>CAVRGO010000004.1:610000-5906996 GCA_963720745.1 uncultured Acidobacteriota bacterium
TTCCGACCTGCACGAATGGCGTAACGATCTGACGACTGTCTTAACAATCTGCCCGGCGAACTTGTGGTTCCGGTGAAGACGCCGGATGCCCGCATCAAGACGGAAAGACCCCGTGCACCTTTACTATACCCTATCAATGAACTATGGGATGTTCTGCGCAGGATAGGTGGGAGGCTTGGAACCCGGCTTTTTGGAGTCGGGGGAGCCAACGGTGAGATACCACCCTGAGCATTCTGTGGTTCTAACTTACTCCCGTGATCCGGGAGAAGGACATTGGTAGGCGGGTAGTTTGACTGGGGCGGTCGCCTCCTAAACGGTAACGGAGGCGCTCGAAGCTTGGTTCAGGAGGCTTGGAAATCCTCCATCGAGTGCAAAGGCATAAACCAGGTTGACTGCGAGACCAACAAGTCAAGCAGGTGCGAAAGCAGGACTTAGTGATCCGGTGGTTCTGAATGGAAGGGCCATCGCTCAACGGATAAAAGGTACGCCGGGGATAACAGGCTGATCGGAGTCAAGAGTTCACATCGACGCTCCGGTTTGGCACCTCGATGTCGGTTCATCGCATCCTGGGGGTGTAGAAGCTCCCAAGGGTTAGGCTGTTCGCCTATTAAAGCGGTACGTGAACTGGGTTCAGAACGTCGCGAGACAGTTCGGTCCCTATCTGATGTGGGCGGAGGAGATTTGAGGGGGCTTGTCCTTAGTACGAGAGGACCGGGATGAACAGACCTCTTGTGATTCTGTTGTCACGCCAGTGGCAGCGCAGAGTAGCGAAGTCTGGTTAGGATAAGCGCTGAAGGCATATAAGCGCGAAACCTTCCCCAAGATGAGATCTCCCAAGCTGAATAAGCTAAGAAGGGCCGTGAAAGACGATCACGTTGATAGGCTGGATGTGTAAGCGTAGTAATACGTTGAGCTTACCAGTACTAATAGCCCGTTCGGCTTGACCATAAAATTCATTTCGCGCACAGACAAACAATGCGCGCTCAACACAACTTGTAATCCGATGCCCGTCAATATTCCCAACGCTTTCGGCGGGTTTTGAGTTTCTCACAACTCATAACTCACAACTCATAACTCGCCACAGCCTTTGGGTGACCCTAGCGAGGGGGTCCCACCCGTTCCCATCCCGAACACGGAAGTTAAGCCCCTCAGCCCCGATGGTACTGCGCGCGCGAGTGCGTGGGAGAGTAGGACGTCGCCCAATTAATTCCAAAAGCCCCGACTCACTCTCGGGGCTTTTCCTTTTGGGTACCGCGCCCGCCAGCCAGCGGAACTTATAGCTGGCCACTCGCCACTAACTAACTCTGCGATGCGTTCACTAACTCAATGCCCACCTTCTTCAGCGCGTACCCCGCTTCCTCGACGTAACTGCCATACGACGTCATCCAGTGGAAGCCGCGCATGTCCGCCAGCACCTTGTGCGCGTCGCCGTTGATCTTGACATCGATCTGCGAACGGCAAATCGGTAGAAAGGGAGTGTCCACGATTTCCCCTTCGAATCCGACCCACCGCTTGGCGTCGAAGTCGGGCACCAGGTTCGTCACCTTCTGGCCGTGCTTCATCTCCACCTTGGGGGCGGCGCCGTAGTCGGATTCGAAATGAGTCAGTATCCGCACCGGCTCGGCTTCCTTGCCGTTCATCTTCCGGGGCGCTGTGCAATGCGCCAGCGTCACCACACCGTGGTGCGGATACGTCGGGTCGTTCAGGAACACGGGCATCTGCCCGACATAGCGCATAAGGACGCCCGAAGGAATCACGACGAAGTCGGATTCGCAGAAGGCCATGTAACCGTCGTCGTTCAGCAGGCTCAACGGCAGGCACGCCGTCGTTTGCCCTATCGGCATGATCGTGCTCATGCACTGGTTGATCGTCATCGCGTCCGTCTTCGCTTCGTCAAGTAAGTCGCGGAAGACGTCGGTGAGTAGAAATGCGTTCTCGACAAACTTGCGGTCTGTCTCCAGCCGGACCCGTTTGTCTTTCAAGTAAGTTCCTGCCAGCTCGGTGCAGCGTTTCACCCGCTGCGCATCGTCGCGTGCGCGTTTGATGCGCTCGCCCAATTCGTCGTAGGAGACGGTCTGCAGGTCCATCTTCCAAAGATTGCGCGCAATATCCGGGGCCTTTCTTCCGCCTTCGCCCCATCCGCTCGGTCCGCCCAGTGCCACGACGCGTTTCCCGAGCGTGTTCCGCAGCGCATGCAGCGCTCTGAGCCGGACCGCGACATCTCGATATTCATCGACCACGACATCATCGACATCCACCGCGGGCTCTCCGTACGCATCCACAGTCTTCCGGAGGAACCGGGGATGCATGATCTCGTACCAGAGATACAGCGGACCGGACCTATGTCGCAGGAACATCACCGTCCACGGATTCCGGTCGGTGATGGCCTTGAGCGCGCCGCCCGGTCCGCCGGCCGCAAACACGAGCGCGGCATCCTGTTTGCCCTGCGCGATCGCCGATGCCTGCTGCGCGTTTCGTGCGAGCGCCACCGGCTGCATGTCGAGCGGGAAATTGAGCGTTGCGCTCAACTGCTTCAATTCCGCTTCGATGCGAGCCTGCTCCTGCGACGCATCTTGTTCGGTAGCGATACCGCCCCACGACCGCCAGCTCGTCGCTTCGCGGCGCGTCGGGGTCTCGAAAAGGAGGATAGGTTGAACCCTCAGTGGAAGATCGATCGGCCGCTGGCGATCGGGTTCCCGGCTGCTGGCGCCAAATGTCATGCGCTGCGCCGACCCGGCGAGCGTCACGAGTCCAGTCGCCTGTGTGAGCCACTGGCGTCTGTTGATGGATGTGCCGGCGCAGGGATGCGCGCAGTGCGTGCAGTTGTGTTGCGTAGACATCGAGACCTCCAAAACGGATATTGTAGTCCGAAAATCGTCGCCGCGGGATTACCGTCGCGTCGCGAGCCGCCGGCGGATGCTTGGCGCGGCAACATCGGTTCGAACGCGGAACTCGGTAGTTCCCACTCCGCGAACGCCCTGAACCGCGATTCGCCAGCGGCCCGGCTCCGGTGCGGGAATTTCGAAACGTTCCGGACGCGCCGCCGATCCGGAGTAGCCTTCGTGCTTTCCGTACCATCCGTAATGCCGGCCGGTCGGGCTTACCAGGTGCAGATCGAGATCCGCATCCGCGCCGTCCCATGCGAGTTCCACTCTCATGTTCAATGCGCGAACCGGAACGGCAATCAGGTCGCTCCACCACTGCGTTGGCTGGACCGATGCGCGAATTTCTTGCCCGGGCGCGGAAGGAATAGACGCGGCTGCGGGCGCCGGCTGGGCGGCTTCGTCGAACGAGAAGGGAATGCTCTGCGCCGCAATCGCAGGGAAGCGCGTGACGTGTACGTGTACGTGGTATCCGCCGTTACCGCCAAACGTGTAGCCGCTGTTTCCGACCACCGCAATCGGCTGCCCTTGCTCGACGTGGTCGCCGTTGTGCACCAGGAATCCGCCCGTCGCCAGATGGGCGTAATGGCTGTATTCGCCGTCGCCGTGGTCGATTGTGATGTAGTTGCCGAACGAGCGCCGGTACGGCGTACGTCCCAGGCCGAGATCGTGCGTATGCACGGTGCCCGCCCGCATCGCGACGACAAAACGGCCGCCCTGTGGCGCGATGTCCCATGCGTGCAGGCTGCGGTTCCAGTGGGAAAACGGACCGTAGGGGCGTTGGGTCACTATCCATCGTTCGCCCGCCGGAGTCGGCATGCGGTAGGCGCGGCCGGTCGAGACCAGAAACCGCGCCGGCGGCGACAACGTTCCGTCGAGCGCGCGAACAACGGCGATGTATTCGCCGGGGTCGAGCTTTCGCGTGCGCACAGTGATGCGGTCCTGGGTGGCGGCGACGGGAAGTTCCGCGGCGAGGTATTTCCAACCACCGGCGTTCGAGAAGCGGGCGATGTGAACCGTGTCACCATTGTCGAACCCCGCGCCGGTGAGGCTGATTTCGAAATCGCCCGAGTCGAGTTTCTTGGCCGCCGCCGAAGCGACGGAAAGATGGCTGGCGGTGAAAGCGTTCTTCAGTACGAACGGCTTCGATGCCAACCGGGTCCCATTCAACGAAGCGCGCAGCGCCCAGTTGCCTGGTTCCGAAGCAGCAGCGAAGCCGGCCACCGATAAACGGGTGAGCACGCACACGCGGGCCGCGGCCGGAAGATCGTTGTATTCCGCCGAATCGGAAACGGAGCCGTCCGGCGCGATCCATTCAACCAGCAACCGGTCGCCGGCACCGGCGCGACGCAGCAGAATTCGGGCAAACAATTGCTGCTCAGATGTTTCAAACAAATTATTTTGCTTTTGTACGATGCACTGTTCGTCATCGGCCGATGTTCCGAGCGCCACATCCGCCTGCTGCGCGGCGGCCGGCAGCATCGCGATCAGCAGCGGTAGAAAACCGAGGCGGCGGCACACACTACTGCACCGAGGCGGGACGGAATTCGTCCCACGCGATCCGGGTCGCCGCGACGCGCATCTTGTTCTGGCGTTTTTCCCAGTACATCCGGCGATCGGCTTCGGACAGCAGTTGCTCCGCGTCGGACCCATCTTCGGGGAAGAAAGCCTGTCCGATGCTGATCGTCAGCATTTCGTTCGCGCAGACCTCGCGCACCGCATCGGCGACTGCTTCGCGGAACCGCTCACAGCGGGACAGCACCGAATCCGGACTCAGCCCGGGCAGAACGAGAACGAATTCATCGCCGCCCATTCGCGCGATGTAGTCATACTCCCGGCAGGCGTCCTTCAACGCGTGTCCGATGTTGCGCAGGATCTTGTTCCCTTCGAGTTGTCCGTAGCGGTCGTTAATGTGCCTGAAATTATCGATGTCGCACACCAGGACAGCGACTGGAACGGCGCTCCGACGCGCCCGCGAGAGTTCGGCATCCAGGTGAAGGAACAGCGATCGCGCATTGGGCAACTGCGTCAGGTAATCGATAGTGGCCGACTCCTCGGCCTGCCGGTACTTCAGCGCGTTTTCGATCGACAGCGCCACTTTCGAACTCACCGCCTGCAGGATGCGCAGATGATCCCGAGTGAAAGCGTCCGCCTCGCTCCGGTACAGCGTCAGGACCCCGAGCACTCCATTGAGACCTTCGAGCGGTACCGAAAGCGCGCTGCGCAGCTTGCTGAATTTCGTGGGATCGTTCAAATACCCGGGCTCGACCGATGGATTCCCATTCACGATCGGTCTGCAATTCTCCGCGACCCAACCCGACAGACCCTGACCGATCGGGATCTCGAGCGAGGTGAACAGCCGGAATTCGTCGCCGGTCACGTACTCGGGGATCAGCATCTGGTCGCGCTTGATGTAGATCGCCATCGTGTCGCACGGAATAATGCGGCGCAGCCGGGCCGCCAGCACCGACAGTGTTTCGTCCAGGTTGAGCGACTTTCCGAGATCCTGCGCGAGTTCGAACAGCGCTTGAACCTCGTGGCGCGCGGCTGCGATACTGTGCAGGAAATCGACCTTTGGCTCGCCATTCCGAGGCGCCCCGTCGGTTTGCTCGAATCCGGCGGCAGGAGCGTCGCCGTTGGTGATTTTGATACCGGTGGACAACACCAGATCGATCTGGCAGGACCGGGCCGTGGCCTCCAGTTCCCTGTAGCGTCTGCCGAGGACCTCGACCACGCGCGGGTCGAAGCTTCGTCCCCCCATCTTGGCCACCTCGCGCATCGCTTCGTCGAGGGGAAGCGCCCGGCGGTACTGCCGGTCCGACGCGAGCGCGTCGAGACAATCGATGGCCGCCAGAATCCTTGCGCCGACGGGGATCGCCTCACCTTTGAGTCCGTCCGGATACCCGGCCCCGTCCCAACGCTCGTGATGACTGCGGACGATCGGCGCCACTGGATACGGAAATGCCACCCTCTCGAGAATCTCGGCGCCTATGACGGGGTGGATCTTCATTTTTTCGAACTCTTCCGGTGTCAGCTTGCCGGGCTTCGAGATGATGTGCTCGGGCACGCCGAGCTTTCCGATATCGTGCAGCAGCGATGCGGCCCGCAAGGCTTCGAGCTCGTCCGAAGTGAGACCCAGTTCCTTTCCAATCTCGATCGCATAGACCTGCACGCGTGCAAGATGATCGTGCGTGGTGTGATCCTTGGCCTCGATCGCAAGAGCCAGCGCTTCGATGGTTCGAAGGTGGAGCGCCGCCATTTCCTCGGCGTGTTTCTTCTCGTCCTCGAGCCGCCCGAGGTACAGGCCGTAAGACCGATAAATAAGATAGACGAGCGGAATCACCAGCAACGCGGTCTGCCAGCCCAGGTAGTTGTTTGCGATGCTCATAAGAGCGGCGATGGCGGCTCCGACCAGGTAGTAGGGCAGGGACCAGAAGTAGCATTCGGTCCAAACCTTCCGGAGGGGCCGATGTTCAGTGAGGCTGTTGATCATCGCCACCGAACCCGTATTCGCGAAGAAGTAGACGATGATCGCTGCAGCCAGCCGCACCGTCCAGTCCAACTGCTGGGCTGGAAGCAGATGGTAGGCGGCATATCCGGCGCCGGAAGAAATCGAAATACTGCCGGTATTAAAGAGCAGTTGAACGGCGATCGTGCGCGGTTTGCGGAACGCGTGCCAGAGACACTGCACGGCGGTGATGCCGCAGGCCATCAACAAGGTTTCGGGCAGCGTGAGTTCGAGAGCGCCGAAAATGATGAAGATGAAGTTCGGCGACAGCGTGCCGGTGACCCCCGGAAGCGGCACCTTCAGAACCGAGGAGAACATGCCGACGGCGAAAAAGGACGCGTAGCGGGCGAACGAACTGGAACTCCAGTTGGCCACCTGCCAGACGAGCAGCGACAGTCCGGCGGCGGCGATGACAGTAATGTATGTTCGCGCCTTCAGCGACATCCTTAAATGTCTCTATCGGCACGATGGGGCGGTTCCTCCAGCGAGATCTGAGAAGCCGGTATCCCCCCGCGTATATTAACGTTTATTAATGCGAATCTTCGGTGCGCCAAACATTTTTTGCAATAACGGCGGATTCCTGCCGATGAACATCTTAGGCGCATATCTACGCACCCCAGATGCAGATCATGTCCGAAATCCAAACGTTCTTGGGAATGCCGGCGATCATTGCCAGCGAGGCCATGCGGGAAGTGCTACGCCTGGTGGAGCGCGTGGCGGCGACGAACGCGTCGGTGCTGGTGCATGGCGAGAGTGGTTCCGGGAAAGAACTGGTTGCCCGCGCGATCCATCACAACTCGATGCGTTGCAGCAAGCCGTGGGTGGACGTAAGCTGTGCCGCATTGCCGGATCAGTTGATTGAGAGCGAACTGTTCGGCTACGAACGCGGCGCATTCAGCGGCGCGGACAGCAGCAAGCAGGGATTGTTCGAACTGGCGCACCAAGGCACGCTTTTCCTAGATGAAATCGGCGAACTCGAGCCGCGAATGCAGGTAAAACTGCTGCGAGTGCTGGACGGGGTTCCTTACTATCGTCTCGGCGGGGTTCGGAAGATTCATGTGGATGTGCGGGTGATCGCCGCGACCAACCAGAACCTGGATCAGGCGATCGAGCGGGGACAATTTCGGAGCGACCTGTACCACCGTCTGACTCAGATCAGCGTCAGGGTGCCACCGTTGCGCGAACGCCTAGACGATATCGTGCCGCTGGCGGAGTATTTTCTGATGCAGCAGAATCCGGAGCTGCGTCTGGCGGCGGATGCGCTGGACCGGCTGCGAGCGTATGCGTGGCCGGGAAACATCCGCGAATTGCGGAATGTGATCATCAGATCCGCCGTGATGGCGCACGGAGTAGAAATCCGGGGACACCACCTGCCGATTCCGGTGCAAGTCCGGCCCGTTTCCGTCGAATTACCTGCGACGGTCGACCTCGGGGATATGGAGAAGCGCATGATTTTTCAAGTCCTGGCGCAGACCGGCGGACACCAGCAGAAGGCGGCGGACCTCTTGGGGATCTCGCGGCGAACATTGAGCCGGAAGCTGAAGTTATACGAATCGGAGACGCGGAGTAACAGCTATGCCTCGTGAATCGGAGGCCGATCGGGAGTTTCAGGAGAAGCGAAGAGAGCCGCGGTTTGACGCGACCGGCAATGTACGCATCGAGATTGAGGACGAGCCGGGTCCATTTCTGCTGGAAGGGCGATTACTGGATGTCAGCCGCAACGGGTTTCGCGCCGAGCATCACCATCCGGGGCTTGCAAGAGGCCAAACGGTACGGTTTTCCCACGGTTACGGGAAAGGTCTGGCGCGAGTGATCTGGAATCGGATCACGGGCGAAGCGACGGAGACCGGATTCTGCATCCTGTAGCAGGGCCGAATCCCGCGTTTCAGATGCCGTTCTCCCGGAAGCCGGGTAACCATCGATGCCGTACGGTCGTCTTATCTTGGTAAAATCATAAGCGCTCGCTCCCAGCCGAGATGAAGACCGCACTAATTACGGCAATTATCGGACTTTCCGCCCTGGTTTCCTCATGTTCGCGCCAGCAGACGGCGCAGGCCAAGCAGGAAAGCGGACCCTTGCAGGTGAGAGTGGCTCCGGTGACCGCACGAGATGTCCAGCGTGTTGTCGATTCGGTAGGGACTCTGTATCCATTCGATGAAACGGTGATCAGCGCGGAGATAGAAGGGCGCGTCGACGGCATCAAAGTGGATTTGGGCGATACCGTAACGAGCTCCGAGGTTCTGGTTCATATCTCCGATGAAGAACAGCGATACATGCTGGCGCAGATGGAAGCGCAACTCCGGCAATCGCTGGAGAGGTTGGGTCTGAAGGACGAGAACGACCGCGTTAAAGACATTCGAGAGACTCCGGAACCCAGACGGGCGCAAGCGGATCTTTTCGATGCCGAACAGCGCTACAAGCGTGTGCGTGAGTTGGTGGAACAGGGGATCGCCTCGCGGGCGGACCTGGATCAGGCCGAAGCGAAATTCAAATCGTTGCAAGCCGGCTACGATTCGACGTTGTACCAGACGCGGAACCTGGTTCAGGAAGTGGAGCGATCGAAGGCGCAGGTCGATCTACAGCGGAAGAAATTGCGGGATGCGACGGTGCGCGCGCCGTTCGCGGGTGCGGTGAAGGAACGGCAGGTCACTCTGGGGCAGTATGTCCGGGCGAACACGCCGTTGCTGACTCTGGTGAAGACCGATCCGCTGCGGCTCAGGCTCGAGGTTCCCGAGCGGATGGCGCCATGGGTGCGCGTAGGGCAGATAGCGGACGTATCGCTGGAAGCGTTCGAAGGCCGGAGGTTCAGCGGCAAGATCTGGCGGATCTCGCCGACGGTGGACCAGACCAAGCGTACGTTCATCGTCGAGGCTCTGATCGACAATCCCAAGAACGAATTAAAATCCGGCTCGTATGCCCGGGCGCGAATCCCAACCGACAAGGTCGAACGGATCAAACTGGTGCCCGCGCGCGCTCTGACGTATTTGTTCGGCTCGAACAAGGCCTACGTCGTGAAGAGCGATGAAACGATCGACGCACGCGATTTGAAAGTCGGCGATCGTTACGATGAAGACGTCGAGGTCATCGAAGGGCTGCAAGAGGGCGAGCAGGTTGCGATGACGCAACTGACCCGGCTGGATACGGGCACCAAAGTCCGTATCGCGGCGGCGACGCGGGATGAGCAACCGCGGCGCGGTATGTGAAGATGCGCGCGATTGTCGTGGGGCTTCTGCTGCCGCTCTGCGCGCTCGCTGCGACCAGGATCACCGTAGGGGTGATCGAACCAAAGACCGGGAAGTTCGTCACGGGCCTGAAAGCGGAAGACTTCACGGTCTTCGACGATAAAACCCCTCGAAAAGTCGAAAGCGCCGAAATCGAAACCGGGCCGCTCGATGTGCTGTTGCTGCTCGACACCAGCCTGGTGGGGGCGGCGGTGCAGCCTGTTGCGGCGAGCCTGATCGGGCAACTCCAGGACAAAGACGACATGGCCGTGATTTCGGTGCACTCTTCCGCGGATATCGTGCAAGAGTTCACGTCGAGTAAAGAACTGCTGTCGCGCGCGGTACAGCAAGTGAAGTACGGCAACACCCCGCGGCTGTTGGACGGGTTATACGCGGCGATTGACGGTGGATTCGAAAGCGCGGTATACCGCAAAGTCGTGCTGCTGCTGACCACGGGGTTTGAAGGAAACAGCCGGGTAGAGGAGAAGGACGTGATCCGGTTGGCGCGGAAGAACGCGGTTTCGATCATTCCGGTGTACCTTTCGGGCAGCGAGAAATCGATGTTCGAAAAGCTGGCGAGGCAAACCGGAGGAGTTGTGTTCAACCTGAACCAACTGCGAAAAGAGGGAGTGAACCCGCCCGGCGCGCGGATCTTCGAGAGCCTGCGGCAGTATTATACGGTGACGGTGAGCGGCAATCTGTCGCTCGGAGAGAAGCTTCGGGTGGAAGTGCGATCGCCGCAGAAGCTGTTTGTATCGGCCCTTCCGCAGGAATAGCCTCAAAAACAAAAGTCCCTTAAAATGTTCTCTAGGTGATGAGCACGAGCCGCACCATGCCCGGCGGTTGGTCGGACCCGGAACTGCTCCGGAAAGGTCCGAACGGCCGGCCGCTGTGCCGCTGGTGCGATCTCGAAATTCCGGGGGGCCGGCGCCGGACGTTCTGTTCCGATTACTGCGTACACGAATGGAAACTGCGGACCGATCCTGGTTACCTGCGCGATCGGGTTTTCCAGCGCGACCGCGGCATCTGCGCGATGTGCGGCGCCAACTGCGTTGCGGAGTTGCAGCGCCTGAAGCGGCAGCGCGGCGCCTCGCGCATCGTGCAGTGGGCCGCGTGGGGGCTGAGGCCGGGGCAGCGTCGTTCGCTTTGGGACGCCGATCACATCGTACCGGTCGTCGAAGGCGGCGGTGAGTGTGACCTTTCCAATATTCGGACCTTGTGCCTGAAGTGTCACCGCGACGTCACGCGAGAACTTCGTTCGCGGCGCCGGGAACTTTTGTAGTTTCACGGAGTCCAATCATTTGTGTTGACATTCTCACCGTTTAGTACTAAAGAATTAGTATGAGATCCCGAAAGCCAACTTTGACCGATCAGGAACTCGAGATCATGAAGATCGTCTGGGAGTTCGAGCGCGCGACGGTTCGCGACGTCTACGAGAGCCTGCTGAAGCGGCGCCGCATCGCCTACACGACAGTGATGACGATGATGAAGATCCTAGAAACCAAGGGATATCTCAAGAAATCGCAGGAGGACCGGGCGTATGTGTACCGCCCGTCGCAGCCGAAGCAGAGCGTGGTTCGGGCGATGGTACGCGAATTCGTGAACCGGGTTTTCAACGGATCGGCGGAGCCTCTGCTGGTTCACCTGGTGGAAGAGAAGGGGCTTACGGAAGAAGAACTGGCCGAGATCGCGAAGCTGGCGCGGAGGGCGAAATGAGCCTGGAATTCGTGCTGAAGAACCTGGCGATTTACAGCGCGCAGGTATTCATCGTAATCGGCGTGGCAGGCGTTCTGGCATGGGCGGGCGGACTGCGCGCGCCGCGCGTGAAACTGGCGTTCTGGCACGGGTTATTGGCGCTGTGCCTGCTGCTTCCGGTTGTAGAGCCGTGGTATCAGCCACCGGTTGCGAGCCAGAAGGACAGAGTCGGCGCTTCCTTCCAAGTGCTGGCCACGGTGCAGGACGATGGAAGCCGGTTCAGGTGGCCACTCAGCCCGGCGGAGACCGTTGTCGCGGCGCTTGCGGCTGGTTCGGCGCTGCGGATATTGCTGCTCGTGGTCGGTCTGGTGCGATTGCGGCGTCTCGAGGCGCATTCGGAGGCGATTCCCTCGGATTTCGAATGGCTGGAGAGCGCGCGGGATGCAGCGGGCGTGAGCGCGCGGTTTCGCTACTCGGATGAGATTACGGGCCCAGTGACGTTCGGAATGTCGAACCCAGTGATCCTGCTGCCGGCGAGTTTTGCGGATCTCGCGCCGGCCGAGCAGGAAGCGGTAGCGATCCACGAACTGCTGCACGTGCGGCGACGGGACTGGCCGTTGACGGTTATTGAGGAACTGGTTCGGGCAGTGCTGTGGTTTCATCCGGCGGTGTGGTTTGTGTTGAACCGGATCCAACTGGCGCGGGAGCAGGCGGTGGACGAGGCCGTAGTTGGATGCACGCTGCGCGCCGGGGAGTATATCGATGCGCTGCTGAAGATCGCTTCGGCGCGCTCGGGGCCGGACCTGGAACCGGCTCCACTGTTTTTGAAGAAACGGCACCTGCGGGAACGGGTGGCCGCAATTGTGAAAGGAGCGACTATGTCGCGGACGAGGTTAGTGCTCACAATGATCGCCATGTGCTCCATGCTGCCCCTTGTGGTCGGGCTGGTGGCATGGCAACTTCCGCTGCAAGCGGCGCCCCAGGCGCCGGCAGATGCGGCGGGCGTGGATGTGAATACGGGGTATTTCAAGGTACTGCACCGCTCCGGCGTGGAATACCCGGATGCGGCGCGGAACACGGGTGCAGAGGGAACCGTTGTTGTCAGCGTGACAGTCGACAAGAAGGGTGAAGTGGTGGATGCCCGTGTGGTCAGTTCGAAGGGGCCGCAGGAGTTGAGGAGGGCCGTTCTGAGCAGCGTTTTGGGGTGGCACTTCTCGATGGATCCGGTGGAGACGAAGGAAGGTGTGAAGCCGGTCCCCGAATCCTTCGAAGTGGCGGTGAGATTCAGCCCTGGACCCGGAGCGGGCGGCGCCTCGACGGAATCGCGGGTGATGCCCGTCGATAGCCGGGTGGTCACCGTTGATGAATTGGATTTGTCGCGGCTGCCCACGGAATTGCGTCCGAAGGTGGAAGCGGCGCTGACGATCAGCGCGGGACAGGCCGTCCGCAAGGAAGACATCATGTCGATGTTGAAGGCGGTGCAGGACGTGGACGAACATATCCAACTCGCGCCAGCGATGCGCGCGACAGAACCGGGGCACGTGCGGCTGGCACTGGTTGTCCGGCAGACGATTCCGGTTGCGACGGATTACGTGCCGCCGTCGAGCAGTATTGAACCCGGTCCGCAGCGAATCCGCGTAGGAGGGAATGCCGCGGCCCTGAACCTGGAGGAGAAGGTGACCCCGAAGTATCCGCCGGACGCAAAGGCGGCGCGGGTACAAGGTGTGGTTCGGATGACGGCGCTTATCGGCAAGGACGGGCATGTGTTGAGGCTGGAAGTGGTTAGTGGCCATCCGATGCTGGTTCCGTCGGCAATGGAAGCCGTGAAGCAGTGGGTGTACAGGCCGACATTGCTCAACGGGAATCCTGTGGAAGTTATAACTCAGATCGATGTGAATTACACGTTATCGCAGTAAGTAGTGTCTCCGGTTGCGAGCGGTAGTTACAAGCCGTAAGTAGACGAGGTTACCTCGCTACTTACGGCCTAACTATTTGAGCAGATGCTCAGCCGGGGATACGACGTTCGGTGGACGTAATTTCCGCGTCGTTGATGCTGGCGAGGCGCCGGCGCATGAGCCCTTCGTCATCGAACTCCCACAGTTCATTTCCGTAGGACCGGTACCACTGTCCGCCGGCATCGTGCCACTCGTACTCGAAGCTGACAGCGATGCGGTTTTCGCGAAAGCCCCACAAGGTCTTCTTCAACCGATAATCGAGTTCCTTGGCCCACTTGCGCCGGAGAAACGCCTTGATTTCCTCGCGCCCGCGAAGAAACTCGGTGCGATTGCGCCATTCCGAATCGACGGAATAGGCAAGCGCAACGCGGTCGGGGTCGCGCGAGTTCCAGGCATCTTCGGCCAACTGCACCTTTGCCAAAGCGCTCTCGAGGGTGAAGGGCGGAGCGATACGAACGGGTTGACTCACGTGATTACTCCTGAAAACGCGTTCACGCCGCGGTTGTCGATTCGAGCGTCACTCGAACGCGGGGAAAGTCGATCTCGGTTTGAGCGACGAGGTTGAAGTAATTGGTGAAGATGTTGACGGCAACGAGCGCGACGATTTCCGTAAGTTCTCCTTCGGAGTACCCGGCCGCTTTTAATTTGGCTATCGACTGGCTCTCGACCTGGCCACGCTGCATGACCAAAGCATGGACGAACTGCAGGCCGGCTTCGTCCTTCGCGTTCGCGGCGTGGGCTCCACGGGCGGCAGCGATCTGTTCGGCGGTAAGCCCGACCATCTTGCCGATGGCGGTATGCGCCGAGAGGCAGTATTCGCAGGAGTTGGCCTGCGCCACAGCCAGTGCGATCTGCTCCCGGAAGCGCGCATCGAGCCGTCCCGTTTCGAGCGCGGCTCCGTATCGCAGATATGCTTCGAGCGCCGCCGGAGCGGCCGCAAGAGTCTTCATCAGGTTCGGCGTCATTCCGAGTTTGGCTTGAATGCCATCGAGGAGTTGTTTGGTTTTGCCGGTGGCTTCGGCGGGATTTACAGCGGTGATTGTTTGCATGTGAATAGGGTTTCCTTCCCTGGTTCGTCGTACGGGCATAGGGAGGGCACGGCGTGGGCCGACTCATCTATGTCTGGTAAGTTTCTGAAAACAAGGGCACGGGGTACGTGGCCGTTATGTCTTGAGATTTCATGAGTCATGAGATGTCATGATCGTTTCTTGATTTCTCAGGGTATTATCGGGAGATGAGGTTCGAAGCGCTTCCACCGATCATCCTGGCGATTGCCGAACAGAGGTCATTGAGCGCAGTGCTGCGGCTGATCATCGAAACGGTGGCGCGCCAACCAGGCGTGGCACTGGCGAGATTGTGGCTGCGCGAGAGCGGCGACCGGTGCCCGGTTTGCAGGGTGAGCGAATCCGGGGCGGAGCCGGCACTTCATCTGCGTGCCAGCGCAGGGCGCCCGATGTCTTCGAGAGTCGACTGGTCGCGGACGGATGGAACATTTCACCGCATCGAATTGGCGGGTAGCCAGTTGAAGATTGCGCACATTGGGAAGACCGGCGAGTCGATCAGAATCCCGAATCTGGGGAAGGACAGGCGATGGGTGCGGGATCCGATGTGGGCCCGCGACGAAGGACTTGTGAGTTTCGCGGGCCACGGGCTGACATTTCGGGACGAAGTGCTGGGCGTTCTGGCGGTGTTCCGAAGGGGTAGAGCTAAAAACGATTGCTTTGCGTGGCTGCAGACTCTGGCGAACGCGGCGGCGGTGGCGATTGCGAACGCGCGGGCATTCGAGGAGAACGAGGCACTGCGGCGCGAATTGGAGCAGGAGCGCGATTACCTCCGCGAAGAGGTGGAGACAGGGGGTTTGTTCGGCGAGATTCTGGGCAGAAGCGCGGCTCTCGATCGTGTGCTGCGCCAGGTGGAGATGGTAGCGCCAACGAGCGCGAACGTGTTGGTATCCGGCGAAAGCGGCACGGGCAAGGAACTGATTGCGAGGGCCATTCATCAGCGAAGTCCGCGATCTCAGAAGCCGCTGGTGAAGGTGAACTGTGGGTCGATTCCGCGAGAACTCTTCGAGAGCGAATTCTTCGGTCACGTGCGAGGCTCGTTCACAGGGGCGATCCGCGATCGTGTGGGACGTTTTCAACTGGCCGACGGCGGCACGCTGTTTCTGGACGAGGCGGGCGAGATTCCGTTGGAACTGCAGTCGAAACTGCTGCGGGTGTTACAGGAAGGCGAGTTTGAGCGGGTTGGCGATGAAGCGACACGCAAAGTCAATGTGCGGGTGATCGCGGCGACGAACCGGGAGTTGCGGAAAGAAACCGAGGAGGGGCGGTTCCGGCTGGACCTCTACTACCGGTTGAGCGTGTTTCCGGTGGAGGTGCCTCCGTTGCGCGATCGGAGGGAAGACATAGCGGACCTGATCGCGCATTTCGTGCGACAGGCGTGCGTGCGTTTTCACCTGGCGGCTCCACGCGTGCGGCAGCGAGAGGTGGAACGCGCCATGGCGTATGACTGGCCTGGGAACGTACGCGAACTTCAGAACATGGTGGAGCGTGGGGTGATCATGTCACGCGGTGGGAATCTCCAACTGGACTTACCGAATTCGGGGGCCGCTGAGGGAAGGGGACTGGAACGACCGGTAGCGCGCGGGGGACCGGTTCCGGAAGCGGTGGTTACTGAGAGCGAGTGGCGCGAGCGGCAGCGTGCGAATATTCTGGCGGCGTTACGAATGGCGGGTTTTCGGATTTCGGGGAAAGGCGGAGCTGCGGAGTTACTGGGGCTTAACGCGGGTACATTGGCGTCGCGGATGAAGGTGTTGGGGATTCAGCGCGGGGGTGTCGCGACTTAGTCGTTCAACGATGCTCAAGGCAGGTTGATTCGCTGAGCTATAAAGGGTGCTCAGCAGCAGTTGGGCGGATGAGCAATCCGAGGGATCTCGGGACCTTTCGCACATCGTTTGCCTGAGCTATTGAACCGCTTGACTGGCGATGTGACGGAGTTTGTCGGGATTCCGCATCACGTAGATCGCGACGATTCTGTCCTGCTCGATTTCGAGCGCTGTCGTCTGGAGCGTGTTGCCCGGTTCGATCGTGATGAAGCCGGGCAGTCCGTTGATGAAGGCGTACTGCACCAGGCGTGACATTTCTCGAGCGAAGATCCGCGCGAGTTGAGCGTGGAGTTGCATCACGGCATCGAGGCCGCGGATGGGCTCGATAGCCGCAGTGGCTTTGCCGCCTCCATCCGCATAAGTAGTTACATCGGTTGCCAGAAGGGATTGCAACTGCTGCATGTCGCCTCCGCGCGTAGCCGCGAAGAAGGCAGACGCGATTTGGAGGCCGTGCTCTTTGGCGACCGGAAAGCGCGGACGCTCGGCGCGAATGTGGGTACGGGCGCGGCTGGCAAGCTGACGGCACGCGGCCGGGTCGCGATTGATCGT
The DNA here is from genome assembly GCA_963720745.1 of uncultured Acidobacteriota bacterium. Lineage (GTDB taxonomy): Bacteria > Acidobacteriota > Terriglobia > Bryobacterales > Bryobacteraceae > TMP-7. The sequence goes on from CAVRGO010000004.1 coordinate 626,695, forward strand.
CTCGGCGATCTCTTCGAAGCTCAGGCCGAAGACATCGTGCAGGAGGAAGGCGGCGCGCTCGAGCGGTGAGAGCCGTTCGAGCGCCATCATCAAGGGAAGCGTAACGTCGTCGATCGCATCATCCGACGTCTGTTCCACAACGGGTTCGGGCAGCCAGGGCCCGACATAGGTTTCGCGCCGGTGACGCGCCGATTTCAAGTGGTCGAGACACAGGCGCGTCACGATGCGGCGAAGAAAGGCTGCGGGTTCGCGAACAGAATTGCGGTCAGCGTCCAACCAGCGGAGGAACGCCTCCTGAACGGCGTCCTCCGCGTCCGCAACGGATCCGAGCATGCGGTAGGCGATGCGGACCAATGCCGGACGGAGCGGATCGAAAATCGCAGCGGCGGTTTCGTGGATGGACATATCGGTCATGGGGTCAGGCCGCTTTCGATTCGCTGACGGGATGCACGGCGCGGAAGCCGATCTGGACACGATTCCACCCGTTGATCGCAACGATCAAGAGTGTGAGCACCACTTGCTCCTGTTCCGTGAACTGAGCCTGCAGGGCCCGATACACATCATCGGGGGCGTGGGTTTCGGAGATCAAGGTGAGGGCTTCGGTCCACGCGAGTGCTGCACGCTCGCGCCCGTTGTAGAGCGGGGATTCGCGCCAGGCATCGAGCAGGTAAATGCGCTCCTCGGTCTCGCCCTGCTTTCGCGCGGCAGCCGTGTGCATATGAAGACAGACGGCGCAGCCGTTGATTTGCGACGCGCGGATCTTCACTAATTCCATCAAGCTATTCTCGAGGCCGCCCTGGAGAATGTTCTTTCCGAAATCCAGCCAGGATTGCATCAAGGAAGGGGCGGCGGCAAAGGTGTTGAGTCTTGGTTGCATCATCATCAGATCCTTTCATTCAGGTCTTTCTATAAGACATGACGAGATGTCCGGACGAGGTGTGACACGGGCGGGGATGGGTGGCTGCGGCTCACTGGGGCGGAAGAGAAGTTGGTAGTAGCGATAACCCCGACGCGTGGCAGGACGCGGTGAAGCGCGGCGCCACCGGCATCCGTTGAGCCGCCGCCCTGTCGTTCAACGCTAGAATGAGCTTCGTGTCTGAAACGGCAGTGAGTCTGAATTTGTGGCAGCGCCGACTCGGGCGGGTGCCTGCGCCGGTATAGGAGCAGGTTCATCTGGAAACGCTCGTCCTGGCGGACAATAATTTGACATCGATCTCTTCAGATATCGGCCGGCTGAAGCGTCTTCGAATGCTGGATCTCGGGCACCACCGCCTCGATCCCTACCCGAGAGCCTCGGAGAATTGGAGGCGCTTTCGGTTTTTTTGTACCTCCACGATAACCGGCTCACGTTGTTGCCTCCCGCCCTGGCTCGCCTTACGCGCCTGAGATATTTGAACATCAGCGAGAACGCATTCGAGCATTTTCCTGAATGCGTTTGCGCCATGTATGGGCCAGTAGTCGAGTTGCGTGCGTCGGACAATCCGTTGCGAGCGTTGCCGGACTCGATCAGCGGCCTGAAAGCGCTGCGTGAGCTGCATCTGAGGAACACAAAAATCGAACGCGTTCCGGATGCCATCGATGGGCTTTTGCAGTTACGGCAAATCGATTTGCGCGGAACGCCTCTTCGTTGTCTGCCGCCAACGCTCGCACGGCTGCCTCGGTTGGAGAAACTCGACCTACGGTGGGTAACGACTCTCGACGCGCCGGAGTGGTTCACCGATCTCGAGGCGCGTGGCTGCCTGGTCTACCGTCAGCACGTCGAAGCGCCGGCCTAATCTACCGATCGTTCTGCGGTGTGATCTTGAGGTTAGAGAAGTATCCCTCGGTTCCGGGTCCGACCCAAAGGGCTACGGCTCCTTCGGTGTCGCCTTCCTTCAGGTCGTTCACAATGAGACAAGGTTGCTCCGCGCCATGCACGTACAGGCGGGCGTGTCTGCCGGTAATCACGATCCGGTACTTCGTCCAGGCGCCCGGTTCCAGGTCCACATACGACTCATAAGCCTCCGGGGATTCCCGGCGGAGCCGCGCGAAATCGTAATCGGGGTGAGAGCCGTACTGCGTGGAATGATTCCGGCGGACCTGGTCGACGGCACGGCCGTTTGTCGGACGAAGGTAAATGTACTCGTAACGATCTCCACGCATCCGGAAAGCAATGCCGATGAAGCCGCGCGCTGTTGCGCTCGCATTCTCGCCGGGCTTCCCGGCCAGATCGACTTCGATTGTCCCGTTGTGGAGCCGGCTGCCTTTCACAATTGCGAACGACGTCGCATTGGCTGCGTTTGGGGCGGCGTTGAGTTGAATCGCGGCGCGTCCGCGATATTCCACCGCGGCCAAAGAACCGTTGTGGGGCTCCAGTTGGGCATCGGTTTGCGCGGATGCAGTGATGGCTACGAGGGGCGAGATCCAGCGAATGAGTTCGAAACGCATATTCACTCTATATTGTTGCCGCGCCCTGGGGGATGCAGCAGCGTTGGCGCGGAATTGCGATCAACTGCCGCCTAGCGACTTCAGGCGCCAGTTCCGATATTCCACTTTCATCGGACCACCGACGTGTACCTGAACGCCGATGAGACCTTCGGCCTTCCTGTGTTCCGCATCATCATCGATTACCGTGCTCATCAGGTGGCCATTGATGTTGTGCATCAGCACGCTGCCGCGGGCGATGATATGGACCGCGTTCCAATCCTGGGTGAGGGCGCGGGCGAGCGCTTCATTTTCGCCGGTGCTCGAAAGGATAATTGGTTTTCGAGTTCCCGTGACGCGCGTCACCTGGCCGCGCACGGCGAGGAAAAGACGCCCCTTCTCTTCGTAGTTGTTGCCCGTATAGCGGTTTTGTCCGTCGATATCGCACTGGTAACCGCGCATGGCGAAGCGGTTGGACGGAGTCACCGGGTCGGGGACAACCGCGCTGCGGTAATTGATGCCGCTGTTTCCCCCGGTAGTGATCCGGTAGTCCACTTTCAGTTCGAAATCGCCGGGTGCGCCGCCACGCCAGATGATGAAGGTGTTGCTCCTGATGATGGTCTCGGGGGTGATCTCGCCGACCATGCATGCGTCGGAAACGCGCCAATACGTAGAGTCGCCTTCCCAGCCATCGAGGGATTTTCCGTCGAATATCGGCCTAAATCCGGGTTCTTCGCCCTCGAGTGGTTCCGGACGATCGCTCTGTTTGGGTACGTAGGGCGGACCGGTTTGTTGAGCACGCATGGACGAACTCCACAAGGTCCCAACCGCAAATGCGAGGAACTGCCGGCGCCCATCGACCATGTCTTGCATTGTACGTAAATCGAGGGGAAGAAACCGGCCTCGCATCCCGGCGCACCCGGCCCGGTCAGGATCAGATATCCCACGGCGTTATAGCGGTTTTGACTCAGCAGCGCTGCGATATACTCAGGTTGTCCCGCACTCTGAACTGGGGGAGTTCTGTGAACCGACGCCACATCATCGCCCTGTGCGCAGCCATATACTTCTCGCTCGCTGTGCCTTCGGGCGCCATTGCCAAGCCGAACTTTTCGGGAGACTGGAAGATCAATATCGAGAAGAGCGACTTCGGCGCGATCCCCGCTCCGGAAAAGATGGAGCGTACGATCACGCATGAAGATCCGAGGCTGAAATTCAAGACGGTCCAGTCTGGCCCGCAAGGCGAGGTTACGACGGAAATGGCCTATACCACCGATGGTAAGCCCAGCACGAACAAGACGCCGCGCGGCGAGGTGACGGGCACTGCGCGATGGGACGGCGAAACGCTCGCAATCGATACCAAGCGCGAGGTGCAGGGCATGGAGATCACACTCGTCGAACGCTGGACCCTTTCTGAAGACGGCAAGATTCTCACCATTAACAATAAGGTGACCACGCCCCAGGGAGAGTTCGACATCAAAGTAGTGTTGGAAAAGCAGTAGACGGGCCTGCCTCACTCGGCAGGTGAACGAATCGGCAGCCTGTCTCCGACCGGTACGGGCGCCGTGGGAACGAGGTAGCTTTATGCAACGACGACGTCTCTTCATAACCGCGCTGATGCTGCTGTTAGCGATGGCAGCCTTGGCGCAAGCCAAACCCAATTTCACAGGCGATTGGAAACTGAATTCGGAAAAAAGCGATTTCGGACCCATGCCGCCGCCGGATTCGATGTCGCTGAAGATCGATCACGAGGATCCGAACCTGAAAGTTGCCACAACCCAATCCGGTGCCCAAGGCGAAATGTCGTATGAAGCCAAGTACACGACGGATGGCAAGGAGTCGACGAACACGATCGGCCCTATGGAAGCCAAGAGCATTGCGAATTGGGAAGGCGACAACCTTCTGATCAATACCAAGCTCGCCGGGAACGGTATGGATCTCGAATTGAAATCCAAGTGGACGCTCTCGGAAGACGGGAAGCACCTGACGAATACCGTTCACATCGTAAGTCCGCAAGGTGAGTTCGACCTGTCCTACGTGTTCGACAAGCAATAGATATTAGAGGGCGCGGACGGACTGTTTCCGTTCGCGCTTTGAAACTGGGATGGTTGAATCGAAGTCCATGATCTGGGGCATCATGGATACTCAGCAGAGATTCGACGAACTCAAGACGAAATTCCGGTCCGCACTCTCGTACATCGAAAATCACCATATTCCACTGCAAATGATGAATGTGCAGGATAACCGGCTGGTGGTCCGAGCGGTTGTGCGATCTGGCGATATCCGCGAACGGATCGTGGAGGAGTTTCGAAAAGCGGACCCGTCGCTCGGTGACGTGTACCCTGACATCCGGATCGAGGGTGAAGATAACGTATCGAACACCGGGCAATCCGGAGTTCAGACCTCTGAGGATTTCGCTAAACAGGGTGAGCCGCTGCCGGGAAGTTCCATTCGCCGGTAGCACGCGCCGGTTCAGCGTTCGGCCGCACTTGCGGCGCTCAGGCGGTCGCGAGGGCGTCCCGCTTCTGCTTTGCTTCCGCGATGTAGGTCTCGACGTAATGAGCCAGCGCCTTTTGAAGCGCCTCGCACGCGTGCGATCGATTGCGCACTTGGAGGCCTTGTATGTGCTCGACGGGCAGCAGTTCGCGGGTTGTGGACGTAATGAATACCTGGTCGGCTGCCTCAAGATCGTCCAGAGTCAGCGGACGTTCTTCGAGCGGATATTCGTGGACATGCGCCTCGGTCAGCAGCACTTGACGGGTGACGCCGGGCAGACAGCCAGACGATAGCGGCGGAGTCGCCACGCGGTTGCCGAATGCCGCGAAGATATTCGCGGACGTACATTCCGCTACTTCGCCGCGCTCGTTCAATAGGACAACCTCGTCAAAACCGTCGTTATGCGCCTGCTCGTACCAGGTAAGGTTCCAGGCCCATGACAGGATTTTAGTTCCAGCGAACATGGATGCGGCCTGGCGGGCATTCGGCACAACTCCCAATCGCACTGCGCGGCCCCACGGATTCACATCCGCGGTAAGTGCGATGACGTCGAAATCGCGCGTGTTACCCGGCCCTTCCCAAAAGCCGCCGCGGTTACGGACGATGACGACGCGCAGCGTGGAGTTATGCGCCTTATTCGCCTCGACGAGTTTCAGCAAACTTGCTTCGAAGGCTGCACGATCCGACGGGAATGGTACGTGGAGCAATTCCGCATCGTGTTTCATTCGGGCCCAATGCCGTTCGAATGCGAACAACACTCTGTCGTATACCCGGATGGTGCTGAAGATCCCCCAGCCGGAGAGCAATCCCAGTTGGCCGGGAGACAGGATGGGCTCCGAGGCGCTGCGAATCTCATCGTTATGCAGAATGTGCTGGTGGATCACTTTCCCATTTTATCAACTGGGTGCCGCTATCACGCTCGAGCCAGGCCTCCGCCGTGTCGCCATACGGCCTCAGTTGGGCGACTTGCGGGATCTCGAATTGACATGTCCGATCGTCCGTCCGTTCGATTCACCGGGGCAGGAGAGTTTCAAGATCGGCGGGTGACCGGACGCATCGGACTCGCGAAGGATCTTCATTATTCGCGTGTGCCGGGTAATATCTTAGCCGTCGAGGGCTCCAACTCAGCCTTCGAATTCTATACAGGTGCCTCCAGGGTTCTGGCGATTTCCACGGATCTGTCTGGTTGGACTCGCCGGTCTCGTTTCACGTTCAACGGAAATTACAGGTCTGAACGACAGGGGGGCGGACGCCGCCCATAAGTCTGTCGTCGGTTGCGGCGTCGAGCCCTACCTTCGCATTCCTGAACGGCAAAAGGGCATTGTCGGTGGCTCCAGTGCTGTAAGAGATGGTCAGCGCGTGCTTTCGCCTCGAATATGTGCTACATGAAAGATATGCATGTATTCGAACGGGATGTGAATGGCTGCCGCTATCGTATCGCGGCCCAGTCGGTGTGGGACCCGGCCCGTGGTCGCTCGGTTGCGCGCCAGATTGTGCTTGGCCCGGCAACAGCGGCGCCGGTCGCCGATCTCGCCGCCACGCGAACCGTGGGTACGCGTGCCGTTGGGGATGTCGGCGCTCTGATTTGGGTCGCCGAGCAACTCGATCTGATAACCCACATCGACCGGGCATGCGGCAACCTGGGCGCCAAGGACGGCCCCTCTGTCGGCGAGTTGGCTGTGGCGGTCGCCATCCAGCGGGCGTGCTCGCCCGGACCCAAGCGGGACTTGGCGGAGTTTCTGGATGAGAGCGTGCCGCGCTTGTCGTGTCTGCCATCTTCGGCATTCAGCGGACAGGCATACCATCGGGTGGCCCAGCAGGTCAGTGATGAGCAATTAGAGCAAGCGCAGGTAGCTATTGCGAAAGCGGCGGTGGCCCGGTTCGAGCTTTCAGCCGACGTGCTGGCGTTCGATACAACCAACTTCGACACCCACATCGCGACGGTAACACCCGGCAAGTTGGCGCGTCGCGGGCATGCTAAGAGCAAACGGCGTGATCTGCGCGTGGTTGGGCTTGGCGTGCTGGTCAGCGAGACGGGCCACGTGCCGTTGCTATACCGGACCTATTCGGGGAACAGTTCGGATCAAACCGTGCTGGGTGACTGCCTGGATGGGTTGAGTGCGCTACACCAGTCGCTGGACGAGGGGGAGGGACGTCCACGAGCGCAGCGGACGCTGGTGCGGGATGGCGGAAGTTGGAGTCCTCAGTTGGAACTGGATCTGGACGTGGCCGGCTACTACAGCCTGATCTCGTTACCGCTGGGACATGCGGCTGCGGAACAGGCGCTGCAGATGGCGGCCAAGCGAGGTGCAATGAAGTGGCTGACTGGCAAACTGAGCGAAGTACGCGCGGCGCGCGTGCGAGCGAAGGTCGGCAAACTGGACCGCACGCTGGTGGTGGTGGAGAGCCAGGAACTGCTGGCGGGTCAGAAACGTGGCATTGCGGTGGCGTTGCGCAAAGCGAAGGCGGAGTTAGGCAAACTGGATCGACTGGTGCAAGCGAAACGCATCTCGCGCAGCAGCCTGGAGCAACGGATAAAGAAGACGCTTGCCCGCGAACATTTGTCGAACTTCGTGGTGACGAAGGTCGGCGGAGGCGACACCAATCCGACCTTACGCTGGCATGTAGATGCGGCGTTGCGCCGCCAACTGGAGAAGACCCGGCTCGGACGGCGGGTGCTGTGCACGGATCAACACCTGTGGAGCACGGGCCGGATTGTGCACGGGTTCCGTGGTCAGTGGAACGTTGAAGAACTGTTCCGCCGGGCCAAGAAGGGAGGCGTGGTGCCCTGGGGACCGTCGCATCAGTGGGCGGACGGGTCGCTACGTCTGCATACCTTTGCCACTGTGCTTGGGCTGATGCTTGTGAGTCTGGCGAAGATCGCGCTTGGAACAGGCAACTCCGCCCTCGCGATGATGGGCGAGCTAGCCGAAGTCCGCGCGACCCTGGTGCGTACGACGACGCGCGGGCCGGGGCGTCGGGCGACCGTGATGCTTGCACCGGACCTGACAGCCCAACAGCGCCGGGCGGTGAAAATCTTCGACCTCGACCGCTGGATGCCAACACTTCTTTCATGTATGACTAGCCGACCTCTTCGTACATGATTGATGCCCAAAACCCGGATTTACTTAACTTTGATGCGAAGGTAGGGCGAGGTGTGCCGCCAAACTGTCTTCATCGACGAGCCGAGCCGCAGGAAACACCGCGGTGCTCGAGGGCGGATTGCCGCTGGCGACGGACTCGGGTATTGGCTCTACTGATCAGCTTGCGCTTCGATCGCCAGGTTGTGACCTTCGGCGCCGCTCGGTGGTGAAAGGCGGATCAGGCGGGCGACCAGCGATGGAAGATTGGCGCACGGCCGGGAATTCGGACCGTGCGCCGCAATGAACCGCCTCAACTCAGAAGATGAGCTTCATCCCGAGTTGAAACACTCGCGGATCCCATACGGAAGTAACTTGTCCGAAGTTACTCGCCGTATAAGTCGTGCTGACATCCCGGAATTGCGTGTGATTCCAGGTGTTGAACGACTCGGCGCGGAACTCCAGGCGGCTTCCGCGCTCGTTGAACTGGAAGCTCTTGAAGAGCGATAAGTTCCAGTTCTGGCGTCCGGGACCTCGAATCTGACCACGCTGGAGGTTCCCCCATTGTCCCACCGCTGGACTGGAGAAGGCCGAAGGATCGAACCAGGCGTTGATCGTTTGGGGATAGGAGATCTGCGAATTGACGTCAGGCCGGTTCGTCCCATTCGCCAATCCGTTGCTGCCCTGCGATCCGCCGAGAGTGACGTTCAGCGGTAATCCCGACTCCATGGTGACAATGCCTGAAAGTTCCCAACCGCCGAGGGCGGATTTCATCAGCCCGCTCGAAGTGTGCTCGAAGAGCGGGAGGCGGTAGATGAAATTGACCAATCCAATGTGCGTACGGTCCGACAGTGCCGGGCCGTAGTCGTAACTTCGGTCGTAGGGATTGGACAGATTATTCAGGTCGCCGCCGAAACTGGTTGCAGGATCGATGGCCTGCGAGAAAGTATAGGCAACCTGCATCGTGAGCGCCTTCCCTGCCTGGGTTCGGAAACTCATCTGGAGGGCGTTGTAATGAGAGTTCTCACCCGCCTCCACGAGATTGATGGAATGGAACCCGGAGTACGGAACCACCGAGTTATACGCGACGGTGCCTGCGATGAGGCTCGGCAGCGTACTCGGCGATGGCAGGTTGATGTCGGTGTAGTAAGTTTGGTGCCGGTTCTGATTGCCGACATAGGCGACCGACAGAACACCCTCGCGCCACAACTCGTGTTGAAGGCCGATGCTGAATTGATAACTTGTCGGCAGTTTGTACTGATCCGCAAGTCCGGTGATGCTCGCGACGGCAATCGGGGCGCTCAGCGTCTGGCCGGTAATCAGGCTGGTCTTCGGATTGGACAGGGAAACGTTGTTAAACGTAACGCTGGCACTGAACGGTATGTTGGGGCCGCCGTTGTACATATCGTTCCCCTGAATGCGCTCGTACATGACGCCGAAGCCGCCGCGCAGGATCGTCTTTCCGGTGCCGGTCAAGTCGTATGCGAACCCGAGTCGCGGACCGAACGAGTTCCAATAGTCGTTGACCAGGCCCTTGGGGATCCCGTTCTGTCCGGCAATGCCGATGCCGTTGAGGTAGAACTGGATTCCCGCCAAGTCCGGATTGGGACTTGTGCCGAGCCCTGGACTGGACGGGCTGATCGTACCATCAGGCAGGATCACTGCCGCCTGGGAAGGATCGTACAGGCCGGGATAGAAATTCGAAGCGCGATCGTTCGCTTCGTAGGTATGTGGAATTCCATCCCAGCGCAGCCCTAAGTTGAGGGTCAAACGCGAATTGACTCGCCAGTTATCCTGAATGTACGCTGCCCAGGACACGTTATTCCAGTTGCCTTTGTCCTGCACCGCGAGTTCCGTGTAGGAGTTAGCGTATCCAAGAAGGAAGTCCGCGAAATCGTACCCGGTGTAGTTGCCGTTGAACACGAATCCGCCTTGCGTATTCCCGAACAGATCCTGGGTTTTCTTGTACAGGGACCAGCTTCCTCCGATCTTGAGTTGGTGCGAACCCTTTGTCCAGGAAACGTCGTCGCGGATCTGGTAGTCATCCGCTGCGTTGTTCCAAGGCCAACTGGCAACATCGTAATTGGCACCGGTCGTGCCGGACAGATTGACGGCCGGGATGCGATCGAGGTTATTGCTGGTGAAGAGTTGCGGGATGCTCAGCGCGGACGGGCGCGCGAAGATTCCGTTCGGCGCGATGTTGATGCGGTTTCCGTTGGTGTTGAAGGCGACCTCGTTCAGCAGCGTTGGGCTGATGGAGTTAGTGGCGCGGATAACTCCGTGGTAAGCGGGATTTCCGAACACCGTACCGACTGTCGGCACATTGTCGCCGCTCCACAAGGATGTGCCGTAAGTCTGGCTAATCTGTTCCGAGATAAAGTGGCCGAAGACCCAGAACTTATCCGAAAAGCGGTGGTCGATGCGTACGATCTCTTCCCGCACATCGGTCGGGAGTTTGTTGCCGCCGACGAACTGGCTACCGTTGTTTGGTGCAGGGAAGATACCGGCATTCAGCAGCGCCTGTGCGTTCGGATCGAGCAATGCGGCGGGGATGGCGTTGTTCGGGAAGTAGTTGGTTTGTGTCGCGGTGCTCGGCGTGAGCCCTAAGGATCGATACCTGGCGATCAGATCTGGGGAAAGTTGATCGATTGCCAGTATCCGAATCGGCGAATTGAACACGCCTCCATAGGTGCTGGTTAGCGGTACGGTTTGATTGGTGACGCCGCCCTGCACCAGCTTTCTCCACTCCATGTTATAGAAGAAGAAAGTTTTGTCGTGGTTTTTTGTTGTAGGAGGTTTTCGGAATCAACACAGGGCCTCCGAGGTTGAATCCGTAGGTGTTAAAACGCAGTTCCGGCGGGGTCTTTCCGGCGGAATTGAAGAAGAAGTTATTCGCGTCGAGGGCGTCGTTTCTCAAGAATTCCCAGCCGCTCGCGTGGAAATCTTTTGACCCGCCCTTCACCACCATGGTCATGGTGGCTGCGGAGGAGAGTCCGTATTCCGCGCTGTAATTCGACGTCAGAACGCGGAACTCGGCGATCGCATCAATGGAGGGCATCACATCGGCACCACCGGCACCGCCCCGGTCGCTTGCCTCGCCGCCGTCGATGGTCCACAGGTTATGGTTCTGGCGCATTCCGTTGAAACTGATGGTCGCGTCGCCTCCCACGGGTGTGGGTTGTTGAAAGTCGACCATGTTACTCGACGCCCCGGGCGTGAGTGTCGCGAGTGAGTAAATACTTCTTCCGTTAGTCGCCAGTTGGGTTACCTGCTGACCTGTAATGACGTCGCTGACTTCGCCGCTGTCGGTTTGCACCTGCACGGCATCCGCTTCCACGGTGACGCTTTCGGTAGCATTCCCGAGTTGGAGTTTGAAATCTACACGGGCGCGCTCGCCGACGCTGAGCGTAATTGTATTCTGCTCGGCGGCCTTGAACCCGGGCGCTTCCGCCCGAACCGTGTAATTACCGATGTGAAGGTTGGGCGCGACATACTGACCTACTTCGTTCGTAGTCAGTTTTCGGGTTACGCCAGTATCGGTGTTCTTGATTGTAATCGCGACGTTGGGGACTTGTGCCCCAGTCGGGTCCGTGACAGTACCCACCATCGTCGCTTCCTGGGCAGTCGCTACAGCAGCAAATGCCAGAAGTAGCGCACTCGAAACAAGGAGTTGCGTGCAATTTCGGGTCATAGCTTTCTCGGATGGACCGGCACTCGATGAGTGCCGCTGCTGCGTTATGAAGGGTCTGCGGATCCGGCTCTCCCCCTTTTGGCGTTAGCCGCAGAGACGGAGGCGCAAAACGCTGAAGCGCGGGGACCGCCTCAGGTGAGGCGAACCCCGGCCAAATAGGCCGTACTGCTAAAAGACACGAATGTGCGCGACTACGAATTCGTAGCGACAAAAGACCCCGTGGGATGTTGAACCCACGACGGTAAAAAAATACTCGGCTCACTTACTCGACGACCCCTGAACCGCGGCTGCCACCGGACTGGGTGCGCACGCGGCGTGCGACTTCGGATGATGGCCGCATCATCCTGTAGAGGACTGAACCTACAGGTACTTTCAGGCGAACCTGAGTCTCGGCGGCATGTCTAGGAGGGTGACGCGCTAACGCGATATTACGAATGCTTCTGTATCGGTTACATGCGGTGGGTGCGGTGGATAGGCGTACGGCGATGCATCGCGGCCAGAGGATATCGTTGGCTGCTTGCGGGCGGCCACTGGTGGTCTTCAGCCATCCCGATGCGGCTTTCCCGTCGCGGCACACGTAAAATCAGTGCGTTGCATATTGGCTGCACGTTTGCATAATTCCGCGGCGTTAGTGGGTGACAACGGAGGATAACCACAATGAAAAAGTTCTTTTCGATGGCGATATTGGCTCTGAGTTTGACGGCGGCCTCCGGAGTTGGGAGTGCGGCTGAGGTATTCGTTCGCTTTGGTCCGCCTCGACCGCCGCGTGAAGTGATTGTCGTGCGGCCCGGTCCGAGGCACGTCTGGGTGCCTGGCTACTATGCGTGGAACCGCGGCCATTACCGGTGGGTGAGCGGTTATTGGGTGTTGCCGCCTCGTGCCAGAGCGGTTTGGGTCCCCGGCCGCTGGACGCCGCGGCGGGGCGGTTACGTTTGGGTCGCGGGATATTGGCGCTAGCCCAAGATCCGCCTTTGAGCGAGGCGTCGGCGCGCGACAATACAGTGATGATCAGTTTGAGCGCGCAGACCGCGTTGATTACCGGAGCGTCCCGCGGGCTGGGGCAAAGCAATCGCACGCCGGCTGGCGCAACTCGGATCGGCAGTCTGCATCAACTATCGGACGCGGGTTGCCGACGCAGAGTCCCTGGCTGCCGAAATCCGCGGCGACGGGGGCCGCGCCATGACGGCAGGCGCCGATATTGGCGATGCTGCCCAAGCCGGCGAGATGGTTCGCCGGGTGACCGATCAACTGGGGCCTGTCTCGATCCTTGTCAACAATGCTGGAGTGTCTTTTCGGGCGACGCTCGAGACCTTCGACTCGGCGGGTATGGAAAACATGCGCCGCACGAACGTTGACGGATTGATTCACGTCACACGCGCCGTGGTTCCCGGAATGATGGAGCGGCGATTCGGCCGCATCATTAATTTGAGTTCGGTGGCGGCACACGGCACTTCGTTGCCGGGCACGACGTTCTATGCCGCGACAAAAGCGGCAGTGATCGCGATGACGCGACGGTTCGCCATGGAGTTGGGTCCGTACGGCATCACCGTGAATGCGGTGGCGCCTGGGTTCATCCTGACCGACATGGTTCGCGAGGGGCGCACCGAATCGGAATATCAGAATCTGATTGAGGAGGTCGCGGCGAAATCGATGGTGCGGCGGGTGGGCGAGCCGGAAGATATCGCGAACGCGGTTGCCTTCCTGGCTGGGCCGGGGTCGGCCTTCATCACGGCGCAGGTGCTTACGGTGGATGGCGGGCGGATGGATTACATTGCCCATCCATGACGCAGTTGGCTACTCTGCGGCCGGGCCGGGATGCGCATTCCAGATATTGCGGTTGATCTTCCACTCTCCGCGGGCATCGCGGCGAAGGATGTGACGACCCTTGAAATAGGCGATGGTGGACGGACATTCATGAAATGCGAGATCGTCGCGAACAACGGTTTCACCGTCCGCCGAGGCGAGATACTCAATCGCGACCTGCTTCAGGAAATCCTCGAGCTATCGCCTCAACTCGATCCCGCTGAGGGCCGTTGAGTTTGGACGCCGGGGGATCGTGGTCCGCGACGACGCTCACGTGAAATCGACGCGGACCTCAGTAAGTGGCGCGGCTACGCCTGTACTTCGGTCATTGCCTTCTCGAGCCGGCTGGACTCGGCAAGCTTATTCAGAGCCTCGACGTAGGCCCTTGCCGACGCCTCGATGACGTCTGTCGATGCGCCGCGGCCCATAACTTTGCCGGATCCACCTTCGAGCTGCACTGTCGCCTCGCCGATCGCTTCCGTACCGCTCGTAACCGAACGGATGTCATAACGTACGAGCTTCGCGGAATTGTTTGTCGCGGCGCAAATGGCCTTGTATACAGCGTCGACGGGACCGTCGCCGATGCACGCCGCCTCGCGCGTTTGCCCGTTCACGCGCACGCGCACCGTTGCCGTGGGAATCGCGAAGGTGCCGCTGTAAATGTGCAGGTACTCCAGCCGGTAGCTTTCCTCCGCAGGATGGAGTTCGTCGTGAACGATCGCGATCAGATCTTCATCGAAGACTTCCTGTTTCTTGTCCGCGATGACCAGAAATCGTTCGTAAGTCTGTTTCAATTCGTCCGGCGATAGTGCATAGCCGAGTTTCTCCAGTCGGTCCCGTAGCCCGGCGCGGCCGGTACGGGCAGTGAGCACGACGCGGCTCTCTGTAAATCCCACGTCCTCCGGCCGCATGATTTCATAGGTCTCGCGGTCCTTCAAAAATCCGTCAACGTGAATGCCCGAGCTGTGGGCGAACGCGTTCGCACCGACCACGGCTTTGTTTGCGGGTACCGGCATTCCAAGCATGTCGGCAACCATGCGGCTCGTACGGCGAAACTCGCGCGTCTCAATACCGGTGACGGCGCCGAAGTAGTCGCGCCGCGTGCGGAGAGCCATGACGATCTCCTCGAGCGAGGCGTTGCCGGCGCGTTCGCCGATACCGTTGATGGTCGCTTCCACCTGGCGCGCGCCATTCTGGATTCCCGCGAGTGCGTTCGAAACCGCGAGCCCCAGATCGTTGTGGCAATGAACGCTGATAATAACGCGATCGATTCCGCGCACCTTTTCAGAGATGCCGCGGATTAAGGCGCCATACTGTTCGGGCACAGCATAGCCGGTTGTATCGGGGATGTTGACGACGGTAGCGCCGGCGTCAATCACCGCTTCCAACATCTCGAAGAGATAAGCGGGGTCGGCGCGACCGGCATCTTCGGCGTAGAACTGAACGTCCTCGACATAGGTCTTGGCGAGTTTGACGGAGTCCACCGCCATCTGCAGGATCCTGACTTTCTTCTCAGCCAGTGTGCGACCATACCGCTCGTCCCGGAACTTGCCCATCACGTGAATGTCGGAAGAACCGATTCCGGTATGGATCCGCGGCCGTCGCGCCTTTTCAAGGGCTCTGCCGCAGGCGTGAATGTCGTCGGGAACAGCGCGGGACAGGGCGCAAACGATCGGGCCCTCTATCTCCTCGCCGATCTGCCGAACCGCCTCGAAATCGTCAGGCGACGAATTCGGATATCCGGCCTCGATGATGTCCACGTTCAAACGGGCGAGTTGGCGGGCAAGGGCCAACTTCTCGCGGCTTCCCAATCGCGTGCCGGCTGCCTGCTCGCCGTCTCGCAGTGTAGTGTCAAATACTGCGACTTTGTTCGACATTCCTTGTTCACCTCGAAAGAAAACGAAAAGGCCGCCTGACGGTTACCCGCCGGCGGCCTTCTCAGAACCTAATGTGAGATAGCCTCAGGCGGGGCCGCGAAGCAGGCCCAACGCGAGGAGACTAAGGCTCAGGTTCGAAAACATTTGGTAACTGCCATCGTACAACAGAGCGCGACGCTTGAACAAGAAAAATTCGTAGCGGCCACGTGTTGCGTCTGTCAGACCGCGATTGCTGTAGGCTAGCGAGCCCTGCTCACCACCGAGGCTAACGAAGCGGACTCACGTTGTAGTTCATCAGCGACCACCTTCTGTTTGGCTTCGATCCACTGGGGCGCTTTCTCTCGTTCCTCATCCGGGCGGTTCATGACAAACGCCGCAACGACCACCCCGTCGCGCAACCACCAGACGCTGAAACTCGAGGTCGAGAGGTCGCCGCGGTGCACGATCTGGCTCGCCTCCGCGGGGTCGCCCCAAAACTCATAGGAGAGATCGAACACATCGGAGAAGAAATAGGGCACGTGCCGGAACGGGGTTCGCGCACCCATCAGTATTTTGGCGCAATGCTGCCCTTGCGAAACCGCGTTGTCCCAGTGCTCCACACGCCGGCGCTTGTTGAAAAGCACATCGAAGTAGTTCGCCATGTCGCCGGCCGCGTAGATTCCGGGTACATTGGCTTCGAGAAACTCGTTGACAATGACACCGTCGCCGAGGGCGATTCCGCTATTCGCGAATAGTTCGATGACGGGCTTCACGCCGACGCCGGCAACGACGATGTCGCAATCGAGGGTCCGGCCGTCTTTCAACAGGGTCGCGTTCACCGATCCTTTGCCGCGAAACCCGGCGATGGCGGCCTGCTTGATAATACGAACGCCGCGAGCCGAATAGTAGCTTTCGAAGAAGGCGGACATCTGCGGCGAGAAGAACTGCTGCCAGATGCGGTCCTCCCGCAACACCATCGTGACTGCGATGTTTTTCTGCGCCAGCACCGCGGCCACTTCCATGCCAATGAATCCGCCGCCGATCACCACCGCATGTTTTGCACCCTCGGCCTGCTGCCGTATGGTCTTCGAATCGCTCAGCGAGCGTAAATACTGAATGTTCGGGAGATCGGAGCCTGGCGCATCGAGAGTCCGCACCCGAGCGCCCGTGGCCAGCACAAGTTGGTCGAAGGTGAACTCGTTTCCCGACTCCAGGATGACCCGCTTGCGCCCTGCATCAATGCCGCGGATGCGGCGATTCAGCAGGACGTTGATAGAGTGTTCAGAATAGAAATCCGGCGGATTAATGAGGATACTTTCCTCGGTATCTTTCCCCGCCAGGAGTCCTTTCGATAGCGGCGGACGCTCGTATGGCAACGCTGAATCGCTTGAGAATATTGTCAGGTCTCCCGGCTTTAATCCTAATTCAACGAGTTGCTTAGCCGCATAGCCGGCTACCATCCCTCCGCCGGCAATCACGATTCTTGATCCGTCCATAGACTCTTGGATTCTTTAGTGCGCTAAATGTTACTCATCCCTCCATCGATAAGTAGTTCGCTGCCCACTGTAAACGCCGATTCGTCGGCCGCGAAAAACACCGCGGCACTGGCGATTTCGAAGGGGGTGCCGAACCGTTTCACCGGCACTTGTCCTTTGAGCCATTCGGACATGGAGTCGAGATCGTGGGCGGCCAGGCCGAGTTTACTGCAAAGCGGAGTGGAAATCGGGCCGGGACTGAACGCGTTCACACGGATGCCGCGCCCGATCAATTCGCCGGAAAGTGTGCGGGCGAGCGAAATCAATGCGGACTTTGTTGCGGCATAGATGCTGGTATTCGGCATCCCGATATGCGCGTTCACCGACCCGTTGAGGACGATCGACGCAGGGTTCGCAAACAACGGCAGAAGCGCCTGAATCAGAAAGAACGGACCTTTGAAGTTGATGGAAAACGAGCGGTCGAACGCCGATTCGTCCCACTGCTCGAGCGGTCTCAAATCAGCGATTCCCGCATTCACGACCAGCGCGTCGATCTTCTCGAACGCTTGTCGTAGGCTGTTCGCCAATGCCTGCTGCGCCGCTACATCTCCGGCATCGGAGGATAAAGCGAGGACTTCCGGGCCCAACTCCTTCCGCGCCGCGTCCAGCGTTGCCGGGTCCCTTCCGGTGATCGCTACGCGCGCGCCTTCGTTCAGGAACGCACGCGCTATTTCCAATCCGATGCCGCTGGTGCCGCCCGTGATTACGGCTCGCTTGTTTGTAAGCCTACCCATTCTGCCTCCGTGGACTGGTCGTGAGACAACCGGCGCTACCTGGCCGGACCGCTGGTGGTGGCGGACGCCGCTTGCGCCCGGCGGCGCCGTCCGCTTGCAAGATAGATCGCTGCCCGAGCCTCCAGCAACGGATCGGCGGACGCATCGATCCCATCCACACGGGGGATCGGATCGAAGATGATGTGGCGTTGTTCGGCCTCATCGTTCGGGACTTCGTGCGTCAGTTCGATCGTTCCGAATTCCATTCGAGCCCGATCCTGAGGCCAGCGGACCGTAGCGTCGTCAACCGTATCGCTATCCGCGGCGATTTGCACGGATATACTCATCGTTGCGGGGCCGGAAGACAGCCGCTGCCGAATTTCGTCGAACAGGAAATCCGCCGAGGCAGCGGCCGCGGTAGCTTCATCCAGATACTGCGCGCCGCCGGAACCTGGTTGAATGCGATAGCGCGCGAACCGGGCCACGCCATCGCCATTCGTGAACTTATACGCGTTCACGCTGAAATAGCACTCCATCAAAAAACTTACGGGAATGGGTTTGGGAGTCTGGACGAATCGAAGAGCAGCGGGGTGTGAAGCCAGGAATGTTTCAATGGGCGACGGTTTCGGTGCATCGGGACCGCTCGCTTGGATTGCACGCAGTAGTTCAAGGAACTCTTCGGCAGTACGGGCTGGAAACCCGTCAACCGAATGCCCGATGATGTCGGTGTGAACGTGTTCGGCGAGGTGGAAGCGAATGGCGATCCCTTTCGGATTCGAATTCGAATTGTTGTCGGGGATGTTTGGAATACCCGAAGAATCCGAGAAGCGGACGCTTACGGGCGTTGAGTTCCGCTGTATGTGAGGCGCTTTCGTGAGTTGTGCGGCACCGGCTGCGGGAGTAAAGGTGCCGGCCAGCAGAATCCCTTTGGCATGCGCCGGTCGAAAACCGGGTTGCGGTCCGTTCAAGTTATCGAAGACCTGCAATACGTCGCGAACGAATGACTGGCCGGTTGCGGATGTCATCGTTTCGTCTCCTATTCGCCGGACTATTTCGGTGAGCTTCCCCGGCGCCATTCATTAAATATCCGATATTTCCGCCGCTGCGGTCATCTCGAAATGCGAGGATTGATTTTTCGCCGGACAAAATGGCGGTCCATGAACTGTCGCCGCCGGTCGGCTAAACGCCGGAATTCCCTCGGCGCTTCGGCTCGCGCTGGGCGGGATCATAGAAGAATTGTTCTTCTGCGATCCGGTCGCCCTCCCAGTGTTGATATGCGATCTCTTCCATCTCGGTCGTGGTTCCGTCCAGCCAGACGAAGCGAAACTTCCAACGAATGACAACTCGATCGCCATTCACGAAGACAGGCCGCACGCATTCCGATGCCACGCTCCTGGCGCTCGCCAAAATCTTTTGTTCGCGAGCGACTAAATCGGCGCGACCCCTTCGCGGTTCCGCCTGGTTCTCCTGCATCGAAGCGTCCTCCGTGTAGAAGTCGCGAATCGCTTTGTCGTGTTCGTTGCTCTCTACGGCTGCGATAAAGTGCTCAAGTATTTCGTGAGTGGGCACGTTCCGGTCTCCAGGACGACCCATTCAGAATAGCGCGGGTCAGGTGGATCGGATCTCGAGCTCGAACTGACTGTCGCTGCTCGCGAGCGCAGCCGGAGCGGGGAAAGGCTCGAAGGGCGCGGTGAACTGGCGGTAGCGCGGATACCGGCGTCCATTCAGTAGAACGCCGATCCACGTGCCGCGAACGAGAATGTCGTACGAGACCACGAGAACGAATATCGCCGCGGCGAGCACGACCGGCACTTTCAGAATCGTGGGCAACGGCAGATACTTGGACGCGACTTGCAGGCCGATGACCGCCGGCATGTGCATGATGTACAGCCAGTACGACGAATCGGACATGTAGCGCCACCGCGCGCTTGCTTCGGAGGCGTAGCGCAGGAAGAGGCCGGTGCAGGCGAAGATCAGAAACCAGCACAGCAGAACGTTACCGGCACTCTTGATGTAAGGATGCGCAGAGCCAGGGACGAGGCCGTAAACCAGAAACGCAGGAACCGCCAGGGCGACGTAAGTCCAGATTCCACGCTGAAAGCGCGGCAGGAGATCGCGGCTGTGATAGAGGAGCCATCCGAAAGCGAATGGCCCGGCGTAGGCGGCCACGATGAGCCATTCAGGCGCGAATCCGTCACAGTCCTTGAGATTGCCGCGCATGGTGGCCAATGGAAGCCACGAAACCAGCGAAAACAACATGGGCGCATAGGAGCGGTTGAGCGCCCACCGGTAAGCCCTATGGATGCTGTCGATCAGCGCTTGCGGCAACCATCGCGCAAGCCATGCGATGGTCGCGCCGATGATGTACAGGATCAGCAGATACTCGAGAAACCACAGATGCAGCGGGTGCAGGCGGCTGAGCAGTACGCGGGTGGAGAACGCGGGCGGCACGTTCGCCTGAGCCTGCCCGAGGCTGACGACAATGGCCGCGATGACAGGGAACAGCAGGGTCCAAAACAGAACAAACGGCACCAGCACGCGGTGAGTTCGATTCCGAATGAAAGACGACGCGCCCCGCCGATTCCACAGCAGCGCTCCGAAAAAACCGGCCATCACAAAGAAAGCGGGCATACGAAACGAGTGAGTGATGCCGAGCGTAAAATCGAGTGCGGGCGTGGGATGAGGATCGATGTAAGGCCAATGTCCGTTGCCGGAAAAACCGACGACTACGTGAAGATAGATGCCGAGCAGCATCATGACTGCCCGCATACTGTCCAGGGCGTGATAACGACTGTTCTGCGGTTGCGTGTCCATCGTGTCTGAGTTTCGGACATGCAACTCCTGTTCCTTCCGTAAGATCATGATCTGAAAGGATGCGGTTGCGCGATTGGTGTACGGGGAAGGGACTGTCTTTCGCAAAACCGGACACGCCGGTGAGCGCCTTGACTCCGCGGGCCGAACGGGGTGTAATCGGCTGCGGCATTCCATTTCTAGGCGGCTATGAAAGTCTATCTGTCGGGCACATACAAAGATCTCACCGAGTACAGGAAGGCCGCGTACCAGCAACTTCGGACGATGCGCCATGACGTTATCGGCATGGAAGACTACGTCGCAGCCGACGAAAGGCCGCTGCAGAAGTGTCTGGCGGATCTCGCAGAGAGCGACGTTTACCTGGGCATATTCGGCTGGCGGTACGGGTTCATCCCGCCACGGAAGAACCCACAAAGGCGATCGATCACAGAATTGGAGTACCTCCAGGCGAAGGAATTGAAGAAGCCATGCCTGATTTTCCTGTCGCAGGACGATGCGCCGTGGCCGGTAACGATGATGGACTCGCAGACGGGTGACGGCGCGGCCGGAAAGCACATAAAGAGACTCCGGTCGGAACTGGAAGTGGAACACGTCGTCTCGTACTTTTCCACGCCCGACCAACTGGCGAGCCGGACGGCGGCGGCGATCTTCGGCGTAAGCGACGGAGCGGCGATCGCGCGCCAGAACGCGCTGCCGGCGGCCGATTCAAAAAAGCGCGCCACGAGCGGGAGTGCGAAGGCGAGAAACAGCCACCCGAGACTGTGGACCCCGGGAAGTGTGCTGCGCGTTCGTTTCCTTGCGAGCAATCCCGCATTTGAGCGGCAAGTGCGGCGTTACCTGCCGCTGTGGAGCGTGTACGCCAACGTTCGCTTCGAATTCTCGGACGACGACGACGCAGAGGTACGGGTTTCTTTCAGAGACGGCGAGGGGAATTGGGCGTACATCGGGACCGATTGCATGAGGGCATCGTTGGATCAGCCCACCGCCAACTTCGCGTTTCTCGACCCGCAACCGGAGGTGTTCGTGCTGCATGAATTCGGGCACGTACTGGGCCTGATGCATGAGCATAATCATCCGAAGGGCATAAAGTGGAACAAGCCACTGGTGTCCAAATCCATGTCGGGAGCGCCGAACTTCTGGTCGAAGGAGGTAGTGCAGACGAACATGTTTTCGAAATGGGACCCGGCCGATTTTCCCGTTCAGAAGCAGTTCGATCCGGGCTCAATAATGGCTTATCCGCTGCCCAAAGAATGGACGGGACTGGCGACCGACTTTGGCCCGAAGGACTCGCTCTCGACCGAAGACAAGCGTTATATCGAGCTGTTGTATCCGTTCGATTAGCGCCCTGAAACTTTTCGTCAGACGAACAGGACTCGGTGGAGTTCCGAGGCGGGCGTTCGAATGCCAACGTAGAACGAGCCAAACGCCGCGTACACCGCGCTCACCTCATCGAACCGCATTTCGTAAATGAGTTTCTTGAAGACCAACGCATCGTCGGCAAAGAGGTCGACACCCCACTCCCAATCGTCGAAACCGATGGAGCCAGTGATGATCTGGCGCACTTCACCGGCGTAGCGGCGTCCCACCATGCCGTGTTCGTGCATCTGGCGCTGCCGCTCCGCCATGGGCAGTTGATACCAGTTCTTCGACTCGCCGCGCCGGCGGTCCATAGGGTAGAAGCAGGCGTACTTTCCAGTGGGCATTTCGGGATAGAGACGCGGGCGCATCGCGCTGCGCTGGCGCTCGATAACTTCGGCGATGCCGGTGTTCCACTCCGGAGAGTGCGGCGCGATACCGCGCTCGGCGAGCGAACTGTAGACCTTCGAAGTGGACTCGTACAAACCGAGTTCGACTACCGAGAGATAGGAGTGCGTGGGCTCGAGGTAGTCGGAAAGCGCGAGCCGCGAAATCCGCAGTTCCGCCTCGTTTAATTCTTCGAACGACTGGCGAAAGTGGATCAGCATCAGGTCGCCCTTATGTCCCAGCAGTGAAAAGATGCCGCTCTGGCCCGAAGCATTCGTCTCCATCGCACCCAATTCGCTCGATGCCAAATCGAGGATCTGCTGACGTTGTTCCGCCGGAACGCGCTTCCAGTCGCTCCAGCGGATGCGGAACATTTGGTGCAGGACGCTCGAGCCCTCGAGCGTGAGGGGAACGGCGGGCAGATTCGCGGAGGCGATGGCAGCGTTGTCGATTGCGGACATATTCGGATTTTCCCATGCTCCGCGCGGCCACCGCACCGGAATGCACCCGGCGGCTCAGAAACTCAGCCGGGCAGAGAGTTGGGCGAGGCGGCCGGGACGGGCACTCGAGACCACGCCGAAATCGGCGGTTCCGAACGTGTATCCCGGGATGTTGAAGTTGGCGTGATTCAGCAGATTGAAGAACTCGCCACGGATGTCGAATCGCCAGCGTTCCGTCAGCGCGAAGCTCTTCTCGAGCGTCGCATCGGTGGTCACCAGCGGTGCGCCTCGCAGGCCGGATCGCGGCGAGTTTCCGAATGAGAACGCTGCCGGAGCCGCGAATGCCGTGGAGTCGAACCAGCGAGTGATCGTCCGCTCATCCGACGGGAGGACAGCGGCGTACAGGAGGTTTGGCCGCAGCGGACCGGCCGGAAATGCATTCGTCGTATTTGCTGCGGTGACAACAGTGAACGGCGCGCCCGACTGCGCGTTCTCCATCACGCCGACGCGCCAACCGCCGAGCGCGACCCGGGCGATCCGGTTGCCGCGCAACGCCGGGAACTCGTATAAAACGGTCAACAGCAGACGCTGGGGAACATCGCTGCCGCTCAACCCTTTGTCGAGCCGGCGATTGTACGCGTCCATGTAGCTGCCAGTGACGCCGTATTCATTCGCCGACTCGACATCGTCAATGAATTTCGAGAACGTATAGTGCGCGAGAAATGCGAAGCCACCGCTGAACCGTTTTTCGGCGCGCACAAATCCGCCGTGATATGTGGAATTGCCGATCGACGGATTGATCCACGTTACGTTGCTGAACTGCGGGAAGCGGCGGCGCGATTGCGCATCGCCCGGGCCCATTCGTTGCGGAGGCACCTGGTTCAAGCTGAAGTCGTTCGCAGTAAGGTGATGGCTGACGTTTCCGATATACCCCACTTCGGCCAGCAGATTCCGGGCGAGTTCGCGCTGAATCCCAAGGTTGTACTGATACGAAATCGGAGCCACCTGGCGGGGGTTGAAGAAGGAAACGCCTGTGTTGGGTTTCGCGCCTGGAGGCACCGCGCCGAAGGCCGGCGTCAGTGGCTGTTTCACAATAGCAGGGAACCCGTCACGAAGGAGCATTGCGCTTTGATACTCAGCCTGCGCTGCGACATAACTCGCGGAAGTGGAGAAGCCCAGGGATGCGGTGTCACCGATGGTGTTGCTGACTGTAGGGCCGTAGAAGAGGCCCGCGCCTCCGCGGATGACGGTCTGGGCGGCGCCGGGTAGGCGATACGCGAAGCCGAGCCGCGGGCCGAAGTTGTTCACGTCAGTAGCGAAGGCTCGCACCGGCGTGCCGCCAGTAGCGGCGAATGTCACTACGCCGGGCGTGCCCGAAACGGGGTTGATCGCCAGCGGATCGAACGAGTTCATCTTGTTATTGATCTCGCGCCGCGGAGATTCGGCCTCCCAGCGCAACCCGGCATTGATGGTGAGCCGGTCGGTAATGCGCCAATCGTCCTGTGCGTAGAACGCGAGATACGAAGCGCGCGTCTGGATCTTGTCCGACACCTGGACGCTTGCGGTATTCACTTCGCCCAGTAGGAAACTCGCGAGAGCGTTGCCGGTTCCAGGAACTCCCGGCAGATCGGTAATCAGCGGGCTTACGGTAAAATTGCCGGCTGAGCCGCGATCGCGAATCTCGTCGTTGGCGCCCGCGCGATACTCCACGCCGAACTTCAGCGCGTGTTTGCCGCGGTACCAGGAGAACGAATCGAGTATCTGGCGGTCGAGGATCGGTGTCTGGTAACGGCCCACCCCGGCAGGGTTCCCGAGCGTCGCATATCCGGCGATCGAGAAAGCCGGGAACGCAGCATCGCTGACACCGGTGAGGCCCAATTCCGCGGCGAAGTTCTCGCCCGCGCCGGGACGGCTGTCGACGAATTTGCGCCGCAGATAAGTGAACCGAACGTCGTTCGATAGCGTGGGACTAAAAATATGCGTGTACGACCCGAGGATACTTTGGACGCGAACATCGGTGAGGTCGCCGGCGGGGTCGGAGATGGGGATGCCGTAGGTGCCGCTATTCTTGGTGCCGCTGTCGTTGATGTAATAGCGGGCGGTGACAAGGTCCGAGGGCCGGAACTGATGATCCAGCCGCGCCACGACGATGTTGCGGTCGAGCGCGTTGCGCGAACTGCCGATGAAGTTGTTGGAATTCGTCGTCGTGCCCGTATGGTTCGGCCGCGGATAGTAGGCGAGAGCCGCGCGCGCGACCGGGTCGAAGCGATCGAGAGGGATTCGGTTACCGGGGAACGGCTGGCGCGAGGTGCCCGATGTCGTCGCGGGATCGTAGATTGTCACCGGGTTGCCGGAACTGTTGCGTAGATCCGAGAAGTCGCCGGCACGGTTGAGGAGTGTGGGAACCGTGGAGGCGGCGGTATCGCTGGTCAACTGGCGAGTCTGCTCCCACGTCAGGAACAAGAAGGTCTTGTCCTTGCGAATAGGGCCGCCGAAAGAACCTCCGAACTGATTCAATCGAATGGGCTGGCGATTCGATGCAAAGAAGTTGCGGGCGTTCAGCACATCGTTCTGAAGCGACTCGAAGAGGCTAGCGTGGTACTGATTCGTGCCCGAGCGCGTGGACATGATCACCATGCCACCGGTGGAGTGGCCGTACTCGGCCGCATAGTTGTTCGCCACCACCTGGAATTCCTGCATTGCATCGACAGGCAGAGTGGTGAGTTGCTGGTTTCGCGTCAGCCCGACTGCGTTCGATACGTTACCGCCATCGAGCACGAACGTCTGGTTACGGGTGCGCCCGCCGGCCACGGTGAAGACCGGGTAATTCTCGGCGGTGCCCGTGCCGGCGTCCACCATGATGACACCCGGTGCGAGCGCGGCAAGCGACGATGCGGCGCGGTTCGGCAAGGGCAGTCCCGCGAGCATCTGCCGGTCCACCGTCTGCGATACCTGATACGACTGTGATTGCACGAGCGGCGCGGATTCGGTGACCGTGACGGTTTCAGACTGCTTGCCCACGGTGAGTGTCAGATCGATGGCGACCGTCTGTCCGACTTGCAGCGACAGTGGTCCGCGCGCGAGGCGATCGAAACCCTGCGCTTGCGCCTCCACGCGATACTTTCCCGGCACCAGTGCTCCGATGCGATAGAGCCCCACCTGGTTCGTAATCGTCGCCAGTTTGACGCCGGAATCGATGTTGATCACCGTAACGGCTGCATCGGGTACCGGCGCGCCGGTGGCGTCGTTGATGCTTCCCGAAATGGTGCTGTTGCCGCTCTGTGACCAAGCAAGAGAAATCGTTGCAACAATAGCGAGAGTTGTAGTTTTTAGCATGATTTGTTTCGAGACCCGCCGCTCCTCGGCTTCGCGGGGAAGGATTTGGTCCATTGTGAGCTACAGCGCCGTGCGAGGTTAAGTCCGAGCGTTGTCCCAATCCTCGCGGGCAATTCTCCCGATCTCTGTAGGACAATTCCTACGCAGCGATAGAGGAAGATCGATGGATGTGAGTCATCCGAGGTTCGCCGTCTCCCACCGGCATCTGCTCCTGTTCGCGACGATCATCGTGGCCGCGGGTATCGTGTTGCTTCTGTTCGAATGGCAGAACTCGGTGGCGAGCAGCCAGCGGCGGCTGACGGCGAGCAACGCGCAGCGCACGACGTTGCAGTTGCTGGTGAACGTTCTCAGTCTGCATGCGGCCGAACTGGCGGGACGAAGCGAGTCCGTGAACGCGCTCGCGCCGCGGATTGAAGCGGAACTGGAGCAACTGCGGCCCGGCGACGGAGAAGTGGCGGAGTTCCGGCGCCTGCTGAGGGCCAAGCTAAATGACACCCGGTTTGGACACATCAGCGCGGACGAGGAGGCACGCTTCGACCGCATCCGTTTGCTCGGACAGTCGATCAGCGATCGTTACTTCGCGGTGCGTAATGCGGAGGCGACACACCAGGAATGGGCACTGCTGTGGAACCACATCATTCTGGTAGCCGTCAGCCTGGGGGTGCTGGCGCTGCTGCTGACGGCGACGTCGCGAATCGAACGGCTGCTGGAGCATCTGGCACACGAACGAGACCGATACCGGCTGCTGGCGGACCATTTGGACCGCGTGCGCGAGGATGAACGCGCACTGCTCTCGCGGGAATTGCACGATGATGTCGGCCAGGCGCTTACCGGACTGAAACTGGCGATCTCTTCGATACCGCGAGTTAGTCTGGATGCCGAATCGCAGCACATCCTCGAGCGCTCCACGCACGCGATCGATGAGACCATCCAAAAGACGCGGAACGTGTGTTCAATGCTCCGCCCGCCGATGCTCGATCAACTCGGGTTGCTGGCGTCGATTGAATGGCTGGTGCGGGACTTTCGCGAGAAGACGCGAATCGATTGCAATTTCCGAAGCGCGGCGGAAGAGCCCGCGCATTTCGACGAGGAGTGTAGGCTCGGTGTATTCCGCATCGTCCAGGAGGCTCTGACGAATGCAGCGCGGCACGCGAAGCCGGAAGCGATTCACGTGGCCGCATACGAACAGGTCGGATCGCTGATCCTCGAGGTGCAGGATAACGGGACCGGGTTCCGCGTCGAGAGTATCGAGATGCCGCGGACGCTCGGGATCGCGGGCATGCAGGAGCGTGCGCGGTCGATTGGCGCGACGCTCGAAATCGAGAGCGAGCCTGGACAGGGAACCTCCGTGCGTTTACGCGTTCCCGTGCAGGCGGAGGTTCCGGCGTGAAGATCCTGGTGGTGGACGATCATCCCTCGGTGTTGGAAGGAATCCGCTCCGTGCTGGCACGCGAGATCCGCGACGCCGAGGTGGAAGTGGCCGCAACCGCTCAGGAGGCGACGGCGAAATGCAACCGGGACAGGTTTCACGTGGTGGTCTTGGATATGTCGCTGCCGGGAAGATCGGGGCCGGAACTGATTGCGGAATTGAAACGGTTGCAGCCGGAAACGTCGATCCTGGTATACACGGTCCACTCCGAACAGCAGTTCGGGGTACGGTCGATCCGCGCGGGTGCCGATGGCTACCTCACCAAGGATCGCGCGATTCAGGAACTGCTCGAGGCGGTGCGAGCGCTGTTGAAAGGGAAGAAATACATCACGCCCGAACTCGCGGTGGCGCTGGCCGATGCGGTCAGCGGACCGGCAGAGCCGTTGACCCTGCTGTCGGACCGTGAAATGCAAGTGCTGCGAATGGTGGTGCGCGGTGCGAGCACGTCCGACATTGCGGCCAAGCTGAACCTGAGCGTGAAAACGGTCAGCACGTACCGCAGCCGCATACTCGAGAAACTGCGGCTGTCGAGCACGGCGGACCTGGTCCGCTATGCGCTTCAGCACGGCGTTGAATGACGGTGGGGCGGAGGTGATATGCTGCGTAACCGATGAACCGAAGATTGTTCCTGAAGACCGCGCTGGCAGCAGGCGCGAGTGCGGCGGCGGCCCATGCAGCGCTACCGAAGATGAAGATCACGCGCGTGCGGCTGTACGAGTCCCCGTACACGCGGCCGATGTTCAACCAGAGCTTCAACATCGTTACGGTGGAGACCGATGCCGGCATCACCGGTATCGGCGAAGGCGGATCGCGCGACACCATTCAGGAGTGCGCCGAGATGGTGATCGGCGAGGATCCCACGCGCATCGACCACTGCTGGCAACTTATGTATCGCGGGCGGTTCTATCCGGCGGGACGGGAGAAACTCGATGCCATGGGCGCCATCGATGTCGCACTCTGGGACATCAAGGGCAAGGCGCTGGGCGTGCCGGTGTACCAACTGCTGGGCGGACCCTCGCGAGAACATCTCGAATGTTATGCCACCGGATTCCCGAACAAGGGAACCCTGGCAGAGACGGCGCGAGCGTGTATCGAAGCCGGGTTCCGCGCCTATCGCACGTCGGTGTCGGAGTTGGGCCACAACGATCCGACGTTCGATTCGCGGCGAATGGTGGACAAGACGTTCGAAGCCTGCAAGCAGATTAAGGAGGGCGTGGGCCCGAACGGCGACTGGGCAATCGACTACCATACGCGACTCGATTTCCCGGATGCCGTTCGCCTCAGCACGCTGATCGAACCGCTGAATCCCTACTTCTGCGAAGACCTGGTGCGATCGGAGAACCCGGGCGTTTATCGAACGCTGCGCAACCAGGTGAAGGTGCCGATCGCGGTGGGTGAACAATTCGGCGCGCGCTGGGACACCAATGAACTGATCGAACAGCAGTTGATCGACTACTCGCGCGTGAGCATTCCCAACGTCGGCGGCATCACCGAATACCAGAAGATCGCGGCGCTGTGCGAAACGCATTATGTCGGATTGGTGCCGCACTTTACGGGTCCGATTTCCGAGGCTGCGCTGGTGCACTGTTGCGGCGCGTTTTCGGGTCCGGTGATGATGGAGATCGCGACGGTCTACGGACACGAGTTGAAGTTCGACATCTCATATCTGCCGCAGTTATTCGATTTCAGGAACGGCAAGATGTGGCTGAACGAGCGGCCCGGCATTGGCGTGCAGTTCGATCCGAAGGGGTTGAATGTGATGGTGGAAGTAACGAAGCGCAATCAGCCGATTCCAATCTTTAAGCGGCCCGACGGTTCTTTGACGAACTGGTGAGATGGGCTTTCAGCTATTCCGGGCGAAGATCACTTGTGGAGTTTTGTCCGCGATGGCGCGAGCGCGGGAATTGCTCGCGAGCCGCAGGTTTCCAATCTTGCGCAACAGGGTCGGCGATAACAAGACGACCGTCCTGCCTACGGATCATCGGGCGATGCCACCAGTTGCCGTGCACCGGACATTCGCGCAGGTAGAGAGCCCCGGTATGATTGTCGAGTTCGTCGGAAGGTGCGCACTCGCAACAGATGTATAGTAGGGCAGCGTCTGGGGGAAGTTCCATCGTTTAAGTCTCGCCTTATGGAGTTCCCGGCACAACTGGCAAAATTTCCAGGTATTTCGATAACCGCATGCCAGGAGCGGAGTAACGATCAATCCTGATCGTTGCGGCAGGACTCGAGCAGCGCCAGAAGCCTGGCCATTTTATCCTGTGCCGCATCAAAGGCAGCCGGAAAGCACTCGCTATCGCACTCATCCATGCGGCGCTGCGCTTCTTGGCGGGCTCGTTCTGCGAGTTCGAGATTGTGTGCCGCACGGTCCGCGTTTCCGAAGCCTTGCTCCGTCCTGGCGACTTCAGCGAACGTAAAAGCAATATCGAGTTCCGCGTGAATAAACCCGAGGCGCTGCCGGTTGAACTCCTGCCGGACTTGGGTGAAATCCATCATTTTAGTCCTCCGGTGAGACTGGCTCTATTTCGGAACGCGGTTTGAGAATAACGTCGCGGAGCGTCCGCGCCGAATCCTCCTGCGAATCCGCGACGGCGTCGTGTTCAGCGGCAAGTTGGAACTGTCGCCTTGTGCGCGCGCGTTCGGCCATACGCCTATGCAATCCGGCAGCTTCCTCGAGCGCGCGGAAAGCCGTCCAGAGTGCATTTTCGAGGCAGTCGGATTGCTCCAATGCGAGGCTATCCGCGGTATATGCATGGCCAATCCGGCAGCGAAAGCGAAGAAGGCCGTTGTCGTCGACTTCCCAGAGCGTTCCGTGGCACTCCGGGCAGGCGAAGACGGATGGTTCTCCGCGATTGTTCAGGTCCTCAATCGCATCCATATTGACCTCCGCGATCTTGACCTCGGCCCGGTCCGACTCGGGGGTGGCGAACGGAGCCGGTAGCCGGACGCGACCGCCATCATTGGCGATCTCCACGAGTTTGGACGGTATTTCTTCCAGGGGAAGGACGTAATCGACGGTGACGTTTTCGATAACGCTCGACGGCATGCCCGGGCTGAACGCGTCAGAAGGGTCCTGCACAATGAGGGTTCCTCCGTGGCGGCGAACAGCGAGCGCGCCCGCGGTCCCGTCATCTAGGGAGCCGGTGAGGATACAACCCACAACGCGGGGTCCGTACACGACGGCAGCGGAGCGGAACAGGGGGTCGACTGCGGGCCGGTGCCGGTTCGCCTTGGGGCCGCGTATCACCCGAACGACGCCGGGTTCGATCATCAGGTGATAATCCGGAGGAGCCACGTAGATGCGGCCGTATTCGAGCGGCTCGTAATCGTATGGATGGTGTGCGACCAGATTACTCGCCCGGTTGAGGATCTGAGGCAGCAAACTGGGACCTTCGGACCAAACGTGCAGAACCACCAGAACCGCCGCGGGCAAAGCGTCGGGCAGGTTAGCGGCTAGTTTCTTGAGAGCTTCAACGCCGCCGGCTGAGGTTCCGATGACAATCAAATCCCGGGGCTGTACGGCTCGACCAGCGGGCATTGCTTCTCCTCCAAACTCTACCATTTGACGCACTCCCCCGAATTCGTAATAGTATTCAGCAGGACAAAAACGGCCCATGCCCAAGAAAACCCTCCCGCGAACCAAGCGCCCTTCACCTACATCCGGCGGGCGAAGGGGCGCAGGCAAGATCGACCCCGCCCAACCCGAACAGCCGGTGGAGCAGGTTTCCGGATCGGGCGATGCAAAGCAAGCCTTTCCAGTGGTGGGTGTCGGGGCTTCGGCCGGCGGGTTTGAGGCGTTCGCGGAATTGCTAAGGGAATTGCCGGCGAAACCCGGAATGGCAATCGTTTTTGTACAGCATCTGGATCCGAAGCACGTGAGCGTTCTGGCGCAGTTGCTGCAGCGGGAATCGAGCATGCCGGTGCTGGAAGCCAAGGATGGAGCCCCGGTGCAGGCGGATCACGTGTACATTATTCCACGCAATACCAGCATTTCCTTCGAAAACGGAATTTTGAAGTTAGGGCCGCGTGAAGTAATCGGGGGCCAGCTCACGAGCATCGACATTTTCCTGCGGTCGCTGGCTGCCGATCAGGGCTCGAAGGCCATCGGTGTTTTGTTATCCGGCAATGCCTCGGACGGGACTCTCGGTTTGAAGGCGATTAAGGCGTCCGGGGGAATCACGTTCGCCCAGGAACCCGGGACCGCGAAGTTCGACGGCATGCCCCGGAATGCGATTGGGGCCGGGTGGGTGGACCTCGTGCGCACGCCCGGTGACATCGCTCACGAACTTGTCCGGCTGAAACAGAACCCGTACGTAGGATCGGGGAAAGACTCGGCGAAGGAGGCTATTCCCGAATCGTCGGACGCGGTGAACCGAATTCTGGCGCTTGTCCGGTCGAGAACGGGCGTCGATTTCAGCCTGTACAAAACGAACACTGTGCGCCGGCGCATTTTGCGGCGAATGGTGCTGCGGCGCGCTGACAACATCGAGGACTACCTCGGGTTAGTTCGCGGTGACAAGGCGGAAGTACAGGCGCTCTACGAAGACATCCTGATCAGTGTTACGGAGTTTTTCCGGGATCCGGACACCTTTGCGGCGCTGATCGGTAACATTTTTCCGAAGATCATCGGACAGTCGCGTCAGAACCGGGAACTCCGGCTATGGGTGCCCGGATGTTCGACGGGCGAGGAGGTCTACTCGCTCACGATCGCGATGCTCGAGGCCCTGGGGGATCGCGCCGACGAGATTCCGCTTCAAGTGTTTGCGACAGACGTCAGCGAACCGGCTCTTGAGAAGGCTCGTTCCGGGTGGTATCCGTTGAGCATCGGCCAGAACGTTTCGCCGGAGCGTCTTCGCCGGTTCTTTGTCAAAGCCGATTCGGGGTACCAGATTACCAAACGGGTCCGCGAACTCTGCATTTTTGCCCGTCAGAATCTTACGAAGGATCCGCCATTCTCGAAGCTGGACTTTATCAGTTGCCGCAACGTGCTGATTTATCTCGGCCCGGGTTTGCAGGAACGGGTCATCCCAATGTTTCACTATGCGCTGAAACCGCACGGATTCCTTCTGCTTGGCTCGTCGGAAACCGTGGGGACCTATACCGAGATGTTTCAGCTAGTCGACAAGAAGAACAGGATTTATCAGCGGCGTTCGGTGCCGACGCGCATATCTCTCGATTTTGCGTTGGATCAGGTCTCGGTCGAGAGGCAGGAGGCGCCGCGGAGACCGGAACCGGTCTCCGAGTTCGATCTTCAGCGGGAATCCGACCGCATCGTGCTGAACCGGTACGCGCCGCCGGGTGTCGTGATCGACGACGACATGAACATTGTCCAGATCCGCGGTCAGACCAGCCGGTACCTCGCCCCGGCTTCGGGCGCGGCGAGCCTGAACCTTTTGAGGATGCTGAAAGAAGGGCTGACGGCGGAGGTTCGCGCGGCGGTTTCGCAGGCGCGCAAAACCAACAGTCCCGCGCGCCGGGAACAAGTGTACTGCTCGGGCGATGGGGCCAACTTCGTCAACATCCAAGTGATTCCCTTGCGCCGCCTGCCGGGGAGAGACCGCAAGTATCTATTGCTATTCGAGGCCGTGCCGAAAGAGCCGGAAGCCGAGAAGAAGAAGGGTAAATTACCCGCTGCCGAGCACCGGCTGGAAAGCGAAGTGGATCGCCTGCGTCTGGAACTCAAGTCGAGTAATGAGTATCTACAAACCACCATGGAAGATAACGAGGCCGCTCAAGAGGAACTTCGGTCGGCGGCCGAGGAGATCCAGTCCAGCAACGAGGAACTTCAAAGTACGAACGAAGAACTAGAAACTGCGAAGGAGGAGTTGCAATCCACCAATGAGGAGTTGAATACCGTCAACGAAGAATTGCAGAACCGGAACATGCAACTTGCCCAGGTGGGAAACGACCTCCTGAATCTGTTGGCGAACGTCAACATGCCGATCCTGATTCTCGGGAACGATCTCAGGATCCGGCGCTTCACGCCTGTGGCCGAACGGTCGTTGAACCTGATTGCGTCCGATGTCGGCAGACCGATTCGGGATCTCAATCTGCGTATCCCTATTCCGGACTTAGAGAAGGTGCTATCGGAGGTGGCCGACAATCTCGTACCGCAGGCTGTGGAAGTGCAGGATCCCGAAGGACGGACGTATTCGTTGCGGATCCGGCCTTACAGGACGGAAGACAACAAGATCGACGGTGTTGTGCTGGTGTTCGTAGACGTTGACCCGGTGATGCAGGCCGCCGAAGTGAGCGGAAGCAATTGGGCCATGCTTCAGAACAAAGCGGGGATGTCGGTTTTGCTCGCTACGCAGGAAGCGGAGCGGCGTCGCCTCGCACATGAGTTGCATGACGAACTGAATCAGAAACTGGCCTTGCTGGAATTCAACGTTCAGCAGCTTCAGATGCGAGACGACAAGGAAAGCGTATTCGTTCATCTCGAGGACTTTCGTGAGAGCGTGGCTTCGTTATCCGACGATCTGCGGCGGATCGCCTATCAGATCCATCCCGCGATTGTGGAAGAATTGGGGCTCGTACCAGCCTTGCGGTTCTACTGCGACGAGTTCGCCGAACGGGAACGGATTCAGTTGCGGTTTTCCACTTATGGGACGTTTTGGGACCTTCCACCTCAGGTCTCGATCACCTTGTACCGTCTGCTGCAAGAGGCGTTACGCAATGTAGCAAAGCACTCGGGGGCAAGACGCGCGCAGGTGCGTCTGACGTTCGGAAAGAACAACGTTGAGTTAATGATCAGCGACTCCGGCAATGGATTCTATCCAGCTGGCGTCCTCTCTACCGGGCTGGGCATGACCGGAATGCGCGAACGTGTCGCTCTCTTGGGGGGAACGATCGAATGGAAGAGCAAGCCCGGCGAGGGTACGCAGGTCATGATCTGTATTCCGGTTCCGGCTGACGAAGGGGAAGCGAAATCCGCGTCTGAAGAAGGAGAAAGCAATGGGTCCTAAGGTTCTGCTGGCGGACGATCACCGCATTCTGACCGAGGCGCTTTCGCTGAAGTTGAGCGAGCACTTCGACGTTATCGGAACGTGTAGCACCGGGCACGAAGTTCTGGCGGCTCTGGAAAAACAGATGCCGGACGTAATCGTGATGGACGTTTCGATGCCGGAGATGAACGGAATCGAGGCGGCCAAGCGGATATCCGCGAAGTACCCACGACTGCCAATCGTCTTCTTGAGCATGCATGCCGAGCGGCCATACGTAGAGGAAGCGCTGCGCGCCGGCGGACGGGCGTTTGTACTGAAGCGGCAAGCGGCATCCGCGCTGGAACAGGGAATCCGGGCGGCAATGGCCGGCGAACGGCACGTCAGCGATGGGGCATGGCAGCCGCCCCCAAACCTTCCCGAAAAGCGTCACGAGGTGCTGACTCCCCGGCAGCGGGAAGTTCTTCAATTGACCTCCGAAGGGAAGTCCGCCAAGGAGATCGGCGCGATTCTGCATATCTCTCCCAAGACCGTGGAGTTTCACAAGGCCAACCTGATGGATCAACTCGGGCTGCGGTCAATCGCCGAGTTGACCCGTTACGCGGTGGAGCATCTGTTTCCGGGAGAGTAGGCGGGCAGAAAGTCCCTTTCACGCTTGCCTGTCAAAGGCGATTCAATTTCAACAAAAGATTTCGCAGGTTCCTCATGAAGGCGCCTAACTACTTTCCGGCGCAAAATTCGTTTTTTGATATGAACCGAGCACCGGCGCACGGTGTCAGAAATAGCAAATTGCCCGACGGTCGTCCCGCCGGGCAGTCAAGTAATTGATTTTGGTCCACTTCAAAAAGTCGGTTTTTTGCGTTCGGCTAACACCGTTCCGAGGTGGTAGAGATTGTCCGCGATCACGCCCAGTCCGACCCACCTCTTCATACCGGCATCGCCGCGGTAAATACAACGTCGAAGGCCGTGTCGCCGCTTCAACACGCTGATGCGGCCCTCGCAGCCGGTCCGCCATTTCTGGCCTTGTTTGAACCAGCGCTTCTTTTGCTCGCGCTTCCGCTCGGTGCTTTTGGTGGACCGATTCGGGATGCACACCCGCTTCACGCCCTTGTCGTGTGCAGCGGCTTCATTGCTGGCTGAGTAGAATGCGGCATCGCCCGCCACCAGCCGGGGAACGCAGCCCAACTGTTTCTCATGCGCCTGGAGGGCCGGGATCACCAGCTCTGAGTCACTGGGCCGCTTTTCATAGACGGCATAGTCGGTGATGATCTGATTTTCGCTTTCCTGGATTTTGACCAGCTTGCCAAACTCGGTAGGCTTGCTCGCCTTGCCTTTGCGAATGATTTCGGTAGTGGGCTCGAAGATACTCACCAGTTTTTCGGCTACGTGCATATTATCGTCGAAGATCCGCTGTTTGGCTTGCCGCATCACCTGCTGCACCCTCGGCACAAACGTATCCAGTTCTTTTCGCAGTCCTTCCAAAGCGGCCTGCTGCATCACGTCCGCGCATCGTTTCACCCCTTCAACTATCTCGCCGGAAAACCGTTTGGCCTGGCCGACCACGCGGCCTACCGTGGACAGGAGTTTCTCATATCCCTGCTGCAAACGCTCCCGGTTCGGTCCACCTCTGGTGCGCGCTATGCGTCCAATCTCCAGCACGCGGAGCTTCACGCTCCGGCTCCGATCGCGGAGCTTGGCTCCCTGCTGCCCGGCGATCTCTGCGATCCGCTTCATCGCGCGGATCAGAACACGTACCCCGTCACCCAGCAAATTGCTGTCGGTCGGATAGTGGATATTCGTCTCCACTACCGTCGTATCCAGGCGCATTTTGCGCCCCTTCACAACCTGATTTTGTTGGGCAATCTCCACCACGCGTGCATGAATCTTCTCAACCGTCTCGGGCCCCAGCGCCAGTCCCCAGCGGCCCATGGTTTTGCAATCGGGCGCCTTCGCCGCTCCCACGCGCGTGAAATCGCGATACACCAAGTTGGCCCGGACCTCACGCTCCAACACCTCATAGCTCCAGTTGCGGATATGCTTCAGCAGCAGGAGCCGCATCACGATTTCCGCCGGTGTGCCATGGCGTCCGCGCGTGCGGCTCTTGGGATGACGTTTCGCCAGAGCCTCATACACGGTTGCCACCAGTTGCTCGTCTTCCAGCACCTGGTCGGCATGTTTCATCCACTCTTCGCGCAGATCACTTACCTCTTCCGCAATGAGGCCGTCGCCGAAGTGGAGTTGCTGCCGGCGCGCCTCAATCACGGGGAGTCCTCCTCGCGCCGACCGGCGTGCGCGATTGTTTCTCCTGCTGCCACTGTTTGCGTAAGCGGTCGCGGTTCAACTTGGCGAGAGAACAGCCAATCTCCCAAAAGGCCGCAAAGGCTCGTTGAGCTCGACGAGCGGTCTTGGCATGCTCTGGCGGGACGTATAAAGAGCGGCTCTTGCCGTCCTCCCGGTACGTGATGTAAAGGTGCGGTCCATGCAAGCGTTCGGGATCGCGATAACAGATACAACCGGGATTGCCGCAACGGCGAGAGGTCTCCGACAGGCCACCTTGGACCATGGTTTCCGCAGCGCGAAGGAGTCGCTCAATGAGCCGCTGTTGCTGCTTACGCATAACTTACTATTAAGATACGCTTGTCTGTTTTGGCCGTCAAGAAGAAAAACACATGGACTGGCAAAAATGTTTTAGGACGGCACTTTGTACGACCTTGCAGAAACCTGTCGCCTCAGCCGCTCGATCGAAAGGACTTAACCGCTGAATTTTGCGCCGGAAAGTAACTAGGCAAGGGCTGCGCCCTTGATATCCCTTCGGGAAATGGAAGCCAGGAGTCAGGAGCCAGAAGTCAGAATGGCGGCGGCGTACGCATTCAGCAGGCGACTGACTTCTTCGAGAATGGTCGTCAGGCCCGCGGTGTCGCCGTAGCCAAGGTCCTTGGCGAGAATCAAGTAATAGCGGCATTCTTCGATAGAGCCTTCCGCCATATTCATAAAGCGCGCCTTGTCAGCTGGGCCACGCCGACGAAGCCCCTCGGCGATGTTGGCTGGAATGGACACCGCCGCTGGACGCATCTGCGCCGCCAAGCCGTAAAGTTTCCGATGTTGGGAAGGCTGCCGTGAATGGGTAGACCGCAAGGACGAATTCATGTGCCTTGCGCCATACCAGCAGATCGGCAAACGTGCGGGCGGCAGGTCGAGGCATGGGCATCACCGGAAAGGCGCTCACGGGAGTATATTCCAGGTATCTGACCACACTGGAGACTCCCATGAACGCCTTTTTCGAGCATCATCAGCATAGCATCAAGTTCCATTACCGATGCTTTGACCGGCTTCTGTTGAACGGTTGTATTCAGTCCTTCCTGGACGGAGCCAGGGTGAAAGGATTCTTCTGGGTCTATCGCCATCTCTATCCCGTCACCCGCAAAGTTCTGCGGGACATTGCCAACGATTACCATCGTTGGGTCGCTGACCAGGCCCAGAAGTGGGGCGCGGAGATCGTACCAGCTCCCGATGGGCGACGCGACGAGTTCGTCGAGCCCTACTATGCCCAAGCGCAAGCTGATCAGGTCGTGGTGATCATCAAGGCCCGTGAGCCCGCCGGCATCATGACAGCCGTCGGCGAAGGCGACCGCTGGCACCTGGAAACCCGGTATCGCTGGGTCGATCAATATAACTTCTATCTGCAGGATGCCGAGTGGGGACCCATGTTCGTCCGCCTCTGCCCATATTTCCCCTTCTCCTCTCGGATCGGCCTCAACCAACACCACTGGCTGGCGGGTAAGATGCGGCAAGCCGGCATTCGTTTCACTCAGACCGGCAACGCCTTTCGTCAATGTAGTGATCCGGAGGCTCTCCAGAAGATAGCTGATTCGCTAGCCCCGGAAGATCTGATTCATTGTGGGCACAAGTGGCTCAATCGCCTGGTGCCTTTCTTCCAGCCCCAAGAACGGCGCGAGGCAGGCTGCTGGCACCAGTTGTTCTTCGCCCAAGTCGAGTACTGCGAGAATCTGGTCTTTCGCCGGCGCGCAGCACTCGACGAATTGGGCGGTCGGCTGCTCGATGCCAATCGCAGTATCGGCAGACCGGACAGGAATTGCCCGGAGTTCCGTTGAAAGTAACGACTCCCGCGTAATCCACTCTAGGACGCCTTTCTCGCCTTGACAACGGCTTTCTTAGATGGCGCCAAGGCTTCCAATTCTCTGATGAGAACCGGAATCTGTTTGTATCCGGTGATGCGGCGGAACTGCTTCTGCGCTACCAATAGCCCCGACCCCACCCAGCGCTCCCGCTGGTCGCCGCCGTGCCAACGTTTCACGTTTCGGCAAACCACCTCCACAATCGAGAACGCCGACTCGATCACGTTAGTGCTGGCCAGCGTTTTTCGCAGTTGCATCGGGACATGAAGCCGGTGCACGGTCAAGGTCTCCTCCATCCCTTCACCCAAACTCCGCGCCGCACTCGGATTGAGATCCATCAATTCGCGATGTAGTTGGTTCAGCGCTTGTTTGGCGGCGGCATAGTCTTCCAGGGCGTAGGCCGCATTGAGTCGTTTGGCCACACCCGGTTTCTGTTCGTCGGTCAGATGATCCAGCACGTTTCGCCGCTTGTGGACCTGGCAGCGCTGGATCGCCGCCGAGTCACCTGCATACTTTTTCACGGCGGCGGTCAGGGCCTTGCCGCCGTCGAGAACGTAGAGCCGCGGTTCGGTGAAATCGACGCCGCGGCTCACGAGATCGCCGAGCAATTCACCGACGACCGTCGCATTTTCCGTGGCTCCTTGACGAATGCCCAAGATCGTTTTCCGCCCGTCCTGGCCTATTCCCAACGCGGCTACCATTTGCTGCCCTTCGAACGGCGTCGCATCAATCAGCAACGCGCAGAGCCGCAGTTTATCCAGCCGACTCTCCATCATGTCCTTCAGCTTCGCCCGGCTCGCCTCGATGAAATGTTCGCTGACCGCGCTCTTCTCCAAGCCGTAGGCTTCAGTGAACTGGCGAACTGCCTGGTCGTATTTCCTCGTGCTCAGGCCGAGCATCAACTTCTCCCACACGGTTTCCGTCAGCGGTTCGCCACGGTGGAACATCTCGTAACTACCTAAACGGACCTCCTTAGCTTCAACGGTTCGTACCCGCGGGCGTCGGACCGGCACCTTCTGCCCCATCACGACGCAGTAGCCCTGCTCGCTGCCCCAGCGACTGGCCGTCCTTTCCGCCTGCCGTTGGCTGCGCTCGCCGACCACTTCCCGGACTTCTTCCTGCATCAGCAGTTCCATCACCTGCCAGCCGGCTTGACGAATCAATTCACCGACACCCTTCTTAAGCCAGCCGATCATCTCGGCCATGGGCAGCACCATCTGCACCGCTGGATTTCCATCGGTGGCCATTGTCTCGAGCTGCTTCACAGCCCTTTGCGCGTCAATTTGGTATGGTTTCTTCATAGCGACTCTCTCCTTTTTCTCGGTAAAGAAAATTGCTCTGAGCCTATCAGGCTCGGAGCTTGAGAGTCGCTACTTTCTACGATCTACCGGGCATTCCCGGACAAGCTGACAGTACTGTTTGGACGAAGGGTGAATAAGCAGTACCAGGGCAAACAAACCGAGATCGAAGACTCGCACCTCGGCAATCCGGTGATGAGGAGTTACTACAAGAACGGATTCGCCAAACACTATGTGCGGGATCATGACATCCTGCGCATTGAAGCGGCGACCAACAATGTGAACGACTACAACCTCAACAAGGGTGTGGACCATCTGGCTGCTCTTCGCGACAAGATGCGCGGCATCACCACGCGCTACCAGGAAGTACAGCAGGACATTCTGGAGACCTTCCTCGATCGTGGCGAGTTGCGAAGCCTGGCTTTGCCAACTGTCTTTGCCAACGGTAAGCGAGTCCCCGGTCTCAAACTGGACCATCCCCGCCAACTCGCCGTGATGAGTTCCCTGGTGCGCTTCTCCCACCTCGCTGCCGGCGACACCTTCACCACGGCCGAACTCCGGATTGGCGGTGCAGAAGCTCTCGGCATTCCTATCGAAGACTGTCCGTTGGGTTCGATCCGTTACGAGCTATCGAAACTGCGGGCCAAAGGCCTGGTGGCCACTTCGAGGGTGTAAATTGAACTGTGTAAACGGCCATCGAAAGGATCACACTAAGGAGACCCGATGGCCATCGACCTCAAACTCATCGACAAACTGTTGGCGGATTACAAGAAGCCCGAAGACATCATTGGCGAAAACGGCCTGCTGAAGCAGTTGACTAAGGCCCTTTTGGAGCGGGCCATGCAAGCCGAGATGACCGAACACCTCGGCTATGAAAAGCACGACCCGGCCGGCAACAACAGCGGCAACTCGCGCAATGGCGCGACCACCAAGATCCTGAAGGGTGATTTCGGAGAGGTACCGCTGGAGACCCCGCGTGATCGCAACGGCAGCTATGAGCCGAAGATCATCAGCAAAGGACAGACGCGTTTCAGCGGCTTCGACGACAAAATCATTTCGATGTACGAACGCGGCATGAGCACGCGCGAGATTCAGGGGCACCTGGAAGAGATCTACAAGGTGGAGGTGAGCCCGACGCTGATTTCCAATGTCACCGAGGCGGTGATGGAGGAGGTCAAGAGTTGGCAGAGCCGTCCGCTGGATGCGGTGTATCCGATCGTGTACCTGGACGCTTTGGTGGTGAAGATTCGCGAGGCCGGCCACGTCCGCAACAAGGCGATCTACGTGGTGATTGGCGTCAACATGCAGGGCAACAAAGAGGTGCTGGGGCTGTGGGCTGGCCAGGCCGAGGGAGCGAAGTTCTGGCTCCAGGTGCTGACCGAGCTGAAGAACCGGGGCGTGGACGATATGTTCATCGCCTGCGTGGATGGGCTGAAAGGGTTCCCCGAATCGATTGCGACGGTGTTTCCGGAAGCGCAGGTACAGTTGTGTATAGTGCACCAGGTGCGCGCGTCGCTGAACTACGTATCGTGGAAACAGCGCAAGGCGGTGGCTGCGGATTTACAGCCGGTCTACCGCGCCAGCACGGTGGAAGAGGCCGAACAGCGGCTCGACGAGTTTGCCGCAAAATGGGACGGGGCGTATCCGACGATCAGTCAGATGTGGCGCCGGAACTGGGAGCACCTGACCCCGTTCTTCGCTTACCCGGCGGACATTCGCAAGGTCATCTACACGACCAACGCGGTGGAGTCGCTGAACATGTCCTTGCGGAAAGTGATCAAGACGCGCGGCTCGTTTCCGCATCCGGAGGCGGCGATAAAACTGCTGTACCTGGCCCTGGAACATATCGCGAAAAAGTGGACCAAGCCGGTGCAGAATTGGAAGGCGGCGTTGCAACGCTTCGCGATTTTGCTCGGCGACCGGGTGCCGAAAGCGGACATGGGGTAAACTGCCGCCGTATGGAACAATCGGAAGAAGAGCATTTCTGGGATGGGGACTCTGTCCCCAAACCCCTGAGATTTTGCGCTTTTGCGCCAGGATTCCTGGATCGGGAGGCGAGCTGCGCTCGCGCTCCCGGAATCCCGGCCCCTAAGTCGGCGCTCGGGTTGCGTCTCCGCAGAGCCCTACCCTCCGCTCAGGTCCGTTTAGTTTACCAGGGATCAACAACGAGAAATAATTTGGCCGTTTACACAAAAGACTTGACGCGCCCCAAACTTCCGCACTCTCGCCGCTATCAACTTCTGCCCAATGGATACCGCATCTGCCTACTGTTTCTCAAACTC
Source organism: uncultured Acidobacteriota bacterium (assembly GCA_963720745.1). Lineage (GTDB taxonomy): Bacteria > Acidobacteriota > Terriglobia > Bryobacterales > Bryobacteraceae > TMP-7. Next base: position 668,685 of record CAVRGO010000004.1, read on the forward strand.
TTCGAGAAGGTCTACGCTCCCCTCACCGCGGGTCTGCTACATCCCTATCGCGGCGATCGAGCGATGGACAAACAGCGCCTCCATCAGCTCGATCGGCTCTACCGCGCCGTTACCACCGCTCTCGATGAACTGCTCTCTGCCGTCGGTCTCAAGATCGCCGCTTGATCCGCTTTACGGGAACAAAATTCTCGTTGGGGCCCCAATAACGGTCTAACACGCGATTCTCCTTCGCCGCGCGCAGGTCGAGCGCTCGAAGAGAGTGATCCGGGAACCGGACACAAGCGACAGGCGGCATTCAGAGGAGAACCCATGAAGAAATAAGACGGCACCCGTGTGTCGAAATCAAAGACGGGTATGACGATCCTGCGGATCGCGCTGTTGGGTGGCTTGATGGCGGCAGCGCCGATGCTGGCCGCTGGCGACGATAGCGCGGCGGACGGATCCGCGCATGAGCACTCGGGCCACTGGAATTCCGTTCCGGCGAAACTCGTCGCGATGGTTCGCGATGCGACACGCCAGTTTATCGATGTCAACGCGGCGACGGCGGCGGGATATCAACCCTTTCTCGGTTGCGTGAGCGGTCCGGACCACGGCGCGATGGGCGTGCATTACGTCAACGGCGGCCTGGTGGGCGACGGTGACATCGATGCCATGCATCCGGAGGCTCTCATCTACGAGCCTCAAGGCGATGCCATGCGACTGGTGGGCGTGGAGTTCATCGTCGACTCGGCGACGTGGCTGGCGCATCATTCCGCTCCGCCGGTGTTGGAGGGGCAGACGTTCCAGTTGGTGGGGAGTCCGAACCGGTATGGCCTGCCTGCATTCTTCGAACTGCATGTGTGGGCGGGACAATCCAAACGGTGCGTTTGTGGATTGGAACACGCGCGTGAGTTGCGAAGGACAGTAAGTCAGTAAGGCGTGCGGGCCGGGAGCGTGAGGGGGGCCGTCCTGAATCTGCCGGCCCGCCGTTTGCGCGGGGTTCTGAGTTGAAGATAACGCCAGTGGTCGCGGCGCCTTCGTCAACTACGCAAGGCGAAGCGGTTTCAATAAAGCTGCGGGTTGTATCCGGCTGCTTTCATCGTGAACATTCGCCGACCGCTGGCTGCTACAGGACTTCGTACGGGAGGAGCCGCGTTCCTTTTCGATGGCTTCATGCAACAGCATCTTTATGTAGGTCTGGTAGGAAATGCCTTGCGAAGAGCGAGGTCCTGGCGGCCTCGATGTGCGGCTCCCGGTAGGCGCAGGGCCACAGGTTAGTCAACACCTTGCTCTAGCTGTTATGGCTCAAGCGTGATGATCTCCGCTTTGATTTGTTGGCATTCATCGATGCGCAGTCTTGCAAGAGTAACCGGCAGGCGGAATCTGAGGGGTCCGGCGCTGCCGGGATTCAGATAAAGCACTCCGTCGCGAGTTTCGATTCTCGCGCGGTGCGAGTGTCCGGTGATCACCACGTCATAGCCGCGTGCCGCCGGATCGAAATCGAGTTCCGTGCGGTTGTGCAGCATGTAGATTCGAATGCTATCGATTTCGACGGTACACGATTCGGCGAGTCCCGGAGGATCGATATTTCCGCGCACCGCAGTGACCGGCGCAATGGATGCGAGCGCGTCGAGAATATCGGGTCTGCCCACATCGCCGGCATGCAGGATGCGATGAACTCCTGCGAGCGCGGCGAGCGCCCCGGGACGCAGAAGACCGTGGGTGTCGGAAATCACGCCGAGCACGACAGGCATCGAAGAACAGTATCGCAGGCAGCGCCGGTGCGATACCCTAACCTGTTATGCAACGTCGCAATTTTATATCCGCGGCAGCAGCGGCGGCGGCATCGGCCGTGCCTGCATTTCAGGCTGCCGCACAAACCGCGCCAGCAGAAGTCTCGCTGTTCGACGGGAAGAGTCTGGACGGGTGGACTGTGCAGCAGGGGCCTGAGTCGGCATTTTATGTGAACGACGGAGCGATCGTCGTTTCCGAGTCGGGCAACTTTCCTACGTGGCTACGCTCGGCTCGGCAGTACGAGAATTTCGACTTCCGTGCGGAGTTCTACATTCGCGGTTGGATCGATTCCGGCATCTACATCCACGCGCCGGAGCACGGACGCAACAGTTGGGAAGGCGTTCAAGTGAAGATCTTCCACCAGGCCGACGAACAACCGAAGCCGAACTCGATGGGCTCGCTGTTCCCGCTGGTTGCGCCAAAACTCGTGAACGTCAAGAGCCGGGGCGAGTGGAATTCGATTCGCATCCGCATGGATTGGCCGCAACTCGAAGTGTGGACCAACGACCAGCACGTGCAGGACGTGAATCTCGAGAGTCTGCCCGAGTTTCGATACCGGTTGCGTCGCGGCTATCTCGGGCTGGCGAGTTTGTCGTATCCGATCCGGTTTCGGAATCTGCGCGTTCAGGAACTCGCCGGCAAGGAGAAATGGGATGTGCTGTACGAGCAGCCATCGGATTTCGAAAAGTGGACGGTGAACGGGAAACCGAACTTCCAAGCTCTGGGGCCGGCGCTGCGCGGGGACGGACTCGGTTACCTGATGACCAGGGAACTGTATCGCGATTTCGAAATGCGGGCCTACGTCCGCGGGATGCCCGCGCATAACGGCGGATTTCTGTTCCGGACCGAGGGCAAAGGCTCCGACGGGAAACACTACGAGATCCAGTTGCACGATGTGGAAGAGGCGCACTACCCGACGGGTTCGCTGTATCACTACAAGCGTGCCATCTATCCGAAGATTTCGTCCGAAGAATGGTACCCGTTCCACCTGATCGTGCAGGGGAAGCGCTGCATCGTTCGAATCAACGGCGACACGGTTGTGGACTACGATCAACTGGACCGGTTGGAGGAAGGGCACATCGAATTACAGGCGCATCGCAACGGCTATTGGACCGAATACAAGGACATGCGCATCAAGAGGCTGTGATGCTGACCCGGCGTTCCGCTGTTGCGGCGCTCGGCGCGCCTTTCGTCGTCCGGGCGAAATCGAAGCGGCCGAATTTCGTGTTCATTCTCGCCGACGATCACGCCGGTTATGTTTTGGGTGCGGACGGCAACCGGCAGACGCGCACTCCGAACCTCGACCGGTTCGCGAGCGAGAGTGTCCGGTTTTCGCGGCACTACTGCAATTCGCCCGTCTGCACGCCGTCGCGCCAATGCCTCTTCACGGGACAGATGCCGCATTCGGCGGGCGTGACTCGTCTTCCGACGCCCCTCGATGCTGCGAAGCCGACGCTCGCCAAGCAGTTCAAGACAGCCGGCTACACGACGGCGGTTTTTGGCAAGATGCACTTCAACCGTCCCGGTGTGCCGGGGCTGCACGGTTTCGATGTCGCGTTCACCGAGGATGTGCTGACTCGCGAGTGGCGCGCGCAAGTGAAGCCAGGGCCGCTGCCGGAGGCGACGCGGGTGAAGCCGCCGTGGAAGCCGTTCCACGATCCGGCGCGAATCTGGTTGAATGCGGACAAACTGCCCTATGGATGCCACGACGAAGATATGCGCGCATCCTTTCAAGTGCGCCAGGCGACGCGGTATCTCGAGCAGCGGCACGACGAGCCCTTCGCTTTGTGGGTGAGCTTTCTGGAGCCGCACTCACCGTACGATTTTCCGTACGAGTACCGCGACAGGTTTTCACCGCGCGAGTTCACGCCACCGCGTGTTGGGCCTGAGGACGGATGGCGGATTCCACTGATCTTCCGCAATCTGTCAGCGGCGGACAAGCAGGGCATCATTGCGTCGTACTACACGTCGGTGGAATTCCTGGACCGGAACATCGGAGGCATCCTAACGAAAATTCCGGACAATACGGTGGTTGTCTACTCGGCGGACCACGGATATTGTCTCGGGCATCACGGACGGTTCGAAAAGCATTGCGGGTACGATGCGGCGCTCCGCGTGCCATTGATGATCCGCGGTCCGCGCCGCCAGAGGACCCACACCGTGATCGCGATGACCGAGCACGCCGATTTGTCGGCGACGATCACGGACTTGCTTGACCTCGAACCGCTGCCGGTGCAGCACGGGAAGACGCTGCGGCCGTTGTTCGAAGGCGGCACAGACGGAGGCCGGGACCACATCTTCAGCGAGTATCTGGAGAACGAGGAGGCCTACATCCGAACCGAACGCTGGAAGTTCGTGTACTGCACCGGTAAACGCGCGCGTAGTGACGGGTACGCGACCGACAATCCGACGCCGGGATCCTATGACATCCTGTACGATTTTGATTCCGATCCGGGCGAATTCACCAACGTCGCATCGCGTCATCCGGAGATAGTGAAAGAGATGAAGGCACTGATGTTGGCCCGCTTCCGCTCGACTCACCCGGAAACTGGCGACACGCTCGACTTCTATCTCCGCCCGCGCGACGTCTTAGCGCGGGCCGTTGTTCAACCGAACAGAAGCCTCAGAACAGGTAGAGAATAATCGCGGCGATGCCTACCGCGAGTACGCCTTCGATGAGACCGACATTGACGTTGCGGTCGCGGACGATTTCCTCGGCGATGCGGGCGTTCGGTAGTAGAACCAGGTCCACTACCCAGCGCAGCACCAGGAGCAGAATCAATCCTGCGATCGCATCGAAGATGAAGAACGACAGTGTGCGGTTCCATCCGATGAAATCGCCGCTGACGGCTTTCACCATCAGCAGCGAGATGGCGACGAGCGTCATGCCGAAAGCGACGCCGGCCGCGAGGTTCGCGCTGCGGATTTCCTTGGCGACGTCATAGCCAGCGAGTTTCTGATACAGGTGGCCGATGAGGATCAGGGCCGCTTGCCCGAGCAGGAACAGCACCACCGCGCTCCATACTGTTCCGCCCGGCTGGCGGATAGCGCCTGCAAGCACGAGCGCCGATGCGACGTAGGCTCCGCACTCAAGGGCGCCCGCACCGGTGTTCCGATGGTGAATGATCTCGTCCGAGTTGCGCGTCGCCGTGACGAGCGTGCGGTCCATTAGCCAGCGGCTGCCGTTCAGCGCGACAACGCCGACCAGCGCCCATGCCACATCGAAGCCCAACGCGGTGAGCACGCCGCGCGTTCCGGCATCGAGCGGCAGCGGGCCGATGGAGGCAGCGCCGAGATACACGATGACCACGCCGGCATAGTATCCCGCCACCGCAAATCCGAAGGCGGGGTTGTCTTTCGATGTGAGTTCCTGATCTACCGAGTACGGCGTCAGCAGATCCTTGACGAGTTTCGCGATGATGAGGACTACGATGCCGGCGATGACGTGTACGAACGCCAGCACCAGCGGTGCATAAGCCAACTGTAAGAAGTCCATTTCTCCTTAACGCCGCCCTCGTCCGAACGAACGCATGCCGCCGCCGAAGCCTCGCGAGAACGATCGCGATCCAAAACCTCCGCGCGATTGGAATCGCGATCCGCCGAACGTGCCGCGGCTGCGGTAGCTCGAGCTGCCGAATCCTCCGCCGCCCGATGTGCCAGGACGCTCCTTGTACCAGCCGCCGGTCGAGCCGGTCCTGCCGCCCTGAGACTCTGCCCAATCGCGCACGCGTCCGAAAACTCCGCCGCCCGAACCGCGCGGGCTGTGGCCCCACCGGAATTCGTTGTTCCGGCCGTAGAAGATCTGGCCGCTGCGCCGAGCGTGATCGTAGGCATAGAAATCGCCCGTCGTAACCGGTGCACGCGACGAGTTCAGCAGATGGCTGAGGATCATGTACTGCGGCAGCCAGGTCCAAACGCCGTTGTTCCAGAAGCCGTACGCGTTTCGCTGTCCAGGCGGAGCGATGCGCGCATAGGCCGCGGGTTGAATGGTTCGTTCGGCCTCGGAATCGTATTTACCCGCGGGCTTGCGCTCCACCAACATTCCGATGGCATCGTCCGGATGTCTCTGTTGGATTCCGGCGACGTTCTCCCACTTCTCTTCACTGTTGGTTTCGCCGCCTGTCAGAGCCGCGTCTTTGAATTTCGTCTCGACAACGCGAACTTTGTCCGGCGGATTGTGATCGCGATCCACATCCAGCAGCACTTTGTCCCAAGCGACGTACAACTGTCCCGCGAGCGCGTTGAGAGTCGCAGTGCCGTCTTTCAACTGGTGCGAGGCCTGGTCGATACTGTCGGCGCTCTGGAAGAAAGTCGCGTAATCGAAGTTGTCGAGATGGTTCGATGCCGCATCGGCGCGCAGAGAAGCCGTGGAGTTCCACGTCTGTTCGGCGTTTGCCTTTACGGTTTTCAATTGCGTGAGGCGGTTCTCGAGGTCCGCGCGCTTATCCGGCCAATCCGTGATCGCCTTGGTGGCCTGGCCTGTGGCGGAGTCCACATCGAACGCCTCGACGGCGTCATAGCTCGCCTTCATCGTGGCCAGGCGCTGCGGAAGGTCGTGCTTGTACTGGATCCATTTTTGGGTTTCGGCGCGGATTGCGGCCGCATCGTCGACGCAGCGGGATCGCAGGGTTTCGAGTTTGGCGAGCCCGGCGCGGGCGCGGTCCGCATCGGCTCGCTTGTTCGCCGATTCCAGCTTCTGTAAAGCGGCGAGTTCGCCGGCGGCGTCGGTGAGACACGCGCCGTCTTTATCCAGGCGGTCGCGGTAGGCGGGCGCCTTGGTTCTGAACAGCGCCGCTTCATCGCGGAGCGCGCCGCCCACGTACTCGCGATTCTGGTTGAAGGTCTTGCGATCGGTCGTCAGCCGCGCCGAAGCGGTGTCGATCGATTTGCGAACATCACGGGGTAAATTGTCGAGCCCGGCTGTCGCCACGATCGCCATCAGGATGATGATGACGATCGCAAGGGCTCCTAATGATCGTCGATTCATGGCTGGCCGCACCTCAGGCAGCCCGATAAACAGTGATGTCCTGTATGTTCAGACGGCGGGCAATCCGGACATCGAAAGGAGTGCCCTCCCATTTCTCTACGCAGATCAATCGGTCGCCGTTCGGTTCCCGGAAAATCCAGCGGTAGAGTCCCTCGCCTTCTCCCGTTTCATTTTCGAAGTATCCGATCTCGCGGCTCGATTCGTAATTCCACGGTTTGCCTTCGAAGTTGATGGTGACATTCGGATCCTGCTTGGAATCGATGTCCACCATCTGTTCTTCGGTGAGCGCGAGGTCGGCGAGAGTGAGTTTGCGTGGGTCGAAAATCCCCATTATTTCTGTGGACGGTTTGGGTTGTGCCTCGAGGTACACCCGGTCGCCGCGGAATTCGCCGCTGAGGTCGATCCAGCGGCGGTTGTTCGCTTGATAAGCACTCCGGCGGTCGACGGTGAAGTCGATATCCGAGAAATCGGCAGCGCCACCACGCACGGAAATCACATCGCCTTTCTGGGCCTGTGCAGGATGCAATTCTCCGGGTGGTACGGCAAGCGGCTGCAATCGCGAAGGCTCCGGCAATTTGCGCCGGCCCGAGCCGCGCATCATGAAGATCAGCACCACGACGAGCAGCAGGCCGAGGATCGTGAGTATCGTTGTCGTGATCATCAGAGTCAGATTGTGTGGACATGCAGGACCGGGAGGTCCCGCATGGCTCAGGGCTCAGGCGCCGCGAGTTGCTTCGGCTCGCTGGCAGGCAGCGTTTTCTGCCCGCGCGCGGCTTTCAGAGCGGCCAGTTCGCTGTCCACGGTTCCGCCTTCGAGCATGGCGAACTCAGCTTCCAGAGTCTCGTCCTTACCGGCCGAGGCGAGTTGATCGAAGGCCTTGGCTTTGGCTTCTTCGCGCGAGACGGACTCTTCGAATCCCTTCAGCGCCGAGAATGCATTATCCGCTTCGGCTACGCCCGACAAAGCTTCGGCCACTTTCCGCTGCGCTACCGCGGCGTTCTTCCGGGCCACCAACGTTGTCGCGGTTCGTTCCGCTTCATCGATGCGGCGCTTCAACTCAGTGACTTTCTGCTTTAGCTGTTCGCTGGCGCCGCGCGCGGAATCGACGCCGGGCTTCATGGCCGCCACCTGCTGATCCGATTCGTTCTTCTTCGCGAGCGCCTTCTTGGCGAGATCCTCGTTGCCGGAATCGAGCGCCTGATTGGCGCGCGCCAGCCACTCTTCGGACTGCCGCACGTACTTGGTGTATTCGGCTTCGAGGCGGTTGTGGTTGCTCATCGCCATGGCCGATGCGTTGATCGTCTTCGCGAGTTCGGCACGCATGTCGCGGACGGTCTGCTTGACTGTCGCTTCGAAGGTGGCATCTTCGACGGCATCCATCCTCTGGTTCATCTGACCGCGCACCACACGGCCGCTACGTCCGAACAATTGAGAAAAGAATCCCATAGCTTCTCCTATTCTCCCGTACCCGAAAATCGCATCACTTCGCGGCGGCCGCCGGCTGCAACATGGCCCGCGCCTCCACTACGTCCGCCATGAGATATCCGGCCAAGCTGAGAATGTCATCCTGGTCCTCTTCCCCCATGTTCTGCAGCGTGCAGAAGTTGTTCAAAGTTATGGCTGTCTTGCCGTCTTGCGTGTTGTAGAGTTGAAACGAAGATGTGGATATTCCGTTATCGGCGGCCAACATCTTGCGCATCGTCTCGGGTTCGATGTCGGCGGAGGATACGGTGGTCAGGTTGACGGTCATAAAGAGGACGTTGCCCTCGAGCGCGGCCTGAAAGGCGACCTTGGTCTCGAGATCGCGCACACGCAGGACGCCGCCGTCCTTCTCGGTAACTTCGTATCCGTGGTGCGCCAGCAACTCCGCGATTTGTGAGATGGAAATGTTCTCGCTGCGGATCATACCAGTCAAAGTATACGCCCAGCCAGGGTTGCGGGTTCGGAGCGATTCGATCGGGTGCGCCGGTTTACCGGTTATCTGCGCCTGGGCGCCGGTGATTGGCCGAAACGGGCAGGGGCGAAAAACGGACGTCGGATGCACGGCCGCCAAACGTGGCTCTATTCGCCGAACGGATTCCCGTCAGGACGCCATGTTCCGTCGGCCGTCCCGTAGGGGCTGGCGACCACAACCGTATAACCGTCCGGATCGCGCATCCAGCACTCCCAGTGATTCGGTCCGCCGTCCCCATCCGGAGGGTTGCGATGGCGCGGCATGACGATCTCGCCGCCCATCTCTGTCGCGCGCTGCACTACCGCGTCGAAGTCGTCCACCTCGAACCAGAGCAGCACCCCGTTGCCGTACGGTTTGTCGTCGCGATTGGCGATCGGGCCGTGATGGTGTTCAACTTCGAAGCTGTGCAACTGGAGAATCAACTCCCCGCTCGAAACCAACTGCTCGTACGCGGAGCCCCCATGGTTGCTCCGGCAGCCAAGAAGATGCTGATACCACCGGCTGCTCGCTTCCACATCGCTGACCGCAATTAGAGGTTGAGGGCGCATTACATCAGGGTAGCAACGGAGGAGCCTCTAAGTTCCTTTGCTACTCTGGTGTGGTGAACCTGTACGATCTGGATCCCGGCCCTGAGATGCCGGAGTTGGTGAGGACGATTGTAGAGATCCCGAAGGACTCCGCAAACAAGTACGAATACGACGGCAAACTCGGCGTATTCCGGCTGGATCGCGCCTTGTACTCTCCAATGCATTACCCCGGCGATTACGGGTTCATTCCGGGCACCCTGGCCGAAGACGGCGACCCGATGGACGTGCTGGTGCTCGTCAATCGCGCCACCTTTCCGGGCTGCCTGCTGGAGGTGCGGCCGATCGGCGTTCTCAATATGGTGGACCAGAAGGAGCTCGATCAGAAGATCATTGGCGTATCGCCGCGAGATCCGCGATACTCAGAAGTCCACACACTAGACCAGGTAGCACCCCATACCAAGCGGGAATTAGAGCACTTCTTCGCGATCTACAAGGAACTCGAAGGAAGGGTTACGAAGACCCAGGGATGGGGCGGGCCCCAGGAGGCCCGCAAAGCAATTCTCGACAGCCGCACCCTCTACCTGGACAGGAAGGCCGCTGACAACAAAGCTACGATGGAAGCGTGATCGCCTCGACCGGGCACGCCTTTGCGCATTCTACGCAGCCTTCGACGCAGTCGTCAGGACGGGCGACAACCGGTTTTGCGTTGTCCTCGTCCCAATCAAATACGCTCTTCGGGCAAACTTCGTAGCATTCTTTATCGCCGATGCAGGTGTCGTTATCCACTGTCGGGTAATATGCGGTAGCCATGCCTTAGATGGTGCATTCGGGCTGCCGTACGTAAGTGTTCTCTTTTCAACGGCTGTCGAAGAACTCTGCGGCATTTCCCCCACCCGGTATTCGCGTGCTTGCGCGGGGTATGGGTTTCACCCACCACTCGGAAAAGGACGCTGAGATGTTGCGGTGGGAATAGCCACTTATCTGTTTCGCAGCAGGCGACGGAATGCAGGGACCAGGTCCCTAGCATTTCCCCGACCACTTTCATCGCCTGACCGCGGCATGAGGGTGTATCATGGTGCCAGATGAGTTCGCTTTCGCCGAGACTGCAGCTTAGGGTCGCGCAGAAGCAGATCCTCACGCCTGGGCTTGTCCAGATGGTCACAGTCCTCCAGCTTAACCGGCTGGAATTGAAGGACATGATCGTTTCGGAGATCGCTCAGAACCCGGTCCTTGAAGAGGCCGCCGACGGCGGTGAGGAGATGACCCCGGAGGAGGTCCACGCACTGCTCGAAGCCGAGCGCGTGGCCGATCCTGCGGATCAATCGATCCGGGACGTGATGGTGAACGAGGAGTCCGCGGCGCTGACCATCGGGGATCCCGAAGTGGACAGCATCCCGGCGTCGATGAACGGTTCGGGAGCCGGCCCCGAAGTCGCGGAATCCGAGCCCGCCGAAGCGCCCGCGGTCGAGACCAAGCCGGAATCCGACCCATTCGACGAAATCGACTTCGGAAGTTACTTTGACGAGTATCTCGACCCCGGCTATAAGAGCCCGGCGTCGGAGAATGTTGAAAAGCCCTCGTTCGAAACCTTTCTATCCTCGCCGGTTACGCTGGGCGACTATCTTCACACGCAACTCAGCGTGCTGGTGATGTCGGAAGCGGTTCGCGATGCGGCGGACAGCATCATCGGCAACCTGGACGAGAACGGTTACCTGACCGCGACGCTGGATGAGATCGCAAATGCGGGCGGGCACGCGATGCCGGATGTGGAAGCTGCACTACATATGGTGCACACGCTGGACCCTGCGGGAGTGGGTGCCCGGGACGTCCAGGAATGCCTGCTGATCCAGTTGGAGAGCCGGAACGCGCGCGGTGGAGTCGCCTGGCAGATCGTACAGAGCCATCTCAAGCTGCTCGAAAATCGCCAGTACCGCGAGCTTGCGAAGGTTCTGGGACGTCCGATCGAACACATTCAGATCGCCGTGACGGTGATCAAGACTCTTGATCCCCGGCCGGGTTTACGTTATTCGGGGCCCGGCGCCCGAGCGGTGGAACCGGACGTCTACATCTCGAAGGATGGGGAAGAGTACCTGATCCAACTGAACGATGAAGACATCCCGCAATTGCGGCTGAACCCGCAGTATCGCCGCATGCTGGACCGTGAGCAGGAACCCAGCAAGGAAATCCGGAACTACGTCAAGGAACGATACGCTTCGGCGCTGCAACTAATGAAGAACATCGAGCAGCGCAAGCAGACGATCATGAAGGTATGCCAATCGATCGTCCGGCGGCAGCTCGCGTTCCTGGAGGATGGAATCGACCAACTCAAGCCGATGATGATCAAAGAGGTGGCCGAAGAAATTGGAGTGCATCCGTCCACGGTCAGCCGCGCCGTGGCCAGCAAATATGCGCACACACCTCAGGGCGTGTTCGAGCTTCGTTACTTCTTCTCGGAAGCAGTACAAGGACCGTCGGGCAGCGCGACACCGCTGCTAATTCTCAAACGGAAGGTGAAAAAGATGATCGAGGATGAAGATCCCCGCCATCCGCTAACCGATGAGCAGATCACGGAGCGGTTGCAGGCAGAGGGGATTCAAGTCACCCGCCGTACGGTAGCGAAGTACAGGGAAGACATGAAGATTCCATCCACCCACCAGCGCCGCGTCCGCAATTGAAGCAGGCAGTCAGATCGAGCGGCTGAGTCGCCGTAAGGCATAAACTGGGACGGCAGCCGCCCTGCGGTCGGCAAGACGCACAATGTTCTCCAGCCGGAGGCAATCATGAATATCAGCTACGTAGGAAAGCGCCCGGAACTAAAACCGGATCTACAGCGAAAGCTCGACGTGAAGTGGGACAAGCTCGCTAAGCTGATCGAATGGAAGGGGCAGCGCGAGGCCCACGTCGCGATTACGACGGAACGTCATCTGACGAATGTGGAGGTGACGGTCAATTTCTACGATCACAGTCTCGTCGGGTTCGGCAGCGACAGCGACTATTTCACGGCCGCCTCCACCGCGCTCGACAAACTCGAAAAACAGGCGCTGAAGGTGCGCACGAAGTTCCGCGACACCAAGCGCGGGGCCAAAGACAAGAGTGTCGAGGGAACGGCGGAATCGGCGCCGGAATTGGCCGAGACGGCGCAGCGTGAATCCGAACCTGAGCCGGTGGTCCGCATCTTTCGCGTGAACCATCACGATCAACGCAAGCCGATGACGCTGGACGAAGCGATCCTCGAAATCGACGACCGCACCTACATCGTCTATCGCGACGCGGAAAAGCAATGCGTCTCGGTTCTGATTCGCCGTGCGGATGGTAATTTCGATTTGATCGAGTCCTGAGGAAACCGAGCGCCCTGGGAATGACGCCCAAAGAGTCCGGCGGGCCGGCCGCCGACGCCAAGCAGTCGGAACTGGTCATCATTACGGGCCTGAGCGGATCGGGTAAAGGTACCGTCCTCAAGGCGTTCGAGGATCTCGGATATTACGCTGTCGACAACCTGCCGCTGCAGTTGATCCCGAAGTTTGCGGAACTCATCGGCAGCGGCGGAACGCGGTACGCAGCGCTGGTGGTCGATATCCGTGAAGGCGAAGCGCTGGATAAGTTCCCGCAGTTGTACCGGCGGATTCAGAAGCAAGTCCCGACGACGCTGCTCTTCCTCGACGCCAACGATGAAACGCTCGTTCGCCGCTTCAGCGAAACCAGGCGGCCCCATCCGCTGGGGACCGGGACATCGGTAATCAAGAGCATCAAGGCGGAACGGCGGGCCATGGAGCCGATCCGCAAACTCGCCAACCACAAGATCAACACTTCGAAGTTTAACGTCCATGAACTTCGGGAGATCATCGGCGAGACCTTCCGCGGCGGCCGAGACTCGACTAATATCAGCGTGTACGTCTACAGCTTCGGTTTCCGCCACGGCGTGCCGACCGACGCCGACCTCGTATTCGATGTCCGTTTCCTGCCGAACCCGAACTATATACCGCGCTACAAGAATCTGACAGGCCGGCATCCGAGTGTGGCCCGCTACATCCGGTCGTTCCCGCAGACCACCGAGTTCATCGAACGGATCGCGCAACTGCTCGTATACCTGCTGCCGCACTATATACGGGAGGGCAAGAGCTATCTGACGATCGCATTCGGTTGCACCGGGGGGCATCATCGTTCGGTGATGATCGCCGGCGAGATCCGCAAGCGTTTGGCCCGCGCCGGATACCGCGCGAAAGAGACGCATCGGGACATCGATAAATAGGCCAGGGTTCGACCGCGATTCGTTAGCGGCCGCGGACTGGAGCGGGTTGCATGCGGAGCGCGATCGCAAATGCGATGATGCTGACGGCAATGCCCCCCAGCGCGTCCACGCCGTAGTGATATCGACCGTAGACCGTGGCCACGGCGACCGTAGCTGAATAGCCAAGGCCGATCCAGGCAGCCGCTCGGTATTCAGGGAGAAACCGCCACAGTCCCCATGCGGCAGCGAACGCGGAGGAGACGTGCGCGCTCGGGAACACGCTCGAGTGAATGCCGTATCCGCCTACCAGGTACAGGTTCAGTTCGCGCATGGCAGTCAGGTAGTGGGGCATGAGGTCATTCGCGAAAACGACCCTGGGCGGGTCGGATGGGAAGTACGGGAACAGAGCGTAGGAAATCAACGTCCCGCTCAGGTACACGGTGAGGAAACGGTCCACTCGCTCCCGGCGATTACAGGCATACAGGACGGCCAGCGAGAAAAAACCGACACCGTATACGAGCAGATACGAGAACTCGAGCACATTCGGAATCACTCCGGCGAAGGTCTCGATGGCTTCGCGGAAACCGCGGTCGAACAGGTAGCGGTGGTCCCATATCTGCCACTGGCGCTCCAGGATGCGAGCTTTCCCGGTAACGCTGAACCAATCCATTTCCCGGTACGCGAGCAGAACCATCACCAGCGGGATCCAGTCACGCGCGATCACAAATGCCGGGTTCTGAAGGATCGCGAATAGTCCAAAAACTCCGGCGAGCACCAACCATCCGCGTATTGCGACCGAGGCCGGAAGATGAAAGAAGGGAGAGAGCAGCGCGACGTAGAGGAAGAATGCCAGAAGTATCCACTCAGAGGGGCGAAGGCGATCGACGATGCGCAACTTCGCCCAGTGTAGCAGGGCAGTTAGCGGTTCGACTTGCCGACGAGTCTGAGTACCTCCGCACACCCTCCGAACCGCGCGATGCCAACCGACAGGCTGCGAGCAGGAACACGCAGGTGCGGAGCGGCGCCGAGCAGTGTGCGGACCGTTTCGGTCTGGCAATGGCCGACGGTGAACCGGTCGATGTCGGGAACGCCGCCCACTGCGGCGGAAAGTGCGGTTGTGCCGTCGTTGCTTTCCATCTCGGGGTCCGCCCCGGCCTGCAGCAACATGCGCACGATGTCCGCATAACCGTAGCCGGCCGCCAGGATTAACGCCGTAACTCCGCCGCCCTCGCGTTGATTCACTCGCGCACCGTGCGCCAGCAGAACCCGAACACTGTCTAATTGGTGCTTGTGAATCGCGTGCATGAGGGGTGTCCAGTTGTTGACGCCGCTGACGACATCGGGATCAGCACCGCCGGCGAGAAGTTGTTCGATACGTTGAACGTTTCCTTCGCGGGCGGCGCCGGCGACGGCGGGAAGATCGGGCAGGATGCGGGAGCAGCCTGAAAGGGCGGCAATAGCGTACGAAAAAGCTAATGTGGCGAATGTGATGAAGCGGGATAGCATGGACAAGCCTCCTCGCTCAATATTTTGAACCAAGTACTCTATATTGTAAAGTAGTTTCTTTCGGAGAATGCCGATTCGGCTCAAGATTGAATCTTTCGCACCGATGAGGACCTGTGAGGAGCTAGCGTCATGTACTGTCGGGATCGAGCGAGGAACATACTGACTGCCTGGGGAGAAGGCAACCAGGTCCGGGTGCGCCAGCTATTGAACAACGGCAACCGGGCGGGTTATGCATCCTCGGCCGAAGAGCAGGAGCGGAACGAACTTCTGGACGGAATCCGTGCAGGTCTCGCGGGTGGGAGTGTCAATGCGGATGAACCGGTGGTCTCGGTTTCGTTGCGCTTATTGCGCCATTTAGCGGCATCGTGCAACTGACGGGCACACAACGCACGTCCAAACTTTCAGGACACTGATATCCTGAAGGGTTATGAAGGACGAACTCTCCCGCCGGAATCTCCTCAAAGTCGCGGGCGCGGCGCTGACTGCTGCCCCCGCCGTGGTGCCCGCGCTCGGCGCCAATGACAAACTCCACGTCGCGTGGATCGGTGTTGGAACTCGCGGCAACTATCTGATGCAGCGGTTTTTCGCTGTTCCTGAGAACAAGCAGGAAGCCAGCGTCGTCGCCGTCTGCGACGCCTACAAGGGATACCAGGCCCGCTCGCGAGATCTCATCCAGTCCAATGGCGGAGCCACTCCGAAAATCTACGACGATTATCACGAGTTGTTGAAGGACCCGAGCATCGATGCGGTCGTCATCGCCACACCGGAGCATCTTCACTATCCGATGTTTATGGCGGCGATCAAAGCGGGGAAGAACGTCTACGTCGAAAAGCCGCTGGCTCACACCATCGAGGAAGGTGCGGAGATGGTAAAGGCCTGGCAGAAGTCGGGTAAGGTCGTCCAGGTCGGCACACAGAACCGCAGTAACACTTTGTATCAGAAGGCGCACGAGATGGTGAAGCAGGGCATGATCGGCGACATTCACTATGTCCGCGCCTATTGGTATCGCAACTCGCTCGACACCGATCCTGCGTGGCGCTATGCGATTCCGGCCGACGCCAGTCCGACCAACACCGATTGGGAACGGTTCCAGGAAGGTGTGAAGAACAAGCGGCCGTTCGACAAGCACCGCTTTTATCAATGGCGGTTGTATTGGGATTACTCGGGCGGCATCTCCACCGACCTGCTGGTGCACCAGACCGATATCACCAATTTCGTGTGCGGCAAAACGGTGCCGAGTACCTGCGTCGCCTCCGGCGGCATATATCGCTGGACCGATGACGATCGTGACGTGCCGGACACGTTCAGCGCCATTTACGAATATCCGGACCGGTTCCACATCAACTACAGTTCTTATTTCGGCAACGATCACTACGGTTATGGCGAGAATTTCATGGGCAACGAGGGGACGATCGAAGTCCTCAACCGCCAGGTTCTGAATTTCTATCCGGAGACGTTCCGCGGCAAAGCGCCGGAGCGGGTGAAGGCGCGGCAGGAAGTCCACATCGACCTGCCCGGCAACGACAACAAGGCAGTAGAGTCGCACATCCGCAACTTCATCGAAGCCGTTCAGGGCAAGGCTCAAGTAATCGCGAGCCCGATCATCGGACAGCAGGCAGCGATATCGGGCCATATGGCGACCCTGTCGTACAAGAACAACAAGAAAATCATCTGGGACGATCAGGCGCAGAAGTATCACTTCGCCTGAACATTTCAGGCGGCCGACAAAGAGGGAAGAAACGGACGATGCCGGGCAAAAACTCGGCATCGTTTCGTTTTTAGTGCGCGCTGGAGGATGGCACGAAGCCTCGCTTTCTTCTCTGCTGAAGCCGATTCTTGATAAGATGGCGAATCCATGTTGATTACTGCTGCCATACTCGCGATCTTCGTCTACGGCATCATCGCCGCGATGCTCGGGACGATTCTGCCCGACATTTCCAAGCGGTTCAATCTGACGCCGAAACAAAACGGCAACATCGCCATGGCTCAGGCCGTCGGGCTGATGATCGGGTCGTTCTTCGTCGGTCCCTTAATGGACGTCGGGGGCAAGAAGATCGGGTTGGTGATCGGACTCGGACTTATCGTGCTGGCGCTATTCGGATTGAAGGGCGCCAATGGTTACGGCCCGGTAGCGAGCCTGATGTTCCTGCTGGGAACCGGGGGCGGCGCAATCGTCACGGGCGCCAATACTCTGCCGCCCTTCATCAAACTCGACGGCCTGACGACTGATGGTGTGTTCAACCTGCTCAACCTCTTCTTCGGTTTGGGAGGGTTGGTTACACCGCTCATCGCGGCGCGGATTTTCAAAAATCAGACGGGACGGCTGCTGATTTTCGCCGGGTGCCTTGCGGCGGTGACCCTGGCCGTGAACGGAGTTACGCCGATGCCCGGTGCTGCTGGCCAAGTGACGTTCCAGGCTTCGATGGTCACCGATCTGGCCGCCAAACCGGCGCTGCTTGCACTCGCGCTAATGTTGTTCCTGTATGTCGCCTGTGAAGTTGGCGTGTGGAACTGGCTGGTACGGCACCTGATCGCGCAAGGCGTGCCGGAGGCCAAGGCGTTGACCATACTCTCGCTGGGTTTTGCGCTCGGATTGCTGATCGGCCGCGTGGTTGTCTCTCGCATCCTCACCGATGTGTCGCCCGAACGCGTGCTCTTCGGATCGGGCCTGTTGATGGCCATCACCACCTTCGGGATGCTGCAGGTGAAGAGCGACACCGTTGCATGGGTGGCGGTATTCCTCGCTGGTATTGCCATGGCGCCGGTGTTCCCAACCACTCTATCCGTGGTGAATAAACGGTTCCCCGAAACGGCCGCGACGGCAGTGGGAATCGCTGCGACCGCCGGCTGGTTGGGTCTGGTGGTGAGCTCGCCGATCATCGGCGGGATTGCGGGCGACGATCCGCGCCGGTTGAAGAAAGCGCTGCTCGTACTACCTGTCTTTTCGTTGGTTATGGCAGGGGTGGCGCTCGCGCTGTAGTTCGCCGCCGCGTAGCTCCTAGTGGAAGTGGCCGCCGAGAACCCGGAGCTCGGCTTCAAATTCGTCGAGGAAGTCGGCTGAAGCGAGTTCGATGCCGAGAGGCGCAAAAGGCTCGCCGAGTTCTTCCGGCGAGGGCTCGTCCTCTTTCCGGATCGAAATCCCGGCTGCATTCACGTACTGATCGGCGCAATGGACGATCATTCCGAGCCCATAGACGCCGCTGCGCTGGCCCGTCAGGTCGATCTCCGGATTGTGATGGAAGCGCACAGCGTCGCGGATCGCGACCGGCAGATTCCAAACTCCGAGTGCATCGGACGATAGCTCCGCGTGCGAAAATCCGAGTACTTCCATCTCGCATTCGGAAAGGGAACCGCGTCCGGATGCTTGCAGCCCCTGTACTTCGGCGTACTCGTCGCGAAGCCCCACGGCGATGAGCAGTTCTCCGAGATCGTGAAATAGTCCAGCAGCGAAGGCGCCTTCCGGATACGTCACGGCAACCTGTTGAGCGAGGCAATCGCACATCAGGCCGCAGGCCACAGAGTGGAGGTTGAAGCGGGCCGTGGACCACCCTGGCGCCGTCCGGACGTGACTCCAGACACGGCTGATCGACATTGCGAACACGGTATTCCGCAACTTGTTGATGCCCAATAACGACACCGCATGCCGGACGGAGTTGACGGTGCCCCTCCGCCCGTACAGCGCTGAGTTGACGAGTTTCAGGACGTTGCCAGCGATTACCGTATCTGTCTCAATGATTTCCGAAACGCGCGCGACAGAGGCGTTCTCGTCCGACAAGGTCGCAAGTAACCGGTCGAGCACCGGCGAAAAGGGTGGAAGTTCCGTCAACGCCTTAAGCGCGCGTTCACGACATCCCGTGGCTCGGTCAGTGGTTGCCCCCACACTCCCCATATCGTACACTCTGGCCTCTACCTTTAGCCGTTCGGAAAAGCAGTCAGTATTCTCCTTGAAAATTGAAGTTTCGGGGGCACGATACGATAGTGTCGATGATCGGTACGCCCGCCATCGAAGTCCGCGAATTGCGGAAAGTGTATGGAAACAAAGCCGCCGTGGACGGATTGTCGCTTGCTGTGCCGCGCGGGTGCTTTTTCGGCTTCCTCGGTCCGAATGGCGCAGGAAAGACGACCACTATTCGCATGCTGATGGGGCTCGCGCCGCCGACATCCGGCGGAATCGAAATACTCGGATACTCCATGCCCGCCCAGGCCGTTGACATCAAACAACGTATCGGCCTCGTCCCCGACGAAACTTTACTGTTCGACCATCTCACCGGGCCGGAATACATCGAATTCGTAGCCCGGTTGTACGGGCTGGACCGCGGGGTCGCACGCGAGCGGTCGAAGGAATTGATGGAGTTGTTTCAACTCGGCGGAACTGAACGCAAGCTGATCGCCGAGTACTCGAAAGGCATGCGCAAGCGCGTGGCGATGGCCGCCGCACTGGTCCACCGTCCCGAACTGTATCTGATGGATGAGCCGTTCGAGGGCGTTGACGCCGTGGGCGCGCGGCTGATGAAAGATATTCTGCTCGAGCAGGTGCGGCAAGGGGCTACCGTGTTTCTCACGTCGCATGTCTTGGAGGTGGTCGAGCGCCTCTGCGATCGCGTGGCGATCATCAACGAAGGCCGCCTCGTCGTTGAAGACACGATGGCGGCTTTGCGATCCGGCTCCGAGACGCTCGAAGACATCTTTGTGCGTGTGGTCGGCGCGGAGCGTTCCACCGAGGCATTGGACTGGCTGTGAACTCGCGGGTCGAAACCATCCTGTGGGCGCAGTGGAGAAGCTGGCTCAATTACTATCCGAAATCGAACCGGACCGGGACGGTATTCGGAACGCTTCTCATGACGCTGTGGTACCTGATGTGGCTCGTTTTTGCTGGGCTGACGGCACGGGTCTTCTCGGAGGGCGACAACGCGTCGATGACGAAGACCGTCCTTCCGGCGGGACTGTTGTTCGTTTTCGCGTACTGGCAGATCGTCCCGGTTCTGCTAGCGTCCACGGGCGTATCGCTCGAGATGAGGAAGCTTCAGGTCTACCCGATCCCGAATACGCATTTGTTCCTGCTGGAACTGATGCTGCGCGTTACGGCGAGTTTCGAAATGCTTCTGGTAGTGTGCGGCCTGGCCGTTGGATTGTTCCTCAATCCTCGACTGCCGGCGTGGGCCGCGGCAGGTATTCTTCCCTTTGTCCTTCTGAATGTTTGCGTGTCGGCGGGGATGCGGGAGATTCTCATTCGCCTGCTCGCCCGCAAGCGAATTCGCGAGATCGCCGTGCTGCTGCTGGTGTCGCTAGGAGCCTTGCCCCAACTCCTGATGGTGACCGGGGCATGGCAGAAGGTCCGCTTTCTCTTTAGCGGCTCGTCGCGAGCGTTTTGGCCATGGAGCGCCACAGCGTCGGTCGCCGCGGGAAACGCCAGCGCGGCGGTGATCCTGATCGGGTGGACCGCTCTGGCCTGGTATTTCGGCCGGCTCCAGTTCGAGAAGGGGCTCCGGTTCGACGCGGACGCGTCCGCGGCCACGCCGCTTACCGGCAAGCCTGCCGGTGAAACCATAACGGACCGGATTCTCCGCTGGCCGGCGCTGGTCTTTAAGGATCCGCTCGCCGCCCTGGTTGAGAAAGAACTGCGATTCCTCTCGCGGGCGCCGCGCTTCCGGCTGGTGTTCACGATGGGATTTACGTTCGGCCTCATCATCTGGCTGCCCATCTCTTTCGGCGCAGGCCACTCGACGACCGATGTTTTTGCAAACAACTATCTGTCCTTCGTCTGCCTGTACGCGGTGCTGCTGCTCGGTGACGTCTGTTTTTGGAACACCTTCGGCTTCGATCGGACCGCCGCGCAGGCGTATTGGGCGATGCCCATCGACTTCTCCGTCGTGCTGATTGCGAAGAACATCAGTGCAGTGTTCTTCGTGATGCTCGAAGTCACGCTGGTGATGACGGCGTGCGCGTTGCTGCGGATGCCGATCGATGTTCGCCGTGTGGCGGAGGCATTGTCGCTGACGATCGTGGTCTCTACCTACCTGGGGGGCTTGGGGAATCTCACCTCGACTTCGGCGCCGCGCGCCATCAACCCAGCGAAATTGATGCGCTCAGGCGCGCCGGGAAAGCTCCAGGCGATGCTCCTGCTGCTCTACCCCGTGGCGGCGATTCCTGTGCTGCTGGCCTTCGGCGCGCGATACGCTTTTCGAAGCGAGTTGGCGTTCTTCGTGGCTTTGGGACTGGTGTGGCTGGTGGGAGTGGCGGTCTATTGGGTGGCCCTGGAATCGGCCGCGGAATCCGCAGCTCGCGATCGCGAGAAGATCGTGACGGCGTTGTCGCAGGGCGACGGGATCATCCAGGCCTGACGGTACCGGCACCGGTCATCATCAGCGGCGGCTCTCGGCCAGAAACGCATAACCGATCTGACCGTGAATGCGCTCGTCGGGTCGAGCCACATCTCCTCCGCCGAACCAAACGTGTACGCCGCCTTCGGCTGGAATCACCGACGGATCGCATACCACCTTCGCGTCCCAATTCTGTGAACCCGCAAATACCGGCGCCCGCGTTGACCGCTGCCAGTGCAGTCCGTCCGCCGATTCGGCCAGCCCGATGCGCCGGACTTCGTGACGGTCGCGGCCGGTGTACAGCATCCAGTAACGCCCGTGCGACCTCCAGACAGCCGGTTCGCCCAAACCATTTTCATCGAATGACGCGTCCGGTCCGATTTCGAGAACCGGGTTAGAGATCAGCTTCGTCCAATGCACGCCGTCGCCCGATTTTGCGACCCCGAGCCGCTGCCGTCGCGCTCGATCCATCCCCACGTAAAACATGTACAGGTTCGACTGCACCTCGATGACGTACGGGTCTCCGATTCCCCGCTCATCCCAACTGCCGATCGGCCCCAATTCGAGGACCGGTGACGGCTCCTTTCTCCATGACACGCCGTCGCGCGACCTGGCCAACCCGATCCTCGGTGGTGTGCCGGCCTGATACCAATACCAAAGCTCGCCTTCACGCGGGAGCGCGGATCCATTCGCAGCGATATAGTCGCCTTCCCACGAGTGCGGGTCGGGCGATAGCCGCACGCCTAGTTTCGACCAGGTCACGCCGTCCGCCGAAGTGGCGGCGGCGGTGTGCCAGGTTCGACCGTCGAAGCCGGAATACAGGTTGAGATACGCGCCCGAGAAACGCACGACAGACGGATTCAGGGCATCGCTCGAGTCCCAGCCGTTCGGCCCGTGCGATAGCACCGGCTCGGCCCGCAATTGCCACTCGAACCGCAGGTTCGCTGCGTCTCCCTGTTCCAGCGGCAACTCGAATCCAACGTAGGCGCCGCAGCCGGTGATGCCGGCCATCAGCGCGATGACGAGGACTGTGCGATAGCGAATCCGCATTATGACGTCGATACTCGCACTCGCAATCCGGCGCCCTGCCCGGGTTTGGAGTCCACCTGCAGATCGCCTCCCAGCGCACGGACGCGGCGCCGGATGCTCACCGGCCCGAGGCGCAGCAGGTCCAGTTCTTCGAGCGTGTAGGAGCCGCTGAACGGAAACCCTCCGCCGTTGTCGTCTACCGTGATTTCGAGTAAGTCGCCTTTCTTGTTGAGCGCAACCGCTACGCGGGTGGCGCGTGAATGCTTCTGCACGTTGTTCAGCGCTTCACGGACGATCTGCAAGATCTCCAGCGACACTTCGGTTTCCGATGGCTCCAGATATTCACCGCTGGAAAAGGATGTGCTGATGCCGCTGTCCTTTTGAAACTGCTCCACCATGCGGCTGATCGAGGCTCCCAGGCTCGACCCATCCACGTCGGCCGGCCGCATGCTGCGAACGAATGCGCGCAATTCGCCGACTTGCGAGAGACACAGCTCCTGCAACTGCCGGAGTTCTTCGGCGGCACGATTCGGGTCGCGCTCCAGAAGTTTCTTCACGATCTCGAGCCGCATTTGAAACCCGATGAAGCTTTGAAGCGGACCATCGTGAAAATCGGCTGCGATCCGCTGACGTTCCTCCTCGCGAGCTTGCTGAGCGTCGAAGCGATACATCACACTGTGCCGGGAGGCCTGAAACAGTCTTGCCTCGAGATAGCGCCGGTGCATCATCCACAAGGCGGCAAGCACGCCGCCCCAAAACATCACGGGACGCAGAACCCAGGCCGGCGCCGGCGCTGCGAAGGCCGCCATGACGGACGCCACCGCGACGGCCGTGAATGGCAGCCAGCTCTGGTGGACCACTGCCGAGAACAAAAGGAAAATATAGATCGCCGCATTCAGCGCCAGCCAAAGCGAACCGGCGTAGCCGGATTCCGATGTCAACAGAAACCACGCGAGAAACGCCACGGTGTCGACGGCCAGGGTAAGGGCGGGGGCTCCATCGCTCTCCGTGCTGCGTTGAAATGCGAACATGGCATACAAAACAAAGCCGGCCAGCGGCAGCAGCGGCAGTATCGGAACGGGATGCGAAATTGCGGCATACAGCCCGAGACACGCCAAGCCCAGCGCGGTCCGGGTTACGCTGATGGCCAGGCGCCAGGCGTAGGGAAGCATCGCGTTACCTCTTATAGAGGTACAGCCGGTGGCTACGGCCTTCGCCGTCATCGTCGATGTCGACGACTTGCGCCGGCGTCCAGCCCGAGAATTCAAAGTCGTGCGCTACGATGCGAGTGCCCTTCTTGAGCTGCTGCTCGAGAATGGGCCGGACCTTGTCGTTAGACACGGGCAGCAGGTATACCGTAATCAAATCGGCAGTAGAGTAATCCTGTTTGAGAATATCGCCGTGGATGATGTGCGCGTGGGATTCGAGCCCAAGTTTCTTAAGCTTGGCCGCGCTTTGCCGGCACAACTCCTCGTCCAGTTCGACTCCCGTTGCGTCGGCTTTGTATTTTTGCGCGGCCATCACGACAATCCTGCCGTCGCCGGAGCCCAAATCAAACACCTTTTCGCCGGGTTTCAGGGCTCCCAGCTTTAGCATTTGATCCACGATTTTGAGCGGAGTCGGGAAATACGGCGCAAGCGTCTCACTCGATGGAGCTTGGGCGAGAGCGGTTGCCGCGCACAAACTCAGCGCGAAAACAACAGCGGCTTTCATATTGAATTGTCAATATTCGAACTTAAGGTTCAATATACACCCGCACCCGGTTGCTCGGCCTGCCGTCCACATCGATATACAATTCCGATGGCCCGTAGTTGACGAGTTTGGGGACGGTCACTTCGATCAGGTAGAAGCCGATATAGCCCGGAGCAAGTGTGGCGCGTGTGACTTCTAACGGCTCGCGGTCAAGATAGGCTTTGACGGGAGCCACCACGGCGGGAGGGTCCTCCAAGGGGGCGGCCATTCCGGACGGCCACTGCGGCCGGACCTGTCCGAGTCCGGTGCCGAGAATCTGAATGCGGGAATTCGAGTGGGCCGGGTGCATCGCATCGAGGACCACGCCGCTGTCGGCGTCGAGCACCATGGGCGCACCCTCGGCATCGACGAATATGGCAGGCGCGGCGCTGCGCAAAGGAAGTCCTAACGTCACTGGTCCCGCGGCTGCGTCGAGCGCAAGCGACAACGAATCGCCTTTCGCCTCGAAGGGGATTTGTATTTCGGACTTCGTGTCGGACGACGCCAGCACCGGCGAATCGAGCGGGCCAGCTTTTGCGGATTTGACGTTCGCTCCGAACACGGTTACCAGCGCCCCTGGAGCGGCGGCACGGTCGCTGAGATCGGCGGCGCTCGCCACTTTGGGAGCGCGGGCGCGATGAGGCGCGGGGCTCGCGTAAATTCCATAGCCCGCCATCGCGACATATAACTGATTGGCTGGTGGGTCCAGACGAACATCCACTGCCTGAGACCCCGTCTGAGGCGCTGCCACCTCGACCCACGATGCCGCCGGTCCGGCAGCGGTGAGGTCCTCGAACCCGAGGAAAACACCTTTGTCCGTCGCGACATACGCCGCGCCGGCGGCCCAGTCCGCTGTAATGCCGTTAGCCGCCACGTCCGGGAGGTTGGCCGTCAAGTCGTCCCAGAATCCGCCACCGTTGATAGTCCGCAACACGTGCGGCGCGCGCGCAGTTGCGGGAGCATCGGCGAAACGGCTTCCTAATGCCGCAAGCGCGGTCTGGGGATCTTTTGGATCAATCTCGATCGCTTCGACTGGTGCGGCGTACTGGTCCGGTCCAACATTCCACGTGCGTCCGGCATCCTTGGAGGACCATAGCCGTCCGTCGGCTGACCCGGCGTAGAGGATGTCGCCGGCGGAGGCCACCGCGGTGATGCGGCTCTTTAAAACGGCGGAGAGCGAGTTGCGAAGCGCCATCTTTCGGGCGAAGCCGGAGTCCTCAACCGGGCGCCAAGCTACCTTCTCACCCGGTTGCCATTCAAACGACGCGAGATCCCGGCCGAGTTGCACCGCCGCGCGGACACCGGTTCCGTTCAGTGGCGTGGCCAGCAGACGGCGGACCGGAAGATTGGGGATTCCGCCATTCAGGCCCGTCCAGGACCGGCCCCCGTCCACTGAATGCCACACGCCGGTGGTGGCGGCCACAACCAGCTCATCGGGGTCGCGCGGCGAAACAGCGAGGTCCAGCATTCCGTCGCCAAGTATCGAATTTCCCCGAAAAGCCGTCACATTTAGCCATCGAATTCCGCCGTCATCGGAGCGATAAACGTAACGGCCGATGGCATAAACTCTGGAAGCCGAGTCACTTCCGCCGCGCACCCGGGCTCCGGCTTCGGGAGCACGCGCGACGGTCAGGTCCTGGGGCGCAACCGGAGTGGACTCGCCGGCGGGAACGTTGGTCCACGACTCGAAATCCCGTGTCACGTAGGTACGGTCGGCGGCAGCGCGGGCGTATAAACGCGAACCGTCCGCGGAAAACCACACTCTTTCCACCGGCCCCGTGGCGGCGGATGCGAGCGAGAGGTCGAGTGCGGCATTCCCGATTCGCCGCCAGTCCGGACGAGGCACTGTCTGGCCGATTGCAGTCAGGGTCATACACAATCCGGCCAGGACGAGTACACTCGTCGACCGAACGTCGCCGCGCCCTGTGTTCCTAGGACACATGTGTCGAGTCCATTTTATCCCTTTTGTGCTGTGACCCCACTCATTGTCTCCCCGGAACTTATGCTGAGGAAAGGAATTCGATTCGTCTGAGACGGAGGTTGCCTGCTTGCAACTGCAATTTTGGTGGTAGACTGAGATTTCTGCTGAACGTATCTGGATTGATGACCGAAACTGAGGTTCGGGCGAGGTCTTCACGATGCTGACGCGGTCCTGGATGGCGGTTTCGCTGCTCGCGATGGCAGCCACATCCACAGTGTCGTTTGGCCAGTTGCTCCCGACCGATTCCGGAAATTATGCGGCGAAGGTTGTTTCGCTGACCGGATCGATTTCGGTGCTGAAGGACTCTCAAGCCTGGGCACTCTCGGAGGGTGACTTGGTGCAGGTCCGGCAGATCATCATCAGTGGTCCAGACGGGCACGCGATTTTCCAGGTTTCCGACGGAAGCACTTTCGAAGTTTTCCCGAACAGCCATTTGACCTTCCGGAAAAATCCGGGCAATTGGCGGGATCTGATCGACGTGCTCGTCGGCCGCGTTAAGATTCACATCCAGAAATGGGGCAACCAGCCGAATCCCAACCGGATCTATACGCCAACGGCGGTTATATCCGTACGCGGTACCACCTTCGACGTGATGGTGAATGATGACGATGAATCCACTGTCGTCGAAGTTGAAGAGGGTCAAGTCGCGGTTCAACACGCCCTGCTGCCGCGCGGCGGGCCGAAACTGGTCAACGCGGGCGAGAGTATCACCGTTTATAAGAACCAACCGCTCGAGGCTCACCTGATCGATAAGGGCACCGTTGCCCGGCATGTGCTGCGCGCCTTGATGGACGCGGTGTCCACGTCGATGTCCAACGGAACACACGGAACCGGAGTCCCCGGTGCCGGGTCGGGCGGCGGCACTGGCGGCGGCACGAGTGGCGACACTCAACGTCCTGATCCGCCTCCGGCACCACCTCCACCTCCGCCTCCCACGCAATAGCGTCTGCTTTCTGTTCCCGCCGGGATAGCGCAGGTATTCGTGTAGCTTCTTGACCGGCGATTCCGTGGCCACGAGACAATTGTGCCGCCCGGAATCGGATCGTTACATCTTGAAGTAGATTCCCAGCCCGGAGAGGAACACCGCCCAACCCAGAATCGAATGCTCTACCGAGGCGAGCAGCACCGACCTGGATTTTGAGTAAGTCCATCCGAACAATAGCCCGCCGCCGAACGTGAGTGTCACCGCGACCCAATTCCCGTAAACTACATGCGCGAACGAGAAAACGAACGTGCTGGCGAGCACGCAGCGTGTCTCAGTAGGGAACAGCAGTCGGTACCGCTGAAACAGGAACGCTCGATAGACCACCTCCTGCGGATAGACCGAAATTAGCGGGTAAAGTGCCAGAAACAACAGCGTCGTTCTGGCGTGTGCGGTCCATGCGAACAGCAGCGCAGGTGTAAGTACGGCGACGGCGGCGCACAACACGATTCCCAGTCCGAGGGCGCGAACCGCAACCCACCGTGCCGGCGCTCGGCGCAGAAGACACTCAGTGTCGAACGCCGCGTCGCGCCACAAAACCATGGTTACCAGGGCCGCGCAAACTCCCAGCGCCACCAGCGGACGATCGGGAAGAATGCCCAATCCCAAAAGCGCGGGCACCGCGATGAAAATCAAAACGAATTCGAAGACGAGATATATCCTGCGCTCAGCGAGGGCAAATGGCAGGGCCGCATTCACGAACTTGTGATGCAATATTCACGCATTTGGTATCTTTTTTGGATGGGCTGCATCGCGGCCGCTTTCGTGTTTCTGGTGGCGGCGAGCCAATCCGGTCCGGCGACGCGCACTATCCCGTTTCAACGCGGGGTGAACTTCACCGCCGAAGCGCCCGCGGGCTATCGTTCGGCGGACACGCGTCCCATGCTCGAACGGCTGCGTGCGTACGGTGTGAATGCGGTCGCGCTGGTTCCCTACGGTTTTTCGCCGCCGGACCGTCCCGCAGTTCGATTCGGGGGCGGATGGGAGCGCGACGAGGATATCGAGTCCACGGCAAAAGCGGCCCACCAGCTCGGATTCCAGGTGATGTTGAAGCCGCAGGTCTGGGTCCGCCGAGGTTTTCCGGGCGATCTGGACTATGCCGCCGCGGCGGATCGCGCCGAGTGGTTTCGTCAGTACCGTACCTTCATCGAACACTACGCACAACTGGCGACAACGATTCACGCCGACGTCTTCTGTGTCGGCGTGGAGTTCGTGCGGTTGACCCGCTACGACAAAGAATGGCGGAATCTGATCGCGCATGTCCGGCGGATCTACTCCGGGCCGCTCACCTACGGCTCGGCACAGGGGCCCGAGTTCGAGGGCATTCAGTTCTGGGACGCACTCGATTACATCGGGCTGAACGAGTATTATCCGCTTGCTTCGAACTTGTCCGCGGATGCGATTGTCCGGAAAGTTGAAGCGGTGCAGCGGCGCTTTCGGCGCCCAGTGTTGTTAACGGAAACCGGGTTCTCGAGTTACGACTCGCCGGAGCGCGCCCCGTGGGACGAAACGCCGCGCCGGCTTGCACCTGCCGACCAGGCGCGTTGCTATCAGGCCCTGTTCGAGGCCTTCTACGCGAAGCCGTGGCTTGCGGGTATTTACTGGTGGAAGGTCGGCACGAACGGCTACGGCGGTCCCAACGATGGCTCGCACACGCCATGGGGTAAGCCCGCGATGGAGGTCGTTCGCAAATGGTATCGCAGCGGGAAGCGGTAACGACGATCGATTGACCGCGAGTTGCGCCGGATGACAGAATCGGGACGCCGATGCTTGAAGTGCTTGCCATTGCGGACGATCTCACCGGTGCGCTTGAAGTCGGAGCCAAGTTTTCGGCGCGCGGGTTACCTGCTCTGGTCACTACGCGGGATGGCACCGAATTCGATACTCCAGTGGGCGTGATCGACACGGAAAGCCGCCACCTCAGCGCAGCGGATGCCGAGCAGTGTGTCTTCGAGCGCGCCACGATTCCGGCGCGGTGGATCTACAAGAAGACCGATTCCACGCTGCGGGGTAACATCGCGGCAGAATTGCGGGCGTTGGTTCGCAGGTACGGTCCGGCACGGGTCGCCTATGTTGGCCCGTATCCGTCGTTAGGGCGAACCGTTCGCGATGGGATTCTGTACGTTAAGGGCATCCCCGTCAGCGATACGGAGTTCGGGCGGGACCC
Organism: uncultured Acidobacteriota bacterium; assembly: GCA_963720745.1. GTDB lineage: Bacteria > Acidobacteriota > Terriglobia > Bryobacterales > Bryobacteraceae > TMP-7. The sequence continues at coordinate 697,870 of CAVRGO010000004.1, forward strand.
TCTGAACCCGGTTCGGGACAGCCGTTTGCGGATGGCCCTAGATCCCGAATGGGATTGCATTGTTTTCGATGGCGGGTCGGACGAGGATGTAATGCGCGCCGCCCGCGATATTCTCGATGACCCACGCATTCGTATTGTGGCTGGGCCCGCAGCGATAGCCGGAGCCCTGGCCGGCTGCATGTGCCGCGACGATCCCAGCCATTGTTGGCCGAGCCTGCCCCGGTGTCTCGTCGTGAACGGCAGCCGCAGCGCGGTGTCGGCCCGCCAGGTGGAGGTCGCGCTTGCATCGGGCATCGTTTCCCAAGACCCATCGGCGCACTGGCGTCTGTTGATTTCCGCCGAACCGGCCGCAGTCGAGCCGCTCGACTTCGCGCGCCAGACCGGAAGATGCGTGGCCGCTTTAGGCGACCGCTACGACGGTCTGATGGTTTTCGGCGGCGATACGGCATTCGGCATACTGGAAGCACTAGGGTGTCCCGATCTGCGGCCGATTGGGGAAATCCTTCCGGGGGTCCCGGTCTCGAGAATAGCGGGCCGCCGCCAGATCCTTGTGTCCAAGGCGGGTGGATTTGGCGAGGACAGCCTCATCGTGCAACTCGAGAAACTACTGAATGGAAACAAACGATAACAACATCTTCGGAATAACGATGGGCGATTCGAGCGGGGTCGGCCCGGAGATCGTGCTGAACGCCTATCGCAAGCGAGACATTCGCCGCCGTGTTGTTGTGTTCGGCGATTTCGCGGTTCTCGAATACTGCAACTCTCTGCTCGGGTATAACGTGCCTTTGCGCCGCGCAAGCAATGCCGCCGATTGGCAGGACGGGGCGCTGAATGTGCTCGACTTCGGCTTGATGAGCGCCAGCGACCTCACGCCGGGGGAAATCAACCGGAAATCCGGTGCCGCGGCCCGCGAGTACGTTGTAGCCGCGGCGAAGGCCGCGCTGCGCAATGAGATTGCCGCGATGGTGACCTTGCCGATGAACAAAGAGGCAACGCAACTATCCGACCCGGGGTTCGTCGGCCACACGGAATTGATCGGAGCCGTTTGCGGCGCGCGCGACGTGACCATCATGCTCGCATCCGACCAATTGATCGTCACGCACGTCAGCACTCATGTCTCATTGGCGAATGCCATCGCGCGTGCGAAGCAGGATCGCATCAAGAAGATCATCGAATTGACGTCCGAGGCGGTTTGCCGTCTGAAGGAGAATCCACGAATCGCTGTTGCCGGGCTGAACCCGCACGCCGGCGAACATGGCCTCTTCGGACGCGAGGACATCGAGGAGATCGAGCCCGCCGTCAATTGGGCTCGCGCCCAAGGCATGCCGGTGGAAGGGCCCATCCCGTCAGACACAGTGTTTTTCCTGGCGGTCCGCAAGAAACGCTACGACGCCATCGTCTGCATGTACCACGACCAGGGCCACATTCCGCTCAAACTCCTCGACTTCGAAGCAGGTGTAAATGTCGCGCTCGGTCTGCCGATCATCCGCACTTCCGTCGATCATGGGACTGCGTTCGATATCGCATACCAGGGTGTAGCGTCCACCGCAAGTCTGGTCAGCGCTTTCGAGTTCGCAGCACGCCTCGCGCGCACACGATGACGCGCACGCCCCGAATCAGAGCCAGAGGCTTCTCCGCTTGCTCCGCAAGAGCCAAATGAAAAACGGACCGCCCAGCATAGCGGTAATCACGCCGACAGGCACCTCGGTCGGCGACAAGATGGTACGTGCAACAGTGTCGCAGACCACCAGGAACGCAGCGCCGAGCAGAAACGAGCAGGGCACCAGCACGCGATGATCGGCGCCAAACGCAATTCTGAGCGCGTGCGGCACAATCAATCCGATGAACCCGATCGGACCGGTGAAGGCGGTGACCGAACCTGTCATCAGCGACCCGGCAACGTAGCCTGCCACCAGCATTCTCGTCGAGTGAACGCCGCGCGATGACGCCCACTCCTCTCCTACGGCCAGCAGGTTCCAATCGCGCGCGCGCCAGAACAGAACCGCGATCACCGGCAGAAGCACGGCCGCCAATCCTCCGAGAATGCGGTACTCTACCGCGTCCAGTCCGCCCATCAGCCACCGCGTGATCGCGAAGGATTGCGAGAATGTGGCGACGTTGTGCAGAAACAGGATGGTCGCCATTGCGATGCTGTTGATGCTGACTCCCGCCAGCAACAGGGTGAACGATGACACGCGGCGGCGTTCGAACGCGATCGCCAGCACCAGCAGTAGTGTCGCGGCCGCGCCGGTGAATGCCGAGACCCACGTCGCCGGAATTCCGAAGAACCGGTCCCATCCGAAACAGATCGCCAGCACCGCGCCCAGTGACGATCCGCTCGAAATACCGAGCGTGAACGGCTCCGCGAGCGGTTCGCGCAAAATGGCCTGGAACAGAACGCCTGTCACCGCCAGCGTCCCTCCGGCCAATAACGCCAGCAGCACGCGCGGAATACGCACGTAAAAAAGAATCTCCCTGTCGGGCGACACTCCGGCGAACGCCCGGCTGTAGTCGATATGTGCCGACCCGATCAGCGGAGCCGCAATAACGGCTACCAGCAGCACGCAGAATGAGAACGCAAGAGCCGTCCAGAACCGGCTACGGTTCATAGGCGATCCAGGGGGACGCTCTGCCGGTTTCGTGGACGACGGCGTGAACACCGAAGGTTCGCTCGAGATTCTCCGGCGTCAACACGTCGCGCGGATCTCCGTCGGCGGCCACGCGCCCTTCATCGAGCAACAGCACACGATCGGAGTACGTCAGCGCGAGATTCAAATCGTGTGTGACGGTCACCACGCCCAGACCTTGACGGCACAGGTCGCGCAGTAAACGATAGATCGCAACCTGGTGCCGCAGATCGAGGAACGTAGTGGGCTCGTCGAGCAGCAGGAACTCGGGCGATTGTGCCAGCGCGGACGCGAGCACGACACGTTGGCGCTCTCCGCCGCTCAACGTTCGGAAATCCCGGGTCCGGAATGGCAGCGTATCCGTCGTCTTCATCGCGTTCTCCACCGTGTCCCGATCCCCGGGTGCCTCGAACAGGCCGTTGCCGAAAGGAGTACGGCCCATCATCACCACCTGTTCCGCCGTGAACGGGAACTCGAGCCGCAACGACTGCGGGACGAACGCCACGGAGCGCGCAAAGGTCCGTCGCTGCCAGTTGCGGATGTCGCGCCCCCGGAAGGAACACCCGCCGCGGTACCCATCGCGCAATCCCGCCATGATTCCGAGCAGCGTGGATTTGCCCGCCCCGTTCGGTCCGGCGATGGTGGACATGCGAGCCGACTCGAACTCGGCAGAGACATTTGAGAGCACAGCGCGCTCTCCGTAAACCATGCCCACTTCCTCGAGGCGAAAGCTCACAATCCCGCCTCGGGATGCAGCATCTTCGCGAATGCGCGCGCCGCATCCACCATGCGCGGTCCCGGCACGGTGAAGATGTCGGAGGCCACCGCGAACACTCGATGGCCGCGCACCGCCGCCAGCGAGGGATATCGTTTCCACAACGCCACGATCGCGCGCTTATGCTCGTCGGTGACGCCCTCGGTCTGCGACATGTCGCCCATATCGACGATCACCGCCGGGTCGCGCGACAGCACCTCCTCCATTCCGACTTTCGGGTAGGGCGCTACCGCTTCCTTGAAGATGTTGCGACCGCCCGCGGCTTCGATAATGCCGTTCAGATACGAGGCGCGGCCCACCGCGATCAGATCCTCGAGGCGGCTCGGCGCTCGCCCGACAATGAACATCATCGAAGCCGGCGGTAACTTCCCGACTCGGGCGCGAATGCCTTCGAGTTGGTGCCTCATGTTCGCGACGAGTTTGCGGCCGTTCGCGGGCACGCCGCCCACATCGGCGATCCGCTGAATCGACGTGTACACCTCATCGATGTTATCGTGCGCCACTTCGAGAACATTCAGCTTCAGAGATTGGAGGCGCGCCGCCAAACTGATCGGGTTCTTTTGGATGACCACCAAGTCGGGCCGGAGAGCCGCAATGCGCTCCAGGTTCGGTTCCGTGTATGTGCCGATCTTCGGTTTCGTCCGCGCCTCGGGCGGATAGTGGCAGTAGGTAGTCACTCCCACCACCCGATCTCCGAGTCCGACCGCGTAGAGCATCTCCGTGATACTCGGAGCGGTGGAGATGATCCGCTGCGGGGTCGCGGCCACCGTCGCGCCGGCATACAACAGAACTGTGAGAAGCGCGCGGATTACCATGCCACTCGCAATCCTCCGATCGCGCTTCGCGTCAGGCTCATGAACTCGAGTACTTCCTGGTAGTGCTCGTTCAGCAGGTTGTCGATACGGAAGTACGGCGTCAGATGCTTAGTGAGGCGATACGATCCGTTCACGAACATCGTGCCGAAGCCCGGATTCCGCGTAACGCCGAAAATGTAATCCGCGTCCTGACGTTCGCCGATCGCACGGCCGCCCACCATCAGGTTCCACCGGCGCGGCGCAATCGACAGCCAGGCCGATCCGTAATCCCGCGGCCGTCTCGGTAACTCCTGGCCTACTCCCGAGTACGCGCTGAGCGAATTCGTGCGCGTGATCCTGGTGTACAGCCGCGTGTAGTTCATCGAGACTTCGATCAATTGGTGCGGCCGCACTGTAAGCGACGTTTCGACGCCTCTGGCCCAGCTTCGGTCGATGTTGCCCCACGTGCCGGGATACTGGCTGCCGTCGAAAACAATCAGGTCCTCGAACGAGTTTCGAAAGTACGTAATCTCGAGCCTTCCGCGGCGCGAGGCGAATTCCTGCACGACACCGGCATCGAACATCCCCGTCTTCTCGGGTTTCAGGTTCGGGTTGCCCGTGTAGAACGCCTCACGTGCGAAATTCTCGAGCAGGCTCGGCTCCGTGAAACCTCGGCCTCCGCTCACGCGCAGAAACGTCGATGAGAAAGGTCCGCGGCCGCCCAACAACTGGAAAGTCGCCGATGCGCGAGGCACGAAACGGCCTCCGAACGTGGTGGAGTGCTCGATCCGCGCTCCCCCGGTAAGGAACAGGCGGTGCCCGATGGTGTACTGCTCGTGGAAGAACCCGCCGTTATTGGTGCGCAGCACGTTCGCACCCGATACAATCCCGCCTTGACGGTCGTACCGGTAACCGAACACCGCCGCGCCGCCCCGGTGTGTCCACGTGCCCTGGTAGTCGGCATCCTTGCGGTCGAACACGCTCGTGAAAGAGGACGGAAAGTCGTACCACGTGTACTTCGCCAGAGTCAGCCCCGCCGGTGCCTGGCTGGCATCGAATGTCGCGGGTACTTGCCGGACCAGGTAAACGCGAGGCGTGGGGTCGGCACTCGGTTGCACAAGTGCCGCCAGATCGAAAGGGCCATCCACATACGAGTTCTGGTACAGATTGCGCAGCCGGTTGTATTGAAACGAAATGCGCTGGACGAAGTGCGACCCGCGAACATCGTCGAGCCGTACGGCGAAAGTCGAACTGCGGTCGCCGCCATAGGCGTCGGAATCAAACACGCCGAAGCCCGTCTCGCCCGGATTCGCGACAACGGCATCGAACTCGCGGTACACCGCACGAATCTGTGTGGAATCGTTGAAATGGAAGCCCACGTTCGCCGATCCGGTGGTGTCGCGGAAATAGTCGTTGGGAGGGAAAAGGCCCGTGGTGTGGTATTCATCGGTGGTCAGTGCGTAGTCCAGCCTGCCGGCGAGCCCGCCATTTAAATTCGCGGTCCAGTGGTCGGTTTGGAAATTGCCGCGCTCGTATGCCAACGACCCGTGTGGAACCCGAGATTCCGTGTCGCCGCGTGCCGTGAACAACTGCACCACGCCCGCCGCGGCCTCGGCACCGAACAGAGCACTTTCCGCTCCCCGCACAACTTCCACTCGATCGAGTCCCGCCGACGAGAAGTTGGCCGCATTCACCTGTCCGCCCGGCTCATTCAGAGGCACCCCGTCCAACAGGAACAGAGTTCCGGTACTGGCTGCACCGCGCGTGAAGATACCGGTGATAGCGCCGCGGCGGCCCGCGCTCATGATGTTCATTCCGGGAACCTCGCGCAGCAGGTCGGCAATCATCGGACTCTGACGCAGAACCATATCGGACGCGGTGATGACGTTTGCCGACACGCCCGATTCCTCGATGCTCGTCGGGGTTCGCGTCGCTGAAACCACCACACGGTCGTTGCGTGGCGATAGGGAGAGCTGAATTCGTGCTTCGACGCCCGTTTCGAGATGTGCACGGGCGCCCGCGAAACCGTCGCGGGTCACGCGCGCATCGCAGCCGGCGTCCGACTCGAACGAGAAACGTCCGGCGGAGTCAGTTGTGGCGCGAACCGATCCGCACTCGACGGCCGCTCCGGGTATCGTGCGTCCAGTGGAGTCAAGAACCACTCCTCGAATTTCGGCAGCCGCGGCTGCCGGTATCGCGGCGAAGATGGTGAGTAGAATTTTTCGGATCATCAGGCGTTCTCCCGCGAAAACGTTCACTGATTAACGGCCCTTGCGGACCAGGGGCGGGAACCGGTCTCCTGACTTTACGGCTGGCTTGTGACGGACGATCTTCCCGCCTTCCGGCAGTGATCGCCCGAGCCTTTCGAACAACGCCGCTTACAGTTGCGGGGCAGTGGCGGACTTTCACCGCCTTCCCGAGCATTCCTCGCGTTCAGTTGGTTTTCAAAAATCAATACCGCTTTTCAGTGCGGCTATCGAGAGTTTATCATGCCGGTTCTTTACCGGACTTCTGCTCCGGTTTAATCCGGCCGCGTTCCTGCAGCGCGGCGCGTAACAGATACTCGATCTGGCCATTGAGACTCCGCAAGTCGTCGTCTGCCCATTTGCGCACTGCGTCCAGCACTCTCGGATCGATGCGCAGCAGAAACGACTTGCGGTCTTCCATACTTGGCCTGCCCCGAGTTAGCTATAGATTGTGCCGGTGTTCACCACCGGTTGTGCCGCGCGCTCTCCGCACAGTACCACCAGGAGATTGCTCACCATCGATGCCCGGCGATCGGGATCGAGGTCCACGATGTTGTTCGACGAAAGCCGGTCGAGCGCCATCTCCACCATGCCCACCGCGCCTTCCACAATCTTCTGCCGCGCGGCGATGATGGCCGACGCCTGCTGGCGTTGCAGCATTGCCGCGGCGATCTCCGGCGCATACGCCAGGTGGCTGATGCGCGCCTCGATCACCTCCACTCCGGCTACTGCCAGCCGGTCCTGAATCTCTTCCTTCAGATGTTTTGCGACGGTGCTCGTATGCCCGCGCAGCGAGATCTGCGCCTCTTCGTGTGAATCGTACGGGTAGGCGGTGGCGAGATTGCGCAGAGCGGCTTCGCTTTGCACATGAACATAGTTGTCATAGTTATCTACTTGGAAGGACGCTTCGGCGGTGTCGATCACCTTCCAGACCACGACGGAAGCAATTTCGACCGGATTCCCGTCCTGATCGTTCACCTTTAAGTGCCCTGTTTCGAAGTTGCGCACGCGCAGCGAAATCCTGCGTTTGCTGTAGAACGGGTTCACCCACTGAAGTCCCGTCTTTCGGACAGTTCCCTTGTAGTGCCCGAACAGTTGCAGCACGATTCCCTGGTTCGGCGCGACACCGAACAAGCCTGCCAAACACAGCGCGTCGGCGATGATCAATAGAATCCAGCCGATGACGATGAGGGCTTGCGGACCCTCCGGGTTCTTCGCGGCGGTCACAACACCCCAAACAAACGCAGCTAACAAACCGAGCAGCAGAAACAGCATCAGCAGCCCGTTAATTGGGTGACGCTCAATCTCTCGGATCATAGTTCCTCACATCTGCTAGCATTGTGATATCACTTTGCTATCTCCATGTCAATGGAAATCGAGAGGAGGTGCCTCTGCGGCAGAGGCTGTTGTGTAAGCCCACCCGCGCGCGTCTACAGGGCGACTATGCGCTTCCGTAACTGGGTGTTGCTGCTGATTCCGGTGGTCCTGGCGGCAGCCGATCGGGTGCTGCCGGTCAGCTATTCGGGCACAAATGGCGAACTCGGGCCCGACGGCCTGCAATATCGCGACGATCTCTATTCGGGCACCGGAGCGGATGTTGACGCCTCTTATCTATCGAACGGCTTGGGCCAGCTGGCCGATGGGGATGACGGGTTGCGGCGACGATCCTCGAAAGGACTGCGGCAAGGGCCCGGGGCGAGACTGGGTGGGTTGGCGCCGGGATCCCACGGTTACTTTCGACTTCGGCCGTCGCTGCGACTTCAAAACCGTTCGGATCTACGCCGCGAATCTGCCTGCCGCCGGGGCGCACCTTTGGCGAACGGCCGTCGTCGATTTCAGCGACGATGGCTTGGAATGGCACAGTGCAGCGGTGCGAACCACATCACCCAGGGACCAGGCCGGCCATACCGCGCGCTTCATCGATCTAACCGTGAGCGGGTCCGGACGATTGGTGCGAATCCATCTGATTCGTAGTGGTTCCAGCGACTGGCTGCTGGTTGCCGACGTCCAGTTCGAGGGGCATATCTCCGCTGACCAGATTTCGCCCGTCACACCGTGAGGCTTCCGAGCCATCGCAGTGTCTGAAACAAATCGCTCCAGTCGTGTTCTGACCGAACGATCGGCGGCGGCTGATCTTGCTGTGCCTCGCGGACCCGAACGAAATAGGTTCTGCGCCTGAGCGTCCTCATAGTTTAAATATGAGGAAACTTACCAGTGTTGCCGCCCTTTGCTGTCTCTTTCTCCTCACAGGCGCGACTCGGGCCCAGACGCCCGCGCAAGCACCCACCGACACTCTCGGGCGGACCACGCCTCGCGATACGCTCATCAATTTCCTGCGGACCGCGCATCAAGGCAACGCCCAGACCGCAGTTCAATACCTGCAGGGCACGACCACAAGAAACATAGTCCGGCAACTCGAAGCTGTGCTCGATGCCGGGCTGGCTGAGAATCTCAACCAGATCAGCAACGCGCCGGAAGGAGACTTGAGCGACGGCTTGCCTGCCGACCGCGAGAGGATCGGCACAGTTGTGGTGAGCGGCGAATCGCTGGACATCACCCTTACTCGAGTAACTCAAAGCGGCGCTCAGGTCTGGGTCTTCTCCGCGCAGACTCTGCAGGGAATCCCCGCCGTGTATGCGCAGTTGACGCCCGCCTGGGTGGAACGTTTCGTGCCGGACGTTCTCCGCAATGGCCAGCTCTTCGGCATACGGCTGTGGCGCCTTCTAACCCTTCTGATCTTGGCGCCAATTGCTATCGGCGCAGGTTGGCTGGTGACGATGATCATTCTGTCCATCGCGATTCGCATTGCCAATCGCACGGCAACCAACTTCGACGACGACCTGGTAAGAATGCTGCGCGGCCCCCTGCGCCTGTTGATTGCCGTGCTGCTGTTTCATTTTGGGGCGCTCTTTCTTGCGTTGCCCTTGCTGTTACGGCAGAGTCTGACGCAAGTCGAACTCTTCGCGGCTGTTCTGGCAGTCTGCTGGTTTGGCCTGCGCCTCATCGATTTTGCTTCCACCGAAGCCAATGTCCTGCTGCTCCGGACACAGCGCGCTTCGGCCACCTCGATGGTCCCGATGGCGCGGCGGATCGTGAAAGGTCTGGTGCTGTTCGCTGCGATCCTCATCATTCTCGACAACGCCGGTTTCGATTTGAGAGCCATCCTCACCGGACTCGGCGTCGGCGGTATCGCGGTTGCTTTGGCTGCGCAGAAAACCCTCGAAAACGTGTTCGGCGGTCTCTCGCTGGTCATTGACCAACCCGTTCGAGTCGGCGATTTTTGCAAGTTCGGCGACAACATCGGCACAGTGGAGGATGTCGGACTGAGATCCACACGCATCCGCACGCTGGGCCGCACGATCATCTCGGTGCCGAACGCCCAATTCTCGGTGATGAGCCTGGAGAATTTCGCGCCGCGCGAGAAGGTCTGGTTCCACCCCATCATCCCGCTGCGAAAGGACAGCGCGCTGGACCAGGTTCGGTTCGTGCTGGCGCAGATTCGGAAGCTCCTCCACGAACACTCAAAAGTGGAGCCCGGCGGACGCATCCGGCTGACCGGCTTCGATACGGCCGCGCTCAATCTCGAGATCTTCGCGTATGTTCTCACACCGGACTACGGAGAATATGTCGCCATTCAGGAAGACCTGCTTCTCAGAATCATGGAGATTGTCGAAGCGGCGGGCACCAGCCTCGCGCTTCCGGCACAGAATACGTTTATCTCCCGGGACCACGGCCTTCACCCCGAACGCATGACGGCTGCATCGGATCAGGTTCAGAAGTGGAAAGAACAGAATCAACTCCCGTTCCCCGATTACGCGGCGGACGCCATCGCAGCTATGCACAACCAGGTACCGTATCCGGCGCCCGAATCAGCCAGGGCTGACAGATCACGGCACTCGAATTAACTCAACGGCGGCGGATACGAAGGGCAATGTCCTCGGCGTACGCGGGGGACTCGGCATCGAACCGTCCGCCGCGATGTTTGAGAATTGAACGCGTCTCACGCTTGCCGGTTTTCGTGTTGATCCACTCGAGCATGAACGTTCCCGCCGGTAAATCGAGTGTGAGCTTCGAGGTTCGGGCGGCGCTGTCCACCTGGTAGGGTGGCTTGCCCTTCGGGACAATGCGGCTCCGATGCAGGTAAGCGATATAGGAATGCCCTGCATCGCCCAGTGCTCGCATTCCTGCATCGTCGGGTGGTGTCGCTATCAAACCCGGCTGCGGTGACATTTGTACGAAATTGATGGAATCGAAGAACCGCCGCAGCATCCCTAGTTGACCCCGCAACGTCGGACTTCCGCCGCCCGGACTCGCCGGCGGCACTGCGAACCGGCCGTCTTCGTTTCCGGCGGTGAACGAATAGTCGAGGTTGTTGTAAAGCGCACCGCCGGCCATCAGGAAATCCCAGCCTTGGATTCTGTAGGTGGCATCCGCAGTTCCGTCGAACCCCGTTTCATTGCAGCCGATCGCCTTTCCCAGGCCGTAGTTCTCTTCGACTGCGGCCGGCGGGCGAGCATAGTGGAAATTGAAGATCGACACGAGCGGGTTCGGATCGTCCACTTTCTTCGATCCGTTCGCGACGTTCTGCGAAATGAGGTGGTGGTTGCGGTACGGAGCCTCGGCGCCGGCAATTGTTTTCGCGATGTGACGCTGCCAGTCGGCTGTCACGCCGCCAAAGTAGGGTTCGTTGCAGATCTCGTAGTAGATGTTGTCGAAATCCTGCAATTCGAACACTATTTTTCGCACCAGCTCTTCCTGGACGGCCACCAGGTCCGGGTGCTTCAGCGTGAGTGCGTCGTTACGGTTCACGTCGCCCACGTTGTTGACGTTGTTCTTTGCGTTCATCGGACTTAGCTCCCACATCGATTCCTCGTAGAACGGGCAGAACAGGTTGATTTCGACGATAATGCCGCGTTTGGCGGCCTCCTGGACGAAGTCCTTCAACCGCGCGAAGTAGTCGTCATTCCATTTCGTCAAATCGTACTTGCCGCCCGATTCGGCCCACGGTGCGACGAAACGGCCTGGCAGCGGGGCGAGCGTATTCTTTGTGATGTTGAATGCGCCGGGTGGCTCACGATAGTCTCCTACGAACGTGCGGGTGAGGTTCAGCCCATCGTGCGCGAGCGTTCGCAGATAGCGTTTGTAGTCGAAATCGAGGTTCAGGACCGCGCCATAGTGTTCGCCTGAAGTCACCAGCACCGCCGGCTTGCCCCGGAACAGGAAGTAGTGAGGATTGGCTGGGTCGAGCGACAGAGGCTGCGCAGCTTTGGCGGTCGGCCAAGCGGCCGCGATGGTCAGGAGGATTAAGAGTCTCAAGCCAGCAGCTTATCCCAACCACTTGGGATTGTGGGCGGTGCCATCGAACTGAGTGGTGGTTTTAAACGGCTCGTACTTGCCGGTCAGCGCCGCTTGCTTTGTTTTCGCGAGCAGTGCGCTCATCTGCGCCCCGGTCATCGGCTTGAAGGTCCGGATAGCTTCGAAGGCCTGATCCAGCCGTTCCATGCTCTCGCAACCGTTGATCACGACCGACGTGGGCAGGCTCAGGGCATAGTGCAGGCACTCGATTGGCGTAACGACTCCGGCCTTGAGTACATTGCCGCCGCCCATCGACTTCATTCCAAGTACGGCGATCCCTTCCGCCACCAGCTTCGGCACCACCTGGTCCGCGAAACTCCGGAAGTGCGCATCCATGGGGTTCAGCGGCATCTGGCACGCGTCGAAATGGAACTTATGCTGAGCGGCCATATCCAACATCCGCAGATGTACAGCCGGATCCTTGTGCCCTGTGAAGCCGATGTAACGCACTTTGCCGGCTTCTTTCGCCGCGAGCACCGCCTCCAGCGCGCCGCCAGTCGCGAAGAACCGGTCCGGGTCCTCCATCCGAATGTTCTCGTGATATTGAATCAGATCGATGTAATCGGCCTGTAGACGTTTCAGCGACTCGTCGATCTGCTTTGCCGCGGCTTCCTTGGTGCGGCCGTCGAATTTCGTCATCAGGAACGCCTTCTTGCGATATCCGTCGCGCAGGGCGTTTCCCATGCGAATTTCGCTTTCCCCGTCGTGATAGTCCCAGCAGTTGTCGAGAAACGTGATGCCGCGGTCCAGCGCGCTCCGGATAATGTGGATTCCCACCGCGGGATCTTGCGGCGTTCCGATGTGAAAGCCCCCCAGACCGATCGCCGAGACTTTTTCACCCGTTCGGCCGAGGGTGCGATAAATCATGCCTCCGCTATCGGCAGCTAACGATGCTCCTCCGATTCCGGCGGCAAAAACACCAAGAGCTTCACGTCGATTCATGCAATTCATGGACGCGCCTGTCAGGAGACGGTGACAGCACAGCCGGCTGTCACCGTGGGAAGTTGAAACATCTCAGCATCAATGATGTTTGAGATGGAAGTCCGGGGGATGTTGCACGGCCGCGACGACCGGCGCTCCAACACCCCAGATAAAGAGCAAGAAAAAGAACCAACCAATGACGAGAGTCCACTCCGGCCGGTTGAGCGATTCGGGCAGCGGCGTTAGCCCTATGGCGAATGCCGCTATCAGGCTGATTACGTGCCAGTACCAGTGCTTAACTCCGAAATGCCAAAGCCCAAAGACCGCCAGGACCGTAGCCGAACCGTAGCAGAGAACCACGAGAATTGGAGACATCCAACACCTCCTGCTCTATGCGGCTAGTAGTTTAACACCCGCACAGGAGGGTGGGAAGCGGTACCATCGTCTCGAGTTCGAATCTACTGGGGCTTCTCGATGGTGTTTCACGTTCACAACGTCTCCCCGCCTCTTTCCGAGTTCGTCGATCTGATCTGGTTCTGGGACGGGCCGGTGCCTCCGCACGCCAAAGACCGCATGATGCCGGACGGGTGCGCTTCCCTGGTCGTCAATCTGCACGAGGACCGGACGGAAGTGTACGACCGCGAGGATCCATCCAAATCGCAGCGGATGCCCGGCGCCGCGATTGCCGGTCCACATACCGAAAGCTTCATCATCGACACCGCCGAACAGCGCTGTGTAGCCGGAGTGGAGTTCAAGCCCGGCGGACTCGCCCCGTTCATCGGCATGCCCGCAAGTGAATTGCAAAACCGTCATGTTGCCCTCGAGGATTTGTGGGGTCCCGCGGCCCGCTTGCTTCGCGAAAGGCTCCTCGAAGCACCGTCTCCGGATCGCAAGGTGGCGGTGCTCGAAGAGGCGTTGATCGCAAAGGGACCCTCACAATTTGTTCGCCACCCCGCTATACGGTTTGCGCTGGCTGAATTCAGCGCCGTGCCTTGTGTGCGTACGATCGGCGAAGTCACCAGCCAGGTGGCGTTGAGTCCGAAACGCTTCATCGACGTGTTTCACGCCGAGGTGGGACTGACACCGAAGCGCTTCTGCCGCGTGAGGCGCTTCCGGAATGTGATCGAGTCGCTCGGCTGCGGCAGGGAAATCGATTGGGTGCATGTCGCGCTATCCGGCGGCTACTTCGACCAGGCACACTTTAATCGGGACTTCCGCGCCTTCTCAGGACTGAACCCAACGAGTTACCTCGCCCAGCGCGGCCCGTTTCCGAAGCACGTACCACTCGCCAGTTGACCGGTGCCGGTTCAATTTTGTCCAAGACCGGCGCTTTGTGATGCTCTGACAACCGGTCTCAGAAGAGGAGGCCACCAAGTGACAAAACATGTTCCTGCCGGATATCACACGGTCAATTCGGTTCTCATGGTGCCGGACTGATCCGCAGCCGTTGAGTTCTACCCGCGTGCTCTGGGTGCGCAGGTCAACTATCGCATCGATCAACGGGATGGCAGGCTGATGCATGCCGTATTGAAGATCGGCGATTCGATGGTCATGGTTGGAGAGTGGAACGCGCTCGACGCCCGGGACAAAAAGAGTTACCCCCGCGTGACGATGTACTTCTACGTCGAAGATGTCGACGCAGTCCATAAACAAGCGGTCGAGGCGGGCCGGTCCAGGACCAATATTACGGCGACCGCAACGGAGGCATCGAGGACCCGTTTGGCATCATGTGGTGCATCGCAAACCACCACGAGGACGTCCCGCTCGAGGAACTCAAACGCCGTTCTCACGAGTTCATGGCGAAACGAAGCCAACAGAAGCAGTAATTCGGCGAACGTGTCACGGTGAGAGAATACCGGCATGCGATGCCCTTTCTTCTCCATCGCGGCCGTTGTGGTAGCTGTCACGCTAGTGGCAGCGGCGCAGGATCGCGTTCCGATTAAGCGTGTGGTTTTGTACAAGAGCGGCGTGGGATATTTCGAGCACCTCGGCAAAGTCCGCGACAACCAGGAGTTGACCGTTTCGTTCACGTCCGGGCAGCTCGACGACGTGCTGAAGTCGCTGACTATCCTCGATCTGAACGGTGGCCGCATCACGGGAGTCACCTACGGATCCGCGGCCCCGATCGACAAGCAGTTGGAGGATATCCACCTCGATATAGGTGAGAAGACGAACCTCACCGAGTTCCTGTCCGCGCTTCGAGGCGCCCGCATCGAGATTCGCAGCGGAACAGCGGTTTCGACTGGTCGCCTGCTGAGTGTAGAACGCAAGACACGGACGGGCGGCGGTACCACCGTTGAGGTGGATTACGTCTCGCTGATCACCGACAACGGCGAGGTGCGTACCACCGAAATGGCCCCCGGCTTCTCGGTGCGCCTGCTCGATCGAAGTCTGACTGGCCAAGTGGGCCGGTATCTAGATCTCGTCTCCTCATCGCGCGAACCCGACCTGCGCCGGATGGTGGTGTCCACTACCGGCAGCGGCGAACGGAACGTCTTCCTTAGCTACGTGAGCGAGGTGCCGGTCTGGAAGACAACCTATCGCATCGTGCTAGATGAGAAGTCGCAGCCATTGCTTCAGGGGTGGGCGATCGTTGACAACACAGTTGGCCAGGATTGGGAGAACGTGCAGTTATCGTTGGTCGCGGGCGCGCCACAGTCGTTCATACAGAAACTGTCGCAGCCATATTACACGCGTCGTCCGGTAGTGGGAATGCCGGAAAGTTATATGTCTGTGCCGCAAACCTACGAGGCCACCCTCATCCCGGCGGTTCGCGATTAACTGGTATGCTCACGGACCCCACCGGAGCCGCGATACCCGGTGTTGTCGTTCGAGCATTCAACAATAACAACGAATTGATCGGCCAAACAACCGCGAACACCGCCGGTCGATACCGGTTCGACGGTCTGCCTGACGGCCCGGTTCGTATCGAGGCATCGCTGCCCGGTTTTCAAACGTCACGAGGATCGGCGATTCTGTCGAGTGGCTCGCCCAATTCGCTCGACATGCGGATGAACATCGGCAGTCTCTCCGAATCGGTAGAGGTTACGGCTGCGGCGCCAATGGTGAATACGTCGTCCGGTCTCGCCAGGGGCCGCTCGATGGGAAGCGGCGCCGGGCTCGGTGGAGGCGTTTACTCCGAGGCCGCTGCACCTCCGCCGCCCCCTGCCAAAATGGAACGGCCGCTCGACTCGCTCGCGCGCGTGGAATCGGCAACTACGGCCCACGATTTAGGCGATCTGTTCGAATACCAGCTCAAGGAGCCCATCAGCGTTCGCAAGAACCAGTCCGCATTAGTCCCCATTGTCAATTCGAAGATCGGAGGCGAGAAGGTCTCAGTCTGGAACGAGAGCCGGCCCTATCCACGTCCGCGCCGGTCGTTGTGGATCACGAACTCCAGCGGGCTGACGCTCGACGGCGGAAGCTTCACTGTTCTCGAAAACGAAACATACGCGGGTGAGGGCTTGTTCGAGCCGATCCGGCCCGGCGAAAAACGGCTTGTCTCGTACGCGACGGACCTTGCCATCACCCCGTCGTCGAGCCAGTCCAGCACTCCGGAGCGTGTGATGCGCGTTCGCATCAATCGGGGCACGATGCTTCAGGACACGGAGATCCGCGAGAGTCGCAAATATGTCCTGCGGAATGAGGACAATGCGGATCGCACCGTGATTGTCGAACATCCAGTCCGCGCTGGGTACGAGTTGCGTAGCGAAACGAAGCCAGTTGAAACCACCGCCGGATGGATGCGGTTTCGGGTGCCCGTCGCGGCGAAGCAGACCGCGATGCTCGTTGTAGATGAAGCGCGGCCCATCTCCTCGACGTTTGCCATTTCGGGCATCACACCGGACCAAGTGGCATTGTTCGTCAGCCGCAGGTCGATCACCAAGGAAATCGAGGACTCGCTACGGAAGGTGCTCGATCAGAAGAGCGCCGTCGCCGCGTAGGAGGAGCAGAAGCAATCGCGAGATGAGGAGCAGAGCAAGATCTTCGATGACCAGCAGCGTCTTCGTGAAAACTTGAAGGCGCTCAAGGGGAGTGCGGAGGAGAAGTCGTTGGTGCAACGCTACACCCGGCAACTCGACGAACAGGAAACGCGGCTGGACACGTTACGCAAGGAGATTGCAGCACTCGATAAACAAATCGAAGCCGCGAACGATCAGTTGCGCCGGATGATCGATCAGCTCTCGTTCGACGTTAAGCTCTAAGACGGCAAGTGGGGCAGTCTACCTGCCCCCACCAGCGATTACCGTAACTCCTCGATCATTTCCTCGAGCGCTTCCCTCGACGGTCTAAGTCTCTCCAGCGGAAGCGACGCAAGCGGCTCTTCTACCATGTTCAGCCGGTCGATCAGGGTGGGCGAGTTGTTATCGATGTACAGAATGCCGGTCAGCACCTCACCCGGTTTCTGCGGACGGTGCAGCAGGTCTATCGCGGCTAACCTGTCGGTGGGATCGTAATCGCGCCCGAGTTTCTTCAGGAACAGCCGGGACCCGTCGTAGAGTTCCACCTCCTGTGTCGTGCCTTCCTCGTACTCCACGGCGATGTCGTCGTAGGAGGGAACGAAATCGATGTCGTGCAGCGCCTCCTCGTGGTCCTTCATGTAGGCGTAGCTCTTGGTCGAGCCTTCGTGATCGTTGAAGGTAGTACACGGCGATATAACGTCGATCACCGACAATCCGCGATGCGCGAGCGACACCTTCAAAATGCTCTGCAACTGTCGCTTGTCGCCCGAGAAAGACCGGGCCACGAAGGTCGCGCCGAGTTCGACACCCGCCAGGCACACATCCACCGGCGGCATATCGTTTACAACGCCCGTCTTGAGCTTCGAGCCCACATCCGCCGTCGCCGAGAACTGGCCCTTGGTCAACCCGTAGACGCCGTTGTTTTCGATGATGTAGATCAGCGGGACATTGCGCCTCAACATATGCATGAATTGGCCCAGTCCAATCGACACCGTGTCGCCATCGCCGGTAACTACGACACCCACCAGTTGATGATTGGCGAGCATCGCGCCGGTAGCGAGCGCCGGTGCGCGTCCATGCACTCCGTTAAAGCCGTGTGAAAGTCCCAGGAAGTACGCCGGAGTCTTCGACGAGCATCCGATACCCGAGATCTTCGCCACCTGCCACGGTTGCACACCCATCTCCCAAAACACCTCGATCAGGCGTTCCGTGATGGCGTTATGGCCGCAGCCCGCGCACAGCGTTGTCTTGCTGCCGCGGTAATTGAGGATCTCCAGGCCGATACGGTTGGTTTTCGGCGTCTTCGGGGTTGCGGCAGTAGTGCTGCTCATAGGCCCTCCTGCTTGACGATTTCGTCGGTAACACTGCGGGCGTCGATGGGCAGACCGGCGTAATGGCGCACGCTCCTGAGCTTCGCGATGCGTTCCGGCGAAAATTCCATTCGCATCAGCATCAACAACTGCGAGTCGCGGTTCTGCTCCACGATGTACACGCGGTCG
This sequence comes from uncultured Acidobacteriota bacterium, assembly GCA_963720745.1. Lineage (GTDB taxonomy): Bacteria > Acidobacteriota > Terriglobia > Bryobacterales > Bryobacteraceae > TMP-7. The sequence continues at coordinate 716,049 of CAVRGO010000004.1, forward strand.
AGAGAATCGATGAATTCGACCAGTTCATCGGTGAACGGAAACGCCTTCAACCGCAGATAAGTGGCGGCGATGCCGTATTCGGCCGCGAGTTGATCGCGGGATTCTTCGCAGGCGTAACGCGAGGTTCCGCAGCAAACGATCCCGATCCGGGCGCCGGCGCTCGGCTGAATCTCGGGCTTCGGCACGTGCGAGCGCATCGTATCGAACTTGCGCAGAAGACGGTCCATGTTGTTGACGTAATCGTCCTCGCGCTCGCTGTAGCCCGCTTTCTCATTGTGGCCGCTGCCTCTCGCAAACCAGGCCGCCGCCGGGTGATTCGTTCCCGGCACCGTCCTGTATCCGATGCCGTCGCCGTCCACGTCCTTATATCGCGCGAAGCCCCCCAACCGGTCCAGGTCGGCGGCACTCAACACCTTACCGCGGTTCCACGGCTTCTCCGGATACGGGAACGGGTCCGACATCCAGTTGTTCATCCCGAGATCAAGGTCGGAGTTGATGAACACCGGCGTTTGAAAATGGTCGGCGAGGTCGAACGCCTCTTGTGCGAACGTGAAGCATTCTTCCGGAGACGACGGAAACAGAACCGGGTGCTTCGTATCACCGTGAGAGACGATCGCGTTCTTGAGGATGTCACCTTGCGCCGTACGAGTCGGAAGGCCCGTCGATGGACCGACGCGTTGAATGTCGATGATTACAACGGGAACCTCGACGTAGTATGCGAGTCCGATGAATTCCGACATCAGCGAAATTCCCGGTCCCGCAGTGCAAGTCATGGCCCGCGCCCCGGCCCAACCGGCGCCGATCGCCATGCCCACCGCCGCGAGTTCATCTTCGGCCTGCACCACGCCGTAGGTTGCCTTACCCGTCTCGTTGTCGACGCGCAGCCTGTTGAGATATCCAATCAATGCTTCGGCCAGCGAGGAGGACGGCGTGATGGGATACCACGTCAACACGGTGACCCCCGCGAAGACACAACCAAGCGCGGCCGCGGTATTTCCGTCCACGATCAGCTTCCCGCGGTTCTGATCCAAGCGCTCTACTGCGAACGGATCGGCTTTCGCCAAATTCTTCTCGGCGTACTCGCGACCGGCCTGCACCGCGCCCCAGTTCAACTCGGCCGCCTTCTTCTTGCGGGCGCCGAACTGCTTAAAGAGCGCCTTGTGCATCTCTTCGAGATCGATTTCCAGCAGATGCGCGAGGACGCCCGGATACAGCATGTTCTTAACGAGCTTCCGCAACTTTGCTTCCGGACACACAGGGCCGACTAGCTTGTCGAACGGGACCGGGTAGAAGTGCAGGTCCGAACGCAGCGTATTCAGTTTGAGTGGTTCGTCATAAAGCACGGCAGCCCCGGCTTCCAGCTTCATGACATCTTCCTGAGCGGTTTCGGCGTTCATTGCAACCAGGAAGTCGACTTCCTTCTTCCGGCCGATGTAGCCGTTCTTGTTAGCGCGGATAGTGAACCAGGTGGGGAGCCCGGCAATGTTCGACGGGAACATATTCTTGCCCGATACGGGAACGCCCATCTGAAAGATGGACCGCATCAGGACATTGTTCGCGGTCTGGCTGCCGGATCCGTTGACGGTGGCGACTTGAATACTGAAGTCGTTGACGATTCGCGAGGAACGCGCCGGAAGGTCGCCTGCACTACTCTGCTGCGGCGATTCCGAGTGCGTCGAGCGTGGACTCACTGCGGACGTTGACATAGTTGTTCCCAGCCGATCCCAGTGGACGGCCATTCGTGATGAAAGTATAAGTCATGTGGAAGGCGCGTGTGAAGGGGCGGTACCGGCCTTCTTGGTGCGTCATAGTAACAGGTACCCTGACCGGCTTCGATACAGCAGCCGTGCGGATCAGGGGGCAGCGGCTTTTATGGTGCATCGTCCAACTTACCTATCCGCGGCAGATTATACTAGCGGTGATCGTGACCAAGGCCCTGTTTTGGGAAGGTGACACGTAGTGAGAAATCAGTTCGACGATCGAACGGCGAGTGGCCGGACGATCGGGGGGCAGGATATGCTCCAGTTCGACTGGCAGCCCGACAGCAGCTCGAGCACCCCGGTGGAACCCCAGTTTGAAGCGCTGAGCCCGCCCTCATGTCCGTTCACAATCGAATACGATCCGGCTGTGTTGCGCGATATCAACCTCGAAGTGCAGCAGAGTTTTCGGGCGCTGCCTCGCGGAGGTATCGAGGCCGGAGGCCTACTGATCGGGACCGCCGACGACATCCGACTCTGTATCCGGCATCACGAGCCCATTGCTTGTGAGCACGCGTTCGGCCCCTCCTTCCAGCTTTCGGAAAGAGACCGCGCGCGGCTCGCCGAGCAGCTTGCGGCACAGGTCAGCGACAGCAACCCGGAATGGCAGGTGCTCGGCTGGTATCACTCCCACACACGGTCCGCGCTTTTGTTCACGCCGGAAGACGCCGAGTTACACGACCGTTACTTTGAAGAACCGCACCAGGTGGCACTCGTACTGCGGCCGCATCTGGATCGCGGGACCGAGTGGGCCATCTTCTACCGGCAGCCCGGCTCGGGGATTCTCGCCTCCGCATCGACGGCTATTTCCCGTCAATTTGAAAGGCCCTCGTCAACCGTTGAGCCTGTCAGAACCCAGCCCGTAGTTGCTGCCGCACCCGAGCCACCGGTTGCGGAACCGCCGCCAAAGAGCGAAGCCGCGGTTCCGCGCCGCCGCAGAACGCGGGACTGGCCGGTTGTCGGGACGATCGTCGGCGCCATCTTCGTTGTTTGCGCCGCGGCCACACTGTTCATTCGGATGAACTACGTTTCCTCTGGGCGCGCGACCGGCGACCCACCGGGCCTCCGTTTGGAAGCCGGCCCTCAAAATGACGCGGTGCAGTTGACCTGGAACACCGACGTTCTCCGTGATGCCACCCGGGGCCGCCTTCTGGTAGCCGATGGAGAGGCGCACTCGGAAATTCAATTGGATCGCCGGGCTCTGGAAGCCGGGAAACTGACCTACTCGCGCCACGCGGATATCACGCGTTTCACATTGCGGGTTGAACGCCCCACCGGGGGTGCCATCGAAGGGTCGACGACGTTCGTTACATCCACTGCTCCCGCCGCGCCACCGCCTATCGTTGCGGAGACCGCCGCGCCGCCCGCCGAACCCTCCGTTACGCCGCCGGCTCCTGTGGACACTGCGACGCCGACTTTCGAATCCCGGCCGGAAAGCGTTGCACCGCTGCCCGCGCCAAAACCTCCCGCCGCGGCGGAGATCAGCCGCGCCCTCGCCGCTTTGCGTGGTGTTTCTGCGAAGCCGTTAAACCCGCCCACTGCTTCCAAGACCGAGGTGCCGGGCCGTAGTGTCGTGAAACGTCAGAAAAGCTCGGGCCGCTCCGTGAAATCGTCGCGGCCTTCGCGGCGCCGGACGGTGCGCAAGCCGGGCGATTAGGCGAGTTCGCCGTACGCTTGAAGCGTCAGAAATTCCGCGCAGTCTTGCGCCGTCATCATTCGCTCGAAGATGCGCGCGGCCGATTGTTTGGCGGGAGTTCCCGGATTCTTCTCCAACTCGCTTTTCACAATGTCGCGCACCAGTCCCGCTGTCACCGTACGGCCATCGGCGAGTGTTGCTCCGTGATGGATCCACTGCCACACCTGCGTGCGCGATATCTCCGCCGTGGCTGCATCTTCCATCAGGTTGTAGATCGGCACGCACCCGTTTCCATTCAACCAGGATTCGAGGTACTGCATGCCGACGTCGATGTTGACGCGGAGTCCCTGCTCGGTGATGGTGCCCGGTGTCGGCGCCAGCAGGTCCGCCGCAGTTACTCGCACCTCTTCACGCCGGATGCCGATCTGGTTGGGGCCCTTCATGTACTCGTTGAAGATATCCATCGCTACCGGCACCAGCCCCGGATGTGCGACCCACGTTCCGTCGTGTCCCGCTTTCACTTCCCGCAATTTGTCTTGGCGCACCTTCTCGAGCGCCTCTTCGTTGCGAACCGGATCGTTCTTGATCGGGATCTGCGCTGCCATGCCACCCATGGCGTGAATACCACGGCGATGACAGGTCTGAATCAACAGGTCCACATACGCTTTCATGAACGGCACCTTCATCGTCACTTGCGCCCGGTCCGGCATCACGTAATCGGGGCGGTGGCCCAGCTTCTTAATGAAGCTGAAGATGTAGTCCCATCGCCCGCAGTTCAACCCCGAGGAGTGGTCGTGCAACTCCCACAGGATCTCGTTCATCTCGAACGCGCCGAGGATGGTTTCGATCAAGACCGTCGCCCGGATGCTCCCTTGCGGCACACCGCAGTAATCCTGCGCGAAAACAAACACATCGTTCCAGAGCCGGGCCTCGAGATGGCTCTCGAGTTTTGGCAAATAGAAGTACGGGCCCGCACCTCGGGCGATCTGCTCCTTGGCGTTATGAAAGAAGAACAGGCCAAAGTCGAACAGGGCGCCGGAGATCGGCGATCCGCCTACCTGGCAATGTTTTTCAACTAGGTGCCATCCGCGAGGGCGCACTAGCAGCGTGGCCGTCTTCTCATTCAGGCGGTACTCTTTGCCTTCCGGGCTGCGGTAGTCGATCGCGCGGCGGATCGCATCGGCGAGATTCTGTTGCCCGACCACCGCGTTATCCCAAGTGGGCGAGTTCGAATCCTCGAAATCCGCCATGAACATCGACGCGCCTGAGTTGAGCGCGTTGATTACCATTTTGCGGTCCACCGGTCCTGTGATCTCCACGCGCCGGTCCATCAGCGCGGGCGGGATCGGCGCGACTGTCCAGTCGCTCTCTCGAATCTCGCGTGTTTCGGGCAGGAAATCGGGTAGTTCGCCGGCAAGTAGCCGGTGCATGCGGTCGGCGCGCCGCGCCAGCAACTCCTGCCGGCGTCCCTCGAATCGCGTTGCGAGTTCAGCGAGGAAGGCGACCGCCTCCGGATTAAGAATTTCGCGCGCCACCTCGGGGATGGGCGCAGTAAACGTTACATCGGCGACGGATGATGGCGACATGAGATGTGAACTCCTCTCACGCTATTGTGCGCCTCAAAATTGTGCGCCTCAAACCGTGCAGATTTTCACGGCCTCCGCCAGCGACGTCATCGGATCGCGGACGGGCACGAACTCGTGAGCGAAATAACCGGTGAATCCCAGCTCCGCAATCGCTTCGGCAATCGCATGCCAGTTCAATTCCTGCGTGCCATCCAGTTCGTGACGTCCCGGCACGCCGCCGGTGTGAAAATGCCCGATATGAGCGATGTTTTCGCGAATGGTGCGGATAATATCGCCCTCCATAATTTGCATGTGGTAAATGTCGTACAGCAGTTTCACCCGCGGCGAATTCACGCGCTTCATTACGTCCACTCCCCACGCGGTGTGGTCGCACTGGTAGTCGTGGTGGTCCACCTTGCTGTTCAGAAGTTCCAGGCAGATGGTAACGCCGCTGTCCTCCGCCATCTTCTTTACGCGGTTCAATCCTGCCGTCACGTTGTCTTTTGCCTGGTCATCCGGCATGCCTTTCCGGTTGCCGGAAAACGTGATGACGTTCGGCACCTTGGCCGCTGCCGCGCGTTCGATATTTTCGCGCATCTGCTTTTCAAGCGTGTCGTGCAGTTCCTTGCGATTCCACCCATCGGGGATCGTGCCTGCGCCCGGCGTCATCGCGGGTACCAGGCCATGTTTCTTCACGGTCGGCCACTCCTCGTGGTTCACCAGGTCGATGCCGCTCATCCCCAATTTGGCGGCGTTCGCGCACAAGTCGTCGAGACTCATCTTCGAATAACACCATCGCGCCACCGATTGTTTCAGCCGTCCTGCTCCGGTTGCACCCCGGGTTTCAATCGCCGCGCCTGCCGCGGCCGCTGTCGCCATCCACTCTCTGCGTGTCATGCTCGAAATCATATATCAATGGAGTAAGCCCGAGGACTGCACTTGAGAACGACACATTCCATCCAATACGCCGAGGCCGAGGCGATCCTTCGCGCCATCACCGAAAAACTCCGCGATTCCGGCAAATCCGCCGTCATCGCTGTTGCCGACCCACACGGGGAGCTGATCGCCTTCGCCCGTATGGACGGCGCCCCGGTTTCATCAATCGCCATCGCCTGCAACAAGGCGTACAGCGCCGCCCGCGAGCGCAAAGCCACGAAGGACATCGGAGAGAAGTCGCGCGATCCCGTGAAAGGCTTCGACATCGCCTACTTCGGCGACCCGCGTTTTACGGGGTGGGGCGGAGGCGTTCCCGTGTGGCGAAATGGCGCGGTGGTGGGTGCGGTTGCGGTCAGCGGATTGACTTCCGCCGAAGACGCGGAACTCGCCACGTTCGGGGCGACGCTCGTCGCGGAGTTATGATGTTGTCGTAATGAACCGATCCAATCGCCGTGATTTTTTGAGAAGCGCGGTTTCCTTTGCGGCCGCCGCGGGAATGAGCTCACGCCTCCCGTCCTACGGACAAGCCAAGGGTCTGACTACGGTTCGCGTCGGCATTATCGGTGTCGGCGGACGCGGGTCGGGCCATGTTCGCGAACTGTTGCGCGTTCCGAACGTGCAGATGAAGGCCGTCTGCGACATCGTCCCCAGCAAAGTGGAGCGGATTCAAAACCTGGTGGAAAAAGCGGGACAGCCACGGCCCGAGAGTTACTCGCGAGGCGAAGAGGATTTTAAACGCCTGTGCGCCCGCCCCGATCTCGACATCGTATACATCGCCACACCGTGGGAATGGCACGTGCGGATGGCGGTGGAAGCGATGAAGAACGGCAAGCATGCCGCCACTGAGGTGCCCGCCGCCACCTCGCTCGAGCAATGTTGGGAGATGGTGGAAACGTCCGAAGCCACCGGCAAGTATTGCATCCAACTCGAGAACTGCTGTTACGATCGCGTCGAACTCATGGTGCTCAACATGGTTCGCAAGAACCTGCTTGGGGAGTTGCTCACCGCCGAGTGCGGCTACATCCACGACCTACGGGCCGAGAAGTTCAGCAACCAGGGCGAAGGACTGTGGCGATTGAATCACTCGATGCGCCGCAACGCCGACGTGTACCCCACGCACGGACTCGGACCCGTGGCGCAGTGCTTCGACATCAATCGCGGGAATCTCTTCGATCACATGGTGTCGATGTCGACCAAATCTTACTCGCTGCACGAATTCGCGAAGCAGAAATTCGGCCCCGAGAGCCCGCAGGCGAAGCTCGAATTCAAAATGGGCGATATTGTAACGTCGCTCATCCGGACGCGCGCCGGCGAAACCATCACGGTGGTGCATGACACCAATACGCCCCATGTTTATAGCCGCAAATACCAGATTGCCGGCGCGAAGGGACGCGTTCGCAAATATCCGGAGCCGCTGATCTATATCGAAGGCAAGAGTCCCAACGAGAAGTGGCAGGACCTTTTCGCAGACTACGCCGCCGATTATGAGCATCCGCTCTGGAAAGATCTGGAGCAGAAAGCGAAAGGCGCGGGCCACGGCGGCATGGACTTCGTGATGAACTATCGCCTGATGCAATGCCTGCAAACGGGCGAACCGCCGGACATGGACGTCTACGATGCGGCGGCCCTGAGCGCCGTCACCGAACTGAGCGAACGCTCGATTGCGAATCGCAGCGCCCCCATGGACTTCCCGGATTTTACGCGCGGCAAATGGCGCTCCCGCCAACCGCTCGGGATCGTCAGCTAAGCTGAGCTCGTCGAATTACGCAGCGCGCCTGAGCCTGTTGTTATGATGTTGTCGCTACTATCATGAGCGAACAACGTCACCGGCCTTTTGTTCCAGAGCACATGAAAATGCCCGAGTTCACGGTGCGCGCCGTGTTGCTCGGGCTTGTGATGACGGGCATTCTCGGCGCCGCGAACGCCTACCTCGGACTGCGCGCTGGCATGACCATTGCCGCTACGTATCCCGCGGCGGTTATCAGCATGGCGGTCCTTCGAATGCTCAAGGGATCGATTCTCGAGGAGAATATCGGCCGCACCATCGGATCCATCGGAGAATCCGTCGCCGCCGGTGCTGTGTTCACTATTCCGGCATTTGTCATCGCAGGGCTTTGGCCCGGGCTTACGGCCGACAAGTATTGGGAGTCGGTCGCCCTGATGGTGATCGGCGGAACGTTAGGCATTCTGTTCGTGACACTGTTGCGGCGCGTAATGGTGGAAGATCCCGAACTTCCCTACCCAGAATCGGTAGCCGCCTCCGAGATTCACAAGGCCGGACAGCAGGGGGCGAAAGCGGCGAAAATTCTGTTCGCCAACATGGGCTTTGGCGGAATCGTGTATCTGCTCGGCGCAATCAATATTTTCAGCCCGAGCAACGTGTTCAACATCACCATCGGTGACATTGGCAAACGGCTGCTGTTGCGAACCAGCACAAATCCGGACGTGGCAACCATTACCACCGGTGGTGCGACGACGTTCTCGGCTCCGGATGTCAGCCCTGCGTATCTCGGAGTGGGCTACATCATTGGTCCGCGACTCGCCGCTTTGAACTTCGCGGGAGGCGTGCTGGCGTGGGGACTTCTCGTTCCACTGCTCACGTTCGTCCTCGGCCCTGGTATTCAAGCCGGATTGCCGGCGGGCCAAACCGCTTCCTGGTCGACGCTTGCGGGGTCGATCTACTTCTCTATCGTACGGCCGATCGCCGTGGGTGGAATGCTGGTCGGAGCTTCCTACACTCTATTCCGCATGCGAAAGCAGCTTGGCGCCGGGATGTCGCGCGCCGTCTCCGATTTGAAGAAGTCGGCCGCCACCCAAGAAGCCACGAATCGCACCGAACGGGATCTGAGTTCGAAAGTCGTATTCGCCGGGGTCGGCTTGGTTATCATCGCCATGATCGCGCTCTATTACTTCTTCATCGGCGCCGCGGGCAATCTTAGCGGAAGCACGATCATGACGGGTGCGGTGGTCGCCGCCCTGGTGATGGCGGTGCTCGGGTTCTTCTTCGCAGCCGTATCGGGAAACCTGGTGGGGATGATCGGCTCCTCCAATAACCCGGTATCCGGACTGACGTTGTGCACGTTGGTGGTTTCCGCTTTGCTGATGGTGGCGTTGGGTGTATCAGGCGTCGGTGGCGTGGCCGCCGTACTCGGAGTCGCCGCCGTCGTTTGCGTTTCGTCTGCCGTAGCCGGCGAGATGCTTCAGGATTTGAAGGTCGGCCACATCCTCGGCGGCACACCTGCGCGCATGCAGATCGGCGATTTGATGGGGGTCGTCGTCGCATCGCTGGTCCTCTTCTTTCCTTTGGCGATTCTCGACAAGGCGTACCATTTCGGCAGTCCCGCACTTCCGGCTCCGCAGGCCGGACTGATGGCGATGCTGTCGCAAGGCATTGTCAGCGGCCAGATGGCGTGGCCGCTGGTGATCGTCGGCATGCTGATGGGCTTCGCGCTCATCATGATCGAGGTCCGCAGTCCCATGCTGTTCTCGGTGGGAATGTATCTGCCGTTAGGGACCACCTTCGCGATATTCGTCGGCGGACTCGTGCGGTGGGTTACCGATATGATGCGCGACCGCCGCGGCCTCAACGACGCTCAGAAAGCGCGCGTCGATAACGCCGGAGTGCTGACCGCCTCTGGTTTAATTGCGGGCGAAGCGCTGTGCGGACTGGTCATTGCCGCACTAGTCGGAACGGGCAACGATGTTGTCCTCGTGAAGTGGACACCGCCGTTCATTGCCGCTCTGGTAGCGCTCGCGATAATCATCTTCGGCATGATCCGGACGCCGCTGGCCAACGCCGGACGACCCGAAGATCCGGCACCGCCGACGGCGATCATGTGAGTGAGATGTGCTAGAATTAAATCTCTGATTTTGAAGCAGTTATCCACAGCCCTCGATATAGCGGGCATCATCGATCACACCATCCTGAAGCCGGACTCGACGGCTGCGGATGTTCAGAAAATCTGCGCGGAAGCGCGCCGCTACCACTTTGCGTCTGTATGCGTGAATCCATATTGGGTACCCCTCGCTGCTTTCGAACTGAGGGATAGCGCAGTCAAGGTATGTGCGGTGGCAGGGTTCCCGCTCGGTGCCAACACAACGGTGATCAAAGTTGCCGAGGCCGTACAGGCGACACGTGACGGTGCACGAGAGATCGACATGGTGCTGAACATCGGCGAGTTCCTTTCCGGTAACGATGCCGCTGCCGGCAGCGACATTCGCGCGGTTGCCGAAGCTGCTCATGCGGGCGGCGCGGTCCTGAAAGTGATTCTCGAAACGGCGCTGCTCAACGACGACCAGAAGGTGCGGGCCTGCGAACTCGCGAAGATCGCGGGCGCGGATTTCGTCAAAACGTCAACCGGTTTCGGACCGGGGGGCGCGACTGCGGCCGACGTTGTGTTAATGCGGCGTACAGTGGGGCCCGACATGGGTGTGAAGGCAGCGGGCGGCATTCGTACGCTCGAAGATCTACAGGCAATGGTCGATGCCGGCGCTAATCGCATCGGAGCGAGCGCCAGCGTCAAAATTATCCAATCGGTAACGGTGTAGACGGCGATGCCTCCAACCGAGCAGCGCAAGGCAACCGTGCGCTTTCGAGAGCGCGCCGAATTACTCGACTTCCTGTTGAGCGTAGCGGACGTTACTTCCGAGACCTTGGATCTCGACCGCCTGCTCGCCAGCGTCGCGAATGTCGTCAAGGAAGTCATCCCCGCCGACCTCTTCGCGATTCTTCTGTACAGCGAGAAGGCGCAGGGCTTGAGGATTCGCTATTCGATCGGCCACCGTGAAGAGATCGTGCGGAACCTGGTAGTACCGCTCGGCGAGGGAATCACCGGCGCTGCCGCGGCGTCGCGTTTGCCGATCGTGGTGGACGATGTCCGCTCCGATGCACGCTACATCAGCGCGCTGGATGCCGTGCGGTCGGAATTGGCCGTGCCGATGACCGCGCGCGGCAAACTCGTCGGTGTCATTGACGTGCAATCCACACGCCTGCGCGCTTACACCGAACACGATCGCGCGCTGCTGCGGTTGCTGGGAAGCCGCGTTGCGGTGTCCATCGACAATGCCCGCCTGTATCGCCGTGTTGAACGTCAGAATCGCACATTGCGCGTTCTCGCTCATCTATCCCAGGAATTCAGTTCGATTCTCGACCTTGACGAGTTGCTGCGAAAGATCGCCAAAACGATTCGCGCATTGATCAGCTATGACGCCTTCAGCATCATGCTGCTCGACGCCGATAAGAGAGTGCTGCGGCACCGTTTCAGCGAGCGTTTCGATAAACGTGTCGATCTCGACAACGTTCCGTTGGGGAAGGGCATCACCGGCGCCTCGGCCGAATCGCGCGAGCCGATTCGCGTGAACGACACGCTTTCGGATCCGCGCTACATCGCCTCTCACCCGGAAATTCGTTCCGAAGTTGCGGTGCCCCTGATGGTGCAGGATCGCGTCGTCGGTGTGCTGGACCTCGAAAGCGAGCGCATCGCCTATTTCACCGACGACCATATTCGCATGCTCAGCCTGCTGGCGCCGCAGATCGCGAGTTCGGTTGAGAATGCGCGATTGTATGAAGAACTGAATCAGCGCGAGCAGCGCATGGAGCAGGATCTCAAGGCGGCTCGCAAACTGCAGTCGGTTCTGCTGCCCCGGCGCGCGCCGGAAATCCGCGGCCTGGATATCGCAATCAAGGGCCGTGCCGCGCGCGAGATTACGGGCGACGTTTACGATTTCTTCGAGCACGGTAATGAATACGGAGTGCTCGCCTTCGGCGATGTGAGCGGCAAGGGTGCGGCGGCGGCTTTGTACGGCGCCTTGGTGAGCGGATTGTTGCGCACGCTTGCGCCGCGCAGGCGCGGGCCCGCAGCGCTACTTCGTTCCATGAACGAAGCCCTGCTCGAACGCCGCGTGGACGCGCAGTATGCGACGTTACTCGTGATGCTGTGGGAATCCTCGAACTGCAAGTTGACCATGGCCAGCGCCGGCGCCGAGCCTCCGTTCCTGTGCCGCCGCGGCGAGGTCACCAAGCCGCGCGCAGAAGGCGTGCCGATCGGACTGCTCGAGGACCGCGATTACGAGGAGACAGTTTTGACGGCCGAGCCCGGAGACGTCCTGCTGTTCTATTCCGATGGCGTCGAAGATCAGCTGAACGCCCGCGGCGAAGACTTTGGGCGCGCGCGCCTCATACAGGCTCTGCAGCGGCACTGCCAGCTTTCGACGCACGGCTTGGTGGAAGCGATCTTCCAAGACCTTGACGTATTCATGGACGACACTCCGATCACCGACGACCAGACCATCATCGCCGTGAGGGTGGATTGAACGATTTCGATTACCGCAATAAGCGGCTCTACTGCGAAGAAGTTTCCCTGGAAGAGATTGCGCGTAGCGCTGGAACGCCTTGCTATGTGTATTCGGGCAATTCGATCCTCGAACGCTATCGCGCCTACGACAGCGCGTTCGGGTCCGCTCCGCACACTGTCTTATATGCCGTGAAGGCCAACTCGAATATCGGATTATTGCGCTTGCTCGCCGACGCGGGCGCCGGGTTCGACATTGTCTCCGGAGGCGAATTGTTCCGCGTATTGAAGGCCGGGGGCAGGGCGGACAAGGTGGTGTTCTCGGGCGTCGGCAAGACCACCGAAGAGATCGACTACGCTCTCGAATGCGGCATCTTCAGTTTCAACTGCGAATCGGAACCGGAGATCGAACTCATCGATTCCATCGCCGGACGCAGGGGCGTTCGCGCGCGCATTGCCATCCGGGTGAATCCGGATGTCGACGCGTCAACACACCCGTACATTTCCACCGGTCTGCGCGAGCACAAATTCGGGATCGACATCGCCGAGGTCGAGGACGTCTATGCGCGAGCGCTGGCGCTGCAGAACATCTCGCTCGAAAGTGTGAGCTGTCACATCGGCTCGCAATTGCTAGACATGCGTCCGCTGCTCGAAGCGATCCGCAAGATGATCGCATTAGCGGAACGTCTGCGCGCTCGCGGAGTGCCCATCCGTCATATTGATTTGGGCGGCGGATTGGGCGTGCCGTACCGGACCACCGATCCGCGGCCTCAAATTGGCTCTTTAGTCGGGGATTTGGTGCAACTGCTGGAAGGTCATCAATTGCACGCGATGCTCGAGCCCGGGCGGTCGATCGTGGCTGAGGCGGGAATGTTGCTGACTCGCGTTCTTTACCGCAAGCGGAACGGCGACAAGGAATTCGTCATCGTCGACGCGGCCATGAACGACCTGCTGCGGCCCGCGCTGTACCAGTCGCATCACGAGATCATTCCGCTGAAAGAGGACGGAGGAGAGATGATTCGCGCCGATGTAGTGGGTCCGGTTTGCGAGACAGGTGACTTCCTGGCCCGCAACCGCGAGATGCCGGATATGGGAACGGGAGATCTGCTCGCAATCTGTACCGCGGGGGCATACGGCTTCGTTCAGGCGTCCAACTACAATTCCCGTCCGCGGCCTGCCGAGATACTTGTGGAAGGTTCGGGCTGGCGTATCATCCGTCGGCGCGAGAGCTTCGAGGATCTGATCCAGCCCGAACTGTGAGTGAGCAGGCGAAGTCCTGACTTTGTCTTCCAGATTTAGATTTGGGAGGGATATCGGATCACTGCGAAGCTGCGCAGTTCGATCGAATCACCGGTTTCCGCGCTCAACTGCCCGCTGAAGTTCACAACCAGGGGCTGCTTGAGCGAATCCGGCGCTGTTCCCGAACTTCCTTTCGACTCCGTTCGCGCACCCCAGCTTTGCGACGACCACTGCGCGCCCTCCGCGAAGATTCCCGCGTCGATGCGGCCCACAATCGCCGGTTCATCCGCCGCTCCGCTGCGGACCAGGGCGGTGGATCCACCCCAATCCACGCGTGCGGTAAAGCCCGCTTTCGATCCGATGTGTGCTATCTCGAACCGGATCTCGATGCGGTCGCCGGTCTGCAGAAGATTCCCCGGAATCGTGCAAAATCCGAGGCTTGCGGCCGACACCGAAGATGAGGCGAGCCCCGCGCTACTGCAGATCACCTGCGGGCCGGGATAGGCCGAAGCGGGCGCCGAGAACGAAGCCGATGCCGAGTACGACTGCGTCGGGGCCGCGGCGTACCGGTAGAAGGCCAGCAGGATGTCGCCTGCTTGCGGGATGCCGATGAAGGTGATGGTGCTCCCCGACAGCACGTAATCGCCTCCCTGCCGCATCAGCAGGCCATTGCGGTACAACGACAACGATGTCGTTGGGGACGGGGCCTGAGCCAGCGTGAAGTCGGCATTGGTGCCGTTGATAGTGCCGTTCGGGGTCTCCGAGTCGACGAAAATGTCGGTGACGGCCGCCTGCGAGAAGTCCTGTGTCAGATACCGGTAAGAGGCCAGCAGAAGGTCGCCCGCCTGCGGCGTGCTTGCAACGAAGAAGGTCACAGTGTTTCCGGAAAGCGTGAAATCGGTACCCGCCCGCATCAGCATTCCGTTTCGAAACAGCGTCAGACTCGCGGCCGGTGAAGGCGGCTGAGCGAGGGTATAGCTGGTATTCGCTCCATTTACCAAACCGGAGGGTACTTCGGAATCGACGAAAGCGATATTCGACCCGCCGGACGACGTACTACCACCGCAAGGTCCGGAGGTGCCGTCCACGTGTAGGCAGTCGCTCAAATTGCCGGCCGCTCCATCGAGTTGTCCGGCCGAGTTGATCACGGCCGCGCGCGACGTTGTGAAACCCGCACCCCGCATCGGCCTGGCATTCAGTTCCGTGATCAATCCGTTCACGCCCGAGATTTCGACCTCGGTCAAAACTGGCGGAGGTCCAACAACGCTGCCTGCCGAGACGCGCACGTCGCTGATCCGAAGCACGTTCGTTGCAGGCGGCACAGCCCAATATTCGCTGAACTGAAATTTTCCCTGGCTCGAATACTTCACCAGGTAATTCGCACCGGCGGATGCGGTGGTGGTCGGCACCAGTTGTATCCGGAAAATACCATTCACGACGGGAACGGTGATGCCCTGTGTCGGGATCAGAGTATTGTCACCGGCCGCGAAGTTTTCCCAGGTGATGGTCAGGGTTCCGTTGAAACGCGTTCCGTCCGCTTTATAAAGCACGTCCTGGATGGTGGTGGTGGACGGAGCAGCCGTCGCGGCAATTGCACAGACAAGCGCAGTCCCCGTCGCCAACGCGCGCCACCAAGTTCGATAAGAAAACATGTCGGGATAGCCTCCACTCGATTCGCGGTGGCCAGCGACGGCGATATCCGGCCGGGACCACACGCTGGAGTCGGCGCTGTCTTGCGTCTACTCCCGTCCTGAGATTACCCCGCGATCTGTCCCAGCCCGCCGCGGATGCACAGCGGGTGAATCGACGTAACGCAATGAAAATAAATCTGTAACTGTCTACGCGCAGAAATTCGCGGAGCTTGTGAACCGTCATTTTCGGCGGAGTCAAAAACGAATGGAAACGGATGAATAGCCGCGTCTACAGAAGACGCGCGGGCGGCACAGCGAGGCGGCGACAGGTGATGCTCAGGCGCGTGCGCCGGGTGTTTCAGGCGGCGGGACCAGCCACGCTTTCGGGACCGTGACTGACGTGGGCGATGCCGAAGGTCTCCCAATGCCGCGATGGTAATTTGCGGGGCTGCAGGTTTTGATCGCAGAAAACGTGCGTGGTTTCGCCTTCGGCGAGCAGGCAGGAGTCCGCGGCGCGGCGGATCTGGTAGGCGAAGGTGAGCAAGCGCTGGTGCGCTTTCACCACGGAAGTGGTAACTACTACTTCATCGTCGTAACGAGCAGGCGCGGCGAAGCGGCACTCGGCCTTCGCGACGGTGAGCAGAATGCCTTCCTGTTCGAGATCGCGATAGCGGATGCCGGCCTCGCGGCAATATTCAACGCGACCCACTTCCATCCAGATGAAATAGTTGGCATGGTAGACGACGCCCATCTGGTCCGTTTCTGCGTAGCGGACGCGGAGGCGTGTTTCGTTGGTCATTTGCTGTGATTGTAATGCGCCGCGTACCAATTCTTCCGGAGTCTCCCGCAGGTGTAAGCAGAAGGCACTCCAGCCAACATGCGCAGGCTGGATCAAGACGGTTTAGCGCGATTCAAGCAACAACAAAAACAAGAACAAGCCAATCGACCAGGAGACCTACATGCAAGGACACAACGCACCGGGTGCGCTGAATTCAGCCCGCGAGACAAGCGGATTGAGAACGGCGGCCGTTTGGGTTGCAGGATTGATGATTGCGCTGGCGGTGGCCCCGTTCGCGAGCGCCGGCACAATCGGTATCAGCGATGGACAGTTGATCGTCGGGACGGAGGCAAACGACGGGGAACAGGTAATCGACATTTCAATTGCGGGCACGGACCTCGTGATTTCGGGAGTGGATTTCGACGTAGTCACCCCGGGCTGCAGCGGGCTGGAGACGATCCGCTGCGCGCTGGCGGCATTCCGCGATCTGATTGTGCTGGGCGGAAACGGCGATGACGTGATCAATTTGAGCGCGATCGCGGCACCGACGTTCTCGACGCTGCTGCTGGGCGGCCCCGGCGACGACGTTCTGATCGGCTCCGGCGGCGACGACACGATCTTCGGCGGTCCGGGTGACGATGTGTTGGAGGGAGGACCGGGAAACGATTGCCTGGCGGGCGGCACCGGCGGCGACGTCGTGATTCAAGCAGCGCGATCGTGCCTGGACGGCCCGGAGCCTGTGATCTCGCCGCTGCCGAGAACAACCGAGGCACCGGAACCGAGCGGACTGTTGCTGGTGGTAACGGGGATCGCCGTGCTGCCCTTTGCGCGCGGCCGGTTTCGCAATCCACAGTCCTGACGAAAAAGCGGGAACACGTTTGCGGATACCGGTGTCTGAATCAGTGACGCTGGACAGCCTACAGCGCGGCTGATGCTGTCTGCTGCACGACCTGACTACTGCCCAACGCCCGGCGGTTCATGGGAGGCAGATGTGGAACTCGCAGCGTATTATCCATACAAATCCGAGGCGGTGAGAGATGCGTGTTTCGATTACTTCGACAAGTTAGCTGCGAAGCAATGGCCCATCGCGGGCGAAACACGGATGGTGCGTACCGAGTTCGGCGAGACATTCGTTCGAATCGGAGGACCGGAGGGCGCGCCGCCCCTGGTGCTACTGCACGGAGCAGGCAGTACATCTCTGATGTGGTCGCCGAATATCGAAGCGTTATCGACCGAGCATCGCACGTACGCTATCGATCAGATGGGAGAGTTCGGCAGGAGCACGTGCACCAAGCCGCCCCTCAGCGTCGAGGATCAGATGAGGTGGCTGGCGGTGCTATTCGACGGCTTGGGCTTGAGGCGCGGCGTGAATGTGGCGGGGCTATCGTATGGAGGCGCACTCGCCGCGCAATGTGCGCTGTACTTCCCCGACCGGCTGAATAAGGCGGTGTTGCTGGCGCCCGGAAATACGGTTCTGAGGCTCAGCGCGAGGGCGATAGCGGTGCTGGCACTGTCGATGATCAACAAGCGGAGGGGCCTGCCTGTCATGCTCCGCTGGATGTTCGCGGACATGCTGCGGAAGGACCCGAAGTGGGGCGATGAGACGCTCGAGTTGCTGAGGTGGAGCCTGAGCAGCCTTCAGCGGCACAGGCCTGTGTTTCCGCCGGTGCTGACGGATGCGGAGTGGGGAAGTCTGAAAGTCTCCACGTTGTTCCTGGTGGGTGAACACGAGGTGATCTACCCGGCGAGAAAGGCGGTGGAACGCCTGAGACGGGTGGCTCCGCTGGTGAAGGCCGAGATCATTCCGGGCGCCGGTCACGATTTGACGTTCGTGCAGGCGGAACTGGTGAACCGAAAAATGCTCGAGTTCTTTCGCCCCGAGGCAGCGGACCACAGGCAAAGAGGGGCGGCATAGATCCGGCGCGCGCGACCCCTCACGATCAATCAGCCCGGCAGGACGAATTCGAATCGCGTGCGGCGCCCGGGTTCGCTCTCCAACGTGATGACGGAGCGATGCCGTTGGGCGATGGCCTGGGCGATCGCCAACCCCAAGCCAGCACCCGAGCCGGATCCGCGGGCTTTGTCCGAACGGTAAAAGCGTTCGAAGATGTGCGGCGCAGCTTCGGGCGGAACTCCTTCGCCCGTATCCTCCACCGAGACCCGGACCCCGTCGCCGACGCGCAACGTACCGACTGTGACCGAGCCACCTCCGGGCGTGTGCTTCAGCGCGTTGTCGCAGAGAATGAGCAGTAGGCGCCGGATGGCGGGTTCGTTCGCGAGAGCGATCATCGGTTCTCCATTGACGTCGCTGTCGAGCCGCACCCCGCGTTCGGAGGCGGTTGCCTTCACCTGCGACACAACGGACTCCACCACCGAGCGGATGTCGGTGCGCTCGAGCGGCATTTCCGCCTGGTTGGCATCCGCTCGCGCCAGCGCGAGAAGAGAGTCCGTCAGTTCGGTCATGCGCTCCGCTTCATCCTGAATCTGTTGCAGCGCGTCGCGGTATTCCTTCGCGGATCGGTCGCGCCGCAGGGCCAGTTCGGCGGTAGCGCGTATGAGGGCCACGGGCGTGCGGAGTTCGTGTGAGGCATCGGCGGTGAATTGCTGGATGCGCCTCACAGCACCCTCGAGCCGTTCGAGAACACCGTTCCACGCCACCGACATGCGTTGTATCTCGTCGCGCGTTTGCGGCACATCGAGACGCCGGGAGAGGCTCTGAACGCTGATCGACGTTGCGACGCGCGTGATCTCGTCGACCGGCGCGAGCGCGCGGCGGCTGATCCAGTAGCCGCCGAGGCCGGCGACGGCGAGCACGATGGGGATCATCAGCAGGAGAAAACGGCGAAAGTCGAGCATCACCGAATGCACGCGCGCCAGATCGCTTGCGGCGACGGCTTGGTATTCGTGCCCACTGAATGAGAATCGGGAAGAGAGCACGCGGTAGGAACGGCCCCCGCGCGATTCGGTACGGAAGCCGGACGGCTCCATCGCGAAACGCGGGCGCGGACGGGCGGAGGGCTCCGGATCGGGCAGCAGATCCAATCCGCGATCGTCCCGCAGTTGAATGAGATCGCCTTCCGCTGTTTCGCGTGCGAACTCGGACAGTTCCAGGCGCAACTGTTCGGGGGTCAGATTGCCTTCGAGTTCGAGCGTCGTGTGCGTGCCGGCGATGCGGGCTTCGAGTACTTCGTCAACGCCCTTCAGCAGCCGGTGTTCGAGCGCGACGGACATGCCCACGCCGAAACCCACCAATCCGAGCAGAAGGATAGCGGAGTACCACGTGGTGAGACGCATTCGAATGGAAACGCCGCGCATCACTCTTCCGCCCGCAGACAGTATCCGACGCCGCGCACCGTGCGGATGAGTTTCACCTCGCCGGGCGCATCCACTTTTGCGCGCAGCAATCGGACGAACGCGTCGAGGGTATTGCTCTCGATCTCATCGGAACTCCAGACTTCATCGAGCAACGTCTCGCGCGTGACTACGCGTCCGGACGCGCGCATCAGCAGTTCGAGGACGGCGTATTCGGTGCGGGTCAGGCTGATGGATCGCGAACCGCGATGCACCTGCCGGGTTCCGAGATTGAGCGTGAGATCCGCGACACTGAGACAAACCGGCTGAGGTATAGGGCCGCGGCGGGCGACGGCGCGCACGCGGGCTAGCAGAACATCGAGCGAGAAAGGCTTGGTGAGATAGTCGTCGGCTCCGAGGTCCAGTCCCTTGACGATATCGGCGGTCTGATCGCGAGCGGTCAACAACAGAATGGGCGTCTGATTCCGGGCGTTACGGAGACGCTGCGCGATGGCGAAACCGTCGAGACCCGGTAGCATGACATCGAGCAGCAACAGGTCGAACGTGTTGTGCGAAGCGACGTCGAAACCGTCGCGGCCGTCCAAGGCCAAGGTGACCGAGTGGCCGTCCTCTTCGAGCGCCTGCCGCAAAATGCCCGCCATCCGCCAGTCGTCCTCTACCACGAGAAGTTTCATGCACGCTTCACTACCAGCTTACGTGCCGGTGCTATGGTACGGCTCGAATCTGAAGATCCTCTGAAGACGATTTTCAGATGTTTTTCAGATTGGTGCGGTTGAATAGGAACTGCCACGCGGGAGGTCCAACGCCGTGAAACACCGATTCGCCGCCATATTCCTTGCTGCCGCCGGACTTTGTGCCGCGGCTGACTACCGGGTCCTCAACACAATTCCGATCGGCGGTGAAGGTGGTTGGGACTACCTGACTGTCGATGGCGCCGCCCATCGGCTCTATGTTTCGCACGCGACACACGTGGTGGTGGTCGACCTGGAGAGCGGCAAGATCGCGGGCGACATCCCCGATACTCCGGGGGTGCACGGCATCGCGATCGTCCCCGCGCTGAACAAGGGATTCATCAGCAACGGCCGCGGAAACGATGTCACTGTGTTCGACCTGAAGACGTTGAAGAGCACCGGCAAGGTGGCCACGGGGCAGAACCCGGACGCAATCGTTTACGATCCGCATTCGAATTGCGTGTTCACGTTCAACGGACGTTCGCACAATTCGACGGTTATCGAAGCGGCGTCGGGAGCCGTGAAGGCGACTATCCCGCTGGGAGGCAAACCCGAGTTCGCGGTCGTGGACGGCCACGGCAAGCTGTGGGTGAATATCGAGGATACGCACGAGATCGCGGAAATCGATACAGGGAACGCGCGGGTAACCGGGCGCTACCTGTTGAACGGCTGCGAGGAGCCCTCGGGGCTGGCACTGGATGCGGACCATAACCGGTTGTTCTCGGTATGCGGCAACAAGGTGATGGCCATCTCCGATCCGGCCGCGCGGAAGGTGATTGCGACTGTGCCGATCGGGGCGGGAGTGGACGGTGCGGCGTTCGATCAGGAGCGGCACCTGGCGTTCAGTTCGAATGGAGCGGACGGCACGATGACGATCGTTGAGACAAGCGGCAACGGCTATCGTGTAGCGGCGACAGTCGCGACGGCGCGGGGGGCGCGGACCATCACGCTCGACGCGGCTACGCATAAACTGTATCTGCCGACAGCGGCATTCGCGGCTGCGGTGGCCGGGCAGCGGCCTTCGCCGGAGCCGAATTCGTTCAAGGTGCTGGTGGTGGGGCGTTGAGGCGCGGGTTCGTCGTCGTAGCATTCTATCTCTCGTTCGCTGCCACCGTCTTCAGCCAGCAACAACTACCACAACAACATTCCAGTCCGCCCCCGGGCGCGGCGGGACAACCTCCACCGGGCGCAGCAGGCCAGACTCCTGGCGCCGCGGCGGCAGGTGCGGCGAATCCGTCACCGCAGCCCGCAGCGCAGGGCCAGCCGCTGACACTGAACCTGACGCAGGCGCTCCAAAGGGCGCGCGACTATGGCCAGCAATTCGTGCAGGCGGGCATCGCGGCGGCGCTGGCCCGGGAGGATCGCGTCCAGGCCAAGGCAGCCTTCTTCCCCACGCTCAACGCCTTCAACCAGTACATCTATACGCAAGGCAACGGAACGCCCGCGGGAGTGTTCGTGGCCAACGACGGCGTGCATATCTACAACGAACAGGCCGTCGTTCACGCGGAGGTGTTTTCATTTGCGCGGCGTGCCGAGTATCAGCGCGCAGTGGCCTCGGAAGCCGCCGCACGCGCCCGGCAGGATATCGCGGCCCGTGGTTTGGTGGCCACCGTTGTGCAGAGCTACTACTCGCTCATAACGGCGCAGCGGCATCAGACGAACGCACGCACCAGCGTCAATGAGGCCCGGCAGTTTCTCGATATCACGCGCAAGCAGGAACGCGGGGGCGAGGCTGCGCGGGCCGACGTGATCAAGGCCGAGCTTCAATACCAGCAGCGCGAGCGAGACCTGATGGACGCGGAGACGAATACGCAAAAGGCGCGGATCGCCCTGGGAGTCATCCTGTTTCCGGAGTTGACCCAGCCCTTCGACATCGACGACGATCTGCGGCCAGACCTGCCGCTGCCGTCGATCGATGAAGTTCGCTCACTGGCGATTTCGAACAGCCCCGAGGTACGCGCGGCGGAGGCGGGCCTGCGGCAATCGGAGGCAGGGATCGCTTCGGCAAAGGCAGCGTACTACCCTTCGCTCGTGCTCGATTATTTTTTCGGCATCGATGCCAATGTGTTCGCGGTGCGAGGTCCGGAGGACCGGCAGAATCTCGGATCGGTGGTGCAGGGCACCGTGAATGTCCCGATCTGGACATGGGGTTCGATGAGGAGCAAAGTGCGGCAGGCGGAACTGCTGCGGAAGCAGGCGGAGTTCGACCTTACGTTTTCGAAGCGGATGCTCCAGACGAACCTGAGCACGTTCTACCTGGAGGCGCAGGCAGCGCGGGCACAACTGGACTCGCTGCGGAGTTCGGCCGACCTGGCCGCGGAGAGTCTGCGACTGACCGTGCTGCGTTACGAGGCCGGGGAAGCAACCGCGCTGGAAGTTGCGGACGCGCAGACGACGGTGGCGCAGGCGCGGAACGCTTACGCAGACGGGTTGGCCCGCTATCGCGTGGCGTTGGCGGCTCTTCAGACTTTAACGGGAAGGCTCTAAGGGATGAGGCTGATCGCACTATCGCCGCTGGGGGCCGCGCTCCTGATGCTGAGCGTCTGCTCCAAGCCGCAGGAGAAAGAGACCGAATCGGTGGTGCCGGTGGAAGTGGTGGAGGTGCGGCGGGAACCGATCGAGCGGACCATTCGGGCCGAAGGCGTGCTGCGCGCGCTCGACCAATCGTCGGTGATGCCGAAGATCAGCGCGCCTGTGCATCACTTCTACGTGAATCGCGGCGATCACGTAACCAGGGGACAATTGCTGGCGACGCTGGAGAATCGCGATCTTGCGGCGGCAGTGACGGAGGCGAAAGGCGCGTACGAACAGGCGGCGGCGAACTCGAGGAACACGCAATCTGCCACGGTGCCGAACGAGACGGTGAAGGCGCAATCCGATCTGCAGGCAGCGCGGCAACAGATGGAGGCTGCAAAGAAACTGCTCGACAGCCGCGAGGGTTTGTACAAAGAAGGGGCGCTGGCCCGGCGGCTGGTGGATGAAGCCGCAGTGGCGTACGCGCAGGCGCGCAGCCAGTACGACACCGCGCAGAAGACGCTCGAATCGCTGGAGAGCGTCGGGCGTCACGAGGAGGTCAAGAGCGCCCAAGGACAGCTTGAATCGGCGAAGGGACGTTATGAAGCCGCGCAGGCGCAGTTATCGTATTCAGAAATTCGAAGCCCGATCTCGGGCGTTGTTGCCGAGCGTCCGACCTTTCCCGGAGAGATGGCAAGCACCGGGACACCGCTGCTGACCGTTGTCGACATCTCGAGCGTGATCGCGCGTGTGAACGTGCCCCCTTCGGAAGTGCCGTACATCAAGTTGGGGCAGCCGGCGCGCGTCATGTCTGCCGATGGTTCAGTGGAAGTACGCGGCAAGGTAACCGTAGTGAGTCCGGCGGTGGACCCGCAGAGCACAACTATCGAGATCTGGGTGCAGGCTCCGAATCCTGGCGAGAAACTGCGGCCCGGCGCATCGGCGCGCGTGGAGATCGCCGCTGGAACAATTCCGGACGCGGTTGTCGTTCCCAACGAAGCTCTGCTGCCGTCGGCGGAAGGCGGTACGGCGCTGATGGTGGTGGGTCCGGATTCGGCGGCGCATCAGCAGAAGGTTGAGGTGGGAGTCCGCGCGGGCGACAAGGTCCAGATTCTGGGCGGCGTAGAACCGGGCAAGCGCGTGGTTTCTTCGGGCGGCGTCGGTCTGGAGGACGGCGCGAAGGTGAAGATCGTGCAGCATGGCGCGGCGCCGGAGGGTGCGACGAAAGATGAGTGATGCACCGCGCCCACCGTTGTCCTCCAACCAGGAACACTGGACGGCACGCCATGGCAAGCCGATCATCTTCGTCATTCTCACGCTGATCGCGGTGGGCGTGTACCTGGCGATCTCGATTCCCGTTTCGGTTTTCCCGGAAACGAATTTTCCCCGCATCGTGGTCGGCGCGGATAACGGCGTCACGCCCATCGACCAGATGCTGGTGACCGTGACGCGCCCCATCGAAGAGGCGATGAACGGGGTGCTGGGGCTCGAGAGGATGAAGTCGATCACGAGCCGGGGCACGGCCGAGGTCAACCTGTACTTCAAGTGGGACGTCGATATGTATCGGACGCTCGAACTGGTGAACGCGGCACTGGCGCGGATACAGCCGTCGCTTCCGCCAACGACGCAGTTGACCGCGAATCGACTGACCTTTGCGGCGTTCCCGATCATGGGGTATAGCTTAAGCTCCGGCACGGTGTCGCAGACGCGGCTGTGGGAGATGGCGACCTACGAGTTGAAACCGAGGCTCAATCGTTTGAGCGGCGTCGCTACGGTGATCGTGCAAGGGGGGCAGGAGCCAGAGTTCGAAGTGCGCCCCGACCCGGGGAAGATGCTGCAGGCGGGCGTCACGGTGCCGGCCCTGTTGGACGCCGTCCGCCGCAGCAACATGATCGATTCGCCCGGACTGATCGAGACGAACCACCAACTCGTGTTGAGCCTCGTCACGGGGCAGGCGCATTCGCTGCGCGACGTATCGAACATCGTCGTCAAAACAACGAATGCGGGGCTGCCGGTCCGCATCGGCGATGTGAGCACGGTTTTCAATTCGGTGAAGCCCGTGTACACGATCGTCACGGCGAACGGGAAGCCGTCGGTGCTACTGAATGTCAACCGGCAGCCGGACAGCAACACGGTGACCGTAGCGAATGAAATCCACACCGAGGTCGATTCGATCCGGCGCTCGCTGCCGCCCGGAGTGCAACTGTTGCCGTTTTACGATCAATCGGTAATTGTCAACGATTCTATCCGCAGTGTTCGGGATGCGATCCTGATCGGGCTGGTGCTGGCGTCGATCATCCTGGTGCTGTTCCTGCGGGACTGGGGCACATCGCTGGTGGCGGGGCTGGTGATTCCGGCGACGATCGCCGTCACGTTCATCGCGCTGCGACTGCTCGGCGAAAGCTTCAATCTGATGACGCTCGGAGGCTTGGCGGCGGCAGTTGGGCTGGTGATCGACGATGCGATCGTCGTGGTGGAAAACATCGTGATGCACCGCGACGCAGGACAGAGCCGCGCGGAGGCGATCCGGAGCGCCATTCGCGAAATCAGCAAACCGCTGGTGGGTTCGACGATTACGCCGATCGTCGTGTTCCTGCCGCTGATTTCGATCGTCGGCGTGACCGGCGTGTTCTTTCGCGCACTGGCGCTGACGGTTGCGATGGCGCTGCTGACCTCGCTGGCGCTCGCGCTGACGTGGACTCCGACGCTAAGCCATTTCCTGCTGCGCCGGCAGAGGAATTCGCAGGGCAGCGCGAATCATTCGGCCGAAACGGGCCGGTTGCTCGGACCGGTTCTCAGAGTCTACGAACGGTCGCTACGGGCGGCGCTCGCGCATCCGATCGTCTTGTCCATTTTGCTGGCAGGACTGGTGGGGGCGTCTTGGCTCTGCTACCGCTCGCTCGGCACGGACCTGCTACCGGAAATGGACGAGGGCGGCTTCATCCTCGACTACATCATGCCCGCAGGCTCGTCTCTCGCCGAAACAGACAAGGCGCTGAACATCGTGGAGTCGATTCTGCGCTCCGAGCCCGAGGTGGAAAGCACCTCGCGCCGGACCGGGCTGCAACTCGGGCTGGCACAGGTGACCGAGGCGAATACCGGCGATTTTTCGGTGAGACTCAAGCGCGACCGCTCGCGAAGCGTGGAGGAAGTGATCGCCGACGTTCGCGCGAAGGTGCGCGAGCGGCTGCCGATGCTCGACGTGGAGTTCATTCAATTATTGCAGGACATGATCGGAGATTTGACGAGCGGACCCGAACCGGTCGAGATCAAGTTGTTCGCGCAGGATCCGGCGATCCTGCGCGAGTGGGCGCCGAAGGTGGGCGACCGGATCAAGAAGATCGAGGGAGTGGTGGACGTTCTCGATGGAATCGACAACACGATCAGCGGACCGGCGCTGACGTTCAATGTCGACCCGGCGGTGGCGGCACGCGCGGGCTTCACGCCGGAGGAGATCGAGTTGGACGCGAGTGCGATCATCGGCGGTGAGCCGGCTCCGACGCCGGTGGTGATGAACGACCGGACATATACGATTCGCGTGCGCTATCCGGAGCAGTCGCGCGCGAATGTGGAGGCGATTCGCAACGCGCTGATCACGAGCGGGAACGGGAAGACGGCGACGCTCGGATCAGTGGCGACGATTGTCGAAACGCCGGGCCAGACCGAGATTCGCAGGGAGAACATGCAGCGCGACGTGGCGGTGACCGCACGATTGGAAGGCTTGAATCTCGGGGCGGGGATAGCTGAGGTGAAGAAAGCGATGGCGGAACTGAACCTTCCACCCTCGATCCGCGTGGTGTACGGCGGCGCCTACGAAGAGCAGCAGAAGTCGTTCAAGGATCTGATGACCGTGCTGGTGCTGGCGGTAGTTTTGGTGTTCACGGTGCTGCTGTTCGAGTTCGGCAGCTTTGCGGCTCCGGCTGCGATCCTGGCTTCCGCGCTGCTGTCCACATCGGGTGTGTTTCTCGCATTGCTGGTCACGGGCACGACGTTCAACATTGCGTCGTTCATGGGTTTGATTATGGTGGTGGGGATTGTCGCGAAGAACGGGATTCTGTTGATCGACGCCGACCAGCGCTTTCGGGCCGAGGGAGCACCGGCATTCGAGGCGATGATCCATGCGGGCGAGCGCAGGATGCGTCCGATCCTGATGACGGCGCTGGCGACCGTAGCCGGGATGATTCCGCTGGCGCTGGCGCTCGGCGCGGGTTCGCAGATGCTACAACCGCTGGCGATCGCTGTGATCGGGGGAGTGCTGGCGTCGATGGTCCTTTCGCTGATTGTCACTCCGGCCGTACACTATTTCCTGGCCCGATGATTTTGAATCGGCACCCAGCCCAGAGATCGCTGCGCGGGGGAGTTGCCTCAGTTCACACGGTCTTTTGGCGGATTCCAAGGGATCAAGGTCGCCCGGCCTTCCTCGACCTCGCGAACGCGCTCCTGCAATTCGGCACTTTCGCGGTCGCGGTCCTCGGGACTGCCGAAGAAGCTGATCTCCCAGTAGATCTCACCAAGAACATCGAGCAGCGTGAAGTTGCAGCGAGCCTCACCCACTTTCTCGAAATCCTTGTGGATCTCTAATTCTGGGCGTAGCCGCACCGGGAGATGGACTAGTTGGTTGACGGGTATAAAGTCGAGGCCATAGTTAGTGATGCCATCGTCGCCGGCTTGCATGATGGCGGATACGTGGATTGTCTCCTGCGCCTCATGCTCGCCCCACTCGAAATGCTTGGCGATCTCGATGTAGGACAGATCCGATGACTCGTTCGCCGGCTTACGCGCCTCGGAATGAAAAGCTTTCACATTGCACCAGGACCACTGCTCGAGAAACCTCACGAGGTCCGGGTCTTGCTCCACTGTGTGGAAGATATCGCCGAGCGTTACGTCAGCGTCGATATGGCAGGCGCAACGCAGTACTTGGAGTCCGGATCGGATCTCCTCTTCGAGGTACTGACCGACGTCGCCATCCCATTTCAGCGCCTGGATGCCGCGTTTGGTGATGTGAACTTTGTGGGCCATTGGCAGATGTCCGGGCGCAGATTAATGACGTCGCCTTAACTGCTCACCTTAGCATCAAATCAGGTGTGAAGCGAATGATTCTGTGAACCGCATCGAGTTTGGCGTCCAAAAGTCCGACCCGGTGTGGGCCGGTAGCTTGGCGTCATCCCGATCTTCGACAGCAGATTCGTGCTGGAGTGTGTTGAGGCGATTTAGCGAGGCCCTCTCGGTCGGGGAGACAAGACCGTCACAACGGCATATACCATCTTGCGGTCGGAGGCGAAATCGCGGGGTCCGTTCGCCCGGTGAACTCCTGCATCGTGTCGATGTTATAGACGTCGGCATCGATCTTTCCCCTCGCGTTCAAGCACGAAAGCTTTTCGGAAGAGCGCGAATGGCTGTTGATATCATGGCAGCCGTCGGATCTGAGGTTCCGTCCGGGCCGGCGGGGAGTTACACCGTATGTAGAAATTCCCTTACCAAAGTCCGTTCTAGCCGAGACCTGGCAAGGCCCCACAGTAGATCACGACCTGACAAGGAGAACTCTTGAAATGTATCTGGTGAGGACCTACGGTGTTGATCGCACCGCCGGTGAGTCTGTTGTTCAAATACGAAGATCGCAGATCCCCCTTTGGAAACTGGAAAATTAACCCCAACCGTATCTCTCTGCCCGCTCCGAACGAGCAAGCTGAGGAAAAGAGCCCCGCCGCACGAAGGTGACGGAGCCAACCTGTTTTGAGATTTGGGCAAAGGGCAGAAAGCAGTTTCCTGAACGGCAACTTAAACTAAAGCTGTTGCGGAGTTTTCAGCGATGTTGATGTTCAAGGCCCAACCTCGCTTCAAACCCAGCGGCAATCTCTGCTTGGGTCTCCACGTACCCTCTGTCCAGCTCTGTGGGAAGCTCCGCCAAATCCCCGGTCGCCGCTTCGTTGTTCACGATGTGGACGTGGTAGAACCAGACTGCCTGCTTAGCGATTTCCATCTTTGGGATTTGCCTCACGCGGTCCGAATCCAAATGGGCGAGAAACTTGTCTCGATAGCGAAGCATGACGTTGATTTCCTGCTCGAACACCTCCGCATCCAACCCAAGATGGCACAACAGATCCGCCTCGAAGGTGGCGGGATCTGCGACAATGTGTTGCCACGAGTGCTTCCCGCCTTTATCCGCAAAGAGCTTGCATCATTCCAGTACGCAGACATCTATGAAATTGCCGTTGATCGCCCGCCAGAAATTGACGAAGCGGCTTCTACGTGGATCGAGGAAGTCTCGATATTCTTGCTGCTGGCCGACGCGGTAGTAGGCAAGATTGCGGGCGAACTCCTGGCATAAGATGACGACTCGCCGCAGCCGGTCTCTTCTTGATATTGAGCGCGACATTAGTCATTACCACTCGGTCCAACGCACCAATCTCCTGTGAACCGGGATTTGCATCGAGCATCCTGGATACGGCTCAGTGTACCTGATCCTGCGGAACGGAACCATCACACTTCGCCGTATCCGCCGTATCACTACCTACTCTCCTGTACCGTCTGTTCCCTTGGGGGCCAACTGGACCAAGTGGGCCAACTGGGCCCACACCTTATTTGTCTACTTGGACCAGAATCGGTAAAGTGGCCCCGGTTTGCAAGACCAAATTTCGCCTTCAATAAGCTTCGCTCTGGGTCGGCGGGTCTGGTTCGTGGGGCGGCCGTAACCGCCCCTGCCATTCAGGCGCTTGAGTCGGCGCTCCGGTCGCACCTCTGCGTTGCCATATCCTCCGCTCAAGTGCAAATATTGTAGCCGAGTTATTCGGGCCACAATGCGTTAAACCTCGGGGGGTTGGGGGCTGGCCCCCATGTTCTAAGAAGATCCATTCCTTGTTCTCGGTTACGGCACCCTATAGCATTCCGCAGGCGTCCGATACTCCAGGCTCTGATGCGGTCGGGCATGGTTGTAGAACTGAAACCACTTGGCGATGCCGCCTCGCGCCTCTGGCACCAACGCATATTCCCGCAAATAGACCTCCTCATACTTCAGCGAGCGCCACAGGCGTTCGATAAAAATGTTGTCGAAGCAGCGCCCACGGCCATCCATGCTAATGGCGATCCCCCGTGTCTCCAGTTCGCCGGTGAACTTCGGACTGGTAAACTGCGAACCTTGGTCAGTATTGAAGATCTCCGGACGCCCCCGGCGTAGCGCCCGATTCAATGCCGCCAGACAAAAGTCGATCTCCATCGTTAGCGATAGCGCCCAACTCAACACGTACCGGCTGTACCAGTCCATGACCGCCACCAGGTACACGAACCCGCCCGCCATCCGAACGTAGGTGATGTCTGTGCTCCACACCTGGTTGACTCGCGTCACCTCGACCCCGTTCAACAGGTACGGATAGACTTTGTGCGCCTCACCGGGCTGGCTCAGCTTCGGTTTCGGATATACGGCCTCGATGCCCATCAACTGCATCAGCCGCTGGACTCGATTCCGGCCCACCTGGTACCCTCTGCCGCACAGCCATTCCCGGATTCGCCGGCTTCCCAGGAAAGGATGGCGCGTGTATTCTTCGTCGATTAGCCGCATCAACATCAGGCTCTCTTCACTCTCGCCCCGAGGCTGGTAGTACAGGCCCGATCGGTTCACGCCCAGCAACGCGCACTGTCGCCGAACGCTAATCTCCGCATGGTCTTGATCCACCAGCAGGCGCAGCTCGTTAGTCGAGCACGCCGACTTTTTTTTTGAGCCAGTCCAACTCGACCTTCAGCCGGCCAATCTCTTGGTAAAGCGCGTCGGTTTCCGCCCCATCGCTGGGGGCCTTGCGCGTCCGCCCATCCACGAATAGCTCCGGCAGTTGATCGATCGCCGCCTTGCGCCACTTGGCAATCTGCATCGGGTGTACCTTGAACTGCGATCCTAGTTGGCTCAGCGTTTTTTCACCCCGGATCGCCTCCGTGGCCACGCGTGCCTTGAACTGTGGACTGTACTGTTTCCTCGTCGTTGTCATCGACTGCTCCTTATCAATGACTCCGCCGAAAGTTTAGCTTATTGCCTGGTCTGAATTCCTGGGTCCACTATATCGGGATGCATTTACCGGCTGTGCGGAATGAACCTCCATAGCCGCTGATCTGTCCAGCCGCCTTCCTGCCACACGATAACAAACTCGAAATCGACCCATCACAACGACACCTGAGAGCGACGCAAATCTGCACGATCCTCGGAATGAGTCGCGCGCACGTTTACCGCCTGATGAACGACGGCACGCTGCTCGTTGTTCGGATTCGCGGATCCGTTAGAGGTCCATACAACGACCTGCGCGCATGGATCGCCGACCACACAAAAGCAGCAAAAGCGGCCTAATGACCTACTGACTATTTACTTACATACGCGATGTCATCTGTGCATGCACGCATTCAAAGTCAAGGCCTCGAACGGCCGGATGTATTACCGAGTTCTAATCTAATCCCCATCCCGGACGGCTCGAGGAGAGCCGTCCAGGCCGCAACAAAAAGAGAAGTCGAGAAAAAGGCTGACTAAGAGAAAGCCAAATTCTCGGCCGGACTCGATCCGAAGAGCGAGAAGGAAACGCTCGCGGAATTCCTGCAGCGGTCGTTGAATTCTTGAAAGCAGAAGCCGATGTTGCGCCATCCGCGCTGCACGACTATCGCTACCACATCGATCATCACATTCTTTCAACGGTAGGAAAACGGCGCGGTCGCGAAATCACAACCCGTGACGTTGACGCACTGCTGAAAGCCCAAAGCGAGTCCCGGCTGGCACCAGCCACTGCTAGACTACACGCATCGCGTGCCACGTCGAGCATTGAACTTCGCCGTCGACTGGGGCGTAGTTGACAAGAACTCGGCCTCGGCACGA
Organism: uncultured Acidobacteriota bacterium; assembly: GCA_963720745.1. Taxonomy (GTDB): domain Bacteria; phylum Acidobacteriota; class Terriglobia; order Bryobacterales; family Bryobacteraceae; genus TMP-7. The sequence continues at coordinate 747,283 of CAVRGO010000004.1, forward strand.
GTTCGAACCGCGAAGCGCCGCAAGGGTGAAACCAGCGCCGGAGAAGATCCAGTTCTTCACGCCAGATCAAGCGGGGCAGTTCCTCGCGGCGGTTCACGACGACAACCGCGCCGCCGTTTACACGATCGCATTGACCACCGCCCCGGGCGAGCAGTTCGGACTACGGTGGGTGGATGTGGACGTCGAAGCGGGTCAACTGACCATTCACCGCGCCCTTCCCCGTACCCGTAAGAAGTCCGACGAAGAGGGCGAGCGTTGGCTATTCCGTGCGCCCAAGACCGGGAGCCGCCGAACGATCCAAATCCCTGCCGTAGCAGTTGCCGCACTTCGAGATTGGGCGCGAACGACAGAAAGAGCAGAAGGCGCTAGCGGACGACCGATGGACGGAGCATGGTCTGGTTTTCACAAAGGACGTTGGCACTCCGCTAGACGTCTCGAACGTGCTACATCGCTTCCAGAAGATCTGTGCGAAGGCCGGACTACCTAAGATCCGCTATGACGATCTGCGGCACACGCATGCTTCACTCCCGATCGCTGAAGGCAAGCACCGGAAGCAGATCGCCGAACGGCTGGGGCATTCGTCCATCAAGCTGACCATGGACACCTACGGTCATCTTTTCCCAGGATCGGACCGCGAATCGGCCGAAGCAATGGACAAGCTCTTCGGTGCTCCGTCCGAAAAACAGAAGCAGGGTATCGACAAGCCGCAGGGCAAGCCGGAAACGAAGGTCGTTCAGATGCGAAAGCGGAGGGCGTCGTGAAATGATCCTCTGCTTACACCTTGCTTACACGATTCGGGGCCCGGAGCAAATTGCTTATACATTTCCTTACATTGGGCTCATGATGGCGCCCAGGCGGGGCCGTCCCTATTAATGGCGTAGAGCCCTCTGTTTTCACTGCTCGGATTTAATTGGTGAGCGCGGTAGGAATCGAACCTACAACCTACTGATTAAGAGTCAGTTGCTCTGCCAGTTGAGCTACGCGCCCTCGATGAGATAAAATCTGCGGGGGTTCAGTTTGACCTGACCTCCTCATTGTAACATCCGCCCCGCGATCCGCAACTCATTCCTGCCGGGTGACGCTGTAGCGATACCCCGGCCGCACCGCAATGTTCCTCATCCAATCCACCGGGTCCGTCCACACCACCTGTCGCGGCGCGATCAACCGTACCAAATCGTCCAAATCCCACGACTGCGCGACACCGGGACGCACTACAGCATCGAATGGGTTGCGCGCGAGCGGACTCCGCACGATCTCGCGAATGCTCCACGGCGTGCGGCTCAAGTCCACCTCAGCGATTCGCTTGTCTACTGCGGCTGCCATCAACAACCAGATTCCCGCCGTGTCCTCCGCCGAAGCCATCGCACCCTGTACAGGGTCCACCTCGGGTTGTGCGAGTAGCATGTCGATCCCGCACAGAATGTCATGCGCACGCATTGCCGGCAGCGAACGCCCGATCAACTCGGCGCGAGTGTTCGCAAGCCAGTCGCCGACAATCCGCGAAGCCGACGGTTCAGGCAGGCCGCGCGGAACCAGCACGAGCACCTGCTTGCCGGACCGCGCCAACTCGAGCGTACGCGGCAATGGATCGAGCGACGCTTGGACGACAACAACGCCCGGCCGCTTTCCCGCGCCGCTGCTGCCGCCTGAAAGAAATCGCGCCGTCAGCGTGAGCCCCTCCTCGGGATCGAATCGGATCGTTCCATCGGACTCTCGCCGGACATTTGTTGGCCCGCGATGCGCGATCAACGCACGAAGCCCCGCTTCAATCTCCGAGCCCGACGCTGGTTCCGGCTTCAACAACTCCGCATTGATCTCGCTCCATTCCCGGCTCCCGAAATCGAGCGCCACTTGGCCCGACTTGCCGACACGCAATTCGGGGTCGGGCACGAATTCAAGGTTCTCGTCCGCGGCCGATGTTCCGGGCTCGCCCAACCACCGGATGAACCAATCGTAGATCGCCTCGCGCACGGGCCGCGGCGTCCCGTGACCGCCGGGGCCGACCACCCACTTGATGCGGTCCTCCGCGCCGAACAGTCCGTACCAGCGCTTGGCCTCCTCATACACGATCCGCGCGCCCGCCGGTGTGAAGAAATCCTGCTCGGTTGAAGAGATGAGCCAGGGTTTGGGCGCGAACAACTCGACGTAGTCGGTCTGGTCGAGGCCCGCTGCGAGAAAGCCGGGAGGGCCCTGCTCGGAGTCGCCGACCGGCCCGCTAAAGAGCACCCGGAAGGAGTTCATGTAGCAGGCCGGCGCCGCGACCTTGATGCGAGGGTCGATGGCCGAGATGTAGGTGGTCAACGTGCCGCCACCCGAACAGCCGGTGCAGCCGATGCGCGAGGATTCCACCTCCGGACGACTGATCAGATAATCGAGCGCGCGCTTGGCGTCCCAGATTCGGGCTGCGGCGAAGGTACGGCCCACCAGCACGCTCTGAGCTCCAAACAGGATGTGCTGATCGGTGCCGCCGCCCGCCAGCGACGAACCGTAGCGCTGGTCGTATACTTGAAGCCGTTCGCCCTGGCCGATCGGATCGTAGGCGAAGACGACGAAGTTTTTGCGCGCCAGGTTCGCCGCCATCTGCTGGGCCGCCGCCTTGCCCTGGTCCCAATGGCCCATCGGAAACAGGATGCCGGGATGCTTACCGGGCCGGCTGGGCACGTACAGGTTTCCGGTTACGAAGAACCGCGGCAGACTTTCGAAAACAACTTTCTCGATGCGATATCCCTGGCCCGGCAACTGGCCCGTGACACGCGCATTCAACGGGCCGTCGTAATCCGGCAATGGACCGATCCGTTCGAGAATCCGCGCTCGAATGTCGCGTTGCCGCGCTTCGGCACCATCGCGCGTCCGGATCGCGTCGATCTGTTTCTGACGCATGTCCAATTGCGACTGCGCGATTCGATTCATCCACGCGAGCAGATCCGCGGGGGCGTTCGCGGCCAGAAGCGCGAACGCAGTCAATGCGATCAGCATGCAGCTATTGTAAGCAGGCGCGCGAGAATATCGGGGATCTCAAAAACCGCGTCATTGTGGATCGCAGCCACGCCTGCGCGGCACTGTTCCCACGTGGGGGGTTCCAGCAGACGATGAACGGCATCCTCGACGTCGCGGAAATTCGGCAACACCAGCCCCACTCCCTTCTCGAGGACCCAGTCGGCGTTATAGCGTTCCTGCGGCAGCGTCCAGGCGTTGCGTTCAATAATCACGGGCAGGCGCATCGCAATTGCCTCGCTGATGCTGCCCGGGCCCGGCTTGCCGATGAAGAAATCGGACAAATGCATGTAGTACGGAATCTGCGGCGTGAACCCTTCGACGTGAATTCGGTTGCGCGAGCGAAGGTTCCGCAAACGAGAGGCAAGCGCCTCGTTCTTTCCACAAATGGCGATCAGTTGAATGGCGAGTTCCGACTCCCCCAGCGTGCGAGCAATATCGTCCATCACGCGCGATCCTTGGCCGCCAAACATCACAAGCCCCGTCGCAAGTCCGGGGTCCAAGCCGAGCCGCTGGCACTCGGCGCGGCGGTCGATCGTAACAGGCTCGTAAAAAACCGGCCGGAGGATCATTCCCGAAACACGGAAGATCCTCTCGTTGGGATGACCCAGGGCTAGCGCCTGCTGGACGGCCTTCTCGGTGCCGCAGATGAAGTATTGGTCCTGCTGTTCGATCCAGAAATGCGGCGGGTAATCGGCAAAGTCGGTGAGAATTGTTACGAACGGCGTCTGAGAATTCGCGGCGCGTAAACCTCCGAATAACGCGCGATTGAGGTTCGGGACTACGGAGACCACCAGGTCCGGCCGGCTCTGGCGCCAGTGCTCGGCGAGCAGGCGCGCCGCGGGACCGTGGTACATACGAATCACGGCGTGAACAAACTTCAAGGCCTGCGCCGCGCCGAGAGTCAAGTCCTTGGCCAGCATATGATTGTAGAGATCCTGCAGGCGGATGCGGGTGATTTTCCGGAACACATCCAACGGATCGAGCAGTTCCTGTAGATTCACCAACCGGAGATCCCAGGGGCGCTGTTGCTGCGCAATCACGGCTTTCAGTGCGTTTGCCGCAGCCCGATGCCCGCCTCCAGCATCGAAATAAACGAGATCTATTGCAGGCATCGATTTATTTTCATGTATGTTTTGCGGGCGCGTCATCGGGCTGTAATCCGACTCATGTGACACTGTGGCCATGGAACAGGCTGCCAATACTGTAATACGATCTGGCGCTCAGGCTCCGCGTCTGCTCCTGGACTTTGTAACAAGCCGGGATCACAGCGTGATGACACGCGTCAATGGGTGGCGGCCGCCGCGCTGGTTTCGACTGTGGATGATCTGCGCCACGCGGGGCGGCGACGGATGGCTGTGGTACACGATGGGCATCCTGCTGCTTCTTTTCGGCGGCGCTGGCGCGACGCGCGCGGTGGCAGCTGCCGGAGCCGCAGCCGGAACCGGCATTGCGTGCTTCATCAGCCTGAAGCGGGCATTCCGTCGCAAACGGCCGTGCGCCATCGCCGGCCACTGCTGGGCCGAACTGTTGCCGCCCGATCAGTTCTCGTTTCCCTCGGGCCATTCCATCACGGCCTTCGCTGTGGCCGTAAGCCTCGGGCTGTTCTTTCCCGGACTCATGCCGGGATTGTTGTTCTGCGCCGTCAGCGTCGCTTTCTCGCGCGTGATGGTGGGAATGCACTTTCTCAGCGACGTCGTAGTGGGCAGCGGCATCGGCGCCCTGCTCGCATACGCCGCCTTTGTTATCGCGCACTGATCCCGGGCCCGGCGCGTTACGATGAGGGGTATGTTGGGCGTCGGCGATACCGCACCTGATTTTCAACTCGAAGACACATTTGGAAAACAGACTGCACTCCGCGACCTCGCAGCTACAAAGCCGGTGTTGGTGGCCTTGTACAAAGCGAGTTGTCCGGTCTGTCAGTTCACACTCCCCTTCCTGGAGCGGCTTTCGAAAAGCGACAACATCGAGGTGATCGCAATCTCGCAAGACGATCTGAAAACTACTGAGCGCTTTCGCGCTGAGTTCGGAATCACCTTCCCGACCCTGATCGATGAATCGCGGCGTGGCTATCCGGTGAGCAATGCATTCGGAATCGATTACGTTCCTTCGCTGTTCCTGATAGAGCCGGACGGCAGCATATCCATCGCCGAGAATGGATTCTCCAAGCGCGACCTGGAGGCAATCGGGAATATGGCTGGAATCGCGCCCTTCGCGCCGGGGGAAAAGATTCCCGATTTCAAAGCGGGTTGAGGATCGAAGAACTAGCCCCCGTGTGGGGCTTCGACGACTGCTAAGCTGAAAGAGAAGAATGCCTGGGAAGATCACAGAAGTTCTAGAATCTGCCGCGGCTATCGCCAAAGGCATGGGCGTCACCTTCAAGGAGATGATGCGCCCGACGCTGACGGACGATTATCCCGATGCGCCGCCCATATTTCAGGAACGCTATCGCGGAGTCCACGTTCTGCAGCGCGACGAGAACGGACTCGAAAAGTGCGTCGCGTGCTTCCTGTGCGCCGCGGCGTGTCCCGTGGAGTGCATCTACATCGAAGCGGCGGAGAACACCGACACGCTGCGCATCAGCGGCGGCGAGCGGTACGCGAAGGTCTACAACATCGACTACAGCCGTTGCATCTTCTGCGGCTATTGCGTCGAGGCCTGTCCTACCGATGCCATCACGCACGGCCACGGCTTCGAGATCGCCAGCTACAACACATCCACGCTGATTTACCGCAAGGAGCAGATGCTGGCCCCCGTCCCCGAGGGCGCGCATTTTCCCCTCCGCGCCGAAGAACAGGTTCCCGCCCCGGCGGGGCACTAGGCGCCTGCCGCGGCCTGCCCGGCAAGCTGAAACACACGGCACGCATTCGAAAACAAAAAGGCCGTTCGATTTCGGGCTTCAGTTCGAGCGCGCGAACCTGCTCGACACACCGGCCAGCGGCAACTGCGGGAAATTGCTTCCAAACAGAACTTCGTTTCTTCCGTACGTCTTCAAATACTGGAGCAACTGCGGCGAATAGTAGCGCGGAAGGTAAGCCGAGGTGTCGATGTACACGTGGTCGTGCTTCCAGGCGACTCCGATCATTTCGTCGGTCCACAGATGACCGGTGTGACCGCATACGATCCGCAGATCGGGGAAGGTGAGTGCCACTTCGTCGATGTAGGGCACCGGGCGTCCCGTTTCCGACGGCATCAACGGACCGGTATGACCCACCTGCGTGCAGAACGGGATATCGAGTTCAATGCACTTTACGTACAGCGGGTAATAGAGCTTGTCGTTCGGCGGGAGTTTCCATAACCAGGGGACGACGCGCAGGGCCTCGAATCCGAGATCCCGCACCGCTCGATCCAACTCGCGAACCGCTGCCACCGGATTTGTGAGATCGACGGCGGTTACGCCGGTGAAACGGTCGGGAAAAGCCTGAACGTGTGCGGCTACTTCATCGTTCGTGATCACCCACCGGCCAGGACGGCACCAAGCGCTTAACATCAACCGCTGAACACCGGCTGCGTCCATCAACTCCACGATTTCCGCTGGCGACAGCTTTCGATCGAGATGCTCGGCCGTGCCGGACTTTTCAAACAACCGCACCACCTCCGGCATTTCCGTGCGCCTGCGCCCCAACGCAGGCTGCGCCCACGCATCAACCACCTCAAAGTTGGCCATGTTCAAAAATACCAGCGCAGACGGGCGCCGGCCATCCGCGGTGCGACGATTCGAGTGCCTACGAATACCGATTGAAAGTTGTACAGCGCGGTAATGTTGCCGATGTTCGTAATTTGCGCGGCGATCTCCCAGGCGCGCCGCCCTTCGCGCTGCCGCTCGTATCCGAAGCCGACATCGGTGATCGTGCGCGGCCGCACTCGCGGTGGGTTGGAATGGAGATTCGCGTAAGGCAGCAACGGCGCATAGTCGGGATCGTGCGCCACCTCCACCGGATTGGATGGATTCGAAACGAGTCCGCTGTCGTAACGCACCGAAATGCTGGTCCAGATGCTACGGCGTGGAGAATAGCGAACCGTCCCCTGCATGCCTAATTTCTGATCGTGGTCGATGACAAAAGGCCCGGAATTCAGCACATCGAGCGCCGAACCTCCCACGAACAATCCGCCGGTGAACGGGGGGGTTACAACAGCGTGGTAATGCGTCGCGCTGAACTCGCCGCCGAAGCCGCGGACAGGCGTGATAACTAGCCGCGCCTCAGCGCCGTTGACGCGAGCGCGCGCCAGGGACGTAGGGAAGATGATGCCGGTGTTGAGGAAATTGTCGTTGTCCTGAAGGTCGCGCGAGTCCTTGTGGTAATAGACCAGCGTCAACGCGCCGAGACGCGCCACCTGCTGCTCTACTCCGGTTTCATATACGTTGTGCCGTTCCGGACGAATCGCTGCGGAAATGCGCCCCATCACTCCGGAACTCGATAGCAGAAGGTTCTCGTTCGGAGGCGTCTGGTAGGTCCGGTTGTACGAGGCGCGGAACAGCGTGCCGGTTTCGCGCAAATGATACGCGATACCCAGGCGCGGTTGAAGCTGACGCCCATTCACAAGGAAGTGATAATCGTCGTGGCGCAACCCAAGCGACAGCATCCAACGTCCGAGCTTCCATTGATCCTGCACAAACGCGCTGGCCATGAACCCCGAACGCTTCTTCGCGAACACGAACAGAGGATCGGCGCTCGCCGCATAACCGAACGTGAAAAATTCGCTGACCGGGAAGTATTGATACTCGATGCCGCCGCGCAGCGTGTGCGATCCGGATTGTTTGTTCAAGCGCAAGCCGGCATTCGTGTTCGACAGGTGCCGCGCTTGAGACGCGGTCACCGGCGTGTCTCCAGGACTGGGAAACAGTTGCGCGATCGATGTTCGATAGGAAACCGTCGCGTCCATCGTAAAAGTGGGGCTCAGCGTTCGAAGCCAGCCCAGCGAAGCCGAGAAGTCGCGCAACATCTGCCGCTGGTTCTGCCCGGCCAGCCACTGCGAGCGGAGGTTCGTCAGTTCGAATGAGGATCGGCCGCTCATCAGGTTGAGCCGGAGCAGGTCGCGAGGACTCGCCTGAAAATCCAGCCGCGTGAACCCTCGCTCGGAGTTGCCGCCATTGTGCCAGTTCTCAAAAGAAACTTGGTCGAGATAGCGATGGCTGCGCACGGCGCTGAAGGCCGCGAAGTAGCCGAAACGCTTGTGCTCTCCGGAGAACCGCGTAGCCGTCGATAGAGTATCGAACTCCGAACCTGCGAGTTCGACCGATCCGCCGAACTTCCGCTGCGAACCCAGCCCCGAAGGTGAGGTGATTACCGCGACGCCGGAGATCTTGCTTCCATATTCGGCGGGTATGTTACCCGTATAGAGCTCGACTGCCTGCACCATGTTGAGGTCGATGCCATTGCCGAACGAGCCGGTCAACTGATCGCTGATCGGCATGCCATCGATCACGTAGGTCATCTGGTTGTGCGCGCCTCGGGGGTGAATGGCTCCGTTCGCGTCAGCGGCGAAGCCCGGCATGCTCAGCAGCACCGACTCCAGGCCGCGCGTCCCTGCCTGAACCGGTAGGCGTTCGATGGCGGCGATGGCGAGTTCAGCCCGGGTTCCTGTCGTTTCAGTATCGATGAGACCGGCCCGCTCGCCGCCAACCACCTGTACTTCATCAGCCTTCGTTTCAAGTTGCAGGCGAACATCGATGAGAACATCGGCGTTCGTGCGCAACGCGAAACTCCGCACATCCGGCGCGAAACCCTCCCGTTCCACCGTCAACGAGTACGTGTTGAAAGGAACGTTGCGGAAGATGACCGAACCGTCGGCAAGCGTCACTGCGCTGCGTTCAAAACCGGTAATCGGGTTGGACAGCAGTGCGCGCGCATCTTCAACCGTCGCGCCCTGCGGATCCGAAACCCGGACCTGAAGAGTCGCGGAACTCTGTCCTTGGATGGAACCGATGAAAAACAGTGATAACGCTATGATGCCCAGTCGCATTTACCGTGGGTTGATTATCACAGTAAACCATAGTTAAGTCAATAGCCTTTTCAATAGTGTACTCACCACCAGTCGAAACGCTTCAGAATGTACAGCAACACCACCGTCGATCCGATCATCAGCACCCCCGCGAACCACGTGCCATGCGCCGTACCAGCAAACGGCAGATCCTTCGTGTTCATGCCGTAGAATCCCGAGACGACAATGGCCGGCAGCGCTATCGTGCTGAGCACGGTCAGCACTTTCATCACCTGGTTCGTGCGATTCGCGACGCTCGAAAGGTAAATATCCATTGCGCCGGTCAGTAGGTCGCGCTGCATTTCGACCAGGTCCATATTGCGCGCCAAGTGGTCGTAGACGTCGCGGATGAACGGGTACATGTCATCGTGGATGAGCCCGGATTCGGTTCGCTGCAAGTGACTGGCGACGTCTCTCGTGTTGCCGAGCACACGGCGAAACGCCATCAGCGTGCGCTTCAGCTCGAAAATGCGCTGCAGTGTTCTCGGGTCGGGTCGCGCCAGCACCTGATCCTCGATCTGATCGATCAGTTCGTTCAGCCGGTCGAGAACCGGTGGATAGGTATCCACCAGTTCATCCATGATCCGGTAGAACAACTGGTCAGCGCGAAACTGCTTCCGGTCCTTGGCCGCCTGAAATTGAGCGAAACGGTTCGAGACCGTCCGGCACTGCATCTCCTGCACGGTGATGAGATAGTCCGGGCCGAGGAACAGGTCGAGGTCGCCGGTGGTCATTTCGCACTCATCATCCAGTTCGATCGGCTTGAGAACCATGAACAGGTACCCGGCGCCTTCCTCAATTTTGGCGCGCTGGTTGCGATGGCGGCAGTCCTCGACATGAAGCGGATGGAGGGTATAGCGCTGCGCCAGGCGGTCCAACTCCGGATCGTTGGGATCGCGGATATCGAACCATTCGACTGCGGGAAGGGAGCCCTCCATCAGTGTGCCGTACCCGATTCGGTCTGCTGGCCGCTGCGGAAAACAGCGTATTGAGTTCCGGCCATCTGGTCCACCCCCTTTACCGTCTGAAGCGCGCTATTTCCCGCGATAACGAGAATCATCTGGCGGGCGTTCATCGGATTGGCGGCGGCAAAAAGCAGCGATTCGTACTCGGAACCGTGCGGCTTCCCATTGATCCGGAACAGCGCTCCTTCATAATCGAGGCCAAGCTGATTCCCGATTGCCGCGAGCGCCTGGTTCGACTCCGGCCGCCCGACAAAGATCACGCTATGCGAACCAAGCTCGGCATCCGTGAGTTCGAAATCCTTGCGAATTGGCGCCCGGCTCTCGTAGTAGCCCAACATCTCCTTCTGCAACTGCTCGGCAGCATAGCGATTGGCGCCCGCGTCGGCCAGAGTCCCGTACACGATCAATGCGGAATTCAAGTTGCGGAAGATGTCGGAGGCCAGATAGCTTGGCCCGCCGCGGTCGTGTGGCAACCCGGTCTTCGTCAGCCATTCATCGAAGAACGGCGCGAGCGATTTTCGGGCAGCGCTCTCGGCAACTGCCCGAAACGATGCGGTAGTCACGGTGCGCGTCGTATTCCGGCTGAACCAATCGCGCATCAAGCCCAGGAATCTCTCATCACCCATTTCGGTTCGCAGAGCGTCGAGCAACAGAGTCCCCTTCGTGTCGGCGATGTGGTACCAATTCACTGAATTCGTATCGCTGCTCAAGCCGGCGAGCGGAGTATCGCCCACCTGTGCAGCGCCGCGATATTGTATGCGCAGTTTTTCGAGGACACCTTGAGGATCGTCGCCGGCCAGGACCCGGCGGTACGTCGCCGATCCCGCGCTCAACCAAAGGTCCCCATCGGACGCCGGAAGAATCCAGCCATTCCACAACCGGTCCTTATCGATGCTCCACTTCGCATGCTCGGGCGCTTTCGGCGACGGCTTCGCGTTCAGGCGCTCCTGCTCGACCGCAGCGATCATCTCGCGTGCCGGATCGCTGAGCGTTCCCGCGATCAGCGTGTACCCGGACGAGTACAACCCATCATCTTTGGCGTACCGTTCACGATCCCGCTGCTGCGGGATCCACTCGCGCTGGTTCGGTTTGCCGAATGCCGCCCAAACCATGAAGTTCGATGCCATTTCAGCCGACGCGACCTTCGCATCCATCGCCGACGCACTGACGAGCGGTGCCGTTCGGAACGCCAGGAATCCAAGCTGTTCGTCGATTTTGCCTTTGTATTGCCGGTAGAGTTCCTGCCATTTGAGGTCGCGTGGAGCGGGCACGAACGGCAGATGCTCGGGGCTCGCATGCGCATCCGGCACGTACTCCAGCCGCACTGCAAGATCCTTCGCATTGTTGCAGCCCCAATAGAAACCTTCCGTGCCGGCGAACCATTCGTTTTTCGAACTTCTCCACAAATGTGTTTTGTTGGTGCCCAGCTCGAACATCGCGATCTCATCGTTCTTCGCATCGCCGATGAGCCATTCATTCGTGTAGAGGCCGTTGTTCTTTGTCGAGAGATGCTCGACGACTGTGTCGACATTATCCCCGTACTGGATAGCTTCACGCGCGCGGAACGCGACCGGGGCGCCCTCGCGATTGAACGGACTCTGCCGAATCGTCGTCTCGGTCAGGACTACGCCCGCGTCGTTCTGGTACCAATCGGTGCCGCTCTGGATGCCGCCCGGATACGACTGCATCAGGACGCGGTGACCCTTCAGCGGTTTTACATCGAGCATCACGTTCGTCTGTTCCGCAAGCGTCAGCGGCCACCACGTCGTGTGCGCGACCACCATGTGGCCGTCGCGCGTCGCCTTGCCGGTTGCGGCGAACGCGCTGCAACGGTCGCTGATTGCGGGCTCGCGCGGCTTCGCGTACGACGGCGGTACCAGGCCTAGTCCCTCCAGGCCCGTGGGAGTCATGTGCAGCGCCGAATTGAGCAGGCCGAGTTCCGTGATGGTGTTCGCCGCAACAATGTCCACCAAATCTACCGTTCGGCCTTCGTATTTCGCGCCTGCCGCCGCGGCCCCGTCGGCGATGCCTTTCATCTCTTCGAGGATTTCGCCATCGAAACCGCGGAGGAATAGAGCGTTCGCTTCCGTCCGCCCGTTGTTCCACGCATTGTGGCGCGACTTCGCATCCAGTTCGGCGGCGCACCGGTCAATATAACTCTCGATCTCGCGCGCCATCAGGTGCCCGTGTTGATAACCCCGGTCGTACGGCTTGCCTTCGATATGCAGGTAAACCCATCCCGCCTGCGGATAGCGATACCCAGGGCCGAAGGTTTGAACCGATGCGCGCGCCGGTCCTTTAGTCGCGGCGACTTCTTCCACCGACACACCGTCGAACCAGGCCCTGCCGCGGAACGCGCCTCCATTGCCGACGGTCAACGCGACGCGGTCCTGCGTTCGTGTCGCAACAAAGCGCAGTCTCAACCGGGTCCAGTCACGAGTGCCGGCCAGCGATTCCGAATGAACGTCGAACGGCATCGATGCCATCGCGATCATTGCGCCGGTGGCGATGGGCGAGCGGTCGGTGTCGGTTACCTGAACACCGTCCGTACGAACCCAGGCGCTTACTTCGTAGTGCTTCCCCGGTCGAAGCGTCAGCGGTTCCGACTGGATCGCGGCATCCGTATCCCCGGCCGCTTCAACCTTTAGCGCCGCCCGATTCTCGTGGACCGTCGCTGAGTCCACCCGCGCCGATCCCCGCAACGTCGTCCACCGCTTCCAAACGGTGTCCGAACTCGAGTTGAACAGAGGAGGCGCCGCCAAAGCGCCCAGAGCGAAAAGAGCACCTGCTAGAAAGCACCTGTGCATTCAAAAACCTCCAAGGCAGTTCTTGCATTCATTATCGCCGGATGACTTACTAACCGGCGCGCAGAGTTTGCAGGGGAATCGAAACCCACCAAACACTTCGTATCGATCTGCACAAAAACCACTTCATAATCCGCAGAATAAGTATTAAAACCGATGTGATACGCTTTACCCATCTGTTATCATCAACCAACCCCAACTGACGGTGGGTCCATGTCGTCGAACTATTCAGTAGCCGCTTGTCCCGGCACCGCCCGCGATCTCCGGCGAAAACAGTTGCTCGCGGCGCAGGTTCGATTGTTATATCGAAACGCCGGAACAGGCATCGGAGTAACCATCCTTGCCGCTCCCCTTTTAGGCTATCTTCAGTGGAACGTTATCAATCACTCAGTAGTCGTTAGTTGGGTAGCGTACATGCTGCTGATCTCGCTGGCGCGGTTCGTTCTGACACGCCTGCGCAAGCAACTAAAGGATTTCTCGGCGCACGTGACGGGGTGGGACATTCAGTTCGTCACCGGCGCCGGATTGGCGGGCGCGGGTTGGGGCACGGCAGGGATTTTGCTCTACCCTCCGGACAACCTCGCGAATCAAGTGCTGCTGGTGTTTGTATTGGGCGGCATGATGTTGGGCGGCGCGTCTCTGTTAGCACCCCGCCCGGAGGCATTCTTCGCCTTCTTGGTCCCCACCGGTTGCTTGCCCGTCCTGCGCCTGCTCGCTGAACCGGACCAGCAACACCGCATCATGGGACTGCTCGCATTCGTTTTCACCATCGCGACCGTCAGCACCACCTGGCGCTTTTATTGCGCCATCAAATCGTCCTTCAACCTCCAGTTCGAGAATCAGGAACTCGTCGAAAGTCTTCGTATCGCGAATAACCGCGCCGAAGCGCTGAACGCGGAACTCGAGGAGCGCGTACAGCAGCGAACCGCCGAGTTGCATAACGCCAACGAATGCTTGCGGCAGGAGATGAAGCAACGCGAGCAGATGGAGCAGGATTTACTGCGAGTGCGGAATCTCGAATCACTGGGCGTTCTGGCCGGCGGCATTGCGCACGACTTCAACAACCTGTTGACTGTTGTGCAGGGCTACGTGGAACTGACCCGCATGAAGCTGGGCGTCAACTCCACAGCTCGGGAATATCTCGACTTGACTATCAACGCGTGCGAACGGGCAGCTTTTCTCGCCTCGCAGTTGCTCACGTTTGCAAAAGGAGGGGCGCCGGTTCGCAGGGTGGTCTCGCTGGCCGCGCTCATCCTGGATGCCGTCCATCTTTCGCGCGCCGGATCGTCCATCAGCATGGACGTCCAAATCGCAAGCGATCTCGCCTATGCCGAAGTGGACTCCGGCCAAATGGGCCATGTGTTCCACAACATTCTGCTGAACGCAAAACAGGCTATGCCCGCAGGCGGAATCGTTGAGGTCCGAGCCGCGAACGTGCTGCTCGGAGACGACCGTCAGCCGCATGTGCGAATCACCATCAAAGATTATGGCTGTGGAATACCTGCCGCTGTTCTGCCAAGGATCTTCGATCCGTACTTTACAACCAAACCAGCCGGCACGGGTCTCGGTTTGACTACGGCGTACGCCATCGTAACGAAGCACGGCGGACGTTTGTCGGTGGAGTCGGAGGAAGGTCGAGGAACGACATTCACCGTCGATCTGCTGGCCTGTTTGAAGACTCCCGAGCTGCTGCCCGTTGCGCAGCCGATCACTGCAGGTACCGGCAAACTGCTGGTCATGGATGACGAAGAGTCGCTTCGTCGTCTGCTGCAGCAGCTTCTCACCAGCCTGGGATACGAGGTCCACACGGCTCGCGACGGCGCCGAAGCCATCGCGTTGTACGAAGCCGCTCAAGAATCTGCGAACCCATTTGACGCGGTACTGCTGGATCTGACGGTCGGGGGCGGTATGGGCGGTGTCGAAGCGGCTGACCGGTTGAAGCAGATCCATCCCTCTTCGAACCTGATCGTTACCAGCGGCTACTCCGACGCGCCGATTATGTCCGAATACGCGAAGTACGGATTCGACGATGTTGTCCGAAAGCCATGGACGACGGTCGAACTCAGCGGGACAGTTGAACGCGTACTCTCGAAGCGTCGCGAACGGAAACCGAACTAGAGCTTTTGCCTCTCCTGGCGATCTCCAGGGTACGGTTGCGGTCCTCCTCTTGAAGTTCGATATTGATCCGTTCGGCGGCGATCGCGCCCTGTGAAACGGCCACCGCCACCCACTGCACATTGCGCGAACAATCTCCCGCCGCAAAAACTCCACGCACTTGTGTCCGTTCGCATTTGTCCGTCTTGATGACGCCGCGCCGGGTAAATTCGCACCCGAGAACGTTCCCGAGAGAGCAGGTCTGGCGTTGCTCCGGGTTGAAGAATACCGCGCGGCACGGCAGCGGCTCGCCTCGCCCGAAGATAATCTTCTCGAGCCGGCCCCGGCGTCCTTCCAAGCGTTCGATTTTCTCTTCCCGCACCCCGATTCCCAGAAGATCGAGTGTTTCGCGATCCTTCTTGGATAGCCGGGAGCGGCCGTGGGTGCACAACGTCACATCTCCGGTCCACGTTTTCAACGATAGGGCGAGACCATAGGCCGAGCGGCCGGGCCCGTACGCAGCCATCGGTTCATCCCGGTGCTCCCATCCGTCGCAGTACGGGCAGTGATGAACAGACGATCCGTAGAACTCCTCGAATCCCTCGATTTTCGGCAGATGGTCCACCACACCAGTAGCCAGCAGCAGACGCCGGCCGTTCTCCGTCTTCCCGTCGGCGAGTTTGACACGAAAACCTCCGGAGGCGACCACGTCTGCGCGCACCACCTGGCACCGCCGGACCTCAACGTCGTACGCCGAAAGCTGCCCTCGTGAGAGGCGCAATAGTTCGGAAGGCTTGATGCCGTCGCGTGAAAGAAAGCCGTGCACACCTTCAGTGCGCTGGTTTCGATACCGTTCGGAATCGCAAACCAACACCTTTCGCCGGGAACGCCCGAGCATCAACGCCGCACTGAGCCCGGCGGGTCCGCCGCCCGCAATGATTACGTCGTAGAGCACGCCCACAGAAGATAGACGCGTTACGCCGGACAGCGGAATACCGGTCGCATGTAGCGGTTAAAATTACTTGTGTTTTGCAAGTCATAGTTGCTACGGTAATTTAATGCAATGGGCGGCTGCTACCGTATCGAGAAGCAGTTCAATCGCTGGCGTCGTCATCACAATTCTGATCGCGGCGTTCATGCTGTTCGACGGCGTCATGAAAGTGCTGAGGCTGGCTCCGGCAATGGAGGGCACAACACGTCTGGGCTACGACGCCAGCGTCGTGCTCCCCATTGGCATCCTGGCGCTCGCGTGCGCGGTGTTATACGCGATTCCGCAGACTTGCGTGCTCGGCGCAATTTTGTTGACCGGTTACCTCGGCGGCGCGACAGCTACCCACGTCAGGGCCGGTCAACCGTTCTATTTCCCCGTGATCGTGGGCATCATCGCGTGGCTGGGAATCTATTTGCGTGAAGGGCGTCTTCATTCATTGGTTCCGCTACGCAAGCCATCAGCGGATCCCGTGAGAATCGAAAGGACTCAAGCATGAAAGAAGTTGCAACCTATCTGACTTTCGACGGCAATTGCCGCGAGGCGATGACCTTCTATGCGAAATGCCTCGATGCCGATTTACGAATGATGCCGTTTTCCGAAGCGCCCATGAAAACGCCCGACGATGCCAAGGACAAGATCCTGCACGCGAAGATCGCGAAGGGCACGTGGGCGATCATGGCTTCGGATACGATGCCCGGCACCCCCATCCAGCAAGGGAACAATTTCTCCATCGCCCTCGCCTGCGAGAGTGCGGAGGAAACCGAAAGGCTGTTCAACGCCTTGAGTGAGGGTGGAAAGGTCACCATGCCGGTGGAGGAGACGTTCTGGGCCGTGCGGTTCGGAATGCTGACCGATAAGTTCGGCATCAACTGGATGGTGAATTTCGAGAAATAACTCCGCCACCGAAAGGTACTGCCATAGCCGCACAGCGACCTGGCCCCCGGCGCGAGCATCTAATTTACTGGAAGCCCTCAGGGCTCCGTCCGGCGAATGAAGCTACGCCTCGCCATCATCCTTCTCCTGATCGCAATCGCCGTCGGATGGTATAACAACGGCGGCGCCGAAGCGATCCGCACCGCCTACCGGATCGCACAACTATCGACCAGGCCGCCGGATTCCGAATTGATGATGCCCGTCGAGGGTGTCTCCGCAAATCGTATTGCGAACACGTGGCATGCGCCGCGCGATCATACGCGCAAGCACGAGGGGCAGGACATCTTTGCCAGCCGGGGTACTCCGGTCGTTTCGGCCACCGAAGGAGTGGTCGTGCGCATCGGCCCCGGCCGTCTCGGCGGCAACACCGTATTCGTGCTGGGTTCGGGACGCCGCTATTACTACTATGCGCACCTCGACCATTACGCCCCCACACTCCATCCCGGTGAGTTCGTTTCACCCGGCGACCTGCTCGGCTATGTCGGCAACACGGGTAACGCGCGAACCACTCCGCCCCACTTGCATTTCGGGGTCTACACGGCGTCCGGCGCTATCAATCCGCTGCCGCTGCTCCGGGCCGGCGACACGCCGCCTGACCCGCCGCCTGACCTGCCGGACATCGCAGGCAAGGCTCCGAACCACCATGGCTGATCAGGCTCGCCGACCCGCCGATCGAACCTGAGCGCCCAATCGGTCTGCCGCAATCTTCGCGAACGCGACGCCGCGCGTGGCATCCGGCGAACCGTGCTTCGGCTTTTCAACGATGCTCAGCGGCGAACAGCCGCAGCCTGCGTCCGCGTACTTGCTAAGTTCACCAGTATCTACTTGCCCCTTACTTCTCGTCGTGAACGAGCGACTGACGGTCGATGCGCTCTCCCTTGAAGAACACGGACGAAATCCGTTCCGTCGCGCTGATCTCTTTCGTCGGGTCCCCGTCTACCAGCAGCAGCGTCGCCTCATACCCCTTCCGGACAAACCCGATCCGATCGTCGGCTTTCAGCAGATGCGCTGCGTTCGCCGTCGCCGCCTGAAGCGCCACCAGCGGCGGAACTCCCGCCTCTACCCATAACTGCATTTCACGATGCACGGCCGGACCATGGAAGGTCAACAGATTCCCCGCGTCCGTCCCCGTGGCGAGCGTCACTCCATGACGCCACGCGGCAACCAGGTTCTGTGTCGCCGTTGGCATGCTCAAGCCGAGCGCCGAAACGCTCTGCTGAATTTGAGAAAACTCACCCGCTCTCAGAGCCGCGCGAGTGCCCCGAATCAAAGACGCCGGCCCGACCTGCTCAACCAGCGACCGGTCAATCGGATCCGTCTTGCGCGCCGCGGCCGACAGCACTCCCTCGAGAACTGCAAGCGTGGGATCGTACACAACACCGCCCGCTTTCATCCGATCGAAAACATCGCCCGGGATGATCTGGCGCATCGAACCGTGCTCGACGGAGTCGGCGCGCGCGGCGATCGCATCCCGCACATCCTGAACGTCGCCCGTGTGCACCGAGACCGGCAATCGTAAGCCATGGGCCTCGGCAACAATGGCTCGCAAGACCCCGGGATCCATCCGGCGGAACGGCATGCCCGGGCCGCCAGCTTCCATCACGGCTTTGATCGCGTCCACACCGCGGCCGTTCAGATCGTCCACTACTTTGCGCGCCTCCTCGGCACTCCTCGGTGTGCGCACGACATCTTCAGCCATCATCTTTCGCGCACTCTCGGGCAGCCGCGCGAGAAAATCGCCGCGAAGGAACTCGGTACCATGGCCGCCCTCGGCCGTAATCAACGGACCGGAGACGAACAACTCCGCCCCGAGTTGATTGCCCGATCGAATCTCGGCCCGTTGTTCCAGTACGGAATCGAGCGGGTCCCCGGCGCTCTTCACGGCAGTGACTCCGGAGTACAGGTACGCCGCAAGCGCATGTTTCATCCACGACCGCGGCTTGTAGTCCGACTGCTTTTCCAACAGACCACCGGGCGCGGCGAGATGCACGTGAACGTCAATCAACCCCGGCAGCAGAGTCTTCCCCGCGCCTTCGATATCGGTGGCCCTCAAGCTCTTGGCGTCGGGCGCTTCGCTCCGGAACACTTCTGCGATCTTCCCGTTCCTCAACAGCACCGATCCGTTCTCGATAACGGCATCGCCGGTGAAGATGCGTACGTTGCGAATGACGAATGCGACGTTCCGGCTCAGTTCCCGTTGGAGAATCCGGTTCTTCGCCACGTTCTCTTTGCTGTAAGCCTGGTGCACCCCCATTACGACGAAAGGTGCCAGCACGCCCAGCACCCACAGCTTGGAAGAAGCCGGAAGTTTCTCCCCTTTCTCCCATCGAAATAGCTTGACGCCGAGGAATCCGCCGAGGATCACCGTCAAGGTGAGTGCGAACAGCGGTACCAGATTGCCCGCAAGCGACTGCCCGCCCGCCATGATGGCGTTCATCCCGGTGAACAAGTGAGTGGCGGGAAGAAACTGTCCGACAATCTGCACCCATTCCGGCATGATCGACAAGGGAATGGTGGCCCCGCTCAGGAACAACATCGGCATATACAGGCTTTGAATCAGAATCTGGCTTTCCTGCGTGGAGTTGGCCACCGCCGCCACCATCAAGCCGATCGCGCGGAACGCCAGCACTCCGGCAAACACGAAGACCGTCAGCGACACCAGGTTGGACGGCAGCGGCATGCCGTACATCCGGTTCGAGAGCACAAGCACCAGGACATAAATCGGCGCGAAGTTGAAGAGGCCCACCACTAACGACGCCACCAGGATCGGCGCGGGCGAGATCGGCGCCACCTTGAACCGCCGCAGAATGTTCGTCTCCCGGTCGAGCGTCGCGCGCATCCCCGCTCCGAACAGGCCCGTACCCAGAATGCCGATCGTGAGCACCATGTTCACCACCACCACCGCCGTCCCACGCTCGGCGTGCATCATTTCGCTGAACATGAAAAAGAACACCATCGGCAGCAGATAGCTGAAGAACAGCGCCGCGCGGTCGCGCATGGTCAGGCGCAGATAGGTTCGGGTAAGCGCGATGTAGGCGTTCATATCAATCCCTCAGCTTCTTGCCGGTCAATTCGATAAACACGTCCTCCAGCGTCGGCCGCTTCAGGTGAATGTCCTCCACGTCGAGCCCCTGCTGGTCGATCCATTTCACGATGTCCACCAGCGTTTTTGCCGGGCGTGTCGAACTCACCGACAGGCGCGCGCCCTCGAACGTGACATTCTCGGCGCCGGTAAACCATACAGGACCGTCTTGAGGGAACGGAGCCGTGGCGGTGATCTCGATGCGCGATTGTCCCAGCGTCTTCTCCTGAATCGCGCGCGGCGTGCCCATCGCAATAATGCGCCCCCGGTCGATAATCGCCACGCGATCGCACAACCGCTCCGCCTCTTCGATGTAGTGAGTCGTGAGAACGATGGTGCGCCGCGCGTCCTTCAACTCCTGGATCAGGTTGTGAATCTCGAGGCGCACCTGCGGGTCGAGCCCCGTGGTCGGCTCATCGAGGAACAGCAGTTGCGGATCGTTGAGCAGCGCTAGTGCCAGCGCAACCCGTTGCTTCTGCCCACCCGACAGCGTCGTATAGTAGGCGTTGCGCTTCTCCTCGAGTTCCAGCCGCTTCAGCAACTGATTGCGATCGATGGTGCGACGGTAAAACGCGGCGAATAATTCCAGCGCCTCGCCGACTTTGATCTTCTCGGGCAGGTTCGTCGCCTGAAGGCAGACGCCGATTCGTTGTTTCAACTCCTCCACCTGAACGCCCGGGTCGTAGCCCATCACCTCCACTTCGCCGGAAGTACGCGGCCGCAGCCCTTCCAGGATCTCGACCGTCGTGGTCTTGCCGGCCCCGTTGGGTCCCAGAAGGCCGAACACCTCGCCCTCCCGAACCTCGAAATCGATGCCCCGGACCGCTTCGAAATCCTCGTAGGACTTCCGGAGATCCTTCACGGCGATTGCGAATTCACCCATATGCTCCTGTCCACTGTGCCTGAGCATACAGGACGTGCGCAATGGAACGCGGAACCGGCGCCCGCTGAAGAGGCGTCAACGCCCCAGGATTACCGGCGAATGACGCGGCAAGGTTTGAATGGTTGAATCGAAACCATCACGCTGGCAGCTTCGACGAGAAATCGTCGATAATCGCGTCCACCAGCTTCGTGGGTGATTCAAAATCGTAAAGACGCAGATATTGAGTGCTCGCGAGAGCCCCCGGAATTTCGAACTTGTCGTCCTTCTTCAACTTGATCGGAAAGAGCCGTTGACATAGGTTGAAGAAAGCAGCGGCACGCACACCCGACTGTCATCAACCGCGCTCCCAAGGCGGCATTCAGTGAATCGCGGCCCCACCAGCGCGCAATGCCCTTCCAATACCCAACCTTGGCTCCTCCATATAAAGAGGAGTTCGGCAGGGGGCTCGGCTTGGCCTGCTCCGGAGAACTGCAGTGCTGCAGACGCATCATCGAGACAAATGCCCCCTGCAGGAAGCCGATGATTCTTTTGGCCATGCTTTCGGGCCCGACATCGACCAACATCCAGTCGAACTCCTGAATATCCGAGAGCCAACCGGATGTGATCCTCGCGGGCCACTGCAAATGAACCGGCTTATAGCGCGTTTGAGCGATAGCGCTTGAGATCGCTTCGAGAACATCGGCCCGGTATCCGCCGCCGTTGCAACCCGCCGGCGGCAACAACAGGCCGACGGTAGCGCTATCGCGGCCGAGCCATCCGGCGCTCACTCGGCTTCGCGCCGCTGCCGGCGATTTCGCGAATATCGAACTGGTCCCGCACCATCGTGGCCGGCACATCGATGATGCCGCGGAACCGTCGATCCGTCAGCGCCATTCCGGGCCGCCGGATCTCGAGGCGAGTTCTAATTCGAGCCGGAAGGTACTTCGAGCGCTCCGCCAACTCGGCGTCGTCAAGTGCCTGGCTGCCGTCGTCGTCCACTGAATGAATGGCCAAAAATCCATCCGCATCGCGGATCATCCGCTCGAGGCGAGTAACGTTGATGGAGAACTTCCCTTTATCCACCTCAAACTGGACATTCGCGCGCGAGAAGATCCGGAAAAAATACTGGTTAACGGCCGGCGCCTCGTACTTGTGACTCAAGAAGACTTTGATCGCAAGTTTCTCTTTCGCTGGCATTTCGTCCGGGTCCGCACGTCAAATGTATCACGCGGTTGCGGACGTCAAAAGAGGATCGGGCGGCGGCCGAACTGGAACCCATGTCACAATAGAATCAAATGGCAGTACAAATCGGGCAGAAGCCGGACCACGGCTTCACAGAGCCGATCGGGCTTCTTTCGGACTGTCACCGCCGAATTGAACGGTTTCTTGGCATCATCGCCAAGGTGGCGACCGAGGCCAATGGAGCGAAACTGACCCAGGAACAACGTCTTGCGTTTACCGGGGCGCTCCAATATTTCAGAGACGCTGCTCCCAAGCACACCGCCGACGAGGAACTCTCGCTATTTCCGCGGCTTCGCGCGGCCGGAGGCCCGGAAGTAGAGGCAGCATTGGCCGAAGTGGCTCGCCTGGAATCGGACCATGTGCGGGCCGACCGGCTGCATCACGAAGTGGACGCGCTGGGCGGCGCCTGGCTCCGCAACGGCACGCTCCCGCTGAACTGCGCCGCGCGCCTCCGCGACCTCGCCAGCCGTCTGACTGCGATCTACGCCGCTCACATCGAAGCTGAAGATACGCGCGTATTCCCGCTCGCGCAGCGTGTGTTGAGCGCCGACGACCGCCGGCAGATCGGCCGCGAAATGGCGGCGCGCCGACAGATCGTCGTCGAGTCCATCGCCTGAAGCAAAGAAAACGGCCGTCTGCTTTGCTTCCCGACGGATTCGCTCGCTGAAACGCCCACCAACTCACTGCCGCATCCACGGGACTTACCCTCACCTGTTCCACCGAGCCGATCTGGTGCCCACTCCCGGCCACGACTGCACTACCTGCCTTCCCGATCACCCCGCCGCCCGCCACGGCCACATGCGGCTCATCGCTCCCAGTGCGTATCCGTCAGGACGAGGTTGTACACCATCCCGAGCGGAGCATGCGGACCGTGTATTTGTGGTTGCTCGGGCTTCCTCAAATCACCGAATGGATCGAGCAAGTAAGGCAAGACACGGAACGTGAACCTGCCAGATGCGTCTATCTGCGCGTGAGCACACCGCCCCACATGCACTTTCACCGTATTTCCGGTGGCCACGGGCCGCACTTCGATGCTTTCGCTCTCCATGACCCCCACGACCGAATGGCGTGGTCGCAAGCCAGGCCTGACGAAGAAGCCAGAGGCGTGGAACCATCCGCTTTCAGTCAGCCGCTCACCGTTGGCATCCATCCTCCGATACGCCTCGACTACGTCCCCGGCCGACCTCGGCATCGTTCGATTCTGGCCCACCCTCGGCAGACTTATACAGAGCAGCAGCGGGGCTATCGTCGCACGGACCAACGCATGTTTGCCAGCCATAAACCTCCTTAGCAGTTCCATGAGTCGCATCTCATTTTGTTGAACATGTTTCCGTCGAACTCCGCCTACTGGCACATTGTGCCCGGGAGGAAGCATTTAAACGGAGTGCCAAAGTCTTGAATCTGATAGATTGGCTTCTGGTTCGGCAGATTCCTCGGCGCCGTCCCACCCGAGTGCCTGGCGTTCGGATCCATGCTGAAAAATGTTCCCGCTACCGAAGCATATACTCGCCGCTGCAATTGGTTTGCAACCAACTGTGCAATGGAGTATCTCCTACTTCCGAGGCCGGCGTAACAGGCATGGAGAGTGATCGTCGCAGCCGGCTCGATTTGTGCGTTCTGCAGTAGGCTCACGTTATGCGCAGTAATGTTTGTATCGGGTCCTTGCTGTTCACCCGGAGCGAGTGCCGAACTCCACGTACTGTCTTCATACGGCCACCCTCTTCCATGCCCGAAATACACCACCCCGCCAGTGATCGGGCCATTGCTGGTCAACTCCCTCGCGAAATCCTGAACCGAGGACACCCTCTTGGGACTCCCCGCCAGATTACCTCGCGCGTTCAATGCATCCTGCTCGGTTCCCGCGGCGAGGTGGAAAAGGTTTCCCACGTTGTGGTCATGGCCTGGACCCAAGTTCAACCCCGGATCCCGTTCCAGAATGACGTAGGTTTTCAACGGTGCCGTGGACTTCACCGGCTGAACTTGCTTCGCAATCGCCGCTCCTGCAGGCCCGGTCTCAACCGGCATCGACGCTAAAGTCCCACGTGCAGATTGGAGCAGGCACGGACATTGTACGTATGCGACGGCGTTGCTGGACGGATTCCCGCCCGCTTGTGGCCAATACGACGCACCGTCGGGAAACATCGGCCTATTCACGATCGACTCTACCGAACCCGCTGTCAGGTACCCATTTCCTCTCCACGACTGCAACCCCGCCATCGCCATCCGCCCCGTCGACATCCCCTGACCGTCGTAAACAATCCCCGACTTCCCGATCACCCCGCCGTCCGCCGTTGCCACCTGCGGCTCATCGTTCGCCACCGTCCACCGCAACCCGCCGCCGCTCTCATCCAACGCCACCATCATCGGCGCGCTCCCCATCTCCTCATCGGAAACATCCACGCGCCCCACATACCCGCCGTCTTGTTCACTGCCTGTGTCTAGTGTCCGTGATCATATGAAAACAATGAACGGCCGCCTCCCATCAAATTACTTGGCACGTAGTCTAGCAGTCCGTGGCAGAAGTGACTGTTGCCCAAGCTCCGAGCCCAAAGCCAATCAGCCAATATAAATCGGAATCTAGCGACAATAAAGTCCCCACATCTTCACTTGGTATCGCAAAGTCGCCTTCTGCCCTCTCCAGAGTCCTCGAGACGAGCCATAGGCACGAAAAAATGCGCGCGACAACCATAACGAGGTGCAAAGAAAGCCCTTGTAACCGCCGAGGCTTTCCTACGCCTACCATCTTTCGCAAGATCAGCGAGAGATTGAAGGCGGCTCCATGTATCAACAGTCGCTTCAATATGTTCTTCTGACCCTGTAGGTGGACCCGCCTCATTCCGCCAGTCTCATACAGATGCGCGAAGCTCCGCTCGGTCAACTCACTACGCAGTTTCTGCAGCCGACGATTGCGCTCTCCTCGCAGCCTCCGCCGATTCTCATACGTCCGTTTCTGCTCTTCGGCCTTCCCCTCGCCCCGCCAATTCCGCTTTCCTCGATCCGGTTCGGAGATGTAGCTGCGCACCTGCTGCGCATGCACCTTCGCCAACACCGCGCCGCTGTGATAACCCTTATCCGCTACCACCTCTTCGAGGCCCTGTTCATTGATCTGTCGAGCCGTAGTCTGCGCTTCTTTCAGCGTCTGTTGGATCGTAACCGTATCCCCTTCGTTGGCCGGTTGGAGCGTCAGTGCCAGCAGTGCGCCGCTCGTCAGGTCCACGGCATGTTCAGCCTTGTGTGCCAAGTGGGTGCGCCCGTCCTTCATCTTCGTGATCCGCGCATCCGGATCGCTGGGGCTCATCCATTCCTGATTGGACCCCTTCTTCTTCCGTTTTCGATCCAGTCGCGCTAATTGCTCCCGCGTCGGGTTCTCCATCCCCGCCGCCTTCGCCAATTCCTTCAAATAGTCGGTGTAGCTTTGCCCGTTATCCCGCCGCACAATGCTCTTCAGCGCCGCATTCGCTTCCAACGTCGTGGCGTCAATCGACACCGTCCGCCCACTGACCAATCCCTCTGCACCCAGAATTTTCAGTACCCAGCGGAAGACTGATTTATGCGTCTCCAACCAGTACAAACGCCGTGTCCGGGAAATCGTGGAATGGTCTGGGGTGGCCTCATCCAGCGCGTAGCCCAGGAACTTCCGTAAGGACAGCGAGTCGGCCGTCCGCCACGCGATCCCGCGCTCCGAATCCAGCCCTTCAAAGTAACCGATCAGCAGAGAACGAAAGTACACCCCTGGTGCCATGCTGGGCCGGCCGTAGGGACTCTCCTTGTAGAACTTGCGGCAAAGTCGCTCCACCTTGGCATCGAACTTGTGCTCATCCAGAATCTGATTCAGCCGGTCATAGAACACATTGGCTGGGGTCTCGACCACATCGCTGGTTGCGATCCACAGATCCTGCTGCCGCTCCCGTTTCCGCCTCGTTCCCATCGCCATGACCTATAGACGCTCAGAACATTTCAGAGGTCACATGTTTCGACTCGCCCATCTCACTATTACCACGGGCTGCTAGGTGCCCATCGAAATCTCCAACCTGCTTACTTGGAACTCTGTTGGTATAAGCGCTTCAAAGCGGCCAGCGTCTTTGCGGCATTCTCCCGAATAGCAGGTTCAGTCGAGTTAGCCCGAAGCCTAGCGACATAGCGTATCGCCGCATCCACAGTTACATAGGGAGGGGGCACGGGACCTTCGAGCCTCCAACTTTCGCCGGGACCGCTCCCCTGCACGTTGACTGCGGTGACGCCGCCGCGGACTTCAAGGGTCCGCGGCAGTGGAGAGAACCTTGCTCGCGCGGAGTCAATAAACCCTAGCGGCGTATACCGTACCATGAAATCGAGTTTCTCCTTGCGGGGAAAAGGACGACTCACAGCAAAGTCTTGGATAACCATGATTTGTTTCTTTCGTGGCTCCCCTGGCGAAACAAACATTGCGGCTATCTCTGGCCAACTTTCAGGAGACAGTTGCCCACCTCCAGCGTCGAGTTGACAGAATTTCAGCGCTAGATCCCGGGGCGCTTCTGACTGGGAGAATGACGTGCTGACCATCGCAATTGCTAGACATCCGATGACAATTTTCTTGCGGCTTGACGGACAATTAAGATCAACGTTACGCATTCTATCCTCTCTAGTGCAAACAATGACGCTATTCCGGAAGAAAGCGTACCGGCTGCAGTCCATCCCCATTTGGCACCATATAGATTGGTACGAAACGTGGCGTCGGCATCCGTTTCTTGAACCGACGCAGCCGTTTCGGAATGGGACGGGACAAAAGTGAAGCGAAGGCAAATGGGGCGGCGGTGGCGGGTCGGTAGGTTAGGCGGCTTTGTAAGGTGGACGATTTTCGGGGACAGTTCTGGCGGGGTACAACGTGCGGGTTTGAACGATGTCAAAGAACGCCGAACGGGGCGAGAAAAGATCAGGGGGAAAGGATATGGCGGGGCTGGCCGAGGCTGATACGGAGAAGTCGAACCAATGCGATGGCGGTGAGGCCGGGGTGGTTTCCGCGGTGGAGATAGCGGATGCGGAACAGACGTCCGATAACGAGCGCCAATAACGTGAGCAGCCAGCAGATTAGCAGGCTCCGCGGTTCATGGTGGCAGATGTGTTCGAGGCCTGACGGGATTTGCAGTCATTGAAGCCTTGGTTCTCGATCTCCCATCGGCTTCTGGCCATTTTGAACAACGAGAGCGTGCCGACCTTGCTGAATGGCAGATCCGTGAGCCATTGGGCCTCGGCCACGATCTCGCCCTCAGCGCTGATTTCGCGATAGCGGAGTACTCTGACCCACTTCCAATGGAGGGTCTGCCAAGGGGCGAAGTCGCTGGAATCCCAGAGTTCGAGGCGGTTGCCGTTATGCTCGGTAACGCGGTGTGGCGGCAGATGGTGAAAGCGTCGCTCCACCTCGTCCGACAACTCCGGGAGATTGTCTTTTAGGCGGGCCAGGACCGGGATGCCGAGTTCGCGAGCAGTGTGCAAGAAAGTGCTGGTGGCGTAGGCGGCGTCGACGACCAGGTAATCGGCGAAGCGGGATCCCAGTGCCTTCTTGGCCCGCCGCAGCAACCGCTGACCGGCGGCGTACTCGCTGTCCTTGGGGCCGTAGGGCTCGACATCGAAAGGCAGCGACACATGAGTGCCGACCACACTGATCATAGCGAAGTGATGATGATAGCCAACCACGTCCTTTTTGGAATTGCGGTAGGGCCGGCACAACGAGCAGGAGGACTGTTCACAGCGTCCCACGGTGGTTCCATCGATGGCCAGACCAATAAAGGCGTCC
This sequence comes from uncultured Acidobacteriota bacterium, assembly GCA_963720745.1. Lineage (GTDB taxonomy): Bacteria > Acidobacteriota > Terriglobia > Bryobacterales > Bryobacteraceae > TMP-7. The sequence goes on from CAVRGO010000004.1 coordinate 775,005, forward strand.
TCCTGAAAGGCCTTGTTGCGTTTGGCGCGATGCAGCACTTCGACCAGTGCGGAACGCGTGGCGTGGGGATCCATGCGCTCGGTGAAGTAGGCCAAGGTGTCGTCACCGAACTCGCAACGAAGATCCAAGTTGGAGTGAGACGCCGTATGGACCAGCGCCTCGGTGGCGTGGAAGGAGGTTTCGCGCAGAAGTTGTGAAGCCAGCAAAGCCCACAGCAGATCGCGGGCCGGCTTTCTGGGTTTCCTGCGCCCATCGCCGCAGTCGGCGAAAAAGGGTTTTAGGCCCAGGGTTTTCGCCGAGTAGCGATGAATGCCCCGCAGGCTGGTCGCGCTCACGGCTGTTGGAGTTTCTGCTTGCGCGCAAGCACCAGCAACTCGGCGTTGCCCGTGAGCAGGTCTCGCACGGCGTCCTGAAACTCACGACCGGCGCGGACACGATCACGGACCTGATCGGCCCAGGCTTTGGGGATGCGCTCGACCCGGCGCCGGCCGTTGTTCATGAACGTCAAGGTCCAACTGGTATGGCCGGGATCGCCAGGTTGCGCGCAGTGACAGGTGGGCTTGCCGCAGCGGGTCGTGCTTTCGGTGAGGGAGCCGGGCAACAGGTCCTCGGGGAATGCGAAGCGGCGAAGAAGATCGTGCTTGCGTTGGCGTAATCGGGCAGCTTGGGGGCCCTTTGGGCCGGGGGTGATGAGGAACTTGGCTTTACTCATCTTGTAGCAAGAATACTACAAGACAAACAAAACTACAAGCATTTGTTCTGGACGCGAAAATAGATGATCACTCGAGCATCGACGAAGAATGCGCCATTCGGCCTGATCGGCGCAGATCCGCCCCGTCAATCCGAAACGGCTGGAACCGACGGGGCGTCGGATCTGGGCTGAAGTACATGTCCATCTCGTAGGCACGAACCACTCGTCTGAGCTGATTCGCGAGTAGCTGTGCAATGGATCTTTTCTGGCCGAGCCCCGCGTGGCAAGCATTGAGAGTTATGCTCGCATCGACGCCGAGGTTCGCATTTGACAGTTCACCTACGTTCAAGACCGAAACATTATTGACATCGCCTGGATTCTCGCCCGGGAACAGCGCCCAGTTGCGATGTACATCAATGCCTCCGTGCCCAAAATAGACCACTTCTCGGTCTATGAATCCACTCGTCAGAAGGGCTGCCCAAAATCGGAGAACGAAGATACTCTAGCAGTAACGACAGCGTGACCCGCTTGACTCAGCTCTGACGCCTTCGTGTCTGCTGCCAGATTGAAGAGCCCACCGACGTTATGCTCACGACCTGAACCGAGATTCAGCCCCGGATCGCCCACCATGATGAGATCGGTGCCTTGGTCCGCGCGTAATCGCTGGCCAACCTGCCCACTCTGCGCCGGTGCCGCCTGCATTGCAGACATCTCGGACGACTGCAGCAGACACGGACACTGTACGACGGCAGTTCCGTTGCCCGAGGGATTTCCTCCAACAACCGGCCAAAAGCTAGCGCCATCCTCGAACATCGGCCTATTCACGATCGACTCTACCGAACCGGCCGTCACATACCCATTCCCTCTCCACGACTGCAACTCCACCATCGCTATCCGACCCGTCGACATCCCCTGACCGTCATAAACAATCCCCGACTTCCCGATCACCCCGCCGTCCGCCGTCGCCACCTGCGGCTCATCGTTCGCCACCGTCCACCGCAACCCGCCGCCACTCTCATCCAGCGCCACCATCATCGGCGCGCTCGTCAATTCCACGCTCGTGCCCCGAACCCGTGCCATCCCGTAAAACTTCGACGCCCCCGAGCCCGCTTCGAAACTCAACAGCACGCCCTGATCTCCGTCCGTGATCACGCTGCGGCCCATCCAGATATCTCCGTCGCGTCGCACGTCCAGTTGTAGATGCCGATGCGCTCCGTATCCCCGCTGCTGCTCACCCGCAGCAGCATCAGGTGATGCGTCACCTGGTAGCCACCTGCCGGCTCGTCGTACACGTACGGCACATACGCGTATCCGTCCCCCGCCACGATCAGCGGCCACCCCTGGGCAGTGTCGCCTAACGTCACCCGAAACTTCTGCGCCCCGGTCTCCCCGTCAATCCCCACCACCACCGGCGCGGAAGGCTGGTTGTATGGTTGCAACGCAAAAACCGTTCCGTCCGGTGTACCACCACACTATCCGTCCCTTCTTGTTCACTGCCCGTGTACAGTGTCCGCGACTCCCCGGTTATCCCATCCAACCGCACGATGTTCAATCCGTCGTTCGCAATCAGCCCGCCCTGGAAGTCGGGCACAATCGCCGCCCAGGGGCTCGGCAGACTCGCCCTCCATGCCGTCATCCCTTCGGTCGTGATGGCGTCCACCGTACCGCCACCTCCGACCGCAAATACATCGGCCACTCCCGACGGACTCGGCACCGCCGCCGCCAGCGACGTCACGTACGCCCCGCCGCCCGGATGCGACCACAGCACCGTGCCTTCTCCCAAATCCCCCGCCGCTACCGTCACATCCGCCCCCGCCTCGACCACATTGGGACGCTTTACGCCCACGCCTGAACGACCGCGATAGCGGCTCCTGAACGTTCCGGAGCATGGAGATCGATTTGTCGGCGTTCCGTTTGATGGTCGCGTCCGTCGCCTCCTCTCGGAGCCGAACGACTTCATGTTCTTGGTCGGTGGGGAAGCAAGTCGACCACACCTCCTCGACCACTCTCGCACTTACCGGCGGAGGCCGAAGAAGTGTTATCTCTCTGGCGAAACCTCAGCCCTGCAAATTGCCCGCGAGCGCTCCCGCTACCACGCGTCACCGTGTCGGTCCCGTCGCCTCAACCCCCCGGCAATTCAGTATCATTCTTACGTGCCGTCGCTCCCCGGCAGCTCCATCGACGAAGCGCTCGAGCAGATCCGCGCCGCCGCGCCGTCGAACGGCGACTACCTCGACGACCTGCAGGAACGTCTCACCGCGCCTCAGCCCATCCCGCTCGTCCCCTTCATCGGCGCCGGACTTTCGATGCCCATGGGCTTCCCCTCCTGGCCCGCGTTCCTCCAGACCCTTGCCGCCGAGTGCGGACGTTCGGCCGAAGTCGCCACACTGCTCGGTGAATCGAAATACGAAGAGGCTGCCGAAGCCGTCGAATCCGGACTCAGCTCCGCCATCTTTCACAAGCGCGTCACCCACACTTTCGGCGAGCGCAAATCGAACGCCTGCGAGCTTTGCGGCTCGGTCCTCGCACTGCCCGCCTTTGCCTCAGGCCCTGTCATCACCACCAACTTCGACCGCATTCTCGAACGCGTCTTCGCCGAAGCCGGCAGGCCTTTCGAGCACATCGCCTGGGGCTCCCAAGTCGATTCGATCCGCAGCGCCATGAACGGCAACCGTCCATTCTTGCTGAAGATCCACGGCGATGCCGAGGACCGCACCGCCCGCGTCCTCACTCAGTCCGAATACGACTCGGCCTACGCCTCCACCGGTCCAAACAGCCTCCGTGCCCAGCTCGCCCGTCTGTTCCAAAGCCGGACTCTGCTCTTCATCGGTTGCAGCCTGGGCCCGGACCGCACCACGGAAGTCCTGCTCGAACTTGCTCAACAAGCGTCCGTCCTCGAGCACTTCGCCATCGTCGAAAAGCCAGCCTCTGATGACGAGTTCTTCCGGAAGCAGTCGAGTCTCGGCGAGCGCGGCATCCTTCCGATCTGGTATCCGCACGGCCGGCACCACCTGATCGAGCCTCTCCTGCGCTGGATCGCGGCGCTCCAACCCTCGCGCCGAGCGCCCGCGAACGAACTCGTCCTCGAACGCCCGTCGCAGCGCCGCAAGGAAATCCGGAATGAGTTGGATCTCCTCATCCCGTATCAACGAACCACAGCGTTCATCGGGCGTGAAAGGGAATTCGAGCAACTCTGGTCCTGGCTGCGGTCGGAGGTGCCGGTATCCGTGCGCGTCATCACCGGAGGCGGTGGATCCGGCAAAACACGGCTGGCCGTGGAACTGATCGAGTCGCTCGAGACTGACGCTCCCGGACATTGGAATTGCGGGTTCCTCACCCTCCAGGAAGTCGAACGATTTTCCCGGCTTGAAAACCTGTCGCGCTGGCGGCGGCAGAAGGCGGTCCTGGCCGTTGTCGATTACGCCGCCGGCTTCGCCGTCCAATTGAAGCCTTGGCTCGAGCAACTTTCGGCCGCCGCCGATAGTGGCGAGAGATTCCGGTTGCTGCTACTCGAACGCGACGCCAGCCTCGAAACCGGTTGGCTGTCTTCGATGTTGACCAGCGGCTATTCCACTTCCGCCGTTCGGGCGTTGTTCGACCCGCCCGAACCTGTTCACCTGGCTCCCGTCACCTCGGCAGAAGACCGCCGTTCCCTCTTGCGCGCGACCGTCCAGGCTGGCGCCGCAATTCGCAACATTGCAGCCCCGGCGATTCCAGCCCCCGGCGTGGACCTGGCGTTCGACAAACGCATCGACGAGCCGCAATGGGGCGACCCGCTGATGCTCATGATGGCGGGGTTGACCGCGCTCGATACGAAGCTGGTCGAAGCCCTGTCGTTCGCGCGCGTCGATCTCGCTAACGAGTTGGCCAAACGCGAACTTGATCGGATCGTCCGCTTCGCGGGTGGTGCGCCTCCCGCGCTCCTCCACCACGTGGCCGCCTACGTGACCGCCTCGGGCGGCCTCTCGCGGGACGAGTTGCGGGGCGCGGCGAAAGCGGAATCCGAGGCGATCGGACTCGCTCACCCGTCTGGATGGCGGGCGCTCGCCGATTCTGTCGCCGAAGCATTGCCCGCCACTGAGGGCGGCGCGGCTGCGGTCGTCCCCGACGTAATTGGCGAAGCTCTACTTCTACGGGTCTGGGGCGGCGCGGAGGTCAACGAAGGCTCCCGCGCTGTCGTACGCGCGGCTCAATCCCACCTTCGCCACCTCGCAGCGTCGGTGATCCGCTGCGCTCAGGATTTTTGTGTCGGAGAGTCTCCCCGCTCGGAACCACTTGCCTGGCTCGATGCTCTCATCGAGGCAGCAAAGAATATTCCGGTGTTTTTGCGCTCGATCGAGGCGGAACTGCCGTCACAGACATTAGCCCTCCGCGAGCGGGCAGTCAATATCGATACCCGTCTGCTGAAACTGCTCGACGGCGGACCGGTCTACGACCCCGCCACTCCGCCAGATTCAGCCGAGCCCGAAGTCCTGCCCGAACGCGCCCGAGTACTTCACAACCTCGGTGTCCGGCTCAGCGACCTGGGGCGGCGCGAGGAGGCGCTGGAGGCCACGCGCGAGGCGGTCACCCTCCGCCGGCAACTTTCGGCGCAACGCCCTGACGCCTTCCTCCCCGACCTCGCCATGGCGCTCAACAACCTCGGCCTGAGGCTGAGCGGCCTGGGGCGCCGCGAGGAGGCGCTGGAGGCCACGCGCGAGGCGGTCACCCTGTACCGGCAACTTTCGGCGCAACGCCCTGACGCCTTCCTCCCCGACCTCGCCCTGTCGCTCAACAACCTCGGCATGATGCTGAGCAACCTGGGGCGGCGCGAGGAGGCGCTGGAGGCCACGCGCGAGGCGGTCACCCTGTACCGGCAACTTTCGGCGCAACGCCCTGACGCCTTCCTCCCCGACCTCGCAGGGTCGCTCAACAACCTCGGCGTCAGGCTGAGCGGCCTGGGGAGGCGCGAGGAGGCGCTGGAGGCCACGCGCGAGGCGGTCACCCTCCGTCGGCAACTTTCGGCGCAACGCCCCGACGCCTTCCTCCCCGACCTCGCCACGTCGCTCAACAACCTCGGCGCGATGCTAAGCAACCTGGGGCGGCGCGAAGAGGCGCTGGAGGCCACGCGCGAGGCGGTCACCCTGTACCGGCAACTTTCGGCGCAACGCCCTGACGCCTTCCTCCCCGACCTCGCACGGTCGCTCAACAATCTCGGCTTGATGCTAAGCAACCTGGGGCGGCGCGAGGAGGCGCTGGAGGCCACGCGCGAGGCGGTCACCCTGTACCGGCAACTTTCGTCGCAACGCCCGGACGCCTTCCTCCCCGACCTCGCACGGTCGCTCGGTGCATGCGGCGCCGTGATGCGGGAAACCGGTGATCTTACCCCTGCCACGTGCCATTTCCACGACGGAATTCAATCGCTGAAGCCGCTTTTCCTCCGACTTCCTGGGGCATTCGAGGCGCTGATGCGAACCCTCATTGACCAATACCTGTCCACCTGCCAAGACGCCAGCATCCAGCCAGACCCCGCACTCCTCTCCGACATCCTCCCGATACTGACAGCAGACCAAACCGACGCCGCCGACGCCTGACCATTCACCCAGTCCCCCGAAGCTCCCGACAACCGCACCGCGAGTCTCTCCGTTCCCACCGACTTTTGCACAGCCCCTCACCACCCCCAACCCACACCAGCTAAAACCACTTAACCCCAAAACTCCCGACCAAACCCCACCCGGAAATTCGACACGCCCCTGCTACAGTGGGGGCGACATGGCAACCACCGCCCAAATCCTCGCGAATCGCCAGAACGCACAACTCTCCACGGGCCCGTCCACGCCCGCCGGCAAAGCCGCCTCTTCCCACAACGCCACCCGGCACGGCCTGTCTGGCGCCGCCGCCACCGTCCTCCCCCACGAGGACAAGTCCGATTACGAAGCCCTCGCTGCCAGCATCACCGGCGAGTTCCGCCCCCAAGGCGAACACGAGAACTTCCTCGTACACCAGATGGTCCAGGCCCGCTGGAAACTCGCCCGCATCGAACGCCTCGAGCAGCTCGCGTTCGAACAACTCCTCACCGAACCCGCCGGCGACCCCGACCCCGACGCTCGCATCCTCGCCGCCATGTCCGCCAGCGGCAGCCCACTCGATAAACTCCAGCGCTACCAGGCAGCCGCCGAGCGGTCCTATTACAAGGCGCACCGCGAACTCATTCAGGCCCGCAAAACCGCTGTACAAATCAAAGCCAAATCCCTCGATGCCGCCTTCCTGGATTACCTCAACTTCGGTCTGCCCGGCGGCTCGCAGAACGAACCGAAAGGCTCGGCAGCCCCGAACCAGACGCCATCCGCCGTCCGCCCCGGACTCACGGCCGCACCACCCGCCAGAGGCATCCGATGAAATCTGGATCATACTGTTCCCCCGGCGACGGTCTCGCCCCCGCGCCAGTGGCGCCCGTCCGAGTCCCTGAAATTGCCGCGCCCGCCCACCGCGCACACGAAAACCGGCGACTAGCTCCTAAGTTACTGATTCAACGGCCATTTTTGGCGATGCTCAGGCTCGCGGAACAGGGCGCGGGATGGTAAAATAGAGGTTCACGGACACTCGGGCAAACATTGGCCCGACAGCGTCTTCTTAGGAGCATTCTTTGGCAGATCCACAGAACCCCGACAATCCCACTGTGCCCCCAACCGGGGGTGGCGGGTCCCAACTCCCGCTCGGTGGCGGCGACGGGAACCGGAATATCATTCCCATCAACATCGAAGATGAGATGCGCCGGTCGTATCTCGACTATTCGATGTCGGTGATCATCGGCCGCGCGCTCCCCGATATTCGCGACGGCCTCAAACCCGTGCATCGCCGCATTCTCTTCGGCATGCACGAGATGGGACTGCACTTCAACCGTCCCACCCGCAAGTGCGCCAAGATCACCGGCGAAGTTCTTGGTAAGTTCCACCCCCACGGCGATGCGCCTGTCTACGACGCATTGGTCCGCATGGCGCAGCCGTTCTCGATGCGCTATCCGCTCATCGACGGCCAGGGAAACTTCGGTTCCGTCGACGGCGATCCGCCCGCGGCCATGCGATACACCGAGGCGCGCCTGTCCCGCATCGCCGCGCAGTTACTCGAAGATATTGACAAGGAAACCGTCGACTTCCGGCCGAATTACGACGAGAGCGAGGTCGAACCCGAAGTCCTCCCCACCCGCGTTCCGAACTTACTCATCAACGGTAGTTCCGGCATCGCCGTCGGTATGGCGACGAACATACCGCCGCACAACCTCACCGAGATCGTCAACGCCGCCATCGCACTGGTGAAAAAGCCGAATCTGTCCCTCGCCGAAGCCATGACCATGGTCCAGGGTCCCGACTTCCCCACCGGCGGCTTCATACTGGGCTTCAACGGAATCTACGACTACTTCACCCGCGGCCGCGGTTCCATCAAAATCCGTGCCAAAGCCGCCACCGAGAAACTGCACAAGGATCGCGAGTCCATTGTCGTCACCGAGATCCCCTATCAGGTGAACAAGGCGCGCCTCGTTGAACAGATCGCAACGCTGGTCAACGAGAAGAAACTCGAAGGCATCAGCGACGTCCGTGACGAGAGCGACCGCGACGGCATGCGCATCGTGCTCGAACTCAAGCGCGGCGAGCAGGCCGAAGTCATCCTCAACAACCTGTATAAGCACACGCAGATGCAGGTCAACTTCGGCGTCATTATGCTGGCCATCGTCAACGGTCAGCCCCGGGAACTCGGCCTCATCGAGTTCCTCAAACGCTTCGTCGATCATCGTCTCGACGTCGTCCGCCGCCGTACCGACTACTTACTCCGCAAGGCGCGCGATCGAGAGCATCTGTTGCTCGGCTTCCAGAAAGCGCTGAATCATATCGATTCCGTCATCGCCCTCATTCGCGCGTCGGCGACACCCAAGGAAGCCCGCGAAGCTCTCATCGGACGCGCCTTCACCGAGCGGCAGACCGCGGCCATCGTCGCGGCGGGCGGCTCCGCCATCGTCTGGGATTTCACCGAGCGCCAGGCCCAGGCGATCATCGAACTGCAACTGCAGCGCCTCACCGGAATGGAGCAGCAGAAGATCCTCGATGAACTCGCCGAAATCCAGCGCCTGATCGCCGGTTACCTCGAGATCCTCGGCTCCGAAACCGTCCTGCGCAAAGTTATCGTGAAAGAACTGGAGGACGTCCGCAAGGATTTCGGCGACGAACGCCGGACCCAGATCGTCGAGGACACCGGAGAGATCCGTCTCGAAGACCTGGTCCAGGTGGAAGATGTCGCCCTTACGGTCACTCGCGGCGGCTATCTCAAACGTACCGCCGTCGATACCTATCGCCGCCAGGCCCGCGGCGGTAAGGGCCGCATCGGCATGGGTACGCGCACCGAGGATGTCGTCGATCACCTGATTATCGCTTCCACCCACGCCTACTTACTCGTATTTACGAACAAGGGGCGCGTGTACTGGCTGAAGATTTACGAGATACCCGATGCGGGTACCACCAGTAAGGGCAAACACGTTTCCGGCCTCGTCAACTTACAGCCCGACGAGGAAGTTACTGCGTTCCTCTCCGTCAAGGAATTCGTTCCTGATAAGTTCATCATCATGGTGACTAAAAAGGGCGTCATCAAGAAGTGCGAACTTACTGAATTCGATAACCCCATGTCCCGTGGCATCATCGCCATCGGCTTGGATGACGGCGACGACTTACTTGCCGCCAAGCTCAGCAACGGCGATAACTACATCTTCCTCGCGTCGCACAGAGGCATGGCCATCCGGTTCAAGGAAGACGAAGTCCGCGCCATGGGCCGGCCCGCCCGCGGCGTTCGCGCCATGGAACTCGAGGAAGGCGACTATCTCGTCTCCGTCTCCGTCGTCGAGGAGGAAGGGCTCATCCTGACCATCTCCGAAAACGGCTACGGCAAACGCACCAAGCTCACCGAGTACCGGCTCACTGGTCGCGGCCGCAAGGGCGTCATCAACATGAAGACCACCAATAAGGTTGGCAAGGTGGTGGCCTCGCTCGTCGTTAGCGAAGAGACGGATCTCATGATCATCACCTGCGACGGCAAGATCATCCGCCTCGAAGCGGGCGAAATCCGTCAGGCCGGCCGGTCCACCCAGGGCGTTCGCTTGGTCCGCATGGAGGAAGGCGACAAAGTCGCTGCGGCCAGCGTCATCCCCGAATCGGAAGAGAGCGAGAACGGAAATGGCAACGGTCCCGACGGCCAAAGCAACCTCCCGCTCCAGTAGCTTCGCCGTCTATGCGTGGTCCGTCCTCGCGTACAACCTGCTCGTGATCCTGTGGGGCGCCTTGGTGCGCGCCACAGGCTCGGGCGCTGGATGCGGCGGCCATTGGCCGCTCTGCAACGGCGAACTCGTTCCCGGCGTTCAACAACTCGCCACCAAAATCGAATTTACTCACCGCATCATGAGCGGCATCGCTCTGGTGGTGGTGGTCGGCCTCGTGGTTTGGGCTTACCGGGCTTTCCCGCCGCGTCACCGTGCACGGCTGGCCGCCGTACTCTCCATCGTCTTCATCCTGACCGAGGCCTTGATCGGGGCTGCGCTGGTCCTGTTCGGGCAGGTCGCCCAAAACGCTTCGCTCACCCGTGCGTTCTCTCTGTCCGTCCACCTGGTGAACACCTTCACGCTGATCGCCTTCCTCGCACTCACCGCCTGGTGGTCTTCTGAAACTGCCGGGCATACGTTCCAGGCAGCGCGGCCGGTGCCCCGCGATCGTTCCACTCCCTGGCTTCTCGGCATCGCCCTCGGCCTTCTCATGCTCCTCGGCGTCAGCGGAGCCATCGCCGCCCTCGGCGATACCCTCTTCCCCGCCACCTCGCTCTCGGCCGGCCTCCAGCAGGACTTCTCTTCCACCGCCGGCATCCTTCTCCGCCTCCGAGTCTTCCATCCCGGCATCGCCATCGTTGCCATCGTTTTCCTGCTCTGGGTCGTCATGCGCATCCTTAAAAGGGTGAAGACTCCGGTGACGCAACCCCTCGGCCTCACCATCCTGGGCCTTGCTTTCCTTCAACTCATCATCGGCGCCGTGAACCTCGGCCTCCTCGCGCCCCTCTCTCTGCAACTCGTTCACCTGCTCTTTGCCGATCTGCTCTGGATCTCGACGGTCCTGTTCGCCGCCTCCGTCCTGGCCCCGTCCAAATATAACCATTGAGAATGTATCCACTGTGGATATAATAGGGTATGGTTTCCTTGCCGCCCGCGACCTTCCATATCCTGCTCGCCCTCGCCGATGACGACCGCCACGGTTACGGCATCATCCAGGACGTCACCGCCCGCACCGGCGGCAAGCTGAAACTGAGCCCCGGCACCCTCTACCGCTCCCTCCAGCGGATGCTCGAACAAGGATGGATCGTCGAATCCGGCGAGCGCCCCGATCCGGAGTTCGACGATGAGCGTCGCCGGTACTACCGCCTGACCCCCCTGGGCCGATCCGCCGCCCAGGTTGAAACCGCCCGTCTCGCCGACCTCCTCGACCAGGCCCGCGCCAGCGGCTTCGCGAAAGGTCGTGCCTGATGCGGCTCTTCAACCTCCTCCTCTATCTCTTCCCCACCGGGTTCCGCAACGAATACGGCGCCGAGATGACTGCCGTGTTCGCCCGCTGCGGATTCCGGATCGTCGCTCGCCATCCTCTGGCTCTGGCTCGAGACCGTCGCCGACACCCTCCTCTCGGCCGCCGCCGCCCACTGGGACATACTTCGCCAGGACCTCCGCTACACGGCCCGGGCCTTCACGCAATCCCCCGGCTTCGCCCTCACTGCAATTCTGATCGTCGCCCTCGGAGTCGGAGCCAACACCGCCGCCTTCTCCGTCACCGACTACGTCCTCGTCCGCCCCCTCCCCTTCTACCAGCCCGACCGCCTCGTCAAACTCTGGGAGGACATGAGCCACTTCGGGTACTCTCGCAACGACCCATCGCCCCCGAACTTTCGCGACTGGCAGCGCCTCAGCCACAGCTTCGAATCCATGGCCGCCTGGCACTCCTTCTCGGCGAACTTCGTCGGCGACGCCACCCCGGAGCGCTTCGACGGCGTCGCCACTACCGCCGAACTCCTCCCCATGCTCGGGGTGCATCCGGCAATCGGCCGCTGGTTTACCCCCGCCGATGACACATTCCAGGCCCCCGGCACCTTGCTCCTCAGCAACTCCCTTTGGACAGAACGCTACGGCGCGGACTCCGCTGTCCTCGGCCGCAAAGTCCTCGTCAACGGCGAACCCTGCACCATCATCGGTGTCATGCCACCCGACTTCCGCTTCCCCGATCGCGAGGTCGCCTTCTGGATCCCGGCCCGCTTCGGTCCCGACGACTACTCCGATCGCAAGAACAGCTACCTCCGGGTGATCGCTCGCCTCAAGCCCGGCGTCTCCATCCAACAGGCTCGCGCCGAAATGGACGTGATCGGCCGGTCCATCGAACGCGAGTACCCGAAGGAGATGGCCCGCATCGGCGTCACCGTCATCCACCTGCGTGACGAGATCTCCTGGCGATCCCGCCTTCTGCTGACCGCCCTGATGGGTGCTTCGATCTGCGTCCTGCTGATCGCTTGCACCAACCTCGGCAACCTCCTGCTCTCCCGCGCCCTCATACGCCGCAAGGAACTCGCCGTCCGTATGGCCATCGGCGCCGGACCCGATCGCGTCATCCGCCAACTGCTCACCGAGAACATCGTCATCGCCCTGCTCGGCGGCCTGCTGGGACTCGCCATAGCCACTGCGACCGTCCCCATGCTGACCCGCCTCGTTCCCGCCAACCTGCCCATGGCCCAGACTCCCCGACTCGATGTACGCCTGCTCCTGATCGGCTTGCTCACCACCACCGCCGCCGGACTCGGCTTCGGAATCATTCCCGCCATCCGCGCCTGCCGCGTCGGCTCCAACGGTCTCCGCGAAGGCGCCCGTCAGGGTGCGGGAGGTCGCAGCGAGCGGCTCCGTTCGACTCTCGTTATCGCCGAAGTCACCATCTCGGTGGTGCTGATCGTCTCCACCGGCCTGTTCCTCCGCGCGCTGGTTACCCTCCAGGACACCGACCCGGGCTTCCGTACCGACGTCCTCACCATGCGGACCACTCTCCCGCAGCCGAAGTACGAAGCCACCGCTACTCGTGTCGCCTTCTACCGCCGCGTACTCTCCGAGGTCCGCGCCCTTCCCGGCGTTCAGGCCGCCAGTTATTCCAGTTACCTGCCGATGACCTTCCGCGGCGGCGTCTTCGCGGTCAACATTCCCGGCGAACCTGAGGACAACCACTTCTCACCGGCTCTCCTACGCTTCGTGACTCCGGACTTCTTCGCCTCACTCGGTATCCGTCTCCTGAGCGGTCGGGACTTCGCCGAGTCCGACTCGATCGCCGCTCCCTGGGTTGCGGTCGTAAGCGAGTCTTTCACTCGCGACCACTGGCCTGGCCAGAACCCGCTCGGCAAACACTTCAAGATCGCCGAGGCCGACCGCATGATCGTCGGCGTGGTGAGCGACATCCATGTCCGTGGGATCGAACAAGCCAGCGAGCCGCAGGTCTATCTCGACTATCAGCAGGTGCCGGACGGTTACTTCAGCTTCCACACTCCGAAGGATCTCGCCGTCCGCGCCGGGGGCAATGTCGCATCGCTCGCGCCCGCCATCCGCCGCATCGTCCATTCGGCCGACCCGCAGCAGCCCGTCTCCGACGTTCGGATGCTCAGCGACGTCGTTGCCGCCGAGACCGCCCCGCGCCTTGTTCAGGTGCGAGTCCTCGGCGCCTTCGCCCTGGTCGCCTTTATCCTGGCCGGAGTGGGCTTGCACGGAGTGCTCTCGTTCGCCGTCTCGCAGCGGTTCCAGGAGATCGGCATCCGCATCGCTCTCGGCGCGAACCCCGCGAACATCCTTCGCCTGGTCATTTCGCAGGGACTCGCACTCGCCGGCGCCGGTATCGCGCTCGGCCTGTTGCTTGCCTGGTTTGCAGGCAAGTCGATGCAAGCCATGCTGGCCGGCGTGTCCCCAGCCGACTCGACGGTGATCCTCACGGGTGTGCTGCTCTGTTTGACCATGGCGCTCGCCGGGACCGCGATCCCCGCCTGGCGCGCGCTTCGCGTCGACCCGATCACCGCGATCCGGACCGAGTGACTTACTTCGTGATCCCGACCTGGCTCAGCAGCCACGCGTACTCGAACGCCTGCTCCTTCAGCCGGTCGTAGCGCCCCGACGCGCCGCCGTGTCCCGCGCCCATGTTGATCTTCAACAGCAGCGGGTTCTTGTCGGTCTTCAGCGTCCGCAGCCGCGCCACGTACTTCGCGGGCTCCCAGTACATCACCTGGCTGTCGTTCAGACTCGTGGTCACCAGCATCGCCGGGTACTCGCGCTTCTCGAGGTTGTCGTAAGGACTGTACGACTTCATGTAGTCGTACGCCTCCTTCTGGTTGGGGTTGCCCCACTCTAGATACTCGCCGACCGTCAACGGCAGGCTCGCGTCCATCATCGTGTTCATGACATCGACAAACGGGACCGCCGAATGCACCGCGCGGAACAGGTCCGGCCGCAGGTTCACCACCGCGCCCATCAGCAATCCGCCCGCGCTACCGCCCTGAATCACCAACCGGTCCTTCGCCGTCCACTTCTCTTCGATCAGGTACTCGGCGGAATCGATGAAGTCGAAGAACGTGTTCTTCTTCTTCATCAGCATGCCGTCGTCGTGCCACGTCTCGCCCATCTCGTCGCCGCCCCGGATGTGCGCGATCGCGAATGCCATCCCGCGATCCAGCAGGCTCAGCCGCGAGCTATTGAAACTCGCCGTCATCCCGAACCCGTACGATCCGTACCCGTACAGGAACAGCGGCGAGCGTCCGTCCCGCTTGAACCCTTTCCGGTACACGATCGAGATCGGCACCTTCGCACCATCCCGCGCCGTTGCCCATAACCGCTCTGAAGCATACTGCGTCGCATCGTATCCGCCCAGCACTTCCTGCTGCTTCAACAGCGTCGCCTTCTCCGTGTGCATGTCATAGTCGTACACGCTCGACGGAGTGATCAGGCTCTGGTAGTTGTACCGGTAAGTCTGTGTGTCGTACTCCGGGTTGCCGCTCGGAAACGCGGCGTACACCGGCTCCGGGAACTGCACCGTGTGCCAACTGCCCGTTCGGAAATCGTGGACGCGCAGCCTGTTCAACGCCTGGTACTTCTCGATCACCACCCCGTAGTCTTTGAACAGGTCGATGCCTTCTACGAGTACATCCGCCTGATGCGGCACGAATACCTTCCAGTTCTTCGGCGCCGGATCCGACTCCGGAGCGGTCAGAAGTTGGAAGTTCTTCGCATCCTTATTCGATCGGACGTAGAACAGTCCCTCGCGGTGATCGACGTCGTAGCGGTGCTTCTTCTCTCTCGGTAGAAACACCTTCCAATCGGCGCCAGGATCGCTCGCTGCCAGGTAGCGGACCTCCGTCGTGTCCGTGCTCGAGATGTCGAGCATCAGGTACTGCTTGTCCCGCGTCCGGTTGACTCCGATCCGGAACAGTTCGTCTTTCTCTTCGTACAGCGGGGTGGTCTCCGCCGACCCCAACGCGTGGCGGAACAGTTTGTCCGACCGCTTCGTCACCGCGTCTTCGGTCGTGAAGAACAGCGTCTTGTTATCCGACGCCCACTGTACCGAAGTCACCCGCTCGGCCGTATCCGGCAGCGTTGTTCCGGTTCGCAGATCCTTTACGTACAGGTGGTACTGCCGGAACCCGGTTGTATCGGTCGTGTACGCCAGCAGGTTCGAATCGTCGCTGACCACGAACGCGCCGAGGCCGAGAAACGTGTGTCCCTCGGCGAGTTGATTCAGATCGAGCAGCACCTCTTCGGGTGCCTCCATGTTTCCCTTGCGGCGGCCCTGGATCGGATACTGCTTGCCTTCTTCGGTCCGCGAGTAATACAGGAAAGCGCCGCGCCGCACCGGCACGCTCAGGTCGGTCTGCTTGATGCGCCCGAGCATCTCTTTGTACAGCGCTTGTTCGAATGACGTCAGGTCTTTCGTCAACGCGTTGGTGTACGCGTTCTCGGCCTCGAGATACTGAACAACGTCCGGGTTGGACTTGTCGCGAAGCCAATAATAGTTGTCGATGACGGTCGCGCCGTGCCGCACCTCGCGGTGCTCGACGCGTTTCGCGGAAGGCGGCGTCACGCCCGGCTCAGCTGAAATGAGAGGGGTCAGACTCAATACGATAACTCCAGCGGTAACAAAATTCCTGCGAGACATGATTACTCACATTATCGCCGATGGACCTCCGCTTACTCGTATTCCACCGAGATCAGGAACAGCCCGCGCGCGGGAGCAGTTGGACCTGCGGGAATTCCGCACCCGGGCTCGAGGCGGCGGAGCGCATCGGCGCTCGACAGATTGCCCTTTCCGGCCTCTAAGAGAACGCCCACCATGTTGCGCACCATGTGCTTCAGGAAGCCGCTGCCGCGCACTCGATAGATCAATCGATCGCCGGTCCGTTCGACACGCGACGAGAACACGCGCCGGACTTTGCTCAACCCGAGTTGATCGCGTTCGTCACTCGCCGCAAAGGCCGTGAAGTCGTGCTCGCCCTCGAACAGCGGCGCGGCCTCTATCATCGCGGCCTCATCGATCGGGTATGGATTATGGTGAACGTACCGGCGATCGAAGGGCGAGCAGATCTCGCCGCGAAAGATCCGGTACTCGTACGTCTTTGCCTTCGCGTCGTAGCGCGGATTGAAATCCGGCCGCGCCTCCTCGACGCTGAGGATTCTAATCGAGTGCGGCAGCAAGCGGTTCATCGCCTTCCGCAGATTCTCGACCGGAATCGGATTCTCGAGATCGAACGCCGCCACCTGTGCCAGCGCATGCACTCCGGCATCGGTCCGGCCCGAGGATGCTACATGAACGGGCCGTCCCTCGATCTCCGTCACTACCCCTTCGACAGTCCCTTGTACCGTCACAAGCGAGGGTTGCACCTGCCATCCGTAGAAATCGGTGCCGTCGTAGGCGAGGGTAATTCGGATCCGTCTCATGCGCCGGGGCGCGAACCGGGTTTCACCACCGGCATTCCCTGCTGGCACAGCGGGCAGCTATCGGGCGGATACGATATCACTTTGAGTGTCGCCAGCGCGACTCGCGGAAAACCCAGGAGCGCGTGCCCTCCGCTACGGTCGACAATCGATCCGGCTGCCAGCACATTCGCGCCCGCCGCCTTCAACGCCTCCACCACTTCCCGCGAACTGCCGCCCGTCGTAACAACATCCTCAATCACGATAGCGTTCTCTCCCGGTTGCGTTGAGAAGCCGCGACGAAACACCATCGCACCACCGGCATCGCGCTCGGTAAAGATGAACCGGCAGCCCAAGTGGCGGGCAACTTCGTGCCCGATAATCAGCCCGCCGATCGCCGGCGCGGCCACCAGATCGGCATCGCCGTATTCTCTCAATAACGCCGCCAGTTCGCGGCCGAGACGCGCCGCGTGATCCGGATATTGGAGCACGAGCGCGCACTGCAGATACTCCGGACTGTGCAGTCCGCTGGTGAGCCGGAAGTGCCCGCGCAGGTACGCCCCGGTCTGCTTGAAAAGATCAAGGGTTTCGTTTGAATTGAGTGCCAACGTGCCTAGCATACCAGTGCCGGAGCCGAATTAAATAGGATACGATTGTCCTGAACTGCCATGAGACAAATATCTTCCCGCCGTCGCTTTCTGGCGCCCATGCAGAAACCTGCCGCTTCGCTTCCTTTGCGTCCGCTCGGCAAGACCGGACTGCAGGTTTGTCCGCTCGGATTCGGTTGTATGACCACCTCCGACCCGGCCGTGATCGAGAAAGCGGTGGACGCCGGCATCAACCATTTCGATACCGCACGCGTGTATCAGGGCGGTAACAACGAACGCATGGTGGGTGCGGCGCTCGGGGCCAAACGGAAGCAGTTGATCGTATCGAGCAAGACTCCCGCGAAGACCAAGGAAGAGGCGTTGAAGGATCTCGATACCAGCCTCCGCGAGTTACGTACCGACTACCTCGATATCTGGTACCTTCACAATCGCAACAGCGCCGCGGATCTCAACGACGGTTTGTTCGAGGCGCAGGACGAGGCGAAGAAGGCAGGCAAGATCCGCTTCGCGGGGGTGAGCACTCATTTCGACATGCATCACATGATGCCGTACCTGGCGAAACTCGGACGCACCGATGTTGTCCTGACGACCTACAACTTCACGATGAAGCCCGAGATGACCACCGCGATTCAAGCGGCGCGGAGTGCCGGAATGGGCGTCATCGCAATGAAGGCGCTCGCCGGAGGGTTCACCCGCATTCAACGCGGCGACCGTTTGTACGGAGTCAACCCCGAGTCGCTCACCACGACACTGAAGCAGGAGGGGGCGCTTCTCGCGGCGATCAAGTGGGTGCTCAAGAATCGTTCAGTCGACACCGCCATCGTTTGCATGACCGACTTCGATCAACTCGAAGAGAACCTGCGCGCGTTAGCCGAACCCTACTCGACCAAGGACGAAAAGCTGTTGGCGGCACAACTGGCCTGGATCCGTCCGATGTACTGCCGCAGTTGCGGCGGGTGTACCGGCGCGTGCCCCCGGGGGTTGCCGATTCCCGACGTGTTGCGTATCCTCAGCTATGCTGACGGTTATGGCCAATTTGCGCTGGCGCGCGAGCGCTTCCTCGAACTGCCCGCCAGTGCGCGACGAGTCCGGTGCGGCGATTGCAGTGTTTGTGCAATCGACTGCCCCAACGGCGTTGAGGTTCAACGCCGGTTGATGCGAGCCCAGGAATTGCTCGGTTGAATATCGAATGCCGAGTTTGCAATCACACATCGCGGTGCTTTTCCTCAAGCAGTACTTCAAGTCCAGCTTGCGCGGCGAGCCGGACATCGCGAAGGTTCGCAAGCTCTTCCAACCACCCGCGTTGCGCGTTCCATTAGGCGCCCATTTCATGCCCGGAGAGGTCGGAGGGATTCCGGGCGAATGGGCGGAGAGCAATCATTCCCGCTGCCGCATGTTGTATCTGCACGGTGGCGGCTACTTCGCCTGCTCGCCGCAGACGCATCGTCCCATTACTGCTGCGTTCGCGCACGAAGGCTTCCGGGTCTTTGCCGCTGCCTACCGCCTTGCGCCGGAGAATGTGTTCCCGGCGGCGCTCGACGATGCGTGTGCCGCATATCACGGTCTGCTGGCGCAGGATCCGTATCATCAGACACTCGTCGTCGCCGGCGATTCGGCGGGCGGTGGACTCGCACTGGCGATGATGTTCCGAATGCGAGCCGAAGGAACGCGATTGCCGGCCGCAGCCGCGCTGTTCTCGCCCTGGACGGACCTCGCGGCCACCGGACAGTCGCTGATCGACAATGACGGGCGTTGTGCCCTGTTCGATGGCGCGGCCATCGGTCCGAGCGCGAAATTGTACCTCGGGGATTCCGATCCCAGAAACCCGTTCGCTTCACCTCTCTATGGAGATCTGTCCGGGCTTCCGCCCTTGATCGTCCACGTCGCGGAGGATGAAGTGCTGCGCGACGATTCGACCCGCCTGGCGGAGCGTGCGCGCGAGGCCGGAGTCCGTGTCGATCTGAAGATCTGGCCGGTGGTTCCGCACGTATGGCAGCTCGGGCAGCATTTGTTGCCGGAAGCCGCTCAATCGACGCACGAAGCCGCCGTGTTCCTGCACAAAGCGGTTGAGAGTGCGAAGATGGCGGAGAATGCCCGATGACGCCGTCGATGTCCTGATTGTCGGAACAGGCTTTTCCGGGCTCGGAATGGCGATCCGGTTACTGAAAGCCGGAATGCATTCCTTCCGGATCATCGAAAAGAGCAGCGGGATCGGAGGCACGTGGTGGGAGAACCGCTATCCCGGCTGCGCCTGCGACATCCCTTCGCATCTCTATTCGTTTTCGTTTGAGCTGAATCCGGATTGGAGCCGCATGTATGCCGGACAGTCCGAGATCCAGCAGTACCTGGCATCGTGCGCCGAACGATATGGAGTGCTTCCGCACATCCAGTTCAACGCTCCCCTTGAGGAAGCGGTTTGGAACGACACCGGGAACCAATGGCACGCTCGTCTGAGCGATGGAACTGTCGTGCGCGCGCGGATACTGATCTCGGGAATGGGTCCACTGCATGTGCCCCGGCATCCGGAGTTGCGGGGAATGGAACGCTTTTCGGGTCCAGCGTTTCATTCGGCCGAGTGGCGCAGCGATGTGGACCTGAGTGGGAAGCGCGTGGCGGTGATTGGAACCGGCGCCAGCGCCATCCAGATTGTCCCCGAGATCGCGCCGATCACCGAGCGCCTGTACCTTTTTCAAAGGACGCCCGCGTGGATCCTGCCGAGATTGGATTTTCCGATCAGCCCCGAGTGGAAGCGGCGGTTCCGGCGCTTTCCATTCGCGATGAGAGTGTTCCGCGAGTACCTCTTCTGGTTTCACGAAGTGAGGGTTATGGGATTCCTCGGCAATAAACGCGCGCAACGGATCGGAAGGCAAATGGCGCTGCGGCATCTCGCCAAGCGGATCTCCGATCCGCAGATGCGGGCCGCGTTGACTCCATCCTACGAATTGGGCTGCAAGCGCGTGCTGGTGTCGAGCGACTTCTACCCGGCCCTCACTCGGCCGAACGTCGAACTGGTCACCGATTCCATCAGTGAAGTATGTCCGAACAGCATCGTCACATCTAGCGGGCGTGAGTGGCCGGCCGACGTCATCATTTATGGAACGGGCTTTCACGTAACGGAACCATTTCGCGGCACGCGCATTGTGGGCCGCGGAGGCGTCGAAATACACGAGACCTGGCAAGGCCGCATGAGCGCGATGCTCGGGATGACGGTCAGCGGCTTTCCAAACTTGTTCCTGTTGCTCGGACCGAATACCGGGTTGGGCCACAACTCGGTAGTGCTGATGATCGAGGCGCAGATCCGCTACATCATGAAGTGCCTCGAACTGATGCATAGACGCCGCGCCGCCGTGATGGAAGTGCAGGAGGCGAGCCAGCAGCAGTTCGCCCGCGAGATGAAGAGCCGGCTCGAGAAGACGGTATGGCAGACCGGCGGCTGCCGCAGTTGGTATCAGGACCGGGAGACGGGCGAGAATCCCACCATCTGGCCCGGTTCGGTGCTCGGTTACGTGCGGCGGACGCGGACGGTATCCGCGGCGGACTACCGGTTCCGATAGTCCGCTGCAAAACGATCGACTACACGTTGAGATAGTCGGTGACCGGACGCACCCAGCCGAGGTTCGGCGGAAGTTCTTCCATCGGGCCCATCCATCGCAACTGGAGTTCGATGTCCGGATGCAGTCGGTACTTCTTTTGAACGTCCGCCAGTTTGGCGCCGCGGATATCGATCCTCGCCAGGTCCCACTGGCCGACTCCGGTCTCGCCGCAGTACTTCATCCAACCGAGCCAGTTCGGATCGACGCCCATGACTTCGGCGCCTACCCGATCGGTGGAAATGAAGTCGGTGGACGCGATGGCCACGCGCGAATTCACCGGCGTGCCGCCGATGCCGAAGCCGCCTTCCACGCCTTCGAAGCCGTCGATTACGGCCGCACCCCAGAACGGCGCCATTTTCGCCGCAGTCAGGTAAATGTTGTAGAGGCTCTGGCGAATGCCGGCATGGTAGCGGCGCTTATCGCTCCAGCGCGTCGTCTCCTTGGGAGCCTGATGGAGCGGCGCGCCCAGCACCATGTTCTTCACGGCCAGGCTCACGACGGCGATATTGTGAACCTTCATCACAGCCGAGCAGATGATGAACGCATCGGGGTCGAAGCAGCGTTGGGCCAACCGCGCCGGCACCACGTGCAGGTCGAAGTCGATGAGCGGGACGACGACGAACTTCGCCTCCTCGTTGAAGTCCACCAGTTGGATCTTCTGTTTCTTGTACTCGCCGACGAGTTGCGTGTACTTGAAGTTCTCGAAGCCCTGCATGGTGTTGCCGGCCGACGATTCGCCGATCACGACGGGACCCTTGAAGCGCGTCGAGACGTAGTCCAGGATTCCGCGGATCGCATCGACGTGCGTCATCCCGAGTTGACCCACCGTTCCGACGTTGTTCGGCTTGATGAGTACGTACTTCTTGTCTTTCAGCTTCGGTTTGATCTCATCATCGATGGCCATCAGCGCGTCGTAGACGTTCTTTCGCCGGTCTTCGCCATGGCTCAGCCCGACGGTGGATTGCCGCTCCAGGACCGGGAACGGGTCGG
Organism: uncultured Acidobacteriota bacterium; assembly: GCA_963720745.1. Lineage (GTDB taxonomy): Bacteria > Acidobacteriota > Terriglobia > Bryobacterales > Bryobacteraceae > TMP-7. The sequence continues at coordinate 796,860 of CAVRGO010000004.1, forward strand.
GGTGGTACACGACGCGCCGGGGTTGCTTGGCCGCCTCGCCCTGAAGATTGGGCTGATACTTCTTGAGATCCATCTGGTTGGACGGGGTTTGCGCGTTACCCCGCCGGCTGGAAAGAATGGCGCCAGCGGCGACGCCCGCCAATTGAAAGATATTCCGGCGCGAACCTCTGAACATAACCGACCTCCTGAGGATGACAACCGCCACTCGCAGCATATCGGACAAACAGATATGTTTCAACCTGTTCGCTCGGCTGTTGCCCTCCATGCGGCCCGGTCAAGAGGCCGCCGGAGTAAAGATCACGCGCCGACTAGAGCAGTATGGTGACGGCCAAACGGATATCCGGGTTCCTCACGTCGCGGAGGTAGTAGCCGTCGCCTTCGTAGTCGATGTACACCTCGTCGCGATCGTACCAGTCGTTCGGCCAATACTCCGGCCATGGGTCCAGAATCAGAAACGTGTAACCGCCGTAGGTGAACCGGGGATAACCCATGTACATCGCCGGACGGGCGTATAACCGGAACATATGTTGCCGCCCGAATCGTACCTGGTACGTGTTCTGCGGGATGTAATAACCGCCGTACCCGCCGCGCTGTGCCCAATCCCGATATTCGTTATTCCAATGTTGCGCACGACTTCTTTCCCAACTGTCGTGTCCGCTCCAGCTTCCGCCCTTCATCCACCCACGTTGTTGTTGCCAGTTCCTCGCATCCTGGCGGCTGCGTTCGCGTGGCGGCGCCGAACGGATCTCTTCGCGCTGACGTTGCGCTTGGTGCTGCGGGCGATTTTCGGGGGTCCGCGATCGTTCCTGTGCGCGTTCGGCCGGACGCGGGTGCTGCTCGACGGTTGGCCGGCCGCGCTCGCCTTCGGCGCGCGGTGTTGGCGTTCGAGAATGAGACGGTGGTGCCGGAGGTTGCGCATGTTCCTGCCGGTGTTGATGTTCGTCACGCCCCTCGTGACCGTGTTCATCCTGCTGCGCCCAAGCCGCGCCGAAACTCCCAGTCACCAATAGGAAGCCCGCGATAAGTAGAGTTTTGACCTGTTTTTTCATATCCTCCGCCAAACGAATTCGGACTTGCACGCGATATGCCAGAACTTCTCCACCGGAGCGGATGAAGTGTCAAGTTGTTACTCGAAGCAGGGTTACTTAGCTCAGAGATTCCTATCATCGATCCCATCGCGCACGAGACGTAGACTGAATAAGAGTCTAACCTCCGAAAGGAATATCTATATGTCCTCTTATACATGTCCTCTTACCGCGTTGTGTTGGTCGGATTGGCATCTGGGCTTCCCTCTGCAGTACTGGACGGCCTGTGGAATGTAAATCCGCTGGCACGACAGGTTTGCTCGGTGTACCTCGCCGTCGAGCGGAAATCAGTAAATGCCAGGCTGGGCTCGCGTGTAACCTGGTCGCGGGAGTTGTGATGTCGTTTCTGTTCGCACTTCTGACGCCTCCTCTCCCCGGTGGCTGGATAAGGAAGGGAATTGTTTTCCGCTGATCGGTTGGTTCTTCCGGACCGCGATGGGGTCAGCATCGCAGTTCGCAATGTTCAAAATTCCGGGTTTGGTGAAGGCGCCGATCTAGCCGTCACATCAAAATACGCGCGCGTGTACTTTATCCACTCCGAAATCCGCACCCTGCCCATGACACACAGCGCAGGACTCTCCCAGCGTCGAACTGGTCATGATCGCCGCGTGCGCGGACGCATCTTTCGATACGTGGCACGCTGTGCAGGCGGCGGTCACCGGGGGCGTCGGATTCATGAAATCGCGTGGATTCTTCACCGCGAGACGGTTATCCGGTACGGGCGGGAAATCCGAACTGTTCACGTGGCACTTGCCGCAGTCGCGCAGGTCGCCCGGATATCGCACGTCGCTGAAGTCGTTGGCGCTACCGCCAAATCCGTACACGACGAACGGTGTCATCTGCCCGCCCGCTTCCGCCGACTCGCCGGTGTGCAGCCTGTGTATCAGCACGGGAAAGTCGATGGACTGCGGTGGATTCTGACCCGCAGGCCGCTGCGCCGTGTCGGTCGCATTGGGGTTGTGGCACAACAGGCAGTACTGAACGTTTTGGCGGATGGTCCCATGCGCCGAAAGGCGGTAGTGGCACGCGTTGCAATCCTGCTGTACTGCCTCGACCGGATGCGGGGCAACCGGGGACCCGTCGACGGAAAACGGCAGTAGCTGGTTGAAGCCCACGTCTCGAACCGTCTGGGCCACTACCGTCCCGGCCAGCACAGTGTAGTTGCGATAGCCTTCGATTCCCACTGTGTAGGTACCACTCGCGTTTGCGGGGATCGTGTATTTGAACGTGTACGAGTACGTTCCGGGCGTCCCGGCCGGCGTGGCTGTCTTTGCGCTCTCGCTCACAACGCTCGCGTAATCGGACGCCGGCCCCGCGAGTACCAGGTTTAGCAGGTCCATTTTGCCGGCATCGATCGGATTGCCGGAATTGTCCGTGACGCTGAAGGTCACTGTCGGGGTTCCGCCCGCTGCGCCGCTCGCGCTCAGCAATTTGAAATTCACCCCAGGCATTACTCCCGGCGTCCATTGCGGAATCGTGTGCGCGCCGAGTATGGAAGCGTCGAAGGGTAACTCACCGGTCGGCACGTGGCAGTGTGCGCATTCACTGTCCGTGACGGGCAGTCCGTTCGCGTGGTTTTCTCCAGTATGGAAATTCACGTTGTCGTGGCAGGCGCCGCAAGCGGCCGAACTCGGCATCGAGATCCACCAGTTCGCGTTCACCGGCGCGGGCTCGTTGCTCTGCCCGGGATCGCTGGCCGGACTCACCGGGATCGCGGTCGCGCCGCCCAGTCCCGCTGTTGGATCACCGGTGCCCGGAAACACCGGTGCCGCGGTTGTGTCGTTATTATCGGAACCGCCGATGACGTTGCCGTTCGCGTCAACGTGCAGTGGTGCAGGCGGAAGACCGGCCTGCGCTCCGGCGGTGCCAACGGACTGCTTGCGTGGATAGGCCCCGCTCTCATGGCACATCTGGCAGTTCCGGATGTCGGCCGGAAACACGACAGTCGAAAAATCGCTGACGCTTTGCTGAAAACCGATAATCTGGTACGGCGTCCCCGCCTGCACGCTCGGCAAACTGGAGCCGGCGTGAATCTTGTGGATCATCACCTTGAAATCGATGCTGTTGCCGGTGTCCGGATCCACCGTGTCCACCCCGTTGCCCCCCGGGTTATGACACGTCACGCAAAGCGGCACAAGGCGGCGCGATCCTCCATGCGCCGAAAGCGGGTCGTGGCAACGATTGCAACTCATTGTGGCCACCACGTCGTGCGTGTCGGCGACCGCGGAGCCGTTCGGCACAAACGTGAAGACGTCGTCCGCCGAGTTAGTGCCAAGATCGAATTCAGTCAGATTCCGCGACGCCCAAACTCCGATGCGGACCGTCTGCGACGTGTCGAATCCTGACGGAGCCCTCGTCTTAAAAGTGTAGGCATAGGCGGTCCCGTTCGCGGCCACCGTTCCTCCGCTGTCCGCCGCCGGCTGATTGGCGCTGTTGCCGGTTATGGGACTCTTCTGCACGCGGGTGGTCAATGCGATCCAATCGTGACCGCCCTTTGGGATGTAGGCGGCTATGAAACTCGTCGTCACCGTTCCGGGAGTGGTGACGCCTTGGACGTCAAGTGGAAGTCCGCGCGGATCCGCGACCGTGAAATTCGCAGTGATGGTTCCATCCGCGGCGACATTCGCGCCCGTAATACGGATGCTCAGGCCCGGGCGCACGAAATTCACCAGGCTCGGATCGGTGTAGTAAGCCTTTTCGTGTACTCCAAAAGGACGTCCGCCTGAGCCGCTCACCAACGCTGCCACGGTGGCCGTCAAAGCAGGCAAAATGGCGAATCGCATCTTGGTCCCTCAAAGTTGCCCTTGACCATCGACGCGAAGGCTGGGGTCCTTAGAACAATGTCACCGTGACGGTGTTCTGCGGTGCGCCGCGCTTAGTGCTTCGGCATTTCCTCGCGAAAATCGTTCACCTGGATCTGCGTTCCGCACGCGAGGGCAGGGAAGTCGGGTTCGCAGTGGTCGTGGACGAGGCGACTCTTAACGCAATCGCACGAGAGCGTACCTCGAAACATCTCCTCGTCTCTACGGACCGTGTAGCACTTGCCGTCATTAGGAAAGGGTGACCGTCGCCAGGCATACGCCTGAAGCTTACCTGTGGGAGTAGAACGCGAACATCCCCCGAAGAGTCCAAATCCGCTGATCGAAGGTTCTGGTACCGATGGCGGGTGCGGCTACGGCAGCGCAACACCATGCGATTCCTTCATGGGAGAATGAAAGTACACCTCCCGGTCCTTTAACCCGGCTTATGCTTGACCGCATCACGGTGCATGGCGCTCGCCAGCACAACCTGAAGAACATCGACGTCGAGATTCCGCGCAATACGTTGACCGTCATCACCGGTTTGAGCGGATCGGGCAAGAGTTCGCTCGCTTTCGACACGATCTACGCCGAGGGGCAACGCCGGTACGTCGAGACGCTTTCCCCCTATGCGCGTCAATTCCTGGACCAGATGGAGCGGCCGGAGGTCGATTCAATCGACGGACTGAGTCCTGCGATCTCGATCGAGCAAAAGACGACCAGCCGTAGCCCTCGATCGACGGTCGGGACGATCACCGAGATTTACGATTACCTGCGCGTACTCTACTCGTCCATCGGCGTGCCGTACTGTCCCAACTGCCACATCGAGATCTCGCGGCAGACCACGCAGCAGATCCTCCAGCAGGTGTTGAGCCTGGCTCAGGACGAGCGAGTGATGATCCTGGCGCCGGTGGTTCGGGGTCGTAAAGGCGAGTACAAAAAGGAACTCGAAAAGTACGCCCGGCAGGGATTCGTCCGCGCACGGATTGATGGCGAGTTGCGTTCGCTCGATGAAGAAATGAAGCTCGACCGGCGCAAGAATCACACGATTGAGGTTGTCATCGACCGGCTGGTGATCAAGCCGGCCATTGGACCCCGGCTCGAAAAATCGATCGAGACCGCGATGAAACTGGCCGACGGGCTGGTGGTGGTGTCGGTCATCAACGGTCCCGAAAGGCTCTATTCCCAGAAACTGGCGTGCCCTAATTGCGGGTCCAGCGTGCCGCAGCTAGAACCGCGATCGTTCTCGTTCAACAGCCCGTTTGGCGCTTGCGAGGGATGCAATGGCCTGGGCAGCAAATGGAGCTTCGATGAAGGCAAGGTGATCGTCGACCGGTCGAAACCGTTGCTCGACGGTGGGCTCGGGCCGGGCGCGAGTTCGAGTTACATGAACTCGATCCTCACCGAAGGAGCATCGAAGCTGCGCATCGACCTTTCGAAACCATTCGAATCCCTGACTGCGCGCGCGCAAAAGATTCTGCTCGAGGGAAGTGGCACGTTCGCCGGCATTCTCGCCACGCTCCAAGAGGCGTTCGAAACTTACGGCGAGGGATACCGGGAGTGGTTGATGCAGTACATGTCGCCGAGTATCTGTCCTGCTTGCCACGGGAAACGTTTGAAGGCGAGCAGCCTCGCGGTGCGGGTGAAAGGCGTGACGATATCGGAATTCACCTCGCGCCCGGTGGCGTCGTTGCTACCGCTCGTCAGCGCTTGGGAGTTGACGGACCGCGAATTTCAGATCGCGGTGCGCGTTGTGGAGGAGATCAAGAACCGGCTGGAATTCTTGGCGGCGGTGGGCCTCGACTACTTGAGTCTGGAGCGTTCGGCGGCGACGTTGTCGGGTGGCGAGGCACAACGGATCCGGCTGGCAACGCAGATCGGCTCAAAACTCCGCGGTGTGCTTTACGTGCTTGACGAACCATCGATCGGTTTGCACCCGCGCGACAACCAGCGTTTGCTCGACACGCTGGCGCACCTTCGCGATCTCGGAAATACAGTGCTGGTGGTGGAGCACGATGCCGAGACGATCGAGCGGGCGGACTACGTGATCGACCTCGGGCCCGGTGCGGGACGGCTCGGCGGCCAACTGGTTGCGCAAGGCACTCCCCTGGCCATCACTCACAATCCGAATTCGCTGACCGGGCAGTACCTGGCGGGGATTAAAGAGATCAGCGCGCCCGATATGCGCCGCTCCGGGAACGGGAATCGTATCGTGGTGCGCGGGGCGCGCGAACACAACCTGAAGAATATCGATGTCGAGTTCCTGCTCGGCCAGTTCATTGTCGTAACCGGGGTATCGGGGAGCGGCAAATCGACGCTGATCAACGACATTCTGTACAAATCGTTGGCGAAGGCCATCTACAAGGCCCACGATGAGCCGGGTGCCCACGACGGGATCGACGGCATCGAACTGATTGACAAGATCATCGAAATCGATCAGTCGCCGATCGGGCGCACCCCGCGATCCAATCCGGCCACCTACACGGGGCTATTCAGCCCGATTCGCGATCTGTACGCGATGCTGCCGGAATCGCGCGAGCGCGGCTATAAGCCCGGGCGATTCAGCTTCAACGTGAAGGGCGGGCGCTGCGAAGCGTGCCAGGGCGACGGGTTGAAGCGCATCGAGATGAATTTCCTGCCCGACGTGTATGTCACATGCGACGTCTGCCGGGGGCGCCGTTATAACCACGAAACGCTGCAGGTGAAATACAAGGGCTACTCGATCGCGGACCTGCTGGAGACCACGGTTGAAGAGGCGCTGGACGTGCTGGTCAACATTCCGCAGATTCAGGCGAAACTCCAGACGCTGCACGATGTCGGGTTGGACTACATCCACCTTGGCCAATCGTCGACGACGTTGTCGGGAGGTGAGGCGCAGCGGATCAAACTTGCGAAGGAGTTGAGCCGCCGCCAGACCGGCCGCACTTTCTACATCCTCGACGAACCAACAACCGGACTGCACTTCGAGGATGTTCGCAGACTGCTGGACGTGCTGCAGCGGCTGGTGGATTTAGGCAACACCGTAGTGGTGATCGAGCATCAACTCGACGTGATCAAGTCGGCGGATTGGATCATCGATCTTGGACCGGAGGGCGGTGAGAAGGGCGGGTACGTCGTGGTGTGCGGCACTCCCGAGCAGGTGATTCGCAACCGGAAGAGCCACACTGCGCGTGCATTGGAACGGGTGCTTCGAACGGGGAAGGTGGCGTGAGCCGGTACTCGTTGGACCCTCTGTCGTTCGACAACTTGAAGACCGTACCGATCGCAGAGCGCGGAGGGAAGGTTCGCGTTTCGGACTTCGCGCGTGTGTACGAGCGCGGCGCAGGTGTGGGTTCGTTCGTGGCGGGTCTGCCGCGCATCCTGGCTGGAGATTCGTTTCGGGCCGTCGTCGAAGCCATTGCCGTAGCCCGCGAAAGCAAGCGCGCCGTGATCTGCGCCATGGGCGGTCACGTCATTAAGTGCGGGCTTGCGCCCGTGCTGATCGACCTGGCACGGCGTGGGTTCATCACCGCGTTCGCGATGAATGGCTCGGGGGCGATTCACGATTTCGAAATCGCCATCGCCGGTCATACGAGCGAGGACGTGGAGGCCGTGCTGCCCGATGGACGATTCGGGTCCGCGGAGGAGACGGGACGCGAGATGAACCGGACGATTTGCGCTGCCGCGCGCGACGGCATCGGCATCGGCGAGGCGCTTGGGCGCGATCTTCAGAACATCGCACGGCCCGAGTACGCGACATACAGCCTGTTGCACCAGGCATACGCGGACGCGGTGCCGGTGACTGTGCACGTAGCGATCGGTACCGATACACCACACACGCACCCAGGAGCGGATGGGGCCGCGCTGGGTGCTGGGACGCACCACGATTTCCGCCTGTTCTGCCGGTTGGTGACGGATCTCGACGGCGGCGGAGTGTTTCTGAATGCCGGTTCGGCGGTCGTAATGCCGGAAGTGTTCCTGAAGGCAGTCTCGGCGGTGCGGAATCTTGGTCATCCGCTGGCGAACTTCACGACCGCGAACTTCGATTTCCTCCAGCACTACCGGCCGACACAGAATGTCGTGAAGCGGCCGCACGCCGCCGCGGGCGGGAGCGGGTTCGCCATCACCGGTCACCACGAGATCATGATTCCGCTGCTTGCTGCCGCACTCATCGAGCGTGGCGCATGAACATTGCCGAGCCTCGCGACGAGCATCCCTTCTGGAGTTGGATGGATCTCGCGTTGTTTGCGGGTCTGGCGATTCCGTCTCTGCTGGCGGGGGCAGCGCTCGCCCAGTTACTCGGGCTGACTTCTCCGCTGCTCAAATCCCTGCGCGTCTGGACCAGCATGTTGTTCTTTTACGCGTTCTGGTTCAGTTGCCTGTACGTGCTGCTCAAGACGCGCTACCGGCGCCCATTCTGGGAATCGCTCGGTTGGCAATTGCCCGCGCGGGGGTTCGCCGCGAGTATCATCGCGGGTCCCCTGCTGGCGTTCACGATCGGCGGGCTCGGGCTGTTGTTGCACACGCCTCAAAAAGAGATGCCGTTGCTGAAACTGATTCAGGGGCCGGTGGGACTTTTGTTCTTCGGGATCTTCAGCGTGATTCTTGGGCCAGTGACGGAAGAGTTGGCCTTTCGAGGATTTTTGATGCCGCTGGCAGTGCGTTCGCTCGGCGTCGCACCCGGCATTTTCCTGGCGGCACTTCCGTTCGCGGTACTGCATGGACCCGAGTATGCCTGGACGTGGCAGTATGTGGTGCTGATCGGGTTTGCCGGCGTGTTGTTCGGACTTGTGCGCTACTACACCGGTTCGACCCTCGCCAGCGCCGCGATGCACGCCACTTATAACCTGACCTTTTTCATTGCATTTGTTGCCAGCGGGAAAGCCTTCTAACGGAACTTCTTATGGTGGAAACGATTCAGTGGACCGACAACAGCGTCGTGATGATCGATCAACGGCGGCTTCCGCGCGAAGAAACCTACGTGACGTGCCGGAGTTATGCGGAGGTGGCCGATGCCATCAAAACGATGGTGATTCGGGGCGCTCCGGCGATCGGAGTCGCGGCCGCAATGGGAGTGGCGCTGGGAGTCATTGAAGGCGCGGATTTCGAGACGGTGTGCGACACGCTTGCGCGGACGCGACCCACGGCGGTGAACCTGTTCTGGGCGATCGATCGCATGAAGAAGTTATACGCGTCACTGAACGGCATGTCGCGCGACGCGGTCATCGAGAGGGTTGTGGCGGAGGCACGGCAGATCCGGTTGGAGGACATCGCCATCTGCCGCCAGATTGGAAGCAATGGGGCGGCGCTGGTACCGGACGGAAAATCCGTGCTGACGCACTGCAACGCAGGGGCGCTCGCCACGGCGGGCTATGGCACGGCGCTGGGAGTGATCCGCGCGGCCGTGAGTGCGGGCAAGAACATCGACGTGTTTGCGGATGAGACGCGCCCGTTTCTGCAGGGCGCCCGCCTCACTGCGTGGGAACTGCAACAGGACAACATCCCGACGAAGTTAATCACCGACAACATGGCGGGTCATTTCCTTCGATCGGGCCGGATCGGCTGTGTGGTGGTCGGCGCGGACCGGATCGCTGCAAACGGAGACGTGGCGAATAAGATCGGTACCTACTCGGTAGCGGTACTGGCGAAAGAGAACGGCGTACCCTTTTACGTCGCGGCGCCGATCTCGACGCTTGATCTGAGGCTCGATTCGGGCGATCAGATTCCAATCGAGCAGAGAGCCGCGTCCGAAGTTACTGAGGTATTTGGCGTTCCCATAGCGCCGGAGAACATCGGTGTTGAGAATCCCGCTTTCGATGTAACACCTGCGAAGTATGTGACGGCGATCATTACCGAGCGCGGCGTGGCGGAAGCCCCGTACCGCGAATCGCTAGCCCGCCTCATGAATAGTTGATCACGGATTTCCGCCCGGCCTCGATTCAGCTCATTTCAAACTGGCCGATAAGCGAAGTGTGTCACCACTAAGATCCTGAGAAGCGAGGCTCCTGTGCCTGGTCAGATGAAGAAAATGATCGATTCGATTCTGGACCAGCGCGCGAAGGGCAATAACACCGTACTACTTACTACGAGGACCAAGCTAATCCTGAAAGGAATCAATCCGGATAAGTACACCACTGCATCTCCGGATGACGACGCAGTCATAGCCCAGTTGCGGGGCATCGCATCCGATCTTGGCGTTAGCGTCTGATCCGCGTCCGGAGGAAATACGATGAGCATTCATACTGCATATTCCACAAAACCGCTGGCCGATGCCGTTGCGGAAATACAACGGAAACTGGAGCAAACCCATCCTCGCGTCGTACTCTACTTCGCGTCTCCGGTCTACAACCCGGACTTGGTAGCTCGAGAGATGCAAGGCTCTTTTCCGGGCTCAACCGTCGTGGGTTGTTCGACACCCGGGGAAATCGGCGAGGGCAAGATGCTGGCGGGGTCCATTGCGGCATGGCACTGGACGGCGACCTTGTCTCTGCAGCGTGCGTGACGGTTCTAGAGGACCTGAGCGCGAGACCTGGTGTGGCCGGGGCCTTCTCTCAACTGGAGCAGGGGCCGGGACTGAAGCGCGCGAACTGGGACATGGAGAAACACGTCGGCCTCGTCATGGCGGACGGAATGAGTGGGGCCGAGGAGTGGCTGATGGAGAAGATCGGCGACACCACCGACGTATTCTTCGTAGGCGGCTCGGCGGGTGACGATCTGAAATTCCAGGGCACGTACGTATACTCGGGTGGAAAGGCCTACCGCGACAGTGCTCTCCTGATCCTGCTTCAATTGCAGAGGCGATTCGAGATCGTCAAGACGCAGAGTTTCCGTCACATCGGAAAGTCGCTGGTTGCCACGGCGGTGGATGAAGCGCGCCGTACGGTGGTGGAGTTCGATAACAAGCCGGCACTGCAGGCTTATGCCGAAGCGCTAGGGGGCTCTCAGGACGACGCGCCGGCGCGGTTCTTTACTCATCCGCTGGGACTGATGATCGACGGTGAACCCTACGTTCGCAGTCCTCAGAGGGCGGACGGCAACAACGTCGTGTTCTATTGCCAGATCAAGCAGGGCATGGAATTCGAAATCCTGGAAACAGCGGATATCGTGAAGGACACTCGTGACGCCATCGAAGCACGCAGGGCGGCTCCCGGCGACATCTGCGGACTGATCGATTTCCAGTGCATCCTGCACACGCTGCAACTTCGGAAAGAGAAGCGCTGCGATGAGTACAGCGCGATTTTCGACGGCATCCCGACGGCGGGTTTCAGCACGTACGGCGAGGCGTACCTGGGGCACATGAACCAGACCTCGACGATTCTGCTGTTCCGGTGATCCTAAGCCAGCAGCGATTGAACGACGTTGCCGTGAACGTCCGTCAGCCGGAAATCGCGGCCCTGGAACTTGTAGGTGAGTTTCTTGTGATCGAAGCCGAGCAGATGCAGCATGGTCGCATGTAGATCATGCACGTGCACCTGATCCTTAACGACATTGAAGCCGAGGTCGTCACTCGCACCAAGGGTGACGCCCGGCTTCACTCCGCCGCCCGCGAGCCACATAGTGAAAGCATTCGGGTGATGGTCGCGGCCGTCGCTGCCGCCCTGCACCATCGGCGTGCGCCCGAATTCGCCTCCCCATACCACCAGCGTGCTGTCGAGCATTCCACGCTGCTTGAGGTCCTGGATGAGAGCGGCGCAGGCTTGATCGGTGGCGTGGCAGTTCTTGGTGATGTCCTTGACCAGTTTGTCGTGCTGATCCCACGCCTCGTGGTACAACTGCACGAACCGCACGCCGCGCTCGACCAAGCGCCGCGCCAGCACGCAATTGTTCGCAAATGAGGGCTTACCTGGCTCGGCGCCGTACATGGCGAGCGTCTCTTTCGATTCCTTGGAGAGATCCATCAGTTCCGGTGCGCTGGACTGCATTCGAAACGCCATCTCGAAGGAGTTGATGCGAGTGCCGATTTCGGGGTCGCCGGTGGTGTCGAGCCGCATCTGATTCAACCGGCGGATGGAATCGAGCGTGTCGCGCTGCAACTGTTGGTCGACGCCTTTAGGGTTCGAGAGGTACAGCACCGGATCGCCGCTCGAACGGAATTGAACACCCTGGTAGACGGTGGGCAGGAAGCCGCTGCCCCAGCAGGAATCGCCGCCGCTCGGCCCCTTGGTTCCCGAACTGAAGACGACGAAGGCCGGCAGGTCGCGGGATTCACTCCCGAGCCCATACACTACCCACGCACCCATACTCGGCCGCCCGAAGATCATAGAGCCCGTGTTCATCAACAATTGTCCGGGTGCGTGGTTGAACGCATCCGTGACCATCGATTTCACGATCGCGATATCGTCGACGATTTTCGCGGTGTGCGGCAACAACTCCGACAATTCCGCGCCGCACTTACCGAAGTTCGCGAACTTGAACCGCGGCCCGAGCAGTTTCGAGTTGGGATTGATGAATGCCGCGCGATAGCCTTTCAACAAATCGGCGGGGGGCAGCGTGCCGTCGAACTTCGCGAGCTGTGGTTTGTAGTCGAACAGTTCCAGATGACTCGGGCCGCCCGCCATGAACAGGAAGATCACGTTCTTGGCTTTTGGGGGGAATTGGGGTTGTTTTGGGGCGAGTGGATCCGAAGACGCGCGCAGCAAATCGGCGAGCGCGATCGCGCCCAACCCGACCCCGCATTGTTCCAAAAACCATCGTCGCTTGATCTGCATTGTCTTTACTCTTTCGTGATCGTCTCGTCGAGATTCAGGAGAATACGCGAAACTGCCGTCCACACTGCAAAGTCGGGGAGACGTTGGCGCTCCTTCTCGAGAAACGACAGCAATTCGGACGATTCGCCCTGCGTCGGACGGCGCGACAGGCAGCGCCGGAAGGCAAACGTCAGACGGTCGGAATCGGACGCGCCGCCTTGGCGGACGGTGAGTAACGCGAGTGCGCGGGCGGACTCCAGGAACAGCGGCTCGTTCAGCGTGGTCAGCGCCTGCAGCGGCGTATTCGACCGTGCGCGGCGCACGCACGAAGTGTCGCCGTTGGGCGCATCGAAGGTCTGGAGCATGGGGTAGGGAACCGAGCGATAACGGAACGTGTATAAGGCGCGGCGGTACCGAGCGTGGCCGGTTTCTTCCTTCCAGATCTTCGGGCCGTAACTCGCGGGCGGCTCGAACAGAAACGCCGGCGCGGGCGGGTAGACGCTCGGCCCGCCAATCGTGGGATCGAGCAAACCGCTCGCCTCCAGCGCAATGTCCCGCACGATCTCGGCATCCACCCGGAACCGCGGCCCGCGCGCGAGCAGCCGGTTGTACGGATCCCGTTCGAGCAACTGCGGAGTGACGTTCGAGGATTGCCGGTACGTCGCGGAGGTGAGAATGAGCCTCTGCATCGCTTTGATATCCCATCCGTGGTCCATGAATTCGACCGCGAGCCAATCGAGCAGTTCGGGATGCGAGGGCGGTTCGCATTGCGTTCCGAGATTCTCACTGGTTGCGACGATCCCAATACCGAAATACGTCTGCCACATCCGATTCACGAACGAACGCGCCGTTGTCGGAGCGCGGCGATCGACCAGCCAGTGCGCGAACGCGAGCCGTGTCGGCGGTTCGTCCGCGGGCAATGGATTCAGGAAGGCCGGCACGCCCGGGTTGACTACGGCGGCAGGCTTCAAAAAATCGCCCCGCGTCAAGATATGTGTCGCGCGCGGTTTCTCGCGTTCGGCCAACACGAGTTGCGATGCGGGCTCAGGATGGTGCGACCATAGCGCCTCGATGCGCTCGTTGGCATCCTTCCATTCAGGAACCGTGGTTCGCCAGTAGCCGAAGATGGCCTGCTGTTCGGCGGTGGTGCGCTTCTCGCGCGGCTTGTCCAGCATTTCGCGGACGGCCTTCGGAAGCGGATCGGCAACTGCGCCGGGCGCGCTTGTGATCGAAATTCTGAATCGCCCGAGATTGTTGTTTTGATTGTCGTCGCTATTCCAACCGCCGTGGTTCTGCTTCAAGAGGAACGTGAGAACCGTGCCGCCTTCATTGGAGATCGGCGCGGCCGCGGTAAATACGGCCTTTCGTGGTTGGTTGCGCCGTCCAGGGCCTACGTCGATTCCCCACGCCGTTGTGTCGTCGCCGTCAATTGCGTATTCGATCGGCCCGGTCACTCGACGTGCTCCTTTCCGATCGTCGAAGATCGGGTCGAGCGGAGTTTCGGGCGGGTTAACGTCGGCAGTTGCTCCGGAAATCCGCACAGCTTTCGCTGCATCGGGAGCGCCCGCAGGCGCTGCCTCCACTTGAAATTCCGTCAGCGCACAGGTGCCATTGACAGAGCGTCCGGGACCGCCGAGCGGAAGGTCGCCGTCGTTGAGCAATTCCAATCGAAAGGCGGTGATGTTCCGGACATCAGTTTTCACCGTGAGTTTCACGGTGTGTTTCGTCGGCGCATAACCCGCCGCAAGGAACGACCCGTCATCCATCGGCAGGTACTTCTGCCCGCCAGTGGAAATGTCGTCCACCTCGGGCCGCACGGTAATCCACTTCGGCTGGTCGCGGCGAGTGCGCTCCTCCCAAGCCGCCATGCGCTCCTGCCAGTCCGGTGAATGGTGCTGAATCGTTCCCTCGATTTCGCGAATCTGCCGGAGAATATCGGCGCGCTCCATCATTTGATGCGGGGTGTAGACCGCCACGCTCCCCTCGTGCGAATCGTTCAGGAAGGCGAACATGCGGTAGTACTCTTCCTGCTTCAGCGGATCGAACTTGTGGTTGTGGCACTGCGCGCACTGGATGGTGACGCCGAGTATGCCCTTGCCGATCGCATCCATGCGATCGAACATGCCTTCCATTCGAAACTGTTCCGGGTCGATACCGCCCTCTTCGTTGGTCATCGCATTGCGCAGGAAACCGGTGGCGACGATCTGATCCTGGGTCGGATGCGGAAGGAGGTCACCGGCAATCTGGTCGATGATGAAGTCGTTGTACGGAAGATTGCGATTGAACGCGCCGATCACCCAATCGCGGTAGAACCAAACCTGGCGCTGCTTGTCTTTCTCGTATCCGTCGCTATCCGCGTATCGTGCAGCATCGAGCCAGACGCGTCCCCACCTTTCTCCGTAGTGGGGCGAACTCAGCAGCCGGTCAACCTGCTTCTCGTACGCATCGGAACTGCGATCGTGGACGAACGCATCCACTTCTTCCGGGGTCGGAGGCAGCCCGATCACATCGAGACTCGCCCGGCGCAGCAGCGTGACGCGATCGGCTTCGGGCGACGGCTTCAGCGATTCGTGTTCGAGACGCGCGAGGACGAACGTGTCGATGGGATTGCGAGGCCACGACTTCGCACCAACCGGGGGCAGATCGGGGCGCACCGGCGGGATGAAAGCCCAATGTTTCTGGATCTTCGCGCCGTCGGCGGCAGTAGCCGCTTCCGGCCACTCCGCACCCGCGTCGATCCACTCGCGAATCGTTTCAATTTCAGACGCTGCGAGTTTGCCGCCCATGGGCATTCGCGCCTGGTCGGTAGTGCCGGCGATGCGCTGATACAGAGGACTCTCTGACGCGTGCCCCGCACGGATCACCTTAGTGAAGGCAGACGATCGGGAATCGAGGCGCAGTCCGGCCATCTGCTGCCTGGGCCCGTGGCAGCCGTAACAGGACTTCGCGAAGATCGGCTGAACGTCGGAAGCGAAGTTCGGCTTACTTTGCGGAAGTAATGCGGCGGCGGGTAGCGCAAGAGCAGCGAGGGTGATCCGTAGCGCGAAACGATTCGACATGAAGAGAGCCCAGTTTCATCCATGCTATACCGGATCGGCCGGCCGGCGTTATCGCACGGTGACCTGTGTAACCGTTGAGAAGAACGCGCCGGAGCCGATGGCAACCGGAGATTTTCCGGGCACGATGACGTCTGCCGTCATTCCCGGTGGAATCGATGCCTCGAGTTGAAACGAAGAACCGTCGCGGCGCCAGCTTACGGAGACAGGACCGCGAAATGTGTCGATCGATGCCTTCACCCACTTCAGATCGCCCACCGGTTCGGGACGAATGACGATGTGGCGGAGTCCGGGTGAAGCCGGATCGAGGCGGATGCCGGCGAGCCCGGCGTAGAACCACTGTTCGATATGACCGAGCATCAGGTGATTCTGCGAACTGTGCGGATTTGCATCCCACGCCTCAGTGAGCGAGGTGGCTCCGGCGGCGAGTTGTGCCGCGTAACTGGGTGCGGACTTCTCGTTGGCCATGTCGAAGAGAACATCGCTTCGTCCGGCTTCGAGCAGCGCGTTCACAACGTACGTGTAGCCGACATCGCCGGCATCGGTGTGATTCCCGTGGGAACGGATGTCCGCCACCAATTTATCCGCGAGGCCCGCGCGCGCGGGTTCCGGTGCCATACCGAGGGCCAGCGGCATCGCGAGCGCGGTTTGACTTCCGGTGGCGTACGTATTCCCGGACGCCTTGTAGAACTTCTCGTTGAAAGTCTCGAGCACACGGGCTGCTTCGCCAGCGAAAGTATCCTTTACTCCCAACACCGCTGCCGTCTGGCTCAAGACCCGCAGATCTCGCCACCACGTCGCCGTCGCAGTTACGCCCTGCGGCGTTAGCTGCGAGGATCCGGGCTCCTTCGGCCCGATGTCGTACCAATCGCCGAGCCCGTAGGTCAACAGTCCTCCGCTGGCATGGGATGCGAGGTACTCGGTGTAGGAGCGCATCATTCCGAACGCATACGCGATGGTCGAGCGGTCGCCGTACCACTGCCACGCGAGCCACGGCACCAGCACGCTGGCGCTGCCCCACTCCGGCGAATCGCGGAAGCCGTGCCCGAAGACGACGTACTCGGGTGCGATGTCCGGCACCAGGCCATCCACGGTCTGCGCCTCGCGCATATCGCGAACGATCTTCGGAAGAAACGTGCGCAGGTCCCAGTTATAGAGCAGCGATGGACCCATTAGATACGACTGCTCCAGCCAGCCGAGTTTCTCGCGATGCGGGCAATCCGTGAGCACATGCTGCAGATTGCTGCGGACGGCTGCGTCGATCAGGGCGTGAATCCGGTTGAACAATTCGTTCGAACTGGCGAACCGGCCGATCCGCGGCGCGTCGAGATGCAGGAACTCGCCCTCCAGACGTTGCGGATTCAGGCCGTGTACTTCAACATACCGGAAACCGTAGTAAGTGAATCGCGGCGACCATGTCTCCTCGCCGTTGCCGCGCAGTGTGTAGGTGAAATAGGAAGGACCGCCCGAAGAACGTTGACTTACCAGGCCGGCAGAGTCGAGTAACTCGCCTGGGATCATCCGTACTTCAGATCCCGCCGGGCCATGGACGGTGATTTTGGGCCGTCCCGCGAAGTTCTGCCCCAGATCGTAGACGAACACGCCCGGTTTCGGATGGGTAATGCGGACGGGCTTGATCGATTCCTTCACGCGCACCGGAGGGCTCGATTGCGAACGCAAAACTCCGCCGGGCGCCTCGACACCTGTAGCTATTTTCCAGTGCGCGTCATCGAAACCGGCACGATCCCAGCCGTCTGATTCTCGCCGTGCATCGTAGTCCTCGCCGCCGTAAATGCAGGAGAACGTGATCGGCCCTTCGGCGGATTTCCAGGTGCCGCCGGTCGAAACGTCGCGCGAACTCCCGTCCTGGAAGTGCAGGTGAAGTTGGACGTACAGCCGCGGGTGTCCGAACGAACCGCTGTATTTCACGTACCGCCCGCCTGCGACGTTGTAGAATCCGTTGCCGATCATCACGCCGATCGCGTTGGCGCCGCTCTTCAATCTGTTCGTAACATCAAAAGTTTCGTACAGGACCGTCTTATGGAAATCCGTCCAAGCGGGTGCGAGTTCGTGGTCGCCAACCTTCTCGCCGTTGATGTGCAATTCGTGGAAGCCCATCCCCGAGATGACGATGATCGCTCGTTGAAGCGGTTTCTCAACTTCGAATTCCTTTCGAAACAGGGGCAGCGGGCCTGAGCGCAGGCTATGGTCGGGATACGATATCCAGGCGCCGCGGGCGTCCGCGGGATCCGCCAGCGCGGTGGTCCACTCGGCGGCATCGCTCCATTCCGATGCTGTACCCGACCGATCCCAGACTCGAACCTTCCACCAAGCGCGCTGAAACGATTGCAGGCGCGAACCGTTGTAGGTGATCCACGATGTCTCGTCGGAATTCACCTTCCCGGAATCCCAAAGGTCGGCCCGGGAGGCCGCCAACCGCTCCGGCGTAGAGGCAACGACAATCTGATACGCGGTCTGCCGCTGATTGTTCTCGGTGGAACTGAGGCGCCACCCGAGCCTTGGTTGCGCCTGGTCGATGCCGACCGGATTCGACTGCGCCTCACATTCCAGCGCGTACGGGCGTATCGCCGCGAACATAGCCGCCGCGAGGCTCAGTGCAAGCACGACGCATCTCAGCATACCTGTGGAGATATTACTTGATCGCCGGGATGGCGTGTTCCGGATGAATTTTCGGTGGGTTGAATGTTCGAGGCGCCCAAATCTACGGTGTTTTCGATTCGGCCGCGCCCGTGCTCCCGGACCGCTTCGTCTTCTGCTGCGCGTCGGCCTTTTTGATCAATTCCTGGAAGCCAGAGGCGTCGAGCGCGCCGGGAACGATCTCGCCGCCGATGACGAAACTGGGGGTTGCCTCAACACCGAGCGCCACCGCCAGTTCGCGATTTCGGGTCAGTACTGCCTCGATCTCGGGCGACTCCATATCTTTCCTCATCTGAGGCACATCAATGCCGACGCTGGTAGCGATCTGGTCGATGTTTGCCGCGTTCAGCGGTACTTGCGCCGTCATCAATGCTTCATGGAACTTCAGGTACTTGTCTTGCTTGATAGAAGCAAGCGCGGCCTTCGACGCGACGGTCGAATCGGGACCGAGGATCGGAAATTCTTTGAATATCAACCGGATTCGTGGATTCTCCGCAAGCACCTTCTTTAGTGTCGGCTGCACCCGCTTGCAATACCCGCACCGGTAATCGAAGAACTCCACCATCGGGATCTCCTGCCCTGCCTTTGCATCGGCCACAGTGGCGGGAGCGGCGGCGTCGTGATACAGATCCGAAGCCCTGGATTTGGCTGCATCCTGCGACTTCTGCTGCTGTTCCGCGCGTGCATGCTCCTGGTACTGCCGCACGGAATCGAGCAACACTTCCGGATGATGCATGATGTAGTCCTTCACGATCTGCTCGATCTGCGGTTTCGTCAGCGGCTTCGAACTGTCCTGCGCGACCGTTGTGGCCAAACTACCACCGGCTAACAAAAGACACGCAGCGACACTAACGCGCCTGTTCATAAATTCTTTCCTTCCAATGTCATCTTAACTTTTTGACGTATGGAACCGTGCGGGAGTAACGCGAAGATACTGCTCGCGTGCAGCTTTGGCGGCGGTTCGCATCGGACATGATTTACAAATTTGTCACGAAATCGTAGGAGAGTATCGATCCCGTTGTGCTATCTTTTACCGCAGTTCTAGTTCTCGCCCAACTAATAAAACCATGGAGGTTTTTGCAATGACTCTTGCATTGCGAACAGCGATTCTCAGCGCGATTGCGGGGGCCGCGTGCCTGGCACAGTTCGACACCGGAACGGTGCTCGGCACCATCCGCGATAAAACCGGCGGCGCCGTTGCTAATGCGAAGGTTACGTTGAGGAATGACGCGACGGGAAGCGTTGCGACCAAAACAACCGATGGGGAGGGAAACTATGAGTTCCCGGGCGTTCGAATTGGAAGGTATGATCTCACGGTTGAGCAGGCCGGGTTCGCTACTGCCTCCGCAACAGGCTTCACCGTCAACGTAAATACGCGGCAAAGGGTGGATCTGGAACTGGCGGTCGGGCAGGTCACCGAGACTGTCGAGGTCACGGGCGCAGCAACAATCCTCGAAACCGATTCGAGTCAACGCGGGCAGGTGGTGACCGCACAAGAGGCAGTGCAACTTCCTTTGAACGGGCGCAACTACTCCTCGCTCGTACTGCTGACGACGGGTACGCGGCAATCGGCGATCGGGAACGCGAGCATCTCTACGAATCGAGAGGGATCGTTCAACGTCAACGGTCTCCGAAGTACATTCAACAATTACCTTCTGGACGGGCTGGACAACAATGCTTATGGGACCAGCAACCAGGGGTTCTCGAATCAGGTAGTTCAGCCGGAGCCGGACGCGGTTGCCGAATTCCAGGTGGTGACGAACAATCTCAGCGCCGAATATGGCCGGAGTGGCGGCGCGACCATCAACGTCGCCTACCGCAGCGGTACAAACTCGTTTCACGGCGACGCCTGGGAGTTCTTCCGCAATACTCAACTGAACGCGACCGGATTCTTCAAGCCTCGGGATAATCGAACTCCGCCGCTCAATCGGAATCAGTTCGGGTTCGACATCGGCGGCCCGATTGTCAAAAACCGCGCCCTCTTTTTCGCGGATTACGAGGGATTTCGTCAGATTCGCAAGTTCGTTACCGCCTTGACGCTGCCGACGGCGGCTCAGCGCGCGATGGCGCAACAGGACTCGATCTCGTTCACTGCGGGAGGGCAAAACTACACGCTGCCAGTCACCAGTTTCGCGGGCAAGGTGATCAACGAATTGCCAGCGAACACAAATAGCGGTACGGCCAACAACTATATTGCGCTGCAGTCGTTCCGCGATTTCACGGATAAGTACAACGCAAAGTTCGATTACGCCTTGACCTCGAAAATGAACGGATTCGTCCGGATCGGCCAGCGGAAGGCGAACCTCTTCGATCAGCCTCCGTTTCCCGGCTCTTCCGGCGGCGATGGGAACGGATATACGCGAGCGCTGAACCAGGCACTAGGTACAGGTATCACCTATACTCCTACATCCACCCAGGTCTTCGAGGTTCGTTTCGGCGTGAATCGCACGCGGGCGGGGAAGTTCGCGCCGTTCATTGGAGGACCGAGCGTGCAATCGCTTTATGGAATTCCCGGCCTGCCCACCGATCCGCAACTCGTTGGAGGATTGTACACGCAAGTAGTAACGGGATTTGCGAACTTCGGCCGCCAGGCTACGAATCCGCAATGGCAGTACCCCACCGTGTACAACCCAAAACTGAACTATTCGCGGCTGCTCGGGAAACACTCGCTGAAAGCGGGCTACGAGTATCAGCGCGTGTACGTGGAAGTGCAGGACGTAAATCCTCTTTATGGCCGCGACACTTACAATGGCGCATTCAGCGGTTCCAATTACACCGATTTCCTGCTGGGGCTGCGCGCGCGGTACGAATTGACGAACTTCTTCATTGCAAATCTCCGCCAGAACATGCACTTCTTCTATGTTCAGGACGATTTCAAGCTCACACCGAAGCTGACACTGAACCTCGGAACCCGCTACGAATACGCGACACCTTATTGGGAGCGCGACAATCAGCTCACGAACTTCGATCCCGCTTCACAAACGATGATCAAAGCCAAGGACGGTTCGATTTACGATCGCGCGCTCGTGGATCCGGACCGGAACAATTGGGCACCTCGCATCGGGTTCGCGTACACGGTAACGCCGAAGACGGTGATTCGCAGCGGATTCGGCATGAGTTACATACACTTCAACCGCGCGGGCGGCGGTAATCTGCTCCCGATCAACGGCCCGCAGGTGGTCAACGCGGTTATCAGCCAGACCTTCCTGGTCAACAATCAGCCCAACCCCGATTTTCTCTTCACCCAGCAAGGCTATCCTTCGGGTATCGTCAGCCCCGATAAGTTCGATCCGCTTCGTGCGAATATCACTTACATTCCGCGCGACTACCGGACCAGCTATGTCATGAGCTGGTTCTTCTCTATCCAACGGGAGCTTACGCGCAATACGGTATTCGACATCGCTTATGTCGGCAATCGTGCGAATAAGTTGCTGCTGTTCGGAAACTACAACCAGGCCATACCGAATCAGCCAGGCCAGAATCTCACGGTTCAGCAGCGCCGTCCGATTTCTTCATTCTCCGATATCACGTATGCGTTTAATGGTGGATTCTCCACCTACAACAGCCTGCAAGTTCGGGCCGAGCACCGGTTCAACAACGGGTGGCAACTGCTGAACGCGTTCACGTGGTCGAAGGCGATCGACAACGGCTCGGGCTCGCTTGAAAATCCCAATGGCAATTTCCCGGCGCCGCAGGATATCTACAACCTGGGTGCCGACAAAGGGCTGTCGGCCTACGACCAACCATTTACGAACGTGACGAGCTTTGTTTGGGAGCTGCCGTTCGGAAAGGGCCGAAAGTATCTGGCGTCGCTGCCTGCCTTCGCGGATGCAGTGCTCGGGGGCTGGCAACTTACTGGAATCAATACGATGGTGAGCGGGCCGGTAGTAACTCTTACTTACTCTCCGTCGGCTGCGTTTGTCGTGTCGGGCATTTCCGCCGATTTCAGAGGAGCGAATAACTATCGTCCCAACATTTTAGGAGATGTGAAGGTTCCGGAAGGGCAGCGAACGATCGGATTCTATCTGGACAAGAGCAAAGTCGCGCTTCCGACAGCCAGTAGCACCAGTCCGTTCGGGAATGCGGGAAGGAATATTGTGCGCGGCGACAGCCTGTTCCAGTTCGATTGCACGCTTGCCAAGACGTTCTCGATTGCGGAGAAGGTTCGTATGCAGCTTCGCGGTGAAGCCTTCAACCTGCTGAACAAGACGAATTTCCTTCCCCCTTCTGGAAACTTCAGCAGCGCCGCATTCGGCACGGTTACCGCGGCTAACGACGCGCGTCAGTTACAAATCGGGCTGAAACTCAGCTTCTGATTCGCTTTGATCCACAGGGAGGGTTCGCTCGGCGGACCCTCGCCGGATAACTAAGCTCGTTTCTCGCCGATGGCCATCACGGTTTCGAAGTGCGGCGGTTCTTCTTCGCGGTGAACGACTGAAACCTCGATGCGCTTGAATCGCGATTGGCGGAGCAACCGGTCCAACTCCACTTGCGTGAACCCGAGCCATACGTCGGCGTACAGTTCGCGGGCTTCGTCGAATCCATGTTTCAAGAGGTCCAGCACCACCACGCGACCGCCCGGCTTCAGAATCCGCCATGTTTCGTCAATGGCCTTCGCCGGATGGAGAGCATGGTGCAGGCTCTGGTGAAGCAATGCAACTTCCACCTCCTCCGCCGGAATCGGAAGCTCTTCCAAGTCGCCGAGACGGTATTCGAGATTCTTTACGCCGTGCCGCTCGGCTACATCTGCGCCGTATTCCACCATCTTCTGAGAATTGTCGACCGCGATAACGCGTTCCGCGCGCTGCGCCAGCATCAAAGCCAATGTGCCTTCGCCCGCCCCGAGATCCGCAATCGACAAACGGGGCATCAGGCGCAACAGCATTTCCGCGAGGCCCTGCCAACTCCGCCCGGGGACGTAGTGGCGTCCGAACCGCCCCGCCAGGTCGTCGAAGTAAGTGCGCAGCTTGTCTTTGCGCTTTCGCAGGATAAGGCGGAGCGCTGCGTCGTCCTGCGATACTTCCGCAATCTCGTCCCGCGCGCTCGTCAATATCTCCGTCACCAGCGGCTTCAGCGCAGGGTTTAACGCCAGCCGGTATAAGCTCTTCTGGCCCGCTTTCCGGACCTCCACGAGTCCGCCTTGCTTTAACTGGGACAGTTGCATGGATATGCGGCTTTGCCCCATGCCGAGGATCTCCTGCAACTCCGCAACGCTCAATTCTTCGCGTTCCAGCAGACGCAGGATTCGAACACGGCCCTCATCGCCGGCCAGGCGCAACGCTTTGAGGATCCCTGCCACATGAAGATTCTATCAAGAAATCATGATTGATTGATGGAAGTGTGATATTCTAAAGGCCGGAGCGAACCTGAATGAGTACTATTTCCCAACCTGTGGTTACCGAATACAAGGTTGCCGACCTCTCGCTGGCCGACTGGGGCCGCAAGGAAATCTCCATCGCCGAGCACGAGATGCCCGGCCTTATGGCCATTCGCCGGAAATACGCCGCGTCCAAGCCTTTGGACGGCGTCCGTATTACCGGATCTCTGCACATGACGATTCAGACCGCCGTGCTGATCGAGACGTTGTCGGATCTAGGCGCCAGCGTCCGGTGGGCGAGCTGCAACATCTTTTCGACGCAGGATCACGCTGCCGCGGCGATTGCCGCGGCCGGAGTTCCGGTATTTGCCTGGAAGGGCGAAACGCTCGAGGACTATTGGTGGTGCACCTATCAGGCCCTCAGCCATCCGGGCGGCAAAGGTCCGGAGTTGATCGTGGATGACGGCGGAGACGCGACGCTACTCATTCACAAGGGCTATGAACTGGAGGAAGGCAGCGACTGGGTGAACAGCCCTTCCGAAAGCCACGAAGAAGCGGTGATCAAGGATCTGCTGAAGAAGGTCCATGCCGAGAACCCACGGCGGTGGCACGACATCGTGTCGGAATGGCGCGGCGTTTCGGAAGAGACCACCACCGGTGTTCACCGGCTGTACAAGATGCAGCAGGAAGGCAAATTGCTCGTGCCTGCCATCAATGTCAACGACTCCGTAACCAAATCCAAGTTCGACAATTTGTACGGGTGCCGCGAGTCGCTTGCCGATGGCATCAAGCGCGCCACGGATGTGATGCTGGCGGGCAAGGTGGCTGTGGTGTGCGGATACGGCGACGTAGGCAAAGGCTCAGCGCAATCGCTGCACGCGATGGGTGCTCGTGTCATCGTCACCGAAGTGGATCCCATCAACGCGCTGCAGGCTGCGATGGCGGGTTACCAGGTGGCGACGATTGAAGATACGCTCGGCGTCGGCGACATCTACGTCACCTGTACCGGCAACGTGGATATCATCACGCTCGAACACATTCGCCACATGAAAGACCAGGCGATTGTGTGCAACATCGGCCATTTCGATAACGAAATCCAAGTCGATCGCCTGATGAAAGCCGACGGTGTCGAGCGAGTGAACATCAAGCCACAGGTGGACAAGTTCACGTTCCCGGCGGGACACAGCATCTTCCTGCTCGCTGAAGGACGGCTCGTCAACCTCGGCTGCGCGACAGGCCACCCCAGCTTTGTGATGTCGAACAGCTTCTCGAATCAAACGCTGGCTCAGCTCGATCTGTGGACGAATCGGAAGACGTACAAAGTCGGCGTGTACACGCTGCCGAAACGGCTCGACGAAGAGGTCGCTCGTCTACATCTGGACAAGATTGGGGCGAAACTGACGACGCTCACTCCGCGGCAAGCGGAATATATTGGCGTGGCGATTGAAGGGCCCTACAAGCCGGATACCTACCGATACTAAACTGTGAGGGCCGCCTCGAAATGGCCGGCCCTTATCCATCACGTCTTGGCGGGTATTCGCCGTCCGCGAAATCTACGGCGCGTCGTGTGCGCGATGTCGGAGTTCGTGTCACCGTCCGGTATCGGATCGAATTTCCTCAAAACATAAAAACGCCCGAGACAGGATTCGCACCGGAGCGGACGAAACCAGGGCACATAGCGATCCTTCCCGCGAATCCACGACGGACGTACTCGCTGGCTGCTGCAATACGGGCAAACCTTCTTTCTGCTCCGCAGCGCGACGACGAGTAAGCCGATCAGGCCCCAGCCTATTGCGACCAGAATTACCAGCGCCAACAGCAGAACCGCGATCAGACTTTTGGGACCGAGGTTACCGAGCGAGATCCTCAGTAAGTAAATCCAGTAAAGCATGCCCTAAATACGAGTTTGACGGCAGCAATCGTGAATAGCAAGACTTCACGGTTAGATATGAACACCACATAATTTAGGTGTATGTACGGCTACTCACTGCGCGCGGGTGCCGGTGCCTTCGGTAAGTGTCAATGTACGGTCGACTTCACCGGCGCGGAAGCGTTCAATCAGACCGGATGGCCAGCGGACCGTCAATTCCGCAGACTTAGCAGCGCCTAGCCCGTAGTGCAGCCGAAGATCGGAACAGGAAGTGAAACTGGACTGGCTCATCACGACTCGGATCTGTTTGTGACCGCCATAATCCGCTGTAACCGAAGCGCCGATGGCAGCTCGATTGGACTTTGTTCCTATTAGTCGCACCTGTAACCAATGGTTATCGGACTTCAAATCGTTTCGTAGCAGGGACGGCGGCTCGTTGCGATTCCAGACCACGATGTCGATATCGCCATCATTGTCGATATCGCCGAATGCGGAGCCGCGCGAAGCGTGCCGTTCGAGCAGCGCCGGTCCCGCTTCCTCCTCCAACTGTTCGAACGTTCCGTCTCCCAGGTTGCGAAACAACATCGAGGGCATGTGGTAAGGATACGCCGGCATATCGCGCTCCGTGTCCGGGTAGACGTTTCCCGCCACCAGGAAAATGTCAGGCCAGCCGTCGTTATCCAGATCCGGCATACCGACACCCCAAACGATGTACCGCGTTTCCACTGCAAGGCCCGCTTTGAGCGTAACTTCCTTGAACTGGCCTTTGGGCAGGCCCTGGTACAACCCTGGCGTGTCGTCGGCGAAATGGGTTTTGAACACGTCAATTATGCCGTCTCCGTTGAAATCGCCGAGCGCGAGTCCCATTCCGGCCTGCTCCATGCCGTCGGGGTTCAACGCGAGCCCGCGCTCCATCCCTTCTTCCGAGAATGTCCCGTCGTGATTGTTGCGGTAGAGCAGCGAGGGAGTGGAATCGCACGCCAAGTAAATGTCCGGCCATCCGTCGCCATCAAAATCGGCGGATATCGCCGTCAATCCAAAGGAGTCGCGGCGCTGCGAGATTCCGGATTTGTCGGAAACATCTTCGAACGTGCCGTCCCCACGATTGTGGAAGAGGAAGTGATGGCCCGGGCTCAAACCGCGAGGGCCGCAGGGCGTTGGAACCCCCTTCCAATTGCAGAAAGCATTTGCGCCGGGCTTCGGTATCCTCGACATGTCGAAGTCGATGTACATTGCAACGAACAGATCGAGATGTCCATCGCGGTCGTAATCGAGGAATGTCGCTCCTGAGTACCACGTCGGATACCGAGGCTTCTCTTTCGGTAACAGGCCGGAAGCTGCGGTGACATCGCGGAACGTTCCATCGCCCACATTTCTGTAGAGAACGTTTTCGCCCCAATAGGTGATGAACAGGTCGAGATGGCCGTCGTTGTCGTAATCGGCGACCGCGACTCCCTGACCCCATCCTGTCCGCTCGAGCCCCGCCTTGACCGTTACGTCCGTGAAGGTGCCGTCATGATTGTTGCGGTACAGGCGGTTCGTTGCGCCCGGGGGGGCGCCGTCGAAGCGGGTGCCGCTGACGACGAAGATGTCGAGCCAGCCGTCTTCGTCGTAATCGAACATCGCAACGCCGCCCGACGACGTTTCGGAGACGTATTGCACGTTCTTTTCGGCGCCATAGACGGTGGGCGCTGTCAGCCCTGCCTGGCGAGCGATGTTCACTAGGTGCGAAGGCCAGAGGCGGCCCGACGCTCTCGCCCGTGCGGCGGGCTTGACGCCCCGGCTCACCATACCCTGACCGCACGCGATGCAGGCCAACATTACAAACGACAAAAGTTCGCGGTTCATCAGGGCTTCATGAGCGGATCGGTTTCGACACGCTGCCGCTGCTCCTCGATTGCGGCGGCTTTGATCTTCCGCACAACATCGAATTCCGCTTTCGCTTCTTTGGTACGTCCCAGCGCCATGTACGTCTTGCCTAGCGCCAGCCGCACCGCCTCCTGCTCCGGCAGAATACGCCGCGCCTCTTCCAACTCTACCAGCGCCGTCTTGTAGTCTTCTTTCTCGAGTGCGATACGGCCGATCCAGTAGCGCGGATCGCCATAACCGGGGCGCAGCGCGATCGCACGCCGGAGTTGCTTCACCCCCTCCTCGACGCGGCCATTCCTCGCATATAGAACGCCCAACTGGTAAGTGGACTCCGCATCCGAAGGATTCAGGGACAATGCGCGCTCCAGCAACCGGATCGCCTCCGGATCGTTATGCGCGAGCAGTTCCAGCCGTCCCAACGCCGCCACGGCCGGGGCGACATCCGGCGCGGTTTTCAATACTTCTTGAAAGAGTTCCTTCGATTCCGCAAAACGTCCCCGGCGGTACTCGATGAGTCCCTGGATCAGTTTGGACTGCAACGGATTCGAATCGAGCCCGCTAAGCAGTTGAGCCGCTCGGTTCTCTTCGCCGGCACGTGCATTCGCGAAGGCCAGCGCATACACGATGCTGCCATCTGCCGGATTCGCCTTATAGGCGGCATCCAGTTCGACCATAGCGTTTTTGTAATCGCCGGTTTCCACCAAGCAGAGCCCGAGCAACTGCCGCGCCCGGGGCTCGTTGGGGTAGCTCTTGAGGAACGTGCGCAGGTGTGAAGCCGCGTCCGAGAAACGTCCGAGTTTTCCCAAAGCGACTCCCATATTGAAGTGCACGGGGATGAGTTTCGGATCGGCCTTGAGCGCCTTCGCATAGAGTTTCACCGCTTCGTCATATTTTTCGCGGCGGGCGCAGACCACAGCCCAGTTCGACCAGGCCTCGGCCGAGTCGGGGTGCGCTTGGGCGTATTGACGAAAGAGTTCCTCGGCGTGTACCAGGTCGCCCGCCGCCAGCGCGCGGCCCCCCGCGTCCAGTGCGTTCGGCGTCTGCGCCAGCAGGCTCGCCGTGAAGAACAGCAACAACAGCATTCAGGGCCAGTATATCGGAGAACAAAAAAGGGGCGGTCGAAACCGCCCCAGGACTGCAACGAAAGCAGCCAAAGGTTCCTAGAAGTAGAACTTTGCCGCCAACTGGATTCTGCGAGGATCGGATGTCCCCGTCAGAGCCCCGAATCCGAAACGTCCGCCCGTTCCGCCCAGCGTGTTCGGCAGGTTGATTACCTTGCCGGTGGTAGCGTTGAACGTCGCAC
This sequence comes from uncultured Acidobacteriota bacterium, assembly GCA_963720745.1. Taxonomy (GTDB): domain Bacteria; phylum Acidobacteriota; class Terriglobia; order Bryobacterales; family Bryobacteraceae; genus TMP-7. The sequence continues at coordinate 825,482 of CAVRGO010000004.1, forward strand.
TCGTATTGAATGCGTTGAACTGCGGATGGTTCGGAGCGTTGAACATCTCGACGCGAAGCTGAAGCCTCATCTGCTCTCGGATCGGAATGTTCTTGAAGATTGAAACGTCCCAGTTGTGAACTCCCGGGTTCCGGACCGGCAAACGTGAAGAGTCGAAACCCTGACTTCCCTTCACGGCCGGCAGTGCCAGAACCGAGTAGTCCATCCAGGCGTATTCGGTCTGCGGATAGGACGGTTTCGCCGTGTAACGCACGCGCGGACCTACATCCGGAGATCCGGTGTAGCGTTCGTTCAGGTTGCCAACACCGTCGATCGAGAACGAGATGTTCGTGGGCGAACCGCTCTGCATGGTTGTGATGCCTGAAACCTGCCAGTCGTTAGCGATCAGGCCGCCGACCTTACCGGCAGCGTTGTTCGCTTTGATGAACTTCGGCAGGTTGTAGACGTAGTTGAATACGAACACGTGGGTACGGTCGGTGCTGAGTACGTCGTAGTCCGCCGCGTGCATATTGAATGGGGTGTTCGTAGTGTAATCGTCGTTCGTCGTACCCATGGCCTTCGACCACGTATAGGCGACGCCGAACGTCAGATCTTTGCCGAACCGCCGGTTCGCCGAGACCTGCAGCGAATGGTAGTTCGAGTTCCCACCGAATCCATAAGCAATGGTGTTTGCGTAGCCTTGGTACGGACGGTAGAAGTTATTCGCCTTGCTGGTTGTCCCATCAAACAGCGGGGTTTTTTCCGGATCCTGGTTCTGGGGCAGCCAGGCGGCCCCGAGCGGAATCGCGTTCTGGTTCAGACGATAAAGCAGGTGGTTCGAAGCCGCTCCCACGTAGCCGATGTCGAACAGGATCCCGAACGGCATTTCGCGCTGGATGGTTGCGTTCCAGTTGTAGGTGGTCGGGATCTGGCCCTGTTTGTCGAAGCCGTTGACGCTGCCCGGGAAGAATACGCCGGTGGAAGCGGACGGAATCGATGTCAGGTTGCCATACCAGAATTGCGGGCTGCCAATCGAGGGCGGATTCGGCAGCATGTCGAATACGGGGTTGCCCTGCAGGCGGTCGTAGAATACGCCTGCGCCAGCGCGGAACACAGTCTTCGGCGCAAACTGATAGGCGATTCCCAGCCGCGGCGCGAACAAGATGCCGCTGCCGTCAATCAGACCCTTCGGATAGCCGCCCTGCCCGGCGAGCCCCATGCCATTGGCATAGAGGCCGTTGACGAAGCCCTTGCCGGTGTTCACGAGAGACCCGATTAATGCCGCTGGGCCTGTCTCACCGGTAAGCGGATTTACGGCTACGCGGTTCCCATCCGCGTCTTTGCCGGCAACCCGCAGAACTCCCGCGGCGCCTGTATCGTACAGGCTCTTATTCCACGACGACGTCTGGAGCGCTGCGTCATACTGTGGCTGGATCCAGTAGAACCGTATGCCGTAATCGAGAGTCAGCTTGGAACTGGCGCGCCAGTTGTCCTGAATGAACCATTCCACGTTCCAATCGCGGTATTGACCATTCAACACCTGGTTCGATTGCTGCACGTACCGGTAGTTGCCCAGCAGTGCATTGGACCACGACCAGTTCGTATCCCCAGGGTTGTTCGCGTCGCGATTGAAGTTGATATAGCCGTTCACCGAGTTCGTCGATGTCTGGTCCTTGGCGCTCTTGTGCAGGTAGATTCCCCACTTGAACGTATGCGCGCCGCGAACCTTCGCCATGCCGTCCGTAATGTCGTAGGTGTGATTGTAGTTCGAGAACGGCGTACCGGTGAAGTTGATGCTCGGCGAGTTCGGTACGTCCCACTGCCAGTTCTGAACCAGCCCCAGGGTGTCCGCGCTCGGATACGGCATCTTGTAGGAGAGATTCAGCGCGCTGCGATCAAACGCGTTGTCCAGCGGGTATATGTGGAGGACGTTCTTGGACGATCCAAACACGAATTCGTTGGTCAGAGTCGGATTGATGATCGTAGTGACGTTCGACACGAACGACCAGCCGGGAGCGCCGAAACTCATCGGCCCGAACGGAATGTTGTACTGCGCGTTCCACTGGCCGTAAGCCATGCTCGTTTCATCCTTGTTGTTGATGTAGCGGGCATAGGCCTTCCATTTGTCGCTGATGTTATAGTCGCCGCGATAGACATCCTCACGCCGCGGATACGTGTTCGACTGCTGCGACTGGTAGTTGTAGGAGTTGCTGACTCCCAATGCATTCGGCATCGGATAGAAGTTCAGGATCTTGATGCCGTCCGGGTTGAGGCGGCTCAGGGGAATGACGTTCCCTGGGAACTGCGCTTTTCCGTTGGCCGGATCGAAAATCTTTAAGGGCGATCCGCCGGAGTCGTGCGATTGAGAAAAGTCGCCTTTGCGCTCGAGTTCGGTCGGCACCGTGACGTTCGTCAGGTTGTTCGGAACCAACTGATTCTGCCACTCGACCCCGATAAAGAAGAAGAACTTCTCCTTTTCCTTATTGAAAACGCCGGGAATATAAGCAGGACCCCCAACATTGAATCCTGCAAAATTGTACCGGTAGAAGGGGCGCGCACGGTTATCGATGTTATTGCGCCAGGTATTGGCATTGAGACCTTCGTGACGGTGGAAGAAATACCCCGTGCCGTGGAAGTCTTTCGTGCCGGACTTGGTTACGACCTGGATCTGAGCGCCGGAAGCGCGTCCGAACTCCGCAGGCTGCGAGTTCGTGATGATCTTCATCTCGGCGATCATGTCGATATTCGTCGTGGCGAGAGTGCCACCATTGGAGCCGGTGTCCACGTTCGTCACGCCGTCGAGTGTGAAGTTGTTCTGGTTATTCCGATTGCCGTTCGCGTTGATTCCACCGAGCCCGCCGGTGTAAACCACACCGGGAAGCGTCTTAGTGAGATCGAAAAGGCTGCGGCCGGTTTCCGCTAAGTCCAGAACCTGCCGGGTGGTGAGAACACCCGAACGTTCCGCGCTGGCCGTCTGTACAGAGGCGGCCTGCGCCTCGACCGTCACCGTCTCGGTCAAAGCACCGACTGCCAGAATGATGTCGCCTAGAACGATACGGTCGTTCGCGAACAGTTTCAGGTCTTTCTGCTCGAATTTCTTGAACCCCGCTGTTTCGACAGAAAGCCTGTAGGTACCGGGTTGGACCTGCGTAAACGTAAATGAACCATCCGCCGAAGTTGTTGCCTCGCGGCTGATCCCCTGTTCCGCATTGAGAAGTGTCACCTTGGCGCCGAGAATGGAAGCCTGCTGGCTGTCCTTCACTACGCCGGTGATTGAGCCTGAGATTTGCTGAGCCACGAGACTGAGGCTGCAGCACAAGACGAGGCACGCAAAGATGCGTGCTGCCCGGAGAAAGGGCATACTATACCCCCTTACGTTCAGGTACAACGCTAAATTTTCAAGACCCCGAAGTCTTAATTAGCGTCGCGAGGATTGTATCGCTGGAGTGTCCGGAAGTCAACGGGGGGTGAAAGTTTCCTTCCAGAGGGTGTCCGGAAGAACGCAGTTGAGAATTGCCAGGCCGTTGACGGCTATGCTCCAGGATCACTGCTTCTACAATGGTTCTGTGGCGTTTGCTCCAGTCGAAGAACAACTCACGTACCTGAAAAAGGGACTCGCGGAACTCATTCCGGAGGAGGAATTAAAGGATAGGCTTGCGGAGTCGTACCGTACCGGGCGGCCCATCCGTGTGAAAGCGGGATTCGATCCGACTGCGCCCGACCTACATCTGGGTCATACCGTGCTCTTGCGGAAGATGAAACACTTCCAGGATCTCGGGCACACTGTCATCTTCCTTATTGGTGATATGACCGGTTTGATCGGGGATCCGACTGGGCGGAATATCACTCGTCCTCCGATGACCAGGGAGGAAATCGATCGGAACGCAGAAACCTACAAGGCCCAGGTCTTCAAGCTACTGGATTCTGTGAAGACAGAGGTCCGGTTCAACAGCGAATGGCTCGCTCCCCTCAAGTTTGAGGACATCGTGCGATTGTGCTCGAAGTACACGGTTGCGAGAATACTCGAGCGGGCCGAATTTGCGAAGCGCTATCAGGATGGTACGCCGATATCGATTCACGAACTGCTGTATCCGCTGGCGCAGGCGTACGATTCGGTGGCGCTGAAGTGCGACGTGGAATTGGGCGGCACCGATCAGAAGTTCAACCTGCTGGTGGGGCGCGAAATTCAACGCGACTTCGGCGTGCCGGCGCAGATTGTTGCCACTGTCCCGATTCTCGAAGGTACCGACGGTGTCGAGAAGATGTCGAAGTCCAAGGGCAACTACATCGGAATAACCGAACCGCCGGAAGAGATGTTTCGTAAAGTAATGTTGATCGGCGATGACATAATGTTTCGGTATTACGAACTGCTGACCGATCTTCCGATCGCAGCGATCGATCAAATGCGTGCCGATGTTGCCGAGGGACGGTCGCATCCCAAGCAGGTGAAGATGGACCTGGCGCGCCGCATCGTCGCCGATTTCCATTCACCCGAAAAAGCTCGAGAGGTCGCCGAGCGTTTTGAACTCGTTCTGAGCGAAAACCGCGGCGCGGAGACGACCGAGCGCCTGCCGGTCCACGATTGGCGCGTAAATCGCATGCTCGTCGAAACCGGACTCGCGGCCTCGGTGAAGGATGCCGATCGTCTGGTGAAACAGAACGCCGTCTCGCTGGCGCCTGCCGGCGGCCATTTCCGGACGGTCGCAAACCCGGCAGAACGAATCGAAGCTGGAGATTACACGCTCCGCGCCGGGAAAAACTATAAACACGTGGGCCACTGAATGCTCGAACTGCGTGACAGTGTGTCCCAGAGCGTCGAGGCATTGCGTGCGCACAAACTGCGCGCCGTTCTGACCGTTTTGGGCCTGACGATGGGTGTGGCGACTCTGATTACGGTGATGACTATCGTTCAGGGAGCCAACCTGTATGTCGAGCAGAAGATCGCGAACCTCGGGAAAGATGTTTTTCAGGTGGCCCGAACGCCCTTTACGGTCACCGATTTCGACCAGATCATAAAGGCTCTAAAGTATCGGCACATCGAGTTCGAAGATTATCGCGCAGTGCTGTCGGAGTGTTCGGAATGCACGGGTGTCGGCGCCTCCGGCACATTTACGGCGCGCGTCCGCTACGCGGATAACGAAGTACCCGACATCAACATAATTGGACACACCGCCAACATGGCCCAGATCGACACCCGGTCGATCGACCAGGGCCGCTATTTCTCGCAGATCGAAGACGAGCGAGGCGCGAACGTTTGCCTGCTCGGCAACAAACTCGTTGAGCAACTTTTCCCCACCATCGATCCGATCGGCAGAAACGTCCGGGTAGCAAACAATGAATATCGTGTCCTTGGCACGTTCGAGAAGATCGGCAGCGTGCTCGGACAGGAGCAGGATAATTTCGTGGTCGTACCGATGCACGAGTTTTTGCGGCTGCGCGGAAATCGGTCGAGTTTGACCTTGAACATCCGGGCTGCAGGCGGCGACCAGGTATTGGAGAGGGCGCAGGACCAGGTTCGACTGATCCTGCGCGCACGCCGCCACCTGGTCGGGAATGCACCCGACGACTTCTTCTTCGCCACGAAAGAGAGCTACATTTCGCTCTGGCAGAGCATCAGTTCCGCATTCTTCGGGGTCTTCATCCTGGTCAGTTCCATTTCAGCCGTGGTGGGCGGAATCGTCATCATGAATGTCATGCTGGTGAGCGTTACCGAACGGACCAAGGAGATCGGAATCCGCCGCGCAATGGGGGCGACTCAATCCGACATCCTTCATCAGTTCCTGACGGAGAGCGTCATGCAGTGCATCATAGGCGGCATTGTCGGCGTTTGCGCCGGTTTCGTGTTTGCCCTGGCACTGCGGACCTTCACATCTTTTCCGGCATCGGTGCAGACGTGGGTGGCGATCCTGGGCGTCGTCCTGAGTTCGATCATCGGATTGTTTTTCGGGATATATCCGGCGATGCGCGCCTCGAAGCTCGATCCCGTGGTTGCGCTGAGGAGCGAGTAGGTGATCGATCTTCGCGAGAATCTGAACGTGGCGATCGACACATTGCGATCGCACAAGGCGCGCAGCATGCTCACGGTGCTGGGGATTGTTATCGGCGTGACGTCGGTAATCTCGGTGGCCGCGATCATCACGGGACTGAACCGGTACATCCAAAGCAGAGTGGAGCAGTTCGGTCCGAACACGTTTTTCATTTCGAGAATCCCGCTGGGTCCGCAGGGGCTGGGCCCGCAGTCGGAAAAAATACGCATGCGGAAATATCTCGACGCCTATGACGCGCAGCGCTTGCTGGCAGCATCCAACTCGATCAAGACTGCCACTATCTTCGGTACTCGCGCGGCTTTCTTTGGTGACACGAACCAGGTCCGCTATGAAGGACAACTGGTGGACAAAGTCATCATGCGCGGTGTGGAGCCCGAATACGCCGACGTAATTCCGCTGTTCACGGTGGACCGGGGCCGCTTCATTTCGAAGTACGACAACGAGCACTCGCGCGCCGTTGCGGTTCTGGGCGCGGCCATCGCGGATTCGCTGTTCCCCACGCAGGAACCCATCGGCAAAACGATTCGCATCAATGGGAGCAACTTCGAAGTGATCGGTGTTTTCGCTCATGATCCGGGCCTGTTCGGAGGTCCTGGCGTCGACCAGTTTGTCGCCATCCCGTTCCTTACCTTCCACAAGCGGTACCCGGAATCGAAAGAACTGATTATGGGCTTCATGCTTCGGGATAATATAGACCGTGATGCCGGGCTCGAGGAAGTGAAGGATGCGATGCGCAGAGTCCGGCGCCTCTCGCCGAAGGCGGAAAACGATTTCGAAGTGCTGGCCTCCGACTTTCTCAGTACGCTTTGGAACCAACTCACCGGCGCGCTGGTGATTCTTACGGCCATCATCAGTTCCGTCGGGCTGCTGGTGGGCGGAATCGGAGTAATGAATATCATGCTGATTTCGGTTACCGAAAGGACGAGCGAGATCGGCGTGCGCAAGGCGGTGGGGGCGCGCAAGTCGGATATCCGGGTGCAGTTCCTGATGGAGGCAACCATGCTCACCATCGTGGGGGGCTTTCTCGGCATTGTGATCGGAGGCCTCATCGCGCTCACGATACGCACGCTCATGCCTTCCATACCGGCCACCTTGTCCGTGCTGTGGATCGTGCTCGGAGTGTCGATCTCGGTGGCGGTCGGCCTCTTCTTCGGGTACTATCCCGCTAACCGCGCCGCGAACCTGGATCCGATCGTCTGTCTGCGCTACGAATAGAACGCTGAAGTCGAACGTCGATGGTGCGCTACGCTGGTTTTGCAAGATGCTGCGAAAACGTTTCGAGTGGAAACTGCCTTCACGCTCGCTGATCCTGGGCGAACGCACGCTGATCATGGGCGTGCTGAACGTCACGCCGGATTCCTTTTCCGACGGCGGCCGGTACTCCGACCCGGATAGGGCCTACGCCCGTGCCCTTCAAATGGAAGAGGAAGGGGCCGACATCATCGACGTGGGTGCGGAATCGACGCGCCCCGGGTCAGAACGGATTTCCGAAGCCGAGGAGTTGCGAAGGCTGATTCCCGTGCTGAAACGCTTACGCGGAAAACTGGAGGTGCCCGTTTCGGTAGACACCTACAAATCGGCTGTCGCCGTAAAGGCGCTCGAGTATGAGACGGAAATTATCAACGATCCAAGCGGCATCACATTCGACGTACAAATTGCGCGGGCCGCGGCGAACGGCAATGCCGGGCTGATCATCAACCATATGCGGGGCACTCCCGAGATGTGGGCCAAATTGCCTGCCATGAAGGATGTGATGGGCACAATCCGGCAGGACCTGGATGCGGCTATTAACCGTGCGCGGCGCTCTGGAATGGAACCCGATCGAATCGTGATCGACCCGGGTCTCGGCTTCGGCAAGCGGAAGGAGCAGAACTCGGAGATTCTGGCGCGGCTTCAGGATCTGCAGCCGTTGGGCCGCCCGGTAGCGGTGGGACCGTCACGCAAGCATTTCCTCGCGCAGACGGTCGAAAGCGATACCGACTTCGCAACGGCCGCCGCCGTCACGGCCGCTATCCTGAACGGCGCGCATGTCGTCCGCGTGCACAATGTGGTCTCCACGTTGGTGGCGGTGCAAGTGACCGATGCGATCCTTGCTGCCGAACCGGAGCCCGAACCGGTAGAGCGAGAGCCTCGAAGGCGCACGCCGCCCGCACCCTCTCGCGGACCTCTACGGCGGCCGGGTCATCAGGGGCGCTGACATCGCGGACAGTAGTGGGTTCCGCGTTGCGCAACGAGGATTTTTCGGATAACCGCGCCGCACGCCACGCAGGGTTTTCCATCCCGTGCGTAGACTTGGTGCAGCAACTGGAAGGAACCTCTCTCACCGGCTGCATCGACGTAGTCGGAGATCGAGGATCCGCGGTGAGCGATTGCGAGTGTCAGGGTGTCTTGTATTGCCTGGTACAACTCGGAGGCGCGGCGGCGGCTGATTCTCGACGCCAACGCACGTGGGTGAATGCGGGCGCGAAAGAGGACTTCATCGGCGTAGATGTTGCCCAATCCGCGAAGGAAGCGCTGGTTCAACAGTAACGGCTTGATGTGCGCCTTGTGCCGTTTCAGCTCGGCGAGAAAGTCGGGCAGGGAAATGGCGAGCGGGTCTGGCCCCAGCCGGGCAACGCGCGCCGGGAGCGTATCGCTGAACTCGATGCGTCCGAATTGACGAGGATCGTCGTAGATCAACGACCCGCGGTCGAGGTGAAACACCGCATAGGTGTGCGGCCCGGGCGGAGCGTCGAGCAGAAGTCTACCCGTCATGCCGAGATGAACCACCAGGACGCCGCGATCGAGTTCGATGACGATGAACTTGCCATGCCGGCGGACCGTCACGATGTGCCGATTCTCAAGATGCGACGCGAGTCCTGCAGGGTCGCCAGGGGTGACGAATTTCGAAGTGAATTCTGCGTTGAGAATCGTGCGTCCGGGGAGATGCGGGGCGAGGGTGCGGACGACGGTCTCGACTTCGGGGAGTTCGGGCACGGCTCGGGTTTCAGTCCGGGAGTTCGATGAGGATGTCGTCGCCTTCGAGGCGGACCGGGTAGGTCTCGACACGAACGGTGGGATCGTAATCGTTTTCGCCGGTGCGGCAATCGTATTCCCAGGCGTGCCAGGGGCAAACGATCATGTGCTCATGGACGGCTCCCTGGCCGAGCGGGCCGCCTGCGTGCGGGCATGTGCCGTCGAGGGCGTGAATAGTGCCGGCTGCATTACAAAGCGCGATCGATTTGCCTTCGATTTGTATTTCGACTACGGAATCAGGCGGCAGTTGGGATAGGAATCCGGCTTTGACAGCGGGCATGTTTTGCCTACCATCCTACGACACGCGTTCGCAAGGCGAGTGAAGAACGGTTCGTGTTATAAAGAAAGGAGATCAGGGCCACCCTAGCTCAGCTGGTAGAGCGGCTGATTCGTAATCAGCAGGTCGCCGGTTCGATCCCGGCGGGTGGCTCCAGTCCGACCTACAAAAACAACGTTGCTTGCGATTGCAGTCGCGATACAACCCGGTGCCGGTAGATCTTTATCGAGCAAGGATCCCAGTTAGGTCTTCCTCATCGATTTCAATCTCCGACCGTCTCCGGTCGTCCTGACGTCAACTACATGGAAGAAGCTCGAGAGTTGCACTGAAATTTCCCGAGACACGGCCTCGACTGTCGTCGACGAACATATCGCGATCGTACGAATCATCCGTGCACTTGCGCCGAAACGACGCGCATCGGCGCCAACCTTCGTACTGCGGAGCCATCGCCGCGCCGGGACTGTTCACGCCCGCGCATTCAAGGTGCTGCATGCGGAGGACCATGGGACGCGCGCGTTCGTTGCTTCCCGATTCAGTTTGAGGAGGAGCCGCATGAAGTCGACAGTCAGGTCAGTCCGAAACGTTCCAAGTGCCCGTTCATAGCCCCTCCGAGCCCAGACCCCTCGCGACATTGGCAGCATTGTTGTCCGAAGGCACAGATGACTCGCTGGCGCGCCTTGAGCACTCGTCATTTCCGCCTCCTTACGAAAACGAAGAGAAGCGCCACGGCCACCGTCGCTAGCGATCGGGGCTCGGGAACGGCAGCTATCGCGGGAGTGAAGGCATAACTCGCGGTGACGTTGCCGGAAGCGCCGGAAAACGCGAGGACGTTCAAGACAGTCGCCCCGCTCGATTGGTCGACGGTCACTGCGGGCAGGGAGAGATCGAAGGGGATTGTCCCTGATCCGATAAGAATTGGATTGGCACCGATCATTTCGGTGAGTGGACCGAAGGCCAAGGCGTCTGGTGACTCGGTAAACACGAATTGGTTCGCAGGAATGGTGCCCGAGAATGTGCTTCCTGTCATTACCGGGGTGCCCCCGAAAGACAGGTTGTCGTGGACCGTGGCCGAAAATGATCCAGGGCCGGTGTTGAAGATGTCCAGCACATACTGAATGTTTCCCGAGAGTGTGATGGTCGCGTCGGTGAGCGTACCCTGTGCCGAATCGAATTGCGGCACGAGAACAGTCTGCTGGCTCGGGCCGACCGGCAGGGTGAAAGGGATTGTGAGTTGGATGGTATCGGCTCGCGCGGATTCGGCGGCGCAGAGCGAAAGCGCGACGGCCAGTAATGGCGTGTGTCGTTTCAGGTTCATGTTTTGTGTGGCTCCCATACAGTTAGTGCAGTTGACGCGCCACACCGGTCGTGAAAGCGGCATGCTGATTCGGCAGAAGTTAGGTGGCCGAAAGCCAGACGGCAAGCCACGAAACGATGGTGGTTGGAGGGCGCGGATGCTTCGTGGGCACGACATATCGTGGGTGTGGTTGTGATAGAAAAAGCGGCCGCGCGGCTCGGAGGAAACCGTGCGGCCGAAGTCAGGAGGGACAGAGGGCGGAATCTCGGTGTCAGGTTCTGGCGCGGAGGCGTTTCCGCATGGCTGCACTGAGTCCTATGAACGCAAAGCCGATGGCTGAAAAAGTGATCTCTGGTGGCTCGCCCGCCGCAACAACGTTCACGGCCACATTCTGCGAGCCAAGGACATCGAAGTTCGCCTGATTCGCGATTCCGCTTCCGCCGGCCACGGTAAAGCTTCCCGCATTGTATTGGCCGAAGGGGACCGCTCGAGCGACATCAAACGTGAATAGCGCGATGAGTCCCGAGCTTGCGCCGATATCGAGTGAGAGTGGCGCACCGGTCAAGAACGGCGTGTCATTGATCGAAGCAGGCAGTGCAACGTTCGAAGCCAAGCTGATCGAATCTCCGTTGAGGAACACGACATCGGCTGATTGATTCGCTAATGTTCCGAACACCGTCACGCCGGTTTGGCCCGGTGTGGCCGTGATGGGGGCGACGGTCACATCCAGGATGGCGGCGGCGTCCGCTGATGGTGGGGTGAGGAATAGCGCGATCGCGCCTAGTATCGACAGAGTGATAGCTCTTATAGTGGTTAACATGGTTTTTCCTTGGGGCTCTTATCTAACCCGGTTACGGGAGCGTGATCCGGGAGGTTGAATTGAATGTTTCGGGTTGGGTTGCGCCGCCGGGAAGCACGGCAGTGTACGACCCGCTTACCCGAACAACGGCTCGAGTGCCGGGGGCGCCCGCCGAATGTGGGAAGGTGAACGGGAAAGTCACGCTGTTGCCGGGTGCGAGCATGGATACGGCTGGTATGAGTGATTGAGGCGCGATGGTGTTCAACACGATGCTGGTGAATCCCACGGGTCCCACGGGAACATTGCCCGTGTTTGTGATTCGGAGTGAGAGCGTATAGCTGGTTGCATTGCTTGCGACGGGGCCGGCCGGCACCGCTGTCACGCTAAAGACCGGCATGAATGCAGTCACAGGAGCGGCTACGGTGAGGCCCGCTACGGAGGCGGTGAAAATCGATGAGCCGGCGCTCAAGGCTGTGATATTTCCGGTTTCATCCGGCACGGCGACCGCGGGATTGGTGCTGGCCCAAGAAACCTCGGCGCTGAGATTTCGCTGCGAGCCATCGCTGAAGCTTCCAACCGCAGTGAGGTGGACCGGAAAGCCGATAGCCACCGGAACGCTGGGCGGTACGGCGATGGACAACAGGTCTGGCGTTCCCGGGGGCGCGACAAAGAAAGGCGTGGCCGTGATGTTGCCGATGAACGGGGCTGACTGCGCGCCGGTGTTGACCGACGTGGCGTCCTGTCCGTCAGTGGCGAACGTGTACAGTATGTGCATTCCGGGCGGCTTCGGTGCGGCGTTGACGGTGAATTGGCCTGCCGCGGCCGGCGCTGCGGTCCACGGCCCGATTACGTTATCGACCTGGAAGTAAACCGCTTGGACCGCGCTGCCCGCTGGCGCCGAAGCGTTGGCCGGGAACTTCGGCGCGATGGTAGTCCGATTCGGTCCGCGGACGGTGGCGGTCGCGGTGAGCAACGTCGGGTTGGATGGGTTGTCGGTTACCATGGTGAGTCCCGAGTTGCTTGCGGCGTACACGCGATGATCGACCGGATTGACGGCCACGTGGATGGGCGCGATTCCGGCGATGGCCGTACTCAGCGCACCGCTGAAGCCATCCACGATGTCCACGACGCTCCCGCTGAAGTTCGCAGCGTAGACTTTGTGGGTCGACTGGTCGACTGTCAGATAGAACAACGGACCGCCGGGTGTTTGCACGAGCAATGTGTTTCCCGTCCCCGGGTCAACGAAGTCCACACCGGTCTGCACTCCGGCGAACACGCGGTTTGTCGCGATATCCACATCGATTGCATTCGGCGAGGCGTCGAGGGGGATATTAACGCCGGCGTTAGTGGTGCCATCAAACACGGTTAGATCGCCGGTTCCCGTGTTAGCCACATAAATTTGGTTAGTCCGGGGATTGACGACTATGTCCACTGGCCCTGCGCCGACAGGTGCGGTGGCGAGCACGGCGAGGGTCTTACCATCGATGACGGTGACCGTGCCGTCGCCGCATGCAACGTAGGCGCGACCCGTGGTTGGGTTCACAGCGACGGCGGTGGGACTCTGGCCCGTCCCCAGCGTGGTTACGGCGTTGGTAGTGCCGTCGATGATTGAGACGTTGCCATCGCGTTGGTTCGCGACGTAAATGTGATTGGTCACGATGTCTACCGCGATGGCATGCGGGACCGCGGTGCCCAGGTTGCCGACGTGAACCACGCTGGTTGCGTTCGTAATTCCGTCGATGACCGTTACAGTGTTATCCGAACTTGCGACGTAAATTTTGTTCATCAGCGGATTCACAGCAAGGGCGAGCGGCGCTGCGGCCAATGGCAGGACATTGCTTATGCTGCCGGTGGCCCCATCCACCACCGTGACCGTGTGGGTCTGAGGATTCAGGGCGTAGACCCGGTTCGTGACGGGGTTGACGGCCGAGGCGATAGCGCGCGGCATGGCGATTGTCACCGGTGTATTCGCGGCGCCGTCGAGCACGGTGATACTGGTTGCGTTCGCGCCGGCCAGATAGACTCTGTTCGTGGCAGGGTTAAGCGCCATGATGCTCGCGCTATTCGGGGCACTGAGTTGAGTAAGGGTATTCGTAGCCGCGTCCAGCACCGCGGCATTGACTTGCGGCACCGTGGTTGAGTTGCCCCTGCCCGCAACGTAGACCTGGTTAGTGAGTGCATTGACGGCGACTGTGACTGCGATGAATGGCAGCGGCGTTTTCGTGACCGCGTTGGTTGCGCCGTCGACAGTGACGAGCAGGGTCCGGTTCGCCCCGTATATCTGGTTCGTGATGGGATTCACCGCTATGGCTACGCCGTTCAGCGCCGCGGGGAAAGTGTTGGGCGTATTCGTCGCGCCGTCAATGACAGTAATCGATCCGCTCAGGCTGTTGACGTAGATCTTGTTTGTGACTACGTTCACGGCAATCGCGATGGGTAAGGGCGCGGTTGTGACTGGGGCTGTTGCGTTATCGTTTCCGTCGATGACAGTGACTATGTTTCCTGCGTTGGCTACGTAGATTTTGTTCGTACGGGGGTTCACCGCGACGGCAACCGGCGCCAGGCCGGCGGGAAACGTCGTGGGCGTATTCGAAAGGCCGTCGATGACGGTGACATCGTTCGTCGCCGTATTGGCTACATAGATTCGATTCGTTACTTCGTTCACGGCGATCGCGTATGGATTTGCGCCGACCTTCACGGTTGCCAGCACCTGGTCGCCGAAGCCATCGATCACACTCAGGGTCCCATCGGCTCCGTTAGCGACGTACACACGGTTGGTGGTCGTGTTCACGGCGACTGCTTGCGGCATCTTCCCCACCAGCACAGTCGTGCCCGCGTGATCCGTTCCCGCGTCGGCGACCGTTACGCTATCCATCGCCGGATTGGCAAGGTAGATTTTGTTATTGACAGGGTTGATCGCCATGCTTACCGGCGCCCCTGTAGTTGAAATTGTTGATCGAATTGTTTGGGCGTGGGCTGCTACCGCGAGCAGGCCCGCCAGAACACACGTGTACCGCATACCGTTTCTCCTTCGTTCCGCACACGGGCGGGTTAGTGTCTGTCCTTCAGTTGCTCCGCAATAAAGGTCGAGCAATTCAAAAGGATGACGTTGTCTCGCGCGAGCGACCTGAGCAAGGCGACCCCCTCGATATCGACGAACCAGAGTCTCGCGAGGTCGAGGGCGACCATGCCCGATTCAGAGAGGGCGTGCTCCAGCATGCGCCTGAACTCGGCGATCCAGCGGCCCGATAGCGAGCCCTCCAGTTGAAGGCATATGGCATCCGCGCTACCAAGCACTGAGATTCTGAGCACCGTCCCATTCCTTTCGCACGCGACTTGATTAGTGCACGGGCGGTGCCAACTGGGAAGGCAGGGCTAAGTGTCTGAATTGCCTGGGAGCGGGCTCAACTCTTCCACGAAAAGTTGTGGACGGTACGGATTGGCGGTATCGTGGCCACGAGATCTCGTGGGCTTCAGGAACGCGCGCGCACGATGCCGAGTTTCTTCATCCGGCTGCGCAGAGTGTTGGGATGCATCTCGAGGATCTTGGCTGCTCCCTTTGCACCTTCGATGACCCAGTTACACTGACACAGGGTTTCGAGGATGTGAGAGCGTTCCACATCTTCCAGCGAGCTGCGCCGGCCGGTGGTGGAACCGGCCAGGGGCCCCTCATCGGGTTGAATGACTCGAGTGACTGGCAGGAGGTCGTTTCCGAGTTTCAAGACGGGTCCGGCACTCAAGACGACGGCCCGTTCGATGACGTTCTGAAGCTCGCGGATATTCCCCGGCCAGTCATAGCGAGAGAGGGCGTCCATGCTGTCCGAGGTGATTCCAGAGAACTCCTTGCCGAGTTGGCGGCTGAAGCGCTCGACGAAGAACGCGGTCAGGAGCGGGATATCGGAGCGGCGCTGGCGCAATGGCGGGAGAACAATGGGGAGGACGTTTAGGCGATAAAAGAGGTCGGCGCGGAACCGGCCTTCGCGAACGGCTTTCTCGAGGTCGCGGTTGCTGGCGGCGACAATGCGGACGTTTACACGGACCGTGCGATTGCTGCCCAGAGGCTCAAACTCGCGCTCCTGGAGCACACGCAGGAGTTTCACCTGGACGTCGAGCGGGAGTTCACTGACCTCGTCGAGGAACAGCGTGCCTCCGTCGGCTAGTTCGAATCGTCCGACCCGATTTTCAAGTGCGCCGGTAAAGGCGCCTCTCATGTGTCCGAACAGCTCGCTTTCGACGAGGCCGGTGGGGATGGCGCCGCAGTTCAGCTTCACCAACGGTCGTTGTTTGCGGCGACTGCGGCTGTGAATAGCGCGGGCGATGAGTTCTTTACCGCAGCCGCTTTCGCCCATGATCAGAACGGTGGAGTCGGTGGGCGCGACGGCCTCGACGCTTTGCAGCACATCGAGGAGGATGGGACTTCTGCCGACGATCTCTTCGAAGTTATGCTCGGTCTGGATTTCTTCCTGTAAGTAGAGATTCTCCGCCTCGAGTTTCTTTTGGAGCGCTCGAACCTGCTCGAGGGCTGCCTCAAGAGCGGCTTCGGCGTGCAGGCGTTCTATCTCCGCGGCGGCACGGGCAGCGAATACGCGGATGAGATCGAAGGCGCGGTCGTTCGCCGGCATCGGTTTGTCGTGGACCACCACCATGTGGCCGATCACCTTGCCGGCTGCGTCGATGATTGGAAATCCGAGATAGCTCTCCGCACCCATGGCGGCTATCGCCGCGTTATTCGGAAAGTAGGATTGCAGGCTGCACGGGTAATGACAGGTTTCGCCGCGCACGACCCGCTCACAGGGTGTGCCGGTGACGTCGAACTCGAAATTGGGAGCCGGGCCGCCGTCGCGCCAGTGGGCAAGAGCGCGAGCGTGTTTCTGGTCATCGCATTCGGCGATGAAGGAGTAGCGCGCACCGAGTACACGAGCGAGGTGCTCGACAAGGGAGGGGAAGAATCTAGTGCCCGTGGCGGACGCCGTGCCCATGACGAGCGCCTGAAAGATTTCGTCGGCGCGGTGGCGCTCCGTCACATCGGTGACGAGCGCAATGGCACCGACAACATTACCCTGGGCGTCTCGCTGCGGGGCGTACGTGCAGGACTCCCAAACATCACCGCCCTCGGCGGAGTGCGACGGAATCTGGACGTCATCGGCGTGGACCACTTCGCCGCTTAGCGCGCGGCGGAGCATTTGATCGAGTCCGGATGCGCGGAGGCCTGGGAACACTTCAGGCGCCGCGCGGCCGAGTACCTGGCCGGCGGGCCGTCCCGTCAGCTTCTCCATGAACGGATTGAAGACGCGATAGCGGAGTTCGGTATCGCAGACCATGATGCCGTTGGGAGCGCCCTGAATGATCTGGTGGTTGAACGCACAGGCTTCGTCGAGCGCCATCTCCGTTTGCTTGTGCGCGGTGACGTCTCGCGAGACCACCAGGATTCGGTGCGGCGCTCCAGTCGCGTCGCGGATGGGGCTGACCATCACGTCCCACCATCTCGGTTGCTTGGATCCGGCAGTTGCGAAGAAACCTGTGAACCGGGAGGTCCGGCCATTCCGGGCAGCTTCGACGGCGGCATCTGCGGCGTCGCGGTCAGCGCCGTCCCAGAAGTCGCACCAGGATTGATCGAGGTACGGGTCGAGGCTGCAGATCTCCAATGCGTCGCGCCCGCCTTCGTTCATGAACAACAGACGTCCCGACAAGTCCAGAACCTTGACGCAGTCACGGCTCGATGCGAGCAGGTCGTTTTGGAGATCCCGTGCGACAGCCAGTTCCTGTCGCGTGCGGCGCAGTTCAAGTTCGGTGACAACCTGAAATGCGAGCACTCGCAGCGCATCGCATAAAGCGGCCGCGGGCGTTCGCGGGAGACGATCGGCAACGGATAGGGTTCCGATGTTGAAGCCGTCCGGGGTGATCAAGGGTGCACTCGCATAGAACCCAAACTGCAGTTCGGGATCGAGCCGGGCCTCAGTGGGGGTTACGCCGATAGCTGCCTTAATCCACACCCGGTCGGAATCCGAGAATCCGATGAATGCGATGGGTGCCCGGAACAGCGACGCGGCGGCCTGTGCAAGGGCGTCGTACGCCGGCTCCGGCGGGCTGTCGAGAATCCGATAGCGCGCCAACGCCTGAAGTCTCTCACGTTCGTTCTCCCGGACGGACACTGCGTGCAAAACAAACCTCCTCCTTCTCGTTCACGTACCGTACGGGCGGGACCGCCCGTTGCCCGGGTCACGGTATAATGAACTCTCGAAACGCCCGCAGGGCGCTCCGTTTTCGTTCATCCCATCACGCGGAATATGCGCGCAAAAACTTGCAGCCTCCCCGGATTTTTTTGAGCGATGCGCCCTCAGCGCACAATGGAACGTTCCACACAGGAAGTAACGCGGCTACTCATCGCCTGGAGCAATGGGCAGGCGGAAGCGCTGGAAAACCTGATGCCGGTTGTATACGACGAACTTCGGCGTCTGGCGCGGCACTACATGAACCGGGAATCATCCGAACATATGCTGCAGACGACGGCGCTGATTCATGAAGCGTATCTCAAGCTGATCGATCAGCAGCGCGTGCAGTGGCAGAATAGGGCCCATTTTTTCGCCGTGGCGGCGAAGCTCATGCGGCGGATTCTGGTGGACCTGGCTCGCGCGCGGCAAGCGGAGAGGCGCGGCGGAATGATCCGGATGGTGTCGTTAGACGATGCGTCACTGGCCGCGAGCAGTCCTGCGGGCGAGGTTGTCGCCGTCGACGAGGCGCTGACGGCACTGGCGGAGTTGGACGAACGGCGGAGCCGGGTGGTGGAGTTGCGGTTCTTCGGCGGCCTGAGCGTAGAGGAAACGGCGGAGGTGCTGAAGATCTCTCCGGCTACCGTGATGCGCGAGTGGAAGCGCGCGCAGGCCTGGCTTTACGCTGAGATTTCGCGGCAGAGTCCCACCGCTTCATGACTCCGGAGCGCTACCGGCGCATCAACGAACTCGCGGACGAAGTTCTGGAACTGCCTCCGGAAGGGCGCCACGCGTACCTTGACCACGCCTGCGGAGGCGACGCGGAGCTTCGGGTCGAGGTGGAACGTTTGGTGGCGGCTCATGCCGAAAGCGCCGAGTTCCTGGCTGTGCCCGCGGTGGCGAGGCTTGCGGATGCGTTCATTGAACCCGTCATGCGCCCGAATTGGGCGGGCCGGCTCATCGAGCGGTACCGGTTCGAACGCTTGCTGGGGAGCGGCGGTCACGGCGAGGTTTGGTTGGCCGAGGATACGCAACTCGGCCGCCAGGTGGCGATTAAACTACTTGCTCGGGGCTACGCGGCGAGCGTCGAAGCGCGGATGAGTTCCGCGCTGAATCATCCCAACATCGTCACCATCTATGACACTGGCGAACTGGACGGCACCGGATTTATCGCGCAGGAGTACGTGGCGGGGGAAACGCTTCGCCAACGGCTGTCCCGTGGGCCAATCGAGTTGAGGGCAGCGCTGCCGATATTTGTGCAAATCGCATCGGCACTCGAGGCTGCACATGCGGCGGGAATTGTCCATCGCGACATCAAGCCGGAGAACATCATGATCCGGGAGGACGGTATCGCGAAGGTGCTCGATTTCGGCCTTGCCCGGACCACGATCGAAAGCGGGGCGCCCCGCGTATTGATGGGAACCGCCAGGTACATCGCGCCCGAGCAGGTGCGTGGGGCGGCGACGGATGCCCGCACAGACCTCTTCAGCTTCGGAGTGGTGCTGTACGAGAGTCTGTGCGGTCAGGCGCCCTTTGCAGGCGCAACCACGGCTGAAGTGCTGGGGAGAATCGCAGACGCGAAGCCTGCTCCTTTGTCGGCGCAGGTTCGGGGACATCCCAGGAAGGTCGAGCGGGTTGTGGCGCGGGCACTCGCGAAGGACCCCGAGGCGCGATATCGGAGTGCCGCTGAATTGAATCGGGACCTACTGACTCTTGGCCAGCGGCGGGTTCGAATTCAATGGCCTTGGATCGCGGTGGCCGCTGCGATTCTCGCAGGATTGCTTATTTACCGCGCAACAGTAGGCGAGGACTCCGGGCTGGAGGACATGAAAGTTAGCCTGGTGACGCCACCCGGCGTCGCGTCCGATGCGGCCATCTCGCCTGATGGGTCCGTCATCGGTTTCGTGCTAGAAGGCGCGGCGGGGCAGAGCATCTCGCTGGAGCGCATCGGCACGCCGGGCGGGCGGGAAGTGCTCGCGGCGACACCCGGGAACCGGCGCGATCTGACATGCGCGCCCGATGGGAGGTGGCTGTATTACATAGATGGGCCATCCGATTGGACCGGAGCACTTTATCGTATTCCGGTCGGCGGCGGCAATCCGGTGCGCCTTTTGGACAATGTTACCGGCCGGTTTGCGTTGAGCCGGGACGCACGGCACGTGGCCTTCATTCGACTGGATACGGGGCATTGGGCCGAGTCGCTGATTGTTGCGGACTCCGATGGGCGGAACGAGCGCGTTATCAAGACGCGGCACCGCCCCCAATATTTTTCGCGCAGAGGGCTGGCATGGTCTCCCGATGGTCGCTCAATCATCTCGCTGGCAGGAAATGCGCCTTCCTATACCGCGCACGCATTCCGAGTGATCGAGGTGGACGTGTCAACTGGCGCGGAGCGCGCGATCACAGGTGGAAGGTGGGCGTGGTCCGGGTCGGTGACTTGGTCGGCCGATGGACGGAGCGTGCTGGTCGATGCGGCAGAACACTCTGATGACGCGCTGCAACTGTGGCGTGTGTCTTATCCGCGCGGCAATATCCAGCGAGTCACGAACGATGTTAGTGACCATCGGCGTATCACTCAGAGCGCGGACTCCCGGACCGTGCTTGCCGTGCGTCGTGCGCAGGAAGCGGACCTCTGGGTGTTGCGGATCGGTGCCACGGAACCCGTTCAGCTTTCGTCCGGTGAGTTGCGTAGTCTGAACTCGGCGGCGATTGCGCCTGGAGGCAGGTTGTTTTACTCCGCTTCGGCGGGCGATGCCCGGAACATCTGGACCGTCGAGGCCACTGGCAGCAGTCGCCGGCAAGTAACGACGGCCGATTCCGATCAGAACGAACTGGCCGTCAGCAGGGATGGTCGATTTCTGGCGTATCAGTCAGACGGGCGTATCTGGCGGATGAACACCGATGGGTCCGGAGCGGTGCAACTGACCCACGGACCGCTGGATGTGCATCCGGCATTTTCGGCAGATGGCCGGTGGATCGTGTATGCGTCGTTTTCCGGGTGGTCACCTGGGATCGGAGGCCATCCTTCGCTATGGAGGGTACCGGTGGGCGGTGGGCGGCCAGACCAGTTGACTCACGATGTCAATTCTCTGCCCGATGTGTCGCCGGACGGTAAATGGATTGCCGCTGCCTGTCTCCGCTACGATCATCCGCAACTTCCCCCCCAGATTGGGATTTATCCTTTTGACGGGGGACGCGCGGTTACTGTTCTCGAGCGACGGGCCGGTGCGGATGCCGCCGTTTTTTGGTCAGCTAACGGGGATGCCGTCGAGTATGTCGTATCGGCAAAGGGCGTGGGTAACATCTGGCGCCAGCCGGTAAGTGGCGGCGCACCTACGCCGATCACTCATTTCCACTCCGAACAGCTGTTTTTCTTCAATCCATCGACGGACAGGAAATCGGTCGTGTTAGCACGGGGCAAGGACATGACTGACCTCGTGTTAATTCGAGGTATCCACTAACCACGGAATCTCGTGGTTCGTGGGGCACCACGGGTGTGAGTCCACCGATTCTCGTGGGCGGCAGCCGACGTGGCAATCGACACAAACACAATTGATTGTTCAGGGTTGGCCAAAATCGCCATGCGCCGGGAGGGATGGTATGTCCCGTGCCTTATTCTCGCTGCACGGATTGAACTATGACTTGGAAATCCATATTAGCGGCGGCTGCGGTGTTCGCCGTTGGCTCCTCAACAAGCGCAAGGGCGTCGACCATTCAGTGGTTCGGCGGAACGGAGGGTGAGAGTACGGCCATAAGCTGGGATCCGCAGGCCCTCCCAAATCAGATAACCAGCGCCACTTGCGTCGTGGCGGCGAGCGGTGCCAATTCCTGCACGGGCGCGCTGGACGCTCCGACGCAGTTCTTCGACAAGACGTTCACTGTATCCGGTCAGGCGGCCGTCAACATCACGATCCAAACCTATGGTTTCGGCGGCGGAGTGAACGCCAATGGCGACACCGTCGCGGGCGGCGGATTCGACTCGTTGATTGCAATCTTCTCCGCCGCTCCTGAGTCCATCATGGTCGATGGCGGAGGCAACCCGCTCGCGAGCCTGCCGGGGAGCGCTCAATTCTTTCCGGGTTGCGGCCCCGCCGGCACGGTCGCCGTCGGAACGGATACGGTCTGTGGGGATAGCACCCTGACTGTTTCTCTTGCGCCGGGTAGTTACCATTTGGTCCTTTCCGATGCGGGCTACATTCCCTTCGCGGTCAGCCCTGGGCCGCCCATTTCTTCAGCCCTGTCCGACGGCTTCGCCGACCTGACCGGCGGCGTTTTCCAGACATGTTCGAACACCGGCGCTTGCATTAGCGATACGGGGAGCTTCGCGGTGGACATCCTCGGACTTCCACCGACGCCGGTTCCAGAGCCGTCCAGTGCGGTGCTGGCCGCCACTGCGGTGGCGGTTTTGTACAAGCGGTTTTCAGTCCCCAACAAAAGGAGAATATCTCAATGAAACGTGTATACCAGAAGCTGCTGTGCCTTCTCGCCACCGTAGTGATGGTGGCGATCGTCGGAATGCTTACGCCTCGCGCGGCGCACGCCGTCGTCGCTACATTAGTGCAAGTTGTCAACACGCCGAGCAATCCGGCCATAACGCTGGACGTTTCCACAGCCGCCTCGCAGATCGTCGAGCTGCAGTGCAACACCCCGTTCGGCTTATCGCAGCCTTGTGTCTTGGTGACTCCGGACGCGGCGAATGGCGGACAATTCACCGTGCCGGCAGCCCAGAAACTCGTCATCACGGAAGCCGATTTGGTCACGAATGACTCGCCCGTTGGCACGGACTCCATTCAACTGATTCAGAAATCGGGTCAGGGCACCGCCATCCGCGAGGGATGGACATTTCCGAGCGGCGCAACCGCCATGAGACAGCTTCAATTCGGCCCGGGGATCGTCATCGGGCCGGGATATCAGCTCGAAATCAACTTCCAATCGACCGCCGTGACCACGAATGGAGCCACCGTCACTCTTCGCGGGTATCTCACCGCCAATTGAGACTGGGAGGCAGGCAATCAAAACCCTGCGCCGGCCAGCGGCGGTGTGCAAGTTGCGAGACTGCCCCGCCGCCGGACGCATCTGCAGCAGGGCCGCAACGGGGTGAGCAACCGCATCGGCCGCTGGTTGGAGATCGCCAACATCAAACCCGCATTGGTGGTGAGCGATCTCACCGGAAAGACCAGCCGGCTCATTCTGCGCGAACTCGCGCACGGCCGTGGGGGCTCGGAAAAATTCCCAGCCTTGCGCAAGGAAGCCTCGAAAGAACAAAGTCGCCGCACGTTTGCGAGCACATCAGGATCTTGTGAGCTTCGTGAGCGCTCCGGCGCCCGTTCGTCATTGGCTGATCTCGATAACCAGTTGGCCGTTAGCCGCTGTTTCCGCGAAGCCCGGCCGCTCGACGCGCCGCAAGGTTGCCGTTCCAGCAGCTTTCGGTGTGAACAGCGCCGAACCCCGCTGGGCGTCCGCCTTCAACACAATCGAACCCGGATCGACTTTGCCGAGTTCCTCAGTGTTGGGAATCGGCATCGTGATTGGCCCCGCCCCACCTCGCACAACGGGGTAACTCGCCACGTACTCTCCAGCCGGCAAGATTAGCCAACCACCAGATTAAGAGTGAGCGGGTGATTCAACGATGTGTTGATCACTGCTTGCTCGTATGCCCTCGCACTGAAGGTGAGAGTCACAGAGCCCGAGTCCGCTAGTGCCCGGACGAAAACCGGGGTTCCTGTCGAGGGATCAATAAGGAACCGGTACTAGCCGCCGCGATGTCCGTCGATAGAACTACTTTCGAAGGATCGTCCTTTCCAACGACGTACTTCTCCAACAGCGAGAACGGCAGCGGCGGATCCTTCACGTCGATCGTGAAACTGCTGTTGCCTCAAGCCGTCGGCCATTTCCGTAAAGGACGAGATGGGTGCCGGCTAAATCGAGCGCAGGATCAAGCGCCGGTTATGCGGAACATACCGGATCGACCACAGATAGCGGACGCTGGCACTCGTTCATACTGAGGTGCCGGCGACACATCTGTGCCTTTAGACGATCGTGGGTTCCTTACCTCAGTCGTCCGGCTCGGGACGGTAGAGTATGCCCGGCCGACAGCAGTCGGACCGCATGCAGTCCGTCGGAATCGGATGAGCCTACCTGGGTAGGCGGGAGTTGCGGACTGCCGTGCCGGCGGTCACTCCTGCCGCACCGAAGTTGAGCCAGGTGAACGGGTGCCGCATGGAGGGATGGTGGCGAAGGATGAGCCATTCCGCGAGGAGCACTCCGCCGGTGATGCCGCACTTGATCGCTGCCGATTGCGATGAGAAGCGGCCGCTCTGTGCGAGGAACGGATTGGCTTCGCGCCGGTTCCAGCTACTCCAGGTGTCGGCCACGCCCGCGGCGAGGTAGCTGCCGACCGATGCCTTGTAGAGCACGGATTCAGTGCGGAAGGTGGGTGGCTTGACGGTTTCGGGTGTACTCACCGAAGTCGCGGGCGTCTGCTGAGCATAGCTGAGGGTACAGTACAGAACAACACATCCGAATGGCTTCATCGGGATGTAGGTTGACCCGATCGATTCCGGAAATCAAGTATCGTTAGTACTACACGGGCTGCCTTATGCTCTCCTGCGGTGCGCTCTTACCCCCGGTCTCGGGTGATCAGGTATGCGAACACGATGAAGCCGGCCAGGGCGCATGCATACAGCAACATTTCACGCCTCTGGATTGTGCGCCGCCGCCGGGTGCTTTCGGATCGCTCGCCCGAGTGGGTACTCTTCGGCGCGTTCCTAATGTAGTACGTCCGGAACCGGTGACGGCATTCGCGGCACCGCATGGGGCGTTTCCCGGATGCCGAGAACAGGCGATCGAGCCAGGTCCGATGCGAGCGCCGGATTTTTTCGCTACCGCATTTAGGACACGTCGATGGATGGGACGGAGTATTCATCGGATCTCCTAAGGAATGCAAAGAACGACTTCTTCGGCTGCGCACTGCGCAGCGGCTGGCCGGTGATGCAGGCTCGGGGGTTTTCAACGAAGAGCAGATCGGCGGTGGCGTCACCGAACTGGCGCGCGACTTCGGCCCGGGCCGGCGACAGCAGCGGACGGCGGTGCTCGATTCCGTGCGCATCTGTCGCGATTACGTGGACCAGGTTCCGTTTCAGCAGCGAGATCGAAGTGCGCTGCGCGTCAGGTCCGAAGGATCCGGTGATCGATTGAGCGGTCACCTGGAAGAACGCGCCAAGCTGGTTCAGGCCTTCTGCGCAACGGAGATTCCTATGGAACAAGTAGTTGCGCTCCGGATGTGCGATGACGGGGCAAATTCCGGCGTCGGTCAGTATTTGAACCGCGGATTCGACCACTGTCGGTATCACAGGGTTGGGCAATTCCAAAAGCAGGCAGTTCCGGCCGTTGATGGTGAACAGTTGCGGCCGGAGCAGTACCGCCTCCAGATTCTCCGGGGTGAGATGCAGTTCGCAGCCGGCGTAGACGGTCGGGGCACCGGGACACTCCAACGCAATCCGAGCCCGATCGTGCGCGCAACGCTCCGGGTCGTACCGGTAGCGCAGGTCTGAATGCGGGGTCGCGACCATAGCCGTGATCCCATCCTCGCCGGCGATGGACAGCATGCCGCGGGTGGCTTCGAAATCCGGTGCGCCGTCGTCCATCGCGGGCAGTATGTGGCAGTGGATGTCGATCATCATTCCGCCAGTTGGAACTGTACGCGCACGGTTGCGACCTGGTCTATTTCCTGAGACCCTTCGCGAGCCGGCCGGAACCGGATCCGGCGCGCGGCCTGGATTGCGTTCTCGTCCAACCCGTAGCCGAGCGAGCGCACAACGCGCTGAACGTGGGCGCTGCCATCGGCTCCGAACAGGACTTCCAGCCAGACCTCGCCTTCGACACGCTTCGCTCGCGCCTCCTCGGTATAGTCCGGCTTGGGCTTGTTCAGGATCTCGACGGAGTGGAAGGACCCGGTTTGCGGGACTACCGAGGCGCGGGCTTTCGGGGCCGCGGGCTGGGGCGTATCGAAGCCGGTGGTCAACGCTACGGAACGTCCGGCAGACCGCACACTGCCGGAGCCTGCGGCGGCATTTCCGAAGCCGCTGGTTTGCACGGCTCGGTTCTGCGTCACAGTCGCGAATCCCGGTGTCGCCGAACCGAACGACCCAATCTGAGTCGTCTGGCCGGCCGGCAGTTGTGGTGCTCGGGAGGCCGATTCGGCCGAGGCAAAGCCGGCTGCTCTGACGGTTGTGGGCGGTGTACGCGGGCCAGTTTCGATGACCGGAGACTGGAACGTACCCGTCACGACCGCCGGTGGGGGCGCAATGGCAACGGGCGCCGGAAGCGTTTGCGTGGGAGTCATCCGCCGTTCCGGTAACGATGGAGGCGCGATGAGATGGACTGCGGTCTCGGTCCGTTGCGGCACAGGCACGACCGGCGGGCGCGGCAGACGGACCAGTTTCGGCGCCGGAGGCGGTGTGTGCCGCTCGCGCCGGGCTGTGAGCGGCGCAATCAGGATCGCTCTTGAGAGATTAGCTCCCGGAGCAAGGCCCGGCGCTGGGAAGTTGGCGACACCCAGGGTCGCGATCATCGCGAAGTTCAGCGCCAGACCGGCGACGAAAGAGACCGCGCGGCGCCGCGGGTTGCGCTCCTGTTCGATTACGAGTTGCATCAGTTGCTTGCGGCTGTGGTCTGCGGGCCGTCGCCGGCGCGGGTCAGGTACACGCTAACGGGGGCCACTTCGAACGGCATCTTCTCGCGCGCGGAGAGCAGCGCCACCGGCTTGGCCTTCATGAGGTGAATGCTGTTGGCCCAGGGCTCGACGCGGATGCGGGACCCGAGTGGGAGGGCGGCGATTTGCTCCAGCTTGGCCTCTTCGAGGGGCGGAGCTTTTGCGAGCAGGCTCTGGAACTCCGGCATGTCAAGGTATCGCATCAGGTCGTTGCCGAGAGTCGATTGGATCAGGTTCACTAAGCGTCCGGTCCGCGCTTTCAGGGCCTTCAGGAACAGGCCTGCGTTGGCCATTTTGTCCTTGTACGGCGAGTTGGCAAGGAGCGCCGTCGCTTTCTTCGAGGCCGCCGATACTTCGTCCGGTGTTCGTGCGAATCGGAATCGTTCGAGGACGGCTTCGTCGCCGACCATGGTCCGGTCGTTGAAGGCGTATTCGGTGCGCGTGGGGTGTCCCAGAGCAATGTGCGACAGCTCCGTCGCGAGTACGAGCGCGAGGCTGGCTTCGTCCGGGAGAACGTCAATCAGACCGCGACTGATCACGATGGTGTGGCCGATCGTGAAGGTCTCGACAGGAGTGGTGAGAAGCACCCTGGCGCGGGCCTCCACATCCAGCGAGTTGGTCACCATCAGGTTGTTCACGACCGTGTTCAGAACCTTGTCGACCTCGCCTTCCGGCGCGATGAGGCCGATTCGTTCGAGGCGGTCGAGCACGTTGTTTTCAGCCTCGTGTTCCCATCGGCGCTGGCCATCGATGGGCGAGAGGTCCTTGGAGTCGCCTTCATCCTTCACGTGGGGGCCTGCATCGACCAGAATGGACGTCAGTTCCTCCAGCCGGTTGTGGGTGGGCGATTCGTAGCTCCAGATTCGGGTCTGCGCCTTGAGACGAACCGGCTTGGACGTATCTGCCGTCTCCGAATCGTCCAGCGAAACGGCATCCTCGATGTAGGTGATCGCGGGAACCCATATTCCCGGTGCAGGGTTGACTCGCCAGCTATCGAAGTGGAAGTACATCTCGTCTTCGCTCTTTTTGTTGTAGGTGCCGTTGACACGAACGATGAAATAGGTTTGGTCTTCCACCCAGATCCTGCCGACGAAGCGGCCGGGGTCGGCCGTCCGAATGGGCGCGAGATCGAAGACAAGGCAGCGAACGTCGCCCAGGAACTCGCGGCGGACGTAGTCGAATTTGTATGTCTTGCGGTCGAAGGACGAAGCGTCGATCATCGCCATCTGGGCGAAGCCTTCGGGCATGTACTCGATGTGCTCGGGTGTTTCCTGCGTGGCGACGGTCTTCTTGAGAAGGAATCGCGACCGCGTGATCCTGGTTTCCACAACCGGGGGTGGGGCGGATTGCCGGCGGAGGAAAGAGACATACTGGACGGAGTTAACGAGACCCATGCGGCCAAGAAAATAATGATCGCGGGTTTCGGCAGACGCAGTTGCCGCGGACAGGTTCTCCTGGATGTACGTTTCGACAATCGGCGTACGATCCGACAGTGTCTTGAGAACCTTGGCCTCGTTTGCGGTGACCTGATCGAGGAGGCGGTCCACGGCGGTGGATGCTTTCGGGCGATCTTCGGCACCGCACAGAGTCCGGCTGATCAACAGTGAGGGCAGGCTCGCGAGAAGTGCGCGTCGAGTGGGGATAAAGGTAGCCATTTTAGTGATGGGCGTGCACCCGGAATACACATAGTGCGGTTTCGAGGAGAAGCCGCTCAGCGGAATTCATATTCGGGCCCGGAAATCCGGGCCCATGTCAGCCTTTAGCGGCTTGCGTCGCTGCCGCTGAGTCCAACGCCGAGTCCAACACCGGCGCCGGCACCAACGGCTGCTACGATGCCCCACTTAGCACCGGTGGACAGGCCAGCCTTGGCGGCCTTGCCGGCAACCTTTCCCCCCTTGCGCGCGGTCTTGCCCGCGCTCTGAGCGGTCTGGCCATCGTTCTGGTCTTCCTGCTCAAAGCTGTAGGTGGTTCCAGGGTTTACGCGCGCGAGCAGGACACCGTCCTTGCTCACCTTCACCGCGGACTCGACGGCGGTGACCAGGATCCGGTCGGAACCGTCGTACTTCACGCGGGCCACGCCCTTGCCGTTGGACGGCGAAATGTGGAAACCAAGCGCGCTCAGCTCGAAACCGTCGTTGGCGGTAACCTGCCCCATGCCCTCACGGAGCTCGATGCGGCTGGAATACACGGCTGCGGCCGAATTCTGGCCCAAAGTTGCCTGTACCCCGTTCTGAAGCTGAAGTCTGGTTGATGTTTCGTTCGTCCGAACGGATGAGCCGTCGGAAAGGTTGGCCGTCCCGCGAACGGAAGCGTTGTCCACTTCCATGCTTCCGCGGGTGGTCGCAACGCCGATGGCCGGCGCAGCGCAGAGTTGCGTTATAGCAAACGCGGCGAGGCTGAGAAGAATCAGGCCTCGTCGATACTGAATCATTTCATGAACTCCTTCTATCTAGCTAGATTTCACGCCCCGGACGCAATCGCCCGGCTAGCGCTGTAGTTATTGTGTTTATCGTCCGGAAATCCTCTTGGGTTTAACTTTTCCTTTGCGGTTCCTCCTTCTTTTAAAACGAATCGTTTACGCGGCTCTGGCGCTGGTCTGCCCCGCCGCCGCCGTCTATTGGGCGCTCCTGGCGCGGGCCGACTGGCTGCGCTCCGACCCGAGTCCGCAGCATGTCGCGGCAGCGATCCGCCTGGATCCGCTGAACGGGTACGGGCACACGCTTCAGGCCGAGCAATTGGAAAACGACGGGCGGCAGAAGGAGGCCGAGGCCGCTTGGGAAAGAGCCGTGAGTGTGGATCCGCGCGATGCCGAGTCGTGGATCCGGCTTGGGCTGCTTCAGGAGAATCGGGGATTGATCGCGGACGCTGAAGGTTCGTTCCTACGTGCCGCCGCGGTCAGCAACACGTGGTACCCCAGGTGGGCGATGGTCAATTTCTACCTGCGGCATGAACGCACAGCGGATGCGCGGAAGTGGGCGCGGCTGGCTTTGGAACGCGGATCGGACGATGTCGTGGGTCTGTTCGGGATGCTGGACCGGGGCGGGATCGGCATCGAAGAACTGCTTCCGCGAAACCGGCGCGTCCTGGCCAAGTACATTGAGTATCGTCTTCGTACGCCGGATGGGGGCGTTCCGGAGCAGGCCGCCCGCGCATTGGCGGGTCTGATTCCCGATGCGCCGGCAACGTGGCCCGGGGCGGAACCGCCGGGTTGGGCGCGGCGCGGCGATCCATGCAATTCGTGGGAACGGACGCTGCTGTTCGCTGTCGCGGATCGGTTGCTGGATGCCGGCGACGGGCGTGGAGCGGTCGCTTACTGGAACGAACTGGCCGCACGGAAGATCGTGCCGGAGCAATGGAACGCGGCTTTGCCGGTCGTCAACGGACGATTCCGGAACGCGCCGGGCGGCGGCGGACTGGACTGGCGTCTGGCATCGGTGCCCGGCGTTGAGATTCGTGCTGATCCCGATTCGGGCGAGGTAGCGGTCAGCCTGGACGGGCATCAGCCCCAGGGCGCCGACCTCGTCATGGAGCGGGTATTCCTGCCGGCCGGAGTGCCGTTCAGGGTTGCCGTCGAAAGTCGCACAGCGGGGTTGGGCGGGCAGAACGGCCTCGAGTGGCAGGTTCGGGACGTTCGCGGCGTGCCACTGGCGAGTGTTCCTGTCCGGCCTTCGGATGAGTGGATGCGGTCGGGCGGCGCGGTTGCGGCGGCCGCTGAAGACCGGGTGGTCCAACTGGTCCTTTTGTACAGGCGAGTGGTGGGGACCGTCCGCGCGGAAGGTTCCGCGCGGTTCCGGTTCGCGATCATGGAGCGGTCCCATTGAATTCAGATTTTCCCCAGCTTCGCCGCTGGAGCCTTTACGGTTTGACGGCGGCATTTCTGTTTGGCCTCGGCACGCTTTGGATCCGCGCATTGTGGCCCTTCGCGGTATTCGAGGCGGTGGTGCTGACCATAGCGTGTGCGTGGTTCGTCGCCGGGACGTGGCGGCCGGGGATCGCGACGAGCCCGTGGCTGGTCCTGCCGTTCTGTGTCGCCGGACTCGGGGCCGTTCAGTTGCTGCTTGGCCGCTCGGAGAGTGCTTGGGCCACCAGGCAATCAGTTCTCGAATGGGTGACGTACGGCTGCGCTGGGTTCGTAGCGTTTCAAGTGTGCCGTGATGAGCAACTGCGCAATACGGCGCTGCGCCTGTTCGCAGTTGGCGCGGGCCTGCTCGCGCTGCTGTCGACGGTTCAGAATTACGCCGCGCCGGGCCGGGTATTGTGGCTCTTCGACAGCGGGTATGCGGATGGCGTCTTTGGTCCGTTCGCATACCACACGAAGCTGGCCAACTTCGCGGAACTGGCAATCCCGGTGGCGTTGTGGCTCGCGGTCACGGAGCGGCGCGGGCGCCCGGTTTACGCAGGCTCGGCGGTCGCGCTGGCCGGGGCGGTGGTGGCTTCGGCGTCGCGGGGAGGGTTGGTCGTGCTGGTACTCGAGTTCCTGGTGATCGGGGCCATTACGGTGCGCCGGCATTTGCGGGGCCGTGCGGCGGGTGTTGCGGTGGCGTTCGCCCTGGCGGTGGTGTGCGGCGCCGGCGTCTTCGGCTGGGACCTGATGCGGATGCGGCTGCAGCGGCAGGATCCGCTGCAGGATTTGCGGCTGCCGCTGATGGCTACTTCGGTGGACATGGCGGGGCGGTACTGGGCATTCGGGTCGGGCCTGGGGACGTGGCCGGCGGTGTACCCGGAGTTCGCTCGGTTCGACCAGCATATAAGGATCAATCAGGCGCACTGTGACTGGCTGCAGTGGCTGGTGGAGGGCGGAGTTCTGCTGCCGGCGTGCATGGTTTTGATGATGGTGGCGGCAGCCGGGTCGGCCCGGCGGGAGTGGTGGATGCTGGGTATGGTGTTCCTGTTTGTGCATGGGGCGATTGATTACCCGATGCAGCAGACCCCGGCGTTCGCGGCGCTGGTGGTGGCGGTGTGGGGGGCCGGGTTGGGGGTGAGCCGAGGGGCTGCACGTGCTAGTCCGCATGGGAGTTAGCGCTCGTTGGGTTCGTTTGGCGTTCTTCGTATTTCCGCGACAGAAGGTGGCGCCTTTCCGATTCGGCTTGCCCGTCTCGCGTTTCTGTCTGACGCAAATTCGCGAGTACCCTCTGGCATGGTCTGCAGATCCATACATCCACGACGGGATGTCCGCACCGGCAGCATGCGCGGACGCATTTACGATTTGCGGGTTGGCTTCTCCCCTTCATTATGTTGCTCGAGCTGGATTCTTCAGGGCTGGGCGGAGGCGGCCAGGCATTCGGGCATGACCGCCGAGGCGGCGGGTAATGTCCCTACAGAGGCGCTAAGCCGCTGAATATCATTGCTAAACGCGTACTCGAGAATCTGCTTGCTGGCGTTGTATTCGGGAACGGCATCCTTCATTTCGAGCAGCAGCGACTGGACGTCGCGCCGATCGCAGGCGCTCCTTAGCCGGGCGAGGCGCATGGACATTTCCTCAACATCCAGGGTGGCACCAGAGAAGATGTTGATCTTCTGATGGTGGGTGGGGAGAACGTCTTCGCTCGAGAGGTTCAGTTCCTCATATAACTTCTCACCGGGACGCATTCCAGTGAACTTAATCTCGATGTCCTTGTTCGGCTGAAAACCTGACAGCACAATGAGTTGGCGGGCAAGATCGACGATCTTGACGGGCTCTCCCATGTCGAGCACGAAGATTTCGCCGCCCTTCCCCATGGTGCATGCCTCAAGCACTAGTTGGGCCGCTTCCGGGATCGTCATGAAATAGCGGCGCATTTCGGCGTGGGTGACAGTGACGGGGCCGCCGGCCGCGATCTGTTTCTTGAAGATTGGGACTACGCTACCGTTGCTGCCGAGCACGTTGCCGAAGCGCACCGAGACATAGCGAGGCCCTCCGTTCTGCAACGAACGGATCACGAGTTCCGCGATGCGCTTGGTAGTCCCCATGATGTTGGTCGGATTGACGGCCTTATCCGACGAGATCATCACGAAGTCTTCGACGCCGCACTCCGAAGCAACAACCGCGAGGTTGAACGTCCCGAACACGTTGTTCTCGACGGCTTCGAAGACATGCCGCTCCATCATGGGTACGTGCTTGTAGGCGGCGGCGTGGAGGACGAGTGCGGGGGAGTAGAGGCGGAACACATCACGGACCCGCTGCGTGTTCTGGATATTTCCGATTTCGGGATAGAAGAGGAACTCAGGGTAGGCTTGGCGGATCTCGTTTTCGAGGTGAAACAGGGCGGTCTCGGATATCTCGAAGGCGATCAGGGCGGCGGGCTTGAAGCGCGCGATCTGGCGGCACAGCTCGGACCCAATGGACCCGGCGGCGCCGGTTACGAGGACAACCTTATCCTGGATTTTGCTGCGAATGGCTTCGTCATTCAGATGAACGGTGCCGCGGCCGAGGAGGTCTTCCACTGCGACATCGCGGACCTGCGTGGATAGCGAGCGCCCGGCAATGATCTCGGACATCGCAGGCATGGTTCGAAAATGAAGAGCGGCGGCCTGGCAGTTTTCGACGATGCGCGTCATCTGTGCCCCGCGCGCGGAGGGGATCGCGATGATGACCTG
Organism: uncultured Acidobacteriota bacterium; assembly: GCA_963720745.1. Taxonomy (GTDB): domain Bacteria; phylum Acidobacteriota; class Terriglobia; order Bryobacterales; family Bryobacteraceae; genus TMP-7. Next base: position 858,391 of record CAVRGO010000004.1, read on the forward strand.
AGCGACGTTGTGGCGCGCAGCAACTTCGCGCAGCTCGGCCCCGGACCCGAGCACCCGCACGCCCTGCACATTCATTCCGATCTTGTTCGGGTTGTCGTCGATGAAGCCGGCGATTTCGTGGGGGAGGCCAGAGTTTTCGCGCACCTCGCGGAGCAGTAGAACGCCCGCGGCTCCCGCGCCGTAGATCAAAGTGCGGCTGTGTTTCTCCGTCGTGCCACGTGAGGCAACCTCGAGCGAAATACGAGTCAGGGCACGGACGCCGACGGTGCCCATAACGCACAGCACAAAATCGATCAGGAGAATGGACCGCGGGAAGCCCTGAGGTCCGATAAGGAGCAGGATCGCGCCGGAGAGTACGGACGCTGCAAGGTTCGCTCCGGCGACACGGACGAGATCGGGGATCGAAAAATACCGCCACATGCCGCGGCTCAGGCCGAAACAATGGAAGATCGCCGCTTTGACGACGGCCCAAGTCAGACAGCCGACGCCGAGGCAGACTATCATCTCTTTCGGCAGGAAGAAGTCAAACCGGAGCAAGAAGGCGGAGACACCGGCCAGGAGAAAGAGCACGAGTTGGAGAGCCCGAATGGCCCACACATACACGAGTCGATGCCGAAGCGTAGCAGAAACTAAGTCAGTGAGGCGCTGAATATGGCTGGCCATGGAAATGCCCAGAATTTGTGAATGGTGCCAAGTCAATTTCGCACAAGAATGGTGCGTATCGTGTTGAAGGCGATCCGGAGGTCGGTCAGCGGTGAGGCGGATCGTATGTACTCTTCCGCTAGGGCTAGTTTGCGCGGCAGGATGTGTTCTTCATATTCGCGCAGCGGATCCTGAGCGGAGCGCAATATATCCTCCTCGTTGCGAAATCGGATAGATGCGAGGTCAGTAATTCCGGGACGGATCGTAAGTATGAAGCGGTACCGCGGCTCGAATTTGGCGACGTACCGGGGTACTTCCGGGCGCGGTCCGACGAGGCTCATGTCGCCGCGGACAACGTTCCAGAACTGGGGAAGTTCGTCGAGTTTGCTGAGGCGGAGAAACCTGCCGACCCGGGTAACGCGCGGATCGCCGCCAACCGTGACTTCAGGACCGCGGTTCGCGACGTGCATGGTGCGGAATTTGAGGATGTGAAACCGGCGGAACCCCAGGCCCACGCGTTCGTGACGGAACAGGATGGGCCTGCCGGATTCGAACCAGACGGCCATCGCAACGAGGGCGAACACAGGGATCAGCAAGATCAGCGCAGCAGCACTCACGACAATATCGGTGAGACGTTTGATGCAGGCTCCGGTCATACGCGGCTCGCGGCAAGCTCTGGCTCGAAAATTGCGTTCCGCTGGTTGGGCTTATCCACGATACGCCGTACTTCGCGGATGACGCGCCGCTGGTCTGCATCGGTCATTCGTGTGTACAAGGGCAGGCTCACGGCCGTGCTGTATGCTCGCGTGGCATTGGGGAACATTTCGGGCGTGAGATGGTACGTGTCTCGCCAATATGGATGGAAATGAAGAGGGATAAAGTGGACGCTCGTGCCGATACCGGCGGCAGCCATGCTCTCGATGAACATGTCACGCGAAATCGGGGCGTCAGCGGCCAGCCGGACGACGTAAAGATGCCACGCGTGGACGTCACCTGCCGGAGCATGGGCCGGAAGCTGCAAGGGCAAATCCGAGAAGGCTTCGTCGTACCGCTCCGCGAGTTCGCTGCGCCTTTGCAGGAAGCGGTCCAGTTTGCGGAGTTGGTGAATTCCGATAGACGAGGCGAGATCGGTGAGGTTGTACTTGAAGCCGGGCGCCACGACCTGGTAAAACCACGCCGGCGACTTGGAAGTATAGCGGTCGAAGGCGTTACGGTCAATACCATGGAGGCGCATAGTTTGACAACGGGACGCGATTTCGGAATTCCGCGTGACGATCATTCCACCTTCGCCGGTGGCCAGGGTCTTGGTGGCGTAGAAGCTGAAGACGGAGGCGTCACTATCCAATGAGCCGATCAATCTATGTTGGCAGGTGGTGGGCAATGCGTGGGCGGCGTCTTCGATGACGCGGAGGTTATGACGGCGGGCGATACTCAGGACAGTCGGCATGTCAGCCGCGAGCCCAGCGAAATGGACGGGAAGAATTGCCTTGGTATGAGGTGTGATCGCGCCCTCGATGAGGGCGGCATCAATGTTGAGCGTGTCCGGGCTGACGTCAACGAACACTGGGTTCGCGCCTAGATAGCGGATGACTTCGGCCGTTGCCGTGAAAGTGTACGGAGTGGTAATCACCTCGTCGCCGCGTCCGATGCCGATAGCCTCGAGAGCGAGGTGGAGACCGGCGGTGGCGGAATTGACGGCGAGGGCTTGGATTCCGCAGCCTAGGTAGGCGGCGAATTCATCTTCAAAGCGCCGTGTTTTGGGACCGGTAGTGAGCCATCCGGCCCGGAGCGTCTCTGTCACCTCCGCGATTTCTTCTTCGCCGATATCGGGGAGGGCGAAGGGGAGGAAGGGTTCCTCCGTCATCGTATTTCTCATTTCAGTGTTTCTGGATCCAGGCCAGCACGTGAGTCCGGAGCGGCCGAATTGCGTTGAACAACGTGTATAGACAGGGGTGGATGCGAACGACTGCTCGGCTGATGGGTGGTGCGAGCGTCAGGCGCGCAAAACGGAGGCGACCGTCGGGAAACAATTCCCGAATGCGCCGCGGCGACATGCCACGAACGTCAGGATTCCGCGGATTGTCGTACACGAAATCGTACCACAGCACGCCACCCCCGGGTTTGACCCATTGCCACATGCGGGCGGCGAGACGGGCTTGGAACGTATCATCTAAGATCGACGTGAATACGGTGCATTGGAGGACCACATCAAACGAGTTCGGCGGAAACGCCAGTTCTGAGGCGTCACCCGGCCACAGCTCCGTATCGCGTGACAACCGCGCCCGGGCAAACGCGATTCTCTGGGGCAGCATCTCGTTGGCAACGATATTTCGCGGCGTGAATCCGAGGCGCACGAGTTCGAGTATGTTGCCTCCATCACCGCAACCGATCTCCAGGATTCTTCGTTCCTGGATCGGATCAAGACCTGAGGTTCGAATCCATCGGATGAGTGCACGCTCTAGCTCTTGGACGGCCATGTAGACTTCCGGACGGCAGAATGAGTAGCGGTCCGACAAGCCGGCGGCGGTACGCCGAATGTACCGTTGCCGAATCGCTTCCGTCTCCCCGGCTGTCACGCGCGACGCCCTCCGCCGATGCCGGCGTGCTGAGCGAAGTTCCGAAACACGCCATACCACATACCGCTGCCATACGCGAGGTGGACTGAGGCTGCAACCGGCAGGAACATGAGCCGACCTAGGCGTGTAACGCACTTTGACTTGGCAGCGGAGATAGCGCCAGCGGCTATGTAAAGTACGAGTGCAGCCCAGGCAGCATAGGCTAGCATGGGCTTACACATGCAAATCGGCACCGCGGCAAGAAATGCGACCCAGGCTGCCGGAACGAGTTGTCGGAGGCTGCCGAGCCTTCCAGCTTTCATGTATACGCAGGGCTTATTTAGGCCGTATTTCCAGTATTGGCGGACGACGCCGTCCCACGAAGACCGGCTGTAATATCTGCACTGAATGCTAGTATCGAAGACGAGCCGTTCCCCACGCGCGATCAGGCGGGTGTTGAATTCATCGTCCTGGTTTGTTGTTAGTTCGATGTCGAAGAAGCCGTAGGAGAATGCGCGGCGGCGGTAACAACCGAACACGATTGTATCCACCTCGCCACCCCGGCCGCCGGTGCGAAAACGGGCATTTCCGACACCGAATGGCGATCGCAGTACGGCCGCGACTGCACCACCTAGGAACGAGGATCCGACCGTTTCCAAAACTCCACCAACACCAACGGCGCTAGGATTCCGAGATAACGCATCCAGATTACGTTCAATCCAATCCGGCGCGGGTTCTGAATGAGCGCCGAGGATGCTAACGTATTCGCCTTTCGCGCGCATAACACCGGCATTGAGCGCCACTGGCGTGCTGCGGGCGGGATTCGCGATGAGGATTAGACGGTCGTCGGTTGCGGCAATCGTTTCCAGGATCTCGCGGGAACCGTCGTCAGACTGGCCATCTGCTACAAGTACTTCGATGTTTGGCTCTGTGCCGTCAAGGAGTGCACGGACGCATTGGGCGACAAAGTTGCGTTCGTTTCGGCAGGGGATAATGACGGAGACCAGTGGCGGATATTTATGTTGGGATCGTCGGTGCATTGTTGTTAGTTCGATAGCGGAGCAGAGTGGCCGGCGCATTCTTCAATAGAGGCCGCAGCGACCGTCTCTGTTCGACATCAGCAGCCCCATGTATGTAAGATAGTTCCGCTGTGAGCCCAAACATTTCGGGCAGTAGAGATGGCATTGAACATTTCGGGATTGGAGGTAAGAAATGAACGTTGGAGGCCGCGAGTTCGGTGCGCAGGCGCAGCAGGTTATCCTTCTCGGGCCCTTGCCCGACGAGAATGAAAGCGATCGGCGAATCGTCGAGCAACTCGGCCGCGCGGACTATCGTTTCCAGTGAGTTTGCAATGCCGTGGGCGCCTGCATACCCCAGGAGGAATCTGCACTCCGCTCGCAGGCGAGCGATCAAGCGGCAGTGCGATTGGAGAAGCACACTCTCGCCTGTCCGCCAGCCGTCGGCGTCGATCCCATTCGGGATGTAGTTGAACTTGCCGAACGTCAATCCATGACTGCGCGTGTGCGGTTCCGCAAGTGGCAACACGGAGATGACTTGATTCGCATTTCGATACGCGAAGTCTTCTGCCCACTGCATTACTGGTATGAATGGGTGCCGAGGTGACATTCGTCCGAGCTCGACCGGCGACGGTGGACAGAGATCGTGAACCTCCAAGACGAGGCGGCACCAGAGCGCATCGCAATCGCTTTCGCTGCAACGGCGTCGAGCGGGTACCGTCGAGGAAGCCACGACCCGCACCGTAACTGCAGGCACCGGCCAACCGACGCCTGTGTCGAAGCAACTGCGCGAAAAAAATGGCAATGTTTAGCACGCGACGGATGCCGTTGCCCGAATAGGTTGGCGCCGGAAGCCAACATATCGGATGCTCTCCGACCTAGTGCCGTGCTGAACCTGTGGGTTCATTCTTCGGAAATGCGAGTACGACGCTGCAACTATCGTCACTTCGTGGCCGAGTCGAACCCATTCGTGGGCGAAGTAATATGGCCTGTATTCCATCCCGTGATGGGGGGGGGCCCGCGTAGTGGTTTATCAATAGGATTTTCATTGCATCGAGTTGAGGCGAATGATAGCCGCTCACGTTCGTGGTCAAGAAGGGTAGGGGTTCCGGGTGCGAAATTGAAATTGAGCTGCACAGTGCCTCGTCAGCGCTGGACAAAATGGCAGAAGAATATGCGGCGTTGGCGAGCTAGTGGCAGGATTCCTGTTGCTGATGCTCGGACGGGAGCGCGCTCAGTGTTTGCTCCAGTACGACCGATCTGGCCAGCACAGTTCGGTAGAGGCCAAGTAGTTTGTCGCGTTCCGAAGCCCAGTTAAAGTGACACGTTACGGCCGCACGGCCGCGCGTTCCCATGCTCGCCGCTGCTGCCCGGTTCTGGAGTAGCCAAGCGATTTCGTGGGCGATTTGATTGGGATCGAGCGGATCGACGAATCTCGCGACATTCAGCGGGGCCAGCAAATCTCGCCAGACAGGGAAATCGGAGACGATGACAGGCAAACCCGCGCTCATGTATTCATAAAGTTTGATCGGGTTCGACCGCAAGTAATTGCCTGTCGGATGGAGTGTGACCAGGCCGCAAACGCACTGCGAGAGCATATCGGCTACATCGGCCCGGCTGAGGACACCACGATAGTCCACGAACCTCCAACCCGGCATCGACCGGACTTCCTCTTCGAGTTCCGGCGACATGAAAGGACCGGCGAGGACCAGGGTCACGTCCATGGAATGTCCGACGTGCTCCACCGCAGTGATCATCTCTTTTATGCCGCGGTTCTTCGTGATGCCACCGATATACGCCACAAGAGGTCGCCTGCGATGAAATGCCGCAGGCGCGGCCCGCTCCACCTCGTGGGCATTCCATTCGGGGAAGTTGTTGACCGTCGCCGTGTTCTTGTTTCGATGATCGAGGGCGATCTCAGCTGTCGCGGCTACGATTCCGTCAAAACACCGGTCGGCGACGGCCAAAAGTATTCGAGCAATTATGAAGGCGAGAGGTCTCACGAACGGCGGCAGGTAGACCTTCTCTCGCGCATCCAAGGCCAGATGTTCATGGCAATCGAATACGACGGCTTTGCCGACGGCTTTGAGAAAGATCCCGACAGGAATCAACTCCGCATCATGAATATGGTACAAATCGGCGCGTCGCCCGAGCGCGGCGATCAGCACCGAAGGAACGGTGAGGAACAATCGACTGAAGCGCGAGCGAGCAACCCCGACCCCGATGATCCTGGGTTGGCGAGAATCGTCAGACGAATTGCCAGGACCAACGATCAAAACCTCATAGCCAGCCTCTGCTAGGGACTGGCATTCTTTATCGTGAATGCGCACGTCAAGCGGCGAATGGACGGACGTTAAGTGAATAACCCGTCGTCTGAATTTGCTCCCAGCGCCACAGTTGTTCATATTGCTCCTTTGGGATCTTCTGTGCCCCTAGCATTACGTGCGATTTCACGACGAACGGGTGCACGCTCCCCTATCCGCGGGGAGAGCTCGGCTTGCGGAGCCACACCGCGTTTCGTTGTAACCCCCCGCCCAATCGTTGGAGGGCACGTTTCGGAGCTCTCGCCGACCTAAGCTGAAGGTGCGTCGTGATCGCGAGGAGGCTACCGAGAAAGACCCAGTTCGTGGGCACCGCCAGTGACGTACTGTTCGCGAATGAGCCGCACGCGGCTCCGGCCATTCCTAAACCGGCAACCCAGGCGACATGAGGCGCTGACGTTCGTCGTTCCCCCTGCGTAGCGATAAACGCCTTACGTACGCAGCTGAATTGCTGCTTCGCGACAACCAGGGCGAACACCAAAACCAAGATTCCGTATTGCGAACCGATCTCGATAACGGTGGCATGTGGGTCCACCAGTGTCCCGTGCCAGACATGGGTGTCGTATTTGCCACGATCTATAACGCTTGACTGGAATCCCCCCGCACCAACACCAATTCCAGCGGTATCCGCAAGAAATGTTAGACCGTTCATCATTTGGTTCTTGCGTAGCCTCCAACTGGAGTCCACGATTCCGGTGTCAGATGCCAAGCCGTGCAGCTTTTGTTCGATTCTTTCGTTCTTAGAGACCATCACAACGAGCGCAGTAGCGATCAAAACAGCTATCAGAGCCGAGCGACGCAGTCGTCGACAACGCACCAGCATGAACAGTCCTACTGCTGATTCGACAATAAGGCCAAAGAAGCCCGTTCTGGAGTTTGTGAGAGCCAATCCGAAACATGCTACTAGAAGGAGGCCGAAGTGTAGGATTCGGAGGCGCTTACCAACGACGACACCATGCACTACAAATGGTATTGCAATGAGCAAGAATGCGGCAAAGTTGTTCTCATTGCCAAAAGAGCTCTGTACAAACTGCCTCCCCGAGTAGTGCTTCGCCATGAATTCCTCGTGTTGGCTGCCTAAGTGGTGTCCAGTGACATACTCAAAAATGCCGATGCCACAAGCAATAGCAAGAGCAATCGTCCAGCCGATTCGAAGCGCTCTGTACCGATCCTCGTTTCCATTGCAGAAGCTAAGAACGGCTACGACGATTGCAAAGCCGAAGAGTATTGCGAGAAGCTCGATCTTGCCTCTGTCAGGGTCGGGCGACCACAGTAATGACAGGGCGCCCCATCCGAGCCAAATGAACATAGCCGTGATGAACGTCCGGTTTGTTCTGAGCAGAAGCCATTCCTGCTTGGCGGGTCTGGCTAGGACAACGAGGGCCATCGTTGCGATTAGAACACGGAAGGGGGATACCGGATGGTCGCTGATGTAAAGGGACGGAAGGTAATCGCGTAGTACTGCTGTGACTGGTGCCAGGGTGAGTGCGGCACGGGCGAGCAGGGCAAAACAAGAGTGGCGTGACATAGCTAATTCGGCACGGGAGCGCGCGATTTGATAGGGGCGCACATCAATCTGGGACGCACTCGGAGTCGCTTCTGTGGAGAGAAACGATCTGACGATACAAGTTCGCGAGAGTGTTGCCGATCACGGCCGGTGAACAGATCTTCTCAATCCTCTCGCGCCTTTGCCGCTCGGCGGCGCGGAGAGTCGCGCGCTGCTCGTAGGCCTCGATCAACGCTTCAACCAATGACGCTTCGTCGCCGGAGGGGACTAACCAGCCTAGACCGGGTGTGATGAAGTCCTCGGGGCCGCCCGAGCGAGTCGCGATAACAGGCAAGCCGGTGGCCATGGCTTCTGCGGCGACGATGCAGAAGGTCTCGACGTGACTAGGCACGCAGAGAACATCGGACCGCCACATGGCGTCCCTAACACCCCCGCTGAGTTGTCGCCCGCGCATTGTGAACCTGTTCTGCAGCCCCAAGGAGCGGGCCTCGCGTTGGATCGATGCCCGCTCGAGGCCGGTTCCTATTACTTCTAGATGAACGTCCGGAATGCGACCAAAGGCCCGACCAAAAGCGCGCAGCAGACCTGCGGCGTTCTTGGTACGAGACAGGCCGCCCACGAACAGAACTCGAAAGTCGCCGCGCGGGTTTATGGCGGGGGGCAGCGTAAAGTAGTCCGAATCGACGACGTTGGGCACGATCCGCACATCTCGGCCAGCGTAGGAGCGAATGGCTTGTTGCAACTTCCGGCCAACAGCCACGACAGCGGAGGCGTCGCGTAGTGCCGAGACGAGCGCCGGTTCATTCCGTGCCTCGGATAGGAACCAAGTGGAATGCTCGCTGATCAGCCACGGAACTCCCCACTTCCTCCCCAACTCGGCGCTGAGGAGTCCGGCCCAGCGAGTGTTATGGCCGTGTATAATATCCGGAACTCCGAAATCCCTTACGACTTCTTCACATAGGGCGCCGGTTACCCGTCTCCAGACCTGACGCTGTAGCCCCGGTATGTTAAAACCGCGGCGTCGTACGACGGGCACTGGGTCACCGCAGGCAAGCCGTTGCCATCGATTCCTCATCAGATTGCGCCAACCGCCTCCGCGCAGGCTCGGCATCTCCGACGTGACTACAATGCTGGTTACATAGTCACTTGGCAGCGCCTCGATCTGTCGTTTGTAGTAGATGCCGATGATCGGGTCCAGTGACGACGGATAAGCCGATGGAATGTGAAGGATTCTCATGGATTCGAATGTATCTGACTCACTGCTCTGTTCGTTAGCGGCTTGCTCTGAGGTGCTGAAGCGCTTTCCTGATCGGATGCAGGGCGATCCATGGGCGGAGCCGCTCGATACGAGCGTAAAAGAGCACAGTCATCACGGTGCCCGCAACCGCGGCTATTGAGCTTGCGGCAGCCGCTCCCCGCAATCCGTATGCCTGTGGCAGCGTTCCCGCTGCAATCCAGACGGCGACGCCACCGACAATCGACGCTGCCAAGTTGTATTCGGGGCGACCCCGTCCGGCGATGTGTCCCGCCAGAACGGTGGTCAAAGCGAACACGACGACGCCGGGTAGAAGGCAAGCCAGGATATCGGCGGCCTCGGCGAACTGATGACCGAGAAGAGCTGGTACCAGGAACCTCGCCGCTAAGTAAGCAGCGAACGCGATGACTGCTTGTGCAGACACGGTCAGGACACAGAGTGCGTTCGTGATGTCGACGGCTGCGCGAGACGCCGAGTGCTGGCGCGCTACGCTGGGGACGACGAGCATCGCTACTGCGCCGGGCACAATGGACAATAGCTGAGCAAGCGAGAACGCTACTTGGTAGACGCCGACAGCCGCTGTCCCGAATTGTGAAGAGACAACAAGGGAAGGAGCCCTATAGTTAATCCCCTGAACCACGTTTGCGACACTACTCGGCAACGAGATCCTAATTATTCGGGCGAATCCAAGGTCGCTGGAGGCCGGGTCAGGACGAATCGATCGATATGCAGCGATGATAACAGGAACAGCGGAGAAATTTATCGCCAGCAAGATCACCTTGATTTTGAATTCGAGCCGTAGCGGACATAGAGCGTCTATAATCCAGACCAGACCGACAGAAAGAACCAATCCAAGCTGCTTGAGTAGATCATTGACATTAGCCCTGAAAATCCGGAGTTGACCGACAAGGATGGCCCGCATGTTCGATCTGAGCAGTTCCCCAGCGACAAAGGCTCCGGTTGCGATTGGAGCCCAGCATCCGAGTTCGACCGGAAGCAACCTCCACTCCGGACGGAAAGCCTCGAGCAGTTTTAAGCCGAGTAACGCGACGAGCGCCTGAGCGGGACACAGTACGATCAGCAGCTTGCGAATTCTGTGTGCACTGGAATCCCCTCTTGAGACTGCGAACGTAATGCCAGCGGGTAACGATAACCCGACGACGAGCGTGGCAAGCCCGCTGGTTAGTAAGCACAAGTCTATCATGCCCTTACCGCTAGGCCCCAGGAAACGTCCGCAGAATACGGCATAGATGAAGTACAATGTCGTCTGCAACGCCTGAATCACGAGTGTCTGGACTGAACCGCGCAGCAGCCAGCCGACAGTTGCGGGTTCTCTTTCAGCAGCCTGCGATGATTCGGTCCGATGTTTGCTCGGAACCTGTCCGCGTGCGCACATCGGGACGTCGGCGCCAGGATCGGCCGCAACTGTACTTTGAGGTCTCATGCTGGCGCCAACTGCCGAGGCGGAATAGAATCGCCAGATCCTGCGGTCACGCAAAGCAGAAGAACCGGATATGCGGATTGCCGCCCGAGAGGAAAGGGGAGTAAGATGTGTCCGTGCGATTGTAATACCGATTGGGTGGCGTCATTCGGAGTCTCTATGAGACAAAGCGCTGGCTGTGGCACTGTGAGCACTGGAGAGAGCCTCCGCGGTGGCCTCACCTAGCACGCTGGATGAAGCTCGGGATCGCCGCATAACGCAGACTTCTCACGAACAACGACGCGGAGTTTGTCGGGGATCCGGCGATCAACTAATCCATCGCCGAGAGTCACAGACTTGCACAGATCGCGACACGCACGCGGCCACATGCTCCAGCATTTGCGGTGTCAGCTCCGGATAGACCGGCAGTGCCAGCACGCTCTTAGCCGCTCTTTCCGATTCGTGCAGCGAGCCGGACACCCGGCAGTGGCCGGCGAAGCACTCTTGTTGGTGCATGGGCAGCGGATAGTAAATCTCAGCGCCTATGCCTTCCGTCTTTAGCGACTGCATCAATGTGTCGCGATGCTCCACGCGGATTACATATTGATTGAAGATGCTTACGCAATCAGCGCTGATCCACGGCGTGCCGATTGGAGTTCCGTCGAATGCCTGGTCATAAAACGCGGCGTTGCGGCGGCGGGCTTCCGACCATTGATCCAGATACGGGAGCTTCACGAGCAGAATCGCAGCCTGGATTGGGTCAAGACGGAAGTTACCGCCAATAAACTTGTGGTAATACTTAGGTTTCGACCCATGCGCGCGCGTGGTGATTATTCGCTCATACAGCAACTGGTCATTGGTAACGACCATCCCTGCGTCGCCAGCTGCCCCGAGGTTCTTGCTCGGGAAAAAGCTAAAGCAGCCACACGTTCCGATGCTGCCTGCCTTACGACCTTTGTAGCTGGCGGAAATAGCCTGTGCGGCATCTTCAATTACGTATAAGTTGCGGCGCGCGGCAATCTCCATGATCGGGTCCATCTCGCACATTTGTCCGAACAGGTGCACAGGGATGATAGCCTTAGTCCGTTCGGTGACGGCGGTTTCGATCTTCGCGGGATCGATGTTATAAGTACGCGGATCGATGTCCACGAAGACGGGCGTGGCCCCGACGCGGGCGATGCAGCCAGCCGTGGCGAAGAAGGTGAAGGTTGTTGTGATTACTTCATCACCGGGGCCGATGTTCAGTGCCATGAGGCTAGCCAGGAGCGCATCGGTGCCGCTCGACACGCCGACGCCATACTTGCAGCCGCTGAGCTCGGCAACTTTCTGCTCCAGTTCGGCCACTCTCGGGCCAAGGATACAGACTTGGGAGTCCAGCACTTCAGCTACGGCCGCGAGAACGTCCTCGCGGATGGTGGCGTACTGCGCCTTGAGATCGAGAAGGGGGACTTTCATGTTCACACGCACTCCTGGACGGTCGGCTCGGCCGCGCGTTTAAATTCGTCGTACGTTCTGGATCCGACGCTCAGGTCTTTCGGTAGGGGCGAGTTCTCGTCTAGGTCTAGGCAGCGCAGGATTCCGGCTTCTGTTTCCTGGTACTGGAGCCCGCTTTCGGGGCATATCATGATTCCACTCTCATCCGGATCGGAGAGGCGATGGCCGTGACGGCTCATCCAGCCTACGCGCCGGGCGGGATTGCCGACCATCAACGCGTAATCGGGGACATTTTTAGCCACAACCGCGCCGGCGCCCACGAAACAATAGCGCCCCAACTCGATGCCGCACACGATGGTGGCATTGGCCCCGACGGTAGCGCCGCGGCGGAAGATCGTCGTTTCATAGAGCGAATGGCGGTTCACCTGGGAGCGCGGATTCGTGACGTTGGTCAAGACGCAAGATGGGCCCAGGAACACATCGTCTTCGATGATGGCGCCGGTGTAGATGGAAACATTGTTCTGTACCTTGACGTTATTGCCGATGACGACCTTTTCGGCGATTTGGCAGTTCTGGCCGAAGACGCAGCGCTCGCCGATGCTGGCGCCCTTCAGCACATGGGAGTAATGCCAGATCTTGGTTCCGGCGCCGATTTCGCATGGCTCGTCAACGATTGCTGTCGGGTGCGCGAAGTAGAGCTTAGTCGGTTTCTGTCCGGCCTTCGCCGAGGACGCCGACTTGCCGCGCTCAAGCGACTCCTGGCACGCGTTGAGCACGCGCAGGGCACGGAGCGCTTCGCGGCCGTCGGTAAGCGGGCTGCGCCGGGATACGATGCAATCAAGGAAATGGCGGCACTCGTTTCGCAGCGGCTCCGCTCTCTCGAGCACCACTGGCTCGGCTTCGGCTTTCACGGCGTTGGGAACGCGGTCCCGCCATTCGATGCGATGGGAGTAGAGAACCAGTTTGTCGGCCGCAGTGTCGTCGAACACGGCCATCTTTTCCGAACCGACCACGACCAGGCGCTGCTCTTTGAAGGGGTGCAGCCAACTTACGAAGATATGCGCGCGAACGCCGCTGGCGAAAGAAAACTGGCTGAGCGTTACGTCGGCGACATTCCGGCTCAAGAAATACCCGCCCTCGCACGTGATGGATTCGGGTTCCTCGTCAAGCAGCCCGAGCAGCACGCTGATATCGTGAGGGGCAAAACTCCAGAGGATGTTCTCTTCGGTGCGTATCTTCCCCATGTTTAGGCGGTTCGAGTAGACATACTCGATGCGACCGAGGGATCCTTCGTGGATCAACTGTTTCAGCGCCCGGACGGCAGGGTGGTACTGCAGAATATGGCCCACCATTAGGATTCGGTGCGCGACGGCGGCGGTTTGGACGAGCCGCTCGCCTTCGGCGGCGTTTAGGGCGAGTGGCTTCTCGACAAATACGTCCTTGCCCGCTTCGAGCGCGCGCCGGGCCATGTCGAAGTGAAGGGCGGCGGGCGTGGCGAGAACGACGGCGTCGATGCGCTCATCGGCGAGCACATCGGCATAGTCTCGGCGGTATTCGGCTTTGGGGTACATTTCCCGGACGGTCGCCTCCACCAGGGGGTCGCCGTCGCAAATCATGGCGAGGGCGCCCAGTTCGTTGAAATTGCGTACCAGGTTTTTGCCCCAGTATCCGCTTCCAACTACTGCAATGTTGCTAGACATGGTATTTCGGCTCTCAGGCGAGACAGATCTTATCGCGGTCGCGCTTCACGTTCTTGGTGGCGTTCCGGGTGTCGATCACCGCTCGGGAAAGTTGAACGATACGCTCGTAATCGAACGCGTCGTGGTCGGTCAGAATCAGCACGGCGTCGGCAGCGAGCACCGCGTCGTCCGTCAACTCGGGCAATTCGTCGCCTGGCAGGGCGCCGTAGCGATGGGATATGTATCCGTGCACGTGCGGGTCGAAGTAACTGATGGTGAACCCGCGCTCGGCGAGTAAGTTCAGGATCTTGATGGACGGCGACTCGCGGCAGTCATCAACGTTTCTTTTGTAAGCCAAGCCGAGCACCAGCAGCCGAGCCTTGTGCGTCGACAGCCCGCGGGCGTTGATGTGCTCAGTAACCCGGGATACGACCTCATAGGGCATGTTGGTGTTCACTTCGCCGGCGAGTTCGATGAAGCGCGTGCAGAAATCATATTCGCGCGCTTTCCAGGACAGATAGAAGGGGTCGATCGGGATGCAGTGCCCGCCGAGACCCGGGCCGGGGTAGAAGGCGTGGAACCCGAACGGCTTCGTTTTGGCGGCATCAACGATCTCCCAGATGTTGAGGCCCATGCGCTGGGTCAGCAACTTCAACTCGTTCATTAGGGCGATGTTGACGCAGCGGTAGATGTTTTCGAGGATTTTGGCCATCTCGGCCGCCTCGCACGATGATACGGGGACGATCTGTTCGAAAACCGAACCGTAGAAGCATTCAAGGGCGCGGCGCGACGCTGGATCGTTCGCACCCACGACTTTGGGGATCTTCCGCGCTGTGAAATAGGGATTCGCAGGGTCTTCGCGTTCGGGCGAGTAACCGACGAAGATCTGTTCTCCGACCTTGAGCCCGGACTGCTCGAGAATAGGCACGACAACCTCGGTGGTAGTCCCCGGATATGTGGTGCTCTCAAGGATGACGAGTTGACCTGGACGGAGATACGGAACCAGCGATTCGGCTGTGCTACGGACTGCCGTCAGATCGGGTTGCCTCGCCTTGTCGAGCGGGGTGGGAACGCAGATGCTGAGGGTGTCGGCATCGGCGACCCGGGAAAAATCGGTGGTCGCCACCAGTCGGTCATCGGCGCGCATATGCTGGACGACGGATGCGGGGATGTGACCGATGTAGCTTTTGCCCTGCATAAGCGTACGCGTTTTACCGGCGTCGATGTCCAGGCCGAGGACCTTGAGTCCCTGAGCGGTGAATAGTTCGGCCAGCGGCAACCCGACATAGCCGAGCCCGATGATACCAGCGGTCATCGTCCGCGTCTCGATTTTTTCAATCAAGCTGTCGAGGTGAGGACTCAATGTCTGCGCGATCATATATGTACTCCGGGGAACAGGCGATCAGCTACTCTATTTTTCGGTGCTGTAGTAGGTGTAATATGTGCGGTTGCCGTAATAGTAGTAGCTATCGTTGTGGTCTCGGCGAACCTCGTTCAGGACCACGCCGATAACGTTAGCTCGGAGGCGTACCAGTGTAGAGACAACCGAGGCGAGGCTCTTGCGGTTGGTCTCCGCTGCTCGGGCGACGATTAGGACACCGTCGACCCCGGTAGACATTTGCAGGGGCTCCGCGAAACCGAGGAGCGGCGGGGCGTCTAGGATGACCAGGTCGTAGTCGCGGGCGATCTCGTCGAGCAGATCAGCAATCTCGGAACCGACCATATCCGAAGCCCGGCGGGACGGTGGGCCGGCCGGGAGGACCTCCAGGTTCTCGATCCCTGGAACGGGCAGGACCGCATCGCGCCAAGTCGTTTCACTCAGGAGGATGTTGCTCAGCCCTGTGCCTCCGGGGAGATCGAAACGCCTATGGAGGCTTGGACGCCTCAGGTCGCCATCGATGATTAGTGTTTTCTTGCCCTGCTGGGCGTGGCTTATGGCGAGGTAGGCTGCGGTCGTCGATTTGCCTTCGGCGGGGGCTGAGCTGGTTACAAGGATCGTTTTCAGGCGGCGGTCGAAGTCCGATAGTAAGATTGCGTTTCGGAGGGTTCGGATCGATTCCGCGAAGCCAGCTGTGGGTTCATCCATTCCGGCGTCCAGCTTTGCCAGGGCATTTGATTCTCCGGTGACTGCCACCGGGGTCAGGCGCTTGCGCCAGGATTTGACACTTGGCAACGTTCCGATTACCTGCACTCCGAGGCTCCGGCTGATTTCATCGGGGTCGCGCACGGTATTGTCCAGGACGTCGGCCAGGACTGCGGCGCCAATGCCCAGGAGACATGAGAACAGCAGCGCTAGTATTACGTTCAGCGGGATGTTCGGGAACACCGCCTTGATCGGCGGGCGGGCCAGGTCGGCCATACGGATCGAGCTGTTCTGGAAGGTCGCGTTGATGCCTGCCTCTTTGATCTTGGTCGCGATCTCATCGTAGAGTTTTTTGTCCGACTCCGCTTCGCGCTTCAACTGCTGGTACTGGAATGACCTTGCGTTGAGGGCGTCGAACTCAGCCTTTGTCTGTGCCACCGCTTTCTGGAGCATGCGCTCGCGGTTTTCGGCTTCGCGAAACTCGACGTTGACTCGATCGGCGATGTTCTGGCGGGTCTCCTCGAGCTGGCGCTGAATTTCGGTTAGCTGGCGTGACGCTTTGCGATACTCGGGATGGTTGACGCCGTACTGCATCTTCACCTGTTCGAAGCGCTCCTGCGCGTCGTTGAGATGCTCAGTCAACTTCCGCAGGGATTCACCTTGGGCTGATGCCTGCGCGGCTTCGATCTCGCCGGTGTTCAGCGAGTGCGCGGCCGCTTCCTTGCGAACACGGTCGGCCTGCGCGTTAGTGTACTCGGTGTTCAATTGCAGCAGACGCGCAGAGAGGATACTGGTCCTCTCTTCCGGGTTGATGACGTTTAGCTCTCGCTCGAACTGCGCCAGCGCGGCAGTGGACCGCTCCATCTTGGCCCTCAGCTCCTCGATCTGCTTCTCCATGAATTCGGAGAGACTCGCCGATGCTTTGAAGCGCAGATTGAAAGTGTTCTCGATGTAGCTGCGAGCTACTCCGTTGGCTACATCGGCCGCGAGCCGCGGGTCGGTCGCGCGGTAGCTGATCAGTAGCAAGTAAGTATTCGGAGGGCGGGTTACCTTCAGCTTCTTCAGTGTTACCGGCGCGTTCTCGGCATCGGCACGCCTCTTGTCATCGGCTGCGACGGTCCCTTCCACTTCTCGAAGGTGATACTTTCGCTCGACCGGACGTAGCACGGCATCGGACTGAATCAGCTTCACCTGCGTGGCGAGGAACTGGTCGGCGTCGTTCAGGGCCGTGCGGGTCGCTTCCTGGCCTACAACGCCCGGCGGCGATTGGCGGTCGATGTCGACCGTCGCGGTCGCTTCGTAGACAGGCGTGAGGCGGAGGGAGATCAGCAGGGTCGCTATGACGCAGGTACCGATGAAGGACAGCAGACGCCAGCGGTGGCGGCGCAGAATCCAGAGGTAGTGCGCTAGCGGGACTGTGGCCTGCTGGGGCTCGGGTTCGGGGAGCACCGTGTAGGTGGCTCCCGGCATGTAGGGGACCGGCAGGTTTTGCTGCTGACCGTATACGACCGGTGCGTTTTGGGGATGTTCGACCATTATTATCGAGACCTGTTATCGGACGCCGGCGTAAATGAGGGCGGTGGTTGCTCCGCCTCCGACACCAATGATCTTTTCGAGGGCCGCGGCCGTGATTCTACGGTTCTTGTTGTCGGGAATGTAAAGAATGTCTTCGGGCAATAACTCGATATCCGGCGACTTGCGCTCCATGATCTCCTTCAGGTTGACTGCAACTTCGGTCTTGCCGCCCTGTCCGTCCGGCCGGTACACGAATGCCTGCTTGGCGGAGTAGGGCATCAGCCCTTCGGCAAGTGCGACGACCTTCAGCACAGTCGCGTCCGTCACGTCCGAAGCGGAAAAGGCGCCCGGCTTCTTCACGTTTCCGACAACAAAGATCCGGCCCGCTTCCGGGACGCGGATCTCTTCGCCACCTTGGAGCGGCACGTTCCAGCGCGGGTCGGCTGAATCGATCAGCCCCTTCACTGGAATATGCAGGGTCTCGGTCCCGCGGGTGAGCAGGACTTCCGTTCCGGCCGTCTTTTCCAGTCCTCCCGCTTTCGCAATCGCCTGTAGCAGCGTCATGGGGCCGATGGCCTGGAACGTCAGTGGATTGCGTACGGCTCCTGCAACACTGATCGGCCGGCTGTTGTATTCGGCGATGCCGACGGTTACCGCGGGATCGACGAGGATGCCTTCCTCGACGAGAGCATCGGCGATGACCTGTTCGAGTTCGGAGGGCAACATGCCTTCCGCTTTGATCCGCTGCTTCAACATCGGAATCCGGATCTGACCTTCCGCGCTTACACGGATGGACCGGCTGAGCTCAGGGGCGTCGTAGACGGAAATCATGAGGAGATCGTTGGCGCCGACTGGCTGAGCGGGCAGATTCGCAGGTACGTTGGCATTAGTCGGTTCCGGCGAAACCGGAGAGCGCGTTTGCGCCAGAGCGGTTCCGCAGATCAGGGCAGCGATAAGCAATATGCGCATGGTGTGTCAGTCTTCGGTGGTGTTCGGTGCGGGAGCCACGCCAGCCAATCGATGTGACGTGTTGAGTGCTTCAATCACCAATCAGTTCGAAATCGGGGTAACAAGGTCGCGATCGATCGGTACGGAAACGGAACGCTGGAGGAGCGTGACGCTGACAACGAGGCGGCAGTCGTTCTTGAGATCCACGACCAGTCCCTCGAGGCCCTTCAACGGCCCGCGATCGATGCGGACACGGCGGCCGCGCTCCAGGTACGGCCACGGCTGCACAGAGACACCGGAGGACATCATGGCCCGAACCCGTTCCACTTCTTCGTCCGGAACGGGCGTCGCAACCCCCTGAAAACCGACGATCGACGTGACGCCGGGCGTTTTCAGAATGACAGGGCGCGCAATGCGCGTGAATCTTCCGAAAACATATCCGGGGAACAGTGGCAGATCGAGCGTCTTCTTGCGGTCCGACCATTGTCGGACAACGCGGCAGGTGGGAGCAAAAGGCTCGATGCCTTGAACCGACAGAAACTTCGCCACTGTCATTTCGTGTTGCGGTTTTACGGTTGCGACGAACCAGCGTGGTACATTCATGATCGCTCGTCTGACATTCGGGCACAGCTTGCGCTCTGTGAGTCCCATCCGATGTCTTCCCAGAACGCGGAACTGCTCTTCGACCTATAGGTGGGTCGATGTTTGCGGTGAAGGCTGATTACTTTTGCCTAACCTCAAACTCGTTAGTGCTGCCGTTCACAGAACTGTCTCATAGAAACACAGGGCTGTGGAAATGCGCGACGGCGTTTGCGCGGCGACCGTTAAGAGCCGCACCAACGATAAAAACCGGTTCGCCTCCATTGCGGGGGCAAACCGGCCTAAGTTTAAGATCCGTCAACCCCAGAGGGGGTTGACCAGATCGCTCAATATCAGAAGCTGAGCCTGACGTTCAGTTCTATCTGTCGAGCGTCCACCCCGCCGTCCCGTCCAGTGTTGGCGAGTCCGTTCACGAGGCCAAAACTGCTGCTGTTCACGTCGCCGTTCGGATTGCTGAAATGCGGTGTGTTGGTGAAGTTGATTGCCTGGGCTCGGAACTGAAGGTTGAAACGCTCCGAGAGGCGGAAGTTTCGCGAGAGTGCCATATCGAGGTCGAACATGCCTGGACCGTGGAGCAGATAAAACGGCGATGTTCCGAACCGGTTCAAGTCGGTGACTGCCGTGAACGCCGAGGTATCGAACCATGTCGTGCCCGGCCCTACTTCGCCGGATATCGGAATGGACGACTTGACGACGTCGGGACGCTGCGCGTTATCCGAAGCATTCAAATTGCTGCTCGACGATCCGCCTGCCTTCATTTGGAAAACGCTCCCCGACACTGCTCTCAATACACCACTGATTTGCCAGCCGCCGAAGATAGCCGAGGAAACGCCGTTGTTCGCCCACTTCTTCCCGCGGCCGAATGGCGGCTGTGCGATGAACATCGCGGAAAAATTATGCCGCCGGTCCTGCGGCGCCAATCCCCGGTTGAGGAAATAATACGAGGGCGCCTGGATGTAGGCGGTTCCCTTTTCATTCGATACACCGGCGATGCCGATCGTCTTCGCCCATGTATAAGCCAGTTGGACCTGGTAGCTGCCGTTGAACCGGTGGTCGAGTTTGGTCTGCAGTGAGTCATAGTGGTTGTTCGCGACCGGCGTAATGAGCGATGTGGCCGCTGTGCGATAGCCGTGGGCCGCATCGTAGAACGGGCGGCTCGCGTTACCACCGCACTCCTGGCTGGAACTGCCGATGACGCATCCGGCGGGAGTGCTGGGATTCTCCGCATTGAGGTTCAGGTATCCGAGTTGCCGTATGCTGCGCGTGGCCACATACCCGGCCTGTGCCACCCACGAGTGTGGAAGTTCTTTTTCGAGCGTCAGGTTCCACGATTGGATATATCCTCGCTGAACCGTATCGGCCGTCGTGGCCAGTGCCACATTCGGCAAAACCGGTACGTGTCCCGTGGTCAGATCGGGAATCTCAGGAAGCGGGATGCCGATGGGCAGCGCCGAGCCTACCGGCGCATTCTGCAAACTGGCGGCATCCAGGACGCCGGCCGCCTGGTAAGAATCCGCACTGACGTAGAGCGGGATCAACACCGGATAGTTCGTTCGCAGGTCGTCAGCAAGGTTGTACGGCTCGTTCGTGATGCCGTAGCCCGCCCGGACGACAAAGGTCGGCGTGGCACGGTAGGCGATACCGATCCTCGGAACGAATGCCGCTTTGCTGAGTGAGACACCGCAATCGGTGGGAACATCGCCGACACCGCAAAGCAGCATTGTATTGGTGGCGAAGTCGTAACGCTCGAGTCCGCGGTCTCCATTGCGAGTTGGCATCGGATAGTATTCCCACCGAACACCAAGATCGAGGGTCAGTTTGGAATTCAAATGCCATTGATCGCCTACATAGAGGCTGTACTGATGCGTGACGGTGTGGAAGTAGTCCGGAACCAGGATGTTCTTGCCGTAGCTGGTATCCAGGCCGAGCAGGAACGTGGCGAAATTATTGTAGGCGTTTGTTTTCGATCCCTTGCCGCTGTTGCAATCTCTACAACTTGTCGGACCGCTGCCAAAGTTAAACCCGCCGGCGCCCGGCTGAGTAGAACCTCCGGCGTTCCATTCCGGTTGTTGGTGGTTCAGATGAAGCAGGAAGATGGAACCGCCGAATCGGACCGTGTGGTTACCGTGTATGTAAGTGGCATTGCCGCTCCAATAGAGCTGCGGGTCGTTGCGGAGATACGGCATGAAGCCGTTATGCGTTCCCAAGTCGGTGAAGTTGCTGATGGCGAACTTGGGCCAACTGCCTTCAAACGATCGAGTGCCGTTCGTGCCGGGAATGCCCAGCGTATCGAGACCCTGATTGATATCCAGGTCGAGCTGGCGCGAGTTGGTGACCATTCTGGTCAACCCGAAGTTGCCGTCAATTACGAAGTTCGCGCTCTTGACGTAGTCGCCCGTGACGGAGAGAGTCAACGTGTGGCCGTCGCCTCGCCCCTCGTTGCCGCCGAACCCGCTGATCGGAGGTCCACCGACCTCTCCGAACATCTGCGGATCCGTGTCGTTATAGTTCAGGAATCCGAGGTGACCGAACATCGTGAACTTATCGTTCACGTTCCAGTCGATCTTTTCGTCCGTGGTCGTGCGGTTGAACGCAAAATCCGTGGCGGCAAGATAGTTTGTGCTCGGCGCACTCTTGCTGGCGCTCGGCAGAAAGCGCCCCGGTGCCTGCCGTAATAGTCCCATCAGTTTTTGCGCAACGGGGCTTATCCGGTTCGCCGGAATCACGTTCCCGGGAAACGGCAGCCGGCCGCTACCATCCGGATTGCCGGTGGTGGGATCGTAAACGACGTACGGGTTGGCGGCGAGACCGTTTGCGGGGTCTGCTCCGCTCAGGTCTCCGTTCATCATCGCCAGAGTAGGAATGGTCGCGTTGCTGGTTGCAAACTGCCGCTGGCGGGTGAGTTCGACATTTCCGAAATAGAACAACTTATTCCGAACGATCGGGCCACCGATGCTGCCGCCGAACTGGTTGAAGATATCCTTCGGAATACGCGTGATTCCGTTGTTCGGATCGAAGAAGTTATGAGCCTCGAGGTTGTTGTTGTAGTGATACTCGTAGACATCGCCGTGGAAATCGTTTGTGCCGCTCTTGATCTGGACGTTGACCGTAGATCCTCCGGCAAGGCCTTGTTCCGGGTTGAAGTTTCCAGTAACGGCGTTCACAACCTGAATGGCGTCGGATGACGGTATGTAAGCGGCGTTCTCCGGCACCCAGATATTGAACTGGCTCACGCCGTCGATGCGGATGTCGTTACCGTAGTCGCTTGTGCCGTTCACGCTGAAATCCAACGCTCGAGACGGATTCGTCGGAATCGAATGCGCGGTGGTGGGCGGACTGACGCCAGGAAGAGCGCCGAAGAGCGATTCGAAATTATTCCCAGGCGGCAGCGGCAGGTTCTCGATGGTTTCCGCAGTGAGATCGTGGTGAACGTCGGCGCGGTCGGTCTGCAGCGCCGGTGCGGCGCCCGTAACCTCGACGGTCTCACTCACGGCACCCACCTCGAGCGCCGCATCCACCCGGTTGACTGTATTCAGCGTGACTGGGACGTGTTGCTTCGCGAAAGTCTTGAAGCCGTTGGCGGTGATCTTCACCGTGTACTCACCGGGCGGAAGCGTGGCTAGAGTGTACGCTCCGCTCTGGTCGGTAGTCGCCGTTCGTGTCAGTTGTGTCTGTAACTGCGTGACGGAAACGGCGGCTCCCGGGAGGACGGCACCCGAAGCATCCTTCACATTTCCGACGAGTGATCCATATAGCACCTGTGCGCCCACGGGTGTTGCGCAAAAGATAGAAATACTCAGCACTACCCCGGTGGCCCAGACCGGTCTCAACTTGGAAGAAATCATTCTTGTCCCTCTTCTGGTGAACTCCCTGGTTCATGGATCGGGCAGGGCGCACAGATCTCTTTCGCTCAGTTGTACTCTTCGAAATTCGCGGTAAGCCCCACCCCGTTACGGCATTGTTACCTGACGCAGCAGTCGCGGCAGCAACTTCGCCCGAACAGCCTGCAGGTATTAAAGGGGCTTTCAGTGCTGGGTGTCAATTAGAATGATTCGACAAGATCGTTCGACAATTGATACAGTTCAGAGAACTCGAAAATGGATCCGGCGGCACGGGGCGAAATGGAACTGCGGCAACTTCAACTATTGATGACGGTCATAGATGCCGGGGGATTTGCGCCGGCGGGTAAGGTTCTGAACGTTTCTCACTCCGCGATACACCGGCAGATCCGCATGCTGGAACAGGAGCTCGATTGTCGCTTGCTGGTTCGACTTGGGCGGACAGTCCAGCCGACCGAGTCGGGCCGTTTGCTCGCGGATCTGCTTGTGCGTCTTCAGAAGGAAATCGCCGACGCAGAGCGGCAGGTTTGCGAATTGAACAACCTGCGCAAGGGCTGCCTACAAATTGGGACCACCAGCAGCATTCTGGTTTCCTTCCTGCCGGCGGTATTGATGCGCTATTCGAGAACGTTTCCCGGTGTGCGCCTCCATATCATCACTGGGATCGCAGACGATTTGATCGACGACGTTTTGGAAGGGCGGCTGGATGTGGCGATCGTATTTAACCCCTTCGACCTCCCCCGCTCAATGCCGCAGCTGAGTGGCGAGGTGCTGTATCGCGAGCAGTTCGATTGGGCGGTCGGGACGGCTCATCCGCTGGCGTCGCGGAAACAAGTGACCATGACTGAACTGGCGAATCATCCTCTGATCACGCTTCCGCCACGAAGTCATCTGCGGCGGGCATGCGACCGGATGTTTGCAGCAAAAGGGCTCGCGCCGACCGTCATCACGGAACTCGAGAATGAGGAGGCGATCGACAAGTTGATCGAAATCAATCTTGGGTTCGCGCTACGTTTGCGCCGCCGGCCGGCGAATACAAAGATTCGTTGTTTTCCGATTGCGAAGCGGACTCTCGAATGCGAGGTCGGGATGATGGTGCTGGACCGGTCTCATGTGCCGCGCGCGATAGCGGAGTTCACCCGAATGTGCCGCGAAATGAAACTGGCGGTCCAGCAGCGAAAGGGCCGGCACACACGGCAGGATTCAACGCTCTAGTTGCTCGGCCGGTGCGGCTGGGCTTCGCACTTGCGTCCCCCTTCGCGAGATTGAATGTAGCCAGGCTCTTCGGGCGCCTTTCACGGCCCTCACGAAACCTTGCATGAGTGATCTATTTAATCCCGAGTGACTCGGGGGTCTCGATCGAGTCCTTCATTGTGAGCTTGCGGAAGTTGGCGATGCGGTGAAACGTCAAGTAGTTTGCGTCGTGCGCGTTGTGGGCGCCGCCCGTCGAGTCATCGAACGCCGTCCGGCAAACGGCAATGATGTCGTTGTCTTCGAACAACCAGTCGACATATTGAAAGCCGTGCGTTTCGCGATCCGGATGATGCAGCAGGATGGTTCGAACATCCCATTTCCGCAGATCGCTTGAACTCGCCAAGGCAAGAGTGTTACGTGTACTCGCTGCTTTCGATCCACTGTGCTTCGGCGGCACGTAGTTGGTGAGCGCCCAATAGTGCTTGCTGCCACGGTCCCAGCGGATGGTGAACTTCTTCGCGCCGCCCGGCAAATCGATGAAGTCCGTAGCCGGATTGAACTCGGCGTTGCGGCCGTCGGGCGAGATCACGATCATCGCCGCCTTCCCTCCAGCCGGATGATCCACACGTAGGATGTCTACGATTCCGCCCGCGGGCGTCACAACGGCGTTGCCTTCAAGCCAACCTCCAAACTGCCCGTCCAGCCACGACGCATCACGCCCTAGACGATTGGAGAAGGTCCAATTCGCCGCGTTCAGCAAATCCGCGGCTTCCGGAACCGACATCATGAACGCCCGAAAATGTTTGCCCCATCCGCCTCCGCCTTCTGTGTCTTCCATGGCTCGCCATATCCGTCCGCGGTGAGCAACGACAGGCTGCGGTGCGCAATGGTAATGGCCGGCAAGCAGGAGTCCTGTCTGGCTGGTATCCGGTTCGGTCCAGTTCCTGCCACCGTCAACCGAGCGGCGGATCACAGCATCACCGTTCTCGCGCGTGGTCCCGATGAGGTAGAGAGCGCCGCGATGATAGAACACGGTACTCCAGAACGCACCAGCGATATCCGTGAGATGGGTCCACGTTCGGCCTCGATCTTTCGATTCGAAAACACGGGTCGTGGCGCGCTCAGTCGATCCCGAATTCGGTCCGAACAGGTCGTGCGTCGCGACATAGGTTCCATCCGGCAAACTCGCGATGCTGGGAGATCCGATATATTGCCCGGAAGTCTGCGGAGAGTGGTCGATGACCACACCGGGAGGCGCCTGAGCTACAGCATAGGAGAGGAATGCAAAGACGAAAAGAGCGGTTCTGCCGATCATTCGCCACTAAGCTAACACGCTCAAGGCGCATCCGCAGTGATCGCATTCGCGCAGGCATCTGTTCAGATGAGGTCCGCTTCCGACAGCGCCGAATCGCACCGCTCTTCAATTGGCCGCGCGCGTTCGAATCAGCAACGCCCAATCGTTTCGACCGGGCGGCGGCGGCGAATTCCAAGCCGGGCCTTCGACCGGTCCGATGGGAATGATCTCCCCCGTCATCGGATTGAACCACTGGGCATAGTAGCGGCCTGCCGCCAACTGTACCGTCACCTTACCCGCGTTCGGCAGGTACACCGCGTACGTGCGGCCCAGCTCTGCAAGGCACCAATTGCCGGGGGTCACCAATTCATCGTGCAGCTCGGTCTTCCACCATTCGAAGCTCGTCATGAAGTCGTACAGGTGCGCGTAGCCTGCAAGCATCGTTGTCGTGTCGTCGCTGCGTCCATTCATCCAACCGCCACCGGTGTCGGGCCAGATTCCAACTCCCCGCCGGGCGGTTTCACCCGCAGTGCCGTAAGCGCCGGCCATGGCGATGTCCCAAGCGGTCCGGCGCAGCGTGTCGGCCGAATCTCCGGGCGGCGGCGGCGCCCAGAGCGGATAGTGATCTTCGTAGCCGTATTCTTCATTCGCCTGCGGGATGATACGGCCGGTCGCGATCTGCAGTTGTCTCTCTCCCAGCATGAGGGCGTGTTGATTACGCGACCATTCCTGAATCGAAGTGAATCCAAACCAGTCTGAACGGCGGTCCTGGTGCTCGCGGTGTACCGGGTGCGTGGTAGCGAGGTGCCGGTACGGATCCCAACTTTCGAGCAGAGTGCCCATCTGGTGGGCCCACTCGTCATCTCGAAAGGTATCCAAATCGTCGCCGAGATCCCAGGTAACGTTCGAGAAGGCCGCCAATCGCGCCGTCGCATAACGGAAATACCGCCGCTCGTCTTCGCTTCCCGGGGTCAAATGGATCTGGCCATCGGCGATGTCGAAAATGACGGAGATGATCATGTCGCGATCGCGCGCATAGGTGAGCATGCGTTCGAATCGCTGCCAGTGCTCCACGCGGAACCGCATATAGTCGAATCCGGGATGATAGAAATCGTCAGCTTTCACCGCCGGCCACGGACTCAGGAAGACGCTCCACTCCGCCGTGTTCATCGCCGGCTCACCATACATCGTATTGGTCCGGCCGCTTAACAGAACGCGGACACGGTTGACCTTCAAGCGGCGCAGCCGGTCGAGGCTCTGACGGATAATCCGTTCGTCCCGCCACCCCATCATCCAAAAGGCGGTGGTTCCATTGAAGTAATAGTGCTCTCCAGTGCCCTCCCAGATGAAATGCCAGCGATGCTCGGGGTCGATGCGAATTGGGCCGCGCCGGCCGCCCGCCCGCGGTCGCCTGAAATTCACCCTGCGAGGTCTTTTCGAACCCTTTCGCCGAGTATTTCACGACGTACTGGTAACGGCCGGGCTTAGCCGGCATAAATCGGATTTTGAAAAGAGTGCCGTCGGAGGAATCGCAAAACCCGTCCACACTCACGCGCTCTGTTGAGCCCGCAAGGCCGAAGGAACCAGTCACTACAGCCTCGGTGAACGGGTTCTCAGGAACCGGCATGCTGATGCGTAGATTCACTTCCACGAAATCGTAAGCGTGCACCGAAACGGCGGACTGCGAGAACGAAACTTCAAAGGGTTCGGCCCACGCTAGCCGGGCGAGCAAGGTGAGCAGCAGGACAACTGAGGTGCGCATGGCCGGCTACGGCCGGAGTGTCCTTCCGCACTGCGGCCCGCAAGCATTCTACACCGGGTGAGAATGACCGTAACCGAACGTGGGGCCTATTCGCAAAGAGTGCGACTGATCGTCAGACCTGGTTCAGCTTGTACACGCGATGAGCGTTGTCCCACGTGAGTTTCTTGAACATCTCCGGCGTGACCGTCCGCTTCAGCAGAGCCAGCGTTTCCCGTGCGACGCATTTGCCGGCAAGACGCGCTGCCGGCGGGTTGTTTGCCTGCGAGATACCGCCCCCGTGACCATCGCTGCAGGAGCAGTCACTGCCGAAGATCAACTTGTCCTGGTGCCGTTTCAAAAAGCCGGCGGTGAATCGCGGGTCCCGCGAGAGCGCGTTGTTGCCTGAGTTCGCCGCAAGATCGCCGTACAAATTCGAGTATTCGCCGAGCAGTTTGTCGGTGATGCCGCCGCGGACGATTTTGCCGGATGGATATGCTTCCTGGTTCGCATAGTCGGCGCTGATGTTCGCCCAAAACGCGTCGGCGTGCCCGATGAAAACGGTTTTCGGGTACGCCCTTCAGCATCGCCTCAAAATTCTTGAACCCGGTGGCGAATGTCCCTTCGGTTGACGTGTGAGGAACCTCCTGGAAATGCACAAGGATCGGAACACCGAGTTCACCGGCGAGTGCGTACAATCGCCGCAGTTCCGGCCCCGCCGCTTCGACGTGGCTCTTCAATTCTCCGAACCCGATCGCACCATCCTTTATGGCTTGCTCCAGAGCCTTGGCCGCATCAGGGCGGGTAACATCAGTGCCGCCGAACCACCCGAGATAGCGGCCCGGATATTTCGCTTGCAACTCCGAAAAACGCTCGGCGTATGGAAGCCGCGCGAGCAGCATTGCATTGCTGATGCCTGCGCCATCCAGGTGAGCGGTATTCGCCTCGGGCGTGCGTCGCGGGTGAAAGTGACAGTCGACAACAGGTCCGCCCCATTCCCCGGGTGCGGCCTGCACGTACATGCCACCCGCCGCAGTGCCGGAGATCGCCTGAATGAATCGCCGCCGGTTGAGACTCATTTCGATACGGTACCAGAAGATGTTCTGCCGTTGTTCAGTAACAACGAGCGCCGGTGCTGGTCAATTGCTATTGCTGGTCGGAGAGTTCACCGATTTAGCGCCCCGTCATGACCAATCGCTCGGCCGTGTACCAGTCCGATTCAGCGCTCCCGAGCGGGCGGCCCGCGCGCTCCCATAGTTTGTAGGCTGCAAGCTCAACCTCCTGCCTGCGCCGTCCGTTATGGGAGCCGTAGTGCATCTCGGTGTGTAGATGATGGTCGTGCTTCACCGACGACATCAGGTAGTCAGCAAGTTGATTTCTGCACTCGATGTAATGGTTCTCTGCCGCTTCGATCTGCTTTAGCAGTTCCGTTCGCCTCTGCTTCGCGGAACCCGACTCGGTGAGCTGTTGAAGAAGGTCCCGCTGAATCGTCCAATTCAGAAATGCGGAGTCATAGGCGTCCCGCAATTCCCGAAAGCGATCACCGTCCTCAGATTGCCTCGCCATACTTACTAAGACGTAACGTCCTCGCGCACGGTTCACTTCACTTCAGGAAAAATCGGCGAAGGGGTGAAAACCGCTCTAAAACGCTTCAAAGAGCGTTTCCATTGCGGCCCTTTAGCGATTGTTGTACGAAGCGTGGTGTCACTTTTGGAGAGCGAAACGTCGTCACCGTGACGCTTCATACGAATTCGCGAAACAACTCTTTGGACGGAGCCGCGATTACCGCGCGGTCGACGAGAATGCCGTCGCGCCCGGCGATCTTTGCACCCGCTGCAACGGCGGCTTCAACGCTTGCCACATCCCCCGTCATGAGCACGAATCCCTTGCCTCCGAGCGCCATCGCCAAGTGCACGCGAAACAGGGTGACGTTCGCCGACTTTACCGCGGCATCCGCCACGTCGATAATGCTGGACGCCGAAAAAGTCTCGATCACGCCCAAAGCCCGGGCCTGCGACGGTTCGAGATAAACCATGCCGCCGATTGCAGGGAACAACGAGGGATGCACACGTGTGATGACGCGTCTCTCGATAACTGCTCCAGTTCCTGCCGAAACGCCCGCGTCCACCGCCGCCGACACACTGGCCACGTCGCCGGAGACCGCTATGAGATATTTTCCGGAGCAGATGGTGCGGGCCATCAGGACGTTCACACTGGCCGCCTTCACCATCGCGTCCTGCACCACAAAACCGCGAGCAACGCTCGAGAGTTCGATCAGCCCGATAGAATCCAAATCAGCCACGGTGTTCGTCTCCTTTGTGCCTGGTTACGCTTCGATCACGATGGAACCGTTTACTCGCGCCACGATGCCGTCGATGCTCGCGTGAATGCGTGCGCCGAGCGCGCCCTGCGCCGGCGCGGCTACGACATCGCCGACTCTGACGCGATCACCTGCACGCCCCACGGGCACGGCGGGCGGCCCCGCGTGCTGCTTCAGCGGGAGCTTCACGCGCGCGGGTGCGAACGGCATCGCCGTGAGCGGCCCCTCGTTCCGAAACTCCGTCAATCCGAGTTTCACTATGAGCCGGCGGGTCGGAATCCGCCGGTACTCGGCCATGGGATGCGGCGCCACGTCGGCGGGATTGCCCTTGAACGTCAGCCCGAGTTCGCGCGCGGCCGGTTTGCCCGCCACGCAAACGTTCTTCGGATCGAGGTCTTCGGGGCAGGCGAACATCGTGCACAGGTTGCACTCGCAGCAATAGAGCGTGGCCGCGACGAGTTTCTCGTCTGACGTGCCGAACAGAAGGGCGCGCATAGCGGCATGCGGCTCGATGGGATGCCCCAGTAGATATCGCGGACACATATCTGTGCAGAAGCGGCACTGATCGCAAGCCGATTTGCCGATGTGATGAATCTGCTTCCAGGTGGCGGAGTACCGCAGGATGGCCGGGTGCGTCGCTGGTAAAACAATCATGCCGCCCAATGTTTTCGTTACCGGCTCGTCTAGCGATGGCGCCAGACGCCCCATCATGACGCCGCCGAGCAGAACGCCGGCATCGGCGCACGTCGCGCCACCCGCCGCGGCAATCACTTCGCCGATCGTGATACCGACGGGAACCCGCAACGTCATCGGACGCGCTACTGCGCCGCCGATGGTCAGGTACTTATGAGTAACAGGCTGGTCGAGCCCGATGTTGACCAGGGTTTCGACATTTGCCACCACAGCGCCAACGTCTTTGGGTAAACCGCCCGGAGGGATAACCCGCTTCAGGATGTCGTAAACCAACAGGAACTCGTCGCCTGCCGGATAACTGTCGACCAGTTCGAAGATGCGGATGTCCGGCGGGAGTTGGGGACGGAGTTGCTCGATGACATCTTGATACTTTTCCTTGATTCCGATGACGCCCTCTTTCGCTCCGACACATTCCATGGCGATTCGGAGTCCCCGCAGCATCGGCTGAGACGCGTGAAGTAGAAGTTCCTTGTCTTTGTGCAGAAGCGGTTCGCACTCGGCGGCGTTTACCAGCACGGAGGGAACCTGTGTGCGGAACTTTACGGCGGTGGGGAAGCCAGCGCCGCCGGCTCCAATGATTCCGAGTTCTTCGATGCGCTCCGTCATGCTTTTCGGCCTGCCCTATTCTGCACGATTCTGATTGACTTTGAAAGAAGATTGTAGATATGATTATCGCGAACAGTCAACATCAGCCATGAAGATCCTGGTAGCGAACATCGGCAGCACCTCGTTCAAGTACCGCCTGTTCGACATGGAATCCAACGCCGTCCTGGGGCAGGGCAAGGTCGAACGGATCGGCCAACCCGGCAGTTGTTGCGCCGACTACGAGACCGCCATCGCGGCTTGTCTTGCGGACTTGATCGGGCCAGGAAAAGCGCTCGCCGATCTCGCTGAGTTGAGCGCAGTTGGTTTCAAAGCTGTGCATGCCGGACCCCTCAGCGGCGCGCGCCTGGTGGATGACGAACTTCTGGAAGCGATGGAGGAGTACGCGTTCTTTGCGCCGGCTCACAATCCGCCGTACATCGCCGCCATGCGCGCCTTTCGCGCAGCCGTTCCCGGTCTGCCTCTCGTCGCGCTTTTCGAGACCGCGTTCTTCGATCGCATGGACGAAGCTGCACTGATGTTCGGCGTTCCCTACGAGTGGAAAGAGAAATACGGCATCCGTCGCTACGGCTTTCACGGCGCCAGTCACCGGGCTGCCAGCGAGCGGGTTCAGCAGTTGATGAATCGCGGCGATTTGCGCCACATTTCCTGCCATTTGGGCGGTAGTTCGAGCATGGCCGCCATTCGCGGAGGAGTCGCCGTCGAGACCAGCTTCGGCATGTCGCCGCAATCGGGCTTGCCGCATAACAATCGAACCGGCGACCTGGATGTGTTCGCGGTCTTGTACGCGATGAAGAAACTCTCGCTGGACGTCGAGGAGACTGCGCGGATTCTTTCGAGCGAGTCCGGGCTGGCCGGAATCAGCGGCACCTCAGGCGATATCCGCGACCTCACCGAGGGCATCGCGCAGGGAAACAAGCGATGCCGCCTCGCGATGGACATGTTTGTTCATGCCATCCGGCACTACCTGGGCGCATTCTTCGTCGAACTCGGCGGACTCGACGTCCTGTCGTTCACCGGCGGTATCGGCGAGAACTGTCACGAAATCCGCGAGGCGGTTTGCCGGAATCTCGAAGTGCTCGGCCTGACTCTCGACAACCCTGCTAATGGGTGCGCTCGTGGCGAGGCCTGGATCCACGGCGCGGCCTCGAAAGTTCAGGTGTTGATCATGCCGGCTGACGAGGAAAAGATTGTAGCCCGGGCCTCGGCCGAGGTTCTTGAACGCGTTGGTCGCGCCAACATCGTTCAAAATCAGTCATGATCATTCATCGCAGGGTAAACGCGAATGGCCACGAACCCCATAATCCCCCGCAGCGAAGTCGAGCAGATCGTCCGCAAGATCGTGCTAGAACGCGTGGGACGTAACGGACGGCCTGGACCGCCATCCACTCTCGCCGTTCACGCCTCGGCTCGCCACATGCACGTCAGCCGCGAAGATCTGGACAAGTTATTCGGTGAAGGTCATGAGCTGACGGTGGATCGCCCGCTGTACCAGCCCGGCAACTACGCCGCGAAGGAAATGGTGACGCTGGTAGGACCGAAGAGTCGCCTCATTTCGAACCTGCGCATCCTCGGCCCCATACGCCCGCAATCGCAAATCGAGCTTGCGTTCACGGACGCCATCAGCCTCGGAATCGAGAGTGTGCCGATCCGCATATCGGGCGACATAAAGGGCACGCCGGGCTGCTTCGTCATGGGGCCTAAGGGCATGATCGAACTGAACGAAGGCGTGATTCGCGCCGCGATCCACGTTCATATGAATCCCCGCGAAGCCGAATATTACGGAGTGAAACACAAGGACGTCATGAAGCTGCGAGTCGGCGGCGATGCGGGACTAACGTTCAACCGGGTGCACGTCCGGGTGGATCAAAACGTGCGCCTCAACGTTCACATGGATACTGACGAAGCAAATGCCTGCGGCCTGCACCTGGCCAAAGATATCGAGCTGTTCAAGTAGGAGAAAGCGAGACATGAAGCAAGCGCTAGGAATGATCGAGACGAAGGGCCTGGTCGCGCTGTTCGAGGCGACTGACGCCATGTTGAAGGCGGCCAACGTCACGCTCGCCGGATGGGTAACCGTCGGCAGCGGACTCGTGACCGCGTTTGTCGAAGGGGATGTCGCGGCTGTGAAAGCCGCCACCGACGTGGGTGCCGCGGCCGCGGCCCGGATCGGTGAGGTGGCCAGCGTTCAGGTCATCCCACGTCCCCACGATGATTTGGACCAGTTCATTCAGGAGGCGACCAAGAAAGTCGCGCCTGGCGAGCCGGCCCCCGGAGATACGGGCGGCGCCCTGGGACTGATCGAAACACGCGGACTGGTCGGTGTCATTGAAGGCAGCGACGCAATGGTGAAGGCTGCCGGTGTGCAACTGCTGAAGGAAATCGAAATCGGCGGCGGATTCGTCACTGCTGTCGTTCGCGGCGACGTCGGCAGCGTACGGGCAGCGGTGGATGCCGGTTCGCAAGCGGCAAAGCAAGTGGGAGAACTCGTGTCCTCACACATCATCCCGCGGCCGCACGACGCATTGATCGAAGGCATGCTGCGGTAAGGAGACAACGAAATGACGACCATCGGAATGATTGAAACCAAGGGAATGGTGGCACTGGTGTGCGCGACCGACGCCATGCTCAAAGCGGCGAAAGTGGAATTCAAGGGTTGGAAGAAAGTCGGTAGCGGATTGGTCACGGCGTTCGTCACCGGCGACGTTGCAAGCGTAAAGGCGGCAGTGGATGCCGGGGCGGCCGCTGCTCGGGGTGTCGGAGAAGTGGTTAGCGTCCACGTGATCGCGCGCCCGCATGACGAACTGACTACGGTTCTTCCGAAGTAGAACGCTATGTTTCTGGCGAAGGTCATCGGCCATATCGTGGCGTCGCAGAAGAGTCCCGAGTTTCAGGGGATGAAACTGCTGCTCATACAGCCGTACATCAATCGGGATCGCACGCTGGTCCCCTCGGGTAGTTCCGTGGTGGCTGTGGACAGCGTCGGCGCGGGTGAAGGCGAGTGTGTGCTGTTCACACAGGGCAGTTCCGCCAGGCTCACGCCGTCAACCAAAGGGGCGCCGGTGGACGCGGTGATCGTCGGCATCGTCGACACGGTCGAAGTGGACGGACAAAACGTGGAGAAACCGTGATGTTCAATCGAGAACAAATGGTGGCGGATATCGCCGCTGAAGTGATCGCGCGGCTGCAGACGCATCTGGGCGCTGCGCCTGTTACCGCGTCTGTGGTGCCTGTGCAGCCGAAGGCCGCTGATGGTGTATTCCTTACGGTGGACGATGCGGTGAAGGCGGCCGCCGAGGCTCAACGAAAAGTAGCCGCGCTCAGCCTCGACGCTCGGGGCCGGATGGTGGGAATCATAAAGCGCATTTGCGACGAGCGTGCGCACGAACTCGCGAAGATGGAACTCGAAGAGACCGGGCTCGGGCGCCTCGACCACAAAGTCGAGAAATTGCAGATCATCAAAAACGTCCTCGGCGTCGAATCGATGAACAGCGCCTGCCGCACGGATGCGACCGGCCTGTGCCTGATTGAGCGCGCGCCGTGGGGCGTCATAGGGATGGTGCTGCCTGCGACACACTCGGCTCCGACGCTCGCCAGCAACGCGATCAATATCCTGGCGGCGGGGAATTCGGCGGTATTCAGTCCTCACCCGGCCGGCGCGAAGGTCGCCGCTTACGCTTTGAGTCTGTTCAACAAGGAAATTGAGCGTGAGTTCGGCATTCGGAACGTCATCACAACGGTGCGCGATGCCAGTATCAAGTCCGCCGAGGAGATTTTCCATCATCCCGGTATCGCGCTGCTGTGCGTGACGGGCGGTCCGGCGGTGGTCCGCGCGGCTGCGAAGTCCGGCAAACGGGTGATCGCGGCGGGTCCCGGCAATCCTCCGGTCGTCGTGGATGAGACGGCCGACCTCGACTCCGCCGCCAAAGCCATCATCAAAGGCGGGGCATTCGACAACAACCTGCTGTGCATCGGCGAGAAAGAAGTGTTCGTCGTCGCTTCGGTCGCCGACAATTTCAAAGCGGCGATGAAACGCGCGGGTGCCGTGGAACTGGATGCGCCGGCTATCGAACGCCTCACGGCAGCGGCGTTTCAGTGGGATGGCGGCGGCAAAGGCTGCGGCCATGCACATCTGAAACGCGATCTGGTCGGCAAGGACGCCTCAGTGCTCGCGGCGGCGGCTGGAGTCCGCGTTCCGGCCGGAACCGATCTGCTCTTCGGCGAAACGAAGAAGGATCATCCATTCGTTCAGGAAGAGCAAATGATGCCGTTCATTCCGGTTGTCCGTGTCGGCTGCGTCGATGCAGCCATCGAGGCGTCACTCGAGGCCGAGCACGGCTACCGCCACACGGCGATCATCCACTCGCGGAACATCGAAAATGTCACCAAAATGGCGCGCGCAATGAATACGACGCTGCTGGTGCACAACGGCCCGTGTGTGGCGGCGCTGGGCGCCGATGGCGCTGGATATCTCAGCTACAGCATCGCGACACCGACAGGCGAGGGCGTCACGACGCCGCTCACTTTCACCCGCGAGCGGCAGTTGACGATCGGCGCCGGTGCGCTGCGAATCGTGTAAATCATGTTTCTCGCACGCATTGATGGGACGCTGACCTCGACGGTGAAGCATGCGACTCTTGCGGGAGTACGGTTTCTGATCGGACAGCGCCTCGAAGTCGATGGGCGGACCAGCGGAGAACCGCTGGTGATTATCGACAACATGGGCGCGCCGCGCGGGGCTACGGTGCTTGTTTCGACCGATGGCGACGTGTTGCGAAAATCGTGCGGCAATACGACTCCTGCCCGCCTGACCGTGGTCGGATTGGTGGATTATGTCGGCGGGAGTGCGGTATGAGGCTCGGGATTGTGCGCGGCCACGTTGTACTGAACGCGTGTGTAGCGGGATTGCGCGGTACGCGTTTGCTGATCGTTGAGCCGGTGACGGCGGAAAATCTCGGTGCTCGCGCGGAGAAGGGTGGCGGCAAGGCTCTCGTCATTGCAGATCACCTCGCGCCGA
Organism: uncultured Acidobacteriota bacterium; assembly: GCA_963720745.1. Taxonomy (GTDB): domain Bacteria; phylum Acidobacteriota; class Terriglobia; order Bryobacterales; family Bryobacteraceae; genus TMP-7. The sequence goes on from CAVRGO010000004.1 coordinate 894,064, forward strand.
ATGAAGGCCAATTGGTTGCGTTTGTGGAGGGCCGGGAAGCGGCGAACCCGTACTGGCCCGATGCCGCGCCCGTAGATGCGTATTGTTCGCTGATCGTGGACAACGTCGACTACAGGCCTCCGGCAGCGCTCAGGGAAGAAGGACAGTCATGAACAGTATCGATCTTACGGAGTTCAAGGTAATCGCGGCACAGGATATCGAGGCGGCTGCGAAAGCCGGTGCCAAAGCGGTAGCGCTTCGACAGGGCGCCGTGCTCACTCCCTCGGCTCGCGAATTGGCTGCGTTGCGCGGAATCGCGCTGAACACCGCCGGCGGTGCCGTGAACGGAACGCCACAAAAATCGGGGAACTGGGAAGCGCTGCTGAAATCGGCTGACGCCGCGGTAATCAAGGACGAAATCTGCGCAATCGGCAAAAAGCTGTGGCACCGGCAATACGTGGACGGCAACGGCGGAAACATTTCGTATCGTCTTCGCGACGACGCCGTACTTTGCACGCCGACGCTCTGCAGCAAAGCAGACCTGCGCCCGCAGGATCTCAGCCTGGTGGACCTCTCCGGAAATCAACTCGCGGGCGAGCGTCCGCGGACCAGTGAGATCCTGCTGCATCTCGAGATATACAAGAACGTTCCGGAGGCCAAGGCGGTGGTTCACTGCCACCCGCCGCACGCGACGGCATACGCCATCACGGGGCGCATTCCGCCGACTTGCATCATTCCGGAATTCGAAGTCTTCGTGGGCCGCGTGGCGCTGTCTCCTTATGAGACTCCCGGCACTCAGAAGTTCGCTGAAACCGTTATCCCGTACGTCAAGAGTCACAACACGGTCCTGCTCGGCAATCACGGCATCGTGTGCTGGGCCGACACTGTGACGCATGCGGAGTGGTACGCCGAGGTGCTGGAAACGTACTGCTGGACACTGATGATTGCGAGCCAGTTGGGTGCCCCCATCTCGTTCATCTCTCCAGAAAAGACCTCGGACCTGTTGAACATCAAGCAGCGCCTTGGACTGCCCGATGCGCGGCTCGGCATGAAGGAGTGCCAGTTATGCGATCTGCCGGAACAACCGGCTGTGATCGCCGTTCCTCCCGCTAAGGCTGCCGCCTCGGACGGGCCGAGCCCGGAGGAAGTGGAAGCAATCATCCAGTCGGTGACCGATGCCGTCATGGCGGCGATCGGGGGCAAACCGAAATCCTGAAGCGCCCGCCGGCCGGGAGTTCCCGGCTCGCTCAAGCCTTAGAGCTCGGGAATGAACGGCGTCATCCGTCAGCGCAAAATCCGGGAAATGCTAGAGGGCGAGGAATTCCTCGATCTCGAAACGCTATGCCGCCGGCTTGAGGCTTCTGAATCGACCGTCCGGCGCGACCTCGTCACGCTCGAGGCGAGTGGTTTTCTCAAGCGTGTCTATGGCGGCGCTATGGCGATGCAGCCCCGCGATCACGCGCTCGATTTCGCCTGGCAGAGTACGCACATGGCTGAAGAAAAACGGCGAATCGCCGCGCAAGCCGCCACCCTCATCCGAGATGGCGATACCGTAATTCTGGACGGAGGATCGTCCGTAGCGGAAGTGGCCCAGCAACTTTCCGGACGGTCGTTGCACGTGATCACCAACTCGCTGCCGATCGCCGAGGTGTTCAGCGATTCGCGCCAGGTGGAAGTCACGCTTACCGGCGGCTATCTCTACCCCCGCCTGCGCGCGACACTCGGGCCGTTATGTGAAGAGATGCTCGCGAGCGTCAGCGCGGACGTACTCGTTATGGGTATCGGCGGTGTTACCGAAGCGGGATTCAGCAACAGCAATACGCTTGTGGTGGGGCCGGAGCGAAAGATGATCGAAGTGTCTCGAAAGATGATCGTTGTGGCGGATCACACGAAATTCGGACACCGCGCCGTGATTCACCTGGCGCCGCTCGACGTTGCCGATTATGTGATATCCGACGCGGGTTTGGCTCTCGAGTATCAGCAACTGCTGAAGTCGAACGACGTCCAGGTCATCCTTGCGTAAAGACCAAGGCGGCCACACTCGCATTGCGCGGGTGTTCAGCCGCCCTGGATAGCCTCTCTCGTCAGAAACTGAACCGGAGCGAGAGTTGAATGATCCTGGGATCGTTCGTCTGCACGCTCAAATCCTGCAGGCCCGTCGTCGAATTCGGATTCGGATCGACTGGGTGATTGAACGCGTTAAAGAAGTCGGCGGTAAACCGTACGACGTACCGCTCCTTAAACGCGAAATTTTTGAACACTGATACATCGGTGTTCCAAGCCCGCGGGCCCATGATGAAGCCACGCGAGTTCCAACTGACCGTATCGGTAATGGACGTCTGCCGCACCGTTCCGTTCGCAAGAGTCTGCGGTATGCGGTTGTCAAACGCGGCGCCGACCGGATGCATAACCCGCTGGCTGCGATCCACCGGCACCACCGCATAGAGTTTCTGAGCGTCAACGCCGCTGGCTTTGGTCGGGTCGAAGTCGCCCGCGAAGAACAGGCGCTGGGGTTTGCCGTTGTAGTTGAACTCGAGCCGCTGATCTGAACTCAAGGATGGATTTCCGAACAGGTACTCGGTATTGGGCACGCTGAGCCATGTTCCGGAACGCCAGTCGCCGATTGCCGCAATTTGCCAGCCACCGATCACCTGGTTAACCAACCCGTTCACGTTCTGTCCGAACTTCTTTCCGCGTCCGAACGGTAGATCGAACAGGCCGTTCCAGCGCATGCGATGCGCTGGGATCTGGGTCGAGTTGTAGTAGATGAGCCGCAAGCGCTGGTCGTAACTCAGATTGGGTTCGCCGAGGATCTGGATGTTGTCCGGCACTACGGCCGTGCCGCCGGTGTTGTTGATATCGCCAGTGCCGGCAGTCGAGCCGCCCGCGTCCGTTGTGGTCAACGATCGCGTGAAGGTGTAAAACCACTGGAACGCGATGCCGCTCGAGAAGCGGCGCTCCACTTCGGCTTGCGCCGAATGCGTATTCGAGTATCCCGTGTGGTTCTCTGCATCGAAAGCCCAATCCCGATTCACTCGCCGCAGATCGGCGACACCGGGCACCTGGAGTCCGGTGCGCGCGACATAGTTGTACTGGGCTTCCTGCGCGTTGATCGAGAATCGCTGCTCGAGGTTGCTGCCGTGATTGCCAATGTAGTAGAGCTTGAGCGCGGTATTCTTCATGATCTCGCGCTCGATGACGAACTGCCAGGACTGGATCATGTCGTCCTTCCAGTCCCGAACGTCCCACGGCATCATCGATCGCGCGCTTGTAGGCAGCGACACAACACCCTGCGTGCTCACTCCAACCTGCCCCACAAACAGTCCGGCAGCCGGCGCCGTCCGGAATCCGTAGGTCGAATCTCCGTCAGCCGATTGATTGACGTTGTTTTCGAATCGCAGGTTCAGCGGCGGATTGGTACGCGAGGTTTGCAGGATCTGCGACAGCGGCATGGTCCAAAAGTATCTGCCGTACCCGCCGCGGATGACGGTTTTGTCGTTCAACCGGTAAGCGACACCAATGCGAGGTCCAAAGTCCGTGTTGACGGCGGGCGTAAGTCCTGAAGGGAAACCGGCCTGATCGGCGGTCTTCCAAGTCAGGCCGCGGTTCGCCCAGGACGTCAGCACAGTCGGCGGAATGCCAGGCAGCGATTCCATCGTGTGGTTGCCCGGTGTGATCACTTGGAATGTGTTTGCGTACGTGTTCAGATCGACGTTCACCAGCCGGTTCTGAAGTTCATGATAGGGCGTCCACTTTTCCCATCGCAGACCCAGATCCAGGGTAAGCCGCCGGGACACCTTGTAGCTGTCCTGGAAGTACAGTCCCGCATTCCACTGCTGGAAGTAAAAGAATCCGCGGTTGTACTGGTTCGACAAATAGGTGGGCAACCCGAGCGCCAGCGATGCGAGGCCTACTCCGGTATTCGACACCGCATCGTTGCTTGCCGGATCGTATAGCGCCGTCCAGTCGCCGCCGAAATCGTGTGAGCCCTGCGATTGCTGCAGTTCGCGGATGTTGTTGTTTTCCCGCCGCAGCATGCCGCCGAATTGGAAGGTATGCTTGCCGCGAATCCACGTAACGTTATCCTCAATCTGGTAAGCGGTCAATATCTGATCTTTGCGGTTATCCGCATCCCAGCCCCACGGATCGTTGCCCGTGTAAACGCTGGGCCAACCCGTTGTGCCGAATGGATTGGGAAGCCCCAGTTGACTCGCCCACGCCGTGTCGTCGGCCAGAGTACCCTGGCTATTCGGATTCCGGTTTACCACAGCCAGGAATTCGTTCAGCAGGTTCGGCCGGAACGTGTGTGTTTCGGTCAGCGAAAAAGAGTAGACGCGATTGTCCTGCCGGCTGGTTCCGTAGCCATCTGTCAGACTCTCGAGCGGCGACCCGAACCGGCCGCCGGTCTGCGTCAAGTGGTTGCGGCTCCGCGTGAAGCGGCCCGATAGCGAGTCCTTCTCGGTGAACCTCTGGTCGCCTTTCAACGTGAACGTGTCGTTATTGACCGCCCGCGGATAGAACGTGAAAAGGTTGTAGTCCTGGAAGGGATTGGTGCTGGTTGTCGGCGCGTGCGTGATCGATTTGAACGTCTTGAAGATCGCACTCTGGCGGCTCGCCGGAATGATGTCGCCAGGGAATTGCGTGCGAACCCCCTGATCGTTCGTGGTCAACGGATCGTATATGTGCGTCTGAACTCCGCTATTGTCGATGACATTGCTGAAGTTGCCGTTCCACATGTCAGCAGTCGGGACGTAATCCTGATCGAAGACTTTCGTCCGCTCGCGGAGACCTTCGTACGCGAAGAACCAGAAACTGCGGTTGCGGCCGTCGTAGATTTTCGGCAACAATACGGGACCGCCGGCTGACGCTCCGAACTCGTTGCGGTTGTAGAACGCCGGGTTCGCGCCGTCCTGACGCTGCCGTGAGCGAAGACCGGCACCGTTATTCCGGAAGGTCTCGAAGAGGCTTCCGTGAAGCTCGTTGGTTCCGCTCTTCGTGACCAGTTGTACCGTAGCAGGGTGCGAGTATCGGGCGTTCGATCCGGCCGTCTCGATGCGAAACTCCTGTACGGTGTCGAGCCCCGGCCGAATGCGCTGAACGCCTCCGCCGAAGCGGTCCACAATCGTCACTCCGTCTTGTAGGATCTCCGTCGCTCCAACTTTCGCTCCATTAATACGCGGCGCGCCCGCGCCAGCGGACGAGCCGTTCGCATTGATTCCGCCTTCAACTCCGGGCGTGAGAGTGAACAAGGCTGTGACGTCCCGCTGATTGAGAGGAAGCTGCCGGATGCGCTGCGAATCCTTCACGTTGGAAATCTGCATTCCTTCGGTGGTGACTGTCGGAGCCGCGCCGGTCACCTCCACCGTCGCAGTCAGCGCACCCACTTCGAGTTGCGGATCGATAACCACTGTCTGTCCAACCTCTACGGTCAGCGTGCCGGTCCATTTTTTAAAGCCTTCGGCCTCGACCGTCAACGTATATGGACCGGGTGGAATCGAACCAAAGAAGTAGATCCCCTCCGCCTTAACGGGGGTCTCGCGGACTATGTTCGTCTGCGTGTTTGTAAGTTGTACCTTCGCATTCGGCACAACCGCCTGAGTAGCATCCTGGACGGTGCCCCGTACGACGCCCAAGCCCGATTGGGCCTGAACCACGGAACAGAAAGCAGCGAGTGCCAGCGGCGCGATAACCCTCCGGCATGCGATTCTGACGTTCATTCCCCACTCTCCCTTCGACCGGCGATTGCCGGATCGATCAGCAGAACTTTTCACCCCGCGGCAATCGCGGCTGTGTTGAACCCCTTGTCTGTCGCGCGGTCCACCTCATTGATCAATCGCGCGATTCTTTCGTAGGCCTGCGCACGCGCTGCGTCAACTGTACCCAGCAGAACTGCCTCATCGCTGATCTCGGATACAATTACGCTGGTTCCCCACGGAACAACGGAACTGATGACGCCACGAATGTCATCAATCAGGGCCGAGAGGAGGTCCCCTTGCAAGACGACGACAGCAGGATCATATGCGCAGATCAAGTTCGCAATCGCAACCCCCACATGCAAGACTACGGTGTCATAAAGCCGGCGCAATTCTCCGCTGGCCGACTTCGCTTTTTGGAGCAGGTCAGTCGCTGAGACTCCCGAGATTCCAGCGCTGCGGCCGGTCGATACGATCCGATCGGCGCCCACTATGGATTCGAGATATCCGCGAACGCTCCAGTCGCCGTTGACTTGGGCGAGATCGAGAATCATGTGTGCGATTTCGCCGGCCGCCCAACGGTCGCCGTGATGCAGCTTGCCGCGCACCACGATCCCCGATCCGATTCCGGTATCCAACCGCACGAGGACGACGTCCTTCTGCCCTCGTGCCACCCCGTGATGAATCTCGGCAAGTGTGGCCATCTTCACGTTGTTGTCGACATAGACAGGGATGCCGAGTGCTTTCTCGAGCTTGGCCCGGACCGCGACATTCTGCCAGTTGAACAGGTTGCCGGCTTCCAGGACGACGCCTCGCCGCAGGTCTACTCGGCCCGGCGCGGCAACGGCGATTTCACGAGTGCTGATGCCGGAAGGCTGCCGGGCAATGAGACGATCGAGTTCCCGCCGAAGCGTTTGAATTACTTTATCGGCGCTGAGATCGTCGCCGAGATCGCGAACTGCACGGTCCACGATCTTGCCTTCCAGGTCCGCCGTGGCAACGCGAATCCGCTCAGGATTGATTTCGGCCGCGAACAGTCGCCCTGCGTCCGCATTGAACCGCACGAGCGTTGGTTTCTTGCCGCCCTTGGCTCCCGCCTTGCCGAGGCCCAACTCCACCACCCAACCTTGCCGGATCAGTGTTTCGATCTGACTCGAGACAGTGGGCTTGCTGAGCCGGCTCAACTTCGCCAAAGAGGCGCGCGACACGGGACCGTGCTCGCTGATCAGGTTCAACAACCCGATCCCGTTGACGCTTCGCATCAGAGGCGCCTTCATGCGTTGCGCGATAAGATGTTCGTGCGGCAGACGCATCAAGTAAGTTAAGTTTCCTTCCAAACGTTAAGTCTTTATAGAATACTTCCGGGCGGGTGTCAATGATTTTTTCTTGTACGAAATTGTCGGCCGGATTTTTTGTATTGGCGGCAACAATCGCTGCCCAACAGCCGTTCTTCGATCGGGTCCACGAATCGAAGATCTTCGGTGGTCCGCGGCACTACAGGATCATTTTTCCGCCGGCTTACGAAACCAGCGGCAAACGCTATCCGGTGATCTACTATTTTCACGGGCACAGCGACCGGTATACTGTCGAACAGTACGATAACGGCCGAGACACGATCCCCAAGATGGTGGATTGGGTTTCAAATCACGACGCGATCGTCGTGTGTGTGGATGGATATGTTGCGTTGGCATATACGGGCTTTTACGGCGGTTCGCCGTGGGACATCGGGGAACAGGGCGGCGATTACGATTTCGGCGAATACTTCCTCGAGTTGGTGCATCACATCGATTCGAGTTACCGCACGCTGACGGATCGGCGTCACCGCGCCACAGCAGGGCTGAGCATGGGTGGGTTCATGAGCCTTTATCTCAGCGCCCGGTATCCCGACCGAATCGGCAGCGCGTCCGCATTCAATCCGGGACCGGAGTTCTACGTCGGCGAGAAGGGCCGGCGTGTGCTGTGGAGTCCAAAGGAACACCTGGAGAGTCATACGCACACGATGATCCGGCTCATTCGAGCGAGCGGCGACTATATCAGTCAGTATCACGAAGAAACTCGGGATGCCTATGCGCGCTCGACGGTTCCTTTCGAGTTCCGGCAGGATGAGTATCACCGCCACTGGGCGACATCCATCGTCGAAACCTTCAATTTTCATCAAACCGCCTTCGAAACACCGAACCTCGACAATGTTCCGGAGACATGGAGCTATTCAAGCGCCTACCGCGCGTTCGACGTCTGGGGATACCGGGTCAAAGTCGACGCCGCCGCGCCCGGCTTTGTGTACCTCGACCGTGTGCGCCAAGGTGGACTGCGGATCTCGACGCGTCAGTGGGCGCCCGATGGACCTCCCATGACCCATGCCGCGGTTCAGCTTACAACCGCAGCCTTGTACTCGCCGGGAAAATCGTACGCGCTGCTCGACGGTTGTACAGGGGAGAAGAAGACCGTTGAAGCGGCCGCCGACGGGACACTGACCTTTACGGTGGACGGCGGCGATCATGAGATTGGAATCGCCGGGCCGGGCACCGGGGGAGACGCCCCAGTACTGATGCCGGTCTCTCGCGGCGACCGTTTGCGTGTGAGTCCGAACGTCGAATCGGAAATCCCGCTGCTCATCTTCAATCCACGTGGCGAGGCGATGACGGACATCACGGTTGCGCTCTCTTCGGAGTACCCGACCGTGGCGGTCTCCTCGAAACCCGTATCGATTGCAAAGGTCGAAGCGGGGGGCGTGATCGACATGACCGGGCGGTTCAAAGTGCGTTTCACGGCCGGCACCGGTTATTTCGCACCTGCACGCCTGACGGTCAAGCTGATTTATGACGGCTGGCACGAAGCATCCCGGAACATCGATGTCTTCATCACGCCTGAAGACGTGCCGCTGCCCCTCGAATACAAAGTCCTCGATGGCCGCACCGTCACCCTGCCCGTTTTCCGCCAGAAAGGCAATCAGGGCGGCGGAGGGTCCGTCCTGCGAACCGTGACCGAGGGGAAAGGAAACGGCAACGGAATTCTCGAGCCCGGGGAGGAGGCGACGATCTGGGTGAAGATGGCGCAGGGCATGGATCCCTTCGATAAAGGCAACTGGTATCGCGCCCGTATCTACACGAGCTCACCACAATTGATCGAAGTCGCACGAATGGAAGAGCAGAAGCAACTCGAGTGGACCAGCGCGAAGGAACGGACGAGCATCGTGCGGCTATCTCCCGATGCCGCGCGCGGAACGACCATTCCACTGCTGCTCGACAACGAAAGTTGGAGCTACTACTCCACGCCCGACGTTCGGTACGGGAAAGAGCCCCTTTACCAGGCGTTCCAGTTGCACAAGCATCATCTGCACCGGTTGGTAGTTACTGTCGGGCGCTAGCCTTGTTGCTGCTCGCAACCTGATGCGTTGCCGCCTGCGGACGCAGGCCGGACCACAGAGTGGTGATCAACGCATTGACCATTGGATCCGAAAACGTGCCTCCGTGCGCGCCCAACCGCTCGAACAACGCCAGGCTCTGAGCGCTCATGATCATTGCCAGGGCGGCGAATCGCGGATCGCCGCCGATTTTATTAACTGATTTCAACTCGTCAAGGAACGCCACCAGCGACCATCGCAATGTGACCAGTGCGTTATCGGGGTGAGCTTTCGCGAACTCTTCGAATTCGAAGTTCTGAGTGGCGAGCAGTTGAACGATTACCGGTGAAGCTTCGCGGAAGTAGTTCAACAATCCGAAGAAGACATCGCGGATCACGCGCTCACCCGAATGGTTCACGATGGGATCGGGCAGGTACGTCTTCAGGTCGAATGTGGGCGGCACCATCGCGGCGAAGAACAGATCGGCTTTCGTCGCATACCGCTGGAACAGGATCGCCTCGGAGACGCCGGCACGACGTGCAATCTCTCTTGTCGAGGCCGAAAGACCCCGCTCGGCAAACGCATTTCTCGCCACCTCCAGCAGTTGTTCGTCGCTAACGAGTTTCTTTCTCCCCACTCGTTCATCATGTCAAGGAACGACGTGTGCCGCTACGTTTTCCGGCAGAGGAAATATGCGGAACCCGGTGTTGTTCCCTGCTCAATCAGGTTCAGGTGCGCCCGTTCGAGCATAGTGGTCCAGAAGCCCGGTTCCACTCGGCGCATATGCATCACGAGCAGCGGTCCGTACGTGAACTTCACCCAGCCGTCGGCCCGGATGACCTCCAACAGAAATTCGCCTCCGGGCCTCAGGACGCGAGATACTTCACCGAGCGTCTGCTCGATGCCGGCACGGCTGAGGTGATCGATGGCGTAGCTGCTGACGACCCCATCGAATGAAGCGTCGGGTGCGGGAATCCGGCGCATATCCGCGTTCAACATCTGCACGCGTGAGTCGATTCCGGCGATCCTTAGATTCCGCCGGAGCAGATCTTCACCGTTGCCGCGAATGTAGGTTGCACTGAAGTTGTCGAGCGCCGAAATCAGCACTTTCGGACGGGCGGTGCCCACCATGATGCTGGTCCTGCCGGAGCCGCATCCAATGTCGAGGACGCGCCCCTGTCCCGACGTCATGAATCGTTGAGTAGGCATTGGGGGAGGCGCGTTGAAGAAGAAGACGTAGTGCACGATCAGGAACCCGGCGAACGCCCAGAGAGCGCCCGCGGCAATGATTGCCGTCGCCCACACCGGCAGTCTCTTCCGGACGGCCCAAGCCAAAAGAGCGAGCAGGATCGCAAGGTATAGGTGGCCGTATGTCCATGGCCACGCGTACCCGAAGTCATATCCTAACAAAATATAAGCGAGCACTCACTTATATTACGTGAATGCGAATAAGATACAAGCGCAAAATTTGCTGCCCGGATCAGAAGAGATCGATCGTGGCGGATTCTCTCTGGCCACTGATCAGATCGTGAACGCGAACCGTCCATTTTCCAGCGGCGTCGTTCTTCGCGAACGGCAACAGCAAACCGGCATTCCCCCCCGGGGCAATCACGTTCCGCGTGTAATAGTCCACAGTCTTCGCGGCCGGGTCGGCGACCTCGACGTGGAAGATGTGGACCGCGGCCGGTGAAGCCGCTGCGAACGTCAGTCCGATTCGCCCGCTGGTTCCGCGCTCTACCCGTGCAGGCGATGAAACGCGAAGTTGCGGAAGCGGTGTCGGGCTGAACGCGTATACCGCCGGTTCGTACGGATCTGTTGTGATCGACAGTTGCTTTTGCCGGCCGAGCGATTTCGCACCGCGCACGTCGTACACATACAGTTCGTCCGCCAACGTCAGCCGGATAGATTGGGGTTTTTCAAAGCGCTCGTTTGAGCGGAACTCGGGCGGACCGAGTTCATCGACACGCAACTGCGGATTGCTCAACAACCCGACAACCGTGATACCGCCGTTCTGGAAGGCGTGGGTTTCGATTCCCACCACTGGACGATTCGATTCATCGACAACCGCGAACTCCGGCCGGATGCCGTTTGCCGACAACAGTGCGGCCATCGCATCGCGCAGGCCCGCTTCCTTGTTCATCAGCCGTTGCTGGTAATACGGCATCGCGCTGAACTTCACGACTTTGCCGCGCCCGGATTCTCCGTTGAAGAGATCGGACAGCGCCGGTTGAGCACGGCGGCGGGTATGCTCGTCAAACGTGCCGATATCTCCGTCAGCGATCACGAGGCCGCCCTGCTCGGTGAAAGCGCGGATCGCGTCCGCCTCGGCATTGGACAACGCCGACGAACGGGGAAGGATCAGGACGCGATACCCACGCTTCAAGAGTTCCCCCGCTTCCACCTGTCCGTACGCAACGAAGCGGTACTGCAGCCCGAGGTCTTCGATCAACTTGCAGTACGACTCGCGCAATCGAAGAAATTCGCTGTCCGTGCGTTCGGTGGACGAGGTGCGGTCGACCCACGCTTCGCCCTTCCCGCGTTCTGCCAGCATCCACTCGGTGCGCATGCTTGGCTGCGAGTAGTGAATCGCGATCGGGTCCGCCTTCCTGGTGCTGTTGATCAGCAGCGCACCGATGCCGTTGCGGATCTCGTTGTAATATGGCTCGACTTCCTGTCCGCGTGCTCCGATCGTCCCGTCCTTGGAAACGAATTCGCTCTTCTCGTCCCAAATGATGTTGCCGCGCGCTCCGTGAAGCAACTCATACCAGATGCGATGCTTTTCCCAAGGGCCGCGCGCGAATGCGGTGGTCACAACCGGGATCTTCGGATTGATCGAACGCAGGATCTCGATGTTGTTGCCGATGTCGTACGGCTCAACCGCTGTCAGTACCTGGCTCAGCCGGTAGTAATCGTAGCCGCCCCATCCCGGCATCTGTCCGCCGGCAATGCCGACATACGCATCGGGATCCACCGAGCGGACTGCATCCACTCCCATTTTGAGCGCGTTCGCATAGGAGATATCCATCCACTCTTTGTGGTCCGCCCACGACGAGTAGTTGTCGTCGGTCCGCTTCATTGCTTCGCGAGTTGTTTCAGGAAACACGGACTCCCACGATGGAAAATGGCTGCCCCACTGCGCGTTCAGCGCCGATAGCAATCCATAGCGCTTCTTCAACCACTGCCGCATCTCGCCCAGAGCGTAGTCGGAAAAATCGAAATCCCAATAGCCCGCCAGATCGGCGATCCCCGATTCGTCACCCAGGTCGTAAAAAAACGGGCGGTACGGCGATTGAACGCGGGCGGCTTCGACGAGCCGGTCGTGAATCAGCTTGCGCCAGGACGGATCGGAGAAACTCGGATGGCGCTTAAAAGCTTCCTTGCTATCCGGGTCCTTGCGGTACAACTCTTTTGCCTGAAGCCACGACCAGTTCTGTATGCGGTCGCGCCGGTACCGATGATATTCGGAATAGTAGTCGGTCGCGATGTTCTCGGCGTACCACCGCAGGTTGTTCGCGAGCAGAAAGTCCGGCGGCTTCAAATTGCGGCCAAGGTATTGTCCCCCGTTAATTCCGAGCGTCTTCAACTTGGCAAACAGCTCTGCCGGATGGTGCTGCCACATGATGATGTTGTAGTCGTACCACTCGCGCTCGGGGGGCTTCGCAATGAACGAAACCTCTGCGTCTTCCTCTCGATGATCCGGGTTGCCCTTCTTGTCCACTCCTTCGAGCGACAGGTGCACGCGAACCTGGTTTTGCATAACCACGGCGCGCCGGATGTCGAGCGGGAACCGGATTTCGGTCTCATCGAGCATGTCAACAGGAATCGAGTGGTCCTCGACGACACGGCCGAGCACGTCAGTCCAGTGGATCGTCAGACGCCCTTTACCGTTCGCCTGTGGGTTCGTTCTGTAGATGGCGATAACCGGTTCGGTTCGCTCGAGAGCGGTGTCGGGAAGGATCAGTTCCGCACCGGCAGTTAGACCGGCTGTCGAGAGAGCCAACATCAGAAACGTTTGTTTCATCAGTTCACGCCTTTTGAGTCAGGGACATCGCCGCGAATTTCCAGGCGGACCGGAAGAAGGTCCGGTTCGGCGGATACCGCCTGCTGCATGCGCTTCAAGGCGTCCGAACCGCGGCCTTCATATTTATCTACGAGTCCGAGCAGGTAAAGCGCTTCCGCGCGGCGGTGGGCCGACCTTGTATTCTCCTCCGTCCGCGCGAACTCGACAAAATGCTTCTCGAGCCGGGTTGCGTCGTCGGGGCGGCCCAGTCGACGCAAAGCGGGAATCATAAAGAAGTTCTCACTGTTCCAGCTATCGCGATCGCCGGAAAGCGTCTCCATACCCGTAATGCTCTTTGAGTACGCGTCTTTCGCTTCCGCAACCTTTCCCATTGCCTCGAGCGCCCGCCCGATATAGTACTGGAGCCTCGGCGACCCCTGAGTCTGGAAGTCGTCCGCTCCGAGGGAAACCGGTGGCGATAACGCCGATTCGAACAGCTTCAACGCCGTTGCGTAATCACCTTGTTGAAATGCACTCGAACCCATTCCATACCGCATGACACGATACTTGTCGCGCAAACCGTAGGTTCGATGCCGGGGCGCAAAACGGTGCTGCGTGACGAGCCGCTCAGCTTCATCGTAGCGGCCCTTTGCAAGGTGAGCCGTGAGCAGACTCTCGGCGAGATCGTCATCGTTCGGCGAACGTTCTAATGCCTTTCCGAGTAGCGCGATCTGTTCGTCGAAGCGGCCGGCGCGCGAATATAGGCTACTCAGATCGTTGAGTGTCCGCAGGTGCCCCGGCTTAAGACGAACCGCCTGTTCCAACTCGCGCGCGGATTTCTCGACCGGATAGCCTTGCTCTGCATACGCGAGGCCCAGGGCTCGATGCGCTGAGAAGTCCGCAGGCGATTTCGCGACAACCGCTTCCCACTCGCCAATCGCTTCGGCCGTCCGCTCTCGATAGTAGAGCAGACACGCAAGCCCGTATCGCGCCACGGTGTCGTTCTCATCGATTCTCAACGCGTCGCGGAGCGGGGCTTCGCTCTCTTCCCGATATGGGAAACGGTCCACATTCTGTGCGTTCGCACGAGCTTTCTTCAGCGACACCGTGGCGCCATTTACGTCTCCAGCCTTTCGCTGGCAGTAGGCGAGCGTGTAGTTGTAGATCGGCGGCGTTCCCCAGGGATCCTGATTCTCCTGTTGAACCAGTTCGAGTATTCGGACCGCGTCCTTCCATCGGTGAAGATCGCGGTAGAAGATCGAAACGCCGATCGCTTCCTGGCTCTGGCCGCCCAGCAATCGCAGCAACTCCGCTCTCGCGGCGCCATCGGAAAGAAACATCCGCTCGGCACGGGCCGGGCGGCTCGTCGGGTCGATCTTCTCGATTTCGCTTACCTGCTTTAATGCAGAGGCGCTGTCGCCCACTTCGCGATAGGTCACCGCGAGTGCCAGTCGCGACAGCAAGTCGTGTGCGTTGGAATCGATGGCCCGCTGCAGGTGCGAAATTGCGGCAGTGTAGTCCTTCTCCAGCAGTGCGATCCGGCCCAAGTAGTATTCGCGCTCCCCGAAATACGCGCTGTTCGGCCAAATGTAGTAAAGGTTCCGTTCAGCTTCCTTGTCTTTGCCCAGCGCGAACTGAGTCATCGCGAGATAGTAGTATGCTTCGTCGGCGTACGGATCGCGTTCGATCACCTTCGTCAGATGCGACCCCGCTTCGCTATATCTGGTCGAAGTGAAGAGGTGAAACCCGAGCAGCAGGTGCGCGCGGGAAAAGCCTGGATCGATTTTCAAGGCGCGATCGAGCAGCGCCGTTGCACCCTGAGGGTCGAGCTCTTTGAGTTTGAACTCCGCCGCCACCACAAGTTCTTCGGCGCTCATGTCATCAACGGACTTGCGCGGCTGCTCGAGGGGGCGCGTGAAAGGCGTGTATTCCTTCCGGCCGGGTGCGGTTTCGGGTTTGTGGTATTCGAGCAGACGGTGCCCCTGACTGTCGCTGACCGTGACCATCAGGCCATCTGCATTAGCGATTGCTGTTTTGAATACCTTGCCTGGCTCGAGATCGGCAGTCGTATTCGACAACTCGCCGCTCCTGCCGCGCAGTTCGATTCTTGCGGACGGTATTGCCCGCGTCACCGCGATCGCCACGCTCGTGCCATCCAGGTTCAATGCAACGTCGCGAGTCAGCGTGGTGAGTCCGTTCGTGCCCGACACGGGAATCCACCACTCGCTCCAACTCTCCACCTTGTGCGGCGCCACCCACTCGTAATGTCCGTCCCACACGTGGCGGCCGCTTTGCAACTCCACATAAGGTCCAGCGTTGTCGGTATAGCCGTGCTCCAGGTTTTTTGCGGCGGGCCCGTAGCCGAAGGTCCAAAGCTTCATCCCCTGGACAATTCGACGATCCGCATACCGAAACAGTCCATAGTCGCGATCGAACTGGTAAGCGCCTTGAAAGTCATCGTAAATGTCGATACCAAAAACCCCGAGCATGTGCTTGTTATTGCGATCCCAGCTATAGTCGATCCCGTTGTACAGCGGCCAGTCGGCGATGTCGGCGGTGGTGTGCCCAACGGTTCGGCTCATCGGGTAAATGAAGCGGGTCTTCGGTGTTGCGTCAATCGCGGTGTTGACCCAAAGCATCTGCGGCATGCGGGCCGGCCGCGTGTTGTAGCAGAACACGCTGACCTGGACGGCCGCGATGCCGGGATGCAGCGTAGCCGTGAAGTTCACCTTCATCTGATATACCGGGTCGAGTTCGCCGAGTACCAGGGAAACGCTGCCGTCCTCGTGCCGCACGGTCTGATTTGCCCAAAAGGGCTCGCCATGCAAGGTCAGCATGTGGAGGTCATGCGGCCCGGTGAGTTCAAACCCCGATTGCGGCCAACTGTTCCGGGGATTGTAGTGCGACGGCTTGATTACATCATTGCGATAAAACATCTCCCGCCGGTGTAGCTTGTCGTAAACCGAGAAGAATCGGCCGCCGAACTCGGGTATGTAGGTCAGCTTCAAATATTCGTTCTCGACAAAGATAGCGCGGTATGTTTTGGGCTTTGGACTGTCGGGGGTGAACGGCGCAAGATAAGTAGTGAACGGATAAAGGCCGGTAACGCTGGAGTTCGAAAAGAGCGGCGGTTCGGTTTCGCGGCCTATGTGCTCGTAGGTGGGGATGGTCACCGTTCCTTCGTAGGTTTTGACCGCCGCCGAGGTCGCTGCCTGCGCGGTCCCGGCCAGGATCAGAAGCAAAAAGGCAGTACTTCTCATTTCACGTTCTCCCGCGGGTCGGGACGCGTCTGACTGACGGCTTCCACCAGTCCCACGATGTCGCCGGTGCTATCGTAAACCGGTGCGAGCACGGAGGTCATCCCTGGTCTCCGGTTCACGGTCACGCGTTCGCCCGTCTCCAGCACGCGTTTCATCTCGGCCGGTATCTCCTGGTCGAGGGCGCCCCATGTCCAGAATTGACTCATCTCGTTCACGTTTCGAATCAGGATCTGGATGCGCGGAGTATCCGCCTTCACCGGCATCCAGAGATTCACATCGCAAGCCGAGGGGCACAGTCGCGCCACCCGCATCAATACTTTCTTCGTACTGGTGAACGCCCCGGCATCGACATCGTAGTTGTCGCTTGCGGCCCAGGGATCCCGCGGGTCCTTCCTGTTCCTGAAGCCGATGGACCGCGATGTCTCAATATGCTGGCATATGTCGCCGTCCAGCATCGCGGTGGCAATGCGCGCGACGTCGTCGAGCGTCATGGGCCGTTGTGCAAACATCGAAACCGCGGCGGAAACGAAAATCGCAAGTCTCATTGAACCTCCTGCGCTGTTTCGAGCACCCACCGGTGCACACGATCCCACGCCCCGGCGTCCAGTTCCTGATCGAATTTCGGATTCTTCGGAATCGCGTCGTCGATATCGGCGTTGGTCCAGTTCAGCGGGTCCGTACCGGCCAAGGGGGGCCGCGGCGCACGCCACTCCGACACTTCGGTATCGTTGAACCGTCGCGCGGCTTGTTCGCGCAATTCACCTATCGGACGCTTGCCCGCCACTGCGTTCAGAAGCGTCACATCCTGGACCGCGTTGCGTTGCAACTTCAGGCGAATCGATGGCAACGGACGTTCGATGCCAAAGCGATCGCCCGGGTACACCAAGGCCTCGCTGCCGCCCTCAAATTCAAACCAGGGATTCCGGCCAGGATCCGTCGTCAACCAGCGAACGAAGCCATCCACGCCCCACAGCCACGTCTTCAGTACATCCAACGTGATCAGCGAAGAAGGGCGCATGACGGCCGGCGTTCCGCCGTAGATCCACACGATGTCGCCCCGCTTCCTCAACATGTCGGCCGCGCCATCGTACCAACCAAACATGCCGCCCCCGCACACCCAGAAGTTGATCACGCCCGCCAGTTCTTTGAACTGCCGCTCCATGGTCCAACTCACATCCGCGCGGAAGACGAACTGAACCGGTGAGCGGTCGGGTATCGCGAGTTTCATTAGCCGTGCATACTCGCGCATGTAGGCATAGTCGGACGGGAATCGGGCCTCGTCGCCATCCCAAGGGAATCCTTTGTAGCGCTTCTTGTGATTGAAAAACAATTCGAACCGAGTGTGTGTCCAACCCTTGTCTCGAAAGTGCCGTTCCATTTCCGATACAACGTTGACGAACTCCCGTTCATAGCCCGGCTCGCCCCACCACAGGTATGAGGCTGGCCACTCGGGGTTAATCGGCAGGTAGACATAGGGGATCGGACGGGCTGCCCGATGAGTGCCGCGAAAAGCGGATCCATCGAGCAGCGGGCCGTAGTGGCGGTCGTACAGCGTCCAATCGGCGATGTGTTTGGTTTTACCCGTACCCTCGAGGCGCGGCGCGAACTCCGGGCCGACCTTACCGGCGTGTCCGTACCCGAGTTGATGAAACACCCCGCGATTCTCATAAAACACTCGATGAAACGATTGGAGCAATTCGAAATACTCATTGCTGTTATAGAAGTCCGCACCCAGCCGATCCCGAAGATGCGGGTATTGCGTCGCCAGCCACGACGTGCCGTAGGTGTTGTGGTCGATGGCGACGGCGTCTTCATCCGGCACGATCGCCGAAGTCACATTCACGCGGATTTGAACCGTCGAGGTTTTGGCGCCTGCTTTAAAAACGGCCGTTGTTTCGAACCGACCGGGACGGACATTCGCTGGAATCCAGATATCCACCCAAAATGCCTGGACAGTCTGCCCTGCGATCTTGTTGTCAGGCTCAGGCATCCGCGAGCGGTAAGTACCAGTGAAAGGGATGAGCGCGTCGGGATAGTAGTGCTTGTCCTTGGGGACGTAATGGAACCACTCGCGATAGAGTTCTTCGGTCAGTCCGGTTTCAGGGGCAAACGGCCGCAACTCCAGTTCGTACCCGGCGCTACCGCCGACATCTGCGATGAGCTGGCAGGAAACATATGCGGCTCGCGCACTCTCCAGCGCAATCGTGGATTGCGGTGTCGCGCCGGCCCCTCGGTCGGCTTCGACGATCACGCCAAAGGGGTCGGTGCGCACGTGGGCCGGCAGGACCCGTAGATCCGTTCCGGTGCAAATTGTTAGTACCGCCAAAAACAAAAGATAAAAACGCATCCTGTTCGCACCTCGAAGCGTCACCACGCCGGGAACATCCACCATATCGCACAAAGATTGCTTATCTATTGCGATGGTCGCACCGGCGCCGAGCCTTACGTATTGATACAGTAGTGCCTCATGCGCATTCTGATTCTCGCGGCGTTGGCCGTGTTTCCAGCGGCTGCGCAGCACACACTCTACGCCTGTGCCGCCATGACGAAGGAATACGTCGTCGGGGCGAAGTACGCGCCCAGTGGTTTGTTTGAGCGCCGCGACGGGAAGTGGGTCCACAAAGGTTATCCGCTGCCCTTTCTTTTCGGCCTCGAAGCCGACGCCGCCGACCCGTCCTCCATTTATCTCGCCGCCGGCAACGGCCTGATCCGCACATTGCACGGTGACGAAAACTGGGCCATCCTCACCGGTAGCGACGTCACAGAACTGCGCGACATTGCGATCTCGGGCCGTGAGTTACTGTTTGCGCACTCTGCCGGTATTCGCAGCACCATCGATGGCGGCAAGACGTGGCACGAACTCGCCGGAGGGCTGCATCGAAAGTACACCGAATGCATTCGCATCGATCCCAAACATCCTGATGTCTTCGTCGCCGGTGGCGAAGAGGGGGTCTATCGCAGCGACGATGCGGGGCGAACCTGGAAACTCGCGGGTGCTGCAGGCTATCAGATTCTGCGCATTGAAGTCTCGCCGCACGATCCATGCTTCTGGCTTGCCGCGACGCAAGGCGGCGGATTGTTCGCCTCGCATGACTGCGGCAGGACCTTCGAGAGCAGCGGACGCACGAGTGTCGGAGCGAACCTATACGACATCGCATTCGATCCGGCTCAGGCGGGGCGCGTTGCTCTCGCGGGTTGGGGGCCGGGCGTGCTCGTTTCGGAGGATGCCGGCGCCACCTGGAACTGTCGTAACACCGGGTTGGCCTCGACCGAGATTACGACGGTTGCGTTCGATCCCGACCATTCCGGACGCCTATTTGCCGGGGTCCATGAGGATGCCGTTTACGTTTCGAGCGATGCCGGCCGAACCTGGCAGAAAGATGGACTGGAGGGCAGTCACGTCGCACGGCTGCACTTCGTTCGGGAGGCACATTGATGATCCGTTTCGTCGTAATCGTCACGTTGTGTTTGGTCCCGGCGCTGGCAAACACACCCGGCTTCGACAAGCGCGTGCAAACGGTATTGGATGCATACGCTCACCCGGCTTCGACGGGTGAGCCCGGCTACGGCACCATCGCCGCACGCCTGTATCTGCACCAGGATCGGGCGTGGTGCTCGAAGCGGCTGCTCGAACTGCTCGCGGCGGGACCTTCGGGAGACATGTTCTGGATGTACCCGGTGACGGCGATTGCGTATCTCGATCACGGGCAGTTGACTCCGGAAGCGCGCGCCGCCCTGCGCAACGCCTGGAAGACTTATATGCCATACCGCGGCGACACCGAGAACCACTTTCTGCTCTACTACACGTCGCTGTACCTGATGGCGCAACTCTATCCCGACGACGGGCCTGGGACTTGGTACACGGGAAAGAACTCGCGCGACAATTTCGACGAATCCCGGCAGTGGATCGATGGCTGGATACATCTGACAACCACGCGCGGGCAGGGCGAGTACGATTCGCCACATTACATGAGCATGTTCCTGATCCCGATGTCGTACCTGGCGGCGTGGGCCAAGGATCCCGGCATGAAAAAGCGCGCGGCGATGATGCTCGATTACCTGATCGCCGACTACGCTCCGGAGAATCTGGACGGCACGCACGTCGGTGCGGAGTCGCGCTGTTACGATGCGGAGCTGCTGAACAAGTCGGGCAACACGGCAAATGAATGGGGGTGGCTGTGGTTCGGCTTCGAACCGCGCCCGCCGGGTTGGACCATTTGGTACGTACTGTCGAGCGCGTATGAGCCGCCCGAGATCCTGCGACGTATCGCCACTGATCGCTCGACGCCATACAGGCATTACGAACGAAAGCGCACGCGTAATCGCTGGCGATTCAACGACGAACTTCACGGGGCCGTTTACAAGACCACCTACGTGCGCCGGGAGTACGCAATTGGATCGGACCAAGGAGGTGTGCTTCAGCCCATCCAGCAGCATTCCTGGGACGTCACATGGTCCGTGCCGCACCCGCTCGGCGCCCACAATACCTTCTTCTTCCTGAATCCCCATTCGTCGATGCGCGAACTGCAGACCTATTTCGTGTTCACACCGGACGGCGGAATCGACGACGTGGTCCGGTCGAAGAAGTTCTACGATTCACCCGACAAGTTCTCCGGCGGATCGCCGTACGAGAAGATCGTGCAGGATCGCGATACGCTGATCGCGCTCTACGATATCGCTGCGGAGGCGCGTTTTCCACACATCAACGGATTTTTTTCGAAGGACCTCGCCGAAGTGCGCGCGGACCCGTCGGGATGGATCTTCATGCGCGGAGGCGACGCATGGATTGCCTGCCGTCCTCTGCAGCCGTATTTCTGGAAACCGATTGTCGGCGGCGACCGGCGGCTGTTCAGTCCCTATTTGAAGAACGGCGTCGTCGTACAAGTTGCCGCAGCATTCGAATACAAAGATCTCGACGCATTCCGGCGCGCGATTCTCGCCTTGCCGCTCACTTTCGAGTTGAAGACGGCGCCATCGGTCCGGTTCCGCTCACTCCGCGGCAGCGAGATCGAGTTCACGTACGGCGAGATTCCGAGGATCAACGGCCGCCCGCTCGATTACGATCATTGGCCCCTCTTCGGAGGACCGTTCCTCGAATCGGCCGTCGATTCTCGGGTCTTGACGATCAAATACGGGAATATGCGGCGAACGCTCGATTTTCGATCGCTGACCGTCAGCGAGAACTAAGCCGTGGGAATGGACCCTCGTTTAATAACGCCCTCGAGAGCATCGGCAAACGAATCGATCTCCTCGAGCGTCGTATAGACATTCGGCGTGATTCGCAGACCTTGATATTCGCCGGGCGTCACGATTGCCACGGTCCACACGCGATGCTTGTTGAACAGATAGCCGGACAGCGCGACCGGATCGATTCCGTCGATGCTGATGAACCCGATCGCGCACGACTGCTTCGGGTCGTCGCTGTTGAGGATTTTGACGCCTTTCATGCCGCGCAGGCGCTCGCTCCAACGCATCCGCAGGTAGCGGAAACGTTCGGCTTTGCGCTCCGCTCCGATGCTGTCGTGGAAATTCAATGCCTCTGTCACAGCATTGCGCTGCGACGCCGGATGCGTGCCGATCTGCTCGAACTTGCGAATGTCATCGCGCAACGACCGGTCTGCTGCCATAATCGGCCATATCTGCCCAATTTTCGATTTCCGAACGTACAGCATCCCCGTGCCGATGGGCGCGAGCAGCCATTTGTGCAGCGAGGTTCCGAAGTAGTCGCAATCGAGGTCATCGCGTGAGAACGGGAATTGCGCGAACGAATGCGCTCCGTCGATGACTACTTCGATGTTGCGCCGGCGCGCCATCTGGCAAATCTCACGCACGGGAAAAATTTGCCCTGTGCGGTTCGTGATGTGGCAGAGATGGATGACGCGCGTCTTCGGAGTTATCGCGTCTTCGAACATTTTGACGAGGTACTCCATATCCGGCGGCGGAACCGGGAATTTCAATTGTTTCAAGACTAATCCATCGCGATCCTCGCGCTGCTGCCAGCATTGGATCATGCGAGGATAATCCTGGTTCGTGGTGATGATTTCATCGCCGCGCTTCAGGTCCATTCCGAGCTGCACGGTTTCGAGCGCCTCGCTGGCATTACGGGTAATGGCGATCTCTTCCGGATCACAGCCGAATGCACGCGCCAGTCGCTCGCGCACCCGCTCGACCCCAGGATCGAGGATCCGCCACATGTAGTAGCTCGGATTCATATTCTCGATTTCGAGCAGGCGTTTTTCAGTGTCGACGACAATCTTCGGCGAGGGCGATACGCCGCCATTGTTGAGGTTGATCAGGTTACGGTCGACGAGGAACGATTCCCGGATGTTGAACCAGAAGTCCTCGTCGCGCGCAACCACCTCAGCCGGCCGTGCGGACACTTTGGCGACGGCTGACTGGGCTCGAGCGACGGAGTCGTTCTGGAACGCTGCCGCGACACCCGCGGTAGCCGAGGTAAGGAACCGGCGACGTTGCATAAGTAAAGGTAAGCGTTATTTTCATCAAATAGCAACCACCTCAAGCAACGTCGCGGGTGCGGATTGCAATTAGGGTTGGACGCACAGCGGAACGCCTTCGACTCCCTGCGACGTAATCACGTTCATCACGACGTTCGACCGTATTTCGGGTCCGCAGGCTACCGGAAGTTCGAGTGATGACGGGATGATGACGTTCAACTGGTAAACGCCGACCTTTCCGGATTCCAATGCCGCGCCTGCAATAGATGCGAACACCTCGTTTTGCATCGGCGAATAGCTGTGACGTGGTGCGGAGGCAAGAACATTACCGAAAGCCACGAAGCTGACGGAGATAAGGGGCGAATCCGGAGAATATCCCGGTTGCGCTGCGACTCCGGTCATGGCGGCTGGCGAGGTCTGACCCAATCCAAATGCGAACGTCAACACCTGGCCTGGAGCAACCTGAGGCGGTGCCGGTTGCGAATAGCCGCTGCCGACCGGCGCAGCGACGTCCTGTGAAAAGGCGCCGGCACTCAGAAAGACAAACAACGTGCAGGAACGTAGGAAATGCATTTCGATGAGATCCTTTTCCGGAAATCGTGATTGGATAATCGGACACCGCGATCTGCGGGTTCACATACATGACGATCCGCGCCGGCTGAATGTTGGCCGGTTCTCAGGAATTTACGCGGAAGTTACAACTGTTTGGTATCGATGATGACGCGCGAATTATGGGGTACGCGCCGCTGCTCTGCTAATCCAATTCAACGCCCATTTCTCGATTTCTACCGAATTGCGCTGCTTCGCAAAAGTGGAGCGTGCGGCTTCGACGCGGTCAGAGCCGACCCGCTCGGCACGCAATTCGAGCAGGCCCGACGCATAGGGTGCCTGCCACTCAGGGTGACCTTGAATCCCCAGCAGCGTTCCGTGGCGAAAGATGGCGACAGGGCACTGCTGGCTCGACGCCAATACCTTCGCGCCCGACGGCAACTGTTCCACTTGATCCTGGCAACTCATGAACAGGGACACCGTATCCAGCGGCGGATCCATCCAGGGTTCCGGTGCAACGACTCGGAAATCCTGCACGCCTACACTCCAGCCGCGAGTTGTCTTGACAACTCGTCCGCCCATCGCATGCCCGATCATCTGGTGACCGAAGCAGATCCCCACGAACGGGCGCTCTTTTGTATGAAATTCGCGCACCAGATCGGAAAATGCGTGGATCCACGGTACATCGTTGTACACCGAATAGTGAGAGCCCGTCGCCACCCAGGCATCGCATTCCGTTGTACCCGGCACCTCACCGGCCGTCAAATCGTAAACTCGCCATTCAACGGGAAGCCAGCGCTGGAACATGTCGTTATAATCGCCGGCAATGCCAGCTAATTCGGGCGCGACGTGATCGCACTGGAGCAGCCCGACCTTCATTTCAGAACCCGAAGGTGGTACGACTTCGGCCGCGTGAGTTGCTCGAACCCCAGAACGCTCAAGGCGCAACCGCGCCCCGAATCCCCCACACCTGTCCATGCCAGCGCAGGATCCAGGTAGTCGCACCGGTTCATGAACCAAGTGCCTGTGTGGATCGATTCGCCGATGCGCACGGCTGCGTCGATGTCCGACGTCCAGATGGCGGCAGTCAGCCCATAAGGGCTGTCGTTCATCAGATGGATCGCCTCTTCGTCCGATTCCACCGGCATTACTCCGACCACAGGGCCAAAGGTTTCCTCAGTCATAACCCGCATGCGATGGTCCACCGATGTGAGTATCTGAGGCGCGAGGTACGGGCTGCCGGGACAGTCCTCAACAAACTCGCGGGGATCGATATGCGCCACGGCCCCTTGCGCCACCGCTTCCGCTACTTGGCCGCGAACGAACTCGGCGGCCGAGGTTCGGACCATCGGGCCCAATGTTGTTTCGGGCCCCAAGGGATTACCGAGCACGTACTTGCGAGTCAGTTCTATCGCGCCCTTCACGAACTCGTCAAATAACTCGCGATGCACGTAGATCCGTTCGATACCGCAGCAGGATTGTCCCGAGTTGAACATGGCGCCATCGACGAGGTTCTCGATGGCATCGGCCAGGTCGGCATCTCGACGGACGTAGGCCGCGTCCTTTCCGCCGAGTTCGAGTCCAGCGCCGATGAATCTGCGGCTCGCCGCCGCTTGAATGGAGTGGCCGCCCTCGACGGATCCGGTGAAGGCGACGAAGTCCACGCGCGGGTCGCCGATGATCTGTTCCACCGCGTCGTGGCTCAGATGCAGAAATTGAAAAACCCCATCCGGCAGTCCCGCGGCCTTAAACGATTCGTCGTAGCGCTCTGCACAAAGCGGTGTCTGCGCCGAGTGTTTGAGAACCACCGCGTTTCCGGCCAGTATGGCGGGAACGATAGAATTCACCGACGTGAGATACGGGTAATTCCAGGGCGCGATGGTGAACACCACACCAACGGGCTCTCGACGGATAAACCGCGTGAAGCCTGGCTTCGGCGCGATAGAGATTTCTTTCAGAGTTTGCGGCGCGATATCAATCATGTAGCGGGCGCGCTCGGCGAAGCCGCGGAGGATTTCCATCGGCGCGTATCGGACCGGCCGGCCCATTTGCCACGCCAACTCCTCGCCGATCGCGTCAGCATTCGTCTCCATCGCGGTCGTGAACCGCCGGCAGATCTCCATCCGCTCATCCAGCGGCACCGTCTTCCACTTCTGTTGAGCGCGCACCGCGCGATTCAGCGCCGCATCGATCTGGGCGTCGGTTGCAAGTTCACGGTCCACCAACACCCGCCCGTCCACGGGCGAGATGGTTCGTTGAATGCTCATAACGGTGTCGTATACGCCGACGTGATACCGCCGTCGACGAGAAATTCGGCGCCCGTGACGAAGGACGATTCGGACGATGCGAGATACAGCGCGGCTTTTGCGATCTCGGCTGCCTCGCCGAACCGTCCCATCGGGATGTGGACAAGACGGCGCTGCTTCTTCTCGTCCGTGTTCAGGTACTTCATGAGGAGTTCGGTCCGCAGCGGGCCGGGGCACAGCGCGTTGACTCGGATATTCTCTCGCGCGTGGATGCATGCGAGTTCCCGTGTCATCGCGAGCACCGCGCCCTTGCTCGATGTGTAAGCGAGTTGCGGTGTCGCGGCGCCGAGGATTGCGACGAACGAAGCCGTGTTGATCACCGATCCGCCCCCGGCTCGGCGAAGCGCGGGAATCCCGTACTTACAGCCGAGGAACACCCCTTTCACGTTGATCGCGAAGGTCAGATCCCAAACTTCTTCAGTGGTTGCGATGGAATCGTCGTCGTCGGCGTGAGAGATGCCCGCGTTGTTGAATAGGACGGTCAGCTTTCCATAAGCGTTCTCGGCGGCGGCGATCATCGCTTCGCAGTCACGGGCCTTCGATACATCCGCCTTCACTGCGATGGCTGACCCGCCCGCCGACTGTATGCCGGCTACGACCGCCTCCGCCGCTGGAATATTCACGTCGGCGGCTACGACGGCGGCTCCTTCGGCTGCAAACAGCATCGCCGACTCTTTTCCGATCCCACTGCCTGCGCCCGTAATAAGTGCTACCTGGTCCTTCAATCGCATGTCTCGGGTCTCAGATCCTTTCGAAGTAACGGCGCCGTTCCCAATCCGTCACGGCACGTTCATACGCGCGTTGTTCGCTACGAAAGAAATGCGTATAGTGCGATGCGACATCCGCTCCGAGCGTCGTTTGAACAAACTCGCTTCCTTCAAATAAATCCACCGCTTCAGCCAGAGTATACGGCACGCGCGGGAGATTTCGTGCAGCGTACACATCGCCTTCAAATACGGGTGGAGGTTCGATCTTGCGCGCAATGCCGTCCAGGCCGGAAGCGAGCGACGCGGCGAATGCGAGATACGGATTCACGTCCGCTCCGGGAATGCGGCATTCGATGCGGAGACTTTGGCCGTGGCCGACGACGCGAAAGCCGGCTGTCCGGTTGTCGTAGCTCCAGGCCAGTCGAGTCGGCGCCCACGAGAGGTCCTCATACCGCTTGTACGAGTTTACGGTCGGTGCATAAAAAGCCATGAAGTCCGGGACGTGCGCCAGCCATCCGCCGAGAAACCACCTGAACAGATCCGAGCCGCGCACGGGACCGAACTGCTTACCGCCCGCGAAAGCGTTTCTGCCGCGGATGCGAAGACTCAAGTGGATGTGACACCCTGAGCCCGCTTGCCCGTTGGCATACTTGGCCATGAATGTCACAGCCACGCCGGCCTGGTCCGCAACCTCCTTCAGGCATTGCTTGTACAACGCGTGATCGTCCGCCATCTCGAGCACGCCGTTGTACCGCACATTGATCTCGTGTTGACCCAGACCCCATTCACCCTTCGAATTCTCCACAGCGATGCCCGACTCGCGAAGATGTTTGCGGACCGCCGCTGTATAGAATTCTTCACGCGTGCCTTGCAGAAGGTTGTAGTCTTCCAGGTACCAGCCGAGCGGTTCCAGGTTCCGGTAGTCTTGTCGCGCAGCGTCCCGATAGGCGGTCTTGAATACGTAGTATTCCAGTTCCGATGCGGCCATCGCTTCGTAGCCCATCTTGGCCGCGCGTTGCACCTGCTTCTTCAGAATCGCACGCGGCGCGATTTCGACATTTTCGGGATCGCAGTGGACGAACGCGGTCTTGTTTAGCCAGCTAATGCGGCGCAACGTCGCGAGTTCCGGCACAAGATGAACGTCTCCATAGCCCAATTCCCAATTCGCGAACTGGTATCCAGGTACGGGGTCCATCTCCATGTCCGTCGTCAACAGGTAATTGCACGCATGCGTGCCCTCGTGCGCTACATGTTCAACGAAATAGGCCGCATCGAACCGCTTTCCCATCAAGCGGCCGTAGTGGTCGGTGAAAGCTGCGATGACGGTTTCGATTACACCTTCGCGCACGAGTTGAGCGAGGTCATGCAAGCTCAGACGCGCTTCGTTCTTTTTCATAAGTTTCGATAAGGCGCCGGCGATAGAACCAATAGTAGGCGAGCATCACGGCGATGAATAAGGCGGTTCCAATGACACCGGGCCGGAATGCTGGGATGGCGAACGTCGATACCAGGCATGTCACCGCGAGCACGATGCCGCACACCGCCCCCGTTATGCCGAGCGGACTATGATAGGGGCGCCTCAAAAGCGGATTGTCTACCTTCAGCTTGATATAGGAAAGGAGCACCAGGATGTACGAGAGCAGTGCGCCGAAAACGGCCATGTTCAGCAGCGCGGCTCCGACGCTCGCTTCATACTGCTGCGCGAGGAAACACAGGATCAATCCCACCGCGCCGCCGAAGATCAGCGCGACGTGTGGTGTCCGCCAACGCCCGACGCCGCTCAACGCGATTGGGAGATAGCCCGAGCGGCTCAACGCGTACAGCAAACGGCCGTAGGCGTAAATGATCGAGTGAAAACTGGCGATCAGCCCTGTAAGTGAGATGGCCGCCAGTCCGGCTGCCGCCAATTCGTGATGGAACACAGCGCGAAACCCTGCTTCCAGCGGCGCATTCGACTGTCCGACGCCGAGCGCGCCCGGGCCGACTCCCGCATTGATCACGAATGTCGCCAGCGAAAGCCCCGCAAGCGTAATCATGCCCCATTTGAGAGCGCGCGGCATATCGCGTTCTGCGTCATAACTTTCCTCCGCCGATAGTGGAAGTTGTTCGATAGCGAGGAAGAACCACACTGCGTACGGAAGTGCGGCAAAGATGCCATACCAGCCGCGCGGCAAGAAAACACTCTCACCAGGCGAGGGCGGCACGTTCAGAGCCTTGCTCCACTCGAACGATCCCGTCATTACCGCGCTCGCGCAGAAGAACACGAGCACCGCCGCAGCCAGAGCGGTGATGATCATCGATACCCGGAATGTCAGTGCGGCGCCTTTCACATTGATGCCGACGAACAGGCAATAGAAACCGATCCACCACACCCAATCCGGAGTGACGGGCACTAGTGTCCGCATGTATCCGGCGATTCCGGCGACAATCACGGCGGGCGTGGTGACGTACTCAATCGCATCGGTCAGGCCGTTCAGAAACGCCCGATCGGTTCCGAAGGCCGCCCGTGTAAAGTTATAGAATCCACCGGCGGACGGAAGAGCCGCGGACATTTCGGCGATAGAGAACACCAGGCAGAAGTACATCCCCGCAATCACGATCGTCGCCAGCAGCAGTCCCCCGAACCCTCCGGCAATCAGTCCGGTCTGCCACCCGAAGAAGTTTCCGGATATGACCGCTCCGACCCCTAATGCCCAGAGGTGCACCCATCCGGCGGTTTTTTGCAGTCCTGGATTGTGGTCGTTCACTGAAATTGAATACCCGCTCCGTCGCGCCCCGTACTGAAACGATTGAGGATTGTTCGCACATCTTAGCACGTTCTCACAATTGTCATCGAGTATTGATGAATTGTTGCTCCAATCTGTGCTGAAGCGAGTTATACTCGTCTCAATCTAAGGTTCGCCACAAACCACTTACTGGAGATAGGTAACTTACATGTCAAACAGGGGATTACTGTCCGCTTGCGCGGTTGTGTTGTTTTGCTCGATACCGGTTCTCGCACAGTCGACTTATGGCGTTGTGCTCGGCAACGTACGCGACCAGAGCGGTGGTGCCGTCAGCGGGGCGAAAGTGCGCGTCACGAAAACCGATGAGAACGCAACACGTGATACGGTCACCAATCTCGAGGGTGCTTATGAGTTCCAGAACATGGAACCCGGCCCTTACACGGTCACCGTCACGGCCGACGGGTTCCGCACCTTTGCAGCGCAATCGCTCGTGCTTGCTGCCCGCGGGCGCCTCCGCGTAGACGCAACACTTCAGGTGGGCGATATCTCGCAGAAGGTGGAAGTATCTTCCTCGGCTGGGGTCATCGCCACCGACTCGCCGGCAATTTCGTCATCACTCAGCGAAGAGAAAGTGTTGAATCTTCCGTCCAACGTTCGCGGCGCGGGAAGTACCAGTCCCTATGCGCTGCTGCAGACCTTGCCCGGCGTTCAGGCCGACAATGGTCTGGGGCTTTCCATTCAGGGTGGACTGCCAGCGCAATCCGAGTCCAGTATCGACGGCATTTCGATTACCCAGGCCACCGGTAACAGCCCGAATCGCAGCCAGTTTCTCTCTGTGGAATCAATCGCCGAAATTCGCGTTCAAGGGGTGGGTAATACCGCGGAATTCGGACAGCCCGGCGACATTACCGTAATTTCGAAAAGCGGCACCAACGAATATCACGGCGCGCTGTTCTGGTATCACCAAAACAAGGCGTTCGATGCTCGAACATTCGGACAAAACGTGCTGCCGTCGAAGATTGGAAACACATTCGGCGCTACGGTGGGCGGGCCCCTCTCCATCCCGAAACTTTATAACGGGAAGGACCGCACCTTTTTCTATTTCACTTGGGAATCGCTGCGATATCCGAGACAAAGCACGATCCAGAACACCGTGCCCACGCAATTCGTGCGCAACGGCGATTTCAGTCACGAAGGTGTGAGCATTCGCGATCCCTATTCCACGGAACCATTTCCCGGCAACGTAATTCCTTTGAGTCGAATCAGCCCGATTGCGAAAGCGATCCTGCCGCTCTATCCGCTGCCGAATACTGGGCCCACCGATCGCCGTACTGCGTCGAACTTCCTCGAGAATCGTTCTACCAGCATCGACTCTGACCAGTACGAGGGCCGCGTCGATCAAAACTTCAACGAGAAGCACCACCTGTCCGCCAGACTCTGGTACAAGACCAATCCTTCGATCTCTCCGAATTCTCTCTTACTGCCGTCCGATACGAGCAGCAATGTGTTCTGGCAGGGCAACGCATCGTGGACTTACACCATTCGGCCCAACCTGTTGAATGAGTTTCGGTTCGGTTATGTGAAGGCGGATTCGGCCAACATCTTCAACTTCGATGGCCAGAGTTTCACCAACGCGTTGAACTTGAACGATATTCAGAAGGATATCTTTTTCAATGGACTGCCCTACTTTGGTGTCGATCTCTACACGGCATTCAGTAAGAGCCGTCCCGGATATAACATCTCGGACAACCTGCAGTTCATCGACAACTTGACATGGGTGAAAGGGAGGCACTCGTTCAAATTCGGTGCGGACATTCGTAACTTACGCGCCCGGTCCGACCTGGGATTCACTACCGGCAACAACTATGGCGACTTCAACTTCGGCCCGACCTTCACAGGCTACGGTTTTGCCGACTTCCTGCTCGGCGTCCCTACCAGTTCGGCAATCGCCGTGGTGGCTCGCGACAACGATGGCCAGGCGACCCATTACAAAGCGTACGCCCAGGATACGATTCGTGTTTCGAGCAAGCTGACCGTGGATATCGGTGTTCGATATGAACTTCACCCGGGCTATCGCGATAACGGATTGAACATAGCGAACTTCGATCGCACTGTGCCGAGGACGGGACAAGTGGTAATCATGTCCGACCCGGAGGCCAAGAATTATCTCGCGCCCGGCGCCCTGTTGTCGTTCAACGCCTGCCCGGCGCCCTCGATCAACGGAGTCGGGTGCACTCCGATCGTCACCGCCGAAGAGGCCGGCCTTCCCGAGTCTCTGCGCAAGACATACAAAACGCAATTTCTGCCGAGACTCGGTCTGGCCTACCGTCTCAACGACAAGACCACCGTTCGCAGCAGTTTCGGGATGTACAACATGATCCTGCTCGGTTCGGTGTTCTACTCGTTGACCGGAACCGTGCAGAGCGACGTTCGCAATTTCAACAACGTCGGCTCCGACGGCAAACCAATCTTCGCACTGCCGGATACCCGCGCGCCGGGCAGCGGCGTTCGCGGAGGGTCGATCGGGACCTTCGAGTTTCGCACCGCCAACCAGATCGACTTCCGGCCGCCGCAAATGCTTCAGTGGGGATTGTCGATCGATCGCGAGTTGACCAACAACATGGGCGTTCGCATTTCCTACATCGGCAACCACTCGTACCAACTGCCGTGGGCGCCCGACATCAACCAGATGGCGCCGTCCACGACGTTCTTCTCGCAGCGCTCCAACCTCGACCGGCCGTTCCCCAACTGGGGACTCATTTTCAGCCGCGATGCGGGCGCCAACTCCATCTACAACTCGATGCAGTTGGAACTGAACCGCCGCTTGTCGAATGGCCTCAGTTTCACCACGGCGTACACGCTTGCGAAGAATCTGGCGGACAACGCGGGTCCCGCACCTTCGGGATACGCCGGCGAAACCGGTGGCGGCCGTGTAACGAATTCGCTCGATCGACGCGCCGACCGCGGCGATGTATATGCCACGCGGCGGCACCGTTTCGTGACGACATTCGTTTACGATCTCCCGTTCGGTGCCGGAAGGCGCTTCATGGCGAGTTCGAACCGCCTGGCTGACCTCGTCCTCGGTGGTTGGCAGCTCTCGAGTATTTTGACCCTTCAGTCCGGCCCGTTCCTCACTCCGGTGTTCTCCGGTGGCGATCCTTCGGGCACGAATGCCCCCAGCCGCGGCTCGCAGCGTCCCGATCGTATCGGCGCTGCAAACGGTTCGGTGGACAATCCGAATCGCGATATGTGGGCTGACCGCAGCGCCTTCGTCTGCCCCGGACGCAGCGCCGGCGCGTCGCAGTTCGATTGCCGGGTCGGGTCAACGCCCGGCCGCGATCCCGCTCCGATCGGACGTTTCGGAAATGCGGGTGTTGGCATTCTCACCGGGCCTGGCACCTTCGGGCTCAACATGGGCATGGGCAAGCGCTTCGTGATTCGCGAGAACGTGAACCTGCGACTCGAAGGCAGTTTCACAAACCTCCCGAATTGGACCAACCTGGGCGATCCGAACTTGAACATTGCCGACAACAACTTCGGCCGCATCACGAGTGCGCGCGGCGTGGATTTCGGCGGCGGAAGAACCGGGCAGGTTTCACTTCGCCTTCAGTTCTGACCGGAACTGGAAAAGAAGAGGCCACCTTCGCCCTGCAAGAGCGGGCGAAGGTGGCGCAGGCACTCCGGAGCGACCGATCGAACCAGGTGACCCTCCGAACCGAAGTCGGATTACTTCCGCGGACTCACCGGTTCGTTTTCTCTCCTTCTCTGCTGCTCAGGGCCGGGCGTGATCGTGTTCACCGGCGCGCCCGTTGACCGTTGGGTTTCGGACTCGTCGCCGCCACCCGTTAGTGCGTCCTTCACCGAACCCCAAAAGCCTCGGTTGATGTGGATCTCGTTGTGTACGTCCGCGACGCCGGAGACGCTCTCGGCGACATCTTCTGCCATCCGCTTGGTTTCGCGGCGATCTACCGTACCCCGCAGACGAACCTCACCGTTCTGAACCTCTATTTCGATATCCGACGCATCGATGTCTGGATGATCGGTCAGACGCTCGCACACATCTTCGCGAATGCGATCGTCCGAACGCCTCCAGCCCTTTGGTCCGCGGCCCGTGTGTTGCCCGCGATAGCGTGAGGGTTCCCCGTAAGGAGCATAATCCGTGCTCCCGTATCCACGAAGTCCCTCGCGGTACGAACCGCGTTCGCGATCGTAGCTCCCGTAGCCGCCCCAACCGCCTTCGCGTCCGCTGAATCCGGGTCCGCCCCATTCGCGTCCCCACTCCTCACGGTTGCGGTCCGGAGCCTCGTAGGAGGATGAACCCATGCCGCCACCCCAGCCATAGTCGCCAGGATCGCGACGTGGCGCCGCGCTCATGCCTCCGCCGGTCTCACGCGAAGTATAGCCGTGCTCCGCGCCGTATCCCTGTCCGCCGTACCGCGTATGAAGGCGTTCGCCTTGGCCGCCGTAGCTTCCAAAACTGCCCTGATTGAATCCTTGACCTCCCCAACCCGCGCGACTCTCGCGCTCGCGTTCGCGCCTGCGCCGCTCCTCTATCCGGCGATCTTCCGGTTGTTGCTCATATTCATGCGCCATTTTAGAAACCCTTTCAAACGGAGAAATTGCTTACATTCTTGGACGCCTGTTTGGAACACAGTCATCTCGCTCTCTAACCGTGAAAAGAGCTCAGAACATGGTTTTTGTTCGCCTTTTATTCGCCAGTATGTTATAGTCTCATCCATGACTCCAGCACCCCTACCGTATGACTTCGCAGGTCAACTGCTCGCCAGCCAGGAGTTCTTCAACCGGTCCACACGGCCTCTTCAAGAATCCGACTCCGAATTTCGTCCGCAGGAGGGTATGATGACTGTTGCGCAGCAGGTTGCGCACACCGCACAGACCCTCGACTGGTTTATTCAAGGTGCGTTCCGTGCCGAAAGTTTCGATCTCGATTTCGAAACACAGGCGAAGAACCTCGCATCCATCAAGTCACTCGCGGCCGCCCGAAGATTGCTCGATGCGGCATACGCCAACGCTGTCGCCGTACTTCGCGCGCGCAGTGCCGAAGAACTCGCGCGTCCGCTGCCTCCGGGACCGATCATGGGCGGTCAACCCACCAGCGATATCGTGTGGGCCATGGTTGAGCACACGGCACACCATCGCGGGGCGCTTTCGGTATACACGCGCGCGCTCGGTAAAGTCCCCCCGATGCCGTACGCCGAGTAAAATCAACCAGTGAAATCCAACCTCAGCCAGGCCCGCGTTCGGCCGAACTCTCTGCAACGCGGGCCGGTAAAACTTCACCCCGCGACGTTGCATTCCTGGACCGTCTGCTAAAGTTCTCTGCACCGCATCGAATCTCAACGGTCATTACTACTTCGATACAATCAGTACGATCATGACCAGAACCACTCGCCCGGTCCTCGGATCGTGTGTCCTGGCGGTGGTGTTTTGGCTACGGCGCTTCCCGCCGGTGTTCCCGTCGATAACGGAACATCCGCCGGGCACCCAACGGACTCCTGAACCTGTTACGGACTAATCACATGTCGGAACCAATCTTCTTAGTTGCAAGCGGCGATCTTCGCCTCTCGGCGAATCAGCAATGCTGGCCGGCGCAGCAGCAGGTCGAACGGGCTGTGACCGCTGCCATCGAGCGGGAAGGACGGCAGGTCCGGCGCGGCCACGCCTACGACCCCGCCCAAGGGCACGGATTCATTCACAGTCAGAAACACGGGATGCAGGTTTTTCGCGACATCCCTCCCTGTGCGCCTCTCATCGTCGTCGAAGCCGTGTGGCAGTACAGCCATCACGTTTTGAGCGGACTCTACACCCATCGCGGTCCGATCCTCACGGTTGCGAATTGGAGTGGACAGTGGCCCGGCCTGGTGGGGATGTTGAATCTTAACGCCTCCCTTACGAAAGCGGGCGTGCGTTACGACACGTTATGGAGCACCGATTTCACCGACGAGTTTTTCCTGCGCGGACTGAGGCAGTGGCTGCGCGGCGAGCGCGTGTCGCACGATCTCAGTCACGTCACTCCCATCGGGAACGTGAAGCTCCCCGGTTCCGCTGAGGCGCTTGGCCGCGAACTCGCCGGCCAGCTCCAGCGCGAGAAGGCCATCATGGGCATCTTCGACGAGGGCTGTATGGGTATGTACAACGCCATCATCCCCGACGAACTGCTGCATCCAACGGGCGTTTTCAAAGAACGTCTCAGCCAGTCGGCGCTCTACGCCGGAATGCGCGGTGTACCGGATGCCGAAGCCGCCGCGGTTCGGCAGTGGCTGGACCGGAAAGGCATGAAGTTCGTGACCGGTGCGAATGCGGAAACCGATCTGACCGACGATCAAATCCTCGATCAATGCAAAATGTACATCGCCGCGCTGCGGATCGCTGACGAGTTCGGATGCGACGCGATCGGCATTCAGTATCAGCAGGGATTGAAGGACCTGGCGCCCGCCTCGGATCTGGCCGAGGGCCTGCTGAATAATGTCGATCGTCCGCCGGTGAATGCCGCAGGTAACGGTCGCGTGCTGTACGAAGGCAAGGCGCTGCCACATTTCAATGAAGTCGACGAATGCGCCGGGCTCGACGCTCTGGTAACGAATCGTGTGTGGACCCAGCTCGGATTCGATCCCGAGACCACGCTGCACGATGTACGATACGGCGAAGATTACCGCGGCGAGTTTGTTTGGGTCTACGAGATTTCGGGTGCTGCGCCGCCGAAACACTTCATCGGCGAGTATTCGGGCACTGTCAGCGAACGCCAGCCGTCAATGTATTTCCGTCTCGGCGGCGGGACCGTTAAGGGCGTCAGCAAGCCCGGCGAGATCGTCTGGAGCCGTGTCTTCGTCGATAACGGCGTCCTGAAGGCGGACATCGGCCGCGCCAAGGTCATCGAACTACCGCGCGAAGAGACCGAGCGCCGCTGGCAGATCACGACTCCTCAATGGCCGATCATGCACGCAGTTACCTACGGCATAACTCGCGACCAGTTTATGGCCCGGCATAAATCGAACCACATACAGGTTGCCTATGCGCCCGATGCCGATGCTGCCAACCGTGCGCTGGCCGCCAAAGCCGCAGCCTTCAGCGCAATGGGCCTGGAGGTCGCGATTTGCGGCACGAACAATGGACTGACCGACTAACGTAGTCGCGTTCGTTCAGGTTAAATTCGACGCTAGAATAAGGAACCTATGCGAGTAGGCATCATTGGCACCGGCGCGATCTCTTACAAGCACGCACAAGCGTATAAGAACATCGGATACGAAGTTACTGTCTGCACCGACATCTCCGAACCGCACGGAAAGCGGTTCGCCGATGAATGCGGCTGCGAGTTCGTCCGTAACTACGAGGACGTTTGCCGCCATCCGAAGGTAGATTATGTCGATGTCTGTACCTTTCCTGACTTTCGTCTTCAGCCGCTGGAAATCTGTGCTGAAGCGAAAAAGCATATCCAGGTGCAGAAGCCGATCGCGACCAAT
Organism: uncultured Acidobacteriota bacterium; assembly: GCA_963720745.1. Taxonomy (GTDB): domain Bacteria; phylum Acidobacteriota; class Terriglobia; order Bryobacterales; family Bryobacteraceae; genus TMP-7. The sequence goes on from CAVRGO010000004.1 coordinate 930,563, forward strand.
CTCGACACGGCGCGCGACATGATCGATACGGCGCTCAAAGCAGGTATTGTGCTGGGAGTAGTCAGCCAGCATCGCTTCGACGATTCCAGCCAGTTCCTGAAGAAAGCCATCGAAAATGGCCGGCTCGGCAAGATCCTTCAGGCCGACGCCTACGTGAAATGGCATCGCACCGCGGAGTACTACTCGCGGCCGATCAAAGGCAGTTGGGCCACCGAGGGCGGCGGAGCGCTGATCAATCAGGCTATCCACCAGGTTGATGTTCTTCTCTGGCTGGTGGGACCGGTGGCGGAATTGTTCGGGTATTGGCAACTCCACGCGCTGCACAACATCGAATCCGAGGATGTGATCTCCACAGTGATGCGCTATCGGAACGGCGCCACGGGAGTGCTGCAATCGTCAACGGCATTTTGGCCCGGGTATACTGAGCGGCTGGAGATTCACGGCACCAAAGGCACCGCCATCATCTCGGGCGACAAACTGACTACGTGGGATGTTCAGGATGACCAGGGCGAACCGGCGCCCGTGGCCGCGGACGTTGCGTCCGGCGCTTCCGATCCGATGGCGATTTCCCTCGCGCCGTTCGAACGCCAGTTCCTGGATTTCGGCAACGCCATTCAGACTGGACGCAAGCCGCTGGTCTCCGGTGAAGACGGTTACCGCGCCCTCGAATTTGTGATCTCCGCGTACGCTTCGTGCCGCGAAGGTCGCAAGGTTGCGCTGAATGGTTGACGGGCAAGTGCGCGGATGGAAGGTCCGCGTTCCCGCCTCGAGTGCGAATCTCGGCCCCGGATTCGATGCGCTCGGAATGGCACTCGGGATCTATCTCGAGTGCCGCTTCCGGCCTGCGGACCAATTAAGTATCCACGCGTCGGGACGGGATTCGGAGTCGATCTCGACCGGCGACGATAATCTCATCTGGCAAACCGCGCTGGACGTCGCGCGCGATGTCGAAGGAGTGCTGCCGCCGATCGCGCTCGAAATCGAAAACGATATCCCGATTGGTAAAGGACTCGGATCGAGCGCCGCGGCTCTCACCGCCGGTGTCGTGATCGCGGATTGTCTGCTCGATCTGCATTGGAAGCCCCTCCGGATCCTCGATGAAGCGGCACGCATCGAGGGACACCCCGACAATGTCGCGGCCTGCGTGCTGGGCTCAATCGTCGCCAGCGCCATCGATTCGGGTGGCGTTGCGCGCGCTGTGCGCCTCGAATTGCCGGAACGCTACGGTGTCGCAGTTGTCGTGCCCGATTTCGATCTGCCCACGGTAAAGGCGCGCCAGGTTCTGCCCGAAACGTATTCCCGCGCGGATACCGTTTTCAATGTGCAGCGTAGTGCTCTGCTGATCGCCGCGCTAGCAGCGGGCGCGACATGGGCGTTCCCCGCGGCCCTCGAGGACCGTCTGCATCAACCATACCGCGCCCCGCTTGTTCCAGGGCTCGATGAGATCACCAAGTTGCGCGCTCCCGGCCTGCTCGGCTGTGTGCTGAGCGGCGCGGGTCCTTCCATCCTCGTGTTCTATCAGCGAGGATACGAAGAGGTGTGCGACCACGTGCGGCAGATCTTCGCCTACCGCGGCCACGACTCGCAGGTGCTGTGGGCGCACATCGCCGACCACGGCTACGAGTTGAGCGAAGCTCAGGCGACGTAGTAGTCGATGAAGTGATCGTCCACCTTCACTGCGTCACAAAACGTTTTCCACTCCGCTTGCGAGAGCAATTTCGGTTTCGGGCTGTCCTTTGGAAAATCGGAATCCGCACGAAGCACCCGGCCCTTTGTCTTTTCCAAAAGAGCTGTAAGAAGGGGTTCTGCGGGCATCTGCCATCCCTCCGGACTGCCACCCTTCGGCCTGCGCGCGAAAGCTTCATCTACCGGTATGGCGGCCACCAGGTCCGGCGACTGCATCGCCTCCAGCCCACCCGCTTTCAACGTTGCATTGTGACTTCCATGGTGCCCGACTTTGTAGAAAATCGTCCTTGCCAGCAGGTCCTTCGCGCCGTTAGCCCACGCGAGCCAGTTCCCGATCTGCGCGTCACCCACGAACAGCAGAACCTCCTTCGCGCCGTTCAGTTCGAACGCCAGCACTAGGCTCGTATTGTTGGTATAACTGTCGAGTTGCAAAGCCAGTTCTGCTGCCGAGTTTAACCAGTCGCTATCGATGGTACGCTGCGGATCGCCTCTGTACGACCCTGCCAGGTGCGGCCAGTGTGCTTTCCACGCCTCCTCGTCCCATTGCAGATAACGGTCGAACGGGGCGTAATGGTCAACGACGCCGCTGTCGGGTATCTGCCCCGCAGCGGCAACATAGAAGGCGGTAGCGGATCCCGGTGGCACGATTGCGGTAGCCGGCGCATCCCGGCCGCCGTGCATGTCGGTTGCGGCTGTGCCGGTCATATCGTTTAACGCGCTGGTGTCCTTCGGCGGTCCGAGCACGTGGACGCGGACGCCCGGTAGCCACTCACGTTCGAGTACCGCTCCAGGTTCGAGCAGCTTCTTTCTCCCGAGTGCGAGCGCATTCGTCATTGCTTCGTCCGCATTGTCGGAGAAAGCGCCGAAACCGGCATCAGCTTGGAAGGCCGCCAATGCGGCTACCGCCGCGCCTCGCTCTTGATCTTGCGGATCGTCCGATGCGCTCCAGTGCCGTAATGCGGCGCTAATGGCAGCCATTGCCAGCTTCTTCTGCTCTTTCCACTCCTGCGCTATCTCCTGATCCGGATCCTCGGTCCACGCGGCCCACACTTCACCAATGTCGATTCTTTTAAACTCCTCAAGCGCGTACGAAAACCCCGAGATGTGGTCCCAGTGCTCGTGCGTTAGGACAACGGCATGCAATCTGCCGCCAGTCTCGGCCGCTATGCTTTGCGCCGCCGCGACCACGTTCTGTCTGCCGCCGGGCGATCCCCAGAAAGCCCCGCAGTCGATCAACACGTGGTTCAAGTCGGCGCCGTCGCGGAACGAAAGGAGGAAGCAGTCGCCGAGCCACTTGCGGTACATCCGAATGCGAACGCGCCACTCGGGTTCAGTCTTCTTCGTATTGCGCTTTGTTCTCGTTGTGCTCTTTTTCGCTGCCACGGAATCCATCCTCCCGCTACCGATCAATCAGGATATGGTTCGCCGGCACGGACGACGCGAATCTCGTGATCCGAAAAAGTCATATGTCCGCCGGGCAGTTCCACTTTCGGCATGTGACAGTTCGAGCACCCGCTCGTGCCGACTTTGCACGTTTCTCGCGCCGTCACTCGTGTGGCGGCGCTGTGGCAGGCGAGACATTTCGCATCGTAAGCCTCCGCTTCCCGCGTAACATTGTGATGCGGATCGTGACAGGCGATACAACTCATACGTCGATCGTGTCCGTCGTAGCACTTGCTGTTTGCCAGACGGTAAGGTTGAAATCGCACATTCGTTTTGCCGTGTAGCTGAAGCTGCATCACGTCCTCCCACGTCCTGTGGCACTGTCCGCAGAAGTTCGAAATCTCCTCAGGCGAACGCCTCCCGAGTTTCTGTGGAATCGGCGCCGTCTTGCCCTGTGCGACCGCTTCAGCGTGCCGCTCCGCGCCTTCATGGCAACGCTCGCATTGAACACCTGGGACAAGCTCATCCAGTTTGACTTGGTTACCGGCGACCGCCCTGGTGGCATGGCACGAGAAGCAGGACTTGATCTCCGCATCCGATACAGCGCGGCCGAAAGCCTCCAGCAGGGTCTTCGGATCGATCGAACCATCACCGACCGTGATGTCCAGCTTATCGATTGCGGCGAAATAGCTCACGAAGCTTTCGTAGAAATGTCCTTTGTACTCGAGCAACCAAGTCTGTGAACGGCTTCCGAACGCCCACCGGATCGGCACGGATAACTTGTCCTTCCCGTCGGTGACGGTATATGAGCTCTGTCCTTCCTGTGTTTTGACCTCGTATGAATAAGCGCCGTGCCGGAAGGTGAGCGTGGAACGATCGTGCAGTACCTTGTTTGCACCAGCCGGCATCAGTGCCCACGCCATGTCCGTCGACGGTTGAGAATGCGCCTGATCGCGGTGACACGATGCACATTCGGAAGCCGCGATCGCGTTCCCCGACACCAACAGTACCGCACAGGCGATCGCTTCAGCGCTGAACAGGCGGTCGCTGCCCCCTACTCGTTTCAAATTGGATTGTGCCAAACGCAAGCCGTCCATAACGACGTAAAGCGAACTACTCGCTGCGATGGAGAATTGCAAAACGTTCCCCTGCGCCAGTAAACGGGGTGCCACCGAAATACAATCGACGCAACGTCAACGACCGTTCCATTGCCAAACGATTCTTTTCCAAACGTGCGCGGCTGGCGATGTTCTTGAGCACCGAATACTTCACTTCCAGCGACTGCTCGTCCACGATCAACGTACAACCGCCGCTGAACCGAAAGATGCCGGCCGGTCCTTTCTCGTTCCGGCTCTGTAGCAATTGCAGCATGAGTTGGCACTGGAGCGTGTTGTCGGGGCCGACCTTCTCCGAGACTCGCAACGCATGTACCTCGAAAGGTTCGCGGCCCGTCGAGAAGTCGAGCCCGAGATCGACACCCAACTTAGCCCGTTCATCTTCCGTACACTCCGCGATCCGTGCCGCCAATGCCCGATGCAGCCGTATTCTCCAGACTCTCGAATATCGAAAGATGCGTTCCCGTATTGGCATGCCTTCGGGAAAATCCCGGCTGTAGCCGAGATACTTTGATTTATCTGCGAATTCGCGCGCGGATCTCAACACTTCGCCGAGGATTCGCTGCGACTCTGGAAACTGGACGCTGCGCCAGTACAACGATTCGGGCGACAACGTTTGCAGATCGCGCGGATACAAGCCCCACAGCCGGAACGACTCGACAAACGCAATCCGATAGCCCAAAGGATCGTCGGGGACGACTTCGAAGTCCGCGGTGACGATGGCCCGCAGGTAATCGCCGAAGTTCATATCCACTGGCGGACAGTAGTCCAGTGCGCGGATGCAAATGGTCAAGACGTGTTGAGCAGCGGTCGCCGCTTCTTCGGCCAGGCGTACGGTAACTTCCGGGTCGATTGATCCTGCGCGGAGCACTTCGCTACCGCTTGTAGCAATGCGGCCCAGGTCGCTTGTCCGGCGCGAGTAGATCCCGACGAATGCTCGAAACACCGCGGCCACCAGGATGGCGCCGCGGGCGTGCGGTTCCGTTGTGGTCTCTATCAGGCTCGGATCGGGGTCCCTGCCGATCGCACTGCGCAAGGCTTTGTGCAGACCGATCGACAGTCCGAACTCCTGTCCAATATCGGCCAGCAGGTTCGGAACGGACAGGTCGCCGCGCGTGCGCCCGATTTCGAATTGCACGGCTTCTGGCAATGAAAAATGTTGGAGCAACGCGACGATATCTGCGAAAGCCTCGTGAAAGGCCAACATGTCCGTCGAACCCTCGAGATTGAAGTTGCGATGCATGCCGTCGAGCAGGGCATGCGTAGTTTCGTGCGCAACGATGTCGTGCGACAGACATGTGAATACGAGTCCGCCGGGGTACAACTCCGTCGCCGTAGCCGGCCGCGCTGGAAAATATCCGAATAGCAGTGCCTTCTTCTCCGGGTTGTAGAATGCATTTCGCTCGCGTAGCGCATGCGGGTAGATCCGCAAACGTTGGACGTAGCGGTCGTCGCGCGATGTCCCCTCGTCGATCTCTGGAGCCCACACCGCCTTCCGCCCAAGCGCGAATTCGAAGTTGCGAATCGTGCGCATCGTAACGGCGTAGACCATCTGCTGATGAAAGCGCGGATTTGCTGCGTTCGGCACCAGACCATCATTGGCGAGAAGGCTCGGTTCATCCAAGTCGACGGGAGCATAGAAGCACCCCGTTGCTGGATCGTAGTCGATCACCTCGACGTACTCGCCGACAGGTCCAGCCTCGAGTTTCTCCCACGGAACCGACACCGTTACCGAATTCAGGGCAGCAGTGTCAAGACGTGTAGAAAGGCTCGGGTCGAAAGCGTATGTCCGCAGCCTGCGCACGTGCGGCTTCGGCGCGGGAATGGCTTGATTCCGCGGCCGCTCCGGCGGTTTCGGCCGGCCCAGGTCCGCGCCCGGTACGGCCGCCGACTGGAACTGGCTGTGCAGTGCTTTCTTGAGTGTTTTCGATGCATATGGACTTCCGATCACCGCGTCGAAAAACTCCTGAGTCGGTTCTTTCGCCGCATCCGGGTCGGCCATCGACTTCTCGACATTCGGATCCACCTGAAATAACTGGGCGACTTCTAGGCCCAGCATCTCGGGATCTGCGACCGGCGCTGCAATGCCCAATCCGAACAGAACCTTGAAGAACGAAAACGTCGCGGAATCTTCGGGTAACTTTGCCAGTCCGCGGCTCGGTGCAATGGCCAGTGCATCCGCGCTGCGCAGGATCCCCTGGCCGAAGAACTTCCGCGAATCTGGCGACCCTTTGAAAGCGGAAACGAACAGCGCTTTGCGCGCTGCCTCCACTCTCTCCCATCCTTCCCAACCCAACATCGCCTGCTGGTGCTTCGTCAGCCACAAACTCGCGGCGGCCGCGATTTGTGGGGTTGCGGCCGAGGTTCCCGCTCCGTTCATATCGACGATGCCGGGACAGTCGATCTCGGCCCACGGTATGTTGGGCGTGTATGTGGCAAGGGCCGTATCCATCTTGCTGTCCGGCCCGAAGTTTCCCGCCATCGCTCCGAACGGCACATTCTCACGCGTGTACGGTTTGCCGTTCTCCATCACTCCGCACGCTGCAATGACACGTCGGAAGCGGGCGGGGTAGACAATGCTTTGAGGGGTCAGCGGAAAATTGTTGCCGGCGGCGGTGACCATTACGATTCCGGCGTCGTACGCACGGTTCACGGCATCCGCCCAGGCGCGCGATGCCGCTCCCCCCATGCTCATGGAAACCACATCGACGCGGTTGGACGCATTCCCGTCGGGCGCGATGAGGTAATCGAGACCTTCCGCGAAAGCGCTGGTAAATAACAGCACGACGCCTGTGGCTATTCGGACCGGCACGACTTCCGCGAACGGTGCGCCGCCCAGGAAGTCACCATCCTGCTCGGGGCGAAGCATGTCTTCGAGACGCTTCCCCGCAAGCAGGCCGACCGTCCCCGTTCCATGTCCTGGGTTCCTAAATGGGCCCCGCTCAAAAGGGTCCGAGGCATCGTCGCGCGGTCGTCCGTCGTCGACGAAGTTCCGTTGCAATCCAGTCGCAATGTGCTCGGGACAGGCGTGATGGGAGAAGTCGATCCCCGTGTCCATGTGGCCGATGCGCACTTTCGCGGTTGTGGAACCGGCGATGGCATCGCGGGCTCTCTTGAGTTGTGAGAAGTTATCTCCGAGATGCCAGGCAAATCCGTTTCCTTGCGGAAACTTGTTCGATTGCGGATCATAGGCACAGACTTCACCTGGCGCGGCCGATAGAGCGATCCTTACCTGGTTCTGATACTCCCACTTACGTCCGATGTCCGGCTCGACATACACTCCGTGCTGCCGGGACGCCTCGTAGGCGACATCCCACATGTCCGCGATCGAAACGGCGGCGGCATTTGTTTGTGCCAGGTACCAACGCTCAGCGGCAGGTGCGACGCCGAATGCACGGCGATGCTCGTTCGGCATCAGTTCGCGAATCTGGAAGGTGCTCCCTGCAATCGCGAGTCTGTCAGCGGCCTGCGCCGCGGGCAGTTTCATTAGTAGCCGTGGAGCAGCGACAGCGTACATTTGCCCAGAGTATACCGAGTATGACGCAGACAATGCCTCTCCGCCGGATCCCGTCATTGCACTGTACAAACGCGATATCGATCGCACACTCATTCGCGAGAACCTGAAGCTCACCGTGACGGAACGCTTTGCGCTACGAATGGCGCTGTGGCAATTCGCCGGGGAATTGCAACGAGCAGGCAAGAAACTCCGATGAAAGAAATGACCGACTTTCGGGGGCTGCTCACAGCCCGTGTAGAATCCGGAGTTGAATTCATAATCGTCGATGGCGCCGCTGCCATGGCGCACGGCTCAGTTCGCGGCCTAAACTTCATGTTGACTACAACGCTCGGTGCTCTCGATCTGCCCGGGGAGATCGCAGGAGGCGGCGGCTACGACGAACTTTTGCCGCACCCGAACATACTCTCGATGTTCGGTATGAACTGCCGCTAGTGATCGCCGAGCTCGAGGCGATTCGTGAAGAGCAGGAGTGAGCTTCAGCGGCCGCGTTCCGTTCCCCACAAATCAACGTGCAGTCGCGGGCTGTAGCGGAACCCTTCGCACATGCAGATTTGAGTCAGCCATCGTCCGCGTTCCACGAGCGTTTCGCGGCTCGTGCCTTCGGGCATCAAGACGACCCGCTCAGACGCCGCCCCAATCTCCCGAACGATCGCGCGAACCTCCTCCAGGTCCTCCGGGGCCGAGATCACAAACTTCAACTGGTACTCGTAACCACTGATTAAGCTCCGCAGCACCTCCGGCTGATACCGCAAATGATCGTGCATCGCAGCCCAGCGCCCGCCCTCTCGCTCGCGGGGTGTCGAGTTAGCCAGCTTCGGGCTGATGCTCATCAAATCGCACTCCACTTTCTTCAGGAGTGTGCCCGCCGTTTCGATGGTAATGTGCAGGCCGCGCCCGCGAAGGAGTTGTGTCAGTTCGACCATATCTTGAAACAGCATCGGCTCGCCGCCGGTGATGACAACGTGCTTCGCCGGATGCTCCTCGATTCGGGCGATGATCGACGCGACATCCATCCGTTCACCTTCCGGGTTCCAGGAGGTGTAGGGCGTGTCGCACCAGACGCAGCGAAGATTGCAGCCGCTGGTTCGTACGAACACGCTTGGCACCCCGGCTAAAATGCCTTCGCCCTGCACCGAGTAAAAAATCTCGGAGATGTGCATCTACTGCCGGTACTCCAGCGGATCCGTCAAACCTGCTTCCTCAAAGCCCTTCTTCCGAAGTACGCACGAATCACACAAGCCGCAAGGGCGCCCTGTGGAGTCCGGATCGTAACAACTGTGGGTAAGGCCGAAGGCGAGCCCCAGACTCGCCGCGCGGCGCACGATATCCGCCTTGGTCATTGCGATCAACGGCGTGTGAATTCGGACCTGTGTCCGCCCTTCGACGCCGGTCTTTGTGGCGAGGTTCGCCAGCCGCTCGAAAGCTTCGATGAACTCGGGGCGGCAGTCGGGGTAACCCGAATAGTCAATCGCGTTCACGCCGATGAAGATATGTTCGGCTTCCAGCACTTCCGCCCAACCTAGCGCGATGGATAAGAACACCGTATTCCGCGCAGGTACGTAGGTGACTGGAATTCCCTCTGCCATCGCCTCGCTGTTGCGGGATTTGGGCACATCGATATCAGCGGTCAGAGCCGAACCGCCGAAGACGCGCAAGTCCACCTTAACGGTGACGTGTCTTTTCGCCCCAAGACTGTTCGCGACGCGTGCCGCCGCCTCAAGTTCGACACGATGGCGCTGCCCGTAATCGAACGAGAGAGCGTAACACTCGTAACCCTGACTGCGCGCAATCGCGAGGCAGGTTGCAGAGTCCAAACCACCACTAACTAGACAAACGGCTTTCATCGTGAAGAAAGTAACTCAATACGAAACCGGCCGCGGGCAACAGGATCAGAGCGAACAAAGCCGCATGCAGCGTGAAATGATCGGCTGCCCAACCGGTGATCGGGATGAAAATCAAGCCCGCCATTCCCCATCCGAATCCCATCATCAAAGCAGACGCTGTCGCTTCCTGTGAGGGTAGCAACTGCTGTGCCATAACCACGTTCACGGGAATCGTGAACAGCATGATCAGTCCGCCCAGCGCGAGCCCCACCATCGAAGCCGGGCCGCGCATCAGGAAGAACATGAACAGAAACGGGAGGCACCCGGCCATCGAAATGCGAATTACAGGCTTTTCTCCGAACCGCTGTGCGAGGTGGCCGCCCAACATTCCGCCCACCGCTCCCGAAACCAAATATAAGGACAGAGCCCAACTCGCGCCGGTGAGCGAGTACCCGCGTTCACGGCTCAGATAAAGCGGCAGAAACTGCGTGAATGAGATCTGAACCACGGAGCGCAGGAACACAAGCAGATACAAAATCGCCATCGGTTTCCATACCCGCGCGAGTGGACGCAGGTCGAACCTCACCGGAGCAAGCCCCTCGGCGCGGTCCGGGATCATCGCCACGAGTAGAACCGTCATGATGATTCCGGGCAGCGCGGCCCACGCCGCTTTCTCGAGGCCCAGGATCCGGAACAGCGTCGAGAACACCGCGGGACCGAGTCCGAGACCGAGCGTGCCGGCGCTGATGAACACGGCCAACCAGCGCGCGCGATTCTCGAGTCCGAGGGTCGCGCGTGATGACGCTTGCGGATGAAACGAAGCGATCGCGGCGCCGCCCACCCCGACCATCCAGGCGACCAAAACGTAACTGTTGGCGAGCCCCAGCGATGAAATCGAAACGCCCGCGATTGCGGGAGCCAAAGCCGAGAACATCCGCGTCCTGTAACGATCCGAAAGAATGCCGAATGCCGGTTGGCTTACCGAAGACGTGAGGGAGAGCAATCCTCCGAGGATCCCGGCCTGCGACAGGCTGAATCCTAACTTGTCGATGAGCAGCGGTTGAAACACTCCCAGCGCGCTCGAATAAAGGTCTATGAAGAAATGTCCCGCGGAAAACAGCGTCAAACCGAGCAGGACTTTCGTTCGGACGTGTACCGCCGGCTGAAGAGGCGTCGCGATGGCACTAGACTCGGCAGCCATGAACGAACTTCCTATTATAGAGGTATGAAGTTGCGACCCACCATTGTCGCTCCGCTCTTACTAACGATCGCGATTTCGGCGGTACTGTTTTCGGCACCGCGAAAGACCGCCGCGGACGCGGAGGCCTTCATCAATCGCGCGCAGAAGGAATTGCTGGATCTTTCGGTTGAAGCCGGGCGCGCGGATTGGATCAAGTCGACCTACATCACCGACGATACTGAGATCATCGCCGCGAAACTGGACGAGAGGTCTATTGCCGCCACGATGCGCCTGGCCAAGGAATCGACCGAGTTCAACCGTCTCGCGCTCATGCCGGACCTCGAGCGAAAGCTGAAACTGCTTCGCCTTTCATTGACACTTGCGACGCCCTCCGATCCTGCGGAAAGCGCCGAGGCGACGCGCCTTGCCTCCGCAATGGAAGGCGAGTACGGGAAGGGCAAATTCTGTCCTCCCGGCAGAGATGGTTGCCTGGACCTGGAGGAGTTGAGCAAGATCCTGTCGACGAGCCGCGACCCGAAGGAACTGCGAGAGGCGTGGCTGGGATGGCACACCATTTCGCGTCAGATGCGGCCGCAGTACGAGCGATTCGTGGCGCTCGCGAACAAGGGCGCCCGTGAGTTGGGGTTCGCCGACATGGGCGCGATGTGGCGGTCAAAATATGACATGCCGCCGGACGATTTCAGCCAGGAATTGGATCGCCTGTGGGGACAGGTCCGGCCGCTGTACGTTTCTCTGCACGCGTACGTCAGGAACCGCTTGCGCGAAAAGTACGGTGATGCGGTCGTCCCGGCGAACGGCCCGATTCCAGCACAGTTGCTCGGGAACATGTGGGCGCAGGAGTGGGAGAACATTTACCCGCTCGTCGCGCCGCCGAATGCGGATCCCGGGTATGACCTGAGTCAAATCCTCAAGACCAAAAACACCACGCCGAAGGAGATGGTGAAATACGGCGAGCACTTCTTCACATCCCTCGGATTCGCGCCGCTCCCGGAGACATTCTGGGAACGGTCCATGTTCGTGAAGCCGCGCGATCGCGATGTAGTCTGCCACGCCAGCGCCTGGGACGTCGACGCGGTGAACGATCTGCGGATCAAGATGTGCATTGACATCACCGCCGAGGATTTCACGACCATCCACCACGAACTCGGCCACAACTTCTATCAGCGCGCCTATAACCAGTTGCCTTTCCTGTACAGGGACAGCGCGAATGACGGCTTCCATGAAGCAGTAGGGGATACCATCGCGCTGAGTGTCACGCCGGAGTACCTGGTGAAGATCGGTTTGCTGAATTCGGCGCCGGACACCTCGAAAGACATCGGACTCCTTCTGAATCGTGCCCTCGAGAAGATCGCCTTCCTGCCTTTCGGGCTGCTGATCGATCAGTGGCGATGGAAAGTCTTCTCGGGACAGATCACGCCGGGTGAGTACAACAAAGCGTGGTGGGACTTGAAGTTGAAGTATCAGGGGGTAGCCCCGCCCGAGCCGCGCACCGAGCAGGATTTTGATCCCGGCGCAAAATACCACGTCGCCGCGAACGTCCCGTACTCCCGCTATTTTCTGGCGGACATTCTCCAGTTCCAGTTTCACCGGGCGCTTTCGCGGATTGCCGGATGCACTGGGCCGTTGAATCGATGCTCCATCTACGGCAATCAAGCGGCGGGCGAGCGCTTGAAGTCCATGCTGGAGATGGGTGAAAGCCGGCCGTGGCCGGACGCATTGAAGGAACTCACTGGCCAGCGTGACATGGACGCCTCAGCGATCCTCGAATATTTCGCGCCGCTCAAGAAGTGGCTGGACGAACAGAATGCTGGTAAGCCGGTCGGTTGGTGAGGCTTCGCACATTCTGCGGCAACCCGATTGTTGATCTCTTTTTAGAAGCGCGTGCGGGGAGAAATCCCTCCTTTGCGCGCTGGATTGCTGCTATGTTCTAAGTGGATGGCCTCCCCCTCCAGGAACGAGCGCGGCATTGCCGGGACCATGGGCAGCATCCGGTTGCTCGGAGTGCCCGTCCGCTTCCATTTCACGTTTATTCTGCTCTTAGTCTTTCTGGTCGTGATGGGGCTCGGGAATAAGCAGTCCGGGCTCATATTCGCCCTGTACATACTCGCATTGTTCGCTTCCGTGTTGCTGCACGAACTCGGACACGCTTGGGTTGGCAGACAATACGGGGTGCGGACACTCGAAATCGTGATGTTTCCTATCGGGGGCGTGGCCCGGCTCGAAAAAAATCCCAAGCCGAACCAGGAATTGTGGATCGCCCTCGCAGGCCCCTTCGTGAATATCGTGATCGCCGGAGTCTTATTAGGATATCTGTTCTATCGAAACCACCTTCAGGCGATCGAGACACTGTTCGATCCGACCGACTCCAACCTGCTCGAACGTATCGCTTTGGGCAACCTGCTGCTGGCGGGGTTCAACCTTCTTCCGGCATTTCCCATGGACGGCGGCCGGGTGCTGCGGGCCATTCTCGCCCGTTTCCGTTCGGAAGATGACGCGACGCGCGTCGCTGCCTGGGCAGGGCGTATGCTCGCCATCGGCATGGGGCTGTACGGGCTGCTTTCGATGCAGTTCATGCTCGTGTTCATAGCGTTTTTCGTCTACTTGGGCGCCGCTCAGGAAGGGGCCGCTGCGATCGGTCGTACGCTGACTCACGGGATACCGGTTCGGGCCGCGATGATCACCGATTTCCGCACGCTCCCGCATGGCAGCACGATCCGCGATGCCGCCAATCTGCTGCTTGCCACCTCTCAACAGGATTTCCCGATTCTGCACGGCAGCAGCGTCATCGGGCTACTGCCGCGCAACCTTTTGCTGCGAGCCCTGGCATCCGAAGGCCCCGAGGCGTACGTTTCCAGCGCCATGGAACGCGATTTCCTGAGTCTCTCGCCGGAGGCGGATCTTGGAGAAGCCCTACCGGCCATGACCCAGGCCGGTTCTTGCGCGCTGGTAATGGAAGGCGACCGCCTGGTTGGATTGTTAACGACCGAGAACCTGTCGGAGTTCCTTCTGTTGCGCCGCTTTGGCATGGAACCTGGGGGCGTGCCCGCACGGACTTAGCCGGATCGTACAATCGACTTCCGCCCTCGCCGCATCTAACTGGTGAGGAGGGCTCGGATGCATCGAGTCGTGGTCGTAGGTGGCGGATTCGGCGGACTTTATTGTGTTCAGGCAATGAAGCGGCTACCGGTGGAGATCACGCTGGTAGATAAGCGGAATTTTCATTTGTTTCAGCCGCTGCTCTATCAGGTTGCGACCGGATCGCTTTCCCCCGGTGAGGTCGCATCGCCGCTGCGGGCAGTGTTGGCGAGACAGAAGAACGTCAAGGTCCTACTGGCTGAAGCGTACGATGTGGACGTCTCGCGCAAACGCCTGATTGTCAACGACGGAGAGATCGAATACGACACTCTGATCGCCGCCACAGGTTCACAGAACTTCTATTTCGGGCACGACGCTTGGCAGGAGGTCGCTCCTGGACTCAAAACGATTGAGGAGGCGACGCAAATACGCCACAAGATCCTGTTTGCCTTTGAGGCGGCCGAAAGAGAGGCAGATCCCGTCGCGCGTCGCGCATGGCTGACGTTCGTCGTCGTGGGCGCCGGACCGACCGGCGTCGAGCTTGCGGGAGCGCTCGGCGAGATCGCCAACGACACTTTGAAGAACGAGTTCCGTTCCATCCGCCCCGAAGAAGCGCAAATCCTGCTGGTGGACGGATCGCCGCGTGTGCTGCCGCCTTATCCCGAGGAACTGTCACGCGCAGCCGAGCAGCACCTCATTCACCTCGGGGTGCGTGCCCGAAATAATGTGCGCGTTACCGGTATCGACGAAGACGGCGTTACGTTGCACGGTCCGAATGGGGACGAGCGCATTCGTGCCAAGACCGTACTTTGGGCCGCAGGCGTCACCGCGACGCCGCTCGGCAGGATCATTGCCCAACGCACCGGCGCCGAACTCGATCGCCAGGGTCGCGTGAAGGTCGCCCCCGATCTTACCGTCCCAGGACATCCCGAGATTCTGGTGATCGGCGATCTTGCCTATCTCGAACAGGATGGACACCCGGTACCGGGCGTGGCGCCTACAGCCATGCAGGAGGGACGTTATGCGGCGTACTCGATCAAGCAGCGGCTGCGCGGCGCGGCCGTGTCGCCATTTCACTATCTTGATAAGGGCAGCCTGGCTGTAATCGGACGCGCCGCTGCGGTGGCCTTCTTCTTTGGCGGAAAAATCAAGATCCACGGCTTGTTCGCCTGGCTGGTTTGGCTCTTCGTCCACTTGATGTACATCGTGGAGTTCGAGAACCGGGTGCTCGTATTTATCCGGTGGGGTTTCCAGTACTTGACGTTCAATCGCGGCGCGCGATTGATCACCGGCTATCGCCGCCTGCCTCGAGGGACTCACGCCGAGGAAGCCGAAACGGTTCTCAAGGCGTGAAGGAAGACGCCTTCGCTTTTTCGCGATCGCGCCTCACTCGTGAGCGATGAATCGATCGGTCAATTCAATGCCGCGCTTGCGGCCCGTACTAACTATCTGTCCGTGGAATTTCAATTTGCCGTTGATCAGTAGATCGACGTTTTTTCCAACGGGATAATCGAATGCGAGGATTTGTCCCTCTTCGACCTGTAGCAGATCCTCAACCTTCAGCGTGGGGCCCTGGAGGCGTGCGTCGATCTTGACCTGCGAGGGTTTGATCAGCCGGAACAGGCGCTCGTGCTCCTGCTCCGTCGCCTGCGTCTTCCGAACCGACCACTGCTGGTCGAATTTCTGACGCAGCATCTTGATGATGATGGACGGGATGCCGAGGTTCATCATCCCGGCATTCTCGCCGATTCGCACTTCCATGCTGATTGCGACGACGGCTTCGTTCGGGGCGAGAATCTGCAGTAGCTGCGGCTCTGTTTCGAAGCTGTCGATGTTGAACTGGATGTGCGTGACGAGTTGCCAGGATGCCTTCAGGTCGTTCAATATGATCCGGAAAATGCCTTCGAGGATGCTCTGCTCAATTTCCGTCACTTCCCGGTTCATTCGTGTCACACTTTTGCCACTGCCGCCGAGCAGCATCTCGAGTATTGGGAACACGAGCGCAGGGTTGATCTCCAGCAGCGCATTGCCGTCGTACGGTTTCATGCCGAGCGAGACAATACACGTGGGCGACGGAAGGCATTGCGAGAACTCGACGAACGACAACTGCTCCACGGACACGAGGTTCACCACCACGTACGCGCGGAGATAGGCGGACAAGCTCGATGCGAGACCGCGCGCGAAGTTCTCATGCAGAACGTGAATGGCTCGCAGCTGGTCTTTGGCGATCCGGTCGGGACGCCGGAAATCATAGGGCTGCGCGCGCCGCGACGGATCGTCTTCACCCGCCTGCTCGCGCAGATTGCGAAAAACGCTGTCGATTTCATCCTGCGATAGTACGCGGTCTGGAGGCACAATTCACCCGTTCAGTTTAATCGGCACTTCCGGCGAGTTCTTTACCCGTCAATACTGTAGCGGGAGGCGCCAGAATGTATCACTCATTTCGCAAACTCACCAGCGGATCAACAGAGATGGCTCGCCGCACCGGCAAATAGCACGCCGGACAGAACTGCGATTCCCGCCGCAAGCGTCGGTACATCGAAAGCGTTCACGCCGAACACAAATCCTGGAGCAATTTCGATGCCGCAGGCGCGGCAGGCACGCAATCACCAGGCCCGACCCTGCCAGCAGCAGGCCCCACCGTCTCACCATCCACAAAGCGTCGCACCGCCCCACGCCGAGCGCCATCCGCAGCCCGATTTCGTGAACACGCTCGCTGACCGAATAGGCCTTGACGCCAAATACGCCGACCGCGGAAAGAATCAGCGCGACAATCCCGAAGGTCCCCATCATCGCGGTGACATTCTTGTATCCCAGCAGCCGGTCGCTGATGCTCTTCGACATCGTCATCAGCCCGCTCGCGGGTTGATCCGAATTCAATCCGGCTATCTCGGCCCGAATTGCGGAAGCCAGTACCAGCGAGTCGCAGGAGTCCGAACGAGATAGCCGGTCGACCGCACGGGATCCTGTTCGTACGGAATGTAGAGGGTCGGGCGCGGACCGCGGTCGAATGTTTCATGAATGATATCGGAAGCTACGCCGACAATCGTGATCCAACATCGTGCGGCATCTCCGGATAAGTGGATTGCGGCAACCGCCACCAACAACACTAATCCCACAATAATCTCGCTCACCACCAACGGGCTGCGTGTGCGGTGACGTCCCTTACCGGACGACGTTCCGCGCCCGCCTTGTTTAAGCGCCGCCACGACGTCCGATTTGGAACCGGGCACGCCGGGATGACGCCTGCCGTCAATCCGGCCAGCATGGAAATCGCGAGTGTCAACAGCAGAACCGCGCGATTCAAACCCATCCGCTCCCATCCCGGGCAAATAGCGTTGCACTTCGGCGGACATGCTTGTCCGCATCAGATCCAACCACCAGGACGCGATCCAGATGCCGAGGAAACCGCCGAGCGTCACGTGCCGCCTTCGCACACCGATGGCGCTGCGAATTGCGATTTAACGCCCCCGCATCGACACTCGGCGAACTGCAAACTGGCGACGTTGCCGCAGGCGATCAGCAGCAGGAACAGTACCGCGCCGATCAGCAGCCATGTAAAGGAAGCCGTCAACTCGCCGCAAAGCATCTCACGGACCAGCGTTGCCTTGGCGGTCTGGCTTCTGTGAGTGTCTGAACGAAACGAAGCCAAACGCTTTCCGAGCAGAGCGATCTCGGATTGGGCTGCGTCGAGTGTCACTCCTGCCCGCAGGCGCGTTATCGCGTTGATCCAAAAGGAGCCGCGCTCGCCCAGTTCAGCGTTTGAGAACCCGAGCGGCACCCATAACTGGGCGTCCGGCAGATACCGAAGTCCATTGGCGTCACGCCGATTGCCCGGTGCGCCCGTCCAACGAGTGTAATCGCGCGTTGCAGTATCGCCGGGTTGGCGGCATTAGCGCGACACCCACAACGCGGTGGCTGAGTATCACGAACCGCGACGCTCCCGCCGGTTGCTCCCCACCGGCAAAGAACGTCCATCCCAGCTTCGGGTTGCCTCCCAATGCCTGAAACAGGCTGGATGAAAGTCTATATCCATCCACGGTTTCCGGGTGGCCGCCGCCGGTCGGCACGAACGTTCCGGAAAACCGGCCGAGGAACACGTTGGTGCTGAGGAGCGGCTCGCCTCGCACGCCTGCCGAAATCTGTACTGCACGGTCAATATCCGGAAGGAGACGCGCGATGTTTCATCAACATACGGGCACCGTACCGCAAGTCGAGGGCGAGTTGCCGCATAGGGCGCTCACGATGCAGTCGAGGGTCCATCCGGCATGCCGTCTGAATGACTGTGGTAAAACACTGTTGAACCGGTCGCACTGTTCAGATCTGGGACTGGGCGAACCAGAATGAAACCGAGTCATGTCCAGAACGGCAATCCTTCTTGACCGCTACTACGAACGGCATACCACCGGGCCGGGGCATCCCGAGTCCCCCGAGAGATACGAAGCCGTCACGGCGGCCCTGTCTCAACTCGACGCGCTCGAGCGGGCACCGCGCATCGAGATTCGTCCCGCGACCGAGGACGAACTCCTGCTGTGTCACGAACAGAAATATCTCCGCACGGTCGAGCAGGACATCGCGCGCGGTCTGCACGACCTGAGCACGGGAGACACCGCCGTCGGGTCGAAGTCGCTTGATGTCGCCCTACGCGCCGTCGGTGGCGTCCTCAACGCCGTGGATGCGATTCTCAGCGGCGAAGCGGACCGGGCATTCTGTGCCGTGCGGCCGCCCGGCCATCATGCGACGCCGGCGCGGGGAATGGGATTCTGCATCTTCAATAATGTTGCCATCGCGGCGCGCCATGCCCAAAAGCGGCACGGGGTGGAGCGGGTGCTGATCGTCGATTGGGACGTGCACCACGGGAACGGTACCCAGGAGATCTTCTACCGTGATGACTCCGTGTTCTTCTTCAGTACTCATCAATCGCCGTGGTATCCAGGTACCGGTCCCGCCCACGAAACTGGAGAGGGTTGCGGCGAGGGCACGACACTGAATTGCCCGCTGCCGGCAGGATCCGGCCGTGAAGAGATCGTCGGCCACTCCTTCTCGAGCAAGCTGTTGCCCGCTGTGGATACCTTCCGGCCAGATCTCGTCATCGTGTCAGCCGGCTTCGATTCGCGCGCGGGCGATCCGCTGGGCCGTTTCACACTCTCAGATCCGGATTTCATCGAACTGACGGAACTGGTACTGGAAATCGCCGATAAGCATGCTCGTGGACGAGTTCTGTCTGTGCTCGAAGGCGGCTACAGCCTGGATGGTCTTGCGGCCGGCGTGGCTGCGCATGTGGGCCGTCTCATCACCGCTTGATGCATTCCATACCTCGCCTTCCCTATTCGCTTTTCCTGGTGTGAGAATTTCGCGGACCAAAGCCACTCACCTAACACGAGAGGAGTTGCGACTGGCGATCACAAAGGCGATTCAGTGGAGATCGTTGACTAGCCTGGGCCCGGATCTCAGATAAGGCGAGAGTGACACGGAAATTCAAAGTGGCCGTCGCGGGGGCTGCGGAAAGCCCGGAACTGGCTGTACTTCGAGAGAACGCAGCGTACGACATCCTACCGTTTGCCGGCCTCGATAAATTGATTTCGAATTTGGCGGCAACACCTCCGGACCTGCTGATCGTCGGCAATTCGGCGCCGCAGTTCGAAGGTTGGCGCGCCTGCCGTCTGTTGCGGGCGGCTGAGCACGTCGAATGGAACCATGTCCCAATTCTGCTGGTATCTCGCGATGCCGCTGAGGAGGAATCGCGGCACATCACGGCGAAACTCGGCGGCGACGGGTGGCTGTCGCTGCCGGCGGAGGCCGACCGTCTCGGCGCCCTCGCGCAGAATCTCCTCGACCGCGCCGTAAGCAGGCATTCGGAGTCCCCCTATAGCATCGATCTGCGGCTGCAGGAGGCAGTTCGGGACGGCGGAGCCGCGTACTTCTTTATCGGACCGGACGGTCGCTTTCGCTACGTGAACAAAGCCTGGTGCCGCATGCACGGCTACTCCTCGCCGGACCAAGCCGTCGGCCTTCATTTCAGCGCAACCCAGATAGCTGAGGACCAAACGGCAGCTCATGCCATCGTCGCTACGCTACTCAGCGGGACACCCGTGCCAGCCGGCGAATTTCGCCGGAAACGTCAGGACGGCAGCACCGGATACCACACGTTCTCGGCACACACCGTTCGCTGCAACGGCAACGTGATTGGCCTCGAAGGGTTTCTGATCGACACCAGCCGGTTGCACGAGTTGGAGGATCGTTACGAGTGGCTATTCAACAGCATGCTCGACGCGTTCGCCGTGCATGAAATGATCTTCGACGCCGACGGAAAACCGGTGGACTACCGGTTCCTCCGCGTCAACCCGGCCTTCGAGCGGATGACGGGCCTCACCGCATCGGCTGTAGAGGGGCGGACCGTGCTTGAGATCTTGCCTCATACCGAGACGCACTGGATCGAAAACTACGGGCGCGTCGTACTGACGGGCGACCCCTTCCGCTTCGAGGCATCGCACTCCGGCTTGGGCAAACATTTCGAAGTGATCGCGTTTCGTCCCGTCACGGGCCAGTTCGCGTGCGCGTTCCGCGATATAACGGATCGCAAGCGCCATCAGACGGAAATCGAAAAGCTTTCGCGCCTTTACGCCGTGTTGAGCCAGGTGAACCAGGCGATTGTCCGAATCGGTTCGCGCGACGAATTGTTTCACAGTATCTGCGAAGTGGCAGGCGGTTGCGGTGGATTCCGCCAATCCTGGGTTTCGCCCGCGAAAGGCGAAGCCGAGGAGGTCTCTCTGCGCGGCGCTTCTGAAACGTGTGGTGCGCCGTGCCCGCCGCAAGCGCGGGTTTGCGCTCTGGTTCAATCGGTTGCATCGACAGGTCTACCCGTGGTTTACAAGTGGAGCGAGCCGAGCGTACCCGCGGGTCTCCGCCCGCCGGTCGACGATCCTGCGGGCGCGGGCTCATGTGCCGCGTTCCCTCTATCTTCCGAAGGGCGCGTCTCCTCCGTGCTTTGTTTGAATGCAGCCGACCCTGAATTCTTTTCCGAAGCCGAAGTCGGGCTGCTCGAAGAGGTCAGTCTCGATATCTCCTTCGCTCTCGACAAGCTTGAAGCGGAGCGGCGCGAGAAGCAGGTCCGAGAGGCACTGAAGAGAAGCGAGGCGCTGCACCGTGCATTGTTCGAGAACCTGAATGACGCGGTGTTTCTCGCCCATTCAGGCCCACAAGGACAGTTCCAGCATTTCGTCGCTGCCAATGCCGTTGCTTCCGTACGGCTCGGCTACAGTCGCGAGGAGTTGTCGAACCTCTGCCCCGCGGATATCGAACCTGAGGGTGCCGCCACCGGCAATGGAACGAAATTCGAAACGGTTCACGTCGCTAAAAACGGTCGCCGCATTCCGGTCGAAGTGCTCACGCAGGAACTGGACCTGGCCGGCGAGCACCTGGTGCTTTCTATCGCTCGCGATATCACCGAACGGAGGCAGGCCGAAGATGCGGTTCGGCGTGCGCAGGCAAATCTCGCCGCCCTGATCGAAAGTACGGAGGATCTGATTTGGTCGGTAGATCTCAACCATAATCTCCTGACGTTTAACTCCGCTTTCGAGGACAGCATCCAACAAAACTTCGAACGCCGGGCGTTTGCAGGAGCAGCGAGCTCCGACTTGTTTCCGCCGGACCGTGCTGCGGCGCTACGTTCGTTATACCGGGCCGCCCTCGCGATGGGGTCCTACCGCATGGAGGTCACATTTGACGACGGACGCCTCTTCGAGCTTTCCTTCAATCGCATCGTCCATGACAGTGCCCCTACCGGAATCTCCGTTTTCGGCAAGGACGTCACGGTGCGGAAGCAGACCGAAGACGAACTGCGCGCAAGCGAGAAACGCTACCGCCTGATTTCGGAAAACACGGCGGATGTGATCTGGACCCTCGACATTGCGGCCGGCCGGTTCACGTATGTTAGTCCATCGGTAACTCAGCTCCGCGGATTCACAGTCGAGGAGGCGCTTTCGCAAACGCTCGAGCAGTCCTTCACGCCCGCATCGTACCGGAGTCTCATCGAGGGTTTGCGCGAACGGCTTCATACTTTGGGAGCCGATAACGATTGGGCGCGCCGGCCCCGCACCCAACGAGTCGAACAGCCGTGCAAGGCCGGCTCGATCGTCCTGACTGAGGTGGTGACGACGCTGTTGTGTGATGACGACGGACGGCCATCGCAGCTTCTGGGAGTTTCGCGCGATATCGGCGAACAGCGGCGCGCCGAACTTGCGCTCGAGGAAAGCGAACGGCGCCTGGCGCTTGCCCTCGATGCCACCAACGATGGTCTGTTCGATTGGAATATGGCGGAAAATCACGCGTATTTCAGCCCTCGGTATTACACCATGCTGGGCTACGCGCCCGATGAATTCCCGGCCAATAGCGAGAGCTTCCTATCTCTGATTCATCCCGACGATATAAGCCGGCTCGTTGCGGTCCTCGACGAATATGCGGACGGACGCCGGGACAACCACGAAATCGAAATTCGCCTTCGAACGAAAGACGGCGGCTGGCGTTGGGTCCTGAGCCGTGGGCGGATGGTCCAACGTTTGCCCGACGGACGTCCCGCCCAGATGATTGGAACGCACGTCGACGTCACGGACCGGAAACTCGTCGAGGAGCGGCTGAAAGAGAACGAAGAGAAGTTTCGGACGGCTTTCATGACAGTTGCCGACGTCTTCTACATCGCAAGATGGGAAGACGGCCTGATTCTCGACGTGAACGACCGCTTGGAACAGGTGCTCGGATACACGCGCGAAGAAGCGATCGGCAAGACTTCGATCGAGCTTGGGTTGTACTTCGATCTGGAGGATCGTGCGAAGGTCATGCGCGAGGTCCGCGAACGGGGATGTGTTCGCGATTTCGAACTGCGCGGCAAGAAGAAAAACGGGGAGATCATCACAGGCCTTCTGTCGATCAATCGTTTTGGTTTGAACGACGATCTCATCATCGGGGTGGTAAAGGACATCAGCGACCGCAAGCGCTCCGAACTCGCCCTGCGGGAGAGCGAGGAGAGATTCTCGCAAGCATTCAGGCACGCACCGTTGATGATGGCGATCAGCGATTTCGATACGGGCGTATTCATCGAAGTCAACGAAGCGTTTTCGGCAATCACCGGATTCGGCCGCGAAGACGCCATTGGGCGCTCCGGCGTCGAACTCGGCATCATCTCAGCCGAGGAAGCCGCCCGCTGCCATCGCCTTCTTGAAGAGGGCGGGCAGACGCAACAGCAGGAAATGATGCTGCGCCGAAACGACGGCACATCGGTCATTTGTTCGATCGAGGTGGTCTCGATCAGCCTCGGCACCATCCGGCGCTCGCTGCTGATCGGTGTGGACCTGACAACCGAGAAGCGGCGCGAAAGCGAGAAGGCCCACCTCGAAGAGCAATTGCAGCAATCGCAGAAACTGGAGAGCATCGGGCGGCTGGCGGGCGGCATCGCACACGACTTCAATAACATGCTGACCGTGATCAACGGGTATAGCGAGTTGATGGTTCGCGCGCTGCGGGCCGGAGACCCGCTTCGCGAGTCCGCCCGTCAAATTCAGCGTGCGGGCGAACAGGCCACGAGTCTCACCCGGCAGTTGCTCGCCTTCAGCCGCAAGCAGGTGATCGATCCGCGTCCGATCAGCCTGAACTATCTCCTCGCCGGGAACCGCAATATGCTTCAGCGACTGGTCGGGGAGGATATTGAACTGACGACAGTGCTGGCTCCCGATCTGCGAATGGTGCTGGCCGACGCGGGCCAAATGATTCAGGTGGTGATGAACCTGGTAGTGAATGCCCGGGACGCTATGCCCGCCGGGGGCACTGTGCTGATCGAGACCGCCGGTATCGAACTGGATGGAGATCGTCCGCTTCCGCCTGGTGTATCACCAGGGCCGCACGTAATGCTCGTAGTCGCGGACACCGGCACCGGCATGGATCCGGAGACGCAGCAGCGCATATTCGAACCGTTCTTTACGACGAAAGGCGAAGGTGTCGGCACCGGCCTCGGTCTGTCCACTGCGTACGGGCTGGTGCGGCAGTTCGGCGGGGGCATATCGGTTGAAAGTGCGCCGGGATGCGGTTCGACGTTTCGAATTTACCTCCCGGCGATTCAGGCAGCTGCCGGCAGCGGCGCGGCTGAGAGTGCGGGCGACAGCGGGCCGGGGGGCAACGAGACGATTCTGGTTGTCGAGGATCAGGAAGCCGTACGCAACCTCGTAGTCCACACCCTTCGGCAACAAGGATACCGGGTTCTCGAAGCCGCTCACGGCCCCGACGCTCTTGCCGTTGCGGACCGGCACCCCGAGCCGATTCACCTGATGCTCAGCGATGTCGTGATGCCGCGGATGAAGGGCAACGAAGTGGCAGCCCGGCTGAAGCCTCTGCGGCCGGAGATGCGAGTTCTCTTCATGTCGGGCTACGCCGAAGAGATCGCTGCGAATCCCGGCGGCTTAGGTCCGGACTTCGCCTACATCGCAAAGCCGTTCAGTCCGGACGCACTGATCCGCCGAATTCGCGAGGTGCTCGGCGCAAAACCTCACTCGGCTTAACGCCCGCGTCCGTCAGAGGGACAACGCGGTTCACTTCGGCTGCGGGATCTCCGGTTCGGACGTGAACGGCGATGCCGGCAAGCCGTTGCCATTGAACAAATTCACGGAAGGCGAGTTTGCCCAGCCATAACGGATGTACTTCGGCGACGGGACCGTGTCGCTCGTCGCAGCCACGCTATTCCCCTCGATCCGCGCGGAGGCAGGTTCGAAACGGCCGTCCTCGCCTGCAACCTCAAAGCCTTCCAATGTGCCGCCCTTCGCGTTCAAGCCTCCGATCGTATGGTCGAACCAGGCCCGGATCGCGCGACCCTCGACGCTGGTCTCGCGGAACATCGGGCCGGAGTATTCGGTCTTCTCGCCATACGCGATCGCCCGCGCAGCGAGCGCGAGCCGCGCGCCGACGTCCTGCTTGTCCGAAGGGTGCACGTTGTCCGGATCTCCGATGTCGATTGTCACTGCCATCGCGGTCTTCGACAGCGCAAGTGTTCGCCTCTGCGCTTCGCGGATGGTGGCCCAATTCTCTCTGGGCGTCGATTTGAAATTCGAAATCTGCACAAACAGGAATGGGAAATTTCCTTCGCGCCACTGCGTCCGCCAATCCGTAATCAGGGCAGGGAAGACTTTCTCATACATTTTGGCTCGAGAAAGGACGCTGTTCGATTCCCCCTGATACCAGATCACGCCCCTGATTCGGAACCCTGTCGCCGGTGCGACCATCCCATTGAACAGTGCCGCCGGAGCCCATGAGGCAGGATCGGGATGCCACGGGTGGTGCGGCACTGGCTTTCCGGCACTCTTCGCCGCTTCATCCTCGCGGCGCTCGGCTTCGATCAATCGTGGAACGTCCTCGCGTTCGTTCGCCATTTCGGCCCACGTTTCGAACACGGGCATCAACGAGGCGTCCGCGGATAATCCATCCATGCTCACCCACGCCTCGCCTGGTGTGCCGCCCCAGGTGGAGTCGATCAACCCGACCGTAACGTTCTCCTTCGCGGCGATTTCCTTTCCGAAGAAGTAGGCCACCGCCGAGAACTTCGCGGCCGTCTCGGGTGTGCAATCCGTCCATCGGGCCGTATCGTCATAATCGCGGAGAGGGTAGTTGGACGCTTTGTGCCGGATGAACAGCAACCGG
This sequence comes from uncultured Acidobacteriota bacterium, assembly GCA_963720745.1. Taxonomy (GTDB): domain Bacteria; phylum Acidobacteriota; class Terriglobia; order Bryobacterales; family Bryobacteraceae; genus TMP-7. The sequence goes on from CAVRGO010000004.1 coordinate 956,042, forward strand.
AGTTCCGGTTGATTCGCATTACGAATCTCTGCGTCTGCGTTGTTCACAACGGCGTTGCCCGGGAAGCCAGCCAGCGGCATTTCCATATTGGACTGTCCCGACGCGAACCAAACGTCGCCGACCATCACATCCTCGAGCACTATTTTGTTGGAGCCCGTGATCGTCACCTGGTACGGCCCTCCCGCTGCTTGCGGCGGCAGGTACACGCTCCACTTTCCGAGTGCATCGGCGGAGGCGCCGCCGCTGGCGCCGTTCAACTGTGCGGATACCTGCTCACCCGGGTCCGCCCAGCCCCATAAATGGACTGGCTGATCGCGTTGAAGCACCATGTGGCTTCCCAGAATTCGGGGAAGTCGAACTTCGGCCTGAAGCACCGTTGTGCCCAGCAGCAGTGCTGTGGCGGTGATGAGAAACGTTCTGTTCAAATTCATCGTCGTTTCGCATTCACTATAACGCGGCGTCGCGGCGAGGCGTGATCGAATCTACGCGCCTTCGAGCGCGTCACCGACAATCTGCTGCGCTTCCTGTTGGATCCGCTTCAAGTGGTCCTGCCCCCTGAAACTCTCGGCGTAGATCTTGTAAATCTCTTCCGTCCCGGAGGGACGCGCGGCGAACCAGCCGTTCGCGGAGATCACCTTCACCCCACCGATCGCGTTCCCATCGCCGGGAGCATTGGTCAGCACCGCTTCGATCGGCTCGCCCGCCAATTCCTTCGATCGAATGCTTTTGGGCGACAACTTCGCGAGGACCGCCTTTTGAGCTGTCGTCGCAGGTGCGTCGGTGCGTTCGTAGATCGGATCTCCGTAAAGTTCGGTGAGGCTTCGATACACCTCGCCGGGATCGCGACCCACTTTGGCCGTGATCTCGGCCGAGAGCAGAGCGGCGATCATCCCGTCCTTATCCGTCGACCAGACGGATCCATCCCGGCGCAGGAACGACGCCCCGGCGCTTTCCTCTCCGCCGAAGCCGAGCCATCCATTCACGAGTCCCTCAACAAACCACTTGAAGCCGACCGGAACTTCGTAAAGCCTCCTGCCGAGACCTGCCGCAACACGATCGATCATGCTGCTCGACACCACCGTCTTTCCCACGGCCGCGTCTTTCCGCCAACCCGAGCGATTCGAGAACAGGTAATTCACACAGACGGCCAGGTAGTGATTCGGCTGCATGAGTCCAACGCTCCGGGTGACAATGCCGTGCCGGTCGTGATCGGTATCGCAGGCAAACGCGACATCGAACTCGTCCTTCAGCCCGATGAGGCTCTGCATGGCGAATTTGGACGAAGGGTCCATGCGGATCTTGCCATCCCAATCGACGCTCATGAATCGGAACGTGTAATCGATTTCCTTGTTGACGACGGTCAGATTCAGACCGTACCGGTCGCGAATGGGGGCCCAGTAGTCCACTCCCGCGCCTCCGAGGGGATCGACACCGAGCTTCAGCCCGGCTCCGCGGATGGCTTCCATATCGAGCACACTGCCGAGGTCGCTGATGTAGCGCTCGGCGTAGTCGTAGCCCTGCGTGGTAGAGGCGTTCATGGCACGCTCATGGATGATCCGGTTCACGCCGTCGAGTTTCTTGCGCAGGAATTCATTCGCCCGGTCTTCAATCCATTTCGTGGCATCCGAGCCCGCGGGGCCTCCGCTGGGCGGGTTGTATTTGAATCCGCCATCGTCCGGGGGGTTGTGCGAAGGGGTGATCACGATGCCGTCAGCCAGGCCGGAGTCGCGGCCGGCGTTGTAAGTAAGGATGGCGTGCGAGATGGCCGGGGTCGGTGTATGCTCCGCGCCTTCGGAGATCATCGTGGTGACCTCGTTCGCCGCCAGCACCTCGAGCGCTGTCAGGAAAGCCGGATACGAGAGCGCGTGCGAGTCGAACCCGATGAATAGCGGACCATCGGTGCCGGCCTGTTTTCGGTACAGACAAATGGCCTGGGTAATCGCGAGGATATGGTCCTCGTTGAATGCCCGGTTGAAGGAGGATCCGCGGTGTCCCGAGGTGCCGAAACTTACTCTCTGTTCCGGAATGCCCGGATCCGGATGATCGACATAATAGAGACTGATCAGCTTCGCAACATCCACCAGCATTCCCGGTTCGGCCGGCTTCCCGGCTTTTCGGCTAATGGCCATCCATCCTCCTGTGCTTTTTAGATAGTGCCACATACTGCGCCGTGCGGTATCTGAACGAGCACTCACTCCGCCCGGCACCGGATGTCTGCGGTATTCTCGAGAAGGTCTGACCATGCCCATTCATGAAATGTTTTCCTTGGACGGAAAGATAGCCGTCGCCATCGGCGCGGGTGGCGTGCTGGCGGGAGAGATGGCGCGCGGTTTTGCCTCCGCCGGCGCCGATGTCGTCATCGTCGATCTGAATGAAGACAATGCCAAAATGCGAGCCGATGAAGCACGCGCCCTGGGCCGCAAGGCGCTGGCGTGCCCCGCCGACGTCACAAGCAAGGCCGACCTCGAAAGCGCTCTCCAACAGACTCTGAGCACGTTCGGCAGAGTGGACATCCTGCTCAACGCCGCCGGAATCAACTCCGGAACTCCCTTTTTCGAGATTCAGGAATCGGAGTGGCACCGGATTCTCGATGTAGACCTGAAGAGTGTCTTCCTTGCATGCCAGGTATTTGGAAAGGTGATGGTCGAGTCGGGCAATGGCGGGTCGATCATCAACATCTCTTCGGCGTCATCGGGACCGCCGCTTTCGAAGGTCTTCACTTACTCGGTCGCTAAAGGCGGCGTCAATCAAATCACGCAATTCCTGGCACGCGAGTGGGCCCCGCACCGGGTGCGCGTGAACGCTATACTCCCGGGTTTCTTCCCCGCCGAGCAGAACCGGAAACTCCTCACGGACGAGCGAGTCTCGCAGATCATGAACCACACTCCGATGAAGCGCTTCGGCGAGGCCCGCGAATTGGTGGGGGCTGCTATCTATCTTGCGTCTGACGCCGCGTCGTCTTTCGTCACCGGCAGCATCCTCCGCGTGGACGGCGGGTATATGGCAATGACGATTTGAGCATTCTAGGAAAGCTTCCAATTTTCATACAGCGGGGTCAGCTTCTACCATTTTGTAAATAGAGTGTTGCTGCGCGGCCGATACGTTGGTGGAGACTTACTCGTACTATTACTTCGCAGTTAGCGCGCGTTTACGCTAAATTAGCATTATCGGGTGTTGTCCTGTTATTGCATCCGCAGCGTCGTAGTGTGGTCGAAGTATCTGTGAATCAGGCACATAGCGATGTAGCGGATGTGCACTCCGCGGCCGTGTCGAGGCACCCCTTGCACATCGCTGCTCTAGACACCGCATTGTAATCGACTTATAATCGAACGAACCGAAAGTCTCGTACCTGAAACTCTGGTGAAGGGGTAGCTTACATGCGTAAGTCTCATCTCATTTGGATCGCGCTATCCGTTTTTCTGTTCGTTCAAGCGGTATCGGCGCAGACCATCACTGCATCCATAACAGGGACCGTCGCCGACCCGTCCGGCGCGGTTATTCCAAATGCCAAAATCACAGCGACGAATGTTGCCACGAACGTCAACTTCGAAGCACAAACCAACGCATCCGGCGTTTACAGTCTCGTGTTCCTGCCGGTCGGCGATTACAAACTCGGCGTTGTCTCAGCGGGATTCAAGACCACGAATCTCGGGCCTTTCAAACTGGAGGTCAACCAAACCGCTCGCGTCGATGTGAAGCTGGAAGTCGGCGACACAACGCAGACCGTAGAGGTCACGGCGATCGCACCGATCCTGCAGACTGAGTCCACCTCCACGGGCGATGCCCTCAGTTCAAACAAGCTCACGTCTCTGCCGCTCAACGGGCGAAACTTTGTGTCTTTGACTCTGTTGATGCCCGGCTCGGTGAGTCCCAACCCGAGCGGCATGAATGGACGTCTCGGCGCCCGTCCTTATGTAAACGGCAACCGCGAGCAGACCAACAACTTCATGTTGGATGGCGTCGACGTCAACGACTCGATCGATAACCGCGTCGGCTATTCGCCGAACGTGGACGCGCTCGAAGAAGTGAAAGTACTGACCGGTAACGCCGCCGCCGAGTTCGGTAATGCGGGCGGCGCAACCGTGATGCTATCGCTCAAGAGCGGCACCAACGAGTTCCACGGAAACGCCTTCGAATTCCTCCGCAACAACATCCTGGACGCTAACGGATTTTTCCGGAACCGGAACGTATCTACCGCGACCCGCCGCGGCTTCAAACGCAACATTTTCGGCGGCACCTTAGGGGGCCCGGTGATCAAGAACAAAGCGTTCTTCTTTATCGACTACGAGGGCACTAAGCAGCGCAGCGATGGTCCGGCAACGGCGAGCGTTGCTCCGCAAGCGTGGCGCAACGGGGACCTGAGCCAGTTCCCGAACACGATCATCGATCCGACGACGGGCGTGGCGTTCCCCGGAAAGCAGATTCCGCTATCACAGTTCAGCCCGGTAGCGAAATACCTGTTCTCGAATACGAACCTCTACCCTCTGCCGAACCAGGCGGGCACCGGCAATCTCGGTGTCGGCGGCAACTACGGTGGGAGTTCCGCGTCCAAGCTCGACAATAACCAGGCCGATGCGAAGATGGACTATCGGCTTTCATCGAACGACAACCTTATGGGCCGTTGGTCCATCAGCCGGTATGAGAGCGTTGGAAGCGTGAACCCACTTCCGCTGCAGTTGACCTCAGGCCAGACGAGCCCGACTCAGTCGTTTATCATCAACTGGGTCCACACATTCAGCCCGACAATCGTCAACGAAGCTCGCGCGGCCTATTCGCGAGTGGTCATCAATGACGTGGCGTTGGATTGGAGCGGACTGCTGGGTACCGACGGCAACCAGAAGTTTGGGATCCCCGGGGGACAGCCGATCGCCGGCCTGAGTAACATTTCGCTCGGCGGCGGCCTGACCAGCATCGGTTCCGGCGCCTCGCTCAGCAACACGGCTGACAATAAGTTCATCTACTATGACAACCTGACGTGGCAGAAGGGCAAGCACCTGATGAAAATGGGTGCGCAGTTGATGCGCTATCAGCAGAACCGTTACTATGCAGGCAACAACGGCGCGCTGGGCATCTTCACCTACAACGGAACCTATACGGGTCTCGACTACGCCGACTTTCTGATCGACGCTCTTGCTTCCAAGGGCCGTGGTTCAGCGACCGGCACCTGGGGACATCGCTTCTGGCGGACTGCTCTGTTCTTCCAGGACGACTATAAGGTGACCTCGAACTTTACGGTCAACATCGGTCTTCGTTGGGAGTACATGCAGCCGATCTACGAGGTCGCGGATCGGCAGGTGAACGTCGATACGTTTGCCGGCAAGTTGATCTACCCGGGTTCCGGCGAGTTCGGACGGGCCTTGTACAAAGGCTATCCATATCAATATATGCCGCGCATCGGCTTCGCCTGGACGCTGAACAACAAGCTGGTCATTCGTGCCGGCTACGCCTATCAGAGCTTTATGGAAGGAACGGGCGCTAACCTCCGGTTGACACTGAATCCGCCGTACTTCCTCGAGACCAACTTCAGCTATGACCCGCGTACTCCCGGATCGATCACGACCGGATTTGCGGACGTATCCGGGTCGAACGTGACCCTCGATCAGCCCCGTCCGGCAGGCGTCACCGTTCCGCAGTTGCAAGGCCGCGCGTGGGACCTGAACCTCCGTCCGCAGACTACGCAGCAGACGAACTTCACAGTCGAGTATCAGCTGAGCAATTCCACCTCGTTCTCGGCCGGTTATGTTGGCCAGAAGGGTACGCACCTGGTTGCGCCGGTGGAAGCGAATCAGCCGCTGCCGGGCACCGGTCCGTTCTCGACCTGGACCAACCTGAATACCCGCCGTCCGCTGTACAACCTGCTGCCGAACCTTGGCAACATCGCCCGGACCGAATCGTCCGCCACGATGGATTATCACGCCCTGCAGATGACGGCTCGCCGCCGCTTCTCAGCCGGGTTGGAGTTCCTCGCTGCCTATACCTACGGCAAGACCCTCACCGACAACCTCGGTTATTACGGCTCGAGCAACACTTCCGGTGAAGGAGCCTACTGGCAGAATGCGTATGATCGCCGCAGCAATCGCGGTCCGGCATTCTTCGACACCCGCAACAACTTTACGGTTGGCGGCCTTTGGGCAATTCCCTACGGCAAGGGCCAGCGCTTCGGCGCCAGTGCTCCTCGCGCTGTCGATGCGATCCTCGGCGGATGGAGCCTCAACTACTCGCTCCAAGCCCATAGTGGCTTCCCGCTGACGGTTCGTGCGAACGACCGTACCGGACAAGCGGTTCGCGGCAACGTTCGCGCCAATCGGTACCGGGCGTTGCAGATCAACGATTCGGGCCGGACCGTCGACAACTTCTTTGGTTTGGGAACCGATCGTGCGAACCTGTTCTGTGCCGCAGGCGTCGACGACGGAACGTGCGCTTACGGCCAACCGGCCGACGGCTCGTTCGGCAACTCCGGTATCGGAACCGAACGCGGCCCGTCGTTCTTCAACATGGACACCTCGATCGGCAAGAAGTTCAATATCACGGAACGTCAGTATCTCGACTTCCGGGTGGAGTTCTTCAACATGCTGAACCACGTGAGCTGGGCGCCTCCGGGATTGAACATCAACAGCCCGGCGACCTTCGGTACGATTGGCTCGCAGGTGCAGGATCCCCGCAACATCCAGTTCGGTTTGAAGTATTACTTCTAGACCGATCTCACATCGTTGTTAAGCTAATAGGGGCGGCTCCGCAAAACGCTGGGGCCGCCCCTTTTCTATGCCCGAATCACCCATTACTTCCCGCAGCCGGGACTTCGCGCAATGGTATCAGGACATCGTCATCCACGGCGATATGGCCGAGCCGGCTGAGGTCGTCAAAGGCTGCATGGTCATCAAGCCGAATGGCTACGCCGTTTGGGAGACCCTGCAACGCGAACTCGATTCCCGCTTCAAAGCCACCGGTCACCAGAACGCATATTTCCCGCTGCTGATTCCGCAGAGCTTCCTCCAGAAGGAGGCGGAACACGTCGAGGGCTTCTCGCCGGAACTCGCCGTCGTCACGGTTGCCGGCGGCAAGGAACTCGAAGAACCGTACGTGATTCGCCCGACCTCGGAAACGATCATCGGGCATTTCTTCTCTCGCTGGATCCAGAGTTGGCGCGACCTGCCCCTGCTCATTAATCAATGGGCGAACATCATCCGGTGGGAACTGCGCACCCGAATGTTCCTGCGCACAACCGAGTTCCTCTGGCAGGAGGGTCACACCGCGCATTCGACTCACGAAGAGGCGATGGAAGAAGTGCTGCGGATGCTCGACATCTACGCCGATGTGGCTGAGAGTGTGATGGCGATGCCCGTCATCAAGGGCATGAAATCCCGGGCCGAAAAGTTCGCCGGAGCGTTTCGCACTTACTCGATCGAGGCGATGATGCAGAACGGGTTGGCGCTACAGGCGGGCACGAGCCACGATCTTGGTCAGAACTTCGGCCGCGCATTCAATATCCAGTTCCAGAATAAGGAAGGCCAACTCGAATACGTATGGCAGACCAGTTGGGGCGCCAGCACCCGGCTGATCGGCGGCTTGATCATGACCCACTCGGATGACAAGGGTTTGGTTCTGCCGCCGCGAGTGGCTCCAGTTCCGTGCGTGGTCGTGCCGATCTACCGAAAAGAAGATGAGCGGGGGGCGGTGCTCGAGGCCGCGCATCGCATCGGCAGTACTCTTTCTGCGAAGGTCGACGATCGTGAGGGGCAGACCCCGGGAGCGAAATTCTTTCATTGGGAGCGCCGAGGCGTTCCCGTTGTGCTCGAAATCGGGCCCCGCGATCTCGCTTCCGGCAAAGTGGTGGTGAAACGTCGCGACACCGGCACGAAAGAACCGGTATCGCAGGAGGGCATCGCGGCAACAGTAACGGCCACGCTCGAGGCCATTCAACAGAACCTGTACCAGACGGCAAAGGAACGGCTAAAATCGAATACCGTTGTCGCGAATAGCCTCGCCGAGGTGGAGTCGATCCTGCGCGAAGCCAGCGCCGAGAAGGGGGGCGGCAAGTTCGTTATGGCTCACATCGAGGACGACCCGGAGTGTGACGCGCGGCTGAAGCAGTTCAAGGCAACGGTCCGCAACATCCCGCTCGTCGACGAGTACGATGGAGCCGGCAAGTGCATCGTCACAGGAAATCCGGTGCCAAGGCGGGCAGTGATCGCGAAGGCTTACTGAAGGAATCCGGCTCCCTTTCAGTACCTGATTGTGCGCGTACCGAAACTGCGATTGTGAGCGAGCAGTTACCGGTAGAGTAATGTGCGGAGCTGATTGCGAACGGCTTTGGCCCAGCGTTCCTGCATCGTGCCGAACGGTTGATCGTTAATCAAATATGTCCAGGTTGCCGAGCGGTCGAACGCGTCTTCGATTTCCGCGTCCGCGCCTCCCGCTTCCAACGCCTCGAGAGTTTCGGCTGCTATCCGTTGAACTGCCTCGTCGAAAATATCGTTCGCTTTCGTCAGAAACGTGTGCAGCGGGTCTTTACCGGTCCACGATTCCCAATGGATGCCGCCACGCAGTTCGGCGATCGCAGCCAGATAGTCAGACCACAGATCGTCGATTTTGATGAGGGTGATGCGACGTTCCAGTTCACTCATCGGCTCGTCGGAATTGAGAAGGCTGGAGGCCTTGCGGAATAACACCTCCGTGCGGCGCCGGTCTATCTCTTGACGGTGCTGCTCGATCAGGCCTTCATATTTCCAGAGCGTGCGGCGAATCTCGAGGTTCTGCCCTTCGACGATGCGCTGAACGCTATTCACTGCGCCTGACACGCGGGGGTGGTGAATCGGCTGCCCCGGTGGGAAGCGGCCAGGATCCATCCCGAGCGCTTCGCGAATGCCATACCTCAGCATCAGGTCGTCGTCGAGAGACACAAAGAATCGCGAACTGCCCGGGTCGCCTTGCCGTCCCGCGCGTCCCCGAAGTTGCCAGTCGATGCGTCGCGCCTCATGTTTGTTCGTGCCGATCACGTACAGCCCGCCGCGTTCGCGGACTCCCTCGCCGCCGAGCGGGATGTCGGTACCGCGCCCCGCCATGTTCGTCGAGATCGTGACTGCGCCGAGTTCGCCGGCACGTGCGATGATCCGGGCTTCCGCCTCATCGTTCCGCGCGTTCAGCACCTCGTGCGGGATGCCGGCCCGCGATACACGCGAGCTGAGCCGCTCGGACTCTTCGATGCTCGCCGTGCCTACCAGGATAGGCTGTCCGTTGGCGTGCACCTCGGCGATTTCGCCAGCGACGGCGCGCTCTTTCGAGAGCCGGTCAGCAAAAATGACATCCGGGAAATCCTGTCGAATCACGGGCCGGTTCGTGGGAATCACGATCACCTCGAGCCCGTAGACCTGCCGAAACTCGAGCGCCTGCGTCGCGGCAGTGCCGGTCATTCCGCAGACTTTCGGATACAGGCGGACGAGATTTTGCAGTGTGATGGAGCCCAGGATACGGCCCTGCTTGCGGAGCGGCAGTCCTTCTTTGGCTTCGAGCGCGGTCTGTAGTCCAGCGGGCCAACGCCGGTTCTGAGCGACGCGGCCCTTGAACTCGTCCACGAGTTCGATAGCGTCGCTTTTGACGATGTAATCGACGTCGCGCCGGAGCATCGCATGCGCGTGAACGGCATCTTGCGCCGCCGTGAACACACGCAGGTTCCGAGGCTCGAACAAACTGCCACACCCGAGGCTCACTTCAATCTTGTTGATACCCGGATCGAGAAGCAGGATGTTCCGCCCGTATTCGTCGGTGTTGAAGTCGACATTGCGGCGAAAGCCGGCGACGATGCGGTTCATAGCCCGCGCCAAACCCTCCGGCGCCGATATCTCCCCGGCAATCACCAGCGGGATCCGAGCTTCGTCGATCAGAATCGAATCGGCCTCGTCGATCAGGACGAATGCGAAGTCGCGCTGGACGAGATCGGCGGGTTCGAGGACGAGGCGGTCGCGAAGAAAATCAAAACCGGCCTCATTCGCCGTGGAGTAGGTAACGTCACAAGCATAGGCAGCGCGGCGCTCGGATGCTGTAGAGGACTGGTGGATGGAGCCAACCTTCAATCCGAGAAACTCGTAGGCCGGCCCCATCCAGGCCGCGTCGCGCCGGGCAAGATAGTCGTTCGCCGTCCAAACATGCGCGCCCAATCCGGCCAGGCTGTTGACGAAAACGGGCAGCACCGCGGCGAGCGTCTTGCCCTCGCCGGTTTGCATCTCAGCGATGGCGCCGTCGTTCATTGCGAGCGCGCCGATCACCTGGACATCGAAAAGATCGAGTCCAATAGTGCGGCGCAGCGCTTCACACGCGGCCGCGAAACATTCCGGAACATTAGGGTTCGCGCGAATCGTGGAAACGTATTGGCGCAATTCCGTTTCGTGCAACGAACGGAGTTCGTTCCGCAGCGCGCGAATCTTTTCCACAGCAGGCCGGTAGCGCGCCCAATCCGGCTCGTGTGCCGATTCGGGCCGCAGTTTGCTTAGCCATTTGCTGAGGAAGGCGGCCACCCATTCGAGAGAGTATCATCCCGGCGACGCGTTGCGTCTAATGTAGGACATGGCAATCTGGGAAACTCCAGTGCTCCGAGTAAACCGGTCGAGCCCGAAATGGGAAACCGACGCCCTTGCAGTGGAAGAACCGGTGGAGATCCGGGTGGGGACCACCGCCGATGCGGGACCGCGTCTCTATTCCACGTTGTCTGTGACCATGCGGACGCCGGGACATGACACCGAACTCGCCGCAGGGTTCCTGTTCACCGAGGGGCTGATCCGGTCGCGCGAAGACATTGAATCGATCGAACCGTGGGGAGTGCGCGGCGTCATCAAAGTCGATCTCAGGCGCGGAGTTTCGGTGGATCTGCGGCGGATGGAGCGTCATTTCTTCACGTCGTCGAGTTGCGGCGTTTGCGGGAAAGCGGGTATCGATCGCATCCGTGTAGCGGCTCGCGCGTGTGTTCAGAACGTCGTGGTCAACCGGCGAACTATCGAGGAGCTACCGGGCCGTTTGTCGGCGGCTCAGGAAACCTTCGGTCGAACCGGCGGCTTGCATGCCACGGCGCTCTTCGACGCTGACTCTCGTTTGCTGGTCGCGCGCGAAGATGTGGGCCGTCATAACGCGATGGACAAGGCCATAGGACACGCAGTGCTACAAGGAATCGGCCCCGCCGCAACCGCGCTCGTGAGCGGGCGTGCGAGCTTCGAACTCGTGCAAAAGGTGGCCGTCGCGGGCATACCCGTGCTAGCGGCCGTGGGAGCCCCATCCAGCCTTGCCGTCGAACTGGCAGACGAGTGCAACATCACCTTGATCGGTTTTCTGCGCGAGAACCGCTTTAATATCTATACCCACGCCGATAGGGTGGCCGGTCTCTAGCCTGAGTATTTTCCGCCTCGCTGCAATTTTCCAACCGGCTGCCGCGAACCAATCAACAGCCTGCTGCGTAATAAGAGGCATCCCGGTGGGACGGGAACGGTTACTATGAGCTTTTTACAGGATCTTCGGTATGCGTTTCGCATGCTGCGCAAAAGCCCCGGTTTCAGCACCGTTGTCGTCTTTGTGCTGGCCCTCGGCATCGGCGCGAATACCGCGATTTTCACGCTCGTGAACGCAGTACTGTTCCGCGCGCTGCCCTTCAAGAATGGTGAGCAGATCGTACTGGTGGAATCGCAAGATGTCAAGAAAGCGCGCGAGCATCTTCAGGTTTCGTTTCCCGACTTTCGCGATTGGCGAATGCAGGCCAAATCCTTTGGTAGCCTCGCGGCATGGGCGCCAATGAGTGCGAATCTGGCCGATCGCACCTCGACGCCGGAACGATACTCAGCCGCGCGCATGACGTCGAACGCGTTCTCGCTCATCGGGCAAGCGCCTCAACTCGGACGTGATTTCACGCCGGCGGACGAAAAACCGGGTGCTCCGTCTGTCGCGATTATCGGCAACAAGATCTGGAAGGACCGTTACGGCGGTAGAGCCGACGTGATTGGCCAAACCGTCCGTATCAACGAGGTGCCGGCGACGATCATTGGCGTGATGCCTCCCGATTTTCGATTTCCGGTGCGCGAAGATCTGTGGCTGGCCGCATCGCCACAGCCCGATTGGGAACAGCGGAGTAACCGGTTTCTGTTTGTCTTCGGCAGGCTCGGCAACAGTGTCAGCGTCGCGGCGGCAACGGCGGAGATGGACCTGATTGCGCACCGGCTGGAAAACGAATACTCCAAAACGAACCAGGGAATGGGCGTAAACATTCAGACATTCAACGACCGTTTTAACGGTGGGAAAGTCCGGGTCGTGTTTCTGGCGCTCTTGGGTGCGGTTGGGTTCGTTCTGCTAATAGCGTGTGCGAATGTCGCGAACCTTCTCCTGGCGAGATCGATATCCCGGACGCGTGAAGTGTCCATTCGGATCGCACTGGGCGCCGGGCGCTGGAGAATCGTCCGGCAACTGCTCATCGAGAGTATTCTGCTCGGGTTCCTCGGCGGCACGTTTGGATTGGGCTTAGCGTTAGCGGGCGTTCGTGCATTCGACATGGCAGTAGCGAACGTCGGCAAACCCTATTGGATCCGGTTCACAATGGATCCCCACGTATTCGCATACATGGCCGCGATATGTGTCCTCACGGGAATCGTTTTCGGAGTTGTTCCCGCGCTGCACACGACGAAAGTGGATGTGAACGAAAGGCTCAAAGAGGGGGGCCGCAACTCCTCAAGGGGCGCGCAGACGCGGTATCTCGCGTCCGCGTTCGTCGTTGCCGAAGTCGCACTGTCGATCATCCTGATGGCGGGAGCCGGCCTGCTGCTGCGGAGCTTGATCCAGATCTATTCGATTCAGTCCGGAACTACAGATGCCGCAAGCATTTTGAGCATGCGCCTGAGTTTGGTGAAGGAGAAGTACCCGGACAACGATGCGCGCTGGAGGTTCTATGAGCGGCTGATGCCGAAGCTCGCCAGCATACCGGGGGTCGAGTCGGTCACGATCGCGTCGCAGGCACCGCTTAGCGGTTACGGCGAGTGGCCCCTGGAGATCGAGGGTCAGCCCGTGGAGAAGGCGCGCCGGCCGAATACTGGGAGTCTCGAAGTGGAGCCCTCGTACTTTGCGACGCTCGGCGTTCCTCTGCTTTCAGGAAGGCGATTCGAACTTCAGGACGGCTTGGCGGGCCACGAGGTCGCCATGGTCAACCTGAGTTTCGCGGCCAAATACTGGAACAAACAGGATCCTTTGGGTCGCCGCATAAGGATGTTCAGAGAGGACGACAAACCGGGGCCGTGGTTGACGATAGTCGGCATCGTTCCGGACGTGCGCCAGAACGAGCCGACGGAAGCGAACCCCATAACCCTGGTGTACGTGCCGCTGCGCCAGAATCCGATCGGGTTCGGAACGGTGCTGGCGCGCACATCCGTTCCGCCTTCCTCGCTGGCGGGATCCTTCCGGCAGGCGCTCGCATCGGTTGACGCGGACATGCCGGCATTTGGTGTCATGCCGCTCTCCGAGGTATTCGCGACGCAGCGCTGGCCCTTCCGTGTCTTCGGAACGATTTTCGTGATCTTCTCGATCTTCGCTTTGACTCTTGCGGTGGTGGGCATCTATGCCGTCATCGCCTATTCGGTGAATCAGAGGATTCCGGAGATCGGTGTTCGAGTGGCGCTCGGCGCGGGAACCTGGCGAATCGTGCGCATGGTGCTGGCGCAGGGCGCCGCTCAACTCGGGATCGGCTTGTGCATTGGGCTGGCGGGCGCAGTCGGCTTGACGCGAGTGCTCAAAGCGCTGCTCGTTCAGGTTTCCCCGACAGACCCGCTGACATTCGCCGCGGTCTCACTGCTGCTGATCACGGCAGGGGCTCTTGCCTGCATGGTGCCTGCACGTCGGGCCGCAAACATCGATCCGGTGAAGGCTCTGCGGTACGAGTGACCCGGCGTCAGCGTGGCGGCGGCGCCGTAGAGGTTGGCGCCGGCTTGCCGTCGATTGTTACGGGTTCCATCAACTCTGTCCGGGTGCCGTCCGGGTCGAAGAGATTCACCTGTCGCTTGCGATTGACGCCCGTGCGGATTTCGATGTCCCGCTCGTACTGCTTGAGGTACTGCCTGGAGTTGAGCGACGCGACGCTTGCGGCGGCATCCGGCACGAAGAGGCACAGGTGATGCGCCGATCCACGTCGATCCTCGGGCGGCGCTTCCTTGTACAACATCAACTCGATGTAGTCCTCACCGTCGGGCACTTGCAAATTGACCCACGACAATTCTGTAGGAGATTTGCTGCCGCGCCAAATCTCGCGAAACCCGAGCACGTCCTGGTAGAATTTCATCTCCGCGTCAAACCCGGTGACGATGATCCCCACGTGAGCCATACGGTCGCTAATTCGCGATTGCGGCAGGTGCTTCCCGCGCTCGCGCACAGTCCACCCATCCGGTTCGTACTGTACGATCTCGATGGTGTGCCCTTCAGGATCTTTGATATTGAAGTTCGCATTCCCGATGCGGCCCTTCCCGACTTTCGCGGGTACCGCAACACCACGAGACGCGAGATATCGGCGCATCCCTTCGGCATCATCCGTTTCGATGGAGATATGACTCAAGCGGTCGGTGTGCGGCGTCTTCTCCGGGAAGAGTTCGATATATTGCCGCTCGTTGATCTTGAAAAAGGTCATCGACGGCGTGCCGTCGGCATTGTTCAACGAATACGGTTCTTCAAAGCCGAGAAAATCGCGGTAGAACGCCTTCGTTTTCTCATAGGCGTGCGCGTACAGGGCGATGTGCGCCACCCCGAGAATTTTCGGGCGCCTCGGGCTTTGCGCCAGGACGATGGTGGCGCAGAGGAACAGCGCGCAAACTGCCCACTTCATTGCGTAGCTCCAGGGGTGGGTATCGGTTCGTAGATGACGAATGCGAATCGCTTCGAATCGGGGGACCACGAATTGACGTTGATCGTCCCCTGGCCGCCGAAGAACGTCGCGAGAACCTGCGGCTTGGCTGGTTTGATTTTGGCGCCGGGCAACGGCATCAGCCGCAACTGCACACCTTCCATGCGATCGTTGTGTGTCGCCGTGCCTTTCGGGAACGAGAAAACCAGCAGCAGTTTTCCGTTTGGCGAGGGATGCGGAAACCAATCTTCCAGATCGTCGCTTGTCACCTGCTGCGCTTTGCTGTCCTCCGGTCCCGCTCCGCCAGCCGGCATACGCCAGATATTCCAATCACCGCTTCGATTCGAGTTGTAATAGATCCACTTGCCGTCGGGTGAGTAATCCGGACCGTCGTCGTACGGCGAGTTCGACGTCAGCCGCTCTTCCGCGCCGCCGCTCATGGGAACGCGGAACAGGTTGTATTTCCCGTTCCGTTGTCCGACAAACGCCAGATACTTGCCATCCGGCGACCATCCGTGGAAATAGCTCGGCACCGCCGAGACCAGCATACGCACGTTCGAACCGTCGGACGACGCGACATAAACCTGGGAGCCGCGCGAGCTTGCCGTGGATGCGGAGAGCGCAATCAATTTTCCATCGGGCGACAAGTCATGGTCGTTGTTGCATCGCAATGAAGGGTCGAGATTCACCGGTTCCGGCTGCGAAGTTGTACCCTCAACCGGGATGCGAAACAGCCGCCCCTGCGAATTCGTGAACAGAAACTTCCCGTCCCGCGACCAGTTCGGAGCCTCGAAGACCTCGTTTGCCTGGTACACCGTGCGCATCTGCTTTGTTCCCAGATCGAAGATCGTGATCTTGCTGGAGTAGCGCTGGCGCGGCGGTCCTTGCGGCGCGAGTTGTTGCACCTTCACATTCGAAAACACCGCCGTCTCGAGGATGTCGGCTTTGTGCGAACTCACCGCAAGGCCGACGTACACAGGATCCTGTAGCGTGACCGTCGCCGGGCCGGTCGGCTTCAAGGTTTCGCCCGGCGCTCCCGCGAACATCGTGAAGTTGTTGCCGCGCCGTACGATGCGAATGCGAACCGGCGCTTTCAGATCGGAGCGCAACTCTTCAGTGGCCGCTCCGGCGGACGGGCGGAACTGAAGTGAAGTGAGTCCGTCTCCATGAACTGCTACATCGGCATAGGCGGCGTCCGGCTCGAGCGATTGCCGGATCATTAGCGCGGCTTTCCTATGCGCGATAGTACCGGCACCGATGAATCGAACGTCCGCCTCCAGCGCAACATTGCCCGACATCTTTTTCCAAACGTAGTAGAAGGCGTCGGTGGTGCCCCAGATGTTCTCGCCGCCACCGGTCACACGATACCCGCCGGATGAGGGGTCGAACTCCGACTTCCCCTTTTCGGGCGTTACCCCGACGTCGCCGCTCGATTCGAATAGGTTCGTCTGGCCCGCAGCCCACGCGGCGAGTAGAGTGCCCGCAGCGAGTAATCGCAAAAACTGTCTGGTCATGAAAAACGTTCCTCGTGTGAACCGCGCTTCAGGAAGCGGTTGCTTATCCAACTGCCGCGGCGAGTTCCTCATCGAAACACACCGCTACCTTGCCGCACTTGCCGGATGCCATCAACTCGTACGCATCACTAACCCGCTCAAGAGCGAAGCGATGCGTTACCAAATCGGCGGGGTGGAGATTCCACCGCACCAGCCGTTCCACCAGTTCCTCCATCAGCCACGTTGATGTTACCCACGAACCGAAAATTGTCTTTTGATCGTGAATAATGTCGGGGGACGGATTGAATTGAACAGTTCCGCCTTCGCCGAGGAAGACGATCTTCCCCCATTTGCGTGTCGCACGGATGGCCGTAGCTCGCGCATCCGCATTCGCGGAGCAATCGACCGCGCGTTCGACTCCATAGCCTTTTGTCAGCTCGCGGATGGCCGCGACATTGCCGGGTCCGGACTTCAAGACGTGATCGCACAGCCCAAGTTCGGAAGCCAGCCGCATGCGCTCGTCCACGACGTCGATTCCGATGATCTTCTCGGCGCCCAACTTCCGGCACAACGCAGCAGTCGCCAGGCCCACCGGCCCAAGTCCCGTAATTAGAACTGCGTCGTTGCCGGAAATGCCGACCTTCATCAGGCCCTCGTAGACGGTACCGAAGCCGCAGGCCACCTGGGCCCCGTCGGCATACGTCAATTCGTCGGGAAGAGCGACCAGGTCCTTCTCTTCGCAGAGGAGATAATCCGCCATGCCGCCGTCGCGTTGCCATCCGTAAGCGCGCCGATACTTTTCGCTCGTGCACGAGATCATGTAGCCACGCCGGCAGTCGTTGCAAACGCCGCAGCCGGAGATATGGTAGACAATCACGCGGTCGCCGTTCTTGAACCGGCGGCATCCCGGGCCGGTTTCAACGATCTGTCCCGCGGGTTCGTGGCCGGCGATTACACCCTGATAACCCTCCGGTCCTTTCCCGAGATGCTCGTGGTAGATACAGCGGATATCGGAGCCGCAAATGGTGGATGCCTTCATCCGCAGCAAAATCTCTCCGTGCCCCGGGGCGGGAATCGATACATCGCGAAGCACCGCCGTGCTGTCTCCCGGGAGGAATGCGCCTTTCATCATTTCCGCCATGGCAAACCTTTCACTGAGGAATCTCTCCGTTTACATCCCACAAGTCTTCCCAGCTTTGCCCAGGTTTCCACAGAAACACTTGACCCTTGATCAGCCGGCAGTTCTTATCGATTGACGCTATGTCGCGCATGTCCGCATCGGTCAGCGGCTCGCCCGTAGTGACGCCCCGTAGATTGGCCACATAGTTACGGCGGTTGGTGGAGAACGGAATCGGCGTTTGCCCGCGCTGCACGGCCCACTTCACGCAGACCACGGCGGGATGAATCCCCAGCCGATCCGCGATCCTCAGGATCACGGGATCTTCGATCGGCGACGTATCCTCGGGCGTCCGGTCCCGCTCCGGGCGCCCCGGTGAGCCGATCGGCGAGTACCCGATTGGCTGGATGCCGTTCTCGCGAACGAATCCGAACAACTCCGGCTGTTGAAAATGAGGATGGAGTTCCATTTCGTTCACGGCAGGCCGGATGCTGGCGTCGCGCAGCACCAGTCGCAATTTCGGTATCGTCATGTTCGATGTGCCGATGTGCCGCACCACCCCTCGTCTTACGAGTTCCTCCATTTTCCGCCAGGTCTTCATGAAGTTCTCGTGGATGTAGGGCTGCGCGGCGTTGCTCCGGGACGTTACGTCACACCCGGGCGGGTGAAAATTCGGAAACGGCCAGTGGACGAGGTACATGTCCAGATAGCCGCAGCGAAGGTCCGCAATCGACTCCTGACAGGATGCGATCACATCGTCCTGGCTGTGTTTGTCGTTCCACAGCTTCGAGGTGATCCAGATCTCTTCGCGCTTCAGTCCGCGCTCAAACATGCCGGCAAACGCAGCCCCGATCCGATCCTCGTTGGCATACACGGACGCACAATCGAAGTGCCGGTATCCGACCGCGGCGGCGCCGCGCACAGCCTCCGCCACCGTTTCGGCTGAAACGTGGTCGGACCCGAATGTTCCAAGCCCGATGGCGGGCATCATGGCGCCGGTGTACAACCGTCGCTGGGGCACTATAGCCGGGTCGATACCATCCTCGTCCCAAAGGTATGCGGCCGGCGATTCGGCGCTCACGCGAGTCTACCTCCAATGGTGAATAGCGATGACAGGCCGCCGGAACGGCGCGACACGGACAAATGTATCGAATGGAGCAATCCGGGTCAAACTTCGCGACAACACTTCGCGAATTTGGGCGACGCGCGGTGGGCGGGTTCCGCTTGAACACTGTTATGATCTTTGCAAACGTGCCATGACCGACAACAAGAAGAGCCTGTTCATAACCGCGAACGGACAGAACCTGATGTTCACGTTCATTCTGGTCAGTTCCTTGTTCCTCCTCTGGGGAGTGTGCAACGGGATGATCGATGTGATGGACAAGCACTTCCAGGACGAGTTGCACCTAACCAAGGCGCAATCGGCCTGGGTTCAGTTCGCGCATTATCTAGGCTATTTTTTGATGTCGATTCCCGCCGGCTATCTTGCAAGCAAACTCGGTTATAAGGGCGGCATCATCATGGGACTGCTGCTCGTGGCGGCTGGCGGACTCTGGTTCATTCCCGCTACTCATATCAACGCCATGGTTCGGCAAGGCGCTGTCTCGGAGACCACGGCGTTTGTCGCGTTCCTGGTCGGGGTTTGCGTCATCGCAACGGGTTTAACCTTTCTGGAGACGATCGCCAACCCGTACACCACCGTTCTTGGCGATCAACGTTATGCGGCAACGCGCATCAATCTTGCCCAATCCTGCAATGGAGTGGGTTGGATCCTCGGCCCGATTATCGGCAGCATGTATTTCTATTCAACCGACGCAATGGGACGCAGCACCGGCAGCCAGACGCTCTACATTCCCTACGTCGGTGTCGCTGTTGTCGTTCTGGTTCTCGCGGTGATTTTCTACTTCGCCAATGTCCCCGATATCAAATCGGAAGACGATTACCACCTGGACGACACCAGTCCCAATGTTTCCCATTCCATCTGGACTCATCCGCACTTTGTGTTCGCCGTTCTGGCGCAGTTCCTGTACGTTGCCGCCCAAGCCGGTATCTTCAGTTTCTTCATTAACTACATGACGGCGGAGGTGCCGCCGATGCCCGCGGTGTGGAATTCGAGCATGTCGAATGTGGCCGCGAATTCCGGATTCTTGAACGATTGGCTTCACGGCTGGTTTCAAACCGGAGCCAACGGGGCGCTGTCGTTCAGCAACAAGGGCGCATCCAATCTGGCATCACTCGGGTTGATCTGCTTCCTCATCGGCCGTTTCTCGGGAGCGGGAATACTCAGGAAATACTCAGCCCACAAAGTACTAGGTATCTACGGGGCCGCGAATGTCGTAGTGACGTTTATCGTGTTTCTTAAACTCGGCTGGATCTCGGTGGTCTGCGTATTCCTGACTTATTTCTTCATGTCGATCATGTTCCCCACCATCTTTGCACTCGGCATTTTTGGACTCGGCGCGCGCGCGAAAAAGGCCTCGGCCTTTATCGTCATGGCGATCATGGGTGGGGCGATCCTGCCCAAACTCATGGGGTTCATCGCGGACGAATTCGACATGTCCCGCGGCTTCATCGTTCCGGCAATGTGCTTCGTGTTCGTCGCCTATTACGGTTTCAACTGGCCGAAGTGGAGCAAGGCCGAGTCGCTCCAAAGCGTCAGGGCTACGTTGACTCACTAGACTAGGACCACCGCCGGGTTGAGGGGCGTGAGTTCCCGGTTATCGGGGCGCCTCCACGCGATTCCGGTGAGTCAGATGGGGAACCGTCCGATGGTCCCACATCCCCATTCAACTCCGGAATCGGACCGAAAAGGTACGAATTGTGTCTGAAAGTTGCTCCTTGTGTTTAAATGATGGGGGTAACCTGATGTCAGACTGGGCTTTTCGCGTTCGGCGCCACATCACCGCACTCACCCGAAGCGCCCGAGAGCTGCGTCTGCTGGCCTACGGTGCGTTCCATACGGAACACCCGATCATGGCCCACATCATTCCCATCCGGCGGTGTAATCTCGCCTGTAAGTACTGTAACGAGTACGACGACTACTCCAAGCCCGTTCCGACCGAGGTGATGGTCGGCCGGATCAACCGGTTAGCGGATCTTGGAACCGGAATCGTCACGCTCAGCGGCGGCGAACCGCTGTTACATCCCGAACTCGACGACATCATCGCGGCCATGCGTCGGCGGAATGTCATTGCGGGCATGATTACGAACGGGTATCTCCTAACGCCGGCCCGCATTGAGCGTCTGAATCGCGCCGGGCTCGACCACCTACAGATCAGCATCGATAACGTGATGCCGGACGACGTATCGAAAAAGAGTTTGAAGGTGCTCGACAAGAAACTCCAGATGCTCGCCCAGCACGCGCTGTTTCACGTCAACATCAACTCGGTGGTGGGCGGAGGTGTCCGAAATCCCGATGACGCGTTGATGGTTGGCAGGCGCGCCGTCGAACTCGGCTTCAGTTCCACAGTGGGAATCATCCACGACGGCGACGGCCAATTGCGGCCGCTCGGCACACGGGAGCGCGAGGTGTTTCGCGAGATGATGACGCTCGAGAAGCGGCACTTCACGCGCCTGAATTATTTCCAGGACAACATCGCGGACGGACGGCCCAGCGACTGGAAATGCCGCGCCGGCTCGCGTTATTTATACGTGTGCGAAGACGGGCTGGTGCATTACTGCTCGCAGCAGCGCGGCTATCCCGCGAAACCGCTCGACGAATACACGATTGAGGACATACGGCGTGAATACGTAACGGAGAAGTCGTGCGCGCCGTACTGCACCGTATCCTGCGTTCACTACGTGTCTTACTTCGATTTCTGGCGCGGCGAGCAGACCATCAAGCCGTTGCCGCCCGAGTCGTCGCCGCAAGTGCAGCAACCGGAACTCGTACAGATTCAGTCGTCCGACTGAACCGTACCCAGTGTCACACCGCTTCAACTGAGCATCAGCAGGCGTTCTGCGAGTGTTAACGCGTCCACAGGCCAGTATTCCATGGGGCGCGGCTTCCGGACTCCCGGCAGTCCTTTCAGTGCTCTGCACGTGATAACCCGGTCGATCCACTCGCGCGGTAACGAACGCAGTCCGTGCACCGCTCCGAGAAGGGCGCCGGCGATTGCGGCGTTGGTGTCCGTATCGCCTCCGCGCATCACGGTATCGACCACTCCGTCCTCCACGCCGTGCGCGTGAATCAACTGATAGAAGGCGTTATGAAACGCGATCAGGACCCACCCTTGGTGCGCTCGAAAGTCGCGCGGCGGCTGACTTCGCGCGGCTTCGAGAGCCTCGCGCAGGGCCGTATTCGCCGTGCGTGCAGCGGCGTACTCAAAGACGCTGCCGGCATCGGCGCCGGACCGGATGGCATACGACAGGGTCGCCGCGAAAACGGCGCTTGCCTCGCGGCAGATCGGGTGCGCATGGGTGATGGCTGCATCTTCGGATCCCGCAGCGTAGGCGGCATCCGGCTCCAGAGCAACGCCAATGGGACTCACTCGCATCAGTGCGCCGTTGGCCTGACTGGTTGCGCTTGCGGTTCCGGTTGAGAGCGCCTCACGAGTTGTCGTCCCGATATCGAACGGGCCTGAACGGTACCACTCTTCATAAGCACGCCGCGCCTGACCGGACTGGTATCCCTGCGCGCGCACAATCGACCGAGCCAGCGCGAGGGCCATCTCCGAATCGTCGGTCGGCTGCCCCGCAAGTGTGCCCCACACACCGCCCGTCGATAAATGTCGCAGCCCGGTCGGATGATCGCGCGCGATGGTCTCGGCCGGTTGAAACTCGACAAGGGAACCCAGCGAGTCGCCGGCAAACTGTCCGAGCATACAGCCTTGAGCGCGTCCGAGTGCATCCGGGTCCTTTGCCGGACGCCCCTTCAGGGGTCGGCAATACGGCGGAGTTCCGTCGCGCGGCGCCCGCACCACGTCCCGCCACGAGCCGTCCATCAGGTGCAGCACCAGCGGTTGCGGTCCTCCATAAACGGCGCCGTGGCAATCCGAATAGCCTTCGAGCGTATACTCAACCACGCGCCCGCGCCCGTCCAGCAGGTTTGCAGACGCGCCGATCAGCAGGGCATGACCGGCAGCATAGTCCCACGAGTTCGGAGCATTCAGCGACACGGTTGCATCCGCGTCGCCCACGGCCACCAGCGCTAATCGATAGGCGATGCTCGGAATGCCGCGAAACCGCAGCGGCGTGAGAACCCGCGCATTTGCTTCCGCTTTGAAATCGGCGAACGTCGTAACCAGCACCGTGGAGCGTTCCGAGACGGTGGACGGCCACACGCGACGCACCGCCGCCCCGTTCCGTAGTACGGGCCCGCAGCCTTCTGCCCATGAGACAAGATCGCCGCGGCAATCGGGAGCGCAGTAGGCATAAACCACGCCGAGAACCGGCACGCCGCGCCGCAGCAGCGCGATGGCTACACTCGACCCCCGGAAGCCGCGCAGGAAGTCGCTGGTTCCGTCATTCGGATCGACGATCCAGATGTGTTTGCCTTCATCCCGCGGAGGTCCTTTGAATCCGAGTTCCTCGCCGCGATAGCCGTATTCCGGAAATGCCGCCAGCAAAATCCGCCGAATCTCTTCTTCGGCGATCTCGTCCATCTCGGCGTGACCGCCCTCGCCGCGCGGACCACCGGGGCGATGAAATTCGTCGCGTAGCATCGCGCCCGCACGCTGCGCCGCCTCGATCGCGGTCGCCAGTTGAACATCGTACGATTGCTCCATCTGCGCGACCGCTCAGAAATGTTCCCGCAAACGGGCAAAGCCATCCAGCTTCAGCAGGCGTCCCGGCTCGCCGTTTCGAATCTCCTGCTTCTCCAGCACCCAGGTGTGGGCATGGGGAATGAAAACCGCGTTCAGCCCGACTTCCAAGGCCGGGTTGATATCCGACTTCGGCGAGTTTCCGATCATCCATGTTCGGGACGGATCCATTCGCCGTTGCGTTACCAGGTTTCGGTACGATGCAGCGTCCTTCTCCTTCACAATCGCCAGGTGCCCAAAGTATATTCCCAAACCGGACCGGTCCACTTTCAGTTTTTGCTCCTCGGGATGTCCCTTCGTAAACAGCGTCAGGTCGTGCCGCTTCGACAGGTATTCGAGTGTTTCCGGAACGCCGTCGATCATCTCGATCTCCTGCTCGAGGATACGTTCGGCGAAGGAGCGAACCGTATCCAGATCCCGCTTTGCGATTTCGCGTTCGCACAAGTGCTGAAAAACCTGTTGTAGGTTGCGCCCGAAGTTCTTCGATCCGTACCCGTGCACCTTTGCGTTGGCTGCTTCGAGATCGTCCAAAACGTCGCGCACCTGTTGCGGAGTCATCGTGGAGTGTCTCAGAAAATCGACGAAGTCGTCGAACGCACGCTCGAAATAGATGTTGTTCTCCCAGAGCGTATCGTCGGCATCAATGATCAGGTGTTGCCGTTGATGCATCAGAACCCGAGATGCTTCCCGTGACCGTTAGTAGGGGCGACTACGCGCATCTGAGCCGCGATGCGCATGCGCGTGAGTGCCTGCGGAAGATAGTCGGCCAGCCGCCGGATTCTTTCCGATTCCGAACGCGTTGCCAGCAGCGTCTGACGGAAGTCCAGGTCCGGCAGCGATTGGGCGACCCGGAAACTCAAGGGGGTGTTGGCCGGTTCCTGCGCGGGCTCAGCCGGTTCGGGCGCTTCACCTTCCAACAGCTTCATCTCCTCGAACCCAGCCTCGACCTTAGCGGTGACGTCGGCCGCCGCGGGCTCGAAATCGTCATCGTCGAAGAACTCCACCGACCCTCGCAGATAGTCCTTCTCCTCGTTCAGCAAAAGCACCTCAAAACGGCGGCGGCCTATGACGACAATGTCCATGCGCCCGTCCGGATATCGCTGTGCGACTTTCTGCACCACGGCCGTACAGCCGGTATTCACGATGCCCTGTTCGCTTGCAAGCACGATGCCGAATTCCGTATTGTTGGCAATCGCCTCCGCGATCATCTCCTTGTACCGGTCTTCGAAAATATGCAGCGGCATCGTCGAGTCCGGGAACAGCACGACTTGCAACGGAAACAACGGCAGCAGCTGCGGTCGCATGCTAACATTATTGCTTTCTTGTACCAATCGAACAATCTCGCGGATGCAAATCCATAATAAAGTTGTTCTGATCACGGGCGCCTCAGAGGGCATTGGAGCCGCGTGCGCGAACGTCTTGCGTGAACGCGGTGCCCGGCTCTCGTTGAATGCGCGTTCCGAAGAAAAGCTGCGGACCCTTGCGCATGCCGGCGATTTCGTGGCGGCGGGCGATATCACCGTTGCCGAAGCACGCGAGCGGATTGTAGCGGATACTCTCGACCGCTTCGGAACCATCGATGTGTTGATCAATAACGCCGGAGTCGGGCTCTACGAGCCGGCCTGGTCCGCGCCGGAACATCTGGTCCGCGCCATGTTCGACTTGAATCTATTCGCGCCACTCGCCATGATACGAGCAGTGGTACCGCATATGCGGAAACAGCGCGCGGGTACGATTGTCAACGTTGGATCCATCGCCGGTAAGATGACGTTACCGTGGCTGACGCTGTACTCTGCATCGAAATACGCGATCGGGTCATTGACGGATGGACTCCGGATGGAGTTAAGGCGGGACGGTATCCATATGATGACCGTCTGCCCGGGGTACGTCGATACACAGTTTCAGGCGCATATTCTCGGGGGGACTGTGCCGGCGGAACTTCGCCGTTCCCGCCGGTTTGCCATTACCGCTCCCGAATGCGCCAAGGCTATCGCCCGCGGGCTTGAGCGCGATGCACGTACCGTCATGGCGCCCGCCTCGGGTTGGCTGCTGGTGGCTGTGGCCCGGCTTCTTCCGTCACTCGTCGATGCACAACTCGAAAAAATCTCAGCCCGGCACGCCGGGTCCGGCACCGCCGGTGCGGAGGCCTCATGATTCTCAAGTTGAAGCGCACGCCCGGGTTGTTTCTCGTCGGCTTTATGGCTTGCGGCAAGAGCACCGTGGGAGGGCTGGTCGCTTACGAACTCGGTTGGAGTTTCGTCGACATCGATGAAGAGATCCAATCCGCGCAGCAGAAGACAATAGCTCAAATCTTCGATGAACAAGGGGAACCGGTGTTCCGCTCCATCGAATCAGAGATGCTGCACGACAAGGTCCGCCTGGTTCAGCGCGGGCGGCCGATGGTGATGGCGCTCGGCGGTGGTGCGTTCACGATCGATTCGAATTATGAGTTGCTGGCGGAAAACGGCGTGAGCATCTGGCTCGATTGTCCGATCGAAGTGATCTGCGAACGGATCGGCGACCCCGCCTGCCGCCCTCTTGCGCGCGACCCCTTGAAACTGGCCGAACTGTACGAGCAGCGTCGGATCATCTATTCCCGCGCCGATTTCCGCGTCGACGCATCGGGGGACCCGGCCGCAGTCTGCGCTTCTATTCTCAACCTGCCGATTTTCTGAATGCGGGCCCTACGACAGCACGCTCTGGCTATTTTTCGCGCGGGTCTGGCCGCCGCCGATCCGGTGCGCGCCGTTGCCAACCATTTAACCGTATCGGGCGATGTTCTCGCGGTTGGCGGGCGAAAATATCGACTCGATCGTTTTCGCCGGGTTCTCGTCGTGGGCGCGGGCAAGGCGAGCGCCACCATGGCTGTCGCCATCGAAAAGGCGCTGGGTTCGCGCATCAGCGGCGGTCTGATTAACGTGAAGGACGGGCATACCGCAAAGCTCCGCCGCATAGAGTTGAACGAGTGCAGCCATCCGATTCCCGACAATAGAGGTGTCGAGGGCGCGCGGCGAATCGCGGAGATCGCGTCCGGAGCACGGAAGGACGATCTTGTTCTCTGTCTGATTTCGGGCGGCGGTTCTGCCCTGCTACCGCTTCCTGCAGCCGGCATCACGCTCGCCGACAAGCAGGAGACCACGCGTCATCTACTCGCCTGCGGCGCGACGATTCACGAGATCAACTGCATCCGCAAACACCTCTCCGGAATCAAGGGTGGCCAACTAGCGCGACTGGCGCAACCAGCGACGGTCGTCGCGCTGCTATTGTCCGATGTGATTGGAGACGATCTCAGCGTCATCGGCTCAGGGCCGACGGCGCCGGACGAAACGACTTTCGCCGGCGCTCTCGAAGTTCTGGATCGATATGCTATTCGCGCGAACGTGCCCACTTCGGTTCGAGAACGGCTCGAAGCTGGCGCGCGCGGCGAAATCGAGGAGACTCCTAAGCGCGTCGACAACGCGCAGAACGTCGTCGTGGGCAGCAATCGTCTCGCGGTGGATGCGGCCGAGAAGAAGGCTCGCGAACTCGGTTATCGGACGATGGTGTTATCGACGGTGATCGAAGGCGAGACTCGCGATGTTGCGGGCGTTCACGCGGCGATTGCGCGCGAAATTGTCGAAAGCCGCCGCCCTGTGCGCCCTCCGGCCTGCGTCCTTTCGGGCGGAGAAACTATCGTGACGCTGCGAGGGAACGGACTCGGCGGGCGGAATCAGGAATTCGCTCTTGCCGCGGCGTTCGCCATCTCGCACCTGCCGCGAGTTGTCGTGCTTAGCGGAGGCACGGACGGCACCGACGGACCTACCGATGCCGCCGGTGCGATCGCCGACTCGAGTACGCTGGATCGCGCGGCCCGGCGCGGACTCGATGCCAAGCGCGCTCTGGTTTGCAATGACTCATATCACTTTTTCGAACCGCTCCACGACCTCATCAAGAGCGGGCCCACCGGCACGAACGTGATGGATCTGCGCGTAGTCCTCGTAGGGGCCTGAGTCCATCGCTGTGGTTCACATGTCGTAAAGGAATCCGGGGTAACGGTTCAATTCCCGGCCTTCGACTTTCCTCGCGACGCAGTACATCTGCTCGCCCCGAAGATCTTTCGAGTAATTGTGTTTCTCGAGAAAATCCGCCACCCAAATGTTCGCGTGGTATCCGGGCGCGATTTCCGTGAACATCGTCTCCACTTCGAAACCGGCGCAGTTGAGCGCCTGCGCCACTTCCTGCGGCGTGTATTCGCGGACGTGAGGTATCTCCGTGTCCGCGAACTCGCCCTTCGGGTTCGCGTATTTCGAATAGAGCTGCGGGTTGCCGCTCGATTCGAGCACGCGTGCCACAGCGGTATAGCTTGCGACGTTCGGCGTCGTCAGCACCAGCGCCCCACCTTCGCCCAACACACGGCGGCACTCGAAGAGCATGTGCATCGGATCGTGCAGGAAGTGCTCAAAAATCTCGCAGGCGAGCACACAATCGAAGCGTGCATCCTCATACGGGTAGCGATCTTTTTCGGCATCGAAAAGGTCGACGAAGCATTCGAAAACGGTCTGTCCGTTCGCCGTCACGGATTTCTTGTCAGTTCTGCCGAGGAGCCCGAAGTAGGCCCCCCGCACCTCTTCATAACCGAGCACGCACTGGAGCGCGGGTGTCATGTGCATGTACGCTCCGAGTTCCAACACGCGTCGTGTACGGAACGGTTTGGGCGTGATCGACAGCGTCTTGACGATTCTGTCCATGTGGATCTCGAGATAGTTGCGCGCATCCTGGTGGGGCATGTCGATGCTGCGCGTGAACTTCTCGATTTCCTGCGCGAGGTGCGGCTCCGGTGGCTTGAATCCGCCATCATGCGGCGAGTCGATACGCGACAACGTCTGATACAGTTGACCGACAAAGTCCCGAATGGCGGCGACCACGGGCATTCAGCGGGTGCTCCCCGATGCGAGATTGACTAGCGACTCGACGCCGGGAACCGCCATCAGCAGCAGCTCGGCGACGGGCTTCGTCGCCTTCTCGAGTATCGCCCGCTGTTGGGTGGCCCACTGCGCCGAGCCGGGGTTGCCCTTCTCGATGCGGTCGAGCGCATCCAGCCCGATCGTGGCGACACCAGCGAGGTTCGTCGAGAGCGGAAGGATTTCCTGCAGCAGCGCGTGACGTTGCAGGGTCGGCTTCACCAGTTCGTCGTTATCGCGCCACGCCTGCAGCATGGATCGTACGGCGGTCCAGTTTTTCGCCGCTACGGCATTCCGGAATTCGCGTCCCGCGTCACTCTCCGGATGGGCAGCGTCGACGAGGCGGTTGAGCGGGCTGAACTGCGTGTATTCGCGTGTGGCGCCTCGGGTGTAGAGTTTCACGGGTTCAACGATATCGGCCAGAATGCGCAAGGGCTCGACCGGGTCGTTTCCCGCCAATCGTCCCAGCATCATCGAGTAGTTTTGGCGTTGTTCGGTTCCGAACCATCCGAGCCACCTTCCTGTGCTGTCGAGCCGGCGGTACATCGAGGCGACGTCGCGAACGGATTGCGGGGACCACAGCCTCTCGGCAACCGCTGCGGCGCGCGGCCACAACCGGGTATCGACATTGCCCGGGGTGACGAACTCGCTCCACATACACGCTTCGCCGCCGAGGATTCGTGCGCGCTGTTCGGGCGTAAGCGAAGCCGCTGCCTCGATGATCGGGTCGTTCAAGTAGTGGAACTCCGTGGACTGCATCAGGTCCAGGTAGTAGCCGTTCGACAACAATCCCTGATAGCCTTGCCGCGCGGCCTCGGCCAGAGCCTTCTGCCCACGCCACGACTGGATGACGATGTCCTTCGGAAGGTCGGGATCCAGGATTTCGTCCCATCCCATGGTGCGCTTGCCGTGTTTGGTTACCAGGGGCTGAATGCGGCGCGTAAAGTAGCGCTGGAGTTCATGCGTGTTCTTCAAATTGTGGTCGCGCATGAACGCCTGCACGTGTTCGCTGGCGCGCCACTCCTTCCCGTTCACCTCGTCGCCGCCGATGTGGAAGAACTTGTCGTCGAACAAATCTGCCATCTCGCCGATCAGGCCGTCGAGAAACTGATACGTAGCCTCTTTGGTCGGATCCAGGCAGGCATCCATGATTCCCCAATGCCGCTCGATCTGGTAAGGGCCGGGATTCGTGCCGACTTCCGGGTAGCCGACGAGCCACGCCGTAGTATGACCCGGCATATCGAACTCCGGTACAACACGGATGCCACGGTCGCGTGCGTACTCGATTACGTCGCGCACCTCGGCCTGCGTGTAGTAGTTGCCGTCAGAACCCATTTGCTGCAGTTTCGGATATTTCTTCGACTCCACGCGAAAGCCCTGATCGTCCGAGAGGTGCCAGTGAAACACGTTGAACTTGACGGCGCTCATTGCATCCAGCGTCCGCTTCACCACGTCAATTGCCATCCAGTGGCGCGACACGTCGAGCATCAATCCGCGCCAGGGAAACCGAGGAGTGTCTTGAATGGTGATGGCCGGGACCGCAAAACTCTGGCGGTCTTGTTGCACGAGCTGAAGAAAGGTCTCCATCCCGCGCAGAACACCGAGCGGGTTCGACGCCGTGAGCCGCGCTTGTTTCGAATCGACTTCAAGAGTGTAACTCTCGTCCTCGCCGAGCTCCTGCACGGGTTTCGACGCAGCCTGGCATTGGATGAGCAGGACGGGATTCGGCCCGCCCGGGATCGGAATGCCGGTTTCGCGGGACAGGCGCGCCACGAACCGGGCCGCTGCGCGTTCGAGTCTCGGCTCCGAATAGCCGCTGAAAGCGAGTTTGAAGTTACCGTCGATCGGAAGGCGTCCCTCGCCGACTGAATATTTCGCGGGAAGGGGCATCAAATTCGGCTCGGCGGCAGGAGACATGAGAGCAGTACCGAGTAAGAGAGCAGTTAGGATCTTCACCACTGAATATATTGTCCGTCATCGCCGATGTGAGTGTTTTGCGGGCGGGCAAGAGGTCAAAAAAAACGAGAGCGTTCGATTCGAACGTTGTTGTATACTCCAATCATTCCGGCCCCCGAAAGGCGCCGGAAAGACGGAGGGCAAGGATGCACATTGTTGGCGATACCGGCGGTAGTATGTCACCGCTCACTCAAACCCAAGCGGTGGCTTGGTTGGAACAAAAAGACTCCCGCAAATACAACGAGATTCTCAAAAACAAGCTGAAGAGCAGCGTCTCCGACCTCTACTCCGCCAGCGGTTCGACGGCCACCGGCGGCGGCAATACACGTTATACCTTTCAAGGCGCTTCTTTGTATCACGAATCAAATGGCGCCGGCGCAACCGGCGGAGTATCGATCTTCTACGTAAAGCGGCCGGGTGATGTGGCCAAAGTCGTCGGCATCGGCTATCACGTGGGCGCCCAAACCTATCGGCTTACCTGGACGCACCACGACTGGTCCGCGATGCGCAACGAGCACACGCTCACTCTGGACTAACACCGCTCGTTCCCTGTCCTGATTCATTCTTGACAGACGCCGGACCTTTTTGAGGGACGACGCTGGCCGAGACCTTTCAACCCGCGGTGCCCCGGTCTCATGCGCACGCTACCAAGTGAGCACCGGGGCCGGGTTGTCCGCGCTGATGGGAGACCATTTTCGATGCGCACAGCTTCCGTCCTGCCGCTCTTGGCAATCGCGGTCCCATCGGCCGCTCAATATTGTGACCTGCAGCCATTCGCGGTTCCTTGGGCATTGGAGACACGCGCCGCTGCGATCAACGATCGTGGCGCGATCGTCGGCACAGCCGACGCCCGATACGAGTTCGCATTCGAACGCAATGCGGACGGAGTGTATCAGCGCCCCCATTCAGTTTGAGCAGTTTTCTTCGACAGAATCATTGGGGATCAATAATCACGGGACCGTTGTCGGCTCGTACTCGATCTCCTTCCACGGCCTCACGAAAACAGACGGCTTCCTCTACACCGAAAATGTCGGGGGCAGTTTTCGGGATCTGTCGCTCGATTCCAGTACCTTCGTCTCCGACGTTAACGACAAGGGCGACTTGGTCGGCTACAACATCAATTACGAAGACTTCCCGACCGGCTTTGTCAGCAACGGTGGCGTTATGACCGGTGTAGCACTGCTGGACCACACCGCTGCGCTGCCCATGTCAATCGGTTGGGACGGCACGATCATCGGTATGTATCCAGCCCCGAACCGGGCCTTCGAATACCAAGGATTCCTGTGCGCACCTCGGGGCAAGTACATCCGACTGACGGTCGCCGGGTCCACTGAAACAAGACCGGCGCGCATTAGTTTAGTACGGCGGCCGGATGGATCGTCGGCAGCTATACGACGCCAGACCTCAAGGTACACGGTTTCATCTACGACTATGTGGCAGATCTTGTCGCACTATCGAGCGAACCCGAGAACGAAACGCTAACGATTCCCGTACAAACGATCGACTATCCCGGCGCAATGAGAACCTATGTGTCCGGTGTGAATGCATCGAAAGATCTCGTCGGCTATGCGGAAACGCCAGCCGGTACAGTATCGTTCATCGGCATCTGCTCTCAGGCCCGCTAAGTCATGCGCTTATGGACCAATCGTTTTCTTTCTTCAGCCTGACTGATTGCGAATCCGCCCCGCGGGTACCGCACGACCGTAGATCTCGCGGCGTTCCTCTTCGCTGAGAAAAGGCGCCTGCAAACGCCAGAGGCGATCGCCGCTTGAGAAGAACAGGTCACCCTTTCCGAGCAGCCGTTCTGCTCCGCGCCGCTTCAACGCGACCATCGACTGTTGCCACGTCGCCGTCCGCAGACAGACCCGGACGGAGAGGTTCGCCTGCAAACGCCCGGTGACCGTCTTTGCGTCCGGGTGTTGTGTCGATAGGATCAGATGAATTCCGGCGGCACGCGCCTTCGCACCTAACCGCACCACACGATCTTCGATCTCGCGGCGCTCGCGCGAGTCGGCCATCACGTCGGCGAATTCGTCCACGATGCACACGATGCGCGCCATCGGCTGCACCGTGCGGGAACGCCAGGCGGTCAAATCGTCCACGCGGTCAGCCTGGAATTGCCGGTAGCGCGACTCCATCTCGGAGATCAACAATTCGAGCCGCTCGCCCATGGAACCGTCCGGAGGAAACACCAGCGAATCCTGGTCGAGCAGGTAGGGCGATCCGGCAAGATCGCCGAACGCCATGCGTTTTGGATCGATCAACACAAGCCGCAGAGTATCCGGAGTGTTAGTCAGAATCAGCGAAGCAATTGCGCTGCGCAGCCACTCGCTCTTCCCGCTGCCCGCGGTGCCGGCCACCAGCACGTGCGGACTCTCGGCGGACGACAGATCCACAAAACGTACCCGGTTATTGAGGTCCACGCCGATCGGTATCTCGGCCGAGCCGTGCAGAGGATCCGGTGCGGGCAGTCGCTCGGCGATCCGCGAAAATGGCACAACCTCGCGATCGTCCTGCCGGGGAACATCGAGCACCAGGACTCCGTCCTCCAACTCCAGCCACGGAGTCGGAATGCCGAGTTGCACCCCCAGATCTTCGGCGGCATTCAGGATTCTCCGCACGCTGACAGACGGCCCGGGCTTCAGCATGAACCGGACAAACGAAGGTCCGACGACAGGTTCTCCGGTCAGAACGGCGCGCGTGTTGAATCGCGCCAGCACTCGCAGGATCTGCTCGCCCAGTTCGCGATGCTGCCCGGTCGAGGCCGGTCGCGGGCTCACCGTCGATGCCGTGACTCCCGCGACCTTTCCCGCGAGTTCAATCAGACGTTCGCGCGCTTCCTTCAACTGGGCCGCGCTGATCAGCCGCTCGTCGCGGTCCGGACGGAAGCGCACCAGCGCCAAGTCGCCGTTCGACTGCTGATCCTCCAGCAGAACGTGGTACAGCACCGCCTGGCAGATATCGATTGCGCCGCCGCCTTCGCCCAGCTTGAACTCGACAATGCACCAGCGGCCGGTACTTGGATCGCGGACTACGGCGTCGGCGATCCCGTGGATGCGAACAGGGGCGGACCAACCGGAGCGATGAACCTCGCGTTCCAGGGCTTCCTCGGAGCTGATCAATCCGGAATCGCACCAACGGCCCGCCTGTCTGTCGAATGCGATCCAACCGCGGTCGCGAGCGGCTACCAGAACGCCTGAAAGCCAATCGCAGGCTTCGATGACCGCCTTCCATAACCACAACGTTTCGCGTCCGCTCTCCTTGAGCGACGCCTCGTAACGAGCGAGGCTCGGGCCGACAAACCACTCGTAGGCATGTCGCCGCAACGCCTCGGAGCTATTGAGTTCCTCTTCGCCGAGCAGGGCCTGCCAGCTTCGCTCGCCGCGCAAGAGTCCCGAGATGGTCTCGTGAAAAATCGTACCCGCGAGCGCGCCGGGGCCGTTGCGTGCCTCTGCCGATCCCGGCGACACCTCCCACAGAGCATCGCGAAGCTGTGAGACCGTGATATCGACCGCGGCGGCCATCACTGGTTCACGCTCCTCGCCCGGGCGGGATTTTTTCGAAAACCACCGGTTCAATTCCGGCCAGGAGCCCAAATTGATCCGGACTCTGATGCGCACAGTCCTCCACTTGTTGCTCCGTCCACCCCAAAGCCGAGGCGGCTTCGGAAACCGGAGCCAATTTCTGATCTGAAAGATAGGACGCGAGTTCCAGCCGCAGCCGGTCCAGTTCGCGGCCGTTGGCCGGGCCCGAGACTACATTCAGCAGGTCGGCGACAGGCTCCGACAGATTCTGCCGGACCCATTCCTCCACCGTGCTAATTACAACCTTCTCCCCGCGATAGGTCAAATCTCCGCTCTCGACATCCGCCAGCAGGCGTCGCGCTGCGTCGAGCGCGACCAGCGCTTCGCGCGATGGATTTGAAAGGCGCGCACCGCGCCGCTCCAATTCTTCGAGCCGGTGGAGCGAACCTGACGCGCTGGGCTTGAGAGGGTTCATCGCATCGCGGAGAATCACCAGTCCGTAATCCTCGGGATTCCACTCGCGCCCTATGCGGTCCAGCTTTCGCCATAGCGTCCGAGGCCGGTCATTCGCCAGCACAATTCCGGTGCGCCGGCCGTCGGCGGAAATGCACAGGTGATCGATCCACTTGGGAAGGTTGGTCCGCACGATGCGCGCACCGGTCAGGTGCAGCAGACGCGGCAGCGCATCGCTAATCACCGGACTCGAGGTGTCGGAGGAAAGCTCGGCGGCAGCCGCCGCGGCGCGTTCCTGGAGTTTCTCGTAGAGGCGGTCTTCGAGCGAGGTGTTATCGACGGGAAGCAGTTGCGTTTCGCGAAACATCTGTTCGCATTCGAAGATGACGCGCCGCGCGCTGAGTCCTTCCCTCGATGTGATCAGAGGGTCGAGCCTGTCGAGGCGAATGGGCCAATACTCCGATGCCCCCGCCGGGCGAATCGCCGCGATTTCGGGGCTGGCGGCAAGCCGTGCGTGTACCAACGCTCGAACGCCCGCCGCATCCAGCGGGAGAAGACCCTTGGCCTGATAGCGGTCCTGCTCCGCTTTCGAGAGCGTTGCCGCCAAGTCGGCGACCAAGCCCGTCTGCACACAGCCGATCACCACTGCATTCGGTACATCGTCATGCAAGGAGGCGAGGAGCTTTCCGATCGCAAAGAGTCCGTTGCGATCGCCAGGATGGCTCTGCAAAGCCTCGAGTTGGTCGAGGCACAACACCACAGGCGACGGCGCGATGAACGCGGCAAGAGCGTAGACGATGCGCCGGCTCTCGTCTTCGAAAGCCTCCTCCTCCACGTCCGGCACCCCGAGCCGCATCGCCTCGAGGGCCGCATCGGGAAGGCTGCTGCCCGCAAGCCACGCCCGCGCGTCCCGCTGAAACCGTCCTTCGGCGAGATGTTCGAGAACGACTGCGAGGTCGCGGTCTCCAACGGTTTCGAGCCGATCCTTCCGCTCGCTGAGTATCAGCCTGAGTTGCGTCGAGTTCCGGAACGGACGACGCGCGAGATCGTCCGCGAGATTGCGCCGAACGTGACGCCACATCATCGATGGGCTGGTCTGCATGCGCACCCACGAGAAGGGCGCGACTCGCGGGGCATTCTGTTCCAAGGTAAGCCGGAGACGCCGCAGGACATGCGTCTTCCCGCTGCCCGCATCGCCGTACAGCATGACGCAGCGGTGATGGTGCCCCCGGGCACGTTCGTCGATCGTCCCCAGAAGGCTGTCCGAAACATCGGCATGGATCTGCGGAACATCGATGGCAATCCCCTCCCATACGGACCCGACCGCGGCATCACTGAACGGATTGGGGATGACCGCAAGGCGGCGGTCAGGAGCGGAGGGTAACGGCGACGTAGAGCTTTTGTCCCCCATCGAAGACCAGTTCTTCACGTTGCGCTTCCGGTAGCGCCCATCCATGATCATGGGTTGTCAAATAGACTTTCTGCTGGTCGGCGAGCGCGAGAATCGCACGATCCACACTCAGCTTATCGGCATTCGGC
This sequence comes from uncultured Acidobacteriota bacterium, assembly GCA_963720745.1. Lineage (GTDB taxonomy): Bacteria > Acidobacteriota > Terriglobia > Bryobacterales > Bryobacteraceae > TMP-7. Next base: position 991,677 of record CAVRGO010000004.1, read on the forward strand.
ACCGCGGCGCGGATACTCTGGACCGTCACCGGGACGGCGGGCGCCGGCTGCAGCCGTCGCAAGGCTTCGAGGATGCGGTCACTCAGCGAGGCCTCCGATTCGTGAGTCGCGGGCGGCGGAGCGGCGACCGTGCGCGGCGCAGGGGAATCGATCCCCAAGCGTGCCAGGCGTTCGTCCACCGCGGCGTGCGCCGCGCGTGCCAGTGCCTCTGTATGGTCCGGCAAGTAATAAAACGCGGTTGGGCCTACAGGTTTTGCCGGGAGGATAGTGCCGCTTTTGACGAGCGTCGACAACGTCGCTTCGACGGCTTTCTTCGGGAAATTGAAGGCTTGCCTCGAAGCCGCTGTCACCAATTCCCTTTTGGGCATCGCGTTGCCCGCAAGCACGGTTGTAATCGCCTGGCGCACTACCTCCGATGGATCGCGATGCCAGTACCGCGCGGCTCCACGATACTTCGGCCACGCATGAACCGCGCCAGAGGCGGCCGCCTCCTGCAGCACGACCTTGTCCGCTTTCAGTTCCTTCTCGAGCTTCTTTTGCGTGACCGGACCGGGCGATGCCGCCAGGTAGTCAGCGATTTCGCCGGCGCGCGATGTTTGTGGTGCCATTGCCTCTTGCCCAATTTTAGATCGGTCACAGGCACTCCCGCGCAATTCGAGACCTCGGAGGTAAGCTGAGTGCCGTATACTAACAAGCACTGAACGATCTGGGAATGCGCGCAAGCTTATTACTGTTACTCATACCGTTCGGCACCGGCTTCGCAGCTAAACTCGAGTTCAATCGCGATGTCCGTCCGATCCTGTCTGACCGCTGCTTTGCGTGTCACGGGCCGGACCGCGCCGCCCGAAAAAGCGAACTGCGTCTGGATGTCGAAAGCAGCGCCAAAGCCGAGCAGAAGTCGAAGCATACGGGAATCGTGCCCGTACATCCTGAACTGAGCGAAGTTTATCGCCGCATCACGTCAACGAATAAGGGACTGCGGATGCCGCCCGCCTATCTGGGCCGCGACGCGCTACCGCAACGCGAAATCGACATCATCAAACGCTGGATTGAAGAAGGCGCCGAGTACGAGCCATTCTGGTCGCTGATCCCGCCAAAGCGCGCGCCTCTTCCTGAGGTGCCCGACCAGCGATGGGCACAGACCCCCATCGATCGCTTCATATTTGCGAATTTGGCGCGGGAAGGGCTGCACCCGTCGCCGGAAGCCGATCGCGCAACCATGCTCCGACGCGTGACACTCGACCTTACCGGCCTGCCGCCTACGCCCGCCGAACTGGACTCCTATCTTCACGACACCGCGCCGAACGCATACGAGAGGGTTGTGGATCGCCTTCTCGCCTCTCCGCGCTACGGCGAGCGGATGGCGATCCGCTGGCTCGAGGCCGCGCGCTACGCCGACACAAACGGATATCAGAGCGATGGGCCGCGCGATATGTGGCGATGGCGCGATTGGGTGATCGATGCCTTCAACAGGAACATGCCGTTCAACGAGTTCACGATCGAGCAACTCGCCGGCGACCTGCTGCCGCATCCCACGCTTTCACAACGTATCGCTACCGCGTTCAACCGCAACCACCGCACCAGCGCGGAGGGCGGAATCGTGGATGAGGAGTTCCGCGTTGACTACGTGGCCGATCGTGTGGAGACCACATCCACCGTGTGGATGGGCCTGACGGTCGGTTGCGCGCGATGCCACGATCACAAGTACGATCCGATCACTCAGAAAGAGTATTACCAGCTCTTCGCGTTCTTCAACAACGTTCCGGAGAAGGGATTCGTGTACAACTTCGGAAACGAAGAGCCGTACATCAAAGCTCCGCTTCCGGACCAGCAAAAGCGGATTGACGAATTTGACCGGACCCTGGCCGCGCTGCATCAACAACTGTCGAAGCTCGAAGCGAAGTCGGAGAAGGCGGAACACAAGTGGGAAAAGAGCCTCCGCAAGCAGAAGCTCGATTGGGATGTGACGGCGGGGCTCCAGTACCAGCACAAGGATGCCTCCGATTTCGACGGTAAGCAGTTTGTCACCGCCGGCAAGGATATCGCCCATTTCAACTATCGCGACCCGTTCACATTCGCCGCGTGGATCAAACCCGATAGTGACAAAGGCGCCATCCTCTCCCGCTCGGACGATTACTTCGAGGGCCAGGGCCACGGTCTGTATGTTCTCGACGGAAGGGTCCGTCTGCACGTAATCTTTCGGTGGACCGATCTTGGAATGCGCGTAGAGACGGCCGATCGCATCCGGCTTCACGAGTGGCAGCACGTGCTGGTGACCTATGACGGAAGCATGAAGGCCGCGGGCGTCCACATTTATGTCGACGGGCAGGAAAAGAAACTGAACATCCTGTTCGATCAGTGCATCTGGCCCATCGATTCGCGCGAGCCGTTCCGGATCGGAGCGGGCGGGGGACTGCGGTTCAATGGTTCCATTCGCGACGTTCGCGTTTATACGCGCGCGCTGACGCCCGAAGAGGCACACGCCGTTCCGGTCGGTGAATCGCTTAGCGAAATCGCCGCGGTCCCGGCGGTTGAACGAACCCAAGGACAACGGGACAAACTACGCCTCGCCTTTCTCGACAAGTACGCACCGGCCCAGGTTCGAGAACTGGGGACGCAAATCGCCGATACCGACAAACAACGTAAGGCATTCGTCGAGACGGTGCCGACCGTGATGGTGATGGTGGACAGTCCCACCCCGCGGGACGCCTTCGTCTTGAAACGCGGAGCTTACGATGCGCATGGCGAACAGGTGTATGCCCGCACGCCCGCGGCGCTCCCTCCATTTCGCGATGGGTGGCCGGCCAACCGCCTCGGTCTCGCGCGATGGCTGGTCGATCGGGAGAACCCTCTCACCGCGCGCGTCACCGTCAACCGATTCTGGCAGATGCTGTTCGGGACGGGCATCGTGAAAACGGTTGAGGATTTCGGCTCGCAGGGTGAATGGCCCACGAACGCGGAATTGCTGGACTGGCTGGCCGTGGAGTTCATGGACAGCGGATGGGACGTCAAGCATATTGTCAAGACGATGGTGATGTCGGAGGCGTACCGGCAATCGTCGAAAACGACGCCCGAACTGATGGAGAAGGACCCCGAGAACCGGTTGCTGGCGCGCGGTCCGCGTTTTCGTTTGCCGCCGGAGATGATCCGCGACGAGGCGCTCTCGTGGTCCGGGTTGCTGGTTGAACAGGTCGGCGGACCGTCTGTAAAGCCCTATCAGCCGCCGGGGTTGTGGGAGGAGTTGCAGGGCGGCAAGGATTACCAGCCGGACAAAGGGGCGGGCCTGTATCGGAGAAGCCTCTATACCTACTGGCGTCGGACGATCGCGCCGCCTTCGATGGTGATCTTCGATTCTCCCAGCCGCGAGACGTGCGTAGTGCGCGAGACGCGCACGAATACACCGCTTCAGGCGTTGAACCTGATGAACGACACGATCTACCTGGAAGCTTCGCGCAAACTTGCAGAACGCATGCTGCAACAGCCTGAGGATCGCCGCATCGATTATGCCGTTCGGGTCGTCTTGGCTCGCCCGGCCCGTGCCGGTGAACTGGGTGTGTTGCGAAAAGCTCTTGCGAAATTCGAAAAGTACTACACGGGCGATGGAGCTGCCGCCGAGAAACTGCTGAAGCACGGAGATTCCGTGCGCGATCCTCACGGTCCGGTATCCGAACTTGCCGCCTACACCGCTGTCGCAAGTCTCGTAATGAACATGGATGAGGCCATCACGAAGGAGTAGCTGATGGATATCACACGCCGTCATTTTTTCGGAAGCGCCGCGACTGGGCTCGGCATCGCCGCACTCGGGTCGCTGTTTGCAGGCGACGCCGAAGCGGCCGCACTTCCCGGACTCCCGCATTTTCCGCCCACCGCCCGCCGCATCATCTACCTCTTCCAATCCGGCGGCCCATCGCAGATGGAACTGTTCGATTACAAACCGCGCCTCGTGGAATTTCAGGGGCAGGACCTGCCGGCATCCGTTCGAATGGGCCAACGCCTTACGCAAATGTCGGCGACGCAGTCCAGCTTCCCCGTGGTGCCTTCGAAGTACAAGTTCGCGCGCCAAGGTTCATCCGGAGCGTGGATCAGCGAACTCCTGCCGCACACCGCGGCCGTCGCCGACGATTTGACCTTCATCAAATCGATGAACACGGACGCCATCAATCACGATCCTGCGGTGACGTTTCTGCAAACAGGCGCGCAGATCGCCGGACGTCCGAGCATGGGCTCGTGGATCGTTTACGGTCTCGGTTCGGAATCGGAAGATCTGCCGGCGTTCGTGGTGATGATCTCGCCGGGTTCGGGCGGCGGCGGACAACCTCTGTACGATCGTCTTTGGGGCAGCGGATTTCTGCCGAGCCGGTATCAGGGCGTCAAGTTTCGCTCGGTCGGCGATCCCGTCTTGTATCTTTCGAATCCCGAGGGAATGCCGCGCGAAGTACGCCGCGAGTATCTCGATAGCCTCAAAGAGCTGAACGAATCCTCGTTCGCCGAGTACAACGATCCGGAAATATCGACACGCATCGCGCAATACGAGATGGCGTTCCGAATGCAAAGTTCGGTGCCGGAACTGACGGACCTGTCCAAGGAACCCGCCGCGATTGTCGAATCGTACGGCCCCGATGCCCGCAAACCCGGCACGTTCGCCTACAACTGCCTGCTCGCCCGGCGTCTCGCTGAACGCGGCGTTCGGTTCATCCAGCTTTACCACCGCGATTGGGACCACCACGGGGATCTTCCGAAGAATCTGCCCAAAGTCTGCAAACAGACAGATCAACCCGCGGCGGCCCTGATTCATGATCTGAAACAGCGTGGGATGCTGAACGACACGCTCGTGATCTGGGGAGGCGAATTTGGCCGTACGGTGTATTGCCAGGGGCGGTTGACGGCGGACGACTACGGCCGGGACCATCATCCGCGTTGCTTCACGGTGTGGATGGCGGGCGGAGGCATCAAGCCCGGCATCACGCTCGGCGCCACCGACGATTACTGCTACAACATCGTCGAGGATCCCGTTCACGTTCACGACCTACAGGCGACGATCCTGCGCTGCCTCGGCATCGACCACACGAAGCTGACCTTCAAGTTCAAAGGCCGGCATTTCCGGCTCACCGATGTCGCGGGTAAGATCGTCTCGCCGATTCTTCGGACCTGAACCGAACGGCCGGTGCCGGGGACGATCCGCGGCGTTGGAGTCAGCCGCCGGGAGAGGATGGCACCGTAATGGCGGACTACCGCTTACCCGGAGTACCGTAGAGACGTTATTAACGTGTGAAGACGGTAATGCGGCGCGCGGTTCCGCCGAACGAAGGGGCTATCGATTGGCTCCTCGGTGTCCCACAAGGACTTCTTCGTGCCAGTCGAATCTGAATCAACGGATTCTGTGTGAAGTACCTGGTCGATGCCAATGTCCTTGGCGAGCTCACGAAACCTACGCCCTGATCAGCGAGCGCTTGCCTGGCTACGCGCACATGAACCGGACATCGCTGTGGATCCTGTTATCCTCGGCGAATTGCGATTCGGATTCCTGATTCTCCCGAGCCGAAGGAAACGAACTTCGCTGGAACGGCGGTTCGATGCCGGCGCCGGACGTCTCCTCTGTCTCATTTAGGACCTCGAAACAGGGCTGAAATGGGAGGAACTGTTGGCGCATTTGCGATGGGAGGGACGGCGATGCCCGTAAAGGACGGTCTCATAGCGGCAACGGCTATTCTTCACGGTCTCACAGTCGTCACGCGGAATCACCTTCCTGGCGCGATAAGGCCATCGTGCCATCGCTGAGATCGACCTGGGCATGCCGCGCTGGGCCGACGATCCCACTCATATTCTCGGAGTGATCGCAAATTATCTTCGCTTGGAGAATCGCGAGTCCGCACCGCCGGTTCTGTTTGCCAAAGGCGCAACGGCCGCGAAATCCATGACGTTGGGGACCCGGCGCCGGCGCAACTCGGTTTCGTATGATTCGCGGCGCCGCGCAACGATGTTTCGGAAATCCTTCCCGTCCAGTGCCGCACGTGCTTCTCTCCGATGGAACTCAGCCGGAAGCCCGCACTGCCGCGCCCGCCGGGAACGGTTTGGCCGGCTGCCCCGCGTCGGCGGGCAAGATAACGGGCATTGCGCGAGTCATCCTCGACCCGGTCGGCGCAAGACTAGAACCCGGCGAAATCCTGGTGGCGCCCTCGACCGATCCCGGCTGGACTCCATTATTCCTTACGGCAGGCGGCCTGGTGATGGAGATGGGTGGCGCGAATTCACACGGCGCTGTCGTCGCCCGGGAGTATGGCATCCCGGCAGTAGTTGGCGTTGCGGATGCCACTCGGCGCATCACGACGGGACAGAAGGTCACGGTTGATGGAGCCACGGGGTCGTCACACTGAGCGACGAGATCGGGTGAGTCGCCCCGCTTAACTTGTCAGGCGCAACCGCTCATAGCGCGCCGGTGAAACATACTTCCCGGCGCTGCGCTCGCCATTTTCCACCTACCACGCTGGATTACCGGCAGCACAACTGCGCCAGAACGGTGTTCAACAGCACCTTCGTGATAAGATCGCGATTTCAAGACAAAATCGGCACCAACGGTGCTGGAGGAACGTGAGAGATTACTGTCTGCGGCTGATTCTGCTCGTGCTGTTTTGCACGCAAAGCGTATCGTGGGCCCAATCGGCAAGCACCGGAGCGATTGAAGGCACTATCAAAGACGTTTCTGGCGCAGTGCTGCCCGATGCCACCATCCAACTTGTGGACACCTCGAGCGGACAGATTCAGGAGGTCACCTCTGGAACGGAGGGCGTGTTCCGGTTCTCGCTGCTTCCCCCCGGCACCTACGCGTTGAAATTCTCAGCCGCCGGGTTCAAAACCGCTCGCATGCCGCAGGTGGTGGTGAACGTATCGGAGGTCCCGCTCGTCGATGCGATGCTCGAAAACGGCGAGTCCGCCGAGATCGTGGAATGCAACTGCCGCTTGGGCGGCGGGGCTCCGTCGACGGGCACGCTGGTCGATCAAAAGACGATCACTGCCGTTCCACTGAACACTCGAAATTTCACACAGGTTCTATCCATGTCGTCGGGTTCGGCGGCGGACGTGAACAATGCCGGAACGCTGGGCCGCGGCACGCAGAGTGTCAATGTGAATGGCAACACTACGGCGGGAGCGTACACCATCGACGGGGCTTACGCGCCGACCACCGTGCCAAATCCCGACACAATTTCAGAGTTCAAGATTCAAACCTCTCAGTACGACGCGATGTTTGGCGCGATGGTGCCGAACACGAACCTTGTCACGAAACGCGGCGACAACGATATCCACGGAGATCTGTGGGAGTTCCTGCGAAACGATATTTTCAACGCGAACGCATTTTTCCGCAACTCGACAGGTCAGGCGAAGCCGAACCTGAAACAGAACCAGTTCGGTGCGACGCTTGGCGGTCCGCTTCGCAGGAAGCGCCTGTTTTTGTTCGGCTCCTATCAAGGTACGCGGCAGGTGAACGGGTTGGACGCGACATCCGTGTCGAATCCGATTCTGCCCCCGCTCGGCGAAGATCGATCCGCCGCGACCATCGCGGCGCAGTTCTGCCCGGCGAATCACATGCTTTCGAGCGGGCCGAGAGCAGGACAGCCGGATTCGCGATATCTTACGTTCGCGGGTGGCAAGCAACTGGACTGCAACAACCGGTTGACCGACAGTACGGCGCCGATCAATCCTATCGCTCTCCGGTTGCTGCAAATGAAAGCGGCGGACGGCTCCTATCTCATCCCGATCGCGCAGACCATACTGACCACGGGCGCGAACGCCGGGCTCGGATTCTCCTCCTACAGCCTCCCATCCCGGTACAACGAAAACCACTATCTCGCAAACGCCGACTACTTCGTGTCGCCAGGCAACACGTTGTCGGCACGCGTTTTCACGGCGACCGTCGACCAACTCAGAACGTTCGGGTCGCCGGGTGGTTATCCCGGGGCCGCGGTGGTGCCCGGTTGGGGTGCATCGCAAGCGCTGCAGGCAAATGACATCGCCACCAGTTTGAAACTGACGTCGACGCTGAGTGCCAATACGGTCAACGAAGCGAGCATTACGTATACGAAGAACCACACGGACGCAGTCGGCGTCGATACCCCGACCGCCGCCTCTATCGGAATGACGAACGTGGATCCCTTGTTACCGCAGCCCCCGGAAATGACGGTTCTCGGTCCGCTGGGCACGTTTCGGCTGTTCGGCACCAATCCCAATGACAATCATTTCGAGACGGTCACGTACTCATTGTCCGACAATGTGTCGTGGATTCACGGGAAGCAGCGTATTCGAACCGGCGGATACTTCCTCAACCAATACAATGGCCGCGCGGATACGGGCGGGGCTCGCGGAAAAGTGACGTTCCAAAGTTTTTCGGATTTCCTGCTCGGGTTGAGCGCCGCCGAAAACCTCAGCCCTGGGGGTCGCAGTAACATTCAGGTCGTTCAGGCAAACGAAGGCGTAGGACCCAACGGAGACGTCGAATACCGCTACCGGCGCTATTACGGAGCGCTCTTTGTGCAGGACGACATAAAGATCTCGCCGGCGTTCACGGTGAACCTTGGCTTGCGCTGGGAATACATCGGTCCCTCGCTCGATACTGCAGGCACAATCGGGAACGCCTGGCCCTCTTTATTTTCCGCTGTGCCGATCCCGCCTGCAACCGGCACGTACGCTGGAAACACCGTGGCCGCCAATTACGATGCGAATCTGGTGAACCCGTATACAGGGATAGCTTTCGGGCCTCCGCCGGATGGTGTGGTGGTTCGGCAGTCGAAGAGTTTCTATGAGAATGGCTCGCCGCTTGACAAGTTTGCCCCGCGGGCCGGTTTCGCCTGGCAACCGTTCGGAACGAATGGACGCGTGGTGTTGGGCGGCGGATATGGCTGGTTTTATCAGGCGCCGGCGTTCAGCGCGAATGCTTCCTCCGCCCCGCTGTTCACGTCGCCACCCTTCGCACAGGGCTTCACGAACACGGACGCGAGTAACGGCGCATCCACGCTGGAGAAACCTTTTCCGACCACCACGCTCGGTTTCATCGCGCGAACTCCCACATCCCAGCTCTCCGACCGGATCGCGGGACCCGAGTACCGGATCCCGAAACTCCAGCAATGGAATGTGACAGCGAAGATCAGGCTACCTGCCAATTTGTCGTTAGACCTGGGATATGTCGGCTCGTACGGCACGGAACTGTTGCGGTCCCGAGGGCTGAACCAGCCGCTGCTCGCCACTGCCGATGCACCCGTGAATTGCGGATACGACGGTGTTGCCGCCCACTGCATTACTACGAATACTTCGCTAAATGCGAAACTGCGTGTGCCGATCATGGGAGAAACGCCAACGGCGCTGCAGGTCAGCGAGTTCACAGGTTCATCGTGGTACCGGAGCGTCCAAATAACCCTGCGAAAGCAGACCTCACACGGCCTCTCGTTTCAGGCGGCATATACGCTTTCGCGCGCCGAGAACGACAATACCGTCTACAACGACCAGAACAATCCCTCCGCGTCGCGTGCGCGCGCGAGTTTCGACCGCGAGCACCGGCTCATATCGAATTTCTCCTACGAGATCCCATTCCCACGAGGCGCTTCGCGGTTCAATCGTGCGCTATTCGGGGGGTGGTCCGCGGCAGGAATCGTTATCGTGCAAAGCGGACTTCCCATGACGTTGACAGACCCCACCGGCGGCTCCGTATACGGGCGAGCCGGAACATCGACCATAACGTTGTGCCGGGGGGCGACTGCCTCGCAACTTGCGACAACCGGGAGCCTGCGTTCCCGGCTGTTTCGCTGGATCGACGATTCCGGAATCTGCTCTCCCATCGTCCTGGGCTCGGATGGCTCGACGGGCTACGGCAACGCCGGCATCAGCATTCTCAATGGACCCGGGCAGTTCAACACCGACGTTTCACTGGGGCGGCGCGCCCGGGTGGGCGGACTCAAGGAGGAGGCAGAACTCGCTTTTCGAGTGGAATTCTACAACGCCTTGAATCATCCGCAATTCTCAAATCCGGGAACCACGCTGGGTACGGCGAACTTCGGCGTCGTCACCCAGACTTCCGTAGCGCCGCGCCTGATCCAGTTCGGACTGAAGTATTTGTTTTAGGGGCCGCCCTCGCTCGCACGCTCACCAGGGGAGGTCGGTACTCAGTTTTATCTGTACAGGTCTGAAACTCTGAAGTAAAATGTTTCTGTTCGGACGCCGGTTCGGACTTTATCGCGGGAAAGGATGGAACCTATGGAAACGAATAGCCCGCAGAACGAACAAGAACTGTCTTTCGTCAAAGGCGTGGAAACACTCTGCGAAACCGACAGCACCGAAGCCAAGAAGGACCTGACGCTCTGCTACATCTGCTTGCAGTGGACGTGTGACGGGCCGCACTGCCATCGCGACGACGTCTGTGATGTCACGCCGCCGCCCAACGTGGAGCAGATACGCTGACGAGGATCGCCGCGCACGCTCACTGCCCGGCAACAGCTTAGTCGCTCATCAAGTAGATAATCGGGCGAACGTCATCTTCGGGCGTCCATTCCCAGTAGCGAACTAGGATTGTATAGACCATCAGTCCTGTCTCGCCCTCGCCCAGCAGCAGGAAGCGGAGGGACTGTGTCATCAGGTTCTTGCGGCTAAGGCCGAGTAAGATGCTGATGGGGTCCAGCAATTCGCTCATATAGGCGATAGTATTAGCAATCGCGACCGCCTGAGTAACATGTATCACGTAGTTCTCGCCCTCGCGTTGCACTTCGACGGATATCGGCGAGAAAAACTCACTGCGGTTGTCGAGCAGCCGTACCTGCACGAAAGCCAGGGGGCCGCGCACGTTGTAGTGTTCATGAATTTCGCGCGCCTTGCGCTCACGGAACCGGTAGGAATCGCCGCGAATCGGAACCAGGTGTACGAGTTTGTTCTTTAATCTCTCGAACATCACCTCCGACTCGGCGTTCGCAAAAACCATTCCCGAAACCCGCAACTCTGTCGCGCGGCGGTAACGGCTGAACGCGCTGACAGCGAGAATGATGAAGATGAACATGCTCGCGATGATGATGCCGTCCGGGCGTTCGATGACATTGTCGGTCAATGTGTACGCGAAAATCAGCGCAACCAGTGACGCGTACAGCATCATCACGATTCGCCGTTCCACCCTCAGCGAGAGCGTGGAGGCAACGGCTGCCGAAAGCATCAGAACCAGAACGCCCGTGGCATAGGCGCCGCCTTGAGCTTCTACATCGGCGTGAAATGCCAAGGTCACCGCCACATCGGCGGCGAACAGAACCAGGACCAGCGGTCTCGAATACGCGGTCCACTCCGGAGCCAAGCCAAGCCGCGGCAGATATCGGGGGATCAGGTGCAGAAGACCTGCCATCGCAGATGCGCCTGCAAACCATAGGATGAGGATCGTCGAAAGGTCGTAAATGGTTCCGAACGTGTTGCCGAGCAGTTGATGCGCGAGATAGGCGATGGCGCGCCCCGATGCTGGGCCGCCCTCGCGATATGCGCTAGGGGGTATCAGCAGCGTAGTGACGAAACTCGACAGGATGAGGAACACGCTCATGATGAGCGCCGCTGCCCCCAGAAGCTTGCGCGTATTTGCAATACGGCCTTCCGGAGGATCGGCGTCGCCTTCGCGGCCCTGGATCAGAGGCATCACCGAAACGCCGGTCTCAAACCCGCTCAATCCGAGCGCAAGGCGTGGAAAGATGAGGCCCGACGCGATGAGTATGGCCGTCCAATCGCCCCGTGCATGGATCGCGTCACGCCATTGCGGAAAGGCATGCGGATGATACATCACCTCTACCACTCCTCGAACCAGCACGATCAAGTTTAGGGCGAGGTAAGGAATACATACGGCGGTGGCAAGTCCGATCGCTTCGGCGAATCCCTTCAAAAACACCAACGCGAGTAGCGCGAGTAGCGCGAGTGTCAGCCCGAGGCGTGCGCTCTCGCCGAACAGGTGGTGGAGCAGCGGATTTTCGATAACATGCTGTGTGGCGTCGGCAGCCGACAACGTCATCGTGATAACGAAATCCGTTGCCGCGAACCCGAGCAGAATGAGTACGAAGATTCTGCCGTACCAGCCGGAAATCAGACTTTCCAGCATGGCGATCGAGCCCTGCCCGACATAGGACCGGCGCGCAACCTGGGCGTAGACCGGCAGTGCGCAGCCGAGCGTCACTGCAATGAGAATCGTCGTCGCCAGCGGAGATAGAGCACCGGCAGCGAGTAGGGCGATACCCGGCTGATAGCCGAGGGTGGAAAAATAATCGACGCCCGTCAGCCAGAGAACTCGATACCAGGGGTGCGCCGTATGGTGGCTGGTCTGTTGGTCGAGCCGTCCGCCGCTTCGAAACCAGTCTGATGGCCGCATGCCCCGAATATCAGCTAAACGTCGAAAATCTGCATCGCGGTTTCGAGTGACTTTTTCCAATCGCGGCCGGGTGCCGGCGAATATTCATGAGCGACATAGCCTTTGTAACCCGTTTCGAGGATCGACTGCGCGACAAAGCGGTAATTCAGTTCCTGCGTGTCGTCGATATCGTGCCGCCCCGGATTGCCTCCCGTATGGAAATGGCCAAACCACTGTATGTTGTCGCGAATCGTACGGACGATATCGCCATCCATTATCTGCATGTGATAGATGTCGTACAGCAGTTTGATGCGGGGCGAGTTCACCCGTTTACACATTTCGACGCCCCACGCTGCATGGTCGCACATATAGTCCTTGTGATTGACCTTGCTGTTCAGCAGTTCCATACAGACGTTCACGCTTTTTTCTTCAGCGTGGGCCTTTAGCTGGTTCAGCGCGATGACACAGTTGTCCATGCCTTCCCCGTCGCTCATTCCACGGCGGTTTCCTGAAAAGCAGATGATATTCGGAACACCGTTGGCCGCGGCCTCGTCGATGGCGGCGTGGATGGCCTTGACCATGGACTCGTGATTTTCCTTGCGGTTGAAACCCTCGGGGATGGTGCCGCCGCCCTGCACCGGGTACATCGTGGCAATGAGTCCGTGCTTCTTCAGAATCGGCCAGTCCTTGGGGCCGATGAGGTCGAATCCTTTGCAGCCGAACTGGGCGGCCTCACGCGCCATGTCTTCGAGTTCCATGCCCCGCGCGAACACCCCTCGCGTGACGCATTGTTGAATCCGGCCCTTACGCTGAACCGTCTCGGCAGCAGCGGCTCTGGATGCGGCCGCGACAGCGGCAACGGTGGGGAGAAAGTCTCTTCTACGCATGGCTCTTATACTATCGAAGCCCGATCGCTTATCGCGGACTGCCGCCTTCAAGAGCCAGCCTGTAACGAGCGCATCTCCAGGCCGGCAGCGGCAGTCGAGTTTCGCACCACCAACTCGAGATTCAGGATTTGACGAACCGGCTCGACCACACGGCGCTCCCGGTATGCCGCGATCTGGTCCAGCAAAATAGAGGCGCCCGTGGAGCCCATCGACTCCATTGGTTGCCGCATCGTGGTCAATGCGGGAGTGGCGACGGAAGCGGTCGGGATATCGTCAAAGCCCATCACGGAACATTGTTCGGGAATCCGGATGCCTGCCTCATCCAGCGCCCGCATCGCGCCGAGCGCGCTCAGATCATCGAACCCCATCACTGCTGTGAACCTTCTGCCGCCGCACAGCAGAGCCCTGGCGAGACGATAGCCACCGTCGAAACTCGAGTACGGGAGATTGCACTCGTCCAGGTCCATCACGAGTTCGGTGTCGATTTCCAGGTGGGCAGTTTCGGCGAACGACACGATCCCTTTCCACCTCGGACTGGTATCGGATAGCGGCTGAGGGCCCCGTATGAACGCGATTTTACGGTGTCCGAGCTCGTACAAGTATTCGAGCGCCGAATACGCACCTTGCATGTTGCTGATGTCTACCGAACTGACCCTCGACCGTTCCAGGCTGCTTCCGATGACAACCGCCGGAATGGGGTGATTCACCAAATCGTTCAGCAGATCGATATCGAGAAACGACCAGTTCGCGATGACGATCAGGCCCTCGACTCGCCGGTCGAGCAGCATCTCGAGGTAGCGTTCGAATCGGGGGGATTCGTTGCGGGCGTCGGTGAGAACGGATACGTACGATGACTCGAACAGCTTCTGCTCGATCCCGCGCAAAATCATCGTGCAGTAAGGGTCCGTGACATCGAACACCATCACGCCGACGGTGTGGCTGCGCCTGCTGATCAGCGAACGTGCGAACGGGTTGGGGCGATAGCCGAGATCCCGCGCCGCCTGCTTGATCCGCGCCTTGGTCTCTGCGGGGAGATGTCGTGCGAGCGGCGCATCGTTTAACGTAATGGAAACCGTCGTAGGCGAGAAGCCGCTCTTTCTGGCAACGTCCCGCATTGTGACCGCGTGCGCAGTATCGCCTTGCTTGGAGTTCTTTCCCATTCACAAACGCGGTGCAGCCCGCAAATGTTCGGAGTTTTCGAACTTCCACTGACAATACCCGAAAATTTCACTTGACTCAAGCCTATTGATGCCTTTTAATACTCAAAACGGGGATCGGCATTTTTGAGGTTCAGTAGATGTCTACGCACAGCCGTAGGTCCTTCGTCGCGGCGATAGCGCCGGCCTTTTTCGCAGCGAAAGCTCGCGCTGACGGCCAGGTCCGAACCGGAATGATCGGCATCGGGAACCGCGGCTCGCTCCTCTTGAAGAACGTCATCGCGGAACCACACGCGCAGGTAGTCGCGTTGTGCGATATCAAACCGGACCGCCTCGACCGCGCGGCGACCGCCGCGTCCGTCTCCCATCCGGCGACCACACAGGACTACCGGCGGTTGTTGGAGCGCAAGGATGTCGACGCCGTCTTTATCGCAACGCCTTGCGACTTGCACGCCGAGATGGCAAAAGCGGCTCTCCGCGCCGGTAAACACGTGTATTGCGAGAAGCCGCTGGCGACAACCGCCGAAGCAGTACGCGACGTATTAGCAGCCGTGCGCGGCGCGCACACGGTGTTCATGGTGGGGCTGCAGCGCCATTCGGATGCCGGGCTCAGGGCGCTAGTGGAGAAAATTCATCAGGGAGCCGCAGGCAAGATCGTTTTCATTCAGGCGCAGCGGCACGCTGCCAGCGATTTCTCCCCAACCGGGTCATCGGGCGATTGGATCTTCAACGCGAAGCGATCCGGAGATGTAATCGTCGAGCAGGCGATCCATAATCTGGACCAATGCAATTGGGTGGCAAAGAGCCATCCTTCGCGGGCGGCGGGTTTTGGCGGAGCCCTCTTATCGGCGGACAACCCCGCTGGACGGACGATCACAGACGGTTACGCAATCAATTTCGATTATCCGAACGGCGTGAAGATGTCGTTCACGCAGATCGCGTTTCACCCCCGAGAGATGCCTTTCGGCGGCGAACAGACCTACATTTTCGGAAGCGAAGGCGCGGTCGTGCTCGAGACCGGAATGTTGTATCCGTCAGGCAGCGGAACGAAGCCAGTGCTGCTGGCCGAACGAAAGCGCGAGAACCGCGAGGCCATTCACATCGGCAAGTTTTTCGACTGCATCCTCAATCACACGACTCCGGAAACCGGCGTCACTGCGGGCGCGATAGCCACGCCCACCTCGATTCTGGGGCGGGAGGCGATGTGCCGGGGGAAGGTCATGGAATGGAAGGAACTCGGCGTCGATGTTTGAAGAGACAGCCCTTCGCTTGAACCGCCGCCAGTTTGCCGCCGCAACCGTTGCCACCGGGTTGGTAGCAAACGCCGTGGGCGAACAAAGCCCGGGGTTTGTCAAAGGCATCTGCGCCGGGATTTTCCCTTCGGGCATGCCGTATGGGCAGCGATGCCTGGAAGCGAAGAACGCAGGTTTCGATGCCATCGAATTCCAAATGACGGGGGAACTGGCGCCCGAGGTTCCGCTCGATGAAGTAAAACGAATCGGAGAGGCCGCACATAAGGCAGGTATCACGGTTGCCAGTTTGTGGGTATCCCCGCTCGCGTCCAACCCGTTGAACAGTCCGGACCCCGCAGTACGCAAGCGCGGTTGTGATGCTATTTCGAAAGCTCTCGAATTCGCCAGCTGTCTCGATTGCGGTGCCCTGCTCCTGGTACCCGGCCGTGTGGGAAACGGCGCACATTTCGAGATCGGGTATGAGGATACCTGGAAACGTTTCACGGCCGAGTTGAAAACTGTTGTGCCACTGGCGGAGAACCACAAAGTAATCCTGACGCTCGAGAATGTTTCGAACCGGTTTCTGGTCAGCCCGCTCGAAATGCGCGCGTTTGTCGATCAGTTCCAGAGCCCGTGGTTACAGTGCCATTTCGATACCGGGAACGTCATGTACTTCGGTTACCCGCAGGATTGGATTCTGACGCTGGGCTCCCGCATTCGGAGAGTCCACGTGAAGGACCGAAAAGCCACGCCGCAGGCCGAAGACGCACATACCAGCCGGCTTCTGGACGGCGACGTGGATTGGAAAGCGGTGATGCAGGCATTCTTGCAGACGGGTTACCGGGGAACGATGGCGCCGGAAATCAGCCACGATCGCACTGACCCCGGCCAGTTGATGGCGGTGTCGAAGGCGCTGGACCGAATTCTGTCGATGGCATGAATTTTGAAGAGCATGCAATGAGAGTCGCATTCCGAGTTTTCCTGATCGGCGTCGCGCTGGCAACAACGGTGTCGGCCCAAGGCCGAAGCTATGGGCGGTCGATGGTCATTACGCAGCAGGGCATTGTCGCCACTTGCCAGTCGCTGGCATCCTCCGCCGCCGTACAGATGCTGGTGCGGGGCGGATCTGCCGTGGACGCCGCGATCGCGGCAAACGCGGTGCTGGCCGTGATGGAACCGGATATGGACGGTATCGGCGGCGACCTGTTTGCGCTGCACTGGGAAGCACGCAGCGGCAAACTCATTGGCTTGAATGCGTCGGGCCCTGCGCCGCGGGCTCTGACTCCCGAGTTCGTCGCCAGGAACGGCATCACGAAAATGCCCACGCACGGGATTCACAGCATCGTCGTGCCGGGGGCGGTGGATGGTTGGGCGAAGATGCACGAGCGCTTCGGAAAGCTGCCGTGGAAGGATCTCTTTCAGCCTGCCATCGCTTATGCGGAACAAGGATTCCCTGTACACGAAGTGATCCAGGAGGCCTGGTCGGATCCCGTGATTGTCGCGAAGCTCAAAGCCAACCCGGAGTCCGCGCGCATCTTCCTGCCCGGCGGCCATCCTCCGGCCGTAGGACAAATTTTCAAGAACCCGGACATGCGCAAAGCGCTTCGCTTGATTGCAGAGAAGGGACGTGACGCGTTTTACAAAGGGGAGATTGCTGAGGCGATATTGCGGACAACAGGCAAATTGGGCGGTACCCTGACGGCCGCTGACCTCGCCGGCTTCTCTTCGGAATGGGTGACTCCGATCTCGACGGAATACCGCGGTTGGCGGGTGTACGAACTTCCTCCGAACGGCCAGGGCATGGCGGCGCTCGAGATGCTGAACCTCATGGAAACGAAACCGCCCGCCGGCGACACGCCGTTCAATGCAACCGAGATGCATAAGCGCATCGAAGCGATGAAGCTCGCCTATTCGGATCTCGAGCGTTACAACGCCGACCCGCACTTCAGCGACGTGCCGGTGAAGCGGCTGCTTTCAAAAGAGTACGCCCGGGAACGTGCGACATCGATAGACCCTGGCAAAGCTAACTGCAACGTTCCAGCAGGAACGCCGATCAAGAGCGACACCACGTATCTGACCGTGATCGATCGCGACGGCAACATGGTCAGTTGGATTCAGAGCATCGCTGACAACTTCGGCTCCGGCATCACGGTGGAGGGCATGGGATTCATGCTGCACAATCGCGGCTGGGGATTCACGCTCGAACCGAACCATCCGAACCGTTTGGCCGGCGGCAAACGGCCCTTTCACACCATCATTCCAGCGTTCATGGAGCGCGGCGACGAACATATCGGGTTCGGAATTATGGGCGGGGCGAATCAACCGCTCGCCCACGCACAGTTCGTTTCGAACATCGTCGACTATGGCATGAACGTGCAAGAGGCGCTCGAAGCGCCGCGTTTTACGAAAAAGAGCTCGGCGGGGTGTGACGTGTCAATCGAAGATCGCATTCCACTGCAAACGCTGCAAAAGCTGTCGGAAAGAGGCCACGAAATCCGGATCCGGCGCGCATACACCATGGAAATGGGCCGCGGCCAGGCGATTTTGCACAACTCTCGAACCGGAACGAACTACGCGGCATCGGACCCGCGGGCGGACGGATCGGCGGATCCCGAGCCGATCGCACCCGCATCAGACAACGCTTCGGGCGCCACGATGTCGCGCCGATCCAACTAGCATCTGGTCTTACAGATTCCCGGAGGGAGTGATAAACCTCCGGATGTTTACAGCAAATTCTTAGGGAGGTAGTAGATGTTCACTCGCAAATTATGGCTCTGTCTGCTTTCTCTTCTCGCGCTTCCGCTGGCACAGCGGGTTGGAGCACAGGTTCTGTACGGCTCAATTGTGGGCACTATCACGGATCCGAGCGGCGCTTTCGTTCCGAACGCTCAGGTGAAAGCGGTGAATCCCGCTACCGGCGAAACTCGCGAAACCACATCCGATTCGGCTGGCAGGTTCACTCTCGCCAACCTCATCCCGGGCGCCTACGACGTTCGCGTCACGGCTCCCAGTTTCCGGCAGTACACCAAAACGGGAGTGCCGGCATCCGTCAACACCGTATCCCGCGTGGATGTGCAACTCGAGTTGGGTGGCACAACGCAGGAAGTGACGGTCGCAGCGGATGCCGCGGTGCTGCAGACCGACAAGAGCGACCTGCACACCGATCTCACAACGCACGACACGAGCAATCTGCCGCTGCCCGGGTACCGAAATTACCAGAGCCTTTACACCCTGGTCCCCGGAGCCACACCGCCGCAATTCCAAAACTCCGTGACGGATACGCCGCAGCGCTCGCTCACCACCAACGTGAACGGCACAAACCGGAACAACAACAATACGCGTGTGGACGGCGCTGGTGACGTGTTCGTGTGGCTGCCGCATCATACCGCTTACGTGCCTCCTCAGGAAACCATTGAAACCGTAAATATCACGACCAACAGTTTTGATGCGGAGCAAGGCATGGCGGGCGGCGCGGCGGTGACGGTCACCACGAAGTCCGGGACGAACAAGTTCCATGGCGTCGGATTTGCGTTCTGGGACGACCGGCACTTGCAAGCCCGCAACTTCTTCTACTACCGCGACCAGGCGCCGTTCAGCTTGCACAACATCGATGGCGGCACGTTGGGTGGCCCCATCGTGAAGAACAAGCTGTTCTTCTTCGGGGGATGGGAAGGGACATGGGAGCGCACGAATTACTCGAGCCTGTTCACTGTTCCGACGCTCGATCAACGGAACGGGAACTTCAGCGCCTACTCGGCGACGATCTACGATCCAACAACGGGCGATCCGGCAACAGGGAAGAACCGGACCGCGTTCCCCGGCAACATCGTTCCACTGGACCGTATGAGCGCCGTTGCTCGAAAGATCCAGAATCTAATTCCGCTTCCGAATTTGGCGGGAACATCGGCGAACTACTTTGCCTCAGGTACGCAAGCGCTCGACCGTAACAACTTTGACGGTAAAGTCGACTGGAGCCGCACTCCGAATCACCACATCTTCGGCAAGTACAGCGCTATGAAGGCACTCGTGAGTTGCGACTTCGGTCTCGGCGCGGCCGGTGGGCCCGGGCTGTGCAATGGGGGACCGGGAACCGCACCGACGCTGGTGCAGGTCGCAACCGTCGGGCAGAACATCATCCTCTCGCCGAACCTGGTGTTGGACCAAGTCCTCGGGTTCAACCGCATGAGCCAGCATGGCACCGATTCGTTCTTCGGGCAGAACATCGGGCTCGACCTCGGCATTCCTGGCACCAACGGCCCCGACATCCGTCAAAGCGGATTTCCGATCATCAACATCTCCGGATTCACGAGCCTTGGCCAGACGGCCAACTGGATGCCGTTCTGGCGCGCCGACCAGAGTTGGACCACCAGTCACAATCTGACCTGGACCCACGGATCCCACGAGTTTCGCGCGGGATTCGATATGATCCGGTACCAGTTAAATCACTGGCAACCGGAGGCGGCCAGCTACGGTCCACGAGGCTGGCTCTCGTTTGATGGTGCAATCACGGCACTGAATGGCGGTGCGTCGCCGAACCAGTACAACGCCTGGGCCGCGTTCCTGCTCGGTCTGGATCAACAGGTAGGCAAAAGCATTCAGAACATCAAAATGACCGGGCGCGAGTGGCAATTCGGATGGTACGTCCGCGACCGGTGGCAAGTCAGTCGCAGCCTGACCCTGAACCTGGGATTGCGGTATGAACTGTTCCCCATCGTGCGGCGGGCTCATACGGGCCTCGGCCGTTATGATCTCGACACGAACGAAATCGTCATCGGTGACGTCGGCGGGAACGACCCGACTGCCGGCGTCGAGGCGAGTCACAAGATGTTCGCGCCGCGACTCGGTTTGGCATACCGAATGGGGAACTCCACCGTCATCCGCGCCGGTTACGGCATCAGCTACGATCCCCTGCCGATGTCGCGCGTGTTCCGCGATCCGTTCCCGTTGACCATCGTGCAAAACTTCACGAGTCCCAGCAGCTACCTGCCTTTCGGGTCGCTGGACACAGGCATTCCCGCGCTCACTGTTCCCGATCTGTCTTCCGGACGAGCGCCCGTGCCCACCACGGCCGTTATCAGCCGCAGCCCGTTCCCGGGGATTCTTCATCGGGGTTATATCCAATCGTGGAATTTCACCATCGAGCGCGAGTTGCCGGGTGCGTTTGTGCTCACCGCCGGTTACGTGGGCACCGCGACGACACATCAGTTTGTCGATCATGAAATGAATGCCGGCTTCCCCGGAAGCGGCACCGCGGGGCTTCCCCTGTATCAGAAGTTCGGCCGGACCGTTTCGACGGTCTTCGAAGATGGATGGCTCAGTTCGCATTATCATTCGCTCCAGCTCACCTTCAGCCGGCGCTTCACTTCCGGACTTCTGGTGAAGACTGCATACACGTACTCGAAGGCCATTGATATGGCGGATGACGATGGCAGAACCGGGCTCTTGTTCAACTGGGCGCCGATGATCGATCGCAACGAGTCGGCTGCGGGATTCGATATCCGTCACAATTTCCAAGCGGGTTGGGTTTGGGAGCTGCCGTTCGGCAAATCGAAGCCATACCTGAACCAGGGCGTCTCAAGCAAAATACTTGGCGGATGGCAAATCAACGGGACGCTCGGAGCGAGTACCGGAGTGCCATTCACCGTCACAGCCTCGGGAGCTTCGCTGAACGCACCGAACAACACCCAAACGGCTGACCTGGTGAAGCCCGTCGTGGACAAACTCGGCGGTATTGGAACAGGGCACCCGTATTACGACCCGACAGCTTTTGCGGCCGTGCGCGAGGTGCGTTTCGGAAACAGCGGCCGCAACATCCTGCGCGCTCCTGGTATCTTCAACACGAATCTCAGCCTATTCCGTGTGTTCCCGATTCGAGAGAAGTGGGAACTGCAGTTTCGCGCCGAATCCTACAATTTCACGAATACCGCCCATTTCGCGGCTCCATCCGCGAATGTTTCCTCGGGCAATTTTCTCGTGATCACGACGGCGAATCAGGACCAACGCCAATTTCGGCTCGGCCTGAGGCTATCGTTCTGACGAAAGATCGTGGCGCTGCCGGTGTAAGGGAGTCGATCGATACTTACGCCGGCAGCGCCACGATCAATATCGGCTTACCGGACGGGTCAGTGCTGTTGCAGTGATGCAGCCGAAGCCGCCACGTCCAGCCGTGCATCGCCGAGTTCCTGGCCGATCTCCTTTCCCTTTTCGAGAACATCCATAACGTCTCCGTAGTCAAGTTTGGGCTTCACCTGTTCGAAGACGGTCACCGCGCCGGCAACCAGAGCGGCGCTGAACGATGTTCCGGAAACGGATGCGTAATGATTGCCGGGATAGGTTGTTACCAGCCACTCTCCGGGTGCCGCGGTTCGCGCGTTGGAGTCTCCGTAGTTGCTGAACAAACTGCGCCGGTCCTGCAGGTTTGTCGAACCAACACCGATGACGCGGCGGAACGCAGCGGGGTACGCCAACAGTTCTTTACCACCGTTTCCGGCGGATGCGACACACAACACATTTTTGCTAACCGCATACTGGATGGCCTGCATCAACTCGAGAGAGGACGCCGTCATACTGAAGCTCATGTTGATGACAGTTGCGCCATGATCCGCGGCGTAATAGATGGCACTCACGATATCCGACAGATGGGCGCTTCCGTCCGATTTGAACGCCTTCAACGGCATGATCCGCGCCGATGGCGCCACCGCATGAACCAGACCAGCAACCATAGTGCCGTGGCCGAATGCCGCCGGAATCCCCGAATCCAGAATCGCTACGGTGGATTGATCGAGTATCGCAACGGTGGACTGGTTCAGGATGGACGGCGTTGAACCCTGATCGAGGATCGCGACGGTCGATTGCGATAATGCCGCGGCAACAGCGGGGTCCAGATCATCGAGTTCCGACGGGATTCCTGAACGATCCCGCGTGAAGTCGTACCCGGGCGCCAGCACACCGTTCAGCGCAGGATGATTCGGATCAACACCGGTATCGATCACGGCGACAGTGCCCGCGCCGGTCAGTCCTTGCAGTTGGCACTCGCCCGCTCTAATCAGAGCCAGTGCGGGCTGCAACGGATATGCGGCGCGGACCGTGCTTCCAAAAAAGCTGACCGTGCCGCTTGAGGCGAGCAGCGGCGCGAAGCTCGAAACGGTGGGGGCCACCGCCATTCCCGGCTGCGACTCGGCGACTTTGAGATCCGGATCGGCCTCGAAATTCGCTACGGCGGGGTCCTGCCGGACCATGTCAAGCACGATTCCGACGCCTACCGAATCGGACCCTTTGACCAGATACTGCCCTGTCGTTAACGGCTTGACAATCTCGAGCCCGTACCGGCTCGCCAGGCGTGGCACGTCATCCGGGTCCGCAGTCAGCATGTACCGCCGTTCGCCGGCAGAGGCGGCCAGCGTGCTGACGAGAATAATTGCTGCGATTTTCCAACGTTGCATGAAGGTCACTGCTCCAGATCAAAATTCGTCAGCGGGACAGCAACCTCGGCTTCTGGCAATCTCAAAACCAGTGATAATCCCGGGACGACCTCGTAAACGATGCTGAATTCCCCATGTTCGTTACAATGCGAACCTACAATCGTCGTATCGCCTTGAATGAGGGAGATGGGGACGGACGCGATCGTCGCCTCGGGATTCAACTCATCGCTGACCTGCCCCAGCAGCGAGCGCCATCGCCCATCGCGCATCTGCTCGAGGCGGAGATCGACGGAATACCGGCCGGCGCGGAACACACCTTGCCGCGCCTCTCGCGCCGCGGAACGGACGCCCTCGACGACTGGCGTTTGCCAGGTATCGTAGAGCAGGCGGGCCAGGAGTCTGGGGATCGAAAGGCCTTCACCGGTGGGCCTCGACGGAAACAGCGAAACAGCCGACTGGCGGACCTCTTCGGGCACATTCACCTCGAGGGCCGATACCCCTGCATTCACAACTCTGGTCCAAAAGGCCAATGTGACCTGGCATTCCGCGCATTCCCGGACATGCCCGTCCAATTCGGACCGTATGTCTTCCATAGACATCCCTCTTACGTAGTCGATCCACAGATCGTGACGAAAATGTTCCCCGTTGGACCTCACAAGACCTCGCTAATTATTAAGGGATCGTCTCGAATACAAAAAATATACGCTCATGCACAGTACCTTCCGATGATGACGAAGGGCGCCCAGTAGTAGGGGTGAGGATGCCGGCGGCGAGTCTCGAGCATTGCTTCCCGCAGCGCTTCTGCCGAATTGCGCCCGTTCGCCAGATAACTTAGAAGAGTTCCATAAAGTCGGACGTGGTGCGGTCGCTCACATCCCACTGAGAGACCATCACCCCGTGTGCGCCTGCGTTGAGCAGGGAGCCGGACCAAACCCATGAGTTCGTCGCCACCGACAACAACGTGCAGACCCGTGCTGCAGCCGCTGAGTGTCACCAACTCCGCGCTGAGCTTCAGAGATCCCAGGTCGAAGGCGCTCAGGCGGTGATCCCCGAGGCGCAGCGCAGAGAACATGGGATTATCGTGGCGATGAACACCGTGCGCGGCAACGTGGATGAACCTCGAGCGTCTGGCGCACCTTTCGATGTTCTCAAACTCGAAGTTGCATTGCAGTCGAATCGTTGATGGCAGCAGCCGGGCTACGGACTCGCATTCCATTTCGATATACGGGGCGGAATGGTCCGGCGCCCCGATAACCAGGCTCGTCCCGTCGTGCTCGGAAACCCGCGCCGAACACTGTTGGTAAATACTCGCACTCGGGGCATAAGAGAGAGTGAAATCGTCGAGCAAACTGCGATCGCCGTCGAGCAGCGCATGAAACGGAAGATGATGGAGTGCCGCGTGGGGCACCAGAATGAGATGCGATCCCGTGAGTTCTGCCCGGATCGGCCGGATCAGAAAGTCGAACAACCGTCGTAGGTGAGCCGCCGCGACCCTGTGGATGGCCGCTCCAAACCGTTGAACGTAATCGTCACCCAAACGGAACCTGGAAAGCTGAAATCGGAGGAGCCGCAGTTCCTCTTCGACGGCTTGCGTCGCGCAGATGGGCTGTATCAGGCAGCGGCTCCGATCGACCACGCAAACGTAGATTGTCCCGTTCGCCTGATAATATTCCACCAGCGTCGCTCCGGCCGGAATAGACGCCTGAATCGCCGCGGGCTCGGCCGTCCGGATTTCGGCGGCGGCGATTGCGGCACTGCTTCTCGTATCCGCCAGGCGTCGCAGCAGGTCGCGCTCACACTGGCGCGCCGCCTGCCAGAGCCGGCCCACCCGGTGATGCACGTCGGGTTCGGGACGATCCCATGCGGCTTCAATGTCGCCATAACAACCCGCCAACTGCTGCCGAAGTTTCACGATCGCCGCAGTCAGTTCGGATGAATCGGCACCGGAGTTGTCTCGGCCGGAAAAGCCGAGCATGTCTTCGAGCGCGCGAGATTTCGCGTTTTCGATCCATCCGAATACTTCGCGAGATGCCTCGCCCGAGATCGGGCCCTTGCAAGTAAGTCGCACGAGCGCTTCGTAGACCGAAAGTTTGTCCGAAAGGAACGAAATCTTCAGGCCTTCATCGACAAGATTGCTGCGCAGCACCTCGATCCATTGTTGGGCGCGCCGGTATGCCGACAATGCGTCTTTACTCCGATCCGCGGCTTCCTCCACCTGGCCGAGGATAACCTCGCCTTGAAATTGGACAGCCGGATAAGACTCGTCGGTGATGCGGTTCAGTGCCAGGCGGCATCGACGCCGCGCCTCATCATACTGCCCGCCGATGGCATCCAGCCGTGCTGACAACAGTTCACAAAGGCCGATCCGATTCGACAACGGAGTGCCCGCGAAGAACTTTGACGCATTTTCAACGAATCGGCGGGCCAGTCGCGCCCGGCCGGTTTCGATCAGTACCAGCGCCCTGTATACGTCAATGGTTGCCGGCCAAATCGGGTTGTGTTCCTGGCGGAACAGGCGGTGCGCCAATCCGAACAGTTTCAGAGCTTCGGTGGATTCTCCACGCCGGTGCATCGCAACCGCATGGAAGGTGAGAGCCTTCACGCGCTCGTATCCCATGCCGAGTTTCGAGAAGGCGGTGGCTGCGCTCTCCGCAAGTTCCGCGCCTTCGTCCGCGAGGTTCAGTTCGAGGTATACCTCGGCCTGATCGAGATCGCACAATGCGCTGTGATAATCGTCGCCGGCACGCTCGCAATACGATCTGGCGGAACGATATAGATCCAGCGCCACAGTGTACTGACCGCGCAGAAAATGCAGATAGGCGATGTTGTAATCCGCCGCTGCCACCAGAACCGGCATGCCGTGCTCGTCGCACCACGTTCTGGCTTCCCTATACAACGAGAGCGCTCCGTCGAACTCGTGCATGCTGATCAAGCAGACTGCCATATTGCTGAGCACTGCGGCGACGTCCGGTTCTGACCGCAGTGCCGGAACCGCTCGAGCGCGCTACGGTATAACGTCAGCGCTTCGCCGTAGCGATCCTGCCGGTAATAAAGATTGCCGACATTGCTGTCCAGCCGCGCCAGCCGCAGTTCGTCTTGTTCGGATTCGAATGTTGCGCGCGCTTCGTCAGCCCAATGGAGCGCGGTTTCGTAGTGGCCGAGATAGATAAGGCTTTGCAATGCGCTACTGAACGTCCGTGCCAGTTCGTGATCGTGGCCGATGCGCTTGAAAATCGCGGCGGCGCGGCGATAACTCGCAACTGCAGGTGCGAAGCGGGACTGGATGTACTGGACGTTCCCCTTCGCGCGATAACCTAGCGCGATACTCCGGTCGTGCCCGAGATTCCGCGCGATCACACCGGCGGCGCGCGCAAGATTTGCCGCTTCGTTCACGTCGGACAGAACACGCGTGAGAATGGCTTCGTGCAACTGCTCGACGAACTCCGCGCAGAGTACGGCCGGGTTCGCACGCAGGTATTGATAGCGCGCCGCCGCAGTCCGGCAATGTGCGAGTTGGTCGATGCAATCGGTCATTACCGAAAGCCGAGCTCCATCAACTTGGCTCGAAGTGCGTAGGAACCGGGTCCGCCACTCCCAATCCGAGGAACGAAAGCGTCACTTCAGCCAAAATGTACTGCGGCACCAGGAGTGCGGCCTGCGTGATCAGAACCGGGTAGGTGGCCGGAAGCACGTGCCGTCTGACGACGTATCCTCGGGTGGCGCCAAATCCCAGTGCCGCCAAAACATAATCGCGCTGTGATGCTTCGAGTGCAACACCGCGGACCAGCCGTGCGGGCTTCGCCCAACCCACGATGCCGACGGTAACAATCAGGATACCGAACGCCTTCTCGGGGTCGATGCGCAGGGGGAGCGCTGCCCTTACCGCAATCAACATGTACAGCCATGGCACCGTTTGAAATACTTCCGACGCCCGGATGATCGAACTTCCGACCCACCCGCCGTAAAATCCCGCCGCGCCGCCTGCAAATAAGGCGAGCACCAGTGTGAGCGCCGTCGCGATGAATCCCGTCAGCAGCGAGATTCTCGCACCGTAGAGCAGGCGTGTGAGCTGGTCGCGCCCCAGTCCGTCGGTTCCTAAAAGAAATACGGGTGCTCCTCCAAATGCGAACAGGTGATACCGCAGGTGAATGAAGCCCGCAACCGTGTACGGCGTTCCTTCAACGAAAAGTTGCAGGCGATCGGCCGGGGGCTTCTGCGGCCGGGAAAAGGGATGCTCGCGAAACTGATACGACGGGTCATACGGCGCGATAAAAGGTCCCGCAATGCTCAACAGATAAATCGCGGCAAGCAGAGCGGCGAAGATTCGAATGCGGCGATTCATTCGGGCAAACCTCGAAGGCGAATGCGAGGGTCGGCCGCAAACAGCACGATATCGGCTAGCACCGTCACGATCGTCATCAACAGGCAGCAGACCAGGACACAGCCGAGAATGAGTGGCGTATCGCGGCCGGCAAATGCCTCGTACACCAGCGGTCCAAGTCCTGGCCAACTGAATATCACCTCTATGACCAGCGAAGAACTCAGCAAAGCGCCGAGCATGACGCCGGATAGGGAAATCAATGGATTTGCAGCAACCGGAAGGACGTGCCGCCACAACAGGCGGGCCGGCGGAATTCCATGTGCCCGTGCGCTTGCAACCATCGGACTATTCAGCGTCTCGAGCAGCGTGGAGCGCGCATGGCGATAGATAGCCGGCATCGCCGAGATCGCCAATGCGAACGCCGGTAGTGCGAGATGAGAAACGAAGCCCGCCTGTCCGCCGCTTTCACGAGGCGTTCCTTTCCCTGACGCCGGGAACCAACCTGTTCGAACCGCCAGAAGCACCAGCGCCAACCGATCAGCAGGTCGGGGATGGCGAGCAGTCCTCCCGCAATCCCACTGCTTGCCCGGTCGATCAGGCCTCGCGCCCGCCCTGAAGCGGCGATCGCCACGGGTAAGGCGCATACCCAGGCCAGCAGCGTCCCCGCGATCGCCAGCGTCAACGTGTTGGCGGCGCGCGGGAGAATGAGCCCGGTTACGGGTTGGTCATACGCGAAAGATGTACCAAGGTCGCCGCGGAGTGTCGAGCGAAGCCATCGCCAATAGCGGATCGCCGCAGGACGGTCCAACTCGTATTTCGCGCGCAGCGCCTGCAGGGTGGCAGCCGACATGTCGGCTGATAGCCGCACCTCATCGGAGAAGTCGCCGGGCGCAACTTCTATCAGCACGAAGGAGAGTATCGAGACGAGAAGAAGAACGGCGCACAGGTGCACTACACGTGCCAGCAGCCACCTCAGCACGCGGCACCCAACATCGCACGAACCAATTCGCGTGCACACACAGACTTTGGGTACGAAAGCAGTGCGTCGCTCGGTCCCGCTTCGGCCACTGTACCTCTGTCGAGTATGAGCATTTCCGTGGCAATGCGTCGCAGAATCCTGAGGTCATGAGAAATCGCGACACACGTCAAATGTTCCCCCTCGCTGATACTCAGCAGAAGGTCCGAAATGGCACTCTGGACAGGCAGATCGAGGTTGGCGAAGACTTCGTCGAGTATCAGAATCTCGGGCTTCAGCACGAGCGCTCTTGCCAGCGCTACACGGCGCCTCTGCCCTCCGCTCAACTCCGCCGCGCGACGGCTCAGGCAATCTGGTGGTAGTTCTACCGACGCGGCATACTGCTCTGCATGCAGGACCCGTTCGGCACGCGATCCGATCCGCCGTATCTCCAGAGGCTCGCGGATAATCTCCACGACCGTCATGCGCGGCGAAAAGACCGTTGAAGAGTCCTGGGCTACCAATTGAAGCCGTCTTCGAAGGGTTCGGTCGTTGCTGATCGTGTCTGAATAGAGATCGAGGCCGTTCAGTTGCACCGCGCCCCGGTCCGGCTTCCGCCATCCCGCCAGGCATCGCGCCAGTGTCGATTTTCCGGACCCGGACGCGCCCGCGATTCCCAAAACAGTACCACGGCAGATGGACAGACTCACGCCGTTCAGCGCGCGAAACGTCTCTTCATTTCGTTTGCTCCAGGAGGGACGGCGATACTCGACAGTTATGTTGACTGCGCTGAGCAGGACGTTATCCGGCATGCTGCACCAGGGTCCGAGTATAGGCTGCAGCGGGAAAGCGCAGTATCTGATTCGCGGGTCCCGCCTCCACAACTTCTCCACGCTGAAGAACCAGGACGCGGCCGGCAAGTCTCGCCAGCACCGCCGGATTGTGACTTATCAGGATGAGCGACCGCACCTCGTTCCGAACGAGTTCGGCTAAGGTATCGAGTATGTGCAACTGAGTCACGGTATCTAGCGAAGCGGTCGGTTCGTCGGCGACTAACAAACGGGCACGGCACGCGAGCGCCTGTGCAATCGCAACCCGCTGACACTCCCCTCCGCTCAGTTCGTGCGGCCACGCTCGCAACAGCCGTCTGGTATCCGCGACTCCCGCCAGCCGAAGCAACCGCGCCGCCTCGCCGTTTCGAATTGTCCGCGAACCTCCCGCGTGAACGCGAATGACTTCATCAATCTGGCTCGACACGCGCATCAGCGGGTTGAGCGTGGGACGCGGATCCTGGAACACTGCGGAGACCGCTGACCCTCTCACTTTCCTCCACGCAGCCTCGGACTTGCCGGTCATCCCGGCGCCACAAATGCGGATCGTCCCTTGTGTCTTGACACGAGGGCCCAGCAGCCCCAGAATGGCCAAACCAAGAGTCGTTTTTCCACTTCCGGATTCACCCAGTATGCCGACGATCTCCCCTTCGTGAACCTCGAGAGAGACATTGCGCAAGGCGGTAATCGCCTCGTGCTCGCCGGGATAGGTGACAGTAAGGTTCTCAATACTTAGCAGCACTTGCCCCGTCAAATGACACTTCTTCTCCGCATATCAGAGTAACTCAAATCGTCTCAGCCGAAAACAAATTGGCCGCGACCTATATTTTTCACTGCGGTCGGAAACCCTAAGTGGTCAAGGAATGAAGTCCGTGAACTCTGGGAATTTAGCTGGCACCACGGTCTTGCTGAAAACAAGAGGGGCGTTAACTATCTGGGACCAGAGGGTAAAAGATGAAGACTGTTTGTTTTTGCATATCTCTGACGCTGATCCTGCTGGCGGGAGGATGGTTCGCCTACAGTGCGACCGCCCCAAGCCACTGGACGGTGGTCGCATGGAACGATCTGGGGATGCACTGCGTAGACGGTAACGACTACTCAGTGTTTTCCATTCTCCCTCCTTACAACAACCTGCACGCGCAGGTTATCGATTCACAGGGCAAACTCGTCGATACGTCCGCGGCGACAATCAAACTTACCTACCAGGCCGTACAGGACCCAACAGGTTCGATTAACCGCAGCTCAAAATCGAAAACGAATTTCTGGCGTTATGTAAAGCCCTTGTTCGGCGTAGCGGTTGCTCCCGATATCGGCCTGGCGGGGCAGGGCATGCCGGGAACATCGAACGTGCCGCAACCGATGAAGTTCGACGCGGGACACTCGTGGTTTGCGGCGGAAGGCATCCCAATACTGCCGTACGACGATTCGGGAAAAAAGAACTATTACCCGATGGTCAAAGTAAGCACGCGCGATTCGGCTGGCACGGTGCTTGCCACAACCAACGTTGTACTCCCGGTCTCGGATGAGATGGACTGCTCCGCGTGTCATGCTTCAGGGAGTACCAGCCAGGCCGCACCGCAAAAAGGCTGGGTATACAATAGCAACCGGACGCGTGACTATAAACTGAACATCTTGCGGCTTCACGACGAGCGCGCCACGGTGCCCGCCGGCATGTTGACCAGTTCGGGATACAAGGCATCCGGACTCGAAGCGACCGCGAATTCAGGCACCCCTGTGCTGTGCGCGAAGTGTCATGGCTCGAATGCGCTTCCCGGCACCGGCGTTCATGGTGTGAAAGCGCTGACCGCCGCCGTCCACGGACTCCATGCCGGCGTTATCGATCCGACCAACAATCAGATCCTCAACGACACCGACAATCGCTCTTCGTGCTATCGGTGTCACCCCGGCTCAACAACCAAGTGCCTCTGCGGAGTGATGGGGAATGCAACCGCCGCCGATGGTAGTGCGCTGATACATGCCAAAGCTGCCATGGCTCGATGACCAACGTCGGGTCCGTCGCTCGCAAGGGTTGCTCGAAGAGCCGAACTGCCAGAACTGCCACACGGGAACCGCGGTCCGGAACAACGGCCAAATCCGCTATGCGTCGGTGTTCGAGGCTTCCGGACAACGTCGCGCCGCTGTCGATTCGACATTCGCGACGAACTCCGATACGCCGGTCGCGGGCACATCGCTCTATCGCTTCTCCAAAGGTCATGGCGGCCTGCAATGCGAAGCGTGTCACGGATCGACGCACGCGGAATATCCCAGTTCCCACGCCAACGACAATTTGCAGAGTCAGGCATTACAGGGACACTCCGGCACGTTGATCGAATGCTCGGCTTGCCATCGGTCGCAGACGCTCTCCGCCAATGGAGGCCCGCACGGGATGCATCCGGTGGGTCCATTTGGGTGGGGCGGCACGGGGATTTGGCCGAACATGGACGAACCCAATGCCAGACCTGCCACGGTACCGATTATCGTGGCACTGTCCTCTCCGAAGCCCACGCGAACCGGTCCTTCCGCATCGAAGGCCGGACGATCTCGATCGCGATGGGAACTCCGATCGGCTGCTATACCTGCCACAACGGCCCCCGCGGCGGAGACTAATCTCTCGCCACACCCGTGGGTGCGCACTTACGGGGCGGAGTATGCGCCGCCCCCGCAAGCTACACCTCACCCGCGCGCATTTAAGCG
The DNA here is from genome assembly GCA_963720745.1 of uncultured Acidobacteriota bacterium. Classification (GTDB taxonomy): domain Bacteria; phylum Acidobacteriota; class Terriglobia; order Bryobacterales; family Bryobacteraceae; genus TMP-7. The sequence goes on from CAVRGO010000004.1 coordinate 1,023,520, forward strand.
GTACGCTTCAAGACCACAATTTCAAGAAAATCACATCACCTATATTTTGCGAGACAGTGGTTGGCCCTTAGTAACAGTCGTTCTGGGAAGCGACTTGAATTCCTCTAAGGGAGATAACTCATTGGCTACGCTGACACTCAACGTCAACGGAAAAGATTATCAGGTAACCGTAAACAATCCGGACATGCCCCTTCTGTGGGTGATTCGTGACCTCATCGGTTTGACAGGCACGAAGTACGGTTGTGGCATCGAGGTCTGTTACGCCTGCACGGTACTTATCAATGGACAACCCGAGCATTCCTGTGTCTATGATGCCTCCTCGGCAGTCGGCAAGAAGATTGTGACCATTGAAGGACTTTCGCCCGACCGCAGCCATCCGGCTCAACAGGCGTGGATTGCACATCAGGTGCCCCAGTGCGGCTTCTGCCAGTCCGGCATGTTGATGTCCGTCGCCGGCGCCATGAGGGCCGGACACCGCGGGTCCGAAATCGTGTCGGAAATACAAAACTTGTGCGTCTGCGGCACATACTCGCGGATCAAGGAAGCGGTCAGCAACCTGTAGTGGAGCGGAGGCAATCATGGCAATATCAACCAAAACACCTAAACGCTCCGGCAGCACTCGGCTTGGCCGCCGTGAGTTTCTCGTACGCGGCGGTGCGGGGCTGACGCTGGGATTCTTCTTACCGCAAGCATCGCGATTCGGCGAACTCGATGCCGCGTCGAACGGCCAGGTCAACTCCTGGCTTCAGGTCGGAACGAATGGAGGTATCACGCTGACCGTAGGGTCTTCGGAAATGGGTCAAGGGTCCTTTTCGGGCCTCGCGCAGATTCTCGCCGAAGAATTGATGGTCGACTACACTCAGGTGACAACCGCCCAGGGAGGCCCTACCCTCGCAAATCCGGCTCCGGTGGGCACTTCGATCAACACCGTCGGCAGCAGCGTCATCCGCACGAATTTCTGGAAGATGCGTGATGCCGCCGCCGCAGCGCGCGAGATGCTTGTAAAGGCCGCAATGAATAGCATCGGCGATCAGACACGGTCGAACTACAAAGTGAGCGGCGGGGTGGTGACGAACACGGCCAACGGACAAAAGCGAACGTACGCCCAACTTTCCTCGGCCGCTGCCCTGATTCCCGTACCTGCGAACCCGCCGCTTACGCCTGACAGCCAGTTCCGGCTTATTGGGACGACTGTTCCTCGATGGGATATTCCGTCAAAGGTGGACGGAAGTGCCGTGTACGGTCTTGATATTCGCCTGCCGAACATGGTGTATGCCGTGATAAAGCACTCCCCTTCGCTTGGCGGAACGGTGGCGAGTACTCCGTCGGTTCCGAGGGGAATGCTCGCCGTTGTTCCCACTCGTGTCGTACAGGGGACGAGCCGCGGCCTGGAGGCGCTAAACAATGTGAACGCCGTAGCCGTGGTGGGCACCAATACCTGGGATGCCTGGCAGGCCGCTAAAAGACTGCAAGTCCATTGGAACCTGCCGTCGAACGCCGCCAGCCTGAACAGCGCACAGTTCCTGGCCGATGCACAAAATCTCATTGCCGGCGGTACTCCTTATGTCGCCGGCGCGGCGAATCCGGCCGGCACCATCTACACAGTCGAAGGCAATGCCGCGTCGGCGAAAACCGCCATCGATGGTGCTCCCAAAATAGTCGACGCCGTGTACACACTCCCGTACGTAGCACACGCCTGTATGGAGGTGTTGAATTGCACTCTGGATTATGTCGCAGGCGTGAAGTGCGACATCTATGCTCCCACCCAGTCGGCAAAGAGCGTGCTGAGCCTGGCGGCATCGCTCACCGGTCTCACCGAGGATCAAATCAACATTCGCACCACTTATCTCGGCGGAGGCCTGGGCCGAAAAGCCGAATTGGACTTCGTGAGTCAGGCAATTCAAGTCGGTATGCAACTCGGCCGTCCGGTGAAGCTGATGTGGCCTCGCGAGGAGGACTTCACTCACGACCAATACCGTCCCATGGCCGTGGTTCACGCGCGAGCCGGAGTGAACCCAAACGGGACCGTCGCTGGGTGGGCGTATCGAAACATTTCGCCGTCCATCCTCGGGCAGCGCGGAGTTCCGCTCGGGGCGACCGGCGACAGTCAGGGCTACGAGGCATCCCAGGGGCTGCCGTACAATTTCGGCGCCCGCGTCACCGAATACGTCACGCATCCGTCGCCCATTCCGGTGGGCTGCTGGCGATCGGTCGGAGCGTCGATCAATACCTTCGCTGTGGAATCAATGATCGATGAACTGGCTGTCGCCGCTGGACAGGACCCAGTCTCATTCCGCGAGACGCTGCTGACCGATCCGCGGTGGATTGCCGTACTTCGCGCAGCTGCCAATCTCAGCAACTGGCATGCCGCCACACCCTCGGGACATGGACGTGGGATTGCCATAGGGACCGCATTCGGCAGCATCGTGGCGCAGGTCGTCGATATATCGAATGTCACATCGACCAGCCTCAAAGTGAATCACGTGTGGATCGCGATGGACTGCTACATCGCCGTCAATCCCGGCCAGATCGAGGCTCAACTGACCGGCGGTATCGTGCATGGGCTCAACGCTGCGCTGTATGGCAGGCAGACGTTTACCAATGGTGCGGCCCAGATCCGGAACTTCAACGCCAGCCGGATGATTCGGATGAGGGAGATGCCGCAAGTGAGTGTCACCCTGATTCCGAATCCCGCCGCGGCTGATCGCAGTATTCCGATCGGTGGCGCTGGCGAATTGGGAGTACCGACTTTCGCCCCGGCCCTTGCGAATGCATATTTCAAACTCACCGGGACTCGTGTTCGAACGCTTCCGTTCTTCCCGAACGCCAGAATGGGTGACTGACAACGATGAATGAGTTGAATGCGATTCTCCAGGCGTGGCGTAATCGCAAGGAAGCAGACCGGTGCGCCGTTCTCGCGACGGTAGTTCACGTCAAGGGTGCGGCGTACCGGCGCCCCGGCGCTCGCATGTTGATCGGAGGCGATGGCAGCCGTACAGGATCGGTGAGCGGTGGCTGCCTGGAAGGCGAGATCGCCAAAAGAGCTTGGTGGTTCACGGAGAGCGGTCGCCCGGTTGTGCGGGTATACGACACGAGTTCGGACGACGACGCGGTTTGGGAGTTCGGGCTGGGCTGCAATGGAGTGGTTTCCGTTCTGCTCGAGCGCGTCGATTCTCGCGGTACAGGAGAAATGCTCGATTTCCTTGCTTCCAGGCGGCACGAGGTTTGTGTCGTGGCGACAGTAATCTGTTCTGGACCGGCGGACAGTCTCGCGCTAGCCCTACCTTCGCATTCCTGAACGGCAAAAGGGCATTGTCGGTGGCTCCAGTGCTGTAAGAGATGGTCAGCGCGTGCTTTCGCCTCGAATATGTGCTACATGAAAGATATGCATGTATTCGAACGGGATGTGAATGGCTGCCGCTATCGTATCGCGGCCCAGTCGGTGTGGGACCCGGCCCGTGGTCGCTCGGTTGCGCGCCAGATTGTGCTTGGCCCGGCAACAGCGGCGCCGGTCGCCGATCTCGCCGCCACGCGAACCGTGGGTACGCGTGCCGTTGGGGATGTCGGCGCTCTGATTTGGGTCGCCGAGCAACTCGATCTGATAACCCACATCGACCGGGCATGCGGCAACCTGGGCGCCAAGGACGGCCCCTCTGTCGGCGAGTTGGCTGTGGCGGTCGCCATCCAGCGGGCGTGCTCGCCCGGACCCAAGCGGGACTTGGCGGAGTTTCTGGATGAGAGCGTGCCGCGCTTGTCGTGTCTGCCATCTTCGGCATTCAGCGGACAGGCATACCATCGGGTGGCCCAGCAGGTCAGTGATGAGCAATTAGAGCAAGCGCAGGTAGCTATTGCGAAAGCGGCGGTGGCCCGGTTCGAGCTTTCAGCCGACGTGCTGGCGTTCGATACAACCAACTTCGACACCCACATCGCGACGGTAACACCCGGCAAGTTGGCGCGTCGCGGGCATGCTAAGAGCAAACGGCGTGATCTGCGCGTGGTTGGGCTTGGCGTGCTGGTCAGCGAGACGGGCCACGTGCCGTTGCTATACCGGACCTATTCGGGGAACAGTTCGGATCAAACCGTGCTGGGTGACTGCCTGGATGGGTTGAGTGCGCTACACCAGTCGCTGGACGAGGGGGAGGGACGTCCACGAGCGCAGCGGACGCTGGTGCGGGATGGCGGAAGTTGGAGTCCTCAGTTGGAACTGGATCTGGACGTGGCCGGCTACTACAGCCTGATCTCGTTACCGCTGGGACATGCGGCTGCGGAACAGGCGCTGCAGATGGCGGCCAAGCGAGGTGCAATGAAGTGGCTGACTGGCAAACTGAGCGAAGTACGCGCGGCGCGCGTGCGAGCGAAGGTCGGCAAACTGGACCGCACGCTGGTGGTGGTGGAGAGCCAGGAACTGCTGGCGGGTCAGAAACGTGGCATTGCGGTGGCGTTGCGCAAAGCGAAGGCGGAGTTAGGCAAACTGGATCGACTGGTGCAAGCGAAACGCATCTCGCGCAGCAGCCTGGAGCAACGGATAAAGAAGACGCTTGCCCGCGAACATTTGTCGAACTTCGTGGTGACGAAGGTCGGCGGAGGCGACACCAATCCGACCTTACGCTGGCATGTAGATGCGGCGTTGCGCCGCCAACTGGAGAAGACCCGGCTCGGACGGCGGGTGCTGTGCACGGATCAACACCTGTGGAGCACGGGCCGGATTGTGCACGGGTTCCGTGGTCAGTGGAACGTTGAAGAACTGTTCCGCCGGGCCAAGAAGGGAGGCGTGGTGCCCTGGGGACCGTCGCATCAGTGGGCGGACGGGTCGCTACGTCTGCATACCTTTGCCACTGTGCTTGGGCTGATGCTTGTGAGTCTGGCGAAGATCGCGCTTGGAACAGGCAACTCCGCCCTCGCGATGATGGGCGAGCTAGCCGAAGTCCGCGCGACCCTGGTGCGTACGACGACGCGCGGGCCGGGGCGTCGGGCGACCGTGATGCTTGCACCGGACCTGACAGCCCAACAGCGCCGGGCGGTGAAAATCTTCGACCTCGACCGCTGGATGCCAACACTTCTTTCATGTATGACTAGCCGACCTCTTCGTACATGATTGATGCCCAAAACCCGGATTTACTTAACTTTGATGCGAAGGTAGGGCTAGGGGATCGGCTGCTGATTGACCGAACAGGACCGGCCGGCGGTGCGCTGATCGACTCGCCGGTTACCCCATTGGTGATTGCACACGCCGTCTCTGTTTTCAAAGATCGGATTAGCCGGCTGGTCCATCTCGGCGAATCGCAGATCTTCATCGAGTGCGTCGCCCCTCCGCCGTCGCTGACGATCTTCGGGGCAGGCCATGACGTCATTCCGCTCGTCGTGTTTGCGAAACAACTCGGGTGGAATGTCACCGTTGCGGATGGCCGGCCCGCATACGCCACCAATACCCGGTTCCCATCGGCGGATCGCGTCGTAGTGCTGCCGCGGTCCTGCCCATTGCGTGACATTTCGATCGGGGCCGACAGTGCGGTGGTATTGATGACCCACAACTACCCTCTCGACGTTCGGTTAACCCGCGAGATCTTGCCTTTGCAGCCGCGCTATCTCGGCGTGTTAGGGCCGCGGGATCGGGCACAACGGCTCTTTGCTGAAATCGGCGCCGTCCCACCCAAATCTGTCCACGCCCCCGTAGGTCTCGATATTGGTTGCGATGCGCCGTCGGCGGTGGCTCTTTCGATCGTAGCGGAGATCCAAGCCTCGTTGAACGGCCGGACCGGAGGAATGCTCAAGCTGCGCAGGACGGCAATCCATGAAGGGACTGTCGAGCACGGCAGTCCGTCGATGCACACGCCGGAAACGGCTCGCCCGTCCTACTGCGAAACCATGGTGGGCAGCTATGTCTGACGTCGCGGCTATCATTCTCGCAGCGGGCGGCTCAACGCGGATGGGACAACCGAAGCAACTGTTGCAGTTTCGGGGCAGAAGTCTGCTCAGAAATGCTGTCGGCATCGCCTTGTCGGCGGGGTGCGAACCGGTAGTCGCAGTGCTGGGTGCCCACTACGAAACGATTCGCGCGGACCTCGACAGTCTGGCCGTGGAGATCGTGTCGAATCCGCGATGGCAAGAGGGAATGGGAACCTCGATCCAATCCGGGCTGGCAGCGGTGGCGGGTCGCGATGTGAGCGGCGTCGTGATCATGTTGGGCGATCAGCCGCTCGTGCCTGCCGCGTTTGTCCGCGCGATTATCGCACAGCATTGCGAGACTGGCGCACCGATTGTCGCCGCACGATACTCGGGGACAGCGGGAGTGCCGGTGTTCTTTGCGCGAAGCGCCTTTCCATCGCTGTTGGGTCTGGCGCCTCATGAAGGATGTAAGGGACTGATTTTAGGGAATACCGATAGTTTGCTGATGGACTGTCCCGAAGCCGCGCTCGACATCGACACGCCAGACGACTACGAAATGGCGAAATCTGTTGTGATCGACTGACCCTCCGAACACTCGGCGCCGCGACACTGCCGACTGTCGCGGCGCCATTTTTCAGTTGTGTGCCGGCCTGTTTGGCGGAAGCCGAAGCGCCTGACTCGCGGCTTGGGCGCCGGCGACTGGTCATCACCTTACCTATTCCGCGCGGAGCGCGTCGAATGGTGCAATGGTTGCAGCACGGCGCGCGGGAATAACGGATGCCAGCAGCGCTGACACGGCCAGTATCAACGGGGCCGCCGCGAGCGCGAATGGATCATATAGCCGAACCGCGTATAACTGGCTGCTCATATAACGTCCACAGACGATCGCCATCGGGATTCCTATGCAGAGTCCCAGGACGACCTGTCGCAGGGCTTCGCCGAGCACCATCGCCACCACCGTGCGGCGGTCCGCGCCTAGCGCCATGCGGATCCCAATCTCACCCGTGCGGCGAGACACGTTCCATGCCGTCACGCCATAGAGACCGACCGAGGCGAGAAGTACGGCAAGGAGACTGAAGCACGCCGTCAGGTGCGCGACGAGGCGTTCCTGATTGAACTGAATCGCCACCTGCTCCCGATACGTTCTGACTGCCGCGATAGCGAGATTCGGGCTGATGGAGAGTAGCACCCGTCGAAGCGGCTCTTCGTACGATTCCGGGCGTCCTGCGACGCGGATCTCGACGGTCTGAGCAAAATGTGTCGCCTGCTCCAGTCGCGTGTATCCGGTGGGTTCATACTCCGTTGTCTGCGAGAACGGGAGGAAGTACATTGGACTCTGGTTGGTCTTTAGGCTCCGATATCTTGCGTCACGAACGACGCCAATGATCTCGTAATCATAAGAATGCCCCGCCAGCGTTAAGCCAAAGTGCTTCCCAATCGGATCCTCATCGCGAAAGAAGCGATTTGCAAAAGCCTGATCCACGACGGCGACGTGTTTGGAAGAGGAAGTATCCTTGCGCGAGAAAGTGCGTCCGCGAACCAGCGGCGTGCCCATTGTTTCGAAGTAACCGGTAGTGGCGCGGTTGAACAGAACATTGACTTCTTCGATCCATCGTTCCGAACGGCCGCCGATAGCGATGTTGAGATTGATGCAACAGAGATTCTGTGGACTGTTCAACGAGAGGCTGGCACTGCGAACGCCCGGAACTTCCGTGAGGCGGCGCTGGATCTGCTCATATAGAGCCGGCATCTGTTCGGGTTTGTACCCGGCAGCCTTGAAATTAACGTTTGCAATCACGCGACCTTCAGGCCGAAATCCCAGGTCCGCTCTCTCAATATTGTTCAAGCTCTGTGTAAACATCCCGGCAACAGTCAGGAGAACGATGGAGAGAGCCGCCTGGGCCACGATGAGAGCGCGGCCGGGAGTAGGTCCACTGGTGGTCCTATGTCCGCTGCGGAGGGATTCGACTGGCTGCGTGCGGACGCTACTCCAGGCAGGGGCTAGTCCGAAAACAATTCCGGTAACCAGCGCGAGAACGAAAGCGAATCCGAGCACGGGCATGGATGGAGAGACGTCGATGGGAATCCAATCGGCGCCGCGGAACACCACCAGCACAATGGCCTTCGCAGATGCCCACGCGACAAACAAGCCCGCGGCGCCGCCAAGCAAGGACAGTAGAACGCTTTCAGTCAGCAGAGCTCGCATTAACCGCCCGGGTGTGGCTCCGAGTGAGAGCTTGAGGGCGATCTGCTGCCGGCGCGAGACGCCGCGAGCGAGCAGCAGGTTCGCGAGGTTGGCGCATGCGATTAACAGCACCAGGGCAGAAGCCGCTGAGAGGACGTACAGGCCCGTGCTGGACCTGCTGCGGAACGACGAGATACCTGTGCCGCCATCCACGAGGTCGATGTGCTGTTTGCGAATCGCCTGCTCTCCATCGGACCGCTGATACCTGTTGGCAAGAAGCCACTGCTGCAATTCGACGGTGAGTTGCGCCTCCACCTGCTTTGGCGAAGATCCTGGTTTGAGACGGCCGATGAGATAGAGCCACGCGACCCCCGCGGAACGGAGAATCGAGTTGTGGCTGCCTCCGGCGAATTCAGGCTCCAGACTCAGAGGGACCCATAATTCTGGAGGATTGCTGTTCAGGCGGGCGCCGCTGTAGCCCGGCGGGCCGATGCCGACCAGCGTGAGCGGAAGCCCGTTGACCAGTAGGACTGAGCCGAGGAGGGAGGTGTCGGACAAGTAGCGTTGTTGCCAGGCGCGATAACTCATCACAGCCACGGCCGGCGCTTGCGCCGCATCATCGGCGGGCGCCAGGAGGCGGCCGGCCGCCGGCCGAAGTCCGAAAGTGCTGAAGTAGTTGCCCGATACGAATTCCGTTGTGATCGTCTGCGCGGGTTCTTTGGAGCCGCCGCGGCGAACACTGTACGAAGGCGCTCCGCCGGAAAACGCGGCAATCTCACTGAAGGCAGGGACGCTGGTGCGTATGCGTTCATAGAACGGCCAGGCGAAGGTGCCCCACGGTTCCTGCAGGCCGCCCCATTCGCAGCAGTAGTATTCGCCTTTGCCGATCCGATAGAGCTGTTCCGGAGCGGCAACGGGAAGTGGGCGGATTAGAATCGCATACATCAGCGTGAAGATGGCCGTGTTGACTCCGATGCCAAGTGCCAGCGTCAGAATGGCCGTCAAGGTAAACACCGGGCTGCGTCGCAGTTGGCGCGCGCCATAGCGAATGTCTTGCAGGAACGACTCGGCTGCGAACTCCCAACCGGAGGCGCGCACCTGCTGCTTTACCGATTCGGTGCTTCCCATTTCTGCTCGGGCCGCGCGAATCGCGTCTTCCGAACTCATACCCCGCCGCATATTCTCCTGCGCGGCCGCCTCGAGGTAGGCGGCGAGTTCCTCGTCCAGTTCGGAGCTCCGCTGCTCTTTGCGGAGCAGGGCCAGCAATCCCCAGTAGAAACTGCGTAGCCGGTTCATGATCGGGCTTCCAGAATTCTGGCGATCGCAGCGGTCTGACGCTCCCACTGGCGTGTCTCTTCCCTCAGGGCCTTGCGCCCGCTCTCGGTGAGCGAATAATATTTCCCGCGACGATTGTTTTCGGTTGCCTTCCACTCGCTCTTCAGGCGCCCCGCGCGTTCGAGTCGGTTGAATGCGGAGAACAGGGACCCGGCGTTGACATGGAACACGCCGTTGCTCATCTGCTCAATGCGAAGCGCGACGCCATAGCCGTGCATCGGTTCGAGCGCCAGTGTCTTGAGAATCAGCATGTCGAGCGTGCCCTGGACAAGTTCGCCGGGTTCAGCGGCCATTCTCTTTGCGATTCCTCCTGACGATCAAGACGAGACAAGTATGAATTGCCCTCCCCCTGATTGTCAAGAGGAGAGCCGAGCGAGCCCGGAGCATCTTCTGAAGCACTTCGTCACGAGTCACCGCCGGTGGGCCGGAGAGTATCTCGCACAGCATCCGGCGAGGCCAGCCTTACGGAGCGGTTGCGGTTGCCCGTCGGGGACATCATCGACATGAGCGAGCGGACACGGGTTGGATGTTCGATCGCCACCGGTCGTGCAATCTGACCTCCCATCGATGCGCCGCGATGTGCGGCTTATCGAATTCGAGCGCGTCCAGCAAACCCACCGCATCGGCGGCCATATCCGACAGCGTGTACCAGACCGATGACAGATTGCCGGCAAGTGCCGCGGGCCGGTTCGGAGCCGGAGCATCCGTCAGGTGTGTGGAAAATCTAACGCCTCGATTATCGAAGCGGGTGGCTTGCAGGCCCCCGATCGACAAGCGCGTGGCAAAACGCATCCGGCGACGCACTCGACCGTGCCTCGATCCTCATGATCAGCAGCACCGGTGACATGCGAAACCTTACCTAAATCGGAGTTTCGCAGCGCTGCATTCCCAGCCGGCCACTTCCGATACATGGCTGAGTTAACGATACAGTCTCAAGCAAAATTTGCAATGCGGCGGCGGTCAGATGCGAGACGGCACGCCCGAAATCAAGCGTCTAAGAGCTTAGCGTCACGCAAAACAGCACGCGTGCATCGAACAGGGCGAAGGAGGAACGGTGCGGGCTAAGACGCCAGAAGAGATCTGCAGCCTTTTCACTGTCCAGCCGCAAGCGACGCTGGCGGAGTTCAATGTCGACCATCCGGACGGCGCCGACTGCGTCATAGTCCCCGCGATGAGCCGTGAGGACGACCCGGCGGTCACCGAATGGATACGCACTCAGGCGGCAAAAGGCGCCAAAGTAATCGGCGTCTGTGCTGGAGCCATGGTCGTCGCGGCTGCAGGGCTGCTCAACGGGAAGCGGGCGACCACCCACTGGTATTACCTGCGCAAGTTGCTCCACCGTAACCCTGGAATTCGTTACGTCCCGAACCGGCGCTTCGTCGCGGACCAAGACGTTATCACCACTACGGGTATCACCGCGTCCATGCCGATGTCGCTTACAATGATCGAGGCCATCGCCGGCCGCGACAAGGCCGAATCGGTCGCCCGGAGCCTGGGGGTCACCGGCTGGGATGCCCGTCACGCCAGCGGCGTATTTTACTTTAACCGCCCGTTCGCCCTCACGGTGATGAGAAACGCCCTCGCGATTTGGCGTCGCGAGCGACTTGGCATTGAGCTTACGCCCGGCATCGATGAAGTGTCGCTCGCCCTCATCGCCGATTGCTGGTCCCGCACCTATCGTTCGCGCGTGATGACGTTTGCGGGAACCGCCGGTGCAATCGAGACCCGCAACGGCGCCCGCATTCTCCCTGACCGGGTTACGACGAGGTGGCCGCGCGAGCGACTGCTGCCACCTGTTGGGAATCGGCGCCCGGGCGAAGCATTGGACCAGACTCTCGACACAATCGCCGCCCGGTACGGGACAGGTACGGCCAGCGTTGTCGCCATGCAACTCGAATATCCGTGGCGTCGAAATCCCCCGATGACGACCGGATCTGGACCAACCGCGCCGCCGTTGTCACAGTAAATGAACCGTCAAGCGTCTGCCCGCCGATCCTGATCCTGCAGAAGGTGCCCGGAGTTGAACGCGCTACTTCCTGGAATGAAGTCCGATCACGTTGCCGTCCGGATCGACGACCAGCGCTATGAAGCCGTATTTACCGATTGCAAACTTATCTTTCATAATCTTCCCGCCGTTGCTCGGGACCCGCTTCGCCTCAACAGAACAGTCGTCACAGGTGAAGTAGACGATCGTGCCGTTGCCGGTAGGTTGCTGATCCACCATGTTCACCAACGCTCCTGCGGCGCCAGCCGCGTTCTGCTGCATGGGGAAGGCCCACATGGCGCCCACAGTGGATTCGGGAGTTTCCAGGTGTGAGAGTTTTACTGCGAGGACGGCCTCGTAGAAGGCGCGCGCTCGTTCCATGTCCGTTACGTAAATCTCAAACCAGCCAACTGGATTCATTTCCATATTCTTCCTTTCTCCTGTTCCTATCCTTCGGTACACCGAACTTACGCCGAATGCCGGATGCAGTGTAGACGCCTCCGCGGTCGAATAGTTTTCCTGCGGACCCCCTGACCGACATTGCGGCGCCGGCAGGCTATCGCCTCTACCTCAATCGCTCCGGGAGGAAGCTTCGCAATCGGATCGCGCCGAGGCTGAGTTCGCCCCACTTCAGCAGGCGGCTACCTAACACAGAACACGATCATATCGCCATGGAAATATTCCGCGGCAGTGGTCTATGTTTGTTAGTGGCCCGCCACACCGCCCGAGTCGATTGCGCATCGGTAGTAACCATGAAGCGAGTGATCCGGACCGCGAAACATCGCCGCATCGATAGCCGCTTCGGCGTCACCGCGGAGCCGTTCGCCGGCGCGTTGTTCCCTGCGTCTCACGGGCTCGTCCACCCGTCTGTTTGACGCCGGCCGGCTTTGGCGCACCTGTTAGAGAAGCCTCGCAGAACTCGATGTACATTGAAGCTGAAACGCGCCTGATCGCTTCGCCGATCAAATCCAGTGGAAGGTCTTCGATTTTCTTGAATCGGATGCATGCCTTGCCCATGTCGAGCTTCTTTCCCGTTTTTGCCCAAGCTTCTCGAAACCAGCGCGCATGCTGATTTCCCGGGTTGTCGTCCACGCATCCACAATAGACAGACATCAAGTAAAGCGACATGTAATTCTTTTGCGAAGCAAGAGCGGCGAAAGGAAGTGGCTGCTTGGGGTCGCAGTGATACCCTTTCGGGTAAACATGATGGGGCACGTAATAGCCGATCATTCCATATTGCATGCCCTCCTCATACGATGCCTCGAGATTCTTGAGGATGACATCGCGAACTGCGCTGATCGTTGCCCGGCGGTCCCCAGGCAATGACCGGAGGTAAGCTTCAACAGTCGGCGCCCTGCTCTGCATTTACGAGATGATAGCAGGCTTGTTCGCGCCTGCCGGGCGGCCTACGGCGGCTCCGCCACAAACCGGCTCAAACGAACTTGAGGCGAATACCTGGATGCAGTGTAGACGCGCCGGGCACCCGTCGGCCCTGACGGAAGTTACGGTGACAACCGCGCCCTTACTTCCCGTCCTCGACGCCTCGCTTCCTACACGTTAGGGATTGCCGGGAGCGTTGTGCCGTTGCGTTGCGGAATTCGAGAGCGGGCTCGGACAACCTCGCGCAAACCGCCCACTCACGGCCCGTCGGACGCACTAAACAGCCGCTCCCCTCCCGCGGCTCGAAACCGTCGAATCGCACTTACGTGCCGGTCTTGAGCGCGTCTCAACGCGGATTGAAAGGCGGGAACTGCTCGCAACCCGTTCAGCCACGGATCGCACGCGATTGCGGGATAACAGAAGAAACCCTCGTCCACCGAACGGCCGAGAATCGCTGCCGCTCGCTCAATCTCGCCAAGATAGGCGAGGTGCCGGGCCTGATAGAACAACTCCTCCGGGCCATACGTGATCAGCGCGATCGCCTGCTCGCACATCTGCAGTGCGCTCGCGTCGCCTACCAGAACCAGTCCGGCCGAGGCAATCATAGATTCGCTGAGCGGGAGCGGATAGCTCAGATCGCGTTTCCTCACGTAGCTTTGACGCTGCTTCCATCTTTCCAATTGCGGCGAGCGCGAACGGTCCCACGAAGTCGCGGATCTCGTGGCTCGTTTCGAGGGCCAGATCGGAGTGTCCGCGCATAAAATGCGTGTGGCAGATGCTGGCCCGAATGCCCGGATCTAATCTTTGAGCGCGTTCGTGCGGGGCGACCGACGCATCCAGGAGCCCGCAGAAGCGGCAGACGTGCACGAGCCCGGAAAACAACTCGGGATCGCGGCGCACCAATCCCAAGCGCTTCAAGAGCCGCGCCATATCCGTTTCGGCTCGCCCGCAATCCGCTTCCAGGATCCCTGGTGTTTTACGACATCCTGCAAAGTGAGATGAGAGGCGACGGGTCGTTTGGTCCGGCAACGCCGGTTGTCGAGCTTAACGATACTAATTTCGTCACAGGGTACGCCGTCGTTCGTCGCGACGGCCTCGAAGTGTTCTTCGGTTCGGCTCGTGGCGGCGCCTCCGGGTTCTGGACCGCCATTCGGGCGAGCACGGCTCTTCCGTGGTCCCCTCCCGTTTTTGTTCCTGAACTTGGCAACCCCGCGCAAATGCAGGGCTGCATCGCTCTCTCATCCGATGGCCGCGAGCTCTACTTTACCTCGACTCGCGGTGGCGGCTACGGGATGGCTGATCTCTGGGTAGCAAGACGCGATAAGGTGCGAGGCCCGATTCGATGAAGGACGCAAAAGTTTGCGTTCTTTCGAGACAACAAACATGATAGATCCCGGTCTCTTGGCCGAGTTCGCTGATGCGAACATCGCGGGCAACTTGCACCTCGATGAAGAATTTCTGCAGGCCATGAACGACAAAGATGTCCACCGTATCATGGCCTGCTTCTTTTGTAGCTCCGATCTGGTTGTGGTTCTTCACGACCGCGTGCTCCGCGGACCGGACGCTTTGCGACGGTTCCTGGCGGCCTGGGTCACCGACATCCGGACCATTCGCTTGAACATCGACGAAGTCTCGCGATGGCTCGTCGGCGAGACAGCTTTTGCGGTCGGGGCGGCGACCTGGGAACTCGAGCATCGGGACGGCGCGGCGACGGTGTTCAAAGCGTGTTGGACGGATGCCCGGCGCACAGTCGCGAACCGCTGGTTATACGTTCTCAACCATCCGGCGGAGATTCAGCCATCGACCATTCGCCCGGTCATGTATTCGCCATCTCGGACGGTGGCCGCCGGTCACGGATCCTACCTCCGCCGGCCGCCGCCGAAGAGGGCCGTCCCATACCCGGACACCCGCCGCCTCTAAACACCTCGATCTCTTCATTACAAGATTGGTAAGCGGAATGCTTCCAGAAACCCGATGAACGACCTCGGCCATCAGGTGGCGCATGCGATTCGTGTGCTGCGCAAGAGCCCCGGATTTACCGTTTCCGCCCTCCTGATCCTCACGCTGGGCATCGGGGCGAATACGGCGATCTTCGGCCTCGTCGACGCACTCCTGCTCAAGCCGCTTCCGTTTCCCCATGCGGCCTCGATCGTAGCCATCTACCACGTGCCGCCGCCGCAGAGTTTTCCTGGATTACCTAAGTTCGCAGTATCGGCGGCGAATTACCTCGACTGGCGGAAACAGAACAGCGCTTTCGAGAGTATGGCGGTGATGAGAGGCCGCGCTTTCCGTCTCGGCGGCGGCGCGCGCCCGCAGTCCATTCACGCCATCCTCACCGAACCCGATTTCTTCCGCGTGCTGCGCGTCCAGCCCGCATTGGGCCGCGCGTTTACCGCAGCCGAGTGTCAGCAGGGCCGGGACGATGTAACTGTGCTGAGCGACGGCTTCGCCACCAGCCACTTTGGCTCCGCGGAGCGAGCCTTGGGGCGCGCGCTCGAACTGAACGGGCGCACTTTTCGGATCATAGGGGTAATGGCGCCTGCTTTTCAACTGAACTTCTGGTTCGCCGCCAACAAAGAGGCCTGGATGCCCCTCGCGTGGGCGCCGGAACAGGCTGCCGATCGGGGCAACCACAACCTGTCGGTCATTGCGCGGCTGAAGGATGGCATCACCGTAGTGCAGGCGCAGTCGGAAATGAACGTCATCTCGGAACGCCTCGCTCGCGCCTACCCGGAACAAGACAAGGGTTGGGGTGCGGCGGTCATTTCGCTTCGTGATGACCTGGTGGGCGATGTGCGCCCCGCACTTCTCACCCTGTTGGGTGCGGTCGGATTCGTCTTACTGATTGCGTGTGCGAACACGGCAAACCTGGTGCTCGTTCGCACGATAGCTCGGCGCAAAGAGTTCGCGATCCGGGCCGCACTCGGCGCGCGCGGGGCCGAACTCTTGAGGCCCGTATTGCTGGAGACAACTCTGCTCGCGGTTGCGGGCGGCGCGCTCGGGTTGCTGCTGGCGCAGGCCGGCCAGACGCTTGTCGTCAACGCCCTGGCCGACCAGATGCCTGGCGCCATCCAGATCGAACTCAATCTGCGCGTGCTTGGCTTCACGATCATTGCGTCGATCCTGACCGGAACGGCTACCGGAATGATCGCGGGATGGCGGCTCATGCGAGCGAATTTGAGCGAGTCCCTGAAATCCGGACTCGGCAAGACGGACGCCTATTCGGGCGGAAATAGAACCCGAAGCGCGCTGGTCGTCGCCGAAGTAGCGTTATCGCTCGTGCTGCTGGTCGGCGCAGGCCTGATGATCCGCAGCTTGTCGTCCCTCTACCACGTGGATCCGGGCTTCGTCGCGTCGGGCGTGACAACCATGACTGCACCGATCCCGGAAGCAGCGGCGCATCGCAACCGGTTCTACGAATTCCTTTCGCAGGTGCGCAGTCTTCCGGGCGTCACCTCGGCGGCAGCGATCGATACCCTTCCGCTCACCGGCGGAGGATCGCAGCAACCCATCGTGATCGACGGCCGTCCGCGTGAGGTATTCGCGCTTCAGCCAAACGTGGGATACCGGATCGCCACCCCCGGCTACTTGCAGACCATGAGAATCCCGCTGCTCGCCGGGCGCGATTTCACGGAAGCCGACACCGACGGCAAGCGCCCGGTCGTTCTGATCAGCAAGGAAATGGCACGCCAATTCTGGCCGACCGAGAACCCGATCGGGAAGAGATTGCGGAGTTCGTTCACTCCGGATATCAGCCGGGAAGTGGTCGGCATTGTTGGCGATGTCCGGGAGCGCGGGCTGGATGTGATGCAGCCGGTCGCGATGGTCTACATTCCGCTGGAACAGAGCGAAACGGGCAGCGTCTCGCTCGTGGTTCGCACCGGAGGCGACGCGTCGGGCCTCGGTCCCGCCGTCGCGCGGGTCCTGCATGGCATCGATCCCGAACTGCCCCTACGCGATGTCATATCCATGGACGAACTGGTCGCAACCTCGCTCGCTCAGCACCGGTTCAGCATGTTCCTGTTCGTCGCGATGGCGGTACTCGCCTGGGTGTTGGGCGCGGTCGGAATCTACAGCGTACTCGCGTACAGCGTACGGCGGCGCGCGCAGGAAATCAGTATCCGCATGGCACTGGGTGCGCAGGTTCAGGACGTGATCCGGTTGGTTCTGCTCGAAGGCATGAGGCCGGCGCTGATCGGCATCGCGCTGGGCGCGTTCGGCGCCTCCATGCTGAGCGGTGTCCTTTCGCGCCTGGTGTACGGAATCAGCACAACCGATCCCTTCACGTTTGCTGCGGCGGCTGGACTGCTGGGAGTCGTGGCGGCAGGAGCATGCCTCCTGCCCGCATGGCGCGCGACACGGCTTGATCCGGCCAGCGCGCTCCGCGGTGAGTAGCCCGCTCGAGCGAACCAGGTGCGATTTCCACTACCCCGGTCGAATTGACGCGGCGCGGCCCACTTTCGCCGCCGGCCGCGAACCGCTCAAGACGACTGCGTTGACACACGCCTGCTCTCGAACACGAGAGCGATGCCGGCTCCAACGAGAATGGGAGGCCCGTGGATATCGCGCATCGCGGTGAGCACACATGCCCCCGTCAGCACGACGAGTGCTCCCGCACGGAGTTGCGGCCGGGCGTTGGCCAGAGCCCACATTGCAACCCCGCCCAGCAGACCTGCGCCCGCGACAGACGCTCCGGCTCCTATCGGCTGCCACAGATATCCGGCGATCTCTCCCACAATTCCCGCGGTGAAGTACAGCGCGAGCCACCACCTGGCACCGAAGATCCGTTCGGCGTAGGTTCCCACGAAAAGGATGGCGGGAAAGTTGAAGGCAATCTGTCGCCAACCATCCGAGTGCACCAGAAGCGGGGTCAGCAGACGCCACCACTGATGTTCGCGAAGTCCCGCCGGCGATCGCTCCAGTGCCGGCAGAACGTCAGGAACGGCAAACTGAAGCCCGGTAATCAGCGCAGTTATGGCCACAACCGTGATAGTGCAGACTGGAAAGCTGGAGGCCGGTATTCCTCTTCCGGGCGTAGCGCCAATGGCCCGATTTCGCATGGCCGTGAATCATCAGTATAAGAGGTGAGCCGGCCTGGACCATTTCAAACAACCCTCCTGACCGCGCAAAGCTCCCTGGCCGTGCGAAGATGGCGGAGTGAGCGCGCCGATTCCCTCCTGGGAGCCGTTGTCAGAGCCGGTGCTCGCCGATCAGCGCGGTACCTACGATCGTATGCGCGCGGCGTGTCCAGTCGCCGAATCGCCGCGCGGTGTCACACTCTTCAGACATGCGCACGTGGTCGCGGCGGCCGCCGACCCGGCCACCTTCTCCTCGGCTGCATCCGCCCATCGCATGGTGCCCAACTCCCTTGATCCGCCCGAACACACGGCGTTTCGGGCGGTTATCGATCCTTTCTTTGCGCCCGAGCGTATGCGCGCGCTCGAGCCGCGCGTCCGGAGAATCGCTAACGAGATCGTCGGCGCCCTCCCGCGTGGCGCCACCGTCGATGTGGTCACTGAGATCGGCTACCCGTTTGCCGTGCGCGCACAAGCCGAGTGGCTGGGATGGCAGGGCATCGAGGACGAACTTCTCGCCTGGATGGCTGACAACCATGCTGCCACGCGCTCGCGGGACCGATAGCGTACTGCTGCCGTCGCCGCCGCGTTCGACGAGATCGCGCGCGCACAGGTGCGGCGCCGCAGCGAGATGGGCAGTTCCGCTCCGAACGACCCGACCACCGAGTTGCTCAATACCGAGTTGAATGGAGCGCCGCTGCCTGACGCCGACGGCGTATCGATTTTGCGCAACTGGACGGCGGGCGACCTCGGTTCCATTGCGGCGGCGCTCGGGGTCGTTGTCCATTTCCTTGCGATGCACGCGAACGCGCAGGAGGCCCTTCGTGCGGATCCCGGCAACCTGGCTGTCGCGGTTGACGAGATGCTGCGGATCGACGACCCCTTCCTCGTCAACCGGCGCGTCACTGCGGTCGGGACACGCATCGCCGGCTTCGCGCTCGCGCCGGGCACCCGAATCTACCTGAACTGGACCTCTGCCAATCGCAATGAGACGGTATTCGACAACCCGGATGCCTACCGGCCTCAGGAGCATGCACCAAACAATTTGGTCTACGGCACCGGCGTCCACGCCTGCCCAGGTCGTCCCCTCGCGACGCTGGAACTGGTGGTGGCCGTTCAGACCCTCCTGGACGCAACAACCCGCGTCGAGCCCGCGGCCGGCACACTGCCTGAGCGGGAAACCTACCCCCTAGCAGTCCGTGGCAGAAGTGACTGTTGCCCAAGCTCCGAGCCCAAAGCCAATCAGCCAATATAAATCGGAATCTAGCGACAATAAAGTCCCCACATCTTCACTTGGTATCGCAAAGTCGCCTTCTGCCCTCTCCAGAGTCCTCGAGACGAGCCATAGGCACGAAAAAATGCGCGCGACAACCATAACGAGGTGCAAAGAAAGCCCTTGTAACCGCCGAGGCTTTCCTACGCCTACCATCTTTCGCAAGATCAGCGAGAGATTGAAGGCGGCTCCATGTATCAACAGTCGCTTCAATATGTTCTTCTGACCCTGTAGGTGGACCCGCCTCATTCCGCCAGTCTCATACAGATGCGCGAAGCTCCGCTCGGTCAACTCACTACGCAGTTTCTGCAGCCGACGATTGCGCTCTCCTCGCAGCCTCCGCCGATTCTCATACGTCCGTTTCTGCTCTTCGGCCTTCCCCTCGCCCCGCCAATTCCGCTTTCCTCGATCCGGTTCGGAGATGTAGCTGCGCACCTGCTGCGCATGCACCTTCGCCAACACCGCGCCGCTGTGATAACCCTTATCCGCTACCACCTCTTCGAGGCCCTGTTCATTGATCTGTCGAGCCGTAGTCTGCGCTTCTTTCAGCGTCTGTTGGATCGTAACCGTATCCCCTTCGTTGGCCGGTTGGAGCGTCAGTGCCAGCAGTGCGCCGCTCGTCAGGTCCACGGCATGTTCAGCCTTGTGTGCCAAGTGGGTGCGCCCGTCCTTCATCTTCGTGATCCGCGCATCCGGATCGCTGGGGCTCATCCATTCCTGATTGGACCCCTTCTTCTTCCGTTTTCGATCCAGTCGCGCTAATTGCTCCCGCGTCGGGTTCTCCATCCCCGCCGCCTTCGCCAATTCCTTCAAATAGTCGGTGTAGCTTTGCCCGTTATCCCGCCGCACAATGCTCTTCAGCGCCGCATTCGCTTCCAACGTCGTGGCGTCAATCGACACCGTCCGCCCACTGACCAATCCCTCTGCACCCAGAATTTTCAGTACCCAGCGGAAGACTGATTTATGCGTCTCCAACCAGTACAAACGCCGTGTCCGGGAAATCGTGGAATGGTCTGGGGTGGCCTCATCCAGCGCGTAGCCCAGGAACTTCCGTAAGGACAGCGAGTCGGCCGTCCGCCACGCGATCCCGCGCTCCGAATCCAGCCCTTCAAAGTAACCGATCAGCAGAGAACGAAAGTACACCCCTGGTGCCATGCTGGGCCGGCCGTAGGGACTCTCCTTGTAGAACTTGCGGCAAAGTCGCTCCACCTTGGCATCGAACTTGTGCTCATCCAGAATCTGATTCAGCCGGTCATAGAACACATTGGCTGGGGTCTCGACCACATCGCTGGTTGCGATCCACAGATCCTGCTGCCGCTCCCGTTTCCGCCTCGTTCCCATCGCCATGACCTATAGACGCTCAGAACATTTCAGAGGTCACATGTTTCGACTCGCCCATCTCACTATTACCACGGGCTGCTAGGCGGGTGGCGGCGAGTGCCTGTGCGCTTACTCTGACGGCGCCTGCGCCCAAACGTCAAATACCCTCTTGTTCTTCGCGGGCAATGGCGACGGCAGTCTGCAATTGCCGCGCCCGCTTCGCACGCCCCCTACAAAGCTCGGCTGTTTCACCTCCAGCGATTTCGACGGCGACGGCAAACTCGACCTCATCACCGCCCACATCCGCATCTTTATCGGAAACGGAGACGGCAGCGTTCCAGTCTTCGCGCCATTTTGATGCAGGCGGCAGGCCGCGCCAATTTGCGCTTGGCCGGCCTGAACGGCGACGGCAAACCGGACCTGTTTTACGCGCTCCTACCGCAATAGCGCCGCCGTCCTGCTGGGAGAAGGCGGTGGAGATTTAGAGCCCTTCCGTCCTTTCGCAGCCGCCCTTCGCCCTCTGGCCGCCGTTCCCATCCGGTTCAACGCCGATGCTGCGCCTGACCGCGGAGTGGTGAACGCCGGAGACTCGGTCACCGTGCTCGTGAACATCTGAATGCTGGCCGGCTCATCAGCACCACAACCGGGACAGGGAACTGGTTGTCCTGCTACCGGCCGCATATCCGGCACCTCGGACGCGTGACCCGGTAATAGGCAATCCCGGCCGCGCCCAGTCCAACTCCCCACATCAGATAGGCGGGCATCGCTACCCAAAAGAACGCCAGCGGCAGAGGAGGCGCTTCGATTCCACGATCCGGTCAACGTGGCGATGGCGAATGCGAAAATGCTGACTCCGAAGTACACCGTCAAGGCGCCCCCGATGCCGAATGCCGGCCCAAGCAGCAGCCATCGAGGCGTCCTCCGGCCGCCCAGCAGCGGAACCCACCGTGGAAACACTCGACCCCACGAGTGGACCAGCGCCAGCGGCAGCACCGTGCCGGCCAGGATAAAGCAGGCATCGAATGCCCAGAAGGCCCCCCGTGCGCGCAATAGAGAGCCAAACCCCGCGGCCGCTTGGGCGCAGAGGCGGACCGCCCATCCGGCTATGGCCGCATACGCTGCCAGCCGGCCCACCGCGGTGGTTGCGCTATCGGCACACCGGCTCCAGTCTGGCCGCAAAACAGGCAGTCGCTGCGCCAGCGACGGCGATAGGCCACGGCAGTTGAACCTACCAGCATCGCCTCCACGAAACAGGACGCCCGGCTCACGAACGCCGCAGGGAAGAGTTCCACTCCCGAACCGCGAAACAGCCCGCCAACCACGTCCAGAAGCAGCAGTGGGCAGGACGCCAACAATGCCGCGCACACTCCCCATCCGGCAGCCAGCAGCGGCCACTTCCATGGTGCCGTCCTGAGCGCGAATGCGACCACCGCCGCTGCCGCGCACAACCCCACCACGGCCCAGCCGGTGAAGACGATCAGATCGGTCCCCAATCGCCCGAACGCCGGGGCTCCGTTGACCACCCACCAGACTCGCACCATACCGTAGACCAGCGCCCAAATCACGGCCGCTTCTGCTGTCCATGCCATCCACCCGGGGGCCTCCGGCCGTTTCATAGCATCGTTGGCGCGCGTCGGCCGTGGGGCCGGCACATCCGTCGCGTGCTCCATGTCACACCTCCACTGTCCGGACCTCCGAATCCGGTCAACACTGAGCTCTTACGGACCCTTTTATCTGTTTGTTCCCCGGCTATTGCGTCGCATGGGCCCTTCCATCCCACCCCGGTGTGCGTAGAGTTGGGTATTTACGGGATGTTAGTACGAAACTCGGCGGCGGGCGATGGCGAGAGCAGGAACGTGCGCATGCTGCTACGAAGATCGAGGCTGAAGGCAACGGGGCTTTTCGCAGCCGGCTGGCGACGGGGGACGAACATCCCGCAGGCAGCATGAGCGGAGTCTCATCCCGGCACACCACGGGTTTCGCGGGATTGTACAGCTTTCATACACTTCCAACACGTCTTCCATCCTGGCGATGCACCAGTCACGGAGATCGGCGACCACCCGAATCTTTTCCCTGCCAAGGCTTCAAATTGTGGCTCAGCAGCAGAATCCGGATAGTTTCCCTTCCTACGCGTGGAACCAATTTGCGTTTAACGGCTTCTTCCGCCACCAGGCGCACTGTCCAACGAGCCCGGCCTTCCGGTGGGCGACTGCAGACCATTGCAATCAGACGTTGCTTCTGGCTGTCGTCCAGCACCTCCGCCGCCCCGGGCCTCTGCTTTTCATAGAGAGCCCGCTCCAAGCCGCCTTGCTGATAACGGCGGCCGACATTTCGGATGGCCTGCGAGGTGAGCGGAACCATTCCGGCGATGCGAGGCGCGGCAACACCATTGGCCAGGTGCAG
Source organism: uncultured Acidobacteriota bacterium (assembly GCA_963720745.1). Classification (GTDB taxonomy): domain Bacteria; phylum Acidobacteriota; class Terriglobia; order Bryobacterales; family Bryobacteraceae; genus TMP-7. Next base: position 1,046,361 of record CAVRGO010000004.1, read on the forward strand.
AAGCGATAAGGCACGCAACACCACCCGGACCTGTTGGACTCCGCTCCTGAGCAACTTTTGCAGTGCCTTCTGATCCTTGGGGGATACCTGAATACGCAGAGCTGGACGGGCCATGCCCAAGTATGGACCAAAACATTTCCGATTGAAACTCCTTCTATTACAATTCTTCAGGCGGTCGTAGACCGGGGGCCATCATCACGCCCCTGCAACCAAAGCCGAAGGATAACGCCGGCGGCGCGTTCTGAGCGGATATTCTACATGCCGAGATCCGAACAGAAACGGTTTCAAATATTGCCGGCTCATCCTCTGGCGGTCAATGCGAGCAGCCTGCCAATCGCCCCAGCCACGCGCTGCCAGTTTGCCGTCTCAGCTCTTAACTGTTTGCGGCCCGCGGCCGAGATCGAATAATAGCGGGCCCGCCGCCCGTTTTCCGAGGCTCCCCATTTCGCCTTCACGAAGGACTTTTGCTCCAGTCGAATGAGGCATAGGTAGATCGTACCCTGATTTACCAGAACCGCGTTGCCGCTGATCTGTTCGATTCGTTTGGCGATCCCGTAACCATGCAGCGGCCCCATCGCCTCCAGGGTTTGGAGGACCATCAGGTCCAACGTTCCCTGCATGATTTCTGTTCTTCCCTTTGGCACTGTCGGATTCTCCTCTGGGTTATATAGAGGAGTATCGCACAACTCTTCTGTGGGTTGTAAAGAGGAGAGAATCGTTTGCTGTTCGCTTTCGGACGGAGGCTCTCCGATTCTGAACAGCTGGCTGACGGCGTTTCAGTGTTTTCGAGTTTCTTGCATTCGATTTTCCTCGGCCTGCAACGTGCAACTGGGCGCGAAGGCTGTTCAGAGGAGCATCGAAATGAAAATGAGAGAGACGCTGCGATTCGCCGCGCAGCTATTGATCCTGAGTCTTACCGCGGCCGCTGTGCCCATCCATGCCGCGGACGTCCCCATCGCAATGGAGCCTTCACGGTGGCAAGTCGAGAACGGTGAGTTCATTCGGTACAAAAACGTACCTGCGTTGAAGATCGCGACTCCGTCGAAGGCGGTTCTTAAGGACTTCGTGTTTAGGAGTGGCACAATCGAGTTCGACATGGAACCGGGGAGCTTCGGCGGCCCTGGTATCGGATTTCGCCTCGCCGCTCCAGGCGAATGCGAGTACTTCTATCTGCGGCCGGCCGCGAAGAGCCCTCAGGAGGGCGACGCCTGCCAATATGCTCCGTTCATTAAGAACGTGTTGATCTGGGATCTCCTGCCACGGTTTCAAGGCCCGGCACCCTTTCGCCTCAACGAGTGGAATCACGTTCGCATCGTCGTGTCGGGAGCCAGAGCACAAGTGTTCGTAAACGAATCCGCACGCCCAACTCTGAATATTTGCCGCCTGGAAGGCAATGCCCGTGCGGGCGGCATCTTTCTGCAGGGCCCCGCCATTTATTCGAACCTGCATGTCCGGCCCGGCCTTACCAATGGTCTGCCACCCCAGCCGGTGGTCGAACCGGAGGATCGCCGAGTCGTGAAGCACTGGGAAGTATCCCCTTTCGCAAAGTTGTTGCCGACTCAAGAGTTGAATACTAAAGACATACCAGCCCAGGCGGCCACATGGCGGCCACTGCTCCCTGAGCGAGCCGGCCTCCTCAATCTGACAAGAGAATACGGTTTACCCGAAGGGCGCTCGGTGGCTTGGCTGCGCACAACCATCGATCGGAAAGCGAAAGGAACAGCTCGAGTTGCGATCGGTTGGAGTGAAGAGGTTTGGGTCTTTGCGAACGGTCAGCTCGTCTTCTCGGGAAAGAATCGCTATCTGATACCAGGGGAGAGGAAGGATCCGGACGGTCGCTGCGCGCCGACAAACGGGCAGTTCTCGCTTCCTCTTAGACGGGGACGGAATGACGTTGTCGTCGCCGTCGCGAACGGCTTCTTCGGTTGGGGTTTGGTCTTTCAAATCCTTGCGGCCAAGTAGCCGGGCTTTCTCGGCGGGCGCCGCCAATGTCGGCGAAGTGCAAACTCGCTTTGAGGCTTGTAACAGAACCGCAACCGCATCCCTGACAAACTGTGGTCCGCGGCCGTCGAGGTAGCCCCGCGGGACAGACGTCAGCCAGACGGCCACAAAAAGCACCTGAAGGGCGGCGAGGTAAAGCGGCGCATGATGGCTGTAGGCCTGCTGCCTGACAAGTCGGCGGCTCCGACGATTGTGGAGATGATGATTCCGCAGGCAGCGGTCCCGCCGGAGTGCACAATACAGGTTTTCGCTGAATGAAAGCCGCCCCGCAGACTGGATGCCAGGGACCTATTGCCAGACACTGGCGCGGCTCGCCACTTGGTTCGGTGCATCCTGAAATCCCGGAGAAATGCGTATCTCTAAAAGCATGAATCAAGCGCCCTTGACAGCATCTGTTTGCTCATGATCACCGCCTTCGAGTGATTAATCTACCTCATCCTTTGCCTTGACTCCAATCGGATGCAACTCACACTCAAATGCCCAGCCGCCGTTGTATTCCGTTACCGCGACCAGCAGTTCGTTCTCGCCCGGTTGGAGATGAATCGGGATCTTGTCGTTAAGTCCGAACACTCCGAGCGCGCCATCATCCCGATACGTGAGCGCATTCTTCCCCGAAAAAACTCGCTTCCGGTTCAGGAAGACGACAATGTCATCGCTGTAACCGATTTTGAGAAGCTGCTCACTCCCTTTCCGAGACGCCACAGTCGTCCGGGCAAACACCACCTTTGCGCCTTTAACGCGTCCCTTGCGCATCTCCTCTCGCGGCGGCATGGGAAATATTGCCGGGCTCGTGCGGTATCGGTTCACCAGAACGAATCCAGGCTCCTCTGCATGTACCTTTTCCCATCGGTCAAGAAATTCCGGATACTGACCGGCATCCACCTGGCCGGCATCAAACACGGGCGACAGTTCCCAATCGGAAAGCAAGCCCGCCCGTTGAAAGGGCGGCAGGCTGGGCAATGGCTTCCGCTCGGGAAGTGCCTGGTAGCGGAGGTTGCTGAAATACGCACCCCCGCCCAGAGCCCATAACCCGATTCCCCCTTCACTGTCTCCCCTGCGCAAGTTTGTAACCGTCAGCGTAGGAATCTTGCTTTCGTTCACAAACACCCGGCACATTCGGCCGCGCACCCAGATCTTCAGATGAACCCACTGGTTTGCGGGAAGATGCGCGGTGCCTTTCTCATGGCTCGAGTTCAACAGTTGCCAAATCGCGTCGCCATTCAGGCGCGGCGTATACTGCACGGCCTCGATGGTGTCGGAAGCAGACGGCCGCAGGTATACGACCTCCATATTCGCTGCTGATTCCACCCGGAAAGCAAGCCCCATAAACAAGCCACGCGGCTTACTCGCCACATCCACCTCCACCGTACCGTCGCGGAACTTCGCCCCTTTCACGTTCAGCAGCCCGGCAGGAAGGTCGATCGCGCGGCGTCCTAGAAACTCTCCGAATTGGACCCCACCCCCAACGGAGGCCGTCTTGGAAGTGTCCACGTCGAAACTCTCGGGCGACGCCGGCACGGCAACAGCTTGAGCCGCGCCCCGGGCAATGGAAAGTGCTGACAGTAAGTTGACGCACAGCGCCATCCTGTTCAGAGCCTTCTTGCTGGCAACTGTCTTCATGACCCCAGCCTATGGGCCGGACACCCGTTTGAGCGAGCTAAAGGTGACCAGACGGACAGGAATTGTTGCGAGGCGGTCCCGGAACCTTGCCGGCGGGAGGGCATACCTCACCACTCTGATTGAGGATCAGCAGACCACGATTCAGAAGCTGCGCGACCGGTTAGTGAACCTGACAGCAAAGACAAGACGGATAAGGTGCTGGAAAAACCTGCCGGCAAAACAAGCGAAGAATCTCGCCAGCGGCAACGGGCTGAAGAAGGCGAACAAGGGACATGGGGGCAATGGGGTTGGAGCTTACCCAGCAGCGTGTCGAATTGCAGTCGCACAACTGTGCACCGTTGGACGAAAACCGGGTTGAGCGCGTTTTGGAGAGAGCGATTGTGCATCGCACGAACCGCCTGTTCTATTAGACGTTGAACGGCGCCGGCGTCGGCGACTTGTCCATGAGCCTGATCCATACCTGCGAACTCAACGGCGCCAATACTTTCGAGTACCGGACCGAACTGCAGCGTCACTCCGCCGACTTCTAAATGCCGCCGGCAGCATGGTGCCGCGGAACCGTCGCACTTGCGGCGGCGCAGTGATCGTCGGCTGGATAGCCGGAAAGGTTAGCTGAAAGCCGTGCGAACCGGCGAAAATGTTTCGTCGTGCGTCGCGGCTCTGTCGAGCGGCGGCACGTGCCTGAACTGCATGACTTGGGGCGCACCCTGGGTGCGCCCCCGAAACCGTCCTACTTCCTCCAGATCGCGGCAAACCGAGTCGAGTTCTGATAACCCTGGACCTTCATCAGCCGGTATCCTTGAGACGTGTATTGTGTGAACTTGGTCTGATAGTCTGACGCCGTCATATTGAACCAGGCCGGCCATGTCCCGGACATCTTCATGAACACTCCGTCCACCCGCTGACCTGTTGGGAGATCCTCGACGTTCAAACTGGTCTGCTTGTATCCGGCCGCCGACACCGTGTTGAAATACGTCTGATAGTCGGCAAACGTATAGCCATTGGGTGCTTTCCAATCGGTGATGCCATCCTTCACGAAAATGGCCGCATGCAGGCGCTGCCCGTTCGAGTTCCATGAGAACTGATCCTCAACTCGAAAGCCCTGGTTGTGAACCAGGTCGGTCCACCTTGCCGAGAACACAGCGTCGGTCATGTTGAACCACGTGTAGTAGATTTCGTTGGTCCTCTTCTTCCAAATGGCCGTATACCGTGGTTGCCCATCAACGCCGATCATGGCGGATACTTCACGCGGTCGATAGCCCAGGTTGTGATAGTTGTTGAAGGCGGTCGTCATCGCGCTGTCCGTCAGATAAAATCCGGCGTACCATTGCGAGGACAGCCCGCTCTGAAACGACCCGGATGCCAGCATCTGGTTGTTGTTTCTGTGAACGCTAATGGTTTGAAGGGCCATTCCCATCCCGGGATAGTATCCAAAGTAAGTCGAGACCAGCGACATCGGTACGTTGTGGAACGACGGGTAGAACGCGGCGAACAAGCGTGGATAAGCGGTGCTCTTGCCCAGCGCATAACAGCCCGTGCCGGCCTCGTTGTAGACTCCGTACGGATCTAAGAAGATCCAGCGCGATGCGACCGAAGGGTTCTGGATTGCGAAATACAAATGTAGGTGAACATTTGCATAGGCCGGATCAATTGGGGTCCCATTTGTATTGAGACCCCATCCCGCTCCGCCCCCCCCCGTGTTCCCTGACCAGCCAATGAACTGGCCCGACGCGACAGTGTCGCCGGGGTGAACCGCAATCACCTGAGCGTCAGTTCCCCAGTACAAGGGGTTGGGGTTGGCCAAGTGCGCATACTTCGCGTATTTCGCCTCCCTCGAATCGGGCGTGGCATCCGCAGGCGGCACGAATGCACGTGCGGCTGTAAGATCATGCGTGAACCCGTTCCGCATATGCATGTAGATGCTGCGGTATTTCTGGCCGTTGGCCGCGGTGTGCTCGATGACAACGGTGTTGCCGAAGAAGTCGCTCCAGTAAGCGGACAATACTTTGCCGCCGGCAACCGAGTACACGGGAAATGAGGGGCTTTCACCAGCAGCAAGTTGCAGCTTCATGTAGTCCGTCGCAGCATGAAAACCGCCGTTGTCGTAGTACCAACCCCCAACCGGTTGAACACGGGATTCCACAAACGGTAGGAAAAACGGCATCCTCGCGCGCGACGCTGAGACAAAGTTCTGAGCATCCGTCGAGCTGGCAAATGCGTTCTTCGGCGCCGTATACAGTTCTGTCAGCGACGCCAGGTCGTTTCTGATGTACTGCGCATGGGCGTCATCGGCCACCTTCGGCGCTACGCAGGCAATAGTAAGGGTAAGGCCGAGCGTCGATGAAAACCCGTTTCCCTGCGCTTGCGTCTCAGTTACTGAAGTATCGGCGGCGGCGCTCTCGTTCCTGACATGCACTCTCATGCCGTTCAGCATCACAATGTCGTCCGCTGATGGAACGTCGACCGATCGGGTTATCGGCGGTATCGGTTGTTTCTGCTGTTGTTCGACCGTAACGTCGGCCGCAACTTGGATGAAGGGCAGTGCTGCCACAGCGGCAATAGCGGCCGTTCGCATAAGTACAGAGATCATTCTTAGTTTCATAGTTGTCCCTCGTAGCGTCTCTTGCAGGCGGCAGGAGTTACTGATCGTGGTGGTACCGGCTCGCGGTATCGAAAGTTGCGCCCCACACCAGCGGATTCTGCAAACAATCAATTTGCGATCGCCGCCGGGCGCAGCGCATTGATGGCGTCGTGCTCAGCGAACGTCTTCCATCCCGGTGCTCCTGTCATGTCGCCTTTAGACAGGAAGGCTTGGAGATTTGTTTATCCGCGGTCCCTGCCTGGCTCGCGTTCGAACTCTCGTCCCGGCTTCTAGCCGCCGCGCGGCGCTTCTTGTCCACACCTGTAGTGCCTGCCGTGTCGTTTCGATGCCGATGGGTGATGACGGACGCACACGTAGCAGCCTGGGGGAGTAAAGCTCGTGGGCCTTTGTTCCCTTTGTTCTGGCGTGGCCTTCCACTGTAATAATCGGCCAGTTGATTCGTCCCCACTTCATGCAGCAGTTCGAGGTGTTGAAACAAGACATCCATTACGCGATACGATCGATCACTCGCCAACCTGGCCTCGCCGCCGCTACAGTGCTAACTCTTGCGTTGGGACTGGGGCTGAATGTTAGCGTCTTTACGGTCATCCGCGGATTCCTTTTCCGGGCGCGTGTCGACAAGGACCCTGGGAGCTTCGTCCACCTCTCGCCGGAATACAGGAAGGCACATGGGGGCCGCATAGGATCGTGGCTCGTATCTCTCCGGGATTATCGCGCCTATGCTGCGGGCACGCAGACGCTGAGTGCGCTGGCTGCCTGGGCCCCGGTTCATGCCGCGTTCGGAAATGGAGACGCCGAACCCCAACTCGCGCTGCTGGTGACCTGCAACTTCTTTGACGTCTATGGGCTCAAGGCGCCGCGTATGGGCAGACTGTTCTCCAAAACCGAATGCGGCAAGCCCGACGCCGGTCCGGTTGTTTTGATCGGAGAGGAGATTTGGAAAAACCAGTTCGATTCGGACCGCAACATCGTGGGGAGGAGGGTGCGGATCAACCGCGCCCCTTTCACAGTTGCCGGAGTGCTCCCGGCAGGTTTTAGCGGGCGGATTCGAGGGCCGGGCATTTGGATTCCATGGACGATGCAACGGCTCTTTTATCACTCCGACCTGTTCCACATGGATTCGACACAATGGCTTACGGTGGAAGGCCGCTTGAAGTCCGGCCGGACGAGAGCGCAAGCGCGATCCGAGTTGGCTGTCATAGCTGCGCAGCTCGACAGGCTCGTACCAGGCCGGCAGACCGCTATGCACCTAACGAATGGCTCGTTCGGCGAGGAGCCGGCGCTCCGCGCGGATCTATTCTGGATTGGCCCGCTCGTGATGGGCGCGTTAACCCTGATCCTGCTCATAGCGTGCACCAACGTAACACTGCTGCAACTCTCTCACGCGGTGACGCGACAGCGCGAAATGGCAATCCGGCTGTCGATCGGCGCCGGGCGGTCTCGCCTGATGCGCATGCTGCTGACCGAGATCCTCCTACTGGCGACGCTGGCGGGGGCCCTAAGCGTCTACATCGCGTTTAAGGCTCCGGCCATCTTCACCAGGATCCTTGCGACCTCCAGCATGCCGGTCTATCAGACCAAACCCGACTTGCACGTAATGATCTATCTGGGCGCAATCATCCTGTGCGCGACGCTCATGGCTGGTTTGTCTCCCGCGGGTGAATCTCTGCGAGTAGATCTGCATAGCGCGATGAAAGCAGGGATTCGCGCTATAGCGACCGGCGCAAGCATGAGGCGCAGCGTTCTCATTGGCGCCCAGGTTGCGATGAGTCTGGTGCTTCTGGTCTGCGCCGGACTGTTCATTCGCGCCCAGTACGCGATGCTCACCGCCGATCCCGGATTCGAAGCGCGGCGAGTCCTGTTCGTCCCGTTACGGGTGCCACTTGCAGCTGCCGCGGACCGGATTCTAAAGGTCCCCGGCGTCTATTCGGTGGCTTCCGGTTCCCCGCTGTCACAGGAAGAACAGGGTCCGGCAGCGGAGGAGGTGCGGGCGCCAGGGCAGCCCGAAGGGTTGGGGAAACAGATAGCCACCTCAGAGGTTTCAACCAACTACTTCGACACACTGAGCATCCCGCTGCTACAAGGCCGCTCTCTGGCCAACGCGCGCGAGGCCGTGGTATCGCGAGCGTTTGCGCGGTCCTTCTGGCCTGGCAAGGACCCCATTGGCGAACGCGTGGTTCTAGCAGACGGGAAAGAGACCATCATCGTAGGAGTGGTAAACGATGTGGCGTCCGAACATCCGGGCTCCGTAGACGGTCCCCACCTCTATCGCTGGCGCGACATGTCCCATCCTGTCGATTCATTGCTGGTCCGGTTTCAAGGCGATGCGATCACGATATCGGCGCGTGTGCGGGAAGCGATCAGGCAGCTCGATCCCGACAAACAGGCATGGCCCCGAACACTGCGCGCGATTCTGGACGAGACCGCTGCACGCTTTTCGACCATGGTCCGCATGGTCGGTGTCCTTGCCGGCATGGCGCTATCGTTGGCGGTACTGGGGATATATGGAGTGGTGGCGTTCACGGTGAGCCAGCGGACGAAAGAACTCGGAATCCGAATGGCGCTCGGGGCAACTAAAGTAGGGATCGTCCGTTTGGTTCTGGCCTCGGGCGCCAAGCCAATTGCATGGGGAATCGGAGTTGGAACCCCCTTAGCCTTGGTCGGGGCTCAGGCTGTCGCGACGGTGCTGCGTCACGCGCCGGTTTCCATTCAGCCAAAAGATCCGGTTACGTTTCTGGGAGTAGCGTCGTTGGTGGGGCTCGTCGGATTCGCTGCCATGTTACGACCGGCCTGGCGTGCGGCTGCGGCCGATCCCATGCGTGTACTGCGCGATGAGTAGTCGGCCGGCCCCAACGCCTTTATCGTCGTGGCGAGCGGAAAGGCGTCCATCAGGACCGCTTCCGGCCGCGAACGCAAACCGTTCACAGCCAATTACCCCAATTGAAACAATAACTTCCACCAAACTCCTACCGCTACCCATGATTAAATAAAAGTAGAGGGTGTGCCCCGAACCGGCCGCACCCTCTTTTGCTTTTCTAAAAGCAATTTCTAAAACTGCTTTCCGAAAGCAATTCTTATTAAATGCGCCGAAATTACGAAACGAATATTATGCCTAAATCCACCGGCCCCCGTACCCGGGAGGGGAAGCACTCCTCCAGCCAGAACGCCCTGCGCCACGGTCTTACTTCCGCCAAAGTTGTCATACCCGGCGAGAAGGCCTCCGACTTCGAAGACCTCCGCAGCTCGCTCGTCGAAGCGCACCGCCCCGCCCCCGGCATCGAAATGATGCTCGTCGATCAGATCTCCCAATGCTTCTGGCGCCTCAACCGCGCTCGCCGGTTCGAACAGGAAGCGGTCCAGCATGAATACGCCTTCGAGCCTGACAGCATCGCTGCCGCCCGCCTCGAGAAGATTCTGCGCTACACCGCCGCCATCGAACGCGAACTTCACCGCTGCACTCGCGAACTCACCGCCGCCCAGGCCGCACGCCTCCGTACCGCCGCCGCTGAATCGAAAACCAAGGCCCGTCAGGACTCCGCTCGCATCGAAGAGGAAATTCGCGAGCTACTCGAAACCCCAATGCCTTCTGTCGAACCGCTGAGCGCCGAACACTGCCGCCGCATTCTCGAAAACGGCACCCTCGATTCCACGCTCCGGAAGCGCCCTTCTCAAAATTGCGAAACGAACTCGGATGAGGACGAAGACCCGCGCGCGGCCTGAGATTCGCCGCCTCCGCTGGCCACTGAATCACATGATCTTGACCGCTGAACCTGCCGCATCGCGCACCCTCTCCGCCGAGGAGGAGTTGCATTGGCTCGCTTTGCGCCTTATCCCCGGCTTGGGCACGCGGAAATCCGTCCAATTGATTGAGCGGCTGCGCACCGCCGTCGCCGTTTTCCGCGCCTCTCGCTCGGAACTCGAGTCCTGCGGCCTCTCCGCGTCCGTCGCACAGAGCATCGCCAGCGGCTGCTCGTTCGAGGATGCCGTCCTCCAGCAGCAGCGAATGCGGGACACCAACACCGTTTTGGTTCCGTTTGCCTCGCCCCGTTATCCGGAGCGGTTGCGGGAAATCTACGATCCTCCGCTGGTTCTGTTCGCTCGCGGCCGCATCGAACTTCTCGATTCCCTGATGCTCGCCGTCGTCGGTACCCGCCGCCCTACCCCTTACGGCAAGGCAGCGGCTGATCGCCTCTCCGCGGACCTCGCCGTGGCCGGCCTCACCATCACCAGTGGGATGGCTCGCGGCATCGATACCTCCGCGCACAGAGCGACGTTGTCAGTAGGCGGCAATACAGTAGCGGTCTTCGGCTGCGGCGTCGACACCATCTACCCCGCCGAGAACCGGAACCTCGCCGAGGAGATCGCTGCTCGCGGACTCTTGCTGTCGGAGTTCCCAATGCACGCCCCTGCTTATCCCCAGAATTTTCCCGTCCGCAACCGGATCGTCAGCGGCTTGAGCATCGGAGTTTTGGTCGTGGAGGGCGCCGAGTACAGCGGTTCGTCCATTACCGCCCGGTTGGCCCTGGACCAGGGGCGTGATGTCTTCGCCGTCCCCGGCAACATCACCTCGAAAATGAGTTGGGGTCCGAACCTGCTCATCAAACAGGGGGCGAAACTCGTACAGGAGTGGAACGACGTTCTGGTCGAACTCTCCCCGGAACACCGCCGCCGCCTCGCCGCCGCCGCACCCGCCGAAACGGGAGCCTGCTCCGAACCGGCGCTGTTCCCCGAAGGGCCGAACGGTGACATCGCTCGCGCCGTCTTCTCTCGCCTCAGCGTCGATTCCGCAACTCAGCTCGACACACTGGTTGAATCTCTGGATACCCTTTCGTCATCTGAGATAATTGCCTCCCTCTTCGACCTCGAAATGCAAGGACTCGTAAGGCAACTCCCGGGCAAGAATTTCGTTCGCGTCTGGCAGCCCGGCCCCTCGTAGCTACTTTGCAGTTGTAACGCCAGCGGCGATTGTGCCACTTGGCGCGATTGGCACTCGCGTCCCCGCTCGGATATGCTGTAATCGGTGTTCTGGGTTCGGCCGGGTGCATCGTTCTAGCTGGGTCGGCCATCCTTAATATGTCGTGCAACTTCTGCGGTCCCGGGTCGATCTTGCGATTCGCCGCAGTCCTCATGGTAAGATTCCGGTGTCCTTATCCGGCGCAATTGTAAGGTTTAATACAGAATCACTATGTCGAAAAATCTCGTGATCGTCGAGTCGCCTGCCAAGGCGAAAACGATCGGTAAGTACCTCGGCAAACAGTTCGTCGTCAAGGCTTCTCTGGGCCACGTCAAAGACTTGCCCAAAAAAGATCTCGCGGTGGACGTCAACCGCGGCTTTGAACCGAAATACGAAGTCATCGAAGGCAAAAAAAAGCTCATTCAGGAGCTGAAAAGCGCTGCAAAAAATGCCGACGCCGTCTACCTCGCGGCCGACCCTGACCGCGAAGGCGAAGCCATCTGCTACCACCTCCAGGAAGAACTTCAGGATAAGAAGAACGGCCTCCGCGTATTCCGCGTGATGTTCAACGAAATCACGAAAAGCGCCATCGAAAAAGCCTTCGAAAAGCCGCTCACCGTCAACGTGAACCTCGTTGAGGCCCAGCAGGCCCGCCGCATCCTCGACCGTCTTGTCGGATACAAAATCTCGCCGCTGCTCTGGGACAAAGTGCGCCGGGGTCTTTCGGCGGGACGCGTCCAGACGGTCGCTCTCCGCCTCATCGTTGAACGCGAGCGCGAGATCCGGGCCTTCGTCAAACGCGAATACTGGACCATCGACGCGCACCTGAACGCCAAAAAGCCGCCCGTCCTCACCGCCCGGTTCCTGAAGCGGAACGACGAGTCCGTCGAGGTCGCCAACGAACAGGCCGCTCAGTCCCTGATCGAACAAATCCAGGACTCCACGTTTACCGTTCAGTCCGTCTCCAACCGGGAAAAAAAGCGCAACCCGGTTCCGCCGTTCATCACGTCCACCCTCCAGCAGGAGGCCGCCCGCAAACTGCGGTTCAGCGTCAAGCGAACCATGATGATCGCCCAGCGCCTCTACGAAGGTATCGAACTCGGAGACGAGGGCTCGGTGGGTCTCATCACTTACATGCGAACCGACTCCACCCGCGTCTCCAACGAGGCCCTGGCTGAGGTCCGCGGCATGATCGGGACCCGTTACGGTCAGGAGTATCTCCCGGCATCGCCTAACGTTTATAAGAGTAAGAAGGAAGCGCAGGACGCGCACGAAGCGGTTCGCCCCACCTCCGTCTTGCGGTCGCCGGATGAACTCGCGAAACTCCTCGCCGAAGATGAACTGAAACTCTACCGTCTTATCTGGATGCGCTTCATCGCGTCCCAGATGCTTCCCGCCCTCTTCGACCAGACCACTATCGATGTCAATGCCCCCGGCAAGGATAGTGCGAAGTACCTGTTCCGCGCCACCGGAAGTGTTCAGAAGTTCGATGGCTTCCTGAAAGTCTACGAGGAAGGGAAGGACCAGAAGGACGAAGAGGACGAGGAACTGAAGCATAAGCTTCCAGCGGTGACTCAGGGCGAAACGCTCCGGCTCAAGTCGCTCGAACCGGAGCAGCACTTCACCGAACCGCCGCCCCGCTACACCGAAGCGACGCTCGTCAAGGAACTCGAAGCCGATGGCGTCGGCCGCCCCTCCACTTACGCGTCCATTCTTTCCACGATTCAGGAGCGTGAGTACGTTAAGAAGGACGGCGGTAAGTTCGTCCCCACCGAGTTAGGTATGGTCGTCACCGACCTGCTTCTCGAATCGTTCAACGACCTCTTCGATGTCACCTACACCGCCCGCATGGAAGAGGAACTCGACGACATCGAGGACGGCAAAATCGATTGGCGCCAGGCCATGGCCGAGTTTTACGGCCGCTTCGAGAAGGACCTCGAACACGCCGAACGCACCATGACCGACATCAAGCGCATGGAGCGTCCCACCGACCTCGTGTGCGAGAAGTGCGGCAAGCCAATGGTCATCAAGTGGGGCAAGCACGGTAGTTTCATCGCTTGCACCGGCTACCCCGAATGCACCAACACCCGCGAACTGACAGTCGATCTGCCCGACGTGGACAAAGCCGCTCTTGGCGAGCAGGACGCGCCGGAGTACTGCGAAAACTGCGGGCGCACCATGGTCCTCAAAAAGGGCCGCTTCGGCCAGTTCTATGCCTGCTCCGGATATCCGGATTGCAAAACTACTAAGCGCATCGGCGGCGAACAGAAGCAGGCCGACGTCCCGCTCGAGGATAAGTGCCCTCAGTGCGGTAATAACCTGCTCATGAAACAGGGCCGCTTTGGTGAGTTTATCGCCTGTAGCAACTATCCGAAATGTAAGTACGTCAAGCAGAAGACCATCGGCGTTCCTTGCCCGAACTGCTCGCAAGGCGAGATCGTCGAACGCCGCTCCAAGCGCGGCAAAACTTTCTATGGTTGCAACCGCTATCCAGACTGCGACTTTGTCGCGTGGGGTAAGCCGCTTGCTGAGAAGTGCCCCGAATGCGGTTCCAGTTACTTAATAGAAAAGTATCTGAAGGCAGGTCCGGTGGCACAGTGCCCCAATAGTGAATGTAAGTACAAAAGGCAGCTGACCCAGCCCGAGGAAAAGGTGCCGGCCTAAGCCATGGCTCGGTCTACGGCAAAGGCTGTTCCGGTTCCCGTTCCCGACAGACCTGACTACGGAATTGACGCGCCACGCCAACTCCGGCATCTCATCACGCGGGGCGCGTTGATCTTCGCCTTGGGCTTCGGCTTTTGGGTGATGAATCGCTCCGCGGCTCCGCGCGGCGGTCTCGCTCTCTTCATCGCCCTCGGCTTTATCGCTGCGGGCTTCCTTGCTGCCGCCTACATAATGTTTTGGTCCAGCCGCTCCGGCAAGCTCCGGGTGCGCGATCGTATGCTCGACGCGCTTCCCTGGAACGGTGACGAAAAGGTATTGGATGTCGGCTGCGGCCGCGGCTTACTCCTGATCGGCGCTGCCAGCCGGCTCAAGACAGGGAAGGCCTTCGGTGTCGATATCTGGAGCCAGGACGACTTGAGCGGCAACAGCGCCGAAACTACCATGGCGAACGCCAAATCGGAAGGTGTCGCCGATCGTGTCCGCGTCGAAAACGCCGATGCCCGGCGGCTTCCTTATGCCGCCGCCTCCTACGATACCGTCCTCTCCAGCCTCGCTATCCATAACCTCCCCTCCGCCCCCGAGCGTGAGAAAGCGGTTCTCGAGATGCTTCGGGTGGCCCGTCCCGGCGCTCACATCGCTGTCTTTGATATCCTCAGAACCGGCGAGTACATGCGTACTCTGCAGGACAACGGCGCCGAGATCGTGAACGACTCCGGACTCAGTTTCCTGTGGTGCCTGCCCTCTCGATGGTTCATCGCCCGCAAGAAGAAGGATTAAACTGGCGCTATGCCGCGGCCCTTGTTCTCGCCGCCGCGTTCGCCATTGAGTTCTATCGCGCCGCCACGCAAGTCTTAACCGTCGATGAGGCGCGCATCTATCTCGTGTTCATCCGGCGAAACCCGCCGGTCTTTCTCCGGGAGTATGAAGCCGGCCACCACATACTCCACACTTATTTGACTCTGTTGGTATCACGTCTCCTCGGCGGTTCCGAGTTAGTACTTCGTATACCTTCTCTGGCGGCATGCGCGGCCTATCTTCTCTTTGTCTATTACTTCCTCTGGGGAAAGCCCGGGACCCGGCAAGGGCTCCTGGCCGCCATATCCAGGCCCGCTGCTTTGGCGGCTACGGTGCTGCTTGTCTGTAATCCGCTGATCCTCGATCATCTCGTCCTGGCCCGCGGATATGGATCGGCGCTCGCCCTGTTTGCATGGGGCTTCTACGCCACGCTTCACAATCGGCTTACTGCCGCCGGCATCCTCCTCGGTCTCAGCATAGCCGCTAACCTCACATTCCTCCCTCCAGTCTGTGCGCTCATTCTGATCACCACCGGCATTTACCTCTGGCGTCGCGAACCTCTGCTTTCCTTGATCAATAACTATCTCGGTCCGGCGTTCGTGACCTTCGTTGTGTTGGTCATGCTTCCGCTCCGATATGCCGGGCGATCCAACTACTACTTCGGCTCCGCCGTGCTGTTCGAATCGATTCGCGATCTCACCGAGGACGTATTCGCGCGCGGCGCATGGCGCGGCCGAACTCTCGATATTGGGTTCTACCTGGCCGTCTTGGCCGCTTTCGTGGTTCTGTTCGCCGTGGTGCGGCCACTGCTGAAACGGCGCCTTCCCGCTCTTCCCCTGCTGTACTCGGCCGGGCCTCTCTTGATCGGAGTGGCGGTCCTCATCACCGCGCATCTGGCCGCACGGGTCCCCTATCCGTTCGGCCGCACCGGACTGTGGATCGTCTTCTTGCTGGAACTGTCCACGGTCGTTGCGGCTTCGGCGTTCGTTCACAACCGCGCCGCTGCAGCCGCATTCGTCGCGATGTGTCTCTTCATCGCCTGCATCCGCATACCGCAGATCGATCCCCGCTACTTTCAGGAGTGGCGCCAGCAGGCGCGGCTTCGCATCATGATGGAGATTGTGCGTGCCCGCCAGTTGGGCGATGGCAGTCCCTTCCGTGTCGATACCGATCCTGACTTCACCTGGAGCGCTAATTACTACGCGGTGCGTCTCAAGATGAAGAACATGCAGCCTGTCTCCTTGGATCAACCATCGCGTGGAGCCAATTACTACCTGCTCGAGCACTCCAACTCCCACTACATTAGCGACTTCAATCTACGAACTATCTACGAGGACAAACTATGCGACTGCGCCTTGGCTGTCCCTTAGTCATTGCCCTCATCGCGGCCGGTTGTTCCCCGAACTTCGAAGTCGCCCCACCGCGTCAGAAGGTCATGCCTGCCGGCAAGGATCCCGGGTATGACTCGGTCCTCGCCGAAATGTCCGACGAGAGTGCCGATTCTCACATACTCAGCGATATGTTGGGCCGCGCCGATGGTGCGCAATGGCGCTGGACCAATCAGCACCCCCGCTTCCGAATGTACCCGGACCTGGACATCCACTGGAAGTACTATGTGAAATTCACCGTCCCCGGCGTCATTCTCGAGAAGGTCGGTCCGGTCACCGTACAGTTCGTCCTCAACGACAACATACTTGCCGCTCGCACTTATAAGAAGGATGGCGAGTACGAGTTTGAGCAACCCGTCCCCGAATCGCTCGTCGCGGCGAAGACCCCCGCAATTCTCGGCCTCGACATCGACCCCGTTTACATCTCCGAAAGCGACAAGGTCAAACTCGGAGTGATCCTCCAAGTTATCGGTTTCCGGAGAGTCGAGTGAAGCAGGTCTTCTATATCCTGCTGGCGACGGCGCTGACTTATTCGTGTTGTTACTCCGCGGGCGCCCTCCTGCTCCGCGGGGTCCGCGCAAAGCTCTGCCGCTCGGAGCACCGTTACTTCAGTTTCGTCACCGGCAGCGCTCTCGTCAGCACACTCATCTTTCTTTTGACTGCGGCGGGACAGGCCCGCAAGCCCGTATTCCTCCTCGCCACCATTCCCATCATTCTCGTTGCCGTCTGGCAACGTCGCGCGCGTCCCCTTACGCTTGTGGAGTCTCCCGGTGCGAAAGCTGCATTCGCCTGGCGCATCTTCTTCTGGGCGGCATTCCTCGCATTCACCTTCTGGTACCTGCCCAATGCGCTCGGTCCGGAAACCAGCCCCGACGGTACTTCGTATCATGTAGGTCTCATCGCCCGGTATCTTCGCGAACACCGCTTCCCTCGGATCACCACGAACATGTACGCGAACCTCTCCGAGGGTATCGAGATGCTGTTCCTCTATGCGTTCAGCGTCGGCCGGCACTCCGCTGCCGCGATGGTCGAGTTTCTCTTCCTGTTGGCACTTCCGTTCGGCATTCTCTCCTACGCTCGCCGCATCGCACGTCCCCGTGCGGGCATCATTGCCGCCCTGCTCGTGTACGCGTCTCCGATCGTCGGCCGCGCCGGTACGGTCGCCTACATCGATGTCGCGGGTGCCGCAGTCGCCTTCGCCTTGTTCTATGCCGTCCAGCTTTGGCGGGAGGACAGCACCCCGCGCCTCGCCGCGATGATCGGCATCCTTGCGGGCTTCGCATACGCGGTTAAGTACCCTCTCGCGGTCGGCATCCTCTACGCGGCGGGTTTCATCGCGTTCAGCCTTAGACGCAATTGGTCCGCTGCGATCCGGCAGGTCGCAATCCTCTGCCTTTGCGCTTTCGCTCTCATGACGCCTTGGCTCGCAAAGAATGCGATCTTCGTATCCAACCCCTTTTCACCGTTCCTCAACCGCGTCTTCCCGAATCCCTACATTTACACCGGCTTCGAAAAGGAGTATGTCGCGGCCTTTCGTCACATGAACGGCGTCACGCTCCCTGAGGTTCCTATCGAAGCAACAGTGGAAGGCGGGCGCCTTACCGGGCTGATCGGGCCGGTGTTCTTACTTGCGCCCCTTGGGCTGCTCGCGCTACGTCACCGCTACGGCCGGCAGGTGCTGCTCGCGGGCGCTTTCTTCCTCGTACCGTATTTCCAGAACATCGGCACGCGGTTCCTGATTCCGGTGCTCCCGTTCATGGCGCTCGCGCTCGCCTTTGTCATCGATGAGTTCCGCGGCACTGCGCCACTTGTACTAGGCGCACACCTGTTTCTGTCCTGGCCCACGCACGTCCCTTACTACGCCAACCAGTACGTGTGGCGAATCGAAAAGGCCGATTGGGCCGCTGCGCTCCGTCGCATCCCTGAAGACACATACCTGGCTCGGACTCTGGACGACTACGAAATGTGCCGCTTGATCGAGAGAACCGTGCCGCCCGGACAACCAATCCTCAGCGCGTCGATGGGCACGCAGGCGTACCAATCGCACGAGTTGATCGTGCCCTACGAATCGGCTCTGGGGAATCGTCTCGGCGATATCCTGTTCCGTGTTACTTCGGAGGACCTGCAAACCCGCCGCCGTCTCACTTACTCTTTCCCTCTAACTGAGGCGCGCCGGTTCCGCATCGTGCAGACAGTCACTGCGCCGGCGCCGGTGCTTATCGCGGAGGTCCGTCTCTATCGAGCCGGAGGGGAGTTGCCCCGTTCTTCGGAATGGCGGTTACGGTCGTCCGTGAACCCGTGGGATCTGCCGGCGGCATTCGATAACAGCCCCATCACCGTTTGGACTGCCGGGCAGGACACTTCTCGTGGCATGTACATCCAGGTGGATCTCGGCCGCGCGCAACAGGTTGACTCCATCACCGTGGACCTGCCGCGCAATCTGACCTGGGCCGCAATGCGGATCGACGTCGAGCGGGGCGGTTCATGGCAAACAGTCGCGTCTGAGCCGAAGGTCGTCTCCGGTCCCTGGCCCGGACGCGCCCGCCGCGCCGCCATCGAAGAACTCAAAGCGAACGGAGTGCACTGGATCGTCACCAAAGACGGCGAACCCCTCGCCAACGACTTCACCAATCGCGCAGCCCGATGGGGCATCACGCAGGCCGCCTTCAGCCGGGGCTACCGCCTTTGGCATCTCGATTAATTCGGCGCGTCCATTAACTTTGCTCGTCGGCCGACGGCCCGTACACCGCCGGGACAGCAATATCGTTCAGCCGCAGGTAGACTCCGAGTTGAGCGCGGTGGTGGATGATGTGGTTCATAATCATCCCGCGAATTACCGCGACCCTCGGCATCGTGAACATCGGCTGTCCGGCGTTCAGCAGCGACCATGGTTTCATCATCGCGGCATCGTCAGTGCTTTCTAATGCCGAACGAAACTCCGAAGTCGCTTTGTCGAACATCGCCAGCAGTTCCTCACGGTTAGTTGCTCGCGGCGGAACGAAGCCCGGGCCGCCCGGCGGATTGACGTCGAACGACTCGGTTTGTAACGTCATCTGTCCCCATCCAGGAATGGTGGCGAGATGCGCAGCAAGCGCGCCCATCGTGAACGACTTATCGTGCGGCTTCCATCCGAACTTGTCGTCAGGGACGCGCTCCAGGGTCTTCCTGGTCGCCTTGGATTCCTGCTCGAACTCTGGAACGAGGCTCGAACTGATCATCCGACCCGCTCCGCCTTGCGTTTGCTGTTTTGCAGAACTCATACCGTCCCATTGAACCACGAGCCCGGCAGCAAGTCACTATCATAGAGGGATGGAAACGTTGCCCTCATTTGAGGACGCCAACCTGATACTCCGGTTGTACGAACTCCGCCGCGAAGAGACGATGCGCAAGGCGCGCGAGTGGTTTACTGCTAACTTCCATGCCGGTAGTCCTCAGGACATGGCGGCGCTCTGCCCTCCGGGTTCTCAGGAGAACGCCTACTTCCGTATGGTGACCAGTTACTGGAACATGGCTGCTTCGTTCGTGACATGCGGCGTCCTCAACCAGGAACTGTTCTTTCAATCCGGCGGAGAGTTGCTTCTGGTCTGGACCCGGGTCCGCGGTTTCATCGAGCAGGCGCGGATCGCGAACAAGTCTCCGAACATGATGAAGAACCTGGAGATCGTCGGCAACGCATTCATCGAGTATTGGCAACGGACCTCACCCGGCGCATTCGAAGCGTTCCTCGAACGGGCCGGGCCGCGGACCGGTACTGCAAAGGGCTGAACGTGCGCCGCGATCCTGTGTTCTTCGGCGGCCAGGAGTTGGAACTGGTCTATATCGCAAAGAGGCTGCGCCATGCGCTCCGCCTGGAAGAGGCGTTAACGGGCGCAGGCCTGGATTATGTCGTCAACACCGAGATGTACCACGGCGGAATCATCTTCCGTTCTGAGCGTGCGGGAGCGTTCTTCTACGTTCCGCTCGATGCCGTGGATTCGGCGCGTGCCGTCGTCACCAGCCTAGGCATGAGCCCTTACACTGAGGGCTAGATCGCGCTGTCTTGCCGCGGTCCACAACCACAGCAGCGATACCGCCGCAAACGTAACGATCGAGATCGTCCAGTACTCGCGCAGACCGCCGAACCACGACCCTGCCGCGGCAACTGCGATTCCCGTCATCGTCAGTCGCACGCCTTCGAGCATCAGAAACTGGCGCCGGTTCTCGAGAACCCCGCCGAGCGTCACCAGGCTGAACGTAATGAAGACGAAATAGAGAACGTTGAGGAGCGCACCCTGTTTCGGCAACAGCGCCAGGAACTGGCTATTCGAAATCGTCAGCACAATGAACTGTACCAGCGCGTAAAGGCTGAGTGCCAGACGGCGGGACGGATCGAAACGCGCGAAGTCCCGATGCGGATCGTAGTCGAGCTTGGGATACCGTCCTTCCACATCGGAGGGCCGCCAACCGGGAGGCGCGAACCAGATCCAAAACTTATCCCGCCACCGTTCAGCATGCCAGGCGTCTTTCGCCATCGCCCAGTAGTAGTGCAGGTTCGCCCAGACCGGGTTCCAACTCCTTAACTGTCCTCGGATGCCGTAAATACAAGGCTCGCTCTCGAGCTCTTCCTGAAAGCTCCCGAAGATGTGATCCCAAATCAGGAATACACCGACATAGTTCTTGTCGAGATAGATGTCGTTCTGTGCGTGATGCACCCGGTGGTTCGACGGTGTCTGCACCCAACGGTCGAGAAGGCCCATTCGCCCGATCACGCGAGTGTGAGGCCAGAACTGATAGAAGAGCTGAACGACGCCGACGAGGAGGAAGACACCGAGCGGGATTCCGCACAGCGCCATCGGAATATAAAAGATCCACCCGGTGAACGATCCGGTGCCGGTCTGGCGCAGCGCGGTTGTGAGGTTGAACTCCTCACTCTGGTGATGCACGACGTGCGAAGCCCAGAACAGGCCTACCCTGTGACCTGCGCGATGGTTCCAGTAGTAACACAGATCATAGAGTACGAGTGCGAATACCCACGTCAGCCAATTACCCGCAGGTAACTTCACCGGGGCGAAATGTGTAAGTACCCATTCGTACGTGAAGATACCAAGGAACCCGAAGAACACCCGCATGCCGGTGCTGACGATACCGCAACTCAGACTATTGATGGCGTCTGCAAGACAATAGTAACGAGTACCGCGTATCCGATCGATGACGATTTCGAGAGCGATCAGGCCCAGAAATACGGGAACAGCCAGGGCCACCGCCCGCCCATAGGTGGTGTCCATCAATCGGAGTTTAGCAGTTCCTCCCAGCTGACGCGCTGTCCTTTGTCGATGGCCAACCGCCCGAGCAGCGAAGTCAACGTGCTCTCGGCAGCAGCCTTGGCGTTGTTCTCGGGCTTGCCCTCGATGACGTGCGTCAGGAACCGTTCGATGGCATCGATGGTGATCTCGCGTTTCGAATCCACTTGAACCGGTTTTTGGCCGACCGCAGACCAGCGGTAATACTTGCGATGGGTCTCGAGCGTACCTTCCGTGCCGAAGAATTGCTCGTCTACCAGCCCCCATGCTTGCGCAAGCTGGCAGGCATGTAAGAATCCATGCAATCCATCGCCATAGTCGTAAGTTACATTCAAGTGATCCATCGTATCGCCGTAAGTACGCAACTTACGTCCGCCGTCTCCGATCGCCGATAGCGGATGTCGTCCGGAGAACCAATTCAGTACGTCGACGCCGTGGCAATCCTGTTCCACGATCATGTCGCCTGACTTCGCACGCCACGGATACCAGGCGCGCTCCGGGTGCTCGATTTCACGCTCGCGCGACTTCGGTTGTACGCCGCCAACCATCCAGTGACTGCGCATCAAAGTCAGTTGACCGAACTTCCCGGACCTGAGGATCTGCTCCGCCGTAAGATACTCGGGACTGTATCTTTGCTGAAAGCCGAATTGTATGTGCTTCGACTTATCGGCGCGTTCGGACGCGGCCAATAACCGCTTAACACCCGCGACATCGGCGCCGGCCGGCTTCTCGCAGTAGATGTGCTTCTTTGCGTTCACGGCGGCCTCGAACATCTCGGGGTGCAGATACACCGGCGCAGTAATAAGGACCGCGTCGATACCCGGGTCGGCGAGCAGATCCTGATACTTCGGATACACCTTTGCATCATTGGCTGCCGGCACCTGCGTCTTGGCCGAGTCGATCTGATCGGGGTAGATGTCGCACAAAGCCGCAATAGTCGTGCGGCCATCATGGGCGAAGAAGTTCAGATCATAACGTCCGCGATTTCCGGTGCCGATAACTCCAAGCGCCACCTTGGAATTCGCTTGCGAGCCAAACGCCGCGGCCGGGCTCAAGATCATCAGGTTCGCCATTCCGGCGAGTGCGTCGCGTCTTCTCATGCGACCGAGTTTACTACCTTTTTGTCGGGTCTGTGACACCGCCGAGTTCGGCGTGGCGGAAGCAGGTGGTGAGATGGTCGTTTACCATCCCGACGGCTTGCATGAAGGCGTAGCAGATGGTTGTGCCGACGAATCGGAACCCGCGTTTCTTCAGGTCGCGGCTCATTGCGTCGGACTCGGGAGTGCTCGCGGGGACATCGCGCAACGTCTTCCAGGAATTCTGCTTCGGAGCGCCGCCGGTGAACTGCCAGATGTATTTGTCGAAGGTCTCGAATTCGCGTTGCGCCTCCAGAAACGCTTGTGCGTTCGAAACGGCGGATTCGACTTTGAGCCGGTTGCGAACGATGCCGGGGTTTGCGAGCAGTTTCTCGACCTTCGCCGCGTCGAACCGGGCCACTTTGCGGGGATCGAAATGGCTGAACGCCTTACGGTAGCTATCTCGCTTGTTGAGGATAGTGGACCAACTCAACCCTGCCTGCGCGCCTTCCAGGATGAGGAACTCGAACAGGCGCTGATCGTCGTGCACCGGCACTCCCCACTCGGTGTCGTGATAGGCAACGTACAACTCACCTTGGGACCACGGGCATCGCTGCATGCACAGATTGTTACATGGAAAGCCTCGGGAGACGTCACAATAGAAGTATGGTTCGCCGTGGTCCCACGCGGGGCATTTTTGTTTTTTTGTTCGCCGCGATTGTCGTGTCGGCGGCGGATCGAATTCCGGTGCCGGCCGCAATACTCGATCGGATTTCGGCCGATTCGATGAAAGGCCACGTGTCATTCCTCGCCTCCGATCTGCTGGAAGGGCGGGGCACGCCTTCGACGGGACAGTCGATCGCGGCCGAATACATTGGGGCGCAGTTTCGCCGCGCCGGTCTCGAACCGGCGGGTGACGACGGGTATTTCCAGACGGCGAAGTTCCTGTCGCTGGAAACCGATCCGAAGGGCGCGGCGATCGATCTTGTTTCCAAGGACCGGCGAATCGTGGCGAACGCCGAAAGCACGATGCTGCAAACGACGCACGCGGTTGCGATTGAAGGGGCGGCGATGGTGAAAGTCCCGGTGGATGATTCCGCGGCGATCGCGAAGATGCGAGGCGGCGATTGGTCCAAGAAGGCGATCGCAGTGTACCTGGAATCTGGTTGGTTCTTTGGAGCCGAAGGACAGGACCGGCGTGGGAACCTGGCTGCAATCCGCAGATTGAAGCCGGCCCTCTTACTGATCGCGGGCCGAGGAATCCCCGGTATGCACCGGCGCCGGTTGCTGGCCGCCGATCAGCGCGAAGGTCAAGTGCAGACCATCGTGGTACAGCACGGCGAGTTCGCGGAGGTCATCGAACACGCGGAGCCTGGACCGCTGAAGTGGACGCTCGATGCAAACATCCCGGCACCGACAGAAACCGAGGTGCCGCTCAAAAATGTCGCGGGAATATTGCGCGGAAGCGATCCCGTTCTGCAGGACAGTTACATATTGCTGACGGCGCATTACGATCACGTCGGCTTGAAGACGGACGGCGACGGCGATCGAATATACAACGGCGCGAACGACGATGCGAGCGGTGTTGCATCAGTGATCGAGATCGCCTCGGCTCTGTCCACCATGAACCCGAAGCCGAAGCGATCGATTTTGTTTGTCGCGCTGTTCGGTGAAGAGATAGGCTTGCTCGGCTCGGAATATTACGGGAGGCACCCGCTGGTGCCACTGCAAAAGACCATTGCGGATATCAACCTGGAACAACTGGGACGTACCGACTCGAGCGATGGACCGAAGATCGCATCGGCCTCGTTCACCGGTTTTGATTTCTCCGGCGTGCCTGCGATCTTCGAAGCGGCAGGCAAGCAGACGGGCGTCAACGTATATCGCGACGAAGAGCGGAGCGATTCCTTTTTCGCGCGCAGCGATAACCAGGCTCTCGCGGATCTCGGAATTCCTTCGCATACCGTCTGCGTCGCGTTCGAGTTCCCCGATTATCACGGTACCGGAGACGAGTGGCAGAAACTCGACTACGACAACATGGCGAAGGTGGACCACATGGTGGCGCTTGGTTTGATGATGCTCGGCGACTCCGGAACGGTGCCAGTCTGGAGCGAGCAGACGAAGACGAAGAAGTACTCCGACGCATGGCGTTCGCTGCACGCGGGCGGCACTCAGTAGCAAATCATGCATCGCTGCGGTTAGCAGTCCTGGTACTGCACTGATACAAATTCATATAAAAATGTACATGCAACTTGTATATCGTGGGGGGCGTCTGTATAATCAGGGTCTAATACATTGACCTAGTCTGTCGATATATACTCTGGGGGCAGTATATGGACATTGTAGGCAATACAAAATTCGTTGAGTTACCTGGGACGAAGACACACGAGTTGCCTCCCCTCCTTGTCCGCACGGCGCCGCATGTTAAACGACTGGACAAGGTAGTCGATATGGCAGCGGGCATCATTGAGTCGGAAGACATGATTCCTGTAGCGCCCATCGACGACCCGAATCTGGAGATGGAACTCGAACGGCGGCGCATGGATCTCGCGCTCAACCTGGTGGACCAGTACCTGGGATTTGTCACGCACTGGCAATGGGGAGACAGCGTGCTCGAGTGGATCCGTCAATGTGAGATGACGTTCGAGATGCGATCGGATCTGCGCTCGCTCTTGCGCGCGGACATCTGGCCGCACGCCGGCAGATCGAGTTTCGTGCGCCTGCTGCGCGACAAGGCGGTACCGATGCCGGGGGTTGCGCTGGAGAAAGCGATGGGCTTGCGTCTGACGTTCCGGCAGCCGCCGCCGATTGGTTGCTTCTCGAACCAGTTCCTGTTTTATCTGAACGACACGGTTGCCTGCACGGCATACGCGACGTGGGCGAGCCGTTCCCCGGAACCTACATCGGCACTACCGCCTGAGCGTTTCAGCTTCGAGGTAGTCAACATGTCGCTGCAGTAGGAACGGTGTTCCGCTCCAACGCCTCGCGGGCGCGCCGAAGCGCTTCCAATAACGCGGCTTTCGACACCGGCTTTGAAAGGTAGTCGTCCATGCCTGCGCTGAAGCATCGTTCGCGATCTTCAAGGCGGGCGTGAGCCGTCAGCGCGATGATGCGCGTTCTACGCCCGGGGCCCTCCTCCAATTGCCAGATCAATCGTGTTGCCTCAAACCCATCCATGGCGGGCATCTGAATGTCCATCAGAATCACGTCGAACGGGGTCTCCTGGTGCAACGCTACCGCGCGCGATCCGTCGCCGGCCATTTCGAGAACAACTGCCGCGTCCCGGAGCAGGCCCGCGATCACTTTGCGATTGATGGCGTTGTCTTCCGCAACCAGGACTCGCAGAATCGGGCCGGACGCGGGAGAGCAGACCGGCAGTGCGGCATCTCGAGTTCGGCGTTTGGTTTTCAACGATGTTCTGAGGGCGGCGCCAAGTTCGCTCTCGAGAACGGGCTTCATGAGTCGCGCGTGCACGGCGGTGCCCGAAGATGGTTCGAGATCGGCGATCTCGCCGGCGTTGCTGATCGAGACGATTCTTGTTTTGCTCCCGGTATGGAGCAGGTTCGACGTCGTGTCGCGAGGAGGAAGCAGGGCGGGGTCGGTGAGAATGATGTCGAACGGCTCAGCGGTCTTACCAAGCGCATTCATCAGTTCGTCGCGCGACGTGCCGTACTCGATTTCAGCGCCCCATCGCCCCAGAAGCTCGCAGAGCCTGTGGCGGGCGGTAGGGTGCCGTTCCCCGACGAGCACACGACGTCCGGCCAGCGAGAGCAACGGAGCGGGGCAGGGGGAAGTCTGTGGCGTGGGTATCGTGAACGAGAAGCGGCTTCCCGACCCGACATCGCTTTGGAGCGTCAGGGTGCCGCCCATCAGTTGCACGAGTTGGCGGCTGATGGAGAGTCCGAGCCCCGTTCCGCCGAAACGCCGCGTAGTGGATCCGTCCGCCTGGCGGAACGGTTCGAAGATCAGCGATGCTTTCGCCGGATCGATACCGATTCCGGTATCGCGAACCGCGAATTGCAGTTGGCACAGTGAATCCGGTGCGGCGCACGCCACCTCGACGCTGACCTCAACCTCTCCTGTGCCGGTGAACTTGATGGCATTGCCGAGCAGGTTCAGAAGCACCTGCCGTACGCGCAAACTGTCGCCCAGAACCTCTTCTGGAACGTCGGGCGCAATGGTGACGATGAGTTCGAGGCCTTTCCGAGAGGCAGCGAGAGCGAGCGTGCGAACGCAATCGGCGGCGACCCGGCGCGGTTCGAAAGGAGCAGACTCGATATCCAGGCGGCCGGCTTCGATCTTGGAAAAATCGAGGATGTCGTTCAGAACGCCCATCAGACCTTCAGCCGAATCCTGGACCGCCTGTGCGTAGACCCGCTGGACTTCGCTGAGTTCGGTTTCACTCAGCAAGCCGGTCATTCCGATAACCCCGTTCATGGGAGTGCGGAGTTCGTGGCTCATGTTGGCGAGGAATTCACTCTTGAGGCGGGCGGATTCTTCCGCACGCTCCTTGGCGGCCCGCAATTCCATCGTGCGCTGAGCGACTTCGGCTTCCAAACGCCCGCGGTGGCTCAGCAGTTCGTCATCGCGCAATGCGATTTGGTGGAGCATCGTGTTGAACGAGGAGATGAGACTGCCGACATCTCCGACAGGATCTCCCCCGGCGCGAAGTTTGTAATTGCCTTCTTCGGTGATGCGCCTGGCCGTTGCCGCCAGATGTTGAATGGGGGCGGCGATGACCCGCTGTAGCCGCCATGCAGCGAGGGTGGCCAGCCCGAGCGCAAGCAAGAACACCAGCGAGGCTACACCCAGATATCTGCGGATGCGGTAGAGCGCCGGTTCCAGGGTAGCTCGGATTTCGATGACCCCGAGGGGTTGATTGGAAGCGGAGAGCACGGGACGCGCCAGTGTCAACGCGGAGTTCTCGAACCGTAAGCCTTCACCGCACCCACGGGCCGGGGCGTGACCGCGCGCGCGCTGCCAGTAAGCGAAGATTTGCCCGCTCGAATCGCAAAGGCGGGCCTCCTGAATGCGGGGATCGCCTTTTAAGGAACTGAGGATCTCGGTTGCATCGGCACTGCTGCCAAAAGCGAGCGCTGCTGTGGAACTGTCGCCGACGATACGCGCGGCCGAGCCGATCTGATCCTGCAAGATCCATCGCGACTGGAACATTTCAGCGGCAAGAAAACCTCCGCAACTGAGGACCAGCGTTCCAAGACTGAGCCCGGCGACTTCCGGGTCTATCGGTCCGATTTCCGACAATTTGAGGGTAAAAGGACGTACGGTTCAATGCCCGAAAGCCTGCACTTGTTTTGAACTTACCGCGGGGATATAAGGAAACTACGAGAATTGTTCGCGGAGGGAAGGGTCGTGATGATCGCCGATCAGCGCACGGGGAATGCCGGCGAGGACCATGTCGCCAAATTTCTGGGGAGCGACCCCGTGGCGGGGAATGAAGCCCTCGAGTACTTTTGTTCTCGCGGCCCCGAGTGTCTGAATCTGTTCGTGCCGTTGGACGCCGATGCACCGGCGAATACGCAGCAATCCGGGCTCCGGTTTGCGAAACTCTGCCGCCGGCTTGGTGACGACAGCATACCCATTCTTTGCGAGGCGTTGAAGAAGGGGCGATGGAGCGCGAAGATGCTGGCTGCGCGCGGGTTCGATTTATATCCGCCCGGCGCAGGCGGGAACGATGCGGGCCGCGTGGCCGAATTGATGGCAGACTCAAACGTGGACACGGCGCGAGCCGCAATCCTGGCGATGGGTTACATGGGTGCGTATGGGTGGGCCGGAAATCTCACCAGTAAGGATGTCGCATCTCCGGCTAGAGGGAGGTACTTGGGCGAAAAGCTCGGTTCCTTCGCGCTCGAATCCCTGCTGATGATGATCGCGAGGATGCGCGACGTTCGTGAGGCCGACTTCGCTTACGTATTCGGTTGCGTCGAGCAACAGTACGAAGGAATGGAAGAGCACCTCGGCACGTCGGATGCCGCCACTTTGAAGGTAGGTTGCCTGCGCTTCGGACCATCCGCCGCGGACGCGATCATACAGCGGTGGATTCGAAACCAACGGCCTCTGTACCGGGAGATGTGCTTGTGGAGCCTTGCAACTATAGGTCTGCGCCGAACGGCGACTGCTGTCGCGGAGCAATTGATGAACTTTTCAGAGCAGGAGGACCTTCGCGCATTTGCCGCGAGGTGTCTGGGCGACATCGGAGGGCCGGTTGCGGTCGAGACACTGGAGCGCTGGCTGACGAGGCCGGGCACTGCTCCGAGCATTCGTAAGGGTATTCTGTGGGGCTTGGCAAGCGTATTACCGGAGGCGACGCGATCGCTCGAGCCGCGCACGATCGACGAGATACTTCGAGACAACGGACAGGCGTCGCTGCACTTGATCCACTCGCTCGGTTTTCGGCGGGAGGGCGAGGATCATGTGCGCCGGTATTTGCACGACAGCGACCCGATGATGCGCGGTACCGCGGCGCTGTCGATGGCGCGAATTCAAGGCGCTAAAGCGCTAGACACGCTTCGCGTGGCGTACCGCGAGGGGACCAACCAGTTTGAGCGGGCGCTGATGTTATGCGCCTTAATTCTCTTGGGTGAGCGTTCGCGGGTCGAGGAACTGAGTTCGATTCTGGACGACGGTTATCGTAGTCTATCGCGACGGTGGAAAGACGAGTTTGTCTGCGCGCTTGCCGCGGGTCCGGATCCGCGATTCGCTGAAGCCTGGAGCGAGGTGCTCGGAGTTGACCTGGATCCTTCTCGAGAACGTCTCGGGGCGTGGGGAGGTGCCTATCCGCTTAGCGGATCGCATGCCAAGACTGGGCCGACGGCAGCACCGGCCGCTCGCGATCTGATCTTTATCAGCTACAGCCACGAGGATGAAGAACTGTGCCTGGAGTTTTTGAAGATGGTGCGTCCTACCGCTCAGAAGCACGGCTTGAAGATCTGGTCGGATCACGAGATTCCGGTGGGCGCCATCTGGCGCGACGAAATTGAAAAGGCACTGGCGCGAACCCGGATCGCCGTATTGTTGGTCAGCACCGATTTTCTCGATTCCAGCTTCGTTCAAAATAATGAGTTGCCGCCGCTATTGAAGGCCGCCGACGCGGAAGGCGCACGGATCTTCTGGATTGCGTGCCGGCCGTGCAACGTGGAGGACACGGAGATTGGCAAATTTCAAGGCGCAAACAAACCATCGAAACCTCTCGCCGCGCTCAAGAAGGTACAGCGAGAGAAGGAACTGCAGCGAATTTCGCAGATGCTATTCGAGGTAAGCCGCTCGGTAGGCGAAGGCGGTTGACGCCGCCGCCTCCGAACGGCGGCGTTCGAACCCTAGCGGGACTTCACATCGACCAGCGTGACCTGGTTCTCCTTGATGGTCACCTTCTTCTCGACGCCTTCTCCACCGGCGACCGGGACGATCTTCACGGCGTATTCACCGGGGTTGAGCAACAGGCGCTGGCGGGGCCCATCGAATTCGTCCACGTGTCCCATGAATTTGCCGTTGACGTACACGGCGTCGAACTTGTTCGCGCTGGCGGTGCGCAACTCGCCGAAGGGCGGCTGAGCCAGCGGGACCGCTTCCAACTGCTGCGAGATGACACTGGTGCGACCGGTTTCGATTTTAACCTTGGTTGTGAAATCGCGGTACCGGGGTTCTGACAAGGTGACCTCGTAATCGCCGGCCGGCAGAGCGTATTTGCGGGTCATGCGAAAATTCTTGGCTGGTCCGAGATATCGGCCATTCGCGAACACGCCGGCACGGCCGGGGTTCACATTCACCTTCAGGTAGCCGCTTCCGGCGGCATCAGAAGCGCCGCCGCCGAACGCAAGCACGCCGGTAATAGCGGCGATGAGAATGGCAAGACTTCTCTGGTTCATGATTTCTCCTAGTGATTGACGAATCACGAAAATGGGGGCTTCAGACGTTTCCTCAGAGAGCGCGGAACGTTTGCGGATGAGTTGAGGCAATCGAAGAGCCACTGGCACCGCTGCCGCAAGCCTCCCGATCCTCGGGTGTTGCAGCGGTCGACGCCATCGAGATGTGGCTATGCGGCGTCTCAGCGCTGAGATTGATCCCGGCGCCGAGACAGCCTTTCAAATATGTAGCGAAATATCAGCTCTTCACGCGCATCTCGACCGGGTCCCAATCGACGATGCGGCCTTCAAAGTACGACATGTTCGACAAGAGCGCGGGACCAGCCGCGCGAAGGCCGAAGACGGCGTCCTCGACGACGGGTTTGCGGTTGCGGATGGCATCCTGGAAAGTCTCATGATGGGCGACCTGTTCGGAATAACCGTGAGGCATCGCGAACGTTTCCTCGGTGACGGGACGCATGGCATCCATGCCTTGAGGCCGCTGGCCGTATTTCGCGCGGTAGGCTTTCAGGATCTCCTGGGCGGTGGCACGGGAGAACGTGCCCGCAGTGGTTCCCGGTTCGGTTTGTGGCGGACGCTTCGAGAGCGTAAGCGCATTTCCGACCGAGAGGTTCAAAACCCCCTCTGTGCCGACGAACCGGAAGCCCTGACCATCGGCGCCGCCGGTGCCGCCAGCTTCGAAATTGACGCGCAGGTTGATTTGGAACGCGGGGTGGGTATCGGTTTGCGGATATTCGTAGGTGCCGATCATCAGGTCGGGAACATCGCGTCCGTCTTTCCAGAAGTAGGTGCCGCCCATCGCCGAAACGCGCTTGGGGCCGAGCGCATTCATCACGAAATGGATGCCGCTGAACTGATGCACGAAGAGGTCGCCGGCGATTCCCGTTCCGTAATCCTGGTAGTTGCGCCAGCGGAACAAGCGGATGGGTTCGAAGGCGTGTTTCGGCGCGGAGCCGAGGAAACGGTCCCAATCGATGGTTTGCGGCGAGGCATCGGGAGGAATGGTGTACTGCCACGCGCCTAGGGCCGAGTTGCGATCCCAAAAAGCCTCGATCATGTGGACTTCGCCGATGGCTCCGCTCTTGATGACGTCGCGAGCCTTGGCGTACAGAACCGAACTGACGCGCTGACTGCCCACCTGTAGAATGCGACCGCTCTTCTTTTGCGCCTCGATGACTTTGTGCCCGTCCTCGACTTTCTGAACCATGGGCTTCTGGCAATAGACGTCCTTGCCTGCGTACAAAGCATCGCTTGCTATCTTCGCGTGCCAGTGATCGGGTGTGGCAACGATGACGGCGTCGATGCCGGGGCGCGCCAGCACCTCGCGGTAGTCGCGCGTGGTGAACACTTTGTCGCCGTAACGCTCGCGGGCCGCCGCGAGACGTCCGTCATAGACGTCGGCAACGGCGACGAGTTCAACGCCGGGCAGGGAAGTGACGGTCTCGACATCGCCCTGGCCCATGATGCCGAAGCCAATGCAAGCCATCTGAACGCGGTCGTTAGGGAATATCTTCTTTTGCGCTTCCTGCGCGAATGCGCGGCCGAGCGCGGCGGTGGAGGCAAGACTGCTCGCCTGAACAAAATGACGTCGGGTGATAGGCATGGCGGAAGGTACTACTTCCTTAATGATAGCGAGGTCCGGTGAGCGATTTCAGCGAAGGCCGTGGCGGCAATCGGCATTTTCCGGAGGTACAACGACGATTCCGGAATCCGTCACGGTATATCCGCGAGCCCGATCGGCGTCGAGATCGAAACCGACGATCGAACTTTCCGGGAGCACCACTCCGGTGGGGACGATGGCGTTGCGCAACCGGCTGTAGCGCCCGATATCTACGCGGTCCATCAGGATGGAACTGCTGATTTCACAGTAGCTGTTCACGCGCACGCCGGGGGAAAGAACACTCTTGGTGACGCGCCCGCCGGAGATGATGCAGCCATTCGACACGATAGAGTCGAGCGCTACACCCATGCGGCGGCCTTCGGAGGCGAACACGAACTTGGCGGGAGGCGCCTGAACCATGCGGGTGCGAATCGGCCAGCGGCGATCGTACAAATTGAACTCGGGCGTGACGGCTACGAGATCCATATTTGCGTCGAAATAGGCGTCGATGGTCCCGACGTCGCGCCAATAGCGAGCGGTCTTATCGTTCAGATCATGGAAATCGTAGGCGACGACTTTTGCGCGCCCGAGCCATCGCGGGATGACGTCCTTGCCGAAGTCGTGGGCGGAATCCGGCTGTTCGGCATCTTCGATCAGGGCCTTCATCAACACCTCGGGATCGAAGACATAGATGCCCATGGAGGCGCTGACCATTTCGGGGTTGAAGGCGGAGCGGGTGGGTTTGCCATGCTTAGGCTTCTCTTCGAAGCCGAGAATGCGATAATCCTGCCCGAGTTCCGCGATGCCGAAACGCGGGGCTTCTGCGGGAGGAAGTTGGATGGTGGCGATCGTGATGTCGGCCCCCTGACGGCGGTGCCAATCGATCATCTCGTGGTAGTCCATCTTGTAGATCTGATCGCCCGAGAGGACGATGACGAGGTCGGGGGCGGCAGCGGCGACACTTTCTATGTTCTGGTAGACGGAATCCGCGGTGCCGAGATACCAGTCTGCGTGGATGCGCTTCATCGGCGGCATGACTTCGATATACTCACCGATTTCGCTGGCGAAAATATCCCATCCTTCGCGGAGGTGCTGTTGGAGTTCCAGCGCTTTATATTGTGTAAGTACGAAGACTTTCCGGATATCCGAGTTCAGGCAGTTGGAAAGTGTGAAGTCGATAATTCTGTAATTGCCGCCGAAGCGGACGGCGGGTTTGGCGGTGAACTGGGTGAGCGGGGAGAGTCGCTCACCCACTCCACCCGCAAGCAGAATCCCAAGAACGTTTTGCATTGCCGGATCTCAAACCAGTATGATGGAATTTGGCGTGATTCTGCGCCGAATTGTTTCTAAGTTAAGCTGCGTGGTCCGTCCGGCGATTTGCCTTTGAAAACCCGGGACCAGTGACGCGGCGGCCCGGGAGGAGGTGAAACGGATTGGCTGAAGTTCATGTGCAGGATGGGGAGACTCTCGAGAGTGCTCTCCGGCGTTTTAAACGCAAAGTGCAGCAGGAAGACATTATCAAGGAGATCAAGCGCCACTCCTTTTATCTGAAGCCCGGCGAGAAGAAGCGAACCAAAGCGGCACTCGCCCGGAAGCGGAACCGGAAAAAGCGGAATAAGGAAATGGAGTAGTCGTCGTAAGCTCTCACCTCCCTACTTTCATGGGCAGGCAACCGAATTTCCGGTGCCTGCCCCTTTTCTTGCTGCCGGCACTTCTCAGTGACGTCCGCGACCGGACATCTCCGATTCCACTTGCTTGAATCCGGCGGGAATTTCCAATTTGGAGCCATCCACGGGTGCCGAAGAGAAGTCGCTGTATTCGGTTGTTGATTCGAGCATCAAAAAAGCTGCGGGTTGACCTTGAGCACCTTGCTGTTGCTGCTGCTGCGCTGCTTCGGGCTCTTTCTGTTCGTCCTTTTTCTTCTTCCGGCCGAAGCCACCGAAGCCGCCGAGTCCGCCGGCGATTCCACCGAGACGTCCCATCTTGTTCGCAGCGGCACCTGCGGCGGCTGAACCGGCGGCATTGCCTGCCACTTCCCCGGCGTTGGGCATCTGAATCTGGCCCTGGGCACTGAGTTCAGGAGCCTCGGACGCCGCCGGCAGTGGTTCACCGTTGGCGGTGGAACCCATGCGGGTGACCTGTAGGACCGGAATCCCTTTCATCTTGGACATCTCAGCGGCCATCTCCGCGAATGCTTTGCCCATCTCGGGTCGCATCATCGACATGGGATTCGTGGCGCCCAGCATCGAGCCCATCTTCACGGCCATGTGTTTGTAGAATTCGCGGACCTGGTCGTAGCCCGGTATGTCGGGAGCCATCCACATATCGTTGGTGACGTTGATCGTGCCGCCCTGGCCCGACTTCTTATCCGTCCCGGTCATGGCGAGGACCAGGATGAATTCCTTGGTGGTCAAACCGCTGAGGTCGCGGGTCTGACCGGTTTCCTTGACGGAGGCTTTGAACGACATCTCTGGACGGTCCTTGTCGTCGGCAGAGCCGCGGTTCTTTTCCATGTTTCGCATGGCTTCTTCCATGCGCTGCTTCATTTCCTGGAAAGTCGCTACGGAGTAAGTCTTCTTGTTGAAGTCGATGTGCGTGAAAGTCTCTTTATCCAGATCGATGATTTCGGCGTTCTCCGGCGATACGTGGGCCAGCCGATTGCCCTTCAACAGAACGGTTTGCGGCGCCGGCTCCGTTGCGCGTTTTCCGGCAAAACGTGCCATACTCGCAGCCATGCCCCCGGTGAGTTTCGTAGTTTGCACATACGAGAAGTCGGCGAGCAGGGGCGTGCTGCCGCAAAGCGCGGCAAAGCCGATGATTGAAACGAGTCGAATGCTCATACACTCTCCGTTCAAGAATCGTATCAGTTCGTAACCGCCCAGGCACCATGCGCGTCCTGAGTCGAAGAGGGGAACACTCATGCACCGGTACTATTACGCGGCGGCCCTGATGGGTGCGGCGACCGTATTTGCGGCCACGGCGCCCGATCCAACGCCCGCGCAAGTGGATGATATCATTGCGAAATTTGCTGCCAAGGAGGCCCAGTTCCGGCAGGCCCGCGGGAACTATACCTACCGGCAGACCGCCCGAGTACAGGAACTCGACGAAAGCGGTACCCCGATGGGGAAATGGGAAGAGGTGTCGGACATCGTCTTCACCCCAGAAGGGAAGCGGTCGGAGCACGTCGTTCATGCTCCGGTTCCGACGTTGCGCAACATACAACTCGACCCGGGCGACGTTCAGGATCTTCGCGATGTGCAGCCGTTCGTCCTGACGACCGAAGAACTTCCGAAGTATTTCGTTCGTTATCTGGGCCACGAAAAACTGGACGAGATTCCCTGTTATGCGTTCGCGGTGAAGCCGAAGAAGATGGAGCCGGGCCAACGCTATTTCGAGGGCGAGGTTTGGGTGGACGACCGCGACCTGCAGATTGTGAAGACCTATGGGCGCGGCGTCGGTTTACTGAAGAAGGGCGCTGACAACCAGTACCCGAAATTCGAGACATATCGCGAGCAGATCGACGGGAAATACTGGTTCCCGACGTACACGATCGCGAACGACACGCTGCAATTTCAGAGCGGTCCTCAGCGCATCAAGATGACGGTGAAGTACGAGGATTATAAGCAGTTCAAGAGCGACATCCAGATCAAGTACGGCGACGAGGTCAAAGATCCCGCGCAGCCGGCGCCTCCTCCCGCGAAGCCGTAATCAACGGGCCGTTTGCCGAGAGTTCCCTTCCTGAGTGCGGCGGCGCAGCCAAGCGCCGCCGATCCCGGGGGTTCTGATCGACTCCCGCCTTCGACGACGCACAACAACATCTTCCCGCTGTCATACGGTCCGAGACTCTTGTAAGAACAGCCGGAGTCACCGTAAGTTCCGCGATTCGTCTTGAATCAATGCAGATCCCGGGTGATAATAGACCGATTAGGGTATGGAGGAGCAGTAATGAGAATTGGGCTCTACATCGCCGTGACAATCGGGGTAACGTCCGGATGCCTCCGCGCGGACATCGTCACGACGAGCGGGGATTTGTCGGTTTTCAACTCTTCGACGGCCTCATACGTCGCCAACGGTTTCAACGATCCTGATCCGGCACCGATCCGGCTTTGGGTGGAGCAGATGAATTATCTGCTCATGTCGGACACGGTTTTGGATACGGGCTTACCGGATCCGACCAAGAACTATGGCGCGAACACGCTGGGCGGTAAAGTGAGAATCCTTCCGAGCGGTGGTCCCACGATATCCACCGGCACTTCGGTGGATGTTTTCTATGCGAACTTCGATCCGCTTAGCGATACCGCGATGGGCTCCATCACGTTCAACGTGCCGGTTTTGGGAATTGTCGCGCTGACGTCCTCCCTGCCTGCCACAGACTACCTACGCGTCTCCGGCGCTCCTTACCCTGGCAACCCGGCATTCGTAGCGAGAGGTATTGAGGGGACGGACTTTGCGCAATTGAGTGCCGACCGAATGACGTTGACTTTTTCATTTGCGGCGGCCAGCCCGGGCGATCAGGTTCGGATCTTCACCGAGGCATCGCCAGTGTCCCCCATTCCAGAGCCGGCAACATGGGGGCTCTGTGTTACTGGGTTGTTGATCGCGTTTTTGGCGCGTCAGCGCGTTCGGGTTCGGCAGCACTAGCGGCGTTGCAGAACTTACTCCGTGGCCGTCGCGGCTCGGATATCCGTCGTTGCGACGACCCACGGCTTGCGCTTAGTGAGATCTCACACACTCGTTCAAAGAATCCAGGCGCATCGATTCGAACACCCGGAGCCGACATCCAGGCCGTCACTCGTGCTTCACGTCCGCACAGAATCAACCGCACATTGTCTGGCAGAAGAGTCGCGGACAAGAAAGAAACTGTTCAACAGGGCATCGACGATCAACACGGAGCAAGGGGTCGGCTACCGGTTGCGACGAGGTTGGTTGATGGCTAGGCGGTTTGCGGTTGGCTTCGCCGGGCAACCATGGCGGTGCGGATTGCCGACGGAAGGCTGCCGAACTTTCGGCCTTTAACGACAAAGGCGTCCGCGTCGCGGCCGAGAGCCTCCTCACGGTACTGCGGGTTCGTTTGAATGGCCCAGACGACAACGGCCATCGATGGGTGGGCTCCGCATTTACGGCAACAATCGCATTCCACTCAAATCCGGCAGGCCACCCAAATCTCAAGCCGTTGTAATCAGCGCAATGTTTCTGCGGCAGTCAGCGCGTAAATTAACGCACATTGCATGATGTTGCGGACCGGGACGAATTCGTTGGGCCCATGCGACACCGTCAACAATCCGGGGCCACAGGCGAAAGCGGGAATGTTGCGAGCCGCATAGAACCGGGTTTCGAGTAGCCCTGGGCACATTTCGAAAACGGCGTCTCTTCCTGTGATGTTGCTCACGTGCCGCGAGAGTCTCTCGCCGAGTGGATATTGCGCCGGAGTGGACGCGGAGGGCTCCAGTTGCAAGGTTTCGACTTCCAATCCGTCCAGCGCTTCGGTGAGGCGGCGGTGTTCCTCTTCCAGGTTTTCTTCGGGATTGATGCGGCGGTCGATGGTGAAGGAGCAGATGTCGGGAGTCACATTGAAGTTGGTACCTGCTTCGACACGTCCGCCCAACAGAAGAATCGATTGTCGAGCTGCCGGAGGAGCGATGTTGTGTCGAGTCTCGCGGAGTTCGACATCGTGCTTGATTGCGAGGAGACGATTGAAGACCGGCAGGGCGCGCTCGAATGCGTTGACGCCTTCGAACTGACGGCCGACATGCGCGGACTTGCCGCGCATCGTTGCGCGCAGCGAGATTGCGCCACGGTTCGCGTTCCAGATAACGCCGCCGGTGGGTTCCGGCGTCAGCATCCCGATGCCATCTCTTCCAAGCACGCCGCGCGCAACCAGATCGCGAGAGCCGCGCGGTCCGGCCGTCTCTTCGTCCGGGACCAGTACGATGCAGATTCGGCCGTTGTTCAACAGCGCCTCATCGCGCACCGCTGCCGCCGCGTGGATCATTGCGGCCAGGCCGCCTTTCATGTCGGAAGAGCCGCGCCCGAACAGATTCGCACCCTCGATGCGCGGGCGAAACTGATCGCGGCTTTGCGCGGGGACGACATCGTAGTGACCGCTGAAGTAGAGCGTTGGCGTACCAGTTCCTACGGTCGCGAGAATGCATGCGCCCTGCCGTTCTACGGTGGCGAACTGGAGCCTGTCGAGTTCGTCCAGGAGGACGCGCGCGCATTCCTCGTACTGATTGCCGGGCGGATTTTCGGATGGAATTTCGATCAGCCGCCTGGTGAAGTCCAGCATCGCCTGTTCGGAGAGGCGATGTCGCAAGCGAGCCTGGGTGACGCTAGGCGCGTCGACGCTGCTGTCGGGTCGATCCGGAGAGGTCACCTCACGATGGTGGCACAAACGCTGATGCGCAACAGCACGCCGGCGTTTGCGACGGCAACTCAGGCCCGGGTGCGAACGACACCGGATCGTACGTACTGTTCGGGATCGGCAAATCCTCCGAGCCACACGATCTGCCCGATCGTGCGCGGGATTTCAGAGCCCCGGGAACAAACGCACGAGCCGCGGCATCCTTGCCGAACGATCGGGCAGCACCCCGGGCCGTGAGTTGGTTCGGGAGTTTGACGCCGGCAGCCACCTTGACGTTCGCACCGTCAGATTGCGTGCTAACGGTTCGCCACTGTCGCGATGATGGCGTGATGGCCATCGGGAAGCGCTGCGGGTACGCGCACGTTGATCTGATACAGGTCTCCGCAGCCTCGAGAGTGCGATTCCAGGCAGGAATGACGAGGGCCGCTCCGCCGAGGGCGGCCAGTCGCGCCAGTGTGGTGCGCCTTCCGACGCCAAAGGTCCGTTTGTTCGTCATCGAATTCATGAATCAGGAGACCGTCCGGCTCACCGCGCAGGTGTTCGGCGTTCGAACAGTGCGACCAGATTGTGTACTGTTGAGAGGATCTGCGGGGGGTCCGTTGACGGCGGCGCACCGGATCCCACGGTTTCGGTATAGGCGGCAGCGTCGTCCTTAAAGTAGATTCTCCGTTCCCATGCGGGGACCTTCAAAAAGGTCTTCCAGGCACGGGCAGGCGCCGCATCGGCATAGAACGTGAGCGTCTCGTAGATATGCAGAAGGTGTCCTGCCTGGAGATAATACTCGGCGGAATATTTACCGCTCGGCACCCACGCGCTAGCGACGATGCGCGATAGTTGTCGGTCCACGGTGAAGCCCATCACTTCAGCGCACTGGCTGTCCTTCACGCCAGGCAGGCCGGACTTGATTAGCAGGAGGACCGGGCTGCCAGCCGAATCGTAGATCTTCCGCAGCACGGGTTGGAGCTGCCTGCGAACCTCTTCGTTGCCCTCCACTCGGGAAGCGGATTCCTGGGCCGGGCCTGGTAGCGCGGTAACGATGATGGCCGCTAGATATCGCGTTGCATGCTGCATCCTGCATGGACGGCGGAGTTCCGATTTCGTTATTCCGGAAGCGCGAAGGTCAGCACGGCGGCGCCGGATGGGATCGTAATATACTGCCGTCCACTTACTAAGTAGGTAATGGGCGCCGTTTTGATTGCAGAGCCGGTGTTGATCTTCCAGAGCAGTTTGCCGGTCTGGGCCTCAAAGGCCATGAGGTATCCATCTTCGTCTCCTGCGAAGATCAGGCCGCCGGAAGTGCTCATGGTGCCGCCCCAGGGTGCGCGGTAATAACGGAAGTCCCACTTGGTCTCGCCGGTCAGCGGGTCGAGCGCCTTGAGCAGGCCCCATTCCTTCTCATCCGATGCAGCGCGGCTGACACTTCCCCAATACGATTTGCCCGAAGTGAATACGGGCGGCTGGGAGTAGTAGACGTCGCATTGTTCGCGCACCGGAAAATAGAACCAGCCGGTGGAGGGATTGTAGGAAGGCGCCATCCAATTGGCCGCGCCGGCAAGACCTGGGCAGAGGCGCCGTCCTTCTTCGGACGGTTCGGTGTCCGGCAGCACAATCGGACGGCCGCGTTCGTCGAAGCCCTTCGCCCAGTTCTGGCGCGCGAACGATTTCGCCATGAGAAACTCGCCAGTGGCACGGTCCAGCATATAGAAGAAGCCGTTGCGATTTGCCTGGACGACCACCTTGCGGTCGTGCCCCTTCCATTTCTGGTCGAGCAGCATGGGCGTTTCGTTTGCGTCCCAATCGTGAGTGTCGTGGGGTGTGAACTGGTAGTGCCACTTCAGATTTCCGGTATCCGCATCGAGGGCTACCAGCGAACACGTGTAGAGGTTGTCGCCCCTTCTGACGTCACCGGCGAGGTCGGGGCCGGGATTGCCGACGCCCCAATACAGCAGGTTCAATTGCGGGTCGTAGGTGCCGGTCATCCACGTGGGTCCGCCGCCAGTTTTCCAGGAATCGCCGTGCCAGGTTTCATTACCGGGTTCGCCCTGGCCCGGAACTGTCCAGAAGCGCCAGACGCGCTTGCCGGTATTCGCGTCGAATGCATCAATTAACCCGCGGATGCCGAACTCGCCGCCTGAAACACCGACGATGATTTTGTCCTTCACGGCGAGCGGCGCCATGGTGCCGCCGTATAATTTGTCGACCGGAGCGATTTCCGAATTCCAAATCTGTTTGCCGGTCTTCGAATCGATCGCAACGAGCCGTGCGTCGGGCGTAACCATGTACAAGCGGTCGCCGAGCATCGCGAGTCCGCGGTTAATGGTGCCGCAGCAGAGCTTCGTGTTTGGCGGCATCGCGTACTTGTACATCCACAGTTGCCGGCCGCTGCGGCCATCGAGGGCGAAGGCATAACCATCGGGCGCAGTGAAGTAGAGGATGCCGTTTACCGCCAGCGGTACGGTTTCGAACGCGCCGGGCTGTCCCGTTTGAAAAATCCAGGCGAGTTGCAGTTTCGAAACATTGGCAGTATTGACCTGGTTCAGTTCGCGGTGGCGAACCGCTCCGTAGTCGCCCCAGTAGGTGAGCCAGTTCGCGGGTTCCCTGGCGGCATTCACGATACGTTCGAAGCTGACTTGTGCGTCGAGTGGTGCAAGGGCGAGTACGCAGAGTGCAACAACGATTTGCGAGTTCTTCATTTGATTCCTCCGGCTCCCTTCACTGACCCGCTTTCACTGGCATCGCCGCGGAGCGAGGCCAGGTATGCGATGAGATCGCGAAGGTCGGCCTCCGGCAACTTATCGTAGGCGGGCATCAGTGAACCCTTTACGTTCTCCACAGCCTGCAAGTCGTCCTTGATGAATGAAGCGAACCTCTGGTCCGGCGTTCGCAATTGCACGGTGAATGTATCTTCGTTGATGCGGATTCCGCGGATGCGGCTTCCGTTTTTCAGCGTCACGGAGACGCCCTCGTATTCAACCGGCACGTCGGCAGACGGATGCACGATGGAATCGCGCAGGTACGTCAACGATCGTGCCGCGCCGATGCGGCTCAAGTCGGGGCCGTAGACGCTGCCCTTCATGCCCACGCGATGACATCCAACGCATCCGTTCTTCGCATACAGTTCTTCGCCACGCTGGGAATCGCCCGGTACGGTGGCGTTCTTCGAAGAGCCTTTCGAAATCGAGTGCAGGTATGCGATCAGCGCCGATACCTCATCTTCTTCAAAATTGTCGAAGGCCGGCATGGTGGACCCTGGAACGCCGCGCAGGATGACGCGTCGAAGGTCAGCATCGCTGTCGCCGTGGTGGAGGGGAGCCGAGACCAGGTTCGGACCGCGGCCGCCCTCGGCGGTCAATCCATGACAGAATGCGCAGTTACTTCGAAAGAGGGCTCGACCCCGTGTCATGGGGTCGCCGGTCTGCGCACACACAGGGATAGCGAGGAGGAGTACGAGTGGGAATCGCACGGTTGGGAAACCATTATAGTGCAACGTGACATTTCCGGCTGTGACCTTGACCGCTCCGGCCTACTCAGGCGAGTTACGATCAAAGTAACCATGGGGTGTAATCCAGCTTCCCGCGAATCCGTGGATGAACTGCGCCGTCTTCGCGACCGGGCGTCCGAACGCGGCGACGAATGTCTCTCCACGCTGCTGGCCGGCGTGGACCTGTACGTTTCGCTGGGGCGCGAACTCGAACTGCTCGAGGTGATGCGGCGCTTTGCGCACGAAGTACACGATGCCGTGGATAACACGCCGACCGCCGAGGATCTGAAACGCCTTTACGAGTTGGAAGACCCTGGCGAGCAGCCCCAATGAATTTGCCCGGGAAGGCGAGCCGGTTTTCCGAGCTTAAGCCATTTATTACAATTGGTTGGCATCGCTAACGTTGTGTGTGTCCTGCGAAACTGTGGGGTGCCTGGACCCGCTTGCTAAACTGGAGGAATCAGGAGGGTAGATGTCAGCTTTGCCGCGCCGCCGTTCGGTGGCGGTGGATGTCGGTGGTGTGAAGGTCGGCGGGACCAATCCGATTGTGGTGCAGTCGATGACCAACACGGATACCGCCGATGTCGTCTCGACAGTGAACCAGGTGTTGGCGCTGGCCAATGCCGGTTCTGAACTGGTCCGCGTTACGGTAAACAACGACGAAGCTGCCGCAGCCGTTCCGAAGATCTGCGACACGCTGAGTAAGTTCGGGGTTCGTGTTCCGATCGTCGGGGATTTCCACTACAACGGCCACATCCTTCTGAAGAAATACCCGGAGTGCGCTCGGGCGCTCGCGAAGTACCGCATCAATCCGGGGAACGTCAATATCGGCAAGAAGCATGACGATAATTTTCGGACGATGATCGAAGCCGC
The DNA here is from genome assembly GCA_963720745.1 of uncultured Acidobacteriota bacterium. Taxonomy (GTDB): domain Bacteria; phylum Acidobacteriota; class Terriglobia; order Bryobacterales; family Bryobacteraceae; genus TMP-7. Next base: position 1,088,935 of record CAVRGO010000004.1, read on the forward strand.
GATCGAATACCATCGTCCGGTTCGCATTGGCGTGAACTGGGGATCGCTCGACGGCGTGCTGCTGACGCGGATGATGGACCAGAACAACAAACTGGACGAGCCGCTTGACGCGAAGACGGTGACGTTGAACGCGATAGTTGTCAGCGCTCTGGAGAGCGCCGCGGCAGCGGAACGTTACGGCCTGGGACGCGACAAGATCATCATCAGCGCCAAGGTCAGCGGCGTTCAGGATCTCATCTATGTTTATCGCAAACTGGCGCGCGAATCCGACTATGCGCTCCACGTGGGTTTGACCGAAGCCGGCCTGGGATCGAAGGGCATTGTTGCCACGACCGCGGGACTTTCGGTGCTGTTGCAGGAGGGCATTGGCGATACGATCCGCGCCTCGTTGACTCCGCTTCCCAATGGCGACCGGACCGAAGAGGTGATCGTTTGCCAGCAGATCCTGCAGGCGCTGGAACTCCGTAGCTTTACTCCGCAAGTCACGGCTTGTCCCGGCTGCGGCCGCACCACCAGCACTTTCTTCCAGGACATGGCCGACCAGATCCAGACCTATCTGCGCGAACAGATGCCGGCGTGGAAATCGAAGTACACGGGCGTTGAAGAGATGCGAGTTGCGGTGATGGGCTGCATCGTCAATGGACCCGGCGAATCGAAGCACGCCAACATCGGGATCTCGCTACCGGGGACTTTTGAGGAGCCGGTGGCGCCGGTGTATGTGGATGGCAAACTGACCATCACTCTGAGGGGCGATCGCATTGTCGCCGAGTTCATCGACATTCTGAACAATTACGTAGACCGCCGTTACCGGCCCATCGAAGAACCCGTCGCCGTTCAGTCGTAGATCACCCCGCTCCGGCAGAGTCCGTTATGATCTGAGCGTGGCCGCCGACTCCGAACAACAGCGCTGGCAAACGCTTCTCGCCGAAGTTCGCTCGATGCGGTCTCGCCTGGCTGCGATCGAAAACGAACTAACGCACCGGCTGAGTGAGGCCGAACCAGCGCCGCTCTCCGAGCCGGGTTTCGTTGAACCGGAGCGGGTGACTGAGTCAGTGCCGGAGCCTCCGCCCGCCGAGCCGGTTGCAACGCCTCCGCCACGGGAGCGCATGGAAACCCGTCTCGGACTCACGCTGCTGAACCGCGTGGGTGTTGTCACGCTGATTCTCGGGGCGGCATTCTTTTTCAAGTACGCGATCGATAATCAGTGGATCGGCCCTTGGGCACGAGTGCTGCTGGGCGTTTCGGCGGGGGCCGCGAGTCTTTTGTCGGCGGAACACCTGGCGCGGCGCAATCAGCGCCCGTTCGCTCAAGGCATCACCGGATTGGGCATCGCGCTCCTGTTTGTTTCATTCTACTCCGGCTTCGGGTTTTATCACCTTTATCCCGCTGTTCTGGCGTTCATTCTGATGCTGGTGCCGACGGCGCTTTCACTGCGCTACGACTCGCTTCCGGTGGTGCTGCTGGGGCTTTTCGGCGGCTACATTACTCCGGTGGTGATCGAAGCGGCGCCGTGGGCTCTGCTTGCGTTCGTCCTATTGCTGGATGGTGTTGCCGCGTGGGTCGCGCTGCGGCGGCGTTGGCTGGCAGTGGAAGTTCTCGCGCTCAGCGCGACGACTTACTTGTTCGGCGCGAATGCGGACCATGCGAACAAAGGTATCGCGACGCTTTTCCTTTTGGCGTACTACGCGGTGTTCACACTATCGCGCAGCATCGCGATTCAGCATGCCGCACAGATCCTGGCGTCGCTCGGCGTCGTGCTCGTGTGGCGGCAAAGCCCGCCGGAGTTCCTGCTTCTCTCGCTAGCGATCGCTGGAGCCGGGCTTCGTGTCGCGCCCTCCGGGCTTATCGGATTCTGGCTCGCCTGGGCGATCTGGCAAACCGAAACTCGCCCCGGGGGTCAATCGTTTGTCGCCGCGACGATTGTCTTTATCGCCTACTATGCGCTCCCGTTCTTCCGCCGTGTTCCGGCTTTTGTCGGACCGCTTAACGGAGTGGCTTACTACATCGGCTGCTTCGCCGTGCTGGACTCGCGGCACCACCCGTGGATGGGCTTGTTGGCGCTTGCCATCGCGGTTACCTACTTTATGTCGGCCCGGAGAGGCGATTGGCCCGAACTGAACTTGGGACTTGCGGCGGCGTTTGTCGCGATTGCGATTGCGGCGCAGTTCACAGGGTTCCTGATCACGGTGGGATGGGCAGTGGAAGCGGCTGCGATGGCTTATCTCGGGCAGTGGATTCCGGCGCTGGTGGGCTTGGCACTCGTCGCGGTCCGGCTGATCGCCTTCGACGTTTCGGTGCCAGTCAGCACAACTCTGTTCAATGCGCGATTCACGGCGTTCCTGTCGGGGGCGCTGAGTTACTGGCTCACGTCCCGGCACCTGAAGCAGATTCGTCTTGCGGCGGGAGTGTACATCACCGGTCACGTAATCCTTCTGTGGGCGGGCGGGCTCGAAATCGCCAGTTGGGCCGCGCGCCATGCGCCCACGGAGGAAGCGAGCGTCATCACCTCGGGACTCTCGATCCTCGGCGCCGCTTATGCCGTTGCTCTGATCGCGAGCGGCGTGGCCTACAATTTTCCGTTGAATCGCGCGCTGGGGCTGACGCTGATCGGCATCGTCGTCGCCAAGTTGTACCTTTACGACGTGTGGCTGCTCTCGCGGTTGTATCGCACGACAGCGTTCATTGCGCTCGGCGGATTGCTGGTGCTCGGGTCGTACTTATACTCGCGCTACCGCGAACGCATCGAAGCGTGGTGGCGCGAACAATCACCTTTGGGCAAGTAACTCTCGCAGACGGTCGAACGGATCGACGACGGCGTTGTCCGTGAAGTTCACGCCCGAAATTCCGTGAAGCCAGACGGGCAGTTGCACGGATTCGTAAATCAGCGGAACGATGCGGCGCGTTCGTTGCGACAGATCGAATGTTTTGGAGATCACCGCCTCTTCCACACAATGATCGCTATCGATGTATCGGCTGGTGATGAGGCACAGCACATAGCGGCTCTCTTTGATGCACCGTTCCATCTCCGACAGGAAGTTCTGGTTGGCGGCGAAGTCGCGGGCATCGATGGCTCCGCGAAAGCCGCTCTCTTCCAGGCGTTCGAACAATTCGAGCGCGAGGGAACGATCCGGCTCGATATGCCGGTAGCTCGCGAAGAAATCGTACTTGATGGCACCGGCGGGTGCCGGTGGGCCGCTTGGTCGCGAGTGGGCGGTACCGATGAGTGTGTGCCGCGATCCTTGGACGGCGCAGCAGGCCGCGAGCGCAAACAGCGGCACCGCCAGCATCGCCGGCCATCCGAGCATCCACCGGCACGTGCGAATCGACGCAGGCGTCCAGACCGATTCCGGCACACCAGCAGCGTCGAACAGGAGGCTATCCGCGCCTTGGCCCGGCTCCGGTTGAACATACGGCTGCAGGACCATGCCGATGAGTTTTGGTTTTGCGCCGTAGTGCGCGACACAGGATCCGGTGGCGCTGAATTGGACCAGCGACAGGGCCAAGCCGGTAGCGAATGCAAGACCGGCGAAACCGAGCCAGAGACGGCGCTTCGCAGCGATACCCGATCGCACCAGAGCTGCACCGGTGCAAAGCAGGATAGAGACTACGATCGCGACAACGCGTGTCGTGCGGATATCAACGGGCGATAGTGCGCGCGATAGCGGCCAAGCCAGCGCCAGACCCACGGCCAGCAGAGTGATAAGTGCGAACGCCCGGTAGCGCTTCATGGCACCGCGATGTCGATAGGGACTACTTCTTGACCGCTCAATGAAATCACGATGGGCTCGGTGGCTTTCTTCGAGTTCGGTTCGCGGGCCCACAACAGGTAACGGCCGGGCTCCACCGATTCGCGCGCCGGGCTCGTCCAACCCGGAACCAGTCCCGGAGTAATGCCCGGCGCATGCTGGAAGATTTTGGGCAGATAGAGGATCTGCCAGTCGTTCACCGGCTGGTTGCCCTGCTTGGTGGTTACCAGGATCCGGACCTTGCCGCCCATGCCGATGCCCAACACGCGGCAGTGTTCGACTTTGAGGTTGAGATCGTCGGCAACGTCGCCCAGCGCGATGTCTCGATCCTTCTCGGGCGGGTGTTCGACAATCTGCTCGCAGCGGGTCAATTCTCCGAGGTAGTCCGTGGTAATCCCCCGGTATTGATTAGCATTGTTGAGGAGCCAAGTCGTCGGCTGGATAATTCGATCTCGCAGCGAGCCAGGGGGCAAGGCGTTCGCCGCTGTGAGGAGACGACGCAGGACTGCCGGCAGGATTTCGGCGATGTCCGCGTCGGTCGCTTGAACAGCGGGGCGAGGGCCGCCAACCTTCTCCTTGAGGAGCCGCACGATTTCGCGTTTCGCGTCCGTGTCCGGAACGCCGACGGCGGTTACAGGCGAGACCCCGTTGATGTGATCGTCACTGGCGATAGCGCCTGCGCGCAACAGAAGTCGCACCGCGTCGACGTCTCCGCTTTGAGCGGCAATCATCAACGCGGTTGGCGCCAATTCGTGGCTTCGCCGGACGTATCCGACGGGCGCACCCGCATCCAGCAGCCGTTTCAATTCGCGAAGATCGCCCGCCCCGGCCGCTTTCAACAGAGGCTCACCGAGGCGAATCGCACGGTTCACCGTTCCGATGATGACCGGATCCTTCGCGGCCTGTCGCGGATCCCAGTCGGGGTCGAGCGCGCGGCAGTTCGCGCCCGCTTTCATGAGTTCCTCTGCGAGGGCGCGACGGCCGTTATTCACGGCGATGGCCCAAGCCGTCAAGCCGTCGGTGGAGGACGTGTTGATGCGCGCTCCCCGTTTGATCAAGTTCGTCACCAGGTCGTTGTCGCCCCACGCGGCGGCCCACATGAGCGGCGTGTAGCCGCGCGAATCCGTAGCGTTAACGTCGGCGCCCTGGCGCACCAGTCGCGCTGCTTCTTTCGACTGGTTCGACTTCGCGGCGCCTATGAGCGTGAGTTCGGGTGCCGCCGCGGTCGTCGCTACAAGCAACACTGCCATCATCGCGCGCCGCACTCTCTGCCTCCAGTTGTTAGCCAGAATAGCACCCGTAACATAATGGATACTGGTGTCACAAAGAAAACTGACAGCACACGTCAAAGCGGCGGGTTGAGCGTCGAAGCTCAGTCCAAAGGTTTTGGACCACGTGCTGGCGCGCATACCGCGCGTCGTTAACGAAAACGTTCTGGTGGGCTTCGACACCGCCGACGATGCCGGCGTGTACAGGCTGACGCCGGAGTGTGCCCTGGTGCAGACCGTCGATTTTTTCACGCCTATTGTTGACGATCCGTGTACGTTCGGCGCCATCGCGGCAGCGAATTCCCTCAGTGATGTGTACGCGATGGGCGGCCGGCCGGTTACCGCGCTCTCGATACTCGCGTACCCGGGCAAAGGCGACCTTGACGATCTCAGCGCCATTCTGCGGGGCGGCGCCGAGAAGATGCGCGAAGCGGAGTGCGTTGTTCTGGGTGGACACAGCGTGAACGACGACGAGATCAAGTTCGGCTACTCGGTAACGGGCACTATTCATCCCGATCGTGTGAAGGCGAACTCAGGCGCGCGCGTCGGTGACACGCTGCTGTTCACGAAACGAATCGGTACCGGTGTCATTGGGACGGCTTTGAAACGAGGCATCGCGGATCCGGTTCACGTCGCCGCGGCGACCGAGTCGATGCTCATGTTGAACCGCGCCGCTTGTGAGGCGATGCTTGAGTTCGACGTCCACGGGTGTACTGATGTTACCGGGTTCGGCCTGATCGGACACGCTCGCGAGATGGCGCTGGCCAGTGACGTGACCATCGAAGTCGAAGCGTCGCTGGTGCGGTTCCTTCCGGGCGCTATAGAATACGCACGAGCGGGTGCGATTCCGGGCGGGCTGAAGAACAACCGCGAGTTCGCGTCCTGTGTTGTCGAAGGCAGTTCCGCGTTCGACGACCTGCTGTACGACCCGCAGACCTCCGGCGGTTTGCTGATCAGCTTGCCGGGCGCGGATGCTTCCGCGCTCGAACGCGCGTATCCCGAAGCGTACCGAATCGGCCGCGTCGTACAACGCGGTGAGAAAGCGATCCGAATTTTATGAACTCCTCTCCTTTGATCATTGCCCTCGACGTCGAATCGGCTCAACAGGCCCGCGCGCTAGTCGGCGCGCTCGGAAATGCCGCGGATTTTTATAAGGTCGGCATGGAACTGTATGCGGCGGCCGGAATGGAGTTTGTCCGCGAGTTGACTGGGGAAGGGAAGCGAGTATTCCTGGACCTGAAGCTTTATGACATCGGCGAGACGGTGAAGCGCGCGGTGGCACAGGTTGCGAAGACCGGGGTCGACTTCCTCACGATTCACGCGGTGAACCAGGTGATGCGCGCCGCTTGCGAAGGCCGCCGAGATTCGAAGTTGAAGCTTCTCGCTGTGACGGTGTTAACCAGTTTGGACGACGACGACCTGCGCGAGATGGGCCACATGCAAAGGGCGCACGAACTCGTGATGCAACGTGTCCATCACGCGGTGGCGATTGGAGTCGATGGGATTGTATGCAGTCCGGTGGAAGTGCGGCAGGTGCGGGCGGCGGCCGGACCCGAGACGATCCTGGTTACGCCGGGCGTGCGGAGCGCCGGAGCGGCAACCGGCGATCAGAAGCGGGTTGCGACGCCCGCCGAGGCTTTGGCGAACGGCGCGAATTACCTCGTGATCGGGCGGCAGGTGACCCGCGCCGGAGACCCTCGAGCAGCTCTCGAATCGGTTCTGCTAGAGATCGCGGCGCCGGCACGCTGACTGCTTCAGGGCAGCGGGTGCCTGCGGGGAGTTGCTGTGCAAGTGCAGTAAGGTCGCGTATGTCGCCGATGCAATCGGCGTTGATGTCCGCGAGCGCATCGTAGCCCGCCTGGCCGCATTTCTTTCCGAACGTTGCACGGAGCATGCCGACGTCCGTGCAATCTAGTTGGGCGTCCGCGTTAAGATCACCGGAAGGTTTTAGCAGCAGGAAATAGCGGCTCGCATCTTTGTTGAATTGCCTGGAGAAGATGGTATCCCGGTATGAGGTCACTATACACAAAGGACCTGAAGATTCTGCTATCGGAAAATTAGAAAAGATAGCGGACCTGTAAACTTCTGAACTGTTCGAGCTAAGGAGCCGTTAGATTTGATCGGAAGTGATGTGATCCTGCAAGGCTGCAGGCGGGATTCGAATGGTAGCGGTCCGAAGGAAAACATTCTTGTGATATTCTGTTTTCGTGCTCATCGTCGACGAGGATTCAGCCGCTGTCGAGCAATTCAAGTATCGAACGCTCGAAAAGTTGCGCGAGGTGCGGTGTCCGGTACACCGGCAGGTCCCGCGGGTGCGTTTCGACGGCTCGGGCATCCGCGACATCCGCATCAATGTGTCCGGCTGTTGCGACCGCCTGATTCGGATTGCCAATAGGGCGATTGCGGGCGCTCCGATCCAGGACGGACTGCCGCGCGCATCCCTCGCCTCACGATAGGTGAAACTCCATCGTGTGATCGAACGGAGTTTGTCCGGTGAGATAGACGCTAGTGGCCGGAAGCCTCGGTTCGGCGCCGCGCACTTGCACGTAGGAATGCGAAGCGGTGCCTGGGCCGAACTTCACCCGGCTTCCCGCCACTTCGTAGACGGCCGCAGCGCCTCGCAGGAGCCATGCATTGTCCGGCAGGCTTTCGCAGCCCTGCAATTCGCCTCCATCGCGCAATCCAATCTCAACTGCGATCGGGACTCCGGAAGTCCCCGACGATTGGATGCGCAACCGGAAACCGTCCGGCATTTCGGTGATTGCGACGGATTGCCGCAGCCGGCACAGCTCGGAGACGGCACGCCTGCCGCGAATGCGCCCCCACTCACCGGCAGCGACGCGGGAGAGCGGCTCTAGGGGTTGATAGTACCCGGCTTCGAGATCCTGGTGCAGCACATAGGTATCGCCGTGCCGTTCCCAAGCTTGCGGCACGAACTGGCCTTTTCCGAAGAAGGCCGAGGCGAATCGCACGGCTTCGACAACCGCGGCTCCCCGATGAAGAACAAAAAAACGGCTGGAGCCTTGGAGGAGGATACTGGCGCTGGTGAGCCCGCGCCGGATGCGCACGAGAGGCAGGGAACGATACTCGCGGTGGTAGTCGTCGGGAATGCCGGATGGCTTTGGCAGGGGATCCAGGAGTTCCGGCTGATCGAGCAGGGTTCCGAGAGAAGCGTATTCGGAATGGAAGTGTTCCGCGAGAACGGCGTAGCGGCCATCGCCGTCGCGGCGGGACAGGACCGCGAGCGGGTACCAATAGCGGCCCATGTTGCCGCGTTGATTGAGGTCCTGGCGGCGCGAGATCTCGGTGACGACTTCGTAGCCCGGGTGGAGCAGATACAACATAGCGGCGAGATTGCGCCGGACCGGATCGAATAGTTCGGGCCGGTTGAGTTTCACTGCCATCAAGGTGAAGGCGCGGTCGCAGACCGAGTTGTAGATGGTCGTGCTGCGCTCGGTGTATTGGCCGTCTTCATCGATGTCGATTCCCTCGCCGAGCCATTGATCGATTCTGTGGATGTAGGCGGGGTTCGGCCAAAGGGAGTGAATTTGAGCGAGAGCGGAGGAGACCACCCATCGATGATTGGGCGTGTGGACTCCGCCTTTGGCCATGCCACCCGCCGCAGCGAGCAGAAACGGTTGTAGAAGTTGCTCGAGTTCCGGCGATCCGAGACGCCGGGCTGCAGACGCAATTTCGGCGACGCCCCACACGACGAAGCCGGTGTCGGGCGGCGAGTTGAAATTGGTGGTTTCGAGACTGATATTGCCGTCCGGGCTTTGGCACCGGTGCAAATAGGTGGACGCGAGCCGGAGCGCTTCAAAGACCGGCGCGGATTCGTGGTAACGCGACGTCGGGCAGAGATACGCCGCCCCGACGGTGTTGATGAAACCGCCGGCGGAAGCGGCCGTATGCAATCCGTACTGATCGGGAACGGACCCGAGCCAGGGACTGGAGGGGTCCGAGACCTGTTGCTCCAGGAGCCGTCCGGCCGCTGTGTCATAGCGCTGGATAATTGCGGCGGGAATTTCGCCGGCGTTTGGTGATTGTGCTGCGGCGCCCAGCGCGGCCGCTACTCCGATCCACTCGCGTCGAGTCACGCTTTCCAGTATCTATCGAACGAACTCGAGGAAGTACTGATAGGGCAGAAAGTCGCGTTTCTTCGACAGGCGGAAACCCGCGGCCTCAAACTCTGCAATCACCTGCTTCTCGCTGAGCTTCATCGAGGCAGGCGGGCCGACGGGAACCTCCTTTTCCTTGTAGAAATCGATGTTAACGATGCGGCCACCCGGCTTCAGGGCTGCTTTCAACTTCGGATAGTACGCAGAGCGATTCTCGATGTGGTGGAGCACGTCGCAGATGAAGATCAGATCCACCGAGGCGGGAGGGAGTTTCGGGTCATCCGGCGTGGCGAGCACGGTCTCGAGGTTTTCCGGTGCGTGTTGCCTCGCCATATCTAGGAGCTTCGCTTCGATGTCGACGGCGTAAACTTTTGCGGCGTGGCGGGCAAAGCGAAGGGAGAAGTAGCCGGTGCCTGCGCCGATGTCGGCGACCGCATCCGACGGTTTCAGATTTAGCGCGGAAACGACTTCGTGTGGTTTTTGCCAAGCGTCGCGGGACGGGTCGTTAAGGACGCGAGCATACTCGGCAGCGTCAGGTGGAGCGTGGTGTTGGTGCGGTACCTGAAAGAGCAGCCAGAGGGAGAGAAGAAATAACATAGCGCAGAAAATAAAGAGCGCCGCGGGACGAGCCCGCGACGCGTTCTGCGTAGAATCTTACCACTTCACGGCAGGCGGATGATTCCTGCGTTTAGCGAAGTTTTTTCCAACCGACCAGAAGAAGTCCGGCACCGACCAGCAGCATGCTGGCGGGTTCCGGAATCGTGGCGGTGGAGGCTGTGATGATACGAACGTTATCAGCCCTGCTGGAAGTGGCGGAGTTTAATGTAATGACCAGGCTATCTCCCGAGATGGTGATGGAGTCGCGGGGATCCCCCGGCTCGATAGAGATGTGATCAGTCGAATACAAGGTGCCGGCATTGGCGAGCAAGCTATTCGTGGCGGCAAACCCGGCGGTGGACGAAATTACACCGAGAATTTGCGTATCGAAGCCAATACTCCCGAGGAAGATCACCGGCAGGTTATCGGGATCGATGACGACGTAGTAGCTCGAGACCCAGGTACCCGCTGGGATGACCGTCGCAGGCGGATAGCCGGTATACTTCCCGGGTGCGGAAAAATCGACAGTGAGGTCCGAGGTCAGCAACACGTTTTGCTGCTCGGCAAACACGCTAATCAATGTATTGCTCTGAAACGCGTCCAATCTGACGTCGGCTGGCGGTGCAATCACCGTCGCCTGACCGCTCGTTGAGATGATACCGCCAAATGCGGCGACACCGACCAACAGCAACAACGCCCACAGTTTCAAAGTCTGTCCTCCAAGATACAAATGTATGCCGTTACGGCACCTTAATTACCTTAGGGTCGTATTACGGCGGAAGCTACGTTTACAGATCGTTCTTATTCTACTTGGGAAGTCAAAAAGATAGTAGATCCAATTTGGCCAGTACTGTTTTATTTGGTGGTTGGGCGCAGGGTGGGTCGAAAGTTCTAACACCTCGGTACTGGTCGCACGCCGTGAGTTATGTCCGGAGAAAGTTCCGGATGTTCAGCTTAGCGGGGAAGTCCGGCGCCGATTGTTAGGCATACAGCCATTTCGAGTAAGGTCAGATACTGGCAGATTGCGCGTAGGTGTGTAAGGGGGAGGGATTAGGGCGGGGTTGACGTGCGGTCCGTTGATCTCTGGGCGAACAGGCGACGGAAACCACCGGGCGACAGCTATCCCACCGAGCAGTAAGTAACGACTGCGCGTTGGGGGTCGTAGTCCAAATCACCGATGAGGTTTCGAAGAAGAATGCTCGCAACGGTATCAATCGGGCGGTCTGTCGCTATGACGAGCCATGGTTGCGAAACGAGCGGGGCCTTCGAATGAGCTAATCCGATTGCGCGATACGCGTTCCTCATTGTGAATCAAGAGATGACTATTTCGGCAGATGTGGTGCAGGGCGCGATGATCACGAAGCGAGGCCAGGGCAAGCGCGTGCACGTCCTTGGGGCGGAGATCGCCATCAGCATCCCGACCCAGGCCACCGGCGGATCGTTCTCTGTATTCGAAGGCTGGACAAAGCCGCTGCAGGGCCCGCCGCTCCATCGCCACCGCGATCACGACGAATGGTGGTACATCCTGGACGGCGCTTTCCGTTTCGAAGTCGACGGTCAGGAGATCTATGCCGCAACAGGCGATACGGTGTTCGCGGCGAAGGGCAGCCGTCACACGTTTCAGAACATCGGGGCAACGGTTGGGCACACGGTCACGACGGTGGTCCCGGGGGGAATCGACGTCTTCTTCGAAGAACTCGAGACCGTTGCGCCGAGGGGTACCGCCCCTGACCGTGCGAAGTTACTGCCGGTATTCGAGAAGCACGGCCAGGAGCTACTGGGACCGCCGATCAGTGCGAGATCCGCAGCGCCCGCCACGATTTAAGACATCGCCGTGGGCCGCGTTGCCGACATTGAGCGTTGTACCAAGCCCCATCGCACTCGACTGCGGTGAACTCATTCCGCAAAGCGACCGCAAACCGGTGCCTTGTCCGCTGACGACCCTGCGAGCCAAGAGTCCAACTCGCGTACACCGGAGCAGATATTCGCACGGAAGTTGCCGGACGCCCTACTCGGAAACTGGTGCACTCTCTTCGACAGCCGCCGTCGGAACCACGTCATCTGCTCCAACAGTGATTGCTCGGAGGAGACTGGCGGGCGCCGGCGGTCGGCGCCCCACATTAAAACGCCGGTCGCGATCTGAAATGGGAGCAGGACGTTCAGCCGAGCCAGGTAAGTAATCTTCTGGAGCGGGTTCAACTTGCGGCGCTCGTCATGCTCGAACGGATGCGGCTCGCCTTTGAAGATGCCGTACAGATAAAAACGCGCCTGCCGGACCGCGGCTTCCGTGAAATCATCCATTCGCGGCAGAAAGTGGTGGTATTTGTCCGCGGTTAGATGGTAGAAGATGCCGAGGAACGCGTTCACGATCAGCGCCAGCCCGATCCACCAGTGCCACCGAACCGCATTGGCCATGCACCCGAAAACACCGAACCGATCCGGGTAGTGGATGGCCATTCCGGTGACGATGAGAAGCATCATCGCCGTGGCCTGCAGCCAGTGCCAGATCCTCTCGTGCAGCGAGTAACTAGGGACTGAAGGATTCATGAACGACCTCCCACCATGCGAAGCGCTCCATGTACCGCGCTGAACAAAACGGCGCCAATTACGCAGAGCCATCCTATCCACTCGATCCATGCCACGCGGCTGTTGCCGAGGATGTAAAACGAACTGAGGAGCGGCCGATTATCGAATGCCGGTTCCTTACCGTCGAAGTTGACGACGTTGGCCGGTTTTCCCGCAAAAGAGACCGGAACATTCTTTGGCAGGAATGTGTTCAAGTCCAGCGGCCGGTGGAGCATGCTGTTGCTGCCGTGGCAGGTGGTGCATTTCTTGATCGCCTGCCCTTTGCCTGCGATGCTGTGACTCATCGCCCACGGTGTGATCTCGATGCGAAGCTCTGCGTCGGCAACGCCGGAATATTTCTGTAGAAGCCCTTTCACTAACTCGATCTTCTCGGGTTTGTCGTAGACCACCTGCGGGATATCGATAATGCCTTCCTTATCCGCGAAGGCCTTCACGATTTCGGGCCGATAGACCCACTCGCCTTCACCGCGTTCGGCGAAAAAGGCCATCTGAACCTGCCACGTGAAGACCGGGCGATTCTTGGCCTTATCGAACCAGTACACGCCGGTGATCAGGTTGGTGGGCCGTATCTGGAGGTTGTTGTTCTTGTCCTTCGTCGGGATGTAGGCGGGAAGATAACCTGTCACGTCCGATTCGGGATCGACTATGGAACCTTCGATGCCGCGCATGGTAATGCGGCTGGTTCCGGTATCCATCAGAAAACTCCAGTCGTCGCTTCGGTACGCCCAGAAATGAACCGCGGGAATGTGACAGGTTTGGCACGCGAGCGCGCGGAAATGACTGGCCTTGTGTGGAAGGAACGCGTGCAGTTTCTCGGCATCGTGACAATCCGCGCAGCCCCGCATGGTATTGTGACGGGTTAAATTCACCGTTTCGGGTGGAATGTTGCCACGAGCGAAATTGTGATCGGGACGTTTGAGATATACCGCGATGTCCTCGGAGACGGGCTTATAGCGGAGGCTCTTCTGTGCATCCTCGTGCGCCATGCGTCCCGGATTGTTGGGCGAGAAATGGCAGTCGATACAAACCATGTTCTTCGCCGCGTGCACGTCCCACGGATGGTTGAACTTGTCTTTGCCGATGATCTTCGGATTTTCGGTGTCGCTGATCTTCGCGCCGTTGTAGATCCAGCCGGCCTTCTCGGTGCCGCGCAGTATGTCGGCGAATTGGATGGGCTGGATGTTGGTGGTGTTGCGCGCGGTGAATCCGTGACACGCAGCGCAATTCTCGAGCGTCGGATCCGAAAGATTCAGCAATGCGATCTTGACGCTGCCATCCGGACTAAAGGACGCGGGAGCGTAGGCGTAAGCACCCGGACCTTTCTTCTCGATAAGCCCGGTGTCGACGAGCGTTGCGTTGTTCGCCCAGCGAAAATTCCCGGCAGCCATGTCCGCACGCCTCGCACCCCGGCTGGCTTTCGGGACATGGCACAGGAAGCAGTCGGCCTCGGCGATACCGCTCTTCTGCCAGTCCCAGGGGACTACCTGGTCCTTTTCACGGTCGCGGATGGTGTAGCTCGGATCGAGCGGTCCGTCCGGCCGCGCTTCGGTTGTGAGCAGACGGCGGCCGCGGAGATCGTACTCCGAAATACCGCCGCCGGTATGGCAACCGCCGCACTTGGTCAGCCATTCGGGCTGGCTCATGTCGGCGTCGATCGGGTCTGAGATACCCGCATGGGTCAATTGGCGGTTGGGAATGATCGAGAACTTGCCGAACATTCCCGGCGAGGAGTTGAATCGAGGGACGCCGTGGGAATTGGGCAGATTCCGATCCATCTCAGCCTTGCCCTGTTGGAAGTGAAAGCTGTTGGCGATGAAATCGTAATCGTGGCAATCCCCGCCACAGGTCTGCCGGGTACTAATCGGCCTTCCGGTGTCTCGCACGTTCCGTCCCGTTTCGTCTTTCAAGACGATGGCGGGATGCGCGAGTTTCGGCGGGTTGGATGAGGGCGTCTGTGCGAACACGAGCCCGACGCCCAAAGCGAAACCTACAATCGGGTAATGAACCATTTCGGCGTCCCCTGGTGTCCTGTCTACTTACCGCAGGTTTCCGGCTGCAGTGAATCGGCGGCGTGGTTGATCAGGAAAGCCTGAAGATCGATAAGCTGATCGTCGGTCATGAATTTGGTCAAAGCTTCGGCACCACCTGAGTGCTTGCCCTTTGTAAAGTAAGTCCGCCACTGTGCCTGGGTCTTGGTCAGGGGTGAAATCTCGCCGCCCTTGCCGCCCTTCACATGACAGTCCTTGCATTCCTGGCGAAAATAGTGCCTCCCCTTCGTGTCGCTGCCTTTCCGTTTGCTTTGGGCCAGGCCTGCGGTTCCAAGAAGCGCGAGACACAGCAACCCGGAGAAAGTACTAATGAGAATGTGACGAAATCTCTTCAAGATGAACGCTCCTTATTGCTTAGAATCTTGTAATCAGTCCGGCCGAAAACATCCAGGCCGAGTTCAGCGTCGGAAAGCCCAGCACGGGACTTTCACTCAACAGTTTCGGCGCGCCAAGATGCCAGCCGGATCCGGAGTACTTATAGGCGTACTTAATCAGGTCGGTCTTCAGAATGAAGCGGTCGCTGATGCGATGAGTGAGATAAGTCTCGTACACTTCGCCGCGGGTGTTCGTTTTCGGGGCGATAATGTCATCTGCCGCCTGGGCGAAGTTGAACCAGTATTTACTGCCGTGGTTGAATTCGAATCCGAGCTTGGTCCGCTCGTCATTGCTGAAGTTATAGCGGACACCGCCGAGCACCATAAATCCCGTGCGGTTCTGCGGTGTTTCGAACGGATCGGACATCAGTCCCCCGAACGGCGTTGTTGGCCCGTTGGGGCGGGTGGCGGACATGTTCCCGCTGAAGTACACGTTGACGTCGCGAAGCCGGTGCTCGAGGTTCAATCCCGCGAGGTTGATCGCGCCAAGGTTCGCAGAAGGTGTGTACCGCATCAGGACCGAGGCGTTGATAGGGTCGCCGGTGATCGGGTTGTACGGCATGACGACCAATCCGTTGAAGCCGTCCGTCACGTTATAGGCGCGCGCCATGGTGAACTGTACGAGCGACGTATCGGTGTTCCACAAGTCGAGATTCGCCCCGAGGAAGTGAACGTCCTTCAGACGGTCCGACGGCATCTTCAACGTGTTGGCATTGCCGAAACCGGACTCGTACCCGAGCCCGTAGCATAGCCGGAATATGACGTTCTCGCTGACGTTGTAGCCAAGGGTCATACCGTCGAACTGGTAGTCGATCAGGGTGCCCGAAGGCGTGCCGCCACGCGGTTCGTCTTCACGGTAGGTCATGGGGGGACCCGCTGTGGATGGGCGACGGCCGGCCGAGAAGTAAAGATTCGAACCCCCGATCTTGTTCCAACTGAAGTAGGCGCGATCGACGCGGACCTGGTCGGAGTTGGGGACCCCGGTAGTGGTGCCGTCGATGCTCATAGCGGTCGGCTGTCCATTGAATACCTGGACGCCCGTGGAATCACCGAACACCTTGTACATGCTCAGGCGGCAGGTGAAACTGACATTGTCCGCAACTCGCGCATCAAATTTGAGACGGACGCGGTTGGTATAAAGAATGCCGTTATTGTCGGCGTAGCCCGGCGTGTATGCGGCGGGCATCAGCATATTCATCAGTTGCTGCTGCATGGGGGCCGGGAAGGCTCCCATGGCCTGCTTCAATTTGTAGAAGGTAAGGCTGTTGGCGAAGACCTGATAATCGGCGGCGTGGGCAGCGACGGACTGGTTGATTTCGGCGACGCTGGAAGGCGGGTGGCCGAGAAGGGGCATCGAGAACATGGTCTTGACAAGAAGGTTTTGCAATACCATGCCGTCGTAGTGGCTGGGCACGCCTGATCATCTTGTATGGTGCGTTCGCTGACGATGAGTAACATCAGAAAAGGGCCTTTTTTTGGCGGTTTCCTGGAAAGTTATGTCCGGCGGACAGGGAGGGCGAGAGCGCGTTTGGGTGCTGTGGCCCAAAAAATTGGGTATCGCGCGTTAATTCACACAGTTGCGAAATACTGCAACTATTGAATTATGCAACATACGATGTATAGCTTTTCCTCAGCCACTCCAGCATCATGCCGAATCTATCTTAGAGAACCAGGCTTCGTTCTTCACGAACTTGCGCTCTGAGGACATCCTTAATGAGGCAGCAAGCCTGAATGACTTCGGGGATCGTCAACGAGCAAAAGATCTGCTTGCCTTCGCGCCGTGTGCTGACTACGCCGGCTGTTCGCAACACCGCAAGATGCTGCGAGACATTGGGAGTACTGATGCGGAGCCTGGCCTGGAGTTCCGAAACGGTAAGTTCGGTCTTGGCCAGTAAGTCGATCATCCGGAGACGCGTGGGATTTGCAAAAGCCCTGCAGATGCGGGCCTGCATTTCATACACTCGGTCGTCGGTTTCGGCTTTTGCTCGTTGGGCCATCAATTTCAATTCTAGAACACGGAGTTGCGAAGTCAGCTAATTCTTCCGCAAAACATTTGCCAAAGCGGGGCCGAGAGCGAGACAGGGCGAGCGAACGGCTCAACTGACCGTCGCGGACGACGTTGAGTTGTTCAGGGAGGACAACTCGCGCGTGAGGCTCTCTTCGAGTTCGCGGATTTTCGAATACTTCAGGCGGCGCTGCCCGCGCACGTCGAACTTGAGGTCGTCCGTTGTGTTGACGATGAGAACGGTGGGTGTGCCGACGCCCCACGCGAAGCCGACTTCGAGATAGACATTCGGGTTGGCGGTCGAAAGATCCGCCACCACGAGGTCCGCCCTGCGAATCCGTTGTTTCACAAGGTCGAGTATTTCGCCAGTAAACGCAGATTCGTCGGCTCGCTCGCACAGGTACCCCGATCGGTGGCGGCGTTCTGGGCGGCGTTCTGAATACCGTAGTGGTAGATATCTTCCATCGATTCCACAAACGGCATCGCAACGAAAATGCGGCGCTTTCGCAGCGACGACGCACCGGCGTCAACTTGGGGGCGGACTCGATGCTTAACGTGGCCTGCTGGCTGCCGGCGTACGTCTCGAGCAGGCGCTCCAACTCCGTCCGCAGCCGGACCACGCGACTCGAGTCCCGTTCGATGATGACTATGCGCTGCAAGGCGCCGCCGTTGTTCGCCAATGCAGCGAGTCCATCGAATAGTCCGCCCACTTCGGAGCGGAGGCACTCGCGCTCATCCAGGCCGAAGCCCGGTCCGTGCAATGTGAGGGCAACCGTTCGAGCGCTCGGTTGATACCGCGCGGCAGCTTGCAGAGCGTTCGATCCGAACTCGCGAATCTGCGGATACTCGAAGCCGCTCAAAGGTGGGGTGCCCAGGAAGAGAACTGTCGGGGTGTGCACCGCGGCATTCGTGGGTGTTATAACCGCAACCTCGCCCGGAGCCGGGAGGCGCGGCAGCGGTACGCCTGCCGAAATAAGAGCCGCAGCGACCGCTTGATCCGCGCCATACAACGCCTGGGCATGCTTCACAACAAGAACGTCGCACTCCACCTTGGTGACATCGCCTTGTGTGAGGCGGATCTCGATGTGCGGCAGGCCCATGGTTCTGATTTGGTATCAACAGCCTAAGCCGGTGTCGCCGACTCGATACCGACGTCGCCGCTCGGACCATAGATGGAGGGCACTTTCGCTCCCATCGGCCGAAGATACGCCGAGAGCTGACCGCGGTGATGCACCGAGTGGTTGACCATCAGTTGTAGGAAGTGAACCGCCGGCAGAGTGAGGAAATTGAAGAAGTTGACCATCCGCGAAGCATCGGCGCCGGACACCTGCTTCACTTTGGCGATGTTGGCTGCGAACTGTTCGCGATACCACGCGACCACGTCCTCCGGAGTCCGGATGGATTCGGGGCGTTCGCCTCCGCCCTTCGGAAATTCTCCGTTGATCACTCCAGTCATGAAGAACTGCTCGGCGCTGGCGATGTGCCAGGCAAGATCGAGGGCTTTTTTAGAGCGAGGATCCGGCGTGTAGTCGATTTTGTCGGCCGGAATCGCGGACAAGACCTTGATCGTAGTCTGGTGTTCGTGCTCGGCGGACCCAGCCAGAAAATTGAGGATAATACTTGCTTGCTCAGGTTGCATAACTTATTTGGACCTCGTGTCGTCTTTTCCTTCGATATAGTATAAACGCCAGTTTGTAGATCCCATTACTGGATCTGAACCTCCGGAGCTAAACGCATGGAAAGAAGGCATTTTCTGATGAGGAGCGCGGCTGCCGCTGGCGCGATGGCCGCCCGCCCGATGGTGGGAAGTCCGAATGATACGGTGCGCATTGCCTGCGTCGGCGTGCGCGGTCAGGGCGGTGCGCACATCCAGAACTACTTGCGGATGAGCAACGTCGAAATTGCGGCCGTCTGCGATGTTGACGAATCGATTCTCAACAAGCGGCTCGGCGAAATCGAGAAGAAGTCCGGCAAGAAGCCCGAGGGCTACACGGATCTTCGCAAACTGCTCGAAGACAAAAACATCGACGCGATTTCGATCGCCACGCCGAATCACAATCACACGCTTCAGACGATCTGGGCGCTGCAGGCCGGCAAGGACGTGTATGTAGAAAAGCCGTGCGCTCACAACATCTTCGAAGCTAAGCAGATTGTTGCCGCAGCCAAGAAGTACAACAGAATCGTTCAGCACGGCGTGAACGCGCGGTCGAGCCCGGGTGTGCAGGAAGCCGTTCAGATAATGCGGGAGGGCGTGATCGGCGACGTGTACATGGCGCGCGGCTTGTGCTTCAAGTGGCGCGACACCATCGGTCGAAAACCGGTCGAGCCAGTGCCGGCGGGCGTTCACTACGATCTGTGGCTGGGACCCGCTGCGAAACACGAGTTCACTCAAAATCGGTTCCACTATAACTGGCACTGGTTCTGGGATTACGGTAACGGTGATATTGGCAATCAAGGCATCCACGAGATGGATATCGCCCGGTGGGGCCTCGGCGTGAAGCTACCGACGAAGGTCACGGCGATTGGCGGACACTTCATGTTCGACGACGACCAGGAAACGCCGAACACGCTGAGCGCCCTCTATGAATTCAACGAGGGCGGCAAACGCCGGATTCTCGAATTTGAGGTGCGCCACTGGATGAGCAACCACGAGGCGGGCATAGGTGAAGCGCGCCCCGGCGGACGCAAGGACTCGAATACGATCGGGAACCTGTTCTACGGCTCGAAAGGGTATCTGGCCGTCGAAGGCTACAACAAATACTACACGTTTCTCGGCAGAGACCAGGAGCCCGGACCGCAGCGGAGCGACGGCGGAAACAATTGGCAGAATTTCATCGATGTCGTGCGCAGCCGGGACACGTCGAAGCAGAACAACCCGATCGAAGAAGGTGCGGCATCCTGTGTCCTGATGCACCTGGCGAACATTTCGTACAGGGTTGGCCGCAGTCTCGAGTTCAATCCCGAAACGATGCAGATCGTCGGCGACAAGGAAGCGCAAGCGCTGTATAGCCGGAAATATCGAGCGCCGTTTGTGGTGCCCGAGAAGGTGTAGTTCCCGGCATCCGAATCGCCGGTCCAGTTGCGACGAAAACCGGGCCGGCGGTTTTTCGTTCCAGACGATTAAACGCGCCCCGCTTTCATCTCCTCGGCCAGGTAGTCCGTCGCGCGCCAGGCCAACGCGAGAATAGTCAGGGTCGGATTCTTCTCTGAGGCGGTGGTGAAGGCCGCGCCGTCGACAACAAAGACGTTCTTCACGTCGTGCATCTGGCAGAAACCGTTTAATGCCGAGCGCTTCGGATCGGCGCCCATTCTACAAGTGGAGTGCTCGTGAATCGCCTGCCCCGGGAATCCCATGAACTCGGGATCGTACGGCAGTATCTCCGCTTTCGTCTCATGGAGAATCCCGGCGGCCGTGTTGTACATCTCGCGCATCATCCTGCGTTCGTTTTCCCGATAGTGGAAATCGATGCGTGCAACCGGCACGCCGTACTGATCGACGCCGCTGCCGTCAACGGTGATGCGGTTATCCGCGTACGGCAGCACCTCGCCATATGGATGCAAGGCAACCAGAGCCGGGTAGCGGCGCTTCACCTCCCTTTTGAAACCGGCCCCGAAGCCCGGGACGTCTTTCGCGTACGAGGCGTTGTCGCCTGAGCCGCAGCCCCAGAACTGCATACCAAAGCCGCGGAGGTAATCGCGCTTTTTCCCATCCCGATGGTTGAAGCGCGGCATATAGATGTGCTCGCCGCCGATTCCGTCGTCGTTCAGAACCGGGCCATCGAGCAGTTCGGGCACGAAGCCGTACATATGCAGGCGCACCTGTTCGCTGAGATATCGGCCGATGACGTCGGACGAATTGCCGATTCCATTGGGGTGCTGCCGCGATTTCGAATTGAGCAGGATGCGGGTTGAGTCGATGCACGAGGCGGCAACGATGACGATACGCGCGCGGACCCGGCGCTCCTGCCGGGTGTACCGGTCGAAATACTGGACAGCGTTGGCGCGCCCTTCGGAATCGACGAGGACCCGAGCGACCACGGCATTGTCGATCACATCAAGCCTGCCCGTCTGGAGCGCTGGTTCAACGAGGTAATCCGAAGCATTAAAGAACGCCGAGACGTCGCACCCGCGACCACAGGCGCCGCAGTAGTGGCAGGCGGGGTGACCATTGTGCGCCTTCGTCAGAACGGCGCGTCGGCCGGCGACCACGCTGATCCCGATGTTGCGCGCTGCCTTCTGAAGCAGTCGCTCACCGCAGCGCGGCGGCGGTGGCGGAAGATGATAACGGCTGCCCGGCAGCGAGTCCTGATCGTCGTCGCCGCCGCACACGCCGATGAACTGGTCGACTCGATCGTAGTACGGCGCGATGTCTTTGTAGCGGATCGGCCACGCAATTTCCCATCCGTCGCGCTCGGCGCTGGTGAAGTCGAGATCGGAGTAGCGGAGCGAGACCCGTCCCCAAATGTTGGTTTTGCCTCCGCGCCCCCACACGCGCACGAGGTCGAACGGCCTTTCGGGCGGGGTGGTATAGGGGGCGGTCTTCAAATCGACATAGAACCGCGGCGGGGGGTGACCGGCGGCGATCCGTTCGCCGGCCTGCCACGGCTTCACATGACTCCAGAATTCGGATCGCCGGAATTTGGTGCCCGCGTCGAGCATCAGCACGCGCACTCCCTGCCGGGTCAGGTTCCAGGCGGCCATTGCTCCCGCGGCTCCGCTGCCGATCACGACGACATCGTGGACCGCGGGCGATTCGCGAATCTGCATCATCCCTGGTGCTCCGGGTGAGTGCAGCCTTTGAATTCGGAAAGGAAGGTATTGCCATGCCAGCCGAGTTCTTGGGCCAGACCCTCTTTCGAGCGGTAGTAGCCGTCCACTGTGAGTTCTTTCACGAGTTGAAAAAACGAACCAAGCGGCGTTTTCAGGTTCTGGCTGATGGGCGTGAGCAGCGCGAACTGTTGTTGCGGATCCAGCGATGCGAAGCCGCCGCCGAACTGGCGTTCAGATTCGGATTGAAACAGCAACAATCCTTTTCGAAATTGTTCCGCGATTTTCGCGTCCGCGGACAGCCGCTGCTCGATGTACGCGGGGACGCCGGCATCTGACGCACCCGGAGTTTCGGTGCGGGGGATGATGGCGTCGGCCAGCGCGCTGACGCACGCGAGTTCGGCTTTATTCAGAAATGTTGTTGCCGCGGCACCGGAGGAAACCGACGCTCTCAGTGCGGCAATCGAGATCAGCGCCTCGCGCCGAGTAGTACTCATCTGTAATCCCAGGCCCCTTTCGCGGATATTACCACGCCGCCGCCGGGCGGACCTTCTTATCGGTAATTCCGACCACCCCGATAGAAACAATGGATAGGAGCCTCGGCCGTCGAGCCGACATAATGGAAGAAACAAAGTTCTGCCTCGCCCAAGGAGATGAATGGATCAACTGCTGCATAATCGTTTGACGCTTCCCTATGCGGAGCTGGAAGAACTGAATCTGAAGGCAAAGGAGGACCGGATGAACCGCGTCCCGCTGCATAAGATTCAGGAAGAACGAATTAAGTACCTGAGCGACGAGAAGCGCGTGAAGGCGGTCACCGTCCTGTTCAGCGATTTGGAAGGCCGGCTCCACATGCTCGACTACGACAAGAAGTTCCTTGTCAAGAGCTGGGACAATCTGACCTTCGATGGATCGTCGATCCGGGGATTCACCGCCCAACGCGAGAGCGATCTGCGGTTGGGAATCGATTGGAGCGCATTCTACTGGGGTCCCGCCGATGTGTTTGGGACCGGCAAAGTGCTGGTTTTCGGCGATGTCATCGATAAAGACGGAACGCCGTATGCTGCCGACATCCGCGGCATTCTGAAGCAGTACGCCGACAGCCTTTTTGAAAAGCACGGGTACACGCTGAACGCGGCGAACGAAATCGAGGGCTTCCTGTTCAAGGGTACGGACGCCGAGCGCAACTACTACCTGAACGAGAAATTCGAGTACGTGAATACAGGCGGCTATTATCACTCGCTGCCCGGCGATCCCCTGCGTGTATTCATCGACACGACCGCCGAAGTGCAGCGCGCGATGGGTTTCGAGAACGAAAAGGACCATCCCGAAGTTGCGCCGTCGCAGTTCGAGATCAATTACAGCTATGCCGAGGTCGTCGCTGCCGCCGACCAGATCCAGTTATATAAACTGATCTGCCGGCAAGTGGCGAACCGGTTGGGGTTGACAGCGTGCTTCCTGCCCAAGCCGGTAGTGGGTGTGAATGGCAACGGGATGCACACCAACGTTTCGATCAATACGAACGGCACCAACCTGTTCTGGGACCCGAACGGTAATGAGAAGATGAGCTGCTTCGCGTGGCAGTTCGTCGATCGCATCCTGACGCACGGAAACGACCTCTGCCTGATGTTGAACTCGAGCGTCAACTCGTTCCGCCGCCTCGATCCTCACTTTGAGGCGCCGAACCAGATCAAGGCGTCTGCGATCGATCGTGGATCGATGGTCCGAATTCCAATCGGCAACAAGCGCAGTGCCCGCGTGGAGGTGCGCTCGGTTGCGCCGGATGCGAACCCGTACATGGTGATGCTCGGGATCTTCCGAACTGGTATTGAGGGCGACATAGCCCAGGTCGAGAATCTGCGATCGGCGGAGCGGTACCTGCCCGACAACATCTACGATGCGCTCGAGAACTTCCGGAACGCCGAGTGGACGACCAAGTTGCTGGGTGAGGATGTGAAGGCGCGATACGCCGATCTGAAGCAGAGTTCGGCCGACCGTTGTCCCCGGATGCTTGGCACCTTCGTGAAAGTACCCGAAGTTCAGTACCATCACGAGGTCTACAACCAGTTCCTCTGGAATCTGTTCTAAACAGCACGTCAAATCCGTGATGTCTCGCCGGACGGAGCAACCCGCATTTTTGGGGCGATGCTGGGTTCCGGCGAGAGATCGAAAGTACAATAAAGCTAAATGGGTTTTGTGACGCCTGACTTGGGTCGGCGTTTTTGGATTCTCATCATTGCCATCTTTCTGGGCTTTCTGGGCATGGGTACAGTACTGCCTGGACTAGCCCCCCACATCCGCCGGGACTTGGGTGGGTCTGATCAGACGGTCGGCTTCGTGATCGGTGTCTTTTCCTTCGTTGCTCTCGCCTCACGTTTCTTTTCGGGTCCGCTGGCTGACCGGCGCGGACGAAAAATAGCTTTCCTTACAGGGCTGATCAGTTGTGCCGCGGCAGGAGCAGCGTACCTACTGCCTTTCGGACTCGCCGGCGCTTACGCAGGCCGTATTCTTCAGGGTTTCGGAGAAGCCTGTCTCTACACCGGCGCGGCGGCCTGGGCCGTGGAGGTGGCGGGAATTCATCGCAGTGCGCAGGCACTCGGCTACGTGAGCAGCGGCATCTGGGGAGGAATCTCAGCCGGTCCGGTGGTGGGGCAGTGGTTGGGTTCGTTTCATCGCGCAGCGTGGATGCAGTTGATCCTCGCTCTAGTAGCCGTCGCGGTCTTGGCCAGCGTTCCAGAAGACTTCAAGCCGGATTCGCGAGTCCGGCGGAAGCCGTGGATTCCAGCATCGCTGGTCGCGCCGGGCTTGACCATCGGCTTTGTCAACGTCCACTATCCGGTCATCACTGGTTTTCTGATTCTTCACCTCACGGCCCACGGAAACTCGGGGCCGGCGGCATTCTCGGCCTACGCCTTGGTAATTCTGCTTTCCCGATTCTTCCTCGGGGGTCTACCTGACCGTATCCATCCGTCTATTACTTTCTACATCGGCATCGCGATGATGGCCGTTGGCCTGAGCGTTGTGGCAATGGGACCCGCGCCCGTAGTTGCCGTGACATCCACCGCGCTGTTGGGCTTCGGATTTTCTTTTCCCTGGGCCTCGATCGCTTCCACCGTGCTGCGGCAGACTCCCGCCGGCGAGCGCGGATCGGTAGTGGGTATCCTGAGCGCTTTCTATGATTTATTCGTCGGCGTGAGTGCATTCGCCGCAGGCGTTGTCGCCAAACGTTTCGGGTACCCGGGCGCATTTGTAATGGCGGTCACTGCACTCGGCGCAGCGGCGATTGCGGCCAGGTTTGTATTCACCACCCGAAATGACGAACCGGACATCGCTCCGGATCCGGTCTACGAGTCGGCTACGTAAGTCCGAGCACTTACGACTTATTCGGAGTGGGTTGTCCGGGCCTCAAATCCCCATTGACATCTGACACATCCAGAGTTAGCACGTGCAGATAGTTTCAGACTTTCGGGCCTTAAGAAACTATTCTGTAGCTGCACTATAAAGGAGGTATCGCATGCTCGTTTGGCGGGCAGCACGCATCTTCGCGTGTATACTTCTTTGCTGCAGTCTCAGTCTCGTGGCTCAGCAAATTTGGGGACAATTACAGGGGTGGTAAAGGACAGCCAACAGGCTTCCATTGCCAACGCAAAAGTCACGCTTAGCAACACAGAACAGGGACCGCCCATTCTGTAAACTCGGCGACGGACGGTTCGTTTGTATTCGCGCCGGTACAACCGGGTACTTACACTGTTACCGTTGAGTCCGCGGGTTTCAAGAAATTCGAACAGAAGGATTATCAGGTTATTCGCCAGTGACCGTATCGCGCTCGGGGACGTGGTACTGGCCGTTGGTGGTGTGAATGAAACCGTCACGGTGGAAGCCTCTGCGGTTCAGATCCAGACGGCCAGTGCCGAGCGGTCGGGCGTGTTGACCACACGCCAGGTACTCGACGTCGGGTTGCTGTCGCGCAGTCTCTTCGATCTCGCCCGGACTCTTCCCGGCATCGTAACGGGCAGCAGCACGTCGAATCTCGGAGTGGGTAGCATAAATTCGAACGGCAACCGGAATAACCAGAACAACTTCACGCTGGACGCGTGACGAATATGGACACCGGTTCGAATGGAGGCACGCTAGCCAGGGCGCGTCAAGTCTTTTGTGTAAACGGCCAAATTATTTCTCGTTGTTGATCCCTGGTAAACTAAACGGACCTGAGCGGAGGGTAGGGCTCTGCGGAGACGCAACCCGAGCGCCGACTTAGGGGCCGGGATTCCGGGAGCGCGAGCGCAGCTCGCCTCCCGATCCAGGAATCCTGGCGCAAAAGCGCAAAATCTCAGGGGTTTGGGGACAGAGTCCCCATCCCAGAAATGCTCTTCTTCCGATTGTTCCATACGGCGGCAGTTTACCCCATGTCCGCTTTCGGCACCCGGTCGCCGAGCAAAATCGCGAAGCGTTGCAACGCCGCCTTCCAATTCTGCACCGGCTTGGTCCACTTTTTCGCGATATGTTCCAGGGCCAGGTACAGCAGTTTTATCGCCGCCTCCGGATGCGGAAACGAGCCGCGCGTCTTGATCACTTTCCGCAAGGACATGTTCAGCGACTCCACCGCGTTGGTCGTGTAGATGACCTTGCGAATGTCCGCCGGGTAAGCGAAGAACGGGGTCAGGTGCTCCCAGTTCCGGCGCCACATCTGACTGATCGTCGGATACGCCCCGTCCCATTTTGCGGCAAACTCGTCGAGCCGCTGTTCGGCCTCTTCCACCGTGCTGGCGCGGTAGACCGGCTGTAAATCCGCGGCCACCGCCTTGCGCTGTTTCCACGATACGTAGTTCAGCGACGCGCGCACCTGGTGCACTATACACAACTGTACCTGCGCTTCCGGAAACACCGTCGCAATCGATTCGGGGAACCCTTTCAGCCCATCCACGCAGGCGATGAACATATCGTCCACGCCCCGGTTCTTCAGCTCGGTCAGCACCTGGAGCCAGAACTTCGCTCCCTCGGCCTGGCCAGCCCACAGCCCCAGCACCTCTTTGTTGCCCTGCATGTTGACGCCAATCACCACGTAGATCGCCTTGTTGCGGACGTGGCCGGCCTCGCGAATCTTCACCACCAAAGCGTCCAGGTACACGATCGGATACACCGCATCCAGCGGACGGCTCTGCCAACTCTTGACCTCCTCCATCACCGCCTCGGTGACATTGGAAATCAGCGTCGGGCTCACCTCCACCTTGTAGATCTCTTCCAGGTGCCCCTGAATCTCGCGCGTGCTCATGCCGCGTGCGTACATCGAAATGATTTTGTCGTCGAAGCCGCTGAAACGCGTCTGTCCTTTGCTGATGATCTTCGGCTCATAGCTGCCGTTGCGATCACGCGGGGTCTCCAGCGGTACCTCTCCGAAATCACCCTTCAGGGTCTTGGTGGTCGCGCCATTGCGCGAGTTGCCGCTGTTGTTGCCGGCCGGGTCGTGCTTTTCATAGCCGAGGTGTTCGGTCATCTCGGCTTGCATGGCCCGCTCCAAAAGGGCCTTAGTCAACTGCTTCAGCAGGCCGTTTTCGCCAATGATGTCTTCGGGCTTCTTGTAATCCGCCAACAGTTTGTCGATGAGTTTGAGGTCGATGGCCATCGGGTCTCCTTAGTGTGATCCTTTCGATGGCCGTTTACACAGTTCAATTTACACCCTCGCTAGCCACAACGAACGTCGACATGATTGCGGAGTTAAAGATCATCACCAACTCACAACCGGCGGAATTCGGAAGAGCGTCGGGCGCCCAAATTCAGGTGGTGACGAAATCCGGATCCAAGGACTTCCATGGCACGGGATATTTCCTCCACCTCGATGACGGCTTGAATGCGAATCTCTGGCGCAACAACATCGAAGGACGCGCCCGGCCGAAATACCGGTACAACTTCGCTGGGTTCAATGTTGGTGGCCCCGTTATTCTGCCCGGTGGATTCAATCGCGAAAAGGACAAACTCTTCTCCTTTTGCGGGCATCGAGTGGCAGAATCAGTTAACACCGCCCGATCTTCGGAACGTGACGGTGCCAACCGCTTTGGAGAGGACCTGCGATTTCTCTCAGACCCATGATTCGGCCGGCTTCGCACCGAATATCACTATCTTCGATCCGCTGAACAACAAGCCGCCTTTTCCGGGCAATGTAATCCCGAAGGATCGCATCAACCAGGACGGATACAATTCGACATCGGATATGTAGCATCGGTATCCAATCACATACTCTAACGCTACAACCAGAACGCAATTCCGCTTGGCGCCGCGTGGCTCGCCCAGAACCAGGATCCGCTGAATACGAGTCCTAAGTTCGATGGGACCACGAGTAACCAGCCGAATTTCTATCGGCCTTACCAGGGCTATGCGAATACAATCGCCTACGGCTATGGTGCAAACTCAAACTATCATTCCCTACAGGTCTCGGCAAATCGGCGGTTCGGCAAGGACCTGACGTTCGGTGTCGCTTATACCTGGTCGAAGGCAATGGGCACGACCAACGATGACTACACGACCAACATTCCGTTTAACTTACACGCAGCCGAGTACGACGTCTTGAGCACGGATCGCACGCACGTGTTCATTGCCAACTACGTGTATACTCTTCCGAAGGTCATCAAGGCGAACAATGTGGCGGGTAGGATCGGTGGCACGATTCTGAATGAGTGGCAGATCTCTGGTATCACCACCATGCAGAGCGGCCAGCCCGATAGCATTTCGTTCTCGATTTCCGGCCTCGGCAACTTCAACGAACGCTACACAGGTTCTCCCGACATCGCACCTCGCGTCGCCTACACTTCCAAGATGCAGTACCCTGGGACAGAATACGCTTGGGTCGATTACTCGTTGCTGAAACTGCCCGCGGTAAAGGGAAGTCAGGGCTTCGACTCATCCCGTTTGCCGATCCGGCGCCCCGGTCTGCACAATTACGACATCACTATCGCCAAGTTCATTCCGCTATATAAGGAAAGACTCCGAATGCAACATGGAGATGTTCAACGCTTTCAAGCACCCGCAGTTCACGGATTTTAACAGAAACGCCACCTTCGACCAGAGTGGCAAATTAGTCAACACGGCGACTGCCTTGGGTGGCACAGGTCTTCGCTTGGGGTTCGGAGCGTTCACCGGAACTGCCGACCCACGGCGTATTCAACTCGCGGTGAAATTAATCTTCTGACCGCCAGTTCAAACCGCAGTAACTCGAGCGGCCCCGTCACTCCGAAGTGGCGGGGCCGCATCGTTTGTACGGGCTGACCGCATACGTCGAGGCGACTCGCTACAATCGCGGGATGGGGCGAATTCGGGCGCCAATCTGGGCGGCGCTGATAATCCTGGCGTGTGCGACTACTGTCCGGCCGCAGCAAACGGCGGATCAGCTATTCGAGTCGGCTCGCACTGCTCAGATTGCGGGCAAGATCGCTGAGGCAGAGAGTGCCTACCGGGTGTACCTGGAACGGTTTGGCCCTCGTCCGGAGATTTTCGCGAATTTGGGCGTAGTACTCGCTTCGCGTGAAAACTACCCCGAGGCGATCCGATACTATCAGCAGGCTCTTCAACTGGACCCATCGCTAACTCCCCTCCATCTCAATCTGGGGCTGGCTTACTTCAAGCAAGGACAGTACGAGCCCGCTATCGAACAGTTTGACCTATTGCTGCAGAGCTATCCTGACAATCGTAAGGCCGCACAGTTACGTGCGATCGCTCTCTTAGAGACGGAGCATTTTGCCGAAGCTGAGAAGCAGTTTCAGGCCCTGACTCCTGGGGACTTGTCGATCACGGTCGGGTTGGCGACGGCGCTAGTCCGGCAACAAAAAACGGCGGAAGCGAAAGCGGTGCTGGAGCCGGTTCTCGCCCGCGCTGATTCGGCAGAGGTGCAACTCATTCTGGGTCAGGCCGATCTGAACGAGGGCCATCTCGATGAGGCGCTGGCTGCCTTCGAGCGGGCGAGGCGTTTAAATCCCGAACTTCGTTCGCTCCGGCTGAATATCGGTATGGTCTACTGGCGACAGAGAAAGACCGATCAGGCGTTGGCGGAATGGCGGGCGGAATATGCGGCGCAGCCGGGGAACTTCGAAGCCGTGTACACACTCGGCGCAGCCGTGGCCCTTAACCCATCCGAGCAACAGCAGGCCGAGGACTACCTTCGAAAAGCCATCGCGCTGCGCCCCTACAACTCGCGGGCGAATTATCAATTAGCGAAAGTCATCTGGCAGAGCCGGAAAGACAAGGAAGCGGCGGCCCTACTCGAGCGTGCGACCCAAGCCGATCCCACATTTCGCGAGGCGCTCCTGCTGTCAGCAACCGTGCTGCGAACCCTCGGGCGCGAAGCCGAAGCGAAGAGGGCCTCGGAACAAGCGGAACGGCTTTCGCGAACCGAAATGTCCCGGCACCGAGATTCATTCGCGGAGATTGAAGCGCCGGTTAAGGCGCCAAGTACGACTGAGCCCAACCCGATGCCGAAGACTGGACCCGCCGGCAACTTAGCTGGCGCCAACGCTTGCGCCCTATGCCACGCAGCCCGGGTTCGCCTTCAGTCAGCGACCCCTCACGCCCACACTCTTTCGCCCTATACCGGAGACCATTTCGCGGGACGCAAACTGCGCGAAGGCACAGGGCTGTTCTATGAGTACTCGGGAAACCGAGTATCGGTTTCGCGCGGCGAAGAATCGACGTCTGCGGAGATCATGTGGGCGTTCGGCGCCGGAACTCAGGCAGTGACTCCCGTGATCCGGCGGGACGGCCAGTGGGTGGAGCACCGCGTCTCCTGGTATCGCGATGGTGACCGGTTCAGACTCACGCCGGGGCACGATCCGCGGCCGCCGCTCGACCTCGAGGAGTCTCTCGGCGTCGTTCAGAGCCCATCGAACGCGGAGCGTTGCTTCGGGTGCCATCAGCCAAACGGGGAGCCTGGGGTACATTGCCAGGGCTGCCACGGCGACGGTGCGGAACATCGCCGGCACCCCGCCAAGGGCAACATCCGCCGTGATATGAGCGTCGCGCTCTGCGCGGTCTGCCATCGGTCGCCGGACATGACCTTCGCTTCCGCGCAGCCGGAAATCGAAGACGCTAGGAGCATCCGCTTTGCCCCGGTGGGGTTTCAGGCGAGTAAGTGCTTTCAGAGCAGCAGGAATTTTACCTGCGTGAGTTGCCACGATCCGCACGGGGAACCGGCGAAGCGGAGTGTGGCCGAAGTCTGCCAGGCTTGCCACCGCGTTGCGAGGAGTTCCTGCCCGCGGACACCGGAGTGCGCTTCTTGCCACATGAGATCGAGTTCTCCGATCCCCGGCCTCCACTTTACGGATCACAGGATCAGGATCTACTCCCAGTGATACTGTCTGGGGTGTCTCAACAAAATCCTAAGCGACACGACTTATCGCAAAATTTCGGATCTTCACCTATGAGTGGTGGCCCGGGATAACGAAGATGTTAGCGGGTCGCAGCATTCTCGACGCGATCAAGTTAATCGCTTTCATTTTTTCCGTTGACATTCAAGAACAGCCATATTAAATTTCCAAGAGCAGCATTTTAGGACTTCTGGGGACCTAAGTCCGCGATCACCTGGGGTTTCGTCTGTCACGCTCTACGTGAGCACTCGAGGGCCGGTCGTATCTCTAGTTTCCAGGAGCCCGGTTGGACTTCTGGGGGCTAAAGTCCGCGATTATCTGAACACTTTCGGACAAAGGAGATACGTTGATGCCAAGTCGGCTCACGTGTGTTTTGTCGTGCGTTCTGCTGGGCGCCACAGTTGCGGCCGCACAGCAGATTTCGGGGTCCATCATCGGGTCGGTGAAGGACAGCCAGCAAGCTGCAATCGCCAACGCAAAAGTTACTCTCAGTAATCTACAACAAGGAACGGCTCGGGAAATCCAATCGGGGATGGACGGGACGTTTGTCTTCACCCAGGTTCAGCCGGGCTCTTACAAGGTTACCGTGGAGTCCCCCGGCTTCAAGAAATTCGAACAGACCGACGTGAAGGTGTTTGCCAACGACCGCCTGGCTCTGGGCGACATTGTCCTGGCCGTTGGAGGATTGAACGAAGTAGTTACCGTCGAAGCGTCGGCCGTCCAAATCCAGACCGCCAGCGCGGAACGCTCCGGCGTTTTGACAAATCGCCAGGTGCAGGACGTCGGATTGCTATCCCGCAGCCTGTTCGACCTCGCGAGAACACTTCCTGGGATCGTTACCGGCAATAGCACGTCGGGGCTCGGTGTAGGAAGTATCAATGCAAACGGAAACCGGAACAATCAGAATAACTTCACGTTGGATGGTGTCACGAACATGGATACCGGTTCCAATGGCGGTTCTCTTGCCACTACCAACATCGACATGATCTCCGAGATCAAGGTCATTACGAATTCGCAGCCTGCAGAGTTCGGACGGGCCTCCGGAGCTCAGATCGAGGTAGTAACCAAGTCCGGTTCGAAAGATTTTCACGGGACGGGTTACTTCTTCCATCGCCACGAAGACTTGAACGCCAACACCTGGCGCAATAACATCGACGGTCGCGCCAGGCCATTCTACCGGTACAACTACGCCGGTTTCAACGTGGGCGGTCCTGTGCTGCTTCCCGGTAACTTCAATAAGGGGCGGGACAAACTCTTCTTCTTCGCGGGTATCGAGTGGCAGAATCAGCTAACGCCCAACGATCTACGGAACGTGACAGTGCCGACCGCGCTCGAACGCCAGGGCGACTTCTCTCAGACGCACGATTCAGCGGGATTCGCGCCGAACATTACGATTCTCGATCCCCTGAACAATAAGTCGCCATTCCCGGGGAACGTCATTCCGAAAGATCGTATCAACCAGGACGGGTTCAAGATCCTGAACTGGTATCCGGCACCGAATGCGCTGGGAAGGGACCCTGGCTATAACTATCAAACCCAGGTTTCCAACCAGTATCCGCGGCGCGAAGAAATCTATCGCATGGACTATAACATCAGCGACAAATGGAAAGCGTATGCCCGGTATATCCGAAGCGCAGATGAAACTAAGATGTGGTACGGCCAGTGGAACGCCAGCTACAACATTCCTTTGGCGCCGATGAGCTTCGGCGCGCCCGGCTGGTCGTTTGTCACAAACGTGACCACCATCATTAACCCGACGCTGACCAATGAGTTCGTGTTCGGCTCCTCCCGCAACGACCTGCACATTACGCCGGTGGATGATACCTGGAAGTTATCGAACGTCGGTGTTTCGTATAAGATGCCATACCCGTCGGCGGACACGCTCGGCTTGGTTCAAAACTGGAACTACGGCGGAGTTCCCAATGCGCCGACCTCCTCTTTTAACGGGACGCCATTCCTGAACTTCAATCATACCGTCGACATTACGGACAGTATGGCGAAGGTATATGGTTCCCACACGTTAAAGGCCGGCATCTATTTGCACCACAGCGCGAAGGATCAGACGGCCTTTACGTCAGTGAACGGAACCATCTGGTTCGATCGCGACACCAACAACCCGAACGATGCGAACTGGGCGTTCGCCAATGCGCTGCTCGGCAATTATGATCGTTTGCAGCAGTCGAGCGTCGTGCTGAACGGCCAATACCGTTCGTGGAACGTCGAATGGTATTTGCAGGACAATTGGCGAGTCAATTCGAAACTCACCCTCGAGTATGGAGTTCGGTTCTACTGGATCCAGCCGCAGTTCGACGCAGGGTTGCAGACCTCTGCCTGGAACCAGGCGTTGTACGATCCCGCCGCCGCCGGGGTTTTGCGACTCGCGGGGCTGGATGCGAGCGGGAAGCGAATTGCCATCAATCCGCTAACGGGCGAAACCGGTCCGGCTGCGTTGATCGGTTCCCTCGTGAATACCGGCAAGGGATTTGTAAATGGGCTGTATGCCAATGGTATAGGGCTCGCAGGGCAGGGTGGCTATCCGAAGGCGTTGATCGACGGCCAAGGCATCAATTATGCGCCGCGGCTCGGCATCGCTTACCAGGTAGTGCCGAAGACGGTCATCCGGGCAGGCGCGGGTGTGTTCTACGACCGGCTGCAGGGTAACCCGGTGTTCGACATGTTGCCGAACCCGCCATCTACGGCCATCCCGCAGTTCTACTACGGGAACCTCGGTTCCATACCGAGTGCTGCTTCCGGTGCGTTCTTCCCGCAGAGTGTCAACGGGTTCGATAAGGCGGGCCAGATTCCGACGACTTACAACTGGAACTTCACTATCCAGCGTGAATTACCGTTCTCACTGTTGTTCGATGTCGGGTATGTCGGCTCCGCTTCGAACCACATACTTTACCGGTATAACCAGAACGCGATTCCGCTCGGCGCCGCGTGGCTGGCTCAGAACCAGGATCCGCTCAACACCAGTCCGAAGTTCGATGGAACCACCAGCAACCAGCCCAACTTCTATCGTCCGTACCAGGGCTTCGCGAACACCATCGCTTACGGTTTCGGCGCCAATTCGAACTACCACTCCCTGCAGATGTCGGCGAACCGCCGCTTTGGCAAGGACGTCACGTTCGGTGTCGCTTATACCTGGTCGAAGGCGATGGGCACCACGAACGACGACTATACAACGAACATACCGTTCAACCTGCGTACCGCCGAGTACGACGTGCTGAGTACGGATCGTACGCATGTGTTCGTCGCTAATTACGTGTACACGATGCCCAAAATCATCAAGGCGAACAATGCGGCCGGTAAGATCGGCGGCATGATGATCAACGACTGGCAGATATCGGGTATCACGACCATGCAAAGCGGTCAGCCGAACAACATCACGTTCTCGATCGCTGGTCTCGGCAACTTGAACGAGCGCTTCACCGGTTCGCCTGATATCAGCCCTCGCGTTGTTTACACGTCGAAGATGAATTACCCGCAGACGCAGTATCAATGGCTGGATTACTCCGTCCTTAAGCTGCCTGCAGTCAAGGGAAGCCAGGGCTTCGACTCGTCGCGCTTGCCGATCCGCTACCCCGGATTGCACAACTACGACATCACCATCGCTAAGAACATCCCGCTGCACGGCGAAACCTTCAAGATGCAGCTCCGCATGGAGATGTTCAACGCCTTTAACCACCCGCAGTTTACGGGGATCAACAACAGCGCCACTTTCGACCAGACCGGAAAGCTGGTGAATACTCCAACCGCGGTCGGCGGCACGGGCGGACGCTTCGGCTTCGGCGCTGTCACCGGCACCGCGGATCCTCGCAGAATCCAACTCGCCGTGAAACTCTACTTCTAGGTTTCACGGCTGGTGTAGCTAACAAGGGGTGGCTTCGGCCGCCCCTTTTGCATCTGTAGCCGCCCTCCTGTGCCAGAATGCCTGATAGCGAAAGAAGGCCCGCAATCGACTTCAATACCTGCTATGAAGGCACTCCGGCGTGGGACATCGGCCGCCCTCAACGTCCATTTGAGAAACTCGCCGCTGACGGCGCTTTCCGCGGACGTGTGCTGGACGCCGGCTGTGGCACCGGGGAGCACGCGTTGTTGACGGCGAGCCTCGGATTGGAAACGACCGGAATCGATTGCGCCCAAAGAGCGATCGAGATTGCGAAGCGAAAGGTGGAGGAGCGCGGCCTGAAGGTTCGATTCCTTGTGTGGGACGCGCTGAATCTGCCGGCGCTAAGCGAGCAGTTCGATACGGTAATCGATTCGGGCCTGTTCCACGTGCTCAGCGATGAACACCGTCTAACGTTCGTGGACAACCTGAAAGCCGTAATTCCGAGCGGCGGACGCTACTTCATGATGTGCTTCAGCGATCGTCAGCCGGGCACGCGAGGTCCGCGCCGTGTGAGCCGGCAGGAGATCCGCGACAGCTTTTCGAGCGGTTGGCAGATCGATTCGATCGAACCGGTAGTTCTCGACACCACGTACTCACAGGACGGCATCCTCGCCTGGCTCGCCGCTATCACGCGCATCTGATTGAGTACATCTTTACAAGTCAGGGACCGGGTGGACCAGTAGCTTCCGGAACATTTGCATGTTGAGTCGCTTGCTCACACGGCTCGCGGTGAAACGATTGCGGAGCCACTCGAGAACCGGCTGATCGAGCTGCAGCAACCGGCCACTCCTCCACGAGTTCATGGCGATCCAACGCGTGCGCGGAATTCGAATCGATTCGTAGTCGCGCAGGGCCTTTTCAACGGAAGGCTCGCGGCGCAGGCAATTTCCGAGCATTACAGCGTCCTCGAGTGCCTGACACGCTCCCTGCCCGAGATTCGGCGTCATGGCGTGCGCGGCATCGCCAAGCAGCGTGACGCGTCCGCGGCCCCACCACGGCAGCGAGGGTCTGTCAAGGATGTCATTCTGAAGAATCGCGTCTTCCGGGGTGCCTTCGATAACCTGCGGCACCGGGGCTGGCCACTTGCGGCAGAGCGTCACAGCTTCCGCCTTACCGCCCGATGTCCCTTGTGCCGCATTCTTTGTGAGGAACCAGTATAAGCGGCCGTCGCCGCACGGAAACAGACCGAACTGGGAGCCTTCTCCCACAACGAGAAGCGTCGAGCCAGGCTGCAGTTCGCCAGTGTCCGTGGTGATTCCGCGCCAGCACGTATATCCCGCATATCGCGGCGCGGTTGCCCCGTGAAGCTGTACACGAACTGCCGAGGAGATGCCATCGGCCCCCACGAGGATATCGAAGTCGATGCGCTCGCCGCCTGCCACGAGCGCGGTAGATCCGTCGAATCCGATGCACTGGGTGCCGGTTCGAACGCACTCCCGAGGTAAGGCCTTGAGTAGCAAATCCTGAAGCGCGGACCTGTGAATGCAGATCGATGGAGCGCCCGCCTCGCGGCTCACCTCCGAAAGATCGGTTACCGCGAGCGTCTCTCCAGATCGAGAGCTCAGTATCGATCGTTCAACGACGGAACCGAGTGCCAGCAGGGCATCTCCGACTCCGAGTTGGCGAATCGCATTTACCGCATTCGACCAGATTGACAGCCCGGCGCCGACTTCGCGAATCTCACCCACACGCTCGAGGATCAGGACGTCCATGCCAGCACGCCGCAACGCAACTCCCGCCGCCAAACCGCCGATCCCACCCCCAGCGACAACGGCTCGCACTAATTGTCGAATCGCTCCCGGGGCATGTCACTCCGAAATGATCGGCTCGTACGCTTCTTCATTTCGAGGTGCCAGCTCTTTGTGGCGCTCCAGATAGCGGACACACGCATTCCAGCGCAGTACGGCATCGTCGTTGCCCTGAGTGCGCTGGCGCTCGGCTTCTTCGAAGTGATTCAGTGCGTTCACCAGCCATTCGTAGATGGTCTGATGCACTCCGTTCGCCCCGGAATGATGGTGCCCCTTCGCCCGGCGTTCCCAACAGATGCCGCTGTAGTATGCGCGCTCGTACGGGCTGCGAAGTCGAGGAATCATCCTCAGTGCCTCGCTGAACGCATGCCGGTCCTGCGGGATTTCGTCGGTGAGCGCGAGAATCAGGTGCACCAACGCCTGCTGGTGATCGGGCTCAATATCGAGAATGTCGCGACAAATGCTCTCGGCTTCGGTTGGCTCGTTCAGGAGCCGGTAGCGTTCCGCTTTGGCCAGTGCGCCGGACACGCTGTCGTGCGAAATCGGTTTCCGGGCGAACATGGGTGCCTCCTTCTCTACAAGATGTGAAGCAGTTTCTTGAGTGGATCGAAGAACTGGTCGACCACCCGCTCCTTCAGCGGGATAATCGCGTTCTCCGTGATCGTGATCGATTCGGGACAGACTTGCCGGCAGCAGGTCGTGATATTGCAATATCCGATGCTGTGCCGTTCCTTCAGATCCCTGATGCGGTCTTCGTTATCGAGCGGGTGCATCTCGAGCGCAGCCGTATAGACAAATAGGCGCGGCCCGACGAACTGATCGTGCTTCTGATGTTCGCGCAGAACGTGACAGACATCCTGGCATAGAAAACACTCGATACACTTCCGGAACTCCTGCACCCGATCCACATCGGCCTGCTGCATACGCCAGGTGCCGTCGGCGTGATCGGGAGATCTCGGGCGAAATCGCTTGATCGTTTTCTTCGCGCGGAAGTTCCACGAGACATCGGTAACCAGGTCGCGGATGGACGGAAATGCGTGCATCGGCTCCAGGATGATGGGCATGTCGAGATTCAAGCCACTGAGGCGCGTCATGCACATCAACTTCGGCATTCCGTTGATCTCCGCCGAGCACGATCCGCACTTGCCCGCTTTGCAGTTCCAGCGCACCGCGAGGTCGGGCGCCTGCTCGGCCTGAATGCGATGCACGGCGTCGAGTACAACCATCCCTTCTTCTACCGGCGTAACGAAGTCCTGGAACTGGCCGCCCCCCGGATCTCCGCGCCAGATCCGAAACATCGCCTGCTGCGCCATTACTTCATCTCCTGGATGACATGCATCAGGTCGGCGGGCATCGGAGTAACAGGGCGTTTGTCGACCGTCATCGCACCGTCACCGCCGCGCCGCACGACGATGTTGTACTGTGCCCACTCCTCGTCCTTCGCCGGGAAATCTTCGCGGAAATGAGCGCCCCTGCTCTCCTTGCGAAGTATTGCCGCGCGCGTGATCGCCTCCGATACATCCAGCAGGTTGGCCAGGTCCATGGCTGTGTGCCATCCGTTGTTGTACTGCCGGTTTCCGGAGATGCCCGCCTGCACAGCCCGGTTTCGCAAAATGCCGATGCAGTCGAGCGCCTCGCCCATCTCTCCCTCGCTGCGCACAATGCCTACAAGGTTCTGCATATGTTCCTGCAACTCGTGTTGGATTTGATACGGATTCTCGCCGGAAGGGCCTCGGTCGAACACAGAGAGAGCCGAGTTGGTTCCTGTTTCCACCTGGCCGTAGTCCACCGTCGGGCTGCCGCTGCTCTTGGCGAACTCTGCCGCGAATTGGCCGGCTCGCTTCCCGAACACCAATAGGTCGGAGAGCGAATTCCCGCCCAGCCGGTTCGCGCCGTGAAGTCCGGCTGCGGCCTCTCCCGCCGCGAACAGACCCGCTACCGTCGACATCTGGGTGTCGCCGTCCACGCGTATTCCGCCCATCATATAGTGCGTGGTTGGCCCGACCTCCATCGGCTCCTTCGTGATGTCGATATCTGCGAGTTGCTTGAACTGGTGATACATACTCGGCAGTTTCCGCTTGATGTGCTCCGCCGAGTTCGGCAACCGTTCCTTAATCCACGCGATGTCCAGGAACACCCCGCCGTGAGGGCTTCCGCGGCCGCTCTTCACCTCGCGCATGATGCAGCGGGCTACGTGATCGCGTGTCAATAGTTCCGGAGGCCGGCGCGCGTTCCTGTCGCCCTGCGTGTATTTCCAGCCTTCCTCTTCGTTATCGGCGGTTTGCGTTTTGTACAGGTCGGGAATGTCTTCAAACATGAACCGCCGGCCTTCCTTGTTACGCAACACGCCGCCCTCGCCGCGAACGCCCTCGGTCACCAGAATGCCGCGAACGCTCATCGGCCACACCATGCCGGTCGGGTGGAACTGCACGAACTCCATGTCCATCAGTTCGGCGCCCGCCCGGTACGCCAGCGCGTGCCCGTCGCCGGTGTACTCCCAACTGTTGCTCGTTATCTTGAATGCGCGGCCCACGCCACCGGTTGCCACCACGACCGCTTTGGCCGGCCATACGATGAAGTGCCCTTTTTCGCGATCGTAGCCGAACGCCCCTGCGATCCGGCCCGAATCGACCAGCAATGCCAGCACGGTGCACTCCATGTGCACTTCCATACCGGAGTGAATCCCATGGTCCTGGAGCGTGCGGATCATCTCGAGGCCCGTCCGATCGCCGACGTGAGCGAGGCGGGGATAGCGGTGCCCGCCGAAATTCCTTTGCAGGATCCGGCCGTCTTTCGTGCGATCGAACAACGCGCCCCATGCTTCGAGTTCCCGTACACGGTCCGGCGCTTCCTTGGCATGCAACTCGGCCATTCGCCAGTTGTTGACGTACTGGCCGCCGCGCATGGTATCCGAGAAATGAACGCGCCAGTTGTCGCGGTCATCGACATTCGCTAAAGCCGCCGCGATGCCTCCTTCCGCCATTACGGTGTGAGCCTTGCCCAGAAGCGATTTGCAGACCACTCCGACCTTGACGCCCGAGCCGGCGGCTTCAATCGCGGCTCGCAGTCCGGCTCCTCCCGCTCCGATTACGAGAACGTCATAAGGGTATTCCCGATATTCCGCCACTAAAAGATTCTCCAGTCCGACCAGATACCCATCGAGCAGAGGCGCACGTACAGGTCGGCAAAGCCGACGGAACACAGGCTGGCCCATGCCCATTTCTTGTGATTGCCATTGAGACAACTCACACAGTCGTAGAGCTTGTGCCGCACCGGGTGTTCCGACACGCGGTCCAGTCCACCTCCGGCGAGATGCCGGAACGCGTGACAGCCAAATACATAGCCTCCGAGTAAGATGACGTTAACGGTCAGTACCAGCGAACCGAGTCCGACGCCGAATTTCCCATCGAACCAGAATGACTTGATGGCGTCATATGCCAGAAAGCCCCACACCGGATAAGACAACCGGAGAAAGTAACGGTGAAAGTTCTGCAGGATGAGAGGGAAGCTGCGCTCGCCGAGATAACTCTTGCGAGGCTCACTTACAGCGCATGCCGGCGGATCAGCCCAAAACGCCTTATAGTAGGCGCCGCGGTAGTAGTAGCATGTTAGCCGGAACAGGCCCGGTATCCACAGTATCAATAGAGCCGGAGAAAACGGTAGAAAGGACGGATACCAGGCGGGCTTAGGTCCTAAGATCGCATGCGGGGAAGAACCGTATATCTCCGGCGAATAGAAGGGCGATAAGTACGGCCCGTAAGTGTAGTGGCTGTTCTGGAATGCGGCCCAGTTCGCGTAAACGAGAAATGTTCCCAGCCCCAAAAATACCAGCAGGGGCGAACTCCACCACTTATCTCTTCGTGAGGTCTGTCCGAAGTGCCCGTTCTTCCAAAGAACATCCGGACTGACCGGCACTGACTGTGTGGTCCTCGCTGGAGTTGCCATCTCTGTCCTCCTGCTACTGGGAAGGCAGTATACACCAACTGAGAGTGCAACTCGATATAAGTTAAGCGGGTCTGAAAGTAAGTTGCGAGTTAGTCCTGCTCGCAGCGAGGTTGAAACCGCTGGCTCCGTGCCGTGCGGCTGATAAGTTTAGGCCGGTGCAGTAATCAGTCGGCTTTCGAGTTCGCGCTTGGCGACTTCTACGTGGCCGGCGGACAGCCAGGAATCCCTGCACGGCAAGCAGGTCATCAATTCGTCGTACGACCACAGACGGTCCGGCGAGAACGCCGCATACCCGAGTGTATCTCCCAATCTCCAACTCACCTTGATGATGTTGTAGAGGCTGTTTTCGCCGGGCTCGGGTTCATCGTGATGTGTGGCAATTGCCGCTGCGAGTTCATCCGGGAAATTCCAGTCCTGTGCGAGGTAAGCGCCGGCCGCGCAGTGATCGATGTCGAACAGGTCGCGCTCTGTGCGCAGCATGTCGAAGCCGTAGTCATCCGAGACTTCGAGCATTCGGGAGTACTCATCCGCATACGCCGACATCAGCCCGAGGGCGCCGAGGTTATGCAACAAACCCGCAGTATAGGCGCTGTCCCGGGCGGAGTGCGTGGCCCGCGCGAGTTCGTCCGCGATGAGGGCCGTCACCAGGCTGTGAATCCACACCTTTCGCAAGGCGGACGTCCGTACCGCGCTGCGGACCATCCTGTTTAAAGCGACGAGCGTCGCCATCACTTTCACCCGCTCGGTACCGACCAGCGAAATCGCATGCGACAGGCTGGTCACTTCCCGGCTTGCCCCGAACAGGGCGGAGTTTGCGAACCGCAGCAACTCGGCCGAAAAGGACGGGTCCATCGTGACGAGTTGGCCAAGTTCCTGGAGAGTGACATCGTCCTTGTTCACAATAGCTAACACGCGCTGCGCAACGGCTGGGAACGGCGGCACGAGGCGGAGAGCCCAAGGTGCTTCCGGAGCGGCGAGGAGTTCAGTCATACACACCTGCGACACTCTCGTTCATCGGCCGTTCCTGGCGGAAACTGTAGGATTCCGGCGAGACGCCCAGTTCACGATTTCCCGTAGGCTGCCGATATGCCTGATGGAGAATCAGGGCGGGGAATGGTCTCTCTCAAAAAGTACATGATCGAACATTGCGAGCAGCAACTCCAATTCACACTGGAGAGCTATCGTAGTGCGATCGCAGCATTTGCCGAAAAGGCCGCGCGGGTCTGCCCGACCCTCGCGGACTCACTGTCTCAGAAAATGTTGACGTTGCGGGACCGTGTCTCCCGTACCGCCGCCGACGAGGTACCGAGGATCGAACAGGATCTGGAACGCGAACTGGATACTTGGAGCGCCGGAGCCAGGGACTACTACCAGAAGAAAGCGGAGGAGGTCCGCGAACTCATGCTGGCGATGGCCGGCGCCGCCAACTCTGTGGGCGCACGCGACCAAAAGTACCGCAATCAGTTCCGCGAACTCTCGACGCGGCTTCAAGAGGCCGGTAACCTCGAAGATCTCACGCGTATTCGCAATCTCATCCGCATCAATGCTGCTGCCTTGAGGTCGTCAGTTGACCGGATGGTCGAAGAGGGCCAGCAGAGTATCGCCCAACTGCAAACGCAGTTAGCCGCTTACCAGCAACGCCTGGCTGAGGCCGAACGGGTCTCGGCGACGGACCCGCTTACCGGTTTGGCCAACCGGGCCGCCATTGAACGCGATATCGAACAGCGGATCAACTCGCGACGGCCGTTCTGCCTGATGGTGGTGGACCTCAACGATTTCAAACGGGTAAACGACACCAACGGTCACGCCGCCGGCGACTACCTGCTGAAGTGCTTTGCTGTTGAATTGAAAGCGCAGTTCTCGAGTGCCGATTCAATCGGTCGATGGGGCGGCGACGAGTTCGTCGGGCTTATCGATGGGACGATCACAGAAGCGGAGGCGCGGGCTCAGCGGGTGCGCGATTGGGTCATCGGCGAGTATGCGCTGTCCGCGGGTCCGGAGCCGGTGAAGGTGATGGTCTCGGCCGCCATCGGCGTGTCCGAGTGGCGCGCAGGGATTTCGCCGGAAACGC
This sequence comes from uncultured Acidobacteriota bacterium, assembly GCA_963720745.1. Classification (GTDB taxonomy): domain Bacteria; phylum Acidobacteriota; class Terriglobia; order Bryobacterales; family Bryobacteraceae; genus TMP-7. Next base: position 1,131,450 of record CAVRGO010000004.1, read on the forward strand.
TCTTTTCTCAAGCGGACCGCGCCATGTACGCCGAGAAGGCACACCGATAAAAGCGGCGGTCATCGTTGTTCGGCCGTGATATCAGTTCGCACCAGCATGCGCCGGAGCAGATCCACTTCCCCGGCCGCAACTCGAGCGCGATCCTCTATCGTGAGTTCGTCCCAGTGCTCGAACAGCCAATAGTCGCCCGCTTCGCCCGCCGCCAGAGTCATCTCAACCATCAATGAAAGAGGCAAATCGTTGCGCACTGCCCCGATCGCCTGTCCGCGTTGCAAGGTGAGAGCCGTCCAGTGCCTCGCCACAGCCATCATTCGGGATGTCGCCGGGCTTGCTGGCGATTGTTTGTGGATCCGGTACAAAGTTCGCGCAAGCCGGGAATACCACGCGTTCTTCGAAAGAAAGCGGGTCGCCGACGCCCAAAAATTCTCAACGCTTTTCCAATAGTTCTCGGCGGTGAGGTCTTCGATCGAGAATCCCCCGACGGCTTTGACAATTCTCAGCATGGCCTGCTCGAGGACGGTCGAGAACAGATCGGCTTTGTCGTCGAAATAGTAATAGAGCGACCCTTTGCTTAAATCTGCCTCTTCGAGGATCCGGTTCAGCGAGGCCGATTCAAACCCGTGTTCGGCAAACTCGGAGCCCGCCGCCGAAAGAAGCCGTTCCCTCCGTTCCGGATCGAGATTTTCGAAACGTTTCCTTGGCATCGCCCACTAATTATTGTATACTGATGGTCTAGACCGAGTGGTCTATACTTGGGGTATAAATGTTATTCTGGGCGTGCGCTGTATGTGTTTCTCTGATTCTTCCGATCGGAGCCGTAGCTGAAGTCAATCCGCTTACTGTCGCTCGAAAATGCGAAGCGGCCCTGAGGGGCAAAAGTGAACAGGGTGTCGCATCCATGACCGTTCGAACTCCGGAATTCGAGCGTACCCTCACGATGCGCTTCTGGTACGACTACCCGGAGAAGACCTTCATTCGTATCACCGGTCCCGCGAAGGAGGCCGGCACTGGCACGCTCCGCCTGGATGGGAATATGTGGACTTATCTGCCCTCGGTAGAGCGTGTTATCAAGATTCCGCCCTCACTGATGCTGCAGCCGTGGATGGGTAGCGACTTCACCAACGACGATGTTGTGAAGGAGAGCAGCCTGGTTTCGGACTATACCCATACCATCGAGGGCGAAGCCACGGAAGCCGGCGATCCCTGCTATCGCCTAATTGCCCGGCCAAAGCCGGATGCGCCAGTCGTTTGGGGACACCTGATTCTGCTGATCCGCAAATCCGACTACCTTCCGAGGCGCGAAGAATTCTATGACACGAAGAACCGGATCGAGAAAGTGCTGATATTCGATGATATCCAGACTGTCGGATCCCGCACCTACCCGATGCGCTGGACCATGATTTCCAAAACGAAGCCAAAACATCAGACCGTTCTGTCCTTATCCTCTTTAGAGTTCGACCGTCCCTTGCCGGCCGACATCTTCATGCGATCCAATCTGGAACGGCGGTTCTGAGCACGGCTGAAAACCGATGTTGTTTTGGCAGATGGCATGGCGGAATGTTTGGCGATACCGGCGTCGTACCCTGCTGACGGTCCTGACCATCGCACTTGGTCTCGCGTTCAACATCCTGATGCGGGCCATCGGAGACGGATTCCACGAGCAGATGGTCGACAATTCGGTCCGCGCACAAATCGGCCACCTGGAGATCCACCGTGCCGGATACCACCGCGATCCAGCCCTTCAGAAGACGATTCCGAGTACGGAACGGGTCGAGGACGTGGTACGCCAGACGCCGCACATCCTCGGCTACTCCCTGCGGATACTCGGCGATGGGCTCGCGAGTACCGCCTCAAACTCGGCGGGCGTTGAAGTGATCGGAATCGATCCCGCGGCCGAAGTGCGCGTAACAACAATTCATCGCACCATCGCGGCGGGCACTTACTTCGCCGGAACGACGGATCGTCCGGTACTCATTGGAGAACGGCTCGCTCAGACCCTTGACGCCTCGGTGGATGACAAAGTCGTGCTCATGGTTCAGGCGGCCGACGGCTCGATGGGTGCACAGCTGTTCCACGTTGTCGGTATCTTCCGCTCAGGATCGCCAGAACTGGATCGGGGAGCGGTCTACCTGTTGCGATCCGACGCGCAGTCGCTCTTTGCTCTCGAAGGCAGGGTGAGCGAAGCCGCCATACTTCTCGATTCGTCCGCTGCGGTGCCCGAAGCGCAGCGTTACCTGACCGCGAAACTGTCCGGCCTGCCCGTGGAAGTCCTACCGTGGTACACGGTCGAGCCATTCCTCCAGCAGTTCATTCAGTTGGACGACGCCTTCTTCTACATCATCGTGTTGATTCTGTTCATCGTCATCTCCGTCGGCATACTGAACACGGTGATGATGTCGGTGTTCGAACGCGTACGTGAGTTCGGCATCATGATGGCACTCGGATCCCAGCCGCGGCAGGTGATTCGGTTAGTCATGCAGGAAGCGGCACTCCTCGCGTTGGCGGGTGCCGTCATTGGAGCAGCGCTGGGCGGTGCTGCGACACTCGTTTTTGCGTCCACCGGGATCGACCTGTCGCGCTACGCCGCGGGTGCTTCGGCCCTCGGCATTACAACCACCGTCATCTATCCCGAATTGACCTTCAGCAATGTTGCGATCTCGGACCTTTCGGTGGTCCTGATCGTCCTCGCGGTAGCGCTCTACCCCGCGATAAAGGCGGCGCGGCTTCAGCCGGTAGCGGCAATCCGGCATATCTGATGCCTATTCCACTCGTGGTGCTTTCGGACATTTCGAAGACGTACAGAACCGATGTCCCAGTTCGGGCTCTGAGCGATATCAACCTACAGATTGAGGAAGGCGAGTTTAGCGCCATCGTCGGCCCTTCCGGTTCGGGTAAGACAACCCTCTTAAACCTGATCGGCGCGCTCGACACTCCGGATACTGGAACAATTCGCATCGCGAATTTCGATCTCGCCAAGGCCGCGTCCGCCGCGTTAGCCGACTTCCGATTGCGGCACATCGGTTTTGTTTTCCAGTCGTTCAATCTCTTTCCTGTGCTGAGTGTTTCAGAGAACCTCGAGTTCGTTCCGGCGCTTCAGGGGATCGACAAGAAGCAACGAGTTCGAACCGCCGAAGCGCTCCTCGAAGCCGTAGGGATGCAGGCGCTGCGCGACAAGCGTCCGCACGAACTGAGCGGGGGTCAGCAGCAGAGGGTCGCGGTGCTGCGCGCGATTATGTCCGAACCGGATCTGGTCCTGGCCGACGAGCCCACCGCAAACCTCGACTCAGAAAACGGCGCTTTACTCCTCGATATGATGGAGCGGCTCAATCGCGAACGAAATACCACGTTTTTGTTTTCCACTCACGATCCGGCGGTGATGAGCCGCGCCCGGCGTCTCATCCGTATGCGTGACGGCCGGCTCGTCGAATGAAGCACGTATTTCCATTTCTGCTGATCTCCGCGCCGCTTCTCGCCCAATCGCAACCGCATGCCGGGTATTCCCAAGAGTTCAGCGGATATCTGAAGACGCTCGCCAGTCAATCGCGGTCGTACTTCACACGGGATGCTTGGGGAGACGCGATGGAGCGGATCCGTCTCACCTACGACGGAAAATACGGGGGCTGGCTGAACCTGCATATGGATTACGATAACGAGATCCATGCCGGGAACCTGATCCCATTGCCGGATTTCGCTGTGATTCGGAATCTCCAGGGCGACGGTGCGCGGGATCTGCGGTACACGATCGTCGATCAGGACCACATTTATTGGGACACGTCGTTATACCGCGGCTATGTTGAGGTGCGGAAAGGCCCGGCGGTCGTTACCGCGGGACGCCAACGGATCGGCTGGGGCACCGCACGGTTCTTCAGCCCGATGGATCTGTTCAATCCCGTCAGCCCGCTGCAAATCGAACCCAACGAACGCCAGGGCGTGAATGCCGGCCGGCTGCAGGTTCGGCTGCCGGGCGAATTACGTGGCGATCTCGTATTTGCCCGGGACGGCGAGGGTAAAGCGGCGTCGGGGGTGCGCGCCAGCCGTACCATCGGCACGTGCGATATTGACGCGGCAGTAGCTCGGATCAATGGTCGGTGGATGACCGGGTGGGACTTCGCCGGGCAGTTTCACGGCGCGGGTCTTCGCGGAGAATTAACCTATCGGTGGGATGGCGTCGTCCGCTTCGCCGCCGGCGCCGACTATGCTTTCCCCAACAGCCTGTACTTAGTGGGCGAGTACTTTTACAACCAAGGGCAGGTCGACTCGGCGGAGCAGGTGTTCCAGTTTGCCAACGAGATCCTCACGCGCAATCGCCACTTTCTTTCCGGCGGTGCAAGCTACGACTTGACTCCACTCTGGAAACTAGAGACGTATGTTGTAGCAGATCTCGCTGGGCCCTCCGCCGCCGTACTTCCTCGTTTAACGCACAGCCTCAGCGGGAACACCGACCTAAGCTTCGGTGGCGAATTCTTTGTGTCCAGCAGGGACGGAGAGTTTCACGGATTATCGGAACTGGTGTACGCCGAACTCGTGTATCACTTTCGATAGTGGCTCACCATGGCTGCTCTCCCGACCTTCACTTACTCCAGTGACGCTTTCCACTTCCCGGCAAGTGTAGAAAGTTCATCGACCAGGTTCGGATGAAGCTTCCGCAAGTTTCGCGATTCGCCGGGATCCTCGTCGAGGTTCGATAGGAATAACGCATCGTCGCCCGTCAGCGGTTTACCTCCGTCCGGACTTCGATCGAAGGTCCGGCCGCCGATCACGAGTTTCCAGGGGCCTCTCCGCACAGCGAGTTGGCCATCGCTCGTCCACAGGAGTTCGCGATGGGGTGACGCCGCGTCGTGCGCCAGCACCGGCAGGAGTGAAGACCCGTCGAGACCTGCGGGAATCGCCAATCCCGCAGCGGCAAGCGCGGTCGGCACAATGTCCATCGATTGCGCGAGCTGCGGGGTAGTCCTCGCCTTGAACCGTGCCGGGCTGTGGATGAAGCCCGGCACGTGCATGCCTCCATCAAACAGCGAGAACTTAAAGCCGCGGAACGGCCCGTTCGAACCCGCGGTAGCATACTCCTGGTTCAGCCCGGCGCGCTTCTCCGTCGTCGCGCCGTTATCGCCGACGAAAAACACAATCGTGTTTTCAAATTGACCATTGCGAACCAGGGCCTCACGGATTGCGCCGATGCCGTCATCGACGGCTGCGATCATCGCGGCATAGATGCTGCGCTCCAGCGGCATGCCCGGGAACCGCTGCATGTATTTGTCAGGCACGTGCATCGGGTAGTGCGGCGCATTGAATGCCACGTAGCCGCAGAAGGGGTGGCCTTTGGATCTATCTATGAACGCCGCCGCCTCTTCCGCCACGCGCTCGGTGAAGTATCTGCCGTTCTCGAAGATCTCCTCGCGGTTCCGCCACAGGTCGTGGAAGTTGACACGGCGCGGTTCGCCCCAATAGAACCGGTGCGAGAAGTAATCGATGCAGCCGTCGTGAAAACCGTAGAAGTAATCGAAGCCATGCGCGTTCGGGCAGGTTCGATCATCACTGCCGAGGTGCCACTTACCGATTGCAGCAGTACGGTATCCGGCCGCTTTGAAACACGATCCGAGCGTCGGTATCCCCGGTGTGAGATGGCCGCCGTTTGACGGGACGCCCGCGCGCGCGGGGAATCGTCCGGAAAGGATCGAGGATCGCGCGGGAGCGCAGACCGGCGCATTCGAGTACCAATTCGGGAAGATTACGGAGTTGCGTGCGAGGGCATCGATGTTCGGAGTCTTGAGGTTGGAAGTGCCATAGAATCCGAGATCGCGGCATCCGAGATCGTCCATAACGATGACAAGGACGTTTGGGCGATCGCCCTGCGGGGCTTGCGCTATGAGTGCTGGCGCGGAGATCGCAGCGGACAACAGTTGACGCCTCGACGGACGCGGGTTCGTATTCATCTTCGTCACCTCAATCCGGAAGTCCGGCGGCGCGCTTCGACACTCGTGTAACGCTCGACCAATCCGATTCCTGCTGGCCATGTGCTAACGCCGAGATGAGACGATCGCGGAGAATGCTCGCGAACGGCATGGGAGAAGTGTTCTCTTCGGAGACGCCGATCACCAGCTTTATGTCTTTCAATCCGAGACGAAGTGCGAACCCCGCCGGATCGAATCGTTGCTCCGCTATGATTGCGCCATAGTTGTCGTAGACAGGGGACCGGAACAAACCACTCGCGATCTCGAGAAACGTCTGCGGTTTGACCCCGGCCTTCTGGAGTGTCGCGTAGGCTTCTCCAAACGCTTCGATCATGGAAGCAATCATGAAATTCCCGCACAGCTTGACCGCGTTCGCTTGAGCCGGGTCATCGCCGACGATGACCGTCTTTCGCCCTATCGCATCAAACACAGGCTGGACCTTCGCAAGGATGTCTGCAGAACCCGCGGCAGCCACCAGCAGGCTTGCGGCAGCGGCTGCGTTCGGCCGCCCGAACACCGGCGCGGAAATGAAATGCTGATTCCGGTCCGCGTGCGCCTTCGCTAGCCGGCGAGCCAGAGCGGTGCTGATGGTGCTATGCGAGACGTGAACAGCGCCGGCGGGAAGTTTCCGCAAAATGCCATTCTCTCCGAGAACAACATCTTCAACGGCGGGATCGTCCGCGAGCATCGTTAGAGCGGCATCGACTGGAGGATCACACGCGGCTGCGGGGGTGTCCGCGATGCGCGCTCCATCGCTCGCCAGAGGTTCGGCGCGGCGGCGAGTGCGGTTGTAGACCGCAACGGAGTGCCCCGCGCGCAGAAGATTTCGTGCCATCCCGCTGCCCATCTGTCCGAGTCCGAGAAACGCAAGGTGCATGGCTTGGTTGTACAACGCTTTGCTGCTGCCGCGCAAAGACAACCAAGCCATGGAGTCTACAATGTCAAATCGAGATTGGTGTGCACGCCCGAAGTTCCCTGGTCCTCGGGCGTGCGGGTGTCACGCAACCGGGGGCTGCGGAAATCGGATGCTGGCCCGGAGGCGTTGCGGTGTGAATGCGCCTGCGATGCGGCTGGCAAGCCGGCGAGCGCCGTCCTGCACCGATGCCAGCGCACTGCGCCGGCTGCGCCCTCTCGCTTCGATGCGGCCGCCGTGCGTCAAATCGGCGATGAGAACGCACACTTTATCGACACCGCCGCGGGGTCCGTTGATGTCGAGCAGTTGGACGCTGACTTCGGCCAGGCGAGGTTCGAAACGATTAACCGCGAACCGGATGCGGCGTTCGATCGCTTCACGCGGCACCTCCTCCGAAGGGAGTCCTTTTGAACGAACGTGTATCTCCATGGGAAACTCCTTTCCTGATCTTGAGCGGCGGAGTCAGGCGAGATAGTCGCCGGCCGATTCGGGTTGATAAATGAGTTGCTCGATACGGCACCGGCGTTTACCGGTTCCGCTGCTGAACTCGACCTCATCACCCACCCGCGCACCCAGGAGCGCGCGCCCGAGCGAACCCAGCACGGAAATCCGGCGGTGCTGGGCGTTCGCCCGGGAAGGGAATACCAGCGTGTACGCCCCGCATTCCTTCGTGTCGAGAAACAGCAGGTGCGCTCGCGAGTTCATCGTGACGACATCCGGCGGCACCTGGTCCGGCTCACAAATTTCCGCTTCCGCCACCTTTTGCTCGAGCTCGAGCAGATGACTTCCGTCGAGCGGAGAGTTTACATAACGCGACAGCAGCGCGAGCCTTTCGGCGTCGGGCTCGGTAACAAAAATCGCATGTTTGACTAACATTTCGCTGGTCTCCTTGGATTTCACTGGCGGTCAATCGGCCAAGCGCTCGCGCGTCATCTCAGAGAGAGATGCCGCTCGAGGCGCAGAGTGAAGATCGATCAGACGTGAATCGAAGGAGGAGCGCGAGAGCGAAGTATCCGCGGCGCAGGACAGAACGGAGCGGCGTACGAATGAAGGCCTACGAACTCGCGTTCATCGAGAGCGCGCGACAGCACAATGCTACAACGTGGAATGAACGGCGTCTTGGCTTTGGCCCGGTCGTTGGTTCTGGCAGCCCGTTCCGACGACGCGAATTGGTTTGCGAGAGAAGAGAAAGTCTTCGAAGGAGGACGGCGTGTCGACGTCCGCCGGACAATGTCGCTCCGCCCGGCGTTTGCAAACGCCAGGCCCAATACGACCGCTGTCCCACAGAGGACACTTAGGAGCTGCCGGAATAGATTACGGTCAGTCACGGCGTATCGGTTAACTATTCTTAATATAAACCAAACAGGCCCTTCTTGCCACTCGCGGCGATCGACTTGTCGCGGCGATCGTCACGCGAAGTGAGGCAGAGAAGCGTTTATCGGAGGCCGTAACGGCGCAGCTTGTTGTACAACGTCGTTCGGTCGATGTGAAGAATCCGGGCAGCCTGCGAGAGATTCCCGGACGTCTCCTTCACAACGCCTTCAATGTGGCAGCGTTCGACATCCTCGAGCGATCGTCCGTTGGCCTTCGTCGGTTGCGAGTGCTGGAACGGGAAGTCCACCGCTTCGATACGATTCCCGCGCCGGATTACCAGTGCCCGCTCGATCGCATTTTCCAACTCCCGCACGTTGCCGGGCCAATCATACTCAAGCAGAAGTTGCAGAGCTTCGGGGGCCAGTTCGGGCACCGGCCGGTTCATGGCCTGCGAGAACTTCTGAAGGAAATAGTCGATCAGCAGGGGCACGTCGTCTTTGCGTTTGCGAAGCGCCGGAGTCTCGATCGATACAACGTTCAAACGGTAGAAGAGGTCGGGCCGGAAGGTGCCGGCTTCGACCATTGCTTTCAAGTCTTTGTTGGTAGCGGCGATGCACCGGAAATCGACTTTCATCGTTTCATTGCCGCCGACTCGCACGATCTCGCGCTCCTGAAGTACGCGCAGGAGGTCGGTTTGGGTTTTGAGGCTGATATCGGCGATCTCGTCAAGGAACACCGTACCGCCCTCGGCCATCTCGAATTTCCCCTTCTTGCGGTTTTGCGCGCCGGTAAAAGCGCCGCGCTCGTGCCCAAACAACTCGCTTTCGAGCAGCGTTTCCGTCAAGGCTCCGCAGTGGATCACCACCATCGGCATGTGCCGCCGCGGACTCGATGCGTGAATCGCGCGAGCGACAATCTCTTTTCCGGTGCCGCTCTCGCCGGTGATCAGGACGGTGGCCGGAGTCGGCGCAACCATCTCCACCAGTTCGACCACCCGCTTCATCGCCTGGCTCTTCCCGATCATCGCCGTGGAAGGGAAGATCTCCTCGAGGCATTCGCGAAGTTGGACGTTCTCCTGGCGGGCGCGCCGGTGTTCGAGCGCCTTTTCAACCGTGTGTTGCAGTTCGTCGGGGTCGATGGGCTTGGTGAGATAGTCGTACGCGCCCTGCTTCAATGCCTGCACCGCAGTCTCGACGGTACCGAAACCAGTCATAATGATCACGGTCAGTTCGTCGTCCTTATCGCGGAGCTGCCGCTGGAGTTCGACTCCGTCCATGCCGGGCATCTTCAAATCGACGAGAGCTACATCAAAATCGTGCCGATCCACAAGGTCGAGCGCTTCCTTTCCGTTCGCCACGCCTCGCGTCGAATAGCCCTCGCCGGCAAACCATTCGGTGAGCGAGTTGCGGACGACACCCTCGTCGTCGACGATCAGGATTTTCCCCTTGTTCACTGAAGACCTCCTTGGTCCGTTGCGCTGCTCTTGAACCCGCGAATGGCCGTCACTGAAGCGGGCGCGCCAGCGGGCGCCGGCTCCGAAGTGTTCTCCTTCGAAGCATCCGATGCTGGTGACGGACTGTCTTCCCGCGGATTGTTGACTGGCAGCGATATTGTGAATTCAGCACCTTTGCCTTGTTCCGAAATAACGCTGATATTGCCTCCGTGCTGGGCAATGATTCCGTGCGCGATGGCCAGGCCGAGCCCCGAACCGTTTGTGTCGGCCTTGGTTGTAAAGAATGGCTCGAAGATGTGGGGCATCACATCCAACGGGATACCCGGACCGGTATCGTGGACGGTGACATACGCCTCCGTGCCGTCGCTTCGCACCCCGCTCTTTAACAGCAGACTGCCGCCATCCGGCATCGCTTCCGCGGCATTCACCAGCAGCACCAGCATCACCTGCTGCACCTGGCCCTCATCGCAGTGAAGTTTCGGAAGCTGCTGGTCGAGTTGTGCATCGATGATCACCTGCTGCAACTCCAGTCGGTGCCGTATCACCGCGATCGCGCGCTGCACCAGTACGTTCAAATCGTGCTCGGCGACGGTGCGGGGCGCCTGCCGCGCGAACGTCAGAAGATTCTTCACGATCTCGCCGGAACGCTTGCTTTCCCGTTCGATCACCGACAGCTTTTCCATCAGGCGTTCGCGTTCTTCGAGCGGAAGATCGTTGCGCTTGATCTGCTTCAGCGCGAGCCTCGCGTAGGTCAGGATCCCGAACAGCGGGTTATTCAACTCGTGCGCTACCGTGGCCGCAAGTTTTCCGAGCGAAGCCATCTTTTCGCTTTGAATGAGGGAGTTCTGCGTTCGCTCGATCAGCTCGGTTCGCGCCTTGTCGAGTTCTTCCGTCATGCGGTTGAACGACGATGCGACTTCGCTCAGTTCGTCGCTGGACCGAATGGAGAGACGGTATTTCAAATCGCCGTCGGCGACGCGCCTTATCCCGTGCTTCAACTCGTGGATGCGGCGATGGAGAACGAGATACACGAAGGCGATACACGCCAGAACGGAAAGAGAGAGTCCGAGGAGAGTAAAGCGCCAGAGTTGCGCCTGGTGTGCGACCATTTCGCGGTCGACGTCAGCGAGCGAAAGCTGCGTGTCGATCATCCCCAACACGCGCTGGGACGGTGGATGCTCGTGACAGACGGCACTCGAACATCCGGGCTGATTCCAGATGGGATAGACGGAGCCTACCAGACGTTCGCCATCGGAATCGCGAAGGATGCGGACGATTGCGCGATTGACCTTGTCCGGCTCGGGTTGGCTTCTGTCGAAGGTGCCGGCCTCGGAGTTGATACTCGAGAAACTGACGCGGCCCTGGCGGTTATAAATGCGGACGCGGCGGATGCCGGGCTCGCTGCCGATGTCGGCAATGATCTGATGCAACGCCTCGCGGTCGTTGCGGAGCATGTGATAGCGGGTGCTGCGCTGGATTACCTCGTTGATGCCGGCCGCGTGTTGCGCAACCAGCGCCTCGGCGTGGGCGCGGTGTACCCGGACGTTCCACACACCGAACGCCAGGAACACGGCACCCGTGCCGAGTACAAGTAAAACCGCGAGCTTGGCCGCGATCCCGATTTTCCAGGATCGGACCGCGTCATCCATACACATCCTCCAGGTACATCAACTTGTCAGAACCAGATCGTCGGTCTCGACCTCCTCCGAAACGGCAGGTTCAGATTCGCCGTGCTCGTCCTCGAACACGGGCAGATATTTCGCCGCCAGGCGGAACACCGCGAATCCGATAGCGATAACCGAGAGCGTCACCATGATCTCGGTCCATTTCGGGATATAGCTGGTTCCGGAGGCAGCCTCCATTCCCGTGAGGCTGACGTTCAGACGGTTCGCCAGAAACCCGAAGATCACGAACAACGCCGCCACATACAGCGCATCGGCGCTGGCGCGAATGCGGCGGAAGAACAACAGAGTCATGCCCGTCGCCATTAAACCGACCTCGAGCCAGAACAGGTACGTCTCCGTCCGCGGTATCCACAACAGGCCGAGAACCTCGCGATGGCGCAGATCGTGGAAGCGCATCATCAGGTAAAACGCCTGCAAAATCGCCAGAACACGCGCGATGTTCGCCATCAGCGGCAAGTGCATGTCGCGATGAAAAGCCCGGCTCGAGTGGCGCGCTTCGAAAATCATCATCGCCAGCCCGACCGAAATCGCCGAGATGTAGAAGAAGACCGGTAGGAACGGCGTGTACCACAGCGGATACAGCTTGCTCGGCACGCTCAGGTACAGGCTGCCCAAAGAGGACTGGTGCAGGGTCGAGAGCACGACGCCCAGGATTACCAGCGGCACCGAGATCACCTTGATCCATTTGTTGGCCTCGTGCCAGCCGCACCGCTCGCAAACGGCGGGCGCAAACTCGAGCGCCAGCACCGTCGTGTACAGCATTACGCACCACGCCACCTCGAACATCACCGAATGCGGATTCCACATCACCATCGGGTGCCAGATCCGGTCCGGACGGCCGAGGTCGAACATCAGCGCGACCACTACCAGCACATAGCCGAGGAAAGCCGTGAGGATGGTCGGGCGCAGAATCGGCCTGTACTCTTTGATATTGAAGATGTGGACTATGGCAACCAGAGTGAAGCCGCCCGCCGCCAGCCCGACGCCGCAAAGGATATCGAACCCGATCCAGATGCCCCACGGGAACTTGTCACTCAGGTTCGTGGACGCGCCCAGCCCATAGAACAGCCGGACGAAGGCCGAGTAGAGGCCGCCCGCCATGATCAGCGCGAAAACAACGCGCCAGAAAGTGATCTGTTGGCGCAACGCTTTCATTTGCGGCCCTCCTTCGGCGGCTTCTGACCTTCCGCTTTGGCGACTTCCTCGCGGCGATGCGTAATCCAGTAAATGCCGCCCAGCAGCGTGGCGCCGGCCGAAACGACATCGGGCACCGCCGAAAGAGCGCGCCAGGTCATGGTGGGGATCGCCTCTTGCGGAATCTTGGTGTTCAGCCCGATCTTGTCGAAAGGAACCCCGGACAGCATCAATGTGTTGGTTCCGCCGGCTTCGCGGAGCCCATAGATGCCGTGAAAGTACTCGCTCGGCTTCTCTGCGATCCGTTTGCGGGCCTCCCGGATGAGTTCATCCCGGTCGCCGCAAATCGTCGCGCCGGTTGGGCAAGCCTCAGTACAGGCGGTGGGCTTGCCTTGCGACTGGCGTTCGTAACACATATCGCACTTCCTGACGCGCGGAGTGCGGCTCGTCCACTCGTAAGTGGGAACCTGGAACGGGCACGCCTGCATGCAGTAGCGGCATCCGAAACAGCGCTCGGCATCATAAACCACGGGGCCCATCTCGGTTTTGTGCATCGCCTTCACCGGGCATACGGAGGCACAGGTCGGCTCATCGCAGTGCATGCACAGTTTCCGGCTGTAACGCTCGCCGAAAGTCCGTATCGTCGTCAGCTTATGCGCGGAAATCTGTTCTTCCGCTGCGATTTTTTCGTTGTACGGCAGTCCCCAGCGCTTGGCGCAGGCCGACTCGCATTCCCTGCAGCCGACACACAAGGTACTGTCGTAGAGGATCGCTCTCGCCATAAAAAGATCTCTTTATCTGAATTCTACACCTTAATTGCGGAATTTCCCAACAGTTTTTTGAACGTCAGCCCAGAAACAGTTCGTGGGTCAGCTTCTGCCAACTGCCATTATGACTTGCAGTGCCGGTGGTGCCGCCGCCCATTACCGCGACTTTGGCTAGTTCCGGTTGGGCCGCACGGACCCGGCGAACCTCTTCCTTCATCCAGGTGCGGACCAGCGACTGAGGCAGCAGGTTCCGTTCCACGGTCTCGTGTTCGGGAACATTCACTTTCACGAGCCAGCCGTTTCCGTAAGGATCTTTTGCAGCCAGACCAGGATCTTTCGCGATCAGCGGATTGACCTCGACGACCTCGCCTTCTACCGGGGACACGAGTTCGACTTTGTCGGTTCCAGTACAGAACGTGAACGCCTTCTGACCCTGACGCACCCAACGGCCGGGTTTCGGCAGTTCGACCTTGTCCACCTTACCGATTACGCGCAACGCCAAGGCATCGGCACCGACGCGAGCGAGTTTCGGCCGCTCTTCAAACAGCCAAGTGTGGCCGGGATGATATCTCATCTGGTCCGGAACGAGGACGCCTTCGATGGAAGCGGAACTCAGCATCGGTACCATGGTAGGTTTCGGCTCTACAGCCGGGGTGATCGTGGACTTCTTCTTCCGTGTGAGAGCAAAATCAGCGAGAATGAAGATCAAGAAAGTTGCGAGTACGAGGATGACTGCCATAACGGTTTACCTTCCTTCGGTATCTATATAGGGCAGTTCACTCTCCAAAGCTGAGAGCCATATTTTTCAAATACTTACGGGGATCGAACAGTAGCTCAACTGTTGTGAAAAACAACAGCATCTGTCGCGTCTTGCGCCTTATTCTGTTAAGTGGCTGTGTTATGTTTAACTTAGCTGTGTGTTGCGATATCCGGCAGCGATGTTGTCCGATCCAACGCTTTCTGTAGCACAACACACGGATTTCAAGGGAGGTTTATCGTTGCACGTCGTCATTTCGGGAGCCGCCGGCTTCATCGGCTCGCATCTTTGTGACCGGTTTCTTACAGAAGGGCACTCCGTTCTGGGCATCGACAATCTGATCACCGGAACCCGCCGTAACGTACAGCATCTTCTTGATTCCAAAAACTTTCGGCTCATCGAAGCCGACGTATGTTACCCCCTTCCGATTGACGAAAAGATCAACGGAGTGTTGCATCTCGCCTCGCTTGCGAGCCCTTCGGACTACCTCGCACACCCCATCGAGACACTCGATGTCGGTTCGGCGGGTACCCGAAACATGCTCGAACTCGCCCGCTCCGTCGGCGTGCCGTTCCTGCTGACCTCCACCTCGGAATGCTACGGCGATCCCATGGTGCACCCTCAGGTCGAGACGTATTGGGGGAACGTGAATCCTGTCGGTCCGCGCTCCTGCTACGACGAAAGCAAGAGGTACGCCGAGGCCTTGACCATGGCCTATCACCGGACTTACGGCGTGCGTTCCACAATAGCCCGTATCTTTAATACATACGGTCCGCGCATGGCGCTCAACGATGGGCGCGTTGTCCCGGCCTTTCTCGACCAGGCTCTGCGAGATCAGCCCATGACTGTTTTCGGTGACGGCAGCCAGACGCGCAGTTTCTGCTACGTCAGCGATCTGGTTGATGGACTCTACCGGTTGTTCTTCTCAGAGGAGCGGTATCCGGTAAATCTGGGCAACCCGATCGAGTGGAGGATCATTGACTTCGCGGAGCACATTCGTGCGCTGACGGGCAGCAGTGCTTCGATCATCCACAAGCCACTTCCCGAGGACGACCCCAAGCAGCGCCAACCCGACATCACCAAAGCCAGAGAGGTGTTGGGCTGGGAACCTCGCATCGGTCTCGATGACGGGCTGCGGCGAACCATCGCCTACTTCCGCGAAGTGCTCGCAGCACCGGCGAAGTAACTCCCGAAAGGCGTCAGGCGCTTTTCGATTGTTCCCGCGCGGCCCCGGTCGCCAGTTCATCGCACCGGTTGTTATCCTCGTGCGACGCGTGGCCCTTGGTCCAGGTCCAATGGGTAACGTGCCGGGCGTTCAGGGCGTCGAGTTCCTCCCACAGATCCTTGTTGACCACCGGCTTTTTCGTCGAAGTCACCCAGCCGTTCCGCTTCCATTTGTGAACCCAAGTGGTGATGCCGTTCTTGAGGTATTCGGAGTCGGTGACGATTTCCACCTCGCAGCGCTCTTTGAGTGCCTCGAGCCCCCTCACGGCGGCCGTGAGTTCCATACGGTTATTGGTCGTGTGCTTCTCCGAACCCCACATCTCCCGGTTCAGGTTCTTGTATCGCAGGATGCATGCCCACCCGCCGGGCCCCGGATTGCCGAGGCAGGCTCCGTCCGTGATCAGTTGAACGCTCTTCATCGATGAATTCTTCAGGATACCGGTTTAGACCTGCCGCGCCGCTAAACTGGTATTGGCAATCGCATGAAGACAGCAATCATAGGCCTGCCCATGACAGGCAAGACCTCCTTGTTTACCATCCTGACCGGCGTGCATGAGGCTACCCGCGTCGGCAGTATGGAGACCCGCATCGGTGTGGCGAAGGTGCCCGATGCGCGGCTCGACGCACTCGCGAAAATCTTTAGTCCACCCAAGATCACCCACGCTGTGATCGAGTACCTCGATTTCCCGGCGATTTCGAAAGAGGCTCTGCGCGACCCGAGTTATCTCGCCAGCCTGCGCGTAGTGGATGCGCTCGCGCAGGTTCTGCGCGTTTTCGAGAGTGACACGGTGCCGCATGAGAAAGGCTCGGTCGACCCCATCCGCGATCTCGAGGATGTCGACATTGAGTTGATCCTCAGCGACCTCGTCGTGGTCGAGAAACGGCTGGAGCGTCTCGACAAGGAACGCAAGAAGATCAAAAGTCAGGAACTCGAACAGGAACAAGATCTGCTCGTTGAATGTAAGAAAGTGCTGGAGGATAACAAGCCCCTGCGCAACCTGGAACTGGCGCCGGATGACGAGAAACGAATCCGCGGTTTTCAGTTCCTGTCGCAAAAGCCAATGCTCTACGTTTTGAATCTCGGCGAGGAGGACGCGCCGCGGTTGCACGAGATTCAGGAGAGATATCGCACCGGCGCGTTGGCGGGACGGCCGCAGACCGCGGTTGCAGCGGTCTGCGGAAAAATTGAAGCGGAACTCGCAGAACTTCCCGAAGAGGAAGCAAGCGAGTACATGTCCAGCTACGGCTTAAAGGAGTCGGGGCTGGAGCGAATCATCTCCTCCACATACTCACTGCTCGGTTTGATGTCGTTCCTGACCGCCGGAGAGACCGAGGTTCGCGCCTGGACCATTCCGATGAACAGCACGGCCGTGAAAGCGGCGGGAGCCATCCACAGCGATTTCGAGAAGAAATTCATCCGCGCCGAGGTAGTGAACTGGAAGTCGCTGGTGGACTATGACGGCTACCCCGGCGTGCGCGACCGCGGATTGTTGCGGCTCGAAGGCAAGGAGTACATCGTCAAAGATGGTGATGTGCTGGTGATCCGGCACGGTTGAAATCGCAATGCGCCGCGTCCTGTTGCTGGCAACACTCGGTTCGCTGGCGGCGCTCGCCCAATACCCCGTCAGCGCGTTCAATGCAGCGAGTATAAGCACCGTCGGACTCGCCCCCGGCTCGCTGGCGGTCGTGCAATTGAATACATCGGGTGGCGGAGCGATCCCTGTTTTGGACGCATCGAGCACCTCCGTCACCATAGCGGGGCGCGACGTGAAGGTGATTGGCCCCGGCCCGTCGCCCGCCAGTGTCCTCATTCTGATCCCGAGCGATCTTCATTTGGGTACGGCGGACCTCAGCCTGATATCGGGTGAAGTGAGTTCGCTTCCATTGCAAGTGACGATCGTGGATTCGTATTTCGGCATCTTCCCGGACCGCATGCGAAACATCGGTGACAATGGGCCCGAATTGAATCACCTGGCCGGGCCGGCACGTCCGGGACAATTGTTGACAATTTGGGGCACGGGTCTGGGCAACGCCGGTGAGGCGGAAGTGTTTTTTGGAGGTTTGCAGTCAACGGAGGTTCTATACGCCGGGCCGGCTCCGGGCCTTCCCGGAGTGGACCAGATCAACGTCCGCATTCCCGATGCGCCGGAGTTGCCGCGCTCCTGCTATGTCGCACTACAGGTTCGCGCAGGCGGCCGGATGAGCAATGTGGCGACGATCGCCATCGAACCCCAAGCGGACTTCTGCATGTTGCCATTTCCGATGAGCAGGGACGATCTCGCGGCCGTCGATGCGGGCGGATCGGCTTTCGTCGGGCGTCTCGATCTCAGTACAGCCATCGCTTCCACAACCCCGACCGCGGATACCTACCAACGGATCGACACGGCCGAAGTCTCGTTGAATGCCTATGACGCGTCCGGGTTGGCTGTACTCACGCCCGTCGCCTTTGCAAGGAGTGCCATCACCGGGTGCACCGAAACGGGGATCACGGGAGCACGGTTTCTGGCAGTGCGGAATTGGCTCAACGCCGGACCGGAACTCACTCTTAAAAACCCGTCGCACAAGGTCGCTCTCGCGCCCGACACACTCGGCGTGCGGTACCGAGCGAATCTCGAGGCGTCGGCGCCTGTTGCGTCCCCCGATGACGCACCGCCCTCGATCTTCGACCCGGGTGAATGGACCCTTACCAGTCCGGGTAGCGATCAGGTGCAGCCGTTCGAGGCTAAATTCGGCGTGCCCGGCGCAATTCGCATCACGAATTCCGACGACCTGAAGCGAATCGAACGCAGGCACGACGCGGTTGTGCAGTGGAACCCCGCTTCCTTCACGCAGAACGATATCGTGACCATGACCGTTGCCGGAAGCCGGCGGGACGGTTTGACCCTATCGACCTATGGTGTGCAGTGCCATGCGCTGGCCAGTGATGGCAGAGTCGTCATTCCCGCGGAGTTGTTGAACCCGTTTCTCACCTATAACGGGTTTGGCAGATCGCCGAGTCTCGCCATTTTTGCCGATCGTCAACCCGGGCCGGAGTCTGTCTTTCTGGTTCCGCGCACGACCGGCGCGCCTGTACCTGGTGTTATCAGCTTTCGCTCGTTCGAGCAGATTCCGGTGAACTTCATCGAATAGTCCCTGGTGCAGTTCGATCGCTCGGGGAATCCCGCGCGATCCAAATTCGGCGTGATACTTCAAAGATCGGTTTGATTATGGGAATAAGAATGACAAGTCAGACCGCAGGTTCCGTTGACGTTGTCTTAGAGGCGTGATCTCCCAGAGCGGAACTTCGGGCCAGTCTGTCAGCGGAAGATGAGATCACGAGAATCTGACCAGGCTGGATGGTTTCAGCGCCTGCAAAATAGGACCCGCCAGGAGCGCCAGGTCTTCGATTTGATTGATCGGGGACCGGAGCAGAATCACTGATACCTTTCGGTCAGCCGAGGATTGCTGGTGAGGTATTCCTTGATCGACCGTCAGCAGCAGGCCGTAGCCTGCAACCTCGGCAGTGTGCGGCAAGTCGCCTTTCTTCTTTCCTTTCAAGCCCGCCTACTCAGCGGAATGGGCGTCGTGTCTGGGAAAACGGCGCCGGAAATCGATTGGCAGGCATTCATCCAGCAGAATCCTCATGCAATTCTGGGGACGGCACAAATAGAAGGACGGCGATGGAAGAACCCGTAATTGTGAGCGATCCCGATGTCATGAGTGGCATGCTCTCTTTCGGCGGCAGGCGAAGTTCCGTTCAAGAATCTTATGGCAGTTCAGGCGCTGGGAAGAGGCCAAGGATTCGTTAGGTCGACGATTTGCGGCTCTGTCTGAGCCAGACGGTGAGCACTTCCGACCCTCGGGGTGACACCTCCAAGTGATTTGTGCGATTGCCGGAGCCAAGCCGACTTCCGGGAGTGATCCAGACAGGCACTGCGGTGTGTATAGATGACAAACCGTCAACTTGGATTTGTAAACGATACGCCGTCAGCGAGGACCTACCCTCCCCACGCGGCCCTCCCACGATCACACAGGCCGAGATTCACTGAGTACGCAGCGCGTCCACTGGTGCAGCGGATGCTGCTTGCCGAACTGGCCGGCACGCGGCTGCCGCTGTTACTATGCCCATTGTGAGCAGGCATAACCCTACGCTCATCGGGGTGGGCCGCAAGACTGCCTTTTCAAGTTGTACGCGCGATGCGATCAGCGGCACCGTAAGGGCAGTTATCCCGCCAGCCAGTCCCGCCGCCAGGAACGCCCATCGCAACGACTCGACGGCGAGGCGCACGGGGGTCGCCCCTAGAGCCGCGCGAATAGCCAACTCCCGCGTGGATTCCGAGAGCGACGCGGAGAGGCTCGCGTACAGCCCGGCCGCCACGATCGTCGCCGCGATCAGCAGCACCAGTAAACCGAATGCGGTCAGAGCGCGGCGATCGGCAAGCCCTTGGTCGACATACGCGTCAAGCGGACGGAACGTCACTCGTTGTATTCCTGGATCGACACGCCAGATGGCGTGACGAAGTTCGGGCTGTACAGACGCTGCCGGACGCGCTGTTTTGACGTAGTAGAAGAACCCCTCCATCGCAATCTGCGATGCCGGAATCAGGACCTGCGGCTGCGTGTCGACGAGCAGGGCGTCGTTGCGGGTGTCTGCAACGATCCCGACGATCTGAAATCGCGTATAAGGCTTCATCGCAAAGCCGTTGTAGAAGCTCAAACGAAGTCCTTCTCGTAATGGGTCCTTCGCATCCGCCAGGTGGGTGCGAACAAACGCCTCGTTTACGAGCGCCACTCGTGGCGCAATCCATCGGTCGTAGCTACTTTCCGGCGCAAAATTCGTTTTTTGATATGAACCGAGCACCGGCGCACGGTGTCAGAAATAGCAAATTGCCCGACGGTCGTCCCGCCGGGCAGTCAAGTAATTGATTTTGGTCCACTTCAAAAAGTCGGTTTTTTGCGTTCGGCTAACACCGTTCCGAGGTGGTAGAGATTGTCCGCGATCACGCCCAGTCCGACCCACCTCTTCATACCGGCATCGCCGCGGTAAATACAACGTCGAAGGCCGTGTCGCCGCTTCAACACGCTGATGCGGCCCTCGCAGCCGGTCCGCCATTTCTGGCCTTGTTTGAACCAGCGCTTCTTTTGCTCGCGCTTCCGCTCGGTGCTTTTGGTGGACCGATTCGGGATGCACACCCGCTTCACGCCCTTGTCGTGTGCAGCGGCTTCATTGCTGGCTGAGTAGAATGCGGCATCGCCCGCCACCAGCCGGGGAACGCAGCCCAACTGTTTCTCATGCGCCTGGAGGGCCGGGATCACCAGCTCTGAGTCACTGGGCCGCTTTTCATAGACGGCATAGTCGGTGATGATCTGATTTTCGCTTTCCTGGATTTTGACCAGCTTGCCAAACTCGGTAGGCTTGCTCGCCTTGCCTTTGCGAATGATTTCGGTAGTGGGCTCGAAGATACTCACCAGTTTTTCGGCTACGTGCATATTATCGTCGAAGATCCGCTGTTTGGCTTGCCGCATCACCTGCTGCACCCTCGGCACAAACGTATCCAGTTCTTTTCGCAGTCCTTCCAAAGCGGCCTGCTGCATCACGTCCGCGCATCGTTTCACCCCTTCAACTATCTCGCCGGAAAACCGTTTGGCCTGGCCGACCACGCGGCCTACCGTGGACAGGAGTTTCTCATATCCCTGCTGCAAACGCTCCCGGTTCGGTCCACCTCTGGTGCGCGCTATGCGTCCAATCTCCAGCACGCGGAGCTTCACGCTCCGGCTCCGATCGCGGAGCTTGGCTCCCTGCTGCCCGGCGATCTCTGCGATCCGCTTCATCGCGCGGATCAGAACACGTACCCCGTCACCCAGCAAATTGCTGTCGGTCGGATAGTGGATATTCGTCTCCACTACCGTCGTATCCAGGCGCATTTTGCGCCCCTTCACAACCTGATTTTGTTGGGCAATCTCCACCACGCGTGCATGAATCTTCTCAACCGTCTCGGGCCCCAGCGCCAGTCCCCAGCGGCCCATGGTTTTGCAATCGGGCGCCTTCGCCGCTCCCACGCGCGTGAAATCGCGATACACCAAGTTGGCCCGGACCTCACGCTCCAACACCTCATAGCTCCAGTTGCGGATATGCTTCAGCAGCAGGAGCCGCATCACGATTTCCGCCGGTGTGCCATGGCGTCCGCGCGTGCGGCTCTTGGGATGACGTTTCGCCAGAGCCTCATACACGGTTGCCACCAGTTGCTCGTCTTCCAGCACCTGGTCGGCATGTTTCATCCACTCTTCGCGCAGATCACTTACCTCTTCCGCAATGAGGCCGTCGCCGAAGTGGAGTTGCTGCCGGCGCGCCTCAATCACGGGGAGTCCTCCTCGCGCCGACCGGCGTGCGCGATTGTTTCTCCTGCTGCCACTGTTTGCGTAAGCGGTCGCGGTTCAACTTGGCGAGAGAACAGCCAATCTCCCAAAAGGCCGCAAAGGCTCGTTGAGCTCGACGAGCGGTCTTGGCATGCTCTGGCGGGACGTATAAAGAGCGGCTCTTGCCGTCCTCCCGGTACGTGATGTAAAGGTGCGGTCCATGCAAGCGTTCGGGATCGCGATAACAGATACAACCGGGATTGCCGCAACGGCGAGAGGTCTCCGACAGGCCACCTTGGACCATGGTTTCCGCAGCGCGAAGGAGTCGCTCAATGAGCCGCTGTTGCTGCTTACGCATAACTTACTATTAAGATACGCTTGTCTGTTTTGGCCGTCAAGAAGAAAAACACATGGACTGGCAAAAATGTTTTAGGACGGCACTTTGTACGACCTTGCAGAAACCTGTCGCCTCAGCCGCTCGATCGAAAGGACTTAACCGCTGAATTTTGCGCCGGAAAGTAGCTAGTGAACCCGCGTCCGCGTCGCAGTGCGATTCCGAGCATCGGGAGCAGTTCCGGGCTGATAATCCCAATCCGCGCTGTCGGCTGCCGGTCGCGCTCAAGCGTTTGTCCGTCGCGCAGGAATCGCGTCCGCGCGTTCCCCCGCGGCACGTTAACACCACCGGCGACCTCGGTCACGCCGGGTACGGTGCGCAATTCGGCGATAGCGGCGGCGTGAAACGCGATCATCTTCTCGTCGGTGTCGTAGCGCCCCTCCGGAATTCCAATGCCCGCAATAAGAGTGCTGTCCGTCTCGAATCCGCGCGGCGCCGTCAGCAGCGAGTGAACATTCTCGCCGATGGCGATTGCAGTCCAACAAAGGACCGCCGTAGCCGTAAGCTGTACCGTTGTCAACGCTAACCGGACTCGCCGCGTAGCCGGATGAGCCGACATTCCCGCGCGCGTGCCCTCATGCCGCAATCGTCGCATGACGGCATACTGCGGTAACATCGAAGCGAACAACCCCACGCACGCTCCAGATATCAGCGCCCAAAGTATTGCGCCGGGCGCCAGCGCGACGGGACGCCAGACCGCGAAGGCGTCCAGGCGGTCTCGCAAGAATGGCGCCGCTTGCATGATTCGCAGCAGCGCCTCCGCCAACACCACTCCGGCAACGCCGGCACCGATGCCCACGAGGGTGCCACTGATCGCGCTTACTCCCGCGAGCCGAGCGGTGGAAGCGCCGAGCGACAGACGAACCGCCATATCGCGCCGCGTCTTCAGCCATCTCGCCATCCAGATTCCTGAACCGTTCGCCGCGGCCACGATCAACAAACAGAAGGCGCCCGCCAGTATCCATCGCAACGCCGGCATGCGCGGGCCGAACAGATATTCGCGCAGGCCAACGGATACGAACTTCAGATCTGCATTCGAGACGGGAAAGTCGCGAGCCAGGGTGTTAGAGGTGAGCTGCAATTCCGCGTTCAAGTGTGGCGAAGATCGCAGCAGCGCTATAGCCTGCTGAGCGCCCCCGCCGCGAGAGCAGCAATAATCCGTGCGCGAAAGCGGAATGATTAGGTCGGGCGAGCCTCGCGTCATCGGGAAGTTAAACGAAGCGGGCAGCACACCCGCCACGCGGTACGGTACGGCATTGATCCAGAGCGTACGATTCAGTGACGCCTCCGCTTGGCCGAACAGTCGCGCCGCCGCCGCGTTCGCGAGCCACGCATCACTCTGTGCTCCAGCAACATCGTGGGCTCGGGTCATCGGGCCACCCAACTCGGGGTTCACCCCCAGCACCTGGAAGAATTCGCCTGTCGTCATGGCCGAGAGGAGCACTTCTACGTGACCCTTCCGCTCTGTCTGCACCCCCCAAGTGCGGGCCGAGTAGATTGCGATTTTTTCGATCGACGGCACGCGCTCTCGCAGATCGTCCGCATCGCCCCAGGACAATCCTCTTGGCACACCTTTAACGTTGGACCGGACCGCCCATATACGACTCGCATTTGGGAATGGCAGCGGCTCCCATAAAAGCGGCCAGGCTAACGAAAAACAGACCACCGCGACGGCCAATGCGCTTCCCAGTACGCTACAAAAGCCGAAGGTCACGCGCCAATCCCGACGGCGCTCACGTATCGCCTCAGGCAGCAGGGATACTATCAGCATTGCTTCAGCATAGTTGATGTCCAAGCCGGGCACCGGAGGTGGAGTGTCAGCAACCCGCGCGCATCACGTGTAGTCGTGCAGCATAGACATATCCGCCTTGGCAGTTGGCCGGATAAACGCCTAAACCGCCGAAGTGCGCAGGTCTGCCGTTGCGATGCCAACTCCACCGTAGCAATTCCCCAGAACGGTAATTCGGGCGAGTTTCAGATTTCGACGAAACATCCAGAATCGGTGGCGTCGGGTTACAAATCGCCGCTATCCGCGGCTATCCTCGCATCAAAAGCAGTGTGTCGGCAGGTCACTGGTACTACCCCGTTCGACCTGTTAGCATCGAGCAGGCGATGACTGGCCCGGAACGATTCATCGAAGAGCTCCAATCGACGGCTGACCGCAACGTTTTCGTGATGATGCGGTATACGGGTGCGCCACAGTTCGCGGTAATCGAAGCGTCGATTCGACGCACTCTCGGGACTTACGGGTTGAATGCCCGCCTTGCGAAGGATAGAGCCATCTCAGACGATCCTTGGGAGAATCTGTGCCATTACATGAAGCACTCCCGATAAGGGATTGCTGTGTTCGAAGAAATTGACAGGAGCGACTTCAACCCAAATATCTCGCTGGAACTTGGGTACGCGCTCGGCCGTCGTCGTCTTTTGCTCAAGGATAGGCGAATGCCAAGATTGCCAACGGATACCTGCGGAAAGATTTACCGGGATTTCGACGCGTATGACGTACAGTCATCGTTAACGGCGCAGGTCGAGGCGTGGTGCGAGGCTGACTTGGGGCTGACCAGAATTGGTTCGATACTTCGTCAGCAGGACTCAGGTGCGCGAGAATCCGAGTTGGTCATTTACGATAGCGCGTCAGATGAATTCTTCAATACCTGGGGCCTTGCCGACAGTTCCAGGGAATTCAAGCGACACATTTGCGTGGTGAGCACACGCTCCGAATGACTCCCGGGTCCAATGGCGGCCTTCGAACTGAAGGCGGATGGTACCGAATACGTAGGAGTTAATAAGAAAGTCGACGTTCAACGCCTGCGGGCCCGTGGGCAAATTGGCGACGGCACGGTTAGACGCCTCAGGATCGTCTCCGTGGTCACCGCACCGGCCCGGGTCATCCGCACGGAGGCCGGTACGACAAGGCGGGTGCCTTAAACTGAAGTAGGGCTTTGCCCAGGACGTTTCGAACTGCAACGGATCGCTATCGCCGGCGCTACCGGCTACATCGGTGGGAGGCTCGCGCCACAGTTGCTCGATGCCAGCTACGCGGTGCGCTGCCTCGTGCGCTCTCCAGCGAAGTTGGACGGCCGCACTTGGACTGCAAACCCCCGCGTGGAGATCAGGAGAGCCGATCTCACTGATGCGGCGTCTTTGACCCTCGAGTTGGAAGGGTGCGACGCGGCATTTTATCTGGTCCACTCGATGATGTCGGCCGGAGGTGAATACGCACGGCGTGACCAGCAACTGGCTCTGAACTTCGGAAAAGCGGCTCACGAATCCGGGGTCGGGCGGATCGTCTATCTCGGCGGCCTGGGTGAAACGGGGCCGCATCTGAGCGAACATCTATCGTCGCGGCGCGAGGTGGAAGGGGCGCTCGCATCCTCAGGGGTACCGGTGACAGTGCTGCGCGCCGCCATGATCATTGGTTCCGGCTCGGCGTCCTTCGAGATCCTGCGATATCTCGTCCACCGGCTGCCGGTCATGATCACTCCGAAGTGGGTGAGCACTCCATGTCAGCCAATCGCAGTTCAAAACGTGCTTGCATACCTGGTCGGAGTGCTGTCGATGCGGGAAACGGCGGGGAGCGTTTTTGACATCGGGGGGCCGGAGATATTGTGCTACAGCGACATCATCCGCCTGATGGCGGAAGAACTCGGGCTTCCACGACGTTGGATCGTGCCGGTTCCGGTGCTGAGCCCGCGTTTGAGTTCTTATTGGATTCATCTTGTGACGCCATTGAGCCACAAGATTGCAAGACCGCTCGCCGAAGGATTGAAGAACCCGGTGGTATGCCGCGATGACCGGATCACGCGTCTGCTTCCGCAGAACCTGTTGACCGTTCGGGAGGCGATCCGAGCCGCGCTCAGTCAGGTGACGGCAGGCCAGGTGGAGACGAACTGGTCGATGGCTGGCCCGATGCCCGGCGATCCCGATTGGTCCGGCGGGACAGTCTTCAGCGATACCCGCGAGATTGCCATCGAGGCGCCACCCGAAGCTGTGTTCCGCGCAGTCTGCCGCTTAGGCGGCCAGCGTGGCTGGCACGCGGCCAGTCTACTCTGGATTATCCGCGGCTGGCTGGATCGACTGGCGGGAGGTCCTGGACTGCGCCGTGGGCGCCGCGATCCGGAGATGCTCGGCTACGGCGAGGCGCTGGACTTCTGGCGGGTCGTCGGCTACGAGCGGGATCGTCGCCTCGCGTTACGAGCTGAGATGCGACTGCCAGGCGAGGCTTTGCTCGAGTTCAGAATTGAGTCGCCTGCACCCGGGCAATGCGTTCTGAGCCAGACTGCGCTGTTCCAGCCCCGCGGTCTGCTGGGTTTGGCCTACTGGTATGCCGTACTCCCGTTTCATCGGCTTGTGTTCCCCGGGATGCTGGCTGGTATTCACCGCGATGCGGTCCAGCTCGCCCTGTCGCGGCAATCACGACCCGGCCCGGCGGCTTGACCGTCTAGCGAACACTTGTGCTACCGGGCGCGGGCCTACCAGAAGTCCGTCGTCGGATGTTCGGGCGCCGATGACGTCGCATCGAGAAGTTGGTATGGCACTGGCCGACTTCCCGGTCGTAATCCGATCTTTCTCCGGGTCGCGCGAATTTTCCCGTCTTGGAATGCGAATTGGCGCGACGGCGGAAGGCAGTCGCGACCATCACGGCAACCCAGGTCCGGCGCCAAGGTGCGCCGCCTTCCGTGCTAAGATCGGGCAGCAATTCCCCGTCTGCGTCGGTTGTCGGTGACGTCCATCTATTGGCGATGACGTGGCGCGAATATCACGAATCTACGAAACATAGCGTCTCCTCCTTGAGAGAAACGCGGCATTTTCTCGATTGGGCCAACATGCCCAATCCGTTTCGTCACTACGAGGGCGTGCCCGTGCTCGACCTCCCGGCGGATCCACCCGTCCCTGAGATACCTGTGCTCGAGGTCCTTCACGGCGTTTTCGGCTCCACAACTGCGGCTGACGGCCCTACGTTGCTTTCGCAAATGCTCTTCTATTCCGCTGCTATTAGCGCGTCCAAGCGCATTCCATCCACCGGAGAGCGATATGCCCTGCGCGTCAATCCATCTTCCGGGAACCTGCACCCCACCGAGTTCCACTTCATTACGCGCGGCCTGAAGGAGTGGCCCGATGGGCTGTATCATTACCGGCCCTCCGCCCATATGGCCGAGCAGCGTGCTGTGGGCTATCTCGAGATGAGGTGGGCAGATCGCTCTGCGCCCGTAGTATTTGTCTTGACCAGCATCGCGGGGCGCGAGGCGTGGAAGTACGGTGACCGGGCATATCGGTATTGCTTGCACGATATCGGACACGCCTGGCAGGCGCTCGCGGTCGCCGCGCGGGCAATTGGGTGCGACAGCTTCGCCCGCGGTCGCTTCCCGGATGATGAAGTTGCACAATCCTGTCGCCTGCACGAAGACGAGTGGCCGATGCTCGTCGTCGAGTTGCGAGGGCGGCCTATTCCAGTGCGGGCGACGTGCGCAGCCGAGACCGTTTGGTACGGCGGACACCCGAATCGAATCTCGAGAGAAGGTGTGGCTTACCCGCGAATTGACGCGATTCACAGCGCCACGAAACTCGGGAAAGAGTGCGGCGGCATCTCCGCCCCGCCGGAGTCCACTGGCTCCGGCGAGACCATGCTGCCTCTCCGGGCTTCGTCGGCGCGCGGGTTTGGGGAGGTTGCCCGGATGCGACGTTCGGCGCTCGACTTTAAGGGTGGAGCGCAATCTATGTCCTTTGCGCAGCTCTCGACCATCCTTGCGGCGGCAACCGCGCCGTTTGCTGCCGATTTTGCGGGTGCACCCTTTATCCAACTGTATTTGTACGTTCATCGGGTCGACGGTCTGAAGCCCGGCGTGTACAGGTTCGGGCAGGGCCGTGCCGGGCTGGAGCAGATCAGGAAAGGCGACCAGCGCGTAGCGGCCGCCGGCCTGAGTCTCGGGCAGGATCTGGCCGGCAACGCATGCGTGTCGTTCTCGATGATCGGCAACATCGAGCGCGCCGTGCGAGCCAATGGAGATCGCGGTTATCGCTACGTGCATCTCGAGGCAGGCGCTATTGGCCATAGGCTCTATCTCGCGGCGGAGGCGTTCGGACTTGGGGCAACTGGCATCGGCGCGTTCTACGACGACGAAGTGCACGACTATCTCACCCTCGCATCCGGGCAGGGACAGGTCGTGTACCATTTCGCGATCGGTTATCCGGTTCCCGATCAGCGGCTGGAGCCTTGAGGCCGCTATGGTCGGAATTCTGGTGCATGACGACAACCATTTCATCGTGTCCGGTCCACTGCCGGACCCGGGATGTCGCGCTCGCGCTCGTCCGACATTGGTCCCTGATTCAGATCGAATCTGGCTATGCGGCTGAAGCCAAGGGAAACTGAACCTCCGGTTGTGGCAACGCCGTGCGGGAATCGGGCCGAAAGTCCAGTACCGGGAGATTACTCCTGGTAAACGCGCCAGGATCCAGGCTCCATCCGGAACGACCGATCGTGAGCCTGTGACAAGCCGTCTTCTGTGATTTTACCCGTCACCAGTGACCCGGTCATGAGTTCACGTTCACGCCGGGTGCAGGCGAGGCGAACACACTCCGCGATTTCCATCACCCGCAACCCTGGATCGAATGCGAATAACGGACGGACCCAATGCTCCAGAAGCTGCGAAAATGGGTGAAAGTCTGCGTCAAGCGTCACGACGACGGCGTTCTTCCCGAGTGCGAGTCCAAGAAGTTGCTCGTCGTCGACAGCCGGCATTCCGACCTCGCCGGCATAAGTATCAGAGACATTCGGGCACTACGCCGCGTCCGTTTCGGCGGCGCCATCCTCAAGGTTCGCCGCCGCGAACACTAGCAGGCTGCGGAAAAAGTAAGTCGCGCGAATGATCCCACTTACTTGCAATTGGTCCGGTTAGTAAATAAGCGACAGCACACACAGACCCACATGTGCGTGGGCGTGCCTAAAACGGCTGATTTTATGAGTTTTAGTGGCCCTCAGCTCCGCCTTCCGGCGTGGAGACACACTACTCCTCATACAGTCCCTCCGGCAAAGACCGGCGACAGATTCCGGATGCGTACCAAGTTATAGGCGGCCGCTGCCAGCGTGAATCCCCACTGCACCAACTTCAGTCCGCGGTGCCTCAGTTTCCGCATCCCACCGATCGTCTTCATCCAGCCGAAGATCTCTTCCACCCGCTTACGCTTCCGCTGGCTTACCCCATACCCGGCGTGCCGGGTGGTCCGCCCATCAATCGCGCTCTTGCGGCGCTTGTTGTTTTGCGCCACGTGCGGCGTTACCTTCAGACTCCGCGCCTCGGCCACGAAGTCCTTCGTGTCATAGGCCTTGTCGGCGCCCACCGTCACCGGATGATTGCCTGGAATCGTTTCCATCATCACCAACGCCGCATCCCGCTCGGCTGTACCCGTGGCCTGCAGCACTTCCACATCGGCCACCAGTCCGTTGCGGTTCTCCATCAACACGTGGCCGCTGTAGCTCAACTTCGCCTCTTTGCCCCCGCCCTTGCGGGCCAGTCGCGCATCCGGATCCGTCGTCGATTGGTGGGTCTGGTTGCTCCGCTTCTCCCCGTGGAAGTTCACGGTCGGGTTGCCGGGATCGTCCGGCGGCGTCTCTTCGCCTCCATCTACCTTCTTGAAGCTTTTCAGACTGGCGCTGGCTTCCAGCAGTGTGCCATCCACCGTAAAGTGCTCGTCCGACATCAGGTCCAGTTCCCGCGCTTGGGCCACCACCTGATGGAAGAACTCCTTGGCCACCTCCGCCTCGATCAACCGCTCCCGGTTCTTGGTGAACACCGTGACATCCCATACCGCATCATCCAGGTTCAATCCCACGCACCAACGGAACAGCAAGTTGTAGTTCAATTGCTCCATCAGCATCCGTTCGCTGCGGACCGAGTACAACACCTGCAACAGCAACGCCCGCAGCAGTTTCTCGGGTGCAATCGAAGGCCGACCGAAAGTCGAATACATCTTGCCGAACAACGCGGACATCTGCAACAGGATGCGGTCGGTGATCTGGCGGATGGCCCGCAAGGGGTGATCGGCCGGGACGCGATCCTCCGGCGACACATAACTGAACATCGCCGACTGCTGGGTATCGGAGCCACGCATAAAACAATTGTACTGTGTATTGTTTTATACGCCAAGAGCGCACTTACTTTTTCCGCAGCCTGCTAGTGCCTGTTGAACGTCTTCGGGGTCTAACTCGGGATAATTGCGAAAGAGCTCATCCCGGTTTGGGTAGAGCGCAACCGCTTCGACGACCCGGCGAACCGTCAGCCTCATCCCGCGAACGCACGGCTGGCCGTTCATCCGGGCCGGGTTCCAGGTGATTCGATCAAACCGTCGCATAGGTTCTATTCCCATACATCTCGGCGGCTTTCGGCCAAGCCCGAGCGATCAGAACGAGAAACGCCCCAGGGTGCGCCGGCCACGGCACTACACCACTGGTACAATCTCGGTCAGTGTTTTTTGAGATCCGTGGGGACATGTCGAAACGTTCGCCGCTGGCAGTAGAATCCGGGAACTTCCGCGGCTTCGAAAGCTGTACGGGAAAGGCCGATAACGAAAGCGCAAAGGGGTTGCTGACCTGAAATTGCCAAATGGTACGATACGGAGCGCGGACCTCCACTGGTACGAAGCGTCCGGCATCGGCAAGAAGGAGTTCAAAATCAAGCGTTTCTTGGACTAGCACCATGCCATCTCGTCGGCCGAAGACTCTGGGATTTGCCGCAGGCTTACGGAACATTGGCTATTCTGCATCGTTAGAGATCCGAAAACTGTATCCGTTTCTGAATGATCCGGATGCGGAGGCAAACGATCTCATTCGCGTAATTGACGAATCCAGTGAGGACTACGCCTATCCGGCTCGACTCTTCGAAAAACTCACTCTGCCCGCAGAGATCCAGCGAGCCTTGCGTCTTGCTTCGTAATTTCCGCTTGGGTTCCCCCGCGGGCCTCAGCAGGGCACTGACTGGTTCGAAAACGTCCGCAACATCTAGTGCGCGAACTGTATGCCGCTTCCGAGGACAACGATGTAGGAAAGGCCCAGCACCCCAGCGGCGATCCACCATGTCGGCGCTCCGCTCACCAGCAGTGCGCGTTCTGTCTGCTGAGTTGGAAGTAAACTGTCCGCCCACATCAGGCCGGAGGACCCGCCGAAAGCCGCAGGAACCGTCGACACCAGTAAGAGTTTCACACCAAGCGGGTCAAAGATGCCCGCGGCGCAACTGAAGAGGCACGCTGCATAGTACGGTAATCTCCCTACGGTGTTGTAAGTCGATCGACGTGAGCAAAAGGGACTCACCGCCACCGCGAGCAGGCGCACCATGGACACATACAGCGCGGCGCCAAAAAGCGTCATGATAATGCGCAACAGTACTTGATGCGGTAACCCCCGGATTACCTCTTGCCAGTCGCCGAACCCGAAAATTCCTGAGAAAAGAAAGTAACCCGCCCCCGGCAAAAGGTTCAACGCGGCCAAAATCCAGAAAAAGTAACGGAGATTCGCACGATTTCCGCTAACCCGAGAAACCCACAGAAAAATAGCACCGGCAGCAAGGTTGACGAGCGTTCCACCGGCTTCGACCCAGCGGTCGGGGCGCATGCTCGAGAGGTGGTTGCTGGTAAGCTCCGTCGGAATAGTGCCCCTCAACCAAGCGATCACGCCGTGGCCAACCCCCTCATGCAGCAGCGTTGCCGCCGCAGAAGCGAGCACAGCCATGCTGATGATAGTGGTCTTGCTGTGCCCCTCCGGCATGCGAATCACTCTAGCATAACGGATTCCCAGGCATCCTCCGGCGCTGCTACTCAGTGAACGATTGTGCTGTGTGGGGACAGGGGGCCAGGGCAATCCAGTGGTGCATCAAAGCCGGCAGGTTTCATCCAGGCGTCCCCAAGGCTCACGATCTCCGCCATGCCGCCCCGCAACGTGGTCGACGGGGTCACCGGAGAGCCAGATCCGGACCCCACTATGGAATCGATCCCCCACGACCGGATTCCAGGTGATTCGATCAAAATGTCGCATCGGTAAAAACCATACTCCGATTGCCGGACTTGGAACAATCGAAAGCTGCAGTCCTCAACAGCCTGACGTCTCCGAGTTCTCGACGGTCGTACGACCATGCCAGCCGGGAGTTCACCGACTGGTAATGTTCCGAGCCGCGGCTCGCGTTCAACAAAACTGTTGTGACCCGATACCGGATCTTCCTGGAGCAGGCACACTATGCCGCCTCCACAATCAACCTCCGATTAGCAGCGGTCCGCCGACTCGCGTACGAGGCGTCCGACGCCGGCCTCCTCAGTCCTGACCTTGCGGCCGGCATCCGTCGGGTCAAAGGGGTCAGGAAGCATGGAGTTCGACTTGGCAACTGGCTCACCATCCAACAGGGGCAGTCCCTGCTCCGTACTTTCGACCGCAAGACGCTCCGCGGGAAACGAGACTATGCGATGGTAGCGGTACTGCTGGGCTGTGGACTTCGTCGTGCCGAACTTTCGAGCGCCAAGGTTGAGGACCTGCAGCGCCGAGAAGAGCGCTGGGTCTTCGCTGATCTGATCGGAAAGGGTGGTCACGTCAGAACCGTTCCAGTGCCGGGTTGGGTCGGGTCGGCCATTCAGGCGTGGTTGGCGGCGGCGACCGTGACTGCCGGACCGATGTTTCGGGCAATCAACAAGGCCAGCCGAGTCGCGACGCACGGGTTCAGCCCGAAAGTGATCTGGTCAGTGCTGACGACGGCCTGTTCCCAATGTGGTCTGCCGGGTGTCGCTCCCCATGATCTCCGGCGC
Organism: uncultured Acidobacteriota bacterium; assembly: GCA_963720745.1. GTDB lineage: Bacteria > Acidobacteriota > Terriglobia > Bryobacterales > Bryobacteraceae > TMP-7. The sequence continues at coordinate 1,164,160 of CAVRGO010000004.1, forward strand.
ACGTGCGCACGACTCTGCCACGACGCCGGCGGCGAGATCGAACAGATCCAGTACCTTCTCGGCCACGAAAGCGTTCAGACCACGGAGCGGTACATTGGCTGCAAGCAGCGGCTCCGGAACGCGGTCAACGATCGTATCGGATTGGAGGCGTAGCGCGTCACATTCGGCTGATGCTGGCCGGCTTATCGTTCCTGATTCGATGGCGCGATACGAAATGATTGCAATGCTATCATTGATCTATGGCGAGTATCACCATTCGCAATCTCGACGAAGCCGTGAAGACTAGACTGAGGGTTCGTGCTGCTCGTCATGGAAACTCGATGGAACAAGAGGTGCGTGAAATTCTAAGAGATGCATTGGTGTCCGAGGGGCGACGAGGGCAGAATTTGGCGCAGGCAATTCGCAGGCACGTCGAGCCGCTCGGCGGCGTAGAACTTACGTTACCGCCGCGGCAGCCGGTTCGACTTCCGCCAGCGTTCAGATGATGGTTGTTCTGGATACGAACGTCCTGTCGGAGGCTCTGAAGCCGTCGCCGGACAGGGGGGTGCTGCGCTGGCTCTCGGAGCAGGACCCGGATGTGGTGTTTACTACCGCTATCACGCAGGCGGAAATCCTGTACGGAGTGGAGATGCTCCCGGCGGGCAAGAGACGCAACCGGCTATACGCCGCGGTGGAACGCCTGTTTGCGGAGGAGTTTGCCGGGCGTATTCTTCCGTTCGATGTGGAGTCCGCGCTCGTGTATCCAAAGATCGTCGCTGGCCGCGAGCGTCGCGGCCGTCCGATCTCCCAGTTCGACGCTGTCATCGCCTCGGTATGCCGTTCACGAACTGCGTCGATAGCCACTAGGAATACAAGCGATTTCGAGGATTGCGAATTGGCAATCATCAATCCTTGGGACGCCGAGTAGTCGGCGCGAGACGGAGGCGAAACGCAAACCACTTACATGCCGACTTGTCGGTACTAATCTGGCCCAACTTCTGGATAGCCGACCAACTGGACGGAGATCGGCGTCCACCAAAAACATCGTTGGTGCTAAGGGCTGTTCTCGACAGTGTCGGTGGCGGCGAGAAGGGGTACCAGTTCAGCGGTTGAGAGGGAGCCACGTGTGGGGTTACGCTCTGGCCGCCGGTAGGCGCAGAAATGGGGAAGCTGATGGCTTCCTCTCAGGTGGGGTTTTCTTCGCTTTTGACCAGTGGGGTGCGATAAGTCTTGCCTTTGATTTTGAGGATGATCGCTCCTTCGACGAGGCGGTCGAGGAGCGCCATCGCCAGCGGGCCATCGACCAGATACTCGGCCCATTTGTCGAAGTCCACGTTGGTCACCAGCGCGGTGGAGCGCTTCTGGCTGCGTGCGGCGATGATCTTGTAGAGCAAGTGAGCCGCCTGCGCGCACTCGGTCCGTTCGATGCGGTCGAACCCGAATTCGTCGATTATTAACCAGTCCGGCCGTGTGTAGTAGCGCAGACGCGCGGGAAGAGTCTTGTCGGCAAGGGAAGCCGTCAGATCGGCGAGTAACTCGGCGGACGTGCGATACAGAACGCGGTAGCCCTGGACGCAAACTCTCTGTCCCAGGGCCTGAATGATGTGGCTTTTTCCGATCCCGCTCCAGCCGACCATGATCAGGTTGTTACGGCGCCGGATGAAATCGCCGGTGGCCAGTTCCTCAATCTGCACGCGGTCGAAGGCTTTGGGATTGAACCGCCAGTCGAACCCCTCCAAGGTCTTGGTGTCCGCAAAGCGAGCTTCCCGGATCCGCCGCGCGACAGCGCGTTCGCGACGCGCGTCGGCCTGAGTCCCCAGCAGCAGATCGAGGAAGTGCAGATGAGAGAGATGCTCTTTCTCCGCCTTGGATAGTACCTCGTCCAGCGATGCGCCTTCCAGCGGAATCCCCAGCGTCGCGCAGTGACTCAAACACCGGTCACGCAGAGGGGTCGTCGTCTTCGTCGCTTTCATCGTGGGTCACCGTTTCTTCCAGCAGTGCCTGATACTCCGCCGGGGAGCGAGTGGCTACGGGAGACTGCCGGAGGATCTCATCAAGTTGGTCCTGCGCCTCGGCCTGCAATGATTCCCACCCGGATCGGGGGCGTGCCTGCGCCGCCAGGATCCGCTCCACCGCGGACCAGGAGCAAGCGCGGTAACGGACGGCGCGCTGGAGTGCGCGCGCCAGATCCTCGCGGTGGTATATGGCAAGCAGGCCCAGCACGCGCCCGGCTTCATCTTTACCACGGCGCCTGGTGCGGACCAGTTCGTCGAGGAACAGGACTCCCTCCGCTCCGAACTCCGCGAAACGCTGTTTCAGCAACTCGTATTTCTGATGGTGATCGCGTCCGGGAGAATGCTCGGGAAGACGGCGCTTCTCCCCGCTGATTCCGGAAGGGTACAGCTCATGACGGGCGATCTCCTTCACCTCGGGGCCGTAGACGATCAGTTCCTTCTCCGTGATGCGTATCGGCAGCAGTTCACCAATGCGCTGCCATGGCACGGAGTAGGAGTTCTGCAGGTACGCCACATGACCTTCCGGGTTCACCGTGCGGTAGAAGACTTGGGCGGTATCGTAGGCTCGCGCCGGCAAACGTAGCAGGTGCGGTTTCTCTTCCTGGTACAGATCGATGGGGCGGCGCTTGGTTTCCCGGTGTAAGTGCACGTCGGCGACTTCCGCAAGCCAGAGTGCCGCGGTCTCGTTGAGGTGCTCCAGCGAAGTGAAGGTGCGGCCGTTGAGCAGGTTGGATTCCAGGTAGGCAAATGGCCGTTCGATTTTACCTTTCGTCTGCGGCCGATGGGGGCGGCATGCCCAAGGTTGATAACCGTAGTGCGTGGCGAAAGACAGGAACCGGGTGTTGTAAATCGGCTGATCGCCATCATAACCAGTCACCACTACTTTCATGTTGTCGTACAGACAGGTGGCGCACAGACCATCGAAGTATTCGAAGGCCCGCACGTGTTCCCGGATGGTGGTGGCAAAGTCCTGCTTCTCCACAAACCGCACGTACTGGCGGCGGGAGTAAGCCAGAATGTAGCTGAAGGCATGTACCCGGCGACGGCCTTCGGCGGTGAAAGAGATATCGTACGGCGAATAATCCATCTGGCCTTGCACCCCTGGACCGGTTTCGAATCGCTGTACAGGCAGTTTCGGCGCGTGCGGCCGGAGCACACGCAACCGCTCCCGCACGATCGTGTAGTGCCCTTGGAAACCCCGCCGGCACAACTCCTCATGCAAGCGGACCGCTGTGATGTTCGGATAGCGCTCCAGCAGTTGTGCAATGTGATCGGCGAATGGGTCCAGCACACTTGGCCGCCGGGGACGTTCCACTTCCACCGGTTCTGCCCTGTGCTTTTCGTGCCCCACCAGCACGCGGGCCACGCTCTTGCGGGCGACTCCCAGGAGCTTTGCGATACGGCGCTGCGAAGCACCGCCATAGTGCAGGCGGATGATCTCGTTGCGTGTCGATTCCTTCATGCGCGCTCCAGTTCGCCGACGAAATCCCGGCTCAACGCAGCCACCGCTCCGGCATCCCGCGCCAGCCTTTGGAAACGAGGCAATAAGATCACCCGATCCTGCGGTGTCAGCCCGGTGCGCCCCTGGTGCGCCAGCCACACTTCCATGCGCCCCAGCACATCCAGCAGCATTCCGACGCGCTTCCATACCTGGTTTCCGGCTTCGCTCAGCCGCGGGTCGCGCACCGCGGGGAGCACTCCCTTGGCCTGCGAGAGCGCTTCGCGAGGATGCGCCAGGAGATACTCTTGCTGGCGTCGTTCGGAGCAGCGAAGCCAGAGATCCACCACGCCGCCCAACTCCGCGTTCGACAGCGCCTCGCGCCGGATCGCTTCCAGCACTTCCTTCTGGTTGCCCTGCGGCAACCGCACGATCTGTCGCGCCGCTGTGGGTGTCAACAATCCCACGCGTAGTTCGTCTTTCGCCTTCGGTCCCAACCGCTCGATCAGCGCCAGTCGCCGGCACACCCAGCTCTTGTGGCGTCCTAACAGCTCTGCCACCTCTACCTGGCTCAAGCCGTCTTCCCGCACCAGCGCCTGGATGATCCAGGCTTCTTCCAGTTCCCGCGTGCGTCCCCCCGCACGATTCAGCCCATAGATGGCGGCTTTCGCCTGACGCTCATCGGCCTCCATGAGCCGCGCCGACAGACGCGGGATCTGCGCCAGTCCGCGTACCGCGCCTAGGCGTTTGAAACCGTCGATCAGTTCGTAGCGGTCCTGGCGCCGGCACACGACGACCGGCGACAGCTGCCCATAGCGCTCCAGCGACCGAGCCATGGCGCGTTCCGCTTCCGGCACGTGTAAGCGATAGCGTCCGTAGTGTTCGCCGATCTCCTCCCACTTCAGATCGAGCAGCTTGTTGTCGGCCCAGCGCAGCACTCGCGTCCCCTTCCTTGCGGGACAGGTTGAATGTAAGCCAGTGGCCGACGCCGATCAATACGTCATGGTTAACTGGCGGTGCCATTCCCACCGCCTGGATGCATCGCCGCGCGTCGGATTCCGCTCAACCGGCGCGTGTCCGTTGCCAGTGTCGCTCGCGTTCCCAGACGCGCTCCATCGCACGCCGGCACTCGTGCGAGCAGAAGTGCTGCGACGGCGAGCGCCGCTGGCGCACGAATCCCACGTAGCAGCCTGGCCGGTCACAACAGGCCTCGAAAAAACTTCTTAGTGATTACCCTCGCGCCCTCTGGAACGGCTTCGTCTACTGGTGGTTTTCGGCTCCTGACGCGCTCCCGGTAACGCCGGCTCTGCCCGTTGCGCTTCTGTTTGCCGGCCGCCGTGGTCCGGTAGCTCTCCTGCGCCTTCCTCCGCGACCAGGCCCGCGCCGCCTTCCGGCACGGCTCGCTGCAATAGCGCTGCAGCGCCCGTCGTGGCCGAAAGCGCTGCTCACATCCTTTGAGCAGACACAGTCGAGGCCGCGGTCGGCGCGCCAGCCGTTTTCGCGGGCCGCCCGCTTGATTTTCGGGATGGCTTGTAGCACTCTCGGGAGGGCCCAAGGGAGGTCATTGCTCCCAGAAGCTCCTGCTCCGGAGAGGATTGCACTCCTCTCCGGGGCGCAGCAGATCTTCGGATCAATACGAGATCAACAACTCTATCGCAAAGATCAGCTGCCCGCGCGCCTTCCTCTCCTCTCAGGCGTTCTCTTTTCCCCCGCCAGCGGCGGCGCGGTTGTGACTCCCGCCGGCCGGTCACCATCGTTTCCTTTGAAACCAGTTCAGGTCGGCTGGTGGCCAGTCACCGCCACTCACCATTGGCGGAGTGGTCCCCGCGGGCCCGCCAAAATGGCACCCTCTCCCGCCGCCGCTAACACTCGACAGCAACATATGAAAGCTGTGGTACTGGATGCGGAGACGATCAGCGTGTGCATCCACTTCAGTTCCCGTTAGTGTGCCGCCGACGTTCTCCCCGGCCTTGGCGGTCTATGCTTCCGGCCATGGTTCATGCCTCTAATTCTTACCCCGCATGGGAACGGCATTGCTGTAATATCGGAACAGGATTATGATCTTCGGGAATCGCCTATCCAGTCCGTTTCCATGGCTGCAGGCGGCGATAAGGCACGGCCGCGGTGTCGGTATGGTCAAGGGACGACATGCGCTAGCAGTCCGTGGCAGAAGTGACTGTTGCCCAAGCTCCGAGCCCAAAGCCAATCAGCCAATATAAATCGGAATCTAGCGACAATAAAGTCCCCACATCTTCACTTGGTATCGCAAAGTCGCCTTCTGCCCTCTCCAGAGTCCTCGAGACGAGCCATAGGCACGAAAAAATGCGCGCGACAACCATAACGAGGTGCAAAGAAAGCCCTTGTAACCGCCGAGGCTTTCCTACGCCTACCATCTTTCGCAAGATCAGCGAGAGATTGAAGGCGGCTCCATGTATCAACAGTCGCTTCAATATGTTCTTCTGACCCTGTAGGTGGACCCGCCTCATTCCGCCAGTCTCATACAGATGCGCGAAGCTCCGCTCGGTCAACTCACTACGCAGTTTCTGCAGCCGACGATTGCGCTCTCCTCGCAGCCTCCGCCGATTCTCATACGTCCGTTTCTGCTCTTCGGCCTTCCCCTCGCCCCGCCAATTCCGCTTTCCTCGATCCGGTTCGGAGATGTAGCTGCGCACCTGCTGCGCATGCACCTTCGCCAACACCGCGCCGCTGTGATAACCCTTATCCGCTACCACCTCTTCGAGGCCCTGTTCATTGATCTGTCGAGCCGTAGTCTGCGCTTCTTTCAGCGTCTGTTGGATCGTAACCGTATCCCCTTCGTTGGCCGGTTGGAGCGTCAGTGCCAGCAGTGCGCCGCTCGTCAGGTCCACGGCATGTTCAGCCTTGTGTGCCAAGTGGGTGCGCCCGTCCTTCATCTTCGTGATCCGCGCATCCGGATCGCTGGGGCTCATCCATTCCTGATTGGACCCCTTCTTCTTCCGTTTTCGATCCAGTCGCGCTAATTGCTCCCGCGTCGGGTTCTCCATCCCCGCCGCCTTCGCCAATTCCTTCAAATAGTCGGTGTAGCTTTGCCCGTTATCCCGCCGCACAATGCTCTTCAGCGCCGCATTCGCTTCCAACGTCGTGGCGTCAATCGACACCGTCCGCCCACTGACCAATCCCTCTGCACCCAGAATTTTCAGTACCCAGCGGAAGACTGATTTATGCGTCTCCAACCAGTACAAACGCCGTGTCCGGGAAATCGTGGAATGGTCTGGGGTGGCCTCATCCAGCGCGTAGCCCAGGAACTTCCGTAAGGACAGCGAGTCGGCCGTCCGCCACGCGATCCCGCGCTCCGAATCCAGCCCTTCAAAGTAACCGATCAGCAGAGAACGAAAGTACACCCCTGGTGCCATGCTGGGCCGGCCGTAGGGACTCTCCTTGTAGAACTTGCGGCAAAGTCGCTCCACCTTGGCATCGAACTTGTGCTCATCCAGAATCTGATTCAGCCGGTCATAGAACACATTGGCTGGGGTCTCGACCACATCGCTGGTTGCGATCCACAGATCCTGCTGCCGCTCCCGTTTCCGCCTCGTTCCCATCGCCATGACCTATAGACGCTCAGAACATTTCAGAGGTCACATGTTTCGACTCGCCCATGTCACTACTACCACGGGCTGCTAGCTGACGCTTACGAGATATACCCCGCCGACCTCAACGGAGACAGCAAGCTCGACCTGTTTCACTTTCCTCCAAATCGCTCGGCAGATCAACCGCCGACGTTCACTGTCCTGCTAAGCAAGGGTGACGGAACGTTCGCGACGTTGCCGGTTGCCTCGCTGCCTAGCTGGATCGGACGCCCACCGGCTTTCGGCGACTTCAACACCGACGGCAAGCTCGATTTCGTCGGCTCCGATGCGCACGGCGGTTTGTTCTTCTTCCGTGGCAACGGCGATGGCACGTTCCAGCCGCCGCAGATCCTCAACGCTCCGGTGTCCTATGCGGCTCAGGTGGCTGCAGGAGAATTCAACAGCGACGGCAACTTGGACCTTGCGGTCATGACGGGTGAGGGTTTGCGGATCCTCTTCGGCAACGGAGATGGCACCTTCGGTCGGGCGTCCCCCGTGTTCCACGCGCAAGCCCTTATGCTTGCTACGGATGTCAATGCCGATGGGCGTACGGACCTCGTAATCCACCAATACGTAGCTACATACCAGTTTGGGATTCTTCTCGGGAACGGAGATGGCAGCTTTCGCACGCCGCAACGCTACTTCAACGGCTTCAGCAGTCCGCACGGCTTCGCAGTATCCGACCTGAATGGTGACGGCATTCCCGATCTTTCATTCAGTAACCCCCGGGGCAACAACATTGGCGTGCTGCTGGGAAAAGGCGCCGGCACGTTTGGACCGGTGCGCTTCTTTGCAGCGGGAGCGGGGCCGACTCTTATTGTGCCGATGGACTTCAACGCTGATGGGAAGACGGATCTCGCTGTTGTCAATCGAGAGTCGAACTCCGTTACGCTGCTGATCAACACGACCGGAGTCGATTAGGCGAGTGCGTGATTAAGTTCAGATAAACGGCTCGCCGCAGCAACCATGCACGGCGGGCCCTCGCCTTCAACGTCGGTGCCAGCCGGTGTCGCCATCCAACAGAAACAGCATTCCTTAGACAAGAATGCCGATAATGCGCGTTGATTGGGCGCCCGCTGCGAGATTTGGCGGGGGCAAAGATAATCGACGGTCGATGGACGCACGGCCCGCATTTCGAGCAGCCTTCGCTATGCGCCGTGGAACGCTGTTATTTCCGCACGCATCGCTGGTTTGCGCATTGGCATCGGAGTGAGCGGTCGTTTTGTCGCTGAAAGTAAGACCCCGTTTCGGCGCACTTGCAAGACCGTCCTCGCGTTCGAGTCGGCGGTGGGGCGCGGCAGCGGTCGAAGGCGGAGTTGCGGCGCACCCGGGCTGCCGTTCCACTTCTCATTCCAACTTCTGGAGGCGCGGCGCTGACCCCCGCGCCGTACGTTCCGGATCGAGGTGTTCGAGGTAATCCTCTCATCGCTCGCGGTGCATACACTCCGCCCTCGCGCAAGATGTAGTAGGCAATGACGGTACCCGGTGCGCCACCCCGCTTTCTCTGACCGCGCCGCAGTGCCCGAAAGAACAACGCATTTAAGAACCTGCCTTTGGGTGCGCATTGGTCTCTTGGCCGCCTGTACCAACGGCGCGCCCCAGGTGATTGCGTTTCTCGTCCGTCCGCCCAAACGCCTGCCCCATTCTCGTTAATGCCCGGACACAGACCCGCCAAATCGGCCGGGTGAGCGGCACTCGGAGAGCCGGTCATATTCACGCCAATGCGGAAACAATCTCCCACGCCGTAACATCATCCACGCCGAGAATGATCATCAGGGGCTCGATGACTTCCGCTGGTTCAGCGATTCGCGCTCGATTGTACTTTTCTGTTGGCGTCGGGCAGTCTTAAGCTCTGCAGGTCACATCCTTGACGCGCGAAAGCATTACTCGTCCGGGCCCGAGTCGGTTCCGGCAGTTGACATTGGAGAAGATCTCGGACGGGCACCATCACCGTGTCCGTCTACGTTAGTAACATGAAGGATTCTGACGTCGACTTGCGACAAACCTTCCGAACGCGGGACGCAGTCACGGGCGAGAAATATCGGATTCGGGCAGGAAGCTGAAGGGCGGCACGACACATCTGCGCTGATTCGGGGAAGACGATCCCGCTAGGCTCCCACGTTTCTCCGGGTTACTGATCGCGTGAGGACCACTGCGTAGAACCGCTGAAATGAGGGCAGCAAGACAAAGCCAAGAAATAGGCTTTCATCTCTCAATATCTGGATATATACTTCAGCTCGGATTGGAAGTTGTGTAATATGTCGATACGAGCTACTCTCTTTTCTTCACTTTTGATATTCGCGAACCTCCCCCATGCGGCGAGCCAGGAACTCTCGTTTTTTCACGCACAACGCGATTATCTGGTGTTTGTGGGTTCCGAGCCCGGTGGTTCAGCGCACTGCGACGTGAACGGCGATGGCCTTCTCGACTTTGTATTTGGTTTCAACGATGAGGTGCGAGTTCTTCTTGGAAACGGCAGGGGTGCCTTCGTCGCCGGGCCGAGGTCACCGTCGATAGGTGCCTATGTCTATGCTTGCGCCGATTTTACCGGTGATGGGAAGCCGGACCTCCTGGTGGGCTCCGGCCCCAGATTTCTCGAGGGGAGGAGTTTTGGGCTTCAAGCGGGTCGAGGCGACGGGGCGTTCGCGGCCCCCGTGTCAATCAATGCTCCCTTACCCCATAAGTGGGCCACGGGGGACTTCAACGGCGACAATAGCCCCGACCTCGTCGTTTTCGATAACGATTCCATATTCATTCTCCTGAACAACGGCAGGGGAGCGTTCGCAATGGGCCCTGTGCTTCAGATGCCTGGCTTCACACTGGGTTTCTTCCTACCAAGCCTGGCCGTAGGCGACGTCAATAACGATGGCTATCTGGACGTTGTTGCCGGAGGGACCCATCCTCCGACTACGCCGTTGCCGTTCTGCTGGGCGACGGCAGGGGCGCACTTCGAAACGCTACCAGTGGCCTTCGGCGCGCGGGTTACGCTATAGCTCTCGGGGATCTAAACAACGACGGTAAACTGGATATAGTCGGGTCGAGACCATCACCTGAAAATCCAAATCTCTTTTGGCTCCTTGATGTCTTTGCTGGAAAGGGCGACGGGACGTTCAGCCTGCGGCGTGAGATGACACTGTCGTCACAAGCAGTTTTACTCTCAATCGGTGATCTTAACCAGGACGGACTGATGGATATTGTTGCCGGTCAAAACCCCGGAGTCGTGGTTCGGCTTGGCAGCGGAGACTTCAACTTCCGCGAAATGCCTGGAGTCGCGGTGCCCGGCGCTGGCTCTATTGTGATCAACGACGTGGATATGGACGGCCATCCCGATGTGATAGCCGGCAACTTTGCGGGCGTGTCCGTGCTGCGTGGTAATGGGGACGGAACTTTCGTGCAGCCGCCATCATTCCGGCTTCGGCCCGGTACTACGGGTGCCGCAAGCGGCGACTTCAACGGCGATGGTCTGCCCGACTTCGCTGTCGCGAGCAGCGGCAGAGTGTCAGTTCTCTTCTCTAAGCCCGGCGGCGGAATCACTGCGGCCGGACTAACGAGCGGTGTGGGAGTATCGAGAATTTATACCGGTGACTTCAACGGCGATGGCAAGCTCGATCTGTTCGTTGTCAAGTCTCAAGACGAGAAGGTGGGGGTTCTCCTCGGCAACGGTGACGGCACTTTCACCGCAGCTCCCGTGCTTTCCGCCCCAACCAGGAGCGTTCCGGCGTTGGGCGATTTCAACGGAGATGGCAAGCTCGATGTTATCGTCGCAATTGACGATGGCGGCGCTACAGCAAGGATGGCCTTCCTTGCAGGCAATGGTGAAGGCACGTTCCAGATGCCGCGGATTTTCGCCGCGCCCGGCACTTTCTTAGTATGCTTTGTGGCCGGCGATTTTAATAACGATGGCAAGCTAGACCTTGCCATAATTTCCGACGGGACTTTACGCATCCTCCCCGGAAATGGAGATGGAACTTTTCAGGCGGCCACGCCTCCGATATTTACCAGATTCGCCGGGTACGATCTTATGATGGACGCCCCCGATGTTGATAACGACGGGCATACCGACCTGATTACCGAAGGCATTCGGATTTTCTTGGGGAAAGGAGACTTTACCTTCCGGACACCACAGACGTATGATCGCGGTTTTAACATGTCGTCCTCGTTCTCCGTCGCCGATCTCAACGGTGACGGTATCCGTGATCTCATCTATACAAGTAACGGTGCTGTCGGTGTGTTGCTCGGCAAGGGAGATCGCACATTTTACCCGAAGCGATTCTACGCCGCCGGGAACGGTTTGATTCTCGCCGTCCCCATAGACTTCAACGCCGACGGAAAGGCCGACCTCGCCGTCGCCGGTTCCGAAACTGTCACCCTGTTGATCAACACTACCGGTACGGGTGCAATCGAATAGATCTCCGACGGCGGGAAAGAGCCGCTGCGGGCGTCGCGTCGTTCCGGATCGCAAGCTGACGGCCGAAGAATGTCGTTCGCTGGACACGTCAAGGCTTCACTCGCCAAGGTACGATAACCGGCGGCATTTGGGTCACTGTCATGTTTTACCAGGGTCTGGTGCGCGTGACAGGACCGATGATTACCGAGATACGTGATTGAAGCGTCATTGTGTTCGTAATGGGTGATCACAAACTGCCAAACAGAGTCCCTTGTACACCAGCGAATCTCCAAGCCTGATCTGGGGATGTCTCTAGTTTAGAACAGCTGATCCGAACCCCTCGATCCACTCGGACGTATGATGCCGAAACCGCTGATGGACCGGTTTCTTCAGCTCGATTCCCCAGATAAGTAACGACAAACGCGCCAGCGTTCGCCGGATCCTCGGCCCCGTTTCGCCGAGAATGATGGCATGTTGCGGATTCCGAGCCATGAAAATCATCATTCCGAGCTGAAGAAAATCATCGATCCGAAGTGAACGCGATTGTGTATTCCGAGCTGATGACGATCAAGAATCGCCTCCACCTCGGAACGCGTGATCGCGTTGACCTCGGAATGGGTGATCGCGATCGCCTCGGAATCCGGGAGGCGCTGGACATCAAACAAGGTAGGCTGATTCTGTTTCGAACAAAGGAGAATCAGCTTGCCGGAACAGGCGCTGTCCATGCGCAAGATCCGCGAGGTCCTGCGACTGTCCGCTCTGGGGCTGGCCCAGCACCAGATCGCCCGCAGTTGCTCGATCGTCCAAAGCACCGTCCACAAGTACCTCAAGCTGGCCGAGGCCGCCCAGATAGGCTGGCCGCTGCCGGAAAACCTCACCGACCGTCAACTGGATGAACTCCTGTTCGGCAAACGGGCCGCCCCGCCCAGCCGCCGGAGCCATCCGGCGCCAGACTTTCCGGCCATCCGCAAGGAACTGGAAACCCACAAGGACCTTACACTCGAGCTGGTCTGGCGCGAGTACAAACAAGCGCAGCCCGACGGATACCGGTATTCGCGTTTCTGCGATCTGTACCGCGAATGGTGCGGCGCTCAGAAGCTCACACTCCGTCAGCAGCACACTCCCGGCGAGAAGCTATTCGTCGATTACGCTGGCGCCACAATCCCCATTCACAACCGCGAAACCGGCGAAATCCATCCGGCTTCTGTCTTCGTCGCCGCCCTGGGGTACAGCAGTTACACCTTCGCCGAGGCCACCTGGAGCCAGGAACTGCCTTGCTGGATCGCCTCCCACATCCACGCCTTCGAGTACTTCGGCGGTGTGCCTGCCATCCTAACTCCGGACAACCTGAAAAGCGGAGTTCACAAGGCCAGCCGCTATGAACCGGATCTGAACCCCACCTACAACGACATGGCCGCCCACTATCAGGTGGCGGTTCTTCCCGCCCGTCCGAGAAAACCACGGGACAAGGCGGTCGTGGAGAATGCCGTTCAAGTGGTCCAGCGCTGGATCGTTGCCGCCCTGCGCAAACGCACTTTCTTCGGCCTGCATGAGTTGAATCTGGCCATTGCCGAACTGCTGACCGCGCTCAACAACAAACCGTTCCGCAAACGCGAAGGTACACGGACCAGTCAGTTTGCCGCTTTTGACAAGCCGGCGTTGCGGCCCCTTCCCGCCGAACGCTACGAGATCGGTGAGTGGCGCAAACTGAAGGTCGATCTGGACTACCATGTCTCGCCTGACGGCCACTTCTACAGCGTCCCTTACCAACTGACCGGCAAGCAGGTCGACATTCGTCTCACCGCGACGGCCGTTGAAGTCTTTCATGAGGGACTGCGTGTGTCCAGCCATGCGCGCAGCTATGTGCGCGACCGGGCCACTACAGTTACCGAACACCAACCGAAAGCTCACCGCCAGTACCTGGAATGGACTCCCTCGCGGCTGCTCAACTGGGCCGGCTCTGCGGGTCCCCATACCGCCGAGCTATTCCACCAGATCTTGGTTACCAAACCGCATCCCGAGGTCGGCTATCGTTGCTGTCTCGGTCTGGTCCGGCTCGGCGAGAAACACACCATCGCCCGGCTGGAAGCGGCCGCGGCCCGCGCCCTTCACTATGGCGCCTACTCGTTGGCTCATGTTGAATCGATCCTGAAGCACCATCTCGAAAACGAGCCGCTTCCGGACACCACGCCACCTTTGCCGCCGGTTCTCGAACACTCCAACATCCGCGGTGCAGCGTACTTCAACTCCATTCAATGAGGCCCTCCCATGCTCAACCAACAAACCATACATAAACTCCTCGTCATGCGTCTGAACGGAATGGCCGACGCGTTCCGTCAACAACTCGAGCAACCCGGCCTTGCGAGCCTCAGCTTCGAAGAACGTTTCGGTCTGCTGGTGGACCGCCAGTGGGACTGGAAGGAGAATCGCGCATTGGCACGCCGCCTGCGCAATTCCAAGCTGCGGACCACCGCCTCGGTGGAAGATATCGATTACCAGAAGCCGCGCGGACTGAACCGCTCACTCCTGCGCAGCCTGGCGTCGGAATCCGAATGGGTCAAGCAGCATCTCAATATCCTGCTCACCGGCGCCACCGGCCTGGGAAAGAGCTGGCTCGCTGCGGCCCTGGCGCACAAGGCCTGCCGCGACGGCTACACGGTCTACTACGCCCGCGCATCACAATTATTCCGCGAACTCGCGCTGGCTCACGCCGACGGCAGTTTCAGCCGCTTCCTGCGCAGGCTGGCGCTCACCGACGTGCTGGTGGTCGACGACTTCTGCATGTCGCCGCTCAGCGAAATCGAACGCCGCGACTTCCTGGAGATCTGTGACCACCGCTATCAGACCCACTCCACCGTCCTCACCTCTCAGGTCCCGGTGCTCGATTGGCACACCCAGATCGGCGATCCGACGGCCGCTGACAGCATCCTCGACCGCCTGGTGCATAACTCACACCGCATCGAGCTGACTGGCGAATCCATGCGCAAGAACCGGAGCGGCAAGGAGACGGTATGAACGAAGGCGATCTCAAATTGAAACATCCCAGCGGGTTCTTTGCCGCCGGAACCGAAGTGCGCGACGCCATCGCGCTGCTGTCAGACGGCGGGTTCAAAGTATTCGTCTACGTCTGTCTCCATGCCGACCGGCGCACCGCTCAACTTCGTTTTCGGATGGCTGAACTGGCCAAGGCCGTCGGGCACAGCACGCGCTCCTTAACGACTTACCTGGATGAACTGAATCGCATCGAGGTGGCTGCGGTGTACCGCGCCTCCAACCAGCACGAACTCGGACGCATCGAGATCCGGGACCGCTTCTGGCCGTATCAGAAGGAGTCTGGCGATTCCACGGTGGATCCGGAGCAGGCGCAGTATGTAGCACGGGTGCGCGCCTGGTTCCTCGAACAGGCGTGCGTAACCTCGGTGTTCGGAGCAGCCGACGAGAGACTGGCGGGTGAGTGGTATCGGACGGGGATCTCGATCGACGTGGTTGGCCGGGCGCTGCTGTTAGGTTGCGCGCGAAAGTACGTCGCGCTATTCAATCACCAGGGCGGCTCGCCGCTGACCAGCCTGCATTACTTCTCGGACATCGTCGAGGAGACCGCCGCCATGGAACTCAATCTGAACTACTGGCGATATCTCGCGGCGCGCGTCAAAAAGATGGATACCCAGTGGCGTGCTCAAGCAAACTTTGCGCGACCAGCGGAGCCAAAAACGGCAGAAACGAAATAATGCTGCCCTGTTTCCCCAGCCGTTTCGGGATTGACGGGGCGGATCTGCGCCGATCAGGCCGAATGGCGCATTCTTCGTCGATGCTCGAGTGATCATCTATTTTCGCGTCCAGAACAAATGCTTGTAGTTTTGTTTGTCTTGTAGTATTGTTGCTACAAGATGAGTAAAGCCAAGTTCCTCATCACCCCCGGCCCAAAGGGCCCCCAAGCTGCCCGATTACGCCAACGCAAGCACGATCTTCTTCGCCGCTTCGCATTCCCCGAGGACCTGTTGCCCGGCTCCCTCACCGAAAGCACGACCCGCTGCGGCAAGCCCACCTGTCACTGCGCGCAACCTGGCGATCCCGGCCATACCAGTTGGACCTTGACGTTCATGAACAACGGCCGGCGCCGGGTCGAGCGCATCCCCAAAGCCTGGGCCGATCAGGTCCGTGATCGTGTCCGCGCCGGTCGTGAGTTTCAGGACGCCGTGCGAGACCTGCTCACGGGCAACGCCGAGTTGCTGGTGCTTGCGCGCAAGCAGAAACTCCAACAGCCGTGAGCGCGACCAGCCTGCGGGGCATTCATCGCTACTCGGCGAAAACCCTGGGCCTAAAACCCTTTTTCGCCGACTGCGGCGATGGGCGCAGGAAACCCAGAAAGCCGGCCCGCGATCTGCTGTGGGCTTTGCTGGCTTCACAACTTCTGCGCGAAACCTCCTTCCACGCCACCGAGGCTCTGGTCCATACGGCGTCTCACTCCAACTTGGATCTTCGTTGCGAGTTCGGTGACGACACCTTGGCCTACTTCACCGAGCGCATGGATCCCCACGCCACGCGTTCCGCACTGGTCGAAGTGCTGCATCGCGCCAAACGCAACAAGGCCTTTCAGGAGGACGCCTTTATTGGTCTGGCCATCGATGGAACCACCGTGGGACGCTGTGAACAGTCCTCCTGCTCGTTGTGCCGGCCCTACCGCAATTCCAAAAAGGACGTGGTTGGCTATCATCATCACTTCGCTATGATCAGTGTGGTCGGCACTCATGTGTCGCTGCCTTTCGATGTCGAGCCCTACGGCCCCAAGGACAGCGAGTACGCCGCCGGTCAGCGGTTGCTGCGGCGGGCCAAGAAGGCACTGGGATCCCGCTTCGCCGATTACCTGGTCGTCGACGCCGCCTACGCCACCAGCACTTTCTTGCACACTGCTCGCGAACTCGGCATCCCGGTCCTGGCCCGCCTAAAAGACAATCTCCCGGAGTTGTCGGACGAGGTGGAGCGACGCTTTCACCATCTGCCGCCACACCGCGTTACCGAGCATAACGGCAACCGCCTCGAACTCTGGGATTCCAGCGACTTCGCCCCTTGGCAGACCCTCCATTGGAAGTGGGTCAGAGTACTCCGCTATCGCGAAATCAGCGCTGAGGGCGAGATCGTGGCCGAGGCCCAATGGCTCACGGATCTGCCATTCAGCAAGGTCGGCACGCTCTCGTTGTTCAAAATGGCCAGAAGCCGATGGGAGATCGAGAACCAAGGCTTCAATGACTGCAAATCCCGTCAGGGCCTCGAACACATCTGCCACCATGAACCGCGGAGCCTCCTCATCTGCTGGCTGCTCACGTTATTGGCGCTCGTTATCGGACGTCTGTTCCGCATCCGCTATCTCCACCGCGGAAACCACCCCGGCCTCACCGCCATCGCATTGGTTCGACTTCTCCGTATCAGCCTCGGCCAGCCCCGCCATATCCTTTCCCCCTGATCTTTTCTCGCCCCGTTCGGCGTTCTTTGACATCGTTCAAACCCGCACGTTGTACCCCGCCAGAACTGTCCCCGAAAATCGTCCACCTTACAAAGCCGCCTACCTACCGACCCGCCACCGCCGCCCCATTTGCCTTCGCTTCACTTTTGTCCCGTCCCATTCCGAAACGGCTGCTGTTTCCCCCTCCTTCTTGACCCATGACGATCACCTGCTCCACAATGCTTTCGACAGCGTCTCCCGGCCAAGCGGTGATCGTCATCAGTTCGGAATGAATGATTTTCTTCATCGGAATCCGCAGCATGTCGAATACCAAACGAAAGCGCCACCCCCGGGCAGTTCTCAGGCTCCCCGATCTCGAGTCCAAATCCGCAGTCCTCAACAGCCTCACGTCGCCGAGTTCCCAACGCTCGTATGATCATGCCATCCGGGAGTTCATCGACTGGTACTGCTCCGAGCCCCGACTCGCGTTCAACAAGACCGTCGTAACCCGGTATCGCATCTTCCTGGAGCAAGCCCAGTACGCCTCCTCCACAATTAATCTCCGTCTGGCAGCCGTCCGACGCCTGGCATACGAGGCGTCCGACACCGGACTGCTCAGCCCCGATCTGGCGGCCGGTATCCGCCGCGTGAAAGGTGCGAAGAAGCATGGCGTGCGACTCGGAAACTGGCTGACGGCGGAACAGGGCAGGGCGCTGCTGTCGGTGTTCGACCAAACGCGCCTTCGAGGAATGCGCGACTACGCCATGGTGGCAGTTCTGCTCGGGTGTGGCCTCCGGCGGGCAGAACTGGCGAGCGTAACAGTCCAACACTTGCAACGACGCGAGGAGCACGCCGTCTTTGCGGACCGCGTTGGGAAAGGTGGTCACGTGAGGACGGTTCCGGTACCAGCCTGGGTAGAATCAGCATTGACCACGTGGATGGCAAGGGCAAACGTCACATCCGGTCCCATCTTTCGTGCCATCAATAAGGCCGGGAGGATTGCTTCTGTCGGGTTCAGCCCCAAGGTGATCTGGGGCGTTGTCAAAGAGGCCTGCGTGGCGTGCGACCTGGCCGGAGTAGCGCCGCACGATCTCCGCCGCACGTGCGCTAGCGTGAGCGTCCAGACGACAGAACGCTATCTCGGATGCAAGCAGCGATTGCGAGACGCCGTGAACGACCGGATCGGACTGGAACCGAGCGCCCAATTGTGACGCTGATGCTGGCCGACTTGTTGGTAGTAATATCGATACATTTAGAGCAGCGCACGGTGGTAACAGGATCGAAGATGATGTTAGCCGGGTCTGGTCAGGCGGAGGAGGAGTGATAGAAGTACGATCACAACGCCGGCCAGAGATCGAAAGAGCAAGTTGCCGCAGTATTGAATAACCATTATGGAAGAGAAAAAAATCGAAGTTGCAGCCAGCGCAGTAGATTCATTACCAATCACTGGAACTATAGAGTCGAACTCTCTCCCTACCCGGCGCGAAATGCTGAGAATAACCAGTATGGCCAGTTTGGCGGCTGTGACCAGTATCGTACCTGATGCTGTTGCGCAGACTGCGCAAAAACGGCCTCGTATCGCCTGTCTGGTCAGCTACTGGGGTCTCCCGACGTCACATGCGGACTGGATCGTAAACAAGCTGATAGACGGGTATTGGTGGAAGGGCGCCCACACTCCTTCGCGAGTGGATGTGGTGTCCGTTTACGTCCATCAGTTGGAAACAAGCCTGCTTGCCCAGAAAGTATGTAAAGCGAAAAACATTCCCATCTTTACAACAGTAGGCGAAGCGGTCACTCTTGGCAGTAAGGAACTTGCGGTGGATGGAGTTGTAATCGTTGCAGAACATGGGAATTATCCGACCGATCTCAAGGGGCACTGGCTGCTGCCGCGCTGGTGGATTTATCAGCAGGTGATGCGGGTCTTCGAGCAGAGCAAACGCTCGGTGCCCGTGTTTAACGACAAGCACTTCTCATACAATTGGGACGACGCCAAGTGGATGTTCGACAAATCTCGTGAGCTGAAGTTTCCCCTAACCGGGGGATCTTCCATACCGGTCTACTTCCGCAAGCCCGAGATAGAACTCGCTACCGGTACGCCGATCAAGAACTCGATCGTGGTTGGAGGCGCCGCAGATGAGGGAGCCATCTTCCATTGTGTCGACGTGCTTCAGGCATTTGTGGATCGACGCAAGGGCGGTGAGACAGGCGTCAGGTCGGTGCAGTCCATTCGCGGGCCGGAGATGTGGAACTGGATTGAACGCACTTCTTGGGTCAGCAATCTGCTCGAAACAGTGCGGAAGAATTTTGACCTGAAGCAGGGACACTTTCAGCAAGGCCGGAGGCCGAACCTCTGTATCGTGGAGTATAACGATGGGACCAATGCGGCGGTTATTTCCGGCGAGGGTGTGGGCTGGACCTACGCTGGCGAAATCGAAGGACAGAAAGACCCGACGATCGTCTCGATGCTTGGCTGGCCCGGTCCCATCTCGCAATACCACGCTGCAAACGCGCACGAGCACTGGATCACCGAGATGATGCTGACCGGAAAGGAACCGTTCAATGCGGAGCGGCTGCTTCTGTCCACCGGGATTGTGAACCACTACATGGCGTCAAACTGGGAGAACGGCCGTTACTCTGCCGTGGGACGCTGCATCGAGACGCCGTTCATGAACATGAAATATCACTCGACCCACGGGCCGATGTTTGAAACGGGGCCGCGGCCGCCGAATACCCCCTACACACGGGGCTTTGAATCATAGGCTCTGTGCGCTGCCGGGGCTGTGGCGGAAGTCACATTTGTAATTGGTTGCCGGGTCTTCCGGTAAGTCGTGGGTGTTTGCGCTCTTGGTTCGATTTCAGAGATTCGACAGATCGGTACCGGTAAACGCGCCAGGATCCAGGAATCCACGCGGGCAGCCAGCCCGCAACACGGCGACAGTCTTGGGGATTGTTCTCAACTTTCAAGGCTACAACCAAGCAGGAGGTGAAGAACATCCTTCACAATCCGAAAATTGAACACGAGCTATCGCTACACCGTGAGCATCGGCCGCAGGCCCCACTCCGCGACGATCAGTTTTCGGGAGATCACAGGATGAAGGTTGTATCTACGACCTTGATTTGATCAACGGCAGCGAAATCGGCTGACCGTCGTTAACATCACTCCGGGCAATCAGTATGACGATCCGGAGGGATTCCAGCCGGTGTGATGGAGCGGTCAGCGGATTTCCGCGATCGTTGGCGAAGCGCCTCAGCCGCGGCCAGCCCAATCCCGAGCGCCAGGCACGACCACACAAACCAGTCGCCGTGGCGCGTGTAGAACGTCGTTCCAGTCACGTAACTGAAGGGCACGTGCGTCACCGTCTCGCGATAGGGGGGGACTCGAACGATGACCCGCCCAGCGGGATCCACGGCCGCAGTGATGCCGTCGTTCGTCGCGCGCAGGATCCAGCGCCGATTCTCCATCGCGCGCATCCGGACGAGTTTCAGGTGTTGCTCGCGAGCCGCGCTGTGCCCGAAGTAGCCGTCGTTCGAAATGTTCGCCAGCACGCTCGCGCCGCCCAGAGTGAATTGACGAACCAGGTGCGGAAACGCGGACTCGTAGCAGATGAAGGTACCGGCGCTGCGACCGGGACCCATCGGAAATACGACCACCCGCGTTCCCGGCAAGAAGTCACCCGCTTCCTTCGTGACGCGATTCACCCAGGAGAACAGGGGCGGGATAAACTCGCCGAACGGAACGAGGAACATCTTGTCGTAGCGGTCGATGAAATGGCCATCGGGGGCCAGCATGACCGCGGAGTTTAGCGGCTGCTGCTGGGCAGTGTACGCGACGCTTCCGAACAGAAAGTAGGAATTTGTGGTTCGCGCAAGGTCCGTTGCATAGCGATGGAAAGTCGGATCGTTGAAGTAGTAGAAGGGCGCCGGCACCTCGGGCCAGATAATCAGGTCGGGCTTGGCATACGGCGGGTCGAGTGCGGCTTCCATCGACCGGCCGACAAGGCCCTTTTCCAACTGGTCCTGGCTGAACGCGGTCCAATCGGCCTCTTCATCGATGTTCGGCTGCACCAGCACGGCCGATTGCGTTCCGCGAGCCGCAGCGGGCAGCGGCGGAAGCAGCCACAGCGTCGGCAATACCGCGAGCCACAGCAGTTCTCTCCGGTTTCTTCGCAAAACGACGATCGACAGCGCGGCCGCCAGCATCGCGAAGACGAACGACAGTCCGTACACGCCGATCCAGGGGGCAAGGCGCGCCGGCAATCCCATGTCGGCTCCCGCATTGCCCAGCGCCAACCATGCGAACCCGAATGTTCCGTGCGTTCGCTCCAATCCCGCCCACAGCGCTGCTGCCGCCGGAATCGCAAACCACCGCCGCATCAACCAACCTGCAAGCGTGGCAAAAATCGCCAGATGCAGGCCCTTCAGCAGGCAAAAAAGAATGAAGGCCACCCAACTCAGAAAGGAGTTCATTCCACCGTGGAACTCCAGTACGAACTGGATCCAGTAGCAGACGCCCCACCAATAGACAACGCCCGCGCCCCAACCGATCAGGAAGCGCGTGAGCGGCCTTCGCTCGCGCGCGCAGGCAACGAGCAGCGGTGTTAGTGCGACCGGCGCCAGTAGCGTGATGTCCGCCCCCGGCTGAATCAGGATGAGTAGGATGGCCGTGGCCAGGGCCAGGGCCGCGTTCAAGCCTCGCAAGCCTCTTCGCTCACCTTGTCCGCCATGTACGAACTGCGGACGAATGGACCGCTGAAGACCATCTTGAATCCGATCGAGAGCCCATACTCCCGGTAGGCTGCGAACTGTTGTGGAGTGACGTACTCGGCTACTGCCAGATTTCTGCGCGTTGGCTGCAAATATTGTCCGATGGTTGCGACATCCACTCGAGCGTCGTGGATATCGCGAAGCAACTCCTGTACCTCACCGGGTAGCTCACCGAGCCCCACCATCAGGCCCGATTTCGTGAGGACGTCCGGACGGTGACGCCGGGCGAACGCGAGAACGTCCAGCGACTGACGGTAGTTCGCTTGGGGCCGGACCTTCCGATACAGGCGCCAAATGGTCTCCATGTTGTGGTTGAAAACGTCTGGGCCGGAGTCGAGCACACGGGCAACTGCATCCAGGTCGCCGCAAAAATCCGGAGTCAGCACCTCAATGCGCGCGTTCGGTAGTGCCCGCCGGACTTCCCTGACGGTTTTCGCGAAATGATGAGAGCCTCCATCGTCGAGATCGTCGCGATTGACACTGGTAATCACGACGTAGCGCAGCTTCATGTCTTGCGCCATTCGCGCGACATTTTGCGGCTCTTGCGCATCCAGTGAAAATTCGCGCTTGGACGGCGATCCTTTCGGGACGGAGCAGAACGTGCAACCGCGGGTGCACAGGTTGCCGAGAATCATGAACGTGGCCGCCCCGCGATGAAAGCATTCGTGGATATTGGGGCAGCGCGCCGATTCGCAGACCGTGTGCAGATGCAATCGGCGCAGATCGCGCTTCAGCGATTGGACGGACTCGAACTGCGTGGTGCCCTTGCGGAGCCAGTGCGGCAACCGGGCTCGCGTTCCGGGTTCGATTTGAACGAGCGGCGGCGCGCCGTTCCCCATTGCCGCCACGCCGCTAGTACTTCCTCTGCAAGGCTTCGAAGCCCTTGAATCCCGCGCTGTTCAGATCCGTTCGGGCCTGCGCCACACTCGACGAATCCTTGTACGGCCCCACCAGCACCCGGTAGAGTTGCACCTGGTTCGGTACGGGAGTGTAGATGGCGTGGAACCCCTTCTTCGCCAGAACATCGACGAAGAGTTCGGCTTCGGCGCGCGCAACGGCGGCTACCTGCAGATACGTAGCGCCGGCTACGGGTTCCTCCGGCGTCGGCGATGCTGTTTCGGCCTTGGGCGGATTATGCTCGGGTTCTGCCGCTTTCGCAGCGCCGGCAGATTCAGGCTGAGCCTTGGTGCGCTCCGGCGTTTCCGCTGAAGGCGAGCTTGCCGCACTGTCCGCCGGCGCAGTGGCGGGCGCACCTAGCGGCGAGGGTTGGTTTGCAGGCTCAACCGCGATCGGCTTGGGTTCGGCTTTGCGGCCGCTATCCGCAGATACTGCCGGCGATGAGTTTCGCCCCACGATATAGCCCATCGTGAAGAATACCCCAAGCAGCACTACAACTATGAAGAAAACACTCAGCAACTGCCGGTTGCCTAATATGAGTTCAAATTCGCCGTCTTCTGTCTTCGGCATTATTCCTTGTTCGGCTCTTCTAGTTTTGGCTCTTCTACCAGTTTATTCAATACTCGAGAGATGGAGCTGAAAATGTCTACAGGCAGCGGGAACACCACGGTTGTGTTCTTCTCGGCTCCGATCTCAACCAGGGTCTGAAGATAGCGCAACTGGATGGCGACCGGCTGCTTTTGAATCTCCTCAGCGGCCATGCTCAGTTTCACCGCCGCCTCGAATTCGCCCTGGGCATGGATGATCTTCGCGCGGCGTTCGCGTTCGGCTTCCGCCTGCCGGGCGATAGCGCGGATCATCTGGTCCGGCAGATCCACCTGTTTCACTTCCACCATGGCAACTTTCACGCCCCACGGTCCCGTATGCTGATCGAGTACCGACTGCAATCGCACATTCAGTTTCTCGCGCTGGCTCAGCAATTCATCGAGTTCCACCTCGCCGAGTACACTTCGCAGCGTCGTCTGCGCCAACTGCGAGGTGGCATATAAGAAGTTGGCAACCTCGATAACTGCTCTCACAGGATCTACCACGCGAAAATACACGACGGCGTTCACCTTTACCGTGACGTTATCTCGCGTAACTACATCTTGCGCAGGGACTTCGAGCGCTTCGATGCGCAGCGACGTCCGCACCATGCGGTCCACCGGGGCAAACACCAGGGCGATGCCGGGGCCTTTCGGCTTTCCGAGGACCCGGCCGAGGCGGAAGATTACTCCACGCTCGTACTCTGCCAGGATCTTGATGGACGAAATCAGGTACAGCACGATGATGACTACAGGAATCAGAGTCAGGTCGAAACCCATGTTTGTTTTCTCCGCTGGAACGCGATTCAACTGCCGTACGGTTCTACTCTCAACAGAAGCCCATCGACAGCGACAACGCGCACGCGGGCACCGAGTTGTACCGGCGCGGACGATTCGGCGTCCCAGTACTCGCCGTGGACGAAAATCTTGCCCCGGGGGACGAGTGCGGTGCGCGCCTCGCCGATTTCGAATAGCATGCCTTGATCTCCGGTCAGCGCTTTATTCCGATGGGCCCGCACGATCAGCGACACTAGGAACATCGTGATCATGGCGAATGGAATGGAAGTGGCGAGCGCCGTGCTCACGTGAATCCGGAAAGCGGGTGGTGCCTCCACAAGAAGCAACGCACCGAAGATCATCGCGACCGTGCCGCCAATCCCGAGCACACCATGCGAAGCGATCTTCGCCTCCAAGATAAACAGCGCTATCGAGAGGATCAACAGCGCCACTCCGATCCAATTAATGGGGAGCACCGACAGGGCGGAAAGCCCGAGCAACAGCGAAATGGCGCCGCCCACGCCCGCGAATATCAGGCCGGGCGAACTGAACTCCACGTACAAGCCCAAGGCGCCGATCACCAGGAGAATAAAGCCGATGTTCGGATCCGCAATCGCCGAGATCAGGCGCTCGCGAAAACTCGGGTGATATTCCACCACGGCGGCATTCGCCAGTTGAAGACGCACCTTCTCCCCTTCGAACCGGGTGATCTCGCGACCGTCGAGTTGTTTGAAGAGGTCCTGCTCATCGCGCGCGATCAGATCGATCAGGTAATTGTCCAGCGCTTCGTGCTCGGTGAACGATTTGGCGTCGCGGACCGTGGTCTCGCCGACGGTGGCATTACGCCCGCGATTGGACATCATGCTTCGCAGAGCGGCGGCGCTGTCGTTTTCCACCTTTTGGCGCATCACTTTGTCCATCTCCTGCCCGAGCAGGACCGGAGAAGCCGCGCCGGTATTCGTTCCCGGAGCCATCGCTGCGACGTCACCGGCTTGAAGGATGAAGAAACCGGCCGACGCCGCGCGGCCACCGGAAGGAGTGACATACGTAATCACGGGCACCGGCGATTTCAGCAATGCCTGGTCGATGTCGCGGGTCGCGTTCAACAGACCGCCCGGGGTATTTAAGCGAATGAGGACGGCGGAAGCGTGTTCGGACTTCGCCTGGTCCAGCGTACGGCCGATCATTTCGGACGTAATGGGATGAATCATGCCGTCCACATCGACGGCAACGACTCGCGGCTGTCCGGTACTCACCGCTTGCGCCGCGAAAGCAAGAAATGCGAGAAGTATGCGCACGGCCGTCTCCTCGTCCGCCACCATAGTAACGCGACCGGAGAACGAGCGAGCAGCTACTTCGATTGCTTTTCAGCAATAATCCAAAGGTAAATCGTGCGGCCGTCGACTTCGATCGTTTTCGTTGGTTCCCAATCGCCCATGCTAAAGCTGTGCGAGACGACGCGAGCGCCGGGCTTGAGCTCCGCGAGCAGTTTCGGCTTCAGTTTGAGATTGACGCTCGGCAGAAGATATAGCGTTACGACCGAAGCTTTGCTCAGATCCGTCGTGAACAAGTCGCCTTCCTTGAACTTGGCCTTGTCCCCGACGCCTTCCTTGGCTGCGTTCGCCTTGGCCTCGGCAATGCGTTCAGGATCGATATCGACACCGGTAGCGTCCACATCATATTTCTTGGCGGCGGTGATGACGATCCGGCCGTCACCGCAACCGAGATCGTAGAGGATATCCCCCTTGTGGACGTCGGCGAGTTTGAGCATCGAATCGACGACTTCCTGAGGGCTTGGAACGAAAGGAACATCGGGATGTCGGGTTTCCTGCGCCTCGAGCACGCAGAAAGCCGTGATAAGAAGAGATAGCGCGAATCGACGTTTCATCGTGCCTCCCGCTTTGTGAATTGTACTATCGGCTCGAGCACACTGTTCACGGAAGTCGGAGGGGAACTATAATCAACTCCATGCTGCTGCGCGGTGCCGCCTGCCTTTGGGCATTCGGGGTGTTCACCATTCTGCAAGCGCAGCCGATGTTCGAAGGCTCGAGCTGGTTCGGCGATCAGGAACTGAAAGGCAAGCCAAAATTTGTACGCCTCGAACGCGAGTCGTTGTCGGGTGATAAACCGGACCGCGTTCCCGAAGAAGAATCCGGTTATCGCGAGGACGGAAAGATCGCTTCACAGAAGCGTTACTCCGAAGGGAAGTTGATCGCGGACGAGGTATTGGAGTACGACCTTGAGGGTCACCGTAGGAAGTGCACCACGCGGGATGGTGAAGGCAGGTCGTGCGGGTGAAAACTTACCGCCGGCTGGCGGACGGATCAGAAGAGGAGATCGACGGCCCGGGCGGAAGATCTCAGAATCGATCGCTCCGGCGTTTCGATGATCACAATCGGGTAATCGAATTGACGACCGCGGATTCGGACCGCGTGCGCACTGTCATGCAGTTCGACTATGACGACCGCGGACGGCCGACCGAGGCCCGGGTCCGCGAGGAGCGTGAGGGCGTTCTAGCAATCGAACGGAGACCGGATGGTCCGCGGCAAGCGCATTCCGCCTCAGGAGACCTGATGATGCGCATTCGTATCATTTATCCGGGTGAGAACCAGGCGGTCATCACGCTGTATGACCATGAGAACAAGATTCTCCTTCAGCTCGACACCAGGGAGGACGCAGCCGGAAATCAAATGAGCGCGGTGCTCTTCGGGCAGGATCCCCAAGGAAAGCCGGCCACCTCCACTCGCATCGAGCGCACCGACGCTCAAGGCAATTGGACTCTCATCACATTGTTCGAGCGCAGTCCGCGGACGCAGGTGGACGAACCCGTCGCGCGCCTGCACCGCTCAATCGTTTACTACTGACCTCCCGGGTTCTGAGCGAGGACCGTGAGCGACCGGTTGGCCGCCGTCGCGCCACATTCATATCGCCCACGCTTGCACTTGTCCGCGCGATCCGTTTCAATGGGGACGTGGAAACAATTCTGATCGCGATTGTTCTGGCGCTGACAGCCGCCGCGCTGGTCGTCTCCATCGCGGTTCTGCGCCGTCCGGCCCCCGTCGTCGACCTGTCCGCGATCGTCACCCGGATCGAGATGCTCGATCGGCAAATGGAGTGCCTGGACCGGGCGTGGCGTGAAGAATCCGGACGCAATCGCGACCAGGAACTCGCTTCGGCGACCGCTCTGCGACTGGAAGTTCAGCGCTACCTGGAGGTGCTCAGCGCAACGCTGCGCGATCAGATCGCCACCGGCGGCGAGGCCCAGAATCGCAGGTTGGATCGCGTGGCGGCGGAACTTGCGGCCATTCAGCAGGTGACCGATCAGCGGCTCGAGCAAGTTCGCCGGACCGTTGACGAACAGTTGCAGGGCACCCTTGAAAAGAGGCTGGGAGAATCGTTCCGGCTGGTCAGCGAAAGGCTGGAGCAGGTTTACAAGGGACTGGGCGAAATGCAGACGCTCGCGACCGGAGTAGGCGATTTGAAGCGTGTTTTCAGCGACGTGCGCGCACGCGGCGCGTGGGGCGAAATTCAGCTCGGCGCGCTGCTGGAGCAGATGCTCGCACCGGAACAGTACGCGCGAAATGTGGCTACATCCGGAACGTCGGAGCGCGTAGAGTTTGCGATACGCATGCCGGGTGCCGAGAGTGGGGGAACGGTTTGGCTCCCAATCGACGCGAAGTTTCCGCAGGAGGACTACCTTCGTCTGGTGGAGGCGTCGGAAAAGGCGGATGCGGCGGCAGTGGAGTACTGCGCCCGCCAACTCGAACACCGAGTGAAGACGTGCGCCCGCGACATCAGTGCCAAGTACGTGCATCCGCCCGCCACCACCGATTTCGCAATCCTCTATCTGCCGACCGAGAGCCTGTACGCGGAAGTGCTGCGCCGTCCCGGACTCGTTGAGGCTTTGCAGCGCGAGCACCGAGTGGCCATCGCCGGTCCCACAACCTTGGCTGCGCTCCTCAACAGCCTTCAGATGGGATTTCAGACGCTCGCTATTCAGAAACAATCGAGCGAAGTCTGGCGCGTGCTCGGACAGGTCCGGACGGAGTTCGGCAAGTACGCCGACGTGCTGGCGCGCGTGCAGAAGAAACTACAGGAAGCGAGCAACACGGTTGACCAGGGACTCACGCGGACCCGCGTGCTCGAACGTCGTTTGCGGGATGTCGAAGCGCCGGAGACGGGCCGTGAACTCGAATGGTCCGACCCCGGCGAATGGCGCGTTGCAAGCGGCGAGTGATACGGGCGGCGCTCAGTGCTAAGCCGGTAGAATTCCGCCCTTACGGTCGGCGGCGCGCTCTCCGGGTTTTCGCGGGACGAAGAAGTCGGTCCACTTGAGCTCGCACTTCTTCACCATTTCGACGCCATATTTGCAGCGCTTCAGATCGTCGGGTCCTGTGTTGTTAGTGCCGAATGTGAACTTCAGCCCTTCTGCTTTGGCCGCGCGGACGAACCGTTCACCGGGCAAGCGGTAGCGGTTGTTCAACTCGATGGCGACATCGCCGCTCTTCGCTGCCCGGACGACTTGCTGAATACGCTCGTCCGTCCACAGTTTGTCGTAGTCGTTGGCGATCGCGTCGGGGAGGAATGTGGGGTTCACGTAGATATCGACCGGTTCTCGCTCCAGAATCCCTACCGCGCGTTCGACGAGGGTGTCCATGAACTCCTGAGGATCGGCAATAGCGCCGACCTCCGAGGGGATCCACGTTCGCATGCGACGGCCGTGATTGTCCGTCCACGTCATCGAATCCGTAAAGACGTAGTCGAACAGTCCTACCGCCGCGCGGGTGAACATCTGTGTCCACTCCCGTCCCTCGGCCTGCATCGCCGTGAACACGGGCTTGCCTGCGAGACTGTCGACGAATTGGCGCGCTGAGGGCTCGTCCTGCACCGGGAATCCTTTCCCGCAATTGATCGCGATGCCGTAGAAGATCCCTGTGTACCGGGAGCGTTCGAGTGCCTGTTCGAGCGTGAGCCCGCTCTTCAGATGCACATGATAATCGACCACCGGGTAATTGTGCGCGCTGAGCAGCAGCAGGTCCTGCGCGAGAGCGTCATTCTGAGCTGCGACCGCGTTTGGCGCCTGAGCGCCATCCGGAAGCGGCCTGACGCGCACGCTGCGGAAGCGCACCTTTGAAGCGGGATCGTGACCCTGCAGCGCGAATGCCCCGGAACTGATCAATCGCCCGCGGCCGTCATCGGACACGAGCGGCGGCTCGGGTTCCGTGTAGTCCACCGTTAGGACATCGTTGACGCGTACCTGGACGTTCTTGCCGCGGACGAGGATGTTCATGGTGAACCACTCGTTGTCGCGCGCGAGCGTCTTGTATTGGTTGCGAACGCCATACAGAGATCCGGTCTTCTTGCGTTCGAGGTAGTTGCCCTCGCCCCGGTGAGTGTTGTTGACCTGGACTTCGAACCCTTTGTTCGGGAAACCTTTCTCCTGATACTCGGAATGGAAGAATACACCCGAATTCGCGCCTGGTTCGGTCATCAACTCGGTCTGGAGCTCGAAGTTCTTAAATTGACCGTTCTGCACGGGGCCGGTGTAGAACAGGTGGGACCGCGGACCGTCCATCGCAAGGCAACCGTCGATGACGCGCCAGGACGAGGCATTCTCGCTGGCCTTCCATCCCTTCATCGTCTTGCCATCGAAAAGCGGGATCCACTCGGGTTCAGCGGCACGAAGCGCGAAGGCTCCGGCAAAAGATGCGAGCGCAGTACGGCGGGAGATTTGAACCGGATTCATACCTGGAAGTCCGTTGAACCTTGACTCTATCACCGATCACGGTACAGCCGCCGCCTTCACGGGGAGTCCTGGCCGCGTGCTCCAGTCCTGGAACGATCCGTCGTAAAGACGCGCGTCCACGCCGAGATATCGCGCGGCGAAGTAGAGGAGCGTCGCCTGTTGGCCGAGGTGACAGTAGGCGATCATCAACTTGTTCTTGGCGGGCACAAGCAACGCTGCCAAATCCTCTGGGGATTTCAGGCGTCTCTGTTCGTCGAGCAACGTGGTGAACGGAATGTTAATCGCACCAGGGATGTGGCCGGCGCGCGGCATCATGCCCGCGCTTGCGCCGTTGTAGAACTCGGGGGTACGCGCATCTACGAGCGCGATGGCAGGGTCGGTGGTGTGAATGCGAATCCATTCCGCGTCCACTACGAGTTCTGGTCGCGACCGCGCCTTGAAATCCACCGCGGCGACCTGGGCCGGTGCGCCTGTAACGATCGAGCGCCCTTCAGACCGCCACAACGACAATCCACCATTCAGCAGGGAAGCACGTTCGCCGAGGCCCAGGTAGTCGAGCGTGAACCAGACTCTCGTAGCCGATTGAACAACGTCATTTCCAGAGTAAACGACGATGCGCGATCGTTCCGAAATCCCGAATTTCCCGAAAGCGCGCTCGAGAGCATCAACTGCAGGCAGTTCGAGACGACGTCCGCGCTCCCCGGTGACGGAGATATCCTGCAAAGTCACCAATCGCGCATTCGGAATGTGACCCGCGGTGTAGTCTTTCTCAGAGCCAACGTGCAGCAAAACCAGGTCGTCGTCGGTCAGGTGGTTCGCGAGCCAGTCCGTGGTGACGAGCATGTCGCCCGCCGCGGCAACGCACGGCAGCACAATTGCCATTGCTATTCGATAAGCCCGCATGTTCTCGTTTTAGACGAACACTGCCTTATTTGTCCACACAACCGGTTTGGTGTTGGGTTCGAATCGAAGCGAGTCGTTCGAAACGGGCGGTCAGTGCTCCCGGTGTGATAACGTAAGCGGACAAATACAGGAGAAGACCATGGCTCGAGTCAGCAGACGCGATTTTCTCAGAACCAGTTTGGCCGCGGGCGCTGTGGCAGGCACCGGCGGTCTTTCGATTCCCGCGCAGGCGGCGAAGCGTTCGGCCACCGACTGGGTGACGCTCGGCAACTCGGGTGTCAAGGTCACCCGGCTCGCTCTCGGCACGGGAACCTTTGGGGGCAAAATCCAGCGTGAGCTCGGCCAGGAACAGTTCACGCGTTTGGTGCGCCACGCCTACGATCGCGGGATCCGATTTTTCGAAGTCGCCGACGCGTATAGCGGAATGCACCAGATGCTATCGACCGCGTTGAAGGGTATCCCGCGCGACAACTATCGGCTCATGACGAAGTTCCGGCTCCGCGAAGCCGATAAGCCGCAGGAGACCATCGACCGCTACCGCAAGGAATTGCAAACCGAGTACTTCGACATTCTCTTGATGCATTGCGTTCGTACGCCGGATTGGCCGAAGCAATATGAGCGATTGCGCGACAACATTTCGGAAGCCAAGCAGAAGAAGATCGTCCTGGCGCACGGCGCGTCGTGTCACGGCCTGCTTCCGCTTCGGGCGTTTCCGGGGAACAAGTGGGTGGACGTCGCGCTGTTTCGCGTGAATCACAATGGTACACGAATGGACACCATCGAAGGCGAGAGCAATCGGACCGGCGATGTCAACGAAGTGACGGCGCAGATCCGCAAGGTGCACGAGCAGGGAACGGGCGTGCTCGGCATGAAGCTGATCGGAGAGGGCCAGTTCACGACACCCGAGTTGCGCGATGCTTCGCTGAAGTTCGTGATGAAACTCGGCACGGTGGACGCGGTGACGATCGGCTACAAGAGCCCCGCGGAAATTGACGAGGCGATTGAGCGGATCAACACGCACCTGAACGCCTAACGGCCTCGTCAGGCGGTCGCGGATCGCCGGCGTTCGACATCCTCCTGGGCGAAGGCCCACAATGCCAGGAGCTTACGTTCCGCGCGATCGATCGCCGCCGGTACGTCGCTTCGGCTGCCGGCTGCTTCTTTCGCAGCGAGGTAGAACTTTATCTTCGGCTCCGTCCCCGATCCGCGGATGGTGACAGTCGATCCGCTCGAAAGAGAAAACACGATCATCAGCTCGCGCGGGAGTATCTCGCCATCGGCATCAACGTGTTCGGAGGTTGCGAAGTTGTCGACCGCCGAAACGTCCTCACCCGCCCACGTGTGCGGTGGATCGGCCTCATAGCTCGCCAGGACGGCTTTGATGATCGCCACCCCGGTCTCTCCCTCGAAGGTCATCGTCCGCAGACATTCTCTGTAGACTCCATGCTCGCTGTACAGATCCGACAACAGGTCGAACACGGATTTGCTCTCGTAAGCGGCGTGGGCTAACAATTCGGCGACCATCACGGCCCCGGCCGCGGCGTCTTTGTCGCGAACAGAATCTTCGGCCAGCAATCCCAAGCTCTCCTCGGCAGCGAGCACGCAATATCGGCTTGCCTCGAGTAACCGGGTCCGCCACTCCGAACGGGATCGGTCTCCGCGGCCGCCCGCCCGCAATTCGTAATCGCGGAGTTTCGCGCCGGTGTACTTGAAACCGGTCAGAGTATCGATGCACGCGACGCCGTACTTCCGCGCGATGGAATTCAGCAACTGCGTCGTGACGTAAGTCTTCAGAATTACCGCGTGCTGTGCGTTCGCGGTGTTCAGAATAGCCTGCTCGAACAGTGCCGAGAGACGGTAGTTTGCGAGCAAAGATGCAATCTGGTTTCCCGTCAAGTACTCGAATTCACCATCGGGATTCAAGGCAGAAACGCCGAGGCGATCGCAGTCGGGGTCGGTCGCAAGAACGGCTACCGCACCAACCTCGCCCGCCAGCGCCACCCCGAGCGCGAGCGCGTCCTTGTTCTCGGGATTCGGCGATTGAACCGTCGGAAATGTCCCGTCCGGTTGGGCCTGTTGCGGAACCAGGGCGAGATCCACGCCCAGCCGTTCCAGGGACTTCGGCACCACCTTGATTCCCGTTCCATGCAGGCTCGTGTAGGCGATCTTCAAGGGCCGCGTCAACCGCGCGAATGTCTCGGGACGAATCACAAGTCCATGAACGGCATCGAGATAGGCGTCGTCCATAGAGGCGTCGATGGACGCGATTTGCCCGGTGGCAGCATCCTTTTCCAATTTGGGTTCGTTCTGACAGGCCGCGATCGCCCGCATGATCGGTTCGGCGTGACGCTCGACAATCTGGCCGCCGTCCGAGAAATACACCTTGTATCCGTTGTCGTGCGGCGGGTTGTGGCTGGCGGTGATCACGATGCCCGCGTGAGCCCGCAACCTGCGAACTGCGAAGGACAGTTCCGGGGTGGGGGATGGGTCCGGGAACACATACGCGATACCGCCGGCATCTCGGATGACGGTCGCCGCCGCCTGTGCGAATTCCGGCGAGAACAATCGCGTGTCGTACGCGATTGCGATGCGGATGTGCTCGTCCGGGAACGCCTGTTTCACATAGCGAACCAGACCGCGCGTTGCCAGCGCCACCGTATAGTAGTTCAGCGTGTTCGTGCCCGCGGCCGGAAATTGCGGTTTCGTCGGAGTGCCATTGCCGCGCTCGGCTGCTGTCACGTGTTTCGCAATGGTGCGTCCCCGCAATCCTCCGGTGCCGAAGCTGAGCGCACGGCTGAAGCGGTCGTTCAACTCTTCCCATAAGGCGCCCTCTACCAATTCGGCGATGCTCCTGCGTTCCCAGTCCTCACAGTCGAACCGGTGCAGAATCATCCGCAGGTTCCTTTGGCTGCTTTCCGTTACGACGCCCTGATGGATCGCCTCCATCAGGTCATCCAATGCCTCGGCCATGCTTGTCATTCTACCGAGACACGGGCCGATTACGTCCCCTTTACCTCGCGAGATGTTGGACGTATGATGGCGACGCTAATAGATAGGAGCCGTACTGATATGTTCTTTTCCCGACGCGCATTTATTTCCGGGTGCGCCGCGTGTGCCGCGCGCGCTGTTTGCGCCTCCGCCGGCGCTAATGCCCTGGTATCCTCGATTGATTCCGCGCCCCCAGTTAGGGAGAAAGCAAAACTGAGGCTCGTTTTCACTCACACCGCGGCCGACAAACCAACCTGGCCAAACGTGGGGTTCGACTACGAGTCGAGAAAAAAGGAACTCCTCGCGCGACTGACCGCCTCGTGCCCTAACGTCGAATTCGCACCGGCGACGGTTCACGATGCCGCCGAAGCGCGCGCTTTGGTTGCCCAGGACGCGGACGTGGACGGCATCGTCTGGTACATGCTCGGCCTGTGGTCCGGCTCGTCGCAGGTGCTTCTCAACACCGGCAAACCCGTCCTGCTGGTGGATGACCTGTACGGAGGGTCCGGCGAATTCCTGATCACGTATGCAGCCGCGCGCCGGCAGCAGGGCCTGAGAGTCGCCGGTGTTTCTTCGGCGCGTTTCGAGGATGTCGCACAGTCGGTGAACACTTTCGAGGCAATCAAGCGATTGCGTTCGGCGACGATCGTCGATGTCATCGATCGTGCGCCCGGAACCGCGGCGAGTTCGATCACGGATGTTTTCGGCACCACCATAAAGAATGTCGGATCGCAAGAGTACAACGATGCGTATAAGGCGGCTGACCGTAAGGAGGGCCAGGCCTTCGCGAAACGTTGGACCAAAGGCGCCCAGAAGGTAATTGAGCCGACGGCGCAGGAGATCGAAGATTCGGGCGCCATGTACGTCGCCCTGAAGGACCTCATGAAGCGTTACTCCGCCGATGCGATCACGGTGGATTGTCTCGGCCTCTTCTACGGCGGCAAGGCGCCCGCGTATCCATGTCTCGGGTTCTTCCAACTGAACAACGACGGCTTTGTCGGCGCTTGCGAGGCCGACCTGCAATCGACGATTACGATGCTCTCGATGACCTATCTGACCCGTCGCCCCGGGTACATCTCCGATCCAGTCATCGACACGTCGAAGAATCAAATCATCTATGCGCACTGCGTCGCGCCGACGAAAGTGTTCGGGCCGGACGGTCCCACGTCGGCGTACTACATCCGAAGCCATTCGGAAGATCGAAAAGGCGCTTCGGTCCGGGTGCTAATGCCGCTCAACGAGCCGACGACCACGCTCAAAATTAATGCCGCTTCGCGACAGTTGATCTTCCACCAGGCGAAGACGGTGGCGAATATCGACGAGGACAAAGCGTGCAGAACGAAACTCGCCGCCGAGCCGCGCGATGCCCGAAGGTTGCTCGATGAGTGGGATCGTTGGGGATGGCACCGCGTCACGTTCTACGGCGACTTGCGGCAGCCGGTCGAAACGTTCGCCGGGTTGATGGGTCTGTCGATCGTCCAGGAAGGATGAGCGGCCGGGCTGCCGCTACATGCCCATGACCTGGAAGCCCGCGTCAACGTAAACGACATTACCGGTAACACCCCGCCCGAGGTCGCTGGCCAGGAACACTGCGGTGTCGGCGACTTCGGCAGGATCGCAATTGCGGCGCAACGGCGCACGTTCGGCGAACGAGTCCAACATTTTGCCGAACCCGCTGATGCCGCGCGCTGACGCAGTCTTGATGGGACCGGCGGAAATCGCATTCACGCGGATATTTTTCGGGCCGAGATCGCTCGCGAGATAGCGCACTGACGCTTCGAGCGCCGCCTTCGCGACACCCATGACGTTGTAATTGGGGATGACGCGAACGCTTCCGAGATAGCTGAGGGTCATCATCGATCCGCCTTGCGTCATCAGCGGCTCGATGGCGTGCGCTGCCGCAACCAGCGAATAGGCACTGACTTCCTGTGCCAGCAGGTATCCGGCGCGGGAGGTCTCGATGAAGGGTCGGGACAGGTCTTCGCGATTTGCGAACGCGATACTGTGCACCATCGTGTCGATCCGCTCTTCCTGCTTCAGTTCATTCGTAAGACGCGCGAGATCGTCGGCGATCGTCACATCACAATTGATCGTCCGCGCCGCGCCCACCGCACCTGCGAGCTCCTCGACTGTCAACCTTTGCCGTTCACCCTGATACGTCAGAATCAAACGCACGCCTTCACGCCGGAATGCTTCGGCAATGGCATAGGCAATGCTCCAGCGGTTCGCTACTCCGAGTACGACGGCTGTTTTGCCCTCGAGCAATTTAGACATGAATAATCAGGATAGCCGAGTGATTGAGCTAGTGCGAAACGAACGGGTTCAGGATGAACATTGCCAACCAGCCGACCAACCCCGCCGCCGGGATGGTCAGCACCCACGCCCAAACGATGTTCGCCGCCACTCCCCACCGCACGGCTTTGAGACGCTGGATGGAACCTACTCCGGCAATAGCGCCCGCTGTGACGTGCGTTGTGGAAACCGGCAGGTGCAGCGCCTCGGTGGCAAACATGATGGAGATGGCCGCGGCTGTCTCCGCGCAGAAGCCGCTGCGGGGTTTGAGGCGCGTGAGGCGGCCGCCCATCGTGTGCACGATTCGCCATCCGCCGCTGAGAGTGCCCAACGCGATGGCCGCATAAGCCGTGACAATAACCCACCACGGCACTTCGAATTTCGTCAGTACCTTCGATGTCACCAGCACACCAGTGATAATGCCCGCGGTCTTCTGCGCATCGTTGCCGCCGTGCGAAAAACTCAGCATCGCCGACGACAGCAACTGCAGCCGCCGGAACCAATCGTCCATCTTCTTCGGGCTCGCACTTCGGAAAATCCAGTACACCGCGATCATCAGAAAATACGCGATCACCATTCCGAGCACGGGGGCGACGACGATGAAGATTAAGGTCCCCGTCCAACCAGTTGCTACGAGCGCCTCAAAACTTCGCCGAAACCCGTTGAGATAGGCCACGTGCGCCATCGCTGCTCCGGCGTAGCCTCCAATCAGGGCGTGTGACGAACTGGTGGGCAGTCCAAGCCACCAGGTGAAGAGATCCCAGGCGATCGCGCCGATCAATCCGGCCAGGATCACGTACGGCGTGACGTAGTGAAGATTCACCATGCCGGTGCCGACGGTCTTGGCTACACCGGTGCCGACACTGAACGCCGCCACAAAATTGAAGAACGCGGCCCATAGTACTGCTTGAAACGGCGTCAGGACTCGCGTTGCAACGATGGTTGCAATCGAATTGGCGGCATCATGGAATCCGTTTATGAAATCGAAGGCTAAGGCTACAAGGATGATGACGCCGACTAGCAGAAATGTCGAATCCATGCACTCAGCTGTTCTTGACCACTACGTTCTGTAAGGTGTCCGCAACGTCCTCGCACGCGTCGGTGGTCTGCTCGAGAAATTCGTAAATCTCCTTCAGCTTCAGCACCTGTATGGGGTCCTTTTCAGTCAAAAACAGATCGCTCACGGCCGACCGGACCAACTGGTCCGCAACTTCTTCCAGGCGATTGATCTCGATGCAATGTTCCATGAGTTGCTGATCCTTCGCAAGGGCCACGAAAGCTTTCCGTAGCGTTTCAGCGCACTCGCGAACGATGCGGCAGAGTTGGACGACATTCGCCGGAATGGTCTCGATGCGGTAGGAAACCATTCGATGAACCGAATCTTCGATGCCGTCCAGCACATCATCGAGATGCGCGGAAAGCGAATGCAGGTCTTCCGGATCGAGCGGCGTAATGAACGTCTGGTTCAGCCGGATGTAGATGTCATGAATGACTTCGTCCCCTTCCTGCTCCAACTTGCGGATCTTTAGGGCCGCCTCAGCGAGTTGTGCGTTGCCCGCTTCCGCACCGGCCTCGAGCAGGCTCGCCGCTTCGCAAATGATGCGGACCTGTTGGAGGAAGAACTCAAAGAACTTCTCTTCGCGCGGAATCAGCTTCATTCAGGTCTCTCGTTTGCGGTCATGTTCATTCGATCGTATCTTCTCATTACAAGTATTGAATTTGGGCAACAGAGCGGTTACGAATCCATGAATATGGAGAACGGCGTTGCCCTCTCGCTGGAGGTTTCACTGCCCTCCAGATCCAGATATCTAGTATCGAGGAGCCGGCCTGTTTCGAGGTTTCCCATTGCCGCCAGCAAACTCTCTTGCAGTCGCGGATGCTCGGCTTCGAGATTCGCGAACAGCGACCGGATTGTCTTTCGGACTGTGCCGGTCTTCTGCGAACAGCCGCACGGAATAACCGGCGCACTGAGCGCTTCGGCGAACTGGCTCGTGATTTTCTCGGTCACATAAACCAGCGGCCGGATCAAACGAAAATCGCGCTCGCGCGACCACGTCACCGGAGGCAGGGAACTGATCCTGCCGGTAAACAGGGCATTCCGCAAAAACGATTCGCAGAAATCATCGGCCGTGTGCCCGAACGCGATCACGTTGGCCCCGAGTCCGCGCACCACCTGATATACCGCGCGGCGCCTGTACCGGCTGCACAGGTCGCAGCCGTGATTCGGTTGTTCATCGATGAGGCGGATCGAGGGGTTGTCGCGATGATACGTCCAATCCACTCCACGCGATTGCAGATAGTCGCGCATCGGTTCGAACGGACGGAGAAACTTGCCCTGTTCCACGGTGAATGCGCAGACCGAGAATTGGACCGGCGCGCGCTTTTGAAGGAGAAGAAGCGCTTCGAGCAGCGTCAGCGAATCCTTGCCGCCCGAAAACGCCACGGCTACACGATCGTTATCGCGAATCATTTTGAATCGCGCGACCGCTTCACCGACCTTCCTCAGGAGATGCTTTTCGAGATCCAACTTCCATTGTAAGGGGATGACGTTCCGAATGCTCCGACGCGACGGCTTATAATAACCGCGAAACGCGAGGATTCGAAAACATGCCCGATCAACCGATAATCCTGAATGGCATCGACGGTGCGACCGGTTCGTACTACACGCAGCCGATGTCATTGCCGGACGCGCTGGGGTACGTTTCGCAGCATCCGGATGGTCCTGAGGCTCTGAACGTGCTGCGCAATCTTTTTCAGCAGGCATCGCAGGCTCATCTTGGGCTTCCCTTCGACCGCGACCCGCGCCGGCCCGAGGAAGCCGGATGGGCCGTAGTTTTTCACGAAAACGAGGCCGCCGAGGTCCGGTCGGCACTTGCGCCGCTCATCGAGCACCGCCGCAAACAGATCGGCGAAACGCGAATCGTGAATCTGCTCGACTACAAAGACGGCGAGAGCGTACAGCAGTGGCTCGCCCGTTATCGCGTTGCCCCGGGGTCGGTGGATCCCACACGCGTCCCGATGTACCTGCTCCTGGCCGGCAGTCCTGAAAAGATTCCGATCGAGTTCGGGCACCTGCTCGATGTCGAGTATTGTGTCGGGAGGCTCCACTTCAATTCGCCGGAAGGCTACGCCCGCTACGCCGCGAACGTTGTTCAATATGAGACTTCCTCCAATGTTGACAACCGCCGCGAAGTGGTGTTTTGGGCTCCGCAGCACGCCAACGACATGCCGACGCTGTTAAGTTCGGAGTACCTCGTGAAACCGCTCGCGACCGGTGGAACGGACCAGCCGACGATTCTGCAACGAGTATCCGAGCGTAGCGGGAAGCCGTGGTCCTCGCGCTACTTCACCCCGCCTGACTCGACCAAAGCGAACCTGATCTCGGCGTTTCGTCCGGACGCCGGAACTCCGCCGCCGGCGTTCCTGTTTACAGCGAGCCACGGGCTCGGATGGCCGCTCAACCATCCCTTACAGCCCACCGCCACGGGTGCGCTGCTCTGCGCGGATTTTCCGGGCGTGAACATGGGTCCGGTCGGTCCGCATCAATACTTCAGCGCCGCCGATCTTCCGCCGGATGCGCGAGTGGGCGGGCTCGTCGCGTTTCACTTTGCGTGCTTCGGCGCCGGCACTCCGCAATACGACCGGTTCCTGCATAAACCGAACACACCACCTCCGATGATCGCGCCTGTGCCTTTCTTTTCGCCGCTTCCCAAGGCGCTGCTCACCCATCCGAACGGCGGTGCGCTGGCCGTCATCGGACACATCGAACGCGCCTGGATGTCGTCAATCGCCGGCGCGGGTTCCGCTGCCGGACCTCAACTGATCCCATTCGAGAACATGCTCGGCTACATCTTGAGCGGACTGCCGCTGGGATACGCTCTGAAGGATTTCAATGAACGCTACGCGGCGTTATCCACCAACCTGGGGGCGATGCTCGAAAAGCGCGATTTCGGTTTGAAGGTGTCGGATGAAGACCTCGCGCGCCGCTGGACCGAGCGCAACGATGCCGAGGCATACACGCTGCTGGGCGATCCCGGCATTCGGATGCGTGTCGATAAACTCGTGTGAGTTTTATTCGCAACGCAGCGCAACGATCGGGTCCACTCGCGTCGCGCGCCGCGCTGGAACGTAACTCGCGATCAACGAGACCCCGACCAGGAACCCGGCAGCCGCGAGAAACGTGGCGGGGTCCATCGTGCTGACGTTGACAAGCATACTCCCTGCAAATCGAGTTAGCGCCAAAGCGGCCAGGAATCCTATGAACAGCCCGAGCGATGCAAGCCGAAGTCCCTGCCGCAACACCGAGCCGAGGACGTTGCGCGGTTCCGCGCCGAGCGCCATCCGAATGCCGATCTCCTGACTCCGTTGACTCACGGCATAAGCCATGACGCTGTACAAACCGATGGCCGCCAGCGCGAGTGAGATCAGCCCGAGCGCGCCTAACAGGCTCGCGGCGATTTTTTGCGGCAGGAGCGTCACTTCGGTCCAATCGGTGAGCGGCATCGAGAAGTAGGCTCCCGCATCGGGATCCACCTCGGTGGCGGCGCGGCGGAAGGTCGGAATTGCCGCTTCGGGTCTTCCGGGAGTTCTGACCAGGAAATAGATCTGTTGGTTGGTGGTCGCCCCGGCGCGGAACGGCAAGTACAAATGCGGCCTGGCCGGTTCGATAGCGCTGAAGTATTTGCTGTCTCGCGCGAGGCCAACGACGGAACTCCACTTGCCAGAAAAGCGTATCTTTCGGCCAATCGCATGTCCGCCGGGAAAGAATCTCTTAGCGAAAGACTCGTTCACGATCGTAACCGGTTGTGCATCATCCTGGAGGTCGCGCGCCGTGAAGTCTCGACCCTCGAGCAGTGGAATGCGGAGAACGTTGAGGTAGCCGGGTGCCGCGACAGTTCGGTTGATCTTCATCGGTTCGTCCGGACCAGGAACATAGCCTTCGACCTCGACTTCCGTCCAGGGTCCGGCACTGCTTCCTAACGGAACAAAGTCGCCATAGCTGACTCCGGCTGTCCCTGCCGAGGCCTCGAGGCGGTCGCGCAACCGAACGCAGAATTGACGCATCTCCTGACCGCTGTACCCGGTGCTGCCCATGTAGAAACGAGTGAGCAGAACGTTGTTCCGATCAAAGCCAGGGTTCAACGATCGGGCATTCTCGAAACTGCGGACAAACAGGCCCGCGCCGACCAGGGCCACTGTCGCCAGCGCCACCTCGGAAACAACCAGGAAACCGCGAGTGCGATGGGAGCGGGTTCCGGCCGAGCCGCTTCGCCCGCCTTCCTTCAATGTCTCGTTGAGACCGAATCTCACCGAGAACAGAGCCGGAGCCGCACCGGCAAATGCGGCGGCCACGATGCACGTGCAACAAATGAAAACCAGGATGCGGCTGCTCAATTGGAAGCCGGCCGCAACGGAAATACCGACATTCGGCACAAGGGACGGCAGCGAATCCGCGAACCAGAACGATAGCGGGACGCCGATCAACGCGCCCACCGCCGAGAGCAGCAGGGTTTCGGTGAGCAACTGGCGCGCGAGCCGCCAGCGCCCAGCACCCAACGCCAGGCGGATGCCGAACTCCTTCTGGCGGGAAACGGCCCGAGCCAGAAGGAGGTTGGCGACATTCGCGCAGACAATCATGAGTACGAGCAGAGCCACAGCCATGAGTATCCGCAGCGGCCCCAGCAGCAGTTCGGGCGGGCCGGTGTGCAATCTCCAGGCCGGAATCACAGTTGCCGAGAGATTCCGATTCGTTTTTGGATAAACCCGGGCGAAATTGCCCGCCAGCGTTGCGGCTTCCGCCCGAGCCTGCTCGATTGTGAAGCCTGCCTTCAGCCGCACGATCGCATACAGGTTGCGCGTTGCGCGATTCGTGAAGGTGGACTCGCCGATCATCCGCATCTGGACACCCATCGTCACCGGTACCCAGATGTCGTGATAGATGCCCGGCATCGTGCCCCGAAATTCGGGCGCCGCAACGCCGGCGATCGTCAGCGGAAAACGGTTCACGCGAACCGTCTTTCCGGCAATAGCAGGGTCGGAAGAAAACTGATCGCGCCATAACCGGTAGCTGATGACTGCGAGTGGCGATGCTCCCGGTTTATCGGAATTCTCATCTGGCGCGAGCAGATGCCCAACTGCCGCGTTCACTCCGAGCACCTGGAAGTAGTCGGCCGATACTAATTCTCCCCAGACGGCTCTCGCCTTGGGACCCTCGCCCACAGCAAAGGCTTCTTCGCGGAACAAGGCCATACCGGACAAGGCGTCGAGTTGAGTGCGATAGTCGCGAGCGTCAAGCCAGGAAAACTGGGTTGATCCATTCGGAGAGTCGCGCATGATCATCTCGGCGGCAGCAAGTTGCCCGGTACCGGCGGTTCCTGGAAACGGGTGCAACAAAAGTCCGTCGATCCAACTGAACACGGTTGCGTTCGCGGCCACGCCGAGGGCCAGCGTGAACACTGCCACGATCGCGAATCCGGGATTGTTC
Source organism: uncultured Acidobacteriota bacterium (assembly GCA_963720745.1). GTDB lineage: Bacteria > Acidobacteriota > Terriglobia > Bryobacterales > Bryobacteraceae > TMP-7. Next base: position 1,206,459 of record CAVRGO010000004.1, read on the forward strand.
CGAACAATCCTGAGGCCGAACCTGAGATCTTCCAATAGTTTTCTCATGACGCCGCCCTTCTTACCTGCAATTGCGCGCCGTTTGTAAAGTACTCATCTCACGGGCGATTTCTCGATTGCCGCTGTCCCCTTTCGGAGAGGTATGTCCGATTATGAACAGCGCGGACACGATTCAGGCGAATAAATCGGAGAGAACCATCGCCTGCTGCTGATCGAATGCGGCCGAGGTCAGGTTCGCCAGGATCACAGTCGCGATTCCTTCCTGCGGCCGCAGCAAAAGAAACGATCTGCCTCCGATCGACGCACCACCGTGATGGAGTACCTTATGGCCGTCTAAAGTTCCTATTCGCCAGGCGAAGCCGACGCCTGTCTCCGTCCCATCCGATGTGCGCTGGGAGGTGAACATCAGCTCTCGGGTCTGCGGCTTGAGGAAATCGTCGGTCAGGTGGGCCGCACCGAAGCGGCCCAGGTCATCGATCGTCGACAGAAACCCGCCGGACGGCCACCGATCGCTGGTGTCGACGTAGGGACCATTCAGCAATCTGTCCTTGCCCCGCGAATAGAAGCAGGTCCGGTGCGGAATGATGGGGTCCACCTGGTCGGATACTGTCGAACGCATGCCGAGCGGGTCCAGCACCTGCTTTTGCACACAAGTCAGGAAGTCGAGCTTGGATGCGCCTTCGATCACCGCCCCCAGCAGGTTGAAGCCGTAAGACGAGTAAAAGTATTTCGTCCCGGGCGGGTGAAGCAGCGGCGATGCTTCGAAAATCTTCAGTGTCTCCCGTACACTTTTAAACGACTGGCGGTTCATGAATTCGCCGGCACCGTAGTGGCGGATTCCCGCGAGATGGCCGAGCAGCATGCGAGCCGATATTGGCGCGCCTTTATCGGGGAAACTCGGGACGTACCGCTGAACAGGGGCATCGAGGTCCAGCAAATGCTGCTCATAGAGCCGCGCCGCGGTCGCGGCGGTGATCAGTTTCGAGAGGCTCCCGATTCGGAAGCGTGAGGCTGCGGACGCCGGGGCATTATTCTCGACATCCGCCTGGCCGAACGCTCCCGCCCAAGCGGACGAGTTATATTTCCAGACCGTCGCCGCCATTGCGGGAACTCCCTTTGCGTTTCGCAGGGCCTCCACAATCGCCGCAGCCCGCTGTGCGCCGCCGTTTGCGGATTGCGATCGGGCCTGACCCAAAGCCGTCACGATGCCGATAAAACTCCGCCTGCCCAGGGCGATACGGTCCGTTCCCATCTGTGATTACCCTTCTTTTATATGATCTTCGAAACCATGCGCTACGGAATACGTCAGACGGTCCGAGGATCCGTTGACGAATAACGGTAATGCGCCTGGTGAGTCCAGGCTCAGCGGCCACATAATTATCGGCGAACTGCTTCGGAACCTGGAGACGGGCTCGTTCGAAATGGCCTACACAACGCTGCTGCCGTGCGTCTTCAGTGTCTATCTTCATCCGGACGATCATGCCCGGCTGTCCGGCGTGTTCGAACTGCTGGCCGAGGATGCCAAGCGTGCGCTGGGGGAACGCGTTGCCCGGCTCAATAAGCCAAAAGCGTTGTTCGGGTTAAATAAAAAACCGAACCGGGAATATCGAATTGCCGCCAGGGATTGGCTGATCGAATTCTTGTGTGATACCGAAGACGCGGTCCCGTTGGGCGATGTCGAGATCCACTCGGAACTGAACGAGACGCCTCAGCCGGGCTTCCAGGGCACTAAGACGACGCTTCTCGATCGGGAGCCGTCGGTAACCTCGGTACATTCCCCGCGCACTCAGACCGATATTCGGAAACCGGAAGACCGGATCTATGCCGAGATCCGTTACGAAGACGACAGCGGGCCCCAACTCTACCTGGTGAAGCAGAACCTGGTACGTGCCGGGCGCGGCGCCGCCGATGAGCCCATGGATCTGGCGATCTATGCGTCGGACGATGTATCACGCGAGCATTTGACGATCCGCCGCGATGCCGCGACCGGGCAGTTTTACATCACCGACCGGAGTACGAATGGCACTTGGCTGGACGGCAAACGCCTGAAGCGGGATACCGAGCAACCGCTGCCGGAGCGCGCCGAAATCGCTGTTGCCGAGGCGCTGACGCTGCTGTTCCAGGTGAGGCGTTGACGATGGATTCGGTGACGGCGCGACGCTCCGGTCTTGCCACCGATACGGGGCCGCACCGGACGCGCAACGAGGACCGCATCTACGCTGACGACGCAGCGGGCGTGTACATCGTGGCCGATGGACTGGGCGGACATCCCGCCGGCGAACTCGCCGCACAGACTGCGATTGATGTGATAGCGCACGAGTTGAAGCCGGACCTCGGCGATGTGGAGCGCCAGATTCGTAAGGCGATTACGGCCGCGAATAACGAAATATTCCGGTCGGCGCAGGAGGATCCGGCCTGCACCGGAATGGCGTGTGTCCTGACTCTTGCCGTCGCCCACGAGGAGACCGTAACGTTCGGCCATGTCGGCGATTCGCGACTCTACCTGGTGTGGAACGGGATCGTTCGAAAGCTGACCTCCGATCATTCGCCTGTCGGCGAGCAGGAGGATTCGGGCGAGTTGACCGAATCCGAGGCCATGGCGCACCCCCGTCGCAACGAGGTCTTTCGCGATGTGGGCTCCCGGGTTCGCGACGCCAGCGACCGGGATTTCATCGAGGTACGCTCGCTCCCTCTGCATGCCGACGCAGCGCTGTTGTTGTGCAGCGACGGTTTGAGCGACACGCTCACCTCGTCTGAAATCGGCACGATCATCGAGACGTACAACGGCGACGCTGGAGAGATGGCGCGGAGCCTGGTGGAGGCTGCAAACGAGAGGGGAACCGCGGACAACGTCAGTGTGGTATTTGTAGCGGGTCCGGACTTCATTGGCGTGAACTCTCCGGAGATGCTGGATGCGCGGGCGCGCCACGCCATCACCAGGGTTCGGCGAGGACGGGCGCGATGGCGGCGGCGGCTGCGCCGGTTGTTGTGGGTTTTGCTCGGCATGGTAATGGGAATCGCATTGTGGATCGTGCTCGAACGCTTCGCCGGAATCCGCCTGGTCTAGGAGGTTCTCTCGAATGACGCCAGCGATGCACTTCACTCGTTTTGGCAGGTACGAGATCATTCGCAAACTCGGCCGCAGCATGACAGATGTGTATCTCGCGCTCGATCCCGAGCCGAACCGCCGGGTGGTGCTGAAGATTGTCGAACACTCCCGCGACGCGCTGACGCAGCAGGTGGTGGAAGCCGAACGCCGGGGCGCTGCGATCCAGCAGCAGTTGCACGAACTCGACCCGAGCGTCCTCGAGATCTACGAGTACGGCGATCTGAACGGTTGTTTCTTCCTCGCGATGCAGTACGCCGAAGGGAAGACGCTGGCCGAGGTGATCCGGAAAGACCAGCGCGTGCTGCCCGAGACGGCGGCGCGGTACGCGGCCGAGATGACGCGCCAGTTGCAGACGCTGTACTCTTTTCAAGCGGAATTCGATGGCCAGAAGCGCGCAGTGGTGCATGGCGACATCAAACCCTCCAACATTCAGATCGGGCCAAACGGTGAGGTGTGGCTGCTCGATTTCGGCATCGCGAAAGCCATTAGCGCGACTCGCAATCTGACGCAGCACAGCTTTGGCAGCCCTGCCTATTGCTCGCCGGAGCGATTGAAGAACGGCCAGGTGGATCCGCAGGCCGACCTGTGGGCAGTGGGCGTTTGCCTTTATGAAATGCTCGCGGGTATTCCGCCATATCAAGCGCAGACTACCCGGAAACTCGAGATCCTGATTCAATCGCGCCGGCCTCCGCGGGCGCTGCCGGACGATTGTCCAGCCTCGTTGAAATCGGTGATCCGGAAGGCGCTGGCAGCCGACAGCACGCGTCGTTATGTCTCGGCGGTGGCGTTCGAGCGCGACCTGCGTCTGTTTCTCGAAAAGAAGCCCACGTCAGCCGAAACCGAACGCGAACCGTCATGGGATTCGAACGCAACCCTCGAGCAGTCGCGTGTCGAATCCATCTCCGACCGCCCGCGCCCCAAGTGGCGATTCTCGCGGTTCATCGCCGAACTGAACGTGGTGCTGTGGTCGATCATCGCCGGTATTGTTGTCGGATTGCTGCTGTTCGTGCCGGCCGCGCACACATTCCGATTTTGGAAGGATAGCGCCCCCTTGCGCGCCGAGCGCGACTACCGCCTCGCGAACGTGGCTCAGATCGAGTCCGACGTGCGACTCTATCGTTGGATCGAGCAAACCTATACATCATTGACACGTTGGGCGCCGGGGCCGCCCTTGAATTCGCGGATCGTAACGCAGTTGGCCGGGGCGGGCAATAGCATCATCGATGCGTACCGCGACAGTTCGGATACCGAAGTGACGCATTTCGATTGGGCGAAGGCGCGCGTCTGCTTCGAACGGCTCGCGGAGTTGCAGCCTGCATCCGCCGAGCTCCAGGGTAAAATCGCGTTGTCTTCGGGTTATGAGCAGATCGCGGCCGGAGCCGCCCGCGACGCGCTGCCGAAGTTCGAAAGGGCGGTCCAACTGCTGCCGGACAGTCCCGATCCGCACTTGGCATTGGCTCGCCTGTATACGCACGAGTTCCATAACCTGGGCGCCGCGGCGGCCGAATTTCACGCCGCCGAAAGGGCCGGATACAAGATCGGTCCACGCGAACAGGAGCAGCAAGCGGACGGCTTTCTCTATCGCGGCGAGCAGGCGCTGCAGCGCTGGCATTCGGCTCGCGCCGCGGAACAGCGGAGGCGATGGGAAGGGCAGATGAAACGCGATTTCGATCGTGCGCGCGAACTGTATGAGCCCATCGAGGGTTATTCCAGCGTGGATCGCAGCGTCGAGCGCCTGGACAAGGATGAGGCCTGGGCGGAGCAGATCCGATCGAATCGCGAACGCACGAAACTCCAGGCGAGCCGAAGATATGCGAGGGCGCGTCGATGGCGGTGACGCGCAGCTGGCAGCCGGAAGTCGCCTTGACGGTCGAGACCGTCAAGGCGCCCATGCCTGTCCAGCGCAAGCGAGAGTTGTGGTACTTGTTGGGCGCGTCGGCGCTGGTCGCGTGCGGGCTCTTTCTGGTTTACTCCGCGAAGCTGGAGAGTATCGGCGACGCCAACACGATAAACTTGAACGCTACTCCGCTCGCTTCGCTTCCTGTTGCGAATCCAGAACTCGCAAACGAAATTGCTTTCTATGTTGCGGCTCACCGGCCGCTCCCGAATGTCGGCGCTCTTGCGCGAATCCGCGATGTTCGCCCGATTCTACCTCGCATCAAACCGCTGCTCGTGGTTCGCTCTCAACGCGATTACACGCGGCAGTTCCTCACGTGGATCGGAGTCTACTTCGCGGCTTTCTGGCTGGTACACCTGGCGTGGCGCTTCCGCCGGTTTGCTGGCGACGCGACGATTCTTCCCGCTCTGCACGTCCTGACGGGGATGGGATTGATGCTCGCGGTCAGTCTCCGCGACCCGTTGCGGGATACGCTCGAATTCCAAAAATTTACGTGGGGCGTTGCCGGCGGCTGCGTGTGCCTTTTGTTTCCGTTGCTGCGAGTATTCGATTATCGGCGTTACTCGCGCTGGATCTACACTCCGCTTCTGCTTGCACTCGCACTGTTTGGCGCTCTGGCGATCGCCGGGTCAGGACCCACCGGCAGCGACTCGAAGGTGAACCTCGGGCCATTTCAACCAGTGGAAGCCATTAAAGTTCTGCTGGTATTCTTCATGGCGGGCTACTTTGCGAATCGTTGGGAATGGCTTCGCGATTTGCGCGAACGCGCGCTGCTGCCACGCTGGCTGAGGTGGCTCAACCTGCCGCGCTTCCGTCATGCGCTGCCGGTGATGCTCGGCACAGCGTGCGCGCTGGTCATGTTTTTCGTTCTGAAAGACATGGGCCCGGCGCTGGTGACGGGTTTCCTGTTCCTGGCAATGTTCGGCGTTGCGCGCGGGCGTGCCGGATTAGTGGTACTCGGGATCGGGCTCCTGGTTCTGGGAATCTACGCGGGCTACCGGATCGGCAAGCCCCATACCGTGGTAGACCGGATCGCGATGTGGACGTCACCGTGGGATAACGACGTGCGAGGCGGCGATCAGATCGCGCATTCCTTCTGGGCGCTGTCGAGCGGCGGCGTTTTCGGATCGGGGCCGGGCCGTGGCGATCCGGCCATGATTCCCGCCGGACATACCGACCTGGTGATGCCTGCGATCGCGGAGGAACTGGGCTTCATCGGTGTCGCAATCATCGCTGCATTGTTCGTCTTTCTGTTTCATCGTGCGATGGCCGGCGCGCGCGCCGCACAGGACGAGTACGGCTTCTTCCTCGCGCTCGGATGCGGTTCGCTGATCGCGATCGAGATGCTATTCATCTCGGCGGGTGTGCTGGGCGTCATCCCGCTCTCGGGTGTCGTGTCTCCGTTTCTCAGCATGGGCAACTCGGCCATGCTTGCGAACTTCTTTCTGTTCGCCGTGATCCTGAACGTTTCCAGCCGGCATCGGCAGGACCGCATCACGAAGCCGTTCTCGGTACCGATGCGCTCGGTCACGATTCCAATGGGCTTGCTTGCATTGGTTCTGGTGGCGCGTGCGGGATACATCGAGATCGCTCATCGGGACTGGGTTGCAAAGGATTCGGTGGTGTTCCAGGCCGATGGCGTTAAGCGACCTCAACACAACCCACGGCTGAATTCGCTCGCGCGTGAGTTGACCCGCGGGGACATTCTCGATCGCAACGGCGTGGTGATCGCGACCAGTCGCGGCGGGGAACGCGAGTATCCCTTTGGTCCCGCTACGGCGCACTTGTTGGGCGATCTGCGCACGGGCGAGAAATTCCACGCCAGCAACGCCTCCCTGATCGAGCACGATCAGAATGCGAAACTTCAGGGTTTTCGAACGTACCAGGAGCTCGCGCCCTACGTCCGCATCCGCCATCAACCGCATAATGCCGTGATGGAAGCGTTGCGGGCGCGGGACCGCAGCGTGCGTGCAACCATCGACGTCCGCCTGCAATCGCGCGCGGAAGAAATCCTGAAAAAGCGCCTCGACACCGTGCATCAACAGCATGGTGCCCTGGTGGTGATGAGCGTGGACAGCGGTGACGTGCTCGCGCTGGTCAGCGCTCCCGAACCGCAGGCGAACGGTGAACCCTCGTCAGACGACGCACTCCTCGACCGAGCACGCTATGGTCAATATCCGCCGGGCTCGACCTTCAAACTGGTGACCGCAATCGCGGCGTTGCGCATCGACCCATCGCTGGAGAAGCGGCATTTCCATTGCGGTCCGCTGGGCGATGGCCGCGTCGGTACCCGAATTCCGGGCTGGAATAAACCGATCCGCGACGATGTGGGCGACTCCGCTCACGGCAGCCCCGACATGGCGCGGGCCATTGCGGTGTCCTGCAACGCCTACTTCGCGCAACTCGGAGTGTACGATGTCGGCGCGAAGGCGCTGGTTGAAACAGCCGAAAGTCTCGAGATTCCGGCCGGCGATCCCGCCGAGGTGAAAAAGATGCTGCCGTTTGCGGCGTATGGTCAAGGGCCGGTTCTCGTCACGCCATTCAAGATGGCGCGGGTTGCCGCGACGATCGCGAACGAAGGCCGGATGCCGCAGGGACGATGGGTGATGGACGACAGCAATCCCCGGGTGGATCCGCCGCGCCCGATTGTTGACGCGAATCAGGCGCGCTTCATCGCCGATGCGATGCGGGCCGTAGTCACTCAGGGCACTGGCCGCAGGGCATTGGCGGGATTGAACGTCGCTGTTGCGGGAAAAACGGGGACGGCGCAAGTGGATGTTGGCGCGCCGCACTCCTGGTTCGCCGGCTTCGCTCCTTACGATGCTCCGCCCGCCGCGCGTATCGCATTTGCCGTCGTTGTGGAGCACGGAGGGTACGGCGTACAAGCGGCTGCGCCGATCACACGGGAACTGGTGGAGGCAGCGCGCGATCTCGGGATCATACAAGCCTCCGAGGTGGTGAAGAGGTAATCGATGATACTCCCCGACTGGATGGAAAAGCTTGGCCGGACCATTTTCGAAGCGCCGTTTGGCTCGGCAACGATCATGTCGGATACGCCGGAACTCGCGGAAATCCGGCTCGCCGTTCTGGATGAAGTGAAGGCGCACTCGCACCGCGTGGCCGGACGCAATGTGTTTCCACACAATGTTGTACGTATCCGGCTGCGCGGTGTGCCGGCGGACCACGCAGAGCGATTCCAAGGCCACTTCTTCGCCCAATTCTGCGAGGAGGAGTTGCGCAAGGGACTCACCCGGTCGAACTACCGCTTTCCTTCGGACCTGCGAGTGGAAGTGGAAACGACACCCGCCTTCCCGGCTGCCGGCGAGAAGTGGTTGACGGTCGAGGCTGAATCGCGTGCCGCGCCGCGCACCTCTGGGCAGGCGAAGCGTCCCGCGCGTCTCGCGCTGATGAAGGGCTCGGCGAACGTACAGGAAATCCCTCTCAGCAAAGCCCGCACCAATATCGGTCGGACTGTGGATGTCTACCGAGCGGACGGTCCATCGCGCCGCAACGACGTCGCATTTTTGGAAACGGACCCGATCAGCCGGACGGTGTCGCGCGAGCATGCCCACATCGCTCATGTGCGCAAGACCGGCGAGTACCGGCTGTTCAACGACCGCTCCTACCACCCCGACCCGAAAAGCGGCGGCACATGCGGACTCTGGATCATCCGCGACGGATTGAGTCTCGAAGTGCACCGCGGACCGCGCGGCACAAAGCTCGAACCTGGCGATGAGATTCACCTGGGCCGGGCGGTGTTGAAATTCGTCAGGTAGTCCGGCTGTTTGCCGGGAAAATCAATCTTCTTTCGGCCCCAACCACGCTCGAACAATGCGGTCCACACGGCCCGATTCCTGCAGTTGTAGCAGGTTGACGTTCACCGGATGCAGCAGCGTGGTTCCGATCGGCAACGCGAACCCGTAATTTTGCCGCATGTATTCCGCGGTGGAAACCGCAAACTTCGTGTCGTGCTTCTCGCGAACGAGATATCGAAGCTGCGGGCGATCGAACACGATGGCATCCACCTCGCCCTTTATTAACAGCGAGTACGCTTGCGCGAGCGACTCGACCGAGCGCAATTTCGCACCGTATTGTTCGCCCAGTTGTTGGCCGGGGGAGTGCGGGATCACCGCGGCTCTTCTGCCGTTCAATTGCTCGGCCGAAGAGATGACGTTGGAACTGAGCCCGGTGAGCGTGAGAGTGCTCGCGATGCCTGCAACGAGCGAAGTCGCCGTGATCACGGAGATGATAATCCAGACGCCCGTGACGACACGGCCGAGCAGCGTGCGAGGCGCGATATCGCCGTACCCGACTGTGCTCATCGTCACGATCGCCAGCCAGATGCCATTCGCGATGCCCCGCCCTGGAGCGCGTGGAAATGGCGCGTCGGGCACCCGCCGCTCGGCGACCCAGATCAGCGTTCCGACAACCGTCAGGATCGACAGCAGCACGGCTACCGCCACGAAAAACGATCCACTGAAAAACGGCGCAATGCGGTGCCACAGCGAGGGCGGCTCCGTGCTCGACAGGATGGAGAGGCTGGAAGCGTAGTAAGGCTGCGAGAAGCGCATCGACTGTGCGCGTTCCGCCGTGATGCTGACAGGGCCTATAACCAGGTCCAGCTTTCCCGCCGTCAACGCGTCGAGCGCGTCCGGTACGTTTTCGAACTCCTGTAATTGGTATGGCCAGGAGGCTTGGGCGGCCAACGCCTGCCAAACCTCCACTGCGATGCCCTGAAGTCCCGCGGCTGTTTGGACGACGAATGGTTCGGAGCCTGCGGCGCCGACGCGAAGGGGCTTCGTGACAACCGTTTGAGGAGCGCTGTGCGCATCAAATACAAACAGGAACCAAAGCAGGAAACATAACCGAAGCGCGCCTCGCCCTCTCATAATTTCATGGTCGCCCGAGCGGGGGCCGCGCGTCGAGTTATCGTTTGGCCCGCGTAGTTGTGCGTTTGTACTTGAGCGAGATCAATCCTCTCGAATAGGTTTTGTTCTCGATGAGTGCGAAATTGCGCTGGGGGAAGCCGCTGCGGAAGAGAGGAATGCCTTCGCCCAGCAGCACCGGTACGATCCCGAGATGCATTTCATCCACGAGATCGAGTCTCAGGAATTCGCGCGCGATCTCACCGCCGCCCATCAACCAGATGTCCTTGCCTTTACTCTTACGCAGGCGATCCACGATGACTTTCGGATCGTCGTTGACAAACGTGACGCCATTGCGAGTTCCCGGAGGCTGCGAGCGGGAGAACACGTAGCTTGTCATAGTCGCACCGAACGAACTGGTGCCGCCCATGGCAAGAGCTGCATCGAGCGTTTTCCTGCCCATGATGGCGGTGTCTATCGTTTGGAAAAACGGCGCCATCGAAAAATCCTTCGGCATGAAAAGAAAGTCGACCGCGCCGTCCGGGCGCGCGATATAGCCGTCGATACTGGTGCCCAACCCGAGAACAATCTTCCGCATTCAGGGATTTTAGATCGTTTCGCGCAACCGTTGTGCGGTATAGAATCGTGCCGGGGCCGTTTATGTCAGCGGAAGCTCTGTACCGGAAGCTACAGCAACATCTGAATCGGATGCCGATCGGGTATCCCGCCACGGAATCCGGCGTGGAAATCCGGATCCTCGAGGAACTGTTCACATCCGAGGAGGCGGAGGTGGCGCTCGAGTTGAGCACCATCCCGGAGGCCGCCGCGGCGATATACAACCGCTTCCGCGGCAGACGTTCGCCGGAGGATGTCGATCGGATTCTCGGGCAGATGTCTTCGAAGGGCTTAATACTGGCGATTCAGGTGCGCGGCGCGATGCGATACGCGAAGCTCGCCTTCGCTGTCGGGTTCTTCGAACGCCAGGTACCGCGGCTTACGCCGGCCCTGGCAGCGAACGCTAGCGAATATATGCAGGGCGCCTTTCGCACGGAGTTCCACAGTAAAAAGACGACGCAGATGCGCATCGTGCCGGCGGATACTCGCATTTCGGTGGAACGTGGAGTCGCCACGCACGATAATATTCGCGAGTACGTGCGGGACTCCGAGGGTCCGTTCGCGACGATGAAGTGCATTTGTCGGCACGGCAAGGATCTACTCGGCGATCCCTGCCGGCAGACTAACGTGCGCGAGAACTGTCTCACCATCGGGCGCGGCGCTGCGTTCATGACGGAGCACGGCGGCGCACGCGCGATCGACCGGCTCGAGATGCTGCGCTTGATAGACCAAGCCGACGCGGAGGGCCTGGTACTTCAACCGGAGAATACGCAGCATCCGCTATTCGTTTGCTGTTGTTGCGGGTGCTGCTGCGGCGTGCTGACGTCGGCAAAGCTGTTCGAACGCCCCGCCGACTACTTCAGTTCGAGCTTCACCGCGCAAGTCGATGCGGAACTCTGCCAATGCTGCGGAACGTGTGAAACGCGCTGTCCGATGGAGGCGATCCATAACCCGGACGGTGCGGCGCAAGTGGACGAGTCACGCTGTATCGGCTGCGCGTTGTGCGCCACCGCTTGTCCGTCCGGTGCTGTGAAGTTGAAGTCGAGAGAGATCGCGAAAGTCCCGCCTAACGATACCGTCGCGCTGTACACCAAGATTCTTCAGGAACGGTACGGACCCTGGGGAATGGCCGCGCTGGCTGCTCGAAAAATGCTCGGCATGAAGACGTAACGGGATTCTACCGGCAAAAAATGGGGCCGTACCGCATAGGGGGATGTGGCACGGCCCTTTCAGCTCAGAAGGTCATCCGCAACCCTAACTGCAGCGTGCGGGGATCAGTCGCGCTAGCGATCTGTCCGAAGTTGGAGTTGCCCAAAGTAGTTCCCACGCCCCACCACGAGAGGTGATTCGGGGCATTGTAGAATTCAGCCCGGAACTGGAACCGCAGTCGCTCCCGCACGTTGAAGTATTTCTGAAGCGAAGCGTCCCAGATATTCTGTCCGGGGCCGATCACTACGTTCCGCCCGAGATCCCCGAACGTGCCTAACGCCGGCAGCGCGAACGCGGAAGTGTTGAACCACTGGTATTGCGTTCCGGCGTTCTGGCTCCAATCGCCAATGACGTTCGGGCGCTGCGACGTTTGCCCGATGCCCGCCTGGTCCGGATTGATGCTCAGGTTCAGCGGCAGCCCGGTCTGAATCGTGGTGACACCGGAAAGTTGCCATCCGCCGAACGCCTTCTTGTACCACTCACTGCCGCTTGTCCAGAAGGGCAGCGGGTAGATGTAGCTGAACACGAACACATGCGCACGATGGAAGGTCGCAAGTCCGCGCTCGGCCTTGAAGTTGAAGCTGTCCATCGGCTGTTCGTTATATGCGCTCGAATCGGTGATGGCTCTCGACCACGTATACGACATGCTCACCAGTCCGCCGCTTGTCATCTGACGCTTGATCTGCATCTGCATCGAGTTGTAACTGGAATTCGAACCGGTGATGTACATGTTGATGTTCGCGTAACCCGGATATGGCCGCAGCGCATTCGCATTAGCCCCGGGGTTCTTTTGGAGCGTCCCCACCGGAAGTTGGTTGGCGTTCAACACCCGCGACAGGTTTGCGGCGCTGGAGCCGACGTAGGCCACATCGATGGTCGTCACCGAATCGATCTTATGTTGAATGCCGAAACTCCAGTTGAGAATACGCGGCACCTTCATGTCCAGCATGTGGGAGTTTGAAAGACTGGTTGGGAACGATTGTTTGGTACCGCCGGTCGGGTTTTCGATGTTGCCGTCAAGAATGTCGGATTGTGAAATGAACGGCGGGTTGTTGATCGCGCTGAAGAGGAAGTTGCCTTCGATGCGTTCGTAGAACACTCCAAAGCCGCCGCGAAGCACGGTCTTCTGTTTCCCGATCGGGTCGAATGCGAATCCGAATCGCGGTCCCCACGTCGGGTGGTACGAATACGCGAGGTCTTTTGGAATGCCGCGGAAGAGCGCCAGTACGGCGGGGTCGCTCGTCTGCGCGATGCGCTGTTTTGCGGTCTCGGGGAAACCATCGCCCCCGAGGGTCAGACCGTTGTAAGGATCCCCCGTCCCGGGGACGATCGCTCCGGTGTTACGGACAATCTGCGGCGCCTTCGCCCGGTCGTAGTACTGGGGCAGAAACAGCACGCAGTTCTGCAAGGCGCAGAATTGCGGCTGCATGTATTGGTACCGCAGACCGATGTTCAGAGTCAGCCGGCTGTTCACTTTCCAGTCGTCCTGGATATACGGTTCCAACTGGCTGAAGCGATACCAGCCTTCGCGATTGGTGTTGGCTTCTGTATAGCTGGAGAAGTTCCCGATCAGCGCGTCCGCGAATGCATTTCCGGTGGAATTGGTGTGCCCGTTGGCGTAGCTGACGGTGCCGTTCACCGCAGGCCAGTTGTCCTGATTCTTCCGGCTGCGAAGGAACAGAAGACCCAGTTTCAGGTTGTGCGTTCCGAGCAGTTTGGAAAAATCATCCTTGAAGTTGAAAAGGCGATTGAAATTGTTCCAGTTGACGTTGGAAGCTCCGAGTCCGTTGTATCCGGCGATGTTCACCGAGGGGATGGTGTCGTTCGTGCCATAAATCATCGGCAGCGTGATTCCCTGACCCTTTCGCGTGAAATCCGTGATGAACACCGGGTTCGCCATGAAGTCGCCCTGCAGGATCACATTCCCGCTAAACGAAGCCTGGAACGTGTTGACCGTTGTCGGATTGGCAACGTACGTCCACTGAACTTTCGCATTCGTTCCGGGGATCTTGCGGGTGTAGGTGACGAGCGACGTCAGGTTGTTGAGGTTCGTGTAGTAATCGCGCAGGTAGTGCAGCGATAACTGATGTTTACTGTTGATGATGTAATCACCCTTCAGCAGGTACTGGTTCGCATTGTTGGGGGCGGTTGTGGGAAATACGAAGTTTCCACCAGAGCCAGTGAAGTTCGGCGACGGGTAGTTCTGGATGAGGCGAACCATGTTCCGGCTGAGACGGTCCGTCGGGATCACCCCGTTCGGAAAGACCTGTCCGGTGGTCGGATCCTTGGGCCATTGCGAAGCGGGCAACGATGAGAGGTCGCCGTTGCGGATCTCCATCTTAGGAACGGTCCAGGTGTTGATCGCGCCCTGCCCGTAGCGCTTGAACTCCATACCGGCGAAGAAAAAGAACTTGCTCTTGTCGCTATTGAATCTTCCGGGAATGTAAATAGGCCCGCCGAGGTTCCAACCGAAGTTGTTAAAACGCAGTTTTTGCTTCTGGATGGCGTTGAACGCGCGAGCGTCGAAGGCATCGTTCCGGACGTACTCATACGCCGCTCCGTGAAATTCGCGGGTGCCGCTCTTGATTGCAAGGTTGATAATGGCCCCGGCGTTCTGACCGTACTCGGCGCTGTAGTTGGTGGTCAAAACCTTGAACTCGGCGATCGCGTCGGGATTCAGGTTCACGAAGTTGTTGCCGCCGCCGCCGTTGTCCTTGTTGTCCACGCCGTCGATGTTCCAGGAGAACGTGTCGGTGCGGGACCCATTCGCCGATTGCGAACTCATATTCGATCCGTAGCCGCCGAACAGGTCCATGGCCGAACGGTTGGTGGTGGCGACTCCCGGAATCAACGCCAGCAACTGCGTGAAGTTCCGGCCGTTCAACTGCATGTTGGTCGCCTGCTGTCCCGTTATCAGCCGGCCCACTTCGCCGCTGCTGGTTTCCACCTGCGCCGCGTCGGTGGTTACGGTCACCGACTCCGACAGTGACCCGACTTCGAGCGTCAGATCGACCGCCGTCTTGGCGTTCACATCTACTTTCACGTTCTTCTGAGTGGACTTCTTGAACCCGGGTGCTTCAGCGGTCACTTCGTACATTCCGATCGGAATACTCGATACGACCCAAAAGCCGGACTCGTTGACGTTGGTGTTTCGAACCTGCCCCGTTTCGACGTGCAGGACGGTAATGCGGGCGGAGGTGACTACCGCGCCCGATGCGTCGCGTACAGACCCCGAGATCTGTTGCGTCGTGGATTGTGCCCACGCCAACACGGCAATGAATGCCATGGCGGAAAACAGTCGAAGCATTCTTCTCATATGCCCTCGTGCTTGGAGGTTTACCTCAGTAAATGGCAGCATTTTGGACTCGTTCGCAGCGGATGTAAAGGCGGACGACAGTACTCGACGTATCGGAGTCCCCGATCTGATATATTTTCAATCAGTTCCGAGACTGCACAGGGAACGTCTACAGGACGTACTCGACGGCGCTCAACCCTCGCAACACGACTCGGAAATGGTGGCCCGATCATGCATTCCGCGATTGAAAAGAGCCGGACGCTAATCCCAGACGGCGCAAATTCCGAAGCAATACAAGCGCAACTCGAACGAATTTTGGCCAGTCCGCAGTTTCGGAATAGCCGGCGCTGCCAGGCGCTGCTCGGTTACATTATTCCGACTGCCCAGGAAGGCCGTCTCGACGCGCTAAAGGAGCGCGTCGTCGGTTCGACCGTGTTCCGGCGCGAGCCGGACTACGACACCAACCAGGATGCGGTGGTGCGAAATGCGGCCTCGGAGGTTCGGAAGAGACTGGCGCAGTATTATCTCGAGTCGGCCCGCGAGGGAGAGTTGCGGATAGAGTTGCCGCCCGGTTCCTACGTTCCAGAGTTCCGTCTTCCTGCTCCGCCGACTCCTCAGCCCGAGACAAGTTCGTTCGTCTCAATCGTGCGAAAGCGCCGTCCGCTGTGGGTGCCGGCTGCGGTCGTCACGGGCGTGCTTGCGGTCGCGATTATCTTGTTCCTACGGTTCCGGCCCGAGTCGTTCGCGACCGTCTCGGAGCTCGACCGCTTCTGGGCGCCCATGGTTTCTTCGCCGGGAACAGTCCAGGTCTGCATCGGCCAATCCCGGCTATCCTACTATCCGAGCCGGGTTCTTCCGCCGACGATTCCCTCTGCCGCGATGAAACCCATGACGGACCGGTTTCTGTATTTCGGCGACGCGTTGAGCACTGCCAAGATCGCCGGCTATCTGACGAGTCGCGGCAAAGATGTGAACTATCGCGGCGCACCGGGCACCCCCTACGCCGAACTGCGGGGACGGCCCATCGTGCTCATCGGCGCTTTCAATAATGAGTGGACCATCCGCCTGACGCAGGGTCTTCGCTTTTGGCTCGAAACCGACGAGGCGCTGGATACCCGTGTGATCCACGACCGGCAGCGGGGCGGCGGCGATTCGCTGTGGAAGATCAGCCGCTCCGGGCCGAATTGGGATAGCGAAGAGGACTTCGCCATCCTCACGCGACTGTTCGATCACAATATGGAACGCTGGGTGGTAGCTGCCGGCGGTGTCACCCATTTCGGCACGATGATGAGCGGCGATTTCCTTTCGACACCGGCGTATTTCCGGGAGGCGGTGCGCTCAATACCCGCGGGTTGGGAGCACAAGAACATGCAAATCGTACTCGCGACGCGGGTGGTGGGCGGAACCCCGGGTCCGCCGCGCATACTGGCAACGCATGTCTGGTGACCCGCCTAGAGCCGCTCACGGGCAACACGCATCGCTTGCAGTTCTACCGGAACCGCGTTCCGCATCATTGCACCTGGATCGTGACGGCGTTTGAGGTCTCTCCACCCACCGTGAGTAGTACGTTGGAGACTCCCGCATTGCGCAGTTCGAGAGTCAAAGCAACGTTCACCTGATCGAGTCCGCTGTAGCCGGGGGTGGGGCCTGCATACAGTACCGGAACGCTGACGCGGTTAATGGTTACCTGAACATTGGCGAGTGAAGTGCGATTCCTGATGCCCGTTCCGTACAGCGTCACGTAAATGGGTGTGTCAATGCCCAGGCGGATCGGCACCGGTTCGCAACTGCTGGCGGAGCATTGAAACACCGGGATCTGCGTCTGAAGTTGCGGCTGTGCCGCTTGCGTCTGAATCGCGGTTGCCGCTGCGACTCCCGATCCGGTGCCATTCATACTGAAGAGGGCCGGTGCCGTTGCTCGAACATTGGCGGAACCCGTTTGCACTCCTGAAGCGCTGGTGATGGTGAGCCTCGCCTGGCCCGTCGCCGTGCCGTCGGGTACCAGGAAATTGACCTGACCTGGGGAAACGTACAGGAGCGGCACGTCGCGATCGTTGCCCGCCGCATCGGTGATGCGCAAACTCACGCCGCCGAGCGTAACCGGAAGCGGGAGCGAACTTGCCTGAGCGGTTGCGGGCGCCAGATTGGTGCCGTACATCGAAGCGAGCGAGCCAGGTGCAATGTAGTTGGTCGACGCCGCGGCGGAATGCACGACCGGTTCGGTTGGGACCACACCGTAGTACCGCGCCATCCAATACGGCAGGATGTAGTCGATCCCTGCGCTTTCGATAAAACCATCGCCGCCGCCCGTCAATTGAAACGGGCTGCGCTGCCACAGAAAATCAGCCGGCGGCCGTGCGGTTACCGGAATCGGAGTGCAGGCTTCGGTGCCGCATACCCGGACTGTCTTGGTGAGGTCCACATAGAAATCACGGTTGGGGCGCTGCAGCCATTGATTCAGCAACGTAAGCGTCTCGGCGTCGCGGTTGGTATTGCGGCCCGCGAGCGCGCAATCGACAGCGTTGAAGAATGCATTCTGATGGGTTGCAGTGTACTTCCGCACGATCTGGTAGGCGTCCCGATTGTCCGAGGCGCTATCCAGGCGCACTAAATGGTACAAGCTCATGTAATCCAGGTTGAACTTGAAATAGGAACTATTGCTTTGTACATCTACCAGAACACTGGCTTGCACCGGCAACATGAAAAAAGGACCGCTGACGGTGTTCGCCGGATTGACATGACGAGCGACGTCCAGCAGCATCTGCAATGATTCAGGGCGCAATTGAAACGTGCTAGAGATGTCATCGTTTGGCGACCATTGATGTCGTGAAATGTAGCCGATGAGCCGTGTCGCCACGTCGCTGACGCCGCTTCGAACGGATGCATCGTCCACGAAATCGTACGCGACGCCAAGCCCGAAAAATGCGCCGACGACCTGATCGCGCGAAGTGTTGTCTACCCACAGCCAGGGGCCACTGTGATGCACCGTGTTTGTCGCTTCTTCACTCTCGATTCCCGCAGCGTACGGCGAATCTGCCGGAACAATGCAGCGGGCAAGCCGGTTGTCGCCAGTGACATCGGTGAGTGATTTGAGTCCCGCCAGGGCGGCTTTCACATTTGCCAATGCGTCTGCGGAACCTGTCACTTTGAACCGGAACGACTCCGCCGCCAGATACCCGCCGGTCCACAGCGCGGAATCGCCACAACGGGTGTAGCCGTCGAGCTGTGCACTTTGCGGAGACCTGTAGATCGGATCGAGAATGGTTCCAAACGGCATGTGTTTGGCGCGGATATTCGCGGATATCGCAACAGCATCCGCCTCCGACGCCCGCAGGGGGAAAGCGCTGGACAACGCCAGGACGAGAATCGACAGTCCTAAAACGCGCACGGTGTGTCCCTAATTAACATGTGACGCGGGCCAACGTTTCTTGGATACAGCAGGTTACGGCTTGGACTGCGGCGTTTCCGAAGCGGCCCGCTTCGCCGGTCCCCGGAAGGAACGTTCGTTGGCGTCCTTTGGATCCACCGAAACCTGCTGATCGCGCCACAGCCAGCGCATCATCTCCGGTAGAATCGCCCCGCCCTGCTTTTGCCCGTGCCGCCCGATGCCAAACGTGTAATTCACGTCGTAGCCCTTGTCGGTGAGGGCCTTCACCATGCGCGTGTTCTGACGAAACCAGTCGCGCGTCTCGTCGTATGTGCCATCGGGGCGCAGCGCCCGATTGTCGTTGCGTCCATCCTGGAGGAAGATCCGGATTGGCTTCGTTTCGCTCTCGCGGATTTTGTCGGGATAGACGTGGCCGCCGCGCAGATTCGTGAAGCTACCCACGATACTGATCACTTTGTGAAACACGGTGGGGCGCTCCCAAGCAACTGTGAAAGCGGCAATTGCGCGGGAACTGGCACCCACGATGGCATGCTGGCCGGGATCTTTTGAAATGTTGTATTGCGTCGTGATCACCGGCAGAAGCTCATCCACAATGACTCGCGGATAGCGGTCGTCGAGTGAATTGTACTCGGTCGGACGATTCGTATTACGGTCGCCCCAATCGTGAGGGTTGGGTTCGGGTTGGTCCGGCCGGCGACCCGGGTTGATGAAGACGCCGACCATCACCGGTATTTCACGCCGGTAAATCAGGTTATCTATCACGTTCTGCGCCCGGACATCTCCTTCTGGAGCCATAAAGGCTTGGCCGTCGTTGAAGATGATCAGCGCAGTGGGAACTGACGGATCGTATTGCGCAGGCACATAGATCCAGTAGGTGTGCGAGGTGCCGGGGTAGACTTGGCTCGGAAGGGAGAACGGCCCGCGAAGCTCTCCTTTTGAGCCTGCGCGAACGCGCCCGGCGCAGCGAACGCGATCAGAGACAGTAGGCATGGGAGTACTCGGTTCATTTGTGCTTCCTTGGAGACCCAGTTTCTATTGATCGTAACCCGGGAAGGCGCCGCGTTTGGCCGGTTACTGTTTGTAGATCGCGCCGCCCTTCATTACGAATCGAACCCGGCGCAAAGCGGAGAAATCGTTCAGCGGGTTGCCATCCACGGCGATGATGTCGGCGAAAAGCCCGGCCCCGATCTTCCCGATCGGCATGTGCAGAACCTGCCCGGCTACGGAGGTGGCGGAACGCAGAGCCTCAATTGCGGGCATTCCGTATTCGACCATCAGTTCCAACTCGCGGGCGTTCTCGCCATGCGGGAAGACTCCGATGTCGCTTCCGCTCAGGATGGTGACGCCTGATTGCAGCGCGGCCTTGAAGCTCTCCCGCTTCCGCGCAAGGCTGGGTGGTTCCGGTTGTTCGCCCTTCTTCCAGCCGGCATATTGCGCGACGGCATCACTGGCCGCAAGTGTCGGGCACAAAGCAACGTGATGCTCCGCCATCAGCTTGAAGATTTCCGGCGTCCCCTCGTCACCGTGTTCGATGGTTTCCGCACCGGCGAGGACGGCGCGACGCATACCTTCGGCGGAACTGGCGTGGACGGCTACGGGAACTGCGGCACTCCTGGCGGTTTCCACCGCTAGTTTCATTTCATCGAGCGAGAATGTCGGGTGCGCGCCCGGTTTTGGGCCCCAACGGTAATCGCCATACAATTTGATCCAGTCGGCGCCGTGGCCGATCTGGTCGCGGACAACACGCACCAGGCTGTCGATTCCATCCGCTTCCTCGGCGCCTTGCGGGACTCGCCATTCGAGCGCGAAGCCCTTGGGCGCGTAGCTGCCGCTGGCGACGATGGCGCGTGTCGAGACCAGCAGTCGCGGCCCTGGGACGATGTGGCGTTCGACGGCCTCCTTCAATTCGACGTCCGCGTATCCCGCACCCTCGGTTCCGAGGTCACGCATCGTAGTGAAGCCAGCCATCAGCGTGGCGTTCAGGTGGTTCACGGCGCGGGCGGCCCGCAATGCAATGCCTTCGCGGAGCACCTGGTCGGTCCATGGAGTTTCGTTGTACGCGTGCAGAAGAATGTGCGAGTGGCCTTCAATCAAGCCCGGCATCAGGGTCATACCGGGAAGCCGGACTATCCGGGCACCGTTTCGGTTCAGAGTCGCAGCATCGCCGGCCGCTTCGATTTTTTCTCCGGCGACGCGAACCGCCCAACCCTCATGCATTGTTTGCCCGTCGAACACGCGGGCGGGTTCGAGTATTACGGCCGTTTGCGGCTGGGCTAGCAGGGAGCAAGCGAATGACGAAACGAGAACCCACCCGGCGAAGCATGAACGCATGCGCCGATTATATGAGCAATGGCTGTTGAATCGAAACCGGGGATCAAAAGCGATCGATGATCTTGCGGGCGATTTTCTCCGCTGCCGTGGAGACATGTTGGGCGTCGCCGAATCCCAGGATCGATACGAGCACGTAGTCGCGATCGTCACGGATCACGTGAAGTTGCGTCCCTGCCTCGGCGATATCCAGGAAGAACGCCGCTGTGCCGATGCCGGGCGCCGGTCTGACAATGGAATCGGGAATACTTGCCTTCATCGCCTGAATCTCGGCAGCAACGTTCACCTTCGTGCGCAGGTGTTGGAGTGTGATGGAAACCTGTGCTGCGCCAGATGAATAGTCGCACACCGAACGTCCGCCCGCATTTGTCTCCCGTCCCAGTTCGACGGCGCGACCCAATACCTTCTCAATCTCATCGCGGCTTACGGCGCGACAGGCGCTCACGGTCTTTAGATCCGGAGGCGTGCGGGCAGGAACGGGTTTCACTCCGTTAGCGACGGCAAGCAGGAGAAGAATCTGCTGAAGCGCGATCATTGGATGTATTGAACCCGTTCATGTGCTTTGCGCACACTCCTACTGCGGGGTCCAAGCGCCTAGTACCGGCACCAGTACTCAGCCGTAGTCTTCGTTCATCAGGCTGGGGAGCATTCGGCGCGACGTTGGTTACCTCGAACGCCGGTCGCGTAGAATCAGGGCAGGGAGGTTCACTGATGTCCAAACACAAGCCGACACTCCGTCCACCGACGGAAGTGCTCACCCGCGGCTTCGACCCGAAGCTTTCCGTGGGATCGGCAAGGCCCGCGGTCTTTCGAAGCTCAACCTATGTCTTCTCCAGCCCCGAAGCGGCTGAGCGAGCTTTTGACCTGATGGGTGGACGCGCGGAGGCAGAAACCGGCGAACAGATCGACCTGGTCTATTCACGGTTCAACCATCCGAACGCTGAGATCTTCGAAGACCAGATTGTCCCATTGGAACATGGGGCCCATGCGGCGCTTGTGTTCAATTCCGGGATGGCCGCCATCATGACGGCAATGTTGACCTTCTTGCGCCCCGGTTCGACCGTCATTTATACCGTGCCCATCTACGGAGGCACTCAGCATTTCATTCAGGACTATTTATCGGTGTGGGGCGTGAGCGGGATTCCGGTCCCCGCAGGCCAAAGCGAGCAACTCGACCAGGCGATCGCCAGCACACCCGGTGCGGCGGTAATCCTGATCGAGACACCGGCCAACCCGACGCTGACCATGACGGATATCGCGCGCGCATCGCGGAGTGTTGCTGCTCTGCCTTCACCGAACGGACACCGGCGGCCGCTGATAATGGTGGACAACACTCTGCTCGGTCCGACCTTCCAGCACCCCCTGATGCACGGCGCGGACGTGGTGCTTTATTCCGCCACCAAGTATCTGTCAGGGTTGAGTGACATGATCGGTGGCGTTGCGCTCGCTGCGGATCCGGAAATCATCCGGCAGGTTCGATCGAAGCGGAGTCTCTTCGGCAACATCCTGCAACCGGACGAGTGCTGGATGCTGGACGGCCGGTTGTCCACAGTCGCGCTGCGTATGAACCGGGCGAGTAAGAACGCGCAGCACATCGCGGAAGGGCTGGCGTCGCATCCGAAGGTTGTGCGGATGATTTACCCCACGTTATTTCCCGACACGAGGCAGCGCGAGATTTTCTCAGCACAGTGCGATTTCCCGGGTGCGATGTTCTCAATCGAAGTGAACGGTGGGAAGGCGGGCGCTTTCGAATTCCTGCGCAGGGTCAGGATCGCTCACAATGCGGTGTCGCTTGGCGGCGTAGAAACGCTGGTCTGCCATCCGAAGACAACAACGCATTCCGGCTTCACAGAGAAAGAGTTCGCGCAGGCAGGAGTAACCGACGGACTGGTTCGAGTATCGGTAGGCATCGAGGACTGGCGCGATCTCCTGGCGGATTTCGAACAGGCCCTCGATGCGCTTTGAATAGCCGTTTAGTGGAAGCTGGATTGTATTTCGGAATTGCCGATCGTATTGCGTACGCGGATGCGCATCGCCGAGGCATCTGCCTTCTGCGCTTCCGCGAATTCCTGCATCTGGCGCATTAGCGTGGCGTACTGTTCATAGGCCGAGGCGACGGCGGGAGTCTCGTCGCCCGGGTTGTGTTCATAGATGGACAGCGCGCGGCGATATAGAGGTGTTGCGTCGTCAAAGCGTTTCAGCCTCCACATTTGAAGACCGTAGTTGACCAGGACGCCCGCCATCGCGATTTCGGCTGATTTCGGAAGCGTTTCGTAGGTATGGATGGAGTCGCGAAAATATTGCTGAGACTCGTCGAAGCGTTTCATCTCGCCGTAGAGTACGGCAAGGTTATTCTGATCGACGGCGACTTTCGCGTGCGCCGGCCCGAATGCGTTCTTATCGATGACTAGCGCTCGCTGATATAACGGTTCGGCTCGATTGAATTCATGTTTGTGCATGTACACGCTGGCGAGGTTCGAACAGCCCGATGCAACGTCGGGATGGTCGGGACCGAACACTCCGTTCCAAACCTCCAGCGCCTGGTTCAAGTACTTCTCAGCTTTTTTGTAATCGTGCCGCCGGTCTGCCGAGGTCCCGAGATTATTCAACACTGCGGCAACCCGCGCGTGTACGGGCCCGTACGCACGCTGGAAACTGACGAGTGCGCGCTGGAACAGTTTTTCGGATTCCTGTTCCATGCCGCGAACGGCTAGCGTCAGCGCCAGGCCATTGAGCGCCGGAGCACAGCGGCGGTCGTCTGCTCCCACCGAATGTTCACACGCGTCCACCGATTTTCGGAACATCGATTCGGCAGCTGCGTATTCATGGCGGGTATAGTAAACGTCGCCCAGCGACGTCCACGTGCTCACGATGTTCGGATGCCCCGGAGGCAGGCGGCGTTCGCGAATCTCGGCGGAGCGGCGGAGCGACTCTTCCGCCTTGACGAGATTACCCTGCAGTTTCTCGAACATTCCGTAGTCGGTCAGCACCGAGGCGACAGTAAGTTCATTGACGGCGCTCGGATGATTGAAGGTCTGGAATAGTGCGTCGTAAACAGCCTCCGCCTCGACCATTCGGCGCTGCTCGCGGTAGAGTGACGCGAGATTAGCAAGACTCGAAACTTCGTCGGCAATGTAACGAGGATCTGCGGCGAAGATCTGGATGGCTCGCTTGTACATTGGCTCTGCTTCACTGAACCGGGACTGGTAATACAGCGTCGCGCCAAGGTCATTCACGACGTTGCCGACTAGAGGATCGTTCTTATCCAGATAACGCTCGCGAATGGCGAGCGCCGCGCGAAGATCGTGTTCAGCCTCCGTATAACTGCCTTGCTGATGTTTCTCTGCCCCCTGGCGCGCGAGTACGGCCGCACGCGCCAATTCATCCTGATTGTCAACGACAGGCGCGGCCTGACATGTCCACGCCCAGATGATCCACAATGCACCGATAACTGCAATCCGTTTCACGCCCCGCTCCTTGATTGCGAATCCGTATCCGCAGCAATTCAGTTGACGGGAATGAGGGCGCAGGGTTAGGTATGAAAATCCGCTGTATTTGTGACAATTTGTTCCGCACAGCGACTTAACGGTGTTTTCTGCCTGAAACATTTCTGTCCTATTTCGGGTGATCGAAATATAGGTGGGGCGAACCGCCCCAGAGCGCATCCCACCACCGGACAATGAATCGCGTGACCGGCATCGATACCGCCGCCACTGTGCTGAAAATACGAAAGATTCAGGTGGAACCCCGCGTGCAATTTCTCCGTACTACTCGGAAAGAGGGGGACCTAACTGATGGCGGCCTTGGGCGTCAAAACAAGTCAAGCTGGTGGTGGTAACGTGCTCTCCGACATCAATTCATTCATTAAACCTTGCGCCTGTACCGAACCGGCGGGCGAAGTGATCAGCCGTCGGCGGTTGTCGAATCTGGAACTGCGTGAGAGTGTTTATCCTCGCGGGCTAGCGCTTGCGCGTCATTCGCACTCCCAGTCGTATCTCAGCTTCATCATCGACGGACATTACACCGAGACTTATCAAAATAGCTCCGCCTTCTGCGGCAACGGGACTCTCCGATTCCTTCCTGCTGGCGAGGTTCATTCGAACGCTTACGAAGACGGGGCGCGTTG
Organism: uncultured Acidobacteriota bacterium; assembly: GCA_963720745.1. GTDB lineage: Bacteria > Acidobacteriota > Terriglobia > Bryobacterales > Bryobacteraceae > TMP-7. Next base: position 1,231,290 of record CAVRGO010000004.1, read on the forward strand.
TCTGCTGGTGCAACTGCAGCCGATAGCATTGGACCATCTTCGCGACTATGCGCAGGTTCTGGAGCGGCCCGGGCAGATTGCCAGCCCCAAGGCGGAGTGGCTTGGCCGTCGTCTGTACACCGAGTTCCGCCAGCGCGACAGTGCGGCGGCGATGGCCATAGAAGGCATCATCCTCGAGATTCTCGCAGAGGGGATGCGCTCGGCTGAGAGTTCTTCACGAAACGCACCGAAATGGCTGCATCGGGCGAAGGACATGATTCACTCGCATTTCCTCGATGTGCCGAGTCTTACGGACATCGCACGTGCGGCGGGAGTTCACCCCGTGCATCTATCGCGCGAGTTCCGGCGATACTTCGATTGCACTGTTGGGGACTACGTGCGGAAATTGCGAATCGACCATGCTTCGCACTTGCTGGTGAATTCGCATACGCCGCTGGCTGAGATCGCGAATGTGTGCGGCTTCGCCGATCAGAGCCACTTCTCGTCGACATTCAAGAAGACGGTGGGCATGACGCCGGCCCGGTTCCGCGACATGCATAACTGAGGGTAAGTCGGTTAGTTACTCTCCGGTTTCGAACCCGTCAACTCTCGAGTAACTTGATCGCTTTCGATAGGCTGCGATGCATCCGGTTGAACGCATCGGCGAGGACCGAGATTTCGTCGCGGCCTTTCACGGGTAATTCCGGCACGTCAAGGTTCCCGCGGCTGATCTCGTCCGCCGCAGCCGAAAGCCTTCCCACAGGCCGTACCACGGTGGCAACTAAGGCAACGTTGAGCAGAATCAGGCTGAGGAGCAACACTCCGCCGAGCCACAACATCAGTTGCCAAAGCGCCCGGTCCGCCAGCTTCGTCGGGATCGACATCGGCACGCTGACAATCTGGGCAGCGACGATATCGTTCAGCTTCCAGCGGAATCCATTGTCCCGGCCGTAGATCTTCACCATGGCCGCAGGTGCCGCTTCCGGTGTGCTGTGGCAAGGCAGGCAGCTTTCGCCAACTTTGATGGGCTTCGAAAAAAACAGTGAGCGCCCCGTTGCCGTGTCGCGCTCGCCGATCATGTCCTTTTTCGATGCGTGGTTTCGAAAACCTTGAATAACGTCCGCTTCCCAATCGACAGCCCGGTCGTCGGGATTCGTGGGGTTCAAAGTCGCTTCGCGATACGTGTAGTCGGGATAGGTGGTCCGCAAATAGGCGAACATGCGATTGGCCGAAAAGGCCGGAACCGATTCAGGATAGAAGTTTCGGCTGGCATGCTGCCACTTTTCGAAGATCGGCCGAATCCGTTCCGCCGTATACGTCCTCATTGATGTCGCGGTTTGCATCATGAGACGCGCCTGGTCCAGCACCTGGTCGCGTGCGCGGTCCTGCAGGAAGCGGCGGGCGAAGTAGCCCGTTTCAGCCAGCCCTAGCCCGAAAATAACGATGAAGATCAGATTGAACTTTGCGGTGAGTTTCATGCGTCAACTTGCGATTTGTTGCTGAGATGCCAGAAACTTCCGCCGGTCTGCGGCGGATTCGATATCGGCGGCGAGCATCTGGTAAAGATCCTGAATTGTACGCGATTTGTTCGCTGCCCGGTCAACCATCACCTTCGCAAGAGGGCCGGCATAGATGGCCAGATGCTTTCTCACATGCTCGAGAACAGCGGGGTCCCATGCCCGTCCAGTAAGGTTGGCTTGGCTTCCGGCGGCAGCGGGTCGCGCCGACGTAATCGACGTAGCGGCCTCCGGGCCCAAGTCCCGAACGCAGGCGTCGATGAACGTGCGCCGGTCGGATTCGGACGGAATCTGCTCGGCGAGCGAACGGCAGAGGTCGGTCAGGTTAAGCGCCGTCCGGCTTTCACGCCTCACCAAGGCTCCCGCGATAGGGCCGAGGTGCGGTGCGAGATTCTTCTGAATCGCCGTCAACGCAGCGGAGTGGAATATGGTCGAGGACGGTACCGGTGTCTCCGCGGGAATGCGAGCGGGCGCTGAGTTCCTGACGATATCAGCGGCTGGTGAACCGACAAACGGCTCGAGGGCAGACTGAAATTCGCCCGCGGTCTGGAACCGGTCTGCGGGATCTTTGGCCAGCGACTTGATGATCACGTCAGACAGTTCCGGTGCGACGGACGGATTGAGACTACGGGGCGGCGGGGGCATTTGTTCCACCTGTGCGCGCATCACCGCGAACTCCGTTTCGCCATCGATCGGCCGCTGTCCAGTGGCGATGCGGTACAGGATGATACCCATCGAATATAGGTCGGACCGGGCGTCGGCGGCCTTGCCATTCACCTGCTCGGGCGACATGTAGAACAGCGAGCCGAGGACCATGCCCGTCAGCGTGAGTCGCCGGTCGCCTTTCCCCCGCGCGATACCGAAATCCAACAGTTTGACCGTCCCAGCCCTCGTTACCGCGATATTCGCTGGTTTGATATCGCGGTGGACCACCCCGCGGGAGTGTGCGTAGGACAGCGCGCCCAATGCCTGTCCGATGCACCGAAGACCTTCGCCGAGCGTCAACGTTCCGTTATCGATGCGCTTCTCGAGCGTGAAGCCATCGACGAACTCCATGAACATCAGTAGTTGATTGTCAACCCTGAGCGCTGTGTGCAGTTGCGCGATATTCGGGTGCTGGAGTGTAGCCAGCACCTTGATCTCGTTCAAGAAGCGCTCGGCAAGCTCGGAGGAGGCACGCAGGTCCGGCAGCAGAACCTTCATGGCCTCCAGGCGATCGGAGATGAGGTTGCGTACCTGATAAACGCTGCCCATCCCCCCGGCGCCGAGAATATCGACGATCTGGTAGTCGCCCAGAGTCTGGCCAACCTGGAAGCTCATTGGTGATACTTGCTCACCGTTTTGCCAGAAGCGCTGCGAAGTTGGTCAACATTTTCTGCACTGCGTCAGCCTGTTCGATGTCCTTGTTCAACGCCAGCACGGTGCGAAACTGCTGTTCGGCGGCGGCGACATATTCGATCCGGTTCGACGCCTGAAACTTATGCGCGTAGATCAGTCCAAGAGCGTAGTGCGTATAAACGTCGTCGGGGTCGTAAGTGAGCGCGGTGCGGCATTGCTCAATTGCGGCGTCCCAATTTTGTAGCTTTCTATCGGCATCGCACAAACCGAAATACGCGTAGCGTCGCAGGTCGCGCCAAATGTCGTGTTGTGACGCCCGCGTCTTCTTGCCCATTCCCACGAGCAGACCGAGCGCCCAGTAGTTCAGCTTTCCGCCGAACTTGCTGTCGAAATTCGTAAGTTCGAGGTATTTTCGATATTCCGGCTTGGACGCGTCGTACTGCTTGTTCATTCGGAGGCTTTCGGCGAGCCATAAATGGGCTTCGCCGTTGTTCGGGGTCAGCGCGATCGCTTGCCGCGCGACATCGATGGATTGTGCGTACGCTTCCTTGCGGCAAAATGCAACCGCAAGCAGGTAAAGCGCATTGGCGTTCCGCGGATCGCGCTGCGTAACCACCGTCAACTGCCGGACCGCCTCATCGTAGTTGCCAATATCGAGCAGCATTCCCGCATAGCTCGTGCGAGCTTCCATGTAGTCTGGATCGATCTCGATCGCTTTGCGAAATGCGTCCGCGGACTTGTTTTCGTCAAACAACGCGTTGGAAGTCCGGCCCAGGTACATCGCCGCGGTGCTGTACTTCGGGTCGAGCGAAAGCGCGCGTTCGAACTCCGCCGCTGCTTTCGTGTAATTCTCCTCCTTGCCGCGCGTGTAGTACTCGATGCCTTTGTCCAGCGCATCGGAAGCCCGCTTGTCCCGGCGCCGCAGGATCAGGATATTGATCTTCACCGTCGATTCCTGGCCGGGGTACACGATCTCCTCGCGCGGTCCGTCGGGCTCGTAGCCCATCTTCACGCCCTTGATGGTGTGGATTCCGGGCAGCAGGCCAGGCAAGCGGAAAGCCTCGCCCTTTTTCAGGACACCCTGCGAGTTGTTATCGACGAAAAGCTCCACGCCATCCATGTTGGATTCGAAGATGAGCGTGCCTTCCTTCGGAGCCGGCGGGGCATCCGGTTTAACCCCCGTCGGGTTATAAGCAAGCAGCATATTGGCGTCGTAGCTGCCGCGCTCCGATGTGGGATTCTGGCGGGCCGAGGTCGCCTCTCGCACGTTCCGGCGCACGTAGTCGCCCAATTCGTCAGCCGTCACGATCCCGTCGCCGTTCTCGTCGGCCGATCCTTCCATGCCCTTCGCCACATAGTAGGTGAATACGCCGTGGCCGCCGCCGAAATCCGGGCTTTCGAACGAAAGCTCGCGATCGCGGCTAGCCGTGAGCGAAAACAACGACTTGTTCAGCGAAAGCAGGGTGTGGTTGAGTTGTTCGGGGCTGGTGGCCGGCGTAATCGCTCCGCTGTGGCACGAATCCGTGATCAGCACCTTCCATTTGCCCTTGATGCGCGCCCCGACCACTTCACCGAGTGTGTCCATCGGATAGCCGGTGGTCGCGGCTTTGTCCATGTCGAAGTCGTACGGCGCCAGATACGCTCGTCCATCGAGAAGGAATCCGTGCCCGGCGAAATAGATCAGGACGCGATCGTCGTCCTTGCTGACGGAGGGAAGCCAACTCTCCAACTCGTGCTTCAGGTTCGCGAGAGTCGCCCGGGCTCCGGTGAGTTTGTGAACGTTCTCCGCGCGAAAATTGCCACCTTCCGGGCTGATCAGGATGGAATACATCAAATCGGCATCGCGGTCGGAGAAGTGGAGTTGCCACTTGTCCGGCAAGTTGGCGTATTTCGCGATGCCGACGACCAGGGCGTAGCTGCGCGGAATCTGGGCGGGCGCACGCGTCTTAAGTCCGGCCACCGGTTCGCTGCCTGGCGTCGGGCGCGCCGGTTCCTTTTCAACTCGCAGGTCCCGCTGTTGTTGCTGTTTAGCGGCGGGCGGAGTTTGACCGGAGAGGCCGCCCAGAACGGCCATCATTCCGAAAAATGCTGAAATCCGCACGAGTGCTCTCCTATTTGTGCGCGAGCCGGAATTCGCAAAAGACGGGTGCAAGAGCGGAACCGGCGGGCGACACTACGGACTGATTGCGTTGTTGCACGATAGTCAACTCGCGCGACGACATAGAACGCATGGGGGCCAGTTCGCCGGGTATCGATTGCTGCTCTTCCACGGCCTTGGGGCCCGCTTCATGGTCCAGGCACACACCGCGCGCGCGCAAAGCCGTGTCATCGCAGCGGGGCAGTAAAAGCGGCGGCCGGTAATTGGAGGGGTGCGACGGCCTGAAGTCGAACTTTTCGCCGAGAGAAACGGGCGAGATATACCAGTAGACCATCTCATAACCTGCCGGACCGGCGATTCGGAAATGGGCTTGCGTCTCGGGCACGAGGTATTCCTTGCCGGCCTCGACCCGGTTATCGCGCCCGGTCTCTTCCCGCGGGAACAGCAGGTTGTACTGCCCGGAAGTGGCGTAGTTTGTGACGTACAGAAAACCGTCGAAATTCGATTTGAACCGGAACCGCACTACGTCTCCGGAGTTGAGCACCAACGCCGGATCCACGGCCTTCCAGGCCTTGCCATTTTGACGTTCCAACGTGATCTCGATACGCGAGCGGCGCGGCGCGGACTGCGAAAATAGCGCCGGGACACCCACCGCGACGCTCAACAAGGCGCCGGGAAGAATCAGACCGAGCCGGTTCATGATACCTACTCGTGGCGGAGCGAAATGTCGGCCACGACCCGCGCATTTGCACCGGCTCGGGTGTTGACAACGTAAACCGCTTTCTCGCCCGGTCTGGACGGAGACTCCGATTTGTGAACTGGCCGCTCGGCCGGCTGCGCCTGCTGGTCGTCCACCTTTTCGATCAGAAGATCGCGGCTGTAAACGTCGCGGATCTTCTTCACCAGGTCATCGCCTAACGTGGGAAGATTTTGTGCCAGCATCGCGTGCCCGCTGCCGCTATCTTTCCGGTTGTTGTCATCTAGCGAGTAAATGAGATCATTCGGATCGGATACCGGTTGACGGCTCAAGATGATGAACAGCTTTTCCGTTCCGGTGCGGGAGTCGAACGTGAACACGGCGTCAGGCGGAACCTTGTATGCCTGTTGGGGCTGAACCTGATTTGTCCCGCCGCTGTCGGACGAAGGATAAAGCGGTTCCCACTTGTTGCTCGAGCCCTGCTGGACCACGTAGAGATAGCCCGTGTCGTTGGTTTCCAGAAGCACTCGAATCCGGTCGCCGGAGTGAAACGTAGCGTCGGGACTCACTTCGCTGTAGTCGCCCGCATCGTCGCGTTTGAGGATGCTGTACCGGAGACCCAACGGACTTACTTTGTTGGCCACGTATTGAGCCACGGCACCGCCTGGAAGATTAGGACGGTTGGTAGCCACCGGTTCGGCGGTTGTCTCTCCCGGCTCGGCAGTCTGCGGGACGGCGGGCTTACGTTTCGTAGCCTCGGAAGATTTCTTCTTGACCCGCGGGCTGGGCGCGGTCCTTTCCGCTGAGACGCCAGCACCGTAAAAGATTTCGCGCGCGGATAGTCTGTGCTCCGTTGTCTGCGCGCAAATAGACACTGTGGTCGCCACAACCACAGCAGTGATTGAGAGCCTTCGCATTCGGTCTCCCCTCCAGTGTTCCCCATTCTAGCAGCCGCTATCGAAGTAGGGAATCCTCCTATATGCCCAGTCCCATGTGCTATATGCCCAGTTCCATATGCCCAGTACGGATCTGCTATTATGACGCACGCATCCAACTCGACAGGAGAGCCCTCTGCAGCCGCAACGCATAGGCAAATATGAATTGACGAAATTCCTCGGCGGAGGAATGTCGCATGTATATGTCGCTCGGGACACTTATATCGGGCGGACGGTTGCCGTTAAAATCCTCACGGATTCCGGTGCACTCGATGACGCCACCCGCGCACGCTTTGTACGCGAAGCGCAACTGGCGGGAAATATCGTCCACGATAACATCATCCGTGTCTACGACTTCGGCGAAGAGAACGGGCGTCTGTTCATGGTCATGGAACTGCTTGAGGGCGAGGACCTGAACGATGCCATCCGGAACGGCCGTACCGGCAATATCGATAACAGGGTGGATATCGCAATCCAGGTCGCCAAAGCGATGGAGTATATCCACACTCTGAAAATCGTTCATCGCGATCTGAAGCCGCATAACGTGTTCATGACCCGCGCCGGCGTCGCGAAGCTCATGGATTTTGGCATCGCAAAGACGGACGAAACATCGGTCACGAAAACCGGGTTCGCTCTCGGGACGCCGTCGTACATGGCGCCTGAACAAGTGCTGGGGAAGCCCGTGAGCCACCTCTCCGACATCTACTCGTTCGGGATCATGCTGTTCGAGTTGATCACGGACACCAAGCCGCTGACGGGAGACAGTGTCGAGCGGGTGTTCTGGCGGATTCTGAACGACCCCGTCGATCTCACTTCTCTACGTGTGAAAGGCGCGCCGGAGCGGCTGTGCGAACTGGTTCACCGCTGTACCGAGAAGAACCCCGAGGCGCGTCCGCAGAGCTTTACCGAGGTCCGGCAGGAACTCGAAGCGATTCAAGGGTACACGCAGCCGGACCGGGCCAGATCTGCCGCCTCGGAAGGCATGATGACCCAGGCCATGCCGGCCGCATCCACCGCGGGTGCTCGGGGGACAGCCGCCTCCGCCACTCCCGCCCTGAGTACGGCGCCGGTCGAAGAACCCGAAGAAGAGACTCCGGCGGTGGCAGAGCCCGCACGAGTCCCTCCAAAGTGGATGTGGGTGGCGGTGTCCATCGCAGGAGTGTTGGTCGTAGCCGTCGGCCTGTACCTGTTCCTACGTCCCAAGCCACAACCGTCCGCGCAGACAACTCAACCCAACGGAGAGACGAAGACGGCTGAAGTGTCTCTGTCCGCCCGTCTTTCCATGCCTTCCGGCGACATGATCCTGATCGCAGCGGGGCCGTTTCTTTCCGGCGAAAGCAATGTAACCCAAACGCTTCCGGCTTATTACATCGATCGAACCGAAGTCACCAATCGCGCTTACGACGCTTTCTTGAAAGCCACCCAGTATTCGCCGCCGCCCGGCTTCAAAAATGCCCGTCCGGACTATCCTGTGGTGAACGTAAACATGGCCGACGCTCGTGAGTTTGCCCGGTGGGCGGGCAAGCGGATTCCGACGGCTGCGGAGTGGGAGAAGGCTGCGCGAGGAACCGACGGCCGGCTCTATCCGTGGGGCGATATTCCGGGCCTGGCGCCGGCCGCCGTGAAAGGGACCGCGGACCTCCGGCCCGCCGATACGGCGTCCGCCAGCAGCCCGTACGGGTTGCTCGAAATGGAGGGTAACGTTTGGGAACTTGTGGACCACACGGTGACGCCGAGCCCCGGCGCCCTGCAAGCCCTCGCGCGCGTGCTCACGCCCCCGCCTACAGCCACGGAGCCGTGGTGCACTATTCGTGGCGGATCCTTTCGCTTCCCGCTTGTGAAGCTGTGGGACTTCAGTTCATATCCCGAGCGTATGAGACGGGATGACGTAGGTTTCCGCTGCGCCCGCGATATTCGCTGACTGTTCGGAACTGTGCAGCCGCCGGCCGGATCACTTGTCCTTCCAGGTGAGCCAGCGGGTTGTCGAAATCGAAACCGAACAATCGCGGATTTTCGCCGATCACCGCCGCCGAGATGATGTAGAACACGTAGTTGTACGTCTCTCCGGGGATCTTGCTCTTATATTTCGCCAGCAGCCGCCAGAAGTTTCGTTCTCGCGGATTGGCGGGCATGCTCTGCACCAACGGAATCACCTGGTTCTCGCCCCAGTTATAACAGGCCATCACGAGAAAGCCCGATGCCTGGGCATCGCTGCTGTAGAGGTCCTTCAGGTAATGCGACGCGGCCACGGTGGCGCGGTCCCAATGATGCCGGTCGTCGGCCGGGTCGGGGCGGCGCAGGTCCACCAAGGGTCCGATGTGCAAGCCGTACTTGATCGCGGTCTCCGGAATGAACTGCCACATTCCTTTCGCGATGCCCTTGCGAGTCATCGGCCCGCTGATAAAGGGATCGAAATCGCTTTCCTGTAGCGCGAGGTAGAAGAACTGCGGCGGCAGATCCTGATCGAGAAGCTGCTTGGTGATGAACTGCGTGTATCCGCGCTCCTGCGCAGTGTGGATGGCTTTGGCCAGACGCCCGGACGATTGCCACCGCTTGATGTAGCCGTTTACTTCGGTAATGAAGTCCGGCGGCATCGCCAGTTCGCATTCTCCAAAAATGCGCGCGACGCGGAGAATTAAACGATCCTGTGGACTGATTTTCGGGTCGTACACGTGCAACGTCGCCAGGAACCGGTCGTAGTTCTTCTGCATCTCGTGGCGCCGTTCCTGGTATTTCTTGATCTCCTCGGCCCCCTGTTTGTTATTGGAGTCCATCACCAGGCGTTCGAAATTCGCAATGTCCACGTCGAGCGATTTCATCGAGTAAAACAGGTCCTGCGCCAGTGCCTTCTGTTTGCCTGCCTCGCGGTGCTGATAGATGGCGTAGGAACCTACCGCCAGCACCAGCAGTCCGAGCGAGCCGACGATCCAGGCATATTTCCGTTTCTGCCGCTTCTGTACCCGGGAGAAGGCTTGGCGAACGATAATCGTGTGCTCGCCGACCGGTTCATTGTCAGGACGGTCTGCAAAATAACGATCGATATAACGCGCGACAATCGTTTCGCTACCGACACCCGACGTCGGTAAAGGAGGCGGCACGGGCCGAACCGGTTGCTCTACGGCAAACGTTACAAACGGCCCTTCCACGCCGAGGCGGATGGTAGCGCCCTGGGCGATCGGCACGGCACTGGTCCGTTCACCATCCACGAAAATACCGTTCCGGCTCCCGAGGTCGCGGACGATCCATTCGCCGTTTTCCCACACCACCTCGGCATGGTTGCGGCTGACGTACTCGTTCGGGATGCAGAGGCCGCATTCCTCGACACGACCGATTCGAAACGGTTGTTCAAACCGGAATTCCTTCCGGTCGCCCGGCGATACTTCGACACTTGCCCGTAATGCCGGCGGCTCGTGTGAGATTCCGGTTCTGCTGAACCCTGCCATCGTTCTCATGATAGACGTACCGCGTATTTGCGGGCGGCAGGTCTTGACACCAGCCGGACGAGATAGCATGATTGGTTGCGCATCAGGGAGGATGTGCGAAGCGTATGCCCCAGTCTTCAAAGAGTTCTGTTCACCTCGATGTCGCGCCTGGCCAAAGCCGCGGAGGGCCGGTCGAGCCCGATGAGCCGTTTCGCATCCTCATAATGGGTGATTTCAGCGGACGTGCGAATCGGGGGATGCGCGGGTCGCTCGCCGGGCGGAAACCGGTTTTGATCGACCGGGATAACGTCGACGACGTGATGGAGTCCTTTCAGCCCGCTCTCGACATTCGCGGCATGCATATTGAATTTAACGAAATCGACGACTTCCATCCGGACCGCTTGTATCGCGACCTCGACGTCTTCCGGCAATTGAGCGAGGAGAAGCACAAGCCGCTGGCTGCCGCGGCATCGCCAAAGCCCGTGCAACGATCCATGCCGGATCTGCGGGGCGGCAACCTGCTCGATTCGATGTTGGACGACGGCGGCGACGAACCCGCCGCAACTCCGGCCCCCGGCGATCTGGCGGAATTCATCAAGAAAGTTACGGCGGCGCACCTCGCTCCACGTGAGGACCCGCGCCAAAAAGAGCAGGCGGCAAAAGCCGATTCGGTGGCGGCCGTGGCTATGCGCGAAATCCTGCACGACCCCGCGTTCCAGGCGCTCGAGGCGGGCTGGCGCGCGGTGAATATGCTGACCCGGCGCCTTGAAACGGATGAGTTGCTGAAGTTGTATATCATCGACGCGACCCTGAACGACGTGGTCGGCGATATGGCAGGTTTGGAACGACTCATTGCCGGCCCCAACGCCTCGTGGGCGGTTGTGATCGGCAACTATACCTTCGGACAAAGCGCCGAATACGCGCAGGCTCTCGCGCGAATCGCCCGGGTAGCACGTGCAGCGAATGCGCCTTTCGTGGCGGAGGCGGTTCCGCCTTCGAGCGGCTCGGACGCTCCGGAATGGGCGGCGCTCCGGGCGTCGGACGAAGCGCGTTGGATCGGGCTATTGTTGCCGCGTTTTTTGGCGCGGCTACCCTACGGGCGCAAATCGTCGCCCGTCGAGAGTTTCGAATTCGAAGAGATGCCGCAGAACGCGCACCAGGATTACCTGTGGGGCAACCCGGCGTTCTGTTGCGGGTGTCTCATTGGTCAGTCGTTTACGGCCGACGGCTGGAATCTGCGGCTGGGGACTCAGCGAACTGTAGGTGGCTTGCCTCTCTATGCATACATCGAGGCCGGGGCCACCGAGTTAAAGCCGTGCGCCGAGGTGCTGATGACCGAAAAGGAGGCCGAGTACCTCATGAATCTCGGCATCATGCCACTGGCATCGCTGAAGGAGCAGGACGCGGTGTTACTGGTGCGCTTTCAATCGATTGCGAATCCGGTGCGGGCGCTCGCCGGACGCTGGGCGGCATAGGCTCCTCGCGTCTTCTGGCGTGGCGAGGATTTCTGATGCGGGCCGGGTGCGGCTCGATGGTTCGCACCCGTTCAGTATGATCCAACCCACATCGTAGTACTTCGCATTGTTACAATTGAATTCTGATCATGGCCGTTAGCAAGGACCTTTTAGAGATCCTCGTCTGCCCACTATGTAAGGCCCCTCTCGAGTTGGTTCACTACGAATCGGGCCTAAAGTGCACGCAGTGTAAACGCGTTTATCCGATTCGCGATGACATCCCGGTGATGCTCGTCGACGAAGCGGAGATCGAAGAGTAGCCTCGTTCGAATGAAGCCCGTACTGGAGCGCCTGCCTACGGGTGGACGCGTTGCCGTAATCCGCTTGCGCTCGCTCGGGGATTGCGTGCTTACGACCCCTTCCCTCGGAATTCTGAAACAATTCCGGCCTGACCTGCGAATTGCCGTCGTTGTAGAACCCCGTTTTGCGGGCGTGTTCGAAGGCAACAGCGACGTCGATCGCATACTGACTCCTTCTGCCCTGTCTATTGCGAGTTGGCGACCGGATCTCGTTGTGAATTTGCACGGCGGAACGCGAAGTATCGCGCTGACAGTAGCATCAACCGCCCGGTTTCGCGCCGGCTTTCAGCACTTCCGCGCGCCGTGGGCTTACAACATCACTTTGCCCCGGGCGCAGCAGGTTCTGGGCGAGGAGAGGACCGTGCATACGGCGGAGCATCTTGCCTCCGCGATGTTTTATCTCGGTGCCGCCCGCTGTGAAATTCCCCGGGCCCGGCTATTTGCAGAACCGTTTTCTGCCGTCCGGCCTTACGCGGTGATTCACCCCTTCGCATCGGCTCCCGACAAGACCTGGCCCGTTGACCGGTTCATCACTGTCGCGAACCAGCTTCGGGAACACGGGGAGTTCGAGCCCTTGATTCTCTGCGGACCCGGCGACAACCCCGAACCATTCGCGTCATTCAACGTCTTGCGCGACGCGCCTCTCTCGCGCGTGAAATCGGCGATCCAATCGGCGTCGCTCTTTATAGGCAATGACAGCGGACCCGCACATATCGCCGCGGCATTCGGAGTACCGCTGGTGGTACTATTCGGGCCTTCCGATTCCGTGATCTGGGCGCCCTGGAAGGCGGCGGCCGCGGAAATCCTCGTGCGGCGTTCCATTGAAGAAATTGCCGCAGCGGACGTGCTCCGCGCGCTCGATCACCTGAAGGTGCGCGTATGAAGGAACTGTTTCGGATACTGAAACTCGCGCGCCCGTACTCGGCGCCTTTGTTCTTCTCGATCATCCTGATGGCCGGCGTCGGCGCGGCGCAAGGACTGATGGCGCTGTTGATCGGACCTATCTTCGATCGGGTATTGCGTCCCCAATCGGCGAATGTGCCGGTCCGGTTGATCACTATTCCGGTGATCGGGCGGCCTCTCTATCTGAACGATCTCGTGCCGGGCTTCATCCAGAACGTCTGGACGATGGTGGCCGTCGGCATTCTCGCTGTTTTCCTGATCAAGGGACTGTGCGACTACTTCGGCAATTACCTGATCAATTACGTTGGATTCTCCGCGGTCACGGACTTGCGCCAGAAAGTATTCGACAGCGTGCTGCGTCAGGACGCGACGTTTTTCGAATCGAACTCCACGGGGCGCCTGATGTCGTCCATCATGAACGACATCGAAAAGATCCAACTGGCCACTTCGCACATGCTGGCCGACTGGATGCGACAGTGCTTCACCGTCATCGGTCTTCTGCTGGTCGTTCTGCAGACTGACTGGAAACTGGCGGCGGTGAGCTTAAGCGTCCTCCCATTCGTTTTGGTTCCCACCATCCGCATCGGCCGCCGCATCCGGCGCACGACGAGAAACACGCAGGATTTTGCGGCCGAGTTGAACCAGATCCTTCAGGAAACGATCAGCGGTCAGCAGGTGGTGAAATCGTTCGGTACGGAAGAGATCGAGTCGAACCGGTTCCGCGCGGTCGCGCACCGGCTGAAACGAAGCAATCTGCGGTTCGTCCTGCAACAGTCAATGGCATCGCCGCTGATCGAGTTTTTCGCCGCCGTAACGATCGTGGGTTTGTTGACGTACGCCCGCACGCAGATCAAAGCCAACGCGATGACGACGGGCGAGTTCACTAGTTTCGTCACGGCGCTGCTGATGCTCTACGAACCGGTGAAGCGGTTGACGGGAATTCACAACATTTTTCAACAGGCACTCGGCGCGTCACAGCGGGTTTTCGAATATCTCGACTGCGAACACGCGGTGAAGGACCGTCTTGGCGCGGCGCGCTTTCATAAATTCGAAAAGGGCATCGCGTTCCGCGACGTCGAATTCCGGTATCCAAATTCTCCGAACGGATTCGCCCTGTCCGGTGTGAACCTCTCTGTTAAGGCCGGCGAAGTGATGGCTCTGGTCGGACCGAGTGGCGCGGGTAAAACGACGATTGCGAATCTGGTTCCGCGTTTCTACGACACCACGTCGGGAAGTGTGCTGCTTGACGGGCGCGACGTGCGCGACATCAAACTCGCTTCGCTTCGGGACAAGATCGGCATCGTCGCGCAGGAGACCTTCCTGTTCAACGACACGGTGGCGAACAACATCGGTTACGGGCGCCCGGGCGCCACTCGCGACGAGATCCGGCAAGCGGCGCGCAGCGCGATGGCAGAAGAGTTCATACTAAAGCTGCCCGAGGGTTTTGAGACAATTATCGGCGAGCGCGGAACGAAACTCAGCGGCGGACAGCGCCAGCGCATCGCAATTGCTCGCGCCCTGTTAAAGAATGCCCCGATCCTGATCCTTGATGAAGCCACCTCCCACCTCGATTCCGAATCCGAAGTGCTCGTGCAACGCGGCTTGGCGAACCTGATGGCCAACCGAACCGTGATTGTGATCGCGCACCGGCTCTCGACGATTCGCCGGGCCGATCAAATCGTCGTTCTCGAAAATGGGCGCGTCGTCGAAACAGGGAATCACGATGCTCTCGTCAACGGAGGCGGTCTGTATCAGCGGCTGCACGAACTGCAATTCCTGGAACCGGACCCACTACTGAATCCATGACCACGACGAAAACCGCTGAGCCTCATCAAACAGCTCCGGTCCGCAGCATGACCGGCTTTGCACGCGTCCGAAGGCCGGCCGGCGATACCGAAATTGTCTTGAGCGTCAAGAGCGTGAACCACCGCGCTCTCGATCTGCACTTTCACTGTCCATCCGTATTCGACCCGCTGGAGAACGACATGCGCGCGCTGGTTCGCGGCAAACTCACGCGAGGTCACGTCGAAGTCCGAATTGCGCTCGCCACCAGCGACACGGTTCAGGCCCTGCGATTGAACCGCGAATTGTTGGAAGCCTACATCACGGCGTTCCGCCAAGCCGCAAACGAACACGGGATCGCCTCCGAGCCCGACTTGAACTCCGCGCTGCGGGTTCCGGGGATGTTCTCGGACGCCGGAGAATCCGACCTGGCAGCGGAGCAGAAAACTGCGGTACTCGGGGCTCTCGAAGAAGCGCTAGACGATCTGAATGAGGCACGTGCCCGGGAGGCTGCCGCGATGGTCGCTGTGATGTTGCGGCACAACGGGTGCATTCGTACGAACGCAAACGAACTCGTCGGCATCCGCCAACGCGCCGTGCCGCTGCTCGAGGCCCGGCTTTCCGAGCGGCTTCGGGACTTACTGCGGGGGCAGGGCATCGATCCGCAGCGTCTCGCCCAGGAGGTCGCCATGCTGGTGGACCGCAGCGACATCAGCGAGGAGATCGCTCGGCTGGAGATCCATGGCGGGCAGCTCGAGACACTGTTGAAGGGTGGCGGCGAAATCGGCAAAAAGCTCGATTTTCTGCTCCAGGAAATGAATCGGGAAACGAACACCATTCTCTCGAAGACGTCGGGAATCGGCGAACTCGGGCTGCGCATCACGGAACTCGCGCTGGCGACGAAAGCCGATATTGAGAAGATCCGCGAGCAGTGTCTGAATCTCGAATGAGCGTCCTGTTTATCGTCTCCGCACCGTCCGGTTCAGGGAAGAGCACCCTTGTGAAGGGGCTTCTGGACACTGTCCCGGGACTCCGATTTTCGATCTCGTACACCACTCGGGCGCCGCGCGGCAACGAATGTCACGGTGAGAGCTATTACTTCACCTCGCGCGAGCGGTTTGAACAGATGATTGTGGGAGACGAATTCCTGGAGCACGCCGAGGTTTTCGGGAACTACTACGGAACTCACTGTAGTGAAATGGAGTTTGCGCGCGGCGAGGGGCAGGACCTGGTGCTCGACATCGACGTTCAAGGTGCGGCACAATTGAAGAGGAAGATCCCGGAAGCGGTTTCGATCTTCATCCTTGCGCCATCGAAGGAGATTCTGGAACAGCGGCTCAGGGCCCGTTCAGAAGATTCGGAAGAAGTTATCCGCCGGCGGCTTAGGGGAGCGGCCGAGGAGATTCGAAACTATCACCTTTACGATTACGTGCTGATCAATCGGGAGGTCACCGCTTCTGTCGATATGCTGGGTTCCATCGTGAAAGCCGAGCGCCTGCGCCGGACCCGGATGGAAAACCAGATCCGCCCGATACTCGAGACGTTCGAAATTCTATTGTGAGGTATAGCAGTGTCTGAGAAGAGAAACGCCATGTTCGCCATCCCGGACGATCCGGAATCGAGCACGTACCGGTTTATCATTGTTGCCGCAAAGCGCGCCCGCCAGTTACAGAACGGCGCGCGATCGTTCCTGCCCACCACTTCGAAAAAGCCGACGATCGCCGCAATGGAGGAAGTGCGGCGCGGCCTTGTCAGTTACGACGATCCGAACCGAGCCGAAGCAGTTCCAGCCGAATAGAGAACGGGAGGCGCAATGAGAGCAATTCTCGGCGTCACCGGCGGGATCGCCGCATATAAAGCAGCAGAGTTGGCGCGCGCGCTGATGGAGCGCGGCATTACCGTGCAGGTAGTCATGACGGCGGGCGCTCAGGAGTTCGTGCAGCCGCTGACATTCGCTGCGCTGACGGGCCAAAGAGTCATCATCGGAATGTTCGGCGCGACGAGCGCCGAGGAAACGCTTTCGAGTGCCGTGGAGCATATCGGAGTCGCGCAGCAGAGTGATCTGCTCGTCGTGGCTCCGGCGACGGCCGATGTGTTGGCGAAGTTTGCGCACGGACTCGCCGACGATTTTCTTTCGACCTTGTATCTCGCGTTCACCGGCCCCGTAGTGCTCGCGCCGGCAATGAACACCAACATGTGGAATCATGCGGCTACGCGCGAGAACATCATGACGCTTCGCCGGCGCGGGCATTCGATCGTCGAACCGGGCGACGGTCTCCTCGCCTGTGGAACCTACGGCCCCGGCCGATTGGCGGAGATTGACGATATCGTCGACGCGGTGTTACAGGTAGCGAACCCACGGCACGATCTCGACGGCGAAACGGTCCTGATCACCGCCGGCCCCACTCAGGAAGCACTCGATCCGGTCCGTTATTTGACCAACCGCTCGAGCGGGAAAATGGGTTACGCCCTCGCCGAAGCAGCGGCCTCGCGCGGCGGCCGTGTGATCCTCGTCTCCGGTCCCGTGCACATTCCGCCACCGAGAAATGTGACGCTGGTGCGCGTCCGCAGCGCACTCGAGATGCGCCAGGCGGTGATGGAACACCTGCAGGAATCCACCATCATCATAAAGAGCGCCGCCGTCGCCGACTATCACCTGTCCGAGGTACCGGCACAAAAGCGGAAGAAGACGGCTACGCGATGGTCACTCGAGTTGGAACCGACGCCGGACATCCTTGCTGAAGCCGGCCAGAAGAAAGGTGACCGCCTGCTGGTGGGATTCGCCGCCGAAACCCAAAACCTGATTGAAGAGGCTCGGCGCAAGCTGATCTCGAAGAACTGCGACATGGTCGTCGCGAATCTCGTGTCGCAACAAGGAATCGGTTTCGAATCCGATCAGAACGAAGTGACGCTGGTTCTGCGCAGCGGCGAAACCGTTCCGCTCGCGCGGGCAGGGAAGCGCGATGTCGCCGAGCAGATCTTCGACCAGATTTTGAAACTACGGCTTGCCTTGCACGCGGCGCAATGAATCCGGAAGCGCTTCGCGAAATCCTCGAATATTACCGTGATCTCGGAATCAAGTCATTGTACGTGCGCCCCGGCGCCGCGGAACCAGAACCGCAGAATAACGAGCTATCCGCACCGCAGAGTGTCGAACCCGAGCCGGGGGAACGGTCCGGCAGCATGATCGAACTTCCATCGCTCGCGCCCGAGAGCGATTCGATGCTCACGATCATCAACGACATCGGAGACTGCAAGAGATGCCGTCTGCACCAGGGACGGAATAAGTTGGTTTTCGGCGTAGGCAATGATTCGTCACCGCTGGTTTTTGTCGGCGAAGGTCCGGGGGCGGACGAAGATGCGCAGGGAATTCCGTTCGTCGGCCGCGCCGGTCAACTGCTGACGCAGATGATCGAGAACACAGCGGCGAAAGAAGGCATTCGCATCAAGCGCGAGGACGTATATATCTGCAACGTCGTGAAGTGCAGGCCGCCGGAGAACCGTACGCCCGAACCGGACGAGATGGAAATCTGCGGCCAGTTCCTCTTCCGTCAGTTGATGGTCATCAAACCTCGGGCAATCTGCGCATTGGGCGGGACAGCGGCCAAGGCTCTTCTCGGCACTCGTGATGGTGTCACCAAACTACGCGGGAAGTGGCACAAGTGGCACGATTTTCCCGTTATGGTGACCTATCATCCGTCCTATCTCTTACGCCCGTACAACCAGAATGCGAAGCGCGAGGCCTGGGAGGATCTGAAGAAGGTGCTGCACTATGTCTACGACTAGGCGCCGCGGCTGGTTCATCACCTTCGAAGGGCTGGACGGATCGGGCAAGTCAACGCAGATGCGCCTTCTCGCCGAACGGTTGCGCGTCGAGGGTCACGATGTGTTCGAGACCGCCGAGCCTGGCGGCACACCGATCGGTACGCAGATTCGCCGCATTTTGCTGGACAACCGGAATCACGAGCTTTGCCCCACGGCCGAGATGCTCCTGATGTTCGCGTGCCGAGCTCAGAACATCGATCAGTGGATCCTGCCGGCGCTCGGGGAAGGCAGAATCGTCCTGTCCGACCGGTTCACGGATTCGACGCTCACTTATCAGGGAGCGGGCCGCGGGCTGGGATCGGAGGTAGTGCTGGAAGTGGATCGGATCGCCTGCCGCGGCCTGGTGCCCGACCTGACGATCTGCATCGATATCGATCCCGTGATGAGTCTGTCGCGCGCTCATGCTCGCAACCTGGAGCAACAGGGTACGGACACACGCCTCGATGAGCAGGATCTCGGGTTCTACCGCACAGTTCGTGAAGCGTACCGGCAGATCGCGGGGGACGAACCGAGCCGCTTCCGCCTGGTCGATGGCGCCCGCACACCCGAGGCAATTGCAGAAGACATCTGGGATTGCGTCTCCGGCTTGATTCGGTAGCCGGATCCAGCGGCCGAAAGACGAGGCACGAAGGGGGAATTCCGCGCCTCGTCGAACTACCGGTCACGACTCCGGCGTCAAAAATCGACGCGGAGGTTGAACTGTATCACTCTCGAAAGACCGCGCTGAGCCGTAACCCGCCCGAAGTTGGCGTTCGTCGGATCGGTGTTCGGAGAGTTAAAGTTCGTGTGGTTCATCGCGTTCAGAAGGTCGACGGAGAACCGTGTGTTGAACCCGCGCTCCGGCATGATCGGGAAGATCCGCTCGACTTTGAAATCAAGGTTGTTGATGCCGTCCGCCCGGATTGTATCGATCCGCTGCGGAAAGACACGCACATGATAGGTGCCGGGTTGAGCTGAGGTCCGTCCTTCAAATCCGACGAAACCGGACGGAGCCGCGCCGCTGCCCCGCCATGCGATCGACGAATCGAACCACTGCAACAGGTCGTTGCTCCGAGTGCTGCTGGAGTTGAAGATCGAGCCGAGCTGGTTGACGTCGCCGTAGAAGAAGCGGTTGCCCCAATCCGTCGCCGGACCCGACTGCCATTGATAGACCCAGGACAGGTTCCAGTTCCCGACTACCCATCCGAGCAACCCCTGCTTGAGGTACGACCGTCCTTTGCCGAACGGCGTCTCGTACACGGCCGACCACGCGATCCGATGCGGGAGCACATTGTTGTTGATGCGTTCGGTCGGCAGCGGGTCGAATTCGTTGAGGTAAGTGTCCCGGCTGTCCATCGTGTACGACGAGGCCCACGTATACATGAAACTGCTCTGGAATCCCTTCGTGAAGCGGCGATCCACCAGAATCTGCAGGTCGTGGTAGGTCATGTACCCCACCCGTACATCCTGGCCGGGCAGATTGAAGCCGCGCAGGTTGTTATATTGCGGGTACATCCGCAGCATGCGGTTGCGCTGGATGTTCGTACTGGTGAAAAAGCTATTTCCGGCCATGTACCGGTACAGCGTCGGATCACTCTGCTGGAGCGACGCGAAATTCTTGATGTTGAATGGATTGGGCACGTTCTGATTCAGGAAGTTATCGTTGGCCTGGTTCCGCACGTTGCCCGTCGTCCAATACTGCTCCGGCAAATAGTTGAGCCTGCGCTGCACGGGCATGTAGGCGTACGCGCCATTGTAGGAAACATCCAGCAGCAGGTTGTGAACCAACTCGCGTTGCATACCGAGCCTCCAACGGTGCTGCAGGGCCGGCTTGAAGTCCCACGGCCGCGACTCGAAATCAGTGCCGTACAACGCGATGCCGTCGAGCGCGCTCTTATAGAGATCGTCGAACCGCGTGTTGTTCACCGCGGGCCGGATAGGGAAGGGGTCGTTCATCGGACTTCGGCCCTGGCCAAGGCTCGCCGCGGCGCCCACACCGCAACAGAACGTCAATCCGGAGTCGTTGCTGATTGGCGTGCTCGTCGGTTGCGCATAGCCTTGCGTGTAAGGCCGGTCGTTCGCGACATTCAGGGTGTCGGCGTACATGCCCCATCCGCCGCGAATCACGGTCCGGTTGTTCAGGCTGTAGACCACACCCAACTTCGGAAGGAAGTTGTGGGTGCCCTTCGTACCGGTGTCGTAACCGTTCGTGCCGAGGTAGGTCGAGATACCAGTCGCCTTGAATTGGCTGGCCGGCAATTCCGGCATCGGATTCTGCGAATACGCCGCCTGCGCCAGATCGGTGACCGGGCTCTTCTGATCCAGGAATACCCACGCGATGCCGCGATTGTAGCGCTCGTCGCTGCCCGCCTCCCTTTCGTAGCGAAGTCCCAGCGACACGCGCAGTTTCGACGACAGGCGCCAGTCGTCCTGGAAGAAGAATGCGCGACGCGGCGTGCGGTAATAAGCCGAGTCGTTCGTATCGAGGTACATCGAACTCGGCATGCCAAGCAGGAACGCGGCCCACTCGTGAACATGGTTCGAGGCGAGATCGTCGATGTTCGAAGCGCGAGTCCAGTCCTTCCGGAACTGATAGCGCCCGGTGCTGTAGCCCGGCCCCAGCAGTGCGAAGAAGTTGCGACGCTCCTGCCACCCGTACTTGAAGGTGTGCGCGCCCTTGATGGTCGTCATCGTTGCACGCGCTTCGCCGGCCGTCATCTTGTTGCCGATGATCGGATAGCTGTCGCCCACATCGGTGATCGTGTCGAAGTCCAAGGCCGGAAGTTGTGTATTCGCGCCTGCGCGTTGGTCGATGTAATCGGGCAAGCCGAAATCCGCTGCTTTGTACTGCGCCCGGGTTGTGTTTCGGCTTCCTTCCTCAAACCGCGAGATGCCGAAATTCGTATCGAGAACGTTCGCGGCGTTTATCGTCCACAGGTACCCGACGTTGCCGCCGCGGTTAATTCGGGTCAATCCGTTGGAATGCAAACCGCGGGCGGTTTCGTATGTCCAGTCGTACTCGTCGGCAAGCCGGTCATTCCATTGCCACCGGAAGTTCACGCGATGGTTTTGGCTGACCGCCCAGTCGTATCGGTTGACGATGGAATTGAACTTCTCGTCCTTCGGCATGGCGAACGCGAGATAGTTGTTTACCATCTCGGCGGTCACCAGTCCGGGTACATTGTTCGGCAACGGGAACAGCTTTGTGAAGGCCTGATACGCGGGATTCAGCGCTGAAAACGGGATCTTGTTGCCCGGAAACGGCGTGCGTACGACGTTGTTGTTTTCCAGCCGCGCGGTTCTCGGGTCGTAGATCGTGAATCGGTTCGCACCGTTCGGCACGCCGAGGAAATAGGAAAAATCGCCTTGGCGCTCGGCTTCGGTCGGCACGGTGCGATTTACACTGTCGGTCGTTTCGGCTTTGGATTGTCGAATTCCGTTCCAGGTGAGGGTCCAAAAAAGTTTGTCTTTCCCGTTCAGAACCTTCGGAATCCAGACCGGGCCGGACGCCGAGAAACCGTAGTTGTTCGAACGGCCCGGAGCCTGCTTCTGCTCCTTGTTTGGGTCGATCGTCCCGGCACGGACTGCGGCGTCGAACTGTTCGCGGCGGAAGAATGGAGTCGCGTTCCACCGTTGCTGCCAGTGCTGGTCGAACACGGAACCGTGCAGCGCGTTCGTGCCCGACCGGCTGACGACGTTGATCGCCGCGCCGGACGTGAATCCCTGGCTGGCGTCGAAGTTCGACGTTTCCAGCTTGAACTCGCTGATAGCATCGGCGGGCGGTGTGAACCCAACGCGCCGTCCGGTGCCGGTAACCGTCATGCCGTCCATCGAGTACTCATTTTGGCCCACGCCGCCGGAGGTATTGAATGACGACGTGCCCCCGTTGTCGAACGGCCGGCGGTACTCCGGCTGTCCTGTCCACTGCATTCCGGGAGCAAGTGCCGACAGCGCGAACGGGTTCAGATCTGAAAAAGGCAGATTTACGAGTTGTTGATTATCGAGTACGCGTCCGCCGCTCGCCGTTGTTGTCTCAAGTAGCGGCGCTTCAGCGGTGACCTCCACGGTTTCCGCGACGCCCCCGATTTCCATTTGCAGATTGATTTCGAGCCGGCTTCCGACGTTAACATCGACTCCGGCGCGGACATGCTTTTTGAATCCCGGCGCCTCGGAGGTGATGCGGTAGCTGGAAGGTTCAAGGAAGTTCACTTCGTAGTAGCCCGTCGCGTTTGTTTCGGTGCGGCGGAGATCGTTGGTGCCAGTGTTGATGATGACGATCTTAGCGCTCGGAATCGTGGCGCCTTGCGGGTCGACGACGCGCCCTGTAATTGCACCCCGCGCTTCTTGCGCCTGGATCGGAACGTAAGCAGATAAAAGTAGAACGGATAGGGACACCCCCATCCTGCACCCGAAATGCATGATCGGCCCTCCCCAAAAATGGACCCGAATCCCCTTCGGCCGGGTCTTTTCCCCAACTCTGTTCGTAAACGAATGAGTCTTCGCTTTGAGAGTATATCCGAGACCTCCTGGGCCCGTAATTATCGAACGATAATCTGAAAGTACATTCGCCGGAACGTTACAGCGGTCTGTGTCGTCTAATGAAGTATCTGGTGGGGAGGCGACCATCGGGCTCTGGTGAGCCGGGTCGCCTTTTCTCATTCCTGCCTTTGTGGTCTGGTTTTCTCCATCCCGAAGTTGCTGAATTCAAGAGCGTTTATCTCGTAAATGTTCTTAAAGATCGCAACCGCATTTCGTTTGCCACATCCAAGATGTTGGGTAGTGAGGTGACAGAGAAAATGAAACAGACGATGAAAAAGTTCGCTTTGACCGTCGCCGCAGCGGCGATGATGGCGATACCGGCGTTCCCGGCGGCGGGCAACGCTCCGGCAAACGTTTCCGACCGCGTTCGGCACGAATTGGTGATGCTGCCGTATTTCGGAATTTTCGACAACCTGCAGTACCGGGTCGACGGCAGCGTAGTCACTTTATACGGCCAGGTAACGCGTCCTGTGCTGAAGTCGGATGCCGCGGGTGTTGTCAAGCATATCGAAGGCGTCACGAGAGTCGATAACCAGATCGAAGTTTTGCCGCTCTCGCCGATGGACGACCGGATACGAATTATGACGGCACGGGCTATTTACGGGTACCCGGCATTACAGCGGTATGGCCTGGGAACGCAGCCCCCGATTCGGATCATTGTAAAGAACGGCAATGTGACCTTGGAAGGTATTGTGGCCAACCAGGGGGACAAGAACATCACCAATATCCGGGCGAATGGAGTTCCGGGCGTGTTCTCAGTGAAGAACGATTTGCGCGTTGAGAAACGCGGCTAAGTTTCCTCCTCCGTACCACACTTGGACGCAGTCAGGGTACTCCTCCTGAGCCCTGTTCTGCCTCTGTTGGACGGCGGCGGTCTGCTTACTCCTGGGCAGGCCGCCGTTTTTTTTTGGTGTATCCATGTCGGGACGCTGACTACGCCGCTCCCGTCACCTCGGCCCCGGGATTGCACTCCACCACGATCCGGTCGGGCCAGTCCCGAGAGACTACTGCATGTCGAGCATCACCACCGATTTGGGCGGAAGGACGACTTTCAGAGCGCCGGATTCAGCCGTTGCGCCCGTGAAAGCCGCGGGCTTCACAGTGTCCGTTTGTTCGAACGTATTGTGGGAGTTGATGGCCGGTGCTGTAAGGATCCGGCCGGTCACCGATCCGGGAGTTGCGCCGGCGAGCTTCGCCGTGACCGTCACCGCGCGATTCGGATCGACGTTCACAAGGGCAACGTGCATGTGTCCGTCAGTACCGCGAACGGCTGAGGCGCTGACCGCGGGCATCGTTGACCCCTCGCTGCTATACCAGGGTGATTTGAGATCGATCGGGAGAGCGGTGCCGTCCTGGTACGACTTAAACATCTCGAAGACGTGATAGGTCGGCGTGAGTACCATCTTGTCGCCGTTGGTGAGGATCATCGCCTGAAGTACATTGATCATCTGGGCGATGTTGGCCATCTTCACGCGCTCGGCATGCTTTACGAAGATGTTGATGTTGAGGGCAGCGACTAGCGCATCCCGCAGCGTGTTCTGCTGATACAGAAAGCCGGGATTCGTCCCAGCCTCGACGTCGTACCAGGTGCCCCACTCATCGATGGCGAGCCAAACGCGCCGGTTCGGGTCGTACTTGTCCATGATCGCGGCGTGACGGGCGATGATACCGTCCATGCGCAGCGTGGCCTGAAGCGTCTTCGCGTATTCAGCTTCATCGAAAGCGGTCGCGGAGCCCTTCTTGGCCCAAGTGCCCGTGATGGTGTAATAGTGCAGGCCGATCGCGTCGAAGTGGCGGCCCGCGTCGCGCATCATGACTTCCATCCAGTGGTAATCCTCGTCCGAGGGCCCGGAAGCGGACTTGAGAATATGCACGCCCGCCGGAACCTTGATGAACGTGGAGTACCGGCGCGTGACGTCGGCCGCGTACTCGGCACGCATGTTGCCGCCGCATCCCCAGAGTTCGTTGCCTAGTCCGACGTACGGCAGTTTCCAAGGTTCCTTGCGTCCGTTGGCGGCACGCTCGGTCGCGAGGGAGCCCGCCGGTGAAGTGACGTACTCCACCCATTCAGCAAGCTCGCGCGGAGGGGCGGAACCGACATTGCCGCTGATGTAGGGTTCGGCGCCCACGAGTTCGGTGAAATTGAGAAATTCGTGAGTACCGAAACTGTTCGGTTCAGTGACCTTTCCCCAGTGAGTGTTGATTTTAACCGGCCGCTTTGCGCGAGGTCCGATACCTTCACGCCAATTGTATTCATCGGCGAAACAGCCGCCCGGCCAGCGGATGACGGGCACCCGCAAGTTTCGGAGAGCCTGAAGGACGTCGTTGCGATAGCCGTGAGTATTGGGAATCGGGGAGTCCTCTCCGACCCATATGCCGCCGTAAATACCGGCTCCGAGGTGTTCGGCGAACTGGCCGAAAATCTGGCGGTTCACCTTGGGGCCGGATTGGTCGGCTCGGATGGTGAGGTCGGCGGAAAGGGGTTGCTGCGCCTGGATGCAGGCAGCCGCGGCGATGAAGGCAAGTGAGATTCTGGTGAGCATGGGACGCTGTTGTCAGCGTTTACATTCTATAGCACGCGCTGTCTGCAAATACGAATCTTGTTGTTTGGTGCAGAGCAGAGCAGACCGAACGCTCACGCCGCTGTCGCCATAGCAGGTGGGGAAGCTCGCGTTGTGGGAGACTGGTCGGATACCTCTGCGCGCTCACATCCCCGACATTAGCCCGCTGTACTCGCGCGAATTCCGGCTGATCTATATCGGTCAGTTTGTGTCGGCGTTTGGATCGGCGATGACCTATGTCGTCTTGCCCTTCCAGATGTACTCGCTGACCCGTTCCCCGCTGGCAGTGGGGCTGATCGGAGTTGTGGAGTTCGTGCCTATGATTGCGATGGCTCTCGTAGGCGGCGCCCTAGCCGATTATTTTGATCGCCGGCGTCTGATCGCGTGCGCGGAATCGGCGATGGCGGTCTGCTGTGGCTGCCTGGCTTGGAATGCGGCGCTCCGGACTCCCCATGTGACTGTGCTGTGGATCGTCGCCGCGCTACTGGCCGCGCTCAACTCGTTACACCGGCCCGCAATGGAGGCGCTGACGCAGCAGGTGCTTCCGGTGGACGCGATGCTCGCTGCCGGCGCGCTGAATTCGATTCGCGGGAATTTTGCCTTCATCGTGGGTCCGGGATTGGCAGGTGTGATTGCAGCTACCGGTGGCGCTGCCGCGGCTTTCACCGTGGATGCGCTCAGCTATGTGGTTTCGATCGCGATGATCGTGATGATGCGTCCGGTGCCGCGCATCTCACTAGCCGATGAGGGCATCACCTGGCACGCACTCCTCGAAGGTTGGCGGTACGCGCGCGGGCGTAAGGACCTGTTGGGCACTTATCTCATCGACATCAACGCCACCTTCTTCGGAATGCCAAACGCGTTGTTCCCGGCGATTGCAGAGCGATGGGGTACTGCGTCTGTCGGCCTGCTCTATGCCGCGCCGCCGCTCGGAGCATTGGCGGCGGCGGTCACAGCGCGTTGGGCATCTCGGGTGGAACGTCACGGGTTGGCCATCACGTGGGCTGCGGCGTTGTGGGGAATCGCAATCGCGGCTTTCGGTTTTGCGCAGCCGCTCTGGCTGGCGCTGTTGTTCCTGGCCGCCGCTGGCGCCGCGGACATGATCAGTGGGATCTTCCGAATGGCGGTCTGGAACCAGACGATCCCAAGTCAGATTCGCGGGCGGACTGCCGCGATAGAGATGGTGAGTTACCACACCGGCCCGTCGCTTGGCAATGCTGAGGCGGGTCTTGCAGCGCGTCTTTTCGGGCTCCGTGTCTCGATTGTCTCAGGCGGTATTTTGTGTCTCGCGGGCTCTGTTGTGTTGGCGAAGCTCTTACCCGAGTTCATCGCCTACAGGGCGAGTGAAGGCATCCGCCGCCGGGAGTTGGAGGAACAGTCCTTCGGTCGTGCGAAGAGTGCCGGGATCGACTGAGCGCCGGCCGCAACGGCAGCTAATGGCACGTGCGAATATCCCGCAAGTGCACTGTCCGAAGACATTTGGTTCGCCATCGGAAGCCGGGCGTGGTACGATTCTTCCTTCGTATGCCATTCGCGTTAAGCCCGAACCTGGAGGGCGAGTTCCTGTCAGTTCAGGCGACCGGAGAGATCATCGCCGCGGAGTTACTGCAGTTGCATTCGGATTTGGCGAGCGAAACTGCTCACTGGAACCGATGTCTGTTGAACTTCGCAGAAAGTGACGTTTCGAAGCTGACGGGCCCCATTGTCCGGCAGCTTGCGAGCCTTCCGCCGCGTTTCGAGCGCCTGGCGATTGTCGGCACACCCGGGATGGCGTTTGGACTCGGCAAAATGTATCAAAGCGCCGCACAACGCGGGCGAGCTATCGGCGTCTTTACATCCGAGGAGAACGCCGTTAGGTGGCTAACGCGGGGTCAGAGGACAGAAGGCCAGTAGTCGATTGGGGCGGTGATTAAGGGGTGCGCGACGTAGAAGTGGAGCCTACGCCGCCCGGCGGGCCTCCCAGTAGTCCTCAAAGCGGCCGTTGAGGTGGCAACAACGCAGGGCGATAATGGCATTGGCTCCCCGAACTGTCCAAAACATCCGGACTGTTTGAGCCGGGAACCGATTACAGTCTTGCAGCCGGCTTCGATGACACCTGAGCCAATGAATAGGTGCTGGTGGCGAAATCTGGGATAGCGCATGCGCTCGGCGTTGCGCTCAAAATAGTCGGCTTCGATGCGGAGTTTCTCGCTGACCTCGGGATGGGTGGAAGGGATGGAACGAAGTGAGACCACCAGCTTTTCGATCTTGCCCTTGTCGAGTAGACGGCGCTGGTGGGTCTTGATCCAGACTTTCTGCTCCCACGTGTCGTTGGGGTAGAGCTTGCGAGCCAACTCCCAGAGGTGCTGGCGAGCGTGATATAGATCGACGACCTGCACCGCGCCGGGAAAGTACAGCTCAGCAAGATTCCAGATCCATTCGGCCCCATCGCCCATCACGACCTTCTTTTCGGCGCGGCTCCAGCCGCGATTCCAAGCCTCCAGGTAGATGCGCTTGCCAAACTCTCTTCGGCGGTCTCGAGGGCGCCGGTGTAGGTGGTCGAATCCGGATCGCGGATCGGATAGCCTTCCTCGTCCCAGCCGGTCTGGGTGAAGACGCATCCCAACTTGACCTCCCGGGTGTGGGCGGGTTGGCCGTCGGTCTTGCCCTTCCGCCCCACGGTTTCCTTCTTCACCACCGGAACTCCCGTCCCATCCATCTGTACATACAGGATGGGAATTGGTTCGCCCACCACGATGGGCAGGTCCAGTTGGACGGCTCGCTGAATCGCCACCTGCTCGCGGGCTGCGACACTCTCCCCGATGGCCTCGGCCGTGCGTTCCACCGCTTTGGTGGTGATCTCCAGATCGGCAAGCAGTTTCAGTTGCCGGCGGCCATGATCGAAAGAAGCCTCCTGTCCTACAACAGCCTGCATGCGGCGCACCGCAGGAGAGATCTCCGTGCTCTCGATGTCCAGTTCGACGTCGACGGGAAATTGTCCGTTAGGGCAGTGCGGGCAAAGGTAGTAGGGCCGCGATATTCTGACTGGGCCGACCGCGGTCAGCACGGGCTTACTGCGTAATTCCCGGTAGCCAGCCTCGTGCCCGCAAGCGCAAGCAAGAGTCCGTTGATCGGCATCTGGGATTGTAAATTGCAAGAGTTCGGTCAGGGCTGTGGCGCCGGCGTGGTGCATTGCCGAGCGAATCGCCATTTCGACGGCTTCCAAATCCAGGCGTCCGGTCTTGTGGCGGCCTGTGAAGAGGATGCGCAGTAGTTGTTCTACTTCGCGGGCGACCTCCTGGCGGATGGTTTGCGCGGTTTTTTTTCCTCGGGTGAGAGAGTCTCAGCAACAGGGCGTGCCCGACAGATTTTTTCATTCACTTCCAGCAACTGCTGACTGAGTTGCCGAAAGCGATGAAATGCCTCTACCTCACGCTGTGCTTTGCGCAGTTCGGCGGCCGAAGAGAAGCTCTCGCTGACCGTCTTTCCATTGATCTTGCGAGTCAGCCGGAAGTTTGGGCCATGGCCGGGGTGGTTGGGCTGGTGACAATGGCAGGTTGGCTTTCCACAGCGGCCATTGATGGCGGTGATAGAGCCACTTCGAAGATCGCCCAATTCGAGGATCTGCATCAGAATGGCGGAACGCTGCTGTTCCAGGGCTTCGAGGGATACGGACAAAAGGGCACCTCCAATCCTAACGTATAGATACGTTAGGATTATAGCGCCAAAAAAAGAAAACTGCCGAATTCATCCTTGTATGTCGCGCACCCGTGATTAAGTACAATCGGCGCCCCGCCGGGAGATCATATTAAGATGTTGGCCCTCGCGCCGATTCTTTTGCTCCTCGCTGCATCCGACCTGGACCGGCTGGTCGGACAATCCGAGTCGGCGTTCTTCAACCGCGAGTTCGTTTCAGCAGAGCGGTACGCGCGGCAGGCGGTAGCGGCGAGTCCACATTCCGCATCCGCTCGACTGCAACTGGCCCGATCGCTGATCGAACTCGGCAGGCTGCCCGATGCTCTCGAACAGATTCAACTTGTGTCCGCAGCGGCCCACGATGCGAATACGCGGTTCGTGGTCGGGCAAGTCATGCAGAGGCTCTCCGACGATCGTCTTCAGGAACTGGAACGTGTCGCGCCGGATTCGCCCGAGCTTCTCGAATTGCTTGGCCGGCAGCACGAACGTCGAGGCGATCTGAAGCAGGCGCTCTCCGAATACCGGCGGGCGGCGCAGCTTCAGTCGCATCGCGCGGGGGTGCACTTTCTGATCGGGAACGCGTTGTGGAAACTGCGTGAATTCGATGCGGCTCTTACCGACCTGTTGCTGGAAATCAATACCAACCCGGGGCACACGCTGGCCAACCTTCGGGCCGGCGAGTGCCTGATGGCCCTCGATCAGGATGAACGCGCGATCCCGTTCTTGACTCGTGCCGCCGCAACTTCGATCGATGGGCGCCGGGAACTCGGGAAGGCGCTCAAGAAAGTAGGCCGCCTCCAGGAATCGCGCCAAGCACTCGAATCCGTCGCCGAAGCCCGCCCCGACGATGATTCGGTACACATGCTGCTGGGCCAGGTCTGCCGTGCTTTGGGCGACAATGCGGCGGCGGAGCGGCAGTTTCAATTGCAACGAGAGTTGCTGGCCAAGCGCAGAGACGCTGCGCAGAAGCGCCTCAGCGGCGCGCGCCCGAAATAGCCGCAAGCAGCGTCGTTGCATCCTGCGCAACCTGAGGCCACCGGGCTGCCGTTTCAAGCCGTTCCCTTGCCTCATCGATGCGCCCGAGTTTCGCTAAAGCCGCACCTGCCTGATACAGTGCTTGCGGCTCGCCTGGCCAGCTGCGCAGTTCCTCTTCGAGATAGGTGAGCGCCGCGCGAGCATCGCCTTTCGAAAGAAGAAGACGCCCGATCGCGGTGCGAACGCCGGGCCGCTGGCGGTCAACGCCGAGCGATTGCAGGTAAGCATCCAGCGCGGCATCGGTGGCTCCCTCGGATTCAAGCGCCAGTCCGTGAACTTCGAGACCCGCGGCCGAATCAGGCTCGTGCTCCGCGACATCGTTCCACAGATCGGCGCTGTATCTAGCGTAGTTCTCGGCGAGCAATCGGAGCACTTCCACATTCTTCGGGTCCCGAGCGCGCAACTGTTCCAGGATGCGGAACCCGGCCAGGTAATCTTTCAGAGCGAGTTGCGTGGCACCGATCCAAAAGTCGATCTCGTTGTTGTGAGTGAGAGCGTCCGCCTTGCGCAGCGAGGAGAGCGCCTCCTGGAAGCGATTCGTACGGTAGTAATCGATGCCGAGGAAGAGATGGGCGCCCCACAAATTAGGATCTGCGGCAACCGCCTTCTGTAGGGCGGGAATAGCGGAAGCGAACTTGTTCTGGAGATGCCGCACGAGTCCCAGGCGTTGCCAGGTCTCGGCGGAGGGTTCGGCCGCGACCGCCGTTTCGTAGGCACGCTCGGCGCTTGCCAGATCACCCGCCTGTTCTGCGCGACGTGCGGCCTGAAGTGCGGCGTCCGCTTGCAATAACGCGGACGCCAGCAGAACTGCAATGATCATCACTTCAGAAATAAAGCTTCAGGCCGAATTGCAGCGAGCGTTGCAAGCTTGCCGTCCCGGTGATCCTCCCAAAGCTCGATGTTCCGTAACTGCTGCCGGGGTTATTGAAATTGGTGTTGTTCAGGAGATTGAACGCCTCAGCCCGGAATTGTAGTCTCGTTTGTTCCGACCAGAGCGGGAAGTTCTTGTATAGTCCGAAGTCCACATTGTGAAACCCTGGCCCGCGTAAGGCGTTCCGCCCGAGGTTGCCGAAACTATACTGCGGCGCAACGGCGAAGGCGGCGGTGTTGAAGTAATAGCCGCCAGGGCCGTAGGTTTTGTTCCATCCCGAAGGGAAGGGGTCTCCTACCAGGTTCGGGCGTTGGAAGTTACCGCGCGCGCCCACGTTTGCGTTATCGAATGGAACGGTGATGTTGAACGGCCGTCCTGTTTCGAGTGTGACCACGCCGGTGGTTTGCCAACCGTAGACCACTTGTCGTGCTACACCATGGAGACTCTTACCGGCCGGAATCTCCCAGACAAACGCGCTGTTGAACACGTGAGTCTGATCGAACCCTGAAGGCGCCAGGTCCAATTTCGCATTCCGGCTGTCCTGGGGCGACGTGCCCCCGAATTCCGAATTCAGATCGATGCTCTTCTGGTAAGCATAAGACGCGATGAGGCTCAGGCCGGCGCTGTATCGCTTTTCGAGATGTGCGGTGAGCCCGCTGTAACGCGAGGTCGCGACAGTCTTCAGTTCGCTGAGCGAGCCCGCCTGCGGGTAGGGACGCCGGGCATTCGGGTCGCCGGGACCCGGCTCAGGATCGTTCGTGCTCAAAAAACTTGATAAGTGAGTGCCTTTGGCACCCTGGTAATTCAGTTCGAGTACCAAGTCCTTCGCTAGCTGATGCTCAATACCAAAATTCCAGTTCTGCATGTAAGGCATTTTCAAGTCGCGGGAAATGGTGTGTTGCGCTTGCGCCGGGATTGCACTCGGCTGAAATGACAGGAATAGCTGATCGGACCTTGTGGGCGGAACTCCCGCGATGTTCAGGCCGGTATCGTTTTCGCTGACCGAGAAGGGCCAGTTGCCGCGTCCGGTACTCCATTCCCAACCGAAGTTGGAGTTATAGAAGATGCCGTACGCGCCGCGCACAACGGTCCTCGGCATCACGCGGTAAGCGAACCCGACCCTCGGTGCCCAATTGTTTCGCTGGGGTTGGGCAATCGTCGGAATCGCATTCGCGGGTTCACCCGTGATCGGGTTTGTCGCCGTCCAGTAGAACTGACCGGTGGTCATATCGAAGCCGCCCATGCGGCCGCGGATATGATGGGGCCACTGGTTGTATTCGTAGCGGAGCCCGAGGTTGAGCGTAAGCTTCGAAGTCACGCGGAAGTCGTCTTGAACATAGGCGTGATACAGATCCTGGCGGATGTCCAGATCGGCTTCGCCGGCGATGCGGTTTGCCGTGGACGGCAGGCCCAGCAAAAAGCTGGCTACAGAGTTGCCCGTATTCGCGACGTTCTGAGGATCGGACGTCGGTAAATTGTCGAAATTCATCGTTGCGAATACCGAGTCATGGAACGTGCGAATGCGCGTATAGTCGAACCCGAAGGACAACTGGTGCCGGTCCACCGTCTTATTGAGCGAAACGGAACCTTGGTAAGTGAAATCAGGGCCGTTGACCAGGTTGCCAAGATCCGGACCGCTGTACCCGCTCACGCCAAAGTTCATCGGGAAGTCAAAATTACGGAAGTTTAGCGGAAGGTTGGTCAGGCCGGCACTTCGATATACGTCGATAAAGTGCTCTGTGGGACCCTGGCCGAGATTGGCGCGCAGGTAACCCAGGCGTATATCGAGCACGGTGGTCGGGTTAAATACTTGAGTGTCACTTATTGTAACTCCTACATACTTATTGAACGTTCCTTGAAACGCATTCGGGAAGTTCGCCGGATTTGTCTGGTTCAGGTCCGCCCATGATAACCGGCCGAATAAGCTATTGCTATCCGAGAGTTTCTGATCGATTCGAGTATTGATTTGATTGTCTTCGCGCTTAGAGGGTGTGCCGTTGATGAAATTACTCGTAAGCTGTCCGTTGCGCGGCAGCGCGTCCGGCCACCAGAGGTTCGCGTAAGCAGTGGCATAGGGACTGATGCGGTTCGAGGGGATGATGTTGCCCGGGAACGGGTCACGAAGGTATTGTCCGGGGTGAGCGGGATCCGGACGTGTTGTGGCCGGGTCGAAAATCGGCGAGGCGGGCGAGCCATCCTGAAGATGTGAAAGGTCGCCGTTCAGCATGGAGGTGGTGGGGATCGTCTGCGATTGAGTCACCCCGCGCCTCTGCTGGAACCCCTCGTAATTGAAAAACCAGAAGGTCCGGTTTTTGCCGTTCAGTAGCTTCGGGATCATCACGGGTCCGCCGATAGCGAATCCGAACTGGTTCCACTTGAAATCGCGGCGCGACGGCGCGAAGTAGTCGCGGGAATCGAGTTTCGAGTTCCTCAAAAACTCGTACGCCGTCCCGTGGAAATCGTTCGTGCCGCTCTTGATCGACACGTTAATGTTCGCCCCCGCGGCGGCGCCGTACTTCGCCGACATATTCGTTTGAACCCGAAATTCCTGGATGGCATCGATCGACGGGTTAATCGCCGAGGTCTTGAAGAACGTGCCGTTGTTGAACGTCCCGTCCAGCGTGTAATTGGCGTTGTCGCTGCGGCTTCCGGTAACCGCAAACGTCTGTGCATTCAGAGTTTCGCCCGCGCCGGTTGTACCGCGGGTCGCGCCCGGAGAGAGGCGAATCAGATTATTGAAATTCCGCCCGTTCAACGGAAGCTCGCGAACCTGCGCGTTCTCGATGGTCGTGGAAATCACGCCTTCGGTCGCTTGCAGCAACTCCGCCTCGGCGGTAACATTGACGGTTTCGGCGATTTGGCCGACCGTCAGGTGAAAAGTCAAACTGACTGATCCTGAAACATCCAAGCGAATATTGTCTTGAACCTGGCGTTTGAAACTGGGCGCACTTACTTCGACCGAGTACATGCCGGGAACAAGTGATGTCGCCGTGAAGAACCCGTTCTCATCGGTTTTTGCGGATCGGGTAACGCTGGTACCCATGTTTGTGAGTTTGACATCGGCGTTCGGTACACTCGCCCCCGAAGGGTCCACTACCGTCCCGCCTATTTGGCCCAGTGTCGTCGCTTGTCCATACAAAACCGGCGAAATCGATAATGCTGCGGTAATCCCGAAAGTGATTGCGCACAAGTGCGCAGCTTTCCACAGTCCCCCCATCCTATTCCGCTCCCCTTTCCCAGGACGAACCCGTCCGTGGTCTTGGCGGTGATTTTATACTAGATTCATACTAGGGTCAATGGAAATGCGACCACCTTACTGGGTTTTAGTTTTGTTTTTGGCGAATCTGGTTTGTTATTCGCAAAACCTGGGCGATGCCGAGCGCTTTATCGAGACGGAAAACCTGGGAAAGGCCAGAGGAATACTCGAACAGCTTGCGAAGAAACAGCCCAACGACGCCGAGGTGCTCTACCGGCTTGGGTATGTTCTGTATCGCGAACGCAACCTGACTGGCGCGCGTGAGCAATTCGTAAAAGTAATTACCATTGCACCTCCAGCGTTATACTCACGTTACTATCTGGGCAGGATTTCACTACTTGAAGGAAAACCGAAAGAAGCAATAAGTTGGCTCGATCCCGTGACTAACTCGGGCGAAGCGGTGCTGGACGCCTCGTCGCAGTTGGCGAAAGCTTTTGAGGCGGTCGGCGATCAGCCCAAAGCGGCTGCTTTACTTCGGCAAGCGATCGCGACAAAGCCCTGGGACAGTTCGCTCTATTACCGGCTCGGACGCGCTTACCAGAGGGGCGGACGCACCGAACTCGCGCAGGACGCGATGCGGACCAGCCGTAGCATGAAAGCCGCCGACGCGGATTCAGTGCGGATCCTGCAGCAGTGCGCAAAGGCGGCGAGTGGTAACGACCGGCCTACCGCTGCTCAGTTGCGAGACAGCTTACTCGCCCGTCGGAATCTCGACCCGAACGTATTCGTTGCGGCAGGAGTGCTCCTCGGAACGGCTGGTTGGCCGGATGAAGCCCTGGTTGCATTCAAAGCAGCCGCCGAACGCGACCCATCGTTGTTTGAAGCGCAATTCAATTACGGCCTCGCTCTTGTTAAATTGGATCGCGCGCCTGAGGCACTGAAGCCGCTTCAAGCTGCAGTGGCGCGGCTGCCGCAATCAACCGAGGCGAATGCGGCCTTAGGTTTGGTGTATGTGCTAGGCTCGCAGTTTGCCGAGGCCATCAAGCCGCTTGAACGCGCGCTCCAGCTTGAACCGACGAACCCGCGAGTATCGAACTTGCTTGCTCTGAGTTACATGCGAACCGGTGCGACCGCGAAAGCAGAAACGCTCCTGCGAAAGACCGTTGCTGCGTCTCCGCCGGAGCCTCAGCCCTACCTGCTGTTGGTCGAGGCACTGAATACGACCCACGACCCAGATGGTGCGTTAGCTGTCGCAGAAAAGGCGAGAGCGCGCTTTCCGGATATTCCGCAGGTCCAACTCGCTACAGCCCAGCAACTCGCCCGCGTCGGCCATTATCAGGACGCCGGAAAGGTCTTCGCGCATATCGTCGAACTGGCGCCGAATCAGCCCGATGCTCTCCTCGGGTGGGCCGACGCTCTACAAAAAGGCGGTGATCACGCGCAGGCCGTCGAGATCTACCGGCGAGCGGTCCAGGCGTCGAACGATCTACTACCCGCAAAACTCGGGCTCGGGCGCAGTCTTGTCGCGTTGGGACAATTGGATGACGCCCGCAAGATTTTGGAGGAGGCTCTTCCGATGCATGGTGACGACCCGCAACTCCACTTCGAACTATCCCGCGTTTATGCACGGCTGGGCCAAAAAGACCTTGCTGCCGAGCAGGCGCGGCTGCTCGAGCAACTGAAGAGCCGGCGTGCCCAGTGAGGATCGCTGTTGTCCTGTTGCTACTTGCCCCCGCGCCGCAGCCGCCCGTCACCTTCCGGGATATAGCATCGAAAGCGGGACTTACAACAAAAGTAGTGTCTGGGGGCGCGGCGAAGAACTATGTTCTCGAAGTAAATGGCAGCGGTGTCTGCTGGTTCGACTATGATGGCGACGGCCGGCAAGATCTCTACCTGGTGAACGGCTCCACTATTGAGGCCTTGCAACGCCGCTCTCGACCGGCGACAACCAATCACCTCTACCGCAACAATGGTGACGGGACGTTCACCGATGTCACGGCCCGTGGAGGCGTACCGGGCCGAGGGTGGGGATTTGGCTGCTTCGTCGCCGATTACGACAATGACGGCCATTCCGATTTGCTGGTAACGAATTTCGGACCGAACATCCTGTATCGAAATAACGGCGACGGCACATTTAAGGACGTCACTGCGAAAGCTGGAGTGGGCGGCGGCGACATCTGGCATGCGGGCGCCGGCTTTGCCGACTACGATAACGATGGTCTTCTGGATCTGTATATCGCCGGCTATCTCGATTTCAACGTCGCGTCTCCCGAACTCAAGAACTGCGACTACCGTGGAGTGAAGGTTCGCGCTTGCGGCCCGTTAGGCTATCGCGGCGCTCCGGACGCGTTGTATCACAATAATGGCGACGGCACGTTTACCGACGTCACCGACAAATCCCACGTTGTGGACCGGAATCTTTATTTCGGATTCACGGTCCTGTTCGAGGATCTCGACGGAGACGGGAAGCCGGACATCGTCGTCGGCAACGACTCGAATCCCAATTACTTCTACCACAACAAAGGCGATGGGACCTTCGAGGAGATGGGCGCTGCTTCCGGTTTAGCCTACAGCGCGGATGGAAAAGAGATGTCCAGCATGGGGATCGCTGCAGGCGACTATGACGGCGATGGCCGTACGGACGTGTTCATCACCACGTTTGCGAACGACAACTATGTGCTGTTCCACAACGATGGGCACGGTTTCTTCTCCGATGTTTCGTATGCGTCCGGAGTCGGTGAGCCTACGATTCCGTACCTCGGATGGGGCACATTTTTCTTCGATTACGACAATGATGGACGTCAGGACCTGTTCTCCGCGAATGGCCACGTGTATCCGGAAGTGGACGGCGCGCTCAAGAACGAAACCTATCGGCAGCCGTTATTGTTATTCCGAAACTCGGGCGCATCGTTTCGAGAAGTCGGCGGCGACGCGGGTCTGCGCCGCCTGAAGCCGCAATCGGCCCGCGGCGCTGCTTATGCCGATTTCGACAACGACGGCGACCTCGACATTGCAGTATCGGTCATGGACGAACCGCCGCTGCTGCTCGAGAACGTCGGTGGAAACAAAAGTCACTGGGTGACGGTGCACCTGGTCGGAGCCAAATCGAACCGGGACGGTATCGGAGCCAGGGTCAAGCTCACGACGCCAGCCGGCGTGCAGTACGGCGTTGTGCGGTCAAGCGGCAATTACCTTTCGACGAACGATATTCGTCTGCACTTCGGCCTCGGCGCCGAGACGACCGTAAAGCAAATCGAAATAGCGTGGCCCTCCGGAATCGTCGACCGGATGCAAAATGTCACGGGAGATCGGATCCTGACGGTGAAGGAAGGGTCCAATGCCAATTGATCGGCCGACCGGAACGTCCATTTGTGGGACCGCGCGTTCCACGTTATCTCGACAAACGAGAAACAAATTCGATAACCGGATGGGATGCAAATGCGACCTCGGCAATATATAGTGATTCAGACCCGTCGTGGTTCTGAACGACGTTAGAGTTGCTGTGGGATGGCGTACGGTGGTCTGGCGGGAGCTAATCGGGAGCTTCCGAATACATAACAAGGTTTCTACAACTGAAGCAGTCCAAGGAGGATTTAGTCGACTATGTCACTCATGAAGAGATCTCTGGCCGAATGTGTCGGGACTTTTTGGCTGGTGTTTGGGGGATGCGGCAGCGCCGTTCTCGCTGCAGCGTTTCCCGGCCTCGGCATCGGATTCGCCGGTGTAGCCCTTGCGTTCGGTCTCACCGTGCTGACTATGGCGTTTGCGATTGGCCATATTTCGGGCTGCCACCTCAACCCTGCGGTGTCGGTCGGATTGGCCGTCGGAGGGCGGTTCAAAGTGCGCGAACTGCCGATGTATATCGTGGCCCAACTGATCGGGGCGATCATCGCTTCCGGGATCCTGTACGTGATCGCGAGTGGGAATCCCAACTTCTCGCTCGCGGGAGGCTTCGCCTCAAATGGGTATGCCGAGCACTCGCCCGGTGGTTACTCGGTGGTGGCCTGCCTCGTGACGGAAATTGTTCTGACTTTCATGTTCCTGATGATTATCCTTGGGTCCACCGATCGCCGCGCGCCGGCGGGGTTTGCACCGATCGCGATCGGCCTCGGCCTGACATTGATCCATCTGGTCGGAATTCCTGTAACGAACACATCGGTCAACCCGGCTCGCAGCACTGCGCCGGCTTTGTTTGTCGGCGGATGGGCTATTCAACAGTTATGGCTGTTTTGGGTCGCGCCGATCATAGGAGCGGCAATCGCTGGCTTTCTGTATCCAGCCCTCTTCAGCGAAGAGGCGCCATTGGCGGAAAAAGTCGCCGCAGCCTCAGCGAAGTAAACTCCCTGGGCCCCGGGTAGCGCGACATCCGGGGCTCGCCTCCACCCGCCTCGAGCGGCTTGTAGCGGTCTGCAGCAATCGCTTGCTGGAACCTCGTTATCGCCTCGCCGAAGCTGATACCGTAGATATTCGCGAATTGCGTCTGCAGGCCGGCTGGATCGCTTAGGTACGCGCGAAGCAACTGGTCGAACTTCGGCCGCGAATGCGTTTGCACGAGGTAGTCGATGAAGTCGCGCCACGCGATGTAGTAGAATGTTAGCGCCGGTTTGGAAGAGCAGCAGTTTCGCCGGTTTTGACGTCAAGCGGAGCGACGGATTTGACGGCGAGACACACAACCACATCTTCACGCTGCCGATTTTCGATGTGCGCGACAAGGTAGTCTGGGAGCGGTGAAGCGGCGGCGGCTACTCGATATGGCACCCTCCCGCGCCGTCAGCGAGAGCGGGAGCAGTGGAACCGCGAGCGCGTTTGGTGTCCGGCCGGGCCGATTCGATCACCAGGTGGTGTTCTTCGGAGCCGTTGACATTGCCCGCTATAGAGTACGCCCAATTGGGCGCGATGAGCTGGGCCTTGGTGAGGTCATACAGGCGAAGAACGCGCTGGGCGTCGAGGCCCTGCATCAAGAACGCCGCGCACGTCCGATATTCCGTCCGCGAGAGCTTGACCAGTTGGCGCAATCTCGATGGTAGCGCCGGCGCCTTGGTTCGGCCAAGCAGAATTTAGAATCTCATGTAAAGTGCTTACCGCGTCCCCGCCACTGGGCCTCTTCCCGGACTACCAAACCGGCGGAAATGCTGTCATTTTATTCCGGCGCTGACATAGAACCGCATATTCACTTTCCCGGAATCGTTGCTTACGCTGTCGAAGCCGATAACGGGGTGCAGGTCCATCGTTCGCGCCCCGGCCATAAACTCTTCCTGAGTAACGTAGGAGTGCTGTCGCCCGAACCAAACCGGCACACCCTCATACAGCCAGCTGACGTGCTTCATGCGCGGCAGCTTCCACCAGCTTGCATTGTTCCCGATGATCGCGTGGGTAATCTCGTGCCGTAGAAATTCGCCGACGTCGAGGTGCTTCTCCAGAAGTATCGGAGTGACGTAAATGACGTCCACCTTTTTCGAGCGTCACTGCGCCAACCCGGCCTCGAACCACTGGGCAAAACCGGCCGAAATCGCTCCAGGTAGAGCATGACACGACATGTAGATGCTGGGGTCCGCGCATTCCGAAAAACGCTTCGCCCTCGGTGATGAACTGGCCGATTCGCAGATAGTCGGGATCGAGGATCGCGTTCCGGGGATATGTGAGGTCGAACCGATCGAAACTCGCGGTGGTGTAGCCCGGATGAATCACCGACCATGGGAAGAGCGGACCGTAAGCGAACGCCAGCGGTGTCACGCAGACGAGAATCGCCACTAGGATCCAGAGCGCTCTACGCAGCATAACCTCCAGTGTAGTTCGTACTCTTTTGTACCCGGTTAGCGCGAATTACGAGCCTGCCGGTCCCGGAGTTCAGAAGAGATATAGCTGCTCGGCCGGAGCGGGCGGCAAATTGAACGGGTGAATGGAGTCCGGGCGGCGTCCCCAGCTTTCGAGGATCCACGCGCGCTCACGCCCGAATTCGTCCGCCGCCACCCCGTCTTGCCGTGCGACACTCGCACTAAGCATCAGATCGGCAACTTCATACCCTTCTGCCAGCCGATCCTGGAATCTGAAAAAAGCCAGCGCCGCCCTCGAGAAATCACACGCTGTGATCCAGTCTTCCGGCTTAAACAATAGCCAATCGAGCGTCCTCCGGATTGTGCCGGATGCAGGAACGGAAGCGGGATCGGTCATCCAACTCGAGAGCGAGCGCAGATGGCTTCGGGCTGCGTCTATACTCAGTTCC
Source organism: uncultured Acidobacteriota bacterium (assembly GCA_963720745.1). Classification (GTDB taxonomy): domain Bacteria; phylum Acidobacteriota; class Terriglobia; order Bryobacterales; family Bryobacteraceae; genus TMP-7. The sequence goes on from CAVRGO010000004.1 coordinate 1,271,678, forward strand.
TCCTGCGGTTGAGGTTCGGTGACCCTTAGCAGGGATGTCCGTCCGGGGCCGGCGAACTGCTCCGTCGCAGTTTCGCAATCGCCCAGCATAACGATCAGGCAGCGGTGCGCTGCGAGTATGTCCTTGATGATCTCGACATTGCAATCGAGTTCTCCGGGCAGGCGCAATCCGAGTTGCGTACCGGTCTCGCCCGCGATTCCGGCCCAGGATGCGCCGCGGCAATCAACCCACAGGATGCCTTCGAAATCGGCCCTCACGGCCTCGGCAAACCAGCGGGCGCGTTCCGGCGTAGTGATCTCGGCCCGACCGGGTCGATCCACGATCGCACGTCGCAACATCTCCAGGACTTCGCCTTCGCACGGAGTGGCCACCCCGGCGGGTACGGCGAAGATCGGCTGGGCGGGAGGTTGCAACTCGATCAACCATCGCCGCAAGCCTCTCGCACAGGCCACTACGTCCGGCGTCAAGGAATAACACCGGCTTCGCAGCAGAACTTGCGGGAACGGACAGTCGGCCACCTTCACAAAAGAAACGTGAGTGTGATGATTGCCCGCGGCTTCGAGAAACAGCGGTTCCCATTCTCTGCGTTCGAGACGCCGCGGCACCGAGCGCGGTGAAAGGAAGAGTATCGCGGCATCGGCGCCGAGCGCCCGGCCCGATGCTTCCAGCACGTCGAACTCGGGGGTCACCCGCAGCGAGCGATCGACCATTACCCGGCAATTCGTTTCCAGGTAGTCCGCGATCTCCCCTGCGAGCGTCTCTTCCGAGTCCCCGTAGACGATTGCAACTTGGATCATTCAAACCGACTATTATGAGCCTTCTCCGGCCGGCTGTGCATGCGATATCATCGGGCGCATGATGCACCGCAGACAATTCATGAAAAGCGCGGTCGCGGCCGGCGCCGCCGTGAACCTCAATCCCCGTGCAATGGGCGCCAACGAGCGTCCGACGCTCGCGTTGATCGGGGGCCGCAACCGGGGCCGGCAGATCGCCATTCCTGCGGTCAAGGCCGGCGCTGACATGAAGACCTTCTGCGATCTCGACGACGAGATCCTGCGCAAGGTTGGCGCTGAGATCGCCGAGGCTCAGGGGCGCCCGCCCGAGTTCGTTCACGAGTTCGAACGCGTACTTGCAGACAAGAGCATCGATGGGGTGATGATCGCCACTCCCGACCATTGGCACGCGCGAATGGCGCTGCTCGCACTACACGCCGGCAAGGATGTGTACGTCGAGAAGCCGCTTTGCCAGACGATTCGCGAAGGCCAGATGATCCGCGACGCGGCACGCAAGTACAACCGCGTGGTGCAGGTGGGCACGCAGCGGCGCAGCGGCGACTCGTTCAAAGCCGCCGTCGAATACGTCGCGTCTGGCGGCCTCGGCAAAATCTGTGAGGTGAAGGCCTGGATCTATCAGGTACGCGAGACGATCGGCAATCCGCCGGATAGCGACCCGCCGCCCGGCATCAACTACGACGCGTGGCTCGGTCCCGCTCCGAAACGGCCCTTCAACAAGAACCGGTTTCACTACAACTGGCGATTCTTCTGGGATTACGGAAATACCGAGTTGGGCAACCAGGGGGTTCACATGCTGGATGTCGCTCTCTGGGGCATCCAACTGATGAGGAAGAAAACCAACGTCTATCCGCAGCGCGTTTCTGCGACCGGTGGTATCTACTGGCTGGACGATGCCAAGGAGGTTCCGGATACCCAAAGCGTTGCGTACGACTACGGCGATCTGATGTTGCATTTCGAGCTACGCAGTTTCGCGAACGATCATACGCTGCACGTCGGCCAAGGGCGCGGCGGCACCGATTTCTATACGGCGTTCTACGGCACCGAAGGCACTCTGATGGCCGGCAACAAAGGTTGGAGGGTGTACCGGCGGGACGGCGCCGCGGGACCCTCGATGGATCTGACGCCCGAAACGCATGAGAAGAATTGGATCGAGTGCATCAAGAGCAGGGAACGCCCACACTCGGACATCGAGATCGGCCGGTTGAGCACCATGCTGTGCCACCTGGGTAACATCTCGTACAAGCTCAGGCGTGACGTTCACTTCGACGGTGCGAAGGAAGATTTTGGAAGCGACCGGGAAGCGAACGCGCTGCTCGTGAAGGAGTACCGCACGCCCTACGAACTGCCGAAGGTCTGAGAAACGTGCGGCTCTAATCGCCGCTCGTCAACTTTTCTTCCACGCTGCGGATCTTGTCGGCGGCGGTTTGAGCGCGGTCGGTCCGCGTGCCGAATCGGACGTTGCTGGAAATTCGCGGGACGCCCCCCGTATGAAGGACCTCATGGCACCGGCGGATGGCGCTGAAAACCGCGTCCCACTCGCCCTCGATGTTGGTCCCGTATGCGTGCAGACGCGGATTGAGCCCGGCATCCCGGAAGATGCGCTCGCATTCGGCGATTTCGCGAGACACGGACACCCCGATACCGATAGGAACAATACATACGTCGGCGACAACGTTCATGCCCGGAGTATCTCACGCCAAAACCGCCGACTGCCGGGTCTTTCGCGGTACTCTGAGATTTTAATGCCAGAAGCGAAACTTCAAGTGATACCGCTCGGCGGACTCGGCGAGTTCGGTATGAACTGCATGGTCCTGCGGTACGGCGATGACATGATCGTCGTCGATGCCGGAATGATGTTCCCCGAAGCGGAACTGCTCGGCGTCGATATCGTGACGCCCGACTTTGCCTACCTCGAACAGAATCGTGAGTGTCTGCGCGCCGTCATCCTCACTCATGGTCATGAGGATCACATCGGCGGTGTTCCGTTTCTTTTGTCCCAATTGAACGTGCCGGTTTACGGCACAGGCTTTACTCTGGGCCTGGTGGAACGCCGGCTGGAGGAGCACGATCTTCTCAAAGGTGCGCAGCTGCATGAGATCAAGCCACTCGAGATCGTCAATATCGGGCCGTTTTCCATTGAGTTCATCAACGTAACGCATTCCATCGTCAGCGCCGTCGCACTCGCCATCACCACTCCAATGGGAGTGATCATCCACACGGGCGATTTCAAAGTCGATCCGACGCCCACCGACAACGAACTGTTCGATCTCCACACGCTGGCCGACTACGGCAAGCGGGGAGTACTTTTGCTCATGTCGGACTCGACCAACGTGGACCGTCCGGGCTATACCGAAAGCGAGCGCGCCGTTCGACCCCGTCTCGAGGATCTCTTTTCGCGCAGCGACCGGCGGCTCGTTATTTCCTGCTTCAGTTCCTCCATACACCGCCTTCAGCAGATTCTCGATCTCGCCTCCGAGTACGGCAGGAAAGTGGCTTTCCTGGGCCGCAGCATGAACAACACGACGGAAATTGCGCACGACCTCGGATTGCTCGAAATTCCCGATAACATCCTGCTGAGGCCGCAAGATATCTCATCCACCGCGCCGAGCAAAACCTGTGTCGTCGTTTCCGGGACCCAGGGCGAACCGATGTCCGCGTTGTCCCGCATCGCCGTGGACAACCATAAGAACCTCAGCATCGATCCCGGCGATACGGTGGTGCTCAGTGCTCGAATCATCCCCGGCAACGAGAAGCCGATCTTCCGGATGGTGAACCATCTCGCCAAGCGCGGCGCGGACGTGGTGTACGGCAGTATGAATCCGCCGGTCCACGTCTCGGGACACGGAAGTTCGGAAGAGCTGAAACTCGTGCTGAACCTGGTTCGGCCGCGGTACTTCGTGCCCATTCACGGCGAATACCGGCAACTGGCCCGGCACGCTGCGCTCGCACAGCATCTGCGCCATCAAGGGCTGGAAGATACGTTCGTGCTGGAGACGGGCGAGACGCTCGAAATTGACCACCACGGAGCCCGCAAGGGCGCGCGCGTTACGGTCGGCCGCGTTTGTATCGATTCAGGTTCGCTCGACGACGTAGTGGAAGATATCGTCATCCGCGACCGCCGGCATCTGTCCGAAGATGGCTTCGTTCTGCCGATCATCGCTATCAACAAGCACACGGGCAAAAGCGAATCCTTGCCTGAGATCGTCAGCCGTGGGTTCGTTTCGCTCGACGAAGGGGCCGATCTCCTGCTTCATGCCCGGCAGGTGGTGGCTCGGACACTGGAGACTTCGAGCGCCGAGGAGCGGACTGACTGGGGTGTAATGCAGGAGAAGATTCGCGCCGATCTGAAGCGATTTCTGATCAAGCAGACATCCCGGCGTCCGTTGATCATGCCGGTGATCCTGGAAGTGTAGGACAGCCCGCTATCGCCGCGCAGAGTCGTCGTCGTTCGTGACGATCTCGCTTCTCGTGCTGGACTTTTCGTGTTCGGAACGAATAGCGGACTTGACGTTGATCGTCAGCGGGCTCCACTTGTATCGCCAGCCAACCAGCGTGCACATTTCGAGCGTTCCCTCACGTGCAAGACGATGCCCGAGTTGGGCATCGGTATTCGCTTCGGGAGGCCAGAAACTCGCGCGCAGCTTCGCCGTGCACCGCGGGCGCACCCGTGCATCTTGAGCGAGGATCGGCACTTGGCTGATCAGAATCAGCGCGAGCAGCGTGCGAAGCATGCCCTATGATGGCGGCGCATACGTCGACCGGCAATCCGGTAAGTGTACTGGTACAGCCTGTTTGGAAGCTTCCAAGCCCTTCCGGCCGGGGCTCGCGGCGTTAGTACCTAACCGATCAGTTCCGGCACCGTCCAACTAGGCGTGATGAGGCCGAAGTACAGCTTGAAGCGAAAGCTCATAACCGGCGTCGCACTTGGGTTCATTCTGGCATCGAGCGTCAACGCGTGGTCGCACGAAGACGTGCGCCAGCCAGTCGTGACGTTCATCGATTTCTATATTGCGGCACAGAAAGCCAATGCTCCTAAGATCAGTTTATGGGAGCGCGTCGTCTATGGACTGGCGTTGGCGAGGGCGCGAACTCCGCAAACTCCACCGGCTGTGAACACCTGCCGGTAGCTCTAATCTCTCGTCGTTCCTGAAACTCCGCCTAAACGAAAAGGCTCCCGGCAGATGCGGGAGCCTTCCTTTTATCGAATGACCGGCGGTTACCTCTTCTTGCTTGCGGGGCGGTGGTGGACCGGCGCCTTCGGTTTCGCGGCCGGTGCTGGAGCACCTTTCCAACCCGACAGATCGTCTTTCTCCAACTTGAAGGTCACCATGTACGGCGAACTGGTGTAGGAGGTCGCTATGCCGTTCTTGAACGACAGGTCTGCACCCGGATCCATTTTGCCCTTCAGCGGCGTTTCGAACACCAGCGTCGCGTCCGGGGTCATGCCGTCCTGAATCGCCAACACCAACTCCTTCGGATTCGTCTCGGGCTTCGCCTCGATGAGCTTGCCTTTGAACTCCATCGGAATCGCTGTGTCCTTCATGTGTTCGTCGAAGTACGATTGCGCCTGATCGCCCGTGAGCGCCTGCTTCAAGCTGACCCACAAGGCCAGAGACGGGTTCTCTTCCTTCAGCTTGTTTTCCTGCTCGATTTTGCTTCTGGCGATATCGGCCTTGCTGAGGATGTCGAAGTTCGGCGGTGGTAGAGCAGACGATTTCGCCGCGGCGATCACCCGCTCCATGTCGGCCTTATCGTCGCCGTGGTAGGTATTGAAGGTCTGTTGGAACTGCTGCATCACCGTCTGGCGTCCGGCCGCGTTCAACGCCCCCGGACCATCATAGGCAGCCGCTCGCGCATAATGGAACAGCGCGGTCGGATACTTCTTCGGGTCGCGCTCCGCCAGGATCACCACCGAGAGCCAGTAGGACACCTGTCCCTGGTTCGGTTCGAGTTGAAGGCTCTTGGTAAATTCGGTTTCGGCCTTCTGATAATCCTTCCGTTGCCAGGCGACGTAGCCGAGCGCGTTTTGTGCATAAACGTGGAGGTTCTTCTTGGCGGTCTCCCAATCGGCATCCTTCACGTTCGCCGGCTTTTTGTCGGTGGCGAACAACGTATCCAAGTTCGACAGCACCGTGTTCGCAGCTTTTTCCGCAACGCCGAGGTTCTCGGGACTTGGCTTTTGAACAGTAAAGATCGCGGTCAACGCACTGGACAACGCCTGAAGGTTGTTCGGGTCCTTATCGAGAATCTCGCCTGCGGCGGTCAAAGCGTCCGAGCCACGACCCATCTGAGAGTACGTCGCCATGTACACCTGCTGGCGCACATCCGAGAACTCGGAGCTCGGGTATTTCTCTTTCCACTGATTCAGTAACTCCAGCCTCTTAGCTGGAGCGGTTTCTTTCGATATAGCCTCGTATAGGTCGTATTCCGCCCTATCCTTCCAATTCTTTTGCGCTCCTTGCGCCGTTCCCTGAGCCGCTTGCGCGAATGCCGGACGACCGGCGATGGCGACGGAAAGTGCCGCCGCGAGTGCGAGGGGTAAGAACGACTTCCGTGAGATCACCAGCACTGATTGCCTCCCCAAAATATATGCGTAGGTACTTGCTGCCTGACCGAACACAGTCGCTGGCCTGCAGCTTCTTCGAGCCGCGCCGTTAGCAACTAGCAAATGCGGAGTATATCTGAACGGAGACAATACCCGCAAGTCGTTTCACCGGCGCACTTCTTCTGACTGTTAGATGCCTGCGACGCCGATCTTGTTCCGCTGTCGTGACGGATGTGACAAATAAGGTGTACCACACGCGCGGCGCGACGCCAAGCAGATTGTGGCGGATAGTCACGCGCGGTTCGGATACACCTTACTAGGACCGCGCTAAGTTCCATCGAAAACGTAACTTGTCGCCTCACCTAGAGGTTCGAAACCGAACCGTTAGCGGAAGGTCTACAGGGCGGGAGGTATCTCATGAAGATGCTTAAGTCCGGGTTGGCCTGCTCGGCGGCGCTCGCGATCGCGGCGTTTTCCGCAGGCCCGGTTCTGGCCCAGCAAGGTCAGTCAACACCTGCAAATCCCCAGCAGGATCAATCAATACCTGCAAATCCCCAGCAGGATCGATCAGGATCCGGAACTGCGCAGCGGGGACGATCGACATCCCCAACCATGCAACAGGATCAATCGTTGCCCACAACTGCGACCGAGGGTCAGTCGACATCCGCAAATGCTCAGCAGGGTAAATCGAAATCGGGAGGCAACGATCAGCAGTTCGTTACGGAAGCCGGACGCGGGGGACTCGCCGAAGTGAAGCTCGGCCAACTCGCCCAAGAGAAAGCCCAAAGCGACGCGGTGAAGCAGTTCGCGAAGCAGATGGTGCAGGATCACACCCAGGCTAACGATCAACTCAAGAACGTTGCTCAGCAGATCGGCGCCAACGTGCCGGACAGCGTCGGCCCGAAGGAACAGGCTGAATACGACCGGCTCTCGAAGTTATCCGGCGATGAATTCGACAAGGCCTACATGCGCCTGATGGTAAGCGATCACAAGAAGGACGTGAACGCTTTTCAGAAGGAGGCGAACAAAGGCAAGAACGACCAGGTAAAGCAGTTTGCTCAAACCACGCTGCCCACTCTGAAAACTCACCTGCAGTTGGCCCAGGACGCCGCTGGCAAGGTCGGGCAGAATTCGGCGGATCGCACAAAGACGGACGCCGATCGGGCGAACACGCACGATAAGGCGAACCCAGACAACAAATAGACCTGTGCGCACCACAACCGCTGGCTCGGGGAGCTTCTATAGTCCCCGGGCCGGCAGGTTATCCTGAAAACCGGTGCGCGTACTTGACCTTGCGGTTATCATCCTCTACCTCGTCGGGATCACCTGGTTCGGTGCTCATTTTCGAGAGAGCCAAAAAAGCCTGAAAGACTACTTCCTCGGCGGGCGAAATGCGCCGTGGTGGGCCATTTCATTTTCAATCGTTTCGGCCGAAACGAGTACGCTTACCGTCATCGGTACTCCGGCGCTCTCGTTCGGTGGGAACTTCGGCTTTCTGCAGGTAGTGTTCGGCTATCTGCTAGCCCGGATCGTTATCTCCACACTTTTCCTGCCCGCCTACTTCCGGGGCGAGATGTTCACGGCATATGAGCTGATGCGGATCCGCTTCGGCGAGCGCATTCGGAAGTGGACCGCCGGCATGTTCCTGCTTCTGCGCGCTCTTGCCGAAGGCGTCCGGGTGTTCGCGATTTCTTTGGTAATCTCGATCGTTCTCGGCACCGGCGAGCTCGCATCCATCGCAGTCATAGTCTGCCTGACGTTGTTCTACACGTTTGAGGGAGGCATGACCGCCGTGATATGGACTGACGTCGTGCAGATGTTCCTCTACGTCGGTGGAGCGATCTTGAGCTTCTACGTCATCCTCCAACTCGTTCCGGGTGGATGGGCGCACGTGACGGCAGTGGCGGCGCCGCTCGGGAAGTTCCAGGTCCTCGATTTCTCGTTCACTCCTACCGCCGCATTTTTCACGCACACCTACAGCTTCTGGGCCGGCGTCATCGGAGGATGTTTTCTCACTACAGCCAGTCATGGCACGGAGCAGTTGATGGTACAAAGGCTGCTTTCGGCGCGGTCGCAGAGCGAAAGCCGCGCCGCGCTGTTCTCGAGCTGGTTCGTGATTTTCTTCCAGTTCGCACTGTTCCTCGTAATCGGCGTATGCCTCTTCGTGTACTACGGTGATCGCGGGATGTCTGCGCCTACCGTCACCGATCGCATCTATCCCGAATTCATTTGGCAGCATCTGCCGCACGGGATATCCGGGCTTGTCATTGCAGCCATTCTCGCCGCTGCAATGTCGAATCTGAGCGCCGCGCTGAATAGTCTGGCTTCGACGACAATCATGGATTTTTACCGGCCCATCGCGGGTACGCATCACCCCGAATCCCATTTCCTGCGACTGGCCCGAATGTCGACCGTGGTGTGGGGCGCCGTGCTTTTTGCGATCGCGCTGGTAGCGCGACATTGGGGCTCGGTTCTCCAGGCGGGGCTGTCCATCGCCTCCATTCTTTACGGTTCGCTGCTCGGGGTCTTCCTGCTAGGCCTGTTGACCCGTCGAACCGGCGAAATAGCCGCGATGGTGGCCATGACCGCGGGACTCATCACGATGCTCTACGTGAAGTTTTACACCGCTATCGCGTGGACATGGTACGTCGTGATCGGTACGACGGTCACCTTCGTTATCGGCTACCTTCTCTCGTTCGTCCTCCAGGAAAAACCACACCAGTCGGAGCCCACGCAGTGACAAACGGAGAGATGAACCGATCTGCGAGTCCGGGAGTGGAGCGGCCCGGGCTTGTGCGGGGTCTCGGAATCTGGGCTGCCAGCGCCATCGTGGTCGGTACCGTCATCGGCAGCGGGATTTTCCTTGTTCCCAAGACGATGGTGCAGCGCGTCGGCTCACCCGAAATGGTGTTCGTGGTCTGGGTGTTCGGCGGCATTTTGTCCCTTTTCGGCGCGTTGACGTATGCCGAACTCGCCGCCGCTCTCCCCGAGGCGGGCGGGGAATACGTTTACCTGCGCGAAGCCTACGGCCCGTTCTGGGGATTTGTATACGGGTGGACCCAAATGTGGGTGGCGAAGAGCGCCTCCATTGCCACACTGGCCACGGGATTTTTCTATTACCTGGCGAATTTTCGCCCGGAACTGGATACCGTCATTGCCACGATTCCCGGCCACTTGGGTCCGAATGGCGGTCAGCTCGAAATCCGGTCGGGCCAGATTCTGGCAATGGGAGTCATTTTAGCGCTTAGTTGGTTGAATTACTTTGGGGTGAAGGTGGGCGGAGGGGTTCAGGTGGGGGTGACTGTCGTTAAGGTCGTGGCAATCCTGGCAATTGTTGTGGTTGGCGTCCGGGCTGGCACGACCGCCGTTGGAAATTTCCACAGTGCAATTCCCGCGACGGGCGGCTTTATGGGTTTCTTTGCCGCACTGGTGGCGGCCCTGTGGGCGTATGACGGCTGGAACAATGTCAGCATGGTGGCGAGTGAGATTCGAAATCCTTCGCGCAATCTCCCCGTCGCTTTGATTGGCGGAATCCTGGCCGTAATCGCGATATATTTGCTCGCAAACGCGGCCTATTTTCTGGTTCTTACGCCCGCTGAAGTCGGCGCGAGCGATCGGGTTGCGGCCGAGATGATGCGCCACGTGCTGGGTTCCTCCGGGGCCGGCGCCGTCAGTCTGGCAGCGATGATCTCGATTTTTGCGGCTCTGAATGGATCAATTCTGACCGGTTCGCGCGTCCCCTATGCAATGGCGCGGGACGGTCTGTTTTTCGGCCCGGTAGCGTTCGTGCACCCGACGCATCGGACGCCGGGAGTAGCGATTTGGGCCTTAAGCCTTTGGGCCGCTCTATTGGTGCTCAGCGGGCGCTACGAGCAGTTATACACGCTCGTCATTTTTGCCAGTTGGATACTCTACGGAATGACGGCGGCGTCGGTGATTGTACTGCGATGGAAACGGCCCGATCTCGCGCGGCCCTATAGGGTCATCGGATATCCCCTAGTACCTCTATTATTTGTCCTAGTAGCGATCGTGCTTCTTGGTTCGACATTTGTGGCTTCTCCGCGGGAATCCATCCTGGGTCTGGGCCTGATCGTTGCGGGAATCCCCTTCTATTTCTTCTGGAAACACAGACGGTCTTCAAGAATGCTTTAAATTCCGGGCGTCCGGCGTCCTAGCCCGTCGAATCAAAAATTTTGACCTCGTTGTTCTGATTCCAGAACAAACCTCTTGAAATGCAGGGAAAAATAGCTGTACACTTCAAGTGCGGAATCCCCGTAGCCGACTGGCGATGTTCTCTTTTCGGAACGAAGGGGCCATTCCTGTGATAAACAACGGAGCCGACGAATGGACGTAACAAAAATGCTGGCGGATTTACGCCAGGAGCGAGAGGCAATAGAGGAAGCAATCTTGACGCTGGAACGGTTGGCTCGGGGCCGCGGGAAACGCCGTGGCCGGCCGCCAGCCTGGCTCGCGGAAGTGAAAAAGCGCGGACGCCCGCCAGGAAGCAAAAACAAAACGATGCCGACCGCTAAAGCGGTCGCGGCAGGTTAATTCATACCGGGTTGGCCGCACAGCTCGGAGGGCGGCCAGCCCAGCCCCTTAACGATATAAGAGATACGGCGCCCGCCGTAGTAGGAAGACGCGCAGTTCGTCTTCCATCGACTGAACGATCGTACGGGGATCCTGACCGGCCTTCAGAGCTTCGATCACCTTCCGGTTGCCGATTAGGAACCGGTCGGTCTCGAAATCCATCTTCCCCGTGTATAACTTTTCGAGTGCATAGCCGACCTCGAACCCGACCCTCGTGCTGTCGAGAGCATTCCGGTCGGTGATCACGAAGCGAACTCCTTCCACCGGTATGCCGGAAAAGTTGGACGCGTTCGGTGTAAAGCGAGTCGGGTAGAATCGCACGCCCGGAATCTCGCGGAGGTTCAGGAAGTGCGCCAGTTGGGTGCCGTTGATCCAATCTGCGCCGATCTGCTCGAAGGGGGCGTCGGTTCCGCGCCCGACCGAGTAGTTTCGAGCGGCCTCCAGCATTGCCAGCCCCGGATAGAGGATGGCCGCATTCAGGCTCCGCATGTTCGGCGACGGATCGATCCAAGGTAGGTTCGTAGCGTCCCACCAGTCCCCGCGCTGCAAGCCTTGCATCGGAATTACCGACAGATTGGCCCCGAGTTTCAACTCGCCGTTCATCATTCGTGCCATTTCGCCGAATGTCAGCCCGTGCCGGAGCGGCATATCGAAGCATCCTACAAAGCTCTCCAACTGCGGATCGAGCATCGGGCCTTCGACATGCACGCCGGTGATCGGGTTGGGGCGGTCCAGAACGATGTACTCCAACTTGCGTTTTGCCGCCTCTTCTAGTGTGTAGCGCATCGTGCAGGAGTACGTGTAAAAGCGCGCACCCACATCCTGAATATCGAAGACCAGGGCATCGACATTCTTCAGCATTTCGTCGGTTGGCCGTCGCCGCCCCGCCTCATAAAGGCTGTAGACCGGAATGTCCGTTTTCTGGTCCATAGCACTGTGGATCTGCTCGTCATCACGCTTACCGGCAATTCCATGCTCCGGCGAAAACAGTGCCGTGACTTTGATCCCGGCAGATAACATCAGATCGATGTTCCTTTTGCCCTCGCGGCTGAGCCCCGTCTGGTTCGTGATCAGGCCGACCCGTTTTCCGCGAAGCGGCGCGAAGCCTCCGCCCGCCAGCACATCGAGACCGGTCCGCACTTCGCCGTTCCGCTCCACCTCGCGATGCAGTCCGGCTCCGATGATCGTCTCGTCGTACCCGGTCAGCCGTACTTCGGGGCCCGACACCCCGAAGCACGCAGCGGCGATGTTTGCGATATGGCTCCGCAGCGGGGTGATGTTCTTGCCCCGTGCCGGGTGAACGCTATTCGTGAGCAGAATCACATATGTGCGGCTATACGGGTCAATCCAGATCGACGTTCCGGTGAAACCCGTGTGACCGAACGATCCGATCGGGAATAATTCGCCGCGATTTCCCGAGAAGGGCGAATCGATATCCCACCCGAGACCGCGCAATATTGGCTGGTCGGCTGGTGATTGCGGTGTCGTGAACTTCTCGACCGTCGCCGGTTGGAACACCCGCACGCCGTTGAGTTCGCCCCGGTTGAGCATCAACTGGGCGAACTTCGCTAAATCTGCGGCTGTCGTAAAGAGCCCCGCGTGTCCGGCCACCCCGTTCATGTACCGCGCAGTCGGATCGTGTACTACGCCTCGAACGGTGATGCCCTTTTCCACTTCGGTCGGCGCGATTCGAGAAAGGAGCGATGGTGGCGGGTTGAACATCGATTCGTTCATGCCGATGCGCTTGAAGACCTCGGACTCCACGAAATCGGGGAGCGTTCGCCCGCTCAAACGGTGAACGATCTCGCCCAGAAGGATGAAGTTGATGTCGCTGTAGACAAAACGCCGTCCGGGCTGGCTGGCAGGTTTGTCCATCAACGCGAGCTTGATGCCGGTTTCGTAGCCGCTCCACGCAGGCTCGAGTTCCAGGTCGGGGCGAAGTCCGGAAAAGTGCGTCATCAAATCGCGAACGGTAATGCCGCTGTGGCCGCCTTGAAACTCCGGCAGGTACCGCGTCACCGGATCGTTGATTCGCAGCTTTCCCTCTTCGAACAGCTTCATCAGCCCGGAGGTAGTCGCGATGACCTTGGTGAGCGACGCCGCATCGAAAATCGTGTCGAGCGTCATCGGCTCGGGTTGAGGCACTAGCGCACGGTGGCCGTAGGCCTTTTGGTAAACCACCTGGCCGTCATGCCCGATCAGGAGCACGGCACCAGGAATCAGTTTCTCGCGAATGGCTTCGCTGATGGACTGGTCAGCTGACGCAGCGCCGCTGAACGTCTGCGCGAAGGCCGCGACGGAAAGCGCGGAAGCGAGCAGCAGTCGGGAACGGATCATGAGAGTTTTGCGGCAATGGAATCGAGCAGGCGGGCGAGTTCCAAATCACGGGCGGTGATCCCGCCGGCGTCGTGCGTAGTCAAATCCACGGAGACCCGGCTGTACACGTTGAACCACTCGGGATGATGGTTCATCTTTTCTATCGCAATCGCCGACGTTGCCATGAATCCGAAAGCGTGCACGAAATCGGGGAATTTGTAGTCCCGGTGCAGTTTCTCGTTCTTGATTTCCCACCCGGGTAGATTCTCGAGTTCCTGGCGTAGTTCTTCGTCGGTAAGTTTCTTTCTCATGCTTGCCCGTAGACCGGTACGACGGCTCCGTTCACGTCCTGCGCGGCTTCACTTGCCAGCCAAGACACTACTTTAGCAATCGATGCGGGACTCACCCACTTCGACGCGTCCGCTTTCGGCATCGCTTTGCGATTGGCCTCGGTGTCGATAGTCGATGGCATAACGATGTTCGCGGTCACGCCGGCCGGTTTCAACTCGAGCGCGAGAGTTCGGATCAAGTGGACGAGTCCTGCTTTGGAGACGCCGTACGCGCTGAGCGTGGGTACAGGTTCCACGCCGGTTCGGGAACCGATAGCGATGATCCTGCCTCGATTTCGTTCGATCATTTGAGGAACGACACTCCGAATCACGAGGAATGCGGAACGCAGATTGACATTCATCATGATGTCCCACGTACTTTCGGCGGTCTCTGGCACCGTTGTCCCTCCGGCGAATCCGCCCAGAACATGGACCAGTACATCGATCACGCCCGCTTCTTCTACCATCCGCGAGCATTCACTGGATTTCGTCAAATCGGCGGAAATGGTTTGAATACGCGATTCGGCGGATGGCCAGGAACGAGCGACGGCTGCCACCATGTGGCCTTCGGATATGAACCGGTCAATGACAGCCGCCCCCAAGCCGCCGCTGCCTCCCGTAACGAGAACTCGCATGGAGTTCAGGATATCAACCGCGGCCCACGCTTGAGCCCGCGTGGTTCCCTGATAGAGTCGGCCCTAGTGCTTTAATTCGTCGGCGATCTCTCGCGCCGCCTCTCGCGCCTGCTCCACCGCGCCGATCTCGAAGCTGATAGCTCCGACCTTCGCGTGGCCGCCTCCACCGTACCGCTCACAAATGGTCGCCAGGTTGTGTTTCAACGGGTCGTGCGCCCACGGATTCGATCCCACCGATACTTTTGTTCGAAAACTCGAGGTACTCACCGAGACGGTGTACACGGAATCCGGAAACAGATAGTACGGAATGAATTTGTTGTATCCTTCCAGGTCTTCGCCGATCAGATCGAAATAAACAACGCCACCGTTGCAGATTGCCCGGCGCTTGATAATGTCGATCGAGCGGAGATGTCGTTCGTAGAGCGGCACATAAATCGCCTGGATCTCCGGATCGGCGATGATCTCGCCGAGCGGCATACGGCTCATCATCCGGATGATCTTCTGCACGACGCCGGAGCCTTGCACGCCTTCGATCACCAGCGTCAGTTGCGTTGCCGGAGCCCGGAGTTCGACGGCTTCCTGGGAGTCTTTATATTGCGCTCCGTCGACGATATCGGCCCACCGCACCAGCTCGGCGAGATCGCTGACTTGGTAATCCCATCCTTTTTTCAGACAGGTTGCGATGAACATGGTGCACGACCGAAAGCTCGGATCGAACTGCTTCTGCGCATTCTTGTGTCGGCGAAAATGTTCAGCATCCTCCGGCGTAAGAAACGCACTCTGATGGTGGTCGAACCACCAGGTAAGCCGCGGATTCGACGAGTATTTGAAATCGACGATCGCGTTCTCTTCGCCGTCGAACAGGACGTCTTCAAAAATCTGCGATGCCTTGTGCGCCATCCCCGTGTAGGAGTAGTCGGCGTCGGGATAGAACCGGTCGCGCATGAAACGGCTGAAAAATGCCGCAGACGCGGCGCCATCGAAACAGTGGTCGTGGTAAAGAATTCTCACTCGCATGAGTGCTCGCAATAACGAGAACAAAAATCGCTTTGTCGGACATGGACACACAAGTAGCAGTCAGCCTCTGTGCCGAGAGTGGCAAACGAACAGCCGTTCCCGGCCCCCTTGCTCACGGGCCCGGCCTCACAGACTGCGCTTACCGCGCATCCAGGCGTGCAACAGAATAGCTGACCATTATACGGTAGCGGGCGACCGTAATGCCATTAGCTTTTCTACGTGCTTCGCCAGAATGTCGCATTCGATATTCACACGATCTCCCGTTTTGTATCGTTTTAGGCAGGTCATCTCGTAGGTGTGTGGAATGATAGTGATGCCCATCAGGCCATTCTCGAGAGTCGCAACCGTCAACGAGATACCATCGACCGCCACCGATCCCTTGAAAACCAGATAGCGATCGAGTTCTTGCGGCACCCGGATGTCGAGCCACCAGTTCTCGTCACCGAGCGATGCGAACGAAATCAGTTCTCCTGTCCCGTCCACGTGGCCCTGCACGATGTGACCGCTGAGGCGTCCTGTCGGCAGCAGCGGACGTTCCAGATTCACCAGCGAACCGGGCGCGAGATCACCGAGGTTCGTCCGGCGCAACGTTTCTGGTGCCAAGTCCGCCGAAAATGAATCGGCTGTCACGTCGAGCGCGGTCAGGCACACGCCGTTGACTGCGATGCTGGATCCGTCCTTCGCGTCTTCAAGCACCGTCTTGCAAGTGATTCTGAGGCGGGCTCCGGTAGGTTGATGGTCGAGCGCGGCGACCGTGCCGACCTCTTCTATAATTCCGGTAAACATATGAGCGTTACTCCTTCCGCGCCCAAGCTTCAACGGCGAATTCGTCGACCGATATCGGATAGAGCCGGACGTCGCGGAAACGGATCGCGTCTTTCCGCCGCCGCCGTCCAGCACCTCCAGCAACCGGAAGCGACTGCATCCCACCCAAGATCTTGGGCGCGTAGTAAAAGAAGATCTTATCGACAATGCCGGCTTCCAGCACGCCCCAGTTCACTTTGCTGCCGGCTTCTATCATGAGCGAAAGATACTGGCGGGATGCCAGGAAGTCCACCACGCAGCGCGGATCCGTGCGTCCGTCCCGTCCGTCGCAGATAATCACTTCGACGCCGCTATTCTCCAGCACTTTGCGCCGGGAAGCGGGCGCGATCGAAGTTCCGACCACCACTACGTCATTGCGGCAACCGGTGACCATCTTCGAGGTTGCCGGCAGGCGCAACTGCGAATCGAGGACAATTCGCAACAGCGGCCGGCTCCGTTCCAAACCGGTTCGATCGGTCAGCAGGCAGTCGTCGGCGAGTACCGTGCCGATGCCGGTCATGATGGCGTCGGTGGAGTGCCGCAGCGTCTGCACGTGGGCGCGTGCGGTTTCGCTGGTAATCCAACCCTGGTTGTCTTCGGGTGCCGCGATTTTGCCGTCGAGCGTTACCGCTGCCTTCAACGTGACCAGTGGCCGTCCCGTGGTCATGAAGTGAACAAAGGCTTCGTTGAGTTTAGCGGCTGCCTCGGTGTGCTCGGCCGACAACTCGACTTCGATGCCCGCCCCTTGAAGCTTTCGCAGTCCTTCGCCGCGCACCTGCGGATTCGGATCTTCCATCGCGACGCAAACGCGCGACACTTCAGCGTCGATCAGCGCATCGGCGCACGGCCCGGTGCGTCCACGGTGGGAACACGGCTCGAGCGTCAAGAAAACGGTGGAGCCGCGCGACCGTTCGCCGGCTTCCTCTAACGCCAGGATCTCGGCGTGCTTCACACCCGCCCACGTATGGAAGCCGCGCCCTACGACTTCCCCATCCTTCACGACCACTGCGCCCACGGCAGGATTCGGGCTGGTCCTTCCGGCGCCCCGCCGGGCCAGTTCGAGCGCCTCGTCCATGTAGGATAGGTTCATTTTTCGAAGAGCGACTGGATGAAGTCCTCCGGATCGAACGGCAGAAGGTCTTCGACTTTCTCGCCGACCCCGATAAAACGGATCGGCAGGTTCAATTCGCGCGCGATAGCGACCACGACACCGCCTTTGGCTGTGCCGTCCAATTTCGTGAGCACGATGCCGGTGACGCCGCTCGATTCGGTGAATTTGCGGGCTTGTTCCAGCCCATTCTGACCCGTCGTGGCGTCCAGCACCAGCCACACTTCGTGCGGCGCTGCCGGAACCACCTTCGAAGCCGTGCGACGCATCTTCTCGAGCTCAGCCATCAGATTGTCTTTCGTATGCAGCCGTCCCGCGGTGTCGACAATCACGTAATCGGTTTTGCGGGCTTTGGCCGCCTGCACTGCGTCGAACACGACCGCGCTCGGATCCGAGCCCGGCTTCTGACGAATGATATCGGTGGACGTGCGCTGCCCCCAGACCTCGAGCTGCTCGATGGCGGCGGCGCGGAACGTGTCGGCTGCGCACATCAGAACGGTTCGCCCTTCGGACTTGAAGCGTTGGGCCAGCTTTCCTATCGTGGTCGTTTTGCCCGACCCGTTCACGCCGACGATCATGATCACGGCCGGCGGTTGCTGCACGTGAGCCAGCGGCCGTTCGGTCGCCTGCAGAACCTCGAGCAGGTGTTCGCGGATGAGTTGTTTCAACTCGGCCGCATCGTTCAACAGTTTCCGGTCGACACGCTGGCGGATCCGTTCGAGAATTTCGGTTGTAGTCCGGACGCCGAGATCCGCCGTGATAAGCGTGTATTCCAATTCTTCGAGCAGGTCGGCGTCGATCTCTTTCCGTCCGGACACGAGATCTTCAACACGATCGACCAGGCCCGCTCGGGTCTTTTCGATGCCGGCCTTCAGCCGTTCGAGCAGATTAGGCTCTTGAGGAACCGAGCCAAAAAGCGTTTGGATAGCCATGAAATATTCAAGTGCGGCGGATCAAAACTCGATTGTACCAGCGGGGTTGGCGAGAGGATTGACGGTCCGGTTGAGTTGATCGTTTCGACAACAAGCAGCGTAACCCGCAGCCGCACAAAGCGCTACGATACCGGCATGAGCAAATCCCGACGCGAATTCTTCCAAACCGCGGCCGCACCGCTCGCCGCACACGCAGCACAGAAGAATGTTCGTGGCCCCCGCCCGTCGGGCTTCGCTCCCGCGGGTCGGCCACGCAAGATCTCCGACAATCTGTTTGTGCTCGAGGACACGTGCAATGTCTTCGCAGTGCGGGATGGCGACCATGCCGTGCTCATCGACTTCGGGTCGGGCCGGATCCTCGATCATCTCGGTGAGATGGGCATCTCGAAAGTGGATTGGATTTTGCACACTCATCACCATCGGGAACAATGCCAGGGCGATCTGCTCGCCGCCGAACGAGGCATTCCGATCGCCGTGCCCGCCCACGAACGGAACCTGTTCGCGGACGCTGAAAATTTCTGGCGCAACCGGCGAGTATTTCACCTGTACAACATGCGGAACGACTTCAATACCGTGACGCACAACATTCCGGTGTCGCGTCTGCTCACCGACTACTCCACCTTCCGTTGGGGCAAGTACGATTTCTTTATTTTCCCGACGCCCGGGCACACCATGGGCTCGATCACGATCCTAGCGTCTGTGGATTCTAAGCGCACCGGCTTCTCAGGCGACCTTCTGTTCGCGCCGGGAAAAATCGTCGATCTGTTCGATACCCAAATCCAGTACGGCGGCGAGGAAGGCATCGACTTGGGGATCTATTCGCTGGCCGCGTTGCGGGGACAGAAAGCGCAGATGTTGTGTCCGTCGCACGGCGAAGTGATGAACGACGCAGATACCGCGATTGCCGAAACGGCGGGCCGGCTGCGGAACTACTACAACATTCAGTTCAACACCCTGGCGGTGGACAACCGGCCCTACGCGGTGAGTCCTCACTTCGTCGCGAGCTACCAGACCACGTCTTCGTTCTACGCAATTGTCAGCAACAGCGGCAAGGCGTTGTTCATCGATTATGGTTCGGCATCGAACCGGCACTTCGCGTCGTTTCTCGAAGCAACTTCGGTAAACGATCGCATTCGCTTTGTCGAACATACGATCGGTGATCTCAAGCGGGATTTCGGGGTGAAATCAATCGATGTTGCGATGCCGAGTCATATGCACGATGACCACGTCAACGGATTCCCACATCTTCTGAAACACTATGGCACCAAGGTCTGGTGCTACGAGAACATGCAGCCCATTTTTGAGAATCCGCGCGGGTACAACCTGGGCTGCATTCTCGCCGAGCCGTTCAAGGTGGATCGCACGTTCCGGGATGGAGAGCACTTCAAATGGGAAGAGTACGAATTCGAGATCGTGCATTCTCCGGGACACACGGAATATCAGATGGCGTTGCATACCACCCTCGACGGGCGCCGGATTGCATTCACCGGAGACGCCTTTTTCGACAACGGGCGGCAAGGACCGGCACTGCGGCACAACCTGATCTTTCGGAACCAGGTCCACAGCGACAGCCATCTCAAATCGGTGCGCAGCCTGATCGACCACAATCCGGAAATGATCGCGCCGGGTCATGGGCGGCCGTACACCGTTACGCGTGAAGCGATGCTGGCGACCGAGGACTTGTTTCGGAAACAGCGGGAAATGTTTTTCGCGATTCTGCCCGAAGGCGAAGTCGAATTTGGGCTCGACCCGAGCTGGTTAAGTATCTACCCCTACCAGATTCTGCTAGCGCCCGGCGAGCGGCAGCGGCTAGAAATCCGGGTGCGAAATTACGAAGCGAAGCCGATTCGAATCGAGGCCGCTCTCATTACGCCGTCGGAGTGGCGGGTGGAACCGGATGTTGTGAAGCTCGAGGTTCCCGCAAAATCCGACGGCGCGAAAGCGGTGACGGTCGGCGTTCCATCCGGCTGGTCCCCCTCGAGTCCGCGGTTTGCCATCGCGTGCGATGTGATGCGCGACGGGAAATATCTGGGGCAGATCACGGAGGCTGTTGTCGACATCAAAGGCGCACTCGGACCGTATTAATACCGAGTTGTGGGTGCAAGTTTCATAGGGTTGGCCGCTTATGTCGATGTCGATATGCCACCGGCCCTAAACCCTCACAAGTTCGCGCTGGATCTCGCCGGTAACTCGCGCGCTTCGATCGCCGACGAACATGTTCACTTCCGAACGAACACCGAACGCCGGGAGATAGACTCCGGGTTCAATCGAGAAGCACGTCCATGGAATGACGCGGCGGTCATCGTGTGTTTCGAGGTTGTCCATGTTAGCGCCGTTGCCGTGGACTTCGGTTCCGATGGAATGACCCGTGCGATGGAAGAAGTAGTCGGCGTACCCTCGCTCCCGTATGTGCGACCGCGCCGCGTCATCCACCTGGTACCCGAACAACTCCTCTCCGTTCTCGACAGTTTTCTGAACCCGCCGAATCGCGGCATCTCGCCCGTCACGCACAACCGTGAAAACGTTTTGCAGATCGGATGGTGGATTGTCACCGGCGAACCCGACCCAAGTGATGTCGTAGTAAACGGAGTTCGGCCGTTCGAGCTTGGCCCACAGGTCGATGAGGATCGAATCGCCGGATGCAATAGTGGCGCTTGAATCCTGCTGTGGTTCGTAATGTGGATTCGAAGCGTTGGCGTTAACCGACACATTTGGTCCATGGTCCGTGAACAGGCCGTTCATCGCGAATTGTCGGGTGATGAAGGATTGTACTTCCCATTCCGTGATGGGTTGTCGAGAGCGTATGCGCTCACCAATCAGGAGAAATGCGTTTCGCCGGATCTCGTCTACAAGTTTGCCGGCCGCTAGATGCGAATCCAGTTGATCCTGGTTCCAGCGGGCCTCGAAGTACTGCACCAGGTTCGCCGAACTCGCGATTTCAACACCCGTCGATCGTACGAGTTCGATCGTGCCACCGTCCACCATGGAAACGTAGGGAACAGCGCAATCCGGGGAGTATTGCATCGCTACTCTTCGCGCGCCCTTGAGAAGTGTCGCGATGCCTTGCCGCTGCCCTTCCCAGTCCGAGTAGGCGATCTTCTCGCCCGGTAACGCATCCAGAGTGTGCGATTCGATCCGATGAACCAGCCCCTTCGCTTCACCATGCGCAGGAATGAAATAGTACCAGCGGCGAGACAAGATGCCGCCCGGTTCGAATTGCAATACTTTATACGCCAAAGGATCGCGACGGTGATGATCGAAGAACAACCAGCCGTCCAGATGCTCCTGCCGGAGCGCCTCCTGTATGGTTTCTACATTCATCGCTAATGGACCTTTCCCATCAATCGCCGCATAAACGGCAAAAGTGTAAACAGAATAAGTGCACTAATCAGTGTGATGATCGCTACCGACCCGAACATGATAAGTAAAGCGCCTTCTCCCGGGCGGTAGAAGCTCGCAACGGCGCCGGCTAAGTAATTGCCTGCCGAGATGGACAGGAACCAAACGCCCATCATGAGTCCGACTATACGCGGTGGTGCGAGTTTCGTCGTTGTACTCAACCCCACGGGACTAAGTAGCACTTCACCGATCGCTTGGAAGAAGTAAACGAAAATCAGCCACACCGGACTCACCAGGCCGCCCCCGGTCAAAGTGGCGGCATAGCTGATGACGATGAACGCTAGCGCCGCTGCGAGCAGTCCGTACCCGAACTTCGCGGGACTGGACGGCTGCCTCGCCCCCATCCGAATCCAGGCCCACGCGAAAACCGGCGCCAGCAAAACCACGAAGATTGGCTCAACCGATTGAAACCAACTGGACGGAAAATCGAAGCCAAACAAGTGATTGTGGGTGAGTTGGTCGGCGAAAAGATTCAGGCTCGACCCGGCTTGTTCGAAGGACATCCAGAATACTGTCGAGAAGACGAACAGTACTGCGATGGCGGAGATGCGCCGCCAGGCATCGGCATCGAGAGGTTCGTGAGCGTGTGATTCGGAACCCGGTGCGGTTGTTTGTGGGCGTGCCCCTACAGCGGCGAGAGTCTTCTGAAATCCGAGGAATTGAGCCAGTCCCAATATCATCACTGCGCTTGATACGACAAAGCCCAGGTTCCAGCTAACCCTCTGCGCGAGATATCCGCACAATAACGGCGCGACGATTGCGCCCGTATTGATGCCCATATAAAATATCGAGAAGCCTGCATCACGCCGCGCATCGTGCTGGGAATAGAGACCCCCAACCATCACACTGACGTTCGGCTTCAGCAGTCCCGTACCTGCAACGATCGCGAACAAGCCGGCGTAGAAGATCGGCACTGACCCGAGCGCTAATAGTCCATTTCCAATAGCGATGAAGATGCCGCCGAGCAGAATGGCTATCCGTGCGCCTAAGAACCGGTCAGCGAGCCATCCGCCGGGAATCGATGCGGCGTAGACCGACCCGGTATAAAGCCCGTAAATCGTCGCGGCGCGAGCCGTATCGAATCCCAAACCGCCCGATGTGATGGGAGCGACCATGTAGAGGACTAAGATCGCGCGCATACCGTAATAGCTGAACCGCTCCCACATCTCTGTGAAGAAGAGAGTCGCAAGACCGCGAGGGTGGCCGAAAAAGCGCGTGTCGAGAACGTCTGTGTTAGCGTCAGCGTATATCGCCATGTGCCGGCACTCCTCCTGTCGTCAGTTCAGCTACGGACCCGGTCTTACGCCAAGTGATGAGAGGACGAAGATTTAACAGTCCCGCGATGTCCTTTGGCTCAATAACGGTGAATTGAATTGCATCGTCCAACCAATCCTGGCTGGTACCATCGGCGTACTGAGTTGCGACAGTTAGCGTATAGTCCTGGCGGCTCAGTATGCACGAGAGAGCGAATTCGATATCTAAGGACTCACCTGGCTTGAAGTCACCGAGATCGATGTGTTCGATTCGCGTATTCGTTCCGAACACGTCGATTCCCAGCCGGTTTCGAACCAGAATGCCGACCACCGGGTTGCGGACAGACGTCTTGAAGGTCGCCGTGATTCGGACGATGACCTGCTCCCCACTCGTGAAGGCATTTCGCGGCTCGCGCTCGGCATTGAGTATCTCGACGGCATTGATCCGGCTCGCCCCATCGCCGTGGCGGAAACTCGCATGAATTCTCGCGTCCTTCTGCGCGGACCCGGAGTCGGTATCGGCCCGTTCGCGATCGAGGACGAAGCCAACATACCGGTTCACGACGTCCTTTGGCTCACCTTGGGCGGCGATCTGTCCGTTCAACATGAAAAGCGCACGATCCGAAAGGCGTTTGACGAGTCCGAGGTCGTGAGAGACGAACAGCACGGTGACTCCGCGCTCTTTCAATTCCTCGAATTTCTGCACACAACGATTTGCGAAGATCGCATCCCCAACCGCGAGGGCTTCATCGACGATCAGGATCTCGGGTTCGATGTGAATAGCCGTGGAGAACGCGAGGCGGACGTACATGCCAGTCGAGTATTCCTTAACCGGCCGATCAATGAAGTTGCCGATTCCGGCAAACGCTTCGATTTTCGGGAAAGCAGAAATGAGTTCCGCGCGTGAGAGACCCATGATTTCGCCGCTGAGGAAGACATTGTCTCGTCCAGAGAACTCCGGGTTGAAACCGGCGCCAAGTTCGAGCAAAGCCGCGACGCGGCCCTGCTTCAGAACGCGGCCAGTGGTGGGTTGAAGAATCCCGCTGACAATTTGAAGGAGAGTACTTTTACCGGAGCCGTTTGGTCCGATGAGACTGAGGACCTCGCCACGTTCGACTTGGAAACTGACATCGCGCAATGCCCAGAAATCCGTATGGCGTGTGCGGCCGAACACGGGTAGCAACTCGCGAATCCGATCCGCGGGGTGGCGGTACAGAGGGAATACTTTGGATACGTGCTGAACGAGAAGCACAGCGGCAATCCAACTATAGCGTGGATCACCGCCGTGCCTCAATCAATTGGAATCGCTTCGATGCTACATGCGGAGCGTGACACAGAGGTCCGCTCCGGGAAATGCATCCGCCGCTTGCGGCACGCCCGTAATATCCACGCTGAGTTGCGACTTCCCGCGCAGGGGCGGAAGACCGAATCCGTTGATCATCGCGCGCGTAGCGCCGGCCGGAATTGCCAACTCACAGTACGTGTCACTATCCTGCCTGATCTTTATATTCACCTGCCCGGCCGCCGGCTCGCGCAAAATCGCGAAGACATCGCGAACCGCATGCGTATCCTCGATCAGAAGTGGCGGGGTCGCGTCCGTCTGTAGCGCGATTCGCCCATCGATTTGCAAAGCGAACTGCCCGCCCGACAGTGTCCGGATTCCGGCGTCCGCAAGACTCATGAAAGCAATTCTGCCGGTCGGGCTGTCGCCGCGCTCGTTTGTCATGAACAGTGACGCAGCACCGATACGAACGTCGGGAATGTAGATCGGAAACGAAAAACTCCCGCTCGCCGGGCTTCCGAAGAAGTCCCGGACGAAGGGAACGACGTACACCCGGCGCGAAAGAATGTAGACCGTCGCTCCAGCAGCATGAGTATCCGGAGCGCAACCGAATGCGCCTCGATCAACCTCTACAGAGGAGTTGTCATCCGCGACTTCCGCGACGGTCACGATCTCAGCGTCGATCTGCAGTACATCACCAGGGCGGATCTGTGCTGCTTTATCGAACACCACTGCTGTCGATGCGGCGTCGAGCGCGGCGCCAAGTTGTACCGAGGGCGCGGGCGAAATCTCGTCTGAGTAGAACAGCGTCAGGGTTCCGGCAGAAATCGTTCGCGTATTGGTCAGGTCCTCGAACCCGACGCCCGCGAGTTCCACGGTGCCCTTTCCTGCTGGCACTAGTCCGAAGATCGGTGCCGGGGGAACATCCGCATCGGCGACAGTCCCACCGCCACCGATCCGCCACCGCGTAAGGAGCGACAATTCCTCCGCACACTCCTGATCATGGACGTTCGCGGATCGGCCCATAATGTGCACCGCCGCATTGGTCCGATTGGGAACGCTGAATTCAGCGGGTCCTTGGATTGTCAACGCCCCGAATTTCCAACTAGGTTCCACAATGACGAACATGCTGTCCGAGTCCGGTTCGACATCCCATTTCGGAAACACTGTGAGTGTTTGCTCGTCGTTCGCAGAGATAAGGCGTTCCTGCCCGGCGCCCTTTCCCTGAGTGATCCTGACGAGCATGCCCCGATTCTCATTCGCCAACATATGTAAAGTGTCGTTGCCGATCGTGTTCGGAGACACAAGCTTCGCTGCCGCCTCGGGTTGCTGTTCGAGCCGCCAGTAGAAATTCGCGTGGTCGTAATAGAGATCAGGCGGGCCGACAGCCTCTTTCGTAATAATTCCGTCGTCCGTGAACGAACCCCCAGGCGCAAGCGCAGAAGCAATTCGTATGAGTTGTGAAGGGTTCTCGCCACGGTACACGCTAAAGCTGGCGACGGCAGGAGGGAAGCTCAGTCCGTTCAACCGGACGGAGTTCGTGTCTGAACCATCGGGGACGCTCGCTCGAACGGTGAATGAAAGGGCTCCTTCATTCCCATCCGCATCGACTCCGCTGATCGCATAGTAGTAGGTACATCCCCCAGCCAATTTTCCATTCGAGTCGTCCAGGGTGGGCGATAGGCTCAACACGGGGATCCCGGCCGCGGACTTTGCAGGTTTCAAGGGTGCCGCGAAACCTACGGTAAGTCCGACGTTGTAGCCGCCATCCGTCGTTTCCTTCACTACTTCCTTGACGCTATAGCAGGGCTGTCCCTCGGAATCGATCGCATCTCCTAAGAGGGGGCGCGGAATACCGAGTCCGTATACCGGCTGTCGACGTCCGCTGTGCGTGGGCTCACCCGAGGCGCTGTACCAATCATCATCGTGGTACTGAGCTGTGATAACGACGGTTCGGTAGTTGGTTGAGGGCGCGACGCGCACGACACGGAAAGGCTCGCGTTGTAGCCCTTCCTTCTCGTAGGTAAGTGTGATGAGATCGCCGGGGACCAGTCCGAAACCGCGAACGCTTGTGCCAAATTCGACGTAGAAGTTTCCCCGCACGGATTTGTTCAGTTGCCGGCGGAGGATTCGGGCCGCCTGGTCGAAATTCGGCAAGCCCAACGCGGTTACGGAGGTACTGATCTCCTGCCCAATGAGTTCAACATCGTCGATGTCCACGAGTGACAGGCTGTCCTGTTGATACTCGTTGAATTCGTCCTGAAACTCGACGGTCATCCGATTCGGTGTTTCCGAAGTGCTCCGGGACCAGAAGCGTATATACGGTTCGCCGTTCGATTTTCGCAGCAACCCCGAAAACGGTGCGGAGCCGTCGCTAAATTCGTACGCCGGCCATCCACCGTCGAGCATCTCGGTGCTGTTGCTGGTTTCGGGCCGGCTGCCCTGTTGCACTGCCATGGACGCTTCCGGCCTGATGGTAATCTTGCCGTCCGCGGATGACGTCATCAGCAGTGCGGCACCATTCCGAATGCCCCGCACAAGGTCCGCTGCGCTGCGGCGCCTTCGTACGACAAGATTGCATTGATAGCGTGGGATCGTTGTATCGTTTCCGTTAAGGTCCTTGGTGGGTACCAATTCATTGCAGTACGCCGCGGCCGAGGCGAACCCTCGAAGGTCGATATTGTCCAGCGACCATCCACTCCGCCTCAGAACGTCAAGGAGTACCCAGGCCGGGTTGTTGGTGAACGTCCGCCCTAACGACTGCCCTTGTGCATCGAAACGTTCGAGGCGCAAGCCTTCGACCAGAACCTGAATTCGGGGTAAAGAGGATCCGTTGCTTATCCGGTTTGGCACCACGACCGAGAGCAGCCCCATGCTGCCATAAGGATCTCCGAGCGGGTGTCCGTTGCTGTCGGTGAAGTCAAGGTTGAACGCTCCGGAGACCGCGCCGCTTGTGACCAGGTTGAACCAGCCGGTACCGGTCATGTTGGCACCGCTGACGCCTTCGGGTATTTCGATGTCGTTAACGACGACCTTCACAACACGTTCCATTTCGCCAGCGCCGAGCAGCACTTCCATGCGGGTCAGGTTGCCGTCGTTGCGCGCGAATACGACCGGCGGCTGATACCAGGCGGTTCCGTACACCAAGGGCACGAAGTCGTTATAGCGTGCCTCGTTTTCCACCACGGGAGACGAATGCGCGCTCTTATCGCCGTAGCTTCGAACCAGCACTGTTGCGGGTACGAATTCGACGCCACCAAACCTTCGGGTGATGTTCTCTGCGGAGTCCTTGTCGAACATTCCCCGCATCTCGCA
Source organism: uncultured Acidobacteriota bacterium (assembly GCA_963720745.1). Lineage (GTDB taxonomy): Bacteria > Acidobacteriota > Terriglobia > Bryobacterales > Bryobacteraceae > TMP-7. The sequence continues at coordinate 1,298,997 of CAVRGO010000004.1, forward strand.
CTGTGCACGAGTGAAGTCGCAATTGGTGAATGGTTTGCCGTCGCTGTCCAGGTTGCCTGAGCCGCCATCCTCGCCTGCCGAGTAGCCGCATCGCTCGAAAGGCGAATACCTGCCGTTCGCCGCTCCGTGTAACGCCTCGCTTCGCTGAGCTTGCGTCGACGGAAACGACCACGGACAGCGGCGCTGGATCCGAATTTCAGGAAGCAGAACACGCTGCAGGTTCAGACGATTCGCAAAAGTGACCTTCAGTGTCGACTCGGTGATCTCGTCCGGGGGCCCGCCCACTCCACGAAACACGATCCGGGGTTCAGTGACGGCCTGCCCGTTGCGGAGATCGAAGAAGACAAACCGCACTGTCAATTGCGATCCTTTGAAGCCTTCGTTCCACTCTAGCTCCGAACAGTACGAATCAGCGTTCGCAAGCACGATCGCGATTTTCGCCGCTGAGTCAGCACCGTCGTCGAGCGACGATTTCAACTCGAAAAGATTGTGGGTCAGCACGCGAGCGGAGTAGACATCGCCGTCGAGCGTGATGCCGTGAGTGCTCCAGCGTTGGACATTGCCGGACGGCATAAGACACTCGAACAGGAACAGGGGAGTGTCGACGATTTCTTGTTGTTTGTAAGTGTTTATGTCCTGCATGGCCGTCAGTCTCTGGCGATGATCCGCAAGTTAAGGCGATGTTGGTCTGGTCCGTCCGATACGACGCGAAGTATGTCGTGATCGAACCTCGCGCTGCAATAAACGCCACTCCTGGCGCGTGTTCTCTTGTACGAGGACGCCCAGGGTTGCGCCTCCACCTGCAATCCGAAGACGTCCACCGCTACGCCTGCAGGGAACGTGACTCCGAATCGGATTGCGGTGTCCGTCGCGTTCAGCGAGCCAGCAAGAATACAGCGGGTCCACGCACTCCCCAAAGTGAACATTCGTGAAAACGTCGCACCGGAACTCGATCTGCTCATCGAGATCATCGCATCCGCAGCGGATCGTGCGTACAGGCTGAAGCTGTAGCCGAACGACGCTGGGCACTCGAGCGCCTGTTCAATACCTTGACTGGTTTGCGATCCGTTGATGAGGCGCACCGCCTGCGCGCCACCCAGTGGATCGTCGACTCCGGGTGTCACAGAAACCATCGGACTCTTCGTCCATGCGGGATCGCTCAGTTCTTCGCTATGCGCCAGTAGATTAGCCGTCGGATCCACAAACGTGAATGTGCCCTTTCGCCCCTCGACCGCTTCAAACAAGATCCGAATGGCGTCGCACTCGGAGTCGCAGAGATCGCGCAGCGTGAGGTCCCAGGAATTCACCTCGACGCCCGAATCCGCGAAGCCGACCACAGTTCCATCCAGAAGTTGGTTCGTTATCGCACGGGTGCGGCGCCGGCGGAGCGCAGGATATTGAGTGGGGGCTCCGCTGCTCAATTGTGGAAAGACAACCATGGCGTTCGGTCCTCTCTAATCGTCAGTTCGGTGCGGTTTCTCTCCGGCCCGCGGCATTCCGCCCAAAACTCCTGGTTTTCGACAATGCAGTTCGGGTGGATACTCCCGTCCCACGGATCTGTAAAGGTGAAGTTCTCGGCCGGCGCCACCTGATCGAAGAACAATGCAATCCTGGCCAATTCGCTATCGTCGAGGAGGTCCAAGCGGATCACCCAACGCCGTAGGCTGGTCGCATACTCGCTGAACCGTTGTTCGCGTCCGTCAACAAACTCGAGAACCTCGGTGCTGAATCGGAGTTGCTGCTCGGCAGGATACTGCGCAACCGCGCCCGTTTTGAGTTGTGGAAACGTAGCCATCTCACATATCTCCGAGCACATCGTTCAGGGCGTTTGATTCGAGAATCGCCCGCCGCACTGCGCTCGCGATCTCGTTGCTGTGATCCATGAACGAGCGGCTGTCGATGGTGCTCACATTCACCGTCACCTGTGGAGCGGACGCTGCGGCACGGGGTTGATCGTTCTGGCCGTAATCGACCGCCGACGTCCCCGCGGCGCTGACTCCTGCGCCCACGTTCACAGAAGATGGGAGTGCGAACTTCACCAACGGCGCAGGGGCCTCTACCGTGTCGCTGTCGCCGAAGAGGTGCATCAATCCCGAAGCGATCGGACCGAGTAGTCCTCCGCCGAGAATGTTCCCGGCTACATTAGAAACGACTTTGCCGACCCCGGCGCCGGATGAATCGTGCGTCGTCGTGTTGTCGACCAGCGCTTTCGTATTGTCCGCAATGGAGTCGAGTTGGTTTTGGACGGCAGCATTCACCGCAGCGAGTTCTGCCGTGTTACGGCCGATGGTCTCGGCCAGCGCTCCAAAATTGGACGGTGCACTGCTGCCGGCGTCTGATTCCCCACCTGGGGTTCCAGGAATAACAAGACGCAACGGGCTCGCATTCGTCTGCCCGCTGAGGGCCGAGCCCGACCCGGCTAAAACCTGGTTAAGGGTTGTGTTGATGCTGTCTTGCATAATTTAGCTCCGCTCTCAACTCCTGTTCCAAAACAAAAAAGGCTTCGGCGGTCCGGGCGGGCAAATCGAACAGGTTTACTGATGCGCCCGCCTTCCAGGCACTGAATTCTTCGAGGAACCGAATCGATTCTGCCCGGATGATGCCTTTGGGGCACGCACGAGCCACAACTTCCCGTCGCGCCCAGACGATGTGCTGTTGCCGTGCCGGCGCGCCCGCAGACGCGCCGGTCCAAGGGCAGCCGCGCGCTCGTTCCAGACCTTGGCTGCGACAATCACCGCACTTCCACGCGGCCTGGTTTGCAAATTGAAAATGGAAGGCGGTGATCAGTTTTTTCGATCGTCTTCTGAAAGTCCGCACTCGGACTTAATGCTATCGACGATCTCTCGAAACAGGTCCTCGGGGCCGCGCGCATAAAGTGAGTCGGCCGTAGCTGGTTCGGAATCGATAAATATCCCGGATACACTTACCAATCCCCAGCGGAGATAGGCTAATTCGATACGCGCCGAAATCGACGCTGCCTCGACTCGCTCGCTACTGGTTTGGCCAGCCTGGCGGCATTCGAGTTCCTGTGCCAGGCCACGAATCGATTCTGCAAGTTCAATGCGTCGCCCAAGCGACATCCGGCGTATCGCGAAACGAACGCCGGAATGCGTCCGGGAACTGTGCTGGACTGTGCTCTCGAAGGCGATCGGATTAAGCGAACGCAACCACGATTTCATCATCGCCGCTCCCCTGCGCCCGGCATTTCGAAAAATTCCAAATCAATCGAGTTTCGCCGTCATCGAATTCCGGCGCGTCTGAAATGACACTCGGCAGGTAAATACCGCAGAGTTGCCCCGCCTGTTGTCCGAGTTGGAGCATCACGCTCATGGGCGACCGCTGCCGAGCGGCTTGGTAAAGCGCTTTCGTTTGGTCGTCGGTCTGTGCATACACGCTGAAGTCCACGCGGACATCCCGCTCACCCGCCGCGATAGCCCGTGCCAGGATAGATCCGAATTCACGCGCGCGCACGTCGACGTCATTGCCGAAACGAATGGTCGCCGAGGCCAACGTAAAGAACTGCCCCGGCACGCTGCCGATCCACGCCTGCCCTAAGTGTCCGGGGATGATCGTATAGTCGAATCCCAGCGACGCCGGCTCGTCCGGAAACTGCTGCAATCCGGCCTCACCGGTATTGAAACTCGCGCTGTCGATCAGGTCGGCTGCGGGACCGCTAAATAGAAATTCGTGAAAATCACTATTGATGTCGATCTGGACACGATCGATCGCAGCTCCGCAGATCAACCGGTTTACCGCTGCATCTGGCGACCAGTAATCGAGTATGCTGACGCTGGAGGGTTCAGCGCCAGGCCGATAGCTGTAAGTCGGAACCAATTGACTGCCCGCTCCGGTCCCGTTCGTGAACGGCGCGTTAAGCACGAATGTCGTCGTATTCACGACGCCTGTCACGAAGCGCATTTCGCTGCCGGCCGACACCGCCTGTCCCGGTTCCAACCCATGCTGGGTTCCGGTAGTGATCTTCGTGCCGGTAACGCCCGAGATGGAATGTGCGGTGAAACTCTGCGCCGGGCTTCCGAAGGCGGTCTCGAACAGAGCGCCGTGTGCGGGCGCTTTGCTCTGGTCCGTCCAGCCCGTCATGTACGAACGAAGCTCGAAACTCGTCTGGCGCTTCAGATTCGAGGGCAACCCTAGAAACGTTCTCGTACCGGTCTTGTCTTTTCGGCGCAATTCGTCGCGCCGGTGCTTTACTTTTAGCGAGACGGCCGGAATCCGCGTCAATTGCGTGGCCGCCGCGGCATTCCCAAAGCTGGGTTCGACGCCGACATACAGGCGGTTATTGTTGGATGAAATATAGCTTGCCATGAGTTACTGCTCCTGTGACTTCGCCTTGCGGCACGCGTCAATCGGCGCTAACATCTACCTCAAAACTGATCTTCGTCGTCTGGATATAGTTCTTTCCGCCCAGCTTCACGGTTCCGTAGCTAATCTCGTAGCCGCCGGTGTAGAACATTCCGTTTCCCCAATCTCCCCGTACCGCATCCAGCACCTCTGTGACGGCGTCCGCCATCAACTGCGACTTCTTCTCGACAAGATCGAGGTAGCTGTGCGAGACTCGCACCTCGGCGATCATCCGGACCTTACCGGAGAACCGGCGGAACTTCTCGCGTAACGAATTCGTCACGCGTTCGCAATAAATGTGAACCGTCGGGTACTGCACGGGCGCAGTCTTCTCGGCTATCTCCGGCGCAATATTCAATGTGCGGATTTGGTCTTTGTGAAAAGGGCCAAAACTGACGGAACTCGCCGTGGACAGAGAGCTGATTGCTCCAGGAAGTCCATTGTCTCCTTGAAACAACCCTACCGCTGTGCTAGTCACCCGGACACCGATGTCGGCCATGTTTTAACCTCTCAGCAGAACCCGCTGCTCGACGACGAAGTAGTCTGCCGTTTGGCCGTTAACTGATACCAGGCGTCCCTGTTTCAGGCCCTCAACGGGCTCTGCCCATGTCGCGCCTGGCGCTAGCGGCGAGTCGTTCTGAAGGAACAGCGCGTCATCAGAGACTCCGGCATATATATTCCAGCCCACGACACCTTCCGGCGTCACGCCACGCATGCTGACCGAATCGTTTGCAACGAGTGCTGTAGCGAACTCGTCGCTCGCTGCGCCTTCTTCGCCGTTATCTCCAACCCAGGTCACTCGCAAGTACTGCGTAGTACCTGTCTCGTCGCCGCTGGCGTTGACCAGCGGTACCGGCGGCTTCGGAATCGGGTGCATCGACAATCCGATGCCTGCGTCGAACGCATGTTCGGATGCGTCTTTCGACATCCGCTCGTACTCCTGCCATTTCTGGCGGAACCTGTCGTTCACGTCCGATCCATACGCATCCCGATACAAACCCGCAAGCGCGCGTATGGCGTGCCAGCGGGTGACCGGTGGCGTGGCCACTACGTCCGTTAGCCCAACTGACCGCCGGCGTGCCCGCGTCTCAGGCGCTCCCTGAAACAACAGGAAAGCGAACAGGTCTTGCCCCACTTCCTCCGCGGCCACCGACAATTTTGCGTCGAGATCAATACCGGCATCGCGCGCCAGACTTTCACACGCGCTATCATGCCGCTTCATGTCTTCAATCGTCGCCGGGCCGCCATCCGTGAATAGCGCCATTTCCTTTATCCCTTCTGCCGTGATCGGTCCCGAAGTGCGCGCAATTCACTTTCGGTGAGAATGGTCACCTGCATGCGCTCGGCGGCTGCGTTTTGCTCCGCGCGCGCCCGTGCTTCGCGCAATTCAAGCCGGTAAGCTTCGGCCTCTTCCGTGGTAGCCAACCGGGCGCGGCGTTCGACCACTAACTTCGCAGCGATCGCACGCGTCACTTCCGTCCGCACACCACCCTTTCCCCCGTCCGGGGTAGGATTGCTGATTACGACGACGTGCTCATCGGCGATCGTCGCTTCTAATTCACGTATCTGCTGATAGTAAGCTCGAAGGTCCACGTTCACTCCCAAAAAAGTGGGCCGGCGCAAAGGGCCGGCCCGAGTTGATACAGGGTAATAAGTTAGGCGTGCCGTTCCGGGCACCCGTGAACAGCGAAGTGGTCTAGCTGATGAGCTGGACGCCGAAACCGTTTCGCAGAATGCCCGTGCCGTACAGCACGTCAACGGTGAACTGTTGTGCCAGCGTGTTCGGCTGATAGCTCATGGTCACGCGGATACCGAAGTTTCCTAGTTCAGCGTACTCCGCAATTGCGCCCGTGCCAGGAATGGGCTGGGGCAGGCGGCGAACCACCAGGCCGATGGCGTTCTTCGCGAAGGCCACGTTATGAACCACCGAGGGTCCGCTGCCGGTCTTCTGAACGAATTGAGAACGGAAGATGTAGAAGTCCTTCATCTTTCCTACGCTGCCGTCCACCATCGCCCGCAAGCCCGCTTCACCCGCCGTGCCGTACTCGCTGAACCGCGGAATCTGACGGAGCTGCGAATAGGTGTTTGCGTCCACCACGAGATACTTCGGAGAGCTGGCCGGAACCTTCGCCTGGAACAGGGCCGTTTCAGCCGAGTCGACGATAGCTTCGGTCACCGGCGCCCCAGGGCTGCCGATCGGGGAGTTTGCCGTGAACTGAGACGAAAGCGCCAGCAGATCGGACTCGATCTTCTCAGCGAGCGCGATCACCGCCGGCTGCATGTACAGCTTCAGAAGGTCGGGAACCGCCAGAACCTTGGTGACATCCGGAATCTGGAATGTCGCTTCGGCATGCGTGTTCAGAACGATCTGCGCGTTGCCGAGGTTCGGATTCTGGGTCAGGACGCTACCGCCCTCAGCGATATTGTTCGCAACCAGCGTCGGGGGAATCGGCACGTTGACCGCATCGCCCGCTTGGGCCAAAGTCGGCTCATAGTCACGATTGACGAGGTTACCCATAACGAGGTTACCCATCAATGCGGGCAGCGCATCCACCGCTACCAGCTTGCAGATCGCGTTGGCCACATTGGCCGATGTAATTACTGACATCGTTTGCTCTCTTTCTTCTGTTAATAAGTAAACTGACTACTTCGTACCCGCACGAATTTGAAGCACCGGCGTGCGGGATTGCTGCAGATCGTTCAACCCGGCTCGTATTCAGCCGCCGTTTGCGATCGGCTAGACGCCGCGTAGCGTCTGAGATGCTACCCGGGAGATCTCCTGCCGGATCTTTTCCAGTTCCTCGGCATTCATTCCGGGCCGGATCTTGTCGACATCAAAAGTCGCGGAAGCGCCCGCGGGATGTTTCGAATATACGGAGGCACCCGAACCACCGGACATCCTGGCTGGAAGGAGTTCGGGATTATTGTTCACGAACTGCGTGAGGTAATCCTTCAATCCCAAATCGCCGGTTTCAGTCCGTGCTATCAGCCGTCCGTCTTCGGTGCGGTAGACGTCGTCCTTAACGGCACGAAACGCCAGATCCACCTTGGCGACACCAAGCTTCTGAAGTTCGGTCCGGATGCTGCTGCTTCGTTCCACTTCTTCGGCCCGTGCCCGGCTGCGGCCGTTTTCTTCGACCAGCTCGTTTACGCGCTGCTCGAGTTGCTCCCGTCGCTTCCGTTCTTCGGTAAGTTCCATCTTGTAAGCGGGCTCTGCTTTGGATCGTTCGATTCTTACGAACTCCTCCAAAGCATCGCGAACGATTGCCCGCACGTCTAACTGGCTCTGGTCCATAACTCTCCTATTGATCAGTTACCGCTGGTTCTTTCAATTTCTGCGGCAATCTCGTCCTTTATCTCTTGCCGGACATCGCACAGGTACTTCAGCGCGAGTTTCCGGAATATCTGCTTCTTCAACGTTGGTGATTCGATCCCGAGCCCCAACAGTTGCTGGGCGTCCGATAGTTCCGCGCTGAAATCGCCGATATCAAACTCGTCAAGACCGGATACGTCCACGCGCAACCCGTCCTCGCGCGCTTCTTCGATGGCAAGCAGCACCCGGCGAGCGAGATCCTTCACTGCGTCGCCGTAAGTGCGCAGAACTTCTTGGGTGATTGAGAAGTCGCGCGCCTTGCTGAGGCCCGATTGTCCGGCGGCGGAACCAATCGGCCCGCCCATGTGCATGAGGTAGCAGACCCTGTAAATCTCTTCTTGCAGGCGCACCAGGTTATCGCTCGCGATTTCATATACGCGGCCCTCCGGCTCGGCCCAACCGAACTTGTCTTCCGGTCCGAGCTGGATATAGTACGATTCTCCGACGATCTGATTGAACTTACGGTCCGAGTAGATCACTGGAGTGGCGAACAAGCCCATCGTCAGCGCCCACGAAAGCGCGTTGGATTTGTTGAAGTGCTCCAACTGGAGGGAGCCTGCCTTGTTCAGCAGCCAGAGACCTTCCGGGATCTCGAGCCGGAACAGCGGAACGTGAGATTGCTTTGCCAGGCCGTGCAACCCGGCATCGACTAATCCGATCTCGCTATTCTGGCCGTTGGTCTTAGTCCGTTGGTACTTCCTGTAATGAGTTTTGTCGTAGTAAGTCCAGGTCGTCTCCAGGGCCCATTCGGCATCCGGCGTCGGCTTTCGCAGTTGCTCAGCCTTTAGAACCACCCACTGGAACCGGCCCTTCTCGTCGAAGCTCCAATTGATGAGGTCCGATGCCGAGTAGCCCACTAGGTAGGCGCGGGAAGCTCCGAGCTTGTCTTCCTCGGCCCTGCTCCCCACCGCTACCGGAATCTTCGGAAAATCCACCAACACGTAGCTTGCCCCACTGACCAGCGCGTCGATGAAGCGTCTTCGGAGAAAGTCGGTGAGGTTAGTGCCCCGCAAGTCGCAGTCGTCGATGAATTGGCCGAAGAATTTGCGGCCCGCGTCGTTGCTCCCGTCGAAACCGAGCAGCGGTTCGCGGCGGAACAGCGTAGCCGAATACCAATCGACGATCGAGCCGATGTAGTTTTCATAGAAGATTCGTCGCAGGCGCTCGTTGTAGACCTCCAACGGCTCCTTGTGTCTCTGGACGAGATACTCGGCCGCGTTGTTGAAAAACTGCTCGCCGCCGGCGTAGAGATCGGAGTACCTTCTCCACGTGGCGCACTTCGACTTGTATTCCGGATGTTCCCGGTCGATCTCGAACACTGTTTTTTCCTTTCCGTGAATGGTTGCGGCTAGAACAGGCGTTCTCTCCGTTCGCCGATCGGCTCGCGGCATTCTTGCCAGATCAGGTAACCCAAGGCATCCGATAAGTGTGTCCTCTTCGGGTCGCTGTTCTTGTCGATCATTGCCGTGTTGGGCTGGTATGCTACCTGCTCGAAGTCTTTGATTAACTCCTTGCAGCGCGGATTGACAAACAACCGCGCTCGGCCCACCACGTTCTCGAAGGCTGCGTTTACAATTGCGATTCGGTCCCGAACTGCCGGGTTCGACCGAGGCACTCGCATTACGTGCTGATATGCATTCCTACGCAGAAAGTCGGTGATGATCTCGTAGTCCGTCGAGCCGGCGGTTTGCATCCTCGCTCCGCTCGCGTCGCCGTACACTTCGAGTCCTGCCGCGTGATAACCGAACCTCCGCTTGAACTCCTCACAGGCGTCGCTGGTGCTCGCGCGGCTGAGAACAATCTCGTCGTGAACGACGATTGTGTCGCCGATCTTCTGTGCCACCACGGAGCACATCGGGTTCACGTTGAAGTCGAGCGCCCAGAGCAGCGGGCGTGACGGATCAATCTCCTCTGCCCGTACGTGCTTCGGCCGGTCAAAGGCGTAATAGACCCGGCCCGCGGTCAGGCTCAGGTACTCTCCCATGACTTCCTGTTGAAAGAAGCGCTCATCGTAGCTACTGCGCAGCCGTTCGTAAAAATCCGGAATCTTGTCGAGCAGGTGGCGGTTTTCGAACGGCTTCGCAAGGACCGCTTCATAGCCCGCAACCGGGTTCGCCACGAACCGGTCGTACACCCAGTCAAATCCTTTGGGCGTCCACACTGCGAAACCGCACAGGAGCTTCGACTTCGGATCTCGAAGGCGCCCCTCAAGCCGCAGCCAGGCCTCTTCGTGCGTGTACGTCAGTTCGTCAACTCCGAACCACGCCAGGTTGGTCCCGCGTAGTCGCTCGTAATCGTCGAGCGATCGAAATACGATCTTCGAGCCGGAATCCTTCATCACGATGAAGTTCTCGGCCTTGTTGTAGTCGTACCGAAGTCGGTTCGCATCGAGTATTTCGAAGAGGCTGCGCTGAGTTGAGTCGCGCAGCATGGGATACGTGGGTGCGCCGAGTAGGCCCATGCGACCCGCATTGATGAAACTCAATCGGATTACTTCGTGGCATAACGCCTGGCTCTTACCCGAGCCGATCGGTCCTGAGAAACCTTTGAATCGTGCCTTCGACTGATGAAACCTCCGCTGCGAGGGTAGGGCGCTGTACTCGATACTGACTTCGACTATTCCGTTTCGGTTGGTTCGACCCATTTGACCCTGATTTCCTGAATAACCTGGTGTTCGTCGGACAATTCCTTTTCGAGTACGAGTAGCCGGATGAGTTCTGCCACCATCGGCTTCGACGATTTTTCATTGTCGCGAGCCCCGGAACACTTGTGAATCATCGACCTGACCAGTGCCAGCCGGTCGATGGGTCCGTTGCTTTCGGCGGTTACGACACTTTGTGATGTTTTCGACGCGTTCTTTTTGCCGGTTCTTTTGGCCGTCTTCGGCTGCATGCTCTCTCCTCAGAAACAGAAAGGGCGCCGGTTTCCCGGCGCCCTCGGTTGCACTCGCAAACTGCTCTCTCTCTGCCTTGACGATAGCACTCGCGATCCAAATCACGACCCAGGTGAAATCGGCGAATAACGAATGTCGTTAATCAGTTATCCTGTGGAAAACCCGCTGTGAATCTCAATCGGCCAACCAGCAGGTTTTCTTTGTGTTGCTGATACCTGATTGTTGGGGAAGGAGTTATTCTCGCGGGAGTAGGCATTTCCCGCAGGCGGCGGAGCGGACCCTGCCTTTCGGCGCCTGCCCTGCAGTCGCAAGATGAGGAACACGCAGCGCATTCAGAGGTTCGCGACGAGGAACAGGCGCCGAAAGGGAAACAGCACGCACCCATCTGAACGGGGGCTGTATCCGTGCCGGAGCGCGCCGGCGTAATCGCGAACAAACTCTTCGCGTTCCGCATCACTGGCAAGATGACTTAGGAAGGGCCGCAACCCAGTGCCGCGATACCATTCTGCGATCGCGTCAACTGTCGGCAGCACGTGGATGTAGGTTGTTTCCCAGAGATTCAGTCGCTTCACCAACGGCGATAGCACATCGTAGTAGAACCCCGCCTCGTGCACATACCATTGCCGGACACCGCCGGTTGGAAATCGCGAACGCCACGCCGACGACCGTGCGAGTTCCTGCATTATCTGGTGTGCCGGAGCATCGAGATTGGCGGGAACTTGAACCGCGAGCGCGCCGCGGGGACTGACCCTGTCTATGAGGCGAATATAGACAGATGCATGATCGTCCACCCATTGCATTGCGGCGTTCGAGAAGACGACATCGTACGTCGGTTGTGCGCTGCCAAGCCACTCGACGATATCGAGGTGCAGCAGGTCAACATTCGGCTTGCTCTGGCGGGCTCGGTTCAACATCTCCAGAGAATTGTCCAACCCGGTGATCCGTGCGGCCGGCCAGAGTTGTGCAAGCACCGCTGTGCTGTTCCCAGGCCCGCAACCGAGATCGATGATGTCGACTGCACGTTCGATCTGAATCTGAGCCGCCAGGTCCCGGCACGGGCGTGTTCGTTCTTTCTCGAAGAGCAAGTATTGGTCGGGTTGCCACATGGGTTCATCTATTGTAGTTCTGCGTTGGCACTCGAAATCGAGCGCTGGCGAGTGGCCCGTTCGCGAGTAACGTGCGCGATGGGATTCTTGGCTCTAGCCACTAACTGCCCGTATCACTACGGTTTTTTGGAACGGTGTAAGTCCCGTGATGTAAACACATTGGCCTCGCGCCCTCAAATGCGCACCGTGTGCGATATAAGATGACCCGGACAGGTCGAAGAACTCGTGGTCCGCTTGCCCCGGTCCGAACTCGATGACGTCATCGCCCAAACGGTAGCGGCCGTGCCCTGCCACCAATTGCAGTATGTCGTTCCCATGCGCTTTCAGTGAGCCTTCGAACTTACCGCCGGGCCGAAAGGCAAGCTCGACCGTAAAGGGCACACGATCGTGGCCCGAGATATCGAAGTGCAACTCGAAGGCGCCATCACTCTCCACAACCGTCACCTTCTGATCGAGTACCTGAACATTGCCCACGGCACGCTTCGGAAAACTCAACTTGCTCCAAAAGCGCTCGTCAGCCGCAGGTGTGAGCTTATAGTCACCTTTCTCATTCCGTTCACTCTTGGGCAACGGCTGATAGTAAGGAACCTCGAAGCGCTGGTGCATCGAGTATCGGTTGCCGTCCACCGCCAGGCCTGTGCTGCGAAAAATACCCTCGCTGAAGAAGATGCCCCCCATGCGAACGGATTCCAGGATCGCCCGGCCCTTGCGGAAATTGAAGAAGGTAGGATTACTCGCCAACCCGGAAGCCACGCCGAGGGGCCAATCGGATCCCCCATAAATTGTCGCGCTGATATCGCCCCTTCGTACGCGGGCCAACGCCGAATTTCGAAATACCTTCGCGAAGTTCGAAGGAACTTCGCCTCCGCCCGGTAGTGGGTCACGCAACTTAGGCTCGTCGAGGAAATTGATCAATACCCCGGCTCTCTTCAGGCGATCTTGCAGCAACGATTCGATCTCTCGCGCCACCGCCGCGTACATGCGATTCTGGTCGTGAATCGCCAAATACCGATACTCCAGATAGTAAGTGGACAGATAAGTCACCATGCCCTGGTCTTGGCGCCTCGAACCAACTGTCTCAGTCTCGCCGTCGGGATGGGCGTAGTAAGCGGTCATGTCCAAGTTCTTCCGGACCGGACCAAGTAACGCAGGGCGGTTCAGAAGACGAGCCATTGTAGTCAAGGCGCCGTCAATCACCCGCGAGTAAATGCCGGTGCTGCGCTCGCTAAATTGTCCATCCTCGTCGACGTAGATTCCCTCGCCGAGCCAGTCGTCGATTCTCGAGACATATTTGGTACTCGGAAAGAGCGAGTTGATTCGCGCCAATGCCGCACTTACTACCCAGCGATGGTTCGGTGTGTGGACGCCGCCGGTTACCAAGGCCTCGCCTGCATTCGTCAGAAACCGGCCGAGGTTTTCTTGTACTTTGCCCGAGCGTGAATCCCCCGACTTTCGAAGCACCGAAAGCGCAGTTCCTACAGTTTCTACGACGAACCCGGTGTCCGGTGGCGAGTGCAGATTGCCGGAATCGATTGTTCCGTCCGGATACTGGGCGCTCAGCAGAATCTCGGAGGCGCGCTCGAACGGTTCGAGCAGTTTCTCGGATTTGGCGAATGCCGACTCCGCAGCGCAGTAGCCGGCGACGAGCGCTTCAATCTGCTCGCCGATCCTGCGGATGTACATCCTCGGCGAGGCGGGTGCATTCAGTTGCTGGATGATGCCCGGAATCGCCGCATCGTTCGACGCTACAAGCTGGGCGTAAATGTCCGTACCGCGGTGGGCGGCCTGTCCGGCGAACGTTAACGCCTGTGGGCTGAGAGCGGCTGCAGCGGCGCCAATCCTTCCGGCAAAACTTCTCCGGCTAATACTCATCGTGACTTACTCCTCGAATTGTGCTCGTTCACGTATCCACGAAACGCAATGGCGAGTGCGCGTCTAGAAACTCAAGCGTAACGCCATTTGGATGGTCCGGGGGCCATTCCCCGGAGCCATCCCCGTCACTCGCCCAAAGGCCGTGTTCCCGTATGTGGAGTTTGCTCGACCGAACTGCGGGTGATTTAGCGCATTGTACATTTCCGTGCGAAACTGTAAGCGCAATTTCTCGAGAATTGCGAAATTCTTCGCGAGCGACATATCCCAGTTATTGGTCGGACTGTACCGTATGTCATCGATGTACCTCGGCGCGTTGCCGTAAGTGAAGGCGGCCGGTCGGGCGAACGCTGCGGTGTTGAACCAGTTATCTATGGTCTGATTCGCCACGGAGAAGGATTGTCCGGAAACAACGTTCGGGAATTGAGACGGCGAGTAGTTATAGAGATTGTTCGGTGCGGAAAAGATCAGCGGCAGCCCGCTGTCCCGCTTGAAAATGGCGCTCATCTGCCATCCGCCGGCCAATGCGTCCACGACTCGGTTCATCTGCGATCCGAACTTCTTGCCACGCCCGACGGGCAACTCGTAAACGTAGGTCAACGCGAAGCTGTTCGGAACATCGTGAGCGCTCACCGACCATTCCCGGCTCAGGTTATACACATTGCGGTAGGTATCGCCGACCCCCCATCCTTGATTTTCCGATGCGTTATCGTACGCGCGCGAGTGCTGGAACGAAGCCATCAACGTCATTCCGCCGCTGAATCGTTTGTTCAATCGCAACAGGAACGCATTGAAGCTCGAGGAGGACCCGGGCATGTCCATGATGTTGACGTTCTGGAACTGCGGATATGGCCGCAGCCAACTGACTTCGTAACACTATGCGATTCGACAGCGGACCGGTTTTGATAATTCCAAAGAACGGATTGGCCACGGGCTCATTCAACACGGTCCCCAGCGAAAGCGACGAATCCGGGATCTGGTTGATGTTCATTCCACGGTAGAAGGCGCCATAGCCGTACGCCAGCTTCCTGCCGCGGCTGCCGGCATATCCCGTCTCCACAATCCAGCCCTTGCCGAGTTCAATTTGAAAATCGGTGCTGAATTGTTGGGTGTCCGGAGTTGGGCGGTCGCGTTGAAAACTTCGGATGCTGAGGCCAACCGCGCGGTCAATTTATACAACCAAGAATTTGCCCGTGCGCAAGTCTTCATTCCTCTTGACTGGGTGACCGATGTCACACGCCAAGCGAACTTCAGAATGTACCATTGATTGAGCAACGATATTGCTCCAATCGGAATCCAATTTTCGCGGAGTTTTCCCGGGGTGACGAAAAACAAAGATTTGGCAAACCTGAATCTTGCGCTCGGAACCATTTCTTTCGCCGTCTGTTTTGCCATCTGGGGGCTGATCAGTGCTTTTGCGGCAGGGTTCCGCGCGGAACTTCGCCTCAGCGCCGGCTCCACTGCCTTCCTTGTAGCGGTTCCGGTCATTCTCGGGGCGCTGGCTCGCATTCCGATGGGCATGCTCACCGACCGGTTCGGCGGGCGCGTCATCTTCACCGGACTCATGCTGTTCTCGGCAGGTGCCGCCGCCTCAGTGCCATTCGCCCGGGGATACGGCCAACTCGTAACCTTCGGATTCCTGCTCGGAATGGCGGGATCGTCATTCGCCATCGGGGTGGGCTACGTTTCGCGCTGGTTTCCCCCCGAAAAACAGGGCACCGCACTCGGGGCCTATGGCATCGGCAACATTGGACAATCGGCCGCGGTTTTCTTGGGACCGCTAATCGCCGCGTCCTTCGGCCGCAATAGCGTCTTCTTCGGGATCGCGGTGATTACAGCACTGTGGGCGCTTGGGTTCGTTTTGTTTGCCCGCAACGCTCCGCGTACCCGCCCCCCTGTCGGGTTTGGGGCGATGGTGAAGGTGCTGGTCACCGAGCCGGTCTCCTGGGCGTTATCGGCCTTCTACTTCCTCACGTTCGGCGGATTCGTTGCATTTTCTATTTACCTGCCCTCGCTCTTGAAGGACCAGTTCCAGCTATCACCGGCCGACGCCGGGTTCCGAACCGCCGGATTCGTCGTTCTCGCGACCTTGTTGCGTCCCGTTGGTGGCGCGCTCTCCGATCGTATCGGCGGAGCGCGGGTATTGAGCGGCGTTTTCTTGGGGCTGATCCCGTTCGGATTGCTTCTCGCTTGGTTATCGATTGTTCCGTTTACCGTCGGCGCACTCGGGTGCGCCTCACTGCTCGGGATCGGCAATGGTGCGGTTTTCAAACTCGTCCCGCAATTCTTCCCGCGCGATACCGCGACTGTCACCGGACTCGTCGGCGCCATGGGCGGACTCGGCGGATTCTTTCCGCCTCTTCTCCTCGGCGTATTTCGGGATCGCATGGGGACGGTGTGGCCGGGGTTCGTATTACTTGCCATCACCGCGGGACTGATGTGGACGCTGAATCGGGCCGTCTTCGTGCCGAGGCAAAGAGCATTGGAGGGCGCCGGCGCCGATCTTGGTTTCCCGCCCGGTGTCACCGACCGGTTAAGAGCCGGCGCGCTGGCGACACTCGTCACCGGATTGCTGATCGCAGCAATCGTGGTGGGCTCGCGCAACCTGGAGAACTTCGATCCCGCCCTCGTCATCTATACATTCGCCGTCATCTTCGCCACCTGGGGCATCGTTTACCATTACGCTGTCTGGTTGAACAAGCCGCCCACGCGCCGTTTCTTCGATCGCACTTTCGAACTGATTCGGGCTGAGGGGCCTTTGCGCGCCTTCGGAATCGTGAGTCAAGCCGCAGCGACGCATATCGTGGCCCAGAATTTCATTCGAAGACGCTCGCGAACGAGATGGTGGATGCACCAACTGATCTTCTGGGGATGTTTGCTTGCCGTCGCGATCACGTTCCCGCTGGTGTTCGGGTGGATCTACTTTCGGACCGCTCCGAACGATCAGATGACGTACGTGACCTACCTCTTCGGCTTTCCAATGGGCTCGTTTCCGCTAGGATCCGTCCCGGCGTGGCTCCTGTTCCATGGCTTGGATATCGCCGCGTTTCTCGTCCTCGGCGGAATCTCCCTCGCGCTCTGGAGGCGAATGCGCGACCGCGGTGCGTTAACGCTGCAAGATTTCAGCGCGGACTTTCTTCCGCTCATCCTGTTGTTTGCGATATCGGTGACTGGACTCGCATTGACCGCTTCCACGCTGTGGCTGCGCGGCGCGTTCTACGGCTTCCTCGCAATTCTGCACGCGATTACCGTCGTCGGCGCGCTCCTGTTCCTGCCGTTCGGCAAGTTTTTTCATATCTTCCAGAGGCCCGCGCAACTCGGAGTGAAGCTGTACCAGGACGCGGGCGATCGCGACGAGGGCACGATGTGCGCCCGCTGCGGCCAGCGCTTTGCCTCGCGCATGCAGATCGACGATCTCCAACGCGTGCTGCCGGCGCTTGGATTCGATTACCGCATTGACGGTCCGGCGAAACACTGGACCGAACTGTGTCCCCCGTGCAAACGCGCAACTCTCGCCAATGCGCAACTACGGACAAAGGAGGCTTACCGTGGCTGAGCCGCCGGTTCCCGAGATCGAGATCGCCGAACGCTATGGTCCGCACGGAAATTACGTTCCGCCGGGCGGCTGGGATCGAAACGCGTCGCTCGGCCCGGCCAAGCTCGTCAAAACGCATTGCTGCTTCTGCGGACAGCAGTGCGGCATTCAACTGAAGGTCCGCGACAACCAGGTAGTCGGCTTCGAGCCTTGGGAGGACTTCCCCTACAACAAGGGCATGCTCTGCCCGAAAGGGGTGAAACGATACCTTCAGGGAGTTCATCCGGATCGATTGACACAACCGCTGGTGCGCTCCGCAACGGGTTTTCGTCCGATCTCGTATGAAGAAGCTTTGAATCTCGCGGTGGAACGGCTTCGAGCGATTCGCGAAAAGTACGGTCCGGATGCAATCGCGATTTATGGCGGCGCATCGATGATCACCGAGAAAGCGTACCTGCTCGGCAAATTCGCGCGCGTCGCGATCGGTACGAAGAACATCGACTACAACGGCAGACTGTGCATGGTTAGTGCCGGAACAGCATATAAACTCGCCTTCGGAATCGACCGCTCGCCGAATCCCTGGGCCGACTTACCGAAGACGGAAGTGCTGTTCGTGATTGGCGCAAACGTGGCTGAGTGTGCCCCTATCGCCACCAGCTACATCTGGCAGATGAAGGACAACGGCGGGAAATTGATGGTCGCGGACCCACGCGCCACCCCCATATCGCGCAAAGCGGACCTCTACCTGCCGGTCCGCCCGGGCACCGATCTTGCGCTGCTGATGGGCATGCTGCACGTCATCCTGCGCGAGAAACTGACGGACGAACAATATCTTGCGCAGCACACGACGGGCTGGGAGAGCGTGCGTCCGTCCGTTGAAGAGTGGGATCCGCAAACAGCCGCGCGAGTCTGCGGTGTACCGCCGGATAACATCGTTAAAGCGGCGCTGATGTTCGGGCGTGCGGGCCGGGCCATGGCGATTCACGCGCGCGGACTCGAGCACCATTCAAAAGGCGTCGAGAACTGCCTGGCTGTCATCAACCTATGCCTCGCCACCGGCAACATGGGTGCGGAGGGTCGCGGGTGTTTCATGATCACCGGGCAGGGCAACGGCCAGGGCGGGCGTGAACACGGTCAGAAATGCGATCAATTGCCGGGTGCCCGCTCCATCACGGATCCGGAAGCGCGGAAGTATATCGCGAGCGTGTGGAATATCGCCGAAGAAGAACTGCCCGGGCCGGGTCTGACCGCGCAGGAGATCATGAATGCGATTCACGCCGGCGAAATCAAGGCGCTGTTTTCCATGTGCTTTAACCCGCTTGTCTCGCTCCCGGACTCGAACTTCACTCGCGAGGCGCTCGCAAAGCTCGAGTTCTTCGGCGTTATCGACTTCTTCCTTTCGGAGACGGCGCACTACGCCGACCTTGTATTTGCCGGAAGTATGCAGGAGGAGGACGAGGGCGTCGTCTGCAGTTCTGAAGCGCGCGTGCAGAAGATCAACAAGGCCGTGGATCCGCCCGGCGAAGCGAAATCCGATGCATTGATCATTTGTGACCTGGCGCGAAAGCTCGGTAAGGAACAGTATTTCCCGTTCCAATCCACTCGCGAGATCTTCGACGAACTGCGAGTGGCATCAAAGGGCGGCATCGCGGACTACTACGGCATCACATGGGAGCGGATCGAACAGGAGTACGGCGTCTTCTGGCCCTGCCCGAGCCTCGATCATCCGGGGACCCTGCGGCTCTTCGAGGATGGCCGGTTCTATCATCCCGACGGCAAAGCGCACATGCAGGTGACTCCTTACCGGCAGAGCGGCGATCCGCCCGACGAACAGTACCCGCTCTACCTGACGACGGGCCGTGTAGTGAGCCAGTATCTCTCCGGCACACAGACCCGCCGCATCGGTCCGCTTGTGGACCTCTACCCCGAACCGAAATGCGAGATGCATCCCCGTCTGGCCGAGAGGTTCGGAATACAGAATGGCGATTGGGTGAAGGTGACGACGCGTCGCGCCGAGGTGGTGGTGCAGGCGATGGTGGTCCGCACCATCCGCCCGGATACCGTCTTCATTCCGTACCACTGGCCGGGACGGCGCAGCGCCAACAGACTCACCCATCGCACGCTTGACCCGCGCAGCAAGATCCCGGAGTTCAAGGTGTCGGCATGCCGTATCGAGAAGACGGCGGCACCTCAGGACCTGGAGAGAATACGGCGCGAAGAAACCGGGATAGTCGCGAGATAAGCGATGTTCGGATACGAATTCTACGTCGATCCATCGCGTTGCATTGGATGCCGGTCGTGTGTGACGGCATGCGCTGAATGCGATAGTCATCGCGGCGTTTCAATGATCCACGTCGATGACATCGACCGTGCGGACATGATCGGCACCGTCCCTGTGGTATGCATGCACTGTGTCGAACCGACATGCGCCATGGTTTGTCCGGCCGATGCCATCAAACGCGGCGAGGATGGAGTAGTTCGCAGTGCGCTGAAACCACGCTGTATCGCCTGCTCGAATTGTGTGCTGGCGTGCCCGTTCGGAGTCCCGAAAGTGCACGTGGATCTCGAACTGATGATGAAGTGCGACATGTGCTACGACCGCACGTCAGTCGGTCTGCGGCCTATGTGCGCGACGGTGTGCCCGAGCCAGGCGCTGGCGTACGTGCCACCCGAGAAGATCGCCGCGGACCGTCGCGAACAGCCGTTGCACCTGTTCCGGTTCGGCAATCAGGAAGTGAGGACGAAGGTCGCGATGATGGCGCCATTGGGTGAGGACGTCATCGCTATCGATGTCGCCGACTACACGTGGGAGGAGGAGAGGGCCCGTGGAGAATTCCTCGAAGAAGCCTTTATGGACTGAAGAGTTTAGTGTTCAAGCCACCGAGGACAAGTATGTCCTGCGGCGGCAATTCACGAAATTCCTCGTGCTCACCAGTTTCGGCATGTTTGTCGGCAATGTATGGATATGGGCCAAATCGTTGTTCTCGCGACAGCTCAATTCGTTTCCCGAGCAGGCGATCGCGTTGACATCCGAGATACCGGTGGGCGGTGTGAAAACCTTCAACTACCCCGGACCGAACGACAATTGCATTCTGGTGCACACGTCCGGCGATCGCTTCGTTGCATACAGCCAGAAGTGCACGCATCTGTCTTGCGCGGTCTATTATTCGGCAAAGAATAACCGCCTGGAGTGTCCGTGCCATCAAGGCTACTTCTCGATTGAGGATGGCCGCGTCCTGCAAGGCCCTCCGCCGCGCCCGCTGCCGAGGATCGACATTGCGCAACGCGGAGAACAGTTGGTGGCCATTGGCCTCGCGCCCTCGGAGCCCTCGCGATGAATCCGGTCCAGCAGGAGATACGAAAGCGAAGGCGTACGGTGATCGACGCAGCCATTATCTTTGTCGTCATCGTGCTGATGGTTCAGATGTGGTTGCTGACGGCGACTCTGGAATCGTACCTTGCGGGTCACCGCGATGCCGCTGTTCCCGGAGTGATCATGTCCGCCTTGTTATTCGCCGTGTGTTTCGGGCTGTATCGATTCGTTTCGCGGATCGATCGGCTGCCGGACGACAAGTAGCCATCATTCGCGTCGTAGCTCGCTTCGTCTGAATAGCAAATCCTTAGCGACGCTACTGCCGGCGTAACTCACCGTTAAAAGATCCAGTTCAGGAATGCGCACCCCCGCAGAAAACATGAAGAAGCATGAGAGTATTACCCTCAAGACGATATTTCTCCGCATGCCTTCTGTTTGCGGCGACTGTCTTTGCAGCCTCGTCGGATTCCGTATTCAAGGACGGAAGCGGCCAGGCGATTCGCGGCTACGATCCAGTGACCTATTTCACGGAGCACAAGCCGGTCAAGGGCTCGGACCAGTTCGCGTACTCGTGGATGGGAGCCACCTGGAAATTCTCGAGTGCCGCCAACCGCGATAGATTCGCCGCCGATCCGGCGCACTACACGCCGCAGTACGGAGGCTACTGCGCCTACGGCATGAGTAAAGGCCACAAGGCTCCCATCGATCCCGAAGCCTGGCGCATCGTGGATGGAAAACTTTATCTGAACTACAGCAAAGGCGTCAAGAGCACCTGGGAAGAAAATGTGCCCGGGAACATTGAAAAGGCCAACAACAACTGGCAAACCCTCGGCAAGTGACACTCCGGCCGAGGCACACTCACTCTGACATCTTTCTCGCAGTCTCGAATCGTCCCCTGCGGACGTTTTCGTTCCTAGCAAACAGCAAAGGAGTAGGGTTGTCCAATTCAAATCGAACAACGAATAATGCGGTCGCGCCTGTCGCGTTCCGCCGTTGGATGATCGGGGCAGTTCTGTGCCTCGCCATCCCCGTCCTCGCGGTCGCAGACGAACGCGGCGACGATGACAAAGATAATGCTCCATCCGATGTCGTTTATATCGAGAGCAACATCGGAACACCCGGTGGAAATTCCATCCTTGCGTTCCACCGCGACCGTGACGGCAGATTGACCCCCTTGCCCGGGTCACCGTTCCTGACGGGCGGGACTGGCGTATTCGATCTGTCTCTCAAACTTGGGCCGTTCGATTCCGATCAGAATCTGATCGCGAATCGCGAGCATACACTGTTGTTCGCCGTAAACTCGGGATCGAACACAATCGCGGTGTTCCATATTCGCCATGACGGCAGCCTCGTGCCGGTGGACGGTTCTCCGTTCCCGTCCGGCGGCATCAATCCGGTGAGCGTCGGCCTTAGCGACAACATCCTGGTAGTTGTGAACAAGGACGAAGATCCACGGCAGAATGTCCCCGGGTCGTTGCCGAACTACACGACATTCCGCGTGACACCCCAGGGCAAACTGATCCCTGTCCCGCATTCGACGATCGAAGTGCCGTCCGGTGTTTCGCCGTCACAAGCTCTTACCGTACGTTCACGGCTGGTGTTCAGTACGGATTTCCTGGGCGGACTGCTCGAGTCATTTGTGCTCAAAAATAACGGCACGCTCGTCAGGAACACTCCGCAAACTCTTCCAGACTCGGCGTTCGCCGGCTCCACTGCGCCGCGGCTTCCGCTCGGGTTGTCAGCTCATCCGCTTTTCCCGGTCCTGTATGTCGGCTTCACGCCGATCAACCGTATCGGGGTTTACCGGTTCAACGGTTCCGGAGATCTTGACTTCCTCCGGGCCGTGGACGATTCAGGGGCGGCCGTGTGCTGGCTGACCGTGAATAGGTTCGGAACTCGTCTGTACGCCTCGAATACCGGCGACAATTCCATCTCGGTGTACAGCCTTCTCGACCCGTTCAATCCGCGCGAGATTCAGCATCTCGTACTTCGGGGTGCAGGCAGTTCGTTCCAGTTTGCCTTGGATGAAGATGGCAAGTTCCTGCACGTCATCGATCAGCGCGCCGATGCAAACACGCCGTTGGGCCACGGCAACAGCCTGCACGTTCTCCGCGTCAACCCGGACGGAACTCTGACGGAGACGCTTTCTTCTCCGCTTGAGTTGTCGTTACCTGACGGAACGAGGCCGCAGGGAGTCGTCGCTTTCTGACCTGCGCGTGTCCCATCTCCAAAAGGGGTGGTTCGCGCCGCCCCTGGGCACGCGGAGTTGCAGAACGGAACTCAAGAACATTCCGCAAGAACAGTGCGCGTAGCGTTCTCCACCGTGAGGCCTTCCCGAAACGCACGCGCGAGCACGAGCAGTCCAAACAGTGTATCTTCCGGATGGAACGACAGCCGCCAGGGTAGCCGTAACGACGTTCCCGTCAGTTCCCGGATGAGTGCAACTCGACGTGCGATGCCGCCGGAAAACACGCAACTCTCCAGTTCATCCCACATATCGAGCCTACGGGCACAATCGGCGTAATTCACGGCCATCGATTCGAACACAGCGCGGAACACGTGCCCGATCGTGAGATTGCTTTCGTGAAGATTATCGAGGAAACCGTACGTTCCGCACGGGCCAGGGAAGAACGAGGCACCGGCCCGGACATCCGTTTCAGACACCGCTGCCACCGCGGATTCGATACGCGGCCAAGCCCCTTCTTCGGGAACATTGCCGAGTTCCGTAAAAAGGCCAATCAAAGCGCTGAGCGCACGGCCTGCCGGAATGTGCGTGATCGTCCGGAGGAAGCGTCCGTCGAAATACGGCCGGGTCTGAAGAGATTCCGAAAAGGGGTTCGCAGTGATCGCCGCAACCTGCGAGCCGGTACCGATGTTGACCGAAAGTTCGTTCGCGCGCAACAAAGCGCCGACCAGCGCGCACTGCTGGTCGCCGATTGTGGCGTAGCACGGAACTCCGCGCCATTGTCCGACCCTGGCGCCCGCCGGTTGGACTTCGGGCCACGCCAGCCTCTGCAGACCGAGTTTCGCGATCACCTCGTCGTGCCACGTCACCGTCGAAAGCCGGAGTGCGCCGAAGGCCGCGGCGTGTGTCGGATCGAGGACCGGCGTGGTGTTGCACAAACGCGCGGCAACGAAATCCGCAATCGAGACCGGTGTAGCGGCACAGCCGGGTAGTTCCTCATGGCGCGCGAGGCACGACAAAATCGGTGCAGCGATGCTCGGGCGGAACTCGTTGCCGATCTCGTGCAGTTCGGCCGCGGTGATGTCCGCCGACATGGCCTCGAATTCGGAATGGGACACGCGCCGGTCGAGCCAGGAGATGTAGTTCGAGTGTGGATTTCCACGAGCGTCAACGAGCACGAAGCCGTGCATTTGACCGCACAGCACAAGTCCATCGCAGCGCGGTGCCGCGGATTGAAGCCGCTTCAACAGCTGTTCGACCCGCGAGAGCACGGTTGCCGGATTCACTTCACGGCGCATCGGCGGCAGAGCGTCGATAAATGCCGGAAATGGTTCACGCTCGGTATGCAGGAGTTGAAGCGAACCGAGGTCCAGCACCGCGCCCTTGAGAAAGGAGGTCCCGATGTCGAGCCCGATGAAGATGGCCATGCCTGTGTCTGCCATCCTATCGCGACAACCTGAACGCGGCCCGGGGACCTCAACACTACAATTTAGAAAATGGCGACATTCGCAAAAGGTTACGCGCTTGAACGATAAACGCGACGATGAGGCTCTGCTGGTGGTCGCGATCCTGAGCATACGAGCGGGGACGATCGACCAATTTCACGAATTCGAAAAGCATGCGGTCCGCATGCTCGGTCGCTACGGTGCCTCTCTCGAACGAACCGTAACCGTCGAACCGTCGCATGACGACGGTCAGCGCGAAGTTCACCTGCTGCGGTTTCCTTCCCAATCTGCTTTTGCGCATTATCGAGCCGACGCGGAATTGGCGTCTTTTGCCGGCCTTCGAACGGCTGGCATTGCTCGCACCGAAATCCTCATCGGCCGTGAGGGCCCATGGTATTCCGAACCGGACGAGTAATTCCGATTTCATCGCGCGATCCCATAGCAGTCGAGGTCGCGATCTCCTATGCGTGCGGCAAGAGGCCTCAAGGTAGGATGCGCGCGCTGCTGTGCATCGCTGTCCTCGACTGCGCGGGCCTTCTCGCCGCGCAGTTGCCAAAAGACGATCTCGGAGTGCCACCTCCGCCGACAGCCAGGGTCCGAAAAATCAAGCCGTCGATCCTCGATGACGACACGCCTACCCTCCCGATTAATGGGAACCCGAACGCGAGAATGTCGCAAGCCGAGATGGCGGCATTCGAACAGCGGCTGCTTCGATTCCACATCGAGTATCAGAAGTTCCTCCGCGTTCTGCGCGGCTGCGACAACGCGGAGACAACGTCCGATCCGGGCGTCTGCGATCACCGAAACTCTCGCTTCGACGCAAAGCAGCGGGACCGGGTCCGGAAGGAGGCGCGCCGGGTATTTCGATGAGGCGCCGCGCAAGTCATCTCGGAACCGCCGTGTATTGTGTGGCGAACGCCAGCGCATTTCTGCCAGTCAGTTCCATCCGATTCAGATAGTACGGCTCATCACGCAAATCCCGTGGCGACCGGCCCGCCGACGCCGGTCGTAAGATCTGCGATGTTAACTCCCCATCCCAGGCATCGGCGATGTAGACCGTCCCATCGATATTGACCATGTTGAAGTAGTGCACCGGCGCGAGTGTCGTGCGTCCCGTCCGGGTTCCGCGGACCACGTAGTGCGTGCAATTGGGTGCCGCGCGTAGGTTCGAAATGATCACCGATAGCAGCGCAGGCTGGAAGTTTGCCTGAATCGTGTACTGATGGGTTCTTGACAGTACCGCAGGCAGCGTGCCTGCCTGGGGATTGTCCAGATACGAATGCAGCGCACCGGCATACGCCGGACAATCGTTCTCCACGGCATTGCGCTCCAACTCCGGGTTGAGAGCGCTAAAAATCGCGCGCGAATTCGTCAGCAAATCTCTGCACATAACATCTCCTCCGTCTTACGGTTCTGAATGGGTTCAGGCGGGACGCCGCCTTCATTCCTGTTTGCGCGAATGACGGAGGCGGGACACAACGGATTCAGCGGGGATGCCGGATACAATGGTCAGGATAATTAACCCGAGGATCCGAACACATGCGAAACGCGATCACTTCACGGCGGAAACTTCTGTGCGGCGGCGTCGGAGCACTTGGCGCTGTAGTCTCAGGACGGCTGCCGGCGCGAGCGGCAGAGGCTCCGGCAACTTACACGAATCCGCTGAACACCGCCATCGCCGACCCTTATGTCCTACGCCAACCGGACGGCACCTATTTCATGTACGGAACCGGCGGGAAGGGCGCCACAGCGTTTCCGGCGTTCCGTTCGGAGGACTTGGTTCATTGGACACCGATGGGCGAGACCTACCGGCGCAATCCGGACGATTCCTGGTGCACAGACTTTTTCTGGGCGCCGGAAGTGTACCGCGCCAACAACCGCTACTACATGGTCTATAGCGCCCAGTGGCGCGACAATCCGACCAACGAAAAGGAGAACTTCCGGATTGGCGTCGCCGTATCCGAAAAACCGGAAGGACCTTTTCGGGATGTCCGCAACGCTCCGTTATTCGATCCTGGTTACCCGGCCATCGACGCAGATGTGCTGCTCGACGAGGACGGCAGGATGTATATGTTCTATTCCCGCTGCTGCTACAAGCATCCCGTCGAGAGCGGACTCGCGGCATGGGCCCGCAAGAAGAACTGGTACACGGAAATCGAAGAGAGCTGGATCTACGGCGTGGAGGTTAAGCCGGATTTCACCCGCACAATCGGCGAACCGGTTCTGATGCTGCGTCCGCCCGTCACGCTCGAGGACAAGAGCACCGCATGGGAGAATCTCTCCGTCACCACGCATGAGGTGAACCGCCGTTGGACGGAAGGCCCGTGCGCGTTGAAGCACGGTGATACCTACTATCTGATGTACTCCGCCAACCACTACCTGGGCGAGAATTACGCACTCGGATACGCGACCGCGCGGCACCCGCTCGGGCCTTACCGGAAGGCTGCGAACAATCCCGTGCTGCGCAAGAACACCGACCGCGGCGGCGTGGTTAGTGGTCCCGCGCACAACTGCGTCACGTTATCGCCGGACGGCACGGAGATGTTCTGTCTCTATGCCGGACGCACAAAGGCGACCGGGAGCCAGCGCGTCCTGCTGATGGACCGTATGGAAATTCAGAACGACGGCACACTCGTGGTTCACGGCCCCACGACGACGCCGCAACCCGTGCCATCGCGCAAGCGGGTTCCTTCGCGGACGTAGCCGGTATTGCCGCTACTTCTTCTGGTTCGCTCGCTTATCGAAAAAGTCGGTCGTCGACACCGAACCGTAGTACGGGTAGCGGTCGAACTCGTCTCCTCCACCGATTGCGCGTGGATCGCGCCACGTTTTGAGTTGCGCGTCCAGTTCGGCCGCAAGCTGCGCTTTGATTTTCGCCTGCGAAGCGTCCGTCGCGAGATTCTTCTGTTCGGCGACATCGGCCCGAAGGTCGTACAACTCCTCGGCGGGCCGCTTACCGAAGGCGAGTTCGAACAGGTTGGCCACTGCCGGATCGCTTCGGTGCTCCATCATGTACTGCTTGGTGGGTCCCGGATCGATGTCGCGATACGCGTTCGCCGCATGCGTGTCCACGCCCATCGGAAAACGCTCCGGGCGGTAGTTCCGGATGTACAGATACTCGCGCGTGCGAATCGCCCGCATCGGGTATCCTCCAGCACCATCCGGTTGCGCGATAGTATGGCGCTCGCGGCCCGTGAATACTCGATCGCGCTTGGGATCGACGTGCCCTGACTTGCCGGACGTCAGGATATCGAGAATGCTTCGTCCTGTCATCGCGCTGGGAACCGGCACCCCGGCCGCCTGAAGGAATGTGGGCGCGAGATCGGGAAGGCTGATGAAATCCTCCAGAGTCCGGCCGCTGGTCACCTTTCCGGCCCATCTCACCGCAAGCGGTATATGGGTGCCATTGTTGTAGAGGTTGGCCTTTGCACGCGGGAACGGCAATCCGTTGTCGCCCGTGACCACGATTAGCGTGTTCTCCAGTTCGCCGCCCTTCTCCAGCATCGCCAGCATGCGCGCCAGGTGCGTATCGAACCACTCGATTTCGCGCGCATAGTCCAACAGGTCTCCGCGGACTTCCGGCGAATCCGGCAAGCCGTGCGGAAGGCGAACGTCGGCCAGTCGCTTCCCGGCGCGTAATCCGCTGCCCGCTTCGTAGGGACGATGCGGTTCGTGGCCGCCGTACCAGAAACAGAACGGCTGCCGGTTTTCGCGACCCGCAAGAAAATCGGAGAAATTGCGCGCGTAGTCGATATTGTGAATGCCGGTAGTGGGCGGCGCACTCGTACGCCGGTTGTATTCGGGGCCCGCCGGATTTCGCGTGCGCCCGCCCGGCTCGATCACCCCCGGCCCCCAACCCTTGCCGGTGAATCCCACTCTGTAACCCTGGCGCTCCAAGAGATCGGGGTAGACGTCGAACTTCGCGGGCAGGGTGCTCCATAGATTGCCGCCTTGCTCGAGCCGTGCGAACCATTGACCCGTAAGAATCGAGCCCCGCGAGGCGGTGCAAGTCGGCGCCGCGGTGTAGGCCTGTTTGAACAGCACACCTTCCCGTGCGATCCGGTCGAAGGCCGGTGTCTTCGCTGTCCTGTCGCCCGCAATCGACGCGAAGGGCCAGGACCAATCATCCGCGATCGCGAAGAGGATGTTCGGACGGGCAGCCGGAGTACCGGCTGCGAAAGCCGGGGCCAAGGCGGCTACGGACTTCAGAACTTTCCGACGCGTGGGATGTGTCGATTCCATGTTTATCTCAGCTTACGCCCGCCCACCCGAAACAGAATAGAGTCACTTTCCTCAGGGCTCGTCACTCGGTGCAAGTGAACCGGCTGCCGGGTGGCAGCGGCGGATGGCGCAACTCTATTATTATGAAGTTGTTAGGCGAATAGTGATAGAGAGTAACGTTCTCTGCCTAAGCCATCGTCTTCACAGTATCTGGCCAGCGTAGCCGAATTGTTGTAAGCACATGTGGATCGTTCGCGTCGCCCTATCGCGCCCCTATACCTTCATTGTCCTTGCTCTGCTCATTCTGATCGTCAGCCCGATCGTCATCCTCAGAACGCCCACCGACGTATTTCCGGACATCGACATTCCGGTTGTCGCTGTGATCTGGAATTACACCGGGTTGAACGCGCAGGAGGTGGAGGGGCGCATCACGTTCCCGTTCGAGCGCGTCCTGACGACCTCGGTAAACGACATCGAACATATTGAATCGAACGCCTACGACGGGCGGTCGATTGTCAAGGTGTTCCTCCAGCCCGGCGCCAGTATTGATAAGGCCAACGCCCAGATTACAGCCGTGTGCCAGGTGGCTTTGCGGCAGATGCCTCCCGGCATGCAACCGCCGTTCACTCTCACCTACAACGCGTCGAGCATCCCCGTGCTCCAACTCGCGTTGTCCAGCAAAACGCTCTCCGAGCAGGACCTGAACGATCTGGGCGTGAACTTCCTCCGCACCCGCCTGATCACGGTACGCGGCGCCTTGATTCCTTATCCATACGGAGGCAAGGACAAGGAAGTGATGGTGGCCCTGGATCCGGCGCTGCTCCAGGCCAAGAGTGTGACGCCCGCCGATGTAGTGACGGCTATTGGCCAGCAGAATCTCATCCTTCCTTCCGGTACGGCAAAGATCGGCCCGTTCGAGTACGACGTCGAGTTGAACTCCAGCCCACGAACCGTTGCCGAACTGAATGATTTGCCAATCCGTGTCGTGGGGAGTTCGACGATCTACATCCGCGACGTCGCCACGGTCAGCAACGGCTTTGCGCCGCAGACCAACATCGTTCGCCAGGACGGGCAGCGCGGCGTTCTCTTGTCGATCATGCGAGGCTCCGGAGCTTCGACGCTCGACGTGGTCCGCGGCGTCCGGGAACTTCTGCCGCAAGCTCAGGCCACATTACCGCCGGAACTGAAGGTTCAGGCTCTCGCCGATCAATCGGTGTTCGTGCACGCCGCAATCGACGGTGTCATTCGCGAGGCGCTGATCGCAGCGTGTCTGACCGCTGTGATGATCCTCATCTTTCTCGGCAGTTGGCGCAGTACGCTCATCATCGCGGTCTCGATCCCGTTATCCATTCTCACCTCGATCTGCGCTCTGAGCGCGATCCACCAGACCATCAACACGATGACGCTCGGCGGGCTGGCGCTCGCGGTCGGCATTCTGGTGGACGATGCCACGGTCACCATCGAGAACATCGAGCGCTATCTCGAAAATGGCTACGACCTGCACGCGGCGATTCTCGAGGGCGCGGCACAAATAGCGCTTCCGGCGCTGGTTTCCACCCTGTGCATCTGCATCGTGTTCCTGCCGATGTTTTTTCTGATCGGCGTTGCGAAATATTTGTTCGTGCCTCTGGCCGAAGCGGTTGTGTTCGCTATGCTGGCCTCCTACATCCTGTCGCGCACGCTGGTGCCGACGCTTGCGATGTACCTGCTGAGGGTGAGGTCGCATTTCCGGGGCCGCACCTTCAATCCCTTCGTGCTGTTCCAACGGGCGTTTGACCGCGGTTTCGAACGCACCCGCCTCAACTACCAGCTCATCCTGACCAGCCTGGTATACCGGCGGTGGGCCTTCGTGCCGGCCTTTCTGCTGCTTTGCCTGTCGGCGCTGCTGCTTGCCCCCTGGCTCGGACAGGACTTCTTCCCGTCGAGCGACAACGGCCAGTTCCGTCTCCATATCCGCGCCAAGACCGGTATCCGCGTCGAAGAGACAGCGCGACTGTGCGACCTGGTGGAGCAATCCATACGGCGGCAGATCCCGTCCTACGAACTCGACAACATCCTGGACAACATCGGGATGCCGCACAGCAGTATCAACACCACCTACAATAACTCCGGCGTCATTGGTCCGATGGACGCGGACATTCTGGTGTCCTTGAAGGAGAACCACCGTCCTACGGAGGAGTACGTCCACGCGCTTCGCATCGCACTGAACCGGGAGTTCCCGGGCAATACATTCTTCTTCCTGCCCGCGGACATGGTCACGCAGATTCTGAATTTCGGACTGCCCGCGCCGGTAGACATTCAGATCGAGGGAAGCAACACCGAAGTTCAACGCCAGTTCGCGGATCGCATTTTGCCGCAACTTCGGCAGGTGCCGGGGGTGGTCGACCTGCGGGTCCACCAACCCTTCGATCTTCCGAAACTGCACATTACGGTGGATAGGACCAGGGCGGCATCCGGCGGGTTGACCCAAAAAGACGTGGCGAGCAGCCTGTTGGTATCGCTCAGCGGGAGCATGCAAACGACGCCGACCTACTGGCTCAATCCGGCTAATGGAGTGAACTATAGCGTCGTCACACAGTCGCCGCAATACGCAGTGCAATCGTTTCAGGATCTGCAAAATGTGCCGATCAGCTCGCCCGGAATCAAAAACCAGGAGATCCTCGGCGACGTCGCCACCATCTCGCGCTCGACCGGCCCGGCCCTGATTTCGCACTACAACATACGGCGCGTGGTGGACCTGTTCGGCGGCATCGAAGGACGCGACCTCGGCGCCGTGGGCCAGGACATCACGCGCATTGTCGACTCGAATCGCAAGTATCTCCCGCGGGGTACTACCGTGGCCATTCGCGGCCAGTTGGAAACGATGAAGACCTCCTATCAGGGCCTGCTCGCCGGGCTCGCGTTCGCGGTGGTGCTGGCGTACCTGCTCATCGTGGTGAACTTTCAGTCGTGGCTCGATCCGTTCATCATCATCAGCGCCCTGCCGGCAGCGCTGGCGGGCATCGTGCTGTTTTTGTTTATCGTTCAAACGAGATTGAGTGTGCCGGCCCTGATGGGCGCCATTATGTGTGTGGGCGTGGCCACGGCAAACAGTATCCTGGTAGTGAGCTTTGCGAAAGAGCGGCTGGCTGATCACGGTGATCCGATCCAAGCCGCTATCGAGGCCGGCTTTACGCGTTTCCGCCCCGTGCTGATGACCGCGCTGGCGATGATCATCGGGATGGTCCCAATGGCTATGGGGCTCGGCGAAGGCGGCGAGCAGAACGCCCCACTCGGCCGGGCAGTGATTGGAGGCCTGCTGTGTGCCACCGTGGCGACGCTGTTTTTCGTGCCGTCGGTGTTCAGCATGCTGCACCGGCCGCGCAAACCTGCCGCCGAGAGGCGCGGAGCGGACTTAGACATGAACCATCTGCGGAGTGAGTCGTGACAGTGGATCAAAAGGAGGATCGCGGCGTCGAGCGTCCGGCGGACCAGCACAGTAAGCTGCCGCGTTCCGTTCGCTACGGGCTGCTGCTTCTGGTGGCGATCATCGCCGCGGCGCTCGCGATGGTAATTCGCTCGGGGATCGCTTCCCGCGTGGCGGCCGAATCGAAACTGCGCACCGAAACGCGCGCTTCAACGGTCGGGACCGTCACTGTCACCCACGCGAAAGTCCGAGATGCAGGCGATGAGCTGGCGTTGCCCGGCAATATTCAGGCCTTCACCGATGCTCCGATTTACGCCCGCACCAACGGATATCTGAAGCGTTGGTACGCGGACATCGGCACCAACGTCAAAGCGGGCCAGTTGCTTGCCGAAATCGACGCTCCCGAAGTGGATCATCAACTACAGCAGGCGCGCGCCGACCTCGAGACCGCACAGGCGAACCTGAAACTCGCGGAATCGACGGCGGCTCGCTGGCAGTTTCTGCTCAAAAGCGAATCGGTTTCGAAACAGGAAACCGACGAGAAGATCGGCGATCTCAATGCCCGCAAGGCAATGCTCGATTCGGCTGGTTCGAACGTGAAGCGGTTGGAGGACATGCAGGCGTATGAGAAGGTGTACGCGCCTTTCAGCGGCGTTATCACTTCGCGCAGCACCGACGTCGGCTCGCTGATCAGTTCCGGTGGAGGCAAGGAGTTGTTCCACCTGGCGGCGCTCGATCGCGTGCGCGTGTTCGTGAATGTCCCGCAACAGTACCGCCTCGCGGCCCAGGCCGGAGTGCACGCGACGCTCTCTTTGACCGAGTTTCCTGGACGCACTTTCCTCGGGCGCATCGCCCGAAATGCAAGCGCGATCGATGCGGCATCGCGAACGTTGATGGTCGAAGTGGACGTCGACAATCCGCGCAGGGAACTGCTGCCCGGCGCGTATGTAATGGTGCACCTCAATCTGCCGCGCGGAAATGGCCGTGCCGTTGTGGTGCCGGTGAACACGCTGCTGTTCCGCTCCGAAGGTCTGCGCGTCGCTGTTGTTCGCGATGGCCGCGCCGTGCTGACCCCGATTACGGTCGGACGCGATTTCGGCAACGAGCTTGAAGTCGTGGCCGGCATCACGGAACAGGATTCGATCATCGTGAATCCCGCCGACTCGCTGTTGTCCGGTACGCCAGTGCACGTGGGAGGCAGCAGTCAGTGAACCGTGCCCTGCTCGTTTCGGCGGCCGTGATCGCCGCCGGATGCTCCGTAGGGCCGAAGTACACCAAGCCCCCGGTAGTCGCCCCACAAGCCTACAAGGAAATGCAAGGCTGGAAAGTCGCCCAGCCCAACGAGGCCACGCTGCGCGCCGATTGGTGGAAGATTTTTGCCGATCCCGACCTCGATGAGCTCGAATCGCAGATCGATGTTTCGAATGAAAGTCTGAAGGTGGTGGAAGCGCGATTCCGCCAGGCGCGGGCCGCCCTCCGCTTCAGCCGCGCCACGCGGTTTCCGATCGTTACCGCCGGAGCGGACATCACCGCCAACCGTGGATCCGCCAGCCGCGAAACCGCATCGCGCGCTACAACGACGAACTACGGCGACTTCCTGTTGCCGATCGACTTGAATTACGAAGCGGATGTGTGGGGCCGCATTCGTCACCAGATTGAGGCCTCGCGCACCGAGGCGCAGGCGTCGGCTGCCGACATCGAAACGCTGCGTCTCGCTCTGCATGCGGAGCTTGCGCGAGACTACTTCGAATTGCGCAGCGCCGATGCCGAACAAAAGCTGCTGGACGACACCGTTGCGGCATACGCGCGCGCGCTACAACTGACGCAGAACCGGTTCGAAGGCGGCGCGGCGTCGGGTGCGGAAGTAGCACAGGCGCGGACGCAATTGGAGGCCACCCGTACGCAGCGGGCGGATATCGGCGTGCAGCGAAGTCAAAATGAGCACGCGATCGGCATTCTGATTGGAAAGCCGCCCGCGGAATTCACGCTGCCGCCAAAGGTGGTGACGCTGCGCCAGCCTGGTATCCCTGTCGGCGTGCCTTCCCAACTGCTCGAGCGACGGCCGGACATCGCCGCCGCCGAACGCCTGATTGCCTCGGCGAACGAGCAGATCGGCATCGTGCGGGCGGCGTTTTTTCCGACGGTGCTGCTGGGTGTCACAGTCGGACTGGAAGGCAGTTCCATCACGAACTGGCTCAACTGGCCGAGCCGTCTTTGGGCTGTAGGTCCGGGCATCGCGCAGACGATCTTCGATGCGGGCCGCCGCCGCGCGCAGTCCGAATCCGCGCTGGCGAACTACGATGCGGCCGTCGCCTCGTATCGCCAGACGGTCCTCGACGCGTTCCAACAGGTGGAGGACAGTGTTGCTGCGTTGCGCATTCTCGAACAGGAGACCCAGACTCAGCAGGCGGCGGTGGCCGCGGCACAGCGTTCGCTGCAGCTTTCGATGAATCGCTACACCGGCGGCCTGGTAACGTATCTCGAGGTAGTGACGGCGCAGAGCGCGGCGCTGGCAAACGAAAGGACGGCGGTGGACATTATGCGGCGCCGCATGGATGCCAGTGTGCTTTTGGTGAAGGCGCTCGGCGGCGGTTGGGACGTTTCCGCATTGCCGAACCTCTAGCTGACGGAGCGCGTGTGCCACGGACTCCCGAGGCATCCCCGCACCCCGTGACTCTCAGTCGATCCGCCCTTTCGTGCCCGTTGCCGTGACCGGCTCAAGCGACAGCGATTCGAGATACATCAGATTCTCTCGGACGTCGGCCGCCGGGTGAATCACCACAGTAAGGGGCCCTTTGCGCGTCAGCGCCACGGTTCCGAGATCGAAGATCCTGTACTGATACCAATCGCCGGTTGCCTGCACGGTTCCGTTCACTTTCTGGTCTCCCAGTTCAATGATGTACCTTGCGCCTGCCCAACCAGCGCGGGCCGCATACCTGATGCCGAGCCGGTAACGTCCCGGCTGGCTCACCAGCAGATTCCACGATGCCTGGTCCTCCGGACGTCGCCACCGGCCGATATGAAATCCGCCGCCCCGGTTGATTCTCTTCAACGCCCCGCCTTTAGTGTGGCAGTTCAGGTAATCCAAGTGGAACGGCGAATCGCTTCCCTGCGTGATCAAGCGAGGTTCGGCCTCCGGTGTGCCCTTCACTTGCAGGATTACCACTGTATCGGCGGCATCCATCTGGCGCGAAGACAATCGCACAGTGGTGACGCCATTCTCGCGGACGACGGGGAGTTTCTCCTCAGGCGATAGCAGAGGGTGCGCCGCCGCCACTTCGTTTCGCAGCCCGCTGACGCGCAGAATGCCATCCGCCGGGCGCTCAAATACATGCAGATATACGCGCTCTCCTTTCACTGTGCATCGTCCCCAGGGGAATTGGCCGACAGGACAGGCGGTCGTCCCGTATATCGCGTCGCCGTTTCTGCGCATCCACGCGCCGACTTCCTCCAAGACGGCCACACTCGGCGCGGGCACCGTTCCATTGCCCATAGGGCCGATGTTCAACAGGTAGTTGCCGCCCTTGCTGACAATCTCGACTAAGCGCTGGATGACATTGGCCGGAGTCTTCCATTGCTGGTCAAACTTGCTGTAGCCCCAGGTGCCATTCAGTGTTTGCGGAGTCTCCCAGTATTCGTCGAGGCCGCCGGTCGGCATGCCGTTGTCGTTCATGTTCTGATAGTCCCCGAGCAACTCGTGGTCGTAGTTTC
Source organism: uncultured Acidobacteriota bacterium (assembly GCA_963720745.1). Classification (GTDB taxonomy): domain Bacteria; phylum Acidobacteriota; class Terriglobia; order Bryobacterales; family Bryobacteraceae; genus TMP-7. The sequence continues at coordinate 1,334,413 of CAVRGO010000004.1, forward strand.
CGATGCGGCCGTTGATGAGGCACGAGGGCTGGAGTTCGTGTACAAGATTGATAAAGCGATTCGCCTGTTCGGTGGTGTCGATGCCCCGATCGAACCAAATCAGCCCGAGCGGTCCGTAGTTGGTCAACAATTCCCGAAGCTGCGGCAAAGACTTCTCGTGCAGGTATCTTTCGAAGTCTTTTTTTGCGGGATCGTAATCCCAATGATTGCCGTAGCCGTCCGGGTGCTCCCAGTCCTCCCGGTGTGAGTAATACACGCAGAACCGAATGCCCTCTTTGCGGCAGGCCTCCGCGAGTTCCTTAACCACGTCGCGGCCAAACGGCGTCCAATCGACAATATTGTAACGGCTCACTTTCGAGCGATACATGGCGAAGCCGTCGTGATGTTTGGCGGTCAACACGAGGTATTTCATTCCCGCGGCTTTCGCAAGCGCGGCAATCTTCGCCGGGTCGAACTTTACGGGATTAAACTCGCGGGCCATCTGACGGTAATCTTTTACGGGGATATTGAATCGCTGCATGATCCATTCGGCCTCGTCCCCCGGCTGAATCCTGCGCCCCTCCCACTCACCGGCAAGCGCCGAGTAGGGCCCCCAGTGCACGAACATGCCAAACTTATCGTTCTTGAACCACGTCATCCTGTCTTCGGCGGAAACTGTCGATCGAAGGACGATTAATTGAGCGATCAAAGCGAGCAGTGTCAAAAGCTTTCGAGGGATTACAGTGTCGATCATCGGGACTCTCCATTCGTTGCCGAAGTATTGGGCGGCGCGACATTCGCCAGCAATGATACTGCATCAAGCAGGATGAGCGATTCCGCGGTCGTGAGATGTTTGTCTGAACGAATGGTGGGCGCGACAGGACTCGAACCTGTGACCTCCTGCGTGTGAAGCAGGCGCTCTAACCAACTGAGCTACGCGCCCGGTTTCGGCGGGAACTGCTTCATTATATGCTGCCGTTCTTTGTGCAGTCCACTGCGATGCGGCACGATCCTCTAGGACGCCCGGCTCGGCATGATCGAGAAATATTCGATAAATCGCTTCTTCGTGGATGCGGCAGGCGGCGCTGGGCGCTTATCGGCGAGCGTTTGAGCCAGGCGCGTGAAGCCGCGGCCGAGTTCCGTGTTTGAGTCAATCGCGTGTCCGGCCGTCAGCGCCCGGTGGACACCGTTGTAGTCGTTCGGAAACGTCATTAGCACCGGTAGTCCCAGGATCTGCTCGATCTGCTGCGGCGTAATCACGGGACGGGTCGAAACGCGATTGAGCAGAACGCTCACGCGGTCCTCCAGGTCCAGCGACTTGAGAAATGCGTGTTTCTCGCGGGCCAGATGCAAAGACGGAATTTCCGGCGTGCACACCAGAAAAATGCGTTTCGACTCGTGCATGATCTCGAGCGAGTACTTCTCGAGGTTCCCCGAAAGATCGAAGCAGAGAGCGCGATAGTTTCGCCGCATGAAATCCATCAGGTGCCGGATCTGGGTAGGCTCAATCCGAAAACCCGGGTTGAGCTTTCCGGCATGCAGCACATCCATGCGGCCGATCGAAGTCACCAGTTGCGGCCAAAGCCCCTCGTCCATCTCGAGCGCGTGTTCGGCTGCATCCGCGACGCAATAGCCGCTATCCAACTTGAGCATGAACCGCATCATGCCGGAATTCAGGTCGAAATCCGACAAGATCACGGACGTATCCTGCAAATGCGAGAGTGCGACGGCCACGTTCAGCGCGATGGTCGATGTCCCGACGCCCGCCTTCGAAGGCAAGAACGAAAAAATGAGATCGGTGGTCTGAAAGGAGGGCGGGCGTTTCTGCAACTGCTCCTGCGCCCGGGCGATTGCCGCTTCTAGCTGATGCTGGGGAAAGGGCAGCGCAATGAACTCGCGCAGGCCCGCACGCATCGATTCCAGGATGATCTCCGCGTCCGACGAGCGGCTGACGGCGATGGCCTGCACGCCCGGCGCATTCGCGTCGATTCCTTTTACGAGCTCGGCCGCCCGTCCCATGGACTCTGTGCTCAGGAACAACAGTTCCGGCGCCGCAGCCCGAAGCAGCTTGGCCAATTCCTCCGGGTCGGGGTAATGATCGACGGTGCGGACAATCCCTACCCGGCCCAGTTCGGCCAGTGCGCGCTCGAGCCGCGTGGCGAGATCCTGGTCAACACAAACAATGACACCGCGCAACATCAGCACACTCCATCTATAAGACTAAAGAGTTCGCTCCACTACAACAATTGTTGGATTCCCGTATTTTCCTCTCGGGCGGGGCCTTAACAACCTGCCGTTTCGACTGAGCTCTCATAAGGCGATCAACTTAAGTCGGAGCATCCGGCGTGATCACATCGCCGGCATTTCCAACCTTCATACATCTCATCGGCTGTTGCGTGATTTTCATCACCCAAGAACTTCCTGGGGCCAGTGCGAAATATGACCCAGGGGCTCCATCTCACCATTCCACGATGGTGGGTCATCACCCACCAAAGCCGACACGAAAGTCCTAAATGGTTCAAAACGCGTGTGTTGTGTTTCCCCACAGGCGTGGCCCCAGAGGTGCACATCGGTTAGCGGACTTCATAACCAAATGACCAGGCCAAAAGTAACGATCGATGGGAATGAGGCGGCCGCTTATGTCGCTCACAAAGTCAATGAAGTAATCGCTATCTATCCGATCACGCCCTCCTCGCCGATGGGCGAATGGTCGGATCAGTGGTCGTCCGAACGCAAGCCCAACATCTGGGGAACGATCCCGAGCGTCGTCGAGATGCAGAGCGAAGGAGGCGCCGCCGGCGCTCTTCACGGCGCGCTGCAGGCCGGCGCACTGGGCACGACGTTCACCTCCTCCCAGGGTCTCCTGTTGATGATCCCGAACATGTATAAGATCGCCGGCGAATTGACGCCGACAGTGATCCATGTTGCGGCCCGCGCGATTGCTACGCACGCGTTGTCCATTTTCGGAGATCACCAGGACGCGATGGGCGTACGCGCCACCGGATTCGCAGAACTCTCGTCCAATTCCGTTCAGGAAGTGATGGACCTTGCGTTGATCTCGCAGGCGGCGACCCTCGAATCCCGAATCCCGTTCATCCACTTTTTCGACGGATTTCGCACTTCGCACGAAGTAGCGAAAGTCGAACAACTCACGATCGAAGACATGCGTGCCATGATCGACGACGATCTGGTACGTGCACATCGCGCGCGTGCCCTCAGCCCCGACCGTCCTGTCCTCCGGGGCACCGCGCAAAACCCGGACGTGTATTTCCAGGCGCGCGAAACGGTCAATCCGTTCTACCTGGCATGCCCAACGATCGTCCAGAACGTGATGGACAAGTTTGCGCGCCTGACCGGCCGGGTTTACAACCTGTTCGATTACGTAGGAGCGCCGGATGCGGAACGGGTCCTCATTCTGATGGGCTCGGGCGCCGACGCAGCGCAGGAAGCAGTTGAATACATGGTTGCCCGCGGCGAGAAGGTCGGAATGATCAAAGTCCGCCTGTATCGCCCCTTCTCGATCGAACACTTCGTCAACGCTCTCCCCACCACCACTCAAAAGATCGCGGTGCTCGATCGAACGAAGGAACCGGGCGCAATCGGCGAACCGTTGTACCTCGATGTTCTCGCCGCTCTGCAGGAATCGCGGCGCACGCCACGGGTAGACGTTGTGGGCGGCCGCTACGGCCTCTCGTCGAAGGAATTCACGCCGGCGATGGTCCGCGGAGTTTTTGAAGAACTCAATAAGGACATGCCGAAGAACCACTTCACCGTCGGCATCGTCGACGATGTCACGCACACCAGCATCCCCTATGACGAGTCCTTCCTGACCGAGGACGATTCGACAACCCGTTGCCTGTTCTACGGATTGGGCGCCGACGGCACGGTCGGAGCCAACAAGAACTCGATCAAGATCATCGGTGAGGAAACGGACTTCAATGCTCAAGGCTATTTCGTGTACGACTCGAAGAAGTCCGGATCGTACACGATCTCGCATCTTCGTTTCGGCCCCAAACCGATCCGGTCGAGCTATCTGATTTCGGCCGCAAACTTCGTGGCCTGCCACCAGTTCACGCTGCTCGAGAAACTCGATGTTCTGAAGGGTGCGGCACCGGGTGCTGTTTTCCTGCTGAACAGCCCGTACGGGACCGAAGAAGTCTGGGACAAGCTGCCGCGGAAGGTGCAGCAGCAGATCATCGACAAGCGGTTGAAGTTCTACGTGATCGACGGATACGCGGTGGCGAAGGAAGCCGGAATGGGCCAGCGCATCAACACGATCATGCAGACCTGTTTCTTCGCGATCAGCGGAGTGCTGCCCCGCGAGGAGGCGATCGAGAAGATCAAGAAGGCCATCCAGAAAACGTACGGCAAGCGCGGCGAGATCGTCGTGCAGAAGAACTTCGCCGCGGTGGATGCGGCGCTCAGCCATCTCCACGAAGTCGCGGTTCCGGCCGAAGCGAGCACCGGCTACGAACTACCCCCGATCATTTCACCGAAAGCCCCGGATTTCGTGCAGCGGGTGCTGGGCGAGATCATTTCCGGAAACGGCGACAATCTGCCCGTCAGCGCGATGCCGGTAGACGGAACATTTCCCACCGCAACTGCGCAATGGGAGAAGCGGAACGTCGCGCTTGACGTGCCGGTGTGGGATGAGAAGCTGTGCATACAGTGCGGCAAGTGCGTGATGGTTTGCCCGCACGCCTGCATTCGCAGCAAGATCTACGAGCCCCGGGTACTTATCGACGCGCCGCCCACTTTCAAGTGCGCTCATCCGCACTGGAAAGAGCTGAAGGACAAGAGCTACACGCTACAGACGGCGGTTGAAGATTGTACGGGATGCGGCCTATGCGTCGCGGTTTGCCCGGTGAAGGACAAGACCAACGTTAAGCGCAAGGCTTTGAACATGGCCGCGCAGATTCCGATTCGCGAATCCGAGCGGGCCAACTGGGACTTCTTCCTGAAGATCCCGGACTACGATCGTACGAAGATCGCCGTTGCCCAGGTGAAAGAGAACCAGCTTCTGCAACCGCTGTTCGAGTTCTCGGGCGCCTGCGCGGGTTGCGGCGAAACCCCATACCTCAGTTTGATGACACGCCTGTTCGGCGACCGCGCAATGATTGGCAACGCGACCGGGTGTTCGTCGATTTATGGCGGCAACCTTCCCACTACGCCGTATTGCACGAACCCCGATGGACGCGGGCCGTCCTGGTCGAACTCGCTGTTTGAAGATAACGCAGAGTTCGGACTTGGAATGCGGCTGTCGATTGACCTTCAGAATCAGTTCGCGCGCGAGCTGGTGGAGAAGTTGAAGATGGAGATCGGGCCTGAGCTCGCTGCCGGGCTGCTCGAAGCCGATCAAAAGTCGGAAGCGGCCATCACCGAGCAGAGGACCCGTGTCGCCGCGTTGAAGAACAAACTGCAGGCGATGGATTCCGTCGAGGCGAAGAACCTGTTGGCGATCGCGGACTCGCTGGTTAAGAAGAGCGTCTGGATTGTCGGCGGCGACGGTTGGGCCTACGACATCGGTTACGGCGGATTGGACCACGTGTTGTCTTCAGGCAGGAACGTGAACGTCCTCGTACTCGATACCGAAGTCTATTCGAACACGGGCGGGCAGATGTCGAAGGCCACTCCGCGCGGCGCTGTCGCGAAGTTCGCGGCGGGCGGAAAGCCTTCGGGCAAGAAGGACCTGGGCGCGATGGCCATGATGTACGGGAACGTGTATGTGGCGCATATCGCAATGGGCTCGAACGACACCCAGACCATCAAGGCGTTCCTCGAGGCGGAGGCGTGGGATGGACCGTCGCTCATCATCGCCTACAGTCATTGCATTGCGCATGGCTACGACCTGGTGTACGGCCTCGACCAGCAGAAGCTCGCGGTGAACACCGGATACTGGCCGCTATGGCGCTACAATCCGGCACTGGCGGCAGAGGGCAAGAACCCGTTCAAGCTCGACTCCAAGGGACCGTCGATCAGCCTCGACAAATACATCTACAACGAAACGCGCTACTCCATGCTGGTGCACAGCGATCCCGAAACGGCGAAGAAGCTGCTTACCGAAGCTCAGCAGGACGTGAATGATCGCTGGAAGTTTTATGAACAGCTGGCGCTGATGACCGTGAACGGTCACAACGGCGAAAGCGTTGAAGCTGCGAAGCCGCAGAAAGAGGTCCACGCATGATCGACACATCGACAACTTACCTCGGATTGAAGTTGAAGAATCCGCTGGTGGCGTCGTCCAGTCCTCTGGCGAAAGACATCGGCAACATTAAGAAGTTCGAAGATGCCGGCATCTCCGCTGTCGTGCTCCACTCGTTATTCGAAGAGCAGATCAATGCGGAGAGTCTTGAACTGGACCGGTTCCTGAGCCGCCAGACCGAGAGCTACGCCGAGTCGCTGAATTACTTCCCCGACATGAGCCGGTACAATATCGGTCCGGACGGCTACCTGGAGCACATCCGGAAGGCCAAAGAGGTCGTGCGGATTCCGATTATCGCCAGCCTCAATGGTGTGTCGGCGGGCGGTTGGGTGCGGTACGCGCGCCTTATGCAGGAAGCCGGCGCGGACGGACTGGAGTTGAACGTTTACCTGCTTCCGACCGATCCGGAACTGCCGGGCGAAAAGGTAGAGCAGAACTACGTCGACCTGGTCCGGCACGTGATGGCGAACGTGCGGATTCCCGTGGCTGTGAAATTCGGACCGTACTTCAGTTCGATCCCGAACTTCTGCCGCAGGCTGGATCAAACGGGTGTGGACGGATTGGTGATGTTCAACCGTTTCTACCAGCCGGACTTCGACCTGGAGTCGCTGGAGGTGAAGCCGAACCTGTTCCTGAGCGACTCGAACACGCTGTTGCTGCGGCTGCATTGGGTGGCTCTGTTGTGCGGACACCTCAGGGCCGACATGGCCATCACGGGCGGCGTTCACACCGTGTACGGACTTTTGAAGTCGATGATGGCCGGCGCCAAAGTGGCGATGTCGACTTCGTGCCTGCTGCGCTACGGTATCGACTACGCGGCGCAGATCCTGCAGGACCTGAAGGAATGGATGGAAGAGCACGAGTATGAGTCGATAGAGCAGATGCAAGGTTCGATGAGTGTCAAGCACGTGACGAACGCAGGAGTATTCGAACGCGCCAACTACATGAAGGTGCTTTCGAGCTACGTGCAACCGGAACCCCGGCGGCTGTAGTATTCTCCACTTGGGTCTCCTTTTACCCCCGGGACGGTAACCTCCGAGCCGTCCCGGTTTTTTTTTGGTCCGCAGTCGATCCGCACAGTACCATCGAAAGAGTGCCGGTCCGGTTTCTTTCGCTCGCCCTCGTCCTCACCGTCATTGCTCCCGCGGCCACAATCGTCGATGACGAAATCGCGGATGCCGTGCGGCGCCTGGAATCGCTCTCGTCACGGGAGAGTCCTTGGCCTCGAATCGATACGCTGCTGCGGGCCGCCGATCTTCTTGTCACTGCGAATCCCGCGAAATCGAAAGCATTCCGCGAACGCGCGGAGCGGCTCCAGCAGGCGCAGACCACTCCGCGCCCACAGCCATTAATGTCAAAGCGCGCCGGGTTGGAGAAAGCACTGGAGACGAACGCCGGCAGGCAGAATGTTGAGCGGGAAGCGGAGCTCTTCCTCTCCGCGTTGGAGCATGCTGCGGAAAGCCCCGAGGATTATTCATGGTTTGCCGAGCTACGTCGTCGTCACGACATCGTCAAGGGCGGCGACAATGCTTCGGTGCGCGCTCGGGAGGCGCTGCACGATTTGGCGGAACTCGTGCGAACCGATCTGACGCTCGAGTTTACCGACCTCGCTGGACGTCCAGTGAAGCTGGAGTCGTATCGCGGCCACATTGTCGTCCTGAGTTTGTGGGCAACCTGGTGCGGTCCCTGCGTTGCGGAGGTGCCAGAGTTTCAAAAATTCCGAGCCGCGCAGCCTGAGAACGTAATCTTCGCAGCCATCACAGACGAGCCGGCGGAAGTGGTGCGCGCGTTTGCGTCCGAGCACCGGCTGAACTACACCATTCTTCTCGACCCGCGCAGGACTTCTTTCGAACGCTTCGGTGTCGAGACGAGGCCGGCGTTGCGGGTCTTGGACCAGACCGGGCGTCTGAGGGTTCGCTCGCGGTCGGCCGGTCAACGGGAACTCGAGCGGTGGGTCCGCGCGGCAACGCCGTAGACGGCGCTCTCACCGGCAATCCGCGTTTGAGATCGCCAGAACGCGTAGATCGCCAGGGAAGCGAGCGCCAGGAATATCATCACGGAAACGGGCATGTACCAGGCGCCCGCATCGGCGCCAACCGGCGCGCCGCCGAGCGCGTTCAGAAGTATGATCCCGAAGATCGCCGGCACGAGCCCCATGCGGAGCAGGATCAGCGAGAATGCCGCGAACACGATGATGTACAGCGTCAAGTCCAGGGCCAGGTTCGACGAATTGAGCAGGCCCTGCTGGACGGTGAGTAGGACTCCCGAAACGAGCGCTGCCGCCCAATCCCGGCGGACGATCTGCCGGACTCCGCACAGAAGGAAATAGATGATTAGGCCGGTTTGAATCGCTCCGAGGAACAGCCGGGCTACCTGAGCAAGAAACGGTCGAACACCCGAGAGCGCGGCCAGGTCCGGCGAGTCCGGCGGCCCGCCGCCGAGAACGGTCCAGTAGAGCCGCCAGATGAAGAGGATCTGAAGCACAGTGGCGATCGCCATTCCGATCAGAATATGCGACCCGACTCTCGGATCGGCGAACTTGCCGGCGAGCATGCGATTCCAGGTGATCAACGAATGCGGCCAGCGCGCGCGCACCATCGGCTCGAGCGCCAGATACAGGAGCCACATGACGGCGGCAACCGCGAAGCCGACGCTGAGATCTTCGAACGCGTATCCGATCAGGCTGGTCCGTGGCATCATGTGCCTGCGGCAGATCCATTGAAAGGCGAATAGCAGCAGCCACACGCCGGAAAGTCGAAACGCACCCTGCCGGTCACCGCGCCCGCGCTTTAGGTTCTTGCGGGCGAAGTAGATGATACAGAACAGCGCGGTGCCCAGCGAGACAATCTCGAATACGCTGATGGCGTGGCTCGCCAGACTGGCCGGCGGTTCGGCTCCCTTCGGCAGTTCAGTCCACGGAAAGCGAATGAAAAAGGTGGTCAGACGGCCGTGCCAGGTAGCGACCTCCACCGTAACCTTCGTGCCGGCGAGACCCGGCCAGGGCCCATTCCACGCACGGCGTGCGTCGAACGCAAGCGGAGGGGCGTAGCCCGGAGCGGTTTCCTGAAACTGCGCGACATCGAGACCCGCCCTTCGAAAAAGAAGAGCGACGTCGAGCGGCGGTGCCACCGCGGCGTCGGAGTCTTCGCGCGGCGCGACAGCTTCGAACCCGCGCAACCTGCCGCTGGTGTCCATCCCGATGTTCACCATCCCCGGTGTGTTCAGCGGTGGACGATCCAGAGTGATACTCCCGTCGGGCGGCGATTCCAGGTACCGGGGACTTTGCCGGTAACGCAGCTCGTAAGGCGGCACCGCGGTCAGAATCTGGCCCCAGTTCTTCTTTCCCGGCTGCTTCCGGAAGTACGAGACGAGATCCGAATTAAAGTCTAACCAGTGTGTGTCGTCGGTGGGCTTTGCGGGATATCCGAATTCGATAGCGATCTCGCGGGCTTTCTCTGCGACGACAACCGGTGCCAACTCCATCGGCGCCGCGGCCAGCATGGAGGTCCGCTGCATGACGAAGGGGAAAGTCGCGATCCCGAGCAAGACGAATATGAGGCACGGAAGGGCATAGCGGAATGCGAATCCTTCACGCTCGCCGGACGCAGCGACCAGTTCGGGACTCGGCGTTTCTCCGGCCGCCAGCGCCGCAGCCAGGGGGTCGCCGCCCGGTAGCGCCGCAGCTATTGCGAGGGCCGTCGGGGGACGTTGCGCAGGGTCAGGGTGGAGACACCGGAGCACCACCCTTTCGATTCCCGGGTCCGCGTCGGCTACGACGCTGGTGAGGCTTGCGGGCCGGTCGGATTCCTGCATCTCCATCAACTGCGCCGCCGAATCCGCTTCGAACGGCCGCCGGCCAGTGAACAACTCATAGATGATCAGGCCTAATGCATAGATGTCGCTCTTCGCCGTAACGGAATCGCCGCGTAACTGTTCCGGCGACATGTAAGCCGGAGTGCCGCTGCGTACTTCCGCGCCGCGCAATTCGTCGGCGATCGCCGCGAGGCCGAAGTCCATCACCACTACTTCGCCCCGCCGGTTCAACATCACGTTGTGCGGCTTGAGGTCGCGATGGATGATGCCTCGCTCGTGAGCGGCCGCGATGCCCGCGCAGATCTTTCGGGCGATCTCGAGCGCCTTGTCCGACGGCAGTCTGCCGATGCGCTGGAGAAGCGAGGCCAGATCCTCCCCATCGACATACTCCATCGAGATGAACGGAACGCCATCGGACTGTCCAATATCGTAAACGCGGCAGACGTTCGGGTGTGAAACCTGCCGCGCGATCCGGACCTCGTCGTGGAACCGCTCCAGCAATCGTTCGTTCACCGCCGCCGTTTCCGGTAGGAACTTCAGGGCGACGGATTGCGCCAGCGTGAGGTCGGTGGCGCGATACACCTCGCCCATCCCTCCGCGTCCGAGAAGTCCGATGATTCGATATCTGCCGACGATCAGTGTTCCGGGAAGAAATCGGCCCTCGTCCGGCGTCGAGGTGACGCTCAGGCGGGAGACGGATGACGCGGACGGGCCATGGGATGCCGGAGGGGCAGAGTGCGGTGCGCCCGCCGCCAGCACTACAGTTTCGAGCCGGACCGTCTCATCGGTGAGCGCAATCGCGAAGGAGGCTCCGCAACTGGGACACGCGGCGGACGCATCCGGCGCATCTTTCCCGCAAGTAGTACAGCGAATCAAGGCGGTATCCTGTGTGGCTGCGACGATTATAACCGGGCGCAGACTACGAACACAGGATGACAACTACTACGGGATTTTACCCGCGAGCGCTTTGGCCGCGGGCATTGCATCGAACCCATCCTTCAAGTTCGCGAAGCCGGCAACGTACGGACCCTTGCGCAGAAACAGTAGTCGGCCGAGGTATTTATCGTTTGCCTGAAAGGCATTGTCACCCACCGCGACGGTTTGCGTGTCACCGAAGCGCTGCTGCAGCTTCGCCATCACTTGCGTCGCAGCCTCCGGACTCGCGTTCTGAACCACGAACGCCCGCGCATAATCGTACTTGGCCAGGTAGCCGCGCTTCAGGATGCTCAACCCGAGTACGCTCTGCGGAACCAGGCGAAGTGAGGCAGCATCGAGCCCTTCTGTGGGAAACCATCCGAGCGGCGCCGGCGGGTCCGAACAACCGTCGAGTTTCGCTTCGATGGCCTTCAGGAACGTACGTATCGCCGCTGAATGGTCAATGTTGCTGGGACTCGCGGAGATTTCGACAAAGCGGCTCCCCTTCGAGAACACGCCGCGCTGCGGCACCACCTGGCCGCCCATACCGAGTGACTCGGCGGGCAGGCGCGGGTCGCGGTTCGATGCATACAGTCCCCACGCAGATTCGGGGTCAGGCATGTCGGACATGTCGACCACAAAGGAGACGTCGCCTTTCTTGCAGGTGACGCCGTTCATCTGTTGGAAGCCGTATATGAGGTAGCCTTCCGAGTTGCCGTCCATGTAGTCGTACAGGTTGTCGGCGGCGTAGGTGCGGAACGCGCCCGCCTGGGTCCAACCGGGAACCAGATCGCACCGCGGCATCTGATCCTGGCCAAACATCAACACGGGCAGTGCCGCGGCTGCGAACCAGTGAATCTTCACGCGAACAACTCCTGTGCGCGGGCCACGCGTTCGGACACGCGGACTCCGTTCGGGCATTGTATCGTGCAGTGGTCGCAATCCGAACAGCGCACGTTCTGCAGGTGCTCCGAAATTTGCAGAAACTGCTCGCGTGCCATGGCGAACTGCCCGTACCCTTCGGCATAGGAAACGTAGCGGATCATGTCGGATACCGGCAGACCCTTCGCACAGACACCGTCGCAGGTGCCACACATGCTGCAGTACAGCGGACGAATGTGCTCGAGGTGCGCAGCGAGCAATTTGTCGTCGGTGCCCGCGAAAGGTTCGCCCATCGCCTTCAGGTTCTGTTCGAGTTGATCGAGATCGGTGATGCTCGGGATGGTGGTGTCGACGTTCTTGTTCTTCAGTACCCATTTCAGCATCGAGAGCATGGCGCCGTCGCGCTGGAAGATCGGGTACTTCGGATTGCCCGGCTTAATCTGGCGGAAGCCGCCCGACATCACCTTCATCGCGACGATTCCGATGCCGGCGTCCTTCACGGATTGGATCAGCCCTTCCATGGACGGATCCATGGTGAAGTTGTACGAAGTCAGAATCACATCGAAATGTTTCTTGGCAATGCCGGCGGGAATGACATCGGAGTGGCCGCTATGCGTACTGAAGCCGGCAAAGCGGATCTTCCCCTGCTGTTTCGCGATCTGTTGGGCTTCAATCAGGTCGTCGGTGAGTTCGCTGCCTTTGGACTTAGCGTGCAGATACCAAACATCGAGAAAGTCGGTGCCGAGTTCGCTCAGGCTCTTGTCGAGGTCCGCCAGTGCAGCTTCCCTAGTCGCGGCATGCGATTTGCTGGAAAGCACCAGCGATTTCCGTTTCGATTTCAAAGCCGCTCCGACCATCCGTTCGTTGTTGCCGCCCTGGTAGCCTCTAGCGGTATCGAAGTACGTGACGCCGATATCGGCTGCCCGCTCAATGACGCTTTGGTCCGAAGTGATCATGCATCCAAACCCGACCGCGGTGGGTTTTAGCCCCGTCTTTCCGAGGGACCGGTAAGTGAACTTGGGCGTGTCACGCACGGAGCCCTGGGGAGGAGGAGCCGCGGGCGACGGCGATCCGGCGGTGTTAGCGAGTGCCGCGGCCGGCATGGCAAGCCCGGCTGCTAAAAAGTTTCGACGCGAAGATGATGTCATGAGCGGCTTCCTTCAACGGATAACGTATAATTAGACCTGCTACTCGATTTTATATCAGAGGCGCATTATGAATCATCCTTTTTCCCGACGCAATTTGCTGGGGATGACAATTGGAGCCGGTGCACTCTCGTGGCGGGGCTTTGGAGCCCAGGCTGGTGGAGCGCGCGCACAAGCTCCGGAAGCGTCATTTGCCTATCCACGGCGGTCCACCGTGTCACTGATTCACGGTGAGGAGCGGCGCAAGAACGTCAGCGCGGCCCTCGAAGCCATCGACGACCAGATACGCCCCGTGCTTAAGACAAAGAAATACGTGGTCATTAAGCCGAACCTGGTCTCGACAGTAAATCCGCTGGCCGCCACCCATGCCGATGCATTACACGGAATTCTGGACTATCTCGGTCCGCGTTTCAAAGGCCCGGTAGTCATCGCGGAATCGTCAGCGGGTAATACTTTCGAAGGTTACGATAACTTCAAATACCCGGCCGTTGCCAGCGAGCGCCGCTCACAAAAGGTGAGTCTGCTCGACTTGAATCAGGAAGGCAAATACGAGTTGGTTCAGGTGTTGGACGCAAATATGCACCCGACGGCGGTACGCCTGGCGGCGCGGTTGCTCGATCCGGAGGCGTTCGTTATCTGCGCGCCCAAGTTGAAAACGCACAACGTGGTGATCGCCACCCTGTCCATCAAGAACATGGCCCTCGGCGCGCCGCTGCGAAGCGCTCCCAAGGAGACTCCGCGCTGGAACGACAAACGCAAGTATCACGGCGGCGTGCGGCAAACGCATGTCGGCATCATGATGACTGCGCAGAAACTGGCGCCGTTCTGGGGTGCGACGGTGATCGACGGGTTTGAAGGCATGGAAGGAAACGGCCCTTCATCCGGTACGCCCGTGCCGTCGCACGTCGCCATCGCATCCGCCGATTACGTCGCGGCGGACCGCGTCGGTGTCGAAGCCATGGGAGTGAATCCCGATTGGATCGGCTATCTTCAGTTCTGTTCACAGGCCGGACTCGGGCAGTACGATCTTTCAAAGATCGACATACGAGGCGAGAAGATCGCCTCCATCCGGCGCGAGTATCGCCTCCACCGCGATATCGAGCGCGAATTGAAGTGGATGGGGACCATGGACGAGATCCCCGAGAAGTTGGGATGACCGTTCGAGGCGGCTCCGCAGATCGGATACACTGATAACCGCGCATGAAACTCATACGAGTCGTGGTTCCGTTGTTGTTAGTTGCCGGGGGCGCATTGATCGCCGAGGTGTATCCGGAGTTCGTCATGTGGATGAAGCACACCGAGCGGGCCTCCGGAGTGCTACGTACTATGGAACAGAAGACCGGTCCCAAGGCTGTGCGCGCCGCCGAGGAGTTGGGCGGTGTGTACGAGGAAATGATCGGGTTTTGGCGGCAGCGCGATGAGCCTGACGCGGTGAAGATCGCCGAACAGGGTAAGGCGGCGGCAGTCGCTCTCGCGAGCGCGGCGAATGGTGGGGACGCGGCGAATGCGGAGGCCGCGTTCAAGACGCTATCCGGCACCTGCCGGACCTGCCACGAATCGTTCCGGGAGAAATTGCCGGATGGGACGAGCCGGATCAAACAACATCAGTAGCCCGGGTTAATATGGCGGGCGCGGGGCGGGCGTGTGACACCGCGGCGCCTGCGATTCAACGGCGCAAGAACTGAAGGTATCGCCCGTTCTTGAACGTGCTCCAGGGCGTGAAGCCTCCCTTTTCCCTATAGAGCTGATACGCAAAATCGACATTCGCTTTGCAATCGAGCAGGTCGCGAAGGCGTAACCCCGGCCGTTGCAGGTGGACGGTGTTGATCTGGAAATAGCCCCAATCCAGCGTCCCGTCGGTGTTGTAGTGATAGATTTCGCACTTGCCTTCAGGATTCTCGGCGCGTTGGATGGCGAGCGCAAGCCGGCAATCGGGGCCGAATAACCCGCAGGCGTATTGCTGCCACGCCGAAAGGCGCTTTCCGAACTGATCGTACTGCGCCTCTGCCGCGCCGCCGGTCAAGACTCTCCTGGCGATGAGGATCGGCGGCTGGAAGTGCAGCCGCACCGGCGATTGAAAACTCACCGTATACTCCTCGTGGGCCCACCATCCCACCATGCACAGGATCGTGATAGCGAATAGTCCGAGAGGTACTTCGATGGACATCCGCTGCTTTCTGGCGCGCGTCTTTCGCATTCGTCGCGCCGCTGTCGCACGGGCACTCACGTTGACCTGAAGCGATTCCTTCCTGTATCAGGTTGGCACAGGGAGCAGCTGACTCGTTATCTGTAATCTTCCGGCCGTCGCCCTTTGACGTACTTTCCGAAGCCGAAGTGCGTCGGGTGATAGTCGCCGACGAGTCTTACATCGCTCTTTTTCGGGATGCGGTTTTCCATACCCAAAGCCCAATAGCAGGCATTGACCAGCATCCGCCGTACGCCCTCACTTTCCAGATCCTCAGCCGCGCCCATAGTCGTGACGAAGATCCGGCCGCCGTGGTACGAGCGTGTCCACGCCACCGGCATCATCGGCGAGTTCTTGTCCCCTTCAACCGGTGGGTCGTCCGGCTTCATTCCCGTCAGCACTTGGCCCAATACAAGCGTCCGGCTGTCTCCGGGGAGCGGTAAGCGCAGGCGATAGACATCGGTCGGGCCCCATATGTCACCCGCGCCGATTCCGCGCAGGATCGGATGATTCTCTTCGCCGGGCGCGATAACGCCTCCCGTGCTCTCGAACCCGTGCTTGCCGTGATGCGCGATCCACGTTTCACCAAGGACCATTCGTCCAAAGCCACCGTCGGTGTCTTTGTTGTTCCAACTGTAGCGGTGATAGGTGGGGCTGGTTTTGAGATCGAAGGAATGCGTGGCGGTGCGCATAGCGACGATCGGTTTGCCCGATTCGATATAGTCGACGAAATGCTTCATCTGTGCGTCGGGCAAGTCGCGGAACCGCGCAAACAATACCAGCAGATCCGCGGAATCGAGAGCCTCGAGACCCGGGATGTTGTCCACGCGATCCGGTTTGATGGTGCCGTCGGCAGGGTCGATCGCAAAGAGCACTGTGCAGTGGAATCCATGACGCTTGGCAAGGATCTTCGCAAGTTGCGGCAGTGCTTCCTCGGAGCGGTACTCGTCATCCGCGGCCACCAGCACTACGTGCTTTCCGCGGCCAGCACCTTCGTTGCCGGGAAACACCAACTCGGCGGCGTTCATCGCCATGGCGGCCAACAACAGTGATAGGAGAAATCTCATCACCCTATACGGTATCCGAAGCGGCGCCGGGATTCTTGCGATGGCTACAATCGGGAAAGATGTTTTCCGGGCATGCAACACCAGCGGCGACGCGCGACTATGCGAGCACATTTCCAATCTACAAGGCAGCGGGATTTTTTCGTCTCGCGCAACAGTTGACGGTTTCGAGCCTCGGCATCGGCACCTATCTCGGCCCGCTCGACGATGCCACCGACGCCGCTTACAAGCAAGCGATTCACCGGGCGTTGTCGTCGGGTATCAACCTAATCGACACCTCGTTGAACTACCGGCACCAGCGTAGCGAAACCGCCGCGGGCGAGGCTCTGGCTGCATGGGTCCACGAAGACGGCGGTTCGCGGGAACGCGTGGTTCTCTCGACCAAAGCGGGGTATCTCGTCCCGGGTGCCTTGCCGGCGGGTGTTTTGCGAGCCGATGATGTTGTTGGAGGAATGCACTCTCTCGCCCCCGCATTTCTCAGCGACCAGATCGCTCGAAGCCGGCGCAACCTCGGCGTCGAGACCATCGACCTGTTCTACCTCCACAATCCGGAAACTCAACTCAAGTACATTGATCCCGACACGTTCTACGCCCGGGTACGGCGCGGGTTCGAACTGCTCGAGGGCCTGGCCGTAACCGGCGAAATTTGTTTTTACGGGGCGGCGACCTGGGACGGATTCCGAACGGGTTCCGGACCGCAGGCGTTGTCGCTGCTGGGAATGCATGAACTCGCGCGTCAGGTTGGCGGTGACGCCCATCACTTCCGGTTCATTCAGTTGCCCTTCAATCTGGCCATGCAAGAAGCCATTTCAACGCCCTTGGAGGACGGGCGCACCGTGCTCGAGATTGCGGCGGATCTCGGCATCACTGTCATCTGCAGCGCCTCTCTTCTGCAGTCGCGACTCGCGCGCGGTCTGCCGGACGAGGTTGCAAAGGTGATGCCGGGGCTCGAGACCGACGCGCAACGCGCGCTTCAGTTTGCGCGGTCCGCTCCGGGCGTTGCGGTGGCTCTGGCCGGGATGTCCCGCGCCGAACACGTGCGGGAGAACCTGGGCATCGCGCCCGTTCCGCCGGTTGCGCCGGACGCTTTTCTACAGGCTCTCCTATGATCGGCGCGGAGTACTTTTCCGCACGCACGCACGAATGCTCACCGGAATCGATTCCGCAGATACCGCATGCTCCCGGAGTGTTCCTGGTGTGGGCGGATGAAGGCGCCCCGTACCTTGCACGAACCGCACTGCTGCGGCGGCGGCTGTCGCGCTTGTTCGGCACGTCGGACCGGCCCTCCCGCCTTCTGAATCTTCGCGGGGTCGCGCGTCGCATCGACTACTGGGTATGCGGTTCTCGCCTGGAATCTGGAGTTCTTCTGTATTCACTTGCGCGGGAGCACTACCCGGACTCGTATTTGAAAATCGCCAAGCTCCGCATGCCGGCTTTCGTCAAACTCACGCTGGCGAATCGTTTCCCGCGAACGCATGTGACCACACGACCCTCCGGTCGCGGGTTGTTCTATGGTCCCTTCCGGACCCGGGCCTCAGCCGAAGCCTTCGAATCGCAGGCACTCGACCTGTTCCAGATCCGGCGCTGCGAGGAGAACCTCGAACCGACTCCCGACCACCCCGGCTGCATGTATGGCGAGATGAACATGTGCCTGCGCCCCTGCCAGGAGGCGGTGACCGAGGAAGAGTACGCAAGCGAGGTGGTGCGCGTCGAGAGGTTTCTGACGAGCGGGGGCGCATCACTGCTCGACTCGGTGGCGGTGGCGCGCGACCGTTCGAGCGCCGAGTTGGATTTCGAAGAGGCTGCCCGGCAGCATAAGCGATTCGAGCGGATTGAGGCGATTCTCAGACTGCGGGATGAACTTGTAGCCGAGGTGGAGCACCTTTCAGGACTGTGTGTAACGCCATCCAGCCAACCGGAGTCGGTGACGCTCTGGTTCGTGATCGGCGGGAGGTGGGCCGATCCCATCGATTTCCCACTGGCCGCTCCGGGCAGCCGCATTGTGTCCATCGATCAACGGCTGCGGGAGATCGCCGCTTCCGTTCGCGAACCGCGCGTGAACGCGACCGAGCGACAGGAACACATCGCATTGCTTGCACGCTGGTACTACTCGAGTTGGCGGGATGGCGAATGGCTTCCCTTCGATCGTCTTGAACATCTGCCGTACCGGAAAGCGGTGAACGCGCTGGCCAGAGTCGCGCGGGCATCGCGATAGGAGTCCCGCCCGGCGCGGCGCGCACCCACGGGAGCTTGACAGCACATCACCCGAACGCATAATGTGTCAAGCGGCATGCGATCCTCTCTGATTCTCCTCGTTTGTTTCGCGGCCTTCGCCCAGGACTCGCCCCAGGAGAAGGTGCGCGCCGCGCTCGAACGCGTCGACCAAGAAGTCGCCAAAGGACCGTTCAAGAACAACTGGCCGTCGCTCGAGAACTACCAGGTGCCCGATTGGTACAAAGATGCGAAGTTCGGCATCTTTCTGCACTGGGGCGTCTACTCGGTTCCGGCGTTTAGCAACGAGTGGTATCCGCGCAACATGTACCTGCAAGATAGCCCGGTATTCAAGCATCATGTCGAGACCTATGGACCGCAATCGAAGTTCGGCTACAAGGACTTCATTCCGATGTTCAAGGCGGAGAAGTACGATCCGGCCGATTGGGCCGGGCTTTTCCAAAAAGCGGGAGCGAAGTTTGTGGTGCCTGTCGCGGAGCATCACGACGGATTCGCGATGTACGACTCGAGTTTCAGTAAATGGTGTGCCGCACAGATGGGCCCCAAGCGCGATGTCGTAGGCGATTTGGCCAAGGAGGTGCGGAAGGCCGGATTGCGCTTCGGGGCGTCGTCGCATCGGATCGAGCACTTCTGGTTCATGCACGAAGGAATGGAGTTCGATTCGGATGTGCGCGATCCTGCGTACTTCGACTTCTACGGTCCGGCACAGCCGCAGAAGGCCGCGGATGGGAAGACAGAGAATACGCCTACCGAAGCATGGATGAACGACTGGCTGGCGCGTACGAGCGAAATCGTAGACAAATATCATCCCGACCTGATCTGGTTCGACTGGTGGATCGAGCAGCCGGCGATGGAACCCTACCGCCAGCGCTTCGCGGCGTTCTACTACAACCGTGGCACCGATTGGAACAACGGCGGTGTCGTTCTGAATTACAAGAACAAATCCTACCCGGACAAAGCGGCGGTACTCGATATCGAACGTGGGAAACTCGACGCGATGCGCAAGGAGGTATGGCAGACCGATACCTCGATCAGTTTGAAATCCTGGGGGTACATCGACAACGACGAATTCCGCACACCCGATTCGCTGATCGACGACCTGATCGACATTGTCAGTAAGAACGGGGTTCTGCTGTTGAATGTTGGGCCGAAGTCGGACGGGACGATTCCCGAACAGGCGCGCGGCATCCTCCTCGAGATGGGGGACTGGCTGAAGACGAACGGAGAAGCGATCTACGGAACGCGCCCGTGGAAAGTTTTTGGCGAGGGCCCGACCGAGGTTCTGAAGGGCGGGTTTACCGATCGCAAGCAGAAGCCGTTCACCGGGGAGGACATCCGTTTCACCTCAAAAGGGAGTTCCGTGTATGCGATCGCGCTGGCTTGGCCGGGCTCGACGATGACGGTGAAGTCGATGAGCGCCGCGAATCTGGGGAATCAGAAAGTGCGGTCGGTACGGCTGCTCGGTTATGACGGGAAGCTCAAATGGAAGGCCACCGCCAAGGGGCTTGTCGTAAACATGCCCGCGCAGCAGACCGGTAAGTTTGCGTACGCTTTGCGGATCGATTTGTAGGGGCCGTTTCATGAGAGTGCAGATCGGCCTCGATTTCTTCGGCGCCAAGTAATTCTCCGGGGGCACCGGAAAGGTGCCAGACAGGATCCTTCATGTCTTGTGCAAGAGGCAGCGACAGCGGACAGCGAGGAGGAAGACACCGTATCATCCAGACACGGAGCCGCTACGGATCAACGAAGCCGACTTCGCCAGGGACGTGCGCGCGATCTTGAAGCGGATCGAGACCGGAGTCGAGGTCAGCATCGAGCGTGACGCACAACCCGTGGCAGTGATCCGGGCTCCTTGAGCGGGTGCGCCGCAAGATCTCCGAGTGCATTTTGCTGATGCCGACCGACTCCACGGCGACCATCGACCCTGACTTCGCGAAAGATGTCGAAGCGGCCATTGCCTCGCACCGGGAGCCGTGGGAGCCGCCCGCTTGGGACTGATCCTTGACTCGACCGCCGCTGTTGCCGCAGAACGTGCTGGCAGAACCGCCCGCCAACTCCGCGAAGACATAGCGTTGAAAACCGGCGACGAAGGAATCGCAATCTCAGTCGTGACCGTGCTCGAACTCACGCACGGAATCGTGCGAGCGGATAACACGGAGCGCCCGAATGGCGCCAGCATTTCCTCGACGACCTACTCACCGGTGTCCGGTTCAGCCGATGACAGTGCCAATCGCAATCCGTTCCGGCCAGATCGACGGTCAGTGTCAGGCGCGGGGCGTCAGCATTCCTCTTGCGGATCTTCTGATCGGGATCAGCGTGAGCGAACTCGGCTACGCCGTGGGAACTGCCAACATCCGCCATTTCCAATTCATCCCAGGTCTCTATGTTATTCAGGTTTAGTCTATAGTCTAGCCGCGGACATTTATCCACGCGACGCCTAACATTCCGTCGCCAGGGGAAAGGAACGGATGATTGCGGCGGCCATCCGAAGCTAAACACGCCGTTGAGGCCAGCCACCCCAACGGCGTCGCGGCGGTTTCTACCAAATGTAATCTTTCGCAATATCCCGGCGACTGTAATCGTCGAGAACATGGACTACGCGCACCTTCTTCAGTTGCGTGGGCGATAACTGGCCCACTGGCACGTAGATAATTTTGCGATTCAGGTGCGCCGCAATCGATCGGAAAACCGATCGCGGCGGCTTGGCGGCAACATACACCACGTGCCGGTGCACCGAGTAATCGAGCGCCGCAAGCAACAAGCGTTCCGGCTTCGATTCGGCAAAGTCGTAATCGTGGTCCGTCCATACATCCAACATTCGGCGCGGTGGAAGCACCATCAGAAAACCGCCATATTCGGCCCGGCCGATTCCGGGCCCGACTACGTGATCGAACGGCTCGGTGGAATAGAATGCCATATCCGACTCGTTTTGGTGCTCTCCGAGCCACGTGGTCAGATAGGTATAGCGGTCTTCGCGGTCTTCGTCAAAGATCACGACCACCGCACCGACATCGTCCGCCAACTTCTCCACCTTGCGAACGTAGATCTGCTTCTTGTGCCAGTTGCGAATCGTCTCGCGGAGGTCGATCCCGTCCAGAATGGATGTCGTGAACGGTTCGACCCGTTCGCGTTCCTCGGACAGGATGGACTTCGCCTTCTGCTTCAGAAATCTGCCATAGCCCTCGATCACCAGGTCCTCAGGA
Organism: uncultured Acidobacteriota bacterium; assembly: GCA_963720745.1. Lineage (GTDB taxonomy): Bacteria > Acidobacteriota > Terriglobia > Bryobacterales > Bryobacteraceae > TMP-7. The sequence continues at coordinate 1,356,033 of CAVRGO010000004.1, forward strand.
GGATAGGAACAGATGGCATTCCCGCTCGTCTGTCGGGCCCACTCGCCGGCTACTTTCTCTTTTTTGCGCGGCTTGAGTCCGGTGGACTTCAGCCTCTGTTTCGGGCGTGGCAGGCGCCGGCGTATCTTCATCCGCTTCGTGTTGATCCAGATTTCTTCAGCGGAGAGATTCACCGTTTCAAATTCACTGACCGCCTGTTGCGCGGGGTAGCGGTTGGCCATCTGCCACACTTCCCAGCCGAAGTTATCGTCAACGACGGATCGTGCGGCGATGGCCAAGTCAAACGCATTCGGAATCAACTGCCCGGAAATGCACGCCAGGTTTCGCGAGTATCGCGCGAGCAGCCGGCGATGCCAATATTCCAGCTTGTCCCCGGTATTCTCGCGGTACTTCGATTCGGCATCGCGGAGCAGATCGTATTGCACGTAGGGGCGGTCGACGCGCCGCGGTGTTGAGAGGTCGATCCGGAAGAATTCGTAGCGGTCCTGAAGATACGGGTACTCCACCAGCACTTCGGCGAGACAATCGGGATGCAGGTTCAGCACTCGCACCTGCTCCGGGTTGCGATGACCGCCCGGCGGGTCCTGCGGCACCTCCATGGCATCGAGCAGGGGGTCGAGAATATTCAGAGAAACCACCACAACCACTTCCGCCAGAGGATCCGTTCCCTGTAACTTCCAGGCCATTCCGGCCGCATGGGTGGAAATCTCTTCGGAACGCGGCTGCGGAAACACACGATACGCATCGATGTAGGCGTTTACGCCGTTGCGCCAGACCGAGTAGGTATCGGGGTAAGTATCGAATAAGTGCGGACGCTCCCCGAGGTCCGGCTCGATGAACACCACATCCGCTTCGATCTCGCGCGCAGTGCGTACGGCTTCCGTGAACGGATCCGCGGGTTCCACGGGCACCCAGACCGCGCGTTCCTCATCGAATTCGTCCGGGAACATCAGTGCCGATATTTCCGGCAGCCGGTCGATTGCGACGAGGTAGGCGTCTTTCAGCATGCCGGGCATCTCGACGGCGATTACCGCGGGACGATTCGCGAGCACGTAGCGGCGCAGTTCGACACTGAACTCGACGCGTCCAGGTACCACCGGGAAATAGGTGAAACGGCCGCGGCGCAGACTGGCCGGATCAAAGTCGCGGGACATAGCGAAGCGCCTCATCGCCGAGCACTTCAGTCACCGCCTGTTGGAGTGCCGAATCGAGGCGGAAGTAGTCGGGCGCGGAGTATTCCAGCTTCGTGACGTAGCGCGCGATGTTGATGCCGTCGCGTACGGTATAACGCTCGTCGGCCATGTGCGCCTGTTGCAAAAAATCCGTGACGTAGTTCAACACCTGGTCGTCGCCGAACGGAACGTTCTCTTTGAGGATGGCGTACTCCTCGTGCCGTTCCGGAAAATCGACGAGTAACTGCGGCTGCAGGCGGGAGTGGATATACTCCGGTAACTCGAACGTGGACGCGTCGTCGTTCATCGTTGCGACCATCCGAAACAGCGGATGCGCTTTGATCTTGATGCCCGCGATGATCGATTCGACATAACGACGGTTGTCGAGCAGCGGCGCCAGGCTGGCCCAACTCTTCTCGCTCATCCGATTCCCCTCGTCGAGGATCGCCACCCCGCCCCGGAGCATCGCGGTTACCAAAGGGCTGGCCACGTAGCGCAGTTTCGCCGAACCCTCGATTACCGGCGTAACGATCAAGTCTTCGGGACGCGTGTCGACAGTCGCCTGCATGATATAGACTTCACGCCCCAGGCGCTTCGCAGCCGCATACGCCAGCGTCGTTTTACCGACGCCGGGTTTTCCCAACAGGCGCGGGTTCATCGGCACGTCACGCTCGTCGATGACGAACCAGGCCGCCAGCAACTGGCGCATGACTTCTTCCTGACCGACCCAGGTGACCTGGATCTCGTCGGGATGCGCCAGGTGCAGCACGACGCCTTCGAGTTCGACCGTCATGACACCAGAATACTGGAGGATGCGCCGGTCACGAAAGTCACTGATTTCCCGGCCGTTTCTTCTGTAGCGTCGGTGGAGTGCGCGGTTTCTTGAAAGCGGGCAGCGGCTCGTCTTCAGCGGGCTTTTCGGTTTCGGCTTTCGGTTCCTCGGGTGGCGGCGGTTCCGCAAGCACCGGTTCCTTGGTTTTGCATTCGCCTGCGCGGACGGGAAACAACGCTACAGGCGTCCAACGCGCGCCTTCCCGCCGCTCCAAGCGATAACTTTTCGACACTGCATCGGTACGTATTCGCCAGTCCCCATTTGGCACGGTCCTGCGCTTCATCGGGATCGGACTTGCGCTTGCCTGGCGCAACGACCAACTGTCCCCTCCGGTCATGGTTTCGTACAATTCATGCCGCGCGTCACCTTGCTCACTGCGCATACGGTCGATCACAAGCGATCCGGAGGTGCGCGAATCGAACCAGAACTGCTCGATCATCCCGGTGCGGCCTTCTTCGTAGATCGGGCCAGCCCGCCATGTCTTTCCGCCATCCTGCGTCATCAGGAGAAACGGATCCTTGGGAACGCCCTGCAACGACTGTCCCGATATCCAGCCGTACTCCGGATCGACGAATTGAATCTGCTCCAGCCCGGCATAACGAATTCGCCCGTGCGGTTCCTTCCACGTGGCGCCGCCATCCTCGCTCATCAGCAGGATCGACGATAGGGTGGTCGCTTCGGTGTGCAGGTTGCCTGTGATGAACAGTCGAGGCCCGGCTGCCTCGATGGTAGACAACTCGACGAACACGGGGCAAGGTTCATTGTCGGAGCACGCCAGTCCGATCGTTTGCAGGTCATCTTCCGAACACTGAAACGGCACTCGCGTTGTGGTTTGCGCGTCCAAACCAGCCGTCAGGCCGAGTAGTAAGGCGATGAGTCGCATGACCACCAGCCTCATTATTCTAGCCCTCGCCTTCGTTTTCCGGAACAGTATGGATGAAGGGGATATCGGGCGGTGCTTCCCCCTGTTCGAGTGCAGCGAGGCAGCGGAGGCCTTCATCGAACATCCGCGAGGTGTCGATGCCTTCGTAGACCGGTAGATAAGGGGCCAGCTTCGCTATACCTTTGCGCAATTGACGCAGTGCTCCCAATCGGTTCGCGCGGCCCTCGTGATAGAACGCTACCGCGAAGTGGATGATGGATTGGAGAAATCGCTTGCGCGGCTGCGCTTCACCGACCCAAATGTCTTCGAGAATGTCGTGGCAGCGGTGAAACTGCCGCGCGTTGAACAGCGCGATACCTCGTTCGAGACCAGCCTCCATGCTAGATTCATGGTAGCCGTGCTCAGGTGGTTCAAGGCAAAGCGCAAACCGGCGGAGACTCCCCTGACGGGAGCCCCGGCACACGTTCGCATGAAGAGCTACTCGGCTGCGAGCGGCTACGTTTACCAGTACGTCTTTGCCGGGCAGCGTCCCGGAACGTACGCGGGCCGCGACGGTTTCGAGTACGCGTTCGACGTCACCTACGATCGGCGGACGACGCACCGCCTGTGGGTGTTCATCGCGGATGCTGCAACCGAGCCTTGGGAAACGAGCAACGGCCGCCAGTTGACGAACAGCGAGCGATACGGCGTTTCCAAGATCGCGCTCAGGAACGCATTCGACGAGCGCGATCCGGTTCACATTCACGAACAGATCGCGCCCGGGCCGGATGAAGTCTGCCGGATCCTCGAAGAACTTGACGTGTGATCGTCGATTCTGACCGCGCCGTTCGAATCAACAACGGCCGGCTTCCTCGCCGTGGAGGGTCGGCGAAGGATAGCCTGCCGTTGTGTGACCGGTACGCGGGGGTGTGCGTTACTCGGTCGTAGTCGGACGCGGGCTCGGCGAGGTGCCTGGGGAGCCTTCGCGCCGGGGTTGCGGTTTGGGGAGAGGCTTGCGCGGCAGCATCTCCTGCCACATCGCCGTATTGTAGGCAAACGATGCGACGATCGCGGCGGCCTGCATCAGGTCGCCTTTCTGCGCGCGATCGTAGACGTCCATGTTCGAATGATGCGTGCGGGTGCCATACTCCAGGCTGTCCTGTATAAACTGGAATCCGGGAAGCCCCACCGCATCGAACGACTGATGATCGGTGCCGCCGGTATTGCGGATGGTGATCGTCGTTGCGCCCAGATCCCGGAAGGGCTCGAGCCAGGCCTGGAAAATCGGGCGAACCATATCATTGCCCTGCAGGTAGATGCCCCGAAGCTTGCCCGATCCGTTATCCACGTTGAAATAGCCAGCCACCTTGGCATGCTCCGGCTTGGGCTTCATCACCTCGGGATCGGCAAAATGCTCCTTGACGTAAGCGCGCGATCCCAGCAGGCCCTCCTCTTCGCCTCCCCACAACGCCAGACGGATGCTGCGATCGAACTTGACGTCGAGCGATTTCAGGATGCGCATCGCTTCCATCATGACCGCCGAACCCGCACCGTTATCGGTCGCGCCCGTGCCCCCTTGCCACGAATCGAGATGAGCGCCGAGGATCACCACCTCGTCCTTCTTCCGGCCGCCTTCGATTTCGGCGATGACGTTCACACTCTCCGTCGGCTTCTCGATAATCTCGGCTTTGATGTTGAACCCAAGCTTCACCGGAAACTTGTGCTCGATCAGCCGGACGATCCGGTTGTAGTGCTCCGGAGTGATGACGACCATGGGGCAAGGCACCGGATCTTTCCCTTCGCGCGAGCCACCCGACGATCCAAACACCGTTCCGCCGTCACCGATCGTCCCGCTCTGTACTGCGATCAGCGGCGCCTCGTCGTGCAGGAACTGCATCAGCTTCGTCCGGAATTGTCGCATTTGAGCGAAATTCGGCTGCGGCGAGAAGGCGGAGCGCTCTCCGTCGCGCGGCGGACGTCCGAATCCAAAGCGCACAGCGCCCGGCTCGGGGGCTTCGGCCATTTCCGCGAGTTCCGCATCCGTGTACCGCCTCCCTTCGGGCTTCGTTATCATCTCGAGATTCCGCGGCTGCGAGATCAACACAATCTTGCCCTTCAGCTTGCCCTTATTTTTCTCGAGATCCTCGGCCGTTCGCAGCATCGCGAGCATCGGTTCGCCAGTAACGGCTCCGTTCGTGCCGGGGGTCCATGCCAGGGGGAATCCTATGATCGGCGCGTACTGCGGTTCGAGCAGGTGTGCTTCGAAATGCGTGAAATTCCAGCCGCGTCCGAACTCCCACTTCTCGAGCTTGGCTGGAATGCCGTACTCGTTCATCTGTTTCACCGCCCAGTCCGCCGCCTGCTGATAGCCCGGTGAACCGGCCACGCGAGGGCCGTAAACGTCCGACAGGTAGAACAGGTGCTCCATCACCTTCGAATTTTCGAAGGCTTCGGCGCGGATGCGATGAACAATCGAAAGGTCAACGTGCTCTTGGGCGATCAGCAGCAGAGGAACAGCAACCACTGCTGCCGCGAGAAGGACTCTCATTCTTGTGCAGGACATAAGCAGCTTTTGTAAAAGGATAACAGGAGTAGGCGACATACAGGTCCGCTTTGGTTACACCTGCCCGCCACACTTGCTCACGCTACAATCAAACAAGCGCTTGAAGATCACTATCTCCAAGGAAAACTACCTGAAGGCGATCGCGGAGGCGGAGTCGGAAGGCGAGGCGGTCATAGCTGCGACGCTGGCTCGCTGGCTCAATGTATCCGCTCCTGCCGTGACGATGGCGATCAAGCGGCTCAAACGGGACGGTTGTATTCGCGTCTCGGAGGAAGGGCACATCTCGCTCACCTCCGAAGGCCGCGGCATTGCCAATCGTCTGCTCCACCGGCACCACCTCATCGAACGGATGCTGACCGAGATCTTCGGGATGGAATGGTATAAGGTCCACGAAGAGGCCGAGCAACTGGAGCACGCGGTTTCCGAAGATTTCGAGCGTCGCCTGGAGGAGAAACTCGGAACGGGGGATGCCTGCCCGCACGGCAATCGTGTCGGCATGGACACGCCCGCCGATCGCCGCAACCGCGGATGGCGCACGCTGTATGAGATCGAGTCCCAGGGCACGGTGGTCAGTGTGTTCGAGCGCGACCGGAAGCTTCTGGAATTTCTCAACGGACTGGGCATCCGGCCTGGCGCGCCACTGCAGGTCACTTCGCGGAACTACGACGAGACATTGACCCTTCGCGTGAATGGCCGCACCGTTCAGTTGGGACGATCCGCCGCTGAAAAAGTCTGGATTGCGTAACCGCGGATCGATCTGGCTCCAGGTGGTGCTGAGCGCCGCGGTCAGTGTGAAAGCGTCCGTATTCTCAGGTTTCGGAACCACACCGCGCCATCATGGAACTGCAGCGCGATCGGTGAAGTCCTGCGCTCCTGTTTTGCAAGCACGGGCGAGGAGCCTCGCCGCCGGCTGCTGCGGAATGACTCCTGAACCGCATCCGAGTCGAGCATTACGTCCACCACCTTCCGTCCGTCGAGCCAGTGCTCGATGTGCAGCCCGTCGGCGACGATCCGGCCCGTATGCCAGACGTTCGCGCGTGCCGGCCCGGTTTTCGAAGCGGGCCAGTATTCGTAAATCGCGGCCGTGGAATGCTTGGCATCCCTCAGTGCGTCCGGGTGGCTCTCGTCATCGGCAATCTGGTACTCGAGCGCGACGGGCTCGATCCGGCCTTTCCCGCCGGGGGTCTGCTGCAGTTTGCCGTCGGCCCAGTAGCCCTGAAAGCGATACTTGATTCCGGAATTCGCGCCCGGTTCGGCCTTCCATTCGAACGTCAGGTCGAAATCAGTGAACGAATCGCGCGTCAAGAGGTAGACCGGCGTTCCGGCTCCCGGTGTCGTGCGCAGCATTCCGTCCTCAACCGACCAGCTCGGCGCAGGAGGGTGCGGGTCGGCGCTCCACATCCAGCCCTCCAGGGTACGGCCATCGAAAATGGCCCTGCTGTGGTCATCTGCCGTTTGGGCCCAGGACACCGCAGCCAGAAGTAGTGTGAACAGCGCCAGTCGCATTGGAAGGAATCCGTCCTCGTAGCATACGATAACTTCCCGTCCGAGTTGGCGGGACTTGCGCGGACGCAACGCTTTCCTGTTGGCGGAGGTCGTAGAATCAATCCACTGGGGAGGGTCGCATGAAAGTCGCTATACGGTTCATTGTCCTGCTGATGGGACTGGGAACAACTGCTCTGGGTGTCAGCGAATTTCGTGCAGCGTTTTCGTCTACAAAATGGCCGGTTACGCCGGGCGTGATTACCGCCGCCACGGCGGGAGCGCAACGGTGTATCACCTTCACTTACTCAGTCGCGGGGCAGAGCCATACCTCCAACACGACGTTCTTCCACGAGGAGAACGTCCAATCGGACAAAGGACCGTCCTGCCAAAACGATGTGCTCGAACGCTATCGCCCAGGGACGGGGGTGAGCGTCTACTACGATCCGAATCATCCGGATTATGGCGTACTTCGGCCCGGGCCGAACACCGCGACATACCTCGTGCTCGGCGTCGGCCTTCTGTTTACCATGGTGGGCGCAGTCCTCGTATGGCAGTGGATTGCGACCGTTGTTCGCGTGCGGCGAATCGCCAAGCCCCTTGCGGCGCCCGCCGCTAACGAAGCGTTCAGTGCTGGGACTGGCGCTGTTGCTCCGAGTGAGGTGGTTGCGATCTTTGGCGATCGGTTCGCCTCCGCCACGCTCGGCGGCAACATCCGACTGCTCGACGGCACCACCGAGGTTTCGTGCAGGGAACTGGTTGAAGCGGAACTGATGGCAGCGCTGCTCTCGCTAGAAGAGGCCGGCGCGATCCGTTTCGAGATCGAAAGTGTGGATTCTGCGAGTCCGGAACTGTTCGTGGTCCGCACCGAATCGCGCGTCGAATGGACGGCGCCCTGCACTGAAACCCGTCTGGACTTTCGAGGCAAGGAACCATTGCGGGTAGTAGTCCGCAGATGGATGGCGTGTGAAAGTCATTGGGCGTGGCAGAGAGCCGCCGAGAAAACGTATATCCCAATGGTTCTGCGAGGCGCGGTTGTACTGGACCAGAAAGGAAGCGAGCGGCGTTACCTGCTGATCAACCGCAGCCTCGAGGCCGCCGCCGCACAAGCGTTGCCGGCAGTCTCCTCATTGCTGTACCGATGCCGCACCGAACGCCCGAAGCTGTGGCATCTGGTGAAATCCGAAGTCGCGGAGGCCGCGGCCGTCAGTCCACAAACCGGTGCGACTGCGGACACCATCGATCCCTGGTACGATGAGGCGGCCACCGACTTGAAACGCGTGCCCGGGTTGAAACTCCGCGGCCAATCCGGAACATCGTGGCTGCATGTGGGCCTCCTGGCCATTTTGTTTTGGGGAATTGCCGCCTGGGTGTTTGCGGAGGCATCACATGGTGCGCGGATCGCAATGGCCGCGAGTCTACCGTTCGCGTTCGCACTCAGTGAACTCGCGCGGCGGACGCGCGCGGTGTGGATCCCGCTCACCGGAACCCGGCGCGAGTCCCTCGAACGAACCTTGGGCAATGCCACAGCCGCGGATTGGGGCAAGCTGACATTCGTATTCGCGCCGGTGGTGACGTTGATCCCGCTGCTGGCAGTTGCCCAGGAGAACAGGACTGCAGTGGCCGCTGCTGCGGTATTGGGAGCGGTGAGCGCTGGAACGTGGCTGCTGCGGAAGAAGGCAGGACAGGCCATTACGGCAAAAGTCACGGGCACGCCGAGGTCCGCGGTCCGAAGATCTGCCGTCCTTGCGAGGGTGGCCGCCGCGGGCGCTGGTAGTTCATCGCCGGCAGCGCTGCCGGATTCTCCTCCGGTGAGTGCCGCGCCCGTCGCGCTTCCGTTCAATCTCGAACTGATCAAGCCTCCCGAGTTGCCTCCGGTTTCGCAGGAGGCTAGCGCTCGGCTCGCCGCGATTCGGGAGCGCGGTCCGCGGGTCCGCCGCCTTTACCGGAACCACCTGCTGTTTCTGGTAGGAAGTCTGTTGCTGATTCGCGCGTTCGTTTGGATTGTTCTCGATGCGCAACACTCTTTCCCGTGGTTCTCGCTAATTCTGCTGGTTGGCACTTTCTTCGCCGTCTTTGCCGCGCAGATCTCACGCGCGCAAACCAGCGGCGAAGGAACATCAGGCTCATCTCTTTTTTTTGTGCTCGCACGCCTGTCGCTCTACGTCTGGCGCTATCTTCAGGGCGGTGAGGCGCAGCAGAGGAACCGGTGGCAGCGCGACATTCAACCCATTCGTCCGCTCGCCGCGCCTTTGTTGGGCCTGATCTGGTCAGTGTATGGCGTTCTGTTCGCACTATGGTGCTTATCGATCGCAAACGCCTGGAAGTGGCTTGCCGCAATCGCGGCCTTGGCGGCTATGGCGGGATGGAGAATCTGGCTGCGAAAGCTGCGCCGCAACCTGGAAACGGCATGTCCTGTCTATCCCGCACTGAACCTGTTGACGCTTCGCGTGTTCGGAAGCCCGAGCCGCGATCTCTTCGTGCAATTGCTCGATATGTGGCACTGGTTCGGCCAGCTGTACCGGTTGGACGGTCCGGACACGGCGGGAGGAAAATCGAGCGACCTGCTCGCCTATGTCACCGGGCGATTGGACGCCGCAGTCGTTGCGAACCCGGTAGAACTCACGGGCGCGTTGAAGAAGTTCGCACGGGCGCGCGATTCACAGCTTCGTTTCGCGTTCAACTCCATGCAGTGCACCGACGCCGTCTGGAAGAGTGCGCTCCAGGCGATGCTCGATCAGGCGGACGTGGTCGTGATGGATCTTTCAGGGCTTTCTGAAGCGAACCGCGGCTGTGCTTACGAAATCGCCAAGCTTGTAAACGAGGTGCCGTTCGATCGATTCATACTGCTGGTCGACGACGGCACCGACATTCCGTTTTTAAGAACGTTACTTTCTGAAGCAGCTAGCTCCGACGCGCCCGTGCAGCAAACCCAGCGAACTCTGCGGCTGTTTCATCTGGGAACGCTGCCCAAACGCAATGAGAACGAATCCGTGTACGAATGGCAGCGCAGAACAACATCGCCAATCGATGCGGACCGGCTGATCGGACTATTGTGCGACGCCGCGTTGAAAAAGCGCGGAGCCCAAGTGCCGCTCACAGTCCCGTGGACACGTCCGGCCTACCGCGGCGCTCCTGTCGTCGCCGGTTGACGAGCGACCGGAATCAATGGCGCGGCGCGTTGTAAATGGTCGGATATCCTGGCACCAGCGCACCGAGACCCGCGCCCGCGAGCGCTGGGCCGAGGATAAACCAGGCTTGCGCCGACTCGGCCTGGCCCTCGTTCCGCAGTCGGGTGCCCAAGGTCGCATTCATCGTGACGCCGATAGCCACGCCGATAGCCCCACAGATGATCGCGTTGCGCACACGGTGGGACTTCCCGAGGTCCTGCACTTCCCGGACACGATCTCGCGCCACGCGAACCTCCGCTCCCCGGACTTCGAGCGCGAGCGCCTCCGCGGACCAGGACCGCAACGTGCCCCGAATCGTCTTCGAATCCTTCTCGGTAACGGCCAGAGACTCTCCGGGTGGAACCGACTCGATCCGGGTCCAATCGCGCTGCTGCGCACAACCAGTGCCGAGCGCGATCAGAAAGCCGGCGCTGATGAGAAACAGCCGGAGTGATGAATTCATTGCTTTCCTAATTATCAATCCCGTAAGCAACGCGCAATCGCCTGGCAATTGGGATCACGATGCTGCGTTCCGGATGCGACGCCTCCCGCGGGGACGTGTACACTGAACTTGGCAATTATGTCCGAACCCTTAAGAGTCGCGGTAATCGGCCTGGGCCGAATGGGCGTCATTCATGCTCTGCATCTACACGAACTGGCGAAAGAGACCGGCAGTTGCGCCGTTGCGGCGCTTGTGGACGAATCGCCGGGCCGCGCGAGGAAGGTCGCTGACGAACTCGGCTGCAACGCGCCGCTATTCAACTCTATCTCCGAGTTGATCGATGCGGCAGTGTGCAACGCAGCGATTGTCGTGACGCCGACCGACCGGCACCGGGCGAGCGCGACGCAACTGGTTCATGCGGGCTACCGGGTGTTTCTCGAGAAGCCGCTAACTGGCACCCTGGAGGGAGATCGGGAGTTCGCCGCGGAACTCGACCGCGACCATCCGAACGCCGTCATGATCGCTTTCCAGCGCCGGTTTGACGCGCCGCTGCAATACGCAAAGGAACTGATCGACGCCGGCGCGATCGGCCGGGTATTCAAGATTTACTCGGCGCTCGAAGATTCCAATCCGGCGCCCGATGGATACCGCAGCGGCGGCATTCTATCCGACATGTCGATTCACAACGTCGATGAAGTGCTGTGGATCGCCGGACGAATGCCGTCCCGCGCTTTGGCCATAGGATCGAATATCCATGCTCACGCCCTGACAACCTGCCAGGAGGACTTCGACGACGCGGCGCTTTTTCTCTGGTTCGACCAGATGCTGGCGCAGATTCAGGTGAGCCGCAATCATGTGTCGGGATACCGCGTGGAGAGCATTTATTTCGGGGAGCAGGGGCAAATTCATATCGGGCATTTCGATCAGCGGTTGTTCGACATAACGGTAGAGGCCTACGGACGGCGAGGAAGGGAAGAACCGCTGGCGCGCAAGGTGTTCCCGATGCGCCGCTACGGCCGTCCTCTGGCGGAGTTTATCGATCGCTTCGGCCCGGCATACAAGGCTGAGATCGCGGCGTTCCTCGAGTGCTGCCGTGATGGCCGTCCATTTCCGATAACGCACAACGACAGTCTGCGCGCGCAAGAGGTGATCTCGGCCGGTATGGGTGCTATCGTGGCTCCCGATCAGGCCGCACGAGTCGGCGTTTGAGCCGCGGCGTCAGAAGTGGAACAACTTCTGGGCGTTCAGTCCCCGTATCTTCGCCCGCTCCGATTCGGTCGCATAATCGAACATGTCGTCCAGCAGTTCCACCGCCTGCTCGAATTCCTTCATGTTCATGCCGAGTCCGCCCCAGATAATGCGGTCCGGTCCGAACGCGTCATAAGCGTGGCGAACAATCGGACGCGCATCGCGGAACGGGAATTTCTCCTTCGAGGAGTAATTCACGCCCGAGTATTTCATGTAGACGTTCTTGTAGCGCGCCAATTGCAAGACCTTCGAGTATTTCGCCGGCGTGCCCTGACCCGCGCGGCCGAGGTGATCGAGGATAACCGTCGTGTCGGGCAGTCGGGCGAGCAACTCGCCAATCTGCGGACCATAGTACGGGATGAAGTGCATCTGTATCGCGAGTCCGAGCGCGTGTGCCTTGGCCCAGGTCTGCTGCATAGCCGGACTTCGAAGGTCGCGCTCCTTGATCGCGCCGGTTGAGGTCGGCGGTTCGCCAGGGTTGCGCACTTCATGAATGCGCAACGCCACGATACGCCCGGGATGCTTCTTCACCATAGCTTCCATTCGTGCCGGAGTGCCGGGTGCGACCGGATCGAAAAGACACGTTCCTTTGAAAAAGCCCGGCGAAGGTTCGTGTTCGAAGCAGTACTCGAGATAGCGGTGATCGTCCTGATAAGGCTCCGGGTGCACGATGACCGCGTGGTCGATTCGCGCTGTGCGTACGAACTCCGCGTATGCTTCGAGCGGTTGGGCCGGCGGCCGGTACGGCGCGTTCGGGTGATACGGGAATCGCTGGTGATCGCCGGCGAACAGGTGGACGTGGGTGTCTATGAGCACTCCACGCGGGCGAGAGGCTGCCCTGCCGGCCAGTGCGGCGCCGGCCGCCAGACTTGACACAAGCCACTCACGTCGGCGAATCAGCCTGGTTCCATTCGTCATTCTAGGATCGTAACTCCAGACAAGCATAGCTGGAGCGGCGGGTGAGTGGATGCTGTTCCCGGCTATTGTATAGGACTGCCATAGGTGGCCGGCTCACATCCGATCTCAGCAACTGAATCGTTCATCCACCTGCCGATGGTCCGTGCAGACGTCCTGAAACCGGTGACGTAGAATCGTGGCGTACTTTCGAGGCGGTTCGGTCGGGTGTTGTTTCGTACGCAGGCAGCGGCCTTCGCGCTCTCGGCTGCGGCCCAGGTATTCGTTTATAGCGGTCGCGAATATCTGGCGAATGGACGTAGCCGGTACCAGATCCGCGAATGAACGTGCGAACTGGCCGGCGCGTTCAGATCACGTCCTCTGCTCGCGATCATTTCAACCCGTGGTGTGGGCCGGACCGTGATTCGATCCTGCTTACGGGCCGTGGCAAGACGCTATTTGTCTTTCGACGAGTCTCGATGACGACCGGGAGCACGACTTGGCCGAGGGTCAGGCACCTGTCTTCAGCCCGGACGGACGACGGATCACTTTTGTGAGACTCTCGCCGGATGAGAAGAGGCTGCAAATTGTTGAGCACGACATCCAGACAGGCGCGCAGAAAGTCCAGGACACTCCGGCGCCCGATTTCGCTTCCGAACCGTTCGAAGTTACCACTGGTCCCGGCGTCACGCCCCGGGTGTTATCTACCGGGCGAGGCAGATACGAAACGGCCATTTTCTGGCTCTTCTCAGAACGACAGTGGAAATCAATCGATGACAACCTATCCGCTTGGGGTGGATGGTCACCTGACGGAAAACTGATTTAATCCACCGACGGCCGTAGTTTGCGCGCGCTGGACGATCAGCGCAGTGTTTGGGCCGAGACATCAGGGTTTTCGAAGGTCCGACAGAGACAGTTCGGACTCTCGTCAGCGGCGTCGGCATGAACCGGGAGCCTTGCTGGTGCTCTGAGGCCACTTAGAGCCTAACCCTCAGGCTGCCTCCAGTATTGCCTGACTTACTTTCTACCGCGGATTGAAAAGAAATATACCCCGGTTGTATGACACTTTGTCATCCTCTTGGTAGAATCGAGTCACATGACACGCACACTAGATGTTGAACAGAAGCTTCAAGCTGAACTGGCTATTTTGACTACGGCACAAGCAGAGTTAGACGAAGTAATGTCGACTGCGGCCCCCATTCAACAGAGAGTCACCGATTCACAGGCTAAGGTGGCCGCTCTAATGTCTGAATTGCAGGGGCTGCTGCCACTGGCACCGACCACGCCCTCCCCAGTTGCCGCCGCGGCAACCCGCAAAATGATATTGAAGGCGCCAGCGCCGGCACCCGTCAAACCAGCCGGAGCCGCCGCGACAAAGAAAGGCGAAAAAAAGGCAGCACCGGCAAAGAAACAAATCTCGGTCGAGGGCCGTATCAAACTCGCTCGGACCGCGGCTGAGATGCAGGCTCGGAGGAAGGGATGGGCCCCGCGCCTGGTAAAGAAGGCAGGGGAAGCGGCGGCGGCCAGGAAGAGCGCCGAATTGAATGCATAGGCCGGTAAGTTAGGAAGCGCGACAGATCTGCCTACCGTTTCCTTCCCGGTAGAGTACTCCTATTTATAACGACGCAAAGCAATCCACCGTGCCGGTGGAGTAAAATCGCTACCGGTCCCCGGCCAAGCGGCCGGGCCGGCGCCTTGATAAGAGGAACTTTGGGGGATGCAAGTTGGCTACGACGGTCGGAGTGGTTACTGAGTCGTTTCCGGGGGAACGACGAGTTGCGATGGTGCCCGCGGCGCTCGCCGCACTGAGCAAGGCCGGAATCAAGATCCTGATCGAACCGGGAGCCGGCATAGCGGCCGGATTCCCGGATTCCGAGTATGCCGCGAAGGGCGCAAGCATCGCCGCTGGCCGCGCCTCGGTATTCGAAGGATCGGACATCATCGTGCAGGTTCGCACGCTCGGCGCGAACCCCGAATGCGGTCACAACGATCTCCAATTATTCCGCCGGGGGCAACTAGCGATCGGTTTTGGCGAGCCCCTGGGGTCGCTCTCCGCCGCAGTGGATCTCGCGGCGCGCGGCGTCACACTTCTGGCGATGGAACTCATGCCCCGCATCACGCGGGCGCAAGGCATGGACGCACTCTCGTCCATGGCGACCGTTGCAGGCTACAAAGCCGCACTGATGGCCGCGAACGCGCTGCCGCGGATGATGCCGATGCTCATCACGGCGGCCGGAACGGTGACCCCTGCACGGGTCCTCGTGATCGGTGCGGGGGTCGCAGGACTCCAGGCCATCGCCACCGCGCGCCGCATCGGAGCGGTGGTCAGTGCCTACGATGTTCGCCCCGCCGCGAAGGAGCAGGTCGAGAGCCTCGGAGCCCGGTTCGTTGTTCTCGATCTCGAGACCTCGTCCGCCGAGGACAAAGGCGGATACGCCAAGGCGATGGGTGAGGAGTTTTATGCCCGCCAGCGCGAATTGCTCGGGAACGTGATTGCCGAGCAGGACGTGCTGATCACCACTGCGGCCGTGCCCGGGAAGAAGGCGCCGATCCTGGTTACCCGCGAGATGGTCCGCCGAATGGCGCTGGGGTCCGTGGTGGTGGACGCAGTTGCCGATCGAGGTGGGAACTGCGAAGTCACCCGTCCGGGCGAAACCGTGGATGAAGGGGGAGTGCGGGTGTTCGGACCCGCGAATCTCGCCTCCGAAGTGCCCTTCCATGCCAGCCAGATGTATGCGCGGAATATTGCCGCTTTCGTCAAATATCTCGTCAAAGACGGCTCTATCGTCCTTGACCGCAACGACGAAATCATCCGCGAGACTCTCGTCACATACGACTCTGAGGTAGTCCACCCCCGCGTCCGCGAACTACTGGGCGTCGGTGTCTGACGATCCCTTTAAGGAGAAGCCATGCCGCTCGATCTCGAACTTGGTCTCTACGTCTTCATGCTGGCAACGTTCGTCGGCCTGGAGGTCATCCGCAAAGTCTCGCCGCTACTACACACACCGCTGATGTCGCTGACGAACGCGATTTCAGCCATTGCTGTCGTGGGTGCAATCTCAATCACAGGCGCGGGCCACGCCTCGACGCTGAGTCGTGTTTTGGGATTCATCGCGGTGACTGCCTCGACCATCAACGTTGTCAGCGGGTTCCTCATCACGGACCGGATGTTGAAGATGTTCAAGAGGCGGGAGCGTAAGCCGTGATGACAGAGGCGACTATCGATTATGTCTATATCGTCTCGGCGGCACTGTTCATTCTTGCCTTGAAGTGGATGAACACGCCGGCGACGGCGCGGCGCGGCGTGATTTCCGGTGAGATCGGAATGCTGCTGGCCGTTATCGGCACGCTCCTGAAACACGACGTCGTCAACTATCAATGGATCCTGATCGCATTCTTCATTGGATCCGCGGTCGGCGTCCCGCTCGCATATCTGATGCCGATGACCGCTGTGCCGCAGCGGACGGCCATCTCTCACGCGTTCGGAGCGCTGGCCGCCGCCCTGGTCGGCACGGCCGAGTACTATCGGGAGACTCCGCACGGATTCGTGATGGTGGCGCTGATCCTCGAGACGCTGCTTGGGTTTCTGACGTTCACGGGTAGCGTGATGGCGTTCGGGAAGCTGCAGGAAATTCTTCCGACGCGGCCCATCACTTATTGGAAGCAGAACTTCATCAACCTGATCCTGTTCGCGGTTACGGTTGGGCTCGGCATTCGTCTCGCGATCGTCCCAACCGACCATTGGATTTTCCCGATTTTTGCGGGTCTGTCGCTGCTCTTCGGCATCCTGCTGATCGTTCCCATCGGTGGGGCGGACATGCCGACCGTCATTGCGCTTCTGAACTCCTACGCCGGATTATCGGCCTGCGCTATGGGCTTTGCGTTGAACAACAAGCTTCTGATCATCGCGGGCGCCCTCGACGGATCGTCGGGACTAATCCTTTCAATCATCATGTGCCGTGCGATGAATCGATCGTTCGGCAATATCCTGTTTGGCGCATTCGGCCAGATCCAGGCCGGACACGAACGTACGGAACAGCGCAACGTTCGCAGCGCAACAGCGGAGGAGGCAGCCGAGTTGCTGGATTCCGCCGGTTCGGTGATCGTCGTTCCAGGCTATGGATTGGCGGTCGCGCAGGCTCAGCATAAGATTCGGGAACTCTACGAATCGCTCACGCGCCGGGGCGTCGATGTGAAGTTTGCCATTCACCCGGTCGCAGGTCGAATGCCGGGCCATATGAACGTCCTTCTTGCGGAGGCGGACATCCCCTATGACCGGCTGGTCGAAATGGATGATATTAATTCGGACTTCGCGCAGTGCGACGTTGCATTGATCATCGGCGCGAACGACGTTACCAACCCCGCCGCTCGCACCGACAAATCGAGCCCGATTTATGGCATGCCCATTCTCGATGTGGATAAGGCGCGGACCGTGATGGTCATCAAGCGCTCGATGAGCCCGGGTTTTGCCGGTATTCAAAACGAGTTGTACTTTCTCGAAAAGACTCTGATGTTATTCGGAGACGCGAAGCAGTTTGTCTCGGAGATCATCAAGGAATTGCCGGTTCCGGCGCGCGTCTGACGGGCACACGACACGACGCGATAGGGAATCCGGCGCCGGACGGTCCGCCGGCGCCGGGGCAGTAACAGGGCTGTTGGTGTCAGTAATAGCTGCTGTATCGGGACGGCAGTGTACGCGTCGCATAGTGAGCTTGCAGGAACGCGACGATGTCGGTCAATTGCTTCACCGTCAGGTCCTGGGCGTATGCCGGCATCAGTGACGCGCCGGCTGTGTTCATGTACTGCTTGGAATGCTTCAGGATCGTATGACTGGGATTGATGATTGCCGTCACGAGATAGCCGTCATTCATCTCGAACGACAACTCGCCCCCCAAATTCACGGGAGTTGTTATGCGGCCGGTCGGAGCCGGTAATTCGGCGCCGGATACGGTATGGCAATTGGTGCAACCGAGGGTGGCGAAATCGGCTTTCCCTTGGTTTGCATCGCCCGCCGCCGGAAGACGGAAACCCGCGGCCGAGTGTCGGCCCGTATCGCATGCTGCGCCGGTCGCGAGCAGCGCTACGAGCAAGAACGACTTGAAGTGGTGCCGCATGGCTCACCTCCTCGACGTCCGCAGCCCTGTTCCTGATAGAACGTTACGCTCGGCGGGCAGGGGTGTCAAGGGCGGGTCGAGGGTGTGTCAAGGGTGGTTTGCGTGGTGCGAACACGGTGGCACGTTCGGACAAATGGAACCTTGCATTTGCCTCGATTCGATGGAAATGGGTGCGGGGTTCGTGACATTGCATCTCCCGACCTCAGCCCTTATCGGCGGGACGGCGCTATCTACACGAGTTTCCAGGGCTTCCGATACCGGCGCGTAACGAAACGATTCGCTCGCGAACTGTTCGTGATCCGTTGCCGGGCATCGTCCCAATAGATTCGTTCGCCGGAACGGAACGCGATATTGCCGAGCAGTCCACCCTTCGTCAAACGGAAGCCATAACCGATGTTGCAGGTTGTGAGCTTGCGGGACTTGATCGAATCCAGGAACTCGCGAATGTGGCCGGGCGAATCGGGAATGCTTTGCTCCGGTGGCGTGAAGTTCTCGAGCTTTTTACCCTTGACCCAGACTTCATGCTCGGTGTAATTCGTCACCAGGGTCGCCTCGGTACCTTCGAAAATCACGCAGCTTCCCATGTGGTCATAACCAGGGCGCCCTCGTGGATGCAGCGTCCAGGTGAGAACCACGCCCGGGTACTCGTACAAGACCTCGAGCACATCCGGTGTTTCGGCGTTGTCGTCGGCCAGCCACCGGCCTCCGGCAGCAGCAACGCTCTTCGGCGCCTGAAGGTCGAGCGCCCAGTATGCGACGTCGGCATAGTGGCACCAGAAATCGATGAAATACCCCCCCGAGTAATCCCAGAAATAGCGGTATTTGAAGTGGGATCGGTTCGGGTTATAGACGCGCTTCGGCGCCGGGCCAAGCCAAAATTCGTAATCGAGTTCCGGAGGTGGAGGACCGTCGGGGGGACGCCCGATGCTCTTTTCGCCGCTTGTCAGAGCGCAGTAAACGCGATCAATTTTCCCGAGCATCCCTGATCGAACGATTTCGACGACACGCCGGTAGTTCGGCTCGTCATTATGAATGTGGTTGCCCATCTGGGTGATGCGGGAATGTTTCTCGGCGGCCTGCGCCATCGCGTGCCCTTCACCGATCGAATACGCCAGCGGCTTCTCGACAAAAACGTCCTTTCCCGCAGCGCACGCCATCACCGTCGGAAGCGCATGCCAGTGATCGGGAGTTGCGATCATGACCGCATCGAGATCTTTTCGCTCCAGGACTTTTCGAAAGTCGTGGAACTCGTCCGGCTTATGGCCCTGCGTCTTCTCGACGAGTTCGGAAGCACGGGCCAGGTGCGTCTTGTCCAGATCGCACACGGCCGCCGCTACTACGTCGTCGTGCTTCATGAACTGCGTGAGGCGTCCGGTGCCCATTCCGCCGAGTCCAATGAAGCCGACGCGGATTTTGTCGCTGGGCGGCGTGGCGGCTGAGAGACGGCGATAGGCAGCGGCAGAAAGCCCGGCAGCCGTCATCCGCACGAAGCTTCTACGAGTGGTTTCCATGAGATGCTCTTGAAGTTGTCAGCCTATGACACTGGACTGCGGGTTGCAAGTTGGAGTCGCGAGCGGTTGGAGTCGCGAGCCGTGGAGTCGCGAGCCGAACTGCTATCGGTGGGATGCCGGCATCACGGCATTCTCCGTTGACGTCTGAATGCCGAACGCGCGCCAGAACGTGTCAACGACTCCGTGTGCGAGCTGTGCCACATCGGGTTTCCACATCATTGCATGAGCGGGAACGCACTCGCTGCGCAGGAACACATACCAGTAAAGGACTGGGCCGATTAACAGCGCGATGCAGAGATCGAGGTCCAATTCCGGCGTCAGTTCACCGCGCGCTATGCCGAGTTTCAGCAAGTGCCGGAGTTCGCGCCGTGGCGGTTCCATCACCATGTTCCTCCAGGCGAGTCCGAAGCCTTCGTTTCGCGACGAGTACGCAACGAAATGCGGCATCAGCTTATCGCGCACTTCCGCGTTCTCCGGTGGACGATATGCGAGAACCGCGACCATGTCGGCGCGCGTATCGCCGGAATCGAACTTGGGCCGCGAGCGCAGCCCGTTCATATCGGCCATAATCTCTAGCATCAGCGCATCTTTGTCGGCCCAATGCTTGTAGATGGTCGCTTTGCTGACGCCCGATTCATGGGCTATGGCGTCCATGCTGGTCGCATCGACGCCACGTTCTGCTACCAATTTGAGCGCGGCGTCAATCACCTTGCGGTGTGCGCTCGCGCTCCGCGGGCGGGCCATTCGTCAGACCTCGATCTTCGAAAAAAGGTGACTGCCGACGAACAGCAGTATCACACCGACGACGCACAAAACCGAAACGTCGAGAATTACACCGAAATGCGAAACTCCGAGCAGCGCGGCGCGAAGTCCGTCGACTCCGTATGCGAGCGGGTCGATGCTGGTGATGGTAGCGAGCACGGACGGCAGGTTGTTCAACGGAAACAGCGCTCCCGAAAGGAAGAAGATGGGCAGCACCAGGAAGTTCATGATCAACTGAAACCCTTGGATGTTCTGCAGAACGGAGCCGATCGCCGTTCCCAGCGCCGCGAACAGGCACGCGATCAGGGCCATAAATAACAGCGCCACCGGCACTGCTCGTATGTTCGTTACACGAAATCCTGCGATGAACGCGACGACGGCCACCAGCAATCCTTGAATTACCGCCACCGTCGCGGCGCCTAAGGTGCGGCCCAGCATGATCTGGATGCGCGGGACCGGAGCGACCAGCGTCTCCTTCAGGAACCCGAACTGCCGGTCCCATAACAGGCCCATGCCTGAAAAAATCGCGCTGAACAAGACACTCATCGCGATGATGCCGGGAGCGACGAACTGCACGTAGCTGCCTTGCCCTGCGCGCTGAAACACGGGGCCAAGCCCGAAGCCCAGCGCGAACAGGTACAGAATCGGCTGCCCCAGCGAGGCGACCACTTGTGCGCGAGAGCGGACGTAGCGCCGCAGCTCGCGTAACCAGAGAACATAGATAGCGCTCATCGGCGGTTGCTCCACATCTTTGCCATTGCTCTCAACGCATCCGCATTCGTCGCGGACTCATCGCGGATCGTGGATCCGGTCAGCGCCAGGAACGTGTCCTCGAGAGAATCCTTGCCCGTCTGTTGCTTCAGTTCCTGCGGTGTGCCTTGGGCGACGATCCGGCCGTGATCGATGATCGCGATGCGTTGCGCCACGCGGTCCGCTTCATCCATGTAGTGAGTGGTGAGAAACACCGTCACACCTTCCGTCTGATTCAGCCGCTTCACGTGATTCCACAATTGATTGCGCGTCTGCACATCGAGGCCGAGAGTCGGTTCGTCCAGGAACAGGATCTGCGGCGTGTGTAGCAGGCCGCGTGCGATTTCCAGACGACGCTTCATACCGCCCGAGAAGAGCTTCACCTGGTCCTTTCGGCGGTCCCAAAGCTCGAACAACCGGAGAAGTTCCTCGATGCGTTCGATACGAATTTTGCGAGGCACGTGATAGAACACGCCGTGCAGTTCCATGTTTTCGTAGGCCGTCATGTCGCCATCCAGGCTCGGGTCCTGGAACACGATTCCGAACTGCTTTCGTACTTCGTTGGCCTGCCGGGCCGGATCCATGCCGGCAATCTGAAGAGTTCCGCTGGTGGGCGGCAGCAACGTCGTCAGCATTTTGATCGTCGTTGTTTTACCTGCGCCGTTTGGACCTAGGAAAGCGAATATCTCGCCGCGACCGACTTCGAACGAGATATGATCGACCGCGGTGAAATCGCCGAATTTCCGAACGAGGTTTTCGACCCGAATCATAGGTGGAAAGCGTCTCCTCTATCGCCAAACAATACTAAACGGTTCAGTTTAGTTTGTCAACAGGAGGTTCGGCTTGGAGGCGAGAAATGATACCGGAATTCAGGGCGGGCAGCTTATTCATGATGTTCCTGAACCTTGTGCAGCTAATCTGATGATCCACAAGTAGTTGGCCGCTATAGATAATCGCGAAAACGGCGTAGGGAGTCGGTGCGCTCTGGGCCTCCCGATAGTCCCGAAGCTCGACGATCGTTGGCTTCGAAGTCGCACTTCAAGAACAGTTCGGACCGGGCGAGCCATGGACCTGGGCGCGTGATAACCGCCACTCCGTTCAGACCGGATTGACCCGCGTCCTCGATACACGCCTCCACCATCTGCGTTGCCAGGCCCCTGTGCTGGTACTGCCGGAAATAGGTCCAGATGCAGTGGATGAACAGGTAGCCCCTCGCATTCACTGCGCGCCACGCGTACTCGCTGGGCAGATATTCGATGTAGCCGCACTGGCGGCCGTCGGCAGCGACCAGCACTCTTGCGCGCAAGCCTTTCGCCAGGTACTGTTTCGCCCAGCAGTTCTTCTCTTGCCGCCCCTCATGCCGCGGGTTCTTGATCCCACAGCAGCGGAGCGTCTCGATGTTTTCCGAAGTGATATCCACGAGGACAGGTAGTTGCGGCATTCCAACCTCCGGCGGACGCGAGTATATCACCGCGTTCGCCGGAGATCTGCCGGGCTTGCCTTACTCCAGCCGTTTCGGAATGGGACGGGACAAAAGTGAAGCGAAGGCAAATGGGGCGGCGGTGGCGGGTCGGTAGGTAGGCGGCTTTGTAAGGTGGACGATTTTCGGGGACAGTTCTGGCGGGGTACAACGTGCGGGTTTGAACGATGTCAAAGAACGCCGAACGGGGCGAGAAAAGATCAGGGGGAAAGGATATGGCGGGGCTGGCCGAGGCTGATACGGAGAAGTCGAACCAATGCGATGGCGGTGAGGCCGGGGTGGTTTCCGCGGTGGAGATAGCGGATGCGGAACAGACGTCCGATAACGAGCGCCAATAACGTGAGCAGCCAGCAGATGAGGAGGCTCCGCGGTTCATGGTGGCAGATGTGTTCGAGGCCCTGACGGGATTTGCAGTCATTGAAGCCTTGGTTCTCGATCTCCCATCGGCTTCTGGCCATTTTGAACAACGAGAGCGTGCCGACCTTGCTGAATGGCAGATCCGTGAGCCATTGGGCCTCGGCCACGATCTCGCCCTCAGCGCTGATTTCGCGATAGCGGAGTACTCTGACCCACTTCCAATGGAGGGTCTGCCAAGGGGCGAAGTCGCTGGAATCCCAGAGTTCGAGGCGGTTGCCGTTATGCTCGGTAACGCGGTGTGGCGGCAGATGGTGAAAGCGTCGCTCCACCTCGTCCGACAACTCCGGGAGATTGTCTTTTAGGCGGGCCAGGACCGGGATGCCGAGTTCGCGAGCAGTGTGCAAGAAAGTGCTGGTGGCGTAGGCGGCGTCGACGACCAGGTAATCGGCGAAGCGGGATCCCAGTGCCTTCTTGGCCCGCCGCAGCAACCGCTGACCGGCGGCGTACTCGCTGTCCTTGGGGCCGTAGGGCTCGACATCGAAAGGCAGCGACACATGAGTGCCGACCACACTGATCATAGCGAAGTGATGATGATAGCCAACCACGTCCTTTTTGGAATTGCGGTAGGGCCGGCACAACGAGCAGGAGGACTGTTCACAGCGTCCCACGGTGGTTCCATCGATGGCCAGACCAATAAAGGCGTCCTCCTGAAAGGCCTTGTTGCGTTTGGCGCGATGCAGCACTTCGACCAGTGCGGAACGCGTGGCGTGGGGATCCATGCGCTCGGTGAAGTAGGCCAAGGTGTCGTCACCGAACTCGCAACGAAGATCCAAGTTGGAGTGAGACGCCGTATGGACCAGAGCCTCGGTGGCGTGGAAGGAGGTTTCGCGCAGAAGTTGTGAAGCCAGCAAAGCCCACAGCAGATCGCGGGCCGGCTTTCTGGGTTTCCTGCGCCCATCGCCGCAGTCGGCGAAAAAGGGTTTTAGGCCCAGGGTTTTCGCCGAGTAGCGATGAATGCCCCGCAGGCTGGTCGCGCTCACGGCTGTTGGAGTTTCTGCTTGCGCGCAAGCACCAGCAACTCGGCGTTGCCCGTGAGCAGGTCTCGCACGGCGTCCTGAAACTCACGACCGGCGCGGACACGATCACGGACCTGATCGGCCCAGGCTTTGGGGATGCGCTCGACCCGGCGCCGGCCGTTGTTCATGAACGTCAAGGTCCAACTGGTATGGCCGGGATCGCCAGGTTGCGCGCAGTGACAGGTGGGCTTGCCGCAGCGGGTCGTGCTTTCGGTGAGGGAGCCGGGCAACAGGTCCTCGGGGAATGCGAAGCGGCGAAGAAGATCGTGCTTGCGTTGGCGTAATCGGGCAGCTTGGGGGCCCTTTGGGCCGGGGGTGATGAGGAACTTGGCTTTACTCATCTTGTAGCAAGAATACTACAAGACAAACAAAACTACAAGCATTTGTTCTGGACGCGAAAATAGATGATCACTCGAGCATCGACGAAGAATGCGCCATTCGGCCTGATCGGCGCAGATCCGCCCCGTCAATCCCGAAACGGCTGGCCTTACTCGATGTTGAAGCCTTCCACCACCACCCGCGGACGCTCGCCGCGCGTATCGGCGTTGTCGAGTTCCATTGTGATCGTGCGATGCTCGCCGGGCATCAACGCCACGTAGTTGTCGCTGACGAGAACCGGAAGAATACGGTCGCCCGTCTTTTCCCGAACGGGTTTCAACCGCACCATCAGTGCCGGGGACTTCGATGTGTTGCGCAGTTCGGTGGTCAGCCGCCAGGTGTTGCCGTTCTGCGATACCTTCGTCTCTGCTTCCAGCTTCACCTTCGGCAGCCCGCGCAATGCCCGGTAATCGTACAACTGCGTTCCGCGCCAATAGAAGTTGTCCGAAATCACTTCGGAACCGCGAGTCAGCCGCAGGCGCAGGAAATGGACCGCCGACAGCCCGGCCGGGTATTCGATATGTATCGCCGGAACCATGCTGTCCTCGTTGCTGTCCACGGTGGCTGATTTCTCCCATTTCACGTTGCCGTCCATGTTGAGAATCTGTATATGTGTGGTCAGCCCGGTTGCATTGCCACCGTTATAATTCACGACCTCGACGTTGTCGGTGACGGGATTCCACTGTATGTGCAGCGGCTCGGATGCCTTCTTGCAGCCGAAGTAAGCGGCGGTCGGTTCGAAGAAGTAGTCGTAGGTCTGCCAAACGAAAGACGGCCACGTGGGGTGACTCATCCAGATCAGCAGGCCCATGCGATTCTTGCTCTGGGCCTCGAACATCGCGCGATAACCTTCATAGTTGACAAACTGCGCAAGCTCGGTCCATTGCTTCGCGTTGTCTGCGCCGCCGTAACTCGTCTCGATGCGGCTGCGGAATGACGAGCCGCCTTGCGCGCCGTGCATCGAGAAATCGTGCAGCCCCCACATGTCGCCCTGCGGCCACATCGCCGATTCCGGCATCATGTCCTTCAAACTGTCGTAGGTAACGATGTTGGGCATTCCGAGTTCGCTGTGCAGTTTCGGTGTTGCACGGTCGGTGAAGTAAAGCGCGATCGGCATCGCCTGATAGGGGCCGTGCCCGCTGACGACGTCATCGGCTGAACTCGGGATGTAATGCAGGTCGGCGTGATCGTCGGCCAGCAACTTACGCAAGCCGTTCTCGAGCACGGGGGGCGGATAACCTTCGTTCCGGCCGCAGTACAATCCCATGGACGGATGATTGCGGATCCGCAGCACCATGTCGCGAGCGTTCGCCAGGAACATCGCATCGTTATCAGGGTCGGGACCGTCCCAAGGATTCGCGAGCCAGAAATCCTGCCAGACCACGATTCCATGGCGATCGCACGCTTCGTAGAATTCGTCGTCGCCGATCTGTCCGACCCAATTGCGGATCATGGTGAAGTTCATGTCCTGGTGATAGCGGACTGCTACATCGTATTCACGGCCGCGGTAACGTAGCATCGACTCTCCGAAGCCCCAATTGCCGCCGCGTGGGATGAAGCGCCGCCCGTTGATCCACATGCGGAGCGCGCTACCCTCCTCGCTGTAAGTGAACTGCCGGACTCCCGACTTGAAGGCCTTCGCATCCGACACGGCGTTGCTTCCCGTTTCGAACTTGAGATCCACGTCATAGAGGTTCGGCTCTCCATATCCTGCCGGCCACCAGAGTTTGGGATTCGGCAACTGCAGCGCCGTTCGCACTGTTTTGTCGGAAGACGGATCGATCGTCACCGGCGTGTTGAAAGCAACATCGCCATACCGTCCGCGCAGCGTCCCGCTCACCGGCTGCGAGTCGTGATTGCGAAGCGTCACCTCGATGGATACATCCGCCCGGCTCGTGTCCGGAAGCGGAAGTTTCGTCGTGACGAAGGGATTCTCGATGCTCACGGCGCCGGTGCTGGTGAGGTAAACATCATTCCAGACTCCGGTGTCGCGCCCGCGAACGGTGGGAATCCAATCCCACCCGATCGTGGCGTGGTACGTCGGATTGTCCGCGCCGAGTATGCCCCCATTCTTATCGGGTTCCTCGAAAGTCTTTTCCTTCACGCTGCCCGGATTAGCATTCTTCTCGACTCGAATTGCGATTGCGTTCTTCTGACCGGCGCGAAGACGGTTCGTGACCTCGTACCGGGCGCGTGTGAATGCCCCTTCGATGCGGCCGATCTTCTCGCCGTTCAGGAACACATCGGCTTTCCAATTGATGCCATCGAAGTTCAACCAGAAGTGTTTGCCTGTTGTAATTTGTGGCGCGCTGAATTCGTTGCGATACCAGAAATCGGCGTAAAAGAAAGAATCGGAGATGGTGTTGATGTTGTCGCCGAAGTTCGGGTTCGGCAGTGCGCCGGCATTCCAGTAACTCGACAGCGTCGTCGCCGGAACCGTGGCAACCAGCCAGTCACCATCGCTGTACCCGGCCTTGGACAGATCTTCGCCGTTCGAGCCGACAAGCGAATCGCGTTGCACTTTCCACGCGCCTCCGGCGAGATCGAGCCGTCCGTCACTCTGCATAGTGCGCGCCGGCTGAGGCTTCGGCACCAGGCCGCCGCGGCCCCAGACTTCGAGCTCGCTCAACATATAGCCGTCGGCGGAACTCGGGCGCGTCATCAACACACGAACGTAACGCGCCCTTTCCGGCTTAGCGAGTTTCATATCGTCACTTGCGCCGAGCGGCTGAATCGTTCGCCAGTTCGTGCCGTCATCGGAGGCTTGAACCGAGCCCTCCGCGGCGCGCCGAATCCAGTGCAAAGCGACACGGTCGAAAGTGCTGGGCGTTCCGAGATCGACCGAAACCCACTCGCTGCTCATTCCCGCGCTCTTCCAGGCGCTCGTGAAGTTGAACGGTCCGCCAACCTGAACCCTTCGCCCTTCGCGGAAGAAACGGACACTCGAAGCGCGCCACTGGCGGATCCCCTGACCTTCGAACGTCACTCGATACATCCTGCTTCGCACGGGAGCCGTGAACGGAATGCTTGTCCAGGCGGGGACCATCGGTTCCCCGTGCACGTTGACGCCGGCCGCTCGCCCGGCTTCAGCCCAGTTGCGGGCGTCGTCGGAGGCGAGAATGACGATCGTCCACTCGGGTGACGCGGGGCCTTGTGCACGCGCGTCTACATCCATTCGGTCTACCTCGAACGGCTGTTCGCCGCCCAAAAGTTCCACTTGCACCCAGGGCTTTTGAAACACCGGAATATCGAGCCCGGTTACCGGGTTGTCGTCGAATAGCCACTCGCGCTCGTACTTCGGAAGTGGACCGCCGGCGCTCCAGGAGGACGCGACCCACCGGGGTAATTCAGTGGTCTTGATGCCGTCAGTTACTAACTGCGCGGTAAGGTTGTAGTCGTAGGCGCTCGATTCGTAGGCGGGCCGCCGGAGCGCGAGATTGCGATAGGTAGTTCCGCCCGAAATCAGGGACGGCGCGGAGTCTTCCTTCGGATCGCCGGGATACACACCGACGCCGCGCGTGAACTGCTGCCCACTAAGTCCCACAATAAGGATCAGAGTAAGAATAGCCGTGCGATACATAGTAGAACTCATAAATGACTTTCCCCGGTACGCCGGGAAGGCATGCGGCGGGTTACTGCGATGAGTTATTTGCCGAGCCGGCTGAGCGCGAAAGCATACGCGCCGATGGCTGTCGCTTCGCTTGTGCCGAGTCGCGAAATGCCGACGCCGGTTCGCTGTAGCCCGTCGAAGCGGATCGACCGGTTACTGCCGGGAACTTGCAATTCTTTTGTTTCACCCTTCAGAAACTCTTCCCTCTGCGCCGCATCTTCCAGGTTGAACGCTTTCGGGATCAACCGGCGAAATCGCTCGCCGTTCGGCGCCAGGTACGTGCTGTTCATCTCGTCAACGATGGCGGGCAGGAATTGCCGGTGTGCGCCGGAGATTCCTCCGCCGATGACCACCAGCCCATCCAGCAGAGTGATCGCTTCGGAAATCGCATCGCCGGCAATCTCGCCCATACGGCGGAACGCTTGTTGCGCCGCTTCGCGATTTCCCTCCGCCCGGCCTTCGGCAATGTCGTAGATCACCCTTGGTTCGGGCGCATCTTCGAATCGCTCTCCGCAGGCCGCGGCGTACACACGGCGCACCGCGCGGATCGAGGCTCCCTCTTCGGCGTTCGTATCATCCTCGAGTTTGTGCCGCAGGAGCCATACCTCGCCGGCAACGGAGTTATCGCCTGTGTACAATTCGCCGTCCCGGACGATTCCTCCGCCGAGCCCCGTTCCCAACGTGATGCCCAACAGATTCCTGTAGCGCTTCGGGCTGCCCGCCTGTTCCAGTAATCCATTGACATACGGCAGGAAGCCCGAGGCCGCTTCGCCATAGGCGAACAGATCACCGTCGTTGTTGATGAAGGTCGGAAGTCCGAACTTATCTTCGAGCATCGGCTTGAGCGCGACATCGCGGTAAGCCGGCAAATTACGGGGGCCGACGATGATCCCATTGAAATAGTCCGCCGGGGCGGGGAATGCAAAACTGATCGCTACCGGTGGCGATGGAAGTTGGTCGCGGACCCGTTCGAAACCTTCGACCAGCGTTGCCAGCGAGCGTTGTAGGTCGGCGGCACTAGATGGCAGCGCAAAACTTTGGACGATGGGGCGGTTCGCCTGCATAGCCGAAAAGACGAAATTCGTTCCGCCGGCGTCGAGCGTCATGACGACGCGATTGTCTTTCGAAAAATCAGGCATGAGATTCCACTCTCTGCGCGCGGCCGAGGTTGATGACGGCGGTCCAGGTGATGTACAGGATGGCGGCCAGCGGCACCAGGAAGCTGAGTTGAACCGTGCTGTGGTCGGCGACAAAGCCCATCAGCGGAGGTACGAAGGCTCCGCCCACTATGGCGGTCACCATCAGGCCCGATAGTTCGTTGGTGTGCTCCGGCATCGATTCCACTGCGAGCGCAAAGACCAGGGGGAAGATGTTGGCAAACGCGAGTCCGACCAGGAAGAAACTGGCGACCGCGACACCCTGGTTCGGCACGAACAATCCGAGCAGCCCGAGGATGGATGCCGCGCACGTGGTGAGAAAGAATCGCCGCGGAGCCATCCAGTTAAGGATCACGCCTCCGGAGAATCGTCCGATGGTCAGCGCTGTAAAGAACAATCCGGTCCCCAGGAGCCCGACTTTGTTGATGTCGATGTTAAAGCGTTCCTTCAAGTAGAGCGGGATGCCAGCGCTGACGCTCACCTCCGCGCCGACATAGAGGAAGATCGCCATCACCATCGCCAGCACGAACGGATTCGCCAGCAGCGCCAGGCACGACCCGAGTGTCGCCGCCTTGTTCGCGCTCTTCTTCTCGTGCACGTGGAGCGGGATCACGGTAACGATGGTGATAATCATCGCCACAGTGTAGATAGGGAAGATCACCTGCCAACTCGCCCCGTAGAATTTAGCCGCGATCACCGGGATCATCGGCCCCGACAACGAGCCAATCGCCTTCGCGAACTGCGCCAGGGTCAGGTTGCGGGCGTACTTCCCCTCGTCGGAGACGTCACGCATTATCGGGTTCCCGGCCACTTGCAGGATTGCGGCGCCAGCGCCTACCAGCAGCACCGTCAGCAGGAAACGCTCGAACGAGGTGAGACCGAAACTTGCGTTGAGCAGCCCCAGGAGTGCGACCCCGAGCCCCATCAGCAGCACGAACTTCTTGCCTTTTTTGTCCTGGAAGACGCCCACCGGCACCGAGAGCAGCCCGAACATGCTGAATCCGACGAACGGGATCATCGAAGCGACCGTGTTGCTGAGCTGAAATTCGTTCTTAGCCAGGCTGACAAAAGGGCCGACGGCATCGGCAAAACCCATGGCGATGAACGCCAGGAAGACAGGGAACGTGCGCAATCGCATTCAGTGAATCCTCAGGGATGCGGATATTGGAATTCTAATTTCCGGAAGACCAGTATATCGAGTGGGGGGTACTCACGGCTCACGGCTCCCAGTCGCCCGGACCGGGCTCCTTGGCGATGTCTCATTCCGGGCGAAGCGTGCCCAGATAACGCACCCACTGATCGTTGGGCCTGATGATGCCGGTATCGCACCAGCCGTTTCGCGATCGTTTGCTATTCGTCGTATCCGCCGCTGTTTCTCGCTGATACAATGAATACACGCCGGTACCGCTCACATCTAATTGAGCGGAAACACAATCCAGACGGAGCACGAAGCGATCATCATGTCAGTAACGACGGGCGCAGGTCTAGAAGGCATTATCGCCACCCAATCCGATATTTGTTTTATCGATGGAGAAGCCGGAATTCTGGCTTATCACGGCTACGACATTCATACGTTGGCGGATAACGCAACGTTTGAGGAAGTGATCTTCCTGCTGTGGAATGGACGACTGCCGAACCGTACGGAACTCGACTACCTGAAGAAGAACCTCGTGCAGTACCGGCCGGTTCCGGAACCCGTGCAGCAGTTCCTCGGTTCGGTGCAGCAGGGTGTGCCGATGGATGTGCTGCGCACTGCCGTTTCGATGCTCAGCCTGTACGATCCGCTGGCCAAGGACATGTCGACCGAGGCGAACCTGGCGAAGGCTCACCGTCTGATGTCTCAGACCGCCACGATCGTTACGACATTCGACCGGTTGCGGAAGAATCAGCCGATTCTCGAGGGCGATCCTCAACTCGGGTTTGCGGCGAACTTCCTGTACACGTTGACGGGATCGAAGCCGGACGAGGTGATGGAGCGCGCATTCGACGTGGCGCTTACGCTGCACGCCGATCATGAGCTGAACGCTTCAACCTTTGCGGGCCGCGTCACGGCGGCGACCCTGTCGGACATCTATTCGGCGGTGACGTCCGCGATCGGCGCACTCAAAGGACCGCTGCACGGCGGCGCAAACGAGGACGTTATAAAGCTGTTGCTGGAGGCGGGCGATTCGACCCGCGCGCTGCAGGTGGTTCGCGACCGGTTGGGCATGAAGGTGAAAGTGCCGGGCTTCGGCCACCGTGTTTACCGCACGCTGGATCCTCGTGCGATTCACCTGAAGCAACTGTCGGAAGAGATTGGACGCCGTACCGGCCATCTCTCGCTGTACGAGATCTCGCGCGACATTGAAAAGACCGTGAAAGAAATGAAGGGCCTCAACGCCAACGTCGATTTCTACTCGGCTTCGACTTACTATTCGCTCGGCATCCCGATCGATCTATTCACGCCGATTTTCGCCGTGAGCCGTATGGCCGGCTGGACCGCCCACATCCTCGAACAGTATCGAAACAATCGCCTGATCAGGCCGCGCGCCGAATACATCGGCGAGCCGGTGGGCCGTCCATGGGTACCGGTCGAAGACCGGCGCGACCCGAGGCGCTAACGATCACATGCACGATTTAGCGTGGTTTCGCGCCAATGTGGACGCGGCAGCGGATCGTCTGTCCACGCGCGGCTTTGAACTGGATCGGGAGCAATTCCGTGGCTTGGACCGCGAGCGCCGCGCTGCCGTAACCGAGGCCGAACAATTGAAGGCGCAGCGGAATGCCGAAAGCGCCGAGATCGCGAAGCTGCGGCGCGAGGGTCAGGACACCACCGCGCGGCAACAGCAGGTCCGGGAGATAGGGGAACGGATTTCCGCGCTCGAGGTTCGGGTTCGTGAGTTGGACGAATCCTTCAAGGATCTGCTGGCCGGTATTCCGAACCTGCCGAACGAATCCGTTCCGGCCGGCAAATCGGAAGCCGACAATGTCGAGGTTCGGAAATGGGGCGAGCCGCGCAAGTTCGATTTTGAGCCAAAGGCTCATTGGGATCTCGGCGCGGAACTGGGGATTCTCGATCTCGAACGCGCGGCGAAGATTACAGGCGCGCGATTCGCTGTCTACTGGGATCTCGGCGCGAAACTCGAACGGGCGCTGATCAACTTCATGCTCGACGTGCATACGCGCGAGCACGGCTACACGGAAGTGCTTCCGCCGTTCCTGGTCAACTCGGCCAGCCTGTTCGGAACAGGGAACCTGCCGAAGTTCGCTCAAGACCTCTTCAAGTGTGAAGGCACGGATTTCTGGCTGGCACCGACGGCCGAAGTACCGGTGACGAATTTGTTTCGGGATGAGACGTTGAATGCCGACGACCTGCCGATCCGGCTGTGCGCCTATACTCCTTGCTTTCGAAGCGAAGCAGGATCGCACGGGCGCGATGTGCGCGGCATCATCCGGCAGCACCAGTTTCAGAAAGTCGAACTCGTCAAATTCACGCGTCCGGATCAGAGCTACGACGAACACGAGAAGTTGACCCGCGATGCGGAGGACATTCTCGAGCGCTTGGGTTTGCCGTATCGCCGGGTGGTGCTGTCAACGGGTGATATGGGCTTCTCGTCAGCGAAGACCTTCGATATCGAAGTGTGGTTGCCCGGACAGAACGGATACAAGGAAATTTCCTCGTGTTCGAATTTCGAGGCGTTCCAGGCACGGCGAGCCGGCATCCGCGTG
This sequence comes from uncultured Acidobacteriota bacterium, assembly GCA_963720745.1. Lineage (GTDB taxonomy): Bacteria > Acidobacteriota > Terriglobia > Bryobacterales > Bryobacteraceae > TMP-7. Next base: position 1,388,601 of record CAVRGO010000004.1, read on the forward strand.
AAGGCCGCCAAGGGCAAAGCCGAGTACGTCCACACGTTGAACGGGAGCGGCCTCGCAATTGGGCGTACGTGGGTAGCGATTATCGAGAATTATCAACAGGCGGATGGGAGCGTCATCATTCCCGAGGCCCTGCGACCCTACACGGGCACGGGCCGGATCACGAAGCGGTAACACGCGATCCAGTCCTTAGCCGCAGGTAAGCTATTCCACTTCACGAGGGGCCGTGTAGCCCTGCTTCGCGATGATCTGATACTTGATCGATTTCCCCTTTTCATCCACGATGCGAAGGGGCTCGTTCGTTTTCGGATCGACCAGTTCTACCTTGATGCGGCGGAATTTGCCATCGCGTGCGAGATTCGAAGGGCGGTAGCTGACCACGTACTGATTGCGCAGCGAGTTCGCGATCTGACGGAAGATGCCGGGCATCTCGCCTTCGAACCGCGGGAAGAAGGACATGCCGCCCGTCTCCTTGGCGAACGTGCGCATCTGGTTATCGGCCTGCAAAAAGTCGAGGCGCTGAATGGGACCCATCATGCCGCGGGCATCGTATAGCTCACGGATGGTCTGCATCAGCCCGATCGCGTAGATTGGAACGCCCGCATTCTGCAACGCGCGCCGCGTCTTGTCGAAGGTCAATTTGCTGAACGTATCGACACCGCTGGCCATCAGGACGATGGCTTTTCGCCCTTCGATATCCTGCATGCGCTCCGCCGTGTCGACCAGCGCATCGTACAGGTTCGATTCCGAAAACGCCGGAATGCGAAGCCGCTGCATGGCTTCATAGGCGGCGCGTTTGTCCGCCGAGAAATCGGAAAGAATCTCGGGCTTCAGGTCGTAGGCGACCACCGCCACATAATCTTCCGGAGTCAGAGTCTCGAGGAATCCGTAAGCTGCCTGGAGCGTTTGATACCACGTATAGCTCCAATACTGTTGATACAGATTGCTGAACTCGATCACCATGCAGACCGTCATGGGAGCTTCGCCCATGTTGAACTCGGAAATCTGCTGGGGAACATTGTCTTCGAGGATTCGGAAGTTGCCGCGCGGGATCTTGGGGATGAAGTGACCCTTGTTGTCGAGAACCGCAACATCAACCGTCACGCTGGTGACATCGCTTCGGAACGTTGCGACGGGTCCTGCTAGTCCCTTTTCCTTTTTGCCGAACTTCGAAGGGATCTTTTCTTCCTTCTCCGGTTCGGCTTCGGGCGTTTTCTTTCTCGGCTTGGCAACGGTCTCCGAGGACTGCGACCCTGGGCCCTGCTGTGCGTGGAGCGTGTAGGTGAGCCCGATCAGCAGGAGGACCGCGCCGGAGAGGATGGCGAGGAATTTGGAAAATCTCATGGCAAACGACTAGTTATCAGTATAGACGCGAGCCGCCCGTTGCCGGTTGCCGGACTGATTTTAGAGAGACGCCACGCGTGGCGGGTGGCTTAGTTGACCCAAGGGCCGCGCTGGTCGTGCTTTCGCATGTACACCTGGAACTTCCGGCGTGCGCGCTCGACCTGCCATTGCTTGTAGCGCTGGCGAAGAGTCTGGACGGGGGTGAACCTGTTTGTCGGGCCTCGCTTGCCACCCAACAGATGCTCGTATTTCAAATACACGTAGCCGAAAAACATCCCGCCGAGATGGGCGACATTCGACACCTGCGAGTTGGCGCCGAACGAGCTGAGGAAGGCGATAGCACCGATGATCATGACGAAGTATTTCGCCTTGATCGGAAACAAAAAACTGAACAGCACGGTACTGTCGGGCCACGTCATTCCGAAAGCCATTAGCAGCCCGTATATCGCGCCGGAAGCACCAATTGTCCGGGTGTATATATAAGGCACGCCAAAAATATAGTTGGCGATTACGACGCAGATTCCCGCGCTGACGCCGCAAAGGAAATAGAATTTGAGGAACCGCCGAGTGCCCCACGCGATCTCGAGATCCTTCCCGAACATCCATAGCGCCAGCATGTTGAACAGGATATGCCCGAAGCCGAAGGGATCGTGCAGGAACATGTAAGTGAACAATTGCCATACTGCAAATGTGTTCACTACCTGGGCGGGTACCAGGCCGAAGTGTTGGAATACTTCACCGAATCCCGTTCGAACAGCGAAGAAATACAGCAGAAACAAAGCTGTATTCGTAATCAGGAGCCAGCGCACTCCTGTCGGGAAGAAATTGTTTGAGGAAAAGCCTCGCGCGTAGTTTCTGGTGGAGTAGCCCATTGAAAGGCGGCGGCCCGTCTACCTGTCAGAATATCAGACTATTTCGGACGGCTGATGAGTTCGCGCTGCTTGGCCAATACACGGTTCAGAAACACGGATGTCCCCTGTGTGAAAGCAGCCAGCACAAACCACACCTGCCAGTGCGATAGCAGACCATCGTTGATGAAGAATGCCCCTGCCCATCCGAGGTCCGCGCACAATCGCCAGGAGCCCAGTGCAGCTTCCATGAGAGCGAACGGAGTCAAAAAGGTCGCGATGACGAGAACCGCGTCATGACACCGGGCCGCGCTGATACTGATTGCGGGCAGTAATCGCTCCGGTAGACGCGGTGTCCGCGCATGGAGTTCCGCCCAGCTAAATGCTTGCCAGCCCATAGTCACATTCCCCTGACAAAGTAGTAGATGCGATGCAAGTTCTCGAAGTTTCGGGAACTGCGCCCCTTCATTTGGTATACGCGGAATAGTGTGGATTGGATGGCTCAGCGTTACAAAGAGTTTGTCGAACGGCGGCGGATCAGTAGCGCGAGTTGTCTGGCGCCTCGCGGTTTTCTTCGCGGGAAACTCCCGGCAGGAAATTCAGCGACGACTGCAAGTCGCCGGTGCGGCCATACCGGTTAAGCCTGACAGCCCCGAGGTGAAGAAACACGGCCGCTGCCGCCCAAACCTGCCAGTGTGAGAAGATGCCGCCGGGTATTGCGAAATCACCCGCGAGCCGAACCTGGGCTGCGAGCGCCCACAGGGTCAGCGAGTAGGCCATCAGTACGGCAGGCCACAATAGCGCTGCTACCGCGTAAGCGACGTGCCGGTTTTTCCCAGCTTGCCGGCGGATGGGCGTGCCTGTCTCCAATCGCAAACGTACGATCATGTTTCGAACCGCTATCTATACATCGGCCATTCGAGTCAATACCAACAGGATGGCTTTCAATCGAGGCGTCGCTGTGCCCGGTCAGTAAACCTCGAAACAGAAGGCCGTATTGGAATCGCTGGGCGAGAGCGAATATTCGCCGTTCTCGAGCATCTCGCTCGCCTCGATTCGATACAACCTGTCCGCGACCCGAGTCACCATGATGCGCAGCGGACGGGGCCCTTTCCGTTTCTTCTGATTGATCGTGATTTCGCGCCTGCCGTTCTTTACTTCGAGCGGATAAAGCTCCAGGCTCTCGGGGGTCACCTTCTCGGACTGAAGCAGAAAGACAGGTTCGGCCAACGGGGTCTTGGCGCTGGACTCCGGGCCATCGATCACGTAGGTAACCTCATCTTTTTTCGTCTCCTCCTTGGCTGTGACGGCTTCGGTCGGGACCAGATTCGACGCATGCACCAAGTACGGAAGATCGGGCTTAGGAGGCCGCGGACCTTCATAATCTGCGCCGAACGACAACGCGGCGGCGAACAGAAGAACTCCGGCGAGTCTCATTATTTCCAGTGTACCTGTGAGACGCGCCGGAGCATAGAACGAGCTTAGCTGTAGGCAAGCGCCGCGGATGGTTCGGGAGTGCGCGCCAGCAACTCCTGCGCGTCCACCACCGCGATGGCCGTCATGTTCACGATATCGTTGACTTCCGATTCGCGCTGCAGCACGTGCACTGGTTTCGAAAGTCCGAGTAGCACCGGGCCGATCAGTTCGGCATTACCCAACTTCGCCAGCAGTTTATAGGTGATGTTGCCAGACTCGAGGTTGGGGAAGATAAGCACGTTCGCGCCGCCCTTGAGCGAACTGAATGGGTAGGTCTTATCGAGAATATCCCCCGATACCGCGATGTCGGCCTGAATTTCGCCGTCAATCGTGAGTTCCGGAACACGGTGCCGCACGATCTCGACGGCTCGCCGGACCTTCTCCGCGAAGGGATGACGGGTGCTGCCGAAGTTTGAGAAGGACAGCATCGCGACCTTGGGTTCGACGTCGAAGCGCCGCGCCGCGTCCGATGCCGTGATGGCGATCTCGGCCAGATCCTCGGCGGTCGGGTCGATGTTAACCGTGGCGTCCGCCAAAAAGTACAGGTCGGCCTTCTGGGTGATCAGCACGTACACGCCGGCAACCTTACGGAAGCCCTCCCGCACCGGGATCACCTGAAGTGCCGGACGAATGACGTCGGGATAATACTGCGTAACTCCGCTGATAAGGGCGTCGGCGTGTCCCAGGCGCACCATCATGGAGCCGAAGGTATTCTGGTTTCGCAGAGCGCGTTGCGCATCGGTGCGGGTCATTCCTTTGCGCTGGCGTATCTGATAGAACGCTTGAACGTATTCGGACAATTGCGGTGCTTTGTAGTTGTCTACCACCTGTACACCGGACAGACTCAGGTGCAACTCCGCCGCGCGGTTGCGAATGGTGGCTTCGTCGCCGAGCAGAATCGGTTCGGCGATCTTCTCGTCCACGATGATCTGCGCCGCCCGCAAGATCTTATCTTCGCGGCCCTCCGGAAACACGACCCGCTTCGGGTTGCGCTGCGCCTTGTGGATCATGATCCGCATTACTTCGTACGACCGGCCAAGCCGTCGCTCGAGAGCATCGCGATACGCATCGAGGTCGATGGGCGTTTGTGCAACGCCGGTTTCCATGGCTGCCTTCGCCACTGCCGAAGCTTCCCAAATCAGCACGCGAGCGTCGAACGGCTTTGGAATGATGTACTCCGGTCCAAATTCGAGATTCTCGGCTCCGTAGGCGCGCCGGACGGAATCCGGCACATCTTCGCGGGCGAGCGCCGCTAGTGCGTGCGTGGCCGCCAGTTTCATTTCGTCGTTGATTTTGGTGGCGCGGACATCGAGCGCGCCGCGGAAGATGAACGGAAAACCGAGAACGTTGTTGACCTGGTTCGGATAGTCGGACCGGCCGGTGGCGATGATCGCGTCCGGGCGGGCGGCTTTCGCGACTTCGTAGGGAATTTCGGGATCGGGATTTGCGAGCGCGAAGATGATCGGGCGCGGCGCCATGCCCTGAACCATTTCGGCGGTCACGCAATCGCCGATCGAAAGGCCGAAGAATACATCGGCGCCCCTCAATGCTTCCTCGAGCGTGCGCGCGTCGGTGTTGACCGCGAAGCGCTCCTTGTAAATATTCATGCCCTTGGTGCGGCCCTGGTACACGACGCCGCTCGAGTCGCACAAGGTGATCCGCTCGCGCCTGGCGCCCAGGCGGATGAGGTGCTCCGCGCAGGAGATCGCGCTGGCTCCGGCGCCATTGAACACAACTTCGACTTCATCCATTCGCTTGCCCTGCAAAGCCACGGCATTCAGCAGCGCCGCGCCGGCAATGATGGCAGTTCCATGCTGGTCGTCGTGAAATACGGGGATCGAGAGGGTGCGCCGGAGTTCTTCTTCGACGATGAAACAGTCCGGTGCTTTGATGTCTTCCAGATTGATGCCGCCGAAGGTTGGTTCGAGCAATTGGCAAGCCCGGATCACTTCTTTGGGATCTTCGGTGGCAAGTTCAATATCGAAGACATCGATATCGGCGAACCGCTTGAAGAGTACGGCCTTCCCCTCCATCACTGGTTTGCCGGCGGCCGCGCCGATGTTGCCGAGCCCCAGGACCGCGGTGCCGTTGCTGACGACGGCAACGAGGTTGCCTTTCGAGGTGTACTTGTACGCCAAGGCCGGATCTCGCTGAATCTCGAGACACGGCACCGCGACGCCTGGAGTGTAGGCCAGGCTCAAGTCACGTTGCGTACGACACGGCTTCGTGGGCGTGATCGATAGCTTCCCGGATGGCGCCTGGGAGTGGTACTCGAGGGCGTCTTCCTTTCGGATATGCATATCGCTTATTGGAGCACGGTTCGGGCCACATCCGGACAACTCATTGTTGTACAAAGGGTTTTCTTTGTTATAAACTCGCAGGATCGAAGGTTTTTCGGGTGTACGGACCCACTTCTGGGTGGCCAGGCGCAAGGTCGGCTATGAATCCTTGTGACAAACATGAAAAAATGATCATCAGCAGGCGCATGCAGTAATGCAGAAGATTGCTGAAAAAGACAGTTCCTCGGAAGACGTGCGCGAACAACTGGGCGAGATCGGGACGGCGGAACTGGTAATTGGAATACCCACCCTCGATAATCGCGGCACGGTGGAGCACGTAGCGCAGGCGGCAGCCAAGGCGTTGAGCCGGCTTTCGTCCGTGCGTTCGGTGATGATTCACGCGGATGGGGGATCCAGAGACGGCACCCCGGAGTTTTTCCGGGAGATTGTCGGAGAGCGGGTTCCGCTGCTGCAAACGCGGTACCCGGTGTATCCAGTCCATCGCATGTCGGCACCGCTCGCCGGAGTGCCGGGGCGGCGCGAAGCTGCAACCACCATCTTCCAGGCGGCTCTCCAACTCCAGGCGAAAGCGTGCGTGCTGCTGGATGCTGAAGTGGCAAGCACAAGTCCCGAATGGGTGGATCGCCTGGCTGCGCCACTACTCGACGGCAGCGCGGATATGGTAGTTCCGTGTTACCGGCGGCACAGCTTCGACGGCATGATCAATACCGGGATCATTTCGCCGTTCGACCGGGCGCTTTATGGGAAGCGGCTGCGCCAACCGGCGGGAGCGGATCTGGGATTCTCGTCCCGGCTGATGGAACTGTATGCGGGGCCGGACGCCCAGGACGGTCTTCAGCCGGCGGTACACGACCCCTGGAGCACGGTACTGTCCATCGTTCACGGATTTCGCATCACCCAAACGTTTCTGGGGCCGCGAAGCGTGCAAGTGAGGGAGGTGCCGCCGGAGTTGAGCGAAACTCTGCGCCAGGTGCTGACCACGCTTTTCGAGCAGATGGAATTCACCGCGACGTACTGGCAGAAAGTGCGCGGCTCGGAGAATGTGCCCTGGTACGGACCGCCGCTCGAATTTGACGCTCAGTCGTCGCAGGCTCCGACTAAGTCGATGGTAGATTCGTTTCGCCTCGGCTGCCAGGATTTGATGGGGATTTGGAATCTTGTGCTTCCTCCGGCGACGTTACTCGACATTCGCAAACTGGCTCGCAAGCCGGATGAGCAGTTTCGTTTTCCGGACGAGTTGTGGGCCAGAACCATCTATGATTTCGCGCTTGGCTACCATTTTCGGGTGATGGGCCACGATCACTTACTCAAAGCTATTACGCCGCTGTATCTCGGGTGGGTCGGATCGTTCGTCAGCCAAACGCAAACTACGGATCCCGAGGAGGTCGACAGCCGGTTCGACCAGCTGTCGGTGGATTTTGAAACGCAGAAACGATACTTGATCTCGCGATGGAGGTCGCCGGACAGGTTCAATCCGTAGCCGGATGTCCGGTGGGGAGAGGTAACTATGCTGAATCAGGTAAACGACATCCTAAATCAAGCGGCGGCGCGCATCAGCAGAAGCATCGCGGAGTTCCTGCCGGGACTCCTGGCCCTCGCGGTGGTGTTCCTGTTCACGTTGTTATTCGCCTGGGTGGCCCGGATGATGATCCGGCGGTCTCTGCGCGGCATCGACTTCGATCAGCGCGTGGAGCAGTGGGGATTGTCGGGTATGTCGGATTGGTCGCCCGCTCGAAGTCCGTCGTTGTTGATCGCGGCGCTCGCCTACTGGCTGATCGTACTGATGGGGCTATTGATCGGGTTGAGCGCCCTCAATGCATCCGTCACGTCCACGCTGGTGTTGGCGTTATTCAGTTATGTCCCGAATGTCATCGCGGCGGTGTTGATTCTGATCGTGGGAGTGATCTTCGCCCGGTTTGTCGCACGGGGTGTTTTGATCAGCGCGGTGAACATGCAGATCCAGTCGGCGCGGCTGTTGAGCCTGGGTGTTAAGTGGCTGGTGACGGTGCTTGCCGGGGCGATGGCGCTGGAGCATTTGGGCATCGGCGGTCAAATCGTACGGCTGGCCTTCGGCATTCTGTTCGGAGGCATCGTACTCGCGCTGGCGCTCGCGGTAGGGCTCGGATCGAAGGACATCGTAAGCCGCTCTCTGGAACGCCAGGTGGACCGGCAGGCAGAACAGGAAGAGGCGGCAACCCGGTTCCACCACCTCTAGCAGCCCGTGGCAGAAATGGGGCAAATTCGGAGACGGGAAAACCGCCTCAATCAAATCAATGACTTAGGCGCGTGATTATGTCGCATTTTGACTTCCACCATGGGCTGCTAGGCCTTAGAGTAAGATGACGTGATGCAACAACAAAGCGTCACGGTTCTGGGCGGGGGCGTCGGGGGGCTGAGTGCGGCGCACGAACTGGCCGAACGTGGGTTTCGGGTCAAAGTCCACGAGCGTAAGCCGGTACTGGGAGGCAAGGCGCGGAGCATTCCCGTGCCGGGTTCCGGGTCCGGCGGCCGTGCGGACCTGCCCGGCGAGCATGGTTTTCGATTCTTTCCCGGATTCTACAAACACGTCACCGATACGATGCGCCGAACTCCCTTCGGCGCCGGCGGAAACACCTTCGAAAATCTGAGCACGGCGACGAGGATTCTGATGGCCCGTGCCGGGCTGACCGAGATTACCTGGGTGGCTGGCTGCCCCGAGACCCTCGAAGACTTCCGCGTGTTCCTCATCTCTTTGTTCAACCCGCTGGACGTGCCGCGCGAGGAGATGCTGTTCTTCGTGAACTGCATATTGACGCTTGCCACCACTTGCCCCGAGCGCCGGTTGGCGGAGTACGAGAGGGTCGCCTGGTGGGATTTCATCGCCGCGCCGCGGATGTCCAAGAAGTACCAGGCATACCTGGGCCAAGGGCTCACCCGTTCGCTGGTGGCGATGCGGGCTGAAGAGAGTAGCACGCGAACGGTGGGCTACATCAACCTGCAGATGCTGTTTGGCCTGATCGGTCCGAATGCTGTTTTCGATCGCCTGCTGTCGGGACCCACCAACGATGTCTGGATTCATCCTTGGACGGCCTATCTCGAAAAATTGGGTGTTCAGTTCTATCCGGGCTCGAAGGCCGTCACGATCGAAACGGATGGGTCGCGGGTGTCCGGTATTGTTGTCGAAACCGCCGCGGGAACGTCGCGTATCGTGTCCGACTACTACATTTCAGCGCTGCCGGTGGAGGTGATGGCGCGGTTGGTAACGGACGAGGTGAAGCACGCGGCGCCGTCGCTCGCGAACCTCGACCAGCTAAAGACGCGTTGGATGAATGGAATCCAGTTTTACCTTCGCGAGGACGTTCCTCTGGCGCACGGACATGCGATATACCTCGATTCGCCGTGGGCGCTGACCTCGATTTCGCAAAAACAGTTCTGGACGAACGTCGATCTGTCGAGCTATGGCGACGGCCGAATCGGCGGCATTTTGTCGGTTGACATTTCAAATTGGGACGCACCGGGGATGCTCTATGGAAAGCCGGCCAGCGAGTGCAGTGCGCAGGAGATCAAGGACGAGGTTTGGGCGCAGCTCAAGCAACACCTCAACGACGGACCCGCGGAACTGCTTCGAGACTCGAACCTGCTGAGCTGGTTTCTCGATCCGGACATCGAGTTTCCCAACCCGGGGCAGGCGACCAATGCCGAGCCTCTGCTGATCAACACGGCGGGATCGTTGCAGTACCGGCCCGAAGCGCAAGTGGAGTTGGAAAACCTGTTTCTGGCCTCTGACTACGTGCGGACCTATACCGATCTGGCATGCATGGAGGCGGCGAACGAAGCGGCGCGGCGGGCGGTGAATTGTCTGTTGCTCGCGGCCGGTTCGAGCGCCCCGGCGGCGAAGCTTTGGCCGTTTGAGGAGCCGCTTTTCCTGAAGCCGCTACAAGAGATCGATCGAATGCGCTTCGGGCTCGGATTACCGCACCGGTTGGGATTCGTGCGGACTGCGGTAGCGGGGCTATAATTTCGGCCGCGATAAGCGTCCGCGTCAGAAAAGAAACAACAGCGGCGCGAGCATGATCAGGTCGATTGTGGCGCGGCGTGCGTTCAATGGAATTCGCCGGCGGAAGACGTCGAGAACAGCGGTCAGTATCGCGGCGGCCGCGATCACGCCGTACCAGCGGGTTCCTCCAAGCACCAGACAAGCGATCGTGAGTGCGACTGCCCAGTAGTAATAAGTAGCTCCGAGCCATTTGGTCCACGGGTGCGGCGGCGATGCGCAGCCGGATCGCAATTCGCGCCATTCCCACATCTCGATGGTTACCAGATTTTGCAGGCACAGGACCGCAAATGCGAGAGCCGGGGCGATCAGATGCGTGGGCCGAGCAGAATTAGCCCACCCGGCCAGGAACGTCCCGCAGGTAAACAGCACCGCAATCGCGACTTCCTTGGGCAACCGCAGCCGGGGGCCGGAGGCGTGCAGAACCGCAAAATACAGCAGTACACCGGCGAGCGGGACAAAGCCGTCAATGAGGACTGCCGGACGAAGCCACACCAATGCGCACAGAGCGTCCGCGACAACCACTGCAAGAAGCAAACCGACCATCAATCGCAGATGCTGTCTCGAGAAGGCATGCCGGGCAGATTCCCGCGGCGATGGGGCGTACCGGACATCGAGGATGCGATCCGCGAGGTAGATGCCCCAGACCGTGAGTCCGAGCGCCACCCGGGCCCCGGCGCGCAGGGGAAGGGAATAGCACGATGCGAGGAACGCCTGCCAGGCGAGTGCCACGAAAGGTGCGTCGAGGCTCAGTAGATTTGGCCAGAGCCAGATCGGGCGCTTACTCGTCGCCAGCAGTTCGGTCACCAAACTTCAAGGTATTCGGATTAAATGAACAGGGCAAACTCGCGGCACCGGCCGGGATTGGGAGAAACTGATGGTACATGCCCAAGTTTGTTCTTGTAGCCGCAGCCCGGCCGAACTTCATGAAGATCGCTCCGCTCATGAATGCTTTCGGCCGCCGCGACAGGGCGGACGTTCTTCTCGTCCACACCGGACAACACTATGACAAGGCGCTGTCGGACGATTTCTTCACTGAACTACGAATCCCGGCGCCTGACGTCAACCTGGGAGTCGGATCCGGCACCCACGCAGAACAAACCGGGCGAGTGATGATCGGCTTCGAGCAAGTGTGCCTGGCGCATAAGCCGGACTGTGTGGTGGTGGTGGGCGATGTGAACTCGACTATGGCGTGCGCGATCACGGCCTGTAAACTTGGCATTCAGGTGGCTCACGTAGAGGCGGGGTTACGCTCGCGCGATATGACGATGCCGGAAGAGATCAACCGCCTCTGCACCGATGTCATTTCAGACCTGCTGTTCACAACCGACGAACTGGCTTCGGATAACCTGCGGCATGAAGGCGTACCGGACGGGAAGATCCATTTCGTGGGCAACACGATGATCGACACGTTGCTCACGAATCTGGAGAGGGCGCGGCAATCGGGGATGCCGGAAGGGCTGGTGGAAGGCAATTACGCCGTTCTCACACTGCACCGTCCCGGAAACGTCGACTCTCCCGAGACGCTTACTCCTCTGCTCGATGTTCTTCGCGATATTTCGCAGCGGGTCCCGATCGTATTTCCGGTGCATCCTCGCACCCGCGGCAATCTCGAAAAATTCGATCTGATGGGCAGGCTTGGGACGAACATCCGCCTGATCGATCCGCTGAGCTATTTGCAGTTCATCGGACTCGTGTCCAGGTCGAAACTGGTACTCACCGACAGCGGCGGTATTCAGGAGGAGACAACCGTGATGGGAGTGCCGTGTGTCACGATGCGTCCGACAACGGAACGGCCCATCACCTGTACGCTCGGCACGAATATTCTGGCGGGCACCGATCCCGAAAAAATCCGCGAGGCCGTGCTGGACGTGTTGAATGGGCGGCGCAATCCGGGCCAGATCCCGCCCAAGTGGGACGGTCATGCCGGTGAGAGGATTGTGGACGTGCTGCTGAAGGCCGCCGGTGCCGCTGCCTGAACGCTCGGGACACGCTAGGCGGTGAAGTGTTTCTGGAGAACCAGCGCGACGGTGCCGCGCAAACGCGCCGTGCCGTCTTCATATACGGGCACGAGTTTCGGCACGATGGCACCGGGAAGGACTTGCGCCCGGATCTCTGCTTCGATCACGCTGCCGAATCGTGGCCATGAGCGCGTAACATCTCCCACCACTACGATCCGCTCAGGCGCCAGACCGGCAACGAGCATCCGCATGCCCCAGCCCAGGTAGTGCGCCATTTCGCTGAGCGCCTCCTCCGCGCGCCGGTCACCCTGATCCGCGCGATTCAGCAAATCGGAGAAACTGATACTGCCGTCAATTTCTCCTGGGGCGCAGTAGTAGCGCAGTGCCGCGCGATTGGACGCGAAGGCTTCCCAACAGCCGTGGCGTCCGCATCCGCACAGCGGGCCTTCGGGATCGAGCGGAACATGTCCGAACTCGCCGGCCATTCCATTCGCGCCGCTGACCAGTTGGCCATTGGCGAGAATTCCGGTGCCGATGCCCTCGGATACGGTGATGACCACCATGTTGCGGCACTCGTCGGTGCGGTTGAACCAGACTTCCGCCAAAGCGCACGCGTTGGCCGCGTTCTCGACGGCGACGTCGAGGCCGGTTCGCTCCTCGATCGGATCGCGAATATCGATATCCGGCCACTTCAGGTTGGGAGCGAAGACAAGACGATTCCGCGCGGGGTCGAATCGTCCGGGAAGGCTGATGCCCACGCCTTCGACCATCTTGCTGTGGCAGGACTCCTGGATCCGTTGAATCGCACTGACCAGGCGGTTCAGTGTTACCTCGGGATCGGGCGAGGTGGCGACGACTTCGTGAGATGTGAACTTCCCGTTGGCATCTGCGAGAGCGACGGTCGAGTGCACCGGCCGGATGTCGACGCTGATGATGACGCGATCGTCATTCAGACGCAGAAACGTTGGCCTGCGTCCGCGGGGAAGCCGGACCGTGGCGCCTTCAAGCACCCATTTTTCGGCGATGAGTTGTTCGATGATGAGGGAGATCGTGCTCCGCTGCAATCCCGATGCGCGCGCGAGATCGGCTCGCGAAATCGGCTGCCGTGTACGCACGAGGTTAAGGACGACACGGCGGTTGATATCGCGGACGACCTCACTCGAGGCGACCTGAGGCCGCTTTGCGTCGGTCAATTGCGTCTGATCACCCATCGTCGTCCGGTATACCGTTTACTGCGCTCCGGGTCCGGCGGAAGCGCATGCAAGTCGTTCCCAGCCGCGCGGAAGCAGCAGCCACTCAGGAGGGCGCGCTGCCAGATATTATTGCCCGTTCGAATTATATATCTCGAAATCAGTGTTTGAACTGCTTTTCGCGCCCTCTACCCAAGTATTTTCAAAGCGCCCATCTTGACAGCAAAGCTCGGCAGCGTATAATTAGTTTGACCAGACAACGAATCTGGAGCAATCCAGTTCGCGGACACGGCGCTGGCGTCGCTGCCCCCGGCACGCCGGCGTCGACCTATTTCACCTTTTGCAGTCGCTCCCCTTACCAGACAAACGCGGTTCGACTTGGCTCGAACCGCATCCCGCTGCGATCTCGGTGACGCTGGTCGCAGCCTGGGCGTTCATTGCGCAACCTTGAGCACTGCCTCGAATGCCGGTTTCGGCTTTCCGTTGCGATCGAACAACAGCGGATAACTGGTGCGACCTCGCACCGGCCAGTTATTCAACCATGACGCGTCATCCGCAACACCCCAGAAAGTCACTCGAGTAATGGTGCCGCGATGTGCGAAGAAGACCTTGAACAGATCCGCGTACCGGCGAGCAAGGGCCTGCTGGACGGCATCCGGCAATCCTGCCGCGTAAGGATTCAGTTTCGTCTTTGCCTCCGCGCTGGCGGAAACGTCGGCTGTCTGTTGCCGCATTGCGGGTGGCAGGACATCGATGTCCAACTCCGTGATGCAGACTTTGACACCGAGTTGCTCGAACGCACGAATCGAGGCATCCTCGGCATCCGCGCTTGGCCAGTCCAGTTTCAAGTGGCCCTGCATTCCGACGGCGGTGATCGGGATGCCGTGCGCCTTCAGTTTCTTTACCAACTCCACCGCGCCGTTCCGTTTCGCTTCGTTGGCCAGAGAATAATCGTTGTAGTAGAGTTCAGCCGCAGGATCCGCTTCGTGGGCGTACTGGAACGCTTTCTCGATGTAGTCCTCGCCGATGATCTTGAACCAGGGCGATTGCCGCAGCGAACCCTCCTCGTTCAGCGCTTCGTTGACCACATCCCAACCTTTGATGCGGCCCTTGTAGCGGCCCACGACCGTCAGGATGTGATCGCGCATCCGCTCGAGCAGGGCCTCCCGCGTCAACGATTGGCCGTCGTCGTTCTGGAAAACCCAGCGCGGAGTCTGGCTGTGCCAGACCAGTGTATGCCCGATGATAAACATGCCGTTCTTTTCGCCGAACGCAACGTAATGGTCGGGATCGTCAAACGCATACACGCCCGGTTTGGGGTGAACGTTCTCCCACTTGAGGACGTTCTCGGGGGTGATGGAATTGAACTGGGCCTTGATCAGATCGGTGTCGCGCGTCCGGTCGGTGAATTGGGCGCGGTTCAAGGCTGCTCCAACTCGGAATGCGCCATGGAAGGCCTCTTTGAGAGTCGTTTGGGCATCGAGGGCAGCGAGTCCCGGTGCGATCAAGAGTGCGATTACCAATTGCGGTTTCATGCGGTCTCCTGGAACGAAGAGGACGAGAGAAAACCCTTCCGCCGTTCGGAAAGCTCGTCTTGAATTCGAATGTTCAACTGCTTGTTGATCTTGTAGACCACCAGGCAAACGATCACGATTACGAAGAAGATTGAGGGATAGATGCTGATCGTCATGCGAATACCCGTCAACGCCTGCGCGGTTTGTGCGGCATTGGCCTGATATCCGTAGGCGGAGAGCAGCCATCCTGCGATGGCGCCGCCAAGGCTCAATCCGCCTTTCAATCCGAAAAGAATGGTGGCGTAGATGAGGCCCGTCGTCCTTCGTTTCGTTGTCCATTCTGCGTAGTCGGCCACGTCTGCGAACATGGCCCACAGCAGCGGAATGGTTGGTGCGTAGGTGAGAGCGCGCAGATACTCGAGCATCAGGAGGGCGCCGATCGCATCGGGCGGCAACAAAATGAACGCCGCCATGAAGGCCGTCGTCAGTGAAAAGCCGACAATCGCCACCGCCTTCTTGCCGTACCGGATCGTCAGAAACGTCGAAAACAAAACACCGGCGACGGTGACGATCTGGCTCGACATATTGAACATGCTGTACCCAACGGAAGCGACATTCGTCCGGCCGGCGTCCACCACGAGTCCGAACGTATTCAGCAGGAAATGCCAGACGCCGCCGCTCTCGGCGGTGGCGCTGGTGAGTCCGAGCGTCTGCAGAACATCGAAGAGTTTGTTCTTGTCGACGTAGTACTGAAAGAAATAGAGCAGCGTGCCGCCGCGCATCGCCAGCACGATGAAGTGCGAAAGCGTCAGCACGAACATGGCGATCCAAGGTCCGTTCTTCAGCAGGTTCTTAAAGTCGGTCTTGACGTCCCTCTTCTGGCGCGGGTCGGGCAGGATGCGTTCGCGCGTCGATAGGAACGTGATCAGGAAGAGGACCACGCAGATGCTTGCCCAGAGGGTCATGGTCATCTGCCAACCTTTGGCGGTATTCCCGTGACCGAATTTCGCGACTAGCGGGAGCGTGAATCCGCCGACCGCGAATTGCGCGATGAGAGCCGCGATGAACCGGAAAGATGACAGCGAGGTGCGCTCGTTGATATCGCCGGTCATGACGCCGGTCATGGCGGAGTAGGGCGTATTATTCGCCGAATACAACGTCATCAGCAGGATGTTCGTGACGCACGCATACACGATTTTGCCGGTGGATGCGAAACCGGGCGTCGTGTACGCCAGCACCATCACTACACCCCAGGGGAGCGACGTCCATAGCACCCAGGGCCGGAACTTACCCCATCGCGTTATCGTGCGATCGGCCATGACGCCCATCATCGGATCGAAGAATGCGTCCCAAAGGCGGCCGACGAGCAACAGCGAACCTGCGATCGCAGCGGTGATGCCCAGCGTATCGGTGTAGAAATTGAGCTGGAACAAAATCATCGTCTGGAAGACGAAGTTTGCCGCGGCATCTCCGAGGCTGTATCCGGCTTTTTCAAAGAAGGAGAGTTTCTGAATTTTATCGTCCACGGGCGCCTCGTTTATCGGACGGTCAGTGTTACGTGCTGGAGATCCGCATCGCTGGACGAACTGCCGATCATGATGTCGAACTCTCCGGGTTCAACCGAGTAGTTCATGTCGATGTCGTAGAACGCGAGTGAGTCCGGAGTGATGTCGAACGTTACCGTCGTCTTCTCTCCGGGATCGAGCCAGACCCTGCGGAATCCTTTCAGTTCCTTTATCGGCCGGGTCACGGAACTGACTCGATCGCGGATGTAGAGCTGCAGAGTCTCGGATCCGCGTCGGGTGCCCGTGTTCGTGAGATCAGCCGAGACGCTGGTGCGGCCATCGCGCGCGATCTTCGCTTTCGCGAGCCGCACGTGGTCGATTGCGAACGTCGTATAACTCAGACCGTAACCGAACGGGTAGAGCGGTGAAACATCGTCGAAGAGGTACCCGCGACGAGCCATCGGCTTTGTGTTGTAGAAAGCGGGTATATGTCCGGCCGAGCGGGGAATGGACATCGGCAGTTTGCCGCCCGGATTGAAATCGCCGAACAGCGCCCCGGCCACCGCGCGGCCGCCTTCCTGGCCCAGGTACCAGCATTCGAAAATTGCCGGTACCTGTTCGGCGAGATAGCGGATCGACAGCGGACGGCCGTTGAACACGAGCGCGACAACCGGTTTGCCTAACGCGGTGATCGCCTTCACCAGTTCTTCCTGGCGCCCTACCAGATCGAGGCTGGGGCGATCGCCCAGATGTTGGAACGACCAAGCTTCGCGCGAGGTCTGCTCGTTGTCGCCGATCGCGAGCACGACGATGTCGGCCTTCGTGGCAACCCGCACGGCTTCGGCGATCTGTTTGCGATCTTCGCCGGGATCCGAGGGCACTACTTCGTCCTGACTCCACGATCCGCCGATCGTGATTTTGCATCCCTCGCTGTACAGCACCTTGATCTTCGCCCCGGCGCGCTCCCGAATGCCGTCGAGCACCGTCACTTCCTGCTTCGGCACCCCGCTGTAGCCGCCCAGGAGCGTCCGATTCGCGTTCGGTCCGATGACGGCGATGGTACGGATTTTGGCAGGATCGAGCGGAAGAAGGTCGCGTTCGTTCTTCAGCAGGGTGATCGTCTCTTGTGCAGCTCTCAGTGCGAGCGCGCGATGATCGTCGCAGCCGGTGCGGCGCTCCGCTTCGTCCGGATCGACGTATGGCGCATCGAACAGGCCCATCTTGAACTTCCACAACAGCATCGGACCCACGAGTTCGTCGATCTGCGATTCTTTGAGATCGCCCTTCCGGACCAACTCGGTCAGGTGTAAGTAGCAGTCGGGTTCCGGCAGTTCGATGTTGACGCCCGCGCGCACGGCAAGAGCGCACGCCTCCTTCTTGTCCTTTGCAACCGAGTGCCCTCGTACTTCGGGACGGTGGCCGAGTTCGGTGATGGCGTAGTAGTCCGAAACGACGAATCCCTGGAATCCCCACTCCTCTCGCAGCACATCGCGCAGCAGCCACCGATTTGCGTGCGAAGGAACGCCATCGATCTCGTTATAAGACGCCATGACGCTGATTGCACCGCCTTCCTGAATCGCGGCTTTGAAGGGGTAAAGAAAGACCTCGCGAAGAAGGCGCTCGGAGTAGTTGGCGGGTCCGCAATTGGTGCCTGACTCGGGCTGCCCGTGCGCGGCAAAATGCTTCATGGTCGCGATGACGTGCTTTTCTTCGCGGAACTCCGCGTCGCCTTGAAATCCGCGAACAGCTGCGACACCCATACGCGACACCAGGTACGGATCCTCTCCATACGTCTCCTCGACACGTCCCCACCGGGCGTCTCGCGCCACATCGACTACGGGAGTCAAGGCCTGGTGCGTTCCGCGCGAACGTGCTTCGGCGGCAGTCATCGCGAATAGGGCTTGTACGAGTTCGGGATCGAAGGTCGCGGCGAGTCCTACCGGTTGCGGGAAGCTGGTCCCTTCGAGCGCGGCATGGCCGTGCAGACACTCCTCGTGGAAAATGACCGGGATGCCCAGGCGGCTGTTCTCGATGAAGAATCGCTGAATGGCATTGGTCAACTCGGCCATGGCACGCGCGTTCTGGCCCTTGCCCGCATCGCTCGGCCGTCCCACTTGGCCCAGCCCGCGCCGGTCGCGGAACGACGCTTTGGCCTTCTGAGGATCGAAGCGGCCGTCCGCATCCACCAGCGTGTCGGCTTTCTTTTGCCAGACACATATCATCTGCGCCGCTTTTTCGGCGAGCGTCATGCGTGAGAGCAGGTCTTTGGTACGCTTCCCCGGCGAGAGTTTCGGGTTCCTATACGCGGGAGTCTCTGACGGGGATTTCCGCCGTTGCGGTGTCATAATGTTGTGCGATCAAACTATATCGGATCGCTAACTTTGAAGCAACGGTTGTTAGGCACGGTTTTTAGACAGATGATTGGCTGCCGGCCGACGACTTATGCCCGTCCACCGATCGGGTTCGGAGAAGCGCGTACGGCGCGTTCGAAGGCCCAGCCTCGGATGTGACTGATCTGTTCCTTCATCGTTCGCGACAGCGGCACGATCTTCACGGCGACGCTGATGAGGTCGTGTTCGGTGATCTCGCGATCCTCCAGGCGGGCCTTGGTCAGCGCGGAAATAACGCATTGCTCGATTTCGGCGCCGCTCCAGCCGTTCGTGAACTGCGTCAACTGCTCGAGATTGAACCCGGCGGCGTCAACGCCTCGCCGCCTCAGGTGAATTCGAAAGATATCGATCTGCTCTGCCGTGAGCGGCAAATCGACAAAGAACACCTCGTCGAATCGCCCCTTGCGGATCATCTCCGCCGGCAGCAGATCGATGCGGTTCGCCGTTGCCGCGACAAACAGGCCCCTCGCCTTCTCCTGCATCCACGTGAGGAAAAACGCGAAGATGCGACCCTGTTCTCCGCTCGATTCCGTCGACGTGACGGCCATTTCGATTTCATCGAACCAGAGGACGGCCGGCGCCATGTCCTCCATCATGCGGCAGGCTTGCACAAACACGCCCTCCGGTTTGCCGCGGCGGCCGGAAAAAATTTCGGTCATGTCGATCCGGTATAGCGGCAGTTCGAAGCAGGACGCGATCGCCTTCACGGAGAGACTCTTGCCGCAGCCCGGGATGCCCATCATGAGCACGCCTTTCGGGACGATCTCGCTGCTCAGGTCATCGCGCATCTGGAAAAGTTTACGCCGTTCCAGCAGCCACCTTTTCAGGCCTTCCAGGCCGCCTACTTCTCCCAACTCAGTATGGGTTGCGATGTATTCAATGACACCGCTGCGACTGACCAAAAGCCGCTTCTCTTCGAGAAGCGCCAGAATCGTGTCGCCCCCGAGAGTCCGGTTACCCGCCGTCGCACGCCGGAGCGCATAGCGCGCCTCATCGATGGTCAACCCCTGTAAAGCGCGAGCGAACTGGTGCTCGGTGGCTTCACCGTCCCCTGCGGCCGAGGCGCCCAGATGCGGCATTTCTTCCCGAAGGAACTCGATCAGTTCGCTAAGGTCCGGTGTTCGGAGTTCGAGGAACAGTACGGTCCGCTCCAGCTCTTCGGGCAGGTATCGAACCGGCGCCGTAACGATGACGAACTTGCGCTGATCGAGACAGATTTCGTGAATATCCCGCAGACGGCGACGGACCTCCGCGGAATCGCGCATCGATTCGTGAAAATCCTTCAGATGAAAGATGGCGGGACCGTTGTGGGACAGGATGAAATCGAGCGCGGCGCGTGGTGATTCTGTCCCCGCTTCATCGGGCCCGGCGCTGCGTCGCATGCCCTCGGTGAGGCTCCACGTCCAAACCGGAACTGCGCCGGCGGAGAACATCGTGGCGGCCAGCGTGCGCAGCACCGTTGAAACTCGCTGCTCTTCAGTCGTACGGATATAGGTAATAGGCCGTCCGCTTTCGAAGGATTCGCGGATCATTCTGGCGGCCCGGCTTTCAGCGGGTTGCGACGAGATTGGCGATAGGGCCGGCAAGGGGGATGACAGGTTTTCTGCTTCGGTCAAGTTCTCATACGCCATACGGCGTACACTCCTGATACATTTGGACTCTCTTATTATTGACGATGCACGGAATCCAAAAGTCGAAGGAACCTCGGATGAGCGCAGACGAACGCCCAGGTCCAGGTGCCCCCTCGTTCGACGCCCACCCGTTACCATGAGACTTCACGATGATCAAAGCACTCATCTTCGACCTGGGCGGCGTAATCGTGCCGTTCGATTTCAAGCGCGGCTATGCGCTGATGGAGCCGCTTTGCTCCATTCCGGCGGCCGACATCCCGAAACGAATCAGTTCGACCGATCTCGTCCGGCGTTTCGAAAGCGGGCAAGTCGACCCGCGAAATTTTGTCGCGGAACTGTGCGGAATCCTCGGCGCGAATATCGAATATGAAGAGTTCTGCCGCATCTGGTACAGCATTTTCCTTCCGAAGACGCTGGTGGAAGATGAGTGGATAGCGCGCCTTGGGCAGCGCTACCCGCTGGTGCTGCTATCGAACACGAACGCGATTCACTTCGAGATGCTCGAAGAGGGCTATCCGATCCTGCGGCACTTCGAACGGCGCGTCCTTTCTTACCAGTTGGGTGCCATGAAGCCTTCGCCGATCATCTATGAGGCGGCCATCAACCTGGCGGGCTGCAAACCGGCGGAATGCTTTTTCACGGATGATGTCGCGCCGTACGTCGAAGGCGCCTGCCAGGCGGGGATTGATGCCGTTCAGTTCCAGAACCAGGAACAGCTGCAACGCGACCTGCGGGCTCGCGGCGTCGAATGCTGATTTCGTGGATTGTTCGCGCCGTTCTGGCGCCGCTGGCAGTACTTCCGATGCCGGTTGCGTCCGTCGTCGCACTGGGGCTGATCCGGTCGTTGGATGCGCTGGTGCCCCGCTATCGAAAGGTCGCCCTGCGGAATCTCGAGATCGCCGGGTTTGGACGGGACCCCGATATCGTGACGCAGGTGTTTTTGAATCTCGCGCGCAGCCTCGTGGTATTTGCGCGGCTGCCCCGGATCACGAAGCAGGATGTTCACCAGTGGATCCGATACGAAGGATTTGAGCACTATGCCGAGGCCAAGCGGCGCGGGCGAGGAGTACTGTTCGCCACTGGCCATGTGGGCAATTGGGAGCTGAGCGCGTATGCACACGCCCTAATGACCGAACCGATGAACGTCGTTGTGCGGCCGCTGGACAATCCCTGGCTCGACGACTTGGTGGAGAAGCGCCGCACCGGCTCCGGCAATTGCATCGTTCGCAAGAAGGATCCCGCACGAGCGCTGATCCGGGCTTTGCGCGCCAACGAGGCGGTCGGCATTCTGGTGGATCAGAACTCGACGCTCAATGAAGGCGTCTTCGTGGATTTCTTCGGAGTGCCCGCGTGCACCAACGCAGCCTTCATGAAACTGGCGCGCCACAGCGGTGCCACAGTGATCCCGGGATTCGCCCTCTGGTCCGAGGCCGAGCAGCGATACATATTGCGGTTTTACGCTCCGCTCGAGATCACCGGCGATGTCGTTGCCGACACCCAGCGCCTGCACACGGTACTCGAACGCATCATTCTCGAGCATCCCGGGCAGTGGCTGTGGATTCACCGCAGATGGAAGACGCGCCCGCCTGGCGAGGCTGCTCTGTACTGAGAGCCAACGGGAGGAGGCTGGCGCCCCTGACACCGTTGAAGAAATGGGATATGGTGTGTTTGACCATGTCTAAAGACATCGCGCAGACCATCGCTGCCGAGGTGCGAGCGTTCGGTCTGGCGAATTCAAACCCACAACTCGTTCTGAAGTATTCGAAGTATTTCCGCGAAGGGTTCGACGCTTACGGACTAGACAGTAAGGATCCGCAGTGGGCGGCACGCCGGGATGAGTGGATCGAGCGTCTTCGGCAGACAGGGCGCAATGCCTACCTGGATGCAGGGGACCTGTTGACCCGCGGGCAGAAGTACGAAGACACGTCGTTCGCGATCGAGTTCGCCATTGCGATGCGCGACGTCTACACACCTGAAGCTTTCCGGCGAATCGGCCGCTGGTTCGACGGTGGAATTCGCAATTGGGCGCATACGGATGTTTTGAGCGGCAGCGTTCTGGCGCCGTTCCTCATCGATCGCGTGGTATCGCTGGAGGCGATCGCTCCCTGGAGAAGTTCGCCTTACAAGTTTCAGCGGCGAGCTGTGCCGGTGACTCTCATCACGCTCATGAAATCGGGTGTAAACAGCAGAACTCTGCTGGAGTTTATCGAACCCCTGATGATGGATCCCGAACGGGAAGTGCAACAGGGGGTCGGCTGGTTTCTCCGCGAGCTTTGGAAACGCGAGACGAAAGCAGTGGAGCGTTTGCTGCTGCGACACAAAGACGCCGCGCCGCGCCTGATTTTCCAGTACGCAACCGAGAAGATGACGCCTCAACAGAAACTCCGTTTCCGGCGTGAACGTGTGAAACCCGCGCGCGTGGCCAGTTGATCGCTGCCCGCCGGTACCGGTAGTGTATGATTGGTCCCAAGCGGATGAGGGACGACGAACGGAACGCTTTCCTTCAGCAATTTGAACGAATCCGGTTGAACACCACACCGGGAGACGCCATGCTGCTCCGAATTCTGGTAGAGGCTCGCGGCGCACAACACGGCATCGAAATCGGCGCGGCGAACGGGTTCGGAGCCATCAACATGGGCATCGCATTCGAGCGAACCGGCGGTCGATTATTCTCCTTCGAAGCCGATCCGGCACGCGTGCGTGAGACACGCGAGAACCTGGCGAAGGTGCGACTCGACGCGATCGTGACCGTTGTGGAAGGTGACGCGCTTCAGACTCTGCCCGAACATCAGGGCGGCATCGACTTCGTGTTCATCGACGCCGTGAAAACTGACTATCGCGAGTACTTGAGAATCATCGAACCGAAACTCTCGCCCGGCGCCGTCGTTATCGCCGATAACGTGATTCGTCACGCCGAAGCGATGACGGACTATCTTGAGTACGTGCAAACCAGCTCCGATTACGACACTGTAATCATCCAAGCTTCTTCGGAAAAGGGCGACGGTATGGCGGTCAGTTACAAAATCCGCTGAAACTCGAGTCGCATGCACCATCGCCGACAACTGCACTCCGCCGGTTCGATCAGCCGGCGAGGATTTGTTGTCTGCGGTAGTGGCGCGGGAGCGGTGTTGGCCTCCGCCGATGAGGGCATCATCGTGGTCAGTGTCCGCACACTCCTCGATCAGGGCGCGCGATCTGGAAAGGGGCTATCGGATGAGGCGTTGGCTATCTTCAATCGCTATCAGGAAAAGGCCCGCCGGGAATTTGCCGTCAGCGGCATTCGTTTCGACGTTCACTTCGTGAATGGCGCGTATCTCCGGCAGCAAGGCTATTCCGAAATTCCATCGAAATTCCTCGCCCGAAATTCGATCAACCTGTTCATCACCGAACGGCTCGGCTACGACATCGACACCGACCGTACCGGCGGAGCCTCGATGGGTCCGCGTCCTCCAGCGCCGGGATTCGGAGGCGATCCTTACTACAAAACGTTCGTCGGATTGAAGGAGGCGAGTGACTCGACCCTGGCCCACGAGTACGCCCATCACTTCACGCTCGATACTCAGCAGAACCCCACGACGGCAGGAAACTTCTGGGCCGATCTTCGCAACGACTATTGGCTGTGGCGGCAGCGAAGGGGAGTGCGCATTTCGGAATTTCGGGTCTGTGCGCATGCCGAATGGGCGCGCGTTGTGGCCGGTTAATTCCGCGACTCCTGCCGGCTGTTCTAGAGTCGGCGGGATAGCGCCAGCAGCGCGTCCTCGATTGCCGCAGCAGTTCCACGATCAGCGATTTTCGCGCACGCGTGCCTTGCCGCGGGAATCAGACGACGCGCGTCATCCCACCGCTGTTCGACACATGCCAGCGAGGCCGCCGCAACCTGGTAGCCCGAATCGCGGGAGCGGGGAACCGCAGCGGAGACTGCGTCGAACCATCGGCGAGACGTCCGTGCGTCCTCTCCGAACATCGCCGCGAAAGAGACCGCCTCCCAAAGTAAAACCGGCGCTGCGCCTCCAGGCCAACGCTGCTCAAGCAACCACACCAGTTGCTCTTCAGCTTCCGCGACTCGTCCGTTGTCCAGCAGCCAACTGTAGCGTAGAGCGCGTCCTTCACGCCCATCGGCTGAGCCGTCATCCGGTCCGCAGGCTAACTCGATGAGATCCGCGTTCCACTCGCGTGGCCGGACTCCGGCGAGCGAGGCCGAGGCGATCGCTTGCAGCGCGCTGATTCGCTGCCAAACCGCTCCGCCCCGAATGAGCATCAGCAATCTCGCCCCATCCGACATCGTTGTCTGGTTGCGCATCGGCAGCACCGAGCCCGCGATCGATACAGTTGACCAGAGAGCGACAGTCAGGAGTCCATCGTGAACCCAGCGAGATGGCGTTCGGGCGACGTTTAGGGCACCCAGGCACGCGGCCGTGAGAAGAAGCGACGTGACGGGACCGGCGGCAACAACGACAAAATGCCGCGGGCGGAGATGCTCAATTCCGTCAGCCAGGATGGTGACGGATCCTCTAGCAGCCCGTGGCAGAAATGGGGCAAATTCGGAGACGGGAAAACCGCCTCAATCAAATCAATGACTTAGGCGCGTGATTATGTCGCATTTTGACTTCCACCACGGGCTGCTAGGGCCGCCTCCGCCGTGCCAGGCAACGTGCCAGGCGATCGAATGGCGGTAGAACCGGAATGGCCAGATGGCGAAGCCTGTGATACGAAAGCCGGCGGTCACCGCCGCCAGCGCGTGGCCGGCCTCGTGTGCCAGCACCGCGGCCAGATAGCCTGCGACAAGGCGCGCCGGCAGCAAGACGTCTATCGAAAGGCGGTGGCGCCTGCTGACGTAGATCCAACCCGCGGCCAGCACGCACCCGACTACAATTCTCCAAAAGAGCCCCGCAGCGTCTCGCGCCGCATTGTCAGGTGATGAGGAGCGGCGACAGATTGCCTCAAGAGGGTTCAGTTCGGCCAGTCGCGCGGACACTATCCCGAACGTATCACTTGCCGTTGGCGCGAGCGGAGTTCATCGCGCATCTCGCGGACGACCGCTGATGCTTACGCCTTGGCCGCCACGCTGCCGCAAGCTGATCGTGACGGGAGTGTTCACGGGGAGCATCACATCCGCCCCGCGCGCAAAAAATGTCGAGTAGACGCTGAATCCGGCGCCGACAAACGCAATGCTTGACGCGAGGGGCCGGGACGTTTGCGCCAACACAGTGCCAACCAACCCGAGCCCGACCGCCCCCGATTCGGCGCGGCCCGCGACGTCCTGGTCAGGAATGCCCTGCTGATTGTAGTCCTGGTGAAGCGACAAGCCGGCGACCGTTGCGGCAATAGCGGGAAAGATGAAACGGGTTTTCGAATCGCTGATGCGCGCTGCCCCTTCCGAGTCAAGTGCAAGGTGCGAGTCGAAATCCGTCTCCATCTTTTCCACATAGCCTTGGATGTCTTGCGCTGCCCCGCCCGGCAAAACAAGTTGCCGAAATACAAAGAGCACCTTCCCATTCCTATGAAGGAGGCGGGCTCGTTTGACTTCGACCACGCTACCTACGAGACGGCTGCCCTCCGGCACCAGGAGTTCATGCTTCGCCGAGAATACCGGACGAGTGACGATCGCCTCCACACGAGTTCCTTGGCGCGCCTGTTCGGAATCTATTTCAGTAACCAGCCGCGCGCTCACCTCGGCGTCTCCGGCGTCCTCAGCGATGGGATTCTCCGGGCGAACCCGGCTTTCATCCGCTGCCGGAACGATCACCGGTTCGCGCAATACGCTTGTGAACAGGGTTCCTGGCTGCCACGCCTGGCGATGATAGGGAAACATGCTGAACAGCCTTGACCTCAGCTGGGTCATCTTGCCCGGAGTTTTGAAAGCGAGCACGGCGGGCTGCTCGGCGCCTTCGGGCGCGTGCCGGGCGTCCGTGGTTTGCCGCCCCCGAGCCTGGGGTGTTTCCGGCGGCAATGACACTCGCGCGCTGTGTGCCGTTCCTCGCGACGGAGCAGTGCGAAGAGAGGCCCGCGAACCATCGCTGAGCACGGCGACATCGAACTCCGCGCGGACGTCGCTCGTCGGCGTGAAGTTGCCCGACAGAAGCGCTTCAAATCTGCGCCGGGCCGGCACGCCACCGATCTCCGCGACATGCCCTTCCACTACGGTGCCAGCCGGAAGGGCCAACGTGTCGTGTACATAAACCGGCGCGATCAACTGTCCCCGGATCGGTTGGCCGGTGGTTCGGATTCTGACGCGATCGCCGATCGCCACGCGGAGAGGAACGCCCTCTTCGATAGTGATCCGCTTGCGCCCATTCTGGCCGGCCGGCTGTATCTGAGCCGTGGACGCGAGGGCAAATGTCAACAGAACTATCGGTGCGCGCATAGAACGATTTCCCAGTCGTAGCGTTCAGTCTATCAAGCGTCGATGGATTGCCAACAACAAGGCCGCCGCGACAGTGCCCGGGCCCGCTGGAGCCGCCGCGCCGGGCCGGCGATACCGTCACCGCGACTCCTAAACTTTTAGTTGACACGGGCCGGATTCGGAGACATACTCCTAAATGTTTAGGAGGTGTGGTGCCAAGACGCAAGAATGCGGAGCCGCCACTGACACCGCTCGAACTCGAAATCATGCAGGTCCTCTGGGAAACGGGACCTGCCAATGTCCAAACCGTTCAATCCAAGCTCGAAAGCCGGAGCCTCGCCTATACGACCGTGCAGACCATGCTGAACGTTTTGCATCGCAAAGGTCGCGTCAAACGGCGGCTCAAGGACAGGACCTACTTTTATCAACCTGTCCTGAGCAAACAAAAGGCGATAGCCCAGGCCGTCGGCGAAGTTCTCGATCGTTTCTTTGCCGGGTCGGCCGACAGCCTCGTGTTGAACCTGGTGGAAACCCGTAAGTTGAGTCAACAGAAGCTGGCGCAGATTCAAAAGCTGCTCGAGCATTCTGAGGGGAGTAAAGATTTCGATGCTTAGTCACTACTTAGTCACGTACTTACTGAATTCGGTGTGGCAGATACCGCTGGTCGCCCTGGTGGCGATTGTCGCCGACCGCCTAATGCGAAGCGGTCCTGCCGCGTACCGGCACGCAATCTGGGTATTCGCGCTTGTCGCCGCGGTAACGCTGCCGCTCGCCAGCGTTCGGAAGACCCACGGAACTCCAGGCTTCGCGATAGAAGTGCCACACCCGGAGCAGGCCGCCCGTGTGGCGCCGTCGCCGTCGCATTCTCCGGCCGCGAGTCAGTTGAACGCAGTGCCGCAACCGCGCACCATCGCGTACCCGGAGCGCATCGGCACCGCGCTGCTCTACGCGTACGTGATCTTTCTGTGTCTCGGCCTCGCGCGGTTGAGCTTCGGATTTCGCAAGACGACCCTGATTGTCCGCAGCGCGCGAACGACAATTCCGGCGGGCGACATCGAACGGCTTTGGAATCGATGCCGGGCCGCCTTTCATCTCGATGGCGTTCACCTCCTGGCTTCGAATGAACTATTGGATCCCGTGACGGTAGGGATGTGGCGCAAGGTCGTGATTCTTCCCGACAGGCTGTTGCACGAAACGTCGGATGACGTTCTCGTAACGGCCATCGGCCATGAAATGGCGCACATCGCGCGCAGTGACTTTGGGTGGCAACTCCTATACGAAGTAATCGCCCTGCCTGTCCTGTTCCATCCGGCGACATGGTTGATCCGGCGCAAAATCGCCGAGACGCGCGAGGTCGCCTGCGACGACCTGGTAACGCGACGCCTGCTGGATCCGCACGTGTATGCCCGATCCATTCTGAACATCGCCGCGTCCATAACCGCCTTGCCGCGCGCCGGCTACACGCTGGGTGTGTTCGATGGGGACATTCTGGAGCAGAGAATCCGACGGCTGCTCGACGGGCGCCTGGCCGATTGGAAGCGGGCGCGGTTGCACCTGGCGGCAGGACTTGCGGCCATCGGAGTGTGCGCCGTGCTTGCCTCCGGACTTGCGCTCACCGCGCGGGCGCAATCGCCGGCGTTGCAGAACCAGATGAACCTGGCCGGCGATGCGTACAACAAAAGAGACTTCCGGACGGCGGTGGCCCACTTCGAAACCGCCGCGAGTCTCGATCCTGATAATTCCACGCCAAAGCTATTCCTGGCGAACGCGTTGATCCGGGAATTCTACGCGGAAGCCGGCCAACCCGAGAGTCCCCTGCTGACACGCGCCCTCGATCAATACAAAGCGGTGCTGGCGCGCGACGCTCAGAACAAGCGGGCGCAACAGGGGATGGTGTCGGTTCTGACACTTGCGAAACAAATCCCACAGGCGCACGAGTGGGCCGTGAGACTCACCGAGAGCGATCCCACGGACAAAACCGCGTGGTACACGGCGGGAGTGTTGGACTGGGCTATCGTCTACCCCGAGTTTCAGCGCGCGCGTGAATCGGCCGGGGTGCCGCCGCAGACCTATTTCATTCCCGACGGCGACGTTCGAAGTAGTCTTCGCACGCGGTATCTGCCGCAGATTGACGAGGGCATGCGAATGCTTCAGACGGCGTTGCAGTTGGATCCGGCGTACTTCGACGCCATGGCCTACATGAACCTGATGTGCCGTCTGAAGGCCGGAATGGCTGAGACCGAATCCGATTCGACGCAACTGATTGCGAAAGCCGATGAATGGATCCAGAAAGCGCTTGCGACGGGAAAGCGGCCGGGGGCCGCCGAGCCTGGTCCATCGCAACTCGACGTTAATGGACCGCCGCCCGGGCCGGCGAGTTCGAGGGCCATTGTCAGCGCTCCTCCGCCACCCCCGCCGCCCCCTCCGCCTCCGCCGGGCAAGGCCGGGAATCGGCCCGCATCCGCCCTGCCTCCACCCGCGGCGCGCAGTGGCTCAGAGACTCCGGAGCTCTTTTGGCAGGTGGTGGGCCATTCGGGAGCAACGGCCGATGCGTTGGTCCAGGATCTGAGAAAGCGCGGATTTCCAGCCCGTATCCTGATCTTTGCGCAGGACGAACTGGCGCGGGTGCTCGTGGGACCCTGTAAAGACCCGCCATCCGTCGAAAAAATTCGCCAGGACCTGATTGTGGCGGGATTCCAGCCGGTCCGCACCTGGTGATTCTGCTACATTCAGATTGTGGCGGCACCGGGAATCAAGGACTCCTTGAAGAAACGGGGCGTGCGCCTGACGCGACAGCGGCAGATCCTCCTGGATTTGATCGACCAGTCGGGCGCCCACCTCGATGCGGAGAGTCTGTATCATCTGGCGCACGAAAAAGACCCCAAGCTGAATCGCGTGACGGTGTACCGCACGTTGAAGCTGCTGAAGGAGGGCGGCCTCGTCGATGAACTGGACCTCATGCATCAAAGCGGGGACCAGCATTACTACGAGACCCGGCTGAAGCAGGAGCACGCGCATATCATCTGCCTGCGGTGCGGGAAAGTAGAAGAGTTCTTCGGTGAGCCCTTGCAGAAGCTGCGCCGGCAGGTGGAGGCGCACTTCGGGTTTCAAATCCTTATCGCCAGAACCGAAATCGGCGGCTATTGCTCCCACTGTCAGATTCTGCGAGCGAAGGAAGTACAACAACTGGCCGATTCGACGGAGGCCTCCGGCGCCAGGAAGACATCTCATGGCCCGGCCCGGAGGCGGTGATGACCGGCGACTGCGCGCCTCCGAAAGGGGCGGACAGGCGTAACGCGGTTCTGGTTGTCGTGAATCCTTCCGGCAATCGGAGCCGAGTCCCCATCGATCCACTCCCGTTTCTGATCGGCCGCAACGCCGACAACCATCTCGTGCTGCGGGACAATCGCATCTCCCGCAGCCATGCCCGCATCTCTACAGAAGACGGTGAGTTTCTCATCGAGGATTTGAACAGCCGTCACGGTTTGTGGGTGAACGGCGAGCGTATCGACCGCAAGCCGCTGCGCAACTCCGACCGGATTGAGTTCGGCGTGCAGGATTCCTACCGGTTGACGTTCAGCCTGGAGGAGCGCGACCTCGACCGCATTCTCGATCAGCTGAATCCTTCGTCGCTGAGCGGCGCAGCCACGGGCTCGAACCTCGGCAAATTGAGGGCGCTGGTGGAGGTGGCTCGGGCGCTACAGAGTTCGTTATCCACCCAGGACGTGCTGACATCGGTGGTGGACGCGGCGCTCGCCGTGACATCGGCCGAGCGAGGGTTCCTGATGCTGCGGCGCGGATCCGACCTGGATGTCACAGTGGCCCGCGACCGCCGCGGAGTGCCGCTCGCAAAAGACGACCTGAAGGTCCCCATGTCAGTGATCAACCGCGCCCTGAACCAGCGGCGCGAGTTGTTATCGATGTCATTCGACCCGGCGGAAGAGCAGGGTGTCCGCCCGGAATCGACGATCGCCAATTTGGAACTGCGAAGCGTCATTTGCGTGCCCTTGGTCCGGGTGAGGACGGAAAATGCCGAGGAGACCTCAATCCTGTCGAGTTCGAACGAGACGGTCGGGTTGTTGTACATGGACTCGCGGCGCGCTCCGGCGGATATGTCGGCCGGGAGTCGTGAGCTTCTGCAGACGCTCGCGCTGGAGGCCTCAACGATACTCGAGAACGCACGATTGCTCGAGGAAGAGCGCGAGAAGCAGCGGCTCGAGGAAGAACTCGAAATTGCGAAGCAGATTCAGACGAGCCTCCTGCCCGCCGAACTTCCAGTGTCCGGTTGGTTCCGCGTGGCAGGGTCCAGTATTCCGTCGCGCCAGGTTGGCGGCGACTATTTCGATGTCCGCCAACTCAAGCCCGGCACCTGGAATACGGTGGTTGCAGATGTGTCCGGTAAGGGTGTCAGCTCCGCACTGCTGGCCTCGCTGCTGCAAGGAGCTTTCCTGCTGGGCTCCGATCAGCCGGAGCAGATTCGCGCCATGATATCCCGCGTGAACCAATATCTTCTCGAGCGCACCAAAGGCGAGAAATACGCAACTGTGTTCTACGCAAGCTTGAATGAGGGCGGGGAACTGCAATGGGCCAACGCGGGGCATTGCGCGCCTTTTGTGCTGCACACGGATGGGCGCTTCCGCATGCTCGACACGACAGGGCTGCCCATGGGCATGCTCGAGACGGCCGAGTATCGGGTGGAGAACGTACGGCTGGAGCCGGGCGACAAGGTCGTCATTTATAGTGATGGGCTGACCGAGGCTGAAGGACCTGACGGCCGCTTCTTCGGGTCCGAGAGTGTGAAAGAAATTCTGCGCGCACACGCTTCCGAGAATTGCACCGCGTTGCACACGGCCATCTGCGAGGCGGTCGAAAAGTTCACCGACGGGTGCGATCTGAACGACGACGTGACGCTCGTTGTCGTCGAGTACCAACCAGAGCCTGCCTGAATTGCTACGCGACCGCGACTTGCCCTATCTCGCCGCTCTCCTAATCTCGGCGTATTTCCTGTTCATGATCGCGCCCGGGTTGACCACGAACTTCGCGCCTGACGACCCAATGAACATCTACCAGTACTGGAGCCTGGGCGCCGGGGGTGTCGTGAAAGGGAACCTGCTGGTTTGGACCAGCACCATCCGGCCAATGGGAGGATTGTTCTACCTTCCGCTCTTCGAAGTATTCGGCTTCCGTGCGTTGCCGTACCGGATTGTTATATTCCTGCTGCTTTGTGTGAACCTGTGGCTCCTGTATTGCCTCGCCCGGCGACTTACCGGCTCGCGCGAGGGCGGTGCTTTCGCGGCGTTGCTCGGCTCATATCACGCGAATGCCGCCGCCGTGTATTTGAGCACGGCTGTCGTTTACGACGTCCTGTGCTTCAGCTTTCTTGTCGGCGGGTTGCTTTATTATGTTCGAGCCCGCGAGCGGGGCCGTCTCTTGAATTGGCGTGAGACGGCGGTGTTCCTGCTCTTGTACGCGTGCGCTCTGAACTCGAAGGAAATGGCCGTGATCATGCCGGTTGCGGTGCTGGCGTACGAGATCTTTTATCACGGCGTATCGTTCCGGAACCTCCGCACTCTGGTGCCGCTTACGCTGGCAACTGCGCTCACCGCCGGCTTTGTCGCAACGCGTCTCGCGGATAGCTCGGCTTTCATTCGCAATCCGTCATACCGTCCCGCGTATACCGTCGGCCAGTACCTGCTTACTTCGCGAACCTATCTCGGGATGTTGCTGCTCGACAGCGGACCTGCCTCCAATATGGAGGTCGGGCTGTTCTGGTTCGGATTGGTGATTGCCGCCGCACTGGTGCGACGCCGCGCAATGTGGTTCGGGCTCGCATTCGCGTTCACCGCATTTCTGCCCGTCAATTTCATCGAAGTTCGGGAAGGTCTTGTGCTCTATATCCCGATCGCCGGCTTCGCGATCTATGCCGCGAGTCTCATTCAGGCGTTGCTTGATCTCGCGTTGGCCAAGCCGGCCTATCGCCTACAGGCCGCCGCGTTGGCGTTCGTTCTGTGCCTGGTTTGTCTGACCTCGATACAGTACCGGCAGGCCAAGAGAATGGAAGGATTCATTCGCAACGCCCAGCGCGTCACAACCGAGGTTCTCGAAAGCATGAACCACCTCGACCGCGATGTGAAGCCGGGCTCGCGAATGCTCTTCGCGGATGGACCATTCGAAGGGTGGGACGTCTACTTCATCGCCAAGCTCCACTTCAAGAATCCGTCACTGAAGATCGGATTCTCAGCGGCTGGCTCGCCGATCATCTTTGGGGATGCGCACGACCGGTTCGACCGCGAGTATCGTTTCGAGGGAACCGCAATCCGGCGGATCAAGTGACCGGCCGCAACTCGGCGACGTAAACCTGCGCGACTCCCGTTCGGTCGCTCGCAAACGCCACCAGCGTTTCATCCGGAGAGAACGAAGGATGCGGGTGCGACCATTGAGGCCCATACACGGTGTCGCCGGCGGCCTCCATCCAACTCAGATTCTTGGCCGCCGCGCTTCGGGCCGCCTCGAAATCCTCCCGCAGCGCGTAACGGCTCGTCTTCCATTGCGACCCGCCGCTGGAAGCCTCCGACAAACAGATCAAGCGCCGGTCCCCCGTCGAGGCCTCCACCAGGAAAAGCCCCCGATCCGGGTGATTGGTATCGCACAGAATCGCAGTGCCCGCGCGGTTCGGTGTGATATGCCACGCGTTGAATGCCGCGATCTCGGTAGTCTCGCGCGTCGCCCAATTCAAGCGGCGCAACGCGAATGGCCAGACCGTGAATACCAGGTCGCCGGTCGTTCCCAGAAATGTCTCATGTACGACGAATTCGTCGTTGCCGTGTTGGTACAGGCACTCCATTCCCGTGCCATCGCGCCGCACTCGAAACATGCGCGGCGCTGGATCGCCCGCGAATTCGATCCATTCGGGCTCGAGCGGGTGAAATTGCGGGTGAATCACAGTCCGGTCAAACGGAATCGTACGCCATTCCGTTCCATCGGTCCTGCCCGTAAACAATCCGCTCTCCGCGCCGCGCTTGTACGCTACGGTTACCCAATCGCCGTGGGGCGAAAAAGAAGGTTCACCGAACTGCGCGCTTTCGAGTTCGACGATCCGGTGCTCGCGTCGAGTTGCGCGATCGATCCACCACAGCGATCCCGCGCGCACGAAAAGAATGCGGCCGTCGGGGAGTATCGCCGGCGAGAAGGGATGAATTGGATCGCCCGCCGTGATCTGCCGGATGTCGCCGTCCGGGTAGTCCACTTCGAAGATTTGCGCCGAGCCCGTGCGATACGACGTAAAGATCAGTTTCCGATTGCCCGGTGTGAAGGAGCGTTGAAGAAAATAGGTGGGATGGCTGATCGCACTGTGCGATGTCATCTGATGAACGCGCGTCTGCGTCACCGGGTCGAGATAGCTCGAGTGTTCCGAAGGCCAGACCGCCGAATTTGTCGGGACCACGCCACCAGTATGCCGCAACGTGTTTCACCTGAAATTCACATCGCGCCGTTTACAATGGTAGAAACGGTTCTAAAGCTTCTCGATTTCATGGCAAATACAAAAATTGTTGCCACTCTGGGCCCCGCGACGGATTCGCTCGAGTCGGTGCGCCAGTTGCTGAAAGCGGGTGTGGACGTGTTTCGTCTCAACATGTCGCACGGCACACAGAATGAACACGCCGCGCGAATCGCATGGATTCGCCAGGCGGCGCGCGAAGCGGATGTCCACACCGCGGTTCTCGTCGATCTGCAGGGCCCGAAGATCCGGCTCGGCACGTTTGAAGATGGCAGTTGCACCCTTGCGGCCGGCGCGAAGTTCGTTCTCACTACGCAAGCGGTGAGCGGCAATTGTGAACACGCCTCGTGCAGCTATTCCGAATTCGCGAACGACGTAAAGCCCGGAGATCGTGTTCTGATTGCCGACGGAAGTGTCGAACTCAAGGTGTTATCCACGGACGGCGTCGCGGCTCAATGCGAGGTGGTGACCGGCGGAGTCGTGTCCGACCGTAAGGGAGTCAATCTGCCGGGTGTGAACGTTTCGACTCCCTCGCTGACGAAGAAGGATCTGTCGGACCTCCGGTTCGGTATCGAGAATGGCATCGACATGGTCGCGCTCTCGTTCGTGCGGAAGCGTGAAGACGTGCTCAGGCTGCGCATTCATCTCGAAGACAACGACGCGAAGATTCCGATCATCTCGAAAATCGAGAAGCCCGAAGGATGGGCCAACCTCGACACGATCCTCGACGAATCGGACGGAGTCATGGTGGCGCGCGGCGACCTCGGTGTCGAACTTGCGGTCGAGCGCGTTCCTTCGATTCAGAAAGCGATCATCAAGCGCGCGCGGCGTTGCGGCAAATTCGTGATCACCGCAACTCAGATGCTCGATTCGATGATCGACAAACCGTATCCGACGCGCGCGGAGGTCAGCGATATCGCGAATGCCATTTACGATGGAACCGATGCGGTGATGTTGTCGGCCGAGACCTCGATAGGAAAATATCCGA
Organism: uncultured Acidobacteriota bacterium; assembly: GCA_963720745.1. Classification (GTDB taxonomy): domain Bacteria; phylum Acidobacteriota; class Terriglobia; order Bryobacterales; family Bryobacteraceae; genus TMP-7. The sequence goes on from CAVRGO010000004.1 coordinate 1,423,619, forward strand.
CCGAAGCGGTACGGCTGATGGAGCGTATCGCCTTGGAAGCCGAGACCACCGTACGATTCAGGGACCTGCCGTCGCGCGACAATCCCTCTCATGCCGATATCGTCGCGGACGCCGCCTACCGCGCGGCCCAATTGGCAAACGCTAGAGGGATCGTCGTGTTCACCGCGACCGGCTCCACTGCCCGCCTTGTGTCGAGGTTCCGTCCGCCGTTTCCGATCTATGCCTTCACATCGCGGGATGTGACGGCGCGACAGTTACAAGTGAACTATGGGGTTCGAGCCCTCGTGTCCGCGGATATGCAGTCCACGGACGCAATGCTCGACCTGTTGGATCTGATGCTCCTCGAGAACGGCTGCCTCAAGAAGGGCGATACTGTTATCTTCGTCGCCGGGCAGCCGATTGGGCGACCGGGTACGACGAACCTGCTGAAGATTCATCGGGTGGGCGACTTACATTGATCTTTTGTGAATCGCCAATCCAGCGCTATGCATCAACATGAAGTTAGAGAGTTTGCGAAAGGAGACTGAATGAGGCGTTTTCTGGGAATCTGCGCCGGCGCTGTTTTGATGAGCGCCGCCGCTCTGGCCGGCACCTGGTCGGGTACGGTTGTCGACACGATGTGCAAGAACAAGGATGTCGCGAACCACACTCGGCAATGCGCTCTGGGCTGCGCAAAAAGCGGGTTCGGACTTGTGACCTCGGATGGAAAGTTCGTGAAATTCGACGAGGCGGGCAATGCCAAGGCGCTAGCCGCGCTAAAAGCCAGCAAAAAAGATAAGGATCTTCGAGCGAAGGTGACGGGAAATCTCGACGGGGATATTATTGCCGTCGAGTCCATCGAACTCGAATAGCTGTTAGCCCGATCCGTGCGTGGCGCCGGCCTCCAATGTTCGGCGCCGCAGTTTCACCCACGCCGGAAAGACCGGCGGGTTCTCCAGCCAGACCAACAGCCAGCGGACCATTTCCTCCTTCTCGGCCCGACGTGCGTCGTCTTTCGCGCGGCGGCCAGCAAATCGAGCGTGATCCTTGGCGGTAATCACCTCGCGCCGTATCGTCTTAGTCCTCGCGGCGTCGCTCGCATCGTACTCTCCGGCTAACGCGGTGAGTGTACGTTCCAGTTGATCCAAATTGTCCTGACGCACGCCTTCGCAAAACGGGCTGATCGGGAATTCGGAATCGCGCAGAAGCTTACGGAGGTCGTGCTCCGATATCGGCCGCAGGAGCAGCAACAGATCTGCAAATTCCGCATCGCCGATGCCGGCCGCGGCGCGCCGTTGAAGGTACGCCTCAACCTCAGCGCGGCGTTGCCGTTTTCGACTGGCCACGGCGGTAAGCCTCGACCGCTTTTTCGTGCGCTGCGTAATCTCGCGAGAAGCTATGCGCTCCGGATCCGTCCGCCTTGGCGACAAAGTACAGGTAATCCGTTTCGGCCGGAGTCACCGCCGCCTTCAGTGACGCGCTCCCCGGATTGGCGATCGGCCCCGGCGGAAGCCCCGTGTGTTGATACGTGTTGTAAGCGTTGTTGCTGGCCAGATCGGAGCGATAGATAGTGCCGCGATAACGATCCTCAAGCAGGGCCGCGTATATGGTTGTCGGGTCGCAATCGAGTTTCATTCCTGTTCGCAACCGGTTCATGTACACCGACGCGACCACTGGACGTTCCGCCGGTACCGCTGTTTCCTTTTCCACCAGCGAAGCCAGCGTCACGATTTCGTGCAGGCTTCGGTCCGGCTCGGCGGCCGCGGCGATCTTCTTCCACTCCTTGCGAAACTCGCTGATCATCAACTGCACGAGTTGGTCCGCCGAAGTCCGGCGCGTGATGCGGTAAGTGGACGGGAACAAGTATCCCTCGAGGTTCTTGGCCGCAGGATCGAGATCGGCTATCAACTTGGTATCTCCCGTAGCGCGCAGGAAATCGGCTGCCGTCATCAGTCCCGAGCTCTCGGCGATGGAACTGATGTCGAACATGTTGCTGCCCTCGGGTACGGTCACCTCGTGGTAAAAAATATCGCCGCGGCGAATGCGATCGAAAACAGTAGCCACGGTGGCCGGCTGCGCAAAGCGGTACTCACCCGCCTGCAGCCGCGCGTTTGGGCGGAGAATCCGCATCGCCAGGAACTGCCACGGATACCGGATCACTCCTGTCTTGGCCAGTTCGGCCGCCATCTTTCGGGTCGAGGTGCCCTTCTCGAAATCGAGAAACGTCTCGTTGCCGAATCCCTTGTAGGGAATGTACAGACTCCCGAACACACCGGCCGCCGCCACCAGGATTGAAAAGAAGACGACCAGAATGAGCCGTTTCAGCATTCACGATCCCCCGCGGCCTGGCGCTCAGCCGAATCGAGATAGCTTTCCAGCAGCAACACGGCAGACATTCGGTCCACCGCGCGCGCCCGCTTTTCGATACTGATGCCGCTCTCTTTCAAAACGCGCTCGGCTTGCATGCTGGTCCAACGTTCGTCCCAAAATTTCACAGCGATCCCCGTCCGCTGAGTTAGACGCTCGGAGAACTCCCGCGTGTACTCGGATTGCCGGCTTTGATGGCCGCTCATGTGAATCGGGTCGCCCATCAGCACCAGCCGCACTCCGTAGTTTTCGATGATCGCTGCCAGCGCATCAAGATCGTCGCGAATACGTACGCGTTGCAATGTAGGAAGACCTTGTGCGGTGATCCCGAGTTCATCGCTGACTGCGATTCCGATACGCCGCTTACCAAGATCCAACGCCAGGATCCGGTCGATCACGGAACGCGCTCGCCGTGTGCTGCTTTGCTCAGGTGCTTGTAGAATCCGAGATCGTTCCCGGTGAACGCCTTCGTAGCGAAGATGATCTGGCCGGCGTGGTGGCTGAAATGTTCGACGACGTGATAGACCGCGCCAAGAATGCTGACATCGTACCCTTGGACTCGCGTCGACTCCACCAATCGTGAGGGCTCGAGCGCACCTATGATGTCGCATGCCTCCCGAACGACGGTTTCGAGGCGCGTCTTCAACTCGGAGATCTCGAGACCTCCGCGCGCCGCGAACTCCCTGTCACGCATTCGGATATCGGGCTTTTGTCCGACACCGAAGCCTATCCACTGCCGCACGTTGCCGCAGAGGTGCAGCACCAGGTTACCGATCGCGTTGTCGTGATCGCCGCCCCGCAGCCACACCTGTTCTGGTGTCAGTTGGTCGAGGCACGCCAGAATTCGGGACGTATATTGGTTGAGCTTCTCGACCGAAATATCGAGGAATATTTGTTCAAGAGTCACGGAATTCAATCCCAATCGATGTCGCGCTTGGGCGGAGGCGCGTCCGGGTCCTCGCGCGCCTGCTTCAGCAGTTCTTCGAACTTGCGGTCGAGCACGGCCTGGTGCTGCTTATGCTCCTGGACGGATTTCTGGAAAGCGTCCTCGCGGCGATTCGCTTCGCCTTTAAAACGGGTGACGGCGGCTTCGATGTCCGCAATGCTTCGGGGCTTCTCGTGTTCCTTATGCTTGATGACGGACTGCGTGAGCGGATCGATTTGGAGTTCCGCCTGGCAGCACGGGCAGGTCACTGTTATCAGTTCGGACCTCTTCTTGGCCATAGATAACAGGATACAGCGGCGGCGGCTCTTGTTTTAGCGCTGGCTCAGACCGCCGTCCACCGCCAGGATCTGTCCCGTGATGAAATTCGATGCAGTCAGGAAAAACAGGACTGCGTCGGCAATCTCCTCGGCGGTGCCGGCGCGGCCCGCGGGTGTCATCGAGATCAGGCGCTTGACGCGCTCATCGGTTTCACCGAACGGGATCACCCCGGGTGCTACCGAGTTGACTGTGATCTCCGGCGCGAAGGCTTTGGCGAGCGCCCGGGTAAGCATAACTACACCAGCTTTGGAAGCGCAGTAGTGCGAGTGGTAAGCCCAGGGCTTCAGTCCTCCGAGCGAGCTGATGTTCACAATTCGACCGCCGCCTGAGCGCTTCATTAACAGAGCAGCCTGCTGGCAACAAAAAAACGTTGCCTTCAGATTCACCGAATGAACGAAATCCCAATCCGCCTCGGTTACCTCCAACGGATGAATACGCGTGAAGCGAGCTGCATTATTCACCAGTGCGTCAAGACGTCCGAGCCTCTCGCGGACCTCATCGAACATGCGGTGGATTTCGTCAACTGATTCCAGATTGGCGTTGAAAAGTTCAGCATTGCCGCATTCTTCTGCAGTTCTTCGTGCGTCATCGACTGAGTGATGATAATGTATCGCGACCTTTGCCCCCTGTTTAGCCAAGCGGATTGCAATACCGCGTCCAATACGCTTTGCCGCTCCCGTTACCAGTACGATCTTCCCGTCCAGTTGAGATGTGTTGGCCGTATGAACTCTGGCATTTTCTTCCATCATCGAGTAACCTTAGGAAAGCAGTTAGGTGCGCCACCGAATGCGCTGGTCGCACTTTCAGGCACTTAGCGTCTTAGACGATTGGTGCTGAACCTGCATATCCAACTCTATTATGGACATCGATGCCATACATGCCTCGTCGAGTACCCTCGAGGAAGTGGCAGAGGAGTACCTCTTCCATCGATTGTCTCCGTCGGATCTCGCACGGTTTGAAGAGCATCTTCTTACCTGCAATAAGTGCAGAAGCGCCGTTGCGGAAGCCGACGAGTTCATAACTCTCTTCCGCCGTGCGGTGGCACGCCCGGGGAATCGCCCCCGCGTCGCCTGATCCCATCTCAGCCCGTAAGTAGCTGCGCGATATACTGGGACGCATCTGTGTCGCATGCTGCTTACCAGTCCATCGTATTTCGCATTTCTCGCGCTGGTTTTCTTCGCGTACTGGATTGCCGCTCGTAACCGCTCTGCAACCTTGATCCTGGCCGTTTTCGCAAACCTATTCTTCTATGCTAAATGGGACCTCGCCTATTTACTTGTGGTTCCACTGGCTTCGTTGTGCGATTTCGTCATTGGGTCGGCCCTCGAAAGCGCAAGGGGAAATAAAAAGCGGCGAGTACTGGTGGCCGCGAGTATCACGTTGAACGTCAGTTTAATTGCCAGCTTACGGTACCTCCATGCCCCGGAAAATCCCTGGGGCTTCATTTTCCCTCTCGGCTTGTCGTTCTACTCGTTCCAATCGATGACTTACACGATTGACATCTACCGCCGAGATGCCAAGGCGGTGCGTAACTATCTGGTCTATCTATCGGGTTCGAGTTTCTTCGCTACTGCATTGGCCGGACCTATCGCGCGTTTACCCGATCTTTGTGCGCAGTTCCAGCGCGGCGCACCGAAGGTCAGTGCCGACGAGGGTGGACGCGCCTTGTTCCTTATCGGGCTGGGATTAGTTAAGAAGTTTTTGATCGCCGACTATCTCGCGGAGCACTTAATCAACCGGGTATTTGACACGCCGCGATTGTACTCTGGAGCCGAGAATCTTGTCGCCGTGTATGGCTACGCAATGCAGCTCTACTACGATTTTTCAGGCTATACGGACATTGCGATTGCCTCCGCTTTACTGATCGGCATTCGGCTTCCGAAGAACTTTAATCGACCATACGCCGCGGAAAATGTTGCGGACTTCTGGCACCGATGGCACATTACTTTGTCCAACTGGCTCCGCGATTATATTTACTTTTCTCTCCCGGGATTGCGTTCGAAGAAGAAGGTCTATACCTATGTAAACCTCGTGATCACCATGGCCATCGGGGGCGCCTGGCATGGGGCGAACGCGACATTTCTGATCTGGGGTGTTTTACACGGCGTAGGGCTCGCTACCGTTCGGGCGTGGCAGCGTGTACCGAAACGGACTTTGGCTCTTCCTCGTTGGGTGAGCGTCGTACTGACGTTTCATTTTGTCGCGTTCGCGTGGACCTTTTTCCGGGCTCCCAACGTCGCGACGGCGTTTGACATCCTTGCGCAGATCGCATCCCTGACAATCTCGCTCGCAAATGTCAGCCCGGCATTTGCCTTCGTACTCCTCATCGCGGTGTTCGCGCATTTCGTCCCGAAACACTGGTATGAGCAATGCGTCCGCGGGTTCACGCTGGCTCCCGCATGGGCGCAGGCTGCGGCGCTCGTAATTGTCGCCACCGGCATTCAATACGTGGCTGCCACTGGCGCTGCTCCATTCATCTACACGAGATTCTGATGCCCTGGCCAAAAAAGACATTCTGGGCAATCGTCTGGTTCGGCGCAATGATGTTCGCTTTGACTTTCGTGCCGCAGTTCGAGCAGTTTCACACTCTCCGGCTGCAGACCGTTGCTTCCGTTTTCGACTTCGTTCCGGCCGCCGTGGCCGCGAGCGGCGATGACGAAGCCGGCCGGGCCCTCGGAAATCTGATCGATCGCCGGCATGCGCTCGATGCCTTCTTTCGAGCGCTGGCGAACGCGGATGCCGGACACGGGGTGGTCAACGTGCTTCATTTTGGCGACTCCCCGATTACTGCCGACCAGATCTCGGGCGAAGTGCGGAACCGCTTGCATCGCCGCTTCGGAGATGCGGGACACGGTTTTGTGCTTGTTGCGAAGCCGTGGCCCTGGTACCACCACGACGGCATCGAACTGAGTGGGCGCGGTTGGAAAATCAACGCCGCCAGCGTCAATCCAGCCTCAGACCGCAGGCACGGACTCGGTGGAGTCAGCTTCTCCGGAGGACGCGGCGCCTCCTCATCATTCCGGATCGAAAACCCGGCGGCGCGCGTCGAGGTCGATTACTGGAGCGCGCCGGATGGCGGAGAATTCGAACTCACCGCCGAAGGCGACACGATCGCGCGCATCTCGACGGCGAAGCCCACAGCCGGCTCGCGCTTTCTTACTGTTGCCCTGCCGGCGGAAGCGCGCCGAGTCGGCCTGCGAGTTCTTAGTGGACGCGTGCGGCTCTTCGGCCTGAGTTTTGAAACCGACGGGCCTGGGGTGCGCTATCACAGCCTCGGGCTGAATGGTGGGCAGGTGACGACGCTACTCTCGAACAGCGATGAGGCGCACTGGACCGAACAGGTACGTCATTATCAGCCCGATCTGATCATCGTCAACTATGGAACTAACGAAAGCGGCTCGAACGCATACGTTCATTCCTCCTACGCCAGCGACCTCCGCGCGCTACTGGCGATGGTCCGCCGCGCCGCGCCCGCCGCTTCAATTCTCGTCATGAGTCCAATGGATCGCGGCGAGAGGGGCGGCACAGGCCAGATCGCAACCGTGCCAACGCTGCCCGCGCTTATCGAAGTTCAAAGAGGTGTTGCAGCCGAGACTGGGTGTGCGTTCTTCAATACGTTTCAGGCGATGGGTGGCGCGGGCACCATGGCGCGCTGGTACGAAACCCGGCCCCGGCTGGTGAGCGCGGATTTCATCCACCCCTTACCCGGCGGTGCACGGCGGGTGGGCATACTGGTGGAGGAGGCATTATACGGGGCTTACCGGCAATCGCTGCGAAGCCACTGATCCCTTATGCGCGACAGGATAGTTCATTTGCTCCAGAGGTACACGAAGAATGGAAAGTTGCCTGGCGGCGACGAGTCGTTGTTCGACAACGGGTACCTGGATTCGTTCGCGCTGCCGGACTTCGTCAGCGGTCTCGAAGATGAGTTCAAGATACGCGTTCCCGACTCGGACTTGAACCCCCGGAAATTCGAAACGCTGGACCGCATCGAACAATATCTGATCGGGAACTTGTGATGTCGTCGATCGACGGCTTCGGAATGTATGTGCCCGACCGCATTGTCAGCAACGGCGAGATCGGGGGATGCCTGGATTGCTCACCCGAGTGGATTTCCGACGTTTCGGGGATCGATGAACGCCGCTACGCCAGAGCAGACGAAACCGTTGCCGACATGGCGGTGGCCGCAGGCCGCGATTGCCTGACCTCGACCGAAATCGATCCATCCGAGGTCGGGATGGTGATTGTCGCCTCCGGCACCGCGGACCGCCGATTTCCCGGTCCCGCGGCAACTGTCGCCGCAAACCTCGGGGTCGTTGGTCCGGCCGCCATCGATATTCCGGTAGCCAGCGCGGGTTCGCTGATCGCGCTCGCCCTCGCCGCCGACCTCGCGCCGCGGATCGGAAAGGTTTTGGTAATTGCCGCCGAACGGCTGTCCACCGTGGCGTTTGGCGACCCGGTGGAGAAGGGAACCGCAGTGTTGTTCGGGGACGGCGCCGGCGCGTGCCTGGTCGGTCCCTCTCAGGGCCCGATCCGTCTGCTCGATTCGGTGCTGCATTCTGACGGGACCTTTGCCGCGGATCTCCGGCTGGAGTTCTCAGGAGGCGTACTGATGAACGGGCGCAGCGTCATCATGCAGGCCATGCGCAAAATCCCGGCCGCGATTGAGGAAGTGCTGACGCGCAACGGCCTCGCAGCTTCCGACGCCGCGGCTTTCATCATGCATCAAGCCAACCAGAACCTGATCGATCGCGTCGCTCGCACGTTGGGCGTGGAGTCAGAGCTCTTCTTCTCGAATATTCGAAAGTACGGGAACACGTCGTCCGCGTCGATGCTGATTGCGGCCGCGGAATGGTGGAAGTCCAACACGGCCCGTGCCGGCTCGCACGTTTGCTTTGCTGCGTTCGGGGCGGGCTTTCATTGGGGCGCGATGCTCGCTCAGATCAGCGACGCGAGCGCCGAATCGAGCGCCTGAAGCACGACGTCCAACGCGTGTGGATGACGTGCGTACTCAGTCCGGATTCGCATCACCCTCTCCGCGTCCAATCCCGACGCGGCAACCCGCCGGCGATCCATCAGCCGCGCAACCACCAGCGCAGTGGCCGCGCTCTCCTCCGCAAGTACTCCAGCATCGGCTATTTGAAGGAGATTGAGCGCCAGGTCCCGCGCACTCATGTTTTCGATGAGCGATTCCCATATCCCGGCCGATCCCTTCCACTCGGCGGGAATCATGTCGTGCGTGAGTTTGTACTCCTCAATCAGTCGTATGGCCTCGCTCTCGTCGTCCGTCGTTTTCAGAAGTTCGACGGCATAAACCTGCCGCAGTTCTCCCGCGACGATTTCAGGCGTGGCCAAATGGCCGAGGCGTCCCTCGGAGGCCCACTGGAATAGCGCATTGTGGGCAGGAGTAGCTGGTTTGGCATGTGCGAGCCGAAGGAGATCGCGATGAGTATAACCCTTGTGCCGCGGGCATCTCAGGATGTCCGCAGCAACCTCTGCTGCGGGTCGTTCGGCATACCATCGGGCGACGGTAGAACGTAGCGCTCGGCCCCAGCCTCGAACGCGGCGCTCTTCGTCCACCAGATGGAACAGTTCCTCTGCGTTCATGTCGAACCTCCAAATCAAAATCACCGGCGATTACGGATAAAAATTGCCGCGACGGGGCGGCTCGCGACCCATACCGCCTGACAAAGTAGTTAGCCTCAGTGCAGTGTCACCAAGGCTGTTTAGATGCTGTGATTGGGAACGATGTCGCGGTTGCTATTGAACCGTGGGGCTGGTAACGAAAAGGCAGTCCGCTCGGTCAATGTTGATCAGAAGATGGTCGATCATCAAGTGGCTGCCTCCGTTCTGATATTAGTACCACGAATAAGTGGTGTGTGCAAGTAAATTCGATACGCCGGAATACCCCACAGCGGGTAAGTGGTTGTAGCCGCGATGAATTTTTCTACGGCTGCGGTTTGGCCGAAGGTGCGGGTTGCTCCTTCGTGGCGTCCGCCGGCAGCGCCTCCGGCGTTTGTACATCCACGGCCGTGATCGTCGATTCGGCGGTGAACTTCCTGTACATCCGAAACTCCACTTCGTTGCGGCTCAGGAATTTCGCTCCACTGCGCGAGGTGATCACCGCCTTCAACGGCAGGATAAACTCGCGGCCGGAGATCTCCACCTGATCGTAGTCGAGTGTCAGGTTCACTTCCCGGATCGGGAAACCGGTAGGTATATCGTCGGCCTGAAGCGTGATCTTCATTACTGCCGTATTGTCTCGATCGACGTAAATCAAACCGTGATATCCGGCGATGATCCGATTGTCCTTGCCGGCCGAGATGCTGTATTTCGAGTGACCTGTCAGCACCTTGTACGAGAACACATGCATGATGCGTCCCCGGAGTTTGCCCCACCGTTCCCACTCGAACTGAGCTTCGGTATCGGGTTCGAAGATCTCCCGAAGCATCGAGCCGAATTCACCGCTCGAGGTCACGCCGCCGAGTTGCTCGTGAGGAATATCGAGGGGCTGCGAGTTGAACAAAACCACCTTGTAGTCTTCGTGCTTGTCGAAGTACGTCAGCCGCTCAGTGATTACATCCTCGCGCCGCCAGAATTCGAGCCCGGTCGGATCGATGAATCTGCGGGTTACCTGCGTGCAGATGAAGTCGGGCAGCCGTGCCGAGTAACTGAGGGCATACTCTTTGGCATCCTGCAAAACCTTTGCCTGCTCAACCGAACTAGGCGATGGCGGAGGCACATACACGGGCTTCGGCGCCGGCGCGGGCGCCTTCGGCAGCGAGGCGGATTCGTCGCGCAGCGACCTTAAGGCCTCGACCGTGTGCGGACCCGCTCCCAGGCCCTGCAACTCTTCGATCGTACGATCGTCGAGTTGATAGGCGAGCTTCACTTTTCGTAAATACCCGGCGAGTTTGCGGTCGTCGTGGTGGAGGTTGAGGCTCGATTTAACGAACTCCTTCAACTGCTCGATCGTCAGGCGCGACTGCGCGGCCGCCAGCATCGCGGCGCACGCGAGCAGCAGCAGAAGGCGGCGGGGCATCAGTTAATCCTTTAAAGATAGACGGCGGCGTTTCGGTTTCTGTTGCGCCGGAGTTCCGACGGTCTTCTCCACGGCGGCAAGAGCGAGCGGCGCCATAATGCGGTATCCCTTGGCATTCGGGTGCAAACCGTCGTCGGCAAGATCCGCAGGCAACTGGCCCGCTTGGTCCACCATCGCCGAGTAGTAGTCCAGATAGGTGTAGCCGCGTTGACTGCAGAGGCTTTTCAGCCAGTCATTGAGTGCCTTAATCAGCAGCGGCGGACGCACGCGCGTTTGTTCCCAAGCCGGATTCTGGTCCTTGTGATAATCGCTTACCGGGAGAACGGACGCGAAGATCGGCTTGATGTTGTTCTTGTCGGCGAGATCGGCCATCATGCTGAAGTTGTTCTCGATGGCCAGGATATTCACCCCCCGAGCCAAATCGTTGGTGCCGGCCAGGATCAGAACCGCCTGTGGTTTCAAATCGATAACATCGGCTTTGAAACGTCCCAGCATCTCGCCGGTGATCTGGCCACCGATGCCCCGGTTGATGAAATCCTGGTCAGTGAAGTACTCGTTCAGCCGCCAACCATCAGTGATCGAATCGCCGAGAAAGACCACCCGCATTTTCCCGGCAACGGGCGGCGCCAAGCGGGTGTTGGCTTCGGCATACCGCGCCAGATTGTCACGGTCGCTGGAGCGGACCAGCGCCTCCCGTTGCCCCAGCAGCGCACGGAAATGCGCGTCCGCGCGAGCCACGTTGTCGCGCAGTTCTCCCAACTGGGTCTCAGCTTCCTTGGAGAACGGAAACGGACGGTTCACCGAATCGGTGAGCGTTACAAATGCCCGGAGGTTTATAAGAAACGTATAAGTAAACTGGCTGTTATTCGGGCGCTGCCGCAGATTGATGAGTGCCTGCTTGGCGTTCTCGATGAGCGGGGCGCCGGCGCGATTCATCTCCGGAATCGCTACGGTGGTTGAATCCATCAGTTGAAGGCAACGCGTGAATAACTCGTTGGCCTGACTGGCGGTCATCAGCGGGGTGGTGGATTCCTGGCCGAACGCTCCTGCGCCAACTACAAGAACGCAGCCAAGAACGGCGCCCGAGAGCCGCCGCGCGAAATGATATTTCATGATTTATCGAGTTTGTCGAGGGTGAGTGTCACAGTCCCGATCGGGAAGTTCATGCGCACCCGGATCTGTACCGGGATTCTGCGTGCATCGTCGGTCAGCCAGACGAACAGGCGTGCTTTTTTCGAATACAGGACGTTGTTGAACAGAAAAGCTTCGTAGCGGATGGTTTTGCGCGGAACGTTGTCGATCTTTACATCCTCTCGTTCCTGGGCCTCGACGCGAACGTTCACCGATTTCTTGCCGTCGCTCATCGGCAGTTCGATTGTTTTTCCCGGTTCCAGTTGCATGCTGCGCAGTTGCAGCAAGGCGCCAATCACGTCGTGCACGCAGTGAGGGATATCGATCTCGCTGGACCGGACGATGTTGTTCTTCACCAGGTCGCGCTCGAGGTAGACCGCCTTGTTCCGGCTGCGGTCGTAGGTTACCCGTGTGTCGCGCCGCCGGCGGCCTTCTTCGGCGCTGAGTTGGGAACTGACTGCGCAGAAGCCGGGATCGTAATTGCCGAAGAATCGATCGTCCACCTTGTACAGCTTCGAAACCAGGCCTGTCGATTCAAGTGTTAGCTCGGAATGAAAAATAGGATACTCGGGAGTGCCGCCGGGTGTGACTTTCAATTTGGCAACGCCCGCCGTGATGAGTCTCCACTCCACGGTGTAGCTAAAGGTTTCAGGCGCGCCTGCGGCGACAACCCGCTCGTGGCCGTCCGCAGCCTGGCCGTGGCCGGAAAATGGCAGACGCAGAGCCATGATCAGCAGCGCCGGCAGGAGCTGCCTGGGAATGACAGAACCCAGCATCCTTATATCCTCAGTCTAACAGCATGCATCACACCGTCAGGCCGGATGTGTGCACCCACCGCCTGAAGCGGCGAAAGTACGTCGTGGCACGACCTACATCTTTCATGATCTGGGCCTTAAGCGCCTCAGGACTCTCGAACTTCCGCTCGTTCCGGATACGCCGCAGAAATTCCAGACGGATTCGGGCCGGGGTGTCCCCGTCGAACGGGTCCAGCAAGAACGTTTCGATCGTCCTGGTGTCGCCATCGAATGTAGGACGGACGCCGATGTTAGTGACCGCGTTCCATTCGCGCCGCGAGTCGAGATCGTCCACGTGAGTAATATAGACCCCATTTGCTGGAACAACCTCGGCTTGCGTGGACAGATTCAGGGTGGGAACCGTTTTCTTCGAGCCGATGCCGTGCCCCGAGACAATCTCGCCCTCCATGGCATAGGGACGTTCCAGAAACCGGTTGGCGAGCGAAACATCCCCTTCCTGCAGCAGCTTCCGGATGCCGCTGCTCGAAACCATGAGGCCGTGGCGCCGGACACCGGAGACGATCTCGGTGATGAACCCGTATTTCTCACCGAGGCGCATGAGGGTATTTGTGTCACCCGCCTGCCCGGCACCGAACCGGAAGTTATCGCCCACAAGCACCGCGCACGCATCCAGGCGTTCTACCAGGATCTGCCGGACAAACTGCTCCGGAGTAAGATGGGATACCTCGGGTGTGAACGGCAAGACCAGCACCTGCTCGATGCCCTCTTCCTCCATCAATTGCGCTCGCTGGCTGGAACTCGTCAACAGCCGGGGCGAACGCGACGGCGCAACCACCTTCGTCGGATGCGGATGGAACGTAAGAACGCTCGGTTTCCAGCCGTTGGCGGGTGAGATCTCGACAACCCGCCGCATGATGCGCCGGTGTCCCGCGTGAACGCCGTCGAAATTCCCGATTGTTACAGCCGAAGGTCCAAAATCCGCCGGCGTCTCCTCGAGCGAGCGAAAGATGCGGAACGCCACTTAGTCGCACGCCTCCAACGGGATCTTCAGGCCGTCGTAAGCGAGGTGCACGCCAGGCGGAAGCGACTCTTCCGTGGACGCGTGCATGATGTCGTGCGACATGTGTGTGAAGAACGCCCGGCGCGGGCGCAATTGTTCGACCCAGGCCAGCGCTTTCTCGATGGTCGTGTGCGTGGGGTGCGGCTTGTGGCGCAAGGCGTCCAGAAACAGAACATCGAGATTCCTGAGCTTGTCGATCGACTCTTCGGGGATGTCGCTGTGATCCGTAAGGTAAGCCGCATTCGCAAAACGGAACCCATAGGTGATCCCGCGCCCGTGATTCAGCCTAACCGGCTCAAACGAAAGGCCGAACAGCTCAATTGGGTTCGTTTCGAAATAATGGGCGTCGATTAACGGGAGCGAAGACTCGGTTTCGCGGGTGTCGAAAATGTACCGGAAACAGCCCTGGATGGTTTCCATGGTCGATGCCGAAGCGAAGATCGGGATGTGGCCGCGCTGCATGAAGTTGAACGGCCGAACATCATCCAATCCCATAATGTGGTCGGCATGACCGTGGGTGTAAAGAATCGCGTCCAGGCGGCGCAAGCCTGCCCGGAGAACCTGCTGCCGGAAATCGGGGGTCGTGTCTATCACGACGTTGCGGCCGTCATACTGCACAAGGATGGACGGGCGCAGCCGCTGATCGCGCGGGTCGGGCGACGTACATACTTTGCAGGTGCAGCCGATTGTCGGTACACCGGAACTCGTGCCCGACCCGAGCACCGTGATTGTGATCGGATCAACGCCCGGCATCAGGCCTGGGCCTGTCCTTCGGCCTTCGGCTTTTGATGCTTCTCGAGCGCCTGGACATAGCGGAATCTCAACTCGGTAAGGGAGTTCTCAATCAGGCGCTGCTCGTCCATGGACAGGTTCCCTTTTGTTTTTTCCTGAATCATCGCGAGCAGGTCGATGGTGTGGCGCGCCACCCGGAATTCAGGCTCGGGCGTCTCCTCCCCGAAGTTTATGAGTCCCATCTGCATCTCGGCCTGTGTCTTCAATGACAGGACCAGGAAATCGAAACTCGCGGGCGGGATGGGAAATTCCGGCTGGCCCTCTTGTTCCAGTGTGTCGTCCGTGGTTATGTTCTCGCTCATGGTCTATACAACTACCATGTTAGTCGCTCCGCGGGCCACATCTCGCGGAGCGGCGATCAATATTCGCAGAGCGCGCTGTGAACCGTATAGCTCTTCACGATCTTCTTGGGGCCGTCCGGGTTGTGGCAGTCGAGACAAATCGTGCTGGTGAGCACGCGCCGGTGCCGCGCGGTCGAATTCTCGTGTACGCGATGGCAGGTGATGCAGGTGACGTCCGATCCGTTCAACATGACATCACGCACGCTGTGCCATACGTGACGGTCGCCGGCATTAAGGCTGGCGTCATCCGTGGCGGAGAGGTCGGCGCGGTAATTTCGAAACAGGTTGTCGCCGGGCACGAAATTGTCGGGATACGGCAAACCGGTGGTGGCCGAGGTTCCCCCTCGCAAATGACATTGCGCGCATGTCGATGTAATCGCCAGTGCGTCAGTGCGGCGCTTTTTCGAAAGGAAAATTTTCGATCTGTCGGTGGAATGTTCGAGATCGACGACGCCGTGGCAGGTGTAACAGTCGTGCCCGATGGCGCTGTAGGCGTGCGTTTTGGAATCCACACCGGTGGCGTGACAACCCGCGGACTTCGTCTCAAACTTGCCGCTCTCCCACCGCGCGTTGTCGAGCGCTTCCCAGTGAACGTTTCGATCCTGGTCGAGAACAGCGTGCGCAGTCAGGATGTCCTGCTTCCCGTATCCATTCAGTTTGAGGAAGCGGATCTGGTGACGGCTGCCTAGGGTATGAGTCACGTCGACGGCGAAGTTAGCGAGCTTTGGCTGGGCCTTCAAAAGTTGGATCAACTCCGGAGCGTCCTGCTTCTCGCGCATGGCCAGTCCGTGCGGATTCTTCTGCCATCCGGGGCCGACGTTGTTGCGGTGGCAGAACAGGCATTCGTCGCCATGGACGAACTCCGGCACCGGCTTACCGGCGTGGTCGCCGCCCCAGGCGCGCGGGTCCTTCGGCGCCTGTGCCGCCGCAATGCCGCACAACGCAAGCAGCAGGAGCGGCGGTTTCATTTCGGGGCCATGCGAAGAGCGCCGTCGAGGCGGATCACTTCTCCATTCAACATCGTGTTCTCGATGATGTGCTGTGCCAGTTGCGCGTACTCGCGCGGGCGGCCGAACCGCGGAGGGAAGGGAACCGAAGCGCTCAGGCTGGCGCGTACTTCTTCGGGCATCGCGCCCAGGAGCGGAGTATCGAAGATGCCTGGGGCGATCGTCACCACGCGAATGCCGATCTTCGACAGGTCGCGCGCCATGGGCAGTGTCATTGCGACGATGCCGCCCTTCGACGCCGAGTAAGCAACTTGTCCAACCTGGCCGTCGAAGGCCGCGATGGATGCGGTATTGATGATCACCCCGCGCTCGCCACCCTCGTCCGGCGCGTTCGACGCCATGGCCCACGCGGCAAGCCGCGCAACGTTGAACGTGCCGATCAGGTTCACGCGGATTACGCCAGCAAACCAGTCGAGTTTTGCGGGTCCTTCCTTACCGATTGTGCGTTGTGCGGGTCCGATGCCGGCGCAATTGATGGCGATCTGAATCGGCTTGGCACTGTCGATCGCCGCGTTCACTGCGGCTTCGTCGGCGACATCCGTCCGCACGAATCGAGCGGCATCGCCGAGTTCCCCAGCCAATGACTGTCCCGCCGCTTCGTTCACGTCGAGAATCACGGCGCGCGCGCCATTCTCCACTAACATCCACACACAGGCTGCTCCGAGCCCCGAAGCGCCACCCGTCACAACTGCCGTTTTTCCATCCAGCTTCATTGCTTTGCCGCCGTAGCTTCAACCAGTTCGATCGATATATGATCGGGGCCCTCGATCATCCCCGTCTTGACGCCGCTCTCGTCGTGCGCGTTCTCCAGAATCTTCACGCCTTCCGATTTCAGGCGCGCGAGCGTTCCCGTCACATCGTCAACGCTGAACGCGATGTGGTCGATGGCGCGACCCTGGGTCGGCTCGAAATCCTTTCGCGACTCCCAATTCTTCGGCCACTGCACGCGGGCGTATTCGACTGGATAGATGATGATGTTGACGTTGTCGGCTTGCAGAAACGCCGCGGGCGACACCGGAAATCCTTTGTAGACGCGCTTCTGCGCCTGTTTGCCGCGGAGCGGAATGCCGAGGTGCTTCGAATACCATTCGCCCGCAGCGACCGGGTCCAGGCTCAACAGGTGTAGGTGGCCGAAGTGGTGATGATTCGCGGTGTTCAGTTCGATCAACTCGTGATCGGGACCGTCCACGTAGGCGTAGAAGAAACTGTCAGGCGGACGGCCTGCGAGATCGCTGATGTCGGTGATCGGCGTTTCGAACTTCGTGCCGGAGGCGACCTGTTTGTCGTAAGTCGCCTTCATATCCTCGGCGCCCCATCCAATGTGCCAGATGGGCGACAGAATTTCAGAGGGCGGCGCGGTCTTGGCTTCATTGAACAGCAACCACGATCTCTGCGCCCACACGGCATCTTCACGCCCGCGATACCGGGCCTTTTCGCAATCGAACTTCGTAGTGTAGAAGTTGACCGAACTCGCGGGGTTTGTCGCATTGATATGGACGTGGTGCCAGTGTGCCTGCGGAACGGCCGGTTCCTGTGCCAACGATAGAGCGGAAAGTCCCAGGGCCGCGAGCGCGGACAGCGCAACGGAGCGTCTCATGTGGGGTAGAGTATACCACCGCCGCCGCGGCCCTCGGCCCGTTCCGGACGTTCACCAGCCGTTTCGGAATGGGACGGGACAAAAGTGAAGCGAAGGCAAATGGGGCGGCGGTGGCGGGTCGGTAGGTAGGCGGCTTTGTAAGGTGGACGATTTTCGGGGACAGTTCTGGCGGGGTACAACGTGCGGGTTTGAACGATGTCAAAGAACGCCGAACGGGGCGAGAAAAGATCAGGGGGAAAGGATATGGCGGGGCTGGCCGAGGCTGATACGGAGAAGTCGAATCAATGCGATGGCGGTGAGGCCGGGGTGGTTTCCGCGGTGGAGATAGCGGATGCGGAACAGACGTCCGATAACGAGCGCCAATAACGTGAGCAGCCAGCAGATGAGGAGGCTCCGCGGTTCATGGTGGCAGATGTGTTCGAGGCCCTGACGGGATTTGCAGTCATTGAAGCCTTGGTTCTCGATCTCCCATCGGCTTCTGGCCATTTTGAACAACGAGAGCGTGCCGACCTTGCTGAATGGCAGATCCGTGAGCCATTGGGCCTCGGCCACGATCTCGCCCTCAGCGCTGATTTCGCGATAGCGGAGTACTCTGACCCACTTCCAATGGAGGGTCTGCCAAGGGGCGAAGTCGCTGGAATCCCAGAGTTCGAGGCGGTTGCCGTTATGCTCGGTAACGCGGTGTGGCGGCAGATGGTGAAAGCGTCGCTCCACCTCGTCCGACAACTCCGGGAGATTGTCTTTTAGGCGGGCCAGGACCGGGATGCCGAGTTCGCGAGCAGTGTGCAAGAAAGTGCTGGTGGCGTAGGCGGCGTCGACGACCAGGTAATCGGCGAAGCGGGATCCCAGTGCCTTCTTGGCCCGCCGCAGCAACCGCTGACCGGCGGCGTACTCGCTGTCCTTGGGGCCGTAGGGCTCGACATCGAAAGGCAGCGACACATGAGTGCCGACCACACTGATCATAGCGAAGTGATGATGATAGCCAACCACGTCCTTTTTGGAATTGCGGTAGGGCCGGCACAACGAGCAGGAGGACTGTTCACAGCGTCCCACGGTGGTTCCATCGATGGCCAGACCAATAAAGGCGTCCTCCTGAAAGGCCTTGTTGCGTTTGGCGCGATGCAGCACTTCGACCAGTGCGGAACGCGTGGCGTGGGGATCCATGCGCTCGGTGAAGTAGGCCAAGGTGTCGTCACCGAACTCGCAACGAAGATCCAAGTTGGAGTGAGACGCCGTATGGACCAGAGCCTCGGTGGCGTGGAAGGAGGTTTCGCGCAGAAGTTGTGAAGCCAGCAAAGCCCACAGCAGATCGCGGGCCGGCTTTCTGGGTTTCCTGCGCCCATCGCCGCAGTCGGCGAAAAAGGGTTTTAGGCCCAGGGTTTTCGCCGAGTAGCGATGAATGCCCCGCAGGCTGGTCGCGCTCACGGCTGTTGGAGTTTCTGCTTGCGCGCAAGCACCAGCAACTCGGCGTTGCCCGTGAGCAGGTCTCGCACGGCGTCCTGAAACTCACGACCGGCGCGGACACGATCACGGACCTGATCGGCCCAGGCTTTGGGGATGCGCTCGACCCGGCGCCGGCCGTTGTTCATGAACGTCAAGGTCCAACTGGTATGGCCGGGATCGCCAGGTTGCGCGCAGTGACAGGTGGGCTTGCCGCAGCGGGTCGTGCTTTCGGTGAGGGAGCCGGGCAACAGGTCCTCGGGGAATGCGAAGCGGCGAAGAAGATCGTGCTTGCGTTGGCGTAATCGGGCAGCTTGGGGGCCCTTTGGGCCGGGGGTGATGAGGAACTTGGCTTTACTCATCTTGTAGCAAGAATACTACAAGACAAACAAAACTACAAGCATTTGTTCTGGACGCGAAAATAGATGATCACTCGAGCATCGACGAAGAATGCGCCATTCGGCCTGATCGGCGCAGATCCGCCCCGTCAATCCCGAAACGGCTGGACGTTCACCTGCGAATGTGAGAGTTCAGGCTGCGCGGCCTTCGCTAACCTTCGCGAGATACTGTTTTGCGCGCTCCTCAAACACCGCGTAATTACCTTGTGCGATCGTCTTCGCATCGACGAGTTCGCCGCCGACTGCGACGGCACAGGCGCCGGCCCGCAGGAAATCGGCCGTCGTGTCGAGGTTCACCCCGCCGGTCGGCACCATCTCGATGTGCGGCAGAGGCCCCTTCAATGCCTTAATGTACTTCGGACCGCCGACGTTGCCGCACGGGAATACCTTCACCGCATCCGCGCCGGCTTCCCACGCGGTGAGCACCTCAGTGGGCGTCAGCGCGCCCGGCAGGATCACCTTGGAATAGCGCTTCACCATCTCGATGGTCGCGAGTTTCAGGCTCGGGGTCACAAAGAACTCGGCGCCCGCAAGCATGCAGGCCCGGGCGGTTTCCGGATCGAGCACCGTGCCCGCGCCGAGCATGATCTGATCGCCGAATTTGTCGGCGAGTTTCTCGATCGCCTTCAAGGCCCCGGGAACCGTCATCGTGATCTCCGCGGCGCGAATTCCTCCGCGGTAAATGGCCTCGATTGCCAGGATCGCGGACTCGGCGCTGGAGGTGCGGACGATCGGCACAACACCAATATCAATAATGGATCTTAAGATCGCGTTCTTCTGCATTCCTCTTGATAGTAACGCCATAATAATGCCATGCCGAGAGTACTGCTGACGCTGCTTGCTGCCAGCCTCGCCGCCGCGCAAACGCCTACTGTCGAACAGTCGCTGAGTCTCCACACCGCCTTCGGCGCACGGATATCGCCGGATGGACGCTTCGTCGCGTATCAGGTGGGCCAGGCGGATTGGGATGAGAACGAATTTGTAAACCAGATCTGGATTGTGAACACTTCCACTCGGGAGCGGTATCAGCTCACGAGGGGCAAGAAATCGAGCACGAATCCCGTTTGGTCGCCCGATTCGAAGCGCGTCGGGTTCTTGTCGGAGCGGAACGGTAAGGCGCAGATCTACGTCATCTCGCCGACCGGCGGTGAAGCCGTGCAACTGACCAAAGTCGATACGGGTGTGAGCGCCTTCGAATGGTCGCCCGACGGCAAGTCGATCGCGTACGTGTCACAAGGACCGGACGACAAAACGCTGAAAGACCGCAAAGAGAAATACGGCGAGTTCGAGATCGTTAAGGGCGACTATCACATGAGTCATCTATGGCTGATCAAGGTGCCCTCTGAAATCGACGATGTTCCGAAAGCGGAGGCGTTGACGAAGGGCTCAGAATTCACGGTTCGCGATTTCCGCTGGTCGCCGGATTCGACCCGCATCGCGTTCGCGGCGACACGGGATCCGGACCTCAGTTCGGGCGAAACATCGGACATATGGGTATTGCGGCTGAGCGATCAGTATCTAAAGAAGATCGTCGATTCGCCCGGTCCGGACTCCAGCCCGGTATGGTCGCCCGACGGGCGGCAGATCGCGCTCGAAACGGCACCGCCGCAGTTCAACTACTTCCTCAATCCGCATATCGCAGTCGTCGGCGCCGAGGGTGGAAAACCGCGGGTGATCGCGGCGGACTTCGACGAGAACCCGAATGTTATCGATTGGGGGCCGGACGGCATCTACTTCAGCGCCGTCCAGCGGACAACGCTCCATCTGTTTCGGGCAGACCCCGTCAGCGGGCGCTTCGAACGCGTGAGTTCTCCTGCGTCGCTGAATGCGAGCGGAGCGAGTTTCACGCACGACTTCCGCGAGGTCGCGTTTTCGTGCGGCGGTGCGAATCGCATGACGGAGATCTGCGTGTCGCCGGTCAAGGGGTTCGAAGCGAAAACGCTATCCAATGTTTCGGACCGATTGAAGGAGTACAAACTCGCCCGCCGCGAAGTGGTGGCATGGCAGAGCAAGGACGGCACCACCATCGAGGGCGTACTCCTGACGCCCGCCGGCTTTGATCCGTCGCGTAAGTATCCGCTCCTGGTGGTGATTCACGGCGGACCGACCGGCGTCGATATGCCGGTGATCTCGCCCGATCGATACTATCCTGTCGAGCGTTTCATCGCGAAGGGCGCGATTGTGTTGCGGCCCAACTATCGTGGTTCGGCCGGATACGGCGAGAAGTTCCGGTCACTCAACGTGCGCAATCTCGGAGTCGGCGATTATGAGGATGTCATCTCGGGCGTGGACGCGCTGATTGCGAAGGGCTTCGTGGATCGCGATCGAATCGGCGCGATGGGTTGGAGCCAGGGCGGCTATATTTCGGCTTTCATCACGACATACAGCGACCGCTTCAAGGCGGTTTCGGTGGGCGCCGGCATCTCGGATTGGATGACCTACTACGTCAACACCGACATTCACTCATTCACTCGCCAGTATTTGAAATCCACTCCCTGGGACGATCCCGAGGTGTACCGTAAAACGTCGCCGATTTCCTACGTGGCGACCGCGAAGACGCCGACGCTGATTCAACACGGAGAGAACGACAAGCGGGTGCCGATTCCGAACGCCTATGAACTGTACCAGGCGCTGGAAGACAAAGGTGTGCCCGTGAAGATGATCGTGTACAAAGGATTCGGCCACGGCATCAACAAGCCAAAGCAGCAGCGGGCCGTGATGGAGCACAACTACGAATGGTTCAGCCGCTGGCTTTGGGGTGAGAGACCCGCGGCCGAATCCGGCCAGTGAACTGGAGGACGGTGCCCAGGCCCGGCGACCAACCGCCGCGGGATCTCGACGCCAGCGCGATTGAGCAAAAGATATACTCTCGGGATTTGACCGTTTCGGACCGTATCGCTACAATGCTAGACACCCAGACAGATGAGGTAGGTCGAATGCTGACGATTCGAGGGGAACAGTTGCGCGTGTTCGAGCTCAGACGCAGCACGGATTTTGAAGACCGTCTGATGGAACACTGCCGCAGGTTCTTTCCACGGGCTTCGAATGCGCTTGGGGGGCGGTTGCGGATTGCGATTCGAGAGACTCTCGCGCGTGCTTCCACGTACGGGTTTACGGATGAACGCGACCTCTGCAAGTACCTCAACCTCGTTTTCACGTTCGGTCGCGAGTTCGATGAAAGTCCACTGATCGACTGGGCCCAGCCGATACTTGCGTGTGCCCTGCCGGGACCTGCGAAAATGGAGCGGCTGTACACTGCGGCTCTGCAACGCGAGCGCGAAGGACGCGGGTATTTCGCACCGCGAGATGAGCCCAGGTAGGTAGGAGGAACGACTGTGCCCGATCCGGATAACGGCTCGTCACTTTCCGACAGTGGCTCGGCCGCCGACACGCAATACGCGAACAAACCGCCGGAGCAAGCCGCGACGCCTTGCCAGAAGAAGACCTGGGTAGCGATCGAACTGGTGGATGCGGACGGCAACCCGGTGCCCGACGAGCCCTACCGCTTACAGTTGCCCGACGGAAAGATTGTAGAAGGTACGCTCGACAGCAAGGGTACTGCGGGGGTCGAAAACATCGACCCAGGCGACTGCAAAGTCTGTTTCCCGCGGCTGGATGGCCAGGTTTGGCGTCCGCTGTAGCTAATTGCGCTGACGGTCCACTTCATCTTTTCTGTACCTGCGTGCGCCCTCGTGCCCGTGTTTTCGAATCGCTCAGCGATCGAGTACACGGCGGATACGGGCGACAGCATGGGCTAAGCTGTAGAGAAAAGATATGGCGTTGGATGCCGACACGAAACTCGGTGGGCCCTATCGGGGGTTTCCGGACACGCACGCATCGCTCATCGACGCGGCGAGGCAAGGCGGCGCTACGTTGTCGCGCGATGCTTTGGAGGCGATCGTCATCGCGTACTGGAAACCGGCGTACAAGCACGTGCGGGTTAAGTGGCGGCGGTCAAACGAAGAAGCAAAGGACTTGATCCAGGGATTCTTTGTGGCGTTCTGCGCGCCGGAGATGCTTGCGCGCTTCGACTCGGCGCGCGGCAGCTTTCGTAATTACCTGCGTGGGTGCCTGGACCGCTACGTCATGAAGCAGCACGAGTACGATACTCGCGAGAAGCGCGGCGGCAGGGCAGCGGCACTCGATTTCGACGCTGCGGAGCGGGAACTGGCCGCCACGCCCGTGGCGTCTCCCGAAGAGGTGTTCTTCCGCGAGTGGCGCCGGCAGATGTTCGCCCTTGCGCTCGACGATCTGCGGAGCCACGCGCTGGCCAGCGGCCGCGAGTTGCAATATCGCGTGTTCGAGCAATATGACCTCGCTGAGGGTGATCGCCCGCGTTACGCCGATATAGCGCGTGAGCATGGCATCGATGAGACGGCGGTGGTGAATTACCTCGCATGGGCGCGCCGCGAATTGCGCCGCCGCGTGGTGGTGCATTTGTCCGCTCTAACTGCCGGCGAGGCCGAGTTGCGCAGCGAGACGCGGGCGATGTTCCGATGAATCCGCTGAGCGACCGCGTTCTTGACCACCTCCGCGAAGCGGTAGAGACGCCCGACCTCGACGGCACGCCGTACCAGTTGGAGCGCGAGATCGGCCGCGGCGGGATGGGCGTGGTGTATCAAGTGCGGGATGTGCGCTTGGGTCGTAGCGTCGCATTGAAAGTGACGGAGGAGGACCGGGCCGAAGCCGCGACCCTGGCGGCCCTGGAGCACCCGGGCATCGTGCCGTTGTACGACGCGGGCGCGCTGGCCGACGGCCGCCATTACTATGCCATGCGCCTGGTACGCGGCCAAACCCTGGATGAGTGGCTGGCTGGGGTGCCGCCGCTGACTGCGCGTCTGCGCGTGTTTCTTCGCGTCGCCGAAGCCGTGAGCTTCGCGCACAGCCGGGGTGTAGTGCACCGCGATCTCAAGCCGCAGAACATCATGACGGGCGCGTTCGGCGAGGTGTTCGTGATGGACTGGGGCATCGCGCGCCTACCAACGGCGGGGACGCCGCGATACCGCGCTCCTGAAGGCGGCCATCCAAATGATCCGCGGATCGACGTTTATGCGCTGGGGCGCGTGTTGGAGGATATGTCGGGCAGAGATGCGCCGGCACCCCTTAAGGCGATCGCCGCGCGTGCCGCTGCCGCCGGGGCGAGCGAGCGCTATCCGTCAGTGAATGAGATGGCCGGCGATGTTGCCCGCTTTCTCGATGGACAGACGGTGGGAGCATACAAAGAGAATATCTTAGAGCGCCTCGACCGCTTCGCCCGGCGCAACAGCGTGCTGTTGTTACTTCTGGGCGCCTATATCGCCGTGCGGCTCGGAATTTTTCTTTTCAGCCTTTAAAGGAAATCCACAAAACGCGTAATCATGTGGTGAAAGGGGACTGCAGATGAACAAACCAGTCACTGGGCTTCTGCTAGGCGGCGGGCTGGGATTGATAGATGGGGCGACGGCGTGGTTCACGCCGGCCGTGCGTCCGGAGATGATGGGCATTCTGATCGGATCGTCCGTGAAAGGAATGATTGTGGGGGTGCTGAGCGGGCTGATTGCGCGCAAGGTGAACTCGGTTCCGATCGGCATCGCCTCGGGCGCGGCGCTCGGGTTGTTGTTTGCTTACCTGGTGGCCGCGATGCCGGCCGCCAACGGCGAGCATTACTACCTCCAGATCATGCTGCCCGGCTTTGTGGTCGGCGCGATCATCGGCTTTCTCACCCAGCGGACGGGCACAGCGCCTAGCCGCGTAGCTTACCCGGAGAGCACTCATGCCAAGACCAATTCACTTTGAAATTCCCGCGGACGATCCCGACCGCGCCATTCGATTCTATGAAACCGTGTTCGGCTGGAAATTCGAGAAATGGGAAGGGCCCATGCCTTACTGGCTGATCACCACCGGCCCCGGAGACCAGCCGGGCATCAACGGGGGACTGATGCCGCGCCGCGATCCCGCCCAGCCCTGCGTGAACACGATGGATGTGGCCGACGTAGATGCGTCGGCGGCGGCCGTGGAACGTAGCGGCGGCCAGGTGGTGGTGCCGAAAATGCCCGTGCCGGGCATTGGCTGGCTGGTGTATTGCAAAGACACCGAAGGCCATATCTTCGGTATGATGCAGAACGATCAGAACGCGCATTAACTCATCCCGTTCGCGGCTGAGTACAGTTCCTCGCTCAGCCGCGAATCGCTCGAGCGTTTCGTGTGGGTCCCGATCGGACGCCAACCCAATAAGCAGACTCAGTGCTTCGCCAATGCCGAAATCTGATCGACTGTCTGCTTGATGGAGTGCTCGATCGAATCCGGAAGGTCCTTCCGCCGCTCCTGCTTTTTTCCGAGTTCGACGACGAAGGCCAGAGTTTCCGGCGAGGCGCTGCTCCATTCCGGCGGCTTGGGCGGATTCCGCTCGACTCCGAACCATTCGCGGGAGCGGTAGTCGAATACGCTTTGGAGTAAGGCAACCTGTACGTTGGTGTCGAGTCCCCTTCCGAGCAAATGCTCGACCGTGTGCAGCACCGGCAGCCTCGTCCGATAGGGGAGGACGGATCGCCGGATGACGTCGATCCGTTGCTCGGCATCTACAGATGGATCGGCCATCATGGACTCGAATAGCTGAAGCGCGCGCGGGCTCCCGTTAGCGACCAGCAGCGGTCCGTTGACCGTGAAATAACCTTCGGTATTCGTGGTCCGGAAAAGAGCGGCGGCAGGTTCGCTCATCGGTCGAACGGCGGCAAGCGCTGCCAGCAGATAATTCAGCCGCACCGGTTCGGCCGTGAACTCGGGGTTTGCTGCAAGGGTCAGGCACAAGCTTTCGGATGCCGGGGACGGCGTCGCTTCGAGCGCTGCGAAAACGTTATGCAGGTGAAAGAGCCGCCGCTGCGGATTTGCAAGATCGTCCAAACGGGCGAGGAATTCACGCTTCTCCAACAGACGGCTCAATTCAGCGATCGCCTTCGGATCCCGCGAGCGAACCACCGCAATCGCGGACTGTTCCACTTGGGCCGAATCGTGGGAAGTTCGCAGGATCTCGAGGTCCTGTGCTCCATCACACGCCGCCAGGACGAGCAGGAATGCGAGCCAAACGCGCCTGGTCATCTCGTCCTCTGACGCTGTATCTGCTCTAATTCTTCAACGGCACGCTCTACCGCTGTTCGTGTCGTTAAAGGCAGATCCGCACGGTCCATGGCTCCGAGCGCCAGCCATGACGCAAGCCGCAACGCATCACTCGAGGCTTGATCCCAAGGCAGCGGGCGCGGAGCCACGCGCACCGGACCAAACCAGATTTTAACCTGGTAATCGAACAGCGTCTCGATTATCCCCTGTTCGACTTCGGGCTCGAGAGTCCCGTCGAGAAGACGCTCGCACATTGCAAGCACCGCATATTCGGTGCGGTACGCCAGCACCGACCAGTGCAACGCATCCACGCGGTTCTCGGGGCTTACCGATCTGTCCCGGATCATCTCTTCAAACAGATGCAGCGCGACCGGGCTTCCGTTCCGTACCAGAAGCGGAGCGTTCACACTGTAGTAGCCTTCTCCGTTCGTGCGGCGAAACACGCCTGCCGCGATTTCCGTCATCGGACGCACGGCAGCGAGAGCGGGCAGCAGAGCATTCAAACGCATTGGGTCGGCATTGAATTCAGCCGAGGCCGCGACGAAGATGCACAGATCGCGAGTCGCATCCGACGGATGGACTTCCATTGCCGCGAAGACCTGCGTGAGGTTCAGTGTCTTCCTCTGCGGCTCGTCGATTGCATCGAGCCGCGCAAGGAATTCGGTGGTGGCGAGGTGGGAGCCCAATGCCGCAACACCTTCTGTGAATCCTTCGGCGATCACGACGATGGCCGACCACGCCAGATCCTCGCCCCTGGCGGGGGCGTCGAGCGCCCGGACTTTTCGAAGTGTCTCCTCTTGTTGAGTGCTCATCGGCTCTCGCTAATCTTCACCTCACGGATTCCGGAACATGATTTCGCTGAACCGTATCGCTTTTACCTGGATAACGTCGATGTTCTCGGCCACAGGTGGCGGCTTGGTGGGGTGCATCAGGTTCTCGTTGGGCGGGACGGTCAACCCGTCTTCGACCTGGTCTCCCGCGACGCCGCGATGTCCCAACCCCAGCACGTGTCCCAACTCATGCGCCAGTGTGTTTCCGTATGCCAGACGTATTTTGTCCTGCGACGCACCGGCGCCCGCGCTGTTATCAATGCTCGAGGTGGGCACAATGACGCCCCACAGCAGGTTGATGTCGCGGTTGGCCGGACTCGCACCTTGCCAGGTTACGTCCGGGAACAGGACGATCATCTTCACTTCGTCCACCGGGACGTCCGGTGGAATGCCGGTCTTGCTAATCAGCGACGAGGAAGGGATTCCCTTGTCGCCCAGCGTGTAGGACGCTTTGGTGTAGGCACGCGGCGGATCCACACGTGCTTGCGGGGCGTGATTCTGAGGGCACAGCAGCGCGGTGGCCAGCGTCTTTGTTCCGGGCTGCGATTCGATATAGGCAAAGCTGACGATCTCGTTGCGCGCGTTGATGCGTATCGCATCGCGGCTGTTCGGCGAACTGGCGTTGAAGGTGAGGTTGATGTCGTCCACCTCCACGTCGAAATGGCCGGCCTGGACCTGCGTGATTTTGAGGATCTTCTGATCGAGAGAAGCCTGCCCGACTTTCGGATTCACCGCGGACACCTTCACCTCGGGCATAGCCGGCAGTGCGGGGACAGCCTGGCGGGCGGCGACGGCGGGTTGAGCCGCGACCGCCGGAGTCGTCCCGGTGGCCGGCAAGGCGGGAGTCGCTACCTGCGCAAGAATTGCAGGTTGCGCAACTACGGCGGGAAGCGCGGGACGCGCAACCCGGGCGGCGCTCGACATTTCAGCGGAGTCGTCGGGAATCAACTCGATGCCCGCCTGCCGCATATAAACATTGACGATCTTGATGTGCAGAAGTGCTTCGGCGTGACTCGCCGTCGGTGTGTGAGCCACGCGCGCGGGAATGGCGGGGACCGAGGGACGCACCGCCACGGCAGCCAGGGCCGGAACCGCGGGCTGCGCCGGAATCCCGGTTGTACCGGGGAAGGCCGGTTGCGCCGTGACGGCCGGCAGCGCGGGCAATGCGGGTTGCAGCGGAATGGCGGCCTGCACAGTCGTGAAGATGCGATTGATGCGGTACTTCACTTTGCGAATCGGCACGGCGTTGGCGCGGAACATCCCGTAGCCGTAGCCGCCCGAATAGGGCTGGATGAGAACATCGCCCTGCTGCGTTCCGAACACCTGAATCTTGGTGCCGTGCTTCGATTTCTCGTCGTTGTGAAAATCGGCTTTTCCGTCGTATTTGCCGGCGCCCGCGGTGTCGCCGCCGACGATCCACCAGGCAATCCGGTCGTCATCGGCGGTCCAGGTCAGATTGGGCTCGATCTTTGTGATTTCGTACTTGGGGACTTTGGTAGTATCGCCGGCATCGCCGCCGCTCAGGATCACGCATCCGCACGGGTTCTTGATCAGGTTGATGTCGTCGGTATCCTTGACGTTGTCTCCCGAAGTTATCGGACTGATCTCCACGTGGACGACCGTGAACTTGTGCTTCTTTTTCAGCTTGCCGACGTCGGTGGTTAGCAGGACGTCGAGGTCGATATCATCGAGAGCCGTGCTGAGTGTCTTGCCCTTGACCTTGACCACTTCTTTGGCCACATCGGTCAGAGTGACGAGTGCCGAAGGAGTGGTCCACTGAAATGCGCTCATCTTGGCGATTTCGATGTGCGGGCGCATCTCGACGTCGAAGTCCTTGCCGACGAGGAGCGGAGCCGGAACGAATTTCGGCGATTTTGTAGTTCGGGCCGGCTTTTCCGGGACCTGCGCCACCAACTTCAGGTCCTTCAATTCCTTGTTGCTGACGACCTCGGTGTGGCAGACGCTGATGGCGACGCGATCGCCGACGTCGGTCACTGCCTGGATCCCGAGCCGAACGCCCGTATCGCGTGCGGCGACACTTTCCTTCGCACCTTCGACGAAGAACTTGGTTCCATCGGCAGGAACCTTTGTCGAATCGACAACCTTCGGAAGCGTGACGGCCGTCTCGCCTTTGGTCGGCTTCTCGGCTGCGAAGATCTTTACCTTATCGTCATCGGTGTTGAGAACGAGTTGAACCTTCGCGTCCTTGGGTTTCACCTGGCGAACGATGAGGATCGCGCGCTCATCGTAGTAGGTGGTGGCGAATTGAAGCGGTAGGGGACGTCCTCCGAAGAACTTGTCGGTGGACGTGGCGCCCGATGCGGGAGCGGCGGTGGCCGTCGTTAAAACAGGCGGGTCGGCGGATGTGGAAGTGCGCGGTTCGCAGATATCGAGCAGAACTTCCACCGAGGTCATCTTCGCCTTTGCCGGTGGGTCGATCTTCTTAGATCCGCCCGACAGTGTCAGCGTCAACTCGATATCTTTCATCGAGTCGCTCGCCTTTAAACCGACGGCGGTCAGTTCGACACCCTTGGTCAGATCCGCGCCGGTAAACACGTTGTCCTTACCGAACTGAATCGGAGTGGTAGATCCTTTGCGGAAGAAATCGACAATGTCTTTCGATCGGGTTAAGGTGCCCGTACCGTCGAACGGCACGTCGGTCTTCAGAATGACGACGGGAGGATTCGGGTTTGTGTAGGGCCGTTTGACGACTGTGACAAGATCGGTCGGCCCCACGGACGGTTTGACCGCGGCATCGGAGCCGCTGGCACTTTTATCTTTCGGTTCATCCGAAAGAGCCGAGGCTGTGCCGCCGCCGCTCGAAGAAGGGGCCGACGCTTGGGGTGCGCTGCTGCCGCCGGAAACGATCAGAGGCTTGACGGTCTCGAGCGGCACGGGAATCGGCACCGGCTTGATGCCCTCGCACGGCGAACTGACCATCAGCCGGTGATAAAAGCGGCAAGCGAAGGTGTCCTTGTCGGAGTCGAATGTCCGCCTTTTCTCCTGGAACTGGCGGCGTTTCGTGGCATCCGACCAAAACCGCTTCTGGCACCCGGCGATGCCCTCCTTCGTGGTCGGGCAGGGCCATTTCGCGGGATCGATTTTGGTGCCCGGACGGAACAGCAGTGCGAGCACGCGGCGGTTCGGCGCGTTCTCGGCGTTGCGCGCGTCTTTCTTCGAAGGGTTCTGAAACGCGGTGTTCTCACTCGACGAGAACATCAGTACCGGATTGAATTCGCTGCAACCCTGATAATCCGCCTTGCCATCGGGTCCAGCGCCTTTGCCGAGGAAATCGCCGGGCGTCAGCTTAAAATCACCGGCCAGGAAATCCATGTACTGCGGGAACAGTTTGCCGCGCGTAATAGGGCCGGGATCGCCGTCGGCCGTCAGCCCATTATCTCCCTGATATTTTTTGACGGCTGCCGTTGTCGCCGAGTTCAATGTTCCCGTGATCGGGCCAGGATCGAATCCCAACCCTTGCAGCGCGACTTGCACGGCACGATACTTCCACGCATCCCCGCTGCCCTGTATAAGGCTGCCGTACAGTTTTTCCCACATGTCGACGTTGCGTGTGAGCACGGCATAGACGGCCTCGACGCGGCGGCCGCTCAGCGACTTGTTGTAGACGTCATCGCCAACCGGGTCGGCGTGGCCGAATAACGAGATCGGCGCGCCCGCGTGCGATTTGAAGAGATCCGCGAGCTTGGCGAATTCCTTTTTCGTTTCGGGCCGGAGGATGGACGAATCGAATTCAAAGCGGAGGTCTTCAATGCGCCAGCAGCCGACGGGAATCAGCGCTGCCCGAACGGTATTGAAATCATCGGCGGTAGTGGGGCCGGCCAGCACGGGGAGCGTTTGTGGAACCGGGTGGTTGCTGGCAACGCCGCCTTCGTTCTCGCCGGATCCGGGAGTGGGTGTTGGTGTGTCCCCCATCGATCAGCAGCCGTGAACTTCCTTCAACTTGTCCTGCGTTTTCGCGTCGCAGATTCCGGTGACTGGTTTAATCACCTGGTCGCACTGGAATTCCTCAACCGCGGATCGGAACCGCTCGTCGTCCTTTTCGCCCACGGGGCCCGCTTCGTAACCGAGATTATTCAGGCGCGCCTGTTGTCCCGTCAGTTCGTCGATCGGATCGAGGTGCCCGATCTTGACCGGGATCTGAACGCCCGAGATCTCGAGCATCGCGTCCTCGTCGGCGGGTTCGATCACGCCTTCGACGCGGCCGTCGCCGTCGGTCTGCTTGTCCTCGACTCGTCCCTGGACATTGAGCCGGCAGGGCTCGCCTGCGACCGGACGATCGCTCTCGTCCTTGACGCAGAGTTTGAGCTTCAGGGGTTGTCCGTCGATCTGGAAGCGGTGCAGTTGGCCGGTGGGGCGCGACTCGGTCTTTTCGGTGAGTTCCGGTACGAATACCTGATCACCTGGGAAGAGGATATTCGGGTTCTTGCGTTTTTCTTTTAGGGCGGCGTTCTGCGGATCGTTCCAAACGATCTCGGGTTTCGTCAGCCCGTTGTCGCGCGCGATGCGGACGATGTGTTCCCCTTGCTTTACGGTATGGTTCGGCATACCTCTATCTCCTCGCTGTCGCGATCACCCTCCGGCAAGGATACGCAAGGAATAGTCCTTGGTCAAGTAGTGGAGGTATGGAAAAGTAATAGAACGTAACAATCGTTCGAGACGATTCCGGGAATGTGTACGCTGAAACGCGTAGGACTGATGGAGCATGACCATGACAGAATGGGCACCGTTTCTACGAATACTGCTTTTCATCCCGCTATTGATGCCGGCGGCGGATGACCGGGCAGCAGAGCAGGCTCGCAAGGAGATCGTCGCGGCCTACCAAGGATCGCTGGATGCATTGCGGCACGGGGACGCCGACGGCGCGATGCAGATGGATACGGACGACTGGGTTAGCATCACGGCCGGGCAAAGCCCGAGAACACGCAAAGAACTGGAGCCCTTCATACGGCGGGATATTGCGAGCATGAAGCCTCCGCCAAACTGGTCAGCGACCTGGGCGCCGGACTACGAACGAAACGGCACATCAACCGGCATACAGATCTACGATCTAAGGTTGGATGGGAATAGTGCCGTCGTGCTCTGCCTGGTCGGCAGCACGCGTATGGAGATCATAGAAGGAGCAACGCACCGCGTGTGGCGCGGCTCCCATGTCCGTGACACGTGGATAAGAACGTCCGCCGGGTGGAAACGAAAACTGCATGAAAAGCTGACCGTGAATGAACGGATGGTGGATGGCCGGCCCGTCAAAGAGTAGACCGGGCCGCCGTCAGCAGGATGCAGAACGAGGTTAACGAGCGATACGTTCAGTTCAGAAAATGGACAGTCGTTCGCAGACCCACGGGTAGCGCGCGCGCTTCATCGCTCAGTTGCGCGACAACTTCCAGAACGTCACGATCCGCCTTGTCGGCGGGATCGCCGGTTTGCACCGTTTTGCGACCCATCGACGCCGAAACCCGAGTCACGGTGCCGGAGAATCGGCGGGAGGGGAAAGCATCACAAGACACTTCCACCTTCTGGCCTACTTGTACTTTGCCGATATCTCGCTCATCGACTTCAGCGCGCACTCGCCGCTCAGAAACATCCGCGACGGTGAACAGCGGGCGCGGTGCCAGCAACGCGAAGGATTCGCCCTGTCGAAGATCCACGCGCAAAATTGTGCCGCTGATCGGCGCCCGGACAACGCACTTGTCGAGTTTCTCCCGGGCCTGCTTGACGCGGTCCTCGGCTGCCCGGACGTCCGCATCGGCGCGGCTGACTTCCTCGGGTAGCGGCGGCGCGTTCACGAGTTCCTGCTGGCGCAAGGCGCGTTTGTAAGCGGCCTCGGCTACTTCATTGTCGCGGACGGCCTGTTCGAAATCCGATCGCGAAACCGCGGCGGCTTCCTGAAGTTTTGTCATGCGATCGAGTTGTGCGGAGGTCTGGTCGACGACGGCCCGGGCCGCAGCCGTTTGCTGTGCCGCCGCTTGACGTTCCTCTTCGCGGCTGCCTCGCAGCAACCGGGTGCGGATCTGACGGGACGCATCGGCTTCGGCGGTGGCGGCGTTGAGAGCGGAACGTAAATCCTCGCATCCGATCTCGGCCAAGGGTTGACCTTTGGCGACGGGGTCGCCTTCTTTCACGAGTATCGATTTCACGACGCCGTCCATTCCAGCGCCGACCGCGATGGTCTCAGTTCGGCCCTCGACTCGTCCGGGGGCGGCAAGTCGCACCTGTTCGGGAGGACTCGCGACGGGGCCAGGCGGCATACGATTCGCAGCAGCACTTGTCCCGCTCAGCGATACGCGCACCAGAATAACGAGTAGTGCGGCCGCCAAGACAGCAACGGAAACTCGGGTGAGCTTTTTGAACATTACTAAGGGGTCCCTTTCTCAGTCACACGTCCATCCTCGAGAACGATGGTCCGGTCAGCGAACTCGTTCCAGCGAGGATCATGGGAAACCACGACGACGGCGCGCCGATCGTCGGCAGCGAGGCGGCGGAGGATAGTGCAGATTTGACGTCCGGATACCGAGTCCAGCGATGCGGTCGGTTCGTCTGCCAGAACAATGGTAGGCGACGGCAGTAGCGCGCGCGCAATTGCGACGCGCTGTTTCTCGCCGCCACTGAGAGCGTCCGGCTTCAGGTGCAAACGGTCGCTGAGGCCGAGGTTGTCGAGCAACTGCATCGCAGTTTTGGCGGTCGCCGGGGAACGATTAGATGCGATGTCGGCGGCCACCATAACATTCTCCACCGCGGTCAGCGCGTGAAACAGCCGGAACGCCTGGAAGATGAATCCAATGTGCTTGCGGCGCACGTCTGTGCGCTGCTCCTCGCTGATGTGGCTGACGTCCCGGCCGTGAACGAAAACGGATCCAGCGTCGGGTTTCATCAAACATCCGGCGACAGACAAGAGGGTGGTTTTGCCGCTTCCCGAGGGTCCCATGATGAGCGCGAGCTCGCCGCCGTGAAACTCCAGCGAGACTCCGCGCAGCGCCTGGGTGCGAAGCGATCCGCTGCCGTAGGAAACGCTCGCATTGCGAATTTCGACGCTCGGATCAGGCACGGAACACCTTGGCCGGTTCGACGAGCAGCGCTGCGCGAACCGAGACGAGAGATGATACAACGCACATCACGACGGTCGGCACGAGAGCCAGCGGCGGCAGCCACCAGGGGGAGTTCACCCACGGGATCGCTTTCCGTGCGGCGTCGATCATCGGTATCGTCAGCAGCACGCCGGCGATGTACCCGATGGAACCGCTCATCAGCGCTTGCCCCAGGACGACCTCGGTGACGAACCGCTTCGAGGCTCCTATTGCCTTGAGTGTGGCGAACTCCTCGAGGTTCTCCATCGTAGTGGCATAGACTGCCTGCGAAACCACAGCCAGGCCAATGCAGAACCCGAGCAAAGCTGCCAGCAGGATGGCGCCGCCCGCACCGGTTTGCGTAATCCAATAAGATCGCGCCCGCCATGAGAATTCGCTTTTCGTCCAAACGTCGGCCGAGCGCAGCCGGGCCCGCAACCCGCGCTGCACAGCTCGAACATCGGCGCCTGGAGCGATCTTGATCAGAATGAACATCGTTTCTTCAGGTCGAAGATCGATGTAGCGCGCGGCATCGTTGTATGCGGTGAAGACGTAGGGACTTCCCAGAAAAGACGAGAACCCGGAAACCTTGCCGACCACTGTGGCCCGTTGTTGGTTCACCTCGACTGCCAGGGGAACTCGCGCGATGTCAAGCAGGCGGACGTTACTTGCGTCGACCAGAAGCGACTCGGGTTCCAGGGCGGCGGGCGAACCGGAGATTCGCGGCAGCGGGAATTCCGCACCAACGGTGGTGTCCGCGCCAACCAGCGCGACCATCTGATGCCGCCCATCGGCCATACGAAACTGCACCAATCGTGTGCAAATCCTGCTGGTTTGAGCGACGCCCGGGACGCTGTGGGCGATCTCTACGAAGCGCCTTTCGAGGGGGATCGGAAACTCGAAAGACGGAACGCCGCGGGCCGTAATCCAGAGGTCGGCGTCGGTGCAGTCGATGAGCCTCGAAGAGGCGTGCAGAAACCCGATCAGGACGCTGCCCTGGAACACCATCAGGAAAACTGCGCAAGTGATTCCCAGCACCGTGACCAGGAACCGGACCCGGTCATGGGCGATGTTGAACCACGCGAGCCGCATGGCGTTAAATGGCGACCTTCAACGAGCACGTCCTATCATCAAAAGCTTCAAAGGGTTCGGTACGAACCGTCCGGTGCGCGCGCGGTAGAGCTCATAATCCCCAGCCAGCGGCGTTTCGGAAAATTTCGCTTCCTCATGTTTCGAGGCGCGAAGGTAGATGAAGAACATCACCAGCACGGTGGGCAGTAGCCAGATTTGTCCGGACCCGATATACCCCGCGATCCATGTGAACAGATAGGCGCAGTAGAACGGGTGCCGGATCAGTCGATATGGTCCTGAAAGGGTCAGGTGGGCGGGCGCATCGGGAGAGAACACGGCGGACAAAGGCTGTGAGCGATTGACGGCAATGGCCCACCAAAACAGACCCAGCGCGGCGAGGTAGAGGACGAAAGCCGCAGCACCACGCTCGGGTGCGATGGTTCGCGGAATACAGAGAGCGACGAAGTGCAGGGCTGAAAAAAGGGCGCCGCAGGCGGCGGTGAGTCGCATCCCGGCGGTCATCCCCGCGGGCTGCACGAAGAACTTCCGCATTCCCCAGCCGAAACTCGCTAGGGAAGCAAGTAGCAGTGCGATCAGCGTGTACTGCCAGATGGATAAGAACAACATAGAATTTGATTGGCCCGGCGATACGCGATCCGCAGTCGGGCGAGTGGCGTTTAGAACGACTTAGAGTGCAAACCGGGCGGCTGCACTCCAAGGCAAATTCAGCTACAGCTTCTCGCACATTATGCCACGATCTACGGTAAATGGAAGGCAAAAGTGCGTAATAGAGAGTAAAAATCTGGGTGTAAGTTCCCCAGGGAGGGGGGTTAGTTCGATGGTAAGTACCTCCGAACTAATGTCGTGACGGTAGTCACTTTCGGCCCGGAGGCTCGAGAATTACTCTTGCGGGTAGCACTAGTAGAGTGGTAATACTAGATCTTCTAATTCTGTTCGCCCGAACACAGATTACGAACCTAGTGAAGCCTGGTTACTCCGGGTGGAAGGATGTTCGCCCGAGGTAAGAACCGGACTGCGGGAAAAGGATAGTCCGTTCCAGACTGTACCTGCAATTCCAAATGTTGTACTTGAACTATCCGCAAATCATAAGTCCTACCGCGTATCGCCGAAAGGAGTGGAAACGGTGAAGATATCTCCAGGTGCGAGTGGTGTTTTGACGCGTCGGCTTATCCTGCTGGCCCCTCCTCAGGCTTCGGTCACAGGATTTACCTCTGTAATAGCCAATCCTCGAAAGCACGAAGCGCTGTTAGATCAAGCACAGCGGTTCCGGGCGCGCATTTATGTTGAAACCGGCGCGGTCGAGGCCGGGCGGCTGACGGTAGATGGCAGACACGTGCAACCGGCGGACAAACCGGGGTGGCATTTGTTATCCGTCGACAGTTCCGGGGGCGTGCGCGCCTGTGCCCGCTACGTTCTGCACGACGGCGGGCTCAGGTATGAACATCTGGGCGTGGCGCGCTCGGCACTCGCGCAGTCGGAGGTGTGGGGGCAGCGGTTACGGAAAGCGATCGAGTCGGAAATCACGTTTGCGAAGCAGCGGCAATTCGGCTTCGTCGAGGTCGGAGGGTGGGCTATCGATTCGCCGCTCCGCGCCAGCACCGAGGCGATTCGTATGATGCTGGCGTTCTATGCGCTCAGTGATTGGTTCGGCGGCGTCATCGGTATCACGACAGCGAAGACCACCTGTTCGGCCCCTGTTTTGCGGAAAATCGGCGGACGGCCGCTGAACGCTAACGGCGCGGACCTTCCCCCCTATTACGACCCGGAGTATAAGTGCGATCTCGAAGTTTTGAGGTTCGATTCATCGCGGCCTCATCCGAAGTTCGTAGAGTACCTGAGGAACTTTCAATCCGACCTGCTCACCATTCCAGTGGTCGCACATTCAGTCCGCCACACCCCGGAAACGAGCGAAGGGCTGGTTCGAAACGCGCCTCAAGCAATCGAACTCTATCACGGTTCCAACTAAGTTTCGCGAAACTCACTGTTACAACCGGCGTTAATTGCCAGAACTGGGGACTTTCCCAGCAACGAATTGCCCCCGGATAGGTCCATCATTTGTTTGAATCTACAATCGCAAGGCCACATCCAGGCCTTCGGGGGAGGAGACACACGTAGATGAGACGATCCGCCTTGGCGGCTCTGACTTTCGGAGTTGTGCTGCTCGTACCTGCTTCTGCCGCGCCCATAACCGGGCAACTAAACATAACGGGAGATGCAACGGTTACGACCACAGTACTGACATTTCTTTGCGACATTGTCGCCGCGCAACCGTGTCCGGCGAACTATGGAAACATGGCCGTAACTGGATCTGCCGCTCAGAGTGGCGACTTCACGTCGCTGGCAAACACGTACGGTTACATCCATTCGCTTGACGAGACGACCACGCCAATTAACCAGTCGTTCACGTTGTCGGATTTTATAATGTTCGCAGCCGATCCGGATATCCGGCTGGACCTGACCTTTATCGCTGCGGGAACAGGAGGTGCATGCCCGCCTTCGGGGTCGGCAGCCTGTACGCCCCAAATACCTGCTTTGGTGACCGCAGCCAACCCGTTGGGACTATCGCCGTTCAACCTGGCGAACACTCCCACGGGATCCATCGCATCGTTCTCCGTAGCCGGGGAGGCGAGGCGGGTATCTACGGGTGAGCTGAGTCCATTCGGCGGGGTATTCACCGCACAATTCACTAACACGCCGGGTACCACGGACGCGGATGTAGCCTCGATTCTGGCCCAGTTGGCTAATCAGGGATCGATCACTACGTCTTATTCCGCGACGTTCAAGGCGACGATGATTCCGGAGCCGGCCACCGAAGCGCTGTTGCTGGGCGGGTTGCTGGTCCTGGCGGGGATTCGCTGGAGGAAGCGCCCGTTTTAGGAACGGAAGTTAGTCGTACCTGTTCTGCTCGACTGAAGGGGTCCTCCGCGCGAAAGTGCGGGTGGGACCCCGTCTTTTTTACCCTTCCTTCTTCTGCAATCCCATCGCTCGAGCTTGACCCACATCCTGGCATCCGGCTATCATTCACAACCGGGGAACAAACAGAATCAATGCAACGAGAAGCGGTTATCGTCGACGCTGTACGAACTCCCATTGGCAAGCGCGACGGGATGTTGAAGGACTGGCATCCGGTCGATCTGTTGGCGCACACCCTCGAGAAATTGGTTGAGAGAACGAAACTTGATCCCGAGTCGATCGACGATGTTATCGGCGGCTGCGTAATGCAGGTGGGGGAGCAGGGGATCAACGTCACCCGGAACGCGGTGCTCGCGGCAGGATTCCCGGAGTCCGTGCCTGCTACCACTGTGGACCGGCAATGCGGTTCGAGCCAGCAGGCAATTCATTTTGCGGCGCAAGGTGTGCTGGCTGGAGCCTACGACATCGCGATCGCCTGCGGCGTGGAGTGCATGACTCGCGTGCCTCTCGGAGCCTCCTCCGGCGGACCGGGACGCCCGTTCGGTCCGCGAATGATGGCGCGCTACGACAACTCGCACTTCAACCAAGGCATCAGCGCGGAAATGCTGGCTGACCGATGGGCGATTAGCCGCGAGGAACTGGACCGCTACAGTCTGGAAAGCCACCAGCGGGCCGCGCGAGCGAACGCCGAGGAGCGCTTCTGCCGCGAGATCGTCCCGGTGCCGGTGGAGACGCCGGAGGGCACCACGCACGCGGGCAGGGACGAGGGGATTCGCGCGAACACCTCGCTCGAAAAGATGGCTACGCTGAAGCCAGCCTTCAAGGCCGACGGCAGGGTAACTGCCGCGAATTCATCGCAGATCAGCGACGGTGCCTCGGCGCTACTGATCATGGATCGGGCGGCAGCGGAGCGGCTCAGGTATCAGCCACTCGCGCGGTTTGTGGCGTTCGCGCTGGCCGGCGAGAACCCGGTGCTCATGCTCACCGGTCCGATTCCGGCCACGCGCCGCGTCCTCGAGCGTGCGAAGCTCACACTCGCCGACATCGATGTCGTGGAAATCAACGAAGCTTTTGCGAGCGTCGTGCTGGCCTGGCAACGCGAAACAAAAGCCGACCTTGCGAAAGTGAACGTCAACGGCGGAGCGATCGCGCTGGGTCACCCGCTGGGAGCGAGCGGTGCCCGCCTGATGACAACGCTGGTACACGAACTACAGAGATCGGGTGGCCGCTACGGGTTGCAAACGATGTGTGAAGGCGGCGGGCTGGCCAACGCCACAATTATCGAGCGTATCGGATAGTCAGCCGCGCCTGGCCAGCATTTCGCGATATGCCTTGGCGAGCCGCTCGCGCGCCTTGGTGTCGAGCGGCGGTGGATTTTCCGAAGGGCGGTAATCGCGGAATACGCTAACACTTTTGCGAAGACTCTCGACGAATTGTATGCAGGGCGGGCAGTCCGCAATGTGCCGTTCGATGTGCTCACACGTGTCGGCCGGTAGATCGCCGTCGATATACTCCGACAGCATCTCGAAAATCTGACGGCACTCTTCAGGGCTCATTTCGCGCACACTCCTTTCGATGTCCGTAGATGCTGATCCAACTTCTGGCGCAAGGCAAGCCGTGCGCGGTGAAGGCGGGTCTTGACGACATCCTCGCTTACGCCGAGGATCTGCGCTGTTTCCTGCGTCGTCAGTTCCTCGACATCGCGTAATAGAAAGGCACTGCGATAAATTTCCGGCAACTCCCGCACCGCCGCGTCGAGGACCTCCCGGATTTCCGCATCGGATGCGGCGCTTTCGGGAAGCATCGACCAGTCCGCGATTTCAAGCGATCCGCCCTCTCCCTCTTTTCCCGGACGTAGTTGGTCCAGTGAAAGCTCGGTATCCGGTGCAAATACGCTCTTTCGGCGCTTCATCAGGCAGAAGT
This sequence comes from uncultured Acidobacteriota bacterium, assembly GCA_963720745.1. GTDB lineage: Bacteria > Acidobacteriota > Terriglobia > Bryobacterales > Bryobacteraceae > TMP-7. The sequence goes on from CAVRGO010000004.1 coordinate 1,463,724, forward strand.
TCTTCGCAATGCGGAAAACCCACGCCTTCAGGCGCTCCGGCTCCCGCAACTGATCGAAGCTCTCAAAAACCTTCAACAAAGTCTCCTGCGCAACCTCTTCGGCGTCTTCGCGATGACCACACATTAAGAAGCTATAGTGAAACAGCTTTCCTCGATAGGCTTCGACAAACCGCTCGAATCCTTCTTCGCTTCCGTCCATCAGCGACTGAGCGAGTTCGATTTCAGAGACCTGTTGGTTGGCCACAACTCCATCTTAGGATGCTTGCGGCCTCGCAATGCCGAACGGGGTCAGCCCGTTCCTCTTTTTGGATGCGCACGGCCCGGTCAGGTGACAGCCGGGCGCAGAAGTTGAGAACGCAGCTTTTGCAGAGTACCCGGTGCGACTCAGTCACGCCGGGCCACAACCACCGTGATATCGTCGGCGGCGGGGGTTCCTTGCGTGTACGACGTGACGGCCTCCAGAACGGCGCGAACAATAGCCTCGGCGGGCCGGCCGGCGTTCTGCAGCACAATATCCGCCAGCCGTTGTTCCCCGAACTCTTCATCGGAGTCGGGGCGCGCCGCTTCGGTTACACCATCGCTGTACATCACCAGTACGTCGCCGGATTCCATGCGTGCCGGTGCTTCCTGGTAGGCAAACTGAGGCATGATTCCGAGCACGATTCCGCCGACTCCAAGCGTTTCCACAAGACCGGTTTGCCGTACCAGCAGGGGCGGATTGTGTCCGGCATTGGTGTACGTTAGCTCGCCCGTGGCCGGATTCAGCACGCAGATGAAGAAGGTGATGAAACGGTTATCCGGGCAGTTGGTTGCAATAGTCCGGTTGAGGCGCGAGACTTTCGCGGCGAGGTTGTCACCGTCCTCGAACAGAACCTGGACACGCGCCTGCAGGCTCGACATCATGAGCGCGGCCGGCATCCCTTTTCCCGCAACGTCGCCTACCAGGGCAGCGACCCGCCCGTCCGGAAACGTCAGATAGTCGTAGTAATCGCCGCCCACGGTACGGCACGCGGCGGTACTTCCGGCCAGGTCCAGGCCGCGTACGATGGGAGCTTCGCGGGGCAGAAGACCCCGTTGAATCTGGGCCGCCTGCGCCAACTCCTTCGCCAGCATCCGCTCGGCCTGCTCCACTTCCGCCAAACGTGCGTGTTCAATACGGATGGCCGCGACGTTGGCCATGACGGTCAGCAGGTTGAGATCCTCGCGGGTGAACGGTTGGATCATGTTGGGGGAATCGAGGTAGATGAGTCCGATGACCCGATCCTTGGCCTGCAGCGGAACGGCGAGCATGCTGCGTATGTTCTGCGCGACGATGCTGGCGCGATCGCGAAAAGCCTGATCGGTTTGCGCGTCGACAACCAGCACCGAGGCCCGCTCATTGAGAACCCGATCGCGAACGGTGGAACTGATCTGAAAGCCCTGGCCGCGAGCCGCGCGGACCAGCAACTGATCGCCTTCAAGCGTCATCAACACGCCTCGATTGGCGCCAACGGCCTCCAGCGACAGGTCCATTATCACTTCGAACAATTCGGCGAGTGGGCGATGGCTGGCAAGTTCGCGGCCCGCCCGTATCAAGGCTCGGGTTTGCGGGTTGCCCTGGAAGACTCGCGTTTTTCCAAAGTCCTCCACTTCGGGTCCCATCATGCCTTCGAGACTGGTGGCCACTGTTGTAGTGGCAGTGGCCACCACTGCGCTGTCAACGAACACGACGGTGTCCGGCGTCGTGGAAGTTTCGCCCGGTTCGCAAAACTCGAGCGCCATGTGGCCGGCCGAGATGCGGTCGCTCTGCCTCAGCTTATGCGGGCCCGCGATGCGCGTCCCGTTCACCAAAGTCCCGTTCTTGCTGCCCAGATCCCGTATTGTCCACTCCTGCCCCTGGCGCTCGAAGACAAGATGCTGGCGGGACAGACCCGCGTCATCGGGGAAACAGAGATCGTTTGTTGCCGCGCGGCCCAATGAGAGACGATCGGCGCTCAAAGGGACCGTACGGCTCTTTCCGTCCGGGGTTCGAACGATCAGCTCGAAGGCGGAGGATAAACTAGTTCCGGTGGCCACCATACGAGATTAACGCAGCGCTCCTTTCGTCGCGTATCACCGTGAAGATCCTTTTGTACTATATCGGGAAGGCTCGTGACGTTCACGCCAACGCTCTTGCGGCGGAGTATCTGAAACGTACCGGCCGTTACATTCAGTGTGAGATGCGGGAAGTGCAACCCGCCCGCTTCGACCTGTTTCAGAAGCATCCCACCGCGCACAAGGTATTTCTCGATCCAGAGGGGAAGCGGATGGATTCCGCCGTGTTTGCCGGACTCGTGTCGGATGCGGAGACCAGGGCGCGGGATGTCGTGTTCCTGGTCGGTGGAGCCGACGGCCTGCCTGCGGACTGGAAAGGCCGCGCCGACCTGTTGCTTTCGCTGTCGCCGATGACATTTCCGCACGAACTTGCTCGGGCAATGCTGGCGGAACAACTGTACCGTGCGGTGACGATGCTGCGCGGGCACCCGTATCCCCGATAGAAACGCCGCACTGCGGCTTGCTGCGATAATGGAGCAACTGGTTCGACTTATGAGATCCCGGATCACTCTGGTTTTTTTGTGTGTCGGTCTTTGTGTATGCGCGCAGCGGAAGGAATTTGAGCGGCCGGCGCGCATCGCGGCGCGCGGTCTGCACGGCGCGGTGGCGGCGGGAAGCGAAACGGCAACCGAAGCCGGAATGCGCATTTTTCACGCCGGAGGAAACGCGGTGGATGCCGGAGTGGCGACGATCTTTGCTGCTTCCGTAACCGAGTTTTCTCACTTCGGCTTTGGCGGCGAAGCGCCGATCCTAATCCGCACGAAGACCGGGAAGGTGGTTTCCATTGCCGGTGTCGGGACCATGCCCAAACTGGCGACCGCGGATCTCTTCCGCACGCGGCCGTTGCGTCCGTTCGAGGTGATGAGCCGCGATCCAGGCGGACTGAGCGGCATTATCCCGGTGACCGGTATCATGCCGGCCCTCGTGCCTGGCATGGTGGACGCGACGCTCGTGGCCCTGCGCGATTTCGGCACCAAGTCGTTCGCCGAGGTAGCGGGTCCGGCCATCGAATTGGCCGATGGATACCCGATCGACGAGCAGCGCTCGAACAGTATCGCGCGGTCGCGGCCGTTCTTCGAGATGTGGCCCGACTCCAAGCGTCACTGGATGCCGGAGGGACACGTTCCGATGCCGGGCGAAATCTTCCGGCAGCCCGACCTGGCGCGAACATTGCGCGGCATGGCGGAGGCGGAGAAGAAAGCCCGCGCCGCCGGTAAGGATCGTGTCGCGGCCATCGACGCGATTCGCGATTATTTCTATCGCGGCGACATTGCGCGACGGATCGACGCCTTCATGAAGGCCAACGACGGCTTGCTGCGGTACGAGGATATGGCGGCGTTCCACCTCCAGCCCGAAGAACCGGTTTCCACGACGTACCGCGGGTACAAGGTCTACAAACCCGGCTTTTGGAGCCAGGGCCCCTCGATGATTGAAGCGCTGAATATTCTGGAGGGATTCGACATGCGCCGGATGGGGATCAATTCAGCCGACTACATCCACCATTCCGTCGAAGCGCTGAAACTGGCGTACGCGGACCGGGACACCTATTATGGGGATCCGAAATTCAGCCAGGTTCCCGAAGCGACTCTGCTATCGAAGGAGTATGCGGCCGAACGTCGCAAGCTGATCGGCAGCAGTGCTTCGCTGGACTTCCGTCCGGGCAAGATCAACGGCAAAGTGGGGCAGCACCCGTCGGAAACGGAGACGGCGCACATTCACATCGACGACGCGCTGATGGCGCGCGACACCACCTGTGTAGATGTGATCGACAAGGACGGAATGATGATGTCCGTCACGCCGTCCGGCGCCTGGATGCCATCGGTGATTGCAGGAGACACGGGCATTCCTCTCACGCAGCGCGCGCAGAGTTTCCTGCTGGTGAAGGGCAACCCGAACGAGCTCGCCGGAGGCAAGCGTCCCCGAGTGACGCTGAGCCCGACGCTGGTACTGAACAGCGACGGCTCGCCGTTTCTTGCGCTTTCGACACCGGGCGGCGACAACCAGGACCAGAGTCTGCTTCAATTGATTCTCGACGCCGTGGAGTTCCACTTGAATCCCGAGAATGCCGTGGAAGCGCCCCGGTTCCAGACCCGGCACCTCGTTTCGAGCTTCGATAACCACGCATGGAATCGCGGCGATCTGCTGCTCGATGAGCGCATGCCTGCCGCGACGTTCAGCGAACTCGTCAGCCGTGGACACAAGGTGGAAACGAGGTCGCGATGGTCGAGCGGCGCCGCGCCGGTGATGATCCGGATGCTGCACGACGGCGTGATCGAAGCCGGTGCAGACCCTTACGGCTACCGCGTAGCGCACGCCTGGTAACGCGAGGTTCCGATCAGTCCCCGATGGCCGGCGCTTCCGCGCGCGCGGGAACTCTCCTGCGCGTGAGCAAGGCCCGGGCGTCTTCGATCAACGAGTAGCCTACCGGAACCACCAGCAGTGTGAGTAACAGGCACAACGTCTGTCCACCGATGATGGTGACGGCGATGGCCGAACGCTGCGACGCGCCCGCACCCATCCCGATCGCGGTTGGAACGAGTCCGGCGACAATCGAGAACGTCGTCATGAGAATCGGGCGGAGGCGAACACGGTTCGCTTCGAGGATGGCCGGCACCAGCGGCATACCTTTGCCGCGCAAACGGTTCATGTAATCAATCTGCAGAATCCCGTTCTTCTTGACGATGCCGAGCAGTAGCAGCACGCCGAGCGCGCTGAACAGGTTCAAACTGCGGCCGGTGGCGATCAGCGAGATCAAAGCGAACGGCAGCGAGAGCGGCAATGTCAACAGGATGATAAACGGGTGTACCAGGCTTTCGAACTGCGCGGCCAATACCATGTACATGAAGATGGACGCGAGTGCGAACGCCAGGATCATGTTGGCCGTCGTCTCTTCGAGGATCCGCACCTGGCCTGAGAACACCGAACCGTAGCCCGGGGGCATTCCGAGCCCGGCCAGCACGCTTTGGGTCTGCGCGGCCGCTTCACCCAGTGAATGGCCCGGCGCCACGTTTCCATAAATGCCGACCGAGAACTGCCGGTTGTACCGATCGATACGGCTGGGGCCTAGGCCGCGCTCGAGTTTCGCGACGGAGTCCAGGCGGATCAAGCCGAGCCTTGCGGAGGGGATCAGCAGGCGGCTGAGGGAGGCCGGATTATCGCGCTGGCCCGGCAAGAGCCGCATCGTCACCGGATACTGTTCGGATCCTTCTTTGAACGTGGAGATTTCGTCCTCGCCGGACATCAGGAGTCGCACTGCGCCCGCGATGTCGGAAACACGAACACCGAGATCGGAGGCCAAGGGACGATCGATCACTACCTGCAGTTCCGGCGTGTTGAGGTTCAGGTTGGCTTTTACGTCCGCGACCGCCGATTGCTGGTTGAGTTGAATATTTGCCTCTTTCGCATACTCCACCAGCGTTCTCATATCGGGTCCCAGGAGTTGGGCGCGAATCGGCGAGAACGTGTCCCGTCCGCCCAGCACATTCGGGAAGGTTAAACGCGGACGGGCGAAAGGATAGTCGCGTGTGATGACGCGCACTTTCTGGCCCAAGGTGGTAATGTCGGCGCGTTCGTTCTCGGGCTTCAGCAGAACGGTGACCTGCGACATCGTGACGCGATCGAGGAAGCCGTGCGTTTGGGGAAGTACTGCGATGACTCCTTCCAGTCCTTTCACCCGGCGCGCGATCTCGTTCGTTGTGCGTTCGGTGGCCGCAAGAGAGGACCCTTCGGGCATTTCGAGCTGAATCGTCAGTTCGCTCTGATCTTCCTGAGGCATCCAGTCGCGCCCTATGAACTTGTTGATGACAAAGGTGGAGGAGAATACCAGGATGCAGACGGCGACGATCAGCCACCGGTGGTGCAGCGACCAGTCGAGCACCCGCAGATAGGCGCGGTCGAGGAATGTCGGCTCATGATCGTGCGCGCTGCGCCTCTTCTCGCCGGGCTTGGGCGCCTTCAACAGGCGTGAACTCAACGCCGGCGTCAGCGTGAACGCCACCAGCATCGACACCATGATGGAGAACGCCATGGTCCACCCGAACTGGTTCAGATAGCGCTTCGCGTATCCGGTCATGAACGCGATCGGAACGAAGATGATTACCAGCGAAAGGGTGGTGGCCAGCACCGCCAGCGCGATTTCCTTGGTGGCATCGATCGCCGCTTGAATCGGGGGAAGTCCGCGCTCGTGAATGAAGCGGAAAATATTCTCGAGCACGATGATGGCGTCATCGATGACAATGCCGACGGCTAGCGTCAGCCCCAACAGCGTCATCGAATTGAGCGTGAAATCCATCATCCGCATGAGGGTGAACGTCGTGATGATGGAGGTGGGAATGGCGATGGCACTGATCAAAACCGTGCGCCAGTCCCGAATAAACAGCCACACGATTACCGACGCCAGCAGACTCCCGAGAACCAGGTGTTCCTCGAGCGCCTCCACCGAATTCTTGATGTAGGTGGCCTGTTCCTTGATGACATCTACCTTGACGCCGGCGGGCAGCACATGACCCAAACCGGTCAGCTTGGTGCGAATGCCGTCCACCACTTCAACCGTGTTCGTGCCCATCTGGCGACGAACTTCCAAAACCACCGCGGGCTTGCCCTGGTAAAAGGCAAAGCTGCGGCGCTCCGTCGTGCCATCTTCGGCGTAGCCGACATCGCGAACACGGATGGGCGCGCCGTTCACGTTCTTGACGATGATGCCGCCGAACTCGCCGACACGGTCGAGCCGTCCCATCGTGCGCACGCCGACTTCGGTGAGCCCTCGCACGATGCGCCCGCCAGGAGCTTCCACGTTCTCTGAAATGAGCGCTTTCTGAATATCCTGAGGCGTGAGATTGTACGCGTGCAGCTTGTCGAGATCGAGCATCACGTTGATCTGCCGCATCAGCGCGCCGCTCATGTCCACGGCCGCGACACCATCCACAGTCTCCAGGGAACGGCGGATCTGTTTATCCGCAATTTCGGTCAGCTCTCGCACTGAGCGCTGGCCGCTGACCGCGAGGGTGATGATCGGGTCGGTATCGGGATCGGCCTTTGCGACTGTAGGGGGCAGTACGTTCGGCGGCAGCTTTTGCATCGAGCTGCTGACCTTCTCGCGGACATCCTCGGTAGCTTCTGCGATGTCGCGCTCGAGCACGAATGTGACGATGATGTTCCCGCTGCCTTCGGAAACAATCGCGCGAAGCTCATCGATGCCGCTGACAGCAGCGATCGATTCTTCCAGCGGAAGAATAACCTGTGAGACGACTTCCTCCGGGCTGGCCCCCGGCAACTGCACTCGCACAAAACAGGTGGCCGCGTCGCTCTTTGGGAACAGGTCGACGCCGAGCTGGCGGAAGCTAAAGAAGCCCATGGTCACCAGGAACATGATGAGCATGAAGGCGAACACGGGCCTGCGTACACAGATTTCGGAGAGTTTCACAAGCGTGCCGTCCTAAACCATCTATTGAGGAAGATAAGATGATTCTATCGCTCCCCAAGGTTACCGGCGAGGGCCGTAAACGGCACGCTTTCTGTTACTTCTCTCGCTTCATGTCGAGCTTGACCCGGAACTGCCCTTCATCGGTCTCACCGGTGGCCTCACCCGTCATGTGATCGTCGCCGTCGACCTTCAGCCGGACGCGGACATTGCTGGCGCCTTCATGTTCGACTTCGAAGGTGATGTCGTTCCCTTCGATCCGTCCGTCCTTCAAGGGGTGCTGGTCGCCCTCACTCGGACCGGCGGTCCCGGTAATGGCGGAGCCCTCCTGCTTCAGAACGAAATAGGCCGACTGGTCGTGTGTTTCACCATCGCGCGCCATTACGGCCGTGCCGGACCATTTTCCGGTTACGTCGGCACCCAGTAACACTGCCGCGGAAAGAGCAATTGCGCAAAGAAGTTTTTTCATGACGATTCCTACCAGCGAGTCTGTTCCGGAGATTATCGGGGATCAGACACTTCGAGCAATTTTCGCACGGCCCCGACCTCTCCGCGGTCGGCCAGTATCAGCAGTAGATCGCCCGGTTGAACGACGGTACTTCCGCGCGGGGTGATGTAATCATCGCCGCGCGCCAGCAAAACGGCAAGGGCCGACTTCGGTAATCCGAGTTCGACCACTTGCTTGCCGGCAGCCTCGGAACCGGGCGATACGATGAACTCGACCAGTTCGCTGCGCGTTCGCCGGGCGGGTACGAATTCGAGCGGGGACCGGACCTTCGGCGGCGTTGGGGCCTGCAATCGCAGCCAGCGGGCGACAAGGGGGATGGTCGTTCCCTGAATTAGCACCGATGTGAGGACGACGAAGAAGACGAGGTCGAAGTGCAACTCCGCCCGGGGGAGTCCGGCGACCATCGGAAAAGTCGCCAGCACGATCGGGACTGCCCCTCGTAATCCGACCCACGATACCAGCAGCTTATGCCGGAACCCTAAACGGGCGAAGGCGAGGCTGACGAAAACGCTAATCGGCCTGGCGACGATCACCAGGAACAGGGCCAGCAACAGTCCGGGCCATGCAACCTGCGGCAGCCGGGAAGGGAAGACCAGCAGCCCGAGTACCAGGAACATGGTGATCTGCATCAACCAGGCCACCGCATCGCTGAAACGCGCGAGGCTCCGCTTGTGCAGGAAGTCCGTATTGCCCAGAATGATGCCTGCCAGGTACACGGCGAGGAATCCGCTGCCGCCGACCGAAGCGGCGGCTCCGTACGTGAAAAGAACCGTGCTCAGCATCAGAACCGGATACAAGCCCTCCGCCTCCAGGCGCAGCCTGTTGATGAGGAGCACGGCGAGTTTCCCCATCGCATAACCGACAGCCCCGCCGAGCGCCATCTGCTGGATAAACATCGGCAGCGTCGAGAGTACGCTGGTCTGCGGTGTTGCTAGCAACTGTGTGATAGCGACGGTCAGGAAGACGGCCATCGGGTCGTTGCTGCCAGACTCGAGTTCGAGCAGCGGCTGCAACCGGGCTTTCAACTGCATTCGCTGTGCGCGGAGGACGGCGAAGACTGCGGCGGCATCGGTGGACGAGACGATCGCGCCGATCAGGAATCCTTCGATCAGCCTGAGTCCCAGCACCAGGTGTACGAAAACCCCGACCAGCGCGGCGGTGAGGACGACGCCGCCTGTCGCCAGACTGACTGCGCGCCAGAGAACACCACGCACCGCCGTCCAATCCGTCTCGAGTCCGCCCGAGAAGAGGATGAGCGCAAGCGCCACCGTTCCGAGCGATTGCGCCAGGTAAGCGCTATCGAACCAGATGCCGCCCGGGCCGTCGGAACCGGCGAGCATGCCGATGCCTATGAACAGCAGCAGCGCCGGGACACCCAGGCGTGCCGATAGTTTGCTGGCCAGGACGCCGGCGAAGAGTAATACCGCTGCCAGGACTAAGGCGTGCTCGATGGGAATAGGCATCCGCTCGTCAGTCACTATGGTACTGGTGGCGCCGGGCGGTCCGAATGCTAATGGCGGGCGAATTCGTCGCTAGCGATTTTCCGAGTACCAGTTGCGCGACGCCCACTTTGGACGATAGGCAGCGACGGGCAGATCGTCCTGCGTGCGGATGGTCCACCGCAGCAGATCGGCCATCAACTGGTGCTGTATGTCGAGGCTCTCTTTTTTGCCGTATAGATTCGTGAGTTCGTACGGGTCGTGTGCGATGTTGTATAGCTCGCCGTTGCCCATCATGTCGAACGTCAGTTTCCAGTCGCCGCGTCGAACCATTTTGAGCGAACCGCTCTGCGTCACCGGATTCAACTCGTCGTAAGTCGGAATCGCATCGGCAGCCACGCGGCCGCGGCCCCAGTCGTCCGGAATGTTATCGTCCGGGCCGTAGTACATGCCTCCGAAGCCCACCTCGGAATAGATGGTCTCGAACTCCGCGCGTGGATATGGTTTGCCCTGCAACATCGGCCACAGACTGCGGCCCTGTACCCCCGGCGGAATCCCCGCTCCGATTGCTTCACACAGCGTTGCCAGGACATCGGCGGTGGAGACAAACGGGTCCAACCTCTGCGGCCGGATGTTCCAGCCGGACCATACCATCGGAATGCGCGTCAGCACCTCCGGCAGGCCGGCGCCCTTGCGCTCCAGACCATAATCGCAAAAGTAGTCGCCATGATCGGCCAGGTAGAGGACGATCGTGTTTTGCGCCTTGCCGCTCGTTTCGAGTTGACGCATCACGCGAGCCACTTGGTCATCGATCAGCCGCAGCATCCCGAGGTAGTTCGAACGCGTACGGCGCCACCGATCGCGATAGCCGGGGTAGGTTCTTTCTTCGAGGCCCTGCAGCCACTGCCATTTGAAGCCCTTCGTGCGGAACGTCTCCGGTCCCGCGCCGCGCGGTGGAATCGCATTGGGAGGAAACATGTCGAAGTACGGCTTCGAGACCTGGTAGGGGTTGTGCGGCTCGGCGAAACTCAACCAGAGCGCGAATGGCCTGTCGCCGGACTCTTTGATGAAGTCGATGGAGTTCGACGCGATGCGGTACGGAAACTGGACCTCTGCGGGAAACGGCGCGGCCGATTCCGCGGAGCCGTGATTGAGGTGGCCCATCCAGCGGTTGAACTCGGCGTATTCGCGGGGAGATCCGTCTGGCGTCCAACCATCCAGATGGCTGTACGGCCGCCACACGTCTACGTCCTCCGGCTTCAGATAAGTGTGGTTTTTGCCGATGAGCGCGGTGCGATAGCCTTTACCGCGGGTCAACTGGAAAAGGTCGGACTGAAAAACCGCGGCGTTCGGAGCGCTGTTCTGTCGCACGCGATGGGCGTGCGGCCAGCGTCCGGTCAGCATGCTGATGCGCGCCGGTACGCACAGGGGCGCGGTGGTGTAGGCTCGATCGAACGAGACGCCCCGTGAGGCCAAGCCGTCCAGCGTGGGCATGGTGTCGAGCGGGAATCCGCCCGCCCGGGTGAGACCGGCGCGGTGCTGGTCGGCCATGATGACCAGGATGTTCGGTTGCGTGCTGGATTGAGGCGGCGCTTGCGAGCGAGCGGCAGGGGCGATAGCGCTGGTGGAAATAAGTTTCAGGATGTCCCGTCGTTTCGGAGTCATGATCGTCGTTCGTCTTATTCAGGATCCCCTTCGAGTGCAACCCGCGTCCACACCGCACTAGCGCGCTGGCGCGGGCGATCTTCTGCTCGAAGCTATCAAACTCGCGCGCCAGAGTCTTCCTCGTCACGCGTGAGGCCGCCGGTCTGCGCGGGTGGGCGGAACGGCCCCCGTATGAGACGTTCGAGGGTTGTCGGCCCCGTCCATCCCAGCCGCAGCCTTGCGAACGGTGGTTGGTGTACACTCAGCTGTGCTTGGGAAGCAATACTCGAAGTCCCGTTTGACCATGAGCGGACGGTTGTCGTGAAGAATTCACTCGATCCCGCGGAACTGAAGACCGCCATAGACAAGGTCCATCGCGCGGGGATGCCGGGCGTGTTCGCTGAGGTGCGCGACGGCGACCAGGTATGGCGCGGCGCCGCCGGCGTCGGCGATGTCAGCACAGGCCGTCCCGTTACTCCCGACATGCGGCACCGCGTCGGCAGCATCACCAAGACGTTCACCGCCGCCGCAGTCCTGCAGCAGGTCGAGAGCGGTCAGATTGGGCTCGACGCGCCGATCGGCCATTACCTGCCGCGGTTGGTGCCCGGAGAACGTGGCGCGACGATCACCGTGCGAATGCTGATCAACCACACCAGCGGCCTGGCGGAATACCTCCCGTATGCGTATCCATCCCTCGAGGCGTTCCCTTCGCTGTCGGACACCACGCCCGAGAGCTTGGAAGACAACCGATTCAAACGGTTTCACCCGGCCGAACTGATCGAGATGGGGGTCACGGCACCTGCCGTCGGTACGCCGGGTGGCACTCCGGGGGTCTATTCCAACACCAACTACCAACTCCTCTGCCAACTGCTGGAGCTGGTAACCGGCGCCAGCGCGGAGAAGTGCATCACCGAGAACGTCATCGAGCGCGCTGGGCTCAGGGACACCGAGCTTCCGGCCGGACCGCATATCAGCGGACCGCACTCGCAGATGTACGAGGCGTGGTTCGGGATGATCGACCCGCCGCGCGACTACAGCGTGTACGACATGTCCTGGGTGGGACCGGCGGCCTCGCTGATATCGACCGTTGCGGATCTCAACCGCTTCTTCGGTTTGCTGCTTGCCGGCGAGATCGTCAACGGATCATCGCTGGCGCAGATGCAGCGCACGGTCCCCGTCATCTCGTTTGAGGGGAAGAAGATCGAGTACGGCCTCGGCCTGCACAAGATGGAGGTTCCTGGTTGTGGCACGTTCTGGGGCCATGACGGCACGGTCTGGGGTGCCGGAGCGATGTCCATGACCCATGCCGACGGCAAGCGGCAGATGTCCGTCGCGCTAAACCTGATGAGGTGGAATAAGCTGGACGTCTCGGGAAAGCCGCAGCACCATCCCCTCGATGACGCGCTGCCGGCCCTTTACCAACTGGCGATGTGCGATAGCGAGCACCTGGGAAGGTGATTTGCGCCCGGATCGACGACCAGAGCCCGAACGACAGCCATCGCGATCGCGAGTACTTCGGCAAGGCTCCGGAAATCGTGATCAGGAAGCGTCGGGAGGTTGGTCGAAAATGATGGCCCGCTCGGCTTCCCCGGCAGAGCGTGAAACCGTGTTGGTGTGGACGATTCAAGCGGCCGAGTGCTGGCATCGATTCACGCGTGAAGGTGTGTTGCGCACCGATGGCCGCTATGTTGACCGGCATTTTCGTCCGGCTTACCGCTGGCTGATGCACCAGATGTCACGCCGCATCACCGGTTACACCGGCGGCTTTCCCGTCTGGTTCTGGCACTCTCCAAAACCAGATCTGCGGCGTGGTGGTCATCGTCCTGCCGGCGAACGCTCGGTACGCATCGAGTTGGAGTTGCCGCGTGAGCGAGTTCTGTTGTTTGATTTTCAAAGCTGGCACTGCGTGCTCAATGGCTGGCACCTCTCCTTGTCGGAGCGCGAAAGCCGGGAATGGGATCGCAGGACCGAGCGGTTCGACAGCGCACCGCTCACGCCGCAGCTTGAGGCAGAACTCCAGACCACCTGGGAGCGTGTATTCGAACTCGACCGCCTCCGACGCGCGAAACTGTGGGGGCCGATTGATGAGATCCAGGGTGTCACGGAATACGCGCGACTCGAGGAGGTGCGCTGTGTCGATCAGTTCGTCGCCAGGTAGCGACGGCGAACCGTGACGTTATCGGATGGACACGCGCAACTCAGGCGCTGCGTGGTATCCTCCGTCTCACGACAGAAGCCGTCGTTCCGAATCAACTGGGTTCGAGAGAGGAAACCATCATGACACCGAGGGCGACATCGATCGCGACTGTGGCGGAAGCCTTCTTCGAGGCGTGCGAGACCGGCACGGGCTGGGCGGTTTGCAGTGCGTATTGCACGCCGGATGCGACATTCTCCGCGCAAGCTGAACCATTGCTGGGCGTGAAAACGCTCGCACAGTACACGGACTGGATGAAGGGCATGCTGACCGTTTTGCCGGATGGCCATTACGAGGTGAAATCGTTCGCGACGGACACTGCTCGGAGCAGTGTCGCGGCGTACGGTGTATTTTATGGGACGCACACTGGCCAGGGCGGGCCGGTTCCCCCGACCGGCCGCAGCATCGCGACCGATTATGTTTACGTGATGCAATTCGAGGGTGACAAAATCGCGCACATGACCAAGATCTGGAACGCCGGCCTGGCGCTGAAAGACCTCGGCTGGGCATAGACGTTTCGAAGCCCGGCGAACCGGCAAACCGTCACAGTGCTCGAGCGTTGAGGGCCACGCTCTCGGTGACGATCGCGCGGCCGTGGCGAACGTGATCGCGCATGGCCCGGTCCGCCAGTTCTACGTCTGCTTGATTGAGGGCGGCGATCAGGTCGCGGTGAAATCGCTGCGGCAGAGGCGGGCGCCTGGCAGCGATATCAAACAACCAGTTGTAGACGAGGACGTGCGTCTTTTCGATGATCTCGGCCAAGGCGGTACAACCGGTACACTGCGCGATTCGAAGATGAAATTGAAGGTGATAGCTGTGAACTGCAAACAGGTACTCGCGGTCGCTGGCCGCGTCGCCATTGCAGCGGTTGAACATCGCATCGAGGTGTTCGGCCATGCCCGCCAATTCCCGCCGTTCGCGCGGTGTCGCCTTCGCGGCGTACAGCCGGGCCGCCTGGGATTCCAGTGCTTCGCGCACCTCGTAACGTTCCCGGATCTGGCTCGCGGTGGGCAGGCAGACGCGCGTTCCGACCCTGGCGCGGCTTTCCACGAGGCCGTCGTTCTCGAGGATCTGCAGAGCCTCAGCGACGGGCAGTATGCTCATGCCGAGTTCGGCCGCAATCTTGCGGCGCGACAACGGTGCGCCCAAGGCGATCTCACCTTTCAGGATCCGCTCGCGAATGACGTAGTAAGCGTGATCCGACAGGTTTTCATCCTTTCGCGCTGACGTCGCAACCGGGTTCAGTTCGGGCACTCGCCCTAAGCATGGTCAAAATACTCTGACATGTCAATGGCAAACTCTGTCGGTGATCTGCCACTGCTGGCAAGTGTTCGGTTTCGTGATGTTCTGGGCTAACGCGGCCAAGCCACCGGGAACTATTGAACACCATTGAACGGATATGTTGAGCGGACGAGCCATTCATGAGAGCGGCGCCTAAGTCACCTGCGCCGGACCGGGAGATCGAGTAGCAATACACAACGGACAGGTGTACTCGGCGTCGGCGAGCGGCGGAAAGGCCTAAAACCGCTCAGCAAGCCTCGCTATACGACTCTAAAAATTAGATTTACATTTGTTCGAGTCTGATGTAAAGTGTCCGAAGCGTGAAAGGAGTTGTATGCTTCAACTGGGCAAAAGCAGACAACGTGTGTTTGTTTCGGCGCTCCTCCTGGTGTCGGGCGGGAGTGTTCTGGCGCCAACTTGTTCCGCGCAGGCCGTCGCCATTGCGCAAGTGAGCGGTGTCGTCGTCGATCCTTCCGGGAGTCCCATTCCGGGAGCCTTGGTAAAAATCATCGAAACCGAGAAGGGATTCGTCCGTTCTGCCATGTCAGACAACGCGGGACGCTACACCTTGCCGAATCTTCCGGTCGGTCCCTATCAACTGCGGGCAACGGCCGACGGCTTCAAGAGCTATACGCAATCGGGAATCCGGCTGCAGGTTGGAAACAACGTGCAAATCAACATTCCCATGCAACTCGGCGCCTTGTCCGAACACGTCGAAGTATCCGCCGAAGCGGGGATGGTGGAGACGAAAGACAATAGCGTTTCGCAGGTAATCGATGAGAAGAGGATTGTCGACCTTCCGCTGAACGGGCGGCAGCCGACGCAGCTGATACTGCTGTCCGGAGCTGCCATCACTACGCCGGGCGGCGATCTCAGGGGCAGCAAGAATTTCTACAGTTCGACGACGATCTCGGTTGCCGGCGGCCAGGCGAACGCGGTGAACTACCTGCTGGACGGCGGTGACAACAACGATTCGTTCACCAATGTCAACCTTCCGATTCCGTTCCCCGATGCGCTGCAGGAATTCAGCGTTCAGACCAGCAGCCTGCCGGCACGGTTCGGCTTGCATCCGGGCGCGGTAGTCAATGCCGTTACGAAATCGGGCACGAACGACTGGCATGGCAGTGCATTCGAGTTCCTGCGGAACGGCAAGGTGAACGCGCGGAACTTTTTTGCGCCTGTGCATGACACGTTGAAGCGCAACCAGTTCGGCGGCACGTTCGGCGGACGAGTCATTCGTGACAAGCTCTTCTTCTTCGGCGGGTTCCAGGGCCAGTTCAACCGTCAGGATCCTCCGTCGTCCATCAGTTATGTGCCGACCCCCGAGGTGCTGGCAGGAGACTTTTCGATTATCGACGGCCCGGGTTGCGTCTCCGGCGGGAAAGGCCGGACACTGATCGACCCGGTCACTGGACAGCCGTTTCCGAATAATCAGATTCCGGTTAGCCGGTTTAATCCGTCATCGCTGAGCCTGCTGAAGTACATCCCGGCGGCGCAGGACAGTTGCGGGAAGGTCACCTACGGAAAGCCGACTACTGGCGACGAAGACCAGGTGATTGGGCGGATCGATTGGGTGCACAACTCCAAGCATTCCCTGTTCGGCCGGTATTTCTTTGACGACTATCGCAACCCCGCGGTCTTCGACGGTAAGAATCTGCTGACAACGACGAACGCCGGAAATCTGGAGCGGGCACAATCGATCACCATCGGTGACACGTTCACGTTGAGTCCAACGACGGTGAACGCCTTCCACGTGACCGGGACGCGGCGACGCGACGATCGCGGCGCGCCTGTGAACGACATCAATCCGTCCGATATCGGAGTAAACGTGCCCACGCCGGTGCCGAACTTTATACAGGCATCGGTAAGCGGCTACTTCAGCGTGGGCTGCGGAACCTGCGCCAACGCTTTCTTCAACGTGAACTCCATCCACGTCTCCGATGACGTGGATCTTATCCGTGGAAAGCACCAGATCGCCTTTGGTGTCGATTACATCCGCGATCAATTCAATTCGCTGAACATCTGGAACTCGAACGGGAACTTCTCGTTCAACGGCCAATATGCGAGCGGCAAGAGCATCAACGACGGACTCGCCGCGTTCATGTTGGGAACGATGAACAGTTTCACGCAGAGCGCAAATCTACAGAACGCGACGCGCGGCACGATCTTCGCCCTCTACATTCAGGACAGCATCCGTATGACCCCGCACCTCACGTTGAACGCCGGCCTTCGTTGGGATCCGACACTGGTGCCGTACGACTACTTCAACCGCGGTGATTCCTTCAACAAGGCGGTGTTTGACGCGGGACAGCGAAGCAGCGTCTATACGAACGCACCCGCCGGACTGCTGTTCTACGGCGACCAAGGTATTCCCCGCGGATTTCAACACAACCATCTGTTGAATCTCTCGCCGCGCGCCGGCATCGTTTGGGATCCGGACGGGCACGGAAAACAGACCATTCGCGTTTCGAGCGCGATCCTGCGGGACACCGAAGAGATGTTCTACAACGAGCGCCAGACCACGAACTCTCCGTATGGAACCTCCATCGACGTTCCGTTCCCGGAGGGCGGATTCACGAATCCTTGGGTCGGCTACCCGGGCGGAGTCCCATTCCCGCTGCCGTCGCCGATTCCTCCCAATTTTGTGTTCCCCTCGGCGGGCGTCTATGTCGATCTGCCGCTCGATATCAAACCCACGTACATGCTGCAGTGGAACGTCAGCTATCAGCGTCAGATCTCGCCCAACTGGCTGGCGACTGTCAGTTATCTCGGGAACAAGACGACTCATGTGTGGGTAGGTGAAGATATCAATCCCGCCGTGTACATTCCGGGCAACTCCGCCAGCACGAACCTGCGCCGGCCGCTCTATTTGCAGAATCCGGCATTAGGGAAAGACTACTCGAGCATCACGCGCTCCGACCAAAACGGCAACGCTCACTACAACGGATTGCTGCTATCGCTGCAGCACCGGTTCAGCAACAACTTCACGCTGTTGACGAACTACACCTGGTCGCACTGCATCAGCGATGTGGATTTCACGGGCGAGTTGGCCGGCTCTCAGTACATGAACCCGTACGACCGTTCGATGGACCGTGGAAGCTGCAACTTCGACGTGCGTCACCAGACCAATACGTCCCTGATCGTGATCAGCCCGGTGAAAGGCCACGGCGTGGCGGGCCATCTACTCAGCAATTGGCAACTCGCTCCGATCCTGTCGATTCACAGCGGCCTTCCCATCAACATCACCGACGGTACGGATATTTCTCAGACCGGCATCGGGCTGGATCGTCCAAACCTGGTCGGCAGCAACCCCTACCTGGCTGCGACGGATAAGCGGTACTACCTCGACCGCACCGCCTTCGCCGTTCAACCGGCGGGGACATTCGGCAACTTCGGCCGCGACGTCCTTACCGGGCCGAGTTCGATCAATGTCGATGTGTCGCTGAGCCGCACCTTCGTGATGGGTGAGCGTTGGAGGCTCGAGGCTCGCGCCGAGGCGTTCAATGTGACGAATCACGCCAACCTAAACGGGCCGAGCACGGGTCTGAACAGTTCCACCTTCGGGGTTATTAGCAGCGCCGGTGATCCTCGTATCCTGCAGTTCGCGATGAAGCTCCACTTCTGAGGTTGCCCGGGCGGTCTTCGGTCACACCGGAGACCGCCCCCAGGTATGGCCATCGGCGCACCGCGTTACAATGCCTCCGATGCTTCGCACTCTTCACCTGCTGCTTCTGTTGTCGTGGACGATCGTCTCCGCGGCTGAAATCCAAGGCGAATTGATTTTCCCGCTCGAGAAGTGGCACAACCACTCTTCCTCCATCGTTGAACTGCCGAACGGCGACTTTCTCGTGTGCTGGTTTCACGGCTCGGGTGAACGGCAGGCGGACGATGTCGTTATCCGCGCGGCTCGTTGGAACAAATCAACCGGAAAATGGAGTGAGCCGTTTCTGCTCGCCGACACGCCGTTGTTCCCCGATACGAACCCGGTGCTGTGGCTGGACGGAAAGCAGCGGCTGTTTCTCTTTTGGCCCGCTATCGTTGCGAATCAATGGGAAACGGCGTTGATGAAGTACCGTATCTCGACGGACTATCAGCAGAGCGCCGGACCTCCGAAATGGGAACACCAGGACAACATTCTGCTGATACCGAAGGATATTGTTCCGAAGACGGAAGAACTGCTTGCCCGCGGCCTGCCTTCCGACAACGAACGGGCGAAGCAATACGCCGGCAAGCTGCTGGAGCACGCGAAAGACAAATATTTCTCGCGTATGGGATGGTTCACACGGACGCACCCGCTGCAGTTGCCGAGCGGGAGAATCCTGCTGCCGATGTATTCCGACGGCTATTCGTTCGGAATCGTGGCGATCAGCGACGATGGAGGGTACACGTGGACCGCAAGTCAGCCGCTGGCAGGCTGGGGGTGCATTCAGCCCTCGATCGTCAGGAAGAAAGACGGAACGCTGGTCGCCTACATGCGCGACAACGGGCCGCCGCCGAAACGGGCGCACGTCAGCTACTCGAAGGACGACGGAGTGAGTTGGACGCTCGCCGAAGACACGGACATACTCAATCCGGGAACGTCGCTCGAGGCGATCGTGCTGAAAAGCGGCAATTGGATCATGCTGTACAACGACCTGGAGCAGGGACGATACTCGCTGGTAGCCGCGCTGTCCGACGATGAAGGGGCGAGTTGGAAGTGGCGGCGTCACCTGGAGGGCAATCCGTCGCTGAAGCAACCGAAGCAATTTCATTATCCTTCAGTAATTCAGACGAAGGACGGTATGATCAACGCCACTTATAGCTACTTTGTCCCGGAGGGTAAGTCGATCAAGCACGTCCGCTTCACCGAGGAATGGGTGAAGGAGGGCGATAAATAGCACTCACGCGAGAACCTGTTGGACCACATCGCCGCTTACGTCGGTAAGCCGGAAATGCCGGCCCTGGAACATGAACGTCAGGCGTTTGTGATCGACACCGAGCAGGCGCAGGATGGTCGCCTGCAAATCGTGAACGTGCACCGGGTCCTTCACGATGTTGTAGGAGTAGTCGTCCGTTTCGCCGACAACGATCCCCTTCTTGACGCCCGCGCCGGCGAGCCACATCGCGAAGTTTCGCGGATGGTGATCGCGTCCGTAGTTCCCCTCTGTGAGCCGGCCCTGGCAGTACACGGTGCGGCCAAACTCACCGCCCCAGATGACGAGGGTTTCGTCGAGCAACCCGCGCTGCTTCAGATCGCGGACCAATGCGGCGTCGGCCTGATCGACCGCTTTCGTCTGTAGGGTGAGGTCTCGGGGAAGATCGTTGTGCTGGTCCCAACCTCGTTTGTAGAGCTGTACAAACCGGACACCGCGCTCGACGAGACGGCGGGCGAGGAGACAGTTCGAGGCATAGGTTCCGGGCTTGCGCGAGTCGGGACCGTACATCTCGAACGTCGAATCGGGTTCCTTGGAAAGATCCATCAACTCCGGCACGGAGGTCTGCATGCGGTACGCCATTTCGTACTGCGATATCCGCGTCTCGATCTCCGGATCGTTGAATGCGGCGAGGCGGATCTGGTTCAGTTTCGACACTGCGTCGAGCATGCGGCGGCGATCGGTGCGATCGATTCCGGGAGGATCGGAGAGGTGCAGCACCGGATCTCCTGACGACCGGAATTGGACGCCCTGGTGGTTGGACGGCAGGAAGCCCGAACCCCACAGTCGCGAGAACAACGGTTGATCGATATTGAGTGCGCTCGACTGTGCCAGCAACACGACAAAAGCGGGCAGATTCTCATTCTCGCTCCCCAGGCCATAGCTCACCCAGGAGCCCATGCTGGGACGGCCGGGCTGCTGGCTGCCCGTTTGAAAGAACGTGATCGCCGGATCGTGGTTGATGGCTTCCGTGTGCATAGTCTTGATAATCGCGAGTTCGTCGGCCACCTTCGAAGTGTGCGGCAGCAATTCACTCATCCAGGCGCCGCTCGCGCCGTACTGCGAGAATTTGAAGCGCGTCGTCGCAACCGGAAAACTGCTCTGTCCCGAAGTCATCCCGGTGATCCGCTGCCCGTTGCGGATCGTGTCCGGCAACTCCGTTCCGCGCATCTTGTCGAGAGCCGGCTTATAGTCGAACAGATCCATCTGCGATGGCCCGCCGGATTGAAACAAGAAGATCACGCTCTTGGCTTTCGGCGGAAAATGCGGCAGTCCGGGCATCGTCGCCGCTCTGAGTAACTGCGGATTCAGCAGCGACCCGAGCGCGACGGATCCAAGCCCCGCAGCCGTCCGTCCGAAGAAATGACGCCGGGTGACGGCGAGTTGCAGTTCTTTATCAGGGGCCACAATTACTCCTTCGTGATCACTTCGTCGAGGTTCAAGATAGCGCTGGCGACCGTTGTCCATGCGGCGAGTTCGACCTTGTCCAGCGAGGCGCCCGCCGGCGATTCTCCGACGTGGGACAACTCGGAAGCCTTCGCTAGGTTTCCGCGGTAAGCTGCAATTTCCTGAGATTCGAGACCGGCGAGTACGCGCAACTCGGTCTTGGTCGGCGCGCGGCCGGTAGCTTCCCGGAACCCGTTCACGATTCGCTGCGAATCCGACTTGCCGCCGTTTTCTAGCATCCGCGCGGCGAGGGCGCGCGCAGCCTCCACATAGCTCGGGTCGTTTAGCAGCACCAGCGCCTGAAGCGGGGTGTTCGTCACAGCGCGGCGCGCAACGCACTTCTCGCGATTCGGAGCGTCGAACGTGCTAAGCGAGGGCGGCGGACTCGTCCGTTTCCAGAACGTGTACATGCTGCGCCGGTACAGGTCGCGTCCATGGCTCGGCGTATAGGATTGGGCGGAGAACACACCGCCGTAAGCCGTTTCTTCCCAAAGCCCTTTGGGTTGGTATGGGAACACGCTGGGACCGCCGACGCGACCGTCGATCAGGCCGCTGACCGCGAGCGCGTTGTCGCGGACCATCTCGGCAGGCAATCGAAAGCGTGGACCGCGCGCAAGCAGTCGATTTTCCGGATCGCGCTGCCGCAGTTCGGGAGTCAGGCGTGACGATTGCCGGTAGGTCCGGGAAGTGACAATCAGCCGCTGCATCGCTTTGGTGTCCCAGCCCGTGCGCACAAACTCCGTTGCGAGCCAATCGAGCAGCGCGGGATGACTTGGTGGGTCGCCCTGAGAGCCAAAATCCTCAACCGTCTTCACCAACCCCGTTCCGAAGTAGAGTTGCCAGTACCGGTTGACTGCGACACGCGCGGTCAGCGGATTCGCGGGATTCACCACCCACCGAGCGAGCGTCAGTCGGTTCAGCGGGGCATCCTTTGGCAACGGCGGCAGCACCGCCGGCACACCGGGCGTGACCTTCTCCTTCCGATTCTGGTAATCGCCGCGCGCCAACACATAGGTATCGCGCGGCTTCTCCATATCCTCCATCACCATGGTGGACAGGACCGTCCAATCGAGTTCTTCCTGCCGCGCTTTCAACTCGACGGAGTGTTCGTAGGCGGCACGCATTTCCTCCGGCGCCGCGAACCGGAGATACCAGTCGCGAAGGCGTTCCTTCTGTTCCTTCGAGCGCTTCTCCGCCGCGGCAAATAGTGCGGCCCGCGCGGGTTCGTTCGTGTAAACCATTCCGATCTCGTTCGCGGGCAGTGCGCGGTTGTAGAAGCGCAGATCGTCGAGACCGCCTTTGAACGCCCCTGTGATTGCGGGATCCCCGAGGCGCAGCGGCGCTGTTGTCGCGATACTACCAGAGAGACCGTCCCGTAGCGGCACAACATCCGCAGCCTTGCCGCCGATGAACAGATGCAAGCCGGCAGCGCGACCGCTCCCGTCGTAGCTCAGTGCAATGTGATACCACTCGCCGGTGTCGAGCCGGTTCTGTGTCTGAATCTCGATCGCGTCGCTGGGCCAGTCGTGGGTCATGCGGAACGACAAGTGCGAGCCTTCTTTTAAACGGCCGAGCGGGATGGACTTGTCCAGAAGAAATTCGTAGCCTCGGCGCTCCTTGCCATCCGCGGTGCGCGCGATGATGCCCATCTCGCGTCCCGCACCAGCTCGCAGCCAGAAGGCGATGGTGAACGGCCGGTCACGTTCGAAATCGCCAGCGCCGCGAAACTCGATCGAGGCTGGTTGATCGATGTTCAGCGCTCTTCCTACGGGTCCATTGCCGAACGATGGATCGCCCTTCAGCAGCCGCGCGTGATGGTAACCGCCGGAGCTATCGGCGAGGTTGCCATCGAGTTCATAATGCACCAGCAGCCCATCGCGCGGCGGTGTAGGAATTCGCGCATTGCTTTCCCATCCGGCAATGGCCGCCGCAACGCGGTTCTCGTCGAGAACACGTTCGGCGGCCGCAAGCCCTTCCTTAACCCGCGCAAGTTCGGCGGCCTGATCCGGCGTCGGCAGCAGCAGCACGGGCTCCGCATTGCCCTTACGCCCATCGAGACCTTTCTCGGGCACCGCGTTGAAGAATGCGTACATCCGGTAGAAATCGCGTTGCGAGATCGGATCGAACTTGTGATCGTGGCACCGCGCACAACCGATCGTCAGGCCCAGCCAGGCAGTGCCGGTGACCTCGACACGATCCACAAGGTACTCGTTCAGATACTCCTCAGGAATCGCGCCGCCCTCGTAGTTGATCATGTGATTGCGATAGAACCCAGTCGCGATTCGCTGGTCCTGGGTCGCGTTCGGCTCGAGGTCGCCGGCGATCTGATCGACCGCGAACTGATCGTACGGCTCGTTGCGGTTGAACGCGCGGATCACCCAATCGCGCCAGGGCCACATATCGCGATGACTATCTATGTGGTAGCCATGCGTGTCCGCATAGCGGGCGATGTCGAGCCACTGCATGGCCATCCGCTCGCCGTAGTGCGGCGACGCGAGCAAACGGTCTACCTGCCTTTCGTAGGCGTCGCGCGAATGGTCCTTGAGAAACGCGTCGATTTCGGCGGGAGTGGGCGGCAGTCCGGTCAAGTCGAAAGTTACGCGCCGAAGTAGAGTGACGCGGTCCGCCTCCGGCGCTGGAGATAAGCCGTCATGCTGCAGCCGCGCCAGCACGAAGCGGTCGACGGGATTCCTGGACCAAGCCGCATTCTTCACTTCCGGCAACTCGGGACGAACGGGGGGAACGAAGGCCCAATGCGTTTTCCATTCCGCGCCTTCATCGATCCACCGTTTGATCAGGGCGATTTGTGCTTCATTGAGGCTTCGCTCGGAGCCGGGCGGCGGCATGCGGCGCGCCTTGTTCGGCTCCGAGATTCTTTGGAAGAGCCGGCTCGCACCCGAATCTTTCGGAACGATGATCTTGTACTTGCCGCGGTCGGTGAAGGCACCTTCGCGTGTATCGAGACGCAGCCCCGCCATGCGCTTCTGCTCGTCCGGACCGTGGCACTGGAAACAGTTGTCGGAGAGGATCGGGCGTATCTGGCGATCGAAATCGACCGGTGGAGTTTGGGCGAGCAGCGCCGGTGCGAAAGCAAAAACGAATATGAATCGGTTCATCCCAGGCCTGTGGACTATTGTCGCGCGATTTGGAACTGAGATTCGCGGCCCGCCTCATAGACCAGGGCTGCCGCGCCGACTACACCGGAGGGGTCGGCCATCATGGTGGGCACAATCGGCACTTCGCGGCGAAGCAAGCCCGCGGTACGCTTTGCGACTTCGCGACGCAATGGCGCCAGCAGCGTCTCGCCTGCCGAAGCCACCTGGCCGCCGATGATAATCACTTCCGGATCGAGCGCATGCATCAGTCCGGCCATCGCGGCCGCCAGTTTTCGAACCGCGCTCTCGACAATCCACTGCGCGGTCGCATCGCCTTGCGAGGCGGCGGCAAATACGTCTTCGCAGGACGGCGGATTCTGCCTTGCGCCAGGAAAGTTCACCAGCAGGCCGCGGTGAATCGCCGCGTATGCCATAGCTTCGATAACACGCGCCGAAAACACGGATTCCAGGCAGCCGCGGTTACCACAGATGCAGGGCGGGCCGTCAACTTCCACCGTGATGTGCCCTAAATGACCCGCCGCTCCGCCGTGGCCTCGAACGATGCGGCCGTCCGAAAGAATGCCGCCGCCTACACCTGTCCCAAGAGTGAACATCAGCGCATTGCGAACACCACGCGCGGCGCCCCACACGCATTCCCCCACCAGCGCCACGCGTGCATCGTTATCGGCGTGCACGGAAGTTCGCCGGCCTATCGCTGCGCATACCAGATCGCGCAATACATTGCCCTGCAAGTAACTAAGGACGCCGGGTTGATAAATGATGCGCGTCGTCTCGGGATCGATAATGCCTTTGCATCCGACACCGGCGCCCCGCACGGTCTCCCCCGCGACGACGTCGATCAGTAGCGCTCGAAGCGAGTTCTCGAAGGAAGCGAGATCGAGCGGTGTCCGCGTCTTTAGTGAACGGAGTACCGCGCCCGTAGAGTCTACGATTGCGGCTTTGATGTGTGTTCCGCCGATATCCAGCCCAAGAACCATGCCACTCAGGATACGATAACGGTGCCGATGAACTTGCTGCCGTACGCTGTCAAGAAGAGTCGCGGGACGGACAGTTGGATAACAAAAATCCGGTG
Source organism: uncultured Acidobacteriota bacterium (assembly GCA_963720745.1). Lineage (GTDB taxonomy): Bacteria > Acidobacteriota > Terriglobia > Bryobacterales > Bryobacteraceae > TMP-7. Next base: position 1,488,829 of record CAVRGO010000004.1, read on the forward strand.
CGAAGGAAGAAGACGATCTCCTTTCGCACCGGAAACTCTCTTTTTGCGCAGACTCTAACGGTCCGATCTCCGTTAAGAGAGTGGTCAGACGACGGTTCTTCGGCCCGCAATTAAGCTGATCACAAAGATCACCAAGAACACAAAGAACAGGATCTTAGCGATGCCTGCTGCGGCGCCAGCAATGCCCGCGAATCCCAGGAATCCCGCGATCAACGCAAGCACCAAAAAAACCAACGCATAGTAAAGCATCTCGTTCCTCCCTTCTGCCCGGTAGGTATGCAGCCCAATTGCCAACTGGTAAAGTCCCTTAAACGCATGCATTTGCGGTGACCGTGCAAATCCGACCCTGCAAGAAAGGCAAAACAGACCGGGTGGAGCGTGTAAAACTGGCGTAACTCGGGTTACGATCGAAAAAAAATGCCGCCCCGCCCTCGCAGGTACAAAAAATACCTTTCGCGGGCTAATGCTGTTGGCCGCGTCTTTCCGCATAATCCGTTCGTGAGGCCAACTCTGCTTCCTGTCGGCCTGCTGGTGATTGCATGCCTGGCAGGTCAGACGGCCCAAGTCTCGACGCCTGTTGCGAACGACGCTAACACCATTACGCTCGATCAAGCCATCCGCGAGGCGTTGGCGAAGAATCTCGATCTCGCCGCTGAGAGATACAACGTCAGCATCGCCGAGGCACGCCAAATCACAGCCCGTCTGAGACCGAATCCCGTCCTCTCGATATCGGGAACGACGCTTAATTTGTTCGGGGCGCCGTTTGACTCGACGAGTCCGCTGGGTCCGAACCAATTCAACGTGCACACGGATTTTCCGATCGAGCGCGGGCACAAACGCGAGTATCGGATGGCCGTAGCGAAAGCGGAGCTATCGCTGGCCGAACTGGGAATCCGCGACATGATGCGGAGGGTGATCTTCGACGTCGAAGCGGCGTTCGTGGACGTTCAGCAGGCGAAAGAGAATTACCGGCTGGCGCAGGAGAACCTGGGCAGCCTGGAGAATATCGTCGCGATCAATGAGGCGCGCCTGCGAAGCGGCGATCTGGCTCAAGTCGAGCTCGACCGTTCGCGGCTGGCAGCGTTGCTATCGTCCGCGTCAATGCGGCAAGTGCAGTTGCAATTAGACCAGGCCAAGACACAACTGCAACTCCTGCTGGGCCGCACTCAGCGCACTGCCGATTTCGATGTCAGCGGTGCGCTGCGGCGCGAGATCGTCGCGGACTCACAGCCGGACCTTGTGAGGCTTGCGCTGACACGGCGGCCGGACTACCTGGCCGCGCAACAAACGCAGGCACGGTCGAGGGCCGACGTCGAACTTCAGATCGCCAATGGGAAAGTCGACTTCAGCGTCGGCACCGAGTATACGTTCCAGTCGGCATACGGCGTGTCAGGCAGCACGGCTGGGTTGTACTTCAGCGTGCCGCTGCCGGTGTTCAACCGAAACCAGGGAGAGATTGCCCGCGCGCGGCGCGAAACCACGCAGGCCTCCGCCCGGATAACCGCAATGGAGGCCGCAATCGGTGCGGACGTCGAGAAGGCTTACCGCCAATATTCGGTGTCGAAGCAGGTACTCGAGAATGTCGAAAGCGAGATGCTCAGCAAGGCGAGGAGCGTTCGCGATACGACGGAGTACTCCTACAAGCGGGGCGAGGCGAGCCTGATTGAGTACCTTGACGCTCAGCGAGCTTTCAACGACGCGATGCAAACCTTCAACGAAGCGCGGGCGAACTACGCCCGCAGTCTTTATCTGCTCGACTCCGTGTCCGGCGAGAGCATCGCCGCTGCACATTAAACGTTGTTCGAGGATCGCCCATGCAACCTATGACGAAGTTGGCAATATTCGCGGCAGGACTGACCCTGATCGCCGGCTGCGGACGGAACGTCGCCTCCGTCGAGGCCGATAAACCCGCGCCTGCTGCAGCGCGACCTGGCGAGGTGGTGATTCCTCCGGACTCGCCGCAACTGGCCCAGATCCGCGTTGAGCGAGTGCAGTCCGAGCCGGTTCCGTTCGCGGGCGTCTCGGCGCCCGGCAAAGTGGAGGCCAGCGCAAACCGACTGTCGCATGTCGTGCTGCCGTTGACCGGAAGGATCACGTCCGTCGACGTGCATCTCGGCGATTTCGTGCAGCAGGGCCAACCGCTGTTGACCATGGAGAGTTCGGATGCGGACTCCGCTGTTTCAAACCTGTTGCAGGCGCAGGCTGCGGTGACCAACGCGAAATCGGCCTTGGCGAAAGCGCAATTGGATCTCGATCGCGAAAGAGACCTGCTGCAGCACGGCGCAGTGCCACAAAAGGAGGTGCTGAACGCACAGGCGGTGATGGTGCAGGCACAGGCCGGTGTCAAGCAGGCCGAGGCCGCGGCGGAGCAGGCGCGGCGCCGGTTGGAGATTCTCGGAATACATTCGGGTGCGTTTGGACAGAGAGTTACGGTCCGCGCACCGATCTCCGGGAAAGTACTCGAGATGTCGATTGTGAACGGGGAGTTTCGGAACGACTTGAGCGCGCCCCTGATCACGATCGCCGACTTGAGTTCCGTGTGGGTAACTTCCGATGTGCCGGAAACGGCGATCCGTCTGGTGAAGGTGGGCGAACCGGTGCACATTGAACTCGCCGCCTATCCGGGCGAATCGTTCCGGGGCCGCGTGACTCTGATCGGAGATGTCGTCGATCCGCAGACCCGAACCATCAAGGTGCGTGCGGTTCTGCCGAATCCGGGCGGGCGCCTCAAACCCGAGATGTTCGGCAACATTCAACTCGCGGAGCAGACGGAATCTCGGCCTACAGTGGCTGCCGGCGCGATCGTTTCGAGCGAAGGCAAATCGATTGTTTGGAGAGAATCCGCCCGCGGTGTGTTTGTGAAGACCTCCGTCACGACGGGCGCCCAGTCCGGTGATCGCGTTGCGATACTGTCCGGTCTGAAGCCCGACGATCGCGTCGTCATTGGCGGTGTGATGCTGCTACAGCCCAACTAAAGCCCAATGATTGCGCGACTTCTGCGTTTCGCACTGCACCAGCGGTTCATTACGATTCTGATCGGGCTCTCCTTGGCGGGGGCCGGCGTCTGGGCGTTTCTACAACTGAAGGTAGAAGCCTATCCCGATATTTCCGACACACAGGTCGTCGTCATCTCGCTCTACCCGGGCCGGGCAGCCGAGGAGGTGGAACAACAGGTCACGATCCCGATCGAGCGCGCACTCAACAGCGCGCCCAATGTAATCGCGCGGCGCTCGCGCACGATCTTCGGTTTGTCGGTGGTGGAGTTGACGTTCGACTACGGTACGGACGACTACTTCGCGCGGCAGGTTGTGCTCGAGAAATTGCGGGACGCGGACTTGCCCGAAGGCGTGACGCCGACGCTCGGCCCGCTGTCCACCCCGATCGGGGAGCTGTATCGGTACACCCTGAGCGGAGGCGGACTCGACGCGATGAAACTGCGGGAACTGGAGGACTGGGTGGTAGAGCCACGCTTCCTTCAAGTACCCGGGGTCGCGGATGTTACACCGTTCGGCGGCTTGATCAAACAGTACCAGGTGGAGGTGGATCCCGGCGCATTGTCGAAATACAACCTGTCGATTCCGCAGGTGGCCGATGCCGTTCGCGCAAACAACGGAAACGCGGGCGGCGCGATGCTCGACAACAAGCAACAGTCGATGGTGATCCGCGGCGTGGGTCTCATCCGCGATACCAGCGACATCGGCGACATCGTGGTTACCGAATCGGCGGGCGTGCCGGTGTTCATCAAGGACGTCGGCAAAGTCGAGATAACGGCGGCGCCCCAGACGGGAATCTTCGGAGTCAACGACCGGAGCGGAGGTGTAGAGGGAATCGTTCTGATGCGCCGGGGCGAGAACCCCTCGGAAGTTCTGGAGTCGATCAAAGCCGCCGTCGCCGACTTGAACGCGAACCGCTTACCACCCGGCGTGCGGATCAACCCGATTTACGATCGCAAGGACCTGGTGAACAACACGCTGCGGACGGTGACCAGAACGTTGATGGAAGGTTTGGTCATCGTATTGTTGGTGCTGTTCCTTTTTCTCGGTAGCGTTCGGGCCGCACTGCTGACCGCCATAACGATTCCGCTCTCGCTTTTGTTCGCGTTCGTGTGCATGCACTTCAGCGGTATTCCTGCGAACCTGCTCAGCCTGGGTGCCCTCGATTTCGGAATCATCGTCGATGCCACGCTGGTCATGGTGGAGCATGTGGTTCACACGCTGCACGAGCGGGAACAGAAGAAGGGCGTTGTGAAGGGAGGAGTGCTGGCCGCCGTGCGCGACGCCGCGCTCGAAGTCGAACGGCCCATCTTCTTCTCGCTGCTGATCATCATTTCGGCCTACATCCCACTGTTCACTCTGGAACGCGTCGAACGGAAGCTGTTTACCCCGATGGCGTTCACGGTCTGCTACGCATTGCTCGGGTCGATGCTGCTGGCGCTGACGCTGATCCCCGTGCTCGCGACCTACCTCTTCCGCGACGGCGCGAAGAGTTGGGAGAATCCGCTGCTGCCTTGGTTGGCGACGCAATACAAAAGGATACTCGCTTGGGCGATGAAGAGGCCGTGGACCGTGTTCGTGGTTGCGGGGGCAATCGTCATTGCGGCTTTCGCACTGGCTGGTCAACTGGGTGTCGAGTTCCTGCCGAATTTGGACGAGGGTGTTATCTGGATTCGAGCGAACCTCCCGGCCGGTATTTCGCTCGACGAATCGGCGAAGGTTGCAAGCCGCATTCGCACGATCGCGCGGGAGTATCCGGAAGTGCAGATGGTTTCGTCGCAGACGGGCCGCAACGATTCCGGCACCGACCCATATGGGCCGAATCGCAATGAAATGTTCCTGGCGTTGAAGCCTTACGACTCGTGGCCGGCCGGCATGAACAAGCAGAAACTCGTTGAGGTGTTGAGCCAGCGGTTGAACAGCGAAATCCCGGGCGCCGCGTTCAGCTTCACGCAGCCGATCATCGATAATGTGACGGAGGCTGTCACCGGATCGGCTGCCGACCTGGCGGTAATCATCCGCGGGCCGGATCTCGGTACGCTTCGCGAATTCGCTAACCGGACCTTGCGAATGATTCGCCAGGTTCCGGGCGCCGCCGATACCGCGATCGAACAGGAAGCCGACCAGGCGCAACTCAGAATCCAGATCGATCGGAAAGCCGTCGCCCGATACGGAATCAACGTTCGGGAAGTGGAAGACGTGATTGAGATGGCGATCGGGGGACGTGCCGCCGGCACGATGTTCGAAGGAGAACGAAGGTTCGATATCACAGTGCGCTATGTGCCGGAGGCGAGAACCAGCATCCCCGCTATCGGCAATGTATTGGTGCCGACGCGCGAAGGGGGCCGAGTGCCTCTTTCACAACTTGCCGACATCAGGGTTGTGAACGGCGCGAGCATTATTGCGCGCCGTGAAAATGAGCGCCAGATTACCGTGCGTACGAACATCCGCGGCCGCGACCAGGGCAGTTTCGTCAAAGATGCGCAGCGGCGCTTCGACAGCGCAATCCAACTACCGGCTGGTTACCAGGTCGACTGGGGCGGACAGTTCGAAAATTTGCAGCGCGCGCGAAGGCGGCTGACGGTGATTCTGCCGATCACGATTGCAATCATATTCGTGCTATTGTTCTTCATGTTCGGTTCGGCGAAGTATGCCGGACTGGTAATGATGAATGTGCCGTTTTCGCTGGTGGGCGGCATCCTGTTTCTGTATATTCGCGGCATCAATCTCAGCGTGTCGGCTGCAGTCGGGTTCATCAGCCTGTTCGGAGTGGCCGTGATGAGCGGCGTGCTTATCATCGCGGAGATCAATCGATTGCGCCGTTCGGAACCCGAGATGCCCGTCGAAACCGCCATCGTTCGGGGCTCGCTGTCACAGTTGAGGCCGGTGCTTATGATGGTAGTCGTGGCGTTGCTCGGAATGGTGCCGGCGGCGCGCGCCACCGGCATCGGCTCCGATGTGCAGCGTCCGTTGGCTACCGTGGTTGTCGGCGGTTTGCTGTCTACCCTCTTCCTCACCTTGTTGGCATTGCCTAGCATGTACGCTCTCGTAGTCCGCGCCCGAACGCCGGAGGCTCGATGACCCCGCAACTCCAGTTGACTATCTACGTGAACGAAACGGACATGAGCGGCGACCTGCCGCTTCACGAACTGATTGTCCGGCGGCTGTTACACATGGAGGTGGCGGGCGCGACCGTGCTTCGGGGCGTAATGGGATACGGAAGCCACGGGCGAGTACACCGGCGCAGGTTGCTCGGCGTTTCGGACGACCGGCCGATCGTCATCATCGCGGTGGACGAGGCGGACCGCATTCAGCGCGCGCTGGCGGAACTGCGCGGCTTGGTACCGGAGGGGCTCATCACGATAACGGAAGTGAAAGTAGTGTAGAGCGTGGTTCCAAGGACTGCGGCGCTCTGGTACCTTGGAATCTGTCTCTACGAATGAACACTGCTATCGACTACTTCGAGCGAGTGACCGGCCTGCTCGACGCAATTCGCAAAAACGAGCTTCCTTCGATAGATCGCGCAGCCGAAATTTGCACGAACGCGATCGCCAATGGCGGACTGGTGTTCCTGTTCGGCAACGGCCACTCGAGGATGATGTGCGAAGAGATGACTCCCCGGCAGGGCTGCTTTCCGGGATTCGTGGCGCTGGTGGAACTCGCATTATCGAACCATGCGAACATCATCGGCACCAACGGCCTGCGCGCGCCGCTGCATCTCGAGAAATATGAAGGGTACGCCGAGGAGATTCTGAAGGGTTTCCATTTTGGCGCGCACGATGCGTTCATCGTCATCTCGACCAGCGGGATTCGTCCGGTTGTGGTGGAGATGGCGATGGGGGCGCAACAACGGGGGATGCAAGTGATCGGCATTGTGTCGCGCCGCCACTGCGAGCAGTCGGTTCCCGCACACTCTTCGGGCAAGAAGCTGATCGATGTGTCGGACGTGGTCATCGACAATCACTGTCCTCCGGGCGATTGCGTAGTAGAAATCGAAGGGCTCGAGTGGCGTACCGGTCCGTCATCGACCGTGACGGGCGCGACGATCATCAACATGCTGCGATCGGAAGTAGCCCAGCGGTTGGTGGCGCGTGGCCACAAACCGGAGCTTCTGCCGAGCCACCAGTTCGTCGGAAACGCGAGCGCAGCCGAACAACTGGAGCGGTTCTACGAGGCCTACCGGACCAGCCTGAGGCATCTGTATGAATAACGTCCGGATCGCGATGCTCGGTTCGGGCTTTGTCGCCGGGTTCTATTTACAAGGCCTCGCGAACGTGAACGGGCAGGAGGTGATAGCTAACTATTCGCGGAATCGCCGCCGGGCAAAGTCGTTCGCGGCGCGCTGGTCGATCCCGCAGCCGACTACCGACCTCGATGAGTTGATCGCGCGCGACGATATCGACTTGTGCGTGATCGCGCTACCGAATGAGGCTCACCTGCCGGTGTCGCTGGCGTTATCGAAGGCCCGCAGAAATCAGGTGTGCACCAAACCGCTTGCGCGAAATCGCCGCGAGGCAAAGCAGATGCTCGATGCTGCGCGCAAATCGGGTGCCATTCACGGGTACGCCGAAACCGAAGTGTTCGCGCCGTGTGTTATGAAAGCACGTGAGGTGATCGAAAAAGGCGGGATCGGGCGTGTATTGTGGGTTCGTTCGCGAGAATCGCACAGCGGGCCGCACAGTCCGCACTTCTGGGATGTGGAGAAGACGGGCGGCGGCGCGATGAACGACTTAGCCTGTCACACCATCGAGGCGGCGCGATATTTCTTCGGCAAACAGGACCCAATCGTTGAAGTGATGGCATGGGGTGCAAGGCTCGTGCATCACGAAAAGACGGAGGGCGAGGACAACGCTTTGCTCATGCTGAAGTTCGCAAGCGGGGGCATCGGGCATTGCGAACTCTCCTGGACCACGAAGGGCGGCCTTGACTTGCGAAACGAGGTCCACGGCTCCGACGGTTCGATTTTCACCGACGTGACACGGGGGACGCCGATCAATTCGTTTGTCACCAAAAGCGCCGGATATGTCGTCGAGAAGGCGGACCTGGATTTCGGCTGGACACGCGCGCTACCGGAGGAGGCGTTCGCTTACGGCTATCAGGCAGAGATGCGCCATTTCGTCGAATGTGTTCGAGACGGCGCCACGCCGCGCGAAACGTACGAAGACGGATACATCGTCAACACGATTCTCGACGCGGGATATCAGTCGATGCGCTCCGGGCGTTGGGTGCGCGTGAAGCAGTGAACGATGGCCGTTCTATTGATAACAGGATCTACAGGAATCGCTGCCGCGACAGCGCGGCTCGCAGCGCAGCGCGGCCATTCTGTGTTCGTGGCAGGTATCGACGATGGAAGCTGCCGCAAACTTGTGTCGCAGTTCCCCGCAGCCGGCTGTGCCTCGGGCGATCTTCGTGACGAGCAGACGAGCGACCGCATCGCCGGCCAGTGCCTGGCCCACTACGGACGGATCGACGCGTTGTTTAACGTTGCCGGTATCAGCGGACGAAAGTTCGGCGACGGGCCGGTTCACGACTGCACCGCCGAGGGATGGGATATCACGCTGAGTTCGAACGTCCGCACGATGTTTCTGATGTCGCGCGCCGTACTGCGCCACTGGCTGGAAACCCGCCACCGGGGCGCGATCCTGAATATGACCAGCGTGATTGCCGCATCGCCGGAGCCTCGTCACTTCGCCACGCATGCATACGCCGCCAGCAAGGGCGCGATTGTCTCGCTCACACGATCGATGGCCGCTTACTACGCCGAGCATGGAATACGCGTGAACGCCATCGCACCGGGCCTGGTTAGTACGCCGATGAGTTTGCGTGCGCAGAAGGACGAGACCATTCTGCGGTTCATCGCGCAAAAGCAGCCGCTGAGCAACGGAATGCTCGACGCTGCGGATGTGGCTGAGGCGGCGCTTTTCCTGCTGACGGACGCTTCGCGGCATATCACGGGCGAGGTGTTGACCGTGGACGGAGGCTGGACGGTTTCCTAACGATATGCAACCACACCCGCTGCGCACGACAGTTATCGGAAGCTACCCTTTCCCGGGATGGCTCGAGTTCGCCACGCTCCACCTCGATCAATTCGGCAAGGCCGACCTCGACGAGATGCTCGAGGACGCGGTGACGGCCGTGGTACACGACCAACTCGCCGCCGGGCTGGATGTGATCACCGACGGCGAGCAGACCCGTCTCGATTTCAACCTGTCGTTTTACGGTTTTCTCGAGGGTATTTCGGCAGAGGCGTCTTCGCCTCGCAGGTTTGGCCCGCCTGCCCACGATCAACGTGGAAAGCACGCCATCACAGGTGTCATCTCGGCGCCGCGCGGACTTGGTTCGGTGGAGGAGTTCCGGCGCTTGCAGCGCGTGGCGGGAGGATGCGGCCAGGCACTGAAGATGAGCGTTCCCGGGCCGTACACGCTATCGGGGCGGCTCGAGCCCAACGCCGATTATCCCGATCGATGGGCCATCGCCGAAGCCCTGCTACCGATCGTGAGGAGCGAATTGGAGTCGCTGGTCGACGCCGGGTGTTCCGAGATTTGCATCGACGAGCCATCGATGAGTTGCTACGCCTACCGCGAGGATCCCGGCGAATTCGTCAGCATTTTCAACCGGACGTCTTCCGCGATTGTGTCGAAGTGCCGTTTGTCGACTCACCTTTGCTTCGGAAACTACAGGGCCCGCGCCGTCGGTCCTCGCCGTTACGCGCCAATGTTCCCGGCATTTCTCGAACTCAATGCCGACGAGATTCACCTCGAAATGGCAAGCCGCGAATTCGCCGAACTCGACGTGATCGCCGCGATCGCCGAGCGCCGGGATGTTTCCGTTGGCATTATCGATGTCAAGAGTTACTACATCGAGACGGCCGCGGATGTCGCCTCGCGCGTTCGCTTGTGTCTGGAACATGCGCCGGTCGAGCGTCTGTCATTCGCCCCCGATTGCGGACTCAGTCAAACGGCGCGGTGGGCCGCGAAACGCAAATTGAAGGCGATGGTGGAGGGCGTTGAGATTGTCCGGCGGGAACAGGGCATCGCATGACGCGGCCGGTACTCAAGGACGATGCCTTTCTCGATGACGTTCGTGCAGCCAATCGAAAGGACGGCGGGTTCCGGTTGTGGTGGCTCGGGCAGAGCGGGTTTCTCGTCCAGTACGACGGCGAGCATCTGCTGTTGGACCCGTACCTTTCGGATACGCTCACGAAGAAGTACGCCGATACCGACAAACCGCATATCCGGATGACGGAACTGGTGGTGGATCCGGCGCGGCTCGATTTTATCGACGTCGTCACTTCGAGCCACAACCACACTGATCACCTGGACGCAGGAACGCTAATGCCGCTGATGCAAGCGAACCCGCGGATGAAAATGGTGGTTCCCACTGCCAACCGGGCCTTTGCGGCGCAGCGCGTCGGTTGCGATCCGGGCTGGTTCGTCGGCCTGGAGGTGGGCGAATCGGTGAATTTGGGTTCGTTCTGTATTTTTGCGGTTCCCGCGGCGCATGAGGAGGTTACGCCCGAGTATCACGGGTATGTCGTGCGGTTCGGCAAGTGGAACATTTACCACAGCGGAGATACCGTTCTGTACGACGGAATGGCCGAGCGGCTTCGGGAGTTCCCTATCGACGTCGCCTTGTTGCCGATCAACGGACGAGCGCCGGAGCGCCGCGTTGCCGGAAATCTGAATGGGCGTGAAGCGGCGGAATTGGGCCGGCAAATCGGCGCACGAAAGGTGATCCCTTGTCATTACGAGATGTTTACGTTTAACACCGCCGATCCCGGCGAGTTCGTGGCGGCAGCAACGGCGGCCGGTCAGCCTCACGACGTCGTGCGCTGCGGCGAGCGATGGTCGAGCGATCAGCGGCTCGCGTAATACAATCTTGAACATGCTTCTCCGAACCCCGGCACTGTCGTTTTGTGCCACCATCCTGGCGATCAGTTCCTATGGCGCGAATCTCGACCTCCGTCACGCCGTGATCGTGATTCCTTCCGCAGCATCCATGCCCGAGAAGAAATCGGCGCAGATGCTGGCCGAGGAAATTGAGAAGCGAACGCAACTCCGGTTGCCGGTCACGCAGGGTACTGCTGCACAGAGTGCGGCGTTCGTATTGGCGCGTGTAGATCAACTGCGCGGGCTGGCTCCCTCAGCCGATCTGAAGCAGGGTGCGGCTGAGGGTTTCACGGTAAAGTCCCTGGCGTCCGGAACCGTTGTAGTCGGCGGGAACGATAACCGGGGAGTCGTGTTCGGAACGGGATATCTGCTCCGGCAGCTCAGGATGGCGAGGCAGACACTCGAGTTGCCAGGGGACCTGAACGTGAGCAGCGCTCCGAAGCTCCCGGTTCGAGGACACCAACTCGGATACCGCCCCAAGACCAATGCCTACGATGCGTGGTCGGTGCCGATGTGGGAACAGTACATTCGAGAGCTGGCCATCTTTGGCACGAATACCATCGAATTGATTCCGCCGCGTTCGGACGATGCTGACGACAGTCCCCATTTCCCGCTGCCGAAGATGGAAATGATGGTCGAGATGTCGCGCATAGCAAACGAGTACGACCTCGATGTTTCCGTCTGGTACCCGGCAATGGACCGCGACTATTCGGATCCGGCGACGGTCGAAGCGGCGCTGAAGGAATGGGGGGAGGTGTTCAAGCAACTTCCCAGGATCGACGCGGTCTTCGTTCCCGGCGGCGACCCCGGACACACACAGCCGAAATACATGATGGCGCTGCTGGAGAAGCAGACCGAAAATCTGCACAAGTATCATCCGAAAGCGCAGTTGTGGATGTCGCCGCAAGGCTTCAACCAGGCCTGGACGGAGGAATGGCTGGGGATCATGAAGACCGAGCCAAAATGGCTGAGCGGTATTGTGTTCGGTCCCCAGAACCGCTTAACGCTCCCCGAAACGCGCGAACGAATTCCGAAACGCTATCCTATTCGCCTGTACCCCGACATTACCCACAGCATTTATGCGCAGTATCCCGTGCAGGATTGGGATGCGGCTTTCGCGCTGACGGAAGGGCGCGAGGGAATCAACCCGCGTCCAATGGGCGAAGCCGGCATTTTCCGCATCACGCGTCCGTACACCATTGGATTCGTCACCTATTCGGAGGGCTGCAACGACGATGTCAACAAGTTCGTCTGGAGCAGCCTTGGCTGGAATCCGGACGCTGACGTCACGTCGATCGTCACCGATTACAGCCGGTTCTTCATTGGGGGCAGCATCGCGGACTCTTTCGCGCAAGGTCTGCTGGCACTGGAGCGGGATTGGCATGGTCCGCTGATCTCGAACTCAGGCGTGGATACGACAATCGAGCAATTGACGGAACTAGAGCGGAACGCGACGCCGCAAATGAGGCTCAACTGGCGCTTCCAGCAGGCGATGTATCGGGCGAACTACGACGCTTTCGTCAGGAGTCGTCTGCTGGCGGAGACGGAGCAAGAAGAGCGTGCGATGGGAGAGTTGGGCAAGGCCCGTCGAACCGGTTCGCTCATTGCCATGTCCAAGGCGGAGAATGTGCTCGATGAGGATATGAGGACGGAAAGAACGCGCGAGTTGCGTGCGCGCGTCTTCGAATTGGCGGAGGGCCTGTTCAACAGCATCCACATGCAACTGAGCGTTGCCCGATATCGCGCGATCGCGCTGCGGCGTGGCGCTAATCTCGACGGAATCGATCTGGGATTGAACGATCGTGTGTGGCTGAAGGATCGCTTCGCCGAGATCCGCGCGATTACTTCGGAGAGCGATCGCCTCGCTCGGATCGATCAGATACTGAACTGGACGAACCCCGGCCCGGGAGGCTTTTACGACGACCTCGGGAATATGGCGCAGCAGCCGCATCTCGTACTCGGCGAGGGTTTCGAAAAGGATCCCGAGTTCCGGAGTTCGGCACTGATGGGGTTCGGCGCACGCTATCCCGATGAAGGATGGCGGATGTCGTGGTTCAACCAAGCGGAGTCGATGTTCGATGCGCCTCTGCGGATGCGCTACATGGGACTGGACCGGAACGCACACTACAAAATCCGGATCGTCTATGCCGGCGAGCAGCCGCGGACTCCGATACGGCTGGTTGCGAACGGCAGCACCGAGATCCACGGATATCGTGAGAAGCCGATGCCGCCCGTGCCGCTGGAATTCGATATCCCGCAATCCGCGACAGAGAGCGGAACACTGACGCTCGAGTGGACGCGCCCGCAGGGCCTGGGCGGGGCGGGCCGCGGTTGCCAGGTCGCTGAGGTCTGGCTGATTCGTTCGCCGGAGGCACAGTAAAGATGGCGGAAGCTCTGGAGTGGTGCAATCCGGTTCGCGCTAAGCTCGAGCGCGGCGAAACTGTTCTTGCAGTGACGCTGACCACCAACAGCCTGGACACCGCCGCGCTTGCCGCGACGCTGGGATTCGATTTCCTGTGGGTCGAGATGGAGCACTCTCCGATTACGCTCGAGACGCTTCGGGGCATGGTGCTCGCAACGCGCGGCCTTCCTGCTATGGTTTTTGCGCGTGTTCCGACGATCGAGCTATGGACAGCGAAGCGCGTGATGGATCAAGGCGTGAGCGGCGTCATCTTTCCGTTCACGTCTACGCCCGAACTCGCCGCGCGCGCCGCGACGGCCTGCAGGTATCCACCGTTGGGGCAACGAGGTTCCGGTGCCGGACTCGCGATGACGTGCTGGCCGGGGTCCGGCAGTTACTATGACTCTGCCGATACGAACGTAATGGTGATGATCGTTATCGAGCAGGCGTGCGCGGTGGAGCAGATCGATGAGATTGCAGCGACTCCGGGGATCGACGTGCTGTTCATCGGCACCAGCGATCTGTCGTTTTCGCTCGGCTTGCGCGGACGCCAAAACGAACCGGCACTGGAGGAGGCCATCGGCAAGATCGTTTCGGCCGCCAAGCGCCATGGGAAGTTCCTGGGGCGGCCGGCCTCGAACGCCGATCAAATTTCGAAATTCAGAGAGCAGGGATTTCAGTTGTTCCAGTGCATGACGGAACTGGGACTGATGCGGCTCGGGGCAGAGCAGATTCTGAAGCCGATGGGAATCGCCGCGGTTCCACAGCAGAAGCGGGCGCTGTACTGAGCGTTGCTCGATCGAGCCGCGCTATCACCACGGAAGAATGAAACTGACATGAACATGATTGAGTATCTCGAGACAGTCGATTCGCCGACGCTATCGAACGCAATCGAGGAATTGAACGTCCGTCCGCGATCGGAAGGCTTCGCGCCGGTGGGAATCCGGTGCCTGTTCCCCGAGTTCGGCCGCATGTGCGGCTATGCCGTCACCGCCCAGGTAGAGACGGTGACACGCATGACCCCGCTGGACAAGTCGATTTTTTGCGACCTGTTCGCGGCCGTGGATGCTTCGCCGAAACCCGCGGTGGTCGTGATGCAGGAGATCGGCGGCGCGCCCGAGTTTGCCGCGCATTGCGGCGAAGTGATGGCGACGATATTCACGCGGCTGGGAGCAATCGGCGTGGTGAGCGATTGCGGCGTTCGCGACATCCCCGAAGTGCGGTCGATGGGGATGCATTATTTCGCCCGGGGCACGGTTGCGAGCCACGCTTATTTTCACATCGTGCGCGTGAACGTGCCCGTTCAGATTGGCGGCTTCGTGGTGAAGCCAGGGGACGTGTTGCACGGGGACGAAAACGGCCTTGTATCGGTCCCCGAGTGCGATTCCAATTCGCTGATGCGCGCGGTGGAGAATATCCGCGACCGCGAGCGCAGGCTGATGGAGTTCGTTCGCGGCACCGGGTGCGACATAGCGGCGCTGAACGAGAGATTCCTCGAATAGTTACTCCTTCACGAGCACGACGACGGACCGTGGACCGACGGAGTACTGCGTATCATCGAGCAGAACGCCGTCCCCGATGTCATCCGGAGTTGGCAGCGACGTGTCGACCAGGCGCCGCCAGGTTGGCGGGGCCAAAATCGTGAAAGTCAGTGGCTCCCAGTAGGCATTGATCATCACGTAGATATCCTGATCCCCGACCGGTCCGCCGCGAACGAAGAAGGCAAGGGTGTGCGAACTGTAGCTGAGGTCGGTCGCACCGGACACACCGTACCACTCGATATCGCCGTTCCAGTAGGTACTCCGCGCGAGCGACGGATGCGCCTTCCGGAATGCGATCATCTTCTGGAAGAATCGGAACACGTCGGCATTTTGCGACTTCAGACTCCAGTCGAGCCAAGTGGTTTCATTGTCCTGGTTGAATGGGTTGTTGTTGCCGCGCTGAGTATTCATGAACTCATCGCCCATACAAAACATCGGCGTGCCGTTGGCCAGCATCAGCATCGCGCAGAAATTCTTCACCTGCCGCTTACGCAACGCCAGCACATCCGCTGAGGCTCCGTCATCTCCTTCCGCCCCGCAGTTCCAACTGTAATTGTCGTTGCTGCCGTCCTGACTGTTCTGCCCGTTGGCTTCGTTGTGCTTGCTGTTATACGAGACCAAATCCCGGAGGTTGAATCCGTCGTGCGAGCAGATATAGTTGACGCTCTGGAATGGGCGATAAGCCAATTCCACGGTGGGCGGAAACAGATCGTCGCTGCCGTAAATGCGTTGCATGAGCGATCCGACCTTACCGTAATCGCTCTTCACGAACTGCCGGATCTCGTCGCGGAATTTGCCGTTCCACTGTAACCAAGTAAATCCGGGGAAGCTGCGGCCCAGTTGGTAAGTGGCCAAGTCCCACGCCTCTGCAATCAGACGGACGTTCTCGAATGTGGGATCGGAATTGATTTCGTCGATTACCGGCGGATCGTCGAGGTTAATGGATCCGTCGCTGTTGCGAGTAAATATGGATGCCAAGTCGAACCGGAAGCCGTCAACATGCATCTCCTCCACCCAGAACCGCATGCTGTCGACGATCATCTTGCGGACGTAGCGGTTGGCGCAATGCAACACGTTGCCGGTTCCTGCATCATTTCGATAGATGGCCCGGTCCGTGTCGAGTAAGTAGTACGAAGTGTTGTCGATGCCGCGGAAGCAATAGTTCGGTCCGGCTTCATTGCCTTCCGTGGTGTGGTTGTACACCACGTCGAGCACTACCTCGATGCCGGCGGTGTGCAGCGCCTTCACCATATTCCGAAATTCCGTGATCTGTCCGCCGGGTAATCTGTCGGCCGCGTAGCCGTGATGCGGCGAGAAGAAGTTGAGGGGCATGTAACCCCAATAGTTCCCCTCTGCCGGATCGAACTGGTACACGGGCAGCAGTTCGACAATGGTGACGCCGAGTTCTTTGAGGTGGGGTATCTTGTCGATAATGCCTGCAAAGGTTCCGCGGTTCGACTCAGAAATGTCGGAATTCCCGCGCGCAGTAAAGCCCTTCACGTGCATTTCGTAAATGACGGCATCGTGCGTGTGGCGCGGTCTCGAATCGCCGGACCAATCGAACGGTGCCAGTTCGGCGGTGATGACGCCCAGTGGCGCTTTGCCCGCGTTCGAACCATGCAGTGTCGCGGCCACCCGGCTGTGCTCCGGCGTGAAGTGGACCGCCCGGGCATAAGGATCGATCAGGATTTTGTCTTTGTCGAACCGGTGGCCTTCCTGCAGGTCGAACGGACCTTCGACCTGGTAGGCGTAGTAGTGGGCCTGCTTTACGCGTTCGGCGGGCAGGCGGCAATGCCATACACGGCCGGTTCGATTTTGAGGGAACTGAAAGGTGTAAGAATCCAGCGGAGTGACAGTATCATTGCAGGAATACAGCAGGAGCGTCACTCCGGTTGCATGTTTCGAATACAGCGCGAAGTTGTACGCGTGCTCTTCGCTGATGTATTTGATGCCGAGCGGCGCGGGTGAGCCTTCGACGCTTTCCCAAGACGCGGGTGCCAAGGCAGATTGTGTGCTAGTCATAAACGACCAACTTAATCCGCAATTCCCACCCTAGAGAATACCCGAATACCTGGTAAATAAAAAGGGATTTCAGGCGTTACGAATCTACTCGGATCGCAACGCGGCAACCGGGTCGATGCGCCCTGCCCGCAATGCCGGGAGGAACCCGGCGAGTGCCGCGGCCGTCCGG
This sequence comes from uncultured Acidobacteriota bacterium, assembly GCA_963720745.1. Classification (GTDB taxonomy): domain Bacteria; phylum Acidobacteriota; class Terriglobia; order Bryobacterales; family Bryobacteraceae; genus TMP-7. The sequence goes on from CAVRGO010000004.1 coordinate 1,505,844, forward strand.
TGCGAGTGAGAACCTCCGCTTCCAGTAGGCATAGCCGATAAAAGCGACGGGTTGTTGACGTTCAGCCGAATCATCGTCCGGTCCGATGGTTCTTCCCACGAGTGCATCGATTCCGAGCAGCGGGAAGTAGCTGCCCGACACCATCGCAAAGGCGAGCGGCGCGGGCTCGACGCCACCTCCCGAACCGTTGACAAAGACATTGGCGCGCTTGGTCGTATATGCGCCGGCGACCGCGATGAAGGGACCGCGAGCCGTTCGAAGACGCTCGTACTGTCGGTACGGAAAGCCGAATTCTGGGAGATTCGGGTTGACGACGCGGACGAGTTGCTCGGGTGCGCGGACCGGCAGCATACGCAGCAGGAGAGCATCGATGACGCTGAAGATACTGGTGTTGGCTCCGATGCCGATGGCGAGCGAGAGTATCGAGATGAAGGCGAAACCCGGGCTCTTCGCCGGTGTGCGGACCGCATAACGAAGATCCTGCGTCAGGATGTCGAGCAACGGGATTCGCCAAGCGCGCCGGGCAGACTCACGGATGAGGGTGGCATTTCCAAAGTTGCGCCGAGCCGCGAGTCGCGCGTCGCGCGGGTCGGCGCCGCCGGCGAGTATCTCATCCGCCTCGAACTGGAGATGAGCCTCAATTTCCTGTTCGAGCTCGCGGTCGAGCGCCCGAGCTCGGCCGAAGATCGTCCGGATTTTCGACCAGAGTACCCGCATCTCCTCAGCCCTCGGGAGCCAGAACGCGATGCATTGCTTCGACGAATCGTTGCCACTTAGAGGCCGCGGCAACCAACTGCTTCCGGCCTGCCGGTGTCAGGCGGTAATATCGGGCGCGACGCCCGTTCGGAGACGCTTTCCACTGTGCGGCCACCCACCCCTTCTGCAGCAACCGTTGGAGGGCGGGGTAGAGGGACCCGTTATCGACCACGAATTCCTCCTCAGATTGGTGTCGCAGAAATTGCGCGATTCCGTAGGCGTGGTTCGGCCCGATCTGAAGGCTTCGCAGGATGAGTACTTCCAGCGTCCCTTGCAGCAGATCGAGCCGGTCAGATAGATTGTCTACCGTAGACACTCCACCTATACTGCGCCTGTTGCGCGCCGTTGTCAAACGTCAGTCGAAGCCTAAGCCGCCTCGGGCTTACTGCCCGGCGGTGTGGTAGTTGGGATAGGCGGGCCGCTTCGGAGCCGGGGAAGGACTCTTCGCCAGCAACTCCATCACAACCTGTATGGCCTTCTCCAGTTGAGCGTCGGTGCCTTTGCGCCAGGCTTTCGGGTCGAGATCCACTTCGTAATCCGGCGCTACGCCGTGATTCTCGATTTCCCACTTGGCGTCCGTTGTGTAGAACGCCAGGTTGGGCGTGCCGGTGAAGCCCTGGTCCAGCAAGTCTCCTGGATTGGTGTAGTGTCCAACCAGCCCTCCCCAGGTCCGCTTTCCTATTAAAGGACCGATGCCTGCCTTGCGGAATAGCCACGGCATGGCGTCACCGCCGGAACCGGCCATTTCGTTCGTGATCATCACCTTCGGCCCGAAAATGCCTTCGATGGGTGTCGTGATGTCGCTGCCCTCGCGCATCGTCCAGTAGCTCAGCAGCGGGCGCCGCAGGTAATCGATGACGTAATCCGCGATATCGCCGCCGCCGTTGAAGCGTTCATCGATGATGACGGCGTCCTTGCCGACCTGTGCGAAGAAGTAGCGATTGAAATTCGTGTAGCCGCCCGAGTAGGTGTCGGGAAGATAGACGTACGCGACGCGTCCGTTGCTCATCTGATCGACTCTTCGCCGGTTATCTTCAATCCACGCGAGATTCCGCAGGTCCGTCTCGCCTTCAACGGGAACCACGGTTACCTCGCGCGAGTTCGCTCCGTCCGCAGTTGGCCCGACTCGCAGGATGACAGTCTTTCCGGCGGTCTCCTCGAAGAAGCTGAAAACGTTATCGGCGGCACGCACGTCGCGGCCGCGCACCGCAAGCAGATATTCGCCCGGGTGAACGTCCACACCCGGTTGTGTCAACGGCGCTCGCAGCTTCGGATTCCAACTTTCGCCGTTGTAGACTCTTGCAAACCGGTAACGGCCATTGTCGATCTGGTAGTCGGCACCCAGAAGGCCTACTTTGAATTTCGGGCTCTCTGGTTTATCTCCTCCACCGACGAACATATGGCCGACGGTGATCTCCCCGAGCATCTCCTCAAATAGATAATTCAGATCGTCGCGGCTGCTGACACTTTCGACGTACGGCGCGTACTTGGTCTCGATAGCCTTCAGGTTCAGCCCGTGCAGACCGGGATCATACAAAAAATCGCGCTCGCCGCGCCAGACCTGGTAGTACATGTGATTCCATTCTTTGCGCGGCTCGGTGTAAACCTGTAACGATTCGAGTTTCAACGGGCCGCCTTCACCGGGTTTTGGAGGATTGGCGGCCGGTTTGCCGGCGTCGGCGATTGTCCACTGTTGCTGGCGCCGGTACAGCATCTTTTCACCGTTGAACGACAGATCGAACGAGTTGATACCGTCGAGGATCTGCTCGATCTTGCGTGTCTTCAAGTCGAATGAGTACAGGGTAAGCGCCGGGCCGTTCGGATCGAAATCGATCGGATCGACAGACGGGCCGCTGACCAGGAACAATACGCCGGCCTTGCCCGCTCGCATCGTGGAGTAATTTCGCGGCGGGATCGGTAACGCTACGATGCGCTGGCTGATATTCTCCAGGTCAATCGTGACGGCGACGGGTTTCTCGTCCTTCTTATCCTTGTCTTTATCCTTTTCTTTGTCGGAGGGCTTCTCCTCGTCGCTTTCCGGCACCATCGGCGAAGGCTCGCCCTTCTTGAGAACCACGGCGTAGACGCTTCGCGTCACTGGGTGGCTGAGGCTGGACATATCCAGCCAGCCGATGGAGAGAGCGGCATCGGTACTCGCGGTCAGATACAGATACTTGCCGTCCTTGTCGAAGCAGGGGAACCTGGCGTCGCTCATGCCGTCGGTGATCTGGTGGGACTTCCCGTCCTCAAGCGAATAGACAAAGATCGCGTGCAGGTGATTGCGCAATTGTTTGGTATAGGCCAGCCACTTACTATCGGGTGACCACGCGGTGTCGATATTGAACGGCCCGGCATAGGTATCGGTGTTGATGCGGACGGGCGTCTTCTTCGCGAGATCTACATACCAGACGTTCAATCTCTTGTCGGTGTAGACGATCTTTTTGCTGTCGGGAGACCACGTGGGAGAGTAGAAGAACGAGGGCGGCGGCCCAAGATCGATCTTGTGCACCTCGCCTGTGCCGCTCTGGGCGCGCCAGTGGAGAGCATATTCGCCGGATTCGTCAGAGAAATAGGCGATCGACTGGCCGTCCGGCGACCAGGACGGGTCGCGTTCGACCGCATCGGTGGTGTTGGTCAGGTTGCGAATATCGCCCTTCTCCCCGGGAACCGTAAGAATCTCTCCGCGAACGCCGAACAGGGCGCGAACGCCGGTCGGCGAGATCCCCGTGAACTGGATGCGCTTCGGGTCGATCTTTTGGAAATGCGCCCGTACCTCCAGCAGGTCGGCCGCGATGTTGATGTTCACCTTCTTCGCAACACCGGTCTTCGTGTTCAGGACGTGAATGCTTCCGAACTCCTCAAACACAATCGCATCGGGGCCGGCTTGCGCGGACTTGAGATCGAAGTTGTCTCCGCCTGCCACGCGCTTCACCTGGCGCGCGCTCGTGTTGTACGCGAACAACGCAACGCGGCCTTCGCGGTCCGAGAGAAAATAGATGGTATTCCCAACCCAAATGGGATTGAAGTCGTTGGAGTTGTTCCTCGGAATTCGATCGTCGACGTTAGAGTCCTCAAGGTTGACAATCCAAATAGGCTTCGTCTGGCCTCCGCGATAACGCTTCCAGGCGCGTTGCCACTGAAGGTTGGGAACGTACGCGAGGTGGGATCCATCCTGCGAGTACGAGCCTTCCTCAGCGGCAGGGAGTGGAACCTCGGCGGGCATGCCTCCGGTCAGAGGCACCGTGAAAAGACGGCGGAATCCGAAGGAGTAACTGTTTCGCGGCCACCGGAAAAGCACGCGCTGGCCGTCGCGGGTCCAACCCACAACTTCGTCGTCGCCGGGATGATAAGTGAGCCTTCGGGGCAAACCGCCGGACGTGGCGACGACATAGACGTCGCGGTTGCCGTCGTACTCACCCGTGAAGGCGATCGAGGTGCCGTCGGGCGAAAACACGGGGTCGGTTTCGGCCCCGGGTCCGACCGTCAACCGCCGTGCATCTCCCCCGTCGCGGGCGACGATCCAGAGATCGCCGGCATAACTGAAAACAATGTACGTCCGGCTAATACTCGGCTTCTGAAATAAGAGACCGGTACTGGCCTGTGCGGTTCCATAACCGGCAATGATGGTGCAAAGAAGCATGAAGCGTCGCAAGAACGGCATGTGAGTTGTCTCTTTCCTCCCTGCGGTTTTTTCGAGACCGATTTTCCTGAAATCCGACAGTCACTATACACCCAGGGCGTGCTCTTCGTAGCGCCGCAATCGCGCGATTGTAGGGAGTTGCAGCATGGACACGCACGGACTCCGGAGCTTGCGGCAGCGGGCAAGAGAACGAAATATCCAATCCGCCAATTTGCGCTCGTCGCGGTTTCTTGAGTATGATTGCTCGCGGTGACCGCTATCTCCATGGTGACGGCGCACCGGCGCGAGGAGAATCAATGTCAACTGATCAGAACCGCCGCAAGTTCCTCGGGACCGCAGCGACCACGGCTGCTGCGTTCACCATCGTTCCAAGGCATGTGTTGGGAGGACCTGGCGTGGTTGCTCCCAGCGATAAGATCACGCTCGCCTACATCGGCACCGGCACTCAAGGGCTGCGGGAAATGCTGCCGCTGCTTCCCGTCCAGGACATTCAGATTGTTGCAGTCTGCGACCCGAACAAGTATGCGGTCGGATATCGCGATTGGTCGAAGGAAGGGATTCTCAATAGCATTCGCCAGACGCTCGGAAAATCCGACTGGAATACCTGGAGCCCCGGTGAGATTCCCGGAGGCCGCGACGTCGCGCAGGACATCGTCAACACCTATTATGCGAGGGAACGAGCCGCGGGCAAATACAAAGGGTGTTCGTCTTACGCGGATTTTCGGGAGTTACTGGAGAAAGAGAAAGACCTGAGCGCGGTAAAAATTATGACGCCCGATCATCTGCACGGCGTCATCAGCATTGCCGCGATGCGCAAAGGCAAGCATGCCATCATGCACAAGCCGATTGCGAACCGGCTGAAAGAGGCCAAGCTGGTGATCGACACGGCGCGTGAAACCGGTGTTTCGACGCACTTCATGCCGTGGGACAGCAACGGCTCGATGGACCAGGTGATGGCATGGATCAAAGATGGATCGATCGGCACGCTACGGGAAGTTCACAATTGGACGAACCGCCCTGTCTGGCCGCAATACGCGACCGTTCCCACCGATACCCCGGCGGTTCCGCAAGGCTTCGATTGGGACCTGTGGCTCGGGCCTGAAGCCGACCGTCCTTATCATCCGAACTACACGAACATGGTCTTCCGCGGCTGGTACGATTTCGGCGGCGGTTCGATGGCCGACATGGGGCACTACAGTTTGTGGACGGTGTTCAACGCGCTTGAACTCTCGGGTCCCACGAGCATCGAGCCGATGCTGAGCCACGATTGTGCTTTCCGCGAGACGGTTTCCACCACCATTAAGAACGACTTTTCGTTCCCGACCGCCAGCGTGACGCGGTTCCGATATCCGGCTCGCGGACAGAGGCCGGCCGTGGACCTGATCTGGTACGACGGCGGGATGCGGCCGCCCACGCCGGAGGAACTGGACGAAGATCACAAGGAGTTTCCGGCCGAGGCGATGATGTTCGTCGGCGACAAGGGAAAGATACTCGCGGGCTTCCGAGTGGAACAACCCCGTCTCATTCCCGAGCGCCGGATGCGGGGACAGCATGTGCCCGAGCCGCCTGCACGACGCCGCCGTGAAGATGGCGAACTGTCAGCGGGTCTGAAGCAGTGGATGGAAGGGTGCCGGGGCGGCAAGCACTCACCGGGCAGCTTCGTGAATGCGGGACCGATCTCTGAGGCGGTGAACCTGTACGCCGTGGCGCTTCGCACCCGGCAACGAATCCTGTACGATGCCGAGAACATGAAGATCACGAATGTTCCGGAGGCGAATAAGCACTTGTCGCGCGAATACCGGAGCGGCTGGGAACCGAAGGCCGTTTAGTGGTAAGGAGAAAATCCATGCATTCCATTTCGAGAAGGCGATTTTTGAATAGCAGTGCGGTGGCCGGCGTTGCGGCGGCGACATGGTCGCGGCTTGAAGCGAATCCGCTCGGATTGCCGATCGGCTGCCAGGTTTATCCTGTCCGCGAGGCGCTGGGCAAGGATTTCGAAGGAACGCTGCGGGAGATCGCAGGCATCGGCTACAAGTCGATCGAGATGTGCTCGCCATCGGGGTACGCGAAGTCCGGATTCGGTCCGCTGGCGGACAAGAAAGCATCCGAACTCCGCGCAAGCATCAAATCCGCGGGCTTGACTTGTGAGAGCTGCCATTTCCAATCCCGCGAATTGAAGGACGACCTTGCAGGGCGCATCGCTTTTGCCAAAGAACTGGGGCTGAAGCAGATGGTCCTATCGACCTTCGGTTTGCGCCAGGACGCCTCCATGGCGGACTGGGTGCGGGCTGCCGAGGACCTGAACAAGACCGGTGAAGCGGTTCAAAAGGCCGGCATGCAGCTCGGCTTCCATAACCACAACTTCGAGTTCAAGCAAATCGACGGTGTGCTGGTATACGACAAGTTGATGGACACGTTCGATCCGAAACTGGTAAAGATGCAGTTTCAGGTTTCGGTAATCAGCCTCGGGTATGAGGCCGCGACGTACCTGACAAAATACCCTGGCCGTTTTATCTCGCTCCATCTTCAGGACTGGTCGCCGGCCGAGAAGAAGCAGGTAGCGGTGGGGCAGGGCTCGGTCGACTGGAAGAAGACGTTTGCCGCCGCCAAAACAGGCGGTGTGAAGAACTACTTCGTCGAGTTGAACATGGACGAGATGAAGGCCAGTTACCCGTACCTGCACAGCCTCAAGGTGTAGCGGAAAAAAAGCGGCAAAGACATTGTTCTGACGGCGGGCCTTTCGAACTTCGCCTTGTTAGACTATTTGGTGATCCATTTAGCGCAGTTGTAAGCTGCTCGGCAAGGCTGTTGAGTCCGTGACCGCAGAACGCTGGGAACAAGTCAAAAACCTGTTTGAATCCGCGCTGAGCGTCCATGCCGGCGAGCGGCTGGCGTTTCTCGACCGCGAGTGCCGGGGGGACGAGGAATTGCGGAGGGAAGTATCGTCTCTGCTGGATTCCCACGACGAAACCGGAGAGTTTCTGGAATCGCCGGTAGTGTCCGTCAAGTCGATGCTGGATCTCGACGGTCCGTCGGCCCCACCGGGCGAGGCCGAGGATCCGCTGATCGGAACGCGGGTCGGCGCTTATCAGTTGGTGCGGACGATCGGCCGCGGCGGTATGGGCGCTGTCTATCTCGCCGTCCGCGCCGATAACGAATTTCAGAAGCGTGTCGCCATCAAACTGATTCGAGGCGGACTGGAAGCCGAATTCCTGGTGAAGCGATTCCGGCACGAGCGCCAGATTCTCGCGCATCTCGAACATCCGAACATCGCGCGGCTCATCGACGGCGGCACCACCGCGGAGGGCATGCCGTATTTTGTGATGGAACTCGTCGAAGGCGAGCCTCTCACGAAGTACTGCGAGTCCCGGTCCCTTACGATCAAAGACCGCCTGGATATCTTTCTGAAAGCGTGTGCAGCCGTGCACTATGCTCACCGCCGCATGATCGTGCATCGCGATCTGAAGCCCGGCAACATCCTGGTGAAGCACGACGGCACACCAAAACTGCTGGATTTCGGTATCGCGAAGCTGCTCGACCCGGACACGGCTGAAATGTCACTGGAGACTACGCTGGCCGGGTTCCGAATCGTCACGCCTGCCTACGCGAGCCCGGAACAGATGCGCGGCGAGCCGGCCACGGTACGGAGCGACATTTACGCGCTGGGAATTATCCTTTTCGAATTGGTTGCCGGGCGAAGACCTTTGGCGACGCCGGGCGAGGACCCGCTGGCGATCGACGATTCCGGCTGCGACGAATCGACGAGGATCCTAACGTATCAGCTTCGAAACGTCGTTCATCGCGCGGTACAGCCGGACCCGTCGGAGCGCTATGAGACGGTGGAGTCGTTCACGGCCGACATCCAGCGCGCGATGGAGGGTATCACGATACCCAACTACGCCAGCGCGCCGACGCGCTTCGACACTGTAACGCAACCGTCGCCGGGTTCGATTGCCGTGCTGCCGTTTCGCCTGCTCGGTACCGACAGTACATCTGACGGATACCTGGGGCTCGGCATCACCGACGCGCTGATCACGAAACTCAGCAACGTGGGACGCATTTCCGTCCGGAGTACCAGCGCTGTGACGAAGTACGCGGGTGCGACTGATCCGCTCATTGCCGGGCGTGAACTCGGAGTCGAGTTCGTGCTCGAGGGGCGCATCCAAAAACTCGGCGAACGGGTTCGCGTAACCGTTCAACTGGTCGAGGTAAGGACCAGCGTGCCCCGTTGGGCCGCGAGCTTCGACGAGCAGGTGGAGGACCTGCTGCGCGTCGAAGACTCGATCTCCGAGCAAGTGGCTCGCGCGGTCATTCCACAACTCACGGGTGAAGAGCGCGAGCAACTGGCGCGCGCGGGAACCGCCAGCGCCAAGGCGCACCAGGCCTATCTGCGTGGCCGCTGGCATTGGAGCAAGAACACCGACGAGTCGCTCGCTCAAGCGTTGATCGCATTCATGCAGGCGATCGCCGAGGATCCGCAATACGCACGAGCGCACGCCGGCGTCGCCGATTACTACGTTCAACTCGGCATTCGAGGTGGTCTACCTCCGGCCGAATCGTTTGCCGCTGCCAGGGAATCCGCCCATACCGCCCTGAAGATCGACCCCGGGTTGGCGGAGGCGCACGCGTCGCTGGGGTTTGCAATATGGGCCCACGACCGCGACGCCGCGACGGCCGGACATCACTTCCAACTGGCAATTGCGTTGAATCCGGATTATGCTCCTGCCCACCATTCGCTCGGGCTGCTCAACGCTGCCAAGGGGCGGCCGGAGATGGCGATTGCGTGCCTGGAACGAGCCCGGAAGCTCGATCCGAACCGCACGATTTACGCGGCGGATTTGGCACTGTGCTACTACAGCGCGCGGCGGTTCTCGAAAGCCATCGACGTCTGCCGCCGTGCGATTCAAATGCTCGGCGAAGAGAAAGAGTTCTACGGGATGATGGCGCTCAGCCATCGTCACCAGGGCGAATACGAGTTGGCTCAGAAGGCGGCGCAGCGCATGGCGGAGTTGACGCGCAACGACATTTTCTCGTTGGCGTTGGTGGCCGAAATCGAGGGAGCGCGCGGCGAGCGGGCCCAGGCGCTGACGGTGCTCGCCGAACTCGAGAAGCGGGCGGCTGAAATGTATGTCTCCGGCTGCACGCTGGCGCTGCTGCATCTCGCGTGCGGGCAACGCGAGCGGGCTCTCGAGCAACTGGAACGCTCGTGGCAGGATCGCGACTGGTGGATCATGTGGCTGGCGACGGATCCCAACTGGGATTCGTTGCGGAGCGATCCGCGTTTTCAGCGGCTGGTGCCAGGGGAGGCGCCGGCGATTGCGGCGGCACGGCCCGAGTCATCAACGGCCGCGCGCCGCGGGATAGGCCGGGTGTCGCAAAAGCGGATGTACGCGTTTGCGGCGGCCATTGCCGCGCTGCTGATCTGCGCGGGGCTACTGGCGTATTGGACATCCCGGCCCACACCTGCACCGTTCCAACGGCCCGCGATCACCAAGCTGACGACGAACGGAACGGCAGTATTGGCCACCGTTTCCCCGGATGGACAGTTCGTTGCATACACGACGGCGCCGGACGGCAAGCCGGTGGTGTGGGTGCGCGAACTGAACGGCAGCGCAGCCTATCGAATCGCTGGTCCGTTCGACCGCCAGGTGCGCTCGCTGGAGTTCACCCGCAACGGCCGTTATGTCAGCTTCGTGCCGTACGCGCAGGACGAACCCGCAAAGAGCACGCTGTTCGCAGCGCCGATTGGGGGGGAACAGTGGAGACGCTGATGACGGGAGTGGCCGGGCCGGTCTCGGTTTCACCCGACGGATCGCAGATTGCTTACTATCGGGTGAACCCAGAAAAGGGCAGCGACGAACTGATTGTTGTCGGACCCGACAAAACCGAACGAGTCATCGCTTCGCAGAAGCACCCCGATCGGTTCACCTGGACGTCGGCGCCGTCATGGTCCGCCGACAATACTCGGATAGCCAGCGCGCTCGAAGGTTCCGACCGGCAGGGATTCCGCATCGAACTCGCAGTGTTCGGGCTCGATGGTTCGATGCGACACGTCAAGTCGCCAAGATGGCAATACGTTGGGTGGCTCGACTGGATGGCCGACCGCAGCGGGCTGGTCGTAATCGGACAGGAGAAGGACTCGTCGTTCCAACAAATCTGGTACGCGCCTTTCGGCAGCGGCGACGCGGTGCGCCTTAGTAACGACCTGAACGATTACCAATCGATCGGCATCAGCGCCGACAAGTCGTCGCTCGTATCGGTGCAGGTGCAGACTCTGACGAACGTCTATGTACTGAGGGTGGACGATCCCGCACACGGCGAGCAGATCACACCGGGCAGTGGACGGTATTTCGACCTCGCTTGGACGCGCGATGACAAGATCATTTACGCGAGCGATGCCAGCGGGCAAGCCGATATCTGGATGATGAACGCCGATGGAAGCGGACAGCACCAGATCACGAATAGCTCCGTTCGCAGCTATTCGCCGGCAGTTTCTCCGGACGGGCAAACGATCGCGTTTCACTCCAACCGGGGCGGCAACTGGAACATCTGGAAGATGGAGCGCCAGAACCCAACGCCTGTTCAGTTGACTTCCGGGACCCGCGACAGCAACTGGCCCCAGTTCTCGTTGGACGGCAAGTACGTCCTGTTCCACCACACCGGGTTGAACGCAATGTTCAACATCTGGCGGGTGCCGGTAGCTGGTGGCTCGGCGGAACAGATGACGACGGAATTGACGATGCACCCGGCGGTCTCGCCGAAGAACGGGGAGATCGCGTGCTGGTACTCGCCGGACGTGGCGAAGCCTCGGTGGAAGATCGCTGTCTTCAAACCTGATGGTACCGGGCCGATTCAATTGTTCGATGCCGCGCCTACCGTGCGCCCCGATTCCGCGCTGCATTGGACAGCCAAAGCGGACGGTATCTCTTACATCGACGACCGCGACGGTGTGTCGAACATCTGGGTACAGCCGATCGACGGGCATCCCCCGCGCCGGCTGACGACATTCACGTGGGGCACCGTCTACTCGTTCGCCTGGGCGCCAGACGGCCGGCTGGTCTACTCGCGCGGCATGAGCACTAGCGACGTCGTGCTGATTCGCGATCGCGCCGCATCGCCGAAGCGGTAGACACGTGCTGAGTTCGGATATGAAGGTCCGCGCCGCGGATGTTTGGATCGACGTGTGGTGCTACTTCCTCGAGACGACGCCAGCATCGGTGCGGCGTTTCGAGGAGGTGCTCAGCAGCGACGAGATCGAGCGAGCGGATCGCTTTCGCTTTCCGCACCTGCGTTCGCACTTCATCGTTGCTCATGGCGTTTTGCGGCATCTGTTGAGCGGGTATGTAGACGCCGCTCCCGGTGCGATCCGGTTTGCTTGTGGTCCTCAGGGGAAACCCGAGATCGACCAGCCTCGTGCAGACTTGCGGTTTAACCTCTCTCATTCGGGCGATCTCGCAGTTTGCGCGGTGGGCACGCCTCGGTACCTGGGTATCGATGTAGAGAAGATGCGTCGAGTACCGGACCTTCAAGAGCTTGCGAATCGCTTCTTTTCGCCGGAGGAGTCGAATGATCTCGCCGCGGCGCCGCCGGGCAGCACTGAGCGGAGTTTCTTCACGTGCTGGACGCGAAAAGAGGCGTACATCAAGGCCGTCGGAGGCGGACTCTCGATCCCTCTCGACAGTTTCCGCGTGACGATCCTGCCTGAGGAGGACCCACGGATTCTACGGTGCAACGCCTTTCCGGTTCCGGCAGCGGAATGGAATCTGGTTGCCTTTGATCCCGGCGATGAATATATTGCCGCCATCGGCTACGCGGGCGAATCCGCCGAAATTTGCGTGCATCCGCCGTGCCGGCCGGAGCAGTTGGTGCACGCGAATCCTGCGTAGCTCCGGGTCAGCGTGTTATCAACGAAGCTATGGGTCATCGCGCAAGCTACTGGCGATTCAGTCTCGTTCTGATATGCGGAGTCGTTTCCTGGGCGCAACTTCTGACGCCCTCCACTCCGATTCCGCGCAAGGATAAGCCGCCCGTCGTTTTCCTGAACGGTTATCAGCCCGTCTGTGCGACGTCTTCCTTTTCAGGTACGTTCGGCGCTGCGGACCAGGTGTTGCAGACGAACGGAGAGGTGTTGCTATTCTTCGATAACTGCAACTATCCAGGCAGGCCCTCGATCGAAGCCCTGGGCGAGGAGTTCGGGAAATTTGTGGCGGCGCTCAAATATGAAGATGGACAACCGGTGACGATGGTCGACGCCGTTGCGCACAGTATGGGCGGCTTAATTCTGCGCAGCTACCTCAGCGGCAAGCAGGCGAGTTCCGGCGAATTCCAGCCGCCTGCGAAAGTGGGGATCCGCAAAGCCGTCTTCCTCGGGACGCCGCATTTCGGCACTCCGATCGGTTTGTTCATTTCGCCGGATATTCAGGTAACGGAGCTGACGAGCGGCAGCCAGTTCCTATTTGACCTCGGCACCTGGAACCAGGGCACCGACGATTTGCGGGGCATCGACGCGCTCGCCGTGCTCGGGAACGAAGGGACGGGTCTGCTGACCACTGACGGCTTCGATGACGGAGTGGTTCCGCTGACGAGCGGTTCGATCGGTTGGGTTTTGCCGGGCCGTACCCGAGTCGTCCCGTACTGCCATACGACTGCCGGCGGGCTGATCACGACGATACGCCTCTGCAAGCCGGACGCGCTGCCGATCGCTCAGATTCAGAATGGGACCGACCCGAACGGCCGTCTCTTGGTGTCGTTCCTGAATGGAACCGATGACTGGAAAACGGTGGGAACTGCGGCCGAAGACGATCCGTTCCTTTCAAAGGATCTCGGTCTGCTTGTGGCTGCGCACAGTGCCACGGACGATCCGTTGAATCTCACCTCGGCCACCGCGAAATCGGCAAGCGATACAAAGACGCTGAATGCGCGTTCGAACGCTCGCGCGTACACGGACCTGTTCCCGGCGGCCACCACTACTATCGATGCCGTCACTGACTCAGGCACCGTGAGCCGGACGTTCAACTTCTCGCCTGGTTCCTATTTCGCCGGCGCCGTGAAGTCCGGCCCCTACGTGCTGCGCGTCTACCCCTCGGCAAGCCGTGTGACTCCGTTGAGCGTCGCGCCTGGCATGTTCGTGTCGATCTACGGCGATGCGCTCGCCAGCCAAACGGCCCAGGCGACCTCCGCGGATTACCCGAACATGCTGGCAGACGTGCAGGTGCTTGTGGGCGGAACTCCGCTGTTGCTCCACTACGCCTCGCCGGCACAGATTAACGCCGTTCTGCCGGACGATGCCACGGGCCTGGTGAAACTCACGGTGAAGAACACGGCGGGGGCGGATACCGTAAACGTACTCTTCGAACCGGCTGTCCCTGCGGTTTTCACGCAGGACGGGACGGGAAGCGGAGCCGCCGCCGCGCTGAACTCGCGCAACGACGGTTTGGTGACCTCTTCGAACCCGCTGCGCGCCGGCGACTACTTGGAGTTGTTCTTAACGGGACTCGGCGCGACAACCTTGCTTGATGGTCTGCAATACGCGAACCTGCAGCCGACGGTCACCATTGGGGGACAGCCGTGCGCGGTGTCGTATGCGGGCCGTGCGCCAGGCTATCGCGGCCTCGATCAGATCAACTGCCTGGTGCCGTCTGGAATCGCCCCAAGCGCGACCGCACAGGCGCAGGTCACGTCCGGCACGCGGTCGAGCAACGTTGTGACAGTAGCGGTACAGTGATGCTTTTATGAACGTTCGCTCGCTGTTGCTCCCGCTGCTGCCACTCGTGTGCTGCGCCATGGATAACGTCATCTTCGACACCGATTGCGGGTATTTCGGCGACGACGGCTCCGCGCTCGTGATGCTGTTGCGGAGCCCGGAAAAGGTGCGGATTTCGGGAATCAGCATCGTTTCGGGCAACGTGTGGGCGGCCGAGAGTAAGGGCTACGTCAGCGAAATCGTTGCGATGCTCAGGCACGCGCAACTACCGGTATATGTCGGCGCACAGATGCCTCTGATTCACACGCCGGCCCTCGCCGCCTTGGAGAAGGACCTCGGTTTCCGAGGCGCATTCGCCGGTCCGCCAAAACTGACCGCGCAGAGCAATGCAGCAGCGTTGGAATTCATCGCCGGCACAATCCGAAAGCAGCCGGGTCAGGTAACGATCCTCGCGCTGGGTCCGATGACCAACATCGCGATGTTGCTCCGGCTCTATCCCGATCTCGAGTCTCAGATCAAGCGAATCGTGTTCATGGGCGGAAATGTGCACGTCGGCGGGAACGCCTCGAAAGCCGCGGAGTTCAACTTCTGGTTCGACCCGGAAGCGGCACAGATCGTCCTTCGGTCGAAGATCCCGGAGAAGATTATGTTCCCGCTCGATATCTGCAACCAGGCCGTGATTACGAAACGGCATTTCGATCAGATCGCGAGCGCGAAGACCCCGATCGGCGAACGGTACCGCCAGGATTTCGGCCTGGGCTTTCCGTTTTTCCTGAAGCAGGCGGACGCAACCGGGTATTTGTGGGACGAACTCGCGGCCGGGTGGCTGCTCGACACCGGTTTTGTCAGCGATTCGGAAACGTCGTATCTGGACGTGGATACACGGTTCGGAGCGGCCTACGGTGCAACGGTCGCGCTCGATCGAAAGCTCGCGCCGGACGCGACTCCAGTGCGAGTCATGCTGAATCTCGATTTCGAACGTTTCTTCGCGATGTATAAAAGGCTCATGACTCAGCAGTGATGCCGGTACGGCTGGGCATCAGCGAAACCGCGAATAGGCAAGCCGCACGTTTGAAGGGACAGTGTAGCGTTCGAAATCATCGGGGCCGCACCACTCCACTGCGCGCGATTCGGGCGAGCAGGTCACCTGCTCGTGCAACGCGTGAAACCCGAAGACGAGATCGTGATGCAGGTGATAGGGTTCGTCCCTCTTTGGCGGAATGCCGTGCACGTCGAGACTGATCAGCACGGGAACGAATGCGGTGTCCAGCGCGGCGCCTGTCTCTTCCGTCACCTCGCGCTGAGCTGCGCCGGCGGCACTCACATCTCTTTGCTCGATGTGCCCGCCCGGCAGCAGCCAGCGGTCGAGCCGAGCGTGGTGTACCAACAAAAAGGGCACGCCGCTTGGCGCAAGGACGAGGCCCGTGGCGGTAATGTGACCGGGAGTGAAGTGATGCCGGGATAGTGGATCGGCGGCTTGCTGTAGAAGGCCGAGAATCAATTCGCGGCTTTTCATCGCCGCACCATCCTCAGGCGCGTCGAACCCATCGACGAGTGCGGCGATCTCGCCGAGGTTCATCGCATTGCCTCGAACAGCCGCCCGGACCTTGCGGGCAGTTGTATTTCAAAGCCACCGCCTGCGGCGTTTACGTTGCTACGGGTCCAGACCTCTCTCAAGGTCCCTGGTTTCGGCCACCGGACCTTCTCCACAATCGGATCGTCGGCCCAGTTCAGAACGCAGACCAGCGAACGGTCCGGCAAATCGATGTACCCCACCTTCAACGAGTCGTCCTCGAACCGCGCCGCGACACCGGTGGGCGGAACCATCCGGCGGAGCATCTGCAGGCGCTCCGCGCTAATTTTGGTCAAGTCGTCTCCCGATAACATCAGACCGCCGCTCGCGAAGGTCGCTGTCGCATGAAATCGGAATTCTTCCTCCGAAAGATCGCCGGTCAGCACCATGCAATCTGGGTCGTTCCACCAGAGTTGGCCGTTTTGCCAGTTTCGCAGGAGATTCAATCGCGCGACCCTTTTGAACTTCTCCCAGTTCCGGCTGATGTCGTCCGACGATCGAGACCCGTGGATCAAGCCGAATGAGGCCCAGACAGGATGGTTGCAGCCCAAAAGGAAGCTATCGCCCGCACCTCGCAGGATCGCTTCCATGCCGCGGCGGTAAGCCTGAATTCGAGTAGCGGTCGCATCGTGGAACCGTCCGCCGTGCATCGCCCCCCAAAAGTTCGCGTCGAGCTTGAAATATGTGCACCCCCATTCCTGGCGAAGAGTCCGGAAGACCGATTCCAGGTGTTTTTGCGCCATTGGGTTTGTTCCGTCCAGTGCGTACCAGGGGCCGTGCCTCCAACCTTGGAACGTCACCTTTTCGGAACTGAGCGGCTGCCCATTCGAATCGCGTATGAACCAGTCGGGATGGTCGCGGAAGACACGCGATCCCGGTTCGGCGATGAACGGCGCCACCCAGATTGCCGGCTCGAATCCGCGATTTCGAATCTCCGACAGCACCTTGCGGATATCGCCACCGAACGCGGCGCCGGTTTCAAGCCAGTCGCCCATGGCCGCCTGATAGCCGTCATCAAGTTGAATGTATTTGAGTTCCGGGATCTTGTGCGCAATCACGTCCAGGTTGTCGAGGACGTTCTGCGCCGTGACACGGGGACCGAAGCAGTACCACGAGCACCAGCCTGCGGGAGGCTTCTTCCAGTCGAGACGGGGATGATTCACGCGGATCCGACGCGCTAATGAATCGAGCATGACGTTCCGGTCCTCGCCTAACGTGAAGAGAAATTCTTCGAGTTCCCAGGAGGCGCCCTGGTCGAGAGTCAACGACTCGGTATCGAGGACGACCTCGATAGAGGCGGGTCGCAGATAGAATCGGCCGGCGAACTTGTGGCAGGAGGTAAATCCGAACAGCACATGATGTTTCGGGTCCGAACTCAGTATCATCATCCCAAACAGCGAGCGGACACCCTCCGGCTGCGGAATCCGATAGTGCTTCTCTTCCGCGTAGCCGAGATCGACCGGGCTGCCCAGTGTGCCGCCGGTTTCCGACAACATCTGGAACGACTCGCCGTAGAGGGGCGTATCCGGGGGCAATTGGTGCTCCACGGCGAACAGCACCACTTCGCGAACGCGCACCGGAGCTTTGCCGGTATTACGGAGAAATGGGCGGCAGATCTCGCCATCGAACCGTCGATCGAGAACAACGGTCTTCGATTCCGACCCATCGTCCAGAACGACGCGGTGGGGCGCTCGCTTCAGATCGTGCAGCGTTATCTCCCGCGGCGTGGCTCCGCTGCACGCCGCTGCGCTGAGTGCTACAAAATGCCGCCGGGTGATTCGGTTCATAGTCGTGCGAGAATTACAATCATCCCATTCATGAGGAGAGCCCTGTGGCTACACAGAACTACGCCAATCACCGCCAATACGTGCCGATGTTTCACGGAGTACTGTTCGGCCTGTTGATTCTGACGGTCATCGGTTCAATGGTCAATCTCTACAAATCCATCGGCGACCACGAACGGTTGTACAGTGCCGCGCTGCTGGTGGCGCTTTCGATCGGCGTGTTGATGCTCGGTCTGTTCACGCGGATCTTCGCGTTGAAAGCGCAGGACCGGGCGATTCGCGCGGAAGAGAATCTGCGGCATTTCGTGCTGACCGGCAAGTTGCTCGATTCGCGCCTCAAGACACTGCAGATCGTGGCGCTCCGGTTCGCGAGCGATGCTGAGTTGGTGCCGCTGGCCAAACGCGCCGCCGACCACGACATGACGCCCGACGCGATCAAACGAGCTGTTGCCGAGTGGCGCACAGACACTTATCGCGTCTGAGCCGATTTTCTTTCAACGTGACCATTGCTTGGCACGTCCCAGGAATATGGGGCTTGCCCTCGAAGGTTAGTGGGGGTTAAGCTCGTTACAGAAAGGGGCTCGCATGATTCGCCGCCTTACGGTTTTTTTGGCCGCCGTTGTTCTCGCCGGCAGCGCTTTTGCGCAGTCCCGGATCACGACGACCAGCAGGTTCGGGTCTCCCTCGGGATTCGGGAGTATTTTGTATCCCGGGGTAGGGCACGCACCAAATGTGAGATTGCCGGGGGCCATCACCGATCCTACTTTCGCCGGAAGGCTCGGCGCATCCGTGCGCGGGTACCCGGGCTATGGCGGACTTTCACGCGGGTACGGTCGCAACGGATACGGCGGATACGGACACGGGCGTCAGGTGATCGTCCCGGTGCCGGTGGTTGTCGGTGGGGGATATTATCCCTACGATCTGTCGCAGACCGGTTACTATCAGGAGCCGGTCCCGGTTCAAGTGCCGGTTCAACAGCAGCAGCCCGCCACTCCAACCGTCGTGATCATCAACCAGGGCTACCGCCCGGATACGGCCAATCCCGTTGTGCGGCAGTACAACTCAGACACAACGGTGGAATCAGAGAACATCCGGCGGTATCAGGCGCCTGTACATCCCTTGCCGGAACCGAATGCGAACAACGGTGAGACCGCAGCGGTTCAAGAAGACAAGGCGACCATCTACCTGATTGCCTTCAAGGATCACACGATCCTTCCGGCTCTTGCCTATTGGGTGGAGGGCGATACCCTGAACTACATCACGACGCAGGGAACGCCCAATCGTGCATCGCTCACGTTGATAGACCGGAACTTCTCGCGGCAGTTGAACCACGAACGGCAGGTAGAGTTCACTCTTCCGGAGTAGAGGAGTTCCACTCGCGCTCTAGAATCCGCGAGTATTCGCCTGAGGCGTACAGTTCGAAATCGAAACTCTCGTCGAGTTCCGTACGGCTGCCCTGCATCATGAAGTTGAAAATCTGGTCCGCGTACTTGTAGTAGTCGCGCACGAATTGATCCGAAAGAATCCTCCGGCTCGGGACGTCGGCAAAGATCGTGTTCAGGGCAATCGCTCGCGAAAAGATCGAGCGGTAATCGGCGACACCCCAGCGGCGGAGCTTCGCCTGTATTTTGGCAGGAGTTTTCGAAATCAGCAGCGAAATGAAGCTCTGGGATGTGTACCCGCAACCTTCGAGTTGAGGATGCCGCTCGATGTGTTCGGCACACTGCTCGGTCCAGCGGAGCAGGTCCTTCCCCACGTAGAACAGCATTCGAATTTCGCAGTACCGCCCGTCAAGTAGCCGCTGTTCGAGTTGCTCCGCCGTCAGGTCCCCCGAGGGCAACAGCCCCTGCAACATCAGGCTCGCGCGGGAACTCTCGACGAGTTTCCCCGGACCGGACGCATCTGCAAAAGGATGCAAAATAAGCGGTGGCAGCGACTTCGTCGTCTGATCAAGCAGTACTGATTCCATTGTCTTCAGCTCTCCGATGTACCGAGTATGCCAGTTCACCTGCGCTGTGTAAGCAGTACCTTGGCTTCAAATGGTTTACCGTCTCTCAGTACCTTCACCAGTACTTCGTCTCCAGGCTTTTTGGCCCGAAGGGCATACGTGAAATCATACAGATTCTGGATCTTTTTGCCGTCAAACTCAATCAGTATATCGCCTGCCTTCAGGCCTGCTTTTGCCGCAGGCGATCCGTCGCGAACATCGGAAAAGCGAACACCGTTCGGGATTTCCGTAAAATCGGGGATGCTGCCGAAGTAAGGCCCGTAGCCGCCGCCTCCTCCGACTCCGCCGGTCGGAGCGGGTTCGGCGAGCCGGACATACTGCGGACGCGCAGGATCATCGGCCAGCCGGGTGGCGATTTCCGAAACCATACCGAGCAACTTCACGGCGTCGGGAGCGTCGATCTTGTCCCAGGTGTCACTAGGGCGGTGATAATCCTTGTGCAGCGCCGTAAAGAAAAAAAGAACAGGTACGCCCTTCAAAGTAAAGGACATGTGGTCGCTCGGGCCGTAGCCGCCTTTCTCGGCGGTAACGAGTTTGAAATCGTACTTGGGCGAGACCTCGTTCAACAACTGCTCGAGTGTCGTCCCTGTGCCTGTTCCGCTGACGTGGACCTTGGAATCCACCATGCGGCCGATCATGTCCAGGTTGATCATTGCCACCGCTTTGTTCAGCGGAAGTTCCGGATGACCGGTGTAGAAATTCGACCCGAGGAGTCCCAACTCCTCGCCGGTGAAGGCCAGAAACAGGATCCCGCGTTCGTGTTTCGGCTGCGAGCCGAAGTACCGGGCCAGTTCGAGCATGCCGGCGGTCCCCGAGGCGTTGTCGTCGGCTCCGGGATGCACCGTGCCGGTCTGGTCCGGCGCTAGTGAGTTCGATCCGCCCAAACCGAGGTGGTCGTAGTGGGCGCCGATGACGATGTATTCGTCGGTGCGTCCCGGCAGGTACCCGGCGATGTTGTGCACGGTAGCCAGGTCCCGCTCGATGTCGATCCGCACATCCGCCTTTACGCCCTCCGGCAGTGCGAACGACTGCGGCTTCATATCCTTATCTATCGTAGCGGCGATCTGCTTCAGATCCTTGCCCGCACTTTGTACAAGCCGCTCCGCTTCGGTGAATCGAACTTGAACGAAGAAGATGCCGGCGTTGTCCACGCCGTGGGTGTTCTGAAGCTTTTCGAAGCGGTCCTCGTCCTTCGGGTGTGCCGGAGTATCATTTACCAGAATCACGCCGCGAGCTCCGTGGAGTTTTGCATTCGTCGCCTTACTGGCGAACTGCGCGTGCGTAGTGAAATTCTTCCCGGCGAATGCGCTCTTCTCGTCGGCCTCCTGCGGTTCGTGCCGCAGAATGAGAACGAATTTGTCTTTCGCGTCGATACCCGTGTAGTCGTCGTACTTGTACTCCGGGGCGGTAATCCCGTATCCGGCGAAAACAATTCCGCCGTGCGCTTCGCCGTTGAGCGAAAAATTAAACGGAATGAAATCGCCGCCGGCTTCGAGCGTCTTTGTTCCCGACGGCAGCGTCTCCACCAGGCGGTTGCCCGGGCCAAGGTGCGCGTTGGTAGTCACCTGAAAGCCTTGCAGGTAGCCTTTGGAGTCCAGGGGACGAAGGCCGAAACGTTCGAACTGCTCGACGATGTACTGGCCGGCTTTTTCGAGTTCGGGTGTTCCGGTACCGCGGCCTTTCAACTCGGGTGATGCCAGATACTTCACGTGGGCGAGGTATCGTCCAGCGTCAAATGACGAAGCGGCCGTAGAGGCCCCCCACAGCAAAACTGCCGATGCGCCGAGCGCCGCCGCGAACAGACGTGGTCTCATTTTGGGCCTGATGTGGTCTTCTTCAGTTCGAGTTCCAGTTTAATGATCTGCGAAAGGTTCTGCCAAGGTATCCGGCCCACCAGCTTACGGCCGTTCAGGAACGCGGTGGGAGTAGAGTCGATGTCGAGCCGCCGGCCGAGCCCAAGTTCCGCTTCCACTTCGCTCTGCATGGCACCGGTCTCGATACACTTGGCGATTTGCGCCGAATCCAATCGGGCGCCTTTGGCCCACTCCAACACTTTGCTTTGCAGGTTCCCGGCATTGATTTCAGGTTGATGCTCGAAGATCCAGTCGTGATACTCCCAAAAAAAGTTCGAACCTTGACGGTAGACGCAGCGCCCGGCCTGCGCGGCGGCTTTGGCCCAGGGATGGATCGCTTCGAGCGGGAAATCGACAAAGGTGACGCGAACATCTTTCGGGAACTCCAGCGGCAGCTTTTCCCGGAGTTCCTTGGCTTCTTCCCGGCACAGCGGGCACTCAAAATCGCTGAACACCACCATGGTCAACGGCGCGTTTTCGGGCCCGAACGACGGCTGATATTCGAGCTTCAACTGATCGAGTTCGGCCTGAAAAGGATCGCGGTCAAGACGGAACGTGTTGCCGCGAAGCAGCGTCTTCCGATCCGACGAAATGTAGTAGGTGACGTCCTTGCTCACAGGTCCGGACGAAAGGTGCACCGCTAACTGGTCGAGGCCGCGGATGAACGGCTTCGGATCGCCGATCGTGATCTGCACTTGCGGAGGCCAGAGTTCCAGCCGGCGCAGATACCGCTCGATTGCCGGCTTATCGATCGACGCGGCTGACGATTGCCGCGGGTTCGATTGCGTCAGCGCGACCGGCGCGCAGGCCAGTAGAAAAACCAATGCTCGCCGGGAAC
Organism: uncultured Acidobacteriota bacterium; assembly: GCA_963720745.1. GTDB lineage: Bacteria > Acidobacteriota > Terriglobia > Bryobacterales > Bryobacteraceae > TMP-7. The sequence goes on from CAVRGO010000004.1 coordinate 1,527,999, forward strand.
TCATGGATTACTTCTTTTGGGGTACTAGCGACGGAATCGTCACCTCGCAGCACTTCTCTCCGGCTGTGGCGGCTGTTTCCTGGAACCCGAGCTCCCGCTTGATAATTTCCTGCATGGTCGTCCATGGGATGGCGCCCTGCAGCGCACGCCCGTTCAGGAAAACAGTAGGCGTCCCGGTTACCTGGAGCGATCGTCCTTCGGCAATCTCTTTGTCCACTTCGCCTTCCGTAGCTTTGGTATCCATGCACTGCGTCAGCTTGTCGGTGTCCAGGTTCTTGGTCTCGGCCCAACCGACGATCTTGGTCTTCAGGTTATCCGGCAGGATCTCCTGCTGATGCTCGTAGATCCAATCGTGGTAATCCCAGAAAGCGGCCGGTTTCTGCCGGAAGACGCATCGTCCGGCGATGGCGGCGGGTTTCGCCCAGGGATGAATTTGCTCCAGCGGGAAGTCCTTGAAGTACACACGTACCTTGTCCGGGAATGCTTTCGTGACGTTTTCCCGCAGTCCCTTCGCTTCCTCGCGGCAGTTCGGGCACTGAAAATCGCTGAAGATCACCATCACAACCGGCGCGCCCGGAGTGCCGAAACTCGGTTGAAGATCGGTCTTCAATTTGTCGAGTTCGGGTTGGAACGGATTCTTCGCGATGTTATACAAGTTACCTTTGATGATCGTTTTGCCGTCTTTCGAAACGAGATACCGGACGGGTGCGACCCCTTGCGGCGTGACGATCTCGACCGGGATTTCCATAAACCCATCGAACGCGGTCGGCTTGGGCTCGCCGATATTGACTTTCAGGTTCGCGGGGAGCAACTCGAGGCGCCGTATGTAGGCTTCAAACGTGGGTTTATCGAATGCGGATTTCGGAGTCTCAGCCGCAAATGCACCGGCTGCGAACAATACGGCAGCCGCGACAGACGAATAAAGCAGTTTCATAGGGTGACGTTCCGGAAGACTATCTTCAGTTTCTCAGACTCCACCAATCTCGTGCATCTTCATCGAAGAACGTTACTCGACAGCGATGTGCATCGACCGAAAATCGATGGTCACACTCCGCGCGCCTTCGAACAGATCCATGCCGGCCCAGACGTGAAACGGCTTATCCGCACTGCCGGATAATTTCAGCATTTCGGGCGATTTCAGAACATGAAGATGACCGCCGAGTTTAAGTGCGAATTCATGAGCAGGCCCCGTGTCCGGATTGGCGGCGACTCCTTTTGCGTGCGCTGTCGAGACGAACTTCGCCGGCCCCTGAACGGCCTCCGGAAAGTCCCTACCGAAGGCGGGCGTTAGGCGGCTCTTCGAAACTCCCGTATCCAGAAAAAGGGTGACCGGGGTCCCGTCGGAGTCGGCGCGCACCAGCGGATCGGCTCCATCAAAGCACAGATTGGAGTCTTTGATACTTGCGCGGGGGAGGTAGAAACCCAGCTCGAAACGCCCGGCCGCGGTCCAGCGGATCGTCTCGAAGGCCATCGCGACCGGCATCCCCAGGACACCTCGCCAGGACGGTGAGATTGCGGAGAACGGCGGCTGGTCGTCGCGTACCACCAGAAAGACGACGTTGCGCAGGACGAATGAACCGGCTGCGACCCGCGAGGCAACGGCAATACTGAGTTTCGCGTCCTTGGAAGCGGTGTTCGTGCCGGGTGGCGACACCGCGTCACGGACCCGCAACCCGAGCCGTTTCGCCTCCGACTCGCTCATGACAGAGAAGTTCGATCCCGTATCGAAAACGAAGGCTGCCGGTCTTCGATTGACGGTGATGGGGACTACGAGTCTCCCCGACTGCATCGAGTATTGCAGCGAGCTCGCTTCACGTGTTTCCACCTTCTGCCGCGGTAGACCCGCGAGTGAGGTGAAGAAGGCGGCAGTTCGGGCGAGATCGGGATTGTCGGGCGCGATCCGCTGAATTTTGCGGATTTCGGAGAGGGCGCGGCGGTAATTCCCCTGCATCTGTGCGACGTGAGCCAAAATGCCCAAAGCATCCATCGCGTCGTCGGACCGGCGCTCGAATTTCGCTACCCACCTCAGATCTCGTTCAGCCTGCCGTAAACGGTTAAACGCGTATTCCGTGGCACCCCAGTAAAGCGGCGGGGCGTCGGTTTGTCGGATCGCGTCCCTCAATTCGAACCACTGATGAGCATCGTACAGAGCCCGTAACGGCTGGGCGTACGCGAATCCAGTGATGGTCAGGAGAATGGAAAGGACTCTCGCCGCACTCATACCTCGTTTACGCGTTGGCCGGGTTTCGTTCGGTGTTCGAGTGGCCGCAAGCCAAGGCCGAGGGCATACGCGAATTGGTCGAGTACCGGCCTCCGCGATCGCAAGAGCCGGTATTGGCATCCCACGCAGTATTATGGCATCTTCGGCCGTAAGCTGGGCTTCCCTCGCTATACTGGACGCAAGAATGCAGTGCACCCGCCTGATTGTCGCAACCTTGGCGTCGGTAGTCACGACGTACGCCGCCGCGGGGTTGACGCCCGAACAGCGCAAGCTGAATGCCGACTCGTTCGAGTACGCCTGGAAGGCGATTAAAGACCACATGTGGGAACCAATGCCGCCCGGGCTGGACTGGCAAAAGGTACACGATCAGTTGAAGCCCAAAGTGGAGGCCGCCGCAACCATGGACAAGGCCCGGGCCGTGATGCGGGACATGATCGGCCGCCTCAAGATGACGCACTTCGGCATTATCCCCGCCGACGTGTACGAGAGCCTCGACACGAAGGAACCGGAGAAGGGCAGCGGTGGTTCCGCGGGACTGGATTTACGAATTGTCGGTGGGCGAGCCGTCGTTGTTTCGGTGGAGAAGGATGCTCCCGCCTACGCGGCGGGGATTCGTACGGGCTGGATCGTCGAAAAGGTAGCGGGCACGGATATCGACGCGCTGCTTCACAAACTTGAACGATCGTTGCCGGACACAACGATCAAGGGGATGCTGGTGACACGCGCGGTGCAGGCGCGCTTCGAGGGGGACGTCGGTGCGGCTATCCCCACAGCCTTTCTTAACGCGGCAAACGCTCCAGTCAAATTGGATCTCGTATTGAAGGCTCCGCGAGGCACCCCCAGCCGGCTGGGCTATCTGCCGACTCAGAGCGTCTGGTTTTTCTCGAAGCACATTGGCGAGACAGGATACGTCCGGTTCAACCTGTTTCTCGACCCCGCGCGGCTCTCACCCCAGTTCGGCGAAGCAGTTACCTCGTGCGCGAAGTGCAACGGTATGATCATCGACCTCCGCGGCAACCCGGGCGGCATCGGGGGGATGAGCATGGGGATGGCGGGCTGGTTCGTGAAGAAGCAGAATGTCCGTCTCGGCACGATGAAGATGGGCGGGTCGGACTTGAAGTTTGCGATCACGCCACGAGCGGAAACCTTTGACGGTCCGCTGGCGATCCTGGTGGACGAATTGACCGCGTCGACGGCGGAGATCTTCGCCGGTGGAATGAAGGACATTGGCCGCGCGCGGGTTTTCGGAACCAGGACCGCGGGGGCGGCGTTACCTTCGGTAATAGAGAAATTGCCGAACGGCGACGGGTTCCAGTATGCCGTGGCGAGTTACACTTCCGAGGGTGGCGAACCGCTCGAGGGCACGGGAGTCACACCGGATCAGGAAGTGAAGCTTACGCGCGAAGCACTATTAGCAGGTCAGGACCCTGCCGTGGATGCGGCCGTTCAGTGGATCGACAAGGAAGGGAAACAATAAAGCATGAACCGTAGACGCTTCTACCAGTCGGTTGTACTGGGAATGGCGATCGCGTTCGCCGCACCGCAGTGGCTCGCTGCCGACGAGGAGAAACTGCCGCCGGCCGAAACCATTCTGGACCACTACGTCGAAGTCACCGGCGGCAAGGCGGCGTACGACAAGCACAAAAGCGACATCGTCACCATCGAGATGGAGATCGTGGGCCGCGGTATCAAGGGAACCCTCACGCGTTATAACGACACTTCCAACAACGTGTACATGGAAGGCGAACTCGAGGGGATCGGCAAGCTGGAGGAAGGCGTTTACAACGGGCAGGCCTGGGAGAACAACGCGATGACGGGTCCCCGGCTGAAGGAAGGAACCGAGAACGCAGACGCGGTTCGTGACGCCACGTTCAACGGCCTGGTGTACTGGCGCAAGCTATACAAGGCAGAGACGAGCGGCACCGAAAAGGTGGGCGATGAAGACTGCTACAAGGTGACCTTGACGCCGCTTGGCGAGGGCAAGCCCCAAACCATGTATTTCAGCAAGAAGACCGGTCTGATGGTGAAGTCGGTCCGCACGGTGGTGACGCCGATGGGTGAGATTACGGCGGATCTGACGGCCTCCGATTACGAGCGGTTCGGAGGAGTGCTGATGGCGAAGAAAATGACGCAAAAGGTGATGGGAAACGAGATTGCACTCACCGTAATGGGCGTCAAGGACGAGGAGATCCCGAAAGGCCGGTTCGATCCGCCTGCCGAAATCAAAGCGCTGATGGAAAAAAAATAGCTACTCCTCGCGCAGCGCGATCATCGGATCCACTTGGGCCGCCCGCCAGGCCGGGACAGCGCAGGCGAACGTTCCGACGAGAGACAGCACCGCGATCACGACCGCATAGGTGGCGGCGTCCGCGGGTGCTACTTCGTAGAGCATCGACCGCATCGCCCGTGTGAGCGCCAGGGCCGCGACTGTTCCGGCGGCGAGTCCGATGCCCGTGAGTGCAGCACCTTTGCTCGCAATGTCGCGAATCACATCCAGGGTAGTCGCGCCCAGCGCCAGACGTACGCCGATCTCGCGTGAGCGCTGAACCACCAGGTAGGACAGTACTCCATAGGTGCCCAGGCCGGCCGATGTGAGTGCGAGCGCAGCGAACACCGCGAGTAACTGCATCTGCTGGCGCTCGGCGACGTAGTCGAGTTCGAGAATGTCCTCCATCGTCTGGACCTCGAGCACGGGCAGGTCGCGATCGGCGTTCCAGATGGCGGTGCGCACGGGACCCGCAAGCACCAGTGGGTCGCCGTCGACGCGGACGACCAATTCATTGCCGATCGGCCATCCGTCCAGGTCCTGTTCAAGAGGGAGATACGTAGCGGGCTTCGGCATGGCTTTGGCTCCGCGTTCGGGGATATCGGCGATAACGCCGATGATCGTGCGCCACGCCGGAGCGTTCACGCGCATCCGTTTGCCGATCGGGCTCTGGTTCGGGAAGAAGTTGCGCGCGAGGGTCTCGTTAATGACGATGACCGGAGGCGCGTTCTGGGTGTCGCGCGAATCGGGGAGCCGTCCTTCGAGCAGCCGGACGCCGAGCGTCTTCAAGTAGTCGACGGTACCGTCCCTATACAGAGCATCGTTCATCTCGCCGGGCTTGAGAGGAGGCATGCCTTCGATCCAGAACCCGTTAGTGTTGCCGTCGGCCGTAAATGGCAGGTCGGAGGCGAACGCGGCGCTCTTCACACCGGGCATGGTGCGGACCTGCGCGAGCACCGACTCATTCAAACGCAAACGCTTCTGCGGGTCTTTGTATTTTGGGCCCGTCAGGTTGGTTCGCATGGTCAGCAGCCCCTGGGGTTGGAAGCCGAGTTCCAGGCTGCGGAGTTGGGCAAGCGTCTTCATCATGAGTCCGGCGCCCGCCAGCAGTACCAGTGCCATCGCGACTTCGGCTATCACCAGCGCGTCGCGGTAGAATCCACCCCGCCCGCCGATATTCCCGCGCCCGCCCTGCTTCAGCGCTTCGTTGACATCGAGGCGGCTGGCGTGAAGGGCGGGTAGTACTCCGAAGACGATGCCGGTCGCCAGTGAGACGAGCAAGCTGAATAGAAGCACGTCAGAGTTAATGACGATGGTCCGGTCGAGGCGCTCCGGTACGAGACGCTCGAGCAGCTTGGCACCGGCCCGGGCGAGCAGCACTCCACTGATGCCGCCAATCGAGGACAACAGCACGCTCTCCGTAATGAGTTGCGTGATCAGGCGCCAGCGGCCGGCGCCGAGCGCCGTTCGGACCGCCAGTTCGCGCCCGCGCGCCGTTGCACGCGCAAGCAGCAGGTTCGCCACATTGGCGCAGGCGATCAGGAGCACGAAAGCCGCGCCGCCAAGCAGGACCATCAATCCGGTTCGCGACCCGCCGGAGATCTCATCACGAAAGGGTGAAACGACGGCGCCGACACGCTCGTTGGTCAGCGGGTAGTCCTTCTGGAGCCGGCGGGCGATGGTGTCCATTTCGGCGCAGGCCTGCCCCCACGTGACACCCGGCTTCAGGCGCGCGACGACGTTCAGGTAATGGGAGCCGCGGCGTCCCAACTGTTTGGCGGTAAATTTCGCCGGAACCCAGAAATCGGTCTTACGCGTGGGGAAGCGGAAGCCCCGGGGCATAACGCCGGCGACGGTGAACGACTCATCGCTCATAACGATCCGCCGGCCGACAATCGACGGGTCGCTGCCGTAGCGCCGCTGCCAGAGGCTGTAGCTGATGACCACAGTGTTGTCACCGGACTTGTCGTCGCGGTCGTCGAGTGTGCGGCCGACCTGCGCGGGAACACCCATCAGATGGAAGAACTCGGGTGTGACGGCGCGGCCTGAAACGAACTCGGGTGCAACGCCGTTGCCGGTCAGGTTCGAGACCCGGCTCTGCAGGGCCGCCATGTTCTCGAAGACATGGTTCTGCTTCTTCCAATCGACGTAGTTGGCGGGAGCCGGCGTGTTCTTCGGGAAGCCAATGTAAGTGAGGTCTTCCCACACGAAGGCCAGGCGCGAGGCATCTTTGTAGGGCAGCGGGCGCAGGAGCACGGCATCAATGGCGCTGAACACGGCGGTGTTGGCGCCGATGCCGAGCGCGAGGGCGAGGACGGCGATGAGGGCGAAGCCCGGGCTGCGCCCCAAAGTCCGCAGCGCGTAGCGTGTGTCGGAGGCGAGGTTGGCGAGCACCTTCTTTATACGACGCCAAACTCGGAAGGTTACCCGGACCGCCCGGATCTCTAGCGCTTGTAGCCGATCATACGCAGGAATCCATGGCGCTTCTTTACATCCTCTTCGGTTTCCACGCCCTTCGGCGAGGAGCCATCGACCACGCCCAGAATGCCGCGCCCCTGTTCCGTCTCGGCCACGATGATTTCGATGGGGTTCGCGGTCGCGCAATAGATGCTGCAAACCTCGGGGACCTGCTGGATGCGGTTCAGGATGTTGATGGGATATCCATCGCGCATCACCACGACGAACATGTGTCCCGCCCCGACCGTTTTTGCATTCTGGACGGCCATGGATTTCAGATCTTCGTCGTTGCCGTCGAAGCGTATCAGGCAGGGCCCGGACGCCTCGTTGAACGCAATGCCGAACTTCATCTGCGGCACCGTGTTCACGATGGTTTCGTAGATGTCTTCCACTGTCTTGATGAAGTGCGTTTGCCCGATGATGATGTTGCCGTTCTCGGGAATATCCACTCGAATGGCTTTCAACTCCATGCCTGAAACTATAATTGATTAGTGCTAAGCGATGCCGCGCTCGTGCAGCATATCAGCGCCCTCCCACACGCCCGTGCCAACTTCAAACAACTCGTCCGCGAACTGAAGGCGCGGGGCGACGACCGCCGTCTCCTTCAGGAAGCTCTCGACCGCCTGACCGAACGCGGCGAATTGATTGAATCGAGATCGGACCATTACGTCGTTACGCGGCTGAGTAACGAGTACGCGGCCGGAAAGCTCAAGGTACATCCCGAAGGCTACGCCTTCCTGATCGCCGACCGTCCGGTGCCCGGAATCAAGGGCGACGTGTTCATCCCGAAAGACATCGCCTCCCGCGCAATGCACGGCGATCGGGTCATCGTCCGCATACTCCGGATCGAACAGGACGGGCGCGCGGACGGCGACATCGTCCGGATTCTCAGACGAGCGCACGCCACCGTGGTCGGAGAATTTCGGTTGCGCCGACGCGGCAATTACGTCGTGCCTTTCGACGAACGCATTCAGCAATGGGTGCAGATCGTCGAGGGCATGGAAATTCCCGAAGCGCGCCAGACCCCCGATCGAGTTGGTGTGAAGCCGCTGGAGGTATCGGCCGTCGAGGATATGGACGGCATGATCGTCAACGTCGAAATCCTCGATTTCCCCGAAGACGGCAGCAATGCGGTTGGGCGCGTGGTGGAGTTGCTCGGCTTCCCCGACGACTTCGGCGTTGACGTCGAGATCATGATCCGCAAGCACCACATCCCGCACGAATTCCCGTCCGATGTGCTGGAGCAGGCGCGATCGATCGAAGTGGCCATTCCCGAGACTGAGGTCGCCAAACGGCGCGATTTTCGCAGCTTCCCGATTGTGACTATCGACGGGGAGACAGCGCGGGATTTCGACGACGCCGTTTGGGTCGGCAAGTTGCAGAACGGGAATTACGCGCTGCACGTCCACATCGCCGACGTGAGCCACTATGTGCGGCCTGGCAGCCCCATCGACGGGGAGGCTGCACGGCGGGGCACCAGCGTCTACTTTCCCGACCGTGCTGTGCCCATGCTTCCCGTCGAGCTTTCGACCGATATTTGTTCGTTGAAACCGAACGTGGACCGGTTGGTGCTGTCGGCGCTGCTCGAAATCGACCATCGCGGCGACGTTGTCTCGCAGGAATTCGTCCGCGGTGTCATCCGCAGCGCCCACCGCATGACGTATACGAAGGTCCACGGGATCCTCGAGGACGATGCGGAATTGACCAGGGAATACGAGGACATGGTGGGCCGCTTTCGGTTGATGCAGGAACTGGCGCTGATCCTGAACCGCAAGCGCGTGCGGCGCGGAGCCATCGATTTCGATCTTCCGGAGCCGCTCATCGAGTTCAACGAATTCGGGGAGATGACCGGTGTAACCCGGAGTCCCCGGAATATCGCCCATCGGATCATCGAAGAGTTCATGCTGGCGGCGAACGAAGCGGTTGCCGGGCGGCTCGAGTCACTCGACATTCCGTCGATCTACCGTATTCACGAGTTGCCCGATCCGAAACGTGTGCTCGAATTCGAGGAAATCGCTGTCACGTTCGGCCATTCGCTCGGGATCGGGGCGATGCCGGTAAAGAAATACGCACTGTCGGACCCGCACCCGCGATGGGCGGAAACTACGGAACGACCTAACGATGGCCGATCCCGCTTTCGTGATCTCGTCGCGGAACTACCAGAAGTTGATCAGCCAGATCGAGGGCAAGCCGGAAGAGCGGATCCTCAGCTATCTTATGCTCCGATCACTGAAGCAGGCGCGATACAGCGAGGAGAACGAAGGTCACTTCGCGCTGGCCGCCCCGACCTACACCCATTTCACTTCGCCGATCCGGCGTTACCCGGACCTGATCGTCCACCGCATACTGGGCACGTACCTCGATGGTAAACCGCCTCGATTCGACGAGCAACGAATTGCGGGGCATTGCAGCCGAGTCGTCCGATACGGAACGGCGGGCGGCGGAGGCCGAGCGCGAACTTGTCGAGTGGAAGAAAGCCAAGTTCATGATCGACCGGGTGGGCGAGGAGTTCAGCGGGCTCATCATTAGCGTCACGCGGTTCGGCATGTTCGTCGAACTGGACGCGTTGTTCATCGAAGGCCTGCTGCCCATCGACACGCTTCCCGGAGAGCACTTCGCTTATCACGAGAACACGCGCAAGATCATCGGTGAGCGGACTCGCCGGGAGTTCTCGATCGGCGACCGCGTCCGCGTGATTCTCGACCGTGTGGACGCGGTTCAAAAACAGCTTCAGTTCTCGTTATACGAGCCCGAACCGGCAAGGCGGGGCGGGAAATCGAAGCGGCGGCGCTCGTAGCGATCTCCGGCCCTCAGCCCCGGCCGATGAACGGCATCGTTGTCGCCATGACGGTCATGAACTGCACGTTGGATTCAAGCGGCAGTTGCGCCAGGTAGAGCACTGCATCCGCCACGTGCTGTACGTCCATACGCGGCTCCGCCATCGTTGTCCCGTTCGCCTGTTTCACTCCCTGGGTCATGCGCTCGGTCAACTCTGTTGCGGCATTCCCGATATCGATCTGGCCGCAGGCGATGCGGTACTTCCGGCCATCCAGGGAAATCGATTTCGTTAAACCGGTGATGGCGTGTTTGGTCGCCGTGTACGGCGCTGAGTCGGGACGCGGCGAATGAGCTGAGATCGAACCGTTGTTGATGATCCGGCCGCCCTGCGGTTGTTGTGCCTTCATAATGCGAACCGCTGCCTGTGCGCACAGGAACGAGCCCGTAAGGTTCGTTTCGACGACCGTGTTCCATTGTTCGACGGTCAGATCTTCGAACGGAACCGCGGGCGCTCCGACTCCGGCGTTGTTGAACAGAACGTCGATCCGTCCGAAAGCCTCGACCGTGCTGGAAAAGAGGTTCTCGACCTGAGCGGGGTCGCAGACGTCGGTAGCCACCGCGAGTTTGGCCGCGCTTGGCGCGAGCGCGCTGGTTTTCTCCAGTTCGGCGAGCCGCCGTCCCGCCAGAGCGACCGCGAATCCCGCTTTTGCAAGTGTCACGCTCACAGCGCGGCCGATTCCGCTGCCCGCGCCTGTCACAACTGCCACTTTCTTCTGTGCCAATGCTCCTCCAGATCATCAATTATCATCGCTCGGAGCAGTTGAACACGGGAAATACGAGGTTCCCATGAAGGGCACGTACAATAAAAGAAGGTGCGGAAAATCTTCGTTCACAGCTTCGGGTGCCGTGCGTCTCAGGCCGATGGTGCGGCGATCGAGACTGCGATGTCTGCCCGGGGCTGGGAAAACGCCGCTGGCGCCGGCGATGCCCAACTCGTGGTGCTCAACACGTGCACTGTCACCCACGCGGCCGACCAGGACCTGCGCCACACCGTACACCGCATCCACCGCGAGAACCCCGAAGCGCGCATTGTGGTGACGGGCTGCTATGCCCAGCGTGCACCCGATGAGATCGCGCAAATCCCGGGCGTCGCGATGGTAGTAGGCAATTCGCACAAAGTCCAGATACCCGAGTTGCTCTCGGCCGCCGGCGATGTGCCGTACCACGGACAGATTCATGTTGGCGACATTTTCGCGCAGCAGGAGTTCCTGTCGGCGCCCGTGGTGGATGCACTCGGCGACCGGACGCGGCCCAACCTAAAGGTGCAGGACGGCTGCAACAATCGCTGCTCGTTCTGTATTATTCCGTTCGTGCGCGGTCGCAGCCGCAGCGCTCCCGCCGAGCAGGTGATCGAGCAGATGCGGGCGCTGGGCAGGAAATATTGCGAAGTCGTTCTGAGCGGCGTGAACCTCGGGCGCTGGGGCCGCGAGTATGGGTTCTCCGGCGCTCCCGTTCGGCTGGTTGATTTAGTGCGGCGGCTGCTCGAGAAGACGGATGTGCAGCGATTGCGGCTCAGTTCCGTTGAACCGATGGATTTCAGCGATGAATTGCTGGCCCTGATGGCCGAGTCGCCGAGAATCGCGAAGCATGTTCATGCGCCGTTGCAGTCGGGATCGGATCGCGTTTTGCGGAGGATGCACCGCAAGTACCGCCCGCGCCACTACGAAGATCGGATTCGGAAAGCATTTTCGCTGATGCCGGATGCTGCGTTCGGAGCCGACGTGATGGTCGGGTTCCCCGGCGAAACAGACGAGGAGTTCGAAGAGAGCGCCGCGTTCATCGCGAGTCTTCCATTCACCTATTTGCACGTCTTCACGTATTCGGCGCGTCCCGGCACTCCGGCCGCTGAGAACGCGGCACAGGTACCGATGCCGGTCAGGAAGGAACGCAACCGCGTGTTGCGGGAACTGGGTGCGCGGAAGAATGCCGAGTTCCGCCAGCGCATGGTGGATCGCACTCTGTCTGCGGTGACGCTTGACAATGGGCCGCTGGCCTTGACGGATAACTATCTTAAGGTGGAGTTGGCACAGCCTCGCGAACCGAACCGGATCGTCGATTTGAAAATCGGCGGGCTCGGGCAGGGCACACTGACAGAGGACAATCCACTGCGCGTACTGTGAGTGGAGGGTTGGTGGAGGCGGCGGGAGTCGAACCCGCGTCCGAGAAAGCCCGCCATGAAAAGCCTACGTGCGTGTCCGGTTCGGTATTTGTCGGCGGCGGCTCGTTGAACCGGCGAAGATAGCCACCGCTTAGCCCGATTGATCTCGGCCCTCGGCTACGGACAGAAGCTTACGGCCCAGCCTGCCATAAGACGCTCGCTAGCTTCCATGCAGGCCTGGAAGCCGGAGCGGCTACTTAATTAATTAAGCAGCGTAAGCAAACTGCTGTTTATTGGCAGTTATCGTTTCCGATCGTTTTACGGGAGCTCGGAACCCGGCACGCCTTCTCACAACGATTCAATCCCGTCGAATCCGTTACGCCCCCCTTCACCGATTATTGTACCGCGTACCAAGAACAGCCTCGCTCGCAATTCCATCGGAAAGGACACGGTGGGAGCAGGCCTACGGAGTGGAATCGATGCTAGAGAGGAGGCAAAATCGACGAAAGGTGGCCGGATTCGTACGCAGACTAACATTGCCGCCAGCACGGTCATCGTCACGACGGTTCGCGACTGTAATCTGCTTGATTGTCAATAAATTCTAGAATCTAAATGGACGCGAGGGAGCAAGAGATAGCCTTTAACCGCCGATGAGATATTTGACGAAGGAATTCTCGTCGTGGGGAGAGACAATGTTCAGAGTGTTGTTGGGACGGCAAACGGCCTTTTTCTTAATTGTGCTAGCGGCGTTAGCGACGAGTGCGAGCGCTCAGCAATGGGATCTCGGTTCGCGGTTGTTGAATGCGATCTCTAATGATCAATTGAAGTTCACCTTTGAGCAGCGCGAACGGTACGAGGACCGGACCGAAAATGCGTTTGGCCGTGATCCCGATCTGTTTACGGGTCTGGCGCGCACGCGGCTCGGCGTAAGCTACCAGCCAGTGAAATGGATCAAGTTCTCCGGGATGCTGCAAGACACTCGGGCTCCCTTTTACGGCCCGAATGCTCCGAATACGTTACGCGAAGGTGTTGACCTCCAAGAGGGTTACTTCGAACTGTTTCCGGCCGCTAAGTCCAAGTCCGGTTTCGGAATGACGGCGGGGCGCATGATGATGAACTATGGCGACGCGCGGTTGATTGGCTCTCCGCAATGGAGCGCGTTAGCACGAACATACGACCACGCCCGCGTTTATTACCGGGTGCGCGGCGCGCAAATGGAGTTCCTGCTGATCTCACCCGTGAAAATCCGCATCGACGAATTCAACCAGCCTGTTCTCGGCGACCGCGTCTGGGGCACCTACAACGTGATCCCGAACGTTCTGGGGAAAAACTCGGTGGACGTCTATATTCTGCGTCACGATCAAAACCGTCCAGGAGGATTTACTACTGGCAGTCGGATGTTGGGAACAGACAAACTGGAGGTCAACACCTTCGGAATGCGTTGGACGGGTCCGCTGGTTGCGAAAGCGAAATACACGGTCGAGGGTGCGATTCAGAACGGCAAGGTCGGCCCCGCCCGGCACGGCGCCGGGGCGTGGGTCACCACCCTCACGCGTCGATGGAAGACTTTCGGCAAGCCGCTGGACCTTTCGGGCGAATATAAATTTGCGTCCGGAACCGGCAACCCCGGCGACACGTCCAGGTCCGGAACCTTCGACCAGCTCTATCCCGCCAATCACGACAAATTCGGCCACGAGGATCTGTTCGGTTGGAAAAACCTGCACAACATCCGCGCTGTGGCCACGCTGGGCCTCACCAAAGGGCTGGCTCTGAACGTCATGTACGACAACTATTGGCTCGCCAGCTTGCGGGACGGACTCTACAACAGCTCGGGCAAAGTCATCGCACGGTCGGCTGCGGGCACGGCCGGCAGGCACGTCGGGCAGGAAGCGGATGTATTTGCGACCTACAAATACAAACACTTCACTCTGGGTGCGGGTTACGGCCATTTCTTGGCGGGTCCGTTCATCCGTGCGACAACGCCCGGCGCCGGGCCGAACTATTTATATCTGTTCCACACTTATTCCCTCTAGCGAGAACAACAGGAAGGTTGATTATGTGTACTCGAATTCGTTTGTTGGGCATGCTTCTGCTGTCCGCGATCCTCTTCATTTCCATAGCTTCCGGCCAGACGCTACCAGCGGATGTTCAGGCCAAAGTGAATGCTAAAGCAAAAGAACTGCAAACTTGGAGCGTCGATCCTCAGATCGTCGCCGCGGTGAAAGCTCACAATTCGTCGCCATCGCCGGAAGTGAAGGCGATGACGAATGATAAATGGAAGACCCTGACGATTCTCGATCCATTTGTTCGCTCGTTCAGCAAGAATCCTCTGGGCCTGTATTTGAAATCGAAGAAGACCGACGACCTCGCCGAGTGCTTCGTCTCCGGCGCGGACGGGACCAAAGTCGCATTCCTCAGCAAGACCACGAGTTGGTCGCACGCAGACAAGCCGAAGCATAAAGTTCCGATGAGTGGGAAGACCTGGATCGGCCCGATGGAGTTGGACGAATCGACGGGCCAACAGGAAGTGCAGGTCGCGTTACCGGTGCTCGATGGCGGAAAGCCTATCGGCTCCATCATCGTGGGGCTCAGTGTAGCCCGGTTGCGTTGAGTCAGGGGGCTGACCCCGGGAGAGGACGACGGAAATGAAATCGATGAGCATCAAGCGCCAAATGACGGCCTTGCTGATCGCCTTCGCAGTAACCACACCAGCGGCGGTGCTTGGCGTGTCTTTCGTGCTGTACCGGAATGTTTCAGTAGCGCGTTCGATCTTCGCCGACAGCCGCAAGCAGAACGACGAACTGTTTGCGCTGGTGAACTCGGTGGCCGATGCACAGGCGCTGGCGCAGCAACTGATGCGCGAAAAGGACCCTGACAAGATCGAGTCGCTGATGGCGGAGTCCAAGAAAGCGACGGAACAGGCAGCCCAACGCGTCCTGAATGCGAACGGAGCGCAAGCCGGGATCAGTTCGGCGTTCGACCGGCTGAGGGCAGCCAACGAGAAGAGCCAACAGGCTCTAATGCACGGCGATTACGGGCAGGCGCAACAATCGGTGATCGAAGAGTCGAATCCGGCTTTCGACGAACTTCTGCAGGCCATCGGGAAAGTGCGGGAGGCAACCCGCCAAAGTAACGAAGCGGCGATTGGACAGTCCGATCTGGAGAGTTCCCGCCTGGCGTGGGGCCTGCTGGTTACGGTAGCAATCGTCCTGGCCGTGTCGATCGCTTTTGGCGCGCTGGTCATGCGGCGCGTGAACATGGGTCTGTCTCAGGCTGTCCAGGAGCTAACCCGGGCGTCGGAAAACACAGCCGATGCGGCCTCGCAAGTGAACTCGTCATCCCAGGGCCTGGCCCAGGGCGCATCTGAGCAAGCCGCTTCCCTCGAGGAGACTTCCGCCACCAGCGAGGAGATCAATTCGATGACGCACCGGAACGTGGAAAATGCGAAACGCGCCGCCGGCCAGATGCACCGGACGGCGGAACTCATCGAACAGGCGAACACGCGGCTCGCCGACATGGTGGTTTCGATGGACGAGATCAACGCTTCGAGCGCGAAAGTATCGAAGATCATGAAGACCATCGATGAGATCGCGTTCCAAACCAACATCCTTGCTCTGAACGCGGCGGTGGAGGCCGCGCGGGCCGGCGAGGCCGGTATGGGCTTCGCCGTGGTAGCGGACGAGGTTCGCAATCTCGCTCAGCGTTGCGCCAAGGCGGCTCAGGATACCGCGGGGCTCATCACGGAATCGATATCCAAGTCTAATGAGGGAAAATCCAAGCTGGGCCAGGTGACGACAGCCATTTCGGCCATCACTCACAATGCCGAAGAAGTGAAATCGCTCATCGAAGAAATCCGAGCCGGCAGTGAGGAACAGGCGACGGGCATCGAACAGGTGAGCCGCGCCATCGTGCAGATGGAGCAAGTGACTCAGTCCGCCGCGGCGAATGCGGAGCAGAGTGCGGCGGCCAGCCAGCAGTTGACCGGGCAGGCAAATTCGATGAAGGATACAGTGACACGATTGTTCGCCCTCGTAGGCAACTGATCGGACGTCCCGCGGGACCTCCAAAACTGATAGAACTAAGACGTTATCGGATACGGAGGTCTTCAATGGATCGTCGCAGTTTCCTCAAGGCAGGTAGCGGTGCAATGGCGGTCGCGCCTGCCGCTTTTGCCCAGGGCGGGTCGCCCAACGAAAAAATCGGGATCGCCAGCATCGGCGTCGGCACACGCGGGATCTACCTTCTCGAGCAGGTTCAGGAATGCCCGAATACCGAGATCCGTGTCATTTGCGATCTCTATGACGCGAACCTGCAGCGCGCCCGCAAAACCTCCTTCAACAAGAAAGCGGAACTGACGAAGGATTGGGAGAAAGCGATCGCGTCGAAGGATATCGACGCGGTGGTGATCGCGACCCCCGATTTCTGGCACGCTCCGATGGCAATTCGCGCCGCCCAACTCAAGAAGCACGTGTATGTCGAGAAGGGGCTATGCCGCACGCTCGAGGAGGCGAAAGGGATTCGCAAGGCGGTGCGTGAAAACAACGTCACGCTGCAACTCGGACACCATCAGAATTCCGATCCGACCTATGTCAAGGCGCGAGAGATTTATCAATCCGGGCGCCTGGGCAAGACCTGTCTCGCGCGGACGTACATTGATCGCACCAACCCCTGGCCGGAGTGGCAATTCTATACGCGCTACGACAACCAGGTTCTGCCTCCCGATGCCACAGCGCAGTCGATCGAGTGGGACCGGTTCCAGCGCGGGGCCAGCGTAAAGACCAATTTCGATCCCGAACGCTTTTTCCGATGGCGCTGCTGGTGGGAGTACGGTACCGGCATCGCCGGCGACCTGATGAGCCACCAATGGGACGGCATCAACATGGTCGTCGGGATGGGCATCCCCGAGGCGGTGCAGACACAGGGCTCGCTTTATTTTTGGAAGCAGGATCGCCAGGTGCCCGATCAATGGCACGTTTCCTTCGAATATCCGAAGAAGGAATTGACGTGCACGTTCGCGTGCACCTTCCACAACCGGCATCACGGGACGAATACCTACATCTTCGGGCGAGAGGGAACGATTGAAGTCGCTTCCGAGTTCTGCCGCCTCTACGATGCCGAGTGGAAGCCCGCCTATGGAAACAAACTCGCCGAGGCGCGCCGCAAGTATGAGGCTGCCGGTCTTGATCCGGGTTTGGCGCAAGCCGACCCCGAGTACAGTTTCAAGAAGGGCGATCTTGAAGTCACCAGCCACCAGCGGGACTGGATCGATTGCATCCGCTCCGGTAAACGCCCACGATGCGATATGGATCGGGCCTGGGAAGAAGCAGTGACCATCGTCATGTCCGTGGAAGCCTACTTCAAGGAACGCAAAGTAAAGTGGGATCCCGTGAACGAGCAGATCGTATGAACACGGCGCAGGCTGCTCGCGACACCGATCAACTCTATGCCGAGAGGCTGTCGCGGTACACGGCGGCAATGCGCTGCGGCGTGCCGGACCGCGTGCCGATTCGGCCGCTTGCCGCCGAGATCACGGCGAAATACGCCGGGTTCACGTGCCAGGAAGTCACCCACGACTACACCAAAGCCTTTGAAGCGGTGATCCGTTGCGCCAAGGATTTTGAGTGGGACGCGGTAGTGCCCAACATGGTGTACGTCTGGACAGGACTTACCGAAGCGATCGGACTGCGATACTACGGCGTTCCCGGTATACACGTGGGGCCGGACATCGGGTTTCAATACCGCGAGCCCGCCGAAGAGGCCGCGTTCATGAAGCGCGAGGAGTACGACGAACTCATAGACGACCCGGTACGCTTCCTGTACGAGACGTGGCTGCCGCGTGTCAGCACCGAGGTTTCGTCCAAAGGCTCGCCGGTTACCTTTCGCAACAATCTGTCGTTCGTAAAGGGCGGCATGGCGATGATGGCGTACTTCAATGCGTTCGGCCCGCAGGTGGAACGGATGCGGCGGGAGTGCGGCACACCGTCGGCGATCTGCGGCATGTTGAAAGCGCCGCTCGACATTCTCGCCGACAAACTCCGCGGTTACATCGGACTCGCGTTCGACCTGATGGAGATACCCGACAAGGTGCAGAAGGCTTGCCAGGCTCTGATGCCGCATCTTGGATACGTCGCGCTCACCAGCGCCGATCCCGAGCGTCTCCTGCCGATTCCCATCTGGATGCATCGCGGCTGCACTCCGTTCATCTCTCGCGAGCACTTCGAGACGATCTACTGGCCGACCCTCGAGCCGATCGTGCAGGCTTTGTGGGCACAGGGCAACCAGACGCTTTTTTATGCCGAAGGAAGATGGGACGCGCACCTGGAACGCTTCGCACAACTGCCCGCCGGCAGCATCGTCTTCCATATTGACCGCGGCGACCCGGACCGCGCGTGCCGGGTGTTCGGGAACCGATTCTGTTTGAGCGGCGGTGTTTCGAATACTTTGCTGACGCTCGGAAAGCCGGAGCAGGTGCGGGCGCAGGTGCGCAAGCTCATCGAGACGGTCGGAGCCGAGGGCGGCTACATCGTGGATGCGAGTGCCATCATGCAGAACGACGCGCGCATCGAGAACCTCCGCGCGATGACGGATGCGGCCATCGAGTACGGCGGCTATCGTTCGCCGTCTGCGGCGTCGCCGCCCATTCCGCGAGTTGGGGTGACGCCCGGTCTGCCCGCATGGCTGACTACTCCGCGAGTTCGGCCCGGCGTGTGCCGAACGTTTGAGGAGCGCCTCGGTGACCTTCCGCCGATCCTCGGAGATCTCGAGATCGTGCGGAAATCCTGGGATGATCTCGAAGGCCTGGCGTACCTCTACATCTGGCATGTCCTGCTGAGCTTCTGAAAGCGGCCGGCCCCCGGGGCGCCTTAACTCTGTACACCGGCATATCCGGATTTAAGACCGCTGAGTATCGCCGAGAATCCCTCCTTCAGCAGCGCGGGATTCGCACGCACCAAGTCGAGCATCCAGCGTTTGCTGAAGTTCGTTCGCAACGCCTCGCCGAATTGCTGTGGAGTGAAGAGCTTCAGCAGTTCAAGGCGGCAGTCCCATGTGGCGTCATCCCACCGCGAAATTCGCTTGTTGATTTCGTAGGCGATTCGAAGGTTTCTGCCGAACGACGATTCCCATTCCTGCTGATATATCCGGAGATACCGGGCAGAGCAGTCGCCTGCCGCCACCGCTTCGGCGGAGCACTTCCCCGCCATGATTCCAGCTTGAATCGCCCAGCGGATGCCCTCGCCGACGAGTGTCGATGCCTGACCTGCCGCATCGCCGACGCCTACGATGCCGCTTCCAACCAGGTCTCCCGAAAATCTCTCGGACGGGATCAGGCCGTAGTGATACTCGATGGCCTGCGCGCCGTGTAGGTCGATGCCGAACCGTTGAGCTTCCGCGCAGAACTTCCGTAGGTATCCGTCAGGGTGTTGGTTCGAATCGCCGTGGATGATCCCGGCCCCGACCCGCACCCGGTTGTTGCCCCAAGGAAACGCCCATGCGTAACCACAGGGAGCCACTTGGCTGCCCACCAGGAGCACGGCTTCGCGCTGATCGTACCCCGGAGCATAGAGATCGAACTCCGCGCCCACACCGAACCGGCTGAACCCGCTGTGATTCCCGACCTTCCGCAGCAGCACCGACCGGTAACCCGTCGCGTCGATGACCACTTGCGCGCGGATCGTCTGGTCACCATACAGTTTCGATTTTGTGGCCAAGCCGCGGACCGCGCCGTTTTCGAGCACCGGTTCAACAGCGGTCGTTGAAAGCCGAAGCGTCACGCCTGCCGCTGCGGCGCGCTGCGCCAGGAACTGATACACGCCGCGAACATCCATCACGCACAGCACGGGATCGTCATAGTCGAATGCGACGGAGTTCGCGGGAGAAATGAAACGGCAGCGGTGTACCGGATGATAGAGATGGCGCGGAATCTGCAAAGCATCGAGGTCTTTGACAAAACTGCCGCCGGAGGTGCGCGTCGGCGACCCAATCTCGCCGCCTTGTTCGACGAGCAGTACGTTCGCTCCGTGCCGGGCTGCCGATTCCGCCGCGGCCAGCCCTCCCGGCCCACCGCCGGCGACCACAATGTCGTAGGTTTCCATCGAGTACGCCTCATTGTAAAAGTTTCGCAGGGAGTGGCATCTACGAAAGCTTTCGTTGACAATTACGAAGAGCTTCGTATAATATGCTCTCGTGAGGAAGAAATCTGTGCCCGCGCCGACGGCCGCCGAGTTGGAGATCCTCTCCGTACTCTGGCAGCGCGGCCCGTCTACCGTCAAGGACGTTCACGAATCGGTGCAAAGATCGAAGCCCACCGTCTATACAACCGTCTTAAAACTGCTCCAAATCATGACCGAGAAAGGGCTGGTGGCGCGCGATGAGAAGATGCGGGCGCACGTTTACCGCCCGGCGATCCCGCCCGGGCAGACGCAAGCCCGCCTGGTGAAGGACCTGATCGATCGCGCGTTCAGCGGGTCGGCCGCGCAACTCGTCTCGCACGCTCTCTCCACGGTGCCCGCGTCGAAGCAGGAACTCGAAGAAATCCGGCAACTGCTCAACCGTTACGAAAGGGAATCGAAATGACTTCCGTTGTTTACCGTCTCGGACTGACGCTCCTCGATTCGGTTTGGCAACTGGCGCTCATCGCCGCCATCACCTTTGCCGGCGCGCTGCTATTCCGCAAGCGAAATCCGCGGGCCCGTTACGCACTCTATTGCACGAGCCTCATGCTGATGCTGCTGGCACCGGCGATCACGTTCGCGCGATACTCTGCCCAACCTCTGGACTTCGCGTCCCAGACCGCGAGTTTGAGCGCCGCTGGCACGGGGGCGCTCGAACGAATCGCCGATACCGCGAACACCTTGCGATCCTCCGGCGGTCCATTGCTTCCCTGGATCGCCGCGCTGTGGTTCGCGGGTGTTGTGGGGTTGTCCCTCCGCTGGACCGGCGGATGGTTGTACCTGCGATTCCACGTCAGCCGTCGCACCACGCCCGCTCAAGCCGAACTGGCGGCGCGCGTCGATCGTGTTCGCGAGCGCATCTCACTCCACCGCGCCGTTCGGGTTCTTCGTGCCGACTGGCTCGCCGCGCCCGCCGTTACGGGATGGCTGCGGCCCGTGCTGCTGATACCCGGCGCGACCGTGCTCGGGTTGAGCACCGATCAACTCGAAGCGATCCTGGCGCACGAACTCGCCCACATTCGCCGGCACGATTCATTGGTCAACCTGCTGCAGCGCGTCGCCGAAACGCTCCTGTTCTTTCATCCCGTGGTGTGGTGGGTGTCGCGCCGCATTACGCAGGAGCGCGAATGCTGCTGCGACGAACTGGCGGTGCGCGCTTGCGGCGATCCGCTCAGCTACGCGAAAGCGCTGCTCGCCATCGAGCGCACGCGGCAGGGCCGTCTCACTCCGGCGCTCGCAGTAAATTCCGGCGATCTGCGCGGTCGCATCGAGCGGATCCTCGAACCCGCCGGGCACGACGTCTCGAACGGCTGGCTCTGCGCTCCGGCCTGCGTCGCAGCGGTTCTGCTGGTCGCATTTGCATTCCCTGCCAGAACCGCCGACGAGCATGCGCCGGGAGCATTCGAGAAGATGCGTCGCGAAGCATACCTCCGCGAATACGCCGGTGTGGCGCATCTCGGAAAGTATGCGCAGTGGTTGATGGAAGATGTCGGAACGCTGATCACGCGTCCGGAGAAATCCGAGTTCGAAGCCCTAAAGACCGACGCCGAACGCGATCGCTTTATCGAAGATTTCTGGGCGGCGCGCGGCGAGGAGTTCAAAGAACGCCATTATCGAAAACTGCGGTTCGCGCGCAGCCGCGGTTTGACCGATCCGGACGCACACAACTTCCTGCTCGACCGGGGCTTCTTCTACATGCAGTACGGACCGCCGGACGAAATCGAATCTCATCCCGGCAAGAGCGAGCAGTGGCTCTATCACGACCCGAGACTGCTACTCGACTTCGATGCCGACTACCACATTACCGAGGCATCGAACCCCTTCGCCAAACACTAAAATCTCAACACGGGCCGCCGCTCGCAAACGTAAGCCGGCGGCCGCCTTCACTCTTAAACCTCTAACTTCCAAGGCTTCCGGTACTTCGACTTCAGGTGCGGCTTCACTTCGGCCTGCTGCACCGTCCAGTTCTTCTCGTCCCAGTCGAGGCGCGTCTTGAATCGCATCGACAGGTTGCCGAGAATGCAAGTGGACGACGAACGGACGCACGTCTCGATATCGCTCGTCGGCTTCTCGCGCGATTTGATGCAGGCCAGGAAGTTCTCCCAATGCGGGACGTTCATCTGGGCCATCGCGCGATCGTTCTCGTAGGAGACGGCCGTCACCTTCGAACCACGCGTCGGAGTCAGCCAGCAGCCGCCGCGAGTGACGACGAGCGTGGCATCGGTTCCGTGAATCGCTGTTCCCGCGCCCTGACCGAACATCGGTGTCGAGTTGCACGTCCGGCTCTCGTAGCTGGTCAGGAACTTCGCGTATTGGAATGTCGCGAGCATCGTGTCCGGCGTTTCGACGTTGTCGGTGACATAGAACTTGCTGCCGAGCGTCGAGATGACGAGCGGCATCGGCTCTCCGAGGCACTGATGGAGGGGATCGATCAGGTGTACGCCCCAGTCCGTCATCGCACCACCGGCATAATCCCAGAAGTAGCGGAACGTGGACCACCGGCGCGGGGCAACGCCCCAACGATTCAGGTTGAAAGGAACCTTGGGCGCCGGCCCGAGCCACATATCCCAATCCAGACCCGGAGGCGGATCGCTGTCGGGCGGGTTGCCCCACTGCTCTTTCGGCGTCTCACCCGCCTGCCAGGTGTGGCAGAAAGTAATGTCGCCGAGCGCTCCACTCTGGGCGATCTCCTTCGCCTTCTGGAAATAGCCGCCCGAGCGCTGCATCGTGCCGGCCTGAACGACGCGCTTGTACTTGCGCGCGGCTTCCACCATCTTCGGACCCTCATCGATATACACGCACGCCGGCTTCTCGACGTATACGTCTTTGCCGGCTTTGCAGGCTTCGACGGTGATGTAAGCGTGCCAGTGATCGGGAGTGGAGATGTTCACCGCATCGATCGATTTGTCAGCCAGAATCTCGCGGAAGTCCTTGACGCCTTTGACTTCGAACCCGCCCTTTTTAGCCGTGGCTTGCGCGCGCTCGAGGTGCGGCTGATACACATCACACACCGCCACCGGTTGGAATCCGGGCACCTTCATCGAATACTCGAGGTTGCCGGTCCCCATGGTCCCCATCCCGATATAGCCGACCGACACTCGGTTGTTAGCGCCTCGCACTCGCCCGGTAAACAGGTTTGTGGTCAGTCCGGCCACTCCCGCGGCCTTTAAAAAAGCGCGGCGATTCGGCGTGCCGCTGCCCGGGTCCTCTTGCATAGTGCAGTTCCTTTCGATTTGCGGATCGTTCAGTTCGAATATATCGCGCTTTCGAACAGGAGTTGGACCTCTGAAAATTCGTAACTTTGGGAACAGCGGGCTCCATCAATTCGTAACACTGTCAGGAACCGTGCTCATGCTGAGAGACATTCGGTACGCCGTCCGCACCCTTCTCAAATCGCCCGGATTCGCCGCAACGGCAGTGGTAGTACTGGCACTCGGGATCGGCGCGAATACGGCGATCTTCACGTACGTCAATGCCTTGCTGCTACGCCCGCTGCCCTATCCGGAGGCCGGCGCACTCGTGGAAATGAGCGAGACGGCAGGCTCGCCATGGGTTCCCGTCGACTATCAGGATTATCTCGACTAAAAGCGGCAGAACCAGGCTTTCACTGATATGGCATTCAGCGCGAACCTGCCTCGGACACTACGTGTAAATGGGAACGCTGAACGCGCTGAGGTGGCCCACGTCTCGAGTAATTTTTCGACGTGCTGCGCGTTCGTCCCGCGATTGGCCGAGGCCTGACTGCCGCCGACGACCGCCCCGGCGCGCCGTTGGTGGCGCTGATCACTCACGCTTTTTGGGAATCTCGTTTGGGAAGCGACCCCCAGGTGCTCGGGAAGACTATAGCCATTGATGGAGAGGCGCACGCGATCGTAGGGCTGCTGCCGGCCTCTTTTCGCTATCACAGGATGGCACCGGCCTGGACCACTGCCGGCCCGGTGCTCGACCGTTTCGGCTTCAGCACACGAGGCAATCACAACAACGCGTATGTCATCGCGCGCTTGAAAGCCGGAGTTGGCTTGGAAACGGCGCGCGCCCAGATGCAGACCATCGCGCAAGGCCTGGTGGCGGCGTATCCGGCGACGAACAAGGGAATCGGCGTAGCCGTGCGTCCGTTTCGTGAATTGCTGGCTGGAGACATGCGCCGGACGGCGATGATGCTGTCCGGTGCGGTCGCGCTGGTGCTGTTGATCGCGTGCGTCAACGTTGCCAACCTCCTGCTGGCGCGAAGCAACGCGCGCCGCCGTGAAACCGCACTCCGCGCCGCGCTGGGCGCTCCCCGTGCGGCCGTCATCCGTCAACTCTTGATGGAAAGCCTGCTGCTCTCGGGCGCAGGATGTCTTCTCGGGCTCTTCATTGCCGCGGGAGTGTCGCGCGGTCTCGGTGCGTTGATGCCGTGGGGATTCGGCTCAGAAGCGCTGCACATCGATTTCACCGTGCTCGCTTTTACGGCTGCGATCGCCTGCGTAACGGGAATTCTCTTCGGGTTCATGCCCGCCCTGCAAGCGTCACGCATCGACCTCGTGCAAGTGCTGCGGCAGAGCGGCAAAGGCGCGGGACAGGCCGGGCGAACCCTGACACGGCGTGCTCTGATTGTGGCCGAGGTCTCTATGGCGGCAATGCTGCTGATTGGTGTTGGATTGCTGATCGAAAGCTTCTGGCGCCTTACTCGCGTAGATGCCGGCATCCGTCTTGAGAACGTGACGACGATGGAGGTCGCGTGGCCATACGCCGACCTTTCCGCCGTGCCGCGAATGGTATCGTTCTACGAACGCGCGCTGGAGAAGATCGGCGCGCTTCCCGGTGTCCGCGCCGCGGGCGGAGTCTGGATACTTCCGCTCGGAGGCTCCAGCGCAGCTATTCCTTTCTATCGTGCCGACCGGCCTGTTCCGGAGAACGGAAGGTTCCCCATTGCTCTCTACAACGCGGCGACTGCCGGCTACTTCCAAGCCGCGGGCGTCCCGCTGATACGCGGGCGCATCTTCAACCGGCAGGACGGAACGATGCGAGCGTTCTCGTCTCTGGACGAACTACGCCAAAACTGGGCAGCCGCGATATACAGAGTCGTGATCAGCCGCAGTATGGCGCAGAGATTCTGGGCTGGTGAGGACCCGATCGGAAAACGGTTCCGCTTCGGTTCGCCGGTCATCGGCGGGCCGTGGCTCGAAATTGTCGGAATCGTCGGCGACGTCCGGCACTTCAGTCTCGACCGCGAGCCCGAGCCGGAGTTTTACTTGCCCGCATTTCAGGAACCGCGCGATCTCACCTTCGTAATCCGCGCTGGCAGGGACGGGGCGGCGCTCGCGTCCGCGGTTCGCGGCGTCATCCGCGAACTCGATCCCAACGTCCCGGTGGGCAGTGTGCGTTCGATGGAGGAGGTGGTCGCATCCTCTGTCGGGTCTCGCCGCACGAACCTCCTGCTGCTCGGTTCCTTCGCCGCGCTTGCGCTGGTGCTAGCGGCCGCGGGCATTTACGGCGTTGTTTCTTATTCGGTAACGGCGAAGACGCAGGAGTACGGTATCCGCATGGCGCTCGGAGCAAGTCGACGCGACGTCCTCCAGGGTGTCCTGGGTGAAGCCGGAGCCCTCGCCGTTACGGGTTGCATGATCGGCGTCGCTGCCGCCCTTGCAGTGTCCCACCTGCTCAGCGGCATGCTGTACGGCGTGCGTCCCACCAGCCCGGCGACTTATGTTCTGGTGGCAGCGGTCCTGGTGGTGGTCTCGTTGGCGGCAGGCTACGTTCCCGCGCGCCGGGCCACGCGCGTCGATCCGATGACGGCTCTCCGATACGAGTAGCGTTTGAATTTCCTGCGTCCGCCGGCGGCCATGCTGCGTCAACAATAGAGACGGCATGGCGGAATCGCCCCAAATGTTTCGCAGTGTGCGCGCCGGCGGCGTACCGCGCCGGGCCTTTTTCTTCATGCCTTTCGCGTTTGCTGGACTCGCCGCGTTATCATCGCGCCGGTCCCGCACCCCGCGCGACCCTTCGGTTTCCGGATTGGGCGCGCGGGTGAAAATCGTTTTATTCTCGAATTCTGGGGAGCGACTGAAAATCGTGGAAGTGAACAAGATCAATAAGACGGATGAAGAATGGCGCAAAGAACTCAGCTCGGAGCAGTTCGCCGTCGCCCGTAAGAAAGGCACCGAGCCTCCATTCACCGGCGCATACTGGGACAATCACGAAGCGGGCATGTACCTTTGTGTTTGCTGCGGGACACCGCTCTTCCGCTCCGACGAGAAGTTCGAATCCGGCACGGGCTGGCCGAGTTTCTCCGCCCCGGCCGCCGAGGAGAATGTCGCGACGGAAAAGGACCGCAGCTTCTTCATGGATCGTACCGAGGTGTTGTGTGCGAAATGCGATGCACACCTCGGCCACGTGTTCCCCGATGGTCCGGGGCCGACGGGCCTCCGGTATTGCATCAATTCCGCGGCGCTGGATTTCGAAAAATCGAAGTAAATCCACCGGACCTCGGCCTCTGATACGATGAGAATCCATGTCCGATCATCGTGTTTCCAGACGGCACTTCTTCTACGGGACGCTGCTGGCCGGCGCCGTTCCTGCGGGCGGATTCGGTAGCGTCGCGTCACTCAAACACCTCGGTTTCAAGTCTCCCAGTGAAAAGTTGAACATCGCCGCCATCGGCGCCGGGGGCAAGGGGTACAGCGACATCATTGGCTGCACGCAGACCGAAAATCTGGTTGCGATGGCAGACCCCGACGAGAAGCGCGCGTCGCGTGCCTTCACCCAATTCGCCAGCACTCCGAAGTACAAAGACTTCCGCGAGATGCTCGATAAGGAAGGCAAAAACATCGACGCCGTCACCGTCTCGATTCCCGATCACATGCATGCCACGGCGGCGATGTGGGCGATGTCGCGCGGCAAACACGTGTACTGTCAGAAGCCGCTGACGCGCACCATCTGGGAAGCCAAACAGCTCGAGCTTGCCGCCAATAGGTACGGCGTCGCGACGCAGATGGGCAACCAGGGATACTCCAATGAAGGCGCGCGCCAGGCTTGCGAGATTCTCTGGAATGGCGACATCGGCGAAGTGAAGGAAGTCCACGCGTGGACCAATCGCCCGCTGTCGTACTGGCCGCAAGGCCCAGACGTCGTGCCGCAGGAAGCGCCGGTGCCGCCGACACTCGATTGGGATGTGTGGATTGGCATTGCCCAAATGCGCCCGTACAGCCCCGCCTATTGTCCGCACAACTGGCGTGGATTTCCCGATTTCGGATGCGGCGCGCTCGGCGACATGGCCTGCCACATTCTCGGAACTCCGAACATGGCGCTCCGGCTAGGCCCTGCGTCCAGTGTCGAGTGCGTGAAACTGGAGGGCGAGAGCAAATACACCTACCCGCAGAAGACGGAGATCCGCTTCGACTTTCCGGCTCGCGAGAACATGCCGCCGGTCAGCATCTATTGGCACGATTCGATGGACGCTCAACCGAAGATTCCGGGTGTGCCCGAGGGCGAACTTCTCGGCGACAGCGACATCAACGGTAGTCTTTTCATCGGCGATAAAGGCATGATGACCACCGGCTGCTATGGCGAACGCACGCGATTGGTTCCGGCTGAGAAGATGAAGGACTATAAGATGCCGCCGCAGTTACTCACGCGATCGCCGGGCCATTATCGGGATTGGATCCGCGCCTGCAAAGGCGGCGACGCGGCCTGCTCGAATTTCAACGTTTCCGCGCCGTTCGTGCAGTGGATGCTGCTCGGCGTGATCGCGATGAAGTACCCGAATCAGAAGATCGAGTGGGATTCCAAAAACCTTCGCGTCACGAATAACAAAGAAGCGAACAACTACATCCAACCCACCATCCGCAAGGGTTGGAAGTTCGTCGGTTGATTCCCGGGGCGGACCGCTGTCGAGCAGACGGTCCGCCCGCTCCTACGCATGCTGCGCCGCCGGCACGCGGAGCCGCTTCTTCACCCACTCTAGCCACGCCGCGATCCCTTGGCCCGTGCGGGCCGAGACCTCGACAATCTCGATCTTCGGATTCACGCTGCGGGCGTTCTCGATGGCCTTCTCACGGTCGAACGGAACGTAGGGCAGAAGATCGATCTTGCTTAGCACCATCAATTCGCTCTTGTAGAAGATCCCGGGATACTTCAACGGTTTCTCCTCTCCTTCGGCGACGCTGAGCACGACGATCTTCGAGCGCTCGCCGAGGTCATAGCTGGTGGGGCACACCAGGTTCCCCACGTTCTCGACGAACAGCACCTCGGGAGTGCCGATCTGCCAGCCTTCGAGCGAGCGCACCACCATCCGCGCATCGAGGTGGCACGCGCCGGCGGTTGTGATCTGCTTCGCCGGGAAGCCGTACTTCGAGAGACGCTGCGCGTCCGCGTCGGTCTGAATATCGCCCGTCAGCACGGCGGCTCGAATGCCGGCGGGAAGGGCTGCCAGCGTCTGTTCAAGCAGAGCGGTTTTGCCGCACCCCGGCGAACCGATGAGGTTGAGACACAACGTGCCCAGCTGCTCGAAACGCTCGCGCAGCGCGGCTGCCGCCTTGTCGTTCTCGCTGAGCACCTTCTGCTCGAGCGGTACTTTGCTCATGACTCCTCCAATTCGAGGTAGGTGAGGTCGAGTTCATCGGCCGCCCCGTCCTGTATTTCCAATTCGAGTCCCGGCATCGACTCCTGCTCCACAGCAGCTTGAAAGCAGAACGACAGCGCCTCGCGGTCCACACCCGCCATGGGCCCGATCTTCACCCCGATCTTTAACGCACGCGATCCCGCGTGCTTGACCATTTCTTTTTCTACCGCCGCCAAGATCGACATGGCGATTCCGAATTCGTGCATGATCAGCAGATCCTCGGCAACTGATCTCCGGCGAGCATACTGACGATGCGAGTTGTCCCGTACGGTGTTCGCATCAGCACTAGCCCCGGATCACGCTCGCTCACCGCGCCGACGATCGCGGCATCCCGCCCTAGTGGATCTGTGCGCATGGCCCGCACCACCGCCTCCGCATTGTCGGCGGGCACAATCGCCACCAGCTTACCTTCGTTGGCGACGTACATCGGGTCGAGCCCCAACAACTCGCATACCCCGCGGACGCCGTCGCGCACGATGATCTTGTCCTCATCGATTCGCATCCCGACTCGCGACTGCGCGGCAATCTCGTTCAGCGTGCTGGCGACTCCCCCGCGAGTCGGATCGCGCAGACAATGGATGTTCCTGGTCACTTCAAGCATCTTCGCTACCAGCCGGTGAAGCGGCGCTGAGTCGCTTTCCACCGCGCATTCGAGTTCCAATCCCTCGCGCCGCGCCAGGATCGCAATGCCATGTTCGCCGATCGGGCCGCTGAGGATCACCGCATCGCCGGGCTGTGCGTTGGCCGCCGAGATCGCAACTCCATCCGGCACGATTCCGATACCGGCCGTATTGATGAAGAGGCCATCACCGCTGCCATGTTCCACAACTTTCGTGTCGCCGGTGACTACCGCAACGTCACAGGCTCGCGCTGCCTCGCCGATCGACTCGGAAATGCGCCGAAGGTCCGCCACCGGGAAGCCTTCTTCGAGGATGTAGGAAACGCTGAGAAACAGCGGCCGCGCTCCGCCCATCGCGAGATCGTTGATCGTTCCGTGAACCGCGAGCGATCCGATATTGCCGCCCGGAAAGAATAGAGGCTTCACAACGAAAGAGTCGGTGGTGAAAGCGATCCGTGTCCCGTTGATGTCGAGCGTCGCCTGATCTTCCAGCCGTTCGAGCAGCGGATTTGCGTACGCCGGCAGAATCACGTTGCGGAGCAGTTCGGCACTGAGTGTTCCGCCGCTGCCGTGTCCGAGCACAACAGTGTCATTGTCGAGCAAGGGAAGAGGACACGAGAGCCCGGTCATGCTAAACCCCCGCCGGCACGTGGCGCCGGAACGCGTAATAGGCCGCGCACGCGCCTTCCGGCGACACCATGGGCGCGCCGAGCGGACTCTCCGGCGTGCATCGCGTGCCGAAAGCCGGACAGTCCGGCGGCTTGGCCAACCCTTGCAGCACTCGGGCGCTGATGCACTCCCGCGGTTCTTCGACGTTCAACTCAGTGCCGGAATACTTCTTCTGTGCGTCCCAATCCGCAAACTCCCGCCGCAGCCGCAGTCCGCTCATCGGAATCGGACCAATACCGCGCCACTTCTGGTCGGCTACTTCAAAGACCTCGTTCATAATTCGCTGCGCCTGCTCGTTCCCGTCGGGCCGCACCGAGCGCGCGTACTGATTATCGACCTCGGTACGGCCGTCTTCCAATTGTTCGACGATCATCTTCGTTGCGGCCATCAGATCCAGCGGTTCGAATCCCGCGACGACGACCGGCACTCGGTAATCCGCGCACAAGCTCTCGTATTGCCGGTATCCCACCACCGTGCAAACATGGCCGGGCGCAATCAGGGCCTGCACGCGATTCTCCGGAGAACCGAGAATGATGCGCACCGCCGGGGGCACCAGGACATGCGATGCGAGCATCGAGAAATTTTCGATCTGCTGCCGCCGCGCCCTCCAGACCGCCATTGCGTTCGCCGGTGCCGTTGTTTCGAAACCGATCCCGAAGAACACGACCTCGCGATGCGGATTGTCGCGGGCGATGCGAACCGCGTCCATCGGCGAGTACACGATCCTTACGTCGGCCCCCAGCGCCTTCACACGGAATAGATCGGTGCGCGATCCCGGAACGCGCAGCATGTCACCGTAACAAGCGAATACGATCCCCGGCCGCGCCGCAATCTGCATCGCGCAATCCATTACTTCGAGCGGCGTCACGCACACCGGGCATCCGGGGCCGTGGACGAACTCGATTTGTTCGGGTAAGAGATCCGGCAAACCGTAGCGCATGATGGTGTGCGTCTGTCCCCCGCAGACTTCCATCAGCACCCACCGGCGTGTCACCCGCTGCCGGATTTCGCCGGCGATGCCGCGCACCAGGCGGGCGTCCCGGTACTCATCGAGATACTTCAAGAACTCTCCTCAGAACCGGCGAACTCGCCCATTTCCTCGAGCATCGCGTACGTCCGCTGCGCCTCTTCTTCATCGATGCGGCTGATCGCGAAACCGACGTGCACCAGCACGTAGTCGCCCGTCTGCGCTTCGGGTACGAAATCCAAGTAGACCTGCCGCGTCACGCCACCGAATTGCACCTTCGCAATGCGGCTCAGCCCTCCCTCCTCGGTTTCCACGATCTTGCCGGGAATCGCCAGGCACATGCGGGCACTCCTTTTGAGATAACAGGTTTCTGCTGCACATCCGTTGCCATGTTGCGACCCTTGCGGTCCTGCTAGTCTAAAGCCGGTGCGCAAACGAATCGTGGTTCGCGGCACAGTCCAGGGAGTCGGGTTCCGGCCGTTCGTTTACAACCTGGCGCGCCGCCTGTCCCTTTCCGGATTTGTCAGGAATAACGCGGAAGGCGTTGTAATTGAAGCGGAAGGCGACCGGGCGGGCGAGTTCCTGCGGCGGCTGTCGGCTGACGCACCCGTGCTTGCGACCATCGAATCGGTGGAGGCGGTCGACATTCCGGACCGGCTCGAAACAGCATTCACGATTCTCGAGAGCGGCCACCGCCAGGACGAGATGGTGTTCGTCCCTCCCGATGTGGGCGTCTGCGACGACTGCTTGCGCGATGTGGCGCAGGCCGGCAACCGTCGTTTCGGATACGAATTTACGAATTGCACAAATTGCGGTCCGCGCTACTCCATCATTCGCGAAGTTCCCTACGACCGTCCGTTCACCTCGATGGCAGCGTTCGAAATGTGTCCCGCCTGCGAAGCCGAGTATCACGATCCCGGGAATCGCCGTTTTCATGCGCAACCGAACGCGTGCCCGGTCTGTGGTCCCAGCCTGTCCGCCGCGACTGTTGACATTTGTGAATGGCTCAGCGCAGGGCTGATCGTCGCTGTTAAAGGAATCGGCGGGTATCATCTCGCCTGCGACGCAACAAACGATTCCGCGGTGCGGCGACTGCGCGAGCGCAAACGGAAGAGCGATAAGCCGTTCGCTGTTATGGTTCCCCACATCTCGGCCGCGGCGCGGATCTGCCGTTTGTCCGATTCCGACCGGGCCGTGCTGTTGAGTGCGCGGCGGCCGATCGTCATCGCGCCAAAACAGAAGACCAGTCGTTTGTCGGATGCGGTTGCGCCCGGTAATCGCGATCTGGGCATCTTCCTGCCGTACACGCCATTGCATCAACTGCTATTCGATCGCGGTGGCTTCGAGGCCCTCGTGATGACCAGCGGGAACATCAGCGAGGAGCCGATCGTGAGCCGCGAAAGCGAACTACAGCGGCTTGCAGGCATTGCCGACCGGTTCGTTACGCACGACCGCGCCATTGAAACTCGGGTGGATGATTCGGTAGTCCGCACATTCCGCGGCCACGATTCTGTGCTTCGGCGCTCCCGGGGATATGCACCCTCGCCCATTGACCTCGGCGTCGCTTTGCGCGAAATCCTCGCGTGCGGAGGCGAGTTGAAGAATACGTTTTGCCTCACCAAGGACCACTACGCGATCCTCAGCCAGCACATCGGCGACCTCGAGAATTACGAGACTCTCGAGTTCTTCCGCGAGACCCTCGCGCACATGTGCCACTTCTTTCGCATCGAACCGCGAATCGTCGCGCACGACCTGCATCCGAATTACCTGAGCACCCGATTCGCGCTCGGAATGCAGGGCATGGAGCGCATCGGCGTTCAGCACCATCACGCGCACATCGCGAGTTGCATGGCAGAGAATCGGCTGGAACATCCGGTGATCGGCGTGGCATTCGACGGAACGGGTTACGGAACGGACGGGCAGGTTTGGGGCGGGGAAATACTCGTCGCGAGTTATCGGCAGTTCGAACGGCGTTTTCACTTGCGATACGTTCCTCTGGCGGGCGGAGATGCCGCCGTCCGCGAGCCCTGGCGAGTCGCGCTCAGCTACGCGCTCGATGCCGGAATCGACTTGCCCCCGGTCTTCGACCGAATTCCGCCGAAGCGCCTGGCCTCGGTAGGTTCGGTGATCATGAAGCGAGCCGGCACGGTAATGACATCTTCGGCCGGCCGCCTGTTCGATGCAGTAGCAGCGTTCGCGGGGGTGCGGTTGGAAACGAACTTCGAGGCGCAGGCGGCGATCGAACTCGAATCACTCGCGGACGGCGATGAAGGGGCGTATCCGTTCGATATCGGTGGGGAAGAGATCGACTTTCGCCAAACGATGCGCGCGATTGCCGCTGAAACCGCGGGAGCACCTCGCGTCTCGAGCCGATTTCACAACACCGTCGCAAACGCGATCATCGAGGTGTGTGCCCGTATTACCGCATCGGACGGGCTCCGGGACGTGTGTCTGAGCGGCGGGACATTCCAGAACATGCTCCTACTCGAACGCACTGTTGCGGGGCTCGAGGCACGTGGTCTTGCAGTGCACGTCCACAGCCTGGTGCCTGCGAACGACGGCGGCATTGCGCTGGGGCAGGCGGTGATCGCGAATGCGCTGGTTTAGTATCGCGCTACGGTTCAGCATTGCCAGGTACCCGCAACTAAAAGCGCCTCAAGGAAGCTGAGTTCACACCAGCGGTACTCAAGGTAGCAGTGCGAAATGGCTCTCAATGGAGACCGATCTCCGATCAGGCCGCTTCACCCGGCGAACGGATCGATAATCGGAACACCCGCTTTTTCGAAGTCACGGCGATTGCGCGTAGTGACGGTGAGGCCGTGTAGTATCGCCGTTGCCGCTATGAGACTGTCCTTTCACGGGCATTGCCTTTCCTGTCACACGCAGAAGCACAAGTAACTCCGCCCATTTCAGGCCTGTTTCGAAGTCCCAAGGTAGACAGTGGAGACGTCCGGCGCCCGCGTCGAACCACCGTTCCAGCGAAGTTCGCTTCCTTCGCTTGGGCAGAATCAGGAGCCCGAATCGAAACTCGCCGAGGATCACAGGATCCACAGCGATGTCCGGCTCATGGGCTCGTAGCCAGGCAGGCGCTCGCGGATGAGGCGTAGGCTTCGTCAGCTCGCCAAGGACATTGGTATCGACCAGGTACTTCACAGAGAATCCGTTGACTCAGATTCGACTGGCACGAAGAAGTCTTTGTGGGGGCAGGCGAGGAGCCAATCGATAGCTCCTGCGTTCGGCGGAGCCGTGCGCCGGATGAGCCGGTAATCGCCAGTATCGAGGCGTTCGACGTCGAACTCCTGCCCGGCCTTAACGCGATCCATCTGCCGGAATACCGCAGGCAAAACGATCTGACCCTTCGCGGAGATCACCGTCTTCATAGCAGTAAGATAACGTCTTACGCGACTCCGAGTGAAGGGTGGGCGTTTGCACAGAGGCTCGGGATTTCCGGGATTTCCGATATGGGCGCCGACGGAAATGTGCATGCCCGTCGCACTTGGGCGTGTAACTCATGAGCCGCGACGCGCTCTCCGACAGTGTTCCGAGGTCCGGACGCGCAAGATCACAATTCGTTAGTAGTACAGCGGCAGCCACTTTGCTTGTGGTCTGCTCCGATGCCGTTTCCAGGTAACCTTAGCGTTCGTGGCGAGTATTTATCATCAGACGAGTTCATTCGAGCCTGCGATGTTCACGAAAACGTGCATGCGGACTCTTCCGCTGATTGTTCTGGCCCATCTTGCATCTGCACAAGACGCCAACTCTACCCACATCGACCGTATCCAGAATGGTCTTTTGCCTTCTGCGACCATCAAAGGGAATCCTCTCCCCGGGATGAAGCTCGAGGACAGAATGCGTTACTACCACGTCCCCGGCGTCAGCATTGCTGTTTTCGATCATGGAAAAGTCATTTGGACGCGAGGCTATGGCGTTGCAGACGTACAGACAGGGCGGCCGGTAACGCCGGAAACGTTGTTCCAGGCAGGCTCTATTAGTAAGCCCATCGCCGCATTGGGAGCTCTCAGGCTGGTTGAGCGGGGCAAGCTGATGCTGGACGCAAATGTCAACGACGAGTTGCGCTCGTGGAAGCTCCCTGAGAACGAGTTCACCGTGGAACAGAAGGTAACTCTGCGTAGGATATTGAGTCACAGTGCGGGCACCACCGTCCATGGCTACTCCGGCTACAACGCAGGTGATCCGCTTCCCACAACCGTACAGATCCTTGATGGTGCAAAGCCCGCAAACTCTCCTGCCGTGCGCGTCGATACCATCCCTGGTACCACATACCGATACTCCGGCGGCGGCATGATCATTATGCAGTTGATGATGATGGATGCCACCGGTAAGGATTTCCCGGGACTGATGCACGACCTTGTACTGGACCCACTCGGCATGTCTCACAGCACTTACGAACAGCCTCTGCCTCGCGAACGCCAGCTCACGGCAGCCCACGGTTACCTTTGGAACGGGGAGGGCATTCCAGGTGGTTCCCATATCATTCCCGAGATGGCCGCCGGAGGCCTATGGTCGACGCCTACAGACCTCGCGCTTGCGGCGATAGAACTCCGGAACGAGTATGCGGGCAAATCTCACAAAGTCCTTTCGCAGCCCATGGCGCGTGAGATGCTGACTCGGCAGAAGGACAATTGGGGACTCGGATTTGAGATCAGTAAGCCCGAGATGACGCCACGTTTTGACCACTTTGGTGTGAATGCTGGTTTCGTCTCCGTACTGCAGGCCTACCGTGACACTGGGTCGGGCATCGTGATCATGACCAATGGCCAGGATGGAGAGAAACTTATTACAGAGATTCTGCGAGCTGTGGCCCACGAATATGGCTGGCCTGACTTCAAACCCTCAGCGCATGTCCTCGCGAAACTCGATCCCGCGACAGTGCCTAAGTTAGCTGGGACCTATGTATTGCCGGACCCGGACGGCCAGGACAAGCTCATCGTCACGGTTCGCGATGGGCATCCGTATCTCTCCGGTAGCTACAGCATCGGCGCGACCTATCACTTCACTATTGGCTCCCCGGTGGAGTTGCTCCCAGAAGCATCAAGCCAATTCTTCACGCTGACAACAGGGGGCACGAGCTTCCGATTCGAAGCGAACGCTGATGGCACGGTGGATCGCTGTACTGTGATTTCCGGGGCAAACCAGCGTGAAGCGAAGAAAGGCTCCTGATGAAGGAAGGGCAAATGTCCACGGACCATTGTCTTCTCGCGACAACTCCGTTCTTGACTTGTGGGTTCTAAAGTCGCGGTCAGACGCAGCACGCTGCTAAAAACAGACCACACCGGGCGCAATATCCACAAGGTCACCCAGCGTTTACCGACCGTGGGCGGATCGCCCCACTCGGAAGTTGACGGGCCGGGTCAACTTGTCGAGAAACGCCCTACGCTCTGACTTGGCTCCAGGAAGTTGCCAAGAGTCCCGTTATGGAAGATCACGCCTCTGAGGTAACGTCTACGGCGGCCGAGTCTCTGACTTTGTCATTGCCGTTCCCCATACCGGGCCGATCGCCCAGCCACATCGAGCGGCTGAGATCTTAGAACAGTACTGAAACTAATCGAGCAGGATCAACTGCGAACCAACCTCCATAATCTTCGAGGCCGGCTCGTCTTTTTTGCAGTCCGGGAACTCGCGCCCGGCATAATACTGAAGGATGTATCGCTCGTCCCTGCCGACATCTTGCAGGCAAACTCCATTCAGCCAATTCGCGTGCTTGTAGAAAAACGGGCGCACCACATCCGTCGCCGGAAGCGCCTGCACTTTCACGTACAGAAACGCCGCGCACGCGACAGCCGCAACAGACGCGAGTGCCTCCGTTCTCCGTCCACGGAACTCCAGCCACAACGGCACCACCGCCGCCAATACGAATGCCGCCGTCCCCCAGATATTCAACGCGTGCAGCGGCGCTCTCGATAATCCCACCGCAAGCGCCTGCGGCAGAATCGAAACAGTCGCAGGCGTCAGTGCCAGAAACACTGCGCTGAGGAAAAGCGGGATTCGCGTCTTGCGTGCCCATCCGAGAGCAAGGCCCAGCACCAAACTCAACCCCGGAATGAGCGGAACCAGGTAGCCCGGAAGCTTGTTCTTCGCCACGGAGAAGAACAGCAGGGCGAACAGCAGCCATACACCCGTGGCCCGCAGGCGCGCATCGCGGAACAGACCGCGGCCCAGCAGCGCATACAACGGCGTCCACGGAAATACCGCACCCAACAGCACCGGAAGGTAGAACCAGAACGGACGAACGTGCTGGAGAGACGAACTGGTCACGCGAGCGAAATGATGACGGATGAAAAATTCGTCGATGAAAGGCCAACCGTTACGAATCGTGCAGAGCGCATACCACGGTCCGGCGACCAACAGGCAAGCGGCTCCGATCACGCACAAGTGCCAGAACCGGCGCCGCATCGGCCATACCACCGGCGCGAAGAGAACCAGCGGCACGAGCCCCTTCGCCAGTACACCGAGCCCGAGCAGCACTCCGACAATCACGGCTCGCACCACCGACCCCTCGCCCCCTTGCAGCCACTCAAAGCACAACAGCAGCGCCGCGCAAGTGAACACCGACATCGGAACGTCCGTCACCGCGACGTACGTGTAGGCGATCCATCCAGCCGACGTTCCGAGCACCGCCGTTGCATACAACGCCTCAGTCGGCCCGAAGTCCCGGCGGACGAAGAAGTAGAAGAACACTACGAAGGCGTAGCTTAGTAGAGCCACCGGAAGCCGGGGTGCTGTCTCGAGTCCGAACCCCGCCTTCCACGCGATAGCCGTCGCCCAATACACCAGCGGCGGCTTTTCGAACCACGGCTTTCCCCAAAGCCGCGGCGTTACCCAGTCGCCCGAGTGCGCCATCTCGATGCCGATAGCCGCGTACCGGGGCTCGTCGGGTCCGAGCACACCCGTCCGCGTGAGACCATAGAAGTACACGATGCCGAGTGCTATCAGCAGTACGATGGCAAGACGCGTCGGGGAGAACAACCCCTAGTATAATTTGGTGAACGATGCGCTCCTTAGTCGCGGCGATGCTCGCCGCTGCCGTGTTCCCGATTTTTGCCGAAACTCCGTGCAACTGCGACCCCGAAAAACCGGAGACGATGAAGCAGCGCCAGTGCAGTTTGTGCAATGAGGCCGAGAAACAGCCCGCGGGCACCGAGGTCTTCTTTCTGAAGGACATCAACCCGCTCAAGCCGAACCGCACGCTGGCGCTCCCCAGGGCGCATACCATCGGGAATCACGCCCTTTCGGATATGCCTGGCGACGCGCGCGCTCGGTTCTGGACCGCGGCCATCGAGAAGGCCAAATCGACGTGGGGCAATGACTGGGCGGTTGCATACAACGGAGACAGCGTTCGTACGCAGTGCCACGCTCACGTTCACCTCGGCAAGTTGCTGCCGGGGGTAGAGGAAGACAACTTCATCGTCGTGAATTCGATCGCCGATATCCCCACTCCCGACGGTCAGGCCATGTGGATCCACCCGGTAAACGGCAAACTGCACGTCCACAAGGGAGGGCAGATTGCCGAGACCGTGCTGTTACGATAAGGCTGCCGATGTCCCTTCTTGAAATTGCCAAGCTTCCCACCGCGGAGAACTCCGCGATTCATCTCCATCCGCACGACAATATCGCCGTGGCCCGAGTGCCGCTCAGCGCCGGTCAGGAGATCCGGTTGCGCGGTGAGTTGGTGAAGGTGGTTGACCCCGTGCCTGCCGGGCACAAATTAGCGTTGAAGCGCATCGCGACCGGCGAGAGTATCATCCGCTACGGCCAGGTGATGGGACGTGCGCGCGCCGCGATCGAACCGGGACAGCACGTACACACGCACAACGTCGCCTTCGAAGAGATTGCCTTCGAGTACGAGTTCCCTTCCGGCGAAGCGCCGGGTCCGAAAGCGCCTGCAGCGGGTCCCACCTTCCTCGGATACCCGCGCGAGGATGGACGCACCGGCACACGAAACTA
This sequence comes from uncultured Acidobacteriota bacterium, assembly GCA_963720745.1. GTDB lineage: Bacteria > Acidobacteriota > Terriglobia > Bryobacterales > Bryobacteraceae > TMP-7. The sequence goes on from CAVRGO010000004.1 coordinate 1,566,872, forward strand.
CATCGCCGTTGTGGCTGCCAGCAACTGCGCCGCGCACACGGCCGAACTCATCGCAGCCAGTCATTCCGGCGAAAAATTGCCGCCGAACGTCGATGGCGTGGTCGCCTTTCCACATGGCGAAGGCTGCGGCCATGCCTTCGGTCCGGATACGGATCAACTGCGCCGCACGTTGGGCGGCGTGCTCGACCATCCGAACGTTTCGTCGGCTATCATCCTCGGGCTCGGTTGCGAGGTGAATCAGATCGACCATTACCTGGGACCGGACGGGCCTCGCACCGCGCGATTGGTCGGCATGACCTTGCAGCAAAGCGGCGGTACGCGTGCGACGGTGGAGGCTGCGCGAAAAGAGATTGCCGTCTTGCTCGAACGGGCCGCGGCCGAAAGGCGAGTGGAAACACCCGCATCGAAAATTGTTCTGGGGCTGAATTGCGGCGGGTCGGACTCTTTCTCGGGGATCACCGCGAATCCCGCGCTCGGTTGGTGCTCTGACCGCTTGGTGGAGATGGGCGGCGCGGCTGTCCTTGCCGAAACGCCCGAAAACTTCGGCGCCGAGCACCTGCTGGTAAAGCGCGCCCGGAACCGAGACGTTGCCGAAAAACTTCTGATGCTGATTCGCAACTACAAGGAGTATCTGAACCGTTTCGGCGGCAGCTTTGACGACAATCCCTCGCCCGGCAACAAGGAGGGCGGACTCACGAATATCCTCGAGAAGAGCCTGGGCGCAGTCGCCAAGGCCGGCACCTCAACGATGACCGATGCCATCGATTACGCCGAACGAATCCGCATGCCGGGTTTCGTTTTCATGAATACGCCGGGGTATGACCCGGTGTCCATTACGGGACTCGCGGCCGGCGGTGTTAATTTGATTGCGTTCACCACCGGACGTGGCAGCGCTATCGGATTTCCCACCATCCCTGTGATCAAAATCGCGAGCAACAGTGCGACGTACCGGCGGATGCGCGACAACATGGATGTGAACGCCGGGCGGATTGCGGACGGCGATGCGAGCATCCCGGATATCGGCAGCGAGATCCTCGATTTGGTTCTGCGCGTCGCGTCGGGCGAGCGCACCTGCGCCGAACGTTTAGGACACAAAGAGTTCGTTCCGTGGCGCATCGGACCCGTGCTTTAACGCGGGACGACGGCCCTATCCACTCTCCGCCATAACTGATAATGTGAACGCAGTTATGGCCCTCCTATCCACGATTCGCGTGGCCATTCGGACGCTTGCGCGACGTCCGGCAATCACTCTCGTGGCCGCCCTCTCCCTCGCTGTCGGCATTGGGGTCAATACAGCCGTGTTCAGCCTGGTGGACCTGATGTTCCTCCGTCCGCCCGCCGTCCGCGATCCCTACTCGCTCGTCCACATCATGGGCTCGTTCAAAGACAGCGGCCCGGCGATCCTCGATTGGTCGGATTGCCTCAGCATCGAGCAGGAAACTCCGGCATTTTCGGCGGCGACGGCCTACATGGAACGCGGCGGTGTGTGGCGCAATGGCGGAGACGCGGTGCTTGTGCCCGTCACCGTGGTGGCGGATAACTACTTCGAGATGCTCGGAGTGCGGCCTGCGCTCGGTCGATTGCCGGAGAAAGGCCATAACTATCACCGAGACTCCGAACCCCCGGTCATCCTCTCCGACTGGTTCTGGCGGGAGCGCATGGGTGCCCGTCGCGACATCATCGGCAGCCGTATGGAATTGACCGGCCGGCTATTTCGCGTTGTCGCGATTCTGCCGCGCGAGTTCCGTGGTCTCTATGCCTCGAGTTCTCGCCCCGTGTGGATGCCCGTCGGTAGCTGGACCCGGAACGCATCGAACGACCTCCAGCGCGGCGGCGGACAGTTCGAGTCGCTCGCCCGATTGAAGCCGGGCGGTTCGCTTGACCAGGCGCAGGCGCAATTGGACACGCTCGCGAAACGAATCGAAGCCAGCGATGCCCGCGTACCGAAGGGCCGCCGCCTTGTGGCCACCGCGCTCGGCAAACAATTGCGCAGCCGCGTGCTGCCGGGCGTCTTCGTCATGGCAGTAGTTGCGTTGGTGCTACTGGTGGCGTGCGCGAATGTCGCCACCGCCCTGCTTGCATATGCCGAAGCCCGGCGTCGCGAAATCGCCATGCGCCTCGCGCTCGGGGCAGGGAGGGCTGCGCTGCTGGTCCAGTTCGCCGCGGAAAGCGCTGTGCTCGCCTGCGCGGGCGCGGGATTGGGACTGTTGGTGGGCAGGTGGCTTATCGCGCTTGCGCCGGCTCTTTTCCCACCGAGCCAGGTTCCAATATCCTTCGATCTTCGGATGGACGCGAAACTGCTCGCATTCACCGCGGGCGCCACTCTGGTGACTCTCGCGATTTTCGGGTTGGCGCCGCTTGCCTACTCCCTGCGGGTCTCGCTGCTCGATGCCATGGCCGGCGCGCGGACCGCCGGTCGAACCCGCCGCTCGTGGACCAGGATCGCATTTGTATCCGCCCAAGTCGCGCTGAGCGTGGTGGTAGTCACCGGCGCCGTGGTGTTGATTCGGGCGCTCGCCGACACACGCGCAATTTACCCGGGCTATGATTCGGCCCGGCCACTCGCACTGCTCTTCGCTAATCTGCAATCGAACGTGCCTGAGGTCAACGCGTATCGCTCGGCAGCCGAACGCGTGTCGGAGATTGGCGGTGTGCAAGACGTGACGTACGCGCGTCATCTCCCACTTGTGGATTCCGGATCGGGGGCGACGATGTCGGTTGTCCCCCAGGGAGCGCCCGCCGACGCCGTTCCGAAGAGAATCTACTTCAACCTGGTCGGGCCGAGGTTCTTTGAGGTCACCGGTTCCAGAGTGATTCGCGGGCGGATTTTTACAGATAGCGATCATCACGCGGGCACGAGTGCCGCTATCGTGAACGGCGAGGCCGCTCGCCGGTTCTGGCCTGGCGAAGATCCGATCGGCAAAACGCTAAAAGTACGGGATCGCGGGTATCAGGTGGTCGGCATCGCGGCGGACGCGCGGATCAGCAATCTGCACGGCAGCGTCGACCCGATGCTGTTCCTGCCGGCCTCCGCGATGCAGTGGGGCGAAACCATCCTCATCGCACACACGAAGGCGGATCCGGCCTCGATGCTGAAAGAACTTTCGAATGCCGCCGGAAAGACGGGTGAGTTGCGGATCTACGAGTCTATGACCTTACGAATGCTGATGCGCCAGGCCCTGTACTCGGATTGGATGCCGTCGGTGCTCGGCGGCGGCTTGGCCGTCGTGGGATTGCTGCTCGCGGCCGGAGGACTCTACGGCGCCGTTTCGTATTCGGCTCAGCGCCGGTTGGGAGAATTCGGCGTGCGCCTTGCGCTCGGTGCTCGTCCGCGTGAAATCGGCGCACTCGTGGTCCGGCAGGGCGCTATCCTATGTTTGCTCGGAGTCCCAGCAGGCTGCGCACTGTTCGCCGCCGTGTATCGCTACTACGGCGCGACGCTTTTGCAGAACCGGCCGTTCGACCCGGCGTCGCTGCTGGTTGGCGCGATAGTCACTGTTCTGGTGGTGCTTGCCGGCGCCACATTGCCCGCGATCCGAGCTTCCCGTCTCGATCCGAACGAGATATTGCGCGCCGAGTAGTTCGTCAGGCGGAGCACTCGCCGCGCCCGAGTTGAAGCGAGAAGCTCTCGATATCGCCCCAGTCGCGGAACGATTCCTCGTTCGACGTGTCGGGTTTGGCGAGATCGCTCAACATTCCGCGGAAAAACTCGACTTTGTTGCGCAGCACGTAGTCGCGAAACGATTCGTCCCGGTGCCGCTCCGTTTTGAAATGGCCGAGTACGCGTTGCACCGCGATGGTCGCATGACGGGCCGGAAGACTCTGTATGGCTAGGCCGAACCGCAGCACGCCCTGATTATCCTCGCCGCCGCCGAGCAGCATCTGGTAATAAGGAACCTCGCGGCCATCGATCTTGCGGGCGTTCCCATAGAAGCCGATGTCGCTGATCCAGTGCTGTCCGCACGAGTTCGGGCAGCCGCTGATCTTGATGGACAGCTTCCGATTGATCGGATCCTCTTCGGTCCTTAACACGTCGGAAATCGCCTCGCCAAGATTCATCGCCTTCGTGAGTGCGAGATTGCAACTGTACGCTCCGGGGCACGTCGTGACGTCTTCGATTTCGTTCGCGCCCGATTCCGCGAGCCCGATCAATCGCAGGGCGGCATAAACGCGCCTCAACTGCGAAACCGGGATGAAGCCGAGGACCACATTCTGAGGCATCGTAATCCGCACCAAGCCGTCACCCGCCTGAGCGGCGAGATCCGCGAGCGAATGCATCTGGCGGCCGGTCAGGTTCCCTTCCGGGACACGCACGGTAACGATCGCATAGCCGGGCTGCTTCTGTTCCTCGACGTTCGTCTCCAGCCACCGGTCGAATTGCGGATCGGACGGATGCCCGTCGATCACCGGGAGAGCGTCACCGGTTCCGAGCGCCGGCGGGTTCGATTGAAACGCGCCGAATCCTTCCGGTACTTCGTCCGGCATGGGAATGCCGCCGTTGGCGAGAATGTCGGCGTACTCGCGTTCGATGGCGTCCTTCAGCCACTCGAATCCGCGCTCGCGCATGACGAATTTCAGGCGCGCCTTGTTCTTGTTCTTGCGATTGCCGTGGGTGTTGAAAATCCGCAGCACCGCTTCGCACAGGTTCACGATACGATCGGCGGGAAGGAATTCCATTAATACCTGCGCCTCGGTAGGCAGCGGCCCAAGGCCTCCGGCGACAGTGACGCGGAATCCGCGCTCCTCGACGCCATCGGTGGTACGCAGAACCGCGCGGAAACCGAGATCGTTGATGCTCGTGGCCATGCAATCGTGCTTGCAGGCGGAGAACGCAATTTTGAATTTGCGCGGCATGCTGTCCGTCAATTCCTTGTGCAGGAATGCGAACGCGACCCGGCGCGCGTACGGGCGCACGTCGAAAGTTTCGTCCGCTGCGATTCCCGCAACCGGGCAGGCCGTCACGTTTCGAACCGTGTTGTAGCAGGCTTCGCGCGTCGTCAGTCGCACGTCCGCGAGTTTGTGAAGAACTGACGGAACACTGCGCAGCGGCACAAAGTGATACTGCACGTTCTGTCGTGTGGTCAGATGCGCGCGCCCGCCGCCGAACTCGTCGGCGATGCTCCCGAGTTGGTGCATCTGTTCCGATGTAACCGCACCGCCTGGAACCTTGGTTCGCACCATGTGAACGTTCGGCTGCCGCTGGCCGTAAATGCCGCGCCGGAGCCGGACCGCTCGAAACTGATCGTCGGTTAACTGTCCCGCCAGGAACGATTCGGAGTCGGCGCGGAACTGTTCGATGTCCGCGCGGACTGTCCGGTCGTAGGCTACTTCCTGCTCAGTCGGCATTCGTCCCATTTCCTATTGAGATTAACGTAATTGCGTTTTGGATACAAGCAACTTGATCCAGTGACGTCGAATTCCCGGCGGGAATCCTAATGTTCCACCTTCAGTTATAGCCCGTAAGTAGTTGACCTGCGGCATCAACTTCGATCAAAGCCCGATTTTGGCTTTGTTCTGTCCCGTCTTTCATTACTCTACCACCGGGGTGGGGAATGTCGGCCAGCGTGCTCTGGACGCCGCGAACCAAGGGCGGCAAACTGGGAACGTGCCCGGTTCTCCATTTTGGGTGGGTCATATGGTTTGGCGCGATCTGCTGTTCGCGCACTGGCCGGTTGCCTCTTCCGACCTGCGCCGGAATGTCTCCGCTCCCCTCGAAATTGAGGAGTTCGATGGTACGGCGTGGGTGGGAATTATCCCGTTCTCGATGACGGGCATTCGCCCGCGCGGGCTGCCGCCGGTCCCCGGTCTCACCCGGTCGCTCGAACTCAACGTTCGCACGTATGTACGATTTGGGAGCGATCCGGGAGTCTGGTTCTTCAGCCTCGACGCGGAGAGTCCGCTGCTGGTCGCGGGCGCCCGCGCCGTCTATCATCTCAACTACCTTCGGGCATCGATGTCCATCGAGCGCCGCAATGGGCGGGTCCACTACTCGAGCCGGCGCACTCACTCAGGCGCACCCGAGGCCCAACTCGAATGCAACTATTCGGAAGTGGGACCGGTGTGCAACCCCACGCGCGGCACGCTCGAGGATTGGCTGACCGGCCGATACCTGTTGTACGCTGCCGACTCCGAACGGAGATTATACCGGGCGAGGATTCATCATGATCCGTGGCCGCTACAGCCTGCGGATGCGGACTTCCCGGTCAACACGATGGCCGCACCGCTCGGTCTGAAGCTCGAAGGGACACCGCTATTGCATTACTCGAAGGAGCTTCGAGTGCTGTTTGGAGTTCCTCAGAGGTTCCGGCAATAGCGGCGGTTCAGGCGGGCTGCTGTTGCGTCATGCAGTGCAACGTTCCGAGACCCAGAACCAGGTCGGTGCTGGCCATCCCTACTACCTCGCGATCCGGAAACAATTCCGCGATCGTATTCAGCGCAATGCGATCGTTCGGATCATTGAACGTCGGGACAAGCACCAACCCGTTGGCGATATAAAAGTTCGCGTAGCTTGCTGGAAGGCGCTGCCCGTCGAAGTACACCGGCTCCGGCATGGGCAGTGTCACGACGCGGAATCCGGCAAATGATCGAAGGATGTCCAGGTTCTCGCGCAGCGGCTCATGGTTTGTTTCCGTCGGGTCCGGCTCCACCACGGTAACGATCGTGTCGCGCGAAACAAAGCGGGCCAGGTCGTCGATGTGACCGTGCGTGTCGTCGCCGGCGATGCCGCGCTGCAGCCACAGCACGCGATCGGCGCCGAGGTAATCGCGAAGTGTTTGCTCGACCTCTTTGCGACTCCGGCCGGGATTGCGCGCCTGCACATCCGAGAGGAGACACTCCTCGGTGGTCATCAACACGCCCGCGCCATTCACTTCGATGCTGCCGCCCTCGAGCACGAAGTTGGGGCTCCAGCTTTGAAGCTGCAACCGGCTCGCGAGTTGTTCCGGCACCGCGTTGTCGAGTTCCCAATTGTCATACTTGGCCCAACCATTGAATCTCCAGTTGAGGATCGCAGTCTCGCTCGGACGCTGGATGAAGACCGGGCAGAAGTCGCGAGTCCAACTGCGGTCGGTGGGTATCTCGAAGAAATCGACTGCCTCCAGATCGGCGCCGCATTTCCGAAGCACGTCCTCTGCACACGTGCGCAGTTCTGCATCGCGGACCAGGATGCGCACGCGTTCGACTCGGGCCAAACTCCGCACGATCTCGCCGTAGACCCATCCGACCGTCTCGAACTTGCCTGGCCAGTCGGTCTCCTCGTGCGGCCATGAGATCCACGTCGCCTCGTGAGGTTCCCACTCGGCGGGCATTCGGAAGCCGAGTTCGCGGGGTGTCAACCGATCCACCTCTGCGTGAGCTGCCCGTAAGCATCGACGCGACGGTCGCGGAGGAATGGCCAGTTTCTGCGAACCTCGTCCATGCGCTTCGGATCGCACTCGGCAATCAGTATCTCTTCCTGATCCGTGGATGCTTGTGCGATCACCTGTCCAAAAGGATCGGCAATGAACGATGAGCCCCAGAATTCGAGACGGTTATCCGGCGGCCCTTCGAAGCCGATGCGATTCACCGCCGCGACATACACACCGTTCGCAATGGCGTGGGCCCGCTGAATGGTGCGCCACGCATCGAGTTGCGCGGCCCCGTATTGTTCCTTTTCGGAAGGGTGCCATCCGATCGCCGTCGGGTAGAACAGAATGTGCGCGCCCTGCAGCGCCGTCAGTCGCGCTCCTTCGGGATACCACTGGTCCCAGCACACCAGAACACCGAGGCAGCCGAACCGTGTATCGAATTTCCGAAATCCCAAGTCGCCGGGAGTGAAGTAGAACTTTTCGAAGTACAGCGGGTCGTCCGGGATATGCATCTTGCGATAGATGCCCTGGATTTCGCCGTCGTCGCCGAGAACGGCGGCGGTGTTGTGATACAGCCCGGGTGCGCGCTTCTCGAATAGCGAAGCGATCACGACAACGCCGCACTCGCGCGCGATCGCGCCGAGCACTTCGGTGGACGGTCCTGGAATCGTTTCAGCCAGGGCGAACAGCTTCTCGTTCTCTTCCCGGCAGAAATATCGCGACCGGAACAATTCCTGGAGACAGATTACCTGGGCCCCTTTCGAGGCAGCCTCGCGCACTTTGCACTTCGCCTTTTCCAGGTTCTCGTCAGGATTGGTCGAACAGCTCATCTGTATGATGCCCACGCTGAATTTGTCTTCGCGAAACAATCGCATGAATCTATTATCGCGATCGTCATAGTTTCGATCGGATGAGCGGAACAACCGGGCATCTCGCGCGTATAGGGATGTGAGAGGGAATGTCTGATAGTAAAAGGACAAAAAGATGCTTAAGAAACTTCTGACGACTGGTCTTGCGATTGTCGCTTTGTCGAGCACAACCGCCCTTTTTGCGAAAGATAATGCGCCCGATAACCAATCGAAAAAGGCTGCGATTCGCGCCGCGCAGCTCCGCCAGCTCGCGACCGATCTGCATTGGCGAGGGTCGAATATTCCACCCGCGGTGAGCAGCGCGAAACACTGGAAGCGCTAACGCTGTTGCGGGCGATTGCAGCCTGTGCCCGGAGGCTCGGGCTGCTCCATCCTTCCGTGAGTGTAGTAATGACGTGTTAGAGTTTCGAGTAACTCAACGACGTCATGAAACCACACGACAATATTGGCCGCCGCGAACTCGTCTACCTGTTAAGCACAGCGGCTGCATCCGGGCAGGAGCCGGCCGGCGCACCGCCCGATCAGCCGCGCGAATTACGACCCACACGATCCGATTCGGGATCGCTGTTTCCAGAGCTCGACCGGCTCTCGCGTGTGCGCGACTATTCGTATTCGTTTCTCGGCAATCGCTGGCGGAGCATCGACGAGTATCGCGCCGAGGGGCGCAAACTCGTTTTGCATTGCTTCGGCTATCAGCCGCCCAAGGTGCAACCGCACGCCGAAATTGTGGACCGGCGCGATCTGGGCGACTTCATTCGCGAGAAGATCGTCTTTTCGACAACGCCCGAGTTTCGCGTTGCCGCCTATCTGCACCTGCCCAAGAAGCGCAACGGGCCCACGCCCGCCATCGTGGATCTGCATTCTCATGGCGGCATGTTCATCTTCGGGAAAGAGAAGGTGATCGATTTCGGGCAGAATCATCCCGCGATGGTGGAGTACCAGAAGCAGAACTACGGCGGCCGTCCCACAGCCACCGCCCTCGTGAGACGTGGATACGTCGTCATTACGATCGACGCCTTCATGTTCGGCGAGCGGCGCGTCATCATGGACGACGACTTGAAGTATGGGTGGGAACGGTCGCTATATTCGGTTGATGATGTTCGCCACTTGAATAACCAGTGCAGGGCCAAGGAATCGACAATTGCGAAATCGCTCGCATACGCCGGAATGACCTGGCCGGGCATCGTCGCGTGGGACGATATGCGGACGGTGGACTATCTCGTGACACGCCCGGAAGTGGATCCTCAACGGATCGGTTGTTCTGGTGTTTCGCTCGGCGGATACCGGTCGCTGCTCTTGTGCGGGCTCGACGATCGCATTGCTGCAGCAACCGTCGTCGGATTCATGTCCACCGTTCGTCCGATGATTCAGCGCCACATGGACACGCACTCGTTCGTGCACTTCGTCCCCGAATTGCACGCCTATCTCGATTTGCCGGACGTCGTATCGCTACGCGCTCCGAAACCGCTGATGGTACAGCAGTGCAAGCGCGACGGTTTGTTTCCGCTGGCCGGGATGGAAGAGGCGGTCCGCAAGATCGAGGGAATCTACCGCAAGGCGGGAGCCGCGGATGCGTTTGTCGCGCGCTTCTACGATGTGCCGCACACCTTCAACGTAGAGATGCAGGAGGACGCGTTCGCCTGGTTCGACCGTCACCTGCGCAGCTGAATTAGATCGGCGCTAGTTCGGCGGACTGGAAGCGGCGTAGCTCTCGATCTGTAACTCCAGCGTCTCGAGTTTCTGCTGAAACTCCGCGAGTTTGGCCTGCTCGGTCTTCAAATCGATACTCCCGGAAATCTCAGCTTCCCGCGCTGCCGATTCATCTTGAGCCGCCATCTCGGCACGACGCTTCAGTTCGCGAACCAATTCTTCCAGCGCACTTCGCTCGGCTGAATTCTGCGACGAATCCAGCTTCTCCTGCGCTTCCTTCAAACCGTTCACAGCATCGGCGTGACGCCGTTCAGCTTCGTTGAGCCTGGCGCGCAACTGCTCGTGGTGGTCATGCGCTTTCTTAGTGCCATCGTTCTGTAGCTGAACCCGATACAAGAGGATCTGCACCCGCTGTGCTACCAACGTAGTGCCGCGGATTTCCTGCCGAAGCTGGCGAATTTCCTCCAGGATCTGCTGGAGAAGTTGAGAATCGCTGGATTGAGCAACGGCGGCCTGGGTTCCGGCTAGAAGGATCAGGCAAACGAGTCGCCTCATTTCACCTCCGAGGATGACTTCGATTTCACCACGTCCGGCCGGCACGCTGCGAAGGCAGGTAGCGTCCTTAGCGGCGCGTCGAAAGAGGCTGGTCCGTCGGTGCCTCTGCTTCAAACAACCGGCGCCCGGGATCCACCAGCAGCCACAAGACCGATGCGACAGCGCACAAGCCGGCGGCCGTCATGAATGAAGCAGTCCATCCGAAACGATTCGCGATCCAGGGTGACGCGATGGCTGTGATAGCGCCGCCGATCTGCCCGCCCATATTCATGATTCCCGACACCGTGCCCGCCGAAGGTCCTGCAATTTCCGCAGTCACGGCCCAGAACGAACTTTGCGATAAGTACAGCGCACCCGCGCCGCCCGCCAAAAAGATACTGGCGAGTTTGGCGCTTTCCACCTGTGTGCCGAGCGCCAGAAAAACGGCCGCGCCCGCGATCCCCACCACCGCGATACCGCAGCGCCCCATTCGAATGCCGCGCGTCTTCGTTATGTTGTCGCTGATCCAGCCGCCGAGAACCGAGCATACGGCCATCGCGATGAATGGCAGCATGGCGTAAAACCGGCTCGATTTCAGATCCAGTCCGCGCACGGTGTTCAGGTAATTGAAGAACCACGTGAAGAACATGTAGGCCGAATAGCCGTAGGCGAAATAGCTCAGCGTCATCGCCCACAAGTCGCTGCTCGCCATCATGCGTGACAACGGTACGGCCCCTTGTTCGGCTTTCGCTTTGCGGGGCAGCCCTGTCTCGATGTACCGCCGTTCTTCCTCGTTCGTCATCGGGTGCTCGGAGGGCTTATCGCGCGCGATGAAGAACCACACGGCGCCCGCGGCGATCCCGATCAACGCACTGACGACGAACGACCAGCGCCATCCGTAGGTCTGCATGATGTAGACGATCAGAGGCGGTGTGACGCCCGCGCCCGCGCCCACTCCAGCGAAGATCAAGCCATTTGCGAGGCCGCGTTCGCGCGTTGGAATCCACTCCGCAACCAGCCGGTTGGAGGCGGGATACACCACTGCTTCACCGATGCCGAGCGCGAATCTGAGGGCGATCAGGGTGACGAGAGCGGAACCGAGGCCCGAGGGCACCGATGCGCTCAGAGTTGTGAAGATTCCCCACCAGATGACGGCGAGCGTTAACGTGATGCGAGGTCCGACTTTGTCCGCGAGCCTGCCGCCGGGCGCCTGGAGAAACGCATATCCCCACACGAACGCGCTGAAAATATATCCGATCTCGATGTCCGTGAACCCGTACTCTTTACGGATCGACGCGACCGCGATGGATATATTCACACGGTCCAGGTAGGCGATGGCGCTGATGACGAACAACCAGCCAATCAGCATCCATCTGACGTTCGAAGCACGGCTCTGGCTCATCCGGTTCTCCTGGTATGGTTGGGCAGCAAGCCGCCATCATATCAGGGCTTCCAGGATTGCTTCCATTCACGCCACCATCCAGCATTCTCGAGAGCGAGCGCGTTCCAACACAGATCGAGCATAGCGGGATTCTTGTTCAGAACACCTTTGCGATTCACCTCTGCGGGCAGCCTGACGAGGGCGGCGAATCGATCGAACACCCGCGGACGATTCTTCTCCGAGACGCGCGTCATCAGGTGCCATAGAGTCAATCCGTCTCTCGCGCGTGCAGAAGCCAGCACCTGATCCAGCGCTGAGATGTCGCCGTGCGATTCGTAGTCTGTGAGCGCGGTAGTGAATGCCTCAGGTGCATCCTTGAAATACGGGATGCCCGGACCGCGCTGGCGGGTGGTGCGGCACGCCGCGCCCGCCGGGATGAATGATTCCTGCCCTCGAAACTGGAACGCCACCCAACCCGTGCTGACTTCGAGGAGTCCATTCCCCGAGGTGTCCACCGTCAGATCGTACTCGCAGCCAAGATCCACGGCGCGCGCGGCGGGAGTGTCCACAACGAACTGGCGCGGCGGCGCCCAGATCAACGCGTGTAACCGGCCTTGTTCCAGGTTCATGCGCTGCCGTCCCTTGCGGGCTTCGACGATTCGCAGGCGCGAATCAGAAGCCAGGCTGACTTCGCCGAAGTCTTCATCCTCGACAGTGATCGTCGCTGCTTTCCCCGTAGTGACGGCTTCGCCCGTACGAAGTTTCGAGGCGACGGCCGCCTGCCGCGAACCGATGCTGACGTCGCCGGCGATATTCGTCACCGACCAGGCGGTTGCCGCCGAACCGGGTCCTCTTTGGAGTTGCCAGGCGAAGGCGGCGAGGGCCACAGAGGCGGCGATCGCCAGATATGGCCGCTGGGGGCGCGACGCGCGCGGGCGAAACGCAAGTGGAGCGAGCACGCGTTCCAAGCGCACGATCTCCGGGTCCGCTGGAGCGCTGCGATCCCAAAGATAGTTACTCATGACGGTCCTTCCCTCCGAGTTCCTGTCGCAACAACTTCATTCCCCGGAACAGATTCACGCGCACCGAATCGGGGGTGAGTCCGGTGCGCGCGGCGATCTCGGGGCCGGTCATGCCCTCGATTAAACGCAGGATCAGAGTTTCGCGATACGCCTCGGGCAACTTGCGAATGATATCCAGCACCGCGAGGGCTTCGTCGTAACCGGCCGCTACTGCCGTGGTTGCATCTCTCGCGAGCCTCGGCTTTTGGCGGTGAAACTCCGTGGCGCGATTGCGTGCGATGGCCGTCAGCCATCCGCGAAACGCATCGGGGTTGCGTAGTTCGGCCAGCTTGCGGAACGCGGACATGAAGACCTCCTGAACCAGGTCTTCCGCATCCGCGGGAGGAACGCGCGCCAGGAGAATCGCGTGGATCAGGCGCGCGTACCGGTTGTAAAGTTCGCCGAAGGCAGCCCTGTCCCCACGCGATGCCCGGCGAACCATTTGGTCCTCATCGGACTCTGTTCCGGCCGAAATTGCCGCGAATGGAAAGGTCATGCGGAGAGACTGGGCTGACATTGTAAGTCTACTTGCGCGCCTGCTGTGTTGGGGTTGAGGCCAGCATCGCGTCCAAGTCCGAATCGGAAGCCGGGCCTTGGTTCCATTTCGCTTTTGCGCGATCCACAGTGTCGCCGGAAGCCGGAACGTGGACACTCGTGACTCGGCCGCTCTCACGGGCGACGAAGCGCAACACCCACTGGCCTTCCGCCGGCCACTGCGATGTGACCCCGAACATGCCCGGTTCTTTCAAAGCAAACACCTTCAACGGAATCGACTGGCGGTTTCCTTTCACGATTCCAATGGCCGTTCCTTCGACAACGGCGTTCGCGGGTTGGCCGCATCCGGTAGCCTTCAGTGTGAGGACGGCATGGCGGGTGCGCGCTTCGGGACTGGCATCGGGATTTCCGAGTTGCAGGAAAAACCCGCCGGCAAACAGTTGAGCGGCGGCCGCGGTGACGAGAACGGCCGTGAACAAAGGTCGAATTGACTTACGCATTGATAGCTCCCTCGTTTCCAGATTCACCGGCGAATCTGATGACTAGACGGGCCCACCCCGCCCACTGTTAACGCGGGAGTCTTTTGTTTTTACCAGGCGTCGCGGTTAGAGATCGTGACGCGATAAAAAGGCTTCTCCTTCTCTGCCGGATCCACCGTGAACTCCTGGGAGGTTTTCGACGGATCGTAGTCGCGCCAGAGCCATGAAAGAGACTCGGGAAGGTCGAGCGCTCCCTGTGCGCCGCCATGAGCGGCGGTGCCGAAACGGAAGTGGAAGTCGTAATCGCGGAGCTTGAGCGAGTTGGCCATCTGTATGTTTTGCATCGGCCAGGAGCCGTGCGTGTTTTCCAGATCGTCCGAGCCGTCGCTCATCCAAACGCGGATGTTGCGCTTTGGTTCCTTGCGAACCTTGAAAGGGTAAACGTTGCCGCCTTCCAATTTCTCCTCGGGGTGCCATTGGATAGAGGTAAAGCTACCCACCGTCGAATGGACGCGGGCAAACTTCTCGGGCATGAGCCAGGCGGCATTGAAAGCGCAAATGCCGCCGGAGGACGATCCGGCGATCGCGCGGCTGTACCCATCCTGCCGAAGCTTGTACGTTTTCTCGACCTCCGGCAAAACCTCTTCCATCAGAAATCGCGCGTACCGGTCGCTCACAGTGTCGTATTCAATCGAGCGCATAGCCTTTCCATCGGATGAACGGCCCGGCTGAATCATGACGTGAACCATCGGTGGAATGAGTTTCTGCTTCACAAGATTGTCGGTGACGGTGAGCAAGCGTTGTTGGGAGTACTCGCCGATGAGCCCCTGGCCGTCCTGCCAAACCATGAGCGCCGCGGGCACCGCCGGATCCACACCCGCCGACGCGTAGACCCAGTAATCCGCGGTCATGCCGTCGTAAATCTTGCTGACGATGGTCTGCTTGTCGCTGAGTTTTCCTTTCGGAACGTCCGGTTCAGGATACGAATCGGGGTTGTAGCCGACCGCATCTCCGCGCGCGTCCAGAGGCTTGCCCGCCGAATAATATTGATACGCGTGGGTCACGCCCGTACGCATTTTCTTAAGCAGCATCCACGTGTTCGAGCCCGGCACTTGCGCAAGGGGCATCTCTGGTTCGTCGTCGAGCGAAACCGAGACCGGTGAAGGCGAATTGGCAACGAATAAATAGTCCTGCCCCCACACGATGACTCCGTGTGCCGACGGCAAGGCCGCTTTGATTCGCGACTCGAGTTCGGCAGTAGACGGTCCGCCGCGAGCGGCTTCAATTGCATTCTGGAGCGGGGAGTTCTGTGCCAGCACGGACACGCAACCCAGCAGGCAGACAACGATTATTCGCATTCTGTGACAGTATACAGCGGGCCGGCATTGCGATAGCCGGCTGCGGACCACTCGCGGACATTTGTTCGTGGCGCCGGCTGGCGGCTTCAGACATCACCCTACTCGTACCGCAACGCAACCAACGGATCGACGTGCGAAGCTCGTAGCGCAGGCAAATAGCACGCGAGCAGAGTCACGGCAATCAGCGCCCCCGCCATTATGCCGAAGGTGTTGAGGTCGAAGGTCGATACTCCGAACAACAGACCGCGAAGAACTCGCGTGAGAGCGAAGGCGCCGGCCGCGCCAATGGCTGTTCCCATCAGCGCAATGATGAGTCCGCGCCGTAGGATCAGGCCCAGAACGTCCGCCGACTGCGCACCCATCGCCATGCGGATTCCAATTTCCGTGGTCCGCTTCGCCACCGAATAGGACATCACGCCGTAGATGCCCAAAGCCGCCAACACGAGAGACACGGCTGAGAACAGGGTCAACAGTACGGCCAGAAAGCGGGGGCGCGACCGCGCTGCGCTGACGACATCGTCCATTGACCGCGCGGCAGACACGGCCGCACCCGGATCGGAAGCCTGAACCGCGGCCCGTATTGACGGAACCAATGCCATCGCATCCCGGCCGTGTGACACGCGCGCGACGATCAGCATCGAAAGCTGCCCGAATGCTGCGACTTGCGGCTCCGGGAAATAAAGTTCCGTGCCGGTGGGATGATCGAGCCCGGCGTTCTTTGTGTCCGCCACGATGCCCACGATGGTGCGCCAGTCGCCCCGGAACCCGGGCTTCACTCGTTTCCCAACCGCACTCTCGTTCCCCCAAAACGTTTTAGCCATCGTTTGGTTGACGATCACAACAGGCGGTGTCGTCGCGCCGTCGCGCTCATCGAAGAACCGTCCTTCCACGAGGTGAATTCCGAGAGCGCGGAAGTACTGACTACCGGTAACGGTCCAAAAATCGATGTTCTGCATCGGGCCGCCTTCTCGTGGCACGAATCCTTCAATCTGCGTGTCGTTGGCGACCAGCGGTTGCACCGGCGGAAGTCCCGAAGTGACCGCCACCGCGTCGAGACCAGGCACCGAATGAAGGCGCTGAGTGACGTTGGTCCAGAATGCGGATCGCGCTTCGGGCTTCAGATACGACGCCTCGGGCAAGGTCACGCGCATGGTAGCGACGTCTGTAGGATCGAAGCCGGTATCCACGGCCTGTAGTTTCCAAAACGCCTTGATCATCAGGCCTGTGCCGATCAGCAACATCAGCGCGAGTGCGAGTTCGGCGGTGACCAGCGCGGCTCGGAATCGATTGGCTCCGGCGTGCGCCGTCGTCCGGCCCGCCGACGCTTTCAACGTCTCGTGGAGATTCTGTCCCACCAAATGCATCAGCGGCGCCAGGCCGAACGCAACACCCGTGAGGACCGAGACGCCGATCGTAAACAACAACACCGCTGCATCGATGCCGATCTCCTCAGACCGAGGAATACTGCCGGCGTTCAGGTTCACGATCAGCCGCATCCCGCCGTACGCCACCATCAACCCGAACGCCGCGCCGATGCCGGACAACAGCAATCCCTCTATAACGAATTGCCCCACCAGCCGTCCCAGCCCTGCGCCAATCGCTTTGCGGATCGCGATCTCGCGGCGCCGCCCCTCCGCTCTCGCGAGCAGCAGGTTCGCGACGTTGACGCTCGAAATCAGCAGCACGAACGCCACGGCCCCCAGCAATACCAGCATTGCGAGCCGGACCGTGCGCACGACTTCATCGTGAAATCCGCCGATCACGATGGTGTGGTCGTCCGGGTTAAACACATGTTGATTGGGCGATCGGTGTTCCGCGTAGTAGTTCACCAGGCGCGTTGTCTCGTCGCGTGCCTGATCGATGGACACGCCATCTTTCAACCTGCCGAGTAGCGCCAGGCGGTGGTTACCGCGGCGGTTGTCCCGAATCGGATCGATCTGGCTCGGCACCCACAAGTCAGGTTTGTCGACCAGGCCCGGAGGGAACTCGAATCCCTTCGGCATTACACCCACGACAGTGCACGGGTTTCCGTCGTGGCGAATGTCGCGGCCGAGGATGTTCGGGTCGCCACCGTAGGCGCGCTGCCACAAACCGTAGGAGATCACCGCCACCAGCGGCGCGCCGGATCTGTCGTCCTGTTCCGAGAAGAGCCGCCCCATGGCCGGCGCGACACCCAGCATCCGCAGCATGCCCCCACTCAGATAGCCGACCGTTGCACGCAAGGAGTCGCCTCGTCCCGCCAGGGTGGCTCCGCCGGTCTGCCAATTCTCGATCGCCTGCCATGACTGTGCATCGCGCCTCAGGTCGTAATACTCCGGAGGCGAGACCGGAAAACGCCGCAGGCCGCCGTTTGGGAACTTCGGAAACTCGGTGTAGATCTTCACCAGGCGGTCCGAGTTGCGGTACGGCAAAGGCTTTAAGAGGACAGCGTTCACGACGCTGAAGATCGCAGTGGTCGCGCCGATGCCGAGCGCCAGGCACGTAACGGCAGCGGCGGTGAATCCGGGGCTTTTGGCCAGAGTACGGGCAGCGTATCGAACGTTGTCGACGAACATAGTCCTCTATACGAAGTATTACGGCCCGTGTTCCACTTCGTTACAGTGGCTGCGGGAAAAGGAACGGTTTCCCGTGGACAAGTTCTTGATAGGCAACGCCCGGGGCACGCAGGCTCAGCGATGCGCGGAACTGCTTGGGATCGACCGAGTTGTCCGGAAACATATCGTAGTGGCAGGGGATCGCGATGCGGGGTTTGATCTTCCCGACAATATCCGCCGCCTCGAAGTGCGACATGTTGTTGAACCCGCCGTTGATGCAGGTGATAACGATATCCGGCGAATGTTTGGCGACTCCGGTGAGCAGTTCGGTATGATCCGTGTCACCGGTGACATACACTTTCGGTCCATTGCCGAATTGGATGACGTAGCCCATGTGGTTCAGGTCCGTCGTGTCGGTCGGCAATGCGAACGTTCCGCGAATCCGCAGGTCGCGGAATTCCAGGTCGCAGTCCGGCCACGCCGGAACAATGCGTCCCGATTCGATCTTCTGTCCCGCGAAGACATCGCAGCTTGGGTGGGGTCCGACGAAATGCGTCGTGTCCTTATTGCGCAGGCGCCCGAGGGTTTCCGGATCCGTGTGGTCCTGGTGATTGTGCGTGCACGTGAAGATATCCACGTCGAGATCTTCCGGTTCGACCAACACCGGGATGCGCCGCGAGAGGTCCATGCCCGGAACCAGCCCGGCGCAACTGTTAGTGAGGTAGAGATCGACGCTGGCAAGCGTGCCTTCGGGGGATTTGAAGATGAACCCGTTTTGACCGAACCACCAGATTCCGATATCGCCCTTGGGCACCGGATACTCGCGGATTTCGCGCATCAGAGACATGTCGATTCATTATGACTACAATGCATCTAAGCATGCGGATCCTGTGGGCGATCTTCGGGACGGCCCTGGCGGCGGCACATCCGATGGGCAATTTCAGCGTGAGCCAATACACGCGGCTCGTGCCTGCCGGCGATCGCGTTTCGGTCACCTACATCGTCGATCTCGCCGAGTCTCCGACCTACGATGTGCAGTCAAAAGGCGTTCCGCCGGTGGTGGAGTGGGTGAACCATCTGCGATTCGTCTCGGGCGGCGTGGTCCTCGCGCCGCACATCGACGACCGGCGTATTGAAGTTCGCGGCGGTGAAGGAGGGTTGCCGGCGCTGCGAGTGACCGTGCAACTCAGCCTGGCGGCAGCGGTGCATTCGCTCACGTTCGAGGACACGAACTTTCCGGGTACCACTGGGTGGAAGGAGATTGTAATCGCGCCGGCGCCGGGGACGGCCATTGTTCGCGCGAGCCACAGCGCTGCCGACCGGTCGAACGGATTGACCCGGTATTCCGGAACGCCGCCATACGATCTGCGCGCCTCGATGGATTGGAAGGCCGGCGCCGGCGAAGGCGTCATTCAGCCGATCACACAGCCGCAGCCTCCTCCTTCACCGAAATCGCGGACCGCCGCCACCCCAAGCGGCGGACGAGACTACCTGTCAACGCTTCTCGGCAAGCGCGATCTGAATGCTGCCGTCATCCTGGCCGGACTGGTTGTGGCGTTCGCGTTCGGTGCCGTGCACGCATTGTCGCCCGGGCACGGAAAAACCGTGGTGGCGGCATATCTGGTGGGCTCGCGCGGTACGCTCGGGCATGCCGCACTGCTCGGCGGCATGGTGACATTCACGCATACGATCAGTGTGTTTCTGCTTGGGCTGGCGACGTTGTTTCTCTCGCGATACATCATGCCCGAGCGTGTTTTCCCGGTGCTTGGCGCGATCTCCGGACTCTCGATCGTTGCGGTGGGCGGCTGGCTGCTCTACAAGCGTATCGGGGCGATGCAGCACATACTGCACTATCAGCGGCACGACCGGCATCACCATCACCACGATCTACACGACCACCACCACCACCAGCATGATCACGATCACGAGCATCATCACGGCCATCAGCACTACATCGAGGGGGACGTCAGCGTCGGCAGTCTCATCGCGCTCGGCGCAAGCGGAGGACTCGTCCCTTGCCCCTCCGCGCTGGTGTTGCTTTTGAGTTCCATCGCGCTCGGACGGATAGCGCTGGGATTGGTGCTGCTGGTGGCGTTCAGTTTTGGACTCGCAATTGTGCTGATGGCGATCGGCGCGGCGGTGGTCTATGCAAAACGTCTGCTGCCAGATACCAACCGGGCGGCGAGACACCCGCTCTTCCGGTACGTGCCGCTGTTATCGGCGGGCGTGATCGTATGTATCGGAATCGTGATGACCGGCGTGTCTCTCGGCTGGATCCGGCCGGGTATCGCTGGCAGTTGAACTCGCCCGCCTACCGACCACTCTCGCCACCCTCGGCCGTCTGCAGCATTTCGGAATAGCTGACAAGGGTCGGCAGATCCTAAATCGCCATCCACACGCGTTGACATAACCTACTCTGGAGGCGAGTGGTGTCCCGAAACGTCACCGATCGGGCACGAGCCATGGTGATTCTAAGTACGTCATTTCAAAATCGCGATTTCGTATTGCAATCCTCGTCCGAATCAGTCACACGTTCTGCGAAGCTGAAGCGTCGCGCAAGCTAAAGCTGGCCCCACAACCCGAAAATACGTTTGTAAACTTCTGAAGTGACCGACCAACCAACGATCCTCACCGGGATACGACCACCTTTATCCCATACGGCGACACGATCTTCGCCGTCTTCGCGTTAGCGGGAGATGCTGCGAGCAGTACCACCGACTTGCCACGTAGAGCGTCCAGCACTGTGAGTACCGTCTGGAACGGCACTCGAGCATCGGCCTTTACATACACGGTCTCTGCACTCAAGTGGCTCAGCGCACTGGGCTCGGTGAGTTGGATGCCGGCAAACACCTGGCCGTTTGCCTCTATGGCTACGACCGTTGCATCTCGTTCGTCGGCTGCCCGCACCTCCACTGCATGATTGGCAACGGGCATCTGGACGGAGACGCCTTTCCGTAGTGCCGGCTTCGAAGATTCCTGAGCGCCCGCCACGCAGGTCAGGATTGATCCAACGACACAGACCCTAATCAACAGTTTCATCGCGTCGATTCCTTTCTGAGTTTCGTGGGATTGACAGCGATCATGATGCTCATTTCTTCATCCGCTATACGCCGCTGCTTTCATCGATCGGAATTGCCCGGAGTTCCGTTGAAAGTAACGACTCCCGCGTAATCCACTCTAGGACGCCTTTCTCGCCTTGACAACGGCTTTCTTAGATGGCGCCAAGGCTTCCAATTCTCTGATGAGAACCGGAATCTGTTTGTATCCGGTGATGCGGCGGAACTGCTTCTGCGCTACCAATAGCCCCGACCCCACCCAGCGCTCCCGCTGGTCGCCGCCGTGCCAACGTTTCACGTTTCGGCAAACCACCTCCACAATCGAGAACGCCGACTCGATCACGTTAGTGCTGGCCAGCGTTTTTCGCAGTTGCATCGGGACATGAAGCCGGTGCACGGTCAAGGTCTCCTCCATCCCTTCACCCAAACTCCGCGCCGCACTCGGATTGAGATCCATCAATTCGCGATGTAGTTGGTTCAGCGCTTGTTTGGCGGCGGCATAGTCTTCCAGGGCGTAGGCCGCATTGAGTCGTTTGGCCACACCCGGTTTCTGTTCGTCGGTCAGATGATCCAGCACGTTTCGTCGCTTGTGGACCTGGCAGCGCTGGATCGCCGCCGAGTCACCTGCATACTTTTTCACGGCGGCGGTCAGGGCCTTGCCGCCGTCGAGAACGTAGAGCCGCGGTTCGGTGAAATCGACGCCGCGGCTCACGAGATCGCCGAGCAATTCACCGACGACCGTCGCATTTTCCGTGGCTCCTTGACGAATGCCCAAGATCGTTTTCCGCCCGTCCTGGCCTATTCCCAACGCGGCTACCATTTGCTGCCCTTCGAACGGCGTCGCATCAATCAGCAACGCGCAGAGCCGCAGTTTATCCAGCCGACTCTCCATCATGTCCTTCAGCTTCGCCCGGCTCGCCTCGATGAAATGTTCGCTGACCGCGCTCTTCTCCAAGCCGTAGGCTTCAGTGAACTGGCGAACTGCCTGGTCGTATTTCCTCGTGCTCAGGCCGAGCATCAACTTCTCCCACACGGTTTCCGTCAGCGGTTCGCCACGGTGGAACATCTCGTAACTACCTAAACGGACCTCCTTAGCTTCAACGGTTCGTACCCGCGGGCGTCGGACCGGCACCTTCTGCCCCATCACGACGCAGTAGCCCTGCTCGCTGCCCCAGCGACTGGCCGTCCTTTCCGCCTGCCGTTGGCTGCGCTCGCCGACCACTTCCCGGACTTCTTCCTGCATCAGCAGTTCCATCACCTGCCAGCCGGCTTGACGAATCAATTCACCGACACCCTTCTTAAGCCAGCCGATCATCTCGGCCATGGGCAGCACCATCTGCACCGCTGGATTTCCATCGGTGGCCATTGTCTCGAGCTGCTTCACAGCCCTTTGCGCGTCAATTTGGTATGGTTTCCTCATAGCGACTCTCTCCTTTTTCTCGGTAAAGAAAATTGCTCTGAGCCTATCAGGCTCGGAGCTTGAGAGTCGCTACTTTCTACGATCTACCGGGCATTCCCCATCGATCTCCTGCTGTAGTTCAGCCGCTGTCTGCCTCTTGATCCCGATTCCCGCCCACGCGGCGAGCAGGAGAAAGACGGCAGGGTACCCCAAAGGGCCGGGATCGATCCTTTTGCTAAGGCTCGCGGCGGAGAGGATACAGGCCAGCAACAGGCGTTCCGTGCTCCACCGGTTTCGTAAGTGATTCGGCGGCGAGCAAATCGGTGCGGTCGTGCTCCAGGCCACACTCGGCGACGCTCTCATGGAGTTCGTTTTGGTCCGGCGATCCGGAGTTTTTCGTTCCGCGCCGCACGACGGCTATCGTCGATTCCGCCCTGATGATATAACACTCTCGTCTCCGAATCGGCGCGGTTCGGTGATTGCATTCCTCCGATCGGATCCCATGTGAGCAATCTCCAGTCTGTACAAGGCACGGCGGCCTTGGGAGCACGCATACCGGCACTTATTGTGCGCTTATGCTCGGTTTTGGACTCTGGCAGACGATTAGGCACTACTCTGGCCGGGACAACGAAGCAAGATCGCAACGATTAAGCGGATAGCGGTACTCTGTGGTCGCTCCGCGCTGAGGCATGCGGTTCACCATTCGATTTGGCACTGTATGCTGAGTACCTAGTTGTTTCGGGAGACAAGCATGCCCAGCCAAAGCGAAACCGACCGCACGGTGACTCTTGACTCTGTTGAGCTGCAATGCTCAGACCACGGTCAGAGCGAGCCTTTGCTGCTGGTTCATGGCGGGGTCTTTGCTGACTGATTCGTGCCGCTCGGAATCAACCTCACTTGGGATAGTTTCCGGGTGATTCGCGTTTTCAGCTGTCGCGCGGTGGAACGCACGCCCTGCACGTTCGCACCGCAACCATCGATACTGTGCCTCTTATGTGGAGAAGGTGATGTCGCTGGTCCAGATCGGCCTGCCCACTGAGGAATGATCAACGCTCTTCGTGGCAGGTGTTACAGTCATTGCGAGCCTTCGACGCGGTATGACACGCCATGCAGGATCGCATATCGTGCGACACCTCTTTGGTAATCACGTCACGGTCGCGAACGGGTCCGTGACACTTCTCACATGTTGCGCCTGCTTCGATGTGTACACGGTGGCTGAAGTAGACGAAAGCCGGGATACGGTAAACCCGGACCCAGGTAATCGGCTTCTTCTCTTTCGCGGCAGCCGCCACCTTCTGAATGTACGGACTCTCGCTCTTCACCGCCCGATGACAGGTCATGCAGAAACTCTCCGCCGGATATCCCATAGCTTCACCCGGATCGGGATTCTTGTGGCATGAGTTGCACTTTAGCCCCAGCGCCAAGTGCGTCTTATGACTGTAGGGAACCGGCTGCTGCTGGCCGTACAATCCCACAGCCAGCAGAAACAGTGCAGCAACTCGAGACGGTGTTCTCTTCATTTAGGCGTCAGATGGATCAACGCGCCAGGATTGGCGTCTTCGAGCATCCACAGGGAACCATCGAGGCCTTCCTCCACATCACGAATTCGCTTGCCGACATCCCAGCGCTCGACGGCCTTGGCTCCACCTTTACCGTCGAACAGGATGCGAACCAGCGCACGGCTCGCGAGGCCGCTGACGAACCCGCTTCCGTCCCACTGTGGGAAGGTCTTGTTGCCGCGGTAGAACATCAAGTTGCCCGGCGCGATTACCGGCACCCAATAGAGTACGGGTTTCGCGAACTCGGGCCGGGTATCGTGACTGGGAATGGGCACGCCGTCATAATTCATTCCGTACGATACCACTGGCCAGCCGTAGTTCTTTCCCTTCCCAATAAGGTTCAACTCGTCGCCGCCGCGCGGGCCATGCTCGACCTCCCATAACTCGCCGGTGGGCGAAAACGCCAGGCCATAGGGCGCCCGGAGCCCGCTTGCCCAGGTTTCCGCAGGCGTTAAGTTGGGTCCCGTGAAGGTGTAAGTGCTTACCGGCTTCGCCGTTTTGGCTTCTTCGGTATTGCGCGGCGGATCTATCAAAGAGATAGTGGCGGAACCGGTCTTGCCGAAATTGGGGTTACCGGGCGCGGGTTTGCCATCCAGCGTCAAGCGCAGGATCTTGCCCACGGGCTGGTTCGGATCCTGTGCCGGGGTCATGCGCTGGCGGTCGCCAACTGTCATGAACAGATACTGGCCATCGGGCGAAAAGGCGATCTGCCCTCCCGCCTGGCCGCCTTTGCCCTTGGGCATCTGGCGCCACAGCACATCGAAGTTTTCCAGCCGGGGGTTGCGTCCGGCGTTCAGTTTGGCGCGGGCCAAGGCTTGGCCTCCGCCATAATCACCCGGCTCAATATAGGTTATGTAGATGCTCTGGTCAGTCGCGTAACGAGGCGAGACGAATACGCCGAGCATGCCGTTCTGGCCCTGCCAGTAAACGGGAGGTGTACCCGCTAGCGGCGCGATCTTTTCGCCCCTTGGCGATACCAACCAAATCGGCCCGATCTTTTCGGTGACCAACATGCGGCCGTCCGGCAGGAACGCGATCCGCCAGGGCAACTCAAAGGTGGCCGTTGTCGTCATGGTAAAGGGCAGGGTGGCTTCGGGCTTCTGTTCGCCGACATTGACCTGGGCCCAAACTGTCGCCGCCAACGTGAGAAGCAGCGTCGCTCTCGCCAATTGCACCATCATTCTCCTCGTGATTCAAACAATTTGCCTCTGTTCAAGGCAATGATCCTCAGGGTACTACGAGTCGCGGCGCGAGCGTTGAGGCTCAAAGGAACCGTTGAAGCCACCGCATCAGGGACGCCCGGAGTCCGAGAGTCGCCGTGATTTTGGTTGCGAAGTTCGATCCAGAGATCCACGTTTTCGCTCTAGCACGTGTCAAGTGCGGCGCGGAAAATAACTGATTTCGAGTGGATCGTCGGCCACGCGAAGAACGCCCTCGGTACTTCATAGGGGCTGTCTCAGCCACACAATGTTGCCTTCAGGATCCATGATCATGAAGTCCCGGTGACCCCACGGCTGGCCTCGGATTTTGCAGAATTTCGACACCCTGTGCCTTTACCTGGCGGAATAGTTCGTCCAGATCTGAAGTGATCCAGAACTGCGCTCGAACCGGCGCACGCAAACCGTGCGGCGCCTCATCCAGCAGCAACAAGTGTGCTCCCACGGCATCTCGCCGAATCACGGCTTAGACCGGAACACCCTCTGTGGACGAGGTTACAAGCTGAGGCACGAATCCGAGCACACCCCTGTACCATTCGATCGCGGCAGCCACTTCGGAGACGGGGAATACCGGGTCCATTCGACTGCAATTCATCGACTGACGCTCCTCCAGCAACCATAGAGGACGCTTGGCCAACCAACAGGCGCCCGACCCGGGTTCCGGGAGACTACTCCAGGAAAGTCCAGTTTTCAGATTCCCGCTCATTCTGAGTCGGCCAGGTCAACGCGCTAAGCCGCCAGGACTAAATCGGCAGCTGCCAGCCACGATGTGGAAATCAGTTGAGAGAAGCGGGGTACGACGGACGTTAGGATCTGGCCACCTTTCGTAGCATGTTGTGCTGCACCGTCCGCGGACTCGCGCTCTTTGCGCTGTGCAACCGGCACCGCGCGTTCCGTCTGGTGAGCTTCTGCCGCCTTGCTCCGGGAACCAAATAATGTGGCGGTATCTTCCACTAATCCGCGCTTGAACGGGTGGAGGTAAGAATGAAAACCAACTCTGCATTCGCAATAACGGCCGCGTTGCTCAGCGCGTCCTTCGTCACATTTGCCCAGTCCCACATCCTGGTTCAGGGAGGGACCCCGGAAAACCGCAGATTCTTGAGTGTTGGCAGCGACGGGAGCTACTCCGATCTTTACAGCTTTGACGACCACTCCGGCCGCCAGCGTTGGAGGATTCGACCCATAGGCGATGGATACGTGCACATCTTCATCGACGGCGGCACTCCCGAAAACCGGCGGTTTCTCAGTGTTACGCCGGACGGTACGAAGGTCGATCTGTGGAGTGTGGATGATGGTTCGGGCCGGCAACGATGGAGAATTGAGCCGACTGGAGACGGATCTGTACACATTCTCGTCGGCGGTGGGACGCCCTACGATCGCCGGTTTCTGAGTGTCACCGCAGATGGTTCGAAGGTCGATCTTTGGAGTCTGGATGATGGCTCGGGCCGGCAGCGATGGCTTATATCGCCCGCAATGCGACGCCGCTATTAACTAACTTCAGGGTGCCATCGACCAAACCTAAGGACTGGGCGAGTTCCCTGCGGAAAGGGCCACCAGGGAACTCGTGTTCCAGCGCTGGCTGGATCAGGCGGAGGATCACCGATGATTAAGATCGCTCGCCGGCCGGGCGGAGATAGGCATCGATCTCGCGCGCGGCCTTCACTCCTTCCGCGACGGCTTGGACCACGGTGGTGCCGCCGTTGACGACGTCGCCCGCTGCGAAGATTCCATCCCGCGAAGTGGCGAACGAGTTCGTCCTGGTGCGGATAAGACCGTTGCTCGCAAACTCGATACCTGGAAGAGCGTCGCGCAGAGACGGATCGGGCGTCTGCCCGATCGCTTCGATGACGAGATCGGCTGGGATCACGTGCTCGGTGCCCGGTAGATTCTCGGGGCGGCGGCGACCGCTCGCATCGGGCGCGCCGAGGCGTGTCCGTATTACTTTCAGCCCGGTCAGCCGGCCTTCGGCATTCGAAACGTAATCGACGGGCCGGGTGAGGATCAGAAAATTGACGCCGGCTCGAATCGCGGCGTCGCGCTCATCCGGCCAGGCCGGCAATTCTCCAAATGACCGGCGGTAGACGATCGCAACATCGGAGGCCCCCGCCCGCTTGGCCGAGAGTGCCGCGTCGATAGCCGTATTGCCACCGCCCAGCACGAGCACGCTGCCTCTGACCTTGTCGCCATTCTTCGCCGCACTCAGGAATTCGAGTGCGCTTCGCACCCCGGTGCGAGGACGTGTGGCGTCGGCGAGCGGAACCGAACGGCTCAGGCCGGGGGCCAACAGCATCGCCGCAAAGCCTTCGCTCAGGATGCTGTCGATCGAATACGACGAGTCAAGTTCCGTTCCCGTACGGCGTTCGATGGCGCCCGCGGAAACCAGGGCATCCTCGATTTCGCGGTGAATGATCGAATCGGGCAACCGGTCGGAGGGGATCGTCGCCTGCGCGGTGCCGCCCGATTGAGCCGCGCGTTCGAACAACGTTACCTGGTGGCCCATCGAGGCGAGCGTCACGGCACCGGCAACTCCCGCCGGCCCTGCGCCAACCACGGCCACACGCTTCCCATCGGATTGGAGCGGTGCACGCGATTCGCGCACCCAGCCTTCCTCAACCGCTCTGCGGCTGACCCATCGCTGTAAATGGCGGATCGGCACCGGGTCCGAGTAATGCTCGTTGATGCAGCCGCTCTCGCACAGTGTTTCGGACGGACACACATAGCCGCAAACAGCGGCGAGCACGTTCGCTTCGCGCAGCGTCTCGTAAGCGTCGCGGAAGCGGCCCGCCGCGATCTCGCCGACGAACTTCGGAACATTTACGTGGGCCGGACATTTGGGAACACAAGTCGGATCGTTGCATTGGCGGCAGGTCTTCGCCATCGCGAGGATCGTGTCCAACGCCTCGGCGCGCCCGGTCTTGTATATCGGTTCGTAGATTTCAGCATCGCGCGGCACGCATCCCGAGCGTCCGCCGTCGCGCATGATCTGGGTACACGCGGAGCAGGCGACGCAAACGCGTTCGCCGTCGAGTGCGCCTTTCTCCACGATGTCGCGTGCGAAATCAGGGTAGGCGAATGCCATGCGCCCGCCGCCCACCAGCGACACCCAACCATTCTGGACCAGCGCGGCCGTGACGTTCGGCAGGAATTGGCGCAGCCACGTGTAGCCGCCGCCGATCACGGGCATCGACGGAACGGCTTGTTGTATGCGGCGAACGATGTGAACGAAACGGTTGACCCCTTCGAGCGGATGCTCGGGCGGGATCGGAGCGCCTGCGGTGGGAAGATCGAACGGGCGGTTGATGTAGGGGTTGTAGTATGGATTGCCGATCGTGATGTTCACGAGCGGCGCACCCATCGACTCCAGATACTCCACCAGTCGTACGGGTTCGGTGAGGTCCGGCTTGGCGGGATCGTCTTTGTCCACGCCGAATCCGTACGGGCGGGCCATGGCGTCGTAGGCGTTCATGCGCGACGTGACGACGAGGCCCGGGACGCGGTCGCGTATCTTCGCCACGATGTTTCGAAACAGACGCGTGCGGTTTTCAAATTCAGGTCCGCCATAACGGCTGTTCTCACGTGTGAAGGAAGAGTGAAGTTCGGAGATGAGATACCGATGGCAGGCCTTCACGTCAACGCCATCGAAGCCGGCTTCTCGTGCGCAGAGCGCGGCTTCGACATAGGCGTCTTCGAGACGCTCCAGTTCATCGTCCGAAATCAGCGGATAGTCGGCGCCGAGGTTGTGGATCGGATCGAGGTACTTCGAATGATGCGCGATGATCGGTGCGGGTGCGCGGCCCGGCTTGCTGTAACGTCCGGAGTGAGTCAGTTGGACGATCAGAGCGGGCTGGTGCGCCGAGCCGAAACGCTCCCGCGCGGCGTCGCGTGCGGCCGCGGTCAACGCGCCGAAGTTCGCGACCGAGCCGCGGTGAAGCCAGAGTTGCCGCGGATTCGCGCGTCCTTCCGGAACCACGGCGGTAGCCTCCACCCACAACAGCCCTGCGCCGCCGGCGGCAAAGCGGCGATATCGCCGGAATGTCAGTTCATCGGGGGAACCATCCGCTAACCCGTCGCACCCTTCCATCGGAAGAACGGCCATGCGATTGGGCAATCGCAGGGGCCCGGCCTGGAACGGCTGGCCGAGTATCGCGACATCCGTCGTGACCGGCAGATCGACGCCGGTGCGCTCGATCTCCCGCCGAAGATCGTCAAGCGAATGGTAGTGAAAAGGCTGGTGCGAAATCATGGGCGTGCGGGCCTGAATTTTCAGGCTATCAGATCCGATATACCCGCACGCCGCGGGAACTCAATCAGCTACTTGCCGAAATACTCGTCGTCCATGGTGATCGGGACGTTCTTCTTCACGTCCTCAACAGCCTTGCGGAGCGCCTCCGGCTTAACCTTGGCCTCGATTTCGGTTTTTGCGGTATCGAAGTCCTTCGTCTTTCGCGATTCGACGAGGATCAGGTGATAGCCGAACTGCGTTTTAATTGGTTCGCTCACCTGGCCGATCGGAAGGCTGAATGCGGCGGTCTCGAACTCCGGAACCATCTGTCCGTGTCCGAACGTTCCTAGTGAGCCGCCGTTGGCGCCTGTACCCGTGTCGTCCGATTCGGCTTTGGCAACCTCGGCGAACGCCTGACCTGCAACGATCTTGGCGCGAAGTTCTTTCACTTTCGCCAGCGCTTCCTCTTCCGTCAACTCCTTCTGGTCCTTCTTTAGAGGTACGCGGGAGCCCTTGAAGCGAACCAGGATATGGCTGGCCTTCGCCTCTTCGAAATCGGCCTTGTGCTGATCGTAGTACGTGTGTAGGGCGGCGTCGTCCACCTTCACGTTGGAGTTCAGCTTCTGGTACATTTCGCTCGCCAGCAGGTTGTCGGTCTGGAGCGCCAGTTTCTGTTTGAAGTCGAGCGACTGATCCAGTTTCTGGACACGCGCTTCGTAGGCCAGCGCCTTCATGTCAACGATCTGTTCGGCGAACTTACGCTTGTTCGGACCGTTGGCCTGTGCTCGCACCTGCGGCGGAAGCGCCGAGATGAACGCCTCGTACTGCGACTTGGTCATCTTCTGGTCGCCGATGGTCAACACGACTGGATCGGAGGCTGCGAGGGGAGTGGACTGCCCGGCATCAGGCGCCGTGGGCTTAGTAGCCATCGCGGGTTTCGTAGCTGCTGGGGCCTTGGCAGGCGCGGCGGTAGTTGCGGCGGGTTTCGCCGTCTGGGTCTTCGCGGCGGGCGGTTTCGGGGTCTGTGCAGTCGCGACCGCGAAAGCGCAGAGGGGTAAAAACATCATTGAAAGGGCGTGAGTTCTCATGCGTACACTTGTGATGGTTAGAATGGGGACTTGCTCGGCAGGTTCAGTTCTCTGTACTCCCAGGATACCTCATCTGGAGATGTGGAACGGACTGAAGTTAGTGTGGTAGTCGAACACGTTGACGTTCTCCAGACGCTTTAGCCAGCCGACGATTGCATAAGTAACCGGCGTCATGAGAACCTCGTACGCCACCTTGCCGAGATAGCCCGATACGATCAGGTTCGCAATCAGGCTCATACTCAGGCTGCCGCCGAACGCGATCACCATCAGGACGCACGTATCCACGGCCTGGCCGACTACGGTAGAGCTGATGGTGCGGGTCCAGAGATGCCGCCCCTGAGTCAGCACCTTCATACGCGCCATGACATACGAGTTGGCGAACTCGCCGGCCCAGTAAGCGGTGAGGCTTGCCACCACAAGGCGCGGAACGAACTCGAAGACCGTCGCAAATGCCCTCTGATTCGGCCAATCCGGCGCCGGAGGCAGCGCCACTGTGATCAAACCCATCGTCGCCATCAACGCCGATGCGAAGAACCCAAGCCAGATAGCCCGGCGGGATGCAGCGTAGCCGTACACCTCGGTGAAGACGTCGCCAAAGATGTACGTGAGGGGGAACAGCAACTGGGCTCCGCTGATGCGCAACGGTCCGAAAGCGCAGATCTTCTGGCCGACGAGATTCGAAATGAGGAGAATGACGATGAAGACGCTCAGCAGAATGTCGAAGTATTTGAATGAGCGGAGATCTCGCGGCGCTGGAGGGCCATCCGGTTGTTCAACCGCAGTTGTGGTGAGTTGCATCGAGTCCCAGTTACGTCTGATTATAGCTTTGGTTCAAAATCGCAGGACCGCCATTTTGCCGTCGGTCTTCAATGCATCGCCGGTGCCGTTCTCGGATTCGAACGGAACATCGGGACGATCGACGAGCGAGAGGCCGGTCACTTTGCCGGTGAACAGAAGGTCGGTCACTACCTTGGCGCGTTCCTTGTCGATCTCCGGGTCGATCCGGTGAATGAACGTGTGGTTTTCCTGGGAGAAGTCGATGCCGATGTCGTGCGTGGAGGAAGCGACCCACACCGGGCGATCGTCGAATGTGGCCGGACGCCGCCAGATGCGGAGGTGATGACGTTTCGCGAACGTATCGTTTTGCTTCTCGAAAACCATATCGGGCGGTTGGCCATCGAGCGTAAGCAGCGAGACGGGAGCCTCCTTATAGCCGCATAGCCGCGCATCTCGATCACGGCCCGGATGGTTTCAAACGTGGATTGGCTGTTCAAGGCCTCGGCGGTGGTCCAACCGGCGGCACGAAACGCGGCTTGAATCTCCTCAGCGGTTCCGATGAACATAAGGTTGGTGACGTCCGACGGCTTGGGCGGCTTCTCGGCGATTGTGCGGAACGGCTGTGACTGGACCAGGCGCACGAGTTCATCTACGGGTTGAATGGCGGAGGGTACCTTCGCGCCAGTGGGCGCGGCGGTTATCGTGACGGGCTGCGTGAGCCGCAGCGTCATCTCGACACCGGGTTCGAAGTGAATGTCGGGGTTTGCCTCCGCGATCATGCCACCCTTGATACCGCCGAGGATGTCGGCGAGCCCCGGGTAGCGCTCTGCGATTTTGCCGATTCCTGTGTCGATGCGGGAACTCAGGGTCTCGGATGCGAGGATTCCGATGACGTTGCCGTGTTCATCCACCGTCTCGCGGGCATTATCGACATCCGTCAGTTGAGCGTTGATCTTTGTCGCGGCGGCGCCGGGCAGGTCGAGTTCGGTGAAGTCCGGTCGAAACTGCGCGGGAACATCCTTCTGGGCGATCTTCGGGTCTTCGAGTTTGCCCGTAAGCTGCGAGCCGGAGGGAACCAGGATCCGTCCAGTCGAGTCGAGAACCGGCGTGACCAGCACCGCTGCAACGGCCTGGCCCGACTTTGCCGTACTGGCGACGATCGGGGTGTTCAGCCGGATATGCAGTTCGGTTCCCGCGGGAAGCTGCGCCGCGCTGCACACCACCGCGGTTACCCAATACATCGAGGCGGCGAAGACGAGTCCGCGAGTCATGCTTCTTTCCAAAACAGTTCGGCGTCGGAACGGCGTACGTAATTGGCATCGACCGCGGCGGGGTCAAGCGCCCGTCCCGCAGCGAACTCGGTATGCGCGATGCGTGCGATGGCCGCCGCCAGGCTTCGGGGCGCTTCGATAACCGGTGCGTTGCGGAACCGGCTCGACTCGATGGCCGATAGGAAGGGCGCGATGTTCGAGCCAATGAATTCGACGCCCTCCGGCAGGCCGTCGAGCCAGATCGGAAACCTGGTGACACGTTCATCCTGAACGGGGCGGAGACAATCGTCAAAGACCGCGCCGTAGATCTCGCCCCGGCGCGCATCGATCACGGCCGCGCGCAGCGGACCTGCGCCGAACGACGCCAGCGCCGTCAGGTTCGAAACGGGCACCACGGGTTTGGCCATCGCCTCCGCGAGTCCTTTTGCGGCGGTGAGGCCAACGCGGACTCCGGTGAAAGAACCCGGACCCGATGCGGAAGCGAAGCAATCGATGCCGGAAAGCTCGCAATGCTGGCGCTGCAGGAGAGAGGCAATGTTGTCGAACAGGATGTGCCCAAAGCCGTCGGGTGAGTGGAGCGAGATTTCGCAAGCCTCGCCTTCTCCGGCAAACAGGGCCACGCTGCCGAACTCGGCGGTGGTATCGATAGCTAGAATGCGCGGCATTACTTCACCAGTCGCATGACCTTGTCGATAATGTAGATCTTGCCGAGAGCATTCATGCCGGTAAGGCGGAGGGCTAGTACATTCGGCAGGGTCTTGACGATATTGGGAGGAACCGTGAACGTGCCGTCGAGCCCTGTTCCGAGCACGCGATAGCCCTGGCCGTCGGTCGGAACCTCGCCGGTCCAGAGATACATCATCGAGCGCGTGGCACGGGTTTCGCGCTTCAACTTCACGGCGTATTTCTGGGGCTTCGACGGGCTCAGTTGATCCTCGGCGGGCTCGACAATCGAGAACGGCACCTTGGCGACAGCCTGTTCGGGAACCTGCAACTGCAAGGGGATCTCGCGCGAATCGAACTTGTAGCTGTTCAGCATCGATTCTTTGCGGCCCTCGCGTTCGATGTGCAGAATCCAATCGTGGCTGTTGTCGGGGGCCTCGCCGGTCCAGTGATCGCCCTTGTACTTCTTCATCGGGGTTACTTCGCCGTTCGCTGGATTCACCCAACTGACGTCATAGCCGTGCTTCTCGATCTGGATTTCAATGGGACCTTGCGGCTTCTCGATGTAGATGATGTACTCGATACCTTCAAGCGCGATGGCGCGGGCTCCGTCCACGTCGAAGTACGGCTCCAACTCCCAATGCCGTGTGTCGGCAAAGAACTTGTACCACACCGACATCTCCTGGGCTCCGGGAGCGTTCAGATACTTCGGATCGAAAGTGAACTGCCCGGCCATCGTTCCGCTGTTGGCGTAGGTCGGATACTGGCCGTCCATGGTGGAATTCCAGAGACGGCGGCGGAACGTGTTGGCGTCCACGAATGCCGAGCCGGTGCCGCCGGCGCCGGAGTTCTCGATGCCGAATTGGAGATTGACGAAGGCGACCGGATATAGCTGGTGTTCGATGGCGCCGAGTTGATCGTCGGACGAGCTATAGGTCATATAGTTCATCCATTGGTCGCCGCCCAAGGCTGCGGACGTCTCCTCAGTGCCGCAACTCCGCGCGTGCTGGAACGGGTCGTGCTGTTTGAGAAGCAGGCCGATCTCCTTCATCAGGGGCTTGCTGTTCGTATAGCTTTCAAAATCCTGAGCAACCTGCCAGGTGATGTTCATGGCCGAATAGCGGGCGATGAGGTAGCGCACATAGCGCTGGCGGCTCTCCCAATCGGGGAACAATTTGACGAGATGATCGTTAGAGCCGGCCATGATGATGTCGAAGACCATGCCCTTGGAGTTCGCGTATTTGATCCGGCTGTCGACGCGATCGAAGTATTCGGGGATCGGCTGAT
Source organism: uncultured Acidobacteriota bacterium (assembly GCA_963720745.1). Classification (GTDB taxonomy): domain Bacteria; phylum Acidobacteriota; class Terriglobia; order Bryobacterales; family Bryobacteraceae; genus TMP-7. The sequence goes on from CAVRGO010000004.1 coordinate 1,601,118, forward strand.
TGGCGCTGCTGAAAGCAGACGCGCTGTCCTGCGGGCCGCCGATGACCAGCCCGCGGAGATGATTGAAGTTCTGCGAGGCGCGGGTGTCGATCAGTTGGCGGTACTCGGTGTCGGAGAGGAACGAGAACCGGTAGCAGGTGTCGCCCATCCAAAGGTGCGGTTTCCGCATACTGATGTTCTCGCCCGCCAGCGTGGCGAAGTGATGCAGGTTGGTCGCGAATACGAACCCCGGCGCCTCCGATTCCGTCGCTTGAAAGGTGCCCTCCTTATCGTTGAAGCGCGACAGGTTGCTCGTCAGGCGGTACGCCCAATCGCCCGCTTCGTCCGGCGTAAATCGAAGGACCATGCGGCGCCCTCCGGACCAGAAGGCGGGCATCAGATAGGTTTTGTGGCGCGGCGACCGGAACTCGGCCTGCAGTTGAACATCGACGTACGGATTCGGGTGGGCCTGGGCCTCCTGATCGTTGAGGTCGAAGATCATCTCGCAGAGCGCATAGGCGGCGGTCGGCGGGCAGCCGGGTTGCTGCACTTGAGGCGCCTGTGGGGCGGGCGCAGCCGGCGGCGCTTGTTGGGAGTAGCCGGGAACCAGGGCGGCGGCAACCAGAGCGCACAAAAGTAGTTTCGAGAGTAGTGCGGCAACGCCAGCACTCTCGCAAGTTCCTGACTGTGGCGAACTTATGCGCATTTGGGTTCGTTCTGCTATGTTTGCTTGCGGCACTACCCGCTTCCGTCCCTGTCCTTTAACCAGGATAACCGGGGGAGGCCAGGTTTGACCTGTTCCGGCTGATGTTCAGAGCTTCACGGCGAAGATCGCGTAGTCCAGAGAGCCGAACAGGGCGGATCGCAAGGGCTCAGCAATCGTTTCGAGAGCTGGAATCGCTTCGATGGCCGGCGACAGGCGTACGACTTCGATCCGGCCAAAACCCGCCTCCTCCAAATAGAAAGCCATCAGCGCCGCCGGCACGGGACGGGTGTGCGTCGGATCCAGGTAGAAGTGCGTCGCAAAAATCGCCAAGCACTCGGGGTTCGGCGTTTCAAAAGCGACCAGTCCGCCGCGTCGCACCTTCGCCGCCGCGAGAGGGAGGAGTTCCGGAAGACGCGACGGCGGCAGATGCTCGATCACTTGCGAACAGTAGATGCCGCCCAGCGAACTGTCGGGCAGGGCGCTTAGATACTCGAACAGATCGGCGGTTTCCGCCGCGAGGTCTTTCGAACGGCAGAGCGCGACGCACTCCTCGTTCTGATCGATGCCGCGGGCGGAGATCCCCGCTGCCTTTGCCGCTTCGAGAAACTCACCGCGCCCGCAGCCGATGTCGAGGATGTCGGAAAGGCCGGCGAACCGGGCGATGTACATCGACTGCGCCTCTCGGATCCGTTCTTCGGAGCCACGGAAGCGGTCGGCGAAACGAAGCCAGTCCATCTGCGGAGGGGGTTCGGCCGGCGCGGCCGGCGCGGAGGCCCCGGCTTGCTGAGCCGCGAAACGCTGACGCACGGTTCGGAGCTCCGCGTGGATGATCCGCTCGTACTCGGCTCGAATGCGCTCGAGGTCGCGCCAAAGCCGGTCCTGGATTTCGCGGCCGGTCTTGTCCAGCGCGAGTTCGTAATTGGCGTGCTGTTCGCGCATGGCCTGGTGGAACTCTTTTTCGGTCAGCGTAGCCCGATGCTGGAACGAGGCGTTCAGCTCGGAGATGGTCCGCAGCATATTCACCTCGGTGCGATTCCATCGCTCCTCCCAGCCCGGACGCCACTGGGCCCAATGCGCCCGAACATCTTTCAATTCGCGAGCTTCGGCCACCAGCGCATCGGCCACGCGCAGACCCTCGCGCAACTCGGTCCGTATATCGCTGCCCAGATCCGCAATCTCGCCCCGCAATTTCGAAATCTCGCCGTCGAAGTAGCCGGCCAGTTGCGACATCGCGCGGTTGGTTTCTTCAAACGCATCGAGCGTCGCTTGAATCGCACCGATGACGGCCCGGTTGTATTCCACCTGCTCGCGGACGTGCCAATCCATCGCGCGGCTGATCAGTCTCTTGGTCGATTGAACGAACCGGTTGAGCATGCCGCCCGGGCGTGGATTCACGGTCCCGATGGCGGCAACTTTCGCCTCCGATGCATCGCGTGCGTGGACGATCGGCATCAGGTCGGGGACCGGAATGTTGCCGACCCCGAACACACCGGAAGGATGGCGCGCGCGCACGCGGTCCTTGATCTCGCGGATCACGGCCGTCAGTTCGTCAGCTTTGATGGGATCAGCGGGCACGTTTTTTGGTTGTCCGGCGGGGGCGCTTGTTGGTGTTCAGAGACCGGTCATAAGTCGCGGTGACGAAGGTAGAGAGACCGCCGCGCGGCGTGAAGTCGCCCGTGACGGTCGCGCGGATCGGATCGCAGGCGCGGACCACATCATCGAGCATGCGGTTGACGACGTTCTCCTGGAAGATACCGACATTGCGGTACGCCAGCGTGTACATCTTGAGCGACTTCAGTTCCAGACACTTCCCGTCCGGAACGTAGGTGAGGGTGAGGACGCCCGTATCGGGAAGGCCGGTCTTCGGGCAGACCGACGAGAACTCGGGCATGCCGATTTCGATCTCGTACTCGCGGCCGGGGTATTGGTTGGGCCAGGTCTCGATTTCCGGAAGATCGGCGGTAACGCCCGATGCGGCGTGCTCGTCGGTGTAGGCGCGCTTCATGCGGTCGCCTCGACGGAGCGGGCGAGCAGATCGAGAAAGAGTCCGACATCGGTGATGACGCCTACCGCCTGCCCGGTGCCTCGATCGCTGACTTTGGTCGCGACGGCCGGATTGATGTCGACGCACACGATCTTGACCCAACTCGGAAGCATGTTGCCGACCGCGATCGAGTGGAGCATGGAGCCGAGGCAGAGAACGAGCCCCGCGCCGTGGAGATGGTGCGCGTAGGCGTCCTGCGCCATGTTCATGTCGGTGATCGTATCGGGCAGCGGACCGTCATCGCGCAGGCTGCCCGCGAGAACGAAGGGTACCTTCGCCTTGACGCATTCGTACATGATGCCGCTCTTGAGGCGCCCCGCTTCGACCGCGCGCGCGATGCTGCCCGCGTGATAGATGGCGTTGATCGCACGCATGTGATTGCGATGCCCGTGCTCTTCCTGGCGCCCGTCACTTTGGCGGATGCCGAGCGAGGTTCCGAACAGAGAGCACTCGATGTCATGAACCCCGAGCGCGTTTCCGCTGAGAATCGCGTTCACCCATCCGCCCCGGATCAGCGCGGCGAGCGGAGCAGCGCCTCCCGTGTGAACCACGACCGGCCCGGCTACAACCACGATCTTCTGGTTGGATTCCCGGGCATGGCGCATGAGAGCGCCGGTCTGGCGTACGGCGGTCTCCACCTGACGCTCGGACGAGATTCCGTTGGTCATGAAGGCGAACGAAAGACGGTCGCGCTCCTTCGATTCGGGGATGACGCGAATGCCGCGCATGCCGGCCACCACACGATCGCCGGCGCGAATCTCGCGCAGTTTCCGGCAAGCCGCCCGTCCTTCGCGCAGGACGATCAAAGCATCCATGCGTTGATTCTGAACCTCGAGCCATTCGCCGGCGTGCCGTATGAGCGTGCGGTGATTCGTGGTGGAGTAGAAATCGTCGGGGGCGCAGAAGTCGCGCTCCACGATCCGGAAGTCGGCATCTCCGGCGTCGACCGGCGAGCAGCCCAACCCGAGCAACTGTGCGAGCAGTTGGTCCATCTGTTCGCGCGTCGCGGTTTCGAGCCGCATACGCAACTGCGAAGGCTCGGCATTGGTGCGGCCGATGCGGAACTGCTCCACTTCGAAACGGCCGCCGTACTCGACGACGCTGTCGAAGATGCGCTCCATGATGTGGGAGTCGATCAGGTGGCCTTGCGCCTCAACAACTTCGTGGAAAGGGCCGGGCGTGTTATTCGAGCCGAGCAAGGGCTCGGTTCCAGTAAGATTCATGCTTCTCTTCAGGATAACTGTAACGCGGTGGTTCGGCCCGGCTTAGCGTGCCTGGGGCTGCTGTTCGCCGAGATCGGCGGTAACGAAACGGACGATCGCTTCGAGCAGAGCTCCGCGCGGATACTTCGTCTTATCCATGCCAGAGCGAATCGCGGAATCGCTCGATTTGTCGAATGGCAGGGCCACGGCGAAGTGGTCGGCTAATGCCGTGGCTAGGAACTTCGAACCGGGAACGATGGCGTCGTCCCGCAACAACTGCCCATCTTCCACGGGGCTGTACGATGTCAGCAACTGCCAGGTTTGCAGCAAAGCTTTCGATGTAGTGTCCTTAGCGCTTTTGGCGATGATCGAATAGGCGGGAACCGGCGTAGTGGGGTAACTTGCCAGAAACGCCCGCCGGGCGGCGCGCTGCAAACTCTTGAACCCTGCCGCGATATCCCCCTGGCAGCCCTTGAGGCTGTACTGGTTGATCCATTTATCGAATTGTCCCGGCAGAGCGTCGGCAATCGGCGATCCGCCGATAGCGCCCGCCACGCTGACAAACGCCGCAACATGCGCGGCCACGCCTTCTTCCTTCGCTAGAGCGACCTGCACATCCGGCGCGCCTTTGCTGTATCCGACGACGATGAATTTCCGTGGGTCGGTCTTGGATTGTTCGCGGATGTAGTTGCCGATCAGCTTCGCGTTCTCGTCACTCGGATCGTTAGGCACCGGCAACAGATCGACAGTCAAATGGTAGCGTTCGCGAAGGGGCTTCTGTCCTTCGAGAAAGGCCGGCGAATCGGAGAAGCAGGAACTCATGAAGCCGGGCACGATCAGCACGCGGAAGTTGGTGGGGATGTCCGCGAGCTTCACGTCGTCATGACCCGTGCCTTCGATGTACTGGTTGCAGCCTCCCCAATCGCCCTCGTCCGGGTTCTTCTGTTTGAGGACCGAGCAGAAGATGTCGGCGAACTGCGTGCCAGCAATGGCTGAGGTATCGGGCTTGAGATAGATGACGATGGTCCGCCCGTCGGAGTGAAACTCCTCGCCGTGCGCGGTTTTTGCTTTCTCGACGGCATTCTTGGCCCGCAGATATTCGGTCTTAACGACCATGCCGGTCTGTTGGAGGGACTGGCCGATGTACTCGCGCTCGCCGTCGGTATCCGGGTCGATCTTATGCGTGATATTGCCGTTGCGCTGATCGCGGTCGAAGCCGATATCGTGCGTGCCCGCACCCACCCACACCGTCTCGGTGCCTGCGGTGAACGGTGCTTTCCAGATACGGAAGTGATGGCGCGAGGCGACCACGCGCACGGGATCGCCCTGTGCGTATCCATAGTCCTGCGAACGCCCGAACATCTGAAGTTCGCTCATCGGCATGGTGACGTAGGCCTGCTTCGAGAGGCTGCCGAGCAGTCCTCGAATGACGGCGTCCTTCTTGGTCTTGTCGACCGTTACCCACCCGGCTGCGGCCAACGCCGACGTAACGCGGTTCTCGGAGCCGACGATGATGAAGTTCACGCGGTCGCCTTGGTTCCCTTCGGCGTCCTGGACTCGGACGGGAATCTGATCGAGCTGGTCCTGGGTGAACGCCGGAACCTTTACATCGAGCGAAGCCGGTTGCACCGCCGCCGCGGTGTACTCCACGGTGACCTTGTAGGTGCCCTGGGCGCTATCGTTCGATCCCTGGTTGATGCCGAGGTAAAGGCGCCCCGCGATGGGCACGCTGCGTTCGCTGCGTGGGCCGATGAGGAAAGCGCGAGCGGCAGGGCTGTCGCTGATACGACCCACGAGCGCGCCGCGTCCGGCATCGTTCAAAGGCAGTTGACGAATCAGATCCATCCAGCCGCGCGACAATCCCTCCGGCCCGCACGGTTTGGCGCCGGTATATTGGAGTGTTCCGGTAGCGGTGATCTTCAGCGTGTCGCCGGGCTTCACGTCGATGCCGGTATCGGTCCAGAGGTTGGCGGGTGAAAGATCGAACTCTTTCTTGTTCTGGGACAGCACGAAGAACGGCAATGCGAAGAGGCAAAGGAGTGTGCGCGCAAACATAACAGTCCGCCTATCTGGGAATTGCGTCGAGTATCAGTGATTCCACCTGGGTCCAGACTGCCGGATCCAGTTCCATCTTGGCGTGGCTTCCGCCGAACGTGCGTCGAGCCCAGGATGCGGATGGATCGATGGGCTGAAACAAATAAGTGAACTGATAATTTCCGAGGATGCGCGTCCGCGCGGGATCGGCGGCGCGGATTTCGGATTCCCCGCGAATGGTGAGCCAGTCGTGCTGGTAGAAGTTGGCGGCGGCCCGCACGTTGGCTGGGATGATACCGTCGCGCAGACCAACGCTGTCCACTTGAACGGTGAGCAGCACGGGAACTCCCCAGCGCTCCAGGTCGTGTGCCGTTCTGATCACCGCTGCGCCCCCCCAACTCTGGCCGTACAAAATGATTCGGGCGGCCGCCGCTTCTTCGGGGTCGATGCGGCCGTTGCCGTTTGTGTCGATCGCCCGGCGGATCAGCTTCAACGCGGTTCCGCGCCGGTGGTTTCCGGCCGTTTCGGCAAAAACGTTCCGCAGGTGGAGCGACCGCAGGTCGAGCGCTACTTTGCGGACGCCGCGTTGCGGATCGTTCCAATGCTCGAAGCCGCCGAGGAATCCGACGACCAGCGTGCCGGAAGGGGGAAGAGGCCGGGGCGCCGACAGTTGGTTCAGGCTCTGCGAGGCCGCGAGGCCCGCGCAAAGACTGGCTATTGCGGCGCTAAATGCAATCTGTTTGGCCCGCACGTTTCAATTCCTTATTGTAGAAGAAAGGGAGCCTCATACTTGTTCGATCTCAAGCAGCATCCTCACCGCCGTTTGAACGTGTTGACGGGCGAATGGGTTTTGGTGTCGCCGCATCGAACTCAGCGGCCCTGGCAGGGCCAGGTGGAGAAACTTCCGCCGGACACTCGACCCGCGTACGATCCATCCTGTTATCTATGCCCGGGAAACTCCCGCGCGGGCGGTGTTCGCAACCCGGAGTACACCAATACATTCACGTTCGAAAACGATTTTGCGGCGCTACGGCCCGATACTCCCTGCGGCGGCGAGGAGGACGGCGGATTGTTGCGCGCGGAGGCGGAGATGGGAATTTGCCGCGTGGTGTGCTTCAATCCGCGGCACGACCTGACGCTGGCCCGAATGAGTGTGGAACAGATCGTTCCGGTGATCGACACCTGGGCTGGGCAGTATGCGGAACTGAGTGCGAACCCCTCCATCAATTTCGTGCAGATCTTCGAAAATCGCGGCGACATGATGGGAGCCAGCAACCCTCATCCGCACTGCCAGATCTGGTCGTCCTCGTCGTTGCCGAACGAGCCGTCTAAAGAACTGGCCGCACAATCGGCGCACTATGCGCGCGGCGGCCACTGCCTGTTATGCGATTACCTGGCGCTTGAAGAACGCCGGGGCGAGCGGATCGTTTGTGAGAACGACGCCTTTGTCGCGCTGGTTCCGTTTTGGGCGGTGTGGCCGTTCGAGTTGCTGCTGATTTCGCGACGGCACACCGGCGACCTGCTCGATATGGGGGCTTCGGAGCGCGAGCGGCTTGCGTCCATTCTGCGGAGGATTACGACGCGGTACGACAACCTGTTCGAAACCTCGTTTCCTTATACGATGGGATTTCACCAGCGTCCGTCGGACGGGAAGCCGTATCCCGAGTGGCACTTCCACGCGCACTACTACCCGCCGCTGCTGCGTTCGGCAACCGTTCGGAAATTCATGGTGGGATACGAGATGCTCGCGACGCCGCAGCGGGATATCACGGCCGAATCGGCGGCTGCGCGCCTGCGGGAACTCTCGGAGCAGCACTATCTGGACCAGGCTTGAGAAAAGGGAGCCACGCCCGGAGGAGGTGAGGGGCGTGGCTCGGGTCAGTCAGTCGGGGGATTGCGAAATAAAGTCTGTCGACGCGAGCGGGAAGCCGGGCGTTGCTTCCTCCCTGCGAGTGTAGCGGCGATAGCGCCACGGGCCACGGCGTCGCGGATGGAGGACTGCGATTCGAGCGCTGTGATCATCGCGAACTGACGCTCGAGTGCGAGCAGGTCCTGCGCAATGCCGCGGTCGTGCGGCGTGTCAGGCGCGGCAGGTGTTCCGATTCGTGGGCCGGTGCCGGGTTGAAGCATTCGATTCGCGATGTTCTAGGCACGGGGGTGGCCAAACGCTCCGACCCGTCAAATAGCAGGTTCACGGGCTGACAATCGAGCGCCGTTCGACAACTTGGCGCTCTGCCGCGACGAATTGTCGCATTCGTGAGGAGGTATCAAGAGCCGAATCGGATCGGTTAACCTGAAAGGTTGGACCCGGTTGTTCGACGTTCATTCATTTCGGAATCGTTGCGCGCCTGCTCCACCTAAAGCGCGCCTTTCAGACTCATCACAAGGACTCTTATGGAAATCGTCAAAGTTGTAGGAAGAGAGATACTGGACTCCCGCGGCAATCCGACCGTGGAGGCCGATGTACATCTGGCCGACGGAAACATGGGCCGCGCAGCGGTTCCGTCCGGAGCATCGACAGGAGAACACGAAGCGGTCGAGTTGCGGGATGGCGACAAGAGCCGCTATCTGGGCAAAGGCACCAAGACCGCGGCGAAGAACATCGTAGAAGAGATCGCCCCGGCGGTCGCCGGCATGGACGCCGCCGAGCAGTCCGCCGTCGATCAGAAGATGATTGAGTTGGACGGCACTGCCAACAAGGGACGTCTGGGAGCGAATGCGCTGCTGGCGGTTTCGATGGCCACGGCTCGCGCCGAGGCCAACTCGCAGGGCACACCGCTCTACCGCTATCTCGGCGGAGTGCAGGCAAACCTGCTTCCGGTTCCGATGATGAACATTCTGAACGGCGGGGCGCACGCGGACAACTCCGTCGATCCCCAGGAGTTCATGATTGCTCCATACGGCGCGGCGAAGTTTTCGGAAGCGCTGCGAATGGGCGCCGAGATCTTCCATACGCTGAAGGGCGTGCTGAAGAAGCGCGGCTATTCCACATCGGTCGGCGATGAGGGTGGATTCGCGCCGAACCTGAAGAGTAATGCCGAAGCGCTGGAAGTGGTGCTCGAAGCGATCACGAAAGCCGGGTACAAGCCGGGCGAACAGGTAGGAATCGCGCTGGATCCGGCGGCCAGTGAATTTTACGATCCGGCCAAGAAGAAGTACGTCTTCAAGAAATCCGACAAGAGCGAGCGGACCGCCGAACAGATGGTTGAGTTCTGGGCCGGCTGGGTGAAGGAATATCCCATCATCTCCATCGAGGACGGCATGGCCGAGGACGATTGGGACGGATGGAAGGTGATGACGGAAGCGCTCGGCAGCAAGATCCAACTGGTGGGCGACGATCTGTTCGTCACCAATACTGAGCGCCTGAAGACAGGCATCGACAAGGGAATTGCCAACTCGATTCTGATCAAGGTAAACCAGATCGGAACGCTCACGGAGACGTTGGATGCGATGCGGATGGCTGCCAACGCGCACTACACGTCGATGGTGTCGCACCGCTCGGGAGAGACGGAAGACTCGTTCATCGCGGACCTGGCAGTTGCCACGGCGGCCGGTCAGATCAAGACCGGTTCGGCCAGCCGTACCGATCGTATCGCCAAGTACAACCAGTTGCTGCGCATCGAAGAGGAACTCGGCGCTGCGGCGAAGTACGCCGGGCGAGCGGCTTTCCACCAGTAACGAGGACCCGAGATGCAGAAATTAGTTTTAGTTCGCCACGGCGAAAGCGATTGGAACAAACAAAACCGCTTCACCGGCTGGACCGATGTGGACCTGTCGGAGAAGGGGATGCAGGAAGCCAAAGAGGGCGGGGAGGTTCTGAGGAAGGACGGCTACACTTTCGACCTCGCCTACACGTCGGTTCTCAAACGGGCGATCCGGACGCTGTGGATCGTGCTGGATCAGATGGACTTGATGTGGATCCCGGTAGAGCGGTCGTGGCGCTTGAACGAGCGCCATTACGGGGCGTTACAGGGATTGAACAAAGCGGAAACCGCGGCGAAGTTCGGCGAGGCTCAGGTGAAGATCTGGCGCCGCAGCTACGACATTCCGCCACCTGTACTCACCGAAGACGACGAACGGTATCCGGGTCGGGATCCGCGGTATGCCGCTCTCAGCAAAGCGGAACTGCCGTTGACGGAATGTCTCAAGGATACGGTGGCGCGGTTCCTGCCGCTGTGGCACGAGACGATCGCGCCCACCATCAAGTCCGGCAAGAAGGTTCTGATTGCGGCTCACGGCAACAGCCTGCGGGCTTTGATCAAATACCTGGACAACGTCTCCGAGGAGGCGATCGTTGAACTGAACGTCCCGACGGGTATGCCGCTGGTGTATGAGCTGGATGACGATTTGAAACCGATCCGCAGCTACTACCTGGGTGACCCGGAGAAGGTGAAGGCGGCGATGGACGCCGTCGCAGCTCAAGGCAAAAAGAAATAGCCGGAAAGTGGCCGGTCCGGCGTCGGCCACTTGATTCCATCGCAACTCTGTTGCCGGTGCTGCGGTTATAATCTCAGGTAGGTTCTCCCATGCGGTCCCTGCTTCTGTTTTCACTGTGTGTTTGTACCCTGTGCGCACAGACTGCCCCGGCGATTCCCGTCGAACAGTCTGCGCCGGCAGCCAAACCGCCGGCGGCCGAAGCACCAACGCCGCAGGAACCCCCCACTGGCGCGCCTATCCAGGTGCAGGTGAACGAAGTCATCGTGCCCATCACCGTCACTGACGAGAAGGGGCGGTTCGTGTCGGATCTCGATCGGAAGGATTTCAAGATCTTCGATGAGGGTAAGGAGCAGCAGATCGAGTTCTTCACGCGCGAGCGCAGCCAGCCGGTGGTGGTCGGGTTTCTGGTGGATCAGAGCAACGCCCAGCGCCTGCATTGGAAGACGTACCAGGAAGCGATCATCGACCTGGTCCTGACCCTGATGCCGGGAGACAAGAAGTTCAGCGGATACCTGGTGGGATACTCCCAGGACGCCGAACTGATCGTCAACACGACGCATGAGCCCGACAATCTGATCGAAAAAGTCCGGCAGATGAAGCCCGGCGGCGGGGCAGCGTTGTTCGACGCAATCTACATGGCTTGCACCCGGCGCGAGCTGGTTCGCGGAGAGCCGATCGAGCCGCGGCGCGTGATCGTGATCGTCGGCGACGGCCACGACAACGCCAGCAAACATACCATCGACCAGGTGGTGGAACTCGCGCAACGGAACCTGGTGACGGTGTACTGCGTGAGCACGGTGGGATTCGGGTTCAATGTCGAGGGCGAGAAGAACCTGATCCGGCTGGCGGAGGAAACCGGCGGGCGCGTGGAGTATCCGCTCCAAGGCAATTACAACGACGTATCGGGATACCTTTCGACGCCGTCCGACGAAGGCAACTATGCACTGAAAGTCGGGACTGGCGGATACGCGGCGGCTATCGCGAGTGGAATTTTCAAGGCGATTGCGAACGTGACGGGCGAAGTCACCACGCAATATATCATTCGATACAAGCCGCACATCAACGACGGAAAGGTGAAGGATTTCCGCAAGATCGAGGTGAAGGTGGATCTTGCGAATGTGAAAGTTCGAGCTCGCAAAGGCTATTATCCGCAGGCTCCTTAGTCGATAAGGGATGGGAATGCCCCAATCAGGCCTCCTGACAACCTATGAGGGACGATACGCCGTTTTGGAGGCCGATCTCCCCGAGTCTGGCCTGATCCCGTTGGGAATACTGCTTCAGGATCCCGAGACCGACACGCTGCATCTCCGGCTACGCCGCGATTGGTGGGATATCGCGGGGGAAGAAGCCGAAGTTCTCGAAGAACTGGAAGACGACCTCGCCGCCAAGGCGTCGGAGATGGGCGCCGAACGGCTGTTCGAGTGGCTGGAAGATACGTTGTCGGGCACGGTTCGAATTTCGGACCGGAAAGCGGTGCTGGTGCGGGACTTCGGGCGCACGCTCAACCGTCTTTATTCCGAGCGCGTTCACAGCACCAACGCATTGATTCCCCGGTACACGCTGCGGGTTGCCGCGGGGCGCTTCCTCGATAACGAGGAGGTGGAGCCCGACGGTTTTGAGGAGCCTCCGCCTTCGGTTTCGCGCGTCACTCCGGACATGTTCGCCGCCGAGATTGCCGGCACTTCGATGGAGCCCGATATCCCCGACGGAAGCGTATGCCTGTTCCGGAGGTTCGGCGCCGGGTCGCGGCAGGGGAGGCTGGTTCTGGTAGAGGAACTCGGGCGCGGCACCAACGACCGGTACACCGTGAAGCGCTACGTGAGCACGAAGCGGCAGGGGCAGGATGGAGCCTGGGAGCACGATGTCATCCGGCTCGAACCGTTGAATCCGGAGCACGAACCGTGGGAACTGCGGCCGGAGGAAGACCGGTACCGAATCGTCGCCGAGTTCGTCAAGGTACTCTACTGAGGTGGCAAGCAGCCGCTGGATTTCCGCCGATCTTGCCCGAGCGTTCCGCCTGGCGTGGGCCGGCGTGACGATCGCGACCTTCTCGACTGTGGCGGCCTCGGTTCTGTTGCCGAATGCCTGGATTGCACGCATCGTGCCGGCATGCCCGTCGAAGCGGTTGTACGGCCGGCCCTGTGTATTGTGCGGCGCGACGACGGGCTTCATGGCCATTGCGCGCGGGGACTTCCAGTCGGCAGCCGAGTCGAATGCGCTGGCCATCCCTTTGTTCACGGCGTTTTCGGCGAACGCCGCCGGAGCATTTGCGTATTTCCTTTTGAACGGCCGGCGGCGTTAAACTGGCCTTTCGGAGAAAACAATGCAGGTTCTGAGTCTGGCCTGGGGCATCCTCGCCCTGCTGGGTTTCGTGGTGGCGTTCTTACCGTGCTTAGGGTCGCTGAACTGGCTGAATATCCCGTTTGCAGTGGTCGGCCTGGTGATCAGCATCGCGGCTTTCATGACGGGGCCGCCGGGACGAAGAACCTTTTCGGTGATCGGGATCGTGCTCTGCCTGATCGCTGTGCTGATCGGCGCCAAGCGCCTGGTGCTGGGCGGAGGCGTGTTGTAGCCACACGTGTCGCGAGGTGTATAACAGCGCGGTGCCGTGGGTGGATGAAGGCCGGGGTCAGCTCTTCTGGCGGGTGGCGGTGAATGTTCCGCCGCGGTTGCCGTTGACCGTGAACTCGCCCTTCATTTTTTCGCCGTCCACGTTGGCCTTCACTTCATAAGTGGCGTTATCCGTTTCGATCTTGAAGGTGACTTCGGTGTCGTTCACCTTGATGTCATTCAACGTCGCATCGCCTTCCTGACTCGAAATGAACCCGGTGTAGCTGCTGCCTTCGCTACGCAGAACGAGTTCGTATTTCATTTCGGACCCATCGTGTCCGGGCACGACGATGTTCCACTTGCCAGAGATTTCCGCGGCCGAGCAGGTAAGAAGGAGAGCGATAAAAGAAAAAAGGAGTCTCATATCTGAATCCCTTGCTGGATTCAGCATAACCGACTCCGGCGCCGCACCGCTACACGGACGTGCCGACGGGTTTGCGGGCTTCCTATGCTCGGCTTGCGGCCGTGTTGCACTTACGTACGCGGGTGGTTTTGCGCCATAGTAGGATCGATGGCATCCAAATACTCACGCATTATTCCTCTCCTGCTGACGATGCTGTTACTGGCGGCCTGCGGTTCGAAACCGGAGCAGCCGGCCAAGCAATACAAGCTCGACGGAGTCGTGCTGCGAATGGATCCCCAGGTGCGCACGGCGGTCATCAAACACCAGAAAATCGACGACTGGATGGAAGCGATGACCATGGAATTTCCGGTCCACGACGCCAGCGAGTTCAAAAAGCTCGCGCCGGGTAAGCACATTACGGCCACGGTGTATGTAACCGACGACGCCTACTGGATCGGCAGCATCCAGCCGGCGGAAGCGGCACCGGCTCAGAATCCAGCGCCGCCCGCGACGGCACCCTCGCCGAAATAGCGACCAGACTATTCCCCCCCCAATTTCGGAAGTAAACATCGCCCGTCGTCTCACAATCGTGCCGTGGCTACCGATAAGCCACTCAGGAGTTTAAACAACTACCCCATGGCGCTGGATGTTCTTATCGTCGATGATTCGGCGGCGATCCGAAAGATTTTACAACGCGTTCTCGTGCAGGCCGACGTGTCGCTCGGGACCGTTTATGAGGCTAGCGATGGAATGGAGGCCCTTGAAAAACTGAAAACTACCAAAGTCGGTCTGATCCTCAGCGATATCAACATGCCCAATATGGATGGCCTGGAGATGCTGGGGAAGGTGCGAGCCGACCAGACCTTTCACGATGTCCCGATCATCATGATTACAACCGAAGGCAGCCAGAACAAGGTGATGCAGGCCCTTCAACTCGGGGCCAACGGCTACGTACGTAAGCCCTTCACGGCCGAGCAGATCAAGGAAAAGCTGGCAGGGCTCATCTGAGCCGGCCTCCTGGCCGATGGAAGAATAACATGCAGAAAGACAGACTGGTATCGATCATTCAAACGGCAACGTCGGACGTTTTTTCGACGATGCTGGGCATGCCGGCGGAAACGGGCGAGCCGTTCATGGAGAGCGCAGGAAGCCAGAGCTTTGATGGCGTCGTGGCGCTTGCCGGGCTGGCTGGGTCCTGGGCGGGAACCGGAAGAATTTCCTGTTCGGCGGCCTTAGCCTGTCGGTTGTCCGGCGCGCTGCTGTGCTCGGAATACTCTGCGGTGAATGAAGATGTTCTGGATGCGATTGCCGAGTTGACGAACATGATCATCGGCAACGTCAAATCGTTGCTCGAGGAGGAGCTCGGGCTGATGGGGCTCAGCATCCCCACCGTGATCTTCGGGCGCAACTACAAGGCTCGGAGCTCCGGGGTCAGTGAGTGGATCGTGGTGCCGTTCACCTGCGATGGCGAACGGCTGGATGTAAAGCTCGCACTGGCGCCCAGCAGCGAGCACGACCACAAGAAGACGCTTGCAATTCAAGAAGCGGTTTAGCGCGTCAGGAGAACGGCAAATGCCCAACCACGATTCACTGGCCCAAGATCCGGAACTCGTGTCAGAGTTCATCGTCGAATCGCAGGAACACCTGCGAGCCATCGAGGGGCACCTGTTGGCAATCGAGGGCGGCGAAGCTAGCGGAGATGCGGTCCACGCGATCTTTCGGGGATTCCACACGATCAAGGGCCTGGCGGGTTTCCTCGAGTTCGAGGCCATTCAAAAAGTGGCGCACGAGGTGGAAACCCTGCTCGACGGCGCACGCAACGGCGAACTTGTTCTGAGCGCCGGAGTGATCGATGTCGTGCTGGAGAGCGCGGACTTTCTGCGCCAGTGGCTGGGAGGTCTGCAGCATTCGGTGCAAGGCGGCAACCAGCCGGTGGGACCGGATCCGGCGGCCCTGATCTCACGCGTACAGGCGTGTGTTGCCGGGCCGGACCACGAGGAGTGCGAAGTACCGTCTCAGCCCGTGGGTCGGGTCGAGCTTCCGGCCGAACCCGGGCCGGCTCCCATCGACCAACCCGCCGCCGCAGCCGATAGGGCTGTGCCGGTTCCCGACGCGCCCGCCGCGCTGGCCATGCTCTCGAATGCGGCGCCGGCGACCGAGCACCCGGATGTCGCGCCGTCTCCCAGGCCGGAAGCCGCGGAGACAGGCCGCGCCGCGGAAGCTCGCGCGGTAAAGGTCGATACGGGGAAACTCGATCACCTGGTGGACATGGTCGGCGAAATGGTGATCGCGCAATCCATGATCCAGCACGACCCGGAACTCCAGTCCGTCAACCGGCCGCGGCTGCTTCGGAATCTGACGCAACTAGCCCGCATTACCGATGAAGTCCAGAAAACGGCGATGGCGATGCGGATGATGCCTGTCGAGCATCTGTTCCAGCGCATGCGCCGCGTGGTACGGGACTTGGCTCGCAAGACCGGTAAGGAAGTCGAGATGGAGATTACGGGCGGCGAAACCGAGTTGGATCGTAACCTCGTGGAAGAACTGTCCGATCCGTTGATGCACATGGTGCGAAATGCCGTGGACCACGGCATCGAGGAGCCGGAAGAGCGCTCCCGCCGGGGCAAGCCTGCGACGGGGCGCCTGCGCCTGAAAGCTTCGCACAAGTCCGGCTACATCGTGATCGAAGTCGGTGACGACGGTAACGGGCTCGACCGCCGCAGAATTCTGGAGAAGGCGATCAAGAACGGACTGGTCCCCGAGGGCGAAGAGCTCAGCGACGACCGCATCTACAACCTGATCTTCGAACCAGGCTTCTCGACCGCCGCCGCAGTGACGTCGGTCTCCGGGCGGGGCGTGGGGATGGATGTCGTCCGGCGTCACGTTCAGAAGTTGCGGGGCCGGATCGAGATCCAGTCGGTGCCGGGCGAGGGTTCGACCTTCTTCCTGAAGCTGCCGCTGACGCTCGCGATTCTCGACGGACTGATCGTCGGGGTCGGCAAGGAGCGTTATATTATCCCGCTGTTTGCGGTTCGCGAAATGCTGCGGCCGGAGCCGGGTAGCGTCTACACCGTCCAGAACAAGGGCGAGATCGCGATGATAAGGGGACAGTTGCTGCCCCTGGTTCGTCTGCACCGGAGGTTTGGCATTACTCCGCGGTCCGAGGATCCAACGGAGACTTTGCTCATCGTGGCTGAAGCGGACAATCGTGCGTTCTGCCTGATGGTGGATGAGTTGATCGGCAAGCAGGAGGTGGTGATTAAGAACCTCGGCGGCGCCATGTTGCGAAACGTACCGGGTATCGCCGGCGGCGCTATCCTCGGCGACGGAAGGGTCGGCTTGATTCTCGATCTCGATCGCGTTTTCGAAGCGCAGGGAGGGGGGCAGCCGGGCCATGTTGCAGCGTAAAACGAAGCCGGAAATCGAGGCGCCACCCGTTGGGCTGGTCGAACTGCCGCGCCTCCGGCCGGCCGAATTCGACGAGATTCGCCGCTTTGCGAAACAGCGTTTTGGCCTCGACCTGCGCACGGGTAAAGAGGATCTGGTTTCGGCGCGGCTGGCCCGCGGCATGCGGCAAGGACGCTTCAAATCGTTCCGCGACTACCTGGACCATGTGGAACACGATTCGACCGGCGAAGCGTTGATCTCGCTGATCAATGCGCTGACCACGAATCACACCAGTTTCTATCGGGAGCCGCACCACTTTGAATTCCTGACCAAGACCGTGATGCCGCGACTCCGCTCGTCGAACGATTTACGGATCTGGAGTTCGGCCTGCTCAACCGGTGAAGAGCCTTACACCATCGCCTGCACGGTCGCCCAAGAATGGAACGGGCAAGTCCGCGGGTTACGGATTCTCGGGACCGACATTTCGACGAAGGTACTCGATATAGCCAAGGGGGCACGCTATGCGGCATCTTCCCTTGCGGGCGCGCCGCAAGGGTGGCTGCCGAACTATTTTGTCCGGGAGCCCGGGCCGGAAGCGATGGTGCGCGTGCGGCCGGAATTGGCCCGCGCCGTGAGCTTCCGGCGGTTGAACCTGGTGGAGCCGTTTCCGTTTCACGACCGCTTTCACGTGATCTTCTGCCGCAACGTGATGATCTATTTCGACAAACCGACGCAGGAGCAATTGGTGCAGCGTCTGGCTGAACGGCTGGAACCCGAGGGGTACCTGTTCGTCGGCCATTCGGAGAGTCTGGCCGGGGTAGCGCACTCGCTCACTTACGTGCGCCCCGCTATTTACCGGAAGGATGCGCGGACGTAACGGCAATGAGTGATATAAACCAATGCTTCGCCGGATCAAGGCAACTGGTGGTAGGCATCTCGGACGCCAAGGTGAGCCGGGATCCCGGAGCGGTGTTAGTGACCTATGCTCTGGGGTCCTGTGTGGCCGTATGCCTCTTCGATCCGCAGGCGAAAGCGAGTGGGATGCTCCATATCATGCTGCCGGATTCGAATCTTGATCCGAAGAAGGCCGAAGCGAGTCCCTGCATGTTCGCCGACACCGGTTGGGCGGAACTGTTGCGGCTGATGGCCGCGCTGGGGGCCGACAAACGGCGCTTGAAAATCCGGCTGGCCGGGGGAGCCCAGGTAATGGACGATCGGAACATCTTCAACATCGGCAAACGCAACTACAACGCGGTTCGCAAACTGTTGTGGCAGTCCGGGCTGATGGTGGATGGAGAGCTTGTGGGTGGTGATGCATCGCGAACAGTGCGAATGGAAGTCGATACAGGACGCCTGTGGGTACGCGAGGGAGGATGCGGCGATAGGGAGCTTCCGTTGAAGGGATCAGTTTATGCAAGATGACGCAAATACGCCCGCTCGGGTGCAGGACGTATGTCCGGGGGAAACGCAAGCCATCTCGGTATTGATTGTCGATGACTCGCCTGTGATGCGCTCATTTATCCGGCGGGTTCTGGCACTCTCCGGCCTCCCGACACGACAGGTGAACGAAGCGAGTGACGGCGCCAGCGCTCTGACGGTACTCGGCAACACAGAGGTCGATCTCGTGCTGTCGGACATTAACATGCCCGGCATGAACGGCTCCGAATTGATGCAGCGGATCAACGCGGATCCGAAACTGAGCAACATCCCGGTAATCGTCGTGAGTACGGATTCGTCACGGCAGCGGATGGACGCCATGTTAAGCATGGGTGCCCGGGGCTACGTGCAGAAACCATTTCATCCGGAAGGGCTCCGCGCGGAAATCGAGCGGGTGCTGGAGCTGTAGCCATGTGCGATAAGGCTGCATTCATTCGAGGTCTCGAACAACTGAGCGCCCGTATGGTGCCGGACGTGCTGGAGACAATGTTCTTTTCGACGGCGGCCGAGACACCCGAGGCGGGCGAAGGACCCGTTGAAGGGATTCACGCCCAAGTGCGCTTCCGTGGCTGTCCGTCGGGTGTGTTTCAACTCGACACCGATGCGGATGCGATCCGCGAACTCGCGGCGGGCTTTTTGGGGGTTTCCTCGTACACGGTCCGCGAGGACGAAACGGAGCAGGTGGCCTGCGAACTGGCGAACATGCTGTGCGGGTCGGTACTGAGCCAGGCGGAGTCGGACACGGGATTTGAGCTGGGCCCGCCTACGACCGGCCGCAATCTCCCGATGTTTTCGCCGGACTGCCGGGCGCACTTCACGCTGGACACGGGCGGTTACCTGCGCACTGCGTTCAAAGTCGACGATCCGGGCGAGGCGGTGCGATGAGTCCGGCACGCAAGATCCGTGTACTGATCGTCGACGACTCCGCGATGGTTCGCAAGATCCTCAGCGAGACTCTGGCTGCCGAGAGCGATATCGAGGTAGTTGGGACGGCCCCGGATCCGGTGATCGCGGCTGAGAAAATTGAACGGCTGAAGCCGGACGTCCTCACCCTGGATGTCGAGATGCCGCGGATGGACGGCCTGACATTTCTGAAAAAGATCATGTCGACCCGGCCCATGCCGGTGATCATGATCAGTTCGATCACTCAGAAATCGTCGAGCGCCGCTATCGAAGCAATGTCCGAAGGCGCGGTGGAAGTGCTGGCGAAGCCGGACGGTCCATATTCGGTGGGAGAGTTCCGTTTGTCGCTGGGCCAGAAGATCCGCAACGCCGCGGGGGCGCGTCCGCGGCGCAGAACGGCCACTCCAATCAACGTACCCGCCCCCCCGCCGGCCGCAAAAGCGCTGGCGACCTCAGCCGATTATTCCAGCGGCCCGGTGCGCCTGATCGCTATCGGGGCGTCTACCGGGGGAACGGAAGCGATCGAGCGGATAGTGCGGCAGTTGCCGCCGGCAATGCCGCCGATCGTCGTCGTGCAACATATTCCCGCCGGGTTCTCCAAGGCCTTCGCGGAACGATTAAACAAGTTTTGCAATGTGGGCGTGCGCGAAGCGGTAAACGGCGATGTCGCGTCGCCTGGGTTGGCGCTGGTGGCGCCTGGCAATTTTCACATGCGATTGATCCGCATGGGCGGCCGGTTCCGCGTTTCGGTGTCGGACGGGCCCATGGTGTGTTTTCAGCGCCCCTCGGTGG
This sequence comes from uncultured Acidobacteriota bacterium, assembly GCA_963720745.1. GTDB lineage: Bacteria > Acidobacteriota > Terriglobia > Bryobacterales > Bryobacteraceae > TMP-7. The sequence continues at coordinate 1,620,992 of CAVRGO010000004.1, forward strand.
ACGTGCTGTTCGAGTCGATCGCCGACCAGCGAATCCAGGGTGTGCTGGGGGTGATTTTGACGGGTATGGGCTCGGACGGCGCCGCGGGCATGAAGCAGATGAAGCTGGCCGGCGCGCGCACGATCGCCCAGGACGAGCACAGTTGTGTGGTATTCGGAATGCCGCGCGAGGCGATCCGCGCGGGCGGTGTGGACGATGTCCTTCCGCTCGACCGGATCGGTCAGCGATTGATCGCGGTGTGTTCGGAGCGGGTTTCGGCGGTATCGTGAGCTCGTTCATACTGACCCCGGCATTTACCGATAAGAACAGTTGACGGCCTGTTGGTGAGGCTGTTACGGGTGCGCGCCGGACGGGGCGTCGCACCAGCGGCTCGAAGCAATAACCGAGCAGCAGAGTAAGGCAGAAGAATGAGGAGCGAAATGACCAATTCATCCGTTGCCGTACCCACTTCCGTACCGGGTGCGGTTTCCGATCAGCGAGCGGGCAAATACCTGGCGTTCCACCTTGGTGCAGAAGAGTTCGGGATTCCCGTGTTGTCGGTGCGCGAGATCATGGGGCTGCAGGATATCACGGCAGTGCCGCAGACTCCGTCGTATGTGCGGGGCGTTATCAACCTTCGCGGCAAAGTGATACCAGTGGTGGACCTGCGCCTGAAGTTCGGGCTGGACGGGGTCGAATACGGGCAACGCACTTCGATCATCGTAGTCAAAGTTGGCGACACGATGATGGGGATTGTTGTGGACGGTGTTTCGGAAGTTCTGAATTTCGCGCCGGGCGACATCGAGAATACGCCCGATTTCGGCCGCGGCATCGAGACGCCGTACATTCTCGGGATGGCCAAGGCGAAGGGCAAGGTTCGCATGCTGCTGGACATCGACCAAATCCTGTCGACGCAGGATGTGACCGGCATTAACGGCCTGCTGCAATAGCACTGCCGACGGAGTGGGTTCGCGCTACGATGGATTCCATGCTCAGAATCCTCACGGTTATACTTACAGCGCTCGCCCTGACCTTCGGTGCTGCCGGTCAGACCGCGAAAAAAGCGCCGGCGACAGCTGCATCCGCCGCCAAGAAAGCTGGCGGCAAAGCCGCTCAAGCCGCCGAGACACTCGATATCAACTCGGCCAGTGAAGAACAGTTGAAGAACTTGCCGGGAATCGGCGATGCTTACGCAAAGAAGATCGTCGCCGCCCGCCCTTATGCCAACAAGAGTCAGTTAGTGTCGAAGAAGGTTGTTCCTCAAGCCGTTTACAACAAGATCAAGGACATGATCGTCGCGAAACAGAAGTGACGGTCGAAGTGAGCGGCGGGCCGGTCGGGCCGCCGCTCACTCACGAATTCGCTTCGATCGTCTGCGACAGCTCTTCCCATTCCCCCATCCGATCCGCCAACTCCGCACGCCGCTGCTCAATCAGTTCGGCTGTACGAATACTCTCCTCGGCGCTGCGGAAATCCGCCAGCGAGGCCTCATGTTGCGCGATTTCGGATTCGAGCCGGCTGATGCCCGCCTCCAGTTCGCGGCATCGGTCCGTCAGTTTCTGCAGCTTCAACGGGTTCAGGCGTTTTTGTTTCGGTACTCCGTCCTCTGAACCTGCCGCAGTCAGCGATGGTTGGACTGTCGCGGCGGCTCGAGCGTAATCCCCGTTCGACGGCTCGGGCAGCGTCAGATCCACCTGACCGCCTTCCTTTCGCCACAGGTAGTCTTCGTAGTTACCCGGGTAGATCTCGACGGCGCCGCCGCCTACCTCGAATACACGCGTCGAGAGTTTGTCGATGAAGTAGCGGTCGTGCGAGACAAACACCACGGTGCCGGTGAACTTTTCCAGTGCTTCGAGCAGCACGTCTTTGGCGCGCATGTCGAGGTGGTTGGTGGGCTCATCGAGAAGCAGGAAGTTGGATGGCCGCAATAACAGTTTGGCGAGCGCGTAACGGTTCCGCTCACCGCCCGACAGCACGCCGATGCGCTTGAACACGTCGTCTTCGGAAAACAAGAAACACCCGAGCAGGTTGCGCAGTTCTGTCTGCGTCGAGCGCCCTGCCGTATCGGCGATGTCGTCGATCAGCCGTGCGTCAGGATCGAGTTCCTTGTACTGGTCCTGGGCGAAGTAGTCGGGCTGAACGTTGTGCCCGAGTTTGTATTCGCCTCTCGTCAGCGGCTCGGTCCCGGCCAGCAGTTTGATGAGCGTTGACTTGCCGGCGCCGTTGACACCCACCAGGGCCACGCGGTCGCCGCGCTCGATCATGAAATTCACGCCGCGGAAGACCTCGAGATCGCCGTAGCATTTGGAGACGCTCTGAAATTCCGCAACGATGCGTCCGCTGGGCTTGGGCTGGGGGAAGGTGAAGTGGATGGTCTTCTCTTCGGGCGGGATCTCGATGCGCTCGATTTTGTCGAGTTCCTTGATGCGGCTCTGCACCTGTTTGGCCTTGGTGGCCTGGTAACGGAACCGGTTGATGAAGGCTTCCAGTTGCTCGATCCGTTCGCGCTGGTTGCGATAGGCTGCCTCGAGTTGTTCCCGGCGCTCGGTCTTCTGCTGGATATATTTCTCGTAATTGCCTGGATAGAAGAAGACGCTCTTGTTCCAGATCTCGATGATTTTGTCGACCGTCACGTCCAGAAAATACCGGTCGTGGGAGATGAGCACGAAGGCGTGCGGGTAGTTCGTCAGGTATTGCTCGAGCCAGTTGCGGGCCTCGAGGTCGAGATGGTTGGTGGGTTCGTCCAGCAATAGCAGGTTCGGTTTTTCCAGCAGGAGTTTCGCCAGCGCGATGCGCATCTGCCAGCCGCCCGAGAATTCTTCGGTCCGCCGCGACCAGTCCTCTTTGCGGAATCCCAGACCGGCGAGTACGGTGCCCACCTGGGCCTCGATCGCGTATCCGTCACGGGTACGGAATTCCGAATCGAGCTGCTCGAACCGCTCAGCCACCGCCGCATACTCGGGACCGGCAGGATCGAGTTCGCCCATCTGGTGCATCAGCAGTTCCATCTCCTGCTCCTTTTCCTGGAGGTCGGCAAAGACCGAGAGACACTCCTGGAAGACACTGCGGCCGGACAGGGAGAGTCCGTCCTGGGGCAGGTAGCCGGCGGTCATGCCGCGGGTTCTCGCGACATTTCCATAGTCGAGCGACTCCATCCCGCCCAATACTTTCAACAGGGTGGACTTGCCGGTGCCGTTGGCGCCCACCAGCCCGGCACGCTCGCGCGGGGTGATGAGCCAATCGACATTCTCAAAAAGGATTTTGGGGCCGAATCGTTTTCCGGCAGCGGACAACTGGATCATTCAGGAACCTTTTTTATTTTCGCACCCCGTTGACACCAGCCCCTATACCGTACACACTGTGGTTAGGAGAAGAAAAGGCGAAAACTGGGTTATGAACGCAGCGGCCATTCCTTTCGACGTTCTCGAAAAACTCCATTGGCGTCAAGAGCTTACTCCAGATATCTTGCCGACCGGATTGAACTCTCTGGACGATGCCATAGAAGGCTGTCCCCGGGGGCGGATTACGGAAATTGTCGGGCCTGTATCGTCCGGCCGAACCAGTCTTCTACAGGCGATACTCGCTGAGGCGACGCGTTTGGGTGAGTTTTGTGCGGTAGTTGACACAACCAACGCATTCGACCCCGCTTCGGCGGAAGCCGCCGGAGTGCAATTGAAACGCCTGGTGTGGATCCGGTGCAACGGCAACGCCGAACATGCGATCAAAGCCGCCGACCTGTTGGTGCACAGCGGAGGCTTCGCAGTCGTGGCGCTCGATCTGTGCGAAGTGCCTTCTCGAGTTACGCGGCGGATTCCGTTGTCGTGGTGGTACCGGTTCCGGCGGGCTGTCGAGAATACACCGTCGGTTTTTGTTGTGCTCGAAGCGGAGCCGAATGCAAAAGCCTGCGCGTCGCTGCTGCTAGAAATGCGGCGGGACAATGCTGTATTTTCCGGAACGAAGCCATTCCAGTTCCTCGATAACGTGCGTTTTCAGGCCACGGTGCGGAAGCCGCTACGTCCTGTCCCCGCCCGATTCGAAGCCCATGCATTGAGGTAACGGGATGTATGCGGCGATTCATATTCCGAACGCGACATCGGAGGACAGTGTCGAACTCGCCGAGGTAGCCAAGACATTTTCCCCTGTCGTCGAAGTCACCTCGATGGACACTGTGGTGCTGCCGGTGGCACCCTTGCGGCAACTCATCGGACCGCCGCATCAGATCGCGAGCGAAATCGCCCGCCGCGCCGCCGAACGCGGGCTGACCGGAAACATCGGCATCGCGCAGAACCCCGATACCGCGATCCTGGCCGCTCGCAATCTGCACGGGGTCACCATTATTCCGCGCGGCGCGGAATCGAAATACATCGGCGAGTTCCGTATCGAAACTCTGCCGATTGAGCCGGAGACGTGGGCGATTCTCGATCGATGGGGAGTCCGGACGCTGGAGGATTTCAGCGTGCTGCCCGACGACGGGATCATGGAGCGGCTTGGGCCGGCGGCAACATATTTGCAACAATTGGCGCGCGGCACAGCGGAGCGTCCGCTCAAACCCGCGCCGCTCGGCACATCCTATGAGGACCGCTTCGAACTCGAACACGAAATATCGCTGCTCGAACCACTTCTGTTCATCCTTTCAAGGCTGCTGAACGAACTCACGAATCGCCTGAATGCGCATTCGATGGCGACCACGGAACTGCGGCTGGTGCTCGACCTCGCCACTCGCGAGACATTCCAGCGGACGTTGCGCCTTCCGTTTCCAACGCGGGATGCGAAGATGATGCTGAAACTTCTGCAACTGGATCTCGAGGCGCATCCTCCCTCTGCGCCGGTTCTCGCGGTAACTCTCGCCGTGGAACCCGTGGAGCCGCGAATCGTGCAAAGCGGGCTATACGTGCCTCCGGCTCCCGAGCCCGAAAGACTGGAACTGACGCTCGCAAAGATTCGCGGCATGGTGGGGATCGAGAACGCTGGCAGCCCCCGTTTGCTCGACACTCATCGCCCGGGAGCCTGGCGCATGGAGGTAGTCGATAGCGGTGCTTGGCGGACTGCGAGCGATGCGCCGCGCCCGGAGGCAAGGCTCGCCTTCCGGTATTTCTCACCGGTGTTGCAGGCGCGGGTTGAGCTACGCGATGCTCGACCGGCGCGCATCTTCTCGCAAGAGGTGTACGGCAATGTGCTGGAAGCGGCGGGTCCCTGGCGGACCTCGGGGGATTGGTGGACGCCGAACCCGTGGGATCGCGACGATTGGGATATCGGGCTAAACAATGGCGGGCTGTATCGCGTCTATCTGAAGCGCCCTTCGGAATCGTGGTTCGTGGAGGGCGTCTATGACTGAATACGTCGAACTTCACGCCCGCTCCGCGTTCAGCTTTCTCGAAGGGGCGTCGCTGCCGGAAGAACTCGCGACGGCGTGTGCGCAACTCGAGGCGCCTTCGATGGCGATGCTCGACGTCGACAACGTTTCCGGCGCGCCCCGGTTTTACCTGGCAGCAAAGAAGCTCGGCATCAAGGCGCACATGGGCGCCGAGATCACGTTCGAAGACGGTACCCGCTACCCGCTCCTGGTGGAGAATCGAACTGGATATCAGAACCTCTGCCGTTTGATCACCTCCATGAAACTGCGCGCCGCCAAAGGCGAAGCGGCAGCAAGCGAAGAGGAACTGCGGCGGTATTCCAAAGGGTTGATCTGTTTGACGGGGGGCGACGACGGCCCGCTCGCCGCCGCACTCCGCAACAAAGAAGGCCGTGAATGTATCGAGCGCCTCGTCAGTATTTTCGGCCATGACGGTGTTTATGCGGAGCTCCAACGGCACCTGTCGCGAGAAGAGGAACAGCGGAATCAGCAGGTGATGGCTCTCGCCCGGTCCTGCCGTCTTCCGCTGCTTGCGACCAACGACGTCCGCTATGCCGTCCCCGGCGCCCGCGAACTCACGGACGTCCTCACCTGCGTGAAACACAAGACCACCATCGCCGAAGCCGGCCGTCTGCTCGCCGCCAACAGCGAGCGTCACATGAAGACGCAGCGCGACATGGTCCGCCTGTTTTCCGATATCCCCGAGGCGGTCGCCAATACAGTCGAGCTTTCGAACCGCCTCGATTTCACGCTGGCCGACCTTGGTTATCGATTCCCGCCCTACCCTGTTCCCGGCGGCGAATCGATGGACTCGTTCCTTTATCAGCGCACGATGGAGGGGGCGCGCCAGCGCTACCGGCCGTTGCACGAAAAGGCACGCCAGCAGATCGAGCGCGAACTGGCGCTGATCGAGAAACTCGAGCTTGCAGGGTACTTCCTGATCGTCTGGGATATTGTCGAGTTCTGCCGGAGCGAAGGAATTCTGGTGCAGGGCAGGGGATCGGCGGCGAACAGTGCCGTGTGCTACTCGCTGGGCATCACTGCCATCGATCCGGTGGGAATGGAACTACTCTTCGAGCGATTCCTTTCCGAGGAACGCGGCGAGTGGCCCGATATTGATCTCGATCTGCCCAGCGGCGACGATCGCGAACGGGCGATTCAGTATGTCTACCAGCGCTATGGCAAGCGCGGCGCTGCGATGACCGCGAACGTCATCACCTATCGCGGCCGTTCCGCGGCGCGCGATGTCGGAAAGGCATTGAGTTTCGAACCTCAGGAACTCGATCGCCTGTCCAGCCTTGTCCCACACTGGGGTTGGCACGATCCTTCGGTCTCCGCCGAAGCTGTATTTAGCGAAGCCGGTTTCGACACCCAGCACAAACGCATCCAGAAGTTCCTGGAATTGTTCAACGCCATTCAGGACCTGCCCCGGCACCTGGGACAACACTCGGGCGGGCTGGTAATTTGCCAGGGGCATCTCGATGAAGTGGTACCGCTCGAGCCCGCTACAATGCCCGGCCGCGTCGTGATCCAGTGGGATAAAGAGGACTGCGCCGATCTCGGACTTATCAAAGTGGACCTGCTGGGGCTCGGCATGATGGCCGTTCTCAAGGATTCGATCCAGATCATCCACAATGTATATAAAGAAGACGTCGATCTCGCGCATCTGCCGCAGGATGATCCAGTGGTGTACGATGCGCTGCGGCGCGCAGACACTGTCGGGATGTTCCAGGTAGAGAGCCGCGCGCAGATGTCGTGCCTTCCGCGTTTGCGTCCCAATCGCTTCTACGACATCGTCGTGCAGGTGGCGATCATCCGCCCCGGTCCGATCGTCGGCAAAATGCTGAACCCTTATCTAAAACGGCGACGGGGACTCGAGCCCGCCGAATGCTTGCATCCGTCGCTGGAGCCGGTGCTGCGGAGAACGCTCGGCGTGCCGTTGTTTCAGGAGCAGTTGCTGAAAATGGCGATGATCGTCGCAGGATTTACCGGCGGTCAGGCGGAAGAACTGCGGCGCGCTTTCGGCTTCAAGCGGTCGGAAGCGAGGATGCGCGACGTGGAAGTGAAGCTACGCGAAGGCATGAATCGCAACGGCATCACGGGCGATGTGCAGGACGTCATCATTCAATCCATCACGTCGTTTGCGCTGTACGGCTTCCCGGAGTCGCACGCGGCGAGTTTTGCGCTCATCGCCTACGCGAGCGCTTATCTCAAGTGCCATTATCTTGCAGCGTTCACGGCGGCCATCCTGAATAATCAGCCGATGGGTTTTTATCACCCATCCACGCTCGTCAAAGACGCGCAGCGTCACGGCTTGCGCGTACTGCCAGTGGATGTCATGCATTCCGATTGGTTGTGCGCGGTGGTGAAGAATGGGGAAGCGTTCGATTTGCGGCTCGGACTGAACTACGTGAAGGGATTGCGGAAAGAAACCGGCGAAGCGATCGTCCGCGCGCGCAACGAACGGCCCTACATCAATCTCGCCGACGTTGTATACCGGGTCCCCGCTGTAAGTAAAGACGAATTGCGAATGCTGGCCGAAATCGGCTCGCTGAATTTCGTCGAGGCTCAGCGGGAATCGCACCGGCGCGATGCGCTGTGGCATGCCGAAGCGGTGATGCGGCCGGCGGGTCCGCTGCTCGAGGAGGCGGCAGGAAATGCCGCGCCCGCCCCGCTTGCGCAGATGACGATCGAAGAACGCGTCCATGCGGATTATCGCGGCACCGGGTTGACCATCGGCCGTCATCCAATGGCGCTGCGGCGTGAAGAACTGAACGAGATGCGAGTGCTGACGGCCGCGGCATTGCCACGGCATCGCGACGGTGAATGGGTACGTGTTGCGGGATCGGTGATCTGCCGGCAAAGGCCGGGCACCGCAAAGGGGTTTGTGTTCCTCAGCCTGGAAGACGAAACCGGCATTTCGAACGCTATCGTCACCCCGGATATATTCGACGTGAATAAATTGACCATCGTGGGATCCTCTTATCTGTTGGTTGAAGGTGTTTTGCAGAATCAGCAGAATGTCGTTTCAGTGCGGGCACAGCGCGTGCAGCCGTTGACCTTTCATCAACCGCCGATCCGCTCCAAGGACTTCTCGTAATCTGGAAGGGTGCGATCCGTCTTCCTCGCGCTACTTCTCTCTCCGCTTGTTCCAGCGCAACTCCGGCTGGAGCCGCATCCGCAGAAATTCCGAACGTTTTACGATCTGAGCGATCCGTCGATTCCGGGTGCGCTCAAAGAGACCCCGGTGCCGTTGCCGGTGGGTGGGGTTACTGCTGCCGCAAAGGCTCACGATGGCGCAGTCTGGCTCGGAACGTCGCAGGGCCTGGTGCGACTCTCGGACGGCGACCGCCAATACCTCGCCGGGAAACGCTACCTGCCGGATGACGAAGTGCTCAACATCGTGCCGGACAGTGCGGGTGGAGTGTGGGTGCGGACTCGCACCGGAGTCTCGCATATCGAACTCCGGCCGATGACGCTGGCGCAGAAAGCAGCGCTGTTTGAAGATCGGATCCGCAAACGACATGACCGTTGGGGAATGGTCGCCCCTTCCATACTCGTGGTGCCTGGTGATGTTACGTCGAACCGCATGCGCGATGACGACAACGACGGGCTGTGGACAGCGATGTACGCCGCCGCAGAGTGCTTCCGGTACGCAGTCACCCAATCGCCGGAGGCACTCGCAAACGCGAAGAAATCCATCGATGCCATGCTTTTTCTCGAGGAAGTGGCCGGGAAACGCGGCTTTCCGGCGCGCTCCTACATCCGTAAAGGCGAGCCGATGCCGCATGGAGGCGAGTGGCACTGGACCGAAGACGGAGAGTATTACTGGAAGGGCGACACCAGTTCGGACGAGATTGTCGGCCATTTCTTCATATTCGGAATTGCGCACGACTTGCTGCCGGATGCCGTGCTGAAGTCGCGTATATCCGAAACTGCCGCGCGGATTATGGACCACATCATCGATCACCAATACTACCTGGTCGATCTCGATGGCCAGCCGACCTTGTGGGGCAAATGGAACGTCGAGTATCTTCGCGCCGCCAAAGGTGATGGCGCCCTGAACTCGCTCGAACTTCTCAGTTTTTTGAAAACCGCGGCCCACGTCACCGGCAACCCAAAGTATGAGCGCGAGTACCAGAAGGTGGCAAAAGAACTGGGTTATGCGAAGCTCACTACCCAGATCAACGAGTTGCGCGACGAACTCAACTACTCCGATGAAGAACTGGCGATGCTTCCGTTTTACCTGCTATTCCGTTACGAGAAGGACCGGAGCCTTCTAGACGAGTATTATCGTCCGGCGCTGGACGCTTGGTGGACGAATGAGAAGCGCGAAGAGAATCCGTTGTGGACGTTCATCTATGCGACCGGCCGTCCGGAGGCGGCTCGAGGATCGGACCTGTTCGCCCGGGCGGCGCGAACGCTGTACCGGATGCCGGTTGACACAATCGGATGGTCGGTGAGGAACTCACATCGCGCCGACCTCGCCTGGTTGGGCGGACCCGACCGCTTCGGCAGGCGCCAGACCACTACCCTTCTTCCGCCTGACGAGCGGCCGGTGATGAAGTGGAACGCGAATCCGTTCGTGGTGGACTCAGGCGGCGACGGAAGGAGCGAAGACGACGGGGCAGCCTTCCTTTTGCCCTACTGGATGGGTCGGTATCACCGGTTTCTGGTCGGGGAATGATTTTTTTTCTGAAATCGTGAGCCGATCCCGTCCGCGTTTGCGCTTATACCTAGTGTAGAAGGAGCACCCCTCTTCTTCGGAGAGTAGGGCGGCGGAACTTGCCGCCCACAGCACCAGAACCTAGACTGACTCCCACCCGGCTCACGGCTCTTACAATGGGCTCGTGAGACCGGGCTTTCTTTTTCTCTTCCTCTTCGCCACTCTCTCAGCGCAGAACCTTCCCAAACGGTTCCCGATCCCTGCTCCCGAGCCAGCGATCGCTAAAGATGTTCACGGTCCGAAATTCGCCGAATCGGTGGGCCGGCGCGCCGCTCTACTGGGGCGCGAGGACGGAACGTTCGAAGCTTGGATCAACCCCGTCAAGGTGTTGCGCGATTTTCACCTCTCGGTGTATTTCGACGGCGCCCTCGAACCGGTGCCTCTCTCGGACCTTGCCGAACGCATCATCGTCGCTCCGGGAAGGACCACGATCATCCATTCGCATGCGGCCTTCACGATCCGCCAGCACTGGATCGCGCCGATCGATAAACCGGCGCTGATCGTATTGCTCGAAATTGACACCGACCGGCCGCTGAAACTCCGCGCGAGTTTCCTGCCGGAACTAAAGCCGATGTGGCCTGCTTCGTTTGGAGGGCAAAGCAGTTCCTGGCTGGCGGACGAACACATGTTCCTGCTCGGCGAAGCACTTCGAAAACACGCTGCCGTGGTCGGTTCTCCGGCTTTTACGCGGTCGAGCGAGCAGGTGGGTCATCAACTTCCGGACCGCACCGTGCTTGCGGAAATGGATGTGACGCCGGACACGGCGAAGTCGTCGCTGTTTCCGATCATCATCACCGAGTCCGGGAACGGGGGCAGAGAAGCTCGGAGGTTGTATAGCGAGACGCTCGCGTCGCTGGAGTCGATCATTCGCGAATCGGACGACTACTATCGAAGCTTCGCTCAGCGGATCTTTCGCGTCGAGACGCCGGTGCCGGAGTTGAACAATGCCTTGCAATGGGCGCCCTTCGCGATTGAGAAAGGATGGGCCTGCAATGAGGGCGTGGGCTGCGGACTGGTCGCGGGGTACGGTCCGTCGGGTGCGAGCGAACGTCCCGGGTTCGCCTGGTACTTCGGCGGCGATGCCTTGATGAACTCGTGGAGCATCGTCGATTACGGTGATTTCCCGCGCGCGAAAGGAGTTCTGGAGTTCCTGCGCGATCACCAGCGGGCGGACGGGAAAATGGAGCACGAGCTAACCCAGAGCGCAGCGTTGCTCGATTGGAGCAAGTACCCCTACGGCTACTACCACGGCGACACCACGCCGCTGTTCCTGTATTCCGTGGCTGAGTATGTCGTTCGGTCCGGCGATGTTCAGTTCCTGAAAGATTCATGGCCGTCGATCGAGCGCGCGTACAAATTCTGTGTCAGTACGCTCGATGCGGACGGGCTGATGTCGAACAAGAAGGCCGGGACCGCCGCGGTAGAAACCGGCACGCTGAGTGGGAAGGTTGCGAAGGACGTATACCTGGCCGGAGTTTGGATCGCCGGACTCGACGGGTATCGCAGGCTGGCCGAGATCGGCAGTCACACGCGCGAAGCTCAGGATGCGCAGAGCCGTCTCAGCAAGGCCCGGGATTCATTGAATAAGTGGTTCCTTGCCGACAAAGGGTGGCTCCCGTTTGGGCAGTTGACCGATGGCTCGCTGTTTGACGCGCAGTCGTCCTGGCAGGCGTTCGCCCTGGCTTATGGCGGACTCGATGCCGAGAAGACACAGAAGGCGGCCTCGACACTGATACGGCCGGAACTGAGCACCGCTTGGGGCACGCGCCTGTTCGCCACCGACAGCCCCAACTACGACCCGCTCGGCTACAACGATGGAAGCGTGTGGCCATTCGTGACGGGGTTCGTCATCAATGCAGAGTTCCGTTATCACCAGGCCGGGGCCGGACTGCGCCACCTGTTCGGAGTCGCGGCGACAACCGGATGGCCGGGTGCCGGCTTGATTGCTGAATACCTGAGCGGCGACCGCGCACAGGTGCTGCCGCGCGCGGTGCCGCATCAACTGTTCTCGTCGTCCTCGATCGTCCGCGGTGCTGTCAGCGGACTGCTCGGGTTGTCCGGCGACGCTCTGAACCACACGATGCGATTCGCGCCGCACATTCCACTGTCGTGGCGAAGCGTACGTTTTGAGAATTACCGGGTCGGTGAATCGCTCGTTTCCGGCGAGATCGAGAACGGAGAGAACTTCACGCGGGTGCGAATCTCGGTGGACGGGCCTCCGTTGGATGTGACCGTGTCGCCCGCATTCCCGCCGCCGGCAAAACTGACCGGACTGCGGGGAAACGCGTTGCAGCCACTCCCTGCGGAAGCGGGTGTCGATCTTCACATGCCGGTTATGGTGCCCCAAACGCAGATGATGGAGGTCACCTACGATGTGACGATCGACCCGCTTCCCGCGCCTGTTGCGCTAAGAGCGCCGGAGATCGGCGACAGGGCGCGCTGAGGCCACCGTCGCATTCACCGACGCACCGCCGATCAGCTCTCGAAGCCGGCCGACGATGTCCCTCAGCACGTGCGATTGAGCGCTGAGTTCCTCGGCTGCAGATGCGCTTTCCTCCGCGCTCGCCGCCGTACTCTGAGTTACTGTGTCCATCTGCGACAGTGTCTTGCCGATCTGTTCAAAGCCGCGCATCTGTTCTTCGCTGCCCAGGTGGACTTCGTCGACCAATGTCTTGACCTGCGCCGAGCCACTCGTGATCACTCGAACCGCTTCAGCTACCTGGTCGACCTTTCCCTTACCGCCTTTGGATTTCGCGATCGACTCTTCAATCAGCGAGGAGGTATCCCTGGCGGCAAGCGCGCACCTCTGCGCGAGGTTGCGGACTTCATCGGCAACCACGGCGAACCCCATACCGGCTTCACCTGCCCGAGCCGCCTCGACAGCGGCATTCAGTGCCAGGATATTGGTCTGGAATGCGATCTCGTCGATCACCTTGATGATCTTGGAAATTTTGTCGCTTTGGGACGAGATGTCGTCCATCGCGGAATTCATCTGGTCGAGCGATCTGTGGGTTTGCTCAACCTGCCGTTGCAACTCCTGTACCAGACCTGCCGCATTACGAGCATGATCGCTATTTCTGCGCGACATGGAGCTAATCTCCTCGCTCGAAGCCGAGGTTTCCTCGAGCGACGCTGCCTGTTCGGAAGCGCCTTGTGCGAGGGACTGGCTGGAGGACGCGACTTGGCTGGCTGCCGATGCCACTTGCGCGGCGCCTTCAGACAATTCACTGATGGCTACTGCCAGTGTTCTGTTCACATCCCGGACGATGAGTCCAACAACGACACCGACTGCAAGGAGCAGACACAATGCCGCGGAATTCAACCAGAGGCTGCGCGTGCGCAGCGATGTCGCCTGCACATCGGACTCGTGCAGCCTCTGCTGCTGAATGGCCGCCATTTGCGTAGCGGCATCGACCACTTGGTTGGTTGTGGCCGCCACCTGCGGCAGCAATGGCGTGACCTCTTGCAGCTTTCCTTCCTTGACGAGCCGCATGAACTCGCGCGCTGTCGATTCGTATCGGTTCATCGATGCTTCGATGTTCTGCAGCTTCTTGTTTTCTTCGTCCGAGTCGAGAAGGGACCGGATTTCTTCGATGCGAAGATGAGCGCGGGTCCGCGCAGCCTCCCACTCCGTAATGCGTTCGCCCACCTGATGATTCGTCTCAAGGGCGTACATCAAGAACGTGGCCCGGTGATGCGCCACCATTTCCCAGATCCTGGCTCGAATTGCGTTGGCGTAGTCCAGTTTCACGGCAGTCCGGTGGTTGCTTTCATCCAACTTCTGACTAATGGAGCGGACCAGCCAGACGCTCACGCCGGAAATCGCCAATCCGATGACCAGCAGAGCGGCAACGCACGCAAAGAGCTTCGTAGAAATCTTCCAGTTCTTCATCTGTTCCTCGCAAGTACGACGTGATATGGCCAGACGGACGCTTCGGCGACTTAGCAAGCCGCCGCTCGCCTGGCACGGGTAGGCAGCGCAACCGAAGGCTGCCAACCCTGCTTCGTTTCAGAAGCGGTGCGTTACAAATACATACGGCTGAGACGCACTCCCTCGACCGGACTCCCGTAGGAACCGTCCACGAAAGAGGTGAGCGTATCCACTGCCCAAACTCACGGCGCGGCCCACCTGACGTTCAATCGTGACGAACGCCTCGGAACCGATGTGTTTGCTGGAAGCGTTCGGGTTCCGGAAAAGCGGCGTGCCGCTCTTCGAATACAGCGCATCCGCGATGGTGGCCAAATGAAAATCGTGGCCACCGGCGCTCAATCTGCAGTTCTTCGAGAATTTCCAATCCGTCTGCAAAACGGCATCGATAATATTCGCCCAGCCGATCCGGTCCGTTAACCCGTTGCGCATATGCGTTGAGGGATAAAGGGTGTCGAATGTATTCCTCTTACCGTCGCGCAGGTTCGAATCTCCGGAGCCGAAGGTAAGCCCTACCGAGACTCGCGGCTCGAACGGACGGTCTCCCGTGCGTAGACCTAAGGCCCACACTCCACCGAAGGCCCGCACGGAGGAGCCGGCGAGACGGCCGGATTGATAGGCCATCTCGGCTTCCCAATCGAGGGCTTCGCGCCACACGCCGGCCGTCCTGATTCCTGTGGTGTAGAGGTCGAGCGCTCCGGTTTTCCCGAGTTCATTCTTCTCACGAACATTGCTCTTCAACAGAAGGTACGGTTCCAGGCGCACCGACGGCCCCCAGGTCTCGACGGAGCCGTACAATCCGTAGAACATTCTGCTGGTATCCGAACGGTCGAACGTGCGGTCGCGCGGAACCACCACTGAGCCTCCGAACGCATCAATACGGAGTTTTCGACTGGCAATCACCAGGCGCACGGCGTCGAAGGTCTGTCCGTAGTTCCCCCAGTCCGGGTCCGAAACCAGGCGCCCTTTGCCATATCGCAACCCCTGACGTCCGGCGCGCAGCGACCATCCGGAACCCTCGGCTGATCCGAGTTCCGAGTAAGCCTGGCGCATATCCAGGCGGTTTGTTATGCTACCCGGAACCGGCGCATCGTAGCCAATACCTCGTACGTCCTGCCATTCGCCGAAAAACTTCAACCAATTTGTCGCGGTCAAGCCCGTATTCAGCCGCAGCCGTGTAAACAGGTAGCTGTCGTCGTCATGCTGGAGGAAATTCAGCCCGGTTGGCGACTCGACCCGCGCGCGCAATTCGCCCCCGATGCGCAGCCACTTCCAATCCTCGTTCGCCTTTTTAGCCAGCCCGGCCGGTGTCCAAACCACCCTGCTGTGCGCCCTTGGGGAGACACTATCCGGGTCGGCACCGCCTGCAATCGCTGCCTGCGCCAACATCAACGAAGTCAAAATCACCGAATGGGTGTGCACAGAACCAGATCCCAATCAGGCATATCGGCAAGACTGGCAAAAACCTGTGTCTTACCTTACGTAATACGAAAAACATGACGCACGTCTGGTCCGGTGGTGGTGCAAACAGGAATTCGATCGGCGAGCAAGCGGCGGGAGCAGCATCCTGCGCCCTTGTCTGAGGACGCAGGATGGTTGAAGGAGCTATTGACTGGCCTTGGCGGCGTGCGACTGTGATGCATCGAGCGCCTGGTTGAGATCCCACAGGATATCGTCGATGTCCTCGAGTCCAACGGAGAGCCGCACGAGATCCGGCGTGACGCCCGCGGCATCCTGCTCGGGCGCGGAGAGCTGCTGGTGGGTGGTCGAAGCGGGATGAATCACCAGGCTTCGCGCATCGCCGACGTTCGCCAGGTGCGAAAAGAGTTTCAGGTTGTCGATGAACTTCTTGCCCGCATCGTAGCCGCCCTTAATGCCAAAGGAAAACACCGCACCCGCGCCTTTCGGCGTGTACTTCTGGGCGATGTCATAGTAGGGGCTCGACTTCAGGGACGGGTACTTCACCCACGTGACGTACTCATGCTCTTCGAGATGCCTGGCGACGGCAAGGGTGTTCTGAAGGTGGCGGTCCATTCGCATGCCGAGCGTCTCGATCCCCTGTAAGAACAGGAAGGCGTTGAACGGGCTCATGCAACTGCCGATATCGCGAAGCCCTTCGACGCGGGCACGGATGATGAACGCGATCGGGCCGAACACCTCGGTGAATTTCATCCCGTGATAAGCGCGGCTCGGTTCACTCAACTGCGGGAACTTACCGTTGGCCCAATCGAATTTGCCGCCGTCGACGATGATGCCGCCGATGCTGGTGCCGTGGCCGCCCATGAACTTGGTCAGCGAATGAACGACGATGTCGGCGCCATATTCGATAGGACGGCAGACGTACGGAGTTGCAAACGTGTTGTCGATTACCAGCGGCAGTCCATTGTCGTGCGCGATCTTCGCGACGGCTGCGATATCGAGGACATTGCCGCGCGGATTACTGATCGTCTCGCCGTAAATGCACTTGGTGTTGGGCTGAATGGCTTTGCGGAAGTTCTCCGGATCGTCGGGTTCGACGAATGTGACGTCGTAGCCGAACTTACGAAAACTGACGTCGAACTGCGTGTAGGTTCCGCCATACAGCGTGCTGGCCGATACGAAATGATCCCCACTTTGAAGAAGACTGCTGAGGGCGATGAATTGCGCCGACTGTCCGCTCGACATCGCCAGTGCGGCGGCGCCGCTCTCGAGCGAAGCAACCCGTTCCTCCAACACTGCGGTGGTCGGGTTCATGATTCGCGTGTAGATGTTGCCGAACTGTTGCAGAGCGAACAGAGAGGCTGCGTGCTCGGAATTGTCGAACACGAAAGAGGTGGACTGATAGATCGGGACTGCACGGGCCTTGGTGGTCGGGTCCGGAGCATATCCGGTGTGCAGTGCCCGAGTATTGAATCCGAGATTGCGTTCTTTTGAGTCTGCCATAGGTAATGCGCAACTGATTCTCTCATGGTACCGATGCCCGCGTTCGTCTGTCACGACGTCGCGTCGGATCTTGCGAGGGGCGGCGCGGACGGGCCCGGCAGGCGGCTTCCTTCGCCAATCAGCGCCCAGGGATCCGCATGGAGCATAATGAACGGATATGCGCAGACTCATATTCGCCTCGGCGGTTACGCTGGCGGCTTTCGCGCTGGCCTTCGGCGCCCGCGAGCCCCAACCGGATCAGCGCCTGAAGAACGCCTTCCGGCGTCCTGAGCTGAATGGCTGGATCTTCGTCCACCTGGAGGGGACGCCCGCCCAGATCGGTTATCAGCACGGCTTTCTCCTGGCGAACGAGATCGACGACGCACGGAAAGCGGTGGAACTGTCACTGGTTCACGATTCGAAACCCTGGCCATTCTGGCGCGATGCGGCGCAAAAGGTTCTGTGGCCGAAAGTTCCCGCCGAGTACCAGGCAGAATTGAAGGGAATCGTCGAAGGCGCTCGAGCCAAAGGCGTGAAGATCGATATTTGGGATCTGACGGCGATGAACGCCTGGCTCGAACTCTCACCGTATTACGTCAACTGGTACGACAAATCCCACAAGCAGCCGGCGCCGGAGCACTGCAGCGCGTTCGTCGCAACAGGAAGCTACACCAAGGATGGCCGGCCAGTCATAGCGCATAACAACTGGACCGACTATTTGACCGGTTCGCGATGGAACATCATCTTCGACATCACTCCGGCTGCGGGTTACCGGTTCATTATGGACGGAATGCCGGGCCTCATTCACAGCGGCGACGATTTCGGCGTAAACTCGGCGGGCATCATGATCACCGAGACGACCATCAGCCAGTTCCACGGATTCGACCCGAACGGAATCCCTGAGTTTGCACGAGCCCGCAAGGGAATGCAGTACTCGGCGTCCATCGACGACTACGCACGCATCATGAAGGAAGGCAATAACGGCGGATACGCGAATGACTGGCTGATTGCCGACCGTAAGACCGGCGAGATCGCGAGCCTCGAACTCGGGCTGAAGAACGTGAACCTGAAGCGGACGAAGGACGGCTACTTCGTGGGATCGAACTATCCGATCGATCCCAAACTTACTCGCGAAGAGACGAGTTTCGACATTAGTGACAAAAGCATCAGCGCCAATGCCCGGCACATTCGTTGGGACGTGCTGATGGCGGAGAACAAGGGCAAGATCGACCTGACGGCCGCGCAGAAATTTCTCGGCGACCATTACGATACCTTCGATAAAAAGGTGGAGCCGGACGAGCGCACGTTGTGTGGCCACATCGATTTGTCGCCGCGCGGAAGCAAGCCCTGGCAGCCTGAGTATGGTCCGGCGGGCGCGGTGCAGGCCAAGGCCACCACGGCTGCGATGGCCGAGCAGATGGAAATGACCGCATCGATGGGCCATCCGTGCGGCATGCACTTCAAAGCTGCAACGCATTTGGCCGCACACTCCGAGTTTGCCTGGCAGAAAGGTCTGTTGAAGGACCTTGATTCGCACCCGTGGACCAAATTCGCCGTAACGAAGTAAGCGTCAGAAGTCCGAGCGGAGAACGTCGTAGAAGATGTGAATGCCGGTGTAAAACTCCTTCACCGGAATGCGCTCGCGATCGCTGTGCATAGTCGCGGCCGTGGCGGCATCGAGGATCATCGGGGTGAGGCCGTACGCGATCACGCCCCGTTTGCGCAGGTTTACGGAATCCGTTCCGAAGGGCACGAACATCGGCGTGACAATCGCATCGGGGTGTTGGGCGAGCACCGCTTTGCGGATCGCTTCGAACACCGCTGTATCGCTGCGGCTGGCTCCTGCATCCACGGGATCGCTGAGCTTCTCGACCGCTACTCGAGGGTCGTTGATCCGTGCCTTCAACTCGGAAATGAACTCTTCGGGACTGACGCCCGGCAGGAGACGGCAATCGAGCGTCGCTTCGGCGACGGATGGAATCACGTTTGCTTTTTTGGGCGATCCCACGCCGGACGAAAGGGTCGTCAGCGAAATCGTGTTTTGCTGAATCGCCGATGTGAACTTGTTCGGCGCAAACTCTCCAATCGCTTCTCGCATCTGCTCGATAACGGGATTGCGCCGGGTTGTGGGCGGAACAACCATAGCCTTTCGAATGGCGTCCATCAGAATCAGATTGGCGTTATCGGGGATCGGCTGCGAACCATGGCCCGCCACGCCGTGTGCGGTCAGCTTCAGCCACTGCACCTGCTTTTCGCCCACCGAGATCCCGAAGACCAGCTTGCCGGGAGCCAGCATATCGCGCGTTCCCATGCCGCCCTCGTCGAGCACGTACTCGCAGTCGATGTCATCGAGGTGATGCGCGAGCATCCAACGGATTCCGTACTCGCCGCTCGTTTCTTCGTCGGAAGTGGACAGCATGACGACATCGCGCGCGGGGGTGATACCGGCGTCCTTCAGCGTAATGAGGGCTGTGAGTTGCTGAACACCGATCCCCTTCATATCGAGGGTGCCCCGTCCCCAGATGTATCCTTCCTTCACGATCGCGGAGAACGGATCCATGTCCCACGCTTTTCGGTCAACGGGCACGACATCGAAATGGTTCAGCAGAAGCAAGGGCTTCTTCGTGCGGTCGCGTCCAGCCAGGCGCACGACCAGATTCGTCTGCCCGGCGGGACCGCTTTCGTAAAGCGTCGGCGTGAGGCCGTGCTTCTCGAGTTCCGATTTGAAGAGCGCGGCGGTGGCACGCGTGTCGGCCGGCGGATTGACGCTCTGGATGCGGACATAGCTCTGTAGAAGTTCCAGCGCGTGTTGTTCAACGCGCGGCCAGTCAGGCGCGGCTGCCCAGCTCGTGGGCAGGCTGGCGAGAGCCATCAAAAGGGCCCGTTTCATTTTTCACACTCCGGAAGATTCGAGAGCGTGGGCGAGAGTCCGGCGATACGGTAGGCCTCGATGAGAGCTCCGGCCGCAGGGCCGAACTCGGGCGGCCCGAACTGGTTCGCGGGATTCGCGACTTCCATCGCGATGCGGAAGTGCTCGAGCAGCAGTTCACTGCGGAACACGCCGCCGATGTAGGCCACACGCGCAGGTTCATCCTCCTGGAACAACTGCTCCCGTACCGCATTGGCGATCCAGGACAGTTGTTGCGCGGCGTGATCGAGGATCATGCGAGCCGCTTCGTCACCTTCCTTTGCCGCGTCATCAACAAGCTTCGAAAGAGTGGCCACCTTCGATCGCGGCCACTCGAGCGTATAGAACCGGTGCAGCAGGTCGTCGGCATCGCGGGCGCCGGTGGCCGAGAGGAGTATCGCGCGCAGGCTGGTGGCCGGACCCCACCCTTCTTCGAAGCGGAGCGCGGCGCGAAGCGCTTGGCGAACGATATCGAATGCGGCCCCTTCATCGCCAAAAATGTAGCCCCAACCGCCTGCGCGCGCCGTGCGACCCTCGGCATTGCGTCCGAACGAGATGGAACCCGTACCCGCGATGGTGATGAGTCCCGGTTTTCCGCCGCACGCGCCGACCTGTGCGATCAAAGCGTCATGCGACATCGTGAGGTGATCGGCGGTAATCAACTCGCGGACGAGGGCCTCTTTGTCTTCGGGTCCACCGCTGAAGCCAAGACATGCGGATTCGAATTCGGCTCGGACAGCACCGGCCTGTTTGATCGCGTCGCCGATGCATCCGCCGACAGCATTCAGAAATTTGGACCGGCCCTCGGCTGCACCCACGTGATTGCAAGGGCCACCGCGTCCGAAGCCGACGACAGCGCCCGATTCGTCACCGAGGAGCGCGGTAGTGCTGGACTGACCGCCGTCAACGCCGAGAAACAATCGTGTCATGTTCGTTGTTCAACAGTATGGGATATCCGGCATCGAGCCGGTACAATCGTCCGTTCGCGGCCGTTCCTATGAGCGCGAGCCCCCAGGCATCGGGATTCTCAAAAATCTCCGCGTAGCCGTACTCGCCCTCGCGAATGAAGATGTAATCGACGCCGCGCGCCTTCATCTCGCGAGCGGCTGCTTTGCCCATGAAGGTTGGCGGAGTGAGTGGATGAATCTGTCGTGCCGTGGACAATGTCCGCCATTGTCCGTTCTCGGCCAGGCCGTCGATGCGCAGATCGTGTCCCCTGCAGTCGTAAGTGGTTTCGAGTTGGACTGACTCGACTGGTTGAAGCTGGGGAAAATCAACCTCGACGAACATTCCCGGCGCGAATGGCTGCCAGCTTCGCCATCGTGTAACCGGGCTGTTGTCGAAGGCAAGGCGAATCTCCCAGGGGTTCGGTCGCGAGGTGATGCGCCACTCGGGCCGGCGGGGAATCTCGACGCCGCCGGAGTAAACGCGAAACTCGGTGATGCTCCATTCGGCTTCGCCTACGGAGGGTCCCGTCTCGACGGCGCGGAGTTGGCGGATGCTCGCCGGTGGAAACACGAACCGTTCGGCGCACTTCGGCTGGTAATCAGGCAAGAACGCAGCAAAAAACATGTCACCGGTTGTTTCCACCGGAGCCGACTGGAAGCGCACCCAGATGTCGCGCGTAGTGTACGATTCCGGCATGCCGTTCATTGTGAAAATATGCGAGCCCGGCGGCACCTTCGATTCGAATAGCTTTGCAATTTGGTAATCCGGCTGCTTGCGATTCAGCCAGCTATCCTGCGACTCGATACGAAGCGCCTGCTTGGCCAGGATGCGTCCGAGCATCCACGGGTGTTCGGCCGTGTAGAGGCGCGCGATACCCGGCCAGGACAGCACGGCGTGCAGTACCACGATCGCACCCAGTAGCAATCGCATCTGTAGCAGGGTTATCGCCAGCGCCAAAGCCCAGAAGGGTAGGGCAGGGATGAAGAACCGCGTTCCAATATTGGCGAAGTACGGCAGCGTGAACAGCGCCGCGGCTGTGAGGATTTGCCTGCCTTCCCGCAACCGGATGGCGAAGAGCCCGAGCGGGATTAGCAGGAACACCGGGCCGAGAAAGCCGCACAGGCGCTCGCCCCAGGTCGTAACCTCGAGCGGGATGGTCCAGCGATTCTCGAGAGTGTAGTGCGCGAGGTATGTCTTCCAGGCGCGTTCCATGCCGATGTGGACATAGGGATTCGGGAACCATTCGTTGAACATCGGCGACAGCGGGTTGCCGATCCATACGATGTTCTTGATCACCCAGGGCGCTATGAGCAGGAGCGATACCGCGCCGACAATCAGCGGGGCTTTGAGGCGCCTTGTCCTCCACAGACCGAACCCCATCGCATAGGGAACTGCGAGGACGGCGCTGTACTTCGCCGCATAGCCGAATCCTGCGACGAGGCCGATCACAACGAGCAGCGCCCTGCTGCGTTGCCGGTCCCAGAGTTGGACGAAATAGAAAACGGCGAAGAGAATACACGCGACGGCTACATCGATATAAGCGGTGGTCCCGTCCATTCCGACGACCGGGCTGATGTAAACCAGCAAGGCCGCTGCAGCGCCGGCTACGGGATAGCCGATGCGCCGCCCGTAGCTCAGGATGGATACCGTCAACGCGATTAAAAAGGCGTAGTGTACGAGTGCGGCGGCGGAATGACGTCCGAAGGCGAAAGCCATCAGGTACAGCAGTTCGATGCCTTGCGAAAGTTGAGCATACAGATTCGTCGGAATCCGGACGAACCCATGGGCGCGGTTGTACCTGGCGACAAAACTCAGGTGATAAGAAACGCCATCAGGGCTGAACTCCGGCGCCATAGCCGTGAAGAAATAGAGAATGGTGAAGACAAAAAACGCTGCGATGAACAGTCTGCGCCAAAACCTTGGGATTGGCGTGAATCGGGGGCGCGTGTTACGGTGCGCGCCGTATCGAATGGCGAGTCCGATCGCCGCGGCGGCGATCGCCAGGAACACGCCTTTCCGCGCCCATCCGGCAAGACAAATAAAAAAGATCAGCAGGCTCAGCACCGCGGAGCCGGTCACAAACCCGAGCGCCAGTTCTTCATCACGGTACAGGTCCACAGGAATGCGCCGGAGGATGAGCCGCCCGATTGCTAGCGCCGTTACCACCGTCAGCAGCGCGCCGAACAGAATCGAAAGCGGAACCAACATCACTGCATCAGTCCGAACCGGCTGACAATGAAACCGAGCGGCGTTTTATCGCGCGAGATCCAGACCTTGTCGATGGCCGCCGAGAGAGTGTTGTCGCTCATCTCTTTCAACATGCCCGCGGGCACCGGCTTCTCGAACGACTTCTGCCCGGGCGTGTCGTACCGAACCGAATCGAGCTTCTGATCGTTCACGTAGTAGGTGATGGTGACGGGCCCGGTCGCTTTGAATGTAACTTCAGGAAGCGCGAAATCGATGTGATACCGGAAGTTGAGCGCGCTTTTCAAGTGCAGCCTGATTTTCGGATGCTGCATCGTCCAGCGCCAGGGCTGCGTTTGGGGTCCGCGCATGATGTCGGCAACCAACTGGCTGTCGATCGTGGCATCGCTCATGTCCAGCATGGGTTGCGTCACCACAAGCGTCTGCTGGTCGAGCGGCTTTCGCTGTGCGGGCGGCGCGTAGATGTCGGGCTGTGTGATACAGGCGGCCAAGGCGAGCGACGACAGCATGAGGGCGAGAATACGAACCACGGAATTCGCAGTATAGCGAATCGAAGCCAACGGACGAATGCAAAATGAGCCCGCACTACGGCGCCCCCTCGTGTCTCCGTACAATGAAAGTTCATGCTGACCTGCTATTTCGATCCGTTCTCGGGCATTTCCGGAGACATGACAGTGGGCGCGCTGATCGACGCGGGCGCCGATTCCGGAGCATTGTTCGCAGCCTTGGATTCGCTCGGGACCGGCGCCAAATTCGAATTGGAAAAGACCAAGCGCCGCGGTATCGCCGCCTCGAAGTTTCACGTGCGTGCGACCGAAACCAAATCTCACCGGCACCTTCCGCACATTCTCAAAATACTCGGCGACTCGGCTCTGCCCGAGCCTGCCAAGGAAAACGCGCGCAGGGTGTTTCAACGGCTCGGGGAAGCGGAAGCTCAGGTTCACGGAGTGCCGATCGAAAAAGTCCATTTCCACGAAGTGGGCGCCGTGGATTCGATCTGCGACATCGCCGGCGCTTGTATGGCGCTCGATCTGCTCGGGGTCACAGAGGTGGCTTGCGCGCCGGTCAACGTCGGTAGCGGCACTGTGAACACGGAGCACGGGGTACTTCCGGTACCCGCCCCGGCCACGGCGCTGCTTTTGAAAGATCATGCCGTGTATGCCCGGGGACCGGCCGTCGAACTTACGACACCCACCGGCGCGGCCATAGTGACCGCGCTAGCGGCAAGCTTCGAAGCGCTGCCGCCGATGAAGGTGCGGAGCATCGGCTACGGTGCCGGCGACAAGGAGTTCACGGAGCATGCGAATGTTCTTCGCGTCATTCTCGGCGAGCGGTCGGCCGCAACGGAGTCGACGCGAGTAACGGTGATCCAGGCCAACATCGATGATTCGACACCGCAGGTTCTGAGCTACGCGATGGAGTGTCTGCTCGAAGCCGGGGCGCTCGACGTGACGATGTCGCCGTTGTTGATGAAGAAGACCCGCGCGGGCACGCTACTCACAGTGATCGCTCGCCCGGAGCAGCAGGAAGAACTCGCCGGAATTCTCTTTACTGAAACCTCGACGCTCGGCCTGCGAATGTACGAAGCGGACCGGCGCGTGCAGGCTCGCCGGTTTGTAGATGTCGACACAGGATACGGGAAGGTGCGGATGAAGATCGGGGACGGGCACGCCTTCGCACCGGAATACGACGATTGCCGGAGGCTGGCCCGCGAAACCGGCAAAGCTCTCAAGCAGGTGATCGCAGACGCCAATCTTGCATACTTGAAAGAGAGTCGATGAAATACTATCTCACTACTCCAATTTACTACACGAACGGAGCACCGCACATCGGCCACACCTACACGACTATCGTGTGCGACGTAATCCGGCGTTTGAAGCAGCTTCAGGATTACGATGTCGTGTTGACCACGGGCGCCGACGAACATGGCGTAAACGTGGAGCGCTCCGCTCAAAGGGTGGGCAAAACGCCGGCCGAATTCTCGACCACTATGGCCGACGAATTCAAAATGCATTGGGATGAACTTCGCCTTCGGCCCGACGAGTTCGTCCGCACTTCGGATCCCCGGCACCACCTCACTGTTCAGTGGATGTTCGAACGCTGCCGCGAGAACGGGTACGTTTACAAAGGATCGTACACGGGGCAGTATTGCGTTTTTGACAATCTCTACGTGAACGACGCGAAACCCGGTGATCCGTGTCCGGAGTGCGGGCGTCCCACAGAGACGGTAACCGAAGAGAACTTCTTCTTCAAGCTGTCCGCTTTCCAGGACCGTCTTCTTCAGCTCTACGAAGACGAACCGCTCTTCATCCAACCCGAGACGCGGCGCAATGAAGTGATCAGCTTTGTGAAGAGCGGGCTTCAGGACTTATCGATTACTCGCACGACGATCAAATGGGGCATCCCCGTTCCGAACGAAGCCCCCCACGTGTTTTATGTGTGGTTCGATGCGCTGATCGCCTATATCACCGCAGTCGGCGGTCCCGATTATCGCGATCGAGGATATTGGCCCGCCGACCTGCACATGATCGGCAAGGAGATCGTGCGTTTTCACGCGATCTTCTGGCCCGCGTTTCTGCTGGCGGCAGATGTTCCCCTGCCGAAGCGGATCTTCGCTCACGGCTGGCTCCTGTTCGAGCAGGACAAGATGAGCAAGAGCCGCGGCAACATCGTGCGTCCTCGTCCTATCGCCGAAGTGACGGGTATGGACGCTCTGCGTTACTTCCTGCTCCGCGAGATCGTGTTCGGGCAGGACGGAAGCTTCAGCTACGATGCGCTGGTTCAGCGGTACAACTCAGACTTGGCGAACGGTCTCGGAAATCTTGCCAGCCGCACGCTGACGATGATCCAGCAGTACCGGAAGGGACTCATCCCGCGCTCGGATGGCGATAGTCACATTGCCGAAGCGGTAACCGAAACAACGGCCCGTGTGCTCGAAGCGTACGAAAGACTGGAATTTTCGCGGGCGCTCGAGAGCATCTGGCAGATGATCTCCGTGGTGGACAAGTACATCGTCGACCGCGCGCCGTGGATGCTCGCAAAGTCCGATCATCCCGATGCGCCGGAGTTGCTCGACCGTACCTTATATTCCGCGGCGGAGGTGCTGCGCATTCTTTGTGGGCTGTTGTCGCCGGTGCTTCCAGACTCGATCGCCAAAATCTGGGATCAACTCGGATTTGAGACTCCTCTCGGAGAGCTACGTGTATCGGAGTTGCACTTCGGTCACTTGCAGGCGGGGCAGAAACTGCGCCCCGTGGCGCCGGTCTTTCCACGCATCGAGGCGAAGCCGGCCATCGCGAAAATGCGAGACCTGGAGGAGCAGGAACGGGCCCGGCAGGACGCTCTGCTCGGAAAGACGGTGCAACCCGCGACAGAGGCAAAGCCGCAGGCCGCGCAGCCTGCGGCCAGCGCAGTCGCCTCCTCGGATGGCAGCATCTCCATTGACGATTTCATCAAGGTGGATATGCGGGTGGGCGTCGTACGATCGGCGGAGCCTGTCAAGGGTGCGGATAAGCTGCTGCACCTGTTCGTCGATATCGGCGAGCCGGAGCCGCGATCGATTGTGGCGGGCATCGCAAAGGCTTACGTGCCGGATCAACTCGTCGGTCGAAAAGTGGTGATCGTTGCGAATTTGCAGCCGCGCCAGCTGCGAGGCATCGAATCAAGAGGAATGATAGTGGCGGCATCGCTCGAAGGCGGTAGTCCGGTATTGGCAAGTTTCCTGGAAGACGTGCCGGTCGGCGCGCGCCTGAAATGACGCTCGTCGATTCACACTGCCATCTGGATTCGAAGGAGTTCGACGGCGACCGTGAGGCCGTTATCGAACGGGCGCTCGAGGCGGGTGTCACACGGATGGTCGCGATCGGGACAGGGGAAGGCCCTCCGGATCTCGAGGCGGGTATCCGCCTCGCCGATCG
Source organism: uncultured Acidobacteriota bacterium (assembly GCA_963720745.1). Lineage (GTDB taxonomy): Bacteria > Acidobacteriota > Terriglobia > Bryobacterales > Bryobacteraceae > TMP-7. The sequence continues at coordinate 1,647,857 of CAVRGO010000004.1, forward strand.
TTACGATCTGTTCTACGCGACGGCCGGTGTGCATCCGCATGACGCTGCCAAGGCCGACGATAAGACTCTGGCGCGAGTCCGCGAACTCGCACGTCATGACAAGGTGATCGCACTGGGAGAGATCGGGCTCGATTACCATTACGACTTTTCGCCACGAGACCGGCAGCGAGCGGTTTTTGCGGATCAGTTGAACATTGCTATTGAAGCGCGACTTCCGGTGGTGATCCATACACGTGAGGCGTGGGACGATACCTTCGAGGTTCTCGAACGGCATTGGAAACCACGCGGAATACCCGGCGTGATGCATTGCTTCTCCGGCGGACCCGACGAGGCGCGGCGCTCGCTCGATTTGGGCTTCTATTTGAGTTTCGGCGGCATCGTCACCTTCCCGAAAGCTGTGGAGATTCAGCAGGCGGCCCGCGAGGCGCCGGAGGATCGAATCCTGGTGGAGACAGATGCGCCCTATCTTGCGCCGGTGCCGAAGCGGGGCAAACGGAACGAACCTGCCTTCGTGGTTCACACCGCCACGTATCTGGACAAGCTTCGCGGAGAGGAGCCTGGACGCATCGCGGCGCTGACATCGGGCAACTTCGACCGTCTGTTCGCAAAATGTTTGCGAGTTTGAAACAGGAAAGCTACACTGGTAAATTCCTCATGTTCAGTAACATCGGGCAATCGTTGACGTTCCGCGAGATACTCGAGGTCCTCCGCGAAGACCTCGAAAAAGTGGAACGTGAGATTAGCCTGGAATCGATCGCTTCCGTCGACGCGGTGACCAGCATTGGGCAGTATCTGCAGGCGGGAGGCGGGAAGCGGCTGCGCCCCATTCTGCTGCTGCTGGCAGGAAAGCTGTTCGGTCCCACGACGGACAATGCCATCCGCCTTGCGGCCGTCGTAGAGATGATCCACACGGCGACGCTCATCCACGATGACGTGATCGATTTCGCGAAGACGAGGCGCGGGCGGCCGTCGATCAATGCCGTTTGGGGCAATCACACCTCGGTGCTGGCCGGCGACTGGCTGTACATGCAGGCGTTTCAAATCGCGCTGCGCGAACGAAATTTTCACGTTCTCGATGTACTAATCGGGTTGACGCAGGACATGGTCGAGGGCGAACTGCTGCAACTGGAACGGATCGGCAAGGTGGACATCTCCGAGGCCGATTATATGGAGCTTGTCGATCGCAAGACAGCGAGTCTCTTTAGCGTTTGCGCGCGACTCGGCACCATCATGGGCGGCGGCGACGAAGCCGCTGAAGCCCGTATGGGTGATTTCGGTTGGAACCTCGGAATCGCTTTCCAACTCGTCGACGACGTGCTCGATTTCACATCGCGTGAAAAGATCCTCGGCAAACCGGTCGGCAACGATTTACGCGAAGGCAAGGTGACGCTGCCGTTGATCTACGCGTTGAAGACGGCAACCCCCGATGAGCGCGCGATGATCGAAACCGTACTGTCGGACGGCAACTACGAGCAGGTACCCTTCCTCAGCATTCTGCAGATGCTGCACCGGCATCGAGGCGTGGAACAGGCTGTCGAACGCGCACAGACGTTCACCGAGAAGGCACGGGCAGCAATCAGCGGATTTCCGGATTCCCCCTGCCAGCGAGCGCTGCTGGCGGTCACCGATCTTGTGACCGACCGCGACCGCTAGTCACGTTCTTTTCTGTCGGGCGGTTTCAGTGGGGGGAGGACGGCGCGGCTGCTGGAGGGGGGCCGCAGGCAACACGCCGTCCCGGCAAGTCTAGTCGGTCACGCCGTGGGCGGGGCTGCTGGTGGGAACCGGCTCGGCGCTCATGTCATGCATGTCATGGCCGTGGCGCTTCAGGCCGCCGAAACGAACCGAATAGCTCGCCAGCCACACGTAATCCGCAAAGGCCGCATCTCCGTGGTTGCCGTACACGCGATCCGGATAGCTGCGGGTGCGATCGCGGCGAATCGCTTTACCCACGCTGCCGGCGAAGAGTTGCCGGCCACGGGCGTACTGAAAACCTACCTCGGCAGACACCGCATAACCCGATCTGCGGAATCCGTCGTTATTGCCGATCAGATCTTTGGCCGGCACTCCCTCCCAACGGGGTCCGGCGGTCAACGTCAACCCTGCGATTCGGCGTAAGGGCACCGCCACGCCGGCCTCCAGCAGATACTGGTCGGAGATGGAAACCTGCTGTAGCAACTCCTTCGCTGTCGTCGAACGGACGACGCCATTCGTATTCTGCGGAGTCGCGATATAGCTGCCGTTGAAGTATGCTTGTGCCGCCGTCCCGAAGTTCTTGAACGCCTGCCATCCGAAAACGATTCCGTACCCCCCGCTGCCCGGCTGGATCGAATAGTCGAGAAGCGTGCTGACCGGCCCCTTGCCGTCCAGCTTGTCGACCACGTTCGTGGCGTTATCGCGGCCGGTTGGGAGCATGGCCCCGAAGCTGAACGCCACGTTGCCGCGCGAATTCTCACGCGGGTCAAACACCCAGCCTTGCCCAGTGACGATCATGTCCCCGACGCCCTGCACGGACGTGGTATACGGAGAGTTGTTCGAGCGGCGGCTCGCAAACAGGAGTGGAGTATCCACCTGTACGCTGAAGCGATGTGTGAGCTGATAGTCGATGTTGAAGTTCATCAGGTTGATCTTGTTCATCACCTGATTGCCGAGTTGAATTCGCTGCTTCTGCTCGACATCGCCGACAAAGTGGCGGAACGAGAACTGGTGCCTCAGGCCGATCGAAAGATCGAATTCGCCAGGGGCGAGGTATCCGCCCGCGGTTTCAGGTCCGCCGCTGATCGAACTCGATCGTGCAACGATACAGCCCTGCCCGTAAGCGTTGGCGCCAAATCCCAGGACAGCGATGGCCAGAACAAGCGGAAAGTAACGAGAACCGTTTGTGCGAGATAGCATAGCCCCAATTCCTTTTCACCGAGAAACGACCCAGTTAATTGTTCCCGGCGGATGGTTGATAGTACGCCTTCTTCGGTTTTCGTCCAATAATTGAAAATAATTACTTGACGTGGGAGACGAACTCTTTGGGTTTCGGCCCTTGGCGGTCGCCCGTCAGCCAGGCCAGCCGCTCGTTGAGTTCGCTTTCTCTTATCTGGCCGGACACCCGGGATAGGATACTTCCGTCGCGATCGACGAATACGGTGGCCGGAACCGCCTCGCCTTTGGATAGCCGGTAGAGGTCGTCGCCGTTCGCGCCGGTCCAGACGGGGAATTTTATGCCGAAGTCCCGTGCCATTTCCGGCACTTTGCCCTGGGTCTTTGGTTCGTCCACCGAAACCGCGATGAATATCAGGTCAGGTGCGCTGCTGGCACTCGCTGCCTTTACGAGCATCGGCAGTTCTTCGCGGCACGGTCCACACCAGGTGGCCCAGAAGTTGAGGATAACCAACTTCCCTCTCAGATCCTTCAGCTGTACCTTTTCGCCATCCACGGTCTTCGCCTTGAGGTCGGCCTTCGACGCGGCGTTGCCGGCGACGGGCAGCAAAACAGAAACGAACAGTGCCAGTGCGAGTTTCATGGTCTTCAGAGTATGGGCGGTTCCGGCCTCCCCTCGCAATAACGTAAATTAGGTAGGGAGCGCCCCGTATGCTGCTGCCAAGAACCGCGATGTTCGCTTTGGGTTTGCTTTCGCTCGTGGCGGCGGCACAACCCGTCATCTCGACACATTCCGGTGTCATCGTTCACTCTGAAGGCACTATTCGCGTTGACGGCAAGCCCGTCGTCGCAGTGCCCGGGCGATTCCCGGAGATTCCGCCGGGATCGTCAATTGAGACTTTCGAAAGCAGGGCAGAAGTCCTGCTGGGCCCGGAAACCTTCTTGTGGCTGGACCATCACAGCTCGCTCCGGATGCTGCGCAATGGCTTGGAGGACACGCGAGTGGAACTGATCAGCGGATCCGCCATTCTCGACTCGACAACCACCGGCGCCGACAGCACATTGACGATCTCTTGCGAGAGCACGGGGATTCGTTTAGCATTCCCCGGATCGTACCGGCTCGATGCTTCTGAATCGAATTTCTCGGTCTTTGACGGGAGCGCGCGGCTATCGAATGGAACGGAGAAGCAGGCGGTTCTGGCCCCGGCAATCGTGAATCTCCGGTCGGGCGCGACTGCTGTGCTTCGGGCATCCGCGGGCGATGAATTCGATCACTGGGTGCAGAATCGCCGGACGACAATCGCCGCCGCGAACCTCGCACGCGCCCGAACTGAAACCGGTCCGAACCGGCCGACACGGCGACGGTTAAAGAGATCGGTGTTTCCGTTTCCTGCCGCGGCATTGCCTCTGCCGCGACGCATGTAGGCGTAACTCAAACCGCTGTTGCGGTCTCCTCTTTGTACCAGGCGAGCGTTCGTCGAAGGCCCTCTTCGAGCGTGAAGCGTGGCGCATGGCCCAGATCGGCCACAGCTAACGTCGTGTCCGCCAGCGAATCCCGGACATCGCCCGCGCGGGGCGGACCAAACTTCGGTTCGATACGGACACCCTCGATCTGCTGGAGGAGCTTCCATACCGTGTTCAACGAGTAGTTGCTGCCGTTGCCCGCGTTGTAAACGTTGCCCGAAACGCTCGCCGGCGCCTGTGCTGCTTTAATAACGAGATCGGCGACATCTTCGACATACGTGAAGTCGCGCGTCTGCTCCCCGTCACCCAAGATAGTCGGCGCTCTTCGCTCGATGAGGCAGCGCATAAACAGCGACAGAACTCCCGAGTAAGGACTCGACGGGTCTTGCCGCGGCCCATAAACATTGAAGAACCGCAGGGATACGGTCTCGATCCCATAACAACTCGAGAAGACGGAAGCGTAATATTCGCCCATCAACTTCTGTGCCGCGTAAGGCGATTTCGGCTTGGGCTGCATCGCCTCGACTTTGGGCAGCGTCTCGGAATCGCCATATGCAGACGAGGACGCGGCATAGACTACCCTCTTGCAGGCGCCTTCCGATGCCGCGCGGAGCACGTTGAAAGTGCCGTCGATGTTGACCTCGTGCGAAGGCACCGGATCGTCGATCGATCGCGGCACCGATGGAATCGCCGCAAGATGAAAAACCGTGTCCGCGCCCCTGAGCACGGTCGCGATTCCGTCGTAGTTGCAGATATCCACTTCGTGCAGATGAATCTGGCTGGCGACCTCATCGAGGTTCTTCCTATTGCCGGTGAGTAAATTGTCGATTACTTCAACTGAGCCATCCCCACGCGCCAACAGCGCTCGAACCAGCGCCGAGCCGATGAACCCCGCCCCTCCGGTTACGATGTATCGCTTCATTCCGGTAGTTGTTTGATCTCCCTCTCTAAATAACGCAGCGACTCGGTAGCGATCCGCTCCGCGCCGGGTGTAAAGTCGAATGCTTCAAGAGAAACCCATCCCGCATAGTTACGGCGTTTCAAAACCTCGAGTACCGGCTTGAAGTCGTACGTGCCTGTGCCGGGATGTTTCCCGTCCATTTCGTTGACATGCACGTGGCGGATGTAATCGAAATACCGGTCCACCAGTACCGCGTGCGGTTCCTTTTCATCCACCGCATTGTGCGAATCAAACATCGTCCGCACCGCGGGACTGGCGATATTCCGCACAATCTCCACCGCCTCCTCGAGCGTCTGAACAACATCGCATTGACCCCCGGGCAATGCTTCGACGAGGATGGTCACCCCGCGCTGCATGGCGAGCCCAGATACCGATGCCAGGCCGTCCTCGTAGCGCTTTTTCGCGTCCTCCGGCGTGCTTCCATCAACCGTGCAGCGCTGCTTCGGCGAGCCGAACACCATGACTCCGCCGTCGCCTAGATCGGCGCAAAGATTGATGAGGTCGCGAATGTGGTCCCAACTCTTTTGCCTCAGCGAGGCGTCGGGCGTCGTCACGTGCAGACCCTTCGGCGATACCATCAGCCAGTGCAAGCCGGCGAACCGCAGACCCTCGGAGGAGATGATGCCCCGATATTGCTTCCTGCGCTCGAGCGAAATATCGGCGGGCGATTCCGCTAGCGTGAACGGCGCGATTTCGATCCCCGTATACCCGATATTTCGAATCGATTTACACGTGTCATGGAATGTCCAGTTCTGATAGACCTCGTTGCAGATAGCGTGCTTGAACGTGTAACTCATGAAATCAATAGTCTACTAGGCGGAAATTTCATGAACAAATTTCGGTTCGGAACCGGGTTGTTCGAATAGCGTGCGGCGATAGTCCTCGAACCCGAAACGACGGATCATCGCGGTGAGGGCGTCGCGAGGCAGCAGATCCAGATCGCGCAGTGCCTGTTCGAACGATTCTCGGTTGGAGTTAACGCTGCCGACAATCGTGTGGTTCCCCACGATCAGGTTGATGAACGAAAATTCGCCGGTTGCCTGTTGTGCGCCAAGGGTCACGAAAATGCCTGCAGGCGCGAGTAGGCGCACCGCGGCCAGTGCCAGTTCCGCTGATCCCGCAGCCTCAACGATGAGATCCGCCGGACCGTCGAGTGATCGGACATAGCGGATGCCGTGCCGCGTCAAGAGCCGAACGCGTGGATGATCCTCCGGTTCGAGCGAGTACAGCGTCACCGAGTATCCGCGTGCCTGCAAAACCAGCGCCGCCAGAATGCCGATTGGTCCGAGTCCGAGCACGAGCGCTGACCTCTCATCCGTCTGCCGCACCGCGATGGCGCGCCCGACTGCTTTTTCCACCACGCTGAGAGGCTCCATCAGCACCGCGTACGACACAAGATGGTCAGGGATACGAATCAGGTAGTGTGCATCGTCTACCGCTAACTCGGTGAAATACCCGTCGGCCCCGAAGATGCCGCGCTCCGTGTACTGGTGAGTGAGGCATAAATCTGTCCGTCCGCGGGCGCAGGAGCGGCACAGCGCGGCGCACGGACGGCGGATCATCGGCACCACCCAATCGCCGGGCGCGAATCCCTGAGCGGCCGCTCCCGTTTCCACCACGCGACCCAATGCCTCGTGTCCGATGACCAGGTGCGGCACGTCGTTGGGAGGCCGGCGCAAACGAAAATTGACCATCTCGCGGTCGGTGCCGCAAACCCCGACCTCGTGGATCCGGTACAGCACTTCCGCCGCGATGGGCGGCGCGGGTTCCGGAATATCGCGCTGCTCGAGCAGCCGATGCTCGAGATCAAGAACGACCGACCGCATCCAACTCCTGAACCTTGTGGGGGCTTGTCCCCGCGTTCTGTCCCCGCTTGCGTGCAACGGCGATCAGCGAGAGCCCGGGCCACGGAAGGATCGCATCGACGCGGCGCCAGAACCAAACCGATTTGTCGAAGAGTTTCAACGTGACTTTGTTCACCCGCTTCCGCCCGAGAATTCGGCTGAACACCCACCACGCCGGCGCGCCTGCGCGATTGAAGTTGTAGATGCGTTCTATCGTCAGTCGCTCGGCTTCCAGCATCGCGGTGGTCTCGGCGCGCGAGTAGCGCCGCAGATGTCCGAGCGTTTGATCCACGCTACCGAATAGTGCGTGCCCCTGCGGCACGAGTAGAATCAACAACCCGTCGTCTTTTAACGATTGGACCATCGAGTGGATCACGGGCGCGGGGTTCTCCAGGTATTCGAGAACATTCAGGCAGAGCACCGTTTCGAACGTCTCGCGCCAGTTTGCGAATTCCTCCGCGTTGGCTGGATTCAGCCGGGTCACGGTCACATTCGGCGTCCGCAAAAAACGGTTCCTCAGCGCATGTAGGTACAGCGGATCGCGCTCCGCCGCGACATAGTGCAGCCGACGGCCCATAAGCCGGCCCGTGATGTTGCCGATCCCCGCGCCGACTTCCAGGATGGTATCGCCGAGGTGTTTGCGGAAGGTGTTCGCTACCCAGCTCAGATACTGCGGCGTTCCCGTCATGTTGTTCAGGAAGGCTCGCCCGTAAGGTTCCGCGTAGAGGTCGTCAATCAGCCAGAAATGGAAGATGACGCCCAGCGCCTTCACGCCATCCCTCCAGCCGATCTTCTTGCCCTCTTCGTACGTCCTGCCGTGATAGCTGATCGGCACCTCGTAAATTCGAAACTTGCGCTTGGAGCACTTCATCGTGATCTCCGGTTCGAATCCGAACCGGTTTGAGCGAATGGGAATGCTTCTCAGCAGGTCCGTGCGGAAGACCTTGTAGCAGGTCTCCATATCGGTGAGGTTCAGGTTGCAGAACATGTTCGAGATCAACGTGAGTCCCTTGTTGATCATCGAGTGCCAGAACGGCAGGATGCGAGTCTGCTCGCCGGCCATGTAGCGCGAACCGAATACAGCATCCGCATGGCCTTCGAGCAGAGGCTTCATGAGTTTCGGGTATTCGTTGGGATCGTATTCGAGATCGGCATCCTGGACGATGGAAAAATCGCCGCGCGCTTCGGAAATCGCCGTTCGCACCGCCGCGCCTTTTCCTTTGTTCTTCTCGTGCCGGAACAGCCGGATGCGCGGCTCGGCGGCAGCCAGGCGTTGGAGGATCGACCACGTTCCATCGGTCGAACAGTCGTCGACGATAACCAACTCGCGGTCCATGTTCTCGGGCAACGGGGCCGCGAGTACCTGTGCCAAACTCCGCTCGAGCACGGTTCGCTCGTTGTACACGGGGATCAGAATAGACAGAAGCATGCGAACGTGTTGCCGCCGAAGAACCCACAACTCCCGACGAATTACCATTATAGGAGCCCTGGATCGCCGTCAGGGCGATGGTCGCGAACCGATATAATTGAAGCTGAATGGACCTCTACGAGGAGTTGGTGCGCCTGCGCAGACTCGGGCAGAAGTGTGCCATGGCGACCATCGTGCGTGTCAATGGTTCGATCCCGAGCTTCGAAAGCGCCAAGATGCTGGTGCGCGATGACGGATCGATTGCCGGCACTATCGGGGGCGGTTGCGTGGAAGCCGAGGTGTGGAACGCGGCGCGTGAAGTGATGGAAACCGAAAAACCGAAAAGCCTGAGCTTCAACCTGGGCCAGGACGCTGCGTACGACAACGGCCTCATCTGCGGCGGGCAACTCGAGGTTTTTGTCGAACCGGTTATTCCGTATCCTTGCGCCTACATCTTCGGCGCCGGCCACGTGTCCAAATCGATTTCGCGGATCGCGAACATCGCCGGGTTTGCCAGCGTTATCATCGACAACCGCGAGCAGTTCGCGAATCGGGAGCGGTTTCCGGAAGCCCAGGAGATCTACGCCGCCGAATATGAGGAAGTCTTCCCGAAGCTGAACATAAACTCGTCCAGCTACCTCATCATCGTTACGCGCGGCCATCGCGACGATATGCGTGTTCTGCGCTGGGCCATCGCCACTCAACCGCGATATCTGGCTATGATCGGCAGTAAGCGCAAGACTATCGCTGTCGTAAAGGAGTTGGAGAAAGAAGGGATCGCGCGCGAGGCCTTCGATCAGGTGTACGCGCCGATGGGACTGGATATCGGCGCCATCACTCCCGAAGAGATAGCAGTTTCGGTAGTCGCCGAGATGGTCGCGGTGCGCCGCGCCCCGGGCGGCGAATGGCGCAAAACGGCGAAATCGGTGTTCGCACACGATTCTCTCCGGGCGCTGCTGAAGTGAATGCCAGCCGGGGCCCTGTAGCTGCGATCATTCTCGCGGCGGGCGCTTCCACTCGTATGGGCCGCGCCAAGGCGTTTCTGGAATACCGCGGTGAAACATTTCTCGCACGGTTGGTTCGGATCTTCCGCACATTCTGCGACGACGTCATCGTCGTCACGAATGAGGCATTCCCCGTTCAGGAAGCTCGCGTTGTCGTTAACCACGCGCCGGAACGCGGGATGCTGAGTTCTCTCCAATGCGGAATGGCGGCGCTCGACCCCGCTGCGGCGGCCGTCGCTTTTACTCCCGTCGATCAGCCGGCAGTTCTCGAAAGCACCGTGAATCGCGTCATCCAGGGATGGCGCGGCGAACTCCTCAGAATCCCGACGTATGCAAAGCGCCGCGGTCATCCCGTTCTGGTCGCCCGCTCGATCGTCCCCGAGTTCCTTTCCCTGCCGCCCGGCGCGCAAGCGCGTGATGTGATCCACCAGCACGAGGCGGATATCGTCTACATCGATACGAACGACCCCGGCGTAGTCCGCGACGTCGATACACCGGCCGACTACGAGGCTCTTCGATGAGAATCGTGCGGTGGGTTGTCCTGGTTCTGATCACGGTGCTCGCGGTCGGAGTTGCTGTTCCGTATATCGATGCGAACGGCTACCGCACCCGTATTCAGAATGCGCTGGAACGCGCGCTCCACCGCAAGGTATCGGTCGGCAAGGTGCGATTCAATCTCCTGACGGGGCCCGGTTTCACTGTGGAGGACGTCACGATCGCCGACGATCCATCCATCGGTATCGAGCCAATGGCGTATGTCGAATCGTTGAGTGCCCGCGTGCGCCTGACTACGCTCTGGACCCGGCGCCTATCCTTCTCCAACCTGCGTCTCGACAATCCCACGGTCAACCTTGCCAAATCGGAAAGCGGCGTTTGGAACTTCCAGTTGCTTGGCGGGCAAAAGGGCGTTGCGCCGGCTTCGGCGGCGCAGCAATTTCCATCCATCCAGGTACGTAGCGGCCGAATCAATTTCAAGTTTGGCAATTACAAAACTATCTTCTATCTCGCCGATTCCGACCTCGATATCGAACCTCTGAGTTCGGACCGGCTCGACGTTCGCTTCTCCGGACAGCCGTTGCGCACCGATCAGGCGGCGCAGAACTTCGGCCGGCTTCTCGCCCGCGGCACCTGGAGCGGTGGTGGGAGCGGTCCGGGCGAACTGGACGTGAACGCCGAACTCGAGCGGAGCAGCGTTACCGATATCGCCCGCCTGGTGGAAGGTCACGGTATCGGAATTCATGGCATCGTCGCCTCGCAGGCGCATATCGCGGGGCCAGTGAACAATCTCCAGGTCAATGGAACGCTGCGGCTCGAAGATGTTCACAGGTGGGATCTCCTGCCATCGAAGAGCGGCGGTTGGGATCTGGACTATCGGGGAACTGCTGACCTTCAGGGACAACGCGTTGCACTTCAGACCGATCGGAAGCAGGATCCCGATATTCCCGTTCTGCTGCGGTTCCGTGCGAGCGATTACCTGACCGATCCGAAGTGGGCAGCGATGCTCGAACTGAAAGACGCACCGGTTTCGGGGTTCGTCGAAGTGGCGCGGCATATGGGCGCCGCACTCCCGGAGGGATTCGCCGCCGACGGAAAGGTGGCGGGATTGATCGGGTATTCCCGCCCAGGCGGAATGCAGGGGCAATTCGAAGTTCACGACTCTTCAGTCAGTTTGCGGAATGCCGGCGCGCTCGACCTTCGGCGCGCGGAGTTCGTAGTCGATGGCGACAAGGTTTCCATCCGGCCGAGCACCGTGGCATTGGCCGACGGACAATCAGCGGATGTCGAAGGCGAATACGACGCCGGAACAGGGCAGGTGGACCTGCACGTCACCACTCGCGAGATGAACGTGGCGGAACTGCACACGGGATCGGGCCGCTTGTTCGGATTGAGCGGGGTCCCGTTCCTCGAATCGTGCCGGCAGGGAACATTGCGCGGGTCGCTGCGGTTCCTGCGGGATGGCGACGAGGCGGCATGGTCGGGCCAGTTCGATGTGCGGAATGCGCGCATCGATGTGGACGGTTTGAAGGAACCGGTGCGCTTCGCTTCCGCATCGGTAAACATCTCCGGACCGCGCATGTCTGTCACAAGGATTCGCGGCAGAGTGGGGTCGGTGCCGTTTCAAGGTAGCTATCAGCGCGAACGGGCCGGGCAGACCGATCGGATGTCGATCGAGATTGCCGACGCCGAGCTAGGCGAGTTGCAGACTCTTCTTCTGCCTTCGCTCAAGCGAGACACGGGCCTGCTCGCGCGGTTTCGGTTTCGCAGCATTCAGGTTCCGGAATGGCTTCGATCCCGCCGGATCGATGGTACTGTTAGGATCGACAAGCTGACCTTCGGCGATCAGGAATGGAAGCTGGGCGCGGCCCGGCTGGTATGGGACGGTTCCAGCGTCGACTTGTCCGGAATCAGCGCGGAGCAAAACGGCGCGGAGGCGTCCGGACAAATCAGCGTCGATATGCGAGGCGCGTTGCCCCGATATCACGCTTCGGGCCGGCTCGAAAACATTGAGTATCGCGACGGCACCCTGACGGTCGACGGGAGTCTCGATTCGAGTGGCTTCGGCGAAGATGTGCTCTCACGAGTCCAGGGGACCGGCGAGTTTTCCGGTGAGAATCTGAATCTTGCGCCCGAGGTTCAGTTCCGAACTATCTCCGGTTCGTTCGAAATTCAATCTGGCGGCAAAGTGAAACTCTTGGGCGTTCAAGCCATTCAAGGTCTCGAATCGTATTCGGGGCAGGGCATCACCCAGGCCGATGGACGACTCGTGCTCGATCTCACCACGGGCAAACGTCAAGTGCGTGTCGCCGTCGCGAAATAGGTTTGAATTTTCGCCGAATTGGCCGCTATTTCAGATGCGGGCCGTTTGCATCAGATTGCCGTGGCGGCGGGCCATCTCAATGACTCGCTCAACCTCGTTTCGATCGAAAGGCTTTGCAAGCACGTCGTACCCGCCCAGGTTTAGTACTTCGGCCCAGAGGGTTTCATCCGCGTTGCGCGATACGACAACGATCGGAGGTGGATTCTGGAGAGCTTCGAAAAGCTTAAACAGATCCCGCCACGTTCCGTCCGGCAATTCGTGTTCGCAGGTGACCACGGCCGGCTGCTCCTCCGCTACCAGCCTGATTGCTTCCCCACAGGAACTCGCGTTTCGGACAATCCACCGATCCTCATCCAGCATGTTTTGAAGCGAAGTGAAGTCGTCGAGGCAAGGGAATATTGCCAGCACGGTACTATTTTCCGCGCCGTTATTGTTCGTTGATAAATTGTGCATGGTTCTCGGCATGATTACCTCCCGGCTGCCGCTAACCTCTTCTCCTGAATAAACGCTGGTCAAGCGAAGTTCGTTCAGCGTAATCCTCTTTGCACGCCGTACGCCAGCTTATTCCCATTGTTGCCTAGAGCGCCGGACAGTACAATCGGGGAAATGCCAGGGAATCGAAATCATTTACTCTATGTAAGTAGTGACGGCGGCCCGACATTTTCTTGGCTGTTTCTGTCCAGCCATCGACAACAACGTAGAAAATGTGCCGCAATGGCTCAAGCGTGCTGAAACGGCGCACGTCGACGCGTGTTGTGTGTGGATGCTCGGTATGTCGAACTTCACCATACTCCCCCTGGACACCCTCGTTTTTCTGCGATACGGTGTGATGTGACTTACGCCGGACGCGTTCCTTCCGGACGGAATCTGCATCGACCTGACTGGAATCGTTCCTTATGGATACAGCACTTGCCGTGCATCGGCTTCATTTCGCCTTCACCGTCACATTCCACTACTTGTTTCCCCAGTTGACCATGGGCCTGGCCGTTCTCATCGTCGTTCTGAAGACTATGGCCTTGAGAACCGGCGATGAGCATTACAACGCCGCCGCCCGATTCTGGGCCAAGATCTTCGCGATCAACTTTGCCATGGGAGTCGTTACCGGCATCCCGATGGAGTTTCAGTTCGGCACCAACTGGTCGCGCTTTTCCAAAGCGGCCGGCGGCATTATCGGGCAAACCCTGGCGATGGAAGGCGTGTTTTCGTTCTTCCTCGAGTCGAGCTTCCTCGGGTTGTTTCTGTTCGGCGAGAAGACACTCGGCCGCGTGGGGCACTGGATGGCTGCCGTGCTGGTCTGGATCGGTTCCTGGCTGTCTGGATTCTTCATCGTGGCCACCGACGCTTGGATGCAACACCCGGTCGGCTACAGCCTAGGGCCGAACAATGAGCTACGGTTGGATAGCTTCTGGGGACTGATACTCAACCCGTGGGTGTTCTGGCAATATCTGCACACAATGCTGGGTGCCGTAGCGACCGGCGCATTCGTCGTGGCTTCCATCGGCGCCTTTTACCTGCTGTCGAAAAAGCATGTCCCGTTCGGGCGCACTTTCGTGCGGGTGGGCGTGATCGCCGGATTGTGTGCGGCGGTGCTGCTCTTATTCCCCACCGGGGATGGGCAGGGCAAGAACGTCGCCAAGTGGCAGCCCATTACCCTCGCTGCGACTGAAGGGCTATTCGAAACCGCGCATGGCGCGCCACTCGCTTTGGTCGGCCAACCGGACACCGAAAAGCGGCGGCTCGACAATCCGCTCGAGATTCCCCGCATGTTGAGCATCATCACTTACGGCCACTGGGCTGCGGAGGTGAAGGGGCTCAACGAATACCCCCGAGAGCAGTGGCCTGACAATATGCCGTTGCTGTATTACAGTTTTCACATCATGGTGGGACTGGGCACTATTTTCATTGCCATCACCGCCATCGCCGCGCTCTGGCTGTGGCGCGGCACAATTTACGAAACGAAGCCAATTCTCTGGATGCTGCTTCTGGCCGCTCCCTTTCCCTACATCGCGAATACCGCCGGATGGATCACGGCTGAACTTGGGCGGCAGCCCTGGTTGATCTATGGATTGATGCGGACCGCCGAAGGACCGTCGCCGCATGTGTCGGCTGGGAACGCGCTGTTCACCCTGCTCGGGTTCATGGGGATGTACACGGTGCTGGCCATCCTCTTTCTTTTCCTGGTCTACCGCGAGATTGAGCACGGACCGGCGGTGAAGGACTAAGGAGGCGCGCCATGCTACAGATTCTCTGGTTTTGCCTGGTGGCGATCATGATCGCCGGATACGTGGTGCTGGACGGTTTCGATCTAGGTGCCGGAGTTGTTCATCTCCTTGTGACGCGCAGCGATGCCGAACGGCGGATGGTCCTCAAGTCGGTCGGGCCGGTTTGGGACGGCAATGAGGTGTGGCTGCTCGCGGGCGGCGGCACTTTGTATTTCGCGTTCCCCGGCTTGTACGCGTCGAGCTTTAGCGGGTTTTACCTTCCGCTCATGATGGTGCTGTGGCTCCTGATGATTCGCGGAATCTCCATCGAGTTCCGAAACCACATCGAGTCGGACACCTGGAAGCCGATCTGGGATGCGGGCTTCGCGTTTTCCAGCCTGCTTCTGGCGGTCTTCTTCGGCGCGGCGCTGGGGAATGTGGTCCGCGGTGTGCCACTCGATCAGAACGGCGATTTCTTTCTACCGTTGTGGACCAACTTCCTTCCGGGCATGAGTCCGGGCATTCTCGACTGGTACACCGTGCTGGTGGGTCTCCTCGCACTGGCGACGCTCACTCTCCACGGCGCGCTGTGGGTTATCTACAGGACCGACGGCGAATTGAATAAGCGGACTTCGCTTCTCTCGCGCCGCGCGTGGTGGGCAGTGATCGCCCTCACCGCACTTACGACCATAGCGAGTTTCCAGTTACAGCCTCAAATATGGACGAACTTCACAGCGCGTCCGTGGGGCTTTGTCTTCCCGGCAATCGCGCTCGCCGGCCTGATCGGCATTCGAATGTTTGGCAACGAACTGAAGGCGTTCCTCGCATCCTGCGCTTTCATCGTCGGCATGTTGACCAGCGCGGCGTTCGGCGTATTCCCGTATGTACTGCCGGCCAACAATGGCACCACGTTCGGATTGACGATCTACAACACGGCACCCGCCGATTACGGATTGAAAGTGGGGCTGGCGTGGTGGATACCCGGCATGATTCTGGCCGGCATTTATACCACCTTCGTCTATCGGAAGTTTTCGGGCAAGGTGAGGCTTGACGAAGCGGGCGGGCATTACTGACCGGAACCGCCTGTACTGAAGCGGTGTCCAAGACGGGCAGGAGTTCGCCTTGATCCGTCTTGCTCTTTTATTGATGGGGCTGCCGGCGCTCTACGCCGCCGGCCCAGCTCTCACGATTTACAACCAGAACTTCGCAGTGGTCCGCGAGCAGTTGCCGCTCGACTTGAAGGACGGAATCACGCGCGTGCGGTTCTCGGGAGTGACTGCCTACGTTGAACCGGAATCGGTGACGCTGCGCGATCCCGGGGCGGCCCATTCCTTTCGTGTGCTCGAACAGAGCTATCGCGCGGACCCGATCTCGGTTCAGGCGCTGCTCGCCGCCTACGAGGGAAAGACGATCCAGTTTCAGGTGCGTTCGGGCGACCAAACCAGCATCGTCGAAGGCAGGATCGTTCGCGCGACACCGCCGGATTCCGGGGTAGTGAACTACAGTTATATGCGAGCGGATGTGGTCGCCGCTCCACAGGCTATCATCGAAGTCAACGGACAGCTTCGGTTCGATCTGCCGGGGATACCGTTGTTTCCATCGTTGTCCGGCGATGCAATCCTGAAGCCTTCGCTCGAATGGTTGATTCATTCCGCGGGACCGGCCAGATTCGATGCCGAGCTTGCGTACGTCACCGCGGCGATGAACTGGCAGGCTGACTACAACATTGTTCAGACCGCCTCGGATCGCCTCGAGATCATCGGCTGGGTGACGATGGAAAATCGCACGGGACACAAATTTGAGAACGCATCGGTGAAGTTGATGGCCGGCGATGTCAACAAGATTGTCCGTCCGGACCTGATGCAAGTGCGCATGGGCGGGGCGATCGGCGGGATTATCGGCGGTGTTCCTGGCGGGCTGCCGGCCGTCACGGAGAAGACCTTCGACGAATATCATCTCTATACGCTTCCGGCGCCCGTCACCTTGTTCGACCGGCAATCGAAGCAGGTCGAGTTTATTCATGCTTCCAACATCCAAGCCAGGATCGTGTATCTGTACGACGGCTTGAAATTCGATCTGAACCGCGCCCGCCAAATGCCGCCCGAAGCCTTGCGGATGGATACGGGGTTTGGACTGCAATCGACGAATAAGGTGTGGGTTATGCGCGAGTTCACGAACTCCAAAGTGAACCAACTCGGTCTGCCTCTTCCGAAGGGACGCACTCGTTTTTACCGCCGCGACACCGACGGCCAGTTGGAGTTCACGGGCGAAGATACCATCGATCACACACCTGCCGGCGAATCGATACGCGTGTTCACCGGCGCTGCTTTCGATCTCGTAGGGGATCGGAAAAGGACGTCGTATCGCATCGATCACGGCCGCTCGACCATCGACGAGTCGTTCGAAATCAAGGTTCGAAATCGCAAGCAGGAACAGGCGGAGGTGTTGGTGGTAGAACATATGTATCGCTGGAATACCTGGGAGATCCCGGTAAGCTCTCAACCCTGGACGAAGAAGGATTCGGATACCATCGAATTCAAGGTCGTGTTGCAGCCCGGAGAGGAGAAGACCGTCGCCTACGCGGTTCGTTATACCTGGTGAAGCCGCATCCAAAGCTAATTGAGTTCCTTGCGCCGTACGACGACCGGATCGCCCGGATAGCAATCCGGTTGCGAGCCATGGTTGTCGAAGAAGCGCCAGGTGTAGTGGAGTCGGTATATGACGCCTACAACGCCGTGGCCATCGGCTTCTCTTTTACCGGGCGGCTCAAAGACGGGTTCTGCCATGTCGCGGTGTATCCGCATCACGTGAACCTCGGTTTCAACCGAGGAGTGTCGCTCGCTGATCCGAACGGAGTATTGCAAGGGACGGGTAAGTCGACTCGCCATATTCGATTTGCCAATGAAAGCGATTTGAAACAGCCCTTCTTGCGGGACTACATCCGGCGTGCGATTGCGCAAGTACGCGGGCCTGAACCTGAGAGTCCTGCGATCACGACGATTGTGAAGCGGCCTTACACCCGCAAGCGCCGCCCAACCAAAACAGAGGCGGGCTAGGAGGCGGTTCGATGTCTGTGAGATCGCAGCGTGAGTTGAAACAACTGCAGGCCATCGGGAAGATCGTCCGTTTGACACTCGACGAAATGGCGAACGCGGTTCGGCCCGGCACCACAACCGCTGACCTCGACCGTATCGGGGCATCGGTGTTGGCCGCGCACGGCGCCGAAGCGTCGCCGCCGAAAGTCTATGGGTTTCCTGCCTCGGTGTGCATCAGCGTAAACGACGAAGCGATCCACGGAATTCCCGGCGAGCGGCGCATCGAAGACGGAGATCTCGTCAAGCTCGATGTCACGGCCGAAAAAGACGGGTTCGTCGCGGATGCGGCCGTCACGGTGAAAGCTGGCGCCGTCTCCGGCGTGGCCGACCGGTTGACACGCTGCGCCGAGACGGCATTTCGCGAAGGGCTGAGGGCAGCACGGCCCGGCAACCGCGTGAATGAGATCGGACGCGCAGTGGAGCGTCAGGTTCACCGTTGCGGGTTCCAGGTGATTCGCGAACTCTGCGGCCATGGTGTGGGGCGGTCGATACACGAGGACCCGCTGGTGCCGAACTATCACGACCCGCGCCTCCGCACGAAGCTAACCGAAGGACTGGTGATCACCATCGAACCGATCATCGCGGCGGGGAAAGGACGGCCTGAATTGTGCGCCGACGGTTGGACGATTCGAACGGCGGATCGTAGCCTGGCGGCACATTACGAGCACACCATCGTGATTGCCCGGGACGAACCGCTGCTCCTCACGGCGGCATAGGAATGGCGTTGCGGTACGAAGACCGCAACGCCGGAGGATGATACTACACGCTGATTACAGGACAGGGCGACTGTCGGATAATTGAGTACGCGTTCGCACGCAGCCGCCCGAACACACCCGCGGCTGAGCCGCGGCCGATCACAAGCAGATCCGCCTGGTGCAGCGACGCAAGATTGCAGACCACGTGGGCGGGATCGCCCGATTCCATGATCAATTCCGCGTTGGTCCCCAACTTCTGCTGCATCTTCATGATTTCGTCATTCGCGACTTGGGTGAAGTAGGTCCGCCAGTTGGGATCGAAGTACTCGCCGGACCGGCCTTCGAGCGATGGATACGCGTGCACGATCGTCATCTCCGCGCCCTGCCGCTCCGCGAAACGGGATCCCCAACTGATTGCCTTCAGCGCCTGCGCCGTGCAGAGATCCACCGCCACCATAACCTTGCGGAAGTGAATCTGTTCCGGCACCGGAGCATTTTCAAGATGAACTCCGGTCCAGACGGGGCAATGCGCGTCATGCAAAACCTTCGCGGTGACTGAGCCGAGAAGGAACCGGCGGAAGAGCCCGTAGCCGTGTGTCGGCATCACGATGAGGTCCGTCCCGTTGGAATCGGCGAACTCCACCAGTCGCTTGGCCGGGTCGCCATCGAGCAGAAACCGCTGCACCCGATACTTCCGAAGTTCTTCCACTGCGAAGTTATCCAGTTGCTCCTTCAACTCCGCTGTGCGGTCTGCATTGAGTTCGGTCAGTACGGTACCGCCGACGTCCAACGCGCTCAGCTCATAATTGAGCGGAGTCGTCACATGGACGACGGAAATTTCGGTCTCCTGCGTATCCGCCAACGCTTCTGCATACCGGGCGGCCCCGAGGGAACGCTCAGAGAAGTCGACGGGTAACAGGATGCGCTCGACAAGGGACATAGGCGCCTCCCGCGATCCTGCAGCCGACACGTCCGCCGCGCTACTCCCGCACCGGGAGAGGCCGCACGGCCAATTAACCGCTAATACGACAGCTTACCGCCGCTCTGCCAACCGTTGTACAGGAACAGCATAAACAAAACCAGCGCGAAAGCGACCGCTACTATCGTCAGGATCTTCCCCCAACGATCGATCACCGCGAGTTTCTTGTTGTACTCCTGCTGCTGGGCGACGACATTCGAGTCCACATGAATGTAATCATCTTCCTTAGCGGAAATACTCCGGCGATAGAGTGCCAGCGCCAGGACTACGGTGGCCAATACGGCCCAAATGACTGCCAGGGGTATTATGTTCATGAACGGAGTCCTTTCGGTCCACTTGGATGCAACCGCGCGACCAAGCGAGCGATCGCGTGTTCTCAATAAGTTAGCTTGCGGGAGAAGGTGGGTGTGAGTGGGAAAAACCGTGGCTGGGTTAAATTACGCAGCCATGTTATACTTAGGTTATCCTACGGGTCGGAAACATGCCTAATCTGGCGCTGGAATGGCAGAACTCCCACATGCTGGCCGCTGTGTTCAATCAGCTCTCGGACGCGCTGATCATCTACGATGCAAACCTTCGGATCAGCGGTGTGAACCACGCTGCTGAACGACTGTTCGGGATGACCTCGGACGAGATGGTCGGGCGGGATTGCCGGGATGTATTCAAATGTGGTGTTTGTGAGCCCGGCTGCGGAGTGCTGGTGGGTATCCAGCAGGCTCCTTCCGTTAGCCGAAGCACGGTTCGCCTCCACACAGACAACGGCCGCGAACGATTGGCGGTGATTAGCACAACGCAAATCTATAACGACGACGGCGATCTCGAAGGGGCTGTCGCGACTATCCGGGACATCACCGAAGAAATTGCGCCGCAACGGCGTGAAGTCGTCGGCGAATCGAAGCTGATGCGCGACGTGCTGAACTTCACCAAGCGCGTAGCGGCGAGCGAAGCTGCAACGATCCTGATCGAAGGCGAGAACGGAACCGGTAAGGATCTCATCGCGAAGACGCTGCACTACGAGAGCATGCGCCGCGCCGAGCCTTTCATCGCCATCAACTGCGCTGCCATCCCCGATACGCTGCTTGAAAGCGAATTGTTCGGCTACGAAAAAGGTGCGTTCACCGACGCCCGCGCCCAGAAGCGCGGAATCTTCGAACTCGCCGATAAGGGAACTTTGTTCCTCGATGAAATCGGCGAAATTCCCTTGATGCTGCAGGCAAAATTGCTGCGCGTTCTGGAGGAGCAGTCGTTCCGGCGCTTGGGTGGGCTGAAGGATATTCAACTCAACCTTCGTGTGATCGCGGCAACGAATCGCAACCTGCGCGAAGCCGTAGCCGGGGGTGCGTTCCGGCAGGATTTGTTCTTCCGGCTAAACGTGATTCACATCACCATCCCGTCGCTTCGGGAACGGCATGAAGATATCGTTCCCTTGGCGAAGTTCTTTGTCAACCACTATAACGCCAAGTTCAAACGGCACATCGAAGGCATCACGCCGGACGCCGCGAAGATGTTGGTCGAGCATGACTGGCCGGGCAACGTCCGCGAACTTCGGAATGCCATCGAACGGGCGATGATCCTCGAAGAATCGCGGATGATCACGGCCGGTAGCCTGCCGATGTCGATCAACGAGCATCACATCAGTTTGCCCGTAGCTGTTGGCGCTCCTGCCACGATTCCCGACGGCGGCATGTCGCTCGCCGACCACGAACGGACGTTGCTGGCGCAGGCGCTCGAGAAAGCCAACGGGAACCAGACGCAGGCGGCACGGCTGTTGCACATCACGCGCGATACGCTGCGTTACAAGATGAAGAAGTTCAACCTTCGGTGAGCACCGGCGAATCGAACGAGACAGTTCTCAAGATCAAGAATCTCACCCGCGGCACCGTGCTGGCCGAGTGCGCGATCGCTGCCGATAACAGCGCGAAGCGCCGGACGGGATTGCTGAAACATAAGTCCCTCCCTACGGGTAAGGGTTTGTGGATCGTTCCCACCGAAGGTGTCCACACGTTCGGGATGAAGTTCGCGATCGACATTCTTTTTCTCAGCAAGGAGAAGGCAGTTCGAAAGATAAAGCACTCGGTTCCCCGCAATCGCATTGTGCTCGATTTCTTCGCCCACTCTGTTCTCGAATTACCGGCCGGAACCGCGAAGGCAACTGGAACCGCGGCGGGCGACCAACTGGAGTTCGAAAAGATCGCGCTGTCGGTCTAGCGCACTCATCCCGTCGTTGCACTCGGATACAATCGTGTCGGGCAAGACCGAATGGGATCTCATGAGAACATCGCCGCTCCGTCAGGAGTCTACCGGCAACAGGCGCAGGTCCGCGTGTGTCACTTCGCGGGCATGAATCGGCAGATGTAGCGGGGGCCGCCTCCGCCGCGACCGGGGCAGCGTGGTCGAGTTGGCGCGCGCTGTGGGTTCCGGATCTCGCGATGACCGGCGCGCTCCTGACGCTCGCCTTCTGCCTCTTCATCTACGACGGCTGGCATAATCTCTTTCGCGATTCCGACGCCGGCTGGCACATTCGTACCGGCGAGCGGATCCTCGAGACGCGTACTTTGCCGCGAACTGATCCATACTCCTTCAGTCGGCCCGGGGCTGCGTGGATGGACTGGGAATGGGGCGCCGATGTGATAACGGGCGCAGTCCACGGTTGGATGGACCTGCCCGGAGAGGTTGTGCTGTTCGCATTGGCCATCGCGGCTTGCACGTGGCTTTGGTTCCACCTCACCTGGCAGGCCGGAGGCGACTTTCTGCTCGCCGGTGCTTTCGCTGTTCCAATGCTCGCGACCGTGAAGTTGCACTGGTTGGCACGGCCGCACGTGTTTGGGTGGCTGCTGCTGCTCGGTTGGATGCTTTGGATGGAGCGCGGCGGCACTCGCCTATCGGGGAGGCTTGCAGCGGTATGCGCCGCATTCGGTATCGTCTGGGCAAATGTGCACGGAAGTTTCCTGCTGGGATTGCTAGTGGTGGCGATCTACGCCGGATGCGCCGTAGTGAAGCCCTTGATCTGGACAGTAGACAGGGCGGATGCCGTGGATCGCACCAAGTGGTACAGCTTTGCGGGACTGTGCTTCGCGGCGGGAACCGTCCTGAACCCGTACGGCATTGCTTTGCACGCGCACGTCGTCGAGTACCTGAGCGACGAAGACCTGCTTTCGCGGGTGGCCGAGTTCCAGAGCTTCAATTTTCATAGCCAGGGTGCCCACTGGATTCAGATGACGATCGGACTCTGCGCACTTGGAGCGGTGGCTGCGCTGGCCAACCGGCGTCCGGAACATCTTCTGGTATCGCTGTTGTTTCTGTCCATGTCGCTGCATTCGGCCCGAGCGCTGCCGATCCTCGCCCTCTGCTCGCTTCCGCTCGCGAATGCCGGCATCACTATGGCCCTGCGCAGCGCGCGGGGACTTTCCGTTGCTCTGCGGAAACGGCTAAACGCCGCGTCGGACTACTCCGCCCGGCTGCGCGCGCGGGATCGAAGGTTTTCTGGACTGGTGTGGATCCCCATCGTCGTGACTGTGCTGGTGGTCGCGGCGCAGTCGCCGAGCGTCAATGAAGCCACGGACTTTCCTTCCGATGAATTTCCTTCTGCGGCGATGCGCCGCGTCGAAGCGCTTCCCATCGATGCTCGTATTCTTGCAACCGATCGCTTCGGCGGGTATCTCATATATCGCTTCTCGGGCAGACGAAAAGTTTTCTTCGATGGCCGCAGCGATTTTTACGGCCCGGACTTTTTGCGAGATTACCTGCGTCTCTCCGAAGCACGGCCAGGATGGCAGGAGATCGCGGCGCGATTCCATTTCACCCACGCCCTGCTGCCGGCGGATTCCCCCCTATCGACGGCGCTGCAGACCGCCGGGTGGCACCTGATGCACAAGGATGGAATCGCGGCTCTTCTATCGGCGCCGCAGCGGCAGTAGCGCGAATGACTCAATTCCCGGGCCTGGAGATGTGGTCGATCACCAGGAACTCGCGTGTTCCCTCTGCCGGCTCGAGTTTCAGACCCGTCCGGCCGATGGCGGTCTTTATGTCCGAGACCAGAGCCGGTTCTTCGGGGTCGGCGGGATTGCTCAAGGCCGGCAGACTATGCGGACGCTTGTTGAAATCCTGCGTGGACAGTTGCAGATGGAGGTCGTACCTGCCGCGAAGTCCGGTCGCGTCGATCACCGGCCGATGCAAGGTGACCAGCAGGAACATCTGGAGATCCGCGATGTTCGCACCGCGTATGTCGAGGCCTGCGGGCGTGAAACGAGCAGTACCGCACTGTTCGGGTATAGCGCCCGGATCCGGGTGATCGAAATTGAAGGGAGTGCACTGTCCGCGGAATTGAGCAAGCCGCGCCGCGCCATCCGAAGCCTTGAGAATAAAAACGGGAGCCGGTCTCGTCTCGCTGTGGATGCTCAGTTGGAACTTGTCTTCCAGGACGGCTTGCAACATCGGACCATTCATCAGCGCGCGCTGCTGCGGTGCATCCGCGTGGAACTCGATATCGTAGAGATCGGTTGCGACCCAGTCGGGTCCTCCGGCAATATTCGCCGATGAAAGCGGATGCATGTGTCCCTTCGCAAATAATCCATAGGCCTGTTGAATGTAGCGCTCCACCGTCGTGCAACCGGAAAGTGTGTTTCCGGGGAACTGAAAGGCCGGAGTGTTGGGCCGGAACGCATCACAGCGCCGCACCGAGATGCTTGCGATTTTCGGTATCGCTGCGGGAGATGACGCGTTGGAATCCGATGTTGTCTGGGGCGCGCGGGGCGGGGCAGAGTATGCACCGATGACGACCGGGAACGTAAGCGCTGCGATCGCCAGTGCAGCGAGGGTTAGTCTCTTGTGTGTGCTCAGGCGGTCGCCGACGGTTCCCGAAAGGATTCTCGGGATTCTGGCGCGCAGATCCGCTCCGGCTACGCCGGAGGCAAACGACAGTCGCCGTTCCAGGCAACTTCGGCAAATCTTCAAAATTGCTTCCGCATAGTCGCGCGGCTCCATGCCGCGCCTTAACACCGCTTCGTCGCACGCCCGTTCGCGTTCCGCAAGCAGCCGGGCGCCGATGAACCACACCAACGGATGAAACCAGAAGATCGCCTCGACGACGATATGCAATGCGGAGCTGAGATTGTCGCGCCTCCGCACGTGACACAGTTCGTGCGCGAGTACGGCGTCGCATTCCGCCCGGTTGAGGCGCAGATGGAGATCGTGAGGCAACAGCAAGACCGGGCGGAGCAGTCCGATGATTCCGGGCTCCGGTAGCTCTGTCGAGTGTCGAACCGGTATGCCCTCGAGGAATCCATTCGGTTGGCTGGATCGGATTGCGGCACGCATCCGCCGCCACTCGCGAAACCGCACAGAGGCGATCGCCGCGAAGCCGCAAGCCCAAACCAGGCAGAGCACGAAGATTGTCCAATCGCGCGGTGGCTCAGGTGTGTGCGGCGTAGTGCCAGTATTGGGGAAGAGTTCAGTCGCAGGCTCGATGATTGCGGTGACAACCGGCGGTGCGCTGTACGCCGGAGCCGGCTTCCAATCGATGCGATTGCCGAGACCGACCAACAGCGCGAACGGGATCAGAAACTTCACTGACGCGCTGAACCAGAGCCAATGGCGAACCTCAGCCCGGTTTCGCAGGAACGCTAGTGTCAGGCATCCGAGAGCCAGGGCCACCAGTGTCGATTGCCAGATGTGATTCGCAAGCGCGCTAATCATTTCGCCTCCGCCGTGCGGCCGCGGGGTACGGCTGTCTTGCGCTCCGTCTCGAGTTTGCGAACCATCCGTTCCAACTCGCGAACATCGTCGAGCGTCAGTTTTCCCGCCTCGGCAAGTTGCGCCATCATCGGTTGGGCGCGTCCTCCGAAGAAGCTCAGGATCTCGTCGAGCAGACGTGTCCGGGCCACCTGCCTGGGAACGGTCGGCTCAAAAATGTGGGCATTGCTGATCTTACGGACCCGGCGAACGGCCTTCTTTGTCTCCAGGCGGTACACGGTGGTCTGGATGGTTGTGTAGGCGGGGCGAGGCTCGGGAAACGTCTCCTGAATCTCTCGGATCGACGCCTTGCCGTGTGCCCAGAGCGCTTCCAGGATTTGCAGTTCGAGTTTCGTCAGCTTCGGAATCCGCATTTCAAATCTACTACCCTGAAGTTGATCCTACTACGGAATAGTAGAGAGGTCAAGCTTCAATTGGGTTCGGGGATGGCGGGCGAAGTAATCCGCCTGCCGAGCCGCCGCCACATCCCGGTTCGCTGTAAGGTAACAAGTGAGACCATGAAATACTTCCGCTTTGCCGCGCTTGTCGTAGGCGCCGCCAGTATCCTTAGCGCCCAAGTGCGCGTCTGGCAGGGCACGATGACGCTGCCTGTATATACCGAGAGCCTCCCGGACGTGAATCCCCCGTTCGATATTTTCGCGACTGGTTCCCGGTTCAACTATCCTTATACTCTTCGCACCGCGCTGACAGGCCGCCGTGAAACCAAGAACCTCCGTGCGCTTTTTCTCGAAAACGAGTACTTGAAATGCTCGGTGTTGCCCGACATCGGAGGGCATCTTTACAGCTGTACCGACAAGCTCAGCGGTAAGGACATGTTCTACGCGAACCCGTCGATCAAAAAGGCCCTGATCGGCTATCGCGGCGCATGGGCGGCATTCGGCATTGAGTTCAACTTCCCGGTGTCGCACAACTGGATGTCGATGTCCCCGGTCGATTTCGCGACGCGTCAATATCCTGACGGCAGCGCTTCGGTATTCGTCGGCAACATCGACCTGCCATACGGCATGCAGTGGATGATCGAGTTGATGCTGCACCCCAGGTCCACCGTTCTCGAGCAGAGAGTCACGCTATACAATCGCAGCGACCTGCGCCATCGCTACTACTACTGGAACAACGCGGGTGTCGAGATCACGAACGACGACAAGATCGAATATCCGATGCGATTTTCGGCCAGCCATGGGTTCACGTACGTGGACACCTGGCCAGTGAATCACGAAGGCAAGGACATGTCGATCATTCGGAACCAGACCAGCGGACCGGTTTCACAGTTCGTCCACGGCAGCCGCGAGCCGTTCATGGGCGTATGGCACACGCACACGCAGACCGGCATTGTGCACTACGCCGATTACGCGGACTTGCCGGGAAAGAAGATCTGGTCCTGGGGAGTGGATCCCGATGGGCTTGATTGGCGGCGGGCGCTGTCCGACAACAACAGCGGTTACGTCGAGGTGCAGGCAGGGCCGTTTCGCAATCAGGAGACTTACTCGTTTCTGCCGCCCCAGGAGGCGCTGCGCTTCAACGAATACTGGATGCCGGTGCGCGACATCGGCGGCATCAGCCGCGCCAATCTCGAGGGTGTGGTTCACCTGTATCGCGAGAACGGAAAGTTGATCGCGAAGCTGAACGTCAACCATCGAATGCCGGAGCCCGCGGTAGTGCAACTGCGCGACGGCGACCGCGTGCTCGCGAAAAAAACTGCGACGCTCAACCCCGAAGAGACGTTCGTGATCGAGGCTGCCGATCCGCCTGCCGCGAAGTGCACATTTGAAGTCCGGGACAAGACCAAAGTCCTGCTATCGCATACCGAGGACACATACGATTGGACTCCGAAGTCGGAAATTAAGGCCGGGCCGCAGGAACCAGTGCATCGCGAAGGAGATCCGCTCGAATCCGGGCGCGATGCCGAATTGAATGGCGATCTTCTTTCGGCTGCGGCAACTTATGACCGAGCTCTTCAGCAGGACCCGGACAATTTCGAACTCAACAAAGCGTCGGGCCGGCTCGCCGTCGCGTTGAAGAACTATGCGGTTGCCGCCGAACGCCTGTCGAAAGCGCTCTACCGGAGTACGAGCGACCCCGATATTCAGTATTACCTCGGGCATGCCTACTATTGGCTCGGTGATCTGGCGAAAGCGCGCACACATTGGGAAGGCGCTCAACGCCAGCCGCAATTCAGGCCGGAGTCGCGACTGCTGCTCGCGCGTCTCGATGCCCACCAACACGACCTTGCAGGCGCCAAAGAATACCTGCTCGAAGCGTTAACTGAGAATCCACGCATGGTGCGTGCCGGAGGTTTCGAGGTTGCGTTGCTGCGAACGATGAAAGAGAACGCGCAGGCTCGCGACCGCCTGATGTACTGGCGGCGTCTCGATCCCACCAATTCTTTCCTGCGTGTGGAAGCCGTCAAGTTGGGTGAAATTGGCGATGAAGCGGCTCTCTGGCGGCACCTATCCGCGGATCCCCAGCGTGTACTCGAAATCGTGGTGGATTATATGGGCGCGGGAATGTATCGCGAAGCGCTGGAACTTCTCGATCGCAAATATCCGGAGATCGATCCCGACGAGGCGGAGCCCGGCACGCCGCGGCCGCAGGACGATCCGCTGATTGCGTACTACCGCGGGTACTGCCGCGAGCAGATGCACGAATCGGGTCGTGCGGATTTCGAGCAGGCCTCCAAACTCTCCACCCGCTATGTGTTCCCCTATCGCCCGCAGACGATTGCCGTGTTGCGAGCGGCCGTTGAGGCCAACGCGAACGACGCCACAGCGCATTCCCTGTTGGGCTCGATCTACATGTCCGCGAACATGACGGACCAGGCAGTTGAACAATGGGAAGCTGCGCGGCGGCTGAACCCGCACATCCCGGCACTGCATCGCAATCTCGGCCGCACTTTGCTGGTGGTGAACAAGGACGAGCGGAAGGCGCTCGAAGTGTTTAAAGAGGGCATCTCAGCCGACCCCGGCAATGTCGAACTGTACTCCGGGATCAGCCAGGCGCTCGGGATTCTGCGCCGCCCTCCTGCCGAACGCGTGGACGCTCTGGAGCAGTATCCGGACCGTGCGCACCTGCCTACGCCGCTCGCGTTTGACCTGGCACTCAGCCTGGCGGAGGCCGGGCATTTCGGCGACGCACGTGCGATGTTCCGCGACCGGTTCTTCGAGCGCGAAGAAGGCGGCACGAACGTCCGCGAGGTGTTCCTGGAGGTGAAACTGCTTCAGGCGCTCGCTCTGGCCAAACAGAACGAAGCCACCAAAGCGCGTCAAATCGTGGCCGGCATGGGTGAGGAAGAGGCCGGACTTCCGTTCACCCGGGACGGGCTCGAGGCGTTCCTCACCGAGCCGCGTTTCCAATTCTACCTGGGCCGCATCGAAGCGCTGCTCGGCGATCAGGCTGCTGCGCACGAACACTGGCGCAAAGCCGCAACGGGGCGCGACGTGTTTGCGATCCTCGCCGCTCGGAGTCTCGGCGAAGCCGGATGGGACGGGCGCGCGCAAACCTCTCTGTCGCGGGTGAGCGAAGCGGACGATTCGTCGAGTTTGTATCGCCGTGGAATGTTGCTTCGCGCTCTGGGCAAGACTCGTGAAGCCGGCGCGAGCTTCGTAGCTGCTCTTCGCGAGCCGGATCGCCGGCTGTCCCATTACATGGCCCGGCGCGCTCTCGCCGATCTCGACGAGGTCCGATGATCCGGCGCCGCGATCTGCTGCGGAACGCCACCGTGTTGGGCGCTGTTCCGTTGAGTGCCCGCGCCGACGTGCCAACCCATTTGTGGGCGGGTTACGACTTCGGCTCCGCACCGGCATGTGCGGACCGTCTGAATCAGGGCCCGTTCGGCATCGAACAGGACCAGGGCTGGTTCACGATCGGAAGCACCACGGCGACGGACAACTTCGTTCCGAACTTCGGGCTCGGGTTGGTGGGCTACACCTGGGAAGAGGGTGGACCGTCGCTGGCTGCGCGCGCCGGCCGCGAGACGCTCGAGCATCACGTCGAGCAAATGGCCAGTCTGCCGTTCGTTGACGTGCTTTACATTCGATGCGATTGGCGCGATGTGCAAAAGCGCGCCGGACGGCTCGATCTTCACCCGGTGTGGCCGCTGACCCTGGACGCCGCCAAACGGCATCGCAAGCGGGTCGCGTTTCGCGTGATGTTGTCCAACACGGTGGGCCAGCCCAAGTATCTCGCGATGCCGGAGTTCGTCCAGGCTAAAGTTCCGATCGTTGAAATCGGCCGGATCAGGGACGAGGGTCCGTTTCGCGAGCCGCGGTACGACCACCCCGAATTTCAAAAAGCCTTCAGGGAGCTTGTCGAGTTACTCGCGGCCGAGTTTGATCGCAATCCGCTGGTCGAGTGGATCGATTTGATGCAGTACGGCTTCTGGGGAGAATCCCATACCGGCGGCTTGCGGAGTCCCTTCCCGGACTATGTCACGGCTGAGCGCACCACGGTGGCGATGGCCCGGCTTCAGATCGAAACATTCCGCCGGGCCCAACTTGCCGTCAACACGCAGCCCGACATCAGCAACGTCGGCAACCGCGAAGTGGTCGATCTCGCGGTGCGTTCCGGCGCCTGGCTGCGTTCGGACAGCATCATCGTCGAAGAACCCGAACAGATCGAAGCGCTGGCGAACCGTCCGCCGTGGCTCGCATCAATTCTGGAAGACGGCTACTTCCGTTATTACGACACCTCGAAGCCGGGCTACCTGCCGACCGACGGCGCCGGAATCAATCAGCTCGAAGCGTACATGCTGCATGTGCTCGACGTTGGCGCGAACTACTGGTCGCTATGGACTGAGACGGCGAACCTCGCTCAATACAACCAGCGCTTTCCGCGCGGGTTCAAGAAACTCCGCGAGCGCATCGGCTATCGCGTGCGGCCATCGTGGATCTGGCAGCGAAAGCGCTACGACGCATACGAACTGGTCTATGGCATGGTGAACGACGGCGTGGCGGGGATTCCCGGTGTGCTTCGTTTGATATTGAAGACTGCCGCCGGACGGACCCTCGGCTACGGTTGCCTGGATGCCGGCCAGCCGCATGGCGGTCGCATCCGGCAGGCGGCGATGCTGGTGCCGCGCGAACTGGAAGGTCAACCCGTGTTTCTTACCGCCGAACTTCAGTGCAAAGATTCGGTGCGACGCCCCGTTCAATGGGCCTGTGAGCAACCCCTGGAAGCGGATGGCTCGCTGCGCATCATGCTGAAAAAGTGGTCGGATCCCGACTGGCGCAAAGGAGTCTGAACCATTGCGGTAATTGAAGTTAAGAGAACCGAAATGTTAGGATGGACGTTCACGACGCGCCAGCGTCCGCAATCCGAAATCCGCAATAATGTCTTCATCTCAGCAGGTAATACTTACTGGAGATCGTCCTACCGGCCCACTTCATTTGGGGCACTATGTCGGTTCGCTTCGTACGCGCGTCGAGCTCCAGCACAAGTACAAAACGTTCATTCTCATCGCCGATGCACAGGCGCTTACTGATAACGCCAACAACCCGGAACGGGTGCGCCAGAACATACTGCAGGTCGCGCTGGATTATCTTGCGGTCGGTATCGATCCTTCTCTTGCGACCATCCATATACAGTCGCTGGTTCCGGAATTATGCGAGTTGACGATGTACTATCTCAATCTCGTTACCATGGCGAGGTTGCAGAGAAACCCGACCGTCAAGGACGAGATCCAGCAGCGGGGTTTTGGCGCAGGAATTCCTGCCGGCTTCATTTGTTACCCGGTGAGTCAAGCCGCGGACATCACGGCGTTCAAGGCTGACCTGGTGCCGGTGGGTGAAGATCAGTTGCCAATGATCGAGCAGACCACGGAGATCGTTCGGAGTTTCAACCGCACATACAGTTGCGAAGTGCTGGTGGAGCCGAAAGGATTACTGTCCAAGATCTCCCGCCTGCCCGGAACCGATGGCAAAGGCAAAATGAGCAAGTCGCTCGACAACGCGATCTACCTTTCCGACAGCGTCGACACGATCCGGACGAAGGTCATGTCGATGTACACGGATCCGAATCATCTGCGCGTACAGGATCCGGGAACGGTCGAGGGAAATCCAGTTTTTGCTTATCTCGAGGCTTTCGATCCGGACGAAGCGAAACTCGAGGAAATGAAGGCGCACTACCGGCGAGGCGGGCTTGGCGATACCACTGTGAAGCGCCACCTGATCGAGGTCCTGCTCACGGTGCTGAATCCGATTCGCGAACGCCGCGAACAGTTCGCCAAGGACGCTGGCGAGGTGATGCGCATCCTGCGCAAAGGCACCGACGACGCGCGCACGGTTGCCGGACAGACGCTGAGCGAAGTCCGGAAGGCGATGCGGATCGACTATTTCTCCGACTATTGATTCTGCTGGATCCCCGAGCGCGTATTACTCGGCCGGCAATTCCCATTTGATGCGGGTGTAGGCGATCCGAAACCCATGCCGCTCCGCATTTCGCTGCGATGCGCTGCCTGGTTCGGCGCACAGCATCGCGAGGTCGCATCCGCATTGTTCGGCGTACTCGAAACGCGCGCTGAGCAAGGCCCGTTGTCCCCCGAGCTTTCGAAACTCCGGAATCGTGCTTGCGCCCGCGAACAGGGCGACTCCGTCGTGGATCGAGAGCGCGCCGCTCGCAACGGGGTGATGTTCGATCTCGGCGATAAATGACGACCCTTCCGGACGCGCGGCGGTAATCCGCGACAGTTCCAGGAGGGTGTCGCTAAGTTCCAGCCGTTCGCGCCAGCCTTCCGCCGCTGTTCGCGCCCACAACTCGGTCTCGTCCGGCCCGACCCTTCGTACCTGCACATTATCGGGTACGTCCAAAGAGGCGGAGCGAGGAAGGGGTAGGAACATGACGCTGGTAAATTCGATGGGCCGGTAGCCCCGCTCACAGAGCAAAGGCATCGTTGCTTTGTCGCCCAGAGGGCTGACTTCATGCGCTATCGCGGCGCCGCGTTCGCGAAAGAAACGCTCGATCGTGTCGAGATCGGAATCGCAGGCCGGTGCGAACATCCCGAGTCCGAAGGTCTGGGTGATGGGTGAGTGAGGCGCATCGAACATCGCGTACGTCCCGCTCACATCGATCCACTCGGCGCCGCTTTGTGGTTCCACCCGTGCTCGCGCTTCAACGAAACTGGCGCAGGCGCGCGCTTCGGTCCGTTCGAGCCTCCGGGCCAGGTGGTAGTCGGCGAGTTGGGGAGACCGGGCACTGGAAGGGCCAGCCATTTCTATATAAGAAGCCAGCCGGCCTGTCTTCCGCAAGTTTTTGTAAAGTCACTTCTTTTGGCCGCACCGGGCGTCTTATGATGGCTACGTGCGGCTACTGGTAGTTGATGATGACGCGGAGTTGTGCTCCCTGCTCGGCGAGTTCCTGAAACGCGAGGGCTTCGAAGTAGACTTCGAGCACGACGGCCGCAAGGGGCTCGACCGTGCGCTGAAGAACGAACACGATCTGATCGTGCTCGATGTCATGTTGCCGGGTCTCGATGGGTTCGAGATTCTGAAGCGCCTACGGCAGCAGAGCCGCGTACCGGTGCTGATGCTGACCGCGCGCGGCGAAGACGTTGATCGCATCGTCGGATTGGAACTCGGCGCCGACGACTATCTGTCCAAACCGTTCAATCCCCGCGAACTCGTAGCGCGGATCCGCGCGATTCTGCGGCGCATTGAATCCCGTCCTGCGCCGGGCCGGCCTTTAGAAGTAAACGGGGTAGTGCTCGATCCGGGTACTCGCGAGGTATGGTGCGACGGACAGGCGGTGCCCACGACGACACTTGAATTCGACATTCTCGAAATCCTGATGCGCCAGGCTGGGCGCGTCGTCTCGCGCGACATGCTGATGGAAAGCATGTATAACCGCAAGGCGACACCCTTCGATCGCTCGATCGACATGCATGTCAGCCATCTGCGGAAGAAACTGGGGCACGGGACGGAGCGCATCAAGACGATTCGCGGCGCGGGTTATCAGTTCTCAGCCGGGTCCGAAGAGGCGGCGACATGAGGACGCTCTTCGGCAAAATTCTGGTGTGGTTCCTCGCTACCACCGTCATTACGGGCGTCGCCTTTGTGGTCACCTCCGCACTGACGTTCAACTCGGAGCGGCAATCTCCTTTCTCGATGTTGATGAGGACGCAGTTGCAGGATGCTCGCTATGCATACGAGCACGGAGGATCCGAAGAACTGGGCCGGACGCTCGAGCGGCTGCGGTCGGTCGTGCCGGGATCCCTGGTGCTGACCGACTCTGCGGGACGCGACTTGGTGACGGGAGAAGATCGCAGCGACTTACTGAGCGTCGCCGCGGAACGCCGGCGCTGGCCGTTTCCGGTACCGTTCACCAAGCACGACAATGTTGTGTGGGGACGGCAGACGGCGGATGGGCAGTACTGGTTTTTCGTGATCGCACCGGGGCGCCGCAGCATGTTCTGGTTCGTCCAGCCGCATCACTTGTGGATCATCGGGGTGATCGTGCTGCTCTGCTATGCGCTCGCTTATCATCTGACCTCGCCCGTCAGGAAACTCCAGCGCGCGGTGGACCGGTTCGGAAAGGGCGACTTGTCGGCTCGGGCGTCGGTCTCGCGCCGCGACGAACTCGGGCAACTCGCCCGTACGTTCAATCAAATGGCCGACCGCCTGCAGACACTCGTCACTGCGGAGCGTCGCCTTTTGATGGACATTTCGCACGAACTCAGGTCGCCATTGGCGCGGCTGAGCGTGGCTGTTGAACTCGCGCGCAGCGGACGCGAGAATCAGGAGCCGCTCGATCGGATTCAGAAAGAAGCCGATCGCCTGAACACGCTGGTTGGGGAGTTGCTCGAGGTGACGCGGGCAGAAGGCGACCCGGCCCATCGCGTAGTGGAGCCGGTGCGGCTCGAAGAACTGCTTGAGGAGATCGTGAACGATTCACGCATCGAGGCGGAAGCGCACCGGTGCCATCTCACGCTTTCGGCGGCGGAACCGGTGATGGTGGATGGCGATCCGGAACTGCTGCGCCGAGCCTTCGAGAACGTCGTACGCAACGCGATCCGGTACTCGCCGGAGCTGGCCGCCGTGGAGGTGACGCTCACGCGGCGCAGCAGTCTGGCGAACGTCGCGGTGCGGGATTACGGTCCGGGCGTGCCGGCCGAATCGCTGGGGCTTCTGTTCGAGCCGTTCTATCGCGTCGATTCGGATCGCAACCGGGGCAGCGGCGGGGTCGGCTTGGGACTCTCGATCGCGCGCCGCGCCATTCAATTGCACCATGGGACGATTCGAGCCGTGAAGGCCCAACCCGGGCTCCGGGTCGAAATCGAGCTGCCCGGCTATGCACCCCAAGGATCCGGAGCTAACTCAGAGGCTTCAGTTTCTTCACACCCGACGGCAAGGTGAACAGACTCTCGGACAACCCCGGATTCATGTCGACGGTGTCCGAGTACATCTCGAAGATCTTCTCGTCGTTGCGATAACGCTGGATGGCGTATGGCCACTGAACGCCATTGAGTTCACGGTACTTGGAGAAGATCGTCACTTCCTCGTCGCGGTCGCGCGTCTTCGGATCGCGACGGTAAAACATCTGGCGGATCGGCAGCTTCGTGGAGCGGTGGAAATAGACCGTCGTCACCTGGTTCTGAGCGTCCGTGATGTCCACAATCTCGACCGGCATGTTGTCAATGACGTCGGAACCACGGGATTCGAAGATCATCCCGGGTTCCTTGAGCCGGTTGTGCAGTATGTAGAAGATGTTGTGGCGAGTGGTTTCAAGGTAGCGGGTCACCCGGTCTTGAGCGAGCGGACGCGCGCCGCGGAATGTCAGTTCCCACGCGTCGCCGTTGGCCTGGAACAATACGGCGGAATCTTCGTCTTTGCCGAAAGCCTCACGTTCCTCCACGCCGAGTTTGTCCTTGCTGGATTGCGCGACGTAGCGGGTGTAGATCTTTGCTTTCGCCAAACCGGTGAGTTCTTCACGGTAAAACGAATAGGCACGGCCAGCTTCGATGCGGTCCTTCATAGCCAGGAATTTGTCGCCGCCCAAAGCCGCGACGGCATCGTCGACGACGCGACGTCCGCGCGCCTGGTCCTGAGCGTGTACCGCGCTGCCTGCGGTTAATAAGAGCAATACGATTACGGTTCTTTTCATTGGCTGGCCGTTCCCTTCGGCTCGGGGATCGTCAAGTCGAGATTATGCACCGGTAGATTGAGTGACGTGAGTGGTTCGCCAAATTCCCGAGAATTTCCAACGGCGACGATGGTGAGGTTCTCCGGTTTGAGATACTCTTTTGCGGCGCGCAACACGTCGGCTTTCGTCACTCGCTCCACGGCCTTCTGATACTGAAAGATGAAGTCGGAAGGATAGCCGTAGTACTCGTACAGCACCAGGCGGTTCAGCGTTTTGGCGGGGGTGTCGAAGAAGAATACGAAGCTGTTGAGGACGGTGTCTTTCGCAGTCTTCAATTCCTCGTCTGTCACTTCACCGGTGCGAATCTTCGCAAGTTCCTTCTCGATGGCCTCGATAGTCTGGGTAGTCGTCGCCGATTTCGTGCTTCCGGAAATCTGGAAGAGGCCCGGCGAGAGATAGCCCGCGCCCCAACCAGCGCCGAGACTGTAGGCGTAGCCCAGTTCGGTGCGGATCTTCCGCATAAGGCGGCTGGTAAATCCTCCGCCCAGTATGTTCGCGGTCACCGCCAGGGCAGGGAAGTCCTTGCTGCTCAGCAGTCCGCCTATGTGCCCGATCTCGAAGAACGTCTGGGTGACGTCGGACTTGTCGGCAACGTAGATGCCGGGCTGCGGCGTTCCCGAGTAAACAGGAAATTTTGGGACGGCAGGCTGCTTATAGGTCCAGCTATCGAAAAGTTTTTCTATGCGAGCCTTCATCTCGGCAGAAGAGAAGTCGCCGTAGACCGCTAACATGATGTTCGCCGGGAAGTAGTAGCGTTTATAGAAATCGACCAGGTCCTGCCGCTGGATGCGATTGACATCGGCATATTCGACGATCCACCCGAAAGGTGAATTGCGGCCGTACACGATACTCGAAAACTCGCGGCTGGCGATCCCCGATGGTTCATCGTTGCGCCGGGCGATCGCACTGCGCATCTGCGTTTTCGCGAGGTCCACCTTCTCTTGACGAAACTCGGCACTGGTGAGAAAGTCGCGGAAAATGCCCATCACGGGATCGACATTCTCTTTCAAGCAGGAGAACGAAATCGAACCGCGGCTCTCCCCGATATTGCTTTCCACGGATGCGGCCATGTCTTCGAGTGTCTTGTCGATCTGGTCGCCCGTCGCGTCCTTTGTGCCGCCGCTGCGGAGAACATCGCCGGTGATTTCGGCCAAGCCGCGTTTATCGGGCGGGTCGAACAGATTGCCGGTTCGCACAAGGGCTGAACCGCTGATCAGCGGCAGTTCGTGATTCTCCAGCAGGAAGACCTTCATGCCATTCGGCAGCGTGAACGTCTCGGGCTTCGGTATGTGAATCGCCTTGAGCGGCGGGAAATGTAGAGCCGTATACGACGGCAGATTCGTGACCGTACGGACCGTAGCTTCCGAGCCGGGTTCCGGACGGACAACAGGTTGTGATGCTGCCGGTTTGGGCTGAGCGGCGCCGGCCGCCGGAGTCTGCGCGAACAATCCGGCCGGGATCAGCAACGTGAGAAGTAGGACGTTCCTCACTGGCTCACCTCCGTTTGCTGCGTCTGGCCCGGCGCAGGTTTCGCCGGCAGAGAAGTATAAACGACGGTGCGGTGTTCCGGGACCAGGTATTCCTTCGCCACCCGCATCACGTCGTCGGCCGTGATCTTGTTGTACTGATCGATGTCGGTGAATAGCCGGCGCCAGTCTCCGAATGCCACGTAGTAGCTGGTCAATTCGGCAGCCAGGCCGGAGTTGCTGTCTAATTTGCGAATGAGCTCCGCGCGGAGTTTGGTCTTCACACGATTCAGGGTTTCCTCATCCACCTTCTGCGTCTTCAGCCGTTCGACGATTTCGTAGCAGGCTTTTTCGTTTTCCTCAAGCGTTTTTCCGCGATTCGGCACGAGGAAAAACAGGAAGAGGTTCGGGTATTTGTCGCCGGGGAAACTCGACTGCGCAAAGGCCCCGAGCGCCAGTTGACGGTCGCGGACCAATTCGGTGTATAGCATCCCGGTGCGCCCGCCGGCAAGCACTTCGCCGAGTATATCGAGCGCCAGATCGTCCTTGCTGTTCTGGTCGGGGCGCTTATACGCAATTGCCATGTATGGCTGAGTCTGCACGATCACCTGGACACGTTTTTCTCCGCGCTGAGGAGGTTCAACCGTGCGCACCAGCGGCGGCAGAGGGCCCTTGGGAATAGCGCCGAAATACTTGTCCGCCAGCCTTCGCGCTTCTTTTGGATCCACATCGCCGGCGATTCCGATGGTGATATTCGCAGGCACGTAGTAGGTCTCGTAGAATTTGACAGCTTCCTTTAGCCGGAAATTATCGATGTCGCTCGCCCAACCTCCCGGCATGTTCTTGTAGGGATGCGCTTCGAAGGCAGAGGCCAGCAGCGCTTCCAGGAGGAGTCCCTGCGGGTTGCTTTCAACGCGCATCCGGCGCTCCTCACGCACGACATCGCGCTCCTTGTAGAACTCGCGGAACACCGGGGCAAGGAACCGCTGAGATTCAAGCAAGAACCACAGTTCGACCCGGTTCGAGGGGAAACTGTAATAGTAATTCGTACTGTCCTCGGACGTGCCCGCGTTCATGCCGACGCCGCCGTTGGCTTCCACAATGCGGTCGTATTCGTTCGGTATGACATAGCTGTTCGCTTTGTCGACGGCCTGTTGAAGCTCCGCCTGAAGCGCGGCGAACTTTTTCGGATCGAGCGGCTGATGGTGATAGGCAGCCTCGCGCTTCGCCTGATTGACGCGATCGTAAACCTGCTCGACGTGCTCGAGGGCGGACTTCTCGGCGGGGTAGCTTTTCGTTCCTATCGCTTCGGTGCCCTTGAACGCCATGTGTTCAAACATGTGTGCGATTCCGGTTTCGCCCGAGGGATCGTCCACGGCGCCCGCATTCACGTAGGAATGAAAGGACACCACCGGAGCGTCATGCCGCTCGACGATGATGAAATGCATACCGTTCGGCAGGGTAAATTCCGTCACTCGCTTCTCGAAATCGGCGAGCGATTGCCCAAAGGCGGCGAACGAGACAACGCACAGCAGGGCTGTCCGGATCGCGGTGTTCATGTCTGTGGATCTCCCGAGTCTGCCGGACGCACGCGTCGGCACCTGTTCGAAAGACGCCAACGTACAACAGATCGTTCCACTTTCGCAAGCCGGTCACCGGGTCGAGCGGCATGCCGGATCCCCGCCGAGCCCTGTCTTGCCGGTTCGCACCATTTTGAAAAATGTCTGGCAATTCGTCCAAGTCCTGAATTAAACTTGGTGCAGGTGGTCGGGCAATTGCTCCAGGTGCGGATACTTCTGATTGAGGATAATCCGGCGGATGTGTTCCTGATCAAGGAAGCTCTTCGCACCCACGGCATCGAGTACGATTTGAATTGGATTGCGGACGGCGAAGAGGCTGTCGAGCAAGTCGATAAAGTTCAATCAGATACAACTGCCCCCGGGCTGATTCTCCTGGATCTGAATCTCCCCAAAGTCGATGGCAAGGAAGTGCTGACCAGAATCCGCCGCAACCCCGCGCTTTCCGATACGCCGGTAGCCATTCTGACCTCTTCCGACTCTCCACACGACCGGCGTGACACCGCCAGTTTGGGCGCGACCTGTTATATAAGAAAGCCGCCGACGCTCGATGAATTTCTAGGAGTCGGCGAGAGAATCAAAGAACTGCTGTCCGGCAAGCCGGTTCGTTAGCCGTAGCGAGTTCACTTCCCGAGCGCTAACCTGACACGCCGTTTGAAGTGTATCCAGCCGGCAAATCCCGCCAGGTATGCGAGCGTGAACGGAAACAGGACAAGTCGCGCCAAAGTGTGCACGGCTTGCGTGCCTGTTAACCCGGCGCGAAACATGACGAAGTGGAGGATGACCCTCCAGTTCGCCAGATGGACATAGAAATAATCGCCGTTTTCGTTGACGATCAGCGCCTTCGCCGGGATCTTCCAAGTGAGCCACCACTTCCACTTGGTCATGATAGGCTCGGCGGAGCAGACGATCCCGATGATCGTATACTTGCGAGCGATCAGTTCGCTCAACAGGCGATGACGCTCGGCGGGGCCGTATTCGTTGATCCAATAAACGCGCCCGCATTCGGTGTTCAGGCCGCGTGGAACACCGGCATAACAGGTGACAATATCTATGGGAGTTTGCGGGCCGCAATTCGCGTAAATTCCCGACAGAAGATTTTCGATTAGCGAGCGCGATCCGCTTTCGACCAGCAGCACCCGTTCGAACGGGGGCACCCAACTTTTCCGGTAATAGCGCACTACATTTCCCGTCGATTTTCGAGGGACTTACTCATCGTCACTTCGTCGGCGAACTCGAGGTCGCTGCCCACGGGAATGCCCATGGCGATGCGAGTGACCCTCACGCCGAGCGGTTTCAGCAGCCGCGACAGGTAAACCGCGGTCGCCTCACCTTCCACCGTTGGATTGGTCGCGAGAATGATCTCGCGCACTCCTCCGTCCTCCAGTCGCGCGAGCAAGGGCTTAATGCGGAGGGACTCCGGTCCGATGCCGCGCAGCGGTGAGATGGCTCCGTGCAGGACATGATACACGCCTTCGAATTGACGGGTGGTCTCGATAGGGAGGATGTTGTGCGGCTCTTCCACCACACAGATCACGGTGCGATCCCGATTCGTATCCGTACAGAACGAACAGAACTCGGAATCGCTGATGTTGCCGCATTTTGAACACAGCCCGAGTTTATCCTTAACGTCGAGTAAGGCTTGTGATAGCCGTTCGGCATCCTCGCGCGGCGAGCGCAAGACGTGGAAGGCGATTCTTTGGGCAGACTTCTGTCCGATGCCCGGCAGACGTTTGAATTCGTGGATCAACCGGGCGAGAGGCTCAGCGAAATCGGGCATGCGTCAGGAAGGATCAGAACAAGCCGGGCGGCAGCCCCATTCCACCGAGCAAGCCTCCCATTTTGGATTGTGCTTCTTCGTCCACTTTCTTGGCGGCCTCGTTCACGGCAGCCATCACCATGTCCTGCAGCATTTCGACATCGCCCGCGACTTCGGGGTCAATGGTCACGCCGAGCACGGATTTGTGGCCGTCCATCTTCACCGTCACCATGCCGCCGCCCGCCGAGGCCTCGACGCGA
This sequence comes from uncultured Acidobacteriota bacterium, assembly GCA_963720745.1. GTDB lineage: Bacteria > Acidobacteriota > Terriglobia > Bryobacterales > Bryobacteraceae > TMP-7. The sequence continues at coordinate 1,688,135 of CAVRGO010000004.1, forward strand.
ATCTGCGCGATCTCCTCCTGCATGCGCTGCTGCATTTGCTGCGCCTGCTTCATCATCGACTGCATGTTACCGGGCATCTTCATAAGCTAATCCTTCAAGTTTCGCACGTCGCGCACGGTCGCATCGGGGAACAGTTCGCGGAATCGCTTTACCTCGGGGTGGGACATGGCGCGCTCGTTCAACTCCTCGTTATTAGCGGCGGGAGGGTTCAGCGCCACTGGGGAACTTGCGGAGACTTCACCCTGCTTGATCGTAATCTTCACCGGGCGTCCGGCGAGTTGTTGCACCGTCTTGGCGACGGTCGGGTCGCCTTTGATCGCCATGCCATAGAGACGGCTGGTTGTGAACACCAGTTCGGTTCCGGAAAATACGACGTCCGAATGCTCCACTGCATCGGCTGTATGGTTACACTCGGCTTCCATAAGAGCGCGGTGCAGCGTCGCCCGCCAATCGAGCGCAGCAGGATTCGCGGCGGGCGCTGGCGCTGGGGTTGGTTCCTGCGCCGGGGGTGCGACCGCGACGGCCGGCGCGACGGCGACTGCGGATTCCGCCGACGGCCCCGGATTGCGGCGAGCCAGATCGCGAGCAAAAGGCGACGGGCCCGATCTGGCGGGTTGCGCCGATGCCTGCGTGTGTGGCGCGGAGGTGGCTCCCCGGCCTGCCGGTGGTTTCGCCGCCCGGGCAGGTGCCGGTCCCGAACCGGATATTCTTGCCAGCGCGTCCTCAATCGATACCAGCTTCGATGCGTGGATAAGCCTGAGCAGGCCCAATTCAAGATGCAAACGAGGCTGTAGCGACGCCTGCAGATCCTTGAACAGATCGAGCGTGATCTGCAGGTAACGCGTCAGATCCTCTTCCGAGAAATTCGCCGCGATCTGCGACATCTCCTGCTGCTCGGCCGACGAAGCGGCGACGAGCCGCGAATTCGGACCGGCGATCCGAACCACCAGCAGGTTCCTGAAATAGCGCGCGAGCTCGCGGCAGAAGTGCTGGAGATTGTGCCCGTTGCGCTCGAGTTCCTGAACCACGCCAAGCATGGCGGACGAGTCGGAGTTCTTCAGCGCTTCGGCGACCGTTGCGAGCGACTCCAGCGAAAACATGCCGAGCAGCGTCCGAACATCTTTGGCGCTCAGTTGCGCGCCGCAACACGCGATCGCCTGGTCCAGCGCCGACAGCGAATCGCGGACGCTCCCTTCGCCTGCCTGCGCGAGGACGGCCAGGGTATCGTCGTCGGTCTGGACGCCCTCCTGCTCGCAGATCCAGCGCATTCGCGTGACCAGCTCTTCAAAATCGACGGAGCGGAAACTGAACTGCTGACACCGCGAAGCGATCGTGGTGGGAATCTTGTGCGACTCCGTGGTGCACAGGATAAACACGACCCACTCCGGCGGTTCCTCGAGCGTCTTCAGCAGCGCGTTGAAAGCCTCGTTCGTGATCTGGTGTGCTTCGTCAATGATGAAGACCTTGTACCGGTCGCGCGCCGGGCGGTATCGAACGTTCTCGCGCAGCTCTCGCATTTCGTTGATGCCGCGGTTCGATGCGGCGTCGATTTCGATGACATCGGGGGCGTTGCCCGCGCTGATCTCGATGCAACTCGCGCACTTGCCGCAGGGATGCGCTGTCGGCCCTTCGATGCAATTGAGACAACGCGCGAGAATGCGTGCGACCGTGGTTTTGCCGGTCCCTCGCTGGCCGGAGAAGATGTAGCCATGCGCGATCCGCTGCTGGTTGATGGCGTTGGCCAGAGTGGTACGGACGTGCTCCTGTCCGACCAGCTCGGTGAAATCCTGAGGCCGGTACTTGCGGGCGATGACCTGATACATGCGGGAACGCTGCGAAGGGAACGCTTAACTATGCCAGACCCCGGGTGATCCGCGGCACACGGGTTAAACCGCTACCGTTGCTTCCTTCCGGACCTGGCGGGGTTTGCAGCCGCCCATTGCACGGAGCCCGGAGCCTGACAACTCACCAGTGTAACAAACGGGCACGGCGTCCTTCTTTAGTCGCGCGATGCCGCGATTCACAGAATGCCGAGTTTCACCGGACGACGGTTCTGCCCGACGGCATCCCAGTCGATAGCGCCCGTGACTCCTTGAAACGGAGCCAGATCCCGAACTGCATCGCGGATGCGGGCGCGGTTCAGGCCCGCTTTGCGGATCGCCGAAACGGCTACTGTCGCCGCGTCGTACGCCTGTGCGGCAGTGTAGTCGGGCTGTGCATCGCGTTGCGTTCGGAATCGGGCACGGAAGGTCGGCGGTATGTCCCCGACGATCGGGTAAAGCGCACCGGCGAGCGCGGGCTCGCGAGTTGCTTTCGCGATTGCCGGTCCGCAAAGGACCGTGCCGCCGAACCTGGATTTACGCGCTCCCCTGACGAGGGCCGCGGTTTCGCTCGCACCAGCGATGAAGACGGCGGCTTGCGGACGATCCGCAACCGCCAGCTTTACGATCCGATCGGCGTCGCTGGTCGTACCGTCGAACTCGACATGCAGGTTCGGGCCGATGCGATCGCGCGCGAAAGCAGTCTTCAACTCCGCAATCAGGGCGCGAGAATCGTGATCGACCGCCGACACAACAGCGAAGGTGACTCCCCGCCGCTTCAGTTCACCGCTGATTGCGTGCGCGAGCAGATGATCGCCGGGGGCGCAGGAAAACATCCACGGCACGTTGGCGGTGTGAATGCTCCGGTCTGTGGCGGCCGGGTTGATCAGCGTGACCAATGTCTTCGTTACTACCTGCTCGGCAAGATGAGTGGTTGCTCCATCGATTCCCCCGAGAACCGCCCACACTTTCTCGTTGTAGATCAGCCGGATTAGTTGTGCGGCGCCGCCGGCCCAGGGATTCGCGGCCCAGGCGCTCATCAATCGGAATGGCAGTCCGCGATATCCGCCGTTCCGGTTCGCCTCGTCGATCGCAAGGTTCGCCCCCATCCACTGTTGCCCGCCCTGCGGGTCTTCAGCATCGGGCGGTCCGAACCAGCCGATACGGATTTCGCGCAGATCCTTCGGGTCAGCCTCGTCCCGTCCAGGGCCGTTATATTCAAGCGGCGTCTTCTGGCGGTCGCGATACACCTGCGACTGCTGCGGCTGTGCTCGAACGATGACGCCGGAAAACGCCAGGGCGGCCAGGAATTCGCGGCGTGATGTCATGCGGTGCTACTGCTGTGCTGGGCGCTGAGGATCGATAGCGCCGGTCGCGCGATTGACACGGTCTCGGGCGGGGATATTGCCGCGCGGAAGACTTAGATCGGAGCGCGAATAGTAGTGCCATGCGCCGCGCTCATATTTCGCGAGGAACACCTCGCCGAGGTCGTCGAGTGCCGCGCTGAGCGGGATATCGTGCGTTACTCCGGGCCAGGGTTTGCTGCGGTATGCAATGACATCGCGAATCATGGCGCGGTTCAATCCGGCCACCTGAATCGCCCAGATCAACATGTTCATGCCATCGTACGCGTGCGCGGCATAGGTGTCAGGCTCTGCATTGAAGCGCTTGCGAAATGCGGCGCGAAACGCATCGAGCTTGGGATCCTTCCGGTCGGGATTCCAGGGATACCCGGCGATCACACCTTCGGCATGCGGACCGGCCACTTTGACGAACTCTTCGGAAACTGTACGGTCGCTCGCCAGGAATGGTTGATTCATCCCCATTTTGCGCATCTGGTTCAGAATCAGGGCACTCTCCCGAGCGTCGCCCCAGTGAATCACAACTTCAGGATTTACCTCGTTGATGCGGCGCAACTGGAGGTCGAAATCCTCAGTACCCACCTTGTACGCCATTTCGAGAAGGACCGGCCGCTGGTGCCGGCGGGCCGCGTCGTTCACTTCGCGCACGCCAAAACGTCCGTACCGGTTGCTCGCGCGAATGATCGCGATCCGCTTGTAGTTCATCTTGTGAATCACGTAATCCATCAGCATGTAGATCATTTGCCGATCGTCCCCGATGCATCGCATGACCCACGGGATGTTCGTCTCAATGAAGGTGGGGTCGGTATCTCCCGTGTTCATCATCACCAACTCGGCTTTGAGCGCAACCCGGATCGCAATGTGACTGTTAGCGCCGTCGATGGTTCCGAGAATCGCCCAAACGTTGTCTTTGTAGGCCATGTTGACGATCTCGTTGCCGGAGGCTCCCCAAAGGCCGTTGTCGTTGCGGATGTCGAGGTCGAACGGGATGTGGCGGCGGAAGTAGCCACCTTTCGCGTTCCATTCCTCGATGGCCAGCCGCGAACCGCGCAGCATCTGGATTCCCAGCGGCTCCTCGTGACTCTTGCCCCCGGTCGCGACTGATACGGTCGACATGATGGGGCCGATGAAGCCGATCTTCACCGACTTCAGTTCGGGGCCGGGTTCGGGGATGGCACGGCCCGGACCCGTGTACTCCATTTGTTTCAGGAAATGCTCTTTGTATGGCTTGATCGCGCCGAAGGGTTCGTAGTCTACCGACGTGTTGGCGTAATTGGTGTCCTGTTTGAGGCGAAGGTCCGGCACTTCGTATGGAGTCAGGTTGTTAATTCGTCGCAGGATTTCTGCCGTATCGTCGTCGATGAGCGCTTTCAATTCCGGCGGCATTGACACGGGGCGCTCCGCGGCGATGAGGCAGGCAGCCGCCAGCAATCCAACCCCGACGATCGCTTTCATCGCACACCGCCTTTTGCGACGACGGTCTTTGAAAGGGTCTTGGGACGCTGCTTCAGGCCCGGATAGTATCCTTCGCCGATGCCCCATCCGAGACCTTTTGCCGTCGCGACCCAAATGTCGTTGCCGTCCATCGAGTAATTGATGATGAAGTTGTGGGGGATGCTGACAGGTAGCTCCACGGTCTCGAGGACGTCCCGGTCGCGCATTACTACGGCCTTGCCGCCTTTGCCGCGAGCATCCCGCGTGTACGTCACCCAGGTGTTGGTGGCGAAGTGAGTGATGGCGCTGGCACCCTTGTCCGTCGCAAACCAAGCCTCGTCGGCGCTGCGGCCTTTGGCGTTATTGATGAAATCGCTGGCGAGTCCGGAGTCCTGGTTGTAGAACCCGCGCCAGTGGCGTCCGTCGTAGCGGCATGCTCCGAAGTAACTCGAAACCCACACCACATCATCGGCGGGACTGGCCGCCGTCACGATCACGTGAACGATTCCGTCATCGCGATAGAGGTCGATCTCCATTTCGCGATCGGGGTCGAGGTAGTCCTTCCATCGGCCCGTCGCGATGTCGTACTCCAGCATCCCGCTTCCCCACACGGCCAGGTAGACCTTACCTTTGCCCACCTCGACGTTGTAGTTCCAAATCTCTTCCATCGGGGCGTTCTTTTCGGTGAAGATGGTCCATTCGCCAGTGACAGTGTTGAAGCGGCTGGCCCCCGCGGTAGTCGCCGCCCAGACGTTCTCATCCTGCACCGCGACACCGTAGACAACGTCGTTGACGAGTCCGCTGTTCAATTGATGCCAGTGGTCGAAGCGTCCGCCGCTGAAGCGCGCCAGGCCGCCGCCGAACAGGCCCAGCCATACGTCGCCGGTATTCTTATCTACATCAATGGCGGTGACGACACGCCAGGGCAACCCGTCCTTCTCTGTCCAACTTTTCATCTTGCCTGTTCGTTTGTCGAACAAGGCCAGGCCATCTTCGGTGCCGATCCACACTCGCGGACCATCGGCCTTTACCGCGAAAATGTGATCGTTCGGCAGGCCGTCGGCGACGGTAAAATTCTTCCATTTGGTGTAGACGTAGGGCAGCTGCGACGGCTCGGCTGCTGATAGGATTCCCGCTGCTGCAACCATCAGTGCCACGCAGGTAAGGGGTCTCATCTCATCCTCCCACTCGTCAGAGCGTTTTCAAGAACTCGATCAAATCGTTGAGCTGATCCTTCGTCATGTCGTTGGTGACGCCGTGCTTGTCGTCAGGGTTGTACACCGTCCAGATCTCCTCCAAGGTCGCTGCCATGCCGTTGTGCAGATACGGCGCCGAATCGTAGATGTTGTTGAGGTGCGGCACGTCGAAATTGCCGGTGCGGTCGTACGCCACTTTGGTGCCTACATCGTGTCGTCGGCGGTCCGTGTAGTAAGGCGGGAAATGGCACGTGACGCAGCGGTTGTCCACTGGGATCATGCGCCCGTCGTTTGCTGCCGTTCGCTCGAAGATTTCTTTGCCGCGGCGCTGGGCAGGCGTTAACGTCGCTCCCAGCGGGCGGAAGCGGTTTGGAGGGCGCGGGATTGTTGTCACGTAATAATCCACCGCGGCCAGTTGCTCCGGGGTAAAGGGCGCCAGCCGCGTGAAGAATACAGCGAGGCGCGCTCCACATTGCCGGGTAAGGCTCGGATTCGTACCCTCCCACTTAAACGGCGCGGTGTCGAGGATGCCCCGCAGCGTCCGATTGTCCACCGGTTGTATCCCGATACCGTCGGCTTCGATGTCGTAGTTCATCCCATCGACGTGCCCGTCCGGGTGGCACGAGTTACAGGCGTACTGACGGTGAAACGTGATGAAGGCGTTATGGAAGAGTTGCTCGCCCATTCGCTGCGTCGTGATCGTCTTCGGCCCGCCCAAGTCGATCGTCCCGGTAACCGCCATTCGTGCCAGGTCGATGACGCTGACCGAATCGTCGAGAGCGTTGGCCACGAACGCGCGCCGGTTGTCGGGCATCACCAGAATGGCGCGCGGATTCTTACCGGTGGCGATGTGCTTCACGATGAATTCGGTCGGATAGCCGAGGTGATTCGGCAGAACGTGTTCCCGTTCGTCCGGGGACAGGCGTGCCAGCAACGCACGCAATTTCGCGATCTCGACGACCGCAACGCGATCGGTCCCGGAACTCGTGACCAGCGCGTAACGGCCATCGGGCGTGCAGGCCACGTCGCTCGCGTCTGCAAAACCCATGCCCGGTTCGTCCAGCAACGCCTCATTCACCCGTCCATCGGCCCAGATCACCGCAAGTCCGTTGGTGATGGTCCACCCCTGGAGTAGGCGAGTCATTGGGACCGTGCTCTTGGTCCGGTTGAGCGTCGCCAAAGCGAACTGGCCACTGGGATGCCAGGCGATCCCCATCACCAGGTTGGCGCCTGGAAGCACGTAGCGATCCTCGACGGTGCCCCGTTCCGTCTCGATCGCGGTCACCTCCGAATCGAACGGCTGACGGACCGGCGCGAACCTCGATTTCATGTTCGTCACCAGGATCCGTTTCGCGTCGGGCGAGAGTGCGAGCGACCACGGTCCGTTGCTGGCGCTCAGGTTCTTCACCCATTTCAACGTCGCGGCATCGAACACGGAGATGTCGTTCGACGAGGTGTTCAACACATACACCATCTTCCCGGCTGGACCCACCAGGACGCCGTGCGGTTCATTGCCCGTCTTCAGGGTTGCGATTACCTTTCGGGCGGCGACATCCAGGACTGAGAGCGTGTCATCGAGCCGGTTTGAAACAAAAGCGCGGCGGTTATCGGGGCTGAACGCAACGCCGGTCGGGTTGCCTCCCACCGGGATCTCCGCGACTTTCGTGCGCGTGGCCGGATCAGCGACAATCACCGAGTCCGCCGCTTCGCAGGCGATCCAAATCTCACGCCCGTCGGGACGCAGCGCCATCCGGATCGGCGTCTTATAGCGAGCGGTCTGTGCGACGGGCGGGAGTTTCGTCGGGTGCGCGATCTTCTTCACCGCGGCATCGAAATCGAACTTGCCGGCATCGTGGCAGCGCAGGCACGTCTCGCGAGTGGGTTTTGTGAGACCGGCGGAAACAGCCGAGCGGTGGTCGCGCATCACCGCGTCCGCCATGTAATCGCTGCCCGGACCGTGGCATGCCTCGCAGCCCACGCCCTCGTCAGGGCTGAAACTGTCGAGCCGGTTGGCGCTGGTAGCGGTGGTGTGGCACTTCAGGCACTGCGGACTGCTCTGCGGGTCCTCGATGCCCTTGCTGCGAGCCATCTCCAAACCTTTGTCGGTGCCGAGCGCAGCCCACGCACCGGCATGGGCGCTCATACGCCACATGCTCCATTGATTTCCGAGCGCCGGGCCGCGATGACACTTGCCGCATTCCATTACGCCCGCGAATCTCGGTCCTTTGGCAGCGCTGTCTGCGGGGGCGAGACCCGCTTGCGGCCCGGGGACCGGTTTCTTGGCCAGGGGATGCGCCAGCAGATCCCAACCTCTCTTCACGTCCTCGGGCGGACGCTTGAGCACGGCGATATGCGAGCCTTTCTCGGTGTGGCAGTTGACGCAAAATTCGTGATCCGGCATCTTGAGACCGGCATTCATGGCGGCTTGCCGGTCCTTCATCACTTCGAGCGTGGCGTACTCGCTGCCTGGCCCATGGCAACCTTCGCACTGCACGCCGTCCTCGATGTGAAACGTCTCGTCCTTCTGCCAATCCTCAGCGTGCCAGGCCGTGGCGTGACACCCAAGGCAGATCGCCGACTCCTGGGGCTGGGTGCGAAGCCCGCTCAACTTTGCGATCTCCGGTCCCTCGGGTAAAGCCAACACGGCATAGGCCCGGCTGTGGCGCGAATGCAGCCACTTACTGTACTGGCTTCCCATGCGCGAATCAGTGTGACACTTCGCGCAAACCCGCACGCCGACATATACCGGCTTCTTAGGCGCGGCGGATGCGATGACGGCCATCGCCGCGGATAGGACCAGCACGGTGCCGATTCTCATCGCCGTACTCCCTCGTGCACCAGTTTCAGGAACTGGTCAGCTTTCACGTTCTGAAATTTTTCGACAACGCCGTCGGGCCACCGAATCTCCACCAGATCGGCGGCAGGCGCTTTTCCCATGCCGAAGTGCAGGCGGGGATCGCCCTGAGACATATAGCCGCGCGAAGGCATCAGATCCTCTACTTGTTTCAGATTCCCGGTTGTGACCGTCACCCGTGCTCCGATCGCATCGCGCGAGCCCGTCGGGAACTTCACCTTCGCTTCCACCGTGAGCCAGTTATTCGCTTGGTTGCCGCCGTCGTTGCGAAGGAGGATGGCTTGATCGTTGAGGTTTGCGAGCACGAGATCGACGTCGCCGTCGTTGTCGATATCGGCCCATGAAGCACCCCGGCCGACGTATTTGTGCTTGAAGTGCTCGCCGGATTGCACCGAGACGTCTTCGAAGTTGCCATCGCCGCGGTTACGCATCAGCGTGTTCTCCTCAACGTATTCGTGATGCGCGTCGCCGTGCGCCGTGAAGAGGTCCGGCCAGCCGTCGTTATCGTAATCGAACATCACTGCGCCCCATCCCGCGTACTGCCCGAGCGCCACCGACAGGCCTGTGGCTGCCGTCCGGTCGGAGAAGTCGCGTCGGCCGCCCTTGAGGATTCTTTGTACGAACAGGATGCAGTAGTTCAGGTTCGGAACGAAGACGTCCAACAATCCATCGCGGTTCACGTCACCGACCACCGGGCCCATCGACGAAACGCCCTGGCCGTTCTCGCCGTACGCGATGCCGAAGTCCATCGCCTTTTCGGTGAACGCGCCGTCTCCGCGGTTCTCGAAATATTCGTTCTCCGTGGCATCGTTCGTCACGAAGACGTCGAGCAGGCCGGAGTTGCGAAAGTCCGCTGCCGTTGCGCTCATCGCCCTGCCTTTTTTGTAAACGCCTGCTTCCTTCGTGATGTCCGTAAACGTCCCATCGCCGTTGTTGCGATAAAGCGCACAGGGCTCCGGATCGTAGCTCAGCGGTCCGGGATATCCCTGCGCCGCGTAAAAATCCCGAAACCGGCCCTCGTCGTAGACCAGATAATTCGCGACGAAGACGTCCAGCAGCCCGTCGTTGTTGCTATCGAACCAAACGGCGGAAAGGCTCCAACGCGGATCGTCCAGGCCGGACTTCTTCGAAACATCGGTGAAGGTTCCGTCACCGTTGTTGTGGTACAGAATATTTCGTCCGTAGTTGAGAACGTACAGGTCCACGTGCCCGTCGTTGTCGTAATCCGCAGCGGAGCAACCCGAACTGAACACGCCGTTGCCGCCCGTACGAGAGCGCTCGGTGACGTCCGTGAACGTGCCACTTCCATTGTTCCGGTACAGCCGGTTCGACAATTTGCCGCGGAGGTCGCGACCCTCGTTGCTCGAGACGTTGCCGGTCCACGTGCCGGTGACGAAGTACAGGTCCATCCAGCCGTCGCCGTCGAAGTCCACAAAACACACACCGGCGCCGGTGCCCTCCACGATGTTGTCCAGGTGGTGGTCGCCGTAACTGTGTCTGAAGGTGATACCGGCGCTCTTGCTGATATCGGTGAACGTGGGAAGTTCGGGCGCTTGCCCGGCCGTCAGAAGCACTACGGCCAAGCCCGCTATGGCAACCCGGCATTTCATGGTTGACCTCCCATATCGATCCATTCGAGAATCGCCCTACGCTCGTCGCCGGTCAGCGCGGGCGCTGCCGCGGGCGGCATCCGCTTCACGCCGGAACGGCCGAGCACCGCGGCAGAAATGCGGCCGCGCCGGCTCGCCTCGACAGCGCCGTTCGGATGGCAGCCAGCTCCCGAGCACTTCGCCCGGAAAGTCGGCTTCATATCGCGTTCGAAACTCACCGTGCGCCGCCGGGCACGTGGCAGCATCAGGTCGGGTGCGGGCCTGCCAAGAGCCTTCGCGAAGACATTCTCCGGAGTTCGTTCCCCGTCTTCATGACATCCAATGCAGCCGCGATTCTCTTTGTTCTTCGTCCAGATCCACGCGCTGGTTCTAAGCGCGACATCGTTCGCGTCGAGTACTTGGATCTGTATCGGGGTATTCGGCGGCACGAGCGCCTGAAAGGAGCCGTCGTCCTCCAGTTGCACATATCCGAGCAGCCGCTTAAACCCGGCGCCGCGTACCGCTCCCGGTACGCCCTCGATCAGCCGGACACGCCGTGCCTGTCCCGGTTTCCAGTTCGTCTTCAAGTCTCTTTCGTATACATTCAGGCAGTACAGCTTCGACCAGTTCTGGTCGTCTTCAACCACCGAAGAATGGCCATCGGGCATCTGACGCGGAGCCAGAGCCACCGCCTGAATTGCGTTCGTAGCAGCATCTCCGTGTATCAACGTGAGCCCGCCCGTTTCGAGATCCAGGCGATAGATGGCATAGCGACCTGCTGTCGCGGGCGATCTTCTCGAGACCAAAACCGACCCGTCCGGCAGGGGCGATGGCGAGTGGAACAGCCCCGCACTCGGTTGGGTGACCGGGCGATACGAACGCAGGTTGCGGCGAAGGCTGAGCGTCGCAACATTGCCGGACCCATCAGGCTCGTCGCGGTCCGACTCTACGAAGGCCGCCAAACCTTGCGGAGTCACGCACGCCATGCGTTTAAAACGCTTTCCTTGAGAGCCGGAGAAGGCCGCGTAGTCGGTGCCGTCGAGATGTATCGCGAACAGGTCCAGGCGGCGGCCGAGCCAACCGGAAAAAAGAATCCGCCCATCCTGCATCTGAAACGGGCCGACGCTACTCGCCAGCGGATAGGTGAGGCGCCGGGTGCCGGAACCGTCGGGACGGACCGAATAGAGATGCGTGGCAATCTGTCCGGTACGCTCGTCGAATTCGCCTGCCGCATCGGTCTGAAACGTGACCTGATAGGAAGGGGTAGCGTCGTTCAGGTAGAAGATCGCGGATTGATAGGACGGTTTCCGACAGTTTCCGCGATCTCGAGTGATTTGCCGGACGCCGGAGCCGTCCGCCTGCATGTCGTAAACGTTCCAGTGGCCGCGAGGTGTCGTCTTCGCAGCGAAGACAATCCGCTTCCCGTCGAACGAAACGGACGGATCGGCCGCGGCGGCGAACTGTGGAGTGAGCACCCGCGTACTCCCATCCGGGGAGAGCAGGACTATGCGCCCGCCCTCGTCGACACCTTGACCGGGGCCCACCTCCGTAAAGACGATCCGGTAGGAGGGCTGTTTTGACGCACTCACCTCCGCACCAGCCGCGACGAATAGCGTGAGAATCAGGAGAACCGGGCTGAAGCGGCCCACTCCCGTCACCGCTGTCGAAACATCGCGATCGCCTCGATCTCGACCAGCAACTCGGGGCGGCACAGGTGAGCCTGAATCCCTGTCGAGGCGGGCAGGGGATTGAGTTCCTGCTCCTGGTAAAACGCGGTCCGCTCTTCATTGAAGGCAGCGTAGTCGCGGTCGATATCGCGCAAATAGCAGGTCGTCCGGACGATATCTTTCCAACTCGCGCCTTCCGATTCGAGCAGCCGGGTGATGTTCAGGAACGTACGCCGGCACTGCGCACGGAAATCGCCGATATGTATGGATACTCCGCGCTCGTCAATACTGGCGGTGCCGGAGATCAGAAGGACGACGATGTTACCGAGTTCGATTCGCAACCCCCGCGAAAACGAACTCGGCCGTTCGTAGCTGTACGCCTCGTTCAGAATATCCGGCGCACTGATTGCGGTGCGGGGCACCGAGGCGCCCGTCATTTTTTCCACCAACTCGAGGTCTGTCAGGATCACCCTCCATTATCAAAGAGATTAACGGATCTCAAAATACTAGATTTCGATAACCCACCTCGCGGTGTAAGTGTAAGTTACATCTATTATGGTCCAGACTTGACCGCGAAACAAGCGTCTTCTGCGTTCCCGGAACCGCTTTTGAAACACTTCGCACGCCACACCTCGAATCTGTGCTATCTTCAATTCCCGCTGGGCATAATTTGCCGTTCTGGGCTTGCATACGGTACCCGCCACACCCATGTACGGCGTTCACGAGGTTTGCGCGTATGAAACAACCTGTCAGTGTCACCATCAACGGCAAACGCTATTCACATGAAGTCGAACCGCGGCTGCTGTTTATCCATTACCTACGGGAGGTCGTCGGTCTCACCGGTTCCCATATCGGTTGCGAGACGTCACTCTGCGGCGCCTGCACCGTCATGGTGGATGGGCAAGCCGTCAAAAGCTGCACGATGTTCGCGGTACAGGCGGACGGATCGAACATTCTGACCATTGAAGGTCTGGCGGCGAATGGAAACCTGCACCCCGTCCAGGAAGCGTTCTGGAACGAACACGGGCTACAGTGCGGCTATTGTACCCCCGGCATGATCATCGCTTCCAAACAACTGCTCGACCGCAATCCGAACCCGAGCGAAGAAGAGATCCGGCACGGCATCGAAGGGAATCTCTGCCGTTGCACCGGTTATCAGCACATCGTCAACGCCGTGAAGGCCGCGGCGGCAAAGATGGGGGCGTAACGCATGGCGACGACTATCACGAAAACCGAGACGCTGGTGGGCAAGAAGATCCGGCGCCGCGAAGATCCTCGGCTGATCACCGGAACCGCGACGTACGTCGACGACATCCAGATGCCGGGCATGCATCACGCTTGCATCGTTCGGAGTCCGTATGCCGCCGCTCGCATCCGCGGGATCGACGCGCAACTGGCGCTGGAACGTCCCGGTGTCGTTGCCGTGTTCACCGGGACGGATACCAAGGACGTCGGGCCCGTTCCGTGCGGAGCATCGCTGCCGGGGTTGCGCGTTCCGCATCACCACATTCTGGCCGTAGACCGAACCTATTTTGTCGGTCATCCCGTCGCGGTGGTAGTCGCGACGGACCGATACATCGCGCGCGATGCCGCCGATCTGGTGGAGATCGATTACGAACCGCTGCCCGCCGTGGCGGATCCCGAAAAGGCGCTCGAGAGCGGCGCTCCGGCGGTTCATCCCGAATGGCCTGACAACATCGCCTTCACCTTCAATCAAAAAGGCGGCGACGTGGACAAGGCGTTTGCCGAGGCCGATGTCGTCGTGAAGGAACGTATCGTCAGCCAGCGCTTGATCCCGAGCCCCATGGAGACTCGCGGCGTTGTGGCCGACTGGAAGAGCGGCGATAAATCGCTGACCGTCTACACGTCAACGCAGATCCCGCATCTGCTGAGGACACTGCTGGCGCTGGTGCTCGGGATTCCGGAGCACAAACTGCGCGTGGTCGCGCCGGAGGTCGGCGGCGGCTTCGGCTGCAAGCTGAACGTTTACGCCGAAGAGGCCTTGATGGCGTTCATCGCGATGAGAATCGGCAAACCCGTAAAGTGGATCGAATCGCGGCGCGAGAACTTCACGTGCACGATTCATGGACGCGGGCACGTCGATTACTGCGAACTCGCAGCGAAGCGCGATGGCACGATCCTGGGGATGAAACTCAAGCTCATCCAGGACCTCGGCGCCTATCATCAACTTCTGACTCCGGCGATTCCCACGCTTTCGGTGCTGATGATGCCGGGGCTCTACAAATTCCCGAACATCCACGCGGACATTATCGGAGTCTTCACCAACTGCGTTCCTACCGACGCGTACCGTGGCGCCGGGCGGCCCGAGGCGACGCATGCGATCGAGCGCATGGTGGATATTCTGGCCGCCGAGTTGAAGATGGATCCAGCGGAGATCCGGCTGAAGAACTTTGTGGGCAACGATCAGTTCCCATTTGCCACGGCGACCGGACTCACCTACGACAGCGGCAACTACGCGGCGCCGCTCGAGAAGGCGCTCGAGATCATCGACTACCGCAACCTCCGCGCCGAGCAGCAGAAGGCGCGCGAAGCAGGCCGTCTGATGGGCATCGGCATCTCGACGTACGGCGAAATCTGCGCGTTCGGCCCCTCGCCCGCAACACCGGCGGGAGGCTGGGAAAGCGCAACGGTTAAGATCGAACCCACCGGGGCGGTTACCGTGATGACTGGCACTTCGCCGCACGGTCAAGGAGAAGAGACCACGTTTGCGCAGATCACCGCCGATGAACTCGGAGTCGATATCGACAACATCGTCGTGCTGCACGGTGACACGGCGATCGTCCAGTACGGCATCGGAACCTTCGGCAGCCGCGCAACGGCCGTGGGCGGCACCGCCGTGTATTTCGCCTTGCAGGACCTGAAGGCCAAGATCAAGCGTTTCGGCGCCATGCTGCTCGAATCGGAGGATGTCACCTTCGACAGCGGCGTCTGCATCTGCAATAAAACGGGCAAAACCGTGACGCTCGCGCAGATTGCGGGAGCTTCCTACCGCGCCATGAAACTTCCCGCCAATACCGAACCCGGCCTGGTTTCCACCCGCTTTTGGGAGCCTTCGAATTTCGCATTTCCTTTCGGCGCGCACGTCGCTGTAACCGAAGTGGACCGGGAGACCGGAACAGTGGAGGTGAAGCGCTACGTGGCCGTGGACGACTGCGGCAACATCATCAATCCGCTGATCGTCGCCGGACAGGTACACGGCGGAGTAGTTCAGGGCTTGGGGCAGGCGCTGTTCGAACGCGCCGTCTACGACGAAGACGGACAACTCATCTCCGGGGAGTTCATGGATTATGCGATCCCCAAAGCGACACAGGTGCCGTGGATCGAGACCGAGCACACCATCACGCCTTCGCCCGTGAATCCGTTGGGTGTCAAAGGCGTCGGCGAAGCGGGCACGATCGGAGCGTCACCGGCACTCGTGAACTCTGTCGTGGACGCGCTCAGCCCGCTCGGCGTCCGCCACATCGATATGCCGATGACCGCCGAACGCATCTGGAATCTCATTCAGCAAGGAGCTAACGCATGATCGCCCAGGACTTCGATTACGTCCGGCCGAAGACGCTCGATGAAGCCCTCAGCCTGGTGGCTGACGGGACTTCAAAACTGCTCGCGGGCGGTATGAGTCTCATTCCGCTGATGAAGCTTCGCCTGGCCGCGCCCGACCGGCTAGTCGACGTTTCGCGCATACCGGAACTGAACTATATTCGCGAAGGCGACGGCGTTATACACGTCGGCGCGACAACTACTCATTACCAGGTGGAGAGTTCGGCATTGCTTCGCTCGCGCTGTGGTCTCGTGGCCGAAGCCGCGGCGCATATCGGCGACCCGCAGGTGCGGAATCGCGGCACCATCGGTGGCAGCGTGGCTCATGCCGATCCGGCTGCGGATTATCCGGCGGCCCTCTTCGCCTTGGAAGCGAACGTCGTGCTTGCCGGACCCTCGGGCGCGCGCACCGTGTCGTTCGAGGAGTTCATCATCGATACGTTTACCACCGCGCTCGAACCGGGCGAAATGGTGCGTGAGGTGGTGGTGCCGGTGGAGCACGCCGGGGCCGGGTTCACCTATCAAAAAATGGTGCAGCCTGCTTCCGGATATGCGGTGGTCGGCATCGCAGTTCGCTTGCGAAAGAGCGGCGGGAAACTCGCGAACGTACGCGTTGGAATTACCGGTCTGGGGCCGAAAGCGTTTCGCGCGCGGAACGTGGAACAGGCGCTCGAAGGAACCTCCGGATCCGCCTCGGAAATCCAGCAGGCGTCTGCGTTGGTGACTGAAGGAATCGACGCCAACACGGATATTCACGCCTCGTCCGATTACCGCAAGCACCTCGCCCGCGTTTACACGATGCGTGCGCTGGCGGTGGCCATTTCGAGGGCTCAGTGAAAATCGCGGGCATGCACACGCTGCCGGTCGAGCAGCAGCGCGCCTATGCCGTGCTACAGGATCCGCTAATCCTGGCGCGCTGCATGCCCGGCTGCGATCGTCTCGAGAAGATCGCCGAAGACACCTACGACATGAAAATGAAGATGCTGATCGCGAGCATCTCCGGCCTGTTCGACGGCCAGGTACGCCTGGCGGATCAGAATCCTCCGGGCAGCTTCAAGCTGATCGTCGAAGGGAAGGGAAAGATCGGGTTCATGAAGGGCGAGGGGCTGCTGAAACTGGTGCCCAACGGGGCCGGGACGCAGGTTCACTACGAGGGAGACGTGCACGTTGGAGGCACGATCGCGAGTGTCGGCCAGCGATTAATGGACACCACCTCGAGGATGATGATCAAGCGCTTCTTCGACAAGCTGACCTCGGAGGTGTCGGCCGCTTCGTAACACCGCCGATCAAGCGGGTTCCGTGCTCAGCGGCGGCTCGATGGTATTGATCGATCCCAGCAGATCTGATAGCTCCGCGGGTTGAATGGGTTTCGAGAGATATCCGTCCATTCCGGCGGCGAGACATCGTTCCCGGTCGCCCTTCATCGCGTGAGCGGTCATAGCGATGATTGTCTGGTGTTTACCACTCGCTTGCTCTCGTTGCCGGATCAGCGTGCTGGCTTCGAGTCCGTCCATCTCCGGCATCTGCACATCCATCAGAACGATGGAGTAGGCGCCCTGTTCGATCGCTTCCATTGCTTCGCGACCATTGTTCACGACGTCTACAGCGAAGCCCTGTTGCTCGATCAGCCGCTTGGCGACAAGCTGATTGACGGGGTTGTCTTCGGCCACCAGGATGCGGCCCCCAGGCCGGCGCTCGCGCAGAGAGTGGCGAGTTATCGGGGCGCTGAGTTCCACCTGCGAGGGCTCTTCGGCCAGCGTCGCGGAGATGGCCGCGTGCAGATCCGCCTGTTTGACCGGTTTTGTGAGGTAGCTCGACACGCCTAGCCCCCGGCAGCGCGCCGCATCCCCACGCTGGCCGCTGGACGTCAACAGAACGATCCGCGTGGAGGCCAGTGCTGGGTTCTCCAGGACGCGCTCGGCGAGCGTGAATCCATCCATCTCTGGCATGTGAACATCGCACAGGACCAGCGGGAATGGACTGCCGGTCTTCGCCGCTGCCGCCATCATTTCGAGTGCGTCGCTTCCGCAACTGGCAAACGACGGTCGCATCCCCCAGCGGATCGCGTTATTGCCGAGCACTCGCCGGTTTGTCGCATTATCGTCGACAATCAGGAGGTCGATGCCGGTCAGAGAGCGATAGCCGGGAGCGGAGCCCGGCCGCCGCGTCCCGATTCCGAATCGCGCCGTGAAGTGAAAACAGCTTCCCTTTCCAGGCTCGCTCTCCACCCAGATGCGGCCGCCCATCAGTTCAACCAGCCTCGACGAGATGCTCAATCCCAGCCCGGTTCCGCCGTATCGTCGTGTGGCCGAAGTATCGGCTTGCGTGAACGCAGCGAACACCAGCTTCTGCTTTTCGCGCGGGATTCCAATTCCCGTGTCGCGGACCAGCGTGTGCAGAACGATGCTGCTCTCGTCCATCGACTCGACATTCACTTCTACGGCTACCTCCCCGCGCTCTGTGAACTTCACTGCATTTGCGACCAGGTTTACGGTAACCTGCCGGAGCCGGGTTGGATCGCCAACGACGACCTCCGGCACATCCGCACCGATCGAACAGACCAGTTCGATGCCTTTCTCGTCTGCCTTTAATGCGAGCGTTCGTATGCTCTCCTCGACGCTATCCGCCAGCTCGAATTCGATCGGGTCGAGATCGAGCTTGCCGGCCTCGATCTTCGAGAAATCGAGGATATCGTTGATGACGGTGAGCAACGCTTCGGCGGAACTGCGGACTGTCGTCAGGTCCGATCGCTGCTCCACCGTCAGCGCGCTATCGAGCAGGATTTCCGTCATCCCGAGCACGCCATTCATCGGGGTCCGGATTTCGTGACTCATGTTGGCGAGGAACTCGCTTTTGGCGCGGCTCGCGGCTTCGGCCGCCTCTTTGAGCGCTTCCACCTCGTCGAGTTTCTGCTCGATGATGCGAGTTTGTGATCGGACGCGACGGCGCAGCACGACGACCCACACCATTACGATGCCGGCCACGAGCAGCAGTAGCGCCAGTGCGCGGTAGGCGCGCTGGCCTGTGAGCCAAGGCGCACCGCGGACAACGGCGGCGTCGGCCGGAGAACGCAAAAACATCTGGAACGAACGGGGAACTATCATCCCGCGGATGCGTTGCGCGTTCACCGAACAAATGCCGGTGAGACGCAGCACTGTTCCGTTCTCGAAGTAAGGAAGGCTCGCCGGCCCGCGCGCCTGGAACATTAACCGGCCCGTTTGCATCAGCAGCATCCGTTCGCTACCGCCGCTGTACTGCTCGAGCACACGCGCGTCCAACTGAACCAGTTGGGCATCCCTGTGGCCCGACAACGCGTCATCGGTGGTGATGCGGACCGGCGAAAGCGGCGGGCCCGTACCGATTTTACGGATTTCAGCGCTGTGCACCACGGGCGAGAAGGCTCCGGGAGCCGGGAAACCCGCGACATCGACGCGGTCGCCGGGGGCCAGAAGTACATCCCTGTGATCTCGAATCATCACTGCGCCGCCCGCGTCCCGGATCCACGTCGGACCCCGCGGATGAGTGGCGGTTACCGTACCGCGAAGGTGGATGCGGTGCCCGCTCGTTTCGCCGAGGGAGAACTGCAGGAGCGTGTTGCTGGATCGCACCGGCGTAGCGAACGCGTTCGCGGTCGAGGATTCGATAATTGTGAATTGATCGTACCCGGGCACGAAGAGTTGGATTCCAAGTAACTGGCGCTTTGCGTTGAACAGGGTTCCACAAGCACCCCGTACACGAACCCGTGCATCGATCCACTCTGGAGGCAGCGGATCGGCTGTCGCTACGTTCGCGGTGAATTCGTGCGCTCCCCACGCCAGACGTACAGTGCGGCGCTTCTCTTCTGTGCCGGCGCCGCGGATAATTCCCTCGAGTTCAACCCATTGGCTATCCGCCCGCCCAAGGAAAATTTCTTCCGTGGATATGCTGATCGGAGGCGGCAGCTGGGAATGTCCGAGGACGCGGAACTGCGGTTTGTCCACCACCGGCGCAAAGTCGCCCGGACCTGTGACGCCGGTCAGGACGCCGCGGTCGCCCGCACGCACGTCGAGAGGCGTCGGGAGACTGTGCGTCATGACGTAGATGCTTCCGGTCGCGTCGCGGAAGAACAGGGTCTGGCGCGTCGGATCATGGAAGGTGATCACTCCTTCGAGAGCTACCGGGATTTCGCGTCCCGCCTCTTCCGGTCGCAACTTTCGGATGTCTGCAACGGTTGTCACCCGCACGCGGCTTGTATGCTTTATCGATGACTTGTCACCCAAGCTCCGGGGCGCCTGCACCGGCAAGGCATCGTCGAGCAGGAGGGCGTCGCCTTCGGTGCGCAGGAAACCGACCAGATCGACGTCTTGCCCGGCGAGCGGGACGTTGTCCGTGGCGCCGCGGACGGCCAGAGTGCCGCTTCCGTCGCTAAATATGAGGTCCGATCCGCCTGGAAACGGCCGGATTGCCCCTTCGAGCCGCACCCGGTGCGCCGGAGCCGCTCCGCGAAGAATATCTGCAACGCGACGCTTGGGCAGCGAACTGGGGTCCGCCGCTTCCTTCACCAACTGGATAGAGCTGAGGTCCGGCGCGACGAGGGTAAACGCAGTGACGTTTCCATCTACATCCAGACTCGTACCAGCGATGCCCGTGATGCGTACCTCTGAATCGATCAACCGCTCAACCCGGCGTGCGCGGTCGTCGAGGATTCTCGTGGAGATCCGGTGCGCGCCGGCCTGCAACTGGAGCTGCAACTGACCCGTCGCCTCAATCCGTTCTGTATCCACGATGCCCGTCACTGTCACCAGGGTGCTATCAAAACCGTCTGACTGAAGATCCTCCGGCGACAGAACGGCGGCTGCCGGCATGTTAGCGGCGCCGAGTATCCGGACGGATGCATCGCTTACCGATTCCACACCTGCGCCAAACGCCGGAGTGCCCGATACCTCTACCGCTTGACCCACCAGTGAGAGTTCGGCAGCCAGACTCGGGCGAACTCGAATCCCACCCGTCTGATCCTGTACGGTCACTAGCTCGTACAGAGGATCGACCAGCGTGACGACCCCTTGAAAGCGCACCGGTTCGTAGGATTTCCGCAATGTGCAGAGCTTCCGGACCTCGGCCACCGTCAGCATCGATGAGTTGCTGGGGCCTGCACTGTTCCCGCACCCGATCGAGACGAGTTGAACCGCCACTGTCAGGGCGGCGCTGATGATGGACGCTCTGAACTTCATAGTTAGCCCGCGTAATACACCGCAGGTGTGATGTCCTAATGCGCATATCGGCGCAACTTGTGGAATTTAGGATACTTTCAGTGGCAATTCAGAACTTCTCGGAAAAATCTCAGGAGGCTAGATCGAGGTGTAGGTCAGACACCTTTCGGATTCGCATCGGTTGACTCCGTCCATACGTCAGCGAACGCCACAGCCATTCGAATGGCCCGAACCGGTACCGGCGCAGCCACCACGCGCTCACGGCGAGTTGCAACGCGTAGAAGACGATGCCCCCGGCCGCCGTCGCCGCCGGATCCAGCCGTCCGAACAGGCCGAACCCGTAGCCGTAAAACACGGCTCCCAGCACGATCGATTGGCCCAGGTAGTTCGTGAGCGTCATTCGACCGGCCGCCGCAAACGGAGCCATCACCCTGGCCGAGGCAGGCGATCGGCGCCAGATCAAAGCCGCCGAGCCGTAGGCGAACGCGAGCGGCACATGCGAACCGAGCGCCTGAAACACCGGCCAGATCGCGACGCGGTCGCCGCCGGATTGTTCCACGACTTCAACCGTCGTATTCACCAGCCCGACAACCGCCGCTGCGGCGCAAACGAAGCGAAGTAGAACCCGGTGACGCCCGGGCTCGCGGATAATCCCGGAGCGCCACATGGCCACTCCAACGAGCATCAACCCGAATACTCGTTGCGCTGTAAGCACGAGCAGAGGAAGGATTAACGTCGCGGTTTCGTGCCAGCGGAATTCGATAATGGCCAGCGTACTCCCGCCGCTGTAAATCCGGTTCGCGGCAGCTATGTGGGCGCGCAAAGCGGCCTCGGGCGGGAACGGAGGACCGATCGAAACGACCGGGGGTAAATAAATCGCCGCGATGCCGACGATTGCCAGCACCGCCGCCGGCAATCGCAGCAGCGGTATCAGCAGGAGGCCGCACACGGCGTAAAGGCAAAGAATATCGACATTCGAGATGAGCAGCAGATGCGCTAGACCAAAGGCCAACAGAATCGATAGCCGCCGCAGAAGGAACAGTTCGGCACCCACGCCGTTCCGCATCGCTCGCTCGGCCTGTATACCGATGCCGATTCCAAACGTCAGCGAGAACAGATCGAACGCTTTGAACTCGATCAACTCCGCCACGACGTAATCAACCGCATGATTCAGTAATCCAGGATGGCTGTGAAACCGAAGAATGTGGTCAAACAGCGAAACCCGAAAAAAGTACAGCAGGTTGACCAGCAGAACACCGAATAGAGCGAGACCCCGGACGAGATCGAGAACCGTAAATCGTTCCGATTCGACAACCGGTCGCCACTCGGAATCGCGCCTACTCGCGGGCATCATGGAAATCGTCAGTCGCGGCCGACTGCCGCGCTGTCACCTCCCAGGGGCTGTAGTTCGCCGAGCATCGTCGGGATCAACTCCGACACGGTCGGATGAATGTGCATGGCCCGCTGAATGACGGAGTACGGCCCTTTCGCGTACATGACATCGAGGATGGAATGGATCACCTCGTCGCCGCCTGTCCCCAGAATCGACGCGCCCAGGATCTCGCGCGAATCTGCGTCGACGACGATCTTCATGAACCCTTGCGTTTCGCCCTTCTCGACCGCGCGCCCGACCCGGGTCATCTCCCGTCTTCCGATCAGCGCACGGCGCCCCGACGCCCGCACTTCAGCCTCGGTCATACCCGCGCGCCCGAGCGGTGGATCGATATACAGCGCGTACGCAGTGATCCGATCGCTGACTCGCCTCGGATCGTTGTCGAGAAGATTTGCGGCGACGATCTCAAAGTCGTTGTAGGAGGTGTGGGTGAACGCACCCTTACCGTTGCAATCCCCGAGCGCCCAGATCCCGGGTACACTAGTGCACAACTGATCGTCGGTCAGGATATAGCCCCGCTTATCGACTTGGACGCCCGCCTTATCGAGACCGAGATCGTCTGTATTCGGACGACGGCCGACGGCCAGCAAAACGTGAGTGCCCGCCACCTCGGGTGCGGCCTGGGTGCAATCGACGTGCGCCACCACCGCCTGGCCGCGCTTCGTAAAGCTGATGCAATTCGCGTTGAGCCGGATCGCGATCCCCTCGTTCTCGAGAATCCCCCGAATGGCGGAGGAGACGTCTTCATCCTCCCGCTGGATCAGACGAGGTCCCTTTTCGATAATCGTGACCTCGCTTCCGAAGCGCCGGAACATTTGTCCGAACTCCAGCCCGATGTAGCTGCCGCCAACGACGATCAGGTGCTCGGGCAGAAAATCGACTTCCATCATCGAACTGTTGGTGAGGTAGTCGATTTCGCTGACGCCCGGCATGTCCGGCACGATGGCCCGGCCGCCCACATTGATGAAGACGCGTTCGGCCGAGAGCGTCTGGGAATCAACGCTCACGTCGTGTGCCGATTCGAACCGGGCGTGCCCGGTATAAACCGTGCAATTGTCCATGCCGCGCAGCCACGATTCGACGCCGGTTCGCGACTTGCCCGCAACCGAGTCCTTGCGGGCCTTGACGCGTTTCATGTCGACGCACACACCAACGGGAACATCGACGCCGAAGTCACCGGCTCGCCGCGCCATGTGGGCCGCGTAGGCGCTCGCGACCAAGGTCTTGGTGGGAATGCATCCGGTGTTTACGCAGGTGCCCCCGAACAACTTACGCTCGATGATGGCGACTTTCATCCCCGCTGAGGCCAGACGGGAAGCGAGCCCAGGACCGGCCTGCCCGGTGCCGATAACGATTGCGTCGTAGCGTGCCGGCATAGTAGCCCCTACACGACCCCGCACACGATCAGGCTTCCGACCCCGATCGCTACGGTATCCTCGAGAAGCGCCACCGGCAGATCATTGCCGCCGTTCGCTTCAGTGAAACGCGTTCGCAACTCGTAGCCGCCCAGGGTTCCCGCCAGCGCTCCCGCGACACCGGCGAGAAGCCCTTCAACCGCCGAGTCTTCAGCAAGTCCGATGGCAGCGCCGCTGAGGGCGCCAGTCACGATGCGGGCTGTGAATCCCAAAGGGGCTTTCCGGCTGGGGGCCTTCGGATTCTTGTCTGCAATCAGTTCAGCGACAGCCAGCGCCGAGGCAATGTACGGCGCCGACGGATGCCCAAGAAAATGAAGCGGTGTTTTCTCGAGTCGCAGCCTCCCGGAACGGGCGCCCCAACTCACGATGGCGGGAGCCGTCAAGGACCGCATACCGGCCACCAGTCCAATCAAAAAAGCACGAGCACAGCTTGACATTGATTTCCCCCCGGGTTGCTTTCGGATTAGCGAATTGGCCAGCGTCCTCCGGCGGTGCGCCGGCTCCTTTTGCCCCGCCGGAGCCCAGGCCTGATTGTACACTCACGCGGCGGCTACAAGGCCGTTACTGACTCGCTTGAAGGTGAAATTGACAGGATCGCTGCGTGGCAGCGAAGGTTATATGAGAAACCCGACCAGCAGGGCGCGTGCGTGTTCGCAAGCGGCGACAGCCGTCTCGCGCGGAACGGAGGGGAAGTCCGCGAGAAACTGATCCAGCGGCCGGCCGGCAGCCCAATAGTCGAGCAGTGTTTGGAATGGGACATCCGTGCCGCGAAGCACGAGCTTTTCCTCGGACCCGTTCGAATCTCTCACGATTATCGGATCGCCGGACTTCATGCAGGATAACTGTGGGTCCTATTCAACTGCCACGATGGCCAGCACGAACCCTGCATTCATGACTTCATGCCGGACAACTATGGGTCCTATTCAGGTACAGATCTTAAGCCGCCAAAAAACGTTCATGACAGAACGGGCGGTTAGCGGGACCCGAGAATTATCAGCTTGGGTCTTTCCGGCCTGAGATTCACACCGTTGCCGATTTCGTTTCCGAGAATCGCCAGCAGTACCGTTCCGGGCGGATCGGTATCGAAAACGACCGATCGAATACGGTGCTGCCACAACATCGCAAGGAATTTGGAGTCGTTTGACGCGATCGGTATCACACGATCGGGATAGTTCAGCAAAGCCGGGAACTCCTCCAGTGCCCGCCGGTCCGCCACGATAGCACCCTTACGTTCGAAATCGGGAACCGACGTGCGGACTACGTCAAAGCCCTCGCGGTCAAGCAACGCTTTGAGGGCAGCGGCCTTACCATCTTTCTCCACCAGCAATTGGACCAAGGACATGAGGCGGAACCTCCCCCGAGATTCACACATCAATCGATTTGCAATCCGAGCGCCACAGCCGGTCCTCGGGCTGAAATGGCCGATTCTCCGCAAAACGTTAAGATATACAACGGTTATTAAGAGCTAGTTGTCTCGTTTTTCGACGGTCCGGCTACCGCCGATTCGATAGACGCTGCGGCAAGCTGCGCAATATCAAGCAGCGTGGGTGGCTCAGTAGACACGGTGACCAGCGCATCCCGGAACATCGTGTTGCAGAACGGGCAGGCCGCCGATACCACTTTGGCACCGGTGGCCACCAACTGTTCGGCACGTTCCACACTGACCCGTTTGCCCTTCTCCTCACCCATGAAGGCCAGTCCGCCGCCCGCTCCGCAGCAGAAACTTCGCTCGCGCGACCGTTCCGGTTCAACAAGCGTTCCGTAGCGTGAGACCACTTCTCTGGGTGGCTCGTATGACCCTCGATAGCGTCCCAGATAGCACGGATCGTGGAACACGATGCTCTCGTGGGAACTGCCGTTCTTTGGAAGCTGCGCGGCGTGCCGCGCCAGGAACTCGCTGTGGTGCTCGATCGGAGGCGCCTCGCCAAACTCCTTCCAATCGGTCGAGATTGTGCGCACGCAGTGCGGGCAGATCGACACCAGCTTCTTCACCTTGTTTTGTTGAAATGTCTCGAGATTCGCCTCTGCCAGCGTCTGAAATACGAGGTCGTTCCCCATGCGCCGCGCGGGATCCCCCGTGCACTTTTCCTTCTTCAGTACGCCGTATGACACGCCCAAATAATCCATCACCTTGGCGAACGATGTGACGATTTCGCGCCCGCGCGGGTCGAAGGACCCCATGCAGCCCATCCACAGGCAGTATTCCTGAGAGCCGTCATAGATGGGAAGCCCCTGCCTTTGAATGAATTTGTCGCGTTCGGAAGACGGAAATCCGAGCGAATTCCCGTTGCGTTCGAGATTCAGGAACAGTTTTGTTCCGTACTCGTCCTCCCACTTCCCGGTATTCACCGAGCCGCGGCGCAGTCCGATGATCATCGGAAGGTGTTGTATGCCAACCGGACATTGAAACTCGCACGACCCACAGGTGGTGCATTGAAACACCGCTTCCTGGGAGAGGTACGTTCCGATCAGTTCCTGCTCGTTGCCCGGTCCGTATTCGTTCAAATAGCCGCGCATTCCCAGCGCGATGTCTTTCGGGTTCAGGATCTTTCCTGTCAGGTTCGCAGGGCAGTGTTCGGTACACCGCCCGCACTCCACACACGAGTACGCCTGAAGCGCGACCACCTGCGTCAGGTCCTTTCCGGTATCGAGGCCGAAATCTTCATCACCCTCGAGCGGAGGAATCTGGCTGAACTGCGGCCGTTTGAGAAATATGGTGACCGGGCTGAGGACCAGGTGGAGGTGCTTCGTATGAGGAATCAGCGGCAGGAATAAAAGAATTGCGAGTGAGTGGGCCCACCATAAGGCGTGTCCGGAGGTGCTCTCCTCACTGACGGCGAACGTCCCCAAGTACGTCACCATCAGAATGAAAATCAGCAGCGCGATCACGCCGGATTCATACGAGAGCTTCTCGCCCAGCCAGCGCGGGCGAACGAAAAATCGGCGGATAAAAAGCCCCGTGATGCTGACGGCAACGGCGATCGCGAATGCGGCGGCGAACCAGAAGTAGAACTGGCCGAAGGCGCCCGTCCGCGACAGGAAGGGAAGCCCGAAACCGGAAGCGAAGTGGTTAAGAGTTACCAGCGCGAATGCGCAGAACCCCCAAAATACGAATGCATGGGCTAGTCCGGGAAGCGGCCGCTGCCGGATGACCTTACCTTGCAGCATCACTTCCCACACGAAATCGAGTACGCGCCGCGGGATGGGTTGGATGTGATAGCCAGGCTCGCGCTTCGCCTTCAGGACGATCTTGATAACTCGTCCAAAGCGCATCCCGAACACCGCCAGCGACACGAGAATAAAAATGCTGAGCAGAATGATCTCGACGGTGGAGAGCTGTAGCATAACGATTCGGCATCAGGGTAACACGTTGGAACATCGATGGCCATGTTTGTAATGGCTGTTCAGGCAAGCCGCGTCATCCATCCGCGAAACCGAATTCGATGATGGTGGCAGCGTGGCGGCGGATCCCGGCCGCAACGTGCTGTTTCAACGCGCTAAGGGAGTGTGGGCAAGGCCGAGAAGCCGGCGCGGACTCCGGGACTGACCGACGCCGCCCTCCCGCTGGCGCGATCGATCGGGCACCACAGCGTCTTGGCTTTGGCCAACAACGCGCCATCTCGTGTGCGCACGATCTCGGTGTGACGCTCGAACCGCAGGCGCGTCGCATTACCGACCCAGGTGCGCGCGATCACCTCATCACCGGCGAGCCCCGGTTGGCGATAGTCGATTTCGTGGCGGAGTACGATCCAGGTTATTTTCGCCTGGTCCTCAGCCGGCGCCGCGCTCCTCCAATGGGCCACCGCGACATCCTGCACCCAACGCACATAGGTGACGTTGTTGACGTGCCCTTGCTCGTCGATATCGGCCGGCGAAACCTGAATCGGCAATTCGAAAGCGTTCGCGGGGGCGGGCGGTTCGTTGTGGGTCGGCATCGGTCTATTCTGGTTCTAATGTCTCAGAATCGCTTACCGGTCAGGCAGCTGGGCGCAGCCGGTCCCCAAGTATCGGCTATATCACTCGGCTGCATGGGAATGTCCGGCATGTACGGGCCGAGCGACGAAAACGAGAGCATTGCTACTATTCATGCCGCCATCGACTCCGGTATCAGCCTGGTCGATACCGGAGATTTCTACGGCATGGGCCACAACGAAATGCTCATCGGCCGAGCGCTCGAGGGCTGGAGGAACCAGGTGCTGCTCTCGGTGAAGTTCGGTGCCATGCGAAGTCCGGCAGGCGCGTTCATCGGAATCGACGGACGCCCCGCCGCGGTGAAGAACTTCCTCGCCTACACCCTTCAGCGATTAAGGACTGACCACATCGATATCTATCGCCTCGCGCGCGTCGATCCCTCGGTTCCGATCGAGGACACCGTCGGCGCTATCGCCGATCTCATCAAGCAAGGCTATGTTCGATACGCCGGTTTGTCCGAGGCTGGAGTGGAGACGATCCGCCGCGCGCAAGCCGTTCACCCCATGTGCGACGCACAACTCGAGTACTCGTTGGTGAGTCGCGGCATCGAGTCGCGTATATTGCCTGCGTTGCGTGAACTCCGGATCGCGGTCACGGCGTACGGCGTATTGTCGCGCGGCCTGTTGACCGGTTCGCGTCCAGCGGCACAGAACGACTTCCGCGCGCATCTACCGCGATTCAAGGGCGACAACTACGACCGCAACCGCGAACTCGTCGCGGCACTGGAGAGCCTCGCCGCTGAGAAAGGGATTAAGCCTGCGCAACTGGCCATCGCGTGGGCGCTCAGCAAGGGCGAGGACATCGTTCCCGTCATCGGCGCTCGCACCCGCACTCAACTACGTGACGCATTGGCGTCGCTCGAGGTTCGCCTCTCGCGCGATGAAATTGATCGGCTCGAAGCCAATTTCCACCCCGATCGGGTTGCGGGCACACGCTACGACGAATCGCAGATGAGAATGCTGGATAGTGAGCGTTAGCTCGGGAGGTGAGCAATGAGTAATGTCGTCTACCGGTCGGGAGTGCGGATCGAGAGACTCAGAGGCCCGATTCGCCGGGCCTATCTTCCCGCGGAAAGCGAGCCGGTGATCTTCGGCGCGCACGGCGCTGTCGCCGAACACTACAAGCTGCCTCCGGGGCGGTTCGAGGAACACGCAACGACGCTCGACTACGTCGTAGCGTCCGCCGCTGGTTGACTGACGGGAACCTTTGGAGGCGCGCTGGAGGCGCGTCAAGTTTCTGCTTCGGAGGGACGTCTGGAATCCGAAGCGATAGGCGAAGTAGAACTCGAAGGCGGTGTTCTCGTGATCCGCCGGATTCACGTGAAGCTGAAACTGAAGGCGATGGACGGCGACCGCGCCACGGCCGAGCGCGTTCACGGATTCTTTGCTGAAAAGTGTCCCGTGTATCTGTCGCTGTATAAGTCAATCGCAATTACTACGGAGTTATTGTTCGAGGAACTCGCAGAAGCTCCGTAACTACTCGCCTAAGTAACCCAGTAACTTACCTTGCAGCGAACGTGCAGTCTCCGCATCGGGTGCGATTACCAGCACCGTATCGTCCCCGGCGATCGTTCCCACAACCTCCGGCCATTCTTCCTGGTCGAGTGCCACCGCGAGGGTACTGGCGTGCGCCGGCGGCGTTTTCAGAACCAGTAAGTTCTGTGCCACGCGAACGTCTTGGAGAAACTCGGCGATGATCGTCGAAAAATCAGGTCCAGTGGACTGTGGAGCGATCTGGCGATAACCGTCGGGCGTCTTCACCAGGCCGAGTTCGCGGATGTCGCGCGACAAAGTTACCTGGGTCGCGTGAATGCCAACCTTTTTGAGTTCCGCCGCCAGTTCTTCCTGAGTAGAAACCGCCTGGCTGCGAATGAGTTTGACGATCTGGCCTTGCCGGTAGCTCTTATTCACGAGCGCCACTCCGTCACCTGCTTCGCGGCCGAGCGTAATGCCTCCGCCACAACCTGCGGGCCTGTGCCGCCCGCAATCTCGCGGCTCTTCATTCCTTCCGCCGGGCGAAACAGTCGAATCATATCAGCCGAGAACTCGGGCGAGAAGGCGGTCAGTTCGTCGGCCGTCCAATCGGCGGGTTTCTTGTTCGCCTGAACGCTCGCGAGCACCAACTTGCCGGCGATCTGATGTGCCTGGTGGAACGGTGTGCCCGAACGCGCCAGTGCCTCGGCCAGATCGGTCGCGATCACCCAACTCTCTTCCGCCGCCTGGGCGGGAACCGCTGGGTGCAGCGTCGCTGTTTCGACCACCGCGGTCGTCATATCCAGCGAACCGTGTAGCTGGTCCACCGCGTCGAACAGCGGCTGCCAGCAATCCTGGAAGTCCCGGTTGTACGTCGTGGGTGTGCCTTTCACCGTGATAAAGAGCGAAGTCAAACTGCCGAAGACACGGCCCGCTTTGCCGCGCACCAGTTCGAGCGAATCCGGATTCTTCTTCTGCGGCATGAGGCTCGAGCCGCTGGTGACGCCGTCGCCGAGTTCCATCCACCGATATTCTTCGCCCGAATACAAAATCCAGTCTTCCGCCAGGCGGCTCAGGTGCAGCAGAAGCATCGACGCCGCATAGAGGAAGTCCATTGCGTAGTCCCGATCGGCCGAGACGTCCATGCTGTTGGCGGTGATCCCGTCGAAGCCGAGGTCGCGAGCCATCGCATCCCGGTCAAAAGGAAATCCGCTGCCGGCGAGCGCACCGGACCCGAGCGGAAACACATTAACGCGCCGCCGGGCTTCGAGCAAGCGTTCCCGGTCGCGGGCCAGCATCTCGAAATACGCGAGGATGTAGTGCGGCCACAGGACGGGCTGCGCGCGCCGGGTGTGCGTATAGCCAGGGATGATCGCGTCCGCGTATCGCTTCGCAATCTGGATCAGTGCCTCGGCCAACCCGGTGAGACGCACAAGCGTAGCGTCAATCTCTCCCCGCAGCCAGAGCCGCGCATCGAGCGACACCTGTTCGTTGCGGCTGCGTCCGGTGTGGATCTTGTCGGCGAGCCCCCCCGTGCGCTCCTTCAGTTTGCGAATGACGAGCGTGTGAATGTCTTCGTCATCCGCGCCTTCGAAGAAAGCCGCCTCGTGTGAATCGGCTAGGATCGCGTCGAAGGCGGCGATTAACGCGTCGCGCTCGGATTCCGACAAAATACGCACGCGCGCGAGTTCCCGTGCAAAGGCCTGCGACCCGCGGACATCTGCCTCCAGAAAGCGCCGGTCGAAATCGAGCGACCACGAGAATCGTTTGAACGCTTCGGAGGGGCCGCCCTCAAAGCGGCCTCCCCATAATTTCATCGACACCGTCTACTTCCCGGCCTTCGTCACCGCGGCTCGCATCTTGATCGGCAGACCGATCAGGTTGATGAACCCGAGCGCGTCTTTTTGATCGTACTCGGCGCCCATCGTGAAGCTCGCGATATTCAGCGAATAGAGCGAATACGGCGATTTCCGGCTCACCGGCTCGACGTTGCCCTTGTACAGCCGCAGCGTCACCTCGCCGGTCGTATTGCGGCTCGTCACTTCGAAGAACGGATCGAGCGCCTCGCGCAGCGGCGTGAACCACAGGCCGTTATAAACGAGTTCGGCATAGTCGAGCGCCAGCTTCTGCTTGTAGTGCAAAGTGTTCTTGTCGAGCGTCAGGGCTTCGAGTTCCCGGTGCGCCGCCATGATCAGCGTCCCGCCCGGCGTCTCGTAACATCCGCGGGACTTCATACCGACGAACCGGTTTTCCACCAGATCGATACGCCCGATACCGTTTTCGCCGCCGATCTGGTTCAGTTGTTCCAGCAGCGCGACGGCCGACGACTTCCGCTCGCCGTTCACCGATACCGGAACGCCTTCTTCGAAACCGATCGTCACATCGGCCGGCTTATCGGGGGCATCCTTCGGGCTGCGGGTCAGCATCCAGATCTCGTCCGGCGCCGCGTTCGCCGGATCCTCGAGCGCGCCGCCTTCGTGCGAGATGTGCCAGATGTTGCGGTCGCGGCTGTAGATCTTGGTCGTGGTTTGCGAGATCGGTACGTTATGCTTCTTCGCGTATTCGATGGCGTCTTCGCGCGAAACGATGTCCCACTCGCGCCACGGCGCAATCACCTGCAGTTGCGGCGCCAGCGCCTTGTACGTCAACTCGAAGCGAACCTGGTCGTTGCCTTTGCCCGTGCATCCATGCGCCAGTCCATCGCATCCGGTCCTTAGCGCGACCTCTACCTGGCGCTTCGCCAGCAGCGGCCGTGCGATCGAGGTTCCGAGCAGGTACTTGTGCTCGTAGATGCCGCCTGCACGCACCAGTTTCCACAGGTACTGGGAGACGAACTCCTCGCGCATGTCTTCCACGTGAATCTCGGAAGCCCCGGTTTTACGAGCCTTCTCTTCGAGTCCGGTCAATTCGTCTCCGCCCTGACCGATGTCGCCGCACACGGCGACGATCTCGCAGCCGTAATTCTCTCTAAGCCATGGAATGATGATCGAGGTGTCCAGACCGCCGGAATAGGCGAGTGCAACTTTTTTGGGTTTGGGCATGGGCATGGTCTTATCGTACTGGCCGCGCATGAACGCGAGTCAATGCGCTGTTCGGGTCCTTTCTATCGTTATCCCGGCCCGCGAATCAGGCCAGGAGCATCAACAGGAGAGCTTTCTGTGCGTGTAGACGATTCTCCGCCTGGTCGAAGACGACCGCCTGCGGGGATTCCATCACGGCGTCCGTAGTCTCCTGGTTACGCTTCGCCGGAAGGCAGTGCATGAAGACTGCGTCCTTTTCGGCTTGCGCCATCAGTTCTTCGTTCACCTGGTAAGGCTGGAAGCGCGCACGCCGTTCAATCGCCTCGGATTCCTGGCCCATGCTGGCCCACACGTCGGTGTAAACCGCATGCGCCCCTTCGACAGCTTGGCTCGCGGCATTTGTAATTTCGATGGTCGTGCTGTATTCGACGGCCAGTGCGCGCGCCTTGGTAACAATCGATTCGTCAGGTTCGTAGCCGGCCGGGCAGGCCAGCGCGAAGTCCATGCCGAGCCGCGTCGCCGTCAGCATCAGCGAATGGGCGACGTTGTTGCCGTCGCCAATGAACGCGAGTTTGAGCCCGCGCCACTTTCCGAACTTCTCTTTGATTGTCAGGACGTCGGCCAACGCCTGGCACGGATGGTACAAGTCACTCAACGCGTTGATTACCGGCACGCTCGAATGCTTCGCGAGTTCGGTGACCGTCCGTTGGGTAAACGTGCGGGCCACAATCGCGTTGGTCCAACGGTCGAGATTCCGGGCGACATCCTTTATAGGCTCCCGCTCGGCGATCAGTCCGGTGCTGAGGATCGAATCCCCGCCAAGCTGCTTTACAGCCAGTTCGAACGTGATGCGAGTGCGCAGCGATGGCTTCTCGAACAGGAGGGCGACATAGCGTCCCGCAAGCGCGCGAGCAAAGCGCGTGGGATTGCGCTTCACCTGACCGCTGAGGTCAAGCAGCGTCAGCAGTTCCTCGTGGTTTAGATCGAGGTCCTGAGTGAAATCGCCGGCGGACATTTTCCACGAAAACTCGGATTGAAGCCGGGGAGCCATGGTGCACCTCCTTTCATCCGGAGACACGTCGACTCTTATCCGGATGAATGATTATTCAACACAATGAATAATAATACATTCATCCGGCGGCGCGCAAGAACGACCCGCCCCGTCCATCGGCTTTCCGCTATTTGCAGACGGCATTTCCCGCACCTGGTACGGCCAGAAACGTAATACTTGCCGCTGGAAACGTTACCTCGCCCGCCACCGTCCTAACGCCCGAGAGCCCCGGAACAGCATCGTTTGCGCCGAGTTCTAAGGGGGTTCCATTCAACAGAACAGTGCGGCTCTCGAGTTGGCGCGCGCTGAGCGTATATCGTTCCCAAGGTACACCAAGTTCCACCGAATGCGACGAGTCCCGGTCGGTATTGATGGCGAGCAACGCCACTCCCCCGGGTTGCCCGCGTAGACAGTGCGCGTACACATGCAGCGGAGCGGCGGGTGAGGCTCCCGGATCGAGAACTGTTGCGCCCATCAGCTTTCGCCACAGTAGAGCCGCCCAATAGTCCGGCCGCGGCGCAAACGTGTCTTCTTCCAGCAGGCCGTAGTCGCTCGATGCCAGCGTATTGTGCATGTGCACCTGCACACCGCGTTGTGCCAGGCGTCCCATCTGGTCGAGATATCGCAGGCTGTCGAGAAATGTCGAGGCCCAAACGTCACCGCCGCAAGCGGCCTCGGCCGTCTCCGTCAGCCACATCGGTTTGCCGGGTTCGTATCGATCGCGCAGGGCCGCATAGAAATGTTCGATCTCACCTGGGCGCGCGAGGAGTTCCGGATTTAGCGCTCCGTCCGGGGTAGGCTGCGGTCCCGGCGCCATACCCGCGCATCGCTTCGAAACCGCCGCATAGGAATGGTACGAGAATGCATCGAACACCGGTCCCGTCGCTTTCAGCAGATCTGCCGAACTCAACATGCTGAGACGGGTCGGCGCGAGTTGCGCACCCTCTGCGACGCCGCCCGGCCCCAGGATGATCGTTTGCGCACTCGCCCGCTTCATGAACGGCACAAAAACCTGAACGTCGCGCGCGAACGCCGCGGCGTCGTAGCCCTTTGGCGCGCCGCCCAACTCGGCGAATGTCGGCTCATTCATGAATTCGGCCGCGGCGATGCTTCCCCCCACCGACTTCGTGTATTCGAGCAGCCGCTGCGCCTGAACGGGCGTCCACTTGCCGCTTTTATCCCGCGTGCCCACGCTTGTCGCGAAGGAAGTGACAAGCTGCGCATTCACGGCGCGGGCAAAATCCACTACTCCCTTCCACTGCTCGCGCGTCAATACGCCTCCAAAGCCTTCGGGTGGAGCCTTTGGCGCCGGCTCAGCCGAGTCTTGGAAATACGTGCTGTTCGCCCACGTCCCGCTCACTCGAACGTACGCCGGGCCCAGTGCAGCGGCCAACTCTCGCAGCCGCGGATTGCTCAGATCTATCGGAGGACGATACTGGTACAGGCTGGCGGCCATACCCGCCGGGGCGCCGGAGGAATCGCCGGATCGCCTTGCCGGTGTTGGCGCCCGGAGAAGTGCATCAATCTCCTTGTACGGCTTCCAAAACCTGCCGCCCGTGACCTCCACCATCTCGACGTTGTACGACTGGAATCGCTCATCGATCGTTCCGAGACGCGGCATCGTTCCTGGCGTGACCGGTATCGGTTGAGCCCGCATCACCCCGCTAAATGAACCGGCGGCGATGCAGCAAATCGCGAGTGCGAGCAAGCGTCCTGCGTTCCGTCTCATGCGACTCATCGTATACTGTCGCAATCCCGGCGGCACGCTCGAGTTTTCAGGTTGTTGTCGAGGTCACGATTGGCCGCGCCGAAACATGAAGATCACCCCGACCATCGTCGCGCCGAAGCACACGCCCGACCCGAGGAGTTGAACAATGTCCACGCTGCGATATGCAGCAAAGCTCGGGCTCTGGCTCACCCGTAAGAATCCGACCAGACCAACCATCAATGGGATGAACCAGATCATCACCGGGCGTCTTTTGCGATCGACCATTCTGCCTCCTTAGTTCCTTCGCCATCTGAACTCTCGGCCATGCCGAACTAGTCTACAATGATCCTTCCCGGGACGGTGATGCTACGCGTGCGTGTGCGCCGTTTCAGGCGTGGCGGCTGAGCGTGTCGTAAATGGGCATCGTTCGGGATTCGAGCGTGCGAGCGCTGCCATCGTGCAGGTCGAGCACGATCACTTCGTTCGATCCGCCCCGCAGCCACTCGGCGGGAACGTACAGGCTGCGCTGTGGGCCGGCGCTCCAATAACGCCCGAGGTTGTGCCCGTTTACCCAAACATATCCCTTGCTCCAACCGCGCATGTCCAGGAACGTGTAGCCGAGTCGTGAGAGGCTCACCTCGGCGCGATAGAATGCCGGGGCGGAAACAGGTTTGCGCGCGAACTGCAGCCGCTTCAGGTCATCGAGCGGGATCCGGTACTGCCGCCAGCCGGGCAGTTCCGCACCGTTCAGTCTCACCGGCCCGGTCAGGCCCTTGCGATCTAGCCCGAGAAAGCGCCCGAAATTCATTCGTCCCATTGCATCCACGACAATTTCAAGTGTCTGGCCTGCCGGCAATTCGACCTCCATCTTCGATTGCCCGAGCCGCCGATCGATGACTCCGATCTGCCTGCCTGCCGCGCTCACGATGGCGTAGTCGTGCGCTTCCAGTTCCAACCACCCGGCGCCCCCGCCTGCGACTCGGGTCTCGTACAGAACCAGGCCATGGAACTGCCCGAGTTCGTCCATCGTGCGCGGGCGGTCGGACTCCACCGCAGAGCCGCGCAGCGTGTCGAGCGCCGCGCACTCCCGCAATTCGAAGCGCGGTATAGCAATCGATGGCTCCGGTGCCGGAAGTGCAGGCAGCGCGGGTGCGCCGGGCGAGTGCTTCCGAATAATGTCCCGGACCGCGTAGAACTTCCTGGTCGGGTTTCCCGCCTCATCCAGCAACCCGTCGTAGTCGTACGCCGATATGTCCGGCTCGTACGCGCGACCCTGGTTCGCACCGGCCATGAAGCCGAATGTCGTTCCGCCGTGGAACATGTAGAAGCTCACCGAGATGTTGCCCGAGAGCATCCAATCGAGCGGCTTTGCGACCACCTCCGCGTCAACCGTATGGTGCACCTCGCCCCAATGGTCGAACCAGCCATCCCAGAATTCGCCGCACATGCGAGGTCCGGTCGCGCGGAACCGCTGAAGACGGCCGAACTCGTCCGCGGCGTTGCTATCTGCTCCGAAGTTGATCGCGGCCGGTAGGCCAGGCAGCGCTCCCTTGTTCAGCATTTCCGAACCGTCGGCTGTATAGAGCGTCACATCGAAGCCGGCATCCAGAATCGCCTTGCGGATCGCATCCATGTAGGCGTGATCGTCACCGAACGACCCGTACTCGTTCTCCACCTGGCACAGGATGATCGAGCCGCCGCGCGTAATCTGCAATGGCGCGAGTTCCTGTCCCACGCGCTTCAGGTATTTCGATGCTGCGCTAAGAAAGCGAGGATCCCTTGTGCGTACCTTCAGGTCGGGCATCTGCATCAGCCAGGCGGGAAGGCCCCCGAAGTCCCATTCAGCGCAGACGTATGGACCCGGGCGCAGGATCACCCACAAGCCTTCTTGCTGCGCCGCGCGAACGTAGGCGGCGACATCGAGATTGCCGCCGAAATTCCACTCGCCGGGACGCGGCTCATGCGCGTTCCAAAATAGGTACGTGGTGATCGCGTTCAGCCCGAGTGCGCGAGCCTTACGCATGCGATCCTGCCAGCACGGGCGCGGGACACGCGGATAGTGCATCTCACCCGAGAGAATGCGGAACGGCTTGCCATCGAGCGTGAAGTGGTCGCCATCCACTCCGAACGTGTGATTGGCGGTAGTAGAGGCGGAAACCCCGAGCGGCGCGGCGAAGGATGCGGCAATGAAGGCACGGCGGTCGATTTTCATGGAGGTGAACAAACGGGTCCGGCTCCATCCTACCGAACCTGCGGCGTAACCTCGAATCCAGCGTTGTGTCCGATGAGACCTGGCCGCGCGTCCGATGCCACACGAAACTCCGGCAGACAACGCTTTCGGAACCCGATATCCTACGTCTGGAGTTTCAGATGCTAAAAGCGAAAGCCGCTGCATTCCTTGCCTCGGCGTTCCTGCTTCCCGCCGCGGATCCGCCTTCTGTCCAGTTCACATCGGTCCCCAGTTTTGGTTCCACGTCCGGCGTCATCCAGGGGCGCGTCTCGAACGTCGATCCGTCCGCCTACAAGGCCGCGGTCTTCATATACCTCGATGGCATTGGTTTTTATAGTAAGCCCACCTGCACGAACGATCGCCACGACCTGACAGCAATTCAACCCGATGGCACCTTCTCCGCCGCGATCGTCACCGGCGGCGTCGATTCCCAGGCCACCCAGGTTCGTGTCTATATAGTGCCCGCCGGCTTCACGCAGCCATGTGTGCTCGGCGAGGGCGGCATCCCCAATTCCACCGGTCAGGCCAGTGTCGCGCACGCCATCGTCGATCGTCCGAATATCGATCAGAAGGTGCTCCTGTTCGCGAACCGGCGCTGGCTCGTCAAGTCGAGTACTGTGCCGGTGGGTCCCGGCCCCAACCTCTTCGGCGAGGAGAATGCGTTCGTCGATGAACAAGGGCGGCTCCATCTGAAGATCCACTTCAACGGGACGAACTGGACATGCGCCGAAGTGTACCTCGAAGAGAGCTTAGGCTACGGGACATATCAGTTCACGATCGACAGTGCCGTGGACGCTCTTCCTGCTAATGTGGTCCTCGGATTATTTACGTGGTCGAACGAACCGGCCCAATCGCACCGGGAGATCGATATCGAATTCGGTTTCAATCAGGCCGGCGATCCGACGAACGCGCAATACGTCATCCAGCCCTACACCACCGCAGGCAACCTGCATCGATTTCAGGTTCCTGCTAGCGCCGCCCCAACTCAACACCGCTTTCTGTGGCAACCGGACCGCGTCGATTTCGCCAGCGGGAATCGTTTGGGGAACATCGCACAGTGGACGGCGAGTCAAGGCATACCAACGCCCGGTGACGAGTTGGTGCACCTGAACGCCTGGCTTCAGGACGGAAAGCCGGTCAGCACGGGCCACGATGTCGAAATCGTCCTATCAGGGTTCACCTTCACTCCGCAGAATTCCGCCACCGCGCCGCCTCGCATCACGCGCATCACGAACGGCGCAAGCTTCGCCGCGCGAGTGGCCCCGGGCGGACTCTTCAGCCTCTTCGGCAGCGGATTCTCCGACCGCGCCTCTACTGCGGGTTCCGTCCCCTTACCCGTAACGCTCGGCGATGCTCAAGTAAATATCAATGGCACGCCCGTGCCGCTGTTCTTTGTCTCGCCCACTCAGATCAACGGC
This sequence comes from uncultured Acidobacteriota bacterium, assembly GCA_963720745.1. Classification (GTDB taxonomy): domain Bacteria; phylum Acidobacteriota; class Terriglobia; order Bryobacterales; family Bryobacteraceae; genus TMP-7. The sequence goes on from CAVRGO010000004.1 coordinate 1,726,485, forward strand.
CAGATCCCGTATGAAGTCCTGCCCGGCACGGCGACGGTGAGCGTCCGGTCTTCAGAAATCGTCAGCGATTCGCTCGCTTTCCAGGTGGAGGCAGCCGCTCCGGGAACATTCGTTTTTGGTGAAAACCGGTGCCTTGCCGCGAACGCTTCGGGTTTCATCGGCCCCGGCAATCCCGCGGAGTCGAATACCTACGCGACGTTTTACATGTCCGGCCAGGGCCTGCCGGATCATGCCGTTCCCACTGGTTCCGCCGCCCCGCTCTCGCCGTTGTCCAGACCGCTCGTGCCCGCTGTCGCCCATATTGGAGGCGAAGAGGCAACGCTCAGCTATTTCGGTCTGGCGCCGGCTCTCGTCGGAGTGACGCAAGCGAACGTGCTCATCCCATCGCTGCCGCTTGCCGATCACGAATTCATCGTCGCCATGGGACAACTCACAAGTAATCCGTGCGTGCTTCGGGCCGGCGATGCTTCCCTTCATCCGCCGCCACAGGTGTTGTCCGTCGTGCCGCCGTCGGGGCCTCCCTCGGGGGGCACGAGTGTCCTTATTTACGGTCGTGACTTCGCGGATAGCGCAACGGTTCAGTTCGGATCGGCACAACCGGTTCCCGTGACGTTCATCAGCGCCGCGTCGGTTCGTGCAACGACGCCGGCCTCGACGCCCGGTTCGGTGGATGTCACCCTACGAAATCCAGACGGACAGGCGGGAACGCTCCGGTCGGGATTCACTTTCAGCGCGCCGCCGGCGCCCGGGCTGGTCCGCATCGATCCCGCATCGGGAACTGCCAAAGGCGGCACTCGCGTGAGGTTGTTCGGAAGCAACTTCCAATCCGGCATCATGGTCCGGTTCGGTGGCCAACTCGCTACGGGCGTTTCTTTCATCACCACATCGGAGGTGCAGGCGACCACGCCCGCGTCCGCTGCCGGTGCCGCCGACGTGCAGGTTACGAACCCCGATGGTCAGTCCGGAATACTTCGGGCCGCATTTACGTACGTGCAGCCGGCGGCTCCGCATCTCGTCTCGATCAATCCGGCCTCCGGACCTTCTTCGGGCGGCACTCCGGTTCAACTGTCCGGAACGAATTTCGTTTCGGGAATGCAGGTTCGTTTCGGTGCGAATCCGGCGACGGGAGTTTCCGTTTCAGGCGGCACGTCCGCCGTTGCAATCACTCCTTCCGGCAGTGGCACGGTCGACGTACAAGTGACGAATCCCGACGGGCAATCGGATACATCGAAAAGCGCGTTCACTTACACCTCGGCCGGTCCCATCCTGTTCGGTGCGCGAATCGCCGGATGCAGGGTATCCGGACAGCTTTCGAACGTTTCCAACCCGAGCGCCAATCGTATCGTCGTCTACGCACAAACAAATCAATACTACTTACAACCCTGCGTGACGGAGCCATTGCAGAGCATTCAGAACGACGGCTCCTGGGGGCCGGTCGACCTGCACAACGGAACCGTCTGGATAATGTTGGTGAAGTCCACATATACTCCGCCTGCTGGCACCGGAGCCCTTCCGGCAGTGGATGGCACGAACGTGTTAGCAATCAGTGGCGCCATCGGAACAGTTTCCGGTTGCGATGTCGCACGTTGTCCGGCGCGTTGACCCTATTCGAATCCGAGAGCACGGGTAGAAGAAGGAATGACCGCCCTTCCACTTACTGCAGTTGCGTTTTCTTGCATTTGTTTAATCATTTGCGCGATACCTTTGCAGGTGATGCTGTGTTTACAAAAGAGCATGTACGCAGCACATAGGCGAATCCTTTTCTTTTTAACTTCCGCGGCTGCAGCCGTGGTGCCCGTTGCACTCTGGGCCAACGTGACGGGCGCCGATCCGAGATTGACCGCAGCACCCGGTGAAAGCGGGGCCGCATGCACGGCCTGCCACTCCGGAACGCGCTTGAATGCAGGTAGCGGATCCGTAAAGATCGTTCTCCCGGGCGATGCAACATACGTTCCCGGTGTTACTCAGCACATTACGGTTCAGCTAAGTGATCCTACTCAACGGCGTTGGGGTTTCGAGTTATCCGCGCGACTGGCAAGCAATCCGTCGAGTTCGCAGGCCGGCGACCTGTCGCCCACCGACAACTTCACTCAAGTTATTTGCAGTAACGGCCGGCGTACGCCGTGCAATTCATCCTCACCTGTCCAATTCATCACTCACACGTTGAGCGGCACGCGAAACGGCACCAACGGGGGCGTAAGCTTCGAATTCGATTGGATGCCTCCTTCGTCCGATGTAGGTACAGTAACCTTGTATGCTGCGGGAAACGCCGCGAACGGCAACAACAACGAATCGGGCGATCACATATATACGACGAGCATCGATTTGAACCCCGCTGCCACGCAATCCCGGCCCACCATCAGCGATAGCGGCGTTGTCAACGGCGCGAGCTTTCAGCCCGGGATCATGCAGAACTCCTGGATCACCATCAAAGGGACGAATCTCGGCACAACTACCCGCACTTGGTCGGATTCCGACTTCTCGAATGGAAACCTGCCGACATCGCTCGACAATGTGAGCGTCACCGTCAACGGCAAGCCGGCTTATGTCGAATACGTCAGCCCGACTCAGATCAACGCTCTCACGCCGGCCGATGATTCGGTCGGAGCCGTTCAGGTTCAGGTGACGGTCAACGGTCAGACCAGCGATGCGTTCACGACGGACCTCAACTCGTTCTCGCCTGCGTTCTTCACCTTCGACGGACACTACGCCGCGGCGACGCACGCGAATAATAAATATCTCGGCAAACCCGGTCTCTTCGCCTCCGCGCCCAACCTGACGACGCCCGCGCAACCCGGTGAAACAGTTGTGTTATACGGGACAGGGTTCGGGTCCACTTCACCGGACTTTCCGAACGGGCAATTGCCGGGATCCGTGTCGCTGCTCAACACCCCATTCACCGTCACGGTGGGCGGCATTCCAGCGAACGTCACGTTTGCGGGATTGCTGCCGAACTTCGCGGGCCTGTATCAAATGAATATCGAGGTGCCGGGCTCGGTACCGAACGGCGATCAGCCGGTCGTGCTGCAGATCGGTGGCGTCACCTCGACGGCCGTTTACATCACGGTCCAGCAATAGCGAATCTGCTGAATGCGCTGACGCGTCGGGCTACTTCGCTGTGTCGTAGCCCGACCTGGCTTGAACCTGGGCCCTGGGATATCGCATTCGTGCCGCCGGCGCGAGTTCGACGCGAATGTGGCGGAAGCCCGATGCGCCTGACGGCGACGGATACTGCAGCGTGTAGCGCGTCATTGCTTGCGCGATCAACCGCCGCAGTGCGGCGGCGGGCGCATGCCCGGTAACAACATCTCCGCCGGTTTCTTTCGCGTAGCGATAAACATCCGGCGGAGTCGAAGCGGGGTCGTGATAAGCGGCGATCGTTCGAGGTCCAGCCGCCGGCCCGACAATGATGGCGTTGAGCACCGCATCGGCCGCATGCAGGTCGTGGATCACCTGATCGTCGGGAATCAGGTGGCGCACTCCGCGATTCGTTGTGATGATGATCACCGCGCGCCGCCCGCTCACAGGAATCGAGTGCAGATACCGCGCCGCATCCACCAGTCCTTCGTTCACGAAAGTATCCCGGCCGTAGCGCGTCTTGTAGATACTGTCGACCACCTTCCGGGGGATCTCCTCCAGGTCCGCAGTCAGTGGTTGTATCACTTCACTCCGTGCCGCGAAGAGCATCGCCCCAGCCCGATCGCCTTTGCGCAGCGGTTCGAGCGCCTCGGTCACCTTGGGCGTGAGATCGAGCAACTGGGGACGCATCTCCGGGCTGACATCCAAAACCAGGAACACCGAAACCGGGGTGGCCTCCTGGCCGAAGTTGGTGATCTTCTGCCGTTCACCCTCGTCGTAGACGACGAAGTCGTCCGCCGTCAAACCGCTGATGTCCTTGCCTTCACCGTCGCTTACCCGCGCGTCAACGTTTACCAGCGCTACTTCCATCCGGAAAATGGGCGGTGCCGTCTCGGCGTTTGGATCCTGTGCTGCACAAAACACCGGCGTACCGCCGAACAGCAGCAACATAGCCCGTCGTGATAGTTGCGTATCCATATCCTTTTTCATGAGACGCGCGCCGGCGGTCAAATGAAACGGTGAAAAGTCGATAGAATGGTCCGTTCGACCTCCGAGGAGACTGCAATGCAAAATTCAACCCAAGAGCGGCGCGCGCTGGATCGCCGCGGATTTATGAGAACAGCGGCGGGGGTGTTGGGAGCCTGCTTCTGGGCGAATCGGACCATTGAGGCCTATCAGAACCACGTCAATACGAACTCGAAGCCGTCCGAGTTGAAGATCACCGATATGCGCGTGGCCGTTGTGGCACGTGCGCCGATGACCTGTCCGATTATCCGAATCGACACGAACCAGGGCATCTACGGACTCGGCGAGGTGCGCGACGGCGCCAGTAAGTTCTACGCCTTGATGCTGAAGCGGCAACTGCTGGGCGAAAACCCCTGCAACGTCGACAAGCTCTTCCGAAAGATTAAACAGTTCGGGTTCCATGCCCGCCAGGCGGGTGGCGTTTGTGGTGTCGAGATGGCCCTGTGGGATTTGGCGGGCAAGGCATACAACGTCCCGGTCTATCAGATGATGGGCGGCAAATTCCGCGACACCATTCGCTGCTACGCCGACACCACCGAATCGCACGACCCTAAGATTTACGGCCAGCGTCTGAAAGCTCGCCGCGATGAGGGATTCACGTGGCTGAAGATGGACCTCGGCATCGATCTGATGGAGCACACGCCGGGATGCATCACTGCGCCCGCGGGCGTTTCGGTATCGCAAGGCGGCCGCGTGCAGCACATGTTTACCGGCATTGAAATCACGGATAAGGGCGCGCAGACGATGGGCGATTACGTCGCCGCTGTGCGCGAGCAGGTCGGAATGGATGTTCCGCTCTCCGCCGACCACTTCGGCCACATCGGCCTCAACTCGTGTATCAAGCTCGGCAAGGCGCTCGAGAAGTACAACATGGCGTGGCTGGAGGACATGATCCCCTGGCAGTACACCGATCTTTTGAAGAAGATCACCGACGCCGTGGATATCCCGATTCTCACCGGTGAGGACATCTTTCTGAAGGAGCCCTTCGAGGAGCTCTGCCGCAATCATGCGGTGGACATCATTCACCCGGACCTCGCGAGTTCCGGTGGCATTCTCGAAACGAAGAAGATCGGCGACATGGCCCAGTCCTATGGAGTTCCCATGGCGATGCACTTTGCCGGAACGCCCGTGTCGTGCATGGCGAACGTACACTGCGCGGCATCCACGGAGAACTTCCTGGTGCTCGAAAACCATTCGGTGGATGTGCCCTGGTGGAGCGATCTCGTCGAAGGCGTCGAGAAGCCGATCGTCAACAAGGGGTTCATCAAGGTGCCGGACAAACCCGGCCTGGGCGTGACGTTGAACGACGCTGTGATGAAACAGCACCTGCTTGAACCCGGCTACTTCGAGCCAACCCCCGAATGGGATCGGGACCGCGTTAACGATCGCTTGTGGAGTTGATCACCGGCAGTTTCGCGCTCGCCCGGAGACTCGAAGATTCCGACGCGCGAAATGCCGTGCTTCTGGCGGAGGCTCATCGCAGTCTCCGCCCGTCCTCTGGAGCCACCGCGATCCTGGCAGCCGGTGGCGCGATTGCTTACGCAGGTCCCGCCTCTCCGTTTACGCACGCCATTGGAGTCGGCCTGCAGGGCCCCGTCACCGCCGCCGGCTTCGACCTCATCGAGTCCTTCTATTTCGATCGTGAGTGCCACGTCAACATCGATTTCTGCCCCCTCGCCGATCCTTCACTCATGGATCTATTGGGCAGGCGCGGCTATCGGATCGTCGAATCGAACAATGTGATGGTTCGCCGTCTCGACGCGCCGATCGACGCTTCTGATCCGCGAGTGGGACGCGTTCCGGCCGAACGGTCCAGCGAGTGGTCGCAAATGCTCGCCGAAGGATTCTTCGAACACACCCCCAGCGCCGAGGAGATCGACATTGGAGCGAATCTGTTCGCGATGGAGGGCGGCATGGCGTACGCTGCAACCATCGAGGGCGCCATCGTTTCCGGCGGCGCAATGACGATTCACTCCGGGCTCGCCGCGCTGTTCGGAGACGCGACTCTGCGGCCGCATCGAAGGCACGGGTTGCACGCGGCCGTGATCATGGCTCGACTAGCTGACGCAGTCGCGAACGGAGCGGACATGGCTACGGCCGCGACGCTGCCCGGTAGCGTGTCGCAACGGAATTACGAGCGCTGCGGTTTCCGGGTCGCATACACAAAACTGAACATGCAGAGGGATTTTCCCGACGCATCACCGGGCTAAAAATGAGACAGGGCCGAGTTGCTGATTCGTCCGTTTTTCATTCGGCCCGGAACGCCAATTCATCCGAAGCGTCGTCGCACTGCGCCGGAATTATAAGTCGGCGATCGAGAGTTGAGACTGCGAATGCTTCCAGGCCTCGGCATATTCGGCGCGGACCCATTCGGCGCTCGAGGCCTTGCCTTGAGCCTTGAGCGATTCGAGCAGGCCGAATAGCGAGCGGCCGTTTCGGGGATTCGCTTCGAGGTCCTTCCTGAATTCGGTTTCGGCCTCGACAAACTTCCCGCTTCGGAGCAGGGCCCCTCCCAGCGATTCGCGCACCGGATAGTGCCACTCCGGAGGCTCCATGTAGGTCAACCGATCCTGGAGTTCCGCGGCTTTTTGCAGGCTCTCCAACTCGGCCTCGACTGCGCCCTCCGCCCGAGCGATTCGCGCGCGCAATTCGTGTTCGCCGATCGACAACACGTGCCGTGTGTTATTCGACATCATCGTCTCGTTCTCGGGGATGCGCCGGATGGTGGCTTGCAGTCGCTCGAGTTCGGCTTTCGCTTCGTCGATTCTTCCGAGTCCCGCCAGCGCTATGCCGCGCGAGTAGCGGTAGAAGCCGTGAACACTCGGGCTTCGGTCAGCCGGTTCGGACTCGGCCAGCATCTCGTTCCACTTGCCGAATCGCGTCAACACCAGCCATTCGAAAGCGCCGTAGGACGCAATCATCGGCATTCCGTCGATCGCTCCCTCGACGTTCTTTCTCAGCCTTCGCGAGTAGTCGAGCGCCTCATCGAAATCGCCCTGCATCATCCGCGCATACGAAACGAAGTGCAGATTGTGCGAATAGTACATCAGCGAATAGAAACTCTTCCGGTCTGTTCGCTCCACGTACTTGCGGTCCACTTCGGACGCCGTTTTGTTGACGGTTGCCGACGTCTGGAAATCGCCCAAGCGGAGGAAGATGTGCGAGGGCATGTGGACCAGGTGACCGGCGCCGGGCACCAGAGAACCGAGCCGCAGGGCGCTCGGCAGAGCACGCTCGGGATTCTTCGACGCTTCGACGGCGTGAATGTAATAGTGGTTGGCTCCGGGGTGATCCGGGTTGCGCCGCAGAACCCTCTCCAGCGTTGCCAACACTTCGAGCGTGCCCTCAGCCGGGACGCCGCCGGCAGACCAGAGTTGCCACGGCCGCAGATTCATCAACGCCTCGGCATACAGCACCGCCGCATCCTGATCGTCCGGGTTGGCCAGCATCACTGCCTTCATCGCGTCTTTGTATTTCACCGCGAGTTGCTTCCGGTCGTCGTTCGGATTTTCGGAGTAACGTGTGGCGAGCGCCTCCACATATGCGTGCTCGTGCGGAGGCGCATCCGCAGCCAGCTCTCTGGCCTTTGCGATGGCTGCCCAGGCTTTCGCTTCGCGCTCGGGCAGCGCCGGCAGGTTGTAGTTCGGACCCAGTGCGAGCGCGATGCCCCAGTGCGGCATCGGTGACTTCGGGTCCAACTCCGCGGCCCGCGCAAAGAGCCGTGCCGCCTCGTCGTGGTTGAACCCGTAAACCAGCGTCAGTCCCTGATCGAAGAACTGCTGCGCCAGTTTCGACTCCGTCGCGATCGGGTGCGAATGCTTTCCCATGCCCTCGAGCAATTCCACCGGGCCCGATTTCAATGCGGGCTCGTGATGGCTGTGCTGTGCCGTTCCGATCGCAGCGATCGCGAATAGAAGAACGATCGATTTCATAGATCTCTCCTTCAATCCACTGGCTGTCTCAGGCGCGCGCTTCCAGCACCAGGTTGAATGGCGTGCGCACAACGCATCGAGAAGTGCCGAAGCCCGCCTGCCGGAAGATCTCGCGAATTCGCGCCTCGCCGGCCTGCGCACCCAGCGCTGCCCGTCCTTCCTGCGAAAGAGAATTGGGCGTGCAGATTGCAGTGGAGGCCGCGTAGAACAGACGGCCCACCGGTGTGAGGTTCTGCTCGACGCAGTCGCCGGCATACGGTTCCACGAGAAGAACGCTGCCATCCTTCGCAAGAGCTTGTCGCGCGCGTTTCGCCGCAGCGAGCGGATCGCCGAGATCGTGAAAGCAATCCATGAAGCAGATGAGATCGTAACCGGTGCCTGGGAACTCTTTCGCGGACGCGACTTCGAAGCGGATCCGGTGCGAAATGTTCGCAGCCTCGGCCCGTTGCCGCGCCGTGTCAATCGATGCAGTGTGATAATCGAAGCCCCAGAACGTCGATTGCGGGTACGCGGCCGCCATGATGATCGTCGATGCCCCATGCCCGCAGCCCACGTCCGCCACCTTTCCGCCCGACTGCAGCTTTTGTTCAATTCCCTCCAACGCGGGAATCCACTGGGTGGTCAAGTTCGCGCGATACGCGGTTCGGTAAAACTGTTCGGTTCCCGAGTGCAGCGAGGTATCGTGTTCGTGCCAGCCGATGCCGCTGCCGGTTCGAAAGCTCTCGGCCACCCGGTCCACCGCGGACCACATCGACCGCACGGTGTTGAAGCCGCCCGCCATGTACGCGGGGCTGGAGGCATCCGCGAGGACCATCGCGTTTTCATCCGGCAGTTCGTAGCAGCCGGTGAGCGGATGATAGGTGACATATCCGCCTGCGGCCTGATTGTTCAGCCACTCCCGGACATACCGTTCGTGAGTTCCTGTTTGTTCCGCCAGCGTCGTGGCCGTGATCTGCCCAGCGCCCGCCATCGCGCGATACAAACCCAGGCGCGCTCCGATATCGGTCATCACCGCGGACATTGAGGCAGCCATATCCGTCACCACCTGGTTGACGAAAGATTCGATTCTTGTCTGGTTCATCTTTTCTCCTGAGGGTCGTGCCATCTAGAATGATTGGAGAGCGAGGGGCCGAAGCATGTCGCTTCCAGACGCAAAGGCGCAGAATATTCCTGATCTCCGACATTCCGATCGAGAAAGAATCGCGACGGCACTCGGCCCGGCCGAATCGCCCACAGTGAGCCATCTCGCCGCCGGATCGCGCGTAGAACTCAGAGGGGACATGGACGCTGCGTTTGCCAGGCTCTATTCCGACTTGCGCAAACTGGCCCAGCAGTTTTTGAAGGGTGAGCGGCCGGACCATACACTTGCGGCCACCGCCTTGGTTCATGAAGCGTATTTGCGCCTGATGCAGGCGCAACCGGAAAGCATCGAGGAGAGGACACGGTTTTTCGGATTGGCGGCGCGTGCCATGCGCCAAATCCTGGTGGACCACGCTCGGCGAAGACAGGCGGCGAAACGCGGCGGCGCGCCGCGGCAAACTACGTTACATGAGGAGCACTCGGTCACCGACCTGAATCTCGAGGAGATGCTCGCGCTCGAGTCGGCGCTTGACCGCTTGGGCGAGATCAGTCCTCGCCTCAAGGCGGTCGTCGAGTACCGTTTTTATTGCGGCCTCGAGTCGCAGCATATTTCAGCGTTGCTCGGTGTTTCGGAAAGAACCGTGGAGCGGGACTGGCTGAAGGCCCGGGCGTGGCTGTACAGCGAATTGTACGCTGCTCCGGCGAGATAGGATTCACCGTTTGCCGGATGTTCATCGCACACTCGCTCTGTTGAATCTGTTCGAGGCGGCGCTCGAAGTCGCTCCGGAAAACAGAAGGAGTTTCATCGACGATGCCTGCGGGAGCGACGACGAAACCCGCCACAAGTTGGAAGCTATGTTGTGTGCCCATACTCAATCCGGCCCGCTCGATCGCACGATCGACCTCGACGCGATTACGAGCGGCGTTCGGACTACGACGAGCGTGCCCCAGCGCGCCGGACCGTACCGCATTCTCGAAGAAATCGGGCGCGGAGGAATGGGCGTTGTTTACAAGGCTGTGGACGAGCGGCTCGAACGTCACGTCGCGCTGAAGTTCGTCACCGAAGCACTGGCCGGAAACCCGGATCGCAAGCGCCGCTTGTTTCGCGAAGCGCGGGCGGCCTCATCGCTCGATCACCCAAACATCTGCACGGTTTTCGATGTGGGTGAAACAGAGCGCGGCGAGTTGTACATCGCGATGGCCTACTATGAGGGCGAGACGCTCGGTGCCCGCCTCGCGCGTTCGCCTTTGTCGATCGAGGAAACCGTCTCAATCGCCCTGCAAGTCGCTCGCGCGCTGAGTTGCGCCCATGAGGCCGGCATCGTGCATCGCGACATCAAGCCGTCCAATATCCTGCTGACCACGCGCGGCAGCGTGAAGGTCCTCGACTTCGGTGTCGCGAAGAGTTCGCACTCCGAGGATTCGAGTGTGGACCGCCGCGTCGGAACAGTGCTGTATTCGGCGCCGGAACAGTTGTCCGCGGCTCAGGTGGATCATCGAGCCGATATCTGGTCGCTCGGCGTTGTAGTGTACGAGATGCTTACCGGGCGCCGTCCGTTTGAAGGCCCAACGGAGTTCGACACGATGGAGGCCGTGCTGCGGCATCGCTGCGCGCCGCCGTCAGCTTTGCGCTCCGGCATTCCGATGCATTTGGACGCCGCCGTTCTTCGCGCGCTCGAAAAGAACGTGCATGAGCGGTTCTCGACCGTGGAGGAGATGACCGCTGCTCTCGGCGGAGAACGGATTGAGCACATCCGTACGGCCGTCGCGCCACCGAGCTTTCCCCGGCCGATGACCAGTTTCATTGGCCGAGAAGAGGAGATCGCGAAGGTATGCGGGCTGCTGGACGAGTCGCGGATTGTGACGCTCACGGGTCCGGGAGGCACGGGTAAGACGCGTCTTGCGATCGAAGTGGGCCGCGCTGTCGCTCAGCGCTATCGCGATGGTGTGAGGTTTGTGGGATTGGCGGCGGCGCGGGATGAAGATGCGGTTTTTACCGCCATTGCGGAATCGGCCGGCTGCCCACTCGCGGGCGGCCGCGCAGCGCGAGAGCAGGTGACGTCCGCGCTCGAAACAAAACGGTCGTTGCTCGTCTTGGACAACTTCGAACAAGTAAGCAGCGTTGCCCCGGCGATTGCGGCGATGCTCTCGCCCGCGCCCGAACTGAGCGTTCTGATCACCAGCAGAATCGCCCTGCGCTTCACAGGAGAACGCGAGTTCGCGGTTCCACCGTTATACGTCGATCAGGAACGCGCCGCGGATGACACGAGTGTCTCGCCGGCCGTGCAATTGTTCGAGGACCGGGCGAGATCGCTGTCGCCCGCCTTTCGTGTCACGACTCAGAACCTGGACGATGTAACGGAGATCTGTGCACGGGTGGACGGGTTGCCGCTCGCAATCGAACTGGCTGCGGCACGCATCAAGGTGCTTTCTCCTCATGCCCTCGCTGCGCGGCTCGGCAGCCGGCTCGACCTGTTGAAGTCGGGCGCGCCGGATCGTCCCACTCGTCATCAGACACTCCGGCAGGCGCTGGCGTGGAGCCACGATCTGCTTTCCGAGTCCGAGAGAGCGGTATTCCGGCGCTGCGGAATCTTCGCCCGTACCTTCACGCTCGAGGCACTCGAAGAAGTTTGTGCCGTCTTCGCTCACGTTTCTGAATCGACTCTGGACATTCTCGAGATGCTGATCGATCACAGCCTCGTGATGCGATGCGACGCAGTTGAGGGCGAGCCGCGATTCTCGATGCTCGAAACGATGCGCGAGTACGCGGCCGAGTGCCTGCTGCGCTCGGGCGAGGAGAAACGTGCGCGAGAGGCCCAGGTTTCACGCTTGCTGCGGCTGGCGGATAGCGCATCTGCGGCGCTGGCGAGCGGCAGCGAACAGGGCGGTTGGATTTCGCTGCTCGAATGGGAGCACGACGACGTTCGCGCGGTGCTGGACTGGCTGGATGGCGAAAACCGCATCGAAGAAGGCCTGAAGATCTGTACGGGTATCTGGCGCTTCTGGACGGTCCGCGGTCACATCAAAGCAGGACTCGAGCGCATGTCTGCGCTTTTGGAACAGGCGCCCGACACTCTCGATCCGCTGCTGCGGGCGCGAGCCTTGAACGCCTGCGGAACGCTCGCGCACGGCTCGTGCGACATGCCGCGCGCGCGGGTGTTTCTCGAGCAGTCGCTGGCACTGTTCGATGAAAACGGCGACAAGGGCGGGGCCGCACAGGCGCTCAACAATCTGGCATGGATCGATATCGAATTGGGCGACTTCCTTACGGGCCGGTATCGCGCCGAGCAGGCGCTGCAACTGCACGAGTCGCTCGGTGATTTGCGAGGTATGGCGGTGGCCCTGAATAACCTGGGCTGGATCGGCAATTACGCGGCGCAGTTCGACTCCGCCTTCTCCGCACATTCCCGGAGCATCGACCTCCGGCGGCAGGCCGGTGATTTTCGGGGCGCGGCATTCGGACTTGCGAACCTCGCCTGGACCGAACAGCGCCGCGGCGATTATCCAAGTGCGCTGGCCCACCTGGCCGAGTCGCTCGAAATTCTGAACGGGATCGGGGATGTTCTGCTCGAAGCCTGGACGAGACAGGTGCGGGCAGCCGTCCGATACGAACTCGGAGAGCCGGACACCGCACTCGAGGACTTCCGGGCGGTACTGCCGGTCTGGCGACAGGCGGGAAATAGCAGCGGACTTGCGTTCGGCCTGGTCTACGCAGCATTGGCTCTCGTGAGTGCGGGAAGGCAGGCGGAGGCGTTGGGGATGCTCGCCGAATGCGAGTCGGCGCTCAGTGCCGTTCCTCAGGCTTGGGGGATCGGCCAACTCTACTACGCGCGAGCCCGCCTGTTCGCGAGCCGGGGCGACTGTAAGCTGGCCATCGAAGAGGCAGGTCAGGCGGTTGGGCGATTAGCTTCGGTCGGCGATAGGCGAGGCTTGGCCGCATGCTACGAACTGATGGCGGGTGCGTTGCTTGAGTCGGACCGGGATCGCGCCCGAGAGTATCGCGACACGGCGCGCCGGTTGCGCGAGGAACTGAGAGTCGCAGCGCCGCCCTGCGACCGGGAACAGATCGCGCGACTTGACCGAAGCCTCGCTGATTGATCAGCTTACGGCTGTTTTGGGTTCGTTCTGTAAAGGAGCTTCGGCGGTTCGGCCCTGGGTTTGGGTTCGTTCTGTTTCAGGCTACAGGAAGCGTTTGACCGCCGTGAGCAGTTCTGCCGGACCGACGGGTTTGGACAGGAACGCCCGCATACCGGCGCGCTGGCACTCCGCCCGGCACTCGTCCGAGTAGGTCGCGGTCAACGCCAGGATCGGAACCTCGGCGTACCCGGGCAGCGCCCGTATAAATGAGGTAGCCTCCAGCCCATCCATCTCGGGCATCTGGAGGTCCATCAGGATCAGGTCGAATGGTTGTTTGGCGGCGGCATCGATCGCCTGCCGTCCGGAGTTGGCGCATGCCACCTGGAAGTGGTGCCTTTTCAGAACGTGCGAGATGACAGTCTGCGCGACTCGGTTGTCTTCCACGACGAGAATGGTGCGCGGACGTTCAGCGTCTTCGGCGGACGGCTCGGATACCGGCAGCGCCGGGGCGTGGAGCGGCAGCGACAGCGTGAACCGGCTACCGCGTCCGGGTTCGCTCTCAGCAGTGATTCGTCCTCCCTGCAGGGCGGCGATCTTCTGCGCCAGCGCCAAGCCGAGCCCCAACCCCGAATAAGAGCGGGCCAGGCCAGAGTCCACCTGTTTGAACGATTCGAAGATCAGCGACATCTTGGCGGGCTCGATGCCGATGCCCGTATCCTCAACGATGACGACGAGTTCGCCGGGGGAGGGAAGGGTTGCCCTGACCTCGACACGGCCTTCATGTGTGAACTTGACCGCGTTGCCCGCTACTTGAGAAATCATCTGACGCACGCGCCGCGGGTCGCCCAGCACTGTCACTGGGAGGCGCTTGTCGACGAGGAAGCAGAATTCCAGACCCTTGGCTTTCGCCTTCTTCCCGTGCTCCTCCACCGCGAGTTCGAGCGTTTCGGCGAGGTTGTACTCGTAATCGTCCAGCGTCAACGTGCCCGCCGCGAGAGCCGAGTACTCAAGCGTCGTGTTCAGCAACTCGAGGAGATTCTCCGCACACGTTCGCGCCGAAGCGACGTACTCGGATTGCTCCGCTGTCAAACCCGTTTCCTGCAGAAGGTCCGTGATGCCGATGATCCCGCTCAACGGGGTCCGGATCTCGTGATTGAGGCTCGCCAGAAATTGCGTCTTGAGTCCCTCGCCCGCGGGAGTTTCCGTTCCGGCGGCAGGAAGCGGCGGGATGTGAGGCTCAGCCTCTAACGCCATCATAATCTTGCATCGTCGGTTCGCCCGGACGACTTTAGATGGTTCGGCTGAGTTGCTTTTTGCGAAACACCGTATTAGTCGTCGTTGCTGAAGAAGCCGGAGATCGCGCCGAGTCCGTGCCGCTCGTCACCGCCTTTATTCTGAAAGGGAACCAGTTCGCGGCGCATCTTCTCGAGCGTCATGCTTTGAATGATCACTCGTCCGGGACCGGTGAGCGTCGCAAGGAACAGGCCTTCGCCGCCGAAGATGGCGGTCTTGATGCCGCCGACGAACTGGATGTCGTAGTTCACCGTTTCGTCGAACGCAACGATACAGCCCGTGTCCACCTGGAGCATCTCGCCGGCGCCGAGTTGGAACTCGATGAAGTCGCCGCCACCGTGGATGAACACCGAGCCCGGACCCGTCAGTCGTTCGAGAATGAAGCCTTCACCGCCGAAGAACCCTGCGCCCAACTTCTTCACGAGTGCGATGTTCAACTGCGCGCTGGATTGCGCAAACAGGAAACTGTCGCGCTGCACCAGGACGCTTTGTCCGGCCACGAGATCAAAATGCTGGATGCGGCCCGGATAGTTTCCGGCGAACCCGACTTCGCCGTCCGACGTCGCATAGAAATAGGTAAGGAACAGCGACTCGCCCATCAGCTTGCGCTTCACTGCGCCCCAGATCTTTTCTCCGATCGAAGCGCCGGCCATCCGTGTCTCCCACTGAACGGATGGGGTCTTATAAACCATCTTCCCCGCTTCCGCATACAGTTCCTGGCCGGGTTTCAGACGCACTCGCGCCACTTGCAGATTGTCGCCTTCGATCTTGTACTCGAGTTTCGGAACGGCGCCAACCGGCGCGACATAAGAAGTAGCCGTAGCTCCCATCACCTTCCCGCAATTTGCGCAGAAACGGGCATCGTCGCTGACCGCGCTCCCACAATTCGTGCAATAAGCCATTACTCCTCCAGTAGTTCTAAAGAAAACCGTATCTTACAATGAAAGAGACCCCGTCCAAAGACTAAACCAACCCAATGTCATACCGCAGTACGTTTGCGTTCGCGGTGCTCGCGTTATCGGGCGCTTCGATCGCGGCCAGGAATCCTGGCACGCCCGGTTGTGGAACTCACGTCGACCGTTCGCGCGAGGAACTCTATCTTCATCATCAGTCGGAACGGACGCTGGGGCCGCTGAGGGCGCGGCGACTGAAGTCGTTTGCCGCAGCCGCTGCCAACACGAATCGCGATTTCGGCAACATCGCCGTCATCGACGACTCCGATGGCGTGGTCGCACGCCGCAATCAGTTCAACCTGCTGAAGAAGACGGTGACGTTCCAGCCCGCCTCAACGGGCGCGGCCAGCTACAGCTTTTCTGTTGCGGACGGATCGCTCGGCTCGAGTGCGGCCGATGGCGAAGCGAAAGTGGAGGGGATCGGCGACGACGACACCCGCGAGACGGTCCTTCCTTTTTCATTTCCGTTCTTCGGTGCCACGTATCGAAGCATCCACATCAACTCCGACGGCAACCTCACGTTCATCAAGGGCGACGGCGAGAGTGCCGACCGCTCGCTGGGGCGTCTCGGGGGTGGACCGCCGCGAATCGCGCCCGTGTACACGGATCTCGATCCGTCCTCGGCGCGCGGCCAAAACGGCATCTATACGCTCAGCGGGCACGACCGGTTCGTTGTGACGTGGCAGCGCGTGCCGGTGTACTCCGACTTCGGATTGGGGGCGGAACAGACGTTTCAGGCAACCCTGTTCCCGGATGGCCGCATCGAGTTCACGTACGACGACATCAGTGCCGGCGAGATTGTCACCGGAATCTCGCCCGGAGGTGCCACGACAGCCACGAGCCTCGTGCCCCTGGCGTCCGGGAGCACGGCGGAATTTGCGGGTACGATCGCGGACCGCTTCAGCAGCAGCGACGCCGTGGATATCGCGACGGCCGCGCAGAAGTTCTACGACACGCACGATGATGCCTACGATTACCTGGTGTTCTTCAACAGTGTTGGCGTGGCCGCCGGCGATAGTGCCGTGGCGTATGAGGTGACGGTCAGGAACCACCGCTCCGGTTATGGCGACAGCCTGGTGGACAGCGGAGCCGAGTATGGTTCGGCGCGGCGGCTTCAATCGGTAATGAACATGGGGCCGCTGTATCAATATCCTGGCGACCCGAACGGCGCAGTCGGCGTTCGCGGACCTACGGGCGACACGCCGCTGACAATCCTCGGGCACGAGGCGGGGCACCTGTTCCTGGCATTCGCGAGTGTTCGCGATCCGAACGATCCCACGGCCATGCCGATGCTCGGCCGCGCCCTCGTACACTGGGCGTTTAATTTCAATTCGGAGGCGTCGCTGCTTGAGGGAAACCGGATTCAGGATCTCGGAGCAGGCTCGTCTCCGCGCTTCCGGACCACGGCCACCGTGCAGGGATATTCGCCTCTCGATCAGTACCTGATGGGGTTCCGCACGGCGAGCGAAGTGCCGCCTACGTTTGTCGTGACCGATGCGACGGTGCCGGCGACACGCGCGCCGCAGGCTGGCATATCGTTCAGTGGGACGCGGCGCGATGTGAGCGTCGAAGACCTCATCGCGGTGGAGGGCCGGCGCACGCCCGACAGCACCGTTTCGCAGCGGCGTTTCCGGTTCGCTTTTGTATTGATCGCCGCGGCGGGGGTACAGCCGCCTCAGGATCAGATCAATAAGGTTGAAGCGTATCGCGCCGCGTTCGAAGCGTTCTACGCGAAGGCGGCCTCGGACCGCGCAACGGCGAACACGAATCTCGAAAGGGCGGTCCAATTGTCATCGTCGCCTGCTGCCGGTGTGCTGTTGAACGGCACTGGCGCGGCGACGGTCGCCATTCAGTCGCCGGCCGCAAGTCCGGTCACGTTCAATCTCACAACGAAGAATGGTGCGGCGTCGGTGCCGTCGCTAGTAACGATTCCCGAGGGCGCACGGCAGGCCACGTTCGAGATTCACGCCGTCCGCGAAGGTGTGGAGGAGTTGACGGCCACGCCCGCGGACTCGTCTTTCGAGACCGCCGTGGCGCGGATACAAGTGACCGGGAGTCCGGAGCAACTGACGCTCGAGGTTGCGTCGGCAACCAAGGTGTCGGGAGCGCCGGGTGCCGCGCTCGCCGCCCCGGTGACGATCCGGGTAACGGATGTGAACCAATTACCGTATTCCGGCGTCCCGGTGAGTGCGACGGTGAGCACTGGATCGTTGGACTCCGCGGCTGCAACGACGGATGCGAGCGGGATAGCGCAGTTCCGCTGGACTCCGGCGGCGAGCAGCGGCACGTTTCGCGCAACGGTGGGCGGCCAACCGGCAGCGGTGGTGACGCTGGTTGCGAGTCCACAAATTCCGGCCAACGGAATTGTGAACTCCGCCTCCTATCTCCCGCTGGTCGCGCCCGGCTCTTTCGCCTCAATTTTCGGATCAGGCCTGACGGCGGGTACTACGGACCGAGCGGAGGCTTTGCCATTGCCGTACGGGCTTTCGGGTGTGCAGGTGCTGGTCAATAAATTCCCGGCGCAACTGTTATACGTGAGCGATTCACAAATCAACTTCCTGGTTCCTTCCGATATTGCGGGCGCTCACGTCACGATCGAAGTTACGAATGCCGCGGGCTCATCGGCGGAGTACAGCGCTAGGGCCGGCGCCGTTTCGCCCGGCATCTTCTTCCGCGAGAACAACGCGGGAGCGGTATTGATTGCCAACACTGCATTGACGACGATCGAGCGTCCAGCGAGGCCCGGCGACTATCTCGAGATCTACTGCACAGGGCTCGGCGGGACACCTGTTGAATCGACGCGCGTGTCGATCGGCGGTGTGCAGGCACGCGTATTGAGTTCCACTCCGCTGACGCAATTTCCGGGATTGGACCAGGTGAACGTCGTGGTGCCCGAGGGCGCGGGTTCGGGCGACCGGCCGTTGAGTGTCACGGTGAACGCTTCGGCGAGCAACGAAGTACTCATCCGGCTGGAATAGCGGACGTCGTAAAATAGACTATGACCCGACGCGAGTTGATCGCACTCGCGCCGTTACTGGGAGCGAAGTCTCTTCTGGGCAAAGAGGCTCCCACGGCGCCGGTTTCGATTGCGAAGTGCCCCTCCTATAGCGAAGACATTGCCGCGACCCTTGCCACCATGTTCGATCAGATCGGCGGCGCGGGCCGGTTGGTGAAGAACAAGACCGTTACCATCAAGCTAAACCTCACCGGCAGCCCCGCACTGCGCTTTCAGGGGCATGCGCTGGGGAGCACGCATTACACGCATCCCAAGACGTTGATGGCGATGATCGCGATTCTCGACAAGGCCGGTGCGCGGCGAATCCGCCTGGTGGAGAGCGCGTGGGCCACTTCGGGACCGCTCGAGGAATACATGCTCGATTCGGGCTGGAACGTCCGCGCGATGCAGGGTCTCACGCCGCGCCTCGAGTTCGAGAACACGAACGCGCTCGGAAAGGGCAAGAAGTATTCCCGGCTGAAAGTACCGTCAGGCGGATATGTCTTCCCCGCGTACGATCTGAATCACGCCTACGAAGATACCGACGTTTTCATGTCGATGGCCAAGTTGAAGAACCACGCGACGTGCGGTGTCACGCTGTCGATGAAGAACATCTTCGGCATTACGCCGGCGTCTATCTATGGTGACGACGCGGGCGAAAGCGAGCCGAACGAGAATCCGGGCAAAGGAAGGGTGAACGTTTGCCACATGGGCAAGCGAGGGCCCTCAAAGAGCGCTCCGCAGGAAATCGATCCCGCGTCGAGCCGCGTTCCCGAGCACCGTATGCCGCGCATCGTCGCCGAACTGGTCAGCGCGCGACCGATCGATATTGCGTATATCGATGGCGTCGAAACGATGGCGGGCGGCGAGGGGCCTTGGATCCGGGGAGTGCGTTGGGTGCGTCCCGGAGTGATGCTGTTGGGAACGAATCCGGTCACGACGGATGCGGTAGCAACGGCGGTGATGGGTTACGACCCCAGGGCCGATCGAGGCACCGCACCGTTTCAGAACTGCGACAGCACGTTGAAACTGGCCGAGGCGCTCGGCGCAGGTACGCGCGACCTCAAGCGCATCGAGGTGGTAGGCACTTCGATTGACGCAGCGCGGTTCCCTTTCGGGTAAATCCAGAACGAACCAAAGTGGGGCAAGCATGAAAGCTCTGAGTTTGACGGAGAGCGGCGTGGCAACAATCGACGTGACTGAGCCGCAGCCGGGCCCGGGTGAACTGTTGATTCGCGTTTGCGCCGCGGGAGTGACGCCCACCGAGTTGCGATGGTACCCGACCACGCGCACCCAGAACGGCGGGAAGCGCACCGGCGCGATTCTTGGCCACGAGTTTTCGGGGATCATTGCCGAGCACGGTGAAGGTGTCGATGCGAGAGTTGGCCAGGCCGTCTACGGCATGAACGACTGGTTCGCCGACGGCGCCATTGCGGAGTATTGCATTACGCTGCCATCCTCGGTCGCTCCGAAGCCCTTGCGATTGACTCACAAGGAGGCTGCCACGGTTCCGATCGGCGCTCTGACTGCGTGGCAGGGCTTGTTCGAGCATGCCGGTCTTCAGGCGGGAGAGACGGTTCTGATCCACGGCGGCTCGGGAGCGGTGGGCCTGTTCGCGGTTCAACTGGCGCGGCGTCGCGGAGCCCGCGTGGTTGCCACGGCCTCGGCATCGAATCTCGATTTCGTTTCAAGTTTAGGAGCGGAGCGCGTTATTGATTATCGTTCTGAGCGGTTCGAGGACCGTGTTCGCGAAGTGGATGTAGTGTTCGACACCGTTGGCGGTGAGACTCTGGACAGGTCGTGGAATGTTTTAAAGCCGAACGGCCGGATGGTGACGGTTGCCGCGGGCAGCGAGAACGCCGACCAGCGGACAAAGGCCGCGTTCTTCATTGTCGAGCCGAACCGTCAGCAGCTCATCGAAATCGGCGAGCTGCTGGATGCGGGAAGGTTAAGAACGGTGGTGGATGCTGCGCTGCCGCTTTCCGAGGCTCCGACAGCATTCGCCGGTACCGCGAAACGACAAAATGGCCGCGGCAAAGTCGTCGTGACAATGTCGACCGGGTTGAGTTGAGTTCGATCCCCCTGTGCACGAGGAAAGAAATCGCATTAGGATCTGGCGTGCTGTGAAATACGCGATCCTCCTGCTCGGGTGTCTTCGCTGGTGGTGTTTGGGCCGTTATCGAGACGTTGACCGCGGCGACCTACGAGCTGACCACGAGCGTGGCCTCCAATGGTCGCCCGGGTACAGGCAACCGGAAACGTGCGGCGCAACCGGCGTTGGAACTCCGTAGATGTTCTCATTTTCGACGGTTCGAGACCTAGGGACACGGTTCCGCCTGACCATCCCGATCCCCGTCAATATTAGCCAGGGCAAGCGGGAGTATGCCGGGGGCGATGTGTCGGTAGCGAGCGCTCACATTGTGGCTGCATCGCCGCCGAATCCTATCCTGAGCCGCGGAATTCCCCCTTGATTACCTACAAGAGCGGGCGTATGCTTTCTTGTAGGTAACCAAGGGAGCGCATGAGCAAACCAACCGACCTTGTCCAAGGGACTCTCGATCTCCTCGTCCTGAAGGCTTTGACTCTCGGCCCAATGCACGGCTGGTCGATCGCACAGCAGATCCGCGCCCGCTCGAGCGATGTCCTGCAGGTGCAGCAAGGCTCGCTTTACCCCGCGCTGCACAAGCTGGAAACGCAGGGCCTGATCGACTCCGAGTGGGGCGAGAGCGACAACAACCGGCGCGCCAGATATTACTCGCTCACAGGGAAAGGGCGCAAGTACCTGGAAGACGAGGAGGCCAATTGGGCGCGGCTTTCCAAAGCGATCTCGCGATTTATCCGGTTGACGACCGCGGAGGATCCGGCATGAACTGGTTTCGACGCTTGCGCGTGATCACCAGAAAAGATGCGACCGCACGCGAACTCGATGAGGAACTGCAATTCCACATCGAGCACCAGGTGGAAGAGTACATTGCCTCCGGCATGTCTCGAGCGGAAGCCCGCTACGCCGCGTTGCGCGATTTTGGCGCCCTGGAACCATTGAAAGAGCAATGCCGATCTGCCCGAGGATTGGACTGGCTGGAACATCTCCGGCAGGACCTGCACTATGCCCGGCGGAGTTTTCTCCGGAAACCGAGCTTCGGCCTGGCTGTGATCGCACTGACCGCGACCGGCATTGGCGCGACCACCGCCGTTTTCAGCGTTGTGGACCGAGTGCTGTTTCGTGCGCTTCCGTATCAGGACGCAGACTCTCTGGTTTCGGCAGGACTGCGCATTCCCTGGCTCGAGTACGATTTCCTGACGGCTCACACCTACAGCCAGCTTCGGAGCGATCCAGGTCCATTTCGTACCGTCACTTCATGGTCTGGCGTGGACGATTGCGACGTGACGGGCGACAACCCCGTTCGCCTGGCGTGCGCTCACGTCGAATCGACATTTCTTCCCGTGCTCGGGGTAGAGCCTGCGTTCGGCCGGAACTTCAGCCGGGAGGAGGACCAGCCTGGAGTCCCGCACGTCGCATTGATCTCTTACTCGCTCTGGAAGAGCCGGTTTGGCGGACAGCCTGTTGTGGGCCGCCGGCTTACGCTAGACGGCCAACCGGCCACCGTTGTTGGCGTCCTGCCGCCGGACTTCGAAACGCCGACACTCGAGCGCGCCGATGTCTTGCTGCCTCAAGCACTGCCACTGAACCTTGCGCCGACCGCGCAGCCGATTCGAGTCTACGGACGCCTACGGGCGGGTGTGAGTCCGCGACAGGCCCGGGACTCGTTGCTGGCGCGGGCGGAGCAACCCTTCGCCGACGTTCCGCCGCACATGAGGAAGCAGACCGAGTTCCACGTTCGATCGATACGGGACGCACAAACGGGCGATTTTCGCCTCGCATCCTGGACCCTGTTGGTCGCCGTCCTGGCGATGCTGCTGATCGCGTGCGCCAACGCGGCCAACCTGCTGCTGGCGCGGTCTGTCGCCCGGCGGGGAGAATTGGCGATCCGCGCCGCGCTCGGCGCCGGACGCTCTCGCATGATCCGGCAGATCCTCACCGAGACATTGACGCTCAGTGTGACTGGTGGAATTGCAGGTTGCGGGCTGGCCTACGTCCTGCTGCGGATTTTCGTCCGCATTGCTCCGAAGGGAATCCCGCGTTTGGCGACCGCTTCGATTGACCTTCGGGTATTGATGTTCGGCGTCGCCGCGTCGCTCGCATCGGGAATCATCTTCGGAATCCTTCCCGCCCTGTACACGCCAAAAGCTGGGATGCTCACTGGTGTTCGGACGACGGGGCCGGCGAGCCTGGTCGCGCGGCGTCTGCTGGTCGGCGCTCAAATTGCGATCTCATTAACTTTGCTGAGCTGCGCCGGAATTCTGCTGCAGAGTCTCTGGAACCGGCAGACCGTATCGCTCGGAATGCGGACCGGTCACATCGTTACCGCGCGCGTCGTCCTCGGAGCACGCTATGCACAAGCCGCGACCCGTAGGGAGTTCTACGAAAATCTGGAAGCACGTTTGAGGAGACTGCCCGGCGTCGAAAGCGTCGCTCTTTCCGACTCTCTACCTCCCGGCGGTGTCCCACGGTCGCAGCCGATATTCGCGCTGCGTGTCGACGGCAAGCCCGCACTCGATGAGGGAACACAGGGAATCGTGGTGTGGCGAGCCGTCACGCCGGATTATTTTCGGACGTTGGGTATTTCGATACTTCGCGGCCGCGGATTTCTGGAGGAAGACCGGACCCCCGAGGCGCGGGCGATCATTCTCAGCAATTCGTTTGCGCGCCGAATGTTTGGACGTGAGAACGCGATCGGACGCCGGATCGCAAGGTTCCCCGGGAGTCCCCAACGCCCTGCGCCATGGTACACGATCGTCGGCGTTGCGGCCGATGTACGGAATGCCGGGTTAACCGACCGGAACGATGCAGAATACTACCTGGTTCGGCGACACGGGGCGGCATCGGCGTACGAGGATGCTCCTGCGGCCAGCGCTGTGATCGTGCGCGGAAGCGCACGGAGCAGCGCCATACAGGGCTGGCTGCGGACCGAGATCGCGTCGCTCGACCCGGCACTGCCGGCCGTCATTCTGCCGTTTGAGGAGCATATCGGAGAACTGGCGGCGCGCCCGCGGTTTCAGGCATGGCTTCTGGCGATGTTCGCCGGTATCGGAATGATTCTCGCGGCCTCGGGTTTGTACGGGCTCGTGTCGTTCCTGGTGGCGCAGCGCGAGCGCGAATTAGGAGTTCGGCTCACGTTAGGGGCAACCCCGGCCATGATTGTCAGGATGATCGTCGGAGATGCACTGCGCTGGACCGCGGGCGGGCTGGTTGTCGGAATCGCTGCCGCGGTGGCTGCCGCGTACTCGCTTCGTAGTCTTCTGTTCCACGTGTCACCGGCTAATCCGCTGGCATACTTCAGCGCGGCGGCATTACTGGCGTTCATCGCTCTGGCCGCTGCCTGGGTACCTTCGCGCCGGGCGGCGAGGCTCGATCCTGCAGCGACTCTCCGCCACGAATAGCCGTGGTGGTGTGCAATGGAATTATGGAACGCAGACGCTTCAATGCGATGTTGACCGCGCTGGGGCTGCCGGCGGCTGGAGGCGAGAGTGGGCCGGAGGTGTTGAGCCTTTCCCGAAACGGCTGGGTACCGAATAACGAGCGGCTCCCGGTTCTGGTTTATCGCAAGGCGGTTCCACTGACGGGCGACGATCCGGCGACGCGATGCGAAGCGATGTTCCGGCGCAACGGGTGGCCTCCCCAGTGGAGGAACGGCGTCTACAGTTATCACCACTACCACTCGACAGCACACGAAGTTTTGGGCTTTGTACGCGGTGAGGCCCGGCTGATGCTGGGTGGGGAGAACGGGCACGAGGTGCAAGTTCGCGCGGGTGATGTCGCCGTTTTAGCTGCCGGGACGGGTCATTGCCGACTGGAGGCGAGTGGAGATTTTCTGGTGATCGGTGCGTATCCGCCCGATCAGAACTGGGACATTTGCCGGAGCGCACCGAGCGAGGAAGTGCTGATACGCATTGCGCACCTGGGTTTTCCTGCGTCCGACCCGGTGAGCGGAAGTCGCGGGCCGCTTGTCGGGCTGTGGAAGCCGATGAACGCGAACGGTACGTAGTCGCCGAAGTTGAGAGGGCGGGCCTCACGGGGCGGTAGTACTCGCGAATAGGGTTCCGTAAGGTCGGGATAGGGTGACGTTCGCACGTTTGCACTAGGTTCTTCTGATTGCGCGAGCGCGGGAAGGGCCGCACACTCGACAGCGGGATGGTTGCCACTACAGCTGACGAATCCATTGTTGAAGAACTGGTGATTCCGCCCGTTCCCGAAAATATAGACGAGACCGGTTTACCGGCATCGCTGGTCGAGCAACTGCTGCTGAAGATCCTGTACTTCCGCTCAGAAGTGACGGGGACCGATCTGGCCAAGGCGGTCGGCCTGAAGTATTCGGTGGTGGAAGAGGTTATCGAGTTACTGAAACGGCAGCACCTGATCTCGGTAAAGCGGTCGCTCGGCATCGGCAATAAGTCCTCGTTATTTGCGCTGGCGGACGCGGGACGCAACCTGGCTCGGGAATATCTCGAGGGGAATCAATATTCGGGACCGGCGCCCGTCCCGCTGTATCAGTACGCAGCAGTGGTACGGCGGCAGCGCCATCCCGATAGCTGGCTCACCATGTCGGCGCTGACCGGCGCGTTCCGTCACATGGTGGTGACGCCGCACATTCTGAGCCAGATCGGACCCGCCGTGAACGCGGGCAAATCCTTCCTGATTTACGGCCAGCCAGGGAATGGCAAGACCGCACTCGCGGAGGCGCTGTTCCGTATCAGCACGACGCCGGTGTATATTCCATACGCGATCGAATACCAGGGCAACATCGTGCAGGTTTTCGATCCGATCTACCACCAGCCGATCGAAGACGAGGAGAGCATCCTTTCGGCGTTGTCGGTGGAGTCGAGTTTTGACCGGCGCTGGTTCAAATCGAAACGTCCGTTCATCATCACGGGCGGCGAGTTGACGATGTCGATGCTCGACCTGAGCTACAACGAGAGCTCGAAGGTGTACGACGCTCCATTCCAGTTGAAGGCGAACAACGGGATTTACCTGATCGACGATTTCGGGCGGCAGCGCGCGACCCCGGCGGAAGTCTTGAACCGGTGGATCGTCCCGATGGAGCGGCACGTGGATTATCTGAGCTTCCGGAGCGGCGGCAAGATGACAGTGCCATTCGAGGCGTTCCTGATCTTTTCAACGAATCTCTCGCCCGACCACCTCGGCGATGAGGCATTTCTC
Organism: uncultured Acidobacteriota bacterium; assembly: GCA_963720745.1. Taxonomy (GTDB): domain Bacteria; phylum Acidobacteriota; class Terriglobia; order Bryobacterales; family Bryobacteraceae; genus TMP-7. The sequence goes on from CAVRGO010000004.1 coordinate 1,752,198, forward strand.
AGGCGGATCCAATACAAGATGTACCTGAGCAACCCGCGCGAGGACGAATATCGCGAGATTTTCAAGCGGTTTTGCGATGCGCGAGAGGTGGAGTGCAGCCCTCAAGTGCTGGAAGGCTTTATGGAGAAACGATACCACCGGAATCGCAAACCGATGCGCCGCTGCCACCCCCGCGATGTGATCTCACACGCCATTGACCTGATTAATTTCGAGCGGCTGGAGATGGTATTGACTCCGGCGGTGCTCGACCGCGCCTGGGAGAGTTGTTTCGCCGAAGCCGCTGATTCGGAACGGCTCTAACATTCTGCAACTCCAGCCGATAAGCCCAACATGGGCATCCGCAAGTTAGCAGGTATTGCGACCTGCACGGTCGGCCTGGCTGTCGCGCAGCGAGTCGGGACGCCAACTGACGATTTGGCGAACCTCAGCGTCGAGGATCTGTTCAGCCTCGAAGTGACTTCCGTGGGGCGCAAGGCGCAGGAGTTCTCAAAAGCGCCGGCCGCGGTGTTTGTACTCACAGCGGAGGACATTCGCCGTTCAGGTGCGACATCCATTCCGGAGGCATTGCGATGGGTGCCCGGTCTGACTGTCCTTCGCTTGGATGGACGTTCCTGGATCGTATCGGCCCGAGGCTGCGGACGACTTTATTCCGACAAGATCCTGGTGATGATCGACGGGCGGTCGCTGTATACGCCCCTATTCTCGGGAGTGATATGGGACTCCATCGATGTGTCGATGGAAGACATCGAGCAAATCGAAGTGGTGCGCGGGCCGGGGGCGGTGATGTGGGGGCCCAACGCCGTGAACGGCGTCATCAACATCATCACGAAGCGAGCCAAAAACACGAAGGGATTCCGCTACAGCACCGCCGCAGGAAACGACCTGCGCGGCGCGGTTGAGGCCCGCTGGGGCGGTGGTCCCAACGAGAGGCTGTCGTATCGAATTTGGGCCAAATCGGAGTACCGGTCACCCGCGTACGATTCTCCGGGGTACTACTTCTTTAACTCGACCTTCATCTACAGGGACCCGCGGATCGAGAATCTCGATGCGTGGGACGGGCGATTAGGATTCCGGTTGGACGCTCAGCCGACCGGCCGGGACCAGTTGATGTTCGAAGGGGATGTCTACCGAACAGGAAGACAGGATCCGACGGGATATCCCGTCCTGAATCCCGGAGTCGCCGACCGCCTTCAAGAGCACACGGATTACGAAGGCGGTTTTATTCAGGCGCGGTGGACGAGGACGAAGTCACAGGGCAACGAGAGCGCGCTGCAATTCACCTACGATCGGAACAACATCAACTACCCATTTTTCGGCGCCGACTTGCAGAATTGGACGGTCGACTACCAAAAACGCCTGCAAACGGGAGAATTCAACGAGGTGTATTGGGGCATCGGGTATCAACAGTATTCGGACAACACGTATTCGAACCGGTACATAGGGTTCAATCCGGCCAGCGATCAGTATCGTGTCGGTAATATCGTCGTGCGGGACGAGTATCAACTGGTTCCGGGGCGGCTGCTGCTTTCCGTCGGGGTTCGGGTCGACTACAACTCCTACCGGAAGGTCGAACATCAACCGAGCGTGCGTCTGCTCTACACTCCGAGCCCTCAGCAATCCGCGTGGTTCGCCGTCTCCCGGTCGGTCCGCGTCCCCAGTCGTATGGACCGGGACATCCACCTGGACGCGGGGATGGAGACTGAATCCGGGTTCCCCGTTGCAGTGAGCTTTTCCGGATCGAGAGACACCGTATCGGAGGTCGAGAAGACGATCGAAGCCGGGTACCGGCGGCAGGCAGGCCAGCGATGGTCCTTCGACGCCTCGACGTTCTGGAGCTACTACAGCGATTTGAGAGCTCTCCAGGCGCCGTTGGCCCCCACCATCACGTTCGATGGATTGATACCCAGGATTGCCGCCGATATGAAAATTGTAAATGGAGCGGCTGGCCGGTCCTATGGCGGTGAACTCTGGGGAACCTGGCAACCCTGCAGACGATGGCGTGTCTCGCCTTCCTATTCCTATCTGAATGAATCGCGCTGGCTTCCTGTCCTGGGGGATGCGTTGTTCTATTGGGACGGCACACCTGCGAGTTTCCGACACCAAGTGTTGCTGCGTTCCCAGCACGATCTCGCTCACAATGTTCAATTCGACCTGATGCTGCGTGGCCGGTCGCGAGAACGCAACACCGGTCTTGCGGGTGGCGTATTCGTGGACGCCCGATTCGGCTGGCGGCCCGTGCGATCGGGAGAACTGAGCATGGCGATTCAAAACTTGAACGATCGCCGCGTCCTGGATTACTACCCCGAAGCCGCGAATCCCGCCATTCCGCTCCGGCGGACGTTTGTTGTGAAGTGGACCCAGCGGTTCTAGGGAGCGTGCGCACGGATGCCGTTCAGGTTCACACGAGTGCAATTGATCGCCGTAGCGGCGATCGCACTCGTGTGCCAGCCCGTGTTCGCTGCCGGTTCCGAGCCTGAGGATGATCTTCGGTCGGCGATCGTCTTGAGTTTCCTTCGCTATTCCGAATGGCGGCACGACGAACCGGGCGATTACCTGATCGGCGTCGTGGGGCGGTCCTCTCTCATCAGTTCGCTGCGCCGCACCGTCGAAGGGAAAGCCCTGAACGGGCACGCCGTCCGCGTTGTAGACCTGAAAAGCACAGCCGAGGCGCGCGGATTCCGGGTCGTGTACATTGCGACGGACAACGGGGCCGAGATCAAACAGGCGCTGGCGATGGCTCGTCCTGCCGGGGTATTGACGATCGGCGAAGATGACCGGTTCCTGAACTTGGGGGGCGCGGTCAATCTGCTAGTGGTCAACGGGCGGATGACGTTCGAGGTAAATCTCACGGCGCTGGAAACGTCCGGCGTCACAGTCAGCTCGAAATTGCTGCGGTTCGGCCACATCTGGGAACACGGAAAGTCGAGGCCCGCTGGATGAGACGCTATTCGTCGTTGCAATGGCGGCTCACCGCGCTCATCGTGGGTGGCAGTGTACTCACGGCTGTCATCGCCGCGGGCGGGTTCTGCTGGCTCGACCTGCAGCGGGTGGGACAGAACACGATCGCTGAGGTGACCGCGATCGGGAATATCGTCGCGGATCAGGTTGGTCCTGCAATTCTGTTCCAGGATGGCAATGCGGCGGGGGAGATCCTCAATTCGCTCGGGGCGGACCAGTTGATTCAAAGCGCCATACTCTACGATTCCCGCGACAACTGCATGGCGGTTTATCGCCGCGTTCGCGGGAACGGTTGTCCGGCAAAGCCGCCCGACGGGATTTCCGAGGAAGGGGACCGTCCGATAGTGGCTCGCCCCGTTCAGGCTGGGTCGGATCGACTGGGAACGCTCGTCCTCCAGGCGGTTGTTCCCTCAGCGACCGCGGTCTTGCGGCGCTTTTCCGGGGCCGCGGCATTGATTATTGCGGTGAGCCTGTTAGTGGCGGCGGTGGTGGGAGCGGTTCTACAGTCGAAGGTTTCGAAGCCGATCCTCGGTATCGCCAACATGGCCGAACACATTGCCGCGACGCACCGGTTCGAGAATCGTGTCGAGGTGGACTCGACCGATGAATTGCGAGTACTGGCAGGTTCGCTGAACAGCATGCTGGATGAGATCGAACGGCGGGATGCGGAACTCGCGGAACATCGCCGGAGCCTGGAACTGGAGATCGCGGAACGAAGCCGCGTGAATATGGAACTGCGGCTTGCCAAGGAACGGGCCGAGGAGGCGGCGCGGCTGAAAAGCGAGTTCCTGGCGAACATGAGTCACGAGATCCGGACTCCGATGAACGGTGTGATCGGAATGATCAGCCTGGTGCTGCAGCAGTGCACCGACGAAACGGAACGGGAGCAACTCGGTGTGGCGCAAGTGGCGGCGCAATCGCTGGTCACGATCCTCAATGACATTCTGGACCTATCGAAGCTCGAGGCGGGCAAGATGACGATCGAGGCGATCGATTTCGATCTTCCGGCGACGCTTCGCGATGCACTGCGACTGTTCGATATCCAGATGCGCGAGAAGAATCTCGATCTCCGGTTGGAGTTTCTGCCCAATTGCCCGGAGTGGGTGCAAGGCGATCCGGTGCGGATGCGGCAGATCATTATCAACCTGGTCGGCAATGCGGTGAAATTCACGAATCAGGGCTCGGTCCGAATTGTCGTTGGTCCGACACCGGCGGGCACCGTGCAGTTCCGGGTGCGGGACACAGGAATCGGGATTCCGAAAGAGAAGCTGCAGGAGATTTTCGAAGCCTTCACGCAGGCGGACGGATCGCACACTCGCAGGTTTGGAGGAACCGGCCTGGGATTGACGATTTCGCGCCGGCTGGCAGGGTTGATGGGCGGAAAGCTTTGGGCCCAGAGCGAGCCGGGTTCGGGCAGCGAATTCTGCGTTGAACTGCCGCTGGAGGCGCGCTCCGAACCCGCCGCGCAGGCGGTGCCGGAGGTCGCGAAGGCTGGCGTTTTGAGCGAGGATCTGCGCATTCTGGTGGCCGAGGACAACGCGATCAACCAGAGAGTGATTCAGTCGATGCTGCGGCGGCAGGGATGGTCGGTGACGCTGGCGGTCGATGGAGAAGAGGCGCTGCGGTATTTTTTGGATGGCCGGTTTGACCTGGTGTTGATGGATATACAGATGCCCGGGTTGGACGGGCTGGAAGCGACGAAGTTGATCCGCGCGGAGGAAGAGCGGCGGAAACTCGAGCGGACGCCGATTCTGGCGCTGACCGCGCACACTTATGACGTTCAGCATCAGCAGTGCCGGGCCGCGGGAATGGATGGAGTGATCACCAAGCCGGTTACGGTGCCGGGCCTACTGGCAGCGATCACCCCGGTACTCGAGCAGAAGGTGCCCGGGCGGACCTGAGGTTGGAGATACGTTCGGCGCCGCTTTAAACGGCGGGCGGCGGCGGAGCAGCGGCGAACGTCATGTCACCGGGTTCGAGCCCGTGTTCGCGGCAGTGTTCGAAATAGAGAGCGCCGTAGCTGGCGAGGATGTAGTCTTTCGAAGAGAACCCCAGTTCGGCGGCCGTGCGATCGACCCAGGCCGGGTCTCCTTCGAGTTCCAAGAAGTTCCCGATGGGCGTCTCGTCGAGTGTAACGAGCCCGGGTTCGCCGGAACGATGAAACTCGGTCCGGTACTTTTCGTAACGGAAGGCAATGCCGAAGCCGAGTCTTTGAAGAACGATTGTGAGGACGCCCGCAAGATCGACGCCGGTTTCGAGTTCTTCGCGGCGCTTGTGCTCGCCGGGGATGGCAGGCCCTTTATAGGTGAGGACGCCCCGTCCGCCGGCCTGCCGGACGCGAAGGAGTTCGCCGCGGGACCGCAGTTGATGAGCCGGGGTATCGAGGACCTGGTTGGATTCGAAAACGCGCTCGACGAGGATCTGGAATCCGCGCTCGTCGAGGAGCCGGCGAGCCTGGTCGAGATCGGTAATGGAGAGTTTGATTTCGTTCTCGATGGGCGGTCCGTCGTTGGTCACGCAGCCATTGTAGCGACGGACTGAAGAATTCAGGAAGAGGCTATAATGGGTTTACCGCAGCGCGCCCGTAGCTCAGGTGGATAGAGCGACTGGCTTCGAACCAGTAGGTCGGGAGTTCGAGTCTCTCCGGGCGCGCCAATGTTCTCAGTGAGTTCCGGGATTTTCACAATTCTCAACCTGTTCAGAACCTGTTCGGAATGCAACGGCTTTCGACTCACTGGACACCTCCGTCCGTCGGCACGCGGATACCTTTTCGATTTGTTGCAAGATCATTTTCGAGCAGCACTGCTGCGGTTTTGACGCTCTCGGGCATGGCCTTCTGATAATGCCGCAATGTGACAGAGGGATCGGCGTGACATAACTGCGCCTGAGTACTTTTAGGATCCTTTGCGCGATCCCCGAAAAGTGTTGTGCAAGTACGACGCAACCCTGGAATGTTACGTCCGATTTGAAGACCGGGTTACCGTTCTTGTCAATTTTGCCGGTGTCCCTTAACCCCACACGTGCCCGAGCAGCGGCCGGCTGCAAGGTACGATTGCGGTAGTTGTTGGCATTAATGGGACCGTCGGCTTTCTGCCGCGCGAATGAGTGAACAGCCAGTCGGCAGGGCTCCCGGCGGAGCAATCGATCCACAATTTCAACTCAAGAGCAAGATTGGGAGGAAGGAACACAAAAGCGGCGGACGAGTTGGTTTTTACCGGGGATGGCTCCCCCACCACGAGTGCCTCGTCGATGCGGAGCCGATCCTCAAACACGTCATCCCTTCGAAGCGCAAACACCTCCTCCGCCCGCAGTCCAAGCTGGATCAGAACTCGAATGATCAGACGATCACGTCCGACCACGACTGACAGAAGCCGTCGGCACTCGTCGATACTCAATGTTCTCTCGCATGCCGCTTTCTTGATTTTGCTTTCAGTTCCTCGGCTGGGTTCTCCTCAATCGGCCGTTTCTTCCGGGCATGCTTCATAATCCCTCGCAAGTGAGCAAGAATCTTCCTAAGCAACGAAGTTGAGGCGCCATCCCGCAATTAACTGTTCACAAACTGCTGCAGCTCGACTTCGGTAACATCTGCAAATCAGTCGCACACCGAGGTTTGCGATAAGATGGCGGCATGTGATCGGTACGTCTACCCGAGTCATATTCGGGCCCCATGCGCTCTGATTGAGCATTATGTATTCACTTGCAACCATTTCGAACGTGGCTTCCCGGTCCGGCGGAATGTAAAGGCCGGACTCTTCCGCGATTAGTCGCTCAAGGACGCGCTGCGCGTCGGTTTTCGTCAACGGCCCGGGGTAGTCCTTCGCGATACCGTACTTGTTGGCAAGTTCCTTCGTGATGATCTTCTCGCGCCGGCGCCAAGCTTCTCCGATCCGTCGAGCATCCGTACATACTGGTACCATTGGCCTCAATAAGTTCCGCGCGGCAGTTTTCGCTCCGGTCGACTCGAGTTGCCGGGGACACGGCTGGCAAGCGTGCCCCGCTGGTAGCGTTGTCTGGGCATGTGTTTTCCGATTCTGCGTAGATCGAATGGAACGGGAGGACGGTTCAAGCGGCCCTCCGGCTATTTAGTGTAGTGTCCCACAAATAGCTGGACAAGAAATCAACCATGGGTCATAATCAGTCATGCCCCGCCTCATCGAGCCCCTCGTCCTGTCAGTGGACCAGTCCAGCGAACTCCAACGCTGGGTGGGAGCCTTGGGAACTCGACAACAGGTAGCGCTACGTTGCCGCATTGTCCTGGCACTTGGCGCTGGCAAAACGGAGATGGCGGTCGCCGCTGAGAACGGCGTGAACCGTAAGACGGTTCGTCTCTGGCGTGACCGCTTCCGTGGCGGCGGGCTCCAGGCGCTTTGGGAGATTGCTCCAGGCCGGGGCCGGAAGCCGAGTTACGACGCAACTCGAATCAAGGCCGTCATTGATGCCACTCTGCAAACCAAACCCAAAGGAAGCACGCATTGGAGCTGTCGGACGATGGCGGTGGCGCAGGGGATCGGCAAGTCCAGCGTGAGCAGGATCTGGCGTAGCCACAACCTCAAGCCACATCGAACAGAAACGTTCAAGCTGTCACGTGATCCCAGATTCCTCGAGAAACTCACGGATGTCGTCGGTCTTTATCTGAATCCTCCTGATCAGGCGATTGTGCTTTGCGTGGACGAGAAGAGCCAAATTCAGGCTCTGCAACGCACCCAGCCCGGGTTGCCGCTGAAAAAAGGGCGCTGCGGCACCATGACCCATGACTACAAGCGACACGGAACGACGACTCTGTTTGCGGCGCTCGATGTTCTCGCCGGTAAAGTCATCGGCGACTGCTATAAGCGTCACCGCCACCAGGAGTTTCTGAGGTTCCTGCGCCGCATCAACCGCGACTTCTCCGGCAAGGCGCCGCTGCACCTGGTGATGGATAATTACGGCACCCATGGAACGCCCGAGGTGAAGGACTGGCTCAACCGACATCCCCGCTTCAAGGTGCACTTTGTCCCAACCAGTTCCAGTTGGCTGAACCTGATTGAACGTTGGTTCGGCGAGTTGACCAGCAAAAGAATCCGCCGCGATTCCTTCTTGAGCGTCGATGACCTGATCGCCGCCATTAACGAATTTCTCGTCGCTTGGAACGAGAAACCCAGACCCTTTGTCTGGACGGCCACCATCGAATCCATAGTCAGCAAACTCGCGCGCTGCAGCCAAACCCTTGAACAGATCCAACCCGGTTGCACGGCTCCAAAGACCCGTAAACGAAAGACCAGCTAATTCGGGGACACTACATTAGATTATCGAGAAACAGGCACACCTCACTCTCTCGAAACCAGAGTGATTTGCCGAGTTTCACCGATGGCAGAACCGGCGTGCGGCGACCCGAAGATTTACAACAGTGTCCGCGCCATGATCGGGAGCAACTTCCAGACAGTCTGGCAGCTCCGGATGCAGACAGGCGAACTGACCTACTGACGCAACGCAACCGCGCTTGCCATCACGGCTATAATCGCCTTCGATGGCGAGACAGTGTTCGGTGTTCATCTCCTCCACCAGCGAGGACCTTAAGGAGTACCGGAAGGCAGCAAGCGACGCGGTCCTTGCGATGGGACTGCGGCCCGTGGCAATGGAGTACTTCGCGGCGACGGGCGGTCCGCCCCTGGGCGAGTGCCTTCAAAAGGTAACGCCTTCCGAAGTCGTCATCGTACTGGTGGCACAGCGATACGGATGGGTACCTCCGGACCAGCCCGGCGCTCAGCATAAGAGCATCACGTGGCTCGAATGCGAGCACGCCGCCAATTGGGGGAAGGAATTGCTGTGCTTCTTTGTCGCTGAGCCTCCGAAGTGGCCGACCGAAGAAGCGGAAGCCTACCGGCTGATGGAGGCGGTGACCGCCGGAACGTTCACGCCCGAACTCGCGCTCGAAGTCCAGCGCAACCTTGAACAGATTAAGAACTTCCGCGATTGGCTCGAACAACGAAGCACTCGGGCCACGTTCACCTCACCGGACGAGCTCGGGCGAAGAGTCACCCACGCTCTTCACGAATGGCTCAAGAAGCATCCTGAGTGCGAGGCCCGGCCGGCGCAGGATCCGCGAGCCTATCTGGAATGGCTCCGCGACCAGACCGCAACCATCGAAATCCGCGGTCTGGGCGAAGGTGCAGGCAAAGCGCGGAACTTCCCCATCGATGAACTCTACATTCCCTTAACCACGGCGGACGAACGAGCGGAGCCCATGCTCGCCAGAGAAATGCCGGCCGAGCGAAAACCGATGGAACTCGATGAGGCACTCCGTCACCGCAGGCTGGTGATCGTCGGGGATCCGGGATCCGGCAAGACCACTTTCCTGCGTCGGATCACCTTCGAGATGTCGAAGGACGCACTGCAACGGGGCGCCGCGACTGCATCGGGATGGCTTGCAAAACTATTAGCGGCCTTCCGGGCGACGCCTGCCGTCACGCCTTGGTTCCCCATCTTCATCCGCATCGCCGAGTTGCTCGGGCACGTAGAAAGATGCACCCGTCATCCCGGGCCGAAAGGCTGCCCCGAACCGGACAGCCCGGAATGGCTGAGCCATTTTCTGGCCGCGCTGAACGCCACGCACGAGTGGGGCCTGGACGGTGGCTTCTTCCTCGACAAACTGCGAAACGGTGAAGCCACTGTCTTGCTCGACGGTTTGGATGAAGCGCCGGACCACAGCCGGCGGGAACAGGCGGCGCGCCTGTTTGAACACGCCACCTATGTCTACAGCGGGAGCCGGTTCGCCGTTACCACTCGCCCGAGATCCTACTCGGGCCGCGCGGTGCTGTCCGGATTCCACGAAGCGCGCATTGAGCCGCTATCGCCAGAAGCGGTGGATACCTTCCTGGCGAAATGGTGCCGCGGCGTTTACCCGGAGAGCCAGGCCATGGCAGATAGCCACCACCAGGAACTTGCCGATGCTCTGCGCGCCCGTCCGGATATTCGCGATATGACGCGGAACCCGGTGATGCTGACGGCTCTCGCGGTGGTGCATTGGAACGAACGCCGCCTTCCCGAACAACGGGCGGAACTGTACGACGCGATTCTCAAATGGCTCTCTCGGGCCCGCGAAGACAAGCCCGGGCGAGAGAAACCCGAACGTTGTTTGACCCTGCTGGCCCAACTCGCCTTCGCAATGCAGAACGAAGCCAAAGGCCGGCGCGTCCGGATGCCGGTTGGCGACGCCGAAGCTGCATTGTCTCAGCAGTTTGGCGGTGGCTCTCCATCCGAGCGCCTGGCCGCGGCAGCGGAGTTCCTGGAACGTGAAACGGCGGATAGCGGCATCATCGTCAACCGCGGCGGCGAGCTACAATTCTGGCACCTCACGTTTGAGGAGTACCTCGCCGCGCAAGCCATCGCCGGACTCCGAGAGGGCGATCAACAACGGCTGCTTCTGGACGAGAAGAAAATCTATCTCGCGGAGTGGCGTGAGGTAGTGCTGCTGTTCGCCGGCATTCTGCGCGTGAAGCAGGGTGCGCCAAAAGTGGATGGCCTGTTCTCGGCTGTGCTCGAGCAAACGCGGCCGACGCTTCCGGATCGAGCGCGAGCAGCGGGACTCCTCGGGGCGATCGTCAACGACCTGCGGCCGCTCGACTATGACCCGTCCGACCCGCGCTACCGGCAATTGATGGACGCAGTGTTGGGGATCTTCGATCGGGAGAAGTCGCAGGGGATCGAGTTCGCGGTGCGGTTGGAGGCAGCCGAAGCGCTAGGACAGGCGGGTGATCCCCGAATCGGCAGGAACAACTGGGTGCGGATCGAAGGGGGCGAGTTGGCGCCTTTCGAGATCGGACGCTACCCGGTAACGGTGATGGAGTATGCGAAATTCATCGATGACGGCGGGTACGGGAACCACCAGTGGTGGGTGGCTGGCGGATTCGGTAAGACAAACGAACCGGAGAATTGGCCAGAACAGAGGAAGTACCCCAACCGGCCGGTGGTTAACGTGAGTTGGTACGAGGCAGCGGCGTACGCGGCATGGGCGGGAGTGCGGCTGCCGAGCGAGGCAGAATGGGAGTTTGCGGCGCGGGGAGTGGAGGGTAGGGAGTACCCGTGGGGGAACGACGAGCCGGATGCAACGAGGGCAAACTACGTCGAGGGCGGGCTAGGGCGTCCGACACCAGTGGGCCTCTATCCGGCCGGCGCAACTCCGGAAGGAATCCTGGATATGGCGGGCAACGTGTGGGAGTGGGTAGATGATTGGTTTGACAACGAGAAAAAGCTGCGGGTGTTGCGGGGCGGCGCGTGGTACGACGATGCGAGGTTTCTGCGGGCCGCGGTGCGTTTCTGGATCGTGCCCGACAACTGGGGCCTCAGCGTCGGGTTTCGCGTCGCCCGGGAAGTGCCTGTCCCTTGATGCTTTTTTCTTTTCCCTTGACCGGGGCGAAGCCCCGGTCGCGAAATTTTTTTGAGGATGAACGATGACCCAACAGGACCAAACGGCGGTTGTGGTGGTGAAGACCTACGATTTCACGCTCTGGTTGTTGCCGAAGGTGGAGAAATTCCCCCGGTCGTACCGTTTCAGCGTAGGAGACCGGTTGGTTTCCCACGGTCTGAACCTGTTGCTGGTGCTTGTGGAAGCTGCCTACTCCCCGAACAAAGCAAATGCGCTCCACCAGGCGAACATAGAGGTGAACGCGGTGCGGTACCTGCTCCGGCTGGCGAAGGATTTGAAACTGCTGACATTCGACTCCTATGAGTTCGCCACGGAACGCGTAGATGAGATCGGACGCATGGTCGGAGGCTGGCAGAAGGCATCGGGGAGACGGTCTTGAAACGGGTCGGGAATCTTTGGCCGGAGTTGACATCGTTCCACAACATGCTCAAAGCCGCGCACCGCGCTGCCGCCGGAAAGCGATCGCGGTCCGACGTGGCGAAGTTCCTTTTGAATTTGGAAGGGAATGTCCTGGAACTACGCCGCGAATTAATCGACGAGAGCTACGCACCCGGCCCATACCGCAGTTTCCTGGTGCGCGATCCAAAGCCGCGTCTCATTTCGGCTGCGCCGTTCCGCGACCGCGTGGTGCACCACGCGCTGACACAGGTGCTGGAGCCGATCTTTGAGCGGCGGTTTTCCAATGACTCGTTCGCCTGTCGCACCGGTTTCGGCACGCATGCCGCTATCGCGCAGGCTCGCCGCGGCGTGCGCCGGTTTCCGCTCGTGCTGAAGTGCGATGTACGCAAGTACTTCGCGTCCGTCGATCATGAGATCCTGAAGAACCTGCTGGCGCGGGCCGTGAAGTGCGGACCCACGCTACGGCTGGCCTCGCGCGTGATCGACGGCTCGAATCTCCAGGAAGAGGTGATCTCCTATTTTCCGGGCGACGATCTGTTCACGCCTTTCGAGCGCCGGCGCGGATTGCCGCTGGGCAATCAGACTTCGCAGTTCTTCGCGAACGTTTACCTGGACCCGCTCGATCAATTCGTGAACCGGGAATTGCGGGCACCGCTATACGTCCGATATGTGGATGACTTTCTGTTGTTCGGCTCCTCGCGGGCGGAATTGATCGAAATGCGCGACGCGATTGCGCGGCTGCTGGGCGGGCTGCGCGTGGAACTGCATTCCGGCAAAAGCCGCGTGTACCGCGCGAGCGAAGGTGTTACATTTCTGGGTTGGCGAATTTTCCAGGATCGTGCAAGGCTGGTGCGCGGCAACGTGGTGCGGTTCCGGCGCAGGCTGCGCCGGCTGGAGCGAGGGTTGGCGCGCGGCGAGTTCGAATGGGACGAAGTGAAACAACGAGTTCGAGCGTGGATTGCCCACGCAGCCCATGGGGAGACCTGGCGGCTGCGCGAGCAGGTTTTTGGGCAAGTCGCGTTTCGGAAGGGGAGTGCGGTCTGAGGCTGCGGGTGTTGCGGGGCGGCGCGTGGAACAACAATGCGAGGAATCTGCGGGCCGCGGAGCGTAACAGGAACGAGCCCGACAACAGGAACAACAACATCGGGTTTCGCGTCGCCCGGGATGTGGAACGGAGCCGCGAGCGCGGTTTCGAAGCCGGAGCCGTGGAAATCATGGTTTCCGCGGGAGTGCCATTCCACTTCCGGATCGCAATCCCGGCGCCGGGGATCGAACTGCCGGCGCCGAACATACAACAGGCCCCGGTCCGGTGGTAGCGATGAGCGAAGCTCGACCGGGTGCCCCGCGCGTTTTCATCTCGTCCACTTCGGAAGACCTCGGGCCCTTTCGCGCCCGTGCTTCGGCGGCGGCGACCGCGGCGGGTCTGCTGCCGGTAATGATGGAGCATTTCACGGCCACCGGCGCGCGGCGTCCCTTTGGCGAATGTCTCGCGCGGGTGCGAGAATGCAACGTTCTGGTCGTATTGGTCGCGCACCGGTACGGATGGAAACCGGACGAAGGGCAGGGCAAGAGTATCACCTGGCTCGAGTGCGAAGAGGCTTTGAGCGCCGGCCAAGAGGTGCTGGCGTTTCTCGTGGACGAGAAGTACGAATGGCCGTTGGATCTGAAGGACTCGCACCGGATGGCCGCGGCTCTCGAAAACGGGAGCGCTACAGCGGAACTGATGGAGGAGGTTCGGCAAGATATTGCGGGCCTGCGCGATCTCAAGAAGTGGCTGGACGGGCTGGGAGTCCGGTCCGCATTCACCACACCCGACGACTTGCATCGCAAAGTGGAGTCGGCGTTGCGCGACTGGCGGCAGCGGCATCCAGAGTGGACACAAACCGCCGATTGGCGGCCTTCCGCCGACGGCGATCCCACGGAATACTTGAATCAACTCCGCGAACAATGCGCGTGGATCGATATCCGGGGCCTGCAAGTGGGGACGGGCCGGGCCCACAGGTTTCCGATCGAGGACCTGTATATCCCGCTCGCGATGTCCGGCGCTCAGGATTCGCGCGGCCGCGACGCTGTGGAACGGCGAGCGGTTCCGCTGGAGGAGGCGCTGGCGCACGCGAGGCTGGTGGTCGTCGGCGATCCAGGCTCCGGCAAGACCACTTTCCTGCGGCATGTCGCTCTCGGTCGCGTCAACGATTTTGTGGCGCGTCCGTCAGAAGCTCGGTTCCCGGTGTTCGTGCGGATTTCGGAGTTGTTGACCCACATCCGGAAACGCCCGGGCAGCCCGTTGTCCGACGATTCACCGCGGTGGTTGGTCGATCTTCTGGCATCACGGAGTGAGGAACTGAATCAGGGGCTGAGCGCACGGTATTTTCGCGAAAGGCTCGAAAGAGGGCCCGCGATCGTGCTGCTGGACGGTTTGGACGAGGCTGCCACCATCGGTGAGCGGGAGACCGCCGTGCGCCTGTTCGAAAGCGCGACGAAGGCCTACCGGCACTGCAGGTTCGTGGTGACAACGCGGCCGTCTTCCTACACCGGTCGCGGTGTGCTGGGAGGTTTCGAGACGGCGCACATCGAACCCCTCGAACCGCCCGCGATCGAGACATTCCTGGAGCGTTGGTGTTCGGGGCTGTTCCCGGACAGTGCGGCGTCGGCGATGAGGCACCTGGGAGAACTCACGGAAGCGCTGCGGGGCGTGCCCGAGATCCGGCGAATGGCTCGGAATCCGGTGATGCTGACCGCGCTGGCGGTGGTGCACTGGGTCGAGCATCGTCTGCCGGAACAGCGTGCGGACCTGTACGAGTCCGTCGTGAACTGGCTGGCGCGGTCGCGCGAGAAACGGGAGGGGCGGGAATCCGCGGAGCGCTGCTTGCAGTTGCTGCAACAGCTGGCGCTGGCGATGCAGAGCGATTCGAAGGGGCGGCAGGTGCAGGTGGAGAAAGGCCAGGCTGCGGACGTCCTTGCGGAGCGGTTTGAGGGCCCGGCCGAAGCTGCGCGGCGCGAACACGCGATGCGATTTGTCGAGTAGGAAGAAGTGGACAGCGGCATCATCGTGAGCCGCGGCACAGCGGTCCGATTCTGGCACCTGACGTTTCAGGAATACCTGGCGGCGCGGGCAGTTGCGGGGATGGTGGAATCGGATCAGCGGGAATTGCTGCTGACGGGTGATCGAATCTATCAGCCGGAATGGCGGGAGATGGCGCTGCTGCTGGCAGGTGTGCTGTGCGTGAAACAGGGCCCGGCGAAGGTGGACGGGGTATTCTCAGCCATCCTGGACCGGTTGGGACCGAATGCGGCGCTGGCGGCCAAGGCGAAATGCGCCGGTTTGTTGGGGTGCATGGTGAACGATCTGCGGCCGCTCGGGTACCAGCCATCGGATGGGCGGTATCGGGAGTTGATGGATGCTGTACTCGGGATCTTCGATCGGGAGAAATCAAAGGGAATCGAGTTCGCGGTGCGATTGGAGGCGGCGGAAGCGCTGGGGCAGGCGGGCGATCCCCGGATCGGGCGAGACAATTGGGTTCGGATTGAAGGAGGGCCGACGGGGACGTTCGAGATCGGGCGGTACCCGGTCACGGTGGTGGAGTACGAACGGTTTGTCGAGAATGGTGGATACGGGGATGAACGATGGTGGAAAGCGGGCGGGTTCGGAAAGTGGGAAGAGCCGCGTGAGTGGGCTGAACAACAGGCGCATCCGAACGGCCGGTGGCTAACGTGAGTTGGTATGAGGCAGCGGCGTACGCGGCATGGGCGGGAGTGCGGTTGTTGAAGGAGGCGGAGTGGGAGTTTGCGGCGCGGGGAGTGGAGGGTAGGGAGTACCCGTGGGGGAACGAGGAGCCGGATGCGACGCGAGCGAACTACCGCGAAAACGGACCGGGACGGGCAACGCCGGTAGGATTGTACCCGGCCGGCGCGACGCAGGAAGGAATCCTGGATATGGCCGGTAACGTGTGGGAGTGGGTAGATGATTGGTATGACGACGAGAGAAAGGAGCGGGTGTTGCGGGGCGGCGCGTGGTACAGCCTTGCGAGGGGTCTGCGGGCCGCGGTGCGTCTCAGGCTCGAGCCCGACTCCGGGTCCACTCCCTCGGGTTTCGCGTCGCCCGGGAAGTGCCTGTCCCTTGATGCTTTTTTCTTTTCCCTTGACCGGGGCGAAGCCCCGGTCGCGAAATTTTTTTGAGGTCCAAGGGTTCAGCGCAAGGCCATTCGGGAGTCGATCTGTTCCATGTAATCGCGAGCGTGCCGCGACAACGGCAAGTCCGGGTTCAGTTCGACCATACGTGCGTAGCCCTTGCGCGCCGAGAGAACATAATCCCGGCGAAGCGTGGCGTTGTACAGGTCGCGGTAGGCGTTCGCGAGGAAAAAATACGAGAGGGGCTCCGCCGGGTCGTTCTTCCCGGCTTCGGCGCAATGCGTAACAGCCTGCTGCAACCTTCCAAGCTGCCGCTCGACATCGCACATACCCATCAATCCCATGCTGCGCTGCGAGCCGTAGCTGGCCTGGCGGTCGGAATGTTTGCGGCTCCCGAGATGGAACCCTATCGCGTAGAACGCGACCGCTTCATCGAATCGAGTGTGCACCGCGGTCAGTTTTGCGTACATTGCGAACGAATCGAGCGCCTGTTCCAGGATCGAACGACGGCGCCGCGTGTCGGGCTCGAATGGGGCGCTTCGGCGAAGCGCATCCGCTTTCCAAAGATGCGCCTCGTAGTTCGAAGGGTTGAGCGAGAGCGCTTTCGACGCGGCGTCGATCGCCGGCGGCCACGCCTCTTTGTCAAGGTAGGCGCGGGCGATGTGTGAGAGCGCGAGGTCGTTCGATGCGTCGAGGCGAATCGCCTCCAGCAGTTGGCGAATCGCCTCGTCCGGGTCCCCGTCTTCGATCAGCGCACCGGCGTAATCCACCCGCGCCGGAACGTACGATGGGTCCGACACGATTGCGCGGCGAAACGCTTGCTTCATGGCCGGATAGTCCGACAACTGCTGGCAGGCGAGGGCCAGGTAATGGGCTGCCTCGGTGTACTGTGGATCGTCGGCGAGGGCTTCCGTGAACAGCACACGTGCTCGTTGCAGATCGCTCTCCCGCTGCTTGCCCGGCCCATACAACTTCAATGGATTCACCGAAGAGTTCCGTTTGAACAGCAGATCCTCTCCCCGCTCGACTTCCTCGACGGCCGAGCGACGGTACTCTCGACGGTATTGCACCCGAAGCTTGACACTCCGATGCTCGCCCGCCACGATCAAGATTTCTTTTAACTCCGGTTCGTAACCTGCGCGAACACCCTTGATGGCGTGAAAGCCTGGGGCAATTCCGGGCAGTGACAGCGGGCCTTCCTGGCTGACCCGTCCCAGAAGGTTTCCATCCAGATAAACTTCGGCAGAGCCTGCCGCGGGAGTGCCCGCCACGCAGGAAGGATTTGCTCCGAGCACCATCCGGTTGTCGAAGTCGCCATGCTCGGTGGGAGTCTGCGACATCTTCACGGATCGGGCATACTGCTGCACTCCATTGCGGACGTAATCGATCAGTTCGTCCGCGGTGATCAGTCCATCGCAGGGCTGGCTCTCGGCCTCGCCGGACAAGGCGCGCGTCAGGTAGTAAGTGAAGACTCCGAAACCGGTGGCCAGCTGCGGGTCTTCGAAGCTCTGCTCCCGTTCCCTTGTCGCCGAAAACGTGAGGAAGTCGGGCGGCAAGGATTGGATTTGCCTATCGACCTCGGCCGAGTTGAATGCGCCTTCAACTTTTGCGGAGTGACAGGCATCGAGGAATATCGCTTTCCAATGGGCGTCGAGTTTCCTGGCCGCTTCTCCAATCTCGCGCATCGGCAGGCCAGTGCCCGCGACATCGTCAAGGTCGAGATCGTAGGGGGCCAGGTACCCGGAGGCGCCGCGGACGATTCCGTGGCCGGCAAAATAGACGACGACGCGGTCGTTCGCGCGGGCGACGGAAGGGAGCCATTGTTCGAGTTCCCGGCGCACATTCGCGAGCGTTGCATCCGCGCCGATGAGCTTGTGGACGTTCTCCGCCGGGAAGGCGCCCCCGCGCTGGCTGATCAGCACGCGGTACATCGCATCGGCGTCGCTTTCGGAGAATCGCAGCCAGTTCGCCCGCGGCAGGTGTTCATAACGCCCAACACCGACTACCAGCGCGTACCCTCTGGGCACCGCTGCCGCGACGGCGCCAGGCGCGAGCCGGTCGGTGCGCAGATCGCGCATCGAAGCCGGCGTCTGCCCCCACGCGCTGATGCTGAGGAACGCCAGGATCGTCGCGGCGAGAATCGCTCCGACGCGTGCCTGCGAATCAGTTCTGCTTTCGCTGAAGGTCATAGCTGTACCACATTGGCTTACGTGACCCGAGCCTTCCGATTGCTGATGGCTCCCCAACTCCCTGCGTATCGGTGACCTTTGATGAGGTGTTCATTGCCATTAAGAGAGACGGCCGCGCCGGCAATGCCGGGGGAGTGGCGGATCGGCGCGGCCGTTCTCTCGTCACAATCAGCGGACGGGTGCGAGCTTCACGTCCTCGGCCACGTATCCCATCAGCGGCGCGCCCTCGGCGATCTCGATGTTCTTGCCGTGCTTGAGCAAGCCGACCGGTCCGAACAACACCGTGAGCGCGACTGCGGTGCCGACCTTGTCATCGCCCTCGCGCGCCTTGGTTCCGCGCAGACGAATTTTCCCGGTTTCTGTGACCAGTCGATCCAAGCGGATGTTCAACTCGCCGCCTTTGCCCATCATGCCGGCCTTCTTCGCGTTGGTGACTTCGGCGGTTGCGTGTGAGCCCGCACGCGCGACGGTTTTCCCGTCAACAATGAGGTCCTGGGTGAGCGACAACTGCACGGAGTCGCCGCTGACGGCGTGCTTCGAACTGAGGTCCTGGGCGAACCGTAAGGGCACCTCGGTTCCTTCCTTCAACACCAGGGCAGGGCCCGTGTTCACGCGATCCGCCTGTTGCTCCTGCGCGATCGCGGTCAGTTGCGAGAAAGTGGCCGTACCGCAAAGCAGTACAACCGGGAGTAGACGTAAAGCAAACGTTGAGTTCATAATGTCCTCCAAATTGGTTTTGATTGCCTCCCTGTGGGAGGCTCCCTACTCGAGATCGATCCATACCCGGACGGAACGCCCAGGCAACGCAGAAACCGGTCTGCCGAAGTTCGAAGACCCTGACACTGAGCCGAGGTTCGTGTAGTTCCGGTTCTGTAGAAGGTTGTCTGCCTGAAAGCCGAGATCCAAGTGATTCCGCCGAAGCCGCCGGCTCCAGGACTGAGGCAGAGTGACGCGACGGTGCGCGTACAGGGATGTCGAACAATAATCCGGGCCGTTGCCGCTGTTACGTTCGCGTCCGCCGCGGTCGTTGTACAATCCGAGGCCATCGGGGTCGGCGCCGGTCGTGATATCGTAGGGCGCCGAGCCGTGCCAGGCGGTTGTGAGCGATAGCGACAGGCGGCCTGGAGCGCTGAGGCTTGCCACGAATGCGACTTGATGCGCCGGAATGCCAGCAGTTCGGGCCCACTCGCGAGCGATGTTGTCCTGCTGCTCGGGGAACGAGAAGGGTCCGTTGGTGTTATCGCGCGACCGGATCCAGTCGTAGTGAAGTGCGAACGACTGGCTGCGAAAGCGGTATCGCAATTGAGCGTGGATACGGTTGCGGGAGGCGCGCCGGTTCGATTCGACGAGGTCCCGCCATTCGCCCGGGTTTGCGATCCGGCGCGATCCGGTTAAGTGCCATTCTCGCGTCGAGGTGAATTCGACGGCTGGCTGGAAATTAGTGAAACGCCGCTCCAGCGAGTACTTCTGTAGAAGCTGACGTCCTGGTTGCAGGCCGGGCCCGAGCCGGGTTAACAACCGGAGTTGCGGCTCCGGCTCAGGGTTAGGGAGGGTGCTCAGCGTTGCGCCCGGCGTAACGTAGTCGGTGAGATGCGTTCCATCAAACTGGATGGAGCGAATGAAGACCGACGATGGGATCTCGCGGCGGAAGAGTCCCCCGCCTGCCCTGATCGTGAAGCCGCGGTACTGAATCACTCCCGCGACCAGCGGCGAGACTTGTAAGCCTTGGTGCGACTGATAGTCGGCGCGCAAGCCTCCGCGTATCGCGAAATGCGCGGAGCGGAAGATCTGGTGTTGCACAAACGGGCTCACTCGGATTTGGGAATACGAGATGAGGCCGTTCCCACGGGTGCCGTACCAGAAGCCGGTTCCGGTGCCGTTGAGGAAAGCGGTGTATGAGTTGAGGTCAGGGAATTCGAATCGTCCCTGTGGATTCGGCGTAGTCTGCCGGGTTTCGCGAGAGCGGGAAACGATGATGCCGGTTGACCAGACCGACGATTCGGCGCTTTCGAACACGTTCTTCAGGGTCCAGTTTTGGCGCGATGATGCGTCGCGTTCGACGGGCGATCCTCCGCCGACGAAACTGCCCGGAACTGTATACTGCGGTCCTGACGTGTTGCCCGTGATTGTTGAGGCGCTGTCGTTGATTGCGAGTCCGCCACGATATGCGAGGCGTCCGAAACGGCGGCTCAAGGTGGCACGCATCTCCTGGCTGTCCGATGACGAGTTCACGGCAGCCTCGGGCAGCGTTACCCCTCCCGCGGATCCGTTGAAATTCTTCGCGTTCAATCGCAAGTAGGAGAAGTGCGCTCGCGACTGTCCCTTTCCGGGGTAATCCAGTTCAGCGCGAGTAGAGGCGGTGCGGCTGTGCGCTGTCACCTTTTGCGGGATCGGTGAACCGGCCGGCGTTGTTGGCGTCGGCAGCGTCGCCACTATGGGCTGATCGTTCTCGTTCAGGCCCAAGCTGGTGTTAAGCGCAAACGTCAGGGGGAGCCTCGGAATCGGTCCGGAAAATCGGAGGCTCCCCGAGTGCGATTCCGACTTGAGACCCGGCGCGAGGATATTGCCTCCGCCGGCACCGATCCCACCACCGCCCAGCGAGAACCGAAAACGGCGCTCCAGACGGCGAGTCGTAATTTCGATCCGGTTCATGTCGCCATCGAAGAATTCCGCGGAGAACGGATCGAGGTTCACGTCGATGCGATCGACCATGCCCGCCGGAGGGAGCGCCGTGGCGGGCATTCCGTCGACGTACATCGCATCGGCCCCGGAAAGTGCGCCGGCCGCAAGCTTTGCAAAACGGAGTTGAGTTGTTGGATCGTTGGAGATTCGCTCGAGTTCGGTTCTAGAAAATGACGCGGAATTGACGGACTTCCATTCAGCGTCGTCCGCTTTGTTGCCTTCGGCTTTGACCTCCACGCTCTCATGCAGGGGCGCGAGTTCCAGGCCTGCCCTGATCTCCGCTTGAGTGGCGTCCACCTCTGCGAGGAACCGCGAAAATCCCCTGCTCTCGACAGCGGCGTGACACGTCTCAGGGCCGTCTTTCGGGAACTGGATAGCACACCGTCCGTTCGCATCGGTCTGGCAGTTCATAGAGGCCTTTCGACAGCGCACGGTGACTACCGCCCCGGGTATGGGTCGGGACTGCGGATCTTGGACGATCGCCGTGATCGGCCTCGGTTCGGCAAAAGCCGCCGTCGCGAGACTGAACATGATGGTCATGACCGTGCCCGGTGTGGTGAAGTCGGAACGCATGGTGACCTCGTTTAGAAGCCGCAGGCGGATGGAAGGGTGAGGCCGGTGCCGCGAAGCAGGTCCACGAACTCCGACCGATACTCGGGTGGAATCACAGTCGAACTACAGGCGCATACACGGCCGAGATCGTCCAAGACGCGCTGGGCTGACGATCTGCACTGGTCATATGTAGAGGAACTGGCGCTGCACACGGACTCGGCCGCGTTCAGGTCCGAAATGGTTTGGTCCAGGATCGAGTTGCAGTCCTTCTGCTGCGAATCACTGTTGTGTTTAGTGACCGCGATCCCGGCACCCGCCCCGGCAGCCGCGACACCGCCGACAACACCAGCGATCGCACCGGCGGACATCCCGCCCGCGGCGCCCGCGCCCGCAGCCGCACTCGACGCGCCCGCTGCGGCGCCCGAAGAACTCGCCGCTCCGCTGGTCCCGGCCGAGGCGCCGGATGCCGAGGCACCAGACGACGATTCCGAAGCCGCATTGCCGGCGGATTCGGCGCTTGCGTGCGCGGACGATCCCGGCGTTTTACCGGCTTTGAGGGCCTGCGCGACAGTCGAGAAGTTGGTTTGCGAGATAGAAGTGGATGCGGTCTGGCCTTGATAGGTGGCCCGCACTTGGATTTGAAACGCGCCCTTACCGATGGGACGCATCGTCGATGCCATCGCTTGTCCGTTCGCATCGGTGACGGCTGAGAACTGCTTCGCACCGTTCGCGAACTCCGCCCGCGCCCCTCCCCGCGGCAGGAAGAACAGGACTGCAACGCCGGCAATCGGCAAGTTATTCTTGTCGCGCACTTCGACGACCGGACGAACAGCCGTCTTTTTCTTTAAAACGTTGACCCCGTCCTCGCCTTCGAGAACAATGATGCGGAGGTCGCCCGAGTCGGGCGGCGCCGGCGGGATCTTCCCCGATTTCGCAGCTAGTGAGCCGGTCAGCGCTAGAAGTGCAAGAGCGGACACAGCGGTAGCAAAAAAACGTTTTCGATAGCACATGTTGTTGGCTCCTTGAGTCAGCGGACAGTCCGGATTCGTGCCGCGCTTCGGCCGGGGCGAATCGTCGAACTTCGTATTCGCGTCGCCCGTCGCGGTGGGTGTCCCCTGAGTCATCCATGTATGCAGGCAGGTTCGGATGTATTTCAGGACTTTTTTACGGACGGGTACCAGTTGCGCCATCAAATCCGAAATAAATCCCGAAGGCGACGCATGAGCAACGTGCCGCGGGAGTCATCTCGTCCGCGTGCGCGAAGACAAGGAGGATTCAAAAATGGGTAGCGCTGCAGGTTTCGTTCTCAAGAAGGTGGCCGGCAAGCTGATCAAAATCGCGGGGGCCCCAGAACTCGGATGGGCGATGGCCGGAACCGAGTTGGTAAACAAGTTGGTCTCCGATCACGAGAAGTCGGTGTGTGAGGTGGCGAGACGCCGGCTCGGATGTGTGCATCTTGAAGTGTGCCCTGCTGGTTGGGGAACTCGCATAGGAGACATCGTGGAGACCGCTTTCAATAAACGTGGTTGCGCATTTTACTTTAATGGGGTCGCGCTTTGGCATTTCCAAGCGAACCTTGACGTCACCGCTTTGAACACGAAACCGATTCGATATAACAAGGACGATCAAAAGGTGGGCTACTACGACATGGCTACGGAACCTTGCCGGAGTTGTTCGCCCAAAAGCGAGTAGAGGGCAGGATCTGGAAAAGCCGGCGCGGTGGTCGCTCTCTCGAGCGATCGGCGGCTTTTCCAGTACACCGGTTTCCGTTGTAGTATGTAAAGCACCGTGGCCCAAGCCGGAGGCGAACATTTCTTAAGCCTTTTCGATCCCGATCCTTACGCAGCAGAAAAGAAATACCAGACTCTCCGTTCGAAGCTTGTGTTTTTCTTCCGACATAACCGCTGTCCCGATCCGGAGAACATGGCCGACGAAGTGTTCGTCCGCACATTACGCCGGATCGATGAGGGAGTGAAGCCGGAGTCGGGCATAGCGGCGTATTGCTACGGGGTTGCAAACCTGTTGATTCTCGAGGAGCGCCGCGGGGTCCATCCGCAGTCGCTCCCGGAGGACTTGCCCCAAAAGCACCACCCGGCCCCCGCCGACCTGAACCATCCTGAACGGTCCGTTTTCCTCGATGAATTACTGGGTGGACTTTCCGAAGATGAGAAGCGGCTATTCGCCCGGTACTATCTGGATGACCGGGCGGAACTAGCTAAATCGGAAAGGATGACGCCGAACAGTCTTCGAATTCGCGTTTTCCGGATCCGTCAAAAAATGCAAGAGCAAAAGCGACCTGGTTCACAACAACCGGCGGCGAAGTCCGAAACGGTATGACGTTTTTCCGCATGTACGATACAGAGAGGGGGCGCCGAAGATGCAACTGAGCGCGGAAGAAGAACAACAGATCCGGCGTTACCTCCTCGGTATTGCGTCGGAGGAAGAGCGCGCGAGCGTTGAAAAGCGCATGTTCGATGACGACGACTGGTCCGAGTCGTTGCAGGCATATGAACTCGAGGTGATCCGGGACTATCTCAGATGGCGATTGCCCGGAGATGCACGGAGGCAATTTCGGCGGTATCAGAGCGAGAACCCAGATCTCGCTCGAAAAGTAGAGGAAGAGAGACGGATACTCGATACCATCGACTTCGAGGAAGAGACAGAAACAGCCAAGGCCATCAAACCACCACGATCCGAAAGGTTAAAAGGTCTCTTCACGTTCCGGCTTCCCGCCGTCGCCTTTGCGGGTTTGGCCATTCTTCTCGTCGGTGTCCTGGCTTGGAACGTATCACTGCTCACCCATTCTCGCGCGAAGTCTCCAGTCAGCAGAGTGATCGTACCGCCGGTTTTTTCGTCCTTTCTGCTCACTCCGGGGGTCTTGCGCGATGAAAGCGGCGGTGCGCGGCGGCTCGAGATCCCAAGCAGTACAACCGACATTCGATTGCAGCTCGAATACGCCCAGGCTTCAAAAGACAATGCCTATCTCGTTCGGCTTCGCGCAGTGGGCGGCGCTGAGGTGGCAAGCGCGCGAGCCGTCGCCACTTCGACGAATCTCGTTGAGGCGACGCTCGGCACGGCCGGACTCGCGACGAACGACTACATCCTCTCGCTCGAATCACGCAAACCGGACGGCCAGTACGAAACGGTAGAGACCTACACGTTCGGAATTGTCCGCCGCTGAAATACTTCTTCTGCATTCCGCATAAGTCACCAGATTTCCCAAATTGAGGAGGACGGTGATGTCTGTGAAGGTATTTTCAAAAATAATTTGCTTTGCCGTTTTTGCTGCGGGTTTTTGTGCGGGGCAGGTCTTCGAAGTGCCGCCGGTGCGCAGGAGTCCGAAATTACAGCCGCTTACGACGTCTCGCGGCGGCCGCACGCAGGCGGCGATGAGTGCGCGTCGTACATTCATTTCGGATGCCCCGTTGCACTCCATCGTGCCGGTTGCCGATTCCGTCCGGCGCTTCATCGATGGCAATCGCGTGATCGGCCGGACGTACAGTGTTGCCGCGATGAGTCTCGCGGGATCTTGGGATTACGCGTCGGACGGAGCGCGCGCCTGGCGTATTCGCATCCGCGCGCCGGGCGCGGCCATGCTGCGCGTCCACTTCACGTCGTTCGACGTTGGCGCCGGCACCGTGGCGTTGTACTCGGACAGCGGTGGTTCCGACAATCGTGGTATGCAAGCCTACGCCGGGACCGGCGTTTTTAGTGACGGAGACTTCTGGAGTGGCCTGGTGAGTGGCGACACTGTGATAGTGGAATTCGTTCCGGAAGGTAACGAGCGCCCAGACCGGTTGCCGTTCCGTATCGCCCAGGTAGCGACCCTGGACAACCCGCTCCGCGCAGACAGTCCCGGATTTCGAGCTTTGCCGGCGCAGAGGGACAGTGAAACCGTTCGCCTGAAAGAATCGGATGGCGACTCACCGCTGGCGTGCGAAATCGACGTGCATTGCTCGCCCGACTCGTGGCTCCAGACAGCTCAGTCCTTGGGTATGCTTCTCGTCATCAAGGACGATTATGTGATCGGCTGCTCCGGCACACTTCTAAACAATGCGAAGCAGAACTTTCGCCCATATTTCCTGACCGCGAATCACTGCGTTGCGGACCAAGAGTCGGCCAGAAGTTCTATCGTGCTGTGGCATGCGGAGACGAACTCGTGCAATGGCGATCTTCCCGATCTTGCGGCCTTATCTTATAACTGGGTGGACCGCCTGCTTCTGACCTTGCCGATCGAGAGCGGCGACTTCACTCTCCTGCTGCTGTATGGCGACCTGCCGGAAGATTCGGTTTACGCCGGATGGACCACACGAGAGACTCCGATGGGAGGGTTCGTTACTTCGATTCATCACCCTCATTCATCATGGAAACGTATCGCGGCGGGCAACCGGGTCGACGATGAAGACGTGCAAGTCGTCGATGGCGACGGCAACGTGATTGCGACAGCCCCGGGTCCAGCGTACTACAGGATCAACTGGGCCATTGGCACCACGGAGCCGGGATCGTCGGGTGCCCCGCTCTTCAACGAACAATCGCTCGTTGTTGGCGTCCTGAGTCATGGAAATGTGAGTTGCCGCGGCGGTACGGACGGCTACGGGAGGTTGGATCTGATGTTCCCGGAACTGTACCGGTATCTGATGGACGACGAGTTGTAAAACGCGTGTCTGGCGTGGATGCCGAAGATGTTCGAGCAGCCGATTGGATCGAAACATAGAAATCAAGGGCGAAATTTTCACGATTTCGGTTTATGATCGTTTCGGCATCCATCAGACCCTGTCAGAGCATATGAGAATGATAGCCGCAAAGGAGGGCTATGCAAGCCGCGATTCAGATGCGGAAGGGTGAGGACCTTCTAATTTATTCAGTGCGCATGATTCCGCTACAGCCTGAAGAACGTCTCCGCGCTGAGGCGTTGTGCCGCCGGCTACTCGCTGATCCGACTCCAATGTCGCCGGGATTTCGCGAAAAGATCCTTCCAGAGCTGAAGGAGAAGCGTTGCTTCAATATGCTGGAACCGATGGCCGAACGTGTCATTGCGGAAGGCATGAACGAAGTCGAAGTGTATAAGATTTACGCGCAAGCGTTAATGGAGAACGGCCGCTCAGCGGCATCTCTGTGCGTGCTCTCTTATGTGATGAGCCAGGTCAAAAAGGGCGATGCAATCTGGCGCGACGCGTGTGGCATGGTGGGGAGCATTCACAAACGGCGATTCGTCGAATTGATCGAACGGAAGTTAGACACGTCCTTGCAGGCGACGGAACTACAGACCGCACTGGATTGGTACCGCCGAGGGTTGTCCCGAGCACCGGGCTCAGATAGTACATACGACGATCTCGATGCTTACCTGCGAGTGAACATCATGGCTCTCGGTTGGCGCGCTCTGCAAGATAACGTCGCCACGTTTGTTAGCGAAACAGAAATTAAGGAAATCGCTACACGGCTCTTGGCGCGCTACGACGGCCTCGCCGATTCGGCCTCATGGGAATGCGGCATCGCTGCCGAAGCCAGTTTGGCATTGAAGAAGCCTGTCGGATCCATCCTCAAACTCGTGAACCAGTACTGCCATCGCAACGATGTTGATGCCTTCGAACTAGCCAGCACGCTGCGTCAGTTCCGGGACATTTGGCAGATCGCCGATGAGGGGCACGAGTACTCCGACCTGCTTGGTCCACTCGAGGCCGCACTATTCAACCGGCAAGGCGGAGCCATTCAAGTAGGTCAGCCCGATTTCCAATCTGCGATTAAGGACAGCGAAGATGCTTGCCGCCCGCCTGAGTGGTTTGCTGCGTGCGCCGAGCGCAGCAAATCGGTTGGTCTCATCACCACCCCGCAGAATCTCGGAACTGGATTTCTGGTGGATGCCAAGGACCTCAATCACGAATGGGAGAGCGCCCCGGTATTCATCACCAACGATCACGTGATCCTGAACGATAAACCAGCCAGTATGACAGTGCGGTTCGATGGGACGAACTCGACGCGCGAGCACGAAGTGACCCAATGCATCTGCCGATCCCCTTCGAATGCGATGGACTTCGCAGTTCTCGGATTGAAGACGATCCCACCCGATGCGAGGTGTACGCCTCTGGCTAAGCAATACGCGCCGGCCGATCCGGCTGCTCGTGTCTATGTGATGGGTCATCCGAACGGAGGCGCGACGTCGGTTTCTCTGTACAAAAATACGCTCATCGACGTCGGCGAGCGGACGCTGCACTATCATGCGGCTACGGAACCCGGGAGTTCGGGTAGTCCCGTGTTCAACGAGACGTGGGAGTTGGTCGGGTTACACCACGGCGTGAATACCGGGTATTTCCCGGATGGCATCGAGTATTCGGCTCAAGAGGGCATCACTTTGGAGGCGGTACGGCGAGCGATTCTGGATCAGGCGAAGCTCCAGCCTTTGCCTCGTCCGAAGCCACCAGCCATTGCCCACTGAATCAGAACGACGTTCGGAGCATCGCGAGTGTCACTGAAACGCTGCGCGGCGGTCCTGCTGACAGTCGGAACGTTCGCGCTGGGACAACATAGCCTCGAGCCGGGCACCACAATTCGCATTCACCCCGCCAAGGCCGCTTCGCCGTCGGAAGTGCTGACCCTGCAATCCGGCGAAGCGGTCTGGCTGACCCTGGAACAAGGCGACGGCGACCTTGCGACAGAGGTGAAAGCCCCCGGCGAACCCTCGATCGCGTTCGATGCGTTCGATTCGGGAACGGATCCCATCACCGTCATCGCAGACAAAGAAGGAAGGTACGAGGTCTCGATACGCTGCCTTGAGGGCTGCCAGAATCCCGCCGGATTCACTCTGAAGACGGGTATCGTGCACTCTACAGGTGTTCGAGACCGTCAGCGCTGGGAGGCGGCTCTGTTGGCACACCGGTCACGCGGCGGTGGACGGTCGTCCGCGGACCTCAAGGCCGCGGCGATTGATGCGGGCAGGTCGGCCACTCTCTTCGAAGAGGCGGGTGAAGGAGAGTGCGCGGCCTCGGCGCTGGTGATTGAGGGCACGGCCGAATACAGCCTCGACGAATTCGCAAACGCTGAGAAGGCTTTCCGCAAAGCGGTGGAACTGCCACGACGCCCCGACTTGGCGCTGGATGCGGATCTTTGGAACAATATCGGCCTTTGCCGGCGATACCTCGGGTTTCCCGATGAAGCACTGGCTTGCTACTTGAAAGCCAAAGATACGTGGCAGAAGATTGGAACCCGTACACAGGGTGAAGCCTCAACCCTTTCGAACATCGGAGTCTTGCTGTGCCAGATGGGCGAGTGCAACCAGGCGATTCGTTACCACCTGCAATCGATAGCTATTTTTAGACAGTTCAACGACTCCTTTGTGTCAGGTGTTGCCGTCCAGAACCTCGCCGCGGCCTACGGAGTACTCGGCGACAACAGGTCGGCCGCGGAGTATTTCGAAACCAGCTTGCTACTACTGCGTAGGGCCAAGGGTGGCGAACGGGCACTGGCCCGGACTGTGATGAATTTGGGGCTGATACGTATCGCGCAAGAGCGCTATGAAGAAGCGCAGAAACTCGAGCAGCAGGCCCTCTCACTCATATCCGGTGAGGACCGTCTGAAAGCGGACGGTCTGACGGATCTCTGCAAAGTCGAGGTGTTGTTGGGAAACTCCGATGTCGCTTCCGGACACTGCCAGAGCGCAATCGCTATTTACCGGAACATTCATGACGGCATCGGAGAGGGCGGCGCACTACATAATCTCGGCATGGCTCTCATGAAACTGGCGCGGATGGACGAGGCGGCAGACAGATTCGGCGAGGCTCTGAAGATTCGCAGGGCGAACAAGATGCCCGAATCTCAAATCGAGACCCTAACGCGACTGGCGCAAGTGGAAACGTCCCGGGGCCGATTGAAGGAAGCAGCAGTCTACGCATCCGAGGCGGTTGACACGGCGGAGTCGACCCGCGCCCGGGTAACAGCCGAAAGACTGCGCACATCCTATTTCGCGGCGAAGCAGTCGAGTTACGAAACCTACATTGACGTACTGATGCGGCTTCATGCCGAACGTCCCGGCGCCGGCTATGACACCCAGGCCTTCGAGATGGCCGAGCGCCGGCGGGCGCGAACACTTCTGGACCTTCTCGGAGAGACACGAAGCGAGATTCGCCGCAGTGCCTCCCCGGACCTTCTCGGCAGGCAACGCGCGCTGGCCCACAGGATTAACGACTTGACCCAGCAGAAGAACGCTTTGGAGGTCGAGAATCAATCGCCGGACCGGCAGCGCGCTTTAGCCCGTGAAATCGATGCCGCACTGAGAGATCTGGAGTTGATCGATTCGCAGATCCGCGCGACCGATCCCCGGGCTGCTGAATTGCTCAGTCCCTCGCCGCCACACCTGGCCGAAATCCGTTCGCTGCTCGCCGAAAACGATGCCCTGGTGGAATACGCGCTGACAGCGACCCGCAGTTACGCCTGGGTGCTGACGAAGTCTGGGCTTCATAGTTTCGTGCTTCCACCTCGCGACCGCCTCGAGTCTCTCGCCGCGCGCGTGGATGACTTGCTGCCGGAGTACCGGGCGCGCACTCGGGACTCCTCGATGAATCGACGGCTCCAGTCGGCCTTGTCTGCGCTGAGAACAGCCGTTCTCGGGCCAATCATTCCATACTTAGCGAACCGGCGGATCGTTGTCGTTCCGGACGGTGGACTCCAGTTGGTGCCTTTCGCCGCGTTGCTGGGCCGCCAGCGCGAATTGGTCGAATTGCCGTCGGCCTGGACTTTGGCCGCTAAACGCCAGAACGGCGGATCCCGCCAAACACGCGGACGTGTAGCTGTGTTCGCCGATCCCGTCTTCGACGCGTCAGATCCCAGAGTGCGAGGACGGGCGGCGCAGACGCGGGTGGGCGCGCCCCCGCTGCCACGCCTGATGTTCTCTCGCGAAGAGGCGCTGGCTATCGAAAAACTCGTCCCGGAAACACTGCGCTATGAAGCGACGGATTTCGATGCGTCGAGAACCGCTTTTATGAGCGGAAAATGGGGCCGTTACCGCTATGCCCACTTCTCTACGCACGCGGTGATCGACACGGAACGCCCGGAACTGTCGAGCCTCGTCTTCTCGCAGGTGGACCCAAAAGGCCGGCGTCTCGACGGACGCGTGCGAATGTACGAACTCTTCAACCTGAGGACAAACTCCGACCTGGTGACTTTGAGCGCGTGTCGTACTGGGGTCGGCAAACAGATGAAAGGTGAAGGACTGGTCGGGTTGACCCGCGCGTTTCTCTTCGCCGGCGCGAAGAGCGTACTCGTCACGTTGTGGCCCGTCGAGGACGAGGGGACCGCGGTCTTCATGCGAGAGTTCTACTCTCGTCTTCTAGGAGACGCCAAGATGGCACCCGCCGCGGCACTACTCGGCGCTCAGGAAGCGATGCGGGCCAACAGACGCTGGGCCGATCCATACTATTGGGCCGGCTTCGTCCTGGAAGGAGATTGGCAGTAACCTATATCAACGCAGCAATGCGCTGATCGACAATCATGGCAAACAAACTTGCACATCCGGACCGGATGATACTACTGAACGCCCTGGGCGATGCCTCGGTGTTCGCAACCGTGCGAGGCCGTCAGACAATGATCCGCAACGCGCTCGCAGGTTATCCGGCAAGCGGCGAAATCGACAAAGCGCTCCGCTGGGTGGATTGGGAGGGTTCTCCGGAAGAGGTCGCTCACGACCTGCTCGACAAACTTGACGCGCAGGAACCCGCGCCCGGCATCCCGGCCCTCGCACTCATCGCCCAAGCAGTCGAACCGATGGCCGGCAGCGCACACCGCCAGAAGATCAAAGACCTTCGCCGCCGCATGGGTTGGGGGACTATCGATCCCGCATCCTTCCCGTCCGAGCAATGGCACGACGTACGGCCACCGGCTGAAGTGGTCGAGGAGCGTATCATCGGCGAGAACACGCTCCGGCCGATGTACTACCTGCGCAGAGCCCTCGTCGCCGCGGATGCGGTTGTTCGCGTGGATCTGAACGGGGTGCTATCGGGCACCGGATTTCTCGTCGCCCCCGACCTGATGATCACCAATCATCACGTGATTGGGAACGAACTGGAAGCCCAATCGGCCCATGCCTGCTTCTTCGATGAAGTGCCGGACAAAGACGAAATTCCGCGAAAGCAGATTGCCGCCCACTCGGCCACCACGCACGCGCTTCTCTACACCAGCAGAGAACTCGACATCACGCTCGTGCGCGTTCAAGGATCGCCGAAACTCCAGCGCTACCTCCCGCTACGCCCCGCTATCGTCAAGCAGAACGACCGCGTCGTCATCATTCAGCATCCCGGCGGCTATCCCAAACAAATCTCGTTGCAAAACAACCTTGTCGCGTTCGCCGATGACCGCATCGTCCAGTACTACACCAGCACCAAGGCAGGCTCCTCCGGCTCCCCGGTTCTCGACGACAACTTCGCGGTCGTTGCCGTGCACCATAGCTGGGTCCACAACTCCGCGTGGGATCACGCGGGCCAGATCCGCGGCGCCAAAGACATCGAAGATTTGCAGTATCGTAATCAGGGAACCAGTGTGATCGCACTCTTGAACGATCTCGAGAAAGCGGCGCCGCACCTGCTGACCGAGTTGACCACAGTGGACAGCTAACGGTACGCCATGTCACCCGACCTGCGCCAGCGCTTCGAACGGCTCCTGCTCGATCACCCGCAGTGGGACCGCGAGACCTCTCGCCGCAGCTTGCTCGGCATCCTGCGCGACCACGAAATCTGGGACGATCTCGACCTCTCGGGAAGCCCGGCCAGCGCGACGGTCCGGCTGCTCGATCTGTATCAACGCCACGGCCCCCATCCCTTCCGCGCCGCGCTCTCCGCCTTACGCGACGGCCGGACCGATCCCGCGTATCTCGGCGAAATCGCCACACTCGACGCCGAGCTACGGGCCCTCGAAATCCACCGCCCGCGCCAGTCGTGGAAAGGTGTCCCTTATCGCGGCCTCGCCTACTTCGACAAGCGTCACGCTCCCATCTTCTTCGGCCGCGAGATCGAGGTGGAGAAACTCATCCGGACTTTGACCACCACCGAACAGGGCCGCAGGTTCACAGTCGTCTCAGGCGCCTCGGGTGCAGGCAAATCGTCGCTGGTCCGTGCCGGACTCTGGGCGCGGCTTGCCGGCGGCGATGTTCCCGAACTCCCGGGCAGCGAGCGATGGCTGATCAGCGTCATGACGCCGCTCGAGATGGGCACTCCGGAGGCGTCGTTCCGCGCCTCGCTGCTGCGCGCCGTCCAGGAGCACGACGGCTTCGAAGACAAGCACGACATCGCTGCCGCTATCGGCGAACTCCGCCTCAGCGAGGCGGCCGAGCGCATGCTCCCTACCGGCGATACGCGCTGGATCCTCATCCTCGATCAAATGGAGGAGTTGTTTTCACCGGACCGCCAGGACGCGAGCACCGCGTTCCTGGACCGCCTGCTCGAAGGAACACGGCCCGGCGCGGCGGATGTGCCCTCCCGTTTTCAAGTGCTCGCGACACTCCGCGCCGATTTCTTCCATCACTGCCTGAATCACGAACCGCTGAAGCGAGCCGTCCAACGGGATGGCGGCCATTTCCTTCTCAGCGCGCCCGGGCGGCTCCATCTGGAACGGATGGTCAGCGGGCCTCTCACCGAAGTGGACCTGCTGCAGCGGTGGACTCTCGATCCGGGCCTGCCGTCGGAAATGGCGGCGGACGCCTGGCGCCACCCGGGCGGCCTGGCTCTGATGGCCTTTGCTCTGCGCGAACTGTACGAACGGTGCGAGTGCCACCGGCGCCTCGACCTTGCTACTTATCGCAGCGAGGCCTTTGGCGGATTGGGAGGCGCCATCGCCCGCCGCGCCGATGCGACGCTGGCCGAGCTCGGCGAATCGGGGCCCGCCGCTCTCTCGCGCGTGTTCGCCCGGCTGGTGCGGGTGAACCAGGATGACGCGCCGACACGCCGCCGCGAGCGCCGCTCCACTTGGGACAACGATCCCCAGTCGCGGCAATTCATCGATGCCTTCGTGAAGGCCCGGCTGCTGGTGGCCGATGGCGGCAGCGCGCCAACAGACGATCCGGTCATCGAGGTCGCCCACGAAGCCCTCCTGCGCGAGTGGCCCAGGCTGGCCGCCTGGATCGACCAGCGCCGCGAAGCGTTCCGAATCGCGGATAGTGTACGGGCGGAAGCGCACGCGTGGATGGAAGGCGACCCGGCAAAACACTCACGACGCCCGTGGGCCGCTGACGTAATCGAGGATCGTCGAAAGAAACTGCAAGAGGCGGTTCTGTTGGAGGACCTGCAGCGCGATGACCCGGCAGTGGCTCGCTTCCTCACGCCGGAAGTGGATTGGATCCTGGCCGAACTGAAATCAGAAGCAACCACCCATCAGCGCCGCCGCGATATCGGCCAGCGCCTCGCAGAGGTCGGCGATCCCCGCCCGGGGTTTCGTGTGATTGATGGTGTCCCGGAGATCCTCTGGCGCCCCATCCCCGGCGGAGAGGTGGAGATTGAAGAACATGGGCGATTCGCCGTGGCTCCGCTTCACATGGCTGCATTCCCGGTGACGTTCGGCCAGTTCCGGACGTTCCTCGACGCGAAGGACGGCTTTCAAAACAATCGATGGTGGAAAGAACTGAAACGCGAAGAACCCGCCGGTGAGTGGAGGGACCCGCTCGTGAACCATCCCTTAACGCACGTCTCCTGGTACGACGCCACAGCATTTTGCCGTTGGCTCAGTGCCCGTTTCAGATTCGAAGTGCGCCTGCCGGACGAGCAGGAGTGGCAATGGGCCGCGCAAAGCGCGCAGAAGGGTTTCGTGTATCCCTGGGGCCCGGAGTGGCGCGAAGGGTTCGCGAACACAGCCGAATCCGGTATCCACCGGACCACGGCCGTGGGCATGTATCCTCGAGGCGACAGCCGCCAGGGAGTATCCGATCTGGCCGGAAATGTTTGGGAGTGGTGCCGGAACGAGCACGACAATCCACGACAGATCGGCCCTGGTGGTGAGGAGTCTCGGGTTGTGCGGGGCGGCGATTGGGCCTACGATCTCGGCGTCGCGCGCGCCGGCTTCCGCAGCTGCGACTACCATCCGTACTTCCGTTGCGGCGGCCTCGGGTTTCGGGTGGTGTGCTCGTCCCCCATCCGCTGATCGCGGCCTCGCTGGCCACTGACCTCTGGTACGCTGTCCACTGTGGCCGCGCGAAGCGCGGCCGGAAAATTTTCAGCACTAACCTCTTCCGGCGATTGGTACATTGCCCGGCCCCCAACCGAATCGCGAAAGCACATGCTCGCGCAAACCCCACGTGTCCGCGTACCGCACATGGTTGATCCATCCCTGCACGCTCGCATCGAACTCCGCGAAGCTGATATGCCCCGACTGCCATTCCGCGAATCGCTCGCCCAGCCGGCGCGTCGCATACACGGCTTTGCGAGCCTTCAGACGCCGGTGCGTCGGATAGACCACGAACCCGAGCCACGGGATTCCGGCAGTTACAGGTTCGACCTTCGCGGATTCCGTGTGAATCGTCAACCGCAGTCGTTGAAGCCGCTGGACGATGGCGGACTTCCATTCCCACAACGCCTGCTTGCTATCCGCGAACAGTGTCATATCATCCACGTACCGCACGTACGCGCGGCATCGAAGTTCGCGGACTATGAACTGATCGAGCGGGTTCATATAGCAGTTCGACCAGAACTGCGAAGTCAAATTGCCGATCGGCAATCCGCGCGGGCGGCATGCCGCCAGCAGATTATCCCCTGGGAACCACACCATCTCGTACTCCTGTTCCAGAACCCGATCGCCGCTCGCGATAATCCGGCCGGCAAGGTCGAGAATGCGCGGATCGGGGATGTGCGGTTGCAGGACCTCGAGAAGAATCGAGTGATCGATGGAAGGAAAGTGCTTCACCACATCGAGGCGCAGCGCGTAGCGGTGCCGCCGTGCCAGTTGTTGAACTCGATCGATGGCTCGGTGCGTGCCTTTCCCAACCCGGTTGGCATAGCTATCGGCAATGAACAGCCGCTCGAAGATGGGCTCGATGATGTTGCACAACGCGTGATGCACGACTCGGTCCGCAAAAGGAGCCGCGCTGATGCGCCGCGCCTTCGGGGCGTGGATTTGAAAATGGACGTACGTCCCGGGAGTCCAACGGCCGCTCACTAGCGCCGACTGAATGTCGATCAGCCGATCGGCCATCCGGAATTCGAAATCGGCCACGGCACGTTTGCCTCGCTTTCCGCGCGCGGCGTTTCGATGCGCGCGCAACAGGTTGTCCCACGCGGTAACCTGCTCGAACATCGAAGACGCGGAGCGCGAAGGAGACATTATGGAAGACCTGGTCATTCTAACTCGGGTGTTCGATCTGCTGGAGTGGTTGGTCCCGAAGGGCGAGTCCTTTCCCCGGGCATTTCGTCCAACTGTTACGGCGCGGCTATTGGGCTCGGCTCTGGATCTTTCCGAGCAGTTGGTGGATGCGCAGGCACGGCGCGGGTCCGCCCGGCGAGCGGTCCTGGCGCAAGCCGATGCCACACTGAACAAGCTGCGGCTGTACCTGCGACTCGCGCATCGCTGGCGGTGGCTATCCGACGGGCAGTACGAGCACGTCAGCCGGATGGTGGCCGAGATCGGGAAACTGCTGGGAGGCTGGATGCGCCAGGCTGCCAAAGGAGTCGAATAGACGGGGCCGAGGGAAGCGCCGCGGGGTTTCCACCCAGGCGGCGCTTCATCTTGTATATGCGCCCTGGCGCCGCCTTGTCAGCACCGCCCGGACGGGACCTTCCCGCGCCATCCAACGGCCTCCGCCGCATCCCGCCAGCCGTGACCGGCGGGACCTGCCGGCCTTGTGGAGGTCGATGGTGGATGTGGGACGAGCACACCACCCGAAACCCGATGTTGTTGTTACGGTTGTTCGGATGGTTGTTGTTGCGGTTGCCGGCGCGCGCGTTGTCGTGATTGTTGTTCCAATCGCCGCCCCGCACAACCCGAGACTCGATCACGGGACGCCCAACCGGTTTCCCGGCGAGCACCAGAGTAGCAGATGGGTGCGTTGCCCGGCCAGCCGTGGCCGCCCTGCGAAAAATTTTCCGGCCGCGCTTCGCGCGGCCACAGTGGACAGCGTCTCAGAGATCAGTGGACAGCGAGGCCGCGATCAGCGGATGGGGGACGAGCACACCACCCGAAACTCGACGAGGCTGTTACGGCTGCTCGGATGGAAGTAGTAGCGGAAGCCGGCGCGCGCGCCGTCGTGAGCGTTGAACCAAACGCCGCCCCGCACAACCCGAGACTCCTCGCCGCCGGGTTGCGTTCGATCCGGTTTCGCGTACTCGTTGAGACACCACTCCCAGACGTTCCCGCTTAGGTCCAGTACTCCTTCGGGAGATGCACCCTCCGGGTAGATGCCCACCGGACTGGTTCTTCTCAGGTAGTGCGGCCCGGCCTGTGAGTCCGTTTCATCGATGTTTGCGTATCCCGGAGTGTACTCGGCCCCCCAGGGATAGCTTCGTCCGTCGGTCCATCGGGCCGCCCGTTCCCACTGCCACTCGGTGGGCAGCGTCACTTTCCGGCCCAGTTTGCTGCTGAGCCATGAACAGAACGCCATCGCCTCATACCAACTGACGGTTTCTCGTGGGTGGTTCGATTCGGTCCAATACGGTCGCGCAGGTTGGCGGTCTGGGCGGGTAAGCCCTTTCCACCAGCGATCGTTTTGGTATCCATCGTCGGCGTCGAGGAACACTTCGTATTGTGCGTTCGTAACCGGGTAGCGGGCGATGAGAAAGGAATCGATTTCCTTGCCTTCGTTTTTCTGATACAGAAACCAGCCGCCCTTTATTACCACCCAGTCGATGTCGGGGACGCCTCCGGGGGCAAGGACTCCCTTCCGGGTGTCGAGATCCAACCGTCCGAGCGCTCGCCCTACAGCGGCACGGGCTTCAGGCTGCGGGTCACGCTGGTTGCCCGTCAGCCTCGGCATCCAGGCAGTTTTCAACTCCGCCAGCAGCGCGGGACGGTTCGCGATCTCCGCACCGCTTTGGAGAACGCACTGGCCGGCAACCTCCGGTTGCGCGTCCGCCAGCCAACGGATCACACCCGTGCAATCCTCCGCGTGGAACCCCGCCAGTAGAACAGCGGTCTCTTCCCAGCCGCTGCGCTCCCACCAGCGGTCCGATGGCCAGAGTTCTGACGCGTGACGGTGCGCGAATTGCGACTGGAGTGCCTGGGCTGTGAAGTATTCCTGGAGCAGTTGATGCCGGAACCGAACCTCGCCGCTGCCTTCGAGCAAGGTGGCGTCGAGCGCCTTTTTGACCAGCGTTTCCCCGCCGAGTGCCCCGACTGTATCGGCTCGCGATACTACCGTGAGGACTCCGAAATCGCCGCCCGCTCCCGGAGCGCTGCCGATACGTTCCGTCTGCATTCGCCAGGCAAGATCGGCCAGGCCATCCAACAGGCGTTTCCCGCCGGCGGTCGGACACGGGTCGCCGTTTGCGGTTTCCTCCATCAGTCCTTCGCGGCTGAGCAGACAGTGGATGAACGAACGGAACAGATCCCCGCGATTCCGTGGCAGCACTCCGTGTTCTTCCACCCATACCTGGAAGAGCATGGTGAGCATGAAGGGGTTGGATGCCAGGCGCATGAGACTTCGTTGATTGGGGATATGCTCACGCCACAACCTCTGGTCCTCCCACGGCATCCGCTCCCAGCCGATGTCCGTCGCATTCCAAAATTCGTCTTCAGTTTTTCCGGCGTTGGTCCACGTTTCGAGAACGCCCGCCAGCCGTTCATCGCCTGCGAGTTGCCAGAAAAACCGCCCTGCTTTGATGCTTGTATCGCCGCTTTCTTTCACCCAATGCCGAACGGCCGTACGGATTCGCTGCGGTGAGAGCGGCTCGATCGAGAGCGTATCGAATCCCAGGTCCAGATCTCCGGCGTAGTCTTCGCTCCGGCAAGAGACCACGATGCTCGGCTTCAATTCCTGTTGGAGTCTCCGGATATCGGCGACTTTGGCTGCCCGCTTCGCGGTGGGCATCTCATTGAGTCCGTCGAGAAGGAGAACGAGCCGTTTCGCTTTGCTCAAAGCACAAGTGGCCCAGCCAATCTCGGGTGTTGCGTTCTCTAGAAAAGCGGTAAGGCACTCGTCGCCGGTCCAGTTACCCAGCGGTGCCAACAGCGGCAGTGGAGCGTCCGGGTCCTGCTGAGCGCGCATCGCCATATCGAGGGCGAGCCTGCGCAGGGTCGTGCTCTTCCCCGACCCAGGCTTTCCAAGCAGCGCGGCTTGCGGGACTTCGGCGAAGGCGGGGAGGATATCGTCGTAGTCGCGCTGCACCGTTGGCTCCTCGGCGGCACGGCGAGAGCGGTGGCGGAGGAACGCTAACGGCCGTTCTTCCTTCCATGGGCGCAGCACAGGTTTGTCGCTGCCGTTCCGAGTGCGGCTACTTCCTCGCAACGGGGAGTACAGGCGCGCCTTCGCTTCGATCTCTGCGATCAAACGTGTCAGGTAGCGCTGCTCCTCTTCTCGCGCCGGCAGGCCGCAGGGCTGGTCGAACTCACGCTGGAGTTCGTAGTAATCCGGGTCTGTCTGTCTGTCGGCCGCGGACCTCCTGCATCGTGGCCAGAAGCAGCGACATATAGTGACGGCCCCGTCCGGCGCAGCCGAACGACAGGAGTTGGTCCACCGCTTCGGCGGCGAACACCGCCAACTCATCCGAAAATCTGATATGCGGGCACGGGTCGGGCGAAAGGCCGTCAAAGGCTTGCCGAAAAACGGTCCGGCGTGCTCGTTCGCCGTCCGAAGCGAAGAAGTTCACAAGCAGGCGTACGGCACGGTTCCGCAAGTCGGCGGCGTCGCGGCGCGCCGCGCCGGGTTGGAGCATACGGAAATAGTCTATCGCCATCCCGATAGGGAACTTCAGTTTACCCAGCGTTCAGCCGGTTCTGGCCGTCCGCTGAAGACGCCAGCGCAAAAAACGTGAAACAAGTGGGTCCGGTTCGCCATTGAGTAGTGTCGACAGGTTCCAAAATCGTTTCCGGAGCAATCAGCATCTATGCCCGCAACACAATTGGAGCGCCCGATCCGTTTCGCTACGGCCCTTGGCGATGACGCGCTGCTGCTCGACAGCCTGACGGGCCGGGAACGCCTTTCGACGCCGTACCGGTTCGCGATCAGGGTGCTGGCAACCGACCCCAGCCTAGATGTCGGCGGTCTCCTGTTAAAGCCCGCGTGCCTCGCCATCCGCATCGGAGACGACGAGGACCGATACATCCACGGATATGTCGATCGCGTTCAGATGACCGGGGAGGAGGCGAGCGGCTTCGTCGAGTACGATCTCGAGATCGTTCCCTGGCTGTGGCTCCTCAGTTACTTCACCGATTGCCGCATCTTTCAGCAGAAGACCATTCCGGAGATCGTGGATGCCGTCTTCCGCAGCCGCAACTTTAGCGACTTCCGGTTCGCACTGAACGGTGCTTTTGCGAAGCGTGAATACGTCGTGCAATACCGCGAAACCGATCTCAACTTTGTTTCGAGACTCCTCGAAGATGAGGGTATCTTTTATTATTTCGAGCAGACACGCAGCGGCCATACTCTGGTTCTCTGCGATCACCCTTCGGCCCTGAAGCCTTGTACCTACGCTTCGCACGTTCGTTTTATGGCGGCTTCCGGGGAGCAAGCCTGCGAGAACCGCGTCCTATCTCT
This sequence comes from uncultured Acidobacteriota bacterium, assembly GCA_963720745.1. Lineage (GTDB taxonomy): Bacteria > Acidobacteriota > Terriglobia > Bryobacterales > Bryobacteraceae > TMP-7. Next base: position 1,792,162 of record CAVRGO010000004.1, read on the forward strand.
CAAGACCGATCTGCGCCCGTACCCGGGAATTACATCCCTGACCGATTTCGATTTTCAAAAGCCGGGGACTCATTTGAATGCCAATGCGAGGTCCAAAATTGCTGGCGAAGAGTATGAGTATCCGGGTAACTACCGGACGCGGCAGGAAGGCGATCGATATGCGCGAATGCGCCTCGAGGAGAAGGAAGCGCGGCACCGTGTGCTCAGAGGATCGAGCACCTGCACTGGATTCGAGTGCGGGTATCGGTTCGCGCTCGAAGACCATGAACTCGACGCACTGAACCGAAACTACACCATCGTATCGCTGGATCATTGCGCCAGTAATCCAAGCTATCGTTCCGGCGAAGCTGCCCCACTTACCTACACGAATGCGTTCGAGGCAATTCCGGACGATGTTCCCTTCCGTCCGCAGCGGATAACGCCGAAGCCCAGGATCGACGGCGCGCAAACCGCCATTGTAGTGGGCAAGCCGGGCGAAGAGATCTGGACCGATCCGTACGGCCGCGTGAAAGTCCAGTTCCATTGGGATCGCGAAGGCTCGTGCAATCACAACAGCTCGTGCTGGATTCGCGTTGCGCAGGCGTCGGCGGGCAGCCACTGGGGTTCGCTGTTTACGCCTCGCATCGGCCAGGAAGTGATCGTGCACTTTCTCGAGGGCGATCCGGACCGGCCGATCATCACCGGCTGCGTCTACAACGCCGACAACATGCCGCCCTACCCGCTGCCTCAGGAGCAAACTACCAGTTTGATCAAGACACGCAGCAGCAAGGGAGGCGGCGGTTACAACGAACTGCGGTTCGAGGACAAGAAAGGCGAGGAGCGGATATTCATTCAAGCACAGAGAGACATGGAAGCGCTGATCTTGAATGATAGGACCGAGTGCGTTCGGGCCGAAGAGCATCGGACAGTCTGCGGAAATGCCTATGAGCAGTTTAAGGCGGACAGGCACGTCACGGTGTCTGGCGAGTTGGTGGAAAAAGTCGATGCTTCGAGTTCGCTGATTGTTTCGAACGACAGCATGACCAAGATCGGGCGGATCCACGCACTCGAGGCAGGATCGGAGATCCACTTGAAGGCTGGGACGAACCTGGTTCTGGAAAGCGGCTCGACGATTACTTTGAAGGCGGGCAACAGTTTCATTACGCTCGGACCTTCCGGCGTTACGATCTCAGGCTCTCTCGTGATGATCAACAGCGGCGGTTCTCCCGGCAGTGGCGCAGGCGCGACTCCGGAGAGTCCCCGGCTTCCCCGCGAGCTGGAAACCGGCACCTCGGGCGAGGCGGTGGTGCCCGCACCGCCCGAACCGGTATCTCCAGCCACTTTCAGCCCGGCTGCGGTGGTAATGAAAAGCGCCGCGCTTACCGGTGCCTGGGCGCTTGGCAAGAGTAGACCAGTAGAACTCGGCTGAAGTGACCCACTCAGAGAACGGGACTGGAAACGGGAGCGAGATCCGGGGGCATCATCCACGCCGAAGGCGTGTGCTTGTTGGGAGTGAAACGAGCAAGCAGTATTATCCACGCCGAAGGCGTGCGGGTTGGTGTTCCATCATCCGCGCCAAAGGCGCGCGTAGTGGCCTACCGATCACGGGCGATCTGTTCGAGCTTGCGGCGTACGTGCTGGAAGTAATCCGGGCTGATGCGCATGTCGAGCACTTCCTCGATCACCGGCAGGAAATAGGCCAGCGAACGAATCGTGCCCAACGGCGGGGCATCAACAGGCCGCATGAGGCGGCGCGCCGCTGCCAGTACGAACGCATTTTCGATCACGGCTACAGCCACGCCGCGTTGGTAGAGTTGTGCGGCCAGCATCCGGTCCGCACGGCGGACGGTTCCCATCGTACCCGGTGTTTTGCGGTACGCCGCCAGAACCTGGCGAATGTATTCTTCCTGGCTGCGGCCTTCATCCTTCATCCACGCGCATCCTCCTCAACTTTGTGGCGGGCGCAGCGACGGCCCGTCAATGTGCACGGTGTGGCAGTAGTGCCGCAGACGGCTCAGCAGCGCTTCCACCATCGGGCGATTGCCCAAGAAGTTCGGCCACTCGTCATACACCAAATTCGTTGTAATGATTGTGGAATGTTGTCGGTAGCGCTCCTCCATCAGCTTGAAAAAGATGTTGGACTGCTCCGGTTTCAGATTCAAATATCCAAATTCGTCGATTAAAAGGACGTCCAGTCGTGTCAGGCGCTTGAGCAACTGCCGCGAGGAACGATCCGCCAGCGAGGCGTACATCTCGTCGAACAAGTCCTGGGCCTTGACGAACTGACAGCGGTAACCATTCTCCAGCGCCTTTAGCAGCAGACCACACCCCAATCCGGTCTTGCCTCTTCCGGTTTCCCCGACCAGGACGATATTTTCCGCCTTGGTGATGAACTCCAGCTCCGCAAACCCACGAATCTGCTTGCGATTCACGCCCGGCTGGCGGGCGAAGGGGAACGTCTCCAGCGACCAGCGCTCGGGCAGGTTGGCACGCCGGATGCGCCACTCCAGCGCACCCTCCTGCCTGGCCTGGAACTGCGCGCGCACCAGGCGGGTGACAAACTCCGAGTAACTGATATCGTCCTTGTCGGCGGCGCGCAGCTGTTCGTCATAGATCTCCAGCATGCGCCGCAGCTTGAGATTCTTCAGTAGTTGTTCCAGTTCTTCAGTCATCGCCGGAATCCCCTTCGAGCAGAAAGTACTCGCGCGTCACGCGGCGCAAGATCATCCGTTCCAGCCGGTCCAGATCGTAAAGACCATACCGGCCGGCCTCGCGCACGGCGCCCAGCAGCGGTTCCCGCGGATACTCCCGCACCAGACGTAACAGTTGCCGCAGGGCAAGCGTGACTACCTTGTGGCTCCGTTGTTTCAACCCCGCGACGTAGTCGGCCAGTTCGGGCGCGGCCGTGACAATGGCCTTCTCTTCGGGATGCGGATCGGGCCGCGCGTCTCTCTGGCCGCGCGGAGGACGATGCTCGGCCAGCATCACTCGCTGGTGCTCGGCTTCAGCAATGCGCCGGTGCGTGACCAGGCGGCGGGCATCGAGTTGAATCTCGATCTTATCCCTGGTCTCGCGCACCTCCACGCGGCGGCCGATCCAGTCCACCGGGACCGAGTAGCGGTTGCTGTTCAGCGCGACATACCCTTCGATATCGACCAGGCGTTGATGCAGTCGGTAGACTTCCGGAATCCACGCCGGCAGCGGTTTCAGATGCAGCCGCTCGACGGCGAACAACTCACGGGGAACCGCGCGGATATGTTTCTTGTAAGTCGAGTTGACCTTATCGCACCACTCCCGCGCCCGCTGATTCAGATCCTCCCAACTGCTGAAAGTGCGCCCCGCCAGAAAGTTATTCTCGATGAAATGGAAGGGACGTTCCACGCGCCCCGAACGGTTGGCATTCCCAATCGCGTGCGCCACGAACTGAAAGCCGAAGCGTTCTCCAAACGCGGCCATCTCCGGCACCGGCACCATGTCGCGTCCGCTGCCGCGCAGCACTACCACGTGCGTGTTATCGATCATCACGCGAGTGGTCGCGCCACCCAGGAATCGCAGCGCCTCGCTGAGAAACACCTTGCAGTCGAAACGCCGGAAGTTCGGATAACACTGGAAGAACAGCATCCGCGAATAGCACAGCACCGCCGATGCGGTCTGCACCTTGCGTTTCTTGCCGCCCAGTTCGAGTTCGTGGGGAGACGTGTCGTGCTGAAGTTCCTCGCCGGGCGCGAACGCATACTGGCCCGCCGGCGTTGGCGGCGCGTAGCCGATTCCATGCCGCCTGCAGAACGCCGTTAACGCGGTATACGATAACTTCGCGCCGCCCGCCACCAACTCCTCATGGACTCGCACGAGATTCCCCTTGCACTGGTCGAAAAGCTCCAGGATCTGTTGCCGGTGCGGTTCGGCCTTCTCGGCTCGGTGTAGTTCCGGCACTGCGTTGGAGTTCGAGCGGAGGACTTTGCGCACTGCTACGCGGGAGATTCCCATCACCCGTGCGATCTCCCGCCTGCTCACTTGCTTTGCATTCAGTTCCAGAATCGTGGTGCGTTGCGCTTGGCTCAACATGAGGTCTCTTCTCCAGTTGGATTGCTTCGTCGATGCGGCGGAGTTGGCTTTGAATGCGCTCGATCTGATGCCGCGCGGCCTTCGATTGTTGGTCATCCAACTCCGTCACAGCGGCGCCCGCCAGTCGCCGTTGCGCGCGGTTCACAATCGCCACTACCATTTCCAGATCGCGTATTAGTTCGGCGGCGTTCCCGAGCGGAGCTTTCTCCTCTGCTTGCCGCTGCGTTTTGAAAAACAGCTCGGGATCGTCCAGAATGCGTTTGCGGACGGCGGGCGAACCATTGCGCCACGCGACATACAGTTGGCCGGCTTGGCGCGTATTGCAGTGATGCTCGGCGAAGATCCCCGCCATCCGCTGGCAGTCTTCCAGGCTTTGGCGGGCCACCGGCACCAGAAACTTCATCGCCACCTGCGCCAAGATTTTGCCATCGCGCACCTGGTGTTGGATCGCTTCCGGCAGAACCTCTGTCAGCGCCAGTCGTCGCGATACCCAACTCACACTGCGATCGAACCGCCGTGCCAACTCGTCCAACCCGTAGCCAAAACGCTGCTCCAACTCCGCCAAGAGCCAGCCCACCTCCAGCGCCGTCTCGTGTTCGGACAGTCGCAGCGAGCGGTCCAACAGCACCGCCGCAGCCTCGCTCATCGGCCACACCACCGCTTCCACCGTGTCCCGACCCAGTTGCTCCAGCGCCGAGATTCGTTTGTATCCGTCGATGACCACGTAGCGGTCCGCCTGGCCTTCGGCAGCCACCACCACGACGGGCGTTTGCTGCCCGCTCTCGGCTAACGACGCCAACAGCCGCCGCTGCCGCGCCGGATGGCGCACTCGCAAGTGCTCCCAGCGCCGGTCGAGTTGGTGAAATTCCAGTTGCATCGGACTGGCTGAATGTAAGCCCAGCGCCGCCAGCCGATCAATATCTCCGGATTAAGTCGCGCGCCTGCTTCCAGCGCTGCTCCCGTTCCCGGACGCACTCCAACGCGCGCCGGCACTCTGCCGAACAGAAGTGCTGCAAGGGACTTCGCCGCTGGGGCGCGAATCTCTCATAGCAGCCAGGCCGGTCGCAGCAATGGCCGAAAAAAATGTTCTGTAGTGATTACCCTCGCGGCCTCGTTAACTGGCTCTGGCTTTGGGGACTTTCGGCTTTTCGCCCGCCCCCGGTAGCGCCGACTTTGACCGTTCCGTTGCTGCTTGCTGGCCCTGGTCGCCCGGTATCTTTCCTGGGCCTTCCAGAGCGACCATTCCCGCGCCGCTTCCCGGCACTCTTCGCTGCAATAGCGCTGCCGCACCCGTTGTGGCCGAAAGCTCCGCTCACATCCTTTGAGCAGACATCGCCGCGTCCGCGGCCGACGGGGCAATCTCTTCCGCCGACCCTCTTGATTTTCGGGAGCTCTTGTAGGACTCTCGATCACTGGCCATTTTGACACGCAATGCGTTTACTGTATACTGTATTTGCACAGTGCACAGATGGCAAAACGGACGCCTACAATACGAATCGATCTGGATTCACCTGTCCCGAACTATCGACAGATCGTGGATTCACTTCGAACGCATCTGGTAGACGGCGAACTCGTACCGGGAGACCTTCTCCCCTCGGTTCGCCGTTTAGCCCTGGAACTTGGCATAACCTTCAATACTGTGGCCCAGGCCTATCGCCAACTTGCTGAAGAAGGCTGGCTGGACTTGAAGCACGGCCGGCGCGCCACGGTGATTGACCGCCGCCTCCCGTCCGGCGCGAGTCACAAAAAGGTCACTGGATTCCAACGGCGGATCCGCCAGTTGGTCGCGCAGATGCGAGCCGAGGGACTGGCCCCCCGAGACATTGCCATCGAGCTGCGCCTGGTTGCCGAAAAGCTGGAAGCATGATGTCTCTCCGACTCTATCTGTTGTTACCTCTCGCCATTGCTCTCGCGAGCCTGCATGCGCTTCCCTTCCTGCCGCGACCCGATCGCCTCTTCGGAGTGGCGGTTCCACGCGAGATTCGTTACGGAAATGAAGGCCGGCAAGCCTTGCGGCGCTATCAGCTCCAGCTACTGCCATGGACGGCCGCGGCCTTGTTTGTCTCACTGTGGCTGCCAATGTCTTGGGCTGTCCTGTGGATGGAGGCAGCCTTCCTGATACCGCTCATCCTTGCAGGCTGGCTATTCTCCCGGCGGCGGATCGAAATTCGCCATCTTGCCTTGCCTGCACTTTCCACGCGCGAAGCACGATTGACGGATGCCGACGATCGTCTATTCCGGCAAGTTCTGTTGTTTGCGATCCCACTTGCGATCCTGGCCGGAACAGCACTCTACCTGCATTTCCACTGGAATCGAATCCCCGCTCGTTTCCCCGTGCATTGGGGGCCAAACGGGATTCCCAACGGCTGGTCCACGCGAAGCTTTGCGGGTGTCTACGGTCCGTTGCTCTTAGGTGCAGTCATCATCCTGTTCCAATTGGGAATATTCGCAGTTACGTCGTGGGGTTCTCGGAGAAGCGCGCGGCACCCCGCGGGTCCGATCATTCTGATTGTGGTTGCCTATGTGATCGCTACGGCCTTTTCGGCAGCTGGACTTTTGCCCCTTCACATTGTCCCCGCACGGAGGCTGGTGGCTTTCTACATCGCGTCTCTCAGTTTCCTAGCCGTTATGATCTGGCTCTGCCTTCGGCGCCACGCGGAAACTGGGGCGGAAGCCGGAGAAATTACGCCTAACGCGTGCTGGCATGGGGATCAGTTCTACTACAACCCGCAAGACCAGGCGTTGTTTGTCGAGAAGCGCATCGGCTTGGGATTGACGCTCAATTTTGGCAACCGTGTGTCGTGGATTGTTCTCGCCCTCATCCTCCTGATTCCCGCCGGGCTGGTGTTCTTAGCATTCGAGTTCACGAAGGGGTAAGTCGCATAGAAGTCGCATAGAAACTGCTTGAGAGTCCCTACCGCGTCCCCGCCGATGGGGTCTTAAGAACAGCGCCGGTCACGCCCGTCTCACATCGCCCAATCTGGCCGTATTTCTTTCTTGCCGCCGCCGACACCCGTGACGTCGCCAGCCCCGCCCACGGCTCGGCAACCGACTGACCGGGTCAATTCTGGAAAGCCGAGCTGGGTCACTTCCCGCTGGCGCCGAAGTACCGGTGCGCCGTTCTGCGAAATTTGCGAGCGGCTGCGCCAGCAGAAAGGATCGAAATGCTGACCACCGTAACGCTTAGCGAGACGTTGTCCTCGCAGGAGGATGGTGTCTATACGGTTCTGGATGGAGCCTCCGTCGAGGAACTCAGATCTCAGCTCAACCGTCTCGCTCCACCTCACGTTTGCCTCTACCGGGGTGACCTCGCTCCCGACCTTGCGGAGGTGGCGCCGTACCTTGTCGAGCTACTCCCCGGTAGCGCGTTCACGAATTGGCTGATTCGTGAAGGATGGGGGCGCCATTGGGGTGTTTTCGCTATGTCCGACAGGAATCTACTCGCTATGCGGAAACACTTTCGCCGTCTGCTGACGGTTCATGGCGAGAACGGGAAGCCCCTGCTATTTCGTTACTACGATCCGCGAGTGCTGCGAGCGTTTCTGCCGCTGTGCGATGACACGGAGGCTGCGGAGATGTTCGGACCGGTCCGCCGGTACGTGGTCGAAGGTGAGACGTCACAGGAGGCGCTTGTCTTCGAGTGGAAGCGAAGCGGGCTCAGTCGTCATTCCGTCGTAGTGGACCAATATGCAGCGTCGGAAGGAATTCATGGTCGTCTCTAATAGGAAATTTCAGGCGGTGCTCGAAGAGAGGCGAGACCGCTTCGAAAAGTCTCTGGTACGGTTGCTCCGCGAACGGTTCCCCGAAGTTTGCGCCCCGCTTGCCGGTGAACAATTGCTCGCGTCGATTCGACGGTTCGAAGGTGAGGCAGCATCGTATCGGATTGACGACGAAAAATCCGTCGCCAAATTCGTATTGGTCCTGTGGGTCATCGAAACGGATCCCGCCGTGGCTCCGACCCCGGCATGGATGGATGGTGTGTTGCGTGATTTTGAACGGCCTGCAATCGACAGGGTGAATATCGTGTTCGATTCGATTGTCGGCAACATCGAAGCACGCGAAGGAGGACGGCCATGAGCGATGGAACCGGTGCAAGCAAAGCAGCAGCCGCTCCGCATCTTCAAGCGAAGGAACTGCGGGCGACAGGTAAGGCGGTCGATGCCACGTATCCGCCGGCCAGTTTATCCACAGTTACGCTTCCGTGCGGCGCGGTCATCCCAGTTCCGCAAACAAATCCGTCGGAAGTACCCTGCGATGTAACATCAGTGACTCTACATTACGGGGACGAGGAGGAAGATAAGTTAAAGGCTTCGCGGAAGATGAGAGGCGATCCCGTTTCGCATCAGGTGCCGGAGCGCATTCGCAAGCACCTCGAGAATGTTGACCTCGTACTCGAGGCCGTCGCAGTATATAAGCCCTCGACCGACGGCGAGGCGTCGCCGTTGGAGGATTTCCTTCACCTGGACATCGAAGGCACATGGACTGGCGCGTGCACGCGGCACAAGCATCCCGAGATCGACATGCGGCCGCTGAATCCATTGGATGCCGACCTATTTGGCGCCTGGCGTTCCGAATCCGTGGAGTGCGTCCTGGTTCGCGCCAAAAGCCCTGGTTTTTGGGACCGGACCTTCGGCTGGTGGCCGTTCGCTCACCCCACGATCCGTGAAGCGGAAATCGTTGCCCGAAGTTGCGGGCGAGATCGCGATCCTCGTAATCCGAACAACGAACTCAAAGCTCTCTTGCGGGTGTATTCGAAGGACGACTGGGAAATCAAGCTGCAACTTCCTCCATGGCGCAAGCGCGAGCGCGAAGGCGAGGGATACAAGAACCTCGCTAATCACGGAACAGTAAGAACTGGCGGCAAGAGCCGGGAGGAATGGGGCCTTACCGTTCAAAAGGATGAGCATTCCGATACCCGAGGACCAGGCAACAAGCGCTCGTTCGAGCTAGTGAGCGGCGCCGTTCTGCGGGAGGGCTATCTCGAAACCGAAACCGAACGTAGTTCACCCGGTGGGGAAGTGGAGAAAGGGTCTTATAAGAAAACGACTGACGGGTTTTGGGGCCGAAGCACGTTCAAGCGCGATAGCGAAGAATCGGATTCACCCGAAAAGGCGATCCAGAGCCGAGCTACGCTGACCGTCACGCGTAATGGTCGTGAACTCGATGCGGCGAGGATGCTCGAGACAATTTTCAGAGTCATCCACAACGCGAATCGTCTGGTTCACAACTTTCACGAGATTCTGAAAGTCGTGCCAAAAGTCGGTTGGACCTTCAATGTCGAAGCCACGTTTTTCGAAGGTGAACTTTCGTATACCCGCGGTTATAAGCAATCCGAGCATCTGCGGGACAGCCGCTACATAGCCGTGACCCCATTCGGGGCACTCAAGTGCGAGATGAAGATCTTAGAAGCGAGCCTCACAGCCGGCTTCGGTTTCCAGGTGGAAGCGCCGTCCGTCACCGAGTGGTTGGGAGGCAAAAAGCTTTTCGAAGCAGCACTGATGGCTAAGGGCACTGCGAACGCTAACGCATCAATCTCGCACAAGTGTACGTGGCAGGATGAGCGCGAACACGAAGCCAAAATCGAGCTAAACGCAGGTTTTGGCGTCGACCTGCAGGCCACTGCCACCATCTACGGGATCGGCTTCGACGGCCACGGCGGAATCAGATCGAAGGGGTTCTTCTGCGATGGAGAACTCGTGTGGTCTCACTCCCAAGCGGCCCACATCAAATACAATGGCGGGTTCGGCGAAGGTGTCGCTTATGCCTATTTCTACGCCGATGTTATCGTCTATGACTACAGTCCTTACGTTGAAGCACGCCTCTGGGAGGAGTATCCCTTTTTTCAAGGGACGATTCTCTCAGAAGGGAAATCCGCGGCAGCGCACGAGGCAATAGGAGCATCCGCATGATCTTACACGCCGATCTACAGGTGGGCGATATCGCAGCAGAACTGTGGCTCAATGATATTCCCGTCACTCGCCTGGTGCCGCTCGAACGTCATTTTGCGTCTGTGCCCGCCAACATGTTCGTGGTTGATGGCGAGAACACGCTCGAACTGGTCGTCGCACCGGGGTTCGAGCCCGCTGAGTCCCGTGTGAATTATCCGCCTGTCGCGAATCATAACGACGCCTGCGGGAAACTACGTTCCCTGGCTCCGGGCCAATTCACGGGCGACGATACGGCGCCAGTGTTGATCACGACTGAAGCGGGCACCGAACTGAGCCCTGGCCGCATACAGGCGAAGGCGCAATTGGGGCGCAACTTCGGAACTTGGGACTGGCAGCTCGCGCCGGTTTTGCAACTCGACACGCAAACACACGCCAGCGTGGCCGACGAGCTTGTGCGCATCCGGGCCGCATTTGAGACCGGCGACTCAAGATACCTGTCGTGGCTTTGCCGGCCGAAGTTCGAGGCCGCCGCGCGCGCCTGGCCGGCGCGGCCCGTGGCGACACTTCTGTCTCAATTCGCCTCGGTGATTGCGCGCTATGCTGCTATGCCGGGCTGGGGCATGGAACCGCTCGACCCGGATCAATTCAGCTTTCGTCTCGCGGCCGGCGCCCGACTGGTGGAGTGCATTAATAAGGACTGGAAGCCGACGCTCCGCTCTGCTCCGCTTCATGGAGGCTATCCGTTTTACTTCCCAATTTTCCTTGGGAGGACGGCCGGCGGTCATTGGGCAATATTTCTGTAGAGGTGGACAAGCGTCGCGCGGGCGCGCTCCCTGATTTTGTTAAGGCGCGTCGGCGATGCTCAAGTCCTTTGACGAGCGGATCAATGGTGACGAAGGGATGTCGGTGATGGCGCGGGTGCCGGTGTCGATTACCGGCTCTGATGGCCGAGAAGACAATCCCGCAGGACAGAGACCGCTCCCGGCAGATCCTCGGGAGTACAGCGCTGGCAGATAACTTCGCGATCCCCTTCGTCGCGGAGAGTCTCGACCTCGATCAGTCTGACATTGATGGTGTACGTCGTTCCGAGCTTGCTCACCGAACCAAACAGCATTTTCGAAACACCGCCGATCCGCCCCAATCGCACGGCGGTCAGAGTGTCAACGCGGTCAGACGCTTGAATGTGCTGTTCCTGCAGCAGTTGATCCCATTGGCGACGCTCGTAAATTTGCAGACTGCCCGTGCCATTCAACCGATTGCGGATTGTGTCTGCAATGGCCCGTCCCATCCCGGGCTCCGCAGAATTCACTTCGAGATCCATCACGGCCAGGCGAAGCGGCATTTCAATTGGCAGTAATGGAGACGTCTTGGTGCTGGTGATGACGTACTTCGCCCCACGGAGGTCCAGCGGAGGAGTCCCCCGATTGACACCCGAGGCCTCGTGAATCTGGACCGCGTCACCGTCGCTACCAACACCCAACCAACGGCCATCACGGCTAAAGGCGAGCGCTGTACCGGACCCGATCAAGGGCCAGGAAGCCGCAGTGACACCCCTCTCGAGGTCGTAAACGTCAACAAACGACTGTTTTGTGCTTTGGCGTATCAAAGCGAGGAAGTGGGCATCAGGGCTGAAAGAAAGCGCCGTTACCTCACCGTTCAAGCCGTCCAGAGTTTTGTCGATCGCGCCGCGAGTGAGACTATAGATCTTCACACGGTTCTCACGGTACAAATCGGTTGGATGGATTCCGCCGGTGCCGCCATTCCGTAACACGGCTTTGCTCAACGTAGAAAACTCGGCGCTGATCGCAAGTAGGCTTCCGTCGCAGCTGACCGTGGCCGCCTTTACCGAACTCTCGGCGTCCTTGAGATTTCTCACGAGGGTTTGGTTCTTCGTGTCCCATTCGAAGATGCTGCCGTTTTCAGCAACGCCAACGAGTGCGCCGCCCGAAACGAAGGCAAGACTGTGAACGGCTTTCCTGTGCCGTCGTTCGAGGGGGTAGAGTTCGTCACCGGAGCGGGAATCTAACAAACGAATGGCTCCGTCCGTTGTCGATATTGCCACGACGCCCCCGTCGGGCGACATTTCGATGGCGCGAATACGACCTTTTACGTGAATCGCTCGATGGAACGGAGCGTCTTTTGCGAGTCCAATGACTTCCGCGGAACCATCCTCCGAGGCGGCCACCAATTGCGTATTGTCTAGCGAGAAGCTCACGCCTACAACTCGGGCCGGCAGTTTCGCCGCCTGGCGAAAGCCGGCTATCGCCGGCAGATCGGCTAAGAGCACTTGGCCATTACGAGTGCCAACTGCGATTGCGACGCCATCGGAGCTGAAGGCGAGTGCCTCGAATGGAGCGCCAGTATCCGGCGATCCGAGCAGGGAGTGTTCGAACAAATCGGATTGGGCGGCGGCGATCCTTAATAGCAGAACCAGAGCCGCGGTGAATCGGCTAGCGCGCATACAAATTCCATTCCTCCTGTAATCACGAGAACCGGTATCGCCCGCGCGAACTGCAATACCCCCGCTCGCTACTCTCTGCTGAGATGGCGAACAAGAAGCCGCGACACGCGGGCGGCACTCGGCTTGAATTAGAAGATGTGGCGAATCGAGATCACGAACTGGCTCAGGGAGCTTTCTCCAAAACCGCCACCGACGCCGGCAAGTAACTAAACCGGTATGCGAATTCGAGCGACGTCTTTTGGGTGACATAGTCCTTGAGTCCAGCCTCGAAGAAGGCGAGCCCCTGTGCGCTGTTCCCGCTGCTTCCTCCGGAGAAGAATCCACCGCAGCCCCCGCCGAAGAACGGAAACAGTTTGCCTTCTCCGGACCCGAGAAATCGGCGGTAACTCGCGGATGTGAATCCCGAAAAGTCAATGCTACTCTTTCCCGATGACCGCTGAAGAACTATCACCGGATCAACTTCGAAGCCGAAGTAGTTCTTTTTTGATGGGAAATAGCCGAATGACCCTTGAAGGACCGCCATTCCCGTGAAGTCGGAGGTGTGAGTGAAGAAAGCCTGTCCTCCGATACCAATCTCTTTGTCGCCCGCACTTTGTTGCGCAAGGGCGGTTAGGCCCGTAGCGAGCGAAAGAAGAACGAGTGTTACTGCGAAACGCGTCGTCATCTGCTTGTGCCCTCCTGTAATTGCGAACAGCCCTATATGCACGCGCGTGAGGTTTCATTTCGGAGGAAGCACCTAAAAAGGTGCTTTAATGAAAGTGAGTGTATGCTTGATATCACCAAGGACATCCAATCGCTGACGACGTTCCGCCGCCGCTCGCGAGAGTTCCTGAAGCATCTGAAAAAGAGCAAGCGTCCGGTCGTGCTAACGGTAAAAGGGAAGGCTGCGGCGATTGTGCAGGACGCGGAAGCCTACCAGCGCCTGCTGGATATCGCCGCACAGGCGGATCCGGGGGAGGGCATTCGCCAGGGCCTGGAGGACATCAGAGAGGGGAGGGTGCGGTCGGCCAACGAGTTCTTCGGTGAATTCGAAACGCGGCATGGCATACGTCGTTAACGTCACTGCCCGCGCGGAGCGCGACCTTGCTCTTCTTTTCGACGGCATCAACGCCGAGAACTCCGAAGCCGCACTGAAGTGGTACCGGGGTTTGACAAACGCAATCCTGAGCCTCGGCGAGCATCCGAACCGGTGCCCGGAGACACCGGAAAATCGCAAGCTAAGACACCTGCTCTACGGCCGCAAGCCTCACATTTATCGCGTGATTTACCGCGTCGAGGAGAAGTGCAAGCAGGTGATTGTGCTCCACATCCGGCACGGTGTGCGCCAGGGGTTCAAGCGCACCGAGGTCAAGTGATCCACGTTGGTGTGCGGCGAAAACTGAAGTGCGGTGAATTCGCGCGGCAGGCGTTCAGCGGTTGCACCTGCGCCGCCGCGCACACGTACGATTGAATGGCGGGTCTCAAGCGACTCCGCCGGGATGCGGCGAACATCAGAAACTCGTCCATGTAGCGGGCGTATAGCGAAGCCCGAACTCGCGCAGTTCCACGAATTCATCGAACGCGTCGAGGTAGAGGTTCGCGACGAACTGCTAGAGGCTGGTTCGCCCGGCGGCGCCGGCGCTCGAATGGGTGAGCCGCTGAAGCGCAGAGTGCTACGGTTTTGCAACGGTGTTACCGAAACCGCAGGAAACTCGGGGCAACAGAATCAGCACAGAATCAAGATCATGCGGTTCGGTGATGCACCAGGAAATGCCGTCAAGTACCTTGAGGTGCTAGCGGGAGCAATCTCGTGGGGGTTCAAGTCCCCCTCTCCGCGCCATATCAGAAGCCGCTGTAGGTCATTGACCCGGCGGCTTTTATCGTTTCTGGTCATTTCTTCATCCTTTCGGTATCAGTTCGGCTTGCGCCGATTTTGTGACGTGATTTGTGCCAAGTTGGGATCGTGTTCCTTGGCCAGGTACTCTCCGGCCAGACGACCGGCTTCCTGGGTGTCTGTGCCTCTCGGGAACTCGTCGCACGAAGAATGAGCTACTTGCGCTTATTTAAGTCACATTGTTACCGATGTTACTGGCTCGTGCTCAGCAATACAGTTCCGAGCCCCAACAACAGGATTGGATTGGACTACCCACCCGATGCCGCGACAAGCCACCAACGTGGTTGCCCACCGGTCCCAGGAGCGACGGGCGGGGAGTCAATGAGGAGGTCGGGCTAAATGCGGCCATTCCAGTGGTCGCGGCCCGACTACAGCGTCAAACCGAACCTGCTGCCACCTACACGTTGGATGTTCCAGGCCAATTATGGAGTAAATCACCCGAGCTGCGTCTCCAGGGTGGCTACCATCGCCGCCGGTGGCTCCACCGCCTGAAGCTTCGGTGACTGGCTCCGCCTCGTTCGAGGTCACTTACTTAAACGAGCTTGTAGGAAATGAGTCCAATGACCCGAGCGACGAGCGTTTGGAGTAGATTCGAGTCCGGTTAGGAATGACGTTGAAAAATTAACGACGCGGTGCCGGGTTGCCCCCTTCTTTGGTGCGTTATGTATTGAGGCACGATTCGCCGCCCCCGATTGGATGCACCTACTTCGATGAAAGGAACCTATGACCCTTACCGAACATATTTTAGACACGTTCAACTTCCGTACAAAGGCGGGCTCGCAAGTTTGCCGATCCTCGAGCACGTTGCGTTTGGATGACGGTCCCTCACGCGCACGCTGAGGCCCCGGGCAGGTAACGCCCCTGGCCGTTTGCATCTTCTCGGAGCTAGTGCCGCGCCCCACAAACACGGGCAAGCGAGCGTTCTAGTGTGCAGATTAGCAACACGGCGCGATTCTCTGCGCCCGCTCGGAGCGCGGTTCGATCGACAACGCTCGACGAGCTACTGATGCTCTCACATAAAAGACTCGGGGAGACCCGGCGCTGACGGTCGCGCGGGCTAGCCTATAGCCTACCATCGTCCGTGAAACAACGTTAGCAGCATAGACCCACGGCTGAACGACCTCGAATCGTCAGCCAACCAAACAAAAGAAAGGAAACTCATATGAAGAATTCACACGTAATTCGGGCGTGGAAAGACGAAGAGTACCGGCTGAACCTGAGCAATGGTGAACTCGCTTTGGTGCCGGAGCACCCGTCCGGAGCTATCGAACTGACGGATGCGGATTTAGGGGGCGCCTCGGGAGGAAGTCTGACCTTGCTCACAGTTTCGTACCTCTTTACGGTGTGCTGCCCCACCGCTTTCACGTGCAGCACGTGCAACTTTTATCGGTGTAATGGATAGCCAAACAAGAGAGGAGATGGAGGTTATGAGAGCGACAAGCGTGATTCGGGCATGGAAGGATGACGAGTACCGGCTCAGCTTGAGCGATAGTGAACTGGCTTTGCTGCCGGAGCACCCCGCGGGAGCTATCGAATTAACGGATGCGGAGTTAGGCGCCACTGCCGGCGCTGCGATTGTTCCGCTTGCATCCTTGGTCTGCGCGTCGTGGATGCTGCCCTGTCCTTCGGGCTATTTTTCATGCCGTTGCCTCCCCTTTTAGCGCGAGGTCAGGCACACATACGCGATGCTCCGGTAGCAGGGAAGCGAGGGGGGCTACTATGTAGCCCTTCTTCCCACTAGCCCTGGAGATGAAGCGAGATAGAGTCGGGCAATGCCTTGTTGTGCTGAGCGCTGCGCCGTAGTGCGCCGGTCCGTTAACCAAGGCGCGCCCGCCATTCAGAATGAGGTCACATATGGAGCAGGTAACTTTATCAGACCAGGTGTGGTTCGATGCCCTGACGCTCTCGGAGCGTGCTACTGCGTTACGCAAACGCACGGTACCGCACCGAGACACAGACGGAGCCGCCAGAGTTGCGGGACGTCGTCTCAGGCGATGGAGAGCCCAGCCCCCGCTGGCGAACGATTTCTACTTTTCCCAACTGCTCACTTCGTATGGATTAACAGAAAAGGAATTCCTCGATGTGCTCGAGGAGCCGGCCGAAGCGCTACAAGACGGCATCAACGGCTCATTCGGTTGGACGGAACGCCTCACTCGAGCGTTTTCTCATGAACCGTCGTTCGGCGCAACCGCAGTGACTCAGCTTTTCGGAAAGCCGGCCGCGGCCAGCTTTCTGGGCGCTGTGGAGCCGCTGATTCTCAGTGCGTTGGAACGCTTCGAAAACGCTGTGCAGACGTTGGCGGAAGAGAACCCGGGCGCCCCGTTCGACCGACGCACGGTCAAACAGATCTTTGTTGAACATCTGCCCGTGGAGTTGCTCGCGATGGTGACTCCGACCATGGTCCTGGAGCTTCATGTGGCTCGCCTTGGAGAGTTGCTGGAGGGGAATACCGCCGAGGAACGCTTTCAGAGCTTCCTGAAGCGGCTGAGGCAGCCAGACATCGCACTTGGGTTGCTGCGGGAGTATCCCGTCTTGGCGCGACAGCTGATCGTTCGCATTGACACCTGTGTCGATTTCAGTTTGGAGTTGCTGCGGAGCCTCATTACGGATTGGAACGCGATTCGTGCGACGTTCTCATTCAAAGAGCACCCCGGCCCTCTCACAGAGCTGTCAGGCGGCGCGGGCGACAGCCATCGCGGCGGCCGCAGCGTACGCATTCTGACCTTTGGCTCAGGGTTCAAACTGGTCTATAAGCCCCGACCCGTAAGCGTTGAAAAGCATTTCCAAGAACTGCTCGCCTGGCTGAACGATCGGGGTATGCGGCCTCGCTTTCGGACATTCAACATCCTTGATTGCGGCGGCCACGGCTGGACAGAATTCATTGCAGCCGGGGAGTGCACGTCGCCCGAACAAGTCCGGTGCTTTTATCAACGTCAGGGTGCCTATCTGGCGCTGCTCTACGCCCTCGAAGCTACCGATTTTCATTTCGAAAACATTATTGCCGCCGGCGAGGACCCGATCCTCGTAGACCTGGAGTCACTCTTTCACCCAAGCATCGGTCAGGCTGACCCGGAACACGCCGAGCAACTGGCGGCAAACAAGATCGCTCGTTCCGTGCTGAAGACGGGGTTGCTCCCACAGCCCAGTTGGATCTTCGGCGATTCCGAGGGCGTCGACCTCAGTGGGCTGGCTTCGGCCCCCGGACAGTTGAGCCCCACCCCGGCGCCGCGTTGGCTCGCCGCAGGAACAGACGAGATGCGGCTTACTCGTGAGCGTGTCGAGATGCCCGCGGGAAAGAACCGGCCCACTCTGAACGGCGCGGAGGTAAATGTCGCGAATTACACCGGCGCCGTGCTGGACGGCTTCACGAGTTGCTATCGGTTAATCCTGCAGCATCGCGTTGATCTGCTTGCCGAAGGGGGGGCGTTGACCCGCTTCGCTGCGGACGAAGTGCGCGTCATCTTGCGTCCAACGTACACGTATGGGTTGCTGCTACGCGAGAGTTTCCATCCCGATGTTCTACGAAACGCGCTAGACCGCGATCGCTTGTTTGACCGGCTTTGGACAGCAGTTCAGCAAGGAGCTCATCTCGCCAAGCTCATTCCATCGGAGCGGCAGGACCTCGAGAACGGCGACATCCCCATTTTCACGACAAAACCTAACTCGCGAGATCTGTGGAACAGCGCACGAGATGATATCGGCACTTTTTTCGCCGAATCCGGCCTCACTCTGGTGGCGCGGCGTATCCGGAAAATGAGTGAACAAGACTGCTGCGAACAGTCGTGGTTCATTCGCGCATCTCTGGCGACGCTCGCTGCAGGTGACGCCGATGCACCCGTGCCGGCTTTGCGTGCGACGGGTAAAGCAACGGCCGAACTCCCGCGCCTGCTAGCGGCCGCCTGCGGGGTAGGCGACCGGCTGGGCGCAATAGGCCTCGAAATTGGGCGTGAGGCATCTTGGATCGGGCGAGTGCCCATTGGCGAGCACAACTGGATGATAGCTCCGTTGGGAATCGATCTTTACGACGGATTGCCAGGAGTGGCTTTGTTTCTGGCGTATCTGGGATTGATCAGTTCGCGCGAGCGCTATACCGCACTTGCAAAATCGGCGGTTGCGGCGTTGAGATATCAGCTGCAGCGCGCCCGATCGGCGCGAGCGCTGGTGGGCGCGTTCGATGGCTGGGGCGGAGTCATTTACGCTCTCGCCCACCTCGGCATTCTCTGGCAGGAGCCTGAGCTATTGGCTGAGGCTGAGAGTTTGGTCGAGTTGCTTCCGAAAATGATCGAATCCGATGAGCAGCTGGATGTCATTAGTGGGTCGGCTGGATGTGCCGCCAGCCTGGCGGTTCTATATCGTTGCGCTCCTTCGCATCGGACGCTGGATACGGCAATCCTATGCGGCGAACGGCTCATTGCGCGCGCCCAGCACATGGAGTGCGGCGTGGCGTGGAGTCCAGGAGCAAAAAGGACGAGGCCGCTGAGCGGCTTTTCACATGGCGCGGCAGGCATAGCGTGGGCCCTTCTCGAACTCGCGACGCTCACAGGCCAAGACCGCTTCCGCACGGTCGCTCTTGCGGGCATTGAGTATGAACGGAGCCTGTTTTGCGCCGACGCGGGCAACTGGCCGGACTTGCGCGACGATACGGTGTTCGACCGCATCGCAAGTGCCGGCAATCGACGCTTTGCAACTTCCTGGTGCCATGGTGCGCCGGGAATTGGCCTCGCACGCTTGCATTGTTTGCGCCACATCGATGATCACAATATTCGGGCCGAAATCGATGCCGCCCTGAAAACCACCACTACGGAAGGCTTCGGCGGGAACCACTGTTTGTGTCACGGCGATCTCGGCAATATTGAGCTCCTGCTCGAGGCCGGCGTCACCCTCGACGACGCTCAGTGCAGGACCCGCGTCGAGCGCTTCGCCGGCATGATTCTGGGAAGCATTGAGCGGCATGGCTGGAAATGCGGGAATCCAACGGAAGTGGAGCGGCCGGGCCTGATGACCGGGCTTGCGGGTATCGGCTACGAGCTGCTGCGCCTCTCCGCTCCTCCGCGCGTGCCGTCGGTCCTGGCGCTTGCATCTCCGGCTCTGGGAGTTTCGGGAGGGATGTAATTTATGACGGGCCCCTTCACTGAAGCTGATGCGGCAGGCCGTGCAGCGCTCCCACCGCGACCGATGTTTCGCGCCGATGCCGTGCGGCGGTACGCCGAGAGCCAGCACAAAACGATCTTGCCGCGATTGCTTTTTCCGCGTGTATTCGTCTGCCTCTGGGTTTTGTTTGGCCTATCGCTGTTCGCAGGTATGTTCATCGCCTGGCATTCAGGCGCACGGTCAACCTTTGAATGTCGCGGAGTGTCCCGATGAGCTTGCGGCGCGCTCTTCAGGCTTCGTTCCGTTGGCCGACAATAGTGGCTTTCTGTGGCAGAAGCGTAATGCGCCACCTCGGGCGGCGCCGCGTTCCGGTCCTACAGCAGCTGAACGACTTTGAATGCGGCGCGGCGTGCCTGGCTATGATCCTTGGTTATCACGGCCGCAGCACCCGAGTAGCAGAATGCCGCGAAGCTTGCGGTGTCGGACGAGATGGTGTGAGCGCGCAGGGCATCGCCAGGGCCGCGCGATCTTTTGGTTTGCGCGTCAGAGCCTTGTGTCTCGACTGTCCGGAACTTAGAGAGTTGCCGCTCCCGGCCATCGTGCACTGGAAGTTCGATCACTTTATCGTAGTCGAACGTTGGTCGCCGGCAAAGATCGATATCGTCGATCCCGCGATCGGCCGGCGCCGACTTTCGTCCGACGAGTTTGATGCGGGGTTCACGGGTGTTGTCCTGACGCTTGAGCCCGGCGTCTATTTTGAGGCAGCCCGTTCGGAGAACCGAAAGTTGTGGTGGTCTTATGTCTCAGGAATACTCCACGCGCCAGGCACTCCGGGCCTTTTGGTTCAGATCCTGGTTTCGTCGTTCGTCGTCGTGGCTCTGGGTCTCGTTCTGCCCATATTCACAGAGATTATTGTGGACCGCGTGCTTCCGTGTGGCGCGAGCGGGCTTTTGCCCATATTTGGAGCAGGACTCGTCACGGTGGTAGTGGCTCAGCTGATTGGAACTTACTTGCGTGCCGCTCTTCTGATCCATTTACAAGCCAGGCTGGACATGCAAATCACGCTGGGCTTTTTCGAGCACCTGCTGAGCTTGCCGTTGCGGTTCTTCCAGCAACGGAATAGCGGAGATCTCTTAATGCGGCTGGGAAGCAACGCAGCAATTCGCGAGGCCCTGACGAGTCAGACTCTATCCGCGCTCCTGGATGGCGTGTTCGTGGCAGCATATGTGGCGCTTCTCCTGGCTCGAGCACCTCTATTCGCATTGCTAGCGTGTGCAGCAGGCTCACTGCAAGCTGCTGTCCTGCTCGGAACATCACGCCGGCTGCAAGATCTCACCCAGCGTGACTTGGCCGCCCAATCGGCATCTCAATCGTATCTGGTTGAGGTTCTGGGCGGGATGGCGCTGCTGAAGGCCTGTGGCACTGAAGGCCATGCTTTAGAGTACTGGTCCAGCCTTTTTAGCAATGAGCTAAATGTTTCGCTCCGCAGAGGCCACCTCTCAGCCGCCCTGGACACAGCTCTGACGTCACTCCGCACGTTGTCACCGCTTCTCGTTTTGTGGGTGGGCGCGACTCGGGTTCTGAACGGATCGATGAGCCTGGGCACAATGTTGGCTCTGATCGGACTCGTTACCGCGTTTCTCGGGCCTTTGGCTTCGCTGATTTCCAATGGACAACGATTTCACTTGGTCGCCGCCCACCTAGAGCGGATCGCCGATGTTTTGGAGACTCGGCCTGAACAGGACGTAGGAGTATTGCACGACGCGCCGCCGCTCACCGGCCTAATTGAGTTGAAAAACGTCGGTTTCCGCTATCATGCTAACGCCCCTTTCGTGTTCCGGAACGTTTCAGTGACAATCAAACCCGGTCAGAAGGTTTCTTTGGTGGGCCGCACGGGTTCAGGTAAAAGCACGCTGGCCATGTTGCTTCTGGGTCTTTACGAGCCAACCGAGGGAGAAATACTGTTCGACGGCGTTCCGATCAGCAAGATGGACTATCGGTCGCTGCGAGGTCAATTCGGAGTTGTACTCCAGGAATCATTCCTGTTTACCGGCTCCATACGTCAAAACATTACGTTTCACAGTCCTTGCATCAGGCTGGAGGGCGTGGTCAAGGCGGCAAGGATGGCGGCAATCGACGAAGAAATTGAGGCCATGCCCATGGGTTACGAAACCAGGATCAGCGACGGCGGTGGGGGGCTCTCGGGCGGTCAGCGCCAGCGCCTTTCGCTGGCGCGTGCGTTAGCGAATGACCCCGCCGTTCTCCTCCTGGATGAGGCGACCAGCCACCTGGATGCAGTCACCGAACAAATCATAGAAGAAAACCTCAGCACACTTTGCTGCACGCGCATCGTTATAACTCATCGCTTAAGTACGGCTTGTAACTCCGATCAGATCCTCGTTTTGGAGGGCGGAACTGTTGCGGAAGCGGCTCGGCTCGAGAATAGTGACTGGGCAAACAGCATGGTTGCAGCTACTCGCGCTTCGTGTTCTCGAACAGCTTTGGATGAATGATGAACGCTGCCTTGCGCAACTTCTGAGTGGAGGGTTCAACATAGGCAATGGGCGCCGCGAGGCATTCTATTGGAGTCCTATGCGGGGCAGAGCGCACCAGGAGGCCACGATGAACACACCATCAAAATGCGGATCACGTAAGTGAACGTTGGCCCGGGAGTTACTGTCGTTGCTTTCCGTCATTTCGCGCTCCCATGAACGATCCTGCCGCGAGGCGTTGCTCGGTTCCATTCTGTAAGGGTGGCGAATGTGGCAGGATTATGGAATTGCGCTCGCAACAGACGCAGCGCGTAAAACATTATCCAACCGATCTGGGCATGCGGACCGGCGCTCCGGAGGGGCTGATAACGCGAAGTTCGCCGGCCGCGAGTACGCCAGTTGACGGTGCGCGGGAGGAACGTGAGTATAAGCTTATGGCCTACCCCATCCCGGGCCGGCTTCAACGTGTGTGGTTGCCCGATGCTGAACGGACTATCAAAGTCCGCGGTCTCGCGAATCACCCCCGTGCCAGCGAACTACGCTATGAACAACAGCTTGGCGCTGACGCCCGACGGGAAGTTGGATACGCCGATGTTTGTCACCTGCATGCGCCGGTGGCTCCGGACACCGCAGCGGCACAGCGGTCATGATCTCGTTCAACATAGCGAGTGGCTGAGTGTCGAACATGAACGCCGCACCACGCTGCTTCGCGCCGTGGTCATGAACGGAGCCAACAGGGTGGTTTGCCGCGCGGCTGACAGCTGGCTGCCTTGCATTCCCACATAACGCAGCAAGTTCTCCGACTATCCATCGCGAGATGCAGGATAGGCGTTCTCGGTGCCCGACACCGCACGATCTTGAACGACAGAAGGATGGGAAAAGCACCCGTACTCTGGTGAAGCTGTCGTGCCCTTCGGCACCGCGGCTCCTTATCCAGAACACACGGCCGTTCTTTGTCATCTTGAGATAGGAATTACTGGATTACACCGGTGGCGCGTGCCAGACATCGGTGGTGAGATCACTTATTCGGGTGACATAGTGCAATTCGGTCAGATGCGGCGGATTGGTCTGAAGGAAACTAGCCATCCCGGATCGCTTTCAGTTGGATCAGTATACACGTTACGTATGATTGTGATGCGTTCGAGGTTGTGCGGGATCCTCGACTCGGGGCTGGCCGTGGGTGTCCGGCGACTGCGGCGAACGTCGGAGACGTTTCAGGGCTTCCGTCGTATTTACCAACTAACACGGCGACGGCCCGTATCCGGGCCGCGTTTGTGAGTACGCCGACGTTCGACGGCTGTGCTCAAGCTGTTGAACTCGTCTGGCCAGTCAGGTACTCGCGCCGGCCGGTGCCCAAAATAGGGGATGCGGTCCTTGTAATCGGCGGCGGCCGAAATCTATTTGAGCGGCGGGTCGACAGTGGCCGCACTGGCGTGCACCTCCAGGCCCTTGCGCCAGCAGGTGTCCGAGTTCAGCGCCCCGCCAATACCGCCGCCCTGCCCAGCCGGACCGCAAACGAGCGCTCGGAACCGATTTGGACAACCGACCGTTGGGCTCAGGTCGTTGAGTAGTTGGCGCGCGCTCGAGGGCACGCTTTCCGCGGCGCCTTGGTGGTTCACGCCCGCAGATTTGTGGCGTAGCCGTTTAAAACTTAAGTGGAGGCCCATGTGGAACCCCAAATTTCAGACCGGCCGATCTCGATAGCAGGGACCAGATTTTCGTGTTTTTGTAGATAGGCACGAATGGATCCATTACACTGATCATCTCAGTTCTGCCATCCTCTGGAACTCCAACGCCATAGATCACACTACAATGGCCTATGCCCGAGGATGACATCTCCAGCATATATACGTAGCCTCGCTCGAGAGCCGCCGCGAAGAACTTGGAGGTGCAGACGCCCGCAGTAGTACCCAGGTACAGGTCCATGCGAATGCGCGGGTCGCTCGCGAAACCCGCCAGCTTCGTAGCATCAAGGTAATTGAGCGAGGTAGTCGGAGTCATTATCTGAAGCACATACTTGAGGAACTCACTTGGTACATTGTCCCTCTTGACTTCGGTCCGGTGATTGCCGACTAACCACGATTCCAGCGCCGCGGCCCAACATAGGTCCGATGTGACCTGAAAAACCAGTCGGGGTAGATGTTTGTATCGAGTAGCCATATCCGCCAACCTTGTTAGTCCAGGGCCAAAGTTATCCCTGCGATCACGGCCAGGGTTGCAAGTCCTATTGCGAATGCACTCCTCATAGAGCCTGCGCGTGCGCCTTGACTGATTTGTCGCTCAATCAGCCGGCGCTGAGTTACTTTCGCCGCCAGCACCGTAGTCAGCAGACTCACAGGGGCAATCTTCACACTAGCTACGGAACTTTGGCCGAATGCCGTGTGCAACAGTATGGCCGTTAGCACCACGCCGACCAGAACAGCAGCAGCGGCTGCCACAGGCTTTGCCAATCTGTAGTAATTGACAGCAATTAGAACGAAGCCCGCCAGTGGCGAGCCGGCAAACGTGGCGGCGGCGACGGCGCGATGATCATATAAGTACCTGATCCGGGCCGCATCCGTGCGCGCCAGACCGCAGTCTCTTGTGCGCGGAGGCGGCGATTTTGAAATAGCATCTCGGACGTTTGACATTTTCCAGCGTTCATCCTCACTGGATAACGCCCGGAACGTCACTTGAATCCGGCTCCCCTCAGTTCTTTTTCGTATTTGCTTGCGCCTGAAGTTCGGCTTCTGCCGCCTGAAGTTTGCCAGTCCACTCAGCCGCCAGCTCCGGCTTACCCCAGTCACGGTAAAGCTGCACAATACGCTCGCCTGCTTCCTTCAATTCCCTCACGCTTCCGCTTGGAATTGCGCTCAGGTGGTCTATCATTCCTAGATAGCCGCCGGTCAGGAGCGGCTCTGCCTGCACATATTTGTGCTGGCCAGCCAGGCTTGTACCGAGGCGGCTTTCGAGTAAGTAGCGTATCCAGTGATCCGGGGATTTCTTTTCGTAATTTTTCAAAGCCGAGCGAATTGCAGCCTCTGCCTCGGCGTACCGTTCCCGCCGGAGCCGGATGGCGCCGAGCGAAACCATGGCGCTCGTTGTATCGGCGTTTTCGGGCCCAAGCAACTCGCGCTCGATCTCGACGACTTTGGCAAACGTCGTCTCTGCTTCGGCCAGCTTGCCCTCGCCGCGGTATACGAGACCGAGGAAAAACAGAGAAGCGGCGGTATTGAAATGCCGTTCCCCAAGAACGCGCCGCTCGGTCTCCAGCGCCTTCAATAGCAGCGCCTCGGCTTCTTCATTTCGCCCCAGTCGCTGGTACAGCGCACCGAGGTTGTGCAGTGAACCGGCCGTATTCGGGTGATCTTCGCCGAGCACCCGGCGCTCAATCTCGAGCTCCATTTTCATCAACGACTCCGCTTCCGCTGTCTTCCCCTCCAGGTCGTAGAGTCGACCGATGGAACTCATCACGCTAAGCGTCGCTGGATGTCCTTCACCCAAAACGCGCCGGTGCAGATCGAAGCATCGGGCCAACAGCGGCTCGGCCTCGGCGTATCTATGTTCGTCGTAGTACAAAGTCGCGAGGTCGTTCATCGTGATCAGTGTGTCCGGATGCTGCTCACCCAGTACACGGCGCCGCACTGTCAGCGTCTCCGAAAGCAGCCGCTCGGCGTCTGCAAACCTGTCTTGCTGCCGGTACACGTTGCCCAGCGTTTCCATCAAAGCCAGCGTCTCCGGGTGTGCTTGGCCTAGCACGCGACGGCTCAACTGGAACGTCCTCGCGCCTATTACCGCCGCTTCACCATATTTCGCCTCCAGCTTGTACACATGGACAAGCTGCGCCGTCGTCTCCAACGTGTCCCGGGAGCTCTCGCCCATAATGAGGCGCCGGACCTCTCGCACTTTGCTCAATACGCGCTCCGCGTCGGTATACTTTCCTTCATCTATATAAAGCGCTCCAAGGCTGTCCATCGAACGCAGTGTCTCGGGATGCCGGCCGCCGAGCGCATGCTGCCGGATGTCGAGCGACCGCTCGTATTGGCTCTTTGCCTGCGGAAACAACCCGAGTTCCTGGTAGGTCTTGCCCATCGTCATCCGAATTGAAGCCTCGACGAGCGGTTGTCCGGGAAACCTGCCACCGATCTGCGCGGCGGCCCGGTCCAGCGCCGTACGAACCTTGAGTTCCGGATCGGGCGGCCTGCCGGGCCGCGCCTGCGATTGCGCGCTCGCCTGCGCCAGCACATCGTTCTGAATGAACTCGTTGACGGCCTTCGCGACGGCGGCCTCGCCATCCGCGCGCTCCTTCTCGCTCACGGCGGCATTTCGTTCTGACCGTGCCTGCGATTCTGCAGCTGCGGCGCGCGCGGTCGCCATCCGTGCCGCATCTCGCTCCCGCGCCGATTCCAGGGCCTGCTGCTGCGCCACGGCACGCTGTGCCTCGGCCTCGGCGCGCTGCTGTCTGGCTTCCCGAGCCTCCGCGAGCGTCATGATCAGCCCGGCTATCAAAGCGCACACCACCATCGCCGCCGTTGCTACCGGCGCGCGGTGGCGAGCAACGAACTTCCGCGCACGATATGCCGTGCTTGGTGGCCGAGCCGCAACGGGTTGATTGTTCAGATACCGCTCGAGATCTCCCGCCAGCTCCGCCGCCGAACCATATCGCCGCGAGCGGTCCTTCTCCACGGCCTGCATTACGATCCACTCGAGGTCCCCGGACAGCTCGCGTTTCCACTGGCCCACGTCCGTCTGCCGCAGCTGCGCGGCGGTTTGGGCGCCCATGCCCAGCTGGGCGACTTTCGCGACCGGCTTCGGAATGGGCGTCTCCCTGATCCATCGCAGGATATCGGGGCATGACGCCCCGCGCGCTGCCCTCACGTCGAGCGGTAACGCGCCCGTGAGCAGCTGGTACAGAACCACACCTAGCGAATAAACATCCGTTCCGGCGTCAATGTCCCGTACATCCAAAGCCGCCTGTTCAGGGCTCATGTACTCTGGAGTGCCGACGATCTGGCCCGCCACGGTGAACACGTCAAGCCCAGCCGCAAGGACGTCCGCGGCACGGGCGATCCCGAAATCGATCACCTTCGGTATGGGCCGCCCGTCTACCTCCGTCACCAGAATGTTGGAAGGCTTCACGTCGCGATGGATGATGCCCTTCTTGTGGGCGTGCTGCAGCGCGCTGCACACCGGAATGAAAAGCTCAATCCGCTGCCGCACGCTGAGTGCGTGAGTGTCCGAGTAGTGGGTGATGGGAACGCCGTCCACGTACTCCATGGCGAAGTACGGGCAGTCGCGCGCCGAATTTCCTGCGTCGAAAACGCGCGCGACATTGGGGTGATGCATCAGCGCCAATGCCTGCCGCTCGATTTCGAAGCGCTCCACGATTTGACGGCTTTGCATGCCCGCCCTCACTACCTTGAGCGCAACTTCTCGCCGGATCGGGTGCTCTTGCCGCGCCAGGTAGACGGTGCCCATTCCTCCCTCGCCCAGCACTCGTATCGGCGTATAAGGACCGAAGGAATCCTGGAGCGTTAGCAGCAGTGCTTCGGCGCAGAAGGGCTCGGCAGAGGCCGAATGTGCGGGTTCGGTGTAGCTCGCCCGCCGCTCGGCCAAGCGGTGCAAAAGCTCGCCCGGCGCCGTTCCGTCCAACAGCCGGTCGGGTTGATCGTAGGCGTCCAGCAATGTGTCGACTTCGGATTGCAGCGCTGCGTCCCCTGCGCATGCCCGTGCCACAAAGACGCGCCGCTCCGCCGCCGGCTGCTCGATGGCTGCTTCCAAAATCCGGTCGATGCGTTTCCAGCGCTCGGGGTTTGTCACTGGTTCCCCCTCTTCTGCAACTCGCGCCGGAGAAACGCTCTCGCGCGTCCCCACTCGCGCGTCACTGTATCTGGATGAACGCCGAGCACCTCGGCGATCTCTTCCGTACCGAGTCCACCGAAGTAGCGCATCTCCACGATCCGGCATTTTCGGTCATCTAGTTTGGCCAGGCTTTCGAGTGCGTCATTGACGAGCAGTAGCCCCGCTGCGCGCTCATCCGAGAGCACGGCCATGTCGTTGATCGCCAGTTGATGCATACCGCCCCCACGTTTTGTCGCTGCGCGGTCGCGTGCGTAGTTCACCAGCACGCGTCGCATGATCTGGGACGCGATCGCAAAAAAATGCGCGCGGCTCCGCCACTCGGCGCGCGTTTGCTTCACCAACCGCAGGTATGCTTCGTTAACCAGTGCTGTAGTTTGTAGCGTGTGGCCCGGGCCCTCACGGCGCATCGAACGGTGTGCCAGATGGTGCAGTTCGCGTTCCACCAGGGGCAGAAGTTTGTCTAAAGCCGAGCCGTCCCCTTCACTCCAGCGAAACAGCAGTTCCGTTACTTCATCCTGGGAGACAGTTTGCACGTCAGAACCTCCCGGGCAGGGGACCAATTATGGCAGTCCCCTCCGCATGTGCGGCGCCGGTTTCCGCCGGTTTCCGCCGCGTATTCGGCGGAAATGAGAGCCGGCTCGTATCCGGTCGGCATCTTTGTCGCTCTATGTCAGTTCATTCTCTTGGCCAACCGTCTCGATCGGCGTGAATCTCGTAACTGACGCCGCCGACCACTGACATGACCACTACACCTCCGCTCGAAACCGGACGCAATTGCTCCACATCGATCCCGTACTCCAATTTGGGCGACGTCGGCAGCCGATGGAAGGTCAACTTCAACTCGCCTCCCGCCTGAAACGGCAAAATCAGGTTAGAGAAGGTGGCTCCGGCCGGATTCGTGAGAATGAACCGGTCGCCATCTATTTTGAATCCGTCGCCTTTGGCTCCGCCCAACTTCCAAGCCTCCAACAGCGTCTTGTCAAGTTGTGCGATGACTTGACCTACGCCGAGGAAGGATCGTTTCAGGTTGGGTAGCGAGGGACGGATCGTCAGAGAGAACACCCGGCTATCCCGGAATGGATTCATTACGATCATGCTGACGTCGCCGGAACCGTCTGGTGCGAGGTCCACGATGTTGAGATTGCGCCACACCAGGTTGTTGTTATTCCGCACGTTCACGTTAATATCCGGACCTTCCGCGGAGGCCATCGGATCCGACGCGGACACCCATCGTGCAAGCAGGCAATAGTGGCCCGTGCCAGGCAGGTTGGACCATGGAATCTCGACGATGCGCGTGGAATGCGCAGCGAAACCCGAAACCGGTACCGAATCGATCAGTGTCCAGGCTGTCGGCCACGTTAGCGATACCGACGCGTGCGCATAATATAACTCCAGATTCCCGCTGGTCGAGACACCGAAGCCATTGTGGAGCTTCACGTAGGCCCAGTTCGTCGATCCGAACTCCGGATTTTGGTGCTCATGCTGGTGGACCAGCAGCGTGTCCTGCGTGTTGCGCACCCAAATGTACGGCGATTTCCACATCGGTTGACCCGCCGTGGCAGGATCCGGCTCCAAGCCCGTATCGTTCCAGGTGTCCTTCATCCAGACGTTCTGGACGCTCGGTGAGCTGCACCGGAAATTTGCAACCGTCAGCGCAGTGTTGTTCAGGACGTGGTGATTGTCGGCCGTCGAGGCATCTCCCATAGCGTCGCCTCCCACGGGGTAGTTAACGTTCGGGTTGGACCAGTACTGTACGCGCGTAGAAGCCGGCGACGTCTGATACGTCATGATCGTGCGCCACGGTGTCGCCGGGCTCGTCGGCGACGTATTGTAGAACCCGTGATCGTATGGATACGCTCCGGGCCCCGTTGAATTGGCACTGTCGTGGTCTGCCCCCATGTTGTGGCCCAGTTCGTGGCCGAAGCTGAAATAACCGGTAGCGCAATCGCGTTCCACGACGGAGTAGGCATAGGGTTCGAAGCTGTTGGAAACAGTGTCCATGAAGTATCCAAGGCCGCAGGCATCGCCTGTTTCCGTGATCAGCGATACAGCGTCGGCGGCGTACGTATTGCGGAGCACCGGAACATTGTCCATAAATCCATCGGCGCCGTTTTGGAGCCGCGTCAGGTCGGTGTTGAAACTCCCCGATTCGGTATAACTGACTTCCTCTACGTGAACTAGGCGAAGCCGCTGATTGATATTGCTATTGATGTACGACTGGTTGGTCTCTGCCAGGGCCAAGTACACGGTGGCTTCCATAGCGTCCGCACCGCCAGCGGCCGCCCTGGCCGCCGCCGTATAAACGGTCATGACATCGATCTCCGTGGGAGGATCGGTGCCGCACGTATCTGCCGCAAACCGGATGGGTTTGATTTCAGGTCGAATCGGCTGCTTCTCGTTCCGGAACTTGGTCGCGTCGATCTGACGGAACGAGTAAACGCCGTTCCCGATGAACCGGATTTGATAGGCGATGTTGCCCCGCCCATCGATGTCGCCGCTCAGCGTCTTCCGTACCAGCGAGAGAACGACGGATGTCCCGGGGCGATTTTCGATTTTTCCGTACCAGATCAGGCCCTTTCTCGGGATGGCCTCGACGCGGTCGAGTGTCAGTTTAAGCGTCTTGTTGTTGAAGATCACCAACTCCAGGGCGGTGGTCTTGGCAGTCAGTTGGGACACGTCCACCTGTACGTTCATTGCGCGTATAACCGTTGGATCCTTTTTCTGAAAGACCGTACCCTGTTGGTCGGTAGGACGCACAAATGGCAGATCGGTGAGTTGGGCCTGCGAAGTACCCATCGTGCAAAGAGCGAGCGCCAGGCCGGCGCAAAATGGATGATTCGAACGCATAGAATCCCCCGCGTAATCGTCATTCTGGCCTGCAGTGAGTTCTGTTTGAACTCAGCCCGCATGTCCATGGATGGTGAGGGACCACCCGCATTCGTTTCAAACGAGGGAATGGAGCGCATCGAGGCGGACCAGTTACTGGAAGGGCAGGTTGGGAATCACCATTTAGTCTGAACGAGTAGCTTACGGCGAGTCAGTGAGACGACCTTCCATATCGCCGTGTGAGATTCGTTGGGCGGATCGGCGAACAGGATCACCGATCTTCGACGGCTCGCGGTACAACGAAAGAATTCGCAATATTTCGGTACAGGATGGACCTGTCCCGGTGCGCGCTCGGCGGAATCATGGTCGTTCACCGTGTTGCCTCAGTGGCGCACCGCACCGAAGTCCTACTCGACCTCTCCCACGCACGCGAGGCTGCACAACCCGCAGTATCTCGGCGAGCATAACATCGAACGATTCGGCACGTACCGCCCCGACCGCATCGGCACTCGGGATCGGATCGGATCTAATCGACGCGCTTAGATGTCGTTGTCCACCCATCGCTGCGCGGCACAATCGTAGTCGCCGCACCGTCCTCGCGATGTAGCTGTTCCATCGTCTGCCTCTTAGCCCGTGCCACGTGGAAAGAGCGATTTCAGTGCCTCGCACACGCGAACGGAGCTCACTCGTACCTGAGAGCCTTGACGGGGTCGATACGCGTGGCTCGGAAGGCGGGAACGATCACCGCGATCAGAGCGACGGCGGCCAGCACGAGCGGAACCGCCACAAATACGACTGGATCGCGCGGTTTGACGCCGAAGAGAAATGCTTCCAGCAGCTTCGCGAGAAAAAAGGCGCCGACGGCGCCGGCAACAATGCCGATGATCGAGATCATCATGCCTTGCGACACAACCATCTTGAGGACGCCCTCCATCTGCGCGCCTAGCGCCATACGGATGCCGATCTCCTGTGTCCGTTGTTGGACGGCGTACGTCATCAGGCCATAAATTCCGATCGCCGCGAGGATCAACGCAGCCGTTCCGAACACAGTCATGAGTAGCATGTTCAACCGCTGGCGCGAGGTTGAACTCGACACGACCTCCTCCATGGTGCGGATGTCCGAAACGGGCAGCCCGGTCGCCTGCCGGAGCTGTTCTTGAATCGCAGGCGATAGCGCCATCGGATCTCCTTGCGTGCGCACGATCCAGGCGAGCGGTGTGATTCGGACGTTTAACGCGTTCAGCTCGTCAGGAACCTGCGCATTGGGGATATACATCGTCGGCTGCGGGTCCTGATTCAGGGCGCCGTCCCGGAAATCGCCCACGATGCCGGCGATCTGACGCGGAACTTCCTTTTCGAGTTCTGCCATGATGCCTTTGCCGATGAGGATGCGGTCCTGCATCGGGTCGCCCTTGGGCCAGAACCGTTTTGCCATCGCCTCGTTGATCATCACGACAGGCGTGCTCGCGCCATTGTCGAGTTCTGTGAATGAGCGGCCCCGCACAATCGGGACCTTAAACACTTCAAAAAAGCCCGGCGATACGGTTTGCCAGCCACCGCCTCCATGGAATGGCCCGTTCTCAAGCGCGGCCGACCCATGACGCGGAACGGCAGACCGTATCCGCCTTCGAGCGGGATACAGCAGGTCGCACTCGCTGTCAGGACGCCGGGCAATGCGCGGATGCGTTGCGTGCCGTCTCGGATCACCTGGTCGATTGCAGCAGAGGTTGTGAACTGCCGGCCAGCCAAGGACATGCGCATGGTCAGAACGTCGTGCGCATCGAAACCCGGTCTGACAGCGCTGAGCGCCAGTGAGGTGCGAATTAGCAGCGCCGCGCCGATCACCAGTACGAGGGCGAGTGCGATCTCACTCACGACCAATATCGTTCGGGCCTTGTTGTGGCGGAAGCCGGAGCCGGTGCGCCCGCCGCCTTCCTTCAGCGTCGATGCGAGATCGGCGCGCGAAGACTGAATGGCGGGAATCAAGCCGAACAGGAGCGCTGTCACAACGGCCACGATGACGCTGAAGGCGAGAACCCGCCAATCGGGAGTCACCAGCATGCCGTCGCGCCCTACTCGCGGCAGCCCGGCGGTGTTAATGGCCAGTAGCGCACGAATACCGAGAATGCCGAGGATGGAGCCCACGATAGCGCCGACGATCGACAGGCTCAGGCTTTCGGTTAGCATCTGACGGATGAGACGGCCCCGGCCGGCTCCGATTGCGGCTCGGATTGCGATCTCTCGCTTTCTCCCGATTGCGCGTGCTAGCAGCAAGTTTGCGACATTGGTGCATGCGATCAGCAGTACGAGGCTGACAGCCACTGACAGCACGATCAAGGATTGTCGAACGTTGCGGACCAACGCTTCCCGGATGGGCTCGATGCTGAAACCGCCCTTCTCGCCAAGTGAGCCCGGGTATTTCCGCAGATACTCAGCTGCGGAAGCGACGATCCGCGCTCGGGCCTGCTCCAAGGTGACGCCGTTCTTCAGGCGTCCGGCAGCCTGAAAATAGTGGCCCTGGTCTGGACTGTTGGGATCGAGCTGAAAGGGAGTGTAGACGTCAGGCTGCCGGCCGAACTCGCGAAAATCAAACGCATCGCTCACAATGCCTACGATTGGATGCGGGTCTCCGCCCAACCGCACGCTCTTCCCAAGGATATTCGGGTCCGCGGCGAACCGCCGTCGCCACAGGCCCGCGCTGATGAGGGCAACGTCGGGTCCTTTGGGCAGATCCTCCTCTGTTGTGAAGCCGCGGCCCACGAAACGACTGCCTGAGATCCTTCAAAAAAGTCTCGAACAAGCGGAGCCCCTCACTCTATTACGGGCGAACCGGTGAAAAGTTCCGCTGTATGTCGCTAATTTAACTAACTGACCTTTGGATCATTCCCCGGTAGGAAACCACAACGGAAGTGTAAGTGGACGGTCGCGCGTTGCCTTAGCCCCGATTCGCCTCTGTCGTCCTCAATCATTTCTCTTCGGAACGAGACGTTGCTGAATGTGGCGGTATGTAGCGCGGTGTCGAGCAGTCCTTGACCACTCCTGAAGCAGTCGGAAACGGAGAAGCATCTGCGTAAGTAGTGTGTGCGCAGCTTCCGTTGAGCTACGGATCGTTGAAAGCCGACTCTGCGCCTGGCCGCAGGAGCCAGCGCGGGTTCTGCGTGACCACGCTCGGTCGGGCGCCCCGGACATTTGATCTTGACGAGGCTCTTTCCGGCCAGTGCTCGTGATGCAAACCTGCCAGAATCGCCCGGCTCTTCACCTTTCGGCCTGCCCCGATCGAGTGGAATCAAGTGGTTCAAAAGTGCTCACACACGCCATGTCCAGATCGCGCTGTCGTTACTCTACCGATTGTCATGGGTTGGGAACTCGCTTGAGGCTCGCCGGAATCGGTCAGCCACCGTCGGCCTCGGGTGTTCGACGGAGCGCTGGAGAACGCCGATGTGGTGTCGCTGAGCAACGATCTTCAACTGGAGCGAGAACGGTTCCGAAGTGAGGCGTGAGCGAGGCCCAAAACCGGTCAGAACCGGTTCGAAGGGAGGCGATGGATGACCGACAACGCTGCAACCCATTAAGGTGATCGGGATTCCCCAGCGGAGGCTGTCAAATTCTCTTACCGAAATCGATCGCGCATCAGGCCTGCGGAGGAACTACCGCATTTATGCCGATGATTTGAGGAGTAATGAGCATCCTATCCTCAAACGTGTGGACTGCAAAGGTAAATACCGCCGTGGAATATCCTTGACAAAACGCGCGTGTACACTCAGAATTAACGACCGGGCCCGCTGAATATTGGAGCTGTTAGAACTCTGGCCTGTTGGGGAGACAAAAGATGCACGTTTCAAATCGTAGGCTCCCAGCCGTGTTTGCCGTCACAATGGCGCTGTGGTTCGACGCGGCCGGGCAAACTGCCAACACGCACCTGATCGATTTTCAGAACAATCTCTCGAAAGCTACCTCGGTCTTACAGAACCTGCCGCGTTCACAGCAGGCGCGGCTTTCGGCGGGCGCGCAAAATGCCTTGCGGTTGACCCGGGGCTGGGAGGCCGAACCGCTGTCGCCAACACTGGGAGGCGTGGCGATTAAACAGCAACTCGAAAGTATTCGAAACAGCCCGCGCACTTTTGTCGGTTTTCCGGCGCCGGTCAATAATCCCGGGACCGATTTCTTATTCTCGGCGATGGCAGGTTTCACGCAAAGCGAAACTTCGACGGCGTGGTGCGGCCCGAGCGTTGTCGTGGGTTACAACGACTCTGGCAGCCTTTATGAGACCCTGCTGTTCGGGCCAGGAGGGGCTGGCTTTTCCGGCGCATCTTATTCGACGGATGGCGGCAGAACATTCACGGATTCCGGGGCGATCAATCCTGGACCGAACCCATTGAACTTCTTGAGTGGCGACCCGGTGGTGAACTGCGTCGGTCCAAACACGTTTTACTACACGCAGATTCTGATGACAGGCACGGTCTCGCCATTCTCTTTAAGCAACGGCGCGGCGGTATCGAAATCCGTTAATGGCGGCGCCACGTGGAGCGATCCAGTAGCGGCGATCGTGAAGGATGCAGGCACGCATTTCATTGACAAACCCTGGAGCGCCGTGGACCCGAAGCATCCAAAGCATCTGTGGGTCTCCTATACGGACATCGACCAGTCGGGCGCAGTGTGCACGGCGGGAGGCGTACCCGTTCCGCGGATCGCGATTGAACTGGTTCGATCCACCGACGGCGGCTCCACATGGAGTGCGCCCGTGGTTCTGGATGAACAGTGTAATGTCCCGCCGCTGTTTCCATTCGTGCAAGCTTCGCAAATCGCGGTGGACTCGGGCGGAACGGTGGTTTACGTCGCCTGGGAGGCGTTCAGCGGCATCCAGGCGGAATTAAGGGTTTCCAAGTCCACGAACGGCGGCGCTGCGTTTGCTCCGTTTGTCAAGGCCGCAGATGTTGTGTTCACAGGAGATCACGGCGCCCTACAAGGGGGCATCCGAAACTTGCAGTTTCCGAGCCTTGCTATCGACAGGTCCACGGGCCCGACCGCCGGGACATTGTACCTGGCCTGGAATGACGGCCGGCTGTTGCAGCATTTTGATCTTGAGTCCCCGACGAACACTTACAACTACGCCGATATTTTCGTGGTGAAATCCACCGACGGAGCGACATGGTCGGCGCCGGTTCGCGTCAACGACGATCCGGTGGCGACGGTCAGCGGCCGAGGAACGGATCAGTTTCAGCCGGGCATGGCCGTGGATAGCCGCGGCGTCGTTGGCGCGTGCTGGTACGACCGGCGCGGCGATCCGGCGAATTACTTCGTTGGCCGCAGTTGCGCGACTTCGCCCGACGCGGGGATCACGTGGGTAAACCAGAACGTACCCGTGGGTTCGTGGCCGCCGATCCATGCGGCGGATGCTGTGGTGAATCCGTTTTACCTGGGCGACTATGATAGCTTGGCGGCGGATACACTGGGCATCATGGGCGGATTCTCAGGGGCGTTTGGAAACGTAGAATTTCCGTTCGGCGCGCTGGTTCCGAACCAGAATGTACACCTTGTGAAATTCGAATAGAAGCAGGTGCTTCGCCGCTTCCGGTAATTCTGGGTGAGCTCCGCAAATGCCCTGTTCCCACGCGATGTAACACATGTATTGGAGTGTGAGGCTGTGTCGAGCTGTTGACGGTTGCGGTTGTCAGATGCCACATTAAATGCGACTTAGCAGCCCGTGGCAGAAATGGGGCAAATTCGGAGACGGCAAAACCGCCTCAATAAAATCAATGACTTAGGCGCGTGATTATGTCGCATTTTGACTTGCACCACGGGCTGCCTAGCGGTGATTTGCGCCAGATTGAGTGCGACTGAGCGTCCCACATTTTTGCGACTGAGCCTGAAGATGCCTTAAAACAGCCCGGTTCTGATTGCGCCAAGAGTCGGTTATGATCGGTGCCAGTGGGCGAAGCCATTTACGCCATCGACGCCTTTCCTGATGACGACCTGCTTTGGCGTATCGAATGGATCGGCGGCATTCGCTACAACACGATCGTTCCGAGTGACCCGCTGATCGACATCTGCCTGTCGCAGGTTCCTGGTGGCGAGATACATCCGCTGAGTGCGAGATCGCGCGTTTCTGAAACGAAAATAGACGTGAAGATTGGCGTCGGCCTCCTGCCCTACATTTCAATCGCTTCAGTTTGGCAGAAGCGCCGGCCAGTGGTGACGGATTTTGGCGCTTACCGCCATCGGCTGAAGCTCGATACTAAGTCGTGCCGCACTGTAGCGCTCGGCGATTTGACGGCCAGCCACAATGTCATTCCGAGGCGCTATTACCGTTTTGGGACTTCCTGGCCTCATGTCCGCGAGACCCTCCTGGTGGCGCTAGAACAGAATGGCGATCCCTTTGCAGTGATGGTTCCGACGGCGGAAATCATTCGGTTTTACTATGCACCATCGACGCGCCTGGCTCAAGCACTCTTCTGGGGGGAATACAATCAGACGTTCAACGCCGAGCGAAGCGGCATCTTCGACGAAGGTGCAGTGAGAGTCCATTTACGACGTTGGCTGGAAGATCAAGATGCCTGGACGTTGGGCCGTTACATATGCTCGCCCGTGATGCAGCGCGAAGCGAGCAGGCTATACAAAGGCGTTCGGCTCTATCACCTCAACGCCGCCAATTTGATCGCGGAGCCGGATCAGAGCCTACAGTGCGGGTTTCCGTTCGAGGGTTCGACAACCTTAGAGGGCATCTGTCTTGCTTTGCCAGGGCCTGGATGAGATGTTGGGCGGGAGGAACGGCTAGCAGCCCGTGGCAGTAGTAGGTGTCTTCCAGGCGGCCAGTCCAAAACAAATCACTCGATATGTGCCTGACTCGGACGGCGGCATGGGCATCGTGCCGCTACTTTGTGATGCAAAGTGTCCCATTCCCGGGCCCGTTGTCCTGGAGTTCACCCAAAGCCACGAAAAAATGCGCGCAAACAGCATAAAGGGCTGCAAAGAAAGCCCCTGTAACTGCCGGGGCTTTCCTACTCCCATGCTCTGGCGCAGGATTAACGAGAGATTGAACGCGGCTCCGTGCACCAGCAGTCGCTTCAGAATGTTCTTCCGACCCTGGAGGTGGACCCGCCGCATTCCGCCGGTCTCATACAGATGTGCGAAGCTCCGCTCGGTCAGTTCGCTCCGCAATTTCTGTAGGCGCTTGTTGCGGTCGCCGCGCACGCGCCGCCGATTCTCATACGTCCGCTTCTGCTCTTCCGCCTTCCCCTCACCCTGCCAGTTCCGCCGCCCACGCTCCGGCTCGGGGATGTAACTTCGCACTTCCTGCTCATGTACATCCTTCAGCACGGCACCGCTGTGATAGCCCTTGTCTGCTACCACCTCTTCGACGCCCTGTTCATTAATCTGGCGGGCCGCAGTCTGCGCTTCTGCCAATGTCCGGTGGATCGTCGTCGTGTCCCCTTGGTTGGCCGGTTGCAACGTCACCGCCAGCAGCGCCCCACTGGTCAGATCCACAGCATGCTCGGCCTTGTGGGCCAGATGCGTCCGCCCATCTTTCATCTTGGTGATTCGCGCGTCAGGGTCACTGGGACTCATCCACTCTTGGTTCGATCCCTTCTTCTTTCGCTTGCGGTCCAGTCGCGCCAACTGTTCGCGCGTCGGGTTCTCGATCCCGGCGGCCTTGGCCAGTTCTTTCAGGTAGTCGTTGTAGCTTTGCCCGTTGTCCCGTCGCACTATACTCTTCAGTGCCGCATTGGCCTCCAGGGTAGTGGCATCTATCGACACCGTCCGTCCGTTGACCAGCCCCTCTTCATTGAGGATTTTCAGCACCCATCGAAAAACCGCCTTGTGCGTCTCCAGCCAATACAATCGCCGCGTGCGCGAAATCGTGGAATGGTCCGGCGTCGCCTCATCCAGCGCGTAGCCCAGAAACTTCCGTAAAGACAGTGAGTCACCCGTCCGCCAGGCGATTCCGCGCTCTGAATCCAGTCCTTCGAAATACCCGATCAGCAGGGACCGGAAATACACGCCCGGTGCCACGCTGGGCCGACCGTACGGACTATCCTTGTAGAACTTGCGGCAAAGTCGCTCCACCTTGGCATCAAACTTGTGCTCATCCAGAATCTGATTCAGCCGGTCATAAAAGGCATTGGCGGGCGTCTCAACCACATCACTGGTTGCGATCCACAGATCCTG
Organism: uncultured Acidobacteriota bacterium; assembly: GCA_963720745.1. Classification (GTDB taxonomy): domain Bacteria; phylum Acidobacteriota; class Terriglobia; order Bryobacterales; family Bryobacteraceae; genus TMP-7. The sequence continues at coordinate 1,830,844 of CAVRGO010000004.1, forward strand.
CTGCCGCTCCCGTTTCCGCCTGGTTCCCATCGCCATGACTTATAGACGCTCGAAACATTTCAGAAGTCACATGTTTGGACTTCCGATCTCACTATTACCACGGGCTGCTAGCACCGGGGCAGCGCTGTGCTGGTGACAGGTACCGCCGGAACGGGAAAGGCCGGCATAACCTCCCATTTCGTCGATGCGGCTTCGGCTACCCGGCCGACGACGCTCGGCCTGGAAATGCATCTCGTGAAGATGCGCGCGATCATTGAGGACGTGAAGCCTAAGATCGTGGTAATGGATCCATTACACCGCTCCTAACTTCCGGTACGCCAGCGGAAACCAGAGGCAGGCTGCTGCGTCTGGTCGATTTCCTGAAAGCGAGCCAGACCACGGCGCTCATGCCCACCCTGACTGGCGGCGGGATTTCGAGGCCGCACAGAAGTCAACATCTCCCCGTTGGTGGATGCGTGGATTCTGTTGCGGCGGCGAGGGGAATCGGGGCGTTTACGTCCTCAAGGGCCCGCGGCCCCATGCGACGCGCGACTTGTCCCGTTGTCACACGAGAGTCGCAGTACGCTGGGGCGGCTGGCGGGTGATCATCGCTACTTGCACCGACTTCACGATTCCGATCGCCTTCAAAGCCCTGATCTGTATCCATGACAGATCGAATTCATACCACGTCAGTCCGTGACGGGCCGATGTGGGATGAGCGTGGTGGTTGTTGTGCCATCCTTCTCCGAATGTGATCAGAGCGACCCACCAATTGTTGCGCGAATCGTCGCGAGTGTCGAACCTCCTTGCGCCCCACATGTGAGTTGCGGAGTTGACGAGCCAGGTTGCGTGAAGCCCTGCCACCACTCGGACACAAACGCCCCACAGCACTAACGGCCACCCACCAGCGGCGACCAGAGCAAGGGCAAGCAGGACGAGGGGGACCCAGTGATAGGTATTCAACCACACGTAAAACCGATGCTTCGCGAGGTCGGGAGCATATTTGGACATCTTACGTGTGTCGTTATGATTCGCATTCCCGGAGATGATCCAGCCAACATGGGCCCACCAACCGCCGTCACGCGGCGAATGGGGGTCGCCGTCCTGGTCGGACTTCTGGTGATGAACCCGGTGCGTGGCAACCCACGAGATCGGACCGCCTTCCAGAGTCAAGGCACCCAATACAGCGAGCAGATACTCGAGCGCGAGCGGCGCGGTGAAGGAACGATGGGTATGCAGGCGATGATATCCCATGCTGATTCCCATTCCGATGGTGAGCCAGTACAGAGCGAGAGCGACCGCAGCACGCTGCCAGGTGAACGTGAACAGCGCCGCGATGGCGCCCAGGTGCAGCAGCACCATAACGAGTGTGATTGGCCAGTTCGGGCGCCGCTCAGCGGCGCCGTCAATTGTGTTGTCTTGCATTGTTGTCGTTGGAGTCAGAGGTGATTAATGCACAAGCGGGTTGGCGCCGAAGGCGAATGAAAATGGATCATTCCGGGCGGCGAAGGGTGAGGGTCATTAGTTTGTCGGACGGCTCTGCCTTTATCGGTAACGCAAATCTGAATGTTGCACCTTCTCCCGGTTTCGATTCCGCCCAAATCCTGCCGCCATGGGCCTCAACGATACGCCGGCAGATTGCCAGTCCCATACCGGTGCCCGGATATTCGTTTTCGGTGTTCAAACGGTTAAACGGTGCAAAGATTTTGGCGGCGTACTGCTGGTCGAAGCCGATTCCGTTGTCTTGAATTGCGATAATCCAGTGGCCATCCTGCCGTTCGGCGCTAATGCGCACTCTTATGGCGTCGCTGGACCTTCTGTACTTGATTGCGTTTCCGACAAGATTCTGAAACAGACGCACAACCAGTCTATGATCGGCCTGCACCGTGGGAAGCGGATCATGCGTAACCGCTGCTCCACTCTCCTGAATCGCTTGAGCAAGCTCGGCAAGCGCTTCCTCGAGACCTTCGCCCAAAGCCATCGCCGCCGCGTGAGGCTTTTCGCCGCCAACACGAGCGAAAGTCAACAAATCCAAAACGAGCTTGCTCATATTCGCCGCCGCGCTTACGATGAAACCGAGTAACTCGTCCGCGTCGGCGCCCAACTTGCCCCGGAAGTTCCTGTCCAGAAGCTGAGAGAAGGAAATCATTGTGCGCAACGGCGCCTGCAGTTCATGGCTGGCAATCTGGGCAAACTGCTCGAGAGCCAGGTTTGACTCCGTCAGTCTTTCGTGCAGGAGTGCCCGGACCGTGTCGTCGACCATGATCTTCACGTACCCGATCACGTGACCTTCATCATCCCGCACGACGTTCAGGATGCCGCTTGCGAACAATTTGGTTCCGTCCTTCCGGCGGTGCCAGCCAACGTCGGCGGCGGTTCCGGCAGTTCGCGCCTGCTCCATCTCCGCCTCACAGACCTTGCGGGCCTGGCCCTCCGGTAAAAATATCTTCGATGCATGTTGCCCGATCCACTCGTCTTCGCTGTAACCAAGCATATACTCGACGCCAGCGTTCCAGGAGGTGAGAATGCCCCGTTCATCAATCGTGAACATGGCAAAGTCCTTCACTCGACGGACTTGCACGTCATACGGATCGAACGCGAGCGAGGGTGAGGTTCTGGTCATGAGGCCTCCGATGAGGATGCGCCCGGATCGTCGCGCGCGAATTGGCGCTGCGCGTCCGGAAAGGTAGATCCGTTTAGCGGCCCCGGTACGCCGGCCGAGGAAGAACGCAGAACCTCCCGCACACGTGATAGGAGTGCTTCAGACGTGAAAGGCTTTTCCAGGAACCGGGCCATCGAGCCCCATTCCCGCGTCACCCCGTCATGGTCAGAGGCGAATGCTCCTGACATCAGGAGCACGGACAACCCCGGTTTGAGCCGCGTTATGTGGTCAGCGAGCTCGAAACCGCTCATGCCGGGCATTTGCACATCCGAGACAACGAGGTGAATGGGCCGCCGCAAACGTTTCGCGATTTCCAGCGCCCGAATCGCACTGTCTGCGGTGATTACCCGGAAACCATGCTCTCGCAGCACATTACAGACGAGACGGCGCAACGGTTCCTCGTCGTCAACGACCAGGACAACTGGCGACGGAGGATGTTCACCGCTATGCCCCATAGGTTCACCGCCTTCCGATTAGCGTGGGTCCAACGGCGTTGAACGATTCCTCCGATGCCGTCCTCGGCCGCCGGACACATCTTCTACGAGGTTAGAAACGTATCGGCGGATGGGGAACTAGGTTGGCGCCTAGCGAAATCCAATCGGCGGCCTTGCCCGCGCCGATTTGTCGATATCCGGCGCCAGCAGCGGTTCAAGTGCGCTCGGCGGTGATGATTCCGTGTTCGATTGCGTACCGTGTGTAATCCGCGTGCGTTCGAAGGTTCAATTCCCGTGCGATAGCGGCTTTGTGAAACTCGACGGTCTTGACCGAGAGATTCAGGAGTGTCGCAATTTCCTTGCGGCTGTGCCCCTCGGCAACGAGTTGCAGAATCTGCCGCCGCCGGGGCGTCAGAGAACCTCGCTGAAACTTGGCAGGTCGTTGCGCCTTGATCAGCAATTCGAGAGTGTTCCGGGTCACAAGCGGGCTGACATAATGATTCCCGCCGAGAACCTGGCGCATTGCGGTCAGTAACTCCGAGCCCGCTGAGCGTTTTAGCACATACCCTGCGGCGCCCGCGCGGAACGCCTCAGTAACGTACTCCGGATCGGCGTGCATCGTCACCATGATTAGTTTGGCCGACGGCAGGATCTTGTGCAGTTCGTAAGCCGCATCGATTCCGTTCAGAAGCGGCATTGCGATGTCGAGCAGAATCAGGTCGGGTTTCAGCCGCTGAGCGGCTTCAACCAGAGCGTGCCCATCTTCGACGGACGCAACGAGTTCGAACTCCGGCTCGATCATCAGGCGGATTCCATCGAGTAGAAGCGTATGGTCGTCGGCGAGCAAGACCCGAAAGCGTTTCATACAACACTCCCCGCTGGGCGCAGCGGCACATGGATTTCGATAATTACCCCGGCGCCAGGACGGCTTTCGAGTTGGAAATCGCCGTTCAGCAATCGAACGCGCTCCTCCATACTCACCAACCCAAGGCCGCCCATTCCGCGGACGGACTCGGGTGCGAAGCCCACTCCCGTGTCTCGAATACGAAGTCCGAGTTCTGTCTTCCCCCCGGATAGTGTGATCGTGGCAGAAGCGGCTTTCCCCGCATGCTTTGCTACGTTCCGCAGAGCTTCCTGAACAATTCGGAAGAGCGAGTTGGCGATGCCCGAAGGAAGGTTCTTGGGCGCGTTGACGGCCCTGAACCGGACTGGTAACCGCTCGCGAGTGGCGAAATCGCCGCAATAAGAGCGCAACGCGATTGCGAGCCCCAGGTGATCCAGAGCGGAGGGATGCAGCCGGTGTGCGATCCGGCGCACATCCTCGGCCAGGGCGCCGGCCTGCTCCCGCAGGGAGTCCAGGCGAGCGGGGGAATCGGTGAGTCTCCGGCCGGTCCGGTCCTGCAAACGCTCGATGTCGAACTGAAGCCTCGCTACTTTCTGGCTGAGGTCATCGTGCAGTTCCCTGGATACCCGGCGTCTTTCCTCGTCCTGGGCATGAATCAGACGAGCCGTGAGAGCCCTCAACTCCTCCCGATTCCGGCGCAGCGCGGATTCGCTCTCCTCGAGGGCCGTCTCAGCCTGCCGCCGCACCGCCGTCGCCTCCCGCAGTCCCTGAGCTGTGGACTGGAGCGCCTTTGCGCTTCGACTAACCGTTTGCTGGAGTTTGGCGCGCTCAGACATCAGATGGTGCTCCGAGCGTTTTCGATCGGTGATGTCCTCAATGGCGATCAGCACTTCGGTGCCGCCGTCAGGCTGAACCCGACGGGCCGTGAGCGAGAGAACGCGCGGTACGGAATCCGGAGTGCGGTCCTGGAACTCAAAGTCGTCGAGGACCTCGCCGCCGCGCGCCACCTGCTCGAGCGCCGCCTTGATTGAAGGCAGGTTCCACTTGGCGCGGGGCTGTGAAAAGAACGGCTGGCCGACAACGTCGCTGTTCGGGCCGCCGAAGGATTGGACGAAGGCCGGGTTTGCCAGGCGGATACGCCATTCGTGGTCGAGCACAGCCAAAGGCGTTCTCGCAGATTCAATAACCGACTCGGCGAATCTCCGGGCGTGTTCGGTCTTGAGTTGCAGTTTCCTCAACTCGTCGATGTCGATGAGATGCAGAACGGCTCCTTCGATGCGGTTGTCGGAAGTCCGGTAAGGCCGGACGTGCAGCACACGCCAGCGGCCTTCACGGTCCTGCACCTCAACCTCCTCCGCCTCGAGCGTGTCGATGACTCTTCGGACCAGCGGCCGAAGATCGTCGATGCTCAGGTGCATGCAAATGTCGCGCATCGGCCGCCCGGCATCGCTTGAGCGGATATTGAGCAGATCTTCGGCGGCCGGGGTGCTGCGGCGGATCGAGAGCCGGTCATCAACCATCAGGATGGGGACGGCGGCGCTCATCAGGATGTTGTTCAGGTCGTCCGACAAGCGGCTGAGGTCGCGGTTCCGACTGGCGAGTTCGTTATTCAATACGATGAATTCTTCGTTGGTTGCTTCGATCTCCTCTTTCGAGGTTTCGATCTCCTCATTGATGCTTTGGAGTTCCTCATTACTGGAACGTATCTCCTCGTTTGCTGAGGTGAGCTCCTCGATGGCGGCGTCCCGCTGATTGATCGTGGCCTGAAGCCGATTCGCCGTGACGTCAAGCTCGAGGCGCAGTCTCTGATTCTCGTCGATCAGTTCCTGGATTTCTCCGCGCCCTGGTGCGGCGGCTTCAGCGCGGAGAGGAATACGTTCCGTTGGAAGGAAGACGATCAGATAGCACTGTCCCTTCCCCTCCGAACCAGCGATCGGGCGGACGTCGATCTGCACTGCCCTGGCGGACTCTTTCTGACGGATGGGGGGCGAGTGGACCGTGCCCTCCGAGGTTGCCGCAGCCGCCAACAAGCCGCGCAAGGCGTTGCGGATGTGCGGCCGCGCGAGCCGGAGAATGTCGAAGGTAGCTTTCCCAGACGGCATTCTGAGGAAAGCCACGGTGTCTCCCGCCGATTGCAGCAACCGGTAGTCTTCATCGACCAACACCCATGCAGGGCCATACTCGGACGCGGCAATCTGCTCGGCGATGCGCCCCGGCGGAGACGAAGGACTGGTTCGGCCCTGCCGTTCGCCTTGCTGAAGGGGAGGTGCCGGAATGGAGAGCGATCGGCCGGACTCTTTACTCGGCACTTTGCGGTAGAAGCGGCTCCTGTTATCGAGCGCCGAGAACATCCCAGTAGAGTTGCCGATGCCTTCCGACCGCCCGAGGACCAGATATCCGCCGGGGCGCAGCGCGTAGTGAAAGGCGCCAATGATACGCTGTTGCAGCTTCTCGCCCAAGTAGCTCAGGACATTGCGGCAACTGATGAGATCCATCCGGGAGAAAGGCGGATCTCCTGCCAGATTGTGCCGCGCAAAAACGCACATTTCCCGAAGCTGCTTCACCACCTGGTATCGGCCATCCACACGCGTGAAGAATCGGTCCCTGCGCTCCGGGGCCAACTGCGCTATCTGTGCGGCCGTGTACGCACCTGTCCTCGCTTTAGCAATCGACACCTCGTTCAAGTCCGTGGCAAACAAATTGAAGTCGAAGGGCGTCGAATGGGCAGAAGCGGCATCGAGCAGAATCATGCCGATCGAGTAGACCTCTTCGCCGGTGGCGCAGCCGGGCACCCACACTCGCAGCGGAGAGTGTCCGTCGGATTCCGAGAGTAGCTTCGGAATCAAGTTGGCCTCGAACGCCGCGAAAACGTCCGGGTCCCGCATAAATCCGCTGACGTTGATGAGCAACTCCTCGAACAACGCGGCGGATTCAGCGGGGTTCTGCACAGTGTATTCGGCATACGCTGAAAGACTGTCTATTCGCCGGAGAACCATCCGGCGGTTCACGCAGCGAGCCACGTTAGCGGATTTATACTGTGCAAAGTCAACGCCATGCTGCCGCCTGAGTTCGTTGAACAGGATATTGCTTGCCGCGGCGTCATCGGGTACGCTGCCCGGGGCAGTCAGCCGTGCTGCAATCCTCTCCAACTCACGACCGATGTCTTCCGCACTCAGAACGAGGTCCGCATATCCTGAAGCGATGGCGGCCCGAGGCATCCCGGGGTTCTTCGCCGAGGTTTCCGACTGCACCAGAGCAATGCCACCGTCGTCGCGGATTGCCCCCAGGCCCAACGCGCCGTCCGACTCGTTGCCCGACAAGACCACCCCGATGGCCAGATTGTTCTGGTTCTCGGCCAGGCTGCGGAAAAAGTGGTCGATAGGCATCGGAGCCCCATGTCCGTGCACACGCGGGCGAAGGGACAGCGCGCCTTTTGCAATGGCCATCCGCACATCCGGGGGAATGACGTGAACACGGTTTGGACGAAGCCGCATCCCTTCCTTCGCCTCGACGACCGGCATCGAGGTCGACTTCGCGAGAAGTTGGACGAGCAGGCTCTCGCGATCGGGCGATAGGTGCTGAATGATGACGAATGCCATTCCAGTGGAGGGCGACACGTTCGAAAGAACGGCAGTGAACGCCTCTAATCCGCCGGCGGACGCGCCGATGCCCACGATGGGGAATGTCGATTGATCTGTTGCTTCTGAATCTGACATGCCGGGGCCGGATCCCGTCCCGAGGGAGCGAGACTCGATTTCATGACAGCACAGTTGAGCTTGGTTGTGAAGAGCGGTCCAGAAAGCCATTTGATCTGGTCAAGCCGGGGTATTGTTGAAGCGAAACTGGGCCATCGCCTAGGTGGACACTGAAGTCGAAATTGGTACGTTCGTGGCAGGAGCACCGAAAGCTGGCGCACAGTCATGAACATTCATATAATCAACCCGAGCGATTCGTCCTTCGGGACTGCGGTCATAACGCCCCGATGGATGTTCGTTCTTGCCGGCGCGACACCAAACCAATACGGCACTCCGATCCTGTCCGATGAGACGCTGGAGCATTTCGATCCGGCGCGAGTCGAACCCGGCGATGTCGTCGGCATCGGTATCCACACGGGAAATGCTCTGCGAGGGTACCTAGTGGGGCGTTCAGTTCGCGAACGTGGCGCGTGGGTGATTTATGGCGGTATCCACGCGACGCTCTATCCAGAAGAGGCTCTCGAGCGTGGCGGGGCCCATTCAGTGGTGAAAGGTGATGGCGACATCGTCTGGCAGGCAGTAGTACAAGACTGCCTGAACGGTTCGCCTCGACGAATCTACGAAGGCGGACGCATTGATCCAGATAGCTTTGTGCGGGCTAGGTGGGACTTGTTGCCCAAGCAAAAATACATGTGGGCTTCGGTCCAAACGGTTCGCGGATGCGCGAAGCACTGCTCGTTCTGCTCAGTGTGGCGAACAGATGGGCAGCGGCCGCGTCAGCGCGCCGCCGAGGTAGTGGTTGAAGAGGTCATCGAGTTGCGAAGAAAGGGATTTCGCTTCATCGCGCTCGCCGACGATAACTTCTATCCAGTAACGCTCACCGATATCGCGCTCGCGAAGCGTCAGAAGAACGTCGGACTGGTGGCCAAACTCGAATCGATCCGGCAGGAAAGATTCGAGTTGATGGCCCGTCTCGCTGAAATTCCTGGCGATCTCGTCTTCTTCACGCAAATCACGATGGAGGCGGCAGAAGACGAGGAGTTCCTCAAGGCGATGCAAAATGCGCGAATCATGGGGGCGCTGGTCGGCGTGGAAGCTGTAACTAAGGAAGGCCTGAAGGCGGTCTACAAAGATTTCAATGTGTCGGGAGATAGTCTGGTCCGCCAACTTAGTAGGTTCCGTGAGTACGGCATCCATGTTCTTGGATCATTCATCTTCGGCCTTCCGACGGACCGGCCGGACACGTTTCAGGCAACTGAAGAATTGGCGCAACGTTCCCGCCTTACATTTGCGCAGTTCGTAATGTTGACGCCGTTCCCCGGGACAATTGATTTCGATCGATGGGAGAAAGCGCAGGCGAGCGATCCGGCTTCGGTCGACGGTATTCCGCTAACTCGGTACTGGTTGATTCCGCATGAGCACCGGCCGAAGATGTTCATGCCGCATCCCTCCATGACATCGGAAGAGTTGCGGGCGAGGACACAAGGGGTTTGGGATCAGTTCTACAGTTGGCGATCGGTTTGGAAACGATCCGGTTGTACCCCGAACCTGCGCGCGCGCCTGGCATTCATTTTCATCTCAAAGCTTTACCGCCAGATGTATGCGAACACCGGAATCTCGACAGACAGCGCACGAAGGAACCGTGCCACATTCTGGGCGCGGCTGATCGCTAAACCTTGCTTGAGACTGTTTCAGGGAGAGCCAATGCCGGGTTTACGTGTCCCTGAATTTCAAGGGAGAGCCAGCAGAACTGAGGGGAACTTAGTGACAATCCTCGCAGAAGGCAACGCCGACCAGTAAGTGAAAACAGCCGCGGCGAGCGGGTCCCGGGCGGCTGTGTGATTCGGCGACTACCAGCGCGAGTTATGACCGCCGGATCGGCCTGAACCCCCGCCTTGGGGCTTCGGACGGGCTTCATTGACGTTCATCGCACGTCCATTCAGCTCCGAGCCATTTAGCGCAGAGATGGCGCTCTCAGCTTGATTGCGTTCACTCATCTCGATGAAGGCGAAGCCGCGGGATTGGCCGCTGTCCCGATCTGTAACGATACTTACGCGCTCGACGGCGCCGAAATTGGCGAACGCCGTCTGAAGGTCGTCCTGTGTCGTCTGAAAACTCAGATTTCCGACAAAGATATTGGTCATTTGTTTCCTTTTACGTTAGATAGTCTCTGTCGGACTGCGCTTGGGGAACCGGAACCAGGTTAGGTGCGGAACAAGGAAGCCAGAAAGCACTCGCAGATAAGACGGACGCGGCAAAGACGAACAATAGTAGCATGACGCAGCGGATTCTCGATGAGAATTCTCGTAAGTAACCGATTTATTCGCCACGGAGATCAACGGTAAAGGGGCTTAGTGCTATATTAGCCGGACGCCTTCGAGGCGAGATGCTTCTTGAAAGCTCGAATCGCGGCTCTCTTGCGGATCTTTGCTTTGCGTTCGCGACCGTACCGCGACTTATCACCATTTCGTGCTGACATGTGGCCTTAAGCGTAGCAGTTCTAATCGGGAACTGCGACGAAATAATCGCTCCGCAAGGCGAAAGCCGGAAACAGCAGAGCAGGGGGGCATGCAGATCGTCTGACCGTTCGGCAGAGGCGCATTCCCTGCTATCGATATGCACGCCGATGTTGTATTTATCCGACGACGAAGTGCGGTCGTGGATTTAAGGCCGGGGACGCTCGTAATTTGGGGATCGAATAGTAACAGGACGCAGTTCCGATCAGAAAGCCGTTTCGGAATAGATCGAGAGCGACCGCGGGCTGGAATTTCAAACCGTATTACGGCGGACGATCTACGACACCCCCCCAGACCTTCCGGACGATGCCTTACCGAGGCTGGTGCGGGCGAGTCGAAGGATACTCGGGGGTTTGTGATTCCCCGACGCCCGAAGCTAATGAAACCACTTCCGGGTGGCGTACGTCACCTTGGCAAGGAGGATTGTGGCGCTCTTAAGCGCCTGATGCGCAATGGGCTGCGGAAATGTCGCCTTGACCGCCCATGATAGACAGCCCTAGAATTGAGATAGTTTCGACCGCACTCCAGGAGTAGTGTATGCAATCCAAGCGTTTGTTCGTCCTCGGCACTGCAACGGCTTTGCTGGTTCCCGGCTTAGCTATGCTCGCGGCTGAAAAGAAGGGCGATGCTGGACAGCGGGAAACCGTTTCCAAGCCCATGTCCGAAAAGGAGCGCAAACGCCGGGAGAAGGCCCTGCGCAAAGAACTCGAAGGGCCGTACAAGCAGTGGCTGAATCAGGACGTCGGCTACATCATTACCGATGAAGAGCGGCAGGCATTCAAGCGACTCTCCACCGACGAGGAGCGGCAGCAGTTCATCGAACAGTTCTGGTTGAGGCGCGATCCGACGCCGGATACCGAAGAGAACGAGTACAAGGAAGAGCACTACCGCCGCATTGCCTACGCCAACGAACGGTTCGCTTCGGGCATACCCGGGTGGAAAACGGACCGCGGCCGGATCTATATAACCTTCGGACCGCCGGACGAGATTGAATCGCACCCTTCGGGCGGTACCTACGAGCGGCCGATGGAAGAGGGCGGCGGCACAACCTCCACCTACCCCTTCGAGCAGTGGCGCTACCGGTGGATCGAGGGCGTGGGCCAGGACATCAACATTGAGTTCGTCGATCCCACGATGACCGGCGAGTACCGGATGACGATGGATCCGACTGAGAAGGATGCGCTGCTGTATGTGCCCGGCGCGGGTCTGACCATGATGGAGCAGATGGGATTGGCGGACAAATCCGACCGGTTCAGCCGCACGGACGGCACGCGCCTCGGCACGGGCACCCAGCCGCTGCCGGCTCGCATGAACCAGTTCGAGCGACTGCAGCAGTACGCGAATTTGCAGAAGGCGCCGCCCGTGAAGTTCAAAGATCTCGAGGCGGTAGTTAGTTCGACGGTTCGTTACAACACGCTGCCGATGAAGGTGCGGACCGATTTCATCCCCGTAACGCCGAGTTCGATCTTCAGCAACATCACGATCCAGTTTGATCGGAAGGATCTCCAGTTCTCGCAGAAAGAGGGCATCGCCAAGGCGACTGTCAACATCTATGCACGCATCAGTTCGATGTCGCGCAGAACGGTGAACGTTTTCGAGGACGTGGTCGGCGTGGAGGTTCCCGCCGATATGCTGCAACAGGCCGCCAAGGGCTCCTCGGTCTATCAGAAGACAGTGCCGCTCGCACCCGGCCGTTACCGGTTGAATATCGTGGCGAAGGACATCACCGGCGGAAACATGACGAGTTACGAAATGGCGCTCGATGTTCCGCGATTCGAGGACGATAAGCTTGGTTCGAGCTCGTTGATTCTGGCCGACCTGATCGAGCCGGTGCCGACCAAGAGTATCGGTACGGGCCAGTTCGTCATAGGCGGCTCCAAGGTTCGCCCCCGGCTCGACGAGACGTTCAGCCGGGATGAAAAGCTAGGAATTTACGTTCAGCTGTACAATTTCGAACAGGATGAAGCGACCCGAAAGCCGAGTGGCAGCATCGAGTACGAGATCGTGAAAACCGGGTCGAACGAAAAGGTTCTGGACTATACGGAAGACGTAGCTGCGTTGAAGGGCTCGGCGACGCAATTGACTGTGGAAAAGCTGCTGCCGCTGAAGACGTTCGCGCCGGGGTCGTACACGCTGCGGATGAAAGTGACGGACAAGGTGCGAAACCAGACCCTCACCCCAACCGCAACGTTTACGGTAACATAGAGACGTTGGGACGCGGGAGTTCCGGTCCCGCGGGGTTGGCGCCAGGTTGGTAGAGTAAGTTGACCGTGAAGGAACGCAAACCCGCGATCGCGCTTGGCATCGCAGCCCTATTCTTGGGCTCCGCTATTAGTGCATCCGCGGCGTCTCCAATTCACCTTTCGGGCAGTATCGGCGGAACCGTAAAGAACGCTGCCGGTGTTGTCCAGATGGGCGCCACAGTCTTCCTGTACAACCGGTATGAACGGGTGATCCGGCAGGCGAGCACCAGTCCCGAGGGCACATTTCTCTTCGACTCCCTACTTCCCGACCTGTACTCGATCCGCGTGACGCTTTCGAGCTTCATTCCGGCTTTCAAAAGGAACATATCGGTCCAACCGGGATTCCACAGCGTGTTGACAATCAACATGGCCAGCATGCTGAGTTCGATCGAATTCGTCTCGGCAGTGCCCGCGAAGGGTGCGCTGATGAGCGACGACTGGAAGTGGGCTCTGCGGTCCTCGCAATCCACGCGTCCCGTTCTGCGGCTCGTCGATATCGGTCTCGCGGATCGGAAGAGTAAGAAGAAGACCGCCAGCGTGTTTTCTGAGACACGCGGGATCGTGAAAGTATCGGCGGGCGATGCGACTTCGTTCGCCGGGCCGAGCGCACAGCCCGACCTTGGCACTGCATTCGCCGTCGCGACTTCCGTGTTCGGATCGAACCAGCTCGAGTTAAGCGGCAACTTCGGGTACAGCTCTCATACCGGTCTGCCCACGGCTGGTTTCCGCACGAAATTCAGCCGCACGGGCGCGGCAGGGCGATCGCCGGAACTGACGATCGGAATGCACCAGATTTCACTGCCGACACGCGGGGGCTTCGGTGCGCTGGCTGGGCAGGATGGAGGTCCGGCGCTGCGGTCGATCAGCGTTTCGACGATCGACGAACTCGGCATTACTGACCGGGTGCGGCTCGAATACGGCATGTCGGCCGAGTCGGTAAGCCTGCTGAACCGGCTGAACGTGCTGAGCCCGTTTGCGAGATTGACCTACGACCTGGGTTCATTCGGCGCGCTCCGGTTCGCTTATTCGTCGGGAGCCGCGGCTACGGAACTGGCGGCGAGATTGAATGAAAGCACGCGCGAAGATGCGGCACTGAGCCGTGACTTCCAGGCGCTTTCGACCATTCCCCGCGTGTCGCTCCGCGATAATCGCGCCGAAGTTCAACGCACCGAGAACGTCGAACTCGGGTACACAAAAGTGAGCCGCGGACGGACATACAGCGCCGGAGTCTATCACGAGAGAATCCGGAACGGCGCCCTGACGTTGGCTGGTTCAGGCGATCTGTTCATGGGCGATGTGCTTCCGGACCTCGGGTCGGACAGCTCGGTGTTTAACATCGGGCGTCTGCACCGGTGGGGGTACCTCGCATCGGTCTCGCAGAATTTCAACGACCGCGTTGAAATCGACGTTGCGTACGGGCGCGGCGGCGCATTGACGAACGAGGGCGGGGAACTGACGAGCACCAGCGCGGACGAACTGCGCGGAATGCTCAAGATGAAGGAACGCAATTGGGCGAGCGTGCGCGTTGCCGGAACGGTACCGGTCGCCGGTACACGGCTCGCGGCTTCGTACGGGTGGGCGGACTATCGCTCGCTGCTGCCATCTCATTTGTACCTGGCGCAGCGTTTCAGTCCGGAGCCCGGGTTGAACATCATCATCCGCCAGCCGATTCCCTCGATGGGGTTGGTGCCGGGACGGTTTGAAGCCACCGCGGAACTCAGGAACATGCTCGAGCAGGGCTATTTGCCGATCGGCACGAGCGAGGGCCGCACGCTGCTGTTGACCAACGCTCCCAAAGCGGTGCGTGGCGGGCTGAGTTTCATCTTCTAAACAACCCGGGACCAATTGCGGCCATAGGTGCTGGCATTCGTTGTCGAGCATCGGCAGGGTAGCGCATGGCGCTCCGGACCTCGATCCATCCATCCACCGTACTTTTCGACGTCTTCGATAAGAGCCCAGAGGATGCGCCCAAGCGGGACTTGACCGCACGCGTGCAGCATGAATCCGTTTGGCGCGCGAGCGAACCGTACATGCGCGGAGGCACGCGCGGGCTCGGTGATCGTCCGCAACATGCTTTGTGCGAAGTGAGAAATCGGGATGAAATGTCTTCAGTGCAACTCCCGGCACGGGGTTGTCGGTGGCGGCGAGAAGGGGTACCAGTTCAGCGGTTGAGAGGGAGCCACGTGTGGGGTTACGCTCTGGCCGCCGGTAGGCGCAGAAATGGGGAAGCTGATGGCTTCCTCTCAGGTGGGGTTTTCTTCGCTTTTGACCAGTGGGGTGCGATAAGTCTTGCCTTTGATTTTGAGGATGATCGCTCCTTCGACGAGGCGGTCGAGGAGCGCCATCGCCAGCGGGCCATCGACCAGATACTCGGCCCATTTGTCGAAGTCCACGTTGGTCACCAGCGCGGTGGAGCGCTTCTGGCTGCGTGCGGCGATGATCTTGTAGAGCAAGTGAGCCGCCTGCGCGCACTCGGTCCGTTCGATGCGGTCGAACCCGAATTCGTCGATTATTAACCAGTCCGGCCGTGTGTAGTAGCGCAGACGCGCGGGAAGAGTCTTGTCGGCAAGGGAAGCCGTCAGATCGGCGAGTAACTCGGCGGACGTGCGATACAGAACGCGGTAGCCCTGGACGCAAACTCTCTGTCCCAGGGCCTGAATGATGTGGCTTTTTCCGATCCCGCTCCAGCCGACCATGATCAGGTTGTTACGGCGCCGGATGAAATCGCCGGTGGCCAGTTCCTCAATCTGCACGCGGTCGAAGGCTTTGGGATTGAACCGCCAGTCGAACCCCTCCAAGGTCTTGGTGTCCGCAAAGCGAGCTTCCCGGATCCGCCGCGCGACAGCGCGTTCGCGACGCGCGTCGGCCTGAGTCCCCAGCAGCAGATCGAGGAAGTGCAGATGAGAGAGATGCTCTTTCTCCGCCTTGGATAGTACCTCGTCCAGCGATGCGCCTTCCAGCGGAATCCCCAGCGTCGCGCAGTGACTCAAACACCGGTCACGCAGAGGGGTCGTCGTCTTCGTCGCTTTCATCGTGGGTCACCGTTTCTTCCAGCAGTGCCTGATACTCCGCCGGGGAGCGAGTGGCTACGGGAGACTGCCGGAGGATCTCATCAAGTTGGTCCTGCGCCTCGGCCTGCAATGATTCCCACCCGGATCGGGGGCGTGCCTGCGCCGCCAGGATCCGCTCCACCGCGGACCAGGAGCAAGCGCGGTAACGGACGGCGCGCTGGAGTGCGCGCGCCAGATCCTCGCGGTGGTATATGGCAAGCAGGCCCAGCACGCGCCCGGCTTCATCTTTACCACGGCGCCTGGTGCGGACCAGTTCGTCGAGGAACAGGACTCCCTCCGCTCCGAACTCCGCGAAACGCTGTTTCAGCAACTCGTATTTCTGATGGTGATCGCGTCCGGGAGAATGCTCGGGAAGACGGCGCTTCTCCCCGCTGATTCCGGAAGGGTACAGCTCATGACGGGCGATCTCCTTCACCTCGGGGCCGTAGACGATCAGTTCCTTCTCCGTGATGCGTATCGGCAGCAGTTCACCAATGCGCTGCCATGGCACGGAGTAGGAGTTCTGCAGGTACGCCACATGACCTTCCGGGTTCACCGTGCGGTAGAAGACTTGGGCGGTATCGTAGGCTCGCGCCGGCAAACGTAGCAGGTGCGGTTTCTCTTCCTGGTACAGATCGATGGGGCGGCGCTTGGTTTCCCGGTGTAAGTGCACGTCGGCGACTTCCGCAAGCCAGAGTGCCGCGGTCTCGTTGAGGTGCTCCAGCGAAGTGAAGGTGCGGCCGTTGAGCAGGTTGGATTCCAGGTAGGCAAATGGCCGTTCGATTTTACCTTTCGTCTGCGGCCGATGGGGGCGGCATGCCCAAGGTTGATAACCGTAGTGCGTGGCGAAAGACAGGAACCGGGTGTTGTAAATCGGCTGATCGCCATCATAACCAGTCACCACTACTTTCATGTTGTCGTACAGACAGGTGGCGCACAGACCATCGAAGTATTCGAAGGCCCGCACGTGTTCCCGGATGGTGGTGGCAAAGTCCTGCTTCTCCACAAACCGCACGTACTGGCGGCGGGAGTAAGCCAGAATGTAGCTGAAGGCATGTACCCGGCGACGGCCTTCGGCGGTGAAAGAGATATCGTACGGCGAATAATCCATCTGGCCTTGCACCCCTGGACCGGTTTCGAATCGCTGTACAGGCAGTTTCGGCGCGTGCGGCCGGAGCACACGCAACCGCTCCCGCACGATCGTGTAGTGCCCTTGGAAACCCCGCCGGCACAACTCCTCATGCAAGCGGACCGCTGTGATGTTCGGATAGCGCTCCAGCAGTTGTGCAATGTGATCGGCGAATGGGTCCAGCACACTTGGCCGCCGGGGACGTTCCACTTCCACCGGTTCTGCCCTGTGCTTTTCGTGCCCCACCAGCACGCGGGCCACGCTCTTGCGGGCGACTCCCAGGAGCTTTGCGATACGGCGCTGCGAAGCACCGCCATAGTGCAGGCGGATGATCTCGTTGCGTGTCGATTCCTTCATGCGCGCTCCAGTTCGCCGACGAAATCCCGGCTCAACGCAGCCACCGCTCCGGCATCCCGCGCCAGCCTTTGGAAACGAGGCAATAAGATCACCCGATCCTGCGGTGTCAGCCCGGTGCGCCCCTGGTGCGCCAGCCACACTTCCATGCGCCCCAGCACATCCAGCAGCATTCCGACGCGCTTCCATACCTGGTTTCCGGCTTCGCTCAGCCGCGGGTCGCGCACCGCGGGGAGCACTCCCTTGGCCTGCGAGAGCGCTTCGCGAGGATGCGCCAGGAGATACTCTTGCTGGCGTCGTTCGGAGCAGCGAAGCCAGAGATCCACCACGCCGCCCAACTCCGCGTTCGACAGCGCCTCGCGCCGGATCGCTTCCAGCACTTCCTTCTGGTTGCCCTGCGGCAACCGCACGATCTGTCGCGCCGCTGTGGGTGTCAACAATCCCACGCGTAGTTCGTCTTTCGCCTTCGGTCCCAACCGCTCGATCAGCGCCAGTCGCCGGCACACCCAGCTCTTGTGGCGTCCTAACAGCTCTGCCACCTCTACCTGGCTCAAGCCGTCTTCCCGCACCAGCGCCTGGATGATCCAGGCTTCTTCCAGTTCCCGCGTGCGTCCCCCCGCACGATTCAGCCCATAGATGGCGGCTTTCGCCTGACGCTCATCGGCCTCCATGAGCCGCGCCGACAGACGCGGGATCTGCGCCAGTCCGCGTACCGCGCCTAGCAGCCCGTGGCAGAAATGGGGCAAATTCGGAGACGGGAAAACCGCCTCAATCAAATCAATGACTTAGGCGCGTGATTATGTCGCATTTTGACTTCCACCACGGGCTGCTAGGCGTTTGAAACCGTCGATCAGTTCGTAGCGGTCCTGGCGCCGGCACACGACGACCGGCGACAGCTGCCCATAGCGCTCCAGCGACCGAGCCATGGCGCGTTCCGCTTCCGGCACGTGTAAGCGATAGCGTCCGTAGTGTTCGCCGATCTCCTCCCACTTCAGATCGAGCAGCTTGTTGTCGGCCCAGCGCAGCACTCGCGTCCCCTTCCTTGCGGGACAGGTTGAATGTAAGCCAGTGGCCGACGCCGATCAATACGTCATGGTTAACTGGCGGTGCCATTCCCACCGCCTGGATGCATCGCCGCGCGTCGGATTCCGCTCAACCGGCGCGTGTCCGTTGCCAGTGTCGCTCGCGTTCCCAGACGCGCTCCATCGCACGCCGGCACTCGTGCGAGCAGAAGTGCTGCGACGGCGAGCGCCGCTGGCGCACGAATCCCACGTAGCAGCCTGGCCGGTCACAACAGGCCTCGAAAAAACTTCTTAGTGATTACCCTCGCGCCCTCTGGAACGGCTTCGTCTACTGGTGGTTTTCGGCTCCTGACGCGCTCCCGGTAACGCCGGCTCTGCCCGTTGCGCTTCTGTTTGCCGGCCGCCGTGGTCCGGTAGCTCTCCTGCGCCTTCCTCCGCGACCAGGCCCGCGCCGCCTTCCGGCACGGCTCGCTGCAATAGCGCTGCAGCGCCCGTCGTGGCCGAAAGCGCTGCTCACATCCTTTGAGCAGACACAGTCGAGGCCGCGGTCGGCGCGCCAGCCGTTTTCGCGGGCCGCCCGCTTGATTTTCGGGATGGCTTGTAGCACTCTCGGGAGGGCCCAAGGGAGGTCATTGCTCCCAGAAGCTCCTGCTCCGGAGAGGATTGCACTCCTCTCCGGGGCGCAGCAGATCTTCGGATCAATACGAGATCAACAACTCTATCGCAAAGATCAGCTGCCCGCGCGCCTTCCTCTCCTCTCAGGCGTTCTCTTTTTCCCCGCCAGCGGCGGCGCGGTTGTGACTCCCGCCGGCCGGTCACCATCGTTTCCTTTGAAACCAGTTCAGGTCGGCTGGTGGCCAGTCACCGCCACTCACCATTGGCGGAGTGGTCCCCGCGGGCCCGCCAAAATGGCACCCTCTCCCGCCGCCGCTAACACGGGGTTCGATAAGACGATACGAACCGGAACGGGAAACTCGTTCACTGGGCCGGTGCGCGGCATCTCTCAAGCGTATGGACGATTGGCTAGGGACGGCGGCGGGAGTGCGCCGCGGAACAGCGCCTCGGTTTGTGCGTTCAACATAACCCAGAGTCCGTAGATTCCGAGCGCGGTGCCGAACGGGATGCTGAGCAGGTGCAGGGCGGAAAGCACGATGGTCAAGATGCGGGCCCACGGTTTGAAGTAAAGCAGTCCAACGCCCGCGATGATGGCCGGAGCCGACAGGACAAATAGCAGGCCCATCACGAATATTCCCACCAGGGTCACAATGGGCACCACGGTTTCGGGGTCCGCCGAAGGCTCGAACGAGGTGACGAACTGCGCAATACCACCGAGCAGGGCGAAGACGAACAGCCCGACAACGACCCCGATGCCACCGTAGATGATGTTGAGGATTCCGAGAATCTTAACGTGCTGTTGCATAATCTTCCCCTCTCTTGAGGATACGAAACGAGCGCTTTGTAGGTTCAATCGCGGCGGCGATTCCGTTCCCAGGCAAGTACGAATGCGTACTCGCCGGCACCCGCCTGCCGATCGCGAATCAGAACACGTACAGTGTAACCGTTTTGGGCTGACGGTTGTTCGATGATGCGAATGTCACCCCGGCCTTGCGTATCGCCGAGGCGGAGCGTCACCGGTTCCAGCGGCAGCGCGCGTGAGAATCGGGCCCGTTCCTTCGCGACGCGAGCACCCATCTGCGTCACGGCACGGCAGGACTTCTGGCGGCACTCGACAATGGCTTCTCCGTCCACGGAGCCGCTCCATTTTACTTCTTCCAACTCGGGCCGGCGATTAAATTCGGGATCCGCGTCAAAGAGGCTGCCGCGCTGTTCCTTCCAATAGAGAGCGAACGCGTACTCGCCCTGACCATCCTGAAGATCCTCGATCGTGACAGCGGCCGTGTAGTTGTTCTCCAGCCGAGGTTGTTGGCTGATATGCACCGCGCCGCGATTCTTGCTTACTTCGAGGCGCACCTCTTGACGGCTGTCGGGCAACCCGGCGTAGAAATGAAAATCCTGGCGAGGCAACCGATTGCCCTGCACGTCTTCGACTTCGACGCTGTTTCGGTGCAGGTAGATCACGACCGTGCCGTCTACGCGGCCTTTCCACGTGAACTGCGGCGCAGGTTGCGCAGCGGCGAATGACCAAGGCAACGCGAACAGGAACAGTGCGCGTGCGGCGATCATAGGTTCTTCTCGAAAAGGGTGAAGATGCGCTTGTACTCGTCGGCCCAACTTGCCGGCTGCGCGAATGCGTGATCTTCAACGGGGTAAACGGCGAGTTCCCAGTTCTGCTTACGCAGTTCGACAAGTTTCTGAACCAGCCGCACCGTATCCTGAAAATGGACGTTTGTGTCGACCATCCCGTGGCAGATCAGCAGCGCACCCTTGAGCCCGGACGCGAAGAAAATGGGTGAGGACTGTTCGTACGCCTTGGCGTCGTCCTGTGGGGTGTTCAGTATGTTCGAGGTGTAGCCGTTGTTGTAGTTCGCCCAGTCGCTGACCGGACGCAATGCGGCACCGGCAGCGAATACACCCGGCCGCGTAAACATCGCCATCAGTGTGATGAATCCGCCGTAACTTCCGCCGTAGACTCCGATGCGGTTGGCGCCCACACCTTGATCGCTGACCAACCACTTCGCTGCGTCAACCTGATCGTCCAGATCTACCCCGCCCATGTGCCGGTAAATGGCGGTACGCCAGTCGCGGCCGTAGCCTGCCGAACCGCGGTAGTCCACGTCCATCACCATGTAGCCGTGCTCCATCAAGAAGTGATGGAACATGTATTCACGGTAGTAACTCGACCACCAGCGATGCACATTCTGGAGGTAACCGGCGCCGTGCACGAAGATCACGGCAGGTCCGCCGCGTTTGAAATTCTCGGGCTTGTAAAGACGCGCGGGGATAGAGACGCCGTCACGTGCTTTGAAATGGACGATCGGAACATCTTTCCAGGGATAGGTCCAGAATTCCGGCCCGGGAGAAGAGGTGAGTTTTTGTGCTTCGGAGCCGGGCCGATTGGCCATCACGAATAACTCCGGCGGCTTGTTGGTGTAGGAGTAAATATCGGCGATCCAGCGATCGTCGGGCGAAACGATGGCCTCGTGCGCGCCGGGCATCGACGTCAGTTTTGTCCGCGGACCTCCGTCGGCCGGCATCCAGTAGAGATGCTGTTCGGCGGGATCGCTCTCGTTCGTTGTCAGGTAGAATTTCGTCTTGTCCTCGGACAGGCGCGCGGACAGCACTTCCCATTTGCCCGACGTGAGTTGGCGCGGCGATCCGCCGTCGTAGGAAACCGTATACAGGTGCGAGTATCCAGAACGCTCGCTCTGGAAGTAAATGTCGCGATCGTTCTTCATCCAACCAAGCGTCATCGATCCCGGGCCGTCGATCCACGCGTCGTCATGGTCGGAGGCGATGACGCGAGTCTTTCCAGTGGCGGTGCCGAGAGCGAAAATCCACCGGTCCTTGTTGTCTGCCGACCGTCCCATCAGGACGCAGCGCGAGCCGTCCTCGGACCACTGCGGACGCAGCAGAGTGACGTCGCGATCCTTTTCGACCGCAGTGTCCTTCTTCTCCGCAGCGCCGGTCTGTTTCGTTTCCTGCTTCTCCGATTCCTGCTGCGGCTTCTCCGAAGAGCCGCGAAGCTTCTGACCGTGGTCGACCCACTTCACGGAGCCGTCGGCAACGCCGATCAGCGCCAGTCGAACGCGCCCCTGCACATCGCCCACTTTGCCGCGAGACGGAATGTCCTCGGTGTAGCCCGATTCGGTGACGAAGTTCGGAACAACGGTGGTTTTCGAACCTTCATCTGGTTCGCGAATACTCGCCATCACGAGTTTCTCATCCGGAGACAGCGCCAGACCGGTCACCGACTGCCCCGCTTGCAGCTTGAACGGCTTGCGTGGATTCTCGCGCTTTTTCCGCGCTTCCTGTTCCTCGTGCAAAGCGGCCTTCTGCCGGACGGCATCAATGAGTTCCTTCTCCTCTTTCTTGAGCCACTCCTGGCTTGCCGTTCCCTTCTTTTCGTCTTCCGACTCGCTCCGTGCGGCCGAAGCCCCACGCCGCTGCTGCCCCGTTTCGGAAGAGGCAGTCGTCTGGGGAGCCGACCCCGCAGCCTGAATGTCGGTCAACTGCTCCAACAGACCGTCCTGCAGCGTCACTACATAGAGGTTGTTTGCGCGCGTGAACCAAATCCGTTTCCCATAGCGGGTAAAATGCGGATTCGATTCGATGTCGGCCGTCTTGGTCAACCGGCGCGATTTATCGGCCGCGCGATCGTAGAGATATATATCGCCGGCCCGCACGTAGACCGTGCGCGAGTGGTCCTTCGATTCGTCGCCGCCCGTCTCAGGCGGAGCCAGCTTCGCCTCTTCGTCCGAGAGCTTTCGCAAAGCCGATCCGTCCCGGTTCACCACATAGGTGTCCATCGGTTTGAGCAACTCGTCCGAGGCTTGCTTCCACTCGAAATAGATCTTCTGCGAATCGCCCGACCATCGCGGCGACTGCGGCTCATAGCCGATCAATCCCGGGCCGCGCATGATGTTGTCGATCGTGAGTGAGAATCGGTTCTGTGCTCCCAGGGATGCGGCGACGACGACACCAACAATCAGAACGGAAGAGCGGAAGCGCATGTCAGGAGATCCTATTCAGGTTCAACGAAGCTGCAGAAATTCGGTTAAGAACCATCTTTCGAAAACATGAACACCGCAACCTCGGCGAGCAGATTCGGAAGAAGACCCACACGGCGGTTGCCTGCCAGAAAAATACGCCTCTGGACGTTCCACTTCTCGCGTTGGGCTACAGCTTCGAAGTCGTCGATGGTGAGGAAGTGGATGTTCGGCGAGTTGTACCAATCGTACGGAAAGAGCTTTGTTTTCGGGGCGCGGCCGCTCCAGAGATGAGCGAGACGGACGGTCCAGTGGCCGAAGTTCGGAAAGGCGACAATAACGCGGTCGCCGACCCGCAACATTTCGCGCAGCACGTGTAAAGGCGATCGGGTTTCCTGGAGGGTCTGGCTCAGAATCACGTAGTCGAACACGTGATCCGGGTAGTCGGCAAGCCCCTGATCGATGTCGCCCTGGTAGACGGAAACTCCGCGAGCAATCGCGCGCTGTACCTTCGCGCCTGCCAGTTCGACGCCGCGGGCCTGTACGTTTTTGTTTTCAGCGAGCCAAGCTAGCAATTCACCTTCGCCGCATCCGAGATCCAGGATCCGCGTTCCGGGCTCGACGAGGTCGCTGATGATGGCATAATCGCTGCGGCCGAGCAGCGATCCTACGAACGGGCGGCGCGAGGGTTGCACGGCGGGAGCGTGCATCTGTTATGCGCACTCCTTGTACGTGCTTGAAAGGAATCCGCGGACAAGTTCGGTCTGCTCCGCTACATCCACCAGGAACGCGTCGTGCCCGTAGTTCGAAGGCAGTTCGCAATACGCGACATCCTTGTTCCGGCTGCGCAGCGCGCTGACGACTTCAAGCGATTGATAGCTGGGGTAGAGCCAGTCGGAAGTAAAGCTGAGCACCAGGAACCGGGCCTCCACGCGGTCGAGCGCGCCGGGTATGTTCGGCGAGCGTCCGAAGGCGAGGTCAAAGTAATCCATCGCTTTGGTGATGTAGAGGTATGAGTTCGCATCGAAGCGGTCGACGAACTGGCTGCCGCGGTAACGGAGATAGCTCTCCACTTCGAAGTCGATATCGAAGTGAAATCCGAACTGATCGTTGCGCAGACGGCGGCCGAACTTCTCTCGCATGGAGTCGTCGCTCATGTAGGTGATATGTCCTACCATGCGGGCGACGGCGAGGCCGCGCGCCGGCGGTTTCTTGCCGTAGTAGTTGCCCTCGTTCCAGTCGGGATCAGCCATGATCGCCTGGCGTCCCACTTCGTTGAACGCGATCTGTTGGGCGCTGTGGCGCGCAGTCGCCGCGATGGGCAATGCGCACGCAACTGACTCGGGATAAGCGACCGCCCATTCGAGCGCCTGCATGCCGCCCATCGAGCCGCCCGCAACTGCGAGCAGCCTCTGAATACCGAGGCGGTCGATGAGCATCTTTTGCAGACGCACCATGTCACCGATCGTGATGACGGGGAACTTCATGGCGAACGGGCAACCGGTTTGCGGATTGATCGAACTCGGACCGGTGGTGCCCATACAGCCGCCGAGCACGTTGGAGCAGATGATGAAGTACCGGTTGGTATCGAATCCTTTGCCCGGGCCGATCATGTTGTCCCACCAACCGGGCCGCCCCGTTGCGGCGCTGATGCCCGCGGCATGGGAATCGCCGGAGAAGGCGTGCAAAATCAGAATCGCGTTCGACTTCGCGGCGTTGAGTTCGCCCCACGTCTCATAGGCAACCTGTATGGGCGCGAGAGTAGTTCCACAATCCAGATCAATACTGTCGAACTGTTGGAATTGGACTTCGACGCTCATGCGAGGCGATTGTTCGTAGTGTAGCAAAGCTACCGGATTGTTCCCCTTTCGAGGCGATCCGGCGAGGATTACCGCGCCGTGACAGTCAACGATCCAGCGTTACTCGATATGCCACCGACCCGAACCACGACGGGTTGGACCCCAAGTGGAGCCCCGGCCGGAACGGTGACGTTGATCTGCGTCACGCCCACCAGCCCGGAAGGAATCCCGATGAACTGAACTGTTGCGGTGGCTCCGCCGATGGTGACTAACACTGGCTGCACCGGTATCGGCAGCGAACCCACGGGCGTTCCGGATGCCGGCGCCGAGCCGGTTGCGAGAGTTGGAAAGACCGCTCCGTCACCGGTGATGTAGAGCGCGATAGCGGCAGAGCGTGCGGCTGTGTTGGCCGGAACCACATAGCCGTTATTGTCCGTAAACAGGCCGGGAGCCGCCGCAGTTACCTGGAAAGATGTCGAGGCCGTGCGCCCGTTATTGTTTACGACGAGCAGAGCGGTGTGATTCGGCGTCGTCTCATAGGGCAACTGAAGGTTCAGTTGGCCCGAGGAGGTGTAGTAGAGAGGCGCCGCGATACCATCCACGGTTGCCGAGACTCCGGCCAGCTGCGCGGGCAAGGGGATGCGCCCCGCGCTCGCCGTCGCGGGAGCGAGATTCGAGCCGAATACGGTGAGAATCATGCCAGGAGCATAGGCTGCCTGGTACGACGCACCATTCGTGACAGCGGCTATCGACGGCGCTGCGGAGGATGCCGACGCACCTACGGTAACGCTGACGGACGCGGTTGCCGCGGAGAAGAGGTCGCTTCCGGCGTAGGTCGCGCTGATGGCGTTCACCCCATTCTGCAGTTGCGCACCGTTCAGAGTGATAGAGGCTGTCGCGGAATTGCCGGAGCCATTCAACGATGCGGTCCCGAGCGAGAGGCTGCCCAGATAGAAGGTGACGGTGCCGAGCGGCGTGCCACCCGTCGTACCCGTGACCGTGGCAGTGATCGTGATGGAATCCGAGAAGGTGAGACTTGGCGTGCTCGACGCCAGGGTCATCGCCGCCGAGGCGCTGGTAATCGAACTCGTGTCGCCGCGCCACGCCATTGCCAAGGCATGAGCATCGACCGATCCAAGACCTGTGGCCTGGTCGTAGCCGGCCGCCGCACTAAAGCCGAACGAGCCGGACTGACAGTTGCGCGAGCGCCCCGAACAGGACACTGTCACAATGTTGTCGCCCGTAGCGACGTCGTGGAACACCGAGGGCGATGATTGGGCGAGCGCATACAATTTCGGATTGACGTTCCCCAAGCCCGGTGTGGACTGCGCACCCGTCGATTGCAGGTACTGATTGACCAACGCTGCAATGCCGGCGAACACGGGAGTGGCCGCGGAGGTGCCGCCGTAGATAGCGAGTTGTCCTTCGTTGTAGACCATGTAGCCGTCGTGGTCGGCGGACGAAGCCAGGGAGACATCGGGCACATCGCGCGCGCCGTCATTCGGCACGCCCGATCCCGTCTGCCACGACGGTTTTGCGAACATCGCGCTTGCGCCGCCGCCACCGGAGGAAGGGTCGCCCGGAGCGCTATCGTTCCAAGCCGTCTCGGGAATGTAATTGAGTGCCGAGCCGCCCGTGTCCTGGTTCGCCGAATTCCAGTACGTTCCGCCGCCATCGCTGAACGTAGTGCCGCCGACGCCGGTCACTTCCGGGATGCCGGCCGGAAGGTCGACGGAAGGTCCGCCTCCGAGAGTCGATCCTTTGTAAACGCAATCGGCACCGCCGGAGTCGCCCGATGCGTTCACCCAAGTAATGCCTTGCGCGTTCGCCTGGCGCGCCCAGGCTTGCATCGTGAGAGCATCCGAGCGAGACGTCAGCGTTTCGCAAAGACCGTAACTGACGCTGAGGACTGGCGCGAGGTTCTGATCGATGATGTATTGCACCGCGTCCATCACGTCTTGCGAGTACACATACCGCAGCTTTACATTCGGTGCCGCTGCCCCGGCCCACTCCAGGTCGAGGTCGGCTTCGCCGAGGTCGTCGGACACCGTCCCCGGATCACGCGTGTTCGGCACCAGCATGACTTCGGGATCGGCCGCGGGAAGTCCGAAGCGCGACCGGAACTTCTGCAGGTCCGTCAGATCGATCTGCGTTTGACCGGCAACCGCGATGGTCTGGCCGGAGCCGTCGATGCCGGCGCTGTGAAGCGACTTCAAGTTATAGATGGTCCCGACGTCGTCCGGGGACAGATAGTGATTACCCGATCCGGCGGTGTAGGCCGCTTCGGGATCCACCGAGTGCCGCCGCACAGCGCGCGGACGCATGCGGAAATCGTTCAACCCATGGATGCTTTGCACCGCCGTTTCGATCGCAACGGGAATCGATGGTTCGGTGGCATTGGCGAAATGACGACGGCCATGCCAGTCGTACCGGTGGAACTCGGTGCGGAATGCGGCACCAACGTCCGCCGCCGTACCGGTAAACGAGATCCAGTTCCGGGCGTGGGCGACCGCGGTGAGGTGGAGGTTCTGCTGCTCGAGCCAGGCGGTGATCTTGGCGATGTCATCCGAACTTACACCGAACTGTACGGCATACTCGTCGGGGGTCAGCCACCGGTGATAGTTAGGAGAGTTCGGATCCTGCTGCTCGGCCAGGAGTTTGTCAAGGTCGGCCTGCTGGGCGGCCGTCGGCCGAAGTACAAGCGTCACAGAGGGGATGGTCTCGTCCGGTGAGACTTGACCCAGGTCGGTAGCGAGGCGGGTCTTAGGCTGAACGTTACCGGAGAGTGCGACTCTGCGGGAGCCGCTAATGGGAGCGGTAACGCGGTTGCGCTGCGCCAATAAGGTGCTCTGCGCGAAACAAATGGCGAATGCCACGACCAGGCTTATCGCCGGCCGTCTGAAATACCGGCCAGAATGATTTCGTTGCATACAAATCGACAACCGGGAGGACGCGCGTAGAACTCACGAAGGCTTACGATTTCCGAGACGGATTCACTCGGCGGTGGGTTTCCCGATTATTACCTGATCGGAGCAGCGGAGGACTATGGCACGTACACGCGAAGGAACTTTGCCGGGCGGGTCTCGTTCGTGATCGAAAAAGATGTGGTGCCCGGCGCGACAAACCACACCTCACCGTGTTGGAACGGCTGGCAGTCGATGACGCCCTCGCCTTCCAACGCGATGAACAACTCGAAGCGGTCGCTCAGCGGATCGATCTTCACCTCGCCGGTGACATTGAGTTCGCTGACCGCGAAGTATGACGTGTAGGCGATGAAGCCTTGCGGCACATTTTCCGGCGGACGGTAGGGGCCGAGAATCGAAACATCAACGCTGCGGTCGAGATGCAATTCCCGCGGTCGCCCGTAATCGTACAGGCGGTAAGTGACGTCCGAGTGTTGCTGGATTTCGCAGAGTGCGAGTCCGGGGCCGATGGCGTGAATCGTGCCGGCGGGAACGACGATGGTATCTCCCGGTCGGACCTCGACCCAGTTGAGGTAGGCCTCGATCTCGCCCGAGACCGCGAGTTCGCGCAAGCGTTCCGGCGACACCTGCTCGCGCAGTCCCACCGCGACGGCGCCGCCCGGCCGAGCCCGCAGCACGTACCACATCTCGGTCTTGCCGCGGCTGTTTTCGTGCACGGCGGCGTAGTCGTCGGCCGGATGAACTTGTACCGATAGACGCTCCGAGGTGAAGAGAAACTTCACCAGGAGCGGCAGTTCGTGTTCGCTCTCGAACCACACTTCACCGATTTTTCGATCGGAATCGGGGTACCAGGGCGACAACTGAGTATCGCCCCAGATCTTCTCGCGAAACGACGGGGTCATCCGCGAGATGCCCGGGCGGATCGCGGTGGAATTCACGCCCGGTGCGCCTCGATGAATTTGTGCATGCGGTCGAGCCCTCTTTCGAGGGCCTGCATCGATGTGGCGTACGAGATGCGGACGTGATCATTCGTCCCGAACGCTTCGCCCGGCACTACCGCGACGAATTCTTCGGCCAGCAACTTTTCGGCGAAGTGCAGGGAATTGCGAATGCCGGCGTCATAGGTTACGGAGACGTTTGGGTACGCGTAGAAAGCGCCTTTGGGCTCCGCAATCGTAACACCCGATATCGCCCGCAGGCGGTTGACCACGAAGTCGCGGCGCCTGCGATACTCGGCGAGCATGACGTCCACGGATTCCTGCGGTCCGCGAACAGCTTCGACGGCGGCGCGCTGTGCGATAGAGGTGGGGTTCGAGGTGCAATGGCTCTGGAGTTTCAGACTCGCGCCGATCACCGCCGTCGGACCGAGTGCGAAGCCGATGCGCCAACCGGTCATGGAGTAGGTTTTCGACAACGAGCCCGCCACCAGCACCGAATCCTTCGCACCCTTCACGGACGCGATCGAGAACGGCTCACCTTCGTAGAGAAACCGGTAGTAGCACTCGTCGGTCATCAGCCAGATGCCGCGGCTCGAAGTGAGGTGGAAGATCTTCTCGAACTCCTCGCGGGCCACCAGCGCGCCGCTGGGGTTTGAAGGCGAGTTGATGAGCACCAACTTGGTACGCGGGGTCAGCTGGCGTTCCACCATTGCCGCGGTTAGTTCAAATCCGCTGTTCTCGTCCGTGTCCACGAAGACGCACTTACCGCCCGTGTAATTCACCACATCTTTGTAAGTGACCCAGTACGGGACCGGTATGATTACCTCGTCGCCCGGATTTACCACTACCTGGACAAGGTTGAAGATGGCGTGCTTTCCACCCACCGTCACGATGCATTCGGAAGGCGAATAATTCGTGCCGAAATCCTTGGCGTGGCGCTCGCATATCGCCTGCCGGAGATCGAGCGTGCCACCGGCCGCGGTGTACTTGGTGAAATTGGCATTGATTGCCGCGTTGCCGGCTTGCTTGATGTTTTCGGGTGTCGGAAAGTCCGGCTCTCCAGCTCCGAAATCCACCACGTCGGCGCCTTCACGGCGCAGGCGGTCCGC
Organism: uncultured Acidobacteriota bacterium; assembly: GCA_963720745.1. Taxonomy (GTDB): domain Bacteria; phylum Acidobacteriota; class Terriglobia; order Bryobacterales; family Bryobacteraceae; genus TMP-7. Next base: position 1,860,149 of record CAVRGO010000004.1, read on the forward strand.
ATCCGCCGCAACCTTCATCGTGGACGATACGCTGATCGTCGATACGCGCTCCGCTAGTCCCAGTGTCGACTGCATCGTAATGTTGTTATCCCTTAAACCTCTGTTTAAGACTCAGTTCCACCGCTGGTGGAACCAGGCCCGCGATATTGCCTCCCAGGCGAATGACCTCTTTTACCAACCTGGAGCTGATGAAAGAGTACGCTTCACCCGCCATCAAAAACACCGTTTCAATCTCCGGCCGCAACCGGCGATTCATTAAAGCCATCTGGAGTTCGTATTCGTAATCCGAGATGGCGCGAATACCGCGCAAAATCGCGGTTGCTCCACGATCCGCGGCGTAGTCGACCAACAGCCCGTCGAACGCATCGATCTCAACGTTCTCATAACCATGGAGCACCTCGGCCAGCATCGCCATGCGCTCCGACACGGAAAAGAGCGGCTGCTTACTTTCGTTGCGCAGGATCGCCACGATCAGACGGTCGGCCAGTCTTGCCCCTCGCGCAATCAGGTCAAGATGCCCATTGGTGATGGGATCGAACGAGCCCGGATAGATTGCGACTAAGCTGGTTGGCCTCGGGGACAATAATGAAATTGTAGCAGTTTGGGCGTTTCAGACCCCGGAGTTGCCAGGGTTCACGGCGCTGATTCCGATGCGGCTCCGGCGGCATGCGTCGATAGGCTGTGCCCGACAGGATAGTCCGCGGGAGTACCCGGCTAACTTCGGCTATAGTAGCTCGCCATGTTGCCGATAAGATGATGGGGATTGGCAACGTGGCCGCGACCACAGACTTCACGAGTCGACTCCGGACGGTACCCCCGTTTCCGCCGGTAGCCTCGCGTCTGCTCGCGATGCTCGCCCGCAACGATGTTGATATAGCAAAAGTTGCGGCACTGATTGGCTCGGATCCTCTCTTATCCGCGCGCACCTTGCAGTTTGCGAATTCCGCACTGTTTGGCTTAACACAACCGGTAACGAATGTCCGCCACGCATTGACGATGTTGGGGCTCGAGCGTACGCGCTCCATCACCGTAACCGCAGCGACGGCTGCCTATTCGCGGGCGGCGCTCCGTACGGCGGAGTTACGGCGATGCTGGCAGCACACGATCGCGACAGCCGTATTGGCCGAGGAATTGAGCCGCTGCTGCCGCGCTTTCACCGAATCGGCGTACGCGGCCGGCATCCTGCACGATGTCGGCAGGCTCGGGCTACTTGTGGCATTCCCCCAAGAGTACGAAGAAACCATTCGAGACTGCGCGTCGCGGTGCCTCGACCTTCTCGACTTCGAACGTGAGACGTTCGGGTTGGATCACGCGGAGGCGGGCCGGATGCTCGCTGAACGGTGGAATCTGCCGGAGGAATTCCGTGTAGTCGCCGGGCGCCATCACGACCGGATCGACGATCCCGAACTGACGCTGCTGAAGATCGTACACGTTGCGTGCCGCCTGGCGGATTTCTTCCACTACGACGTAGTGAAGCCGCTGCACGAGCCGATGCTCGATGAAATTCTCAGCGAGATCCCGGGTTCTGCGCAGGACAAGTTCCTGTTACGCATGGATCAGATCTCGCACAGGGTACACAATGCCGTACACGGGTTCGACGATGCGCCAGCCGAGGAGGAAGCTCCCCCCGAAAGCATGAGCAACCTGCCGATCCCCGTTCCGAGACAGGAACAGTTTGTGGATGTGTCTTACCAGCCGGTGGAACCGGAACGGCCGGTACCTCGCCCCGGATTTCTGGAATCCCTGGGACAAGCCTTCAAATCATTTCTGTCGAGTCTTGCTTTTTGGCGGTAGGGCCGATTTTGGCGTCGCCTCGTCTGATTTGATAAGCGCTCTTGTGGATTTAGCATCGCGCCTCATCCGAGAATGGGAACGTGGACTTCCAGCTCGATCCGGTCGAGGTACGGGTGCTCGGTTCTTTGCTCGAAAAGGACATAACGACACCCGAATATTACCCGTTGACGCTGAATGCCCTGGTCAACGCGTGTAACCAGAAATCGAATCGCGACCCCGCGGTGAACTACGACGATGCCACGGTCTTGCGGGCGCTCGAATCGTTGCGCGCAAAAGCCTTGGCGGGCGTCGTCAGCGGCGGTTCCAACCGGGTGCCCAAGTATTCGCATCGATTCTCGGAGAAACTCAATTTCGGCCGCCGGGAGTTGGCGCTCGTCTGCGAATTGATGGTACGAGGTCCGCAGACGCTCGGCGAACTCCGCAACCGGGCCTCGCGCATGTACGATTTCTCGGACCTCGATGAAGTGGAATCCGTGCTGCGACAGTTGAGCGACCGCCCGGGTGGTCCGTTCGTAGTTCAATTGCCGCACCAGGCGGGTACGAAAGAGCCGCGATGGGCTCACCTGTTCTCGGGCGAACCGGTGCTCGATGCCGCGCCGGGCGTGTTGCCGCCGGCAGCGCGTACGGACCGGATTGCCGCGCTGGAGAATGAAATCGCGGAATTACGAAACGAGATCGATCTTTTGAAGTCGCAGTTCCAGGAGTTCCGAAGACAGTTCGAATAGACATGGACAATCTACAATGCAGCCGCGACCGCGCCAACCGGCGCTGGGTGAAGACGAAGCGCGTCGATGAGTGCGCCTCTCTCGACGACCTCTTTCGATACTGCCTGCCGGCATTCGGCGGAGCCCATCTGCGGCGCATCTACATGATTCTCGACCGCGCTATCGGCTCCGGTTGCCCACTGACCCTTTCCATCGCGGGGCCGGTGACCGTGTCGGGCCAACACCAGACCTGGCTGATTCCGCTGCTCGAGACCGGATGGGTGGCCTACATCAGCACGACCGATGCTGTCTGTTATCACGACGGGCATCGCAGCTTGAACGAGCACAAAGAGGGGCCTGTTCACGAGGTCCCGATCTGGGGTGACGACCGCGCGCTCCGCGACGAACACACGATCCGCGTCACCGATATGGCGTTCGATGAAGACGTGCTGCTCGACCAGGACCGATTCCTGACGGCGATGCTCGCGACCCCGGAGTTTCAGCACAAGATGACGGGGACCGAACTTCGTTACCGTCTTGGCGCGTATTATTCGGCTCAGGAGAAGAGAAACGCGGTCGAACCCGGTCTGCTGGCGACATGCCACCGGATGGCGATACCGATTTTCGTCGGAGCGCCGGGTGACGGAAGCGTGTTCCTGAACTCTATGAAGCTCTGGGCGATGCGGCAGGCGGGGTTGGTTCCCGAGTACGGTTTCGACCTCGACCTTCACGCGGAGATCTTCGAGGCGTGCGCGTACCATCGGTGGGGATTGTTCGACCATCCCGCACACGCGCTGGCGACGTTGATACTCGGGGGCGGCGTACCGAAGAATTTCAATCTGCAGCCCGAACCTGCGTTGGGGCAGGTGCTCGGCTTGCCCGATGTTCGCGGCTACCAGTTCGACGTTCAGATCGTCACGGCTCCCGTCACCGACGGGTCGTTGTCGTCCTGTCCTCCCGCCGAAGCGGTGACGTGGGGCAAAGTGGACAAAGAGGTGTATTTGCAAACCACAGAGAGCATGCAGGCGGATTATTCGACGGTGATGCCGTTTGTCGTCCGCGCGCTGCTGGAGAAGCGTTTGCGTTATCAGAATATGGCGGCGCAGTCGGGCCTGGAAGCCGTCAAGGAGGGGCATCCGGATGCGGCTGGATACCTGCGCACTCCGGACGGCTATCGTCTTTTCGAGCAGCGCGAAGCGTTGTGCCAGAAGTTGACCGACGACGTTCGGAACAACCGCGAGTGGTTGGTTCAAACGCTGGAGTACCCGCTCGCCGTGCCGCAAGTGGAACCGCGATGACCGGTCTTGTCCCGCTCCTGTTCGCAGCAGCCCTCTCACCGGGGGCGTTCGAATACAACCGTGATCTGCCGCTGGACGTGCGAGTGAAAGCAACGGTTCACCGCAACGGCGCGGAGGTCCGGGATATCACGTTCGCCAACACAACCGGCGGGCGGACGGCTGCGTATCTCGTCGTGCCCGCCAGGGGTGGGGGACCGGGCATCCTCTTTGTTCACTGGTATGAGCCGGAGGCCAAGGACTCGAACCGCAGGCAGTTTCTGGAACAGGCGGTGGAACTGGCGAAAGGCGGCGCGACATCGCTGTTGATCGAGACGATGTGGTCCGACCCGGCGTGGTTCGGCAAACGCGATCGAGCAAAGGACTACGACGAGAGTATCCGCCAGGTGCGAGAATTGCGCAGAGCCCTGGATGTTCTTGCGACGCAGAATGTCGATCGTGCGCGGATTGCCTACGTGGGTCACGACTTCGGCGCGATGTACGGCGCGGTGCTGGCGGGAGTGGATCAACGGGTGAAGGCATGGGCCTTGCAAGCGGGGACGACAGCGTTCAGCCTCTGGTATCTGCTGGGCACGAAGTTGGAAGGTGCGGACCGGCAGGCTGTCGTCGATCGCCTGGCGCCGCTCGACCCGGTGCTGTACATCGGCAAAGCGGCCCCCGCCCCGGTGCTGCTGCAGTTCGGACGCAAGGATAACTACGTACCGGAAGCGCGCGCGAAGGAGTTTTTCGAAGCGGCACGCGAGCCAAAGACGATCCTGTGGTACGACGCGGGTCACGGTTTAAGCGATGAGGCCATTCGCGATCGTCAGGCCTGGCTCAAGAAGACACTTCGGATCGAGCAGGAATGACCTGGCGGCGTGCGGTTCTGAGTCTTGTCCTCTTCGGCGTCTCTTTCGGCTATGTCGAAGCGGCCGTGGTGGTGTACCTGCGGCACATTTACGACCCGTTGCGGCAGGAGTTCTATCCGCAGAAGGCGCCGGGTGAACTCTTCCCTCTGATCACGCCGGAACAGCTACAGAGTAAGGGACCGGAGTATGGGCGCCTGCTCGGCACGGAACTGATTCGCGAGTTCGCGACGCTCGTGATGCTCGGCGCGGCGGCGCTAGCGGTCGCGTCGAACTTCCGGCAATGGCTCGCCGGATTTGTCCTCGTGTTCGGTGTATGGGACTTGGTGTTCTATGCATCGCTGAAAGGTCTCATCGGGTGGCCTGCGTCGCTGCTCACCTGGGACATTCTGTTTCTGCTGCCGCTGCCGTGGGTGGGGCCGGTTATTGCACCGTGCATTGTCGCCGGCTCGATGGTGTGGGCGGGGATTGTGCTGCTCCGCCGCGAGTTGAGCGGGAAATTGCTACGGCCGACCCCATTGCACTGGATTGCGATCGTCGGGGGCGGCGTACTGCTGATGGTGGCCTTCATGTGGGATTGGCGGAACACGACTGCGGGAAATCCGCCAAACCCGTTCAACTGGTTCTTGTTCGGTGCCGGTGAGTTGCTGAGCGCTTTGGCATTCGTTCACGCCGCGCGGCAGCGTCTCTGACGGGACTGCGGGGTCGCCAAACACATTACCGGCCGCGGCCACTCGGAACCGCTTGGTTGCGCGACCATCCCGTGCCACCCAAGCGCGGCAATCCGAGCCACGCTGCCAACGTCCGGAGTTCCTGGCTCAATGCCGGGGCGACCGTCTTCGGATCGGCGTGGTCTTCGATATGGAACGGATGCACCATGAGCGTGCCTGTCGCGCGATCCGCCTTCAGATCGACACGCGCGACAATCCGCTCGTTGAGCAGGAACGGGAGAACATAATAGCCCCACCGGCGCTGCTCCTCCGGAGTGTAGATTTCGATGCGGTATTCGAAGTGGAACAGCCGTTCCGCGCGCGGGCGGTACCACACCACGGGATCGAACGGCGATAAGAGGGCAGCAGCCTGGACGCGTTTCGGGATCTTGGCATCGCGGTGGAGATAAGCCGCCTCTTTCCATCCCTCGACGTGAACCCGTTCAAGCTCGCACGTCTCGACGAGTTCCAGAATTCTCGGCCGCGCGTCGCCCATCTTCATTCGATAGTAGTCGGCAATGTCCGCCGCCGTCCCGATGCCATGCGCTCGAGCAGCTTTTGCAATCAACTCGCGATGAGCGGTCTTTATGTCGACGCGTCGCTCGAAGTCGGCGGCAGGCACCACGCGTTCCGCCAAGTCGAACACGCGGGCGCCGTTCGTCAGCCGTTTGGTGACCGCCAGCAAGCCGCGTCCGAAGAGCGCCTCCAGCATCGCGCGTGGCACGGTTCCGATCCAAGCGCCCTCGAGTTTCCGCTCGACGCCTTCCGGAGGGTCGAGATCCTCGGCCGCCAGCGGGCCGCGTATTCGAATTTCTTCGAGCACCTGCTCCTGGTATGCCGGGTGTTTCTCAATGAACTCATCGAACCCGTAGGGACGCGCCCGATGCTGCTCCATGCGGAACCGCAGAAGCGGCCATGTGTCCATCGGGGAGATGCAAGCCTCGTGCGCCCACTGCTCGGTGAACTGGTGGCTGTGATAGGCGACCCGCTCGAAAATCCTGCGGTCGTAACCGCCAAGACGCGAGAACGGCACGACGTAGTGCGCAGGCACAAGCACGTTCACGAAGTCCAGTTGCACGAGTCCGATCCGGCGCATGATGCCGGCGATAGTACGGGCCGTAACGCGCCCGGTCGGGCGTGGCCGATCAAAGCCTTGAGCAGCGAGCGCGATCAGCCTTGCCTCAGAGAGAGAGAAACTGTTCGAGGTCAATACAGAGCATTATTCCCCGAGCGACTTGTAGAGCGCCACCGCCGCGGTGAGCTTCGAGGTTTCGCAGGCGGCGATCTGGCGTTCGAACTCGAAGCGCTGCCGTTGGGCATCGAGTACCGCGAGGAAGTCGCCGAGTCCGCGCAGATAGAGTTCGCGCGCGATCTCAATGCTCCGGTCCGCGGCAGCCAGGCCCATTTCAAGCTCTTGCCGCCGCTGGCCGGCGCGATCCACTGCGACAAATGCGTTCTCCGTTTCCTCGAACGCGCTGAGCACTTCGTGTTCGTACGCCCGCACCGCCTGTTCCAGGCGCGCATCTTGAACACGAATGTTCGATCGTATTCGACCCGCGCTGAAGATGGGGAGCGAAATGCCGGGTCCCACGGAGAAGAAGTTGCCGGCTCCAACCGTCAGTCCGGAGAAGTCGGTTGATTGGCGCCCGCTGAGTCCGCTAATAACGAACTTCGGATACAAGTCAGCGCGGGCCGCACCTGCACGCGCGTATGCGGCTGCAATTTCCGCCTCGGCGCGTCGAATGTCGGGCCGCTGTTTCAGAAGATCGCTGGGCACGGCCTCGGGGATCGGAGGTTCCTGAAGTTCTGGAGCCTCCGCGCTCAACCGGTCCCGCAGGGCCGAAGGATCCTCGCCGAGCAGCACCGCGATCCGATGCACCGCCTGAAGACGCACCACGTCGAGGTCCGGTAGCGAAGCTGCAAGAGACGCGACCTGCGCAGTCTGCCGCTCGACATCGAGGTCGCTCGCGAGTCCTGCGTCGGCGCGGGCGCGAACCAGATCGAGCAACTCTTTTTCGGATGCGATGTTCGCGCGCGTGATGACGATTTGGTTCTCGGCGCCGCGCATCTCGATGTAGTTGCGCGCAACCTCACCCCGCACGATCACCTGGACGGCGCGAACGTCAGCCTCCGCCGCTCGGGCCGCCGCATTCGACGCCTTGAGCGACTTGCGCAATCCTCCGAACACGTCCGCCTCCCACCGCATGTTGAAACCACCCGTAACAATGGAGGTCTCGAATGGAGTAACGAAGCTCCCCTTGCCTACGGAACCGGGCGCATCGGGAACTTTGATGACACCCTGATTGAAGCCGCCGCGTAGACGCGCCGTGGAGGCGCTGGTCCCGATATCCGGAAGCAGGGCCGACCGGCTGACGCCGCGGGCGGCATTTGCCTCCACGAGTCGCGCCCCTGCGCTTCGGACGTCGAGATTCGCATGAACCACCCGGTCCATCAACTCATCGAGAAGCGGGTCGCTAAAGGCTTTCCACCACGAGGGCGACCTCTTGCCTGCAGCATCCGCGGGCACGTTACGGAAAGACCTCGGCACAGGAACATCCGGCCTTGGTGGCGCTGGGTTGCGTGCCGAAGTGGCCAGGGTTGCCAGGATCATCAATGCGAATACCCGGTGCATGTGTTCCTCCTCAATTCGCCTCGATGGAGATATCCATCTGCTGACCCGGGCGCACGGGTATGTTCTTCTCAAGCGCGTAGATCACCTGCAGGACGCGTGTATCCACGCGTTCGGTGGAATCGCCGCTGAGGTTTCGCTTAGGCACGACAAAGGGTTCGAAACGGACAAACCGTAGTTTGAATTTTCTGGCCGTGTTTCCGCGGACAGATGCAACGACTTGCGCGCCGGGTTTCACACGGATCGCATCGCGTTCGTCCACTTCGGCCCGAACATTCAAGTGGTCAACGGCGCCGAGCAGCATGAGCGGTTGCTCCAACGGGCCGGCCGCCGCATACTCCCCGGCGCGCACTTTGCACTGAAGAATTTCTCCGTCGATCGGCGCGGTGACGGTAAGCCTGGCTAAATCGGCCTTGACGCGCGCGACCTGCTGTTCCGACTGGACAACTTCGGCCTTCGCGACATCGATGTCACGCGCCCAAGCGCCCGATTGCAGAAGCCGCAGCGAGCCCCGAGCCTCGTCGACTTTCGCTGCTGCGATTTCTACGGCGCGACGGCGTCGTTCCAGATCCTCGACGCGAATGGCTCGCCGGTCGCGCACGCCCTGCATGAGATCGAATTGCACCTTTGCATCCGAGAGTTGCGCCTCGGCTTCTTTCACGCGCGCCTCGGCGGGCGGAATCTCTTCAGGCCGCGGCGACATTTCGAGGCGGGACAGCTTAGTCCGCGCAAGGTCGAAGTTTGCGTTCCGCAGAGCGAGTTCCGCGCGAAGATCGCGGTCGTCCAACGAGAACAGGGGTTCGCCCTTCCGCACGCGATCGCCGGCACCCACAAAAACCTTGGTGACGAGGCCAGGTACCGGGAGGCTTACGGCGATATTCTCACTCGACGCCTCTACCAATCCGACCGCGCCCACCTGAGTGGCGAAACCTGCCGAAGGAGGCTGTACGACGGGCGGTACTTTTGTTTCAACGGGCCGAAGACGCGCCACGCTGATAGCGGCGAATGTCAATGCCAAAACGGCGAGCACAGGAATACCGTACTTTGTGAGCATACGAGTCCTTTCGTGAGTTTGGCGGTCAGGCCGCGGAGATCGCGGCGCCTTCCGAGTTGATCTCGGTGTGTAAAATGCGGCCGTCGTTCATGTGAGCGATACGGTCGCCGAATTGAAAAACGCGGGAGTCGTGCGTGACGACGATCACGGCGCGATCCGGCCGGACTGCCGAGGCCCGCAGCAACTCCATCACGGCGTGGCCGCTCTCGGCATCCAGGGCGGCGGTCGGCTCATCGGCTACGAGCAAACGCGGCTCGTGAATGACCGCGCGCGCAATGGCGACGCGCTGTTGTTGTCCGCCCGAAAGCTGGTTCGGACGAGAGTGAACGCGTCCGCCCAATCCGAGTTTCTCGAGTAGCGCAACCGCTCTTTCGACGGCTGTGCCTCTCTTGATGCCGGCCGCAAGCAGCGGGACGGCCGCATTCTCCGCGGCGGTCAGCGCGGGCAGCAGGTTGTACTGCTGGAAAATGAACCCGAGGTGCCGCCGCCGGAACAGGACACTGGCCTGTCCGCGCAACGTCCCGGTATCCGTTCCGAGGATGCTGATGTGGCCATCGGTTTTGTTCAGCAGCCCGGCAACGACGCTGAGCAAGGTGGTCTTTCCGCAACCGCTCGGCCCCACCAGCATGGTCAATTCGCCGTAATTCGCTTCAAAATCGACGCCCCGCAGAGCGAGCAACTTCGTTTCCCCGGTCCCGAATTCTTTGGTGACGTTCCGGCAGAGGACTGCCGGTTGTTCGAATTGCTTCATGACGGTTAGCCTCGGAATACAACTGCGGGTTCGAGCACGGCGACTCGCCGTATGCTGATTACGCTTGCCAGCGCGACGATCACCATCACGGTTATAGCGACGCCGCCCATCACCTGCGGGAGCAAATAGAATCCACGCAGGTCCAAGTTGTTCTTTGTCGATTCGAAGAACGCAGCCGTCATGGCGATCCCAATGCAGTATCCGATGGTGCCAACGACCAACGCTTGCAGCAGTATCATGCCGGTGATGCGCCAGTTCGTGACGCCGATAGCCTTCAGCGCGCCGAACTGTTTGAGGTTCTCGACCGTGAACAGGTAAAACGTTTGTCCGGCCACCACGGTCCCCACCACAAGCGCGATCGCAACGGTGATGCCGAAGTTAATCGGAATGCCCGTGTTGCGCATGTAGTACCAGATGGTGGCCCATCCGAATTCGGAACCGGTCATTGCCTTCAGGCCGGTAGCTTTCGAGATTCGCCGCGCTGTTTCGGCATCGCTGACTCCGCTCCGCGGGCTCGCGACTACGAACGACATGAGATTCCGTTCGCGCCCTACCAGCGTCACCGCAATCGAGTAGCGGGAGTACACCACCGGCAGATTCACGAACGGCGCTGACGAATCGCAGATCCCGACGATCCGCAGCATGTGGTCGTTCATCTCGATCTGTTTGCCGAGCCGCAGCGGTTCATCGGGGAAGAAGAATTTGTAGCCGACGCGGTCGATGATCACCGAGTCCGGCTCGCGAAGCGATTCAAAGCGCCCCAGCGCCATGCGGCGGGGAGCGCCGACCAGCGAGGTATCGTCAACACCCATCAGGATGACGCCGCGAAACTTGCCGTCCGAGTACACTTTTGCGCGGGCGGTTCCCTTGAATAATGGAACGGCCCATTTCACGCCCTCGACACCGCGGACGCGGTACACATCCTGGTCGCTCAGAGCTTTCACTTCGTCGAGGTATTGCGTCTTCGGGTCCATCACCCAGATGCTCGCGTCCTGGACGTCGCGAATCTGGCTCCGGGTCCGGTCCATCAAACCGCAGAAGATCGAAGTCTGGTGCGACATCAGGAAAGTTGAGAAAGCGATCGCGAAGATCAAGCCCAGATATTTGGCGCGATCCCCGGTGAGCATTTGCCATGCAACGAAATTCATCTACTCACCCTTTCTTCGTGGTTCAACATCGAACATGGTTCCGTTTATGAACGATGTTCACCAAGAGCGCTAAAAAAAGCTACCTCTTGCGGATCCCCTCAATGGCCATGTCGAGCACGCCTTCAATGAGTCGGGTTTGCTCGACAAAAGGAAAACCAGGCTTGCCGATTAACAGCATCACTAGGCCGTGCATCGCCGCCCAGAGCGACTGTGCCACCTGTTCAGCATCCGGAACTCGCAGGAGCCCGGCTTCGACGCACCGTGCAACCGACGAACGAAGACACTCGAAAGAGCGGTGTCCGGCCTCGCGCGCCTGCTGGGCCTCATCGGCGACAGAAGCACTCATGGTGAAAGTCACCAGATAGTGGTCCGCGTGGTCGATTCCAAACTGAATATATGTCCGTCCGCCCCGCCGCAGTCTCTCGAGTGGGTCGCAAGGATCCGCGAGAATCGCCTCCATCCTTTTATCGAGCTTTGCAAACGTCTCGATGCAGATCGCCGTCAGAATCTCGTTCTTGTCGGCGAAGTGGAGGTAGATCGTGCCGGGCGCGCATCCCACCGTCTCGGCGATCCTGCGCATACTGACACTCGCATAACCTTCCTTGACGAACAGGTCGCGGGCCGCAGTGAGAATCTGCTCTCTCAGTTCCTGCCGTAATCGTTCTCGCCGGACGCTGACCATAACCTGAACACTGTTCATTATGCGGCGGACCAGACCGTGAGTCAACAGAAAAGTGGTCCGAGCGCATAAAATCGCAGTAATGAAACCGTTTCTTATCCTCGCCGCGATTACGGCAATCAGTTTTGCGCAGGCCCCGAGTCCGGTTCCCGATCCCGGCGAGACGATCCGCCTTCGCACCAGCCTCGAACGCGCGCAGAATACTCTGCACGACTGGGCGAACCTTGGACGTTATCGCGCCGACAACGAAGAGCTGGCGCCGCCGGCAGCCGGCGAGAACCGCGTGGTATTCATGGGCGATTCGATCACGGATGGATGGGGACGGCGCTACGGCAGTTTCTTTCCGGGCAAGCCGTACGTCAACCGGGGTATCAGCGGACAGACGACGCCGCAGATGCTGATCCGGTTCCGTCCCGATGTGATCGATCTCAAGCCCAAGGCGGTCGTAATCCTCGCGGGCACGAATGATATCGCGGGCAACACTGGTCCGATGACCTTGGAAGAGATTGAAGGCAACCTCATGTCGATGGCCGAACTAGCGAAGGCGAACGCCATAGCTGTCGTGCTTTCCTCGGTGATGCCGGTAACCGATGCGATCCGTCCGCAGACGGAGCGCCGTCCGCCGGACAAGATCGTCGCCCTCAACAAGTGGATCAAAGAGTACGCTTCCAGAAATCACTTCGTCTATCTCGACTACTACTCGCACATGCTGGACGACAACAACATGTTCAAGAAGGAGTTGACGTACGACGGCCTTCACCCGAACGATGCCGGTTACGCCGTCATGGGGCCGCTGGCGGAGAAGGCCATCGAAGAAGCGCTCGCCTCAAAGTAGGAGACATGATGCAACGTCGAGCATTGTTGAAAGGCGCTATCACGGGCGCCGGTCTTGCGTCGATACCTCTGGCCTCGGCGGCGGCCGTGCAAAAGCAGTTAAAGATCACAGGTATCGAGACGGACGTGGTCCGGTTCCCGCCCGGAAGCATTTATTCCGATGCGATTCACGATTTCGGTCCCGATCGCGGCGGAGTCGTGCTTCGCATTCAAACCGACGCGGGCATCACCGGATGGGCGTACAGCTCGTTCGGCATGATTGCCGGCGGGCCGCGTGTCGTCGATACCATTCTGCATGAGGAGCTGAAACCGGTTCTCGTCGGCAAGGATCCCGCGTTTCCGAAACGGCTCCGCGTGGAAATGTGGAAAGCGATGGAGTACCACGGCGCCGAAGGGGTCGCCACATTCGCGACGGCGGCCGTGGACATCGCGTTATGGGACATTCTGGGGAAAGCCGCGGGTTTGCCGGTGTACAAGATGCTCGGCGCTTATCGCGAACGGATGCCTTCGTATAACATGTGCGGCTGGTATTACCCGAATGACGACGACCTGTCGCATTTCAAGCGGGCGATCGCTTCCGCGCTCGATGAAGGATTCCGCGGAGTGAAGATCAAGGTCGGGCGCGGTTCGATTGACGAGGACACCCGCCGGATCCGGATGGCGCAGGAGTTGTGCGGTCGCGGACGTCCGGTGATGGTGGATGCGAATCAGACGTTCAACAAGAACGAGGCCCTGCGGCGCGGGCGCGTCTATCAGCAACTCGGCTGCTTCTGGTACGAGGAGCCCCTGGTTCCGCACGAAAAGGACGGGTACGCGGAACTGGCGCGCGAACTCGACATTCGGATCGCCACGGGAGAGAACGAATACTCGAAGTATGCGTTCCTCGATCTGCTGAAGCGTGGCGGCGCGGATGTCGTTCAACCCGATAACCGCCGCGCTGGAGGCGTTACCGAATGGATGGAGATCGGCGCCATTTCAGATGCGTTCGGAGTGGAACTCGCAAGTCATGGCGGCGGCGTGACGAACCTCCACATGCTGCTGGCGATGCCCAACGCCATCTACATGGAAAGCGGCAGCATCAAGGGCGACAGTTCCTATATTGAGCCGCTTCGCATGAAAGACGGCGAGATGCTCGCCCCGGAAACTCCCGGCATGGGCAGCGAACTCAAGCCGGACTGGATTCGCAAATACAAGGTCTGACGTTCACTGCTTCAACCACTCGAACGGGACCCATCCGGTTCGCCCTTTGTGAGGTCCGTCTTTGACTTCGACGCGGCGTTCGTTGAACGATTCTGCGACCACGCGAACCGGGGTGCCGCTGTCCGTCGCGAACGCTTTGCCGTCGAAGACCAGGTTGTCGATGTCAGGTTGGCGGCGGTTGTCCACCGCCTCGGCAAGCGCGTGAGCATCCTCGTGCGCGACGGCTAGAAGGACCTGCGGCTCGCCTCCATTGTGAAGCCTGGCGGACTCGCCCTGATGCACGATGTGATTTTCCGCGGTTTCAACCGGCGAGTGGCAACCGGTCGAGAACAGGAACGGGATAAAGAGGAATAGAACCTTCGAACGCATCGGAACCTCCCGAGGCAATCCGTTCTGCCGACGGCATTGTATAACGCCATGTGCGGCGGCGCTCGCGGCGGTGGGTCAGCGAATCGTCACAGCTTGTCGGGATCGAGATCGAAGGTGCTGACCAGGTAATCGTAAAACCGGCCATCGTAAAGGAACACGAGAAACACTTCGTGCACGGCGTGGACCAGTTTGCGCGTTGCGTAGTCGTAATCGGAGTCGAGAACTTCGATGGAAACACCGGCGTTGCCGCGAGTGCACGTGCAACGCAGAGCGGCTTTCGAAATCTCGATTCTACGGTGTTCCGGGATGTCGGTGGACTGACGGCCAAGAACAAACTCGCGGAAATCGCGAAACATGCACGAACCGGCGGGAACGTCGGGAAGAACTACTGGGATCCGGATCCTCCGGCGATGCGGATCGACAATCACCTCAAAGAGCCGGTCGCGATGCCAAAGCAATTTGAACGAGCACCGTCCCGCGCGAACATTCCCCCGGCTGAAGCCGCGGAACACACCGCGGTTCGCGAATTCTTCGAGAACCGCGGCGGTTGTCTCGATCTCGTGTGCGATGGTTGCCGGCATCTCGTAGCGCAATCCGGCTAGTGTAGTGTCCCACAAATAGCTGGACAAGAAATCAACCATGGGTCATAATCAGTCATGCCCCGCCTCGTCGAGCCCCTCGTCCTGTCAGTGGACCAGTCCAGCGAACTCCAACGCTGGGTGGGAGCCTTGGGAACTCCACAACAGGTAGCGCTACGTTGCCGCATTGTCCTGGCACTTGGCGCTGGCAAAACGGAGATGGCGGTCGCCGCTGAGAACGGCGTGAACCGTAAGACGGTTCGTCTCTGGCGTGACCGCTTCCGTGGCGGCGGGCTCCAGGCGCTTTGGGAGATTGCTCCAGGCCGGGGCCGGAAGCCGAGTTACGACGCAACTCGAATCAAGGCCGTCATTGATGCCACTCTGCAAACCAAACCCAAAGGAAGCACGCATTGGAGTTGTCGGACGATGGCGGTGGCGCAGGGGATCGGCAAGTCCAGCGTGAGCAGGATCTGGCGTAGCCACAACCTCAAGCCACATCGAACAGAAACGTTCAAGCTGTCACGTGATCCCAGATTCCTCGAGAAACTCACGGATGTCGTCGGTCTTTATCTGAATCCTCCTGATCAGGCGATTGTGCTTTGCGTGGACGAGAAGAGCCAAATTCAGGCTCTGCAACGCACCCAGCCCGGGTTGCCGCTGAAAAAAGGGCGCTGCGGCACCATGACCCATGACTACAAGCGACACGGAACGACGACTCTGTTTGCGGCGCTCGATGTTCTCGCCGGTAAAGTCATCGGCGACTGCTATAAGCGTCACCGCCACCAGGAGTTTCTGAGGTTCCTGCGCCGCATCAACCGCGACTTCTCCGGCAAGGCGCCGCTGCACCTGGTGATGGATAATTACGGCACCCATGGAACGCCCGAGGTGAAGGACTGGCTCAACCGACATCCCCGCTTCAAGGTGCACTTTGTCCCAACCAGTTCCAGTTGGCTGAACCTGATTGAACGTTGGTTCGGCGAGTTGACCAGCAAAAGAATCCGCCGCGATTCCTTCTTGAGCGTCGATGACCTGATCGCCGCCATTAACGAATTTCTCGTCGCTTGGAACGAGAAACCCAGACCCTTTGTCTGGACGGCCACCATCGAATCCATAGTCAGCAAACTCGCGCGCTGCAGCCAAACCCTTGAACAGATCCAACCCGGTTGCACGGCTCCAAAGACCCGTAAACGAAAGACCAGCTAATTCGGGGACACTACACTAGTATTACTGTGTTATAAAATACTGAGGCGCAAGCGTTTAACGCTCCGCTATATTCTGAGAGGGAGATGGGTACCCCTTCCTCCGCGTTCGGACAGTGTGCCGAGGAGATTCACCGCCTTGTGTCTGCCGCGGCGGTACAACATCGGCCGATCACGGCTCGGTACGAGGGCACGCGAAGGCTATTGTGCCCTCATGTGCTGGGCTACAACCAACCCGGTGAGTGGCGGGTGTTCTGCTTTCAATATGGGGGAGAAACCAAGGACGGACCATTGCCGGCCAACGGTGCTGGTATCTGGCGATGCCTGGCGCTGGAAACTCTCGTTCGTGGAAGTGTTGGAGGCTCCCTGGCACACCGAACCTCATGCTCCTCAACGTTGTGTAGGGCACGTCGAGTTAGACGCCGACGACTATCCCGGCGGCGATCCGCAGAACGGACAGTGAGGTAGTTGCTGCACCAGTTGGCGCGCGATCACGATGTGGAGCGTGGCGATCGAGCGTGGATTATGTCGTTCGGGGCGGACTCGGCGATCCTCTCGGGCGGAAGTCCGGCGGCAAGTCCGGGGCTGATAGTCCAACATGGCCAGCGCGGACGGAGGGGGAAAAACGGTTCCGCTCGCTGATCAGGAACCCATAAGCGGCGATGCACAACGTGGCGTGATGGTGAAATCCGCGCCAACTCCGTCCTTCATAGTGGCCCAACCCCAACTCTTGCTTCAGTTCTTCATAGTCACGCTCGATGATCCAGCGGTGCTTGGCGATCTTTACCAGAGACTTCCGCGAGGTCTTCTCCGGCAACGTGGATAGCCAGTATTTCGTCGGCTCCGATTCTTTCTTGGGCCATTCGATCAAAAGCCATTCTTCCGGGCGCGGCGCCGTTCGCTTTTCATCGCGGTGTGCCGGACGCACCCGGACGGCGGCGAAACGAGAGCGCAAAGCCTCTTGACTGCCGGGACGCCAAGCAATGTCCTTCCAAGCCGAAGACGGTAAACCGAGGGCCAGCTGCTTCACCGAAACAGGCTGATGATTAGCGTCGCGTTGCAGGCGCTTGGGTGTGGCTCCACGGCCCGGCTTTCGCGGCGGAGCCGGCAAAGGCTGTTCTCCCGGCTCCCAGACGGTTGTCGAAGACTCGATGCCCACCACATAGGTCAGCCCGAGCTGGGTGAGGGCGGTGCGAAAGGGTGTGCCGTTTCCATAACCGGCATCTGCCAGTACCACGCCTACGGCAATCTCCTGCTCCAGCGCCTTGCGGATCTGTTGGAGTGCAATCTCCGGTTTGGTCTGAAACTCTATCCCTTCCGGAACCCCCGCCAGTTGGCGCCGCTCCGAATCCTGGCACCATACCTCCGGTAGATAGAGCCGCCAAGCGACAGGCAGACTTGCACTCCAGGTACTCACCGACAAACTCACAGCGGCCTGGCAGTTATCGTGTTTGCCGATTTGACCGCAGTACTGCCGAGCTACCCCTACGGAATGCTTTCCCTGCTTGGGAAAACCCGTATCATCCACAATCCACGCCACTACCGGACCCTGTTTTTGCATGGTGGGAAGCACATACCGCCGCACCTCGGCCAGCATCTCCTCGTCGTTCCAGGGTGCGTCCGCCACCAGGTGATGGAGCGACTGATGCATGCGACGACAATCGTTGGGAGCCAAGCGGGCAGCCATTGGCTCGACGCTCTTGCGCTCACCAGGCAATAACAACCCCTTGCAGTAATTCTTCAGGGGAGTGTGCCGGTCGGCGTGCCCCGCGGCGTTAGCCAGGCCCTCGATATATGCCGCGAAGCGCCTCTGTTGGGGGCCTGGCGAAGAGAGGCGTGATCCCACGAAAACAATTCTACATCAAATTGTTCGTTTTTAACACAGTAATACTAGTGCGCGAACGCGCCGACCCCCGGTTCCGGATTCAAGGCGATGCCCGGAGGATAGTCGCGGTCTGAGGTGAACTCCTTCAGCGCTTGAACGTTGATGAGGCTGGCGACATTCTCTCTCGCCGCGGCTTGATAGCTGCGCTTCAACGCCTCTCTCAACTCGTCCCCGTTCTTCACATACTCGCCGCGCGCGCCGAGCCCTTCCGCCATCTTGTCGTAACGCAGGTTTTCCTGGAACAGGTACATGTGCATCGAACGCGCCGAACCGACCGCGCTCGGCCACATGCCCCAGGAATTGTTGTTGTAGATGACCGCGATCACCGGAATCTTGTACTTCGATGCGGTATCCAGTTCGAACAGGCTGTAGGCGATTCCGGCGTCGCTGGTGACGACCAGCACGGGCGCGCCTTTCCGTTCCGCTTGTGGGCCAACTCCGCGCTGCACCGCGGCCCCGGCGCCGATCATCATCGCGAGGTCGGGACCGATAGCGCCGTATTGATAGGCGCACACCACGGCCTGGCCTGGGCTAAACGCGCGCAACCACCGTCCGGCGAACAGACCTGTTGTCCAGCCTCCCGATCCGGTGACGGTCTGCTTGGGATCGATGTCGCCCTTGTAGAGAAAATCGTGGACTTCCTTCGCCATCACCGCGGGATGACAATGGCCCGTCGCTTGTGTGTGCTTGAGGCCGAGTTCGTAGTGCGCGAGGTTTTGTTTCTCATATGTTGCGCGCGCCGCCGCGAGTTCGTTTGCCCACGCATCGCGCTTCTTTCGAGGCAGCTTGTTTGCGAGCGCCTCGAGGAAGATCTGCTCGTCGCTGACAATCCCGAGATCGAGAGGCCAGTTGCGGCCCAGATCTTCTTGCACCGGATGCACGCGAATCGCTTTGATTTCCGGGTTGAAGCGATATTCGCCCGGGCTCGGCATGCAGTACTGGCCAACGAACAGAACCAAATCCGCGCTCATCAGCGCGTCCGGCGAGAGGCTCGCGGATAGACGGTGATCGTCGGGGAAACTACCGCGGGTCGGACCTGAAGTGACAACGGCGATGTCGTTCAATTCGGCGGCCTGCTTCAGCGCCGCCCAGGCCTTCCGTTGAAAGACGCCCTGTCCGGCGACGACGATAGGACGTTCCGCCTTATTGATCATGTCCACCGCCTGTTCGACTTCTTTCGAAGACGCGCAGGCGCGCGACTCGCAGCGATATTTCATCTTCCCGTAGTAGTCCGTGAGCGTCGAAGGATCGGTGAATCTCGCACGGGCCACTTCGCCGGGGAAATCGAGGTGCACGGGGCCGGGCACGCCGGACTTCAAGTTGCGGAAGGCATACGCACCGTACTCGTGCACGCGATTCGCGGCAATCAGGCGCTTGCCGTACTTCTTCATGCCGGTCGTGATCGGCTGCTGGTAGCCGGTCTGGATGAACGCCTCGCGATCGTCGCCGGCGATCTGCATGTTGCTCGCAAGCACCAGCAGCGGTGTGCGAGCGGCGGCGGCTGACGCGATATTCATGATCATGTGCGTGAAGCCGGGGCCTTCCGTTCCGGAACACGCCGTGACCTCGCCGGTGACGCGCGAGAATCCGTCGGCGGCGGCGCACATAGCGCCTTCGGTACGGCCCCCGTAGGCCGGCACTCCCGCAGCGGCGATCGCATTGATGACGGTGTAGTTGCCGGGGCAGCAGAACAGGGCGGCGAGTTCTTCGTCCTTGCACAGCCTGGCGAAAATTTCGGCGCCCGTCATGCCCTTACCTTCGAACGACCCCGCTTTGGCCGATTCTCCCAAAGTGGCAGGGATTTCCTTCGGAATCCGGATGGATGCGATTGTCCCCGAAGTCGCTGCGAACAGTTGAGCCGGGGTTAGCGCGGCGGTGGCCAGCGCTCCCACAGCAGCAGGCCCGGCCAGGAAATTTCGGCGAGATGTTCCGGCGGCAGTTCCGTCCGAGAGTTTGTCGTCGCCCGGTTTCGATTGATCGCTCATTGTAGACCCCTCTACTTGCTCGTATTGCCGGACGGCTGGTCGGAGTTGCCGTCCTTGAACTTCGGCCGCATGCCCTCCGGCCACAGGCTTTGAATGAAGTTAACGAGGTGCCAGATGTCGTGCTCGTCATGGATCTGAGTCTTGAACGACGGCATGCTGGCGCTCTGTCCATCGCGAATACTGCGGAAGATTTCCCCTTCGGAGGTTCCGTTCTTCCAGGTTTTCGGAGCAGTGAGATCGGTTGCGTCGGCTACCACATCGACCTGGGCTTTTCCGTCGTTGCCGTGACAGCCTGCACAATAACGCACGAACACGCTGCGCCCCTGCGAAACGGACTTTTTCGTGTACTCGATCGGATTCTTCAGCTTCTTCGCGTCTGCGACGGAGAGAGGCCCGTCAGTCGATGCCTGCGCGGAGACGGCTATCGGCAGCATAGCGCCGAGCAGAAATGTACCAGTGCAGCAGCGGACCATCGGCACGGATGGTGTACTCCTTTCGGACCGTCGATTTTGGAACCGAGCCATTCCCAGAAGCTCGTGTGGGCCTAGTTGGGGAAGGTAGCAACTGCCGGGCTTTCTTGTCAACCGGGTTGCGATGGGGCCGATGGGGCCGGCTATGGTTGAACAGCCGTTACGCGCCGACGGCTCGGACGCCGAAACCTACGCGCCCCAGGAGTTCCTGAAATCTGGAGTCGGGCCGCAGGCGATCGAGACGCGGATCCCGGTTCAGCCACACCAGCCAGACATCGCTTTGCGCCGAGCTCTCCTTGAGACACGCAATCGCTCGGTCCGCATCACCCAAACCGGTGTGGAGGATGGAATGCCAGAACGGGGCCACGAAGCTCCGCCCGACGAGTTGGTCCAACCGCTCGAGCATTTCCAGCGCCTGCTCTCGATTGCCCATCACTCCGAACAGGTGACCGAGACTCGCCAGTCCGGATGCATGTCCCTTTGAGCCCGCCAGCGACCGCTCGAGTGCGGCCTGCGCTTCGGCGAATTTGCCGATCTGTTCGTAGGCGAGCCCGAGGATGTATTGCGCGGACGGAAACTCCGGTTCGAGTTGCGTCACTCGCAAAGCCTGTTCGATGGCCGTGTCGTACTCCCTGGCGATAAAGGAGATCCACGCCATCTCCATATTCACCACGACGGACAGCGGATCCAGTTGATGCGCGCGTTCGATTTGTCGCATCGACTCGCTGAACCGTCCAAGGGCCGCGAGCAGCGCGGCGTACCCTCGATAGCCGTGAACGTAATTAGGATTCAGCTTCAGCGCCTGAAGGTAGCGCCGCTCGGCACTGATCCAATCGTGGTCGCACACCTTCAGAACGTTCGCAAGTGAGGTGTACGCTTCGGCGAGGTCGCCATCGATCTCGAGCGCCCGAGTCGCACATTGCCTGGCGAGAGGCATCACCTCCGCCGGCGGCCTCAGATCGAAGAAGCCCAACATGCAGTACGAATCCGCGAGCCCGGCGTGAGCCAGCGCAAAACCAGGATCCCTCTCGAGCGCCTGCTGGAAGTAACCGACGCTGCGTTGCAGGCCGTCGGCGGACATGCGGTTCCAGTGATATCTGCCCTTCAGGTAGTCCTGGTATGCGGCGGTGTTTTGAGTCTGCCGCCTCGCAGGCGCGCGATCCTCGACCCTTCCTGCCAGTTCGGAACGCAGATGCTCCAGGATCTTTGCCGACAACTCTGCTTCGATCAACAGAACGTCGGATGCCTTCCGGCCGAATTGCTCACCCCAGATCAGCCAGCCATTTTGAACATCCACCAGTTCGGTCGCGATGACGAGTTCATCGCCGCGTTGAGTTATCCTGCCCAGCAGAACGGCCGAGACACCGAGTTTCCGCCCGAGCGCCCTGCAATCCACTGTTTTGCCGCGATATCGAAACACCGTGCTGCGAGCGAGCACACGCAAGCCCGGCAATCGCGAGAGAGCGTGGATAATCGCTTCGGTCAGTCCGTCAACCAGGTATTCGGCATCCGAATCCGCTGTCGCGTTCTCGAACGGAAGCACCGCTACCGAAGCGATCCCCGTGGCGGGCGGACGCGCTTCTGCCATCATTGAGTGGCCGGACGTGCTTGCCGGCGCGATGAACCGGTAGCCGCGGCGCGCCATGGTTTCGACATACACCGGCTTCTGCGGCGAGTCGCCCAGCGCGTGGCGTAGTCGTTTGATAGCGGCGTTCAGGCTCTGGCCGAAGTTCACGTGCGTGTCGGCGGACCAGAGTGCATGCTGCAGTTCCCGGCGAGTGACCATCTCGCCCGGGCGTCGGAGCAGGCATGCGAGAATCTGTGCCGGCTGTCCCGACAGGCGCACCCGGCGCCCGTTTTTTAAAAGTTCCGCGGAATTGAGATCGAATTCGAAAACTCCGAATCGAACTACCGAATCCGGAGGGGGTGAAGCCGTCATCCAGAAGGTCTCTTTCAGACGAGGATTGCGAATCCAGCCGCGCCTGATCAGATCCGGGTTTCCCCGGATATGCAGGGAGTATAGCACAGCTCCGAATGGGTCATCATTTCCCGTAACCTATTGCGTTCGTTTAACTTGTCGTGTCACAAACGTTTAGCCGCCATGTCATTTGAATGCTATTGAAGAACAGCCGTTTGCACGTGAGAATGTGGATGGGCGAATAGCTGAGGCAGAATACTATCCGGACCCGACCCGTCCCGAGGAGTTGCGTTTGATGAGCATGGTCGCCGTTGGCGGACAGCGCGCCGCCGAATGCACGAAAATAGGCCAGCAGGCCAGCCCGACTGCGCCGGACCCGGCCGCGCTCGGGTCCATAGCAATGTCCATCGTTCACGATTTGCGCAACCCGCTCGCCGCAATTCACACCGGCGCGGAAATGCTGAGCGAATCGCAGTTGACCGACCACCAGATCCGAAGGGTGGCTCGCAACATTTACAACGCTTCGGTTCGGATCCAGGAATTGCTCGAGGATTATGCCGACCGGTGTCGTCTGGATACGCAACTCGGGCGATGGAATCTGCGCAGCCTGGTTTCGCATGCCGTGGGGAAGATCCTTTCTGTCGCGGAGACACAGTCGGTTGTCGTGATTCAGGAAATCCCCGCGAGTCTCATAGTCAACGTAGACCGCCGCAGAATCGCCTCCGTGTTTGCCAACCTTTTCACGAACGCGCTCGAGGCGATGCCGGACGGAGGACTCATTCACATCTCGGCGTCCGCCGGAGAAAATAATGCCACTGTCCGGATAGCCGACGCCGGGCCCGGGATTGCACCGGAAATTGTGGACGACCTGTTCCAACCTTTCGTTACTGCGCGAAAACCGGCCGGATGGGGACTGGGGCTTGCCCAAGCGCGTCAGAATGTTATCGACCATGGCGGCGACATGTGGCTCGAATCCTCTTCTGCCAAGGGTGCCTGCCTCGCCTTCAGCCTGCCGCTTCAGTAGATACGCTTCGCTCGAGCGAATAGACGGAAAACGGCGGCGCAGGTCCAGTAAGTCAATCGCATTTTTATGTCTTCAGAGGAGAATCGCTTGACGTTTTTGAGCGCCCGAAACTGTTCAGGCCTGTTAGTGGCGCTATCTTTTCTCGGAGGTGTAGCGGGCGCGCAACCTGCCAGCATCACAACCAAATTGCAACCGTTCACGGATGCCGTCTACTTCGGATCTACCGGTGAACAATATTATTTCGGAGTAACGGGTCCGTTGACGCCGGGCGCTGTGCAAACCCAGAATGGCGGAGGCACGTGCCTGCACAGCAACGGCTTCTTCGATTTTCCGGGACCGTGCGACGACGCCTATGTCGCCAAAGTGGACCCAACCGGCAAAGTCGTATTCGGCACTTTTCTGGGGGGCTCAACTGACGATCAGGCGACCGCGGTGGTGACCGATGCCGCTGGAAATGTGTTCGTGGCCGGATCCACAGGCGGTTCGTTTCCGGCCACCGCAAAAGCGGCGAACGCCACCGGCCCAAATTCTCACGCGTTTGTGGCGAAACTGAGCCCGGACGGCAGCCGCGTGCTGTATGCGACCTATCTGCCTGACACGGCCCAGACTGTATCGGCTATCGCCCTCGACAGCCAAGGTGATGCGTTCGTTACGGGCATCTCGGGAACCGGGCACGCGTATGTCGTCAAAGTCAGCGCCGACGGCACCGCGTTTCTCTACACCGTTGTGCTGGCGGGGACGAACCAGGAATCTGCGCTCGCCGATTCGGGCACTGCGGTAGTTGCCGGACAAACAAATTCGTCGGATTTCCCGGTTTCCAACGGTGCGCTTCAGGTCCGCCTTGCAGGCGAGCAGGACGTCTTTGTGACGAAACTCGATCCAGCCGGCAAGGTGATGTTCTCGACCTACCTCGGGGGCAGCGGGACAGACGCTCCGGCTGCGGTGCAACTCGACTCAGCCGGAAACGTCTACGTCGCCGGACGAACCACTTCGTTCGATTTCCCCACCACTGCGGGAAGTTTGCAGCCATCTCCGTCCGTTCCGATGTGGAACAATGCCGCGCCCGCCGGATTCGTCGCCAAACTCAGTTCAACCGGCAACGCGCTCCATTGGGGCACGTACGTCATGAGCGCAAATACGGCGGTTCCCAACACAGGTGTTACGCAGTTCGCGGTGAATGCGCTGCAAGTCGGCGTCACGGGCTTGTCGCTCACGCCTTCCGGAGACACCTACATCACGGGACTGACGGGCGCGGGCTTCCCGGTCACTCCCACCGCTCCGCAAGTTTGTTTTCAGGGCGCCAACAAGGACGTTTTTCAGCCGCACCCCAACGCGTTTGTGGCCCGGTTGGATTCTCACGGCGCACTGCTCGACGCGACATACGCCGGCAAGAATGTCGGATTCACGTCAGCGCTCTCGTTGACCGATGGCGGCACTGTGCTTCTTGCCGCGGACAGCGCCATTCACCAGATCCGGTTCGGCGGCCGGGGCGTCGTTGCGCAGGCCTGTTTGTCTACAGGCATTCTGGATGCGGCAACTCTTTCGGGTGGGTCCGCCGTGGTACCGGGGGAACTCATTTCACTCACCGGTTTCGGTATTGGACCCGAGACCGGCGTGGCATCCCAACCGGATGCCCAGGGGCGAATCCCGAACCAGATAGCGGGTGTTCAGGTGCTCTTCGACGGTCAGCCTGCGCCAGTGTTGTACGCGCAGGCGCGACAGATCAACGCTGTTGCGCCGGTGGAACTGAACGGGCACAGTCAGACGGAAATCAGCGTCGTCTATAACGGTGCGACGATCGGGCCCGTTCCGGCGACGGTCATGCCCAATGCGATCCAGGGGATCTTCCGGCTTCACCCGGGCCAGTCGTCACAAGCGGCGGCGGTGAATGAAGACGGAACGGCGAACGGCCCCTCGAATCCGGCGGCCAAAGGCTCAGTGGTTTCCGTGTGGGGCACGGGGTTCGGATTGATCGAGCCGTCGTGCGTCACAGGCGGACCCAATCCCGCGAACCCGGTGAATCTCGCACCCGGGTTGGGAGTGCTGATCGCAGACGCCCCGGTACCAGGCCGTCCCGCCCAGTTTGCGCCGGCACTCTATGCGGGCAGCGCTCCCGGCATGGCGTGCGGAATTGTCCAGATCAATTTCCGAGTTCCGGAGCAGGCGGGGGTCGGCGCTTACGAATTTGTTCCGTGGGCAACGACGGGAGAGGCGGGGAACGGGCAGACGTTTGCCCCGGCCACAATCGGCGCGACCATATTCGTGAAGTAAACGAACGCGAGGGACGGATCGTTGCGAGCCGTCCCTCGCTTCAGCAGAACAGCTTGCGGGCGCGCTTGATTCGCTCCGGCACGTCGACGCCGTTCGGGCAACCGACTGTACATCCGGGGCACTCAGCGCACCGGCGATTCGCTTCGCTGCTTTCGAACGTCGCGAGGCCGAGGCCGAACTCACCGTAACCTTCGGCATACATAATCGAGCGCACGACATCCGACACCGGAGTACCGTTCGGACAGCGTCCATCGCAGGCGCCGCACATCCTGCATAGCACCGGCCGAATCGCATCGTTGTAGGACGCCAATAAGTGCGCATCCGACTCCGAGTATTTGCCCGACATGCACCGCAGGTTCTCGTCGAGTTGGTCGATGTCGGTCATCCGGACGCTCGTGGTTTGAACGCGATCGTCGCGGAGCGCCCACCGGATCGCCGCGATGCGGGCACCCGGACGCGAGTGAATGTCGCGGTTCTTTTCGTTGACCTTGATCTCCGGTAGCCTCCCGCCATCACTTTCATCGCGACTACCCCGATCCCTGCCGCTTTGAGCCGGTCGAGCGTGGGTTCGAGGCCCACAGTCGTCATATTGAAAGGATCGCGAGTCGTGCCGACAGCGAAACTGTAAGGGATCTGGGCGACGTCGATCTTCTGCTCGATGATCAGGTCCGCGACGGCGGCGATACGGTGGCTGCTCACGGCGCGGAAGCGAATCTTTCCGGCCTTCTGCGCCTCCCGCTGAGCCTCGAGCAACTCGGTCGAGATTTGGGCCGGTGAGTCCTTCTGGCTCAGATACCAGATATCGACGTGGTCCGTCCCCAGCGCCTTGAGACTAGCATCGAGGTCGAGTCTCATCTGACGGGCATCGCCGGTGTACGCACCGGGAACTGAGGATCACGCGGTTGCGTTTACCGCGAAGTGCGGCGCCGAGAGCAAGTTCGGCGTTGCCGCCCTGATAACTGTGGGCGGTATCGAAGAAGTTGATCCCGGCGTCGAGTGCTCGTTCGAACACCGTAACATCCGATACCGCTTCGGAGCCAAACCCGAGTTCGCTGACTTTCAATCCGGTGGTGCCAAGCGTGCGGTAACGGCGCGTTTGAGCAGGCGGAGCTGACTTTTGTTGTTGTTGTGCGCAGACCGGCGAAGCCGCGCCGGCAAGCAGGAACGTGCGGCGGGAAGAGACGGCGCTCATGATGACCCGATGATAAGTCAACTGAGCGTCGCCGGATCAGCCAATTTCGTACTTTCGGAGAATTTGCTCCCAATAGCCTTGCGCTTTGAGCAGCAGTTCGACCACTTCGCGAACGGCGCCATGTCCACCCGGGGCTTCGGTAACGTACTGTGCGCACGCCTTCACCTCCGGGCGCGCATTTGCTGTCGCGATGGGAAAACCGACGCGCCGCATACAGACTACGTCGGTGAAATCGTCGCCGATGTAGGCTACGTCCTCTTTCGCGAGGCCGGAGTGCGCGAGGATCTCTTCGAGGACCGGAATCTTTTCGAGGTGCCCCTGGTACACGTAGGCGAACTTCGTCTGGCGCGCGCGTTCGACCGTGGCGGGCGAGTCCCGTCCGCTGATCAGGCCGGTTCGGATGCCTTTCATCGCCAGCCACTGCAGTCCGATCCCATCCTGGGAGTCGAAGGCTTTTGTTTCGAAGATTTTCCCATCGGGAGCGGGGACGTTGTACAGCTTTCCGTCGGTTAGCACTCCATCGACGTCCATCAACAGCAGTTTGACTCGGGCGGCCAACTGCCGGGTCACGTGCGGGTCTATTCCCATAATTTCGCGAAGAGCGCTTCCTGATCGCCGAGCATCCGGTCGTACACGGCCTCGTGGCTCGCCACTGGCTGATAGCTTTCGGCCATGCGGGCCGGCCTTTCGCGCAGGTTTGCGATAGCACCGATGCGTTCGAGTGCCAACAGCGCGGCGCCGCGGCTGGATGCTTCCTGCTCGCAACAGGCTATGAGATTACGTCCCAGCGAATCCGCCATCATCTGGGTCCACGCGCGCGACTTCAGCATCGCCGCGCCGGACGCGATCACCTCCGCGGGTTCACCGACGGCGCCCGAAAGCATGCGGTAAATCTGCCGGAACCGTAGCGCCACCGATTCGAGTGATGCGCGCACGATCTCCTCGGGCCGGGTTGCCAGGCCCATGCCCGAAAGCACGGCTCGCAAATCGCCGCGCCAGTAGGGCGAACGCTCGCCGGCAAAAAACGGAAGCACCGTCAGACCATGGGCTCCGGGCAACATTGCGGCCAGGATATCGTCCAGTTCCTCATCCTTCGGGAGCACCAGCGTGCGGCGCATCCAGGCATACACTTCGCCGCCGTTCGACAGCGCGCCGCCGATGACGAACCGGCGCCGGTCGACCCGGTAGCACCAAAGACCGCGCGGAATCGGAACGCGCTGTGCCTCAATGACCGCTCTCATTGCACCGCTCGTGCCCACCATCAGAGCGAACCGGTCGGGCGAAACGCAACCGCTTCCGACGTTGTTGCAGGCTCCGTCGCCGAGGGAAGGGAACCACGGAATCTTGTCGAATCGCGGCCAGCGCGAGCGGAACTCCGGCAACAACTCTTCGTTCGCTTCGTCGATCTCGGCTACCGGCGCGAGTTGCTCGCGTGTGATGGGCAACAAAGCGAGAACCACATCCGCATAGTCGCCGAGGTTGGGGTTCCAGATTCCGGAGCCGGAAACCATCGAAGTCGATGTCCGAGGGCGTCCGAAAAGCCTGCCGTACAGGTACTCTCCAAACGAGAGCCACGTTCGTGTTGCGGCGCAGGCGGCCGGGTGGCGGTCGTGCAACCACAACAACTTCGCGGGCCAGTAGCTGGTGTGCAAGACACAGCCCGTCGCCTGGTGCGCGTCTTCGGGATCGATCCGCCGCTTCAGTTCTTCAACGAAGGACGCGCTGCGGGTATCGAAGAGGTGAATGATCGGCGTGGTGGGCGAACCGGCGGAATCCACCCCGAGAAAGCTGTGCCAAAAGGCCGAAAATGCGACAGCCGCAGCATCGATTCCGGCGGCAGCGATCTCTTCGTGTAGTTTGTCGAGGCACTCCTCCGATAGCGCCGCAAGTTCATTCGCGTCCACCTCGACGCCGCCGTCCTGGGTCGTCGTAATCCGGTAAGTAAGCTGGCAGCCGAATCCATCCACCTGGTGCGAATCACCATCGAAGAGCAGCGTTCGGACAGAAGACGTTCCCACGTCGAGACTTACAATGAAAGGACCGGAGGACGGCGTGGTTGATCGCGTGGCGGAAACCATCTCTCGTTATAGCATGTTCCCCCCGTGTGCCCGGGTCGGGGTGGCGGTGTCGGGCGGAGCGGACTCCGTGTGCTTGCTGGACGTCCTACGAGAGCTGCGCGGCCATTGGAATCTGCGGCTTACGGTGTTGCACCTCAACCATCTATTGAGAGGTGCGGAGTCGGACCAGGACGAGACGTTTGTGAGGACGCTCGCGGAACGCTGGGGTTTGCCGGTGATCGTCGAACGGGCGGACGTCGCGCACGCTGCGGAACTCGAAGGCGAGAACCTGGAGCAGGCTGCACGGACGGCACGCCGGCAGTTCTTCCGTTCGAAGATCGAAGGGGGACAGTTGGACGGTGTCGCGGTGGGACACACTCGCACCGATCAGGCCGAGACGGTCCTGTTCCGTTTGTTGCGAGGGTCGTACACAACGGGTCTGGCCGGCATCCGTCCGGTGACGCGCGAGGGGATCGTACGGCCCCTGCTTGATGTAACGCGCAGCCAAGTCGAGCAATATCTGAAAGATCGGGGAATCGAATGGCGCGAAGACAGCTCCAATCGCAGCCTGCAGTTCGCAAGGAATCGAATCCGCCACGAACTCATGCCGATGTTGGTTTCCGAATGGAACCCCGCTTTGCCGGAGATTCTTGCGGCACACGCCACACTAGCCCAGGAGGACGAGGAATATTGGTGCGCTGAAGTGGACGCGCGCGCACCCGAGTTGCTGAAACGGGGCGAGACAGGAGCAGTAGTTACGGATGTACGCTCCCTATCGAAACTGCCAATTGCACTTGCGCGGCGCGTATTGAGGAGGGCGTTTGAGGTAGTGCGCGGGGATCTCCGCCGTATCGACTTCAGCCACGTTGAGGAGGTGCTTCGGCTGGTGCAGGGAGGGGAAGGTCACGCTCGCGTGCAGGCGCCCGGTGTCGATGTAATGCGCAGCTTCGATTGGGTTCGTTTTGCACCGCCGGTTCGCCGGCCTGCCGAAAGGGACTGGGAGTTTGAACTGCCGGTGCCGGGCCAGGCGACAATACCTTCGGCGAACACGGCTGTATGCGCGGAAATTATTGAAAGTCATGGCCGAAGTGGCGCGACTGCCGATGACCCGCATGATACACTGAAGACGGAATTGGACTGGAGGCGGCTCCAGTCGGCGGGTATTGTCAGCGATTCAAAAGGCGCGCTGCTGGTTCTCAGGAACTGGCGACCGGGAGACGCATACAGGCGCGCAGGTGATGACCACGAGTACAAGATCAAGACACTGTTCCACGACTTTCGTGTACCACTCTGGGAACGGCGCAACTGGCCGGTGGTCACAGCGGGACGCAGGATTATCTGGAGCCGGCGGTTTGGGCCCGCTGGTGATTTCGCTCCAGACGACTCCAGCGACCTTTTGTTGCAAATAGACGAACGGCAAGTCGCTGGTTCGTGAATCTATGACGGTGTTGTTCACGTCATTATAGGAGAAGGGATGGACTCAGGGTTTTCGTCCATCCGGGAGTCAGCATGAATTCTAACGTCAAGACGGCAGTCTTCTGGGTTGTGATCATCTGTGTAGCTGTTCTGCTTTGGGCGGTCGTCCATACGGGACGCGGAAAGGTGGACGATCAGCCGACGTTCACCGATCTGATGAACTCGGTCGAACAGGGACGGGTGAAGTCGATCGTCGTTAACGGTTCGACGGGAGACGTCCAGGGTACCTACAAGGATAGCGACGGCCGTCAGTTCCACACCAATATCCCGACGAATTATCCGGCAATCTACGACATGCTCCGCGCTAAAGGAGTCTCTGTCACGGTCCAGAAAGACTCGGGCACGGGATGGGTTTCAATCCTGATCAACGCAATTCCGTTCGTTCTCCTGCTGGCGTTCTGGATTTTCATGATGCGGCAGATGCAGAGCGGCGGGAACAAGGCCCTGAGCTTCGGCAAGAGCCGGGCGCGTTTGCACTCGTCTCAGCAGAAGAAGGTGACGTTTAAAGACGTCGCCGGTGTGGAAGAGGCGAAAGAAGAACTGCAGGAAATCATCGAGTTTCTGCGCGAGCCCCAGAAATTCCAGAAACTCGGCGGACGCATTCCGAAGGGCGTACTGCTCATCGGACCTCCCGGAACCGGCAAAACGCTGCTGGCGCGCGCCATTGCAGGCGAGGCCAACGTTCCGTTCTTCTCCATTTCCGGTTCGGACTTCGTCGAGATGTTCGTCGGCGTCGGTGCGAGCCGCGTTCGCGATCTGTTCGAACAGGGCAAAAAAAATGCGCCCTGCATCATCTTCATCGATGAAATCGACGCGGTCGGACGTCATCGCGGAGCGGGTCTCGGCGGCGGTCACGACGAGCGCGAACAGACCCTGAACCAGTTGCTGGTGGAAATGGACGGATTTGAATCGAACGAAGGCGTGATCCTGGTGGCTGCGACCAACCGGCCCGACGTTCTGGATCCGGCGCTGCTCAGGCCGGGGCGTTTTGACCGGCGCGTAGTTGTCGGCCGTCCTGACGTAAAAGGCCGCGAGGCGATCCTGAAGGTCCACACGAAGAAGATCCCGCTGGCGGACGACGTTGACCTGATGGTGTTGGCGCGCGGAACCCCGGGCTTTGCGGGTGCGGATCTGGCGAACCTGGTGAACGAGGCCGCGCTGGTAGCGGCGCGTCAAAATCGCAAACTGGTCACGCAATACGATTTCGAAGTTGCCAAAGACAAGGTGATCATGGGCGTCGAGCGCAAGAGCCTCATGATCAGCGAAGAAGAGAAGAGGAACACAGCTTACCACGAGGCCGGACACGCGCTAGTGGCCGCATTGACTCCGGACGCCGACCCGCTGCACAAGGTGACGATCATTCCGCGCGGCATGGCGCTCGGCCTGACGCAGCAGTTGCCGCTCGATGACAAGCACAGCTACAGCAAGGATTACCTCGAAGCGCAGTTGGCCATTCTGATGGCCGGCCGCATCGCCGAGGAGATCTTCATGAAGCATGTGACCACGGGCGCCGGCAATGACATCGAACGCGCCACGGACCTCGCCCGCAAGATGGTTTGCGAGTGGGGCATGAGCGAACTCGGCCCGCTGAGTTTCGGCAAGAAAGAAGAGCAGATCTTCCTCGGCCGCGAGATCGCGCAGCATCGCGATTTCAGCGAGGCGACGGCGGTCCTGATCGACGAAGCGGTGAAGCGGCTGGTGCAGCAAGGCTACGACCGGGCGCGCAAGATTATCGAAGAGCGTTACGACGCCATGGTCCGCATAACCGAGGCGCTGCTCGAGCGCGAAGTGCTCGACGGTAACGAGGTAAAGCAACTCATCGACGGTGCGACGCTGCCCGCGGTAGTGCGGCCTTCCGGTCCGAACTCCGGCGATGGCACGCAGCAAGTGATTCGCCCCGAAGGCGGCAATCGCGTTCCGGGCATGCTGGGTGGGGAGCGTCCACAGCCGGCGTGAGTGAATCCGCAAACGGGCGCGTTCCGGCGTTCCCGGTCTATCTGTTCGACATCGATGGCACTCTGGTCGACTCCGCATACGATATATGCGGGGCCGTCCAGAGTGTTCTCGCATCTACGCACCGCAAGGACGTAGAGTTCGAGTTCCTGCGGGGCTACATAGGCCGCCATTTGCTCGATCTGTTTCGGGACCTGCAATTCCCGGCGGCGGAAATCGAGCCCTTGATCGTCGAGTACCGACGCGTGTATGCGGCCCGCGGACATTCGATGACCAAGATCTATCCGGGAGTGCTCGAGACGCTCGCGGCACTTCCAGGGAGGAAGTCGAGCGCGACCACCAAAGGTACGCCAACAACTCGGATCGTGCTCGAACTCTTCGGCCTGTTGCCTTTCTTCGACCACGTGCAAGGCACGGATGGGTTCCCGGCCAAGCCGGAGCCCGATGTGATCTTTCGCGCATTGGAAGGCCTGGGGGCGAAAGTGGAGGATTGCCTGTTCGTAGGAGACTCGGCGGCAGACATGGAAGCCGGCAAGCGGGCAGGCGTCAAGACCGCTGCGGTGACCTATGGATACGGCAAGCGCGAGGACCTGGCCCGTTGGGAACCGGACTACTGGGTGGACGATTTCCGAAAATTGGTCTCTGCAGATCAGCCCGCCGAGATTGCATCCGCAGTGCACGCCGAGCACTTGTAAGAAATCAACCGAAACTGTATTCCCGCCGCGGACGATCTGCTAATCTTCAGAAGAGCGGGTCACCGCTGCGTTTCCTTCATGCCCCAGGAACCATCTATTAACCCCGAGTACTGCTCGTTCAAGCTGCGTCTAGCCACATCCAAAATACACCGATGGGGCGTCTATGCAGGCGAGGACATTCCCAAAAATCGCAAGGTCATTGAGTACATCGGCGAGCGCATCAGCCGCCGCGAGACCAAACGGCGATCGGACACGCGCGAGTTCAACTATCTCTTCACGCTCGACAAATACTGGACGATCGACGGTTCCGTCGGCGGGAGCGGCGCGGAGTTTATCAACCACTCTTGCGAGCCGAACCTGATCTCGCGCATCGTCAAAGGCCACATCGTGTACTACTCTTTGCGGCCAATCAAAAAAGGCGAGGAGTTGACTGTCGATTATCACTTCGCGCCCGATGTCGAAAAGGTCCCCTGCGCATGCGGAGCCGCAGCCTGCCGCGGCACGATCAATCTGTTGAAGAACGGCCGCTGACCCGCTTACGGGAATCTAGCCGAGGGAAGGCTTGCTTTCGCCGGACCATTTCTCGCTATGGTCCGATGTGACCGACCACGTTTCGCGCGGCTCGACCAATTCGAAATACGACCAGGGGCCGGGAATCCACGGGTAGCGTTCGATCACGCTCTCGTCGATGTCGACGCCGAGCCCGGGCTGCTTGGATACGATCAGGTCGCCGTGGTCGATCGTGAGCGGTTCGGTGAGGATCTCGGCGGCCAGCGGGAAGGGGTACATCCCCGCTTTCGAAGGCGATGAGTAGCAGGGATGTTCCAGCCACTCGATGACGTTCTCCGACCAGCAGATTCCCAGGTGCGCTGCCGCGATCACTTCGAGCGCCGTGCCCCAACTGTGGAACGCGAACCGCAATGCCTGGCTGGCGACCGCGGGCAGGATGCGGCGTGCCGTAGGATAGCCGCCCTGACAGACAATATCCATCTGGATGTAATCGACGCTCTCGGTGACGATCAGGTCCAGGAAAGTCATCTCGCTCGGTTCATGTTCGCCGCTCGCGATCGGAACCAGGTCGAGTTGCTTCAATCTTCGGTACGCTTCATGATCGTCGGGCGGCAGCGGTTCTTCGAGCCACGCGATACGATACTCGGCCATCTGTTCCGCGATGCGGTCCACAGTGGCGTGAAGATAGTTTCGATCGCCCATGCGCCACCATGTGTGGGCATCCACCATGAGGTCGAAGTCGGGTCCTACGGAATTGCGCACCTGTCGCAGCATTTCGATGTCCTGTTCCGGTCCCATGCCGGAACGCATCTTGTACGCTCGAAACCCGAGTTGCTCTATCGCGGCGGCTTCAGCTGCGTACTTATCGGGCGGCATATACATCCCGGCGGAGCCATAGAGATGGATACGGTCGCGAACGCGTCCTCCGATCAGTTCCGATACGGGCAGGTTCAAGCCTTTGCCGAGCGCATCGTACAGGGCGATTTCGACGGAACAGTAGGCTTTGGCGATCTCAGGGTCGCGTCCGGCCGAATTCATGAACTGAACGCGCAGCGCATCGGGGTCGGCGAGTGTTCGTCCGGCGAGAAAAGGCGCTACGATCTCGTCGATGATGCGCTTCGCCTTGGCGCTGCCTTGACCCGGTGCATATCCGATAAGGCCCGACGCGGTCTCCACGCGAATCAACATCGCATCGCGCTTCAGAATCGTGCGTTCTCCGCCGTGGTAGGAAAGCTTCAGGGCTTCAGGAAGAGGATAAGAAAGCAGGTGGGACCGAATGCTGGTTATACGCATAGCACCGTTTCAGCTAGTCAGCTTAGCAGTATTGATAGATGAGTGACATATGCGGGGCGAAACGTGCGCGATAATTCGAGTGCATTTTCCACCGTTTGTTGAAATTCATGCCCGGGAATCGCATCTCTTATTAAGCGCTGGAACGGAGCTCAGGTGGCCGCAATGGTAAGTTGTTTAACTCCGCTGGGAGAAATTCAATAGAAGTTTGAACCAAGTGGCTCTCCAGCGCGTCAAAGCTTCGGAGGAGGCGCATCCGTGTCCTGTCCAGAAAGCGGCTACATCGTCCTCGAGTTCATTCGCGGTCCGGAACCAGATCCAGATGCAGGACAGGAAGTAACGAACGTCGATTCGTACCGCGAACTCACGCTGAATCACATTCTTACGCACGCACAGGCGGTTTTCCATTTGCAAGTGATCCAGCGGCCGTAAAGAAACGGGCTGGCCCGAATCAGCTTTTCGGGCCGGCCACCACACGAATTCCGAGCTCTTTGAGACTTCGATCGGGAACCGGCGACGGGGCGTCCGACATTAGATCCGTGCCCTTCGCCGTCTTGGGGAAAGGTATGACTTCTCGGATCGAGTTCTCGCCCGCCATGATCATCACCAGCCGATCGAGACCGAGCGCAATACCGCCGTGCGGGGGTGCTCCGAACTCCAGTGCTTCGAGCAGGAACCCGAATTTCCGTGCGGCTTCCTCGTCGCTGAGCCCCAACGCCCCGAAGACCTTCGCCTGGATGTCGCGGCGATGGATTCGGATGGAGCCCGAACCCAGTTCCGTCCCGTTCAACACCAGGTCGTAGGCTTTGGCGCGGCAGGCCGCCGGGTCGGTAGTGAGCTTCTCCAGATCCTCGTCGTAGACCGAAGTGAATGGATGGTGCGCCGCGTTCCAGCGGTTCTCCTCTTCATCCCATTCGAACATCGGGAAATCGACCACCCACAGGAATCGGAAATCTTGAGGATCGAGAAGATTGTGCCGGTCCGCGAACTTCTGCCCGATGTGCAGACGGAATTGCCCGCAGTTCTGGAAGAACGCTTCTTCTGGACGCCATGAGCGCTTGGCACCGGTATGCGCGACGACGAGGATGAGATCGTCCGCCTCGGCACCCGCTTCGGAGCGGGCCGCGGCGTACATTGCCTCGGTCTTCGCGCCCTCGTCGAACAGGATCAAGCTTCGCTCGGCTGCGAACGCTTTCAACTCGTCACGTTCTTTCCGGCTGGGCTTCCCGAGCTTCGGGATGCGGATAGCGACGAACGGCATGCCGGTGCTGAAGCCTGGGAAATCGAATTCGAACGGCGTCATGGGGGGCAATCGCAGATCGGGCTTGTCGATGCCGTACTTGCGCATCGCCTCGTTATAGGTCAGTTGCAAAAACGGTCGCTGCGGAACAGGATGGCCGGACACCTCGCATACCCGCTGAATCAGCGGTTCGATAACACCGAAGATGGTTTCCTGCTGCGGAAAGGCCATCTCGAGATCGATTTGCGTGAACTCGTACTGACGGTCCGCACGCAGATCCTCATCGCGGAAGCAGCGGACGATCTGGAAATATTTGTCGAAGCCGCTGATCATGAGAATCTGCTTGAAGATCTGCGGCGATTGCGGCAGCGCGTAAAACAAGCCCTGCTGCACGCGGCTGGGTACCAGGAAATCGCGGGCGCCTTCGGGAGTGGACTTGGTCATGAAGGGCGTTTCGATTTCGAGAAACCCCATGGAAGTGAGCAATTCGCGAACCGCAAACGCGACTTTCGACCGCAGGATCAGGTTGCGCTGCATGTGAGGGCGCCGCAGATCGACATACCGGTACTTCAGGCGCATATCCTCTTTCACGTCCACCGCCTCTTCCATAGGGAAGGGCGGTGTGCGCGATTCGTTCAGGATCCACAATTTGTCCACTACAATTTCGACTTCACCGGTCGGTATGTTCGCGTTGATCGTTTCCGGAGTTCGCTTCTCGACGTGACCTTCGGCCGCAAGCACATATTCGCTGCCGAGCATTTCCGCTTTGGCGTGAACCTCCGGCTCGACATCCTCGTGGAAGACCAACTGGGTGACGCCCTCACGGTCGCGCAGGTGAATGAAGATGACGCCGCCGAGATCGCGCCGGCGATGCACCCATCCCATCAATAGGGCGCGCTTCCCTGCATCGGACGCGCGCAACTCTCCGCAATTGTGTGTGCGGCGAAGGTCTCCGAGAAAGTCGAGTTGTACTGTTTCCATTTTCTGTCTTGAGATGTCTACGGGCCGTGCGTTAAGCGGGCTCCTCCCGGTAAATACGGCAGGCATCCACGTAATGCTGCGCATTCTCGCGGAACCGGATCTTCTCGTCGTCCGTGATTTCCCGCCGAATCTTACCGGGTATGCCCATCACCATACTTCCAGGCGGAATCTGCATGCCTTCGGGAACAACGGCGCCTGCGGCGACCACCGATCCGGATCCCACGCGCGCGCCGTTCAGGACGATCGATCCAATTCCGATGACGCAGTCGTCTTCCACGGTGCATCCATGCAAAACCACCCGATGCCCTACCGTTACGCGGTTACCGATGGTCAACGGGAAATCGGGCGCGTCGCAGTGCAGCACCGAGTTGTCCTGAATGCTGGTTTCATCGCCAACACGAATCCAGTGCACGTCTCCGCGCGCCACCGAGCACGGCCAGAAGCTGGAACGTTCACCGACGACAACGTCGCCAATCACCTGGGCACTCGGATCAATGTAAGCGGATGCGGCAATTTTCGGTACGATGCCGCGATAGGCACGAATCATGCTGCGTAGTAGTTCATCGTAACATGGTGAGCCTATGAGGTTTCTACGGGGCGGAAGAAGACCGGCGGGCGGGCACAAAAAAGCCGGAGGCGATTCCGCCTCCGGCGCCTGATACCAGTGGACCTTAAATCGATAACAGGCGGTCGAAAAAAGATCGGTAGCGGCGGAATGCCACGCGCAGATCCTCGGTGGAGGCCTGATTGTCGCGGCCCCACTGTGTTTCCAGGTGGGATCGTTCGTCCGCGAATATTTCGGTCAAACGGCGAATTGTGGTTGCAACCAATTCATCGGCTTTCTTCACCGCAGCGCGCGGGTCGTCGACGAACCCGGTCTGGACGTCGTTCCACCGGTGCCGCAGATCATCGCACTCATCGCCCGCGAAAAGCGCGACAGGCTTATCCTCGGCGACAGAAGTTTGAGCCACGGCATCATCGTCCACATCCCGGCGTTGTTCGGTAAGCAAATCAGATGTCGATACGGAGCGTCGGTCTTCAACAGTCATTTGTGTACTACCTCTCGATTCACAACACGTTCTTCCAGAAGATCCTCAAACAGCGAGCGGTAATGCACCATCGCACGCCGAAGATCTTCCGTATCTACCGCCTGCACTCGATCGCGCAGCGCGATGTCATGCGCAGTCCGGTAATTACTTACGACTTCGGGATGATCCACGGAAATGTCTTCCGCCCTCTGGTCGAAGTCGCCCATCGGGTATCCGCGTTCGCGCATCACGCGCAAAACAAGTTCGTCCGCCTCGGCAACCGCGAGCCGCGGATCTTCTACAAAGCGTGCCTGCGCGTCGCGCCACGCTTTTCCGAACTTGGCGCGTTCCTCGCGTTTTAGCGACCGTATATGGTACTTGTTGACCCGCTTTTCGCGCCGCAATAGTTCGGCTTCCGCCGTTGCCGCGCCATTTCCTTCGGCGACGAGGCGATCGTACTCAGACCCGTATTTTCTACGCAGCCGTTTCCTGTGTTCGTGCCGGAAATACAAGTACAAACCGACCGCGACCGCGACTACGGCCACGACGATCAGTGCGATTTCCGCATAAGTCAGCGTTACCTGCCCAATCGTCACAGTATTGTTCATGCATCCTCCCTGGTCGCGCTCGCCGGCGCGACTCAGACTGGGAGGCTTGCACGCGCAGTTCCGTTAACGTTTTCGTCTCACGGTTAACGCTGGAAAACCCCTGGAGTGACCTGAGCCCGCTAGAGACGGCGTTTAAACAGTTCGAGCGTCTTCCGTATACCGTCTTCGAGCGGCGTTTCAGCTACGCCGCCGAGGAATGTGCGCAGACGGGTGTCGTCCATGCGATTTGCGACCGGTACCGGGTTTCCGCCTACCGTGATCAGTCGCGCGGCGCCGGGGCGCACGCGGTCGAGCAGCCTTACGTAGTCGTCCATGCCGATCAGATGCCCGGCCATGTTGAACGCATGAGCACCGTCTGCGGTCGAGAGCAGACAACCGATAAAGATCGCCGCTACGTCTTCGACGTACTCGAGATCCATGTTCCCGCTGATTCGAATTTGGTACGGCTCGCTCCTCGCGACGGCCTTGATGGCGAGCGTCGGGTCGGCAGTCAACCCGAAATCGCGGCCAAAGCCGTAGACGGCCCAGGGCCGGAGGCCGACGCTCGAAATGCCGTCGGAGGCAAAGAACGCTCGAGCGCTGCCCTCGTTGGCCTGTTTGAACACTCCGTAGTGTGTGGCCGGCATCAGCGGGTCGTTCTCGTTCAACTTGCGGTCCTCATAGGCGTGCTCGGGTCCCCAGACGGCGGATGAACTCGCGTACACGATTCGCACTGGCCGGCCCGCGTCGCGCGCAGCTTCGAATACGTTCAACGTGCCGATCACGTTAACCATCCCGCCGGCCACCGGGTTCTGCTGGCAAAAAGGCATGAGCACCGCGGCTAAATGCATGATGTGCGTGATGGATTCTTCCCTTACCAGCGCCTTCACCTGTGCCGTGTCCTCGATCCTCCCCTGAACGATTCGAACCTTCGCCAGGGAGGAGGAGTCGACGATCAATTTCAAGCGCCGTGGGTCGGCATCGATGTCGTAGATCAGGACGTCCAACCCTCGCTCCAACAATTGCTTCACAACCCATGAGCCGATGCAGCCGTTTGCTCCGGTGACCAAAACCCGCATTCTCTGTCCTTTCGGCGCGACTGTTTTACGCAGACGCGCTTTTCTGTTTTACCGCACCGGGGGGAATGAAGCGTTAGTGAATTGCGTGATGCGGCCGGCGATCGTAGCCCACTACGTGTTTATACTCTTCGAGGGCGTTGTAGACGATCGGGCACAAGGACGCCCAGCGGGAAATCGAGGACATGCGGCCGCCCAGCGTGTGATTCCCAAGGCTCACGTGCGGAAAATCGCGGCAGGCTTCGGGACGAGCGTCGTAGATCGTGCAGAGATTCTCGTCCAGAAAGATGCAGCCGCCGGGATTGCTCGCCAGCAATCGGGTGGTCTGAGCTTCGGGATCGGGAACCGTGTAAAGCCTTACGACCTCATCCGGGTCGCAGCCGAGATACTCGGCGATTCTGGCGATCTCGGAAGAATTCACGGTCACGAGGGAGTAGCGGCAGCAGTTGGCGCATTCGGTGCAGTTGAACTGCTGCTCGATTTCGGCCGCAACCGCCTGAAACTCCTCGGGCCGATGGTGGTGGGCTTTGATGTAGCGCCGGAAATCAATGTTCTCCGCCTGCTTCGATTCTCCGAGAGAGCGGATCTGAACCAGATCTCGGACCACATTTGATGATAGTGCCGCATCAGGTGGTTGTGAAGCCTATCTTCACGGTTACCCGGGGTGACCGGGCACCGGCCGATTCCGCAACTCTGGTTTCCTTCGAACCGGCAAGATTGATGGTGCGTATAGTTCAGGGAGGAGGATATCGGTGAACTGGTTCGACAGTTTGTTGATCGCAGCGTTTGCGGTGTCGGTGATCACGGGATTCGCGAAGGGATTCGGCCGCACGGCTATCGGCTTTCTTTTCTTTGTGGTCGCTCTGGGCTGCGCGTTCTGGTTCTACACTCCGCTGTCTTTCTGGCTGCGTTCGTACATCACTTCGCGCCCGGCAGCAAACGCCACCGCCTTTCTAAGTGTCTTTGTCGGAATCTCGGCACTTGGCTGCATTGTTGAGCACCAGATCGCAAAATGGATTCGACGCGCTCAGTTGACCTGGCCGGACAGGGTGCTCGGCGCGGGGTTCGGAGTCGTGCAAGGCGCGTTCTCGGCCATGGTTATCACGTTGGTAATGATGGCGTTTATGCCGCGTCCGCTGCCGCGTGCCATGGTTGAATCGCGGTGGGTTCCTTATACCGTCGGTGCCGTTCAGGCCGCATCGGCAGTGGCCCCGGTCGAGTTGAAGCAGGGAATCGAGCGAGCACGCCACGACCTGGATAAGGTTGCACCCGCCCCGGTGAAGAAGGGCCTCGACAATCTCGGCAATGCCAGTTCGATTTGACCGAGCAGCACGCTTCAGCAGGCGTCCACGCTGAAGCGTGCGATTCGTCCTTCAGAATACGTACTTCAGAGCCAATTGCATCTGCCGCATATTCAGCCGCGTCCCGGTGATGGTTCCGAACCCGCTGTTGATCGCGTTGGAGTTAGGCGAGCCCCAGACGGGATGGTTGGCGGCGTTGAATGCCTCCCATCGAAACTCGATCCGCTGGTCCTCGCGAATGTTGAAGTCCTTGTGCGTCGAGAAGTCCCAGGATTGCAATGCAGGCCCGATGATCGAGTTCCGTCCGGCAGATCCCAGTGTTCCGGCCGGAGCCAAGGCGAACGCCGCTACGTTGAACCATTGCGAAGGTGTGGGATTGTCCACGTACGGGCTGATGCCCGTTGCATTGGGGCGGTCGAATGCGGAGCCGGTGCCCGAACGGTCGGTACCGCCGATGGTCGGAGTGATCGGGAAGCCGCTCTGGAACGTCACGATCGATCCGATCTGCCAGCCGCCCGCGAGTGCGTCGAGAACCCGGTTCGAGATATTCACGCGCTTGCCTTTCCCGATCGGCACGTCCCACAACCCGGAAGCGACAAAGCGGTGGCGGGTGTCGAATGAAGAAAGTCCGCGGTCGCACTGCAGGCAGTAGCTGTTCTGCGGGAACAGCGTGTCGTCTCCCTGCGTTCGGATTCCACTCGAATAGTCAATCGATTTCGCGAACGTATAGGACGCGAGCAGCGTCACTCCGGAGCTGTACCGTTTGGTCAACTTGAGGCTCAATGAGTTGTAGTTGCCATTTGCCCCGTTGTCCACCAATTGAATGCGGCCGAAATTCGGGTACGGCGCACGGCTGTTGACGGACCCGACCGTGCCCGGCAGCGACTCGTTCACTGCTCGCAACGACTCCAGGTGATGGCTCACCGAGCCGAGATACCCCACTTCCAGGAAGAAGTCTCGACCCATTTCCCGTTGGACATTAAACAGATATTCCATCGTGTAGGGTGTTCGGCGTTCATACTTGTTGGCGAAGGCGTACGGCGTTGCAACCTGCGCATTTGCGCCGGCGAACCCGGCCAAGGCGTTATTCCAGGTGAGGCTCGGGAAATTCGGGTCCGGAGGATTGAAGCGGACGCGACCCGACAGATTGCGCGCCAAGTCGAAGCGCGGGTTCCCCGTGTCCTGGTTGTAGAACACGCCGTACCCCATGCGGAATACCCATTTATTGTTGGGCGTGAAGGCGATGCCGATGCGTGGAGCAAAATCGTTGTTATCTCGGGCAACGAGCCGGTTTCCCAGCCTCCCGTCCCAGAGCACATTGATGTTCGGCCATCGAATGGCGACGCCGGAGTAGGGGTCCGTGCCGCTGCCCTGCCGGATGAATGACGGGTAGCGGCTGAGGTCGCCGACATGCGGTGTGCTGTCCATGTAAGGGATGTACACCGAGAACAACTTGCCGGTCTGATCTTCCCAAGGCGGAGTGCTCTCATAACGAAGTCCGAGCGACAGGGTCAGTTTGGAAGTGACCTTGTACGTGTCGTCGAAGTACAGAGCGAAACTGCTCGAACGGAATTGCGCGTCGGCGATAGAAACCGCGGCTTCGGCCTGATACAACTGTCCCAGCAGGAATCCGGCAAACGAGTCGCCACCGCTTTTGTTGAGCGGATTTTGAGTGGCCTGCAGATCGAAAGTCCACTGCCCGCGGGCAAACTGGTTCCCGACCTGGTTGTACTGCTCGCGGCGTATCTCGCCGCCCCAGCGAAATGAATGGCGCCCACGCGTCCACGACGTGTTGTTGAGGAATTGCAGCGAATTGTTCTTGTTCTCGTACGGACCCTCTGTGTCGTCGCCGATGCTGCTGTAGTTCACGAGCGTGACGTTCGGAATGCCCCAAACCACTGGGTCGCCGGGATTCAAACCAGGGATGGCTAGTTCGGAAACGACGTTCCGCTGGAAGGCCAGCAATCGTCCGATCGAGTTGTAGAAGCGCGT
This sequence comes from uncultured Acidobacteriota bacterium, assembly GCA_963720745.1. Taxonomy (GTDB): domain Bacteria; phylum Acidobacteriota; class Terriglobia; order Bryobacterales; family Bryobacteraceae; genus TMP-7. The sequence goes on from CAVRGO010000004.1 coordinate 1,902,869, forward strand.
GTAGCCGAAACGGGTCTCGGTAACGAGGGATGGAGACAGCACGCGGGTGTTCGACCCCATGTACTGCTCGACATTGGTCAGGACCTTGACGCCGTCCAGACGCAAGCCTTCGTTCAGCTGGTTCTCGTCGCCCCAACTGTACCGCCCGAACCATGACGACTTCGGAGACTCGACATAATCCATTCGGAGGACGAACTGATCTTTGTTCAGCGGGCGTCCTTGGGATTCCTGGAAGTTGTTCGAGATTTTCGGTGTGGCGAGGTTCGCGACCGGGTAGAACTCGAGGAGTTTCACCGAAACCGGATCGAAGCGGGCCTTGGGGATGGAATTGCCGGGGAACGGACTCGCAGTCACAGTGCCGTCCGCTCCCATCACGCGGGTTGACGGATCGTAGATGGTGTTTGCAATTCCCGAAAAGTCGCCACCCTGCATTGCCGCGGTCGGCACCGTGTACACGGATTGCACGGAGCGTCGCTGGCGGAAAGCCTCATAGTTGCCCATGAAGAACAACTTGTCATGCCCATTAAAGAGTTTCGGTATCAGCACCGGTCCGCCAAACGTGAAACCGTACTGGTTCCACTTGAACGGATCTTTGGGTGGCCGGGCGGTGGTGAACGCGTAGTTTTTCGCGTCGAGCACGTCGTTCCGCAGAAACTCGAACAGCGTACCGTGAAACTGATTTCCGCCCGATTTAGTCATGACGTTGATCTGAGTGGCTTCACGTCCGAACTCGGCCGGATACACGCCCGTCTGAATCTTGTATTCCTGCAACGCGTCGATGGAGGGAAGAATGACGTACGTGTTGAAGTTCGGGTCGGTGTTCTCCACGCCATCGAGTGTGAAGTGGTTGAACATCACCCTCTGTCCAGCCACAGCGATGGACTGGCTGGCCCGGTCGCCGCCCTGACGGGAGCCCGCCTGGCCTGCAGATGGCGAAGCGGTGGTGACATTCGGGGAAAGCGAGACTAGTTGCAGGTAGTTGCGCCCGTTTAGCGGCAACTCGACAATCCTGCGATTCTCGATCACGGTTCCCACCGTGGAGTTCTCGGTCTGCAGAAGAGTGGAAGACGCTACGACCTCCACCGATTCGCTGATCTGTCCGATGGCAAGAGTGAAATCCAGCCGGGCCGTTTGCTGAACCTGAATTTCAACGCGGTTTACTGTGGTGGTTTTGAAACCGGCTTTCTCTACTTTGATGCTGTAAGCGCCCGGCACTAACGAAGGCAGAGCATAGACGCCGGATTCGTTGCTGTTTGCGGAACGGACCGCATTCGTGTCCAGGTTCCGGATAGTTACGCTGACGCCGGTGATTGCGGCTCCGGTTGTATCGACGACTTGCCCAGTAAGTCCGCCGAAGGTCTGCGCTGTTGCAGAACCGGCCAGTCCAGCCGCGAGCACAACGGCCAGAACTTGCAGTACTCCCACTCGCATAATGCACCTTTCTCGGGTAGTCCAGATTGAAAGCTTGCCTACCCAGGTTTCGAAATGGCCTTTCGGCCTTCGGGTGATTATACTCCCAACCGTCCAATCGGTAGGCCTGATTTATCTTTCGTCGCCTCGAGGTTTCGCCCTTCCGGTGATCTGTGATGCTGCGAACGATACGTTAGCCAAACGATAGGTGGATACCGGGTCAATCCGAACGACTGTACTGTCCGGCGGCACTGCTTGTTTCCTGGTGTTGGGGGAGCCGTGTGATATAAGTGGGGTTCATATCGAAGCAAAGGACCTTTTCATCCGTGATCCATCGCGGCCGCTTTCTTTTGATTGCCGTTCTGGCATGTTGCAGTTCGCCGATTCTCTGCGCCCAACCGGAAACCATGGCGTGGGGCAATCTGACCGGTATCCGCGTCGACGGGTATCTTCACGAGTTCAGTACCGGACTGTGTGTCGTGCAACCGGACTGGACGGGAGTGACCCGCACCGACAAGGAGCGGCAGACGAGCACATATACGCGCACAGGGAAGATTGAATCGGTGAAATCGCAGTTGCGGCCGGCGCGAGAACTTCGCCGGTTGGGCGCCGATTGGACGATGTTGGCCTCGGAGGTGATCGAAGACACAGGTCCGGGGACTGCGAAGGTGGACGTCGAGTTCACATCGCCGAAAGAAGCAAAGATCGCCGGCGCCTACTATTGTCTGTCACTTCCGGCATCGGTATACTCGGCCGGTACCGTTCAGTTGATCGATCCGAAGCCGCCAGCTTTCTCGACTGTGTTATCGCTGCTGCCGGGTGTCGCGGAACAGAATGAATACCTGCGCGAGGTCGCATCGGGCGTACGGTTCCTGGGCTCGAAACACAGGCTGGAGGTTTCGTTTGCGCAACCGGCCGAGGTGATCATTCGCGACGACCGGAGGGAAGGCAGCTACGATCTGCAGGTTTACGTCAGCGTCCTCACGGGCGAGACGGCGGCCGGGCAAAGCGCAAGGAATACGTTCACTCTGCGCACGGCGGGCGACCTCGACAAGAGCCCGGTGGTGATCACAATGGATGCGGCGCGTCCCGGGCAGGCCTTCGACGGCCTCGGCGGCAACTTCCGGATACAGAACCCGAAAGCGGACCCGCCGATTATCGCGTACAATCTGGAAACCTTGCGAGTCGCATGGTCGCGTGTGGAACTGCCATGGAGTCTTTGGGACCCGGACGAATCATCGGATCCTCTTGAAGCCGCTCGAGCCGGAAGAGTTCATCCGCGGGTGCACGAAGCGATGGAGATGGCGCGAAGGCTCGCTCAAAAGAGAATCCCCGTGATCGTGAGCGCATGGTCGGCGCCGGATTGGGCGATTCTCGGCGATCCGCGCGCGGCATTCCGGCAGGACGACGACGGGCCGCGAGGCAATCCTTTGAATCCGGCTAAGATGGACCGGATTCGGGTTTCGCTGGCCGGCTACCTGATTCATCTCAAGGAGAAATACGGCGTCGAGGCGGCGATGTTCTCGTTCAACGAATCGGACCTCGGCATCAACGTGCGGCAGACCCCGCGCGAGCATGCGCTCCTGATTCGGACACTCGGCCCCGATCTCGCAGCCAGGGGATTGGCCACGAAGTTGGTGCTCGGGGACACGTCGGATGCAAACCCCGTCGACTTCATCAAGATGGCACTCGAAGATCCCGATGCGGTGAAGTATGTCGGCGCGGTGGCATTTCATTCGTGGCGCGGATGCACCGATGCGATTCTCGCTCAGTGGCACGATGCGGCGCGCCGGCTGAATGTGCCGCTGCTGGTGGCCGAAGGAAGCACTGATGCCGCGGCATGGCGATATCCGCAAATACTGCTCGAGCAGTCGTTCGCGTTATACGAAATTAATCTCTACACGCGAATTCTGGCAATCGCCCAACCGAAGTCGATCCTGCAATGGCAACTGACGTCGGACTACTCGATTGTCGCGGGCGGAGGCGCTTTTGGCGACAACGGTCCGGTGCGCCCGACGCAGCGTTATTGGAATCTCAGGCAACTCGCGAGTACGCCGCAGGGCGCATTCGCGTTGCCGGTGAAATCCGACCGCGCCGGGATCACCTGCGCCGCCTTCGGCGACATCGCGAACGGCGCTTACGCTGTCCATATCGTGAACAACGGCGGAAGCCGCGGGGCGACGCTGAAGGGTCTGCCTGCGGGCGTGAAGTCGCTGCGAGTGCGTGTTACGGATAGCCGCCGCGGCATGCAGGAGGGCGACCGCATTCCCGTGGTGGACGGTCAAGCGCAGATTACGCTCGATGCCATGAGTTTCACTACTTTGATGAGCGATTGAACGGCGATCTTAATCGGCCGCCCAGACGGTCTGCTGGACGCTTCGTCGCGAATAGAGCCATTGGCCGCCCTCGGCGATCCAAATCCTGCCTTTGCCTTGAAAATCCTCCGGCCGGATCGAGCGCGGGTCGCGGTATCCGAGTCCTACGGCCCGGCACTCTTGCTCTGGAATCTGGGTAGCGAGGGTGACACGAAACGGGAAATCTTCGACGGCGTCCATGAAGCGGCCCAGACCTCGAACGTTGATCACGTGTGAAGCAACATTCTTGTTGAAAGCTGGATTCCGATTGCAGTAGTCGATGACGTAATCGCGGCCATGGTAGCCGATCTCGCGAATCTCCGTGTCCATCTGCGGCTTTGAGTGAAAGCAGTGTATGTGCGGGGCGTACAGAATGACTTCGCCACCTTCGGAGATGACGCCCGGGCGCTGGAGTTTGTACGACCCCTTGCCCGCGGTCCAGATCTCGTCGTACATTTCCGGGATCTGCTGTACCGCGACGTCGATCTCCCGATCGACATAGACGAAGTGGGTGCGGGACGAGAGTTCAGCCGCCTGCTCGAGGGCCGTTCGAAAACCTTCGAACCCGATGCCGGTGAAGAGTCCGTTCGGCACCACCTGGTGCCGCTCGTTCTCGCTATAGACCATGTCGAACGAAACCACCGGGGTGCCCTCGACTAGATCGAAGATCATGCGGGCCCCGTAGTTCACGACGTCGCGGGCCGCGTTTTCGAGTGTGCCGATGATCTGCGGAATGCCGATCAGGACGGCGGCCCAATGGAGCAGGCCGATGACCTCGGGACCGGAGATTCCCGGGAAAAATATCTTCGTTCCGCCGGAATAGCCGATCGCTTCGTGCGGCACTGTGCCGCTGACTGCGATGATTGCGTCGTAGCCTGCTTGTATCAGGCGGTTGACGGTAATCGTGAGCGGCACGCGCAGGTGACCCTTGGTCTGTTCAGCGACAAAATCGGCGGGGATGATTCCGGCCTCCATCAGCGCCAGAGGATTGTCGAACTCGTGGTTCAACAGCGAGCCGAGTTTCGGGTAGGTTGCTTTCGACAGCCCGATTTTGCGCTCGATCTCCTGTTGCGACATGGGTCGGTGCGTACCTGGGGCATTCAAGGTGTCGAGACGCTCGAGGCCGCGATCGCAGAGGGCGTCGTAGATCATCGGCACGATAGTGGAACTGAAGTCGTGACGAGAGTAATCCGGGTGAAGCAGCAGAACCTTGCGGACGGCAGGTAATCCGGCAATGGTGCCGGCAACGATCTGCTGGAGTTCGTCGCGATTGAGTGAAGCAGACGCCATTACCGTCATCGTATCGAACTGGCGGGGTCAGAGGCGAAAATTCGCAGGTCCACGGGCGATTCATGAGAATTCGGAACCCGCCGGTTCACATTGCTATATCTTCCGGATGCACCGCGCATCTGGCACGACAAGAAACGAAGGAACGTAGTTGTACGAGGGCCGAAACGGACAGAGTGTCAGAATCGCTCGGTTTTCGCACTTCAACACCGCCGGAAACTGCGTTCAAGCTACGGGCGGCAAATGAGAACTGCCGGCGTGAATTGGATCCTGTATGGAATCCCACACTAATTTCGTCCTCGTCGTCGACGATGCGCCGGCGATCCGGACACTCCTACAAACAATCCTCGAGCGCGCAAGCATTCCAATACGGATCGCGAGTTCGGGAAACGAGGCTCTAAGCATTTTCGCTGAAGAGAGCGAACGCATCCGGTTGCTTGTGACAGACATCTCCATGCCGGGTATCTCCGGGCACGAACTCGCTTGGCGTGTTCGAACGTCACATCCAGAATTACCGATCATCTTCATGTCCGCGGGGGCCGCGAACCTTCCATACGACAGCGACCGGGTCCGGGCGTTCGAAAAGCCGTTCGATCTCCGGCGTCTGGTGAACGAGGTGGTCAGGCTGAGCGGCATGGGCGTTGCGGATACCGCACCCGACCGGGCAGTGGCGTAATTCGGGACGCCGCGGTCCGATATACTGTTCGCTTCCGGAGGTCAACGCATGGGGAAGGTAGTATCGAGACGCCGGCTGCTGACGACCACTGCAGCCGGACTCGCGGCACCGGCGTTCGTGCCCGCACGAGCATTGGGGCGGGGCGGTGCAGTCGCGCCGAGCGATCGCATAACGCTCGGGGGCTTGGGGATTGGGAGCCGCGGCACCGCCGACCTGCGAGCTTTTCTGAATCAACCGGATGTGCAGTTCCTGGCTATCTGCGATGTCCGAAACGAACGCCGCGAGGCCATCAAGAGCATGGCCGATCAGAGGTACGGCAACCACGATTGTGCGATGTATAGCGACCAGAACGAATTCTGGGCGCGCAAGGACATCGACGCCGTGCTGATCGCGACCGGCGACCGCTGGCATACTCTGCTGTCGATCGGAACCGCTAGGGCCGGCAAAGACGTGTATTGCGAAAAGCCGTGTTCGATGACCATCGAACAGAGCCGCGCTCTTGCCGATACGTTCCAACGTCTGGGGCGCATTTACCAGGCGGGTACTCAGCGGCGCAATGGCATCAACTTCGAGAAGGCATACAACTTGGCCCGCAGTGGAAAACTCGGCAAAGTTCACACGCTGCATGCCGAAGCCGGACCGGGCGAACGCTGGGCGCCGCTCACCACGCACGATTGGCTTCCGGGCGAACCGGAACCGCCGAAGCAAGTGGTGGATTGGGATCGCTGGCTGGGTCCGAGTCCGTGGCGGCCGTATCATCCCGATTACATCCGTGGCCGGTGGCGCGGGTATTTCGATTTTCACGGCGGCGGGATTTTGGAGTGGGGATCGCACACGGTGGACCTGTGCTCGTGGGCGGGTGATTTAGATGCGACAGCGCCCGTGGAATACGCCCCCGAGGGCATGGGATCGATCACGCCGTATACAATCCGCTGCCGGTACGCGAACGGTGTGAAACTCGTGATTCGTGACAAAGGGTTTCTCGGTCTGGGCAGTTGCCATTTTCGGATCGAAGGCGACGAGGGGTGGGTGGAGACCGCGGACAGCGGCCGCATCGCGGTATCCGATAACTTGAAAGGTCAAGTGACCGACGTTGCGCAGGCTGACGCGAATCTCGCAACCGAACGGCACGTGCAGGACTTCGTGCGATGTGTGAAGTCGAGGAAACAGCCCCGATCGAACGCGCTCGCGGCGGCGCAGGCCCACATCACGTTCCACGCCGCGTACATCGCGTTTCAGCTTGGAAGGACACTATCGTTCGATCCGGCGAAAGACGATTTCCTGCGCGACGAAGAGGCAAACCGGATGCGGTCCCGCGCGATGCGGGAACCCTGGCGCTTGTAACTCGGAGGACCGATGGCACCACAACAACGACAACCAGAACAGCAGTCCGCACCACAGGCTCCTCAACCGGTACAAGCGAATCCGGTAGTGATTCAACCGATGGTGGATCCCGTTTACGGGAGCGCGGCTCAGATCATGGCGCTGCCGCCAGCGAAGCTGGTTGCGATTCTCAAAGGGCCGGGCGCATCCGAGTACGCGAAGGCAAAGGCGTGCCAGAAACTCGCGGTGACGGGCGACCGTCGAGCCGTGCCTGCGCTCGCAGCCCTGTTGACCGACGAACGGCTGTCGCACTACGCGCGGTTTGGCCTGGAGCCGAACCCCGATCCTGGGGCCGATGCCGCGCTGCGTGAGGCGCTCGGGAAGGTGAAAGGCAATCTGCTGATCGGCGTCATCAATTCGATTGGAGTCCGGCGTGATGGCAATGCGATCGCCGCGCTTGCGAAATTCGTGAACGACGAAGACCCGAGCGTATCCCAGGCTGCTAGTGCGGCACTTGCGCGAATCCGCCCGCCGCTTTGATTGCTGTTCCCCACGGCGGGCTTCGGTTCGAATATGCTAGGCGAAGGTCTGCTAAGCCATGCATCCAGAACCTACAAGTACACGCCGCCGTTTTCTGAAGAGGGCCGCGGCTGTTTCCGCCGTCCCGGCCTTGTTCCACATCGTTCCGGCTCGCGCTCTCGGGCTCCAAGGTGAACCCGCGCCCAGCGACATTCTAAATATCGGTCACATCGGAATTGGAGGCCGGGGACGGACGTTTCTTCGTCCCGAAGCGGATCTGTCAAAGCACATCCCGGTCCCCTCAAATCTCGGAGGTGACGGCACACGCATGCTGCCTCCCGGCCGATCGATGGCGCTGTGCGATGTGGACGCGAAGCATCTCGACGAAGCGGCGTCGCGAGTCGGGGGACATCCGCGGCTCTATAAGGATTTCAGAAAGCTGCTCGAGGACAAGGATGTCGATGCTGTCTACATCGCTTCGCCGGACCACTGGCACGCACTGATGACGATCATGGCGTGCGAGGCCGGCAAAGACGTTTATGTGGAGAAGCCCGCCTGCAACACCATTGAAGAAGGGCGTGCGATGGTGACGGCGGCTGAGCGGTACGGACGCGTAGTGCAGGTGGGCAGCCAGGGACGTTCACAAATGGGCGCCTGGCAGGCACACAACTATATCAAAGGCGGCCGACTCGGCACCGTTCGCAAAGTGACGTGCTGGCACTATGCGAGCCCGGACGGCGACTGGACGCCGGACTCGGACCCGCCGCCCGGACTCGACTACGACATGTGGGTAGGTCCGGCCCGCTGGCTTCCGTACAACGTCAAGCACACGCACGGCTCGTTCCGCTGGCTGATCGATTTCGGCGGCGGACAGATTCGCGACCGCGGCGCCCACATCATGAGCATTGCCTCGTGGATCATGGATTCGGACTACACCGGTCCGGTGAGCATCGCATGCACAGGGGAACCGCCTCACGATGGCATGTACGACGCAGCCGTGACGATGGAGGTGACCTACGAGTTCAAAAATCCGAACTGGACGCTCGTATGGGCGCAGCCCGGGACGGCGTCGGCGGTGCTCGACGCCCGCTACGGCGCCACGTATTGGGGCGATTCGGGCAACATCGCAGTGACATACGGCGATGGACCTTCCACTCGCACCGAGCAGAAAGCGATTGACTATTCGGAAGAGTGCCGCCACAGCGATGTCTTCCGCAGCCCCGGGCATAGCGCGAATTTCGAGGACTGCATCCGATCGCGCGAAAAACCGGTGATGCACATTGAGGCGGGGCACCGTGTGGCCTCGCTGTGCGTGCTGGGGAACGTCGCGTTCCAACTCCAGCGGAAACTCGAGTGGGATCCGGTGAACGAACGGTTTCGAAACGACGATGAAGCGAACCGTCTGCTGAGCAGGCCGGGGCGCGGACCGTGGAGTCTGTAGGGGAGACGGCCGATGATCGACGAACAGAAATTTCTGGCTGCGATTCGAAGCGACAACGCGGACGAGCGGTTTGCGATGTGGAGGCAAGCGGGTGAGGCGCCGCCTTCCGCACTCGTCGACTTGGGGAAACTAGCGGGAGGCAGCAATCCCGGTGTTGCTCGTGCGGCGGCCGAGGCCATGACCACCATGGTGCACTCGGTGGGAAAGGATCCGGCGTCGGCGAACGGCGCGGATATCGTGAAGCAATTGTTGGTGGTGGCCGATAGCGCACCAACGGCCGGACGTGTGCATGCCCTGCGGTTGTTGTCGAACATCGCCGGCGAGGATGCGGTGCCGTCGATCGCGGCACATCTCCACTCGCCCGAGTTGCGCGAGGAAGCAATCTTCGCTTTGGAACGTATCCCGGGCAAGGCGTCGAGCGAGGCCATCCTGACTGCTTACGGCTCAGCGGCACCGGAGTTCAAACCTCGTCTACTGGCGGCGCTCGGGCACCGTCGCGCGCCGGAGGCCGTGGCACTTGTGGCCCGCGAAATTTCCTCGAGCGATAAGACCATCGTCCTGGCGGCAATGCGCGCTTATGCCCGCATAGGCGTGAAAGCCACACCGGCGCCGCGATTTCCCGCGCCTAACACATACTCCGGTTTTCAGCGCTCGGAGCATCTCGATAGTGTGCTTCGGTTCGCGGATGCGATGGCACGCGAGGGCAACACGGCCGATGCGATCTCCGTGTACAAAACGGCGCTCGGTATGCCGGAGGAGCACGTGCAGTGCGCGGGCATTATTGGTCTGGCGAAAATCGGCACGTCCGACGCGGCGGACGCGATTTATCCCAAGCTGAAGAGCGATAACCGGAAGGTGCGGACCACCGCGCAGCAGGCGTGGCGCCGGATGGCCGGCTGAGGTAATCGAGAGAACGGACCACCTAGCTAGTCCGTCACAATTTTCGGAAGCGTTGTCTGGAGAGTGGACGGCACCGTCACGTTGATCTTGTACCGTCCTGCGCCTACGAGTGCACAGTTAGGAAACTTCCGCCGCGACGCCACCGATGGTCACCGTGGGAGTTGTGACAATCGGATAAGCGCGGGAAACACCAACCCGGGGCGTCACGGGTGAGGTTCTCCGGACAGCCAGGGCGTCGAGCGAGTCCGCGAACAGGACGGGCATTAAGGCTTCCATGGTTGTCGCGACCCTCGTCGTGCCAGCCGAGGTTACGACCGTCACCAATACGGTGCCGGTCGTCGTATCCGCCGGGGCCTGAACGTTGATCTGTGCCGGGCTCGGGTAGTGGACGAACGCCGATTTTCCGTTAATGGCGAACCGGGGTTTCGGATATTACTGTCCTTCGATACAGGAACGCCGTAAGATGATCGTGTTGTGATGAGTCATACGTTTCCGATTGCGGCAGGGAGTTCCAGCGTTTGGTACATGCTAGTGCCCACGGCGCTGCTTCTTGCAGCGGTAGCGGCACTGCTCGGCTACGCCGCCTACTCTTCAAGACACGCACGCTTCATCGTTTCCAACGACGGGATTCAAATCCGCGGCGATATTTACGGTCGAACGATCCCGAGGAACGAACTGCTGATAGCCGGCGCGCGCACACTGGATCTCAAGCGCGATTCAGAGTACGGATTCTCCCTGCGCACAAATGGGATTGGGCTGCCGGGGTACCAGTCGGGGTGGTTCAGGCTGAACAACGGCGAGAAAGCGCTGGCGTTCGTGACCGATCCATCCCGAGTCGCATATGTCCCGACGACAGCCGGGTATTCGCTGCTGGTCAGCGTTCCTGAGCCGCAGAAGTTCGTCGACGCGCTGCGATGATTACTGGAGCCCCGCCACCAGCGTGCCGGTCTGGCGCAGAAGCTCCAGTTTGGCGCGTTCCAGATTGTTCTGCGCGTCGTAGAACGCGATCCATTTCTCGTTCTCCTGGAATCGCGCCTGCTCGAGATCCGTTAGCGGCGCCCGCCCTTCCTGGTACTGGGCCAGCAGAATCGTCAGTTGTTCCCTCGCGACATCCAGATCCATGCGTGCGACGTCACGCGCGGTCTCTGCGCGCCGCATCTGAAGGAAACTCTTTCGCGTGTCCACCGAGATGCGTCCACGGGTCTGCGCAACCTGGGCCCGGAGCTTGGCCAAGTCGGCTTCGCTTTGAGAGACATAGGCGCGCGCGGCAGAACCCACCAGCAGGGGCACGACGACGAAGGCGCCCAACTGTCCGTTATTCCGCTGGAACTTGGGGAAGAAATCCTGGAAGTTGTACTCCGCCAGCAGGTTGTATTGCGCCACCAGTCCGACTTGCGGCAGGCGAGCGGACTTGTAGCTCTTGATCTCGAGGCTCTTTTCCTGCATGCGCGACTCCAGCAGCCGGATTTCCTTGCTATTCGACATGGCCTGCTCGGTGGCGGCGTCCTCGGATTCGGGAATGTCAGCCAATGTGACCCGCTCGTCAGGATTGGCGCGGACCCGGTCGTCGATCGTGTAGCCGAGGACGATCGCGAGATTTCGTTCGGCCGTCTCCTGGTCCGCCTCGATGGCTTCCACGCGCTGTTTAGCCTTAGCGACGTTCAGCGCAGCGCGCTTACCGGTGATCTCGAGTTCCCGCTGCTCCGCGATGCGAGCGCGGATGGTTCGTTCGACGCTCTCCAGGTTCTGCACCTGCTTGCGCACGACCTCGGCGGCTTGAGCGGCCTGCTGCGCATCCAGGTAGAGAGCCGCAGTCCGGTAGACGATCTCCTCCTGACGCCGCGACAGGTCGATTTCCGCGCCGCGCGCGTTCTCCTTTGCCCGGGCGATACCGTACGATTGCGGCCGGTTGAACAGCGACATGTCCGTCTTCACTTCGAAGATTGAGGGTGGGTCGCCATTGATGCTCGCCGGGTAGCCCGAAGTCCAGGCGGCACCGCTGCCCCCGTAGACCTTGGGGACGAACGGGTCGCGCGCGACCTTCACCGCCAACTGCGCCTTCACCAGGTCGAGCCGCGCCAGCACCATATCGGGACCGTCGTGCAGCGCGCGGGCGATCGCATCCCGCAATGAAAGCGTGTAGACTTCGGCGTGCATCAACGCCGGAACGAGTAGAAAGAGTACGAATCTTCTCATTGGCTGTTACTCATAACGCAGAGCTTCGGTTGGGTTCAGTCGGGCGGCCCGATTGGCCGGAACGATTCCGAAGATCAGGCCAACCAGCAGGGAGACGGTGAATGCGATGACGATGGACCAGAGGGAAACAGGAATGTGCACATCGGGAAACAGGAACTCGATCGTCAGCGGAATTGCGACGCCGATGGAAATTCCGATCGCGCCGCCGGCCACACTAATGATCACGGCTTCGGCGAGGAACTGTTCGAGGACATCCCGGCGAGCCGCTCCCACCGCCATCCGTAACCCGACTTCTCGCGTGCGCTCAGTAACGGTAACCAGCATGATGTTCATAATGCCGATTCCAGAGATGATGAGCGCGATCGCCGAGACCAGCAGCAGAACGACGGTCAGAATCAGCGAGATTTTCTGGGCGGCGTCGAGAATCGCGGACAGGTTCTCGGCTTTGTACCGGGCACCCGGGCGGTGGCGGCTCTCGAGGATGTTCTTCACCTCCACCGTCAACGGCTCCACATCGTCCGCGCGCTTCGCCTGAACATACAGGGGATCGACGCGGATCGCCGGTACAAAGTAACGCATGACGGTAATCGGAATGAAGACGGTTTCCGCCGACAACTCGGAGAGTCCGAAACTTTCCGTCTTCTCCTTGAACGTTCCTATGACATCGAACTGCAACCCGTGCAGTTTGATCTGCTGGCCGACCGCCGCCGTCTGGCTCCCATATAGCCGTTTCGCGAGGCGCTCAGTGAGCATCGAGACTTTGCTGCGCAAGGCGACATCGCTGGGGCTGATGAACCGTCCGGAAAGAAGCACCAGATTTCGGACACTCGCGTAATACTCGTCGGATCCGACAACGGCGATATCCTCGTCCCGCCCATTCACCCGGATTCGATCGTAGTTGACCATGACGCCGGTAGCAGCGACAATCCGTTCTCTGAGTTGCCGGCGCACCGCGTCCAAATCGCTGAGATTCACATAATCGGCTTCCACCTTTGCGGTGGTGTTGGTGCCGGCTTCGTACTGGGCGTAGATCATGTTCGATCCGATCGCCCGGATCTGGTCCAGAATGTACTCGCGGCTGGTAATGGAGATGGTGACGACGAGGATGACTGAAGCGTTTCCGATAACAAGGCCCAGGGCGGTCAGGAAGGTTCGAACCTTGTTCGCTCGCAGCGCGTGGACGCTGAAGCGGAGCGCTTCGGCATGGAACATAGTATCTGTTCCCAGTGTCGCATTGGATGCTCTATCTGCTGAAAGCGCCCGCCCGGCACAGCTTGGTTCAGTACACCGCCCGGGTCAGCCTTTGGCGGCCGCCTTGACGTGGCACTTGGTGCAGTTTCCTTTGGTCTCGAACGACGTCCCGCCCGGGGTATGACAGGCGCCGCAAGAGGTTTTGGCTGCTTCGGCCGGCTTGTGCATACCCGCTTTGAAATTCAGCGGGGCCTTGGCGTCCTGCTTGAACAGCTTGTCGTGGCATACTTTGCAGTCGCCCTTTGCGGCTTTCACGTGCGTTGCGTGATCGAAGGTGACATTCCCGTTTTTGGCCGAGAAGACTAGTTTGCCCGGTGCCTTAGCTGCCTGTGCAAAAGCGAGGAGCGAGCACACGAGCACGAAACAAATCAAAGCTATCGCTAAGTTGCGTACGCGCATGCCCAAATCATATACCGTTCCAGGGGGCTTCTGCTGGAACTACGGACCTGAAGGTATGATTTCTGAACCTGATGTTATGAAAGGCACTCTCGACAGGCACGCAGATGGGCGTACAACTCGGCCTCGGACGTAGCATCTGCTCGGCGAAGTTGGTCGAGCAAGTCAGGCAGCCCGGGTTGATCGGTGATCAGCGCTGCGTAGTACATGTAGATCGCATTTTTTCGCTTGAGTTCGAGCGTAACGCCCTTCGGGCATCGCAGGAACGAGGACCGGTTCATCGGTGCGCTTTCGAGGCTTTGATCGGTGCTACGCATGTCAGTCGTACGCACGTGTGTCGGTTCCGCCATTTGACACATTACAGAGTCAACCTGCGCACTACAACCCAAGGCGCATGGTGGCGAGTTGGCGGCTTCTACTGTATTTAGCGTAAAGTCGGCGAGAAACACTCGGCAGGGAGGCTCAATTGTTGGTAGCCGACGTGCTCCATTTCACATTTGTGGTGTCGCTAAACGAAGAGGCCGTCTCTGTTGTTCGCGAAGCGGACCGAAGCGAGCAGGTACGTGGTATCTACTCGGATTTGCGACGGCTAGCCCGCATATTGCTGCGCCGAGAATCCCGGTCTATTACGCTTGCGCCCACAGCGCTGGCCCATGAGGTTGTCATTTACCTGATGGAGCATGCGTGGCACGAAGCATCTGCCCCCACCGAATTCATGGCCATCGCAGCCCGCAAGATGCGGTTCATGCTGGTGGATCACGCCCGGGCGAAGATGAGCGCTAAGCGAGGGGGCAGGCAAGTCCGTAATGAAAGCGACCCAGAACAACTGACCACCGATCGCGACCTGGAAGGCTCGCTAGTTGTCGGATTGCTGCTTGAAGAACTCGAAATTGAAAATCCTCGGGCAGCCCGCGTGGTCGATATGCGGTTCTTCGCTGGATTCACGGAACCCGAGACGGCGGCAGCGATCGGCGTTTCGCTAACAACGGTTCAGGCGGATTGGGCCGCGGCCCGCGCGTGGTTGCGAAACCGCCTCTCGAAGCCGGGTTCCGGGGGGTCGCGTGTCCCCTGAGGAACTCGATGAACTTTTGCTGCGGCCTGTCGTTCGCCAGCCTTGGGCCGAAGACATTTTTCCAGAAGCGAATCCCATCGGAAAGAAGTTCGGCGCTTACGAGGTTACGGCGAGCATCGGGGAAGGCGGTATGTCGTCGGTTTACCTGGGGTGCCGCGCCGACCGGCTGTTCGAAAAGAGGGTCGCCATCAAACTGCTGTGGCAGCGTAGCACCGAGGTCGACTTCGGCTGCGAATGGCGCCTACTCGGACGTCTGGAACATCCGAACATTGCGCGCATTCTTGACGCCGGCGTTACTCCGGACGGGATTGCTTATATCGTCATGGAGTATGTCGAAGGCACCCACATCCACCAGTACTGCCGGGAGCGCGGCCTGTCGGATCGGGGCATCGCGGAACTGTTTCTTCACGTTTGCGATGCGGTTTCGTTTGCGCACTCCAGGCTGGTGGTCCACCAGGATTTGAAGCCGGGGAACATATTGGTTGATGGCTCCGGAAATCCGGTGTTGATCGACTTTGGCGTTTCTCAGATACTGAATTCGGACGACAACCTTCGGACCCACCGCCACCATTTGACACCTGAGTACGCGAGCCCCGAGCAGTTATCGGGTGACGCTCCGATCAGTATCGCTTCGGACATCTATTCGCTGGGCCGAATCCTCGACGAGTTAGCGCGCGCGGCTGTGCGGGTTGTTCGCCCGGACCTTCGGGGCATCGTCGAGCAATGCTGCCGCGAAGACCCCGACGGCCGCTACTCGTGCGTGAGCGAACTTCGCCGGGACCTCGAACGGTATCTTGCGATTCGTCCGGTGTCGGCTCGGGGAGGCGCGCCCTTATACCGCTCAGCGCTGTTTTTGCGCCGGGGCAGAAGGACTCTCGCCGTTGTCTCGCTGGCATTGGCCATGGTCGCCGCTGCCGTTCTGCTGATCGCGCGAGGCGAACGGGCGCGCCGCGAGCGGACCGCGACGTTGCGATCTTTTGCAGGCCCTGTGCTGAACGGTCTGGCCGCGAAGGTTCACGACGTACCGGGGGGATTGCGGCCTGCTTACGAGTTGCGTATCCGCAGCGCCCAGTACTTAAGCAAATTGCTCGAGGAATCCCCTGGTGATGCAGAGTTGCAGACGGAACTTCTGGATGTACTTTTCTCTTTGGGATCGTTGCAAGGCTACCCGAGTTGGGAGAACATGGGCGATCCCGCGGGCTCGCTAAAGACATTTGGCCGTGCGCTGCAAATCGCCGAAGGCTTGCACCAGGCGCACCCGGAGAATGAACTGTATTGTCTGTACCTCATTCACGCGTTGAATTACACGGGCACCATGTTGGCCGAAAGCGGCGATCCTTCGGCGGCGATGGCGGCATTGACCCGGGCACGCGAGTTGAATGGAATCCAACAACCCAAATGGCGGGACGTGTACTCCTTGACACTGACGAAGATCGGTGAACTGCTCACGCGGGAAGGACGCTTCGACGAAGCCAAGGCTCTCCACGATCAAGCGGTGAGCATACGAGACTCGTATCTCCGATCCGATCCGAAGAATTTCCGGCTTGTTCGGGGGCGTTCTATCGCGCTGCTCGGGCGTGCGCAAACTCTGGTGGGAGCACATCGCTACACCGAGGCGCTTACAGATCTGGACCAGATCCGCGCCGGCGAGCAGGCGTTTTACAAGGCCGATCCGGTCAACCGGACCGTGAAATGGTATCTTGCCCGGACGGACGAAGCGACGGCGTTCGCGGAGGCCGCGTTGGGGCGGTGTCAATCGGCAAAGCGGCACATCACGGCCGCGGCAAAAGCATATTCCGAACTGCACCGCGAAGAACCCGACGCTGCCACCCACCGGGCGGGCTTAGAACGCAGCAAAACTTTCCTCGCCTCGCTCGCGAGTGCCGGGGCGTGTTTTGATCCGCTACGCTGAAAGTCGGGACGAATGTCACGATTTCGGCGCAAGGAGAACGAGGGTCTGGTCAGGGAGGAACTGCCGCAGTTCCCCGGCCAGAGCGACGTCCATGCGACGCCGATGCCGGCGAACGAATTTGCGCGTCGCCGGAGGAAACGATTGTTGACCCTCGCCGCCGTGGTCGGTGTCGTCGTTCTCATTGCTGGAGCCGCGGTTTACCTGACTGCCCGGCCCAAATCGGCGCAGAAGTCGCTGACCGATGCCCGGCGTTTTTACAACAGCGGGAATTATACGGAGGCTCTGAACCGGCTCGAGTTTCCGTTGAGCGACAGGAGCACGCGGGCCAGGGCCTATAGCTTGCGGGCGGAAATTCATAAGAGCCTCGCGCTACCTAAAGTGGCGATCGAGGATGTCAGTCGCGTCATCAGTTTTCAGCCGGACGTCGCCGACCATTACCGGATTCGCGCGGAACTGTTCTTAGAGACAGGGGATCCGTCGCGTGCCGCCGCCGATTATGCGATGCTCATCAACCTGCAGGGTTCGGCGGAAGCGTATGCCGGGCGTGGTCTCTGTTACCTGGAGTTGGGCCAGCCGCAGAAGGCGATCGAGGATTTCAGCAAATCGATCGCCCTAAAGCCGAGCGTCGAGAATCAACTGCAGCGCGGGCTGGTGTACGAATCATTGGGCGACCACCGGAAAGCGATTGCGGATTACAGTGGGGCGATCGAGATCAATCCGGAGGCCGCACAGGTGTACCGCGCACGGGCCTATGCCTTGCAGGCGATCGGTGACCGGGTCGCCGCGGAGCGCGACCGCGAGCGGGCAACCACACTCGAGAGTCCTCCACCGCTGCCGCCGCACGCATCGCCGAAGCGTTGATGCCGATTGCGTTCAACTTATAATCGCTGCAATGGAAGATTTGCCGTCCCGGAGGCGCTTGGAGAACGTTCACCCCTTTCTTGGTATTCATGCCATCAATGTTTTCGTGCGAAGCCAGGACGAAAGCGTGCGGTTTTACGTGGGACAGTTGGGCTTCGACTTGATCTTCGATGCCCGCCTGCAGTCCGGTGAGCGGTGGGTGGCCGTGGCTCCTCCGGACGGATCCGCGGTTCTGGCGCTGGTAACTCCGCGCGCCGGTTCGGACGAGGCAGCCCTGATCGGGCGTTCCACTGGAATCCTCTTTGTCACAGAAGATGTTGCGGCCAAGTTTAATGAGTGGCGGAAGCGCGGCGTGCATTTCCTGTTCACTCCGCGGTTGCGGCCAGTCAAGTATCAGCAGCAGAAGTCTGTCTCCTCCCGCGCCGTGATGCCGGGGGTGTCTGACCAGCAATCGCCGTGGGGTGGTGTGTTCACCAGCTTCAAAGACCCGGATGGCAACACGTTCGGTCTGGCCAGCTTCGACACGGTTACAGCGGAAGTGGAAGCCCAACGCAGGCGCGCCGCCGAGCGCCTGGAGGCCGAACGCCGTGCGGCACAGGAATTGGAGATCGCGAAACAGGTTCAGGCGCGGCTGTTTCCTCAAAAGCTGCCGAGCATCGAAACGCTGGAATACGCGGGCTGCTGCGTGCAGGCCCGGCAAGTTGGCGGGGACTACCACGATGTGCTGGATTTGGGCCGGGGGCGCTTCGGTCTCGTCATCGCCGATATTTCGGGGAAGGGAATCGCCGCTGCGCTGTTGATGGCCAATCTGCAGGCGAACCTGCGCAGCCAGTGTGCGAGCGCGGTGGATGAACCCGAGCGCTTTTTGTGTTCGGTGAACCGGCTGTTTTATGAGAACACGAACGACAGCGCGTATGCGACGCTGTTCTTCGGCGAATACGACGATCGGACGCGGCGCATGCGATTTGCGAATTGCGGGCACCTGCCGCCTCTTATCATTCGCTGCGACGGAACGGTCGAGAGGTTGGAACCGACCAGCACTGTGCTTGGACTCTTCGAAGAATGGGAGTGCGGGTTCGCCGATTGCAGTCTGACTCCGGGGGACACGATCGCTTTCTATACGGATGGAATCACGGAATCGGTGAACGATGCGGGCGAGGATTTTGGCGAACAGCGGCTGATCGAGGCGTTGACGCAGCACCAGAGCTTGCCGCCGCAATCGCAGATCGCATCCATCGTGGAAGCGGTTCAGCGGTTCGATGTACCGGAGCAGCACGATGACATCACGCTGATCGTGGCGCGGTGCCTGGCGGGCCCGTCGAACTCAGCCGGCGGCTAGTTCGAGTTCGGCGTTGAAGAAGGCGTCGACGAGATCCAGAATCGTTTCGGTTTCGTGCGCCCGGTAAATTTCCGTGCGTAGCCGCGAACCGTTTCTAACTCCGTGTGTGAAGTAAGTGGCGAACTGCTTCATCTTGCCAACCGCGTCCGGTTCTGCGCGGTTCGCAAGCATCGAGTAGTAAGTCCGCATGATGTCGTACCGGCGCCGTTCCGGCGGAATCTCAAACGTACCGAGCGAAACGTAATCCGCGATCTGCCGGAAAACCCACGGATTCGAAGAGGCTGCGCGGCCGATCATCACAGCGTCGCATCCGGTCTCCTCCACCATGCGGACCGCGTGTTCGGGTTCGACGATGTCGCCGTTTCCGATTACGGGAATCTTCACCGCGGCCTTCACTGCGGCGATGCGCGTCCAGTCGGCGTGCCCACTGTACCCCTGCTCGCGAGTGCGAGGATGAAGCGCGACGGCTTGCAAACCGCAATCTACCGCGAGCCTCGCCATTTCCACCGCAACCAGTTCGCGGTCGTTCCACCCGGCGCGGAATTTCATGGTCAAAGGAATCGAGATGGCGGCTCTGACTTTCGTCAGGATCTTCTCCACCAATGGTAGGTCGCGCAGCAGGCCCGAACCGCCATTACATTTCACGACCTTATTCACCGGGCAGCCGAAATTGATGTCGACGATGTCGAACCCGTGGTCTTCGCAGACCTTCGCGGCGTCCGCCATTACATCGGGATCGGAACCAAACAGTTGAGCGGAAATCGGATGTTCTTCCGGCTCGAAATAAAGATAACGAAAGGCGCGGGTGGGCTTGCGAGCTTTCCGGAGATTCACGACACCGTGCGAACTGGTGAACTCGGTCATGATGAGACCGCACCCGTCCTGGTTGCGGATCAGCCGTCGGAATACGGTGTCAGTGACGCCGGCCATCGGCGCCAGTACGGTGGCGGGCGCGATGCGCACATCGCCGATCCGAAACTCGCCCGCCAGCCGCCGCAGCGCTTCCGTGCGCGACAATACGGGGTTAACGGCTGGAGGTTCGGCGCCAGTCTCGGGAATTGCTTGCATTTCTCTCATTTTACCGTGGGAAGTAACAACATTCGAAACGCGTTCGTGGGCAATGACGTTTAATGGATTGAGGCGCTTATGAATTCTCGAATCATGCTGGCATTTATCGCCGGTCTGGTGTTTGCTTCCGGCGTCACTTACTATCTCGTGAAACCGCACCCGCCCGCGGCGGTGCAGAGTGCGCAACAGAATCCCATTCCGGCGACACAGGCGGCTTCGACAGACCCCGCGCCTCAAGCCTTGGCCCCCGCCGAGCCGCCGTCGGAGCCCGCCGCTGAACCGGAACCTGTTCGATCCAAACCGTCTCCGGCCGTGAGGCATTCGGAACGAACCTCGCACCGGTCCAATCCGGCGCCGGTAACGGTTGCGAAAAACTCCCCGGCTCCTTCGCCAGCGCCTCCCGTTACTGCGTCAACGCCGCCGGTTGAAAGTGCGCCTGCACCGGCACCGACGTCGCAACCGGAATCGGCTTCGGACCCCGATCCGGTGCCGCCGATGCCGAAGCTGCCGCCTCCGCCTCCGGAACCGAATCACGTGACGATTCCTGCGGGAACCCTGTTGACGGTGCGGCTGAGCGAGACGCTATCGACAGAAAAGAACGAGCCGGGCGACCAGTTCTCGGCCGTGCTCGATCAACCGTTGGTGATCGACGGTTTTGTGATCGCGGAACGCGGAGCTCGCGCTCGCGGCCGCATCGTGGAACTGACTCAATCGGGAAAGGTTCGCGGGCTCGCACAGATGTCGATTGAATTGACGCAGTTCCACTCCTCCGACGGTCAGACGGTGAAGGTCAACACCGGGGCGTTCAAGCGCGAGGCCGAGACATCGAGAAAGAACGATGCCGCGAAGGTCGGTGTCGGTGCCGCCATCGGTGCCGCGATCGGTGCAATTGCCGGTGGTGGAAAAGGAGCGGCGATCGGAGCCGGAGTCGGCGGTGCGGCCGGTGCGGGCGATGTAATGCTGACGCGCGGTAAGGCCGCCGAACTACCGGTCGAAACGCGAGTCAGCTTCCGGCTTTCGGAAGCGGTCACCGTCACCGAGAGATTGAAATAGGTTTTTGCAGCACCACGGTGTCGCGCCTCACCTGGCAGAAGGCATCGGCACCGCTGCGTTTATGGCCGCCAACTTATGTTCGGCGGCCTTTTTTACTTCTTCGATGCTGCGCTCCTTGATTTTCTCGTAGCCGCGAATCTGATCGGGTAGGGCAGCAATCTCGAGAGCCTCGCTGCAATTCGAATCGTTGCTGACCGCAATCGTGCGCAGGACGAGTTCTTTGTACCATTCGGCCAGCGATCGTTCCAAGCGGCGATGAGCACTCCATCCAAAGATGTCGAGCGGCGTTCCGCGAAGAATCTTCAACGCAGCAAGCGAGCGCAGCGGCACTTTGAACCAGCCGCCAAGCTTCAATTTCTTCGACACTCCGAACCGGCGCAGTAGCGGCGGATGCAAATTGTACGAGATCGATTCGACCGCCTCCCACTGCCGCTGCACCTTGCCTTCAAACTCAGGCTTCGTCAGCAACCGGGCGACTTCGTACTCGTCCTTATACGCCATCAGCTTGTACAAATTTCGGGCGACCGCCGCTTGAAGCGCGGGTGCCCGCCGACCCACTTCTTCCACAAAGGTCGAGATAGCCGGCGGCGTAGGACGCGTTTTGATACGCGCGCAGTTCCGTGGCACGAAGCTCGATAGGGTCCTGCGCGGGCTCCGGCTGGGTTTCTGTGGCGGCTGAAAGGTGACGCTCCACCCAAGCCGCGTCCTGATAATACTTGCGTCCCCAATGGAAGGCTTGCCGGTTCTTTTCCACCTCGACGCCGTTCCACTCAATCGCCTTCTCGAACGAATCGAGCGGTTACGGGCACAAGACCTGCCTGCCAGGCGACCCCGAGAAGGAAGATGTTCGCCGCCAGATGCGTACCGAAGAGGGATTCGGCCAGGCGATTGGCGTCCACGCAGATGTTGTATCCGGCGCGAGTTACCTCATTCACTTGCGCCAACATACGTTCCTGGCCGTGCAGCACCGTACGGCTGCGGATCGAGTCGACCGTGGGCAGCAGGTTGGTGTTCAACACGGCGACCGTGCGCTCCGAGCTCGCCACCCGCAGATTGTCGGGATTCGCCGCGCCGATCAGATCGAATCCCAGGATCAGATCGGCGTTGCCCATGTTCGTGCGCGGCGGCGCGGCAACGGGCTGACGGGCCAGCAGGATGTGCGATACCACCGCGCCACCCTTTTGCGCGCTGCCGGTCTGATCGAGCGTCACCACGTTCAGTCCCTCGATCCAGGCTGCGGTGGCGAGCAGCGCGTTAATCGTCACGACGCCCGTGCCGCCGATGCCCGGGAGGAAGATGCGATAGCCCTCATCGCCGATTGTCGCGATGCGCACGGGCGCGGGAACGTCGGCGGCCGGAAGTTGAGGGACGGCCGGCTTGCGCAGCCCCGTGCCTTCTTCGGATGTTTACGGTAACGAATGACGGGCAATCACCTAGAGCGCAGCTATAGTCCTTGTTGCACGACGACTGATGAATCCGTATCTTCTGGCCGAACTCGGTCGCCACCGGGTTCAGGCTCATGCAGTTCGATTGCTTCACGCAATCGCCGCAGCCCTCGCAAACTTCCTCGTTGATGACCAGCCGGCAGCGTGGGTTCCTCGAGCTTCCCGCGCGCACGCTTGCGGCGCTTTTCCGCCGCGCACTCCTGGTCGTAGATGATCGCGGTGACGCCCGGAATCTTCTCCAGCTCGGCGAGCGTTCGCGTCAGTTCCGAGCGGTCGCGTAGTTCGGCATTCATCGCCAGCGCCGCCCCTTCGTACCGCGCTGACATCCTCGGCGAGGACCACGGTTCGCCGCACGCCTTCCGCTTCGAGTTTCTTCGTCAGAGCGGGAATGGGCAGCGCTCCGGTGGCATCCTGGCCGCCGGTCATCGCGACGTGTCCGTTGTACAGAATCTTGTACGTGATGTTCACGCCGGCCGCGACGCAGGCCTCGACCGCGAGTTGACCGGAGTGAAAGAACGTCCCGTCGCCGATGTTCTGAAAAACATGGGTGCGCTCGACGAACGGTGACATCCCGATCCACGGCGCGCCCTCGCCGCCCATTTGCGTGACGAAAGAGAATGTGCGGTTGGAGTCCGTGAGCCGCATCGCCATCGTGTGGCAGCCGATGCCTCCGCCCGCCGCCTGACCGTCGAGCAGCAGGGTCGAACGGTTGTGGGGGCAGCCGGAACAGAAATTCGGCGCGCGCACATTCAACAGTTCCCGCGGCCGCCCGAACACTTCACCGATACGATCGAGGCGCGCAAGTACGCTTTCGACCGGATGGCGCCTGGCGATCATCTCGCCGACGACCCGCGCAATCCGGTCCGGATCGAGTTCTCCGACCGGCGGGAACAACGAGACACCGTTCTCGTCACACTTGCCGACGACGATCGGACGCGACGGCATCGAATACAGCGCGTCCTTCAACTGCATCTCGAGAAAGCTGCGCTTCTCCTCGATGACGACGATCGCTTCGAGCCCAGTCGCAAAGTCGACAGCGAATCTCGGCTCAATCGGAAATGTCATGCCGAACTTCGCGACTCGAATGCCCAGCGACTGGAGGTCGGGTTCGCGAAGTCCGAGATCGCTCAGCGCCTGCGCGAGATCGTAGTACGATTTCCCGGCAGTCGCGATGCCGAGCCAGGCCCGTTCCCGAGCGCCATGCCGGCGATTCACCTGGTTCGCACGAGCAAACTCGCGGACCGCTTCCAGACGCCGAATATTGACCTCGGCTTCCAGCGCGAGACTGATCGGTGCGACAACCCGGGCATCGGTGTGCTTCAAATAGCCCTCGGGAATCGTGATGCGAGGTAGCCCCGGATTCACGGCCACCGTCCCGCCGCCATCGCAAACATCGGTGACCATCTTCATGCCGATCCAAGCGCCGGAGTAGCGCGATAGTGCGGTGGCGAGAAGACCGTAGTCGATGATCTCCTGCGTATTGCCGGGATAGAAGAACGGGATTCCCACGTTCATCAAGCTGAGGTCACTTTGATGGGGGATGGTGGAACTCTTGCAACTGTGATCGTCGCCTGCAAGGACGATGGCAGCTGAGTTCCGGCCCGTGCCGGCAAGATTTGCGTGACGGAAGATATCGCCGGAGCGGTCCACGCCCGGACCTTTTCCGTACCAGATGCCGAGCACCCCATCCACCTTGGGCTTGCCGAGAACCTCGATGATCTGGCTGCCGAGTAACGAAGTGGCGGCCAGTTCCTCGTTAACGCCGGGTTGGAAATGAATGTTGTACTCGGATAGGAGCTTCTTGACTCGGCCGAGTGCGAGATCGTACCCGCCGAGCGGCGATCCCTCGTAACCCGAAATGAACGCTCCGGTATTCAGGCCCTCCCGCCGGTCCCGCCGCATCTGATCGATCGGCAGTCGAACCAGCGCTTGGATGCCGGTAAGGTACACCGTTCCGTCTTCGAGCGTGAACTTGTCCGATAATTTCATGCTACCCAGCCGGTTTCTGGGCTGTATCGTAGCATGTAGCGGTCAGCGGCTGGTGCGGGTTTCAGCTTCGATTTTCAGAGTTCCCTTTTCCCGGGCGATGGGCAGCAGAGTCGGATAGAATTGCACGAACGTGTTGTCGACCGCTCCGTTCTGTGCGTGGCAAGAGTAGCAACTCGCGGTTCGCGGGATCGCTTTCGCCGCGCGAGTATCGCCATCGAAGCCGAAGAAAGTCCAGTGGCCCTCGTTTTTGACTTCGACTTCGATGCCGTGCAGGTCGCCCTGAAAGCGGCCCGCGCGGTTGATCGACCCTTTTGTTACCGAGGAACGCACTTCGAGGATGAAGACGGTCTTGTCGGGCCACTTTCCGGTACGCAGGAACGCGCGGTACGCAGTCGGGTTCACAAACACGTTATCGAATGGCGGCTGCTCGTTAGCCATGGCTTGGGCGAGCGGGCCATACGACATTCCCAACCCCGAGCTGAGCCAGACCCATTCACGGTAATTGGCCGGTCGCACCAGTGCGCCGTTTGACGTGAACTGTGGATCGTCGGCGGCGAGGACGAGTATGGGTACGAGCACCAGGATCATCGCGATCGTTTTGAAAGACATTGCTACTCCTGTCGTAAAGCAATCAGCGGATCGATAACGGTGACCTGTCGTGCGGGAATTACGCAAGCCACCGTGGCAACCCCGATGAAAAGGGCTGAGACCGCGGTGAAGGTCAGCGCGTCTGTCGGACTCGTATCGTATAGCAGCGCTGCCAGCAGGCGGGTCAATACCACCGAGCCTAGAACTCCCACAACGGTGCCCGCCAGCGTCAAGCGCAATCCCTGGCCGACCACCATTTGCAGGTTCGAGTCGCGCGATGCGCCGAGTGCCATCCGGATTCCCAATTCGTGCGTCCGCTGGCTCACCGCCAAGGCCATCACTGCCGCGATTCCGCTTGCGCTGATCAACAGCGCGAGTATCGCGAACGATCCGAGCAGCATTGCCGTAACCTGCGGCGGCGCAAACGATTCGTGTTTCAGCCGGTCCACCGTACTCGTCTGATCTACGGCAAGGAACGGATCGATGTCGTGAAGGGCTCTGTGTACAAGCGGCGCCACCGCCGATGGGTCGAGCGCGGTGCGCACCACCAGGTACGGCGCGAAGGCGTATTGCCACAGCGGAAGATAGATCTCGTCGCCCGGCGCGCGATCGAGGCCGTATTCACGCGCATCGCCGACGATCCCAACGATCGTCGTCCAGTGTTCCCCTTTGTCGAAGCTTACCCGTTTGCCGATCGGATCTTCAGCGGGCCAGCGATGCCGTGCCATCGTTTGATTGATAACCGCAACGCTGAGCGCCTTCGAGTCATCGTGCCGCGTGAATGCCCGCCCCGCAACAATCGGCTGCCGTATTGTTTCGAAATAGCCGTCACTTACGACGGTCGTATCGACAATCGGCTGCAATTCGCCTTTCGATACCGGCCGCCCCTCGATCTCGAAGGTGGAGGTGCCCGGACCGCTCGCGATTCCACTTGGATTGAAGGGGAAATTCGATGCAAGGCTTACCTTTTCGATACCTCCGACAGTCGCGAGTCGCTGAAACACCCGTTTCCAAAGTAGAAGAAGATCGTCCCCATTCTTGTAGCGCGTGCTGTTCGGCGTGAGACGCATGGTCAACAGGCGGTCCGCTTTGAATCCCGGGTCCACTTGTATCAGGCGCCAAAAACTTCGAAGCATCAGTCCGGCCCCAATAAGAAGCATGAAGCAAACGGCCACCTGCGCTACGACGAGAGCGGTGCGAAGCCCGTGGCGTCCGCGGCCTGCCGTGGTGCGGCCGCTCGCCTGCTTCAACGCTTGTGTGAAATTGCGGCCCGACGATAGCGAGGGCGCGAGTCCGAACAAGAGTCCGGTGGCCAGCGAAATAGCAATGGTAAACAGTAGTACCGGAGTATCGATCGAGACCTCGGCGGCTCTTGTTGTGAAGCGGCTGGCAAACTTCACAAGCAAGCTCAACGCCGCGGGCGCCAGCGCGAGGCCCAGTGCTCCGCCTGCCGAGGCCAACAGGACGCTTTCGGTCAGCAACTGGCGCATGAGCCGAGCCTTGCTGGCTCCGAGTGCCGCGCGTACCGCGAGTTCGCGTTCCAGCTTCAACAAGCGAGCGAGCAGCAGATTCGCAACATTCGCGCAAGCGATCAGCAGAACGAACCCGGCTGCGCCCAGCAGGATCAGGAATGTGGTCCGGGCCCGGCGCGTCAGGTCGTCGCGCAGCGGTTCAGCCGCGATGGAGTAGCCCGCGGATTGAGGATAGGCATCTGGGTGCGCATGTGCCATTTGGCTACCGATGGTCGCGAGGTCAGCCCGCGCGGTTTGGAGAGGGACGTCCGGCTTCAGCCTGCCGAACACGGTCATCATGCGCGCCCGCCGGTTTTCCTTGAAACGATCCGATGATCGCGTGGGGCACTGCGAAGTCGGCATGTACACGTCGCTCTCCACCGGGTACTGCGGAATCGCCGGCAGCACGCCGATGACGGTGTGCGGACGGTTATTCATCTGGAAAACCCTGCCCAAGATGTCTGGATCGCCGCCGTGGCGGTTCTGCCAATACTTGAAACTGAGGATCAGAACGGCCTCGGAGCCGGGCGCCTCGTCGGCAGCGACGAAGGTTCGGCCAAGCAGCGGTTTCACGCCGAGAACGTCGAAAAAATTGGCCGACACGACAGCTGTCTGGACGCGTTCGGCGCGATCTTTTCCCAGCAGCAGGAAAACCATGCTGTGGTGCTCGACCACATCCGTCAACGTGTGATTCTGGCCCCGGTAGTCCAGAATCTCCTTCACCGAGAACGGCACGTCGCCGAGATTCACGTGCGTTGCATGCTGGTGCAAGACCACTAGTTTATTGCCCTGCTGGTAGGGCAAGGGGCGCAGCAGGACTCCGTAAACTACGCTGAAGATCGCGGTGTTTGCGCCGATTCCGAGCGCGAGCGTCAGGATTGCGGTGAGCGCGAACCCGGGATTTTTGCGGAGAATTCGAACCCCGTAGCGAATATCCTGGAGCGTAGTTTCGATGGTCCGGCCGAGGCGAGCATCGCGGCACTCCTCACGGAGTTGTTCCACGCCGCCGGTGGTCAGAATGGCTTGGCGTCGCGCCTCTTCCGGAGACATGCCGCGGCGAATGTACAGCTCAGTTTGACACTCGATGTGGAACGCGAGCTCTCGTTCGACATCGCGCTCGAATGTCTTCCGGCGCAAAAAGAATCGGAGGATCGATTTGAGTCTGCGAATCATCGGCAGTTCCTTCAGGCGGTTCCGAGAATGCGGTCGACGGCGGTCGAGAGCCGCTGCCAGTTCGCGGTTTCCTCACTCAGTTGCTTCCGGCCCAGGCGCGTCAACTCGTAATATTTGGCTTGCCGGTTGTTCTCTGAGGTGCTCCAACTCGATGTGATCCAGCCTTGCTCTTCCAGGCGATGGAGCGCCGGGTAGAGCGAACCCTGGTTGACTTGCAGCACACTGTCGGAAATCTGCTGAATACGCTGCGAAATCCCCCATCCGTGCATCGGTTGCAGTTCGAGGGTCTTCAGAATCAAAACGTCGAGCGTTCCCTGCAACAGGTCGCTTTTTGGCTTGGACATCCGCCCGCCTTTCCCCTCGACAATCTACAAGAAGAGTAGACCGGCTCTTGTAGATTGTCAAGAGTAAGATTTGCCGCACTGCTGCAGAGCTACAGACGGTCCGACACCCCTGAAGGCTCGACTACCGAAATCTCGCCTTGAAACGCGAGTGCCGACAGCCGCTGGGGTGGAGGCGTGGGATTGCCGCCCATTGCGTGGAACACTCCGTTCCGGTGGTTGCTGGGGTTACCTCAGATATTTGTTGAAGAAGTCGATGGTGCGCTGCCAGGCGAGTTTTGCCGCAGCTTCGTCGTATCGGGGTGTCGTGTCGTTATGAAATCCGTGGTTCGCACCCTGGTACACGTACGCCGTATATGGGACGTGATTCGCCTTCAACGCCTCCTCGTATGCGGGCCAATTGCCGGTAACTCGGGTATCGAGAGAGG
Organism: uncultured Acidobacteriota bacterium; assembly: GCA_963720745.1. Taxonomy (GTDB): domain Bacteria; phylum Acidobacteriota; class Terriglobia; order Bryobacterales; family Bryobacteraceae; genus TMP-7. The sequence goes on from CAVRGO010000004.1 coordinate 1,931,402, forward strand.
CGTAATGGAGCAGAAGCGGCGCTTTGATCTTCGCCGCGTCGGCCGCTGGAGGTTGACCGCCGTAGAAAGGCACGGCAGCCGCGAGATCGGAGCCCATCCGCACTGCCAGTGTATTGGCAACGCCTCCGCCAAAGCAGAATCCGACCACGCCCATCTTGCCGGTGCAATCGGGACGGCTCTTTAACCAGCGCGCCGCCGCGACGAAATCCTCGAGCATCTTCCCGCGATCGACTTCGCGGAAGAGTTGCGCGCCCTTTTCGTCGTTTCCGGGATAACCTCCGACACTCGTCAAGCCATCTGGAGCGAATGCAAGGAAATTGGCGGTTGCGACCCTCCGCGCCACATCCTCAATATACGGATTCAGTCCGCGATTCTCGTGTACCACCAGAACTCCGGGTAATTTGCCGCTTGCATTCGCGGGCCGGACAAAGTAGCCGCGGATATTTCCATTACCCTCCGGTGACGGGACCGTGACGGACTCGGCGCTGATGCGTTTGTCGTCCTTGGGTACCTGTTGCGCCCAGGCGTAGTTCGGGCGCAGGCTTTCCCACAACGCCGTGGCCGTAAGGCCGGCGGTGGCAAATTTCTTGGCGCCGTCGAGAAATTCGCGACGTTCAATGTCGCCGTGGACATACCGGTCGAACAGGTCCAGCAACTCTTGGGGATAATCCGAGGCTTTCTTACGTTCCATTCAAAATGGCTCCCAGTCACGGCGCAGAATAGCACATCGAGATAGTAGGTGGCGATGCGTGATGAGGTGTAGTCCGCATTGTGTTCGCGTTTATTGGATTTCAACCAATTGAGAGGGTCCAATGAACGGAATTGCCACCGGATCAGGGATGGTGAACAGCGGCTCATTGCAAATTCATCGATTATCAGCAAACGGCGATGGTAGCTTTGCCATTTCTCCAGAAGATGATGTTCGTCACATCTGTCATTTGGCTAAGTTGGCTGCAAGAGCGCGGGACTGTCACGCTGCCTCGTTCAGCCTCGGCATGAGTCGAGCGCGACTCATCAAGATATGCGGCTTACGCACGGTGGCGGTCGGCAAGAACCCGAGAACAGCACGACTCGGCACTCACCTGAAGTTGGAGATTCGCGTTATGCTGTGGACTGTCGGGAGCCGAAGATGCCAGCCGCGAGCATGCGCCGGCGGCACGCAATCGCGTGGATTGCGTTGACTGTTGCATTGGCGTGTCACGTGTTCGATGAGGCGGCTAACGGGTTCGTTGCCGTCTATAATCCTGCGGTGGTCCGCATCCGAGAGGTAATCCCCTGGGCTCCGATTCCGACCTTTACTTTCGGCGAATGGTTAACCGGTCTGATTATTGCCGATGTTGTTCTGCTCGCCGCTTCCGGCTGGGCATTTCAGGGGCGCCGCTGGATTCTCTTCGCGAGCTACGCGTATGCAGCGCTAATGATGATGAATGCGCTCGGGCACATCGCGGGCTCAATAGTGAGCCGTCAATTGATGCCCGGCGTGATTTCGTCGCCATTGCTGCTGGCGGTGGCGGCCTATCTTTGGCAAGCCGCTCGACGAACCCAACACGGCGACACGCAATCCGCCGTGGCCTGAATCTCGTTGCTGCGGGCCTGGGTGTTTCTTCCTGCACGATCGTTCGTCCCCAGGTGAAACTGCGTATCGCGATTGACATAAAGAACCCGGTATTGCAACTTGCGTTGTATGCGGCCGAACGGCAGCACTACTTCCAATCGCGAGGGCTCGCGGTGACGCTTGTCGAGTTCCCCGATGGCAGGAGCACGGCTGACGCACTGGTACAACGCGCCGTGGATGCCGCATCGTCCGGGTTCGATCGCGTCCTGCGTGGCAATGAAGACAATGCGGCGCTCAAAGCGTTCGGAGTCTTATCGCGCTCCCCGTTGCTTGTGCTCATCACGAACCACCGCGCGAAAGAAGCACCGCAATCCGTCACCGATCTCTCGGATAAACGGTTGGCCATCGACACGGCAGGAAGTGAGGCTGACCTCTTCGCGTGCTTTGTGCTCCATGAAGCAGGTATCGACCCGGCCAGCATCCGCACGATCCCGGAAGAATCGTTCGCCGGTGCGGCTAATGCGCTACAGGCGTTTGATGCCGATGCCGCGGTGTTGGACAGTGCCGGTGTGCGGCGGTTCCAAACCCAGGCAGGCGATGCAGGCGTGCTGGCAGACACGCGCACTGTCGCTGGACTCCTTTCTGTCTACGGCGCATCGAGCTATCCCGGTTCGTGTCTTTTCGCGAAGAGCGATTGGCTCGCTGCGCACCCGGACGAAGCGCAACGTCTCATGCGGGCTGTCGCGGATGGGGTTCGGTGGTGCCAGCAGCACGCGCCCGCCGAGGTGTCCCGGGTATTTCCAGATCCCATTCGAAATTCGCTCGACCCGGTAGCGCTCGCCGCAGTTGTCGGAGAAGCCGTGCCACTGCTCTCGAGGTCCGGTTCTTTTTCGGCCGACGGAGTCGAGGCGGTCCGGCGGGTACTCGCCGTTTCGCTGACGTCGTTCCGGAAGTCCGGCACCGCCAGCGGCGCGTACACAAACGACTTCGTCTCACGATGAACCAATCGGCTAAGATCTCGGTCGGAGGCGACAATGGCACAAGCGACACCCCGGCTGAGGCCTGTGACCGTGGACGACACCGAAGCCGCGCACGAACTTCTGTCGAATTGGGAGGTTGTCCGGTACATGCTGTTCCCGCTTTGCTCCAGGCAGGACTCTGAGAAGTTCGTCCAGGAGTGCGTAGCGGAGACCTTTCCAACACCTGGCGGTCTGTCGTGCGGGCGATCGTCGATCCATCGTCCGAGCGGCTCATCGGGATATGCGGCATTGTTGTCCTGCAAGGAGCGATGGAGGGAGAGCTATGGTACCTGGTTGCTCCCGAATGGTGGTCGCGCGGTATCGGCAGCAGCGCGGCGGAACAGTTCCTTGAACTCGGCTTCCAGGAACTGCAACTGCATCGGATCTGGGCCACCTGTCTGCCCGAGAATCCGGCCCGGGCCCGCGTGTTGGAGAAGTCTGGAGTGCGCCGCGAGGGATTCTGCAAGAAGAACTTGAGGATTCACGGCGAGTGGCGAGATAGCTTCCTCTTCGCGATTCTCGCCGGCGAATGGCGGGACTGCCGGGCCTCGGAGGAATCTTCTCCTTCTCCTTGACAGCTTAGGAGAGCGGCGCCATAATACTCCTAAATCGATTAGGAGAACATGTGAAATCTTCAATTCTGCCGGGCACGCTCGACCTCCTGATCCTCAAAGCCGTTTCGCTTGGGCCGTTGCACGGCTACGGAGTCCTGCTCAGAATCGAACAGATCTCGGGAGGGGTTTTCGACATCGAGCAAGGGGCGCTCTACCCGGCGCTATTCCGGCTGGAGCGTCAGAGCCTGCTCAAAGCTGAGTGGGGAACCTCGGAAAATAATCGCCGCGCCAAGTTTTACAGCCTTACGGCAAAGGGACGGAAACAATTTCGTGAGAATACAGAGGCCTGGCAGCGAGTGGCGTGCGGCATGTCGGCGGCACTGGCGGCTGAGCCGAGCGAGGGCTGAAGATGCTTCGACCGTTTCTGCACTGGGGCTTCAAGAGACAAGACTGGGAAGCCGACCTCGACGAGCAACTTCGCGATCACATCGAACGCCGCACCGAGCATCTGGTAAGCACCGGCATGACTCGTAGCGAGGCGGAACGAGCGGCGCGGCTCGAGTTCGGCAGCCGGGAAGCACACAAGGAGGCGTGCAGGCAGGCTGCCGGATTCCAGTGGCTGGATGAGATGCGGCAGGACATTGTTTACGCGCTGCGCATTCTCCGCCGCAGCCCCGGATTCACAACGGTCGCGCTGCTATCGCTCGCATTGGGAATCGGGGCCAACACCGTCGTGTTCAGCGTCCTGAACGCGCTGCTGCTGAGGCCGCTTCCGATCGCCAATCCCGGGAGGGTTTATGCCGTAAATCACTCCGGCGGGCCCGGGGAATCGCTCCCGAACTATCGCGATATCCGCGACCGCAACTCGGTTTTCGAGTCGCTGTTCGCCTATCGCATCGCTCCTTTGTCCGTCGATGCGGGTGGCGTGGCGCATCGTATATGGGGATATCTCGTCACCGGCAATTACTTCGAATCGCTCGGAATCCAGCCCGCGATCGGCCGCTTCTTTGGGCCCGCCGAGGATCGCGTCGCGAACGCCAGCCCGTATGCAGTGCTGAGCTACTCCTGCTGGATGAACCGGTTCGCTGGAGATCCCCAGATTCCGGGGAGGGTGGTCCGCATCAACGGGCATCCGTATACGGTCCTGGGAGTCGCGCCCCAGGGATTCCATGGCACCGAAGTTTTCTACTGGTCAGAAATCTGGCTACCGATGACCATGCAACCGCAGATCGAAGGTTGGTCGTGGCTCGAGGAACGAACCACGTTTAACTCCTGGGTCGCAGGGCGCTTCAAACCGGGCGTGACGGTCGATCAGGCGGAGTCGAATCTCGAGGTGCTCGCGGGCCAACTCGCGCGCGAGCATCGGGTGAACGAGGGGATGCGTCTGACGCTTTCGCCTCCCGGCATGGCTGGTGCGTTGGGCCGCGGACCGGCCCGTACGTTCGCCGGAGGGGTGATGCTGCTGGCTCTGCTAGTGCTCGTCGCCGCCTGCGCCAACCTGGCAAACCTGCAAGCGTCGCGGGCCGCCGACCGGTTCCGCGATCTCTCGATTCGTCTTTCCATCGGAGCCGCCCGTTCCCGCATCATCCGCCAACTGATTACGGAATCGTTGGTCATCTCCTGTCTCGGCGGTGCAAGCGGCTGCGCTCTCGCGCTAGTGCTGCTCGGGATGCTGAACCGGTTTCGAATGCCGCTCGACTTTCCGGTGCAGTTTGATGTTTCCCCGGATTGGCGAGTCTTCCTGTTCGCGGTTGCCGCAGCCGTAATAACCGGAGTGTTGTTCGGCATCGCCCCGGCGCGTCAAGCCTGGAAGTTGGACGCGGCCGCGGGACTGAAATCAAACACCGCGCCGGCGCATCACCGGCGTTGGGCGGCGCGCGATTTGTTGCTCACTGCGCAAATTGCCGTTTGCTGCATCCTGGTTACCGCGAGTGTTGTCGCGGTTCGGGGATTGATGCGATCGTTCGAAATGCCGCTCGGGTTTCAACCGGACGGTGCGGCGGTGCTCGGCTACTCTCTCGGTCTTGCCGGGTACAGCCAACAGCAGGGCGCAGCCTTCGAGCACAGGCTTCGGGAAGCAGCGGGCCAACTGCCGGGGGTCGAGTCCGCGGCATACGCGAGTTCTGTCCCGCTCAGCATCGACCAGTCAAACACGACGGTGTATCCGGAGGGCACCACCGATTTCCGTCCAGTGAATGCTCACGAAGCTGGTTACTACCAAGTTTCGCCTGGCTACTTCGCCGCCATGGGAACGCGGCTGGTCGCGGGACGCGACTTCTCGCCGGCCGACAATGATACTTCCCCGCCGGTCGCCATTGTGAACCGCACGTTTGCAGTTAGACTGACCGGCTCTCCGAATGCCGTGGGACGGCGATTTGTTCGAGGGAATCGCTCGATCGAAATCGTCGGCATCGTCGAAGACGGTAAGTACACGACGTTGACGGAAAGACCAAAGGCCGCACTGTTCCTTCCGATCGATCAAGATTACGCGTCCACTCTCGTACTGATCGCGCGAGCCCGCCGCTCAGAATCTGAAGTTGCGGCCGAACTGCGCCAGTTGCTTGCACGCCAGGATCCGCACCTGCCGGCTTACGGTGTCGGCAGTCTGCGCCAGATGCTCGGGTTCGTATACCTGCCGATGCATGCGGCGGCGATCGCTTTGGGCGCTTTCGGAATCCTGGCGCTGATGCTCTCGGTGACGGGCATCTACGGTGTTGCGGCCTATACCGTGTCACGCCGTGTGCGTGAGATCGGGATTCGAATGGCGATCGGCGCACGCCCCGGGCAGGTGCTGCGATTCGTGTTTGGGCGCACCGGTATTCTCGTTGCAATCGGCGCCGCGGGCGGTCTCACGATAGGGATCGCCGCCGCGCCGGTTTTGTCGGGTGTTGTCTACCAGGCAAGTTCGCAGGATCCGGCTGTCGTCGGGGCCGTAGTTGCCGCGATGGTGGGTGTCGCCGCCGTCTCGGTCCTCGCGCCCGCGGGGCGTGCGATCGGGATAGATCCGGTCCGCGCGCTACGCCAGGACTAGTGTAGTGTCCCCGAATTAGCTGGTCTTTCGTTTACGGGTCTTTGGAGCCGTGCAACCGGGTTGGATCTGTTCAAGGGTTTGGCTGCAGCGCGCGAGTTTGCTGACTATGGATTCGATGGTGGCCGTCCAGACAAAGGGTCTGGGTTTCTCGTTCCAAGCGACGAGAAATTCGTTAATGGCGGCGATCAGGTCATCGACGCTCAAGAAGGAATCGCGGCGGATTCTTTTGCTGGTCAACTCGCCGAACCAACGTTCAATCAGGTTCAGCCAACTGGAACTGGTTGGGACAAAGTGCACCTTGAAGCGGGGATGTCGGTTGAGCCAGTCCTTCACCTCGGGCGTTCCATGGGTGCCGTAATTATCCATCACCAGGTGCAGCGGCGCCTTGCCGGAGAAGTCGCGGTTGATGCGGCGCAGGAACCTCAGAAACTCCTGGTGGCGGTGACGCTTATAGCAGTCGCCGATGACTTTACCGGCGAGAACATCGAGCGCCGCAAACAGAGTCGTCGTTCCGTGTCGCTTGTAGTCATGGGTCATGGTGCCGCAGCGCCCTTTTTTCAGCGGCAACCCGGGCTGGGTGCGTTGCAGAGCCTGAATTTGGCTCTTCTCGTCCACGCAAAGCACAATCGCCTGATCAGGAGGATTCAGATAAAGACCGACGACATCCGTGAGTTTCTCGAGGAATCTGGGATCACGTGACAGCTTGAACGTTTCTGTTCGATGTGGCTTGAGGTTGTGGCTACGCCAGATCCTGCTCACGCTGGACTTGCCGATCCCCTGCGCCACCGCCATCGTCCGACAACTCCAATGCGTGCTTCCTTTGGGTTTGGTTTGCAGAGTGGCATCAATGACGGCCTTGATTCGAGTTGCGTCGTAACTCGGCTTCCGGCCCCGGCCTGGAGCAATCTCCCAAAGCGCCTGGAGCCCGCCGCCACGGAAGCGGTCACGCCAGAGACGAACCGTCTTACGGTTCACGCCGTTCTCAGCGGCGATCGCCATCTCCGTTTTGCCAGCGCCAAGTGCCAGGACAATGCGGCAACGTAGCGCTACCTGTTGTGGAGTTCCCAAGGCTCCCACCCAGCGTTGGAGTTCGCTGGACTGGTCCACTGACAGGACGAGGGGCTCGACGAGGCGGGGCATGACTGATTATGACCCATGGTTGATTTCTTGTCCAGCTATTTGTGGGACACTACACTAGCGCTCGACCACAGCATCCCGCTAGACGCCGACAGGGAACGTCTCGGGAAGTCTCGTCCAGAGGCACCACCGCGTCAAACTGATCGGCGATCCGGCGGTTGAACCACTCCCGCACGCGGAAGAGGAACAGCCGGCGGAAACACCAGGGCCGTGAAGTAGTGGCTGATCCGCTCGGTTTGCGGCCGGTAAATGACGCCGATTGCCCACTCGAGGCGGTCGGAACGGAAAGCATCCGGTAAACGTTCGGTACCAGCGAAGGTCGCCATGAAACTTGGAACGCCAAGACCGTGGAACAAAGTCTCGTGACAATCTTGCTTTGCCCGAAACTCGCCTTCAGGTGTTCTGACAAGCATTGTGTTCGGCCGAGAAGAGATCGTCCTCCGCGACAGGCCGGTTGCGATTCATGAATTCGAAGGACCATTGCCGGCGTTCTTTCAATTGCTGGACCACCTGCTGCATGCACGATTGGGAAACACCAAAGCTCGCGGCATAGCCGTAGGCCTGCTCGTCTTCGCCGAAGTGATCGAAGCACGAATAACGATAAGGAGCCCGCCACGCGGCCTCCGGGTCCATTCGCTCGAGATAACGAACCACTGCATGACGCGACTGGTTCATGCTGTACCGTTCGAGACCGTAGAAGCCGCCTTCTGGCGAGTGCCGGGGACGCGAGCGGTTTAGTCACGAAGCCGGGTGAGGAACGCTTCGACATCGCGGTTGCGCCACATCCACACGCGGAACCGCTGGAAGGCGGACAGCGCCTGCGCGGCGGTTCCATCTGGGCCATGTCCGCGCACGTGACGGTCAACACGATAAGCATCCGGCCAGTCCGCTTCGGCGGCCACCCTGGAAACCCTTCTCGCGGATCAGCCGCTTCGCGATCTCGGCCCGCAGCGAGTAGAAATCGCGCGTTCCGTGCGTTGTCTCAGCAATCAGTACGAACGACGCCGCCCCGGCCAGGTGAATCAACGGATCGAAGTCGGAAGTGGAACAGGACAGGTTTTGTGCGCGGTCCGAAGAAGATCGAGTTCCATTGAGTTCTTTTGCAATGCTGCAGGTCCTCGGGTGATGCGCGTCTGGTTTGCGCGTTCGAGCAGATCCCGAATCAGCTTGGGAACCGTCTGCAGCGAGTTATAGAAACTGTCGATCGGCTCAGCCAAGTGCCTTCTCCTTATCCAGAGGATGAGCGACGATTTTCAGGGTCGATTTCTGGCGGGCGGAGTTCACGACGAGCGGTCCTTCGGCGGACTTTTGCGAATGGACCGAATATGGGCAGGTCACCTCGGTTTCCGTCATGACTTGCCGTTGCGGGGCCTGTGATGCAATTAAGCTGCGCCATTGCGAGCCCTGCGGCGGAAGAGCGTTCAGGAACCGGCGGCGAGAATCGATCCACTCCGCGTCGAGGGCCTCTTGCGCTGGCAGTACACCGACCGCCGATGAACCGGTGAGATCAAACAACCCGAAGGTGTGTTCTGGCACGGATGAAGCATCATAGTCGCTCCCGGGTGGCGGCGGGTCGGCGTTCATTTCGCTGCGGAACGCCGTTGCCTCGGTTTACTGACGACAAGACTATAAGTTGCGCTGGTTGATCCGTCAGGGTATGCTTATCAACAGCCCGAATGGTTGCCCGGCGGTGGTGTGTTTGACAACAAAGTTACACGTCGGGTATTCTGGTAAGGTTTGCGAGATCTTCTGCTCCTGAGCTACCCCTTCGCTTTTGCGAGGCCCGGCCAGGGGTCGGCCCCGCTGTTCTGACGGATCTGACGCCGATCAGGGCATGGGCTCGTCCGAAGTATTTTAACCCTCGCGTTGGAAGCGGCGGAGTCACTATCGCAGCTTCGTTATTCGAACCGCAGCGGATTGCAGTTGGTTTGTGTCCGCGTGACGGATGCGAGTCGACCTCGGGAATTTGAAATCTCGAGTCGGCTTTCAGTCGAATCGGTAACTTGTAACAGGAAACTCAGGAAGGAATTTCGTGCCGACGTTCAATCAACTCGTGCGAAAGGGGCGGAAAGCGCCACGCTACAAGACGGCAAGTCCGGCGTTACAGGCGTGTCCGCAGCGCCGCGGCGTTTGCACCCGCGTTTACACGACGACTCCGAAGAAGCCGAACTCGGCCCTTCGCAAAGTAGCTCGCGTGCGCCTGACTAACGGAATTGAAGTGACGACCTATATTCCGGGTGTCGGCCACAACCTGCAGGAACACTCGATCGTGCTGATTCGTGGAGGCCGTGTGAAGGATCTTCCCGGCGTCCGCTACCACGTGGTTCGCGGGACGCTCGATGCGGCCGGGGTAAGCGGACGGCTGCAGGGCCGGTCCAAGTATGGTGCGAAGCGTCCGAAGGGCGGCAAGTAAGTAAGGAGATAGTGATCGATGCCTCGTAGACGAAGACCTGAACAGAGAGAAATTCTCCCCGATCCCGTTTACAACTCCACGCTCGCCGAAAAGTTCATCAACTCGATGATGTGGGATGGCAAGAAGCAGACCGCCCAGCGGATCTTCTACGGTGCGATGGATATTATTCGGGACCGGTCGAGCGACGACCCGCTCAAGATCTTCAAAAAAGCTGTTGAGAACGCCAAGCCGCTGCTCGAGGTGAAGACTCGCCGTGTCGGCGGCGCGAACTACCAGGTTCCGGTTGAGGTGCCGCAGAACCGGCGCACGAGTCTGGCGCTGCGGTGGATCATCGGCAATGCTCGCTCCCGTCCGGAGAAGGGCATGTCAGACAAGCTGGCGAATGAGTTAAACGACGCCGCGAATCTGCGCGGCGGAGCGATCAAGAAGAAGGACGACGTCCACCGCATGGCAGAAGCGAACAAGGCGTTCGCGCACTACCGGTGGTAGGTGGAGAAGTGGCCAGTGGCCTGTGGCCAGTGGCTGGTTGAGTGTCGGATTTTGGGCTTCCCGCCCAGTTTGAGGAGTTTGCGAAGGAAGGTTCACTAATAACTGGTCACTGGCCACAAGCCACTGGTCACTCGTTAGTTGCACCGCTAGCCACTTATTTTATGGCGCGTACGGTACCACTCGAGAAGATGCGAAATATCGGCATCATGGCCCACATTGATGCTGGTAAAACGACCACCACGGAACGCATTTTGTATTACACGGGTCGCACGCACAAAATCGGCGAGGTCCACGAGGGTACCGCGACGATGGATTGGATGGAGCAGGAGCAGGAACGCGGCATTACGATCACCTCTGCCGCCACGACCTGCGAATGGCGTGACATCCATATCAACATCATTGATACGCCCGGGCACGTAGACTTCACCGCCGAAGTCGAACGCAGTTTGCGCGTGCTCGACGGAGCCGTCGCCGTTTTCGACGCCGTCGCCGGTGTCCAGCCTCAGTCCGAGACCGTATGGCGTCAGGCTGACAAATATGAAGTTCCGCGCATCTGCTTCATCAACAAGATGGACCGGATGGGCGCCGACTTCTTCCACGCTGTCGACACTATCGTCGAACGATTGAACGCGCGTCCGGTTCCGATTCAGATTCCGGTTGGAGCCGAGGATCAGTTCAAGGGCATCATCGACCTGGTGAAGATGACCGCTAGAATCTGGCGCGACGAGACGCTGGGAGCGGAGTTCGACGACGTCGAGATTCCGGCCGACCTGCTCGATAAGGCGAAGGAATGCCGCGAGCACATGATCGAAGCGGTCAGCGAGTTTGACGATCATCTGTTCGCCAAGTTTGTCGAAGGGCAGCCGCTCAATGAAGAAGAGATCGCCGCAGGCCTTCGCAAGGCGACCATCGCACAAAAAATCTTCCCGGTGATCTGCGGGTCCGCTTTCAAGAACAAGGGCGTGCAGAACATGCTCGACGCTGTGATCGACTACCTGCCGTCTCCCCTGGAAGTCCCTCCCGTAACCGGTCACAATCCCGACAATCCCGAAGAGGCCCTGGTACGCCACGCGAGCGATTCGGAGCCGTTCTCCGCGCTGGTTTTCAAGATCATGACCGACCCGTTTGTCGGTCAGTTGGCGTTCATTCGGGTGTATTCAGGCAAGCTGAACGCGGGTGAATCGATCTATAACGTCACCAAGCAGCGCCGCGAGCGAGTTGGCCGGCTGGTGAAAATGCACGCCAACAAGCGCGAGGAGATCACGGAGATTCTCGCCGGCGATATCTGCGCGGCGGTGGGACTGAAGAACGTCGTGACGGGCGACACGATCTGCGACGACAAGCATCCGATTTCGCTCGAATCGATCGACTTCCCCGAGCCGGTGATCCAGCTCGCCATCGAGCCCAAGACCAAGGCCGACCAGGAAAAGCTCGGCATGGCTATTCAGAAGCTCGTGCAGGAAGACCCGACGTTGAAGGTCTCAACCGACCAGGAAACGGGCCAGACGATCATCGCAGGGATGGGCGAGTTGCACCTCGAGATCATTGTCGACCGCATGCAGCGCGAGTTCAGTGTCGGTGCGAATGTCGGCAAACCGCAGGTGGCATATCGTGAAACGATCCGGACCAAGGCGGAATACGATTACACGCATAAGAAGCAGACCGGCGGCAGCGGTCAATACGCCCGCACCAAGCTGCGCGTGGAACCGAATCCGGGCCAGGGGTACGAGTTCGAGAACGACATCGTCGGCGGTGCGATACCGAAAGAGTTTATTACGGCAGTCGAGAAGGGCGTGGTAGAAGCGCTCGAAGGCGGCGTGTTAGCCGGATATCCGATGGTGGACGTCAAGGTCGCCGTTTACGACGGAGCCTATCACGAAGTCGACTCGTCGGAAATGGCTTTCAAGATCTGCAGTTCTATTTGTCTGAAGGAAGCCTGCCGCAAAGCGAAGCCGGTTCTTCTGGAGCCGGTGATGAAGGTCGAGGTGGTGGTGCCCGAGGAGTACATGGGTGCGGTGAACGGAGACCTGAACTCCCGCCGCGGCCGTCTCGAGGGCACTGAAGTCCGCGGGACAACGCACCTGATCAAAGCGATGGTGCCGCTGTCGGAAATGTTCGGCTACGCTACGGAGCTGCGTTCGCGGACGCAGGGACGCGGCAGTTTCACGATGCACTTCGGGCAATACGAAGAGGTTCCGAAGAGCATCGCGGATGAGATCATAACCCGGGTGCAGGGCAAGGTAACGAGGTAGGCGCAATCGGATCGGGCGCCAGAGAAAGTAAGGAGATTCGACAACGACATGGCGAAAGAGAAATTTGACCGCAGTAAGCCGCACGTAAACATCGGGACGATCGGACATATCGATCACGGCAAGACGACGCTGACGGCGGCGATCACGAAGGTGCTGGCCAAGCACAACCCGAAAGTAAAGTTCCGGAGCTTCGATTCGATCGACAACGCGCCGGAAGAGAAGGCGCGGGGTATCACGATCGCGGTGGCGCACGTCGAGTACGAGACGGCCAACCGGCACTACGCGCACGTGGATTGTCCGGGCCACGCCGATTACATCAAGAACATGATCACGGGTGCGGCGCAGATGGACGGCGCGATTCTAGTGGTGGCGGCCACCGACGGTCCCATGCCGCAGACGCGCGAACACATTTTGCTGGCGCGCCAGGTGGGCGTGCCCTACATCGTGGTGGCCTTGAACAAGGTGGACATGGTGGACGATCCGGAACTGCTCGAACTGGTGGAGTTGGAAGTTCGGGAGTTGCTGAAGACCTACCAATTCCCGGGCGACGATCTGCCGGTAATCCGGGTGAGCGCGCTGGGCGCGTTGAACGGCGAACCGGAGTGGGAAAAGACGGTGGATGAGCTGATGGAGGCGGTGGACAACTACGTGCCGCTGCCGGAGCGCGCCATCGACAAGCCGTTCCTGATGCCGATCGAAGACATCTTTTCGATTCAGGGCCGGGGCACGGTGGTGACGGGGCGAATCGAGCGGGGCATCTGCAAGGTGAACGAGGAAATGGAGATTGTCGGCTTCCGGGACACGCGGAAGACGGTAATCACCGGCGTGGAGATGTTCAAGAAGCTGCTCGACGAAGGTCGTGCGGGCGACAACGTGGGCTTGCTGCTGCGCGGAATCGCCAAGGACGACGTGGAGCGCGGGCAGGTGGTTGCGAAGCCGGGCTCGATCACGCCGCACAAGAAGTTCAAGGGCGAAGTATACGTATTGAGCAAGGAAGAGGGCGGACGACACACGCCGTTCTTCAAGGGATACCGTCCGCAGTTCTATTTCCGGACGACGGACGTGACGGGAGTGGCGCAGTTGCCGGAAGGCATGGAGATGGTGATGCCGGGCGACAACGTGTCACTGGAAGTGGAACTGATCACCCCGATCGCCATGGACAAGGGGTTGCGCTTCGCGATTCGCGAAGGCGGCCGCACGGTTGGCGCCGGTACGGTGACGGAGATTTTGGAATAGTGGCCAGTGGCCGGTGGCCAGTTGTAGATCGCTGGCCGCTGGCCGGGAGCCAATAAAAGCATGAGCAGCCTTAGAGAGCGCATCAGAATTCGGTTAAAAGCGTACGATCACCGCGTACTCGATCAATCGACCACGGAGATCGTGGACACGGCCAAGCGCACCGGCGCACAGATTGCCGGCCCCATCCCATTGCCCACTATCCGCAACCGTTATACGGTGCTGCGGTCGCCTCACGTGGACAAGAAGTCGCGCGAACAGTTCGAGATCAGGACGCATAAGCGCCTGCTCGACATTCTCGAGCCGACGCAGGACACCGTGGATGCGTTGATGAAACTGGATCTTCCGGCGGGTGTGGACGTCGAGATCAAGGCGTTTGGAAAAGGGAAATAGTGGCTAGTGGCCAATGGCCAGTGGCTAGTTAAGTGTTCATCAAGAGTTTAGCGGGCTAAGCGGCATCGGCCGGGCTGGTGTTGGAGGCAACCAACAACTGGCCGCTGGCTACGGCCGCTGGCCACCGAAGGTAATCATGGGCCCAGGAATTCTAGGCAAGAAAATCGGGATGACACAGGTCTACCGCGAGAACGGTGAAGTAGTTCCCGTTACGCTGCTAAAGGCCGGTCCCTGCGTGGTAGTTCAGCGCAAGACCCCGACCGTTGACGGCTACGACGCGGTTCAACTGGGATTCGTCGAGTTCGCCAAGGCATCGCGCACCACCAAGCCGGTGGCCGGCCACCTGAAGAAGTCGGGCGGCGACGGTGTCCGATTTATGCGCGAGGTGAAACTGAACGGCGGCGACGGCGACCTCAAGACGGGCGACCGTGTACTGGTTGACCAGTTCAAGCCCACCGACAAGGTGGATGTCATCGGTCTCAGCAAGGGGCGCGGTTTCGGGGGCTTGGTGAAACGGCATCACTTTCGCGGCGGTCCGGATTCGCACGGCTCGATGTTCCACCGTGCTCCGGGTTCGATCGGCGCATCCAGTTTCCCCTCGCGAGTGTTCCCCGGCACGCGCATGGCGGGCCAGTTGGGCACTCAGCGCGTCACGGTGCGGAACCTCGAAGTGATTCAGGTGGACGCCGACGACAACGTTTTGATGGTGAAAGGCGCGGTTCCCGGACCGAACGGCGGTTACGTCGTCGTCCGTCCCGCCAAGAGGTAGCCATGCCCAACGTAGATATCTACAGCCTGAGCAATCAGCCGGTGGGAACGCTGGAACTGTCGGACGCGGTGTTCGGCGCCACCGTCAACGAAGATCTTTTATACGAAGCCGTCCGCCACCACCTGGCCAGCGTCCGCACGGGATCCGCGAAGACGAAGACGCGCCACGAGGTCTCGGGTTCGGGTAAGAAATTGTGGCGTCAGAAGGGAACGGGCCGCGCGCGTATGGGCTCCATCCGGTCGCCGCTGTGGCGTCATGGCGGCACGACGCATGGACCGCAACCGCGCGACTACAGCTACAAGCTGCCCCGCAAGATGTTGCTCGGCGCCCTCCGCAGTGCGCTGTCGGCGAAACTGCGCGATGGCGAGCTGAAGGTGATTCAGGAGTTCACGCTCGACGATCACAAGACGCGGACTATGGCCGGTGCGCTGAAGACGCTCGAAGCCGCGAAGACGGTGCTACTCGTCGAGGCCGGCGAGAACCACAACGCCGAGCTCGGTTCGCGCAATCTTCCCGGCGTGAAGCTGGTGTCGGCCCAGGACGTAAATGTCTACGACCTGCTTGGACACGATCGTGTATTGATCAGCGAGGCAGCCGCCAGGAAACTCTCGGAGTCGCTGGCGTAAGAGGAACGGCAACGATGCTATATGACATTATCCGCCGCCCGGTTGTGACCGAGAAGGGCGTAGCGAAGAAGGACGAAGAGCGGACGCTGTGCTTCGAAGTGGCTCCTGACGCCAATAAGGCCCAGGTGAAGACCGCAATCGAACAGTTGTTCAAAGTGAAAGTCGAAGACGTCCGCACGGTCAGCAACACCGGAAAGATGCGGCGCCGGGGCCGTTCGAGCGGATACCGGTCCGACTGGAAGAAAGCCTACGTGAAGCTGAAGGCGGGCCAGAAGATGCCCGAGTACGCGGAGATCTAATCCATGCCGATCAAGACATACCGTCCGGTTACGCCGACGCGCCGTTTTCAAACCTCCGTATCGCGCGACGACATTACAAAGGATAAGCCGGAGAAGTCGCTGGTAGCAGGCAAGCAGCGCACCGGCGGCCGGAACAGCCTCGGGCTGGTGTCGATCCGGTTCCGCGGGGGTGGGCACAAAAAATCGTACCGGAACATCGATTTCAAACGCGACAAGACGGGCATTCCGGCCAAGGTCGCGGCGATCGAGTACGATCCGAACCGCTCGGCCCGGATTGCGCTTTTGCACTACGCCGATGGCGAGAAGCGGTACATCATCGCGCCGGCGGGTCTGGAAGTTGGACGCACGGTGAGCTCCGGCGCGGAAGCCGACATCCTGGTGGGCAATGCGCTGCCGCTGAAGAACATCCCGGCCGGTACGGTGGTGCATGCCATCGAGTTGCGGCCCGGCAAGGGCGCGCAGATGGCGCGTTCGGCTGGTACGCAGGCGCAGCTGGTTTCCAAAGAAGGCGAATACGCGCTGTTGAAGCTGCCTTCGGGTGAAATCCGGCGCGTTCACGTGGACTGCATGGCGAGCGTGGGTCAGGTCGGCAACGTCGATCATGAGAACGTCTCGATCGGCAAGGCCGGACGGACACGATGGCTTGGACGGCGTCCGCACAATCGCGGCGTCACGATGAACCCGGTCGACCATCCGCACGGCGGAGGCGAAGGAAAGACGTCCGGCGGCCGCAACCCGGTGACGCCTTGGGGTCAGCCGACGCGCGGATTCAAGACGCGCAACAACAAGCGGACCGACAAGTGGATTGTCACCCGCAAGTCGAAGAAACGGTAGGGCAAGTAGGGACAATGTCACGTTCACTGAAAAAAGGCCCGTTCTGCGACGACCACCTGGTGAAGAAGGTGGCGACGATGAATGAGAAGAACGAGAAGAAGGTGATCCGCACGTGGTCGCGGCGCTCGATGATCATTCCGGACTTCATCGGTCACACGCTGGCGGTTCACAACGGCAAGAAGTTCATTCCGGTGTACGTCACCGAGAACATGGTCGGCCACAAGTTGGGCGAGTTCTCGCCGACGCGGACGTTCAAGGGTCACGCGGCGAAGGCGTCCGAGAAGAGCGGAAAGCCGGCATAGAGCGAAGCGGAGCGTAGTGACAAATGGAAGCTAGAGCTGAAGCCAGATACATACGGACCTCGCCGCAGAAGGCGCGTTTGGTGGTGGACTTGATCCGCGGAATGCGAGCCGGCGAAGCCATCACGGTTTTGAAAACGACCAATAAGCGGATGGCACCCACCGTCGAGAAAGTGCTTCGTTCGGCCATTGCCAATGCCGAGAACCGGTTCAACGACGTGGACGTGGACTCGCTCTATGTCACGGCAGCATACGTCAATGAGGGGCCGCGCATGAAACGCATCCGGCCGGCTCCGATGGGTCGCGCCTATCGCTATCAGCGGCGCCTGGCTCACATCGTGGTGAAGGTCGGAGACAAGGAATAGTAGCGGATGGGACAGAAAACACACCCTTACGGATTCAGGCTGGGCGTGACGAAGACGTGGCGCTCGCGCTGGTTCGCCAAGCAGGATTACGCCAAACTACTCAAGGAAGATCTTGACCTGAAGGACTCGCTGCGGGAACGGCTGAAGGCCGCCGGCGTGAGTTCGATCGAGGTGGACCGGCCGGGCAACAAGCTGCGTGTGACGATTCGCACCTCGCGTCCGGGAATCATCATCGGCCGTAAGGGCGCGGAGATCGAGAAGTTGAAGGGCGACCTCGCCAAGAAGACGGGACGCGAGGTCTTCATCGATATCCAGGAAGTTCACAAGCCCGAACTCGATGCCCAACTGGTCGCCGAATCCATCGCGCTGCAACTTGAAAAGCGCGTTGCCTTCCGCCGCGCAATGCGCAAGGCTGTCGATTCGGCTTTGCGGTTCGGTTGCAAAGGAATCAAGGTTCGGGTGTCGGGCCGTTTGAATGGCGCCGAAATCGCGCGTAGCGAATGGTATCTGCAGGGACAGCTTCCGCTGCACACGCTGCGGGCGGACGTGGATTACGGCTTCGCGGAAGCTTACACGACTTACGGCGTGATCGGAGTCAAGTGTTGGACGTACAAGGGTGAGGTTCTGGACGGCGGCCGCCGTCTCGGAATTCGGACGGAACCGGAACCGCGGCGGCGCGACCGGCGCGAACGCAGTGAGCGGCGGGATCGTGGTCCACGCCCCGAGCGTGGAGAGCGCGGCCTCGAGCAGCCACCGGCCCCGGTGCAGGCTGGCACGCCCGAACAGGGCGGCGGAGTAGTGCAGGCGCCCCCGCCGGATTTGCCGTCGCGGGCCGGCGCACCGATTCTGCCTCCGATGGCGCCACCGGCTCCTTCCTGGAAACAGGAAGTACGGCAGGATGCGCCGGCGACAGAGCCGGAGAAACCACAGGAATAAGGGACAAGATGCGGGCTGCTGAAACCGGCCCGCGCGAGTAGGAGATTTCAGCCATGTTGATGCCCAAAAAGGTCAAGCACAGGAAACAGCAACGTGGGCGTATGGCCGGCAAAGCCTGGCGGGGCTCGTCGCTGTCGTTTGGCGATTACGGCCTGAAAGCCATGGAGTGCGGCTGGGTGACGGACCGGCAGATTGAAGCGGCGCGTATCGCGATGACCCGCTTCATCAAGCGCGGCGGCAAAGTGTGGATCCGCGTCTTCCCGGACAAGCCGATCACCAAGAAGCCGGCCGAAACCCGTATGGGTAAGGGAAAGGGCGCTCCGGAGCAGTGGGTGGTCGTGATTCGCCCCGGCAAAATTATGTTCGAGATGGAAGGCGTGCCTGTGGATGTGGCGCGTGAGGCGTTGCGGCTTGCGGCCCAAAAGCTTCCGCTGCCCACCAAGATGGTACAGCGGGCCCAGTAGGAGCAGCACAGAGATGAAAGCCGACAAAGTCAAGGAACTGGACTCGAACGAGTTGAAGTCCCAACTCAGGGACTCTCAGGAGCAATTGTTCCGGTTGAAGTTTCAAATGTCGATGGGACAAACCGACGGTCTCAAAAAGTACCGCCAATTGCGACGCGACCGCGCGCGCATTCTGACGGTTCTTCGCGAGCGCGAAATCGATCCGGCGGCGAATCCCGAGCCCGAGACGAAATCGAAGAAGGGGAAGAAGTAAGCCATGGCCGACACAGCCAGCGTTAGTCGAAAGAACGAAAAGGTTGGCCAGGTCGTATCCACGAAGATGGCCAAGACCATCGTGGTGGAGGTGTCGCGCCGCGTGCCGCACCCCCTCTACAAGAGGATCATTAACAAGCGCAGCAAGTTCTACGCTCACGACGAAGAGGGTCAGGCCAAGCCGGGCGACGTGGTACGGATCATCGAGAGCCGTCCGCTGAGCCGCATGAAGCGGTGGACGCTTGGCGAGATCATCCGGAAAGCAGTGCAGGTGGGTGTGGAGCCGACCGCACAGGATCTCACGCCCGAGCCCGCCCGGCCCGGCAAATCGAAGAGACGGAAGCGGGGGAAATAAGCCATGATCGGAATGCGCACAATCCTCGAGGTGGCCGACAACAGCGGCGCCCGCAAACTGTCCTGCATCCTTCCGCGCGGCGGTGACAAGGGTCTCCGCGCCGGGTTAGGCGATGTGGTGACGGCGGCGGTGAAGGAAGCGGCTCCCGATTCGAACATCAAGAAGGGCAAGGTTGTCCGTTGCGTGATCGTCCGGATGCGCAAGGAAACCCGGCGCAAGGACGGCACCTATATCCGGTTCGACTCGAACGCCGCGGTGCTCGTCAACGAACTGGGCGAACCCGTCGGAACCCGTGTCTTCGGTCCTGTCGCGCGCGAGCTTCGAGATAAGCGTTTTATGAAAATCGTTTCCCTCGCTCCGGAGGTGATCTGAAATGGCGTCGAAGATTCCACAGCGGCACGCCAATGCGCCGAAGAAGCGGATGAAGGTGAAGATCAAGAAGGACGACCAGGTGAAAGTGATCGCCGGCCGCGACAAGGGCAAGACGGGTCGTGTCCTGGATGTCGATCGCGAGCGCGGCAAGGTGCTGGTCGAAGGAATATCGATGGTGAAGCGGCATACTCGTCCGAACCCGCAGAAGCAGATCAAGGGCGGTATCGCGGAGCGCGAAAGTCCTATCGATATTTCGAACGTGATGATTGTGACCTCCGGTGGCCTGCCGACCCGTATCGGCTATCGCATCGAGGGCACTGGGACAGCAACGCACACCGTCCGGATAGCAAAGAAGGGCGGAGAGATTCTGGACAAGCGAGGCTAAGTTACGGGCTTTGAGTTGGTCGGACTAACTCGCCGCCCGGTAACTGGTGACTAAGATGGCAGCAAGGCTGAAACAGCATTATACGAAGACCGTAGTTCCGGCATTGACAAAGGAATTCGGCTACAAGAACGCGAATGCCGTCCCGAAGATCGAGAAGGTCTCGGTGAATATCGGGTTGGGAGAAGCGACGCAAAATCCCAAGCTGATGGACGGAGCGGTAAACGAAATGACGGCGATCACCGGCCAGAAGCCGGTTGTGACGAAAGCCAAGAAGTCGATCGCGGCATTCAAACTCCGCGAGGGCATGTCCATCGGGTGCCGCGTAACGCTGCGGGGCGATCGCATGTTCGAGTTTTTGGATCGCCTGATGAACGTGGCGCTGCCACGCGTTCGCGACTTTCGGGGCGTATCGACGAAGTCTTTCGACGGGCGCGGGAATTACACCCTGGGCATTCGCGACCAGTTGATCTTTCCCGAGATCGATTACAACAAGGTCGAGAAGATCAAGGGCATGAACATTTGCATAACAACCACGGCGAAGACCGATGCCGAGGGCAGGTCTTTGTTGAAGAATCTCGGTATGCCGTTCCGCCAGTAGGGCGAGTAGGAGATTGAAGAGAACACATGGCTACAACCGCCAAGATCGCACGCGATGAAAAACTCTTGAAGGCGAGGCGCGCGAAAGTGCCGAAACTGCAATGCCGGCATCGGAACCGTTGTTTCCGTTGCGGGCGGCCGCGCGGATACCTGCGGAAATTCGGTATCTGCCGAATCTGTTTCCGCCTGTTGGCGCTCGCTGGAGAGATTCCGGGCGTCACCAAGGCGAGTTGGTAGCGGAGGCGAGAGAGAAACGATGACGGATCCCATTGCCGACATGCTCACGCGCGTGCGGAACGCGATCAATGCCCGTCACCCGAAGGTGGACGTGCCCGCCTCGAAGCTCAAGACCGAGATTGCTCGGATCCTTCGGGAAGAGGGTTTCATAGTGAATTACAAGCTCACCGAAGAGGGTGCGAAGAGGTACATCCGCATTTATTTGAAATACACGCCGGGCAACGTGCCGGTGATCTCGCGGATTGAGCGGGTATCGCGGCCCGGGTGCCGCGTGTATGTGGGCAGCAAACAAGTTCCGCGCGTATTAGGCGGTCTCGGGGTGAACATCCTGACGACCCCGCGCGGAGTGATGACCGGCTCCACGGCCCGTAAAGAGGGCGTGGGTGGCGAGGTGCTCTGCCAGGTCTGGTAAACGAATGGGCCGCGAATGAACGGAAATGAACGCAAATATAAGAAATTCGGATTCGCGTTCGTTCGTATTCTCTCGCGGCTGATAACGAAGGTTTAAATATGTCACGTGTTGGAAAAAAGCCGATCCCGGTCCCGAAGGGCGTGAAGATCGCGATCGGCGCACAACTGCAGGTAGAAGGACCGAAGGGTAAGTTGTCGGTCCCCATTCCGAAGGGCATTTCGGTGCGTCAGAACGACGGTACCCTCGAGATTCTCCGCGATGGCGACAACTTCGCCGCACTGCACGGCCTCACTCGCGCCCTCGCTTCGAACGCGGTAGTCGGAGTATCCACCGGTTGGACCCGCGAACTCGACATCGTCGGCATCGGATATCGCGCCGACGTCAAGGGGCGCATTGCAAGTTTCACGCTCGGCTATTCGCACTCGATCGAAGTACTGCTGCCGGAAGGCATCGACCTCAAGGTGGACAAACAGACCCACCTGGTTTTGACCGGATACGACCGTCAGATGCTGGGACAGGTGGCCGCGAATATTCGCGCGCTGCGTCCGCCGGATCCCTATAAGAACAAGGGAGTGCGATACACCGGCGAAGCATTGCGCAAGAAGGTCGGCAAGACCGGGGCGGGAGGTAAGTAATGGCGCGCGAAAGCAAAGATATCATCCGCCGCCGGGTGCACCAGCGCATCCGTCAGAAGCTTCGCGGCACTGCGGAGCGTCCGCGTGTGGCGGTATTTCGCAGCCTGAAGCACATTTACGCTCAGGCGATCGACGACGACAACGGACAAACGCTCGTCGCCGCCTCTTCGAACGAGAAGAACGGATCGGCGAAGAACGGCGGCAATGTTGCCGGCGCCAAACAAGTCGGAAAGCTCCTGGCCGAACGGGCTAAGGAAAAGGGAATCACGAGAATAGTCTTCGATCGCGGCGGATATTTGTATCACGGCCGTGTGAAGGCTTTGGCCGACGCCGCGCGCGAGGCCGGACTGGAGTTCTAAAACGGATGCCTACTCAGCCGATTAAGCGGATCGATGCATCGAATCTCAATCTCAAAGAGCACGTGGTTTCGATCAATCGCGTGACCAAGGTCGTCAAGGGCGGCAAGAACCTGAGTTTCTCGGCCCTGGTGGTCGTCGGCGACCCGGGTGCCAAGGTTGTCGGCTTTGGCACGGGCAAGGCGAAGGAAGTGCCGGCGGCGATCAAAAAGGGCATTGAAGCCGCGAAGAAGAATCTCCGCAAGATCCACGTTTTGGAGACAACCATCCTGCACCAGGTTCTCGGCCGTTTCGGAAGCGGACTTGTTTTGTTGAAGCCGGCCCCGGAAGGAACGGGCGTCATTGCCGGCGGCCCGGTGCGCGCCGTCATTCAGGCAGTGGGCATTCCAAACGTTCTGACGAAGTCGATCGGTTCCCACAATCCGCATAACGTCGTGAAGGCTACTATCAACGCTCTCGAGCAGCTTCGAGACAAAGCCGCAGTGGCGGACCTGCGGACGATCGCGGTTGACAAATTGGACCTGTTCCAGCCGCGCGCGGCGGCGCAACAACAGCCGCCCGTGGCCCCACAGGCATAGGAGTTATGGGCCGCGAATGGAGGCGAATTAACGCGAATTGGCTAATTTTTTGATTTGCGTTCATTGGCGTTTATTCGCGGCCAAAAGGTAGACCACAATGGCGGAAGGTATCATCAAGATCAAGCTCGTGCGCAGCCCCATCTGCGCACCCGAAAAGCACAAGGCGATCGTTCGTTCACTGGGGTTGAAGAAGATCAACCGGATCGTCGAACGTCCGGACCGTCCGGAGTTTCGCGGCATGGTGAAGAAGGTGCCGCACCTGTTGGAAATCGTGGAAGGCTAACGTACCATGGCGAATCTCAGTAATCTCAGACCTCCCGCTGGGCAAAAGCAGAAGAAGCAGC
Source organism: uncultured Acidobacteriota bacterium (assembly GCA_963720745.1). GTDB lineage: Bacteria > Acidobacteriota > Terriglobia > Bryobacterales > Bryobacteraceae > TMP-7. The sequence continues at coordinate 1,954,593 of CAVRGO010000004.1, forward strand.
GCGTTGGACAGGGCATGGGCAGCGGCCGCGGAAAATACTCGGGCCGCGGCGCAAAGGGCCAGAAGTCCGTGTCGGGCTACAGTAGAATGCGCGGCTTCGAAGGCGGCCAGATGCCGCTCCACCGCCGCCTTCCCAAACGCGGATTCACGAACATCTTCCGCAAAGAATACTCGATCGTCAATTTGAAACGACTGAACGAGCTCGAGGGAGATACGTTCGATCCAGGCAAGCTCCTCGAATTGGGCGTTGTGAAGAAACTGCTGGATGGCGTCAAGATTCTCGGGACGGGCGAACTGACGCGTCCGATCACCGTCAAGGCCCACCTGTTTTCGAAGTCCGCCGAAGAAAAGATCAAGAGCGCCGGAGGTACGGCGGAGATCATTCAATAGCGCGACAATGGTCTTATCTAGGATCGATCCATGAAGTTCCTCGAAGCTTTTGCCAACATATTCCGTATCCCGGATTTACGGAATCGCGTGCTGTTCACCCTCGGCATGCTGGCCGTCTACAGGCTGGGCGCATTCATCCCCACGCCGGGAATCGACGTTCACCGCCTGGAGGCGTTTTTCCAGCAGAATCAGGGCACGTTGTTCGGGTTTATCGACCTGTTCAGCGGCGGAATGTTCCGGCGTTTGACGGTGTTCGCGCTGGGCATCATGCCGTACATCACGGCATCCATCATTCTCCAGTTGTTGACAGTCGTGGTTCCCACGCTCGAGAAACTTCAGAAGGAAGGCGAACTCGGTCGCCGCAAGATCACGCAGTGGACCCGCTATCTCACCATCGGCTTGGCCCTCATGCAGTCGTTCGGAATTTCAGCGACGCTGCAGGCCTCGCAAGGTGGGTTCGTTCTGCGCCCGGGCATCGGTTTCATTCTGATGACCATCCTGACGCTGACCACCGGTACGGCTTTCATCATGTGGCTGGGTGAGCAGATTACCGAGCGCGGAATCGGCAACGGCATGTCGTTGATCATTTTCGCCGGTATCGTCGTTGGACTCCCGCGCGCGATTCGCGAAATCTACAACAACGTGTTCGTTACCCGCCAGTGGAACGCTCTGCACCTGATCATCATCCTGGCCATGATGATCGCGGTGGTTGCGTTCATCGTCCTGGTGGAACGCGGCGAGCGCCGCATCCCGGTGCAATACGCCAAGCGAGTGGTGGGGCGGCGCATGATGGGCGGACAGTCCACGCACCTGCCCCTCAAGGTGAATGCCGGCGGTGTGATTCCGGTGATCTTCGCCTCTTCGCTGCTGGCTTTCCCGCAGACGCTGATGCAGGTGCAGGCGGTACGCAACTCCCCGTTCTTGAGCGGCATGCTGGGGGCACTTGGTGGATCGCACCCGGTGTACTACCTGCTCTACACGCTGCTGATCATCTTCTTCTGTTTCTTCTACGTTTCGATTATCTTTAACCCGAATGAAGCGGCCGACAATATGCGGAAATACGGCGGCTTTATCCCGGGAATCCGGCCGGGGAAAAACACGGCCGATTACATGAATAAGATTCTCACCAAGATCACGATGGTCGGAGGCCTGTACCTGGCGGTGCTGTCGCTTCTGCCGCAGATCATGATCGCGGGAATCAAGCTGCAGCGCCTGCCGCTGGTAGGCAACTGGATTGACGCGCATTTTCCACGCTGGCTGCTGGACGGGCTGGGGGTGACGTTCTACTTCGGCGGCACTTCGCTGCTGATCGTCGTAGGCGTTGCGATGGACACTATCAATCAGGTAGAGGCGCAACTGATCATGCGTCACTACGAAGGATTCACGCCGCGCGCCGGACGCATTCGAGGACGTCGCAGCTTCGCGTAGTATCATATCCTGGCGGCCCAGACGCCGCCCGCGCGAATGAAAAGATTCTGTCTGATTTTGTTTGGCCCTCCGGGGTCGGGGAAAGGAACGCAATCGAAGCTGCTGCGGCAACGGCTCGGGTGGCCGCACATTTCCACGGGCGACATGCTTCGGGCGCACGTGCAAACCCAGGACGAGCTGGGGCGTGAGGTTGCGGAAATCATGCAGGCTGGACGGCTGGTGCCGGACGGCTTGGTGAACCGTCTGGTCGAAAAGCGCATCAGCCAGCCGGATGGGGAGAACGGATTCATACTGGACGGGTATCCGAGGACGGTACCGCAGGCCCAGATGCTGGAGAAGCTCTTGGCTGCCAAGGGTTTCGAGCCAGTGGTAGTATATCTGGAAGTAGATTACAATAGGATTGTTGCGCGTCTTTCAGGCCGGCGGCTCTGTCCGAATTGCGGAGCACTCTACAGCCTGGCTTCCAATGCACCCGCGATTTCCGAAACCTGCGATTATTGCGGATCGACTTTGGTTATTCGCGATGACGACCGGGAAGAAGTGATTCGGGAGCGTTTGGAGGCTTACGAACGGCAGACACAACCTTTGCTGGCGTACTTTCAGCAAAGTGGTTATGCATTCCACGGAGTGGAGGCGACCGATAGCGCGCCGGCGGCGATTGCGGATGAGATTGAGCGTCTCATACCGGCCGTCGCTGAGAAGGCGGCGCCAGTGGCGGGTTCGAATTCGGAATGATCATACGCAAAACTGCGGCTGAACTGGAGAAGATGCGCCGCAGCGGCTTGTTGGTTTGGGAGATTTTGCAGAGACTGGCCGGGATGGTCGCGGTGGGTGTCACCACTCTGGACCTGGAAGTTGTAGCCGAGAAGATGATGGCGGATGCGGGCGCCAAGCCCGCATTCAAAGGTTACTATGTGCCGAGCGCGGGTTCGAAATATCCTTTCGTCCTGTGTACTTCGGTGAACGACGAAATCGTTCACGGTATGCCTTCGGCCAAGCGGGCGCTGAAGCCCGGGGATATTGTTTCGATCGACACCGGTGTTTCGCTCGCGGGGTATTTTGGGGATTCGGCCGTGACGGTGCCGGTTGGGGAGATCGGTCCCTCGCTCGAAAAGCTGCTCCAGGTGACGCGCGAGAGCCTGGAGATGGCGATCGAGAAGGTGAAGCCGGGCAACCGGTTGTTCGACATTTGCGGCACCGTTGAGAAGCACGTCGTTGCGAATGGCTTTTCTGTTGTCCGCGAGATGGTGGGCCACGGCATAGGTACGAAGCTGCACGAGGAACCGCAGATTCCCAACTATGTCGACCGCAGGAACGAGAATCCGCGGCTCAAGGAAGGAATGGTTCTGGCGATTGAGCCGATGGTGAACCTGGGCCGGCCTGAGATGAAGGTGAAGTCGGACCGCTGGACGGCGGTGACCACCGATGGGACCCCCTCCGCGCACTTCGAGCACTGTGTTGCGGTGACCGCGAACGGCCCGTGGGTGCTGACGCGGCCCTGAGAACGATGGAAGCCGAGGCGATTGTTGTGGAACTGCTGCCGAATGCGACGTATCAGGTTCGGTTGGAGAACAACGATCGCGTTTTGGCGCATGCGGCCGGCGCCGCGGCGAAGAATTTTATGAGGTTGCGCCCGGGCGACCGGGTTCGAGTGGCGTTATCGCCGCATGATCCGGGTCGTGGCCGGATCGTAAGTATTTTAAACAAGGATCGTTGACGACAATGAAAGTTCGAGCATCCGTCAAGAAGATGTGCGATAAATGCAAGCTGATCCACCGGCACGGCACGGTACGGGTGATCTGCACGAATCCCAAGCACAAGCAGCGGCAGGGCTAGCCCTGAGTTTCGAAAGGTTTTGAATCATGGCGCGTTTAGCAGGCGTTGACTTACCCAACAAGAAGCGGATCGAAATCGGCCTGACGTATATCTACGGCATCGGGCGCACTCGGGCTCTCTCGTTGTGCCACCGGGCGGGGATCGACCCGAACAAAAAGATTGCGGAAATGACGGAGGACGAAACGAATCGCGTCCGTCAGATCCTCGAAGAGGAAGGCGCGGTAGAAGGCGACCTGCGCAAGGAACTTTCGATGAACGTCAAGCGGCTCATCGAAATGGGTTCGTATCGCGGATTGCGTCATCGCCGCGGGCTGCCTGTGCGCGGACAACGGAGCCATACCAACGCGCGTACGCGGAAGGGCCCTCGCCGTGGCACAATTGCCAACAAGAAGAAGGCGACGTCCAAGACATAGGAGTTCAGGCGAGACGATAAATGGCGAAAGCACAACCTAAGGGCGGCAAGAAGAAGGCGTTCAAGCGCAAAGAGAAGAAGGTCGTTCCCGTCGGGATCGTCCACGTGCAAGCATCGTTCAACAACACGATCGTCACGTTCACGGACCAGATTGGAAACACTCTGGCGTGGTCGAGTTCAGGTTCGCTGGGATTCCGCGGGTCGCGCAAGGGCACTCCGTTTGCCGCGCAACAGGCTTCACTGACGGCGGCGAATAAGGCGAAAGAATACGGTCTGCGGACCGTAGAAGTTCGTGTGAGCGGACCCGGTGCGGGCCGCGAATCGGCGGTACGCGCTTTGTCCACCGCTGGAATCGAAGTCCGGGGGATCAAGGACACCACGCCCATCCCGCACAACGGCTGCCGTCCTCCGAAGCGTCGTAGAGTTTGATGAATCAAAGCCGCCGATGGACGCGAATGAAGGCAAAATATTCGCGTTTATTCGTGTTTATTCGCGGCTATTAAAGCAGGACGAAGGTTCTATAGGAACCGTAAACTGCACCTCGAGTTAACAACGAAAGGTCTAGATAGAGAATGGCTCGATATAACGGTCCCTCCTGCCGGCTGTGCCGGCGCGAGGCGATGAAATTGTTTCTGAAAGGCGAGCGCTGCCACTCCGAAAAGTGCGCCATCGAAAAGCGCAACTTCCCCCCCGGCCAGCACGGTAAAGATCGCAAGCCGAAGATCGTCGGCTATGGTCTCCAACTGCGTGAGAAGCAGAAGGCGCGGCGGTACTATGGTGTGCTCGAACAGCAGTTCCGAAACCTGTTCGAAAAGGCCGCCAAGATGAAAGGCATCACGGGCGACAATATGCTCGGAATGCTTGAGCGGCGCCTCGACAACGTGATCTATCGCATGGGTTTCGGCACATCGCGCGCCCAGGCCCGCCAGATTGTCCGGCACGGTCATATTCAGGTGAACGGGCGCAAGGTCAATATCCCTTCGTTTACGGTAAAGACCGGCGATCTCATCGAAGTCCGCGAAAAGAGCCGTAATAATCCCACCATCCTGGGCGCACGTGACGCGACGGCCCATGCCCCGAGTCCAAACTGGCTCGAGGTGGACCGTGAAGGTCTGAAAGCACGCGTAATCGGAATACCGAAACGCGAAGAACTGGTTCAGATTCAGTTGAACGAGCAGCTCATCGTCGAGTTGTATTCGAAATAGTGGTAGTGGCCACTAGAAGGTAAACGTAATGTTCAAAGGGTTCCAAAAGCCAAAGCGATTGGTTGCCAACACCGAGAACCTGTCGGATCGGTATGGCATGTTTACGGCGCAGCCGTTTGAGCGGGGCTTCGGCTCCACGATCGGCAACGGCTTGCGACGCGTGCTGCTCAGCTCCATTGAAGGCGCCGCGATCACTGCGGTGCGCATCGAAGGTGTGGCACACGAGTTCAGTCCGATTCCGGGCGTGGTGGAGGATGCGACCGACATCATCCTCAACCTCAAACAGGTCCCATTCAAAATGATGGGCGAAGGTCTGCGCACGGCTCGCATCAATGTCGAGCAGCCGGGTGAAGTTCTGTCGAGCCAAATCGAAACCGATTCCGACGTGGAAGTGCTCGACCGGACGATGCACATCGCCACTGTCAGTGAAGGCGGCAAACTGAGTATCGAACTGCGGTTGAAATCGGGGCGCGGGTATGTTTCCGCGGATCGCAACTTCGATGAAGACCTTCCGATCGGCTACATTCCGATCGATTCGGTTCACTCGCCGGTACGCAAGGTCAACTACTCGGTGGAAGCCGCCCGTCTCGGCCAGATGACCGATTACGACAAGCTGACCATAGAAGTCTGGACCAACGGCGCCATTTCTCCGCAGGATGCGATCGGACAAGCGGCGAAGCTGCTCAAGGACCACATGAGCATCTTCATCAACTTCGAAGAACTGCCGGAAGCTGCCGAAGAGCCGGCCGAGCGCGCGATGAACCAGATGAACGAGGTTCTGAATCGCTCGGTGGAAGAGCTCGAACTCAGCGTTCGCTCTTACAACTGCCTGAAGAATGCCAACATCCAGACGATCGGCGACCTTGTGCAGCGTACCGAGGCGGAAATGCTGCGGACCAAGAATTTCGGCCGCAAGTCTCTGAACGAGATCAAGGAAATCCTCTCGAACCTAGGCCTCGGATTCGGTATGAAGTTCGATGCGCAGGGCCGGTTGGTTTCTCCGAGCGGGTCTCCCGTCGCAAGTCAGATGGGCGATTCCGTCGGCGACAACGAATACGGGGCGTCGGAGTAACACCAGATGAGACACAAAGTAGCCGGTTACAAACTCGGCCGCGACAAGGATGCCAGGAGATCGCTTCTTCGCGGGCTGGTGACCAGCGTCATCGAGAACGAACGTATCGTGACGACCGTTCCGAAGGCGAAGGCGGCGAAGCCGCTGGTCGACAAGATGATCACCCTGGCCAAGCGGGATTCGCTCCACTCCCGCCGGTTGGCGGCCTCGTTTCTGACGACTCCGTCTTCGGTGCAGAAGCTGTTCGACAAGCTCGGAGCGAGATTCGGACAGCGCAACGGCGGATACACCCGTGTGACGCGCCTCGGCTGGCGCAAGGGCGACGGCGCCGAGGAAGCGATTCTCGAACTGGTCGGTTCGGAACTCGTGAAGCGTGCCGCGGATCGTGCGAAGCGCCGTGAAGAGCGGCTGAAGGCGATGCGCGAAGGCCGGGAAGGCGAAGAGAATCCCGAAGAATAGATATTGAGCCGCGAATGGACGCGAATAAACGCGAATCATTAGCGTTCATTCGCGGCTTATTTCAAAGAAGTTTTTGAACTCGGCGACGATCATCCCGGTCGTCGCCTCTATTCCTTCCTTCCGTCGCGGCACTAACTCGTGCCCGGCACCTTCACTCACAACCAGCTTGGTTCTCGACGGTATCAGCGCGATTGCGCTTGTTAGCTCATCTATCGAACCGAACGGATCGCGTGTTCCATGAACGAACAGGACCGGCGTGCGCAGGTTCGCGAGGTGCGCAGTCCGTAGCTGCTGCGGCTGACGCGGCGGATGCAATGGATACGAGAGCAATAGCAGCCCAGCGATTCCAGCGGGGTCCTCGGCCGCGAGCATAGACGATTGACGTCCTCCGTACGAATGTCCGCCCAGGAATACCCGATCGTGAGTTGCCGACTCACGGAGCACGGCGTCACGCAATCCAGCACGGTCGCGTTCGGCGTCGCCGGGACGCGGCGGCCCGCTCGGCCGCAGGTCACGGAACGGGAGATTGATTCGCACCACGTGTACTCCGCTCGACTCGAACACCGTCTCCAATGCGACGAGCAACGGAGCGTTTCGGTTCGCGCCGGCACCGTGCGTGAGAATCAGACAATCGCCCACCCTGCCAGTGTACGGCAGCGCTTGTAACGCCCGTGACATGGAAATCTCTGCCATGCTGGCGAGTGGAGGATCATCGGATGCAGTCTGTCGTGCGAGGCGAAGCAGAGACTCCGGTTCGAACGGACGTCCTCTCCCCTGAGCAAGTCCGGAAAATCAATGCTTATTGGCGTGCCGCAAATTATCTCTCCGTCGGCCAGATCTATCTTTTTAGGAACCCGTTGCTCCGCGAACCGCTGCGGCTGGAAGACATAAAGCCCCGTCTGCTTGGGCATTGGGGCACGACGCCCGGCTTGAACTTCATCTATGTTCACTGCAACCGGGTCATCAATAAGTACGGCCTGAACATGATTTACATCGCGGGTCCGGGCCATGGCGGTCCGGGTCTCGTGGCGAATACGTATCTCGAAGGCACCTACAGCGAAATCTATCCGCACATCGCGCAAGACACGGAAGGGTTGAATCGCCTGTTCACGCAATTTTCATTTCCAGGCGGGATTCCGAGCCACGTTGCACCCGAGACCCCAGGCTCTATTCATGAGGGCGGGGAACTCGGGTATTCTCTCGTACACGCCTATGGCGCAGTGTTTGATAATCCGAACCTGATCGCCTGCTGTGTCATCGGCGACGGCGAGGCTGAAACCGGTCCTCTTGCGACGAGCTGGCACTCCAACAAATTTCTGAACCCCGCACGCGACGGCGCCGTGCTGCCCATCCTGCATCTGAACGGGTACAAGATCGCCGGCCCAACCGTTCTCGCTCGAATCGGCCGGGATGAGTTGACCGAACTTCTCAACGGATACGGACACACGCCCTACTTCGTGGAAGGCGACGATCCGGATCAGATGCACCAACTTATGGCCGGTACGATGGACGCCGTTATTGATGTGATCCGGAACATTCAGGAAGATGCCCGTGAGAATGGATTTCGGACGCGTCCCCGGTGGCCGATGATCGTGCTGCGCTCGCCCAAAGGTTGGACGGGCCCGAAGGAAGTGGACGGTGTTCCCGTGGAAGGCACCTTCCGCGCTCACCAGGTACCGGTGGACCACTTCGCGGGACATCCGGAGCACTTGGCGATTCTCGAATCGTGGATGCGAAGCTACCGCCCCGAGGAATTGTTTGATGAGTCGGGGAGGCTGATGCCGGACATCGCCGATCTGGCACCCAAAGGAGACCGGCGAATGGGCGCGAACCCGCATGCCAACGGCGGGCTGCTGATGCGCGAACTCAATTTGCCGGAATTTGCGGATTACGCCGTGGATGTGCCGGCGCCCGGAACCGTGCGCGCCGAAGCCACTCGTGTTGCGGGCGCGTTCCTGCGCGATGTGATGAAGCTGAATGTCGGCACGGCGAACTTCCGCGTCTTCGGCCCGGATGAGACCACCTCGAACCGTCTTGGCGCGCTCTTCGAAGTCACCAACCGGGAATCTGTCGCTGCGATCCTACCGAACGACGATCACGTCGCGGTGGATGGGCGCGTGATGGAAGTGCTGAGCGAGCACATGTGCCAGGGGTGGCTGGAAGGCTATCTGCTTACCGGCCGTCACGGGTTCTTCTCCTGTTACGAAGCGTTCATTCACATCATCGACTCGATGTTCAACCAGCACGCGAAATGGTTGAAGGTGACGCGAAAGATTCCGTGGCGGCGACCGATCGCATCGCTCAATTATTTGCTTACCTCACATGTATGGAGACAGGATCATAACGGGTTCAGCCATCAGGATCCGGGGTTCATCGACCACGTCGTCAACAAGAAGGCGGATGTCGTGCGCGTGTATCTGCCGCCGGATGCGAACTGTCTGCTGTCGGTGACAGATCACTGTCTTCGGAGCCGCAGCTACGTCAATGTGATCGTGGCGGGCAAGCAGCCGGCGTTGCAGTGGCTCGACATGCCGTCCGCGATTCGCCACTGCACGAACGGGATCGGGATTTGGGATTGGGCGAGCAACGATCAGGGCGCGGAACCCGACATCGTCATGGCTTGCTGCGGCGACATTCCCACGCAAGAGACTTTGGCCGCCGTTGCCTGGGTTCGCAAAAATCTGCCGGACGTGAAGATGCGAGTCGTCAACGTGGTGGACCTCATGACGCTGCAGCCCTCGAGCGAGCATCCACACGGACTCTCGGATCGCGAGTTCGACTCGCTGTTCACGTCCGACAAGCCGATCGTATTCGCATTCCACGGCTATCCCTGGCTGATTCACCGGTTGACGTATCGCCGCAACAACCACCGGAATCTGCACGTGCGCGGCTACAAAGAAGAAGGGACTACCACCACTCCGTTTGACATGACGGTATTGAACGACCTCGACCGGTTCCATCTCGCGATGGACGTTATCGATCGTGTCCCGCGTTTGCAGAACGTCGGCGCTCATCGGAAGCAGAAACTGCGGGACATCCTCGTCGATCACAAGCTGTGGACCCGCAAGTACGGCGACGATATGCCGGAAATCCGCGACTGGCAATGGCCGGGCTAATGCGCGTACTGGTTTTCAACGTCGGTTCGAGCAACCTGAAGGGCGCGCTGTGGGAACTCGACGGCAGCGCGCCAGCGACCCACGCTCCACCCCGCATCTGGAGCAAACAGGTTCAGTGGGGCGGCGGAGAATCGCCGGACGCAGCATTCGATCGTGTATTGAACGAGATTGAGCGCATCGACGTCGTTGGCCATCGCATCGTTCACGGCGGGGCGTTGTTCCGCGGCAGCGTGATCGTTGACGAGAGGGTTCGCCAGGGAATAGCGAAGCTTGCGGAGTTTGCCCCGCAGCACAATCCTGTCGAACTCGCGGCCATCGAGGCCGTAGCTCGCAAATTCGGAGATCGCGTACCGCAGGTCGCGGCATTCGATACGGCGTTCCATTCGACTCTGCCCGAAGCCGCCGCAACATATCCAGGGCCGCACGGCTGGCTCGACCGAGGCATCCGGCGCTACGGTTTTCACGGCCTCAGTTATGCGTACGTTTCCCGGAAAACCGCCGAGCTTTTATCGGTACCGCTTGGATCGATGCGCCTCGTGATTTGCCATTTGGGAAACGGTGCATCGATCGCCGCGATTCGAAACGGCGAAAGCGTCGACACGACCATGGGATTTACGCCGCTCGACGGTCTGATGATGGGCACGCGCCCGGGTGCGCTCGATCCGGGGATCGCGGTCTACCTCGTTCGCCACTGCGATTACACCGCCGATGACCTCGATCGCGTGATGAACAAGGACTCTGGCTTGAAGGGACTCTCCGGCGTTTCGGCCGATATGCGTGAAGTACTCTCCGCCATCGATGCCGGGAACGAACGCGCGCGACTCGCGTTCGACGTTTACACGCACCGGGTGGTCCGTGAGCTGGGCGGAATGATCGCGAGTCTCGGAGGAATCGACACGCTCGTCTTCACGGGCGGGATTGGGGAGAATTGCACACCGTTGCGCGAGCGAGTCTGCCGTCAGTTCGACTTCCTCGGTGTTCGAATAGACAGCGCGAAGAATAACGCGCGGCCCGTCGATACTCTTATCTCGACGGCCGACTCCACCGTTCGTGTCATGGTTGTGGCAACCGACGAGGATTGGGAGATCGCGCGCGAGTGCTGCCGGCTGGTCGCGCGGTAAGCCCTTCAGGCCAACGTCCGCACCTGAACCGGTTTTTTCCCGAACGGTGCCGGATGCCAGAACTGCGAAGGCTTCAGGGCGAGTTTCTTGTACATCTCGACACAGTATTCAATGTCCCCGATCTGGTCCGGCAAGTGCATGTTCGACCCGAAGGAAAACTTCGCGCCGGCGGCTTTCGCCATCTCGAGGAAGGGAAGCCGTGGAACCTTGAATCGTGAGTTGATCTCAATGGCGACGTGATATTTCATTGCGGCATCGACGAGCGTTCTCATCCGCTTGACGGTCCAAAGGGTGTCGTATCCGGGGAGGAGTGGGTCGGGCAGATAAGTCGGGTTGGCGATGATGTCGACGGGTTGCTTCGCCATGATCTCGACGTGATAGTCAACGTACCGGTCCATCCATTTCTGCGGATCATCGCAAGTGAATTCTCGAGTCCAGATGTGGATGAGGCGGCCCTGGTCGCCGGGCATGGTCAGCGCATCTGTCAACACATAATCAAGACGCGCGATGGCCCCCTTGGAGAAGCAACCCATCCAGTTCAAATACTCGGCCTGAATGCCTTTAAACACCGGCTTGCCGTCGAGCGATGTGATCCAGCGATTCAAGTCGTCATCATTGCTGAGAAGTCCCCAGTACCGATTCTGTTCGCGCGTGCCGGCGTGTTGGAGAAGCCCGAATGTGACTCCCCGCTCTTTGGAGATCTCGATCGCGCGATCGACGGAGATGGCCGGACTGGGATGTGCGTGATAGTCGACCCGCGGAACTCCCTCGCGTATTGGAATCGCGGGAAGGGCTTCGGCGCCAGCGGGAAGTGACCCAGCTCGGCTTTCCAGAATTGACCCGGTCAGTCGGTTGCCGAGCCGTGGGCGGGGCTGGCGACGTCACGGGTGTCGGCGGCGGCAAGAAAGAAATACGGCCAGATTGGGCGATGTGAGACGGGCGTGACCGGCGCTGTTCTTAAGACCCCATCGGCGGGGACGCGGTAGGGACTCTCAAGCAGTTTCTATGCGACTTCTATGCGACTTACCCCTTCGTGAACTCGAATGCTAAGAACACCAGCCCGGCGGGAATCAGGAGGATGAGGGCGAGAACAATCCACGACACACGGTTGCCAAAATTGAGCGTCAATCCCAAGCCGATGCGCTTCTCGACAAACAACGCCTGGTCTTGCGGGTTGTAGTAGAACTGATCCCCATGCCAGCACGCGTTAGGCGTAATTTCTCCGGCTTCCGCCCCAGTTTCCGCGTGGCGCCGAAGGCAGAGCCAGATCATAACGGCTAGGAAACTGAGAGACGCGATGTAGAAAGCCACCAGCCTCCGTGCGGGGACAATGTGAAGGGGCAAAAGTCCAGCTGCCGAAAAGGCCGTAGCGATCACATAGGCAACCACAATCAGAATGATCGGACCCGCGGGGTGCCGCGCGCTTCTCCGAGAACCCCACGACGTAACTGCGAATATTCCCAATTGGAACAGGATGATGACTGCACCTAAGAGCAACGGACCGTAGACACCCGCAAAGCTTCGCGTGGACCAGCCGTTGGGAATCCCGTTTGGCCCCCAATGCACGGGGAAACGAGCGGGGATTCGATTCCAGTGGAAATGCAGGTAGAGTGCTGTTCCGGCCAGGATCGCAAGTGGGATCGCAAACAACAGAACTTGCCGGAATAGACGATCGTCGGCATCCGTCAATCGTGCTTCGCGCGTGGAAAGTGCAGGCAAGGCAAGATGGCGAATTTCGATCCGCCGCCGGGAGAATAGCCAGCCTGCAAGGATGAGCGGTATCAGGAAGGCTGCCTCCATCCACAGGACAGCCCAAGACATTGGCAGCCACAGTGAGACAAACAAGGCCGCGGCCGTCCATGGCAGTAGCTGGAGCTGATAGCGCCGCAAGGCTTGCCGGCCTTCATTTCCGTAACGAATCTCGCGTGGAACCGCCACTCCGAAGAGGCGATCGGGTCGCGGCAGGAAGGGAAGCGCATGCAGGCTCGCGAGAGCAATGGCGAGAGGTAACAACAGATAGAGTCGGAGAGACATCATGCTTCCAGCTTTTCGGCAACCAGGCGCAGCTCGATGGCAATGTCTCGGGGGGCCAGTCCCTCGGCTCGCATCTGCGCGACCAACTGGCGGATCCGCCGTTGGAATCCAGTGACCTTTTTGTGACTCGCGCCGGACGGGAGGCGGCGGTCAATCACCGTGGCGCGCCGGCCGTGCTTCAAGTCCAGCCAGCCTTCTTCAGCAAGTTGGCGATAGGCCTGGGCCACAGTATTGAAGGTTATGCCAAGTTCCAGGGCTAAACGGCGAACCGAGGGGAGAAGGTCTCCCGGTACGAGTTCGCCGTCTACCAGATGCGTTCGAAGTGAATCCACGATCTGTCGATAGTTCGGGACAGGTGAATCCAGATCGATTCGTATTGTAGGCGTCCGTTTTGCCATCTGTGCACTGTGCAAATACAGTATACAGTAAACGCATTGCGTGTCAAAATGGCCAGTGATCGAGAGTCCTACAAGAGCTCCCGAAAATCAAGAGGGTCGGCGGAAGAGATTGCCCCGTCGGCCGCGGACGCGGCGATGTCTGCTCAAAGGATGTGAGCGGAGCTTTCGGCCACAACGGGTGCGGCAGCGCTATTGCAGCGAAGAGTGCCGGGAAGCGGCGCGGGAATGGTCGCTCTGGAAGGCCCAGGAAAGATACCGGGCGACCAGGGCCGGCAAGCAGCAACGGAACGGTCAAAGTCGGCGCTACCGGGGGCGGGCGAAAAGCCGAAAGTCCCCAAAGCCAGAGCCAGTTAACGAGGCCGCGAGGGTAATCACTACAGAACATTTTTTTCGGCCATTGCTGCGACCGGCCTGGCTGCTATGAGAGATTCGCGCCCCAGCGGCGAAGTCCCTTGCAGCACTTCTGTTCGGCAGAGTGCCGGCGCGCGTTGGAGTGCGTCCGGGAACGGGAGCAGCGCTGGAAGCAGGCGCGCGACTTAATCCGGAGATATTGATCGGCTGGCGGCGCTGGGCTTACATTCAGCCAGTCCGATGCAACTGGAATTTCACCAACTCGACCGGCGCTGGGAGCACTTGCGAGTGCGCCATCCGGCGCGGCAGCGGCGGCTGTTGGCGTCGTTAGCCGAGAGCGGGCAGCAAACGCCCGTCGTGGTGGTGGCTGCCGAAGGCCAGGCGGACCGCTACGTGGTCATCGACGGATACAAACGAATCTCGGCGCTGGAGCAACTGGGTCGGGACACGGTGGAAGCGGTGGTGTGGCCGATGAGCGAGGCTGCGGCGGTGCTGTTGGACCGCTCGCTGCGACTGTCCGAACACGAGACGGCGCTGGAGGTGGGCTGGCTCTTGGCGGAGTTGGAGCAGCGTTTTGGCTACGGGTTGGACGAGTTGGCACGGCGGTTCGATCGCAGTGTGAGTTGGGTATCGCGACGACTGGCGCTGACAGAGGTTCTGCCGGAAGCGATCCAACACCAGGTGCGCGATGGCAAAATCTTGGCGCAGGTGGCGATGAAGTTTCTGGTGCCGGTGGCCCGCCAAAGCCTGGAAGACTGCCAGCGGATGGCGGGGATCTTCGCCGAGCATCACTGCAATACGCGCCAAGCCGGCCAACTGTATGTCGCGTGGCGCAATGGTTCGCCCGCCGTCCGCAAACGCATTCTGGACGATCCCGAGCTGTTTTTCAAAACGCAGCGGCAAGCAGAGGAGAAAGCTCCGCTCGGGAACGCCGCCGAACTAATACGCGATCTGGAAATGGTAGTGGCGATTGTGAACCGCGCGCAACGGCGACTGGCGGGCGCCGCTGTGACGGAGTTGGATGACCAACAATCGAAGGCCGCGCGGCATCAGATCGAGCGCATTCAAAGCCAACTCCGCCGCATCGACGAAGCAATCCAACTGGAGAAGAGACCTCATGTTGAGCCAAGCGCAACGCACCACGATTCTGGAACTGAATGCAAAGCAAGTGAGCAGGCGGGAGATCGCACGGGTGATGGGAATCTCCCGCGTAGCAGTGCGCAAAGTCCTCCGCTCGAACTCCAACGCAGTGCCGGAACTACACCGAGCCGAGAAGGCCGAACCGCACCGGCAACAGATCCTGGAGCTTTTCGACCAGTGCAAGGGGAATCTCGTGCGAGTCCATGAGGAGTTGGTGGCGGGCGGCGCGAAGTTATCGTATACCGCGTTAACGGCGTTCTGCAGGCGGCATGGAATCGGCTACGCGCCGCCAACGCCGGCGGGCCAGTATGCGTTCGCGCCCGGCGAGGAACTTCAGCACGACACGTCTCCCCACGAACTCGAACTGGGCGGCAAGAAACGCAAGGTGCAGACCGCATCGGCGGTGCTGTGCTATTCGCGGATGCTGTTCTTCCAGTGTTATCCCGAACTTCCGGCGTTTCGACTGCAAGGTGTTTCTCAGCGAGGCGCTGCGATTCCTGGGTGGCGCGACCACTCGCGTGATGATCGATAACACGCACGTGGTAGTGCTGCGCGGCAGCGGACGCGACATGGTGCCGGTGCCGGAGATGGCCGCGTTTGGAGAACGCTTCGGCTTTCAGTTCGTGGCGCACGCGATTGGGAATGCCAACCGTTCGGGGCGCGTGGAACGTCCCTTCCATTTCATCGAGAATAACTTTCTGGCGGGGCGCACTTTCAGCAGTTGGGAGGATCTGAATCAGCGGGCGCGGGAGTGGTGCGATAAGGTCAACTCGACTTACAAGAAACATATCCGCGCGGTTCCCCGTGAGTTGTTCGCCGTCGAGCGGCTGCATCTGAAACCGCTGCCGGCGTGGATTCCGGAAGTCTACCGACTGCATCAACGCCTGGTCGATATCGAAGGGTATGTCGCGCTGAACAGCAACCGCTACTCGGTCCCGGTGGACTGGATCGGCCGCCGCGTGGAGGTGCGCGAGACCAGGGATAAGATCGAGATTCAACTCGATGCCCGCCGCCTGGTCACGCACCGGCGCATTGCTGAAGCCGAGCACCAGCGAGTGATGCTGGCCGAGCATCGTCCTCCGCGCGGCCAGAGAGACGCGCGGCCCGATCCGCATCCCGAAGAGAAGGCCATTGTCACGGCCGCGCCCGAACTGGCCGACTACGTCGCGGGGTTGAAACAACGGAGCCACAAGGTAGTCACGCTTGCCCTGCGGCAACTGTTACGTCTGGTGCGGGAGTATCCGCGGGAACCGCTGCTGGGCGCCGTGCGCGAGGCCGGCCGGTATGGTCTTTACGATCTGGACCGGCTGGAACGGATGATCTTGCGCCGCGTGACGCGCGAGTACTTTCTGCTCGAAGGGGATTCCGGCGATGACTGAAGAACTGGAACAACTACTGAAGAATCTCAAGCTGCGGC
Source organism: uncultured Acidobacteriota bacterium (assembly GCA_963720745.1). GTDB lineage: Bacteria > Acidobacteriota > Terriglobia > Bryobacterales > Bryobacteraceae > TMP-7. Next base: position 1,970,971 of record CAVRGO010000004.1, read on the forward strand.
GCATGCTGGAGATCTATGACGAACAGCTGCGCGCCGCCGACAAGGACGATATCAGTTACTCGGAGTTTGTCACCCGCCTGGTGCGCGCGCAGTTCCAGGCCAGGCAGGAGGGTGCGCTGGAGTGGCGCATCCGGCGTGCCAACCTGCCCGAGCGCTGGTCGCTGGAGACGTTCCCCTTCGCCCGCCAGCCGGGCGTGAATCGCAAGCAGATTCGTGGGTTTGCGGAGCTGGAGTTCATCACCAAGGCGGAAAATATCGTCCTGGTCGGGGAAACCGGAAGAGGCAAGACCGGATTGGGGTGTGGTCTGCTGCTAAAGGCGCTGGAGAATGGTTACCGCTGTCAGTTCGTCAAGGCCCAGGACTTGTTCGACGAGATGTACGCCTCGCTGGCGGATCGTTCCTCGCGGCAGTTGCTCAAGCGCCTGACGCGACTGGACGTCCTTTTAATCGACGAATTTGGATATTTGAATCTGAAACCGGAGCAGTCCAACATCTTTTTCAAGCTGATGGAGGAGCGCTACCGACAACATTCCACAATCATTACAACGAATTTGGTGTATGACGAGTGGCCGAACTTCTTGGGCAATCGCCCGATGGTGGAAGCGCTGCTGAGCCGTCTGCGGCACTACTGCCACACCGTGCACATTGACGGGCCGTCGCTGCGCCCGCCACAAAGTTGAGGAGGATGCGCGTGGATGAAGGATGAAGGCCGCAGCCAGGAAGAATACATTCGCCAGGTTCTGGCGGCGTACCGCAAAACACCGGGTACGATGGGAACCGTCCGCCGTGCGGACCGGATGCTGGCCGCACAACTCTACCAACGCGGCGTGGCTGTAGCCGTGATCGAAAATGCGTTCGTACTGGCAGCGGCGCGCCGCCTCATGCGGCCTGTTGATGCCCCGCCGTTGGGCACGATTCGTTCGCTGGCCTATTTCCTGCCGGTGATCGAGGAAGTGCTCGACATGCGCATCAGCCCGGATTACTTCCAGCACGTACGCCGCAAGCTCGAACAGATCGCCCGTGATCGGTAGGCCACTACGCGCGCCTTTGGCGCGGATGATGGAACACCAACCCGCACGCCTTCGGCGTGGATAATACTGCTTGCTCGTTTCACTCCCAACAAGCACACGCCTTCGGCGTGGATGATGCCCCCGGATCTCGCTCCCGTTTCCAGTCCCGTTCTCTGAGTGGGTCACTTCAGCCGAGTTCTACTGGTCTACTCTTGCCAAGCGCCCAGGGGAAGGGCGGATGGTTCGGCCGAGAAGGCCGTCGCGGAGGCAGCGCAAATAAAGCCGCGCCTTGAAATATTCAACGACATGGGTAAACGGACCTCGCGGTCCGATTATATCGATCAGAGGATCATCGATGCCGGTTGGCGAATCTCGATGCAACCTTTCGCCGTGGGCAGCACTTTCCCGGGATTGAAGCGGCGCTCCGGATCGAATACTTCTTTCAATCGCCGCATCAGATCGAGCGAGTCTTCGGAAAAGAGGCGCGGCATCAGATCCATCTTCTCCATGCCGACGCCGTGCTCGCCGGTGATGGAACCGCCGACCGCTATACAGCGTTCGAGAATCTCTTCGCCCGCGTGCCGCGCTTTGTCGAGGTCGCCCGGTTTGCGCGGATTGAAGAGGATGATCGGGTGCATGTTGCCGTCGCCTGCGTGGAAAATGTTGCTGATCTCGAGCCCGTACTTTTCGGAGACCGTGTGGATGAACCGGAGTGTCGGCGCGATTTGCGTTCTGGGCACTACTCCGTCTTGCACGTAGTAGGTTGGGCTGACCCGTCCGACGGCGCCGAACGCGTTCTTCCGGCCTTTCCACAACAACTCGCGTTCCTCGGCGTCGCGCGCGATCCGAAATTCGCGCGCATTGCAGGTGGTGCATGCCTCACGAACCTGCTGCACCTGCTCCTCGACCGCTTCTCTCATCCCTTCCAATTCGATGAGCAACACTGCGGCGGCGTCCATCGGATACCCGGCATGTGTCGCCTCCTCCACCATCCGCAGCATCACGCCGTCGAGCATTTCTATCGCAACTGGCGTAATGGCTCGCGCCGTGATTTCAGTAACGGTATCGCCCGCATCTTCGGCGCTGTTGTAGATGGCCAGAATCGTCTTCACGACTTCGGGTTGGCGCATCAACCGGACTACGACCGTGGTGACCAGCACCAACATGCCTTCGGAGCCCGTCAGCAGTCCGGTCACATCGTATCCGGCGAGGTCGGTTTCCATACCGCCGGTTGTGATGACAGAACCATCCGGCAGCACGGCTTCGACACCCAGCACATGATTCGTGGTGACTCCGTAGGCCAGCGTGTGCGGCCCACCCGCGTTCTCGGCCACGTTGCCGCCGATCGTACACGCGCGCTGGCTCGATGGATCGGGCGCATAGAAGTACCCGTCGGGCTGTACGGCGAGGGTGATGTCAAGATTGACAACACCAGGCTGGACCACTGCGCGTTCGTTCTCGAGGTCGATTTCGAGGATCTTGTTCATGCGGGCGAAAGCGACTACCATTCCGCCTTCGCGCGGTATGGCACCGCCGCTCAAGCCGGTGCCCGCGCCGCGTCCGATCACGGGGATTTCGAATTGGTTCGCGAGTTTCACCAGCGCGACAACATCTTCGGTGCTGCGCGGAAAAACCACGATGTCCGGCCGCGCCTTGTCGACGCTGCCGTCGTATTCGTAGAGCGTCAAATCTTCGGGACGATGAAGATATCCTCGCGGTCCAACGATGCGCTCGACAGCCGTGATGAGGCTCGGGTTCACAGGAGGCCTTGGAAGTAGTTCAAAAATGCCGGGTCCATCCAATCGCGCGCGGCGGCCTCTTTGTACAACACTTTGCCGTTCGCGCCGATAATGTACGTCTCCGGATACATGAACGTGCCGTACTCGGCGGGCAGGTTCGCTTCCGGATCGCGGGTGGTGAGAAACGCGGGCTTAACACGCGAGAGAAGGTCTTTATACCGCTGCTCGCTGTGATCGACGCTGACCGCCAACACCGTCACGCCCTGACCGGAGAAGCGGCGGGCAAAGGCGTCGAGCGACGGCAACTCCTGGAGACATGGCTGGCACCACGTCGCCCAAAAATTCAGTACGAGGATCTTACCCCCGAAATCCGACCGCGAGATGGTTTTACCTTGATCCGTCGTCACGGTAAACTTGGGGGCGGTGTCCCCCTTTTGGGTGATCTTCGGTTCGAGCGTTCCTGCGACGACAACGCAGAGGGCCACCGTAAGAGCGACGATGGACGCCTTCAAGACGAAATCTGACCTGTTTCGAGCGAGTTGCACGGCTGTACCTTGGAGCTTACTTCTATTTTAGAGTATCTCCGCAACGCGCAGCGTCATCTAAGCAGAGGGAACGATGTTCATCACGCGACGCGTTGACTTCTCGGCATCGCACGTCTGTCGTAAGCCGGGCGCGACGGAGGAGGAGAATCGTGCTTTGTACGGCCCTGCGGCAAACCCCAACGGCCACGGGCACAACTATGTTCTCGAAGTAACTTTAGACGGCCAACCCGATCCCGTGACCGGAATGGTGTTCGATCTAAAAGAACTGAAGGACGTTCTGAACCGCGAAGTCGTGGATTCGATGGACCACCGCTTTTTGAACTACGAGGTGCCGCCCTTCGACCGCGTAATCCCGACTGTCGAGAATGTTGCCCGCGAGATTTGGAAACGCCTCGACCCACACTTCGACGGGCCGGTTCGCCTGTCGAACGTGCGTCTGTACGAGACGGAAGATCTGTTCGTGGACTATTCGGAGCGGTTATGAGATTGACACGCCGATATCGATTTTCGGCGTCCCACCGCTTGCACTCGGCGCAACTGTCGCCCGAGGCGAACGACCGGGTCTACGGAAAGTGCAACAATCCGTTCGGCCACGGTCATGACTATATTTTGGACGTGAGCGTTCGGGGCCCTCTCGACGAGAGAACCGGGCGCGTCGTGGATCTGGACGAACTGGACGGCCTGGTGGGCCGGGAGATTCTCACCGCTTTCGAGCATCGGAACCTGAATGCTGAGGTCCCCGCGTTTCGCGACCTGGTGCCGACTACGGAAAATCTCGCAGTGGAGATTCGCCGGCGCCTTGAAAGCGCGTGGCCGGCGCCATTCCAGCGGTCAGGTACAACGCTCGACAGGATCAGAATCGAAGAAACGAAACGTAACTCGGTACAACTTGACTCGAATGAAACACGATAAAGCGTTTGTGCAAGTAATGACTCCCAAAGGGAGTTCGGAAAGCGGCGTCATCGCCGCACAAATGCGCGAAATCCTGAAAGAACTCGGCGAGGATCCTTCTCGTGCGGGACTCCTGCGCACTCCGGAGCGCGCCGAACGCGCGTTGAAGTTCCTGACCAAAGGATACGAAGCCGACATTCGCAGGATCGTCAACGGAGCCCTGTTCGAAGAATCCTGCGACGAAATGGTGATCGTGAAGGACATAGAATTCTTCAGCCTGTGCGAACACCACCTGTTACCATTCTTCGGGAAAATTCACGTCGCCTATTTGCCGCAGGGCAAGGTAATCGGCCTCAGCAAGATACCCAGAATTGTCGACGTTTTCGCGCGACGCCTGCAGCTACAGGAGCGGATGACCGTACAGGTGGCCGAGACGATTCAGGAGGTGTTGAATGCGAGAGGCGTGGGGGTTGTCGCCGAAGCGAGGCACTTCTGCATGATGATGCGAGGCGTCGAGAAACAGCATTCGGGGACTGTCACCAGTGCCATGCTCGGCGAATTCCGTGACCGCAAGGAAACTCGCGACGAGTTCCTCTCGCTGATCCGCACGAAGAACCAAATGCTGTAGTTCGTCTGCTACATTGATTTTGAATGGTCCAAAACTATCGCCGGTTCCAGACTGAAGCAGATCCATTCGGACGTGTTTGGGATGTCGAGTTCCGCTGGCATCAGAACGGCATCTCGATTCGTCACGCCGACACCGTGGATGTGAAGTTCAACGTCTGGACGGTGGATGAGCCGAAACAGGAACGCATCATCGCCCTGCGTCATCCCGACTTGCTGCGGCTCAGCGCGCAGCGCGGCGAACCGTTGACAGACGCCCTGTGCTTGAAACTCGCCGCCCTTCATCTGAAAAACATGATTGAGACGGATGAGGACATGGAGAAGACGCTGGTAGTCGTACCGTATGAGGAACTCGAACGGTATGCGGACCAGGTGTCCCGAGCCGCGGCCGAACCTCAACCCGCCTGAAATCTTGCGTTCGCAGTGCCGCGAGTGCGACAACTGCTATAAATGCGCCTGATTACGTTCCTGCTACTGATCGTGTGTCCTTCCGCCGCGCTCGCACAAGATGCGATCGCAGCCAAGACGAAAGGAATGGACGAGCGGGACGGTTTCATCCGTTTCTTCTACGACCAACGGGAGGGCAAGATCTGGCTCGAGGTCAACAGATGGAACCAGGAGTTCCTGTATCTCGAGTCGCTGCCGGCAGGCATCGGATCGAACGACATCGGACTCGACCGCGGACAACTCGGCGACAGCCATATTGTTCACTTCGAACGCAGCGGTCCGAAAGTTTTGCTTGTTGCGAACAACTACGACTACCGGTCGAGCGATCCCGATCCTGCGGCGCGCCGGGCGGTGGAAGAGTCCTTCGCAAAGTCGGTGCTCTGGGGCTTCGAAACCACAGCAGAGGACGGCGACAGAGTCCTCGTAGATGCCACGAAGTTCTTCCTGCGTGATGCCCACGATGTGATCGGAGCATTGAAGCGCACGGATAAGAGTACCTACTCGCTCGATCTGTCGCGGTCCGCCTTCTATCTTCCCGATACGAGGAATTTTCCGAAGAATACGGAGATTGAAGTACTGCTGACGCTCACGGGAGGGCCCGCGGGGGAGTATCTGCGCGACGTCGTACCCGCTCCGGACGCGGTGAGCGTTCGAGAGCACCACTCCTTCGTCGAACTGCCGGCACCGGGCTATCAGCCACGGGTTTTCGATCCTCGCGCGGGTTACTTCTACACCGATTTCGCCGATCTCGCCGCGCCGCTCGGCGAACCGGTGAGGAAGCGCTTCATCGCGCGGCATCGCCTGCGCAAGAAGGACCCGGCGGCGCGGCTGAGCGAAGCGGAAGAGCCGATTGTGTACTATCTCGATCGCGGTGCGCCGGAGCCGATTCGTTCCGCATTGCTGGAAGGAGCGCGCTGGTGGAATCAGGCGTTCGAGGCCGCAGGGTACAAGGACGCATTCCGCGTGGAGTTGATGCCCGACGGTATGGATCCAATGGACATCCGGTACAACACCATCCAGTGGGTGCACCGCTCGAGTCGCGGATGGTCGTATGGCGCCTCGGTGATCGATCCGCGCACGGGCGAGATCATCAAAGGCAAGGTCACGCTGGGATCGTTGCGCGCACGGCAGGATTATCTGATCGCGGAGGCGCTGCTGGCGCCCTATGCGCCCGGTAAGCCGGCTCCCGGCACAATGCTCGAAATGGTTCTCGCGCGCTTGCGGCAACTCGCGGCACACGAGGTCGGCCATACGCTCGGGTTGGCACACAACTATATCGCCAGCACGCAAAAGAACGCTTCGGTAATGGACTATCCGCATCCACAAGTGGAGTTGGGTCCGGACGGCGTGCCCGACCTGTCGCATGCGTATGGACGGGGTATCGGCGAGTGGGACAAAGTCGCGATCGAGTACGGCTACCAGGATTTCCCCGACGGCGGAAATGAACATACCGCGTTGAACAAGATTCTCAAGGACGCGATGGATCGCAACTTGACGTTCCTTTCGGACCAGGATGCGCGTCCTTCCGGAAGCGCTCATCCGCTGGTGCACCTTTGGGATAACGGCACAAACGCAGTGGACGAACTGAACCGGTGGATGAAGGTTCGCAAGGCGGCGCTGGACCGGTTCTCTGAAAACAATATCCGCGAGGGCCAGCCGTTAGCCTCGCTCGAGGATACGCTGGTACCGCTCTACCTGTCGCAGCGATACCAGGTGGAGGCCGCCGCGAAAGTACTCGGAGGGCTTTTCTACACGTACGCGCTCCGCGGCGACGCTCAGGTGGCTACACGAATGGTGCCGCCCGACGAGCAACGCCGGGCGCTTGCGGGGCTCATCGATACGATTCGGCCGGGCGCACTCGCGATTCCCGAGCGTCTGCTTCGAGTGTTTCCTCCGAACCCTCTCGGCTACCGCCGTACGCGCGAGTCGCTTCCTGCCCGAACGGGGTTGACCTTCGATCCGCTCTCTGCCGCCGAGACCGCGGCAGCGCATACGGTGAGCCTGGTTCTCGATCCGGAGCGTGCGGCCCGGCTCATCGAACATAACGCTCGGGATGTTTCGGCTCCCGGCTTGCCGGAAGTGATCGACGCACTGCTGACGGCTACGTGGCGGGCCGAGCCGGAATCCGGCTACAACGATGAGATTCATCGGACCGTTGACCAGGTCGTGCTGTATCAGTTAATGAAACTCGCATCGGATGCAACCACGAGTCCGCAGGCACGCGCAATTGCAAGCTTCGAATTGGACCGGCTCCGGCGATGGCTGCAGAGTCGTGAGTGGGGCAGCGATGCGGAAGAGGCGCACGGATACTACGCGATTTCGATGATCGAGCGATTCCAGCGCGATCCTAAGCAGATACCCGTCTCGAAGCCCGCTCCCGAGCCGCCAGGGATGCCGATCGGGGACATCGAATGACACACCGAATCGCTGCGGGCGTGCTGCTGATCGCCGCCTTGGCTTCGGCGGCGACGGTACCGCGATTCACCGATCCGCAGAGGCGCGCCAAACTCGAAGCGATCCTCCCGCAACTGGAAAGCGTGTTCGAGCGGTACCGTGAAGAGCAGCGAATTCCCGGCTTGGTCTACGGAGTGGTTATCGACGGCGATCCCGTCTTCATCAAGGGCTTGGGGGTGCGTGACCGGAATTCAAAAGATCCAGTAACTGCGGATACGGTGTTCCGCATCGCCTCGATGACCAAGAGTTTCACGACTGTCGCTCTACTGCGGCTTCGCGATGAAGGAAGGCTCTCGCTGGACGATCCCGTATCGACGTGGATTCCGGAGTTCGGAAAGATTCTATATCCGACCACCGACACGCCGCCGATTCGAATTCGCGACCTGCTGTCGCACAGCGCCGGGTTTCCGGAAGACAACCCATGGGGTGACCGGCAACTCGCAGTCAGCGACGAGATGTTGGCCCGTTGGATCGAGGAAGGAATTCCTTTTTCGACACCGCCGGCCACAGAGTACGAATACTCAAACTTCGGTTTTGCGCTGCTGGGGCGAATCGTTTCGAACGCGTCTGGTTCGCCGTATCGCGAATATCTGGAACGTCATGTTCTTGTTCCGCTCGGAATGGGGGCAACCACGCTCGATCCCGGTTCGGTACCGGCGGCGCTGCGTGCTACCGGTTATCGCATCGAAGGCGACGGATTCGCGGAAGAGAAGCCGCTCGGGCATGGCGCATTCGGCTCCATGGGTGGACTACTGACCAGTGGGAACGACCTTGCACGCTACGTTGCCTTTCAACTCTCGGCATATCCGCCGCGAGACGGCGAGGAAGGCGGCCCGGTACGTCGAAGTTCGCTTCGCGAGATGCAGAGCCTGCATCGCGAAGGTCTGTTGCGGGTGGAGGATCGGGCGCCACTTGGCCCGGTTCAGGTCACAACAGGCGGCTACGGCTTTGGGTTGCGCATCACTCGCGACTGCCGGTTCGATCATATCGTTGGGCATGGAGGAGGCCTGCCGGGTTTCGGATCGTATATGCAGTGGCTGCCGGATTATGGAGTGGGCATCTTCGCGATGGCGAATCTTACATACGCCGGTCCGGCTGCGCCGATCGATCGAGCTTGGGACATTCTTCGCAGTACCGGTGCGCTCCAGCCGCGAAAGTGGACCGCTTCTCCCGCGTTGATCAAAGCGCGGGACCAGTTTGCCGGGTTATGGAAAAATTGGAACGAGACTGCCGCGAAAGAGTTTGCTGCCGGGAACCTGTTCCTCGACCGTTCCGAAGATTCACGGCGCGCCGAGATCGAGCGCCTGAAGCAGTCGCTCGGCAACTGCACGGCATCGGCTGATATCGAATCGCAGAATCTGCTGCGAGGCACGTTCCAGTTGGCTTGCGATAAGGGAGCTGTTTTGGTGAGAATGACGCTCGCGCCGACGATGCCGCCGAAGGTTCAATACCTGAGCCTCACACCCATACACCGGTTGGACGGCGCAATGAAGAACGCAGCGGATGGCCTGGCGGACATGTTTTCACAAAAGCGATCTTCGGTGAAGTTGCCAGCGGCCGTCGTGCAGGATGTCCGGTCGCTGCGTCCCGTTTACGGCGCATGCCGCGTCGGCGACACTCGAATGAACGATGCTGCGAATGAAGCGAGGCTGCGCCTCTCATGCGAGCGAGGCATGGTGGACGCGACGGTGATGGTCGAAGGCGGCATCGTTAAATCGGTGCGCTTCCAGGCCGCGAGTGACGGTCCCTGCCCGGGATATTGACGGCGTCAGCCTACCGGACGGCGGCGCGAAGACTGGCGATCGAGGTCTTCACCATTGTGGCCTGTGCGTGAAACTCTTCGGCTACGGCTGCTCCTTCCTCTGCGCTCGCCGCGGTTGCCTGAACGTTACCCTGCATGTCGACCACAGCCTGTGCGATCTGGCCGATGCCGGTTGCCTGTTCGCCGCTGCCCGTCTGAACATCGTCTACCAGCATCTTGATCTGGCGGGACTGTTCGGCAATCTTGCCGACCGCTTCGGAGACCCCTTCCAATTTGCCCTTGCCATCCTGTGATTTTGAAACCGAGTCTTCAATGAGCGCCGATGTTTCCTTCGCTGCGGTGGCGCAACGCATTGCGAGGTTGCGCACTTCGTCGGCAACTACGGCAAACCCCATACCCGCTTCGCCGGCCCGGGCCGCTTCCACCGCCGCGTTCAGTGCCAGGATGTTGGTCTGGAATGCGATCTCGTCGATAACGCGAATAATCTTGGCAACTGTCTGGCTGGATTCCGCGATCTGGTCCATGGCGGCGTTGAGTTCGGCAACGCGCCGTGTCGCTATCGCGAAGTCATCCTGCGTCCCATTGACCCGCTGGCTGGCCTCGAGCGCACGATTGCTGTTCTGCAGAGCCATGGAATTGATCTCTTCAGCGGAACTGGATATCTCCTCGAGCGTGGCCGCCTGCTGGCTGGCTGCGCTTGCAAACTGCTGGCTGCTTGTAGTCATCTGCGTCGCTCCCGCCACAACCCGATCCGCCGCTTCTTCGACAGTTGCTGCGATTTCGGATACTGGTCGGATCAGTAACCGGTTCAAACCGAGGATCACGGCGACTACGACGACACCGAATGCCGTCACGACGGCGGCGACGATCAGCAGTGCCTGCCGGCGCGCCTCCGCTATCCTGGCCTGGAGCGGCACATACACGTTCACCGTTCCGAGAAGCACGCGTTTGCTGAGGTCCGACTCGAGCCCTTCATTCAACCCGATATGACATGTGCCGCATCCGTCGTGCGCGTCCGACCACAGGGGAACGGCAACCCGAATCATCTCTCTGTCGACGGCGGAATGAACCGCGGCGCCAGCCTGCAGCTTACGGAATGCTTCTTCCTCGAAGGGGATCTCGATCTTCACTACCTCTCCGCCCAGGGGCCGATAGCCGCCCAGACGTTCGTCGCCAATCAAGCGGACCCGATTTGCACCCGCGCCGAAGTTGTGGATTGAGGCGGCATCGACAGAGGAAAAAGTTCGGGTCCATTCGGTGAGAACCTTCATCTTTTCGTCCTGTGTATTCGCCGCGCGAAACTCGGTAGCAAAGCTGCGTGAGGGGATCGCGAACGTCTCGACCGTTCGCGCCATCAATTCGTCCGCGGTGCGACGCGCCGCCGAGCGGGCACAGTTCATCCCTGCTCGATAGGAATAGGTCGAAATAGCTGCGGCCGCCAACAGGCCAATTACGGAGACTGCAAAGGTGATTTTCGAACGAAGCGACATACATCCTCTTGTTGACCGACTTCTATCTAACTTTTCGACACTACGTGTGGGAATGTTAGGCAGATTGCGTCAGCGTTGTGCGGCGTCGACGATAATATTGCGCATTTGCCTGAGATAAACTTGCTGAAACCGTCAAGACTGGGAACGAAACGGTGATTCAAGTGAACGTGCGAGTTGACGACATACCAGGCTACACTGACATACAAAGCTGTGATACAAGTTGCTGAAGTTCTCGTCTAACTTAGAAGGTGGCGGCAATGAAGTACGCACTCCTGTTACTTGCGGCTGTTCCGGCAATAACGAATGCCACAGTCCCGACTTATTCAAAAGACGTAGCGCCCATCGTCTACCGCCACTGTGCCGGTTGTCACCGCCCGCATGACATCGCGCCGATGTCCCTCATCACGTACAAGGATGCGCGGCCCTGGGCGAAGTCGATTCGCGAGGCGGTTGTAAAGAAGATCATGCCGCCCTGGCATGCAGACCCGAAGTACGGACATTTCTTGAATGACACACGTCTGACGGAGGGCGACATCGAGATCATTCGCGCCTGGGTCGATGGTGGCGCGGCGGAAGGAAATCCTGACGATCTTCCGAAAGCCCCGCAATTCGAGGAGGGCTGGAAGATCGGAACACCGGATCTCATCATCGATATCGGCGAGGCTCATCGAATTGACCCGACCGGGCCGGACGAATACACTTACTTCACCGTCCCGACGAATTTCAAAGAAGACAAATGGGTGACTGCGGTCGAGCTTCGGCCAGGGAATCGTAAGGTTGTACACCACGCGCATGTGTGGACAACAGTTGACCCGTCGCCGGGTGAGAAACAGTCCAAGAGACGGGATAGTGCCTCCGGGTTTATGTATCGCGACGGGAAACTGACCCACGTAATGCCGGACGCGCCGGTGGTCAATAACGGCTGTGCAGTCCAGGACGCCGGCAACTACTGGGGCCGCCGCGACGGGCAAAATGGAATCCTCGGCTCGTACCTACCGGGGCGCGGACCGGACCGATACCCTTCAGGCACGGCGAAGTTGATTCCCGCCGGTGCGAAGCTTACCTTTCAGATTCACTACTCGCGAACAACCGGCAAAACCGAATTCGACCGTACCTCGGTGGGTTTCGTATTTGCGCCAAAGCCGCTCCGCCCGCTGAAGCGCATGGACATTTCCACGTACCTGTTTTCGATTCCACCCGGCGCCGCGGATCAGGAGGTAACCGAGTGTCACACGTTCGACAAGGACATCGAATTGCTTTCCCTGACCGGGCACATGCACTACCGCGGCAAGGATATGCGATTCGATTTGATCCGGCCGGACGGAATGCGCGAAACCCTGCTCTCCATTCCCCACTACAGCTTTGCGTGGCAGACGATCTACCGCCTGCGCGATCCGGTGTTGATTGATAAGGGTTCGCGTCTTGTGATTACCGCGCACTTCGACAATTCGATAAACAATCCCTGGAATCCCGATCCGTCGAAGACGATCCGGTGGGGCGAGCCCAGCCAGGAAGAAATGATGGATGGCTGGCTGGAGTATCTCGACCTTCAGAAGCCTCCGGCAAGCCGATCGGCAGAGAGCGGTTCGCCGTAAGCATCGCCCCAGCAGGTATCCTGAAATCATAATGAGAACGCCAGTGATGGCGGGCAACTGGAAGATGTATAAGAATCCCAGTCAAACCGCCGCATTTTTCGAAACTTTCAAAGGACTGGTCGCGCAGTCGACGCACTGCGAGATCGTGATTTGTCCTCCTTTTATTAATTTGCCGGCAGCCATTGAGGCCACGCGCGGTTCGAATATCGGTATCGGTGCTCAGAATCTGTTTTGGGCGACCGAGGGCGCCTACACCGGAGAAGTGTCGGCGCCGATGATCAAGTCCGCGGGTGCCCAGTGGGTGATTATCGGACACAGCGAGAGGCGCCAGTATTTCGGCGAGACGGAAGACAGCGTCCTTAAGAAGACCGTCGCTGCGCTGGATGCCGGACTGAAGCCGATCGTGTGTGTCGGCGAACTCCTGTCGCACCGCGAGTCCGGCGCAACGGAGGACGTTCTGCGCAGCCAGTTCCTCGGCGGGATCGGTCCACTAACCGCCGATCAGTTCGCGCAGATCGTCGTCGCGTACGAGCCGGTTTGGGCGATCGGAACCGGCAAGACGGCGACCCCCCAGATTGCCGCAGACGCGCATCGCTTCATTCGCAGCCAGGCTCAGGCAAAGTTCGGCAACGATGCCGCCGACAATCTGCGAATCCTCTATGGCGGCAGCGTCAAGCCGGACAACGTGAAATCGTTGATGGCGGAAGCCGAGATCGACGGGGTTCTGGTCGGTGGCGCCAGCCTCGATCCGAAAGGCTTTGCCACGATCGTCAATTTTCAATAGATGAATTGTTTTCACACGCAGCGCATCGCGACAGCCGTTCTCATCGCGTCACTGAGTGTGCCCGTAACGGGCGCGGAGACACCGCAACCGCGCCCCAAATTACCTGCCGCGGTCGAGACGGTATACGGTCTCGCGATGGCCGCGCCGCCTGAGTTTGGATCGAACGCATTGCTGCGGGTGGAGGCTAATGTTCCGGATAAGGAACTACGGCGCAACCTGATCGATCTAGCGTTTCGATTGGCAGGGTCGGCGCAAACTCCCGTCCGGTTGCAATTGCTCCCAGGCGTCAGCCCCGATACCCGGTCCGGCTCGCGATCGGGCGCAATGAACCTGCGCCTCGACCGGCTCTCACTGGAATCGCGCGCGGTTACCGCGATGTTGCAGGTGGATCCGCAGCGAGGGCGCGAACTTTTCAATCAGATGCAGCGGCCGGACGCGAAAGTCACGGAGTGCTCCGAGACGATGCTGCCGGATCCGTCGGCATACTACGATGCGCTGGCCGCCGTGATCCGCTCGGGCTTCACCGCAAAAGAGCGCACTCGGGAAGACCACGTCGGGTTTGGGGTGGCGCAACTGAGCCGCATCGCTTCGGTGCGCGAACTCGAGCCTGCGGCGAAGCTCATCGCGGCCCTGGATTGGAACCGTGCGCAGTTCGAGATTGCCGCCGGATCATTTACTTCAAAGCTGGAAGCCGTACCGCTCGACAGCCGCGCCTTTCTCGCGTCAGCCGAGGCGCTCGATGGGGCGATTGCAGCGATCGTGTCACAGCTGCGTCAGAACGGTTCGGTTACGGAACCGCTGGTTACGGCGTACCGTAATTTCCTGGTAGCGCAGTTTCGGGGCGCCCGATGCGAGGATGCCGGCCAGCCCGCGGGGCGCATTGCGCAACCCGGGCAGCGAATCGAACTGTTCGGCGAAGATCTGCGAGGGGATCTTCCGCCGCTGCTCACCGAGGAAATGACGCCGAAGTTCCTCGAAGGCAAGATGGAAGTGCATGAGTACTGGCAGACCGATACGGCCCAGCGCATCTTCCAGCAATGCCTGCTTTTGCGACAGGGGCCGGGCGGCGTTAACTACACGGATGCGGCGCGGCGGACGAACGAGTGGGCCCGGCAGTTCACGGATTTTCTCAGCACGCTCGGCGGCTGGGGTCCCAATGCGGAAGATTCCGACGCGGACTACTTCCACCAAAAGGCCATTGTGTATGAGGCTCTCCTCGAACTTGCACCGCCAGGCGAGTTGAGCGACCGGGCGCTGGAGTCGTTTATGAGCTTCCTGAAATCCTCCGGATTGGCGGAGCAGCGCCCGGTGGAGTGGTACTGGCACGCACGCTCGACGCTGGACCGTGTGATGGCGAGTTCTCCACACACGGCGGCGAAACTCGCGGCGGCGTACCGGTCTTCAGGCAATATCATTTTGACTCTGGATGCAGCGCTGGATGCGGCAGCGCCGCAGAATCGTTGGTTCAATACCGCAGGTGCGTCTCCCGCCCCGCAGCGATAACGCTCGCCGCTCGTCAACTCGCACCCGCGGCGGTTTGCAGCGGAACCGCTCCGGACTCAGCCGCATCGCACACCGAATGCAGCAAACGCCGGAGCGACTTTGGATCCAATGTCTCCACCGAACACAGTTGAACACGGCAATCGGGGAGGTTGGGCGACCCGGCGGGGGCATCGCGCCATGCTGCCTCGAGGACCTGCCGAAGATATCGCCGGTCGGTATCACGGTTGACCACCAGGGCCACGCGATCGAAGGGCACACGCAACATCAGTTCTCGAAGTTCATGCACACACCCGGAGTTTTTTTCCGAAAAAGTCCTGAGGTCCATCAGAATCGCGCCTTGTTCGGAAAGAAGGCGAGAGAGAACAGTACGCCACGTGCCCTCGCGGCAGAAGTACTCGTACACGCGATAGCGGCCGTTGGGATCGGGGATATCGATGTCAACGGAGATGTGCGCGCCGGCTTCAGAAGCATCGCCGATGAACAACCCCTCAGCGCGGCGAGAGAGGAACTCGAAAAATTCGTGCGGCTCGACGAGTGTCGTTGCCAGATCCGGGCCGCTGATCAACCGTATCGGGCCAATCGTGCGCCAGTAAGAGCTAAGCGCCGCAAACAACCGCGCGCTGTTGTCGCCCAGCGAGAACACGCGGAGTTGGATCAGCGGTGTTGGCCGGCGTTCGGAACGAGTGGCCCGCATGCCGGTTCGCAGCGCCAATTCGTAAACCGCGAATGCCAACACGAAGGTGAAGATCAGCCCGGTTCTCTGGAAAGTGAGCAGGATCGAAACAAACAGGCCATAGAGGAGCCAGAGCGAAGTTGCCAGTAGTGCCTGATCGCTGATCCACCTGCGCTTGTACGCGGCGGCCAGACCGTGCAGCGCCCACTTACCGGCGATATAGAAAGCTGCCGCGCCGGTCAGAAGAATGGCCGCGAACAGGCCATACGCGCCCATTCCGATCTCAGAGCCCAACGAGACCAGGGCGTATAAGACGCGATCGTGACCACCTACTACATCGATTGCGATTTCCGCTCCCGTGAGGCAGATAAGAACGAGCAGGAAAACCATTGGGCCCACGGCTCGTATCCGCCGATGCAAGAACACCACGCCAAGCAGCGCGTAAGGGACGTTCATCATCGCCGCGAACTTTAGCGCGGTGATGCGGACCGATGGATCTTCGTACCGCGGAAGCCACACGCACGCGACCAGCCAGAGCCCTACAACGCGAGCACGCCGAGCCGGAATTTCTTCGATCGGGGAGAGACGATCATCAAGATTAATACTGCCGGCCAGGAGAAGATACCCGTGTCAGGCGCAATGGAACGGAGGCCGAAGACTTCGGGCTTCACAGCGAGGACATACACCGAACTTAGCGTCGCGGCAAAGCAGAGCCCGGCCAGAGTGACGACAACGGTAAATGCGTTCAGCCTGTGGATCGCCAGGCGCGCCAATCCGGAGTGAACTTCCGGTGCGTCCAGCATCGTGAACCGCCCATGCGGAACTGTCTCTTGCCCGCGAACCGGCGATGGTTCGGCGACCGGAGTGTTCCCTCTTCTCATGCCGGCGATGACGGCTCGCCGATACCAACGCAGCAGACCGAGGGAGATCGGGACCGAAAGAATCGTAGACCCGACGATCAGAACGGGCAACTCTCCGGAGAGTGTGGGAGCGGTAGCCATGTCGGCCCAGCCGTGCTAATAGTGTCCACCTTTCGGGTACCGGCCGGGAGTGCGCATTGCGGGTGGAGGGCTGCGCTGCGATATAGTGTGGGCTCATGCCGTTGTATTCGCGACGCCAGATCGCTGCCAGTGTCCTGGCGACGTCTGTTCTACGCGCGCAGGGTGGCGACGCCCACGCGCTCGGGCCGATACGAACGATCGCGACCTCTCCGCAAACCTACAACGGTTGGCCGACGGTCGCGTCGCGCAGCAACGGAGACCTGGTGCTTGCGTGGTCCGGCGATCGTGAAACCCACGTCTGCCCGTTCGGGCGCGTGCTCTATGCCGTCTCACATGACAGCGGCGAGTCGTGGAGTTGGCCGCGCGTGATCGCCGATAGCGACCTCGATGACCGCGACTCCGGGATTCTCGAGACACCGCAAAAGACTCTGCTGGTGACGACGTTCACATCGCTGGCGTATGAGGCCGTACTCGACCGTGCGAGGACCAACGGATTCGCCGGTTGGGACAGCGGCAGAGTGGCTCGTTGGGAGGCGGTGCAACGGAGGTTGAAGCCCGATGTGCGCCGCGCCAGGCTCGGATGCTGGATGCTTCGTTCCACCGATGATGGGCTCACTTGGTCGGCGCCGTATCGCGTGCCGGTCAATAGTCCGCACGGGCCCGTCTCTCTTGCTGATGGACGCCTGCTGTATGCCGGCAAGGACCTGTGGGGCGGGGGGCAGGTGGGAGTTTGCGAATCGACGGATGACGGAGTCACGTGGCGCTGGCTCGCGAAACTCGAACCCAGGGCGGGTGACACGGTCGACGAGTATCACGAACTGCATATGGTGGAGGCGGTGCCGAATCGTAGTTTGATCCTTCACATTCGGAATCACAACGCAGCCAATCGCGGCGAGACGCTGCAGACGGAATCCGGCGACGGGGGGCGAAGCTGGACAGAGATTCATTCGATCGGCGTCTGGGGATTGCCGTCGCATCTTCTGCGGTTGCGCGATGGCCGTCTGCTGATGACCTACGGGTATCGCCGCGGGCCTTCCGGCAATCAGGCTCGCATCAGTAACGATGCCGGCCGCACGTGGTCGTCGCCGATCACGCTATCCGACGATGGCGCATCGGGAGATCTGGGCTACCCGTCCACGGTGCAACTCGACGGTTCACGACTATTGACGGTGTGGTATGAAAAACGGCCGGAGTCGCCGTATGCCGTGCTCCGGCTGTTGCACTGGCCGGTAGAATGAAACTCGCCACCGGAATGCGGCTTGCGATGGCGCGTGGTTTGGATGTAGCCTTCAGGGAAGCGGATAATCAACAAAGTCTATGAGATTCACTGTCCTATTTCTTATGGCGCTCGGTGCGTTCGCGCAGACGGATTATGACCTGGTGCTCAAGGGTGGGCACGTCATCGATGGTAAGAACGGTCTGAGCGCGGTGCGGGATGTCGCGATCAAGGACGGCAAGATAGCAGCCGTCCAGGCGAACATCGATGCTTCCAAAGCGCTCCGCGTTGTCGACGCTTCAGGTCTCTATGTCACGCCCGGACTGGTGGACATCCATGTCCACGTCTACGCCGGGACCGGTGAACGCAACTCCTACGCGGGAGACCTCAGCGTTTATCCGGACGGGTTCACGCTGCGGAACGGAGTCACTACCGTTGCCGATGCAGGAGGGTCCGGCTGGCGCAATTTCGAAGATTTCAAGGACCGTGTCATCGACCGGTCGAAGACTCGCGTCCTTGCATTCCTGAACATCGTCGGAGCCGGCATGCGCGGAGGCAAGTACGAGCAGAACCTCGAGGACATGCAGGCCAAGCCCACAGCCGAGATGGCGCAGAAGCACAAGGACATCGTCGTCGGGGTGAAGTGCGCGCACTTTGCGGGCCCGGAGTGGAAGCCGTATGAGCAGGCGGTGGAAGCGGGGAAGCTCGCAAGCATTCCCGTGATGATCGATTACGGCAACCGGCGTCCCGAGCGGCCGCTATACGACCTGCTCACAAAGGTCCTGCGGCCCGGCGATATTTACACCCACATGTATTCCGGCCTGCGCGGTGAGCAGGATCCCGAAACACTCGGGCCGAGCGCCGCGATGGTCGATGGCCGCAAGCGCGGCGTCATCTTCGACGTGGGCCACGGCGGCGGGAGTTTCCTGTGGCGTGTCGCGATCCCATTGATGAAAGCCGGGTTCGTGCCCGACTCCATCTCCACTGACCTGCACGTCTCCAGCATGAATGCCGGCATGAAGGACATGCCGAACGTGATGTCGAAGTTCCTGGCGATGGGTATGTCTATCGATGACGTTATCGTCAAATCGACCTGGAACCCCGCCAAGGAAATCCAGCACACTGAACTTGGGCACCTTACGCCCGGGGCCATTGCGGACGTCGCGGTGCTGCGAGTGGAGAAGGGCAAATTCGGATTCGTCGACATGTACGGCGCTCGTCTCGACGGCAATCAGAAACTGATCTGCGAGCTGACGGTTCATAATGGAAAGGTCGTGTACGATTTGAACGGAATCACGCGCGATCCGTGGGACAAGCTGCCCAAAGATTACCGCACGCAGGGCGATCCGAGATGGAACGGATTCGCGCCGCAGCGGGCGCCGGGCGCAGCCGCTCGAAAGGGCTCAACGAACTAAGGAGAGTTTGAAATGTCTACTCAATCCGGAACCGGTCAGAACCGGCGCGAGATGTTCCGCCGCGGAGCGTTCCTCGCAGCGGCGGGTGCGATGTTCGGGGGCGTGAAGCGGGCCGCGGCCGCTGCCGTCGAATCGGGCGCGGCGCTCTATCGATCGATTGGTGTGAAGCCGCTCGTCAACTGCAAAGGCACGTTTACGATCATCACCGGATCGCAAACTCTGCCCGAAGTGAAACACGCCATGGACGAGGCGTCGCGCAGCTACGTTCAAATGGACGAATTGATGGACGGAGTGGGCGCACGGCTGGCGGAGCTCACGGGTGCCGAATGGGGTATCGTGACGGCGGGATGCTGTGCGGCGATCACTCATTTCACCTCGGCCTCGATAGCCGGGTCGAACCCGGAACGTATGCAGCGGTTGCCGGATCTCACCGGGCTGAAGAACGAGGTCATCATTCCCGAGTATTCGCGCAATGTGTACGATCACGCGGCGCGCATGGTGGGAACCAAGATCGTTGAAGTGAAGGACCGGGCGGAACTCGAAGCCGCATTCAACGAGCGCACTGCGATGGTGTACATCCTGGGTGGTCCGGGGGACGAAGGTCCGCTCGGCACGCAGGTGGTTGCGGAGATCGCGAAGCGTCACAACGTGCCGGTGTTGGTGGACGCCGCGGCCGAGGTGTTGACGTTTCCGAACGTGCACCTGCAGCGCGGCGCGACCGCCGTCGCCTATAGCGGAGGCAAGTGCATTCGCGGGCCCCAAAGCGCGGGACTGCTGCTCGGTGAGAAGAATCTGCTTCAGGCGGCGTGGGCGAACAGCGCTCCGCATCACGCCTTCGGGCGATCTTTGAAGGTCGGCAAAGAAGAAATCATGGGGATGCTGACCGCGGTCGAGATGTGGAAGAAACGCGATCATCAGGCGGAGTGGAACACCTGGCAATCGTGGATCGATAACATTGCCGCGTCGGTAAAACGTGTGAACGGTGTGACGACCCGCACCGATCAACCGCAAGGACTTTCGAATCGCTCGCCCAGACTCGTGATCGAGTGGGACGGCGAACGCCTCGGGATCACGGGAACCGAGGTCGCACAGCATCTGCTCGACACGGAACCGCGCATTGTCCTCGGAAGCGCCAACGGCCGCCGGCCGGATCGCATGGCCAGCATGGTCTCCATTACTCCGTACATGATGATGCCAGGCGATGACAAAATTGCGGCGCAGCGTCTGTATGAAGTTTTGTCGAAGCCGCCGAAGTTCGAAACGCCGACCGTGCCGTCGGGCGACCCGGCTTCCGTGGCGGGCCAATGGATTCTGCGGATCCAATATCAGCGCGGCGCTGCGGATCACACACTCTTTATCGAACAGAAGGGGCCGGAACTCGTCGGCACGCATCGCGCCGAGTACGTGACGGGCGATTTGCGGGGAGCAGTGGCGGCGAACGAAGTCCGGTTCCGCAGTTCGCAGAAGATCGAGGGCACGCGCCTGAATTTCGACTTCACCGGCAAGGTGGAGGGCGATTCGATGTCGGGCACCATCGACATGGGCGAGTACGGTCCCGCGACATGGACGGCGCAGAGGCACACGTATCGCGCTCCCGGCGGCGTGATTCGTCCAGTGAAGCGCGCCTGATCGTTTGCGCCTTCTAATTCAGCGATCGCAACATTTCAGCGTTTTGTCAGAAAACGCGTGAGCTTTTTGTGCGCTGATTTCCGCTCTCATCTCAGGAGAGGGAATCGGTGACAAACCAAAACATCTACGACCTGCTGGGTGGCCGAGCCGCAATCGAGGCTGCGGTAGTGCGCTTCTACGAACTCGTGACCGGCGATCCGATGCTGGAGCCGCTCTTTGGCGGCGTGAACATGCAGAGACTGCGCGGCCATCAGATGGCGTTCTTGACTCAGGCTCTCGGCGGGCCCGCGAATTATAAGGGCGCGAACATGCAGAAGGCGCATTCGCACCTCCCCATCGAGCAGCGCCATTTCGACGCCGTCGTCGGGCATCTGCTAATAACTCTGCACGAATTGAAGGTGGAGGAACCGGTAATCGGACGGATCGTTGAGAGCCTGGCGCCGCTGGCCGGTTCCATCGTGAACACGAAGGCGGAACACGCGGCGCAGGGTTAGCGCAACGGGTTTGCCGAAACCACGCCCTTGCCTTCCTCAATCACGACCAGGCGATTCGCCGCGAGTTTCTCAAAACGGTCCTTGCGACCACTCGGCCATCGGACTTCGAGGTCGGCCGTCTCCGCTTTCCCCAACCCAAAATGCAGCCGTCGATCGTTCACCGAGTAGAAACTGCACTGGCTGGTGACGGCCTGCGCCTGTTGCTTTCCTCCATAAAACGCAATCAAGGTTGAGCCGATCGCCGACCGGTTCGACTTCGTGCCGATCAGGCGGACCTTCAGCCACCGGTTCGATCCCTTCACATCGTTGCGAAGCAGGGAAGGCGGCTGATTGAGATTGACGATGAGCACGTCGAGATCGCCATCGTTATCGAAGTCGCCGAAAGCGCAGCCGCGGCTCGGATGAGGAGCGGAAACACCGGGTCCGGCTTCGTCGATCAGTTCCTCGAACTTGCCGCCGCCGAGATTGCGGAATATCAGGCGCGGCGTCGCCCAGGGGTACTGCGGCACCGTCTTTTCCACCTCGGGGTAGACGTTGCCGGTGACGACGAAGAGATCGGGCAAACCGTCATTGTCGAGGTCGACCATCCCTGCGCCCCACGATACGTACCGCGTTTCAACACCGAGTCCCGCGCGAATGGTCACATCGTCGAATATCGCCTTTCCGTCGTTGCGATAAAGAACGCAGGTGTCGTCGGCAAAGTGGGTTTTGAACAGATCGAGGTGGCCGTCCAGATTGAAGTCGCCGATGCCCACCCCCATGCCGGCCTGCTCCACCCCGTCCTCGTTCAGCGCGACGCCAGACTCCAGCCCGATGTCCGTGAATGTTCCGTCGCCATTGTTGCGCAACAGGAAACTCGGCGTTGAATCACAGGCGACATACAGGTCCGGCCAACCGTCGCCAGTCAAATCGGCGGCGACGGCGGTCATGGTATAGCTTCCGGTGATCTTGGAGACTCCCGATTCTTTCGAAACGTCGGTAAATGTACCGTCGCCATTGTTCCGATACAACGTCAGAACGGAACTCGGCAGACCGCGGGGTCCGCAGTTCACGGGTACGCCCTTCCACATACAGTTGCCGTTCTCTCCGGGCTTCGGCACCCGAGCCGGATCAAAATCCAGGTAGTTGCCGACGAAGAGGTCCAAGTGGCCGTCCCGGTTGTAGTCGATGAAGGTGCAGCCGGAACCCCAAAGCCGTCCACCGCCATGCAGCAAACCCGCCTTCTTCGTTACGTCTGAAAATGTGCCGTCACCGTTGTTGTGATAGAGGACGTTCTCGCCCCAGTAGGTGATGAACAGATCATCGAAACCGTCGTTGTCGTAGTCGGCCACCGTCACCGCCGATGCCCAGCCGGTTCGCTTCAATCCGGACTTCTCGGTGACATCCGTGAACGTGCCGTCCCGATTGTTTCTGTACAGCCGGTTCGTTGCGCCGGGCGGGTCGCCTTCGAGTCGCGTACCCCCGAGGATGAACAGGTCCATCCAACCGTCGTTATCGAAGTCGATAAACGCGCAACCACAGCCGACCGTCTCCAGGATGTACTGCTTCCGGTTCACGCCACCGTAGACGACCGGCGCGGTGAGTCCGGCCGCCGCAGCGATATCTGTGAATCGCGCGTTGAAGGGAATGCCGGACGGTTTGCCTCTCGGGGTCGCCTTGACGTTCCGGCTCGAAACTCCCTGACCACGAGCCAACGCGATAGCCGGAAGGCCCGCGAGCAGTCGGCGACGGGTCACGGTAGCGCTTCGATCAATCGCTCGATGTCATCCGGGCTGATATAGAAGTGGGGCGATGTTCGAACCCACCCCTGCCGGGGCGCAGCGATGATCCCTTTCTCTTTCAAACGGCGTACCGTCAAACGGCAGTCTTCACCGGATTTTCGGAATGAAACGATGGCCGATCCCGTTTGTTGCGTGCGGTTTCCGAGGACTTCGTAACCTTTCAGTTGAACTCCCTCGGCGATCCGGTCGCCGAGAGCTTGGACGTCTGGCGAGATGCGTTCGATTCCGACTTCGAGCAGAAATTCAATTGCGGCTCGCAACCCGTAGCATCCAATCGTATTTAGAGTTCCGCACTCATACCTTCCCGCGTCCGGCCTGAGCGCCATGTCGCGGGAGGCATAATCGTTGAAACCGGCGACATTCGTCCAGCCGAATTCGACTGGTTCGATCTCATCCTGCCGTTCCCGGCGCACGTACAAGATTCCGCACCCTTCCGGGCCCAGCATCCACTTGTGCCCGTCGGCGCTGAGGGCGTCGATATGCATCGCGTTCACGTCGAGCGGAAAAGCACCGAGCCCCTGTATCGCATCGACAAAGAAGAATACGCCGTGCCGCCGGCAGATTTCCCCGATGGCCGTTAGGTTTGCGCGGTATCCGCTCAAGTATTGGACGAAGCTGATAGCCAGCAGGCGTGCCCCCTTCGCGGTGGCTTCGATTTGTTCCAGCGAGTCTTCTACCGAAAGCCAGTCGATGCGCAGGCCTTGTTGTTCTAAACGCTTCCACGGGAAGTAGTTGGCAGGGAATTCCTCAAGAAAACACACAAGTCGGTCCCCCGTTTTCCAGGGCATTCCGAGGGCGACAGTTGCCACCCCCTCGCTCGTGTTCTTTATCAACGCGATCTCGCCGGGGCTGGCGCCGATCAGACGCGCTGCGGAACGGCGCAGACCGTCGTAGGTCTCCAGCCAGTCGCTGTAGTGGAATGAACCGTAGCGCCATGCATCGTCAGCCAACTCTTTCATCGCGTCGGCTGCGGCTTTGCACAGTGGCGCGACACCTGCGTGGTTCAGGTAGACCAGTTCGTCCGTCACCGGGAACGATGAGCGATACTGGAGCCAGAGGGGTTGAAGCCCCGCTGGTTCGGGTAACCTCGTTGTTCCGTCTGATATTTCGAAACCCATTATCAAAACTATACGTTAAACGGAATAGGGTTTATACTCGCTACTGAGCAGCGTCTACCCATCAAGGAGTTCGAATGCGACGCTTTCTGACCGCGAAACTGGCCGTAGTTTTAGCCCTGAGTCTGGCCACCCCGTTCTCTGGGCTTGCCAAGGACAAGAAGAAAGACCCAGACTCTATAGGCGATCGTGACGTTGGCAAGGGTGTAAACTTCTACTCACTCGAAAAGGAGATCGCGCTCGGAAAGTCGCTTGCTCAGGACGTCGAGCGGCAGGCGCGCATCATCGACGATCCGATCATCGCCGAGTACGTTAACCGGGTAGGTCAGAATCTGGTACGTAACTCCGATGCCAAAGTACCGTTCACGATCAAAGTCATCGACTCGGATGAGGTGAACGCATTTGCGCTGCCCGGCGGGTTCTTCTTCGTCAACTCCGGGCTGATCATGAAGGCGGACACAGAGGCGGAACTGGCGGGCGTGATGGCGCACGAAATCGCCCACGTTGCCGCGCGGCATGGTACGCGGCAGGCGACCCGTGGTCAGATCGTCAACCTCGCATCCATTCCGCTGATCTTCATGGGCGGGTGGACCGGGTACGGCATCCGTCAGGCCGCGAGCGTGCTCATTCCACTCCAGTTCCTATCGTTCTCGCGCGGGTTCGAATCCGAAGCGGACCTCCTCGGTCTCGAGTACATGTACAAGACCGGCTACGATCCTACAGCGTTTGTAGACTTCTTCGAGAAGATCCAATCGCTGGAGAAGAAGAAACCGGGGACGATGAACAAGGTATTCTCGACGCACCCGCTCACCGACGACCGCATCAAGAATGCTCAGAAGAACATCCAGGAGATTCTTAAAGCAAAACCTGAATACGTTGTCACCACTTCCGAGTTCAACGACGTGAAGGCGCGGCTGCTGGCGATGCACAATCGCCGGAAGATCGACGATAAGGACGTGAATCGTCCTCGCCTGAGAAAGGCCCCCGGATCCGGCACCACGATAGACGGCGACGACAGCAAAGGCAGTAAGGGTAGCGACGAAGACGAGCGCCCGACACTCAAGCGTCGGCCGAGCTCCGATTAGAAATTCCTGCACTGACCCTTCCCGCTTGCACGCGAAGCCCACTGCCGTACATGGCAAGTGGGCTTTCGTTTTGAATGACGCGATGAACAATACACTCGAGTGGAACGAGCGCTATGCGCGTGGGAAGCACACCGGCGGCGAGCCCATCGACATCATTCGAACCATCGCCTGTGAATGGCCGGCTGGAAATGCGTTGGACCTAGTGTAGTGTCCCCGAATTAGCTGGTCTTTCGTTTACGGGTCTTTGGAGCCGTGCAACCGGGTTGGATCTGTTCAAGGGTTTGGCTGCAGCGCGCGAGTTTGCTGACTATGGATTCGATGGTGGCCGTCCAGACAAAGGGTCTGGGTTTCTCGTTCCAAGCGACGAGAAATTCGTTAATGGCGGCGATCAGGTCATCGACGCTCAAGAAGGAATCGCGGCGGATTCTTTTGCTGGTCAACTCGCCGAACCAACGTTCAATCAGGTTCAGCCACCTGGAACTGGTTGGGACAAAGTGCACCTTGAAGCGGGGATGTCGGTTGAGCCAGTCCTTCACCTCGGGCGTTCCATGGGTGCCGTAATTATCCATCACCAGGTGCAGCGGCGCCTTGCCGGAGAAGTCGCGGTTGATGCGGCGCAGGAACCTCAGAAACTCCTGGTGGCGGTGACGCTTATAGCAGTCGCCGATGACTTTACCGGCGAGAACATCGAGCGCCGCAAACAGAGTCGTCGTTCCGTGTCGCTTGTAGTCATGGGTCATGGTGCCGCAGCGCCCTTTTTTCAGCGGCAACCCGGGCTGGGTGCGTTGCAGAGCCTGAATTTGGCTCTTCTCGTCCACGCAAAGCACAATCGCCTGATCAGGAGGATTCAGATAAAGACCGACGACATCCGTGAGTTTCTCGAGGAATCTGGGATCACGTGACAGCTTGAACGTTTCTGTTCGATGTGGCTTGAGGTTGTGGCTACGCCAGATCCTGCTCACGCTGGACTTGCCGATCCCCTGCGCCACCGCCATCGTCCGACAGCTCCAATGCGTGCTTCCTTTGGGTTTGGTTTGCAGAGTGGCATCAATGACGGCCTTGATTCGAGTTGCGTCGTAACTCGGCTTCCGGCCCCGGCCTGGAGCAATCTCCCAAAGCGCCTGGAGCCCGCCGCCACGGAAGCGGTCACGCCAGAGACGAACCGTCTTACGGTTCACGCCGTTCTCAGCGGCGACCGCCATCTCCGTTTTGCCAGCGCCAAGTGCCAGGACAATGCGGCAACGTAGCGCTACCTGTTGTGGAGTTCCCAAGGCTCCCACCCAGCGTTGGAGTTCGCTGGACTGGTCCACTGAGAGGACGAGGGGCTCGATGAGGCGGGGCATGACTGATTATGACCCATGGTTGATTTCTTGTCCAACTATTTGTGGGACACTACACTAGCCTGCGGTCCTGGCAGGCACGCGCTGCTTCTCGCGGCTCACGGGTGGCGCGTCACGGGCGTCGATGGTTCCGCGACCGGGATCGCCCTCCTGCGCAACCGTGCCGCCGAACGCGGGTTGCAGATCGAGACCGCGGTGCAGGACCTCGAATCGGTCAAGTTCGCTATCGAAGCCGAAAGATATGATCTAATCTGCGATTGTTGCTACTTACAACGCTCGCTGATTTCGCGTATTCGATCAGGGGTGCGTCCGGGCGGACTGGCTGCGATTGCGCTGCCGATGTTCGACGAGACGCCGGGTCTAAAACCGATGAATGCGTCTTTTCTGGTACATCCCGGAGAGGTTCGCGGTTGGTTTGATGATTGGGAAATCGTGCGATATAAGGAGGATAGCGAGCCACCCGGCTGGAGGAAGACCGCTCGTTTGATCGCCCGCCGCCCAGGGGCCGCCAGCCCGAATGCGTAATCTCTTTTTGAGTCTGCTCGCCGGTGCGACACTACTCGCTCAGGCGCCAAGCGATTTCATCCCGCTCCAGGTAGGGAACCAGTGGGTGTATCAGGTTTCTCGGCAGGAACCCATCGTCGCTTCGATAACACAGACTTCCGAATCCGCAGGCCGGACTTATTTTGTGTATTCCGGTCTCGACGGCAACCAATTGACCCGGCTCGACAGCGATGGCGATCTGGTGATGTTCGATTCATCCACGGCAACCGAACGGGTTGTGATTGCGAAGAACGGCGTCATCACGCCGTTTTCGGACGCGTGCAATCAAACCGGACGAGTGGTTTCCACCGACGCAAGCTACAATGGCCCGATCGGTGTTTTCAGCGGCGGCCTGATCGAAGTCGAATACACGCCCGGCAGTTGTGCGGACGCCGGCATCCTGCGCGAGTTCTATTTGCCGTACATCGGGCTCGTGCAGCGGACCATTGAGACCATTGCCGGGCCGCGCACATACGATTTGGTGTACGCACGGTTGGGAGGAGTGACGGTGGTCACGGGCACTGAAACGAGCTTTTCATTGGCGCTCGACCATTCCAGCTACGAAGCACTCTCCACCGCTCGCGCCCGTTTGTCGCTCCGGCACGTGGGCGATGCACCGCTGAAGCTCAATTTCCCGAGTGGCCAGGAGTTTGACATCGTCGTTCGCAACGATAACGGCGATCCGGTATGGATATGGTCAAAGGGCAAGCTGTTCACACAGGAAGTTCACTCGATCGAGGTGAATGGCGAACAGAACTGGGTCCCTGTGATCCCCTTGGAAGGAATTCCTCCAGGCAGCTATCACGCGGAGGCGTTCCTGACGAATGCAGAGCCGCCGACTTATACAGCAACGGTCCCATTCACAATCACCGGTCCTGAGCCGGCCAAGCCGTAGTCTGATCTCCACGTTCCGGCGCAGTTATGATTTCCTGCGCCGGAGCGCCCCGCGAACTCCAGCGTTTTGACGTCCGGCGCCGGACCCCGATACTGTAATCTTCATGCGCTGGATGTTCCTATTCGTCTTCCCACTCGTCTCTGCAGTTGCGGCTGAGCGCCCGGTTCCGCCCCCCGGGATCGCGGTGCCTGCGGCTGAGCGCGCAGAATTGGCGGCAGCGCTTTCCGAACTGGGCGCGATCGAGTCGGGGTTGAAGGGAAATCCGCTGCTTCCCGATGTACTCATCTTCTCTGAAGCTGTGCGGTACGCGCTCCAGTACAACGAGTTCCTCAAGCCTGAGGACATCGACAAAGCGCACTTGCTCTTGATCGAAGGAAGACTTCGCGCCGAGGCGCTGGCGCGGGGCGAAGCGCCTTGGGTACATGCGACCGGTCTGGTAGTGCGCGGCTATGTTTCGAAGATCGACGAGAGCGTTCAGCCCTACGGCCTGGTAATTCCGGATGGGTACACTCCGGCCGGCAAGTGGCGGCTCGACACGTGGTTTCACGGGCGAAACGAAACTCTCAGCGAAGTCGCGTTCCTGGCGGATCGTATGCGGAACCCGGGCGAGTTCACTCCCGCGGGCACCATCGTCTTGCACCTGTACGGCCGGTATTGCAATGCCAACAAATTCGCGGGCGAGGTCGACCTGTTCGAAGCCCTCGACGACGTGAAGCGCAATTATTCGATCGACGAGAATCGGATAGTGGTGCGTGGATTCAGCATGGGTGGAGCGGCAACCTGGCACATCGCGGCACATTATGCGGGTTTGTGGGCCGCTGCGGCGCCGGGTGCGGGCTTCGCCGAAACTGCCGAATTCACAGGCGCGTACCGCGATCCGGCGAACAAGCCGACGTGGTGGGAGGAAAAACTCTACCATTGTACGACGCGACCGACTATGCCCTAAACCTCTACAACACTTCGGTGGTTGCGTATAGCGGAGAGATCGACAAGCAAAAACAGGCCGCCGACATCATGGCTCGTGCAATGGAGAAGGAAGGCCTGCGCCTGACCCACATCATCGGCCCGGGCACCGCCCACAAGTATCATCCGGATTCGAAGCCGCTCATAAGCGCGCGGATCGATGCGGCGGCCGCGCGTGGCCGCGATCCCTATCCGGCGAGGCTGCACTTCACAACCTGGACTTTGCGCTACAACCGGATGAAGTGGATCGAACTCGATGGCCTCGAACACCACTGGGACCGGGCGCGAGTCGATGCCGAGGTCGCTGACGATCACACCATCCGGGTGACGACCGCGAATGTCACGGCGTTCACCATCGACATGGAGGCGGGAGGTTGCCCGCTCGACCCCTTGCTGACATCGCGCGTTGTCGTAGACGGCGCCGAGATCGCGGTTCCCGGTCCGATGTCAGACCATTCCTGGAATGTTCACTTCGTTCGCGATGACGGGCGCTGGTCGTTGTCGGGCCGCGCGGGCCTGGCGGGACTCATGAAACGTCCCGGACTTCAAGGACCGATCGACGACGCTTTCATGGGCAGGTTCATCATTGTCCGGCCAACGGGAAAGCCGCTGGCACCCGGAATCGCGAAATGGGTCGCCTCCGAGCAGGAACGTGCGATCCGCGACTGGCGCCGGGAGTTTCGCGGCGAGGCTCGGGTTCGCGACGATACGGCAATAACCGAGGCCGATATCGCGTCCAGCAACCTGGTGCTGTGGGGCGATCCAGGTTCGAACCGGACGTTGGCGAAGATCGTCGATCGACTGCCCATCAAATGGACGCGCTCCGAGTTGACCGTCGCGGGCAAGGACTTCGATGCGGCGAACCACGCCCCGATCCTGATCTTCCCGAACCCGTTGAACCCGTCGCGCTATGTCGTTCTCAATAGCGGATTCACCTTCCGCGAGCACGATTATCTGAACAACGCAGACCAGATTCCCAGGCTTCCAGACTATGCGATTGTTAATGTTTCGGTACCGCCCGATTCGCGATGGCCCGGCATGATCGCGCTAGCCGGATTCTTCGACGAGCATTGGAGGGCACAATAGGATCCGTCGGCAGATGAAGAATTCGGCCATCCTGCTCATACACTCCCCCGACCGGAAGGGACTCGTAGCTATAATTTCCGAGTTTCTCTACCGGCATGGAGCCAACATCCTTCACGCCGATCAACATCGCGACGACGAAGAAGAGCTGTTCTTCATGCGCATCGAGTGGGACATGACGGAGTTCCGACTCGATGACCGGGAATTTAGCGAGCAGTTCGCCGGCATCGCGGAGCCTCTCGGTCTGGACTGGCGTGTCGAGTACTCCCGCGATCTTCCGCGAGTCGCCATCTTCGTGTCACGTTATCTGCACTGCCTCGCCGATCTGCTGCACCGGTACCAGAGCGGGGAACTCGTGTGCGAGATACCGCTCATCATCAGCAACCACCAGGAGGCGGCGCCGCTCGCCCAATTTCACAAAGTCCCATTTGTCTGCGTGCCGGTGGCGGCAAACGGCAAAGAGGCCGCGGAAGTTCGGCAGTCGGATCTGCTTCGTGAGAATCGGATCGACGCGATTGTGCTGGCGCGCTATATGCAAGTGCTGTCGCCCGCATTTGTCTCGGCGTATCCGGGGCGCATCATCAACGTGCACCACTCGTTCCTGCCCGCATTCAGCGGTGCGCGTCCGTACCATGCCGCGCACCAGCGCGGTGTGAAACTGATCGGCGCCACCGCCCATTACGTGACCGAGGTTCTGGACGATGGTCCGATCATCGAGCAGGATGTAACGCGCGTGTCGCACCGCGACAACCTTCAGGACCTGATCCAAAAGGGAAGGGACGTAGAACGAATTGTGCTGTCGCGCGCGGTGCGATGGCACCTCGACCGGCGAATCCTGCAGTACGCCAACAAGACGGTCGTATTCGATTAATGTCTATGCTGCAACGGTCAGTGCCGCTAGCGGGCCGAGTTCGACTTCGAACGAATTCATGACGTCGCTGCGCAGTCCTGCTGATTCGAGTGCGTGCCGGATGCTCTCGGACGCGGGGTCTGTGTTCTCTTCCGGGAATTGTGTTTCGGCCAGGAACAGAAGCGAGGCGATGCCGGTGCGAGACCTTTCGGGCCGGTGATGGTGAGTGATGCCCTCGATCAGGGTTTCGGGAAAATTCCAATAGCGAAGAACGTCCGCGCCGAGCGCGCCGTGGTCGCATCCGAACAGCAGAACCTCGGCAAACGGACCGTCGCACCCGCGCTCCACCAGCCGCGTCCAGGTTGCATTCGCGTCGCTCGAGTAGATCGAAGTCACCAAGCGGCCGACGTCGTGGACCAAACCAGCCAGAAACGCCTCGTCCTTTGCGGGCGCTGCGACGGTCTCGCACCAGCGCCCGACGCGAAGCGAATGGTGCCAGAGTTGAGCCGTGTGGGCCGATGCGTACAGCGGACGTAGCGCCGCCGCCGTCAGCACCCGCCGTGTTTCCTCCAATCCGATGAAGGACATCGCGTGCGAGAGAGTAGCGATTTGCGCGGCAGCGCCGTACAGGCAGGAGTTCGCAGCGCGGATTAAATGACCCGAAAGGGTTTGGTCCTGCGAGGCGAGGGCGGCCAAAGTCTGAAAACTCACATCTTCGTTGGCTGCGCGCCGCAACACCTTGAGTGCGATCGCCGGATGGACGGGCAGGCGATGCACCGCCTGCATCAAGTCGTGCTTGGCCGGCCGTGGTAATTCGAGCAGCGCCGCGTAGGTGGACCGGACGTGCAGTCCCTCTTCGGTGCGCCGGCGAAGCCGCTTGAAGGTCGCCTCGCGCGGATCGCCTTCGGACGCTCCCTCCATAAAGGCTTCGATCTCTTCGGTGACGACGTGAGCAACCGAGATAACATCCGGCAAGCGTTCTCGGCGGCGCAAAAGCGTCGTCGGGTCGGACGCCTCGAGCGCCCTCAGAGTCTGCATTGCGTGACGCACAAAGGCGGCGTGATTGCGTTCGGGAGCACCGGACCGTACCAGTAGCGGTGCGATTGTCCTCAAGCTGCGGAGAGGACGGGGGAAATGATGTACGAGACCGGCATCGAAAGCGACATTCTGTTCGTCCGGTGGCAGTCCGGCGCGACGCGCCAGTTCCCATGCGACCGCAGCCACTCGGCGGCAGTGTGGGGAAAACTCCGGCGAACTGCGCGGATCATCAGTAAGGGCCTTCAATTTCTGAGACACCTCAAGGGATGTATCGGCAATGTCCGGCTAGATTTTAGTTTTTTTTAAGACACCGGGATCGCGATGGACAGAAATGCGACAACCGAAAGCACAACGCCACAGAAACGCACCCACCGGGACGCCCGCGCTGAAATTTGTCCGGTCACCGGGATGGGCGGGGGTAGGAAAGTGCGATACGATCGGAACCGCTCCTGAAGCGTCTCCATGGCGCCGGAGGCTACTCGCAACAGACGAACAAAGCCATCCGGATCCAATGACATTACCAGCCCGATATACAGAATCGGCCCGGCCAGGAATAGACGCGCAATCAACTGTGTGACAGTATCGGGCGCCATAAACCCGATCCTATCATCCCGGATGGGGGACTCGACACTTCCTTTACTTTGAGAAATCCGGCCGGCTGGTTCCAGTCCTCCCGTCGGCACCGACGGTTTCCGAATTAGTTTCAACGGACGTTTTGTCGCGTCGATCCTCGACGCTGCATGATTTGGACATTCAAGTAGAGACGCCCAATCGTGGCAGCAGCCATCGCTGGAGTAGGAACCATGCGGCAACTAATAATACAATCTGCAGCCATTCCGGCATCTGAGGTTTTCTCCTTAGCCCTGCTCGCGCAAGAGCTGTTGAATATCTCTCTCGAACGTTCTTCGGCTCACCGCGCCGATGTAGGTTTTGGCCAAACGCCCCTGCTGGTCGATCAGCAGCGTCGTCGGGAGGTTCTGGATGGAGTTCCCCATCGCGAAGTTTGCGTCCGGCACAAGCATCGGGTAGGTTACGCCGAAGCTTTGAACGAACTGACGAACCACCGGCGCCCCACCGTCATCCATTGAGATGCCCGCGACAGCGACGCCTCTTCCGGCGTATTCGTTCGCGAGCCGAACCAATCCCGGAGTCTCCTCACGGCAGGGCGGGCACCACGTCGCCCAAAAGTTCACCAGAACTACCTGACCCCGCTTGTCGTTGAGATCCCAGGATCTGCCCTCGAGGTCCGCGAGTTCGATCTTAGGCACCTGGACCCGCTTCGCCACCGGCGTTAACGGGCGCGAATCGGGCACGTTGTAGGTCGAAGCGATCATCCATACAAAAAACCCACCGGCTGCAAGCGCGATCAGTGGGCCAATGCGTAGCCTTTTTTCCATCCCGTACTTCTACTGTACCGGATGCGGCATGGCCGGATAGGTGACATCCCTCACCAACTCTCCATGGGCATCGGTGCCAGGCGCCACCCGGAATGGCTCACCTCCTGCGTCAGCGCTAGTAACGATTTGATCCTGCAACAAAGTCGCCAGCGGAGCGCCGTCTAATCCTATTACATTCTGAAAGAAATTCGATGTCATTTATTCGTTCAGACCACTGAAACAGAATGTAACCGCGAACGAAATAAGTACCGGAGAACCCCCTGGTAACAGGCTCCGCCGCATTGCAGCAAGATTTGAAGCGTTCCAAATATTTTTCTAAATAAAATCATTTACCCCGCGCGGAAACGATGCTACTGTACTCGTGTGAAGGAGTAGCCATGCTACTTGCGTGCCCTTCGCCAACGTCTGGAATCGAACCGGAAATCCTGTCGATCGTGCCACCAGGTGACGCGTTGATTCTTCAGGACGTCCTGTGCGATTCCAAGGTTCGGCATGACTCAGTTCCGAATGCTCAACAGGGCTTGGAACTCCTCCGCTCGCGCCACGTGAGCGTCGTTATTTACGATGTGTCCGGCCTGGACGATGCACGCTGGCAGACGTTCTTCAGTGAATTGTCCAGGCTAAATCCCGCCCCCAAGCTGATCGTCGCTTCCCGATTGGCCGACGAAAAGCTATGGGCTGAAGTTCTGAACTTGGGCGGCTTCGACGTAATCCTCAAGCCGTACGACCGCGAAGAAGTACTCCGTGTTTGTGACCATGCTTGCCGGGCCTGGAAGCGCGAACTGGAAGAAAGTTGCTGACCCCGCGAACCCGTTATCTTTTTGAACTTTGAATGGCGCGGCCCTGGCGCTGCCAGCGATATCCGGGCTCCGTGATCGAGGACTCCGTAAGTGTAGGCGCATAGCGGCGCAGTCCCGAACGGAGTGCCTCCGCTCGACCCAACACGATCAAAACGCGATACGGCTCGCCGTAATACTTTCTGAGCACCCGGTTTGCTTCTTCGACCGTTACTGCATTCAGGCGCGCAAAGAGAGTGTCGACTTCATGGCGGTCGAGGCCATACACCTCCAGGTCTCCCAACAGGTCCGCAAGCTGATCGGCTGTCTGAAGGTGGTCCGGAGGGTAGCCCGCTTCGATGTAGGCCCGGGCTGCAGCTAGCTGATCGGGTGCGATTCCCTCATGGGCGAAGCGGCGTAAAGTGTCGAGCGTAAGGTCGAGTGCGCGCTTCGTTTCGGCGGTCGCAGCAGAACTGTGCAACGCGATGACACCTCTCATTCGGTCTTGTTGAAGGTAGGAATACGCGCCGTAGGTCAGGCCGGACTCCACGCGTAACCTCTCGTTGAGCAGGGACGTGAACCGCCCGCCGAGAATGTTGTCGGCGAGCCATAATGCAATCCGGTCCGGATCTGTCCGGCTGATCCCGGGAAGACCGAGGATGAATTGTGTCTGAGTGGCGCCGGGCTCGTCTATCAGCAGTAGCCGCTGGGCATTCGTGCGCGGCTTCCGCGGCTCTCGCCATCGATAAGCCCAGCCGGGCGGCAGCGGGGCAAATGCCTTCTCGACCATCGACCGAAGTTCCGCACCCGAGAACGGACCCACAGCGGCCACGATCAGGTTTCGCCCGGTGAAATAGCGGTGGTGATGCTTGAGGATCGATGAACGGGTTATACGCGCGAGTGTCACCTCGTCGCCTCGCGGACTTCGGCTGTAGGGATGCTTTGCCGGGAAATAGAACGAGCGGAAATACTGCCACGCTGCGTCCTCGGGCGAGTCCTTGAGCGATCTCGACAACTCGATGGAGCGCTGAACCTGGTTGCGGGCTTCGCTATCGCGAAAGGCAGGGCGCAAGAGCGCACCGGCGACGAGATCGATCGCGGCACCGGCATTGGAAGGCAGAACGTCGAGTGACAACGCCGAACGTTCGTAGTTGACGGATGTGTGGAGCGAAGCGCCGAGAAAGTCGATCTCCGCCGCGAACTCGTCGGCTGAGCGCGTGGTGGTTCCGCGCATCAGAAGATCGGTGACAACGGAGGACAGACCGGCGCGCGCCGGAGGGTCCGATTCGGCGCCGCCACGTACGAGGACCCGCAGGCTGAACAGTGGCGCTCCGGGTTTGGGCATCAGGCAGAGTACTGCTCCATTCGGCAGAACTTCGCGTGCGTATTCCGGCAGCGTCACCGATAAGGGCTGCGCAGCAAGCGCCGGAAACAGAAACAGTGTCAGCCAGGCGCCTCTCACTGGCCGGCTTCCTGGGTCCTGTATGCCACCGGATTCAACGTCGCCACTGCGCGATTCGTCTTTTGCAAGTACTTCCGTGCGACTTGCTGTACGTCCTTCGCGGTCACCTTGCCGATCTCATCGTCCATCTCGAACAGCTTCCGGTAATCTCTGAAAAAGACCTCGTAATTGCCGAGCTGCTCGGCTATGCCGGAATTCGTGCGAGTGGCGCGCGCGTGTTCCGTCAGGAGTTTGTTTTTGGCCGCTTTCAATTCGTGGCTCGTCACGAGCGACGTCTGCAGGCGTAGGATTTCTTCATCCAGCCCTTCGTCCGCCTTTCCGGGCGTGGCGCCCTGCCGCAAGTCGATGCTGATGATCCACTCACTCGGATCGAAGCTGAATCGCAGCCACGATGTCACCGCGACAGCGGAATGGTCATGCTGGATGAGTCTGCGGTACAGACGCGAACTGTGGCCGTAGGTCAACATCGAATTCGCCACCTCGAGAGCCCAGTGGTCTGGATGCGATGACGCGGGCACATGATAGCCGAACAACTGCTGTGGTGCTCGCGCCAGTCGGTGGATGTCGAGCCGGCGCTCCCCGTCCTGCGGTGGTTCCGCTTGATCCACTGGAGCCGGACGATCGCGCCGCGGGATCGCCGCGAAATGAAGTTCGACAAGATGAAACAGTTCGGCCGCCCTGAAATCCCCGACCGCTGTCATGACGCAATTGTTCGGCCCGTAGCCGCGCTCGTAGTACTCCCGAACATCGGGTATGGTCCACGACTGTATGTCCGGCGGTAAGCCGAGCACGGGCCAGCGGTACGGGTGTCGCTTATAGAGGGTTGCGTAGAGTTGCTCCAGCAGGAACCCGAACGGATCGTTCTCCACCGTCGTGCGACGCTCCGCGATTACTACTTTGCGTTCGGATTCAACAATGGCCGGATCGAAGGACAGATGCTGCATGCGCTCCGCTTCCATGGACAGTATCAGATCCAGAGCTGATTTCGAGAACCAGTCGGAGTACACGGTGACATCGCGTGTCGTAAACGCGTTGTTGCTGCCGCCGTTCTTCTCCATGATGCGATCGAATTCATGGGGGCCGTATTTCTTTGAGCCGTTGAACATCATGTGTTCGAGGAAATGCGAGATTCCCGTACTACCAGGGCGTTCGTTGCGGGAACCGGCACGGTAGATCAGGTACAGCGCGACGTTGGGGATATTGTGATCCTCCAGCGCGACGACTTTCATGCCGTTGGGCAAAATGTGAACGGAAACGGGAACCGCCGGGGTGACTGCGGCGGCACATCCGGACAGTAGGCAGAATAGGGTGGCGACGATCCGGACGGTCACGCAAACCCATTCTAGCGGCCCGCGCTCGCCACCGCTTTTCGAAAACACGAAGACCCCTGCGAACGACCCGAGCGCGAGTATTACGCGAATGCAATGGAAAGATCCGTCGCGCATCGCGTCTAAGAGACAGAATGATCGTGTTCTCGTTTGTAAGCCCGGCAGGGCTCCGCACATGTAACAGCGTGTATCATCGCTCATCCCGAATCGCCTTCACACAATGTGTGTCGGATCTTGTGGAGGCGTCTCAACTTTAGTTCATCTCAGGTTTTGCAATTCGTTTTTCGCTCCCCAAAATGAAGTGGCTCCGTGATCATCCGCAGTGCCGACGCTATGCGCAATTTCACCTCGAGGCGATAGCCGTCATTTTCGCGGCGGTGAATGGCGCTTGTTCGCAACCGCAGGAAAGCAAGGCAGCGCAAGCGCCTCCGCCTCCCAAAGTAACGGTCGCGCCAGTGGTTCAGCAGGACGTGCCGGTGATGGGCGAGTATGTGGGCCAAACGCAAGCCGTTAACACTGTCGAGATCCGGTCGCAGGTGACCGGGTTCCTGAAAGAACTCGCGTTCCAGGAGGGATCGGTCGTGGAGCCCGGACAGCTTCTCTTCGTCATCGACGCCCGCCCTTATGAAGCGGCGCTATCGCAGGCGCAAGCCGGGCTGGCGCAAACCCAGGCTGCGCTCGAAAAAGCCCAGCGCGATGTCAGCCGATATCAGCCGCTGTTTCAAAAGCACGCCGTCAGCAAGGAACAGCTTGATACGGCGGTGGCGGCGCAGGAGGTCGCACAGGCGAATGTGAATGCCGCGGCGGCCCAGGTCGCGACGGCTAAGTTGAATGTCGGCTTCACCAGGATCACGGCTCCGGTTCGCGGACAGATCGGACCCGCGCAGGTGAAACTCGGCGCGCTCGTCCAGAGCGGCTCGACGCTGTTGGACACCATCTACACCATGAATCCGATGTATGTGAACTTCAACGTCAGCGAGAACGCTTACCTGCAGTATGCACGCGCGTTTCGTGGACACGTTCGCTCCGTGCCGCTGCACCTGGTGCTTGCGGAAGGCGGGGCGTACCCGCAGACGGGCCGCATCGATATGGTGGGTCCGGCAGTCGACGCGAAGACTGGCACGCTCATGCTGCGTGCGGTGTTCCCAAACCCCGCGGCGCTGCTGAAAGCCGGAATGTTTGCCCGGGTGCGGATGAAGATCAACGAAATTAACAATGCGTTGCTGGTGCCGAAGCCGGCCGTTCAGGAACTCCAGGGAACGCAATCGGTGGAAGTGGTTGGTCCGCAGAACAAGGTGGAATCTCGAAAAATCGAAGTGGAAGGACCGTATGAGGACTCCGTGATCGTGACGTCGGGCTTGTCCGCGGGAGACCGGGTGATCGTAGAGGGCGCCGAGAAAGTGCGGCCAGGAATGATCGTACAACCGGTGGCGGCTTCGCAACACCCCACGACTGGACCTGCCCAACAGCAGGGGACCGCCGAGGCGCGCTGACTCATGTTCGCCAACTTCTTTATCGACCGGCCGATCTTCGCCGCGGTAGTCTCCATCTTCATTTTCTTGGCGGGACTGCTTGCGCTGAATACTCTGCCTATCGCGCAATACCCGCAGATCACCCCGCCCACGGTGACGTTGAATGCCAACTACCCGGGCGCGAACGCGCAGGTTGTGGAGCAGACGATCGCGACTCCGATCGAGGAGCAGATCAACGGCGCCCAGGACATGACATACATGACATCCACCAGTTCGAACACCGGGCAGATGTCGATGACCGTCACTTTCGATCTCGGGCGCGACCTCGACCTTGCCGCTGTGGACGTTCAGAACCGGCTGTCGTTGGCACAGCCGCAGTTGCCGCAGGAAGTGGTGCGCCAGGGCATCGTCGTCCGCAAACAATCGAGCAATATCGTTTTGCTGATCTCGCTGACCTCGCCGAATCACGCCTACGATCCCCTGTTCCTCGCGAACTACGCGACCATCCACCTGGTGGACCCGTTGGCGCGCGTCCCCGGGGTTGGGAACGTCACCGTGTTCGGGCAGGGGAACTACGGGATGCGCGTCTGGGTGGACCCCGACCGGCTGGCCCAACTCGGACTGACTGCGACGGATGTGCAGGCCGCGATCGCGCAGCAGAACATACAGGCTCCGGCCGGACAAATCGGCCAGCCACCCGCGCCCGGGGGACAGAAGTTCCAATATACGGTGCAGGTGAAAGGCCGGCTTACGTCGCCCGAAGAGTTCGCGAACATCATCATCCGCGCCAACCCCGACGGGTCGCTCACACGGATTAAGGATGTGGCGCGCGTGGAACTCGGGGGTGAAACGTATGCGTCGTTTTCGCGGCTGAACGGCCAGCCGTCGGTGATGCTGGCGATCAATCAACTGCCCACCGCGAACGCCTTGGATGTTTCAGCGCGCGTGCGCGCCGAGGTGGCTTCGCTGGCAGCTAACTTCCCGCCGGGTATCAGCTATGGGCTTCCGCTCGATACGACACAATTCGTCCGAGCCTCAATCAAGGAAGTGACGACGACGCTTGCCATCGCGTTCGCGCTGGTGTTCGCCGTCGTCTTCATCTTTCTTCAGAATTGGCGCGCGACCCTGATCCCGGCGATCGTGGTTCCGGTTTCGCTGGTCGGCGCGGCCGCTGCATTCAAGGTTCTGAGTTTCTCGTTGAACACGCTGACGTTTTTCGGTCTCGTGCTCGCAATCGGACTCGTTGTCGACGACGCGATCGTTGTCGTAGAGGCGGCGCAGCGGCATATAGACGAGGAGCACGTTTCCGCGAAAGACGCGGCCAGGCGGGCCATGGCGGAGGTGTCCGGACCCGTGATTGCCATTGCCCTTGTCCTCACCGCCGTGTTTGGGCCAGTGGCATTCCTGGGCGGCGTGACCGGACAACTGTATAAGCAGTTCGCTCTCACGCTGACTGCATCCGTCCTCATCTCGGCATTCGAAGCCCTCACCCTCAGCCCTGCGCTATGCGGACTGCTGTTGAAGCCTGCGCGCGAACCGCGTGGACCGATGGGCTGGTTCTTCCGCCAGTTCAACCGCGGATACGGCTCAGCGGCGCGAGGCTATGAGCGCTCGGTGAGTTTCCTCATCGGCCGAAAGCTTCTCACGATGCTGGCACTGGTGGCTATCGGCGCCGGTGTTTACTTCATGCTCAAATTGCTTCCCTCCGGATTCGTGCCCGCCGAAGATCAAGGCTACTACATGATCAGCGTGCAGTTGCCGAACGCCGCGTCGCTCGATCGCACTTCGGAAGTGATGACGAACATGCAGAACATCCTGCAGCAGACGCCGGGTGTCGACTATTCGGTTATGATCGGCGGGTTCAGCATTCTTTCCGGCGCTGCGTCGTCGAACATGGGCACGGCGTTTGTCATCCTGAAACCCTGGGACGAACGCACGAGCGACGCAACCTCCGTGGAAGGCATCATGACTTCGACGGCGAGCCGGTTCGCGGCAATACCGGGCGCGGTCATTATGGGATTCAACCCTCCGCCTATCCCGGGGCTCGGCCGAACGGGCGGATTCCAATTCGAGCTGCAGAATCGCGGCGGTACAGGCATCGACGCCCTCTCAGCCATGGCAGGTCGTTTGACCGCGGCTGCAAACCAGCGGCCTGAAATTGCTGGCGCCTTTACCACGTTCCGCTCCGACGTGCCGCAAATTCAGCTCAATGTCGACCGCCCCAAAGTGATCACGTTGGGTATTCCATTGACCCAGGTCTTCACGACTCTTCAAACCTACCTCGGTGGGTTGTTCGTCAACGACTTCAATTTGTTCGGCCGCACATATCACGTCTGGCTCGAAGCACAGAAGGAGTTCCGTTCCAGCCCGTCTGATATCGGCCGGTTTTATGTCCGTACGAGTCAGGACACGATGGTTCCCTTAAGCACGCTGACCTCGAAGACCACGGTGACGGGGCCGGATGCGATCACCCGTTACAACCTGTACGAAGCGGTGGAGATCGACGGGTCGGCTGCGCCGGGTTACAGTTCGGGACAGGCGATCGCCGCAATGCAGAACGTCGCCGCCTCCGTGCTGCCGGTAGGGTTCGGCTATGAGTGGACCGGCCTTTCCTACCAGGAGGTCTCGACCAAGGGCGAATCCACGACGGTTCTCGGCATGGCGATCGTCTTCGTGTTTCTATTGCTCGCAGCGCTTTACGAAAGCTGGTCGGTACCTTTGGCGGTGATGCTGATCGTTCCGGTGGCTATTCTGGGTGCGCTGGCCGGGCAGTATTTGCGGCACCTGGAAAACAATATCTACGCCCAGATCGGTTTCGTGATGGTGATC
Organism: uncultured Acidobacteriota bacterium; assembly: GCA_963720745.1. GTDB lineage: Bacteria > Acidobacteriota > Terriglobia > Bryobacterales > Bryobacteraceae > TMP-7. The sequence continues at coordinate 2,012,200 of CAVRGO010000004.1, forward strand.
GGACTGGCGGCGAAGAACGCGATTCTGATCGTCGAGTTCGCGAAGGTCCGGTATGAGCACGGCGCGGATCTTCGAACAGCGGCGCTGGAGGGCGCGCGCGTCCGGTTGCGGCCCATCCTCATGACGTCCTTCGCGTTCATCTTTGGAGTGCTTCCGCTGGTGATCGCATCGGGCGCGGGATCCGCTGCACGGCACTCGCTGGGTACGTCGGTGTTCGGCGGAATGCTGGCGGCGACCATCCTCGGAGTTCTGTTCATTCCCGTCTTCTTCGTCGTCGTCGAGTTGATTCCCAGTCCGCGTGCGCTGTGGCAAAGGTGGAGGCGCCGTTGATGCCCTTGCGGGCGGCTGTTGCGTGTTGCGGGCTGGCGCTCCTTCTGGGCGGATGCACGGTCGGTCCGAAGTACCGGAAGCCGGACATCCCGGTTCCGCCGAATTGGCGTATTTCCGCCGAGACTGGCAAGTCGTTGGCGGATGTGAGGTGGTGGGACTTCTTTGAAGATCCGGTCCTGCAGTCGCTGATCCGTACGGCTTTGACCGAGAACCTCGACTTGCGCACGGCCGCCGCCAACATTCTGGCCGCTCAAGCTCAAGTTGGTCTCAACCGTTCGCAGCAATTTCCGCAGGCTTCTGCCGGCGTCTCCACCGAACGACAGCGGTTCCCCCAATCCGGAGCGTTCCCATTCCCGGCCGGGACCGCCTCCGCGTTCAATACCTTTGGTCTCACGGGTAGCGTTTCGTATCTTCTCGATTTCTGGGGCGTCTACCGGAATGCGACGGAAGAGGCGCGGCGGATGCTCCTCGCCACCGAGGAAGCACGCCGCAACGTGATCGCTACCGTGGTCAGCGATGTGGCGCAGAGTTATTTTCAACTCCTGATGCTCGACCGCGAGCTTCAGGTCACACACCAGACCGTCGCCTCGCTCACCGATTCGTTGCAACTGACGCAAGAGCGGTACAACTACGGGGTCGCTTCGGAGCTCGACGTTCGACAGGCGCAGACGGTGCTGGAAACCGCGCGGGCTGAAATCCCGGCTCTCGAACGGCAGATCACTTTGCAGGAGGACGCGCTCAGCATTCTGCTGGGTCACAATCCCGGAGCGATACCCCGCGGACTGTCGCTCTTGAAGCAGCCTGCCCCTCCGGAGGTTCCCGCCGGACTTCCTTCTGAATTGCTGACGCGCCGCCCGGACGTCCGTCAGGCGGCCGATCAACTCGCCGCGGCGTATTCGGCCGTGGGCGCGGCCCGGGCGCAGTTCTTTCCACAGATTAACCTCACGGCCTCGGGAGGGAGTCAAACGGCCACGCTCACCGATCTGGCCACGGTGCCGTCACTCACTTACAGTCTGATCGCGGGGCTGACGCAGCCTGTGTTTACCGGCGGGCGCCTGCGAAGCAATCTGCAACTGACGAAGGCCGAACAGTCGGCCGCGCTGGTGAACTATCAGCGGGTTGCGCAGCAGGCCTTTCGCGAAGTGGACGACGCCCTGGCTTCTTATCAGAAGTACCGCCAGCAGGCCACGACTCAGCAGGCGCTGGTTACGGCTGCGCAAAAAGCCGTGGACCTCGCATCGATCCGCTATCAGGGCGGAGTGGATAACTACCTCACGGTCCTCGACGCACAACGTCAGTTGTTCAGCGGTGAAGTTGCTCTCGCGCAGACTCGCGGGGCGATCCTGGTGTCGCTGGTGCAACTGTACCAGGCTCTCGGCGGTGGATGGCAGCAATGACCCGCGGGTCTGCTGACTCCGGCTATCCGAGCGGCACCGATTTCGAAATCAGAAAGTCGCCCAACTTTCGGTCGCATTTGTCCAGGTGTTTGTGAATCCAGAGCCTCAGCACATCGACAGTGCGCCTGATTTTGTTCTTCGCGTCGTCATCGGAGTTCTCCACCGACTCAATTTGTTTCCACATGTCCTGGTGCTGATGGACATGATCTTCGATCTCCGGGTAGTCGTGCTCGCGCATCAGGTCCTCTTCGTTTTCGAAGTGGGCGTCGAAATAAGCTCTGAGGCTGGTCAATAGCGGTTGGACGCTCGAATACCGGCCGCGGCCGAGGTCGCGATCGAGTCGTTGCAAAATTCCGAGAAGGACCTCATGATCGCGATCGATTGCGGGAACCCCGACGTGAGGCAAGAAAGTCTGCGCGACACTCATACATCTTTCTTTTCGGCTGAACCCCGCGGTTCCAATATCCGTTATTCATAACGGAGCGCGATGAGTGGCTGCACCTTGCTTGCGCGGCGTGCCGGCACCGCGGCTGCCAGTGCTGCAACCGACAGCATCGTCAGCGCCGCTACCGCAATGGTCCGGGGATCGCGTGCCGCTACACCGTAGAGCAGGCCTTCCACCAGACGGATCAACGCCATTGCGCCGCCGATTCCCACCACAATGCCGATCAACACCGGGGTCAACGATTCCCGCATCATCATAATCAGCAGATCGCCGCGCCGCGCGCCCAGCGCCATCCGGATGCCGATCTCTTTCGTCCGTCGCGTCAGCGCGTAGGCCATGACTCCAAACAAACCGACCGATGCCAGTCCCAGCGCCAGCACGCCGAAGAACCCGGACAAATAGGCGATGAGTCGTTCGCGCCGGATCGAAGCATCGACGTACTCCTCGAGTCTGCGTGTCCGCAGCAGCGGTACGTTCGGATCCATTTCGCTTAACTCACGGCGGATCGCCGCGATTACCGCCGCCGGATCACGGCCTACACGCATCCCGATCCAGCGGGCCTCGGCGCCATTCGCCCAACTCGGTTCGTACATGATGCCGATCTCATCGGATTTGCGGATCGTGCCGTGATGTACGTCCTTCACGACGCCTACGATTTCGACGGCGCTGTCAGGCGAGTACCGGTCGTCGTAGCTCAAATGTCTGCCCACCGGGTTCGCACCGCCGAACAGATGACGCGCGAGGGATTCGTTGATGATGCAGACCCGCGAAGCATGCGCCGGCGCTTCGTTACTGCCGCCGCTCATCCTGCCGATTGCGGCCATGTCATTGTCGCTGGGAGTCACCGCCGGTTCGTCTTCCGGACGAAAGTCGCGGCCCAGCAGCATCGGTATCCCCAACGTGGTGAAGTACCCGGACGATACCGGGTTCGAGTAGGCCACCAGGCGTTCGCCCGGCTGTGGCTGATACCCTTCGGCGGAGAAACTGCGCGAGCGTGCATACTCGCCCATGGGTGTCATCCCGGCCAGCGCCGCCGAGCCAACTCCTGGGATACGCCGCACCCGGTCCAGGAACTCGTCATAAAACGTGCGTAGCCGGTGCGCCTTATAGCCGAGGGTTGACGGATCGACATCGGCGATGACGATATTCTCTCGCGCAAAACCGATATCGGCTGTCTCCAGCGTCCGGAGGGTGCGGATAAACAGTCCCGCCCCCACCAGCAGCGTCACCGACAACGCAACCTGACCTGCGATCAGCGCCTTTCCCAGCCGCATTCGAGCCCTGTCCTGAGTCGATGCGCCGGCCTCCTTGATGGCATCGGCGAGGCTCATCCGAGTGGCGCGAAAGGCAGGAGCCAGGCCGAACAGCATAGCCGTCGTGACAGTCACCGCGGCGGACAAACCCGCGACCGTCAGGGTCGGGCGCAGACGCAGATCGGGATTCACAGCACCGGATGCCGCAAGCGCAAAGACTCCCCACCACGCGATTGCGAATCCGACTGTGCCACCGATCAATGCGAGCACCACACTCTCGGTCAACAGTTGACGGATCAGGCGCGAACGCGATGCGCCGACAGCCATTCGTATGGCGATCTCCCGCTGCCTGCCACTCGCGCGCGCCAGCAACAGGTTTGCCACGTTTGCGCAAGCAATCAGCAGAACCAGGCCGGTAGCGGCCGCGAGGGCTCGTAGCGGGTCGAGCATCGGGTTCGAGCCGAAATTTACTCCGTGCGCGCCGGAGGTCAGCGTGATCTGTTCTTCGTTCGTGTACTTACGAGGTTTCCCTCCACCTTTTGCGATCGTGTCGTTCACCGCGTCGATCGCTTGCGGCCACAGCACGCGCATTCCCGCCTGAGCCCTTTCGATTGTCATCCCGGCTTTCAAGCGGCCCATCGTGTATAGCCAGTGCATGCCCGGCGTATCCCACATGCGCTCGGCGGCTGGGGTCGTGCTCGGGTACATGGTCACGGGAACGAACGCGTCCGCCGGCTGGCCAATGAACAGTCCGTTGAATCCCTTCTGCGCGATGCCGATAATTTCGAGCGGGTAGTTGTTCACCGCGAGTTTGCGGCCGAGTACATGCAGATCACGCGCGAACCGAGTCTGCCAGTAGTTGTAGGAGATGACAGCCACGGGCGAACCACCCGGTTTGAGGTCGTCCGCGACCATCAGCACCCGCCCCGCTGCGGTCCCCGCGCCAACGACCTCGAAATAGTTCCCGGTCACGAAGCTGACGTGTCCGACCTCGACGGCAGCCGTATCTTCCGGACGGACCCCCACGGTTTTCGGATACGAGCTTGCGAACAACCCAGAGAAGACCTGGTTGCGATCCCGATACTCGCGATAGAACGGGTAGGTCATGCTCCGCCCGCCACTGACGTTCACGAGTTGTTGAGGATCGCGTGCCGGAGCCGACCACAGCAGTAACTGATCCACCAGGCTGAAGATCGCTGTGTTTACCCCGATACCGAAAGCGAGTGAGGCAACGGCGACTGCCGTGAATCCCGGATTCGCCCGCAAAGCACGAACGGCGTAGCCGATATCGCCTACGGTCGATGGCATGTTCTCACTGTATAGCGGCGTCCGTTACCTGCGTCAACTAACCGGCACTCTGCTCGAGCGGTCCTTGCGCCGCGGGGGCGCCCGCCTCGGCTGCCGCCTTTCGAATCTCCGAATTCACCTCACCACCGACCAGCACCGCGACACCTGTCAGATACAGCCAGAGCAGCAGCACAATCACAGCGCCCAACGAGCCGTAGGTCTTCGCATAGTTGCCGAAGTGGTCTACATAAATCTTCAGACCGAATGATCCTGCGACCCACGCGCCGAAAGCCACCAACGCTCCCGGCATGATCGCCTGCCACCGATGCTCGCGCAGATTCGGGGCGAACAGATAGATCAGATTGAAAGCGAGCAGGACGAATACGATCATCGCCACCGTGCGTCCGATGGGCCAGAAGGACTCAAATGTCGAGCCCAGGTCTGTACGGTTGGCGATCCATCGCCCGATCTCCTGGCCGGCCAGCATGAGAACCAAAGCCGTCAAAAGGAGGATCGTAAGCGTGACGGTCATTACGATGGCCAGGAGTCGTCGCTTCCACCAGGGGCGAAACTCGCGGATGTCATACGCTGTATTCAGACCCTTGATCATCGCCTCCATGCCCACAGAGCCGCTCCATAACGCCAGCCCGAGGCCGATAGATAATGCCGGGGTTCCCGCCGAGGTGCTCAGGTCGTGCATGGTTGCCTTTACGAGTTGATAGGAGATCGACGGCATGACCGTGCGCATATAGTCGAGCACGCGGTCGGACAGATCGGGCTGTGAACTGAACACGTTGGCGGCGATGGCCGAGAGGAACAGCAGCAAAGGAAACAGTGACAACAGAAAATAGTAAGAGAGTTGGGCCGCGCGATCGAAGACCTCGTCTGCTTCGAGTTCGTTATAGACACGGCGAGAGAGCTCTTTGAGCGAAAGGCCACCCAGGCTCCAAACCCAGCGCATACCCATGAGTTCGCGCCTGGAGAGCCGGGGTCTCGCGGCAGCTTCGGGCTTTTTCACCGGACCTCCTCTCTCTCCTTAGACGACAGGAGACGGGAACCGAACAGGTCGGAATCGCTGCAAAGAGCCTATTGCGAAAGCTTCGCCATAATCAACGGGAGCGCGTCGTTGGGATCGGGTGGAGCAGGGCAGGCCTTTTTTCGGTACTCCCAGAGCCGCTCGGCGCGCGAGAGACGGGTTTCAGTCAGTTCGTTGGTGATGATTTTGGGCTTCGTTTTCAGCGCCGTGTCGATCTCTTCCAGCGGCTTGTCCTCCTCGGGGCCATGACAGTCCTGCAACTGGGTTCGCACCAATTCGAGGATCCGAGTGCTTCTACGATACTTCTCGGCGGTGCTCAACCTGCGCGGTGTGGGGTCGAGTTGCGCAAGTGCATTGGTAAAGCGCAGCCGCGCCGTAACGTCCTGGTCTCCCGGTTCGCGCCGAAGTGCGGACAGAAAGGCCGATTGTGCAGCCCGGAATTCGCCAGCCAGCAACTGGGCTTCGCCTTCGCCCCTGTACGCTTCGACGTTCAACGGATTCTGCACAGCCATCTGCCGGTACACCGCCGCCGCCCGCAGAGGCGACCCGGCTGCAATGAATAGCTGGGCTACCGTCTTCTCCAATTCCGGATTGGCATCGGCCTGATTCTGCAGAATCAACGTTTCCGACAGCAGCTGTTGTTTGGCGTCGCGCTTCGCCAACGATTGAGCGAGTTCCAGCCGGACGTCGAGCCGGTGCTGCGCCGCATTCGAGGGCCACGACCCGTAGATCGCGCGATGGTAGAACGAATCGGCATCGTTGAAATCGCCCTTCGTAGCCTCGAGGCGCGCCATCATCAGGTTGGCCTCGCCGTCGTTCGACGTGCGCGCCAGTAGTTCGCGCACGCGCGCTTCGGCCTCGTCAATACGTCCCGCGGCCATCAGCGCCTGGATGAATGCCAGCGAGTAGCGCTCCTCATTTCGAAACAGCGATTGCGCTCTTTGTAGATCGTTCACCGCATCCACTACTTTGCCGGTCTTGAGTTCCTGCATGCCCTCCCGGTAGCGCTGCTCAGCCTCGCGCCGCAATTCGCGCCGTTCCCAATTCGCCATCGAACGATCCGCAACGAACAGGGCAATCATGATGGCGGCGACCAACAGACCTAATGCCACGGGCCTCGCAATCCGGTTGGTGTCCGCCGCCGTCATTGACGTCCCCGCAAACTGGCCAAACCGTACGCGCCGAGCGCATCCGAAAGAGTAATGGTTCCCAGGTAGTGGCGCGCATCCGCACGGCTGACGACCGGCAGCGCCTCTAGCCCCACCGCACCCATGCGCTCGAGTGCCAGAGACAGAGGCTGGTCGGGATAAACGAATCCGTACGGCGTCGAGTCGGTGAGCGCCGAACGCACTACTGCCGCAGGATTCGAGAGAGCCTTCTTCACTTGGCCGGCGGTTAAAATCCCCATGACGTGCTGCCCGTCAACCACCGGCAGCGCATTCACGCGGTTCTTCTCCAGCAACTGAGATGCATCCTGAATCGAAGTCGCAAGCGAGACCGAGGTTGGCTTCATCACTTCGACTACCTGCGTTCGGATGATGTGTTCGCGGGCCTCGGCGCCCGGCAGATGCACACCTTCCTGATGCGCGAGCGCTTCGTAAATGGGCTCGCGTTGCAGCCGGTACGAGACTACAAAACTAATCAGGTTCGCGATCATCAGTGGAACGATGACCGAGTAGTCGCGGGTCATCTCGAAGATCATGATCACGGAAGTGAGGGGCGTGCGCACGATGCCGGCGAAGGCGCAACCCATGCCCACCAGCGCATAAGCACCCGGGGTCGCAGTCCAGGCCGGGAAGAGGCTGTGCGCGATGCTGCCGACTGTGCCGCCCATCATCGCGCCGATGAACAGGCTGGGACCGAAGATGCCTCCTGCATTGCCGGAGGCGTATGACATCGCCGTAGCCACGATTTTCGCGATCGCCAGGACTGCAATCGTCCTCACCGCCATGTCGCCGCCGAGCACACGTTCCACGTAGTCGTAACCGACCCCGAGCACTTCCGGAAGAAACCATCCGAGCAGTCCGACGATCAGGCCGCCGATGGCGGGTTGAAACCACGCCGTTTCTCGCGGCAACGAACGGAACCAGAGTCGCGCGTTCAGCAGCATCTTGACGAACAGCACCGATCCCAGACCACCTACCAACCCGAGCACGACATAGACGAGAAACTCCGTGGGGTTCACGAGGTGATACGCGGGTACGTGGAACAGGGGTTCGTCTCCGAGGATGAGGTGCAGCGTCATCCAAGAAGTCGCGGAACTCAGAACGACCGACCCGAGCACCGGAGCATGAAGATCGCCAAGGATCTCTTCGAGCGAGAACAGCACCGCCGCGATCGGCGTATTGAATGCGGCCGCCAGTGCGGCCGCACATCCGACGGGAACCAGCGCGCGCACCCGTTCGGGCCGGAGATTGAAACGCCGCGCCAGCAACGATGCAATTCCCGCACCGATCTGGACGGATGGACCTTCGCGTCCGAGGGCGATGCCGCTGGCCAGCGATCCGGAACAGCAGACGAATTTCCCGAGCACCGTGCGCAACGAGATGTAGCCGTCGCGGATGAACAACGCGAATTTGGCTTGCGGAATACCGCTGCCTCGTGCCTCGGGAAAATACTTGTAGAGCAGATATCCAGTGAGCAGCGCGCCGACTACCGGGACGAGAACGCGGCGGATGGCCGCGCTTTCGGGCGGATACATTCGCGCGGCGAGACGGCCCGTGAGAAGGATAAAGGCAACAACCACCAGGCCGACGAGAGCGCCAATTACCAGGCTGAGCGTGATATCGATTCGTTGATCGCGCCCCTCCTCATCGTTAAACCACTGACGTATTCGACTGGAGGGGGTGGGTGAAGACATCTATATAAGGATAAGTCGGCGAGTGTATCAAAGACACTCTTACGGTTACAGGCGAAGCAGCGCAAGGGCGAAAGCGACGGTGGTGTCGCCGTGCAGACCCGACGCGCGTTCTGCGTCTGCATTGAGTCGCTGCTCCAGTTCGCCGCCGTCTACGTCCACTTTGCATTCGATGATCTCGGCGTCGGTGGCGCCGTGGAAACACAACTCGCAAATGCCGATGGATGCCGATCGATACCGTAGCGGCGGACCGAACAATCTGCAAGTGAGCGGGCGCGCATTATACAAATCGCAGGTGCCGGACTCCGGATCGAGTGCGGGGCAAGGTTCCTCATCCAGAGCCTCGAAGAAGGCCTCCTGACGCTGCGCGTCTTCATGCAGCATGCCCGTGGCGACGTGGCCCGGCAAGATAGCACGCGCACGTTCGGCCGCCTCCTGCGCTCGACGGAGCACACTCTCCGCACGATCCGGGTCGCGCGATGCCAGCTCGCGCCAGCCGTGCTGCATACGTCGAACGTCGAGCTGGTTAATGGGAAATGGTCCGATGCAGCATTGTGTGCATCCAGGACGGCACGCGAGCCATTCACCGCTTTTGACGGCGGCTTCGGCGAGCGCGGCATCGACGATTTGGACCAGGTCGCGATCGGTACTGCCGGACACGGTTGCAGGATACCGCATACGGCGTATGCTGTTGGCTATGAGTGCGGCAACTGTTCAAACCCCTCTCGACACGATCCTTGCTGCTCAACGCGCCGCTTTCCGCCGCAATCCGTTTCCGGACTATCGCGAACGGCGCGATACTCTGCTACGCCTCGAACAGGCTCTGTTCGCGGCGCAAGACGAACTTGCCGCAGCCCTCGACGAGGACTTCGGCGGCCGCTCGAAGAATGAGGTGCTGTTCTCCGAGGTCTTCGTGTCGTTACACGCGATACGCTACGCGCGCAAAAACGTAAAGGCGTGGATGCGCTCCAGGCCCCGTGTTCTGGATTGGCCGATGCAGCCCGCCAGGGCCTGGGTGCTGCCGCAACCACTAGGCGTCGCCGGCATCATCGCAGCCTGGAATTATCCAATCTTCGTCAGCATCGCACCCCTTGCGGGCGCCCTCGCCGCCGGCAACCGTGTCATGTTGAAACTCTCTGAATTCACACCGCGCACTTCGGAGCGCATCGCCCGTATGATTGCCGGAGCATTCGCGCCCGATCACGTCACCGTGGTGAGTGGCGATGCGGCCATCGGCCGGGAATTCGCTTCACTTCCGTTCGATCATCTTCTTTTCACCGGATCCACGGCGGTGGGGCGCGAAGTGATGCGCACTGCGGCGGCGAATCTCACCCCGGTAACTCTGGAACTCGGCGGCAAATCCCCGGCGATCGTCGCACCGGACGCGGACCTTCGGCGGGCCGCCGAGGACATTGCTTATGGCAAGTTCCTGAACGCTGGCCAGACCTGCATCGCCCCGGACTATGTCCTGGTGTCCTCCGAACGGGCCGAAGCATTCCTTTCTGAAATACAGGCCGCTATCGAGCGTTACTGGCCGAATCCCGCAGCCAACAGCGACTACACGTCCGTGATTAACGACCGTCATCGTGCGCGGCTGCAGGGTTATCTGGACGAAGCCGCGGCGCGCGGAGTGCGCACGATTATCGCGGGCTCCGCGATTTCGACCGGCTCGCGTCGTATGGCACCCGTGCTGCTGGTCGATCCTGCCGACGATTTGCAGGTGATGCGGGATGAGATATTCGGCCCCATCCTGCCGGTAAAGACATATACAACCGTGGAGCAAGCGGTCGCCTACATCAACGATCATCCGCGTCCGCTGGCTCTGTATCTTTTTACGATGTCCGACAAGATCACGAATTACGTGCTCACTCACACCGTCTCCGGAGGCGCCTCGGTGAACGAGACTCTCGTCTACATCGCGGCTGAGGATTTGCCGTTCGGCGGCGTTGGAACCAGCGGATCCGGGCACTATCACGGGCGTGACGGGTTCGACACGTTCAGCAAATTGAAGCCCGTCTTCAGGCGGCGTTGGCCGGGACTGAGCCGCACCCTTCGGCCACCGTATGGACGGATGCACCAACTACTGAAACGCGTCCTTATTGGATAATGGCCTAAGTGACTCGACGAACCTTCATCGCGACGGCTGCCGCGCCGGTGTACCTTCGAGCGATGTCCGCCTCGAAACCGAACCTGCTGCTCCTGATGAGCGATCAGCACCGTGCGGACTGGATGGGTTGCGACGGTAACTCGGCGGTGCATACGCCAAACCTGGACCGCATCGCGCGGCAAGGAGTGCGATTCCCGCACGCGTATTCGTGTACCCCGACGTGCACGCCGGCGCGCTCGGCACTGCTCACCGGGATGGCTCCCTGGAATCACGGGATGCTTGGCTATGGCCGCGTAGCCGAGAAGTATTCCGTGGAGCAGCCCCGCTTGTTTCGCGATGCGGGCTATTACACGTTCGGCATCGGCAAGATGCACTGGTCGCCGCAACGGAACCTCCACGGCTTCCACGGAACGCTGCTCGATGAAAGCGGGCGCGTCGAATCGTACGATTTCAAAAGCGACTATCGCGCGTGGTTTGCCACTGAAGCTCCGAACCTGAACCCGGATGCGACGGGAATCGGATGGAACGATTACACGGCGAAAGCCTATGTTCTCCCCGAGCGATTGCATCCCACCCAGTGGACCGGCGATTGTGCAGTGCGGTTTCTCGAATCCTACCAGCGCAGCGAACCTTGGTTTCTCAAGGTGAGTTTTGCCCGCCCGCATAGCCCATATGATCCGCCGCAGCGCTGGTGGGATCGCTACAAGGACGCCGATCTGCCAAAGGCGGAGATGGGATCGTGGGCGGACAAGTATCGCCCGAAGAGTTGGGATCGGGACGACATCTGGCACGGCGATCCGGGGGCTGAAGCAATGCGTCGCGCCCGTGTCGGCTATTCAGGGTCGGTATCGTTTGTCGATGAACAGATCGGCCGGATCCTCGAGGCGTTGGAGAAACGCGGCTGGCTCGATGAGACTCGAATCGTCTATTTAAGCGACCACGGCGATATGACCGGCGATCATTGGCTGTGGCGAAAATCGTACGCCTACCAGCCGTCGGCGCGGATCCCGATGCTTGTCCGCGGACCGGGCGCGAAGGCGGGTTCTCTGAACGAAACCCCGGTCGAGATTCGCGATGTGCTGCCGACGCTGGCCGCCTCCGCTGACATCCGAGTCCCCACCGAAGTGGACGGCCAGAACATGCTGGCAGCGAATCGGAAGTGGATCGATCTCGAACACAACGTTTGTTACGACGCGGTCAACCACTGGAACGGGCTCACGGATGGCAGGTGGAAATACATTTACCAGGCCTACGACGGATCCGAGCAACTGTTCGACCTGACTCACGATCCGAAGGAACTGACGGATCTCTCAGGCGATGCGGCGCACACTGCTACTCTTCGCGAATGGCGATCGTGCCTGATTGAACATCTGGCTCCGCGTGGCCCCGAGTGGGTGCAGAACGGCGCCTTAGTCCCGCGGCCGAAGAGCATGCCGTATTCGCCGAACTATCCCGGCCGTAATAGTTGAACATCAGGACCGCCGGGCATTCACCGGTTCTGATGACCCGGCGCTCGACCGGCTTTTTTTGACGAGTCGATACAACGACAGCGCAGTACCGGCGATGCACAGAGCAGCGAAGGCGATGATGATCCATTTGAACGCGGGCTCTTTCGAAAATGCGATGATCTGAGATCCGAAAACGACGGCAAGTAATCCGACGCAGGAGAAGCGCACAAAACGGCCAACGGCGAGAGCCAAAAACATCTTCTTTCGGGATTCCTGAAGCGCCGCAGGCACAATGATGAACACGGTAAACGGAAACGGCGGCGGCATCAACGCCGCGAAGAACAAAGCCCAGAACACGCCTTTTGCAAGGCGGCGCCGAACGAAATCAAGCCGCTTTTTGGAAACTCGCTTCTCGATTCCTTCCTCCCCGATCTTGCGGCTGGCCGCATCCATGATGAAGCAGCCGAGCACCGAACCGGCGGTCGCCATCGCGGCATAGTACAAAAGCAGATGCGCATGTCTTACGGTGAAGGCGACCACCAACATGTCGTTGCCGAGGGGCATGAACAGAAAAGAGGAGTCGAACACCCCGAGCACTATGAGGCCGAAGCCGCCGAGCCTGTACAGGAAATGGAAGATTGCCAGAACAATGTGGTCGAACAAGTGCGACTCCGACCGTAAGACGGCGCGAGGGCGGGGAATTGAACACTGAAGTGAGCCGTTTCGATGCTCTGGTACTGGGAGGAGGCGCTGCCGGCCTGATGTGCGCGATCGAGGCAGGCAGGCGGGGCCGGCGAGTTGGTGTCCTGGAACGGGCGGACCGGATCGGAAAGAAGATCCTCATCTCCGGGGGCGGACGCTGCAATTTTACCAACCTCAATTGCCAGGCCAGTAACTTTCTATCGTCGAATCAGCACTTTGTGAAATCGGCGCTGGCGCGGTACCGCTCTGCTGATTTCATTGGAATGGTGGAGCGCCATCGCATTCGCTACCACGAAAAGACACTCGGCCAGCTGTTTTGCGATGGCAGCGCCCGAGAAATCACGGAAATGCTGGAACGAGAATGCCGCCAGGCCGGGGTCTGTATCTATGTTGGCTCTGACATCACCGCGGTTCGACGAACCACCGAATACGTCATTGATGCCGGTGCGCACGAGTTCCGGGCACCCGCCCTGGTTGTCGCCACTGGGGGACTCTCGATTCCGAAGATGGGCGCAACGGGCTTCGGGTACGACATCGCCCGCCAGTTCGGACTTCGGGTCCGCGAATGCCGCCCTGCGCTCGTGCCGTTGACATTGTCTGCCGAAGACCGCGAGCAATACTGCGATCTCGCGGGAGTCTCCACCGAGGTGGTCGCCTCGCGTGCCCGTCAAGCGTTTCGGGAAAAGATGCTGATCACGCACCGCGGTCTGAGCGGTCCGGCGATCCTCCAGATCTCGTCGTATTGGGGGCAGGGCGAGTCGATCCAAATTGACCTGGCGCCCGGCGCTGAGGTCGCGCTCGAGAGCCACCGGCGCGACATCACCGGAGCGAAAAACGCGCTGCGCCAGTACGTGCCGGCACGGCTCGCGGACCGCTGGATGGAACGGAACGCTCCGCCGCGATGGACGCAGCACGCGATCGGCGAACTGGAGCGCCGAATCCATTCCTGGACGATAGCGCCTGAAGGTACGGAAGGCTACGAAAAGGCGGAGGTCACAGCCGGCGGCGTCGATACCGACGAGTTGTCGGCCAAGACCATGGAAAGCCGGCGCGTGCCGGGTTTATATTTCATCGGCGAGGTTGTGGACGTTACAGGCCAACTCGGCGGATACAACTTTCAATGGGCCTGGGCGTCGGGATACTGCGCCGGTGAGGCGCTCTGAATTTCGCGTATCTGTTCCAGGTGCCGCAGCGGGTGGCCGATCAACAAAGCCAGACACTCCCGGCAACTGATGTCGCCCGCGACTGGATGTATTGTGTTCCGGCAGCGAAGGTCATCTTCGACCGTCTCGATATAGCGGATAGTTGCATCGCGGTTGGCTCGAAATGCGGCCAGCGCTTCGTCGATGTGCTTGTACCGGCCTCTCGGGACAACCGCTGCGGGCGCCTGGAACCGGCGTGTGCGATTTGTGGAATGGCGCAGGTAACTCGCCTCGCGGCCCGGTCCGGGTGACTCCGTCGGCCGGCTGCGCTGCTCGATCCTCTCCAGCAGATAGGCCTCAACGAGTGCGACATGTTCGACGCACTCGAGAATCGTCCAACGGTCCGCGATTGGGCGGCGGGAGCCTTCTTCATCGGTGATTTCGGCCAGTGCCGCTGTCAACGTATCCGCGCCGGAACGCAATTGGGCTATCGCTTCCTCCCGCTCCGCATCGGTCATAAGGTGAGTTTACCGTTCCGGAAACCGCATCGAGGCAACGAACTCGTCTTGAAACTCGGGATCGGAGCCAAGCGGAACATGTTCGACGCGCGCCAGCAGATCGGAGTACGAATAGCCGGTGTTATCGAAGATGGCCATCTTCGCGCCGAGCAGAGCGCTGTTGCCAACGGGCTCTACTCGATCGTCCGGATACGCAATCATCCCGATCCTGCGTGCACTCGCGAGATTGATGTAGTTGCCGAAGGCACCAGCGAGGAAAATGCGTTCGGGTGCTTCGACCCCAAGGCGCGCCAGCAGAATTCGAAGTCCCGCGGCGATCGCGCCTTTCGCCAGTTGCACCTCGCGAATGTCGGACTGCGCGAGAGCGAGTCCATCGGTAAGCGGCAGTGGCTCGGGCATTCGTCCATTGGGTCCGATGCGGCCGAGGTCCAGTCCCGCGGCGACGGCATCCACCAGGCCGCTGCCGCAGATGCCGCGAGCGCGCGTGCGACCGAGCACATGGCATCGCAAACGCGATTCGTCGACAGTTACTTCGCAGATGGCGCCTGTCGCGGCGCGCATCCCGCAGGTGATCCTGCCGCCTTCGAATGCCGGTCCTGCCGCGGTCGAGGCGCACAGAATGCGGCTCCGGCTGCCCACGACGACCTCGCCGTTCGTCCCGAGATCGATGAGTGCGTTCACTCCGTCGCGGCTGCCAAGACCCGTTGCGATCATGCCGGCCAACAGATCGCTGCCGACGAAACCGCCGGGGCAGGGAAGAAATCGCACGATTGGCGAGCCGGCTACATCCCAGCCGAGGGCGCGCGCCTCGAAGGTTTGCAGACCGAGATGCCGCGGCTGAAACGGGGCATGCGCGAGGGGCATGACGTCGAAGCCGCAGAACAGGTGCATCATCACCGTGTTGCCTACAATCGCGATGCTCTCGATGGTGTCTCCCGCCGCCAATTCGTTCACCATCGTTCCGAGGCCGCTGCGAATCAGACGGGATAGCTCGGCCAGTCCGTCGCGCGAAAGTGCGCGCTGAACGCGGCTCATCACGTCGCTGCCGTGTACCGCCTGAGGGTTCAACGCGCTGCGGACCCCGAGTACCGCACCCGAGGAAAGATCGAGTAGCTGCGCCACTAGCGTTGTCGTTCCCAGGTCGATGGCAATGGCGCGCCCCGGGCGGGGCGTGAATGCGACCACGGTGTTGTCGGCGAGGATCGGCGCGTCCCACTGACCGATATCGAGTGTGAGGTCGCCTGTCGCCGACATCTGGCACGAGAGCAGCGAAGTCCCCTCGCCTTGGCCTTGCAGCACGCGGACACGGCAGCGATTGCACCGCGACCGGCCGCCGCACGGGAACTCGACCCCGTAGGGGAATAGCAGATCGCGCAGCGGCGTGCCTGCTTCGGTTTCGATTGTGATTCCGAGCGGTTCGAGCCTGATGGAGACGGTCATGCCGACGCAATCGCGTAATCGCACAACGCGCGCAGGTTTGCTTCCGGTGTATCCCGGCAGACCTCGCACCCGGCACCTGCGATGTAGTTCGGCCCGGCCTCGCGATGACAAGCGGCGATCGCATCGTGAACGATCTGCGGAGTCCCGTTACGCAGAACTCCGACCGGTTCGACATTACCGAGCAAAACCTGCGCCGGTCCCATATCGCGCCGGCCCAAGGCCAGCGGCGACAGAAAATCGAGATCGACAATCTCCGCGCCCGCCTCTCCCATTCCCTTCAACAGCTTTCGGGTGTTGCCGCAGATGTGCAGGCGGACTCGCCCGCCGGCCGCGTGAATCCCGGAGATCAGTTTCTTCTCGTACGGCAACACATGGCGCTCGTAGAATTTCGGCCCGACCAGCGACGCTGCGGCGTCTCCCACGCCGATCAGGTCTGCGCCCGCGTCGATTTGCGCCTTGGCGAAATCGAGTTCCATCGCAACTACAAACTCGAACAGATCCGTGACGAACGCCGGGTTGTCATAGAAGTCGAGCATCAGCGTGTTGATGCCGCGCAGGTCGGCCGCTTCCGCGCACGGACCTTCCACCCAGCCTTCGACAATATGGTCGCCTCCCGCCCGTTCCTTCAGCAGCGCAACGGCGAGGATCCGGTCGTGCATGCGCCCGCCAGCCAGCGGATCGGGGGGTTTCAACGAAGCCAGCGCAGTCTTTTCGCTCAGGAGTGCGCGACCCTCGACCAGTGCGGGCGGCTGATTTTCAAAGAACTCGACAGCGGCACCGAGATCAGCGGGTTCACGTGCCGGGTCGGAGATCGCCGAGACATAATCGAACTGAAACGCCTCGGCCGTCCGGATCTGCGCCTCTACTAGAACCCGGTAATTCGTCGCGTAGTCGTAGTATTTCGCGCCGATCTGATCCGCGGCGAACATCATCGTGATCGGCATCAGCGGCAGGTGATCCACCGGCTGACCTTGAATTCTCGCGAGAACGCGTTCACGGCCGTTCATAAATTCCTTCGCGTGCCTCGATAATCCGTTCGTCGTAGGTGGGAGCCAGGTGCCAGCCGGGTGGTGCGACTACGAAATCCGCGCTATCCCACTCGCCATCTACCAGGCGTCGGAGCAGCGAAATGTCGCCGTTCAATTTCTCGAAGTCCCACTCGCGGATAGCGGCGTCGTCGCGGGTCCTTTCCTCGAAGCGCCCATCCGGTTCCACTCCCATCTCGATAAAAGTGAACTTGTGATACGCCTTGCGGTAGCTGTTGAACTGCTCGACGAGATACTGCGCGTTGTCCTCGCCGTACTTCGCGACAAGCTCCTGCATGTCGAATCCGATGCCGGTCAACTGGCTCTCGCTTCCGCCGCGCTCGATCCAACCGCTCGTTTTGAAATAGACGCCGGGGTTCGCGTTGAAATAGTCGCGGTACCGGTCGCGGCTGCCAAGGAACAGTGTGATGCAATCGTGCCCGCGCGGAATCGCGATCGGGATCCGGCGTGCATTCAACCCGGCGAGGCCGTTCCCGCACAGCGCATAAGCCATGACGATGCCGTCGTACCCCTGGGAGCCCGCGGCATCCACCACTTCCTGCAAACGGGAGCGCATAACAGAACTTCGCAGGTCGTGCAGACCCTTTGGAAGGAACTCGACGTCCACCTGGTTGGGCGATCGCGACGCCAGCCAGCAAACTTCGCGGAACATCACGTCGCAGGCGATTGCTTTCAGACGCACTGGCGCACCGCTCGAATGAAATAGGGATTCGTGCCGCAGCACCCGCCGACAAAGGTTGCGCCAGCTTCCACCAGCTTGCCGGCTTGCTGCGCGTATTCGCAGGCAGTCATGCGGTAGGTGACGCACCCGTCCACGATTTCGGGCAGTCCCGCATTCGCCTTGATCCAGACCGGACGATCGGTGCAGGCTCGCAGCCGCGCGCAGATCGCGATATAACCCTCGATACCGCAGCCGCAATTCGCGCCGATAACGTCGGCACCGGCTTGCACCAAACGCCACGCGGCTTGCTCGGGTGTGGTGCCCATCATGGTTCGATCCTTGTTGCGGCCGGAATCGAAGACCATGCACGCCACCACCGGAAGACCCGTCTCCCGAGTCGCGCCTACGGCCGCGCAGGCCTCCATGGGGTCGGACATCGTTTCCACCACCAGCGCATCGGCTCCGGCGTCCGCCAGCGCGCGCGCCTGTTCGGCGAAAGCTTCGGTCCAATCGGATTCGGTGACATCGTCGTTGGCCAGCAGTTTGCCGCTGGGTCCAATAGAGGCAAAAACCAGGGCGCGGTCGCCCGCCGCACGACGCGAGAGCGCAACACCGGCCGCATTGATTTCCGCTACGCGATCCGCAAGTCCGTAACCGGCTAGGGCGATCCGGTTCGCGCGAAACGTGTTGGTGAGAATGATTCGGCTGCCCGCTTCGACATAGGCTGCGGCCACCGACGCAACCTCATCGGGATGCGTCAGGTTCCAAAAATCGGGGCACTCTCCAGCACCGAGACCGCGTGCTTGCAACTCGGTTCCCCAGGCGCCATCCGTGACGATCGGCGACTCCGCCGCGAGCTTTTCGATCAACGGATTCATGCCGCAGCCTGCGGCCGCACCAACTTGCGCGCTAAACCGACCGCCACACTCGCGTTTTCGCCGTAGCCGTCAGCGCCGATCTCGGTAGCGTACTCGCTGGTGACCGGCGCGCCACCCACAATAACTTTCACCGAATCGCGCACGCCGGCCTCTCGCAGCGCATCGATGATCAGCTTCATCGACGGCATCGTGACCGTCAGAAGTGCGGAAAGGCAAACCAGGTGCGGATTACGCTGCTTCACCGCCTCGACAAACTTTTGCGGGCTGACGTCGGCGCCGAGGTCGATCACTTCGAAGCCGCCACCCTCGAGCATCGCGCTCACAATATTTTTGCCGATGTCGTGGAGGTCGCCCTTGACGGTCCCGATGACGACACGTCCGACCGGCTGTGCGCCTTGCTCGGCAAGCAGCGGCCTGATTAGTTCGAGCGCGCCCTTCATGGCGCGGGCGGCCAGCAGCAGTTCCGGCACAAAGTACTCCTCGCACTCGAAGCGCCGGCCCACCTCGTCCATCGCCGGAACCATGTACTTCGAAACGAGTTCCATGGCTTCCACGTTGGCTGCCAGCGCCTCGCGCGTGATGGCCTGCGAGGCTTTGTGATCGCCGTTCAAAATGGCGTCGTAGAGTTTGTCGAGATCAGGCATATGCCGCTACTCCGTTGAACTCGTTCACCGCATTCAGCATCGCTACTATGTTTTCGACGGGTGTCCGAGCCTGAATGTTATGAATGGTGTTAAATACGAATCCGCCGTTCTTCGAAAACGTCTCGCATCGTTCGAGCACCTGTGTGCGAACCTCTTCAGGCGTTCCGAACGGCAGCACCTTCTGGGTGTCGATTCCGCCGCCCCAGAAGACGATCCGGTCGCCGAATTCCGATTTCAGCCGCGCGGCGCCCATATCCGCGGCCGAACACTGCACGGGGTTCAAAATGTCAAACCCCGCTTCGATGAAGGACGGGATGAAGCGGGCGACCGAACCGCATGAGTGCTTGAACGTTTTCCAACTCGTGTGCGCGTGAATCCAATCGTTCACCGCTTTGTAATAGGGGAAGTACAGGTCCCGGAAGGTTGGCACGGAGCAGAACGAGGAGGTCTGTGTACCGAAGTCCGTTCCGCAAGTGAAGACCGTATCCACTCTGTTGCCGACAGCCACGTGAATCCGTTCGAGGTTCGAGAGGCCAATTTCGCACTGGCGCGAGAAGATGGCGTGTATATAATCGCGCCGCGACCGCGTGGACATGTACCACTCCGTCACGTCGCGGATGCCCTTGGGGTGCTTCATGAAGGGGCCGGGCACCAGGGCGATATCGCCGAACGCCGTGCCGCCGAATCCGGCCATCACTGCGCGGCCGGTGCCGGACACTGCGTCCACGTCGGCCGCGATGGAGGCGACGTCTTCATCGGTGATCGGTTTAAACTCCTCGAGATTATCCTCCGGGTTCAGTCGATCGTCATCGATGCGTTCCTGCCGAATGATGGAATCGAAGAAGTAGCCGTCCTTCGGCATCCGGCCGCTCGCAGGGACACTCATGTCGCCCTCGGGATAAATCAGCGTGTCGCCGTTCTCATCGACGGTGGTGTTGAAATTCCCGGGCACCAGAACATCCAGCCCCTGGTGCGTCCGCCACGGCTTCCAGTTGTCGGCAGGAAAACCGAACATGGTGTTGCGCCGGTACACGCCATCCACGTCGAGGCCCATCGCCTGCTTGAGATCCTCTTCGATGAACCCGAGCATCTGGTAAGGCTCATGGACCTTCACCGGGCGCCGCTCGAGCCCGTAATAATCGCGAAGTTCAGCCACGCAACTGACGTGGATCCCCGTGACGCCCGTGCTGCCGAAATCCATCGGAATTCGGTCGGGCTGGCGGTGGTCGAGCGCGGCGAGCACACGTTCTCTGCTAGTCATGGCTCCGCCGCCAGTCTATCAGAGAATCAGGTATTAATTGAAGACTCTCGCTCGGATTGAGCGAATTCGGCGTAGATCGCGTCGAATTGTTTCTTAAGGCGCGGATCGGGCGCTCGAAGACCATCCACAACGCGCTTGGCCCATTCGAAATACTCGCGTTTGCGGTCGCCGGACCAGTCCGCGGGAGGGCTCGTGAGAATTGAACGCAGGTTCGAGATTTTGTCAGCCAATTTGATGAACTGGGCGCGCGTCGTTTTCTTCGGCGCAGTCTCCACCTGCAACTCCTTCCGGCGTTGCTTCGGCAGAGACCTGTCGTCCGTGACCTCCAGCACCAGGCTTGTCACGTCGTCGCCGAACAGCCTGTGCAGATCCTCGGCGGTGGTCGCCGTATCCTCCACCGTGTCGTGCAGCAATGCCGCCATGATGAGGTCCACATCCAGGGTGTCGAGGCTGGCGGCGATCATTTCCGCGACCTCCAGCACGTGGTTAATGTAAGGCTCCTGCGTAAGTCCCTTCCGGCGCTGGCCGGAGTGCTTTTCAGCGGCAAACCGGGCTGCCTCGAGAATCCTCCGGACGGGTTCGGGGTTCAGGGGGTGATCGAGGCTCGGATCCATAGTTCAGCATACCCGCTGTCCCGTACCTCGTTGCGCATGCTCAGGAAAAGGCCCTATGTAGCAGACTACTTGACATTTTCGATGAGTAGTGCGCTACATAGGGTAGGGCCAGATGCGAACATGCTCGAACTCAGAAACGTCTCCAAACGGTTTTCCGGTATCGTCGCCGTAGACGAGGTCAGCTTCACGGCATGCCCCGGCGAGGTCACCGGATACCTGGGGCCGAACGGCTCCGGAAAATCCACCACGATGAAGATGATCACCGGACTGATCGAAATGACCTCCGGCGAGATCCTCTTCGGCGGCACCCGCATACATCACGACCTTTCGACTTTCAAGCAGCGGATGGGCTACGTGCCTGAAGAGCCGCATCTCTATTCACACCTGAGCGGCCTGGAGTACCTGACGATGGTGTGCCAACTACGCGCCCTTCCGCCCCGTTCAACCGCCGAGCGGATCGACGGCCTGCTGCGCCTGTTCTCGCTCCATGGCGACCGTCATGTCGCCATCTCGTCCTATTCGAAAGGCATGCGCCAGAAAGTGCTTCTCTCCGCGGCGTTGCTGCACAACCCGGACCTCATCCTGCTCGACGAGCCGTTCTCTGGACTCGATGTCGCAACGGGACTGGTCTTCCGCTCACTGATTCAAGAACTGGCGGGCCGCGGAAAAGTGATTCTCTTCAGCTCGCACGAATTGGAGACGGTGGAACGCGTCTGTTCGCGCGTGGTGATTCTTCATCGAGGCGGATCGTTGCCGACGACTCCATCGAGCGGCTGCGATCGCTCATGTCGCTGCCAACGCTGGAACAGATCTTCGCGCAACTGGCCGTCGATGAGGACACGACGGCAATCTCCCGGCAGATCGCAGACCTGATCGAGGCGTAACATGACGAAGATTCAGTTCCACGTGCTCTTCCGCGAGTTCCTGTTCCGCATGGTGGATCGCGAACTGCTATCTGCGCAGGCGCAAGGCGATTCCAACCGCCTCCTGGGCCGATTCGCGGCGATCCTTATTTGGGTGAGCGTCGGGTTCGCTGCACTGGCAGGCGGAAACTCTCGCTTGCCGCGCTCCGAGATGCTGGTTTCGGCCTGGCCCGGTGAGCATATGGTCATTGCGACAACAATGCTCGTCATCGGCCTGTTTGCTGTCCTGAGTTGGGACTCGACCTTCCCCGACCGGCGGGATGTTCTGATCCTCTCGCCGCTGCCGGTGAAAGCCGCAACGATTTTTCTGGCGAAGGCATCAGCTCTCGGGGCAGCTTTAAGCCTCACGGTCGTCACCTTCAATGCGCTGCCGGGATTGGCTTTGCCGTTCGCACTCACGCCTCCCGGGTCGAACTTCCTCGACATGCTCTTCTCGCTGGAGCTGTACCGAGGATTCGCCGCCTATTGGATCACCGTCCTGGCGGCGGGCGCGTTCGTGCTGTTCTGTGTGCTGTGCGCCCAGGGCATAGCGGCACAACTGCCGAGGTCCGCATTCCTCCGCCTGTCCTCCGTTCTGCAAATCGGGACCTTCTGCGTGTGCATGTGCGTCTACTTCCTGCAGCCCTCGCTCACACGCATCGGGGCCCTCACGTCTGAGGCGAACCGGCCGCTGCTCGATTATCTTCCCTCGTATTGGTTCCTGGCTCTGTTCCAGCAATTGAACGGCTCCATACCCGAGGCAGCGCATCCGACGTTGACGCGCTTAGCCGTCAGAGCGTGGTTGGGTCTGGCGCTAGCGGGGCTGGGATCCGTCGCGGCCTTTGCGTTGTCCTATTTTCGAACGCTCCGCAAGATCGTCGAAGAGCCTGACATAACACCCGCCGCTCGCCGCTCGTTGCGCCTGCCCCGCTTCGGAGATTTCCCAACCACCGCACTCGTCCACTTCACGATCCGCACGCTACTCCGAAGCCGGCAGCACCGCGTGATTCTGTCGTTCTACTGCGGGATGGGATTTGCGATACTCATCCTCTTTTTGAAAACTCCGGTTGCCCAGAAACTCGCGGCGGCATCCTCCGCCGACCCCTGGCGCCAAGTGAGCCTTCCGGTTATCGCATCGACGTTCGTCATATTGTGTTTCTGGCTGCTCGGAATCCGGATGGCTTTCGCGATGCCGATAGAACTGCGCGCGAACTGGATGTTCCGCACCATCGCAATTCGCGCCCCGGCTGAAACCCTCAGCATGAACCGCACGGCACTGTATATCACCGGACTGCTTCCACTCTCGCTCGGTTCAGCCGCGGTGTTGGCCTGGCTTTGGCCTTGGTCGCCCGCGGCCGGACACCTCCTGGTTATTGCGGCCCTGGGGGTCATCGGGATCGAACTCGCGCTGCACGGTTTTCACAAGATCCCGTTCACCTGCTCCTACCTGCCTGGTAAATCGAATCTTCACATGACCGTGTGCCTCTGCTTGCTACTCGGCTTGAATGCGATGTATCTCGGCGCGGAGTTCGAACGCCGGGCTCTGATGAATCCCTCGAAATTCTGGTGGATGATCGCCGGTCTCGTCATCGTCGCGTTCATCGCCCGGAGGCGCACGGAAATTCGTGCCGCACGGGAACTTGAACTGCGGTTCGAAGAACAGGAAGCGCCTGTCATCGCGAGTCTTGGATTGCACCGCGACGGGTACCTGCCGGTGCAGCGCCCGGGACTGTGAGCGCCCGCTCCTATCGCAGAATTCCGGTGTGGCCAAGCGAGTACCGTCCGGGCTGCGGGTACACGCAAAGACCGTGTGGACCCCTGCCGACCTTGATCCGTGCGCGAAGCGAACCGTCCGCCGTGTTGATCGCGTAAACCTCTCGGTTGTACCGTCCGGCGAGCCACAACGTCGAGCCGTCGGCGCTGACGCCGCCCATGTCCGGCGTTGCAACACCCGGCAGATTCCACGTCTGCACCACTTTGCGCGTCGCGAATTCGATCACCGAAACACTACCGTGCGCGTGCTCACCCGTGTCATGTTCATGCGTGCCGCGATTCGAAACATACAGGAAGCGGGCATCGCGGCTCGGATACAAGCCATGGGCGCCGCGCCCTGTCGGCACGAATCCGATTCGTACGAATCGCTCGGGATCGATGACGTAAGCGCCGTCCGCCATCATGTCGGCCACGTACATCACACGGCCATCCGGTGACGTCTTGACGTCTTGCGGCATGCCGCCGGGTTCCAACGCGAGTCGACCCACAACGGTTCGCGTTGTCACATCCACTTTGATCAGGTCGCTCGAAAACTCGCAACTGGCCACGAAATAGCGGCCGTTCGCGGAGAAGTCGATATGGTCGACACCCTGGCAGCCAACCGGCACCGCGTACTTCAGGTCCATCGTCTGCGCGTCATAGAAATCGAGCCGCTGGAGCCGCTCCGCCACGACAATCGCATACTTCCCGTCGGGCGTGTAGTACATGTTGTAAGGATCCAGTACCTTGATCGTGCGTCCCTTGTGTCCGGTGGCTGGATCGATCGACGTCAGGCTGTCGCCGAGATCATTCAGTACCCATAGACTCTTCAAGTCCCACGACGGGACGACGTGCTGCGGCTGGCGTCCCACACGAAACCGTTCGATCACGCGATAGGTCGCCGGGTCGATGACTTCGACAGCGTTCGCTCCGCTCTCCGGGACGTAGATGCGGGAAGGGAACTCCTTCACCACCGGGCTCAATTTGCCGGCCGCAGTCTCGGAATAGATGTTGTTCGGATCGACAACGGGGGGCATCCCCGGCAGCGGATTCGCGTATGGAGGTAACTCGCGTACGGTTGGTGTTCCTCCTGCTTTACGGCACTCTGGGAACACGAAGGGCAACACAAGCACTAGCAGGGCAGAGAAGATTCGCATGGGGAGCGCTAACGGTTAGATGCAGGGGCGAGGGGTCCGGCTACACTCGTTGCAGGCACTCGGCGATTTCTTTTTCAGTGATCGCGCCTTCTTTGATCATTCGCCAGTAAGGTTCCGTAATGTCCACGGTCGTACTGCCGCCGCCCGCCGAGAGTCCGCCATCGAGGATCAATTCAACGCGGCCGTCCATCATGCCGAACACTTCGATTCCGCTGTGGCAGGTAGGCTGTCCGGAGATGTTCGCGCTAGTGGCGATCAGTGGCTGGCCCAGATACTCGAGTAGCGCAACCGCAGTCTTCGACCTCGGCTGGCGAACCGCGAGCCGGCCCGTGTTCCCGGTTACCTTCAATGGAACCTTCGCAGACGCCGGCACGATGATCGTCAGCGGCCCCGGCCAAAAATGCCGGGCCAGCAGGTAGAACCGGGTGTTTACTTCCTTCACCAGGTCCTCCGCCATGTGAATGTCGGTGACCAGCAGCGGCAGCGAGCGATGAATCTCACGGCCTTTCGCCGCGAATACCTTTCCGACCGCGTGCAGGTTCAGGGGGTCGGCAACCAGCATATACAACGCATCGGTGGGTATGGCCACCACCTCACCGCGCCGAACCGACGCCGCCGCTCTTTCGACGATGTCACTGGTGGGATTCTCGGGATCGACTTCAATTAGGTCGGTTGCCAACTTGGGTTCCTTCGCTGTCCTCGGCATCTTTTTGCCCGAGGACCTCAGCTACTTCGATCGCCATGGAATACCGCCCGAACGGTGCGCTCAACTGCACGCCCTGTACCATGGGCTGCACCTGCGCCACCATCTCGCGGGCAATAGCAATACCCTCCTGCCTTGCCGCTTCCGCATTGTCCGCCCGCCGCATCCGTTCCATGTAATGCTCCGGAACCGGCACGCGTAACTCATTCATCATGAACTCGGCGTTGCGATAACTGGTGAGCGGCCAGATGCCGCAGATCAGCGGCACCTTGAAGGATTCCGTGCGCTTCAGGAAATCCTCGAGCAATTGCAGGTCGAAAACGGGCTGTGTGACAACATATTCGGCACCCGCTTGGACCTTCCATTCGTAGCGCCGGATTTCCTCTTCGAGGTTTAGTGCGCCCGGGTTCGCTCCCACGCCGAGCAGCAGAGCGGTTTGAGAACCCATGGGATTTCCGCCGATATCCAACCCGGAATTCAAATTATTCACGATATTCGCGAGGCCAATCGCATCGACATCGAACACCGCCGTCGCATCCGGGTAGGTGCCCATTCGCGGGGGGTCGCCCGTAATGCAAATCAGGTTTCGCACGCCCACTGTGTGCGCGCCCAGCAACTCCGATTGAATACCCAAGATGTTGCGGTCGCGGCAGCAGAAGTGAAGGACAGCTTCGATGCCCGCCTCCTGCTGGATTTTCTGGCAGGTCACCTGCGCGCTGAGCCGGGCGCTCGCGCGCGGTCCGTCGGGAACATTGATGCAGTCGATCCCGTTTTCCTGGCAGAGCCGGGCGCCTTCGATTTCTTTCGAGGCATCCACTCCGCGGGGCGGTAATATTTCGACAAATGCGACAAATTTGCCGGCCGCGAGTTTCCGTCCGAGTTGCGATTTCTCAGCGGCGGGGATCTTCGCCAGCGCCTTGAGCTTCGCCTGCGGCTCCTCCACCGTGACTTTCAACGACCGCTGCCCGGGGCTCAACGAACGCGCTTCCGACCGGATCAGCTTGATGTGCTCAGGGGTGGTTCCGCAGCAGCCGCCGATCAACTTCACGCCTGCCAGCAGGAACCGGCGCGTGTACTGCGCCATGTACTCCGGCGAGCAGAGATAGATATTGCGGCCTTCAACTTTTGCGGGAAGTCCGGCGTTCGGCATCGCACTGAGCGGCTTCTGCGAATACTCGATCATCCGCTCGATCGTCTCGAGCGTGGCTTTGGGGCCGACAGAACAGTTCAGCCCAATGATATCGGCGGGCCATTCGTTCAACCGTTGCGTGAACGTTTCGATCGCGGTGCCATCGAGCATGCGGCCGTCGTCGTCGATGGTCACTTGCGCGACGATGACGATGTCTTTGCCCGCAACCTCGCGTGCGGCGAAGATCGCTTCCCGGACCTCGTGCAGATCGGTGAACGTCTCCAGCACGAGCAGGTCGATGCCCGCCTCCACCAACGCTTCGGTTTGCTCGCGGAAATAGTCGCGCGCTTCGGAAAACGACGTGGGGCCTAGCGGTTCGATGCGCACGCCCAGGGGTCCGATGGCACCGGCAACGTAGACTCCCTCATGCGCGCTCTCGCGCGCGATTCGCACGCCCGCCCGATTGATGTCCTTCAATTTCTCGGCCAGCCCGAAGGCGCTGAGCCGGAGCCGGTTGGCGCCAAACGTGTTCGTCTCCAGGACTTCGGCGCCGCACTTCACGTACTCCTGATGGATCTCCTTCACCATCGCCGGAGCCGACAGGTTCAACTCGTCGAAGCAGCGATTGATGAAAACGCCCTTCGAGTACAGCATGGTGCCCATCGCGCCGTCTGCGACCAGCACGCGACGAGCGCACTCCTCGCGGAACTCGTTGACTCTGGAAAGCACGTTGGCACTGCTCATGGAATCTATTTCTGGCACCCGGAGCAAAAGTATGTGGAACGACCGCCCTGTTGAATCCGCCGGATTCTTCGGCCACAGCGCGTGCACGGTTGGTCTACACGGCCATACACTTGTGCGGCAAACCCTTCAGCTTCCCGAAATCGGCCCGGGCGCATGTAGGCGATACAGGCCGATTGTATCGCATCCGTCAAAACGCGAACAATCGCGGCATGGAGGCGGGCGATTCGCATGCGGCTCAGTTGGCCTGCCGGTTTGCGCGGATCGATACCCGCCTCGAACAGGCTCTCGGCGGCGTAAATGTTCCCGAGCCCCGCGATCTTCGTTTGGTCCATCAGGAAGATTTTTGCCGGAAGCCTCGATTTTGTCGCGATCTCGGCCAGTGTCTCGGGCGTGAACGTCCGCGACATGGGTTCGACGCCGAGGTCCGCCAAAACATCGTCGAGTTCGGCCGGCGTATAGAGGTTCAGGTGACCGAGTGCCCGCGGGTCGTCGAAGATCAGGGCACGCGCTCCGTCGAGTTGAAACCACACTCTCGCGGTGTATGGCCGAAGTCGATGATCAGGGATGACATAGACATCCCCTGTCATCCCGAGATGAACCCGGATGGTGCGGGCGGTATCAAGGTCGATCAGCACCTGCTTCCCGCGTCGCCGCACCTTGAGGATCGTCGCACGTCGCGCTAGCGACTCGATCTCGTCCGCGCTTTGCGGCGCCACGATCGCGGGTCGCTCAACGTGCGCGCTGAGAATCCGCGCGCGGCCCGCCTGTTTACGGAGCCGGCGGCAAACTGCCTCCGCTTCAGCAAGTTCTGGCATAACGATAGGGTTGTGTTCACCAACCTAGCACGAGAAATCCCCGGCTGCCGGATTCCTAGAACGATCCATCGGCGGTGCGTTTATAAACGGAAGTACCGCGGCTTCTTAATCGTTTCGCCTGATTGCCGGATGCCGGGAAAGGGCTTAGGGTGAAACCATGAAGTGGATACTCGCGCTCGCGGTGCCGTTGCTCGCCGCCGCGCAGACGGTCGACACGTATACGTACAACGGTAATGGTGAGCGAGTCCCTGGAGCGCAAATCGTCATCGGCGCGGACTCGCGGACCGAACGGGTTCAGTCGATCAACGGGCGGACAGTGCCCATCGAACGTGTCGAGGAACATGTTCTTCGTTCGGATGCAAACGGCAAGGTGACGGAACGCATCATCCATCGCTACAATCCGGAAGGCCAACCGGTGGATGGTGAGCGAATCGTCATCGAGGAACAGATCCGGCCGGACGGAAGCACGGTAGTCCGCGCCAACACCTATCAAAGCGATCTGAACGGCAACGCGCGTCTGGTGGAGCGCTCGACGGCGGAAACGCGCAAGACCGCGACCGGGCACACATCGGATATCACGGTCGATAAGCCTTCGGTAAATGGTTCGCTCGAAATGGCCGAGCGCCGCGTCGTCGCGGAGTTGACATCCGGTACCGCAACCACGGAGGACACGACAGTCTATCGACGCGATGAGAACGGCCAATTCTTTGCCGCATCGAAACAAGCGGTAGAGCGGACGATGAACGGCAATGAGACGCAGGAGTCCATCACTCGTTATGAAGCGATGAATCCCGCCAGCCGGCTGACGCTGTCGGGCGTGACTCTCAAAAAGGCGACCAAACGTACGGACGGAGGCGAGTCGGTGGTCGTCGATGTCTACGGCACTTCAACGCCGGGTCTGGCCAATTCCGATACGGGCAAGCCGCGGCTTCGCGAACAGCAAGTGATCGAGCGCGAGCCCCGCGGGAATCAGGTTGTCGAGACGCTGTCGGTGCGGCGTCCGAGCGTTGCCGATCCCGATCGCCTGGGGCCGGCGCACCGGGTCAGCGAGACAGTCTGTACGGGTAAATGCAAGTGAGGCGGACAGTCGGCTCTCGCTCAGCCGTGGCCCAGGTACATCAGCCAGCTCAGCCCGAATAGCGCGACTACGAAATAGGCAAAGCACTGAACGCCGTAGCGCAGCCGTTCCTTGTCGGTGCGCTTGGTGACGATGCCCATCACTACGGACGTCACCAGGGCGAACAGGATTGCGGCTTCAAAGTGCGACAGGTTCATCTTCGGCATCGTATTCAGTCCTTCTTGCCGGTTGCGATCTCGAAAGCGTCCACCATGGCCAGAATATTCAGCAGTCCGGCTGCGACCAGGAACTTGGTCCCATAATCGTGGACGTGGCCCGCTACGTCCGGCTGGGTGTACCCGAACCAGACAGTCAGCAGGTAGAAGATGCCACTTGCGACATCGCCGATGAAACCGCCGACGTAGATCACCGTGGTCAGCAGGTCGCCTGTTTGCGGCTGGAACATCGAGCCGCGCATCATCAGCCCGACAACGAAGGTCACGGCAACCGCTGCCAGTAAAATGGCGCCACGCCCGGTCCGCTTCATCAGGAAATGACCACCACCCGGAATCAGCCAGGCCATTGCCAGCACCGGAGCCCACTTCGAAGGTGCGGGAAGCGGCTCCCGCGAAACGACCTGTGTTTCCGCCATTAATTCAATATTAGCAGTGACTCAGGGAATACCGGGGCCGTCTGGGATCATCTACAGAGCGTGACACGGCGAAACGTTATTATCGCCCTCGCTGGCACCACTCTGGCGAGAGCGGCTGAGCTCGCACGGACTCCGGTATTGGTTGAACTCTTTACTTCCGAGGGCTGTTCGAGTTGCCCGCCGGCTGACCGGTTTTTGGCGCACCTGGACCAGGAAGGTCTGCCGGGAGTAGAAGTTATCGCCTGCTCGGAACACGTGGATTACTGGAACCGTCTCGGCTGGACCGACCCGTTTTCATCGGATCGTTTCAGCGCCCGCCAACAGCAGTACTCCCGCCGTTTCGGATTGGACGGTGTCTACACGCCACAGATGGTGATTGACGGGAGTTTCCAGGCGGTTGGCAGCGATTCGGAAAGCATCCTCCAGGCTATCCGCCGCGCTGCCCGGAAACCTCACGTTGACCTCGACTTGACGGTTATGGGATCCACGGTGCGCGTCAGCGCGGATCATATCGCTCAGCACGGCGATGTGGAGGTTCTGTACGGGATAACTGAAAGCCTTTTGCGTTCCGATGTTCGAAAGGGAGAGAATGCGGGGCGGATGCTCTCCCACACCGGGGTAGTGCGGCGTTTGACCAAAATCGCCGACTATAACTCACGCAAACAAGAAGCCCTGTCGATCGATGTGCCGCTGGCTCTCGATCCCGGCTGGAACCGCGCCAATATGCGAGCGGTCGCGTTCATTCAGAACAAGAACGAAGGCGCTGTCATCGGTGCTGTCTCGCGCCGGCTCTCGTCGTGAGCGGCGGTCAGGCGACCTGGATTTGTCCTTGGAGGTACAGCGACGCGTTGCCCGAAATCGTGACCCGCTCGCCGCGATTCTCGCACCAGAGTTCGCCGCCGCGCTTCGAGATCTGACGCGCGAACAGCTTGTCCTTGCCGAGCCTGCGGGCCCAGTACGGAATCAAAGTGCAGTGTGCGGAGCCGGTTACCGGATCTTCCGGTACGCCCCGTGCCGGCGCGAAAAAGCGCGACACGAAATCCTCCCCGTCGTCTCCCGGAGCCGTCACGATAACCGCGAACCGGTCCATGGCGGCGATCAGATCCATGTTCGGCTGCAGTGTGCGCACATGTTCGGCGCTCTCGTACACCACCAGGTAATCGCGCGCGGCCAACACTTCGAGCGGCGCCGTCCCGAGGGCTTCCATGAGCCGCGGATGCACCTCGCAGTGCTGCGGTGGCCGGGCCGGGAAATCCATGGAGTACAGGTCACCCTGGCGATGGACAGTGAGTTCACCGCTCCGGGTCTCGAACGAGACGCTATCCACGCCCGGGGTCAGGTGATTCATGACGATATAGCCGGAGGCGAGAGTGGCGTGACCGCATAGGTCCACCTCCGTCGTCGGCGTGAACCATCTCAGATCGTAGCTCCGGCCGTCGAGCACAAAGAAAGCCGTTTCTGCCAGGTTGTTCTCTGCCGCAATCGCTTGGAGAGTCTCAAACGGCAGCCAGTGTTCTAGCGGGCACACTGCGGCCGGATTCCCGGCAAAGAGTCGGGAGGAAAACGCATCTACCTGGTAAATAGGAACTTGCATTCGTCTCCCAGTTTCGCACGCCCTGCGATCCGATCAGTGCAGCCGTTCGCGGGTTCGCTCGCTGGTGATCAGCTCGTCGAAGATGGCCAAAACTTGCTTCCGGTACAAGTACTGGCGCCTCAGGTTGTCGTGAAAACTGGGCTCAAACCGGCTGGATTTCAGCCACTTATCGAGCAGCTCCTTCGGCACATCGATGTCCTTGCGAAGCGTCTCCGCCGAGTGGCCTCGCAAAAAGAGGCCATAGAACATCGCTGCTTCGCGCTGCGGAGCAAGCGGATCAAAATCATCCCTGGCGATCATCACACGACTCTGACTAATTTGTGTCCCAGTTCTGACTGCGGACGGAAAAGGCCAGTATAAACAGCCTCGGATGCCGGATCAAGCCTTAGAAACACAATCCGGTCATTTCCCCCACAACAGGATAGGTGTACTTCTAAAAATTAGATTCTCTGGCGAATAAAGCCGTTCCAGGAATTCGTTTTAGGGCGCTCGCGGGGCGGTGGGGCCGCTTTCAGGCCGCCGATTGCGCGCGCGCCTCTTTTGCCAGTTGCTGCGCCCCTTTCCACACTTCTGGGCGGATGTCGTCGACGAACAACTGCAGGTGCGGGAACGGTATTTCGATATTCGCCGCGTCTAATGCTTTTTTGGCAGCCTCGACGATATAGAACTGTACCGGTTTTTCAAACTCCGCATCCGGAATCCACGCCTGGATCAACAGGTTCACGCTCGAATCCGCCAAAGCCTGCACCATCACCTTGGGCACGGGCTCGCCCATCACCCCCTCAACCTGCTTCACTGCCTCGAGCAGGGCCGTTCTCGCCGCGTCGATGTCCTCCTTGTACGCGATCCCGACCGGCACCTCCAGGCGCGTCAATCCTGCCGTCGAGTGATTCACTAGAATCTGGTTAATCACCGATTCGTTCGGGATAATCACCCAGGTATTATTCCGGGTGCGCAATCGCGTGGTCCGCATCGTGATCTCGGCGATCTTGCCGTGATACTCGCCGAGCGACACCCAGTCCCCCACGCGAAACGGCTTATCCCAGAAAATCAGGAATCCGGCCATGATGTTGCTCAAGGAATCCTTCGCGGCAAAACCAATCGTCAGGCCAACGACCCCGAGGCCGGCCAGCGCGGCTCCAACGTTGATGCCCAGTTGGCCCGCGGCCATAACCAGCCCGAACGAGAGCAAAGTGAACCTGTAGACATTGCTAAGCATGCCGACCAGCGCGTGGTCCATCCCCGCTCCCTCGAGCAGCCGCCGGATGCCCGGCCTCGTAATCCGATAAAACGCCCAAAAGGCGATCAGTATGACTATCGCGGCGATCAGCGCCGGAATCCAGGCGACGAATTGAGTGAGAAGAAGTTCTACATTGAGGCGATCCCAAATCGGTGTCATCACCGATATGATGCCCCAAATCTCAATCAGTTCAGAAAATAGGTACGGTAGAGGGTATCGCGCTGTTTGGGAACGAATCCCGCGTCGCGGATGAGCCGCCGCAGTTGTTCTTCGGTAGCTCGGTGATGCGTACCCGCCGCCGACACGACGTTCTCTTCGATCATGATGCTGCCGACGTCGTTACCCCCGAACCGCAGTCCCAGTTGGCACGTCTTCAATCCCGGCGTCACCCACGACGACTGGATATTCTTGATGTTCTCCAGGTACACCCGCGACAGCGCCAGCATCTTCAAATATTCGACGGCGGTCGCCTCTTCCTTCACGAACCTGCCCAGCGACGTATGCTCGCGCTGGAATGCCCAAGGGATGAACGCAGTGAACCCGCCGGTCTCTTCCTGGATGTTCCGGACGAGGTCGAAATGATTCATCCTCTGCTCGATCGATTCCCCAACGCCGAACATCATCGTCGCCGTGGTGCGCATCCCGAGCCGGTGCGCGGTCCGGTGCATATCCACCCATTCGTCGGTCGTGCATTTCAACCGGCTGATCCGGTGACGGACATCATCGTCGAGGATCTCGGCGCCGCCGCCCGGGATCGAATCGAGACCGGCGTCGCGCAAGCGCGCGATCGTCTCTTCCAGGCTGATACTGCTCACCTGCGCGATGTTGGTGATTTCCGGCGCGGAAAAACAATGACACCAGATGTCGAACCGCTGCTTGATCGACCGCAGCAGATCCTCGTACCACTCGATCTTCAGTTCCGAATGCAGTCCACCCTGCATCAGAATGCCCGTGCCGCCCAAGTCGATCGTCTCCTGAATTTTTTGGAAGATCGCTTCTTTCGGCAGCACGTAACCTTCGGCATGGCCCATCGGCCGGTAGAAAGCGCAGAAGCTGCAGTACTCGGTGCAGAAGTTCGTGTAGTTGATATTCCGGTCGATGATGTAACTGACGACGTTTTCCGGATGCAGCTTACGCCGGACGGCATCGGCGGCCATGCCGATACCCACCAGATCGTCGCTGCGGAACAGGTCGATCGCTTCCTCTCGAGTCATCATAGTGTCGTGTTTTCCGTTACGGACGTCGCCGCGGTCTCAATGTATTGTGCGGGCGGAAGCTCTGCAGCCGCGTGCAGAAACGCTTCCATTCCCCGGTATTCGTCATCGCCCAATTCGAAGACGATGTTGTGTTTCAAATAGTCTCTGGCGAGTTGACGCGACACGCCGCGTTCCCGCCATTCCCGTTCCGCGATCTCATCGATTCTTTGCAGCCCGAACCGGCAGGAATCGAGGAACACCTGTTCGATTTCCACTGAGTGAATTTCCTGGCGCCCAGCCCAAACCGCAAACACCATCGGCAGCCCCGATAGCGCAACCCACTCGGCGCCAAGATCGGCCACATACAAGCCCTGGGTGCGCAGTTGGTCTGGCTCGAGCACCAGGGCCGCATCTCCGATCACCAATGCCGCGTCGGCGGACGCCAGCATCTCATCGAGATCCGGATCCATCGTGATCAATGCGGGAGCGGCGCCGAACCTCCGGCGCAAAACGATACGCGACAGCATCACCGAGGTTCGCGATCCCGAATCGACAGCCAGCACTTCGATTTCGGAGAACGGCTTTCGGGAAATCAGGAGAATTGTACGAACTTCTCCGCGGCACGCAATTCCGGTCCCCCGGAAAATCGCGAGGTCGCTTAGAAGCAGCGTGGCGACCGGGATGATGCCGATATCGGCATCGCCCTTCACTACTAGGTCGGCACATACCGACGGAACTTCAAAGGAAAGGTCGAAAGCATTGCGCTGCGGTCCCTCGAGCATGCCCCAGACAAGAGGGACGGTATTGAGGTAGCTGACTGCGCACACTCGCGGCCGCGAAGGAGAGGTAGGTCCCAACCTTCGATTTTAGCAGCGGCACGGCGCTGACCGGTAAGTTTACTGGACCGGGATCGTTACGGGCTGTGAGGTGACACCGCTATAGCTGACCCGCACCGGAACATCGGTCCCCGTCGGAACCACGCTCGACAGCGCGATCTGAATCAAGATCCCGCCGGCTTGCGATCCGACGGAAAGGGCGGGGAGGTCGATTCCGCCAACGTTGACCTTAATCACAGACGGGTCTGCGTTCGTCACCGAATTCGGAAGCCCCGTAACCAGCAGCGCGATCATCGAACCAGCATGCGCCGGGTGGCTTGCGTCCGCCACCGTTCCGGCACTCGAAAAGACACTGGCGATTACCGGCGGAGGTGGTTCGATGTTCATCACGATCGGCTGAATCGAATCGGTATAGCCGTCAACTTGCAGCTTCACGATCGCGGCTCCCACCGGTACGGAATCCGGCACCTGGAAGGTAATCTGGTTCCCGTTCACCGAAACGATCGACGCCCGCTGATCTCCGACCGTCAAGGTCAATGCATTCGCGGCAGCACTCAGGTGCATTACCGTCAGCACCCCCGTGCCTCCCGCCCACACACCCGCCAATCCATTGGCGGCATTCGTCACCGGCGGCACCATCATGAGGGTGTTTGGATTCGTCGAAGCCGCAGTGGCTTGTAATGCGAATGGTTGGGTAACGATCTGCAACCCGGTCGCGACTGTCAATTGAACCGCACCGAATGCAGCCGAAGGACTGACACTCACGTTTGCCAGAATTCGATTCTGGCCGGTGACCCAGATCCGGCGAACGACAATGTCGCTGGACCCGAAACCCACGTTGGTCAAGCCGTCTACGAACGTCGTATTGGATCCGTCGATTTCGACCATGGCCTCCGAACCGGCCGGCAATGATGCCGGCGTAACCGAAATCAGCGGAGCACTCGCATCGTCGTAGGTGAATGACGGTCCTCCGGCCGGTTGCGCAAACAGAGAGCTCTGCCCGTCGCCGTTGAGAGCGACGACGTTTGCACGGAAGCCGCCGGTCGCGGGTGGCGGCGTTACCAGCAGCGTGCCGTCGGCATTGCGACGTTGAATCGCCGCTTGTGCTCCATCGAAGAAAATGCGAGTCGTCGCGTCGAAATCCGTGCCGCTGATCAGGGCTGCACGGTTCCCCGCGTCATCGACGGCTGGCTGCACCGCGGAGATCTGCGGACCGTGGTTCGCTACCAGCAGAATTCCCGCGGGCAGGACATAAATGTCGTCATCCGTGGAGAACAGCAGGTGCCGCGGACCCGGCGACCAGCCGAACCCCGGATACACCGCGAACTGAATGTAGCCGGAAGTGTAGTATTTGACGGAGGCTTGCGGGATGTTAGCTCCTGAATTTGCAAGCACCCGCACGCCCAGGCCCGGAGTGAGTCCGTTTCCACCAGTCACCAGACCCGTGCCGGTGGCCACCAGAGTCGTCCCCGCTGTCATGCCGACAACCGGCGCGGGGGCCACCGGCGTGCTGCCGTAATAGCCGTACGTGGCGACGGACGAAATGGCGGGCGCGGACCTGCGTGTGACGGAGAAATCGAATCCTGTCTTCGTTTCGCCCGCTCCCATGAACAAAACCGTCGCAGCGTTGGGATCGCGCGTTCCGGGATAGAACTGCGTTCCGAAATAATCGACGTTGTCGAACACAGTACCGTCGGTGGTTCGGGGCGGAATCACATTACCGGGTGTTGTTTCGGCGGCGAGCGGCGGCGGCAGAGGGTGAACGTAAAGGAAATAGCCACCCGGTGGAATGCCCTGCAGAGTGTAAGTCCCGTCCGGATTGGTCAACGTGCTGATCGTTGGACCGTTCGCGGATATCGCGACTACCGAGGCGAGATTGACCCCCGTGCCGTCGGCGGTCACGCGGCCGGTGATCGTCCCGGTCCGGCTCAGATAACTCCCGTTGGGATACAGGACCGTCAAACCGGCAATGTCGTCATCCGAGAGCGGCTTGGAACGTGTGGTCGCTCGCGTTATCTCGGTCGACATCACCCCGGACGTGAACGTATGCTGCAACCCCAGCGCGTGTCCGAATTCGTGGACCATCGTGCGAAAGGCGCGTTCGCCGAAACTCGGCGAGTCGCTCAGATCGCGCCGGACTCTGACCACGCCCCGTAGGATCGGAACGAATCCGGATCCGTCCGCCGCCACGGTAGGGGTTCCGATACTACTCACGCCTCCCAACGCCCAAATGCCCGGCGGAATATCGTCATCGAACACGATATCGATGCCCGGCGAGTTCTGTACTGTAGAAGCCGAACTTACCCCACCGAAGCCGATCCGCAGACTCGAACCCGGAACATCGTTCCAGATTCTCGCCACCTGCCGGATCTCGCTCATCAAGCCTGCCAGCGTGTCGCCGGGAGCAAGCTGAGACGGACCCTGGTCGGAGATGTAGTAGTAAACGGTGTTGTTCCGCAACGCCGAAAGGTCGTACTTCTCAAGCATTCTGACGAAGGGCGGCTGGTTCGTCGGGTAGTAGACGTAATGGTAATAGCCGGAAGCAACGGAACTGAGGAGAAGGGTTGCCAAGACCGCGAAGAAGCCGGTTCGCGCTGACCGTCCCATATTACCGCTGGACTCCCTTCAGGCCGTAGCGGCCCATGGCTGCGCGAAACTCGGAGAGGCTCATGTTCAACCCCCGGTCCGTTATCGGGCGACCCTCCGCATCTACCATCGGCTCGCTCGATGCGCTTCGCGAGACCACCGATTTCCCGCTTGCATCCACCCTCAGGCTCATCAGTCCCTGGCTGAGTCCGATGATCTGTGTTAGGCCCGACCGGCTTGTCCACAGGAACAGCACGTACTCCGAACTACTCTGAAGCGTCGGTGTGCCGGGGAACATTTGACGGATTCCCTGGGCGAATCCTCCGGGAACCGCTACGTCCATTCGATCCGCCGTCGAGCCCTTCCATCGTTCCAGCACCTGGATCGTATAGTGGGTGTAAATCATCCCGCTCCGCCCCACGGGCGTGCCGCGGAAGCTGGCCGACGAGGAGAGAACACGCGCGCGAACGATGGCCGTGCTCTTCTCGACCATGTCATCCATCGAAAGGCGTTCCAGCGTTGCGGCAGGAATCACGGAGGCGGCGCAAAGCAGGATCGGGATTGCGAGCTGCCACGACCGTGTCATTCGATCTTTTGTTAAGCAGGCGTGTAACCAAACGTATGTGCTTGAAATGAAATGGGCACGTTACGATGCTTCTATAACGGTTGTGGAGAGCCGACACGGGGGTTGCGGCAGCCGTCTACAGGGTTTTGCTTTACACTTCAGGGAGAGTGGCTGCCAGACAACCGCGTGTGGAGATCGAGTATTGCACTCAATGCAGGTGGCTTTTGCGGGCTGCGTGGATGGCCCAGGAACTCTTAACCACCTTCCAGGAAGAAATCGGTGAGGTGGCGTTAATTCCGGGCACCGGCGGAGTGTTCGACGTCCGTGTCGGGGACCAAACCGTGTGGTCGCGGGCGTCCGAAGGACGTTTTCCTGAAATTAAGGAACTCAAGAGAAGGGTTCGGGATCGCGTCGCTCCAGGTCGCGACCTGGGACACACCGAGCACTGAAAGCGACCTTACAGGGCTCTGTCTTGTGGCCTACGCCAACGACATCTCGAATGGCCGTTACTTCTCTCGCTCGTCCTGCCGGACGACGAGAATCGGAATCTTCACCGCGTGGCGGACCGAGTCAATAGTGCGTCCGAGCATCAAGTCTTTTAATCCCCGGTGGCCGTGCGCGCCCATCACAATCAGATCGGGGTGGTTGCGCTTGGCCCACTCGACAATGGCCGCTTGAGGGTCGCGGCCGTGTGCTACCGCGAGGTCCGCCTGAATACCTTCACTCCGCAGACGGTCGCGGATGGATTCCAGATAACGGCGGCCCGATTCCACTTCAGCGCTCGACGACAGCGCTCCATATACCTGGCTCGTCACATCTTCTTCCACGTGGATCAGGTGAATGGTGGAAGAGTGCAACTTGGCAAGTGACGCTGCGTGGCGTATGGCATCCACATCGCGCGACGAGTGGTCGAGCGGCAGCAGGATGTTGCGGTAGACCGGCGCGGTGAATTCGACAGCGGGTACCTCGTCGGGCATCGGCGGCATGGCCACGCGCGCTCGCCGGAACGTCTTCAGCCGCGCGGGTAACCAGGGCTCGAAGATCATCCACGCGAGCAGTAAAACGAGCCCCAAAATAGCCGGGACCAGCGTCACCCACAACAGCGCCGAATATGGACCTGCGGCGCGAAACCAGCCCGCAATCTCCGCGCTGGCCAATCGAATGTTCAACCCGACAATCACCAGAGTCACCGACCAAGCCACAATTTGCCAGCCTCGCTTTGTCGTGAACTCGCCCATTTTGGCGCGATCACTCGTGAACTGCACCAGCGGGATCACGGCAAACGGCAACTGCATAGAGAGCACCACCTGGCTCAGGATCAGCAACTCGTAAGTGCCGCGCTCGCCCGCAACCCAGATCGTCAATGCGGCCGGTACCACTGCGATCATCCGCGTGATGAACCGGCGCAGCCAGGGGGCCATGCGAAGATTCAAAAATCCTTCCATTACGATCTGGCCGGCGAGCGTTCCAGTCAGCGTGGACGACTGTCCGGAGCACAGCAGCGCCACCGCAAACAGGATGCTGGCCACCGCCGTGCCCATCAGCGGAGCCAGCAACAGGTGCGCCTGCTGGATCTCGGTGACGACGATCCCGCGATTGAAAAAAACTGTTGCGGCAAGAATCAGGATCGCGGCATTCACGATCATGGCGCCGTTCAGGGCCACAACAGAATCGATCAGGTTGAAACGGCACGCGGTGCGCTTCGCGGCGGGCGTCTCCCCGATACGCCTGGTTTGCACGAGAGCCGAGTGCAGGTACAGATTGTGCGGCATTACCGTCGCCCCGAGAATGCCGATCGCCACGTACAGGCTTTCGTTCGTCATCCGTGGCACCAAGCCCGCCGCCACATCCAGAAAGCCGGGTTTCGCAATGAATAGCTCCACCACGAAACAGCCGGTAATCACGGTCACAAGCGACAGAATTAACGCTTCGATGAACCGGATGCCCATTTTCGTGAACCACAGAACCAGCAGCGTGTCCGCTGTCGTGATGAATACGCCTGCCAATAGAGGGATATGAAACAGCAGGTTCAACCCGATCGCCGCGCCCAGTACTTCGGCGAGATCGCACGCCGCGATCGCAATCTCGCACAACACCCACAACGCGTAGGAAACCGGTTTCGGATACGACTCACGGCAGGCCTGCGCCAAGTCCCGTTGAGTAACGATCCCAAGCCTCGCGCTGAGCGTCTGCAGCAGGATCGCCATCAGGTTCGACATGACGAGTACCCACAAGAGGTCGTAGCCGAACCGCGCGCCGCCTTCCAGATCCGTGGCCCAGTTTCCGGGATCCATGTACCCGACACTGACCAGGTAGGCGGGCCCTGCAAAGGCAAACATCCGCTTCCAGATGGAAGGGGCTCCCGTCTGAACGCTGGAGTGAACCTCAGGAAGCGATGATCCTGCCGCGGCCCCGTGAGCGATTACAGGTGGTTTCATTCAGTGAGTTAACTATAGTTTATTACGAGTCTCTGCGCAAGTGTTTTCTCGCAGCCAGCGAGTACCTTGAAGAAGCCCGCGCTGCCTCTCGCTGCTCAGAAGAAGGTCAACTCGACCGGAGAGCCCGCGCTGCAATTCAACACCTGCGCCGCTGAACCTTGATTCACCACCACTTCCAGGTAACCCGAACTTCCGATGATGTTCGCCACTTCGCCCGCTCTGCACTCTCCGAACGTCGGCGCCAGACCGGCGATGGTCCGGAGTCCGACCAGAAGTTCGATCGGGCGCGTGCGCAAATCGGGGAGTTGCTCGATGTGCAGGTTTGTGATCAGGTTGCCGAACCGGTCCACCTTGAGTATCGTGCCGGACCAGACCCGCCGGGCCATCTGCCGCGGTTTCAGCAGGCCTGACTGGATGTAGTCCTTAATCACCTTACCGGCGCGCGACGACGGAACGCCGGCAGCAAGGTGCGCCGCGCATGGCGCGAAGATGTCCCGGCCATGGAAGGTGCTGCTGATGTTCTTGAGGAAAAGCTTCGCGTTTGTGGCGGCGCGCACAACGTGCGACTCACGATCGTAAATCATCGAGAACACGCCGTTGTCGGGTCCGACGAAACGTTGCCCTGCGGCATCCACCACGATCGCCCTGCGGGTCGTTCCCACACCCGGATCCACCACCACCACATGCACCGTGCCCTTCGGAAAATAACGATAGGCCTGCGCGATCGTGTACGCTCCGTCCATAACATCGAACGGCTTCACGTCATGGCTGATGTCCACCACCACCGCCTTCGGTGCGATTTCGAGAATTACGCCCTTCATCGTTCCCACGAAATGATCGGTCAGTCCAAAGTCCGTGGTCAGCGTAATTACTTTTAATTTCGATCGTGAGTCCGGCATAGATTGTTAAACTAAAACATAAAGTGGGGCAGTTCTACTTCGATCACAACGCGACAACGCCCGTATGTAAAGAAGTACTGGAAGTGGTGGTTCCAGTAATGGTTGAAGTGTTCGGTAACGCTTCCAGTATCCACCACTACGGTCAATCGGCCAAGCAGAAGCTGGATGCGGCGCGGCGCGAAGTGGCGGAATTTCTCCGCTGTCATCCTACCGAAATCGTGTTCACCAGCGGTGGCACGGAGTCCGATAACCTCGCGATTTTCGGAACGGTGCGGCGTGGCGGGGCTGCGGGCAAGCATGTCATCACTACATCCATCGAGCACCCGGCGGTGCTGAACGCCTGTGCCCAACTGGAACGCGAGGGCGCCGCAGTGACGTACCTGCCGGTGGATGGCTCGGGTGTGGTCGATCCGG
The DNA here is from genome assembly GCA_963720745.1 of uncultured Acidobacteriota bacterium. GTDB lineage: Bacteria > Acidobacteriota > Terriglobia > Bryobacterales > Bryobacteraceae > TMP-7. Next base: position 2,053,945 of record CAVRGO010000004.1, read on the forward strand.
AAACCGTGCGAGCCGCGGTGCGGCCCGATACGACGCTGATCAGCGTCATGCACGCGAACAACGAAATCGGCACCTTGCAACCCATCGAAGAGATCTCGTCGATTGCGCGAGACGCGGGCGTGGTGTTCCATGCCGACGGCGTGCAGGCAGCGGGTAAGGTGCCCATCAACGTACAGATACTCGGTGTCGATCTGTATTCCATCAGCGGCCACAAGATGTACGCGCCGAAGGGCATCGGAATCCTTTACGTCCGCAAGGGAATCGACCTCGTTCCCGTCCTTTACGGAGGCCACCACGAACGGGATCGCCGCCCGGGTACCGAGAATGTGCCCGGAGCGGTTGCGATCGGCCGCGCCTCATCCGTGATCCGGGACGGGCTGGACAACGAATGCTGGAAACTGTGCCGGCTGCGCGATCGCTTCGAGCATGCTTTGCTCGATCGCATCCCCGGCGTATGGGTGAACTGCGCGGCATCTGCCCGCGTTCCAAACACATCCAATATCTGTTTTGAAGGAATCGAAGGAGAACCGCTGCTGATCGCGTTGGATCTGAAGGGCTTCGCGGTCTCGAGCGGCGCTGCATGTTCAAGCGGCGCGGTAGAACCGTCGCATGTGCTCACCGCGATTGGTCTACCGCGGCAACAAGCCCGGTCCTGCCTGCGATTCTCGTTCGGACGGTCGAACGACGAGGCGCAGATCGATGCGCTGGTGGATGCGCTTGCGTCCTCGGTCGAGCATCTGCGCAGGTTGGCGCCCGGAGGAAGCGTTCGTGTCTGACTCTGTAATAGCGGTCGCGATGTCGGGTGGCGTGGACAGTTCCGCCGTCGCGGGGCTGTTGCACCGGCAAGGCGAGCGCATTGTCGGAATGACGATGCAGCTATGGAATCAGCGCCGCCTGCCGCAACTTACCGGAGGTCACTCGACCGGGCGCTGCTGCTCGATGGACGACGTGTACGATGCGCGCTGGGTGGCACAGCACCTCGGCATTCCCTACTACGTCGTAAACTTCGAGAATCGCTTCGAAGAGCAGGTAGTAAAGCCTTTCATTTCCGAGTACTTGTCCGGCCGCACCCCGATCCCGTGTACGCTCTGCAACAACCTGGTGAAGTTCGACCAGTTCCTCGACATGGCGGCTGGTGTCGGCGCCGGGCGCATTGCCACGGGACATTACGCTCGCGCCGGCTTCAACGAATCCACAGGCCGCTACGAGATGCAGCGTGCCGTCGATGACAGTAAGGATCAGACCTACTTCCTGTTCGGTCTCACCCAGGATCAACTCGCGCGAACCATTTTCCCGCTCGGCGGCATGACGAAGCCGCAGGTGCGCGAACTCGCCACCGAACTCGGACTACCGGTCGCGCAGAAGCCCGACAGCCAGGAAATCTGCTTCGTCCCGAACGGCGACTATGCCGCCTTCATCGACGCGTACTTCGAGGAGCAGGGAGTACCCCGCACGGCGACTCAGGGCGAAATCGTCGATACGGACGGCCGGGTGGTCGGAGAGCATGGCGGCGTGCATCGCTTCACCGTCGGGCAACGCCGGGGCCTCGGGATTGTCGCTGGCGAGCCGCTATACGTAATCGCCACCCAACCCGACACACAGCGAGTGGTGGTCGGAAGTCGCGACGACCTGATGCGCTCCACCCTCATCGCCAAGGACGTCAACTGGATCTCGATCGCACCGATCACCGCACCCGTTCGCGCCGAAGTCAAGATCCGGAACAAGCACGTCGCCGCCGCGGCAACACTGTACCCGTCCTCGGAGCCCTCCCGTGCCGAGGTTCGCTTTGACGAGCCCCAGCGTGCTGTTACTCCGGGTCAGGGAGCGGTGTTCTATTCCAGTGAACTGGTGCTGGGCGGCGGCTGGATCGAGTGATCGTTCCCGCCGGTGTGCGATCTTCCGTACGTCAACCTGTATATCAACCGGGAGAACATCGCTGCCGCGAATGTGGGAATCCCGATTAGCAGAACGAAGCCAAAAAACTCGAAGGGCCACAGATTGTGTGAGGTAGGATTCGCTGCGACCTGCTGGCCCACGATTACGATGTAGACCCCAACCGCTCCGACGATCACCAGGGTAGGAATGGATAACGTTCGGTGTGCCTTCCAGTTGAGCAGGAACGGCGCTGCCAGCAGGAGGAAGATCGACAAAGGGATCGCCAGCGTCTTGTACTCGCCGAACGGACTCCCGATGATAACGGCGGTGAACAATGCACCGTCCGCCAGAGCCAGCGCCAGCCGGCCCGATATCGATCCAGCAGATTCGGCCAAGACGACAGTATAGTCCCTCCCACGGATACGACGGATCTTCAGTGCAACGCCGTAGCCCTGGGTCGAGTCTGACAAGTATAATGAGTGTTATGAAGTTCCACCGCGTCCTGGCCCTAGGTGTGTGTTCCGTTTCCCTGGCGGCCGCGGCCGATGCCTCGCTGGTCGAGGAGATCATTGCCAAAGTCAACGGTGACATAATTACTCGCAGCGAAGTCCAGCACACGGAGACGACCATCGCGAACGAACTCCGCCAGAAGGGCATCACCGGCACCCGTCTGCAGGAGGAGTTGAAGGAACGTTCGAAGGACGCTCTCCGTGATCGCATCGACCAGCTTCTCCTCGTGCAGAAAGGGAAAGAGCTGAACATCAACGTCGATTCCGACGTTAGTAAGTTCATCGCCCGCCTGCAATTGGAATCGAAGATCGCCGACCCGGAGAAATTCCAGCAATACGTTCATGACCAGACCGGAATGCCGTACGAGGACTACAAGAACGACCTCAAGAACGGCATGCTCACCGAACGGGTGATCCGCGAGGAAGTGGCGCGCCGCGTTCAGGTGAAGCGCGACGAGATGCAGAAGTACTACAGCGAGCACAAGTCCGACTTCATCCGGCAGGATCGCGTTTTCCTGAGTGAAATTTTTCTGTCCACCGAAGGCAAAGACGCCGCGGACGTCGCCGCGATCGAGAAAAAGGCGAAGGACCTGTCAGCTCGAGCGATCAAGGGGGAAAAGTTCAGCGACTTGGCCCGAGACAATTCGGATAACCAGAACAGTGCTCGTGCCGGAGGCGATATCGGCGCATTCGAAAAGGGCAAGCTCCGGAAAGACATCGAGGATATGGTCTGGGACAAAGAGAAGGGCTTCGTCACTCAGCCGATTAACGTGGGAACCGGGTTCCTGATCCTCCGCGTGACGGACCACCAGCAGGCCGGACAGGCGACCTTCGAGGAGGTGGAGAACGAGATCATGGACAAACTCTTCTCGCCCCGCATGCAGCCCGCGGTCCGGACCTATCTCACGGAACTTCGCGAATCGGCATTCCTCGAAATCAAACCCGGCTATGTGGATACAGGCGCGGCGCCCGGGAAGGATACCGCCTGGAGCGATCCCGCCCAGCTGCGGCCCGAGACCGTAACGAAGGAACAGGTGGCTACGCAGACCCGCAAGAAGCGTTTTCTGTGGATGGTGCCGATCCCCGGAACAAAGACAACGAAGACCAAGGACTCGTCCTCTCGCAACTAGAGAAGCGACCGGCACAAATGAAATCTCCATACGTCAGCGACCTGCAGCCGAACCAGGTCATCACTGGGGTATTCCTCGTCCAGTCCAAAGACATTCGTCAGAAGAAAAGCGGCGAGCCGTATCTGTCGCTGACGCTCGGTGACCGCACGGGCGACGTCGAAGCCCGAATGTGGGACAACGCCGCCGACGTGATGAACACGTTCGACCGCGACGATTTCGTCCGGATCAAGGGCCTGTTCCAGATCTTCCAGAACCGACCCCAGATCACGCTTCACAAGCTGATGCGAATCGATGAACGCGAGATCGAGTTCGCCGACTTCTTCCCGGCCTCGGCGCGGAATCCGGACGAGATGTTCGCCGAGCTGACAGGAATCATCTCGGGTCTTTCGAATCCGCATCTGCGGGCTCTGTTGGAACATGTCTTCGCCGACGAGCGAGTCCGCCGGGCTTACAAATTGGCGCCGGCGGCGAAGGCCGTTCATCACGCGTACTTGAGCGGTTTGATCGAGCACGTGTTGTCGATGTGCGAACTCGGGCGAATGGCCGCGGCGCACTACAAGGATGTTGACGCAGACCTGCTGCTGTCCGGGATCATACTGCACGACATCGGGAAAATAGACGAGCTGACGTACGATCGCGGCTTCGGCTACAGCACCGATGGGCAACTGTTGGGGCACATCACCATCGGCATCCGCATGATCGAGGACAAGCTGCGCGATCTGCCCGAGTTCCCGCCGAAACTCCGCACGCTGCTCGAGCACATGATCCTGAGTCATCACGGAGAACTCGAGTTCGGCTCTCCCAAGATCCCGTTGTTTCCCGAAGCTCTCCTGCTGCACCACCTCGACAATCTCGATTCGAAGATGGAGTGCATGCGGGCGATGGTGGAGCGGGACAAGTTGTACGAAGGCCACTGGACGATGTACAACACCTCTCTCGATCGGGCAGTGCTGAAAAAAGCGAAGTACCTGAACGGCGACGTGCCCTGTGCGGCGCCGGCAGAATCTGCGGCTCCGGACGCTGCCGCGGTTCCGCAACAGTCGGGTGCTCCCGCCGTGGCGCAGGGCGCGAACGCCGCGCCGGCCCCGCCGCCGAGGCCCGCCCCGGCTCCGCGATCCTCGTTCTTCGGCGACAAGTTGAAGCAGGCTCTCGGTAGCGACACATCCAAGGCCGGTTGAGCATTCTCGTTCGGAACGGCAAGCCTGTTACACTCGCCAGTGGATGCCCGAAATCCTCGATGGTGCGCGAGTCCGCCAGCAGATCCTTGATGAATTGAAACCCCGAGTCGCTGCATTATCCGCTCGCCGGCGGCCGCCCGGGCTCGCCGTTGTTCTTGTTGGCAACAATCCCGCCTCGCAGATTTATGTCCGCAACAAAGTGAAGGCTTGTGCCGAGCTCGGAATCTTTAGCGAGCAGCTAACGCCGCCCGAGAGCATTGGTACCGAGGATCTGCTTGCGCTCATTGCGGAGTTGAACGCCCGGCCGGAAATCGACGGAATCCTCGTGCAGGTGCCTCTCCCCTCGCACATCGATTCACGGCGGGTGCTCGAATCCGTCGCCGCGGAAAAGGACGCGGATGGCTTCCACCCTACAAATGTCGGGCACCTGGTTGCGAACCGCCCCGCGCCGCGCGCCTGCACTCCGGCCGGAATCATGGAAATTCTGCATCGGCATCAGGTGCGGATTGCTGGCCAGAACGCGGTGATCGTCGGGCGCAGCGACATCGTGGGAAAGCCGATGGCGCTAATGCTGCTTCACGAGAGCGCGACCGTCACCGTCTGCCATTCGAAAACGCGCGATCTCCCGGGGGAATGCCGCCGTGCCGATATTCTTGTTGCAGCCATGGGCCGGCCCGCGCTGATCACCCGGGATTTCATCAAACCGGGTGCCGTCATCATCGATGTCGGAATGAATCGCCTTAACGATCGCGACGAGGTGCTGCGCATCTTCCCTGACTCGGAGCAGAAACTTGCCGCCTTCGAGAAGAAGGGCAGTGTCCTGGTTGGCGACGTCCATCCGGGCGACATGGCCGAACTTGCGTCGGCTTACACCCCGGTTCCGGGCGGAGTGGGACCGCTGACGATTGCCATGCTTATGTCAAACACGGTCGGCCTCGCGGAACGGCACCTGGCAGGTTAAACGTGCTTCTCGTCGGATTGACCGGCGGCCTCGCGAGCGGCAAGAGTCACGTCGGACGGCAACTCGCCGCATTCGGGTGCCTGCTCGTCAAAGCAGACGAAATGGGCCATCGCGTTCTGATGCCCGGCGGCGAAGCCTATGAGCCTGCGATCGCGGAGTTTGGGCCAGAAATCCTCGATCCGGACGGGACCATCAACCGACGGAAACTCGCGGCGCTCGTGTTCGGCAACCCGGAGCGGCTTGAAACACTGAACCATCTGGTCCACCCCGCAGTGCGGATCCGGACGCGGGCCATCATCGACGAGTTCGCCGTGAATCATCCGGACGGAATCGCTGTTGTTGAAGCTGCGATACTGGTAGAAACAGGTACGTATCGAAACTATGACCGTCTCATCGTCGTGGTCTGTACTGAAGAGCAGCAGATTCAACGGGCCATGGACCGGGACGGGATCACCCGTGAGGAAGCTGAGGCACGGCTGCGGCGGCAACTGCCGCTCGCCGAAAAGATAAAATACGCCGACTATGTCATAGACACGTCGGGGTCGAGGGAGAGCACCACCGCGCAAACGCGGGCGGTGTACGAGGCTCTGCGGAGCACGCAAAAGTGAAGACTCGCATTTTCATCATCACAGCCTTAATCGTTACAGCATTCGTACTGATCACTTCGCGCGGCCGGTGGGATCTCGGAAGGCTGATCCGTCCCGTTGCCGACGCGGGCGGGCGATTGTGGTCCGGCCCCGCAGTGGCACACACGGCCGGACTGACTGCCGACGAAGTGAACAACATCGAGATCTACCGCGTGGGGCGCGAGGCCACCGCGTATATCACGAGCACGGTTTATCGTCAGAGTATTTTCTGGGAGGTTTATCCGGTCCGCGATCTCGGTTCAGGTTTCATCATCGATGCCGACGGACGGATCCTCACCAACTATCACGTGGTTGCCGGCAGCAATAAAGTCGAAGTAACGCTGCCCGATCAGACGAAATACCAGGCCGACATTCTCGTGCGCGACCGTCAGGACGATCTCGCGCTGATCCAGATTCGCCCGAAGAAGAAACTGCAGTTCCTGCACCTCGGCGATTCCGACAAGTTGCAGGTGGGACAGAAGGTGCTCGCGATCGGCAATCCCTTCGGTCTCGAACTCACGCTGACAACGGGAGTGGTCAGTTCCATCGGACGAACGATTCAGGGCGGCAATGATGCAGTCCTGGAGGGCATGATCCAGACCGATGCCGCCATTAATTCCGGCAACAGCGGCGGTCCACTGCTCGATTCGCAGGGCAATGTCATCGGCATCAACACCGCCATTTACGGACCGAACGGGGGGAACATCGGCATCGGGTTCGCTCTTCCCATCAACCGCGCGAAGGCGATGCTCGACGATTATTCAGCGGGCAAGAGTTTTCAGCGCGCGCGGCTCGGGGTGACGGTCGTCTACATCGCAGGCGATCTTGCGGAGGCCTTGCAACTTCCGCGCGAAGGCGGACTGCTTGTGCAGGAAGTAGCGCCCGATTCCGCGGCGGACGCGGCGGGAATTCGTCCAGCCCGCCAGATGGTTGTCATCGGTAATGCGCAGGTGGGAGTGGGCGGAGACCTGATTGTCGCTGTCGACGGCAAGCCTGTCGACCGGCAGGATGCGATTAGCCGCGCCCTCTCACGCAAGCGCGCCGGAGACATTCTTTCGATTACGGTTTACCGGAATGGGCGCAGGGTCGAGATCAAGGTAAGGCTCGGAGCGGCGCCGGAGCAACCGGCCTGACGCACGATTGCCAATTAGCGATCACTGCGCCTTGCGGCGACGTTCCATCAATTCACGCCACGTGGTGACGATAAAGCCCTCGCTCTTGAGGTACGCCTGAAACTCGGGATCGAGCATCGCCAGCATATCCGCCTTGCGGAGATCGCCGGAATCGGAGATGTGCGCGAACACTTCGGTGGGCGAGGTGCAATGCATGATCACCATCGTTACGCCGGGCTTCAATTCGCGCAGGGTCTCCATGTATTTCTGAGCGCGCCATTTCTGTAACTCGCGATCGTCGGAACGAGTGCCGGGAGGAGGTTTCCAGCCGTAGCTGGTGTTATGCAGATCGTCGAGAACCGGCAATCCGGACTGCCACAACTGTTGCCCGATCTTCTGCATCTGCGCCAGCAGCTGCGGCGTTGCGGACGCGGTGTCCGCCCTCAAGTACGTGTCGTGACCGCCCGGAAACATTACCGGAATCTGCTTCTCCATCCCGAGCTTCACGTATTTCTCGAGGTAGACCGGATTCGCGAATAGCGTCCCCATGTGCGAATCGAGGTGGGTGGGTTGGAAGCCCATCTTCGCGGCGCGATCCAGTTGTGCGCGAATCTCGCGATCCACTTCATCCGCGGTCGCATGCTGCAACACACCGGCAACGGAACTCCACAGCGCGCCTTCCGAATCGACCAGCCCGGGAACCGTGACGATCCCGGCCAACGGACCCCACCGGTATTCCTTCCACTCGGATGTGAGCGTCAGGTGCAGTCCGGCATCCGCTTCGGGATGCGCCTTGATATAGCGGACCATTTGCGGCACCCAGGGGCAGGGCATCATCACGCTCAGCGATTTCGCCGCGCCGTGCTCGATCACGCGTTCGATGCCAAGGTTCGAATCGTAGGACATTCCGGCATCGTCCATGTGGAGAATCAGGACGCGGTCGCCCTTCTTCCATCCGAGCTTCTCGGCGAATGTGGTGCCATCCTGGGCGGAGCACGCACAGCCGGCGAGCAATACCGCTAGCAGCAGACGAAGCTTCATAAGTCCGTAATTATAACGATCCGGCCGCACGAGAAAATTGCTAGACGACGCGCCGGGTTTTCGAATCCCACCGCAGCCGCCGCCCTGTGCGAAGCGACTCCATCGCCATGCACAGAACGATGTTGGTGGCTTGTCCCGCCTCTACCGGCGCGTTCGGTTCTTTTCGAGTGCGGATGCATTCGAGGAAGTTGCGGATGTGGGCGCGTGTCGCGGGGCCGAAACTGCCGGGCTGTTTTGATTCAGCCGAGGGCTTCATCTCGACCGCATCGCTCTGCGGGTACAGGCTATAGCTTTCCCGTCCAAGGTCCAGCCGCGCCTTCGTCCCGTGGAATTGCACGATCTGATCGTTGAACGAGTTGTATCGCATCGCCTTGTAGCCGAGCGTGAACGTTGCCAGGTAGTTCTCGGGATATTCGATCGCGAGGTTGGCGGTTTCGGGAACCTCAGCGCCGGCGAGATTCGATCGTCCGCCGGTACACGTAACGGCCACCGGTTCGCGCGAGTTCATGTACCACTGAATTGCATCCACGATGTGCGCCGCTTGCCCGACTAACAAACCGCCGGAGTAATCCCAGAAGTAATACCAATTGAAGAACCGCATCGGATCGATATCGCGCGGTGGTGCGGACCCGAGCCACTGTCTCCAGTCGAGTTTGCCTTCGAGTGATCGTGACGTAAGGCCTGCCTGGTAGTTCAACCACATCGATGTCACCAGGTGAACGTCGCCGGCATGGGTGGGCGACACGTATTCGCGCGCTTGTTGAAAAAGCTCCGCGCTGCGGCGTTGGGTCCCGACCTGCAAGACCCGGTGAGTGCGGCGAACCGCATCTATGAGGGCGAAGCCTTCTTCGATCTTGTGCGCAAGCGGCTTCTCGAGATAGACGTCCTTGCCCGCATCGACCGCATCGATCGCCATGCGGGAGTGCCAATGATCCGGCGTGGCGATCACCACGGCTTCGAGAGAGCGATCCTCGAGCAGTTTGCGATAGTCGGTGAAAGCGGCCGCGCCTTTCTGAGCCGCCGCGATCCCGCGCTGAAGATTCGGCTCGTAGACGTCGCAAACCGCGGCTACGTGCGCGCCAATTTCCTTGTACTGGTCCAGAAGATAGCGTCCGCGCCCGCCTGCGCCGATGATGCCGACGCGGATCGGTTCCTGCGCGAGAAGCGAACCGGCTGCGGAGCCCGCTGCGATAAATGTACGCCGCTGCATGACATGCCAGTGTATATGAACGCGCCGTCCCGGCGTATCATCGTTTCAATCATGAGAACGATTCTCTGGCTCGCGCTGGCCGGTTCTCTTTCGGGGCAGGCCCCCCTGCCGGGAACAGGCCCTTACAATTTCGAGGGCGATCCGGCCGAACGGATGGTGCAGTCGATCAACGAGTACCTGATTCGCGAGACTTCCGCGGCGGCATTGAAACGCAGCGTGGCAGGCAAGGGTGAGCCCGATCGCGAGCGCTTGCGGACCATGATCGGCGCCGTCGATGCGCGTGTGCCTTTCGAAGCGCTCCAGGTGAACACTCCGGCGCCGGGGCGCTCGGAGATAGCACGCGGCCCCGGCTATCGCATCTACTCGGTCCGTTGGCCCGTCTTCGCGGATGTCGATGCCGAAGGACTGTTGCTCGAGCCGGACCAGCCACCGCACTCTCGAATCGTCGCTCTTCCGGACGCAGACTGGTCGCCCGAGATGATTGCGGGCCTGGCGCCGGGAGGCTCCGCATTCGCCCGCCGGTTGGCGGAGTACGGGTGCGAAGTGCTGGTGCCGGTGCTGATCGATCGCGCAGACACATGGTCCGGCATTCCCGGCATCAGGATGACCAACCAGCCCCATCGCGAGTGGATCTATCGAATGGCGTTCGAGGTGGGCCGGCACATCATCGGTTACGAAGTCGAGAAGGTTCAGGCAGCGATCGATTGGTTCGAGCGCCAGTCGCCGAAGGTTCCCATCGGGGTCGCAGGATACGGGGAGGGTGGCCTCGTCGCGCTGTACAGCGCAAGCGTCGACACGAGGATCGGCGCGGTCTTGGTGAGCGGGTATTTCGGGCCGCGTGATCGACTCGCCGCCGAGCCGATCTATCGCGACGTGTGGGGCTTGCTGCGAAGTTTCGGCGACGCGGAGTTGGCGGCGATGATCGTTCCGCGCCCAATGGTGGTGGAGGCGAGCCGGGCTCCGCAGATTACCGGACCTCCGGCCCCGACCGCGGAAAGAAGGGGCGCGGCTCCCGTCGGCGCGATTACCACTCCGTCTACTCAGGATGTTCGCACGGAGGTCGAGCGGGCGCGTCCGGCGGTCGGCCAAAACAGATTGTCGCTGGTCGTCAGCGGCGCGGGCGACGGACCGCCAGGGTCCGAAGAAGCTTTGCAAACTTTCCTCCACGCACTCGGTTTGCCGAGTGCAGGAGCGCAGCGCACGGAAGGTCTGCTGCGGGACGCACGCATCAATTTCGATTCAGGGGAGAGGTTGCACCACCAATTCGACCATCTCGTCCGGCACACACAGGAACTGGTAACAACGTCTGAGCAGCGGCGGCAACGCTTCTGGTCGCGCGCCGATGCCTCGTCTCCGGAACGGTGGACTCAAACCACAGCGCCACTGCGATCCTACGTGTGGAAAGAAGTCATCGGCCGCATGCCCGATCCGAGTGTCCCTGCGAATCCGCGCTCCCGCCTCATCTACGACGAACCGAAATTTCGCGGTTACGAAGTGATGCTGGATGTCTGGCCTGGAATCTTCGCGTATGGAATCCTGTTGGTGCCGAAGGATCTGCGGCCCGGCGAGCTACGTCCGGTGGTGGTGTGCCAGCACGGATTGGAAGGCCGTCCTCGCGATGTCGCGAATCCGCACACCGACAATCATTTCTATCACCGCTTTGCAGCAACACTGGCCGAGCAGGGCTTCGTCACCTTCGCTCCGCAGAATCCCTACATCGGCGAAGACCGCTTCCGCCAGATTCAGCGATGGGGGCATCCGCTGAAGTTGTCGCTCTTTTCTTTCATCCTGGGCCAACACCAGAGAATCCTCGAGTGGCTGGCGTCGCTTCCGTTCGTGGACGCAAAACGAGTCGGATTCTACGGCCTGTCGTACGGCGGGAAGACTGCGGTGCGGGTCCCGCCGCTGCTGGACGGCTACGCACTCTCCATCTGCTCCGCCGATTTCAACGAATGGGTCTGGAAGACCACCAGTGTTCACGCCCCCTACAGCTACATGGTGACCGGCGAATACGACATGCTCGAATTCAATTTCGCAAACGTTGTTAACTACTCGGATCTCGCGAAGCTGATGACGCCGCGCCCGTTCATGGTCGAGCGGGGTCACGACGACGGTGTCTCTTCCGACGAGTGGGTGGCATACGAGTACGCCAAGGTGCGCCGGTTCTACACCAAGATGGGGATCGGTGACCGAACGGAGATCGAGTTCTTCAACGGCCCGCACACGATCCACGGCGTCGGCACGTTCGATTTCCTGCACAGGCACTTGCGATGGCCCTAATAAGACCGGCGCATCCGAAGTGGCACGGCGAACGATATCATCGTTCGATAGGACTACGGAGGTTTCGAAAATGACCCGATTCGCGGTGTTGTTACTTCTCGGCGTGGCTGTTATCCAAGCCCAACAGCAGAAAACGGACCCGCTCGAAGGACTCTGGCAAGGTTATGACGGCGAGTGGGGTCATGTTTCGCGTCAGCTCATCGCGCTAGCCGAAGCGATTCCCGCCGAAAAATACGGATGGCGTCCCGCTCCTGGAGTTCGTTCGACCAGCGAGGTTCTGATGCACATCGCGATCGCCAATTTTTATCTGTTGGGAGTCACGGGTCCGAAGATGCCGGACGGAGTAACGATGGACACCGAGAAGGCTGTGACGAAGAAGGCGGAAGTGATCGACTGGCTCAAGCGTTCGCTCGACGCGGTGAAGTCGGCTCGCGCGAAACTGAAGCCCGGCGATCTGGATCGCAAAGTGAAGATAGGCGACCGCAATGCGACCGTTGACGGAATGTATCTTCGCATCATCATTCACGACAACGAGCACATGGGCCAGTTAATCGCGTACGCACGCGTGAACGGCATCGCACCGCCGTGGTCCGAGGCCGCCGGAAAGTAGACAGCCGATTCCTCACCGGGAGTAACTGGATGCTGGCGCCAACTACCGTACAAGCAGCAACGGACATTCAAGATTTGAGATCGGCCCTCGAGTTCCTGAGAACGATTCCCGGCCAGTTGATCTCGACGCGCGAACCTGTCGACGCGGTGGCGGAACTCGCGGGCGTTTACCGCCATATCGGCGCAGGCACTCCGGTAGCGCCACCGACACGCATCGGTCCGGCGATGATCTTCGAATCCGTGAAGGGATTCACGATGCCGGTAGTAACCGGAGTCCTGGCAAGCCGCGAGCGGGTCGCTCTCATGCTCGGCACCACGGTTGAACGATTGCCGTTCGACCTGCTCGAAGCGTTGAACCACCCCCGGCCGCCGGTAGTCGTCGAGCATGGCCATGCGCCTTGCCAGGAAGTTGTGATCCGTGCGCCGTTCGACTTGCGTACGATGATTCCGGCGCCGACCAACACTCTGTTCGACGCCGGGCCGTACTTCAACATGGGTCTGTTGCGCGCCGAGGATCCCGAGACAGGCGCGGCGGACGTAACGATTCATCGCTTGTGCATCCAGGGTCCGGACCTGCTGAGCGTGTTTTTCGTTCCCGGCAGGCACATTGACCAGTTCCGTATCAAGACCGAGCGAGCCGGGCGCCCATTGCCTGTTTCCATCAGCATGGGCCTGGATCCCGCGATCTATCTGGCGGCCTGCTTCGAGCCGCCGACCACTCCGCTCGGGTTTGACGAATTGACAATCGCCGGCGGGCTGCGGCGCCGTTCCATCGAACTGGTGGACTGTGTGACCGTTGCCGCCAAGGCGATCGCCCGCGCCGAGATCGTCCTCGAAGGAGAGATCGTGCCGGGTGAGCGGATCCGTGAAGATGCGCAGACCGGCACCGGCTACTGCATGCCGGAGTTTCCGGGATACCTCGGCGAAGCCCAGCCGGCGCTGCCCATCATTCGTATCAAGGCGGTGACGCACCGCACCAACCCGATCCTTCAGACGATCATCGGGCCGGGCGAGGAGCACGTGAATCTGACTGGAATTCCGACCGAGGCGAGTATTCTCCGGCTGGTCGATAACAGCATGCCCGGGCGGCTGCGCAACGTCTATTGCCACTCGGCGGGTGGCGGGAAGTATCTGGCGATTCTTCAATTCAACAAGCGCGAGCCGTCCGACGAAGGGCGGCAGAGGCAGGCGGCCTTGACCGCTTTCGCCGCGTTCCCCGAGTTGAAGCACGTCATCCTGGTGGATGAGGACGTGAACATCTACGACTCGAACGACGTGATGTGGGCTATGACCACGCGCTACCAAGGCGACACCAATACCGTATTCATCCCGGGCGTTCGCTGTCATCCGCTGGATCCGTCACAGTCGCCTCAGTTCAACCCGGCCATTCCTGCTACCGGGATCTCCTGCAAAACGATTTTCGATTGCACAGTTCCCTATGCGATGAAGGATAGCTTCCGCCGTGCGCCTTTCGTGGACGTCGACGTGAGCAGATTTCTGAAGGGGTGAACCGCGTTCGGCCGCCTAAGCCGGCACGATCGTCGGGTACACCTTGCGAATCGCGGCGATCACATCATTGGTGTCGCGCATCGTGAACTTCGGATCCATCAATACTCCGCCGAACCGGCCGAGAATATCGAGCGTTCGGGGACAACTCGCCGCACCGTACTGAATCGCCTTGCCTCGCTCCGAAGTGAACGACGGCCACGCCGGATGCACCGTGGTCTTGTGTTCAATGTAGGGCTGAATCGGAAGGATCGCCGAACCGCTGGGCGGACTTGCCGGCACGTTCTCCGCCTTCATGGCTGCGAAGAACCGGTCGCGCTGAGCTTTCGTCCGAAGGTCGATGTAGACGCCCGTGCCGAGTTCGCCCTCGGGGTCGGGCAAGTGTCGAAGACGGATACCGGGAAGGTCCCGTACGCCCTCGTAGACCCGGCGCGCGTTGGCCCGAACATCACCGATGATGCGGTCGAGTTTGCGCAGCTGCGCGAGCAAAACTCCGCCGCTGAATTCGTTCATGCGGAAGTTCGTTCCGACAAACGGCGTGAGTCGCTCTTCCCCTGCCACCTTCGCGTGCACGGGACGGAACATGCCGACATCGTGAAACCGCGCGGCGCGCTCGAACAGAACAGGATCGCTTGTCACCACCGCGCCGCCCTCACCCGCCGTAATGGTCTTGTTCAGCTGAAGGCTGTAGATGCCGATGTCGCCCATCGATCCGACGCGACGACCCTTGTAGGTCGCACCGACACTTTGAGCGCCGTCCTCGAGCACCCTGAGTTTGTGGGCCCGGGCGATCGCAAGGACCCGATCCATATCGCACGGATTCCCTTGCAGGTGGACGGCGAGGATGGCTTTCGTCCGCGGGGTGATGCGGTGCTCGATATCGTTCGGATCGATGTTGAACGATTCGTCGATCTCCGCGAATACGGGGAGCGCGCCCGCAAGCACGATAGCGGCGTAGCAGGAATGCCAGGTCCATGCCGGCAGGATCACCTCGTCGCCAGGACCGATCTCGAGCGCATTTACGGCACACTGTAACGCTGCGGTGCCCGATGTGACGGCCAGCGCAAACCGGGTCTGCATCCGCTCGGCGAACTCCTTCTCGAACGTTGCGACTTTCAGCGGAGGCTCCGGCCCGTACCAGCGGAAAGGACTGCGGGCGTTGAACACGTCGGCGAGCTGCTGGTGCTCCTCTTCGTCGTAATATTCGGTGCCCCAATACCCGGCGCGAAGCGGCTGCGCGCGCACAGGCGTGTTTTCTTCAGCGGCAAGGGCGCGGGTCGATTCGGCAGCAATAGCGCCGGCCGAGGCCGCGGCAAGGAAGTGTCTGCGGTTCACCGTCGTACTCCTTATCGGCACCAGTCTACTCCCGAACGAAGCCGCCGGTTCGCACGGCGTCGTGAAGCGCCGACCAGGAGCGGTCCAGCAGTTCATTGGTTTGCCGCCATTCGGATTCGCTGACGCCGCCGCGCCCGGCTTCATCGTCGCGCAGGATCATCGCCTGGGCGCGCGCCGCGGCGTGCGCCTGGAACAACTCGGGAGGTAGGGCATACAGGCGGGATTGAAGTTCGGCCAGAGACTTTTCGAGAGCCGCCTCGCCGTAACGGGCACGTTCACGGTGAATGATCCACCATTCGAGTTCGCGGCTCGCCACTTCGTCCGGTTCAAATGCGATCGTTGAATCCCGGCGGACCGATTCGTAGAACGCGCGCAGGTCCGGCAGCGCCCTCTCGTAATCGGAGCGCGAGTGTCCGCCTTTGAATAGGAAAGCCGCCTTTGTAGCGTGGTAGGCAGCTATCTGGGACCTGGTCCAGCTCAAGCGGTACTGCTGCCGGAGCAATTCGCTCATCGCGAAGTACAGGCGGACGGTCTTCCGGTCGTAATAGGAGCGCCACATTTCGGTTTCGAGGCGTGCGAGTTCGTGCGGGTCGAAACTGCGGAGGTCGTTGCGCGTGGGCCGCAACTGATCGGCGGCGCCCCAAATCGCGAGTGCCGCTACTGCGGCGACGATGATTGTTCGTTTCATTCCGAAGACATCCGTTGTGCGGCCTTGTCTTAAGAATGAATACGATTATCCGGCCGGATCGGATTTCGTTCGCCCGATGAGTGTCAGGCGCTGAAAATGGGCGCGATACCCTTTGTCGAGGCGAGCAGTTCCGATTGCTCCGCCTCGGTCATCGGCTTGAAGCTCCGCGCGATGTCGAGCGCCATGTGAAAGAGACGTTCGTCTCCGGGCGGAATGGCGGCGGTGACCTCCTGCGATAGGGTGAAGCGAACGGCTTTCCGGGCTAGTTCAGGATCCTCCACGGGCTTGTACCACGAGTTCGGGTACTGCGGATGGTGCTCGCCTTCGGGCCACTTCGTGTACGCCATCGCCTTGAGCGCCAGGCGCGTGACCCCCTTCTTCTTTGCGTGCTCCAGGATCTGCGGACCGAAACCGCCTTGCTGCCAGCACACGAAATTGACAGGGAAGAGAATCGAGTCGAGTCCGAAACGGTCGATCAGCGCAATTGCCGCTTCCGGCGAATGTGCCGAGGCCCCGACGAATCGAACCTTTCCCTCCTGCCGAGCCTTCATAAAGGTTTCGGCGGCGCCGCCCGGTCCAAGAATGCGATCGACGTCCTTCATGGTGGTTACCGCGTGGAACTGATAGAGGTCAAAGTGATCCGTATGCAGTCTTTGGAGCGATTGCTCCAACTCTTTTCGGGAACCGGTCGCGTCCCGCTCGGTGGTCTTACAGGCAAGAAACACGTTTTTACGGAACGAAGCCAACGCGTTCCCGAGTTTGATCTCCGCCTCGCCGTCGCCGTAGCTCGGCGCGACATCGAAATAGTTCACACCCGCGTCGATTGCGTGTTGCACCAACTGGGCGGCTTCCGGCGGTTCGTGGCCCATCACCACGATGCCTCCAAAGCCGATAACGGAAAGCCGGACGCCATCCCGATACAGCCTGCGCGGGATCTCATCCTTCGCGTTCGCACTGCCGGCAGCGATGGCGCCGGCCAAAGTCGATTTCATGAAGTCGCGCCGTTCCATAGAGATATCTCACCCGTTAGTCTAGCGCCGGAAGGCCCGATCTACAATGAAAGTAGAGTCCTGAAAAGAGGAACCCGGCTGCTGAGCTTGGAGTCCAATGAATATGAAGTACTGGGGCTTTCTGGTGGCCAAACTGGTGGCCGGCGGCGCCATCGCCTATGGCGTCGGATGGGGCATCCATTACTGGTATCCTGTGCCCGCGCCATTCTTACTCAACGTCACGCCCGAACCGTTCGCGCACGACTTGTCCTATACCTTCGTAATGCTCGGGTATTTTCTGTTCTGCCTCGGCCTTTTGTACTTGATCATCCATGACCAGCGTTACCGCTGCCGCACCTGTCTGCGACGGCTGCGAATGCCTATCGTCACCGGATCGTGGACCCACGTTCTGCTCGGGCCGCCGCGCACCGAGTACATCTGCCCCTACGGACATGGCACACTGAAAGTGCCCGAGTTGCAGATCGGCGGACCGCATCCGCCCGACTGGCAAGCACACCAGGACATCTGGAAAGAGCTATTCTCGACCGAGGAAACCAAAAAATGACACAGGCCGCCCACCGGTGGCGCGTGCTGGCAGGTGTGGGCGTATTAGTGGCTTTGGTTGTCGTCGGAGGCTCGTTGGTGCCGCCGTACTTGGACAACATGAAATTCCAGCGTTATCTTGATCGTGCGGTGGAGCACGCGGCGTCCCCGGAGATACTTCAGGCCGAGGTGCTAAACCAGGCGGCGCAAATGGGACTACCGGTTCACTCCGGAGACGTTCACGTCAGCCGCTCCGGAAACGGCATTCGGGTTGAGATCGTTTATGTCAGACGGGTGGATTTCCCCCTTTACACGGTAGATCTCCACTTTCATCCGGCAGCCGGTGGTTGAGCCGTGACCTAACTTGTACGGAGCCATACCCTCCGGCGTGCGAGAATAGTTTTATCAGTAATAATCCTGCCTTGGAGATCCGTGGCCGCAAAATCCAAAAAACCGCGAAAAGCTCCGATCGTTCGCTTCGTTAAGAATCCATGGGGCTTGGCGTTCATCATCGCCATCCTGGTTTCCTTTGTCGTCCTGGCCTCAGTAACCACTTATTACTACGTTAAGTACGCCCGTCTCGTCGAGGCCAAATTGCGCGTCGGAGCCTTCGCGAACACTTCGATGCTGTTCGCCGCTCCCCAGACGATTGCCGTCGGCGACCGTGTCGCACCCGGCGAAGTCGTCTACATGCTTCGCCGCAGCGGCTACTCGGAATCGCATAATTCGCCGATGGGTTACTACAATCTGCGGCCCGATGCCGTGGAAGTGTATCCGGGGCCGGAATCCTATTTCCGCCGAGAGCCGGGTGTCATCAAGTTCAAGGGCGAAGAGGTCTCGAAGATCATCTCGTTGAAGGACAACACCGAGATTACGCAGTATCAGCTCGAACCCGAACTCATTACCAACCTCTTCGATAAGCTTCGCCAGAAGCGCCGCATCGTGCGCTATGAAGACATTCCTCCATTGATGCGCAGCGCGTTGCTTGCGGCCGAGGACAAGCGCTTCTTCAGCCATGCGGGGTTCGACCCCTTCGGCATCGTCCGGGCGGCGTGGGTGGACGTTCGCGACCGGCGCCACGGGCAAGGGGCTTCGACGCTGACCATGCAGTTGGCGCGCACACTGATGCTCGACAGCAGCGAACGGACCTGGCGGCGCAAGATCCCCGAAGTCCTGATTACGTTTTACCTGGAACAGAAACTTAGCAAGCAGGAGATCTTCGAGAACTACTGCAATACCATTTATCTGGGGCAGCGCGGAAGTTTCAGCATCAACGGTTTCGGCGAGGGAGCGCAGGTTTACTTCGGTAAGGACTTGAAGCAATTGACACTGCCCGAAGCGGCGACGCTGGCCGGGTTGGTGCAGAGTCCCAATGCGCGCAACCCGTTCCGCTACCCGGAGCGCGCGAAGTCGCGCCGCAATATCGTTTTGGGGATGATGCGCGAAGCGGACTTGATCACGCCGCTACAGTATCAGGCGGCCGTTGAAGCGCCGCTCGTGCTGACGGGCGAGGGGAACGAGTCCACCGACGCGCCGTATTTCGTCGATCTCGTGAACGAAGCCCTGCAATCGCAGTTTCAAGACCGCGACTTTCAAACGAGTTCGTACAAGGTCTACACCTCGCTCGATATGGATCTACAGCGGGCAGCCGCGGGCGCGATCCGCACGGGCCTCATCGAAGTAGACAACGTTCTGAAGAAGCGGTTCAAGGGTTACGGCACCACCATTCCTGAAGCCCAAGTGGCGCTGGTCGCCATCGATCCGCACACCGGTGGGATCAAGGCGTTTGTCGGTGGGCGAAACTACGGGCTCAGCCAGTTGGACCGCGCGCTCGCGCGACGTCCACCGGGGTCGGTATTCAAGCCCTTCGTATATACGGCGGCATTGAACACAGGTCTCACGGACCCCGCCAACGCGCTCACGCCGGTTTCGACTTTCGTCGATGAACCGACGACCTTCGTCTACGACAACGATCAAACCTATGAACCGAGCAACTTTCACGAGGCGTTTTACGGCAAGGTGACCCTGCGCTATGCGCTGACGAAGTCCCTCAACATTCCGACGGTGAAAATCGCGGAGAAGGTAGGCTACGCCAATGTTATCGATCTCGCTCACAAGGCCGGTCTGAGTTTCGACGCACCGCCGACGCCCGCAATCGCACTCGGCTCCGTGGGTGTGACTCCGATCGATGTTGCGGGGGCCTATACGTTGTTCGCAAATAACGGGGCCTACGTCAAACCGAACTTCATTACCGAAATCCGCGATCAGAGCGGTGATTCGATTTTCCGCAGCAAACTGGAGCCGAAACAGGTACTCGATCCGCGCGTCGCGTACCTGGTGACCAATCTGCTCGAGGACGTTCTGCGGTCCGGAACCGGCGTCAGCGTGCGGGCGCGAGGATTCGTGCTGCCGGCCGCCGGCAAGACCGGCAGTTCTCACGATGCGTGGTTTGCCGGCTTCACCTCAAAACTCCTGTGCATTGTGTGGGTCGGTTTTGACGACTACCGCGATATCAAAGTCGAAGGCGCGAAAGCGGCCCTTCCCATTTGGACCGAGTTCATGAAACGCGCGCACACCCAGCGCGAGTATCGCAACGTGTCGGGATTCGACGCGCCGGACGGCATTGTCAGCGCGGAGATCGATCCCGAGTCGGGACAGTTAGCGACCACCTCATGCCCTCAGGTTCGTACCGAGGTGTTCATCGCCGGAACGCAGCCGGTTGAATTGTGCCGGTTGCACGGCGGCGGAGGCACGCAGGTCGCGAGTTGGGAAACCAACGAGCCGGAAAAGCAGCAGGGGGCGCCCGTGGCTGCGAGTCAAGCTAACGGTAGGTCGACGCCTCCCCTGGCTGCGCGGCCCGTCCGTTCGGTACCGATTGAGCCCACGCAGGTGCCGGCTAAGCCCGAGCCTCCCAAGCAAAAGAAGCGGGGCTTCTTCGACCGGCTCAAGAGCATCTTCCGCTGACGCGGGCAGATCAGGCGTTGGCCAGCACGTTTTGGATGGCACCGATCATCCGCTCGAACTCTCGCCTCTCGGTCTCGAGTTGCCTGCGTCCGGCAGGCGTGACCGTGTAGTAGCGGGCTCGCCGGTTGTTCTCCGACGCTCCCCATTCGGCTTTCACCCAACCGTTCAGCAACAGGCGCTGCAGGGCGGGGTAGAGCGAACTCTCGCCCACTTGCAGCACGTCGTCGGAGAGTTCCTTCAGACGCTGGGCGATACCGTAGCCGTGCATCGGGCCGCGCAGCAGAGCGCGCAATACCAGCAAGTCGAGCGTTCCGGGAAGAAGTTCCGAGCGCTTTGCTTCCATCGCCTACCGATGGGAGTATGACGCAGCGGAACGCGTGAAGTCAA
Source organism: uncultured Acidobacteriota bacterium (assembly GCA_963720745.1). Taxonomy (GTDB): domain Bacteria; phylum Acidobacteriota; class Terriglobia; order Bryobacterales; family Bryobacteraceae; genus TMP-7. The sequence goes on from CAVRGO010000004.1 coordinate 2,074,888, forward strand.
GAACGCGGGTTCAGTTGCGACTGCCCATGTTGGGGTCGGCTTTGATCGGATAGCCGCGAATCAGCATGAACGTCCGCCTCCAGCGTGTCTTCGTGAAGAAATGCTGAAGCAGATCCTTGAGGTGGTCGATGCCGATCGAAGGATTCGCGAGTTGCTCGGTGGGCGCATCGTACGACCAATAGACGATCAGGGGCTTCCCAATAATGTTGTCGCGCGGCACAAATCCCCAGTAACGGCTATCCAGGGAGGAATCGCGATTATCGCCCATTGCGAAATAGGAATCCGGCGGCACCACGACTTCGCCATTCTTCACGTTGTCGCGCAGCATCACCTCCGCCGGAGGATAGATCTGTGTGTTCGGCTCGCCTGGGAAATTGTCGCGATAAGAGTCGATGTATTCGGTCTTGTGATATTTGTACGGCTCGTTCAGTTTGACGCCGTTCACATACACCTGTTTGTTAACGATGTGGATCCGGTCCCCCGGGACGCCGATCACGCGCTTCACGAACGTTTGCTTGATATCGATGGGATACCGGAAGACGATAATGTCTCCGCGCTTAACATCTTCAAACGGGAGAATATATTTGCTCACCGGTCCGGAGGGTGAATACGCGAGTTTGTCCACCAGCAGGTGATCCCCAATTAACAGCGTATCTTCCATCGAGCCGGTAGGGATCACGAAGGCCTGCACGAGGGTCGTGGTGCCGAACAGCAGGAGGAGGATGGTGACGGTCCATTCGGCTATAGTGCCGCGGGGTGGCTCCGGCCGGGGGGTAGGAGCAACGGTCTCCGGTGGTGGTTCCGCTAAAGTGCCGTTGTCGGTCAGGACCGGATTTTCTTGCTCTTCGTTCACTATCGCCCTCTAGAGTTCCTGATATTCATTTTAGCGGCTGCCGGAACCGCGCATGAGACGAATGATTTCCAGGAACGAAATATAGATATTCACGAGCCCGAGGCCGCTGAGCGCACCGCGAAAAAACGGGCTGCCCCACATGTCGCCGAGCCAGGAGGCGTAGGTTGCTGCGTTGTTCAATTCCCAGATTTCCAGCCAGGGAAAGACCAGCAGGAATACGCCGATTTCAAAGCAGAAAAGGATGAAGCAGAAGGACAGGAATTTCGAATACCACGGCCGCGCCGGTCGCTCGATGGTGAGGTCGGATACCTGCATTCGATTGGGACCTATTTCCATTCGCTTGCCGCCATCGCGAACAGTTCGGCCTGCTGCGGAATCGGATATCCCAGCCACGCCTCGTAGGGGCAGCAGGCGCGAACGGGTTCGAAGCTGAACCGGTGCAGTGAAGTGGGACCGAACGTTTGGAGAGCCTTGATGTGTTCCGGCGTGTGATAGCCCTTGTTGGCGTCCAGCCGGTACTGTGGGAAGACCTCGTGCCATTGAACCATGCACGCGTCGCGCGCCACTTTCGCGAGGATGGATGCGGCGGCGATGGAGAAGCACCGCGCATCGCCGTGGATGATCGATTTCTGTTGCACGGGTACATCCACGGTCACCGCGTCGATGAGCAGGTAGTCGGGTTGCGGAGAAAGCTTGGCGATGGCTCTTTGCATCGCGAGACGAGATGCTTGAAGAATATTCAAGTGATCGATCTCGTAGACGTCGGCGGCACCCACGCCGAACGTGACCGCCCGGTTGCGGATCCTGCCGGCGAGCAATTCACGCCGCTCCGCATCGAGGATCTTGCTGTCGCGCAATCCTCGGACGGGACGGCCCGCATCCAGAATGACGGCCGCGGCGAACACAGGTCCGAACAACGAGCCGCGACCCACCTCATCCACTCCTGCGATGAGGCGATAACCGCCGTCGCGAGCTTTTCGCTCAAACCGGGAACCACACTGGAACGGCATTCGCCCGTCTGCCGACAAACGTCAGATGCGCTCTGAAACGCCGTTTACTCGCGTTCCCGGAGCCGAGCCGCCTTGCCGCGCAAGCCGCGCAGATAGTACAGCTTCGCGCGCCGCACGCGGCCGGTGCGAACCAGGTCGATATGATCCACAACAGGCGCGTGTATGGGGAAGATGCGCTCCACACCGTGACCGAAGCTGATCTTGCGAACAGTAATCGTCCGCCCCAATCCGGAGTTCTTCTCCGCGATAACGGTCCCTTCGAATGCCTGCAGGCGCTCTTTGTCACCTTCCTTGATCCTCACATGCACACGAATGGTATCCCCAGGGCGAAACTCGGGTATGTCCGTGCGCGAGTTCTTCGCGACCACCTTGGTCAGCAGAGCGTTATTCATGAAACCACTTCCTCGTCCAAACCTATATTGTCGGGCTTACAACCGTTCTGTAGCAAATCGGGTCTCAAGCGCACCGTCTTTTCGAGCGCCGCCTTGAGACGCCACTTCCGTATCTGTTCATGATTCCCGCTCAGCAGCACCTCGGGAACCTTCCAGCCGCGAAACTCGGCCGGCCTCGTATACTGCGGGCAATCCAAGCGGCTCTCAGTGTTGAACGACTCGTTCACTGCCGAGTCCGGATGCCCCAAAACGCCCGGCAACAGCCGGGCCGTGCTATCCACAACCACTGCGGCGGCCAGTTCGCCACCGCTCAAAACGTAATCGCCAACCGAGATCTCGTCGTCCGCAAGATGCTCGGCGACGCGCTCATCAACACCCTCGTACCGGCCGCAAATGAGCAGCAACTCACTCAAACCCGAATACTCCCGAGCTAGCGTCTGATCGAACTTCCTGCCCTGGGCGGATAACAGCACAATCCGCTGGTTCGGCCGCCGTTCGGGCCAGATCGACTCGACTGCCAGGAACAACGGCTCGGGCTTTAACAGCATTCCTTCACCGCCGCCAAACGGCCGGTCATCCACCGTTCGATGCCGATCGAAGGTCCAGGTCCTCAAATCGTGCAGCCGGATATCGAGAATTCCGGACTCACGAGCCTTGGCCACCACACCGTGGTCGAAAGGTCCCCGGAAGAATTCGGGAAAAATCGTGACGATATGGAAAACCATCTGCTCGTGCGACCGGTCACTAGCGATTCAAATCGAGAAGCCCTTCGGGCAACGCCGCCCGAATTTCCCGCGCCTCGAGATCGATCTCTTGCAGGATCGATTTAGCGAACGGCACCAGGACGCGGCCATCGTCCAACTCGACCACCACGGGACCACCCGTCTCCTGCCAACCGGTTACCGTGCCGGCGACTCGACCTGTTTCACGGTCCACTACCCGGCAGCCGATCAAGTCGGCGAAATAATACTCGCCGTCGGGCAACTGCATACGCTCAGCGCCCTCGATGCAAACATCCTTTCCGGCCAAAGGCTCGGCGGCGCTGATGGAATCAATTCCGTAAAACTTGAATACAGGCTGATCTTTATGATACCAGACACGCTCGATTTCAAACCGGCGGCCGTCGATCAGAACGGACTTAAGTTGCTGGTATCGTTCGGGATGATCACTTAGTGCCGTTGCGCAAAGCTCACCCCGGTTTCCACGCACCCGGGTCAAACGAGCAACGACAACCTGACCGGGACCTATTCGAGAATCTCCAGGGTGAATCGGCGGTTCAACTTCATTCCGGCCGCGCCCAGCAGCGTTCGGATGGACCTGGCGGTACGACCCTGCTTTCCGATCACCTTCCCCAGATCGCTCGGCGCGACCCGGAGTTCCAAAACCGTGACCTGTTCGCCTTCCACTTCTCGGACGCTAACCTGTTCCGGGATGTCAACAAGAGCCTTCGCGATATCCTCCACCAGTGCTTTCATCCCTCTGCGACCCTCCTGCTGCCCGATTTTAGCATTCTCTCTCAGCGTGAGTTTTCAGAATGATTGAAATAGGATTTCCAGGCTCGGGAACTCAGGATGCAACCGGTTCGGCGGCGGGTGCCGGGTGTTTCTTCAAAAGGCGGCCTACTGTTTCCGAAGGCTGTGCGCCGTTCTTTATCCAATATTCAATCCGATCGTAATCCAGGTCCACCACGGCCGGATTCGAAACGGGATTGTAGTGTCCCACAACTTCCACGGCCCGGCTGTTGCGGGCTCGTTCCTTGTCCATCACCACAACACGGTAGGACGGCTTCTTCTTAGCCCCGAAGCGGGCCAAACGAATCATCAGCATCTATCGACTCCAAATTATTCCGCGCCAAGTCCACCGAACATTGGCGGCAGTTTCATTTTTCCCATACGCTTGCCCAGGAAGCTTCCGGTGGAAAAGCTCTTCATCATCTTGCGAGCCTGGGCGTACTGCTTCAAGAGGTTGTTGACTTCCTGCACGGAGGTGCCGCTGCCCTTGGCTATGCGCCGCCGGCGCGCTCCGTTTATGATCATGTGGTTGTCGCGCTCTTTGCGCGTCATCGAATCGATGATGGCGACGATGCGCGTGATCTCTTTCTCATCGACCTTGACGTTCTTCAGGTCTTTGAGCGGACCCAGTTGCGGCATCATTCCCAGCAGCGACTCGAGCGGGCCTAACTTCCGGAGTTGCTTGATCTGATCGCGGAAGTCTTCGAGCGTGAACTCGTTGTCGAGGATCTTCCGCTGCATCTCCTCGGCTTTTTGCTGATCGATGTTCTGCTCGACCTTTTCAATGAACGAGAGAACATCGCCCATGCCGAGGATGCGATTGGCTACGCGGTCGGGATGGAATGGCTCGAGGGCATCGAACTTTTCGCCGACGCCGACGAACTTCAGCGGCTGCTGCGTTACCGTGCGAATCGACAGAGCGGCGCCGCCTCGCGCGTCGCCATCCATTTTGGTGAGGATGACGCCGGTGATTCCGAGCCGCTTGTGGAACTCGTCCGCCGACTTGACAGCGTCCTGACCGGTCATCGCGTCGGCGACAAACAGGATTTCCGACGGATTCAGCAGCGTCTTCAGTTCCTGGAGTTCGCTCATCAACTCATCGTCGATGTGCAGCCGTCCGGCGGTGTCCACCAGCAGAATGTCGCGCCCCGTCTGCGTGGCTTCACGCCTCGCCGAACGAGCCAGGTCCACCGGTTTCGTTTCTTCGGGAGTTCCCTCGTAAACGGGCTGTTTGACGTCGCGCGCGATGACAGAAAGCTGTTTGCGCGCGGCGGGGCGATAGACGTCCACGGAGACGAGCAGCGGACGGTGACCCTCTTTTGACAGATACTTCGCAAGCTTTCCCGTGCTGGTCGTTTTGCCCGAGCCCTGGAGTCCTACGATCAGGATGGCGCTTGGCGGTTCGTTGGCGAAACGCAGCCTTGAAGCGTGGGTCCCGAGGATCTTCACCAACTCCTCGCGGACGATTTTGATAACCTGCTGGGTGGGCGAGAGAGCGGTGAGCACCTCCTGGCCCATGGCCTTTTCGCGGATGCCCTCGACGAGTTGTTTGACAACGCGGAAGTGGACGTCGGCCTCGAGAAGCGCGATGCGGATTTCGCGCAAGGCGGCTTCCATGTTCTCCGCTGAGAGCTTGCCCTCGCCGCGGAGATTTTTGAAGACACGCTGAAGCTTGTCGCTGAGATTATCAAACATGCTCGAAACAGGCCGGACTACGAAGCTCAGGAGAGTTCAGGCGCACTACTGAGGATAGGCCAGTCCTTCCAGTATAGCCGAGATTCCGGAGAAAACGGGTGGTAGACAACCGGAATACGCGTTTGCTATTCTGACAATTGCGTTCCTGCGGACGCAATCTCTCCATTTCCATCTCGTAGCGTTTTCTTTGACAGACAGCGTTGCGTTGCCGGTGCGGAGAGTGTGAACCGCCATCCGATTGCGGAGAAGCGGCTCAATGGGAGGCCAGTCCGGTAACGGACGGCCGTTTGCACCAGTGAGGTATGAATGGCTGGTAAACCAGGGAAGAAGTATCAATCTGCGGCGGCGCAGGTACAACAGCGCCCCTACACGTTAGAAGAAGCAGTAACTCTCGTTCAAAAGATCAAATACACCAAGTTCAACGAGACGGTCGAGGTGCACATGCGCCTCGGTGTGGACCCGAAGCATGCGGATCAGATGGTTCGCGGCACCGTGGTTCTTCCGAATGGACTCGGAAGATCGAAGCGGGTTCTGGTGATCGCATCCGGCGACAAACTGCGCGAAGCCGAGGCGGCAGGCGCGGACTTCGTCGGCGGAGACGACGTCGTGCAGCGGATTCAGTCGGAAGGCTGGATCGACTACGATGCCGTGATCGCGACACCCGATATGATGCGCTCGGTGGGACGTCTCGGTAAGGTTCTTGGACCGCGCGGCCTCATGCCCAACCCGAAGACGGGCACGGTGACCACCGATGTCACCCAGGCCATCCGCGAGATCAAGGCCGGTAAAGTGGAATTCCGCGTGGACAAGACCGGTGTCATCCATGCCCCGGTCGGCAAAGTCGAATTCGATTCTCCGAAGCTGATCGAGAACGCCAACACGCTGATTCAGGCTGTCGTGCGCGCCAAACCGTCGGCGGCGAAAGGCAAGTACGTCAAGAGCGCTACCGTTTGCTCCACCATGGGGCCGGGCGTTCCTCTCGATGTCGCTGTTTTCAACGCGAAGACCGTGTAAGGCGTTCGGACGGAGAACAACATGAAAGACAAGAACCAAAAGAAGAAGGATTTCGAGTCGCTGCACGCCGAACTCGAAAAAGCGAAGCATGTCTTTCTGACAGGCTACGAAAAGATGACCGTCCAGCAGGACTTCGAATTGCGGAAAGCGATTCGCGGCGCGGGCGGCAGCTACAAGGTAATCAAAAACAATATCGCTGAGAAGGCCTGCGAAGGCACCACCTCGAAGGATCTGATGAAGAACCTGGCGGGTATGACTTCCATGGCGTACACCGAGAGGGATCCGGTCGCGTTGGCGAAAGCGCTGACCACCTATGCCAAGAGTGTTCCGGCGTTTACGTTCAAAGCCGGCATGGTGGAAGGGCGCGTCATCGATGTGCAGCAAATCCAGGATCTGGCGAACATGCCGTCCAAGGAAGAGCTGATCGGCAAAATCATGTGGCTGATCAACGCCTCGGCGCAGCGTTTGGCGGTGGCTCTCAGCGGAGTCGGCCGGAATCTGGCAGTGGTCGTCGATCAGGCGGCGAAGGAAAACAAGTTCAGCAGCTAGTTGCTAGGCGCTAGCGGCTAGTGAGTTTCACGAAGGAAAAAGGGAATAGACATGGCGGACGTTAACGCGATTCTGGAACAGATCAAGACCCTCACGCTGCTGGAAGCGGCCGAGCTGGTCAAGAAGATGGAAGAAGCTTTTGGCGTGTCGGCGGCAGCGGCTGCGGTAGCGGCGGCTCCGGCGGCGGGCGGCGCTGCAGCGGCAGCGGCACCAGCCGAAGAGCAGACCGAGTTCACCGTAGTGCTGACCGCGGTGGGCGCCAACAAGATCAACGTGATTAAGGCCGTGCGCGAAGTCACCAGCCTGGGCTTGAAAGAAGCCAAGGACCTGGTGGACGGCGCTCCGAAGCCGATCAAAGAGGGCGTCAATAAGGACGAGGCCGAAGCGATCAAGAAGAAGTTCGTCGATGCCGGCGCCACTGTTGAAGTGAAGTAGTTTTGTGAGTGCGCCGCCCAGGCTCGAGGGCCGGGCGGCGCATCATCTTTATTCCGAGCGAAGAGCCGTGTTGGGATCGACCTGCATGGCGCGGCGTGCGGGCAGATAAGCCGCGCACAACGCCACTGCGAAGAGCAGCGCCGCGACTGCCACGAACGTCAGCGGGTCCGTCGCGCGCACCTCGAAGAGTTGCGAGGCGAGCAGCCGGGTAAGAGCCCACGCCCCCGCAATTCCGAGTACGAGCCCACCCCCCACCAGCACCATCGCCCGCCCGATTACCTCCCCGAGGATAGCGGCTGAAGAAGCGCCGAGCGCAATGCGAATCCCGATCTCGCGCACACGCTGGCTCACCGAATACGACATCACCCCGTACAGCCCGGCCGCCGCCAGTATCAGTGCCAGTGCCGCGAACATTGCCAGCAGCAGAGTATAGAAGCGCGGCTGCGCAACCGAATGCGAGACCAGGTCGCGCATGGTGGCCACGTCGCTGACCGGCTGCTCCGGGTTGGTTGCGCGAATCTGCCGCTGCAATTCGGCGGATATGGCGGACGGATCGCTCGCTCCGGTGCGCACGACAATCGTAGTAGCGAAGGGCGCGAAGAAGAACTGGCGATAATCGCGGTACATTTCAGGCTCGGGCTTATCGGTGAGGCTCAGCGACTTCACGTCCTTGACGATCCCGACGATGGTCATCCACGGTCCTTTGCCTTCGGAGTCCATCGACACGCGGCGGCCGATTGCGTTCTCGTTTGGGAAGTACCGCTGCGCGAGCGCGTTATTTACCACCACCACCGCCGGCGCGCCCTCGCCATCGGTTCCCGACAGTACGCGTCCCGTGAGCAGGGTCAATCCCATTGCGCGGAAATAGCCCGCGCTCGCCACGCGCAATTTAACGAGTTGGCGTTCGCCTTTCGGGACCGGCCGCCCCTCAACCGAGAACGTTCCGTTGGCCTCGACACCGCCCAGCGGCAGCGGCGTGATCAGCCCGGCCGAGTTCAGCCCCGGTACGCGTTCGATTGCGCTGAGAATCCGCCCGGCATACGCCACCTGTTGCGGAGTCTCTTTGATCGCGGTAGGAAGGGGCACACGAAGCGTGAGCACACGTTCGGGACTGAATCCCGGATCGACCGCCAGCAATTTCGAGAAACTGCGCAGCATCAAGCCCGCGCCCACCAGCAGCACCAGTGATAACGCTGTCTCCACGACAACTAGCGAGCTTCGCACGAATCCGGTGCGTGGGCCGGCGCCGGCTCGCCCACCTTGTTTCAGCGCCTCATTGACATCGGCCCGCGCGGCTTGCCATGCGGGCATGAGCCCGAACAGGATCCCGGTGAGGACTGCAACTCCCAGCGTGGCGGCGAGTACCGTGGTGTCCATGTGCGTCTGATCGAGACGCGGGATCGAGATGCCTTGCGGGACAAGCGAGACGAGCCCACGCGCGCCCCAAGCCCCCAGTGCTACTCCGACGGCGCCGCCGGTGCAGCCGAGCAGCAGGCTCTCCGTGAGCAGTTGCCGGAACATCCGCACCCGGCCCGCTCCGAGCGCGACGCGGATCGCCATCTCACGGCTGCGATCTGATCCCCGGGCGAGCAACAGGTTCGCGACATTCAGACATGCGATCAGAAGGACGAACGCCACTGCGCCGAGCAGGATCAACAGGGCCTGCCGGCTGCCCGAGGTGACGCGCTCCTGCAAGCGGGTGAGCCGAACGCTCCACCCGTTGCGGACATCTTCCGGCGCGATGTTTTGAAATATCGCGGTGATCTCGGTAAGCGCGCGCGCCGGAGTCGCACCCGGTTTCAGGCGGACGATGGCCGGCCAACGCTCATCGTGTTTGCCAGTGTCCTCCGCAGTCAACTGCCACGGTATCCAGAACTCGAAGCGCTGCCCGAAAAAGAAGTCGTGCGGCAAGACGCCGATGATCGTGAAGGCCTCGCCGTTGATCATCACCTGCCGCCCGATCACGGCGGGATTTGCGCCGTAGCGGCGGCGCCAAAGGTGATCCATCAAGAGCACCACACCCGGGGCTCCGGGTTGGAACTCCTCCGGGCGAAATCCGCGGCCGATCTCGGGGTGCGCCCCGAGGGCCGGGAAGAGATCTTTCGACGCGCGGGCGCCAAAGAGATTCTCCTGTCCTTCCGGGCCGTTGATGGTTGCGTTGTGCCAGCGCGAAAAGGCCGCACGTTCTATGCTGCCCGCGTGTTTGAGAAACGCCTCCAGGTCGGGAGCGGAGGCTCCCGTAGGCTGACCCTTTACGTTCAACTCGTCGAGTTGATAGAGCCGATCCGGATCGTGGAACGGCAGCGGGCGCAGCAGCACCGCATTAACGACGGAGAAGATGGCGCTATTGGCGCCGATTCCCAGCGCCAGTACAAAGACGACCAGCGCCGCAAACCACGGCGCGCGGACCTGCATGCGAAGGGCGTAGCGCAAGTCCTTCCAAAACGTTCCCATGAATGGCTTTCCCTGTCATTCAGTAATTTCAACCGAATTGCCGTCAGGATCGGCGACAACGCTTTCATAATATCCGTCGCCGGTGATGCGCGGGGCGCCGAGCAATTTGTGCCCCGCCGCCACGAGACTTGTTGTGAGTTCATCGACTGAGCGCCGCGAGCCGACTGAAATCGCGATGTGCGCCCAGCCAACGCGGTCGCCGTCCGGGGTACCGGTAACGGCGGGGGACTGCATGATCTCGAGGCGGGATCCGGAGGGGAAGGTAAGAAAGTACGACGTGAACGGACGGCGGGCGCTCTCGTAGCGGGCACCCGCCGTCGCGCCGAACCATTGTTCGTAGAATTCCCGCGACCGCTCGAGATCGTTCGTCCACAACGCGATGTGATCGATTCGGGTCGCGGCCGCGCCGGCCGACAACCGCTCGCGCGCAATCAGTTCGTCCACGCCGTCGAGCATCGAATCGATGCGGTCCAGCAGTTCGGTTGCGGGCGACTCGAGAATCCCTCGAACGCGATCGACGAAATACGGCGGACGATTGGGGCAGCGCTCCTCAACCCACAGCAGCAAACGTTTTTCACCGGGGTTCGGAATGCGATTGATGGCGAATAGAATATCGAAACAACTGGCGAGCAGCGCGGCCAGACGGTGATTGGCGCCGACCGGGTCGCGGCGTTCGAGCGCGCGGGCAATCTGGCGCCGGTAGGACGACAGGGTGGAACGAAGAATCGGATGGTTCTTGGCGACAATCGCGCGTCGCAGTGGCTCCGGGTAGGGAACTCGCGCACGCTCCTGAATCGCGGCGAACCAGCCGTCGCGGTCAAACAGTACCTGCGAATTGAGCACGTTCGCCCAGAACGCCGTCGAGTAGCCCACCGACGCTTCATGGCGTTCCAGCACGCTTGTCAACTGGTCTTCGATCCACTGAGTGCCGCGGAACATCACGTCCACGTGCGAGCCGTCGGGTTCCAGCCATTCGTCGCCGGGTTCCCAGAACCGGTTATCCGCTTCCACACGTATGCCGCGGCGCTGTGCGATTAATCTTCGGCCTTCTATGGGGAACTCAATGCGGGAGTACACGTACAGGTCGATGTCGGCATCGTCCCCCGCATAGCCCGTCGAGCGCGAGCCGCCCAAGGCAACTGCCTCAGTTTCCGAAATTAGCGAGTATTCGAGCGCGATCTCGCCGTACAATAGAGTCACTGGGTCCCTCCTCGTGGTTTGATCACTACGATACCGCCTCCGGCAAGGGAGCCGTTCGAGATTTACCACAAATGGCTTCAACTGTGCTGGTTCGCCCTCCTGGACCGAAAAATCCCCCGATTTTGGGCCAGTATGCCGCATTTCGTAAGGATGCGCCCAGGTTTCTGCTCAAAACGGCGCGCGACTTTGGCGAAAGTACGTACTTTCGGATCGGTCCGCAGAACATCTATCAACTCACGAATCCGTCCGACATCAAGGACGTCTTGATTACTCACCAGCATAAGTTCGTGAAGAGCCGGGTGCTGCAACGCGCGAAGATTCTGTTGGGAGAGGGCCTGCTGACCAGCGAAGCGCCGCTGCACACCCGGCAGCGCAGGCTGGTGCAGCCCGCATTTCACCGTGAGCGCCTTGCCGGCTATGCGGCAACAATGCTCGAGTATGCCGGACGAACCCGCGACAAATGGGAAGACGGACAGCGGCTCGATGTCGCAGAGGAGATGATGCGCCTCACGCTCGCCATCGTCGCGCGGGCGCTGTTCAATGCCGATGTGGATTCGGACGCGGAGTCGATCGGAGAGTCGCTGACGCACGTCCTGTATCTTTTCGACCTTGTCATGATGCCGTTTTCGAAGCTGATCGAGCGGCTTCCCGTGCCTTCGGTACTGCGGTTCGAACGAGCGAAGAGAACGCTGGACGAAATCATCTACCGTATTATCGACGAGCGGCGACGCAGTCAAAAAGATCACGGTGACCTGCTGTCGATGCTGCTGCTGGCCGAGGACGAGGAAGGCACCGGCAGCATGTCGAACGAGCAGGTGCGCGACGAGGCATTGACGCTGTTCCTGGCAGGGCATGAAACGACTGCGAACGCGTTGTCCTGGACCTGGTATCTGTTGTCGCAACACCCGGAAGTGGAGGCGAAATTTCACATCGAACTCGACACCGTGCTCCAGGGCCGTCCGCCGGTACCCGAGGACTTTGCGCGACTGAAATACACCGAGGCCGTAGTCGCGGAATCGATACGGCTGTATCCGCCCGCATGGGGAGTCGGGCGCATGTCGCTGACGAACTACGACGCGTTCGGGTACTCGGTGGAGCCCGGCGACATCGTATTGATGAGTCCGTTTGTGGTCCATCGCGATCCTCGCTGGTATCCCGACCCGGAACGCTTCGACCCCGAGCGTTGGACTCCGGAGGAACGCGCGAAACGGCCGAAGTTCGCTTACTTTCCGTTCGGAGGCGGGGCGCGTGTGTGCATCGGCGAGCACTTCGCGTGGACGGAAGCGGTTTTGTTACTGGCAACGATCGGGCAGCGCTGGAAGTTGCGGCTGGTGCCCGGCCACCCCGTAAACTATCGCGCTCTGATTACACTACGTCCGAAGCACGGGATGCGGATGACCGTCTCGCGCCGGCCCTGACGACTGACGACCAGCGCCTATCGGCTCCGCGTTAGCGCGTACACACACCGCCGTTATAAAATCCCCGCATGCGAAGACGTTCGTTTTTCGGTGCAGTGGCCGCGCCCGCCATGTTCGCCAGTCGTGAAGCCGCGGCACAGGCGCCCGGCGGTGCGCCCTCCGGCAAGCCCCTGAAGATCACGGCGGTGGAGATCTGGAAAGTGGAAGGCCACCGCAAAACGATGGCCGGTGTGAACGGACAATACCAGGTACAGCCACTGCACATCTACGAGGAGTACCGGCCGCGGCCGTACCACGATTCCGCATCGCCGCAGGAACGGGACGTCAGCACGTCGGCGTTGTATCTCACTCTGAAGACCGACGGCGGTCCTGATGGTTTGTACGGTCCCGTCGATCGAGAAGCCGCCACGATCGTGGATCAGGAGTTGAAATCGTACGTGGCCGGCAAGGATGCGCTTGCGGGCGAGACGCGCTGGGATCAGATGTATCGCTCCAATCGCCACTCCCGGCGCGGCATTTTCATGATGGCGCTGAGCGCCGTAGACAACGCGCTGTGGGACATCCGTGGACGCTATTTCAATGTGCCGGTGTACCGTTTGCTTGGCGGCCCGACGCGATCATCCGTCGAAGCCTATGGAAGCTGTCTCGGCTATTCGACTGAGCCGGAAGCCGCGGCGAAGCGCGCAAAGGCGCTATTGGAGCAGGGATTCCGCCATCAGAAATGGTTTATTCCATACGGGCCAGGGAGCGGCGCCGACGGCCTCGAGAGCAATGTCGAACTCGTCCGTGCGCTGCGGCAAGCGGTCGGCGAAAAAGTCGACCTGATGTTCGATGCGTATTCGGGATGGAACCTCGATTACGCACTGGCATGGGCCAATCGCGTCGAGCAATACCATCCGCGCTGGATCGAAGAAGCGTTCCACCCCGAGAAGATCGACAGCTTCGTCGAACTGCGGCGCAAGACCTCGATACCGGTGGCGAGCGGCGAGCATTTCTACGGGCGATGGGAGGTGCACGACTATCTGCGCGCCGGGGCGATCAGCGTCGTGCAGGCGGACCCCGAGTGGTGCGGCGGAGTCAGTGAGTTGGTGAAGATCTGCGCCGTGGCCTCGCTATTCGATGCGCAGGTGATCCCGCACGGGCACGGCATTCACGCAGCCTTGCATGTCGTCGCGAGCCAGTCACCGATGACGTGCCCGTGGATCGAATACCTCATCAACAAGATGAGTTCGTATCATCATTTCGAAAAACACGATTACCAGGTGGTCAACGGGCATGTCGCGCTTCCGGAGCGTCCTGGCTTCGGAATTGAGCTGGACCCTGCGAAAGTCGAGAAGCGCACGCAGATGAGTTGGACGTAGGCCTACCCTGTGGGTTCGAAAAAACTGAGCGAATTGTCGCCTTGCTTCAGCAGGCGCGTGCGTCGTAGGCGTCCCCACGATTCGCCGGCGTCGAACTTCGAGGAATGCTGCACGACGACCAGCGGGGGCGGCATGGCTCCCAGCACCTCGAGACAGGCAGTATACTCCTTCTCCTGCTCGTAGGGCGGGTCGAGGAACACGATATCGCCCCGGTGGTTGGAGAGTGCCGGGGCTGTCTTCGCCACGACGACACTGGCCTGCGGTATCAGTCCGAGCGTCTGGAGATTCTGACGCAGGACAACGATCGCGCCGCGGCTTCGTTCGATGAAGATAGCCCGCGCGGCGCCGCGGCTCAGCGCTTCAATGCCTACTGAACCGGTGCCGGCGTAACCGTCGATGAACACCGTGCCCTCGATTCGCGGAGCCAGCACGTTGAACAACGCTTCACGAAGACGATCGGGTGTCGGCCGTGTATCGAGACCCGGCACACTCTTCAGGCGGCGGCTGCGCAGACGCCCGGCGATGACGCGCATCAGCCGACCTCCACAAGCCCGTACCGCCGCTGCCAGTGATCGCGGATATAGCTCTTCGCGCGCTCCAACTCGCGCGGCGACGGAGGATGCTCGACGAATGCCGACGCCTCCGATCGCGCCACTTCCAGAATGTCGCCGTCGCGAAGAATGTTCCCAATCCGAAACGCGGGCAAACCGGATTGTTTCGTGCCGAAGAATTCGCCCGGGCCGCGCAGCTTCATATCCATCTCTGCGATGTAGAACCCATCGCTCGACTCCACCATCGTGCGGATCCGCTCACGCGCCACCTCATTCAACTTGGCGGTTACCAGGATGCAATAGCTCTGGTCGCCCCCGCGGCCCACTCGCCCGCGGAGTTGGTGCAACTGCGACAGCCCGAAACGTTCGGCCTGTTCGATCACCATCACCGTGGCGTTCGGAACGTCAACGCCGACTTCGATGACAGTTGTGGAAACGAGGATCTGTACGTCTCCGCTTTTGAACCGGCTCATCGTGTCTTCCTTCTCGTCCGAGGGAAGACGGCCATGCAGCAACGCGATCCGGTAACCGGGCAGCACTACCTGCGACAGCAATTCGAACATCTTTTGTGCCGCTTTCATGGCTTGGGTCTCCGATTCTTCAATAACCGGATACACGATATATGCCTGGCGCCCCTCGTCCACCTGTTTCTTCAAAAAGCTGTACACCTGCTCGAGACGATCCTCGGTGACATGGCGGGTCACGATCGGTTTGCGTCCCGGCGGCAGTTCGTCGATGACGGAAACATCGAGGTCCCCGTAGATCGTCAACGCAAGCGTCCGCGGGATCGGTGTCGCGGTCATCACGAGCACGTCGGGGTTGCCGCCTTTCTCCACCAGCCGCAACCGCTGTTCGACGCCGAACCGGTGCTGCTCGTCGATAATCGCAAGACCGAGTTTTTCGAACTCCACGTCGCCTTCGAGCAGGGCGTGTGTGCCGATTCCGATATGAACGAGCCCGGCGGCGAGCAGTTTCTTCAACTGTTGCTTTTCCCGTTTCGTTCCCGAACCGGTGAGCAATACGACGATGTAGCCGAGTTTCTTGAACAGATCTCGAAACGAGAAGTAGTGCTGCGTGGCGAGGATTTCGGTGGGTGCGAGTACCGCCACCTGATACCCGTTCTCGATGGCGATGATTGCCGATTCCGCCGCAACCAGCGTCTTGCCGCTGCCGACATCGCCCTGCAGCAACCGGTACATCGGATGTGGGCTCGCCATATCCAGCGCGATCTCTCCGAGTACCCGTTTCTGCGCGCCGGTCGGACGGAACGGCAGCATCGCCTTGATCTGCTCGCGAACCCGCTCCGTCAACTCGAATGTAATGCCGTTGCGGAGCCGCGCGTTCGTCTTCTTCATCGCCAGCCCGCACTCGAGCCAGAAGAACTCCTCGAAGATCATGCGGAACTGCGATGGGGAACGGAAATTATTCAGCAGTCGAACGTCGTCATGCTCGCCGGGGAAGTGAATGGTGCGGATGGCGAGATCGCGGTCCGGCAGTTTCAGGCGCAGCCGAATGTGTTCCGGCAAGGCATCGTGAACGGCGGGCAGATTTTCGAGTACCCGCTGCAGAAGGACACGGAACGTGCGCGTGTTCACCTTACCGGCAGCTTCATAGATGGGAACAATGCGGCCGGTATGAAGACTCGCATCCGATTCTTCGTCGTCGCCCAGAATCTCGTATTCCGGATGCAGCATGCTGAGATCGCGGCTGTAGGAATCGAACTCGATTTTTCCGTAGAGGGCGACCTTGGTGCCGGGCACGAGCACGTCTTTCAGATACGCGCCGTGGAACCATTTACCGAGCAGTGTGCTGTGCGATCCGTCGGCGAAAGTTGCCTGAAAGAGTCCGACGTTGCGCCTTTGCAATCCGGTGACGCGAGCCGTGCGGACCTCGGCGATGACGGTGGCCATCTCGCCGGGCGCGAGTTCGGCGATGGACTTGACGTTGCGCCGGTCCTCATACCGGAACGGCGCGTAGGACAACAGATCCTCAACCACGCTCAGGCCTTTCGCCTCGAGCATCTGGGCGCGCGCCGGCCCGACGCCTTTCACATACATCAGGGGTGTTGAGAGGTCCAACTTTCCAGTTTACGAGGCGCGGCTCAGCGGTACAGTACAGGGATGCTTCTTTGCGCGGTTGTAGTGTCGGCCGCTGCGGCTCTACTCGCGCCCGGTCAGACTCTGTTCGAGTACGACACCAGATTGCCTTTCTGTGCGGAAACGGACCACCGAACTCGCGACCAGGCGTGCGCGCACCAGAAGGATCTCTCGACGTGATGGCCGGGCGACGCATGGATTTCGTACTCGTGGAACCGTCGAGGCGAATGTTCGGCCCTATACGATCTCGCGCGAGGCGAGTCCTGGCGGAGGGCAAGCCCTTAGTCGAAATGTTTCGTCGGTCGCACTAGTACCGGGCTCAAGGCTGCGGCGTGAGAACGACGCGACAAGAGGGCTTGCAGGATGCCCGGCCGGCGACCTCGCGCCGACCGTGTAAGTCGCAGGCCTTCAGCGCGTCGCAGCGTAGCGAAAGCTCTGCCACTTCGGTCCGGCGGAGTAGTCGGGCCGCACATCGAGAATGTGGGCGCCGGCGTTTTGTAACTCGGCTTCGACTTTGACGCGCGCTACGCCGTACATCTCCAGCGGGTAGGGCCAACGGCAGATCCGGCTCCAAATTGTGCCAGCGCGCATGAGCAGCCAACGGCTCGTGGGCTGCGAGGGTAGTTGGAACAGCAACAGCCCGCCGGGCCGCAACAGGCGTACGAACTCGCGGACGTAGGCGAGGGCGGCGTCTGGCGGGTTGTGCTGCAGGACGATATTGGAGTAGATGAAGTCGAACGAAGCGCAAGGGAACGCTGCGAGGTTCGCCTCGGTGTTCAGTACGAAGCGGCAGCGCTCGCCGTGAGTATTGAAGCGTTGCGCAAGGTCGAGCATGGCCGGGGCAATGTCGACTCCGGTAACGGTATCGAAGTGGCCGGCCAAAGCTTGCGTGATGCGACCGGCGCCGCAGCCGAAATCGAGGGCGTCCCGGCGGCCGTCCGGGTAGCCGAGGGTGGCGGCGTACTGCATGATAACGGCGACTTCAGCCATGCCGGTAGAGAAGAACTCCTCGGGTTTCCAACCGCCATGCCGTTTGGCGGGGTCGGCGAGGATCGCCCAGAAAGGGTCCTCGCGTCCCAGCCATTGCCACCGTTTTTGTTGTGCCGAAAGCTTTGTGCGCTGGTCCACGACGGTCGGAAACGGACGTTGCGACGGCAGAACACGCCACAAGTTCTACGGTGCAGTTTACCATCGTGAATGCTCAGGCGAGCCAGCCTCGTCTGCAAGAGCAAGACTAAGGAGAACTGAGTATCGAGGTGCGACATCGACTGTGGTTTTGCGGATGCACAGGACGTGCTCGACCGTCTCGATCGGGTTTCGCACCGTAAGTGGCCTGCGTGCCCCGCGAGTAAAACGGTGAGCGCCGGTTCCGGCGGCTATTTGCTGCGCAGAATTGTCATCGGATCCGCCGAACCGCTCTTCGCGCGGAAATTCCACGATGCCGCACTCCGGCTACCGCCAGCGAGAGCGCCGCGATCGCGAA
Source organism: uncultured Acidobacteriota bacterium (assembly GCA_963720745.1). Lineage (GTDB taxonomy): Bacteria > Acidobacteriota > Terriglobia > Bryobacterales > Bryobacteraceae > TMP-7. The sequence goes on from CAVRGO010000004.1 coordinate 2,092,910, forward strand.
CGACGCGGGGTCGCGAGGTTACACCCCATAAAAACGCGAGTCCGGAAAACCGTTCCACACCCGTGACTAAAGCGGATCTATCGTCGCTTCGATGATCTCCAGGCGGCGTTTCGGCGCTTCGCCGTCCACTTCCTCTTTCTCGAACGCATCGAGAATCTCCAATCCTTCGACGATCTTTCCGAAAGCCGAATACTGGCCGTCGAGATGCGGTGCCGGGCCCAGCATCAGGAAGAACGATGTGGACGCAGAGTCGGGATCGTCGGCTCGTGCCATGGATATAATTCCGCGCACGTGCAGGATGTCTCTCCGGAACTCCCCTTTCAACAGACGCACCCACCGGTCGGCCGGGTGATCGGGACCCGACGCTCGCGTGTAGCCCATCCCGCCCTGCACGACGAATCCCCTTACCAGGCGATGGAAAGCCGTGCCGTTGTACCATCCGGTCTGCACTAATTTCAGGAAATTGCGGACGTGATTCGGCGCCCAATCCGGTTCCATTTTGATCTTGAGCGTACCGAGCGTAGTCTTCATCGTCACGGTCCGGTGTAGTTGATCGACGGCCGCGCCGGCGAACGGCTCGGTCTTCCTCTTCTCGAATTCGATTTTGATGATTCGAACAGGCGCTTCGGTGATGCCGCCTTCGCCCGCCGGGACCTTCGAGATCTTCTCGACGACATCGATTCCTTCGACGACTTTGCCGAAAGCGGAGTACTGACCGTCGAGCGCGGGTTGCGGTGAAACGCAGATGAAGAACTGGCTGCCGTCGCTGTCCGGCTTGTTCGGGATGTGGACAGTGGATACTGTACCTCGTTCGTGTTTCAGGTCGCTGATCTCCGCCGCAAGCAGGCTCAGGCCGCCGGAGCCCCACAGATTCTTCGGCGTCTTTGGATCCTTCAACAGCGGATCGCCGCCTTGGATGATTCCGTTGGGGACAACACGAAAGAACGCGCTGCCGTCGTAATATCCTCTTTGCGCCAACTGAAGGAACTGCTCCACATGCTTGGGCGCGTTGGCGGGGGCAAATAAAATACGGAACGAACCCAAATCGGTGGTCACGACCGCCTCGACATCGGAGGGCGATACCGCAGCGGGGCTCTGCGCAAAGACTGCCGGGATCAATAGGAGCAATGCTGACGGGAGAAAAAGACGCATCGCTCCTATGTTATCCGGAGCGGCGCAGCGGCTACTCGGCTCGCAGCGCCTCCACTGGATCGATGACGGTGGCCCGCCGGGCGGGCACGTAACTGGCAACCAGGGCCGCGAGCGCGAGGACACCCGACACGGCAAAGTAAGTGACCGGATCCATAGCGCTAACCCCGAACAGCAGTGTGGACATCAGCCGTGTCAGCGCGAGCGCGGCGGCGATTCCAAACATGAGCCCGATCCCTGTAAGCAGCAATCCGTGCTGCACGAACATCTGCCGCACCTGCTGTTGCGGAGCGCCGAGCGCCATGCGGATTCCGATCTCGCGCGTGCGCTGCGACACCGAGTAAGAGATGACACCGTAGATCCCTACCACTCCAAGCAGCAGAGCCATTCCGCCGGCGAGCGCGAGCATCACGAGTGTGAACGAAGTCCGCGCCATCGAGCGATCGTAGATCTCGCGGAGCGTTCGCACATTCGCAATCGGAAGATCCGGCTGAATCGACCAGACCGCTTGCTGCACTTCCTTGAGAAAACTCGACGTGGCCGCGCGTGGGCTGCGGATGACGATACACATCGAGTACTGGACCGATACTTCCTGGCCCCAAAAATCGCGGACCATCATCGGCCAGTAGACCACGGCCGGCGGTTTGGCATCGACACCGTTGTCGTACTCGTTCCCCGTCACGCCGACGATTTCGCGCCACGGCGCCTTCGGATTCTCGCGAATCCGTTTGCCTAGGGCAGCGGACGGGTTGCCCCAATACTCGCGTGCGAAGTTATCTGAAACCAGGACAACGTTGCGCTTGTCGTAGATGTCCATCCAGGTGAGGTCGCGGCCGGCGAGTAGCGGGTTCCCAATCGTTGCGAAGTAGCCTGGAGCGATGAACTTGAATCGCCGGATCGGGGGAATCCTCGACTCGTCGTACGGATGGTCTTCGACGAAGATCGGATCGTTGTCGTTGTTGCCGTCCATCGTAACGGAGTTTGTAAGCGCTGCGGAACCGACACCCGGAAGCGCGGTGATCTTCTGGAGGATCTGCTGATCGATGCGTACTACCTGCTCATGCTTCGGCGCTTGAGTTCCGGTAAGCGAGATCTGCATCGTGAGGACGTCGTCCGGGTCCGTGAATCCAGGCTTCACGTCCCGAAGCGCCTGGAGAGTTCGGATCATCAGTCCCGAACTGATCAACAGCACTAGGGCCAGCGCCACCTGTACCACCACCAGGACGCTGCGCGCGCGATGCCGTTCGCGGCCCTCGCTCACGGAACGGCTTCCATCGCGAAGGGCCAGACCGACCTGCGGGCCCGCATACTTAAATACGGGAATGAACCCGAACAACAGGCCGGAGATCACCGACACAGCGACCGTAAACAGCAGCACCGGACCATCGATGGTGACCTGTTCGAGCCGCGGCAAATTCGCGGGCGCCAGTGCGACGAGCGCGCGGATCGCCGCGTAGGCCACGCCGAGTCCCAGCGCCCCGCCCACCACTCCCAGCGCGACACTCTCGAAGAGCAGTTCCTTGGCGATCTGGCCCCACCCCGCTCCGAGCGCTGCACGGATCGCGAGTTCATGCCGCCGCCCCTCTGCCCGTACCAGCAGCAGATTCGCAACGTTTGCGCAGGCGATGAACAAGACGATTGCGACCGTGCCCATGAGGATCCACAGCACCTTGCCGATATCGCCCACGACATCCTTCTTCAAGGGCCGCACGTCCGGGCCGAGTTTCGCGTCTTCCAACATCTTGGGGCTCATTCCCGGAGCCGGCCGGAATTTCGAGGTCATCATCGGAAGCATACGCGCGACGTCGGCATTGGCCTGCGAGATCGTAGCGCCGGGCTTCAGGCGCGCGATGGATTGATAGCTGAAGTTACCAATGAAAACTTCGTTGCGGTTGAGCCGAAGAGGGAGGATCACCTCGGCGCGCGAGTCCATGAAACGGAAGTCGCGCGGCATGACACCGATCACTTCGCGAGGTTCGCCATCCACGACGATGCGCTTTCCGATCACCGAAGGATCGCCGCCGAGGCGCCGTTCCCAGTAGCCGTAGCTGACCATCATGGTGCGTGCGGTTCCGGGCGAGTCGTTCTGGCGCGTGAACCAGCGGCCGCGAATCGGCTGAACTCCAACGATGGGCAAGACGCCATCGCTGACCATCAGCGCGCGGATCTGTTCGGGTTCCGCGAGGCCGGTGACGCTCACGGAATCGTTGCGCCAGATACCGACATCCTTAAATGTCTTACTCTCCTCGCGGTAGGTGAAGTAAGTGGCGGGCGAGGTGTTGATTTCGCCCATACTAAGTCCAGGCGCGGTTTGCCAGATGCTCACCAGGCGCTCCGGTTCGGGATAAGGGAGCGGTTTAAGCAGGACCCCGTTAAGCACGCTGAATATCGCGGCGTTTGCTCCAATGCCGACTGCGAGCGTCAGCAGTGTGAGGCCCGTGAACATCGGCGAGCGAGTGAGCCGGCGAAGCACGTGTTTCGGTTGAATTCCCAGTGGTGACATTTCGGTGTAGAGAGTACGCGCGGCCCTTGGCGCAGCGTCTCAACTAGTAATACGGAAGATCGCGCGCGAAGTTTGCGTTATTTTCCGCTCGCCGGGCTTACAATCGCAACAGGAGCGCTTTTCAGCACCGAACAAATCATTCTCTGAAGGAACATAGCCGTGAACCACTCATTTCCCCGTCGACAGTTTCTGAGAGGCAGCGCGGCCGCCGCCGGCACCGTCGCCGCCGCAAAATCCATGCTGCTGGCACAAGACACGCCCGCCGGCAACGCCCGGTCGGTGCCGCCTAGCGAGCGCGTGCGGCTAGGCATCATCGGTATTGGCATGCAAGGTTCGGGTCTGTTGCCCGCCGCATTGACTCTCCCTGGAGTCGAATGCGTCGGTGCAGCGGACCTCTATGATGGCCGGCATACCTTGGCCAAGGAGATCACCGGCAATCCGAACCTGCCGGTGACGCGGCACTACAAGGAATTGCTCGATCGTAAGGATATCGATTGCCTGATCGCCGCCGTACCGGACCACTGGCACATGCGCGTAGTTGTCGATGCCTGCAATGCCGGTAAGGACATCTACTGCGAAAAGCCGATGTCGCACACGGCCGAGCAGGGATTCCACATGGTGGAAGCGATGCAGAAGAACAACCGCATCGTGCAGATCGGCTCGCAGCGTGTCAGTTCCGTTCTGTGCGCGAAGGCCCGGGAGATGTACAAAAGCGGCGCCATCGGCGACGTCGAGTTGGTGGAGTTGTCGATGGGACGGAACAGTCCTACCGGCGCATGGCAGTATCCACCGCCTCCCGACCTTTCGCCTCAGAATCTCGATTGGGATACGTGGCTGAACGATGCGCCGAAGATCCCTTTTAATCCGATCCGGTTTGCCCGCTGGCGCTGCTGGAAAGAGTACGGAACGGGTGTCGGCGGCGATCTGATGGTCCACCTGCTCAGCGGTATGCTATACACGCTCGGCTGGAACGAACCGCCGCGGTCCGCGTCCGCGCTCGGCGGAATCTTCCGGTGGAAAGACGGGCGCAATATGCCCGACACACACACCGTCCTTTTCGATTATCACGGCATACCGGTCTATGTCCGCCTGAATCTGGGGAGCGAAACTCCGGAGGTTGCGCGGTTCCTCGGTCCCAAAGGAGTGATGGAGGCGACCGGCGGCGAGTTGCGATATTCGCCGCAAGCGGGTGTGGACACCTCCCCGAGTTACTATTCCGGCGGGTTCCCGGCCAAGATGCGGGAACAGTACTACAAGCAGTGGTATGCGGAACACTACATCGAGCCCGGCCATGAGCCTCTGCACGACGCCACAGTGTATCAAGGCGACGATTGGGACGATGTTCGCCCGCACCTCTGGAACTTCTTCCGTGCCGTGAAATCGCGGAAGCCGGTTGCGGAAGACGCGGTATTCGGCAACCACGCTGCAATCGCGTGCCACATGGCGAACGAATCGTATTTCCAGAAAAAGCCGTTGTTCTGGGACTCCGCAGCGAAGCGAATGGGTTAACAGCCAGGCCCGGATTTGGGCGGGCACATCATGCTGTCCGCCCCGATCATCTACACTCGCTATACCGCCGCGCCGTTGGCCTGCCCATCGCCGGATTGATCCGGCGTTCCCTTGCCGGCAGCTTTCAACGCGATATAGAAAGTCGCGCCCGCGCCGGATTGCGATTCCGCCCATAAACGGCCTCCCGAACGTTCGACGATACGCCGCGAGATCGCCAGCCCTAAACCGGTGCCGGGGATCTGTTGTGCTCCGTGAAGGCGCTTGAACAATCCGAAAATTCTTTCGCTATATCGCGAATCGAACCCAATGCCTTGATCGCGAATGCTGACGACCCATTCGCCGTCAACGTGGCAAGCGCCAATGTCGAGCCGTACCGCTTCGCCGGGCTTGCGGTACTTGATCGCGTTCGATAGCAGGTTGTGGAACACCTGTTGAATCTGGCCCGGATCGGCCTTTACTACTGGAAGGCGCTCGCGCGTTATGTACGACCCGGTCTGCGACAACTCTGGTTGTACCGCCGCCAGCGCGTTCTCGAAACAGATGTTGAGGTCGGCAGAGCCTGCATGGTCTTCGTCCTGGTGTACGACTTTCGAGTAGGTGACAAGATCGCCGATCAAACGCCGCATGCGCTCTACAGCTTCGGAAACATATGCCGCGTACTGTGTCGTTTCGCGGTTCTGCGGACTGTTCAGCCGTAGCAGCAATTCGGTATAAATGTTGATGGTACGCAGCGGTTCCTGAAGGTCGTGGGCTGCGACGAAGGCGAACTGCTCGAGTTCCGCGTTCAACCGGCGCAATTGTTCGTTCGATTCGCGCAGGGTGGATTCGGCACGCTTCTGGTCCGTGATATCGCGAATGACGATTTGAAGTCCCGCAACACTTCCATCCGGCGAGTGAACCGGGCAACAGCGGACCATCCAATCGACTTCGATGTCCGCCTGTTTCGGGGATGGACCGTGAACTTCGAACGCCACCAACGCCGCGCCAGTTTCGAGGAGATGCTGAAATTGCTGTTCAAGCGGATCCGCGAGGTCTTTCGGAACGAGTTCGCCGAAGCGGCGCCCGATGTGCGCCTCAGTGGGGATTCCGTTCATTGCCGCGAGATGATCGTTAGCGCGGAGGAATCGCAGATCGCTGTTCAAGAATCCGAGCCCAAGCGGGACTTGCGCATACAGTATCTCGAGTTCCGTCAGACGCTGCTCCAGGACCGCAGTCTGTTCCCGCATGCGGGCATCGAGCGTGCTGTTCGCGTCGCGAAGAACTAACTCCCTTCTCTTCCGGCTTGCCGAGATGTAACTCGTGACAAGCCAAAGAAAGATCAAGGCAAGGACGCCGGTCTTGTCGAGGTTCTTTGGCGAGAACTTGGGATTGTAAAGGTACGGCAGAACAGTGAGAGCCAGGATCAGGACCAGGGCCCCCGGCCCGTAACCGCACCACGCAGCGGCCAGCACGGAAAGCAGGTAAACAAAGAATACGCCCGCCCCGGTGATTCCAACTGTGTGCAGGCAGGTGAAGTGGATCGCCGCGGCCGCGCCTAGAGCAGCTAAACCTGTTCCGTACCCGATCAACCTCGATCCGAGACCAACGTTGTCCTGCTTTTCTCCCAAGAATTCAGGTCCTACCAAGATGTGGACGCACGGGGCACCTGGAAAACCGGGCTATGCCCGGCGGCCCACACCTTGTCTATTATGCGCCCGTGCGCAGTGGATCTGCTATCGAGCAACGATCATTCGTGCCGCAGCGCACGGATTGGTTCGAGACCACTCGCGCGGACCGACGGGATGAAACTCGCAATGAGCGCAACTGCTGCCAGCAATAAGGGCACAGATACAAACGTAATCGGATCGAGCGGACTCACCTCGTACAGCAGCGTCTTCAGATATTGAGTCAACAGAAATGCGCCTCCGATGCCTACGGCAATGCCGGCCACGATCAATTTGCCAGCGCCGCCCAATGCCATCGCGATCACGTTCATGCGCGTAGCGCCTAGAGCCATTCGGATTCCGATTTCATGGCGCCTTTGCGACATCGCGAACGCGATCACTCCGTAGATGCCGATTGAAGCCAGCACCATTGCGATGCCCGCGAATGAAGTGATCAAACCCATATAGGTTCGATTGCCCGCCGAGGATTCATTCACGATGTCCTGCATCGTGTGCACATCAGCGAGCGGTATGTCGCGATCGACCGAACTGACTGCGTTCCGCAGCGCCGATACGAGTGCCGCGGGATCGAGGTCCGTGTGCGCCACCAGCGTGAGGTATTGCGATGCGGATAGATTGTAAGCTTCTGGCAAGGCCGCTACCGTGAGTCCATGTTGACGGGTATCGGCGACTACGCCGATAATCTCATGCCAGTGCGGCGGATTCTTGTCGTAACTTACGCGCTTTCCCAATGGATTTTGGTTCTTGAGCATCACGCGCACGAAGGTCTCGTTTACCACCAGCCCCGTGAAGTCTTTCCGAAGATCGGAATCGCTGAAGACGCGGCCCATCCGTACGGGGATTCCCATCGCTTTGAAGAATCCCGGATAGACGCTGCTGCTCTCGACGAGCGGTCCCTCCATCTGGGCGCTGCCCCAGGACTGGCCTTCAACGACCATGGTGCCATTCTGTCCGCCTTTCAGCGGAATCTTGTTTGCCACGCTCGCGGAGGTCACGCCGGGTATTGCACGGGTTCGATCGAGGAGCGCACGCACAAAGGCTTCGGTCTTCTGGTCGGTGTCGTATTGTTTTTCCGGAAGGGAAATTTGAGCGGTTATCACGCCGGCCGGGCGGAAACCGAGCGGTGTCCCGAGCAGGCGGTTGACGCTGCGGATCATCAGACCCGCGCCGATCAACAATACGACCGCCACGCTCAATTCGGAAGCAACCAGCACGGATCGCAGAATCGACGCACGGCCGCTGCCGGCGACGGTCCGTTCCGTTGACTGGCGGATCTCGGTATGCAGGTCCCGCCGGGCTTGCAGTAGGGCCGGGGCGAGCCCGAACAGCAGGCCTGCGCCAACGGTAATCAAAGTCGAGAAAAGCAGGACAGTACGATCGACAGTCAAATCGCTGAGCCGGGATATGTTCAGAGATTCGACATGACGGAGGGCCGCCACTCCGCCGAATGCGAGCGCGAGGCCCAGGATGCCTCCCATCACCGCAACGACGACGGATTCCGTCAATAACTGCTGGACGATGCGCCACCTACCCGCGCCCATTGCCGCGCGAATTGCGAGTTCCTGACGCCGGGCGATTCCGCGTGCCAGCAGCAGGTTCGACACATTGGCGCAAGCGATCAGCAGCACGAAGCCCACCGCGCCCAGCAAGGCCAACATGATTTCGCGCACATTGCCGGTGTTGTCGACTTGCAAAGGCACGAGCCTGGCGCCGATTTTTCCATTGGAGGCCGGGTGCTCGCGTTCGAGTTGGGCGGCAATGCCCGACATTTCCCTCTGCGCCTGATCCAGAGTTACGTCGGATTTGAGACGACCGATGGCCAGACGGTCGTGGCTGCCGCGGCGATTCTCATTCTTCTCGAGGACCATAGGGGTCCACGCGAGATTCGGAAATTTCCACCGAAATTGGAAGCTAAAGCCAGCGGGCATCACACCGACCACCACGACTGGAGCGCCGTCGACACGGATAGTGCGGCCGATTACTGAGCGGTCGCCGCCAAACCGTCGCTGGAAAAGTTCGTCGCTCAGGATGATTACGTTGTCGCGGCCCTTCTGACCCTCTTCGCTTGTAAATGCTCGACCGAGGGATGGTTGTACGCCGATGGTCTCGAAGAAGTCCGTCGTTATCGAAAGAACCGGCAGGCGTTCAGCGCGATCGCCGCCGGTCAGGACCACAAAGCTCGGGGTGAGGCTGGCAATGTGTTCAAAGCTGCGGGAGCGCTCGCGCCAGTCGATCAGGTCGGGGCCGGTAACCGGAGCTTTCGGAAGTTCGGGCTCGGTTTCATACATCGTGATGATGCGGCCTGGATCGCGATAGGGCAGTGGCCGTAGCAGCACCGTGTTGACGACGCTGAACATGGCCGTGTTCACGCCGATGCCGAGGGCCACGGTGAGGACGGTCGCGGCAGCGAACCCAGGTGCATTGTTAAGAGAGCGAAGGGCGTATCGAAGGTCGGAGAGAAGATTGCGCATTGGAGCCGGACGCGGGAATCGGGGGCGACACGCCGCCGGGGTCTCGCGAACACCTCAATGAGAAATACGAAACTCCACTAAGAACGTTCAAGCGGATTTGCAGTAAAGGGCCGTCAGGCTGCCGAACTGGAGCCGGCTTGCTGATCGAGCGTCCATCGAACTTTTTGCAGAAGTTGATCGGGGGTGAACGGCTTTGGGAGATAAACAGCCGCCGTTCCCGCCATCGTGGGATCCGCGAAAGGCTTCGGCGTGTATCCGGAGATACACAGCACGCGAATGGTGGGTCGAATTTCCCGCAGTTTCCGCGCCAACTCCTGGCCGGTCATCCGCGGCATTACGGCGTCCGTTACGAGAAGATCGATGGCCGGCGCGCCTTTTGCGATCAGTTCCAATGCCGACGGGCCGTCCGAGGCCTCGACGACGGAGTACCCGGCGTCCCTCAAAATCGATACGGCGAGTCCGCGCACCTCGTCCCGATCCTCCACCACCAGCACCGACTCTTTTCCACCCTTTGCGAACGGCGGCACGGCTGGCGCGGCGGCCGTTGGAGAGGCGTCTGCGAGACGCGGTAGGTAAATCTTGAACGTCGTTCCCCTGCCCGGTTCGCTGAAGACGCGAATCCAACCGCCGCTCTGGCGAACGATACCATGCACCATCGACAGACCCAAGCCGGTACCGCGATCTACTGCTTTGGTGGTGAAGAAAGGCTCGAAGATCGCCGCTACGGTGGCAGCGTCCATCCCATGGCCCGTGTCGCTGACGGCAAGCACAACATAGGCACCGGGTTTGATCTCGCTTTGCTGATTCGAATCGGCGGCAGCAACCTCTTCAATGGCAACTTCGATGCAAATTTTGCCCGGGCCCTCGATCGCATCGCGGGCATTCACTACAAGGTTCGTGAGCACCTGCTCCATCTGCCCGCGGTCGGCGAAGACGAGACTCGAACCGGCGCGCAGGTCCGTCGTCATTTCAATCTCTTCGCGCAGAAGCCTGCGGAGCATCGATTCGAGGCCCCGCGTCACGTCCTCCATCGACACGGCCCGCGGTTCCAGCACCTGGCGGCGGCTGAAGGCCAGCAATTGACGGGTGAGATCGGCGGCGCGCTGCCCGGCATTGCGAACTTCACTGATCGCATGGCGGGCAGGATCGTCCTGCCGAAGCCGCGTCAGGATCAGGTCGCAATAACCATTGATAACGGTCAGGTGGTTATTGAAATCGTGCGCCACTCCTCCAGCAAGACGGCCGATGCTCTCCATCTTCTGCGACTGGCGGTATTGTTCTTCGATCAAACGCTGTTGGGTGACATCCAGGCCCAGGCTGGCGGTGCCTAATGCGGCGCCGCCGGGGTCCCGAAGCACGGTGTTGGTCCACTGCACGGTCCGCTCGCCGCCGTTTCGTATCCGGTTCACACACTCGACATGCAGTGCGAGGTTCTCGCCGTTTAGCGCCCTCGCCCAAATTTCGCGTTGCACTTCGCGCCGAGACTCGTGTACGAACAGGTCGAAGTAGTCCTTGCCGAGAACCTCGGCGCGGTTCCAGCCCGTCAGGTTGAGATAGTAATCGTTGATGAACGTGATGCGGCCGAGCGTGTCCAGCATAAACCCGCACAGTTGCACCGCCTCCATCAAGGACCTGAAACGGCGGTCCGACTCTCGGGCCTGGTTGGCGACGTTGGCGGAGTCCTCCACTACCGCAAGGACGATTCCGAATGCGGTGCTCAATTGCAAGAGGCTGCCAACCAGGTTGGAGGTGGCCGACCCCGGCGTCGCGTATGGGCCAATGTCGAATTGAGCGAGCGCTTGCAGTACTTGGTGCGCGCCGTAGCCGATACAGAATGCGATAGTGAGCGACCATCCGAGGCCAGTCGCCGGGCGCCATCCGCGGACGAGTTCCCAGGCAAATGCGATGAGGGCTATCGTAGTCAGCACGTCGCGCCCTAGCACGACACTGCCATGAGCCGAGAGCGTGTTTGCAGTACCGACACGGAATGCGCCGAGGATCGCGAGGCTAGCGAGCCAAAGCCCGAATGTGAACCGCGTTCCCGGCGCTTTCCATCTCAGGCAAATGGCAGCCGCGATAATGGGTACCGGCTGGAACGACAAAGAGAGCAGCAGAATCACCCGTGTCGCGAACGGGATCGATGTCGGATCGGCGGCGTTCGGGACAATGTAGAAAATTACGGCGACATAAGAGGGCACTTGCGCCAGCCAGTACAGCGCCCAATACCACAAGACAGGGTGCCGTTTCGATCGGCGATAAAGCGCGGCGAGAAGTAACGACAGGCACAGAACGAGCGCGAGTTGCAGGACGACGTACGCCAGGCGAGATTGCATCATTCCTCAACGCGATGAGTCCGGTCCGATACAGCAGTCTCTGTCGCCACCACAAGGACCCGGATGGGACGCAGAAGCAGAGTACCGATAAAGAGAGTAGTTGTGTGTCTCCGTCACTCTCAAACTCCGTACGCAACATAACGGAATTTCAATCAAAATCGAATCAATTGTTTCGCTATCTTATGTCGCGGCACCGTCCGCGTCAACCCACGCATACTTTTCTTACTTTTCTAGGGTCAGGTTGACTGGTCCGATAAAATAGAGGTTCTCATGCATCAGATCGACAAAGTGTACGAGCCTCAGCGTTTCGAGCCGCGTTGGGCGGAATGGTGGATCGAATCTGGAATCTTTCACGCGGTCCCGAAGCCGGGACCGCGCTTTTCATTGGTAATCCCGCCCCCGAACGTAACCGGCTCGCTGCATATGGGCCACATGCTCGATCATTCACTGATCGACATGGCGGTGCGCTGGCATCGCATGCTCGGAGACAACACGCTGTGGGTTCCCGGCACCGATCACGCCGGAATCGCGACGCAAATGGTGGTTGAACGCGAACTCGCGAAGGAAGGGATCACGCGGCTTCAACTCGGACGCGAGAAGTTTATCGAGAAGGTCTGGGAATGGAAAGCGATCTACCAGAAGCGGATCGACGACCAGATGAGACGGCTCGGATCGAGCTGCGACTGGAGCCGCGAGCGGTTCACGATGGATCCCGGGTTGTCCCGGGCAGTGCGCGAAGCCTTCGTCCGGCTCTACGAGAAGGGCCTCATCTATCGCGGCGAATACATGGTGAACTGGTGCCCGCGATGTCACACCGCAATTTCAGACCTGGAGACGGTTCACAAGGAAGTGGAAGGCAGCCTGTGGCACGTTCGCTATCCAGTGACGGCCCATCCATCCCGCTACCTGATTGTCGCAACCACCCGGCCGGAAACGATGCTCGGGGATACGGCAGTAGCCGTGAACCCGAAGGATGAACGCTATCAGGATTTGCACGGGAAGACGGTAACTCTGCCGCTCATGGACCGCGAGATCCCGGTGATAGCCGATGAGGTTGCCGACCCCAAGTTCGGCACCGGCGTCGTGAAAGTGACACCGGCGCACGACATGAACGACTTCGAGGCAGGGAAGCGGCACAACCTGCCATTCGTAAAAGTAATCGACGAGACGGCGACGATGACGAACGCCGCTGGCCGGTTCGCCGGCTTGGATCGTTTCGAAGCGCGTAAACAGGTGGTGGCGGAACTCGACAAACTCGGGCTGCTGGCAAAGGTGGAACCCTACCCGCTGAGTCTGGCGGTGTGCGACCGGTGCAAGACGCCGGTTGAACCGCTGGTTTCCACCCAATGGTTCGTGAAAATGAAGCCGCTGGCGAAGCCTGCAATCGAGGCGGTGGATGACGGGCGTATTGAATTTGTTCCAGCGAACTGGGTGAACACCTACCACCAATGGATGGACAACATCCGCGACTGGTGCATCTCGCGGCAACTGTGGTGGGGGCATCGCATCCCAGCCTGGTATTGCGACGATTGCCACACTATCACGGTGGGGCGTGAAGATCCGCAGAGATGCACGGGCTGCGGCTCAACGAATCTGCGCCAGGAGACGGATGTTCTCGACACCTGGTTCAGTTCGGGATTGTGGCCCTTCTCCACCTTGGGCTGGCCGGATGAAACCGAGGATCTCAAGACATTCTATCCAACCTCGCTGATGGTGACGGGCTTCGACATCCTGTTCTTTTGGGTGGCGAGAATGATCGTCTTGGGTCTGGAGATGACCGGTGAAGTGCCGTTCCGACAGGTTCACCTGCATGGGCTGGTGCGCGATGCCGACCGTCAAAAGATGTCGAAGACGAAGGGCAACGTCGTCGATCCGCTGACCGTTAATGAGCAGTACGGTACGGATGCGGTGCGGCTGTCGCTGGTGCTGGGCGCGGCGAGCGGCATGGATATCGCGTTCACTCCGGAGCGAATGGACGCTTCGCGAGCGTTTGCGAATAAAATTTGGAACGCGGCGCGATTCATCTTCATGAAGATGGACGCCTCGGGGGTCGAACCGGTGATCCCGGAGGCGCCCGCGCTGACGCAACTCGAAGATCGCTGGATTCATAACCGGTTGCTGGCGTGTGCCCGCACCATGAATTCCGCCCTCAAGCACCACCGGTACCACGAAGCCGCGGACGCGATCTACCACTTTATTTGGGATGAATTCTGCGACTGGTATATCGAGTTGAAAAAACTGCGGTTGCGCGATGGCTCGGGGCTGAATGACGACTGGCGCGACCTGCTTTTCACCTTCGAAAATGCGATGCGGCTGCTGCACCCGGTGATGCCGTTCATCACGGAGGAATTATGGCAGCGATTACGAAACGAAGCCAATCCGGTTTCGATCGCTTTATCGTGTTATCCGGCCTCCGGCCCCGAGGCACCGTGCGAAAAAGCCGACGAGGCGATGGCGTTACTGCAGCGGATGATTACTTCCGCCCGCACGCTTCGCGCGGAACTGTTGCCGGGCAACACCGCTGCATTCGGCGCGACCGTCTACGCGCGCCGGGCGGCGTTCGAAGTGGCGCGTGCCGAGCAGCATGCGATTGAAAAACTGGCCAATGTGAAGCTCGAATTGCACGAAGGTGCGGCACCGGGGCTGCACGGCGCAGTGCGCTCGACCCCGGAATTCGATTTGATTTTGCACCTGCCCGAAGCCGATACGGCAGCGCTTCTGGCGAAGCTCAAAAAGGAAAACGATCAGCTTTTGAAACTCATCGCGAACTCGGAGCGGCAACTCCAAAACGAGGAGTTCATGCGGAAAGCGCCGGAGAAGGTGATAACGCAAATTCGCACAAAAATGGCTGAATACCAGGCACAACTGGCAAAGAATCGCGCGACGCTCGAGGCGCTCGGCGGATGATCTTCGACATTCACCACCAGGAAGTGGTCGATGCAGTGGACCGCGCTCTTTACGAAGATATCGGAACCGGCGATGTCACCACGGATTCCTCTGTACCCGAAGGATTGAGGGCCGAAGGCAAGTTCATTGCTCGAGAGGATATGGTGGTGGCGGGCGTTGAACTTCTGCACCTCATGTTCAACGACGTCAAGCGGATGAAGTCCTCCGGAGATCAAGTGAAGGAAGGCGAAGTCGTCGCGATTATCCGCGGCACTGCGCGCGAACTGTTGACTCGTGAACGAGTGGCGTTGAATTTCCTGCAACGCTTGAGCGGGATTGCCACGTTAGCGCGCAAATACGTCGATGCGGTTGCGGGAACGCGTTGCCGTATTCTCGATACCCGGAAGACCACGCCGGGGCTCCGGCGCCTGGAGAAGATGGCCGCGGCTGCGGGCGGCGTTACGAATCACAGGCTGGGGTTGTTCGATGCGGTCCTCTTAAAGAACAACCATTTGGCGATCGCGGGAGGCGTTCGTCCTGCGATCGAAGCCGTCCGAGCGAACCTGGACGAGGAACTCCCGGTCGAGTTGGAAGTGCGCACGCGAGCGGAGATCGAGGAGGCGCTTTCGCTGGGCGTCACGCAGTTGTTGCTCGACAACATGACTCCGGCACGGGCCGCCGAGGAGATTCGTTTCATCGGTGGACGCGCGACCATCGAACTCTCGGGGGGCATCACACTCGCCACCGTCCGCGACTACGCTGCAACCGGAGCGGACTTCATCTCAGTAGGTGCGATCACCCACTCGGCGACGGCTGTAGACCTCAACCTGCGGATCACGCCGTGCCCTTGAACCTTGACGAGATTCGTCAGGCGCTGCCGGCCCGTACGATTTTCTGGAACACGTTAATCGACTCGACGATGCACGAGGGAATTCGACTGGCGGAGGAAGGCGCGCCGTCGGGTACCGTCGTGGGGGCCGATGAGCAGACCGCGGGACAAGGGCGGTTCGGGCGAACTTGGCACAGCCGGCGGGATGACGGGCTGTACTTCACAATTGTGCTGCGTCTGGCGATCGAAGGCGCCGATATTCCGGTGGTTACATTCGCCCTGGGGCTGGCGGTATGGGAGGCCATTCAGCAGACGGCCGGAATCCAGTGCGATCTACGTTGGCCGAACGACTTGGTGATCGGTCACCGAAAATGTGCCGGTATCCTGACCCAACTGCATGGCAAGGCGATCGTTTCAGGAATTGGAATCAACGTGAATCAGGGGGAGTTCCCGCCTGATGTAGCCGGCATCGCGACTTCGCTGATGATCGAATCAGGCAAACCACAGTCGCGCGAAGCGCTCCTGGTATCGGTTCTCGAATGTATCGATCGGAATTGTGAACTGCTGATTGAACGTGGGCGGGAGGCCATCTTCAGCCTTTACACTCACGCATCCAGTTACGCCTGCGGGCGGCGCGTGCAAGTGGATCTCCCGGATGGAACAGTTGCGGGAGTTACCGCGGGCTTGACGCCGTTGGGCTACCTGCGGCTGCGGCGCGACGACGGCGGCGAGGAGATCATTGTCGCGGGTGGAGTCCGGCCCGCGGAGTTTTAGCCATGTTGCTAGCACTGGACGTCGGGAACACAAACATTACGATCGGCGCATTCCGCGGCTCCGACCTGATCGGGCACTGGCGGTTGCGCACGATTCACGAACAGACGGCGGATGAATGGGGCATCCTCATGCGCAGTCTGTTTTCTCTTTCCTCCCTTGATCTTTCGGCGGTCGATGGCGTCATCATCTCGAGCGTCGTGCCGGCGGTGGATCAGCCGCTGACCGCGATGGCGGACCGTTACTTCCATCGCCAGCCTCTGTTTGTGAACCACTCAACGGATCTCGGTATCGGCATCAGCTACGACAATCCGCGCGAGGTCGGCGCCGACCGCCTCGTCAATTCGGTGGCCGCGTTTCATCGGTATGGCGGCCCCGCTGTCGTCATCGATCTCGGAACTACGATCAATTTCGATTGTGTTTCGGCGAAAGGGGAGTTCATCGGAGGGCTCATCGCGCCGGGCATCGGAATGTCAATCGGCGGTTTGTTTGCGCGGACAGCCCGCCTGCCAATGGTCGACTTCCGCGAACCGGAAAAGCTGATTGGCTCGAACACCGTGGGCGCGATCCAGTCGGGACTTTACTATGGTTTCATCGGGCTGATCGATGGGA
The DNA here is from genome assembly GCA_963720745.1 of uncultured Acidobacteriota bacterium. Lineage (GTDB taxonomy): Bacteria > Acidobacteriota > Terriglobia > Bryobacterales > Bryobacteraceae > TMP-7. The sequence goes on from CAVRGO010000004.1 coordinate 2,109,637, forward strand.
TCATCGATCGCCTCTACGACGACCTGGGGAAAGATACCAAGACCATTGCGACGGGCGGGCAGGGAAGCATGATCCTCCGCACTTCGCGGAACGTCAAGGTTTTTGACGAGCACCTCACGCTCGAGGGTTTGCGCTTGATCTGGACGCGAAACCAGTCATGAGCGACGCCGACCAGGAATTCAAGAACTACTTCAATTATTTCACTGAAGTTGAGGAGCAGTTTCAGCGGGCGCGGGGAACCGGACTATTTCTTTTGTCACCGCTCGATTGGGCGCTCATCGAAAGCTGGAAAAATGCGGATGTGCCGCTCGAAGCCGTTCTGCGCGGGATTCAAACAGCATTCGACAAATGGCGCAGCAAGAAATCGCGCACTCAGATGGTAAATTCAGTCGCGTACTGTGCGCAGGCCGTGGCGCATGAGGCGCAGATTCTTTCGGGAAAAATCGTGCCTTCAAAAGGCGATGCCGCACCTCCGTTTTCTCCGGATGAAGTGCGTGATTATTTTCGAAAGAACGCGGTGGACTTGCGTAAAGCGGACCGTGACGAACTCGCGTCGAAGTTGGAAACCATGGCCGGCGCAATCGAAGATTACTTCGCCGATCTCGAGGCGCTGGAGCAAACGCTCACCGCGCTCGAGGACAAGCTGATCGCCGAGGAACGCTCGAGATTGAGCGATGACGAACTGATCGCCGCCCGCCGCGACCTGGACCTGCAACTTCGCCCGTACCGAAGCAGAATGACGGCCGAGCAACTGGTCATGCTCGAGAAACAATATCTCGACCGGCGACTCCTGGAGCGAGCCGCCCTGCCGCGGTTGAGCCTTTTTTACCTACGCTGAGACCAGTCTAGGATTGTTCCCTCTCAGAAGGCGCAAGAATTGCGGCGATCGGTAATATTTGCACTCGCCTATAGCCGTCCTGTCTGTCGTACTCACCCGAGTGTTTTCAAGCGCTTAGTACTTCTACACCGTTCATGTAGCCCTTGGCCCCAAAGTTGCGATTCCTTTCGACGCATGCGTCGACTGGAAATCAAGGTAGGTGGACCGCACGATGCTCTCACTAATCGGATTGATTCTGTTCGGCTTAGTGACCGGGGTTGTTGCCAGGATCCTACTGCCGGGCCGGGACCGTGGAAGCATGCTGGTGACAATTGTTTTGGGGATCGCCGGGTCGCTGGTCGGAGCGTATCTGGGCCGTTTGATCGGGCTGTACGGACCGGGTCAGGGAGGAGCGTTCCTTATGGCGCTTCTGGGAGCGATCACGTTACTCGTTTGCTACGACCTGACGTTCCGCCGCACGTAGGCCGATCCGGCAACTGGAGCAAGAAGAGGAGGCAACATGCTGGGTTTACTGCTTTTGGTGTTCTTGATCATTCTGCTGTTTGGTGCTCTGCCAACGTGGCCTTACAGCCGGGGCTGGGGATATTACCCGAGCGGGATTTTCGGTGTGGTCCTCGTGGTAATTGTGCTGCTACTGCTGTTCGGGTACCTGTAAGACGCGCGATCGTAAAGCCTCGACCCGAGGCTCAAAAAGAAGAAAGAAATAACTGAGGAACTGGTGCGCAAGAAATGACAAGAGAAGAATACGGCAACGCCTATCAGAGAGGTTTTAACCTCACAGTGCGATTCCTCGTCTCGCGGGGACTTTCTTATGACGCGGCCCAAGAGACCGCTCAAGCCGCGTGGGCCAAGGGATGGGAGCGCCTTGGTCAACTACGCGACTCGAACATGGTTCTGACCTGGATGAACAGCATCGCGTTGAACATTCACCGGAGTTTCATCCGGCGCGAACCACTTCTGCAGACACTTCCGGAACTGTCCACTTCGCCCAAGATCAATCTGGCGGCTATCGATGTGCGTCGCATACTGAAGTGCTGCAAGCACAACGATCGGATGGTGCTGCAACGGCACTATCTGGAAGGGTATAAAGTGCAGGAGATCGCGCAGCAACAGGGATGGACGGAGACGGCGGTGCGTATACGCCTGTTGCGGGCGCGACGGACGGTAGGCAAGCGCATGGGCCGCAAGGTGCCTGAGCCGGCCCCGAGGGTCGCCGCACCGGTGGAGACACCCGCCGCCAACGCAGCCTGATTGACCAAAATTCAAAAACACGCCAGTCCCAGATCGTCAGGGACAGGCGAATACATGAGGGGAGGAGAGATTTATGGTGATGCGATTCAGCTTGGCGGCTGTCGCCCTGTGCGGAATGATGTTTGCAGCGGATTCGAAAACCGACATCCAAAAACGCATGGACGAAGCTGCATCAGTATTTAAGCAGATCAATAGCGCACCCGACAAGGGCATTCCGCAGGAGATACTCGAGGGCGTGCAGTGTATCGGAATCGTTCCCGGCATGAAGCGGGCCGGGTTCATTGTCGGGGGTAAGTACGGGAAGGGCTTTGTCGTGTGCCGCACCAGCAATGGGGTTGGTTGGTCGGCTCCCTCGGCCATTCGGGTCGAAGGCGGAAGCTTCGGTCTTCAAATCGGCGCCGGTGAGACGGATCTGGTCTTCGTCGTGATGAATAAAGAGGGGATGGACAGCCTCCTGCAGAGCAAATTCACCATCGGTGGAGACGCAGCGGCGATGGCTGGTCCAGTAGGACGGAGCACTTCCGCGGATACGGACGCGTACATGCACGCGAAGATACTTTCGTACTCGCGCGCGCGCGGCGTTTTCGCCGGGGTGTCGCTAGCGGGTTCGACGCTCAGGCCGGATGAGGACGATAATCGCGCACTCTATGGCGCAAGCGCCACGCAGACCGAGATCCTGACGGGTAAAGTACGGCCGCCCGCCATGGCGCAGCCGCTGTACGCGGCGATCAACCAGTACGCGCCGGCTGCGAAAGCCGCGCGTGGCTAAAGGCTAGCGGAGTTCGCCGGTCCCCTTCGGGGAAGCGGGAAATCTGGAGTTTCTTCCGAGCGGAGAATGGGGGCGTAGACGCTTCCTTCTCCGCTCTTTTAATTTATTCCAGTGAGCCCGAAACCGAGTAACGTTACACGCCAAAGAAGTAGTCTCTGTTACTTTTACGCCAGCCGCAAAAGATTTTTTGCACTTTCAGTGAAATTACTGTATAAAAGAGTGCGTCACATAGGCACTCTCGGATGGCACAGCTATTCCCGCGCAGCGCTAATTCCGTCGCGAAAGTGAGTATCATCACGACGGTGATTTTAGTGGGCGGTTTGGTCGGCGCCGCTTATACGATCGACCGAGGGCATTTCATCACCGATGTCGGTGTGGCCCCCGATCAACCTGTTCCGTTCAGTCACAAGCACCACGTGACCGACGACGGAATCGATTGCCGCTATTGCCACACGTCGGTGGAAAGCTCGAGCTTCGCCGGTATACCGCCCACCGAAACCTGCATGAGTTGTCACTCGCAGATCTGGAACAATGCAGCGATGCTGGAGCCGGTGCGAGCGAGTTTCCGGACCGGTGAGTCCCTCGCGTGGACGCGCGTGCACGATCTGCCCGACTTCGTCTATTTCAACCACAGCATTCATGTGAACAAGGGCATCGGCTGTTCGACGTGTCATGGCCGCATCGATCTGATGCCGCTTACTTACAAAGTCAATACGCTCTACATGAACTGGTGCGTGAACTGTCACCGGCATCCGGAGCAGTTCGTCCGCCCGAGAGACAAGGTTTTCGACATGACTTGGGAAACGCCCGCCAATCAAGTGGAAATGGGCCAGAAACTCGTCGCCGAATACAAGATTCAGAGGCTAACGGATTGTTGGACGTGTCATCGCTAACTCAGATTCGGAACTACATCTCGAAGCCCGCCGAGCGAAGCGCGCGAAACTCCGGCATTGACCTGGACCGTTTGCGCGAGAGGCTCGCGGCAGGGAGCGGACCGGCGTTCTGGAGCAGTCTTGAAGAGTTGGCCGGCACCGAGGATTTTCGGAAATTCATCGAAGACGAGTTCCCCGAACGGGCGCCCGACTGGAATGACAGTGCCAAGCGGCGCACATTTTTGAAGCTCATGGGAGCGTCGCTGGCCTTGGCCGGAGTGAGCGCCTGCACCAAACAGCCTCCGGAAAAGATCGTCCCGTATGTCCGCCAGCCGGAGGAGATTGTTCCGGGCAAGCCCCTCTTTTATGCCACCGCCCGTCCGGTGTCCGGCGGCGCAATCGGCGTTCTGGCCGAGAGTCACATGGGACGGCCGACAAAGCTGGAAGGAAACCCGAATCATCCGGCAAGTCTCGGTGCGAGCGATCGGTTTACGCAGGCCGCAATTCTGAACCTGTGGGATCCGGATCGCGCCCAGACGGTAACGCGCAACGGGCAGATCAGCAGTTTTCTGAACTTCAATGCCGTGCTCGCGGGCGCGCGCGCCGATCACGCCACACGGCAGGGCGCCGGTCTCAGCATCCTGATGGCGCCGTTCTCGTCTCCGAGCCTGTCGAAGATGATGGCGGATCTGCAAGCGGCCATGCCGCAGTTGAAGCTGCACCAGTGGGAACCGCTGATGCGCATCCCCGGTTACCAGCCGGTATACAACCTCGCAGCGGCGGACGTTATCGTTTCGTTGGATGCGGACTTCCTCGGGTGTGGTCCAGGATCGGTTCGCTACGCCCGTGACTATGCGGAAAAGCGACGACTGTTGCAGGCGCAAAGTGCCGAGGAGCAGAAGCGCCTTCTTCAGCACGAACCCACCGAGGACCGGCCCGAGGGAAGGGCCGCGAATCAGACTTATGCGCGGCAGGCGACGGCGGGTAAGTCCACAACAGCTCGCCTGTACGTGGCCGAAGGGACGCCGTCGGTGACGGGCACTAATGCCGATCATCGAATCCGGCTGCGTACTTCCGAAGTTCCCGCCTTTGCCGCTGAACTCGCGCGCGCTTTGGGCGTTACCTCAACGTCGCCGGGCGCCAACCTTCCGGGGAACGCCGGCCGGCTGCTCCCCGCTATGGTTCGCGACCTCCAGGCGCATCGCGGCGCCAGCCTGATCATCGCCGGCGAGTACCAACCGGTCGAAGTTCACGCGCTCGCTCATGCGATGAACCAGTCTCTCGGGAATACCGGTAAGACCGTAAACTACGCACATTCGATCGACTATAGTCCCGTAGATAATATCCAGTCGATTCGCGAGTTAGTGGCGGATATGAACGCCGGGCGTGTAGAGACGCTGTTGATCGTCGGATGCAACCCCGTCTATGATGCGCCCACCGACCTGGGCTTCGCAGATGCGCTGAAGAAGGTGAAGCTGCGGGCGCACGTAAACTCGTTCTTCGATGAAACTTCGGCGTATTGCCAATGGCACGTTCCACAGGCTCACTTTCTTGAAGCCTGGAGCGACACACGAGCCTACGACGGGACCACGACGATCATTCAGCCACTCATCGCGCCGCTATACGGCGGAGTGGTCGAGCACCAGATCATTTCGATCCTTCTGAACCAGACGAATGTGACGCCGCACGATGTCATCAAGTCGTACTGGCAGGCGCACGCCGGGACCGGAAATTTCGAGGACTGGTGGCAGCGGACTTTGAATGATGGGGTTGTGCCCAACTCGGCCGCTCAACTGTCTGCGGCGCCGAGCCTTCCCGCCGCGCCGAACGCGGCGCCCGCCATCCCCGCAGGAACGCTCGAAATCGTTTTCCGCCCCGACCCTGCGACCTGGGATGGGGCGTTCTCGAACAATTCCTGGATGCAGGAGATGCCCAAGCCGCAGAACAAAATGACCTGGGACAACGCAGCCTGGATCAGCCCGTCGACGGCGCAGCGCCTTGGACTCAACACCAAAGATGTGGTGGAGATCGAATATAAGGGGCGCAGGGTCCGAGCCCCGCTTTGGGTGCTCCCCGGGCATGCGGACGATTCGGTAACGGTGCATTTCGGTTACGGCCGCACGCAGATCGGAACCGTCGCCGATGGCATAGGATTCAATGCCTACCTGCTTCGCACATCGGACGCGCCGTGGGTCGGCGCCGGCGTGCAACTACGCAAGACAGGCGACACGTACGATTTCGCAGTAACGCAACAGACGCAGACCATGGAAGAGCGGGAACCGGTGAAGGTGATGACCTTCGCCGAGTATCTTAAGGAGCCTCAGGTAGAGCAGGAGCAGGTCCCGCGCAACCTAACGCTGTTTCCGTCGTACGAATATGCCGGTTATAAGTGGGGCATGACGATCGACCTGAACGCCTGTACAGGGTGCCAGGCGTGTGTTGTCGCTTGCCGGTCCGAGAACAACATACCGATTGTCGGGAAGGACCAGGTGTCGCGCGGGCGCCACATGAACTGGTTACGCGTGGACCGCTACTACCACGGACATTTCGAAGATCCGGAAACCTACCACCAGCCCGTGCCGTGTATGCAATGCGAAACGGCCCCGTGCGAGTTGGTATGCCCGGTGGCGGCAACCGTACACAGCGGTGACGGATTGAACCAGATGGTGTACAACCGCTGTGTCGGAACCCGCTACTGCTCCAATAACTGCCCTTACAAAGTCCGGCGGTTCAATTTCTATCTGTACTCGGATTGGTACACCGAGAGTTTGTACGGCGTTCGAAATCCTGACGTGACGGTACGCAGCCGCGGCGTAATGGAGAAGTGCACTTACTGCATTCAGCGCATTAACGCGGCCAAGATTGAATCCGAGAAGGAGGACCGCCGCATTCTGGACGGCGAGATTCTTACTGCATGCCAGCAGGCGTGCCCGACTCAGGCAATCATGTTCGGAGATATCAACGACCCGAACAGCAAAATCGCGAAATTGAAGGCACAGCCGCGAAATTACAGTCTGCTGGAAGACCTGAATACACGACCGCGAACGACATACCTCGCAACCGTGCGCAATCCGAATCCTGAGATCGAGAAGGGGTGAGCTGTTGAATTCGGACGATCTGCAGAAAGACGAACTGGGCCGGCACCGCACCACGATGGTGGAGATGCCGCCGACGATCGATCCGGGACCGGATGATGTCCTGGGACCCGGGCATACCTACGATACTGTCACCCGCAAGATCAGCGATGTCGTGTTCATGCCACTGCGGCGGACGCCGAAGCAGTTCTTCATCGGCTTCGCTGCGGCGTTCCTGCTGGCAAATATTCTCTTTCTGTGTGTTGGCTGGCTGTTCATTCGCGGCGTCGGCATTTGGGGAATCAATATCCCAATTGGTTGGGGATTCGCCATCGTCAATTTCGTCTGGTGGATCGGTATTGGCCACGCGGGCACGTTGATTTCCGCTATTCTGCTGTTACTCAAGCAGGACTGGCGAACCTCAATCAACCGGTTCTCAGAAGCGATGACGCTGTTCGCGGTGGCCCAGGCGGGTATGTTCCCGATCCTGCATCTCGGGCGCCCGTGGCTTGCTTACTGGCTCTTGCCTTACGCGAACTCGATGTGGCTTTGGCCGCAGCCGAGAAGTCCGCTGATCTGGGACGTATTCGCAGTATCTACGTACGCCACGGTTTCGTTCATCTTCTGGTTCACGGGACTGATACCGGACTTTGGGACGATGCGGGACCGTGCCACCAATCCTTGGGTCCAAAAGACTTTCGGTCTGCTAGCGATGGGATGGCGCGGTTCGGCACGGCACTGGCAGCGGTACCAGATGGCTTATCTGCTGTTGGCCGGACTCGCAACGCCGCTCGTCGTTTCTGTGCACACCGTTGTGAGCTTCGACTTCGCAATCAGCATACTACCCGGGTGGCATACGACGATCTTTCCACCGTACTTTGTCGCAGGCGCGATTTACTCCGGGTTTGCCATGGTGCTGAGCCTGGCGATTCCGTTCCGCAAATGGTACGGCTTAGAGGATCTGATCACCACTCGTCACATCGAAGCGATGGCGAAAGTGATGCTCGGTACCGGCCTCATCGTGGCCTACGGCTACTGTATGGAGGCGTTTATGGCCTGGTACAGCGCCAATCAGTATGAGCGGTTCATGTATATGAACCGAATGATGGGGCCGTATGCCGTCACTTACTGGTTGTTGATCACGTGTAACATCGCTCTGCCGCAGTTACTGTGGAGCCGGCGGATTCGCATGAATTTCCTGCTGGTGTGGATCATTTCACTTATCGTGAATCTCGGAATGTGGCTCGAACGATTCGTCATTGTTGTTACCAGCCTGCATCGCGACTTTGTCCCGTCGTCGTGGGGAATGTACTACCCGACGATTTGGGACATCGGCACGTATCTCGGAACAATCGGGCTTTTCCTGACTATGATGTTCCTCTTTATCCGCGGACTTCCCGCGATCTCGATCTTCGAGGTTCGCGAAGAAGTTCACCATAGGGCGGCGCATGGCGACTAAATACACCGATCGTTATGGACTGTACGGTCTGATGGCGGAGTTTGCAACGCCCGAGGACCTGATCAGTGCGACTCGGCGCGCGTACGCCGACGGTTACCGCAACATGGATGCGTACACGCCGATGCCGCTGGAGGGCTTGCCCGACGCACTCGGGTCGCGGCGCACGTACGTCTCAACTCTGGTTTTGCTCGGGGGGATCATCGGGTGCGTTGGCGGATTCGGGCTGATGTTCTGGATCACGTGCATCGCATATCCGCTCAACGTCGCCGGACGGCCGTTCTACAGTTGGCCGGCGTATATTCCGCCGACATTCGAGATGACAGTGCTGCTGGCGTCACTCACGGCAGTTATTGGAATGCTCGCCTTGAACGGCCTGCCACAGCCGTACCACCCGGTGTTCAACGTTCCGCGGTTTCAGTTGGCATCACAGGATCGCTTCTTCCTCTGCATTGAGGCAACGGACCCGCGGTTCAACGTTGAAGCCACCAGGGAGTTCCTGCACGGATTGCAGCCGGTGGAGGTTTCTGAAGTTGAGAAATAGCATCCAACTCGGAACCGCGTTGATGGCTGCGATGTTAGTGGCGGGATGCCGTCAGGACATGCACAATCAGCCGAAATACAAACCCTTTGCGGCTACGGATTTCTTCGGCGACGGTCGTTCGGCCCGGCCGGTGCTCGAGGACACCGTAGCGAGGGGTCATCTGCGCCTGGATGCGGCACGATACACGGGGAAGGTGAACGGGAATCCTGTGGATGCGTTTCCGTTTCCGATCACGACGGCCGACATTCAACGCGGTCAGGAACGCTTCAATATTTTCTGCTCGCCGTGCCATGGACGGTTGGGTAACGGGCAGGGAATGATTCCGCGGCGCGGTTTTCGACAGCCGCCTTCGTACCACATCGATCGCTTACGAAAGGCGCCGGTCGGACATTTTTTCGATGTCGCGACGAATGGCTTCGGCGCGATGCCGAGTTATGCATCGCGAGTCCCGGTGGACGATCGGTGGCGCATCATCGCTTACATCCGCGCTTTGCAGTACAGCGATGCGGCAACGATGGCCGACGTTCCGCCATCCGAACGGACGGCGCTCGAACAGATGCCGCAAACGCCCCCGCCGCAAGCGAGCGACGTGCAGCGAGAACAGCAGACGGGCGAGTTGCCGCAGCCCGCCGCTCCACGAAATCCTGAGACCGGTAAGGGGAGAGCTACGGAGAAATGACGAATCACGATGCCATGCTCGGTTCGCAGATGGACCGGCTACAGCGTCTGTCGCTGATTATCGGCGTGGCGTTCTTGGCGCTGACGACAATCGGTCTTTTTCTGGATCCCGGGCAATTTTTCCGCTCCTACCTCTTCGCCTATTTGTACACGCTGGGCCTCAGCGTAGGGTGCCTGGGCATCCTGCTGATGCACAACACGGTCGGGGGGAAATGGGGTGTCGTCATTCGTAAATTGCTGGAATCGGGAACCAGAACCTTCCCATTGATGGCTGTATTGTTGATCCCGATCCTCTTCGGCATAAGTTCCCTGTATCTCTGGGCGCGTCCCGAGATCGCTGCGCACAACAAAGCGATTCAGTGGAAAGCTTCCTATTTGAACGTGCCATTCTTTATTGGCAGATTGGTAGTTTACTTCGCCATATGGATGATCTACTCGTGGATCCTGAACCGTAAGTCGGCCGAGCAGGACCGAACCGGCGATCCGGCGATCATCGTGAGAATGCGGCAGATCAGCGCGCCGGGACTCGTGGTCTTCACGTTGACGGCGACCTTCGCCTTTATCGATCTCATCATGTCGCTCGAGCCCGAGTGGTTCTCGACCATCTACGGCGCGATGTTTCTGATCGGCCAGATGCTGGAGACCATCGCGTTTGTGATCGCGATCGTCGTGGTCCTCTCCAAGCGCCCGCCGCTATCGGAAATCCTGACGGTGCGTCACTTCCACGATCTCGGTAACCTTATGTTGGCGTTCACGATTTTGTGGATGTATCTATCGTTCTCGCAATTCCTCATCATCTGGGCGGGGAACCTGCCGGAGGAGATCCCGTGGTATCTGCGGCGGCTGAGCGGAGGATGGGGAGCTGTGGCGATCATCCTGCTAATCTTTCATTTCTTCGTACCGTTTCTGATCCTTTTGCATAGGTTTGTCAAGCGAAACCCGGCTCTGTTGCAATGGGTGGCGCTGTTGATGATTGTGGTCCGCCTGATAGACGTCTACTGGATTGTCGAACCGGCGTTTTACCAGGAAGAATTCCCGCTCCACACCCAGGTGTTTCAGCTTCACTGGCTCGACTTCGTCGCGCCAATCGGCCTTCTCGGAATCTGGGTCGCGTTCTTCATCTGGCAACTCAAGCGGTTTCCGATTGTGCCGGTACGGGATTCACGCCTGATGGGCGAGCCCAGGCAGATGGTGGGAGGGCTTCAATAATGGCGCACGGAGAACACCACGGTCACGAGAACGGCACTGGTTACGAAGTACAGGACGCGAGTATTCGCGAGGTGGTCTTCACCGGAGTGGGTCTCGCAGTTGGGACGATTCTCGTCTGTGTAGCGGTTTTCGTGTTATTCCGCGTGCTCCACAGCACCGAGGTCCAAGAGCGAAGACCCGTGATGGCCATACAGGTGCCCGCCACGTTTCCGCCGACACCGCGGCTGCAGGCCAAGCCCGCGGAAGAGTTGCAGATCGTGCGCCACGACGAAGATCAGGTTTTGACCACTTATGGATGGGTGAACAAGAGCGCCGGACTTGTGCGGATCCCCATCGATCGGGCGATGCAGATCGTAATAGAAAGGGGATTGCCGGTGAGAAAGGAAGGCGCGCCAGCGCAACCCGCGGCACCGGCTCAAGCCGCGCCCGCCCAAGGCACGGCCACTCCGCAAGGCGCGGCATCACCGCAAGGAGGTTCGCAACGTGCGACTCAACGCTAGGGCAGCGATGCTTGGCTTGATGGCTACGTGCGCGGCCTTTGGCCAGCCTTACGGGCGTCCGCCGGCCCTGCGGGGGGTCGGCATCGATCAGAAGCTCAATTATCTCGTGCCGCTCGATTTGCAGTTCAAGGACGAAGCGGGGAAGACGGTTCGGTTGGCGGACTACTTTCACGGCAAGCCCGTCGTGCTCTCGCTGGTGTATTACCGCTGCCCGATGCTGTGCAACCTTGTGATGAACGGAGAATTGCGAAGCTTCCGGCAACTCCCGCTGGAAATCGGCAAGGACTTTGATGTCGTCACGGTGAGCTTCGACCCTGACGAGACTCCCGAGATTGCAGCCGCTAAGAAAGCGACGTATGTGGACAAGTATAATCGCGGTTCCGCAGCGGCAGGTTGGCATTTCCTGACTGGCGCCGAACCGCAGATACACGCGCTTGCTGACTCAGTGGGATTCCACTATGCCCGGGACCCGAAGACCGGACAATGGGCCCACGCCAGCGGCATCATGATTCTGACGCCCGAGGGAAGAGTCGCCCGGTACCTATACGGGATCGAGTATTCAAAGAACGACATGCGCCTGGCGCTGGCGGAGGCTTCCGCCAATAAGATAGGAACGCCGACGGACCAGATACTCCTGTTCTGTTTCCACTACGATCCATCGAAAGGCAAGTACACTTTCGCAATCGTGAACACTCTTCGGGCGGCTGGTTCGGCGACAGTAGTTGCGCTCGGGCTGTTTCTGTTTGTGAGTCTCCGCCGCGATAAGAACAACAAGGGAGGCAAACAGGCATGAAATTCCAGATGTCTCCCGAGACCGCCTCGACATTCGCCAGCCAGATTGAACCGTTGTGGTGGTTTGAGGTCGGCGTCACGCTGATCATGACGCTTCTGATCTTTCTACTGGTGTTCTTTTTCGCGATTAAGTATCGGCGCCGGCGGGAAGATGAGCGGCCCGGCCAGATCCACGGCTCCGTACAACTCGAGACCTTCTGGTCGGTGGTCCCGTTCCTCGTGATGTTAGTGATGTTCTTCTGGGGGTCGAAGTTATACTTCGAATATTTCACACCCCCAGCGGACTCGCTCGATGTCTATATCACGGGCAAGCAATGGATGTGGAAGGTGCAGTACCCGGATGGACAGCGGGAGATCAACGAACTTCACGTCCCGGTCGGGCGGCCGGTGAAACTGACGATGGCCTCCGAGGACGTAATCCACAGTTTCTTCGTGCCTGCCTTCCGGTTGAAGCGCGACGTCGTTCCAGGGCATTTCAACATCGCGTGGTTCAAGGCCACCAAGCCGGGCCGCTATCACTGGTTCTGCGCCGAATATTGCGGTACGCAGCACAGCGGCATGATCGGCTGGGTGACTGTCATGGATCCGAAAGAATATGAGAACTGGCTCGCCGGCGGTGGAGTTACGGGATCGATGGCCTCCCAGGGCGAGAAGTTATTCCAACAACTGGGCTGCAGCACCTGTCACTTACTGGATGAGCAGGGACGATGTCCGATTCTTCGCAACGTCTACGGTAATCCTGTCCGGTTGGACGACGGCCGTACAGTAATCGCGGACGACGCATATGTGCGCGAGTCAATTTTGAATCCGAACGCAAAGATTGTGGCTAATTTCAAGCCGGACGTAATGCCGACCTTTCAGGGACAGGTCAGCGAGGAAAGCCTTATGCAGTTGATTGCCTATATCAAGAGTCTGTCCAAAATGCAACAGCAACAGAACCAGACCATTGGCGCGGGCCAGACGGGTCAGACGTCGGGCCCGGCGCGAGTTGGCAGCCAACCGGGGCGTGCACTCGTCAATGGCGGGCAAACTCCGGCTGTGCGGCCGATCCAGAACCAGAACACTCCTGGAAGAAAGCAATGAGTACTCTTGTCGAAACTCCGCGGCAGCAGACGCGGGAAAACTATCTGAACGCCGAGTATGGTTGGAAGTCGTGGTTGTTTACAACCGACCACAAGCGGATCGCGCTCCTGTACCTGTTCTCCATCACGGCGTTCTTCTTCATTGGCGGGTTCTTTGCCGTCCTGATGCGTCTCGAGTTACTGACGCCGCGGGGTGATCTGGTACAGTCGGACACCTACAACAAGCTATTCACGATGCATGGGATCATCATGGTCTTTTTCTTCCTGATCCCGTCGATTCCGGCCACGCTGGGGAATTTCCTCGTACCGATTATGATTGGCGCGAAGGACCTGGCATTCCCGCGAATTAACCTCCTGAGCTGGTATATCTACATCGTTGGCGGAATATTTGCTCTCGGCGCGATACTGGCAGGCGGCGTGGATACGGGTTGGACCTTCTACACGCCGTTCAGCACGACCTATTCGAACACTTATGTGATGGCCGCCGCCCTCGGCGTCTTCATCTCCGGGTTCTCGTCGATCCTCACGGGACTGAACTTCATCGTCACCATTCACAAGATGCGTGCGCCGGGGATGACCTGGGGACGGCTTCCGCTGTTCATCTGGTCGCACTACGCCACCAGCTTGATTCAGATCCTCGGCACGCCGGTGGTCGCCATCACCATCCTGCTGGTCGCTGCGGAGCGTGTTTTTCATGTCGGCGTATTCGATCCGAACGTGGGTGGCGATCCCATCCTGTTTCAACACCTGTTCTGGTTCTATTCCCACCCTGCCGTGTACATCATGATTTTGCCGGGCATGGGAGTAATCAGCGAAGTGGTTGCCTGCTTCTCGCGGAAGAGGGTGTTCGGATACTCGGTCGTAGCGTTCGCCAGCGTGGCCATCGCCGTCATCGGCTTTCTCGTGTGGGGACATCATATGTTCACCACAGGTCAATCGATGTACGCCGGTCTGGTATTTTCGGCCCTGAGTTTTTTCGTAGCCGTTCCGTCGGCCATCAAGGTGTTCAACTGGACCGCCACGATGTACAGAGGCTCGATAAGTTATGACACTCCCATGCTGTACGCCTTCGGATTCATCGGTCTCTTCACCATCGGCGGCCTTACCGGCCTGTTCCTGGCAACCACAGCAACGGATATTCACCTGCAAGACACATACTTCGTCGTGGCTCACTTCCACTACGTTATGGTCGGCGGAATGGTGATGGCATATCTCGGCGGCATTCATTTCTGGTGGCCGAAAATTACCGGCAGGATGTACCCTGAGGCCTGGGCTAAGTTTGCCGCGCTGGTGGTTTTTGTAGGGTTCAACCTGACCTTTTTCCCGCAGTTCATTTTGGGTTACATGGGCATGCCTCGCCGATATCACGTATATCCTGAAGAGTTTCAGGTATTCAATGTGATGTCCACGGCTGGGGCGTCCATTCTTGGTGCCGGTTATCTGATCCCAATGATTTACCTGATCTGGTCACTGTGGGGCGGGCGAAGGGCGCCAGCGAACCCATGGGGAGCAACGGGATTGGAGTGGATGATTCCGTCACCGCCGACGACGTTCAATTTCGAACGTACGCCGGAGGTCACTTGGGAAGCGTACGAGCATCACGGGCCGGAGTTGCCGGAGGTAGAAGTTGGCGGCTGATATCGAAGTTGTCGAGCACGGTCGGGAACTTAGGCATCATTTCGAGCAGCCCGAGCAGCAGTACGAATCGGCGTCGCTCGGGATGTGGACGTTCCTCGTCACCGAAATCATGTTTTTCGGCGGGCTGTTTGCCGCCTACTCGATCTATCGCACGATGTACCCGGCGGCGTTTGCCAGCACCAGCCAGTATATGGACGTCATCGTGGGTGGCGTGAACACCGCAGTGCTCATCTGCAGCAGTCTCACCATGGCGCTGGCGGTACGGGCCGGACAACTCGGGCAGCGACGAATGATAGTCCTGTTCATCATCGCCACCATGATTCTGGGGTTCGTGTTTCTCGGCATAAAAGGCTACGAGTACCATCACAAGTGGGTTGAACACCTTGTCCCCGGTTTCAACTGGCACTATGAGGAAGTCCGCTATGCCCGAAATGCCGAGATTCTGTTCTTCCTGTATTTCGTCATGACCGGAATGCACGCGCTCCACATGATAGTCGGCGAAGCCCTGTTGCTGACGATCGCAATAATGGCCTATCGGAATCGATTCTCCATCAACTGGTCAACACCGGTGGAGATTGTCGGCCTATACTGGCACTTCGTCGACATCGTGTGGATATTTCTGTTCCCGTTACTGTATCTTATCGGACACCATAAGTTATGACCCAGCACATTCACTCGGTGAAGATGTATGTCACGATATTCGCTTTACTGATCATTTTGACGATATCGACAGTGATTATCGCAGAGATTGAACTCGGCGAACTGAATATCTTCGCGGCGATGGCGATTGCAATAACTAAGGCCATGCTCGTGATCCTATTCTTCATGCACGTGAAGGACAGTACGCGGCTGACTAAGCTATTTGTCGTTGCCGGCTTCTTTTGGATGGCGATTCTGTTCGGCTTGACATTTAACGATTACATCTCGCGGGGTTGGTCCGTGCTGGGCCGCTGGTGGTAACAACAGGGCGGGTGTAAACCGCCCGTCCTCTGCGTATTCCGCGCTAGTATTCTTCCTCAGTGTCGCTAATTGAGCCGCTGTAAAGATTGCAGATTCAACAGGTAAATTCTCCGGCGCTACGCCTCCGAAGCGCCCAACTATCAGGTACTTAGCAGGTACATTGATGTTTGGCCACCTTTTTGCCTCTACTCTTGCGGCGGTTTCGGTAAGCGATTCTGGCCAAGCTTCGGGTGACGCGGGGAGTCTCGTACTGACCGCGAGAAGTGCGAGGCCCACTCGCGCAGTTCGCTCTCAGGTCCGATAATGGTTTGTTACGCCGGCATAACGCGAGCGGCTGGGGATTAACCTCTCACCCATATGGTACGCGAGAGGTCATTTCCACAATGCAGATTCAACTTATTCAGAGTTTCCAGGCGAGGGGGGAGACGAGTCTATGCGGGTTCTGATTACGGGTGGGGCCGGCTTCATCGGCTCGCATCTTGCCGAGGAGTTGTTGCTCCGAGGTCATCAGGTGCGGGTGCTCGATAATCTCTCCGCACAGGTCCACGGGCGCGGTCAGAAACGGCCGTCATACCTGAACGCCGATGTTGAACTTATCGTAGAAGACGTCCGGAATCCGGTAGCCGTTCGTGAGGCCTTGCGAGGTGTCGATGCGGTTTACCACTTCGTCGCGATGGTCGGCGTCGGACAGAGCATGTATGAGCTTGTACGCTACACGGACGTGAACAACGTTGGAACGGCGGTTCTGCTGGAATCGCTCATCGAGCGTCCTGTTGCGCGTCTGGTCGTTGCGTCCAGCATGAGTATCTATGGAGAAGGCCTGTACCGCGGCCCGGACGGCAAGCTGTACTCCGACGTACGGCGGACAGTCGACCAGTTGCGGATGAACGATTGGGAGCCGCGAAACGAGAACGGCGAGGTGCTGGCGCCCGTAATTACCCCTGAGTCGAAGACGCCGTCGCTTGCTTCGGTCTATGCTCTCTCCAAGTACGACCAGGAGCGCCTGTGCATGATTGTCGGGCAAGCCTATGGCATCTCCACTGTCGGGCTGCGGTTCTTCAACGTGTACGGCCCGCATCAGGCATTGTCGAACCCTTACACTGGGGTGCTTGCAATATTCGGTGCGCGTCTGCTGAACGGTAATCCGCCGCTGATTTTCGAAGACGGCAACCAGTTACGCGATTTCGTGAGCGTGAAAGACATAGCCCGCGCTTGCCGCCTGGCGCTTGAGGTTCCGGAGGCGACCGGGCACGTGTTCAACATCGGAAGCGGCCGCCAGGTGAAAGTCCGCGAGCTGGCCGAGCGCATGGCCGCCATGCTGGGTAAACGCATCGACCCCAACATTACGGGTAAGTATAGAGTCGGAGATATCCGACACTGCTTCCCCGACATTACCCTCGCACGCACCGTACTCGGCTATGAGCCGAGTGTCGAACTCGAAGATGGACTGCTCGATCTTGCGGCATGGCTGGACCGCAGCATAGCCCACGATCGGTTCACTGAGGCGTGTGCAGAACTTACATCGAGAGGGTTGGTAGTGTGATGGGAAGTAGCTTTTTGCGAAAGGATTCGCGATCGAACGGCAACGGTAAAGAACCGTCGCGGCCGGTGTTGATTACAGGTGGTGCAGGCTTCATTGGCACGAACCTAGCCGACCGGTTACTCTCGATGGGACGGCGTGTGGTTGTGCTCGATAATCTGTCGCGCGCCGGAGTTGACCAGAACGTTCAATGGCTTCAGAAGCGGCACGGGTCGCAAGTGAAGGTATTAGTCGGCGATGTTCGGGAACGGGAGGACGTTCGCCGCGCGCTTGAAGGAGTGGAGCACGTATTCCATTTAGCGGCCCAGGTGGCAGTGACAACCAGTTTGATCGATCCGCGAACCGACTTCGAAGTCAATGCCGGCGGCACGGTCAATTTACTCGAAGAAATGCGATCGATGCCGGTGCCGCCGTCGATCATCTATACGTCGACCAACAAAGTATACGGATCGCTCGAATCGCTGGCGTTGATGAAAGAGGGTAGCCGGTATGTCCCGACGGATTCCGATGTTGCGACGTGCGGCGTCGACGAGTCCCGCCCGCTCGATTTCCATACGCCTTACGGCTGTTCGAAGGGCGCCGCCGAGCAGTACATAATCGACCATGCGCGGACACTGGACCAGCGCGGCGTTGTGTTCCGGATGAGTTGCATCTACGGCCCGCACCAGTTCGGCACCGAGGATCAGGGATGGGTGGCGCACTTTCTGATACGCGCGATGGATGAAGCGCCGATCACGCTGTACGGCGATGGCCTTCAGGTGCGGGATGTACTTTACGTCGACGATCTCGTGAATGCGTTTTTAGCCGCGTGGCGCAACATCGATGCGCTGTCCGGAAATGCTTTCAACATTGGCGGCGGACCCGACCGGACCATCAGCCTCCTCGAACTCGTGGACCTTATAGGCGAACTTCGGGGGACGCGGCCTAAAGTGAAGTTCGAAGATAGCCGCGCCGGAGACCAGCGTTACTACGTCAGCAACACGGCAAAATTCCGCCGTGCGACGGGATGGGAGCCGCGAGTTTCGGCGAGGGCCGGAATCGAACGGCTGTACGAGTGGCTCGTCGAGTCGCGGCGATATGAAGTCGAGGAGATCGCGGCGTCATGAAGTACGCGCTCGTCAATCCGCATTGGCATTTCGAAGGGAGCATTTACTTCGGCTGCCGGGAGCCGCACCTGCCACTCGAGTACGGATACTCGAAAGCGCTGCTCGAAGGCGCCGGACACGAGGTAGCACTGATAGACGGGCAACTGTACGACCTGAAGCTGCAGGAAATTCGCGGGCGGATCGCCGATTTCCGGCCGGATTTCACGGTTGTGACTACCGCGCCGAGCTATCTGTTCTGGCGCTGTGCGCCGCCGGAACTGCGCGTTCCGCAGGAATTGATCGGAGCGATACGCGATGTGGCGGGCGTCTTGGTGGCCGTAGGACCGCACGCCTCTACCACGCCACGATCGGCACTTCGCAAACTGAATGCCGACGTTGCTGTTATTGGTGAGTGCGAGGAGATCTTGCCCCGTCTATCGGGAGACTGGTCTGGCATTCAACCGATCTGTTACTGGAGCCACGGTGAGCCGCGCGTGCAAGGCAGCCCGCACGCGTCGGACATGTCAATGCTTCCTGCGCTGCGTTGGCCCAGCGAAACTGTCCGCCGGCATGCGCACCATCACCATCGGTTCGACGCAACGCCGGCGGGGCCCGGTGCCGAGATGGAGGCGTCGCGCGGATGCCCCTACCATTGCACTTTCTGTGCGAAGGATAACTTCCGCGATCAATACCGCCGGCGTCCGCTCAATGTCATTTTCGAAGAACTCGACGGGCTTATCGAGCAGGGGATCGAATACGTGTACTTTGTCGACGAGATCTTCCTGCCGAACAAGGATCTGCTCGTAGGACTTACGGAACGGAACGTCCGGATCGGCATCCAGACTCGAATCGACCTCTGGAGCGAGCCGATGATCGACTTACTCGGGCGCGCCGGGTGTGTTTCCATAGAGGCCGGCGTCGAGAGCATTACTGTCGAAGGCCGCCAGTATCTTGACAAGAGATGCAGGATGTCCACTTACGAACTTGCCGACCGGTTAGTCTATGCGAAAGAACGTGTTCCGTTTGTTCAGGCAAATCTCATCGAAATGAAGCACGACGATCGCGAAGAAGTCGACCGGTGGCGGCAATACTTGATCGACCGCGGCGTCTGGGCCAACGAACCGGTGCCGCTATTCCCGTATCCCGGCTCGCCGGATTACACGCGTATCTGGGGACCGCCCGAGGACGACGCGTGGGAGCGTGCGCACGAGTACTATCTCAAGGGCTATCGCGATTTTAGCGACATTCAAGACGATCATCCGTTACCGCTCGTCCAATTGGAATATCCGAATGCCGGACGGGCGTGACCTTCGCCGGGTATTGATGACGGCGGATACTCTTGGCGGAGTGTTCACGTACGCGCTTGATCTGGCCTGCGGCCTGGGCGCCAAGGGTATCGAAGTCGCGCTCCTCACGATGGGTGCCCGGCTCGGGCCGGCACAGCGGGCGCGCGTGCACCAGGTTGGGTCCACTGTGCAGGTGTACCAGAGCGAGTACAAACTCGAGTGGATGGATGAGCCGTGGAACGACCTGAAACGCGCCGCCGACTGGTTACTGGCGAAAGAGGATGAGATTCAGCCAGACATCGTGCACCTGAACCAATACGCGCATGGATGCCTTCCATGGCGCGCGCCGCACGTCGTTGTGGGACACTCGTGTGTGCTGTCCTGGTGGCGGGCGGTCCGGAGGGAAGAGGTTCCGTCGAGTTGGAATCGATATAGGACCACCGTCCGGAACGGTCTCGCCGGCGCGGATCTCGTCGTCGCACCTGGTAGGGCAATGATGGACGAACTTCAACGCTACTACGGTCCCTTGGCGCGGACGGCGGTTATCCCGAATGCGCGACCCGAATCCGAACATCGGACCGGCGCCAAAGAGCCGTTCATCTTCTCGGCGGGTCGAGTCTGGGACGAAGCGAAGAACATCGCGGCTTTGAGTTCAGTAGCTGCGACACTCGATTGGCCTATTCTCGTCGCTGGCGATAATTGCCACCCTTCCCGTGCTGAGGCGACTTCAACTGCCGGCGTCAAATTCCTGGGGCATCTCTCTCAACGGGAGGTCGCGGATTACTTCTCTCGCGCGGCTATCTATTGCCTCCCCGCGCGATATGAGCCGTTCGGTCTATCGATCCTCGAAGCCGCGATATCGGGCTGTGCGCTCGTGCTGGGCGATATACCAAGCCTGCGTGAAAACTGGGATGCCGCGGCGGAATTCGTTGCGCCCGATGATGCTGCGCAACTCGGGCATCGTTTGCGTCAACTCACAAGCGACCCCGGGCGAGTCCGCGAATTGTCGAGGCGAGCATTAGAACGGTCGGGTCGATTCACAATGGACGCGATGGTCTCCGGATACGTGGCAGCCTACGATCGACTCACTCGATCGTCGAGTCTGGAGAGAGTCGACGCAGCGGTCACAGACGGCGTGGGAACGGAGCGCTGATGCGAATCGCATTGTTCTATCACTCCCTCGTCTCGGATTGGAATCACGGGAATGCGCACTTTTTGCGAGGTGTGGCATCGGAACTCATTCGTCGCGGTCATGAGGTATCGATTTACGAACCGCGCAATAACTGGAGCCGCGCGAATCTTACTCGTGACTTCGGCGTTCGGCCGGTACACGAGTTTGAGGCCGCCTACCCTGACCTACGCAGCCGCGAATACGACGAACAAACGCTAGATCTGGATTGCGAACTTGATGGCGCGGATTTGGTCATCGTGCATGAGTGGAATACTCACTCGCTGGTGAAACGTATCGGTGAGCACCGGCGCACTTCCAAGCACTACCGGTTGTTGTTTCACGATACCCACCATCGGTCGGTAACCGATCCGCAGAGCATGGCGGCTTACCGCCTGGAGACCTACGATGGCGTTCTGGCGTTCGGAGAGCGAATTCGAGAGATTTATAGGCAGCGGGGCTGGTCGAATCGTGTTTGGACGTGGCACGAAGCCGCGGACATTCATAGATTCTATCCCATCGAATCCCGCGGTAAGGAAGGCGATCTTGTCTGGGTCGGTAACTGGGGTGACGACGAGCGCACAGCCGAATTGAATGAATTCCTGCTCGAGCCGGTGCACACGCTGGGGTTGCGCGCGAAGGTGCACGGCGTCCGGTATCCACAGAGCGCGTTGGACTTGCTGCGGCGCTCGGGCATTCAATATGGGGACTGGCTGCCGAACTACAAAGTGCCGGAGACGTTTGCCCGGTATCGTGTAACGGTTCATATTCCGCGGCGTCCATACTCGTTAGCTCTGGCGGGGATTCCGACTATCCGTCCGTTTGAAGCGATGGCGTGTGGCATTCCGCTCGTATCCGCACCGTGGGACGACTTCGAGGGACTGTTCGCCGCCGGCCGCGACTATCTCCTTGCGCGAACTGGCGAAGATATGACACGAAACTTACGCATGGTCTTGTCGGATACATCACTGAGACAGGAGTTGATTGCGAATGGCTTGCGCCGCATTCGGGAACGCCACACCTGTGCGCATCGGGTGAACGAGCTATTGGACATCTACGCAGGTATTTCTGCTCCGCAGAGCGAAGTGGTTACTACGGGGATCGGCTGATATGAAAATTGCATTTTTTGGTTCGAGCCTGGTTTCGGCGTACTGGAACGGTGCCGCGACTTACTATCGCGGAATACTGAAGGCGCTGGCCGGGCTCGGGCACGAGATCGCATTCTACGAACCTGATGTCTATGACCGGCAGTCGCATCGTGATATGGAAGATCCGCCCTGGGCGCGTGTTGTCGTGTATTCGGTGAAAGGGTTCGAGGGAATATACCAGGTTCTCGAAGAAGCGGAGTCTGCTGATCTCATCGTGAAGGCGAGTGGCGTCGGCGCGATGGACGATTTCCTCGAACGTTCAGTTGTGGAACTAAAGCGCGCGGATTCGCAGGTGGTGTTCTGGGATGTTGATGCCCCGGCGACCATCGATCGCGTGCGCCAGAATCCTTCCGATCCGTTCGCCGATCTGATCCCGCGATACGACTTGATTCTCACTTACGGCGGCGGCTCGCCTGTGGTGGACGCATACCGCGCCCTCGGTGCTCACGAGTGCATGCCGGTCTACAACGCCGTCGATCCAACAACTCATTATCCAGTGCCGCCGGAAGACCGCTTTGCGAGTGATTTGAGTTTTTTGGGTAACCGTCTCCCCGACCGGGAGTCGCGCGTCGAGGAATTCTTCCTGCGGGCCGCGGGGATGCTGCCGGAGCGGGAATTCCTGTTGGGCGGGAATGGTTGGGAGAGGAAGTCACTTCCATCCAATGTTCACTATGCCGGACACGTGTACACCTCGCAGCACAATGCATTCAATTGCTCCGCGCGTGCCGTTCTGAACGTCAGTCGTGAGAGCATGGCGAGGTTCGGATATTCTCCCGCCACCAGGGTATTCGAAGCCGCGGGTGCCGCCGCATGCATTATTACCGACGATTGGCAAGGCATCTCGGAGTTTCTCGAACCTGAAAAGGAAGTACTCGTGGCGCGAAATGCCGAAGATGTTGCGGGGTTCGTCGATTCATTGACGAGCCGCCGGGCGCGCGAACTTGGATGGCGGGCGCAGGCACGCGTTCTCGCCGAGCATACCTACGCACACCGGGCACGGCAGGTGGACAAGCTGCTCGACGGTCACCCGTCCTCGAACTCGAAATCACGCGTTGCACCTCGCACCGCGGAGGTTACTTACTGATGCCACAGCTCCGTTTTGTCTTCTTCGGACTTTCGATCACGTCGTCATGGGGTAACGGGCACGCGACTACTTATCGCGGCTTGGTGCGAGAACTCACGTTGCGCGGGCACCAGGTAGTTTTTCTCGAGCGCGATGTGCCATGGTATGCCGAAAACCGCGATTTGGCGTGTCCGCCCTTCGGGAAGACGATTCTCTACGAGACGCTCGGCGAGGCGAAGGATCGCTTTGCGCGAATTGTTCGGGACTCGGATGTCGTGATCGTGGGTTCGTACGTCCCCGACGGAATTGCGCTTGGCGAGTGGGTGGTGGGGCAGGCAGGCGGCATCACCGCCTTCTACGACATTGATACGCCGGTTACTCTTTCGAAGCTCGAGAAGGGAGACGCCGAGTACATTAGTGCCCCTCTGATCGCCCGATACGACTTATACCTCTCATTCACCGGCGGGCCGATTCTGCGCAAGCTCGAGCGTAAGTATGGTGCTGTGCGCGCACGGGTCCTGCACTGCTCGGTCGATACGCGTCTGTATCATCCCGAGGAACGGGATCAGCGCTGGGACTTAGGCTATCTTGGCACTTACGATGCCGACCGTCAGAAAGGCGTCGAAACGCTGTTGTGCGAGCCGGCGCGGCGGTGGCAGTCCGGGAAGTTCGTTGTCGCCGGCCCCCTGTATCCCGAAAGTATCCGATGGCCGGCTAACGTTGAGCGCCTGTCGCATGTTTCACCGGGCGACCATCGCGCTTTTTATAATTCCCAACGCTTCACGCTGAACGTGACGCGTTCGGACATGGTTCGTGCCGGCCACTCGCCAAGCGTACGACTGTTCGAGGCCGCCGCATGCGGCAGCGCCATCATCACCGATTACTGGGCCGGTCTCGAGAAGTTCCTTCGTCCCGGGCGCGACATTCTCGTCTCACGGTCCGCCGCCGAGACTCTTGTCTTCCTGAAGGATGTGCCGGAAAAGGAACGGTTGCGCATCGGCAAAAACGCTCGGGATCGCGTTCTGACGCGACACACCGCAGCGCATCGCGCCGCCGAATTGGAAGAGTACGTTCTCGAGTCCGCGGCGGCGAAAGTGCGGTCTTACTCGGGGGTGAGCCTGCCGGTGGTACGGCAGTGATTCATTTTCTCGGCTGCCGATCTGAGTCAGGCTCCGAGTTCGAACTTCAGCACGTCGGCGATGTGATTTGCGATCCGGTCCACTTGCGCCTGTTCCGGACCTTCCACCATCACTCGCGCCAGCGGTTCGGTCCCACTGAATCGTACCAGCACCCGCCCGGACCGTCCCATTTCCTGTTCCGCTTCCTGTATCGCGCCGCTCACCTGCACGAGTTCGGCAATCGGCTTTCTTTCCTGGACGCGAACATTTACCAGCACTTGGGGATAAACAACGAACTCCGACGTCAATTCGTCGAGCGATTTCCCGCTCGACCGCATGACCTCGAGAACTCGCAGCGCCGTCAGGATTCCATCTCCCGTCGTTGCATAATCGCGGAAGATAACGTGTCCCGATTGTTCGCCGCCAAGCCTTGCTTCCCGCCGCTCCATCTCTTCGAGTACGTATTTATCTCCGACCGGCGTTCGAATCAGCGCGATGCCGCTCTTCTCCAAAGCTCGTTCGAGGCCGAGATTTGACATCACCGTCGCGACAACCTCCGGTGCGCCGTCGCTAGCCATCAGGCGTCCTTGCTGGCGCAATGCAACGCCGGTCAGATACATCACAGCATCGCCATCCACTAACTTGCCGGAGTGGGATACGAACAGGGCGCGATCCGCGTCGCCATCGAAGGCGATACCAAGATCGGCGCGCTCCTCCATCACATGCTCTCGCAAGTATGCGAGGTGCAGCGAACCGCAGTTCAGATTGATGTTCTTACCGTTCGGTTCGCTCGCTATTTCGAGCACGGTTGCTCCAAGCCTTCGAAACAACTCGGGCCCGATGAACGACGCCGATCCGTGCGCCGCATCGACCACCAGCGACATCCCATCCAGTCTCATTGGAAACGTCGAAGCAAGATAACCGGTGTACTGAGCGTCCAAGGCCGTATCCACCGACAGCGGCTGCTCCTTTACCGGGCCGCGTGCCTCAACGACCGCGAAGATGTCCTGCTCTAACGCGTGCTCCATTGCGTCTGGCAGTTTGAAACCGGAATGATCCAGAACCTTGATGCCATTGTCGCGATACGGATTGTGAGAAGCGGAGATCATCACGCCCGCCGCGAACGGACCCGTTCGGGCGAGGTAAGCAATCCCGGGCGTCGTGATCAACCCCGCATAGCGTACACGCGCACCTCTTTTCGACAGACCTCCCGCTACCAGGCGCGCCAGCCACGGACCGCTCTCGCGAGTGTCATTGCCGATGACGACCTCAGCCGATCCGTGCTGTTGTTCGATCCGCTTTCCGAGGGCTACGCCGACTGCGTAGACGGTAGCCGAATCCAGCGGATATTCACCGGCGACGCCGCGGATGCCGTCCGTGCCGAACAGTTCTCTTTGCATACGATCTATTTTTCGGAATCGATTTTCGCGACCTTCACCTTCACCGTAACCTGCGGAGTGCCCTCAAACCGCACCTGAGGGTCGCTGACATACGCGTGTACGCGAAATTCGGATTGGCTGATGACTTCGCTTAGATTGATCGGATCGGTTTGCGCCGATTCGATTTGCGAAACGCGGTTCTCCGGACCCGTGATCCTCAGCCGGCTGGGCTGAACGGTCTGCTCGACAACGCGGTACCCCGGAGGTTGCGGCGTTCCGATACGAACTTGAACCTGCACTTCTTTGGACAGAATCTTGTCGAATCGCAGCCGCAACTGCGAAGGCACGGCTCGCAGGAATGTCACACCCGGCGGGAGGTTCAGATTGGTGTTCGTTATGGTGAAGGTCCGCTCGCCGGGCGATTCCACAGCCGAGAGATCGAGAAGCACTGCCGTTTCCGACAGGCTGGCGGGCGTCAACTTCCCGGCGGGCCCGCGAATTTCGACGTGCACACGATCGGGCACATCCGAACCGATCTCGAGATCGCGCGGCAGCTCCTTGAAGAAGATCGGTATCGACTGCGAGGTCACCAATTCCGGCTCGCGCACCAGGCCGAACCACAGTGCATACGCGATGGCGACCGACAGCACCTTCCATTGAAGGTTCGTTGTGAAGAAGCCGATCATAGCTGCTTCACCCTGCGTGCCGTGCGCTCCTCGGCAAGCTCTCGCAGCCGGGTTTCCGGTGCGGGTTCAGGCAGGTGCCGGGGATCCTGCCGCTGAGAATGACTCGACAGCCGCTCCTCGAGGCGCTTCATCGTGATGTCGAGTTCAATCTCACCGAAAGCGGCGACGCTGATACGTCCCGTCTCCTCCGATACGATAACCGACAGACAATCGGCCTCTTCCGTAATTCCGATTGCCGCACGGTGGCGGGTGCCCAGCGTTCCCAGCAACTGCGGGTTCATCGTCAACGGCAGAAAGCAGCCGGCCGCCGCCACACGGTCCCGCTGAATGATCACGGCTCCGTCGTGTAGTGCGCCACCGGGCTCAAAAATCGAGCACAGCAGATCTCGCGAAACGTTGGCATCCAGCGAAACGCCGCTCTCGATGAACGTGCGCAACCCTACATCTCGCTCCAGAACGATCAGCGCGCCGACGTTCCCTTGCGTCAGTTGCTGGACGGCCAGAAGGATCTCCTGCGTTACTTCGCGGCGCTGAAGACTGCTGCCCAGCGCCAGGAATTGCGTCCGTCCGAGGCGTGCCAGTAAACGCCGCAACTCCGACTGGAACATGACGATCAGTCCGAATGCAGTGTAAGGAGCCAGTGTTGCCAGTATGGTGCGCAACAGTTCCAGCCGCGCGTACGCCGCAATGACGTAAACGCCGGAGAGCATCGCGATGCCGATCAGGATCGGCGCCGCACGCCGCCCGCGCACCATCGTCAGGAATTGATAAATGAGGATGGATACAAGAAGGATGTCGACCACCGAAGTGATCGTCAGTTTCGGCAGGTCGGAAAAAAAGCTGACGAAGGCGACAGGCATATTCTGGAAAACAGCGACATCCGGCCTCACTCTTCATCTTATCAGCCACATGGAGCGAAACAGTCCGCTCGATTGAAAATCGAGTGAATTCTGCGTATCTACCGGCCAATCCAACGGCAAACTGTATCGAATACCCGTTGCCGGCCGCCAGACGGTCTCCCGGACCGCCGGGTGGCGCCTGTGTCTGCCACCTCATTTGTTAAAATCGGGACCGAGCATGCCATACCAACGCTGGATAGCGGGGATACTCGCGTTGGCCTTAGTGTCGGGCGTCGCCGCCGCGAACAAGAAGAAGAAAAAAAAGAACAAGGAAGACGAAGAGATCACGCAGACACTTCCCGTTCTGCCGGACCCGCCCGCCGCAGTTTCGGCGGATTGCGAACGGCTCGTCTTCCGCGTGGCACCGCTGTCGGGCAAGGGACTGCTGTCTCAGCAGGTTCGGGACGGCCTCAAAGCGCTGATACGCGAATCCCGCGGCGCAACGATCGTCAAGATCCGCGCGTTCGTCGCCGGCACGGGTGATATGCGGCGTGTTCAGACGATCCTGAGCGAAATGTTCACGGATAAGCACCAATCGATACCCGCGCTGAGTACCATCCAAGCCGGCGCTCTGCCCGGGGAAGGCGTTCAGGTGGCGCTCGAGTCAATCGCGGCGCAGAGCAAGAAACCGGCTAACCCGAATGGATTGGCATTCATTTCGGCACAGTCCGGGCCGGACGTTCAGACTTCCATCAAGCAGATCGAGACTGCGTTGAATGCCGCGGGTATGTCATCTTCGAATGTTCTCGAGACCACTTGCTTCCTAAGTACACTCGATGGGCACGCGGCGGCCCGCGAGAAGGTCGCCACCGCTTTCCCTGGCGCGGCGCTCAATATCGTACAGATGCAGCGTCTCCCGGTGCTGCCACCGGTGGCGTGCGAAGCCGTTGCCGCACTTTCGGCTCCCCCGGAGAAACCAGTGAGCTTCGTGAACCCGCCCGGCCTCGAATCGAACTCGAAGTTTTCGCAGATGGCGCTTGTTGGACCTGGGCGCGTGGTAATGAGTGGAACGCAACTCGGTTTCGGGACGCGAGACGCTGACGTGAACCTGGCTTTTGAGCGTTTGCAGAAATCTCTCGAGTCCGTTCAAGTCGGGTTTAAGGATGTTGTGCTTGCGCGTATTTATCCCGTTTCGGGCAGCGTCGGACAGAAGATCTGGGAGCATCCCGCAGCATTCTTCGACGGAGCGCGGCCTCCCGCCATCACGCTGCTGCCATTTGAGGGGCTGCCTTCGCTCGACGCTTCTTTTGCGGTGGAAGTATTCGCCGCACCCCGCTGATCCTTGATCCAGTATCCTCGGTAATAGTGCAGGCCAAATCTACTACCGAACACATGCGGTCCCTGGTCGACGCTCTCCACGAACTCGAGGACCATCTTCGTTCGGGCGGAGGGCCCGCCAAAGTCGAGAAGCAGCATCGCGACGGAAAGCTCACCGCTCGTGAGCGCATCGCCGAACTGGCGGATCGGGGTTCGATGTTCCTCGAGATCGGACTCCTTATCGCGCACGATCTCTATGATCGCCAGGCCCCGTCGGCGGGCGTAGTTACCGGCGTCGCGAAGATCGAGGGACGGCCTTCCGTCATCGTCGCGAACGATGCCACGGTGAAGGCCGGCGCCTGGTGGCCCGAAACAATCCACAAAATTCTGCGCGCGCAGGAGATCGCGATGCGCAATCGACTGCCGATCGTGTACTTGGTGGATTCGGCCGGGGTGAACCTGCCTTATCAGGACGGCATCTTTCCGGGGCAATATGGCGCAGCGCGGATTTTCTACTACAACTCGCTGATGCGGCGCAGGCTGCACATTCCGCAGATCGCGGCAGTGATGGGTCCGTGCATCGCCGGCGGAGCGTACCTGCCCGCGCTCAGCGACGTCATCATCATGGTCGAGAAGACGAGTTTCATGGGATTGGGTGGTCCCAATCTGGTGAAAGGCGCCGTCGGCCAGGTGGTCGATGCCGAGTCCCTCGGCGGTGCGGAGATGCATACCTCGGTGAGCGGCGTTGCCCACTACGCAGCGGCTAGCGATGCCGAATGCCTGGAGATCATCCGCCAGAAGTTTCGCGAGTTCGATGCCGGCCCGGTGCCGCCCAAAGGCGTGGCGCCGCCCAAATCCGCCGAGGGCCTGTACGATCTGCTGCCCGCCGATCACCGCAAGCCTTATGAAATCGAGGAGGTGATCGCGCGCATCTTCGACGGCGACGATTTTCTCGAATTCCAGCCGGAGTATGCTCCGGAGATGCTCTGCGCCAACGCGCGGCTCGCCGGATATCCTGTCGCATTGATTGCTAATCGCCGCGGGTTTCAGAAGACGGCCGCGGGGCCCCGCATCGGCGGAATCATCTATACCGAGTCGGCCCGCAAGGTCGCGTACTTCGTCGAAAACGCCGAACGCATGAATCGTCCCCTGATCTATTTGCAGGACGTGTCGGGATTCATGGTGGGGCAGGAAGCGGAGGCTCAAGGAATCATTCGAGCCGGCGCAGAGATGGTGGAAACCATGGCCTGCGCCACCGTGCCGCGCATTATCGTCACCTTGAATCACGCCAGCGGTGCGGGGTACTACGCGATGGCCGGCCAGGGGTTCGACCCCAACTTCACTTTCAGTTGGCCGACCGCGCGGATCGGTGTCATGGAAGGAGATTCGGCCATCCAGGCCATCTTCGGTACCGAGTTGCAGAGGCTGAAGGACGCGGGCGAATCCGTTCCGCCCGACTTGCAGGAGCGCATCGAGCGCACCCGCGCGGATTACGAGCGATGGCTCGACGCGCGATTTGCGGCGGCCCGCGGCCATGTCGACGCGCTGATCGATCCTCTCGAAACACGCCGCGTTCTGGCCTTCGCGCTCGAAGCCACCCTCTACTCGCGCCATCGCGAGCATCTCATCGAAGAAATTCTCGAATGAGCGTGAATCGCATCGGCGTAACGCACGAGGGATCCGTCGCGCGGGTCCGCTTGAACTACCCCGAACGAAAGAACGCTCTCACCATCGCCACGTGCCGCTCGCTGGCGGAAGCCCTTCTGACGGCGGATGACGCAGACGGGACCGGCGCGATTCTCCTGGCGTCGGCAGGCCCGGTGTTTTCGGCGGGCTGGGACCATGAGGAAGCGTCTACCGAACAGTCCGAATCCGCTCTTGAAGAACTCCTGACTGTGTTCCGGCGCGTCCACAAGCCCGTGGTTGCCACCGTTCAGGGGCCCATTAGGTGCCGGCCTGGCCCTCGTCGCCGCTGCGCACATCGCCGTTGCCGCCCAAGGCGCAACCTTCGCGATGAACGATATCCGGCGGTCGTTATTCCCGACCTCTGGATATGCTGCGCTCGAGCGGGCAGTCGGAGCCCGGCGTGCGCTCGAATTGTGTTTGACCGGCCGGTTGTTCAGCGTTCCCGAAGCCGTCGCATGGGGGTTGGTGCACTACGCGGCACCTGCCTTTGAGTTCGACGACCGCGCCTATTCCATCGCCTGCGGACTCGCCGCATCCGACCGTGCTGCGATCGCTCGCGGCCTCGGAATAGCGCGATCGCGGTCCTGATAGAACGAATACCGCCTCACGTCTAGACGTTTCCCCTTAGTAAAGGTACGCACGGTTCGCCGATAAGACATTGGTGAGTAGTGTTGATTGTTGGCTGAACGCTGTATGACGACCTGGAGGACCGGTCGCAGGTGAGTATCTTTCAGATCATCCTGGCGACGACGACTCTGCTTTCGCTGATCGCCACGCCGTTGGCGGTTTACGCTTTGCTGCGTCTACGCCGACGATCACGAATCGAAGGCCGACTGCCGCCGGATCCTCAAATCGAAGCCGAACTCCAGAAGTTGATGGCTCAGGCGCCGATCGCCTATTACGAAGTCGATCAGGCAGGGCACGTCACCTTTGCCAATGAAAAGGAAGGCGAGATCCGAGGAGTCCCAGCTTCGGACCTGTTGGGACAATACTGTTGGGAGTCGGAATCCTTCGCCATCCAGCCCCGAGTGCGCGAAGATACAGTTCGCAAGCTCGCAGGTGAGCGAGTCCTGATTCCGTACCAGCGCCGCTATCAGAGGCCGGATGGCCACGTGCTGACGGTGGAAACCCATGAGACGCTTCTTTATGACGACTACGGCGGTATCCGCGGTTTGCGTGCGGCGACGCTTGACCTCACCGAACCCGTGCTCACCCAGGAAGAGGTCCGCCAAACCACTTCGGAGTTGAACGCCATCTTCCAGGCGTTTCCCGATCTGTTCCTGCGCGCGTCCGCCGACGGCACGGTTCTCGATTACCGAAGTCCCCGAACCACCGGCAGTTTTGGTATCGCGCCGAACTGTCAGGGGCGGCGCCTACATTCGGTGCTGCCGGACAACGCGGGCGAGCGGATGGAGACTGCAATTTCCGAGGCGATCGAATCGGAATCGTTGGTCTCTATCGAGTATTCTTCGCAGGGCATTCAAACCGAGCGGTTCTTCGAAGCTCGTGTCATACCGCTCAGCCGCCGCGAAGTCATCATCATCGTTCGCGACATAACCGCTCGCAAGATCGCGGAACGGCAGCTCGAGCGGTTCGCCACAGAGCTGTCGAAGAAGAACGGCGAACTGGTGGCCGCACTGGCTAGGGCGCGAGAAGCGACCAAATTGAAGAGTCAATTTCTGGCTAATATGAGCCACGAGATCCGCACGCCCATGAACGGCATCCTTGGCATGATCGGATTCCTGCTGAACACGCAACTGAACACGGAACAGCAGGACTACGCCGAGTCGGTGCGCAACTCCGCTGTTTCACTCCTTGGTATTATCAACGACATCCTCGACCTGTCGAAGATTGAGGCGGGCAAGTTGACGCTCGAACGAATCGATTTCGATCTGACGGCTATGGTTCGCGATCTGGCTCGGGAGTTCGCGCTGCATGCCCGGGCCAAGCAGTTGGGATTTCTGTGTCACCTCGAATCTGAAAATCCACGGTGGGTAGCCGGAGATCCGGGACGATTGCGCCAGGTGTTGACGAACCTGCTCGGGAATGCGATCAAGTTCACGAGCAAGGGCGACGTATCGCTGAGCGTGGAAACGGTGCGGGATACCGAGGACACCGCGACGGTCCGCTTCGCGGTGAAGGATACCGGTATCGGAATTTCTCCGGAACAGCGGAATCGCCTTTTCCAGAACTTCGTTCAAGGCGACGGTTCCACGACGCGGCGTTACGGCGGAACCGGCTTGGGGCTTGCAATCTCCAAGCAACTGGCGGCGATGCTCGGCGGTGACATCGGATTTGAAAGCGAAGCGGGGAAGGGAAGCCTCTTCTGGGTGACGGCGGTGCTTGAGAAGCGAAGCACTCCGGCCAACGCTGATTCCTCGGCGAAGTCGCCGGCCGCGGACGAGAAAGACGAACTTCCGGTTTCTGTCCCGCCGCTGCCGCCTCGGATCGCTGAAACTGCTCCTTCGCCCGGTTCGTCGGCGCAGCAGAATCCCGTTAGCGGAACTCGTGGCCGCGTCCTTGTTGCCGAGGACAACTTCATGAACCAGAAGGTCGCAGTCCGGTTGCTCCAGAAGATCGGCTACGAGGCCGACGTGGTGCCGAATGGTCGCCTCGCTGTAGCGAAAATGCGAGAAAAGCAGTACGACCTCGTGCTCATGGACTGCCAGATGCCCGAGATGGACGGGTTCGACGCCACCGCCGAGATCCGGCGAATGGAGGGCGACTCGCGGCACACGACGATCTTCGCCCTCACCGCGAACGCCATGCAAGGCGATCGCGAACGCTGCCTGCGAGCCGGAATGGACGACTATCTCAGCAAGCCTTTCGATCTTCAGGCACTGCAGAAGGCGATTGATCGCTGGGTGACGAAGACGCAGCCCCGGCCTGCCACCGAAGCCGAGAAGATACAGGCACTGCTGGACCGCGTTCGTCCGTCATTGCGCCCGTAGCCTTATACCGGTCACCGCCCGTCATCGTCCGCGGCCCGGACCCGTAGCCTACAGCAACAGCCTCGGTAACGGCTCACGGCGCTGAACGGACGCAATTTTCGTTCCGTCCTTTTCACAAATTTGCCGATAAGCACGAGTGATGACGCTCCGTGCGCGGATGCCCTCGACCGTGTTGCGAGCCCTCGGCTTGCTCGCGCTGTCGCATGTCGCGATCCTGGCGCTGGACCCCTCTAAACCCGTAACGCAGTACATCCAATCCTCCTGGACGACCGCCACCGGGCTTCCGCAATCCACTGTGCACGCCATCGTGCAGACGCCTGATGGCTATCTCTGGGTGGCTACCGAACAGGGCCTGGCTCGCTTTGACGGCGTACGGTTCACGGTTTTCAATCAGCGCGGAGAGGCGTTGCCTTCGGACAACTTGCGTACCTTGGTCGCGGCTCGCGATGGGAGCCTCTGGATCGGAACCGATAGCGGGCTGACTCACATGCGGGCCGGTACATTCCGGACCTACACGCGGAGCGACGGACTCCCGGATGACAGCATCATCTCGCTTACTGAAGCCCGGAACGGCGATCTTTGGATCGGGACGGACAAGGGAGCGGTGCGCTCTCAAAAAGGGCAGTTCCGCGTCTACACCACAGCCGACGGACTGCCGCACAATCAGATCCGCGCTATTCGGGAGGACCGCGACGGAGTGGTCTGGCTGGCGACCTCCGGAGGGCTCGCCCGGTTCGACGGCAACCAACGGTTCCGGTCGTACACCAAGCGCGATGGGTTGCCCAACAACACCGTCACCGCCCTCGAAGCGACGCCGGACGGAGCCATCTGGGCGGGAACGTATCACGGGGGTTTGGTGCGCATCAGTGGCGGGCGTCTGTCAGCGCCCTGGAAGGGTTTGCCGCCCAGCGACATCACCTGCTTGCGGGGCGATCGCGATGGGAACCTGTGGATCGGCTTTGAGCAGCGCGGCATCGCGCGCCTGTCGCACGGACGCGTGAGCCCGTACGATGTCCGGCAAGGTCTGCCCGCATCCCACGTGATGGATCTGTTCCAGGATCGCGAAGGGACGTTATGGATAGGGATGTTCACCACCGGGCTCGTGCAATTACGAGATAGCCGGTTTTCGATCTTCGGCCAACCCGAAGGGCTGTCAAACAACACCGTGTGGAACGTAGTGGAGTCGCGCGATGGAAGCCTCTGGGTGGGAACTGACGACGCGGTACATCATCTCGAAAACGGAAAAGTCACCGTCCTGCCGCTGCGGACCGGATCAGCAGGAGCGAGCATCCATACCCTGCTCGAAGCACGCGATGGCACGCTCTGGATCGGACTCAGCCATGGAATGCTGGCCAAAGTTCGAAACGGGCACACCGCTATCTATCACGATCCGGCAGCTGCTAGTGCTCCCATCAACTCCCTACTGGAGGACCGGGAAGGGGTGATGTGGGTCGGTACTCATGGATTTGGGCTGGCGCGATTCAGTGACGGGCGATTTGAACACTACACGCGCAGCGGAAGAGTCGTCGCCTTGGCCCAGGCGCCGGACGGCGCGATCTGGGCCGCAAATGACGGCAAAGGCCTCGAACGTCTCCTAGACGGGAGTATCACTACATATACCGCAAAGGACGGCCTGCCGGACAATCACGTCGTGAGCCTCAAAATCGGCCCCGAAGGGTGGATCTGGGTCGGTACAACCGCAGGCTTGAGCCGCATGCGGCAGGGGAAGTTCACAAACTGGTCGGTTGAACAGGGTCTGTTCAGCAACACGGTCGGTGCTCTTCTCGAAGACGATTTGGGAAATCTCTGGATCGCCTGCGACCAAGGCCTGTTCCGCGTCAGCGAGCGCGAACTGGATGAGCAGGCGGCTGGCCGGCGGGCATCCGTTTCCAGCATTGTGTACGGTACCGCCGACGGACTGAGATCCCAGGAGTGCAACTACGGGACAAGTTCGTCTGCCTGGAAGGGGCGGAACGGGGTCCTGTGGTTCACGACGGTCGAGGGTCTGGTCGCCATCGATCCGAAACCCCTTGCCTCTAATCGCAACCCGCCCCCGGTGTGGGTCGACTCGCTTCGGATTGATGGCAGGGCCGAGCCGGTTCGGAGTGGATTGCGAATCGGGCCGGGAACGGGCCGGCTGGAGATCGACTTTACGGCGCCGACATTCGTGAGCCCCAAAAAGGTGAGATTCCGATACCGCCTCAACGGCTTCGATTCCGATTGGATCGACGCGGGCGAGCGGCGCACGGCCTACTACACTAACCTGGCTCCGGGAAAATACACCTTTCAGGTCCAGGCTGCGAATAGCGACGGTGTGTGGAGTCGGCCTGGTGCTTCGTTACGATTCGACTTGCGTCCCCAGTTCTACCAAACACGACTATTCCTTCTGTTTTGCGCGACCGTTGCCGGGCTCTGCGGTTGGGGCACATATAAACTCCGCATGCGTTATCTTCTTCTGCGCACCCGGGAACTGGAAGTGAGAGTAGCCGAGCGCACTACCGACCTTTCACGCCGAACCTGCGACCTGGAGGAGGCGAACCGGCGGTTGAAACTCGCAACGGCGGAAGCAGAAGAGGCAACCCGCGCGCGGACCGAGTTTCTCGCCACGATGAGCCATGAAATTCGCACGCCGATGAACGCGGTTGTAGGAATGGCGGGCTTGCTGGCGGAAATGAACCTGCCTGACGACGCGCGTGAGTGTGCGGACATTGTGCGGAGCAGCGGAGAATCGCTGCTCACCGTGATCAACGACATCCTCGATTTTTCAAAGATCGAATCGGGCAAACTCGAATTCGAAAAATTCCCTTTTTCTGTTGACGGGTGCGTGCAGCAGGCGATGGACGTGATCGCGCCCAAGGCTGCCGAGAAGGGTCTCGAACTCACGTACCGGCGAGGCAAGCACGTTCCGGAAGGAGTTGTCGGTGACATCACCCGCGTTCGTCAGATTCTGGTGAACCTGCTGGGCAATGCCGTGAAATTCACGGCGTCGGGTGAGGTGGAGGTTTCTGTTCGCGCAACGCAGAGCGAAGGCGGCGCAAACTTGACGTTCTCGGTGCGCGATACGGGCGCAGGAATTTCGCCCGAGAAACAGAAACAACTGTTCCAACCGTTTTCGCAGGGCGATTCATCGACTACGCGACGGTTCGGCGGCACCGGATTGGGCCTAGCCATTTGCCGCCGCCTCTGCGAATTGATGTGGGGACGCATCTGGGTAGATAGCGAGTTGGGGAAGGGATCGACGTTCCATTTCGCCGTACCATTCGAAACCTCGGCGACCCCCGATTGGAATGGCTCGCTCCTAGATCGCCTCCGCGGGCGGCGAGTTCTCATCGTCGACGACAATCGGACGGTCCGGCTAACTTTAGCGAGTCAACTCAGAGAGTGGGGCCTTCACATGCGCGTGGCGCGGTCGGCCGCGGAAGCCATCGGCCGGATTGCGTGGCCCGAACTCGTGATACTCGACGCCTACCTGCCGGAGAACGCGGACCTCATGCAGTGTCTGGCCGCCCGCGGGACTCCGGCGATAGCCCTCGTCGCGATCGGCGGACGCTCCGTGCTCGCTGGCGGCTCTCTCTCATCTGCGGGCTTCCTTTCAAAGCCGGTCACGCCGGCGACGCTGGCTCAGGCGTTGTCGTCTGTCCTGTTTGGCGAATCGCTCGCGCGGCCCGATACCGGTTCCAGGTTCGATGCCGATCTCGGCACCCGGCTTCCGCTCCGCATCCTTATCGCCGAGGACAACCCGGTGAATCAGAAGGTGGCGTTGCGGCTTCTCGAAAAGCTTGGATACCAAGCCGAATTTGCCGACAATGGACGGGCGGTCCTGGATATGCTGGGCCGGCGCTCATTCGACGTGGTGCTGATGGACGTGCAGATGCCGGAAATGGACGGCATCGAGACGACGAAGGTCATCCGGCGCTCTAGCGCCGGACCTCAGCCGCGCATTGTGGCTGTCACGGCCAATGCCTTCGCCGATGATCGGGAGGAATGCTTGGCCGCCGGCATGGACTACTACATCAGCAAGCCGATCCGGATCAATGAGCTTCAGGCTGTGCTGGAACGGTGCGCAGCAGCACTTTCTAGCGACGACGTGCCGGTGTAGATGTTGCGATCAGTCGATCTTCAAAACAGTCAAAGGGTCGATCCTTACTGCCCGTGCCACTGGCGCGATCGCGGCGAATGCGGCCGTGACGAACATCGCGAACGCCGCCAGGATAAGCACACCCGGATCGCTCGGCTTCACTCCGTAGAGCAGTGCGCTCACGTAGCGTGCCGCCGCGAAACCGAGGGCCGACCCGAACACCGCGCCGAACGCCACCATCGCGAAGACCTTCGACACCACCGTACCGGCCACGCTACCGGCCGGCGCACCCACCGCAATCCGGATCCCGATTTCGCGGCGCCGTTGCAGCACTGAATAGTCCAGCACTCCAAACAGCCCGATTGCCGCAAGCGACAGTGCGATCGCCGCAAGGAACATCGCCAGCTTTGCCAACAGCCGTTCCCGCACAGTCTGCGAGCGGTTGATCTCCACCTGGGTCCGAATGTTGCTCACGCGAAAATCTGCACGCGCCCTCGGCACCTCGCTGCGCAACATACCCGCCAGCGCCAGCGGATTCTCCGCCACGGTCCGCACCAGGAATGCCGCGTGTCCTATCGGCTCGTTGTCCGCCGGCCGGAACGGGACGTAAGCCGTGGGCGTGATCGGCTCCCGCATGTCGCGGTAGCGCGCGTTGCGAACCAGTCCCACCACTTCCAGCCGGATCTTCCCGCGCGCGAACCACCGTCCCACCGGGTTCACACCACCGAAGTACTCCTTCGCGAAAGCCTCGTTCACAATCGCCGCTCCGGGATACACGTCCTCGGGCCGCAAGTCCCGACCATCGACTAGCGGTATCTTCATCGTCTCCCGCCACGCCGGGGACACATTCAGAAAATAGGCCAGCCGGCCGCTCGCCGGAGCCCCATTCACTGAGACGAACCCGTTCGCACCGTTTCCACTCAGTAGCGGCCAACCCGCGATGGCCACCCGCTCCACTCCGGGCAATTCGCGCAGATGTTCCGCGACTTCGTTCCAGAAACCCGCAGCCTCTTTCGGTTGAGCCTCTGTATCGAGTGCCAGCAGGCGTTCGGATGAGAAGCCCACCGGTTGGTTCGCCAGACGGTCGAATGACGTCACCAGCAGCCCAGCCACAAACAGCACCACGCAACAGAACGCCACCTGCACCGCGATCAGCCCGTGCATCAATCTCACTTTGGCATGCGGATCCTGGCCTCCCTTCAGAGCACTGACAGGTTGGGCCGAAGACGTTCGGAGCGCTGGTACGAGACCGAAAAGGAACGTTATCGCGATCGTCAATAGAAAACCAAATCCGACTACGCGCCAGTCCGCTGGAAGCAACAGCCGGGCCGGATCGTCCGTGGGATTGATGCGCGAGACGACATAAGGCGCCGACCACCAGGCAAACAGCGCCCCCACCGCGCTCGCCATCACAGCTAATAACGCGCTCTCCGCCAGCACCAACTGCACCAGCCTCCCGCGCCCCGCGCCGATCGAAACCCTCAGCGCCATCTCACGCGCTCGAGCCGCCGCCTGGCCGGTCAGTAGATTGGCCGTGTTCGCGCACGTGATCAGCATCACCAGTCCAACCAGAAGGGCCAACAGTGCGAGCGGCTGTCGATAGTCCTGCCGCATGTACGAGAGCCCGCCAGCGGCCGGCAGTACGAGCACTCTCTGATTCAGAAAACTTTCCAGACGCCTCTTGGGCCAGCCCACGAAACTCTTTGCCCTCTCTGTCTGCACGGCCTGGTATACGGCTTGTAAACGGTCGCGAACAGTTTCAACGGAACCGCCCGGCTTCATGCGCACGAAGGTCCTGATCCATCCCCAGTCGTCGTGTGTTACTCCCGCATACATCATCGTGGGCAGGAAGATGTCGGTCATCGTTCCCGGTTCCGTACCGGTAAAACCGTCGGGCGCGACTCCTACGATCTGGTACAAGTCGTTATCCATTCGGAAACTACGCCCCAGCACTTTCGGATCCCGTCCGAAGCGGCGCGTCCAATAATCGTAGGAGAGCACCGCATAAGGATGCGCCCGGGGCTTGTCATCGTCGGTTTCGGTAAGCAAACGGCCCTGTGCCGGTTTCAGCCCGAAGCAGTCGAACATCCATCCCGATACGAATTGCCGGTGCGCCCGCTCGATCTCCCGATCGGAACCGTAGGTGAGTTCGACGCGCTCGCCGTACGACACGGCGATCAACTCGGCATCTTGCTTCACGGCGGCGCGCATCGTGCGGAATTGCGGATACTCGTTGCTTTCGCCCAGGCGCAGGTTGCCTCCGGGATCGTAACCGCGCGTGAACATCGCGTATAGCCGCTCAGGCTCGGCGACCGGCATCGGCCGTAACAGCAAGGCGTCGATCAGCCGGAATGCCGATATGCAAGCGCCGGCCCCGAGCCCCAGGGAGAGAATCGCAGCCGCCGAAGCGACTTTGTGCTTCCTTAACTGACGCCACCCGAAGATCGTGTCGGTGCGCAGGGAATCGAGCCAGGGCAGCACGCGCATGTCTCGGCTTTCCTCCGCGATGCGCGGCCTGGACCCGAACGCTCGGCGCCTCCTCGATATCGCGTCCCCGTTCCACCGCCTCGGCAAGGTGCGACTCCAACTCCTCGTCAATCTCGCGGTCCAGTCGGCGGCCTCGCAACACGTTCCACAAACGATTCCACATGGACATATTCAGGCCATCCTCAAAACACGATTCACCGCCGATGTTACAGCATGCCAGCGCGATTGCTCGGCGGCGAGCTGGTCCCTACCGGCCGCCGTCAGTTCGTAGATTCGCGCCCGCCGGCCATTCTCCTTGGTTACCCATTTGGCGCGGATCCATCCCGCTTGCTCCATCCGGTGCAGAGCGGGATATAGAGATCCCTCATCGGCGCGGAGCACGTCGCCCGACATCTCTTGGATGGCTTCATGATGGCGTACCCGTGCAGCCCGGGCCGGCGGGAGAGTATTTTGAGCACCAGCAGGTCCAGTGCGCCTTGCAGAGAGTCTTGCTTCGGCATACTAAGACGTCGATATATTGAGATGTCTCAGTATTCGGACGGTTAGCCCCCAGAAGTCAAAGAACCGGAATTCTGTGGGTCGACGTGTGTGGCAGCGGGCAGATGGAGGCGTGCCAGATCAGGCGGCCTTGTCCATCTGAATCACAATACGCCCATCATTGCGATGGGCTGCGGCACGCTTCAAAGCTTCACGCATCGCTTCGAGTTCAAACGGTACTGTCGAATCGATGGGCGGAAGCACACCGGCGGCCGCATCGCGCGCTACCTGCCCCAGCACCTTTCCTCCAGAAGGGCCGGGCCCCGTAAGGATGTAGCGTGGTCCGCGAATCCGGGAACTCACGATGCGAAAGGCCACGCGCGCAAGGATGCTGACGACCCCGGACCAACCGAGGGCGTGGTCGCCGATGAACCGCTCCGGCCCAACAACTGTTACGAAAGTGCCTTCTTTCCTGAGTACCCGTTGCGCCGCGTCCTCGATATCGCGACCGCCCACCAGGTCGACCACGCCATCGACCGGTGCCTCTCGCCTGGCCAACAGCGCACGCTCCCAAGGTCCGCTGTCGTAGGCGAGCACACTGGAACAACCTAGCTCATAAGCCCGCTTCGCGTGCGCTGACCCGCAAACACCGATCACCTCGACGCCCGCGCGGGCCGCTAGCTGAGCGGCCATCCCACCAATTCCGCCTGTGACTCCTACGATCACCACCCGCATGCCCGCACACAAATGGAGCGAATCAAGAGCGGAATGCGCAACCAAGCCCGAGATGCCACAAGCAGCAGCCATGCCGAACGAAATCGCCTGCGGTTTGATTGCCAGCCAGCGCTCATCTACGGCACAGACTTCTTCCCAGGCGCCCCTCGCTCGAAACGGCAATTGCACCCCGAACACAGCGTCACCAGCACGAATAGAGCGAACGCCATCGCCCACCGCGATAGCGATCCCTGAGAGATCGCTGCCAGGCGTGACCGGTCGATTCGGACCTGGCCGCGCGCCGATAGGAATTCCTCCGTAGAACGTGCCTTCAGCGACGTGGATATCATCGATGTTGATGCTCGAGGCCAGCACCTTCACCAAAACCTCCCGCGGTCCCGGTGCCGGGGCGGCGACCTGTATCATTTCGATGACATCGGGGAGGGTGCCGGGCGTTGGTCGCCGGGTTAACGCGAGTGCGCGTATGGAGTTTGATGTGTTCTGAGATATGTCCGCGTTGGAATCCAATTGATGCACTGAAACGCTCCCCTGCTTTCATTATAAAGACCGCGTTTACTAAGCATCATCAAAGCTTGGCAAAAGCTGCTCCTATTACCGCTCGAGCCGCTCTGTGACCGGAAACGACCTTAATCGTCGATCGCCCAGTTGACGCATCGGGTCGCCATTTCGGGCGTTTGCCTTGGTTATTCGACAACATAGTCACCAGGTGTAACTTCCATCCGGTGGCGGCCACGCGCCCAGCATCTGACGCAGTGTGACGACCTGGCCCAGGTGATGCGCGTTGTGAACCACGATGTGGGTTATCGCGTCGCGAACAGTGTAGTTCGCAAGCGGCGGGAACTCGATCGGAGGATCGATGCGGCGCGTGCACGCCGCATCATCCAGGCCGATTTCCAGCGCGCGCTCCAGCCCCTCAATGAATCGCGCACAGAGCGGTTCCCAGTTATCGGCACCGGCCACAGGCCACCCGAGCGACGCCTTTGCCGCCGGCGGAATCGCCACCCCGGCGCATCGCTGCAAAAACCACGATTGCCAGTGCTCCATATGGGCCACGATCTCGACCACAGAATGGGGCGCGCCGGCGACACACAGCCCGGCCTGTGCGCTCGAAAGTCCTTTCAGAATCCAGGCAGGCGGCATGTAGGCAAGTGGAGAAATCAGAA
This sequence comes from uncultured Acidobacteriota bacterium, assembly GCA_963720745.1. GTDB lineage: Bacteria > Acidobacteriota > Terriglobia > Bryobacterales > Bryobacteraceae > TMP-7. The sequence continues at coordinate 2,151,506 of CAVRGO010000004.1, forward strand.
GTTCCCGGGCGTCCATCTTCGGAGAGTAGCAGAACAGGTGGAGTTTCCAGGTCTATCGCTCGCTCGCACTTTGAGGACGCATGGCGGGCCGGTCCATCGGAATCAATCTCAGCGCCCGCGTGCAGAGCGCGTCGTTCGGTTTCACCCCGGAAAATACCAGCGTCATCGACAGCCCGTCTTTCGAAATCCACTTGGCCGGCAGCCGGTACCCGTGCGTGCCTGGCACATCCCACTGCCGGTGCAACACGGTCGTCCACGGTCCCCACGGCTCCGGAGCGTCGAACAGCCCCCACCCGCTGGCATGATCGTAAGCCAGCGCCATCAGATACCGTCGGATCCCGGCGTCGTACACCACATCCACGCGGCCGCAATTCGCTGGGTATGCGAACACCGTTCCCCGACGGCTCACGTCCCGCGTCCACAGCGCCCTACCCTCGCCATCGAGCCCTTCATAAAACTCCCAAGCCGCACGTTCGATAATCCGAGTCTTCGGGACTCGTGCCAGCACCACGCCGTTGTCGCTCTCATACGCCGACGGACCATCTTGCGAGTACGTGTACACGAAGCCCTCCCGCGCGCCGGCGTAGTCGCGCCCGAAATTCAGAAAAGCCGGCGATCCGAAGCCGGTCTGCATCTTGAACCCCCATTGCCACGTCTTGGCGCGATCCTTCGAAAACAGCAACTGAGCGTTCCCGACGTTGCGCACCCACAAGTACAGAACGCCATCCACCATCAGAATGCCGCTGGCTTTGGGACTGCTCGCGCCATCGCCTGTACGCTCCCCATCCGAACGGATATTAACTCCGTGGAAATCCTCCGGACCACGGGCAATTCGCGCGAAGCCCATTCCCAGTTTCTTTTCCAACTTCGGTTCGAATCCGTAACCGTCGCCGTACGAAGTGTACTGCGCATCGTCATCGCCCCAGGTCAGCGGCCAGTTGTCGCTATCGATCGCCGCCCGCCGGATATCGTTCCCGAACACAGCGCCGCGAATCGCCGGGCTGGGCGGGTACGGCGCGCGCACCGCCACTGCCTCCATCAACGGCTTCACAACCAACTCATAGATGGGCCCCCAGAACCCGGGTTTCGTATCGCCCAACGCGTCGCCATTGCGCACTACGATCAGGTCCAAACCTGGGACAACGACGATGACCTGGTGTTGTGCGCCCGCCCCTGCAAACGTATCGCGCGGCGCGTCGGGCCAGATGCCATCCGCGTTCACATACCACGCCAGGCCCGATGCAGGCGCTGGATCCGATGCGCTCCGCGGCGGACGCGGCATCCCTTGATCCGTCAACATCGTGTTCACTACCTCGCGTCGGATCAACTCGCGGCCGTGCCATCTTCCCTGCAACATCATCAACTCGCCGATTCGCGCCGCCGCTCGCGCAGTGAAACTCGCGCCGCCCCAATTCGCATACAATTTCAGTCCGTCCACTTCGTACGCTCGCCCGTACCCGACCGACCACTGGTTCTCAGGCACACCAACTGGATCGAGCACACGTTCCTTCAGCAGCGTGCGGATGTCTCCGCCCTGTAGACTCGCCGTGATCGCATAGGACAACGCCGCCATTCCCGGATTGCTGTACGCGTACTCGGTGCCGGGTTCGAACAGCACAGGCGCATCACGCACGGCGATCGAAAAAGGGTCCGGATTGCGTTTCCAGAAATCACCTTTCCATCCCGGCAGTCGATCGTGCGGAATTCCGTCCTGCTCCGCATCGGAGATACCCGACGTGTGTGTCGCGAGTTCGCGGATCGTGATCTTCGATTTCAAAGGATCCGTTTTCCAACTCGGAATGTACTTCGATGCGAGGTAGTCCGGCGAAATTCGCGCATCGCTCATCGCCACTGCGAGCGACATACCGCCTACCAGCGCCTTCGCCATGGAAGCCGTACCGTGCGGCCGATCCGGGTTCCAACCGGGCGCGTACCATTCCAGGGCGATGCGTCCCCGCCGCACCACCAGTAGTCCCGTCGTACGGTGAGCCTCCAGATTGCTGCGCCACGCTTCGAGTTTGGCCGGGGCGAACCCTGCTTCGACTGGCGATAGCGTGGTCCAGTCCATCGACTGTCCGCCCGACACTCCGGTGCAAGCCAGAAGCAGTGCCACATGGTTCAACTTCATACTTCATTCTGTGCGATTCGTGCCGCACTCCGGTCGGGGCAGGGGTCCCAACAGCAGCCGAATCCTGGGCATCGGAGTCTACGGAGTGTGAAGCCCCCTGGCGTCGAAGGCGAATCGGAGAAGACGGACTTTACCCGCCGCGAATACCTCGCGATGGTGGGGTCGGTGGCGGGCGGACTCGCCACCGGTGTTCCCGGCCGCCGCTACAAGCGATGGTCCGGCTCACCTCGTTACCACGAATCTACCCGTAAATGGCCAAGCGCACCATTTCGAGTTGGATGCGGGTGTCACCTTCCTCGATTTGCTACAAGCTCGTTCAATTGGCGCTCGCGGCATTGGTCAGATTGGGATCACGGGAACGTGGTCGTGCGTGTTCGCGACATCCCGATCACGCCGGATAAACTCATCGCCGCATACACTACCGCTTCGCTTCCCCTTCCAGCGTGAAATCGATTGTCATGGTCGTGGTGGTCTCCACGGGCTCGCCATTCAACAACGAACTCTGATACCGCCATTGCTTCACAGCATCGAGTGCCAGTTGTGCCAGCCTCGGATCGATGTCGGTGTTCACTACCTTGGGTGAGATTACGTCGCCTTCTTTGGAAATCACCGCGCGGATCAACACTGTTCCTTGGACGCCCGCCTGCTGAAGTTCGCGCGGATACTCGGGCTTGATCTGCTGCAACAGTCGAACGGGCTGCACATTGCCACCCACGCGTATCCGTTGCGGAGTGCCGTTCGCGCGCCTGGTCGCCGGCGGCTTCTCACCGCTGATCGTCAACCGCTCCGATACGCCACCTAAGTCCAGCTTCGCGTCCAGGCGCACCGCCGGCCCAGGCGCTACCACCACATCGTACCGGCCCAAAGCGAAGCCCGGCGACGCAAATTCCAAAACGTAATTGCCCGGCGGAATGGCGCCGAACCGGTACTCGCCCGCGGCATCGGCCTTCGCGACCTCCTGGTTCGACCCGTCACGGTTCTTCGCGGCCACGCGGCAGAACGGCACGCGCGCGCCGCTGGGGTCCTGCACCGTGCCCGCAATGGCTCCACGATTCTGCTGCGCGAATACGGTCAACGAGGCCACCGGCACCAGGAACACCGCCGCTATCGCGCCCGCCAGCACTGCGGTCCGTGCGCGAACCGGCTTCCGGTTGAGATGAGTATCGAACAACGCCCGGATTCTCGACTCGACGTTCGATGACTCCGCCATCGCTGGAGCGCTCGCCCAGTAGCGCTTTCGTCCCGCCAGGCTGCGCGCCAGTTCCACCAACGCATCCGCGTAATCCTCGGCGGGAACGCCCGACGCCAGCACCGCATCGTCGCACGCGCGCTCCCGTTCCTCACGCAGCCGACGCGCGGCCATCCAGGCCAGCGGGTGAAACCAGTAAATGCAACACGCTGCCTGTCCACTTGCGCTGCGCTGGTTCCATTGACTTCTATCTCGCGCAGTGATGTTGCAAGCGTCCTCCACCACGAGTGATGCAGTCGTCGATCAGAGGCGCAACTGGGCCCCCAGTTCTCATGAACCGCGAAATAATACTGAACACCAGAGCACGGACGCCGGTCTTAGTTGGTGAACGTGCCTGAATGGGTCATGCAAAGCTCGCCGCCGGCCACCGAACGGGAGATGCTCCTCGTGAGCGTTGAACGGACGATCGAAGCCGGTGACCACTTCGGTGCGTTCGTCGGACGGCAGTCGCGGTTTGCGTTCCGAGTAGCATTTGCCGTGCTTCGCAACGTCGAGGATGCCGAAGACGCGGTGCAGGAGGCGTTTCTGAAGTTGTACCGGGCGGGTACGTGGCAGTCAGCGGCGGACGAGCGGGCGTTTGTCGCGCGAACGGTGTGGCGAACGGCGATCGACCGGCGGCCACGATCGAGGCAGGATGCATTGGAGGCAGATCTGCCGGCCAATGCCGCAAGTCCCGAGGAATCGACGATCTCGGCGGACTGGAATGCGACGGTTCACCGTTTGATTGATGCGCTTCCGGAGCAGTTGAGGCAGCCGCTCGCGCTGTCCGCAATCGAGGAGATGAACTCGGCGGAGATCGCGGGGTTGATGGGCATTCCGGAGGGGACGGTTCGCACACGGCTGATGCGTGCGCGGGCGATGCTAAAGGGCAAGCTGATGGCGTTAAGAGGTAGTCGTGATGGGAAGTAAAGAACGGGACGAGTTCGACGCCCTACTGGATGACGCGTTGCGGAGTTATTCAGGCGCGGAACCGCGGTTCGGGTTAGAGGAGCGGATCGTCCGGCGAGTGCGGGTGGAAGGCGGGGCTCCGCGGCGCGTCGCCTGGTTTCGGCGATGGTATGCGCTGATGCCGGCGGCCGCCGGTGCTCTCGTTTTGCTGGTGGTGGTGCTGGTACGTTTCGGGCACCAGTCGCTGCAATCGGATCCGGCCATGCCGGCCCGGCCCGGGCCGCAGGTAGCAAAGGTCGCGCCGGCTCCGGTGACGCCGATGGCGCCCGCGCGGATGGAGCCAGTCACGCGACGGGCGGTTAAGCGAACGGCACTGGTGAAGGAGGCGGTCCCTAAGCGGCCGATGTTTCCGGATTCGGCCCCGATGACAGACGAAGAGCGTGCGCTCGTACGGTTGGTTACGTCCTACCCGCAGCAGGCCGCGGCGATGGTTAAAGAGACACCGGAGCGGGGGATCGAGCCGCTTCACTTCGAAGCAATTCGTATCGAGCCGTTGAAGAACGGCAGTTAAAAGAGGACAAACATGCTCAACAGAAGAAAATTGATGTTCGTGGTGTGTGCGTGCACGGCCTTCGCCGGCCCATTAATCGCTCAACAGCAGGAGAATGCACCGGCAGAGTCGAAATCCTCGCCGGCGAAGTTCTACAGGCTGGATTTTGTGGTTCAGGAAGTGGAGGCCGGGAAGGTGGTAAACGGGCGGAATTACACTCTTATTGGATCGACGAGCGCTCGCTCGTCTTTGCGCACCGGAAACCGAGTGCCGTACATGTCCGGCTTACCCAACATGCAGCAGGTCAACTTCATGGAAGTCGGGGTGAATATTGATTGCTGGAACCTGCGGGAAATCGGGAACGGGTTGGCACTGGAGGTCAGCGCGGATGCGACGAGTATGGCTCCTACGCCGGAGAATATGCCGAATGCTCCACCAGTGACCCGGCAGAACCGTTGGACTTCGGGCGTGGTCTTGCCCGTAAAGAAACCGACGGTGATTTTTTCATCGGACGATCTGAACAGCAAGCGGAAACTGCAGTTGGAACTGACGGCGACGCCGATCGGCTGAGGGCCGACCGGCTCGAGCGGATCCGATCAGGGAACTTGGGGCTTGGCGACGGGCGGCGGCAGTTCCCGGGCCTGGCAGAGGGATTCGAAACCGACGACGCCGTGCTGCCCGTCGCAGAACGGCTTGTTGCCGGACTTGCCGCAGCGGCATAACGATATCCTTGTGCGGCCGGCGAGACCGAACTGGTTGCCGGCGGCGTCGAAGATCTCGAAGTCTCCTTCAAGACGGATCGGACCGTTGTTAATGACGGTTACTTTGGTGGCCATTTTTCCCGATGGTAGCATGCTGGCCTGTTTTGGCAGTCGGAACGAACAACCGGGAACCATCGAGGTTCACGTATCTTACCTTGCCGCCGACGATCGTGTAGACGACGCGCGCTGCCGGGATCTCGTCTTCGGGGATGGTCAGGATGTCGTGCGAAAGGACAGTGAGGTCGGCGAGCTTTCCGGGTTTGAGCGTTCCCTTCAGATTTTCCTCGAAGGCGGCGTAGGCGTTCTGAATCGTGTAGGAGCGCAGGGCTTCTTCGCGGCTCATCCGTTGGTCCGGGAAGAAGCGCGAACCGTCTTTCAACTTCCGAGAGACGGAAGCGTAGTAGGAGGCGATCGGGTTCACGTCTTCCACCGGCGCATCCGTTCCATTGCCGACAACCGCCCCGCTTTTCATCAGCTTCTGCCAGACATAGGCGCCCTCTTCGGCGCGCTTCGGACCCAGACGCGCCAGCACGAAAGGGGCGTCGGAGGTGCAATGAATGCCCTGCATCATCGCGATGACGCCGAGTTGCGCGAACCGCGGGATGTCGGCCGGGTTCAGGTGCTGCGCGTGCTCGATACGCCACCGCAGGCTTTTTTGTGTGGGATGAGCGCGGAAGGTGTCTTCGAAAATATTCAGCGCTTCCCGATTTGCGCGGTCACCGATGGCGTGCACACAAAGTTGGTAGCCGTGTTGAATCGCGAGTTCCGCGGTGCGCCGGATGTCCGCCGAATCATCGGTGTTGAGGCCGCTCCGGTTGGGAGCATTCGGAGGCAGATCGGAATAGGGCTCCAAAAGCCAGGCGCCGCGCGGACCGAGCGCTCCGTCAATCGCTTTCTTGATGGCACGCACGGTGAAATAGTTGTTTGCGGCTCCGATCACCCGGTAGGCATCGAGGCGCGGAGCCAGCTCGGCGTTCGACGTTCGCAGCATCACCCAGAGGCGCAGTCTCAGCTCGCCGGCCTCCGCCATCCTCTTCAGCAGGTCTACAGTGGCGAAGGGCGACCCGGCATCCTCGAACGTGGTGATTCCTTTCGAGAGGCATTCTTCCATGGCCAGGTCGACGGCACGTCGCGCGGCGGCGGCGCGTTCCGCGGGCGATCGTTTGGCCTGCCATTCCGAATAGGCGCGCGATACAAGTTTTTGCGCGTTTTCCTGCAGCAGTCCGGTGGGCCGGCTCTGTGTATCTCTGACAATCGCGCCGCCGGGCGGGTCCTTTGTCGCACTCGTGATGCCCGCGGCCCGCATCGCGGCTTCATTCACGAATGCCGCGTGGCCGCTGGCGTGCGTCAGCAGCACTGGGTTGTTCGGCGACACTTTGCTGAGCGAAGCGTGCAGCGGGAACCCGTCGACATTCGGCTGCGGCACACGCTTCCACTTCGATTGATGCCAGCCGCCGCCAGTAATCCACTCGCCGGGCTTCGCGCTGCGCGCCGCTTGTTGCACCATCGCGACGATCTCGTCCCAATTCTGCGCGTCGCGCAGGTTCAGGCGCATCCGCGACTCGCCGACTCCGGTGAAGTGGCCGTGACCTTCGATGAAGCCGGGAATCGCCAACCTGCCGCCGAGGTCCATCACCTTGGTCTTCGGTCCAACCAGATGCGCCATGGCAGCATTTGTCCCGAGGGCGGCGATGCGATCTCCCCGTATCGCGATGGCCTCCACTACCGGCGTTGCGTTTTCGAGCGTAACGATCTTTCCGTTTCGCAGAATGAGGTCGGCAGGTTGAGCGAAGACGGCGAGTGCCGGGACAAACAATACAAGCGCGATTCGGAGCGGCATGTGTCCAGGTTATCGCGGCGTGATCAAGCCGCCGAGTTTATCCGCTTCACCTCCGGCGCTGCGCGGGAATCGCGTCGAGTATGCTTCGAGGTACTTCAGCCCGGCCCCGGTATTGTACAGCACGATCCGCTCATCGCTCTTCAGGAATCCATTCTCGAGCAATTTGCGAGCGCCGGCGACGCAAGCTGCACCCTCCGGCGCCGCGAAGATTCCTTCTGTCGCGCCGAGTTCGAGGCCTGCATCGAGCATCTCCTCGTCGGTGACCGCAATCGCCGTGCCTCCGCTGCTGCGAACGGCCTCGAGCGATAGCGCGTCGCCGAGCGGCTTCGGCACGCGCAATCCGCTTGCGACCGTGTGTGCGTTCTGCCAGAACGCTACAACAGGTTCGCCGCGCTCGAAGGCGCGGACCATCGGTGCGCACCCTGTTGCCTGCACAACGATCATCTTCGGACGCTTCGATCCTATCCAGCCGAGCGCCTCCATCTCGCCGAACGCCTTCCACATGCCGATGAGGCCGACGCCGCCACCCGCGGGGTAGAAAACGGCGTCGGGCAATTGCCATCGCAACTGCTCAGCCAGTTCGTATCCCATCGTCTTTTTTCCCTCGATGCGGTACGGTTCCTTCAACGTGCTGACGTCGAACCAGCCTTCCGCGTCTTTGCGTTCGGCTACGATACGGCCGCAATCGCTGATCAGGCCGTCCACCAGCGTCACGCGCGCGCCGAACGCTTTGCACTCGATGTAGTTCGATTGCGGGACGTCGCGCGGCATGAAGATGTGCGCCTCCAGGCCTCCGGCGGCAGCGTATGCGGCCATCGCGCTCGCTGCGTTACCAGCCGAGGGGATCGCCACCTTCGAGATACCGAGTTCGCGGCACATGGAAACCGCGCACGACAATCCCCGAGCTTTGAACGATCCCGTCGGGTTGATTCCTTCGTCCTTCACCCAAAGATCGCGAGAACCCAGATGCTCTCCGAGGCGGCGGGTCTGTATGAGCGGGGTCATGCCCTCGCCGAGGGAGACAATGGCGGCAGGCTTGCTGACAGGCAGCACCGGGGCGTAGCGCCACATCGTCGATGGTCCACTCGCGATCCACTCGCGATTCCAACTCTGACGGACCCGTTCGAGGTCGTAGCGGACCAGCAGCGGTCCGCCGCATTCGCAGAGATTGTGCGGTTTTCCGGCCTCGTAGGTCTTGCCGCACCGGCTGCACTCGAGGTGTGTGATGGTGGTCATGGAGATCAATCAAGAGGTAGCGGACCGGAACAGCGCGAACTCGGAGATGATGGGTTCCACCGAAGACGCGGTAACTCGCAGCCGCACCTTGGAAGCGGTGAGCGGCGAGGCGAGGTGGATGAGCCGGCAGCCTCCGATGCTGGTCGCCGCACCGATTTCGCGCCAGGCGGAATCCTGCCAGGCTTCTACCGTCGCCGCCTCGATGCGCTGGCCGTACTGAATCGCCTCGCGGATGCGGACGGTATCGAACTCGACCGGACGCGGCAACTCCAGCGCAATCTCTTTGGCAGAAGCTCTGTGTTCTTTTCCGTTCCGCGCAAGATTGTTCGAGAAGGTTGACTTCAACATCTTTCCGAATGCACGAAGGGAAGCTGCGTCGGCCTCGTTCACCAGGCCCCGGCGATCGGGCGGCACGTTCAACAGAAAACTCGCTCCGCGTCCGACGGATTTGAAGTAGAGATCCATAAGGGCTTCGGGCGGTTTTACTTTCGAATTCTCCCGCTCGTGCCAGAACCATCCGGGGCGAATGGAAACGTCGCACTCGGCGGGCATCCAGAACTTGCCGTTGCGTGTGCCGGTGTTCGATTCTTTCGTTCGGACGTATCCTGGTGCGGCCGGGCCGCCATCTTCACCTATGGGATCGAAGGTGGCCCAGCAGGTCTCTCCGGCGATGCCTTTTTCGTTGCCAACCCATCGAATGTCCGGACCAACGTCGCTGAAAATGCAGGCGTCGGGTTGCAGCGAGCGGACCATGTCCCAGGTCTTCGGCCAATCGTAATACGTTCTGCGATCGATCTGGCGCTTTTCTCGCGCGCCGCCGTAGTATCCGTCTCCGCCGTTTGCGCCATCGTGCCAGACTTCGAAGATCGGTCCGTAAGTCGTGAGTAACTCGCGAAGTTGGCTCCGGTAAGTGTTGATGTACTCAGGCCGCCCGTATTGTGCGTTGTTGCGATCCCAGGGCGACAGGTACACTCCGAACCTCAACCCGGCTTTGCGCGCGGCATTCGAAAGGTCACGAACCACGTCGCCTTTGCCTCCGCGCCAGCGGCTGTTGCGGACGCAATGATCCGTCGTGCGTGTCGGCCACAGGCAGAATCCGTCGTGATGCTTCGCGGTGAGAATCACGCCTTTCATGCCGGACGAGGCGAGATTCTCGACGATGCGGTCGGCATCGAATTCCGTGGGGTTGAATAGGGACGGATCTTCGTCGCCATAGCCCCACTCTTTGTCGGTGAAGGTGTTCACGGTGAAATGTAGAAAGCCGTAGAACTCGAGTTCGTGCCAGCGGAGTTGGCGTGCGGAGGGAACCGCGCCATAGGGAGCGGGTGCGCTCCAGGCCGAGGGCGCGGCGGCTGCGGCAAACGGAAGGGCGAGATTAAAGCGGCGGCGGGTGATCATAATGTTCGTTGCACTTCGATAAAATCGAGTCTCTCATGAAGCATACTGCACTCCTTCTTCTCGCTTGTATTGCAGGTTTCTCGCAGAATCGGTTCGACCTCACCGTATACGGCGGCACGGCTGGCGGCGTAATGACGGCCGTCTCCGGCGCTCGCATGGGGTTGAAGACCGTGCTGCTCGAGCCAGGCTCGCACGTTGGGGGCATGGCTACCGGCGGACTCTCGCGCACCGATGTCGGAAAGCGCGAGGTGATCGGCGGGCTCGCCCTCGAGTTTTATTTCCGCGTCGGACTGCGCTACGAAATGAACCGTCATCTGAATCCAGTCTCGTGGTTTTACGAACCGCATGTCGGCGAGAGTGTCATGCGAGAGATGCTCAACGACGCCGGCGTCAAGGTGGTGTTCCATCAACGGCTGCGCGAGCGCGACGGTGTCCGGAAGAACGGACCGGTGGTCACCGACATCGTGATGGAAAACGGGGACACGTACGAATCGAAGATCTTCGCCGACTGCAGCTACGAAGGCGACCTGATGGCGCAGGCCAACGTCTCTTACACGTGGGGCCGCGAGTCGATGGCGCAGTATGGCGAGAGCCTGGCCGGGGTTCGCGAGCGCACTCCCTATCATCAGTTTGGAGTTGACATTCCGGCGCGCGGTCCGGACGGCAAGCTGCTGCCCGAGATTTCGGCTGAGCCGAGAGGTGAACCGGGCGCCGCCGACAAGCGGGTGCAGGCCTACAATTACCGCGTGATCGCGACGAACAATCCGTCGAACCGTATTCCTTGGCCCAAACCCGACAACTACGATCCGAAACGCTACCAGCTATTGTTGCTGATGCTTCAGGGAATGGAGAAGAAACTCGGACGACCGCAGGTTTTCAACGAAGTCAGCTTGAACGCCTTGATTCCGAATCAGAAGGCCGACTTCAACAACAACGGAGCTTTCTCCACGGATTACATCGGCAAGAGCTACGACTATCCGGAAGCGAGTCATGCGCAGCGGCGCGAAATCTGGAAGGACCACGAGAATTACCAAAAGGGCTACTACTATTTCCTGGCGAACGATCCGCGTGTGCCGGCGACGCTCCAGCAGGAAGTCAGGGAATGGGGACTTCCGAAGGATGAGTATGAGGATACCGGCCACTGGCCCAATCAACTGTATGTGAGGGAAGCGCGCCGGATGACCGGCGAGTTCGTCGTGACGCAGAAAGACCTCCAGACCGAGCGCACCAAGACGGACGTCATCGGCATGGGATCGTACAACAGCGACTCGCACAATGTGCAGCGGTACGTGAACGAACGCGGGTTTGTCGAGAACGAAGGCGACATGCAGGTAGCGGTTCAGCCGTATCAGATCCCGTACCGCGTGATGCTGCCGACACGAGCCGAGGCGACGAACCTGCTGGTCCCGGTCTGCTTTTCGGCGACCCATGTGGCTTACTCTTCGCTGCGCATGGAGCCGCAATATATGATCCTCGGGCATGCGGCGGGTGTTGCCGCACAACTCGCGGTGCGGAACGGAAAGGCGCTGCAGGATGTGGATGTTCCGGAGTTGCAGAAGATCCTGAAGCAGCAGGCGGCTGTTTTCGAGTATGTTCCGTATCCCCAACAGGAATCGTTGAACATCCTGCGGCGAATGTTTCAGCCGCCGTCGCCGGCAAGGTTCAATTGGGAGTAGAGGCGCTGCGAAGCCACACGTAGTGCGCGTTCGACTTCGGTGGGCGATGTGAGCTTCTGGAACAGCGTGGCCGGATACAGGTAGTCTTCGCCCGACTCATCGATCACGCGAATGAGGTCGTTTGCCTCCGTATCGGGGTCATCCAGAACCGGATACAACTTGCGGACCCCCGGTGCGGCGTTGTAACCAGCATTTCGCAGGCACACCGCAAAGCCTTGATTTCGGGCGACGGGATGGCATAGCTAATCCGGGTATCGTCTGACGGCAAACCGTTGCATATTCAGGATATCGGTGCGGCAATGACAACGCTCAAGATCGGCACGGTTATCCATCGCCCGGCGCGCGGAGACGTGTAGCCTCGCTTCCCGATCTCTTTTTCGCGACTATGGTAGCTCGTATGGGTACCATCGTTGCGTGGAGGTTCTGCATCGCCTAGAATGAAAATGATCGGCTGACGCAGGTAGGGGTTCGTCCGCAATCCTCCCGGTTTTCTCAATCGTGAGTGTACTTGTCGCGTCAGCGGTACGTTCGGGCCGATGTAGCTCAGTTGGTAGAGCGCGTCCTTGGTAAGGACGAGGTCACCAGTTCAATCCTGGTCATCGGCTCCAGAGATTCTGAATCTGTAGCGCTATCCGGCTGGTTTTTCCCAAGGTAGAACATGGCGAAAGAGAAATTTGACCGCAGTAAGCCGCACGTAAACATCGGGACGATCGGACATATCGATCACGGCAAGACGACGCTGACGGCGGCGATCACGAAGGTGCTGGCCAAGCACAACCCGAAAGTAAAGTTCCGGAGCTTCGATTCGATCGACAACGCGCCGGAAGAGAAGGCGCGGGGTATCACGATCGCGGTGGCGCACGTCGAGTACGAGACGGCCAACCGGCACTACGCGCACGTGGATTGTCCGGGCCACGCCGATTACATCAAGAACATGATCACGGGTGCGGCGCAGATGGACGGCGCGATTCTAGTGGTGGCGGCCACCGACGGTCCCATGCCGCAGACGCGCGAACACATTTTGCTGGCGCGCCAGGTGGGCGTGCCCTACATCGTGGTGGCCTTGAACAAGGTGGACATGGTGGACGATCCGGAACTGCTCGAACTGGTGGAGTTGGAAGTTCGGGAGTTGCTGAAGACCTACCAATTCCCGGGCGACGATCTGCCGGTAATCCGGGTGAGCGCGCTGGGCGCGTTGAACGGCGAACCGGAGTGGGAAAAGACGGTGGATGAGCTGATGGAGGCGGTGGACAACTACGTGCCGCTGCCGGAGCGCGCCATCGACAAGCCGTTCCTGATGCCGATCGAAGACATCTTTTCGATTCAGGGCCGGGGCACGGTGGTGACGGGGCGAATCGAGCGGGGCATCTGCAAGGTGAACGAGGAAATGGAGATCGTCGGCTTCCGGGATACGCGGAAGACGGTAATCACCGGTGTGGAGATGTTCAAGAAGCTGCTCGACGAAGGTCGTGCGGGCGACAACGTGGGCTTGCTGCTGCGCGGAATCGCCAAGGACGACGTGGAGCGCGGGCAGGTGGTTGCGAAGCCGGGCTCGATCACGCCGCACAAGAAGTTCAAGGGCGAAGTATACGTATTGAGCAAGGAAGAGGGCGGACGACACACGCCGTTCTTCAAGGGATACCGTCCGCAGTTCTATTTCCGGACGACGGACGTGACGGGAGTGGCGCAGTTGCCGGAAGGCATGGAGATGGTGATGCCGGGCGACAACGTGTCACTGGAAGTGGAACTGATCACCCCGATCGCCATGGACAAGGGGTTGCGCTTCGCGATTCGCGAAGGCGGCCGCACGGTTGGCGCCGGTACGGTGACGGAGATTTTGGAGTAACGAATGGCGCGCGAGATTATCACGTTTCAGTGCAACGAGTGTAAGCGGAAGAACTACACGAACATGAAGAACAAGAAGACGACCACCGCTCGTCTGGAGTTCAAGAAGTTTTGCCCGTTCTGCCGTAAGCATCAGCCGCACAAGGAGATTAAGTAAGTTCGGTGGCGAGTGGCGGAGCGTTGTGCCGTCACTCATGATGTACACTGGTATGTTAGCGATGATCGGTCAGAGATGGTGTATTGCCATCTGTCATTCGAAACTCGCCGCCGAAACAGGGGCGTAGGTTTAACGGCAGACCAGCGGTCTCCAAAACCGCGAGTGGGGGTTCGAATCCCTCCGCCCCTGCCAGATTTCTACGGATGACGACCTCATCCGCCAAACGGGTTCCATCAAGCTGGTGACTAAGCCGATGAGTAAAGCTATGGCGATTGCACAGGTTCAGGGCGACGACGACTCACGAAGTATCGGCCAGCGGGCGCTGGATTGGCCTGCACGCCTGAAGAGCTATATCGAAGACCTGCAAGTTGAAATGCGCCGCGTAACGTGGCCGAACTGGAAGCAGGTACGGGCAACGACGGTGGTTGTTATTCTCGCCGTGTTCGGGTTTGCCCTGTATTTCTTTGTTGTCGATGCCGTGATCGGTCGAGCCATCACCAAGCTGTTCGATTCATTAACGCGGTAGGATTCCGATAGCCGATGAACGATCCGAACGAGTACCAGGACGAGCAAGTCGAAACCGGGGAAACGGGCGTGGACGAGCATTCCACAACAGCGGAGGACGGGGAAAACCCGTCCGCCGACGAGAATGCTCAAAGGGAACTCGAAGCCGAAGAGTCCGGACTCGCGGCATCCGATCAGAACGGCGAAGTGACTGAAGCCCCTTCCGGCGAGCCGGAGGATGCCGAAGCGGCGGCAACACCCGAAATTCCGCTCGAGCCTTCGAACAAGAACTGGTTTATCATCCACACCTATTCCGGTTTCGAGCAGAAGGTAGCCGATTCTCTCCGCAGTCGCGCACAGGCGTTCGGGTTCTCGGAACAGATCGGACAGATTCTGATCCCCACCGAAGAAGTGGTGGAGTTGCGAAACGGAAAGAAGGTCACCAGTAAGCGCCTGTTATATCCCGGCTACGTGCTGGTGGAGATGGAAATGAACGATGAACTCTGGCACGCGGTGAAGAACACGCCGCGGGTGACCGGGTTCGTCGGAGGCGGAAATACCCCCGTTCCGCTGACGCCGGATGAGGTGAATTCCGTGCTGTACCGGCAGGCCAGTTCCGCTGAGCGTCCGCGTCCCAAGCTGACGTTTGAAAAGAACGAAAACGTGAAGATCATCGATGGGCCGTTCACGAACTTCTCGGGGAAGGTGGACGAAGTGAACACGGAGCGCAACACGCTGCGGGTTCTGGTCACCATCTTCGGCCGCCAGACGCCGGTCGAACTCGATTTCTTGCAGGTGGAAAAAATCTAGCGAGCTGGCGCGTACCAGCGTAGGATGCAATGGCAAAGAAAGTAACCGCTCAGGTCAAGTTACAGATTCCGGCAGGTAAGGCGACGCCGGCACCGCCGGTTGGCACCGCTCTCGGTCCGCAGGGCGTCAACATCATGGAGTTCTGCAAAGCGTTCAATGCGAAGACGTCGAGCAAAGACCAGGAAGGTTTGATCATCCCGGTGGTAATCACGATCTTCTCCGATCGCTCCTTCACTTTCATCACGAAGACGCCGCCGGTGCCGGTGTTGATCAAGCGTGCCGTCAACCTCGCGAAGGGTTCCGCCGAGCCGAACAAGAACAAGGTCGGAAAGATCACGCTGAAGCAGGTGGAAGAGATCGCGAAGATCAAAATGCCGGATCTCAACTGCTTCGATGTCGAATCGGCGATGAATTCCGTGAAGGGCACAGCCCGCAGCATGGGCGTGGATGTCGTTTAGAATCCTCAGCTTCCATTTCAATTGATGGCCTCCGGCTCCATTCCTGGAGGCCATCTCCGTTTTTCGCGTCCCTTTCCTCCGCTCTATCATCTAAGATATAGTTATGCGATTGACTGGGACTCTACTGGGCATGTCTCTGATCGCGGTCACGGCCGTGGCAGCGAAACTTCCAACTAACAGCGTGCGCGGCGACTATATCGAAGCTCGAACCGCTGATGTCTACACCGGACCGTGCTTTGCGAACGGCGAAGTGGAGCAGACGGGCAGGCTCGCGGTGATGGGCTGGCATATCGAACAGGGTTCGTTCGATGGAGTGCAACTCAACGGGATGAATGTTGTAGGTGTCGTTCGTGCGAAGAATACGCTCGGCGACTTCACGCTCACCTCGAATCCCGCGAAATCGGTGATCATCGTGGACGAGCAAGCGTCACCGGAACAACAGTTGGCGCTGAAAGCATTCGCGCAGCGGATGGCTCCGGACCTGTTGAACAATGTTGTTCGCACCGATGTTCAGCCGATCGACTTCAGCGTGAAAGACGGAAACGTTCACACTCGCGTCGCTTCACTCAAGGCGGGGAACCTGGCGAGCGTCGCCACCCGGCCAATGAAGGAGACCGATCAGGTGTGTCACAACGAGAGCGTCTGGTATGAACCGCTGGTGAAAGTGGACCACGCAATGGCCGCCTATACGACGGCGAACAGCTATGAAGGCAACGCGCTCGGCGAAACCTGGAACTACCCCGAGAAGCGCGGTTCCTTCCTGGCCACGTTCAACTACCAGGATTAAGGCGAAGGGCGCCGCAAGGCGCCCCGTTTCCTACGATTCCAGAACGCTCTTGCAGTAGGCGTAACACTTCTTCACCTCGGTGATCGGGTCCGCGGCTCCCTGGTACTCGTACTCGATCATCGCGGGAATCTGATACTTCTTCTCCTCGAGCAGCTTCAATACCCCTTTGATATTTGTCTCGCCTTCGCCGAACGGCATGTTCGGTCCTTGATTCTTTTTGCGGTCCTTCAGGTGTAGCGTTAGGATCTGGTCGTGGTGCTGGTCGAGGAACTGCACCGGATCGAAACCCGCCGCGGTGAAATGTCCTATGTCCAGATTGATGACGATGTACTTCGACATGCCCTTCATCGCATCCGCGAAGTTCTGCGGTGTGGCGAACTCGTTCGGCGCAACCCGCGAGTGGTTGTGCATGCCGACATAGATCTTGTATTTCTGCGCGAACGGGTCGATCCGCTTTGCCGTGGAGACATTCGACGACGCGGTGATTTTGTTCAACCCCATTGCCTTCGCGATCTTGAACCCGTTTTCGATTTCCTGGTCGGACCAGTCCTCGCGGAAGCTGTAGTTCAGCGCATACAGGACGATGCCGGCGTCATCGAATTTCTTCCGTATCTGCTTCATCTGATCGAGCGGCGGATTCTTCCGGAACTCGGCGAGAGCTTCCTTTCCTTCGGGTTCGATGTGACCGGAATATAACTCGCAGTAGCCCAACCCGCACTGCTTGTAGGCGTCGATGGCTGTATCCACATTGCGCGGCTTCAGGTCGCGGAAACTGTACGACTGCGCGCCGATCATGACGCCGTGTACTTTCGAATCGATCCGCGCGCCCAGTGCGGCAGCGATGGGTGATGCGAGCGCCAGCTTGGCGATGTCGCGACGAGTATACATGCCGTCGATTCTAGCGCAGCGGGCATTATTGGCGGAGCGTGTCACTCTTCGCGCAGCGCGATCACAGGATCGACTCGGGCCGCCCGCCAGGCGGGAATGATGGCAGCAACCACGGCCAGTCCGATGGTGGCTGCGGCGGCGAACATGTACACCCGCGGGTCGGTCGTGCTGATTCCATAGACGAGCGTCCGGAACATATGCGCCAGCGCAAGGGACGCTACGATTCCGGTGGCCGTGCCGATGGCGGCGAGACTAGCCGCCTGGCGGACGACCATCCGCAACAGCGCGCCAGGACGCGCCCCGAGGGCCGTTCGGACGCCGAGTTCGTGGGTGCGCTGAGCTACCGAGAACGTCAACACGCCGTAGATCCCGACCAGCGCCAACACGGTGGCAAGAGCCGCAAACACGGCGATCAATTGCGCGGACAGACGCTTGGGTGCGATGCGGTCGGAGATGACCTGCTGCATTTCGGCGACTTTGGTCACCACCTGCTTCGACTCGACACTCGCCACGGCGCGCCGAAGCACCGGTTCGAGCGAGAGAGGGTGCGGATAGATGTTGGCATCGACGCGAATCGCGACGGAGACACGCGCGGTGGGCAGTTGACGGTACGGCAGAAACAACTCGTTCGGGGCGTCTTTCGTTGAGTCCTGGTGCCGGACATCGCCGGCCACTCCGACAATTTCAGTGAATTCCTTGCCCGCTCCGATGTGTTTACCAATCGGATCCTGCCCCGGCCAGAAGCGACGCACGAAGGCTTCATTCACGATTGCAACCCGGGGTGCGCCGCGGTTATCCCTTTCTGAAAATAATCTCCCGCGCTTCAGGGGAATCTGCAGGGTGCGGAAGTATTCTTCGTCGACATGCCGCACCCAGAGGATCGGAGCGTCTTGAGGACGGGCGAAGGTGTGGCCCTCGATCTCCCACTGCGATGCCCAGTTGTCGCCGGTAAGCGGAAGCGCCTGGGCGAAGGTTGCCGCCTGGATACCCGGCACCGAACGAATGCTGCGTATCAGGCCTTGGTAGTAGGAGATGCACTGCTCCGGACCTGCGAACTTCGTCCGGTCGGAGTTCACGGTCGCGATTACCATATTGTCGACGCGAAAACCGGGCGCAACATCGCGCAGGTAGAAGAACGTACGGATCAGCAGCGTCGCGCCGATGGCGAGCATCAGCGCGAGCGCCGTTTCGACGACTACAAGGGTGCCGAACTCGCGTGTGGTTTGCGATGTCCCGCCTGAACGATGCCCGGCGCGAAGCGTCTCGAACGGATCCTTCCGCGAAACCATGACCGCCGGCAGGATGCCGAACGCCAGACCCGTCAACAGCGACAGGCCGGCGGTATAGGCGAGGACCGTCCCGTCGATGCTGGTCTGTTCGAGAAGTCCGGGCAGACGCTCGTGCATTAGGCGAGCCACATTGCGAATGCAGAGCACGGCGACGGCGATGCCCGCCGTTCCCCCTGCGAGTGCGAGCAGTACGCTCTCGGTAAGGAGTTGCCGCAATAACTTGCCTTGGCCCGCGCCGAGCGCAGCGCGGACTGCGATTTCCTGCCTGCGGGCCTGCGCCCGCGCGAGGAGCAAACTCGCGATATTCGCGCACGCGATCAAAAGGACAAGGCCCACTGCGCCTGCCAGTACCCAGAGGCTCGATCGCACTTCGCGTACCTGGAAGTCGCGCAGTTTCCAGGCTTGCGCTCGCCACTGCCCACGGTCGTCAGAGCGCACGCGCATCGCATCCAACTCTGCTTGCACCCGCTCCACGCTCACTCCGGGCCTGATCCGGCCGTAGACGTTCACGGCGAGCCAGGCTCTGGAATTCGGACTGAGCGCGATAGGAGTGTAGATGTCGGCGGGTCGTCCGTCTACGTGAAAGCCCGCCGGGAGTACGCCGACGACAGTGTGCGTTTGGCCATCGAGTTTGACGGCGGTTCCGAGCACCCGGGGATCGGCGGCAAATGAG
Organism: uncultured Acidobacteriota bacterium; assembly: GCA_963720745.1. Classification (GTDB taxonomy): domain Bacteria; phylum Acidobacteriota; class Terriglobia; order Bryobacterales; family Bryobacteraceae; genus TMP-7. Next base: position 2,170,643 of record CAVRGO010000004.1, read on the forward strand.
TTCCGCCACAGGCTCTGGGAAAGGATGGCCACCGGCGCGCCGCCCGGCTGATCCTCCTGTGCCGTGAAGTTTCGTCCAAGCGCCGGGTTCACGCCGAGAGCCGGTAGAAACGTCGCGCTCACCTTCCAAGCTTTGACGGGTAGTGACACGAGTCCAACCTCCAGGACACCGGTGCCGGCAGCGGACGCCCCCATCGATTCGAAGATTCGCCCATACTCGCGCCAGCGGACGAACGATTCGAATCCCGGCTGCGCGCCGGTTGCGTTGTATCGGGCGCTATTCAGAGCAATGGTGACCAGGCGATCCGGCTCGCGCACCGGCAGGGGCCGGAGCAGCACGGCATTGATGACGCTGAAGATCGCGGAATTAACCCCGACGCCGAGGGCCAGGGTGAGTATAGCGAGAAACGTGATGGAGCGGCTGCGCCACAGCATTCGCGCGCCGAAGCGCAAATCCCGAAGCAAGGTGTCCATGAGGCATGTCCTGCCTCTATTGGAAACCAGACCTTTCTATCTGGTTCCCGTGATCTGCTGCGCTATCGCCGCTGCGATCTTCTGTCCGTGGAATCGGCCGTTTTCGATAAAAATCTCGTTGGTGTGCATGCCCGCGACAATAACTCCCGCCAGATAAATGCCCTTGGTGTCGCTCTCGAGCGTTCCCGGATCGGTGAACGGGCGCTGTGACTCCGGATCGAGGCGAATGCCGTGGGCTGCTAGAAAATCGAGATCGGGATGATAGCCGGTCATTGCGAAGACAAAGTCGTTCTTGATCCTGACCTCGCCATCGGGTGTCTGGAGCAGCACCGAATCGAGGTCGATCTCTTTGACGCTCGATCGGAAGTACGCCTTCACTTCGCCGCTTTTGATTCGATTTTCGATGTTCGGCTTGATCCAGTATTTGACGCTCGTGGATATGGCCTCGCCGCGATGCACAAGCGAGACGCGGGCACCGGTCCAGAACAACTCGAGCGCCGCGATGGCGGCCGAGTTCTTGGCTCCGACGACGAGCACGTCGTGGTCGTAAAACGGGTGAGGTTCCTTGTAGTAATGGATGACCTTCGGCAGGTGCTCGCCGGGGACGTTGAGCAGATTCGGCCGATCGTAGTATCCGGTCGCCAGGATGATCTTCTTGGCCGGATATGCGTGGGGACAATCGTCGCGATCGGTCGTGTGAACGATGAAAGCCTCGTCCTGCCCATCGATGCGATTTACGAACTCATATTGGCGGATATCCAGGCGGTAGTGATCGGCGACGCGCCGGTAATACTTCAACGCCTCCGTGCGGACCGGCTTCTCGTAGAGCGATGTCATGGGGATATCGCCGATCTCGAGCAGTTCAGGCGTTGTGAAAAAGGTCATGTGCGTCGGGTAGTTGTACAGCGAATTGACGACGCACCCTTTGTCGATCAGAGTTGCGCTGACACCGCGGCGCTTCAATTCGATGCCGCACGCCAGTCCGGTGGGGCCCGCCCCCACAACGACGACGTCCGCCATTTACAGCATCGCCTCGACTTTGCTGTATACATCCGCCAGAGCGCCCGGCAGCGCGGATGAGTCCTTGCCGCCCGCTTCGGCCATGTCGGGCCGTCCGCCACCCTTTCCTCCGACGGCCTGAGCAACGGCGCTCACCAATTTTCCGGCGTGCACCTTCGAGGTCAGGTCCTTTGTGACAGCGGCGACAATGGATACGCTGCCGTTTTCACTCGACCCGAGCACCACCACGGCGGTCTTCCATTTGTTGCGCAGCGAATCGACTAGCGCCCTCATCTGGGCCCGATCCATTCCGTCGACACGTGTCGACAGCACCTTCACTCCCTTGATCTCGCGGGCGTCGTTTTCGACATTTCCGGCCTTCGCCTGGGCGATCTGCACTTTCATCTGATCGAGTTGTTTCTCGAGTATCTTGTGCTGCTCGATCAGTTTCTCGACGTGATCCAGCAATTCTTCGGGCCTGGTGTGGAGCACGTCGCTGATTCGGGATAGCGACGCCGTAGTCTTTTGGAAGCGATCCAGCGCGCCTTCGCCCGTGATTGCCTCGACCCGCCGGACCCCCGCCGAAATGCTGCCTTCGGACACTACCTTGCAGATACCGATATCACCGGTGCGGAACACGTGTGTGCCGCCGCACAACTCGCGGCTGAATCCCGGAACCTCGACCACGCGCACTTTGTCGCCGTACTTCTCGCCGAACAGCGCCATGGCACCGGTCTGAAGCGCGTCCTCGAGTTCCATCACCTGCGTGACGACCGGCGTATTGGCGAGAATCTGCAGATTCATCAGCCGCTCGATTTCGGTAAGCTCGTCGGAATCGACCGCGGTGTAGTGGGTGAAATCGAACCGGAGCCGGTCAGGAGCAACTACCGACCCGGCCTGCTTCACGTGTTTTCCAAGCACCGTTCGCAGCGCGGCATGCAACAGGTGCGTCGCGGTGTGATTCCGCATGATGGCTTCGCGCGATTCGCGATTCACCCGCGCCAGTAGCGGCGCGCCCTCGTGCACCGGACCCGCCAGTTTCACCCGATGCACGACAGCGTTCGGCGCCGGCTTGTAAGTGTCCTCCACGACGCCGATACGTTCTTTCGTTTCCGGGTCGAGTAACAGCCCGCTGTCGCCCACCTGTCCGCCGGCTTCCGCGTAGAAAGGCGTCCGATCGAATACGAGTTCCACCTGGCCGTTGCGCTGGATGACGCGCGTCACCTGAACGGTCGTCTCCAAGGTTTCTCGCCCGATGAATTCCGTGGGAGGCACAGAGAGATAGACTTCGGGGATCTGGGCTTTGTCGGCGCCTTTCCAACTGGCACGGGCACGAGTGCGCTGTTTGTCCATCTCCCGATGGAAACTGTCGACGTCGATGGAGAGGCCGAACTCGCGCGCCATTTCCTCCTGCTCTTCGAGCGGCAATCCGTAGGTGTCGTACAGTTTGAAGGCCGCGCTTCCAGGCAGTACCCCACCGACGGCCGATTTTGCCTCGTCGTGGAACATCTTCTCGGCCACTTGAAAAGTTGTCGCGTAACGGTGTTCCTCGTCCTTCACAACGCGCGCGACGCGTTGGATGGAATCGAGCAGTTCGGGATACGCATCCTGCATCAAGTCGGCCACGAAGCCGGTCAGTTGATACAGATATGGATCGAAGATCCCGAGGCGGCGGGCATGACGCAGCGCCCTCCGCATGATCTTGCGCAGCACATATCCGCGCCCTTCATTGGAGGGCAGCACTCCATCGCTGATGAGGAACGTCGCGGCGCGAGCGTGGTCGGCGTTGATGCGTAGGGTGACATCCGTTCGCTCGTCATCGCCGTACACGACTTTGAATATGTCTGCCGCTTTGTTCACGACGGGCCGGATCAGGTCTGTTTCGTAATTCGAAAGCTTGCCCTGCATCACCGCGGCGATGCGCTCGAGCCCCATGCCGGTATCGATGGAGGGCCGGGGCAGGGGAGTGAGCACTCCGTTCGAGTCGCGATCGAACTGCATGAAGACGAGATTCCAGATTTCGACAAACCGGCCGCCGGCGTCGCTTGGAAATTCTTCCTGCTCGCGACCCGGTTCAGCGGCATCCACTCCGAGATCGTAGTGAATCTCCGAGCACGGCCCGCAAGGTCCGGTCTCGCCCATCTGCCAGAAGTTGTCCTTCTCATCGAGGCGGAAAATACGGTCCTTGGGAACACCCGCAACCTGCTGCCACAGTTCTTCGGCTTCGTCGTCCTCGCGGAAAACCGTGACGTACAGCTTCTCTTTGGGCAGCGCGTAACTGCCGGTGATCAGCTCCCAAGCGTAGGCAATGGCATCCCTCTTGAAATAATCGCCGAACGAAAAGTTGCCCAGCATTTCGAAGAACGTGTGGTGGCGCCGGGTGTAGCCGACGTTCTCGAGATCGTTGTGCTTTCCGCCGGCGCGCACGCACTTCTGCGAAGAGCACGCGCGTGAATACTCGCGCTTCTCGAGCCCGAGGAAGGTCTCCTTGAACTGGTTCATTCCTGCGTTGGTGAACAACAATGTAGGATCGTTGGCCGGAACGAGGGAAGAACTACGGACGGTGCGGTGTCCGTTCTGGGCGAAGTAGTCGAGAAACTGCTGGCGGACCTGACTTCCTGTCATGTACCTCTATTCTCCCATTCCAGGCTGCGGCTCTGCCTCTTCGAGTGGTGTTTTTCAACGAAATCGCCGGGATTACTTACCCGCACTCTGCGCGCGGTAGCGCGCTTCTACGCCCACTGGGTGCCCACCGCCCGCGATACCTTCGAAGCTGTCGACAAGCCGGTCCCAGAGCGTTTCGGGATGGGAGTCGAAGACCAGGCTGGCCCGCCCGGGCAGAACTCGCCAGTAGCCCGCGCGCAGCTCGGTTTCGAGTTGCTCCATGGTCCATCCGCAAGTGCCGACGTAGATGCGGAAGCGTTGCGGCAATTTGCTGCGAGCGATGAAGGCGGCATCCGAGATCAGGTATAGATCGGGCAGGAGGCGTTTGGCTCGCGGCGGCGCGGGTGCCGCGTTGATGAGCGCCGATGTGCCGAGCGGCACTGGGCCGCCCCGCCAAAGCGGATCCTTCTGGTTGCCGGCAAGTGGCGCAACCTCCGATACCGTGCGGCCGTTCAGCGGACGATTCACAACCAGGCCCAATACGGCATCGCGATTCACCCAGACCACGAGAACCACGGCCTTCGAGAAGTCAGCGTCGCGTACCTTCGGTGTCGCAACCAGCAGTTTCCCTTGCGCGAGGGGTTGCGCGGTAGCCGCTACGCATGCAGCGATCGCACACGGCAGAAGTATTCGCAAGCGGCGAAGCGGCAGCATCGACCTCATTGTCTCGCGATCGGAACTCGCCAGGTGGACCAACCGCCAACGGTAATCGCGCGCGCCTGAGAAACGTTTACAAGGTACGCTCGTCTATATTGCTTTTCCAGGTGAACGAATGAGCGTGCGTCCCATGCTTTCTTCCGATCGCGACACCGTTCTTGCAATGCGCCGGCTGCTGTGGCCGGACGATGATGGCGCCAGCGATCCGGGTGAATCCGTGCTGGTTTGGGAACAGGACGGATCGTTGGGAGGGTTCATCATCTATTCACTGCGGCCCAGCGCAGAGGGGTGCGACGGAAGGCCGGTACCGTTCGTCGAGGGGTGGTTCGTTCGTGAGGAGTTACGCCGCCGCGGCATCGGACGCGCGCTGATTGCCGCGGTTGAAGAGATCGCGCGAGCTCGCGGCTTTCGCGAACTCGCGTCCGATTCCGTTCTGACGAATCGCACGAGTTATCTTGCGCACCGGAAGCTCGGGTTCGAGGTGACCGCCCGGCTTCAATGCTTTCGGAAGAACCTCGACGCCGCTGTAGATCGGGTGGATTTGACGATCGAGACGTTCGCTGGTTCGCGATCGGAACTCCGGCCGTTGTTTGAGCAGGCGGACGACTCTCGAACGGCGGTGGATGGTTATATCAGTAGAGGCGATGTGCTGGTGGCGCGGCTCGGCCAGCGAATCGTCGGGCACGTTCAGGTGATCGTCTCGGGCGCGGATTGCGAAATCAAATCGATCGCAGTGGTCGAGTCGGAACAGGATCGAGGTGTTGGAACGGCGCTCGTCCGTGCCGCTTTGGAGCGAGCGTTCGCCGGTGGTGCGACTCGGGTTCAGGTGGCGACGGCCACTGCCGATATCGAGAATTTGCGATTCTACCAACTCCTCGGATTCCGAATGGAGCGCATCGAACGGGACGTGTTTACCGCTGAGCGCGGATATCCGGCGTTGGAGATCAACGGAATTCCACTGCTGGATCTGGTGTGGTTCTCAATGAATTTCGACGAACGGCGCCAGTAATCAACTCGTCGAATTTCCGACGGAGCGCTTGAGGTGCACCTGAATCACCTCACGAATTTCTGTCGCGGTAGCGGGTTTGACCAGATAATCGTTGGCGCCCGCTTCAAAGAAGAGCCTTTGCTGATCCCGGGAGGCGTCTCCGCACAACGCAATTATGGGGACGCCGCGCGCCACGCCGTCCAGGCGCCGTATCGCCGAGGTGAGTTCGACGCCGTCCATTCCGGGCAGTCTTCCATCGACCAGCAGGATGTCCGGCTGTTGTTGCGCTAGTGAACGTAAGGCTTCGGACGCGGTAGAAGCGGTCCGGATGGTACAGCCGAGGTGTCCGAGAATCATGCGGTGGATGAACAGTGTGGGCGGATCGTCTTCAACGACGAGGATGCGCACACCGGAACACGAGTCCTTAGTGTCCTCCCCCGGTTCCGAAGCGGGCTGGACTGTGCCTAAAGCGCGTTCGATCGCTCGCAGCAACGATTCCCGGAGCGCGGGACGGCGCAGTTGCTCCACTGAACCCAGAGCCCCAACCGTTTCCTCTGACAGCCGTTCATTCCCGCGATACAAGATGATGATCGGGATGTTCGGTTGAAGGCGGCGCGCTTGGCGGATGGTGAAAACCGTCTCTTTCGGCTCCGCGGCGGAGAGAAGAACAGCGTCGAAGGACGTCCCCATATCCTGGCGCAACTCCGCGAGAGAGGCAACCGGAGTGGCGCCGAGCGCGGTTAACGTCAGGCTTGTGGCCCACATACTCACCGGCAACGGATCGACGACGAGAATCCGCATGCCATCGAGCGGTCTTGATCCGGTCGGCAAGGACCGAGCGCCCGTAGCTGCGGGAAGCCTGAAAAGAAATGTCGAGCCGCCCGAGGGTGCGGGTTCGTAGCTGAGTTCGCCGTGCATCCCCTTGGCCAGCCGCCTCGAGATTGCCAGCCCGAGTCCGGTACCTTCGGGCGTCGAATTGCCCGTTGCACTTCGTTCAAAAGGTATGAAAAGCCGGCTTCGGAATTCCTCTGGTACGCCGGGCCCGGTGTCCTGGACGGCGATCAACGCGGACAGAGCAGCCTCCGGCGCGGGCGCCCGCTGCGCGCACAGAAGAACCCATCCCGTGGCTGTAAACTTTGTGGCGTTCTCAACAAGGTTCAGCAGCACCTGTCGAACCCGCGCCGGGTCTCCTTTGCCAATGGGCGGGAAGTCCGCCTCGATTTGAAGTACAACTTCCAGGTGTTTGCCGCGAGCACGTTCCGCGGCGATCGCGGCAACATCTTCGAGGAGCGGCAGCCAATCGAACTCGACTGTTTCCAGGGGAAGGTGGTCGGTATCGAGCCTGGAGATATTCAGGATGTCGTTAGCAAGTGCGACGGTCCACTCACCGGATCGACGAATCAATTCCGCGTAAGTCTTCTGGTCATCAGTGAGCGGTGTTTCAAGCAGAAGGTCTGTCAAACCGACGACCCCATGCAGCGGATTCCGCAATTCGTGGCTGACCTGCGCGAGGAATTGCGCGCGCTTTGTTCCGGATCGTTCGGCCTCTTCACGCTCGCGGATTGCACGGTCGCGGGCCTTTTCCACTTCGCGCATGCGCAGCGCGAGATAGACCTGGCGGGCAACATCTTCCAGGAGATCGAGGTCGGGTGCCCAGTAAGCGTCGCCCGAAAGCTTCTCACCGAGCAGGATGGCGCCAGCGAGTTCAGAGGCGAGTTCGCCGGCCACCGGAACCGCCAACCGGACACCCGACGTCGCCAGCCACGACCGCTCCGATTCTGGCAAATGCGAAAGCAGTGCGGAATCCAGGAAGGATGTTCCATTCGCCGACAGATGCTTCACCAGGCCTCCATCGCGATTGAGAACGAAAGGCGCGGACGCATTCAACGATGCATAAACGCGCGGAAGCGCCGGCAAATCGCCTTCCGCGCCGTAGAGAACCAGGCGTTCAGGGTGCAGAGCCTGGTGAATCCGCTCAGCTGCCGCTTCTGCGATGGCTTCCGCCGAGTGCTTTTCGAATAATGTCTCTAGAAGATCCTGCGTCACCCATTGGTAATCGCCACGCAACCGGATCAGCAGCCGGTCGGTGGCGTCCAGGAGTTCCTTTCGCAGAATCGCGACTAGCAGCAGGATGGCGATCGGCACGCCAACCAGGGGGTTAGACAGGACCGCCGTCATCGGCTCGCGACGGTGAGCCCAGAGATAAAACACCACCGGGATTACCGGCAAAAGCGTGATGCCCTGGAAAACACGGCGCGCGACCAGCAGTTGGAAGCCGGTCGAAATCGCGACTTTGATGCCCATCAACCGGTTGGCGAGGATGGCGTAGATCAGCGTGGCGGGCATAGCGACAAGCGCGAGCGTTGAAAGACTGTAGACGCTGACCATGCCGCGCAAACCGGCAGGCGAAACGAGATGCATTGCATCGGCGATCGCAAGGCTAAACGAGTACGCGATTCCGGGGACGATGCCGACGGTGGCGCCCAACACGGCCCACCTCACGCGCAGCCTCATAGCCTCGTTGTTCAGCCGGCGGTAATTGTAAATTGCGACACCGAAGATGTAGAGCGCGCAAAGAGCGACGTAGCCGTGCTTGAGTGCCACGCCTCCCAACTCCGGCCGAAGGTTCAAGTCGAGCCCGGAAAGAATTTGCATTCGCCATTCCAAGCCCATATTCGGGAAAAAGCGCCGGGGAATCGTAATGATCCATCCGGCAATGCCGAGCCACAATAACGCCTGAAATCCGACCCGCCACGGTTTGCGAGGAGTCTCTCCAGTGGGAAAACGCGCGAAGAACGCACAACCCGCCGTCATGTAAAACGGAAAAATCGATTTGAGAGCTAAATAAACAACGAGCGGGACGCCCTCGAGTTGGGGTGACACCGGACCGATAGCCGAGCCGAGTAGATAGAAAGCGGTGAGCAGCGATGCTACAGAACACGGTCGCGCAACCAAGTCGCGCGGCTTGGCGGCCCAGACGATAAAGCCTGCAGCGGCGAACGAGAGACTCAGCAGTAGATCGGAGATGCCCATCTCGAGGTCGCGGCGCGATGCGTGCGCCCCCATGCGAAACTCGCTTTCGTGCCTGACGGCGTCATGATTCGTCCAGATAAGGCGGTAGGAGGCGCCGGGCGGTACTGTCTGCAGCCACGGACGCGGGCCGGCGCGCGACACGCGCGAGTCGCCATCAATGGCGACGATGTCCGAATCGGGCATCAATGCCGCCGCCGGACCCTTGGGGTCCACGGACGCCACTATGGTTCTTCCGTTCTGAATCCGCCACGTCCATCCGGCGTCCTTGACGGTCCCGCCCTTCATCCACAGGACTGCGATGCAAAACACTACAGCGATCGCGTAACAAGAAGCCGTCGGAATAAGAATTGTGCGCGCGAAACCGAAATTGCCGTACGGCATCCCGACGGCGCGCACGATCGGGAGTCTCAGGAATGGATTCCGGCGAGGTTTCATACGTCGCGACGATGCGGATATCAGGGCTCATTGTAGCAGTGATTAATTCCCGAATCGAAAAAAATCGAGTGGTTTAAATAACAGTGAATTTTCGGGTCTGGGTCAGTGCAGGGTGTGGTTCCGGTCAGCTATGCTAAGCGTGAAAGAAAGAATAGGGCCAGTACGGTGTTACCCGACCTCTCGGAACTGAACCTGTCGCGCTTCGAAGGCGACCCGGCCGTCACCTATGCGGTGGATAGCCGGCTTCGCCTGCAGTATTGCAACGCGGCATGGGACGCCTTTGCGATCGCAAATGGCGGAGATTCTTTGCTGCGCCCGTCTCCCATTGGTTGCGATTTGCTGGCGGTCGTGCCGTGGGACCTGAAGGAGTTCTACACGAACGCGTTCGAAACTGTCTGGCGTATGGGCGTTCCGTGGGAGCACCAATACGAGTGCTCGAGCCCGGAAGTGTTCCGTCAGTTCCATATGCGAGTGGCACCGCTGTTGCCCCGCCGGACTGACTCGCCGCTTGTCGTCGTCAACTCTCTGCAGGTTGAATATCTCCATCCTCAATGCGGTTGCCTGCCCGAACTCGAAGAATATCGAGATGCCCACGACATTGTGACAATGTGCTGCCACTGCCGTCGCACAAAGCGCCCTGCGGCGCTCGAGGTCTGGGACTGGGTGCCGGAGTTCGTGAGGAGGCATCCGGCCAAGGTCAGTCACGGACTCTGCGCTCCGTGTTTTCAGTTGCACTATACGCGCGATAAGAATGCGCCGGCGTCTCCCTCCAGCCCACGCTAACAGCAGAACTCCGACGACTCCCATCAAACCTCGATACAATCGAGACCGAAAACTCCGAATCGATCACTATGCGAATTCTACGTTTTGCGTTTTACCTGTCAGCCCTTTTGACGGCAGGCGTATACCAGGGACAGGGTGCCGTTCGGTACATTCCAGAAACCAAGGCGTTCGTCCTCGATGCCGGTCCGGTCACCTACGCGTTCGGCGTGAACCAGCGCAATGAACTGCAACACATATATTGGGGAAGCCGGTTGTGGCGGGATGCGGACCTGACGAGTGCGCATGTGAACCGGGAATGGGCGTCATTCGACCTCAGCCCGACCACGACACCGGACGAGTATCCGGCGTGGGGCGGCGGCCGGTTCTATGAGACCGCGCTGAAGATCACGCGAGCCGACGGTGTTCGCGATGTCGTGCTCAAGTACGTTTCCCACGAGATCAAAGGCGACACTCTGGAAGTGCTGACGAAGGATGTGAACGATGACGTCCGCGCGCGGCTGATCTATCGCGTCTACCGCGAAGGCGTGATTGAACGGCACACGGTGATCACGAACGGAACGAACGCCCCGTTTACGATCGAGAGCGCGCAATCGGGGGTTTGGAACCTGCCTCCTGGAGACGGTTATCGTTTGAGTTACCTGCAGGGAAGATGGGCCGGGGAAACGCAACTGACCCGGCAGGATATCCACCCCGGCATGATGGCAATCGAAAGCCGTCGTGGGAACACCGGGCAGGTAAATCCGTGGTTCGCGATCGATGGGCCGGAGCGCGCGACCGAGGATAGCGGGCGCGTGTGGTTTGGAGCACTGGGATGGTCCGGCAACTGGCGCATCACGGTGGAACAGACTCCGCATCAGCAGGTACGCGTCGTCGGTGGATACAACACCTTCGATTTCTCGTGGCCGTTGAAGCCGTCGGAGACTCTCGAGACGCCGCCCTTCTATGCGGGATTCACGCAAGCCGGCTTCGGCGGAGCCTCCCGCCTATTTCACAAGTTCGAACTGGCCCACATTCTGCCGCCTTCCAGCCGGGATCACGTCCGTCCGGTTCTTTACAACTCGTGGGAGGCCACGACGTTCAACGTCACCGAGGAGGGCCAGCGCGAACTGGCGAAGAAGGCCGCATCGCTCGGCGTAGAACTCTTCGTAATGGATGACGGCTGGTTTGGCGCGCGGAACAACGATCACGCCGGCCTGGGGGATTGGTACGTCAATCCAAAAAAGTTTCCGAATGGATTAAAGCCACTGATCGACGCCGTGAAGGGACTCGGGATGAAGTTCGGGTTGTGGGTGGAACCCGAGATGGTGAATCCGAACAGCGACCTGTACCGCGCCCATCCCGATTGGGCGATGAATTTTCCGGGCCGCCCGCGAACCGAGGCGCGTAACCAACTGGTGCTGAATATGGCGCGCGACGATGTTCGCGACCACATTTTCGGAGTCCTTAATAAGCTGCTGACCGAGAACGATATTGCATTCATCAAGTGGGACATGAACCGGCACTTCTCGGAACCCGGGTGGCCGGAGGTTCCTCCCGCCGAGCAGCGCGAGTTGTGGGTGAAATACACGCGGAACGTCTACGACATCATCGATCGTTTGCGGAAGAATCATCCGAACGTCGAGATCGAGTCCTGTTCGGGCGGAGGCGGACGTGTAGATCTCGGCATTCTCACCCGCGTGGAGGAAGTCTGGACCTCCGACAATACCGATGCGCTGGACCGGTTGAAGATTCAGGAAGGCTTTTCGCAAGCCTACGCGCCCAAAGTGATGATGGCGTGGGTAACAGATGTTCCCAACTTCAACGGACGTTCAACCCCACTCGAGTTCCGGTTCCTGGTGGCAATGCAAGGTTCGCTCGGAATCGGAAACAACCTCAATCACTGGAAGGCGGATGACTTCGCGCTGGCGACGAAAATGATCGCCTGGTACAAAGGCGTGCGCCAGACTGTCCAGGAAGGCGAACTGTACCGGCTGCGGTCGCCGCGCGATGGCGAGTGGACGTACAACCAGTATGTCGGGGCCGGAGCGAAACAAAGCGTCGTCTTCGCCATTCAGCGCTCCCAGCAGTACGGCCGTCCCGCGCCGACGCTGGTTTTGCGGGGGCTTGACGAAAAGGCGACGTACCGAATAAAGCCACTCGATCCGCAAAAATTGGCTGAAAAACAAGGCGAACTCAGCGGGGCTTATCTGATGGGACGCGGGTTGAACGTAAACCTGACGGGCGACTACAGCGGGACTGCGATCGTGCTGGAGAAAATCGAGTAGATGTTCGGCCTCTCGTTAACCTGGAGTTCAGTCGCGAGTGCGGGCGGGTGGTCGAATACGTCGGGGATTTTCCTAGCCTAAACTTTCGTCTTGCTAATATGCCCGTGAGAATTCAACTGCAATGGCAGCGCCTTTCGCATGCCGCGGAAGTGTGACTTCAGCGATATAAGCGGCGCGTGTTTTTTGCCGTGCAGGATGTGAATTGCCTGAATTCGAAAATAGTTGCCGCTGTCTCGGTTCTCGGGTAATCATCGGCGCCTTGTTCCTGCTTTACACCGCCCTGGTGCCTTGGCCGCCACGCCAAGCGCTGAGAAAGAAATTCTTTTCGGAATTCCTATAACCGGGATATGAGTGGAGCGACGACATCTTGCGCGGGTTCGCCGCTCAACTCGACCGCGCCCTCACCCGGTATCAGTTGTGGGTGGAGTACATTGGCATGAAGAGGTTCTCGGGTGCAGACCACCTGCGCAACTTCAGATCCTATCTGGCGAATAAATACCGTTCGAACGAATTCGACCTGGTCGTATCGTCAGATGACGATGCACTTGAATTTTTGCTGGATTACGGTGGCGGACTCTTCGGAGGCGCGCCCGTAATCTTCTGCGGTATCAATGACGAGGAATTAGCGTAAACGGCGCCGCGCAGCCGGTTCACGAGCATGCGCGAGAATTTCAACCCGGGCGCACTTCTCGACATCGCACTACGACTGCCTCCCGCGGTTCACCGGGGCCGGATTATCACGGACAATTCTTTCATCGGGCAACAGCAGCGAAATTCTTATAGAGAGATCGCGAAGAGGAGAACGAATCTCATTTTGGATGGTTCACAATTGACGCTGGATGAGATCGTCGCGGGTATGGGTGTAATTCGCTCCGGTGACCTGGTCATTCTGACCGCATTTGCCCCTGACAAGACGGGTCGGTATCTTTCGCGCGAGGACGCACAGCGCAGGATAGCGCTCGATTGGCGGTGTCCAGTGGATAGGATGCTCCTCATCATGAGGTTCGAGCATATCGTCGGGCCGAAATCAATTCACGTTGACGTAGCGCCTATTCGCGGAAGTGCCTCCGGGGTGCCGCGCGACCTATGAGTTCCCGGAGAAACGGCGTTTCATTGGAGTGAGCCACCGAGCAGTCCGGATCGCAGACGATAAGGAGACCTCACAGGCGGAACCGCCGGACGTGCATCGCAGTTCCCGATTCGGATTGTCTGTGACCCGCCACGACGCGCGACGGCATGCCATTGAACGATCGAATACGATGGCCCCGTACTGCATGGCAGCTCAGTTTACCCCGTGTATCCATAAATTGACATGCACAGAAGATCGGGATTAGAACATCTACGGTCATAGTCATAGTCCGCGATGTTCGGCTTGCGGAAAATCCATGCGGCCCGAGTGAAAATAGATCGATGCGCGCCCTTCGGCCGCATTATTGAGGTGCACTCATGGACAAGCGATATCAGGTTTTCGTGAGCTCGACCTTCACCGATCTCATCGATGAGCGACGGGCGGTGATGGAGGCTCTACTCAAGCTGGGTTGTATGCCAGCCGGCATGGAGTTGTTCCCCGCGTCCGACGACGATTCCTGGACGCTGATTAAGCGAGTGATTGAGGAGTGCGATTACTACATCATTGTCGTGGCCGGACGTTACGGGTCCGTCGATTCAGACGGCCTCAGTTTCACGGAAAAGGAATACGATCACGCCGTCGCGGTGGGTAAACCCGTCGTGGGATTCGTACATGACGATCCGGGAAGCATCCCGGCGAGGTACATCGACCAGGACCCGATCCTGCGGGAGAAGCTCGCTCGCTTTCATGCCAAACTGCTGCAGCACAGGTTTTGCAGGAAGTGGAGAAACGCCTATCAGCTTGGCGCGGAGGTAACGACAAGTTTGGTCTCGATGTTCAACTACCGCCCGGCTGTCGGCTGGGTGAGCGCGAGATATGCGAAGACGATTGAAGAGTCTGAAGAGAAAACAACTCTCCTGAAGCAGATCCAGATTCTGGAGAAGGAGATGGAGGCTCTGCGCAAGGCAGGCGTCCGAGACACGAGCGGACTTGCGCAGGGGGAAGATGAGGTGGAGCTGAAATATTCGGGCGCGCGTGCCAAAACGACAACGTGGAATGCCTTGTTTGAAACCGTAGGACGAAAGTGCATGAACCCTACCAGCGGAGAGGAGATCTGGCCGGAATTTACGGAGATGGCTGATCATATCAAGTACGAATTGACGGATGAGAGCCGGCGGATGATCAAGCTCCAACTTTTTGCGCTGGGGTTGATCGAGTTCAGATGGGAGGTCCGGTACAGGGAAGCTTACCGTTCGAGCCCTGACAGTTACGGCGATACTATTTCAATTCCCGACAACGTTCTTGTCTGGGCTTTGACCGAAACAGGCCGCGCTGCTCTCGGAAACCTCGCGGGCGTAAAGAGAGGCGCTGCGGGTTGAAAACGCCAGCGTCGGCAGCCGCCGCGATCTTTGTCTTTTTGTGGCAGGCCGCTGCGCACGGCTACTACTGTGCGACGACCTCGCAGTACCAGGAACCGCCCCAGCCCGATTTTGATATCGGATTCAGGTGGCCCGCGATCAGAACGCCGGACAGCGCGCCAAGCAACAACAGACAGCACCACGCCATTACTGCATGGTATGCGAAGTGTCAGCGCGGCCGCGGTGATTCGCACCGTACAGATCCCGGAGCTCGAACGTAGGCTCGACACGATGGAGATCGCAGGCGATGCCGCGAGCGCGCTGTGTCCATACTGTGGCTCCGTTCGTCTCGTACGAGGGTTTTCTCGCGGCATTGCTTTTGTGTGCCAACGATGTGGTGAGTCTGTACTTGTTCCTGATGGATGATGGGTGATTTGGCGGACCTGCTCAGACGGCAGGATGTGTCGGTTTTTGCGGGTCAATGTACGACGGCCGACACACCAGCCATTGCGAAACGCTGCCGAGGCCGATTCAAAGCGATGCCGTCAGCCAGTTCTGAATACTGACCGTTGGCGTCAGCGTATGGACCGGTTTGGGAATGGGGGGAGCGCCGTTCGGCGACTATGTTGAGATGCGTGTGGCGATACAACCGCTGTGAGTTTCACTGGAGGTGCGTTATGCATCGCATTGTTTGGTTCACTCTCATGATCCTTGTGAACTCGATCCCCGCTTGTGCGGGTGGTATCGCCGCTGGACCGGGTCCCTTTAATCAAGCTTTTGACGGATTCCTCACGTTCGTTGTGACAGGAGGAACGGGACAGGGTTATGCTATGCCCGTCCTGATTGCTCACACAGACGTCTACCCTGGCGATACCGCATCGGCGAGTTTGCAGGTCGGCCGGAGATTTACGTCGGCGTATGGGAAGTGCTTTGGGTCGTGCGGCATCAGTAACACCTTCGGTAACCGCAGCGGGCGACGCTTCGTTCCAAATGCCAAGCTGACGTCCGCCGCGCCCTTGTACAGCCCATCGATCAGCGTTCTCGGGCAGGGCGTGGTTGGGGCCAACAGCAACGCCGGTTTCGAACACGGTGTCCTCACGACGCAAAAAGCCGATTCAGGCGCTATCGGGTGTATCTCCGTCCGATGTCCCGATTAGAGAGCATACGGCCACCAGTTACGTATTCGATTTCCAACAACTCCCGCGCCACCGCATTCCGGTGGCGTGTTGCCCACTCGGCCCGGGTTCTCAATCCGCCGCCTTCCTTCTTTCGAGACTATGCGCAAGTGATTTGGCTGGCGTGCCTGGTTCTTTTTCTGCAGGCAGCAATCATATTCGTCTTTTTGTTGGATATTCGCCGCCGGAAAATGCCTAAAGCGCCCTCAACGCGAAAGCGTCGGGATTGGTGGATGCGAACCGCGAATTCAATAATCTGCTAACCGTCATCGGCGGGTATGGTCGGATGCTAATGGCGGAGGCACAAACGCCGCTTACCGCCGACCGGGCACTGCAGATCGTCAAAGCGGGCGAAAAAGCAGCGGAATTGACCAAACAGCTAAGGCTGTTCAGCCGTAAGAAACCGATCGCTCCGGTCCCCGTAAATCTGAACGAATTTGTGGCTGACGGTGCGGATGATCGGACGCATCGTGGGTGCGGATATTCGAGTTGAAACGGAGCTGCATGCCGACCTTCTCCTAGTGAAGGCGGATGCCGGCCGCGTAAGTCAGATCGTACTGAAACTCGCGACGAATTCGCGCGACGCGATGCCCACAGGGGGACGCCTGGTTATTCGACGGCGAACGTCTCTGCCGAAGCCCGTCGACGCAAGCTCCCGCCGTCGGCGCACCGGGCGCTCACGTTGTTCTCTCGGTCGCCGATACCGGAACCGGCATGGATATGAGAAAGACGCGGCGGCGGATGTTCGAACCGTTCTTCACAACCAAGCCGGCCGGGCGCGGGACTGGCCTGGGCCTGTCCACAGTGTTTGGCATTGTTTCCGAAGCTGGGGACCATGTCGAAGTGCAGAGCGCACTCGGCAAAGGAACTACGATCCGTCTATTCTTCCCGGCGACAAAGGCGGACACAATTCCAAATTGAAATTTAATCGGCACGCCGGCGAACCTCGCGAGCAACACTCAGCCATGTATGCGGCTCGGCCAGCCGACACCGGGACTGCCGCTTCGCGATCATTCCGGTGGGGGCAACTAAGCTGACAATCACGACTTCCCGTAACAATCGGGAATTCTGTTCGCGAGTGCGATAAGCTGTCACTTCATTCCACAATCGGAGATACCAGTCATGAAAGTCGGATTCGTAGGTCTTGGAATCATGGGAAAGCCCATGTGCCGCAACTTGATGAAAGCCGGTCACCAACTCACGGTTTTCGACATTGTCCCGAGCGCGGTCGCCGAGGTCGCCGGCGCGGGAGCCGCGACCGCCGGGTCGGCCCGAGAGGCCGCGTCAAAGGCTGAAATCACTATTACAATGCTGCCGGATGGGCCTGATGTCGATACCGCCGTCCTCGGTGCGGACGGGGTTCTCGAGGGCGCGCGACGGGGATCTATCGTCGTTGATATGAGTTCGATCAGCCCGCTGGTTGCGCAGAAGGTCGGGAAGGCGTGCGCTGAAAAGGGCGTACAGTTCCTCGACGCGCCGGTCAGCGGAGGAGAACCCAAAGCTGTGGATGGGACGCTGGCAATCATGGTCGGAGGCGATCAACAGACTTTCGACAAGGTGCTTCCGCTGTTCCAGTGCATGGGGTCGTCGGCCACGCTCACTGGCGCTGTCGGCGCAGGGAATGTTACGAAGCTGGCGAACCAGATCATGGTCGCTTGCAACATCGCGGCGATGGGGGAGGCGCTTGTGCTCGCGACCAAAGCCGGCCTCGATCCAGAGGTGGTATTCAACGCCGTCAAGGGCGGACTGGCGGGCAGCACGGTGTTGAATGCGAAAGCGCCGATGGTGATCGGGAGGAATTTCAAGCCCGGTTTCCGCATCCGGCTTCATCAGAAGGATCTGCGCAACGCTCTTATTGCCGCTGAGTCGCTAAAAGTCTCGTTGCCGTTCACCAGCCTGGTACAGCAGATGCTGGTGTCGTTGATGAACAACGGGCGCGGCGACTTCGATCATTCCGGCATCGTCACGCTGCTCGAAGACATGGCCCAGACCGAAGTGAAAAAGCCAAGCTGAGAACGGCGCGCGTTCTGTGCTAACTGTACAAGAGAGTGGTTCGGGACCGTGCGGCCCGACCCTTCTCTACGTGCGTCATCGTCAGGCAGGGATTTGATGGCAAGATTCAGTTCATCGTTCGGCTGGTTAGCTCCCATTGCGATCGCTGGGTTAACACTCTGCGGGCTAACTGTGCCGGTGACGGCGGCCAAACGGCTAACAGAGAGCGACCGCGAGAAGGCGCTTCGCGCGCAGATCAGCCGGACCACCGATATGGCCGTGCGCGCTCAGTTGCTGACCGATTTTACGCTTACGTTTCCTTCGAGTCCGTGGACGCGTGACGCCTTCGGGCAACTGCTCGATATTTATCTTCAACGGCAGGCCTGGGAGAAGGCGATTGTCGTGGGTCAGAAGCTGCTCACGTTGAACCCTTCGAGTTTTCAGGCGGCACAGAGTTGTCTCAAAGCAGCCGAGGGCCTCGGCAGTTTCGACCTGATCGAGAAATATGCGGTCGAAACCTGGTATCGCTCGGCATGGGCGATCAAAGGGAATCAGGCCGGCGCCGCTCGAGAGGCGCAGGTGTATGCCGAGCGTGCGCTCTCGGTTGCGTCCGCAAAGCAGAGCGACCCGGGGCAACGCAAGCGCGCAGGCGCTACGCTCGCCCGCCTGAATCCGAACAGCCAATTTCTGCAAGGTGCAGGTAACAAATCGGCCGAAGCAGCCGACCGTTCCATCACCACGCCGGCCCCGCGCGCCTCGGTGGCGGCGCCTACTGCGGCGGCCCAGGCTACGACCGGCGAGAACGAAGACTATCTCATTGCCGAAGCGGAACGATATCTACACCTCGGCCAGAACTACGCCAAGGTTCTGGATGATTCGGAGCGTGCGCTGACTGTACTGAGGGCCAAGCAGGAGCCTCCCGCCGGGCAATCCGCCGAGGACTGGAGCAAGAAACGAGAACGCAACATATCGCTCGCGTATTGGATGAGTGGAATGGCCGCGACCATGCTAGGGCGCTACGATATGGCCGACCGAAATCTGCGGGCTGCGCTGCCCTCGATTCAGAACAAGCCCGAGGCTCTCGGCGTGACACTCTACAGCCTCGGATACGTAAATTATCGCCTCGCCGCGAGCGGCGACGGAAAGCGGATTTTCGAAGCCTTGAAGTTCAACGAACAATGCGCTTCTGTGGCCGGACCGTATCGCGAAGAGGCGCTCAAGAACAACGAGGCGATTCGCGCCCATTACAGAATTCACGAATGACGGCTTCGCTTCCCACTATTTTCAGGCGCGGTTGGAGCCATCCCGGTCAGTCGCGGTACAATCGCGGCTTATGAAACTTGCCGTCCTTGGACTTGGGTTCATGGGCAGTACTCACCTGAAGGCCCTACGCGCGGTCAGCGGGGTGGAACTCGCTGCCGTTTGCAGTAACGACCCAATAGCGCTTTCCGGAGACCTGCGAAGTATTCAGGGAAATATCGGCGGTCCCGGGGAGTTGCTCGATTTTTCGGGTATTAGGACCTCCGCCGAAGTCGAGCCTGTGCTTGCGGATCCGGCTGTTGACGCAGTGGATATCTGCCTTCCGACGAATATGCACGCGGCGGTGGCGATTGAGGCGTTGCGCGCAGGCAAACACGTGCTGGTCGAAAAGCCGATGGCGCTGGATGGTGCAGCCGCGGATCGGATGGTGGCCGAAGCAGAAAAGAATGGCCGCGTCCTCATGACCGCTCAAGTGCTGCGTTTCTTTCCGGCCTACGTCGCCTTGCGCGAAGCGATGAAGGAGGGACATTTAGGGCTGGTGCGGACGGCGGTATTCCGGCGGCGTTGCGCCGCGCCGGGGTGGGGAGGCTGGCTGAAGAATCCTGCAATGAGCGGCGGCGGGGTGTTCGACCTTCTCATTCACGACGTCGATATGATGCTGCATCTCTTCGGCAAGCCCGAATCGATGTCCGCGATAGGTTTCGATGACGATGCTCGAGGCATCGACATTATCCACGCTCAGTTTTTTTATCCTCACGGCGGAGTCGTGCTGGTTTCGGGCGGCTGGCATCATCCCAAATCGTACCCGTTCTCGATGGAGTACACCGTCACTACCGATGGCGGAACGCTTGAGTTCAATTCGGACGGCCGCGATCCGATGTTGTATCGCGAGGACGGCACTGAGCAGAAACTGGAGGGCCCCGACTGCGACGGGTACGCGGCGGAGATTCAGTATTTCGTCGATTGCTGCAAATCGGGACGTCAACCTGAAATCTGCCCGCCCGCAGAATCCGCAAACGCCGTGAAACTCGCCCGTCAGATGCTTGAAGCAAGAAACAGAAACGGAGAACGAATGGCATGCGATCTGTAACGCCGATGGAAGTGGGAGTGATGTTCTGGGCCGAGCGTGACCGGCTCGCCGAGATCAAGTCGCTGGGTGTGAGTTGCGGACAACTCGGAATTCCCGGCGGCATGGATCTCACAGAAACGGCCGCCCAGGACTGGGAAGCTGCGCTCGACGATCAGGCGTTCACACTAGTCACGGTATTTGCCGCGTACAATGGCGAGAGCTACGCCGACATTGCGACGGTGGAACGAACAGTGGGGTTCATTCCGCGAGAGACTCGCGACGAGCGGGTGGCGCGTACGAAGGCGGTTAGCGATTTTGCCGCCGTGCTCGGGGCGCCCAGCGTTGCCTGCCATATCGGATTCGTGCCAGAAGATTCCAGCGACCCGGATTACATCGCAGTTCGCGACGCTGTCCGCGACGTCTGTGATCACGCCGCGAAGCACCTGCAGACGTTCGCGCTCGAAACCGGGCAGGAGCCGGCGAAGATTCTGTTAAGCTTCTTCAAGGATGTGAACCGGCCGAATCTGCGGATCAATTTCGATCCTGCAAATATGATCCTCTACGGCACGGGCGATCCGATCGAGGCTTTGCAGTTGCTCGCACCACACGTTGCATCGGTGCATTGTAAAGATGGCGACTGGCCTCCGAAGGATGTTGCCGGGGCGCTGGGCACGGAGCGTCCGCTGGGTGAGGGGCAGGTCGGGATGGAGCGGTTTGTCCGCACTCTCCGCGAGATCGGGTTCCGAAGTTCGTTGAACATCGAGCGGGAGGCGGAGAATCAGGAAGAGCGGATTCGCGACATTCGTGACGCGGTCGGTCTTCTTCGCGGGCTCACCGGCGCCGCCGCAGTCTGAGCGAACGCGGGTTCAACTGTCGCAACGGAGTTTTGCGATCTGTCGCTCGGACAACCCGGCGGTCACCCGTGTGGACGTTCCATACCGCTCAAGTGCGGATAGAATCTGACTGGCAACGAAGTCCGGCGCCTCCATCGGAATGAAGTGCGAATACTCGACGACGCGATCTGTGCCGTGTTTGAAGTTCGATGCCAGGTCGGGCGCGGTGGGTGACGCCAGCATATCCATGCCTGCGGAGCCCGTAGAGTTTGGCGACCGGATGACGAGTGCGGGGACATCGAGGCTTTCAATCTCAGGATAGATATTCGATCCGCCGGCCCGGCTGTGCTCGTAGATAGCCCCTTCGATCTCCGGAGGGCAGGCGAGCACAAAACCTTCGCCGTCCGGAGCCGGCAGCAGCCCGTACTGGCAGTAATCGTGCAGCACGCGTTTATCCCAGGCGTTGAACGGCGCACGTTGACTGAAACTTTCGAACATCGCTTCCGGTGAAATCCAACGGTTGCGGCGCTTGCGCGCGAAATGCGGCTCAGTGAGCGGACCGTTATAGGCGGCTTCGGGAATAATCACCGGGTCGAGCAGAATCAACTCCGAGAACGCATCGGGTACCCGCGCGGCAGCCAGCGTTACCGAGTGTCCGCCCATCGAATGACCGACGCCGATCGCGCGGTGCACCCCGAATTCGCGCGCGATAGCGGCGACATCTTCCCCAAATTGGCGCCACGGAATCGGCGGTTCTGGCTTTCCGCTCTGGCCGTGGCCGCGCATATCGACCGCGATGCTCCGCACCCCGGGAAGTTGTTCCACGATCGCGTCCCAACAGCGCGCGTGAAAGCCCGTGGCATGGCAAAGAAACACCGCAGGTTCGCTGCCTTGCTGTTCCCATACGGCGAGTTCTATTCCGTTGATTCGGAGGAATCGTCTTGTGGCCAATTGTCGTCCCTGTCCTTCGGATGCTTCCAGGCCTGAAAAATGCGCAGCGTTACGAGACTGAGCACACTGAGCAACACGGCGACGTCGTAGAAGTGGTACGCGACCGAAAGACCGATAGCGCCAGTGATCAGGATGCTTGCCGCCGTAGCCGTTCCATGAACGACGCGGCTGACGCGCAGGATGGTTCCCGCGCCGATGAACCCGATGCCGCCAATCAAACCCTGAATGACGCGCGATTGCGCGTCGTGGCCCTCAAGGGCGCGCGCGGCAATCAGGGCAAATCCACAGCTTGCCACGCACACGAGCGGAAACGTTCGCAAGCCCGCCGAACGCTCGTGCTGCTCCCGTTCCCAGCCGACGGGAATTGCAAGCAGGTAGGCGACGAGCAGATCGATGATATCGCGCCAATGGAAGATCAAGACGCAGCCTCGCCTGCCCCTCGCGACGCTTCCCAGACGCCATCGAAGCTGACGAAATAGGTGTCGACCTGTACGCCCGGAATCTCGCTGCGCACGAACGACGCGGCGCGCTCGAGTTCGCCTTCGAGATGTGTCAATTCTCTTGCCGTGTCGCCTCCGAAGCCGGACGCCAGTCCGCCGTAAGCGCCGCAATCGGTGTGGACCATCAGGATGATGCGGTGAGTTCCATGAAGCCGGATCGATTTGCGCAACTGTTCAAGTATGAACTGCCGGTCGGAGGAATGCTCGGGGGACGCCAATGATTTCGCGCCTCCGGCGATCTTGATCGGGTCTGTGTTCAGCACGCCGATGCGTTTCAGATATTTTCGGAAGCCCAGTTCGAAACGGTTATCGAAACACCAAACGATGGCGGCATCGCAGTGGTACTTCTCCCGCGGTGCGTCGAAGTGAAAAACCTTGCGAATTGCCATGACTGCCTCATGTCCATTCTAGGTGAGGTTTCGCCCGAGTTCAGTCACAATGGAGTTATGCCTGTGGCGCTGGAGCCCGCCCCGGTAGAACTGGAGCTTTACATCCCTGGAGGGGGAGGACCCGGAGACCTCGGCCCCGACGACCCGGACGGCGGAGGAGGCGGCGGCGGAGGCGACGAAGAGGGACGGCGCTTGACCTTGTACAAACTGGGTCTTGCTCTCGCGATCATCTCGATGACGTCGCTGTTCATCGCTGTTGTGACGATCTACTACACGCGATCGCGCATCCCCTTCTACTGGGAGCCGATCGAACCGCCGCGGGCGTTGTGGCTCAGCACGGGCATTTTACTGTTGAGCAGCCTAATGATCGAATGGGCGCGGCACGCGCTCGCCGTGCACCGCTGGTTCGTCTATCGGCGCCGGCTGCTGCTCACGAGCATTCTCGGTCTTTCGTTCATCGCGGTACAGATCCTCGCTTTGTCGGAACTGGTAAAAGAGGGTTTCTTCCTGCGTTCGAATCCGCATGCGTCGGTGTTCTATGTGTTCACGGGCTTGCACGGTATCCATTTGATTGGCGGCATGCTGGTGCTAAACATTTTGCTGTTGAAGCGGGGCCGAAACTGGTTTTCCCACCGCGCCATTTCAGGTCTCGTAGCGATCTACTGGCACTTCATGGGAATCGTCTGGCTGGCACTATTTGCCATCCTTCTCGTGATGTGATGTAGAGACGATGCGTTCACAATCGTTGTCGCGGCGCGCGCTGCTAGCGAGCAGCATGTGCGCCAGCCTCGCACGGCCTGCTGCGCCGGAGAAACCGCCAAACATGCTGCTAATTCTCGTCGACGATCTCGGCTACGGCGATCTCGCGAGTTTCGGCGCACAGGATCTCCAGACGCCGCACATCGATTCACTCGTGCGGTCCGGTGTTCGATTCGGCAACTTCTATGCGAACTCGCCGGTTTGCTCGCCCACTCGTGCTGCGCTGCTGAGCGGCCGGTTTTCCGATTGCGCGGGGGTTCCCGGGGTGATCCGCACGGATCCACGAAACAGTTGGGGGTATCTGTCGCAATCTGTCGGTGGCGGCGAGAAGGGGTACCAGTTCAGCGGTTGAGAGGGAGCCACGTGTGGGGTTACGCTCTGGCCGCCGGTAGGCGCAGAAATGGGGAAGCTGATGGCTTCCTCTCAGGTGGGGTTTTCTTCGCTTTTGACCAGTGGGGTGCGATAAGTCTTGCCTTTGATTTTGAGGATGATCGCTCCTTCGACGAGGCGGTCGAGGAGCGCCATCGCCAGCGGGCCATCGACCAGATACTCGGCCCATTTGTCGAAGTCCACGTTGGTCACCAGCGCGGTGGAGCGCTTCTGGCTGCGTGCGGCGATGATCTTGTAGAGCAAGTGAGCCGCCTGCGCGCACTCGGTCCGTTCGATGCGGTCGAACCCGAATTCGTCGATTATTAACCAGTCCGGCCGTGTGTAGTAGCGCAGGCGCGCGGGAAGAGTCTTGTCGGCAAGGGAAGCCGTCAGATCGGCGAGTAACTCGGCGGACGTGCGATACAGAACGCGGTAGCCCTGGACGCAAACTCTCTGTCCCAGGGCCTGAATGATGTGGCTTTTTCCGATCCCGCTCCAGCCGACCATGATCAGGTTGTTACGGCGCCGGATGAAATCGCCGGTGGCCAGTTCCTCAATCTGCACGCGGTCGAAGGCTTTGGGATTGAACCGCCAGTCGAACCCCTCCAAGGTCTTGGTGTCCGCAAAGCGAGCTTCCCGGATCCGCCGCGCGACAGCGCGTTCGCGACGCGCGTCGGCCTGAGTCCCCAGCAGCAGATCGAGGAAGTGCAGATGAGAGAGATGCTCTTTCTCCGCCTTGGATAGTACCTCGTCCAGCGATGCGCCTTCCAGCGGAATCCCCAGCGTCGCGCAGTGACTCAAACACCGGTCACGCAGAGGGGTCGTCGTCTTCGTCGCTTTCATCGTGGGTCACCGTTTCTTCCAGCAGTGCCTGATACTCCGCCGGGGAGCGAGTGGCTACGGGAGACTGCCGGAGGATCTCATCAAGTTGGTCCTGCGCCTCGGCCTGCAATGATTCCCACCCGGATCGGGGGCGTGCCTGCGCCGCCAGGATCCGCTCCACCGCGGACCAGGAGCAAGCGCGGTAACGGACGGCGCGCTGGAGTGCGCGCGCCAGATCCTCGCGGTGGTATATGGCAAGCAGGCCCAGCACGCGCCCGGCTTCATCTTTACCACGGCGCCTGGTGCGGACCAGTTCGTCGAGGAACAGGACTCCCTCCGCTCCGAACTCCGCGAAACGCTGTTTCAGCAACTCGTATTTCTGATGGTGATCGCGTCCGGGAGAATGCTCGGGAAGACGGCGCTTCTCCCCGCTGATTCCGGAAGGGTACAGCTCATGACGGGCGATCTCCTTCACCTCGGGGCCGTAGACGATCAGTTCCTTCTCCGTGATGCGTATCGGCAGCAGTTCACCAATGCGCTGCCATGGCACGGAGTAGGAGTTCTGCAGGTACGCCACATGACCTTCCGGGTTCACCGTGCGGTAGAAGACTTGGGCGGTATCGTAGGCTCGCGCCGGCAAACGTAGCAGGTGCGGTTTCTCTTCCTGGTACAGATCGATGGGGCGGCGCTTGGTTTCCCGGTGTAAGTGCACGTCGGCGACTTCCGCAAGCCAGAGTGCCGCGGTCTCGTTGAGGTGCTCCAGCGAAGTGAAGGTGCGGCCGTTGAGCAGGTTGGATTCCAGGTAGGCAAATGGCCGTTCGATTTTACCTTTCGTCTGCGGCCGATGGGGGCGGCATGCCCAAGGTTGATAACCGTAGTGCGTGGCGAAAGACAGGAACCGGGTGTTGTAAATCGGCTGATCGCCATCATAACCAGTCACCACTACTTTCATGTTGTCGTACAGACAGGTGGCGCACAGACCATCGAAGTATTCGAAGGCCCGCACGTGTTCCCGGATGGTGGTGGCAAAGTCCTGCTTCTCCACAAACCGCACGTACTGGCGGCGGGAGTAAGCCAGAATGTAGCTGAAGGCATGTACCCGGCGACGGCCTTCGGCGGTGAAAGAGATATCGTACGGCGAATAATCCATCTGGCCTTGCACCCCTGGACCGGTTTCGAATCGCTGTACAGGCAGTTTCGGCGCGTGCGGCCGGAGCACACGCAACCGCTCCCGCACGATCGTGTAGTGCCCTTGGAAACCCCGCCGGCACAACTCCTCATGCAAGCGGACCGCTGTGATGTTCGGATAGCGCTCCAGCAGTTGTGCAATGTGATCGGCGAATGGGTCCAGCACACTTGGCCGCCGGGGACGTTCCACTTCCACCGGTTCTGCCCTGTGCTTTTCGTGCCCCACCAGCACGCGGGCCACGCTCTTGCGGGCGACTCCCAGGAGCTTTGCGATACGGCGCTGCGAAGCACCGCCATAGTGCAGGCGGATGATCTCGTTGCGTGTCGATTCCTTCATGCGCGCTCCAGTTCGCCGACGAAATCCCGGCTCAACGCAGCCACCGCTCCGGCATCCCGCGCCAGCCTTTGGAAACGAGGCAATAAGATCACCCGATCCTGCGGTGTCAGCCCGGTGCGCCCCTGGTGCGCCAGCCACACTTCCATGCGCCCCAGCACATCCAGCAGCATTCCGACGCGCTTCCATACCTGGTTTCCGGCTTCGCTCAGCCGCGGGTCGCGCACCGCGGGGAGCACTCCCTTGGCCTGCGAGAGCGCTTCGCGAGGATGCGCCAGGAGATACTCTTGCTGGCGTCGTTCGGAGCAGCGAAGCCAGAGATCCACCACGCCGCCCAACTCCGCGTTCGACAGCGCCTCGCGCCGGATCGCTTCCAGCACTTCCTTCTGGTTGCCCTGCGGCAACCGCACGATCTGTCGCGCCGCTGTGGGTGTCAACAATCCCACGCGTAGTTCGTCTTTCGCCTTCGGTCCCAACCGCTCGATCAGCGCCAGTCGCCGGCACACCCAGCTCTTGTGGCGTCCTAACAGCTCTGCCACCTCTACCTGGCTCAAGCCGTCTTCCCGCACCAGCGCCTGGATGATCCAGGCTTCTTCCAGTTCCCGCGTGCGTCCCCCCGCACGATTCAGCCCATAGATGGCGGCTTTCGCCTGACGCTCATCGGCCTCCATGAGCCGCGCCGACAGACGCGGGATCTGCGCCAGTCCGCGTACCGCGCCTAGGCGTTTGAAACCGTCGATCAGTTCGTAGCGGTCCTGGCGCCGGCACACGACGACCGGCGACAGCTGCCCATAGCGCTCCAGCGACCGAGCCATGGCGCGTTCCGCTTCCGGCACGTGTAAGCGATAGCGTCCGTAGTGTTCGCCGATCTCCTCCCACTTCAGATCGAGCAGCTTGTTGTCGGCCCAGCGCAGCACTCGCGTCCCCTTCCTTGCGGGACAGGTTGAATGTAAGCCAGTGGCCGACGCCGATCAATACGTCATGGTTAACTGGCGGTGCCATTCCCACCGCCTGGATGCATCGCCGCGCGTCGGATTCCGCTCAACCGGCGCGTGTCCGTTGCCAGTGTCGCTCGCGTTCCCAGACGCGCTCCATCGCACGCCGGCACTCGTGCGAGCAGAAGTGCTGCGACGGCGAGCGCCGCTGGCGCACGAATCCCACGTAGCAGCCTGGCCGGTCACAACAGGCCTCGAAAAAACTTCTTAGTGATTACCCTCGCGCCCTCTGGAACGGCTTCGTCTACTGGTGGTTTTCGGCTCCTGACGCGCTCCCGGTAACGCCGGCTCTGCCCGTTGCGCTTCTGTTTGCCGGCCGCCGTGGTCCGGTAGCTCTCCTGCGCCTTCCTCCGCGACCAGGCCCGCGCCGCCTTCCGGCACGGCTCGCTGCAATAGCGCTGCAGCGCCCGTCGTGGCCGAAAGCGCTGCTCACATCCTTTGAGCAGACACAGTCGAGGCCGCGGTCGGCGCGCCAGCCGTTTTCGCGGGCCGCCCGCTTGATTTTCGGGATGGCTTGTAGCACTCTCGGGAGGGCCCAAGGGAGGTCATTGCTCCCAGAAGCTCCTGCTCCGGAGAGGATTGCACTCCTCTCCGGGGCGCAGCAGATCTTCGGATCAATACGAGATCAACAACTCTATCGCAAAGATCAGCTGCCCGCGCGCCTTCCTCTCCTCTCAGGCGTTCTCTTTTCCCCCGCCAGCGGCGGCGCGGTTGTGACTCCCGCCGGCCGGTCACCATCGTTTCCTTTGAAACCAGTTCAGGTCGGCTGGTGGCCAGTCACCGCCACTCACCATTGGCGGAGTGGTCCCCGCGGGCCCGCCAAAATGGCACCCTCTCCCGCCGCCGCTAACAAGCAATCCGCGGAACTGCTACCCGCCCGGGTTAAGCGCGCTGGATACGATACCGCAATCGTTGGCAAGTGGCACTTGGGCCTGGCGGAACCCAATCTGCCGAATCTGCGAGGATTCGATCGCTTCCACGGATTCCTTGGCGACATGATGGACGACTACTACAATCACCGCCGCCACGGGTTCAACTACATGCGCTCCGACGCGCAGGAAATCGATCCGACGGGGCATGCCACGGACCTGTTCACAGATTGGTCGGTGGAATATCTACGCGAGCGCCGCCGGGCTGAACGGCCCTTCTTCCTGTACCTCGCCTACAACGCGCCGCACGTTCCGATTCAGCCGCCGCCGGAATGGCTCGACCGGGTTCGCCGCCGCAATCCAGGAATGAGCGAGAAGCGCGCGAAGCTGGCTGCGCTAATCGAGCATTTGGATGCGGGGATTGGCCGAGTCGTTGAAGAGTTGAAGACGAACGGGCAGTACGAGAACACGTTGATCGTATTCACAAGTGACAACGGCGGCCAATTGAGCGCCGGCGCGAATTGCGGGGCACTTCGCGGAGGAAAGCAGGACATGTACGAAGGTGGCATCCGTGTGCCGATGTGCGCGGTCTGGCCCGGCAGAATCCGGCCCGGTAGTACGTCAAATCGTGTAGCTTTGACCATGGATCTGTGTCCAACGCTGTGCGAAGCCGCTGGCGCAGCGGCGCCTGATGGAATCGACGGCTTTTCGATTCTGGGCGATCTCACCGGCGGCCGCGCGCGTTCCGCAGCCGATCGGGATCTGGTGTGGGTTCGGCGCGAAGGTGGACCGCCTTACGAGGGTCGGGACTATTACGCAATCCGGCGTGGCGATTGGAAGCTGGTTCAGAACACCCCGTTCCAGCCGTATGAGTTGTATAACCTGGCTGCCGATCCTGGCGAAACAAGGGACCTGGCGCGTTCGGAGCCGAAGACGTGTCGGGATCTGGTTGCAGCATTATCGGAGCACGTCCAAAAGGCGGGCCGAACTCCGTGGCAGCCGCCCGCACGAAGCTGACGAAATCCGCCCGGTTCTATCTTGCTGGCGGGAGTTCGGCGTTGCGATAATTGCAGCGAGCGGAATTTGGAGGATCCAGACTCTCGATGCGGCACATCGCTTCGGTGCCGGTGTATTCGGTCAGGATCTATTGGCTGTTTGACCTGCTCCTGCAACGTTGCCGACCTACGGTACTGTGTGAAGTTTAAGCCGCGATCGTAAACTTCCGTGCTGTCCGGTAACACCGCGGAAATGAACGAAGGTTGACGCCCACATCATTTGTCGTCACCGGGCGAACTTCAGCCCATTGCAGACCACCATCACATCCGGATCGAAATACGATCAAGTGGCCGCGACTCGCCCTCGCACCGCGCTGGTTGTCCCCGCGCACGGCTTGTCACCAAGGGTGGAGATGAGTTCGGTATCGAGGTATTCATGCTCCGTCACGAAAGTGCCCGAGTGTCGAGGCGTGGTTTCAACGTCCCGTTCCGTTCCACGCCCGCACACTCGGATCTTCCAGATCGATGATGGCAACCGTCTCGTGCGCACGGCCGGAATGAAACTGAATGTATCGTCCTTGCCCGTCGAACGAAATATGCCCGTGCACCGGGACCGTGTTGCGGATGCCCGTGGCGAGCAGGCGGATGCTGCCCGTCGCGGTTTCGGCGATCCAGACGTTTCCCGCTGAATCGTCGATCGCGATGTAGCGACCATCGGGGCGGGCCGCGGCATGCCAGTAGTTGCCCGCGCGTACGACCCGGGCGGTGCCGTCCTTCTCGACCACCATGATCCCGATCTTGTCATTCACCATGGTCATCGCGCCGGTGCCTGCTACCCAGGCCTCGTGAGTCATCCATTCCTTCATCGGCGTCAACCAATGCTTCGGGTCAACCGGTGCGTAGAAGGGACGATTCCCGGTTCCGTCGGGATTCACCAGCCAGGAGCGCTGCGGCGCATAACCGCCCGTCTCCCAGACATAGAAGATCACCGGATCCGTGGGGCTGTGCTGCACGTGGCCTATCCGAAAGCCCTGCTGGATTACCGTACGATACTTGCCCGTACACAGATCCATCAGTCCGATCTCCCACGTTAATTTGTCGCGCTGGATGGTCGTGGTGAGGGAACGGCCATCGTCGCTGACGGTCGGCTGCTGCAAGCCTCCGAGATGTGGACCCGGCACGGTTCCAATCGTACGTGTCGTGTAGTTTCGGATATCGAGCGCCAAGACCTCGGTGCCGCGCGGAAGATAGACGGTAGTGCTGTCGCGTGGATCCGGACAAGCGTTGCGTGCCGCGATCAGTGGATCTTCTGTGAGTTGTGTGATCCTCCCCGTCTCTATGTCTGCCCGATACAACTGTTCGGACCCGGTGCGATCCGACACGAACAGCAGTGCGCGATTGTCAGCCGTGAAATTCGAGAAGTGAAAGTAGAGATTGTCCGCTTTCTGTGCGCTCATCTCCCAAACACGAATACCTGTGACGGGGTCGTTGTACGCTTTCCGTTCGACTCCCCAGTCGCGGCCGGCATCCGAAGCTGCAAGCAACGCGGGCAGCAGCACCGCAATTCCCAATCGCATGGATCTACAATATCACCGGCGACTTCCAGACCCGTTCATCGTAAAATGTGAATCGTATGGTACAGGTTTCGATGGCGTCCGACGGACTTGGCGGGCTGGTCTGCACCTTGTCCGACGATCACCAAACCGGCGCGGCGCGAGCCTCGGATCCCGACGAAGCCCTCGCCGACCTGCTTGGCGCGCTCGACAACGCCGCTATCAAAGGTTCGGGCGAGTGTTTCTGGCTTCGCGAAGCGGGGCAGTATCGATGGGTGATCCGCCGGCACGACAAAACGACAGCGCGGTTCGTCGTGCTGTGGAGTTCCGGCACGATGACCGGTTGGGAGAACGTGTTTTGGAGGGACGGCGAATGGGCGCCCCTCGACGAGGCGCTCCGGACTGCTATCGCCGGGCATCAGAGGCGGGCCGCCGCATCGGCCTGACGCGCTAGTACCACGCACCGTTGAGGCGGGCGGATGCAGCGCTTGCGGCTTACGCGATCTCTTCTTTTTCGGGATCCCAGGTGATGGTGTGTCCGCGGCGATAGCTTTCGACTGCCATCCGGCAAGCGATCGACACATTGAACCCGATCTCGAACGGACAGTTGGTCGGCTTCGATTGACGGATTGAATCGAGGAAGTTCTGCATGTGCGCTAGCGGCGACGCCGTGGTCTTCCCGACCAGTTCGGCACCCTGTGGACGGTTGATCTTCTGCGGCGCGTACCGCATCTGCGGACCTTTGAAAATCGTACCGTCGGTCCCGAGAATGTCCTCAGTCGAACCGAGAGCGCTATTGCCGAATCCCGAGTCCCAGCTGAATAGAATCTCTTCGGGATGCTCCAGCGCGACGTTCATGGTGTCCGGGACTTCGCGCCCATCCTTCCAAAGATAAATGCCTCCGGTCATGGTAACTTTCGACGGGATTTTGAGATCCAGCGCCTTGTACCAGAACGAGAGTTGGTGGCACATGTTCTCGTAAACGTTCCCGCCCGAATAGTCCCAGAAGAAGCGCCAGTTGATGTAACGGTTAGCGTCGAACTCCCGCTCCGGTGCCTCGCCCAGAAACGACTTCCAGAGTATGTTCTCGGGGTTCATGTCCGGAAACACGGGGCGGGACCACTGCGGCTTGCCGTGGGGCGTGTTGCGGTACATGTGGGCGTGGATCGCCGTAATCTTCCCGAGCATCTCGCCGCCCTCGGCGCCCTTCGCTCCCTTGAGGAACGCGAGACCGTCGGTCATCTGCCCGGACGAACACGATTGATGTCCCACCTGAACCGTGTGCTTCCCGCCGTCCCGCTTATAGGCGGCACGCATCTTTTTTGCGTGCTCCACCGTAAAAGCCATCGTTTTTTCCTGATAAACGTGCTTGCCGGCGGATAAGGCGTTGACGAAATGCTCGCAGTGCAGATGTTGTGGGGTTGCGATAATCACCGCATCGATGGACTGATCGTCAAGCAGCCGGCGATGGTCGAGGTAAGTAGCGGCCTCGGGAGCGATCTGTTTGGCTTCCTCCAGGCGGCGCGTGTAGACGTCGGCGAAAGCGACGAACTCCACCCCCGGGCAGGCCATCGCCTGGCGAACCAGTTCGGAACCGCGCGCTCCGACCCCAATTATTCCCACCCGAATGCGATCGTTAGCGCCCAGCACGGATGACGGGACGGCTAGAGTACCAGCCAGTCCGGCAACTCTGCCGAGGAATTTCCGGCGTGAATCCATAAACTTCTCTTGGTCTCTTCAGTGTAGCAGCCTCGTGATACTCTCAAAGCAAAACCAAAGCCCATGCGACCGGAACTTACCTCTCGCGAACGATCGCTGTATTCACGCCTGGATTCGCCAGAAAAAGTCCAGAGATTTCTGGATGACGACGTTGTTTATAACAAAGAGCTGGATGGTCCGTCTTCGCGCGGACCCCGTTGGGTAATCCGTGAGCGTCGCGGTCACTGCATGGAGGGTGCGCTCTTTGCAGCAGCGGCGCTTCGTATGCAAGGATACCCGCCACTGCTGGTCGACCTCGAAGCCGTGCGTGACGACGATCATGTCCTGGCCGTCTTCAACCGGCGCGGACACTGGGGCGCCGTTGCGAAATCGAACTACTCCGGTCTGCGCTTTCGTGAGCCCGTGTACCGAACGCTCCGCGAACTCGCGATGTCTTATTTCGAACACTATTACAACCTAAGGCGCGAGAAGACGCTCCGCGGATACTCACGCCCCGTAAACCTGGAGAGGTTCGACTCGATCGGATGGATGACCTCCGACGAGAATGTGTGGGACATTCCGCTCTATCTTTGCAGAGTCAGTCACACACGCCTGTTGACACCTCAGATTGAGCGGTCGATCGGAAAGACGGACCGAAGGTTGTTCGAGGCAGGGAAGTGGGGCGGCGTGTAAGCCGTCCGCCAGGTACTGCTACTTTTTTTCGTTGAGCGCCGCGACGCCGGGCAACTCGATGCCCGAGAGGAACTCGAGCGATGCGCCGCCGCCCGTCGAGACGTGCGAGATCTTATCTGCAACACCCGCGCTCTTCACGGCCTTCTCCGAATCTCCGCCGCCGACCACCGAGATCGCGCCGGAACCGGCGACTGCCTTCGCAACGGCGACCGTGCCCTTATCGAACGGCGGTTTTTCGAACACGCCCATGGGGCCGTTCCAGATGATCGTCTTCGCCTTCCGTATCACTTCCGAATATTCCGCGATCGTCTTCGGACCAATGTCGAGACCCATCATGCCCTCGGGGATGGTCTCAACCACCTGGCTATCGGCGCCTTCCTTCAACTCTGCTGCCACCACGTGGTCGACGGGCAACAACAGTTTGTCGCCGGCATCGCGCAGGAGTTGCTTCGCCAGTTCGACCTTGTCCTCTTCGACCAGCGACTTTCCGGTCGGCTGCCCTTGCGCGCGAAGGAACGTATAGGCCATCGCACCACCGATCAACAAGCGGTCCGCGAACTTCAGCAGGTTCGCGATTACTTCGATCTTGTCTAATACCTTCGCGCCGCCGAGGATCGCGATGCAAGGCCGCTCGGGGTTCGTGGTCGCTTTGCCCAGGTATTCGAGTTCCTTGTCCATCAACAGCCCCGCCGCCGCGACCGGCACGAATTGAATCATCCCGACGGTCGAAGCGTGCGCCCGGTGGGCCGAACCGAAGGCGTCATTCACATAGATATCAACCCCGGTCGCGAGTTGCTGGGCGAATGTCGGCTCGTTCTTCTCCTCTTCCGGATGGAACCGCAGGTTCTCGAGCAATACGATCTCGCCCGGCTTCGGCCGGTGGACCTCCGGTCCGATGCAATCCGGCGCCATCGTGATCCGAGTTCCGGGCAGCAGTTCACCCAACCGTTTCGCCACAGGCAGCAGACTCATGTCGGGGACTCGCTTGCCTTTCGGCCGGCCCAAATGACTGGCCAGTATCAAACCCGCGCCGCCATCCAACGCGTATTTGATCGTCGGCAGGGAAGCCTTGATACGCTTGTCACTAGTGATTTCGAGCGTACCGGGTGCGAGCGGAACGTTGAAGTCCACCCGTATAAAAACCACTTTGTTTTTTAGGTCCAGATCGCGAATCGAAAGCTTGAGCATAAAGGACTATGATATCCGATAGCATGGCGGTTGATCCTTCTGCGGATCCCGCGCAACGGCGACCAGCACGCTGGATCGCCGTGATTACCGCAACCGTCCTTTCGGCCGCACTCTACTATGTGTCGGCGGGGTTGGGGCGGTTATGGCCGGCTATCTGGTTCGCCCCGCTTCCGGTCCTCATCCTCGCATTCCGTAGCTCCCGACGAATCGTTTTTCTCGCCGCCTTCGGAGCCTATTTCGGCGGTAGCCTCAACCTGTTCGAATATCTTCGTCAGATTGTTCCCCTTCCGGTTTTGTTATTGGGGCTGGGACTGCCTTCGGTCTTTTTCGGAATAGCCGTGCTCGCCGCACGGTACGCAGTGAATAAGATCGACTCCTGGCTCGCAGTCCTGATGTTCCCGTGTGCCTGGACAACCTACGAATTCCTCCTGTCGCTGATTTCACCGAACGGCACCATCTTAAGCCTTGCCTACACGCAAACGGACTTTCTGCCGCTTCTTCAGATCGTGTCAATCACGGGCATCTGGGCCGTGACTTTTCTGGTGTGCCTGGTGCCGGCCGCACTCGCGGTGGCATGGCACCGCAGATCGGCACAACCGCTCGTACCGGCGGCATTGCTGCTCTGTGTCGTTCTCGCCTACGGTCTCGCGCGACTGCACACCGGCGCTCCAGCA
This sequence comes from uncultured Acidobacteriota bacterium, assembly GCA_963720745.1. Classification (GTDB taxonomy): domain Bacteria; phylum Acidobacteriota; class Terriglobia; order Bryobacterales; family Bryobacteraceae; genus TMP-7. The sequence continues at coordinate 2,205,672 of CAVRGO010000004.1, forward strand.
GGGACGGCGGTACGCGTCGGACTTGCCGCGACGGATGAAGGTATCGCACAGGCGTTTGCAACCCAGGACCCGAGCATCGCGGCGCGAGTAGCTGGTGAATACGCACAGCGGGTGAGACGGCTCGGTGCCGAGGGTGCACAACTTATACTGCTGCCCGAGAAATTAGTGGGAGTAACTCCGGTTGATGCCGCGGCTGTAGAAACGCCGCTGGCGGATGCCGCTCGAAGTGAGAAGGCATTTGTCATCGCCGGACTGAACCACGTTGGAAGTCGGCCGCTGCGAAATGTGGCAGCAATTTTCTCTGATGAAGGGAAGAGGCTTGCCGAATACGAGAAGAGACACATGCTTCCCGGCGCCGAGGATGGCTACAAGGTTGGCAACGATCCCGCGATTTTTCGAATCGGCGGAACGCTATGGGGAGTAGCTATCTGCAAGGATCTCGATTTTCCAGCGTGGCTGCGCGAATACGGGCGCCGGGATGTTCGAATCCTCGCAGTACCGGCGTGGGATTTCGGCGTCGATGGGCGTCTTCATTCGCGAATGGCCGTAGTTCGTGGCGTGGAAAATGGATTTTCACTGGCGCGGACCGCACAACAGGGTTTGTTGACAGTGAGTGATGCATACGGTCGAATCCTTGGCGAGACCGTAAGTTCGGACGCTGCGACGGCGTACCTTATCCGAAATGTTCCCCCGGGTCCTGGCGCTACACCCTACACCAAAATGAGCGATTGGTTCGGATGGCTGACTCTCGTTTTACTGATTGTCTTACTCAGTTTTCGACGATTCGGAAACCTGTTTACAAAAAGGCGATTTAGTCCCTGAAAACTTTTACTAAGACGACTATCGTGTCCGAAAGACCGATTAATGAGTATTCTGGCGTTTCGAGCTCGCCTCGAACCGCAACGGGTCTTTCTCACCATGAAGCTCACAGCCGGACTACTTACAATTCTCACTGCACTACTTAGTAATAACGTTTACGGACAATCCTATAAAGTAGTTACCATCGCCGGTAGCGATACCGTTCGCGATGGCTTCGCCGCGACTACCTCGCTGTTGCACGCGCCCGAGGCAGCGGCGATCGATTCAGCAGGTAACCTGTACATCGCCGATTACGGGGCGAACCGCGTCCGGAAGGTGTCCCCTTCCGGGATCATCACGACGGTCGCCGGCGGTGGATGGGGTGGCTACTCGGGCGACGGAGGGCCGGCATCGGAGGCCGAGATGGATGGCCCGATTGCCGTCGCTGTGGACCGCAGAAACAACCTCTACATCGCCGATTACAATAACAACTACATCCGGAAAGTCGCTGCCGGTACAGGCATCATCAGTACCGTCGCGGGTAACGGTTCCTCCGACGCATCGGGTGACGGCGGGCCGGCAATCGCCGCAGGCTTCGATCCTGCCCACGTTGCCGTTGATTCCGCAGGTAACCTGTACATTTCCGATTTCATCAACGATCGGGTTCGAAAGGTCGATGCGAAAACGGGCATCATTACTACGGTCGCTGGTTCCGGCGTCACCGGGTACAGCGGAGACACCGGTGCCGCAACAGTCGCGACGCTGAACGGCCCCACTGCTGTCGCCGTCGATTCCGCCGGCGTTCTCTACATCTGCGACCAATGGAATCATGCCATTCGAAAGGTGGGAACCGACGGCAAGATAGCAACATTGGTCGGGAACGGAAGCTACGGTGATGAGGGCGACCATGGACCCACGGCTCAAGCGGCGCTGGTTCTGCCGGACACCATCGCTCTCGATTCCACCGGAACAAAACTATACATCTCCAACTTCGACCGAATTCGCGTCGTGGATCTCGCGTCGGCCATCATTTCGGCCTTCGCAGGCAGCGGAGACATCGGATTCAGCGGCGATGGCGGGGGCGCGTTGGGTGCGATGTTTCGGCGGCCGCTCGGCCTTGCGGTTGCGATGAACGGCGACGTTTACATCGCCGATACGGGCAACTACCGCGTGCGCCGCGTGCACAACGGCCTCATCGAAACAATCGCGGGCAGCAACGTGAAGGACGGTGGTGCTGCGACATCGGCGTACCTGGCGTCTCCTGAGGCCGTACAGCCGCTCGCAAACGGCGATTTCGTCATCGCCGATACCGGAAACAATCGCATCCGGAAGGTGCCCAGCGTGGATGACCGAATCGTCACGTTTGCGGGTACCGGCATGAGAGGAACGACGAGCGGACGCATCGCCAGCCCAAGCAGCATGTGTCTCGATCCCTCTGGCAATATCATTTTCTTGGACTTCGGCAACAGCCGTATCCAGCGCACTACCCCACAAGGCGCCATGTCTACGATCGCCGGATCAAGTACGGCGCGCACCGGTTTCGCGGGGGACGGGGGACTCGCGACCTCCGCGCTGCTCAAAGGGCCGACGAGCGTAGCTTGCGACAGCGCCGGGAACATTTACATCGCGGACAGCGGCAACAATCGAGTCCGGAAGGTGGATGGTACGACGCAGATCATCACCACTGTCGCGGGAAATGGACAGACGGGTGCCACCGGGATCGGAGGCGCAGCAACGTCGGCACCTGTCACTCCGATTGCGCTGGCTGTCGACGCTGGCGGAAATCTGTTCATCGCCGACGCCCGTAGCCGCGTTCTGAAGGTCGCTGCATCGAGCGGTGTGATCAGCATGTTTGCAGGTACCGGCGCTGCGGGGTACAGCGGCGATGGCGGGCCAGCGCTTTCGGCAAAGATGTTCATGCCAAGCGGTTTGGCATTCGATTCGGGCGGCAACCTCTACATCGCTGATTTTGGGAACAACGTCGTCCGCAAGGTCACTCCTTCAGGGATCATCAGCACCATCGCCGGAAACGGAGATCCCGGATTCGATCGTGAATCGGGCGCGGCCCTGGAAACATCGATGGAACCGTTCGGCGTAGCCGTGGCTACATCCGGCGAGATCTACATTGCGGACTCGTCGAATGATCGAATACGGAAACTCTTGCCCATCGCGGTGCAGAATATCGTTGCTGTCGGTGGGACAGGAACGCAAGCAGGTGTTCCGGGTACCCGCTTTACGGTATCGGTCAAGGCGAGCGACGCGTCTGGTATCCCAGTATCAGGTGCGGTGGTTACGTTCGCTGTGACGAGCGGTAGTGCCACGGTTTCGCCAACCACCGCCATCACCGGTGCCGACGGAGTCGCGACTAGTTCTGTTGTGCTCGGCGATGTGCCGGGCCCCGTGGTAATCACTGCCTCCACCAGCGGTTCTCTGACCCTCACATTCCGGTTCACCGTGAACCCGGCGATTGTCATTCCCGTACCGAAGATCTCGGCTGGCGGGATTGTGGGCGCTGGTCTCACCATTCCCGCGAAGCGCACTGTTGCTGTTGGCGGGATCGCAAGTATTTTCGGCGAGAATTTCTCCGATCAGGCGGGTCGCAAAGTGGAAGCGTCTGACCTGGTGAACGGAAGAGTTCCGACCGCATTTCTCGGTGTCTGCGTTCAGGTGGGATCTGTTCGGGCACCCGTATTCGCGGTGTACCCGACGCAGATCAACTTCCAGGTGCCCAGCGTCGCAGCGGCGGGATCCGTCGCCGTTCGCGTAATCACTAACTGCGGAACCGCTTCTGAGGCCCAGACGAATGCTGAAAATATCGCGATTGCACCAAACGCTCCGGAATTCTTCTTTGCCAAACTGAATACCGACGGGCACAACCCCGTTGTCGCAGTGGACGCGGTCTCAGGCGCTGTGCTCGGCAGCAGGGAAATTGGCGCCGGTTTCGTCGAGGCAAAGCCGAAGCAGATTGTCACGTTTTACGGAACGTCGTTCGGCGACACCGATCCAAACGTCTCTCCGGGCGACATCCCTGCCGGGATCGGTGGAGTGAAAGCGACGGTGCGAATGACAATCGGCGGGCGCGATGTTCCGACCGCGAACATTCTCTACGCTGGAATCGCTCCTGTCAATCCCGGGCTGCATCAACTCAACGTGGTTTTGCCGGACGATCTCCCTGACGGGAACCTCGACGTCGTACTCACCATCGGCGCCGCGTTAACACCGCCGGGTGCATACCTGACCGTGAAAGGCCCGGCTCAGTAGCGCACTACCAGAGCCGGCCTTCCCAGCGGAGGCCGGCTCGCCACAGTCGCGGCGGGCCGATCGTCGGTGTCGGACTGAATCCGACGTAGTATTGGCGGTCCAGCAGATTCTCGAAAGCTAACGACGCCGACAGGCCGTGCACCAATTGTTCGCGCACCATCAGTTGTACGCTGGCGAAACCCGCCAGCACGAATTGGTTGATATCGTCTTCGAACTGATAGGAAAAGCCGCGCACCGCAGCGGACGCGAGAGTACGGCCGTGCGCGTACGTCAACTGCGCAGACCCCTGATGTTTCGGAACCTGGGGAACGCGCGGGCCGCTCTCATACCTGGAATCCACGAACAGGTAGGCCGCCTCGCCGGTCCAGTCGCGCCATCGTTTCTGAAGATTCGTCTCGAATCCTTGGGCTAAGGCTGCAGTCGCGTTTTGCCGCTGGCGCGTAATGGTCGCGCCGAGACTGAGGGTGACATTCGTGATGATGTTGTCGATGTTGTTTCGGAACAGGCTGGCCGTGAGGTGGGTCGACTCCCCCACGAACTCCAACCCGATTTCCCCGCCGGTCAACGTTTCCGAGCGCAACGCCGCATTGGGAAGCGTGACGGCGTTGCCGACGCGAAACTCCCGGTACAGTTCGTTCAACGTCGGGGCCCGAAAACTTCGATAGCCCGATCCCCGAAATCGAAACCGGCCCCGTCCCAAAGCGAATCCCGCGCTCGGACTGAAGAACGTCTCGTCGCCTGTGAACTGATATCTTCCGCCGAGAAACACACGAGCCGTCGGAGTGCCTGCGTTGAACTGCGCGAACGTGCCATGCTGCAGCCGGGTGCCTCCACCGGCGCGGTTGGTACCATCCACAAGGTGATCCGTGCTGACGCCCTCCACCCGTTCGACATCCGCACCTGCAAGCAGGTTGTACGAGCCCTGATTGAGCGCCCAATATGCGGCCCCACCGACGGCCTGCGAAGGAACCACTTGCCGGTACGTCAGCCGTTCGGTCGCGCGTCCCGCGCCGATGGCTGAAAACGAGGCGCGGAAATCCTCCCGTGTGTGATATCCCAGCACCGATATCTCGTTCTTCGCATGCTGCCACGAATAGTTGCCGGAAAGCGTTCCGAGGCTCGTCGAGTTCCGCTGAAGAAAGGTGCCATTCGCGCGATCCTCCGCCAGGATGTCGAGCTTTGCGAACAACCGCTGGCGGGCCCCCAGAATATCGAACCTCAGGTTCCCAGCCACGAAGTCCACGGCAGCGGGAGTATCGATCGGGCCGCGCAACGAGGCGGGCACGATGAAGTATCCGTCCGTTGTGAAGGCGCGAACCTCGCCGGAAACCCCAAACTTGCGGATCAGATGGGAACCGCCAACGGATACCTCGTGCGTGTTCTCGTTGCCGCCTTCGTAAGCAAGCCGGACGGTACCACGCTCCGGTTCGCGGGAAAAGATGGCGATGGCGCCTCCCATCGCGCGGTCGCCGAAGACGCTGGTGGAAGCGCCGCGGGAAACCTCGATACGGTCGATTTCATCGGGAGGCACACGATCCCAGTAGACCCACCCGCCGAACGGGTCGTTCAGCGGGATACCATCCCACAGCACTAACGTGCGGCTCGCGCCCGACGATCCCGTGCCGCGGAGAGACACCCCCTGCGTAGTCGGATTCGCCACCAGGCTCGATGAGCGCCGGAACAAAGTAAAGCCCGGAACCTGCCGCAGCCGATCATCGATGTTCACGCCGGGTGTCTCCGCAATCTCGCGCCGGTCCAGCACGGTTACCGAAGCCGGCGCCTCCGTCGTGACACGCTCGGTGACGGTGATGGAGGTGTGAACCGGCTCGAGATCATGCTTCTGGGTTGCAGCGTTCGGCGGCGGGGTCGGATTCTGCTGCGCCCGCAGACGAAACGAACCCAGCAGGATCGATAACATAAGCATTACCACCGCGCGCCGTGGCCCAACCCGAGTCGGCCAGGCGCTCCGCCGCGGTGCTGATAACCACTTGGAATGCGTGTTGATCATCTGGAGGTGGTGGCGTTCTCCCGGGAACCGGTGTTACCAAAGCGAGATATTTCAAAATTGTATAGACATCTCCGTCTTCGGGCAAACGCAGCTGAATTTGCTGGGTGCTGAAGCGGACCCGCGCGCCGCGCTGCGCGAAGTTCCAGACGAGATAGGCAGACGCGTCCACCGATGCCTCGAACGTCTTGCCCTCGTCCTGGTCCAGGTCAAGGAGCAGCAGAATGGTCTGCTCCTCCTCGCGCGCAAACTCGCGAACCTGTAGTTCGCCGGTGTGCGCAGTGGCTCGCCAGTCCACGTGCCGCGCGCTTTCGGATGGCTCATACGGGCGTATCCGGTAGAAATCGCCGCCGCGGCCTCGAAAAAAAGCGGCGATGTCACCGCTAAGTGAGAACAGCATCTGCTCGAATCCGGGTTGGGGATCGACGGACGGGTAAACGAGAATATCCTGGAGCACGCGAACCAGCACCCGGCGTTCCGCAAACCCGAACGGAAAGCGCGTTGAGAAACAGAATGTGTTCTCCGTGTAGCGGCCGCGGCGCGGGAATAACAGTTCGACGGTCTCCTCCATACGCGCACCCGGAGGGATCGTCGGCAGATACAGCACTGAGTCGACCCCAGCGTTCTGCGTACCCGCCAGTTGGATCGAGAACGACGGAATCCAGAACTTGTCGTTGTGGACGATGATTCTTCCCGAGACCTTCCGGCTCGCGGAAATGTGCTCTGGATGTAGAAACTCCAGTTCGAGGCCGGCGAGCGACAGGCGGCTGATAAAGCCGGATACGAGAAGTGTGGCGAGCATCGCCGCCAGGATCAGGAACAGAAGGTTGTTAGCCGATGCAAAAGCGGCGAACGCAACCACGATGATCGCGACCGTAAATAGGAAACCGGCGCGCGTGATGCGTTGTTTGACACCTGCCTCGAGGGCGCCTTTCACCTTCGAAGCGATCCAGTGCCAAATCCGCTTCATCATCGCACCGAAATCGTCACGGCGGGACTGCCATTCAGCCTGATATTGCGATCGCCCGGATCGTTCACCTGAACGAAGACCTCGAATAGGCCCGGAACGAAACCCTGAACCGGCGATGCCGAAATCACAGTCAGCGGTTTCTGATCGGCAGTAACGGACAACGAGGTGGTGTCGGGTTCGGCGCCGGTGAAATACAGACGGATCACCGAGCCGGCACGCGCGGGATTATCCGGAGTGTTCAACGTCCCGTCCTGGTTGCGCGCATTCGCCTGTCCCCGGCCGGAATCGTCCGCTGAAAGCAGGCCGGCATCCTGCGGCACAATGTGGACCTGAACCGGATTCGATACAGCGCCATTGAATTCGACATGGACCGCGACCGTGCCCATACTCGGCAACTCCGTCGGCACTCGGAGAACGATCCACGTTGGTGAAACCGCAAGCAACTCAGCCTGACGATCGCCGAAGTACACGCGCACGCCGCTGAGTTCCGGTGCAGGATTGCCGTTCAACCCGAGGTTCGCACCGGCCACGCCGTCAAGACCGGTAACCGCGACGAACGCGATCTCGCCCGGCGCGACGGCACGCTTGTTCTTATGGAAATCATTTCCCACCGCCGTGATAACGATTGGACCTGGATCCGGCACGGTAATGAATCCGAGCGTGCCCGCGTATGCATATACCGGGGTGCCGTTGTTCGTGACCACGAGCGCGGAGGCCGGACTATCGCTGAAACTCGAGTACCGAAGTTTCGTTGCGTCCGGTGAGACTCGAGCCAGGAATCCGGTCAGAAGTGGAGCGGCTTCGAACGGATTTTTTACTGGGAATGCCGGCGACCCTGCGCTGCCCATGACGATCGTATCGCCGTCCTGCGTTAGCGCGACAGCCGTGCCGTAATCAAAGCACTGTCCGCCGAGAATCGTGGATGAAACCAAATCGCCCGGCCGCGATACCCGTGCCACAAACGCCGCCGTCATGGATGGCCGGCCAGGTGCGATGAAGTTCGGCGGATACGGGCAGTTGCCGATCATCGACCGTTGTATCGCTCCCGGCGTTGTGGGGAAATCGGAGGTTGTCGTCGTGCCTGCCAGCACCGCCGTTCCCTCACTATTGACTGCGAGCGCACCTACACTTCCGGTCCCCAGTTGCTTCGAAGACAGAAGCTTCCCGAACGGGTCGTAATACGTCACCACAACGGAAGCGTAACCGTAGTATGGGAATTGATCGACGCCGGCCACGACGATCTCCCCATCGCGGGTGAGTGCGACCTGACGGGGATAGGTGTTCAATTCCGCGAGTTGATCCAAGCGGGCGGCATTCGCGGACAAGCGGTAGAGTCCGCCCGACAGTAGCACGACACTGGCGTCGCGATCCACCGTGATGGAAGTGATCTCGAATGGAACCAGTGTGGACCAAACCAGGTGGCCCGCGCTGTCAAACTTCGCCACGAAGCCATTCGGCAGTCCCGGATTGAGCGTGCGTTGAACGACGCCATCTGTGGTGGGGAAGTCCGGAGACGTGGTCCGGCCCGCGACGTAGGTGTTGCCGTCATCGTCGGTGGCCAGCGTCTCGACATCGTCGAGGCCAGCGCCGCCAAGCAGGGTCGAGAACCGGATGTGGTCGCCGGTTGAGTCGAGCCGTGCCACGTAGGCATCGCTCCTCGACTCGGTGACCGAGTATGCGGTGCCGGCGGCTGAGCGTGCGTAATCGAAGGGCGATGCGGGCAGGCGGACGTCGTCTGAATACGACCAGGTCACGCCTCCGTCGTAGGAGACAGTGTAGCTGTAGATCAGCGTCGGTGGTGTACCAGGAATGATGTGGACGGGGCCGAACCCCGCAACGGTCGTCAAACCGTTCCAATTGTCTCCAAAATCATCGCTCTTCATCAGGTATCCTGCTTCATACCCGTAAAGAACGCCGATGTGCACGGGGTCGATGGTTAGATACGAGGTCGTCGGCAGTTTCAGCTTCGTCCACTTTTGCATCGCGTCATTACTGCGATACCAGCCGCTGTTTATCGCGTCGCGAAGGTACGTCACATTCTGCGTTCTAGGATCGAACATGACGAGGGCCGGTCCGATGCTACCGTCGGGCAAAGGGACCGCACTCCAATGGCCTACCGAATCTGTAGTTCGATAGAGCGCCGATTCCGCTGTGGCGTAGATTTCGGCCGGGTGAAACGGATCCAGCGCCAGCGCGAAGATGCGAGAGCCGTCCGGAACGCTCAAACTCTGCCACGTGACTCCGTGATCGCCGCTCACCAGGAAGGCTGTGCCCGTGGTCGCGTACATTTGCGAAGGATTACCCGCATCGATCACCAGATCGGTCAGGACGCGATCGGTCATCCGCGACCATGTCTCGGCGCCGTCCGCACTCCTGTACAGACCTAGGCTCGTCAGTGCCCAAACCGTATTCGCGTCGGCGGGATCGACGACGAGTTTCGAAGGTAAGCCGGGAGGCAATTGGCCGGCTTGCCAGCTATGTCCGCCGTCGCGAGTTCGTAACATGCCGCTGCTTCCGAACCGCGATTGAAATGGATTCACTAACGGCACCGTCGGACCGTTTGCGATACTCGCGATGATGAGATCACCCCTGCTGTCCGTGCGAAGCGCAGTTATATTGCTCTGGTTTGAATTGTCGAAAACCTTCAGTCGAATCTGCGCTACCGCAGGTAAAACGAGAACAGTGGCAGCAAGAAGAAGATTGCGAAACACCGATTCCATCATAAGCTCCGACGTTCATCCCTGCGGTCGGATATTCTGAAAGTCTTTACGTCCCGAAGGGGGAATCCTTGCCGCTCAAGCGAACGTTGGGATTACGCGACCTGGTGCTGACAGGCATCATCCTGGTACAGCCGACGGCGCCGATGCCGTTGTTCGGCGTCGTTCAGCAGAAGGCGCACGGCCACGTGGTCACCACAATTCTGATCGCGATGGTCGCGATGATGTTCACCGCCGTGAGTTACGGCCGGATGGCGCGTGTCTATCCGAGCGCGGGATCCGCTTACACTTACGTCGGCCAGGAGATCCATCCGGCCCTCGGGTATGCCACCGGATGGAGCATGTTGATGGATTATGTTCTCAACCCATTGATCTGCACCATCTGGTGCAGCAAGGCGGCCATGAACATCCTGCCCGATATTCCCTACGTGGCGTGGACCGTCTTTTTCGCCGGGCTCTTTACCGTGCTCAATCTGCGGAAGATCGAGGCGACGGCTCACACGAATACGGCTCTTGCCATCGCGATGGGGATTGTTATCGTCGCTGTTCTGGTCGCCACCGTGAAGTACCTGATGGGCATGTCGGGCCTGACTCCGTCGTTCTTCTTCCGGCCGTTCTACGATCCCGCTACCTTCAAGGGCTCCGAAGTCGCCACTGGCACGTCGCTGGCGGTTTTGACCTATATCGGATTCGACGGCATCTCCACATTGTCCGAGGAAGTAAAGAATCCGCGGCGGAACGTGCTTTTGGCGATGGTGCTGGTGTGTTTCACGATCGGCACGCTATCGGCGATCGAAGTGTATGCCGCACAGTTGGTGTGGCCTGCCAGCCAGCCCTTCCCCGACGTGGATACCGCGTACGTTCATTTTGCGGGCCGTATCGGAGGAACCGTTCTGTTTCAGTTAGTGAACTTCACGCTTCTCGTGGCCTCGATCGGTTCCGGCGGCGGCGGACAACTTGCCGGCGCGCGATTGCTCTATGGCATGGGGCGCGACAAAGCACTGCCGCAGTCATTCTTCGGGTACCTGGATCCGAAGCGGCAGGTTCCCAGCCTGAACGTGATTCTGATTGGCGTCATCTGCCTGGTCGGCGCCTGGATCATCACTTACGAGGCCGGGGCGGAGCTGCTGAACTTCGGCGCACTGATCGGATTCATGGGCGTGAACGTCGCCGCATTGCTGAGATACTACGTGCGCGGCACGAAGAATCTCGCGAACCTGCTGATGCCGCTCACGGGCTTTCTGGTGTGCCTCGGCATGTGGGTAAGCCTGCGGAACACCGCGAAGATCGCGGGGATCGTTTGGTTGGCGCTGGGTGTCCTGTACGGCGCCTGGAAGACCGACTGGTTCCGCAAGCCCATCAAGTTTGAAATACCCTCTTCAGTAGAATAGAGTTTATGTTCCGCAATTTGCTTGTGGCTTTTCTGGGCCTCGCCGCGTTCAGTTACGGCGCCGAATGGAGGCAGTTGTTCGATGGCAGGGATCTCAGCGGTTGGACGCACGTCGGCCCTGGTGAGTTCACCATCGAGAACGGAACGCTCCGGACGCACGGTGGCATGGGCTTGTTGTGGTACGGGCCGCAGAAGTTCGGCAACACCACCATTCGCGTGGTTTTCAAAACAACCGGGCCTCACGACAACTCGGGCGTATATATCCGGCTGCCGGAGAAGCCTCCCGACCCATGGTACGGCGTCCACAACGGCTACGAAGTCCAGATCGACGCCGCAGGTGACGACTGGCATTCGACGGGCGCATTGTACTCCTTGAGTAAAGTATCGAAGCACGCGCAAAAGCCCGCCGGCGAATGGAACACCATGGATATCGTGCTGAACGGCCAGGAAACGGCCGTGTATTTGAACGGCGAGAAGATCAACGATTTCCGGGGAAATCAGCCGGTGCCTCAGCGCAAGCAGTGGTATGAACCCGTGCGCGGTCCTCGTCCCGATGCCGGCTACATCGGCATCCAGAACCACGACGGCGGCTCGACGGTGTACTTCAAGGAAATCGCAGTGAAGGAATAGGTGTGAAGGCGTCTTGCGGCGCCTCCACTATGGCACATCGGCGCCAGCCGAAACGGTTCAGAGACCGCTTCGTTTAAGCGCATACTCAACGGCTTCTTCGGGAACATGGAACTGCGCCATCCCCTTGTTGCCCATATATCCCAGATCGGCGATGCCGACTTTGCTGGTGTAGTATGCGTCGGACGTCATCTTGCGAGCCCACGCGAAGAAGCGGACACCGGGCCCGAGTTCGGGGTGCGATTTAGCCGAGTCCCGGTAGGCGATCAGGTCGAGGAGCGCAATCTGCTCGTCGGGTTTCGCGCTGACGAAATCCGACCCGTGGTGATCGCGCATATACGCGTCGAGCCAGGCGATACCGCCAGTGTAAGTGGACGCGATCTCCTCGTTATGACTCGCCATCAGGTCCAGAAACTCGGGCGCTCCGGCATCCAGCGCGCCTTTTGACTTCTCATCGGCCGGGAAGATCAGTTCGCACAGCCGCCGCAGCGTCGTCCACTCATGGTCCGTGAACGCCTTTGGTTTGTAAACACCGCCGGTTTGTGCTTTGTCATCGTCCGCCATTGCATGTACGTGCTGTGCCGCTTCGGCTGTCAGCCCGCCCAACGTGGCTGAAAGTGCGACGTTCCTCAGTAAGTCGCGGCGCGATAGTTCAGACATTGCCTTTCCTCATTTCCTCCGCCATATACTCGGCGGTCCGCCATGCTAATGCGCAGATAGTGAGTGTCGGATTTTTATCCGGGTTACTTACAAAAGGCGCGGCGTCCGCGATGAACAGATTCTTCACCTCGTGAGATTGGCAGTACTTATTCAACGGCGCCTTGGCCGCATCGTCTCCCATACGCACCGTGCCAAGCTCGTGAATAATCATCCCGCCGGTCGAAATTTTGTCTTCAGCCGGACGGGGGCTGCGCACCGGCTTTCCGCCCATCGTCTCGAGAATCTCGGCGAATGTCTGTTCCATGTGATTGGTCATCTTCAATTCGTTTTCGGACCAGTCAAAGTGGAAGCGGAGTACCGGAATTCCGAAGCGGTCTACGACGCTCGGGTCGATCTCGCAGTAGCTACCCTCGTTCGGAATCATCTCGCCACGTCCGGAGAAATGCACGAAGCTGCCGTATTCGTCGCGGATCTCATTCTTCAGCTTCGAACCGTAGCCCTCGAAATGCGAGCACGCGCCGTGGAACGAGCCGACGCCGGGCATTCCGAACCCTCCGCCGATTTCGATGTGGTAGCCGCGCGGGAATCCTGCCTCCTTCTGCCGGTTCCACAACCACCAGGGCATATACACGTGCATTCCGCCCATACCGTCGCTGTCGTGCCGCGGTACTCCGTGCAGTGCCGGAATCGACGCGCCCATCGCGAATCCGACGGTGTCTGTGAGATTGCGCCCCACCATTCCCGACGAGTTGCCCAGGCCGTTGGCGTGACGCGACGATTTCGAATTCAACAGCAGACGCGCCGTCTCGCAGGCGCCACCGGCTACCACCACAGTGCGGCACCGTACCTGCTGCTCAGCGCGTGTCTCTTTGTCGACGTAAGAAACCGCCGTAACTTTCCCGGATGCATCGGTAATTAATTCCCGAGCCATCGAGTTCGGAAATACCTTTACGCGCCCCGTCTTCAGCGCCGGGAGTATCTGGACCTGGCTGGACGAGTAATTGGACGCCGTCACGCAGCCGCGTCCGCACTGCCCGCAATAGTGACACGGAGGCCGGCCGTTCAGCGGAGTCGTGATTACCGCCATGCGGTTCGGGATGCAGGGTATGCCGAGTTTCTTGCAGGCGTGCTGCACCAGCACCTCGTGAACGCGCGGAGGCGGAGGCGGTTGGAAGATGCCGTCGGGGGCGCTCGGAATACCCTCCTTCGTCCCAGTGACGCCGATGAAGGATTCGGCCTTGTCGTAATACGGCGAGATTTCGCCGTAGGTGATGGGCCAATCGGTTCCATGCCCGTCGCGCGAATACGGTTTGAAATCGTAGTCGGCAAACCGGAACGAAAAACGCCCGTAATGGTTTGTGCGGCCGCCCAGAACTCGCGAACGAAACCAGCGGAATTTGTTCCCGGGTGCCACGGTGTAAGGCTCGCCTTCGAGTTCCCATCCACCGAAAGAGGCCGTGAAGTAGCCGAACGAGTACGGGTTCTTGCCGGTATAGAAGCCGCCGTCTTCACCGGCGCCCCGATGGGGCACCTGGTACGGCCACATGTGTTCTTTGAAATCGCGCGCTGGATTCAGCATCGGACCTGCCTCGAGCAGTGCGACGTTAATGCCCAGTTTTGTGAGCACCTGCACCATGGTGCCGCCGCCAGCTCCGGACCCGATGATCACTACGTCGTAAACGGGAGAGCTCCGGATGACTTGCATACGTGACGACAATTATAGAACCGACCGCGCCATGTGCTGGTAATCGAACCTCGCGAGGAAAGTACCCGTAACGCGAATTGTTCAGCGCGATATTTCGATATTGACGTGCGGAAAATAATGGTTAGTATAGGTGAAGGCGGTATCGCGCAGATGTATCATTACGATCCCGAGCGGGCTCTCCAAGAAGTGCAGGAAGACTCTGTTCTTCCTCATCCTGTCCACGTTCGCGACATGATGCTGCGCGCTCATTTATCTCCCGACCGTGCTCTGGACTTGAATCGTAGATTTCAAACTTACTTGCAGCTTTTCGGCGAAACGCAAAAGATCGCGCGAGAACTCCTGGCCGAACTCAGCGCGGTAGAGGCCTGATTTCCGGCTCGCCGGAATAGTATACGTTTCGCAAATTCCAGTACAGTTACTCCGAATCTGTTACTGCGGAGTTAGTGGAAATTCTGATATCCTTGATAGAACATTTCTTCTGGGAAATGTTTGTCGATCAAGTTACAATTATTGAGGAGCTAGGAACTTAGTACAATGACAAGAAAGAGAATCGCCGACAAAGAACCCGCCGTCCCGGTAGAAGGCGCCGCGGCTGCATCGCAGAAAGCGAAAGCGCCCGCCGCAAAGAAGGCGCGGGCTCCCCGTGCGAGCGCGACAGCCGTGACCCATCGACACAAGAAGACTGTGACGAGCGAAGCACAGACCACAGCTTCGGCCTCCGACGACGCCATCCTTTCCCCGAGCGTTGAAAACACTGATGCAGTAGCCTTTTCGAGCGCCGCCGAACCGCGGATCGCTGCGATGCTCCCTCCCAACAGAGAGGAAATTGCCGCACTTGCTTATGCGTTGTGGGAAACGCGCAGCGGCGGCGGATCGCCCGAGGACGACTGGTTTACTGCCGAACGGATGCTGTGGACACAGCGGAGCGGCGCGTAGATAAGCGCTTTCTCATCGAGAGCAGCACCACGGTCCAGAGAATCTTCATGCCGGCACGAACGCTGTTCACAACATTGCCGGATACCTTGTTTTGCCCAGCGATGCGCCTGCGATAGCTAACGGGGACTTCCGTTATTCGCAGGCCTTCCTGGAGCGCGCGTACCTGCATTTCCACTGTCCATCCGTACCCGCGGTCGGTCATACGCAGACGATCGAGGGCCTCCGTGCTGATGGCGCGAAAGGGCCCGAGGTCCGTGAACCGGCGCCGGTACAGGATGCGTATCAGTGCCATCGTCAGCCAGTTCCCGAACGCCTGGTGCGGCAGTAGTGCGCCAGGTTCCACCTGTCCCAATGTTCGGGAACCAATTACCAGATCTGCTCGTCCTTCGTAAATAGGAGACAACAGCCGGGCGGCTTCCCGCGCGTCTTCGGAGCCGTCGGCCTGCATGAACGCGACCGCCTTTGTACCTTCTGGTAGGGCTGTTAGCGCTCGCAGACAGGCGGCACCATAGCCGCGTACCGGTTCGCGAACAACCGTGGCGCCGGCCCGTCGCGCGATTTCGCCGGTGTTATCCGTCGATCCATTGTCGGCAACGATCACGACGGCGAAGACTCCCGCTGGAATGGCGCGAAGCATGGCCCCGATCACCTCGGCCTCGTTCAGGGCGGGTATGATCAATGCAGCGGTTGATTGTCCATTCGAGGCCATGCTGTAATGAAATGCAAGTTCGGTCTGGGACAGTAAAGAGTACGATGCCGGAAGAAGCCGCCGTTCAACCCGAGAATCCGTCGGGATCCGAATCGCAGGGTACACCGTCAGCCGTTCGACGTTCGGTCTTAACCTCCACGATACACTGGGCGCGAGACGTCATGGTCTCGATCGTAATCGCGATCGTGATCGTGCTGTTCATCTATCAGCCCGTGAAGGTCGAGGGCACCAGTATGATGCCCTCGCTGGTTGACCAGGAACGCATCTTCATCAACAAGTTCGTCTACCGCTTCGGCGTCGGAAAAATTGAGCGCGGCGACATGGTGGTGTTCTGGTTCCCTGGCGATTTGAGCAAGTCTTACATCAAGCGTGTGATCGGCACGCCGGGCGATGTCGTCCAGGTTGATAACGGCACAGTCCTGTTGAACGGGCAGCCGCTCTACGAGGCGTACGTGCCCGAACAGTACCGCGATCACGTGTCGATGCCCCCCACGCGCGTTCCCGACGACCAGTATTTCGTCCTGGGGGACCACCGCAGTTCCTCCAACGATAGCCGGTCCTGGGGAATGGTGCCGCGGCGCTACATCTACGGGAAAGCCGTCTTCGTGTATTGGCCGCTCAACAAAATCGGCGTCCTCCACTAAACATCCCTGAAGTTTCGCTTCGCCGGCCTTGTTAACCGGCCGTGACCTTCTGCGTAACTAGAGGCAGAAAGGGAAACGTCGAATGAAGCTGAAGCGAAGCTGGCGGGCGATCGGGACGGGGCTGCTGGGGGTGTGCTTCAGCCTGATCTCCACCCACACAGCAGGTGCGCAGGTACCGCGGACGCCGCCCTCTACCTCCGCCGCGAATGTCGTCACCATCGAACCACCGGATGCTCAACGCACCCGGGAAGAGTTGGCGCAGTTGTTGCAGCGCTATCCACCCTCCGTCCGCGGCGTGCTCGCGCTCGATCCGAGCCTTCTCGTCAATCAAACCTATCTGGCCCCCTATCCAGGGCTGGTCAGGTATCTGAATGTCCACCCGGAAGTGGTGCGGAACCCTGCGTTCTACATCGGCACCGATAACTCCGGATTTCGCGTTCCCCGGGACCACGCCGAACAAGTCATGGAAATCTGGCGAGAGGTGATGAACGGAATCGCCATCTTCGCGGGTTTCGCAATGGCAATCGGTCTTCTGGTCTGGCTGATTCGGACGCTCGTCGATTATCGACGATGGAATCGTCTTGCGAAGGTACAGACAGAAGTCCACACCAAACTGCTCGATCGCTTTACCGCGAACAATGAGTTGCTCGCCTACATCCAGTCGCCGGCGGGCGCGAATTTCCTGCAGTCATCTCCGATTAAACTCGATCCTGCTCCGCGCAGCATCAGCGCTCCGCTTGGCCGCATTCTCTGGTCCATACAGGGAGGCGTAGTATTGATTGCTGGGGGGATCGGATTGCAAGTAGTGAGTTCCCGCGTTACCGACGATGCCGCGCAGCCGCTACAGGCGTTGGGCATCCTCGGGCTGGCGCTGGGTCTCGGCTTCATCGTCTCGGCACTCCTGTCTTTTCTGATTTCGCACCGGTTGGGATTGATCGACACGTCCGCTGCCGGTGCCCGGAACGACCTTCCCCAGGCGCGTGGATTCGAGACACGGGAGTAGCGGGCCACAGCATGTTACGCGATACGACGTTTACCGATTTGAGCCGTTCCGATGCCGTCGACGACGCCTGCGCGGAATTCGTAATGGATGAGGAGACGTTCCGCGCCTTCTACGACCGGACCGCGCGTGGTGTTTGGGCGTATTTGGCACGGATCACCGGCGACCGCCAATTGGCTGACGATCTCCTTCAGGAGGCGTTCTATCGATTTCTTCGCGCCGGTGCGGCTCACGAGAGTGAAGCGCACCGGCGCAATTCGCTGTATCGTATCGCGACAAACCTGGCGCGCGACGCAAGACGCCGCGATCTGACCCGCGCAGTCTTGAACCTCGCCGGCACGACCATCGAGCGGGTTCCTTCGGGCGACGTTACCGGCAGCACGGAGCGGCGCGCGGATTTCACACGCGCCATGGGCCAGTTGAAGCCGCGCGAAAGGGCGATGCTCTGGCTGGCTTATGCCGAAGGAGCGTCACACCAGGAGATCGCGGAAGTGCTCGGCCTTCGTCCAGGGAGCTTGAAAGCGCTTCTGTTTCGAGCGCGGAGAAAGATGGCTGGCTTGTTGACCGGAGTGCCGAAGGAGGAACAGCGATGAAAGCCATCGAATGCGAGTTTGAGGAATACACCCTCGCCGCTGTTCTTCAGTCGCGGTGGCCCCATCGCGTCGACGACGAACTTCGAACCCACGTCGCAACATGCCCGATCTGCTCGGATGTCGTGGCGATTGCGGGCACTTTTGAGGAGGCTCGCGAGGAGAGTCGCGACGAAGCGGTCGTACCGGAATCAGGACGGGTCTGGTGGGTAGCGCAAATGCGTGCGCGGCGCGAGGCGGCGAAGACGGCGGGCCGGCCGATTACAGCTGCCCAGGTGATGGCGTTCTCCTGTGCAATGGCCGTGCTCGGCGCCTGTTTCGGCGCTACCTCGACGTGGTTCCAACGAATACTGGCGCGGGTCGCATCCGCCGTCGCCGGCGTTGATGCCGCTTCGTTATTGGCCTCCGCAACGGCTTTGCTCGCGGAGCACGGGGCGTTAGTGGTGGCGATGATCGCCATGGTCCTTCTCATTCCTGCAGCGGTTTTCTTGGCGATCGGCAAGGATTGAAGGACTACCCCCGCCAGACCAGCCAATCGCCCACTGCGGTCGGCTCCCATTCGAGGTCGGCCGGAGGCGGGATATCCTCGTGCCGCTGCTCGCGCACATAGTTCTCGACCATCGTACGGGCATGGTCTTTGGCCTTTACTTCGGAGAATTGCCGGGTGCCGTGAATTGTGATCCCTGGACCGTAGGCCAGCACTTTCCATTCGTTGAACTCGGATACGACCAGCAGCGTAAGGTCCTGATAGCGGGATTTGAATCCGGAGAATGAAGCGAACATTCGAACCTCCAGTCCCGTGTCGCGATGATTTCAATTGCCGAAGTGAGGATATCCGAGACCGCGGACGGAAACAATCCCCCTGCTGATACCGCCGATACCTGGGCCGCCTACCGCGTTCCCTTGAAAATATCTGTGCGTATTCCACCCTCGAGGGAACTACGGGCGTCTTCGTCCGTCTATAGTTCCGGACGGGAGGTCGCAGCTTGCGTTTTGGTGCCGATATCCTTCAGGACTTTCGATTCGGAATACGAAACCTGCGCAATCAGCCAGGCTTCGCCATCATCGCGGCTGGTTCCCTAGCGTTGGGAATTGGTGCCGCCACCGCGATGTACAGCGTCATCCACGCCGTCATCATCGATCCCTTTCCGTACAAAGACGTCGATCACCTCGATAGCATTCTGGTGCGCGACCTCGAACGCCGGGGCGGGCGCGCATACTACAACGTGGATCAGTACCTGGAGTTTGCACGCCGCGCCACGATCTTCAACGGATTGATCGCATCCACGATCAGCGACGTAATCTGGACCGGTTCGGGCGAACCGCGCCGCCTGCGAGGCAACCACATTACGATGAATACCTTCGATGTGCTCGGCGTGCCTCCCTTGCTCGGCCGAACCATAACGCCGGAGGACGAACTGCCTGAATCGGAAGCCATCGCGATCCTCGGTTACCGCTTCTGGCAGCGTGAATTCGGCGGAGACCCGAATGTGCTGGGCCGGCGGTTGCAGCTTAACGGGAAGATCCGGCGTGTGGTGGGCGTCATGCCGTCGCGGTTTATGTGGCGCGGGGCGGACGTGTATCTTCCCGTGATCTTCCATACCGGCGAGGTTACCGAGGGCGTGCGAATGGTGCATGTGCTCGGACGGCTGAAGCCCGGGGTGACCGATGCACAGGCCGCAGCCGATCTACGCCCGATCGTCGACGATCTGAAGAAGCAATCGCCCGAGATGTTCCCGAACAAATACTCGGTGGGTCTGCTGTCGTTCAAACAAACCTTCCCTAGCGGCATCACCGAGCAGTTGTGGATTCTCTTTGGCGCGGTTGGATTATTGCTGCTGATTGCGTGCCTCAACGTGTCGAACCTCCTGCTGTCGAAGGCCGCCGCTCGCGCCAAGGAGATCGCCGTACGAGCGTCGCTGGGCGCCACGCGTTTGCGCGTGATCCGGCAGTTGCTGGTGGAAAGCGTTGTGCTGGCGTTGGCGGGCGGAATCGCCGGCACCATCCTGGCGTACGCGGGTCTGAAAGGGATCATCGCGATGGTGCCGCCCGGCATGATTCCCGACGAGGCGGAAATCGTCATCAACATCCCGGTTCTGTTGTTCGCCATCGCCGCCTGTGTGGGATCGGCACTCCTGTTCGGCATCGCGCCGGCGTTGAATTTGGCGGGTCAAAACCCGATGGCGCCGCTGCGGCAAGCAGGCCGCAGCAACTCGGCCAGCCGCGGGCAGCAGATGTTCCGCAATGCTCTTGTAGTCGGTGAAGTCGCGCTATCCCTCATGCTGCTCGTCGGTGCGAGCCTCATGACGCGCACGCTCGCCAAAATCACGTCTCTCGATCTTCCCGTGCGGCCGGAGCAGATCCTCACGATGCAGGTCCCTCTCTCCGAGCAGCGCTATCCTACCGCCGACCGCCGCATAGTATTCATGCGCGACCTGCTGGAGCGTGTTCGCAATTTGCCCGGCGTCGCTGGTGTGGCTATCAACACTGGGCTCCACCCGTTGGGTGCTTGGAACATGCCTGTAGAAGCTCCTGGTTCCCCTCACCCGGATTCTCGCCCTGTGCAGTTGTATCAGTGCAGTGAAGATTACCTCCGGACCATGAATATTCCCGTGATGCAGGGACGCTTCCTGAGCGCTACCGAGGTGGCCAACAAGTCGCATTTCGCCGTAGTCAACCAAGTCTTCGCGGATCGCTACTACGACAGCAAGAACGTTCTCGGTCGCCTGGTGCGTGTCTCGCGGCTCAAAGCGCCGCCGTCCAACTTGGCAGACGACGGGTTCGAGATCATCGGAATCGTTCGCAATACTCTCAACAACACCGGCGAAGTTGAAGAAGTCCGGCCGGAAGTTTATATCCCCTACACGGTCACCGGCGCAACCGGCTGGCTGATTGTGTCGGCGGCCAACCCGGAATCCATCGCCAAGAGCGTCCGGGCTCAAGTGTACGCCATCGATCCGGAACAACCCGTTATGCGGGAGCGAACGCTGGAGAACTACATGGACGAATGGGTCTACTCGCGCCCGAAGTTCAATCTCCTGCTATTCGGTATTTTCGCGAGTTTCGGACTGGCCCTGGCGCTACTCGGCATCTACGGCGTAATCTCGCATGGCGTTTCGCAGCGGACCCAGGAGATCGGATTGCGAATGGCGCTCGGGGCACGAGTCGCCGATGTCGTGGAAATGGTTCTCGGGCGAGGCGCGACCTTGATGGCCGCGGGGATCGCCGCCGGTCTCGCCGGCAGTTTCGCGACTGTGCGGGTGCTGGCAAATCAGGTGTTCCGGTTGTCCACGTTCGACCCGCTATCGTTTGCGGCGGTGTCGCTCCTGCTGTTCGCAGCCGGTATATTTGCGTGCTTCGTTCCGGCGCGTCGTGCCGCCCGGGTGGACCCTGCCACGGCGCTGCGGTACGAGTAGGCAGCAGGATCAATTCGACAGTATTAACGAGATCCTGCCCAACAGGTCTTCGAAAGTGAAGGGCTTCTCGAGAAAACGGTCCGGATCGAAACTGCCGCTATCCAGAACGCCGGCATTCTCCGAATAACCCGACATGAACAGCACCGGGAGTCCCGGGCGCAACCGCTGCACTCTTTTCGCGAGTTCGAACCCGTCCAGTCCGGGCATCACAACATCCGTCAGCAGCAAATGAATCGGCCCTTGGTGCGATTGCGCAACTTGCAACGCCTGCAGTGCGTCTGCTGCGCTCAGAACGCGGTATCCGTGGCTTTCGATCAACTCCGCAGCCAGCTTCCGCACGCCCTCCTCATCTTCCACCAGCAGGATAGTCTGCTCAACCCCGCGCTGAATGGCCTCCTTGGGGCTTTCTCTCAACCGCACACCGCTTTCGCTGACCCGCGGCAGGTAGATCTTAAACGTCGTGCCCTTGCCTACTTCGCTGTAGAGCCAGATATCGCCCCCAAAACTCTTGACTGTCGCCCACACTGTGGTAAGTCCCAGCCCAGTCCCCTTATCGGGACTCTTGGTTGTGAAGAAGGGTTCGAAGACGTGTTCTTTGATGTCGGCGTCCATCCCCGTCCCGGTGTCCGTCACCGAAAGCAGGATATATGGACCCGGATGCACGCCAAGGTGGGCTCGCACGTACTCCCGCCCCAGTTCGACGTTCGAAGTCTCGATCGTAATCTGACCGCCGCCAGGCATCGCATCCCGAGCATTGATGAGCAGGTTCGCCAGCACTTGCTGCAACTGCTCCTTGTCCGCCGACACCCAGCCGATGTCCGGCGAAAGCGTGGTGCAAACGTTGATCTGCTCCCCAATGGCTACCGTCAGAAGCCGGAGTGAGTCGGTCACAACGTCATTGAGACTGACGGGTTCGCGCCGGACGTGATCGTGCTTGCTGAAAGCGAGCAGGTGCTTCGTCAACGCGGAGGCCCGTTCCGCGGCCCGTGCGATCTCCTCGACGTATCCGCGCAGCGCATCCAGGGGTGACAGGCGCTGCAGCAGGAGACGGTCGTACCCGAGAATGATCGTCAGCATATTGTTGAAGTCGTGAGCGATGCCGCCCGCAAGCCGTCCAACGACGTCCATCTTCTGGCTTCTTGCGATCTGCTCTTCGAGTTGCTTGCGCAGCGAGATGTCGGAAACCAATGCAATGCCGATGAGGCCCTGGTTGATTTCGACATAGCTCAAACTCACTTCGACCGGGAATTCCTTCCCATCCTTCCGCCGGGCCGAAAGATCGAGCCCGATGCCCATGGGACGCGCCGCCGGTTCGGACATGTAGTGGGTGAAATGCGATCCATGTGCTTGCCTGAACGCCTTCGGTATCAGGATCGAAAGTTCAGCGCCGATAAGTTCATCGATCGGATACCCGAACATTTCGGCCGCCGCCTTGTTGGCGACCAGGATGGTCCCGTCGCGCTGCACCGCGAGAATGCCCTGCGACGCAGACTCGACGATTGCTGCAAATAGCTTCTCTTTATCCCCTTTTGGCATCGCGTCCGACCCCCTCAAACCCCAGCCCTTGCCCAGTAAGCACTTCTATCGATATCACCCGCCGCGCGATGCACCGTTCGCGATCGCATCCGCGCGAGGGCGTGAATGCGATTCCCAATGTCCGCGGGGTTCAGACGACTCCGCGGCGCAGAATGTGACTGGTGTATGATTCCGTCTAGCTCGCCGTCATCTTCTCCGGATCCCAGGAGCAAGTGCGATTTTCCCACAGGCTCGTGTTCGTGAGCAGCGCCGGGCCAGCGGCGCGGAATCCGAACACAGCGTCCTCAAAGAAGGGCTTTCGCGAGCGGACGGCATTGTAGAAGTTGCGGTGGTGCTCGAGATGCGCATTGTGGCCGCGCGGGGGAATGAAAGTTTCGGTGCTGTCAGGACGCATCGCATCCGCGTTGGGCGGGGTTTTCGGATACTTCTTGTAGTACTCCTCTTTGAACCGCTCCTGAATCGTTTTGGGGAACGTGTCGATGGTGTACCCCGGCTCTGTCTCGCGCGCATGCCGCGATATCTTCAACTCCGTGAAGCCTGTCGTCATGACACCTTCGGTGCCGACGAACTTCACGCCAAAATCTTCCACGGTTCCGCCGCTCTTGAAATTAACGCGGAGCGCCAGGTTGAAACCGGGATAATCCATAACGGCCAACATGACATCCGGTACATCGCGTCCATCCTTCCAGTACCGCAGGCCGCCCGTCGCGTAGACACGGTTTGGCCCCAGCACTCCGGTGGCGACGTGCAAACCGGTCAGCAGGTGAACGAAAAGATCGCCGGCTACTCCCGTACCGTAGTCGCGGTAGTTCCGCCAACGGAAGAAACGCAGGGCATCAAAAGGCCTTTTTACGGTCGGCTCGACGTAGCGGTCCCAATCCACGGTTTCGGGCGATGCATCAGGCGGCACCGAATATTGCCAGGCGCCAATCGCGGTATTCCGGTCGAGCCAGGCCTCCACCATATTCACCTGCCCGATGGCGCCCTGCTTCAGCATTTCTGCCGCTTTCTGATACACCATCGAGCTGGCGTACTGGCTGCCGATCTGAACGATTCGCCCAGTCTCTTTCTGTGCCGCGATGACTTCGTGTCCCTGCTCGATCTTCTGTATCATCGGCTTCTCGCAGTAAACGTCCTTGCCTGCGCGAAGCGCGTCGATCGTGATCCGGGAATGCCAGTGATCGGGTGTGCCGATGATCACTGCGTCCACATCCTTACGGGCGAGGATCTCGCGGTAGTCCCGAGTCGTGAAGAGGTCGGCGCCCCAAATCTCTTTCGTTCGGGCCAGACGCCCGGTGTAGAGGTCACAGGTGGCGATCAACTTCACTCCGGGGAGTGAAGTCGCAAAACGCGCGTCGCCCTGTCCCATACCACCCGCGCCGATCAGCGCGATTTGAATGTTGTCGTTCGCAGCCATTGTCCCGATCAGCCTTTCAAACTCATAGTCGCCGGATCCCACTCGCAGATCCGTTTCTCAAAATAACTCACATTCGATAGCACCGCCGGACCGGCGGCTCGAAACCCGAATACGGCGTCTTCCACCACCGGTTTCCGTGTACGTACCGCGGAAAAGAAATTCCTGTGATGTTCCAAATGATCGCTATAGCCGCGGGGCGGAAGATAGTGCTCCTCTTCGTTCGGCCGCATCGCATCCGCGTTGGGCCGCTGTTTCGGATACTTCTGCTCGTACTGCTTGAGAAACTCCCGTTGCACGGCTTCCGGAAAAGTATCGATGGTGTAACCCGGCTCCGTTTCCCGCGGTTGTTTGGCCAGACTTACGCCGTCGCCGATCGTCATGATGCCTTCGCTTCCGACGAACCGGAACCCGGAGGTCTCGCCGGCGCCATTCACGAAATTCACCCGAAGCGCGAGGTTGAACGCCGGATGCTTATCGCTTGCCGCGTAGTCGTAAAGCCCGAGCATCACGTCCGGCACGTCGCGGCCGTCCTTCCAGAAACGAAGTCCACCGGTTGCGAACACCCGTGAGGGACCAATCGCGCCGGTTACATAGTGCATGCCGGAAAACAGGTGAACGAAGAGATCGCCCGCGACTCCCGTGCCGTAGTCGCGGTAGTTTCGCCAGCGGAAGAGGCGGACGGGTTCGAAGGGTACCTTCGGCGCGCGGCCAAGAAACCGATCCCAATCGATGGTGGCCGGCGAAGCATCGGGAGGAATCGAGTACTGCCATGCGCCGATAGCGGAATTCCGATCCCACCATGCCTCGACCATGTTGAGTTGCCCGATCGCGCCCTGGGCGAGTAACAGCCGAGCTTTCTCATACACGATGGAACTAACGCGCTGCGAGCCCACCTGAATGATCCGCCCGGTCTTCTGAGCCGCATCGACGACGGGCTTCCCGTCCTCGATACGCTGCACCATCGGCTTCTCGCAATAAACGTCTTTGCCGGCGTTCATTGCGTCCACTGAGATCTTCTGATGCCAATGATCCGGCGTCGCGACTATCACGGCATCGATTTCGGGGCGCGCCAGGACTTCCCGGTAGTCGCGTGTCGTGAAGAGCTCGGCGCCCCAAACCTCTTTTGCCCGGGTGAGCCGGCCCTGGTAGATATCGGAGACGGCGACGAGTCTTGTACCCCCGGCCGTGATGGCCGAATGGGCGTCACCCGTTCCCATACCGCCGGCGCCGATCAGGGCGACTTGGATAGTGTCGTTCGGCGAAATGCTTCGCTTCTGACTTTGCGCCGATAGGAACGGCATGGCCAAACCGGCGCCCGCCGAAGCACCTAAGAAATGACGCCTTGTCGTGGGCATAAGGCTCCCCTGAGTTCAGGGTAGCGCACCTCTGTGCCGCCACCCTGGCCTTTTGGAAAACTATTCCTTATCCGTTGCCAACGGCCGGAACAGAACCGTCAGGCTATTTGGCGATGTTCCGCCCGAAGTTGAAGGCGGGCCCGATGGAGAACCGGGTCGTGTAGCGACCGTCCTTCAGGATGTCGCTGAACAGGTGATCGTACACTATGTCCGCCTGGGTTCGGAATGAGAAGTGCTTCGAGATGATGAGGTCGAAGCCGCCTCCGAATCCGAGGAACCACGTGGTGTCTGTCTTCTTGCCTCCCGGCGCCAGTTGAGCGATGATGGCGGTCGCGATGGGGTCACCGGGCTTGGGCGTCGCTGTTTCATGAACGCCGCCCAGGAAAACCGGACGAAGAAACAGTGTTGCCCGCTGGAAATGGCGATAAGCCAACTGGGGGCCGACTGCAAATGTATGAGTTTGCGAATGAATCGGGATCGACAGTTGATATCCTGCCGGCAATTGGCCGGCTGCTGCGAGTTTTGCCAGCTGCGCACCTAACTGCTGCGCCAAAGCGTCCGGCAGCAGTCCGGGCGTAATCGTGGCGTCGCCGGCAGAAAAACTATAATCGACACCCATCGAAACCCATGTCCGCGGGCGGAAACCGGCCTGCACGGCGAAACCGTTCTCGAAAAGACCAATATGAGGACTGTTCAGGAAAGCGTAACCGACGAATGCGTCATAACGGGTGACATAACTTTGCTGGCCGGCCAAAGGCAAGCTCAGCAATATCGAAAGTGTCAGGACAATCAGAATCAAACGTGCGGGGCAGCGTTCTACTGTGGGTTGCATATTCGTGGTTTTCACACCAATTCGCTTTAACACCAAATCGATGACAGTGCCAGCGTATCATTTTTCGCGGAGACTCACCCCCGAATATCCGGGTGTCCGCGGGCGGGCCGTGCCGGAGGATGTCCAGTACGGCTGGCACCCAACCTTGATGTTCGTTTGAGGCGAGAGAGCCGCCCTTTATTCAAGCGTCACAGTGACGGAAACCAGTCCTGTGAGCGCAGCCGGAAACGCAACGCGGATCTCCTCAGTCCCACTGGTGGACCATGCTAATCAACACCATCACACCGGACCGCCTGCAGGCGCATCATGGAACATTCCCTCGTCCACTTGCCGCTTCTGAAATCGGATGGACCGGCGATTCCGAAGCGCTCGCCGCAACACTACGGAGACGAATTCGCGGCGAGGTCCGATTCGACCGCGGAAGCCGCGCGCTCTACGCGACCGATGGGTCCAATTACCGCCAGGTACCGATCGGCGCCGTAATTCCGAAGGACAAGGACGACGTTATCGAGACGATTTCCGTTTGCCGCGAATTCGGTGCGCCCATTCTCAGCCGCGGGGGAGGCACCAGCCTGGCCGGACAATGCTGCAACGTCGCGGTGGTGATGGACATGAGTAAGTACATGGATCACGTCCTTGAGATCGACCCCGAGCGGAAACTCGGGCGAGTGCTCCCCGGGTGCGTACTCGACAATCTTCGCAACGCTGCAAAGCCGCACAAGCTCACCTTCGGTCCGGATCCGGCTACGCACGACCACTGCACGTTGGGTGGCATGTGCGGAAACAACTCATGCGGAGTGCATGCCCAGATGGCCGGCCGCACGGCGGACAACATACACGAACTCGAGATCGTCACCTACGACGGTGTCCGCATGCGAGTCGGCAAGACCAGCGATGACGAACTCGCTCGCATCATCAACGAAGGCGGGCGCCGCGGCGAAATTTACCGCCGGATGCGAGATCTTCGCGATCGCTATGGCGATCTCATTCGCAAGCGATACCCGAAAATCCCACGCCGCGTTTCCGGTTACAACCTCGACGAGTTACTGCCCGAAAACGGCTTTCACGTCGCACGCGCGCTGGTGGGCACTGAAGGCACCTGCGTCACCATCCTGGAAATCGTGGCGAACCTGGTCCCCAATCCACAAAAGCGCGCATTGCTTGTACTGGGCTACCCCGACGTATTCGTATCCGGCGATCATATCCCGCAAGTCATCTCGCACAACCCTATCGGATGCGAAGGAATCGACCACCGGTTGATCGAGTTCATGGAGAAAAAGGGACTGAGTGTGCGTGATCTCACCTTGCTCCCGAAAGGCAACGGGTTCCTGCTCGTCGAGTTCGGGGGTGATACCCGGGCAGAGGCCGAGGATCGCGCGCACAAGTTGATGGACGACTTGAAGAAATCCGGCAACCCCCCAGATATGAAGTTGTACGACGACGAAGAGAAGGAGCAGATGCTCTGGGAAGTGCGGGAGTCCGGACTCGGCGCAACGGCATTCGTTCCCGGCCAGCACGATACGTGGCCCGGCTGGGAGGATTCCGCAGTCCCACCCGAACGTGTAGGCGATTATCTCCGGGATCTCAAAAAGCTTTTCGTGAAGCACGGACTCGACGATCCGTCCGTCTACGGGCATCTCGGGCAGGGTTGTATACACTGCCGAATCCCGTTTCACCTTCGTACGTCCGAAGGACTGAAGCAGTACCGCTCGTTCATCGATGACGCAACCACATTGGTGGTCGCCTATGGCGGTTCCTTGTCGGGCGAGCACGGCGACGGTCAGTCAAGGGCCGAGTACCTGCCGAAGATGTTCGGCGAGGAATTGGTGGAGGCCTTCCGCGAGTTCAAATCAATCTGGGACCCGGATTGGAAGATGAATCCTGGAAAGGTTGTGGACCCGTACCGCGTCGATGAGAACCTGCGGCTCGGCACCAACTACAGTCCACCGCAGCCGGAAACGCATTTCCAGTTCGCTCAGGATCAGTTCAGTTTCGCGCGGGCCACTCTGCGCTGTGTCGGCGTCGGCAAATGCCGGCGCGAAGGCGGCGGGACGATGTGCCCGAGTTTCATGGTGACACGCGAGGAGATGCACGCCACCCGCGGGCGCGCCCACCTGCTGTTCGAAATGATGCAGGGCAATCCGCTCGAGGGCGGCTGGAAGGACGAGCATGTCAAGGAAGCGCTCGACCTGTGTCTTTCGTGCAAGGGCTGCAAAGGCGATTGCCCGGTCAACGTCGACATGGCTACCTACAAGGCGGAATTCCTCTCGCACTATTACGCAGGGAGCGTTCGGCCGAGGCACATGTATGCGTCGGGGTTAATCCACTGGTGGGCCAGTCTTGCGGAATTCATGCCTGCCACGGCCAACTTCTTTACTCAGACCCCTGGGTTGAGTGCGATCGCGAAGTTCGCCGCCGGATATTCGCAGCAGCGCGAAATTCCACGATTCGCGCCTCGCACCTTTAAGCACTGGTTTCGGAACCGCGGACCGCGCAACCTCGATCGCCCGAAAGTCATCCTATGGGCGGACACCTTCAACAACCACTTCACACCCAAGATTCCGCAAGCGGCGGTCGAGGTGTTGGAGCAGGCCGGCTTCCAGGTCATGGTGCCCTCCCAGAATCTGTGTTGCGGACGGCCGCTGTACGACTACGGAATGCTCGATATGGCGAAACGCTGGCTGCTGGACATCCTGGATGCGATCCGGCCCGATATTCAGGCCGGCATTCCAGTCATCGGGCTCGAACCGAGCTGTGTGTCGGTGTTCCGCGACGAACTTCCCGATATTCTTCACGGCAACGAGGATGGGGAGCGCCTCAAGAGTCAAACCTTCACCCTCAGCGAGTTCCTGCTCGGCCAAGCGTCCAATTACTCTCCTCCTCATCTGGAGAGGAAGGCTGTCGTACACGGACATTGCCACGATAAGTCGGTTCTCAAATTCGGCAAGGAGGTCGAGTTGCTGACACGCAGTGGCCTCGATCTGCATGTCCTGAATTCCGGATGCTGCGGCATGGCGGGTGCGTTCGGGTACGAGGAGGGGCACTACGACGTGTCCATTCAATGCGGTGAGCGGGTTCTGCTTCCCGCGGTCCGCGATACTGGCCCCGACACACTGGTGATCGCCGACGGTTTCAGTTGCCGCGAGCAGATTCAGCAGGAGACGGACCGGTACGCGTTGCACACGGCGCAGGTGCTGCAACTCGCGCTGCAAAACAAGACCCGGGATGTTTCAACTCGCGAGGCCGAACGAACACTCGGCCAAACTGATAAGACCCCGCCCATCCCGGCAGGAGTCGCGCTGGGTGCCGCGGTTTTGCTGGGCGGAGCGTTCCTATTGGCTCGAAAGGGAAGGGGCTGATGCCTCCGATCGGGCGGCGATACTGGGCCATTGCGGAGGGGTACATTCCACCGGAAAGCCATGGCCCGGCGCCACAGATGACGAGCCATGAGGCAGTGTGCATTCTCAATGCCGGCAATGAGGATGCCGAGGTTCAGATCATGGTCTATCTTGAAGATCGCGATCCGGTGGGTCCGTACAAGTTTCACATCGGTGCCCGCCGGACTCGGCATCTTCGGTTCAACGACTTCGATGATCCCGAGCGGATCCCCAAAGACACGCCGTTCTCGAGCACTGTCGAATCCACCGTCCCGATCGTTGTGCAGCACACCCGGCTCGATTCGCGTCAGGCCGACAACGCGCTGCTGACGACGATCGCTTATCCGGGCGAGCAGTAGATGGCCGGTGAATCGCGAACCGCCGTTATCGCTGCAATCGCCGGAAACCTTGCGGTGGCGGTAACCAAATTCACGGCCGCTGCGATCACCGGCAGTTCGGCGATGCTGGCCGAAGCCATCCACTCCACCGTCGATACCAGCGATGGTCTGCTCCTGTTTCTAGGGATGAAACTCAGCAGCAAGCCACCCGATGAACTGCATCCCTTCGGCCACGGCAAGGATCTCTATTTCTGGTCGCTCGTCGTCGCAATGATGATCTTCGCCGTTGGTGGCGGCATCACTGCCTACGAAGGGCTGTTACGGATTCTCAACCCGCGCCCGGCCGAAAACCCGATGTGGAACTACATCGTTCTCGGTTGTGCCGCGGTCTTCGAGGGCGCCAGCTTGGGAATTGGGTTCCACCAGTTCGGCAAGGCCAGGGGACGCAAACCTTTCTGGCGAGCCGTTCGCCAGACCAAAGACCCGACTACCTTTGTGGTGGTATTTGAAGACAGCGCCGCTATCCTCGGTTTGGTCGTCGCCTTCCTCGGCGTATGGCTTGGTGAGGTGTACCACGCACCGATGCTGGAGGGCGTAGCGTCGATCATGATTGGGCTGATCCTCGCTGTAGTCGCGTTCCTGCTTGGCCGCGAATGCCGGAGTCTTCTCGTCGGCGAGGGCGCCGATTCGAACACGCTGAAAAGGGTACGCGAACTCGTGCGGATCGACGATCGTATCGAGGCAGTGTCGGATCCGCTCACGATGTACTTCGGACCGCACCACATCATGCTGGCGCTTTCGGTGGAGTTCCGCGACGACCTGAATTTCGGCGACATTGAAGGCGCGGTGGATGAGATGGAAACCCGGATTCGCGGCGAGTTCCCGGACATCAAACGAATCTTCGTTGAGGCGGATTCGCTGCGCCACTCCCGCGCTCGCTGACTAACCGGATCTGCGCATCACCGATTCTTCAAATGGCGCCGGATGGCGCAGGTCGATGAGGATGAGGCACACCAAAGCAGCGAGCGGGATGGCCATCGAAATTCTCGCAAGCTCTTCCAGGGCCACAGTGCCTGCGACGGCCCCACCCACGTACACCGACCAGACGCTCGCAAACCAAACCATATCGCGACCCTCGGAGATCCTGCGGATCAGCCTGGGGATACGACGCCATTGGTGCTCGCGGCTGCGGTGCAAGTGCTCTCTCACCACCCAGCAGAACTGCGCCAGGCTATCGGCGAACTTGATCAACGTTCCCGTGACGAAGGCCGTATAAACGGTGACTCCGTTGAACCGCGACAGCGTAGCCGCCTGTACCCCCATCGCAACGGCGCCCGCCAGCACTGCCGGCCAGTACGGCATGAGAAATGTGAAAGTCCCCAGGAGAATCACTTCCACCGACAACGCGATCGCCGCCATACTCTTGACCCTCCGCCGATCCCCCCAAACCACCAGAAAGCGCGACAACAGCATGCCAATCGAGAATCCGAGAATCGGCGACAGGCGATGCCATAGCCCCGGCCAGTTCGTCCAGGCGAGATGAATGCCGAGCGAGACGGAGTTGCCGCTCATGTTGGCTACGTAGACTTGCCCGAGAGTGATGTAGCCGACAGCGTCCACGTATCCGGCGATACAAGTGAGCGCCACCGCGAGCAAGGCGCGATCTCGAGTTCTTCTGTCACTACCCGCGCCGCTGCCGCGTCGCATCAGCGAAGTGATCGCATGGTTCTTACTCGCGGGCATCTTGCTCCTGATGATGGCGGGCGCGGCGCCCCTGGTCCGCCGCATTCCGCTGAGCACGTCGGTTCTGTACATCCTCGCCGGCTATATCGCCGGCCCCACGCAACTGAATATCATCCGCATCGATCTGTTCCACGACGTTTACCCGATCCGGCTCGCCGCGGAAATCGCGCTGCTGATCTCGTTGTTCAGTGCCGGTTTGAAACTGCGCTTGCGGTTCTTCGATATTCGATGGAAGACGCCGCTGATTCTCGCTCTGCCGGCGATGATTCTCACCATCGGCGGACTTGCCGCGACGGGCCATTTTGCGCTCGGCTTCCCGCTTGGTTATGCGTTGCTGCTGGGTGCGCTGCTCGCGCCCACCGATCCTGTGCTCGCTTCGGATGTTCAGGTAGAGCGCCCATATGAGTTCAACGAACTGCGCTTCAATCTCACGGCGGAGGCCGGGTTCAATGACGGCGCTGCGATGCCGTTTTTTGCGCTTGCCCTCGGTACTATCGGCGGCATCGCTGACTTCAATCCGCTGGGCTGGCACTGGGCGCTGGTCGATTTCGTTTGGGGAATCGGAGGGGGTATCCTCATCGGTTCGCTGCTCGGCGGAGCGTTCGGCCGGTGGGTGTTGCATCTTCGGGAGAAGCACAACCAAGCCGTTGGAACCGAAAATTTCCTCGCCGCGGGCCTGGTCTGCCTTACTTATGGAATCGCGGAACTGACACACGCGCTCGGATTTGTCGCCGTGTTTTGCGCCGCCATCGCCTTGCGGAGGGTGGAACTGCGCCGCGGCACCGATGAGCCGGACCAGCAGAAGATCCAAATTTTGCTGGGCAGTCCCAGCGGAGACCAGGAAGTCGCCACGGATCCCGATCGGGCGGCCGCCTATATGCTGCACCGGCTGGTGCTGTTTTCCGAGCAAGTGGAGCGAATCGCCGAGCTCGGAATCGTCACTCTGGTCGGAGCATTCGTTCGACTCGAAATGTTTACGTGGGAGAACGTTGGTATCGCCCTGCTTCTGTTCTTCGTCTTGAGACCGCTGAGCGTGCATCTCTGCCTCTTGCGATCCGGCATTCCCGTGCTCGAACGCTCCGTCATTGCCTGGTTCGGCATTCGCGGCATTGGTTCGGTGTACTACGTCTGTTACGCGGCTGCGTTGCCGCTTGCCGCCGGAATAGTTCATCGGCTCGTCTCCGCCGTGCTGGTGGCCATCGTGGCATCGATAGTCCTACACGGCATCTCCGTGACGCCCGTGATCAACTGGTACTCCCGCCAACAGGAGCAGTCGTCCTAGCCCCGTCACATCGCTTCTTTCAACCCTTTGCGGATCAGCCACCAGTTCGCCGGGAAAGCTGTCGCGAATCCGACGATCATCGCGATCTGCATCATGAACCAATAGACCGGGTCTGTGGGCTCCGGCGGCGGGTTGAAGATGTTGTGCGTCACGGCCATGGTTGCGAACATCCCGACCTCGAAGGAAACCAGCGAGATCGTGTCCGCCTTCATTGCGGCCTTAATCCCTTCCCATCCAGAGATCCCGCTCATCGGCGCGATGCTGTAGTACTGGAAGACGATTCCGGCAATATACGCGAGTATGAAGTCAATCGTGTAATTGGCCCACAATACCGAACCGGCAATGGTTAGGCCGGTGAGGAACACCAACCACTCGCCTGCAAAGTCGCCCAGAGTGCAGCCGGCGCCGCAGTGCGTGTCGCCGACGAGCACTGCGTGCCAGAACGGCATGTTCTTCTGCTTCTGCCTGACTTCCGGATTCTGCTGGGCGTCTTTCGATTTCTTCCGGCCGTTCCGGAAGTAAAACCACAATGCGAGCGGGCCGAGGTACAGACCAGTGACAGGCCAGACCAGATTCATGATCGCCATCTTCTGCCATTTGCCGGCGAAGACGATGTCACCTGCAACCACCACGGCGCAGGCGGCGCAAATCCAGAGATACACAATCGATAACGTATGAAGTTCAGGCGACAGCAAAACAACCCTCCCACTGGTGGGACTCAATCCCGTGGGATTCGTGACCCGTGCATCATTCCGGAAACATTCCGAGGATCAATACTCGAAAGGGCCCGCGAGATTCGATGCGCCCCGTTCGAGCGCGAGTGCTGACGGTGACATTTGCCATCTCACGCGTTACAGCAAAGAGATCGTCACGGGATTCGAATCGATTCCGTTGCGCGAAATCACGAGCCGGTGCGTACCGGAGCCGATCCCGTCCGCCAGCGCGACATTGAACTGGTTCAAACCCGGGAATCCGGGTGCGCGGCCTGCGTAGGCCACGGCGGCCGCGGATCCATCGATCGTGGCGCGAAAGCTCGCAGCGAGATTCGCATCGACGTCGGTGGCGTCGATGCCCGCGCCGCTCCCCCAAACCGCAATGATGTTCGGCTGGCCGTTCGCTCGTTTCGTTGCGAAAGGTGCCGGCTGGAAAGTAAACGCATCCAGCGCCGCCGCGGTGCCGGAGGCGTCGAGTGTGAAAATGGCGGGCGATACCGGCGCGATCTGAAATGTTCCGGCGCGTACTAACTGCCCTTCGCGGAAGACCTCAACCAGTGACGTCGCGGAAGTAACGCCGAGTGAGGAGGTGGTGGCAACGGTCCCAATCGGCACTTCGAAATTGATCTGCCCCGGAGAAGCGAAGTACAACTTTGCTACGATTCCGTCCACCTTAACCTGTGTGCCTGCGAGTGTCTGCGGCAAATCCGAAGATGCGGTTTGTCCAGTAGAGCCGTCCGTGAGTCCGTTTCCGAAGATGCTGGCGAGTCCGACCGGTGCGATCACCGGTCCGTAATCCGCCGCCGAAACAACGCTGATCGCTCGCGATTCGGTAGCATCCGCCAACCCGGCGTTCAATGTCCCCAAATTATCGGTGGCCTGCGAGAAGTAACTCTCCCACGCCAAACGATAACGCAGCAGTTTGTCGACTGTTTCCGAAGAGGCATCCATTCCCGGCATCGTCAGCAGAACCCACGCAACGCGGAACGATTTCGGAGCGTTCGTGGAATCCGGGTCGCGGGCCCCGTTGGCGGCAATCACACCCGCGATGTTCACCGGCATTTTGTCGCCGCGAGCCGTGACACCTGGTCGCGGTCCGGACGAACGCGTGAATCGCGAACCGGTACTGGCGTTCGCGATAACAAACGTCTCGGGTACATCCGAAGCCGGCCGCAGCCCCATCAGGTACTGATCCATCCTGGAATACCCGTCGATCAAACTGACGGACGTGAACGTCCCGTCTCCGTTGTCGCGCCAGACGTTGCCTTCCATCGATGATGACCGCCGCGCCGCCGGACGGCTCAAGCTCGATTCGATGTTGAAGAAGAAGTTCCAGTGCTCGTCGTCGCGGCCCAGCAAAATATTCGGCGTCCCGCCCGGGTATTTCGTGAAGACTCCCCATGCGTGGCCTTGTTCCTGGCCCATCACCGATAGCGCATGATTCGAGCCGAGAAAACGTGTCGTGGGCAGGTTCGGATATTGCATGATGTTCGAGAGGTTCAGGTAACCCAGAATCCGTGTCGAACCGATACCGGGAAGGCTCGGGTCGGGCGCGAAGGGATGTCTTCCCAGACCTTGAATCGAACTCTGAATCGGTGCGAAGAACGCGAATGCATCGCCGAGGTCCGCGGAGAAGTCAGTACTCAGGTATACAAAGTCATACTTGTCGCTGTGCGTCGCGTAGAAATTCTGGAGTACAGCAAAATCGTCGGTAATCGTGGACGCCGAGAACACCTCGGCGATGGGCGCAGTGATCGGGTCGTTCGAGCCCTGGCTGAGCGTCACCAGCGCGGGCATGTCGTTGCTCTGGCCGGGTGAAATTCCCGCGATGGCGCGGGAGGTAAGCTGCACGGACGAATACGTGAACTGAATGCGGCAGTTGTTCCAGAGCCTCACCTGAAACCGGTGCACTCCGGTGTCGCTTGAAGTGTTCGGGAAATCGCGGACGTTGTTGTATGTGATGAGGACGCTGGACGCATCTCTTTTTATGTAGATTCCGGCGGAACCGGTTGTCACTGATGCTCGTGCATCGAGATCGTGCCAGTACGGTGCGATGCGGGGCAGACCGGATTGCAAATCCACCAGCGATTCGCCCGAATCCGAAACGCCGTTGTCGAATGTGTCTTGTTGAACGCCATCAGGACGGAATGCGACGTTCCCGTTCGTCGAGATCGCGATCTGCGAATAGGTTGCACCGTAGAAAGGAAAGCTGAACCCGAGATCCTGGATCAAGTAGGCATCGTCGCCCGGCTCGGCTTGCGGGTTGGGGTTCACCGCCGGGGCGACTGTGAAATCGAGCTTGGTGCCGAAATCCGTGTCGTAGGTCCCCGACGTGGTCGCGATCGTATAGCCGTTCCCTGACTTGGTGAATGTGACGGTATCGCCAGTGAGGTCGAACAGGTTTGGAACAGTTACCGTAATCGCATCGCCCTGCACGACCGTCATGTCGTTGACGTCTCGAGAGGCCGGCGCCGAACGTGCAGCCGCCAGCGCTGCCGGGGCCTTCGTTCTCGCCAGCTCTGCGGAATGCGCGAGATGCCATAACCACTTCTCGCGCGCGACGTCCCGAGGATTGACGTGCCCCTCGCCCGCCGAGTACTCGTTCAGATCTTTCGCCGCGAATGCAGACGGTACTTGCGCCAGAGCGAGGACACACGCAACCACCGCGTGCGCGTACAGACACGTGCGGCCAGATCTCGGGCCACCCGAGCAAAAAACTCCCATGCGAAGATTGTCCGATATTCGGCCCGGGCCGTTCAGGGCCGGGCGTACAAGTCGATCACGCGCTCGATGGCGCGCCGGCACACGGCACAGAATCCCCCGGCGATGTTGCGCGTGAACATGATGCAATCGGTCTGGGGACGGTAATATCCCCTGGACTCATACATCGCGCCTTCGAATGCGCCGGCCTTCCCGCCCCAGGGTCCGCGCGCCAGCAGCGGGACCGTGATGGACAACTCTTCGGCGAACAGCGCCTCCATCTCACTCTCCGGCCGCTTCTCGGCGCGAATCTGACGACGCCGCGCTTGGATCTTCTTCTCGATCGCTTCGAACTCTTCCTTGGGCCACGGCGTAGGAAGCGGTGTTCCGGGCGCGATCAGGTCCTTCCACTTCGCCGCGTGCGGGTCGGCCGTAGCGTTGGGCTCCCAGGGTTCGACCCTCGGCGCGCCTGTGTCATAGGCGACGTCGGAGGTGTAGTATTCATCCGCCAGTCCGGCGAAATGATGCCCGAATTCGTGAACGAACACGTACGGCGTCGAGCTGTTGTCCGCCGCTACGGTCGCATACAAATTGAAGATTCCCCCGCCGCCGTATTTGCGATCGTTCACGACGATTTCGATGAACTCGTAAGGCGCTGCAGCCGCGGCCTCACGCAGTCGCTTGTTGTCGAACGTCAGGACGTAGCGCTCCGAGCCGAACGCGTCATAGCTCGCGCGGACCGGTGAACGCCGCCAGATATCATCCGAGGGGCGGGAAACGCCGCTCGCTTCCGCGGGCAGATCCAGCGCCCAAACGTTGAATGAGCTGCGCCGCTCTTTGAAGGGAGACACCGAGAACAGTGTCTCGGTAAGACGCTGTGCGTCTTTGTGCCACTTATTCATCTCGGCTGCCGTGTACCCATCGCCGATGAGCAGCAGGTCTACTTTTTCCGCGGGCTCGCCGTTCTTCATTACAGCCCACACGTGCGAATTTGCCTGCTGCGCCGTGCGATCGACGTCCGGCGCCGACGGATCGATCAGCAGCGTCCAGACCTCACGAAACGCGTTCTGCTTGTCGCGCTTCTTCAGCACGAGTTGCGCGGGCGCAGCGGGCATCGGGAACCGCACCGATTCATGAAACGCACGGCTGATCGTTTTGGCTTCGTCCGTGGTTTCCCATTCGCCGTAAATACTCGCGAACCCGCGCGAGTAGAGTACCCGATTCGTCTTGCGGTCCAGAATTTGGAAGTAGTATTTCCCGAGGTTCGTGTCATCGATAGCCCGATCCATGCGGCCGGGCCAATCGCCCTCAGCGACGATTCCGTCCAGGGCGAAATGTTCTTCCGTGGCGCTGCCGGAGTGGACGTAATCCACTCGCAACGTACGCGGTGCCGTAGCAGCGGCGCTCACCGATGCCGCCAGTGCAGCCAGTAGCGATAGGCGCAAAGCATTGTCTCCGCCACTATTATGCTGCTGTCTCAGCGTTCGCGCGCGTTAAGCGGATTTGATTTCCGTCCACAAACGGTCTCGAACACGTTGTGCCGCGGCCGGCATCGCATCGAACCATTCGCCGCGGGCCAGTACCTCCGGCGGCGGATAGAGTATGGGGTCCTCTCGCATTGCGGCGGGCAACAGCCTGCGTGCCGCGGCGTTCGGTGTCGCAGTCGTTACTGCCGTGGCAATGCGCGCCGAGACCTCGGGCCGAAGCAGGTAATTTACGAACTCGTGTGCGAGTTCGCGGCGGCGGCTCTCCTCGAGGATCACGACATTATCCGCATACAGCGGGAAGCCTTCCGACGGGTGCGCAAACACCAGGTCGGAACGCTCGTTGCAGGCCAGCCGTGCCATCTGCGCCCAGATCTGCGCCATCACCACATCGCCCGCGACTACCTGATCGCGAACTTCGGCGCTGATAAACGCGCGAAGCAAGGGTTTGGCCCGAATCGCTTCGTCCTTCGCCTGTCCGAGTTGTGCGCGGTCGGTTGAATTTACGGAATCCCCGATCTTCTTCAAGGCTGCCGCAAACACTTCGGCTGCATCGTCGAGCATCGTCACCCGCCGCCCGAAGCGGTCCTGCCAGAAATCCGCCCAACCCGAGGGCGGGGGCGTGATCTTGCGCGAATACAGCATGCCCGTCGAGCCGTGCATATACGGCACGGAGTAGCGCAGTCCCGGATCCCACGGCGGGTCCTGGAAACGCCTGTCGAGATTCGCCAGGTTCGGCAGAAGCGAATGGTCGAGCGGCGCCAGCAAGCCTTGCTGCCGCATTGGCGGCACGAAGCTGTTCGACGGGAACACGATGTCCCATCCCGAGTTTCCGGCGGCCACTTTGGCCAGCATCTCTTCCGCGCTCTCGAAGGTCAGGTACCGGACTTCTGCGTGAAACTCGCGCTCGAACGCGGGCACAGTCTCCGGCGCAATGTATGTTGACCAGTTGTAGACGTTCAGCCGGCGCGCCGAGCCGCGCGTGCAGCCCGCGAGGCCTGCAACGCCCATCAGGAATACTCGCCGGTTCACGCTTCCCTCAAACGTTCAGAGAACAGGATCAGCGCGCCCAGACCGAACACGATAATGGTCGAAATCGCATTCACGACGGGACTGATTCCCCGACGCGCCATCGAATAGATCACCATCGGTAACGTTTCCGAATCGACGCCTGCGACGAGGCTGGTGATGACATAGTCGTCTATCGAAACAGTGAAGGCGAGCAGCGCCGCCGCAATCACCCCCGGAAGTATGGACGGAAGCGTCACACGCAGGAAGGCTTGCCACTCGGTTGCGCCGAGGTCGAGCGCCGCCTCCTCGAGCGACGCGTCGAATGTTCGCAGCCGCGCCATCACAACCACCACGACGTACGCAATGGAGAACGCTACGTGGGCGAGAATCACCGTGTACATGCCGAGTTGCATGTGCAGATAGCGGAACAGCCACTGATAAAACGCCAGCAGCGAGATTCCCGTAACGATCTCCGGAGTCACCAGGGAAAGGTAGAGGGAACCGGAGAGCCACTTCGAACCGCGCCGCCACAATGCGTACGCGCACATCGTTCCGATCACGGTCGACAATATCATCGCGACGATCGCAATGATGAGGCTGTTCCCGGCCGATTGTGCAAGTTGCGGATCGTGAAACGCAGCCCGATACCAGTCGAGCGATGCCCCGGTCCAGGTGGTATATCGCGATCGATTGAAGCTGAACACGCCGAGGATCAGCATCGGCACGTGCAGGAATGCGTAAGCAGCAATGGCGTACGCTGCGAGCCACCGCTTCACAGTAACTCCTGGTTACGCCGGCCCAACAGACCGAGCAACAGCAGCATCACGATCGCCATCAGGACCAGCGACAACGCGGACCCGAACGGCCAATCCCGCGCGGTAGTGAACTGATTCTGCACGACGTTGCCGATCATAATGGATTTGCCGCCGCCCAACAGGTCGGGCACCAGAAAAGCGCCGAGGCAGGGGATGAAGACCAGCACCGCGCCGGCGCGAATGCCGGGCGCGCACAGCGGCAGCACAACCCGCGTGAACGTCGCCCAGGGCCGTGCGCCCAGGTCCGCGGACGCCTCCATCAAAAACGGATCGAGACGTTCGAGCGTGGCATACAGCGGGAGCACCATGAACGGCAGGTAACCGTACACCAGACCCAGGATCACCGCGCCATCGTTGTAGAGCATCGGCAGCGGTGCCTTGATGATGCCGAGCGATTGCAGGGCGCTGTTCACCAGCCCGGTATCGCGCAGCAGGAAGATCCAGGCATAGAGGCGCACCAGGAAACTCGTCCAGAACGGCAGGATCACGAGATTCAGATAAAGGTTGCGGCGTTTGCCCGATTGCGCGATGAACATCGCGAGTGGCAGTCCGAGCGCCAGGCACAAGAGGGTCGCGACGCCGGCGAGAACGAACGAACGGAGGAAGACCTGCGCGTAGAGCGCATCGAAAACGCGAGTGTAATTGTCAATCGTCCACGGGCGCCCCAAACCGAAGTACGCTCCACGGGTGAGCAGGCTGTAGGCGCAGATGATCGTGAGGGGCGCCAGAAACAACCCGATCATGACGGCCGAAGCCGGAGCCAGAAATACCGCGCGCAGTCGGTTCATGTCTCGTTCGGGAACGACATCTCGTCTTCCGTGCGCCACCAGACATGCACCGCGTCGCCCACGGCATAGCTTTCACCGGCGCGTCGCATCTCGGCGGTTGCGAGTTCGCCGCTCGCGAGCCTCGTCTCGATGTGCAGGCAATTGCCTAGAAAAACTGCGTTTTCAACATGTCCCGGGCGTGAGCAGGTGCCGTTGTTGGGTTCGTTCCGCGAAATGTGTGTGGCTTCCGGACGAACGCCGATACCGTTTACCCAGTTCATCGCTCCCATGAACTCGGCGACAAATCGCGTTCGTGGCCGCAAGTAAATGTCTTCGGGCGTTCCCACCTGTTCGAGCCTCCCGCCGTTCATCACCGCGATGCGATCCGACATCGACAAGGCTTCCTCCTGATCGTGCGTGACGATCAGGAATGTTATTCCCACCCTTCTTTGCAGGCTCTTCAATTCGGCGCGCACCTGCTTCCGCAGGTTTGGGTCGAGCGCCGAGAGAGGCTCGTCGAGCAGCAGAACGTCCGGGGACAGCACCAGCGATCGTGCCAGCGCAACGCGTTGGCGCTCGCCGCCCGAAAGTTGGCCGGGCATGCGCGATTCCTTGCCAGCCAGTCGCACGAGTTCCAGCACGTCGCGGACGCGCGTCAGGAGATCCCGTTCACCGCGTCGCCGCAATCCGAACTCGACATTTCCTTGGACCGTCAGGTGAGGAAATAGCGCGTAGTTCTGGAATACGGTACTGACGTTGCGCTCATACGGGCGAAGATGGTTGATCCGCTCTCCGTTCAACAACACCTCGCCGCAGGTAGGTTCCTCGAATCCGGCCACCATGCGCAGCGTCGTCGTCTTTCCGCATCCCGACGGCCCGAGAAGCGCGAACAGCGATCCCCGCTCGACTTCGAGCGACACCGCATCCACGGCGTGGTGGGTCGGGTAGTGCTTGGACACTTCGCGCAGTTCCAGAACGTGTCCCATTTTTAGTTGCATGTTAACGCAGATCCCGGTCGCCACGAACCGTGCTCACGCCTGAAGCACGAGCGCCGCGCCCCGCAATTGTCATCAATGCTGTATTCGGAAACGCTAATTTCAGACTCAACGGTGTGTTAACCTAAGACTTGCGCCGGTCTCATTTATGCCGGCTCGGGTGAGCGAATCTTTCGTGTTGCGGACCTATCCGTTCGCGGAGTCCGACCTCATCGTCAGCTTTCTCACCCGGGATCAAGGCAAGCTCAGGGGTGTGGCGAAGCGGGCACGGAAACCGAAGAGCAATTTCGGTTCCGGGCTGGAGCGTTTGTCGCAGGTTCGAGTCACCTACTACCAGAAGGAGACTCGCGAACTCGTGACGCTCGCTTCGTGCGAGTTGATTCGGTCCCAGTTCGATCTGGTCGCCGATTACGAAGCAAGTGTCGCGCTCGACTACCTGGCGGAAGTTAGTGACCAACTGCTGCCGCCTGCGGAAGCAAACGAACGGTTCTTCCGGCTTCTAATCGCCGTGCTCGATCAGATGCACGCCGGTTGTGGAATGTGGGCCGCGGTGCTGTACTTCACCCTGTGGACAGTTCGGCTTTCGGGATTTCTGCCCGAACTCAGGGTAGGCCAGGAGTCGAGAGCGATCGCCATCGAGATGCTGAAAACACCGATCGGAGCATTGGCCCCACGAGACTGGTCGAAGTCGACCGCTGCCGACCTCCGGCGATTCCTGGTTCGTCAGATCGAAGAGCACGTCGAGCGCAAATTGCTCTCAGTACCGCTCCTCGAAGCGTTGTAGGGCCTCCGGTAGACCGCACGATGGATTCCTTCCAGCAAACGATCTTCAAGCTCAAGAACTACTGGTCAGAACGCGGCTGTATTATTACCGAGCCGTACGATATGGAAGTTGGGCGCGGGAACCATGGCGCCCGAAACCTTCCTGCGCGTGCTCGGGCCGAAGCCATACCGCGTGGCATACGTTCAACCGAGTCGCCGTCCCGCCGATGGGCGTTACGGCGAAAACCCTAACCGGCTGTATAAGCACCAGCAACTTCAGGTGATCCTGAAGCCGTCGCCCGACGACATCATGGATCAATACCTGGCCAGCCTCGAGGCGATCGGAATCGATCTCTCGAAGCACGACATCAAGTTCGAAGAGGACAACTGGGAGTCGCCCACGCTCGGGGCCTGGGGCATCGGGTGGCAGGTGATGCTGGACGGCCTCGAGATCACGCAATTCACTTATTTTCAACAGTGTGGGGGGATCGACCTGGACCTCGTCCCCGCCGAGTTGACCTACGGTCTCGAACGTCTGGTGGCGTTTTTACAGAACAAAGCCAGCGTGTACGACATCGAGTGGACGCCGGGCGTCTCCTACGCCGACGTTCGCCTGGCCGACGAAGTTCAGAATTCGGTGTACAACTTCGAAGTCGCCGACGTGGACGCGCTTTGGAAACTCTTCGCGATCCACGAAGCCGAGGCGCAGCGGCTGGTCGACTCCTACGCGAAGTTCCCCGACAAGAAACGCTTCCCGACGCTTGCCACCTACGACCAGGTTTTGAAGTGCTCCAACCTCTTCAATCTGCTTGATTCGCGCGGCGCGATCAGCGTTACTGAGCGTGTCGGTGTCATCGGCCGGGTGCGGAAGATCGCAGTGGGGGTCGCGCAGATATGGGCCGATCAGCAGGGCGGGGAGGTAGCCGCATGAAACTCCCATTCTTGCTGGAAATCGGGACTGAAGAGATTCCCGATTGGATGA
This sequence comes from uncultured Acidobacteriota bacterium, assembly GCA_963720745.1. Classification (GTDB taxonomy): domain Bacteria; phylum Acidobacteriota; class Terriglobia; order Bryobacterales; family Bryobacteraceae; genus TMP-7. The sequence goes on from CAVRGO010000004.1 coordinate 2,249,209, forward strand.
TCGTCTCCGCGCTGAACCAACTGCAGGATCATTTCCAGTCGATGCTCGACAGCTACTCGCTTGAGGGGCGCGTCATTTGGACCGATGCCACTCCCCGTCGCTTGGCCCTGCGCGCGGATGGCATCATCGACCGTCAACCCGATAGCGAGGAAGTCGTGATGGGTCCGCCGAAGAGCGCGGGTGCCGGAGCTGCCGCTGGGTTCGCGAAGAAGATGGGCACCACGGTGGATTCGCTCGGCACCGCTTCGACGCCCCGAGGCGAGTATCACAGCTTCACAAAGAAGGTTGAAGGTAAGCCGGCTACCGACATACTGTCGGCCGAACTGCCCGGACTCATTCTGAAGATTCAGTGGCCGAAGACCATGTTCTGGACGGGCGGCAAGACCGGCCCGCGGTTCATCCGACCGATCCGCTGGCTGGTGGCACTGCTCGGTCTCGACGTGGTTCCTTTCGAAATCGCCGGTGTCAAGAGCGGGCGCGAGACGCGAGGCCATCGGAAGCTGGGGAAAGCTTCGATCCCCGTAACGGTAGAGACCTATAGTGACGCGCTTGCGGCGAACGGCGTGATCCTCGCCGCAGCGGCGCGCCGGGCCAAGATCGAAACCGGCATGAACGAATTGGTCGCGGGCGCCGGTCTGAAAGTGCGGCACGATCCCGATTTGCTGCACACGCTGGTCTACATCACCGAATGTCCGGCGCCTATCCTCGGACACTTCGAGCGCGACTACCTCGAACTTCCGAGCGAAGTGCTGGTAACCGTCATGAAGCATCACCAGAAGTATTTTTCGGTGGAGGACGCCGATGGCAACCTTGCTCCGAACTTCATCGCGGTGATGAACACGAACGCCGACCCCGAAGGGCTCGTCCGGCACGGGAACGAGCGCGTGTTACGGGCGCGTTTCAACGATGCCCGGTTCTTCTGGCAAGTCGATCAACAAAAGAAACTCGCGGACCGCATCGCCGATTTGGCGAACGTCACGTTCCAGGCAAAGCTCGGTTCGTATCTTGAAAAAGCGAAGCGGATGAGCGAGATTGTCCGCGAACTCGCGAGGATGGCCGGCATCGATCCGGCGCCCGTCGAACGGGCCGTCATGCTTTCGAAAACGGATCTCACCACCGAGATGGTCAAGGAGTTTACGGAGCTGCAGGGCGTGGTTGGCGGGTTGTACGCGAAAGCGCAAGGTGAACCCGAACAGGTTTGGCGGGCGGTATACGACCACTACAAGCCGCAGAGCATGGAGGATTCTCTTCCGTTGAACCTCGACGGGCAACTCGTTTCTTTGGCGGACAAACTCGATACGCTCCGCGGCTGCTTCCGCATCGGTTTGATCCCGAAAGGCTCGGGCGATCCGTTCGCGCTGCGGCGTGCCGCGCAGGGCATCGTTCGCATTCTGGTGGAAGCGAAACTGAGCTTTCCACTTTCCAAACTCATAGGCGGCGACGAGCAACTCCGGGTGTTCCTGCTCGACCGGATCCGGTACTACTTCCGCGAGGTTCGCGGTTTCAAATACGACGAAGTGAACGCGGTGCTCGCGTCGGGCAGCGACAATCTGCCGGATATCGCGGCGCGACTAACAGCGCTTCAATCAGTTCGGCCGACGGAAAATTTCGAGCCGCTGGCCGCCAGTTTCAAACGAATTCAGAACATTCTCCGGCAGGCGAATTTCAACGAGCCGGGCGCACCCGACGAAAACTTGATCGAGCCCGGACCGGAGAGGCAGTTGTATGACGAGTTTCAGCGCGTGCTGCAGGTTGCGCGGCAAAGCGAGTATCTTCCCGCGCTGGAGGCGATCGCCTCGATGCGTCCGGCCGTGGACCTGTTCTTCGACAACGTGCTGGTGAACGCACCGCATGAGAATGTGCGGCGCAATCGCCTGACGCTGCTGAGCAACATTTTGACCGAATTCTCGACGATCGCGGACTTTTCGGAGATCGTCACGCAGTGAACTATCAACCGGCCACCGGCGACTACCGCCCAATGGCCACATATTTTAGGAGCTATTGATGAAATACGTATACGCGTTCGGCGGCGGGACGGCCGACGGCGACGGCACGATGAAGGATACGCTCGGCGGCAAAGGTGCCGGCCTGGCGGAAATGAGCCGGGCCGGCGTTCCAGTGCCGCCTGGATTCACCATCATCACCGATGTCTGCAACGTCTTCTTCGACAACGATCAGAAAGTTCCGAAGGAAGTCGACGACCAGATTTGGGAAGCCCTTGCCAAGCTCGAGAAGCAGATGGGAAAGAAGCTGGGCGATGCCTCCGACCCGCTTCTGCTCAGCGTCCGTAGCGGCGCGAAGTTCTCGATGCCGGGCATGATGAACACGATTCTTAACCTCGGCCTAAACGACGAGACTACCGAGGGCCTGGTCGCCAAAACGCAGAACCCGCGTTTCGCCTACGATTGCTATCGCCGCTTCATCCAGATGTTCGGTGAGGTCGCGATGAACATCGATATGGAGCAGTTCGACGAAGCCTTCGACGCGCGGAAGCACAAGGCGAAGGTGAAGCTCGACACCGAGCTGTCCGCCGAAGACCTGAAAGCCGTCATCGCCGAGTACAAGAAGATCTTCAAGAAGGCCATCAAGCGCGACTTCCCGCAGGACGTGCGAGAACAGTTGATCCTGGCCCGCAATGCCGTGTTCAATTCCTGGTGGGCTCCGAAGGCTTCCTACTACCGCAAGATGGAGAAGATCTCGGACCGCCTCGGCACTGCCTGCAACATTCAGATCGATGGTGTTCGGCAACATGGGCGACACCTCCTGCACGGGCGTCGGCTTCACGCGCGATCCCGGTTCGGGCGAGAAGGTGTTCTACGGCGAGTTCCTGGTGAACGCGCAGGGCGAGGACGTGGTGTCCGGCGCTCGCACGCCGCAGCCCATCAGCGAGTTGAAGGATTGGAACGCGGACGTTTACAACCAGCTCTTCGAGATCACGCAGCGGCTCGAGAAGCACTACAAGGACATGCAGGACTTCGAGTTCACGGTGCAGGACGGCACGCTGTACATGCTGCAGACCCGCAACGGCAAGCGCACGGGTCCGGCGGCGGTCCGCGTCGCGGTCGAGATGTGTGACGAAGGTCTGATCGACGACAAGACTGCGGTACTCCGCGTAGCTCCATCGCAGCTCGATCAGTTACTGCACCCGGTATTCGACGTGAACAGCCTGCGCAAGCTGACCAAGCTCGCTACCGGCATCGATGCTTCTCCGGGCGCGGCGGTTGGACGTTTGGCGTTCACCTCCGAAGAGCGCGGTCGAGATGTCGGAAAAGGGTCCGGTGATCCTGATCCGCAAGGAAACCACGCCGGACGATATCCACGGTATGGACGCCGCAAAGGGCATTCTCACCGCGGTCGGCGGCAAGAGTTCGCACGCGGCCGTAGTTGCCCGCGGCATGGGTCGTCCCTGCGTTGTCGGCTGCGGCGCGATCTCGATCAACGAGCGCGCGGCACCAGGCGACGGTGAAAGCCGGCGACAAGACGCTCGACGATCAAGCAGGGCGATTGGGTGTCCATCAACGGCACCACCGGCGACGTCTACCAGGGCCAGGCGGAAACAAAGGATCCCGATCCGAACTCGCCAGTGTTCGCGAAGTTCATGAAGATGGCCGACGAGTTCCGCGGCGACTTCGGTGTTCGCGCGAACGCCGACATCCCGCGCGACGCGAAGGCTGCGCGCGCATTCGGCGCCGAGGGAATCGGACTGTGCCGCACCGAGCACATGTTCTTCGCCGAGGATCGTCTGCCGCTCGTGCAGGCCATGATTCTCGCCGAGAACGAGAAGGATCGCCGCAAAGCGCTTGCGAAGCTGCTGCCGATGCAGCGCAAGGATTTCGCGGGCCTGTTCGAAGCGATGGACGGGTTCCCGGTGGTGATCCGCACGCTCGATCCGCCGCTGCACGAATTCGTTCCGAAGCGCGAAGAGTTGATGGTCGATCTCGCCAAGCTGCCTTCGGCCGACATCAAGGCGAAGAAGGAAATGGTTGCCCGGTACGCGAACTTCGGCGCCGAGGTGAAGAATCTGAAGACCGTGCTGCCCGACCTGCTGAAGCGCGTCGAAGCTCTGCACGAGTTCAACCCGATGCTCGGACATCGCGGCTGCCGTCTCGGCATCACCTATCCGGAGATCACCGAAATGCAGGCGCGCGCCATCTTCGAAGCCGTCGTACAGGTGGCGAAGAAGGGCAAGAAGGTCATCCCCGAAGTCATGATCCCGCTGATTGGCTCCGTACAGGAACTCGAGAATCAGAAGGCGATCGTAAAGCGGGTGGCCGACGAGGTTCTCGAGAAGGCCGGTTTGAAAAATCAGAAGTACCTGATCGGCACGATGATCGAGATTCCGCGCGCGGCGCTGCTGGCGGACCAGGTGGCTCGCGAAGCCGAGTTCTTCAGCTTCGGTACGAACGACCTGACGCAGACCACGATGGGCCTGTCCCGCGACGACTATACGAAGTTCTCGAAGGACTACGAAGAGAAGAAAATCTTCAAGGCCGATCCGTTCGGCGTGCTCGACCAGGAAGGCGTCGGCATGCTGATCAAGTGGGCGGTCGAAAAGGGCCGCGAGACTCGTCCGGATCTCGAAGTCGGCATCTGCGGCGAGCACGGCGGCGAGCCGAGCTCGGTAGAGTTCTGCTACCGCGTCGGTATGGACTACGTGTCCTGCTCGCCGTATCGTGTGCCGATCGCGCGACTCGCTGCCGCTCAGGCCGCCATCACCAAAGGCGACAAGAGCGAAACCAATCGTACGGCGTAGTTTCGGTTCTTACGATCGATAGAGACTCGGGGGTGCGGTTTTTTCGACCGCACCCCTCTTTTTCGTGTGTTCGGTTGTCAGACAGGAGTTGCCAGCACCAACCGGTAACACTGCAGCCCTCCGGTCTCGAACGCCTGCGCGGACCCCCACAGGAACATCCGGAACCTCCGGAAGTGGTAGGAACCGAACTGCTCTTCAATCTGATCGCGGTGATGCTCCAGGTTCTCCGCCCAGCACGCAACGGTTCGGCCGTAATCCTTGCTGTCATCATCGACGGACACCACCTCCAAACCTTCCTCACGCGCTGCCTTCAGGAACCCGGGGAGATGCAGGAAAGTGTGATTGTACGGAAAGATATGGCGGTAGATGAACTCGGCCATTTCGTATTTCTGCCTGGAAGCGCAGCCGTCCACGAAAGCGCGTGAGCCCGGTTCGAGCAATCGCCGAATCTGGCGGCAGACGCGATCATAGCAGGGCAGGTGCTCGATCACTCCCATCATGGTCAGCGCCGAAAATTGCCGCGCTGGGCGGTAACTCAGAAAATCGCCGAGTTCTACTTCGATCTGCGGACGTGGGAAACAACTCTCGAGGTACGACTTCAGACTCTTCGAATTTACGAGGGCCCGAACATGGAAGCCGCGCATATGAAGATAGCGAAGGTAGGCTCCCCAACCCGGACCTACCTCGATGACGCGGCTCTGTAGTCCGATCCGGCACGCCTCCGTGCACAGGTCGAATTTTCTCTCGATCGCTTTCGTCAGCGATTCGCCCGGTGTGTCGAAGACTCCCTGTGAGTAGGCCGGTCACACCGGATCGAGGAACGAAAGGTAAAACTCGGGAGGCATGTCATAGTGCCGTGCTATCGCTATTCGATTCGCGAAGGTTTGCCCCGTGCACAGAGGCAGGAGAAACCGCACAAGCCACGGCAGGCCCTTGTGACGTCTCAGCACGGTGCGTAGCCGCAGCGCGTCCTGAAACGAGCCCTCGACTTCGATAGCGCCACTCAGGTACATTTCGCCGATCGCGTTTTCATCCAGCGAGGCAAGAGCCACCCAAGCGTGTTTCGTTCGAAACCGGATGGTCAACGTGTGAGGTGGATCTCCGGTGCAAATCCGGTCTCCGGACGGGGTTTCTATTCGGGCATTCACCCCGGCCTTTCGAAACGAATCCTCCATCTTCGAAAGAACGGCCTGTTCGATCATCGCGAACACTCGTGTCCGCGCGCGCGTCCGTCGAATGAACGCGCAGGCGGACACGCCTCCTGCGCACAATATTCTTCCCCGGTGCGGACGGTGTCAATCGGGATGCATCGGGCTGACTGCGGGCCATTCGTCGCAGCAGGCAACAGCCCCGGGTTGTGGCGAATTGTTACGGCAGTAGCGACTTCACCGAATCGAGAAGTTGTTCGGGAGCTACCGGCTTGGTCAGCGTGGCGTCAGCCCCTAACTTCTGAGCTACCTTAAGGAAACTGCCGCCGAACGCGCCCGAAATAGCAATGATCTTGACGCCGCTATGCTTCTGCCGGGCAAGTTGAATCGTCTCCAACCCCTCACGGTTGGGCATCACGAGATCGAGAAGCATCAAGTCGAAGCGGCGCTGATCCATCAACCGGAGAACCTCATCTCCGTCGCCTGCCTCTATCACTTCATAACCGGCTTCGACCAGGATTCCGGAGAACAACTCTCGAATGCCCGGATCGTCGTCCGCGACGAGAATCACTTTCTTCGCCGCTGGCGAATCGAGCGCAGACCGGATTTTGCCGGCCAGCGCCTCCGGGCTGAAGGGTTTTGCTATGTAATCCACGTTTTCGTCCAGTATCCCGCGACGGGCGATCACGTCGTCGGTGTACCCTGACATGTATACCACGCGAATGTCAGGGGCGACGTTTCGCAGCCGCTCGGCCACTTCCCTGCCGGTCATTCCGGGCATCACAACATCGGTCAGCACCAGGTCAATCGCGCCCGGGTGTTCGCGCGCCATGGCGAGAGCCTGGGCGCCGTTCTGTGCCTCCATCACCTCGTACCCGTAGCTCTTCAAAACAATGCTCGCGTATTTCCGCACATCCTGCTGGTCCTCGACCACCAGGATGGTTCCGCTTCCGGCATTTGTCTCAGCCGGCGTTGTCTCCGCGCCGTTCCGTTCGCTTCCGGTAGCCCGCGGAATTCCGATGCTGAAAGTCGTGCCCACTCCCGGGGTGCTGGCAACATCGATCCACCCGTCACATTGCCGCACGATTCCGTAAACGGTCGCCAACCCCAGTCCCGTGCCTCTGCCCTCACCTTTCGTCGTGAAGAACGGCTCGAAAATGCGGGCGCGGATTTCTTCACTCATGCCGATACCGGTGTCGGTAACCATCATCAGCACGTACTCTCCAGGGCCGACCTCGGGATGCGTCTCCGTGCTGTCCTTGCCGGCTTCGATCGTCGTGGTTTCAATTGTGAGCCGTCCCCCGGCAGGCATGGCATCGCGCGCGTTCACTACCAGGTTCATCAACACCTGGTGCAGTTGACCGGGGTCGGCGAACACCTCTCCGAGTCCTGTTCCGAGATCGGTCACGAGTTCGATGTCCTCGGAAATCAGACGTTCGAGCATGCCCCGGCTGTCGCTGATGAGCCTGTTCAAATCGACCGGCTTGGGGTTGATCACCTGGCGCCGGCTGAACGTCAGCAACTGCCGGGTCAGATCGGCAGCCCGCTCTCCAGCCTTCCGGATCTCTGCTACCGGCTTGTGCACCGGATCGCGGCGATCCGTGCGGGTCAGGAGGATGTCGCTATATCCGTTTATTACCGTCAGAAGGTTGTTGAAGTCGTGCGCGACACCACCCGCCAACCTCCCGATGCTCTCCAGTTTCTGAGCCTGCCGCAGTTGCTCCTCCATTAGTCTCTGCTCGGTGACATCGCGGCCGATGCTCGCGGTGCCGACCACGTCTCCGTCCGGACTGCGCAAGGTCGTGTTGTACCAGACAAAGAGCCGCTCGTGTCCACTGTGCGTCAATACCGGATTCGTGTGGCGCTTGGGGAGTTCGCCGGTTTCGATGCCTTCGTCGAACACGAGCCGGATCTCTTCACCGATCGACTTGGGAAGACAGTATTCGAACCAGTTCTTTCCGATAATCTCCTGCCGCTCCCACCCGAGCGCGTTCAACAGGTGATCGTTGCAGAAGGTGATTTTGCCGGCTGTGTCGAGCATCATCGCCAGCAGGTCCACATTTCCGAGCATCTCGCGAAACCTGCGTTCGGACTCGGCTAGCTGTTGCTGAGTCAGCCGCCGCGAGGTGATATCGCGGTTGCTTCCGCGATAACCGAGGTACCGTCCAGAATCGTCGTAAACCGGACGGCACACATGCTCAATGATCTTTTCTTCACCGCTGCAGGTTCGGACCCGGAATTCCATGGGACCGGGCTCCGGAGCATCCGAGGAGTGCACATGCTGCCGGAACAATTGCCGGTCGTCAGGATGGACGATTTCATCGAGCAGCGCAGGCCGTTGCATGAAGTCCGATGCTGGATATCCCGTAATTCTCTTGCACGCGGGTGAATGGTAGCGCGGAACGCCGTCGGGGCCCAGCCAAAACTCCCAACTATACGTGTGGTCCGCAACCAGACGATATTCCTCACGGCTTTCCCGCAATCGTTCCTGTGTTCGACGCTGCTCGAGAGCGATGGCGAGGCTCCCGCTGAAGCTCTCGAGAAAGGAAATCATCTCCGTTGTGAACTGGCCCGTCCGCCGATCGTTCAATTGCAGCAGCCCCAGAGTGACGCCGTTGGCCCGAAGGGGAATCAGGGCCATCGATTGATAGCCGCTCCGAATGCAGATATGGCGGGCTCTGCCACGTATACCCGGCATCGCGCTGACCGACAGCATTGAATCCGCGCTGTTCATCCACAGGCTTCCGTTTTCGGTACAGAAGGGAAGGGAGGCATCCAGTGTGCCGGTGAGAACGCTGCCGCACATGCATTCCATCACCGGCTTTCCATCCGCGTCTCGTACGATCTCATCGTGGCGTCCGCTCGCGCAGAGGGACCGCTCCATTTCGACGAATTCCGAAGTGAACCCGCGCGTTTCGAAATAGGGATAATCTTCTCCGTCCTCCAGCCGAACGCCAACTGCGTCGCAGCCGCACCAGTTCTGCAGCATCCCCGTTACGTTGTGAATCAGTTGCCGCAGATCGTTCGGAGCATTCAGAATCCGGAGCAACTGCAGCATCGATTCGCGCTCCGATTCGTGCTGCTTCCGCTCGGTAATGTCGGCCATGGCCGAAAGCATGCATTGGCGCCCCGCGATGAGGATCAACTCGCCTGCATGTTCGCAGGAGATGGGCCGGCCCTCTTTGCCGCGCAGCGCTATTTCGCACACCGGGGAGTGGCTATCACTACGGATCGAGTTGCCGATCTGGGTCCAATATTCCAGAGACATCAGGCCGGCGGCATGCCAGGTCTTGCCAATGACATCTTCCCGGGCTAGTCCCAACGCCGAAAGAAAGCGCTCGTTCACGTCGAGGATCGTGTTGTCCTCGCGCGAGGTGATCGACATCATGATCGGGGCATGTTGGAACGTTCTCGAGAACTTTGCCTCGGATTCACGCAGAGCGATGTCGGTCTCCTTCCTGTCAGTGATCACATCGAACATGACGGTCAAGAATCCGGGCTCCGGGCAGTATGCCGAAATGGAAACCCACATCCGCATGGACCTGACGTAAGTCTCGAAGCGCTCGGGCTTACCGGTCGCGGCGATCCGGCTGAGCCTTGCGAAGAGTTCCGCGTCCTTCACTTGGAAGCCCGGGATTACGTGGCCAATGCGCCGGCCAATGATGTCCCGCAGACCGGTCAGCCTCTCGAAAGCCGGGTTCGTGGCAAGGTACTCGAAGTCAACCGGATTCCCGTTGTCATAGATCACCCTGCAATACAGCAGTCCTTCGAGCATGTGATCGAACAGCCGATTGAGCCGCTCCTCGCTCCTGCGGAGGCCCAGAGACACTTGTTCGCGCTGCTCCTCGGCCAGGAACTTGTCCAATGCAAAGGATACGTTGGCCGCCTCGTCCTCGAGGATTCGCAACTCCGATGGCCCGAAGAAGCCGGGTGAACTCGCGTGAAAGCAAAGCGCGCCACAAACCTCGTCGTTGCAACGAATCGGCAGAGCGGCGCACGAGCATGTGCCATGTGGATCGCAGGACGCCGGTGTCGGGTCCGCGGCGTCATCGTTGCGCACAACGGTTCGTCCTTCCGCAATCGCTGATTTTACGAGCTTGCACTCGGATGCCTCGATGGATATCGCAGAGTCGCTGCCGCTGCAGGACCGGCCGGTGAACTTCACATCGCCCGTCCCGGCATCCCGGAAACCAACGGAAGCCAGGCGAAAGTGGCCCATTTCCGCGGAAATCCGGCAAATCTCTTCGAACATTTCCTTGCGGGTATTTGCGCGGACTACAGCCTGATTGATCAGCCCGATGACGGCCTGCAGGTTTGCCAGACGGTTCAGGTTTCGCTCATGATCCGCTTGCCGGGTGATGTCCCGGAAAGTGCTTGCGTACCGGCCGAAACCGACAGGAAACACTGAAATCGAAAAATGTTTGCCCGTGTCAGACGGCCCGGAGTCGAACATGAGCCGTGTGTCTGCCGCGCTGGCGCGCCTGTAGATATCCGCCCAGAACGGGTCGCTCCCGGCGAAGATGTCCTGAGCGTTGCGGCCGACCAAATCGGCGGCCCGCAGTCCCGTGATTCGCTCGAATCCTGGATTCAGTGCGAGAAACCGGCAGCCGGTCGCGTTGCCGGCACTATCGAAAATCGTCTCGTGCAGCGCGCAGGCGTCCGGCAGGCGCAGAAAGAATTCATCGTACGGAGTCGACGTGGCCGGGCGCGAAGAACCCTTCCGGCTCGACAGAAATAGGACGGTCTTCAGAACCTGCCCGGGATCGACTGGAGACCCGATAAAGTCGTCGCCTCCCGCTGCCAGCACGGCCTCCCGCGCGGCAGGCCCGGTCAAGGTCCGGGAGAGCAGTAGTAGCGGGATCTCGCGAAGGTTCGCGTGTGCCGGTGATCGAAGTAAGCGGCAGATGCGAAGACCTTCGAGTTCCGGAGCTTCCACTGCGGAGATAACGACCCGGACCGCAGCCGACTGTTCCTGCAGCGTCTCGAGAGATTCAGCTGCTACACAAGAATATCCGTTCTTTTCTAGTAATGAAGCGATAATCTCTTGAAATTCAGGATCGAGCGCGATTAATGCGGCTACCGGTTTCTGGAGATGTTCCACGAAGACACCCTTCCATCAGGACTCACACTCCAGATAAACTTTCGGTAGTGTTTTAGCTCGCAGTTTAACAACCAAGACTGAAGCTTATATTACATAGGATATCGCGACAGACAGCAGCGATAAAGTGCCCCGTGGTGATAGCTGGTGATATCTGACTGTTTCGGCATACGCTGTGCTGCGCGAATCCACCTGGCAGTATAGTAAGTCGCTGACGCGCCGATGAACTGCTACAGTAATTTCTGGGGCAGACGATGGCGTCTGCGGACGCGGCGGTGAGCGCGTTCTACCGGCCAACTGGAACCACAGGCGGCTTGCCCCGACTGGCTCGCGCCTTCATGGATTTCAGCTATACATCGGAACAGAATCAGCTTCGCAAAGCTGTCCGCGAATTCGCGGAGGCGGAGATCGCGCCGCACGTAGCCGAATGGGACGAGGAACAAATCTTCCCATTGGAAGCCGTCAAGAAATCAGGGCAACTCGGTTTCATGGGCGCCATTTTCCCAGAAGACCTGGGCGGTGCGGGGCTCGGGTACATCGAGTACGCGATCATCATCGAAGAACTCGCACGTGTCGATCCGGCTTTCGGCCTCATCATCGCGGCGCACAATTCGCTTTGTACGAACCACATCTACACGGCGGGAGATCCTCAGCAGAGGAGCCGGTATATTCCCAAGCTCGCGACCGGCGAGTGGATTGGCTGCTGGTCCCTGACTGAACCCGAGGCGGGCTCGGACGCCGCCGGTACCCGGACCACGGCAGTGCGACACGGGACGGAGTGGACTCTAAACGGAGCGAAGACGTTTACCACCAACGCGCACTATGCCCAGGTGTGTGTCGCGATGGCCGTGACGGATCGCACTGCTTCGCATCACGGCATCTCCGCTTTCATCATTGAAGAGGGCGCGCAGGGCTTTCGCGTCGGCAAGAAAGAAAACAAGCTCGGCATGCGCGCCAGCGCCACCGGAGAAGTTATCTTCAGCGATTGCCGACTGCCGATGTCGCAGTTGCTCGGCGCCGAGGGGGAGGGTTTCGTCGACAGCCTGCGCATTCTGGACGGAGGCCGCATCTCGATCGCGGCACTCTCGGTCGGCACCGCCCAGGGCGCCTATGAAGCGGCGCTCCGATATTCCAAGCAGCGCAGGCAGTTTGGCAGGTCCATTTCGGAGTTCCAGGCGATTCAGAATAAGCTTGCCGATATGGCGACGAACATCGACGCATCGCGCCTGCTGACGCTTCGGGCGGCCCACATGAAGGACCATGGCGAGCGTGTCACCAAGGAATCGGCCATGGCGAAGCTCTTCGCATCCGAAGCCGCGGTGCGCATCTGTGACGACGCACTGCAGATCCATGGTGGATACGGGTTCATCAAGGACTATCCTGTCGAGAAGTATTACCGGGATGTTAAGCTGTGCACGATCGGCGAGGGCACCAGCGAGATTCAGCGGCTGGTCATCGCGCGACAGCTTCTGAAGAGTTGATGACCGGCTTGGCTCAACGTATTCGCAGCGGCGATCCCCGCGCGATCGCTCGTGCCGCAACGCTCATCGAGAATCGCCGCCCAAAAGCCGATGCCTTGATGTCGGAACTGTTTCCCCACACCGGAGGTGCGATGGTTCTGGGTGTTACCGGCGCACCGGGCTCGGGCAAGAGCACCCTCGTCGATCAACTCACCGCGGCCTACCGGCAGGCCGGCAAGAGCGTGGGGATTATCGCGGTGGATCCCACCAGCCCCTATACAGGCGGAGCGATTCTTGGCGATCGCATTCGCATGCAGCGTCATCATGCCGACCCCGGGGTCTTCATCCGTTCGATGGCCACCCGCGGGTGGATGGGTGGACTGTCGCGTGCGGCGACGGATATGGCGCTGCTGCTCGATGCGGCGGGCCGCGACGTTGTTATCGTCGAGACGGTCGGCGTCGGACAGGACGAAGTGGAGATTGCGCGGCTGGCCGATATCACGGCCGTGGTGCTGGTGCCCGGGCTCGGTGATGACGTGCAGGCGATCAAGGCAGGCATCATGGAGATCGCCGATGTGTTTGTCGTCAACAAGGCCGACCTGCCGGGTGCGCCCAAGCTGGAACGCGAAATCCGCACCAACCTGACTTACGCAAAGCGCAAGGACGGCTGGACTCCTGAAGTGGTCCAGACCGTCGCGTCCGAAGGTCTGGGAATTGCGGAACTAATTACCGCTGTGGAAACGTATCGTTCATCGCGCGCCGCGAGGACGCAATCCGCCGAGATCTGGCAGGGGCGGCTTCGGGAGATGCTGCGCGAACGGCTGCTCGATCGTCTTCCGGCAGAGGAGTTAGAGGCTGCGGCGAGCGATGTCGCCGGGCGGCGGCGCGATCCTTATACTGTGGTCCATCAATTTCTCGAAAAAATCCATCAGGAGGCAAGACCCGTTGATGAAGACGGGTAGGCTATGAACCCGAAAATTGGAGTGATCGGCGGCAGCGGATTGTATTCGATGCCGGGCTTCGAAGCGCAGGAGGAGCACGCAATTGAAACCCCGTGGGGCAATCCCTCCGACCCTTATGTGGTGGGCCGGCTCGCCGGCAAAGAGGTAGCGTTTCTGGCCCGCCATGGCCGCGGGCACCGAATCTCCCCGTCCGAGCTGAACTTCCGCGCGAACATCTGGGGAATGAAGATGCTCGGCGTAGAAAGGGTAATCTCGCTGAGTGCGGTGGGTTCCTTGAAAGAGGAGCACCGGCCACTGGAGTTCGTGATCCCCGATCAGTTCTTCGATCGCACACGCGGGCGCGCGTCGACATTCTTCGGCGAGGGACTGGTGGCACACATCAGCTTTGCCCACCCGATCTGTCCGCAGTTGGCCAACGTGGTATCTCAGGCGTGCCAGCGCGCGGGGGTTGTATCGAAGAAGGGCGGGACGTATCTCTGCATGGAGGGACCGGCGTTTTCAACCTTGGCGGAATCGAACGTCTATCGGAGTTGGGGCATGGACGTCATCGGTATGACCAACCTGCAGGAGGCGAAACTCGCGCGAGAATCCGAGATGTGCTACGTTACTGTGGCAATGGTGACGGATTACGACTGCTGGCATCCCGACCACGACGCCGTGACGGTGACCGATATCATCGCGAATCTGACCAAGAATGCGGAGCACGCGGCGAAAGTAGTAGCCGCGACCGTGGCCAACATGCCTGATGCTCGCGAATGCAAGTGCGGCTCGGCGCTCGCGCACGCGCTGATCACCGACCGTAAGGCGATCCCCGAAAACACTTTGCGGAAGTTGGATCTCATTGTCGGGAAATATCTCGCTCGATGATGCGGCGGAGGCGCGGGCCTGGTTTGCCGAAGTTGTCGAACCGCTTGCCGACAGCTTCGATGCGGCCCGTGTGGACGAGTATGTGAGGATGTTCGCGGAAGTTCTGGAAGCGGTGGATCCCGCGCTCGAGGCTTCCATGCTGATCGAGCGGTATCGGCGAGTCCGCACACCGCGGGTCTATTCCGGCGGAGAACCCGACCACGTGTTCGTTCTTTCCCGCGTCACACTGGGCGCCGATATTGCGATTACGAGCGTGGTACTCGAAGGAGTCAAGCGGCGGTTCCCGCAGTCGCGGATCTGGTATGTCGGATCGGGCAAGGGCTTCGAGTTGTTCTCCGCGGATTCTCGGATCGAGCACGCACCCGCGCCCTACGACCGTACGGGTTCGGTGCGGGACCGGGTGCGGGCGAGTCAATCGCTCGAAAACCTGGTCAACCGCGCGGGTTCGATTACCATCGACCCTGACTCGAGGCTCACGCAATTGGGTCTCGTGCCGGTGTGTCCCGAGCCGGACTACTTCTTCTTCGAAAGCCGGACCGCTTCGGGCACGGGATCGCTGGCGGAATTGACATCGCAGTGGATGCAATCGACCTTCGCAGTCTCCGGGGCGCATCCGTATTTTGCCGTGCCGCGCCCGACCGATCCGCCGTACGACATCACGATCAGCCTGGGAACCGGCGAGAACCCCGCCAAGCGCCTGCCGGATCCGTTCGAACGCGAACTTCTGGAGCGCCTGCACGCCACCGGCCGCTCGATTCTGGTGGATCTTGGCGCGGGCGGGGAAGAGTCGGACCGCGTGCGTAGGGCGGCCGCCGGCATCACGCGAGTCGATTTGTTCGCAGGGTCGTTCGCGGATTTTGCCAGCCGTATCGCGGCAAGCGGCTTATACATTGGTTACGATTCGGCGGGCCAGCATGCGGCGGCTGCTGCCGGGGTGCCGCTGATTGCGGTGTTCGCCGGATATCCGAATGAAAGGTTCGTCGATCGGTGGCGTCCTAGCGGGCCGGGACCGGTCGAGATCGTGCGTACAGGTCAGCAAACTGTCTCGGAAGTACTCAATATTCTGCTTCCCCTCGCGGCTTTTTTACAGCGATACTAAAAACTCGTTCGTCTGCCGATAAGAGTATTTGAACGACTCGTATCTTCACTAGCACTCTCTAGCCCAGGACGTTGAAAAGCGGCCGGAGCAGCGCTCCGCGATGATCGCGGCCCTGAGGGCCTGCAAGAGCTAGGAAGAAAGGCGGACATGCACTACGAAAAGGCAGCATTGTCGGGCGTTCTCGACATCAATCGTGTATCTGATTTGCACGAGTTTGCCCTCCAACTGGTAGAGACTGGAGCAGATGTCGAAATAGACGCCGCAGAAATCGAACGTATAGACACAAGCGTCGTGCAGATTCTGCTGGCGCTGCGGAATGCTCTTCAGCGCCGCGGCTGCAAACTGGTATTCTCCTCGATCAGCACGTCAGTCCGCGAGTTTTTGCGGACGGTCGGCGTAGTAGAGGAATTGCAGTTAAAGGACGCAAGCCAGTGAACATGGTTCGCGCTCTTTGGATCCGCCTCCTTTCGCTTCTTGGTATTCAATCACTTGAAGTGGAAGTAAAAGCCCACATGCCGGTGCTCGGAGTCCTGCGCGGCCAACTGACAGAGACCACGGCGGAGATGGAACGCTCGGTGGTGAGCGTTTGCGGCAGCTTTCAAGGCATCGCGGCGGCGGCGCGCGAAACCGTGGATGAGACCACGCGCGTGGTCGGGAGCGGGGATTCCTCGGGCTCCGGAGTGGACCAGATCCTATCCACATCCGCTGCAACGATCGAACGTCTCATCCAGCGTATGGAAAGCAACAGCGAGATTTCGATGCGTGCCGTCGAGCGCATGCAACAGGTAGAAGTGGCGTTACGCGAAATTACCCGCGCCATTGCGGATGTCGACAATATCGCCTTCACCAACCGGCTGCTCGCGCTAAACGCGAAGATTGAGGCCGTCCACGTCGGCGAGGCCGGCGCCGGATTCGGCGTGGTTGCCGATGAGATTTCCGCTCAGGCGAAAAGATCGACTGAAATTACTGAACGAATCACGGAAACGGTTAAGGAATTATCAGTTACGATCGTTGGTGCGGCGGCGGAATTGAGGGACATGGCGGAGGCGGACCGCGAAAATCTCGCGGCCAGCCGTCGCGATGTAGGACAGGCGTTACACGATCTCGGGGAAGCCCACACCGGGATGCGGTCGGTACTTGACGACGCGCGGGTAAAGAGCGCAAAGCTTGCCGACGATATCTCGCGCGCCGTCATGCACCTTCAATTTCAGGACCGACTTGGACAGAGAATCTCTCACGTAGTTACGGCACTAGATAATATGGAGTCCGCGCTCCGCCGTTCGCTGGTTTCGGCGGATCACGCGTGCGCTGAAACTATGGCCAGACGTGGAGAGATTGTCAGCAATCTGGAAGGTTCCTGCACGATGGAACGGGAACGCGCCGTCCTCGCCGGAGATGCGCCAGCGGGGCCTGACCAGACCGGTGATGTAGAACTCTTCTGATGGTATCTCGATGAAAACAGCGCTGATTGTGGACGATTCCACCTCCATTCGACAGATGGTTGCCTTCACTTTGAAGGAAGCCGGTTTCGCCGTACTGGAAGCCGAAAACGGCAAGGTCGGCTGCGATGCCGTGTCCGGACGCAAAGTGGACCTCATCATCACCGACCTGAACATGCCGGTGATGGACGGATTGGGACTAATCCGCGAGGTGCGGTCGAAACAGGAGAATCGCTACACACCCATCCTGATGCTGACCACCGAGAGTCAAGCCTCGAAGAAGCAGGAAGGGAAAGCCGCCGGGGCGACCGGCTGGATCGTAAAGCCATTCCATCCGACCAAACTGCTCGACGTGATCGCCAAGGTAGTGCCGTAGCGCCCACGTGATTTGCTGATCCGTCGGTAATCAACGTTGAAGATCGCTGGCTCTGAAAATCGCCGATCCGGCGCGGGTCGCGGAGCCTAGGGGAGAGGAATGCAGATCGATCTCGAACGCTTCAAAGACGTATTTTTCCAGGAAGCGGAAGAACACCTGGCGACACTCGAAGCCACGCTGCTGGCCCTCGAGAATACGCCGGACGATTCGGATCTGCTGAACGCGCTGTTCCGCGCGGCCCACTCCATCAAGGGATCCGGCGCGACCTTCGGCTACGACGCGGTTGCGAAGTTTACCCACACCATGGAAAGTCTTCTCGACCGAATGCGTGGCGGCGCGGTGCCGGCCTCGAGGGAGCGGCTGGAAGTCGTCCTCGAGTCCGTTGACATGCTGCGGGAGTTGCTCGCCGCGGCGCGAAACAATACCGAGCCACAGCGGGACCCGGCACATCTTATCGAGATGCTCACCCTGGCGCAGCGCGCCGGCGATTTCGATCCTAAGGGCAAACACGAACTGCGGCGTGACGAATCGAAGCCAAAAGCCACCATCTGGTTCCGGCCTTCTCCCGGACTGCTGCGTCAGGGTATGGAGCCCGCCCTGGTTCTGCGCGAGTTGGCCCGGCTTGGCGAGATTCTCAAAATCGAAACGGACCTTTCGCAGTTACCGGACCTCGCCCACATGGATCCCGACCTTTCCTACCTGGCGTGGAGGATCACGCTGGCCACCGAAGCCAGCAAGCAGGATCTGCTGGATGTTTTCGCGTTTGTCGAAGAAGGCGCCGAACTGAGCGTTGATGTCGAGGCGCGGTCGGTCCGCCACGCGGAAACCCCGGTTGCAGCGGGTCAGCTGGCCGAGGTACACGCGCGCGCCAGCGCCCGCGACACTACTATACGCGTCGCTACCAATAAGGTCGACAAGCTGATCGATTTAGTCGGCGAACTTGTTATCGCGCAGTCGATGGCGGCGGAGATTCTCGGCGGCTTTAGTATGGCGCGCTTGCCGGAGCTGCAGTCGGCCTTCGCCGATATCGAACGCCATACCCGCGAACTCCAGGAACGAGTGATGGGTATTCGTATGCTGCCGATAGGAACCGTGTTCAGTCGCCTGCCCAGGCTGGTGCACGACCTGGCCGTCAATACGCACAAGAGCATTTCGCTCGAACTCGCCGGCGAAGAGACAGAGTTAGACAAGGGCGTGGTGGAGAGCATTAGCGATCCTCTGGTTCATCTCGTCCGCAACGCCGCCGATCACGGAATCGAGTCGCCCGAGGAACGCGTGGCGCTCGGCAAACCGGAAGCGGGCGTAGTGCACGTCAAGGCGTACCATCAGGGCGGGAGCGTGGTTGTGGAAGTGCGAGACGATGGGCGCGGCTTGGATTTGAGCCGAATCGGGCAAAAGGCATCGAGCGTGGGTCTGATTCGCGCCGGTGAAGATTTGACCGACGCCCAGACACGCGCGTTGATCTTTGAGCCGGGATTCTCGACCGCGGAAATCGTTACCGACATTTCCGGGCGCGGCGTCGGCATGGACGTGGTAAAGAAGAACGTCGAGGCACTGAACGGCGCGATCTCCGTGGAGAGCGAGCCCGGCCGGGGTACCGAGGTGCGGATCAAACTACCGCTGACGATGGCGATCCTGGACGGTCTGCTGATGCGCGTCGGTCCGGAAATTTACATACTACCGCTCATCGCGATCATGGAGTCGATTCGTCCGTCGCGGCAGCAAGTGAGTGTTGTAGCGGGCCAGGGAGAGGTAGTCGTGCTGCGTGGAGAACCAGTGCCCCTCATTCGACTGCACGAACTCTTCAAAGTGCCGGCCGGGGTCACCGATCCGAGTGCAGGGCTGACGGTCATCGTCGAGCACCAGGGCACACGGCTCGCTCTCCTCGTCGATGAACTGCTCGGACAACAGCAAGTGGTGGTGAAGACGCTCGAGACGCATTTCCGGAAGGTGGACGGGGTGGTGGGAGCCACTATTCTCGGCGATGGGCGCGCCGCGCTCATTCTGGACGTTTCCGGAATCGCTCAGTTGTCGAAGACGGGCTGTGGCGTATACGCCGGGGCCTGACGAACGCGTGGAGTTAAGAATAATGATGCAAGTGACAGCGTCGCCGGGCGAGACGGCACATGGTTCGGAAGTGAACCAGTACCTGTCGTTCACGCTCGGTGCGGAAGAATACGGTGTCGAGATTCTGAAGGTTCAGGAGATCAAAGGCTATCTGGGAATTACTCCGATACCCAACACCCCTCCTCATATCAAAGGCGTGATGAATCTTCGGGGTACGGTGATTCCCGTTGTGGATCTGCGAACGAAATTCGGGATGCCGGAAGCCGAATACACGAAGTTCACAGTAATCATCGTGGTCACGGTAGGGACGAAGATCACCGGGCTGGTGGTGGATGCGGTATCCGATGTTCTCGACATCCATGGTGATGAGATTCGGCCTGCTCCGGATTTCGGCTCACGCGCCGACACGAGATTCATAACCGGCATGGCAGCGGTTGGCGAACATTTCGTGGTGCTGCTGGATATTGACACACTGCTGAGCGAGCAGGATGTTGTAGCGCTTGGAGCAACTGCTCGAGCTGCGGCGGATTTGAATACTGAAGGAGAAAAGAAGTGAACTGGTTTAAGAACGCCCGGACGGTAGTGAAATTGATGTCCGTATTCGGAGTAATGGCTGTACTTATAGCCTTTGTCGGCTATGAGGGGATCAGCGCTGCAAGCACGATCAACGACATGTTGAATACGCTCTATGAGCGGGACATGACGGGTCTGGAGAACGTGAAGGATCTCCAGGTGCAAATAGCCATTGCGGGACGAGAGACGCGGCAGGCGATTCTCGCTACCGGCACTGATCAAGCACAACGCGCGGTGCAGGCTGCGAGTACGAGCCTCGGTCAGGCTGCCGCGAGTCTGGAGAAAGCGCAGAAGACGCTGATCACCGACGAGGCCAAAGCTCTGGCGGCGAAACTCCGGGAGGATCTTTCGACCTATCGGACGGGAGTCGATCGGGTCGCTCAGGAGATCCTGGCCGGAAAAAAGGACGCAGCCGTCGCCGAGATGTCGAAAACGGCCGTCATCGCCGCCCGAATCGGCGAATCGGGAGACAATCTCGCAGCCGTGAAATCGAAACTCGGCAAGCAATTCTACGAGGACAGCGATGTGGTGTACTTCCGGTCACGGCAGTTCCTCATTGCGTTGATCTGCATCGCGGTTGTGATTGCTGTCGGGCTTGGCATCTATATTGCCCGCCTGATCTCGCATCCGCTGGTTCAAACCGTGGGAGTACTGGACGCCGTTGCGAAAGGCGACCTGACCCGGTCGCTCGATGTGAGTACTAAAGACGAAGTGGGAAAGATGGCGGTTGCACTGAATCAGGCTGTCTCCAACATTCGCGAGACTTTGGCGGAGGTGCGTGATTCGGCCAATGGTGTAGCCTCTGCGTCGCAGGAACTGGCCTCGGCCAGCGAGGAGTTGTCGAGCGGCGCGCAGGAACAGGCGTCGAGCCAGGAAGAGACGTCGGCAACGATGGAAGAGATCGGTTCGACAGTCAAGCAGAACGCCGAAAGCGCCAAGCAGGCCAATCAACTCGCCGCAGGCGCCCGCGACATCGCCGAGAACGGCGGGCAAGTGGTTGGATCCGCAGTGAGCGCCATGGGGGAGATCAACTCCGCATCCAAACGCATCGCCGAGATCATCACTACTATCGACGAGATCGCGTTCCAGACAAACCTGCTGGCACTGAATGCGGCTGTTGAAGCTGCAAGAGCGGGCGAGCAGGGACGCGGCTTTGCCGTGGTCGCCGCGGAAGTCCGCAATCTGGCGCAGCGCAGCGCGACCGCCGCAAAGGAGATCAAAGGACTGATCCAGGATTCGGTTCGCAAAGTCGAGAACGGATCGGAACTCGTCAATCGTTCCGGCCATACGCTGCAGGAGATCGTCTCTTCCGTTAAGCGCGTCACCGATATCGTCGCGGAGATCTCGGCCGCCTCGCAGGAGCAAGCTGCCGGTATCGACCAGGTCGGCAAGGCGATGGCGCAGATGGACCAGGTAACCCAGACCAACTCCGCCCAAACCGAAGAGTTGTCCTCGACGGCGCAAACCCTGGCCGTGCATGCGGAACAGATGCAGGCATTGGTGTCGCGCTTCGTTCTCGAATCGGAAACGCACCGGAGCGTACGGACCGCGGCACCCACTGCCGGCGTGGCGAAGACGTTGAAATCCGCCAAGCGTCCGACGCCGCCAGTGAAACGGAGTGCTGGTGCGGCGTCGAGTTCACTGCAGAGTCTCTCGCGCGCGACTGTCGATTCGCAGCCGGCCGGAGTGGAGGCGGGCAGCGGGTTCGCTGAGTTCTAAAGCGCTGATGTAAACGGCGTGGTGCACTCTCGTGATCGTCGGCGAAAACATCGCGCTTTCGCAAAGCGAATTCCATGCGCTTCGCGATCTCATTCGGCGTTACACGGGGATCACGCTGAAAGAGGTGAAGAAGTCGCTCGTGGCGTCGCGGCTCGGCAAGCAGGTACGAAGGCTCGGGCTTAATTCGTTTCAGGCCTACTACGAGTACCTGCGTACGGGCGATCCGAAGGGGGTCGAGTTGGTGAACATGATCAACGCGATCACTACCAACAAAACCTCGTTCTTCCGCGAGCCACAGCACTTCGATGTTTTCGCGTCGTTCGCAGCGGCAATTCCGGGACGCATTCGTGTGTGGAGTGCCGCCTGCTCCACCGGTGAGGAACCGTACTCGATTTCCATCACTCTGCTGAACCGGCTCGGCGAGACACGCGCGAAGAACGACATATCGATCCGAGCTTCGGACATCGATACCGGCGTGTTGGAGACTGCCGAGCAGGGTATTTACGCCGCGGAAGCCGCCGAGGAATTTAACGAATCTCTACGGCGGCGTTATCTTTTGCGGGGCTACGGCAAGTACGCGGGGTCGGTGATGGTGAAACCGAAGGTTCGAAGCCTGGTTCACTTCGAGCGCTTGAATTTGATGGATTCGGACTACGGGCCGCGAGCTCATTTCGATGCCGTCTTTTGCCGGAACGTGATGATCTATTTCGACGAAGAGAATCAGGCGCGCGTTCTGGAGCGCCTGACGCGAGTCATCCGGCCGGGAGGTCTGCTGTTCATCGGCAGTGCGGAGACGCTGTTCCGAATGCGGGAGGCGGTCCGGCCGGTGGCGCACTCGGTATATCGCGTCCTTGGGGCAGAGAAGCTTGCATGACTAAGAAGTATAAGGTCCTCATTGTGGACGACTCCGCTGTAATGCGGCAACTTCTGCACACGATTCTTGCTGAAGATCGGGAACTGGAAGTGATCGGCGCAGTTCCCGATCCTCTGATCGCGCGCGAGCGTATTCTGCGGCTTCAGCCCGACGTGCTGACGCTCGATGTCGAGATGCCGGGAATGGACGGCATCACCTTCCTCGAAAAGCTGATGCGCGGACATCCGATGCCGGTGGTGATGATCTCGTCACTGACGCAGACCGGCTGCGACACAACGCTGCGTGCGCTCGAGCTCGGGGCCGTCGATTTCATTCCAAAGCCGAAGCTCGACGTGTCGCGCGGCATCGAAGAGATGGCGCGGGAAATCCGGGAAAAGGTGAAGAACGCGGCGAAAGCGCGAGTTCGTTTGCCCGCGCGCGCGCGTCCAGTCAGCGCGCGGCCCATTACAACCCAGCCGGTATTAGCAGCCACGCACAAGGTGGTCGCGATCGGCGCCTCTACCGGCGGAACCGAGGCTCTCAAGGAGGTCCTGGTTCAGATGCCGCCCGATAGTCCGGGCGTCATCGTCGTGCAGCACATGCCGGAGCGCTTTACTTCGTCCTTTGCGGCGCGGCTCGACCAACTCAGCCGGCTATCGGTGAGCGAGGCGCGCGACGGAGATCGCATCCTCCCCGGACACGTCCTTCTCGCTCCTGGCAACTACCATATGGAGCCCGTGCGGAACGGAGCGGAGTATCGTGTGCGCGTTTTTCAAGAGGAGCGCGTGAATCACCACCGCCCGAGCGTAGACGTGATGTTTCGGGCCTGTGCGCGGCGCTTGGGTCAAAATGCCATCGGCGTCATTCTCACCGGGATGGGCGCGGACGGCGCGGCCGGAATGCTTGAGATGCATCGCGCCGGAGCCTACACTATTGCGCAGGATGAGCACTCCTGCGTCGTTTTCGGTATGCCCAGAGAGGCCATCGAAGCGGGCGGCGTGGACGAGATTGCCCCGCTCGAAGAGATCAGTTCGTCGATACTCAAAGCACTGCGTACGACCGCCTTCGCGCGATGATCTGAATATCCAGCTAGGGCTTCAAGGCCTTGTCGCGATGCGAGCCGCTCGGCGTGTGTTCCTCGGCCGGTTCTTCGGGATTGCCGGTCGCGCCGGGCACCGGCCCACCGCCTGGTTTGGGACCGAAGTCGGGCCGCGATGCCGCGAGCTTCTCGGCCCTCGAGTGTTTGCCGCTCTTATTCGAAATCTGGCGGCCCGTCTCGTCCGTTTCTTCCTGAATCTCGTCCCGCTCGTCAATGCTGGTGCGTGCGGTGCGATCCGAATCGGGTATCTTCATCGATTTCTCCATCCGTAACTCCGTCGAAGGTCTCAGTAGCGCATGATCGCCGCCATCGGCCGGTTCCCCGGGACACGGGCCTGCGGAAGTACATGAACGCCTCCGCCGTGTGCGAGCGTCTGCACCGCTGCGGCATTGATCAGATCCTCGTCGCCCGAGCGCGCCACCTGGTGAGTGCGAGCACGATGGCCCGCCTCATCGAAGTTGCCCATCGCCTGGCTGTTGGCAGCGGCAAAGAGATGCAGCACGCGGCCATCGTAGGCGGCCTTCACCAGCTCATTCACACCGGCCGTAACGGCATCGCCCGCCTGTTTGTCGTGTTGCGCGAGCAGGTCTTCCAGCCTTTTATCGTCGCCACTATCGAGGCACTCCAAAGCGCGCGCGTGCATCTCTCCGCCCTTCAGACTATTTGGCGCGCCGCGCACACCCTCCGGGCAAGTATTCGCCCAAGTGTTTACGCGTTCGAACAACGCGAGTTCGTACTCGACTCCACAGACGACCAGCGGAGTCTTCTCCTGCCCTCGAAGCATCTCCGAAATGCCCCGGCTCACTTCCTTGAAGTAGTGGAGGAGGTACTCCGGCTGGGTTTCGCGATCAGTTCCGGTGCCGAACATCATCTTCGCTCCGCCCCAGGCGGCGCTGGCTGGCGAGCGGTTGTCCAATACATGATCCGGCTGATCCGTTTTGGTGAACTCCACCAGGCTCGTTGGCACACGCCCAGCCAGGCTAACTTCTTCGGAGTCGCGATTGCTGCAGCGCAACAGCCGTATGTTCTTTTGATCGAGCGCCAGCAAATAGAAGGTCCGGCTTCGATTCAGGTCGTCGAGCATGGGCCGGACATAAGGATTCGCGGCGGCGATCACGGTCTCCGGCAGTTCGCGATCGAGCCAGTAGTGCTTCGTATCCTGATCCGAAATGAAAAGTGCGAGTGTTTTGCCTTGTGCTTCCTGCTCGAGTTGCGGTGCAAGTTGCGCGATCGGATCAATGATGCGGCGGATCAGCGTGCTGGGTTCGCCGCGCTCCGATATTTGCTGTTCGGCTTTCGCAGAAGCGGCTTTGATTCGCGCCGATAGATTGCGCCGCGCCCGTCCGGGCACCTCTACCGGAAGCAGGATTGTCACCCAAGGGCCTCCGATCGATCCGAATTCCTTGATCTCCTTACTTGTTAGTTGTCTCGATCCGGTTACGGTTACGATTGCATTCGCCATAAGGTTGCCCGCTTCTAGGACACACGCTGTAACCGGCGCGTTTCGAGTTTTTCGCTGCGCGCGCGGTTCAGGCGCGAAGCATATTGCGGATCAGGAAGAACACGTTCGCGGGCCGCTCCGCCAATCGCCGCATAAAGTATGGATACCAGGCAGTGCCGTAAGGCACGTACAAACGAAGCCGGTAGCCTTGCGCGACGAGCCGGCGCTGCAGGTCGCGGCCTATTCCGTAGAGCATCTGGAATTCGAACCGGTCGGGTCCGACGGCGGCCTCTCGTACCTTCGCCAGAATCGTGCTCACCATCCTTTCGTCGTGCGTGGCGAGCGCGGGATACGCACCGTGATCGAGCAGGTACTTCGACATGGCGGCGTAGTTCCGATCGACTTCTTTCTTGGAAGCGAAGGCCACTGTGTGCGGCTCGTCGTAGGCACCCTTGCAGAGCCGCACCGGAATGCCGAGTTCACAAAGCTGCTGGATGTCTTTCTCGGTACGTCGCAAGTACGCCTGAATCACAGCCCGTACGGACCCGAGTTCCGCATGCAGGCGTGTGACGATGTCGAGCGTCCGGTCCACGTACGCGCTCGACTCCATGTCGATTTCGATGCGCGTGCCGATATCGCGCGCCTTCTGTACAAGCTGCCGCACGTTTTCAAGACAAGCCTCAGTCGAAAAGTCGAGGCCGAATTGAGTCAGCTTGATGGATACCGTCGAGGCCAGTCGCGATGCGCGAATGCGGTCGAGCACATCGAGGTAGGCATCCCGTGAAGCCCGCGCCTCGTCGAGTGAGGTGACGTTTTCGCCGAGCCGGTCGATGGTGGACAGGATCTTTTCCGAATTCAGGCGGCGGCACACCGCCAGCTCATCGTCGAGCGTCACACCCGCGATGAATCGCTTCGTCAGCTTTCGAGAAATGGTTGACGTTTCAACCCAGCGTCGAAGCAAACGCTGGTGCGAGAGAAACAGAAAGAAGGCGCGTGTCATCGGCCGTCCACTTCTATCCTACTTGGCTGCCCGGACGGCGCGGAGGCGCGTACCTCCAGCGAAGCCACCCGGCGCCAGCGGCCAAGCTCAAGACGGTCACCGGAATGCCGGCTTTCGCGTACTCCCAAAATCCGATCCGCACCCGGCCGCGAGCCTTTTCGACGACGATCAGATTTGCGATGGATCCGAGTATGGTAAGATTGCCCGCCAGTGTGGACGACATGGCGAGCGTCAACCACGCCTTTACCGGATCGGCCATGTGTGCCAGGAATGGTTTGAAAACCAGCACAGCGGGAACATTGCTCACGAGGTTCGACAGCAGCGCCGTGAGCCCGCTCAGCACGAACGTGTTTTCGAGGTGA
Source organism: uncultured Acidobacteriota bacterium (assembly GCA_963720745.1). GTDB lineage: Bacteria > Acidobacteriota > Terriglobia > Bryobacterales > Bryobacteraceae > TMP-7. The sequence continues at coordinate 2,275,525 of CAVRGO010000004.1, forward strand.
AGCCGCGCAACGGACCGCGCGAGTTGCTGCTCGGCGCCGCTCTTTTCCATGCCCGCGACGACGACGAAGAGCCCGGTGAATAAGACGAGCAGAGGCCAATCCACCTGGTGATAGATTTTTTCGGGTTTCACGCGGCGCGTGATCAGCAGGATTGCGCCCGCAATGATGGCCACCTTTGGAACCGGCCGACCCAGAAGAAAGAACACGATCATCGCTGCGGAAACCGCCAACGCCTTTCCACCTGAGCGGACGGTTCAGCCGAAGCTGCGCATGCCCGGCCTCCACGCGTCCGGCGCTGCGGAACTCGTCGCGGTACAGCACGGCAATGATAACCGCTGTCACCACCAATCCGAACAACGCTATGGGAGCCAGTGCAGCGAGAACGTGCGCGTACGGTATCCCCGAGTAACTCCCGACCAGCATGTTCTGAGGATTGCCCGTGATGGTTGCCGCACTGCCGGCATTCGCGGCCATCGCCACGCCGAGCAGGTAGGATACGGGGTTGCGGCGAATTGCCGTCGTGATCTCGAGCACCAGCGGCGTCATTACCAGGCAGATGGTGTCGTTCACAAACAGCGCGGACAGGCAGCCGGCCACTGCGGCAATCGCACGAGCAGCGCAACGGGCCGATGCGCGTGCTCCACGGCGCGGCGGCTCACCAGCGTGAAAGAACCCGACAACCGCAGGTTCGCAACGACGATCATCATCCCGAACAGCAGGATCAACGTATCCATGTTGATGGCGCGGTATGCCTCGTCGAGCGTCAAGGCTCCGCAGCCGATCATCATGGCTGCGCCGACGATCGACGCTCCGGTCCGGTCTACGCGCAGCCCCGGTAGGCGCCCCATCGCGAGGACGAAATACGTGCCGAGGAAAATGAGGGTCGCGGCCACTAAAGTGGTCAGACCTGTGGCGCCGCTGCAGCCGGGGCGGAACGGCGAGACTCAACGCGCTTCACGCCGACATTCGCTTCCTTGAAGAGAATCTCGACCATGCAGAAATGTTCGTTGTAGTAATCGCTGGAATACGCGCGCATGCGGTCGGCGCTGATAGCGACGTTTACGATTCCGGCCTGCACGATCGCTCTCGCGCAATCCATGCAAGGCATGATCTCCACGTACAACGTGCATCCTTCGGTGGCCGTGCCGGCCCGCGCCGCGTTGCAGATCGCATTCCGCTCGGCGTGTTCGATCCAGAGGTACTTGGTGGGCCGCACCAGTCGCTCGGGAACGTCGTCGCGGATGCCTCTCGGAAATGAATTGTAGCCGGTGGATCGGATTTCGTGCGCCGGTCCAACGATCACACAACCCAACTGCGTATTGGGGTCCTTGCTGCGCGCCGCCACAGTCCGGCAGATTTCCAGGTAGTACTCATCCCAACTCGGGATTTCACGCATGCGACAAGGATAGCGCGACGCAGTCACAAACGGCTCAACGCGGGTCGCGCATTGAGCCGTCGAGCACTAGCCCTACCTTCGCATCAAAGTTAAGTAAATCCGGGTTTTGGGCATCAATCATGTACGAAGAGGTCGGCTAGTCATACATGAAAGAAGTGTTGGCATCCAGCGGTCGAGGTCGAAGATTTTCACCGCCCGGCGCTGTTGGGCTGTCAGGTCCGGTGCAAGCATCACGGTCGCCCGACGCCCCGGCCCGCGCGTCGTCGTACGCACCAGGGTCGCGCGGACTTCGGCTAGCTCGCCCATCATCGCGAGGGCGGAGTTGCCTGTTCCAAGCGCGATCTTCGCCAGACTCACAAGCATCAGCCCAAGCACAGTGGCAAAGGTATGCAGACGTAGCGACCCGTCCGCCCACTGATGCGACGGTCCCCAGGGCACCACGCCTCCCTTCTTGGCCCGGCGGAACAGTTCTTCAACGTTCCACTGACCACGGAACCCGTGCACAATCCGGCCCGTGCTCCACAGGTGTTGATCCGTGCACAGCACCCGCCGTCCGAGCCGGGTCTTCTCCAGTTGGCGGCGCAACGCCGCATCTACATGCCAGCGTAAGGTCGGATTGGTGTCGCCTCCGCCGACCTTCGTCACCACGAAGTTCGACAAATGTTCGCGGGCAAGCGTCTTCTTTATCCGTTGCTCCAGGCTGCTGCGCGAGATGCGTTTCGCTTGCACCAGTCGATCCAGTTTGCCTAACTCCGCCTTCGCTTTGCGCAACGCCACCGCAATGCCACGTTTCTGACCCGCCAGCAGTTCCTGGCTCTCCACCACCACCAGCGTGCGGTCCAGTTTGCCGACCTTCGCTCGCACGCGCGCCGCGCGTACTTCGCTCAGTTTGCCAGTCAGCCACTTCATTGCACCTCGCTTGGCCGCCATCTGCAGCGCCTGTTCCGCAGCCGCATGTCCCAGCGGTAACGAGATCAGGCTGTAGTAGCCGGCCACGTCCAGATCCAGTTCCAACTGAGGACTCCAACTTCCGCCATCCCGCACCAGCGTCCGCTGCGCTCGTGGACGTCCCTCCCCCTCGTCCAGCGACTGGTGTAGCGCACTCAACCCATCCAGGCAGTCACCCAGCACGGTTTGATCCGAACTGTTCCCCGAATAGGTCCGGTATAGCAACGGCACGTGGCCCGTCTCGCTGACCAGCACGCCAAGCCCAACCACGCGCAGATCACGCCGTTTGCTCTTAGCATGCCCGCGACGCGCCAACTTGCCGGGTGTTACCGTCGCGATGTGGGTGTCGAAGTTGGTTGTATCGAACGCCAGCACGTCGGCTGAAAGCTCGAACCGGGCCACCGCCGCTTTCGCAATAGCTACCTGCGCTTGCTCTAATTGCTCATCACTGACCTGCTGGGCCACCCGATGGTATGCCTGTCCGCTGAATGCCGAAGATGGCAGACACGACAAGCGCGGCACGCTCTCATCCAGAAACTCCGCCAAGTCCCGCTTGGGTCCGGGCGAGCACGCCCGCTGGATGGCGACCGCCACAGCCAACTCGCCGACAGAGGGGCCGTCCTTGGCGCCCAGGTTGCCGCATGCCCGGTCGATGTGGGTTATCAGATCGAGTTGCTCGGCGACCCAAATCAGAGCGCCGACATCCCCAACGGCACGCGTACCCACGGTTCGCGTGGCGGCGAGATCGGCGACCGGCGCCGCTGTTGCCGGGCCAAGCACAATCTGGCGCGCAACCGAGCGACCACGGGCCGGGTCCCACACCGACTGGGCCGCGATACGATAGCGGCAGCCATTCACATCCCGTTCGAATACATGCATATCTTTCATGTAGCACATATTCGAGGCGAAAGCACGCGCTGACCATCTCTTACAGCACTGGAGCCACCGACAATGCCCTTTTGCCGTTCAGGAATGCGAAGGTAGGGCTAGAAGCGATGATTCAGAAGGGCAGGTCTCTGCCTGTCGTTAGGATCGAGGTCTTCGTCAGATACTTGTAAGGATTAATCGGCGTGCCGCCGACGCGGACTTCGTAATGCAGATGCGGTCCGGTGGCGCGCCCGCTGCTTCCCGAATACGCGATCACCTGGCCTTGCCGGATATCCTGCCCCGGCACACAGAAGAACCGTGACAGATGCGCATACCACGTCTGCATTCCGTTCCCATGGTCGATGATTACAAGCCGGCCGTATCGTCCCGACCATTCCGCGTGAGTTACGACGCCGTCGGCCGTTGCATGAACGGGAGTGCCGACGTTGGCCTGGAGATCGACGCCGGAGTGAAATGCGCCTTCACCGGAGAATGGATCGCTGCGGCCGCCGTATGTGCTCATCAAACGCCCATAGACGGGCCACAAACTGGGGCGGACATTTTGTTGCCACTGCCTTACGTAATTGCGGTGAAGCATCGAATAACTGGCGCTCTTGAGAAAGTCGTACTCTGCGAGAGATTCACGAAATGTCGGCACGAGCTTACTGTCGGCCGAGATGTCCGGCGGTCCTTCCAGTTTCTGTTTGATACCGTAAGCAACCGTTACCTCGCTGGCCAGCAGTTGTAAGGATGCCAGTTGCTCGTTTTTCTGATTGGCTTCTTTCTGGAGCGTCTGATAGCGGGACCGGAGGGTTTCGACTTCGCGGCGAAGAGAGTTGTAGTTCGCCACTTTCCACGTCATTCGGAGATAACTGGAAAAAAGACCCAGCACAAATATAAGTAAGACCGCAACGCTGCCGAAGACGAAGTAGAGAGTCCGATGCGGAATCTGAACTCTGCGCAGCCGCCCGTGGAATGAATGGGCGAAATCCAATATGAAGTATTGCTGACGCATGGGATCTCCTCAACTTGATTCGGCGCGACCTACAGAGTACAGCTACCTCTGAGATCGTAGGCCGGAGAGTACCACTGCAAAACGGAATGAAGATTAACGAAAAGCCAGCATAACGGAATCATGACAGCCTTGTCAATCGTATAGACCAGTTCCACCAGTTCCCGGTGGTACTATGCCTTACAGAAATCAGGTAGAGGAGGCTTCGTGTCCGCGGCCCTTTTCACCCCGTTTACGGACATCGATGTTCAGGCGTTTGATCTTCTGGTTGAGTGTCGATAGGGGAATGTGGAGCGATTCGGCTGCCTCCGTCTGGCTCCAGTTCGAACTCTCGAGCATCTCGATGATCTTCCGGCGCTCGAAGTCGGCGACGATCTCGAACAGCGACGCGTCGGCCGCCAGGTGCCCGCTTTCGTCGCGCCGGATCTTCATGCCGCCCGCTGTGAGTAAATGATCGGGCAGCACGTCCAACGGAACCGCTTCACCGCTGGCCAGCACCACCGCGCGTTCTACGGCGTTCTCCAACTCTCGAACGTTGCCTGGCCACGTGTGATCCATCAGGATCTGCATCGCCTCAGGTTCGAACTTCAGCGTCGAGTTTCCGTCCGGATCGAGGAACTTGTCGTTCTCGCGGCAATATTTGCTGAAGAAGTGTTCGACCAGCAGCGGTATATCTTCACGGCGGTCGCGCAGCGAAGGCAGCACCAGGTTGATCACGTTGAGCCGGTAGTACAGATCCTCTCTGAACTTGCCTTCGTCCACGGCGCGCTTGAGTTCCACATTGGTAGCGGCAACAATCCGCACATCCACGCGCATGGTCTCGTTGGATCCCACGGGCATGAACTCGCGATCCTGGATCACTCGCAGAAGCTTCGCCTGCGTCTCGAGCGGGATGGTTCCGATCTCGTCGAAGAAAATCGTACCCCGGTGCGCCAACTCGAAGTAACCCTTGCGTGAATTGATGGCTCCGGTGAAGGCACCGCGGATGTGGCCGAAGAGGGTGGATTCCAGCAACTCCGACGGGATGGAACTGCTGTTGACGGCGATGAACGGCTGATCCGAACGCGCCGAGTGTGCGTGAATCGCCTTCGCGATGAGTTCCTTTCCGGTGCCGGTTTCGCCGGTGATCAGGATTGTCGCGCGGCTCGGCGACACCTGCGCGACGAGATCGAGTATCCGCAGCATGCGGTCGCTTTTGCCGACGATATTCGGAAACGCATACCGCTGCTTCAGGGCGCGCTTCAGTTGCCGGTTCTCGGTTTCGAGGCGCCGCTTCGAGATCATGCGCTCGATCTCGATCAGCAGCTTTTCGTTGTCCCAGGGCTTCGAGAAGTAATCGCTGGCGCCGCGCTTTAGCGCTTCGACCGCGACCTCCACCGACCCGTAGGCGGTGAGCATGAAAATCGGCGTCTCGTGATCGCGTTGCCGGACTTCTTCGAGTACCTCCATGCCGGAACGGTCCGGCATCATGAGATCCAGAAGCACGAGGTCGTAATTTCCGTTTTCGATCTTTTTGAGGCCCTCGGTGCCGTTCACCGCCATATCGACGGAGAATTTGTCTTCGAGCGTTAAGAGGGCTTCGAGGCTTTCGCGGATATCCGCTTCATCATCGACGACGAGGATGCGCCCCTTAGCCGCCTCTGGGAGCGAATCTTCGGGCAGGAATTTGTCGGCCATTTGTCCAGAATTATTGTGATGTGACTAACGCGGTGGTTGTTTCAGAAGCTTTCACCGGCTCCGCCTTGCGTGTCAGCGGCAGTTCGATGGTAAAGCGTGTTCCTTGCCCCAACTGGCTTTGGACCTCTATAGTTCCCCCGTGTTCCCGAACGATTCCGTAGGTCACCGAGAGACCGAGTCCCGTGCCCTTCTTTGGGGCCTTCGTTGTGAAGAAGGGATCGTAGATGCGGGCTAGATGCTCGGCTGCGATGCCGGAGCCGCTGTCCGCTATTTCAATCAGAACCGATTCGTTGGAAGCCCAGGTACGCACGGCCAGGATGCCTCCATCGGGCATTGCATCTCGCGCATTGAGAAAGAGGTTCAGGAAAACCTGCTGCAATTTGCCGCCGCTCCCTTTGAGCCGCGGGACGGTGTCGTCGAGAGACAACTCGGTGCGAATAGCCGCTTTTTGCAGCTGATGATCGATCAGGCTCAGTGTCTCCCGAATGCTGCGGTTCACCTCCACATCGACAAAGTCGGTGGAGGACGTGCGAGAGAAGTTCAGCAGGGAGTTGACGATTTCGCTGGCCCGGAAGGTCTGTTTGGCGATCTTCTCGAGCAGTTTCGATTTCTGATCGTCGCCGCTGACCTGCTTGGCCAACATCTGGGCATAAGTGGAAATCACCGCCAGCGGCGTGTTCACTTCATGGGCAACGCCGGCCGCCAGCAGACCGATGGAACTCAACTTGTCAGCCTGCACCAAACGGCTTTCCAGTTCCGAACGATCCGTGATGTCGTCGAAAATGATCAGCCGGCCGATCTGCCGGTAGTCCTTCGAAACCAGGGGAGCGATGGCCAGGTTGAGAATCGTCTCACGGGAGGGACGGGCGCTGTAGCCGTTCGACACGCCATTCAAACTCGGTTTGAGGACGAACTTATAAATGTTGTGTACCCCGGTATCGCCGCGCACTTCGGAAAACTTCTGGTACAAGTCGCGCGGGAACAATTCGGAAAGCGTGCGGCCCAGTGCGTTCTCGCGGGCGATCCCGGTAAGGCGCTCGATCTGCGTGTTCCAGCTTTCAACCCGATCCTCGAGGTCGGCCGCCAGGATGCCAACGTTGATCGATTCAACGATGTTTTCGCTGAACTCCTTCAGGCGCTCGTACTCCTCGACCTTCCGCTGCAGCGACCGGTAGAGGCGCGTATTCTCGATGGCGATGCCGAGATACCCCGAGAGCGTCACCAGAAGTTCGATATCGTCGCTCGACAGAAAATCGTCTTTTTCGGTCCGGCTGACGCCGAGGTATGCGATCGTCCGGCCCCGCACCGAACACGGCACGTAGTACGTGAGATCGAGTTCGGCGATTGTCCGGCGCACCGACTCCGGCCAGTGCAGGGACACCGCGTCTATGAGATGCCGGGTTCGCTCGAAGAACACGTACGGCTTGTCCGGATGCGTGTTGAGGAAACTCAGATCCAGCGGCTCAGGACGTGGTTTGTAGGCCCGAGTTGAGGATTCGATCCGGAACTCGCTCTCCTGTTCATCCGTCAGGAAGAACGCGACGTGCTGGATGGAGAGCGTGCGAACCAGGCGGTCCGCCACGGATCGGAGCGTCTCGTCAAGATCCGTCTGAGACCCGAGTTCGCGCGCGAATTCGATCAAGGTGCGCCGGTAGTCGTACTGGTCCTTATAAAAGACGTACCTGTCCAGCAGTTCCTGGATCCAGTTCCGAATCGGTTGGAACACGAAGGTGGCAATCAGGATCAGGGCCACCATCGCCGTTCCGGTCAGGTCGCTCGGTTTGCTGATCGAGAAGATGATTCCGTAGAAGACGCCGAGCACAGCGAGGGTCGCCAGCGTGTACGCATAGCCCTGTTGGAAGATCACGTCGACATCCATCAGGCGGTAGCGCAGAATGGCGTAAGCCCACGTCAGCGGCACCAGCGGAAGCGACAGCACGGACAGCTTCATCCACTGATTCGGCACGACACCGAACAGATACGGCAGGAGGTATAGAAGGGTGAACGGAAGGATTCCGAACAGAGCACCGTTTCGTAACCATAGCAACTGGCGCCGGACGATCGGGTCTTCGGAGCGGACATACTTGTACCACAGCACGAGTGCGCCGGTCAGATACATGATGCTGAGATACAGCATCCAGACCCGGTCCAGAGTCCAAACCACTTCGATCAGCGGCGCCGCGGCCCGCACCGCTCCCCAAGAGAATCCGACGTAGGTGGCAAGCAGGAAGGCCGGCGGCAGATACAGCAGAGCGACGCGCCCGCGCCCGGCCAGCCATCCCCGGCGCTCCGGGAAGGTCAGGCAGAAATGCAGAAATATCGTGGGGGCTACCAGGCCGGCGGCAACGTTGCCGAAATACATTACCTGGTCGAAGCCGTTCAGCTTGCCCGTGTAATGGAAGCAGGAGAAGACGAACGAAGTCAGGCACAGCGCATAAAAATGCAGCGACTTCGGCGAGCTGCCGCGCCGGAAATAGACGAATAGACCGATGAAAAGATACGCAGCCCCGGCCAGATATTGATAGAGAACGGCGGAATCGGTGGTATGCTCCCGTACGATTACCTTCGCGGTGAACCGTATGCCTTTGCGTTCAACTTCGTAAGGCGTTTCGCTCCAGGCGCGAACGTTGACGAGAATCTGGGTCGCTTCTGCGGAGTGGTTGATCTCGCGCCCGCCAATCGAAATCAGCCGGTCGCCGTTTCGGATACCGGCAGCCGCAGCGCCGCTGTTCGGCTCTACATAAACAGCAGTAACACCGCTGGCGCGGTCGATCCAGGTGACGCCGTCTTCCGGCAGATGAAATCGGCGCTGCTGCTGGAAGTTGATCCCGGCGGAAATCACCGCAGCCACCGTGAGGATCACGAGCAACGCGCTGATTAACTGGTCCTTGAGTTCCCTCAACGCCGGTCTCCCGCCAGACTCAAACCCGGGTGGTTACACATCGGCCCGCGCAAGATGCTGCACGTCGAAGGCCACCCGAAGCCGGAACTGGATACTTTATTTTACTATCGCTTACCGCGAATTACCAGAGCATTGTAGGTCGCTTGGCTCCGGATTTCTGGATATCCACTATGCAGAAGTGTAGCTGCGCAGGCGATCAGCCGAAGTCAGAACGGCTGACCGCCCCTGTTTACTTGTGTTTCAAGCGGCTGCACGCGGTCTCGGCTCCGGTCGGGTCGAGCGCCGCATTGCCTTCCACAATCTCCTGAATCTTACCTTCGGGATCGATCACAAAAGTTGCACGGTTAGCCAATCGCCGATTCGGGATGAGAACGCCGTACTCTTCGGCTACCTTGCCTTCGTGATCGCTGAGTATCGGATAACTTGCGTTGAGTTCCTTGGACCAGTGGTTCAAGGTCGCAATGAAGTCCGTGCTGACCGCGAGAACCTGCGCATCAAGCGCATCGAATTTGCCGATACCAGACTGGTAGGCAGTGAGTTCCTTGGTTCAGCCACCTGTGAATGCGGCTGGAAAAAATGAGAGAACAACAGTCTTCTTTCCGTGAAAATCGGAAAGTTTAATTTCTTTTCCTTGCGTCGAAGGCAGGGAAAAATCGGGTGCAGTGTCCCCCACTTTGAGGTGCGTCTTCGGCGGCGCCTGTTGCGCTCCCGCCACGGACACGAACGCTGCACACAATACCGGCAGCAGAATTCGATTCATCGTTTCTCTCCCGAGTCGGATTGGATCGCCAGATTTGCGATGCCGTTGAGACTAGCACCTTGCCGAACTCGACCGCAAGCCGGGGGAAAGCCGGCCCAACCTACTTCGCCGGAGCGGGGATGAACTGAACGCAGACCGGCGCGCCGACTTCTACCGTTGTATCTGTTTTTGTCAACTTACCCGTTTTGGGGTCCACACGGAATAGATTGATGTTGTTGGACGATTGGCCTTCCGCGAGTAAGAAACGGCCGCTCGGGTCGATTGCGAAGTTCCGGGGTTCCTTAACGCCCACGGGAGTGATTTCCACCAGTTTGAGAGTCCCGTCCGTGGCGGCAGAGAACACGGCGATACTATCGTGCCCGCGATTCGAACCGTACACGAACTTGCCATCGTTGCTCACGACAACTTCGGCCGTCGTACTCTCGCCCGAGTAGCCTTCGGGAAGCGTGCTGATGGTCTGCTTTGTTGTGAAGGCGCCGCGCCTACCATCCCAATCCAGGACTGTAATCGTGGATTTCATCTCGTTGATTACGTACGCGTGCTTGCCGTCGGGGTGGAATGCCACATGCCGCGGACCGGAGCCCGGATCGATGGCGACGGACGGCGGATCGTTCGGCGTGAGTGTTCCTTTGTTGACGTCGAACTTATATACGAGAACCTTGTCGAGCCCGAGGTCGGCGACAATCGCGAACCGGTCGTCCGGCGACGTGTAGATCGAGTGCGCATGGGGCTCGCGCTGCCGGCGGGGATTGACGCTCGAACCTGTATGCTGAATTGCGGCAGTCGCCTCTTTGAGCGACCCATCGGGGCCGATAGGCAGCACGGCGATCGACCCTCCGCCGTAATTCGCCACGAGCACGTTCTTGCCCGCGTGATCGACGATCAGGTGCGCGGGACCGCCGCCGTGCGAAGACACGGTGTTCAACTTGGTGAGTTTCCCGGTCGCGCTGTCAATCTTGTAGGCGGTAACGGATCCGGTGCGCTGGCCGTTATAATTTCCGACCTCGTTCGCGGCGTACAGGTATTGCCGGTTCGGCGAAATCGCCAAGAACGTCGGATTCGGAGTTTCGGCGACGAGCCCCAGCGACTCCAGTTTCGCATCGGCCGGCGTAAACCGGTACAGATAAATCCCCTTACTGCCTTTGTTCGTATAAGTTCCAACGTACGTAAAGAGAGGCTGCGGCTTCGGCGCGGCGGAGAGAATCGCCGCAAAGCAGAGAGCCAGCCCCAGGAGCGAGCGAGTGATTCGCATAATCTGTGGGTTCCTTCCCTATCGATGGTATGCGACTTTCCCTCGTTCGGGTTTGCCGCCACGCACATCGGAACCTGTTGGGTTCGTTGAATCCAGTTCTGTAACCCGGTCGAGGTAAAGACAGATGACCGGGGTAGAAAACAAGGTCACGCGATCACCTGGCCCTCGCGGACGTAGTCGCCCTCTCGCACCGTTAGCTGCATCAGTTGTCCGTCGCCACGCGAGCGGACGGTGACTGTATAGAAGGCCGCAACGGAACTGAGTCTTCCTGTTTGAAAAAGGGGAACGTCGCCTTGATACGCTTTCGCGACAGAGACGGTGACGGGCGCTCCGGCCGCGCGCGGTCCGCGTCCTGGAGCAGCGGGTGCGCCTGGTGATTCCGCGACCTGCGGCCGGGGACGCCAGCGTGAGCAGACGATGAAGCATTCAACGGTGCGATAACGATGAGGGCACCTGTCCAGGCACGGAATCGCACGCCCCCAGTGGCGCCTTTGCGGATGACTGTCCGATTCAGCCATTGACAAAACGGTAGTTGCCAATCAGTTGTACGGCACGAAACCAACAGGTGCCGGTCATACGCAACCGCTGTCAACCGAGAGGGCGACGAAAGCGAAATACCCTTTACGCAACTTCGGCGCGTGGGCCGACAAGTCACCGTTTGTCATGGCCGAATTCGCGCATGCCGATTCGCGAAAGCTACGATAAAGTGTGACCGCGGCCGAAGTGAAGCGCCTGGCGCACGAGTGCGGATTCGAACTGGTCGGCATCGCCGTCGCCGCTCCGCACTCGGACGCGAGGCGCTACATGGACTGGTCGGAGCGCGGACTCGCCGGAGCAATGGGGTACCTGAACGGGCGGCGCGCCGGGATTCGCAGCGATCCCGCCAACCTGCTGCCGGGCGTCCAATCCATCATCTGCGTCGGCAAACTGTACAATTCGCCCCGGCCCCATTCCACCGCATTTTCGGACCGTGAGCTGGCCTGGATCTCGCGCTATGCGTGGGGCGACGACTACCACGATGTGTTGCGCCGCGGTCTTTCATCGCTCATTGCGAAGATGGAAGCACACGCAGTTTTCGATTACAAAATCTGCGTGGATACCGCGCCCTTGCTCGAGCGTTCGTATGCTTCAAGCGCGGGGCTAGGATGGATCGGCAGGAATACCTGTCTTATTAACCAATATGCCGGTTCATGGTTCTTTCTCGGCGAATTGTTGGTGACGCTCGAGTTGCAGCCGGACCGGCCGGCCGAACCCCGGTGCGGCACATGCACGCGATGCATCGACGCATGCCCCACGCAGGCTTTAGCGCCCCGGGGCGAAACCGGCGAATTCGAACTGGACGCACGTCTGTGCATCTCGTACTTCACCATCGAACTCAAAGGATCGATCCCGGCGGGTCAGCGAGCCGGAATCGGCTCCCACGTTTTCGGCTGCGACATTTGCCAGGACGTATGTCCCTGGAACCGGCGTGAAGCCCTGAGCCTTGAACCGGCATTTGCCCCACGTCAACAAATACCGTTGCCGCTGGAGGTTCTCGCGCATCTAAAAGAAGAGGAGTTCCGCGCGCTGTTCGGCGATACCCCTGTCGCCCGTGCGAAATATCGCGGATTTCTCAGAAACGTCGCCGTTGCGATGGGAAATGCGAAATTCGCCCGGTTTCGAGCACCGCTCGAAAAACTGGCGGCGCACGTTGATCCCATCGTCTCGGAGCATGCACGATGGGCGCTACTCGAACTGGACTCCTGATTCTGACCGCAGTCTCTGCTGTTTTCGCTGAACAGACGATCAACACGGGTTGGAACTATTTCTACAATCTCGAATACGATGACGCGATCAAGGCGTTTGCCGCTGAAATCGCGTCGGACCCGCAACAACCAGAACCGTACAATCACTTGGCCCAGGCGATCCTCTACCGTCAGATGTACCGCTCCGGAGCTCTCGATAGCGACTTGGTGACGGGAACTAACTCTTTCACCCGTCGGGAAAAGATGAACCTGAGCCCCGAGGATCGTAAGCGCTTCGCCGATTCCGTCGCCACGGCGATCCGGCTCGCCAGCGATGCCGTTCGCCGCAATTCGAAAGATACCGGGGCGCTCTACTCGCTCGGTGTTTCGTACGCATTGCGCGCGAATTACGAATTCCTGGTGGACAAATCGTGGCTCGCTGCGCTGCGGGACTTCGGAAGGGCTCGCAAGCTGCACCATCAGGTGATGGAAATCGATCCTCGGTTTACCGATGCTCTTCTGATCGAAGGCCTGCACGATTATGTAATCGGCTGTCTTCCGTTCGGGTGGCGGATGGTGGGAGCCGTGGCGGGATTCCACGGAGACAAGGCGCAGGGAATTCGCGAATTGCGCGCCGTCGCAGAGAATGGGCGTTCGGATCGCGCGGATGCCAGAAGCCTGCTCACGGCAATCTACCGCCGCGAGCATCGATCCGCCGAGGCGATACCTTTGCTCAAAGGCTTGATCCGCGAGTTCCCACGCAATTACCTTTACCGCTTCGAACTGTCGCGGAACTTCGCGGATGCCGGCGACGAAACCTCAGCGCTCCGTGTGCTGGATGAGATCGAGCGGCTAAAACGAGAGGGCGCCGCCGGCTACACACGGGTGCCGCAAGAACGCATTGCGTTTGCGCGAGGCAACCTTCTGTTTTGGTACAAGCATTTCGATCGCGCCGCGGATCAATTGCGCACCGCGACCGCCGGCGGCCACCGCGTTGCTCTGAATACGAGGCTCATGGCCGAGATGCGGCTGGGCCAGACGCTCGATCTCCTCGAGCGGCGGGAAGAAGCGAAGCGCGCGTATCAGACGGCGATCAACCTGGCTCCGGATTCAGCTATTGCAAAACAGTGTGCGGGTTACTTGCGAGGGCCGTACCGTCGCGACTAGCGGTCGCAGGCCCGTGTAACGTACATTGTCACGGTGACCGCCGCTCCAGTTGGCACTGTTCGTGCATATCAGTGTGCGGAGGGTGTTTATGCGCTTCATTTTATTACCATTAATGACGCTGGGCTTGCTGCCGGGCCTGCCAGCTCAGGTTCCCGCACCGCCTCCACCTCCTCTTACTACTCCAAACATAGGTACAAACACCACCGCTGCCGCTGGTGACATGGGCGCGATCGACAGCGAATATACGCTTCAGAATGGCGAAACCGGAGTACTGGGGACTCCTCGCGCTCCCAAACAGGCGGCGAGAGATGGTCGCGCCATGGTACGGTTCTACCGCAATGGCGCGATCTATTGGACACCAGAGAACGCCGCGGCCGCGATCTACGGGCCGATCTTTCAGGCATGGATGCAGGCGGGCGGTGAAAACTCGGCACTGGGATATCCGGTCTCAGACGAAGTCGACGAGAACTCGGCGTATTACCGGACACAAAGCTTCGAGCACGGCACGATCTCCTGGAACCAGCAACACGGAGCCACGATTCAGATGTACACGTCGAACGAACTTCGCTGACGAAGATTCCTCGTTTTCCGGTAAACTAGTCCTATCGATGTTCGTCGGACATCTGGGGTTAGGGACATCGATCGCGTTCTTCGGATGCATTTTCTGCAACGACATCACCGAGTGCTTGGTCGCGCTGCCTCGCTTGCGGTTTTACTCGCCGCGATTGCCGGGCTTGTTGACCCGATTGAGCGTGCGCTGCTGCATCGTGCGCGGCCGAGAGCGGTTGCGCGATCAGCCGTAACGAGCAATGCGTCATCCACGCGAGTGCTGGCACAGGAGCACTCCCCGAAGGTAATTCTGCCGGATACTCCGCCTGGAGAACCGGTCCATGCAGCGTTGGCCGTTCCTTTCTTTACTCCTGCCGGAGAGTTTCCCGTCCTCAACGAATCCGGCTATCAGCTCTCCTCATTTACAACCGTCCGTTCGCGGGGTCCTCCCGCCGCCTGAGTGTCCACTTTAAGTCTCAAAACCGCGGTAAGCGATACGTGTCTCTTTCGGCGGGTTGTCCGCACCAAAACAAATCAGGGAGGATTGTCGAACCATGGATCGACTTCTGCGAGGTCTGTCTAAATTTCAGCGGGAAGTGTTCCCGCGTCAGAAGCATTTATTCCAACAGCTTGCGTCATCTCAAAGCCCCGAGGCATTGTTCGTTACGTGCGCGGATTCGCGGGTAGTCCCACAATTGATCACCCAGACGGATCCGGGAGACCTTTTCATCTGCCGAAATGCGGGCAATATGGTGCCACCGTATGGACCGGCAACCGGAGGCGTGACGGCGACAATCGAGTACGCCGTGGTGGCACTCGAAGTAAAGCACATCATCGTGTGCGGGCACAGCGACTGCGGCGCGATGCGCGGAGTAATGAATCCGGAGAAGGTGAAGCGCCTACCGAACGTGGCGGCCTGGCTCGGACACGGAGAGCTGGCGCGTCACATGGTGCAAGAAAACTACAACCATCTCGAGGGTGATGCGCGACTGGAAGCGCTGATCAAGGAAAACATCATCGCGCAACTCGATCACTTGAAGACGCACCCGTCTGTGGCGGCGCGGCTCGCCTCGGGTAAACTCGACATCCACGGGTGGATGTACCACATCGAGACTGGAGAGGTGGAGGCCTTCGACGCCGCTCACCGGGTGTTCATGGTGCTCAAGGATGTGGCTCCGCCAGGCACGGTGCGTCCTCGTTCCACGGTGGAGGTGCCGGTATGATCAATGCCTGGAGAGAAACGCTTCCCAAGGATCTGCTGGCCTCGGTGGTCGTCTTCCTGGTCGCGCTTCCGCTATGCATGGGAATCGCGATCGCATCGGGGATGCCGCCCGCGACGGGCCTGATCACCGGGATCATCGGCGGCTTGGTGGTGGGCTCGCTTTCCGGATCGCCGCTGCAGGTGAGCGGGCCGGCGGCAGGACTCGCAGTCATCGTGTGGGAGATCGTTCGCGATCACGGTATCAGCGCACTTGGTCCGATCCTCGTCATCGCGGGAGTCCTACAAATGCTAGCCGGGTTCGCGCGCGTCGGTCAGTGGTTCCGCGCGATCTCGCCGGCCGTTGTCTACGGGATGTTGGCGGGCATCGGCATCCTGATCTTCGCCGGCCAGTTTCACGCGATGGTGGACGCGAAGCCGCGCGGCAGTGGTCTCCAGAATCTGCTGGCTGTGCCCGGAGCGATCATGAAAGGCATCTTTCCGGTGGACGGAAGCGCGCATCACATCGCAGCCGTTCTCGGCATTTTGACCATCACCATCATCGTTCTATGGAACAAGTTTCGACCGGACCGCTTGCGCGCGATTCCGGGCGCGCTGCTCGCGGTGACGACCGCGACAATTGTCGCGGTGATGATGAAACTGCCGGTGCAGTATGTGGATGTGCCGGAGAATCTGCTGGCCGCCATGACGATGCCGAAACCGGAGTGGGCAGGTATCCTGCAGCAGCCCGCGATCCTGCTGACGGCTTTCGCCGTAGCTTTCGTAGCGAGTGCGGAAACGCTGCTATCGGCCGCGGCTGTCGATCGGATGCATCGCGGCCCGCGAACCAATTACGACCGCGAGTTGACGGCACAGGGTGTTGGAAATCTGCTCTGCGGCCTAATGGGCGCGCTGCCGATGACCGGAGTGATCGTGCGGAGTTCCGCTAATGTTCAAGCGGGCGCGGTGACGCGCTTGTCGGCGGTAATGCACGGCGCGTGGCTACTCGCATTTATCGTGGTATTGCCTTGGGTATTGCGGATGGTTCCGGTGTGCAGCCTGGCCGCGCTGCTGGTGTTCACCGGATACAAACTCGTGGATTGGAAGAACGTCAGGATGTTACGGGAATATGGGCGACTGCCCGTTGCGATCTACGCCGCAACAGTCATCGCGATTGTGGCCACCGATCTCCTGACGGGCGTTCTTGTCGGCGTCGGCCTCGCGGTGCTCAAGACCTTGTACCAGGTGACCCATCTGGAGATACAGTTGTTGCACGATCCGGAAACGAGACGTTCGGAGTTGTACCTCGAGGGTTCGGCCACTTTCCTGCGGCTTCCGAAAATGGCCAAGCTGCTCGATTCGGTTCCCCGGGGGCACGAACTCCACATCCACTGCCAGCACTTGGCATACATCGACCACACCTGCCTGGATCTTCTATCCACCTGGTCGAATCAGCATGAAGCAAATGGCGGCACGCTCGTGGTGGAGTGGGACCATCTGCGGTATCGTTACGACCGTCCCCTCCGGCCGCGCATTGCCACCAATTAATTGAGAAGCGGGCGAGCCCCGTCTGCTCGGCGCATCAAGGCAGATCCGCCAAAACATACGACATGACAGCCATCGCGGCCACGTTCAGCCGCAGGTTCTGAGGGTCCACTTTATCCACGGTGTCTGCGGGACTGTGGTGCCAGTCGAAGTAATGCGTTCCGGCAGTCTGGAGGGAGAGGCCAGGTACACCGTCGCGCATCAGCGGCGAGATATCGGCGCCGCCTCCGCCCTGCCGGACTGTGCCTGCACCGATACGCTCGAGCAGTTGGCCGATCTCGGCGGCTTGCGGATAAATCTTCGCGCCCGCGCCGAACCCAAGCGGTTTTTCGCCGCCGCCATCCATCTCGATCGCGGCGAAATGATTCTCCACGGAGTCGCCCGCCCAGGCGCGATAGGCTCGCGCGCCGGCGAGTCCATTTTCTTCGTTGGCCCAAAGCACGACTCGAATGGTGCGGCGAGGCTTGAGGCCGAGGCGCCGGATCAGTGCGGCTGCCTCCATTGCCGACACGCAGCCTGCGCCGTCGTCGTGCGCCCCGGCGCCAACGTCCCACGAATCGAGGTGACCGCCCATCACGACGATCTCGCCCGGCTTTTCGCGTCCTCGAATCTCGCCGATCACGTTGGCCGACGGTGCGTCGGGCAGGGTCTCCGCTTCCATTTCGAGCCGTAGCCGCACTTCCGAACCCGAATCGATGAGGCGTTGAATCATGGTTGCGCCTTCGATGGTGACAGCCGCGGTGGGAATCTTCGGAACTCCCGCCTGATAATTCATCTGGCCCGTGTGAGGCGTTTGCAGGCTGACCGGGGTCACGGAACGCACCAATGCGGCCACTCCGCCGAGTTTGGCCGCTTCCGATGCTCCGTCGGACCGGTAGCGAACCGTGGCACCGTACGTGGTGAACGGGACATTGTAGAGGACGATTTTGCCTTTGACATTTGCGGCGCCGAGTTGCTCGAGTTCGGCAAAGCTCTTCACCACCACGACGCTTGCGGTAACGCCCTGCTTCGGCGTACCGACGCTGCCGCCAAGTCCCAGCATCACCAGTTCGCGCTCGACGGGTGCGATCATGGCGAGCCGCTCCCGCCCACGCACCCAATGCGGCACCATCACGCGCGGAGTAACCACGTTCACCAGGCCATCCTTCTTCATCTCGGATGAGGCCCAAGCCACCGCTGCGTCCAGTTCATTGGAACCGGAGAGACGATGTCCGATCCGGTCACAAAGATACGTGAGCTTCTGATAGGCACCATCGTCCTGGAGAGCCGCATCGATGATGCGGTCCGCTGGTTCGCGATACGTGTCAGCAATTGGACTGGCAGCGAACAGCGCGGCGGCGCAGACGAAGTACAGAGTGATTCGCATGAAGGCAATATCGTAACATTCGTCTCAAGCTTTGCGTCGTTTTGCGGCAGCAGCCGCGCCGATCGTGCTATCCTGATCCTTCATGGTTTCCGGCATCGCGGCTACGCAGCATCATCACCATCATCATGGGCTTGGTGTGTCGCGACGGGCCGGCTAACGCCAAGTTTCGATTTCAGCACCAAAGCCCGCCCTCATCCGGCGGGCTTTTTTATTGGGATTCTACATGGAACTCGATTTCAAAAAAACGGGCGGGCTCGTGCCTGCGATCATACAGGACCACCAGAGCGGACGCGTGCTCATGCTCGGATTCATGAATGACGAAGCGTTCCGGAAAACGGTTGAGACCGGTTACGCCACCTTTTTCAGCCGCTCTCGAAGCAAACTGTGGCTCAAGGGAGAGACGTCCGGCCACCGGCTCGTCGTAAAGTCGATCTCGACAGACTGTGACGCTGATGCGCTTCTACTCAAGGTCGAGGCGCTCGGGCCCGGCGTCTGTCACGAAGGGTACGAGAGTTGCTTCTTTCGTACGCTCGACGGCGGCCAGTGGACCGAATCGGAAGCGCGCGTATACGATCCTGCCGAGGTGTACGGGGGAAAATCGTGACCCGTCTGAAACTCGGCATCCCCAAGGGTAGCCTCGAACACGCGACCATCGATTTGTTTCGCCGTGCGGGCTTCAACATCACTACCAGCAGCCGCTCCTATTTCCCGGCGATCGACGATCCGGACATCGAGTGCATGCTCATTCGCGCTCAGGAAATGGCGCGCTACGTCGAGGACGGGGTGCTCGACGCGGGACTCACCGGCCGCGACTGGATCGAGGAAAGCGAAGCTCAGGTGGAGCGTATCGGCGACCTCATCTATGCGAAGCAGAGTTTCGGTAAAGTGCGATGGGTTCTCGCGGTTCCCGAGTCCTCCACCATCAAGACCGTTAAGGACCTGGAAGGCAAAATCGTCGCCACCGAACTGGTCGCCACAACCAAGCGCTATCTGGCGGCGAACGGCGTGAAGGCGAAAGTCGAATTCAGTTGGGGCGCCACCGAGGTGAAGCCGCCGGAACTCGCCGATGCAATCGTCGAGGTAACGGAGACCGGGTCATCGCTGCGCGCCAACAAACTCCGTATCGTCGAAACGATCCTCGAATCGAACACGCAACTGATTGCGAACGTCGATTCCTGGAAGGACGATTGGAAGCGGCGCAAATTGGAAGATATCCGGATGTTGCTCGAAGGAGCGATCAACGCCCTCGGCAAGGTCGGACTCATGTTGAATGTGCAGAAGAGCTACCTTAATGCGGTGCTCGGGGTGCTGCCTGCGCTCAAGAATCCCACCATTTCGCAGCTCAGCGACCAGGAATGGGTGGCGGTGAACACGATCCTGGACGAGTCCACCGTGCGGACCATCATTCCTCGGCTGAAAGAAGCGGGTGCTCAGGGCATTGTCGAATATCCGCTAAACAAGATCGTGATGTAGGCCGCGATGATTCGAATCCTTCAATACAGCGACGCGCAAGACCTGGTTACGCGGAAGACGGTGCGTTTGGCCGAAGCTGAGCGCATCGTGGCGCCGATCCTCGAGGCGGTTCGGACGCGGGGCGATGCCGCGGTCCTCGAATATGCGCGCAAGTTCGATGCATTCGATGGCGAGACGATTCGGGTCGCGAAGAGCGAATGCGATGCCGCGCGTCAACGGTTGAGTTCGTCGTTTCAGGACGGGGTCGCCGTCGCGGCCCAAAACATTCGGACTTACGCCGCGACTCAGATTCCTGAAGAAAAGGTTTTTGAATATCCGGACGGGCGTCGACTGGGGCAGATCGTGCGACCGCTGGAGGCCATGGGTGCATACATTCCGGCGGGCCGCTACCCTTTACCATCCACCCTGCTGATGACCGCTGTTCCCGCGCAGGTGGCCGGTGTGCGGCGCATCGCAATCGCGAGCCCGAAACCGAGCCGCGAGATCCTCGGCATCTGCTCGATACTCGGAGTCGGCGAAATCTACCGTATCGGTGGAGCGCAGGCGATCGCCGCATTGGCATACGGCACCGAGACGATCCCGAAGGTCGACCGGATCGTCGGTCCAGGTAACATCTACGTTGCCGCGGCAAAGAAACTGATCGCAGGCGAGGTAGGGATTGACTTCATCGCCGGTCCTACGGAGATCGTTATCATCACCGAGCACGGCGATCCCGCGTTCCTGGCGGCCGACATGTTGGCGCAGGCGGAACACGATGTCGACGCCTCCGCCATTTTGTTGACCCCTTCACGGCCGTTGGCCGAGGCGGTTGCGGACGAGATCGAGCGTCAACTGGCGACGCTCAGCACCGCGGAGGTGGCGCGAAAATCCATCGATACCAACAGCGCCATCGTCGTGGTTTCGAGCCTGGAACAGGCGGTGGCTTTCTCGAACGCGCTCGCGCCCGAGCATCTCAGCATTCACGATCGTGCCCTGTTGCCAGGGATTGTTCACGCCGGCAGTATCTTCATCGGCGCGTTCAGCCCGGAGGCGGCGGGCGACTACGCTTCCGGTCCGAATCATGTGCTGCCCACGTCCGGAGCGGCCCGGTTGCGCGGTGGCCTTTCGGCGGCCGATTTCGTAAAGGTGATCTCGGTGCAGGAATTGACATCCGAGGCGCTGCGGGGACTGGTTCCCGCGATCACTGCTCTCGCTCGTGCCGAAGGGCTGGAGGCGCACGCGCGCAGTGTGGAGGTTCGTTATGCCTGAGGTTCGACGAGCGGTTCGGCGCATGGCCCCGTACTCGCCCCCGACAGGCGGGCGGGAAGGGAAAATTCGTCTCGACTTCAACGAGAACACCGTCGGCTGTTCGCCACGCGTGATCATGTACCTGAAGCAGAAGATCACGGCCGGCGGACTCTCTGTCTATCCCGAGTATGTCGAAGCCAAGCGCGAACTCGCGCAGTTCTTCAACGTCTCCGAAGACACCATGCTGTTCACCAACGGGACCGATGAAGCGATCCAGGTTCTGGTGAACACCTACGTTGACGATCATGACGAGGTATTGATTCTCCGGCCGTCCTACGCGATGTACCGCTTCTACTCCGAGGTCGCCGGTGCCGCCGTCCGCGAGATCGACTATGTTCGCGAAGACCTCTCCTTCCCGCTGAAGAAACTGCTGAAGGCGATCCATCCGAAGAAGACGAAAGCGGTCCTGATCGCCAACCCGAACAACCCGACCGGCACGGGTGTCGATCTTCAGGGCATTATTCAGATTCTGAACGCCGCACCCAACGCGGCAGTCCTTATCGATGAAGCGTATTTCGAGTTCTGCGGGGTCACGGCGCTGAAGCTCATCCCGGACTATCCCAACCTCTTCGTCAGCCGGACGTTTTCGAAGGTGTACGGGATGGCGGCGATGCGGTTCGGGTGTCTATTTTCGCAGGCCGAAAACGTGAAGTTCCTGCACAAGGCCCAATCGCCGTACAGCGTAAATACGCTCGCCACCCTGGCCGCGCGTGCAGCCGTGGACGATCCCGTCTACGTACGGGAGTATGTCGCCGAGGTGCTGGCTGCGCGCGACATTGCCTACGCTGGCCTGAAGCGGCTCGGGATACGCAGCTATCCCAGCCACGCAAATTTCGTGCTGTTCGAGGCAGGGAAGCGAGCTATTCCCATTCGCGACGAACTTCGAAATCGCGGCGTCCTGGTGCGGGATCGCAGCTACGAGATTCCCGGCTGCGTTCGAGTGACGATCGGAACCCGCGAGCAGGT
The DNA here is from genome assembly GCA_963720745.1 of uncultured Acidobacteriota bacterium. Taxonomy (GTDB): domain Bacteria; phylum Acidobacteriota; class Terriglobia; order Bryobacterales; family Bryobacteraceae; genus TMP-7. The sequence continues at coordinate 2,297,614 of CAVRGO010000004.1, forward strand.
GGGGCGTTTCCTGACGGAACTGGACTCGATATGGTGAAGCCGGACCTGCTGGTGTTCGACATGGACGGCGTGTTGGTGGATGTCGCCGAGTCGTACCGCGAGACCATCGTTCAGACGGTGAAACATTTCAGCGGTCGCGTGATCTCTCGCGATTTCATTCAGGATTATAAAAATCATGGCGGCTGGAATAACGATTGGGCGCTCAGCCAGCGAATCCTCCGGGATCTCGGCGTCGAGGTTCCTTATGAAACGGTGGTTGAGGAGTTCAATAGGCTGTTCCTCGGCAGCAACGGAACGGAAGGGTTGATCCACCGCGAGCGCTGGATCGGCGAACCTGGTCTCTTCGAGCGATTGTCGAGCCGGTACCAGCTCGCCATTTTCACGGGGAGAATGCGCTACGAAGTTGCGATCACGATGGAGCGCCGCGGGCGCGGAATCCTGTTCGATCCGATCATCTGCGCTGACGACGTGACTTTGCCGAAGCCCGAACCGGAGGGGTTGATGCTGATCCAACAGCGAAATCCGGGCAAACAGATTCTGTATTTCGGTGACGTAGTTGACGATGCGCGCTCGGCGCGGGCCGCGGGTGTGCCCTTCGTCGGTGTCGCGCACAGGGATGACGTCCGGCAGTTGCTCAAGCTGGAAGGAGCCATCGCAGTGATCGACAACATCAACCAGATGGAGGAGTTGCTCGGTTTATGAGGAAAGCCAGCATCGAGCGGGTGACCAAGGAAACCCAGATCTCGGGAACCCTCAACATCGACGGGCGCGGACGGTACGACGTCTCTACCGGCATCCGCTTCTTCGATCACATGCTGGAACTATTCGCCAAGCACGGTGGGTTCGATCTGTCACTGAAGGCGAACGGCGATCTGGATGTCGACCAGCACCACACGGTGGAGGATGTCGGCATCGTCCTGGGGCAGTTGGTTTCCAAGGCTTTACGCGATCGGAAAGGCATCAATCGCGCTGGGTATTTCATCTTGCCGATGGATGAGACGCTGGCTCTGGTGGCACTGGATCTCGGCGGTCGTCCCGCGCTGGTCTACAAGGATCTGGTGAAAGTCCGGCTGGTCGGCGATCTCCAAACCGAACTCGTCGAGGATTTCTTTGGCGGGTGGGTGAATCACGCAGGGGCGAACCTGCACGCGAAGGTGATGTACGGACGGTCGAATCACCATAAGATTGAGGCGATCTTCAAATGCTTTGCGCGCGCCCTGAAGTACGCCTGCTCGAAGGACGATCGCCTCAAGGATCAACTGCCATCGACGAAGGGACTACTATGATCGCGATCATCGACTACGGTGCCGGTAACCTTCGCAGCGTCCAAAACACATTGGATGAAATCGGCGCCGAGTACCAGGTGCTCCAGGGTCCGGAACGGTTAGGCGAGGCAGGGAAGATTATCCTTCCCGGCGTCGGTCACTTCGGCCAGATGATGCGGGCACTGGACGAACGCCGCCTGCGGGCGCCCATCTGCGAGAGGATTCGCGCCGGAGTCCCGTTCCTTGGCATCTGCCTCGGTCTGCAAGGACTGTTTTCGTCGAGTGAGGAAGCCGGCGACGTGGAGGGCCTGGGCATATTCCCCGGTGTGGTGCGGAGGTTTCCGGCTGACGCTCGCGTTCCGCATATGGGTTGGAACGATCTCGAGCGCCGGCGCGATGCCCGATTGCTCGCCGGATTGCCTGAGCGGCCTTACGTCTACTTTGCCCATAGCTACTATGTTCCGGATTCGGATCTAGCTGCTGCGTCATGTAGTTATGTCGAAAATTATACGGCGCTACTTGAACATGCGAACGTGTTTGGCGTTCAGTTCCACCCGGAGAAATCGGGACCGGTTGGATTGAAGATCGTACGAAATTTTCTGGAGTTATAGGGGTGTTGGCAAAACGCATTATCCCGTGCCTCGACGTGACAGCGGGCCGGGTCGTGAAGGGCGTCAATTTCGTGAATCTGCGGGATGCAGGGGATCCCGTCGAGCTCGCCGACCGCTACAATCAGCAGGGCGCGGACGAGTTGGTCTTCCTTGACATTACGGCATCAAGTGATGCACGAGATATTATGGCCGATGTCGTTGCAAGAACATCTCGAAAAGTATTCATTCCACTAACGGTCGGCGGCGGAATACGAGCGGTTTCGGATGCTCGCCGTATTTTGCTCTCGGGTGCGGACAAGGTGAGCGTCAACACGGCCGCGGTCCGGCGTCCGGAACTGATCGGAGAACTCAGCCTCGAATTTGGAGCGCAAGCGGTTGTCCTCGCCATCGACGCGAAGAGGAGGCCGGGCGGGGGCTGGAATGTCTATACCAGGGGCGGACGCGACGATGAAGGGATCGATGCCCTGGAGTGGGCGCAACGCGGAGAGTCGCTCGGTGCCGGGGAGATCCTGCTGACGTCGATGGACACCGACGGTGTGCAGACCGGCTTCGATTGCGCCCTTACGCGGGCCGTTTCCGATGCCACTCACATTCCGGTGATCGCGTCCGGAGGTGCCGGCACGCCGGAGCATTTCGTGCGCGTCCTGAGCGAAGGTCATGCCGACGCCGCGCTGGCCGCATCGATATTCCACTACGGAACCTATACGGTGGCGGACCTCAAGAGAGAACTGATGAATTCGCGTATTCCGGTAAGGCCGCCCCAATGATTATTCCGTGCATCGACCTAATGGACGGGAAGGTCGTCCAGTTGGTTCAAGGGCGGGAGAAGGCTTTGGAGGGCGATGCGCCGCTCGCGATGCTCGAGCGGTTTTCGGCTTTCCCTCAGATTCAGGTGATCGATCTCGATGCGGCGATGGGGCGCGGAGCCAACGACGCGATCGTGGAGATGCTCGCGACGAAAGCTGTCATCCGCGCGGGCGGTGGCGTTCGGACGCCCGAACGCGCGGCGACGTTGGTCGCGCGGGGCGCCCATCGCGTAATCGTCGGCACCTCCGCTTTCACGCGCGACGGAATTGATCACGCGCTGCTGAGAACCATGGTCGAAGCGGTTGGGCGGGAGCGCATTGTCGTGGCACTCGATTCGAAGGACGGCCATATCGTCGTGAAGGGGTGGCAAGAATCGACTTCGATGACGGCGGAGGCTGTGCTGGGAGAACTGGAACCGTACTGTTCGGGATTCCTGTGTACCTACGTGGACAAAGAAGGAATGATGCAGGGGACCGACCTCGCGTGGTTTCGTCGTCTGCGGGCTTCGACTTCTTTAGAGATCACGGCGGCGGGCGGCATCACCACCCTGGACGAGATTCGCGAACTCACCCGAATGAACATTCATGCTGCATTGGGCATGGCGATCTACACGGGCCGGCTGAACCTGACAGAACTCGCGAAAATGGATGCGACCGGCTGAGCCGCCAAGCGTATTGGCCGGTCGGGGTTGCGAACGCGGCCGCAGGCCCGCCGCCTCCACTGGTACTTTTGCTGCCGCCAGCGATACCTGTCAAAACGAGGCCCGCGACGATGAGTGCGGTCGCAATCGTCTTGGCAATCACCGCCCAACCCGAAAAGTCCTCCTTGAACCAACGCGGACGGAATCTGGTGATTACATAAGCGCAAGCAAAGATCACCGCGTACCGGAAGCCGGAGATTGAGTCCACCACCGCTGGGTTTGCGCGGCTGATCGCCAGAAAAATCAAAAACGAACCCAATCCAGAGATGAGCCGGTTTACGAAATACCAGAATCGGGCATTCGGCTGCGCCTCTTCCGAGCCGCGAAAGATTTCGTGCCGCCAACGGGGACGCACGAGCAGCAGGAGCGCGGCGCCGAAAGTGCCCGCCGTAAAGAACACATATCCGGTGATGAAGTCCGAAGCATTGAATGCCATCTTCTGAAGAACATTGGTGAAACCGAACAATCCGGCAGAAAGGGCAACCAGCGGCAGCATCGATTTTAGGGGGATTCGCTCGGACGCAAACATGAAAAAACCGCCGCCTGTCATCAAGCCAAAGCCCCAGAGCGAAAGTCCGCTGATGGTGGAATTGAGTAAGGGATATGCGATCAGGGCCGTAGCTAAAGGCGATAGCCCTCCCATGATGGCGGGGGTTTCCGACGCCTCTCCTGCGTTCAGAGCCGAGTAATAAAAATAGATGGCCGCCATGTGGATAGCGCCCGCTCCGAGGGCGGTGAGAATCACCCAGAGGCGCGGGATCGTCATACCGAAGAATGCGAGAATTGCGCCAAAAACGCTCATTCCGCCGAGCCAAAAGACATAGTTCACTACGCTGCGATGACGCGCTTGGCTCAGCAATACCTTGTCCCATACCAGAGACACGCCGATCATCCCATTCGCCAGGATCGCAAGCAGGACACCATTACCTATCGGCGCCATGAGCATCTATGGGACGCTGCCGGTCCCGGAAACGATCGAACGCCATACGGTGTCTCTTTGGTGGGTACGGAAGGCGGAGGATGTAGCGGTGACACGTGCGATGTGGAAAGGGGTTGTCGAGATGCGGGGCGCGAGCTTGCCGGTGCGCCTGTACGCAGCGGTTCAGGACCGCGCGGTTCACTTCCATCTGCTCGATACGAAGTCGAAGAGCCGCGTGAAACAACACATGGTCGATCCCGAAACCGGGAAGGACGTTCCGAGCGAGCGGGTGCACAAGGGACTTGAAGTGCGGCCCGGTGTATTCGTCGAGTTGGCACCGGAGGATTTGGTGTCGTTGCGACCGAAGCCGTCGCGAAGCATCGAAATCGGGCACTTCGTGCCTGCCGGTCACATTTCGCAGCAGTGGTACGAGCGGCCGTACTATCTAGGCCCGGACGGAGACGCGAAGAAATATTTCGCGCTTGCGCAAGCGCTCGAAAAAACGGGCCGGGAGGGTCTGGCCCGGTGGGTGATGCGGGGCCATCAGTACCTCGGCGCACTTCGCTCGCGAGACGGCTATCTCCTGTTAATCACGCTGCGGTACTCCGAAGAGGTTCTATCCGCAGCGGAGCTACCGAAACCGCGGAGTGCAACGCTCGATCCGCGCGAGGTGAAGATGGCCGAGCAACTGATCGGCATGCTGGAAGGGGAGTTCAACCCCAATGAAGTCCACGACGAGTATCGCGAACGCGTAATGAAGTACATAGAAGAGAAGGCACAAGGGAAAACAGCAAAGCTCGCTGCAGTGCCACGCAAGAAACCCGCCGCGTCGCTCACCAATGCGTTGGCGGCAAGCCTGAAGGCGGCGCGCGCGAGAAAGGAGCAAGCCGTTGCCTGAGGATGATGATAATCGGACCACTCGTCCCTTCTGGTCGGGGACAATCACCTTCGGACTGGTCAGCATTCCGGTAAGCCTCTTCCCCGCGAACCGGGACAGCCGGGTGGGGCTGCACATGATTGGGCCCGACGGCCGGCCGTTGAGGCGCCGGTACTTTTCACAAGAATCGGGCAAGGAACTGACGGGCGAAGAAATCGTCCGGGGCTACGAAGTGGAGAAGGACAAGTTCGTCGCGATCACCGACGAGGAGTTGGAGCGGCTCGCGCCCGAGATGACGCGCGATATCGACCTGCGACGGTTTGTACCCTCCGCGGACATCCCCGAAATGTACTTCGAACGCGGCTATTTCCTGGCGCCATCAGGCGGCTCCGAGAAGGCGTACCGTTTGCTGGAGCAGACGATGGAGCGCACGGGGCGCGCGGGGATTGCGACGTTCGTCATGCGAGGCAAGCAGTATCTCACGGCCATCGTGGCCGACGATGGACTGCTGCGAGCTGAGGTGCTGCGATTCCCGGATGAGATCCGCACGCCTGAGGGAATCGGACTGCCGGAACGAATCTCCGCACCTACCGGTCTTGTCCACGATTTCGAGAAGATCATTGCGAAACTGAGTGTCGACGAACTGCCTCGCGATGAGATGCACAACGAAGAAGCCGCACGGTTGCTGGAAGTCGCCGAAAAGAAAGCCCAAGCCAGTGGGCGCCGAATAGAGCCGGAGAAGCCGGCTGCCAAGGAGACGAGCCGGCCGGTCGATCTTCTGGCTGCGCTGAAGCAGTCGCTTGCGAACTCGGCTACGTCGCGCGCGGCTGCGTCGAGGCACAGCGGAGGCGCGAAAACCGCACCGCGGAAGCGGGCTTCCAGGAGTTCCAGTTCCAGAACGTCCCACCGGCGCGGGTAGCGATCAGCGGCGGGGGGAAGCGCATTCCGGAGGCCAGCCGTCGCGCTAGGTCGCGAAGAAGCCGCCCGCCAATCGCGCGGCGGCACGAAGCACGGGCTTCGAGGAGTTCCGCTTCCAGAACATCCCGCCGCCGGGGCTGACTCCAGCGGTTTGGCGCATTACCGCCGGCACATTCCCGACGCTAACCATCGCGGCAATTCATACTAAAGGGATGGTGCGCACTCTTGCTGCTTTTGCGCTGTTCACGGCCGGCTTACTCGCGCAAAGCCAGCCGTTCACGATCGAATCCCTATTGAAACTTGCGCGTATTAGTGAACCGCAACTTTCGCCGGACGATTCCCAGATTACCTTCACAGTCCAGACGATTGACCTCGAACAGAACAAGAAACCAAAACAGATATGGCTGGTGCCGGTAACCGGCGGCTCGCCCCGGCCTTTGACGCAGGACGGCGACAACGACCGGGCCCGCTGGATGCCCGATTCGAAACACATTGTCTTTGTGAGTTCCCGGAGTGGTTCGGCCCAAATCTGGACCATGAACGCTGACGGCTCGGCCGCCCGAGCGCTCACGAATATTTCGACAGAAGCGAACGGCGTTCTTATTTCTTCGGATAGCAAATACATCGTATTCGCAAGCAGCGTCTATCCCGAGTGCAGCATCAATGGCGCCTTCGACGACGCCTGTAACAAACAGCGCATCGATGCCGAAGCGAAGCTCAAGATCCATCCGCGCGTTTATACTTCGCTGCTGTACCGGCATTGGACACAGTGGCAGTCGAAGCGAAGACAGCACCTTCTCTCAGTGCCGCTGGAGGGCGGGCCGATCAAAGATTTGACCCCCGGCAACCGCGACGTGCCGCCTTTCAGCTTGGGTGGCGGCGACGGTTATACGATCTCGCCGGATTCGAACGAAGTGGCGTACGTCATGAACGCCGACGCCGAACTGGCGACCAGCACGAACTCGGATATCTATGTCGTGTCGATCGGCGGAGGCGAATCGAAGAAGATCACAACGAATCCCGCTGCGGACAATAGCCCCGCCTATTCGCCCGACGGGAAGTGGCTGGCGTACCTGGCGCAGGCCCGCCCCGGATACGAGAGCGACCGCTTCCGGCTGATGGTGCTGGAGCGCGCAACCGGGAAGGTGACTACCCTTTCCGAAAATCTCGACCGTTGGGTGACGGGCGTGACCTGGGCACCGGATTCCAAGCACCTGTTCTTCGTCTCCGAGGATCGCGGCCGGCAGCCGCTGCAGATGGTGCCGGTAACGGGCGGCGGTCTGCGATCGATAATCAACGGGCCCGTTTCCGTCGATGACGTCCAACTCAGCTCCGACAGCAAGACCATGATCTACACGGAGCAGAGCGGCAACCATCCGGCCCGGCTCATGAAGGCTTCGTCCACGGGTGGTCCGGCGGTTGAGTTAACACACCTGAACGATGCGATCCTCGCGGGCGCGTCTCTTCCACCTCTTGAGGAAATTTCGGTGGAGGGTGCGGAGTCGGCTAAGGTTGCTGCCTTTGTTGTGAAGCCGCCCGGTTTTGACCCGAGCAGAAAGTATCCCGTGCTCTTTCTGATTCACGGCGGTCCGCAGGGCGCGTGGGGTGAAACCTGGAGTTATCGATGGAACGCACAGGTGTTTGCGAGTGCGGGGTACCTGGTTGTGATGCCGAATCCGCGCGGGTCTACTGGCTACGGGCAAAAGTTCATTGACGAGATCAACACGGATTGGGGTGGGCGCGCATATGACGACATCATGGCGGTGGTCGATCACATAGCGGCACTTCCATACGCGGATGCGGGCCGGATGGCGGCCGCCGGCGGATCCTATGGCGGATACATGGTCGATTGGCTGCTCGGGCACACCGACAAATTCCGGGCATTTGTCACGCACGCCGGAGTCTACGACCTGCGGAGCATGGCGGGGGAGACCGAGGAGCTTTGGTTCCCGATGTGGGAGTTCAAGGGGATGCCCTGGGAGAACCCAGAGATGTACGCCAAGTGGTCGCCGAGTTTCTACGCTCAGAATTTTAAAACACCGACGCTCGTACTGCACGGCGAAATCGACTATCGTGTTCCGGTAGGGCAGGGACTTCAGTTGTTCACCGCGCTGCAAATGCAGAAGGTGCCTTCAAAGCTGGTCCTGTTCCCCGATGAAGGGCATTGGATTCAGAAGCCGCAGAACAGCGTTTTTTGGTATGGCCAATTTCTCGATTGGATCGGTGAGTGGACGAAACCCGCGGGAGGCGAAGGTGCGAAATAGTCTTCTGTTCTTTGCACTCTGTGGCAGTGTATTCGCGCAGCCGCTCGATCAGCAGGTCAAGGATGCGGTTGCGGGATTCCAGGGGACCGTTTACCTCTACGCAAAGAACCTGGATACCGGCAAGACCTACGGGATTCGCGAGAACGACCGCGTCCGCACCGCCAGCACAATCAAGCTGCCGATCATGGTCGCCGTTTTTCAGACCGTCGCCAATGGCGAGGCGAAGTGGGACGAGACGTTGACACTGCGCGACAAAGACAAGGTGTCGGGTTCAGGAGTGCTCACCGAGTTTTCCGATGGTGTGAAACTGCCGATTCGCGACGTGATGCACCTAATGATCGTAGTCAGTGACAACACCGCAACGAACCTGATCCTCGACCGCTTCACTGCCGATCGAGTGAATGCGGAGATGGACAGGTTGGGCCTGAAGCTGACTCGATCGATGCGAAAGGTCCGCGGAGATGGAACCGATTTGACGGCTCCGAGCGGATGGAGTGCGGCGGGGAAGCTTCCGGAGAATCAGAAGTACGGTTTGGGGTCTTCCACTCCGCGCGAGATGGTAACGCTGCTCGAGAGGATCGACCGCGGCGAAGCAGTCAGTAAAGATGCCTCGAAAGAAATGATCGCGGTGCTGAAGCGCAATCGGGATATGGACTGCATTCGCCGCCATTTTGGCGATCTCCCCGTTGCGAACAAGACAGGCGCGCTGGATGCGCTGCGGAGCGACGTCGGCATCGTGTACTCGCCGAAGGGGAAGGTCGCCATGGCGATTACATGCGACGGCATGCCGGCGATCGACTACTCACCGGACAACAAAGGCGCGATATTGATTGCGAAACTTGCCGTGATTCTGGTGAACGGACTTACCGCCACCCAGTAGGATCGGGTGCCTGGTTGAGAGTGCGGCGCAGCATGTCGAGGGCGGTCTGAACGGCTAAGGCGCGTACCCACCCTCGGTTGCCGGGAAAGCGAAACCGGCGGGCGCGCGCGCCGTTGTCGCTAGCCAGTCCGATGCAAACCGTGCCGACGGGTGCCGCATCGCTACCCCCGTCCGGTCCCGCGATGCCGGTGATGGAAACGGCGTAACCTGCGCCCGTACGCTTCTTCGCGCCTTGAGCCATCGCCGTCGCGACTTCTTCGCTGACCACTCCGTACTCGGCGATCAACTGCGGATCCACGCCGAGTAGCTCGATCTTCATGCGAGTCGAGTAAGTGAGGAAGCCTCCCGCGAAATAGTCGGAACTTCCCACAATCGAGGTGATCCTCTCGCCTAGCATTCCTCCGGTACAACTCTCGGCGACGGCGACCGTTTCGCGACGTTCGCGGAGGATGTTGCCGATAACAGCCTCCATCGGATCTCCGTTTTGTGAATAGAGACGGTCGCCCAACAGCGCTTCTATCTGCGGTCCGATTTCAGCCAGCAGCGCTTCAGCGGCTTCAGCCGTTTCACACCGCGCGCGGAGGTGGACCTGAATATCTCCAGCCGCCGCCAGTACCGTCGTCACCGGATTGGTGTACTTCGTGTACACGGGGGCGATCAAAGCGTCCAGATCGGATTCAGGCATTCCGGCCACGCGGTAAAACCGCGTCCGGATCACCTGCTTCGGAAGTTTGGCTTCGAGCCGCGGAAGACATTCCTGTTCGAACAGCACTTTCAACTCGCGAGGTGGACCGGGAAGCAGCACGATGACGGCGCCGTTGTGTTCGATCCATTGTCCAGGGGCCGTGCCGTTCTTGTTCGGGAGTATCGTGGCACCCTCGATGATGTAGGCCTGCCGCTTATTGATCTCGGCCATTTTGCGGCCCATCTTCTGGAAGCGTTTTTCGATCCAGGAGACGATTTCGAGATCCAGGCTCTGCGTGCGGCCAAGGGCGGTGGCAGTGGCATCGCGCGTCAGATCGTCTTCGGTGGGCCCGAGGCCGCCGGTAAGAATGACGATCCGGGCGGAATTGAGCGACGCAGCGATGGTTTGGGCGATACGATCACGATCGTCGCCGACGATCGATTTGCGTACCACTTCTACACCCAATTGATTTAGGCGATCGGTGAGATACAAAGAATTTGTATCCATGCGCGACGGTGTGAGCAACTCACTTCCGACCGCAATGATTTCGGCGTTCGGGAACCCGGTTTCCGGCATCGGCTAAAAGACCCGGTAGCCTGTAACCCCGACGTCGGCGCGGTAGAGGGCATTGTTCGTGGAAACGACGATCGCGCGCGATGGCGTGAAGGCGAGTCCCACAATGCCGGGTCCGGACAAGAACAACTGCGCCTTGCGGTCCACATCGATTTTGATGACTCCCCGGCGCCCGCCCAGCGAAGCTGCAACATACAGATTTCCGTCCGTATCGAAACCGAGTCCCTGCGGGCGCCCGAGTCCGCGATAGAACACTTCGACCTCGCCGTTGGGTGAGCACCGGTACACGGCGTCGAAGCTGGATGTGGTCGGACCGGTAATGTACAAAAATCCGTCGGGCCCGAATGCGAGATGATAGGCGGCAATCGACGGCTCGACAGTCGTGAATACGTAAATCTGCCGCGCCCGGCTGATCTTGAAAATCGTTCCGCTGCGGTCGCCGACATAGAGGTTCTCGTCGCGATCGAAGGCAAGCCCTGTCGCAACTCCCATTCCTTCGACATACACGGACATCTGTCCGTTCGGCGTCACTTCGTAAACGATGCCATCGTAGCGGCTCGAAACGTAGAGGATGCTCTCGCCATCGAACACCAGGCCGGTGGCGTTCATCATGTCGGTGATCAGCGGCTTCGGCGTGTAGTTCAGGTCGATCTTGTACACGGCCACCGGCGTCTTCTGCCCGCGCGACCCGCTGAAAGTGGTGTAGATGTTTCCCTGCTTATCCACCGCGGGGTTTGCCACCGGATGCACGTTGTCGGCGATCTGCACTCCGACGTCGCAGGCCCAACTGTTTGAGCGAACCTGCTCATTCGGGCTGACGACGAGATCGCCGGCCGACGCGCCTTCAGGAACGCGCACCACCATGTAGGATTCCGAACCGATGACGATCGGCGCTTCCATATCGCCGATCGAAACACGGGGTCGCGGCTCGCGGCCGAGCCCTTTCCCACGGATCTGGAATTCGCCGCCGGGAATCGCAGCCGCCGGCAGTACCTGCGTGATGTGCGGCCGATTGTCCGTTTCTTTGCGCGTTGCCATGTGTCTGAAGTTCTATTGTAACGAGCCAGGGAACAACGTACCTGCCAGCCACAGCAGCGCGGCGCCGTACACACCCGCCATCAGGTCGTCCGCCATAATTCCGGTGCCGCCGTGCAATCGTTCCAGGCGGCGTGCCGGCGGGGGCTTCCAGATATCCAAAGCCCGAAACAATAGGAAAGCCAGCAGCGCGGTCTTCCAGTTGAACACAGGGGCCGCGGACACCGTTAACCACTGTCCCGCGACTTCATCGATCACCACCAGGCCGGGATCCTCTTTGCCGAGCCTGCGCTCAGTGAGCCCGGCTGCCCAGATGCCCGGTAACGTTATGAGAACCGCAGCGATGCCGAACCACCAGACCGGCCAGCCGGCATAGCGAACCAGCAGCCAAACTGGAATCAATGCGCCGATCGAACCCGCAGTGCCCGGGCCAACGGGGGAGTATCCACATCCAAACCACGTTGCGATCGCGGTTGCGATGTTATTCTTCATCGTCGGTCTTATTGTCGCCGGTAGACGTGATCGGCGTCGAAATCACGTATTTTTCGGATGCCCAGTTTCCTAAATCGATCAGCTTGCAACGCTCGCTGCAAAACGGCATGTACGGGTCATCCAACGCAACGGGCTTTTTGCAGATGGGACACTTCATCGCTAACGGCCCAGAGGGCCGATCTGCGGCCGCGGCAGGTCGAGATGGGACACGCCAGCCGGAAGGATCTGAAGAAGACCTGACGCTTTGGGCACGGTTTGTTCTACAAGCGTGTCGACCAACTCGCCTACCAAATCGTAATCGTGCACTTCGGTGATGCGTAAGCGCCGCATTTGACCCGGGCGCGGCTCCGAACCGCCGAAATCGTTGATGTAGCAAACGCCGTCGATTTCCGGCGCCTGCGTTGACAACCGTGCTTCCCACAGCATGTCGGTTTCGCGGGACGGGCCTTCAATCAGCACCGGCAACTCTCGCCCGATGACTTTCCGATTGTTGGCGCGCGAGATGAGCCGCTGAATCGACATAAGCCGCCGCTTCCGGTTATAAATGGTGCGACCGTCGACCTTGCCGTCCAGTTCGAAACTTCGGCTGGTCTCTTCGTCAGAGTAAGAAAATACACCCAGGCGATCGAACCGCGCCGTCTTTACGAAGTCGCACAGAACTTCGAAATCGGACTGTGTTTCGCCGGGAAAGCCGACAATCATGCTGGTTCGGATCGCGACGCCGGGGATGGTGGCGCGAATTCGTTCGATCAGTTTCAGGAAAATGTCGCCGTTTCCTCCGCGCTTCATCCGCTTCAGCACCGGTCCGCTGGCATGTTGAAGGGGAACGTCGATGTACTTCACCAGCGCTTCGTGTTCGGCAATCGTGTCCAGAAGTTTCTGATTGATCCGATTCGGGTAGCAGTAGAGAAAGCGGACCCACTTACTGTGATCGGTAGGAATCGCCGCAAGCCTGGCCAACAACAGGGCGAGCCCGTCTTTGATGCCGAGGTCCTCGCCGTAGCACGTTGTGTCCTGGCCGATGAGATTAATCTCGCGGACGCCTTGAGCAAAAAGGCGACTCGCTTCCGCGATAAGCGATTCGAAGCGGCGGCTGCGGAACGCTCCGCGATATTGAGGTATCACACAGAATGAGCACGGATGATCGCATCCCTCCGCGATCTTCATATACGCCGAATGCCGGGGCGTCGTGAATACCCGGGGCGTAAGATCGTGGTAGAGGTACGGCTCCGAGGTCTGCGCGGCAGGCGCGATGCCTTCGCATATCGACGTGATCTGCTCGATTTCATTCGTGCCGATCACCGCGTCGACTTCCGGAAGGTTCTTCCGGATCTCGCCGTGATACCGCTCAACCAGGCAGCCGGCGACCACCAATCGCTGCGCGCGCCCGGTCTTTTTGAACTCCGCCATCTCCAGAATTGTGTCTACCGATTCCTGCTTGGCGGGTTCGATGAAGCTGCACGTATTTACGACGATGACTTCGGCATCCGACGGATCGGGAGTCAACTCGTGCCCGCGGGCAACCAGATGGCCCATCATGACTTCCGTATCAACGAGATTCTTGGGGCAACCGAGGCTGACGAAACCGATTTTCAAAGCAATATTATCCAGGGAAACGAAGGGCGTGTGCTTCTTTCAGAATACCAAAACAGACAGGGAACTACGTCGCGAACTATGCGTATGTACTTGGCGAGGCAAACATGCGGCAGGACTTTCGTTCGGCGCTTCGACTTGTTCAACGCGATCCCGGGTTCGCGGCGGCGGTGATTCTGACGCTCGCTGTCGGCATTGGTGCGAACACTGCGATCTTTTCGGTGGTTAACAGCGTCCTGCTCCGTCCGCTGGCTTATCCGGATCCCGGACAGTTGGTCACCGTCAACAAGGTTGTGCCGAAGGTTGCTAACGTTTATCCCGAGTTGCCGGTGAACCTCAGCCACTATATGGACTGGCGGAGAGACGTAACCAGCTTTGAATCGGTGGCGCTGGTTGAAACCAGCAGCATGACTGTCACCGGCAATGGTGAGCCGGTTGCTGAGTGGCGCGCGTATCAGTGCGAACATGTTCGACGTCTTTGGTGTCAAACCTCAACTGGGCCGGAGTTTCTTTCTACGGGAGGAGCGGAAGGGGCAGGATCGGGTTGTGATCCTGACGAATGGATTGTGGGTCCGCAGGTTTCATGCCGACCCCGGCATTATCGGCCGCAAGGTGTTATTGGACGGTAAGCCTTTCGAGGTTTTGGGCGTGCTGCCGGCTGAGTTTCGATTTGCCGCGAGGGCCGTCTGCGGTCAGACGATCTCGAGCTTGCAAGTTGGAAATAAGACGGAATACCACATTCCTCTAGAGTCCTTACCCAAGGGATTGTAGTGTAATTGAGTCAGATTTCAGGCAGCGAGTTTTTGGTCACGGCAGGCGCGTTGGATTTCGGCCTGGACGCGATCGAAGGCGTCGCGAAGTTGTGAGGTCATCGGTGGGCCAACTGCCGTAATCTCGGCGAGCTTGGGACGGAGCAATCGGGCGTAGGTGCGGGTGAAGAACAGAGCGATACGCAGCCCGGCTTCGGTCAACTGATACCGTTGAGTTTTGGGGATGCGCTCAATCAGTCCATGCAGGCGAAGCCGGCTTAGATCGTACGTCATCCGGCCCGCGGGGTATTGTGCCGGGTCAAGGCCCAGCAGTTGAGCCAGCAAGGCTCGCATTTCCTGGTTGGTGAAACCCCGGAGTTGGAAGCTGAACAACACCAGCACACTGAGCAGGCCTGCACCCGTGCATCATCGAAGCGGAGAGCGGCCGCTCTCTGCCCATTGACTTCAATCGGCCGCACCACCTTCTCAAACGCGTCTTCGCCAATCGAGCAATCATGAGATACGGTTTGGACGTCCAGAAGACGCCGGTTGGCTGGGAAGCCGATCTGCCGCAGTTCCGGCAGGTTTTTCAAAAGCTTGCCGACGCCGAAGTCGCATGTGTTGAGTAGCGAACTCACCCAATTCATCGCGTGAAGTTGCCGAAGAAATGGGAGGTCCGCGAAAAGCGTATCCTGACCGAGGAACAGACGGCGCAGGTATTGTCGCGCCTCGACGAGGAAGGCAACCTACTCATATGCGAGACGTGCCTGGACACCGGAACGCGAATCTCCGAGGTCACTGGCCTCATGATCAAGCACGTGGACCTGGAAAGGGGCACGATTCAGATCGCGCAGCGAAACTGGCGCGGTGACATTGACAATCCGAAAGCGGCAAAGAGCCGACGCTTGCTGGCACTCGGCGGTCTCACAGAACGATACAAGAACTGGATCGCGAAGTTGAAGCGTAAAGACCCGAATGCCTTCGTATTCCCACAGGAGGCCGATGACAGGCAGCCAAGATGGGATTCCGGCGTGCGGCAAGCTCTCAAGCGGGCAGCCCGCAGCATCAAGCCCGCGGACGCTGACGAATCCGATCTTGGCCTCGACTTCCCTGGCTTCGCGCCGCACTCCCTCCGTCGCGCCAACATCACATGGCGGCAGGAAGTCGGCGGCAGCAGCATCGAGGCCTCGAACATCGCCGGCCACGCCAACACGAAGATCACCGAAGAGTACACCATCGTGCAGATGAAGCGGCAAGAGGAACTGACGCGGCGGGTACAGGACAAACGGGCCAAGGCGACAAAGAAGATCGCGGAAAGGAAGCTCGTCGTCTTCAAGAGGGAAACTGCAGTCGCATAGCTGTTACGTGACCACCAGTGCCTTGTTCGCCGCCACAGGCGCATCGCCATAGAAAATGGGGTCCAGCTTCTCGGCGACATCGCCGGAAACTTCGAGAAACTGGCGGCGGTTCTCGATCGGAATCAAAGCCCGTCGTGCCCCGTTCTCCATCGCAAGCTGGCAGGGTTCCACAAGGGTGCGCACCCCCTTGATATTGCCTTGGATGCTGATGTCACCGAGGATCACCAGCGCGGGTTGAACTGAAACTCGTTTGATGGCGGAAATGACGGCAACGATCAGCGCCACGCCGCATTCGCAGGAGGCCCGATTCTGCAATAGATCGATCGCCTCCACGTGGAAATCGGTCGTGTCAAACTCTCGCGCAATACCGAGCTTCACTCTATTGCCCTGCAGGTAGCCGAATGCCCGTTGGATCGATTCCCGCATCGTGCCATCAATGCCGCCGGCGAGTCTCAGCTTTCCCGTTCCATTCGCAGACCCGATTTCCACCCGGCAAAGTCCCACTTTGCCTTGGTCGTCGACACTTGCGGCGTAGACCGATCCTGGCTCCAACGGATCGCTAGAGACGACATTCCGGCCGCCTTCCTCGGGAACTCCGACGTATCGTTCCTCGCCCGTCTCCTTGTCAATGTAGCTGAACGACGTCTGGAAGAATTCGAACGACCCCAGCTTTTTCAACTGCTCTTTCACGCGGCGCCGGCCTTCCATGGCAAGCTCTAGCAACTCGCGCAGTTCTTCTTTCGCAACCTCACCATGTGGGTGAATCAACTTCACCAGACCCGCTACGGTTTTCCTGACCGCCTTCACGTCACGGCTCTTCAACTGCGCGCCCAGACTGAAGTCGTGATCGATGATTTCGGTGAAATTCCGGCGGCGCATCTCGCGCAGCGCTTCGGCCAGGTAATCCACGATGAAGCCGTAGCCTTTGGTGAACATGGCCATCTGCATCTTCGGGATTTCCCAGCCGGGGATGTAGAAATGGATGCGATCCAGGAACGCCGTGTCTTCCCGGATCACGTCCGGCATTGGCGCGAACAGGTGGGAGGATCGAACCATTACCTCCACCGGCTGGTTCGTGTTGCCGAACATTGCGATAGATACCGACCCAGATAGCTGTTCCTTGCCGCGGGCAAATGTCCCCGATTCGCAATAGGTCTTCAGCGTCGTCACTACTTCCTTCGGCATCTTCTGCAGGTCGGCAACCTCATCGAAGGCCACCGCATCCCACAGCCCCACCAATCCGATCTTGCCGGAGGCGATGTTATAGAACAGGTTCGCCACCGTGGTAGGCCCGGTGAGCAGAATCCCATACGGGGAAAGCTGCTCGTAGCCGAAACTCTTACCGGTCTCACGGGGCCCAAGTTCCACGAGGTTGTAGTTCTGCTCGGCCACCCTGATTGTAGAGAGCCTCCTCTGCAGGCCGCCCGCCCAGCCACATCTTGAATCCGTTGGAGGCATGGTGCTTCGCCAGCGGAATTCTGACCAGCGTGCGGGCTTCCATCAGTTTGAAGGCGACCAGCCGGTTGAGGTGCGTGAAGGCCGTCTCCTTCATCAATCTTCCGAGCGCCTGTTCACGCGTCAGCCCGGCTTCCACTTCGTCGTCTAGGTCTGCGACCGCCTGAAGAATGTTCTATAAAACAGTTTAAATCAGAAATGTGTTGATCCATATTTAGGCATGGCTCGTCCAGCTTTGCGTATTCAGGTATCCTCCAGGGATCAGAAGACACTGAAGAAATTGCTTAGGAGCGGAGTCCAACAGGTCCGGGTTGTGTTGCGTGCCTTATCACTTCTGCACTTGGCCAAAGGTGTTGCCGCGCC
This sequence comes from uncultured Acidobacteriota bacterium, assembly GCA_963720745.1. Lineage (GTDB taxonomy): Bacteria > Acidobacteriota > Terriglobia > Bryobacterales > Bryobacteraceae > TMP-7. The sequence continues at coordinate 2,315,158 of CAVRGO010000004.1, forward strand.
TCGCATCGCCGCGATGGTTCCGCTCACCGCACAGGCTATCCGAAATGTGGATCGCCGATATCAGCAGGGCGGCTTGGAGCGGGCCTTGTATGAAAAGCAGAGGCCCGGCGCGGCGGAGGTACTCGACGACAGTCAAAAGCAACGTCTGATTGCAATGGTCTGCGGTCGCCCACCGGAAGGCCGCGCCCGTTGGACAGTACGCCTGGTGGCGGAAGAAGCCGTCAAACGCAAATTGGTTCCACGCGTGGGAAGGGAAACAATTCGGATTCTGTTGCTGAGCCACGATTTGAAGCCGTGGCGGGAAAAAAATGTGGGTGGTCGCCGACCTCGATGACGAGTACATCGCCAGGATGGAAGACGTCTTGGAAGTGTATGAAAAGCCGTATAATCCCGCCGAACCCGTGGTGTGCCTGGATGAGAAACCGGTCACGCTGCATGCCGATGTTCGTCCCCCCTCGCCAGCTCGACCGGGGCGGGAAGCCCGGCAAGATAGTGAGTATGAACGGCGCGGAACAGCGAACGTCTTCTGCGCTGTGGAGCCTAAAGCGGGCCGGCATTTCACTGTCGCGACACCGGATCGATCGGGTTTTGAATTCGCGCAAGTCATCGCCGACTTGGTCCTTCATTACTCCAACGCTAAGACGATTCATTTGGTTGTGGACAATCTCCGCAGCCACACCAGAAAGCCTCTGACCGAGCTGTACGGCACCGAACTTGGCAGCGCAATCTGAGATTGCTTCACCGTTCATTACACGCCTACTCACGGAAGCTGGCTCAAACCAGGCGGAAATTGAAATTGGCTTGTTCTCCCGACAATGCCTCGGCAAACGACGTATTCCCGATCTCGACATGCTACGCCGTGAAGGCCGGGCCTGGAACCGTCGCATGAACCGCGATCGAGTTAAGATCAACTGGCGGTTCGACCGCAGGACTGCTCGTCGCAAATTCCGTTACAAAACAAAATCTTTCACGCGGTCGAAGATGCTAGTGTAGTGTCCAACACTTAACTAGACAGTACGATCCGGTTCACAGTATCCTGAGAGGCGTGGGAAGGTCGTGTCAGATCTCCGAAGCGGAGCACCAAAGACTCCAGCAGTGGACTTCGGCGCACGGCACTCCCCAGCAGGTGGCTTTGCGTTGCCGTATCGTTCTGGCTGCCGCTGCTGGCGAGTCCGATGTCTCCATTGCGAAACGGCTTTCGGTCAATCGAAATACTGTGATTCTATGGCGAAAGCGCTTCGGTGACGAAGGCTTGGACGGTCTGTGGGACGTCGCTCCGGGTCGTGGCCGAAAGCCCATCTATCAAATCGACAAGATTGCCAGCATCGTGGATGCCACGTTGCAAACTAAACCTCCGGGAATGACGCATTGGAGTTGCCGGACTATGGCGGAGAGTCAGGGCGTCAGTAAGTCCACCGTCAACAATATTTGGCGCGCTCACAATATTCAGCCGCATCGCACGGAAACGTTTAAGCTGTCCCGTGATTCGAAGTTCCTTGAAAAGATGACGGATGTCGTGGGACTGTATCTGAATCCACCGCAACAGGCGATCGTCCTGTGCGTCGACGAAAAGAGTCAGATTCAGGCGTTGGATCGCACACAACCGGGTTTGCCGATCAAGAAGGGTCGATGCGGTACGATGACCCACGACTACAAACGCAACGGTACCACTACACTGTTCGCCGCCCTGGAGACTCTAGAAGGTAAGGTCGTGGGCGAATGTCATCACAGACACCGACATCAGGAATTTCTGAAATTCCTACGTCGGCTCAACGCCGAGTTTCCGGGAGACGTTCCCTTGCATCTCATCATGGATAACTACGGGACGCACAAGCACGCAAAAGTAAGGGCCTGGCTGAAGCGCAATCCCCGTTTCGTGCCCCACTTCGTTCCCACCAGTTCCAGTTGGATGAACCTCGTCGAGAGATGGTTCGGCCATCTGGATAGCCAAGCTATCCGTCGCGGCGTCTTCCTCAGCGTGGCCGACCTTCAGGCCGCCATCGACGCGTTTCTCACGGCCTGGAATCAGGATCCTAAACCGTTCGTGTGGACCGCGACCGTCGAGTCCATCCAGGAGAAACTCACTCGCTGCCGCCAGACCCTGGAGCAGATTAAGCCCGGTTGCACCACTCCCAAATCCAGAAAGCAGAAGAAACGACCTGTCTAGTTATTTCGAAGACCCTACACTAGCGACTGATGGGGGAGGATAAACTCGCGGCAGAAGTCCGCGAGAAGGGGCTCTGCCTTCGAGGTGATCCAGTAATATACTGGCCGGACGACTTGTACTGGTGCGTCTGCATTCTCCAGTGCCCTTACCAGTTTCCAAGCACTGGGGATGGGACCGTCGACGAATCGTGGAAGGAATGCCCGCTGGTAAACGTCTGCGAGTCGAGTCCTCGTTCCTTTGTTCAGAATGTTGGCGCGAACGCCAGTCTCACGCTGTTCCTGCGTAGGCGCGTCGCTCCATGCGCGCACCAACTGCCGCATGTCGCTAATCAACGCTCCGCCCTTTTGAAGGCGGGAGGTATACGGCCAAAGTCCTGTCTTGGACCCGGTATTACTGGTGCCGCGGCTCGTCAATGCCGGCGCCTCCGAGATTGAGTGTGTTTGGATTTGCTGGGTGTGGTTTCGTCGGCTCCTCCGGATCTGACCCATTCGTCCACTTCCGAGACTTTGAATTTCCCCAATTTTCCAAGGCGATGAGCCGGTAATCCTTTCTGATCGATCCAGCGGTACACGGTATCGCGGGCCACGCCGAGATGAGCCATGATCTCCTCGACAGAGAGCCACCGTTCACCGACCGGCGCCGGCTGATTCCGTGTCTGATCCTGCATGAATCGGTTATTATCTCGAATAGTCGTAAGCGACGGAATCAGGTCCGAAAGATCTGTCCGGTCGGATCCGGATTGTCCGTGGAACGAGACTGGTGAGCCCACGCCACGGTAAAATGTTGAGAGGGCAAGGACTCATGGCCGGGATCACCAAATCGATTACGGACCAAGAACGAACCGAGCGCCAGGCTCGTGTCGGACGCGCAGTGGCGTCTGTGAGGCTAGAGGGGCTTGAGCCGACCGAGGCGGCCAAAACGGTATTCGATCGATATGTTGCGGGCGACCTAACGACCCAAGAGATGGCTGCGGAGATTCAAGCGCTGAATGCCCGAGAGTTCGGACCCATACACGTACCCGGGGACTGATGTCCTTCGAAACATCCTCGACATCCACGACTCCCAACAACTTGCCGCCTTCGAAGCCAATGCAACGGCGTCACGCCTGATTGAGCTCGACGAACAGCCCTTGGTAGGGCGATTCGACGTAGCGCACTTGAGGTCGATCCATCGACATATCTTTCAGGATGTATATCGGTGGGCCGGCGAATTTCGAACCGTAAATATTTCAAAGGGTGGTCATCTTTTCGGAGTCGCCATATTTATCGCACCCGCGTTGCAGGAAGTGCTGCTAAAGCTTTCGGAAGAAGGCCATTTGAAAGGGCTCGACGCCGGGAGCTTTGCTACTCGTGCCGGGTATTACCTGGGCGAGATCAACGCAATCCATCCTTTCCGGGATGGAAACGGTCGCACGCAGCGCGAGTTCGTTCGCGAACTGGCGATCCAAGCGGGGTTCGTCATCGATTGGTGCAGAGTCACGCGCGAACACATGACGGCCGCGTCCCTGGAGAGCTTTAAAACGGGTGACAGCTCTGAAATGGCTGCCTTGATCAGGTTGGGCATGGCGCCCGAATAAATCACTCTGCCGCAAAAACGCTATATGTATAGGCGGCCTTGATTCTTCGTGCTACGGCGAATCCGAGAGTCCCGTGCGACCGCGTGCGCGCGAGAGCATGTGAGATACCACCCGGAAAGAATGCCTGCCGGCCATCATGTGGACTCCGCTTCAGGCTCACCCGCAATTTCCGGAGTCCAGTGGAGTCCCCGAAGTGATGGAAGAGGTCACGGCGTCCAAATGGCGTCCAAATCGCCGACGCTCAAGTCTTGTGTTTTCAACGCGGGCGTCCGCAAGTGATTGATCTGCCTTCCATGGCATGGAAGAGGTCGTGAGTTCGAATCTCACCAGGTCCACCAAAATAATTCAAAGACTTACAGCCAACCACCCCAACCCATACCTGTAATCGGAGTCCACGTGGAGTCCATTTGGCGTCCAAACTCCAGTTTTCCACAGCCCATGGTCTGCCATGATGGACGCCGGATCGTGGCAGTGAAAGTCGCGTGTTCACGGCGACATGACACGATGCCAGGGTGCTCCGGTAGTTGAGCGTCCGCTTCGTGCTACGAAGAATCTGTCCTCCCTATACATTTAGGGATTTTTCGTGGCAATTGTGGCGGCGCGACGCGATCGGACCGCACATGCTTCCTGCTGGATCGCGGCGAGCATTGCCGGCCTGCGCGGCGGTCTGCTCTCCGGACGAATCCTGCTACCATGATTCGCGGAACAACTCGAAGAGGAGTCATCGTCATAGCGTGCTACACCAAACCGCGATTCCAGGCGAATGCGGCAGGGTTCTCGATGTCGCGCCTCTCAATGGCGAGAACAGAAGCGTCTGGCTGGTACTTGCCTCCGATGGCCGCCTCTTCCATTTGGCCGCCGACGGTGGAGAATCGGAACTCATCGCTCATGTTGAGATCCCTTCGGAGCCAGTACAGGATCCGTTTAACGGCCATACGCTCGGGCCGCGCCTGCACGCAGCACCGAACGGGCAGTTCGCCGCTGTCGTGAACGATTATGGCCGGTACGGACGAATCATTGACTTGCGGACCGGCAATGTCACGATGCAGTTGGATGGGGGAGAGTATTGCAGCGAGACTGTGCCCTTCTCATTTGCATTTGCCTGCCGGGAGGGACAGGCGATCGCGATCCATCGAACGGATTGGAATCGGCTTGATATCTCTGACCCTTCAAATGGACGGCTGCTCACCTCACGGGGGCCAACAAGCTATAGCCAGGGGGAGGAACGACCTGCGCATTATCTTGACTACTTTCACGGGAAGCTCTATTTGAGCCTGAACGGCGCGCATGTGCTGGATGATGGCTGGGTATGGCATCCGGTTGGGGTGCCCGCCGTTTGGAGCATCGATCGCTGGCTTTCAGGGGAGGTTTGGGAATCCGAAGATGGCGCAAGCAGACGAGAGATCTGTGCTCGGGAGTATTACTGGGATCATGGCGTGGCCTGGTTGACTGACGACACCGTGGCGCTCAGCGGGATCGGAGACGACGACTCCGAGATGAGAGATGGCGTCCGGATTTTTGACATTACAGCGACAGGTAAGGCCAGCGAGCGATGGCGAGCCGACTGGCCGTGGGCGAAGGAAGTGACTGCATTCGATGGACCCGCGGGCAGTTTCTTCAGCGATGGTCGATCGCTTTACTCGACGGCCGAAGCAGGGCTTTTCAAATGGGATCTGAGCACTGGAAAACAAACTGGCTACGTCGAGTGTTTCCAGCCGACGCATCACCACCGGGGCGCTGGCGAGTTGGTCCAACTGATGGACTCCGCTCTTTTGCGGTGGAGTATCGAACAGGCTGCATAGATCCGGCGCACCCCACCTTTCTAGCTGAAAACAATCGAAATAAAACGTTTGACGGGGATAATGTTGTTTTGCCATAATCGCCCCAGTCAAATGCGTGGCGCCGGGACGCCACGATTCAAAACCATCTCCCGCACCTGACTCAGGCGACGTGTAGGCTGACGCCGCCATCGAGAGCACCACACAACTCCAGCGAGCACCAACCATCGGAGTCGCAATCCACCACCAAGGGCGACTACGATGGAACGCAACATTGCCGTCTACAACTGCGACGGTGAACTGCTTCAGTGGATCGATCAGAAACGATTCCAACGATTGGTCGATATAGGGCGCGTTGCCCGGGTCGTCAAGAACCCGCACTGGCCGCGTCAGGCGCATCACGCTACTGCGCATACCGGGCGAGTCGAAGCCGTGACTCCTCTCGGACTACAAGGGAACCAAGTACTCCTTCCGTCAACACCTCGACGATGGCCGGTGCTGCTATCGGTTGCGCGCGTTGGGCGATAACCCCAACGACGAGGACTAGTTCCTCGCACCGGACGAAGCTAGAGGCACGGCCGGCGCCCAGCAGCCCGCGGTCGGACTCCTTGAAAACGCGGCGGCGCACTGCGCCGGGCCCCGGGTCCGGGCGAATACCATTCGACGACTTACTCGATCGCGCGTCAGGTCCCCCCGCTGAGCATCGATCAAACCGGCGCCGCCGACTTCACCCGATCCAGCTCAGCCACTCGCAACACCGCCCTCAAAAACGCGCGCCTCCCCCTTCCCCGACAGCTCTATCCCGCCGCCGCCGCCCTCCCGTCGACCGCGGAACGGCGATGGCCCAGGTTCCAGGGACGCGCCACGGCGTCAACCACTAACAAATTCTGGTTGCCATCGCGCGATTAAGATCGCATCGATCCCGTCGAAGAGGCAGGAAACGCTGATCGCCGGCATAAGCCTGAGCTTACGTCACGAAAGAACGCAGTGAGGTCCCCCGCCATTGCTGCCGGTTGCTCAACCGGTGCGAAATGCCCGCCGTACGGAAAGACGGTCCAGCGCTGGATATTGTATAGGCGCTCCAGGTACGAGCGCGGCGGGTCGCCCTCGGGAACGATCTGGTGCGCGAAGACGCCGAACGCCGTGGGCGTGCCGACGTAGGCGGGGTCGGCCGGGTACCGGCGATTGTCCCAATAATCGCGCATCGACGAGGTGATCGTCTGCGTCACCCAGTACAGGGTGAACGTGGCACAGAGAAAGTCGTCGGGCGGCGTCACGTCGCTCCACGAATGCCACTTCTCTCCCAGGTACGCGGCCAGTCCCGCCGGGGAATCGTTCAGTCCATAGCCGACGGTCTGCGGCTTCGTGGACTGAATCGCGCTGTAGCCCCGCTCCGTCAAGTCCCAGCTCCGGGTAATCGTAAGGTACGAACGCTCCATGTCGGATAGCTCTGCGTCGTCAACCTTGGGAGTGAGGTCCGACTCCAGGGTGGTGAGGTGGATCCCGATCACCGACTCGGGATGGTCCAGCGCCAGGAACGTCGATACCCCGGAGCCGAAGTCGCCGCCGCCCGCCCCATAGCGGGAATACCCGAGTTCGGTCATCAGCCGGTGCCAGCGCTCCGAGATGTACCGGTAGTTGATGCCGGCCTCGGGTGGACGCGGCGAGAATCCATACCCGGGCAGGGAAGGCACGACAACGTCGAACTCCTCGAGCATGGGCATCATGTCCAGATAGTCGAGGAAACTGCTGGGCCAGCCGTGCGTGAGGATGAGCGGCACACCCCGGCCGGATGCGGCCCGCTGGTGCACAAAGTGGATGCCATCCCAGGTGAAGTGGTTCAGCGCGTTGAGCCTCCGCTCCCAGGCACGCCAGTCGAACTCATCGACCCAGTAGGACACGATCCGCCGCAACCAGCCTGGTTCGGTCCCCTGTTCCCAACCGATGCCCGGTACCTGGTCGGGCCATCGCGTACGGCGCAATCGCGCTCGCAGATCGTCGAGCACCTCATCCGCGACCTGAATCCGAAACGGTTCCACTACAACAACTCCCTGTTGTCCATGGCCAGTGCCCAGCCGAACGGTTCGTTCGCGAACGAATCGACATGGTAATACGTAATGGACATAGTCGCCAAAGTACCACAGGTCAAAAGACCGCTCACTGTGCACAACAACGCCGTAGATTGCAGCCAGCCATTGCGGCGAGCAGGGCACGGCTATGGACGAGGGACCGCAACCACTACCGGACTACCGGAACTCATGTTTTGCGAGTGAGGTTAGCTCTCGTCGGCTGCGGCAGACCGCTAGCACGCGAAAAGTCGCGCAGCCTCCCGGAGCCGGATAGCTTCCGGGTGGGGCGTGATTCGGGCCAGAACTCATACCGCCCTTGTTCTTTCCGTTTTTTCGGCTCTTGGTTCGTCGGCTGATCCCATGCGGCGCGACACGAGCGGTGGCACTCCCAGGCGATCAGGGCGAGTAACACTCGCCCATCGCCACGAGCCCGCATTTCGTCGGCATCCTCCGGCCTCGCCTGTTCCAGAAGACCGGCGTTAGCGCTGATCGAGATCAGTGCCACTGCGTTGTCAACGGCGATTTCGTTGGCCCGATGCGCGGTGTCCATGTGTGGCCGGATTTTGGGTGTCCATTGAAGTGCTGATCCCTTCCGCGTCAAGAACGTAATGAGCTGGTGCTGGAACAGGTGCGGATAGAGTAGCTAAAATGATCGTCTGTAAAAACGGAAGCGGGAAACTGAACTCGAAGCCGCTGGTATCGGCCAGGATTTTGGAAATGCCCGTTGTTCCATCAGCTGTCGCATATTTTCGCGCTTACCGGGATCACGTGTTTACTAAAAAATGGTCGTATATTGAGATCGCGCGCAGCGCATGTCGGTCATGGCCGGACCCGATGAATCAGGAAGAGAATACAACGAGTTCACCCACCGCTGACTTCTTTATCAGCTATACCCAAGCTGATTGCGAGTGGGCCGAGTGGATTGCTGCCATCTTGGAACAATCTGGTTACTCGACGGTGATTCAGGCATTGGACTCCTCACCGGGGTCGAATTTCATCGTTAAGATGCACGAGGCCGCCGCCCACGCGCGCCGGACCATCGCCGTCCTCTCACCCGACTATCTCAATTCCGCCTACGCGGCCTCGGAATGGGCAGCAGCTCTTGCCCTCGACCCCACCGGCACGCAACGCAAATTGATTCCGGTGCGGGTCCGGGAATGCGCGCCTGAAGGACTGCTTAAAGCCACTGTGTTCATCGACTTGGTAGATCTGAGTAGAGGCGACGCCACCAAAGTCTTGTTGAACGGCATTAAGACTGAAAGGAAGATACCGCATCGTGAAAGTGACGATATCGCTTGAGTCGTTCGATAGCACCATCCTGATGAAGGAGTCAGTATTGATGCGCCCGCTTGAGATCCATGACCCCGAGCGGCGGAAATCATATTTACGAGACCTTCTGAACCGTCCGCGAATGGCGAATCGCGACAACGGCGGATTTGATAGCCAAAAATTTTCGGGTCGCGATTGGCAGTTCCCAGCCACCGGCAGTTGGATCATGTTATGCAATAACAACAATCTTGCCGCACTCTTAACGCTGCAAGGGCGAAGTGCAAGGCCACCGAACCAGACGGTTCCGTCTATATAGGAACGCAGTTCTATAATCCTTCCAGTAGAGTCCTTTTTTTAAGTTTGGGCGTCTCCCCTCAAGACCCTATAACTGGCGGGATGTTCGCGGAGGAGTTTAGGTTTCGTTTCACAAGCCAGCACGACGGTACGTATCAAGCCATCCTCCAGCACCAACAAAACGAGTTAAACTGCGAGTTCAAGCCCGGCAGCCGCTTTCCTTAGCCGATAAAAATAAACGCAGTCGGACGCCGACGTTCCAGGACGACAAAGTTTCACCGCCGTCGAGGCCCCTCACGCGCACGTGAACGGCCTCATGTTCCGCTTGAGAAGAAACTGTTCGGGTCAGGCTTATCGGTTTTGCTTACGTATACCTCTTGTCCCCGCCGCTTTGCGTATCCCAATAATCCGTAGGATCGGTGAAGAACTCACCCTGCCTGCAAACCGCGCGAATCGCTTCTTCATTGACATTGATGCCCAAGCCGGGCCCCGTCGGAACGGGGATGTACCCCTTTTCCACGAGGTCCCCTTTGTCGCATATGTTTTTGTGCCAGGCCGGCTGCGGCTGGTGCCATTCCATGGCGAGAAAGTTCTGGGTGGCGGCTATTGCGTGCACGCCGGCTGCGTAACCGATCGGGGTAGCGTTGCTGTGGACCATCATCCCCACCGAATATTTGGCCGCCATGTCGCCCACCTTCTTCAATTCCAGACAGCCGCCGATAACATTGTGATCCGGGTGAATATAATCGACTGCGCGCACTTGGCAAAGCGGCTCGAGCGATTCCACCAGGTAGGCGTCTTCGCCGGTCAGGGTGGGTATATGGATCGAGTCGGTGATGTTCTTCCACTCCTCCACCCGGAACCACGGGACACAGTCTTCCAAATACGAGGGAGTGACCCTCTCCAGCGCGCGAGCCAGCTTGATGATACTGTCCACGGTGAGGTGCCCGAAATGGTCGTGCCCCATGGGAACGTCGGCGGCCTCGCCCATGGCCTCCTTAATCGCAGCGACATGATCGGCTACCATTTCACATCCTTTGTTGCTGATCTCGAATCCCTGATAGTAGCTCTCAGGGTTCTCCCCAAGCTCCCCGGCATAGCCTGCCGGGGCATACATCGTGCCCGGCTTGCCCTTGAGAATCGCAGCTACACCCAGATCCATTTTGAGCATCGTAAACCCGTCGGCGACACGCTGCTTATAGTCGGCGGCGATCACTTTCGGGTCGTCCGAGCGCACCGAAGACTCAGTGTACATGCGGACTCTGTCGCGGAATTTTCCGCCAAGCATTTGATAAATCGGCACGCCATAAGCTTTGCCGGCCAGATCCCAGAGCGCGTTCTCAATCGCGTTGACGCCGCTCCCCTGACGGTTATACCCGCCATGCAGTTTCATCTTGCGGAAGATCTTGTCGACGTCGCAAGGATTCTCGCCGACCACCCGGGCCTTATGCATAAGCACGTAGTTAGGCTGGGGACCGTCCCCAATCGTCTGGCCGTAACCCGAAATTCCCTGGTTGGTATCTATTCGGACAATGATCGTGCCCCCTGAGGCGCCTCCCGTGCCGGGAAAAACAGGAGGTAGCGCTGCCGCGCCTCTGCCCGACGCCCTCCCGCTGCCGCCAGCCGCGCCCGCCTGACGCGGCGTTCTGCAAATGGCGACGCGCATGTCGGTGACTCTCAGTTCCGACGGCTTCGAATTCCGGTTGACATTCTGGGGATAGGCCTCAAGGTCAGCAAAGAGGCCAAAGCCCACACCCGCGGCGCCCCGTTTCAGAAAAGAACGTCGCCCAAGTGCCCTACCGCTTTTGGACATAGACCAACTCCTTCTTGTCTCTCTCAATTAAGACCACGTAAAGTCTGGGGTCCCAATCCGTAGCTTAGACGGGTGCTGGCGCAATTGCACCCCGAGTTGATGAACCTGAATCCAACTGCGGAGCGAATACCTGGGGGAGGGCATGGAGGAAACACTCTCTGTTCACATGTTCACAAACCGGGGAGTGCCGGGCCAACTGCGGCGCCCCCGCCGTATGCGAACAGGTAGCTGGCAATCTGCGGACAGCGTTTTAGGAGGACTCCGTTGTCCTTCGGAATCGGGGTGTCGACGTCAATGATCTGGAAAACTTTTCCGGATGTCATTTTCGCGTACACAGCTGCTTTCATACGGCCAGTCGTCCTTGACTCCAGCTATTCCACACTTTCGGGAATTCAAGATTCCAAACTATGGAATTACGATTAGTGCCCGGCAAACCGCGGACGGCACTGCGGATTGTGTCTATGTTTTCGGCAAGCCGGAAGTTGGCCCCGGATTAGGAACGGGTAGTCGTCAGCCTCCTGGATTCGGCAACCGTGTCCGAGTAGCGTGATGCATGAGCAAATCGGAAAGAACCTCAAGAATTCCTGGTAAAGGCTGCGCCAAGGAGGGAGCAATCTCTGCAAGCCGGTCTGGCCATTCTCAGCATAGGCGACAAACCGTCAAGATGATCCCAGACGCTATGGCTCCGGCCGTCCGGGTCGTATTCATGCACGTTGTTGCGGGGATCAAACACGTCGCCATCACGCGTCATTCCTCTCACGTAGTCTGCCCGATTTGCGGCGGAATCGGCGACGACCGAAGAACGCGTCTGCCTCTGCGGATAGATCCTCAGTAGATGAGGTTCGCTCCGAATTCAGGGATCTTGCCCGCGTTGATTTCCGCGGTCCAGCGTGCGATCTGGCCCCGATCATACGACCAGAATTTCGCGCAGAGTCGCAGGTATTCGAGAACCGGCTGGCGCTGTCCTTTTTCGAGGAGTTCCTTGGCCAGCATCATGTTCGGTCCGAACGACGATAGCGAACCGCCTCCCGACACATTGGCCGCCGCATAGAGGTGGCGGACAGCCGACGCGGTATCACCCTCGCGGAGGGCAACACGACCCAGGATCAGGTTGCATTCGTGCAAGCCGGCGTCTTTGACATTCACCAAAGGAACCTGCGACAGGCAGCGATGGCCCGCGTCGCGCGCCGCCTTCAGATCGCCCACCTCGATCGCGACTCGCGCGTACTGCGAAGGAAAGGCCGCAGAGGCCACGGCAGGATCGATCTTGCGAGCGGCTTCGAAATACTGGAAGGCGCGGCGAGCAAGTTCTGCGCGCTGTTCGCCGGCGGCATGTTCCGCCCGATGCGCGTACGATTGGCCGAGCATGAAATCCCATTTCGAGTTGTGGGGATCGATTTCTTTCGCCCGTGCGATCAGGCGCTCCGATAACATCGCGGTCTCGTCCGCGCGGCCGGTCATGGCGCCTGCGATCGTGCCCTGGCCGCCGAGCGCCGCGGCGATCATTCCGAGCAGCTCCGTGTCGCGGGAGGCCAAGAGCTTCGCCTTCAGATCCGCCACCTCTCTGGTTTGCGCTTTTGCCGGATCGACGGCGACCGGCAGCCCATTCTGATTGAGGCCGGTGATCCCGCTCAAACGGAAAGCGTACACCTGGCCGAGTTGAGCGATCCACATCCAGTTCTGCGGTTCCATGGCTCGGGCCTTCTCGAGGAGAGCGATCGAGCGATCCGGTTCGGTGGGACGGAAGAAATTGGCGGCTTTGGAGAGGGTCGAGGCCGTCGCGCGGTCATCGATCTTGGACAGCCAGGCGCGTTTCAGGTGGTCGTAGTCTTCGCCCGGACCGTTGACGGTGGCGGACGGCTCGTCGAGCACGGCGGCGGCTGGCTGGTGTGCCACAAACCAGAGGATGTGCTGTGCCCGTATCTGCGTTTTCTGCGGATCGCGAAAATAAAGCCGGATCAACTGCGATCTGGCATTCGCGTCGTCGGGGGTGTTCTCGAGTTGCGATTCCAATCTGGCCGCCTCATCCGCTCTCGGCTGCGCGAGGGCGGCCGCGGCCAAAATGAATGCGAAAAGCGGTTTCCGCATGCTTCCATGATCGCACCGCCGTTCAGCCTGAGAACATGCCATCCTGGGCCGTTGGGTGTTTGCCAGTTGATTTGGGCTCAAGGATGCGCCACTTTTCCATGCCGGATCTAGACGGCCAGGACCGGAGGATTACGATAGAGAACCAGGTCCTGGAGTATTGAACAAGGCTGCCGCCGTCACATCAGCAATTACCCCGATCCGGAACCAAGGGCGCAGCATAGAAATCAAAGGCCGTCATGAGCCGCGACAAAAACGCACATGGCACCTGCGAAGCGCGCAAAATCGCTCCTTGCCGCGGGGATCGCATTTCGGGATCTATTCCGCACCACCGCCGATCCGCCCGCGAACGTTACTTCGCGCGATAAACAACAGTTCCGCGGTTGCCGACCCATGAGCCGACCATTGCACCGATCAGTGCTCCAGCGGCTCCGCAGCCTATCGTAATCGCGGGCTTTAGATTGGCGAAATCACCGCCGCTGCTCTGATTAAGACTCTCGCCTCCGGCAGCACCCAGGCCCACTCCAGCGGCCACTCCGGTGACGGTTCCGATTACCAAGTAGGTCCGCCGCTTCCCCGAGATGCGGACCTGCGCCACCGCCGACCGGGGCACGGCAATGATCTGTTGCTTCCGGGTGATGGTAACCGAGTCTTCAGAGACGCCAGCGAGTTTGCCCTTTAGCGATTCACCCTTTTGCTGTCTTACCTGAATCGACTCCCTAGTGCCAGCCGTTTCAGATTCTCCCAAGAGTTCGGGTCCCTCAGCGGCCCCGCGAGAGTTGAGCTACAAACAAACAACGTAAGAACCCAAGTTCGCAGCATTGAGGCTGTCCTCCATAACGCCGGTATTCAGGCCCTGCTTGAGCATACCAAAGGGGTCGCCCAATTGAAGGCTCACGTGTCCGATTTTAGCGGGGGCCCGAACCGCTCCCGTGGAGTCTCTTTGCAACGCGCAGTGGAAACTTGACGAAAAACGCCCGAGGATGAGAGTGGCGCCGCCGGACTAATCCTTCCTGACGGCCTCGGTTTGCCCGTCGCCACCGAACTAAACGTAAACAAACAGGAAGTTGAGCCGCGGAGGCAACGGGTGATTGGCGCAGACCTACATTTTCACCTCGACCCCGACTACCTGCGGCGCCGCCACGGCAACTCGTCACCGAGTCCCAATCCCAGTTGCTCATAAACCTTTTAGATTCAGCGGTCCGAAAGCCCGGACCTCCTCCCCAACCGCCAATAGCCGATCGCAGGGACGTCCGGCCATCTCCGCTGTGCCCGCCAACCCAACCCGACCTCCTGCTGGTTTTCGGCTCCACCCACGGGCAGCTTCCCACCGACTTTTCCACAGCCATCAGCTATTCAACCCATTCAAAATAAACAACATCCGAAACCGCCCACCATCGAGCTCCTCGCTCCCCAATGCTACCGTGAGGATGGCATGAGCTCCCTCCGCAAAATTCAAGCCAATCGCCGGAACGCGCAGCGATCCACCGGCCCCAAGTCCCAGGAAGGCAAAACCGCTTCCTCCCACAACGCCACCCGCCATGGCCTCTCTAGCGACCGCCTCGTCGTCCTCCCCGGCGAATCCCAGCAAGACCTCGACGCCCTCATCCAAGCCCTCAACGACGAATTCGAACCCGCCACCGAAACCGAGCGCCACTACGTCGAGCGCATGATCCACGCCCGCTGGAAACTACTCCGTGCCGAGCGCCTCGAAGCCGAAGCCTTCGAGTGGGTCCTCGAAGGACCCGAAACCCTACCCTCTGCCGACCGCCGCATCCTCCGCGATCTCAGCGACCCCTCCGGCCTGATCAACCGCGTCGAGCGCTACGCCGCCTCCGCCGAACGTGCTTATTCCAAAGCCCTTAAGGAACTGCTCCAATACCGCGCCCAGACCGCCAAACAGGAAAAACAAAACAAAGCCAAAGCCGCCGAAGACTGGCTCAAAACCGAATTCGAAAAAGTACAGAACGAACCCATCGATGCCTGGGACGACCCCACCCTCGCCCCTCCGCAACTGATGCAGCCATCCTGCAGGCCTTCCCCCGACCTTTCACCCGGCCCCGGCCCGTCACCCGACAATATTTAACTGGCCACCGGCCACTGGCAACTAGCCACCAGGACAACTCACAACTATGAACTCGCCTCTCCAAATACCCGCCGGGCCATCCACCCTGATCACCGGGAAGCCCTGCTCTGCGAATCCCGCACCCGCCACGCCCCGGGTGGGCGTTACCATAGAGAATTAAGGTACGTCCCGAGCCATGTCCCAACCCTCCGGCGCGCGCCCCATCACGGGCGACGAGATTATCTCGGAACTGATTCGGAACGTCGACGCAGGCGCGTTCAAGGTGCGCTACACGACCCTGGTTCCCTGTATTTTCAACGTTTATCTCCACCCGGACGACTACGAACAGATCCGGCCGATCACCCAATTTGTACAGAACGAAGCCAAACTGGCCCTCGGCGAGCACCTTGCCCGGCTGAACAAGGGCTCGGCACTGCCGTCGGTCACCAAATGGCTCGGAATAGGATCGGAAAAACCGCAACTCCAGTTCAAGATCCTCGACCCGGATTGGAGCGTCGAGTTCCACCGCGATGAGGAAGAACGCCTTCGCCGCGGCGACATCGAGATCTATTCGGAACTCGGCTCCGGCGAACGCGCTGACTTCGGCGCGGGCGCGAAGACCACCTTCATCACGCGCCGCCCTGCCGAAGCGGAACCCGAACCGGTACCGGATTCTTCCGACGCACCCGCCCTGCCGCGAACCGAGCGCCGCGTGCTTGCGTATATAAGGTATCGTGACCCATCGGGCAATGAGACTACATTCCCGGTCACGCGGGATCAAACCGTGATCGGACGCGGCGGTAAAGCGTTTTGGGTCGACCTGAAGATCGACGGGCCAGCCGATGTATCGCGCGAACATTGCCGCATCCGGCGCGATCCGGCAAGCGGCCGATTTTCGATCAAGGACGTCAGCCAGTACGGAACCAGCGTGAATGGAGAACGGGTCCCCTCCAGCATGGAGCGCTCCCCCTCGGGCGAGAAAATCGATCGGAACGTAGAGGTGCCTCTGCCGGACCGCGCAACCATCAATCTCGCGGACGTGTTTACCATCGAGTTCGAGGCGGTAACCACCGAATGACGCAAACGCTGTTTCACTGGCGAATCCCCTTCGTCATCCTGTTCGCAATATTCGCTCTGATCCTCGGTTGGGTCGCTGTGCGGCGGAGCGAGTAAAGGCCATGCCGGTGATGTCGAAACTCTATTGCGCCGGATTGTCGGACACCGGGCGCATCCGCCGCCAGAACGAAGACCGGATCCTCGTCGACGCCGAGCACGGTTTGTTCATCGTGGCGGACGGACTCGGCGGACATGCGGCCGGCGAACGCGCCGCTGAAACCGCCATCCAGATGATCGTGGCCCGTCTTCAACGCCAGACCGGGACTACCGAGGAGCGCATTCGCGAAGCCATCGCCGTAGCCAATAACGAAATCCATACACTCGCGGCGCAGAATCCGGAATGGAAGGGCATGGCGAGCGTGGTCACGCTGGCGCTGGTTGAAGACGACCAGGTGAAGGTCGGCCATGTCGGCGATTCCCGGCTGTATCTGCTCGAGCCGGGAAGCATTCGCAAGATCACGCACGATCACTCGCCCGTCGGCGAACTCGAGGACTCCGGGAAACTCAGCGAAGCCGACGCGATGGCCCATCCGCGGCGCAACGAAGTATTTCGCGACCTCGGCACCGAGCAGCACAGCCCCGACGACGCGGACTTCGTGGAGATCGTCCAGTTTAGAATGCGTCCCGATGCAGCCTTGCTGCTGTGCTCCGACGGATTGAGCGATCAGGTGGCATCGGGTCAGATCCGCCGAATCGTGGAGATGCATCCGCTGCGTCCCGATGCCGCAGCCGCGGCGCTCGTCAAGGCCGCGAACGATGCGGGCGGTAAGGACAACGTGTCCATCGTCCTGGTGGAAGGTCCGGAGTATGCGGTCGCCTCGCCTCTCCCTGTAACCACCACCCCTCCGCCGCGCCGCATGCCGCTGATCGTGCCTTTTCTGGTAGGTCTGCTGGTAGCGGCCTTGCTGTTCCTGTTGATCCGCCCGTACTTCTACGACACCGGCACCAGCCTCGAACTCCGGCACGGCATCGTCCGCGGACCGCTGGTGTGGAGAGTCGGACCCGATGGGCATGCCACCATCTCGGAGGCGCTGGCGCTCGCTGCCGAGGGAGATACGGTGGTGGTCGCCCCCGGCGTGTACCGCGAATCGGTGCATCTGAAACCCGAGGTGGCTTTGCTCAGCGCGCGCCGTCACGGCGCCACAATCGAGTATCCGGACACCGCCGTTACCGCCGACAATATCGAACGCGCGCGGTTCTCCGGATTCCGTATCGACGGTGAAGGGAAGACCGGAATTCGAATCAACAACTCGAGTGTCGAAGTGACGGATGTTGAAATCACCGGCATGACCGATGCCGCCATCGAGATCGCCGCCAACTCGCGGCCGGTCATCCTCGCCAGCACGATTGTCAACAACCCCGGCACCGGAATTCTGATTCACGGCGCGGCACGGCCCGTCATCAGCAACAACACGATTGCGGAAAACGGCAGGCGGAAAGATGCCATCCGCCCCGGCGTTCACGTCATGGGATCGGCGCAGCCGCTCCTCACGGGCAATGTCATTCGCGATAACGGCACGGAGCAGGTCTGGGTATCGCCGCTCTTCAGCGATCCCAATCTGCTGGGGACGAATGTGATCGCGCCCGGCGTGCGAGACCCGAAGCGCCAGATCAAGGTGGTGACGCGGTGACGCCCTCCACCTTCGAGCGTTTCAACGTCGTCCGCAAACTGCCCGCGGGCGGAATGGGACGGGTCTATGAAGCCATCGACACGGCCAACACCCAGCGCGTAGCCTTGAAGTTGATCGATCGCGGGACCGATTCCGACACCCTGCAGATCGTCGCCGCGGAACGCCTCGGCGTGGAGCTGCACATGCGCCTGTGCGCCCTCGATCCCCGCATTACCGCGGTCTGCGAATTCGGTGAGACTGACGAGTATCTGTACATCGTCATGGAGTATGTGGACGGGGTGGACCTCGCCGAACTCGCGACCAACGAGCGGCTCGGTTACCCGTTCTCGGCACGCATCGCCCAGGACGTCCTCGAAGTTCTGGCGCACGCCCATAACTTCCACACGACCATCGGTGGCCGTGAGATTCAAGGCATCGTACACGGCGATATCAAGCCCCGCAACATTCGGGTTACCACCATTGGGCAAGTGAAGGTCCTCGATTTCGGCATCGCTAAGGCGTTGTCGATGACGCGCAACTACACGCAGAACATGTTCGGAAGCGTGCAGTATTCCTCGCCCGAACGCCTGAGCACCGGCGAGGTCACCATCGATTCCGATCTATGGTCTGTCGGGGTGGTGCTGTTCGAGATGGTAGCCCGCCGTCCGTACTTTCAGGCGGACACTGCCCACAAGCTCGAGCACATGATCCGCGCATACCGCGAGGTCCGGCCGATTCCCGAAGAGTGCCCCGAGCCGTTGCAGCAGATTCTTCGGCGCGCGCTCGCACCCGACCCGGCGATTCGCTATCGCACGGCTGGCGAGTTCGCCGCCGATCTGAGCGCATTCCGTAACGACGAGCCGTTGGCCGTCATCGCAGATCTTGAAGCGACGCGCCGCATGGCGCGGTCCGCCGCGACCGATAGCGAGGCGACCGTCCGAACGATGACCGCCGTCGAGACCGTCGAACCGCCTGACACGGACCCGCTCACCCGAGATCTCGAAACAACCCGGCGGACCGGGCGAACGGTCGAGCCTCCGCCATCGAACAATCACCCGCCCGCCAAAGCACCGGTATCCAAACCCGCACCGCCGGCAAAAAAGGGCAGCGTCCGTTGGGACCGTGTGAGCACGATCATCCTGGTCGCGATTTCCGCGCTCACTAGTTACTTCGTGCTCCACGAGTATTTCGTCTGGAAGGACGCGCGCGTGTTGTCGCACGATCTTGACAGCGAACGGATCCAGAAACTCGACACCGCATGGGACCAGTATCAGGATCTTGCCAAACGCGCCAACATGGGCATCACGTTGTGGGGCGTTCAGTCGTCGTTGCGCAACCGCCTGCTCGCCGACGCCAATCACGCCATCACGGAATTCCGCGTTTCCGATGCGCCGAACGTCACGGAAGCCGACTGGGTGCATGCGCATAATAGTGTGGCTCGGGCGCTCGAACTCATGCCGAAGGATAAGACGATCCGCGGCGAATTGCGGCTCGTCGATGGCCACATCAGCCGTATTCGCGGCACCGCGCGGCGCGATGCGCGCCTGCTGCAGGAAGCGCGGGAGAAGTTCGATGAGGCCGCACAACTGCAGCCGAAATCGCCCGACCCGTGGATGGGCCTCTCGCGTCTTTTCGTCTATTCGATGCACGACGTCGAACGCGCCGAGATAGCTCTGAAGGAAGCGGAGAAGCGCGGGCATGAAATCGGCAAACGCGAAACGGCCCTGCTCGGCGACGGATATCGCGAGCGAGGGGAACGCGAACTGCGCGAAGCCTCCAGCGCCATGACACAGGCGGAAAAGGATCGCTATCTTGACCTCGCTTACCGGGATCTTCAGCACGCCCGCACACTCTACGAAAGCATCGTGCCCTGGGGAGGATCGGCGCCGAACCTGCGGCGGACCTTCGAGGCGCTGCAGCGGCAGGAGTTGATGAAGGCGGCTCCGCCCATCGACCTGCCGCATCAGGAGCACTAACTTGGCCGTAACCAGAAGTACCGCAGCCGAGCGCGACCGAACCGGCGTTTCTATTCAATTTCAGCCGATGCGTTGGCGTACGGCTGAACTCGTCATGTTGCTGGCGGCGTCGCTCTTGGTCGGCGGCGCCATCGTGCTTACGTTCATGGGACGCACAGCGCGCATCGAGACTCCCTCCAAACCGCCGCTGAACCTGACGCAGGTCGATCATCGGGAAGCGCTGCTGCCGTATCTCACCGCAATCCCCACGCCGGGCGAACGGCAATTCGCCGCGCGCAAAATCTTCGAGCGTGTCCGCGACGCATCCGAACTTCCGAATGTCGGTGCGCTCGGCCGCATCCGTGTTCCCGTCCACGAAGTTCGCTCCACGCGCGGGCTGACGGAGCTCCAGGCACGCTCGCGCGATCTGGGCCCTGACGATTCCGTTGGCCTCCTCACGGGCACCGAACTCAGTCACATCAAACCGTTCTTCGTCGTCCGCGATCTCAGCCAATACCGCCGAAGCCTCATCCTCTGGTCCGTCATCTTCTTCGCCGTGTTCTATGCAGTACACGTCTTCTGGACCGTGCGGCGCGTGCAGGGACTCTCGTTCGTACTGCCCGCGATCCACATGCTCTGCGGCATCGGCTTGGTCCTGATGATCACGCTGCGCGATCCGATGCGAGACACGCTCGCCTTTTCGGATTTCGTACAAGGCGTCGGACTCGGCTGCATTGCGCTCGCGGCGGTCAGCACTCTCGATCTGCGGAAATTGGCCGGGCGCCTCACCTACGTGTGGCTCATCGCTGCCTTCGCCATGTCGGCGGCCTTGATCCTCTTCGGCAACGGCCCCACCGGCAGCGACGCCAAAGTGAACCTGCTCGGATTTCAGCCCGCCGAACTCATCCGCATCTTCATCGTTCTGTTCCTCGCCGGTTACTTCGCCAACCGCTGGCAGTTCCTTCGAATGCTGCGCGAAGAGCGGACGAATCTCACGAAAGTCTCGAAATGGGTGGAAGTACCCCGGCTCGAGTATCTGATGCCGGTTCTGATCGGCGTCCTCGCTTCACTCGCGTTCTTCTATTTGCAGCGCGACCTCGGTCCGGCACTGTTGATTGCCGCCCTCTTCCTGGCGCTCTATGCCGTGGCGCGCGACCGGTATCTCTTCGCGACGGCCGGCTTTGCCCTCATCCTCGCAGGCTTCGCCGGCGGTTATCTGCTCGGGTTCCCACGCACCGTCGCAGGCCGCGTCGCCATGTGGCTGACGCCCTGGAACAACGCCGTTAGAGGCGGAGAACAGGTGGTGCACGCACTCTGGGGTATGGCTACGGGCGGCCTCTTCGGCAGCGGTCTTGGGCTCGGCACGCCGGAGATCATGCCCGCCGCTCACACCGATCTCATCCTGGCGGTGCTCGGCGAAGAGTGGGGCTTCATCGGTGTCCTCGCGGTATTTCTGCTGTACGGTGCCCTGATCTGGTTCGGTTTCCGGACAGCGATGCGCTCGCGAACGGATTACGCGTTCTTCCTTGCCTTAGGCCTGACGCTGGCTGTCGCGTTACAGGTCTCGCTCATCGCCGGCGGCGTACTCGACGTTCTGCCGTTGTCGGGTGTCGTGCTGCCGTTCCTCAGCTTCGGCCGGACCGCATTGATCACCAACTTCGCTATCTTCGGCGCGCTGATGGCACTCGCGCGAGATCGCGCCAAGGAGGACGAGCACACGCTGCCGTTCCGGTCGGCCACCCGAGCAGTCGCGATTCTGCTGGCCGCATTCGGCGCGGTGCTGCTTGCGAAAGCCGGATACATTCAGGTGGCCCGAGCCGACGCGACTCTCGGGCGTGGCGCTTTGACGCTCCAGGCTGATGGCCTCCGCCGATTTCAATACAACCCGCGGCTGCTCGAAATCGCACGCAGCATTCCTCGCGGGACCATCTACGATCGCAACGGACTGCCGCTCGCTTCGAGCGACTGGCAGGAGATCGCAAAGTTCCGCGATGCCTACACCCGCGCGGGCGTCGCGCTCCCGGCCGAAGAACCCGCCGATGCGCGTTTCTATCCGTTGGGCGGCGTTGCCGTGCACTTGTTGGGCGATCTTCGCAGCCGCGCCAATTGGGGCGCTCGCAACAGTTCGTACGCCGAACGCGACTTCAGCATCGCGCTCCAGGGATACGACGACCGCGCTGTTGTCGTGGAAGTGCCCGATCCGCGCACCGGCAAGCCAACCTATACCGTGCGCTACGACTTCCGCGAACTCGTGCCGCTTCTGCGCCATCGCTACGAACCCGACAACCCGCAGGTGAAGAAGATCCGCGAGCGCGACCGGTCACTGCACATGTCGATCGACGCGCGCCTGCAGGTTCGCGCAGCCGATCTGCTCGAGAAGCAGTTGAAGAAACTCGGGCGAACCAAGGGCGCCCTAGTCGTCATGGATCCGGCCAACGGCGACATACTCGCTTCGGTGAGTTATCCCTGGCCGGAGCAAATGCCGCCGCACCTCACCGCTCCCGATGCCGACGATACGATGCTCGATCGCGCCCGCTATGGGCTATACCCTCCCGGCTCGTCGTTCAAGGTCGTGACCGCCATCGCCGCGTTGCGTAAGGACCCGAAGAACGCCGATCAAAAGTTCGAGTGCAAGCGCCTTCCGGATGGACGCGTCGGCAACTACATCCCCGGCTGGTCGCGGCCCATCCGCGACGACGTCATGGATCACGCGCCACACGGAATCATCTCGATGCGCCAGGGACTGATCGCGTCCTGCAATGCCTACTTCGCACAATTGGGCACCTATCAGGTTGGTCCGGACGCACTGCTTGAAACCTCGAACCTGCTGGGCATCTCGGTCGCCTCGCCGGCAAACGCGAAGACACTTCGGAACGCGATTCCACAAGCCTCCTACGGTCAAGGCCAGGTCGTCGCATCACCCCTTCAGATGGCGCGTGTCGCGGCCACCATCGCCAACAAAGGATCGATGCCGTACGGGCGCTGGGTGACCGATGGGAACAACTCCCGGCTTGAAGCGCCACACGCCGTGTTGTCGCCCGAACTCGCGTCTGAGATCGGAGGTTTCATGCGGGGCGTCGTGACCTCGGGAACCGGCCGCGCGGCGCAATCGAGCGTCGAGATCGCAGGCAAAACCGGTACCGCCGAATTGGAGAACAAACCCTCACATGCGTGGTTCATTGGATATGCGCCGTATGGAGGCAAACGCCCGCTGGCATTTTCGGTGCTCATCGAGAATGGCCGGTATGGAGGCAGCGCTGCAGCCCCGCTCGCAGGCGAACTGATGACCGTGGCCAAGCAGTTGGGATTGTTCGAGAGGAGCCAATGAGCCGCCTGCACGAATTTGAACGACTGATCGACGATAAGTTGCGTGCGCTGTTTCGCGGGCCCGAAGCCCAGGGACAGAAACGCGAGTTGGTGGAAGTGCATCGCGCGATCCTCGATGAAGTGGCCTCTCGCATCGAAACGCTGCCGCGGGGTCGCCGGACCTTCGCGTATCCGCACCTGACCGTCGGCATCCTGCTGCCGGATTTTACCCGCCGCCGCTCCTACGAGTTGGCGTTTATCGAGGCGGATGCACTGGCGAACGACATTCGAGGGCGCCTCCAAGACGAGCGCATCGCACTTCCGGAGAACTTCCATGTCGATGTCGTGCTCGCGGAGGAACTGCCGGAGGACATTGCGGCTCGGGGCTTCGACATCTCCTATCAATCGGCCGAACCGGTGAGGCCCGCTGGCGCCGCTACGCTTCCTACCGTTTGGCTGAAGGTCGTCCACGGCCGGGCAGAGCGGGACGAATACTCATTCCGCAAGCCACGCATCAACCTTGGGCGTCTGACCGACGTCGTCGATGGACATCAGCGGTTCATTCGCCGGAACGATATTGCGTTTGTCGAATCGTCGGCGGCGCCGAACGCTTCGGTCTCCAGGACCCACGCTCATCTTGAATACGATGCGGACGCCCAGCATTACCGGCTGTTCGACGATCGCAGCGCGCAAGGCACCACAGTGTTGCGCGACGGTTTGCCGATCTCCGTCCCGCGCGGATTGAGCAAGGGAGTGCAACTGCGAAATGGTGATGAAATCGTGCTCGGGCAGGCGCGCCTGACGTTCGAAGTTGCGGCCGGTTCAGAGACGGCGTAGGCGATAATAACCCGCCATGCCCACCAACAACAGCATCACCCCGGCCGCAAAGTACACCGGCACGATTCCGACTCTCGATGCGATGTCGCCGGCGAACAGCAGTGCGATTCCCTGCGACACTGCGATCAGCGACACAGAACTGCTGCTGACCCGTCCGCGGAGTTCGTGCGGAGTTTCGATCTGCATCAGCGCCGTCGCCGGAATGATCACGAACGACGTAGCGACGCCAATCGCCACACAGGCGGCCATGGTTATAGGGCGTGTTCCGGTCGCGGCAATCAGCAGGATGAACGCGCCGGTCCCGATCATGCCTCCGCTGACCATGTACTCCTTTTTGTTCGATCGCCTGGCGATCCCGGTCATGAACGCTCCTCCGAGCAACATGCCCGCGCCTACCAACGATCCGAGAATCCCGAACAGGTACGCATCGGAGTGCAGGATATCCCTCACGTACACGGCGATCAACGCGCTGAAGCACGCGGTGGCGAAGGTTCCCGCCGCAATCGACACGATCACGAAGCCGACCACTGCGTTCGAAAAGATAAACCGCATCCCCGAGAAGAGGTCCGATACAGCGGATACAAGCTTTTGGTTCAGGTGCGGCCGGTCCGGCGAGATGACGATGGTGCCGATCATGACAGCCGAGAAGAGGAAGCTCGCGCTGTCCAGGTAATAGCAGACGTTGACGCCCAGATAACCGACCATTGCGCCTGCAAAGATCGGGCTGACGATGCGCACCACCTGCATCGACTGCTGCATCGCCGCGCTGGCACTCAGCAGCGCGTCGCGAGGAACGATGAGCGGCGTCGTCACGCTCTGGGCCGGAAGGAAGAAACTCGACAATGTACTGAGAGCCAGGAGGATTAAGTAAATGTGCCAGAGCGACGAAGCGAAGATCAACAGCGACGCCAAGCCGGCGCGCATCAGGTCGCTCGTGATCATGGTGCGCTTGACGTCCCAACGGTCAACGAACACTCCGGCGACAGGCCCTACGAAGGCGAGCGGGACTAAGAACGCCACGGTGATCAGGCTGACCTCGCGCGCGGTCCCGTGCATTTTGAACGAAACCATGCTGTACACCGCGTACAGCGCAACGAAGTCGCCAAAGATGCTGACGAACTGGGCGATCCAAAGCCGCCGGAATTCCGGGATCCTGAGGACGTCCCGGATGGTTGGTTGCTGTGCCTGCGCAGCCGGGGAGGTCATCTACCGCAGTATCTCATCGCCCGGAGGAGGTCCGCATCGTTGAACCGTGAATGACGACAGTACGGAACTGAGCTGTCTCGAAGAACGAGCCGATTCCGACGCGTCCCGCGCCCAGACTCAGATCGATTCCGTGGAGGCTCGGGTACTTCTTTCCGGCGACCTCGACTTCAACCTCGCCTATTTTCGCTGAGTAGACCAGTTTGACGTGGGTCCATTCTTGAGTGGGCAGCGCGCCGGGTCCTTCTTCGTTGCTGATGCGCACGCGGTCGCCTCCGTATACGTGGAAGATGCCGTTGTGCACCGGTTGCTTGGAAGGCGCGTCCACCGACAGGTGCGCATAGTTGAAGTGGTTCTCGTCACGCCAGGCGTAAACGAAGATCAGGGAAGTCTTGTCGCGCTTGACGTCGGCCTCGATTGTGACTTCTTCGAAGGGCTCGGTCTCTGCGAGCGCGTATTGCGAAGGACGCCGCGGTTGGGTGGACGGGCGCGCGACCAACATGCGCAGCAACTGGTCTTTACCGGATCCATCGACGGCCCAGTCGGATGCGGCCGGCACTTTCCAGCGATAGCCGAAAGCCTGGATACTGTCCGCATTGGCAGCCGCGATCAGTAACAGGTATGCTGCGGAAATTCGAACGAAGAACATCGTTCTCTGATCCTCTTCAGAGAACGTATCAGGTTTCAGGCTATTCCGTGGAACGCAAGATAGCTCGCGAGCACCTCGCGACCCATGTACTTTTCGAGAACCGAAGGCGAACTGCGGGTAAGGTCCACGACGATCAAGGCGTCGAGCGCATTGGCGAAGTGGAGGTCGACGTTGAATTCCAGCACCTCTGCGCCGAGCCCCAGGTAATGGCGCAGCAGTACGGGGATTCCTTTGCCGTCGAGTTCGAGATCGGCGACAAATTCCGAGAGTTCCTGAACGTCATCGATGTTGGTCGCAACGCCGGAGAGGAACCGCGTTCCGATGGGACGGGTCCGGAACGGGCGCCGGGCCCGGACCCTATCGGCCGAGCCGGAACGCGTGGCACGGAAGTATTGCACCATCAGTTCGCGGGCCGCCCTTGAATAGTCGTTACTGATGCTGACCGGGCCGAACAGATACCGGTACCGCGGGTTGCGTCCCACCCATGCGCTGATGCCTTTCCAGAGGTAGTACAGCGGATGGATGCTGCGCTGGTATTCGCGCCGGACAAAGGATCGCCCCAACTCGAGTCCCTGCGAGACACGTTCGAGGAATTCTGGGGGAAGTTCGAAGAGGCTCTGCGTGTACAGGCCGCACGCGCCGAAGCGCCGAATGGTGTCGTCGACGCGGGCGAAGCGATAGCCTCCGACGACCTCCTGTTTGCGCTCGTTCCACAGCACCAGGTGCTGGTAGTGCGAGTCGAAGGAATCGATGTCGAGAGCGCGGCCGGTTCCTTCGCAGGCTGCGCGGAAGGTCAACTCGCGGAGACGGCCGACCTCGCGAAGAAGGTTCGGGATCTGGCCGGCCGACGCGGCGTAAACCGAGTAGCCGCTGCCTCGAACCAGAAGGGTCTCATGAGGTAGACATTCTACCTCTTTCCGTACATCCTCAGGATTGACTGCCGGGATAACTTCTTCGATCCTGGCAGGCCTGCGGAACACCGGTTTGTGCACTTGTGCGCGGCGCTCACCGAGGAGATAGGTTCGATTGCGCAGGTACCCGGTAAGTTCGGCATCGTCGATTTCCTTGAGGCGGTTCGCCGGAATGGGATGCCCCACCGATACCTCGGTGATGCTGCCGCGTTTGTTGATGAGCTCCCGGTTGAGCATAGCTGTCCGAAGCATCGGATGCACCATGCCCATTGCTTGGAAAGCTGCACTGTTTCGGCCGGCAACGTGAATGGGGATCACGGGCGCCCCGGCGGATTTTGCCAGACGCAGGACACCTTCGTTCCACTCCGGGTCGGTAACGGCGGGAGGCATTCCGTGCGGGGATGCAACTTCCCCGGCTGGAAATATGATCAGCGCGCCGCCCGCTTGCACCCACCGTAGTGCCGCCCTGAGCGCTTGGCCGTTGGAGTTCACTTCGCGAGAGAGCACGTTCACCGGAATGACATATTGATTCACTTCCGGAATGGATGCGAGCAGCGCGTTTGCAAGAACACGAAAATCGGACCGGCGTCGATTCACGAGCGAGGCCACGATGAGGCCGTCAAGCAATCCGAAGGGATGATTCGAAATCAGAATGGCGGGGCCGGATTGCGGCACCCGTTCCAGGTCTGTGGCGGCGCACCGGTATTCCGCTTCGATGGCAGACAACAGGCGATCGAATATGCAGCCCCCGGACATTCGACTTGCCTGCTGCCAGACCCGCTCGGTGTGATCGAGTCCGGTCAACCATTTCAGAAACGGGCGGGGCAGCGCGAAGCCTGCCTGATGGACAAACTGCTTTTCGACGGAAGTAATGAGCGGAAGCGGTTCCGCTTCGGAGGGGGCAGCGGCGGTCGGCAGCGAGTTCATACAATTTGCACCTGTCGAGAACGAATATGCCGCGCCAGCGTTTCGCGACAATTACTTTGCCGAAACGATCTGGTTGCGCCGGCTGTTCCCTGCTGCACATATGCCGGTTGGTCGTGCACTTATTCCCATGCCGGGAGCATCGGGCGAAACATCCACGGACGATTTTGTTTTGTATTCACACGATTCTCACAGTCGGGCAATGAACTGTTCAACGGTTACAACGGATGCTCGAAGCATGGGGACAAGGCTTCACTTCGAACCGGACCAAGGAGTTACCGGATTCGCGACGGGAGTGTCACTGCACAGCCACACGCTGCACTCCCATGAACCGCTGTCGTTCATCTGTCGCGTCCCGCGCGCCAACACGCTGCTTTCGCGGGCACCCGACCTGACCCGCGCTTACTGGACGCCGCCGCTGGCGGAGCGCGACGCATGGGAACTGGAACGCGCTCAAATCGAGGAGCGATTGGGAATGAGCGCAATCGTTTCGTTGAGCGATCACGACACCATGGAGGCCGCGCTTTCGCTGCGCGTTCTGGAACAGTTTCGGGATCTGCCGGTGTCGGTTGAGTGGACCGTGCCGTACCGGAACACATTCTTCCACCTCGGTCTGCACAACATCCCCGCGGAGCGGGCGCGACAGACCATGGGAGAACTGGCCGCGTATACCGCCAATCCGATCGACCAGCGGCTCTCGCAGTTATTGGAGCAGGTTGCGAGCGATCTCTCGACCCTAGTGATCTTCAATCATCCCTGTTGGGACGAAAACAAGATCGGGGCAGAGGCACATCGAACACTCGCGACGGAATTTTGCCAGCGTTTCCGGCCGTACTTGCACGCCGTCGAATTCAATGGCCTGCGGCCGTGGAAGGAGAATCGGGAAGTCGTGCGGATGGGTGAAGAAATCGGAATCGCGCTGATCTCCGGCGGTGACCGCCACGGCCTGGAAGCGAATACGGTGCTCAACCTCACCAACGCGGGCAGTATTTCGGAGTTTGCCGAGGAGGTGCGTGGCGGCGCGAGCAGGGTCCTGGTGCGAAAGCAATACTTCGAACCGTTTGCGGCGAGGATTCTTCAGAGCGTGCAGGACATTCTGGCCGATCACGAGAATCACGGGCGCGGGTGGGTCAAGTGGAGCGATCGCGTTTTCTACACGTGCGACGATGGCCGCGACCGGCCGTTGTCCGCGTTGTGCTTCGGGCAGGCGCCGCTCGGGTTTCGCCTTCTCGAACGGGCGTTGCGCGCGGTGCATCATCCGGGGCTGATGATCGCGTTTCGAGCGCTGGCGCGGCACGAGGCAATCTCTCAAGCGTAGGAAAGGTGCTACTGCATGACGGCGCGCAGCCGTGCGAATATCGAAACCATTTTCATTTCGGGTTGTCTTTCCGGGCGCACGCCGGCGCCCCACAGCAGGAAGACGGAACGGTAATCTTCGCGCTCCGGCCAGAAGCCGTGATTCCCCGTCTCCTGCGGTTTGGAGTAGGCTTCTGCCGGCGCTGTTCCGAACATGTTGTGCGGAGCCGGTTCGAACGCGGCGCCGCTGAGTTCGGGTGCGTGCTCGCGCAGTTCGGATGGTGGGATCTCGCGGCCGATTCCCGACGCGGTGTCCTTCGCGAGTCGCTGCAGCCATTCGGTGGACGATTGCGAACGGCTGAGTACGATGCCGCCCATCGTCTGCACGTCGCCCGCGACTGCGTCACGCTTCATCAAGGCCGGTATATTTACAATGCGGTCCACGCGCTCGAAGCCGTGATCGGAAACGAGGGCAACGACATAGTCGCCCGGAAGCGCAGCGAGAATAGCGCCGATCAGTTCATCGGTGTACTCGACGGTTGCGTTTGCCGCGCGCGAGAACGGGCCATTTTCGTGCGCCTCCGCATCATGATCGACGAAATGAACGAGCAACAGACCGGGGTGCTTCTCCTTGAGGAGGTAAATCGTTGCCAGGGCGCGGGCGCGGTCGTCAACGAATTCGCGCGGGAAAGACGGGAACATGCCGGTGATTGCGGCGACGAGGCCGGGAGTTCCTTTCATTGCGATGGATGCAAGATCCATTCCACCGCCGCTGCGCTTTCGAAAGTACTCGGGCAATACATAGTCGATGGTGGTGTCGACAGTGACCGGCCACGTGATGGCGGCGACCGTACGATGTTCATCGTGCGCGATCTGCCAGAGCGTTCGCGCTTTCAAAAGCGATGCGCTCCAGTAATTTTCACCGCCCTCCGATTTGGGCCGTCGATTGGCGAGGATTCCGTGTTGATCCGGACGGACTCCTGTGATCAGAGTCGTATGGGAAGGCCAGGTTACGGTAGGCCAAACACCGATGACTCCAGCGGCAACCGAACCTTCCCGCAGCAGCTTTCGAAGGTTCGGAATCTTCAATCCCAGCCGGTCCGCATCGCGAAGATAGCGGTAGTCGAGGCCATCAACGGAGAGGACGAGCAGCGGCGCGGCGGCGAGTTCCACCGCAAACGCAAGGAGAATAATCGCGAATCGCATCCGTCTCACGATTATGACCCGGCGAGTTGG
Source organism: uncultured Acidobacteriota bacterium (assembly GCA_963720745.1). GTDB lineage: Bacteria > Acidobacteriota > Terriglobia > Bryobacterales > Bryobacteraceae > TMP-7. The sequence continues at coordinate 2,345,317 of CAVRGO010000004.1, forward strand.
CGGATTTGCGGAGCCCCCCGGCCGTGCCACCGATACTCGAAGTAGGAATCGGCGCGAACATTCAATACGAGTGCCGGGCGGAAGCACGCGATGCAGATTCCTCCCCGGTGACGCACGCTTCGATAGAGAACCCCATTCGATTTCAAATCGAGCAACTCGCGCGCGAGCGCCTGGGATTTTTGGTAGCTGAGAGGATCGTGGAAGGGTGCATTCCGGGAAGATCGCGTACGGACGTCGTGAAAGGCGGCGTCGAAATCGGCCAGGTAGAGACGCATCTCTAGCCGGGCTTCCAGCACACCGACCTCGGCGAGTTCTTTCCCCCGGTGATACACGATTTCGGCGTGGGCCGTCTCCAGTTCCAGGCCCGCATACCAAGCCCCCCGCTCGCCGGTGTTGAAGCGTCCGCCTGCCGGCCGGGGGTGACAGAACGCCGCCATGACGACGCTCGCCATTGGCTTTCCGATAACCCACTCGTCCTCGGGCAGATGGTGCAGGATGCCTAGCTCAGAGGAAATCCGGTCGTTCGTCCAGCTTTCGAGTTCGAATATATAAGGGAGGTCGGCGGGTGAGGCGACCTGATCGAGAATGCCGGTGGAAGGGTAACGGCTCGGAATGAGGCGGCAAGTGTTCTCGAGGTGGATGTGGGTGACAGGCGGTATCAATTCCAACCGCCTCGCCGCGCATCGAGCAGACGGCGAACCTGATAGAGTCCGTCGATACCCGCTTCCGTCATCAGCGCGAGGGCTGGCCGTCCTCCGAAGAGCGGATTCGAATTGGGGAGGCGCACCCACCGGGAAGCGAGTTCGTCATCCGGGTAAAGGATCGCGAGGTCCTTGTAAATCGCGAGGATAAGCGAGATGCGGATCAGAGTGTCGTAAGACAACGTGCCGACGTCACCCGATTTGTACTTATAGAAGGTGGATTCCGGCGGCCATCCGAGCAGGGCGCGCTGTTCTTCGGCACTGAGGTCCCAAGCGGCGGCTACGTTCCAAAATGTTCGCATGGCCGGGCCGGACATTTTGCGGCGGACTGCCGGGTCACGGCGCTTGTCGGCAGGAACGGGGACGATTGTGCGGGGTGAGGCGGGCCGGCGGCGAGCGGACTCCATATCTGGAGTATATACTACAGGGCTGGAGAGTTATGGCCGCGAATGAACACGAATACGTTTTATAAGCGCCTGTAGGTGTGCGTAAGCGGCCGCTTTGAGATCAACCGCTCATGGCGGCGAGGAACTCGGAGTTACTGCGGGTACGGTTCAGTTTGTCGAGCAGGAGTTCCATGCTTTCCACAGGGGATAGCGGGTTCAGCACTTTGCGAAGAACCCAGACGCGGTTGAGTTCTTCCTTGGGCAGCAGGAGTTCTTCTTTTCGCGTGCCGCTCTTGCTGATGTCGATGGCCGGGAATACGCGCTTGTCCATCAACTTGCGGTCGAGATGGACTTCCATGTTGCCCGTGCCTTTGAACTCTTCGAAGATCACGTCGTCCATGCGGCTGCCGGTGTCGATCAGCGCGGAGGCGATGATGGTGAGCGAACCGCCCTCTTCGATGTTGCGGGCCGCGCCGAAAAAGCGTTTCGGGCGCTGCAGCGCGTTCGAATCGACGCCGCCCGAGAGCACCTTGCCGGAAGGCGGCACCACCGTGTTGTAAGCGCGTGCGAGACGTGTGATGGAATCCAGCAGAATGACGACGTCGCGCTTGTGCTCGACAAGTCGCTTCGCTTTCTCGATCACCATCTCGGCCACCTGAACGTGACGCGAGGCCGGTTCGTCGAAGGTGGAACTGATCACTTCGCCCTTCACCGAACGCTGCATGTCGGTGACTTCTTCGGGACGTTCATCGATCAGCAGCACGATCAGGGTGACTTCGGGATGATTGGTAGTGATGGAGTTGGCGATGCTTTGCAGCAGCATCGTCTTTCCGGTACGGGGCGCCGCGACGATCAAGCCGCGCTGTCCCTTGCCGACCGGAGTTAGTAGGTCCATGACACGGCCCGAATAGTTGTCTTTAAGCGTCTCCAGACGCAGACGCTCCTGCGGATACAGCGGCGTCAGGTTGTCGAAGAAGATTTTGTTGCGGGCTTCCTCCGGCGGCTCGAAGTTGATCGCATCCACCTTGATGAGGGCGAAATAGCGTTCACCTTCCTTCGGCGGACGGATCTGGCCGGAGATGGTGTCCCCGGTCCGCAGATCGAAGCGGCGGATCTGTGAGGGCGAGACGTACACGTCGTCGGGCCCAGGGAGGTAATTATATTCGGGCGCGCGGAGAAATCCGAAGCCGTCGGGCAGGCACTCGAGGACGCCTTCAGAGAAAATCAGGCCGCTTTTTTCGGCCTGCATCTGAAGGATTTTGAATATGAGCTCCTGTTTGCGCAGACCGGCTGTCCCGATGACGCCCATATCTTTCGCAATCTGGTTGAGTTTCTGGATACTCATATCCTTCAGCTCGACAAGGTCCAGAGTGGGCGTGCCGTTTTTCGGCTGCTCGCGCTGACTGCCTGGGGGGCCGCCACGCCGGTGGCCGCGCTGCTGCTCACGTCCACCGCCAGCAGTACCCTCGCGGGCTTCGGCACGATTCTCGGTAGTGCCGCTGCTGCGTCCCTCCTGCGCTTTGGTCTCGGCAGCGGCGCGCGCTTCCTGTGCTGCACGGCCATCCTGAGACCGGCTCTCGCGACCCTCGGCCGGCTTGGGTTCGGCCGTTTTCGCGTCGGCGTTCTTCGGCTGCGGTTTCGCCTCGGTTGCGCCGTCTATCGCCGTGGGTTCTACTGAACCCGCGGGCTTGGTTTGATTTTCCTGATCGCTTGCCAAATTTCCCTCACTCCCCGGCCCGTTATGGCCGAGAACGGTATGGTGTCGCCATCCGGATGCTGTTTCCGGATTGCGGCCAAACCGTTGCGTTCTTCCTTCTGCGTTAGCTTGTCAACTTTCGTGGCGACCACCAGATATGGCCGCCGGTGGAACTCGAGCCATTCCTTGAGTTCCAGATCTTTTGCCATCCAACCGCGGCGCGCGTCCAAGAGAACGACACACAACCGCAGCGATTCTCTTCGCAACAAGTAGCTGTCGATCAGCTTCTTCCACTCGGCTTTAATGTGCTGGGGAACCTGTGCGAATCCATAGCCGGGCAGATCGGCAAACATAAAATCGTCACCGATCCGGAAGAAATTGATGAGCTGCGTGCAACCCGGCCGCGAACTCGTGAACGCCAATTCCCGCTGTTTTACGAGCGCGTTCAGAAGGCTGGATTTCCCGACGTTACTTCTTCCCAGGAAGGCAATTTCGGGAAGCTCAACCCCTTGCGGACCATCCGGAAACTGATCCGGCCTGGCTGCACTTATTATAAACCGCGCCTCCATGAGTTGCGAGTTCGGAGTTATGAGTTGTGAGCTATACAGGCGATCACCCGATCACTCCTAACTCACAATTCACAACTCACAACTAGTGAGTCACCTTGTCTTCCGAACCGTGCGCCGCCGCACCTTCGCCCGTACCGGGTGCGGGCATTGGCAACGGCTGCACCTCTCTTTCGAGAGCCACCTTCAGCACCTCGTCCATGGAACCGACGAAATGCAATTGCATATCGTTGCGAATTTGCTCGGGAATGTCCGGCAAATCCTTCTCGTTGTCCCTCGGAAGGACGACATTGAAAATGCCCTGCCGGTGCGCCGCCAGTAACTTCTCCTTCAAGCCGCCGATTCCCAGCACCCGCCCGCGCACAGTAATCTCCCCGGTCATTGCGACATCCGAACGAACCGGGATGTTAGTGAGCGCACTGCAAATGCTGGTCGCAATCGTGATTCCGGCCGACGGACCGTCCTTTGGAATAGCCCCTTCCGGCACATGCACGTGGATATCCAGGTGCCGGTAGAAGTCACGCGACAATCCGAGAGTGTGCGCGCGCGAACGGATGTAGCTCATCGCGGCATGGGCCGATTCCTGCATCACGTCGCCCAGCTTACCGGTGGTGGTCAGCTTGCCGCGGCCTTCCATGATGGTGGCCTCAGTGGTAAGAATTGAGCCGCCGACTTCTGTCCAGGCCAAACCTACCGTTGCACCGATTTCGTTGTTCTTCTCTACCTGGAGATCGCGGAACCGCTGCGGGCCAAGGGCGTCGGTCACCTTCTTGGCATGCACGACGGCCTTTTCCGGAGGCGGCGTTTTCTTTTTACCGTCTTCGGACATCGAATTAACGACCGAACGCGCCACTTTCCGGCAGATATTCCCGATTTCGCGTTCCAGATTCCGGACGCCGGCTTCGCGCGTGTAAAACTGGATCAGCGTCTGCAGGCCTTCTTCCGTAAATTCGATTTGATCCTTGTTGAGACCGGTCTGATCGGTCTGCTTCTTAACGAGGAACCGTTTGGCGATCTCCATCTTCTCGAGTTCGGTATAACCCGAGAGGCGGATCACTTCCATGCGGTCCTGCAACGCCGGCGGAATCGTGTGGAGCACGTTCGCCGTAGCGATGAAGAATACCTGGCTGAGATCGTACTCGACATCCAGATAGTGATCCACGAACATATAGTTCTGTTCGGGGTCGAGGACTTCCAGCAGAGCGGCGGATGGATCGCCTCGGAAATCCATCGACATCTTGTCGATCTCATCGAGCATGAAGACCGGGTTACGGGTGCCGGCCTTTTTCATCATCTGAATGACTTGTCCGGGCAGGGCACCGATATAAGTCCGCCGGTGACCACGAATTTCCGCTTCGTCGCGGACGCCGCCGAGCGACATACGCACGAACTTGCGGCCCGTAGCCTTGGCGATGGACATTCCGAGCGAGGTCTTGCCGACACCCGGAGGTCCGACGAACATCAGGATGGAGCCCTTCGGATTCTTAACCAGGCGGCGTACGGCCAGAAACTCGAGAATACGCTCCTTGATTTTCGAGAGCCCGTAGTGATCGGCCTCGAGCACTTCCTGGGCGTAGTTCAGGTCGCGGATTTCCTTGGTCTTCTTCTTCCACGGCACCGCCAGCAGCCAGTCGAGATAGTTGCGCGACACGGTGGATTCAGCGGACATCGGCGGCATGTTCTCGAGGCGGCGCAGTTCCGTGATCGCCTTGTCATAGGCGTCCTTAGTCATGCCCGCGGCGTCGATTTTCCGCTTCAGTTCGTCGAATTCGCTCTTTTCGCCGCGGCCCAGTTCTTTCTGGATCGCCTTGATTTTCTCGTTGAGGTAATACTCCTTTTGCGCCTTTTCCATCTGGCGCTTGACGCGCCCCTGGATGGTGCGATCGACGTTCAGCTTCTCGATCTCGATGTCGAGCATTTCGGCGACACGAGTGAGGCGGTCGATGGGGTCGAAGATCTCGAGCAGTTCCTGCTTCTCTTCGATCGTGAGCTGCAGGTTCGCACCCACGGTATCCGCGAGTTTTCCAGGCTCGTCCACGCGGATTGCGGCGATCATCGTTTCGTAGTTGAGGTTCTGGCTGAGCTTGACGTATTGCTCGAACAGCCCGGTGACGCGCGTTGTCAGCGCCTCGAGTTGGGTACCAGTGTCAACCTTGAAATGGAACGTCTTCACGACGGCTCTGAAAAAGCCCTCGTCCTCGGCAACGCTCACGATCTTGCCGCGCTCGACACCTTCCACCAGGACTTTGATGTTTCCGTCCGGTAGCCGCAGGCTCTGAACGATATTGGCGACGGTCCCGACCGTGTAGATTTCGTCGGGCCGGGGTTCATCGACCGAGGCATCGTGCTGAGTCGCCAGGAAGATCTTCTTGTCGGAAGTGAGAGCCTCCTCGAGCGCGCGAACGCTCGATTCGCGCCCTACCACGAACGGCGTCATCATGAACGGAAATATGACGACGTCCCGAATGGGCATCATCGGCAAGCGGCGTGTATCCGACTTTTCTTTGGAAGTAAGCATGGAAAAGTGACGAGTGACTCGTGGCGAGAGGCGTTAACGTGTGGCGAAGAGCGGTCGCCACAGCCGCCCGCCACTCACCAATTCGAAAAGGCCGGGCTTCAGCCAGCCTTCTCGAGAAGCGCTACATTGATCTTTTGCGACAGGACCATCTCCTTGGTCACCAAGAATTCACGAACCTTCTTGTATGAGGGGAGAAAGTACATGAGGTCCAGCATCAGATCTTCCAGGATCATCCGCAGACCGCGCGCGCCGACTTTCCGATCCATCGCCAGTACCGCAACGGCCTCCAGCGCGTCGTCGCTAAACTTCAGTCTAACATTTTCAAACTCGAAGAGCTTTTGGTACTGACGAATGATGGCGTTCTTGGGTTTCGTCAGGATCTGTACCAACGCATCCTTACCCAGATCTTCGAGGACGCCGACCACTGGGAGACGGCCCACAAACTCGGGAATGAACCCGAACCGGATCAAGTCAACCGGCTGAAGGTGCTCCAGCGTCGACGTGTCGCGCCGGCTTGAGAACAACTTCTTGGCGTTCTCTTCCTCGGGTGTGAAGCCGATGGTCCTGGTGCCAACACGGCGCGAGATCACCTTTTCGAGTCCTACGAAGGCACCACCACAGATGAAAAGGATATTGGTGGTGTCCACCGGAGTGAACTCCTGGTGCGGATGCTTGCGGCCGCCCTGCGGCGGCACATTGGCTACCGTGCCTTCCAGGATCTTCAGCAGAGCCTGCTGAACACCCTCACCGGAAACGTCTCGGGTGATGGAGGGGTTCTCGTCCTTGCGGCCGATCTTGTCGATCTCGTCTATATAAATGATGCCCTGCTGGCAGCGCTGAACGTCCCAGTCGGAATTCTGCAGCAGCCTCAGGATGATGTTCTCCACGTCCTCACCGACATAGCCGGCTTCGGTAAGCGTGGTGGCATCGACGATCGCAAAAGGAACATCCAGTATGCGGGCCAAGGTCTGCGCCAGCAAGGTTTTGCCGGTACCGGTGGGTCCGATCAGCAGGATGTTCGACTTGGAAAGCTCCACGTCGGCGCCCCGCTGCTTGTTCATCTGAATGCGTTTGTAATGGTTATAAACAGCAACGGCAAGCTTCTTCTTAGTGGCATCCTGCCCGATCACGTACTGATCGAGATACTCCTTCAACTCCAGTGGTTTCGGGAGTTTATGAGGGGCACCGTAAGGCTGATCGTGCCGATCGTCTTCGAGAATGCTATTGCAAACAGCAATACACTCGTCGCAAATGTAAGCTCTCGGATAGTCGCTGGGGGAAGAAATCAGCTTGCCAACAACATCCTGGCTTTTATGACAAAAAGAGCAACGTAAGGAATCGTCTGACCCAGCGCGCTTCACACGGAATCTCCGGGACTTGGGGAGTCACCTAAAAACGTACACCGTTCGCGTTTCAACTCGATTATAGCATTACCCCCTGTGGCACCAACAGTGAAAGCGGGCAGGCTTCCTGGCCAATCCCGCCGAAATACCGGGTAACGTACCCGGCAATAATACCGGGGATTTCGCCCGCGGATCGGGATTGAGACCCACGGGCGAGTTCCCGGGCGGTTTGCCGAGGCGAAATGGCGGTTGACACCGCACCATCACCGTCGCGGCAGCTAAGTACTGTCAGGCCTGCATGTCCTCCACGCGGAGGCGCACGGCGGGATCGCCCAACAGAGTGTAATTACGGGCGTCATCCCGCGCAATAAAGAGATTTACCAGGGACGCCGGGGACGGAGGATTCGGTCCCGACCGCTGTCCCTGCACCATCCCCAAACGGGCTGCCATGGTGGACCATTGCAAGTTGAAGAAATCGGCGGCCTGGCCAGCCCTCAGCCCCATCATCAAAGCATCGAGGGTACTACGGATAACCTGATTCTGCGGCAGACCCGAGCCGGTTTGGAACGACCAGTTCCAGGCTCGATCTACATGCGCAAACACTGCGAGCGCCCCCTTGCCGAGCATCCGCTGGGGCAATTTCGATACCATGTCTTCGCCTGTAAGTTGGATGGCCGAACCGTCCTGGTTGGTGCGGTAATTGTCGACCTTCGGACAGCCGCCGCCAAAGCACGCGAACTGGAAATGAATCGTTCCGAGAACGTTCGCATCGGCCGGCAAGTCCTCGGCGCAGAAATACTGGTCGGTCTTTGCGGGCACTCCCGGCATCCATTCCTGAGTAACAATCGCTCCCTGCCGCTCCCGTTGGCCTTTGGCATCGGCGCTCGACCATTCCAGGCCGTGCGAACCCGTAAACAGAACCGCAGGCGGCCCGTCGCTCGCTTTACCGCGGAGGATGTCGGCAAGCTGCGGTTTGGTGGCTGCCGCTTCCATAAAGGATGCGAGTTGGAAGCCGCGCTTCGTTCCCAGTCCCTGCTGAATGAACGGCCGGCCCACCTGATTGGTGAGTAGCGTGGTGGCTGTATCGCCCGGGTTACGAGTCATCCACATCACCGCGCGTTTCTTGCCCGGCACTGACTGCGCCGTCTCGTACTCCACCACGGCCCGTGCGTAGGCTTCGTATTCCGCCGGAGTCTCGAAGTAGAGGCGGCCCACGCACCACTGCAGGTCGAGCGTGAACTGGAACTCGAACGAGATCTGCTGCGGCGACCCGACCAGCATCAAGTAATAAGGCACGCCGTTATCCGGATCGACGACGGCTAATCCGACTCCCTGCCGGTCGAGCCAATCGACGGCGCTCTGGTTCGGTTTGACTCCGCGATTGCCCTCGAAGACCTTGAAGTGCCCCGGCACGTTCGCCTGCTTTTGCCGGTGCTCGATCAACGGTTGGAGGGCGGTTTTGATGGCGGGATCGATGGTTGACGGAAACACGATTCCCCAGCCCGCGTCGGCGAGGTTCCTTGCGTCGACGGTGGGGACGATGGCGAGATGCGCTTCCTTTTTCGACCGTTCCAAAACGTTTTGCGGATCGCCGGAGATCAACCCCAGGTCGTCCTCCGAGAGCGGAGCGCGGGTGGCGCCCGTCTCCGCCTCGACTCCGAACGGCACCGGCATCTCCGGTGTGGCGATGGGTGCTGCCGCTGTGTCGCTCATGCGTGTTGTCCCGTGACGGTGCCGAGTGCGGCCTGCCACATTGCGTGCGCCACCTGCGGACCGTCAATGTCGCTGTGGGCTCCGCTGGCTCCGTCCATTTTTTTGATGTATTCGCTGGACTCGATGTTGTAGATGACGCCGGGCTGGAAACCGTACACACCTTTTTCGTCGAGCATCTTTATAGGCTTCGCAACGCTGGTGCCCTGAATACCGAACCTGCCGACTCCTCCGAATTCCGGGAAATCGGTGTCGAACGCCGACTCGCCGACTAATCCAACCGCGGCGGGATAGTAGACGGCGACGGCCAGGTCGTGGATGGATTGCGTGGTGATGATGGGTCCGTCCACGGCACGGTTGCCGATGATCTTGTTGAAATATCCAGGCGTATTAGTCTTATAAACCTTGTCGCCCCAAGACCACAGCGAAACCGCACCCTGAATGAGACAGACCGACTGAACGGGCCGCGGCAGTTTGGTATTGCCGCCGGGTCCGCCGAGGATCGATGATATGACGACGCAGCCGAAGCTGTGCCCCATCAGGTGAATTTGAGCGTTGCAATTCTGCTGGAGTGCGGCGACGAACTGGTGCATGCCCTGCTCGCCCACAGTTCGCGCGCGGTGCTTCATCAGCCAGAAGGAGAGTTGGCGCAATCCGCCGAGAATGCCTTTGAAGAATCCGCTGGGTCCGCCAAACGGCACCGCTGCCGAAGCGACGCGGTCCGCGTGCACCGCTTCGCCCGGATCGAGTGGAGCGCCGTCTTCGTCGGGCGCGGCGCCCTCGCCCTTGCCTCCCGAGAAACCGATTGCATCGGCGAGTTTTCGATAAGCCGCGTCGACATCGTCGTCCAGGGATACGGCCCCGGGGTCGGCCTTCTGGGCACTGAAGATCACCTGGAGCGCATCGCGTACCCCCGGCTTGTCGCCGAAGTGTTGGACGGTCGGTTCGAACATCGCGTCCAAATCGGGGGTTGCAACGGATTCAGCGAAGCTCGCGCCACCCGGAAGTTTTTCGTCGCCCCAGGGCATGCTCGGCCAATGCAGCCCAATGAACATCGGCTTTGCATTCGGCCCCAAGGCCTTGCGGTCCTCTTCGAGCTTCCACATGGCGCCGATCCACCGGTCGTATTGGTCGACGGCCGCGGGGAAGTCGCCCTTCCAGCCGTGGCTGAAGAAGAAGATGTTGGTGGGCTGTTCCTGCCGGGCCTTCTCGACGAGCGCCTTGCTGAACGTGCCCCCGGCCGGGTCGTTCGTTATCTCTTTTCCGTTGGCATCGAAACTGATCAATGCATATTCGAGGCCGAGGCCAGGAATAGTATGAAACGGCATAGTTGACTCCTCCTGTTACAGACTCCTTCACGAAACTGACGCGGATGCCGCGAAACTTTCTCGCGCAAGTCCGCCGGAAAGCCGCCAATAGATTTCTTCGGCGACCTGAAAGCTGAGCTGGGAAAGCAAGGGATGCATTTTCCAACGCGCGTCGCGGATGACCTCAGTAGAATTCCAGTCTCCGATGTCGCGCAGGACTTCCAGCGCGGCCATTTGAAGCCGCCAGGCTTCAGAAGCGCTGGGAGGCTCCTTGAACCCGAAATGCCCCGAAGCCACGACGCCGTTCCAATCGCCTTGAACGATTTGATGACAGAGTGGGATCAGCCATTTGACCGAGACCGGATCGTTCAGCTTGGAGTAGGCGCGAAGGGCACGATCCTGCGCTTCGAACTCCTGGCCTTTCAGGCATGCATCGAGATACTCGAGGATGCCGCTGTCGGGCGGCGCCTGTCCGAGTTTCTGGATGATGTAGCATAAACGGCGATCGGGTTTTGGATTGGTGTCGAGCCACCATCGCACAACCTTCTCGTAGGTCCATTGGGCTTCCTGCCGGGAGAGCACCTCGGCGATGGCCCACAGTATTTCCTGGTCGGGCGCGGTGCCACCGTTCTGAACGCGGAAAAACACCGAAAGCAGCGGTGGGCCCCCGATGTCCATACCCGCTTGCGCGAGAGCAAACGCGGCAACCGGAGACAGCGCCGGATCGTTGCGATCCAGGATTTCGACCATCGGCGCGATGTCGTGGTCGAGCATGCGTGCCCAGGCATCGATAATCGGCTTGAATTCCGGGCGCTCCTGCTGCACGAACTGAAACGTCTCGTCAGCCTGAAGCAGCAGGCCGTTCACAGCGATGAGCCGGATGCCGGAATTGTCGAACTTCTTCGCGCGGGGCCGCTGGTTTTGCGCGCCGCCGGGCTGAGCCTCTCCGGCGGCCGTGATTTCTGGTGGGTAGAACTGATCGACGGCCAGCGAGGCGAGGTGGCGAATGGCCTCCGGGTGCCTCATTTCGGCCAGCCGTTCTACAGCCTGGTGCCGATCGGCATAAGGCCGGGGAAGGTCGGGCCGGGAGCGCCAGATCAATGTATCGAGGATCTGCCGCACTATCCGATGTTCCATGAGGCTGCGATCGAATTGCCGCACTATTTCACGAGTTTTGGGATCGAGATGGAAGTCGGCCATCTCCATGTACATCCGTACGGCCAGGAATCCCTGCTCGCCTTCGGCAAGACTCGAGCCTGCGAGCATCACCTGCAGCAGGCGGATACGTTCGTCGAGCGTCTGCTGCAATCCAGCGAGGATAATCAGCACGTGCTCCCATTGCCGCATGCGGCTGTAGCGCCCGAGTGTGGCAGTGATGTCTTCGAGCAGAGGCATCTTCCGCGCCGAGTTCTGGATGTAGCGTGCGACAAAGAACGACTGCATTGCCGAGTAGCTGAAGCGTACGGCCTCCTCGCCGCTGGGGGCGAGGATCTGGCAGTGGAAAAGTTCGTCGAGCAGCTCGCCGAGCCGGAAGTCGCGACGATCCCGCACTTCGGCGAGTATGGCAATCAACGAATCGTTGTCGAGACTGCGGCGGCGCTCGGTCTGCACACGCCAGGCGATCTTCTCGAGCGCCTGCTCAGCGCAACTGCGGGGCGCCCGGCGCGTGTCGAAGCGCACGAGGTACGACGACGTGATGAGGGCGACGGCATCGGCACGGCTGACGGCGAATCGTCCGAGGTGTGCGAATTCGCGAAGCCGCGCGAGAACCCAGGGCGCGCTGGCGAGATCCGAAAGTTGACGCTCCTCGATGGCATCGGCGAGAACCGACTCGCCTTGCGCGATCAGAAAGCGCCGCAGTTCCGGCCAGTCCATCGGGCGTACGACGAGCACCTGGACGCTCGATAACAAGGCGTCGTCCCGCAACTGTCCGGTGGCGGCAAGGCGCTCGCGCAGGCGCGGGATCGCTGTCTCGCCATATATGATGAGCGCCTGACTTCCGGCGAACACGTTCAGCAGGCGCAGCAGAGTCCCGATCGCCTGATCCTGCGCCTCGTCCGAAAGGTCCTGATCCGCTTCCACAAGGAACCGGAACTTACGGCTACCGAATTCGGGCGGAACGGTCCCGCTGGTCGATACGACTTGCAGGTTGCCGCGGAGGTCGCCAGGAATCGGGCCTGAGCGAAACCGGCTCCATTGGGCGAGTTCGCTGATGCCAAGCAGTATGGGCGCCGTTTCTTCATCGCCGTTGAGGTATCGTTCAGCAAGCCGCTGAAATTGGGTATGCAGTTGGGCCGTCTTGTCGAAGCCGGGCGGACCGGTGAGGCAGGTGAGCCACTGCGTATCGAGCGAGTCGGCAGTGGCCGTTCCGATCTCCGACAGCGGCCCCTCCGGACCGCGGACGGGGTCGTAGTCCAACCCGCGTCCATGCCGGACGACCTTCAGCGGCAGCGCGGGCGGTAAAGGCCCGAGACGCTCGAGCGTCTTCCAGACGTCCTCCCGCACCGGATCGGGGCTCCACAACCGGCCGCCTTTCACACGCATGAACAGCGCCGGGATCGAGTAGGCGATGGTGTCCTCGGAGCTCAACATCGCCTGTCGCCCTTCGTTCACCGCGGCGTCAACGAAGCCATCCCGCAGCAATCCCCGGTAGAAGGCACCGGCGAACCGGCGCGCGTCGGACATCAGGACGTAATCCTGCATGGCGATCACGGCTGGAACGCCACACTTCACCATCCTGGGAGCGATGCCCGCAAAAGGCGGCTCCCCTTCAGGTACGAGCGCGGCGGTCCGGCAGGCCTGGAATAGCATCAACTGCAGTTTGGGATGGATCCAGCTCTGCAGATCGAAATCCTTGACGACGTCGGTAGCGCCATCGCTATTTTCGAGAAACAGGACACCGACACGGGTGCCGGCGCTGAAATTCCCGTGACAGAGGATGTGCAGCGCGTGACAGCCGCCATCGCGATGCAGCCACTTAGAAACATTTTCGAGCGACGTGTTGCCGTCCGCCAAGTCCCAATGGGCATCCTTGAGGCGCTGGACTAGCCCGTCGGAGAGTTTCGTGCGGCCGGGCAGGATCCGGACACGGAAGCGCGCCGTGGGTACGGACGAACCGAATTCATCGAGCAGATTAGCGATCTCGTCCTCCACGTCGATGCGCTGCGCCTCCTGCAGATCGTCAGGGTTCGATATTGCGAACAGCAGACGGAACAGAGGATCCTTGGGCGGATCCGAATCCGGCCGTTCATCTGGGATATAGCGGGAAAACGGCACCTCGGGGGAAATCGCAATCGGCCACGGGGCGGCACCGATGCGCAGGTACATGCGTTCCCAGCGGATCCAATGCGGCGCAGAGACTTCTTCGTCCACCAGCAGGCGCACGCGAACCCGTTTACCTTGCCCGGCACCGGCTTGTTCCAGAGCGCGGGCGATGCTCGGGTTCAGCAACTGCAATCCCAACATCGTTCCGTACTCCTCGCCGGTCTGGCGGCCCGGGTCGAGCTTGTCGAAATCGAACACCGACTCGCCACGCCAGGATCCCGAGCCGTCGATCTGAGCCTCGATCGGATACCGCGAGCCCGCAGTGTCGCTCGCGCCCCGAATTCGAAGCAGAACGTCCGTGTACGCTTGCATGGGGTTAGTAGCTCTATCGATTGAGGACGGACGCGACTGGCGCCTGGGTGCAGAAATCGGCGCAGGCACCCACTTGCTTACGCGCGCGGCTCAGACACGATCCGCGGCTCAGATATGAGTGGTTCCGCGGATTTGCATGTGTGGGCGCGGCGACCTGTGCGAACTTACAGTTCTGGTGCCGGCAAATCGGCATTCTTTGGCTCTCCGTAGAAATGGTTGTATACCTTTCGGGCGCTGAAGTCCAGACAATTCTAGAAGCATTGTGCGGACTAGAGCCGATTCGTTTCCGCGCCCGCCAAAGGAATACAATCAAGAACAATCCACATGACTCGATCCGCCGTTTTCCTCGCCGCAGTTGTCCTTTGTTCCACTGCCGCCGCTCAGAAGCGGTACGAACCGAACTGGGAATCGATCGACAGCCGTCCCACTCCAGGCTGGTTTGAAGACGCCCGATTCGGCATTTTCATCCACTGGGGCGTATACTCGGTCCCCTCATACGGACCTGTCGGGAAATATGCCGAATGGTATTGGAATGCCTTGAGTAAGGGCCCGGAGGACGAAGGCAAGCCGAACCTGACCTGGCAGTTTCACCGCAAGAACTATGGCGAGAAGTTCCCGTACAAGAACTTCGCTCCGATGTTCCGTGCCGAGATGTTCGACCCCGATTACTGGGCGGATGTATTCGTAAAATCGGGCGCGAAATATGTCGTGCTGACCTCAAAACACCACGAGGGATTTGCGTTGTGGCCGAACGAGGATGCGAACCGGACGTGGCACCGGCCATGGAACGCTACCGTGATCGGGCCGAAGCGCGACCTGTTGGGCGATCTGAGCGCGGCTGTCCGAAAGCGCGGCTTGTTGATGGGCTACTACTACTCGCTCTACGAATGGTTCAACCCGCTGTGGCTGAAAGATCACAAGCGATACGTCGTGGAGCACATGCATCCGCAGTTCAAGGACCTGGTGACCCGGTATAAGCCCGCGATCATTTTTTCGGACGGCGAGTGGGATATGCCGAGCGAGGATTGGAAATCGCCGGAACTGCTGGCGTGGCTGTTCAACGAGTCGCCGGTGAAGGACGATGTCGTAATTAACGACCGCTGGGGCAAGGACACTCGCCACAAGCACGGCGGCTACTACACCACCGAATACACGGCGGGTTTGGAAGGCAGTTCGCACCCATGGGAGGAGAGCCGGGGTATGGGCTTCTCATATGGGTACAACCGTGCGGAGCAACTGAACGACTATCGGACGGGACGCGAATTGATCCTGATGCTGGTGGACCTGGTGAGCCGCGGGGGGAACCTGCTGCTCGACATCGGCCCCACCGCCGATGGCCGGATTCCCGTAATCATGCAACAGCGTTTGAGCGAGATGGGGCACTGGTTGGGAACGAACGGAGAATCGATTTACAAGAGTCGGCCGTGGAGCAGGACGCGCCAATGGAGCGAGGGCGAGCAGCCGAAACTCGAGACCGGCGAATACATGACGCACTACGACGTGATGGATTTCGTCGAGCGGAAGAAATCGGATCAGGCGATTATCGAAGCGTTTTTCACATCGCACGGAGACGACGTTTACACGATCGTTCCGGGTTGGCCCGGCAACAGGCTGGTGTTGAAGGATGTCGAAGCGCCGGCGGGGATGAAGGTGTCGATGCTCGGCACGGATGGCGAGTTGGCGTGGACGAAGCAGGGAGACGGGATCGCGATCGATATGCCGCCCGCGCCCGGCGATGCGGCGAAAGCTCAGGAGGCGTACGTCATTAAGCTGCCGGGTTTGCGGGCACGGTAGCGGAGCGGGAGAGAGGCTGGAGAAATACTTAAGTATCCGCTTGACAATTCTGGGCGGCTGCCAGATACTTAAGTATACACTTAACCAATTTCCTAAGGAGGAAGAGCCCGATGCAAGATCGATCCGTTACCCATAGCACGTTCGCTCTCGAGCGCAGCTATTCTGCCGCGCCCGAACGCGTATTCGCCGCGTTTGCCGACCCAGCCAAGAAGCGCAACTGGTTCGGTGGGGGGCGCGGCGCCGAACTCGAGCAGTTCGATATGAGATTCGAAGTGGGAGGGAGCGAGCGCGCGCGCTACCGCTTCAAAGAAGGTACGCCGTTTCCGGGCGTCACGTATGAAACCGAGACGATCTATCAGGACATCGCGCCGGACCAACGCATCGTCATGTCGTATGCCACGACGTTCGGCGATAAACGTATCTCCGTGTGCCTGGCAACAGTGGAATTCCTGCCCGCGGAAAACGGAACGAATCTCGTGCTTACGCATCAGGGCGCTTTCTTCGAGGGATCCGATGGGCCGGACCGGCGCCAGGAAGGATGGCGTCAGTTGCTGGATCGTCTGCGGGAGGAGTTGGAAGGCTAGGCACAAGGCCCAGCCGGAAAGGCGCGGGCTGTGGCCGGCAAACGACCTGACGTCAACCGTGTTTTCCACGCGCTCGGCGATCCGATGCGCCGGGCCATCATCGAGAAACTGAGCGAAGGGCCGATCTCCGTTTCGCGGCTGACGGAGCCGCTCGGCATTACACTGGCCGCCGTCGTTCAACATCTACAGGTGTTGGAGGAGAGCGGCCTGGTCCGGACGGAAAAGATCGGCAGAGTACGTACCTGCCGGATCGAATCCGCCGGACTTACGGTGGCGGAGCAATGGATCGGCGATCGCCGCTCGGTGTGGGAGCGGAATCTGGACCGGCTCGGTGAACTTCTCGATGAGCCGGATTAACGGTCGGGCGGGTTTTTGGCCGAGCCGGCGACAAAATCTTCCCGTTGAGCCGCGTACACGCCGATGACAACCGGTTTGTCCTCGGCGGGTGCGCGGCCAAGCACCACCTTAACTGTCACTCGAATTTTGAGCGATGCCGACGCGGTAACGGTCGTTTGGGAATGATCGTATGGGGTGTAGGTGAGCAACCCTTGGTCGATCCACTCGTCGCCGTCGAACACGTAGACGTGCCACTGAAGCCAGCCGATGTATTTCTTCGGCGGCGTAATCACGATGTTGTAAATCCACGGCGAAAAGCTTCCATCCGCGGTTTTGAAGGCAGGGAGCGTGAACTCCCGGCTACACGATTTCGAGCCTTCATCGAACGTACACGGTTCGATCTGGGGATCGTTGGAGTTCCCGAGTTTATCGGTTGCCGCGAACATCGTCGCGCAGACCAGCATGGTGGCGAAGAGCGCCTTTTTCATCACCTTCCTTATCGGACGAAGACGGGCAATTGCGAGTTCAATGACGGATCGGCGCGGGCGTACCGAAATCAGGCATGCCGTCGGCGCCCCAGGTGAACGGTTGCGCACGCGGCGAACGGAAGACTCCGCATCCTTGTCCGGGCTCCGGATTGGCGTGGTAGAGAATCCAATCCTGCTTACCATCGGGCGATTTGAAGAAGGAATTGTGCCCGGCGGCGTAGGTGCCATTCGCATTTGCGGCTTTGAAGACGGGCTGCGGAATCTTGTGCCAGGCTTTCGGATCGAGAAGATCGGCAGTGGCGCCGGCCCACACCATGCCCAGAGCGTAGGAGTCGGTCCAGCAGCCGCTGGCTGAATACACGACAAAAACGCGATCGCCGTGAACCAGGGCTTCCGGTCCCTCATTCACGTCAACGTGCGGCTTGTCGTCGGGGCCGGGCCTTGCAAGGTCGCCGACCCTCTCCCACGGGTACGCCGGTTTCGATATACGGACTCGCGGACCCTCGGCCTGCCAGGGCTTGCTGAGGCGAGACAGGTAAATATCCTGCTCGCCGTTTTCATCGCCTTCCCAGCCCGACCACAACAGGTATAGCGCGCCCCGGTGCACGAAATAGGAACCGTCGATCGACCACTTGTCGCCGGGCGTCGTAAGCTTTCCTTTCATGCTCCACTGGCCCTCGAGCGGGTCTGGCGAGGGGTTCTCCAGAACATATAAGCGGTGGTTCCGATTCCGGCCGTCGTCGGCGGAAAACAGCAGGTACCACTTGCCATCTAGGAAGTGGAGTTCGGGTGCCCATAACTGTTTCGAGTAGGTTGTTCCGGGCGGGGGCGTCCATACCACCTTCTTCTCCGCCCTTGCCAGTTCGGCCAGAGTACGGGTCTTCCAAAGCGTCAGGTTCCGGCCGGTGGTGTTGGTGTAGTAATACCATCCGTCTTTGTGAATCGCCCAAGGATCGGCGCCTGAGGGCAGGAGCGGATTTTTGAGAACACCCTGCGCGAGGGCGCATGAGGCGAACGCAAGAAGCAGGGCCGCAGTTGCGGTCGAACTTCGCCTCGTACGATAAACGGAGACAGACATGATCAGGCTTCTCCTCGTTCTTTTCCTTTCATTGTCGGCGATGTTGGCTCAGTCCCGGCGTTGGACCGAGCAGCAGGCGCGCGACTGGTACAATCGCCAACCCTGGCTCGTCGGGGCGAAC
Organism: uncultured Acidobacteriota bacterium; assembly: GCA_963720745.1. Lineage (GTDB taxonomy): Bacteria > Acidobacteriota > Terriglobia > Bryobacterales > Bryobacteraceae > TMP-7. The sequence goes on from CAVRGO010000004.1 coordinate 2,363,581, forward strand.
TACATTCCGGCGGACGCGATCAACGAACTCGAGATGTGGCAGGCCGCGACGTTCGACCCGAAGCGGATCGACACGGAACTCGGTTGGGCACAGAACATCGGAATGAACACGATGCGCGTGTTCCTCCACGATCTGTTGTGGCAGCAGGACTCCGCCGGTTTTCGGAAACGAATCGATACGTTCCTCGCGATCGCGGCCAAACACAAGATCCGTCCGATATTCGTTCTGTTCGATTCGTGCTGGGATCCGTTCCCCAAACTCGGGACGCAGCGCGCGCCAAAGCCGGGCCTGCACAACTCGGGTTGGGTGCAGAGTCCCGGCGCCGAAGCCCTGCAGGATCCTTCGCAAGAGCCGCGGCTCGCAGCCTACGTTCAAGGCGTGGTGAAGGCGTTCGGACGCGACCGGCGGGTGCTTGCATGGGACATCTGGAACGAACCGGACAATACCAACACGTCGAGCTACGGAAAACTGGAGCCGAAGAACAAAGTGGAACTCGTGCTGGCGCTGTTGCCCAAAGCTTTCGAGTGGGCGCGGACCGCGAAGCCGTCGCAGCCTCTTACCAGCGGTGTCTGGCAGGGTGATTGGTCCGACCCGGCAAAGCTATCGGCGATGAGCAAAACGCAGCTCGAGCTTTCGGACGTTACCTCGTTCCACAACTACGATGACGCGGCGGAGTTCGAAAAGCGCGTCAACTGGCTTCGCCAATACGGTCGCCCGCTGCTGTGTACCGAGTACATGGCTCGTGGAAACAAGAGCACCTTCGAGGCGATTCTGCCGGTTGCGAAGAAAGAGCACGTGGCGGCGATTAATTGGGGGCTGGTTGTCGGCAAGACGCAAACGAATCTCCCGTGGGACTCGTGGGAGCAGCCGTACGTGAATCGCGAACCCGCCGTCTGGCACCACGAGGTGTTCTATCCGGACGGGCGGCCGTACCGGCAGGACGAGGTGGACCTGATGCGAAAGCTCACGGGGCGAGGGTCAAGCACCAAGTAGCCGCCCTCTACTGCACGAATTGGAAACGGTGGACGGGCGCCGGCATCGGCGAGTTAACGCCCTTGATGCTCTTCCAAAGGATCTCGTTGAGCGCGAACATGGGGGCGCGGTCGACGTCATCGAAATCCATTTCCTGCGACTCCCGAGCGCCGTACGCACGAGCCGTGTTCTTTTCGTTCACGTCGATGAGAGGGTCGCGCTTCTCGAAAGGCGTGAGGTCGGGCTTGGTTCCGAAGGCGGCGTACATCGGTGTCGCCGCTGCGTCGAACTGGGTCATCGGCGGTAGTCCGAGCAGCAACTCCATCGTTCGAAGCATCGAACTTGTCGAGTAGTGCGTGCTGTCCACCATGGCGCGCTTGATGTACGGGCTGATGGCGAAGGCGACGGTGCGGCGCGCGTCCATATGATCGGGGCCGTCCTGGGCATCATCCTCGATGACCAAGATCGCGGTTTCGGGCCAATACCGGCTGTGAGTGATGCGTTCGACAATCTGTCCGAGCGCGTAGTCGTTGTTTGCGACGCTGGCGCGGGGTGTGAATGCGCCGGGTGTTGTGCCTTTCGTATGGTCCTCGGGCAGACTCATGATGATGAAATGAGGCATCTGCTTTTTCGGATCGGCGCTGTCGAAGTTCTTTTCGAACTCGTCGAACTCGCGAAGGAAGACCGCGGCATTATCGGTATCGCGCATGTGGGCTTCACGATAGCCGGACACGGCGTGCCCGTACAGGTTTTCGGCGCCGGGCGCGTCTTCGATCTGGCTGCCTCCGCTGACCTGGACTCCATACTCGCCATAGGTGCGATACGTCAGGCCTTTGCGCGCGCAGAGGTCCCAGATGAAACCGCCGCCGGGCGTGTAGGCTTTCGACAGGTCGATCTTGCTGCGGGCGCTATAGACGACGGGCCAGCGCTTCACCGCAAAATCGGTGGCATAGGCGGCATCGGACCAGGAGTGTCCTTCGGCGCTCGATTCTCCATCCGCGAACAGATTGTCGAACAGCACAAACTCGCCGGCGATCGCGTGGTGGTTCGGTGTCACATTGCGGCCGAAGAGTACCAGTGACGGATCGCCGTTGCCACGCGGCATATCGCCGAGAATCTGATCGTACGTGCGATTCTCTTTGATGATGTAGACCACGTGCCGGATAGGAGATCCCGCGCCGACCTCGCGCGGCACGATCGATTCGCTCTTCGGAGCTTTTGCTTCGGCCAGGTACTCGTCGCGATAGGGCGTGTTGTCGTACACCTGTTTCGTCCAGACGGGAAGGGAATCGGCGAGGCCGGCCAGGTCGACGAACTCGACACTGCCTTGCCGCAGATCCTTGGCGTTCAATCTTTTTCCGGCCAGCCGCGGCGAGGGCGGTTTCGTGGCCGGTGTGAGCGGATAGGACCCGAACCCCTTGCTGTTGCCTACGTAAAGTTTCGGCCCACGCGGATCGAAGGCGAGCGCCGTGGGGTACCAACCAGTGGGGATAAAGCCGGCCACTTCGCTTCGTCCGGGCTCCGCGATGCGAATCACCGCGACGTTGTTGTTGTCCGCATTGGCGGCGAACAGCATCCGGTTTTCAGGATCGAGCGCCAGCGCGTTGGGAGTGGATCCGGGCGGCGAGTGGGGCGATAGCGCGGTCGAGATTCGTTCGCGCACGCGGCGGGTCTGAGTATCGATGACGACAACGCTATTGTCGTTCGAGCAGGCGACGAACAGGCGACCATCCGGACCGAGAACCAGGTCATTCGGGTTTCGATCGACGGCGATGGTGGATACCACCTTCGCGGCGCCCGTATCGATGACGCTCACCGATGCGCTCGCCCAATTCGAAACGTATAGCGTTTGGCCATCGCGCGAGATCGCCATGGCGTACGGGTTCACGTCCACCGGGATTCTCTTCAACAATTTGCCGGAACTGCTGTCGAACACCACCACCGCGCCGGGCGACGAGCCGGTTCCGCGGTTGGCCGCGTACAGCAGATTCGCCGATGGATGATGCACCAGCCCGGACCAGTAGACCTGCGCGGGCGGCAACGTCTCGTTCATCGCCAGGATGGCGTTCTCGGAAAGGCTGCCGTTCGCGTAATCGAATACACGGATCGGGGCCGGAACCGGGCGCGAACCGGCACCATTTCCGCCGGACACGTACAGGCGCTTGCCATCCGGACTCCAGGCCATGCCCAGCCATGCGGTCGGCAGGATGATGTGCTGCCGGACGCTCTGTGTTTTCGGGTCGATCACGAGAAGGCCTTCGTCGTTGTACCCTCCCTCGAGGGCAATCGCGGCGCGACGGTCGGGCGCGATGGTGATGTTGAGGATCATGTCCTGCGCGGGTATCGATTTTCCGGCGGGAGTGATGCGCCATCCATTCGGGAGCGCAAAACCGTTCGGCAGCGGGCCGGGGATCTTCTGGGCGGACGCTGAGTTCGCCGCAGCGAGCGTGCATACGAAAGCCGCGAGGGCAAGACGGTGAGGATTCATAGATGTTCCGCAGAAGCGGCGGCTCGGTCTTTATGAAATCGCATTGTATCAAGCGTCCAACTACGCGGCCTTCGCTTCGGACGTGCGCAACTCCGGCACAAGCGCTGGTGCGCGCCGGACAGGGTACAGGGTACGCCCGGGTTCTACGGGGCGCAGTCGGACTAGCACCGCGCTAAACTTCTACCGATGCACGCCCTCTGGCTAGTACCCTTGCTATTTGCCACGATGATCAACACACGTCAGGACGGAACGGTTGAATTAACCGATGCCGGCGCCGAGCATCTCGCCGAACTCCCGCTGCGGTGCCTGCACCAGGAGTATCCGAACAAAACCGGTCACACCATCGAGAGCGCGGCAGATGCGACGTTGACACCGAAGCAACTGCATCCCGCTTTCTACGGCTGCTTCGACTGGCACTCGTGCGTGCACGGCCACTGGATGTTGGTGCGACTGCTGAAGACGCATCCGCACCTTTCGAAGACCGCTGAAGTACGCCGGATCCTCGATGAGGATCTGGCCGCGGACAAGCTTCAGGAGGAAGTCGGGTACTTCGCGGAATATAAGCTCGCCAATACTTTCGAACGAACGTATGGATGGGCGTGGCTCCTGAAACTGGACGAGGAACTGTACACCTGGGACGATCCGAAGGCGCGAACCTGGCACCAGAACCTTCAGCCATTGACCACTAAGGTGGTTGAGTTGTGGAGCGCGTTTCTACCGAAGCAGACCTACCCGAATCGGACGGGCGTTCATCCGAATACCGCATTCGGGTTGGTCTTTGCGCTCGATTGGGCGCGCACTCTCGGCCAGAAGAAGTTCGAACAACTGGTGGTCGGCCGCGCCAAGGATTACTACCTTCGTAACACCGCCGCGCCGGCCGCGCAGGAACCCGACGGATCCGATTTTCTTTCGCCGTCGCTCGAAGTTTGCGATTTGATGCGCCGTATCTTGCCGAAGAGCGAGTTCACGGGGTGGTTCTCGCGTTTCATGACGGTGAAAGGACTTGCCAACGTTCTGCGGCCGCCGATCGTCAGCGATCGCACCGACTACCAGATTGTTCACCTCGATGGTCTCTCGTTGAGCCGCGCCTGGTGCCTTAGAGGCATCGCATCTTCGCTCCCGGCAGGCAATCCGCGACGAGCGAAGATGTTGCAGGCTTCGCGCGACCTCGTTGCGCGGACGCTGCCACACGTTGCCAATGGAGAATATGGCGGTGAGCACTGGCTTGCGTCATTTGCGGTTTACGCCCTGGCCAGTCAAACTCCGTAGGGGGCGCCGCTGCATTCGAGTCGCTGGTGGACGAAGTCCGCGCCGGGCTTGCGATACGATATTGTCATCCATAAGTAGTTTTTAAGGTGGGATGACGCTTTGCACCGACGGTGGTTTCATCGGACTGTTCCTGGTCGAGTAAGTATTGAGTGCGGGCAAATTTTTCGCCGAGTGGATAACAAGGGGTTAAAAATATGCCCAAGTGCATAACCAGATTGATTTTGTTAGCTGCTGCGAGTACTTGTTTCGGTACTCTGTTCGCGCAGACGGCCCAACTCACGGGCCGCGTGACGGATTCAACCGGGGCCGTTGTGCCCGGTGCGTCCATCACCGTGATCAACGTCGGGACGGGCATCGCCCGCGTCGTACCGAGCAACGGTGAGGGCTACTACACCGTCCCGCTTCTCCAACCCGCCGAGTATCGGGTGAACGTGGAGAAAACGGGCTTCAAATCAATTGTTCAGTCGAACGTTGTATTAAAAGTGGACCAGCGCGCCGAACTGGACTTTGTGCTGGAAATCGGCGCCGTTTCCGAACAGGTGGAAGTAACCGCGGCGGTAGCACAGTTGAACACGGTGGAGGCCAGCCAGGGCCAGGTGATCGAGAACCGCCGAATCGTCGAATTGCCTCTCAACGGGCGCAACTACGGCGATCTCGCACTTTTGTCGGCAGGCACGGTCCAGCCGCTGGCGGGCGCGCGAATGGCTGGTTTCAGCTCGGGAGGAATGCGCGACACGCAAAACAACTTCCTCCTCGACGGTCTCGATAACAACCCGACCGAACTCGCCGGTGCGCAGCGCCGGTCCGAAATGGTGCAGCCGTCCATTGACGGAATTCAGGAGTTCAAGGTGCAGACGAACGCTTATGCCGCCGAGTATGGGCGCGCAATGGGAGCGGTGGTCAACGTGACTACGAAATCCGGCACCAATGACCTGCACGGCACTGCGTTCGAATTTCTTCGCAACGAAAAGATGGATGCGAAGAACTTCTTCGATCCGGCAGAGAAACCGAAGCCGTCGTTCAAACGCAATCAATATGGGTTCTCCGTCGGCGGACCCGTCATGATTCCGAAAGTTCTCAACGGCAAGAACAAAGTGTTCTTCTTCGGCGATTTCGAGCAGACCGCTATCCGGCAGAGCAGCACGATTACCAGCACGCTGCCCACCGGCTTGATGCGGACCGGCGATTTCAGCGAGTTGCTCACACTCCGCAAGATCGCCATCATCGACCCGACGACGAATGCTCCGTTCAGCGGCAACATCATTCCGCTCTCACGGCTGGATCCGGTTGCGCGCACTCTCGTGAGTCTCTATCCCGATCCGCAAACGCCGGGTGTGGTTACGAACTACGTCTATCAGTCGCCGGTGACCGAAGACGACCGGAAGTTTGACTTGCGTGCGGATGTGAACTTCACTTCGAAGGACAACTTCGCATGGCGCTTCAGCAGGCAGACCGCCGTGATGCCCGCAACGCCGAGCCTTCCAGCGCCCGCGTGGGGCGGCAATCCGCTCGATTCCAACGTCACCGGTATGAACACCGGCGCCACCTGGAACCACATCTTCACGCCCTCTTTGATTCTCTCGGTGCGCGGCGGCTGGAACTACGGATTTTTCAGCCGCGACAATCCGGCCGCAACGATGTCGGAGTTCTACAACCAGAAATACGGAATCGTCGGCGGAACGGATACCATTCCGGGTTCTTTCTCGCAGATGAGCATCACCGGCTACGCATCGCTCGGAACCGGTCCAAACAATCCGGTCGCACGCGATTCACAAAACCGCCAGATCGCCGGCGACCTCACGTGGACCCACGGCGCGCATACCGTCAAATTCGGCGGCAGCATCATACGGTCGCAAAACAACATCTACAACATCCGAAATGAAATCGGCGGGCCGTACCAGTTCAATGGGCGCTATACGAAGGACGGAATGGCCGACTTTCTTCTCGGCATGAGTAGCCAGTTCACCTGGAGCACTCGCCTGCAAGTAAATCTTCGGAGTTGGAACGACTCGTTGTTCGCCCAGGACGATTGGAAGATCACGAACAACTTCACGTTGAACCTCGGTGTGCGGTACGAAGTCGTATTGCCGTTCGTCGATCAGCAGGATCGCATCGGGATCTTCGATGACTGGACGGATCCGAACAATCCGAAATTAATCTACGGCGGCGCCGAGGGTTCCGACCGGTACAATCGCGCGATGTTCGGCACCGACAAGAACAATTTCATGCCGCGCGTCGGCTTCGCCTATAAACTCGGCAGCAAGACCGTCATCCGGTCCGGCTACGGTATGTTCTATGGCTACCTCGAGCCCTACGGTGACGCCGAGTATCTCATCGGGAATCCGCCGAACGCGTTCGGTGTCACGCTGGCCTCGAGCGCCACAACTCCCGCCGTCTATCTCGCTCAGGGCGTCAATGCGGATGCGCTTACGCTGGCCCACGCGACCGGTCTCACATTCGTGTCCTACGAACGGAAACCCAACCTGGGCTACTCGGAACAGTGGAACTTCAATGTCCAGCGCGAACTCGGGCGCGACTGGATGATCGAACTCGGTTACTCCGGCAGCCACGGCGTCCACCTGCTCAGCCGTTATGACGACAACTTCTCGCCTCCGGGCGCTGGCAACGTGAATGCCAAGCGGCGCTATCAATCGCTTGCGATCCCGGGGACGGATATCGTTACCTCGCCGCTCGGCCCAGTATACGGCTATCACAACAACGGCAACTCGAACTACAACGCGCTGCTCGTGAAACTCGAAAAGCGCTTTTCCAGCGGCTTTACGTTGCTGACCTCGTACACTTTTTCGAAGGCGATCGGCGATACCTGTGGGCACTCGGCCGCCGGGGATACGACAGGATGCGGTTATCAGGACATCACCAATCTTCGCGCGGAGCGTTCGATCGATAACATCGACGTTCCCCACCGTTTTGTGACGAGTGGTGTTTACGAGCTACCGTTCGGCCGCGGCCGCCGGTACGCGTCGTCGATGCCTATGATTGCCAACGTGCTGTTTGGTGGATGGTCGATGGGCAGCATCGTCACCGTCGCGAGCGGCCGTCCATATAACGTCGTGTCGCAGGGAAATCCCGCCAATACGGGAACGTTCGGAGTAGTGAACCGGCCGAACGTGACCGGCGATCCCTACGCCATAACGCGAACTGTCGGACAGGACTTCGATACGTCCGTGTTCGTGAACAACGGCCAATACCAGATCGGAAACGCAGGCCGGAACATCCTACGGCAGCGTGGCTTCTTCAATTGGGACTTCTCGACCCACAAGGAGTTCAGGCCGACGGAGCGATTGACGGCGCAGTTCCGGTTTGAAGCGTTCCACTTCAGCAACACACCGCGATTCGGTCAGGCAGGCAATACGCTTGGCACTTCGACTTTCGGCGTGATCACCAGCGCAGATACACCGCGTAATCTGCAGCTTGGTCTGAAACTGCTGTGGTGAGCGCGGGATAACTTCAGCACACAGGATGGCGAGGTCTTGCGGCCCCGCCACCCTGCCGCAACTTCACGATCCAGTCACTGCTTCTTGAGAGGCGGCGCCTGCACGTACGACGACTCCGTCGGCTGCTTGTCGGCGAACTGATCTTCGTCCTTCACTTCTTTCTTCAGGCGGTAGAGTTCCTGCTTCAAACTCGCAACTAACTTCTGCGCCCCGGCGTCGTTGTAGATGTTGTGCATCTCGAGCGGATCCTTCACCAGGTCGTAGCACTCCCACTGGTCCTTTTTCCAGAAGTAAATCAGCTTGTGCGTATCTGTCCGGACTCCATAATGGGCGCGCGTGTTGTGGTCGCCCGGATCATGGTAGTAGCGATAGTACATTGAGTGGCGCCAATCCCGCGGCGTCTTCCCCTTCCAAATCGGGAGAAAACTGCGGCCTTGCATATCGCTCGGCGTCGGCTCTCCGGCAGCATCGAGGAATGTCGGCGCGAAATCGCAATTGATGCCCATCGCGCTGGATGTGCTGCCGGGGTGAATCACGCCAGGCCAGCGCACCAGGAAGGGCATGCGGAAGGAATCCTCATACATGAAGCGCTTGTCGAACAGGCCGTGCTCGCCGAGGAAGAAGCCCTGATCGCTCGAGTAAATCACGATCGTGTTTTCCCGCAGGTCGTTGTTATCCATCCAATCCAACAAGCGGCCAACGTTGTCATCCACGCTTTGCACGCAGGCCAGGTAATCCTGCATGTAGCGTTGATACTTCCAGTCCTCCAACGCTTTGCCGGTCAGTACCTTCTTCACCCCGTCCACTACCGTTTCGACTTCCATGGGCTTGGCTGAAAGCCATTGCCGCAACTCCGCGCCGGACAGTCCCGAGGGCGGCGGAATTTTCAGGTCGCGTCGCGTAAGGTCGCGGAACACCGATTGCTGCTGTTCGCGGAGCGCATCGGTTCTGCCTGAATAGTCGTCGCGGAGCGTTGGCGGCTCAGGGATATGTTTACCCTCGAACATCTTCCGATGCTTTTCGTCGGGGGTCCATTCCCGGTGCGGCGCTTTATGGTGCGACATCATGAAGAACGGCTTGTCCTTCGGCCGATTTTTCAGGGTGTCCATCGTGATGTCGGTAATGATATCGGTGGCGTAGCCTTTGTACACCGTGGATCCGTCTTTGTCGTATAGCGTCGGATCGTTGTAAACGCCCTGTCCAGGAAGGATGTTCCAGTAATCGAAGCCGGTCGGATTGCTGCCCAGGTGCCATTTCCCGATCATCGCGGTGTAATAACCCGCGTGTTGAAGCAGCTTTGAAACCGTCGGTTGCGAACCGTCGAACCGGTTGAACACCGGGACACCGTTTATGTGGCTGTACTTGCCGGTAAGTATCGTCGCACGGCTCGGGGTGCAGATCGAATTTGTCGCGAACACCCGGTCCATCCGCATCCCATCCTTCGCGATGCGGTCCAGGTTTGGCGTCTTATTTACCTTGCTGCCGTAGCAACTGAGCGCCTGCGCCGCGTGGTCATCGGTCATGATGTATAGGATGTTCGGCCGTTTGCCGGTGGCTCCGTAGGCTGACTGGCCAAGCAGCCCCGAAGTAATAAACGGCGCAGCCGCTGCGCTGGCCGCACGCGCGGTAAAGCACCGCCGGGTGATTGTTGATCGTATGCTTTTCACGAGACTAATCTCTGGTTCAAGAATTGGCTCTTCAATATTACATCGACAATCGCGTCCGAAAGTGGCCGAGAGTCCCCCGCGGCAACGCTTCCTTCAGCCCGCGCAGCACGGCATTCGATTTTCGGAAACAATACAGAGGTGCGACTTCTCTTCCTGATTCTTGCGGTGCTCGGCAGTCTCGCCGCCCAGCCGTTCGACATCGTCATTCGCAACGGACGCATCGTTGACGGCACAGGCTCACCCTGGTATTCCGGCGACATCGGAATTCGGGGCGGACGAATCGCGGCAATCGGCATGTTGACGAACGCCTCGGCGCAGAAAACGATCGACGCCCGAGGCTTGGTGGTTGCGCCGGGTTTCATCGACATGCTGGGTCAATCGGACCTGAGCATCCTTGTCAATCCGCACCTGCCTTCGAAGATTTACCAGGGCATCACGACGGAGATCACGGGCGAGGGCGGTTCGGTGGCGCCGCTCAACGACATCCTTCGAGCCGCCGATCGAACCACCTACGAGCATTACGGAATTCATCCGGATTGGAACACACTTCGCGAATATTGTGCCCGGCTCGAGAAACAGGGAATCGGCATCAATGTCGCTGATTACGTAGGAGCGACGCAGGTGAGGCGGTTTGTGCTCGGGGACGGGAATCGCGCACCCACGGCCGCGGAACTCGCCCGCATGAAGGAACTGGTTCGCGCGGCAATGCGCGACGGCGCGGCCGGGTTGTCCACTTCGTTGCAGTACGCCCCCGCACCTTACGCGACCACCGAGGAACTGATCGCGCTGGCGGCAGAGGCGGGCAAACTCGGCGGTATCTACGCGACGCACATGCGCAGCGAAGGCGACGCCATCATTCCCGCTATCGATGATGCGATTCGAATCGGACGCGAGGCGCACATCCCCGTCGAGATCTGGCATTTGAAAGCCGCCGGCAAGAGTAACTGGGGTCGCATGCCGGAAATCATCGCGCACATCGCCCAGGCTCGCACCGCTGGAATCGACATCAGCGCGGATACCTACGCGTACCCGGCATGGTTCAATAGCTTCTCTGCGTTCATCCCGCCCTGGGCTCACGACGGCGGAGCCGCTAAAATGATCGAGCGGCTGAAGGACCCGGCCATGCGCGCGCGCATCCGTAAGGAGATGAGCACGCCGAGCAACGCCTGGGACAACGAATGGCAGGAGATACCGGGTCCGGAGGCGATCCTCGTGAGCGTCGTTCACAATCCGAAGCTGATGCCGCTTCAGGGCAAGACCATCGCGGAAGTGGCCAAGATGTGGGGCAAGGATCCGATCGATACCGTCTTTGACTTGCTGGTTCAGGACGACGCCTTCACTGAAGTGGCGGTGTTCGGCATGTCGGAACCGGACGTCGCTCTTGGGCTTCAACAGCCCTGGGTGTCCATAGACAACGATTCGCAAGGAACCGCACCGGACGGTCTGCTGGGCCGCGAGCATCCGCACCCCCGCGCCTATGGAACATTTCCGCGCATCCTCCGGAAGTACGTTCGCGAGGAGCACAAGCTGACGATCGAGGACGCGGTGCGGAAGTTCAGCGCCCTTGCCGCGCAGCGCATACGCTTAACGGATCGAGGAGTGTTGAAGCAGGGGCTCTGGGCCGACATAGTCGTCTTCGATCCGGAAACAATCAGCGATAAGGCGACTTTCGAGAATCCGAACCAGATCTCGGTGGGGATGCAATACGTTCTCGTGAATGGCATTCCAGTGATTGAGAACGGCAGGATGACCAACGTTCTACCCGGCAAAGTCCTGCGCGGTCCCGGATATCGGCCCTGAGCGCAGCGCCACGTCATCTGGCATCCGACACACCTTGCAGCAATCGTCCGCGACAATCGTGCTAACTTAGAACCCTAGCCCCCGCACGGCTCAATTCCTGCCCCGTTTCGCAATAGCGTCCCCACGTCGTCGCACCACAACAACACGAATCAAGGGGTCTATTAATGACAGTCCAACGCTTGCGAATTCTCGCAGTCGCGTTCGCGCTCGGAGTGGCTCTACGGGCGCCCTCACCGGCGCAGACGTTCCGGGGAGAAATCAAAGGATCGGTCTCCGATACTACGGGTGCGCTGATGTCGGATGCGATCGTCGAAGCCAGGCACGTCGGTACCGGCGCGAAACGCTCGACCATCAGCAACGCTTCCGGCGACTTCTCCATGCCGGATCTGCCGCTCGGCCGCTACATTGTGACCGTGGCCAAGCCCGGGTTTCAGAATCAGCAGAGCGAAGTCGAAGTGGTTGTCTCGCGAGTATCGAGTGTGACCTTCCAACTCGCGGTGGCCACCCAGACCGCGACGGTCGAAGTGAAAGCCTCGGTTGCCGCTGTGGAAACGACGTCCACAACCCTTACCGGCATCGTCGGTACGCGCGCAGTGGAAGATCTGCCGATGAACGGGCGCGACTTTCGCCAGATGCTCAAACTGAGCCCAGGCGTGAATCCCGCCAACAGCTCCGTGAACGGGAACCGGACACGCGGCAACAATTTCCAGATCGACGGCGCCGATAACAACGACGCCTTCCAGAATAGTTCCGCCGTGAATCAGGGCGGCGTCTCCGGCATTGCAGGCACTCTGCTGCCCGTCGAAGCCATCGATCAGTTCTCGGTTGCCTTCAACGGAAGCGCGGAAATGGGTCGCAATGGTGGCGGCAATGTGAACCTCGTGATCAAGTCCGGCACCAACCAGTTGCACGGCAGCGGCTACTATTTCAACCGCAACGAATACTTCGCGGCGAACACGCCGCTTGCGGCGCGCGGCTCGAAGGTCCGCCGCATCCGCAACAATCAGGGCGGTTTCTCGTTCGGTGGTCCCGTCATCAAGGACCGGACCTTCTTCTTCGTCACCGGCGAAGTTCAGAAAGCGGACGCGGCGAACGCCACCTCGGTCAGCACGCTGTCTCCCGCCTGGATCGCTGAAGGCCAGTCCGTCCTCGCGACCTATGGTGTCGCTGTGAATCCCGTCTCCACCGGGATCATCGGCTTCTACCCTTCACGGATCCGCACCGGTCCGGCCGTCGTCAATAACTACTTCTCGGACGATGCCAATACGTATGACAGCTACAACGGCATTATCAAAATCGACCACACGATTACCAGTGCCCACAATCTCAGCGCGCGTTACTACGGCGGCACCGGCACGCAGGCCGCGGTGGTCGATTCCCTGGCGCCCTACCGCGAGTATTTCCAGTTGGCGCCCAGCCGGATGCACAACGTCTCGGTTGCGCTGAATAGCGTGTTCAGCCCCCGCATCGTCAACAATGTCGTACTCGGCGCGAATTACTTCATGCAGCGCTTCAACGACGTGGACACCAGCGCCAACCCGATCGCCGCCGGGCTTAACACCGGAGTCACCGCCGCCAGCCTCGCCGGTTCGCCGACCATCCGCATCTCCGGCTTCGCCACCGCCGGCGCCACTCAGCCTCTCGGCCGCACCGACGCCACCGGCCACGTCACCGATACGCTGTCGATGACCTACGGCCGCCATCAAATCAAAATGGGTGTCGAGTATCGTCACGCCCTCCTCGACATCTATTACGATCAGGGTACCCGCGGAACCTTCAGCTTCGATGGAACTCGCGGACCGTGGGCTTCCGATTCCTCGCTTAGCGGACAACAGAAAGCGCTCGCCGACTTCCTCGCCGGATATCCCAGCAATGCGGGCGGCGCCACCATCGTCCGCCCCGCGCCCGGTACATCCGTCGAAGGCAGTTTCCTCCAGCGCGACTACACTCAGAACTCCTTCGACCTGTTCATCCACGACAGCTTCCAGATCACACCGCGCCTGAACCTGAACGCCGGAATCCGATATTCGAGCTGGTCGCCGTTGGGAGACAAGAACAACAGCATCACCACCTTCGTTCCCGGCGCCGGTATCGTCGGTCCGGGAAACGGGCTCGACACTCTCTACCCGCGAGACAGCAATAACTTCGCCCCGCGCTTCGGCTTCGCTTTCCAACCTCACCGTAACGGCAACACCGTCATTCGCGGCAGTTACGGCATCTTCTTCGACGCCCCGGCAATCGCGTTCTTCGCCTCGAATACAGGCGGCGGAAACGGCGGAGCGGCGGGAGTGAACGCGAATCCCGGCGGACCGGTTCCCATCCAGTCGCTCAGCGCGCCGGCGGGATTGATCCTGCAGATCGGTGTCGATCCGTGGGCGAATGCCACCGTGCCTATCCTCGGTGTCCTCAGCGTCAACCAGGATTTCGCAACTCCCTACATGCAGAACTTCAGCCTCAATGTTCAGCAGGGACTCTGGTCCAGCGCCACTCTCCAGGTCGGCTACGTCGGAAGTATCGGACGAAAATTGGTCTACACCCGCGACATCAACGCCGCCCTCCCCGGCAGCGGTTCCGTACAGTCGCGCCGTCCGTACAACTCCGCGTACCCGACCCTCGGCTCCATCAACCAGCTTGAATCGGCTTCCAACTCCAGCTACAACTCGCTGCAGGTGCAGCTTACGCAGCGCTATCGCAAAGGCCTGACCGCCAGCGTCGCATACACGTACGGCAAGGCGATCGATTACGTGTCCGAGCCGCGCAACTATCTGCCGTCGAACAGCTACAACCTCGCGCTCGATCGCGGACCCGCCGACTTCGACACGCGCCACATGTTCACGTCCTTCATCTCATACGACTTGCCGTCGTTCACCAGCCACTGGAAGGTGCTGACTTCCGGTTGGCAGATCAACACGCTGATCACCGCGCATACAGGCCTGCCGATCCTCTTCCGCGCGGGCACTGACGCGAACGGCGACGGCGATACTTTCGATCGCATGGACCTCATCGGCGATCCTTTCGCCGATGTGCCCGCGTCCACCAGCAGCACGAGCGTGCGATATGTCAATCGCAGCGCGTTCAAGGCCGCTGCCGCAGGACTGCCGGGTACTCTGGGACGCAACGCGATCTTCGGTCCCGGATTCGCCAGCATCGATCCGTCGCTGTTCAAGGAGTTCCCGATCAAGGAGAGGCTTCACGCGCAGTTTCGAATCGAGGTCTTCAACGTCCTGAACCGCGCAAACCTGACCAACCCCACCTCGACGTTCAACTCGGGCTCGTTCGGATTGATCACGAACACCCGCAACGGAGGCGGTGCGCCAGGCCTTGGCGCCGGTGAGCCGCGCAATGTCCAGCTCGCGCTGAAGTTCCTTTGGTAAGGGAAACGATAATGCGACTTCACCTGTTCGTGGCGGCCGCGGTTCTTGCGGCCCCCGCCTTCTCGCAATTGCCCGGGCGGCACAAGCGTACCGTGACCGATGACGAAGTGATGCGCGTGCACAAGTCGGCTATCCTGATCGACACCCACAACGACATCACCAGTTCCACTGTCGACGGGCTCGACATCGGCGAGCCGAATACCGATCACCACACCGACCTCACGCGCATGAAGAAGGGCGGGATTGGCGCCCAGTTCTTCGCCGTTTTTGTATCCGCGAACTATGTCGAAGGGAACCGGTCCGCCCATCGGACACTCGACATGATCGACACGGTGAAGCACGACATCATTGAGCGCTACCCGAACCATTTTATGTTCGCCACCACGGCGGACGACATCCGTCGTGCCCATACGGAGGGGAAGATCGCCGCCCTGATGGGGATCGAGGGCGGACATGCGATTGAAGACGATCTGCGACTGTTGCGCCGCTTCTACGATCTCGGCATCCGCTACATGACGCTCACCCACACGAACGACAATAATTGGGCAGGCTCATCCGGATCCACCGCGAACAAGGGGCTCACGCCGTTCGGCAAAGAAGTCGTGCGCGAGATGAACCGCCTGGGCATGATGGTGGATGTCTCGCACGTTTCCGATAAGACGTTCTGGGACGCTCTCGAGGTCAGCGCGGCTCCGGTGTTCGCCTCACACTCCTCCTGCCGGGCGATTTCTCCGGTTCCGCGGAATATGACCGACGAGATGATCGCCGCCATGGCGAAGCGCGGCGGAGTGATCCAGATCAATTTCGATTGCGGCTATCTGAACCCGGAGGTGGCAAAAGCTAATGCGGAACGGATGAAGGAACTCGCGCCGAAGTACGTTGCCCTCCGTGAGAAATATGCGAACGATCCGGAAGCTATGCGCGCCGCCATGCGCGAACTTCGCCGCGAGATGCCTTCCGGACCGCGCGCCACGCTGGCCGATGTCGTGAAGCACATCGATCACGTGGTTGAGATCGCCGGAGTGGATGCGGTGGGACTCGGTAGCGATTTCGACGGTGTCTTCTGTGTTCCGGAGGACCTCGATAGCGTCGATAAGTGGCCGAACCTCACACGCGCTCTGCTCGAAGAAGGCTACACCGCCGAGGAGATCCGCAAGATCTACGGCGGCAACTTATTACGATACATGCAGGCCGTCGAGCAGACGGCCAGGAAGATCGGCACCTCGTAGGTAGCCGCTCGCGTGCGCCAGACCGTTGAGTACTTTCTGCGGTACTTCGGTCTTCCACAGAGACTGCAGGCAATGCCGCGCCGGTTGGCCCATCGCAGGGTTCAGCCCTGCTGTGCCATCTGAATCAGATTGCCGCACGTGTCGTCGAATACAGCGACCGTAACAGACCCCATCGTCACCGGCGGTTGCGTGAACACGACGCCCTCGGCTCGAAGCCGATCATATTCCCCATGAATATCATCCACAGCAAACGACGTAAATGGTATTCCGTCTCGCACCAAAGCATTCTTGAAAGGAACCACCGCCGGATGGCCATCCGGTTCCAACACCAGTTCGGTTCCGTCCGGGTGGTCTGGCGACACCACCGTGAGCCATCTGGCCGCTCCCAGTGGAATTTCCGTTTTCTTGATGAAACCCAGTCTTTTGGTGTAGAACTCGAGAGCCTTATCCTGATCGTCCACAAAGATACTGGTCACTACGATCCTCATCCGCGTCGTCCTTTCTTATCTGGTTTCAGCCACCGTTCGACGATTTCGGCGAGCGGTTCGGTGTGAAGGTAATGAAACTTGTACCTGCCCTGCCGCTCAGTGGTCACCAGCCCCGCCGCCTCCAGAACTTCGAGGTGCTGCGATACAGCCTGGCGCGTTATTCCGATCTCGTGCTTCATTGCCAAACGTGTACACAACTCGTACAGTGTTTGGCCGTCTCTCTCGGACAGCTCGTCGAGAATCGCGCGGCGAGCCGGAGAGGCGATCGCCTCAAAGACATCGCCCATCGCCTGATGATAGGCAAGTCAGGACTTGCCTGTCAAGAGATTTAATTGGATCGCAATGCAATCATCGGATCGATCCGCGAAGCTCGCAAGGCGGGAATATATCCCGCGACCGCTGCGACGCTGGTCAACAGCGTTCCCATGGCTAGAAAAGTGAACGGATCGCCGGACGTCACTCCAAACAACAGACTCCCGAGAGCGCTCGACAAGACTCGGGAACCCGCCATCCCCAACATGAGACCTAACGCGGCCAATCCAAGCGTCCGGAGTACAATGCGTTTTTGCAGGTCGGTGGCCGACGCTCCCAGCGCCATTCGAATTCCGATCTCCTGCACCCGTTGATTCACCGAAAACGAAATCACGGCGTAGATCCCCAGCGAAGCGAGCACCAGGGCGAAAGCCGCGAATCCCCCCAGCAACAACACCAGGAACCGCCGCGGTGAAACCGCTTTGTCCACCAGATCCTGCAACGTCACAAACTGGCGGATCGGCAGATTCGGGTCAATCGGCCGTAGAGCCCGTCGCAACTCCGCTGCCAGAGTGTCCGGTGGGAGCGCGGTTCGCACCACCAGTTGCATGGCCGCGTAGTCCCCGGTTTGCCGCATGGGCAGGTACATTTCCAGCCCGCCCGCTGTTTCCAGAGAGGCGTGACGGACGTCGCCGACGACGCCGATGACCAGCCTTCCCCCATCGGTCGTAATTCTCTGTCCAATCGGGTCCTGTCCGGGCCAGAGCGTCCGCGCCATCGTCTCATTCACCACCACCACACGTTCGCTGGAGGCGCGATCCCTTTCCGTGAATCCTCTCCCCGACCCCAGCGGAATTCCAGCCGCCTCGAAATACCCGTCGCTCACTACGCGAATGAATGCCTCGGGCGACGGGTGGACCTTGTCATAAACCTGCCCCCTGGCGCCTACAGCCCACCCCCGGTCGTCCCGCAGCGGCAGCATGTCGGTAATTCCGGCCGACACAATGCCAGGGACCGACCGGGCACGCTGCAGGACATCATCGATATAGGAGTTCTGCTGCACGGCACTCAGTATCCGAAAACTGGGGTCAATCCGGAGCGCGGCCGCGCGCTCCGGTTGAAATCCCAGATTCACGTCGAGGACGCGCAGAAAACTTCGAATCAGCAACCCCGCGCCGACGAGCAGGATACAGGCGAAGGCGAGTTCGGAAACCACCAGGCCGTCGCGAACCCAGGCATGCCGCTTGGCGGCGGTCGAACCGCGGCCGCCATCTTGCATCCCTTCGCGAAGAGAGATCACAGTGACCCGCAGCGCCGGCAGCAGTCCAAAGAGGACTCCGCAAACGACCGCGGCCAGCAAAGTGAAGAGTAGCGCGCTCTCATCGATCCGAACGCTTTCGAGCAGCGGAAGGTTGAATGCATCGACATGGGCCAGCATCCGAGTGCCGGCTATGGCGAGGACCAACCCCAACACCGCGCCGCAACACGAGAGTGCCACGCTCTCGGTAAGCATCTGCCGCAGCAGACGGGAACGTCCGGCTCCCAACGCGGCCCGCACCACCATTTCCTTTTGCCGCCTGGCCAACCTGGCCAATTGCAGATTCGAAAGGTTCGCGCAGACTATCAACATCACGAGACCGACTGCGCAGGCCAGCACGAACAGAGCGGGAACCACGCGCCCGCTCACGTGCTGGGCGAGCGGAATCAGTCGCGGGTCAATCGGATTCCGTTTCGGATATTGGCTGGTCAGTTGTTTCCCCAGCGTTTTGAGTTCAGCTTGGGCGTTCTGGAGCCCTACGCCAGGTTTCAGTCTTCCGATGACCTTCATCGTGTTCCCGGTCGGTTTTTGTGTATCCTTCAGAGGCCAGGGAATAAAAATATCGACAGGCGTGGCCGGAGCAAAGACGCTCGCGAAATCGAAAGATGCGGGCAGAACGCCCACGACCGTTATCGGAGCATTATTCAACGTCAGCTTCCGGCCCACCACACTCGGGTCTGCATCAAAATGCCGCCGCCAGAAGTTGTAGCTCAGCAGCATGGCCGTCGGAGCGGAATACTTCCCCTCGGACTCCTCAGCGGTGAACGATCTTCCGATTACGGGTTCCACGCCCAGCAATGAAAAGAGATTCCCGGTCACCGGAACGCCCGTGAGTCGCTCGGGTTCGCCGGCACCCGTCAGTTGTTTATTGCCCGGGATATAGAAGCCGGACCAACCCGCCAGATCGGAAAACGACCGGTTGAACTCACGGAGGTCCGAATAGTGTTCGGTTTGAGTGGCATAGTCGGTGCCGTTGGACATCCACACCAGGTGTCCTGGATCGTGAAACGGAAGCGGGCGCAGCAGCATGGCATTCACCACGCTGAAGACGGTAACACTGGCGCCGATGCCGAGGCCGGCGATGAGGATGGTGAACGCCGCAAATCCGGCATCGCGCCGCATGCCGCGAAAGGTGTGGCGCAGGTCGTGCGCCAGCTCGTTCATCCAGCGCGCGATCCAGGTGGAGCGAGCTTCTTCAGATGTTTGCGTCATATTGCCAAACTTTCTATGCGCCATGGCGCGAGCTTCCGGCTCGGACACGCCTTGCGCGACCAGATCCTCAATCATCATCGCGATGTGGAATTCCATCTCCTCCCATAGCAGGCGATTCCTTTCGCTGTGGTCCAGCCAGTAACGGAGACGGCGTCGAAATCGTTTCCACCTCACATCGGTTTGCATGCGTACTCCGTTCTGATTAGGCAAACCCCATGATTCGAGCTACCGCTCCGGTGACCAGGCGGTAGCGCTTGGACTCTTCGGTGAGATGTTTGCGCCCGTCCCCCGTGAGCTTGTAGAAGCGGGCGCGCCGGTTATTCGCGGAGACGCCCCACTCTCCCTCGATCCAGCCATTTAACTCCAGGCGCTGCAGAGCCGGGTAAAGCGAGCCTTCTTCCACCCGCAGTAGATCGTCCGACAGTTGCTGGATCAGTTGCGCGATGGCGTACCCGTGCAAGTGTCCGCGCATGAGTACTTTTAGAACCAGCATGTCCAGCGTGCCCGGCAAAAGCTCGGTCTTAGGTCTTTCGGTTCCCATAGACTGTCTGAGTATAATACGGTCGGATTTCCCATCGGTTAGCCGAAAAGAGCGAATTATTTCAGAAGGTCTTCTGTTGGAGCGCACGGTGGATGGTGCGCACGCTGGTGAGTATCGCATCTGGCGGCACGGTCCGTGTTCGGCGCTACCTGTGCCGCCATAGTAAGAACTTCACGTACATGCACGCCAGGGTTGCTACGCCTTCAGGCGGCGCGCCACTCCGGGCTCCGCTCCTCCTTCGCATTTCCCAGCGCACGCCGCACGCTGTCGGCCGTGAGGTCCGTCGTATACACCGGGCTGCCGGGGTGCTGCCGCCACGATTCCTCCAGACTTCCGGCATCCACTGCGTCGAAACCCAACTCATTCACCAACGAAATCACCACCTGCTTCGCGTGCGCGTCATCGCCGGCGATCGGAAGCGCGATCCGGCCGTGGGTTCCTGGCGGCATGCCTTGTTGCGCCGAATCCAGCGGCGCCGCCTCAACTGGTCTTCCTTCAATCGCCTCACTCCCAAGTACGTCCCGTCCTGCCGGATGCTGCGTCCCTATCCGGAAGAACGATTCTTTGGGTCACGAACCTTAGGCAGGAGCCGTACGCGGTATGTGGCCGCGACCGCTGAAACAGTGCAATACCGTTTGCGGAGAAACAGATTCTTAGCCTGCGAGTGCGCGGCGAGACTGCAGGCCAGTGATAAGGTGTCCGAGCTCGAGGAGCACAATGATCGCCGTTACCAAGCAGTGCCGTAGGACGATGAACAAGACCAGCAACGTGGGCCGTGAGTGCTCAGCATCGCAAGTTGGGAGGCGGACGTCGGCCTCGCGTTGCTCGCAGATGAGATTTTTGGATCCAGCGCATCCGGGCGGAGGTGTGACCTGGCGCGTCAGTGTTGGTTCAGTTCCAGGATAGTAGCCCCGGTCATGCCTGAAGTCTCGCGATATCATTCCGAACGATTGAGCAGAACCCGGATGATGTTCTCAAAGTCTGTCCTCTTTCCCTGGCCCAGGTGAATAGCAGCGACGTGCTGGCTGCGGTCGATAAAAAAAGCGAGCGGCACCGACTCGACATCGCCATAGAGGTAGGCGACCCTCGGGTTCCCCAGCAAAATCGGGTATGTGATGTGCAACCTTTCAAGGAATGGCTTTATGACCGGCCAGCCGTCTTCATCCATCGAGATGCCAATAACCACAAGTCCGGCATCCCGATATTTTTCAGAAAGTTCGACCATCCAGGGAATCGAACTACGGCACGGAACACACCAGGTAGCCCAGAAATCGAGAAGAATCACCTTGCCCGCGTAGTCGGAGAGGCGTACGATCTGTCCTTGCGCATCGTTCAGTTGGAAGTCGGGTGCACGTTTCCGGTCCGCGCGCTTCGTCAATTTGATAGCACCTGACAGCGGCGTCGCGGACAAGAAGAGGATCGCGGCGATAGCACTCGCGATATTGGCTTTCGGGAACCTAGACAGCGGAGTCGCTCCTTGATATTCAAAATCTCCTGGAAAAGCCCAGGATGACTAGATAATCGGCAAAGCTGGCGGCATCCCCGTTGCGGAATCCATTGGCAATTTCGGGAACGCTTCGACGCAGGTTTCGCTCGATAGCCCATGGCACGTTACAGGAGAAAATGTAGCCCCAACGGGCGTACAGGATTCCCGGATCCACTGAAATAGCATAACCGGGCCGGCGGAAGCCGTTGCTTTTCCCGAGGAGATCCCGAACGGGTACTCCTTCCCATCGTCCCCCAAAAGTCGCTACCAATCCCTGAACTCCAGGTACGGCGTGAGAGATTCCGCCGCGAGCCAAATACTGGTCTGGAACCGAGTTGATCGTCTCACGGAAGCGGATCCGGCTCGAGCTTACGCCGTTCGTATCAGCGGGATTGAATAGGTACGTCGCGGTGAAATAGGCTATCGACCGGAACCATAGGCGATGATAGGCTTGCACATCGATGGCAAAAC
This sequence comes from uncultured Acidobacteriota bacterium, assembly GCA_963720745.1. Taxonomy (GTDB): domain Bacteria; phylum Acidobacteriota; class Terriglobia; order Bryobacterales; family Bryobacteraceae; genus TMP-7. The sequence continues at coordinate 2,385,603 of CAVRGO010000004.1, forward strand.
CAACGGCGCCGTCGCCCGCCTGGATGGATTGGTCGGCGGTAGCGGTGATGGTTTGTCCATGAGCGTCGATCGCAACGCCGGTCGCGTTATATTTGCCGGTCGGCAACTTCAGGTTCATGCCCACGGCAATGTTGCCTCCCCCTTCCGTTGGAGGCCGGAATATCCATGCCCGCCCCCCCACCGTCATGTCGCCAATGCTGTTGACATGGAACGTCGCAATAGGAGCGTAAGGCTGGTCCCGTCGGGCCAACTGGATGGGCAGGCTCGCAGTCACGCTGAAGCGACTCGTCAATTGACGCTCGACAGAGATATCCCAAAGATGAAAGACATTCTGGAGCCGGACGGCATTGGCTCCGCTCGGCTGACTCTGTTCAACTGTCCCGATAAAAGGCCGCGAAGACGGTTGATAGCGGTACCCTACGTTGATGACCCAACGTTGCGGCTTTTGTATGTCTGATGGTGTAATGCGATCCTCGTCCGGTACCGGCGGTCCCTTGGCGGCTTCATCAGCATCTCTTTGGGCTTTGCTCTTCGCAGGCCCGGACGAACAAAGCGCGCCAAGCACGGGCGCGCTGCCACGTGCGGCCACTCAACCCTGGCCCGCACCAGGACGGTGGAACAGTAGAAGCAAGACCGCGGCAATTAAGAGACGAAGAGACCAGTGCGACACGAATTAGCGCTCCCGAATGCCAACTAGCCTAGCGCGAGCGCAGCCTAGCCGCAATAGTTATCCGGAAGTCCCCGGAAGTCCCGGGAAGTCCCGTAAGTTCTGAGTGTGCGGGTGTGAAGTCCCCAAGGAAAATAGTATGTTTCTATTATTGATGGGACCCCTGGCATGATTCATGATCGCTTCTTATGAGGATGCTTTCGAGGGTTCATCTGGGTGCGACCCTTGCACTGATTCTGGGCGTATCGCTACCAGCGCTAGCCAACAGTCTTTCCGATGGGACGGCGAATGCGGCGGTTCAGTGGAATGATGCAACCGTTAGCGCGATCAAGGCGACTAGCAGCGCCCCGACGGTAGGCTCCCGCGCGCTCTTTATCGTTCACAGCGCCATGTACGACGCCTGGGCGGCTTATGACTCCAAGGCTGCGGGAAGTATCTCCGGCGCACCGCCTCGCCAGCCTGCCAGTGCGCAGACTCTGGATAATAGAACCTGGGCGATCAGCTACGCCGCGTATCGCACGCTGCTCGACCTCTTCCCTACTCAGGAGCAGGCATTTACGAGACTGATGATCAACCTGGGTTACGATCCATCTATCAAGAGTGCCGATCCCACCAATCCGGCCGGTGTGGGGAACGCTGCAGCAGCGGCCCAAATCGCGTTGCGCCATGGAGACGGGGCCAACCAGCTCGGCGACCTTGGAGGTTCCGGGCCATATACCGACTACACGGACTACCAGCCTGTGAACTTCCCCGAAACCCTCAATGATCCAAACCACTGGCAGCCGCTTCGCGCGGCCAATGGCACGGTGCAGAAGTTTCTGTCGCCGTTCTGGGGCAGAGTGACCCCATTTGCCCTGAAATCCGCGGACCAGTTTCGACCGGGGCCCCCGCCGGTTGCGGGGACCTGGCTCTATGAGCAAAGGTGCCGCGACATGGTTCGTATCAGCGCCAGCCTCACCGATAGAGACAAACTCAGCGCGGAATATTGGAACGACTTCGTGGGTAGCGAGACGCCCCCGGGACATTGGAATCGCATCGCGGAGGATATTTCCGATCGCGACAAGAACAGTCTGGACCGGGATGTGCAGCTCTATTTCGTCCTAAACGCTGCCGAACATGATGTCTCGATCGCGCTTTGGGAAGGCAAACGAGCGTTTGACTACATCCGGCCCGTGAGCGCGATCCATTATCTCTTTCAAGGCCAGGCGATCCAGGCATGGGGAGGACCGGGGAAAGGGACGATCTCGATGGACGCGAGCCAGTGGCAATCGTACATCCCCACTCCGCCTCATGGGGAAAACCCTTCCGGCCATAGCGGGTATAGCAACGCCGCCGCCGAGATACTGAAGCGCTTCACCGGGAGCGACGCATACGTCAAGAACGTCTCTTTTACAAAAGGATCGTCGGTCTTCGAACCAGGGGTTACACCGCAAAGCGATACGACATTGTCATGGCGGACCTTTTCCGAGGTCGCCGAAGATGCGGCATACTCTCGTGCGCTCGGCGGCATACACTTCACCGAATCGCTGCTTCGATCCGCGATCATTGGCCGGGAGATTGCCGCTGAGGTCTGGGATCGCTATACACAGCTTCTTGATGGTGGAATCGAGTCGGGTTCGACGGCCCACTTGCCGCCGATCCGTCACCCGCGTTGATCGCCCAACTGTGGGGTCTCGACGGATGACGTTTAAACCCGCTACCGATGAGGAAGAGTGTCCCGTCGTTTTGCGAATAGATTCGGCCGTCGCTCCCAATGGCCAAGGGCGTGTACGCGGCACCGAGCGCGAGTTTCAGGAACGTGTGCCCCAGCGGAGTACCGGTCCTATCGATCGCATACAAGTTGCCGTCTTCGCTGTTCGCGTAAACCACGCCATCGCGATCTACGGCCACCATATTGACGCACCATTCAAACTTCGCGTTCGCCTGGTGGCAAGAGATGCTCCCGTCGCCCAGGCGCTCACAGGCTTGATCGTTGGTGTTTTCGTAACTCCATTCCGGCTGAAGGTCCGGGGTAAGGCTTGTCAGCTTATAAGCCGCCTCTCCTTGCCCGCACTGCCCGGGCACGCTGCAGTAGGAACCAACGGGGTAGTGATTGTCTTTTAGGATTACCGACCAGGTGCCGTCATGTTGATAGATAGCCGGTGTTATGTCCCATCCGAAATCATAAGATCCAAGGAACACCCCCGCCGGGCTGAAGCGAAACAGATGTCCTCGCGAATAGTTGTATCTGGTAGCTGTACCGTACAAAATCGACCCGTCGGGCGCAACCACCGGCGATGCGGTGGACTCGTCACGCACCCTTCCCGCAGGCAGTTCATTTGTCGCGGGGTCCACTCCGCGGTGGCTGCCCGCCCGGCATCCACCCAACGTGCCGTTTGCCGGCAGCACCACATCGCAGCCATCACTCAGGCGGTCACGCAGCGATGCGGCCCACTTCGGAGTCAGATCCGGATTCACCGCAACCAGGTATCCGTAAGCAGGGTTGAAATGCGCCCGGCTGATGGTGTAAATGGTTCCATCCCCGCTAACGGCCGGCGCGGCATTCAGTGCCGGCCTCTGCGAGCCGCATGGTCTCATTGGAGGTTTCGCGTCCGGCGCCGGCGGCCAAGGCAACCCTTCCTGGCTAAACGATGTCGTGCAGGCGTCCGTGGGTTGCTTACTAACCAGATCGCCAAAGCTGACGTTCTTCGCCTGCCCGGTGGAATCGATTTTCACCAGCCATCCTTCTTCCGCATCTTTGCTCCACGGTTCCGATGGGTCGAGTTTCAGCACCGTGTAGTAGATAGATCCATTCGCATCGATGGTCAGTGGACTCGTGATAAAACGGTTCGGGTCGTTCTCGGCGAAGGGCTGCAGGCAATCAACCAGCGCGCCGGACTGACGGTCGAACTTCATCACCATCCCGGCTTGGCCTGGAACGAAGACGAAGCCTCCGAACAGGGCCGGATGAAACACAGGTTCCCAACCCGAACCCGTGTCCGGAGCGGGCCTCCAGGACGAAGTCGCCGTCCACAAAGTCTCGATCCTATCTGCGCCGGCATGAAGCTTGGTGATGCCCCATCGCATTTCACTCCAACGCTGCGGACCGCATGGGGCTGGAGCGCTGCGGCAGGAGATCCACGTGCTCTCGCCCCGGTTCATAATGAATACCTCATCTCCATCGACCAGCGGCACCATGTAATGGACAAGGAGACTGCCACCCGTGTCCTGTCGAATTTGATCGGCGAGGGCATCATATGTAAACTGTCCTAACACGCGGATCGGTTTTTGGCCTGCAATGGATACAGCGCCAGTGTGGCTTGGATTCTGACCCCACTGTTGCCAGCTCTGGGCGTTCATCGACAGTGCGATGAGATAGGGAACAAGGGCGTACTTCATGAAGGGATCGCCAACTCTCTGCTCGTCGGAACGAAGCGTGATTCCCCGTCCTCTCGGACGGATAAAGAGTGTCGTTAGTCAGGATACAACATTGCGAGAAGAGAGAAGGTCGCTTAGCAGTCTCACTTATAGGACTTTCACTCGGCTTTTGCCGCTATTCGTCGAATACGAAAGAGACATCGAGCACCAGGAAAGGCATCAGAAATGGCACTAAAAGACTCAGAAACTTCCGTGACCTGCAAAGGTCGTCGCTGCCATTATTTCGGAGTTATATTGCACCACCGCTTCTGGGCGATCGTCGCCAGCTTGCTTGCTGCAGCGGGGACTTCAATGGCTCAACCACCAACGCAAACGTCTTTGTCCGGTGCGTATAACGTGCGCTATCTCGGAATCAATACGAGTCCTGCCAACAGTGCTGTAAGTTTCTCTGGCACCATCACCTTCGATGGAAACGGCGGATTCACGGTCAGTGGATCCGGTGCCTCCGCGGCCACCGCCGGTCATAACCTTCAATTCCAGAATTCGGGAGAATACCGCGTCCTCTCGAACGGCATGGTGCAAATGACGAATCCGTTCGATCCGAATGGCAAGCCGCAGTTGAGCGCTTCTTCGAACACAGTCCTCTACGGCGGGCTTGGCAGCGGATACCTCACCGCCAGCAGCACAGATACACCGTACTGCGATATCTTCGTGGCAGTCAAGGCCGGTTCGAGTGCATCGAATGGTACGCTCGCCGGCAACTACCGGGTCGCGAGCCTTGAGTTCCTGGGAGGCGATTTGGCCCAGAGCCGCGATACGTTTTTCCCCATCACGGCCGACGGAAATGGAGGTTTGGGGAACGTGACGATCACCGGCACGGCGCAGAGCCTGAATGGAGCGGAGACGACGCAGAACAGTGATGGCGCAACCTACAGTGTGACCGCCACCGGCACCGGCACCATGAGTTTTCCGGCGCCGGGCGGCGCGACGGCGGCGAACACCTTGCTCAGCGGAACTAAGATACTTTATGTTTCCGCGGACGGAAGTTTCTTCGTGGCCGGAGGGACTTCGGCCTATGACATGGTATTGGGTGTCAAAGCTGCGCCTGGCGCGACCATGAGCGGTATTTACTTCACCGGATATCTCGAGAATTACGCGGCCGGCACCTCGTCTGATGGCATTTCCAGTAAGCAGGGCGCATCCAACATGGTGAATGCCAACGATGAACTTTCGCACGAGCGGATCAACGAAGGCGCACGCAATTTCTATGACTCTACGGGACATTATCAATTCAATTTTGGTCCCGATGGCATCGAGACATACTCTGATTCCTATTGGGCGCTGGGCGCTGGCGGCAGCATCGTAATCTCTTCGGGGCGCGGTTCCGATTACTGGCTTTGGATCTACGTTAAGTCCATACCCATGAATCTCACCGGGAATTACCTGAACCCGCAAGGTGTTACGAACGCCGCGAGCAGCGCGCCCTTCACCGCTTCATTCGCGCCGGGCGAGTTCATCACGCTTTACGGCAACGGCTTCACGAACACCTCATTGACTTCAAGCCCGCCATTCCAGAACTCCCTCGGCGGAGTGCAGGTAACCGTCAACGGCACGCCCGCACCGCTCTACCTGGTGAGTCCGACTCAGATCAACGCCATGATTCCTTACTCAGCGCCTTCGGACGGTTCGTTGATGGAAATTAAGGTCACTGGTATACCCAACAGTGCGTTCGTCTATAGTGGCCCGACGGATCCTGGCGTTTTCACGTATCCCACTCCGGGCGGCATCGGTGTCGGCGCCATGATCCGTAACTCCGACGGTAGTATCGTGACCGAGACAAATCCAGTGATCGCCGGCGAAGCGGTTCAGATCTATTGCAGCGGGCTAGGTTCGGTTACTCCGGCTGTGATCACGGGCGCGGCCGCCCCCGTCGAGACATTGAGCCACACCGACAATGCGGTTGGTGTCTATATAGACGGCGTCAGCGCAGATGTACTCTTTTCCGGACTCGCGCCGGGGTTCGCGGGGTTGTACCAGGTTAACGTCAAGATTCCTAACGGTCTAACCAGTGGCGATCACACCCTGGAGATCACAACTCGCTACTCGGATAGCTATCAGGCAATCATCCCGGTCAAATAGGGCTCGGGCTCGCCTCGCCTCCGGGCGCGTGTCACTTCAGTCGCACTATAGTGTCGCCGGTGCCGCCTGCGGCCGGCGTCCCCGGATAGAACCGTGGCAACGTGCGGGCTTGGCGAGGTCGCGCTGCGAGATATCCCAGGAAGGCCCTGCCGGCTGAAAACTAGCGCCCTTGGCACCGTACGTCCCTGCGCCCCGGTTCGCACGACCAGCTTGCTTCTCAGGTCGCACGGCCGCCTCCCATCGCTCCTGAAACTAGCGCCGCGTTTTAGAGACCTTACGGGGTTGGGATAGCTCTGTCCGCATCGGGCGTGTCTCCGTTTTTTTTGACGGCTCTTACCGGCGGCCGATCTTGGTATGTCCTGAAGAGGCCCTTGTTACAGGCAACTTACATTTGAGGAAGATGTCGCGTTCCCGTATTGTCCAAAACTAGAATTGTATGCCGCAGCACGTTTGAACCGCCGGAACATTGTCGCAAGCAGCCGTCCTAAGTGATTGATTCACTGACCTACGGAATTGTCGTTAGGCACAATTGTTCCATCGCGACAATCCGGCGGTTCAGTATGCGCTGTCGAGCAGCTGGACGGCGTTACGCTCCGCCGGTGACCGCGCCAGGTCCGCAGCGTGCCGCCCACCATTCCAGGCCGTGTCACGATGCGGGTGATTTGGGCTATAGTCATCTCGGAAAGCGTTATGACCAACTTCCGTTCAACAGGCAAACCAAACCTATCGCGCCGAAGTCTCGTCTCGGGAGCCCTACTCGCCGGAGTACCGTCGGCCGTCCGTGCGCAACAGCCGGGCGGTCCGGCCAGGAGCGGATCGACGCCCACCTGGATGTACGTGGGAACGTACAGTTCTCCCGAAGGACCGGAGGGCAGCCACGGCCGTGGCGACGGAATCTATCTCTTTCAGATGACTCCGTCGGGTGCGCTGAAGCGGATCGCCGTTTTCGAGAATCCCTCGAATCCGTCCTGTCTCGCGGTCAATCCCGACCGGACATTCATGTACACCGCCAACGAGACACAGCACTTCCAGGGCAAACCAGCGGGATCCGTGAGCGCCTATTCCATCCGTCGTGCGGACGGGCACCTGACGCTTCTGAATACCGTCAGTTCGGAAGGGGCCGGTCCCGCCTATCTCAGCGTTCACCCCTCCGGCAAATTCGTGTTGGTCGCCAATTATCACGGAGGCAGTTTCGCGGTTCTGCCGGTGAAAGCGGATGGCGCACTCGGCGCGGCGGTCGATACCAAACAGGACCGCGGCAAAGTCGGCGCGGAACACGCGAGGAGCGCCCCGGTGGGTAGCTTCGCGATCAGCGGGCACGATCGCACGCACGGCCATATGATCCAGGCGGATCCTTCCGGGCGTTTTGTACTCGGCACCGATCTGGGCACGGATGAGATTCTCGTTTGGAAGTTTGACGCATCCCGTGGGACGCTCACGCCGAATGACCCTGCCTCGGTGCGTGTGCCCTCCGGCGATGGCCCACGGCACTTTGCGTTTCATCCGAACGGGCGGTGGTTCTACTCGATTCAGGAGGAGGGCTCCACGTTGATGCTCTTCGATTACGATGCCCAACGCGGGGTGCTCACCGAACGACAGACCATCTCCACACTGCCGAAGGGATTTGCGGGCACGAACTTCACGTCGGAGGTTGCCGTGTCAGCCGACGGCCGGTTTGTCTACGCGGCGAACCGCCTCCACGACACCATCGCTGTCTTCTCCATCGGTGCCAATGGGACGCTGACCTATGTTTCGGAAGCCTGGACCCGGGGCGACTATCCCAGGAGCTTCACGATCGACCCATCGGGGCGTTTTTTGTACTCATGCAATCAGCGGAGCGACGCAGTCACAACCTTCCGCGTGAACCAGAAGACCGGCGAACTGACCTTCACGGGCGAGTACACGCCGGTCGGCACGCCATCGCACATCGTGTTTCTCGTCTGACGGCCAGAAGCGCTGCTACCCCAAACGAAGATTGCGCCGCGTGTAGTCGATCGACTTCGCGACGTTCGCGTCTTCGAGCTTCAACGCGGCATCGACATTCATGCCGGTGGTCTTCGGCAATGGCGACTTCGGTTTATTCTTGCGCACCATCTCCCAAACGCCCGCTACGTCCCGGCCCGGAAGGGGACTGACGGCATCGTCGAACGTCGCCCAGTATTCCTTGGTAAACACCGGAATCTTCAGCGGATCGCGCGTGATCATCTCGAGATCGAAAGGCATCGCTGGGTCCTTGGCCCGCAGGCTCTCCACCATGCCTTTCAAGTCGAGCAATCCCTGGCCTAACGGCACTTCCGCCAGCAGGAACCCGTCCTCGTATGGTGCGACAGCCATGTCCTTGATGTGGCAGGCGAACACGAATGGCCGCAGGTTCTTGAGCGTTTCGGGCGGAGTCTCGCACAGTGACATGTTGTTGCCGAAATCGAAGTGAACACCCACCCACTCGCTGCCCAGCCGGTTCATCCATGCGGCGTGTTCCGCTGAACGCCATCCCTTGTGGTTCTCGATTCCGAGCCGCAACCGGTGCTTCCTCAAAATCGGCTCGACAAGTTCGATCGTCTTCTGCGACTGCTCAAAGGCGCTCTGGAATTCGGCCAGCGTGTGCCACTGCTCATACCTGCGCTGCGTCATCGCGGTGCGCATGCTGATCGCGCCGGCCTCCTTCGCGTTTCGCAACGTGGCCTCGTACGTGGACAACTCGTTCGCATTGCGGGGCAGGCGAATGTCGAGAATCAGCCGCATGCCATAGCCATCGACCTTCTTGCGCAGTGTGGCGGCTGTGTTCGCATCGAGTGTTTCCGGGCGCATTTCGACAACGCCCATTCCAAGGTCGTGGCAGTGCTCCACAAAATCGAACGGTTTCCCGCCTTCACGGGCCACGCGAAAGCGCACCGGGAATCCGGCCGGTGCGCCGCCGAAATTGCGTAAGAGTTGGTTCTCCCACGCCGTTAGCGCAGGGCCGGCGCACAAAAGAGGACCCGCGGTGCCGGCGGTCCGTAACCACGATCTTCGAGTTATCTGATTTGGCAGCATACAATCACGCATTACTCAGAACACATATTTTAATGCGAACTGTAGTTGCCGCACATCGAACGCGGGTGCGCGACATACAAGGATGAATTCGGCAGTTTTCTTTTTTTGGCGCTATAATCCTAACGTATCTATACGTTAGGATTGGAGGTGCCCTTTTGTCCGTATCCCTCGAAGCCCTGGAACAGCAGCGTTCCGCCATTCTGATGCAGATCCTCGAATTGGGCGATCTTCGAAGTGGCTCTATCACCGCCATCAATGGCCGCTGTGGAAAGCCAACCTGCCATTGTCACCAGCCCAACCACCCCGGCCATGGCCCAAACTTCCGGCTGACTCGCAAGATCAATGGAAAGACGGTCAGCGAGAGCTTCTCTTCGGCCGCCGAACTGCGCAAAGCACAGCGTGAGGTAGAGGCATTTCATCGCTTTCGGCAACTCAGTCAGCAGTTGCTGGAAGTGAATGAAAAAATCTGTCGGGCACGCCCTGTTGCTGAGACTCTCTCACCCGAGGAAAAAAAACCGCGCAAACCATCCGCCAGGAGGTCGCCCGCGAAGTAGAACAACTACTGCGCATCCTCTTCACAGGCCGCCACAAGACCGGACGCCTGGATTTGGAAGCCGTCGAAATGGCGATTCGCTCGGCAATGCACCACGCCGGCGCCACAGCCCTGACCGAACTCTTGCAATTTACAATCCCAGATGCCGATCAACGGACTCTTGCTTGCGCTTGCGGGCACGAGGCTGGCTACCGGGAATTACGCAGTAAGCCCGTGCTGACCGCGGTCGGCCCAGTCAGAATATCGCGGCCCTACTACCTTTGCCCGCACTGCCCTAACGGACAATTTCCCGTCGACGTCGAACTGGACATCGAGAGCACGGAGATCTCTCCTGCGGTGCGCCGCATGCAGGCTGTTGTAGGACAGGAGGCTTCTTTCGATCATGGCCGCCGGCAACTGAAACTGCTTGCCGATCTGGAGATCACCACCAAAGCGGTGGAACGCACGGCCGAGGCCATCGGGGAGAGTGTCGCAGCCCGCGAGCAGGTGGCGATTCAGCGAGCCGTCCAACTGGACCTGCCCATCGTGGTGGGCGAACCAATTCCCATCCTGTATGTACAGATGGATGGGACGGGAGTTCCGGTGGTGAAGAAGGAAACCGTGGGGCGGAAGGGCAAGACCGACGGCCAACCCGCCCACACCCGGGAGGTCAAGTTGGGATGCGTCTTCACCCAGACCGGCTGGGACGAGGAAGGCTATCCGATCCGCGATCCGGATTCGACCACCTACACCGGCGCCCTCGAGACCGCCGAAGAGTTTGGCAAGCGCATCTACCTGGAGGCTTGGAATCGCGGCTGGAGCCGCGCCGAAAAGAAGGTCGTGATGGGCGATGGGGCCGAATGGATCTGGAATCTTGCTGAGCTGTACTTTCCCGGCGCGGTGCAGGTCGTCGATCTATATCACGCTCGCCAGCACCTCTGGGAGTTGGCTCGCAAGCTCTACCCCAACGACACGTGGGAGCAGAAAGTCTGGATCAAGACCCACCAGCGCCGTCTACTCGACAAGGGCAAGATCGAAAAGCTGGTGGTCTCACTTCGTTCCATCCCTTCCACCCATCCCGAGGTCAGCGAGAAACTCCGCATCGAAGCCGACTATTTTGAGCGCAACGCCGAGCGCATGCGCTATCCCAGATTTCGCCACCAGCACCTATTCATTGGCTCAGGTGTCATCGAAGCCGGCTGCAAGACTGTAATCGGTTCCCGGCTCAAACAGTCCGGAATGTTTTGGACAGTTCGGGGAGCCAATGCCATTATCGCCCTGCGTTGTTGCCACCTCAACGGCCGCTTTGAGGACTACTGGGAGGCCCGCCGGGCGGCGTAGGCTCCACTTCTACGTCGCGCACCCATCGAACGCCGTGCTGCGAATTTGACCGAACGACGGCGCGGGTGTTTGAGTCCGGCTGTTCCGGTTTGAGTTCGGACTCCCGAGCGCCGGATGATTCGCCGCGTTGAACGCCTCGAACCGGAACTGGAGTTCCTGTCCTTCACGGATCGCGAAGTTCTTGATGAACGACCCGTCCCACGCGAATGTGCCCGGACCGATCAGCGCCATCCTGCCGGCTTTGCCGAATGTCCCCGGCGACGGATTTGAGAAGCCCTGCAAAGTTGAACCACTGATCGGCGCTTCGTTGACTCGCCGGTAAGTAGGGGTCCACCCCCGTCGCGTTCAAACGTGTCTCGCCGAAAAGGCCCCGCGTCGGAGCGTCGTAGGTTTGCGTATTCACGGGCCGGCCGCTCTGCGCCGCGATGATCGAACCGATCTGCCAACCCCCGACAACCTGGTTCACGAATCCCCCGGTATTCAGCAAAACTTTGCCTCGCCCGAACGGTAATTCGTAAATGGCCGATGTTACGAACCGGTGCGGTGTGTTGAATGCCGACGGTCCGTATTCGCAATCCAGGCAGTGGCTGTTTTGCGGAAATATGTCGTTTGCGTTGCCCCGGATCGCGCTGGCTGTGTCGAGCGCCCGGGACCACGTGTAGCTCACCAGCGCCGTCAACCCGCCAGACAGCCTGCGGGTCAACTTGATTCCGAACGAATTGTAGTTCCCGGTCCCTTCGCCTGCCACCACCTGCAACTGCCCGAATTCAGGAAACGGAGCGCGGGATGCATAACTGGCGACTCCGGGTACTGCGGCGTTCATGTTCTGCAACGCCTGCAAACGTCGATGCTGCGCTCCCTCGTATCCGACTTCCAGCGAAGTGCTCGAGGTGAGCTGCCGCTGTACGTTGAACGGGAACTAGTGCGGGAAACGTGTATAAGCCCGAATCGTTGGTCTTCGTAGACCGCGATACATCCGTGGCGGCGTTCGTAACAGTAACGGGAGCCCCCGCAATCACTGCACCGCTGCTATCCTTCACTTCGCCCGCGATCTCCGCGAACGTTTGTGCTGAAACACTACAGCACACAAGACAATTTGCGACAAGGAATTTGCCCAGTTTCCCGACGCGATCCCCCTTTTACGGATCCTGATGTTCGAGCGGTATATGCCCGCTTCGACAACTCGTGCAACCATCGTTCGGTTACCGGATTGAATGAAGTGACAGGCGCGCGAACGTCCCGTTAAGGCGGAACCGCGGAACAACCGTGAATTCGCGAGCGATTTACTTACCGGCGAGAGTGAACGCGTACAGAGTGTCGCCGGCGCCGGCAAACACGTACTGACGCCCGTCCAGCGTCGCTGTGGACGGACCGTTGTTCAAGGGCGAAGTGAGTCGCTGGTTCCACAAAACCTTGCCCGTCGCCGGGTCGAACGCAACGAGATGGCCGGAGTCACCCGTAAACAGAAGGTGACCAGCGGTGGTAAGAATGCCGCCGCTCATCGCGCCGCCGAATCCCCGCTGTGGATGCTCGTGCTTCCAGCGGATCGCGCCCGTGCGAATATCCATGGCGAGCAGCGCCGACTTGCCATCGAAGGTCGGTCCGCCGCCGCCGCCATACCCTTCTGGGCTGTCCGACGTGTCATAGAGATATGCCATGCCGTAGCCGAGGTTTGCGTTCAGGTAAAACAACTCGGTCTGCGGGTCGTAGCTCGGGGGCGGCCAGTTCGTGGCGCCCATACTGGGCATATCGATCATCGATCCGTCGACCTTGGGTTCCTTGGCGGGATTCGGAATCGGCTGCCCTTTCGCGTCTACACCGGTGGCCCAATTGCCGGTTCCCGCGAATGGCTTAGAAACCAGGTTGTGTCCGTTCGTACGGTCGAGGACGAAAAACCAACCGCAGCGCGCGCCCTGGGCAAGCAACTTACGCGGCTTCCCGTCGATCACGGCGTCGAACAGCACCGGCGTTTCGACGTTGTCCCAATCGTGAGTGTCGTGTGGGGATGCCTGGAACCACCAGACTAACTTGCCGGTATCGGGATTGAGCGCTACGATGGATGCGGTCCATAGGTTCGCACCCTTTCTGCTCTGGCCCGCGAATACTGGATTGGCATTACCGGTTCCCCAATATAGTAAGTTCAACTCCGGATCGTAAGTGCCGGGCAACCACGTCATTCCTCCTCCATGGTCCATTGCCGCCTGGTTCGGCCACGTGTCGGCGCCGGGATCGCCGGGCTTCTGCGGCTCGCTCCACCAGCGCCACTGCAAGTCGCCCGTTTCCGGATCGCGCGCATCGAGATAGCCGCGCACGTCCATCGCATCGCCGCCCACCCCGACCATCACGTGATTCTTCACGATGAGCGGCGCCATGGTGGTGAAGTACTGTAGCTTCTCGTCCGCTACCTTCTTGCGCCAGCGTTCCTTCCCATCTCTCGCATCGAGTGAGATGAACCATCCATCGGGTGTCAGGAAGTACAGCCAGTTCCCGTACATCCCCACACCGCGCTGTCCTACCAGGTGACCGCCATGGTCTTCGAAATCGAATTGCCACAGTTGCTCGCCTGTCCGTGCATTGACCGCGAAAACGTGATCGGGGATCGTGAAGTACAGGATTCCGTTCACCAGCAGTGGAGTCGATTTGATCGTCGGATTGCCGACGCCGCGTTGTGGGCCGATGCCCGTGATGCGGTACATCCATTCGATCTTCAATAGTCCGATGTTCGATTGGTTGATCTGATCGAGGCTGCTGAACCGCCGGCCGGAGTAGTCGCCGTTGTACGTCGGCCAGACATCCGGCGGACGATCGAACAGAGTGAGCGCCTTCATGTCGAGCCGCTGGGCGGAAACCAATCCCGCGGCCGCTAAAGTCAGGAGGATTGCCGGACGAAACATCATCGGAGTGTCACCAGATAAGCCGTGAGGTCGTGAATATCCGCGTCGGTATAGCGCGACAGCAGTGCCCGATGGCCTTCAAGCCTGTCTTCGATTTGCACGCCGACCTGGTCTCGGCGATAGTAGTGATACTCCCCGTTCGAATCGTAGAACGAAACGTCGAAGTCGTCTAGTGTTTTGATCGATCCCTCGATGGTTCGACCGTCCGGCAACTTGATCTTCGCCTTGAGGGGCCCTTCTCCAACAGGCCGCAGAAAATGCGACTGCATGACCGCCGCCTGGGGGAACTTCTTGCCGATGTTTGCGAGGTCGCCGGAGACAGAATGACATGAGTTGCATCCTCCCTCGCCGTTAAAGTAGGCCTCGCCTTTCTTCGCATCGCCCGTCGATTGATTCCTCAGATCGGAATAAGTATTCCGATACGTGCCACGGTTTGCAGTAAGTTCGACCTGAAGGTGCAGGAACTCGGCGATGTTATATCGATCGTCGGCCGAAAGGCCCGGGAAACCGGGCATGCCTGCTTGCGGGCGCCCGTTCTTGATCACCGGCCCGATCTCTTCTCCCTTTTCATCATGCAGAACGACTACCGACCGGATCAGGTTTGGACCCTGCGCTCCCCGCCCCTTATCTCCGTGGCACGTTGCGCAATTCTGCTTGTACAGTGGCTCTCCTTTGGCTGCCGCCGCCGCATCCGGAGCAGGGCCTAAGCCGAGAAATTCGCGCGTGGACTCAGCCCCGCGCGCACCGCGCCTCTGCCCGGTTCGCGGACGGTTCGCGCCTGTTGATTCCTCCTGCGCGAGAAGGGTTCCCGCGGTGATCGTCAGCGCTGCGGCCCAGATCGCAACGCCGGAAAAGCGTGGCATGGTCAGTCATCTTATCGTGTTTTGCCCGCATGCCGCGCGTGTTGCAGATGACTGGGCTGGACGCTGGCGCGTCAGACCTCCCGTTCTCGATTGCCGCAGATTCCGAAATTGAGAGCCCGAAATTCGGGGGACAAACTGGGCAATGAAACGTATCTTCACTCCCTTTTCCTTGCAGACTGCGGGTACTTTGACCTCGCGGCTGTCTTATGTTGAAGACGAGCCGGACGGCGAATATAAAGGATTTAAGCCGGACGAATACGTATACGCGCCACCCAAGAACGGCACGCAGTACGTTACGACACAGATGCTCAGCCTGTTGCGGAGCAGCGGCGATCAACTCTACATCAACGGACATTGCAGCAAGGGCCTCGCCTATCTCGCCAATATGGAAGACTGCAAAGCACAGGGCGCTGCAAGAGTCGAGATGGACGACCTGATCGCCCAGTTCGAATGAGGAGAACTTTAAGGCGCTGCTTCCACATTTCAAGGAAGCGATCGGCAGAGAGATGGACACCAAGCCGGGCGAATTCAAGTTTATTGATTTCAAAACTGTGATGCGGGTCTTAGGACACAAGCCGGAGTGGAAAGACAAGGCGATCATCTGGGGTATGGCTCTCAAGCAGAATCAAATGAACGAAGATCTTGCGATGGAGGCCATCCTTCGCGACCCGGTGAAGACCGGGAAGATGATCGGCACCGGTGGGCGCGTCGGCGCTAGAGCCAGCAGCGTTAGCATCGAATTCAAGAATGGCGCGATCGTCCCGAAAGCAGCGGCGGCAGCCTCGGCACAGTAATGCTGGCATTGCCCGCGTGTTCGCTCACTCGGCGGAGTTCACCTCGCGCACTCTGAGCCCCTCGACCGGTTGGGTCAGCAGCGCTTCGGCGGCCGCGAGGAAGCGTATCGTGTGAGGCAATTGCGTGTGCAACTCGAATGCGGCTTCGTCCACCCACTCCGAGTGAATCGCGAAAACTATCGGCGGCCTTAACGTTTCGAACGCCAGAATTGCAATACAGCCGGGCTCAGCCCTGGTCGGCTCGAGCACCTGCCGGAGCGCTTCGCGAAAATCGGGTTCCTTCGCCGGCGTCGCTTCGAACCGAACCAGGAAATGCATGGACATGGTGTCCCTCCGCCGAGTATCAGTACGCTTTACCGCGCATTCGCCGCGCCGTTTCCACCACCGCATTGAACTCGCAGCCAACCAGCGCGACCACCGCCAGCACATACATCCAGACCACCAGCGCCACTACCGCTGCAACGCTGCCGTACAGCACGTTGTAGTTCGCGATGTGACGCACGTACCAGCCGAACAGTTGAGTGCTGGCCAGCCACAGCACAGTCGCCACCGCCGCTCCGGGGAGCACCTGCGCGAACCGGATCGGCCGGTTCGGTCCCAAATAGTACAGCAGCGCAGCCGCCACCATAATCGAGCCGAATGCGGCAATATCGCGTAGGATATTGCTCAGCAGAATCACCCACCCGGCCTCCGATCCTCCCTGGGCAAAACCCATCCACGCGATAAACTGGTTCTGCGATCGCGTGCCGAAAAGAATGATCGCCGAACCGAAAACAAGGGGCACCACGGCGCACAACACCAGCAGGGCGGCTATGGCGCGCTGTTTCAGGAACGGCCGGCCGCTCGGCAGGTTGTACGCCGCCTGAAATCCTTCCATCAGGCTCATCATTGCGCCTGAAGCCGCCCATACGGCAAGAACGCACGCTACAATCAGAACGCCAACCGGGCGCTTGCCCTGGACGGTAAGAAACGAGCGGAGCAGATTATGCGTCCCCGGCGGGGCCACCTCGAAAAGCAGTCTTGTCAGCACGCGCGATACTGCTTCCGCGTTTGCCTGCACCAGCATCGCCGTCACCGCAGTCAACACCGGGAAAAATGACAACAGTGCCGAATAGGCGGCCCCCTTCGCGATGCCGAAACAGTTATCCTCGTAAGCGGCGATCCAAGCACGGCGAAAGAACCACCACAGGCGCGAAGGAAGGCTGCGGTGCGAGACGGAGATTGCCGGCGCAACGGTAGGCATCCCTTAAACACTGTGGCACAGCAAGCGCGCATCGACAAATCATTCGCGTCACTGGCCGGACTCTCCGTCCTGCTCGCGACGGTAAATGTGTACGTATGCCAAGAGCTTTTTCGAATCGAATACCTCAATCATCTCGGTTCGATTGAAGCCGCGTTTATCAGCATCGCCCGTTACGCCCGCGACAACTTCCCCGATCTGACGTGGTTCCCGCTGTGGTACAACGGTATCCCCTACCAGGACTCCTACCCCCCGCTGTTGCACTGGATGGTTGCCGCGGTGTCCTGGGCGGCAGGATGGTCGGCAGCGCACGCATACCACGCCACCGTGGCATTCTTCTATTGTTTCGGGCCAGTCGCACTGTTCTGGATGTGCTATCGCATGTCGCGCAATGCGGGCGCAAGTTTTTTCGTAGGGCTTTTGCACTCGGTCGTATCGCCGTCTGCGTTCCTGATTCAAGACGTACGGCACGATCTGGGAAGCCTGCTGCGACCCCGCCGCCTGCAGACCCTCGTCGTCTATGGCGAGGGCCCGCACGTGACCGGATTGGCTTTGCTCGCCATCTCCATTCTCATATTCGATGTCGCGCTACGAGAACGCCGTCCGGTCTGGTACGTGTTAACGGCTCTTTCGTTCGCCGCGACCGCGTTGACGAACTGGTTGGCCGCCGCGGCGCTCGCCATTGCTGTCGCCGCTTACCTCCTCGCTCAGGATCTGCCGTCCGCGAAACGCTCCATCGCGGTGACCATCTTCATCGCGGTGCTCGCATACGCTTTCGCCGCACCCTGGATCCCGCCATCGACTATCAGAACAATCCAATTCAATGCTCGAACCATCGAGGGCGATTACACGCAGTATGCGCGAGGCCTTCCACTACGATTGGCGGCGGTCGCCGCCGCTCTTCTAATCGCCAAACTGGCTTTGATGCGGTTACGAGCCTCGCGGGTGCTGCAGTTCGGCGTCTATTTCGCACTCGTGACCGGCTCGATCGCCCTCAGCTGGGAATACCTCCGTGTCGTTTTCGTTCCGCAGCCGCACCGCTATCACATCGAAATGGAGTGGGGACTGTCGATCGTCCTTCCGTTCGCGCTCGCCCCATTGCTCCGGCGCATCCCGCGCCCCGCGCTCGCCGCCGTCATAGCCCTCTGTGTCGTCGGCGCGATTCCCTTCGCGAAGGCCGCCCGGCGTTACGCCCGCTATATCCTCGATCCCGTCGACATCACAACTCGTGTGGAGTACAAGTTCGCCAGATGGGCGGACGCAAACCTGGGCGGTGCTCGCGTAATGGTGCCGGGCTCCATGAGCTTTTGGCTGAACGCCTTCAGCGATACTCCACAACTGGACGGCGGATTCGACCAGGGCACGACGAACTTTGTGGTTCGCGTTGCGAGCTATGTGCTCTACTCGAGCGACGGTACCGGCGATCGCGACTACGACATCTCGCTCGCCTGGCTGAAAGCATTCGGGATCCACGCCGTGGCGACAGGAGGTCCGCACAGCGGCGAGTTCTTCAAGCCGTTCCGCAATCCGCGGAAATTCGATGGCAAACTGGACGTGCTTTGGCGCGACGGCGACGACGTGCTCTATCGCGTGCCGGAGCGATCGGATTCCCTGGCTCACGCGCTGACGCGCGCCGATCTGCCGTCGCGGGCACCCCTGAACGGAATCGATATCGAACCGATGCTGCCTTACATCGCAGCGCTCGATAATTCTGCACTTCCCCTTGCGCGCTCGCGTTGGACATCGCGGCACTCGATGATCATCGAGGGCGAACTCCGGCCGGAGCATGTCGTCTCAGTGCAAGTCAGCTACGATCCAGGGTGGCGCGCCAACGCTAACGGGAATGCCGCGCGCGTTTCGGGCGATCGCCTTGGCCAAGTCATCATTGAACCCGGGTGCAACGGGCCCTGCACCATCGAACTCGTTTACGATGGCGGATTCGAATCGCGAGTCGCTTCGCTGCTCTTCTGGGTCGGTCTCGCCGGCAGCATCCTATGGATCGTATGGTCGTTGCGGACCGCATCTGGAAGTTAACGGCGACAAACCCCTCAATCGCGCATTGTATTCGCTGAGCGGACATGCTAAGCTCGTCGCAAAATTGGACTCTGAGCAGGGGCGCTCGCGTTCGCTTAGAGAGATGCAGATGAACAGCCAAACCAAATCCAATAGCAAACAGGAAACGTCAAGAGCGATCAATCGGGAAACCGGGTCAACGTCAAAAAAGCCATGGAGACGCCCACAGTGGCGTGTGCGCGACATTCGATGTGAGCGTTAACGGAAACAGTAAACGTTTGAACACCGCTCGGTACGAACAAGGAGTTTCCATGAGTATTGCACCGGTCTATAGTCTGGCCAGCCACGTGATTTGCCGCAGGTCCCAATCCCAGATGATGTCGATCGTGGACGAGGGCCGGGGTGTGTTGTACGAATTGAATGAGCCCGCTTCGGCCATCGTCGAAGCGTTGAGGACAGGACCGAAGTCGAGCCTCGAACTGTGTCACCGCATCGAGAACATGTTCGAAGGAAACGGACCCGACATGGAAGCCGACCTGGGAGACTTCCTCGCGGACTTCGAACGCGTCGGGCTCATCGCCAGAGTCGCGGTTCAATCTGCCTGATGGCGAAGCGGGCGGGGAAGCAATTCTCCGCCCGCTGGTTGCTATTGCTTGATGATTGTGCCGTCGCGGCGGCGGATTTCACCCCACCCGCCGTTCAACTGCTTCTGAGGCCCGCGCTCATATTGGCCGTAAGGGTACTTCTGCGCCGCGGCCTCGTTCACTTCAATGCCCCACCCGGGCTTCTCGTTCGCATACAAATAGCCGTCCTTCATCACCGGACAGCCGCTGAACACTTCCTGCACGCGGTCGTTGAAGGGCGAGTACTCTTGAATGCCGAAGTTGTAGCATGCCAGATCCAGCGTGACATTCGCCATGTGCCCGATTGGCGAAACATCGCCTGGCCCGTGCCATGCCGTTCTCACGCCGTAAATCTCGCCGAATGCCGCCACCTTGCGCGCCGGAGTCAATCCGCCCATTTGCGTCACGTGCATGCGCATGTAGTCGATCAGGCGCTCGCCGATCAGCGGCGTCCATTCGTGCGGACTGTTGAACAACTCGCCCATCGCGATCGGCGTCGAACATTGCTGCCGGATCTGCCGGAAATACGCGATATCTTCGGGCGACAGCGGATCTTCGAGAAAGAACAGCCGCAGCGGCTCCACCATCTTCGCCAGTTGCACGGCCTGGTTCGGACTGACGCGCTCGTGAACGTCGTGCAGTAACTCTATCTCTTCCCCGAGCTGCTTGCGGCACTCCTCCAGCATCTTGACTGCGGCTCGGATATAGCTCGCCGGCTCGAACACCGGCCCCGCGTGCAGCGCCTGCACCCTGTTATCGCTGCGGCCCGAACCGTAGCCCGCCATCCCGGGTACGCCGACCTGTACGCGCACGTGACGGAATCCTCGGGCGATATATCCTTTCGCGCTTTCGATCACCTGCGGGATGTCCGCGCCCGCGGCGTGGCCGTAACAG
The DNA here is from genome assembly GCA_963720745.1 of uncultured Acidobacteriota bacterium. GTDB lineage: Bacteria > Acidobacteriota > Terriglobia > Bryobacterales > Bryobacteraceae > TMP-7. The sequence goes on from CAVRGO010000004.1 coordinate 2,405,993, forward strand.
TCCGCCGCCTCGCGGTGCTTGCCGCCGAGCAGTTGATAGACAGGCATGCCCGCCTGCCGCCCCTTGATGTCCCACAACGCCTGGTCGACGCCGCTGATCGCGTTGTTCAACACCGGCCCGTTGCGCCAGTACGAACTGTTGTACATCGCCTGCCACAGATCGTCGATCCGGTCCGCCGGCTTGCCGATGAGAAACGGACGGAGATACTTCTCCACAGCGGCATTCACCAGTTCGGCGCGCTGAGTGTAGGTGCCGCATCCATAGCCGTATAGGCCGTCCTGGTCCGTCGTCACCTTTACCACCGTCAGCCGCAACCCGGCCGGCGCCGTGGCAATGACGCTCACATCTTTGATCTTGGGCGAGGGCGTGCCCCGCGTCGCCTGCGCTGCTTCAGCCTGCGCGGCAAGTTCCCGGGTGGTTACGGCCGTCGCCGCAATCCCCGCAGCCATCTTGATTAGGTTCCTGCGTTTCATCTTCGTTCGCTTTCTACCATGCGCCGCAGATCGTCAATCTGTTTTTTCAATCCGCGCTCGCGGGAGATGAGCGATATCACATATATCACCAATACCAGCCATGCCGCCAGGAACCCGTAGAACATATACCGGAAATTGCGATTGTCCGTCTGCGCCGAAAGTTCAAAATTGAACGTCCTGCGGTCGCCGGCCACCATCTCCACGTCCCGCACGGCAAACAACCCGCGTCCGGGCTTCTCGACAGCCACCGAGTACGTGCCGGGATCGGCCTCGAGTGAATAAGTGCCATCGGCATTCGTGCGCACTTCCTTTTCCACCTTCGAGGTTTGGTTGGTGACACTCACCTTCAGGTCGGCAATCCCGCTGCCTGATTCGTCCGCTACACGGCCCGAGACGGTGGCCGTCTGCCCCGCCGCCGGCAGAGCCAGTGCGAGTCCGAAGAGTACTGCGCTAATTCGCAGATTCATGAGTTAAAGGTCCTGATCACACAGTATGCGCGATACGGCGCATCGCGTCGATCTCACGGCGCGAATCCTCCTGCCGCATCCGCATCATGATGAGAAGCAGCCCCAGAACGACGAAGGCCAATACGTTCCACCACGCCGCCGATTCGAACGCCGGATCGATGCGCCCGCCGCCCGTACGAATGCTGAGAACCGGCCCGGGGTGCAGCGTCTTCCACCATTCGATCGACTTCCACACAATGATCATGTCGACGAACCCGAACACCGACAGCACCGCCGACAAACGTGCCCGTGTCGTCGGTTCGTCAATCACGCGCCGCAGCATCAGGTAACCGGCGTAGATCAGTAGTGCGATAAAGTACGACGTCAGCCGCGGATCCCACGCCCACCATACGCCCCAGATGATTCGCGCCCAGATGCTGCCCGTAACCAGCGTCACAATCGCCAGCGCAAACGAAACCTCGGTAGTGGCTGCCGCCAGCGCGTCCCACTTCATATTGCGCTTCCACAAATAGAAGGTGCTGAAGATCAGCGCGAGCGCGAACCCGGTGCCCGATGCGATTGCAGCCGGTAAGTGGAACGTGAAGATGCGCCAGATCGCGCCCTGTTGCACCTCATCCGGCAGCCGCAGCAGGATTACATATAGGTTGCGCGAAAGCAGGATCGCGGAAACCAAGGCCAGCAAGTACAGGAATTTCTCTCGCATAACTACCCCACTAAAACCGTATCCACCAGGACCACTGCAAGCGCCGTAAAGATCACGTCGAACCCTACCAGCAGCCGCAGCCACAGCAGGTTATCGGCGCTCAGCGGTTTCCCAGCCAGCAGGTCTGTCGTCAATAGTATGGCACCCAGCAGCGCCGGGATCATCATCGGGTAAACCAGAATCGGCAGCATCAACTCGCGCAATCGCAAGTTGACGGTGAGGGCGCTGAACATCGTTCCGATCACCGACATCCCCCACGTGGCCGCCCCGATCACCAACAGCAGCGACGGAAAACGCTCCCACCACGTGATGTTGTAGAAGATGCCGAACACCGGCAAACAAGCCAGCTCCAGCGCGAGCAGCAGAACCCAGTTGCCTACGCACTTACCCAGATATAAGGCCGAAGATGGCAGCGGAGACGAGAGCAGCGCATCCAGACAATCGTTCCCGAGTTCCCGGGCGAAGCTCCGGTTCAGAATCAGCGTCCCCGCAAACGCGAATACCAGCCACAGCAACCCGCCGGAGAACTCGTGCACCTGTTCGCTGCTCGGATCGAATGCGAAGCTCAGCAATAGCAGGACCACCATCGCGAACGATAGCGATGCGTTGATCGATTCCTTGCTGCGAAATTCGCTCCGAAGATCCTTCAGCGCTATGGTGACTACCGAGCGCAGGTAGTTCATCAGGCCTCTCCGTAGTTCCGGTACAGCCAGGTGGGATCGTCCAACATCTCCTGCGTTCGAACACCCTCGAACCCCAAGTGCCCGCGGTTGATCAGCACCACGTTCGTCGCCAGTTCCAGCGCCTCCCTCAGTTGGTGCGTCGACATGATGATCGTGTGGCCCTGGTCCCGCGCCTGCTTCAACAGCGATTGCAGCACCGCGATCGCCCGGTCGTCGAGCGCCGTGAATGGTTCGTCCAGCAGCAGTACGCTCGGGTTGTGTAGAAACGCGCGAGCCACTGCCAGCCGCTGACGCATACCTCGCGAGAACTCGCGCACCAGTCCGTCCTTCACGCGCTCGAGTCCCGTCCGCTCCAGCCATTCCATCGCGCGCCTGGATGGGTCCGGCGCGCCGTACAGAGTCGCGAAAATCTTCAAGTTCTCAAACGCCGACAACTCGTCATATACCGCGATCCCGTGACCCAGAATCCCGATTCGGCGCCGCGTATCGAGATCGCGAACGTCTTTCGAAGCGATGCGAACCTGCCCCCGGGCGGGTCTCGACAGTCCGGCAATAATGCGGAGCAACGTGGTTTTGCCCGCGCCGTTCCGGCCCAGCAGCGCAACGCAGTTTCCTTCGGCGACTTTGAAGTCAATATCCCGGAGTGCCGGAAAGTCGCCGTAGTATTTCCAAACGCGATCGACTTCGACCGCGCTCATCGTCGCGTTTTGCCTTTCGGTGCGTTCGCGCTTTTGGTAGCGCGATACAGGATCACAAAGCCCAACAGGAGGACGGCCACCGCCAGCGCGATCACCACCGGCAACTGCGAATACAGCCGCGGATTCACCTGTGTGATTCCCGGTGCGCCGTTCTCGTCCTGTTGCGAACCGTCGGCCCCTTCGGACGTCATCGAACCGGCACCGCTGATTTTCACGCTGTAATCGGCGCCGTTCACCGCGTACAGCATCGCTTTTCCGCTCGGGTCCGTGCCAAGCTGTGAGATCCCGTCGCCTTCGAGCGTCACGCCCGTGGGGACTACCAGCCGCGTATCGCCCTTACCCAGCGTCTTGCTCGTGAATTCCGTCGCAGGCGGCAGCACGTAAACGATATTGAACTCCGTCTCGCCCGGCTTGGCCGGATAATCCACCTTGTAGACTCCCTGCCTCTTCGTCGGCTCAGCGGTGCGCTGCAGCGGCATGCCGGCCGCGGCGCTCACCGTCACCCGCAGATCCGGCTTCTCGCCGGGAACATAGAACTGCAACGCGCCATCGCTCGGGTTGTTATACGTCTTGTTCGTATCGTTCTTAAGGAGGTAGACCTCGTTCACCATCAGGTGCTCTGCGCCGGGCTGCAGGAACACGATGTGCTGCGTCATCTTCACAGCCGACGCGTCTTTCGTCGCGTCGTAAACATCCACCTGAACGTTCGAAGTGGGCGTACCCGGCTGCAGCATCTTGATGTACGGCACGCCCTCATACAGGGCCTGGAGCAGTTGTATGCCGGGGATCGATTTGTCGATCGCGAACTTCCCCTGGGCGTCCGTCTTGACGCTCGCCAGCGTCTGCATGCCGCCTTGCCCGGGTTGTACGAGGCTGATGATAACGTTCGCCTGGGGCTTACCCGTGGTCGAGTTGATGACCGTGCCATCGACGCCGGCAAACAGCGGCATCACCAGGATCGCAGCAGCGGTGGCCAGGCGTTTCATGCCATCGCCTTTCCGCATTCGCCGCAGAACTTCATCGGCGCCGGGAATTTTGCCCCGCAGTGCGGGCAAACGTTTCGCGGTTGCTGTGCCGGAACGCTGGCGGCCGGCGCCGCTTTTGGCGGAGCCTGGCCTTTGACCTTGTCGATTTCCGCCATCACTGCAGCTAATTCATTCTGCAGCGCCTCTTTGGTGGTCTGATAATCGGCGTCTGAAAGTTTTCCCACGCGGTATTCGAACTGCAGATCGCGCAGGTTTTCGTAAATGCGGGCTTTGCGCTGTTCTAAATGCTCGTATCCGGTGCCGGGTTCAGCTTGCGGAATATCTTTGTCGCGAACGAGCAGAGTAAAAGCGATTGCTCCTACAGTGAGCAGTACAGCGGCGGCGAAGATCATCAGTCGAGTTTGGCCAGATCCTTTTCAATATTCTCGCGGTATCGCCTGAGAGCTTCGGGGTCGAGTTCCGGAGCGCCCTCCGGCGCCCGTTTAGAGACCCTTTTGATGAACAGATAGATTGCGAATAGACCGATGCCGACAGCCACCCACGGCATGATCCACGCAAGTCCACTAAACCCGGTGGTCGGCGGCGATGAGAGCGCCTGCAGTCCCTGTTCCGCAACGAAGGATTTCACAATGGCGTCGTCGCTGGCGCCCTTGGCCTGCATGTTCGCGATCTTCTGGCGCGACGGGTGGGCGTAGTGGCACTCGAGCATCGGGCAATCGCCCACGGTGTTCTTGCAGGCTCCGCACAGACACGCCAGGCGCGCGCCCACACGCTTGACGTCCGGCGTCAACAACTGCGTTGGACTCTGGGCCAGGCACAATGCCGCCAGCCCCAGAGCTAATAGACTACTCTTCCACCGTCGCATGCTTCGCTATACCTACTACCTCGGTGCGCGCGTATTGCAAACGGACCTTCGGGGGCACCAGGCAAATCAGCGTGCCGATCATCAGCACCCAATAGCCGATCCAAATCCAGCTCACCAGCGGGAACACGTACGCCTGAATCACGGCCTTCGTGTTGTCGTCCGACATGCCCGCGAAGTTCAGATACAAATCCTCGTTCAACCGGCGCCGGATCGAAACTTCCGAAGTCGGCTGCTTGCTCGCCTTGTACAGCCGGCGTTCCGGTTGCAGCGTCCCCAGATCCTCGCCGTTCTTGGAAACCGCGACAATCGCTCGGTTCCAAACGTAGTTGTTGTTCTCGCCGTCCTGCAAATCGGCGATTCGTAGTTGGTACCGGCCGATATCGGTCACCGCACCGCGCCCAACTTCCACGGTCGCGTCTTTGTTGAACGCCGCTCCCGTGAAGCCGATGAACATCAGCACGATCCCCATGTGCACGATGTACCCGCCGTAACGCCGGGTATTCCGGTGCGTCAATTCCACCCCGGCCAGCAGCAGGTTGCGTCCCGTCTTTCGTGAAATCGCGCGCGATCCCTTATAGAACTCTCCGGCCACCGTCCATGCCACGAACAGGCACAGGCCAAACGCCATCAATGCATAAACGTGGTGGACGCCGGCCGCAAACAACGCGACCATCAATGCTAGTCCTCCAGCGGTCGGCCACAGAAAGGCGCGTTTCAGGCTCTCGAGCGAACTGCGCCGCCATGCGATCAGCGGTCCCACACCTGTGAGAAACAGCAAAAACAGCCCGATCGGGATGTTGATGCGATCGTAGAACGGCTTATCCACGCTGATCTTATCGCCGGTCACGGCTTCCGAGATCACCGGGAACAGGGTTCCCCACAGTACCGCAAAGCAACTCGCGAGCAGGATGAGGTTGTTGAACAGGAAACTGGACTCGCGCGATACAACGCTTTCCAGCTGCGATTCGCTTTTCAGATATTCCAAACGGTCGAGAATCAGGTAAATCGTGGCCGCGATTCCGATCGCCAGGAACGTCACGAAATACTTACCGAGCGGCGACTGCGCAAACGCGTGCACCGAACTCACCACGCCCGACCGCGTCAGGAACGTGCCGAAGATGCACAGGAAGAAGGTGGAGGAAACCAGCACCATGTTCCACACCTTCATCATTCCCTTCTTTTCCTGCATCATCACCGAGTGCAGGAAGGCCGTCGCGGTAATCCACGGGAGCAGGGAAGCGTTCTCCACCGGGTCCCAGCCCCAGTAGCCCCCCCATCCCAGCACCGCGTACGCCCATCCGGCGCCCAGCAGGATCCCCGTGCTTTGGAACAACCACGTCACCAGCGTCCACCGCCGCGTGACGTGAATCCAGCTATCGCCCGGTTGCTTTGTGATCAGCGATGCGATCGCAAATGCGAACGGAACCGTGAATCCGACGTATCCGAGGTACAGCATCGGCGGATGAATCACCATCGTCCAGTACTGCAGCAACGGATTCAGCCCCTGGCCGTCCCCGAGATTCACAATGTTGCCGCGGCCTGCTTCGAACACCTGGAACGGACTGATGACGAACGCGATCAGGATCAGGAAGAAGGTCATCGTGATCATCAGGACCATGGTGACCAGCGGCATCATGTCCCGAAACTTCTTGCGGTTCATGAATACGACGACCGCCGAGTACGTTGCCAGCAGGAAGGCCCAAAATAGCAGCGAGCCCTCTTGTCCGCCCCACCACGCGGCAAACTTGTACTGCAGCGGCATGGCCTTGTTGCTGTGCGCCGCGACGTACGCCATTCGGTAGTCGCCGGCAATCAGCGAGTAGACCAGAATCCCGGAGGCGACGGTCACCAGTGCCCACACGGTGTATACCGCGCGTTGGGCGCTGACCACCAGGAACGGCTTCGAACGCCATTTCCCGGCGATCGCGGCGATTACCGAGTAAACCGAGAAACAGAAGGCAAGGATAAGGCTCAGAGCGCCCAGATTTTCCATGAATTACCCCTCTGGCGACGGACCAATTCCTCTGCTACATCGAGGCTGATGCGGACCGGATCTGGCCCGGCTTCGCCTCGTACTTGGATGCGCATTTCGCCTGGATCTTGTTGGCGCGGAAAACACCATCCGCACCCAACCGGCCGTCGGCCAGTGCCTGCGCGCCATCCCGGAATGTATCGGGCAGCGGATCGATGCCGCTGTAGACCACCTTCAGCTTGCGGCTCTCCTGCGTGAGCACGAAGCTGACTTCGCGTCCCGAACGTTCGATCGAGCCCTTTTCGACATCCCCACCCACGCGAAGTTTTTTGTCCATCGCACGGTTTCCCATCTGCTCCAACTCGGCGATGGATTTGTAGTACGTCTTGGTTTCGTTGATTCCGCCCGCGGCTAGCCAAACGAGCGTGCCGATAATCGCGACGACCAGGATCGCGAATTTGGCCCAGGTCTTCATATATGGATGGCTACTCCTAAACCTTAAGTATAGCTCGCGTGGGGAGGGGTATTGACGACCCGGCATCACGAACGCGGCGTGATCACCCGAACCCGCGTCGGCTTCTGCGCTTTCATCACTTTACAGACCAGTTGCAGGGTTTCGAACGGTGCGATCACCCGGGTGACCACCCGCTCCGTGTCGATACCTGTAAGCACGCACACGCTCCAGGACGGCACGAAAATCTCCAGCACGCGCAGGATCTCGATATTCGCGTTGCACAGCACCATCAGTTCTTCATCGTCTTTCAGAACCTTCTGCATCGCCTGAATCTGTGCCAGGACGATTGCGCCGGCACTGTCGGTAGCCGATGGAGGAGTTGCGGGTTTTGTCGTCCCGAGCGATTCCGAGATCTTCGACAGATCGGGCGGACGCAGCGCGTCCAGCACGTCCTTGGTGGAACTGCTGATTGCCTGCTGCGCCAGTTGCTTTGTGAAATCTCCTAAGGACATCTGCGACGATCCTATCACGCCCCCCAGCGGACTCCCGGGTCCGGAATCTGTCTCCTACATTGTGATATCGTGCGTAACAAGATGTCACGAATCGATCTCTCCCGCCGAACGTTTCTCGCATTCGCCGGGGCCACCCCGCTGACGATCGCTCTTGCAAAATTTAAGCGTGTTCCGGTCGGCCTCGAACTGTTTTCTGTTCGCGACGAACTCAAGAAGGACCCGATGGGCACCGTGCGCACGGTCGCCAAGATGGGTTATGACGGGGTGGAATTCTTCGCCCCTTATTATGACTGGACTCCCGATCAGGCCAAGGAGATGCGCAAGCTCCTCGACGACCTGAAGATCCGGTGCTTCTCGACGCATAACGGTCCGAAGTCCTTCACGGACGGCATCGACAAAGCGATCGAACTGAACAACATCATCGGCTCGAAGTACGTCGTAATGGCGAGTGCCGGACGTGTCGACGGCATCGATGGCTGGAAGGGCGTGGCAGAGACGCTCTCGAAGGCCTCCGACAAGATGAAGTCGGCCAAACTAAAGGTCGGCTATCACAATCATCAGGCGGAATTCAAGGAAATTGGCGGCCAGCGCCCGATTGAGGTGCTCGCGCAGAATACGCCGAAAGACGTGATGCTCCAGTTCGACGTCGGCACGTGTGTGGAAGTCGGCTATGATCCGGTGGCGTGGATCGACCGCAATCCCGGCCGCATCAAATCTATCCACTGCAAGGACTATGCTCCGGCGCCCGGCAAAGGCTATCGCGTGCTGTTCGGCGAAGGCGCCGCTCCCTGGCCGAAGATCTTCGAAGCAGCCGAAAAGACCGGCGGCGTCGAATACTATCTCATCGAACAGGAAGGTAGCGATTATCCTCCGTTCGAGACCGCCGAGAAGTGCCTGGCATCCTTCAAAGAAATACGCAGCGCGTGAGCATCAAAGCGTTTAGCGCAACACTCTCAAACGCGATCCGTTCCGCCGGCTGAGCCGCGCGCGTTAGCGAGCGGTCAGTGTGGTTTTCGCCGTCCGAGTGGACCTTATTGCCACAGATTCAGAATCGCGACGCCGCTCCCGCCGACGTCCGTGGCGTTCCTGGTGACGAGCATCAGATCGTGATGCTAAGCGGTCGCCGCGAGCAAGCCGTCGAACACCGTAGCGGTATCTTACTGTGCATGGTCGGGCTGCCCACACGGATGGCGCTCACCAGCATTCCGAGTCTCGAAAGAAGCCGGTCCACCGGCGATTCCGTTCGACCATCCCTCAAGAGTGAACGCTAACGCCTGACCTTCACCGCGCTGGCAAATGCCCGGCGCCAAGCGCCTTGAGTTCCTCGCCCGCATCCGTCACCCGCTTGGTCGGGTAACAGATATTCGTGCTGTACACAGCGTCACTTCTTCGTTTCGCGAATACCAACAGATCCGAGCCGATTTTGAGAGCTTCATCTCTGAACCCCTCGCAGTCACCATTTTCCAGCTTCCATTCGACAGCGAACCGTCGGCGCACATCGCCTTTCCACACCCGCGTGACCTGAAATACGGCAGACCCTGCGGAATGCTCAGTCAGCCTGCCACGGAACACTACATCGACAGCCGCGACGGCGGCCCCGATCGAGGGCGGTTGAACACATGTGCAAGCCGACGCACTCCCTGGGGCAGCGACGCCGTACCACAGTGCCAGCAAAATAGCCGCCAGATGGATCCTGATGCCAAATTTCTCTTCCATATCGATATCACCTGAAGAGCGTTCGATTAACGTTACAGGAATTCCGGAATTTTGTGAAACACTGTTACACCTGTTTTTCACTAGCGTGTCACGGAGAGCGTTCCGGCGAATGCCCTCTGCAAATCCGATACGAGGAGTCGGAGGAGACAAAAGCATGTTCACAAACAAACTACTGGCCGCGTTAAGACACACGGCTCATTCGGCAACGTTCAAAGGCGGAAGGACTCACCGCCTGACAGGGGCACTCTTTGTGCTAGGCGCTTCCCTGCAATTGACGGCCACCACAATCCCTTACAAGAGTTTGGACGATCTGGTACGCGAAGCCGATGCGATCGTTTCGGGGCGAGTGGCGCAAGTCGAGTCGAAATACAGCCCGGACAAGGAGATCTTCACATTCGTGACGTTCGATCAACTGGAGGTGTTGGGCGGCTCGTATACAGGATCTTCGCTGACGCTCCGATTCCTGGGCGGCAAGATTGATAACGATATCTCCCAGGTCGTGGGCAGCCCCACTTTCGCTGTGGACGACAAGGTGGTGCTGTTTGTGCACGGCAACGGCCGGTACATGGTGCCATTAGTCGGCTGGACCCAAGGCGTCTTCCGAATTGGAGAGGACGCCGCCACCGGGCAGTTAGCCGTCCGCGATCACGAAGGCAACCGCGTTCTTGGGATCCAGAATGGGCGTCTTCTCAAGCAAACCCTGGTGCGTCCGGCAGCCGATATCGTCGGCGAGTTCAAGTCTAAGTCAACCGAACCGGCGGCAGGAAAAACCAATGCGGGTCTCGCTGACTACGGAGAGTCGGCTCCGGTCGTAGAAACAGCCGAGAGTTCATCGACGGAAGCCGCTGTGAACTTGAATCGGGCCGGCAGTCGGGTAATGACTTACCAGCGATTCAGGAGCGCCATTTCCGGCTCGGCGTCGGGCAAAGCGTCCTGGGGACGGCTCGAAAGCATCGGTGTGCAGAACTTTGAGCGGCCCTCGCGGGGAGCCGATGCGAGAGTCGAATCGCGGCCGGTCAGGCCCTCCGTTGTTGACCAACGTCCAACGCTGCCGAAACCAGCGCCAGTGGTTACCCAGAACGACCAGCAATGATTGCCGTATCAACGAGGAGCAAGGAGGAAAATCAATATGAAATCGACATCACCCGGTCTGAAGAACTCTGCCCTACAGGCTGTCGCGATTCTGGCACTCACTGCCGGTTCGTCTTTTGGCGCCAATTGGAACACCTGCAACGGCAACAATATCCGATGGAACAGCGGCTGGACCAACATGTACATTAGTACGACTTCCATGCCGGCCGGGAGCACCTGGGACGCACGGTTGCAAAACGCCATGTGGCACTGGAACAACGTCAAGGGCTCCGGGTTCAACTTCTACGTCGGCCGCGACACCGACGGCTCGCACAATTCGAGTAACGGGTCCAACGAAATCTATTTCGACAGCTCGGAAACGGGATCGGCGCTGGCGGTTACTCACGTCCGATCGCACTGCTATTGGCTGTTCGGTTGGAACTATGGACTCGATGAGACCGACATCGCTTTCAACACCAGTCTCGCCTGGTCGACTGGCACTCTGAGCTACAGCAGTCTCGGGTCGCCATACTCGTTCGAGGGAGTGGCGCTGCACGAACTCGGGCACGCTCTCGGGCTGAATCACGAAGACCGTTGGCTGGCGACTATGAATTCGTACTACCCCAATAGCGGCACACTCGGCTATTACAAGGAGTGGGATCCGAATGCCGATGACCGCTGGGCTGCGCGAACTCTCTACCCTGACGGCACGTCGGAGGTCGATGTTGCAGGATCAGCCTTCAAGCACACCGGCACGGGAACCTCCGGGCTGGTCAGCAGCCCCTTGTCGGCGGCCCGGGGTTCCAGCGTAACCCTTGAGTACACATTTTCGAACCTGAGCACCTCCACGCAAACGTTCGACATCGGCTTCTACCTGTCGTCGAACGACTTCATCAGCACGGGGGATACCCTTCTTGGCATGAATTACGGTGCGTGGGGAAGTTCCGGGTATTCGGGCACCTTCTCGCGGACCCTGTACATTCCGGTCTCGATCGCTCCCGGAACGTACTACCTCGGTTTCCTCATCGATCCTTACAATGCGAAGCCTGAGGCGAACGAAGGAAATAACAGCCAGCCGATGCCGCGGACAATCGCAATCTACTGATCGTTGAGCGTGGGCCCTGCTACTAGCAGGGCCCTTCGCATGGATGGAACGAAATTGGTGTTGATGTCCTGGTCTCTGACGAGTAGCCGTTCGCAGCGTGGATGTCTGGTCCGAAATCGCGCGGTCGCTCGACATCGACACCCGACACGCGGAGCGGCGAACTCCCAAAGAATTCACTGAGACTTTCGTTGCGCGTCGGACTGCGTGAGCCTCGTGTATTCCTCGCCCTGGAGCCCGACAACCGCTTCCCTGCCAGGTTTCGTCACACGCTGAAGGCCCGAACTCCCGGGTGAGACGAAACACCTCTCTGAAGCGGGCTTTGGCGTCCTGAAGTTGCCACTCCTGTTGCACCGCCAGGCCCTTTGCAGGCGCGGCGTTTGCAGGCCGGGCCTCGACGCGCGTTTGGCTCATCGGGATTACTTCTCTGACCGCTTTCGTCGGAATCTATCGCGAGACAGTGCTGCTCTACTGAAGACGCGTTGACCAACGAGCGGCACGCGCATCACTCCGCACAGCGTCCTCACTGCGCCCCAGCGATGTAACTCGCGTCCTTCGAAATCTTGCGATCTTCCTCGTACTCCACATCGATCTCTGAAGCTCTGACGCCCCGCACCTCTCGCCCGCCGCCGAACAGACTCTCCTTGCGATACGCAGGTTCACGTTCTTGCCGTTCACGCACGCTGTGGTGAAGAAGCACCCGAGGCCTATCCCTGAGACGACCCATTGCATCCACGCCGGACTGTCCTTCGCGTGTCTCATACGCCGCAGGCTCGACATGTGCGGCGGGTTTGCGCACCCCAGTCGCTCGGATTTCCAACCGCCGGGCCGGTGGGTACGTGGAATTATCCAGTTCGACTCTGGGGAATGGTAAACGAAACCAGCCCTTAAACAGGTTGTTCGGCGCCGTACGGCATGCAGACCGGCTATTTTCGACGATTCGGTTTACCTCTGGCCACGCACCCGGTTCTAGCAGCAATCCCGCATGGACCGCTTCGCCGAGCATCCAGTTCATCGCCGCGTCGGCCAAAGGCGAGTTACAAGGATGTCCTCCTCCGACATCGGAATGATCGCCGGCAAACCAGGCCTCCTTCACTTCGCTGTGCCGGTCACCCCAACCGGTCATTTGAAAGACGGCGCGACGTTCGTCAAGCGCTACAGCATGCCGCACAACGGCAACGCTCGGATTGTGCCGCAGGGCGGGGAAGCTCTGCGGCCTCATCCATCCATAGGCCTTCACCGTATCCCAGACGCCCAGGAAAGCAATCTGGATATCCCGTGACAACAGCGCCTTGAATCGCCCCGCCTCCCCGTCAAATTCTGCGTGGTCTTTTGAGGTGTGACGGAGCGGCTCACCCGATGACGCACGCTTCATCCCCTCCCCGATCCGTGATTCCGATGTTTGATAGAGACCTGTCGCATACGGGATGAGATGCGTATCGTCTCGCCGGAGCAATCCACAAACGTGCAGCAGGCCGGCGAGAGCGCGGACGGTAAATGCTCCGCGGCTGAATCCGATCAGGAAGATTCGGTCTCCCGGATCATAGTGCTCCATCAGGTATCGATACAAGAGGCTGACACTTTCCATCACGCCTCGACCGAGTAAGAGTTCGCCTGCGTAGTGCCGCCACGCGCGGCCTGAGCGGGTCCGGGCATTGGGGAGCGGATGCGTCCCAACGCCCGGGTCGTATGCGGCGATTTGGTCTTGCGCGCCCTTCAGCGCCAGACGGTAAAGTCGCAACACGTTTGATTCGCTGCCATGATAGCTCTGGCCCGTGCCGTCGCAGCAGATCACGATATTCTTCGGGTTTGAGGCCATAGCCATCTCTCATCGCTTCTCAGCGGCCAATCTCGACCACTTGCGCGAGATTGCCGGTTGCACGCGGCGGTGTTTCGCCGCCGTATGGAATCGCGTTCAGAGCATTCGTGAAAACGTTCTGCGGCTCGCCGTGCCGCAGGAGTTCCGCTGCGTCCGCCGGTGTCTGCACATGGAAGCGCTTGCCGTTCAATATAAAATAGATCGAGCCGTCCTCTTCACGAAGCATCGAACCCTCGCGGGGAACGTCCGGGACCCCTGCAAGTGCGCCGTCCCAAACCTGATTCACCGGCAGTCCGCCGTACAGTCGATTCAGAGTGTCCAGGTCGGGAATCTGGAATTTGGCGCCGCCGGCAATAATATAGATGGCGCCCGATTCTTCCCTCGCCAAAGTGCCATCGCGCGGCACCTCGCCCAGCCCGTTCAAAGCGCCGTCCCAGACAACATGGACGGGCATTCGCCGGTAGAGGCGCCACAGCGTGTCCGGGTCGGGCACGTGCAATTTGGCCCCGCCGCATATGATGTACACAGCGCCGGATTCCTCGCGCAGCAGGGAGCCGTCGCGCGGGATGTCTGTAAGTTGGTCCGTTGCTCCATCCCATACTTGGTGTACCGTTGCGGCGTCGTACAACCTGGTCAGCGTCGGCACATCTGGAACCGCGAATTTAGCGCCGCCAAACACGACATAAATCGCACCCGACTCCTCACGTAGCAGCGTGCCATCCGATGGGGCCTCTGCGATGCCTTTGAGTGCCCCGTCCCAGACCTGTTGCACTCTAGCGCCCCGATACAGCCGGTACAGCACCCCCTCGCTCGGAACGGCGAACTTCGCTGTGCCGAAGATTACGGAGATGGTTCCCGACTCCTCGCGCAACAGGCTGCCGTCCCGCGGAATATCCGGAAACCAGTTCACCGCGGAGTCCCACACTTGGCGCACCAGTGCCGCGTTGTACAACCGTTCCAGAGTCTCCATATTCGGCACTGGCAGTTTCGCCCCGCCGGCGATGAAGTAGATCGTCCCCGATTCTGTTCGAAGCAGCGTGTCATCGGACGGCGCATTGGGGATCGAGTCAAGCGCGCCATCCCACAGTGGACGCACTGGCTGGTTGCCGAAGAGGCGCCCCACCGTGGCGGGATCAGGGATGGCGAGCTTGGCGCCGCCGGCGATGAGGTATATGGCGCCGGATTCCTCCCGCAATAACGTACCGTCGCGAGGGACGCCCGGAATATGGTCCAGCGCTCCATCCCACAAATTCCAGACGGGCGTCGCAGCAAAAAGGCGAAACAGAGTGCCCGGATCCGGCACGTGGAACCTGGCTCCCCCAAACACCACCCAAATCGCCCCTGACTGCTCGCGCAACAGTGTTCCGTCTCGAGGCACCACCGGCGCCCACTGCAGCAGTCCGTCCCGGAAGAGTAGTCCCGTCACCTGTTCGTCCACGAAGCCCAGCGCTGCAAAAATCTCGAGACTCGGAATTCCGAAGACCGCTCCTCCGTACGCAACCACCACCAGGTCCGAATTGGGCTCCCGAAATAGCGTGCCGTCGGCCGGAAACGACTCGAGGTCCTGCGCATCGAGAACGCTCGATTCAGCCCATGGACTTTCTACCGGCGGTTCCCACGGATGCCGCTCCCACTGGCGAGACCACGCCGGCGCGTCAGCCGGCACACGGCCGCCCAGGTTGATGCGCCGGTTCACCATCTCGTTGAGGAGCCACTTCAGCACTCGGACATACAACCACTCCGACTGAACAGGTTGAGCAAGCGGGGTCCCACCCTCTTTGCCCGGAGCTACGCTTCGCGAGCATGCACGGTGTTCCCTCTCCCAGATCTCCATCCGCATTCTGGTGATGTCATCGGCCAGGGCTTTGGCACGAGCATCCGCCTGCTCCAACGTGTCCGCCGCCCGCATGAATCCATAGGCCATCGTGATCGAAATCAGTCCCGGATCGATCGTTACGATGTCGTGAACATCGAAGTTCGGCTGTATCACCTTGACGTGAGCCGAAGCAGGAAAGCCGTACGAAGGGTTTGTCTCATTGAACTGGACCTCGGTTGGCATGATCTCTGCCGCAGCCCGGTTTGCGATATCGACGATGTTTACCGGGGGTGCGAAAGAAGTGATCGGCGCCTTGCTGAGCATTCCGCGCGGCGTCCCGGCGGATGAACTCGATGCGGTAATAGCAAACACCTCGGAGGCGTTTTCGTAGACCGCGAATTCCACCGGCAGAACGGCTCGTACACCTCCATCGACGTACCACTGTCCAGCCAGTTCCTTGGGTGGAAACACCATCGGGATCGCTGAGGAAGCCAGGATTGCCTGCCCGATTGGAACCGCGGCCTCGGTGCCGCCGTCCACAAAGCGGCCGGAATTGTCCACCAACCGGAGCGCTCCCGTTTCAAGACTCACCACCGCGAGTCGCAGCGAAATTCCCGAGGTGCGTACTTTGACGGGGTTGAAGATGGTCGGAATGGCGATACGGGCTTCAATCGGAGACAGGTTATACATCGATCTTGCGCTCAGCAGGGTATCGACGATGTTCTTGAGTTGCGAAGCCGTCCAACCTCCCAAAGCCAGGATGAAAGGGATTCCCCCCGGCAGGAAAAGGGCCACCCCTGCCGTGCCAAGCATCGATTCAAATGCACTCTTCATATTTCCATCGAGGCCCTGCAGCCACGGTTCCTCGACGTACATGTCTTCGTTGCGTTGGAGCGATATCCAAATATCACGAAGCTCTGTAAAGGCCGCCGCGCCGCCTTCCGCGAGTTTCGAGCCGTTTACCGCGCCCACCGAACAGGCATAGATTGTATCGGGCACAATGCCTCGCCCATGGAGATACTCGAGTGCGCCGACTTCGAAATCGCCGCGAGCCCCGCCCCCGCTCAGCACGAACGCCGTCCCCGTGCCGGAGAGAATATGCACTTCTGTGGAGTTGGTGTCCGTGCCGCGCCTCTTCACCGCGATCAGGTCGCGGTTGGGGGCAAAAAGAAAATCGAAGTTATCGCCGCCTTCTTCGAGCGCGGTTCCGGTGTGAAGCGAGAACTCCGCGTATCCGCTTGCGGCCGCCAGCACGTGCACCTCGGTAGAGCGCGTGCCCGTGTTTCGCCGTTTGATCGCAATCAGATCCTGATTGGCCGCCAGTTGAAACGCGAACTCCTCGTCACCCGTTTCAGCAAGCGCGGTACCCGTGTGCAGCGAGAACTCTTGGTAGCCGCTCGCCGCCGAAAGAATATGAACCTCTGTTGACTGGCTGCCGGTGTTGCGCTTCTTGATCGCTACCAGGTCCCGTGCGTCGTTCAGTAGGAAAGTGAATCCATCCCCGGATTCCTCCAGCGCCGTCCCGGTCTGAAGCGAGAACTGTCTGTATCCGCTCTCGGCGGAAAGAACATGGACTTCTGTGGAGTGCGTCCCCGTGGCGCTTTTCTTGATCGCAACCAGGTCGCGGTTTGGAGCCAGGGCGAATTCGAATTCGTCCCCGGTTTCGCCCAGGGCGGTCCCGGTCTGAAGCGAGAACTGGCGGTACCCGCTCGCTGCCGATAGTACGTGAACCTCGGTGGATCCACTCCCGGTGTTTCGCTTCTTGATGGCGATCACATCGCGGTTGGAACCCAGTAGAAAAACAAATTCGTTGCCCGCTTCCTCCAAAGCGGTTGGCGTGTGCAGTGAAAAACGGTCGTATCTTCGCATATCTCCTCCCCCCTCGGCACAACGTTTTTTTGCGAGAAGAACGACGATCCCTCCCGCCGTGTGCGTCGTGGAACTGTGCTAAATTGGTCCGGCGAGCGATCGGTCGCTGGGTGCGCACCGTGCGCTGCTTTCGCTCACTCCAGCCTGGGCCAAAGCGATTAATCGCGTATTTCGGAAACGCTCAAGAATTTATAGTGATTTTTTAGGGGCGCGTAACTTGGCGAACGCGAAGAGGTTATATGAATTCGGCCCCTTCTGCCTGGATCCTGTGGAGCGGCTCCTGTTACGCGATACAACCGCCGTCTACCTGCCGCCCAAGGCCTTCGATACGCTTCTCCTGCTCGTCGAACATAGCGGACACCTGCTCACCAAGGCGGAGATGCTGAGGCGTCTGTGGCCGGACACCTTCGTGGAGGAGGTGAACCTCGCCCAGAACGTCTCCGCGGTCCGCCGCGCATTAGGGAAGCAGGAAAGCGGAGAAGATTACATAGAGACGGTGCCGAAAGCGGGCTATCGGTTCGCCGCTGAGACGCGCAGCGTGGCTCGCGACATTCCAGCCGGCGAGCCCGCCCATACGGAGCAGTCCCCGGCAATCCCCGCCGCGGAGCGGCCTTGGTTTCGAAAGCCATACTCAGCCGGCTTCCGCATCCTGGCCATCGCGGGCGTGATAGCTCTGTTGGCCTGTTCGTGGTGGTTGACTCGCGCGCCAACCGGAGAGAACATCCCGGCCGCCGCGAGGATCCGGTCCATTGCCGTCCTGCCCTTGGTGAACCTCTCTGCCGATCCCACTCAGGAGTATTTCTCCGACGGGCTCACCGACGAACTCATCACCCGAGTTGCGCAGTTGCGTTCCCTTCGCGTGATCTCACGGACTTCGGTAATGGGCTACAAGCACACGCTGAAGAAGGCGCCGGAGATCGCAGCCGAACTTCGCGTCGACAGCATTCTGGAAGGAACCGTGGAGCGCTCCGCGAACCGCGTGCGTATCCGCGTGCAATTGATCGCCACCCCTTCCGACCAGCACCTCTGGGCCGAGTCGTACGACGTTGAGACCCGGGACGTCCTGCAACTCGAGAGCGACCTGGCGCGCGACATCGCACAGCGAATTGGTCGGTTGAAATCTCCGCCCGCGGAGCAACCGGCTCGTAATCGCATTGTGTCCCCCGAGGCCCACGAACACTACCTCAAAGGACGCTACCGTTGGAACCAGCGTGATGAAGCCGGCCTGCGGGCCGGGATCTGGCATTTCCAACGGGCTCTCGACTTGGACCCCGTTTACCCGGACGCCTATGCCGGTCTGGCGGATTCCTACCTCATACTCGCGAACTGGGGCTTCATCGCTCCCGTCGACGGATATCCCAGGGCCGCGGCCGCGGCACGGAAGGCGCTGGAGTTGAATGACCGGCTCGCCCAAGCCCACACTTCGCTGGCCTATGCGACACTGCTTTACGACTGGGACTGGCCCAATGCCGAAGCCGGATTTCGGCGCGCCTTGGAGTTAGACCCCAACTATGCCACCGCGCATCATTTCTATAGCGTTTACCTGATGGCGTCGGGCCGGCACTCAGACGCCCAGGCGGAGATCGAACGTGCCCACGAACTGGATCCCCTCTCACCGATCATCAACTCCGTCGTCGGGTGGATCTATTTTCAGGGACGGCGTTACGACAACGCGGCCGAACAGTGCCAGCGGACGTTGGAGATGAATCCCGATTACTTGCCGGGGTTGCTCGATCTCGGCACCATTTACCTGGCGCGCGGTGAAAATGCAAAGGCCACGGCTCTGTTCCAGCGCGCGAGAGCGATAGGCGGTGACACGGTGCCCGTCCTGTCCCACCTTGCCCGGGGCTATGCCCGCTCGGGAAATGCAACCGGGGCTAAAGAAATCCTGCATCGACTCGAGACATCTACAAATACCTTCATCTCCCCTTGGGACTTGGCGCTGGTCTGTGCAGCACTGGGAGACACCGATGGGACATTGGAGTACCTGGAGCGAGCCGCGGATCAGCGCGTCGGCTGGATCGTCCTCGCCGGCGTCGATCCCCGCCTGGATCAGGTGCGTTCGGCGCCCCGATTCACGCGGCTACTGGAACGAATTCGTCGAAAGATGCCGATTGCGTCTCAGCGAACCGGCAGCCTGCCGGGATAGGAAGGACTCATCCGTTTTCCCGATTCCTTCCGGCTCCACAGGATGAATCGCGCTGCGCGGCAAAGGACTGAACCGGCTACCTCGCAGGACGATATATCTGCCGGCAACAACACAAGTGGAGTAGGTGGTGCCAGTTATGGTCATGACCAGCCCTCGACGGGGTTACCTCCCGTTCGCCGGTGATCCGCTTGGAATCTAACCCCATCGCCGGCTGACAGTGGCAGCCGTCACGCGAACCGTTAAGGTTCGAGTTGAACCGGAAAAGAAGTCCGATGAGAGGTGTCGCCCTGCATCACGGGCACCCGAACTTGGCTGACGCTAGCCGACTTCCGGGGAGTAATCCGGTCGGCGTCCTTGGCGCGCTCACTCATAAAAGGCGACTTCCGGCATCGGATAATGCTTGCGGTTCCGGGTCCACAGCATCGCCCCGCTCGCGACAGCGCTGGCGGCGACCAGCGCGTGGCCCAACTCGACTGCATCACTTTTTCGGTAGCGTCGCAAGTATTCTCCGGCCCGGCGGCCAACGGCGGCATCGGCCGGAACGCAGACGAGGGCATTGAATAGATCCTCCAGCGCCGAATATTCCGCTGGTCGGGCGCCGGCCCAGAGTTCGGCGGCGCTGACCGCGGAGAACAGGATCAGCGCGTCGGATCGACCGAGTTCCAGCCACCGCGACACAACAGCCTCGTTCCGCCCGCGCGAGACCTCGATGAGTATGTCGGAATCCGTGAGGATGGTCACCGGTCGCCCAATTGGTGGAGCCTCGACCCTCTGCGCAGTTGCCTGAGATCTTCGGCGCTGTCGCTGGCTTTCGGGAGAGACTTACGAATCCCGACGAAACTCTGCATCGCTGCCATGCGTTGCTCCGGGCTGCCGAGAAACCGCTCCCGCATCGCCTGCCGCACCAGTTCGGAAATGGTCGTCTTCTCCGTCCGAGCGCGCGCATGCAGGGCTCCCCACAACTGGTCGTCGAGATAAAGTTGTGTCCGTCTCACGATTATATTTGTAGATCACGATGTCGGCGACGCTGGAGCGCGCGGCATCCCGGCCGCAAGCCGTCTCGTACCTAACCCCGGTCACCTTCCTGTTTGCCGACCATTCGGACAGCATCACATGCCACGGCCGGGCCTCCTACTTCCCAAGACTACGGATGGCCAACGGTACAGTTAGCAGGCCCGCGCGAGTAGCGGACCAACCAAGGAGCTAACGGATCTCCAGGCCCTGATCGGAACCACCCGCGCCATGGTCAACCATATACGTTGGGGGGATCACGTTATCGGTCGAATGTGGTCTAATTGCATGGTTGGCCGGTTGGGATGGCTTCCCGTATGCCTGGACCGCGGCATGTACGTGTATTCTTATCGTCTCCGGGCGATGTCCACGAGGAACGCGAAATTGCACGGCGCATTCTCACTGAGATGCCGTACGATCCGCTTCTTCGCGGCCGGATTACGATAGACGTGGTGTCGTGGGACGGCCCGGGCGGAGTCGCCATGCTGGCCACGACGACCCCACAGGTTGCAATCACACGCGCACTGTTGCGGCCTTCCGACTGCGAGATTCTCGTACTGATCCTATGGTCACGACTCGGAACGCCGCTACCGCAAGAATATCGGCGCAAGGACGGCACTACGTACAGCTCAGGGACGATATGGGAGTACGAGGACGCCCTGACGTCGAACGGGAAGCCAGAAATCCTGGTCTATCGGCGAACCTCGGAAGCCGAGTTCAACCCGGAAAGTCCCGAATATGAGGAACGGCTCCTCCAGCACCAGCAGGTCGAACGGTTCTTTGAGAGCTTTCGCAATGCCGACGGTTCTCTTCGGGGTGGATATAACACCTACTGGGATGCTGGTGAGTTCGGACGAGTATTCGAGCTTCACGCGCGAGAGGTCATTAACCGCCTCCTTAAGTCGGCCCAACAAGTTCAGCCACAGTTGCAGGAGCCGCGACGGTTCGAGGCGGCGATGCCCAGGGAAACGAAGGCGGGGCAGGCGACAGAGATCTGGACACAGATATGTCTACCGTCCTCGGCCGGACTACGCGCACTACTGCCGGAATCGCACGCGGTAGAAGAAGAAGTCTCGGCAGAAGATGTAAAGGAAGGCCAATTGCCGGTGCACTTTCTGCGGGATGCGGACAGCGGCACGGTATTTCCTGCACACCTTCTGGTCGATACGGTGGCGCCAGGCTTCACGCCGGAGCACTCCACGAAAGAAGTTCTCCTCAGCCATTCAAGTGACTCGGGGGTCATTGTGTTCACGCTGACACCCACAGGCGATCGTGCGCGCGGAAGAATTTATGTAAACGCCAGGCAACAAGTGGACGGGTCTGGCGTGTTCACGCTTGGATCGCTGGTGCTCGTAACCCGGATCACGACGGACATGGAAGGCGCGGGGGCGGTTGACCCTGTTTGGACGTTGGTGAACCGGCTGTTGACGGCGCAACCGTCAGGTCCCGGGGAGGGTGGCGAGAGATTACACCTGGAGCTGAAAGTCGTCGAGGACATCCAGAAGAAAAGGATTGAGAAGTATTTGAAGCTGGACGTTCCGCTACTTTGCTCATTGCTCCCCAACTATACACGCAACAATGTGTACAACATGGAGGGTCAGATCGGAGACGGCGAGCGCATATTTCAGGAACTCACGCCGCTGCTACAGGAGCTATTGTGCCGGAAGTGGCATTTATGTGAAAAGCTGGCGGCCGGGATGGACATCGATGAGATCGCATTAGTAGCAACCATTGCGGACATCATCGCACCGGCCGTTTCAGAGATACCGCCGCCACTTATCGCCGCGATCATCGTTAAGCGGGGAGTCCAGGACTTTTGCAAATGCAAGGAGAGCATCTAATGCCAGTTGCGGTTGGCTCCGAGGCACCGGCTGTATTTATCGGGGTTGTGCAACCGGCACCGGGAGACCCAGTCAGTATCGCCATCCTGGACAACCTGGACCTGAGAATTCACGGGGCCTCTTTTCGGATACCGGAAGTGCCAGTGAGCCGCTATCTGACGAGAACAGAACACGGGGTGGAATTCCGGGATATGCCGCATCTATACCCTGCGCTGGACTTCATCGCAGAACATCTTCGCACGGAACCGCCCCCAGGCGTGCTGGTGGAAGCGCCGAGGGTCCTCCCGATGAACGATATCGGCGGCACGCCGGCGGCCCTTTTCCCCGATAACTCGGCAGTGTTTCAGCTATTGAGCTTTCTTCCTCATGATGGGGTGAAACTTAATTTTGCCTATTATGAGGTTCCTGAGCAGGCGCGAGTTGTAGTGCATTATGCGACACCGGATACCGTCGAAGAGGGTGTACGGCTTGTAGTTCCACAGCCGAGGCTTCTACAAGCCAACACGTCAACAATGTACGGCGAACTGCTCCTGGGAGAACCGCTTTCGCCGTTGCAGGCGGCGGCAGTGGCAGCCTTGATCGCCAAAAACCACGGAGCTTATTACTACTGGTCAACTTCCGGCAGTCCTCCCAGCAGTGGCGATATCGTGACTTATCTGAAGCGGAGGCAGCGAAAACTGTTGACAATCTCCGGCCATGAACAGTTTTCGGTGCAGGTACGACCCACCGACGAACAGGAAGAAGTAGCGCTGGAGTATGCGATAGCGATGAAGAAATGGGAAGCGCAGGCCGGCGCGTCGAAAGCAGCCCTGATCCATGTATCAAAGCTTTTCAACTTCGACATCCGCTGTTACTCGGACCGGCTCGACGCAACCGGGCGCGACCCACGTTTGGTCTACCCGCTGCCAGCCGAGGACAACTGGGTAGCGGACGCAATCAGGAATTTGGCCGACAGCGCGGCCAGTTAGGGGAACCGCATAGCGCAGTGAATTCGCTTTCCAACACTCGTGCCGTGCGAAGTCACAGGTTTCTGAGCGGTCTGCGAACCTCTTTGTCCACTTTGCCGACCATCTGCCTACAATCAATCATTGGTGTGAATGCTGCTGCAACTGGTGGAGTAATGCCAGCGGGTCGGCGGGTGGCCGTCTATTGAACTTCGGTCCGGAGACTCGTTCAAATAGGACTCGCACAGAGAATCGGTGGCTCCACTTTTCTCGTCTACATCGCAGCCGGGCGCGCAATGCTGCGGATTCCGATGAAGAAAATCATTCATTCCGAACTGATGACGATCACCGCTTGGCCGGGAGACGCTGTCGAAAGCATTGTGGAGCAGGTGATCGTCATGGGTCAAGAAGGAGGGGGAAACAGGGCAGCATTATTTCGTTTCTGCCGTTTTTGGCTCCGCTGGTCGCGCAAAGTTTGCTTGAGCACGCCACTGGGTATCCATCTTTTTGACGCGCGCCGCGAGATATCGCCAGTAGTTCAGATTGAGTTCCATGGCGGCGGTCTCCTCGACGATGTCCGAGAAGTAATGCAGGCTGGTCAGCGGCGAGCCGCCCTGGTGATTGAATAGCGCGACGTACTTTCGCGCGCAACCTAACAGCAGCGCCCGGCCAACCACGTCGATCGAGATCCCCGTCCGATACCACTCACCCGCCAGTCTCTCGTCGGCTGCTCCGAACACCGAGGTTACGCACGCCTGTTCGAGGAACCAGGCGCGCACCCGTGCTACATACTGCGCCTGCTCCGGATCCACCGTGGAATCGCCAGACTCCTTCTGATACGGCCAGAAGCGGTCCCGGATCTCGATGCGTCCGAGTTCGTGCTGGTTGGAGGCGCGGTACACCGCAGCCACCTCGATGCGATTCAGTTCATCCAGGTAAGTCGTTAAGGAGCGCGTGCTGTGCCCGACGGCCTTGGCCAGTTCAGCCATCCGAAAACGAAGTTGAGCGGTGCGCCGGTCGGCATGGAGACAGACGTAGACGAATACTTTGAACCCGCCGTCTGACAGCAGCGCGATGGCGTCGCGCACTTCGGTTCCGGCGGCAAAGAACCCGCTGGGATGTTTCAATTTGAGATCGCCTTCGTTCATACCGTCTCCTTGCCGCTCCGGTTCTTGCGCATGGATTCGCCAGTCAGCTCGATGCGGTGTGAGTTATGCACCAGGCGGTCGAGGATGCTGTCAGCGGCCGTCGGATCGCCGATCTGGGTGTGCCAATCGAGCACCGGGACCTGAGAGGTGAGGACGGTGGAGTGGGTCTGATAGCGGTGGTCACAGATCTCCAGGAAGTCGCGGCGTTCGATTTCGCTGAGCGGCGACATGCAGAAGTCGTCGACCACCAGCACGTCGGTGAGCGCCAGCCTGCGCAGGAAGCGGCTGAAACTGCCGTCGGCGTGAGCCAGCGCGAGTTCGCGGAATAATTGTGATGCGCGGGCGTAGTAGACCGTGTAGCCGTCGCGGCAGGCCTTGTGCGCCAGGGCCGCAGCGAGCCAGCTCTTTCCCAGGCCGGTGGCGCCGGTGAGCAGGATATTGAGATGCTGCTTGACCCATTCGGATTCCGACGCCAGGCTGCGCAGGAGTGAGCGGTTCAGTCCGCGCGGCTTCTGGTAATCGATATCTTCCACCGAGGCGGTGGTCCGCAGCTTGGAATTGCGCAGGCGGCGTGCCAATGCGCGATTCTCCTTCCAGTCCCACTGGCGGTCCACCAGCAGACCGAAACGTTCTTCGAAGCTGAGGCTCGCAAGGCCGGGTTGCTCGAGTTGTTGACGGAACGCGTCGGCCATTCCGTTCAGACGCATGACGAGGAGTTTATGTATGGTTTGTTGGTTGAGCATGGGAGGGCCTCATTGAATGGAGTTGAAGTACGCTGCACCGCGGATGTTGGAGTGTTCGAGAACCGGCGGCAAAGGTGGCGTGGTGTCCGGAAGCGGCTCGTTTTCGAGATGGTGCTTCAGGATCGATTCAACATGAGCCAACGAGTAGGCGCCATAGTGAAGGGCGCGGGCCGCGGCCGCTTCCAGCCGGGCGATGGTGTGTTTCTCGCCGAGCCGGACCAGACCGAGACAGCAACGATAGCCGACCTCGGGATGCGGTTTGGTAACCAAGATCTGGTGGAATAGCTCGGCGGTATGGGGACCCGCAGAGCCGGCCCAGTTGAGCAGCCGCGAGGGAGTCCATTCCAGGTACTGGCGGTGAGCTTTCGGTTGGTGTTCGGTAACTGTAGTGGCCCGGTCGCGCACATAGCTGCGCGCATGGCTGGACACACGCAGTCCCTCATGAAAGACTTCAACGGCCGTCGCGGTGAGACGAATGTCGACCTGCTTGCCGGTCAGTTGGTAAGGGACGCTGTAGAAGTGGCCGTCAGGCGAGACATGGTAGTCCAGATCGACCTTCAGTTTGCGCCACTCACCGATCTCGTAGCGTTCGGCGGGAAGGGGCCGCAACGCCGGCTTGTCAAAAGCGGCAAACTGACTGGTCCGTGTACCTTCGCGTTTGCGGAACGGTTTGTTGTTGAGCGCGGTCAGCAGTTCGGCAATGGCCAGATTCAACTCATGCAGGCCGAAGAAAGTGCGTTTGCGCAGGGCGGCAACGATCCAGCGCTGGACCACTTGAACGGCATTCTCCACGACCGCCTTGTCCCGTGGTTTTCTCGGACGGGCGGGAAGAACCGCCACCTGATAGTGGGCGGCCATGTCGTTGTAGGTGGGGTTCAGATCCGGTTCATAGCGGCTGGCCTTGTGAACTCCGCTTTTCAGGTTGTCCGGAGTTAGGATGGCAGGCACACCGCCGAAGTACTCGAAGGCGTGGATGTGGGAGGCGATCCAGCAAGGCAGTTCCTGGCTCCAGGTGGCCTCGGCGAAGGTGTAACTGCTGTACCCCAGGGCGGCGACGAAGACAGAAGCCGGATGGATTTCGCCGGTTTCGCGGTTGTGAATGGGGATTGTGGCGCCAGCGTAATCGACGAATAGCTTCTCGCCGGGAGTGTGCTGCTGACGGAGTGTGAGCTTCTGAGCGCCGCACCATTCGCGGTACAGATCGCAGAAACGCGAATACCGGTATCCGTCGGGCTGCGCTTGTTTGTACTCGCGCCAGACCAGCTCGAGTGTAAGGTCCTTGTGGGTTTCCAGTTCCTTGCGGATGGCCGGAAAGTCTGGCGCCGGATGGCTCCGGCGGCTGGGCGGGGCGGCCCGTTTGCCGAACAGGAGTTCATCCAGTTGACGGTCGGTGAGGTTTTCCGGCAGCGGCCAGCCTATCTGGGCGGCCTCGGCCAGCTTGAGGTACTTGTGGACGGTGCTTTGGACGATCGAGCAACTGCGGGCGATCTGGTGCTGGGCCAGCCCCAGAGCGGACAGTCGCAGGACCTCGCGGATCTTGCGCATGGACAGAGCCTGTTCCGGCAAGCTGATTCTCCTTTGTTCGAAACAGAATCAGCCTACCTTGTTTGATGTCCAGCGCCTCCCGGATTCCGAGGCGATCGCGATCACCCATTCCGAGGTCAACGCGATCACGCGTTCCGAGGTGGAGGCGATTCTTGATCGTCATCAGCTCGGAATACACAATCGCGTTCACTTCGGATCGATGATTTTCTTCAGCTCGGAATGATGATTTTCATGGCTCGGAATCCGCACAATGCGCCAGAACTCCTTTGAGTACGAAGGTATGCGCGTTCGGTGCCGCATGGGGGCTCTCCCGACCGGCGCTCCGGAACGTAGACGCGATCTCCGGGTAAGAGCACGTTGGGGTCGCCACGGACGCGCTTCAGTTCGGCATTTTGCTGGTGATTCCAGAGCCTCTTCCAGAAGAAGCCGGCGTTGTACGCGATGCTAGCCACACAGTCGCCTTCCTGCACTTCATAGTTGCCATTCCCCGCCGGCCCTTTTTGACTCAAAAGCGGGAGTTTCGCTCGCGGCAGAGGGAGTCTCCGCGGCATCGGGTTCCAGATCGACGAATAGGACTCACCCACTTTGCTTTTCCCAAGCTTCCGCGTCTCGGATGGGCGAATGAAACCTTGCAGGTGCCTGGATCGATGTGATCCACTCGGGCAAAGCCCTTCTCGTCCAGCGTCCCATCCGCAACAGTGATGCCATCCGCCAGCGTGACGCGATACGGCTCGCCCGAAACCGGGTTGCCCTCTTCGTCTACCAACTCAATCTCGATCCAGGATGTCTTCTTTCGGTTCTGTTCATTGGTCGGGTCGTGTGCCGGAGCACTGGTTGCCGCCGAACAGAAACTCAACAGCGGCATACGGGCGGGAGGGACCGCCAGGCCCGTGGTTGGGTGCACCTGTTGCACCGGGTTCCGCCCTGGCGGCTTCGGCGGCCGGGGTCGGGGCAATAGGTGAAACCGGCGATGTCGCGGAACCGGACAGTGCCGCCCCTCCGCTGTTGAGTTGCACCAGGATCCCATTCACGGCGACCCCAGCGGTTTCAGCGCCAGCACCGCCGGTCCCGACAGCAGAGCTTTCATGTCGATATTCGGATCGGGAGATAACGTCTCGATCCCTTCTTGTTCAGGGCCGGATTACTACAAATTACTGAAGTTGACAAAGGAGGAAACGATGGTCTCGATCCCTTCTTGTTCAGGGCCGGATTACTACCGAGTGGCTAGTAGGTCCGCGCGGGCGAGTGTCTCGATCCCTTCTTGTTCAGGGCCGGATTACTACACTCAATGGCGACCAGATCGAAGGCATCCCGGCGTCTCGATCCCTTCTTGTTCAGGGCCGGATTACTACGACATTTACAGTGGAAACATTGAAGAGTTTCGAGTCTCGATCCCTTCTTGTTCAGGGCCGGATTACTACGGCGACAACTTTCGGGAATTGGCGGAAGCGTAGTCTCGATCCCTTCTCGTTCAGGGCCGGATTACTACCTCAAGACAAGATCTGCATGTGGCGCAACGTTGCCGTCTCGATCCCTTCTTGTTCAGGGCCGGATTACTACGGAGCTGATGACGGAGTACGCCACCTCCACACCAGTCTCGATCCCTTCTTGTTCAGGGCCGGATTACTACCCAAAGACGGGATAACAATAACCGAGGGGCTCCAGTCTCGATCCCTTCTTGTTCAGGGCCGGATTACTACGAACTAAATTCCGATGGCATCAGCGTGAAGGGCTGCGTCTCGATCCCTTCTTGTTCAGTGCCGGATTACTACTCAACCGCTCGAACGTTGCACGCCGGCCGGGTGGAGTCTCGATCCCTTCTTGTTCAGGGCCGGATTACTACATCGCAGAGGCAGTTCGTCTGTGGCTATGCCGTCTCGATCCCTTCTTGTTCAGGGCCGGATTACTACAGTCGCGGTTTGACATTGACCTAAGTCTTGTGTGTCTCGATCCCTTCTTGTTCAGGGCCGGATTACTACGCAGAGGACTTCGAGGGTTGCCTCGTTACGATGGATGTCTCGATCCCTTCTTGTTCAGGGCCGGATTACTACAAAATCCCTTAGGAGAAATCATCATGACGTTGAGTCTCGATCCCTTCTTGTTCAGGGCCGGATTACTACCTCGGAGAGCTTATCTGGTCGGATATCGAGGATTCATGGTCTCGATCCCTTCTTGTTCAGGGCCGGATTACTACCTCCGAAAGATGGGGAACGATCAGGATACAGGCAACGTCTCGATCCCTTCTTGTTCAGGGCCGGATTACTACCTCACGAGGTGCTCTACTGTGTCCTGAAAGACGCGGTCTCGATCCCTTCTTGTTCAGGGCCGGATTACTACGTTGAGTTTCAGCGGCATGAAGCATATGGCGATGTCTCGATCCCTTCTTGTTCAGGGCCGGATTACTACTCAAACTGAAGGCTCGGGCTGAGCTCGCACGCCGGAGTCTCGATCCCTTCTTGTTCAGGGCCGGATTACTACGAACGCCAGCAGTTATATGTGTTCCGACGATGCTGGTCTCGATCCCTTCTTGTTCAGGGCCGGATTACTACCAACAACACTACAGCAAGCGAACGGTATCTACGTCTCGATCCCTTCTTGTTCAGGGCCGGATTACTACGTCTTACTGCGGTATGACGATAGCTGCCGTAACGTCTCGATCCCTTCTTGTTCAGGGCCGGATTACTACGCAATATCGTGGTCACCCGACGTTAACCGGAACCGTCTCGATCCCTTCTTGTTCAGGGCCGGATTACTACCAAAGAGGCGTGGCAAGTTCACCCTAACGGCGGCGGTCTCGATCCCTTCTTGTTCAGGGCCGGATTACTACCCCGGTCCGGCCGCCGGTCAGCCAGGGCCAAATCGTCTCGATCCCTTCTTGTTCAGGGCCGGATTACTACGAACCGGGGCAGTTACACTGGCTGGCGGCTGTACGTCTCGATCCCTTCTTGTTCAGGGCCGGATTACTACGTATCGGAGTAGACGTTAACTCTCCCCTGCCTGCCTGTCTCGATCCCTTCTTGTTCAGGGCCGGATTACTACCTCCCACTAATCGCATAATGCTCGCCGATCTAGCGTCTCGATCCCTTCTTGTTCAGGGCCGGATTACTACTGCGAATAGCTTCCAATCGGTGTGCAATACCAATGGTCTCGATCCCTTCTTGTTCAGGGCCGGATTACTACCGGGATCACAATGAGTATGCCGATTTGCTTGCGTCTCGATCCCTTCTTGTTCAGGGCCGGATTACTACATCAAAACGCATATATGGACTTGCTCGAGCATGGTCTCGATCCCTTCTTGTTCAGGGCCGGATTACTACGATCCCAGATTCACGGTTGGCACGCTACCATCAGTCTCGATCCCTTCTTGTTCAGGGCCGGATTACTACAATCGGGAGGGCGTGAAATGAACGCAAGGCAGATGTCTCGATCCCTTCTTGTTCAGGGCCGGATTACTACGCACAGGTCACGCCTACTGTGAATGGCCGATGGTGGTGTCTCGATCCCTTCTTGTTCAGGGCCGGATTACTACAACGCTTCCGAGCGGAAAGACATCGGGGTAGTGGAGTCTCGATCCCTTCTTGTTCAGGGCCGGATTACTACGCATGGCCAATGGTGGTGGACGACGTGAAACGCAGTCTCGATCCCTTCTTGTTCAGGGCCGGATTACTACATAAGGGGGATTTCGTGATTACTGACAACATCACCGTCTCGATCCCTTCTTGTTCAGGGCCGGATTACTACGTTGAAACGTTGAAGAATTTCGAGCGGAAGCTCAGTCTCGATCCCTTCTTGTTCAGGGCCGGATTACTACCCTTGACCATCATATCCAGAATTCCTGTCAATAGCTTCCGAGGCATCTTTCCAAACATCAACCGGCTCGGTCGACTTCCTGGCACCGTTCCAACCTCCTTCTCCTCAGTCCCCGGCACTTCTCATCATCGCTCCGACAATACTCGCCCACAATCCCCACAAGCTTGCGAGGTCTTTCCGAAAGCCCCTTCATTCGGGCATACTCAACGCGTGCCCCAACGAATCCTTCATATCGCCGCGTACGACGTGCGGAACGCCAAACGCCTTCGCCGTGCCCTCCTCGTAATGAAACAGTATTCCACGGGAGGACAGAAATCTGTGTTCGAGTGTTTTCTCACAGACGGCGAGATGAACGGACTAAACCAACAAATGCTATCGACAATCGATGTCCATGAGGACCGCTTCCTGCTGATTCGGCTCGATCCCCGCGCCGCCATCTGGACTCTCGGGGTCGCCGTGCCGCCCGAGGACCCCCCTTACTTCTACGCGGGATGAACATAATGCCGACACTCTACGTCGATCGCAAGAACGCTGAGATCCTCCATCGCGATGGCCGCCTTCGAGTCATTGCCGGCGAGGATACGTCCTCCGAGTTCCCCATGCTTCTGCTGGAACGTGTGGTTCTCGCGGCAGGCTGCCTCGTACATGCCTCCACGTTGGTCGAACTCGGAAGAAGGGGGATCCCGGTTGCGGTCCAAGGCTCGCCTCGCCATGCTCGCTCCGTGGTTCTCATCTCCGCCACCGCGCGGGATGGATTCCGGCGGCTCGCCCAAGTGAAAACTTATCTGGATTCCAGGCGGCGGTTGCGCCTGGCCAGGATGCTTGTCCGTAGTAAGCTGCGGCGCGAGCGATTGGTACTGGAACGGGAACGTGGCGGTTCGCGAGAATTCGCAATGCGCAAAGGCATTGAAGGTGTCGGCGCGGTCCTCGGGCATAGCGGGGAATGGAGTTCCTTCCCGGCACTGATGGGAGCCGAGGGCGCCGCCGCGCGTGCGTACTTTCGCGCCTTTCGCACCCTTTTCGCTCCGGCCTTGAATTTTCGAAACCGCAACCGGCGCCCGCCGCGGGACCCGGTGAACGCCTGTCTTTCGCTCGGCTACTCACTGCTGTACTCGCGCTTGACGGGCGCTCTCGCTGTCGAAGGCTTCGATCCGTTCATCGGTTACCTGCATGAACCGGCAGCGGGCCGCGCCTCCCTGGCCTGCGACTTTGTTGAGCTGCAGCGGACTCGAATCGATGCGTTCGTACTGCGGCTCTTCCGCGACCGGACCCTCCGTCCGGAGCACTTCTCTACACGGGAGGGAGACTGTCTTCTCGGAAAAATCGGACGCCGCGCGTTTTATTCCGCCTGGGAAAGTGAGGCCGCGGCTCTTGATCGCGATTCGGTCCGTTCGATCCGTGCCTTGGCTCGCCTGCTCGGAGCGCCTCAATGTGCTGAAGGTGTTGTACCATGAGCCGCCCGCTCTATATCGAGGGGCGCGACCGTACTGTGGTCCTCGCCGACGGCCCATCTCTGCTGGTTTGCGCTAAAGGCTGTGCCCGCCGCCGCTATCCTCTGCCTCGCGTCGGCAGAATTGTCTCCTGGGGACGAATCGAGTGGTCTCAAGACGCACTTTGCTTGTGCCTGGAAAACGGCGTTCCTATCGTGTTTCACCATGGCGGCCGGGAACCGGCCGGATTCGCTGTTCCCGCAAATCCCCGCGACGAGCGGCTCGGGATTCGTCTCGAACGCTTCGCGCGCCGCGCGGACTCTGAATCCCGGTACTCCGATTGGCTCCGCGCGGAGCGCGGCCGCGCTATGCGGATTGCTGCACACCGCGGGCTCACCGGCGAACCGGATGGTGCCCTTCGTGCCGCCGTATGTGCCCGTGTCCTGCGCACCCTCGCCGACCGTGGCCTTCCACTTGAGCTGATTGCTGCTGTCGCACCTTGGTGCCGCCCGGGCACCGATTGGGCCGGGGTCATTGCGTGGCGCCTCACCCGCTCCGGCAATAGCCTCAAAGAGGCCGCCGGTACGGCCGATGCGTTCGGTCCGGAAGTGGATCGCGAATTGGAGCAACTTCGTAAACGATTTTGGCATTGGCTGGGAGAAATCGAATGGAATCCGGCAACACGGGATTTTTGATCGCCTACGACGTCCGTTGTCCTAAACGTCTTGCGCGCCTACACCGCTTCCTTGCCGAACGATGTGTCGCCGTTCAGTACTCGGTGTTCGCCGCATACGGCGACCACCGCTGGGCCGCCCGCCTTGCGCTCGAGATCAGTAAGTATATCGACTGCCGCCAGGACGACGTCCGTATCTACAGCACACCGAAGCGAACGAAGCTATACCTGATTGACTCGGGACGAGCTGCCTGCGATATCACGCTCGCGAGCTCCCATTTACCAGAGTTGCTCAAACATGTTTTCCAAGCCGGCCTCCACGATGGTGATCTCCATGACGAAGTTCTGTTATAACGTAAGGTTCATGGCACACATGGCAGACCGGACGCCCGGATCTTTGCCGGTGATCTCTGCGCGAAAGGAAAGTGATCCGGCCCAGGCCCTGCCTATGTCGCGCTTCCGCCTTGTGTATTCCGGCGACGTGGAGCGTGCCGGCTACACTGGTTCGGCGTGGCGCGGAACTATGGGCCATGCGCTGAAACGGCTCGTTTGCGTAGCGCGCGGGCAGGAGTGTCCCGCCTGCTTTCTCTATCGCTCGTGCGTTTATCCCTACATCTTCGAAACACCGCCGCCTGAAGATACCTCTCGGATGCGCCTGTATCCTGCGGCGCCGCACCCCTTCGTTTTGGCGCCCTTCCCAGCCTTGGAGCGTGGCGAGTCGGCGGTCCTGCTGACCTTGTTCGGAAAGGCTGGCCAGTACCTCGCCTACCTGCTCCACGCCATGCGCTCAGCCGGCGAACGGCAGCGTCGCGGACCGGCCGAACTCGTGAGGGTCTACCAGGAAACCCGCCCCGGCGGAGAAAGTTGGGAACTGATTCACACCACCGGAAGCCCCGTCGAACCCTTCACCGCAGCCCCGGTTCGCGTCCCTGATCCTCCCCGGTTGGCCGCTCTCACGTTCGAATCCCCGCTCCGGCTTCGCCATGACGAACGCTATCTCGGAGCCGAAAAGCTGGAGCTCAGCGATTTGCTCCGCAATCTCGTCCGCCGCGTCTCGGCTCTCGCCTATTTCCACGCGGATACCGACTTGACTGCGGACTTCCCATCGTTGCGCGATCGTGCCCTCCAAACGTCCTGGTTGGATTGCCGCCTTCGCTGGCAGGAGCAGACGCGCTACTCCTCGCGCCAGCGGCGGAAGGTCCCCTCGGGTGGTGTGTGCGGTGTGGCCATGGTCGAGACCGGAAAGTTGGGAGATCTCTGGCCCTACCTGTGGTTAGGTCAGTTCACCTTCGCCGGTAAAGGCACCAGCATGGGAATGGGCCGGTACCGCCTGCGGCGAGTGACGGGAGCCGGCTGAAATGACCAGACCGGAGGATTACCCGCGGAGAGTGCTCGTCGCCCTCTGCGGACTCTCGCCTCAGGTTGTTACCGAAACCATCTACGCGCTGGCGGTGACACGCCCTCGGCCGTATTTCCCCACCGAACTGCACCTCCTCACAACAACCGAGGGAGCTCAACGTGCCCGTTTGACTCTGCTGAGCCGGTCGCCCGGATATTTTCAGAAACTGCGCGGCGAATACGGATTGCCCCCGATCCTTTTTGACGAGGGCCAGATCCATGTGTTGCGCGGCAGCCTGCGGGACGCGCTCGACGACCTCCGCTCAGAAGAAGATCATCGCGCCGCTGCGAACCAGGTAACCGAATGGATCCGCATGTTCACCGAAGATGCTTCCTGTTCCGTCCACGTGTCGCTCGCCGGTGGACGGAAAGCGTTGGGGTTCTTCGCAGGTTACGCACTGAGTCTCCTCGGGCGCGAGCAGGACCGCCTTTCGCATGTCCTCGTCACGTCCCACTTCGAGTCGCACCCCGAGTTTTTCTATCCGCCCAAACAGAGCCGTATCCTCTATAGCGCGCCCCCGGATAGCCGGCCCATGGATGCCAGCGAGGCACAAATCGATCTCGCGGAGATACCCTTCGTCCGGCTCAGACGCCAACTGCCGCTCGAACTCCTCTGTAAACCATTGACTTTCGACGCCGCGGTCGCCGCCGCAAACTCCGCCGTCGATATACCCGAACTCCGCCTGAACCTCAGGGCAGAGAGCGTCATCGCGTCGGGCGTTGCCGTGAAGATGCCGCCCGCGGATTTCACTTTTCTCATGTGGCTCGCCCGCCGCAGACGTCGGGGGGCTGAGTGCCCGAGCGAGGGGGCCCCGGACCTCGAATCTGCCCGCGAATACCTGTCCGCGCGCCAATCGGCTTTTCCCGACCGTGGTCCTGACCGGCTGCGGACGCAAAAGACGCTCGCCAGGGGCATGGAGAAAGGATTTTTCCTCGAGAGAAAGTCTCGAGTGAATCGTGCTTTCGAACGCGCCCTCGGACCTCGCGCCTCCGCCTTCCAAATCGTCTGCGAAGGAAGTCGTCCTCATACCAGCTACCGGCTCGGATCCGAAATCCAGGTTGTTTTCGAAGAAGGAGAATCATGAACCACGCACCTGACTTGTTCGAGACGGCGGCCGGTACTTTCTTGCACGACATCGGCAAATTTCTGCAACGAGCCCATGGGAGCGTTAGAAACACTCGCCCCGCCGTCCAGGCGCTGATGGGCGACATTCTTCCGGGCCGCGACGGCGTATCCTCTCACAAGCACGCGCTGTGGACCGCGGAATTTTTTGAATGGATGGAGTCCCAGAACCTCAACTTCCCCAGAATGAACCGTGCACGCGTTCGGGAAGTCGCGATTTACCATCACAAACCTCTCGAACACGCGCCCGCCGGATGCATCTGCGCTGTCGCCGACCGCCTCGCTGCCGGCATGGAGCGAAAGCCCAAGGATGAGGACGATGAGGAAGCGGCTGACCGCAAGGGATGGGACTCGTTCATCCGCACGGCGGCCAAGAGCATTTTTGGCACGGTCAACATCGGCCGTGGACCGGTCGAGGCCGAACAACCGCTCGGCGAGCTCCGTCCGGACGTCGTTCCCATTCCTCGCTCCAAGGTGGATACGGCGGCTTACCAGCAGAACTATCGCGACCTCGTCGGACGTTTTCAATCGGAGTTCGCCTCCGTCTGCGCATTGAACGACACGGCAGTATTTCTTCAGGCACTCCAATCCCTCTCCGAGCGCTTCTTGTTTGCAGTCCCGTCCTCGACGAAGGATCAGCCGGACATATCGCTGCATGATCACAGCCGGGCGGCAGCCGCCATCGCCGCCGCGCTCTACCGCTGGCACGAAGAGGACGGCACGCTCGCTGACTCGGCTGCCGTCCGCCGCATGGAAACATTGAAATTTCGTTTTGTTACCGGAGACCTCTCCGGAATCCAGAGTTCGTTGTTCTTGCTCGCGAACCAAAACGTGCGCGGCGCGGCTAAAATACTCCGCGCCCGCTCGTTCCTGCTTGGCATGACCGTGGATGCGGCAGCCCTGCTGTGCCGGACATTTCTCGGCTATCCGGTATTCAATGTCCTCCAAAGTGCCGGCGGCCGCTTTGTCCTGCTTGTCGCGAATACCCGCGACGTGCATCGGCAGGTGGACAAGATGCGCTCTGAGATCGAGGGCTGGATGTACCGGCGGCACGTGGGCGAAGCCGCCTGCCATATCGCCCTCACCGAGCCACTCTCCGGAACAGCGTTTCTGCTCGAGAACGCTGACACCCTCGGCCGCGCTATCCGAAATGCTGTGGACGACTCGAAATCACGACCCTTCTCAACCGCGGGAATCGGGATTCACCGCGAACTCGACTATTCAAACGGACCCTGCACGGCTTGCGGGAGCCGCCCGGCTCAGTATGAGCAGGGAACTCTGTGCTCTGCTTGCGAAGAAGAGCAGCAAGTCGGCGCCACTCTACCGCGATTGACACACGTAAGCTGGCGCGACGGCCCGGCGGAAGAGGGCGCAGCTCGAATACAGTTCTTTGGAAATCTCACGCTGATTCTGCATGATCGCACTCCGGATCGGGTCACGGGGGCCATTTCCATGGAGCGCATCTGGCGACCCGAGGGCGCCGTGACCGGCCCGTTCGCGCTTCGATGGATTTCGAACTATGTGCCTCGCCTGACGGACGACGAGATCCACTCCCCGAAGTACGCCTATCTCAGTAGTGAGGCCAAACGGAGCCGCTCAGGCGACCTCAAGACCTTCGAACACCTCGCTTGGGATGCGGTCCGCCTCGGAACCAACGGCGATCTCGAAGGCCAGCCGATGTTGGCCGTGCTCAAGGCCGATGTCGATCGCCTTGGCGCAATCTTCGGATTCGGCTTGGCCGACCGGACCCTTGGACGTGTCGCTGCTCTGTCCCGGATGATGGATTTCTTCTTTACGGGTTACCTCAACCATCTTCTCGCCACGGAGTTCCCGAATATCTATATGGTGTATGCCGGCGGGGATGACCTCCTGCTGGTCGGGCCCTGGATCGATGTCGTGCGGCTGGCACCGGCGCTGCAAAAAGCTTTCACCAGGTGGACTGGAATGAACCCCAATATCACGCTGAGCGCCGGCATCGAACTCATGAAGATGAACCACCCTATCCGCCGGACGGTGGCCGCGGCGGAAGAGCGGCTGGAAGGCGCGAAAGAGGGCGGCCGTGACCGGATCTCCCTGTTAGGCAGTGTCCTGGAATGGCCTTCTTACTCCCAGGCGCTTGAAACTGCTCAGCAAATTGGGAAGTTGCTGGAGGACAGAACGGTGGGCCAGACCTTCGTGTATCGGATGCTCGAGTTTGACCGCCAACGGCAACGCGCGGAGCCAGTGGCGAATGGTCCCGCTGCTGCACACCTGGAGCGCGCCGGATTGCGGGAGAACAAACTCGATCTCGAAGCGGCGGGTTGGCGTTCCCGCTGGGGATATCAGCTGAGACGAAATGTTATCGACCGTAAAGACCTGCCTGAAGAAAGGAAGCAAAAAATCGTGCGGTTGTTGAGCAGCCTGCTCGGGTTGAACGGGGTGGAACGAACCTCCGCCCCTCCCATCCCGGCCAGAGTCGCGATATCGGTTGCGCTCTATAACCATCGGAGCGCTTCAGAAAGGGACTGAACAATATGTATACCTCAAAAAAATCGTTTGGCGGACCGGCTCAGCCTCCAGACATCAAGCTTCCGGAACCCGAGGCGGTACGGTACTTCGACGCCGGAAAGCTCGATCCGAAACTGCTGGATGATCACGCCGAGGCATGGGCCAAAAAACTTGCGAGTGTCAGCACTTCGCAACTACGGCGCTTTTACGAGCACGTTACGGGTCTTCGGCGCCAGATTGAACTGGAAAGCCAGGGCAGTAGCCGCGAGGAGGCATTCGAACGGTTGCGCGCCGACTTCAAAATGCTTAAGGCCAAAGCTGCCTACGCTCACAAGCGCCAGGGAGCGAATTTCCCAATGCCGTTTCTTCAGTTCGTAGTGAACCACGTACACGCTGTCAACTCGGCAAATGATTTCGAAGCGTTCTCCAAGCATTTCCAGGCAGTGGTCGGATTTCACAAATTCTACGCAAAGGAGAAGTAGTGATGGCGGAGAAATTACAGTACCGGAAAACCCACATTATCGAAGGAACGTTAAAAGTTGAGACGGGGCTTCGGGTCGGTGGCGGACGGGACACTATCGAGATTGGCGGCATTGACAATCCCGTGATCAAGCACCCTCACACGCAGCAACCCTACATCCCGGGCTCGAGCATCAAAGGGAAGCTCCGAACTCTGCTGGAATGGGCCCTCAACTGCGTCGAGGATGACGGACTCCCGTATGGCAGTAAGGACGCAAAGAGTTATCCACCGGGAGACCAGATCCTGCGCATTTTCGGAACGACGAACAAAAGGTGGGACGAAGGCCCCGGCCGCGCTATCGTACGGGATGCCCACATCGACGATGAATGGGCCAAAACAATCATCGGGAAAGGATTGCCCCTCACCGAGGAGAAGAGCGAAGTCACTATCAATCGCATCGAAGGTAAAGCTGCGAGCATGGGCCCACGTGTTATGGAACGTGTTCCGGCGGGTGCGCCATTCCGATTCGAAATCGCATTCAAGGAATTTGCTGTGAACGGCGACGACGGCAGCGGTGACCGCCGGTGCCTCGAACGTTTGATCGAGGCCATGAAACTGCTGGAATCGGATGCTCTCGGGGGCTCGGGGTCGCGCGGGTATGGCCGGGTCCGGTTCCTCGATCTCAAACTCGATGAGAACGATCTGCAAACGAAATTCGATACGATTCGGCAGGTCTCGCCGAAATCTCCGGTACGTATCCTCCAGGATTGATGTATGCCGCATTATCGAGTGCGTTTGGATTTGCAGGGTCCCATCAGTACGCCGCTCGAATCGGGAACCCTGTTCGGACATTTGTGTTGGGCCCTGCGCCTCGCTGACGGCGAGGAGCAACTATCCGGATGGCTGAAGCAGCTCCACGACGCTCCGTTCCGAATCTCGGATGGGTTGCCGGCCGGGTATCTGCCGCGCCCTGTCCTACCGGCTGCCGGCCCAATCCCGAGAAACTTGGAAGAGGCAGATCGGTTCAAGAAACGCAAGAAACGTGAATGGGTGTCACTGAAAGCCTTCTTTGCCGTGCGTGGGATGTTGACCCCGGAACGTTTGGACCAGGCAGAAGATGCTCAGCCGGAACGAATGATTTCGCACCGGATTGCCCACAACCGGATCGACCGTCGCACGGGAAGCACTCCGAAGGAAGGCGGTGAGGGCGGGCTGTACTTCGTAGACGAACAGTGGCCCCGGGAGCCTGGATCGGCGTCGTTCGACGTTTATGTCCAGACAGAGGAGAGCAGCCACCGCGTGCGGCAATTGCTCGAGATCACCGGATTGATGGGATATGGCAAGGATGCCACCCTCGGACGCGGACATTTCACCGTCCAGGTACATCCGGCTGACCGGTCCTTGTTCGAAATGCCCGGAAACCGTTGGATGAGCCTCTCACGCGGTGTCCTCTCGGAAAACATGCTGGATCCGCGCTATCGCGTCGAGACTCGGTATGGACGCCTGGGCGGTCTTTATGCCGTCGACGGCCAACCCTCCAAACTGCCCGTCACTCTGACCCGGCCGGGCGCCACATTTCGCGCTGATGGACCAGGGCCTTTCGGAGCCCTCTTGAAAGAAATCCACCCGCGGCGCCCGGAGGTGGTCGAAAATGCCTGGCACTTGGTCGTTCCGTATGTCGAAAACGACTCCCAAGGTAACTCCCATGGAAGATGAGACTCGTGAATACGCGGTGCAACCGCTCAGTCCCGTCCACATCGGAAGTGGCGAGACGATCTCTCCCGAGGAGTATTTGCCCCATGGCGAGTCCCTGATCCGGTTTAATCCGCACGCCGTCTTGCGGGCACTGAACGCTACGGTTCGGTCCAACTACGAAAAGCTGTTGGATGCAGGCAAACTAGCCGAGGCATTGCAGTTGATGCGAGAAGCCGTAGGCGCGTCAATGAAGAACCGCAACGATCGCCATTTGAACTCTACCGCGCTCGCGTCGGAGACGCAGCACGGGGAGTCCTTCAGGGCATTGTGAACCCGGCTCGGACCGGCGAAATTCATGCTCTCATCCGCAGCCCTTACACCGGAGACGTCGTGCTGCCCGGCTCATCGTTTAAAGGAGCCATCCGGACTGCCTTGGTGAGCGCTCTCATCCAGCGCATGCCCGAGGAGCTCGGGCGGCTGAAGCGGGATATCGAGGATTTGATTGACCAGGGCAAGAAGCGCCTCTCCGTCCCCGTTGAAGAAACCGCCCTGGGCTACCAGCGCAACAAAACCGAACAGGACCCCCTTCGCCTGCTCGAAGTTGCCGATTGCTCCTGGCCCGGAAGTGAGACGCGGATCGATCAGGGGCAGCTCTCCAAACTTGGTCGCCAGGACAGTGCAACCAGCGAAATGGGACTGTACCTCGAACGATTGCCGTCGCAAGCCGACGGCGAGAGTCCCCCGGAGTGCCGCCTCCGAATGAAATTCAACACCTCGATGCTGGCAAACCAACGTGTTCAAAAACTGATCCACCGCCCCCTGACGCTGGACTGGATTGAACAGGCCTGCAACTGGTTCTACCAGGACCGGTTCGGCGCGGAGTGGGAGCGATTCCGCGAACTCTTCAACAACCGGCGTCCATGGCAGTATCCACTTGAGAACGGGCGCCTGCCGTCGGGATCTGTCCTGGTTCGGGTCGGCCGTCACTGCCATTTCGACTCGCTCTCCGTCGACGGTTTGCGCCACGGCTGGAACGCCCGAACGCACGACTGGATGCCCGACATCGGTTCCACCCGTACTCTCTGCTGGCTGGCAGATGGCGGTGTCGCTCCGTTTGGGTGGGTACTGCTTCAAAGAGTAGCGTGATTCATGTCAACTGACGTCTTGATTCTGACGGTCGGCGCCGGCAGGGAAAACGATATCGAAGGTACGCTTCTAACGCCCCTCAGGAAGTCGATCCTGGACGGGGTTTGGAAAGAGGTTCTCCTCGTGCCCTCGCAGGCTACGGTCCGATTTGTTTATCCGTTGATGGAATCGGTACGCAATGTGCGAATTCGTACCCGAGCACTGCCTCAACCGGGGGTTGAAGACGATATCGACGCTTGCTACGATTTTTTTGCTCGCGTGTTTACCGAAGAAATGGCCGCTGCCGGCGGACTCGATCGTATCTGTCTCGATTTCACCCGCGGCACCAAGGCGATGAGCGCGGGTGCTGTACTTGCAGCGGCCACGCTCGGAATGCGCCGCCTTCGCTATATCACCGGCGACCGTGTCGACGGCACTGTGCGCCCCGGCACAGAATCGATCCGCACCGGAATCGCCGCCCGCATCGGTGCGAGTCTGCGATTGTCTGCGGCTTGGGAAGCCGTGAAAGTTGGACAATTCCCGGCCGCTCTCGCTATTTTCCCTGAGGGCTGCGAAATCGCGGAGGGGTATGAAAAGGATGTCGCTGCTCTCCGCGGAACAGCATCCTTCTACGGAGCGTGGGATCGGTTTGACTACAGAGGCGCTCTGACATTCGCGGACGAACCCTCCGGCGAGTGGGGCCCAACTGAAGCCGCTCGTTCCCATCTCGAGCGGCTTTCCCGCCCCGAGCGCATCAATCCCGAATTCCTGCGGCATCTCGCCGCGGACATATTGGCCAACGCTGTCCGCCGGCTGAGATGGGGACAGCCTGAAGACGCCCTCGTTCGTATATACCGCGCCAGCGAACTTATCGGACAAGTGCGATGCGCTCGCCGTGAATTGGATACGGAAAATATGGACGCCTCCGACGAAAGCGTCAAGCGATGGCTCCAGTACAAAGAAAAGCAGGGCAATCCGGTGCCCCAGGTCCGCGGCAAGTACTCGTTCGCCAAAGCGAACGTGGCAAGCTATCTGAAATTCACCGGGGACCCACTCGGCAAAACACTGTGCAACCTGGATCGCCTGGAAGGTCTGCGGACCCGCGAAAGGAACAACAGCCTTCTGGCACATGGTTTCGAAGCAGTCACACCTGGCCGCGATGCGTCGGCAATGTCTGCGCTCAAAATGGTCGAATCCATTTTTGTCAGTGAGGACGCCGAAAACGTCTCCATGCTAGCCGCCGCCCAGTTTCAATGGTTCGAACCCGAAAACGCTCAAATTCGACCGCCTGCAGGCCATCCACAACCCAGGCAATGACACATTGAGTGACACCGTAAGCACCTCGGCGGCGGCGCGGTAACGCTGCTTGAGCGCTCGCAGATCCCCCGCTGTTCTTTGAACAGCGATGCCGATGCGAATGCCTCCACGGTCCTATAACTCGAAGCGGCGATCCGCATCGCAGACTTTCGATCTGAATTTGTAACGATTTATAAATTTCGCAAAGCCTCTGACCGCCGTTTTTCATTCTCGCGCCCAGCCGAACTCCGACGTTCACACACCTCCACGAATATTGTTTCTCCCCATCCCTCAACCACTTAACCCGAATCCCGGCTGCCCACTCCGCGGGCCTCCCCCAATAAGCCTCTTACCCTGAAATCGGAGGAGAATTCACTCGAATATGCCCGAAATTGTCACCGCCGGCAAGCCGCCCCGCAAGAAAGCCGTCTCGCCCCGTCAGCTCGCTGCCAACCGCGCCAACGCGAAGAAATCCACCGGCCCCGTCTCGCCGGAGGGCAAAGCCGCCTCCCGCTTCAACCGCCTCCGCCATGGGCTCACCGCGGCCATCGTGGTCGTCCCCGGCGAATCCCGCGAGGTCTACAACGAGCGACTCGCCCAATACCTCGAGCTCTATCAGCCCCAGACCATCGCCGAACACGATGCCGTCGAGGACCTCGTCGTCGCTCGCTGGCGCCGGCGCCGCGCCGTCAGCTACGAGAGCGCTATCTTCCACGAACACTTCATGCAGCGCCGCGTCAACGTCCATGCCGGCTACGCCACCCTCAGCCTCGATGTCGAGGCCGCCCTCTCCTTCAAGGACCTCGCCGATAAGGACGCCCGCTTGCTCGAACTCCTCGATCGCTACGACCTCCGCACCATGCACGCCATCGTTCAGGCTACCCGGCGTCTGGATGACCTTCAGTCCCGCCGCCCGCCCGCCTCGCCCTCCGCACCCCCCATCGACCTCGGCGAATTCCCCGAAACCGACGACGTGCCGACCGAACCCATTCCCATAAACGAACAGTCCCCGGATCCCGCCCCTGAGCCCGTCGGCGGCGCCCATGCGCCCCGCACCATCGTTCTCCGCGAGGAGCCGCCCGCTTCCGGCGCCCCTGCCCCGCGAACCTTCGCGGCCGCAAGCACGCCCTCCCATTCCATGTCGGATGCGCCTGTCCCAAAGGCTACCCCGCCGGTCGCAGACGCCGGCCCCGCCCCCGAACCCGCCGCGGATCGCAGGTCTCCTCAAACGGTCAAGCGCCCCGATACCCTCCGCCACGCGTTTGCCTCCCCGTCCCGGTTCGCAGTACTCCGCGTGAATAGCACGGCACCCGATTCGGATCCGAAAATACCGCCTCGCCCGCACGCACTCGAACCCGCCGGAGAGTAGCTGCTATGTCAACTCATCTCCCTCACCTGC
Source organism: uncultured Acidobacteriota bacterium (assembly GCA_963720745.1). Lineage (GTDB taxonomy): Bacteria > Acidobacteriota > Terriglobia > Bryobacterales > Bryobacteraceae > TMP-7. Next base: position 2,449,476 of record CAVRGO010000004.1, read on the forward strand.
AAATCGCTCGACCCGGTATGGCGTTCGCCTCTCTGACCGCCGCAATCGGTGCACCCGCACCGGGCGCGCCGAGGCTCCCTGCCGAAATATCGGCTGCGTGCCGAAATGAAGTCTCGGCAAGCCGAGCTAAACGTAGAAATATCAATCAGATGCATTTGGATCGCAACATGCCCCATCAACTGCGGAAATTCGGAGCATGCTGAAAATCACACAACAACAAACAACCGCGACCCTCCGGTTCCTGCTGTCCGGTCAGATTTCTGGTCCGTGGGTCGAAGAACTCCGCCGGGCTACAGCCGGGGGGGCGCACGTGAAGACCCGCCTCCTCGACCTGACAGAAGTCACTTTTATCGACGACGACGGCACGCGCCTGCTCTGTGACCTGTACCATGCAGGGTTCCGATTCACCGGCTCCGGCCCCATGATCGATGCATGGACCGAAAAGATTACCGGCAAGCGGCCATGCCGGCGCCGTCCTGGGATGCCCGCCATTGTCGCCGTACTTCTCCTGTTCGCGGGCCTGGCTCACCTGAACGCGCAAACGAACCTGGCCACGCCCGTCCGCCTCACTCTGGCCGAAGCTGTGAAACGCGCGCTTGCGGAGAATCCGAACGTACAGATCGCGAATCTCAATATTGCAGAGGGGCAGAGCAATGAAACCTTAGCGCGGTCTCAGTTGCTGCCGCAGGTAAGCTTTCGCGCCGGAGATGGCGTCATTCGCGGCAATGTCGAGACGAGCCTCGGGCGCACGTTTCCGGGCATTCCGCAGCACATCGGCCCATTTTGGGTGACACAGGCAGGCGGCGTCTATTCGGCGCCGATCTTCGACCTGACGCTATTCCGTCGATATCGCGCGGCGCAGCACTTCACGAACGCCGCCCGGGCCCAATCCGAATCGGTTCGGGAGCAGTACGCGCTTCTCGTCGTCTCCCAGTATTTGGGTGCCCTACGCTCCGAAGCCGACGTCAAAGCGGCTCAGTCGCGCGTGGAATTGGCCCAATCGCTGCTCACGCTCGCGGGCGACCTGCAAAAAAATGGCGTGGGAACCAGGATTGACACGCTTCGTTCTGATGTGGAGCTCCAAAACGAAAAACAGGTTCTGTTAACCGCGGAAACGGCGCGTCAGACCGCCATCAACGGCCTCTCGCGGCTGCTGAACCTCGGCCCGAATCAACCCGTGGAATTGTCCGATCAAATGACATTTTTCGAAACGCCCGCCGCGGGAATTAGTGAGAGCCTCCAAGCGGCGTATGCCTCCCGGCCCGAACTGAAGCAGATCGCCGCCCAAGTGAAAGCGCTCGAATCCGAGAAGGCTGCGGCGAAGGCCGAGCGATACCCGCGCTTGGTCACCACCGGAGGCTATCGCGAAGAAGGACTCTCGCCGGCATCGATGATTCCCGCCTATCAGTTCTCGGCGGGCGTCGAGGTTCCGCTCTTCACAGGCGGCCGCATCGGAGCCGATATCGCGCGCTCCGATATCGAGATACGAAAAGTGCGGCAGTCGGCGCAGGACCTGCGGAATCAGATCGCTTTGGAAGTGAAGAATGCCATCGTCCAACTGGAATCGGCACGCAACCAGGTGAATGTAGCGCGTCAGGCAGTAAGCCTCGCCACTGAGGAAGTGCAACAGGCGCGCGACCGTTTCCAGGCTGGAGTGACCAACAACATCGAAGTAATTACGGCGCAGGACGAGCTTGCGCGAGCCAACGACAACGAAACCGCGGCGCTCTATCGGTTCAATCAGGCGCGCGCGGACCTTGCGCGGGCAACTGGGCACATCACGGCTCTCTATACAAAGTAAGTTACTGGGACGAATAACATGATCTCTGACGAATTGTTAGACGAACAACAACAACAGGATTTCGAAGTGGAAGAGGTCACGGAAAATGCGCGACCCCGCAATTCCAGGAAGAGGCTATTGCTGCTGGGCGGCGGTGTTCTCGCCGCGATAGCCGTAGCGGGCTATTTCTTCGCGTCGCAAGGCACTGTCGCTACCGACGACGCGCAGGTGGACGGCCACATTTCCCCGGTTGCTGCCAAAATCTCGGGAAATGTCGTGGAAGTGCTCGTCGATCATAACCAGCCGGTCAAAGCCGGGCAGGTGCTGGTTCGTTTGGATGCGCGCGACTACCAGGTGAAAGTCGACCAGGCCCGCGCCGCCTTGAATTTCGCCATCAGCCAGGCCCGCGCCGCCGGTGCCGGAGTGCCTTTGACCGAGGCCACGACATCCAGCGGAGTGTCGGGCGCCGCCGCCCAGGTCGCTCGCGCGGAGGCTGACTTGAGCCGCACCCGGGTGTCGTATCAACAAGCGGCCAGCTCCGAAATTTCTTACGCGCAGGCGAACTACGAGGCTAAGAAGGCCGCCAACGACCGCGCTCAGGCGGACGTCAACCGCATGCGCACCCTGGCCGCTAAGGAGGAAATCTCGGCTCAGCAATTCGACGCCTACGTCGCCGCTGCTCGCGTCGCAAAGAGTGAAATGGATGCCGCCGCTCAGCGCCTCGAATCCTCGAAACAATCTGCTGAAGCTCAGCACGGCGCCCTGTTGGCCGCCGAGGCCCAGGTAGCCCAAGCGAAAGCGTCGCTCGCCAGTTCCCGCGCCGGCCGGCAGCAGGTCCAGGTTCAATCCGCCCAGGCGGCGTCCGCATCCGCAGCCGTCGAACAAGCCCGAGCCAATCTGGAAGCAGCCGAACTTCAACTGAGCTACGCCACCATCGTGGCGCCGGTGGACGGCATCGTCACCCGGAAGTCCGTCGAAATCGGCCAGGTGATTCAACCCGGCCAGGGACTCATGACAATCATCCCGACCAACGATATCTGGATCACAGCGAACTTCAAGGAGACGCAGCTCGCCAACGTCCACCCGGGCCAGAGAGCCGACGTGAAACTCGACCTGAACGGCCAGAAATACGCCGCGCATGTCGAATCCATCGCCAACGCAACCGGAGCGCGCATGAGCCTCCTTCCGCCCGAGAACGCAACGGGTAATTATGTGAAGGTCGTCGAACGCATCCCGGTCCGCATCCGGCTCGAAGACTTGCCGGCGGGTCAGCGGATCTTCCGTCCCGGCATGAACGTCGACGCGAAGATCTACACGCGGTGACCGGTCATGGCAACACTAGCGAGTAACTGGGCATTGGCTCGCGCCGAACGGCCCGCGGTGAACCCCTACGTCATCGCGATGGTCGTCATGCTCGCCACCTTCATGGAGGTGCTGGACACGAGCGTTGCCAACGTGGCCCTTCCACATATCGCGGGCAGCATGGGCGCCGGGGTCGACGAAAGCACCTGGGTGCTCACGTCCTACCTCGTCGCAAACGCCATCGTCCTGCCGTTGAGCGGCTGGCTCTCGTCGCTGTTCGGCCGCAAGCGCTACTACATGTTTTGCGTCTTCCTGTTCACCGTCAGTTCCGCCCTCTGCGGACTTGCTCCCAGCCTCGGGATGCTGATCTTCTTTCGCATCCTCCAAGGACTCGGCGGCGGCGCCCTCCAGCCCATATCCCAAGCCATTCTTCGCGAGAACTTCCCGCCCCAGAAACAGGGCATGGCGATGGCGATCTACGGCATGGGCGTGGTGGCCGCGCCGGTTATCGGGCCCACCCTGGGCGGATGGATCACCGACAACTACTCCTGGCGATGGATTTTCCTTATCAACATTCCGGTCGGCGTTCTGTCGCTGCTGTTCACGTCCATCCTGATCTTCGATCCGCCGCACATCAAACGGATCATCGGGCAGGGAATTGACTACATCGGCCTCGGCCTCCTCGCCACGGGCATCGGTGCGCTGGAGATCTTCCTCGATGAAGGACAGCGCAACGATTGGTTCGGCTCGAACCTGATCGTCGCCTGCTGTTTCATTGCGGTGGCGGCACTGGTCGGCGTGGTGCTCTGGGAACTGAAGCGCGAACACCCGATCATCGATCTTCGCCTGCTGAAGGATCGCAACTTCGCCATCTCGACCTTCGCCATGTTCGCCCTCGGCTTCGTGCTTTATGGCAGCACGATGCTCTTGCCGTTGTTCCTGCAAACGCTGCTGGGTTACTCCGCCATGCAGAGCGGTTGGGTCCTCTCGCCCGGCGGCCTCGTCATCATGGTGATGATGCCTATCGTGGGATTCCTGCTCTCGAAATCCCAGCCGCGATGGTTGGTCGTCATCGGGCTGGTGCTCGGAGCTTACGGCATGTTCCACATGGCAGGGTTCAACTTGCAGGTCGATCAGAATACTGCCATCCAGGCCCGCATGCTGCAGAGCCTCGGCCTGGCGTTCCTGTTCGTTCCCATCAACACCGCCGCGTTCGCCTTCATCCGGAAGGAGAAGCTCAGCTATGCCACCGGTTTGATCAACCTGGCCAGGAACATCGGCGGCAGCAGCGGTATCGCGATGGCAACCACGCTGCTGGCACGGCGCACGCAGTTCCACCAGCACGCGCTCGTGAGTCACGTCACGCCCTATGACGCCGGCTACCAGGCGGCGCTCCAGAATGCGCAGCACATGCTCCAGCAATTCGGAGCCAGCGCGGCGGACGCAGCGGCCCGCGCACAGGCGTTCGTCTACGCGAGCGTGCAACGGCAGGCCAGTATGCTCGGGTTCATCGATACCTTCTGGGCTCTCGGCTGCGTGTTCCTGGTTCTGATTCCGTTCATGCTGATGCTGAAGAGCACCCGGTTCGACAAGAATGCACCGGTGCACGTCGATTAGCGATCCTATGAGAGAGACAACTCTTATATGGAAGATTGGAAGCGCCATTACCAGGGGCTGCTGGACGTAACAGATTCGATATCCGTCCATAAGGACATCTCGACCCTGATCGGCGAACTCGCGGGTTCGCTCCAGCCCCTGGTGGCGTTCGACTTCCTCGTACTGACGCTGAGCGATCCTGTCGAAGGCCTGCTGCGCGTCCATACCCTCGCGACTCACGGCAAGACCGACCAGCACGATCTTCCCGCCGCCTATCGCCTCGATGAGACTCCGTCCGGAGCGGTGATGGACACCCAGCAGCCCTTGCTTCTCGGGGACATCGACCGTGAGCGGCGCTGGCCCGGCGTCATGGATAAGCTTCGCCGGCGCGGTGTCCAGGTGGCGTGCTACTTCCCCCTGACAACGGCTCACCGGAAGCTGGGAACCATCGGATTCGGAAAGCGCGAGAACATCACGTACAGCGCCGACGAAATCGAATTCATGGAACAGGTGGCCCGCCAGGTGTCGCTGGCCGTGGACAACGCCCTTTATGTCGATCAGGCCCGCTCTTACGAAGAACAACTCACCCGCGACCGCGACCGCCTGCACCTCCTGCTCGAGATCAATAACCAGTTGACCTCCACCCTCGACCGCGATCAGTTGTTCCAGGAGATGTCCCGCCTGCTGCGCGAAGTGGTTCCGAACGAATACCTCAGCGTCGCTCTGCCCGACCACGAACTCGGCGCAATGCGCCTCGAAGCGCTCGATTTCCCGGGTTGCCGCCTGCGCCACGCCAACGCGCTGCTGCCGCTCGACAAATCTCCCTCCTACCGCGCGATCACCCAAAACCAAACACTGGTCTTCGGACGCGACGAATTGTCCAACCTCGGCGGCGAGTTCATACAGGAACTTCTGCACCACGGCCTTTGCTGGATCTATTGCGTCCCGCTGCGCGTTCACGGCCGCGTGCTGGGGACGGTGAACCTCGGACGCACCGTCGATGAGCCGTTGAAACCCGAACAACTCGCCATCGTCGAACAGGTGGCCGCGCAGTTCGCCATCGCCATGGAGAACGCGCTCGCCTATCGCGAAATCGAGGAGTTGAAGGATCAGCTCGCCCAGGAGAACCTGTACCTCGGCGAGGAGATTCAGACCGAGTACAACTTCGAGCAGATGATCGGCGACTCGCAGGCGTTCCGCCGCGTCCTTGAACAAGTCCAGACCGTCGCCCCGACCGACGCCACCGTTCTCATCCAGGGCGAAACCGGCACGGGCAAGGAACTGATTGCGCGAGCGATTCACGACCGCAGCCGCCGTCGAGCTCGCACGATGGTGAAGCTGAATTGCGCCGCCATCCCCACCGGCCTGCTCGAAAGCGAACTGTTCGGGCACGAAAAAGGCGCCTTCACCGGGGCCATCGCTCAGCGCATCGGACGCTTCGAACTCGCCAATCAAGGCACGCTGTTCCTTGATGAGATCGGCGATATCCCGCTTGAGTTGCAGCCGAAACTCTTGCGCGCTCTCCAGGAACACGAACTCGAACGCCTCGGAAGCTCGCGGACCATCCGCGTCGATGTCCGGTTGATCGCGGCCACCAACCGCGACCTCGCTGCCATGGTCGCGAACCACGAGTTCCGCAGCGACCTCTATTACCGGCTCAACGTCTTTCCCATCACCATTCCACCTCTGCGCGAGCGCGACTCCGATATACCGATGCTGGTGCGCTACTTCGTCCAGCGCTTCTCGCGCAAGATGGGTAAACGCATCGAGACCATCCCCCACAAGGTGATGGACTCGCTCACTCGCTATTCTTGGCCCGGGAACGTACGGGAGCTCGAAAACCTGATGGAGCGCGCCGTGATCCTCACTAACGGCCCTGTCCTGCACGTACCGCTATCGGAATTGCGGCGCAGTTCCGCCGAGCAGGAGAATCACGGCCCCATCACGATGGACGAGGCCGAGCGGCGCCACATTGTCCGAGTGTTGAATGAGACGAACTGGGTTCTCGGCGGCCCCGGCGGGGCAGCCAATCGTCTGGGGATGAAACGCACGACACTTCAATCGAGGATGAAGAAGCTCGGTATCGAGCGCCCCGGTGCGGCAAGACTTAGCGGGATACCGTAGAGGCTGGTAATCAGCTAAGCGCGGCTGTGATGCGGTCGCTCTCGGTATCGTATTGCCGGGCGATCAGGCGCAATGCGGCATTACGCGTCCACAGATTCTTGGCCACCTCGGCCCGTCCGAGTTTAATCTGCTGAAGGGCGGTTTGCGCCGTTCCCAGAGCGTTGTCAAAATCACGGCGGAGAACGGGATTCCGCTGCACCACCGATTCCCGGTCCCGTTCCATCGCGGAGATCAAATCGCGAAATCCAGCCTCAGCTTCCATCAGGTCCATTTGGTTCTCCGTTACTGGCATCCGCGTCAGCGGTCTGGAACATATCATCGCATGACGATTCCCAAACCGCACAACATCGAAATTGTTCTTACACCTTCAGTAGTATGTTAGCGGATAATCTCTCACCGCAAGTGGGTAACGAACGGACACATCACCACGGAACGAGCGCCTCATATCCGTAATCGCCGTCCGGAATCAGTCCCGGCTGCAGACCGCTCCACCAGACCAGCACCCGGCCGAAGAGCGACTCATCGGAAACCAACCGGACCACTGCATCGCCAATCTCATCGAGCGACGTGAGCACAGCGGGAGCCCCGGCCGCCGCCCGTTGTTCCGGCGTCAACGGTTCCCAATAGGCGCGCACATCCGGGGTGGCCACCCAATCGGGGACCAGACAGTTCACGCGAATCCCCTCCGCCCCCAGCCAGCCGAGCGTCGTGGCCAGCCGCATCACCGCTGCCTTGGCCACATCGTAGGCGGGCATGGGACAGTGCTCGTATCCGTGGCCCACCGCCCAAGTCGATCCGACGGTCAGAATCGCTCCGCCGCCTCGCTTCCGCATTTCGGGAATCGCGCACTGCGTCGCGTACATCGTGCCCAACAGGTCCACGTGAATCGCTTCGAACCAATGGTCCATCGGGTCTCCGGGAAGGTACGGCGCGGAGGCATCGTTGACGAGAATATCCAGCCCGCCAAACTCGCTGACCGCGAAATCGACGAGCGCCCGAGCCTCCGATTGCTGGCTGATATCGGCGTTCCGAACAGCGGCACGGTGGCCGGCGTTCTGAATGCGCGCGGCTGTCTCGCTCGCTCCCGCTTCGTTGATGTCCGAGACGACAACCGTGCACCTTTCAACCGCCAACCGCACGGCGATCGCTCGTCCGCATCCTTCACCGCCCCGTAACGACCGCCACCTTTCCCTCTAAGCTCATTCCGCCATCGTAGCGTGCCGTCCTGCGATATGCTCTCGCTAGATCATGAAGACTCTCATCGCCGTTCTCCTGGTGTCCGCAACGGCAGGCACCGCCGCGGTACGGATTGAAGGCGACCTGCGACAGTGGCATCGGGTAACTCTGACGTTCGACGGCCCTCAGACCGGCGAGGACGCGGTGCCGAATCCGTTCACCGACTACCGGCTCGACGTGACGTTCACTCACACCGGAGCAGGCAAGTCTTACCTCGTGCCGGGATTCTATGCCGCCGATGGCAATGCCGCCGAATCGTCCGCCACCGCCGGTAACAAGTGGCGCGTCTATTTCACGCCGGGGTCGGCCGGCAAGTGGACCTACAAGGCGTCATTCCACACCGGAAAGGACGTCGCGATCGGCGGGCGTTCGGATGCCGGCGCACCTATCGCTTTTGACGGTGCCGCCGGCTCCTTTCAGATCCGCGCATCCAATCGATCGAGCACGGATAAGTTGGCCCTCGGCCTGCTTGAGTACACGGGTCGACATCATCTTCGCTACGCAGGCACCGGCGAATACTATCTCAAAGGCGGTGCCGACAGCCCCGAGAATTTTCTCGCGTACGATCAATTCGACGGCACCTACGATAGCGACGCGGACTCGGGCAGTTACAAGAAGGTGGGTGTCTTCATTCACCAGTACGCGCCGCACGTGAAGGACTGGACTGCGGGCGACCCGGTGTGGCAAGGCGGCAAGGGGAAGGGGATCGTCGGTGCGCTGAACTATCTCTCCTCGAAAGGTGTGAACAGCGTTTATTTCCTCACCTACAACATCGATGGCGGCGACGGCCGTGACACCTGGATGTGGACCAAACCCACAGTCCGCGACCGCTTTGATGTCAGCAAACTCGAACAGTGGGACATCGTTTTCTCGCACATGGATCGAAAAGGGATCATGCTGCACGTCGTAACGCAGGAAACCGAGAACGATCGCGCGTTGGGCGGCAGTGCCTCGCTGAACCCGATTCGAAAACTGTACTACCGCGAGCTTTGCGCGCGCTTCGCGCACCATCTTGCCGTCATGTGGAATCTGGGTGAGGAGAACAACACGCCCGATCCCGACCGCAAGGAAATCGCCGCGTACATCCGCAGCCTCGATCCGTACCGTCACCCCATCACCGTTCACACCCACAACAACAAGGAATTAACGTTCTACGATGGCATTTTCGGCGATCCGAACTTCGAGGCCACATCCATTCAAGGATCGATGAAGAACTACAACAGCGATGCGATCGAGCTTCGAAGGCGCTCGGCCGCGGCGGGACGGAAATGGGCGATCTTCGGCGATGAACAGCCGCCCGATTCGATCGGCGTCATGCCCGACGACGCCGACCCGAATCACGACGAACCGAGGATTCAGGCGCTTTGGGGCAACCTCATGGGCGGGGGCAGCGGCGTCGAATGGTATTTCGGCTACAAGTTTCCCAACATGGACATCAATTGCGAGGACTTCCGAAGTCGCGATCGTATGTGGGACCAGACTCGCTTTGCGCTCGAGTTCTTCCACCGGTACCTTCCATTCGCCGATATGGAAGCCGACAACGAACGCGTGAGCGGCGTGCCCGGCGCGAAGCTGCTTGCTAGGGGTGACGAAGTCCTCGCCGTTCAACTTCCTTCGGCAGGACAAGCGCAGGTGCGCGTCGGTGCATCGTCCTATTTAGTCGAGTGGTACAACCCGCGAAGCGGAGGACCGCTGAAGCGGGGCATCACATTACGAGGTCCCGGCACCAAGCCAATCGGAAGCCCGCCTGAGGACCCGGGAAAGGATTGGATCGCACTCATCCGCCGTAAGTAACCCGGCGCTTGTTATCCTGAGTAGTTGGCGTATATTTTCCCATTTCAACCATACCGGTATTCGAAGAAGGCCGGTGACCTCGACCGGCTGGTAACGCAGCCGTACGACAAGATCAGTCCGCAGATGCAGGCGCGTTACTTGTCGCTGAGTCCGCATAACCTCGTTCGGATCATCCTCGGCGAACGTAAGGCATCGGATACCGAAGCCGACAATGTTTATACCCGCGCGGCAAAGCACCTACAGGACTGGACCGCTGAGGGTGTTCTCGAGCAGGACTCACAACCGGCTTTCTACGCCTATTTTCAGGAGTTCACTCCGCCCGACAGCCAGCAGCGGCTGACGCGCAAAGGTTTCATCGGGCTCGCGCAGATCGAGGATTATTCGGCCAACATCGTCCACCGGCACGAACAGACCTTGTCGGGTCCGAAGAAGGACCGTATGCAAGTGCTCGAGCATGCGCGCGCGCACTTTGGTCAGATCTTCATGTTGTATCCGGACCGTGAAGGCGCGGTGGATCGCATCCTCGATGGGGCGTCACAGCGCGAGCCCGACGCCGTGGTACACGATGAGTACGGAGCAACGCATCGCCTCTGGCGCATCGCCGACAATGAGCGGATCGATGCGATCCAGAGCCTCATGAGCGACAAGAAATTATTGATCGCCGACGGGCATCATCGGTACGAAACGGCTCTCGCGTTTCGCAATGCCCACCCTGAAATCGAACCGGCGAAGCGAGTGATGATGACGTTCGTCAACATGTACTCGCCGGGATTGAAGATACTGGCCACTCATCGCGTGCTGTCGAATCTCAGCGGCTTCGATGTAAACCATTTGATCGAGAAGATATCGCCGGACTTCGACATCCATCGCGTTCCGACCGTGCAGGCTCTTCAGGCGATGCTCGAAGATACCGCGGCGCTCCGAATCGGACTGGTGGCTAAAGGCTCGTCCAAATTCTTCGTCCTGGAGCGACCCCGGAAGGCGGAAGATCTCGATGTTCGCGTGCTTCACGACGTGCTGCTTCGGGACGCACTCGGAATCGGCGAAGAGGCCGTGCGCGATGAAAAGTTCATCAAGTATGTGCGGGGTGTCGAGGCCGCGGTAGATGCGGTTCGCCACGGCGGCGCGCAGGCCGCGTTTCTCCTTCAGCCGACATCCGTCGATCAGGTGGCAAATACGTCATTCGCCGGCGCCGTGATGCCGCAGAAGTCCACCGACTTCTATCCCAAACTGCTGTCCGGTCTCACTATTTACCGGCTCGACTGAGTCCGCACGATCGGTGGCGGCGCGGGGTGGACACGCCTACCGCGCAAGTGCCAATATGCCGCGCAGCGGGATGCGAATCCACGTGGGCCGGTTGTTGAGCTCGTAGTTCAACTCATACAACGCCTTATCGAGGAGAAACGCCTCCAGCAGGATCTCGAAATGTTCGGGGGCGGCCGGAACGAAGGACGCCTTGCCCGCCGCCTGCCGGTACGCCCGTAGATATGCCGCCGATACCCACCGTTCCCAGAACTCGGCCCACGGCTCCAGATGTGCGTACTCTTCGGGCCGTCGCGTGGTGAACGACAGCAAATTCGCGTACACCGCGTAGCTGAACGACCGCAGCATGCCTGCGACGTCCTTCAGCGCCGACTGTTTCGAGCGCCGTTCTGCTATGGGGCGAGCGGGTTCGCCCTCAAAATCGAGAATCACGAAGTCGTTCTCCACCCACAAAACCTGCCCGAGGTGATAGTCGCCGTGGATGCGAATTCGCACCACCTGCGGATCGATCTGCTCCAGCACCCGGAACCGTTCGAGGATTCGCCCACGCTGTCCGAGCGTCGTTCCGGCACGATCCACAAATTCGTCCGGCATCGTCGCCACCGTCGTTTTTAAAAGATTGAACACCTTCGCTGCATGCTCGCGCAGATCGGCGGCCAGCGCGTGGAAGTCCTCCTTTCGCATCGGTTCCGGACGAAATGCGGGGTTCTCTCCTGGGGCGGCGAGCGCCAGATGCATTTGCGCAGTACGGCGTCCGAGCGTTGCCGCCGAGTCGAGATAAATCCCGATCCGCTCCCGCGCGGCTTGCGGGATTCTTTCACCAGACAGTTGTACGAGCGATGCCTCACCGCGATGAAGATCCTCGGGCCCCGCTCGAAAAGTGGACGACTGCTCGAAGAAGCGCCCCAGCACATCCTGCGTCATCTTCCAGCCGTCGCCCTGGTTCGGAACCATCTCCTGAAGCATCGCGAGCGTCGATCGTCCTTGGGAAGGCGAACTGTATTCGATGCCCCCGGCGAGCGCCGGAATCGCCTCGAACTTGCTTTCCTCGGTCAGATAACGGCCTATCTCGAAATCCGGATTCGGCCCTGGATCGATTCTCCGGAAGAGCTTCATGATGAGCTTGCCGCCGAAAAGAACCGAGGTATTACTCTGCTCGGCGGAACTGCGAGCCACCTTGAGATCGGATGTATCGAGTTTCGCCGCAACCAGAGCCGAAGTGGGCTCCGCCTCCGCAACCCCGGACTGTGCGGGGATTTCCCGGTGGTGTTCGATGGCTTCGAGTAGCGCGCGGCAGGTTTCGTCGCTTGCCAAGGCTCCGTGCAGAACACCAGTGGATCCCGCCAGCCGCAAATCGCATAGGAGTGAATCGGGCCGTGCCGCCCGCAATTCCTCGGCCGCTTGTCCCAGCGTGATTCCTAACGGCACATCGTACAGATCCTTGCCGCCATCCGTGAAAAGGACCTCGACTAACACCAGCGCCGACGCCGGCGTCTCGCGCCGCACCCACATCCAATCAGCGATGCGAGTGCTCTCTATCTGGCGCGCCTTTCCGCCGAACCACCGCTGCTTCGGCAGGAACGCCGGAATGATCACGGACTCGAGATTCTTTCGCACCCGCCCCGCAAACAATTCCTCGACTTCCTTTTCGAGGATCACCGGGCACGCGGCTTCCACCTCATCGCGTGTTTGAATCTCAAGCGGTGCCGGCGTTCCCTGCAATTCGAACCAGAAGAACGCGTACGGCCCGAGTGTGATCCGGTACGGCGCGCGCTCGATCACGGGAAACTCCGTGTACCCGAGCATCTCCACCGGAGTCATCCCCGCCATGTTCGACAGGTCCAACTCGACCGGTTGCGCGAATCGAGACAGGTTCGCCACGCACAGGATCTGCTCGCTTTCGTATTTGCGAAGGTAGGCCAGCACCTTGCGATTGTCCGGCTCCAGAAACTCGAGGGTGCCTCGTCCGAAGACCCGGAACAATTTCCGAAGCGCGATCATCGTGCGCATCCAGTTGAGGAGCGACGATGAGTCGCTCTGCTGGGCTTCCACGTTGACGGCTTCGAAGCCATAGACGGGATCCATGATGGGCGGGCTGTACAACCTCGCCGGATTCGCGCGCGAGAAGCCGGCATTGCGGTCCGCGCTCCATTGCATCGGAGTGCGGACACCGTTCCGATCGCCGAGATAGATGTTGTCGCCCATTCCCAATTCGTCGCCGTAGTAGATGATGGGCGTTCCGGGGAACGAGAACAACAGGCTGTTCAACAACTCGATGCGGTGGCGATTGTTGTCCATCAAGGGCGCCATGCGCCGCCGGATTCCGACGTTGATGCGCATGCGGGGGTCAGCGCTGTAGGCCAGGTACATGTAGTCGCGCTCTTCATCGGTCACCATCTCGAGCGTCAGTTCGTCGTGATTTCGCAGGAACAGTCCCCATTGGCACCTGGGAGGAATCGGCGGCGTCTGCGCCATGATCTCCGTGATCGGATGGCGATCCTCCAGGCGCAGCGCCATAAAGATTCGCGGCATCAGCGGGAAATGGAATGCCATGTGGCATTCGTCCTCGTCCCCGAAATAGGCCAGCACATCCGACGGCCATTGGTTCGCTTCCGCCAAAAACATCCGGTTCGAGTATCTTTCGTCGAGCGCCCGGCGCATGTCGCGAATCACTTTGTGTGTCTCCGGCAAATTTTCGCAATTGGTGTGGTCGCGCTCGCACAGGTACGGAATGGCATCCAACCGCATTCCGTCGGCGCCCAAGTCGAGCCAGAACTGCATGGCGTCGATCACTTCTTTCAGCACCGCGGGATTGTCGAAGTTGAGGTCGGGTTGATGAGAAAAGAACCGGTGCCAGTAATAAGCTTGCGCGTCGGGATCCCAGGACCAGTTCGATTTTTCGGTATCCGTGAAGATGATGCGGGCGTCGCGGTACTTCTGGTCCGAATCGCTCCACACGTAGTAATCGCGCTCCGCCGAGCCCGGGGGTGCTTTGCGTGCCGCCTGAAACCACGGGTGCTGGTCGGAGGTGTGATTGATCACGAGTTCCACCAGCACCTGCAGATTGCGTTCGTGCGCGGCGTTCAGGAACGCTTTGAAATCATCGAGCGTTCCGTAGCTCGGGTGGACGCTCCGATAATCCGCTATGTCGTAGCCATCGTCCTTCAGGGGCGAAGGGAAGAACGGCAGCAGCCACAGGCAGGTAACTCCGAGGTCTTGCAGGTAGTCGAGCTTCTGAAGCAGCCCCTGAAAATCGCCGACACCGTCATTGTTGCTGTCGAAAAACGCTTTGACGTGCGTTTCGTAAATGATGGCGTCTTTGTACCATAGCGGATCATGCGCGCTTCCCCTCAGCTTCATCTGTTCTCCTCGGAATTTCACGTCATGCGCGCCGCAGGGCGATCATCGCGAGCGGCGGCAACAACAGGTTCAACGACCATGGATGCCCGTGCATCGCGATGGGAGCGGCGCTGACAGTGCCGAGATTGCCTTGTCCACTGCCTCCATACAACTCGGCATCTCCGTTCAACACCTCCTGCCAGTCGCCGTGTGACGGTACGCCGACCCGGTAGTTCTCACGCGGAACCGGAGTGAAGTTGCACACGAAGATCACCTCCTCGCCCGCGTCTCGCCCCCGGCGGCGGAAACCGAGCACGCTGCGCAGTCCGTCGTTGCAGTCGATCCATTCGAATCCGGCCGGCTCGACATCGCGCTCGAACAGCGCCCGCTGGCCCCGATAAAACGTGTTGAGGTCGCGGACCCATCGTTGAAGACCTGCGTTCGGCGGGCTCTCGAGAAGGTGCCAGTCCAGGCTCTTGTCGTGATTCCATTCGCTCCACTGCCCGAACTCGTCGCCCATGAACAGGAGCTTCTTGCCCGGGTGGGCGGTCATGAAGCCGTAGAGCAGCCGCAGATTTGCGAATTTCCTCCACTCGTCTCCCGGCATCTTGCCGATCATCGATCCCTTGCCGTGGACCACCTCGTCGTGCGAGAACGGAAGGACGAAGTTTTCAGAGAAGGCGTACATCAGGCCGAACGTCACCCGGTTGTGGTTGTACGAACGGAAGATCGGATCGAGCGACATGTAGTCGAGCATGTCGTGCATCCACCCCATGTTCCACTTGAAGCCGAAGCCGAGTCCGCCCAGGTAGGTGGGGCGCGACACCATCGGCCACGCGGTGGACTCCTCGGCCATCATCATCACCCCGGGGTAGGCGCCGTACACCGTCTCGTTTAACGTTCGGAGGAAGTCGATGGCGTCCAGGTTCTCGTTGCCGCCGAAACGATTCGGGATCCATCCGCCTTCGCGGCGTCCGTAGTCGAGATACAACAACGACGCCACGGCATCCACGCGAAGACCATCGATGTGGTACCGATCGAACCAGAACAGCGCGTTACTGATCAGGAAATTTCGAACTTCGGTGCGGCCGAAGTTAAATACGAACGTGCCCCAATCGGGGTGATGTCCTTGACGCGGGTCCGCGTGTTCATACAGGTGCGTGCCGTCAAAATAACCGAGTCCGTGTTCGTCTGTCGGAAAGTGCGCGGGCACCCAGTCGAGAATCACGCCGATGCCGTTCTGATGCAGCGCATCGACAAGGTACATGAAATCCTGAGGCGTGCCGAAGCGGCTGGTCGGTGCGTAGTAGCCGACGGTCTGGTAACCCCACGATCCATCGAAGGGATGCTCGGTAACCGGCAGGAACTCGACATGAGTAAATCCCATGTGGTGTACGTACTCCGCAAGCTTCCCCGCCATTTCGCGGTACGTCAACCAGCGGTTCCCGTCTTCCGGTACTCTGGCCCACGATCCCAGGTGTACTTCGTAAATGGAAATGGGCGCATCCAGCGCCTGGCCCACCGGACGGTGGTTCATCCAGGAATCGTCGTTCCAGTCGTAGCCGCCGAGGTCCCACACTTTCGATGCCGTGTGCGGCCGGATTTCGGCCGCGAATCCGTACGGATCGGCCTTGTCCACGACGTAATCGTTGTAATTCGAAACGATGTGGTACTTGTACAACTCACCCGCGTGGATCCCCGGAATGAAATCCTCCCAGACGCCGGAGTCTCCCCGCGTTCGCAGCGAATTCGCCAAAGGATTCCATCCGTTGAAGCCACCGATCACCGCCACGCGCTTCGCATTCGGTGCCCACACAGCGAAATGTACGCCCCGAACTCCATCGACCTCGCCGATGTGCGCGCCCAGCTTATCGTAGCTTCGATAGTGCTTACCCTCCGTGAGTAAGTGAACGTCGAAATCAGTCAGAACAGTGCTTCCCATCGCGAGTCCTCGATTCGTTACAGGAAATAGTCAAAATCCCGCTCCGTTCGGACTTTTCGCCGAACGCGGAACACGTGTGCCGGCACGGAGGTCGGATCCAGTTGAACGTAATTGCGGGGCCCCGTCCACAGAAAACGGCTGTCTCCCAGCAGTTCGTGAACCTGGTAGGGGTTCTGCGCATCGAGCCCGAGCTCGGCAAGGTCGAGATTGATCCATCCTGCATGAGTGTGGTTCGGATCCAGATTCACCACCACCACGATGACGTTCGAAAAATCCGCGGTGGTTTTGCTGTAGCAGATTAGCATTTCGTTGTCCGTATCGTGAAAACGCAGGTTCCAATTGCTCTGAAGCGCCGGGTTCTCGCGCCGCGCCCGGTTTACTCGCCCGATCAGTTCCTTCAGGCTCCACGGGTTGTCGATGTTCCAATGCTTCAATTCGTACTTCTCGGAATTCAGGTACTCCTCACTGCCGGCCTGCCGCGGTTGATTGTCCACCAGCTCGAACGCCGGTCCGTAGATGCCGTAATTTGAACTGAGTGTCGCCGCGAGCACCAGTCTCGCGAGCGACGCCGGCCGCCCACCGAACTGCAAGTACTCCGGAAGTATATCGGGCGTGTTCGGCCAGAAGTTAGGACGGAAGAACTCGCGGGCCTCCGAACTGGTCAACTCCGTCAGGTATTCAGTAAGTTCCTGCTTCGTATTGCGCCACGTGAAGTAAGTGTAGGACTGCGTGAAGCCGAGCTTCGCCAAACGATACATCACCTTCGGACGCGTGAACGCTTCCGACAAAAAGATGGCTTCGGGATGGTCGCGCTTCACCTCTGTAATGAGACGCTCCCAGAACGGGAACGCCTTGGTGTGGGGATTGTCCACCCGGAAGATCCGGACACCTTTGTCGATCCAGAATCGCACGACGCTGGTTAACTCATCCCAAAGTGCGCGCCAGTCTTCGGTCTCGAATTCGAGCGGATAGATGTCCTGGTACTTCTTGGGCGGATTCTCCGCATACTGTATGGTGCCGTCGGGCCGCCTTCGAAACCATTCCGGATGCTGCTTAACATAGGGATGATCGGGCGAGCACTGAAACGCGATGTCGAGCGCCACTTCCAGACCGAGCTTCGACGCGGTCGCAGTGAAATGCTCGAAATCCTCCGCGGTTCCCAATTGCGGGTGGATCGCCTTGTGTCCTCCCTCCGCCGATCCGATGGCCCACGGGCTGCCCACGTCCCCCGGTTCCGGCGATGTCAAATTGTTTCGGCCCTTGCGGAAAGTGGTACCGATGGGATGAATGGGCGGCAGGTAAACGACGTCGAAGCCCATCGCAGCGGCGTACTCGAGCCGCGCCTCCGCGTCCCGAAATGTGCCGTGCTTGCCGGGTTCGGGAGCGCAGGAGCGTGGGAAGAACTCGTACCACGCGCTGAAGGCCGCCCGTTTCCGCTCTACAACCACCACCAGTTCCTTTTCGTATCGCGTCGCCAAACGGCGGTCGGGATAGCGCAGCGCGATGGCCGCCACTTCCTCGAGCAGCGCGATCTCTTGACGTTGCCGCTGGTCGGATTCTTCGCGAAGCGCTCGCGCCCACCCGGCGAGCCGCTCCGCATCATCGCCGCGTTCCGCCCGTTGGCTCGCGTCCTCCAACATTTGGGCCCCCACCAGGAGTTCGACCCCGATGTCCTGCTGCGCTTGAACCCGCTTGAAGAGATCGCGCCGCCACGTCTTGAACCGGTCCACCCAACCCTCGATCGTGTACAGATGGCGGCCGAGTTCGCTGACCGGGAAAGTCGCGCGCCACCGGTCGTTAACCAGCGGGTCCATCGCGAGTTCGTGCCATCCCTCTTCCGTTTCTTTTTTGTACAGCAACCGGCAGGAAACGGCGTCGTGGCCGTCGGTAAACACGTCTGCCTCCACCGTCACCGATTCTTCTTCGGTGCGTTTGATAGCGAACCGTCCGCAATCGATCTCCGGCTTCACGCCGGAGATGATCACCCTCCTCCGTAGCTCGAATGCGCTCATATGTAACCCGGTGATGCCCAGCGAACGCCGGTAAACGATCGCCAAACGCTTAGCAATTAGTCTGACGCGAACAACGCCCGAATGCGATCACCCGAACGAACTACAGATGAGGATGAAATGTCACTAGTGAGGCCGGATCCCGCCCCCGGCTCAGTTCGCTTCCGCTGGATTTGCCGCCACGGATGCGGATTGAACGCCGGCGCGCATCATCTCCGCCCATTGGTCGCGCTGGCGCGCAAAGTCGGCCAGTTGCCCCCTATCCAACTGGGCGGCGCGCGGCGGATTGAAGCGCTGGAAATTCACATACTCGCCGTTGCGTCGCAGCCGAAAATCCAGGTGCGGACCAGTCGCGAGCCCGGTTGCGCCCACCGCGCCAATCCGCTCCCCCTGCGCGATATGCTCGCCCATGTGAACGAACCGTCGCGAGAGATGCAGATACATGCTTTCGTAACCGTTGGCGTGCTGGATGCGGATCATGTTCCCGGACCCGCCCGCACGGCCCGAGAAGGTGACGCGGCCGGATGCGATCGCCTGCACGGGCGAGCCTGTGGGGGCCGCGTAGTCCGTGCCGAGGTGAGGACGGTAACGCCGCAACACCGGATGAAAACGATGGCGGGAGAATCCCGAACTGATCCGCGCCTCGAACCTGAGCGGCGATTTCAGAAACGCCGATTCGAGCGAACGGCCGTCGTGTGAGTAGTACCGCGGAGTGCCGTCGCGATCCGGGAACAGCCATCCTTCGTAGACCGTGCCGGCGTTGTTGTAACTCGCCGCGAGAATCCGCCGATAGGTCGGCGGCTGTCCGTTCATGTATTCCTTCTTCTCGAGCAGCACGCAGAACTCGTCGCCATCTTGAGGATCGCTGTAGAAATCGAGATCCCACGCGAAGATGTCGGCAACGTGGATCGCCAGCTCAGGACTTTCCCCCGCGCGCTCCACGCTGTTGAACAACGAGTCGTGGACTGTTCCGCACAACCGGGTTGTCTTCACGATCCCGGGAATGTCCTCCACCGCCGCCGTGAACCTTTCGTGCGATCGGGCGAGCCGCAATTTGTGATCCGGATCGATGATGTATTCGATCGATTCCACCGAAGCGGGATCGCGCCGTGTGAGCGTGAGCTGTGTGCCGGCCCGGAATTTCCGCACATCGAAAACGTCCTTCACTTCGGAGATCATCTGCATCCGCGCCGGTGCATCCACGCCGGCGCGATCCAGAATATCGTTCAGCGTGTCGCCGCTTGCGATCGATACGTTCTCTGTAATCAGGCGCGGCATCGGCGGTGGCACGGGAACGACAACAGGTTTTGGAACGGCCTGATAATGTTGATGCAGGAATAGGAGCGTGACTGCTGTCCCGACGGTTCCGATAACAGGAATCGCGGCCAGCGTGCGGGTTTTCCAATTCACCCTATCCACTCTATTGGCGGTAGGCCGGGCGGGTCAAATTGAGAGAAGAAGAAGTTCGATAGAAAGCTCGAGCAACGCCGCCAGCGCGCCGAGTCCCGCGAGCACGATGGCCCCCAGCCCGCAGGCAAGCAATGGCTGAGCCAGATCGGACCCAGAGTAAGGATGCGAACGGGGATAGGGTGAGGTTCGCTACGTGTAGTGTGGCGAGGCAGAGCGGCGCAGAATGATCGCAGTCCTCCACGCGATCCATTCCGATCTCCATGACGTGGATGACGTCAAGCCTTGATCGCGTAGAGTCGTGGCGGCGCGCGATGCGCCAGCCGGCGTTATCACGCCCGTACGCCTCCGTTTCCTATGGCGTCCGAAACTCAAGGATCCGGCGGATGAAATGGATTGGAAACGGCAGTTAACGGAGGAGCGGACGGTCTCGTTGCATTTCACGTTCAGCATTTTGCTGCGTCCCCTCGAGCGTGTGGAATTCGCGTCGCGCGTCCGCCGGACACCTTGAAGGAGTGTAGGCGAAAGGAAAATAACTTGCCCTGCGTTTGCAGACATCGCCATTCGAAGAGGCCAAACGAGTTTCCGCCTCCGAAGGTGTCGCGCTGAAACAGTTCATCAACATTGCGGTGGCGGAGAAGCTGTCCGCGTTACGCAAGGAAGACTACTTTCGAGAGGGTGCGGAGCGCGGCAACGTGCCACGAGCAAAGCAGATACTCAAGAGGGCTAGCCGGGGTAATGCGCCGATGCCGGGCGATGAAATCAAATAGCGGTTGATAGCGGCCGGTGTACGAAACGCCAGCTTCACTCTCCCAATCCTGCGCAATCGTGCTTGAGCATGGCGATACGATGGAACCATCATCATCATCATCATGCATGCGGACGACGAGAACGCTTTCAATTACTCTTCCCCCTAAGATGCTGGCGCGGGCGGAAGAGATTGCACGGAAAGAGAACCGCACGATGAGTGAACTGGTGCGCGAGGCGCTTCGCCAATAACGAACGTGGTCAATGGTTGGGCCAATATCAACGCATATGGACGAACGCGGGCGTAGGAGTCTGGCTGGCGAGCTAAGACGAAACGCCGAGCCAAGTGAAACGAGTTGAACTCGATACGAACGTTTATATCCCGGCCGTGGTGTTCGGAGGAACACCGGCCATCATGGTCCAGTCGATCGAGGCACTCGCCCTTGATCTCGCGTTTCGGACGAAATCGAGGCCGAGTTCATCCAGACACTTGACGCGAAGTTCGGCTGGTCGCATGAGCGGATACAGGACGCTTGCTACGATTGTGGCGCACAGCGCTTCATGTGCGACCGGAAAAGGTGCGCGGAGTGACCATCGCTTCCGGCCTGCTCCCTCGCCGTCGTCTCGACGCAGAGTCACGATGACAGGTGCCCGCGTCCTAAGGGTCGCGGCTCCTACTCCGCCTATCCGAATTCCATCTTAGACGGACGTTGATACACTAGGTACTTCCCTCAAATGGACCAGCTCAAACAACTCATCCGGGAGGTGCCGGACTTCCCGAAACCCGGGATCATCTTTTACGACATCACCACGCTTCTGAAGGATCAGCGCGGTCTGCACCAGACTATCGATCTGTTGTGCACGCATTACCAGGGCAAGGGAATCGATATCGTCGCGGGCATCGAAGCGCGCGGATTCATCTTCGCCCCGGCCGTCGCCTATGCGTTGGATGCCGGCTTCGTTCCCATCCGCAAGCCGAAGAAACTCCCGGCGCCTTGCGAACGCGTGGAGTACGCGCTTGAATACGGAACGGACGTGCTCGAAGTGCACAAGGACGCGATTCAGCCCGGCCAGAAGGTATTGATCGTCGACGACGTGCTCGCAACCGGCGGAACCGCCGCGGCCAGCGCGCGTCTCATCGGTCAACTTGGCGGCAAGGTGGACGGCCTCGCATTCGTCATCGAGTTGGACTTCCTGCACGGCCGCCAGAAACTCAACGGCTACGACATCTTCTCGCTCGTGCAATACTGACGTGGGCACTCGCAGCGCGTCTGTTCGCTCGTTCGCGAAGATCAACCTGGATCTGAGGGTTCTTCACAAACGCCCCGACCGTTTCCACGAGCTTCGAACCGTATTCCAAACGATTTCGCTCGCCGACACCATCCGGATCGACTTCGATCGGAGCCGCCGGACCCACATCGCGATCGCAGGTAACATCGACATTCCGAATAACCTTGTCCTCCGCGCGGGCGAAGCGATACTCGATGCTGCCAAGATGACAGCGCGCATCGATTTCCATCTCGACAAGAAGATTCCCATGGGCGCCGGATTAGGCGGCGGATCCAGCAATGCGGCGGCGGTGCTGCTGGCACTGCCGGCCCTTGCGGGTGTTCGCATTCCGATGGACACACTCGAAAAAATCGGCACCGCGCTGGGCAGCGATGTCCCGTTCTTCCTGTACGGCGGCACCGCGGTCGGCTTGGGACGCGGCACCGAGTTATACCCGCTTCCGGATGTGCCGGCCCAATCGGGAATCCTCGTTACACCCGGGGTTCACGTCTCCACTCCCGAGGCCTACCGCGACCTCGCCCGCCCCGATGTTGATCCATTGACAACGGCTACTTCGGATTACGATACTGTAAATTTCCGGGCCCTTGTCTGGGCGATGACGGAAAATTGCCCGCCGGCAAACTGGAAGTTGCTCTGTACCAATGACTTCGAAAGCGCGGTCTTTCGCCGGTATCCTGTCTTAGAATCGATCCGGAATCAGCTCGAAAAGCTCGGGGCTCGACCGGCTAGGATGACGGGCAGCGGCTCTGCGCTGTTCGGTTTTTTCGATTCTCGTGAACGCCTGCTCGCGGCGCTTCGCAGGTTTCGCGGGAATTCTGAAGCGGGCTCCGAGGTCCACCGGATCCGACTTGTATCGCGGCGCCGCTACCGTTCTGCCTTCGAGCGGCGGCTGGCGCAACATGTGAGGGATGCAAAGGCGTGGCCGCCACAAAGCCGGTACTGAAACTCATGCGCTACGAGCGAATTAAGATCTTCACGGGCAACGCGAATCCCACCTTGGCGACTGAAATTTGTGAAGAATTGGGCGCCCAGGTGGGTCAGGCGACGGTCCGGTCATTCTCTGACGGTGAAATCCACATTCAGATTCAGGAAAATGTCCGCGGCGCTGACGTTTTCGTCATACAGCCGACGTGTAACCCTGTGGACCGTAACCTGATGGAATTGCTGCTGATGATGGACGCGCTGAAGCGCGCCTCTGCACAGAGGATCACGGCAGTGTTACCCTATTATGGGTACGCTAGGCAGGACCGAAAGGACCGGCCCAGGATGCCGATCTCGGCCAAGCTGGTGGCGAGTTTACTCGAAACCGCTGGTGCCGACCGGATTCTGGCGCTGGATCTTCACGCCGCTCAGATTCAGGGTTTCTTTGACGTTCCGGTCGATCACCTGTTCGCGACTCCGGTAATGATCGAACATTTCGCTCCTCTGCGAGGGGAGGAATTGACGGTGGTTTCTCCGGACGCGGGAGGTGTTGAACGGGCTCGTGCGTTCGCCAAACGTCTGGATGCGCCGCTGGCGATCATCGATAAGCGGCGGACCGAGGTGAACATAGCCGAGGTGATGAACATCATCGGCGACGTTCACGGCCAGAACTGCCTGATCGTGGACGATCTGATCGACACGGCGGGGACGCTGGTGAAAGCGACCGAAGCGTTGTTGGATCAGGGTGCCGTCAGTGTGCGGGCGTGTGCGACTCACGCCGTACTGTCCGGACCGGCGTTGGAAAGGATCGAGAAATCGCGGCTCGAACAAGTGGTTGTCACGAACTCGATCCCGTTGAATGACGGAGCAAACAACTGCGATCGCATCAAGGTGCGGTCCGTGGCTCCGTTGCTCGCGCAGGCTATCCAGTCGATTCACGAGGATGGCAGCGTGAGCACATTGTTTGTGTAGGTAGCGGTTAAGAAGCGGCCAGTGGCCAGCGGATCCCATGAGGGAGCCGGTTTGGTGTCCTGGCGACCGACGAGACGAACATGAAGAAAGATATCACCATCACTGCCGAACCGCGGGAAACGCGCGGTAAGAATGAAGCCCGCCGCCTGCGCGCTCGCGGGCTGACCCCCGGTATCCTGTACGGCGCGGGCAAAGATCCGATCGCCGTTTCCATCAACCCCAAGGAAGTCAACCGCATTCTGCACAGCGCGGCGGGGCACAACACGATCTTTTCCGTACGGGTGAACGGCGGTGAAACGGTGCCGGTCATGGTCATCGACTGGCAGAACGACCCGGTAAAGGAAGACCTTCTACACGTCGATCTGAAACGGATCGACATGACCAGGCGCATCGCAGTGAAGGTCCCGGTCCACACTCACGGCGACGCGCGCGGTGTCAAAGAGCAGGGCGGATTGTTCGAGATCGTCACCCGCGAGGTAGAAATCGAATGCCTCCCCGACGAGATTCCGGAGGCGTTCGACGCGGACGTCCGGGAAATGATGATGGGCCAGAATTTGCGCGCCGCCGACATCCCACTCGCGGGCTCCATGATACTCCTGTCGCCGGCCGACACCGTAATCGCTCACGTGGTTGCTCTCCGCGCGGTCGCCACTGAAGCTGCCCCGGCCGAAGGTGCCGTACCCGCGGCAGCCGTGGCGGAGCCCGAGGTCATAAAGAAAGGCAAGAAGGAAGAAGAGGCAGCGGCAACCGAGGAAAAGAAGAAGAAGTAACCCGGCGGCGGGAACCGGTCGATGCCGGAGTATTCGTTTCTCATCGTCGGGCTCGGAAACCCGGGTGCCGATTTCGAAAATACTCCCCACAACATCGGTTTCATCGTGGTGGATGCGGTGGCCGCCGCAAACTCGATTCGGGTTACAAGGAAAGAGAATTCCGCGCTGGTCGGTCTCGGGACGGTCGCTGGAAAGCCGGTCATCCTGGCGAAACCGCAGACCTTCATGAATGTCAGCGGCCCGTCGGTAAAAGGGTTGCTCCAGCGCTACGAGTTAGGCCCGGAACATCTTCTGCTGGTCTACGATGAGTTGGATCTTCCGTGGACCGTCATGAGGATCAAGCCCAAGGGTTCGGCGGCGGGACACAAGGGCGTGAAAAGCGTCATTGCGAGTCTCGGGACGAACGAGTTTCCCCGGGTTCGCCTGGGTATCCATTCCGGACGTCCGGTCCGGCATGGTGCGGATTTTGTGCTGGCGCCTTTCAAGCGAAGCCAGCAGAAGGAATTGGAGGAAGCGGTAGCCCGGGGACGGGATGCCGTGGAATCCATAATTGCCGATGGCGTCGAAAAGGCCATGACGATTTTCAATCGTCGCGCCGGAGGCTTAAACACAGAGGAAGAATGAGAGTCTACGAAGAGCTGTTCATCGTCAGGCCGGACGCAACCGAAGAGGAAGTGGATCCCTTTATCGAGCAGATCAAAGGTGTCATTACCTCCGGCGGCGGTACCGTGGATAAAGCCGATAAGTGGGGTGTCCGCAAGCTTGCCTACCGCGTGCAGAAGCGCGCCGAAGGCAACTACATCCTCATCCAGTTCACTGCCGGGCCCGAGTTGGTCAAAGAACTCGAGCGCCGTCTGCGTGTGTCCGACATGGTGCTGAAGTTCATCACTGTCCGGATCGACGAAAAGTTAAAGCGAATCGATAAACGCAAGAAGGCCCGTGAAAAGCGCGCTGCGAGGAAACCCGCGCCGGCCGCGGCAGCGCCCGCCGCGCCCTTGACGCCCGCCGCGCCCTTGATGCCCGCTGAACCCGCCGCACCTACGCCGGCTGCCCCCGCGCCCGGTGCCCCGGTGACGGAGCAGGAGCAATAGGAGGAGATCGACCATGGCTGAATCCAGAGGTGGAAGACCCGTAGCCGCGTCACAACGCCCAACCGGCGGCGACAAAGCGATCGCCGCGAAGAAGCAGTATTTTCGCCGCAAGAAAGTCTGCCGTTTTTGCGTCGAAAAGATCGACGACATCAACTACAAAGACGTGAGACTCCTCGGCTCCTTTATTTCCGAGCGGGGTAAGATCACGCCGCGCCGCATCACCGGTGTGTGCGCGCCGCACCAGCGACGTCTGAGCGAAGCGATCAAGCAGGCCCGCAACATCGCCCTGCTGCCGTTCGCATGGCAACTCTAAGGAGACATCATAAATGGAAGTCATTCTCCGGGAAGACATCGACAAACTGGGTCACCGCGGCCAGATCGTCAAGGTCGCCGCGGGATACGCGCGCAATTTTCTATTGCCCAAACGGCTCGCCGTTCCTGCCACCGATTCCAACAAGAAGATCGTTGAACAGGAGCGCCAGGCTCACCTCCGCCGCGACGCCAAAGAGGTGGCCGACGCCCAGGATCTCGCCAAACTCATGGCGAACGTCAGCGTCACTATCGCTCAGAAGGCCGGCGAGAACGACCAGCTTTTCGGGTCGGTCACTTCGCAGGACATCGCCGGTTCCCTCGAAAAACAGGGCTACACCATCGACCGCCGCAAGATCCAACTCGCCGAACCCATCAAACAAATCGGCGAGCATCGCGTGCCCGTTCGTCTCCATCGTGATGTTACTGTGGAGATTCCGGTAAACGTCGTACGCGAAGAATAACCTGCGATGCCGTTCTTCTCCCTGGTCGGCCATACCGCGATCGTCACAGGCGCGGCAACCGGAATAGGAGAAGCGATCGCCCGCCGCCTCGCTTCGGCCGGCGCGAAAGTAGCTGTCGCTGATATCAACCTGGAGGGCGCGAATCAGGTCGCGCTCTCCATCGGTCCGCAGGCATTCCCCGTTCCCTTGGACGTCACCAATAACGGAAGCGTCCGCCGCGCCGTCGAGCAGGTGCTCGAGCGCACGTCCGCAGTCCACATACTCGTCAACAACGCAGGCATCATCGGCAAAGCCGCACCGCTCTGGGAACAGAGCGAGGAGGATTGGAACCGCGTCATCGCCGTGAATATGACCGGCGCCTTCCTTTGTGCCCGTGCCGTCGTTGGCCACATGCGCGAACGTCGGTACGGCCGCATCGTCAGCATCGCATCCATCGCCGGTAAGGAAGGCAATCCGAACATGACCGGCTATTCAGCCAGCAAAGCCGGTCTCATCGGATTTACCAAGGCGCTGGCAAAGGAAGTCGCGCTGGATGGCATCTGCGTCAATGCGGTAGCTCCCGCGGTCGTTCACACCAAGGTGCTCGATCAAATGACCGCCCAGCAGGTGGACTACATGACCCAGCGCATTCCGATGCGCCGGACCGGTAAGCCCGACGAGGTCGCCGCAGTCGTGCATTTCCTCTCCAGTCCCGAGTGCTCGTTCGTCACCGGCCAGTGCTACGACGCCAGCGGTGGCCGCGGCACTTATTGACCCTCGCGAGATACGTACCTTTACCCCTCTTTTATTCCTCAAAAATCCGTTCGATTTTGTGAATTCTTCGTAACACCCGCCGCCGGATCTGCACTAACATAGGAGTTCAGCGTCCGATAACATCCAGTTCTTTCGTTGACCGCAAATGGAAAGGAGCCTGCGGACCTATGCGTCTGCCTTTCGTCTTTGTTGCCGCCGCGCTCGGAGCCGGCCTGTCGTTTGGCCAGCTCACAATGGATCAGAAAATCGGGGATTTCCAGTACATGGCCGGTGTTTACGCCAAACGCTACGGCCCGTACGAATGGAAGCGCGATACCTTCAAAGTCGACCTGCTCGACATCTCAGCGTGGCTCGACAAAGTACGAAACACCAAAACGGATCTCGAGTTTTACGACGTCATGTCGGCGTACGTCGCCGGCCTGAACGACGCTCATGATACGTTTTCCCTGCCGTCGAGTTTCCGCGTATTCCTGAACTTCACCGTCGATATTTTCGATGGCAAACTGCTGGTGGATTACATCGACCGTTCGAAGTTGCCCCCCGATCAGTACCCCATCGTCCGCGGATACGAACTCGTGTCGGTGGACGGCGAGGACGCGACGAAAATCCTCGAACGCATGCTCCGCTACCAGATCGCGGCGAACGATCGCAGCACGCGACGCCTCGCCGCCGAGTTGATCACGTACCGCCCGCAATGGGTAATCCCATCCGCTGTCGATGTTCCCGACGCATCTACCGTTGTCTTCCGGCGGCCCGATGGCAAACTGGAGAGTTACCGCCTGTCTTGGTTCAAGGCCGGACTCCCACTCTCGAACGTCGGTGTGTTTACCACCCCGGGTTCCGATGCGGCCGGTTTCGTCCAATCGCGCGCGGAACGCTCGACTACCGCCGAAGGTCCCGTGCCAGGCGACATGTTCAGCCGCGTCCACCACTTTCGCCTTCCTGATCGCGCCGTCGTCAACGTGGATGCCGTCCCGCCGGTCTTTGCCGGCGCGTTCCCAGGGAACTTCGTCCAGCGGCTCGGAAAGACGTCGGCGGATCCGTTCTATTCCGGCGTCTTCAACGTCGCCGGGTTGAGCATCGGCTACATCCGCATTCCCACGTTCGAGCCCGACGACATCGGACTGGCGGAGAGCACCTTCTTCCGCGAAATCACCTTCTTTCAGGCCAACACCGATGGACTCATTGTGGACGTAATGCGCAACTTCGGCGGCTACTCGACCTACGCCAACGACCTCTTCAGCATTCTGTCGCCGGATTCCTGGCGGACACTCGAATGGCAGGTCCGCGTCACTTCCAACTGGATTCTTTATATCTCGGGCGCGGTGGAGGATGCGTATTTCAACGATTACCCGCAGGACTACATCGACCAACTCGAAGCGGTGAAGCAGGAGTTCATCGAAACCAATCGCCGCATGCGCGGCTTGAGCAAGCCGGTTCCGATCGACTTCACCGATTTGGAACGCGAACCGATCACGGATTCGCGAGGCAACGTGGTCGCCTACAGTAAGCCCATCATGCTGCTGGTGGACGAGATGTCCGCTTCGGCTGCCGAGGTATTTGCGGCCACGTTCCAGGACAACGCCCGGGGTCCCGTGGTGGGTTGGCGAACGATGGGCGCCGGAGGAAATGTCGAAGAGTGGGAGGCGGGGAGCTATTCGCAGGGATTCTCGACCGTCACCGAGTCGCTCCTCGTGCGGCGGAATCCTGTGGACACTCAGGACTATCCCAGCGCACCCTACATCGAGAACATCGGGGTCCGGCCGGATATCGAGTTGGATTACATGACTCGCGATAATCTCACACGCGGAGGCAAACCATTCCTCGACGCGGTTATCACGGCCATGATCGACCACATTCAGAAGAATCGGTAAGGAGCCCGAGCCATGAGAAAACTGATTGTCACTGCAACATTGCTCGCGGCTTCGGTTGCCGCACAGAATCTGACGTCCGCCCAGAAAGAGGCGGACTTCCGGTATCTCACGAGTCTCTTCGCAACTTACTACGCTCCGGTCGATTGGAAGAAGCAACTCATCGGCGTGGACGCCATGGATATCAAGCCCTGGCTGGATCGCGTGGCGAAGACCCAGACGGATCTCGATTTTTACGAGGTCTGCGTGGACTATGTTTCGAGCTTGCAGGATAGCCACGCATCCTTTTCATTACCGTCCGACTTTGATGCGTGGCTCGGCTTCTATGTCGATATCTACGATGGCAAGTTACTCATCGATGCGATCGACCGCTCGACACTGCCTTCGCGAACTTATCCTTTCGTTGTCGGTGACGAGTTGGTTTCCATCGACGGCGTCGATGCCATGCAGGTGCTGGATTCACTAGTGAAATACCTGCCCCAAGCCAATCCACGCTCGGCGCGCCGGGCCACGGCGCAGCGTCTCACGGACCGGTTTCAATCGCGATTCCCGCATGCGCCCGATCTCGGCGATGAGGCGGTGGTGGTGATCAAGCGCCAGAACGGCACCTCCGAAACGTATAACATCCCGTGGGTGAAGACCGGCACTCCGCTCGAAGTGGGACCGGTCCTATCGCCGAAGGCGGCGTCTCCTGTTCGCAAGCGGCTTGCGGAAGGAAGTTTTGCGGAACCGGCGTACATGAAACCGCTGAACGAATTGCGGTTCTCGGGGGTGCTGAACGCTGACGTGAATCCGGGACATCAGGGCGTCCTCGGCTACGGAAGCCGCAGCCCGGTGTTCGTCGCCGGATTGGGCCCGACGTTCACTCGCCGTCTCGGCGCCAGCAGCGCGGATTTCTATTACTCCGGTACCTTCAAACGCGAGGAACTGACCATCGGCTACATCCGCATCCCGAACTTCGCTCCCCCGTCGACAGCGGCAGCCCTGCAGGCCTTCGAAAAAGAGATCGCCTACATGAACGCCAACACGGATGGTTTGATCCTCGATGTCATGCGCAACACCGGCGGTAATTTATGTTTCGGTCAGGATCTCGCGGCGCGAGTGGTCCCGTATTCGTTTCAGGTCACCGGATTCCAGACACGGCCTTTCTGGGGTCGTGTGAACGGCTTTTACTATGCGATGGTCTCGGCGAAAGCCGCCAATGCGGATTGGGATACCATCGCGCTGTACGAACTGCTCTATCAGGAACTGCTGGCGGCGAACAAAGAAGGCCGTGTAGTTACAAAACCTGTTCCGCTGTGTTCTGCGAGTCTTACTCGCGAACCGGCCAAAGATCCCGATGGCAACGTCATCGCGTATCAGAAGCCGGTGATGTTACTGATCGATGAGTTCTCCACGTCCACCGCGGACTCGTTCGCGGCAATGCTCCAGGATGCGAACCGCGCCGTCACCTTCGGCTATCGCACCAACGGAGCCGGGGGCAATAATACGAGTTTCGATGCCGGCACTTACTCGGAAGGCTTTACCGGGATGACGCTCGCCCTGCAAACCCGCAAGGGTTACCGCTGGGCTCCCGACTACCCGGCATCGATGTACGTCGAAAATATCGGTGTCCACCCCGATGTCATCCACGACTACATGACTGCCGAGAACCTCCTCAATGGCGGCGCACCCTTCGTCCACGATTTTCTCGAAGCAATGGCCGCCTACATCCACCAGCGCTGAAACTCTCGATCGGGCAGCCTTCAGGCTGCCCATTTCCTCTGCGATACTGAACACGGCGGGTCTGACGGATTCGGGGTTACTCTTGCGCCAAGCAGTACTCGTTTTCATCGTTCTTGCGTTCCCCACCATCGCGTTCTCCGCGGATAGACTCCCGGCCTTGCAGTGGGTGAAGACTACCGGCGGTACCGGAGGCAATTGGGTGTCCGCGGCAGTGTCCGATCGCCAGGGCAATCTGTATATCGCCGGTTCTACAACCTCGATCGATTTCCCAACCAGCAACCCGGCCCAATCTCGGCCCGGCGGTTCCATATTGACGCGCATCAATCTCGCCAACGCTGTTGCGACCCGATTGTTTCCGGCGAACTTCCCATCGATCACTTACGCGACTGCTGATCCGGAGAATCCCGGGACGCTCTACGCCTCATCGCGCAACGAAATTTGGAAGAGTTCCGATGCCGGGGTCACGTGGACGCGCATCTACGGGTTCCCCGATGGCGTTATTGTTAACGCGCTCGCAGTGAGCCCGCGTGACACGGGCACGCGATACGCGGGGACGTCGACGATGGGCGCGTTCAAGAGTAACGACGGCGGCCTCACCTGGAGCGCCATCAATAGCGGAATCTCGACGGACCCGCAACGGCCCCTCACCGTCAGCGCAATCTGGGTGGCCCCGACGAAGCCGGATGTCCTCTTTGCATCCACGGGCTCGGGACTGGTGCGTAGTGCCGATGGCGGCGGCACTTGGAACACCGTTGCCGGCGTTTCCTCGCCGGCCGCCATAGCCTTTGATCCGGCCGCGCCCGGAACAGTATACGCCGCCGGTTGGTCGTTCATCGCCAAGAGCACCGACGAGGGTCGGACGTTCGCCCCGTTGACGGGTGTGCCGGACCAAACCGGGATTACCGCGCTGGTGTCCGACCCACGTCTTCCAGGGACCTTATACGCGGGTACCTTCAACGGGATTTACTACAGCGCCGACGGAGGCGCCACTTGGAACCTCAAACGGCAGGGAGTCACCAATGCGCTGGTGCGCGACCCCGACTCGGGCGCGCTGTATGCGAACCTCTCGTCTTACGGCATCGTCAAGAGCACTGACGGATTCACGACCACGACCCCCGTCGGCGCTGAGCAACCCTACGTGCGGCAACTCCTGCTATCCGGCCCGGATCTCTTCGAAGTCGCGAACTCCACCGCCGATGTGTTCGTTGTCAAACTCGATAACGACGGCAACATCGTGTACTCGACGTACTTCGGCGGCAGCGGCGACGATTCAGCGGCCGGGATCGCGGTAGGTCCGGACGGCAGCGTGTTCATCGCCGGCTCCACCACGTCCATTGACTTTCCGGTCACCGCAAGCGCATACCTCACCCAATCTCCGACGAGCAGCGGAGTGCCCTCGAGTTACCTGTTCAAGCTGAACGCTGACGGAACGCTCGCGTGGGCATCGTACTTCGCGGGGTCGCAGAGTACGGTTGCGTCGATTGCGGTGGACTCGGGCGGTAATCCCGTCATTGGTGGATACACGTCCGGCGGACATCCAGTTACGCAGGGCGCGTATCAGACCTCCTTCCAGCAGACTCAATTCTGCACCGGTTTCATCGGCTGCTTCGGCGGACCTACTTCCGCTTTCGTTACGAAGTGTAACCGCGGCGGCACCGGCCTGATTTACTCCACTTACATCGCCACGGACAGCAACAAGAATCT
The DNA here is from genome assembly GCA_963720745.1 of uncultured Acidobacteriota bacterium. Taxonomy (GTDB): domain Bacteria; phylum Acidobacteriota; class Terriglobia; order Bryobacterales; family Bryobacteraceae; genus TMP-7. The sequence goes on from CAVRGO010000004.1 coordinate 2,481,885, forward strand.
GGTGCAGGGTGCGCGCGCGATGGCGGTGGATTCAGGCGGCAATGTGTGGATCGGTGTCGCGGTCAATCCAAACCTGGTCCCCAGCGGTGGAGGCACTAACGCGAGCGTCGTGGAACTGAATTCAACGGGATCGGCGTTGATCGCATCGATCGCGCAGCCCGCGCTCGGCACCATCGGTTCCTTAGCGTTGGATTCCGAATCGAACGTCTACGTGGCGGGCAGTTACTCTTCGGCTTATGTGACCTTCCCGGCCACGCCAGGAGCCTTCCAACAATCGCCGCAACCCGTGTTTCCGGTGCTGGCCTATGAACCCTCATCGGGCGGTGGCTCGGACGCATTTGTGGCTCGGTTCGACAAATCGCTTACCCGTTTGACGGCCGCGACAATTCTGGGTGGAGAACTTCCCGACGCGGCAACGAGCCTCGCCGTCGATCGCAGCGGCACCGTGATTGTGAGCGGCTACACCGACTCCAAGGCGTTCCCCACGCACGTGCCGTCTCAGGAATCGTTCTCTGGGCGAACGGGCTTCGTCGCCGGCTTTGATCCGAACCTGTCGACGCTGCTGTTTTCGACCTACGTAGGCGACGAACGCCCGTTCAGCGCGCAGGCCGTGGCTCTGGACGGCAACGGCAATCTGCTGCTCGCCGGTTCGACCCTGACGACCGGCAGTCTGTTCATCGGCGGAGATCGCGGCGCTTCGTTCCTGACCGGCGATCGCATCGTCGCCAACAAAATCGCGCTCGGTGACGCTCCGGCCGTGCGGCTCGATTCTGTGCAGAATTACGCGAGCCATCTCCCGAACGCTTTGGCGCCCGGCGAACCGGTGATAGCCGTCGGGGCAGCGTTCGATAGCGGCGCGCAGATCGTCCTCGATGGATCGCCGATCCCGGCTGTTTCGGCCACGCCGGATTCCGTTGTCGCCGTCCTTCCGGACTCTGCGAAGACCGTGGGGTATTACACCGTGCAGGTCTCGAGCAATGGAACGCTCTCGAATCCCGTGCTCGTGCCGGCCGCGCCCGCATCTCCTGCCATCTACACTGCGGACGGCAGCGGAACCGGACAGGCATCGGTTTTGAATAGCGACGGCACAAAGAACTCGCCGTCGAACCCGGCGGCGCCCGGTTCCGCGATCACCATCCTCGCCGCCGGTCCCGGCGCGTACTCGGAATCAGGCGGCTACGCGGTCACCGCGGCGACTCCGTCCGTCTTCATCGGCGGATTCTACGCTAACGGAGTCGCAGCGAAGATCGGCCCCGTTGAGGGATTTCCCGGGAACGTTTACCAACTCAGCGTGTACGTCCCCGATCCGGCAAAGTTAGCCGCCAACAATCCGAATTTGGAAAACTTCAAACTCCCGCCACAGGTCCCGATCCAACTCGTCATGGGACTGGTGCACCCATTGAATTACGCCAATTCCGAACAGATCAGCCAGCACGGAGTCTTCATCAGCATTGCGCAGTGAAACACAAGGCGCCGACAAATACGCCAAAAATCCCCGCACCGACTAAACAAATCTCCGCCATTCCTGTCTCTCGACAGCGTGCGATAACCCGAGCCGGTCAACCCGGTTCGACTTCGCCGGTTGACGAACCCGCATCAACAACGTGCGGGACAAATTACCACTCGAGGAGACCTGACAACCAAATGGGACGGTTCATCGAACGACTGCTCTCCAGGCCCGCGCCGCTTCTCATCGCGCTTGCCTTCACAACCATTGCCGGCCACGCCCACGCGAAGGCACGGTTCGGCACCCTTTGCCAGAGCGCCTATCAAAACGGCTGGCAACACACATTACCTGAAGTATGGAATCGGTGCGCCTGGTTCAACGACGAGCTGAACGATACCGATACCGAAGTCTTCTACTACAACCTTCACGGCGCGAAACCGTACATCGAGAATTCGTCCGATCAGTACCTTTCGGAGACCGTGAACCTGCTTTATGTCAACACTCATGGCGGCGCATGGAGCGACACGGCGGCTTATGCCATGTGGAACAACGGACAAGACGCATTTACCAAGAACATGCGTCTCGGCGACGAGTCTACCGGACTGGGTATGTTGTCCACTTACTCTTGCGATACATTGAAGCACGACGACAAGCTCATAACGCGCTGGGATGATGCGATGCGCGGCGGACTTCGCTACGTTAGCGGTAGTTTCGACACGGTCTATGACGGCGTAACCACGAACGAACAAGGCGAGGTCTACGCCGACGAGCTGCAACACCAGAGCACCTTCAAATACGCGTGGCGTGACTCGATCGACGACTTTTGGACCGATGAAGATCCAGCCGTATTGGCCACCGGTACCAATAGCTCGAATTGCTCCAGCCGTAAGAACAACATGAGGTGGCAGAACTACACCAGCTACGGACGTCTGCGTGACAGCGCTATCGGCTATTACTGCACGACGTGGTGGTCGCTGTAAGTCGCCGCCGAAAGGTATAACTGCAATGACAATAAACACCTGTACCCGAATCCTGGCCGGCTTACTCGCATCGGTCCCGTTACTCACAACACTTTCAGCCACCAGCCTGCCCTATCGCGAAATCCTGAACAAGAACTCGCGGGCGAATGGCCTCGGGCGAGCGAAGCTCCCGCTCTTGGAGCGCCAGCCCGGCCGCGGCGCCAAAGTGGTCGGCGCGGAGCTTCTGGCCCGCTACCGCGATTCCCGCGCGGGTATTACCACGGCCGGCGCGTATACATCCGATGCCAACGGAAAACGTGTGCGCTACACCGGTGCCGACGGTTGGTATCTCCAGGTCTACGGCGACGGCAGCGCGGTCCGCTACCGTAACTATCCCTACCTGGACAGTGCGTCGAACTTCCCGCTGCCGCGAACTGAACGCCTTCCCGACAACCGCCTCGAAGCCTTGGCGCGAAGCTTCATCGCGAACGACCTTGCCCGCTACGTCCAGCTTTCGCGAAGCGACGGCTTGGAAGCGTTCTCTGTCGTTCTCGAAATCGACGGCTTTCAGCAGAATATTCCGGGCGCGCCCGTGCGCGAAGAAGTAAGAGCCAGCACAGTGAACTTCGTCCGAACCGTCGATGGCGTGCCGGTCGTCGGAAGAGGATCCAAAGTCTCGGTTATCTTCGCGAATAACGGTATGCCGGTGGGATTCGATTTGGACTGGCCTACGTACGCCGCCACCGGTGAAACACAATCGGTAGTCGGCCCAAGTGCCGTCAACCAGCGTGCACTGAAGATCCTGCCGGTAAACCCGTTCGCCGCCCGTTCCACAATCCGGCGATACGAATGCGGTTATTATGATGACGGCGCACGCCGGCGCGACGCGAAGGCGCCAGTTCAGGCTGCCTGCTTCATCCAATACGTTGCGACCACAGTTGGCGACGCCGCGCGTAACAAAGTCGATCCTAACGATGGACTGTTCAAAGCCGGCTATGCCGATGCGATTCCCGCGGGCCTCGTCGTGATGGCCGACCAAGGTTGGCCCCAAGCGATGCTCTTGTGCACCGGCGAACCCGGTTGCGGCAAGGCGCCGCCCATACCGGTGCCTCCCGGCGATCCGGGTCCGCAGTAGCTCGCAGAACCGGCGCGGGGCAATCCGTCTACCCGCGCCGGTTCCGCGGGCCGGCACGCTCGCGCAAAAAAGTTACGACCCCTGTGGAACCGCCACCGGTTCCGGAGCCGCCACCATCCAACCCACGGCCGCCACACAACCCGCCAACAGCGCCCACACCGTCAAGTGCCGGTGCTCGATCAGAATCCCCGCAATCACCGGACCCGTGATCTGCGCAAACGATGTCAATGATTGTGTCAGGCCCAGCACCGCGCCCTGCTCGTTTCTGCCCGCAACCTGCGTCACCAGGCTCGTCACCACGGGACGCGCCACTCCGCCGAACGCGGAGATCGTCGCCGAAAGCAGCAGAATCGGAATCGTGTACGCAAAGCCCAGCACGAAGTACCCGATCGCCGAAGCCGCCAGGCTCGCCGCTAACAAAGGCCGCTCTCCGAACCGCTTCACCAACCGGCCCAGCGCTCCGCCTTGCAGCGTGCCGCCGATCAAACCCGAATATGCGAAAACGTACCCGACCTCTTTAGCACCGAATGGGTGCCCGCTCCACGTCAGCCTGCGTTCGGCAAACAGCGCGAAGCCTCCCACGAAGATCGAGAACGACAACACGTAGCTGAAGAACTTCCATAACAGCGGCGACAACACGGGCCGCTGGAAGAACTCGACATACCGTCCCCACTCGAGGATCGATAGCCGCCGGCCGCCCGGTCCCGTCGGTCCCTGTCCGGCGCCTTCGGCCAGTTGCGGATGCGCCGGCAGCAGAATGGTGGTCGCCACGATGCTCGTCGCCGAGAGCGCCGCCGCCGCGAATATCGGGTATTGAAAACCGAACTGCGACAGAAATCCGCCGAGCGCCGGCCCGATGAGGAATCCGAGCCCGAACGCAATGCCGATGACCCCGAAGGAACGGGCGCGGTCCTTGGGCGGCGTCACATCCGAAATGTACGCCTGCGCCGTCGTGAGATTTCCGGCTGTCACGCCGTCGATCATGCGCGAAAGGAACACCAGCGGCAGCGAACTGGCGAACGCCAGCACCAGGAATCCTGCCAGCGTGCCCACTTGGCTCAGCGTCAGGACAGGCTTGCGCCCGAACCGGTCTGACAGTTGGCCCAGCACAGGTCCAGCCAGCAACTGGCACACCGCATACACTGCAACCAGCATCCCGACGACGCTCGGCGAAGCGCCCAGATGCTCGGCATAGAAGGGTAACAGCGGCAAAATGATCGTGTAGCCAAGTATGTCTACGGCCACGATCAGGAAGATGGGAAACAGGGGAGACGACCGCAAACTTCCATCATCCCAGATACGAGGCCCCAATGCTCAGTAGAATGTAAGAAATGTCAGTTGCTACCGACGAGTTTTACCGGATTTCGAAGCTTCCTCCTTACGTGTTCGCCGTCATCAATGAGATGAAGGCAGAGGCGCGCGCAGCCCAACTCGACGTGGTCGATATGGGCATGGGCAACCCCGACGGTCCGACGCCCCGCGCAGTTGTTCAAAAGGTGATCGAAGCCGTCAAGAATCCGAAGAATCACCGGTATTCCATGTCCAAGGGAATCCCGAAGCTCCGGCAGGAGATCGCTGCCCGATACGCGAAACTCTACGGCGTCGCGCTCGATCCCGAGACGGAAGCCATCGCTACCATCGGAGCCAAGGATGCCTTGGCGCACCTCCTGTTCGCCATCGTCGGCCCGGACGATGTGGTCGTCTCGCCCAACCCGGCATACCCGATCCATCAGTACGGCGTCCTGATGGCCGAAGGCCGCGCGTGCATGCTGCCGATGCAGACCCCCGCCTGCTTCCTCGACGCTTTGAAGGATATGTACCGTTCGCCCTCCTTCCGGCCGAAGGTGCTGCTCATCTCGTTCCCCCATAACCCGACCACCCACTGCGTCGATCTCGATTTCATGAAGGAGATCGTCGAACTCGCGCGCCAGCACAACACCTACATCGTGCACGACTTCGCCTACGCCGACATCTGCTTCGACGGCTACCGCCCGCCGAGCATTCTTCAGGTCGAAGGCGCCAAGGACCTCGCTGTCGAGATCTATTCGCTCTCGAAGAGCTACAACATGGCAGGCTGGCGCGTCGGCTTTTGCGTCGGCAACAGGAAGATGATCGCCGCTCTCGCGCGCATCAAGAGCTATCTCGATTACGGGATCTTCCAGCCTATTCAGATCGCATCGATCATCGCGCTGCGGGAATGCGCCGCCGAAACCGAAAAGATCCGCGCCACCTACGAGCACCGCCGCGATGTTCTGGTCACCGGCTTGAACCGTGCCGGCTGGTCCGTCGAAAAGCCCCGCGGGTCCATGTTCGTATGGGCCAAAATCCCGGAGCCCTTCGACAAGATGGGTTCGCTCGAATTTTCCAAGATGATGATCGAACGCGCGCTCGTTGCAGTTTCGCCGGGCATCGGCTTCGGCCCGCTCGGCGAGGGCTACGTCCGGTTCAGCCTGATCGAGAACGAGCACCGGACCCGCCAGGCAACCAGCAGCATCAAGAAGATGCTGAAGGCCGGCCTGCCCGTGGCCGTATAATCGGTTCCAATGGCAGCCGCTCTGTCAGACGCCTCGTACATGCGTGTGGTGGACTTGCGGCAGGTACGCGCCGACGACCTGGACCAGCTGCTTGCCGAGGAGATCGGCGAGTGGGAACGCCGCCTCGATTGGGATTTCCGCGGCTCGGCGGAACTCGTCGAGCGATTCGTCGCGATGCATGCGCTCACCGGATATGCGCTCGTCGCGGCGAACCGCGTCGTTGGCTACGTCTACTACGTCTGCGAGGAGCGCAAAGGGCTGGTAGGCGATCTCTACGTCATGGAGCGTTACCGCACCGAGGAATCCGAGAATCTGTTGCTTGAGCCGGTTCTCGAGACCCTCGCCGCGGCACCTTGGGTGAAACGGGTCGAGTCCCAGCTCATGATGCTCAGCCGCTCGTTCGATCGCATTCTTCCGTTCCCCGATCACGTCACCGTGTATCCCCGAACATTCATGGAAGCCCCGCTCGACCGTGTGCATTCGCTCCCTCCGAAGGGACAAGACGCCGGCATCACGTACCACCCTTGGAGCGACCGCTTGCAGGACGATGTTGCGGCGATCATCGCGTCCGCTTATCGCGGCCACATCGACAGCGACATCAACGATCAGTATCGGACGCCCGCCGGCGCCCGCCGCTTCCTTCTGAACATCGTCCAGTATCCCGGTTGCGGCGTGTTCTTCCAGCCGGCATCGTTGGTCGCCGTGGACCGCAAAGGACACCTGTGCGGCCTCTGTCTTGCCAGCCTCGTGCAAAGCGACATCGGCCACATCACCCAGATCTGTGTCGGCCCCGATGTGCGCGGCATGCAGGTTGGCTATGAGTTGCTGCGCCGCAGCCTCTCGGCCCTGGAGTCGCACGGCTGCCGCAGCGCCAGCCTCACCGTCACCAGTTCGAATGAAAGCGCAATCCGCTTGTACCGCAACGCCGGCTTCGAAACACGTTGCACCTTCGCTGCCTACGTTTGGGATCACCTCTGAAGCGGCGTTACCGCCGTCCCTGGAAAGTAGTGCCGCAGTATCTCCCGCCACACTGCTCCATGCCCCGCCATCGCCGCCGCCCCACGCTGGCATAAGCCGATACGATGACCCGACGCGATTCCCGTGCGGGCCGCGCAATCCACAATGAAGTACGGATACTGCGAGGGCCCCAGTTGCGCCGCTTTCAGGGCTCGCGTGTGCCCGCCGCAATCGGCCGAGTACAACGCCTGTACAATGCGGCGTCCGTAGGTGAGCACTAATCCGTCCGTCGCCAGCGCGGCCTCGTTGAAAGGCGAGTCCGCAGGTGGTGGCTCCCGCAGGAACTGGCAGTGCGTCGTGTCGCAGAACTGCGCGTGTTCGTGGCGCGGCGGAGACGCCATCAGGAACGATCGCGCAACGATGGCCTGTGCCTCCAATGCCTCCATTGGCGCGCCCGGTGGGCTCTCCGCCGCGACAATCGATGCAACGGCTGTTTCCAAATCCATCGTGACCACCGGAATTACTTCGTTTCCCTCGCGCACGAGTTTCAACTGCCCGCGATAGTGCCGCTCGATGCGCCCCGGTATGCGCAGCACAAAGTCGCCGGTGGCCGAGTTGATATGAATCGCCTCCACCTTGCGCGGATGGAACAGCCCCAGCACGGCGACACTCACATCGCCCCCTTGCGCCAGAGTCGCGAGTGCGAGAACCAACCCGAGTCTGCGCATCACACTACCGCCTTCAGAAACCGCGAGCACATGCGTGCTGTCTCGGCTCCGGTTGTCCCATGAGCTCGCGCGAACAGAACGAAATCCGGCAACAATAGCACCACCACCAGCCCATCGCCCGGTGCTTCGTTCACGTGAGTGCACGGCGCGGTGCCCGTCTTCGCCGCGACGGCAGCTCCGCAACCGGCCGCCGTGCCCGACCTCGCCGCGCGCCGCATGCCTTCGAGCACCGTCGGAACGCAGCCGTCGCCATGCCGCTGCACCAACTCGGCAAACGCGTGCACCACCGACATCGGCGCGCACTGCCATCGCCCGTGGCGCCCGATCAATGTATCCGGCGAACCGTCGGGCGGAGGCTCGAGGCCGAACGTCGCGGCGATCCGCTCCACGGTCCCGAGTGAGACTTGTGCCGAGAGTTGCAGGAAATAGGCGTTGCACGATTGCGCGATCGCATCCACGATCCCGATGCGCCCGTGTCCCCTCGGCAGCCAGCATCCCTTGCACACGAATTCGGGAAACTGCGCCCCATGCTCCTCGGCATACGCCAAGGTCACGAACGGCTTCACCACCGATCCGATCGGCGCGCGCGCATCCGGGTGTTCCCATCGCCGCGCGAGAATCTCGCCGTCAGCCGCCCGCCCCAGCAGGTACTCGATGCCGCCGGGTAACTCACGATCGCTCATTCTCGCGATCGTCGTCTCGCGAGCCGCTGCAGCCAGCGCCAGGAATACACGGCGCGTCATCGCAGCCTGTACACGAGGGTCTGCTTCACCACGCGGCCGTCATCGTGCGATTCCAGCGTCGTGGAGTCGATGCGCCCGAGTACGCGGCCCAGGCTCGCGATGTTCTCCGAAAAGAACTGCGGTTCGCCTCCGCGCTGCGCGCCCGCATCGATCAGTCGCATCGTGCGCTGGAACTTCGGCAGTTCCTGCGCGTGCAGGAATCGGGCGGAGTAGGTGGCCGCTGGAATCGGCGCCGTGGTGCCGCCGCGCGTGACCATCGCGCGCACGAGTTCTTCCGAGTTGCCCGCGATCAGCACCGGTCCGTTCACCGCTACCGAGATCTTACCGAGTCCCGCGAGCGTCCAAACGCCATTCGCTCCCTGCGCCCATCCCGCCCCGATGCCCGACACTGTCCACAGCTTTGTTACCGCCGATGAGATCGCATTGCGGACCGCTGCTTCGTCCCACGGCCGCTGTGCCGAAACGGCAATCGCGCCCGGGGTAACCACGAAGGTCCCATCCTGCGCGCTCTGAACTTCGAGCATCGCCCGAAGTGTGTTCGACGTGAAGATACTGTGCAGAGCATCGAGTTCTGCGCGGCCCGAATCGTCTTCGAATGGCGGCTCATCGATCCGCGTCTCGACGTCCTCTTCCGTTCCCACAACGGCGTTGATGTCACCCATCACCGGCGCGATACGGTTCTCCTGCGGCGCGCCGCTAGAAGGCGCGATCAGTTTCTGCGCGATGAGGCTGAGCGCGGTCGCGGCATCCGGTTTTGTCCAACTCCGCACCAAACCCGCATCCGCCGGTGCAAGCCGCGCGAGTTCGCCCGATGCCGCTTCCAATGGCCGCATGTCCGTTGCGGGCTCCGTCCGCAGCAGCGACCGGCGCTCTCGATACTCGGCTGCCGAACGGTCCATGTCCGAAATGAACGTGTCGAATTGCATCAACTCGCGCGTGTTCTTCTGCACCCAATACGAACGGAAGTACGGCGTCCGGGCGACACGAGCAAAGTCGTGCACCATCCGCACTTCGCCCTGCTGCGGCTGCGTCGCCTCCGCCCGCTGATACCAGGACTCCTGCTTCATCGCGGGCGGCGATTGTCCGGCGATCAATGCCAGCGCCTGGGCGAGTGCCTGCTCGTTCGTTGCCACCAGCAGCAGATCGTGCGTCGCCGCGAAACTCGCCGTCCGCTGTTGCTGCTGCCGGACGTAGTAATCGATGCCCGCCGATTGCCGCGGCTGAAACTTCGCCCGCGATTGCCATAGGATCGTCTGCAGCGCTTGTGCCGACGGCATGCGCGTGATGTACAGGAATTCGAGTGAGCCGATGTTGTACATTGCCAGCGCGGAGTCGCCGCCCGCAACAGCATCCACCAGGGTCATATCGGCCGGGAGTCCGGCCGCGTTGCTGAACTCCTGCTGCGCTTCGTTGAGGCGGAAGAACAGCCGCGTCGTGCCGAACACTTTGTAGTTGGCGCTCTGCAGCCACGCCGGTTTGATCTGCGATGAATTCCAATCGCGAAGCAGCGTGCCGAAGTTCTTTGCCTCGATGTAGATCATCGGGCTCGACGGGAAGAAGTCGCTCAATGGCCGGGGCGTCTGCACAGCTTGCGACAGCAGCACCGCAACGCCCACCGCGCCCAGCCCTCCCGCAACAAGAAACGGTCGCCGGTTCATCAGGCACCTCCTTGCGTGAGCCGCGGCTTCACAATGTGCGGCTGCTCCAGATTCTTCGTCACCACGGGCCGCCGCTCTTCGTTCGCGATCTTCAGCTTCACCGCGGCCCGCATCACCTCGAGGTTCTTCTCGAGTGCAGCCTGCTGCGGCTGTGACTTCGACAAATCGAGCGAAAGCCGGTAGTAATAGACCGCGAGAGCCGGATCGTTGAGTTGCTGGTACGCCTCGCCGAGCCCTCGGGCGATCGAAGCCCGCTCCGTCGTTCCTGCCCCTGTCCCCTGCAGGAACTGTTCCGCGAGATACTGCGGAAATTCTTCGGTTTCAGGTGGAGCGTACGACGGAGCATTCGCCGCCGCAGCGACCGACGAGACCGCCAGTTGATAGCGCTTCGCCGCTAGCGCGATGCGGAACAATTCCATCCGGGGAGCGGACGGTTCCGGATTCACGGCAATCGCCGCCATCAGCAACCGGATCTTCGCCGCAGCGGCATTCGTTGCTCCCGCCGCTTCCACTCGCGCGCGATGCCAGTAAGGTTTGTTGACCGCCGCTTCCGTCAGCGGCGCTGTCGATGCGAGCAGATCCAGTTCCGGACTTCCGGTCTTGAGCGAGGCACCCCCGAGCTTTCGAATTGCGACGGAGGCATCGGCCCGCACCGTGAACTCCGCTGTCTTGTCGTTCGCGAGCGACGCGAGTTCCGCGTTGTTCTTCCGCAGCTCCGCGAGTTTCTCTTTCGAAACGTTATCCCACGGAACCGCCTTCACACGTTGCTCGTAGAATGTTGCCGCATCATCGGGCCGCCCGTACCGCTCCAGCAAGCGCGCGGCATCGGGTAGCGTATCGAACGGCGCACCCGAAAGCATCGTCATCCGTCGCAGCAGCGCGACCGCTGCAGCCGGGTCCTTCTCTTCGAGCCGGATCTCGGCGAGCCCGAGGAAGTTCGAAGCATCGAACTTATGCGCTGCGAGTTCGCGCGAGTAGAGATACTCGAGCACCCGCCGCGCCGCGGCATCATCGCCCATGCGCTTCAACTCGTTCGCGGCATTGCGCAGGATCTCGGCCGAAAGCGGCTCGATCATCGCCGCATACCGGTTGAGCAGCGCAGAGACGTTGTTGGCCAGTGCCGCCACCTGTAGCTCGAGCGGGACGATCTGATCGGGCCGGCTCTTGCGGGCTTCTTCGGGAATCGACGCGAGCACCGTTTGTGCTCTTTGCGTCAGCTTGCGGTTGACGAGCGACCGCAGCCAGTCGATCTGCCACGATCGGAGGCTCGCCTCCGCGCTCTGGCGTGGCTCGCCGAATGATGACGCGAGCTTCGCCTGGTCCATCTCGATCAACTTCTGATACAGCACGTCTCGCTCAGCATCCGGAATCGGTTGCTCGCGAACCGCGAATGCGAGCACGCCTTGAGGATCGTTCGCGGACTGGCTCAGTTCTATGAGCCACGCGACCGCCTTTGCCGGATCGCCCGCGGCCGCAAGAATCCCGTCGAGCAGCGGACCGAACTGATACACTCCATTTCTTCGTAGATATGTTTTCAGCAAGCGGTCCGCGTCGGGTTGCAGCGTCGCGAGCAAATCATGCTGGCCGATGTCGACGAGTAGATCCTTGACGCCGTCCCAGAACGCCGCCTGCATCGCCGCATGATCCTGCTGCCAGATGAACGCCTCGAGCGCGAGACGCCACTCCCGGCTCGCATCGCCATGCTTGCCGGCGGCCCACAGCAACTCGGCCAGCCGCGTATGAGCATCGGCCCGGTGAGCGTTCAGTTGCAGCGCATCGGAGTAACGGGCCGAGGCTCGCGTCGTGTCTCCTGCCTCCCGGTACGACTCTGCGAGATCGAAGTAGGGGCCTGCATTTCCGGGCGAATCCTCGATCATCGCAGGCAGGTAATCCGCGGCATTCGGCTGTTGGACGACGTTGAGGTAGTCGCCGTATCGCGCGCCGTAGTAGAACCAGATGTCGCCCGCGAGTTGCCGGTCGCGATCGACTGGCTTTCCGATACGATCGCCGATCACCATGCTGCCGAGCGCATCGGTGAAGGCGGTCTGCACAGCCGGCGTATTGGCTTTGAAGTACAACCCGACGAGCCCCGTGTAGGCGGAAGTCCACACCGGAGCGAGACCGGTGCCCCTCGCTGTAACGCCCGCGAACGACTCTGCCTGCCGACCGGCTTCAATAGCGCAGTTTGCCGCCATATCGCGCATCGCTTCAGCCGGGTCGTTGGAGGCCATGTTCGCAAGCGCCTGCGGTTGCTGTGCCAAGAGCGTGCAGACCCGCTTGGTCTGCTGTGGATCGAGCCCCGAGCGCGACTTCTTCAACAAGATCACCCGTAGTTCGGACGCCGAGTCGCCCGCTTCGCTGTACGCGTCGGCGGCGTGGCCCAGCAGCATATCGCGGTTTTCGGCGATGGGCGACGTACCACTCCACGCACTCTCGAACTGCGCACCGAGTTCGGCGAACCGCAGCCGCTGCCGTTGCAGGCTGATGAGTTGGCTCTGCAGGCCGTTGTCGGTCGGGTTCGCCTGTACCAAGGCTTTGAGCCAACTCGCAGTGACGTCCTCAATGCCCGCTGATTGAACCGCTGCGAGTTGCTCACGGGACACCGTCGGACGAACTCCCCTCAGGTAGGCCGCGAACGCCGCTTTCTCCTCGGGCGTATAGTATTCGCGAACCGTTTCTCCCATCACTCGGAGGGCCGCACTGTTGTTCGGAAAACGTCCGTAGACGGTCTCAAACTGATGAGCGCGCGTCAGAATGCGGGCATAAGTGGCGACGGAGTCATAGTCGTTGGCGAGTTCGTCGCCGGCCATGGATGCGCCCTTCTCGGCGAACTCGCGGGCCGCGTCGACATAGTTCCAACTATTCAGCTTGTTGGCGACCGCGAAGTTATTGTCAGCGCGCGCGGGCCGGTTCTCGATGTAGGCGGTGCGCAATGCGGCAATCGCCGGGTCCCGCTGTCCTTGCCGCGCGCGGACCTCGGCCACCTTCTCCATCCACTCAGGGTTCTTGTAGGTGAGATCGTACAACCGCGCGTAACTGCGCTCGGCATCGGCGAAGCGCAGCATGCGCTCTTGTAGTTGCGCCTCGGCGATCCACAGGTCGGTGCGCTCCGGCCGAAGCGCCGTCGCTTTACCGTAGGCGTCGAGCGCGTCGTTGAACCGTTCCAGTTCCGTATCGACACGGGCGAGCACGATCGGCCAGCGATAGTCCTTCGGTGCGTCGTTGACCTGTTTGGCGTAGTAGGCCACGAGCCGGTTACCGAGGTTGTGCTGTTGTGCGTACGCGGCGGCTTCCTTGGCGAGGCCTGGATCGTCGGGGTACTGGTTGAGAATATCGATGTACTGGTCAAGCGCAGCCTGGTAATCCTTAACGCGAGTGAGCACCGGGATCAGGCCGCGACGCATTTCGGCCGTGCTGCGATTCGCTTTGCGAAGAGCATCTATTGTCGCTTGGTAGAACGAGCGAAGGCCGCGATCGTCGCTCGCTTTGGCGTAGGTGTCTGCCATCGCGGCGAGATACTCAGGGCGCAGCGGCTCCTGCTTGAGCAGCGTCGCGAGGATCTGTCGCGCCCGGTTGACGTCCCCCGCCTCAGTCGCCTTCCGCGATGCTTCGAGCAGGAATGCGCGTTGATACGTTGGCTGAGCCCGGCCTGCCGACTCCGCGAGGACATCGACCGCTTTCGCGGGCTGCTTCGTCCGCCAGTAGAAATCGGTGTTCGCACGAACAACCGCCAGAATGTTCGGGTGCGATTGGTACAACGAGGCGAGCACAGTCTGTGCGTCCGAGAGACGTCCCTCGTTCTCGTAGAAGTGCACCAGCGCGAGTTGGTACCGGGTGCGGTCCACCGGATCCGTCGTGATCTCGACGCGCCGCTGCAGCGCACGCTCCTGCACCCTCTGGAACCCGGCGATGCGGCCCTGGTTGTTGATCCACTCCACCGTCTCCATCGATGTGGTGCGAGCCGTGGCATCGAGGAAGAACTGTTCGAGATCCGCGCGGCGGCCTTGATTGTCGAGCACAGCGGCGCGAAGTTCGACCGCCCGGATCGAAGGCTCATTGCGATTTCCAATGTCGGCGGTTAGCCGTTCGACATCCTGCCGTAGTTCCGGACGTCGCGCGAGCCGGACGAGGCGTCGCTGCGCCTGATCGCTCGAGTCGTTCAGAGCCGCGCTTGCGTACTCGTTGAGCGCCTGTGCGTACTGCCGCTTGTTTTCGTAGATGGCACCGGCTTCATAGGCGTAGAGCGCGGGTTTGTCGAGCCGTTTCCGGCCTTCGCTAATCACACGAAGCGCATCGTCGTAGAGGAAGTAATCCCAGAAGATCGTCGCCGATTCGAGATAACCATCGGCGCAGCCCGGCGCGATGTTCGCAATCCGATTCCATAACGGGCGAGCCCGATCGAATGCATCGTGGTCCGCCCAGATCTCGCCCGCGTATGTAAGTTTGCCGCTGTCGCGCGGCCCATATGCCACGAGGTTCTGCTCGATATTCGATGCGGTTTCGGTGAGCTTTGGATCAATCGTCGCGAGCGAGCGATAGATCGTCGCGGCGCGTTCCGTATTCGGCGACGAAGTCGGATAGCTCGCGGTGATGACGCGGAACACCGGTGCTGCGGCTTCGTAGTGACCACGCCACGCCTCGCCTTCCGCGAGCATACGGGCAGCGGCGGGGTTGGCGTTCACTTGTTGTGGAGTCGCCACCGGTCCGATTGCGGCGAGTTCGGCCTCGAGCTTTTTCGTCCGCGACAGATACTCGAAGAACCGCATCCTCAGATCGTCGGCGTAGAACCAGTTGGTGCGGAGCAGCGCCTCATAGGCCACGGGATCGGCGGTGCCGCGAGTCGTGTACGCAGAGAGCAGGTTGCGAATGAACACCAGATCGTGCGGGAATCGCTGGTGCGCGTACAAGTTCAACTGCCGGTACATCGCGGGTGCGATGTTGCCCTTCGGAACCACGGCCGCGAAGTAGGACTCGAGCGCAGTGCCGGAGAAGGTCTGCGTCACCTGCTGCGTGAGTTGCGCGAGTTGAGCGGTTTGCTTCTGACGCAGATACCAGCGTGCGAGTTTGTGGCTGAAGTCCTTGTTCGGGAACTGAGCCATCGCGCGGCGATAAACTTCTTCGACGTCCGCACCGAGCTTGTTCTGTTCCAGGAACGCTGCGAAGCGCTCGTACAATCCGGGATCGCCGGCATTGCGCTGGATCTCGCGGCGGTAGAGCGCGATTGCGGCCGGAACTCGCTTCAATGCGACGAGCCGAGCGATGTACCGGTCGAGGATGCGCGCATACTCCGGCGAACGCGGCTGAGAGGCAGGCTGTTGCTCTTCGCCCTGCTTCTGCGGGAGGCCTGCGCGTTCGCCGAGCGGAACGCCTTGCGCAGACTTGGCGAGCTCGGCGAGGAGTTCGTCGTAGAGAGCGAACTCGGCCTGCGTCTGATTCAGGCGCGCATACGCATCGGACATTGCCGTCGCGACTTCGGTGCGTTGCTCAACATTGGGGAACTGCGTTCGGAACTGCCGTCCCGCCTGGATCACAGCTTGGCTGTCGCCCTGCAACGAGAGCGCGTTGATCAGACGAGCGTGCAACTCAGCGCGGCGCGATGAGTTCGGGAACCGGGTATCGAAGAGCGTCACCAACTCTGCGGCACGGGCGCGATGGAAGTACGGCTGTGCCGTCTGGTTCTCGGCGTCGTAACGATACTGCGGCTCGGTGGCGTTGAACAGCAGCGAGAGGATGCCGTTGAGATAACCGGGATAGGGGTCCGCCTGCGCGATGTCCTTGTAGTAGGAGAGATCGCCTGAGCCGAAGTGGATACCTTGCGCGGCTGAAGCGAACAGCAGGTCGGCGATGCCGGCGAGTGCGCGTTCGGCATCGGCGGGCCCGACGCCTTGCAGGCTGTACATCGAGTAGTAGCAGCGAGCGGCTCGATCGGGATTGTTCGCGGTCTCGTAGAGTTTGGCGAGAGTCCACAGCTGTTCAGCGGTCCAGTTCGATTTGCGGGCCTCGTACTCGAACAACGGCCGTTGCGCGTTGGCGAGATTGCCTTGCTGCTGCCAGTAGTAGAAGACGCGAGCGGCTCCGTTCAGATCGTCGGGGTTGGACGCGATCGCGTTTCGGGCACTCTCGAGGTACCGGCGAAGCGCGCCCGCCTTGGTCATCGTTTCGAAGTACGACTTGATGAGTTCGGGCGGCCAGAGTGGTTGGAAGGCGCGTTCGTACAGCGCGAGGGCCGATTGTGTGGAGCCGCGTGCGGCTTCAATCTGTGCTTGAGCGCGGACCGGGAACACCGCCTCGTTCGGGAAGGCAGCGGTGTACTGCTTCAGGACGTCCTCGGCGTCGGCGTACTGTTTGTGTTCGACCGCGTAGTCAAGGAAGCGCGTGTAGGGCGTGGCGCTTTTCGAGTAGCGCTGGATCCACGCGCGGAACTCGGTGCGGGCGGTGTCGTACCCAAGCAACTGATCGTTGATCAGAGTAACGATGCGGTCGAAGGTTGACTGGTCTGAGTTCGGGAGCATCGCCGCCGCATGCAGGGCCGCGAGTTCTTTGGCGGATTCGATGCGGCGGTGGTAAAAGTCGGCGAGACCGATCTGACCGGCGTACTTGTCGGTCGCGAGTTGGGCGTACTTCTGCCAGTCCGATTCCGCCGCGCGGAAGTCGAGTTGACGTTCTGCTTCGAGGGCTCGGAGCGAGTAGAGGTCGGCATCGTTCCGCGTCGCTGTGATCAGGCTTGTGAGTGCGGGGCGAGTCTCCGATGGCGGCCGGCGGCCGGTCAGTTTGAAGAAGACGCTTTCGAGACGGCTGCCGGCATCGATGTGCTGAACGTAGGGCGCAAGTTCGGCGCGTGCGAGGAACACCAGGGCGGCGAGGCTCAGCGAGGTGCAGACGAAGAGCTTACGGGACCACTTCAAGCGACACCTCCTGAGTTCCGATGTTGTGGGCGAAGTCTTCAGCGGTGACCGTCAGTTTGTAGCGGCCTGCGGCAAGATGATCTGGAATCAGAAGGTCGCCGGTGTTGACGCTCATCTGCGGATTCCAGCGGATGTAGGCGGGCGCAGTTCCGTACATGCGGGCGACGATCGTCCGTGCGGTGTCCGAGGCGGCGACGCGGACCCGCACCACCTCGCCCGCGCGGTAACGAGCCTTGTCGAGACGGACACGCAAGGTTGGTGGCTTGCTCGCGATGACGAAGGTCTTCTTCTCACGATAGGTGCGGCCGTCGCGGTCGCGCAGTATCAAGCGGACCGCGTAGGTGCCGTCCTGCATGTCGCTGGGCGCGAGGAAACGGGTCTGCCAGGTGTCCTCGCGATCGAGGTAGCGCAGCTTCTTCACGAGTCCGAAGGGGAAGACGGCGGTGATCGAGGTGATCGCCGGGTCGGTCTTCACTCGCAGCACGGGATCGCCGGGGCGGATCAGTCGCGGGCGCAGCAGCGCGCGGGGTGCGGCGAGGAACGATGTGTACGGCGTGACGAATTTGTATTTGCGGGACAGGCGGATGATCTCGTCGATGCTGGCCTGATCTTCACCCTCGCGTTCGATCTTCTCGAGCAGCGCATCGACGCGGGCTTTGGCCCACGTGCGCGGCAGGTCGGGGTGATCGAGGTTGGTCGCAGGAAGGTTCACCGTCGTCTTCGCGTTCTTCGCGGTGAAGGTGACGCGGCCGGGATTCGAATACTGGCCCACCCACGAAGCGAGCGCACCGGGGAACGCGGTCTCCTGCAATGGATAGACGAGGCTCACCGCGGCTTGCGGGTTGGCGTTCAACTGCAGTCCTTCGACCGGATCGCGGCCAATCTTCGAAAGGAAGGCGATCAGCTTGAAGTCGATGGGCTCGGTGGAGCGAACGTGTTCGAGGGTGCCATCGGCGCGGGCGAGCATCTTCAGTAAGGGCAGGTTCGCGTCATCGCCGATGCCAAAGACGTAGGTGCGAGGGCGGCGACCCGCAGGGATCTGTTGCCACTTCGCCATGTACCATGCTGCGAGCTTCCCGTTTTGGATGGTGCCGCTGGTCGCGCCGCCGTCGCCGAGCAGGACGATGTACGGGTTCGGTCCGGTCTGCGCGAGGGCGGTGGTGAGGGCGGCTTGGATGTCGGTGGCACCGCGGAGGCGGCTCGCGCGGATGAACTCGAGGGCTTTCTCGACGGCGGCGGTGTCGGCGGAGATGGGCGCGGGCGCGAGTGTCGCGACCTCGCTGTTGAAGACGACGAGGTTGAACTTGTCGGACGGGTGCAGTTTACGCAGCAGGCGTTCGAGAGCCTGATAGCTGCGTTCGAGCTTCTCCCATTGCATCGAGAGCGACGTATCGAACAAGGCGATGACAGTGCGCGGTGCACTCGAAGCCGATTGCTGGGGCATACGCAGCAGGTCGTCGGCTTCGAAGAAGCCGGGCTCATTCGGGTCACGATGCGTGACGACGGCGAGTGTGTCGTTCTTTGGGGCGTCGAGCGTGTACTCGAGTGAGAGGTCTTCGGCGAGGCTGACGTTCGTGCCTGTGTAGTCGGCGCGGACCAGGTGAGCGTTGCGTGTCTGGATCTGGAGCGGGTAGGCCTTGCTGGTGATGTTGAAGTCGCGCAAGGTGTGATCGGATTTGAACTCGAAGTGGATGGTCAGCTTGCCGGCCGTTTGAGCGCGGTAGACATCGGGCTTGAGCGGGACGGCGAAGTAGCCTTTGAGCTGTTCGATCGACAGTCGCTGGTGGTACTCGATCTCAATGCGCTTGTTGCCCCAGGCGGGGATGGGAACGATGCGGGCAACGAACTCGGAGCCGCGGCGGGCTTCATCGGGACCGCGTTCGCCCATCTGCAAAAGGCCTGGGTCGATGGCCTGCATGCGGATGTCGGCGTATAGCTCTTCGGCCCGCTTGCGTTCGAGGATCACGCCGGGGATGCGGGTGACGTCGTCCCAAACGGCGAAGTCGGAGATGAGCGCGTTGCCGGGAAGGGCGAAGGAGTAGTTGCCTTCGAGGACGGTGGCGCGATGGCTGGCGAAGATCTGCCGGATCGAGACGCGCGCATCGGCGTTATCGATTGCAATGTCGATGGACATCTCCTCAAGCGAGAGGATGGCCGGGTCGGGTTGCTTGGCGTCCATCGGGAGCAACACGCCGGAGTCGGCGAACAGGGGCACTGCAAGCAGGAATGGGAGCAGCCATCTCATCGAACGACGGCCTCCTCGGGGACTCGCACGAGTCCGTTATCGGTTCCGATGTAGAGCATGTCAGATTCGAGAGCGACGGCAGTGACGTTCATCGAAGGCAGGCCGCGCGTGACCCAATGCCAGCGCGAGGAGGCGCGGTCGAAGACGGCGAGTCCGCGGTCGAGTGTTCCGGCGTAGACGGCGCGGCCGGATGCGACCATCGCGTTGGTGTTCACTTCAAAGTTCGGCGGCAGGTCGGCGAAGGGGGTCCAGGATCCGCCGGTGCCCATGTGCATGATGCCTCCGCCGTAGGTTCCGATGAACACGTCGTTCTGGGTGGGCAGGACGGCAGTGATCCAGTTAGCTTTGAGTCCGGAGTTGGCGGTGGTGAAGCTAGCGGAGGCGAAGCCGGATTCGATGATGGACAGGCCACCGAGCGTGCCTACCAGGGTTCGATTGCCGATCTGGCCGAGGGAGTAGACGTGGTTGTTCACGAGTCCATGGAAGGCGTAAATGCTGCTGATTCGGGAGGACTCAATGAAGCTGACGCCTGCGGGAGTGGCGGCAATCATGGTGCCATCGGGACGGACGATTACGTCGGTGACCTGGTTCGCGATCAGGCCGTCGGAGCGGGTGAGCACCTGCCGCTTCACACCACCTGCGCCGAACAGGACGAGGCCGTTGGCGGTGGCGACGGCGGTGCGGTCGTGCTCGCGGTCCGGGACGATGCGGTTCACACAGAAGAGGATGTCGTCTTCGAGGTGCTGGGCGTGCTGCGAGGTGCTGTCGAGGATATCGAGACCTCGATCGAAATAACCGATCCACAGGCGGCCTTCGCGATCGGGGGCGAGGGCAGCGATGTTGCGATCGGTGAGGCGGGCTTTCGCCGCGGAGAGGACGGGCGACCACTCGCTTCGTTTCGATCCGATGCGGTACAGGCCAGTGGGCATGAGGGCGAGGACGGAATCGGAAGTGGAGAGCAGGCGCTGGATCGGTTCGGCCGCGTCCGGACTGCCGGTCGTTCCGGGGACGCGGATGAGTCCTTCGTCGAGCGTTCCGGCGAGGAGTTGGCCGCCGTGCTTGAGGACGGACTGAACGGTGAAGCCTTGCGCGAGGACGCGCTGGACCTTGTCATCGCGGACC
Organism: uncultured Acidobacteriota bacterium; assembly: GCA_963720745.1. GTDB lineage: Bacteria > Acidobacteriota > Terriglobia > Bryobacterales > Bryobacteraceae > TMP-7. The sequence continues at coordinate 2,502,318 of CAVRGO010000004.1, forward strand.
TCGGCGACTCCGAGCGCGGTGGCGATGTAGGCGGTCTCGTGATCGACGGCGATCGAGAACACCCGAGGGTCGGGGAGTCCTTGGGTTTCGCCGATCGTATCAAGTTGGCCGGCGTGCCAGTGGCGGACGCCTGAATCCTGGGTGCCGATCCAGAGGCTGGCTTCGTCGCCGGCGAGGGCAGTGACGTGGAGGGCCGAGAGCGACGGGTGAAGCGGCGAGAGCTGGCGGCCGTCGAAGGCGAGGACTCCGGCCTTCTCGGTCCCGAAGAGGATGCGACCGGTGGAGAGTGGGAGGACTGCTGTCAGCTTGCGATGCCCGGTGCGGTGAGGGCGGATGTGACGGAACTGCCGGCCATCGAATGAGAGAGCGCCTTCGCCCGAGGTGGCGAGCCAGAGATGGGCCGTCCCAGTGGCGACAGCGGTGACCGGAGCGGCGGGGAGTTCGAGGCCGGTGCGAAAGGAGCGGAGGAGGTTGCCTTCGGGGTCGTACTCGTAGAGTCCACCGCCTCCGGCGATATAGATATGACCAGCGAAGATGGCGGCGTCGCGGAATCCGGCGGGAGCGGCGACGGTCTCGAAGCCGGGCGGAGGCGTGGTGTTGAGGATGTTGGAGGTGAAGGCGAGGTCCGTTTCGCGAGCCACTTCGGCAGACGAATTTCGCAGGGCTCGGGTTGTCTTCCAAAGGACGATGGAAGCGGCTACGCCTGCCAGGACGAGAACCGCGCCGAGGGCGAGAAGAGCGCGTCTCTGCCGCATCAGGTTCAACTATAGCAATGGATCAGAGATGGTACAGCATCCAGTAAACGACGACGCCGGTGACGCTGACATAAAGCCAAATCGGGAAGGTCCAGACCGCGATGGCGTGGTGGCGGGCGAAGTCGGCTCGCCAGGCCCGGCGCAAGGTCAGAACAGCGAGTACAGGTACGGTGGCGGCGAGCAGGGTGTGAGTGAAGAGGATGGTGAGATAGACCGTTCGAATGGCGCCGGTCTTCTGGAAGCGGACCGAGCCGACCTGGGAATGGTAGACGAGATACGAGATCAGAAAAAGGATCGAAGCGGAGAAGGCCGCGACCATGACTTTGCGATGGGTCTGGATCTTCTTGCGGCGGATCAGCGTATAGCCCCAGATCAACAGAACGGCGGCAGTGGCATTGAGGGTCGCGTTGACGGTGGGCAGGTCGTGGACTCCGATCACGCGGACTCCTTCAATAGCAGGCGGATGTCGCTGATCAACTGTTTCATGCTATCGGAATCGTTGCTCTGGTAGAAGCCGCGGATGCGGGACTTGCGATCGACGAGGACGAAGCGGGTGGAGTGGTTGAGGTCGCCGGTGATGTCGCCGAGCAGGAAGACCTTGCGGCAGAGGTGATTCAGTTGGTCGATGGGTCCGGTGAGGAAAAACCAGCGGCCGGGTTCGGCGGAGAACTTGCGGGCGTAGTCGGCGAGGACGGCCGGGGTGTCGCGATCGGGGTCGACGGTCATGGAGACGAGCTTCAAATCATTTTGACCGTCGAACGTTTTTTCGATATGACGGAAGCGCGAGTTCATGCGGGGGCAGGGCCCGGTGCAATGGGTGAAGAAGAATTCGGCGACCCAGACGCTGCCGTGGAGCGACTTGCTATCGAAGCTCGAGCCGTTTTGCGAGGTGAGTTGGAACTCGGGAACCGAGGAATAGACCGGCAATTGCCGGTGGTTGCAGCCATTCAAAAACAGCGCGGCGGGTAAGACCGCAAACAGACTACAAGTGCACGCGATCGAGGACCATGAGGCCATAGAGAATGGGTAAATAAACGACTGAGGCGAGCAGGACTCCGCGCGCCCGGACACGGCTGCGATCACTGACGATGCGCGCCGCGCTATACAGGAACATGACGCCGGCAAGGATGGCGCCGACGACGTACAGATTGCCGGCCATCGACCAGAGGCGGGGCAGCAAGCTGATGGGGATGAGCGCTACCGAGCACCAGACCATGCGGCGGGCAGTGGATTCTCCGTCCGGTTCCACGACGGGGAGCATGCGGATGCCGGCGCGTTCGTAATCCTCGCGATACATCCACGCGATGGCGTAGAAGTGGGGGAACTGCCAAATAAAGAGGATAGCGGCGAGGATCCAGGCTTCGGTGGTCAAGGTGCCGGCGGCTCCGGCGAAACCGATGAGCGGGGGCATCGCTCCGGGGATGGCTCCGATGGTGGTGGAGTGAACCGAGCGCTGCTTCATCGGAGTGTAAGCGAATAAATAGGTCAGGAGCGTGAATAACCCGAGCAGTCCGGTGAGCAGGTTCGCCCCGAGGACGAGTTCGATGAACCCGGCGGCGGAGAGTCCGGTGGCGAAGACCAAAGCGCGTGGGGGCGACAAGCGGCCCGATGGGAGCGGCCGGGACCTGGTCCGCTTCATTTTGGCATCGGCCTCTCGCTCGTACCACTGATTGAGGGCGGCAGTTCCGGAGGCGATGAGGCCGGTCCCGACGATGGTATGGAAGAGGGTCCAGAGGCTCCAGCCGAATTTAGCGCCGAAGTAGTAGCCGATTGCGGTTGTCGCGAGGATCAGCCACGTGACCCTCGGTTTCGTCAATGCGATGTAATCTTTCATCGATTAGGCTTGCGGCCCGGATTGCCAGCGTTCGTTAGATGCCGGATCGCTGGCGATGTGTCAGTCTAACCCGGTCTAGCAGTTCTTGCAATGATTCTACTATAACTAGATTGGTTCTGGCTAGAGTAGAATTGCGACCAAGTGCCAGTGTCTAGTGGCCAGTTAAGAGTTTTCATGGTCTTGGGTTGTGAGTTGGGAGTTGTGAGATAGGGGTATTCGTTGCGGTGGGGCGATGGTGGGGTCGTCCCAGGGGCTGGGCGTGGGTTCGTTTTGGAGTTTTGCGAATTCGGTCTGGAGCCAGTCTTCGGCGGACTTGGCTTTGTTTTGTTTTTCGAGTTTTGCGGATTGGGCACGGTATTGGAGCAGGTCCTTAAGCGCTTTGGAGTAGGCGCGCTCGGCGGAGGTGGTGTAGCGCTGGAGCTTTTCGAGGACGCTGCCGGATTCTCCCAGGGCGTTGAGGAAGCGGCGGTCGGGGTCGTCGGGTCCCCACTCGCTGTCGAGGATGCGTTCAAAAGCGGCGGCTTCCCAACGCTGGAGCCGCGCGAGTTTCCAGCGGGCCTGGACCATGCGATCGACGAAGTGACGCTCAGTGTCACTGGCGGGTTTGAATTCGGCGGTGATGGATTCGATGAGGGCGTCGAGGTCGTCCTGGCTCTCGCCGGGCAGCACGGTGAGTTTTTCGCTGGCGAGGCCGTGGCGGGTGGCATTGCGGGAGGAAGCGGATTTGCCTTCCTGGGACTTGGGGCCGGTGGAGCGCTGCGCGTTCCGGCGATTGGCTGCGATCTTGCGCTGGGAACTCATTTCACCATCAACGTAGCATCGGATTTCCGATTTGCAAGTTTGCGGGATGGGTAAGTTTGGCGGGAAGTGATTGCGGACGCGGGGGTTGGCGGTTTCAGGGCTGTGGAAAAGTCGGTTGTACCGGAATGATGGTAGACTGACGCATTTAATGGCGGGCTTTTACCGGCTCACACGCTGTAACAGGAGGCGTGTCCTCCAATTGTCGTTACATGACTCCGGACGAGTTGCTTAACAAGGTCTACGAGTTTTACAACGAGCTTGTCGCGCTGGATGAGGCTGAGCGGGAGAGGCGTCTGGCGACTGCGCGGCTCACGAATCCGGAGTTGTGCTCGCAGGTGGAGCGTCTACTCAGGCAGACGGACAACAGTTGGGTTCTGCTGCCGCATCCGGCAAGCCGTTCCGAGGCGTCCGCGAGTATTCCCGAAGATCTGCTGCACGGGCGGTACAAGTTGGAGAAGAGGATCGGGCAGGGAGGCTTCGGGGTGGTTTACCTGGCGTCCGACGAGAGACTGCATCGGAAGCGGGTTGTGGTGAAACTGCTGACGCGTTCGTCCCATGACGAATGGTCGCAGAAAAAGTTTCGCGATGAGATCGAGGCCCTGGCGCGCATCGATCACCCCGGAGTTGTGGGGATCCTGGACGCGGGGCAGACTGGCGACGGGACGCCGTTCATCGTGCTTCAGTACATCGACGGGGTGACCCTGCGGTCGGCGATTGCGAGTGGGAGTATCGACCGGAAGCGGACGGCCGGGATCCTGCGCCAAGTGGGACAAGCGCTGGCGGCCGCGCACAGCCGGGGCGTTCTACATCGCGATTTGAAGCCGGAGAACATTATGCTTCAGGACTCGGGTGCGGGTGACCTGGTGCGTTTGATCGACTTCGGGATCGCGACGATCTGGGAGTGGGAGGGTGAATCGAATCCGACGCGAGTGGCGGGCAGCATGGCCTACATGGCGCCCGAGCAGTGCCACGGCCGGCCTTCCTTGCGGAGCGACATTTTCTCGATGGGGATTATCGCCTGCGAGTTACTGACCGGGAAGTTGCCGGTACGCGATGGGGACGAGATCCGGCTCGATTACTTACGGTCGGTGCAACCCACGCTTTCCGAAGACATCATTCAGATTATTGCGAAAGCGGTGAAGTACAACCCCGATGAACGGTACTCCGAGGCGGCGGAGTTTGGCGAATTGTTAGCCGGGGAATTGGAGAGCGCGGCGGGGGAAACCGACGCGGGTAGCCGGAATGGCGATGCCGGGCATCCGGAGCGCAAAACGATGTACGACGTTTTTGTCGGGCATTCTTCGAGCGATCGGGAGTTTTGTGCGCGACTGGTGAATCAACTGGAGCAGCGGGGCGCGAGATGTTTCGTTGCACCCGGGGACTTGAGCGATGGCGAGGCGACGGCGGCCGCGGTGGACGAGGCGGTTCAATCCTCGGCGGTATTTCTGCTGATTGTGACGGAGGCGGCAAGCGGATCGGCGGAATTGATTCGCGAAGTGGAATCGGCCGACCGGAACGCAGTGCCCGTGGTAGCGCTGCGGGTGGATCGTGCCGAGGCTTCGGGTTTGTTGTCGTTCTATGCGCCGGATCCGAGGTGGGTGGACTGTTCGGGTGTTGTGAAGCGGCAGGAGTCAGACGCGATCGAGCGGGCGATCCGGATGGCGGGAGGGCGGTTTTCGGGTGGAGCGCAAGGCCGGCGTCGCGAGGCGGGCGTGACGACTGGCGAACCTGCCGAACCGCTGTTGAGCGAGATCGGCGCGAAGCTGTTGCCGGGGCGGCCGGGCACGCGGCAGATTTCGCTGGTGGCGTTCTTCACGGGATGGGCGCTGTTGACCTGCTTGTTGAGCGTGCTGGGCAATGCCGGGTACATCACGGTGATGCTGGAGGGGCCGCAGGCTCCGCACTCGGTGGCGGTGAGATTCGGATATCTGTACGAACTGAATGGCGCATTCACGTTCCTGTTCATCGTGCCGTTCTTCATTTATTTCGCGGTCGGGTTCGTACAGAGAGCGCAGGCTGCCGTGGTGAAGCTCGCGATGAGGGATCAATTGGTGGTGAACAAGTGCAGGGCCGCGCCGGGTTGGTGGGCGCGGATTCGGATGCGGGCGATGCACCGGATGCCGCGCAAGGATCCGCTTGAAATGTCCCGCACCGCCATCTCGTGGATTGGGGAGGCGAACCGGCGTTGGATGAGCAAGCGAATTCTCGGATTCGCGTTCGTGACGGGGTTTCTCATCATTGTCGGGACCGAATATCTGCCGCCGAAGAGCGATTACAAATATGTGATGTTCGGGTACGTACAGGCGCCGTGGATTGCCGAATACGCGAGTGTGTGTCCGGGCTGCACGCTGGCGGAACTGGAGCGCGCCACGCAACGAAAACTCGAGCCGATCGGCGGCCTGAGCCGGAATCAAACGGGGCTGTATCGAATTGTTCCGCCGCTGTATCGCCGAAGCGGGTCGTTGTTTGAAAGAGCGGCATTCCTCCTGTTCATGGTGAGCGCGCTGGGATTGCAGGTTTCGGTGGGAACGTTCATTGTGTGGACCGTTCTGAAGGCAGGCTTTTTCCTGAACTTGGTCTACAGGGCGATCGTGCCCTCGAAAGGGTGCGGGGTGGAACTCCTGCTGCGGTACACGGATGGTTCGCGAATGTTCGGACTGGAACCGGTACACCGGGCGCTGGTACAACTGGTGGGCTTGATCGGGGTGAGCGCGGGTTTGCAGGTGCTGGCGTGGTGGAGCAACGTTTTGAAGGGTTCGCGGCACGCGCTTTGGGAGAACCTGGATACGCTCGGGGGATGGGGCCAGTTTCTGGTGGCGAACTATTGCCTGATACTGGCGATTCTGCTGCTGGTGTATTTGTTCAACATCAACGCGATCACGAGGGAATCGGCGAGTGAGGAGGCGAAGCGAATCTCAGCGGCGTCGCGGCGGGGGCGGCGTCCGGGGCTAGAAGGGATTCTGGACGCGGTGGAGCGGCAGAGCATCTGGAGCGGAGCGCGGTACACCTTTTCTTATGTGGCCGCTCCGGTGGTGTATGTGTTATCGATTTTGATTTTGAACCGGCCGGGTATTGCGTATGCGGCGGGGGATGTATGGAATGCTGTGCTCAGTCATATTTTGGGGCGGGATTGAGCGAGAGTGCGTGGGGCGTGCGGAGGTGGGGGGACCAGCGCCCCGCTGTCCCCTGAGGGAAACGGGAAAGGGGGATCGAATTCCTTGCTCCGGCAGGCTGATGTTTTTGGTCGCGGGGGGATTCGTCGAACTCGGTCCTCACGGCCGCTGTCGTTCGATATCGAGGAAAAGCCTGTGTCGGTCGCCTATTGAGCGGTCAGGCGTTTCCCGTCTAGTTGGCCCGCCCGTCAGCGTCCGAGTGGGGCGTCATCCAGGACCAATCCGGACAGAGCACATGTACGAGATGGCGTCAACACGGCCAAGTGAATTCTCGATGCGGGATTTGACATCGAACCGAGGCCAGCCGCTGAACGGGGTCCTGCGGCGTCGGGTACCCGTCAAGTTGAGCCGAACGAGCGCCAGCGTTGCCTGATCAAAAACTCCGGATCGGTTAGACTCAGTAAGCTAACAACCGAAGAGCCACGGTCGCCACAACCAGGCCCACGGCCGCGAACGGGAGATACCACCGGGCCGGCCATTTCACCTCGCTATAAACCTCCTTGCCATCCACCGATAGAGTGAATCGGAGTCCCCGCGGACTTTTTGAAAAACGAGTGTTGGCGTCCACCTTCATGGACCGGTTCCCGTCGGGAATGGTCGCGTGAAAGCTGCGCGGTTCCCAAGTGGCGCCAGGCTCCCTGGCGATTTCCTTTCCATCGACAATCAGCCGCTCCAGGTTCGGCCGATTCTCCAACTCGATGACGTGTCCTTGATACTCGGTCTTCCACGTGGTTTTAAGCACTCAGAGCCTCCCGGCGTGCGGCGAAACGTCCCATCCTAGCAGTTTGGGTGCGGTTGCGCTGACCGCGCCGCGCTCTTTCGTCGATGTCCCGTCCGGATAGCGCTGGATGACGCGCCACCGACGTCGACATCGCTGGTCAAGTTGACGAAAACGCGCGCCTCGCCATCTGACGCCGTTCGAGCTGTAGTCGTCGGTCAAGATCAGCATCGGTGACCTTACGTCCAGGTGGTTCGCCTCCAGAATGTGAACCGCTCTTCCGGTGCGGCCCTTGTGACGGAGTGACCGTTGCTTACCGGTCACCCTGACCGCTAAGCTTGAACTGAAATCGTCAATCCATATGCCACGGTTTGAGGTCCTCGCAGGCAATACCGTTGTAGGGCATTCTAAGCTTGAGAAGGGGGACGCGCCGATGGGTGTCGCGGGAGGCAAACTCCTGCCCTTACCGGAATATTCGATCATTCAGCCAGCTGTGATCGCGACGCGGGAGAGTCCACAGGCGCATTTGGGACTTGCGGTTCGCCTAATCGGCGGCCAAGAACTTCCTGCACAGGGTGGTATTCACATCACCGACTACTCGGCTGAACTCGGGTTTGAAGACGGGCTTGAAATCGATGTCCTAGGGATAGGTTACCCGCTATACGGAGAATTATTTCCTGAGCACGTGACGGCTTACAAAGCTGAACTTCCAGAAGCAGAATAATCCAATCACGGTGCTCTGCAGTCGGTTGGGGCGTGCCAAACTGCCGAAGGCGGCGGTGACAACATCTGCGCGCGACGAATCGGTGCGCTACCCAAGTTGACGTAAAACGCCTAAATACCGGCCAATGTTCTGAGTGAGGGGTCGCGGCCAAAGTCGGAAAGCAGTATTCTTTTTTTCGTTCGGGACTGACTTTGCCGGGAGGGTGAAGGCCGGCCTCAGATCGAAACTTTGGCAGGGACGGTCAGCGGCGGCCTTCACGCCAGCCGTGATTCTTTTTATCGCACTGCCAGAGGCGAAAGACAACATCGATCCGGGGTGATTCCATTGGACCGCCTGCCGCGGCGATGTCCCGTCTGCCAGAAGAACACGATCATTGGCCACGGACGACGGCTCCGTCATGCTCACGACGACCAGCACGAATGTATCTGGGTGAGGCGCGGAATCTGTGAGCCGTGCGGGAAAACCTTTACCATCTTGCCCGATTGGCTGGCGCCATCCGGATACTACAGCGTTCACTGCCGGCGGCAGGCCTGTGAGCACATCGCCGCAGGTGATAGTGCCGAGCAAGCCGCACCGCACTGCAAAGACCCCACACGTTTGCCCGATCCATCCACTGTCCGTCGATGGGCACAACGGCGGCTCGTCAGCCTATGGTGCTGGATCAAGGCCGGAGTCAAAAACCAGCACTTTCTGCAGACACCCACCATCCTCGCCTGGGATCTGGGTGCGCTCTGCCGTATTCTGCCGATCGAGGCAAGAAGTCCGTGAGTCGACACACTCTCGACGAGTTGAAACAGCAGATTCCTCTGCTGGACTATCTGCAGGCCCACGATTGGCGACCGGCGCGACAACTGACCCGCGGCCGATTGATGGGACTGTGTCCGCTGCACGAAGATCATCAGCCGAGCTTTCTGCTAGATCCCCACAGGAACCTATTCTACTGTTACGGCTGCGGTCGCGGCGGGGACGTGATTCGCTTCGCCGAACTGTATCACCAGGCGAGCTTCCCACAGGCGCTGTCGCTGCTCCACCAATGGCGGGGCTTGGCGCCGTTGGTGGACGAAGTCGCGAGTTTCTATCGCATGCAGTTACACCGTCACAACGAGGCAGCCGCCTACCTGTATCGACGCGGAGTCAGCTCACCGGAACTGATCGAGCATATGCGGATCGGCTACGCACCTGGTGGCTGCTTGCGAGCTTGGCTGGCAGACCGGGGTTACCCGGTCGAGGCTCTGCGGCAAGCCGGCTTGGTTAGCGCTGCTGGCTACGACACCTACCGGCACCGCGTGGTGTTTCCGCTGGAAGGCAATCTCTATGGCCGCAGTCTGTCTACGGCAGCGCCACCGCATCGTTTCTTGCCGGCCGCGAAGGGCGGCTTATATTCATGGGACCAAGCCCGACTGTATCCCGAGGTGATTCTGGTTGAGGGCCTGTTTGACTACGCTGCCTTATGGCAGGCCGGTTTTGACAATGTCACCTGTTCGTTAGGTGTGAATCTCAATGCGCGCCAGTTCCGTCAACTCTGCGACGGTCGGCGAACTGTCTTTCTGGCCTTTGATGCCGATGCCAATGGCAGCGGCCAGAAAGCGGCGCAATCGCTTGCCGGCCGGCTCGCTGAGCAAAGTGTCGACGTCCGTACCGTGGTACTGCCCAACGGCCAGGATCCGAACAGCTTCTTCGTCCAAGGCGGCGATGCCGGTCAGTTTCAGTCGCTGCTGGAGGCGGCGCGATGATGACCTTCCGCGTAGTTTCCAAGCCCTCCAACAACCATGTGCGCTGCCCGTACCGCATTGTCGAACAGACCACGGGCCGTGAGATTGACTGGATCAACCGGTACCTCGACTACGAAATGCTCCGCCGCCTGGCAGACACCACCCTGCGAACCTATGCGCACGAGTTGTTGCACTTTCTCCGGTGGTGGGAGGGTGTTCACCACACCGACGTGGTCGCCAAAGATGCCCTTTCCGAATCGACACTGCTGGACTATGTGCGATTCCAGTCTGGCCAGGAACGCGAACTAACCGGTGCCACCATCAATCAGCGCGTAGCCATCGTCGATCGTGCCTTGCGTATCATCTTTCCTGACGCGCCCCTCCAGACCGCTCCGGCGTTACAGACGAACTACTGGCAGCGAGCACCCATGGGCATCGGAAAACCGCGGCCTGCCTTGAGCCGGTTGCGAGTCAAGACTCCCAAACGGACCATTGTGCCTCTGTCTGTCGACGAGGTGGCGCGATTTTGGTCCAGCTTTCGCAACTCACGGGACCTGGCCATCGTGGGACTGATGCTGCTCCAGGGACTCCGGTCGCAAGAAGTCCTGGATCTGAATCGCGACGATCTTCTACTGTCCGAGGCGCAGATCCGCGTGCGCGGCAAGGGCAGCAAGACCCGGTTCCTGCCGCTGGCCCCGGAAGCGAACCAACTCCTGGACCACTATCTCCGGCTGGAGCGGCCACAGACGTCGACTAACGCTCTGTTTGTTTCGCTCAAGGGGCCCGCTCGCGGAGCGCGGATGACTCCCGCGGGGTTGCGCTCCCTGTTTCGATACCATCGTCGGACTACCGGCGTGAAGATGGCCAACCCCCATCGGTTCCGCCATACCTTTGCCTCCGATATGGTGCGCGCCGGTGTTAGCCTGCCCGCGCTCATGCAGTTGATGGGGCACGCTCACATTCAGACCACGATGGTCTATGTGCAAGTCACTCCCCTCGAGGTCTATCAGCAGTATGCCCGAGCTGTGGCGCAGCAGATCCGGCCTGTACCGGGAACGCAGTCATGACGCTCTCCCGCTACGCTCCGCTGGAACATCCATTGGTTCACCCGTTCCAACGAGCCATCGAGTCCCTCACGGCCGCCCAGAGCCCAGACTCGACCCGTCACTACCGTGGCGTGGCGCGCAACTTCCTGATGTATCTCGGCGATGACCACCCTTCTGTTTGTTCACTGAATCAGCTGCATCGTGATCCCCACACCCTCGGTTGGTTTGCCCATCTGCGCTCGCACACCCCGCCCTTGGCTCAGGCCGTCTACGTCTGTCACCTGCTGTGTCTGCGCTCCATTCTGGAGGAACTTGCCCGGACTGCACAATTTCCCCATCTGGCGTTTCTGATCCGACGCGAGGACCTTCCGCGCATTCCCCAGCGCTTGCCCCGCCCGCTGACGGCAGAGCAGGATCGATTACTCCAGCAGGAACTGGTCCGCCGTAATGATCTGCCCGCCAACGTCTTCCTGCTGCTGCGCCATACTGGGATGCGCATCGGGGAATGCGTCGACCTCGCCTACGATTGCCTCCACAATGTGGGCCCGGACCGTTGGGCGATTCATGTGCCTCTCGGCAAGCTGAAGACAGAACGAATGATCCCGGTGGACTCGTTTGTATGTGAACTCGTCCAACGCTTACGCTTCTTCCGTTCTTTCGACTCCCTCCCGGTTGACGGCCGGCTGCTGGCACGCCATAAAGGCAAGCAGACGCTGATCAAACAACTGCGCCCATATCTGTCCGATGCTGCGGCCGCAGTCGGCATTTCCAAGCTCATCGTTCCGCACCAACTTAGACACACATATGCCACTGAGATGGTGCGTGCCGGAGTCAGTTTGCCCGCACTGATGACGCTCCTCGGCCACGTCAAGGCCGAGATGACGATGAAGTATGTCCAGGTCGCGGGCAACGATCTGCAACGTGAGTTCCACTTGGCACGCTCTCAACCCCGACATCTGGCGCCCCAGCCGAAGACCCCAACAATTTCGCCGCGTGCTGCCCTGGATGGTGTCGCCGATGCCTTACTGTTCGCTCAACACACAATCGAGATGTTCCGGCGATCCCTCTCTGACGGCCCTTCGAAACGCTGCCTCGATCGCCTCTCCAACCGCCTAACCAAAATTCTTTCCGAGGCTCGCAAGCTCAACCAAGCAGGATAACCGGCAGAGATTGGCCGGATAAACGCGCAAAGCGCCGAAGTGCTGGGTCCGATTGGCGGCGGATCGTCGGCAAACAGGCGGATCGTCGCCTCGGAAGCGATCCACTTGGCCGTGTTGCCCTATACGCGGATGTGCCTGCGGCGGGAGGAACGAGTGATTTCTCCGAAAACGGCGGGACCGATCGGACGTGGAGTAGGGCCACGCTTCGCCATGGAGTTTCGTTCACAGACAGTAGTCGTTCGAGGCTCCGATCGCCTATAGTCGCTCTGCGAACGGCTTCGCTCTTGCAGGGCGCTTCGGACGCCGGTGCCGGAAGATGACGGATAGCACGCACCGGAGCGCCTGGCGCATGCAAATCTCCACGTCTCCACTCCCATAGTCCTTTGCGCAGGCTCCCTGAAGTTGCAGTAGTAAGATTCCCATGCTGGCTTTGGCGAGTGCGGGTTGTCGTAGGAGATCTTCGAAGCAACGGCGACCATTTTCTCAGGGGATTCTCCTGAGCGATGGGGGCGAATCAGGCAGTGAAGGATAAACAGGTACTGTACTCCCAATTCTGCTGTATAGTGTTCCTGAGGTTGTAGGACTAGCGGGTGAATCAGGAGTGAATTGATGAGGCTCGCGCTTGCCTTCGTTCTACTTTCGTTCACGGCGCTTGCCGCCGGCTTTACCAACGGCAGCTTCGAAACGAACAACTGCGAGGCGGCGGCTGGGAGCTGGCGGCTGTCAGGGACCGGTCCCACGTGCACAACCGGATGGCTAGTCGCAGTCGGAACCGTTGATTGCAGTAATAGGCTCCGGGCAGTGTCGAACGGGGTTCACAGCGCCGGGACAGCATCAGGTTCCCAGTCGATCGCCTCTCTGGCCAACGGCCTCACTTCCTATGCATTGACCGACGAGTTGCCGGCAACCGGAGGGAGGATAGGCGTCGTAGGGTTGGAGAGTGCCGGCGGGGGTGGTCTGACGGGGCCGGGACTGCACTTCCGTCGGTTCGGCGCTTTCACCTCGGTCGCGACCAACTTGCACCGCCGGCTTCCGCATCCGCGGGGAATTTGAGGTGGTACGCTGATGTCCCAGATCCGGACCGTTCTGGCGCTGCTTGCTCTTGCCAGCGCCGCACATGGGCAGACGGACGACGTAAGAAAAGCGTCCCGTCTGGAAACGATGACAGCCGGGCCTTCCGCAAGCGGCACGATCACGTCTATCACGTTCGATCCGGATGCGTCGGGGAGCTACAGCAATTACGCGCCGGCGACACCTGCTCAACAGATGGCCTCTCCATTCCAACTCGCGGACGCCGCAATCGTCGATGGCATATCGTGGTACGGACGATATGATGCCTCCCTGCCGTTAAGCAGCCCAGTCGGGTTCATTGTGGCGTTCTTTGCGGACGAGGGAGGCAAGCCGACGCAGTCTCCAGTCGCGAGATTCAACGTGCCGGCCGGTGTCCAGGACACCGTGTCGACCTTTCGCGGTATCCGCTGGTATTCGTATTCAGCATCTCTGTCGCTGACCCTGACCCCGGGGTCGTATTGGCTATCCATTCTGGAAAACGACGCCAGGTCTCCGCAGTGGCTGTGGGCCCACGGAAAGTACGTCTCCGGCCGTGCGGCATACCGCGCATCCGACGGCCAGCCGTGGACGCCCGGAGACGCCATGAATTATGCGTTCGCTCTTTTTGGAGGCGGCGGCGGCGCGGGGGGCCTTACGGTTACCACCTCGTCGCCTGTGCCTCCCGGTACTGTCGGCGTACCTTATTCGCTTCAACTCGACGCAACCGGCGGCGCGCCCCCTTACGCTTGGCGCATTACGTCGGGTACTCTTCCCGGGGGCCTGATCATCAGCACTGGCGGGATGATCTCCGGAACGCCGGCCGCCGTAAGTGCCTGCACTCTCACGGTCGAAGTCAGAGACAGCGCCGGTGGTGTCGCCAACAAGACGGTGCAGTTGCTTGTCAACAGTCCTCCGGGCAGTGGACCGGCGATTACAGCTGGAGGAATCGTCAACGCGGCCACCAACGCGGCGGGGCCGATTGCGGCGGGGTCACTCGTTTCGGTGTACGGCGCGAACTTCTCCGACGCTCCGGCGCAGGCCGATTCTATTCCCTTGCCGACAACCCTGGGCAAGGTCAGTCTCACGTTTAACAATATTTCCGCGCCGCTCGTGTTCGTTTCACCGGGCCAGATCAATGCTCAGGTACCTTGGGACGTGCTGCCCGCCGGAACGCAGTCGGGGAGCGCGACAGTGGTGGTGACCAGAGACGGAGTTTCCTCTGCCCCGGCAAGCGTGCAGGTAAGCCCGTTCTCGCCGGGGATCTTCGCCGTCAACTATGGCGCCGGTGCGGCCATCGCGATCAACCCCGACGGCAGTCTCGCCGCGCCGGGCGGGGCCATTCCGGGGGTCGCGGCGCGGCCAGCCTACGCCGGAGATCCCGGGGGTCTCATCATTCTCGCCACGGGCCTCGGCGCTCTGGATTCAGCCCAGGCGCAGGGAACCAACTCTCTCGACAAGGTACGAAAGACCTTGACGACGCCGGAGGTGCTGGTTGGCGGCATGGCGGCCGTGGTGACATTCGCCGGGGCATCGCCGCAGTTCGTGGGAGTGAACCAGGTCAATGTAACGATTTCGGCGGCAGCCCCGGTTGGCGACAGCGTACCGCTCCAGCTTCGAATCGGTGGAATCACCACCAGTGACCGCGTCACAGTTGCCGTCGCCAGGCCCGCCGATCCTCTTGTGGTATCGCCTCCAGATTCGCTCCAGGTTTCCGGCCAATCAGGCCAACTCGACGCAGCCAGCTATAGGATGACTTATACCGTCCGGAACGCCACCGCCACGGTAATTTCCTACACCCTGACGAATTCCGCCAACTGGGTGACGGTTTCGAAATCGACCGGAACGGTGGCGGCCGGCGGCCAGGACACGTTCACGGTATCGCTGAACTCCAATGCCAACCTGCTGAACGCGGGCTCGTATACCGCGAACATCACTCTTACCGACAAGCTCTATGGTTCGACGGTCACTAGAAGTGTAGCCTTGAACCTTGCGCCCGGCCCCTGTTTGAATATTGCCGGGGAGTGGGCCGCCTCCGAGAAGGGCACCCTGACGTGCACGCTGACGGTGAATGGAGAGTCCGAAACGGATACCGACCCGATCTCCAGTGGCGACCTCGTCACGATATCGCAGCAAGGCTGCCAATTCTCGTACACGTCAACGAGCATCGCGGCCGGGTTCGGATCCTCCCGCTCAGTGCGCCAGGGGCAGGTGACCGATTCCAACGTCACGATCACGGGGATCATGGGGCAATTGGCGGCGGGCTTCAACTACGAGAAGAACGTTTTCGAGGCTGTCGGGACAGTGCAGAACGGAGTCATCCATCTTACCGGGTCGGGGACGCTGGTGGGAAACGGTATCTGGCAAGGCATGAATACCAGATTCTCGTGCTCGGCAAATACTGTCGCCACTCTAACCAAGGTCCGGTGACGGTTCAGCATACCGTCGGGCCATGCCGCCGGTGCGCAGCCATGAGCTCGCCGAATTCAGATTTGCATCGGGCGGCAAAGGCGGGGCTTATTCCACAACTCCACTATCGGAGACAGGCTTTGATTCAAATGCGAATACGCGCCAGAATTTGCCATCCTTTTCGACGCGACTCGAGAGAATCGTCTTCCCACTGAATACCGATATCGCACGCTCCCAGAAGAGATGCGCCGAACGGTTCGACTCCATGACGCGAACTTCCCATAACCCCGGAATTCGCCGCCATGTTTCATGTGCCACGTAGGTTCCGATTCCACGCCTGCGGTAACGACGGACAAGAAAGAACTCTGCCATATCCCAGACGGCCTCATTACCGGACAGCTCCGATCCGCGCTTCACTAGAACCAACCCTGCTAAGTTGCCATCCACTCTTACGAGAAACGGACGCCGATCAGGCTCGCGCCAATACAGCGGAAGATGCTTGTAGCCGTATCTACCGTCGGCTCCCAGCTCAATTTCGTGAAACTCGCTGAAGTCGTGTGCATACAACTCGAGCAGATTGGCGAGGATAGGCTCCTGGTCGGGTGTGGCGGGAAGGAGTTCAATGCCTTTCAACCGGCCCTCCGGGTGTCTAGCCATGATGGGATCATCAGGTGTCCTCTGAACGATTCAGTTGAAGGGCCGATCGACCAATCGCCTGAATCTCACAGAATAACGTACATGGGGGCTGCGCTAGATGGACGCGAAATGGCGTTGTTCCCGATGCCGGCCATCGGGACATTCGGAACGGAGAACGGCGTGAGGTCCAAGCGATGCCGACGAATTTGCGGCATAGTCGGGGGTATGCGGTGGGGCGCGGCATGCCCGGAATCGGCTTCCGTCAGCAAGACCAGGATAATTTCGAGATGTTATACCTCAGGCCCGATCCGAACTGTCCGGCCTTCCGCGCCTGTATCCAATATGCGCCGCAGACTCATGGCGTCCTGCTATGGGATTTCTTCCCGCAATATGAAAATCGGGCGCCGCTGCGGGACAACGGTTGGAACCATATCAAGATGGTTATATCGGGCCGGAGGATGAACGTTTTCGACAACCATGCCACATCGCCCACGCTCGAGGTCGGCAGCTTGGAGGGAGATGCGATGAGTGGCGGCCTGCGGCTGCAAGGGCCGGCGACTTTCGCGAACATGGTGATCACTCCCGGTGCAGTGGACGGCCTTTCTCCCGAGCCGGACAGAGATCCGCTCGATGGGGACCGTGGCTTGGTGCGGAATTGGCGCCTCTCGCCCTATTCCGCGCTGGCCAACGGTAAGGACCCCATGTGTAACGAAATGCCAGCCGCCTCGCAGGAATGGAAGACGATCGGCACGGACCGGAACGGGCTGGTAAATCTCAGCCGCCGATATGGCCGCCCGCTGCCCGAGCCGACCCGCGTCGTAGCATGCCTGAAAACTACGATAACTTCAGACAGCAAGCAGACGAAAAGGGTCGAGATCGGATGGACCCGTGAACTGTGGGTATTCGTGAACGGGAAACTGCTGTACGCCGACAAGAATTTCTTCGAGTCGGACGGAGCCAGGAAATTCCCCGACGGCTGATGTTCACTCGAGAATGGCGCCTTCACCCTGCCTCTGGAGCCCGGCGACAATGAAGTCGCGGTGGCGATCGCAAACAACTTTTTCGGTTGGGGATGATGCTGCGCCTCCCTGATCCGGAAGGCATTCACCTGGCGACCGATTGAAAACCAATCGCGGGCAAACCTGAACCTCTGGGCCGCATTGCCCTGCGGCCTCGCTTGGGCCACTTGCTCGTGAGGGCGTCCAATGATCCATGAGGTAGCTATTGATTGCACCCCGAATCAGCCAGGCTGAGGAACTGTGAGAGCCAACCGCATGGACGGCTACTGAGCCGGGCGGCGTCGCGGTGTGCATTTCGGATGGACCCAAGCCCCGTCTTTTTCTCGGGCGGCAAGAACTGGCCCACAATTATCGTCTCAAACCGGACGGCGCGTTCCCGCTGCTCGCCGGGCTGCAATGAAATGCTCCGTTGCCGCCGCTCCCGCGAAATCGGGGACTGCCGTACCCGGCGGTTGCCTCTTTGGAGTGCAGACGCATGCGACTGGAGTAAGCGGCGCTTGGTTCAACCCCTCGTCGAGAGCTCCTCATTACAATGGCGCCGTTCTCTGTCCCCAACGTCCGGACTGCCGAAACTTAGCGGCCTCTATCGCGACGAGCTACACATCGTCGATGTGCGCGCGGAACATTTTCATCCTTCGTTGCGGTACGAAGGACCCTGTCTCACTCGTGCCGCAGCGCCACCAGCGGATGGATTCGGGAGGCTCGCCTTGCCGGAGCATACCCCGCGAGAATCGCGGCGCTTAGGAGCACGACACCGGCCAGCGCCAAGGTTCCCGGATCATTGGGCTGGGTCTCGAACAAAAACGATTTGACCAGCCGGAACCCGATCAACGCGGCAGGCACGCTGATCGCGAGTCCCACCGCCGCCAGGAGTAGAACGCGGCGCAGAATCATCCATACCACGGTGCCGCGTTGGGCGCCCAAAGCCATACGGATTCCAATCTCGCCGACTTGACGCGTCACGCTGTAGGACATCGTCCCGTAGAGCCCCACGCACGCCATCAGGAGAGCTAGCACCGCGAAGCCCGTGCATAGTTTCGCGAACGTGATTTCCCGGCTGATCGTCCGATCGATCTCCGCAGCCTGTGTGAGCACGTTTGTGACGGGGATGCGTGGATCGGCTTCCCGCACGATCTCATGCACACTCTGCACAAACCTCAGCGGATCACCCGCAGTGCGCAGCGCGTAGGTCACTCGGTCCGCAGGAAACTGGCTGACCGGTACGAACACGGTCATTGCACTCTCCTCTTCATTTTTCAGACCACCGTACCGGACGTTACCCGACACGCCGGCGATTTCGAGATCGCGCTTCTCGGCCGGGAGCGTGATGCGCCGGCCCACCGGATTCTCGTTCCCGAAGTAAGTACGCGCCAGCCGCTCGCTGATCACTGCAACCGGCGTCGAGCCCGGTTGATCGCGGTCGTCGATTTCACGCCCGGCCAGGAGCGGAATCTGCATCGTGGTGAGGAAACTCGGTCCGGCGGCCATGACACGCGCGCCCTCGATGGGAACAGCGCCGATCTTCATCGGCCCCCGGATCGCCTGCCCGGTGCGGCCGGCGTTGATGATCGAGGATTGCGAAACCGTCGCGCTGCTCACTCCGGGCATCGATTCGAAGCGCTTGCGCAGGTTCTCGTAAAAAGTGGCGATCTCCGGGTCGCGATGCCCGGCTTGGCGCGCATTCAGCGAGAACAGAAGGATGTTCTCCCGAGCGTATCCCAGTTGGACGGAGTGCAGGTTGTTGAGGGTCCGGACAAACAGACCGGCAGCGACCAGGATGAGAAAAGAGGTTGCGATTTGCGCGACTACCAGCACGTTCTGCGCGCGGCGGCGCGGTCCGCCCCGGCGGCCATTCCGTAACGCTGGCATGACATCAGGCCGCGTCGACTGAATCGATGGAGCGAGTCCAAACAGCACGCCGCAAACCACGGAGAGCGCCGCCGTCACGGCCAGCACGTGCCAGTTCAATTCCGCATGCAGGGTGAAGTTCTCCTGGCCCCTGGAGAACAGAAGTGTCAACGCTCGCACGCCCCAGATTGCAAACAAGACCCCGAATGCTCCGCCGAGCGAAGCCAGCAGTACACTCTCGGTCAGCAATTGCCGCACGACGCGGAACCGTCCCGCTCCCAGGCTGAGCCGGACGGCCATTTCGCGGCGTCGCGCGGCGGCCCTTGCCAGTAGCAGATTAGCGATGTTGGCGCATGCGATCGCCAGGATCAATCCCACCATCGTCAGCAGCACGTACAGAGGCTTGGAATACTGGCGGCGCAAGCTGCCCAAACCGGCGGCGCCGGGGTTTAAAATCAGGGCGGGCAGTTTGGCACGCTCACCAGCGGTTGTCGCTGTGGTGGTAACCCATTCATGAAAACGAGGAGCCAGCACCGCTTGTGCCTGGGCCATGCTGACGCCGGGACGCAGGCGGCCCATCATTTCGATCCAGTAAAAGTTGCCGTCGGGATACATACGAGCCGCCCGGGCGCCGTCCACGAGCACATTCGTGTGCAACGGAAGGTAGATGTCCGGCGCCGACGCGGGGTCTACTCCGAAGAATTCCGGCGGCGCCACGCCGATGATTGTGAACGGCACGTTATCGACGAGAATCGGTTGTCCAATCGCATCCGGCGGTCCTCCAAAGCGATTTTGGCTGGTGGCAAAGCTGATTACCGCGACCGGCGACGCGCCTTGACGGTCGTCTTCGGAGTCGATCAGGCGTCCCGCGGCCGGCGACACTGCCAGGCCGCGAAAATACTCGCCGGTGACGTACTCCGTGTTGGCGCTCATGGCCTGCCCGCGGACGGCCAGGTTGTGGTGTAGTCCGTTGAAATATCCGAAGAGCGTGGAAAAGACGGGATTCTCCTGACGCAGCGTCTCGAACGCACGGTACGGGAACATGCCGCTAAACATGTAGCCCTTGTCGCCCGGCCAGCCCATGCCCTGTAGCCCGTGCATGACGTGGACCCATTCCTTGTTGGCGTTCTGGGGGGACCGGCTACGCCAATTCAAGACCACCAGCGATTCGGGATCGGCCACCGGCAGCGAGCGCAACAGGATCGATTCCATGAAGCTGTAGATCGTCGTGTTGGCGCCGATGCCGAGCGCCAGCGACAACACCGCCAGGGCCGTGAACGCCTTGTTGGTGATCATAGTGCGAAAGCCGTAGCGGACATCCTGCCCAAGTTCCGACAAGAACCGTGTCATCCAAATCTCCCGTGACTCTTCCTGCTTCAGTCCGACGTTGCCAAATCGCCGCCGCGCTTCAGCCCGGGCCCGCTCCGGCGTCATCCCGTCTGCTTCGAGTTCCGCGGCGGTTTCGGCAAGGTGGAGTTCCATTTCTTCGCTCAGCGACTCGCTGCGCCTGGCGCTCTCCATCCAATACCTCAGCCGTCGTACCACGTCCGTCACTCCGCTCCCATCACACGCGCGATGGCCAACGTGAGTTTGGCGTACTTCCGGGTCTCAGCGGCCAGTTGTTTGCGGCCAGCCGCCGTGATCTTGTAGATCCTCGCCCGCCGGTTATTCGCCGTCACGCCCCACACACCGTCGATCCAGCCGTTTAGCTCCAGCCGCTGGAGAGCGGGGTACAGCGAGCCCTCCTCGACCAGGAGCTCATCGCCGGACGATTGTTGAATGAACTGGACTATGCCGTATCCATGGAGGTTGCGGCGCGACAGCGTCCGCAGAATTAACATGTCCAGTGACCCGGGCAACGAATCGTTCTTTTGCGCCTTGCGTCCCATACCAAGAATTCTTAGCTTACGGCGGCGAGATGAGACAAATCAAGTTAAGAATGGTAAAGTCACGTGCCGCAAGACGCTTTCGGGGTGTTCGCGCATAGATGCGAAATCGCCATGGGGCTCTCGATCCGCATTCGCCGCTATCGCTTCGGCGATAACGAATGTCAGTTATAAGTTCATCCAGCCAGTGATGACGATCGGCTCGAACTGGACGGATCAGGCCCCCCAGTTGCACCTCGAACTATCGGCGAGTCATCGAAAGTTGTCCACTACCATCAGGTTCGTTCCCCAAAATTCGTTACGGGTAAACAACACCGAACGCTCGTCGTCGGACACCGCGGCAAAGGGAATACCACCCAGAGCGCCGACAACCCGAATGGATCCACTCGCAAAATCAAGGAATCGGAGTTCTACAGGATTGCCGGCCGGGAAGTAAACACCATGCTCAGACAGAGTAAACAATCTACCCCTAATACCTTCTAATATCTTCGTGGGCGCGCCGCCCATTACCGGCATTCTCCAAATTGCCGAGTTCGATTCTGCGTCTTTGTAGTAGAGATACTCCCCGTTGGCCGACTCGGCCGCAAAGGAACCACCGTTCAAGGTTACCTTGGTCTCTGAAGTGCCGTCCGGGTGGATCTTCCACACCTCGTTCCGTCCGCGGATCGCGGTGTAGTAGATCCAGAGGCCATCGCGCGACCAGTTCGGCACGATGTTCCCTTGACTCCTGGTCACGCGGAATGGATGTCCGCCATCGGACCGGACAACATAGATGTCCCAATTTCCATCCGCGTTACTGTCGAATGCGATTGCCCGGCCGTCAGGAGACCAGCGTGGACTTCCAGACTCGCCTCGACCAAAGGCAGTAAGCGGAACCATGTTCGCTCCGTTTGCATCGCACAGCCAGATTTCGTTGACTCCAGAACGTCCCGACTGGAACGCGATTCGAGTTCCATCCGGTGAGAAATGTGGGTAAGTGATCCGCGCCGTGGTCTCGGTCACTCGTATTGGCCGGCCTCCCTTGCCCTGTTCGAGCGGAATTCTCCAGATACTTCCGAAGTTATTAGATCGTCCGTAAATCAAACGGCCGCCACGAGGCGACACGGCAACGTCCGACGCATTCTCCCCCGCGCCTGCCACACGGACCGGGTTTGCAGAGGCCGACACCCTGACGCGCCATAGCTCGCGGCGGCCTGCCCGATTGGAAGAGAACACCAACTCCTGCCCGCTGGCTGTCCACGCGGGTGCACCCAGGTCCGCGTTGTCCGAAGTGATGCGTTTCGGTTCACCGACGGTCGACCTGTCCCCGGAAATCGGCGCCACGTAGAGATCGCCCCGGCGCAGACTGCTCAAGCGCACGAAAGCCAAACTATGGCCATCCGGTGACACCGCCGGCTCCACATCGCCGTTACTAATTCCCTCCGGCTCCTGCAAGACCGGCTGCTGCTCGCCGTCATCCACCGACACTCTCAGCAGGCGGAGAGCGTGGCTTGGCGGAGTCCTCCCCGATGTGAATAGGAACCTGCCATCCGCGGACCATGCCAGCATCGCTCCCCGGACATCCAACCCGCAATCCACTGTAGTCGGCGAGCAATCTGGATTCGTCAGCACTCGGGTCAGCTCGCGGTAGTGTCCTCCGGAAGCCGGAATCAACAGGACCGCGAACTCACGTCCGAGGTCCCGAAGGATGGCGATCCAGCGCCCGTCCGGCGACCACGCCGGGCTGAGGTCCCGAGTCCCATCATTCGTCAACTGGACCGGATCGCCCGCCCCGATGAGCTTGGTGTAAGTGGAGAACAGCTTCCCGTCCGGTCCGCCAAAGGCGTACACGACGCGGGTACCGTCCGGCGAGAAAGAAGGCTGGATCTCAATGCCGGCATTTGCGGTCAAAGTCGATACTCGAATTTCAGAGTATTCTCCGAGGTTGTTCTTCCGGCCAAGCCAGATAGCCAGCGCTAGTGCGCACGCTGCCAGAAGGATTGAGCCGGCAAGGATTGGCCCGCTACGACGCGCGACCACGGCAGGCTCAGCCGTCGAGGTTTCGGGACTGGTTCCACCGATTGTGGACACGGGGGCCAGAAACCGGTAGCCGCGGCGGGCCAGAGTCTCAATGAATCGCGGGTTATCTGCCTTGTCACCTAAGGCTTCGCGCAGTTTCCGGACGGCGCTGTTGATGGCATTGTCGAAATCGACGAAGGTTTTGTCTGGCCAGATCTGTTTCTGAATTACGTCGCGCGTTACCGTATCACCGGCGTGCTCCACCAACAGTTGGAGGATCTGGCGCGGTTGCTCCTGGAGCTTGATCCGGATGCCATACTTTCGCAACTCACCGGCATCCATGTCGAGTTCAAACACGCCGAAGCGATACGCTGGGGCCCGTCGTTCTGAGCCGGCCATCGGCCAAGTGTAGCACCCGCGCGGTTCAGTGAGATCGCCGATCGTTTCCGACCCCGGCTCTCTGCCTCCAGCCCTCGACAGTTCTTATCGCTAAGTCAAATTCTTCATGTGTTTAGCCGGACAGATTCTCTTCAGGCGCAAGACAGCGACGGACTATCGACGCCACGGCCAACCTGTGTCCATCCTGGTAGGCCTGATAGCAACTTAGTCAAGAGGACAGAACCTTATGAACAGCATCAAAAGATCCAGCATTTGCCTGCCGGTGGCGGCGATGATCCTGGCAGCGGGCTTCGCGGTCCCAGCGGCTGCGGAAAAGCATGTGTCGATTGTCGGGGCGATACTGGGACACGAAAACGATGTGCCTCAAGGAACTCCGCCGAGCACACTCTCGGTCGACGGACTGGCCACCGGCATTGCCACCCACCTTGGTAGATGCACGGCGATTTGGAAACTCACTGTCAATTTAGCGGATGGTTCCGCAACCGGTACGTCCCAATTCAGCGCAGCGAACGGAGACAGCATCTTTACGACGATCGCCGGACAGGGTGATCCGACCGATACACCCGGCCTGAACCGTATCGTGGAAATCAACACCGTCACGGGAGGCACGGGTAGATTTGCCGGCGCCAAAGGAACCTTAACAATGGAGCGGCTGGTGGACTTGAACACCGGCGCCACCTCCGGCTGGTTTCACGGGACCATCGTTTTGTCGAGTTCTGGCCGTTAGAAACACCACTCACGAGAAGCGGTTCCGAAGGGCTGGGAATGAACCGCTTCTCGAAACGAACCGTGGACGTGAACAAGAGAAAACATGTGTAACACTCAAACGGGGTACCGCTGCGTCCAGCTGGCAGGGTTGCTGACCATCGCCTTGGCTGCATCCGGCGCGGAGGCCTCATGGAATGCCTACATGGAGACCGGGCAGCGGTTAATGAATGAAAACCGCTACGCCGAGGCTGCTGCGTCATTTCGGTCCGCCTCCGACCGCGCGCAGGGTGATCGCAACGCCTCGCAATTGGGGATCGGCCTCGATTTGCTTGGTATCGCATTAGATATCGCCGGCCGGGATAGGGAAGCAGAAGTGCCGTTCCACGGGAGTATTGCCGCGCTGGAACTCAGCGACGATACGCCCCATGCTGCGCTGATTGACGCGAGGACGGACTTGGCCGCTCTCTATCTGAAATTAGGGCATTACAACTGGGCACACAACCAGGCCGAACAAGCCCGCGCCGCGTTGAATCAGCAGGATCCGGCAGACACAGTGAGAAGCTCGATGGTACTGGCGTTGCTTGCCGCTATCGAGATCCGGCAGCAGAGAACCGCCGAAGCCGAAGCACACCTCAAAGAGGCGTTCGAGATGCTGGAGCGGAAGGGCCTAGGTCAGACGCGTCAATGGATCACTGCCGCTAACAACCTGGCCGCACTATGGACCAGGAACCGGCCGGAGAATAGCCGAAGAATCCTAATTCAGGCATTAGCTCGGAGCAAGACCGTTTTGCATGCGAATGAAGACGATCTCGTGATGGCGCAGATCCATGTCAATCTGGCTCAACTGGATTTCACATTGAGACGTTTTGATGAGTCGGAACTTCATCTTCGACCCGGCCTGGAAGCGTTTGAACGCATCTTGGGACCTGCCCATCCGATGACGGGTGACGCTCTGAGGCAATACGCAGCGCTCTGTCGTGCGACCGGACGAAAGACCATCGCGAAAGATTATGAAGGGCGCGCGAAGAAGTTCCTGAGATCGAAGGCCAACTCAACCACCGCGGCTACCGTAGATGTGAATGACCTTCGGGAGAGGAGGCGCTAAGGGCTGACGCAAGAATAACTATTCGCAAGTAATCGGTTATCGGTCAGAATCAGTAGCTGCTAAGACGCCGGATGGCGAGCAGGCCGTTTCTCGTACCCCGCTGCTTGCAAGGTAGCAAAGCACATTGCGCAGAAGTGGTTAACAGCATCCAGTTCTGTTATAGTTCCGATAGAAGATTTCATATAGTCGGAACTATAACATTATGCGGCCGCTCTCCTACCACTCTGAACCGTTGCACTCACTCCTGCTTCGTAACAAAGTTGCGACGCTCGAAGAATTCAAAAAGGTTCTCGGCACATCGGTCACCATCACCGTCTTCCGGAAACTGAAACCACTCGATTATTTGACCAGCTACTCGCACCGCGGCCGTTATTACACCCTGCGGGAACTCGCGCTTTTCGATGCGAATGGCCTTTGGTCTCACAATGGGGTTTGGTTCTCCCGCTTCGGCACTCTGCTGTCGACCGCGGAGGCCTTCGTCAACCACTCACCGCGCGGTTATTTCGCCGAGGAGTTGGCTCGTCTGCTGCACGTCGACGTGCAGGATGCGTTACATCAACTGGTACAGCGCGGCCGCATGGCGCGACAATTTGTCTCCGGCCTGTATCTCTACACTGCCAAGGATCGCGGCCTCCAAAGACAACAAAGCCTGGCGCGCCGCACGATCGAGATTATTCCCGCTCTCGCCGATCCTTCCGTCTTGGAAATATCGCCCGAAGAACTGAAGACGGCCATCCTGTTGTTTTATAGCTTGCTCAATGAGCAGCAGCGACGTTTGTTCGCCGGTCTGGAGTCGCTCAAACTCGGACATGGGGGCGACCGCCAACTGGCCGACTTTCTGGGCCTCGATCCTCATACGGTAAGCCACGGACGCCAGCAGTTGCTGGCTCAGGATGTAGAAGTGGACCGTGTGCGTACAACTGGTGGTGGCCGCAAGCGCGTGGAAAAAAAACGCCTGAAAGAGGGTGTAAATTGAACTGTGTAAACGGCCATCGAAAGGATCACACTAAGGAGACCCGATGGCCATCGACCTCAAACTCATCGACAAACTGTTGGCGGATTACAAGAAGCCCGAAGACATCATTGGCGAAAACGGCCTGCTGAAGCAGTTGACTAAGGCCCTTTTGGAGCGGGCCATGCAAGCCGAGATGACCGACCTCGGCTATGAAAAGCACGACCCGGCCGGCAACAACAGCGGCAACTCGCGCAATGGCGCGACCACCAAGACCCTGAAGGGTGATTTCGGAGAGGTACCGCTGGAGACCCCGCGTGATCGCAACGGCAGCTATGAGCCGAAGATCATCAGCAAAGGACAGACGCGTTTCAGCGGCTTCGACGACAAAATCATTTCGATGTACGCACGCGGCATGAGCACGCGCGAGATTCAGGGGCACCTGGAAGAGATCTACAAGGTGGAGGTGAGCCCGACGCTGATTTCCAATGTCACCGAGGCGGTGATGGAGGAGGTCAAGAGTTGGCAGAGCCGTCCGCTGGATGCGGTGTATCCGATCGTGTACCTGGACGCTTTGGTGGTGAAGATTCGCGAGGCCGGCCACGTCCGCAACAAGGGGATCTACGTGGTGATTGGCGTCAACATGCAGGGCAACAAAGAGGTGCTGGGGCTGTGGGCTGGCCAGGCCGAGGGAGCGAAGTTCTGGCTCCAGGTGCTGACCGAGCTGAAGAACCGGGGCGTGGACGATATGTTCATCGCCTGCGTGGATGGGCTGAAAGGGTTCCCCGAATCGATTGCGACGGTGTTTCCGGAAGCGCAGGTACAGTTGTGTATAGTGCACCAGGTGCGCGCGTCGCTGAACTACGTATCGTGGAAACAGCGCAAGGCGGTGGCCGCGGATTTACAGCCGGTCTACCGCGCCAGCACGGTGGAAGAGGCCGAACAGCGGCTCGACGAGTTTGCCGCAAAATGGGACGGGGCGTATCCGACGATCAGTCAGATGTGGCGCCGGAACTGGGAGCACCTGACCCCGTTCTTCGCTTACCCGGCGGACATTCGCAAGGTCATCTACACGACCAACGCGGTGGAGTCGCTGAACATGTCCTTGCGGAAAGTGATCAAGACGCGCGGCTCGTTTCCGCATCCGGAGGCGGCGATAAAACTGCTGTACCTGGCCCTGGAACATATCGCGAAAAAGTGGACCAAGCCGGTGCAGAATTGGAAGGCGGCGTTGCAACGCTTCGCGATTTTGCTCGGCGACCGGGTGCCGAAAGCGGACATGGGGTAAACTGCCGCCGTATGGAACAATCGGAAGAAGAGCATTTCTGGGATGGGGACTCTGTCCCCAAACCCCTGAGATTTTGCGCTTTTGCGCCAGGATTCCTGGATCGGGAGGCGAGCTGCGCTCGCGCTCCCGGAATCCCGGCCCCTAAGTCGGCGCTCGGGTTGCGTCTCCGCAGAGCCCTACCCTCCGCTCAGGTCCGTTTAGTTTACCAGGGATCAACAACGAGAAATAATTTGGCCGTTTACACAAAAAACTTGACGCGCCCGGAAGGCGGACGCTGTTTCGACTGTGCAGGGTCGCCCCAGAAAAAATAAGCCACGTAATTGTAGGAGATGTCGTCAGGCCAACCGTAGACGGTCACACTATCATTGAGTCCGGACGGATCATTACGCATGACAGGATCACCACGAACATAACTGTATCGGTTCCAACTCTCCGGACTCTCCGGCCCGGCACTCGCTATATACGGATCCGGACTCGTAAATCTCCCGAACATACTCGAATACCACCGGTTCACCGCTTAATCTAACCCACCCGCATCCCGATCATACGTCGCAAACCGGCCCTGGTCCGTCCCGCGAGCCTCCCCGTACGGGTAATACTGCCCCACGCTTCCCAACCGATCTTCGCCCGTCCACGCGGGACCTTCGCGGCGTAGTAACTTTCCGCCGAAATACACCCGGTCCCCGCTCCACGTCAGCACCACACTCGGCGGCACATTCAGCGGTGTCCCTGCACTCAGCGTCAGCGCATAACTCCCCAACCGCTGACCCGCCGCGCTCCAGTAATACACCAACTGGTTCGTATACGTGTACTGGCCCGTCCCGTTGTTGTAACTCCAACTCGCTCCATACACCCGCCGGTTGTCCGGATCGTACCCGTACTTCATGCCCGTGTTATTCCAGTTATCCGACGCCACCATCCGGTTCTCGAAGTCGTAACTCAGGCCGCCCTGCGTGGCCGTCGTCAACTGATTTCCGTTCGCATCGTACGTATACCCGCCCACCCGGTTCGTCGCCCGACTCACCACCAACGTCATCGTTGGTGCCGCCGCATGGTTCGGTGTCCCCGACTTCCCCGTCAGATTCCCAAAGGCATCATACGTGAACTGCTGGCCCCATCCGGGTGTCGCCACCGTCTCCGCCTTCAACAACCGGTTCAACTCGTCATACTGGTACGTCACCGTCTCCCCGGATACCGAATTCGTCTCACTCACAATCCGCCCGTTGTTCGCCGTCGTCCCGTAGTTGTAAGTGGTGCTGTTGAAAGTCGACAACTGCAGCCGCGAGTTGTAGGTACGAGTCTCATTCACTACTCCACTCATCGTCAACATCTCACCCGCCGGCCCGTACGTAGCATCCGAAATAATTGATCCATGAAACGGGTCGTTCGGATCCTGCATCGTCTTCAACCGGCCCATTCCGTCGTAGCCGTAATCATAACTCTGCCCTCCGCCGCCCGTCGCCGCCGGGTACGTCATCCTTGTCACTCTGCCTTCGTTGTCGTACTCCTGGCGACCCTCCAACTCCGCCTGCGCCCACATCCCCTGATACGGATACGGCCGATCGAAATACTTCGCCACCCGCATCTTCTTCTTTGTCACTTGTCCGGGTTGCGTGTACGAGTACATCTCCGTGAACGTCATTCCGTTCACCTGGTACTGCCGCGCCGTCAATCTCCCGCTGTATACTGCGAGTAACTCCCATTGTAGGGATTCGTGTCGTAACTGAAATCCACTCGCGCCGTCACGTCTTCCACTCCGCCGGCATAGTGCCGCACCTGGGTCACCCGCTTGTAGCTGTCATAACTGTACTGCGTCTGTTGATTCTTCGCATCCGTCTTCGTCGCCAGCGTCTTGTCCGCGTTGTAGGTGTAGCTCACGGTCCCGTTCTCCGGGTTGGTCGCACTCAGCAGAAACGCTCCTGGGGGACTCCCATAGTTGAACGTCCGCGTCTGCGTCACCGCGTTGGCTCCGTCCCCTCGTGTCATCGTCACCGTCGTCAGGTGATTCAGCAGATCGTAAGCGTACGTCGTGATGTAGTTTCCCGCCTGCAACGCGTCTGTCGATACCTTCGGCTCCTCCACCTTCGTCAGGTTCCCCAACGCGTCCATCCAGTACTTCTTCCACTTCCCGGCTTCGTCCGTTACCTTGACGGTGTTCGCCACATACTCGTAATCCTTGTGGCTCGTATCCGGGTTCGTCACTCGCGTCGTCCGGCCCAGCGTATCGTACGTGTAGGTCGTCCACACCGCGCCCGCTCCCGAGGCGTGCGGCATCGATACCTGCGTTACCTTCCCAATCGGTGAACATGCGCAGGCCTCGTATACCGTCTCCTTCACCGTTACCGTCGTACTTCCTGTCCCTGCCTCCTCCTTCACCACGCGCCCGAACCCGTCCAGCGTCTTCTTTACCCAACGCCCGTTCGTTGTCGCTGTCACCGTCCACGGCGCGCTGCTTGCATACGAATAGGAAGTGATTGCGCCGGTTTTGGACGTCGTCGTCGAAGGCCGTGCGTAGGTGTCGTATACCGTCGTGTTCGAATCGCCATTCGGACCAATCTCTCGAGTCAAGCCCAAAAAGCCCAAGTAAGTGAACGACCACGGGGGACTCCGATAACTTGGACTGGTGCAGGGCGGTTCCGCGTGTTGGTGCAGTTGGAGACGGTGTTCTGGTAAGTCCGGAACGGCGCGCTCAGCGCCGGCCAGCGCCGCCATCTGTATCCGCAGTCCACATCCTTGCCTTTGTTCCATGTGGCGGTGTCCTGGCGCGAAGTAGTTGATTCTTACCGCCGGAATTGCAGTTTTGAGTCGGGGCCATACTACTGTAATTACCGTATACCAAGCTCCCGGATATCCACGTTGAAGCTCTTGACCTGCGGTGGATTTCCGTCCTCAGCAATGCCCAAGACTAACGACCGAGCGTCCGATTTGATAGTAATGTCCCCTTTCGTCGCGGTACCATAGGCGATCCCGGGAATTCCTGCGGCATATCTCACAACCACGATCCCGTCGTAGGTGCCTCCGGCCAGTACGAATGCAATCACGTTGCCGCTCAGCGAGAGCTGACTCACAGTTGATCGGTTCGTACGCAGCGTTAGCCGCGGTCGTGCGCCGCCGGTTGCCCATGCGGCCAGATCGAGAATCCCACTCTTACAACGGCGAACCTCCACATGGGGTAATGGGAGCTTCACGCCACGCGCAAACTGAGGCACGATGTTCATCACAACTTCGCCACACGGCTCAGGCTCTGCGTCAGCGTACCCACGAGAAGCAAATATCATGACTCCCACACAAATGTAGGTTGCCATATTCATTTGCCAAGCGCCTCCATGGCACCAGCAAAATCGCCACCCTCGAGCGCCGTTGCGCAATTCAAGACACGATCTGCGTACTTATAATTCCCAGACGTCGAATTTGGCCCCCATCGATAGGCGCGAAGTGCGTTGCGAATGTCACCCGAATCAAATTGGCCGCACTCATATGCGTCCTTGCCTATCTCGTTTATGAGAAGCGACTTTAGGTAATTATCGGCGGCGGTCGCGGCCTGAGCGGGATCTAGCACACTATTGGCATATGTATCTGGATTCATTCCCGCTTCAACCCACGCGCTCGAGCCCAAC
Source organism: uncultured Acidobacteriota bacterium (assembly GCA_963720745.1). Taxonomy (GTDB): domain Bacteria; phylum Acidobacteriota; class Terriglobia; order Bryobacterales; family Bryobacteraceae; genus TMP-7. Next base: position 2,533,153 of record CAVRGO010000004.1, read on the forward strand.
TGAAACAACCCCTGGTGGAGACTTCCTGCCCGGCTCTTCGGATCAAATTCACTCTCCATCCCAGCAATGCAGTCTAGCAGCCCGTGGCAGAAATGAGGCAAATTCGGAGACGGCAAAACCGCCTCAGTCAAATCAATGACTTAGGCGCGTGATTATGTCGCATTTTGACTTGCACCACGGGCTGCTAGGACCCACGGACCAAATGCCTTGTCATCTTTTGTCGCATTTGTGATCGCAATCCTGACTTTGTCGAAGGCGGAAAAGAGCTTGTTCAGGATCTTCTCTCGCCCTCGGTTTCCATGGATGTCGTCCCACTCTATAACTGTAAGCGGCTCGTATCGGGTCCAAATAACTGTAAGCGGCTCGTATCGGGTCCAACCGAAGATTTCGCACCTTACCACTTCAGGCCGCTCGCCAGTTCCGACGGTACATGGGAAAGTGAAAGGCGTCGAAGGAGTGATCGAATCAAGGCCGTCGGGATCATAATGATTGATAGGATCGCCGTCTACGAATCTATATCTGTTCCAACTGCCCGGATCTTGCGGCCCACCGCTGGCCTTGTAAGGATCCGGACTCGTAAACCTCCCCAACACACTCGAATACCACCGATTCACCGCATAATCTAGCAGCCCGTGGTGCAAGTCAAAATGCGACATAATCACGCGCCTAAGTCATTGATTTTATTGAGGCGGTTTTGCCGTCTCCGAATTTGCCCCATTTCTGCCACGGGCTGCTAGGCCACATGCATCCCGATCATACGTCGCGAACCGGCCCTGGTCTGTTCCCCGAGCCTCCCCGTACAGGTAATACTGACCCACACTCCCCAACCGATCCTCACCGGTCCACGCCGGACCTTCCCGCCGCAGTAACTTCCCGCCGAAATACACCCGGTCCCCGCTCCACGTCAGCACCACGCTCGGAGGCACACTCGGCGGTGTCCCTGCACTCAGCGTCAGCGCATAACTCCCCAATCGCTGACCTGCCGCGCTCCAGTAATACACCAACTGGTTCGTGTACGTGTACTGGCCCGTGCCGCTGTTGTAACTCCAATTCGCTCCATACACTCGCCGGTTATCGGGATCGTACCCGTACTTCGTCCCTGTGTTGTTCCAGTTATCCGACGCCACCATCCGGTTCTCGAAGTCGTAACTCAGGCCCTGCGTGGCCGTCGTCAACTGATTCCCGTTCGCATCGTACGTATACCCACCCACCCGGTTCGTCGCCCGACTCACCACCAACGTCATCGTCGGCGCCGCCGCATGGTTCGGCGTGCCCGACTTCCCCGTCAGATTCCCGAACGCATCATACGTGAACTGCTGGCCCCAACCGGGTGTCGCCACCGTCTCCGCCTTCAACAACCGGTTCAACTCGTCATACTGGTACGTCACCGTCTCCCCGGATACCGAATTCGTCTCACTCACAATCCGCCCGTTGTTCGCCGTCGTCCCGTAGTTGTAAGTGGTGCTGTTGAAAGTCGACAACTGCAGCCGTGAGTTGTAGGTGCGAGTCTCATTCACTACTCCACTCATCGTCAACATCTCACCCGCCGGCCCGTACGTAGCATCCGAAATAATTGATCCATGAAACGGGTCGTTCGGATCCTGCATCGTCTTCAACCGGCCCATTCCGTCGTAGCCGTAATCATAACTCTGCCCTCCGCCGCCCGTCGCCGCCGGGTACGTCATCCTTGTCACTCTGCCTTCGTTGTCGTACTCCTGGCGACCCTCCAACTCCGCCTGGGCCCACATCCCCTGATACGGGTACGGCCGATCGAGATACTTCGCCACCCGCATCTTCTTCTTTGTCACCTGTCCGGGCTGCGTGTACGAGTACATCTCCGTGAACGTCATTCCGTTCACCTGGTACTGCCGCGCCGTCAATCTCCCGCTGTATACTGCGAGTAACTCCCATCATACGGATTCGTGTCGTAACTGTAATCTACGCGGGCGGTACGTCTTTCACCGATTAGCGAATAGTCCCACCGACAACTATCTGAGGTCAAGACTCTCAGCACGAGCCCGCGAGTATCCGTACGCCGAGCACCTCCTCGATACGTGTGCAGACCCTGCGCAGACACTCGTCTGGCGAATCACTCTCGCTGGAGTCCCAATCGATAAGAAACTCATCTTCAACTGAGATGAGTTTATCGTATGAGGGGAGCTTTGGTTCACCGCCGATCTGTGGAAACGTCGGCTGAATTCGGAAGTGCTCGCGTCGATAGATTCTTCCATAAAACTTCGTCGGGACTTTGCTGATGTTTCGGAACACCTCTATTCTGAAGCGAAACGGCTCGCCCTCGCCGGACCATGCTATCTCGCTCGTCTCGTAAACGGCATGTAACTCATGGAGTGTGATGGACTGGGTCATACAAGGCTCAACGTTTCTCACATCGAGATTGACAGTGCCGCTTATAACAGCCGGGATCGCCGGGCTTTCGGCCCCCGACCGCAGCGTACGCGCGAGCCATCGCTTGGGCGAGGTTGTTGTTTGCTGCGACCTGCGCATTGTTGCTCGCAATTGCTTCATCGGGGCCCCATCCCTCACCCGAGATTCGATCGATCTGCAGAGGGCAGCCGGCCTGGCATTGGACATTGCACGTTGCGGCGCAGTGCCATCTGCCGGATGATGGGCTGCTGCCATCCTGGATAAGCAGCGCAGCAAGGAGAATATAAAACGGATTCACATTTGGGATCGTGATCACCCACGGGCCCCATCCAGGCCAAGTCATCGCACCCGGGTTCGAGATCATCCAGTTGGCGAGAACCGTCTGATTGTACTGCTGGAGTGAAACCCACATGTCCGCGGGCATACCGGGCACGTATCCCTGCTGCTGGGCAATCGCATATCCATCTCCGAAACGGTCGCCGTCACCACCACCTCCCCCGCCACCGACACCGCCATCCCAGAACAGAGGATCGCCACCGCAGTCCTCATAGCTGAATTCCGCGGAGCAATAGCCAGGGACCGGCGCTCGGGCCTGCAGACCTGCCGGATCAAAGAACCCAACTGGATCTCCCTTAACATACGGATACCGATTCCAACTCTCTGGATCGCCCGGTCCCCCACTCGCTTGATACGGATCCGGACTCGTGAACCTCCCGAACATACTCGAATACAAACGGTTCACCGCATAATCTAGACCGACTAGTCGGCCCACTGGCGTTTTGTCGTAAAAGTACTCGGATCCCCAACGCCTGGTTGAAGATAACGATGTCCATGGCCCAATAGGAGGTTCGTTTTCGAGCGTCGAGGCCCAGATGCGAGTTTCCGTCAAGAGTGTCCGAAACTGGGAATGGCTTCGTTTCGTAACGACGAGATGGCCGACGTTGATTGGCTTCGTTTCGCTGAAGCGAGGTCCGGTGCCGATTGGGTTCGTTCTGCAAAAACCGGCCACCGTATCGATTGGGTTCGTTTCGCCGATTTCAGCGAAAGCGGCTAAAGAAAAAACGGGAGTCAGCGCAGAAGCGTTGCTGGCTGTGGCCGTTCGTTGCATGCCAGTTCTTTCTGCTCTGAGTGTATCGTGACGACGGGTCGAAGCTGCGGGAGTCGATAGGCCGATTCGCGTTGAAGTGACTGGTGGCACACCAGATGGCGATATTTGCGAACGGCGTGAACGCCACGCCGAGCCCCGCACACAGGCCCCCTTTCCCTGCTGATAGGAGGTTCGGTTGCAACGGCCCGGAGCGGTCCAGGGCGCGCGAGCGGCGCAGCGGACCCTGGACGGCGAGGACCGTTGCGAGAGGGTAAGAGGCGAGGGAAAGGGGGCCGTGCACCTTGCCGCGCGGTTAGGCCGCAGACGCCGGGCACGCGGCCAAGCGTGGCGGGCGGCCAGGCCTGCGCGGTGATCCAGACAGGCGCGGGGCGGTGCGCCAGCGGCGGCGTGCGCCGGACTTCCCCGTGAGGGGGCGGGGGGCGACCCGGAACGCGAGCGCGAGCGAGCCACCAAGACCACCGCCGAGGGAGCGGCGGAACGCCCCGCACCCGTCAGGGCGAACCGGGGTCCGTGGTGAAGGCGCCGGCCCCCCATCGCGGAGGCCGCATCCGGAGGCGAGCCACCGGCGAAGCCAAGCGGCCGGAGCGGGAGCTGGTTCCCCCCTCTGGGGATTCCGAAATGGGGGGCGCCAAGGAGGGGGGTGTCCAGAGGGGGGAACCTGCGGCGGGGGGCGGCGCTGCGGGGCGGTTCCCCGCGAGGGGGCGGAGGGGGCGATTCACGATCGCGAGCGCGAGCGAGCTATCCAAGCTCAACCGCGCGGGAGCGCGGAACAGGCGGCGCGGACGAAGGAGCCACAGCGACCGGCGCCGCCCGTTAGGTTGCGGCGCGAACGGGAGTGAGTCGCCGGGTGATCGCGGCGAGCGGGAGCGAGCCGCGCTCCTTTGCTACCTCAGATCTGCTGGAGGACCAGGTCGGGAATCTTCTGGAAGTGGCGGATATTGAGGGTCGCCACGGCATACCCCTGTTCGAGCGCGGACGCTCCGATGGCCAGATCATCGAATGGAATCCGAATGCCCTTAGCCGCCTGCTCGCCGCTGATCCGGCCGATGATCTCGCCGGTCTCCTCCGTCACGGCATGCACCGGAACGTGACGCTTGAGTTCGTCGATGAACGATCTCCGGCGCTGGCGGATCTGCGGGGTGTTGGCGCGATACACGCCGTGCACCAGCTCGGCTACCGTGACCGAACAGATGGCGACCTCCACCTCGCCGAAGCCCTGCTGAATCTGCTCGAGTAGTTGCTCGACCGTCTGACCTTTGCGCTCGGCCTCGATGATCACGCTCGAATCGAGGATCAGTCCCAGGTTGGCGGTGTCCATGGCTCCTGACGGTTTCGGATCCCTTCTTCCACGTCGGCGGCGAAGCCGCCATCGAGCGTCACCCGGGAGCCGCTCGCTTTGGCCGAAGCGATGCATTCCGCGATCGGCCGCCCGGAGCGCCGCGGTCGTTGAATGACGGCGACGGGCCGGTGGTTCTGCTCTACCACGACCTCAGCGCCTTGCCGGAGTTTCTCGAGCACCGCCGCGAAGTCTCTGGTCACTTCCGCTTCCGTCATGTGGACCTGCGCCATATCTTCGATCATAGCCGCTCGGAGCACGCTCGCTGGCACCCACGCCGCCAGATTCGTTTCGCCGTACTGCTCGCAACACCGCCGGATGAGATGCAGCGCCGTGACCGGCTCATAGCGATAGTGCAGCGCAACCTTCGCCACGGGCATCCCGCGCAGCCAGGCATTGACGGCCGCGGCGGCGTAGATCAGTTCCGAACGAAGCTCGCGCGGCACGCTACTCATGTTCGTCGCCCTCCTCTTCCGATTCGGCGGCTAAAGTAGAAAGCAGTTCCGCTTCAGCCTCCGCATCCTTTGCCACCGCCGGCGCACCGGGCTGTTTGAGATGGGCGGCCGGATGCGTCGCCGAGTACACCTGTTTCAGTAAGTTGATCGATACGCGCGTGTATAACTCCGTGGTCGAGAGCCGGGCATGCCCCAGCATCTCCTGAATCACTCGCACATCGGCTCCGTTTTCAAGCATCAACGTCGCCATCGTGTGCCGGAACAGATGGCAGCCGCCCGTCTTGCCGATCTTCGATTTCATCAGGTAGTTACGAACCAGCGTAGTCAGTTGCAAGCGTTCGAACCCTACGCCGAGATAGTTGACAAACACAGTGCCGTCGTCGGGACCGGTCAATAACTCCAGGCGCGCATCCTGGACATACTTAGTGATCCAGGCCAGCGCGCGTTCGCCGATTGGAATGACTCGATCCTTGCGGCCCTTGCCCTGGCGGATGGTGACCGTACCGCGCTCGGCGTCGATATCGTACACCTTCAGATTCGCCAGCTCCATGCGGCGCATGCCCGTCGAGTAGAGCGTCTCCAGAATGGCGCGATCGCGCAGGCCTTCAGGCCGCGTGACGTCCGGCTGCCGGATCACCTGCTCCACCTCCCCGGCGTTCAGCACGTACTTGGGCAAGCGGTTCTCCATGCGCGGCAGCACGATCTCGGAAGCCGGACTGTGCAGCAGGTGGTTTTGTCGTGTCAGCCACCGGAAGAAGCTCTTGATGGTCCGCAAGCGCGTGTGCTGCGTGCGCACGCTGAGCGCCTGGCCATTCTTCTTGCGGTAGTGATACAGCCAGCGCTGATAGCGTTCGAGAATCGGCCGGGTGATTTCGGACGGGTGCTCCAGGCCGCGCTCGCGGCACCAGGCATGGAAGTATTCGAGATAGGAACGCCGGGTGATGACCGTGTCCTCGGAGAAGTGATGAGAGGCGATCCAGTCGAGATACTGGGCCATCAAAGCTTGCATGGGATCGAGCGGTTGTGCAATGGCTCAGCCCTCCATGACTGCGGCTACGATGCCGGGTGCGGCACTCGCCCCGGTATCTATGTGTCTTCGGGGAATCTCATGAAAACCGTTCCGCGAGTCCGTATTCATTGGCTCCGGAGCGCTCGCACCCGCCCCGGACATCCCCCGTACTTGGGCCGTACCTGGCCCGTCCTTCCCGCTCTCCGGCCCGTACTTCTTTCCGTCGTAGCGGAACCCGGCAGCCAGGAAGGTCTGACTCGGATCGGCCGGGCATTCGAAGTACAACTCATACACGAAGCTCTGGCCGCGGCCCCCGCGATGCACGATCAGATATTCGAGTTCTTCGAGCTTTTGCAAGTGGCGCTTGAGCTGCGCGTCGCTCCATCGTGTGTGGCGCCGCACGTCGCGCCGGCTGAAACGTAATCGGTACGTTCCATCTTTAGCCGCTGGCATTGCTCGCTCACCATCCCGTCCACCAGCAGCAGTAGCCGGCGGGTCTGCGGCGGCAGTTCATCGAGCGAGCGGCCCAGCACCTCGGTGATCAGCGTCCCGGCCAGTTCCACATCTTCGCGCGTGGACTCGATGTACTCGACGATGTTGCCGGCGTCGGTCACGCTCTTCACCGGGCGCTGGAATTGATACAGCAGCGTAGTGGCGCGGATCAAGGCGAGGAACTTCATGTGATCGCGCCCCGTGCGTGTCAGCCCGTCGGGGAACGTGAGTTCGTGCGCGTAGGGGTTCACCACGGCCATGGGCGCTTCAACAACCGTTGCGCGTTACGATGCAGAGTCACGATGCGCTGCCGCTCGCGCTTGGCCAGCAGGCCTTCGAGCGTCTGTGCCTGGCGCTGTATGCGGTGGATGGCGCGCGTCTGTTCGCGGTCCTCGTCGACGCTCAGCACCAGGCAACGGTTCAACAGCCCCTCATCGATCTCGATGGCGGTTGTGGTGAGAAAGATCATCACCGGGCCTTCGACGCGGTACTGATGCGTGACCAGCTTGCCGGTGGAAGCGTCCTTGCCCGTGGATGCGATGGTGAGCACGCCTTCGCTCTGCAACAGCTTCAGCGCATAGGCCGCGCGCTGTACCCCTTCCTCTTCGACAATGGCCAGAATCTTGTTTTTGAGATCCGTTTCCCCCATGTAGAACAACGATTGTCCGGTCATGGCGGAGTACTCGACGCGTTGCTCTTCCGGCATCAGCGCGAGCACCGCTTCCATCAGCGAACTCTTGCCGGCGGCGGAACTGGATTGCACGATCACCGCCAGCGGGGCATCGAGCAGCCGCGATACCGCGGCCAGGTAGGCCACCTTCTTGTTGATCTCTTCGCCGACCACGCCGCAGCGCGCGAGATCGGCGAGCACGCGATCGAGCAGGTTCGGATCGCGCAGCAGTTCGAGCGCCGCGGCGCGTTCTTCCCCGTCCATGGCCTTTCCGGACTGCTTCGGCTTCAGCGCTTCGCGGATCTGCTCGTCTTGCAACTCTTCGAGCTTGCGCAACACCTGTCTCAGGTCGCGCTTGACGACGTCCTCCTTCAACGACATTTCGAGGGCTGCTTGTTTGATGAATGCGGCGCGCTGGTGGGCCGTGTACAGGTTGAAGGTGTCCACGTGGAAACCGTCAGCGCGCGAGGCCAGCAGGTTCACCTTCAGCACTTCGTAGCTGAGATTCTTAGCCACGCCGCGCACGCGATAACGGCGGTCGCCGAGAGTGACGATGACTTCCTGGGGCCGGATCTCGGTGGGCACGTCGGAGGCGGCAGCTAAAGGAGGCGCGGGTTCTTCTTTCGCCGCCGGTTCCGCCGGGATCACTTCCACGTGCGGGCGCTCCGGAGCCTTGCCCTTGCCAAGCCACTGCGCCTGGTGGATGAGTTGGCCGAGGCTCTGTCCTTTCAATGCGTACTCGTTCGCATCCATGCCCTTGGGAAACAGGATGCGGAAGCATTCGATGCCCATCGCCAGGAGCTCTTCGGCGAGCGACAGGGCCGCTTTCTCGCCGGCCTCATCGCGCTCGTGGGCGATCATCACGCGCTCGGTGCCGTGCTGGCGGAAGGCCGCGCGGTGGTCGTCAGTGAAGCCGTTGATGCCGTAGCTGGCGGTGACATTGCGGAAGCCCGCGCACCAGAAGGTCAGCGCGTCGACTTCGCACAGGATGATTTCTTTCGAGGCTTCGAGCGCCGCTTCGTTCCACACGCCGCGGTGCGGGCCGGGCAGGTATAAGTGCGGGGGCGTGCCGGGCCGTAAGTTGTCGAGTATCTTGCGCCCGTACATCTGCATAACTTCGCCCGATGGACTTACTATCGGAATCACCAGCGACCCGTTCATGTGTTCGTGGCCGGTGTCCCGCAAGATGCCGAGCTTCTGCAGGCGGCCACGCATCTCTGCGCCGGTCGCGCGATTGGAGGCGGGCAGGCGGTAGCCGAGGGTGCGGTTCGCGTAACCGGGTTGGAAGCGCTTGAGCATCTCTTCCGATTCGAGGCCGCGCTTCTTCAGGTAGGCCAGGGCTTCGGGCGTTGCTTGAGCGTCTCGTGATAGAAGGCGGCGACCTGTTGGAGTAACCGCTGGTCATCGGCATCGCGATCGATGGGCGGCGGGAGTTCGGTGATGGTGGTACGCTTCACCGGTTGCGGGCCGGGGCCGGCGGTGAACAGCGAGGGATGGTCGGCGCGGAGGAGTTCGACGGCGTGACGGAAGCTGACGCCTTGCGCGCGCATGACCCAGTCGATGACGGTGCCCCCGGTCTGGCAGGCGCCGAGGCAGTGCCAGAGATTCTGTTTGGGGCTGATGACGAGGCTCGGCGAGTGGTCGTCGTGGAAGGGGCACAGGCCGAGCAGGTCGGCGCCATGGCGTTGGAGTTTCACGCCGCGTCCTTCGGCCAGGCGTTCGAGCGACACCTCCTGTTTCAGGCGGGCGATTTCTTCCTCGGGGATGCGGGCCATTTTATGTGGTCTCCTCTCTCGCTGTTTCCCGAAAAACCTGTCAAGGGGATGGAGCGAAAAACCTGCAGTTTCACACTTCGTTCAAAACTACAGTGTGATACTGTGGATGTGAAGTGCGTATGCCGACTGGTCCGGATTCCGGCTTTACACTGGCTGTGCTATGCCGCGCGTCTCCAGACTGAAATTGCCGCCCCTGGAAGGAGTTGAAGAACAGTTGGGGGACCGCATCGCCCGATTGCGGAAGGAGCGGGGTTACTCGCAGATCGAACTGGCCGAGCGCATCGGGATCATTCAGGCCCTGGTGTCGGATTACGAGACGGGCAAGTTGCGGTTGACGGCGGAGATGGCAGTGCGGTTTGCCCGTGCGCTAGAAGTGACTACGGACGAACTGCTGCAGCCGGGCAAGGGCAAACGCCGTCCACTCAAGCCGAGCCGCAAGGTTCTGCGCCGGCTGGAGATCATCGAGTCGCTGCCCTCACACCAGCAACAGACGGTGCTCAAGACGATCGATACCATGCTCAAAGGTCTGAAGAGTGCCAGTTAGGAGGTCGGGGAGCGAGAAGGTTGAGGTGGTCCGGGATCCTACAGTCAGCCCACTCGCTCTTGCGGATCAAGTTTTACGCACAAGCGTTTCCGTCTCTTGCCTGACTATTTCTTCTCGATCCCGGCTTACGCCAAACGATTTCCGCGAGATATATGGCGAGCGAATACGATAGTGACGACCACGCTGGAAACGTGAACAAAACCCCTGCAAGCCCGCTCTCCCCGCTGCTCCAGATGCCCAGAAATTCCGAAACGACCTGATGCAATGGGAACTCCCGTAGATCCTGCCAGAACATGAAGCACACAGTAACCATCGGAAGTATCCATATCCACTTACCACTTCGTGCGAATGTTGGGTACAGTCGTTGTGCAGCCAGTCCCAGTCCAAACCCAACCCCCCCCACTCCGACCAGTTCCCAGATAGATTGGATGATTCGGAGTTTCGAACCCATGAGCCCCTCAGTTGCATGTTGAAGAAGGCTAGGGGTTACGATTGCCCACGCCAGAGCAAATAGTGGAACACCACATTGTTGTGCAGCCCAACTTAAGATGTCTCTCATATCGGCCCGCCGATGATGACGACACTCGTCAACCATTCCTTCCAGTGCCCATTCGTGATCTGTCTCAAGAAGTCGGCCTCATTATTGGCCAAGAGGTGCACGCTTGCGGCATCGCCCAACTCGCAAGAACACCCAAGCGGGTGATTGGCTTCACAACACGAACTTCTTGGGTGGCCTTGCGACAGACCACCAAATCCACTGCCCTGGTCCGAAAGAGACACCCTCAGAGGCCAACGTAAACTGGAGACCAATACATCCACCCGCCGGAATAGTTATCGATTCGCCCACCTATGGCACCGCCGGTCACACCGGAAGGGATCAGCCTTTCTCCTCCTCGTAGAAATGTATCTCGATTTCCACAGGGGCCGTGCCCTGCCATTGCTGACAACTGGCTTGCAGCTGCCGCAAACCAACAGGCGTAATCAGTATGCGAACAAGTCGTGTTGATTCGATTGGTTCCCGCCGTGATCGCCACGTCGAAGCCCGCGCCCTGGTTTTCCCAGCCAGGTCCTGTAAGTACAGTAGTGTTCGCGGGATTCCCAGTCGTCCACAAAGGACCGCTTCCGCCCGGAGCTATATACAGAACAGTCCCGATTCTTGCGATGTCGGTCGCAGTGAAACTCGGATCGCTCATCGCTGTGTTGAAAGCCTGGGCTCCCCCACTATACGCGATGATGTCGAGAGTACCGGAGCTGCCAGCAAGAGCGTCATGCAGCGCTCTAATAACGGCCTGAGTCGAATCATTCGGTCCGAAAGCAACTTGACTGAGCACGCTTCCTATTGAAACAAGCTTGTCTTCTCCGCTATACGGAAACGCGCTCACAGCACCCAGTGTAGTCGCTTGTTCCGAAAACAGTCCACCGGGATCCATATTGATTCCCGCGGCCATTACGGTACACAGGCCTGAGGGATCGTTTCTGTTTATCGGATCGTCACCGCCGTACGCCCTATAGAGGGCCTAATGCTTATTTGGCAGATACACAGTCTTTCCGCTCTCATCAGTCAGAGCAATGAATCCAGCGACTTTTCCCGTCGCCGGATCAGGGCTCGTCCCAATGGCCGCCCACGTGTCAAACGAACCCCTCAGAAAGCTTAATGCCCAGCTGTAGTCGTCAGTGTTCGGAATATCTCCTGGCCGGTAACCAAGGACAAGACGCGCACCGGACCGATCATCTCGCATATTTAGCGTAGAGCGTCCGTTCAAACTGCCCAAGCTGGCGTCGACCGAACCCTTATTCCGACGAATTGCAACATACGCACCGTCCTCCTTGGCGAAGATTTCTAGCTTGCAGATATCATCGCTTGGGTAAAGACAAAATCGCACACCTTTCGCAACTGGGTCCAAAAACCACCTCCCACGAACCGTTCCAGCGGAGTCCATGAGTTCGAACCTCTGTGCTCTAATCGAGGCGGGGATGTGTGGTCTCTGCTCGACCTGATTAGTCAGCCAACCACCTACGTACCCTGCGCCCAACGCAGCGAGAAGAAAAACTACTGTTCGCATCGCGGCTTTCGGCATGGTTAGTTCTTACAGTCCCGGCGTAGCCACCGGTCGAAGGCTTGGCTTGCATTTTCACCGGGCCTGACCTCTATGTTCCAGTCTCTAACCGCTCGTTCATCCCCTTTCTGAGAATAGATGTGGATCAATTCATGAAACAACGTCCACAACTGTTCGGTATAAGGGGTGGGGTGGCCTCGATCCACAGCGCCATAGAAGTCAGCCCATAGGACGACATTCGCAGTCGGGACTCCCCGACTGTTGGTCAATGTTGTGGCACTCAGGCTCGGGTACATGTTGTGATAGTCGGCGAAAGAAATATTTGTCCTTCCACCAGCCAAGTTCATGTTCAGATCTTCAGTCCCGTCGTAAAACGTAACAGCGTTGACTTTCGCTCCGAGTGCCGCTTGGCCACCTAACGTACTTCCGGCTCCAGTTATCACCTTTGCGCAATTGGCACTGAGTAGCTGTTGACTCTCCATCATTCCCTTTTTCGCTGCGCGGTGATCCCCAGGTGCAATGCTGGGATGATTCGAGTTATCCGGAGGTGGATCTGGCGCGGGTGCTGGCGCGTTGGGATAAGGTGAGATGGACGGGCCTGGACTGGCCAAGTCACATAACGATTCGGGAACCACCGTGTCGAGCGCGGGGCACCAAATCCACGGATTCGAAGATGCTGTCTCGTCTTTGCCACTCGGGTCGTAGTAGTTTACCGGATCGCCATGAACATACCCGTAACGGTTCCAGGTCTGAGGATTCCTCGGCGATGCACTCGCGACATACGGATCCGGACTGGTAAACCGCCCCCAGGCAGACGAGTAATACCGATTGATGGCATAATCTAGACCACCCGCATCCCGATCATACGTCGCGAACCGGCCCTGGTCTGTTCCCCGAGCCTCCCCGTACGGGTAATACTGACCCACACTCCCCAACCGATCCTCACCGGTCCACGCCGGACCTTCCCGCCGCAGTAACTTCCCGCCGAAATACACCCGGTCCCCGCTCCACGTCAGCACCACGCTCGGAGGCACACTCGGCGGTGTCCCTGCACTCAGCGTCAGCGCATAACTCCCCAATCGCTGACCTGCCGCGCTCCAGTAATACACCAACTGGTTCGTGTACGTGTACTGGCCCGTGCCGCTGTTGTAACTCCAATTCGCTCCATACACTCGCCGGTTATCGGGATCGTACCCGTACTTCGTCCCTGTGTTGTTCCAGTTATCCGACGCCACCATCCGGTTCTCGAAGTCGTAACTCAGGCCCTGCGTGGCCGTCGTCAACTGATTCCCGTTCGCATCGTACGTATACCCACCCACCCGGTTCGTCGCCCGACTCACCACCAACGTCATCGTCGGCGCCGCCGCATGGTTCGGCGTGCCCGACTTCCCCGTCAGATTCCCGAACGCATCATACGTGAACTGCTGGCCCCAACCGGGTGTCGCCACCGTCTCCGCTTTCAACAACCGGTTCAACTCGTCGTACTGGTACGTCACCGTCTCACCGGAGGCCGTCTCACTCACAAGCCGTCCGTTGTTCGCCGTCGTCCCGTAGTTGTAAGTGGTGCTGTTGAAACTCGACAGCTGCAGCCGCGAATTATAAGTGCGAGTCTCATTCACTACTCCACTCATCGTGAACATCTCGCCCGCCGGCCCGTACGTAGCATCCGAAATGATCCATCCATGATATGGATCGTTCGGATCCTGCATCGTCTTCAACCGGCCCATCGTGTCGTAGCCGTAATCATAACTCTGCCCTCCGCCGCCTGTCGCCGCCGGATACGTCAGCCTTGTCACTCTGCCTTCATTGTCGTACTCCTGGCGGCCCTCCAACTCCGCCTGGGCCCACATCCCCTGATACGGATACGGCCGATCGAAATACTTCGCCACCCGCATCTTCTTCTTTGTCACCTGTCCGGGCTGCGTGTACGAGTACATTTCGTTAACGTCACCCCGTTCACCTGGTACTGCCGCGCCGTCAATCTCCCGCCGCATACTGCGAGTAACTTCCATCATACGGATTCGTGTCGTAACTGTAATCTACGCGGGCGGTACGTCTTTCACCGATTAGCGAATAGTCCCACCGACAACTATCTGAGGTCAAGACTCTCAGCACGAGCCCGCGAGTATCCGTACGCCGAGCACCTCCTCGATACGTGTGCAGACCCTGCGCAGACACTCGTCTGGCGAATCACTCTCGCTGGAGTCCCAATCGATAAGAAACTCATCTTCAACTGAGATGAGTTTATCGTATGAGGGGAGCTTTGGTTCACCGCCGATCTGTGGAAACGTCGGCTGAATTCGGAAGTGCTCGCGTCGATAGATTCTTCCATAAAACTTCGTCGGGACTTTGCTGATGTTTCGGAACACCTCTATTCTGAAGCGAAACGGCTCGCCCTCGCCGGACCATGCTATCTCGCTCGTCTCGTAAACGGCATGTAACTCATGGAGTGTGATGGACTGGGTCATACAAGGCTCAACGTTTCTCACATCGAGATTGACAGTGCCGCTTATAACAGCCGGGATCGCCGGGCTTTCGGCCCCCGACCGCAGCGTACGCGCGAGCCATCGCTTGGGCGAGGTTGTTGTTTGCTGCGACCTGCGCATTGTTGCTCGCAATTGCTTCATCGGGGCCCCATCCCTCACCCGAGATTCGATCGATCTGCAGAGGGCAGCCGGCCTGGCATTGGACATTGCACGTTGCGGCGCAGTGCCATCTGCCGGATGATGGGCTGCTGCCATCCTGGATAAGCAGCGCAGCAAGGAGAATATAAAACGGATTCACATTTGGGATCGTGATCACCCACGGGCCCCATCCAGGCCAAGTCATCGCACCCGGGTTCGAGATCATCCAGTTGGCGAGAACCGTCTGATTGTACTGCTGGAGTGAAACCCACATGTCCGCGGGCATACCGGGCACGTATCCCTGCTGCTGGGCAATCGCATATCCATCTCCGAAACGGTCGCCGTCACCACCACCTCCCCCGCCACCGACACCGCCATCCCAGAACAGAGGATCGCCACCGCAGTCCTCATAGCTGAATTCCGCGGAGCAATAGCCAGGGACCGGCGCTCGGGCCTGCAGACCTGCCGGATCAAAGAACCCAACTGGATCTCCCTTAACATACGGATACCGATTCCAACTCTCTGGATCGCCCGGTCCCCCACTCGCTTGATACGGATCCGGACTCGTGAACCTCCCGAACATACTCGAATACAAACGGTTCACCGCATAATCTAGACCGACTAGTCGGCCCACTGGCGTTTTGTCGTAAAAGTACTCGGATCCCCAACGCCTGGTTGAAGATAACCAGGCTGGTGGGCTGACAGTGGTTTCGTTTTCCGGCGCTGGACCCCAGACGCGAGTTTCTGGCAACGGTGTCCGGTTCTGGGAATGGCTTCGTTTCGCAGCGGAGCTATTGTTGCCAGCGCCGTTTGGGTTCGTTTCGCCGATTTCACTGAAAGCGGCTAAAGAAAAAACGGGCGGGAGCGATGAATCGTAGCTGGCTGTGGCCGTTGGTTCCATGCCGGCTTCTCTCTGCTCTGAGTGTATCGTGATGACCGGTCGAGGCTCGCGGAGGCGACAGTCCGATTCGCATTGAAGTAGTTGGCCGGCCGAGAGATGGCGATATTTGCGAACGGCGTGAACGCCACGCCGAGCCCCGCACACAGGCCCCCTTTCCCTCCTGATAGATCGGTTTCAGTTGCAACGGCCCGGAGCGGTCCAGGGCGCGCGAGCGGCGCAGCGGACCCTGGACGGCGAGGACCGTTGCGGAAGGGTAAGAGGCGAGGGGAAGGGGGCCGTGCACCTTGCCGCGCGGTTAGGCCGCAGACGCCGGGCACGCGGCCAAGCGTGGCGGGCGGCCAGGCCTGCCCGGTGACCCAGACAGGAGCAGGGCGGCGCGGCAGCGGCGGCATGCGCCGAACTCCCCCGTGAGGGGGCGGGGGGCGAGCAGGAACGCGAGCGCGAGCGAGCCACCAAGACCACCGCCGAGGGAGCGGCGGAACGCCCCGCACCCGTCAGGGCGAACCGGGGTCCGTGGTGAAGGCGCCGGCCCCCCATCGCGGAGGCCGCATCCGGAGGCGAGCCACCGGCGAAGCCAAGCGGCCGGAGCGGGAGCTGGTTCCCCCCTCTGGGGATTCCGAAAAATGGGGGGCGCCAAGGAGGGGGGTGTCCAGAGGGGGGAACCTGCGGCGGGGGGCGGCTCTGCGGGGCGGTTCCCCCGCGAGGGGGCGGAGGGGGCGATTCACGATCGCGAGCGCGAGCGAGCTATCAAGCGCAACCGCGCGGGAGCGCGGAACAGGCGGCGCGGACGAGGGAGCCACAGCGACCGGCGCCGCCCAGTTGAACTGCGGCGCGAACGGGAGTGAGTCGCCGGGTGATCGCGGCGAGCGGGAGCGAGCCGCGCTCCTTGGCTACCTCAGAGGAGAAACAACGGCGGGACTCTGCGCCCCGCCGCGATGTTTCATTCATCGTCGTCATCGAATACGACATCGGTGACGAACCAGGTGCCATCATCGCTATCGAGTTCGATCCGTACGAGCTCGGATCCCTCTTCCTCCGCGCAAGCGAGCGCGGCTTCATGACTGAGTTGGGACGCGATGACGATGCGTTCGGTACCGTCCATGTGTGTCTGCCTCCTTGCGGCCCTGGGGACGGTCCGAAGTCAAGGGCGCGGTCGAGGGAGCCGGCGAGCGAGATCCGCGGGCGAAGCCTGTACCCTTGACCGGGCCGTACACTGAGGCGAGGAGGCGGCAGACACAGCCAACGCCTCTGCGAGGGCAGGGTTCGCGCAGCCCCCTCATCGAGGGGGCGTTAGCGCACGGGGGAGCTTTTTAGAGTTGCTTGACGACCAGGCCGGGAATCATTTGGAAGTGGCGGATATTGTGCGTCACCACGGCGTAGTCGAATGCCAGTGCGGTAACGCCGATGACCAGGTCCTGAAACGGAATCACTGTACCTTGCCGTCTCGCCTCACCATCTATGCGGGCCGCGCGTCGCGCGATCTCGAACGTCAGCGGATGGCATGGAACCGCGGCAAACAAGTCCTCGAGAAACATGCGCCGGCGCTCGGCCTGAGCCTCGTCCTTGGCCCTCCAGACACCATGCTCCAACTCGATGACGCTCACCGTCGAAAGCGCGATAGGCTCCGCTCCCACACTGGCGCGAATGTCGGTTAACAGATCCGCGACGGATACGTTCTTACGCTCTCTTGCGATAATTACGCTCGAATCGAGGATCAGTCCCATACCGGTGCATCGAGCGGCTTGCGTTGGGCAATGACCTCTTCCAGATCGTGCGCAAAATCCTCATCCAGGGTTGCGCCCGAGCCGTGCGCTTTCGCGAGCGCAATGCACTCATCGATGGGGCGGCCGGGACCTTTGACCGGCGTGATGACGGCTACGGGTCGGTGGTTCTGCTCTACCACAACCTCGGCGCCTTGCCGGAGTTTCTCGAGCACCGCCGCGAAGTCTCTGGTCACTTCCGCTTCCGTCATGTGGACCTGCGCCATATCTTCGATCATAGCCGCTCGGAGCACGTTCGCTGGCACCCACGCCGCCAGATTCGTTTCGCCGTACTGCTCGCAACACCGCCGGATGAGATGCAGCGCCGTGACCGGCTCATAGCGATAGTGCAGCGCAAGCTTCGCCACGGCATCCCACGCAGCCAGGCATTGACGGCCGCGGCGGCGTAGATCAGTTCCGAACGAAGCTCGCGCGGCACGCTACTCATGTTCGTCGCCCTCCTCTTCCGATTCGGCGGCTAAAGTAGAAAGCAGTTCCGCTAGCCTCAGCATCCTTTGCCACCGCCGGCGCACCGGGCTGTTTGAGATGGGCGGCCGGATGCGTCGCCGAGTACACCTGTTTGAGTAAGTTGATCGATACGCGCGTGTATAACTCCGTGGTCGAGATGCGGATTCCGATGAAGAAAATCATTCATTCCGAACTGATGACGATCACCGCTTGGCCGGGAGACGCTGTCGAAAGCATTGTGGAGCAGGTGATCGTCATGGGTCAAGAAGGAGGGGGAAACAGGGCAGCATTATTTCGTTTCTGCCGTTTTTGGCTCCGCTGGTCGCGCAAAGTTTGCTTGAGCACGCCACTGGGTATCCATCTTTTTGACGCGCGCCGCGAGATATCGCCAGTAGTTCAGATTGAGTTCCATGGCGGCGGTCTCCTCGACGATGTCCGAGAAGTAATGCAGGCTGGTCAGCGGCGAGCCGCCCTGGTGATTGAATAGCGCGACGTACTTTCGCGCGCAACCTAACAGCAGCGCCCGGCCAACCACGTCGATCGAGATCCCCGTCCGATACCACTCACCCGCCAGTCTCTCGTCGGCTGCTCCGAACACCGAGGTTACGCACGCCTGTTCGAGGAACCAGGCGCGCACCCGTGCTACATACTGCGCCTGCTCCGGATCCACCGTGGAATCGCCAGACTCCTTCTGATACGGCCAGAAGCGGTCCCGGATCTCGATGCGTCCGAGTTCGTGCTGGTTGGAGGCGCGGTACACCGCAGCCACCTCGATGCGATTCAGTTCATCCAGGTAAGTCGTTAAGGAGCGCGTGCTGTGCCCGACGGCCTTGGCCAGTTCAGCCATCCGAAAACGAAGTTGAGCGGTGCGCCGGTCGGCATGGAGACAGACGTAGACGAATACTTTGAACCCGCCGTCTGACAGCAGCGCGATGGCGTCGCGCACTTCGGTTCCGGCGGCAAAGAACCCGCTGGGATGTTTCAATTTGAGATCGCCTTCGTTCATACCGTCTCCTTGCCGCTCCGGTTCTTGCGCATGGATTCGCCAGTCAGCTCGATGCGGTGTGAGTTATGCACCAGGCGGTCGAGGATGCTGTCAGCGGCCGTCGGATCGCCGATCTGGGTGTGCCAATCGAGCACCGGGACCTGAGAGGTGAGGACGGTGGAGTGGGTCTGATAGCGGTGGTCACAGATCTCCAGGAAGTCGCGGCGTTCGATTTCGCTGAGCGGCGACATGCAGAAGTCGTCGACCACCAGCACGTCGGTGAGCGCCAGCCTGGGAAGCGGCTGAAACTGCCGTCGGCGTGAGCCAGCGCGAGTTCGCGGAATAATTGTGATGCGCGGGCGTAGTAGACCGTGTAGCCGTCGCGGCAGGCCTTGTGCGCCAGGGCCGCAGCGAGCCAGCTCTTTCCCAGGCCGGTGGCGCCGGTGAGCAGGATATTGAGATGCTGCTTGACCCATTCGGATTCCGACGCCAGGCTGCGCAGGAGTGAGCGGTTCAGTCCGCGCGGCTTCTGGTAATCGATATCTTCCACCGAGGCGGTGGTCCGCAGCTTGGAATTGCGCAGGCGGCGTGCCAATGCGCGATTCTCCTTCCAGTCCCACTGGCGGTCCACCAGCAGACCGAAACGTTCTTCGAAGCTGAGGCTCGCAAGGCCGGGTTGCTCGAGTTGTTGACGGAACGCGTCGGCCATTCCGTTCAGACGCATGACGAGGAGTTTATGTATGGTTTGTTGGTTGAGCATGGGAGGGCCTCATTGAATGGAGTTGAAGTACGCTGCACCGCGGATGTTGGAGTGTTCGAGAACCGGCGGCAAAGGTGGCGTGGTGTCCGGAAGCGGCTCGTTTTCGAGATGGTGCTTCAGGATCGATTCAACATGAGCCAACGAGTAGGCGCCATAGTGAAGGGCGCGGGCCGCGGCCGCTTCCAGCCGGGCGATGGTGTGTTTCTCGCCGAGCCGGACCAGACCGAGACAGCAACGATAGCCGACCTCGGGATGCGGTTTGGTAACCAAGATCTGGTGGAATAGCTCGGCGGTATGGGGACCCGCAGAGCCGGCCCAGTTGAGCAGCCGCGAGGGAGTCCATTCCAGGTACTGGCGGTGAGCTTTCGGTTGGTGTTCGGTAACTGTAGTGGCCCGGTCGCGCACATAGCTGCGCGCATGGCTGGACACACGCAGTCCCTCATGAAAGACTTCAACGGCCGTCGCGGTGAGACGAATGTCGACCTGCTTGCCGGTCAGTTGGTAAGGGACGCTGTAGAAGTGGCCGTCAGGCGAGACATGGTAGTCCAGATCGACCTTCAGTTTGCGCCACTCACCGATCTCGTAGCGTTCGGCGGGAAGGGGCCGCAACGCCGGCTTGTCAAAAGCGGCAAACTGACTGGTCCGTGTACCTTCGCGTTTGCGGAACGGTTTGTTGTTGAGCGCGGTCAGCAGTTCGGCAATGGCCAGATTCAACTCATGCAGGCCGAAGAAAGTGCGTTTGCGCAGGGCGGCAACGATCCAGCGCTGGACCACTTGAACGGCATTCTCCACGACCGCCTTGTCCCGTGGTTTTCTCGGACGGGCGGGAAGAACCGCCACCTGATAGTGGGCGGCCATGTCGTTGTAGGTGGGGTTCAGATCCGGTTCATAGCGGCTGGCCTTGTGAACTCCGCTTTTCAGGTTGTCCGGAGTTAGGATGGCAGGCACACCGCCGAAGTACTCGAAGGCGTGGATGTGGGAGGCGATCCAGCAAGGCAGTTCCTGGCTCCAGGTGGCCTCGGCGAAGGTGTAACTGCTGTACCCCAGGGCGGCGACGAAGACAGAAGCCGGATGGATTTCGCCGGTTTCGCGGTTGTGAATGGGGATTGTGGCGCCAGCGTAATCGACGAATAGCTTCTCGCCGGGAGTGTGCTGCTGACGGAGTGTGAGCTTCTGAGCGCCGCACCATTCGCGGTACAGATCGCAGAAACGCGAATACCGGTATCCGTCGGGCTGCGCTTGTTTGTACTCGCGCCAGACCAGCTCGAGTGTAAGGTCCTTGTGGGTTTCCAGTTCCTTGCGGATGGCCGGAAAGTCTGGCGCCGGATGGCTCCGGCGGCTGGGCGGGGCGGCCCGTTTGCCGAACAGGAGTTCATCCAGTTGACGGTCGGTGAGGTTTTCCGGCAGCGGCCAGCCTATCTGGGCGGCCTCGGCCAGCTTGAGGTACTTGTGGACGGTGCTTTGGACGATCGAGCAACTGCGGGCGATCTGGTGCTGGGCCAGCCCCAGAGCGGACAGTCGCAGGACCTCGCGGATCTTGCGCATGGACAGAGCCTGTTCCGGCAAGCTGATTCTCCTTTGTTCGAAACAGAATCAGCCTACCTTGTTTGATGTCCAGCGCCTCCCGGATTCCGAGGCGATCGCGATCACCCATTCCGAGGTCAACGCGATCACGCGTTCCGAGGTGGAGGCGATTCTTGATCGTCATCAGCTCGGAATACACAATCGCGTTCACTTCGGATCGATGATTTTCTTCAGCTCGGAATGATGATTTTCATGGCTCGGAATCCGCAGTTCGGGAATCCTGGGAGCGGCAAGACGCATCTGCTAGCTGCTCTGGCTCAGGAACTGATTCGCGCCGGACGCCGGGCAGCTTTCACCACATGCACCCGTTTGGTGCAGGATCTCCTGCTGGCCAAGAACGAACTACGGCTGAGCCGCGCGATTCGCAAGTTGGCGTACTACGAGGCGCTCGTCATCGACGATCTGGGATATGTGCAGCAAAGCCGCGACGAGATGGAGGTGCTATTCACGCTGTTGGCGGAACGTTACGAACGCGGCAGCGTGCTGATCTCTTCGAACCTCCCGTTCTCCAAATGGGAGGCGATTTTCAAGGACCCTATGACGACGGCGGCGGCGATTGACCGCCTCGTCCATCACAGCGTGATCCTGGAACTGAACATTCCCAGCTATCGAATGGAACAGGCGAAGAAGAAAAAGGCGGACGAACAATGATGGCGGAAGACAAAAGGCAAAGCGCATTGTGGAACTGGAGGCTCCGCCTCCAGACCTCCGGGATTTACCGCGATTCTGCCATCCCAGGCTGTCCAAGCAAAATCAAAACCGGCGGGCCGGCGGCTAACGCCGCCTCCCGCCCTGGTCTGGCCCCGGAGTCGGCGCTCAGGTTGCATCCCTGCAGAGCCTTACCCTCCGCCCCGGTCAGACACAGTGTAGGTGGGCGAAGTCAGTTCGTAAAGCTTGTAATTGTCGTCGATAGGGAAAAATAGTTGTCGTTGATCGGGAAAAGTAATTGACGCCGGACAAACCACCGTGTCGAGCGCGGGGCACCAAATCCACGGATTCGAAGATGCTGTCTCGTCTTTGCCACTCGGGTCGTAGTAGTTTACCGGATCGCCATGAACATACCCGTAACGGTTCCAGGTCTGAGGATTCCTCGGCGATGCACTCGCGACATACGGATCCGGACTCGTAAACCTCCCCCAGGCCGACGAGTAATACCGATTGATGGCATAATCTAGGCCTACTGATTTCCCTTCACCTGCATCTCGGGGTGCAGGCGCAGAAAGGTGGTCTGGGCTTCGCCGAGGGTAGCCCAACCGATCGGGTCAGGCACGTTCGCTGGTATCGCATAGGCTTGGCGAAGCGATTCGCTGAATTCTTTCCGAATCAGATCGAAGGGCACGCCGCGTCCCGTATTGACGTCCCAAGCCAGGGTCCAAATGTTCCCTCCGGTCACGAGGACACCGACCAACGATTCATCCGGAGCCCAATAAACATGGACAAATGAAACGTGTGCTTCTCGATAGCTGTGAAACTCCGCCATCGGCTGGCCCCGAACAACCAGATCTACTCTGGTCCCGAAAGAAGGATCGACCCGAGTCTGCCAAATCTCGACCGTAGCGCGACCCGACGGGGACCGGACTGTCAGAGTATTCCGCCAAGCACAACCGTTCGCACACGCAAGAACAGTCAAGGCCACAAAGATCTGAACAAACGGGACTATTTTTTGCATAGTTCCTGTACTCGCCCAGCTACGTCCTCCGGATTGATAGTTCCTGCCGCCAATTCAGCTCCTAATTGAACGGCGACTTCCCCTAGTCTCTGGTCACCGTCGTTTGTTGGGCCAAGTTGACCGAAAAGAGATTGAAAGCTCTCGTACAAATCAGCGGTCGCATTCCCCACTACGCCACCGCCGTGAACATATCCGAACTCGAAGAAAGCGGCCCAGTGATGTGCTTGATCACCATTCCATCCGGTGGTTGGATTATCGGGCGTTGAGTTCTGGTATGCGGCGGCGAAGCCGCTAGGTTGACCCCTGTTGAGGTAGACTACATTGCCGGTCGTAAACGGCAAAACCGAATTGGCGGCGATCCCCGACGGAACAAGAAGTCCGATCCCTCTAATAAACAATGCCTTGTTATTGCCATTCACTATCGCCAGACTCGAAAGAAAGGCAACTAACCCCTGACAGTCGTCATAAATACCATCCTTCACGAGTCTCTGGAAGTCGAGCGCCAAGCTGCGCGCCACCATGACATTTGCCGGGGTTTTAGGGTCCAGTCCCAGCATCTGGCTTGGTCCGCCAACTCCACCTCCACCGCCGCTCAGGTTGGTGATCCTGATCGGTTCTTTGCCGTTGACAGTCACACTGTCATAACATACCAGCCATCCGTTCGAGTCAAGCTTGCACGTCGTTGTGCCGAAGGGGTCAAGAAATGAAACGGGATCGTCGTTGACATACGCGTACCGATTCCAACTCCCCGGATCCGCCGGTCCCCCGCTCGCCCGATACGGATCCGGACTCGTAAACCGCCCCAGCGTACTCGAATACCACCGATTCACCGCATAATCTAACCCACCCGCATCCCGATCATACGTCGCAAACCGGCCCTGGTCCGTGCCCCGAGCCTCCCCATACGGGTAATACTGACCCACACTCCCCAACCGGTCCTCGCCCGTCCACCCCGGACCTTCGCGGCGTAGTAACTTTCCGCCGAAATACACCCGGTCCCCGCTCCACGTCAGCACCACGCTCGGCGGCACACTGGGCGGTGTCCCCGCACTCAGCGTCAGCGCGTAACTCCCCAACCGCTGACCCGCCGCGCTCCAGTAATACACCAACTGGTTCGTGTACGTGTACTGGCCCGTCCCGTTGTTGTAACTCCAACTCGCTCCATACACCCGCCGGTTGTCCGGATCGTACCCGTACTTCATCCCCGTGTTATTCCAGTTATTCGACACCACCATCCGGTTCTCGAAGTCGTAACTCAGGCCCTGCGTGGCCGTCGTCAACTGATTCCCGTTCGCATCGTACGTATACCCACCCACCCGGTTCGTCGCCCGACTCACCACCAACGTCATCGTCGGCGCCGCCGCATGGTTCGGCGTGCCCGACTTCCCCGTCAGATTCCCGAACGCATCATACGTGAACTGCTGGCCCCAACCGGGTGTCGCCACCGTCTCCGCTTTCAACAACCGGTTCAACTCGTCGTACTGGTACGTCACCGTCTCACCGGAGGCCGTCTCACTCACAAGCCGTCCGTTGTTCGCCGTCGTCCCGTAGTTGTAAGTGGTGCTGTTGAAACTCGACAGCTGCAGCCGCGAATTATAAGTGCGAGTCTCATTCACTACTCCACTCATCGTGAACATCTCGCCCGCCGGCCCGTACGTAGCATCCGAAATGATCCATCCATGATATGGATCGTTCGGATCCTGCATCGTCTTCAACCGGCCCATCGTGTCGTAGCCGTAATCATAACTCTGCCCTCCGCCGCCTGTCGCCGCCGGATACGTCAGCCTTGTCACTCTGCCTTCATTGTCGTACTCCTGGCGGCCCTCCAACTCCGCCTGGGCCCACATCCCCTGATACGGATACGGCCGATCGAAATACTTCGCCACCCGCATCTTCTTCTTTGTCACTTGTCCGGGTTGCGTGTACGAGTACATTTCCGTGAACGTCATTCCGTTCACCTGGTACTGCCGCGCCGTCAGTCTCCCCGCTGTATACTGCGAGTAACTCCCATCGTAGGGATTCGTGTCGTAACTGTAATCCACTCGCGCCGTCACGTCTTCCACTCCACCGGCGTAGTGCCGCACCTGGGTCACCCGCTTGTAGCTGTCATACGTCTGCTGATTCTTCGCATCCGTCTTCGTCTCCAGCGTCTTGTCCGTATTGTAGGTGTAGCTCACGGTCCCGTTTTCGGGATTCGTCGCACTCAAGAGAAACTCTCCCGGGGGATTCCCATAGTTGAACGTCCGTGTCTGCGTTACTGCGTTTGCTCCGTCTCCCCGTGTCATGGTCACCGTCGTCAGGTGATTCAGCAGATCGTAGCCGTACGTCGTGATGTAGTTCCCCGCCTGCAGCGTGTCCGTCGATACCTTCGGCTCCTCCACCTTAGTCAGGTTCCCCAACGCGTCCATCCAGTACTTCTTCCACTTCCCGGCTTCGTCCGTTACCTTGACGGTGTTCGCCACATACTCGTAATCCTTGTGGCTCGTATCCGGGTTCGTCACTCGCGTCGTCCGCCCCAGCGTATCGTAGGTGTAGGTTGTCCACACCGCGCCCGCTCCCGAGGCGTGCGGCATCGATACCTGCGTTACCTTCCCAATCGGCGAACACGCGCAGGCCTCGTACACTGTCTCCTTTACCGATAGCGTTGTACTCCCGGTTCCCGCCTCTTCCTTCACCACGCGGCCGAACCCGTCCAGCGTCTTCTTTACCCAACGCCCGTTCGTCGTCGCTGTCACCGTCCACGGCGCGCCGCTCGCATACGAATAGGAAGTGATCGCGCCGGTTTTGGACGTCGTCGTCGAAGGCCGTGCGTAGGTGTCATAAATGGTAGAACTCGAATCGCCGTTTGGGCCCATGTCTTGAGTCAAGCCCAAAAAGCCCGAGTAACTGAAGGTATCGGTCAGGCTGCCCGTCGTAATCGTCGACGGCGCCGCAAAATTCGTTCCCGGCTGATAGCCCGCTGTCCCCTGCACGCCGTTCGGTCCCTGCGTCCAAATCACGTTCCCGCCAATGTCGTATGTCATTTGCGTCAAGCCGGCCAGATCCGTTCTCGACGTCACGTTCCCCCGCGTCAAGTAACCTGTCCCATACGCCGCATCATGCTGTCTCACTCCTGGCAAGTCCGTCACGCTTCCATAACCATCGTAGCTGTTCGTTACCAGCGTCATCGGCGATGTTCCGTTCACCGACAACTTCGACTGATACACCCCGTTTCGCAAATACGTCCCGGTTGGCGCCGTCCAATACGTGTTCTGATAGGTCCGCACCGGCGTGGCCAGCGAGTTCCAATCATAAATCTTCGACAGCGTCGGATTCCCGAACTGATCGATCGTCTGTTCGCTCTTTTTTTGCTGCCCGTCGAGCGTGGTCGTCACGGTTCCGATGTACCAGTTCCCACTCGTTGATTCCTGCACCCAGGTGTAGGTATCCGTCTGGACGCGGTACCAACTCGGATACGACCATCGCTCCAGGCTCGTTACCAGTCCGATATTCCCCCCGGATTGCGAAAACCGCCAGGTTTTGTTCCCGCCCCCGCTCGGATCTTCCACGGCCGTCGCT
The DNA here is from genome assembly GCA_963720745.1 of uncultured Acidobacteriota bacterium. Classification (GTDB taxonomy): domain Bacteria; phylum Acidobacteriota; class Terriglobia; order Bryobacterales; family Bryobacteraceae; genus TMP-7. Next base: position 2,559,293 of record CAVRGO010000004.1, read on the forward strand.
TCATGGACCACGTGCTGGCCATCCTGCCCTTCATGCCCAAACTCGTACATTTTCTCGGCGCCACTGGTTCCGTCTTTAGACACCCACCTTTTGCCAACGTACCGCTGGGTCAGGTCATTGGCGTACAGCCAGTCGTTATACGAGTACCGCAGGTAGCCACCATACGGAAACGTCACCTTCGTCAGTTCTCCGCCAGTGCTGGTCGTGAACTGGTACTGAAGCCCGAGCCCGGTCATTGTCATCGCCGACAACAGGTAAGTGCTTCCGTACCCGCACGTGCCGCCATAGTAGGGCGAGCACATCGTGACTGGTGCCAGCGTGAAGCTATAGCGTTCACTCGTCGCGATCATATTCGTGATCGATTGTAAGTGGTTGGTACCGTCATACGTGAACGAGTAAGTTACGTATCGGCCGGACGTCTGGTACACCGCGCGCACATCCTCGATCTCCTGGATCCGCGAGCTCGTATTTCCTTGGCTCGCGCCGCTGCCCGCGTAGTACCGAACGACGATTTGGTTGCCATTGGTGTCCTGCATTACTGTCGGATACATTGTTCCACCATCTGCTTCCGCAGTGGCGGATATGCAGCCCATGACCCAGAAGGTACCGTCGTTGAAGTACAATCTGCGCGTATCAGTATCGAAGGTGACATAGATGCTCTCGCGCGATGTCCACAACGTTCCATTGTGTTGATCCAGCGTGTATTCGGCCCCCGTTGCATCGGTGAATATGAAGTGCGACAACCCACCGGCGGAGGTCGGGATGATTGATCCGGCCTGCAACTTCCACCCGAAGCCGTACCCGGCGTCATACCCGATTTTCCACGATCCTCCGTTATCTTTCCGCCAGTTCGTCGAGTTGTACGTCAGATTGAACGGCACCGACCATCCGCTCCGCGCTTTCGCTCGCATCAGCGGCACCGTGAAATTCAAATTTCCGCTCTGCACATCGATGTTCTCGCCCATTGCCCCGTAGTAGGTCCCTGTGGACCGTACTCCGGTCTGCCTCGGATCGATCTGGCCCGCGCCCGGAGTCGTTACGCTTATAGTCGTAGACGCGAGGTTCATGTGAAAGTCGTTCGGCCGAATCGTGTAGCTATAGGTCGTTCCCGGCACAACCGCAGTGTCCGAATATGTCGTTCCGGCCTGGGCGGTCTGCCACACCCCATTGCGAAGAACGTGGTAAGCCCACAAACCACTCCCGTTGGGGTCGTCCGTCACCGCAGGCCATTGCAAATCTACCCGGTTCTGGAATGCTGACACGCCGATTTGGTTCTGCGGCACGGCGTTGGGTGCGACTCTGTCGAGCGGCCCCAGTTGTACTTGGGAAAAGCCGAACTGTGGTTGCGCTAACTCCACGCCAACTCCGGCCTTACCTGTAGGGATCGACCCGGGTTCAATCTGGTCAGAGTCAAAACCGTACCAAATCAGAGCATTGTCTTGATAGATCAGGAGTTCATTCAGGCGGGACACGGCTCGAAACACCATCTGGTCATGCACGTTGATTGTAGGCTAGCCATCAACGTGAGGCTCCCATTGATCATCTTGTAGCTCGAGAGCGTAGCAAGCCCAGGCCAGTAAGTCGGATTGATGCGAAAGACGTATGCTGTACCCTGAGTCGTCGGCCATCCGACCATGGCGTTGGGCGTGGCACGCAGAAATAGATAAAATTCCCGGCGCTCGCCGACCAGAAAGGGAATCGCAATGTTGCTTTCAACTCGTAATCACTGGTGCGGTCAGGGACCGGGACCGTCGATATAAGAGACCCCTCCGTGGTAGTAGTTAGCCCTGACGACCCTACGGTCAACGTTCCATTCCTGTTCCATGCGGACAAGTTGATTGTTGAAAAGTTGTCCGTGTAGTAGTAAGTGTATGCACCTAACAGAACCTGCGCGGCAGCTAGGCCGCACACGACTAAAAACACACGCCGGTTCATCATGGCACCACCAACTTGAAACGGCTGATGTCAAAGTCCTTCTTTTGGCGCGAAATGCTCTTTCTATATCGGCTCGTTTCTGCGTGCCGGCATCAAATACCACGACATCTGCGGATTTTGCCCGCTGCGCCTGAACCTGGTCCAGAAGATCCTTCAGCGCTGCTCGGTCCGGGGCCACGATCTCCACCAGGGCAAATTTTCCGTCATCCGAAACCTGATGGTGGAATGCCAGGATGCCGCTCCGGTCGCCAGGCTTCATCTGCTCTGGGGTCGGCATGAACATGGGCCGTATCGGATCATCCAGCGTCCCTTTGCCCACGAGAGGAAGAATGACGTAAACCCGCTCGTACATCAGAGTCGGGTCAACTCGCCGCTGGGCTGAGGCAGCGGTCGAAAGGAGCACGAGAATTGCGACGACTGACGATGTTGGGTGCACACTATCTCCGAATTCACGGACAAGTGAATCTAGTTAGAAGGATTTAAGAGCGGTTTAACTTAAACCGCCATCGACGTTAACTCGACAAATGTCGGTTGTCAAGTACTCTTTCTTCAGTCTTTCGGGTACTAGGCGTATGGCAAAGCAAGACGAACGGATCACTAGTGGACGGAATAGGCTCAGACGAGATATTGAAGGAGTAGGGCAGTTACACGGACCTTGCCTTCAAACGGCACAAGGATACGCCGAGGCTGGTGCTTGTACTCACTAGTTACTTTCCGGCGCAAAATTCAGCGGTTAAGTCCTTTCGATCGAGCGGCTGAGGCGACAGGTTTCTGCAAGGTCGTACAAAGTGCCGTCCTAAAACATTTTTGCCAGTCCATGTGTTTTTCTTCTTGACGGCCAAAACAGACAAGCGTATCTTAATAGTAAGTTATGCGTAAGCAGCAACAGCGGCTCATTGAGCGACTCCTTCGCGCTGCGGAAACCATGGTCCAAGGTGGCCTGTCGGAGACCTCTCGCCGTTGCGGCAATCCCGGTTGTATCTGTTATCGCGATCCCGAACGCTTGCATGGACCGCACCTTTACATCACGTACCGGGAGGACGGCAAGAGCCGCTCTTTATACGTCCCGCCAGAGCATGCCAAGACCGCTCGTCGAGCTCAACGAGCCTTTGCGGCCTTTTGGGAGATTGGCTGTTCTCTCGCCAAGTTGAACCGCGACCGCTTACGCAAACAGTGGCAGCAGGAGAAACAATCGCGCACGCCGGTCGGCGCGAGGAGGACTCCCCGTGATTGAGGCGCGCCGGCAGCAACTCCACTTCGGCGACGGCCTCATTGCGGAAGAGGTAAGTGATCTGCGCGAAGAGTGGATGAAACATGCCGACCAGGTGCTGGAAGACGAGCAACTGGTGGCAACCGTGTATGAGGCTCTGGCGAAACGTCATCCCAAGAGCCGCACGCGCGGACGCCATGGCACACCGGCGGAAATCGTGATGCGGCTCCTGCTGCTGAAGCATATCCGCAACTGGAGCTATGAGGTGTTGGAGCGTGAGGTCCGGGCCAACTTGGTGTATCGCGATTTCACGCGCGTGGGAGCGGCGAAGGCGCCCGATTGCAAAACCATGGGCCGCTGGGGACTGGCGCTGGGGCCCGAGACGGTTGAGAAGATTCATGCACGCGTGGTGGAGATTGCCCAACAAAATCAGGTTGTGAAGGGGCGCAAAATGCGCCTGGATACGACGGTAGTGGAGACGAATATCCACTATCCGACCGACAGCAATTTGCTGGGTGACGGGGTACGTGTTCTGATCCGCGCGATGAAGCGGATCGCAGAGATCGCCGGGCAGCAGGGAGCCAAGCTCCGCGATCGGAGCCGGAGCGTGAAGCTCCGCGTGCTGGAGATTGGACGCATAGCGCGCACCAGAGGTGGACCGAACCGGGAGCGTTTGCAGCAGGGATATGAGAAACTCCTGTCCACGGTAGGCCGCGTGGTCGGCCAGGCCAAACGGTTTTCCGGCGAGATAGTTGAAGGGGTGAAACGATGCGCGGACGTGATGCAGCAGGCCGCTTTGGAAGGACTGCGAAAAGAACTGGATACGTTTGTGCCGAGGGTGCAGCAGGTGATGCGGCAAGCCAAACAGCGGATCTTCGACGATAATATGCACGTAGCCGAAAAACTGGTGAGTATCTTCGAGCCCACTACCGAAATCATTCGCAAAGGCAAGGCGAGCAAGCCTACCGAGTTTGGCAAGCTGGTCAAAATCCAGGAAAGCGAAAATCAGATCATCACCGACTATGCCGTCTATGAAAAGCGGCCCAGTGACTCAGAGCTGGTGATCCCGGCCCTCCAGGCGCATGAGAAACAGTTGGGCTGCGTTCCCCGGCTGGTGGCGGGCGATGCCGCATTCTACTCAGCCAGCAATGAAGCCGCTGCACACGACAAGGGCGTGAAGCGGGTGTGCATCCCGAATCGGTCCACCAAAAGCACCGAGCGGAAGCGCGAGCAAAAGAAGCGCTGGTTCAAACAAGGCCAGAAATGGCGGACCGGCTGCGAGGGCCGCATCAGCGTGTTGAAGCGGCGACACGGCCTTCGACGTTGTATTTACCGCGGCGATGCCGGTATGAAGAGGTGGGTCGGACTGGGCGTGATCGCGGACAATCTCTACCACCTCGGAACGGTGTTAGCCGAACGCAAAAAACCGACTTTTTGAAGTGGACCAAAATCAATTACTTGACTGCCCGGCGGGACGACCGTCGGGCAATTTGCTATTTCTGACACCGTGCGCCGGTGCTCGGTTCATATCAAAAAACGAATTTTGCGCCGGAAAGTAGTTAGCTAACCACTCCTGCAATTCGAAATGGAGATTCCGACTTAGCGATTTAACCGACGCACCTGCTGGAAAGCATCTGCTGGTACAAGGGGAGCAGCCGCGACCCAAGCGGTGGTGGAAGACATGAGGCAGAGTCCTTCGATGCGGGTCCGCGCAGGTGACTAAGCTGACTTGTTCGACCGCCATGGTGTCCTTAGCAATGGCGGCCGCAACAGCCGGCGTGTCGCGGGGGAATGATTCGTCAAGCCAGCGGTAGTCGGATCAGCCGCTGCCGAGGATGCCCGCAGTAGATTCCCACAACAGACGACACGATTAGCGGCCGTGGAGTGTCGAAGAATTCAACATCAGCCCGTTTGCCAGACCCGCAGCCACCCAAATAAGATAAAAGCGTCTGAAACCGAAAGGAGCGGCATGCAGAACACCCTGGCTCTCGATCAGGCCGTCGCGAGGGAGCATGCGTTCATTGACGAAGTCATCGCTAACCGAACAGGCCGCCCAGGCGCACTGCTCGGCATCCTCGAAGCCGTCCAGGAACACCATCCGCGCAAGTATCTGTCCGAAGAAACACTGCGCTATATCGGCACGAAGATGAATCTGCCGCTGTCGCAGATTTACAGCGTTGCCACCTTTTTTGCACTCTTCAACCTTCAGCCGCAAGGCGAGCATACCGTTTGTATCTGCCGCGGTACCGCGTGCCACACGCGCGGATCACGCAAATTGCTCGAGAGCCTGCGGTTGGAGTTAGGGCTCGACGGCGCCGGAAATTCCGGCGACATGAACGAAGCCGACAAATTGTCTCTCAATACCCCGGACGGAAGGTTCACGGTGCGTACGGTCGCCTGCTTTGGCCAATGTGCCTTAGCGCCGGTAGTCGAAGTCGATCACCGGATCTGCGGCCACGTCAACGAGCACACGCTGGAACGCGAGGTGAGGGCGCTCGAGAAGGAGGCCGACTAGATGCCGCGCATTCAGGACATTGGTACGTTCAGTGAGGCTCGGGAGGCCGGCCTGGCCAAGTTGATGCCGCCCGTACCTCGCATTGCTATCGGAATGGGCACTTGCGGGCGAGGCAACGGCGCGGAGGGTGTCTATCACGCCTTCGCCGAAGCGGTCGAACGCAGCGGCACCGCTCTCTTTCTCGCGAACGTCGGCTGCTTCGGCCCCTGTTCCGAAGAACCGCTCATCAACGTGCGGGTACCGGGACGGGCACTCACGGTACTGCATCACGTACAGGCGCGGGATGTCTCGCGCATTCTGCATCACCTGGAAGAGGGTACTCTGCCGCCCGATCTGATCTACTGCAAGATCGAGGAATGGGACCATATCACGGCCCACTTGAAGTACGGGCCGGGGTATCCAGAAATCCCACACTGGCATGAGGTACCGTTCCTCAAGGGTCAGAAGAAGATCGTCCTCCGGAACTGCGGTTTTATCAATCCCGACGACATCGAGGAATATATCGGGGTCGGTGGATACCAGGCGCTGTACAAGGTCCTGATCGACGGCCGTCCGGAGATCGTCATCGAGCAGATCAAGGCATCCAAGCTGCGCGGGCGCGGCGGCGCAGGCTACCTGACCGGCAACAAATGGGAGTTTCTCGCAAAGGCGAAGGCTGACCGGAAGTACATCATCTGCAACGCCGACGAGGGCGATCCCGGCGCCTACATGAACCGCAACGAAATCGAGAGCGACCCCCATGCGCTCGTGGAAGGCATGATCATCGGCGGCTATGTGATGGGCGCGACGGAAGGAATTATTTATGTTCGCGCCGAGTATCCGCTGGCGGTCCACAGATTGACCCGGGCCATCGAGCAGGCGCGCGAATACGGTCTCTTGGGCGACGATATCCTCGGCCGCGGCTTCAAATTCAACATCGAACTGGTGGAAGGCGCGGGAGCGTTCGTATGCGGAGAAGAGACCGCCCTCATCGCCTCTCTGGAGGGGCAAGCGGGCCGGCCTCGCCCGCGGCCGCCGTTCCCATCGCAAAAGGGGCTCTGGGGCATGCCGACGAACATCAACAACGTCGAAACCTGGTACAACATCGCCCCGATTGTTACCCGCGGCCCCGCGTGGTTCACCGAGACCGGCAGTCCGAAGAGCGCGGGCACGAAGGTTTTTTCGCTCGTCGGCAAGATCCACAGCACGGGGCTGGTGGAGATGCCGCTCGGGACTCCGCTGAAGACATTCGTTTACGACATCGGCGAAGGCGGCGTGAACGGCCGGTACATCAAGGCCGTCCAGACAGGCGGACCTTCGGGCGGCTGCATCCCGCAAGACATGTTCGATACGCCAGTCGATTACGAAAGCCTCACCCAGATCGGTTCCATCATGGGCTCCGGCGGAATGGTGGTGATGGATGAAGACAACTGCATGGTGGACGTTGCCCGCTATTTCGTCGAGTTCACTCACTCGGAATCGTGCGGGAAATGCGTGCCCTGCCGTGTCGGTTTGAACAAAGCGCTTCGAACGTTGAACGCCTTCACCGAAGGCAACGCCACGGTGGAGCACCTGAACATTCTCGACGAACTCGGGCGGATGATTCGCGATTCCTCACTGTGCGGGCTAGGGCAGAGCGCTCCCAATCCGGTGCTCACGACGATGCGTCATTTCCGTCACGAGTTTCTGGATCACATCTTCGCGCATCGCTGCCGCGCGGGCGTGTGTGAGGAACTCGCGCTGTCGCCTTGCGAGAACAGTTGTCCGCTGCACATGAACATCCCGCGCTTCCTCCAGTTGTTTAAAGAACAGCGGCTGGAAGAGGCGTTCGAATCGGTGGTGATGGACAACCCGCTGCCGGCCTCGACGGGCCGCGTGTGCCAGCACCCGTGCGACAACCGGTGCCGTCGCCAGACTATCGACGAATCGGTGAACATGCGCGACGTGCACCGTTACATTGCCGACACGATGTACGGTTCCGAACGCTACGAGGAGATTGCGGAGCGGATTGCCGGACGCCGGATGGAACACACGGGCCGCAAAATCGCTATCGCGGGCGCGGGACCGACGGGTTTGACCGCGGCGTTTTACCTGGCGCTGCTCGGACACGACGTCACGGTATACGACGGCAACGCCGAGCCCGGCGGTATGCTGCGTTACGCCCTACCGGAATACCGGCTGCCGAAATCGGTTCTGGACCGGGAAATCGACCTGATTCGCCGGACCGGGGTCAAGTTCGTGTTCAACACCCGGGTCGGCTTCGATATTTCGCTCAACGAACTCGACGACAGTTACGACGCCATCTTTATCGCGATCGGCACGTGGAAGGAATCGTGGGTGTATCTGTCGGGGACGGAACTGAAGGGCGTATATCCGGCACTGCTGTTCCTGGAGGCGGTGTCAAAGAACGAACCCGTGCAACTCGGGCGGCGTGTCGCCATCATTGGAGGCGGCAATGCCGCGATCGACTCCGCGCGGACCGCTCTGCGGGCGGGTTCGCAGGTGATGGTGCTATATCGCCGCGAACGGAAAGACATGCCGGCCATTGAAGAGGAGACTCGGGCCGCGGAAGAAGAGGGCGCGCGGTTCGTCTTCCTGGCCGCTCCGCACCGGATCATCGGGAATCCCGATGGATCGGTAAGGGCGATCGAGATCGTCAAGACCAGGCTCAGCGAATATGACGCGTCGGGCCGCCGGAAACCGGTTCCGACGGACGAGATCCAGCGCTTCGAGTGCGACTCCGTCATTCTCGCGGTCGGAGAGGTGCTCGACCTCGATTTTGCCCGCGCGTCGGGCCTTCGCATCAAGGAGAACGGCACGATCGATGTGGACCGCTTCTCGATGGAAACCAGCCGGCCGCGGTTTTATGCCGGGGGCGATGCCATCAGCGGCGCATCGAACGTGTCGAACGCGATGGGCTATGGCAAGAAGGCGGCGCGCATGATCGACGAACGCCTGATGGGGACCTTCCGCTGGCCGGATCTGTTCCCGGAGTTCGAGTACGATCACGAACCGCCGGAAGAGACGTCCGATTCCCACCGCCATCATGGTCACCACAAGCCCGCAGCGCTGCGCGTCAAGAGCTGCGAGGAAGTGGTGATGGGACTCAGTCCGGAAGAAGCGTTGGAGGAAGCCAACCGCTGCCTGCGCTGCGACGCCAAGACGGTGGTGACTGCGTAGAGGAGCCACGCCATGCCCAATAAGAAACTATCCGTCCGAATCGATGGCGAACTGGTGAGCGCCGCTGAAAACCAGACCATATTGCAGGTTGCCCGCGCTGCGGGAAAAAACATCCCGACGCTGTGCTGCATGGAAGGGCTCACGGCTGTGGGGGCCTGCCGCCTATGTCTCGTCGAGGTTTCCGGCATCGGCCGCCTGCTGCCCGCTTGTACGACTCCGGTGCAGGATGGGATGTCGGTTACGACCAACTCGCCGCGGCTCACGCGCTACCGGCGCATCACGCTCGAGCTTCTTCTGGTGGAGCGCAACCACGTGTGTTCGGTTTGCGTGTCGAACGGCCATTGCGAGCTTCAGGCGATGGCGCTTTCGCTCGGTGTCACCAGCGTGCGCTTCCCCTACAACTTCCCGAAGCTGCCCGTCGATCTATCGCATCCACGTTTCGTTCTCGATCACAATCGCTGCATCCTCTGCACGCGGTGTGTTCGTGTGTGCGCCGAAGTGGAAGGCGCGCACGTCTGGGACATCACGGGGCGGGGTATCCAATCGCGGGTAGTCAGCGATCTCAATAAGCCGTGGGGCGAGGCTTCGGCCTGTACGTCGTGCGGCAAATGCGTCCAGGCCTGCCCCACGGGGGCTCTGGCGGAGAAAGGTTACGCGGTGGAGGAGATGATCAAGCGCAACGACAACATCAGCGCGCTGGCCACGCGCCGCGTTCCTCAAGGAGCCGCGCGATGAAGAAGCTGAAGATCGCTACTGTCTGGCTCGATGGATGTGCGGGCTGCCACATGTCGCTGCTCGATATGGACGCCGGCATTCTGACCGTGGCCCAGAAAGCGGATATCGTTTATGGTCCGCTCGTGGACGCGCAGGAGTTCCCCGACGAGGTGGACGTTACGCTGGTCGAAGGGGCTGTCAGTTCGCAGGACGATCTTGCGAAAATCCAGAAGATTCGGCAATCGACACGGATCCTGGTTTCGCTCGGCGATTGCGCAGTGACCGGCAATGTACCGGGGATGCGCAACACCATACCCGTGGCGCGCCTGCTGCAGCGGGTTTATATCGAGGGCGCGGACGAGAACAAGAGTCTGCCCGGCGAGCGTGTTCCGCCGCTGCTGAAACAGGCGCGGCCGATCCGCGACTACGTCCAGGTCGATCTTTATGTTCCGGGCTGCCCCCCGTCCGCGCAGGCCATCTTCGGGCTCGTCAAAGACCTGCTCGACGGCAAGAAGATCGAATCGAGCCCTAAGCTGAAGTTCGGCTGATCCAGGAGACCCGCGATGAAGAGAATCACCATCGATCCCGTAACCCGCATCGAAGGACACGCCCGCATCACGCTTCAGTTGGACGACGCGGGCCACGTGGCAACCGCGCGTCTCAATGTCACACAGGTACGCGGTTTCGAAAAGTTCACCGAAGGCCGCCCGTTTTACGAGATGCCCGGCATTACCGCGCGAATCTGCGGCATCTGCCCGGTGAGCCATCTTCTGGCTTCGTCGAAGGCGTGTGACGCCATCATGGCCGTCCGCATCCCGCCCGCCGCGGCCCGGTTGCGCGAACTGCTGCATTGCGGCCAGTTCGTTCAATCGCACGCATTGAGCTTCTTCTATCTATCCTCGCCGGACCTTCTGCTCGGTATGGATTCCGATCCGGCGCGGCGCAATGTCATGGGCCTCATCGAGAGGGATCCCGAGTTGGCGCGCGACGGCATCGAATTGCGCAAGTTCGGGCAACAGGTGATCGAGGGGCTGGCCAAAGAGCGCATCCATCCGTCATGGATCGTGCCGGGCGGGGTGAATGCGCCGATGCAACCCAGCGTGCGCGAACGCATCCTCCAGGGCCTGCCGCACGCGCGATCGATCGCCAAGCGGACGCTCGACTTCTTCAAAACCATCCTCGATAAATTCGAGGAGGAGATCGCCTTCTTCGGTTCCGCGCCGACCATGTGCGCGGGGCTCGTCGACGCTCGTGGCGGGCTTCAGTTGTACGATGGGCGCATACGATTCCGCGGCGGCGACGGTTCCATCGTCGAAGACCAGATCGTTGAAGAAGATTATTCCAAGTACATCGCTGAAGCGTCGGTGCGCGACTCCTATTTGAAGTCGCCGTACTTCCGCTCGATCGGCTATCCCGATGGCCTCTACCGAGTGGGTCCGCTGGCGCGGCTGAACGCGGCGGACCGTTGCGGGACGCCGATGGCCGATGCCGAATTCGCGGAGTTTCACCAGCGGTTCGGGGCGATGGCGCACAGTTCATTCCTGTACCACTATGCGCGGCTGATCGAGATCCTCTACGCGTTAGAGCGCATGGAAGCGCTCGCCAACGATCCGCGGATCTCCGACACGCATGTGCGCGCGAAAGCCGGCGTGAACGCACTGGAGGGCGTGGGCATGATCGAAGCCCCGCGCGGCATCCTCATTCATCACTACAAGGTAAACGAGGACGGTGCGATCGTGTGGGCCAACCTGATTGTCGCGACGGGCCATAACAACCTGCCGATCACGCGCGGCATTCAACAGGCAGCCGAGCACTTCGTGGACGGCAACAAGCTTCAGGAAGGCATGCTGAACCGGGTTGCCGCGGTTGTCCGCGCTTATGATCCGTGCCTGAGCTGTTCCACGCACGCCTCGGGGCAGATGGCTATGCGAATACAATTGTTGTATCCGGACGGGACAGTCGCTGATGAACTTTGCAGTTCCTGAGCTGATCATCGGATATGGCAACGAATTCTGCGGAGACGACGCGGTAGGGATTGAAGCGGCTCGCGCGTTGGTCGCCCGGGGTTACAATGCGATCGCTGTGCGTCAACTGCTGCCCGAGATGGCCGAACAGATCGCCGCGGCGGAGCGCGTAATTTTCATCGATTGCGACCTCACGCTGGCACCGGGTGAGGTCGCACTTCGCCAGCCCTCCGGCTCCGATCTGCACGGCTGTACGCCCGACATGCTCATCTCATTGGCGCGGCGAGTGTATCATTCCGACCCGAAGTGCTTTTTTGTCGGTATCGGGCCGTCCTGCCTGGATTTGGGAGCGCCATTATCGGAACCCGCGCTCACCGGTCTGCGGAAATTGATTGACGGATTCCCGGCGATGGTTGCATCGTTGGCTTAAGGTTTGCCGTAGAGCGCTGTGCGGGCGAACTCGGCGAGGGCCGCCATCTCCTCGGCGCCGGCGGCATCGCGCGTTTCCCGAAGGCGTCTCGCCTCTTCCACTGCGCGGATCATTGTGCCGCTCAGAATCCTTCGCGCAAGGCGCCTCTGGGGTGAATCGGCTTCCGCCGCCGCTTGCTTCGCAAGGTGTTCGATGGACCAGCGCTTGCCGCCGGCGTCCAGGCTCCACAAACGTTCGTACTCGGCGGCGAAGCGAGACGCGCTTTTGCGCCAGTCCTTCGAATCCGCGGCGGCGCGTCCGGATTGTTTCCCGTTGAAGAATGCCAGCGCCTCCGCGGCCAGGGCGGCAGGCAGCCATTCATGGCCGCCTTCGAATTCGGCGAAGCGGTGGATGGTGCCCCGTTTCGCGAGGGTCACGCTGAGTTCGCGCAGTTCGTCGTAGTTGAAATCGTCGATTCCGGCCGCCAGGTAGGCTTGAAAGGCGACATCGGGAATCGACCTGCCGCCGAATGCGGCACCGCACGCGATCGCCCCGGCAAGATGCGATCCCTGCGCCCAGGCCAGTACGATACGGGCGCCACCTGAGAATCCAGCGGCGTACACCCGTTCGTCGTCGATCGAAAAGCGTTGGTGCGTGTCGCCGGTCATCGCGTCGATCGCCTCTTTCACGGGCTCGAGCGGTCCGTTGCGGGAGTTATTTGAGCCCGCGACGATAAACCCCTCGCGTTCCCCTGCCTCGGCAAATCGTTCCACGGGAAGGCGGCCCCGCGCGAGCGGATCGAGGCAGTACAACACCGGCCACTTGCGTTCGGGCGTGTAGTGCGACGGCAGGTAGACGGCATAGGTCTGGCCGGCGCGGCCTGTGCACTCGACCGACGGGACTACCACGCCTCGCGGCACTTCCTCAGCGGCCAGTGGCGCTGCGGCACAGAAAGCCAGCGCCGCTAGTAAACGTGTCATTCCTGGTGATTGATTCTAGCGCTTGCGGTTTTCCTGGAGCAGTTCCTTGGCGTGAGGGTCGCCGGCGTCGCTCGCGGCCCATCGTATTTCGGAATTCAGCTCAGCGCCGACTATCAGAGCCGTGCTGCTCAAATACAACCAGAGCATGATGGCGATCACCGCGCCGAGCGATCCGTAGATGTTCTTGTAAGAGGAGAAGAATGCATCCACGTAGTAACGAAAGGCCAAAGACGAACCGATCCAAAGGGCAATAGCGACCACCGCGCCCGGCAGTACCGAAAACAGCGATTCGCGTTGTAGGTTAGGCGCAAACCTGTAGATCAAGGTGACGGCGCAAAAGAGTGCGACGACGATGAGCGTCCAGCCCAGGTAGGGCGATCCGGCACGGAATAGCCATCCGATGCCCTCGCGGTCCGCAAGCCAGGCGCCTGTGCCCTGGCCCCAGACGGCCAGGAGAAGGAGAACGATAATAGCCGCGGCAAGGATCGCCGTCATAGCGATTGCCAGCAACCGACGCTTCCACCAACTACGAGATTCGCGGATGTCGAACGCCACATTGACTCCGGTGATGATCGCCTCCAGCCCGTACGACGCCGTCCATAACGCAAACAGGAGGCTTCCGACGCGCAACCGTTTCGACCCGAGCACCTGATGAAGGATGGATTGAAGAACGCTGTACCCGGCATCGGGCACGAGGGGCCGGAGCGATTTCATGATCGAGTCCGAGAACCGCTGCTGGTCGGAAACGACGGAACCGGCCACCGAGCAGGCGAAGATTACGAGCGGAAAAAACGCGAGAAGGAGATAGAACGATAACTGGGCGGCGCGGCCGAGCGCGTCGTCACGCCGCGAATCTTTGAATACACGCTTCGTCAGTTCCCAGGGAGATAGCCCGCCCAAGTGAAGAACCCACCCCAGTTTTCCGTGTTTCCTCCTCACGTTCAATAGAGTTTCCTGAATCGATTGTGGACTGAGCGCGCGGCCCAGCCCACCCTGCTTCCGTTGCGCAGTTACTCAGGTCGGACATCAATGCTGCGCCGGCCGTTCTGGTCCACGCTCTCGACGATCACCACCTGGCTGCCCGCCCTCAGATCGGATGCCACGTTTGCGGCGACTTGGTTATCCCCGAGGTCGTAAACGTGGTGCCCCACGCGATCCCGTATTTTCACATCCAGCTTTTGGCCGGGTTGGTAGCTGATGACCGTGCCGTGACGCGTCGTGGTATTCGCCGCCATCGGGGTGTTCGCCTGTCCGGTGTCGGCCGGTGCCGACGAATTGCGGGAACGATCCGCCGATTGTGCAGTCGTCGCCGTATTCACGGGCTGCGGACTCGCTGTTTCTGCATTCGGTGCTGCCAGCGGGGTGGTGTTCAGACTCGTTGTCTGGTCCCCGAGGTTTTGCGCGATCTGCAGGTGTTCCTTCAGGACCGGAAGCGTCTCGGATGCATAGTCCCGTAGCTGCTGACTTTGCAGACTCGTGCTGGCTCGCTGGAACAGATCGATCGCCTTCTGATGTCCCTGGATCATCATTTGCTTGAAATGCTGATCGAACTGCATGCCGGCGTAGTTATCGAGCGTTTTGATTTGCGACTGATGTTGCGCGTCGATGCCGTTCGGAACATTCAGACCGTTGGCTGCGGCCGTGAGTTTCTGATACGAATCCTTGTGGTCGCTCTCGAGTTTCTGTCCATATTGCTTCACCGCGTCCGTGGCGCCTTTTTGCTGGGCCACCTGGCCGATGTGCGCCTCCGTCATATTGATTTGCGCTGCCTGGTTCACAAACTGCTGGTCGTTCACGTTCTGCGCAAAAAGCGGGGCCGCAGCTACAAGGCACGCCAGATAGAAAGTTTTCATGCTTCTCCCTCCCTTGATTATTCCTCCGTGTTTCCTTTTCGGGACGGGGAGTTGCGAGATACGTGCTTCTCCGTCCCCACTTCGTGGACGCCGCACAATTCGGGCACTAGCCGTGGGAATCGGGTTGTAACCGTCACGTAGCTGATCCGCGGTGCTGCAACGAACTCACGCGGAAATCTGCGCGGGATGGGAGAGGGCGCGGGAGGCGGAGGGCCGCGTAGCTCTACCGGCGTCCCGGCGGGGCGATAACCGTGTCGAGCCGGAGTTCCTTCATGAATCGCGCGCGCATGTCCCCCAGCCATTGATCCGGATAGCGGCGATTCAGATCGACGGATGCCGTTGCGACGGTGCCCCGTTCTGCCGCGCGCGAGAGCATTTCTCCGTTCGGAGCCATAATGTAGGTCGGATAGTCGTACCCGGAAGCAACAAGGAACACGTGATTTTCGAGGGCGCGCGCTTTGCCGAGCGTTTCATCGCCTCCCCAGATGGGCATCAGGATCATCTCCGCTCCGCGTAGCGCCAGTGCCCGGGCCGGATCGGCGTATTGCACATCCCAGCAGATCATCATGCCGACTTTGCCGAAATCGGTCTGGAACACGGGATAGTCCGAGCCGGGTGTGATGCCGCCTTCCAACTCCTCGCGAGGAATGTAGACTTTTCGATACCGTCCTGCGACACGGCCTTCGCGATTGATGAGAACGGCGGTGTTGTAAATGGTATGCTGCTCGCGCTCGTAGACACCGGCGACAATCCAGACGTGTTTGCGTTTGGCGAACTCACCCAGCCGCTCCGTAGTCGGGCCTGGAATCGTCTCAGCGACATCGGCGTACGATTTGGCTGTTCCAACCACGGTGACGCCCTCTGGAAGCAGCGCGATGTCGGCGCCGGACGGCAGCGAACGGTCGAGCAGCGCGAGGAACTCACCCACCGGATCAGTCGACTTGTTCGGGTGCAGGTTCACGGTGGTGACGTTGACCGTGCGCCTGCCGGGCGCGGCGGTGGGCGTCAGTGAAACCTCGTCCCAATACACCGTCGCGCGCGGCGCGTTCATGAGCAGCAACTGGATGTTGACTCCCGCGGCATCCTGCGGCGCCTGTGCGTCCAGAGTAACGATGTTCCACTCGCCTTCAGCGGTGACGGACCACGGGTAATCGGGTTGCCCCGCCCGTTTGCCGTCGGCCCGGGTCCAGTCCAGCCGTGCGACGACTTCCTTGGGAGCGTAGTCGAGACCGTCGGCGCGATAAGCGGCGCGGAAACGGTACCACTTGCCCGCCTCAATGCCGTCGAGCGCGCGTTGCCAACCGCCGAATACCGCGGCGTTACTGTCCCCAGACAACGCGAGCGAACCACCGCCGTTGCGGGAGTGCAGATCGTCCACCCATGTGCGCGGCGCGATCTCGGCTCGCGGCGCCCACGTCGTCCAGCCTTGAGCAGTTTGAGCGTTGAACGCAACCTGCCGGAACGGCAGCGAACCGGCGGCCAGGCAAGACGCGAAGGCCACGGCGGCGATGATTTGCTTCATAGAACGATTATCCGTTGATCAGGCCCATCATAAAAGCCGGATACCGGGTGCCGCTGGCAGCGCCCTGGGGAGCGGCTTCGTCAATGCGTTTCAATTCGTTCGCGGTAAGGGTGATGGATGCCGCGGCTGCGTTTTCTTCCAGGTACTTGCGGTGCTTTGTGCCGGGGATCGGGACGATATCGCTCCCTTGCGACAGGACCCAGGCCAGCACCAACTGCGACGCGGAGCAGCCTTTGCCGGCAGCGATCGCCTCGATGCGCCGCACGAGTTCCATGTTCTTTTCGAAGTTCTCGCCTTGGAAACGTGGAGACATGCGGCGATAGTCGTCGGGCGCGAGGTCCTCGAACCGCTGGATCTGCCCGGTGAGGAAGCCGCGCCCGAGTGGGCTGTAGGCGACGAATCCGATTCCGAGTTCACGCGTGGTGGGTAGTAGGTCGTCTTCCGGATCGCGGCTCCAGAGCGAGTATTCGGTCTGTAGCGCCGTGATGGGGTACATGGCGTGGGCCCGCCGGAGCGTCGCTGCCGAGGCTTCCGACAGACCCAGAAAACGAACCTTCCCGGCGCGGACGAGGTCCGCCATTGCGCCGACAGTCTCTTCGATGGGCACCTTGGGATCGACGCGGTGCTGATAGTAGAGATCGATGGTATCGATGCCGAGGCGCTTCAAGCTGGCGTCGCAGGACGACTTCACATATGCGGGACTGCCATTCACGCCGCGCATGGAGGGTTCGGGGCCGCGCACGATGCCGAACTTCGTCGCGATGATTACCTGATCGCGCCGGCCGCGGATTGCTTTTCCCACCAGTTCCTCGTTCTTGAACGGGCCGTAGATATCGGCGGTGTCGAGAAAGGCGATGCCGAGATCGATTGCACGATGGATTGTGGCGACGGACTCCTGTTCTTCGGCGGGGCCGTAGAACTCCGACATACCCATGCAACCGAGTCCCATCTGAGACACGGTCAATCCCTGGGATCCGAGTTTACGCTGCTGCATCTGCTGTTTTGCCTCCAACTATAGACTCGCATTTCGGGGCTGAGGCGACAGGTTCAACGCCGCGGAGAAGAACCCGCATCAAAAACGTTGCTCGAAGCCGCCCTCCAATGCTTGAATGGAGGCATCCATGGAAAACTCCAGTGTCCTGCCCGGCACGGGCACGGGGGCGGCCAGCGAGGAGCAACTCGTGCCGCAATATCACGTCGTGCTGCTCGATGATGACGACCACACCTATGACTACGTCATCGAGATGCTTCAGAAGCTGTTCCTCTTTTCGAAAGCCGAGGCATTCCGGCACGCTGTGCAGGTGGACACGGAGGGACGCACAGTTGTGATCACCTGCGAGCTTCCGCAGGCAGAATTCGCGCGCGATCAGATTCACGGATTCGGCGCCGATCCCCGCATGCCGAAATGCCAGGGATCGATGCGCGCCGTCCTCGAACCGGCTTCCTGAGTATCTCCCGACCGGACGCTCCGGGTCCGGTTCGCCTTTCCAATTGCCGATTTGTGGCCCTCGAGTTGCCGTAACACCCGCCGGAGGGCTGAATGACCAAGGGCAACGTTGCCATCACGGTCGAGCGCTGTAAGGGTTGCGCCTTTTGCGTCGAGTTTTGTCCAACCAAGGTGCTGGCCCTGTCGCCGGCATTCAATTCGAAGGGCTATCATCCCCCGCATGTTATTGCACCAGAAAAGTGTAATGGCTGCGACCTGTGCGGGATGTTCTGCCCCGATTTCGCGATTCACGGCTGGCGGGAGAAGAAGGCATGACGGTCCACGCGGATCCCCGGGGAGTGCTGACCGGGACCCATTTCATCGACGGCGATCACGCATGTTGCGAGGGTGCTTTGGCCGCAGGTGCGCGATTTGCCGCAGGTTATCCGATTACGCCATCGACCGAAGTCGTCGAGCGTTTCTCTGCGCGAATTCCCACAGTGGGCGGCGTTTTCATTCAAATGGAGGATGAACTCGCGGCCTCCATCACGCTGCAAGGGGCGGTCTGGGGGGGCGCGAAGGCGTTCACCGTCACTTCGGGTCCGGGCTTTTCTTTGATGATGGAGCACATCGGCTACGCGGTGATGACAGAAACGCCGTGTGTGTTCGTGAACGTGCAGAGGGGCGGACCCTCGACGGGGCTGCCGACCCTTCCCGCTCAGGGAGATATGATGCAGGCGCGGTGGGGCTCACATGGCGACTATGAGATCATTGCGCTGTCGCCGAACTCGCCGCAGGAGTGCTTCGACCTTACTATCCGCGCTTTCAACCTGGCCGAGAAGTATCGCGTCCCGGTGATGTTCATGATGGACGAGTGCGTCGGGCATATGACCGAAAAGGTGGTGATACCACCCGCGGACCAGATCCAGATCGTCCCGCGCCGTACTACCACGAAGCCTCCCGGGGAGTTTCTCTCCTACGAACCGTGCGAAGACCTGGTGCCTGACTTCGCGAAGGCCGGGGACGGATACCGGTTCCACGTCACAGGGTTGACTCACAACGAGAAGGGCTACCCATCGATGACGGTGAGGACCCAGGACAAGTTGATGAACCGGTTGCGGGACAAAATCCGAAACGCTGCCGACGAGATCGCGCTGAACGAGGAGATCGACCTCGAGACCGCCGACGTTGTCGTAGTTGCCTACGGCATTACGTCGCGTGTGGCGATGAAAGCGATTCAGATGATCCACGAACGCGGCTTCAAACTCGGTGCAAGAAATCTGCGGGTGGGCATGTTCCGGCTGATGACGCCCTGGCCCTTCCCCGAGCGCCGGATCCACGAACTGGCCGGGCGCGTGCGCGGGCTTGTCGTACCGGAGCTGAATCTCGGACAGATGGTTCGCGAAGTGGAACGCGCGGCGGCCGGGCTTGCGAAAACGGTGCCGGTGCCGCATGCCGGCGGCACAGTGCACGACCCGCAGCAGATTGTGGAAGCGATCTTGGAGGCAGCCCGATGAGCGATTTGATCGATATCACACCGAACCCGGTGGAGCAGTTCCTGCGAACCGATCGCATGCCCCACATCTGGTGCCCGGGCTGCGGCATCGGAACCACGGTGAATTGCTTCACGCGGGCGCTGCTCGATTCCAAAGCCGACCTCGACAAAATTTCCATCGTTTCGGGTATCGGATGCTCGGGACGTGTGGCCGGATACCTCAACCTGGATTCGTTTCATACCACGCATGGCCGTGCGATTCCTTTTGCCACGGGGCTGAAACTCGCGCGCCCGGACCTGAACGTGGTCGTCTATTCGGGAGACGGCGACCTGTTTGCGATCGGCGGGAATCACTTCATACACGCGGCGCGCCGGAACGTCGATATCAAGGTGATCTGCGTCAACAACCTGGTGTACGCCATGACCGGAGGGCAGACCGGTCCGACCACTCCCGATCACGCTACGACTGCGACGAATCCTTACGGAACGTTCGAACCGGCGTTCAACCTGCCTCAGTTGGCGGAGGCGGCGGGTGCGGTGTACATCGCACGCTGGACCACGTATCACGTCCGGCAACTGGCGCGGTCGATGTACGAGATGTTCAACAAGAAGGGGTTCTCGTTTATCGAGGTGCTGTCGCCTTGCCCCACGTTGTACCAGCGCCGCAACAAGATGGGGGACGGCCTGGAAACGATGAAGTTCTACAAGGAGAAGAGCAAGCGGAAGGATGGCGCGCCGACCTGCGACGTCCCGCTGTCGCGCGATGGTGAGATCGTGGTCGGCAAGTTCGTCGACCGTGAGCGCCCGGACTACCTGACGTTGATGAAGCGGCAGTACCACGACAGTCTGGGCGAGCGGTTTTTGGAACCGGAGACAATCGTATGCCAGTAACGGAAATTCGCATCGCGGGCTTTGGCGGCCAGGGAGTGATTCTTGCCGCCACCGTCATTGGAAAGGCCGCGTGTCTCTACGAAAACGGCTACGCGACGATGACGCAGAGTTTCGGTCCGGAGGCGCGCGGGGGCGCATCGAGCGCACAACTCGTTCTTTCGGATCAACCGATTCTCTATCCCTACGTGAATGAGCCCCAGGTCCTCATCATTCTGTCCCAGGAAGCGTTCACACGGTTCGCTCCGGAGATTCGCTCCGACGGCGTTCTGATCGTTGAACAGGACATGGTGCGCGTTTCGAATATGAAGACGGGCGTCCGGCTGTACGGAGTACCCGCCACCCGGCTGGCGGAACAGATCGGAAAGAAGATGGTCCTGAACATCGTGATGACGGGCTTCTTCACCGCAATTACCGGCTTGTTGGCGAACGAATCCGTGAGGCGCGCGGTGCTCGACTCAGTGCCGCAATCGTTCCGTGAACTCAACGCTAAGGCGTTCGATGCCGGTTTCGATTACGGGCAGCGGATGCTCGAAGGGGCGGTACCAACGCTCGCCCACGCTTAGCGAATTGGTCTGTGTCAGGGGATCCGTTGCGGCGTGCCTGGTCATGCGGCATGCCGCAACGGAAGGGTCAGCGGTGTGGCGGGAGCTTGTAGAAACTGCCGCCCACCATTCGCATGATCTTTCCCCATAATGCGCGCCCAAGTTCCGGCACATCCTCCATACGATCCGGGACCACCTGAATGTGGAGCCCCGCCATTTCGTCGCGGCTTCCGGGCCCCCATGTGACGCGTTGCGGTGGCGAGTTCGGGTTGTGCGGATTGGCGCCCGAATTGTCGTAGGTGAACTCCATTTCGACACGGGTTCCCGCCGGTAGCGGTACTGGCGCGGCGTAGTGATATTGATCCTGCCAGTTGAAGTCCCAATCCTTGATCCACAACAACCAGACCTTCTTGCCGTCGGGCAAAATTGCCCATCCCTTCATGTTCCGGCAAAGGTAGTGCGCGTGGGGAATGATGCCCACTGCGTGAACGTTGACGGGAATTTCGAAATGATCCCTCACTCGATAGTCGCGGTCGCCTGGCGGAATATTGATATCGCGCGATACCAGCCCGATGTCCATCAACGCGCGGTCCGGCGGCTTGTTCGTGAAATAAAGACCGATGCTCGACTGTTCGCGTTCATCCTCGCCTCGGGAATGGAAGTGGATTTGAAACACCAGGTCCGACTCGGCTTGTAGGCGCAGCGCCGCACCCTCCGGCAGACGGAACGGGCTTGCTCCCGGCGACCATCCGCCGAGACCCGCCGAAGGCAGGAACCCCGGCGTGCCAAAGCAGGAGTACGACCCGCCTTCCTGCTCGGCGCGTTTGCGAGCGGCATTCGAGGAATCCGCAAAGATCAGCGCGTGGTGGGCGATGCGGCGGTTCGACGGACGGAACTCGACGGCGCGCACGTACACCATTCGTTTCAATGGCAGCGGCACGACAAAGCAACGGTATTGATCGTCGGAGTGCGCGGCGACCACGTACGGCTCTTGCATCTGCACGACGAGGTCGGGCGGACCGAGTTGCCATCCGCCGGTGGAATGGGGCGCCGGGGGCAGTTGTCGCGGATTGCCCTCGGGCGCTCCGCCGTTCGCCCACGCGGTGACGATTTGGATCTCGGTCGATGACAGACGCCTCTCGCCTTCGAACTTGCCGTAACCCGCCACCGGTTTCCACGGCGGCATCGATCGAGTCGCAATGGCGCGCGCTATCGAGCGGGCGTGTTGCGCAACGTCGTGGTAGGTCAGTACGGAAAATGGCGCGAATTCGCCGGGACGGTGACAGGATGCGCAATGACGGAAAAGAATCGGCGCCACGTCGCGCGTAAACACGGGGACAGCCAATGCGGTGGAAGACAGGACCGAGGGCAGCAACAATACTAAGTACTTCCGAGCGTGGATCACAGTGGGGTCGCGCTTCCTTCAGTATCGCAGCCGGGATGCGCAACGGCGTTCGACGATATGATTGGTGGACCAACGGAAAATGTAAGAATGTTGCGCCGGAGCTTTGTCGCGGGATTGGCCGGGGGTGCGCTGTCGCCTCAGCTATTCGCGAAAGAACTGCCCAATTTCGTTTTCATTCTCGCGGACGATTTCGGTTGGCGCGACCTGGCCTGCTACGGCAACCGGTATTTTGCAACCCCCAACATCGACCGGCTCGCATCGGAGGGCATGCGGTTCACGAATGCTTATGCGGCGTGTCCGGTTTGCTCGCCGACTCGGGCCAGCATCCTCACGGGACGGTATCCGGTGCGCACGGGTGTGACGGATTGGATTCCAGGACGCCCGTCTTACGAACGAGGCCCGATCACGACTCCGCGCACCGCGACGGAGTTGAAACTGGAGGAGACCACCATCGCCGAGCGTCTGAAGCCCGCCGGCTATCGCAGCGCGAGCGTGGGCAAGTGGCATCTCGGCGGCGCGGGATTCTGGCCGCAGAACCAGGGTTTCGAGGTGAACGTCGGCGGGAATCAGAGTGGAAGTCCCCCAAAGAGCGAGCGCCCGTATTTCGGTCCATTCGAATTGCCGAATCTGAAGGCCGGGCCCGGCGAGTTCCTCACCGAGAAGCTGACGGGCGCGGGCGTGCGGTTCATCAGCGAGAATCGCGCGAATCCGTTTCTGCTGTACCTCGCGCATTACACCGTGCATATTCCGCTTGGCGCTCCGGAAGCGGCGGTGGCGCGCCACCGAGAGAAATCGAAAGGACGCTACAACCCGGTTTATGCCGCAATGGTAGAGACGCTGGATGACTCGGTCGGCGCAGTACTCGCAGCGATTGACAAAGCGGGAGCGGCGAACCGGACCATGGTCGTTTTCTTTTCGGACAACGGCGGCCTGCGTTTCGAAGGAAAGTCCACGAGCGCGGTTACGGACAACTCGCCGCTCAGGGCGGGGAAGGGGCATCTTTACGAAGGCGGTATTCGCGAACCGCTGATTATTCGGTATCCGGGTGTGGTCCGGCCCGGTTCCGTGAACGAAACGTCGGTCTGCAGCATTGACTTCTTTCCGACCTTCTCCGAGTTGGCTGGTGTCGCTGCGGGCAATGTAGATGGCGTCAGCCTGATGCCTCTGCTGCGGGGACGCTCACTGGCGCCGCGGCCGCTCTTCTGGCACTACCCGCACTATTCGAACCAGGGCGGAGAGCCGGGCAGCGCGGTGCGTGACGGCGACTGGAAGCTGATCGAGTTTCACCAGGACGGGCGGCGCGAGCTGTACAACTTGCGAACCGACGTTTCGGAGACGACCAACCTGGCGGAGTGCGAACCGGCGGTGGTGAAGCGTTTGGCGGCGGAACTGGATTCGTGGCGTAAACGATCGGGAGCGGTGATGCCGGTGAAGAATCCGAATGCCGATCCGGCGTGGCCCGGGTGGAATCTCACGGGTGAACAGAAACCCGTGGCTCCGAAGCACTGCGCCGGCACGTAGGCTGTCCGGTGCTGCGCAAGCCGCTTTACAGCAAGCCGCTTTACAATTGTTCGCGTCCGCGGCGGCATGTTATAGTCCTACTCATCATCCACACCTCACAACGGACATGAGATCGTTTATGACTGGGACGGCGGCATCCACGGGGGCAACGCACACGTTTGAAGACGAGCGCGTGATGCACCTTGTGGAACTTGCGCTGGCGCAGTCACCTGACGATCGCGATGCCTACCTGGAGGGCGCTTGTGGCGGCAATCTCGAATTGCTCGCGGAGGTGCGGCGTTACGTCGAGTGGGAAAATCGCATGGCTGGTTTCCTCCTGAAGGCGGTCTGTCCTGCATCTCCGCTCGACACTCATTTCGAAACCGGCGAACTGCTGGATGGCCGCTTTCGAATTATTCGCAAGGTCGCGGAAGGAGGAATGGGGCTGGTGTACGAAGCGACGGACGAGCGGTTGCAGCGCCGCATCGCTTTGAAGTGTGCAAAGCCCGGGCACGGGCAACGATTGCCTCCCGAGGTTCGCAACGCTACTGAGATCAGCCATCCGAATGTTTGCAAGCTTTACGAAATCCACACCGCCCAAACCAGATCGGGCGAAGTGGACTTCATCACGATGGAGTTTCTCGAAGGGGAAACCCTTTCGGCGCGATTGCGGCGCGGGGCTTTGCCGGAGCGCGAGGCCCGGCTTATCGCCCGCCAACTCTGCGCCGGGCTCGCCGAGGCGCATCGCAACCGTGTCATTCACGGCGATTTAAAGAGCAACAACGTGATACTCACCGAGGCGCCTGACGGGTCGATTCGGGCCGTGATCACGGATTTCGGATTGGCTCGCAAAGACGGGATGTCGATGCGCACGCTGCAATCCGCGGATGCAGGCGGCACGCCAGGATACATGGCGCCCGAGCTATGGAGAGGGGAGCGGGCCTCCGTAGCATCCGATATCTACGCGCTCGGCGTCATCTTATACGAACTCCTCGCAGGTCATCCGCCGTTCGAAAGTGTTCGTCACGCGGCGGCCGGAACGACGCAATATCTTACGCCCGCCCAATCGTTGGCTTCGCATTGGAGCGCGCGCGCTGCGAAAACGCTTGCACCAGTTCATCCGAAATGGGATCGGGCGCTTGCGCGCTGTCTCGATCCGGATCCGGCGGCGCGTTTCTCGACCGCCGCCGAAATCGCAGTTGCGCTGGAACCTTCGGCAACAAGGCGCAGGGCGCTGTACGCCGCGGCCGCGGTACTTGTCGCCGTCGCGTCGGGCGTTATCACGTACGAACGTGCGACGGAGCCAACAGAGACGATCCGGTTGGCTGTCCTCCCGTTTGAAGCAGACCCGCCGATTTCGAGCGAGGCAGCGCGGCTGTTCGCTGAAACATCCGACGATGTGATGCGGCTGAAAGGAAGTCGGCGCACGGGTTTTAAGGCGGTCCGCCGGGCGTCGGTGGTCGAGGCGAATGTACGGAACTCAGAAGGTGCGCGAGCGGCGCTCGACGCGACCCATGTGCTGGCGACCGTCATTACCTACAGCGACGGCCGGGCTTCAGTTCGCGGCCAGATCGTCAACACGCAATCCGGCGTCGCGCTCAAACAGTGGGAGGCTACTTACCCGGAAAACGAGTTGAAGTATGCATCTCTCGCCTTGGCTGGCTTCATTAACGCTACGTTCCATTTGCCCGCTCCGCCCTCCGTGCCGGCAGTGAATGACGCCGCGCGTGCCGATTACGAAGAGGGTCTGCGGACGGTTCGTCTGTATTCGGCCACCGATACGGCGCTGGCGTCCTTGGGGCATGCTGTGAGATCCGATCCGGATAATCCGCGCGTTTGGGCCGGGCTGGCTGAGGCGCAGTGGATGAAATATGCGCTGACTCGTGACAATGCGTGGCTCAAGCGCGCTGAAGAATCGGTGCTCGAGTCGCAGAAACGGCAACCGGATCTACCTGAGGTACTCCGGGCGGCAGGCCTGGTGGACAACGAATCCGGTCTTTATGAGCGAGCCATCGCTTCATATCGCCGGGCGATCGAACTGGACTCAGGCAACAGCGACGCCTTTCGCCGCATGGGTCAAGCACTCGACCGGACCGGCAGGTCGGACGAAGCCCTGGCCGCCCTTCGCAAGGCGGCCGAACTCGAGCCGGGTTACTTCCGCAACTACCAGAGCCTCGGTTCACATCTTCTGAACCATGGCCGAAGCAAGGAGGCGGCGGAGCTATTTCGGAAGGCGTTGAAGGCCGCTCCCGAGGAAGATCAACTGCATTACCGGCTGGCAGTAGCGTTGACGAACACCGGCGAATTCGAAGAAGCCGAGCGCGAACTCCGTACCGCGATCCGGTTGAGAGAGAACGCAAATTCTCTTCACCAGTTGGGAACGGTGTTGATGTTGCGCCGCCGGGACTCCGAGGCCGCTCAATTTTTTGGCCGTGCGCTCGCCGTCTCGCCCGACAATGTGTTGAGTGCGGCTTATCTGGGGCTCGCCTTGGAGCGCAGTCATCAGCCCCAAGATTCGAAACGTGCCTTTCAGAAGGCTCGGGAGATCGCGGACAGGGATCTGATCGCAGATCCGCGGAACAGCTATTCGCGTGGGGCATTGGCGTGGGCCTGCGCGGCGCTTGGCGAACGAGAGCGCGCAAGATCGGAGATCGCGCAGACACTTCAACTGAGTCCTGACGATTCCGAGACTCTTTGGTTCGCAGTCATGACGTATGAGGCTCTCGGCGACCGGCAGGCGACGCTGCGCGCGGTTGGCCGTTTTACTCCGGAGATGCTCGCGGATGCGAACCGTTTTCCCGCGCTCGAATCGTTGCAGCACGATGTCCGATTCAAGAAGTTGTTGGCTTCCAACTCGCGAGATGAGGAGGCTCGGGTTCGATAGCAGTCGTTCGAAAAGGAGATCAACATGTATATCGAAAGCTCGAGGTCGTTTCAAGATTCCGGCGCAATTCCGCACCCGCTACTGTGTGCGCCGAACGCGCCGCGCGACGTAGGCGGCGGGGGTAACGGAAAGCCACACCCCAAGAAGAAGAAAGCGTCGAAAAAGGCGGCGGCCGGCGGGGCCGCGAAAAAATCGAAATAGCGTTCCGGAGGGCGGGGAATGGACATCGGGTTGGAGGTGGAAACCCAGGAGCACAGCAATTGGTGTTGGGCGGCAGTATCGGTCAGCGTGCACCGATTCTTCGAGCGCGGCTCCGATGCGAGACAATGCGGGGCCGCCGGCGCCATCAGAGGGCTGCCCTGCTGCGATGGGTTTACGCAAAAGTGCAACCAGCCTGAAAGCCTGACGCAGGCTTTGACGCATTTCGGCAAACTGAAGCGCCAGCCGGTGGAGCGTGCTGCGACCTTCGATGAAATCCGTTCCGAAGTCCTCGCCGGGCGGCCATTGTGCATGCGAGTGGAGTGGACGACGGGCGCGATTAAAGGGAACGGTCATTTTGCCGTCATCACGGGCTTCGACAATTCGGCTGGCACCCCTGTGGTTCTCGTTGAAGATCCCTTCTATGGACGGTCACGGCGGCCCTACGACCGGATCGTCGTGTCTTATCAATTCAACCGGGGATTGTGGACCCACACCTATTTCACGGGGGCTCCGAAATGAACGACGGCGAGCCGCCTGTGCTATACCATTCGGACGGCGACTATCGTTCCGAGTTGCAGGGCCTGACTCCATACGCAACGGGCTATGTCGAGGATCTGTATGTTGGCGTGTACTCCGTCAGCTTCGATGACGCGGGGAATCCGCGGTTGGACTCGGAGCCGAGCGGCCGGCGCTGCGTTCTGTCCGAAATTGGTTCCGGAAAGTCGATGCTATGCGACACGGTTCCTTCAGAGGATGGAACGCGAGTGGAGAGCATCTGCGAAGGCTACTATGCGGACTCCGCCCGGCACGCGCTCACCGGTGGGTTGTCTGATCCGGAAGTCGCGGCGGGGCAGTACGAACTGCGCTGGCTCAGTGTTCCGGAGTTCCTGATCGAAGGAATCTGGCTGAAGTCGCAGGTTGACTATGCATCCGACTTATTCCGTCCAGTGTTCCACCGGGAGTCCCGGTTGGAGGGCAGAGATACACTGCCGATCGTAGAATTACTCGCGATCCTTGAAGACCTCTTGCAGCAGCGAATCGCCGGCGAGCCAATCATTGATGTCTGAAATCGCTCGACCGGCCTACTGCTCGCGCAACGACACGATGGGTTCGGTGCGGACCGCCATCCATCCGGGCGCGAGGCAGCCCAAGGCGGCGATCGCGATGATGATACCGGGCGCTATCGCGAGTGTCACTGCGTCGGTGGGCGACACTCCGTAGAGCAGGCTCGACAGGAGGCGTCCGGCGGCCGGCGCCAGCAATAGACCCACCGCGGCGCCGGCGACTGCCAGCAGCAATCCGCCGGAAACGATGATCTTCAAGACCGTGCCGCGAGTAGCGCCTAGCGCCATGCGGATACCGATTTCGCGGCGGCGCTGCTCCACGCTGTAGGTGAGCATGGCGTACACCCCGATTGCGGCGAGTACAATGGCGAGCACGGCGAAGGCTTCGCACAACCAGAGCGCGAACCGGCGCTCGGCGAGTGCGGTGGCGGCGATCTCCTCCATCGATTCGATGTCTGCGAGCGGCAACTCGCGATCGATCGATTGCATGGCCCCGCGGACAGCAGAAACCAATGCGAGCGGATCGCCCTGAGTACGCACGATGCCGCGCACCTGCTGGAACGGAGTTTGTGCGAGCGGCATCCAGAACGCCGGTTCGGCAGTGACGTCGGCGGGCTTGTCGCGAACATCCGCCACCACACCAATGATGCGTCTCTTGTCTCCGAATACATTGAGAACGCGGCCAATCGCAGCTTGCTTCGGGAAGTAGCGCCGAACGAGAACGTCATTCACGAGAATCACCTTGGGCGCCTTCGGTCCATCGGCCATTGAAATATCCCGCCCGTCCACCAGGCGCATGCCCATGGCGCGAACGAATCCATCATCGGCGGCCTGATACCTCGCCGACAGCGATTCGCCGGGACGCGGGGTGTATCCTTCGATATCGAAGCCGGTGTTCTCGTCGTAGCCGGTCCACGGAACGCTGGTGGAGAATCCTGCCGCCTGGACGCCGGGGATTGCCCGGAGCGCGCGCGCTGCCTCGGAGAAGAACGTGACCGACCGGTCCTTGTCGTACGCTTTCGACGGGAGCGAGAGGTCGAAGGTCAACACGCCGCGCGGGTTGAAGCCACTATCTCTTTCGCCGAGCGCGATGGAACTCCTGAGCAGCAATATGGCGCCAAAAGACAGCAAGCAGGCCAGCGCCATTTCGGATGCGACGAGCACGCCGCGCAGACGGCCCGTCCGAACCGAGCCGGCTGAACCGCGGGCATCTTCGTTGAGCGCCTCGGCAGGATCGGCATCCGTGCGCCGAAGCGTGCCCACGATTCCCGCGAGCGTGCTGGTTCCGATCGCCGCAAGCAGCGCGAACGCGCCGGCCGGCAGTCGAAAAACAATTTCGTGCAGTCGCGGGAAGTCCGGTGGAAGCACCGCATGCAATGCGGGCACCAACGCCGCGGCCAGCGCGAGTCCCACCGCTCCTGCCGCCAGCCCGAGAACGATGTTTTCCGACAGGACGGCGCGCATGATGCGCCATGCGCTGCTGCCGAGCGCCTGGCGGATCGCTATTTCTCGGCGCCTGGTAAGAACGCGAGCGATCGATAAGCCGGCGACGTTGATGCATGCCAGAAGAAGCACGAGCGCCCCCGCGGCCATGATGATCAAGACAGTGCTCCGCGATCCTCCGACAACCTCCTTTGCGAGCGGTTCCACGCGTGCCTTCTTATCCTTATAGAAGTCCGGGAACCGCCGCCCGAGGTCCTCCAAAATTCGCGTCAACTCCTCTTGCGCCGCTGCCATCGAGATCCCCGGCGCGAGACGGGCGACCACGTTCGTATAGTGGCAGCCCTTTACGCAATTGGGGTTGATGTCGAGTGGAAGCGGACGCCATACCGCGACCGTGTCGCCTTGCAACGGCGAACGGTAACTGCCGCCAACGTGCTGAAAGCCAGCGGGTGCGATGCCGACGACAGTCCACGGTTCCCGGTCCAGGCGGATCGTACGTCCGATGATGGACGGATCGGAGTGAAACCGGCTCTTCCAGAACGAATAACTGAGCATAACTACGCGCGAGGAGCCCACCATCTCCGAAGCCGCGAAGTTGCGGCCCAGCGCGGGCGTCACTCCGAGCGTCGGGAAGAAGTCGTCCGTGATGGCGACTGCGGTCACGCGCTCCGCGCGTTCGTCGTGCATCAGTTGCATATCGGCGCGCGTATAGAGGCCGAGGCTCGCAAGCGTGCGACTCGAGCGCTTGTCTTCCTGGTAGTTGAAGAGGGACAGCGGGAATTTCGGTTGCGGGGCGCTCGCCTCGTAGATGCGAACCAATCGGTCAGGTTCCTGGTAGGGCAGTGGCCGGAACAGCACGCCGTATACGATAGTGAAAACGAGCGTATTGATCGCGACGGCCGCTGCGAGCGCGCCGCCCGCAACCAATAGGAATCCGGGACGGCGCAGCAACGCTGTCCAGGCCTGCCGCAAATCCACGAGCATGCCGTCCAGCGAACCCGCCCTGCGTTGATCCCGGACCGCTTCCATCGAGCCCGCAATTGAACCTGCGCGGAGACGTGCCGCCCGCTCGGCTTCGGCGCGCGTCAACCCCCGCCGCATGCCGGCCTCGACTTCCATATCGAGATGGAAGCGCATCTCGGCTTCGCTATCGCGGTCCCGTTTTTGCGGCCGTATTGTGTTCAGAATGCGCGCCGTCCACTCCCGGTAGCCCACAACGCTATACCTCCTCTTCCAACAGCCGCGACATGATCGTTGTCATTCGAACCCATCCCGCCTTTTCGCGTTCCAGTTGGCGTCTTCCGGCCGCGGTGATCTCGTAAAAGCGCGCCCGGCGGTTATTCTCGGTGGTGTCCCATTTGCCGCGAATCAACCCTCGCTGCTCCAGGCGAACCAGAGCCGGGTAGAGCGTGCCCATGTTGAGTTGAATGGAACCGTTCGACACCTGTTCGAATCGCGCGGCAATCGCATAGCCATGGAGAGGCCCCATTGAGGACAGCGTTTGAAGGACCATCAAGTCCAGCGTGCCTTGCAGAATGTCGGCTTTATCTTCCATTTGATTGACTAATACAGTCTAGGGTGCCTCTATTTGTTTGTCAAATAAAGAATCGGCGAAAGGGCTGTGATAGAGTTGTCGCCGATGCGAGTAACAACTATCGCATTCTGTATTGCGGTGACCGCCATCGCGGTTCGGCCCGCCGTGGCCGAGCCCCCGTCGACGTCGTCACGTGCTGGTCTGCCGCCGCGGAAGGTCATCGTCGGAACCATGATGAAACCGTTGTGGGGCGCTTATCCCGGCCTGCAACAGAGGCTTCAGCAACTGTCCGGCATGGTGGACCAAATGGCGGAGGACGCCCGGCGGAAGTACGGGCGAGGGTTGGATCTCGCGGTTTTGTCGGAAGTCGCCGTTACCGGAGAATTGTCGGGCGATGTCGCGAACCAGTCGGTGACACTGGACGGCCCATTGAAGGAAGTGTTCTCCCGCAAGGCGAGACAGTTGAAAACCTATATCGTCGTCCCTACATATTTAACGGACGATCGACAGCACGGCCGCTACTCCAACGCCGCAATTCTCTTTGGACGAGACGGCGAAATCGCCGGTATTTACAGGAAACTGCACCTTGCCGTGCATACCGGCAGCGATTCTATGGAGAACGGCACCACGCCCGGCAAAGAGGTGCCTGTGTTCAGTTGTGATTTCGGGAAACTCGGCATTCAGATCTGTTTCGACATGGAGTTCGATTACGGATGGCAGCAACTCGCGAGTAAAGGCGCGGACATCGTGGCGTGGCCGACACAGTCGCCGCAGACGGCCCATCCCGCCGCGCGCGCAAAGCAGTACGGCTATTACATCGTGTCGAGCACGTGGCGGCACAACGCGTCGGTGTTCGAGCCCACCGGCAAGATCGTCGCCCAAATTAAGCCGCCGTCGGAGATTCTCGTGCAGGAGGTCGATCTCAGCTACGTCATTCTCCCGTGGAGTCCGCAACTCAAGAATGGCGAGGCGCTCTCGGCGAAGTACGGTCCTCAGGTCGGCTATCGCTACTACGAGGACGAAGACGCCGGCATATTCTGGTCCAACAACCCTCAACTCACCATCGGGCAGATGATGCACTCGCTGAATTTGTCCGAAGCGGACCAGGAATTGCGGCGTATTCGTGAACTCTACAAGAAGGCCGGAGTACCCGGCAATTGAGGTTCGCATGCGGCGCAACGTGAAACGCCTCGCTAAGAAGTATGTCGCTTGGATGGCCTTATCGGGCGCCGGACTGCTGGTGGCGCTCGCGCAGGCGCCGGCCGAAAAACCCATCTATCGGGATCCGTCGCAACCGGTGGACCGTCGTGTCGAGGATCTGCTCCGGCGAATGACCTTGAAGGAAAAAGTCGGGCAGCTCAACATGCCATGCGTCTACGTTGACGAGCTGGGCAAAACGGTCCCCGAGAAACTGATAGCGTGCAGGAAATTCGCGGAAGGAACATACACGAACGACATCGGCCCGGGCGGCGGTTTCTTCACGCTTGCCGATAACATCCTGCCTGAAGGGAATCGCCGGCAGGCGGAGTACTTCAACGAACTGCAGAAGATCGCGCTCGAGAAGACCCGGCTCGGAATCCCGCTGCTCCAGACAGAAGAAGGGACGCACGGCGTGATGTGCTCCGGAAAGACGATATTTCCGGAGGGGCTCGCGATCGGCAGCACCTGGAACATGGATCTTGTTCGCCAGGTGTATACGACGGAAGGGCGACAGGCACGGGCAGTCGGGATTCACCAGATCTTCACTTTGGTGGTCGAGCCGAATCGCGATCCACGCCTCGGTCGTAATGAGGAAGGCTATGGTGAGGACCCGTACCTCGGCGCGCGCATCGCCGAGGCGATCGTTCACGGTGCGCAAGGTGACGATCTCTCCGCTCAGGACAAGGTGGTCGCGGGGCTATGTCACTATCCGGGCCAGAGTCAACCCGTCAGCGGATTTGAGCGCGGCGCGATGGAAATTTCGGAGCGCACGCTTCGCGAGGTGTTTCTGCCGCCGTGGGTCGCCGGTATCAGAGGGGCCGGGGCGCGCGGGGTTATGGCGACGTATCCCGCGATCGACGGGGTGCCGGCGCACGCGTCGCGGCGCATTCTCACGAATATTCTGCGCGAGGAGCTTGGATTCCAGGGACTGGTGTTGAGCGAGGGCGGGGGCATCGGCACGCTGGTGTATGAGCATCTGGCCCCAGCGCAGAAGGAAGCGGGACAGATTGCAATGCATGCCGGCGTCGATGTTGGCATCTCATATGAATCCGGCTATATGGGCGATTTGATAGAGAGCGTGAACGAAGGCCGGGTCTCGATGGAGGACATCGACCGTTCGGTGCGTCGGGTACTGCGCCAGAAATTCGCGCTCGGATTGTTCGACCGCCCGTTCGTCGATCCGGATCGTGCGGAACGAATCGTCAACACCGCCGAGGATCGGGAGCTCGCCTATCGGGTTGCTCGCGAGGGAATCGTTCTGCTGAAGAACGACGGAGTGCTGCCGCTGAAGAAAGATCTGCGGAAGGTAGCCGTCATCGGACCGAATGCGGACAACAAGTGGAACCAACTCGGGGACTATACTCCGAAGACGGTTCTTCAGGAAATCGTGACAGTGCTGGCTGGACTGCGCCACAAACTGGGACCGCCGGTTACCATCGCGTATGAAAAGGGCAGCGACATAGTTGGCGACGATAGATCGGGATTCGCGGCGGCGCAAAGAGCCGCGAAGGGCGCCGACGTCGCGATCGTCGTGTTGGGTGAATCGCAGGAGCGCGGAAAGTCGACAGACGGGGAAGGGTACGACGTCGCGAGTCTGGACCTGTCGGGCGTGCAGGAAGAACTGGTGAAAACGGTATATGAGACCGGTACGCCCACGGTGGTCGTGCTCATCAACGGACGCCCGCTCTCAACCCGCTGGATCGCCGAGAACGCACCCGCCGTCATAGAGGCATGGCATCCCGGCGAGCGCGGCGGCGATGCGGTGGCGGATGTGCTGTTCGGCGATTACAACCCGAGCGGCCGCCTGTCGATCACGATTCCCCGCCATGTGGGACAGCTTCCCGTGTACTACAATTCGCGGCCGTCCAAGAGCTACTGGATCAAGGGAGGTTGGGGCAAGCGCTACGTCGATATGAAGCCGTCACCCCTGTATGAATTCGGCCACGGACTGAGCTACACCAAATTCGACTATCGCAACCTGGAGATATCGCCCAGGGTCACCGGCACCTCCGGCTCCGTGGAAGTGCGTGTCGACGTAACGAACTCCGGTGGGCGGGCAGGATCGGAAGTCGTTCAACTCTACCTGAACGATGTCGTCGCGTCCGTCAGCCGGCCACTTCAGGAGTTACGCGGCTTCGAGAAGATCGCGCTCAAACCTGGAGAAACGCGAACCGTCCACTTCACACTGACTCCGGACGACCTAGCATTTCTCAACGCGAACCTGGAGCGCGTTGTCGAGCCGGGCGCGTTCAAGGTGATGATCGGGCATTCATCGGCGGACATCCGAGTCACCGGTGAGTTCGAAGTCCGCTGATTCAGGGCCGGCCTGGTTTGTCGTGCCACATGCCCAATATGTCGTAGAGGTTCGTCAGGTGCTGAAGCATGATCTTCTCACCCGCGCCCACTTCCACGCGGGTTGTCACGTCGGCGCCGTACCCGCCGTATGCCGCCGACCGTAGGTCCGGAATGTAACCCGGCCAGGTCCCACCCGAACTGAAGGTGTAGCCGTAGAACAAAGGGTAGGGTACGTCGGCCTGACGCTTCCACATGAGTTGCAGCTTGTGCATCGGTTCGCCGGGTGTGGCCGCGATCGCGATCTGCTTGTTGATCAGGACGGTGGTGATACCCACATCGACGGTCTGGTCCAACTCCCACCGATCCTTGAACGTCATCACCTCGCTTCGGGATTCGATGGACGGAACCGCCGCCGCGATCGGCTTTACGTTTTTGTTGGCGCGAATAATCTCGCCAGCGAACGTCTGGCCCATCTTCTCCATCACTTTGAAATCCGCCTCGATGTTCCCTGAACGAGCCATGAAGATGGGGTTGATGTCGCCGGCCCCGCCTTGTACGAACATCACTTGCGTGCCGTTCAACTCCTTCTCGACCGTGCTCTGCATGATGCCCGGATAGTCCGCCGAGTATTGACAACTTGTCGGCCCCAGCACCACTGCGTGAGTCGCGTAGTGTACGAGAAGGGCGCGCGGCGTCCCGGCTGCATCGTCGACTCGTAGCAAGACGAATTCCGGATCCACCGGCCCGTACGGGATGCGTTCCAGATTGTCGAACAATGCCCGGGCGCGTCCGTCATCACGAAGCAGGAGCCGGTTGTACCCGAGTTGTAGCGAGCCGCGCGCAATTCCAAGCCGCGCCGGGAACATCCCGCGCGAGGCTTCCTGAATAGCGCCGAATATCTTCCGCTCAATTTCGGCGAGGTATGCCTGTGCGCCGGCATCCGTGGCGGGAGAACTTCCGTACGGAAGGAACGAAGGTGCCGAGTGTGTATGCGAGGCGGACAGCAGCAGAATGGGGATATTCAACTTCGCCGCGACATCGCGCCGCAGATTGTCGGAGACTATGCTGCCGAGGTCCATCGTGACGATCGCGAGTTTCGAATCGCCGGCCTCGAGCACCAGAGCCTTCGCGAACAGCGGATCGTGCGTTCCGTTCGCCGGGCCGCACTTCCGGTTCGAATAGCCGTACATCGGCATAAACGTCGAGGGTGTGATTTCGACGCGTGCTACCCCCGCGCGCAGTTCCGGCTCGGCGTAAGCGGACGACGCGAAAACGAACGCGATTGCGAATGCAAGAGTCCTCATTTGTTGACTGCCTCCAGGTTCGGTTTACTGACGAATAGCAAGCGCGGAGACCGGCGTCTCCGATTTCACTCCCAGGTATTTCGCGTACCACGCCAGATAGCGCTCCAGCCGGTCCTTCACGTAACTCGGTTTGCGAATGCCGTGAAACTCGCCCGGGTAAATGACGAGTTGCGTGTCCACACCATTTGCTTTCAGCGCCTGGTACATCTGCTCGCCACCAATGATGGGTACGTTGAAATCTTTCTCTCCGCCGAGAAATAGAGTCGGCGTGTGGATCTTCTCGGCCTCGAAGAACGGGTACGACAGTTTGATCCACAGATCGCGGCTCTTCCACGGCATGCCGATTTCGAGGTCGTACTGTTCAACGTACTGGTCCGATCCGTACATCGACAGCTGAAGGGAACTGCCGGCGCCGCTGATGGCCGCTTTGAATCGCCGGTCGGTGGCGATGGTGTAGTTCGTCAGAATGCCGCCATAGCTCCAGCCGCCGATGCCCAGCCGTTCGGGATCCGCGATGCCCAGCGCAACCACGTGATCGACGCCCGCGAGCAGATCGATCACCTCCTTGTGTCCCCAGTCGGCGAAGATGGCGCTCTGATATGCCTCGTCGCGTCCGCTGCTGCCGCGATAGTTCACGTTCAGGACAGCGTATCCGTTCGCCGCGAACAGTTGACGCTCGAATTGGAACGTGTGTGCGTCCTGCCCGTTTGGCCCGCCGTGAATGCGCAGGAGCAGAGGGATCTTCTGTCCGTCCCGGTAGCCCGGCGGCAACGTCAGCAATCCGTGCACGTCGGCGCCGTCCGGCGTTCGGAACCGCACTTCCCGCGTTTGGCCGAGAGCGATCTGCTTCAACCAATCCGAATTGTGGGCACTCAGCGGACGCAGCACTCCGTCGTCGAGTGCGTTGACCTCGGGCGGGGTATTGTCGTCGCTCGCGAGTACGGCGACATGGCCGGCGGCTTCGGACAATGAACCGACAACCTGCTTTGCGCGAAGCAGCGGCCGCGGTGCGGTGCCGTCCTTCATTACGAGTGGAAGCTCCGACATGTCATCCACCGAGAGGAACGCGACGTCGCCGTTCGTGAATCGCACCAGCGAACCGGCGGAGCGCTCGAGCGGAGCTGTCAGGATCCTGATGAGGCCGCCGGCCGCAGCGACGTCGGCCACCTTCATGCGGTTATACGCTCGCAACTTCGGTTCCCGCCCGAGCAGAAATAAGATACGCGAACCGTCTTTCGACCATTGGACGTGACCGCCTCGCCCGCCCGCAACGCGATCGTCGTCAGTGAGCACCCGCGCATCGGCGCCGGGCTTCGAGTCGCTAAGACATACCTGCCAGCGCGAGTAGCGCGCGGCTTCTCCCGCGCGGTCGCTCAGGAATGCGATGCTATTGCCGTCCGGTGACCAGGCTGCGCCGCTCTCGGCGAAGTCCTCCTTCGTCAGTCGTTGGGCTTTCTTCGTTTCAATGTCGAACAACCAGAGTCGCGCGGGAGCCCGGTACGAGTATCCTTGAACGTCCTGTTTGAAGCGATAGCGATCGATGACGATCGGTGTTTGGGTCTTCGGCTTTTCTCCGTCCTTTTTCGCCTGAGAATCGGGATCGCGCGGCGCAACCGATAGCAGAAGCCGTTTGGAATCGGGCGACCACGAGTAATCGGACACCGCGTCTTCGACATGGGTCAACTGCATTGCCTCGCCGCCGGTCCGCGGAAGCAGCCATACTTGCGCGCCCTTCTCCCGATCGGCGCGTGCGGAAAGGAACGCGAGCCACCGGCCGTCCGGACTCCACCGCGGCGATGTCTCCGACTCCTTGCTGGATGTCACCTGGGTGCGAGTCGATCCATCCCAACTCACCATCCATACATCCGTGTCGGACTTATCGGCCTGCACATCGATCGTACTCACCGTATACGCGACCCAACTTCCTTCCGGCGACACTTGCGGATCGGACACGGTGCGAAGCAGGTTGGTATCGTCCACCTTCAACGGCCGCCGCGATTGCGCGAAGACGAGCGCACCTACGGCGAGGAAAGCAGCAACTTGTCGCATTCGAGATCAGTTTAACGGCTTCCGCGCACTCAGCGGAGCGCCAGGGTGTAAACTCCGGGAAGACGCCATGCACACCCGACGCATGTTTCTCGCCGCTGCCGGCGCTGCCGGTTTCGCTTCCGTGGCCCACGGTCGCACGCACGGAATGCTCATCCATCTGAGTTGCGGTTCGATCGGAGTCAAAGCTTCGCAAAATGAAGCCATCGATTATGCCGCGAAGTACGGCATCGATGCCGTCGATGCCGACATGAAGTACCTTTCGGGGCTCTCGGAATCCGAACTCGCCAAGTTGCTCGACGAGATGAAGTCGAAGAAGGTGACGTGGGCGCTTGCAGGCGTTCCGGTGGAGTTCCGAAAGGACGATGCCGCATTCGAGGACTCGATGAAAGCGTTCCCCGCGCAGGTGGAGAGCCTCGAACGAGCAGGTGTCAAAAGGATGACGACGTGGATCGCGCCGGCCAGTCCGGACACCACTTACATGCAGAACATGAAGATCCACTCGCAGCGATTGCGCGAGATCGCGCGCGTGCTGGACGATCATGGCATGCGGCTTGGACTGGAGTACGTGGGCCCGAAGACCGCATGGACGTCACGGAAGTTCCCGTTCATTCACACGATGGCCGAAATGAAGGACCTCATCGGTGAAATCGGAAAGCCGAACGTTGGACTCGTGCTGGACAGTTGGCATTGGTACACGGCGGGAGACACGAAGAAGGACCTGATGACGCTGACAAACCGGATGGTGGTATCAGTGGACTTGAACGACGCACCTGCCGGGATACCCGTTGAGCAGCAGGTGGACTCGCGACGCGAACTGCCGGCCGCGACCGGCGTCATCGATGTAAAAACATTTCTCGGCGCGCTCGAGGAGTTCGGATACGATGGCCCGATCCGTGCCGAACCCTTCAACGAAGCAGTCCGCAAGTTGCCACCCGATCAGGCGATCACTACCACCAAGGCGGCCATCGACAAAGCTTTTGCGGAACTAGGGTAAAGGCAGAGGCCGAGGCCCCGCGGATTCACGGTTAGAGCCGCAACCGGATGTCCCTCGAAATAGCGATCACCTCGGCGGCTTCGCTGGGCGTGCGGCCATGCAGCGTGTAGGGCCGCTGCCCGCACATTAGTTCGTAAAGCAGCACAACGAGTGAATAGATATCGGTAGTGGTAGTGACCGGTTCGCTGGTCACTTGTTCCGGGCTCGCGTACTCAGCGGTCATCGCGCGCAGCGCGGAAGCCTAACCGAAAGGCTCACTCTTCTCGAAGGGCAGCGTTCGCGTCGAGGCCCGCCGCTCGAACTGCCGGCGCCCAGGACGCAACCGAGGCGATGATCAGGAAGACGGCGATGATGCCCACGAATGTCGCCGGATCCGCCGGCCGAACCTCTACCAGCATGGAAGTCATCAACCGCGTCAGGCCGAGCGCTGCAAGCAGGCCCGCTGCAATGCCGGCCACAGCCAGGCGCATCCCGTGGCCGGCCACCAGCTTGAAAACGCTAGCCGGAGCAGCGCCGAGCGCCATCCGGACCCCGATCTCGGCGGTTCGTTGCCGGACTGCACTCGCCAGCACGCCATAGATCCCGACGCCGGCCAATATCGCCGAGATTCCAGCGAACACGCCAATCAACAGCAGCGAAAGTCGCGCATTCGCCTGATCGTCGGCGACCACGGCCTCCATCGGCCGCAACTTCGAGATCACCAGTTGATTGTCGATCTTCGCCAGTTCTGAGCGAACCGCAGGGACGTATTGCGCCGGGTCAGCGGACGTGCGAACCATCCAGTAGCGGGAGACCCCGATGCCCCAAAAACCGTCGGGGAAGAAAATCGTTCCGCGACTCGGATCGGAAACGGAAAACAGCCGCTGATTTGCGACGACGCCAATCACTTCGGCCCATGGGTTCGCGGGATCCGGAAGATGAATCCGATGGCCGACCGCGGTTTCGTTGGGGAGCGCCCGCCCGGCCAGCGCCTCGTCGATCACCACCACCTTGTGGCCGGGAGTGTTGTCCGCATCCTGAAAAGTTCGCCCGGCGACCACGTGTGTGCGCAGCGTCTCGAAATATCGGGGCATTACCTGCTGAAAATCGGCGCCCTCACTCGTTGCCCTTGGGGGCGCGGGTTGTGGACGCGGCGGTGCGCCGCCTTTCGAAAACTGCCCTCCTGCGAGAGGAAGGATGAGGGCGGCGCTGGCATCTTCGATTCCGGGTAACGCTCGCAGCCTTGTTTGAATTTGGCTGAGTAGCTCCAGGCGCCCTTCCTGTTTCGGCAGCGGCCATTCGCGATTCACGAAGAAGGTCAGAACGTTCCGCGGGTCGTAACCGGCGTCCATCCTGCGCAATTCCAGGAAACTTCGGAACATCAATCCGGCGCCTACCAGCAGCACGAACGACAGTGCGACCTCCACGACAACCACGCTGTCGCGGAGCATGCGCCCCGCACTCAATCCACCGGTCTGCCCGCTCGCACGCAGCACGTGAATCAAATCGGGGGTTGCCGCGCGAAATGCCGGGACCAATCCGAACAACGCCACCGACGCGATGCCAGTTAGCGATGCGAACACCAAAACGCGCCAGTCTATTGCGACCGATTCGATTCGCGGCAGATTCGCTGGCGCAACATGCACGAATACGCGAATCGCAACCCAGGCAAAGCATAGGCCGGCCAGCGTTCCGATCCCGGAAAGCAGGAGCGACTCGGCTAACATCTGTCGTACCAGCCGCCACCAACCTCCTCCCAAGGCCGCTCGCAGCGCCAGTTCCCGCTCGCGTAACGATGCGCGCACCAGCAGCAGATTCGCTACGTTCGCGCACGCAATGACGAGAAGGAACAGCACTGCGCCCATCAGCATCAACAGCGCGGGTCTGACTCCTTCCACCAGGTATTCGCGCATAGGCTGTAGCCGGATCGCTGCTGCCCGATCGAACGAGTTCTTTCGGAACTCCGGCGCAACCGCATCGAGTCGAGTTTGCGCCTGCCCGAACGTGATCCCGCTCTTGAGGCGGCCGATGGCTCCGATGGTGAGCAGGTTGCGGTGCGCGCTATCGTAGCCGATATTGTTGGCAACCCAGTAATCCGGCACAGCGTCGATCCTCGCGCCCGGTGGGAAGTACAACTTGAAACCCGGTGCCAGCACGCCGACGATCCGCGGACCGCGCTGGCCTGCTCCCGCCATTTCATGTCCTAAAATCGCAGTACTTCCTCCGTACCGGCGCTGCCAGTACTCGTAGCTGAGGATCGCCGCGCTGCCGGACGGAATCAGAACCCCGGCTTCGGCGGGCTGCGGTCTGCTATCCGCGTCCGTGAAGTCCCGGCCGAAGGCGATCCTGGCGCCCATCAGGCGGAAGAAGTTGGTGGTCACCATCGCACGGCTGAGTTGCTCGGCGCTGCCGTCTTCGCGCGGCACGAAAGCGCGGAACGAAGCGACCCCGCACATCTCCTCGAAGATGGATCGGGTGCCGGCCTGAAGATCGGCGAAGTCTGCATTCGAGTACAAGAAGCTTCGGATGTTTGCCGCCCGGTTCTCCCACAACAGAAGCGCCAGCCGATTCGCATGGCGATAGGGCAGCGGACGCAGCAGGACTGTGTTCGTCACGCTGAAAGCCGCCGTAGCCGCGCCGATGCCGAGGGCGAGCGTGACCGCAGCGGTCACGGCGAAGATCGGGCTCTTGCGCAATACCCTCGCCGCGTACGCGAGATCCCGGATCAGCGTCTCGATCCCATTCGTGTGGCGCATATCCCGGCATTCCTCCTTGCACTTCTCGAGGCCTTCGAATTCAAGCAGCGCGCGCCGGCGCGCCTCGGCTGCATCTTCGCCGTTTGTCACCGCTTCATGCACCTGCCGTTCCAGATGAAACTGAAGTTCGTCGTCGAGTTCCTGTTCGACACGGCGGCGCCGGAACAATGAACGCAGGCGCAACGGCGCGATGCAGATCCATTGCTGGATGCGCACTTCAGGTCTCCTCCAATCGGAGAACATCACTGATCGCGTTCGACAGCCGTTCCCAGTCGGCGGTTTGCCTCGCCAGTTCTTTTCGCCCCAAGCGGGTAAGAGAGTAGAATTTGGCCCGCCGTCCAAGTTCGCTGGTCTTCCATTCCGCCGCGATCCAGCCTTCCTGTTCGAGCTTGTGCAGAGCCGGATACAGCGACCCGTCACTCACCTGGAGAATGTTTGCGGATACCTGCTTCAGGCGCTGGCTGACGGCCCACCCGTGCAGCGGTTCGAGGGCGAGGATCTTCAGGATCAGGGTGTCCAGCGTGCCCTGGACGAGATCGGAAGGCCGGCTCAAGGTTGATGTCCTCGGTTACCGAGAACATCGTAAACCAACCTCCTCGCCGGTGCAAGGGTTTTTTGGACCTTGCACTGGGCCGCAATCGGCGATATGCCTAGTGTGGACGTGAAAGGCGGCGATCCATGCAACAGACTCACGCATCCCCTTTCGCCGGGCAATGGTATCCCGCTGACCGTTCCGAACTCGGCGAACTCATCACTAGGTCCATTGAGGAAGCGCAGTCCCGGTCGCGTTATGTGCGGGACGGCGGAATGGCGTTTGTAGTGCCGCACGCTGCTCCGATGTACTCCGGTTCGGTTGCAGCCGCCGCATACCGTCACATCGAGGCCAGAGCTCCGCGCCGCATCGTTCTGCTCGGCTTTTCACATCATCGCCGGGTGGCGGGTATCGCCGTTCCTCAAATAGCCCATATCACGACACCCATCGGCACCAGTTCGATCGACACTGATTCTGTTCGGGAAGTCGCGGCGCATTGGCCCTTCCGAATGGCACCGGAAACCGTTCTATGCGACCACTCGGTAGAAATCCAACTTCCGTTCCTGCAACGCGCCGCGCCCCAGGCGAGCATTCTTCCTCTCTATGTGGGTCCACTCACGCAACAGGAACGGGTGGCGGCGGCAAGCCGGCTCCGCTGGTTATTGAACGACGCTACAGTCCTGGTGGCCAGCTCCGATCTCACTCACTACGGACAATCCTTCGGCTACACGCCGTTCCCGTTGAACAACGACACGCCCCGGCATCTCGAGGAGTTGGATGCAGGGTTTATCTCGGCGGCCGGCAGCCTCGACCCGGAGTTGTTCCTGGCAGATCTCCGAAGCAAGCACGCAACCGTTTGCGGCTACGAACCGATCGCGTTGTTGCTCGAAACGCTGCGGGGCAGCGGCACCAGCGAGATATTTCAGGAATGCCTGGACTATCGGACCTCCGGCGAAATTACCGCTGATTTCGCCCATTCGGTGAGCTATGGCGCGCTCGGATATTTTCCGGCGAGTGCGTTTCGAATCGCGGAGGAGTCGACGCGCGAACTGTTGTCGGCCGCGCGCTGGGTCATCGATCGCATTCAGGGCACACACCGCCCCGGTCCCGAACCGTCCGAGACGTACACTCCGGAACTCCAACAACGCCGGGGCTTATTCGTCACCTTGTACCAGCGCGGCGAGCTGCGAGGTTGCATCGGCTCATGCCAGCAGAAGGAGACGCTTGCGGAGGTTATCCCTCACCTGACGATGAGCGCAGCCATTGAGGATACCCGGTTCGACCCGCTCTCGGTCACCGATCCGGTCGATATCGAAATCAGCATTCTGACGCCCTTCAAGCGAGTTCGCGGGGCACAGGACCTGGTAGCGGGCGAGCATGGCGCGATCCTCGAATTTGGAGATCGTGCGGGTATCCTGCTGCCGAAAGTAGCGTCGGAGCGAGGTTGGAACACCACGAAGTTCCTGGAGGCTCTCGCCCGCAAGGCCAGTCTGCCGGTGAAAATTGAAGAGAAGCCCGGAGCCCAGCTTTCGGTTTTTCGCGCGCAGGTCTTCCGGGATGGCGGAGTACAATCCGCGGCGGCGGGAGTCGTGCAATGAATTCGCAACTCGCCACACTCGCTGAAGCGCTGAACGCCGACGTCAAGGAAGGGGAATTGTGGGAGCCGCTGGACGCTCGCAGAATCCGCTGTTACGCGTGCGGCCATTGCTGTCCCATTTTCGAAGGACAGGCAGGCGTGTGCAAGGTGCGCTTCAACCGCGGGCAGAAACTCTTCGTTCCGTGGGGCTACGTTCACGCGCTGAATTGCGACCCGATCGAAAAGAAGCCGTTCTTCCACGTCAAACCCGGGGCGCTCGCCTATAGCTTTGGAATGCTCGGGTGCGATCTGCATTGCGGGTACTGTCAGAACTGGGTGAGTTCGCAGGCTCTGCGCGATCCCGCGGCCGCCGCGCCGTGGCGGCACATCACCGCGGCGCAAGTCGCTCGCCAGGCCGCGTCGCACCACGCCCGCGCTGTCGTTAGCACCTACAACGAACCGTTGATTACCTCCGAATGGGCCGTCGCGATTTTCAAGGAAGCCAAAGCCCTCGGTTTAATGACCGGCTACGTTTCGAACGGCAACGCGACTCCGCGAGTGCTCGAGTATGTACGGCCGTGGACGGACTTGTACAAAGTGGACCTCAAGGGTTTTGACGACCGTCACTACCGCGACCTCGGCGGGCGCATCCAACCGATCCTCGACAGCATTCGGCTCATCCACTCCATGGGTTTCTGGTTGGAGGTAGTGACGCTGATCGTGCCCGGATTCAACGATTCTGACGACGAGTTTCGGCGTATCGCCGAATTCCTCGCCGGCATCTCCGCGGATATACCCT
The DNA here is from genome assembly GCA_963720745.1 of uncultured Acidobacteriota bacterium. Taxonomy (GTDB): domain Bacteria; phylum Acidobacteriota; class Terriglobia; order Bryobacterales; family Bryobacteraceae; genus TMP-7. The sequence goes on from CAVRGO010000004.1 coordinate 2,603,423, forward strand.
GGCATGTCACCGCTTTTCATAGCGACTATAAGATGCTCGATACGCCGAGCACGTCTGCCGAAACGTTGATGCGTGCCTTCGAGATTGGCCGCGAAGCAGGATTGCGATTCGTCTACGCGGGCAATTTGCCGGGCCAGATCGACGGTGGCGAGAATACGCGCTGTCCAACGTGCCGGACGACCCTGGTGGAGCGTCGCGGGTTCCGGGTGTTGCGCAATCGAATGACGCGGGAAGGGAAGTGCCCCGAGTGTTCGTCTGACATCCCGGGGCTCTGGTAGCGACTATTCGTAACGCAACGCCCGCATCGGCTGGATTCGCAGTGCGCGTAGCGCGGGGCCGGCGGCGGCGATCACGGTTACCAATCCCAGTGCGAGTGGACCGGCCGCCATCGCAATCGGGTCTCGGGACGACACCCCGTACAATTGCGATTCCACCAGTTTCGTCAGCGCAAACGACACTCCGATCGCGGCCACCATCCCGACACCGACCGTCGCCGCAATGTCCCGCAGCACCACGCGAACGACTTCAGCCGACGATGCGCCGAGCGCCATCCGGATGCCAATCTCGCGAGTTCGCCGCGATACGAGATAAGCGACCACGCCGTAAAGCCCCACTCCGGCCAGTACCGTCGCCAGTACTCCAAAGGCGACGGACAGCGCGGCAATGATGCGATCGACGTAGACATTTTCCGCCATCTGCGTTTCCATCGTTTTCACCGCGAACAGGGGCACCTGCGCATCCCGCACCGTGTTGCGCACGGCGCGCGTAACGCTCAACGGGTCCTGAGTCGTACGAACATAAAACGCCATTCCGCTGAGCCGATCATCCGTGCCGTACGGAACGTTGACCTGTCGTTGTGTTTTCTCTCGCAAGCCGCGGGTCTTGATATTCGACATGATGCCGACAATGCGGTACCAGTCTCCCCGGCCCAGCCGGATGCGATGTTCGAGTGGATTATCGCCGGAGAAGTGAACCCGAGCCATCTCCTCGTTGATTACGGCGACGCGAGCCAGGCGGTCGCGATCCTCAATATCCCTGCCTGCGATAATGCGCGTCCCCAGAGTCTCGGCGAAGTTCGGACCCACCCAGTTCACGTCCGGGTTCATATTCTCGTTCTCTTTCGGTTCGTATCCCTCGATCGAGATTGTCACCATCGAGATTTCGTCGGCAAGGAGAGAATTCTCGGCCATCGTGACCCCGCGAACCCCCGGTAATGCGGCGATCCGGTCTCGCACCCGCGAGTAGAGGTCGATTGTCTGCTGCTGCGTGTAGCCGCTCAACTTCGGGTCGAGCGCAAACATCAACAATCGGTCCGTAGCGAAGCCGACGTTCTGTGTCGTGAGCTTCTGAAGACTTCGAACGAACAGCCCTGCTCCGATCAGGAGGACCACCGAAATGCTTACTTGCGCGGCCACCAGCCATTTCCGCCAATGAGCAGTGCTGCCGCCGAGCACGGAGTTGCCTCGCTCTTTCAGGGCCACACCGAGTTCGACATTGGTGGTTTGCCACGCCGGCGCGATCCCGAATAGCAGACCGGTGGCCACGGCAACTGCAAACGTGAAGCCTAACACTCGAAGGTCCGGATTCGTCGAGAGCGAACGCACTAAGCCCGCGTCGGAGGGAAGCAATCTCAGCAATCCAGCGGATAACCAGGATGCGACAAGCACGCCACACACCCCGCCGGATATCGCTAGAATCATCGCCTCGGCCACGCACTGGCGCATCAGGCGAATGCGCCCGGCCCCCATCGCCTGCCGGATCGCAATCTCCTGTTGGCGAGAGGCGCCCCGCGCCAGCATCAGGTTCGCCACATTGGCACAGGCGATTAACAATACCAGCCCGACCATCGCCAACAGAATGCGCAGCGGTTTTGAGAACGTATCCTGAATCGTCGTGACGCCCTGATTTCCGGGAGCCAGCGTCAGGTGCTTGGACGCGAAGTCGCGGCGGAACCTTTCCGAGCGGATCGGGATCTCTCGCAGTTCATCAGCCAGGATCGGTTTCAATAGCGTATTCATCGCCGCTTCCGCCTGTTCGCGCGAAACGCCGTCCTTCAGGCGGGCCATCACGCGGAGCCACAAGGCGCGCCGGTTGTACAGTTCGTTCCATGTCGGCGTCATCTGCGCCTTCATCATCAAAGGCACGAACACATCGGGACTCTGCCCCACCTCGACACCGTGGAATCCTGGCGGCGCAACACCCAGAACCGTCATCGGCGTACCGTTCAGTGCAATCGACTTGTTCAGAATGTCGCTTTTACCGCCGAAACGGCTCATCCAAAAGCCGTGGCTCAACACCACCACCGGATGAGCGCCGGGAGTCCGGTCGTCTTCTCTCGTGATAAACCGGCCCAGCATCGGTTGAATCCCGAGGACATCGAAGTAGTTGCCCGAAACCAATTCACCCTCTACGCGGCTGGTCTGCCCGCCGTAGGTCATGCTGGCCGGAGTAGGAAACCGGGCGATCACACCTTCAAACACCGCATTGCGATCAGCGAGATCGCGGTACATGGGGTAGGAGAATGTGTTTGGTCCCATCATCATTCCCATGTTTGGTCCAGTGCTTTTGAACCATACCAGGCGATCGGGATGTTGAACGCCGAGCGAGCGCAAAAGCACTTGGTCGAACAGGGAGAAGATTGCGGTATTTGCGCCGATGCCCAGTGCCAGCGACGCTATCGCGATGGTCGTGTACAGCGGTGTCTTCCGAAGGCCGCGCAGTGCGAATCGGAGGTCGCGGAGAAGCAGCTCCATAGGGCGCTGATTAGCAAATCGATTGCCGACCCGTAACCGTTTGAATCTACGAAGTCTGCGTTAGAAAAGCGAAGGGCGTGTCCAACCTCTCGCGGACACGCCCTTCCCAGAATCGGACAGCGGATTACTCGTATCGCAGGGCGTCGATCGGATCGAGAAACGCAGCCTTGCGCGCCGGGTAATATCCAAAGAAGACACCTACCAGCGCTGAGAACACAAAGGCGAGTACCACCGCCGTTGGGCTGATCAATGTCGTCCATTGTGCGAAGTGCGAAATCAGCACCGAGGCAGCGCTACCCAGTACAATTCCCACTGCGCCGCCGAGCACCGACAGCGTCACGGCTTCGATGAGGAATTGCGACAGTATGTCCTTCGTCTTTGCGCCCACCGCCTGCCGCAGCCCGATTTCTTTCGTTCGCTCCGTCACCGAAACCAGCATGATATTCATGATCCCGATTCCGCCGACAATCAGCGACACGGAGGCGATCGCCGCCAGCAGGATCGACATCACGCGGGCGGAACTCTCCTGCGCGGAAAACACATCTTCGAGATTCCGGACAGTGAAATCGTCCTCCTGCGAGGGTTGCAACCGGTGCCGCTGCCGCAACAGGGTTCGAACCTCATCCTCCGAGGGTATCATCATTGCCGATCCATGGGCCTGCACCATGATCGATCCCACTGAATCCGAGTTCGCCTGGTTCGATCCGAGCACTCGCTTCTTCGCCGTCGTGATCGGCATCAGAATTACATCGTCCTGATCCTGCCCGCTCGGCGATTGTCCTTTCGGAACCAGCGTCCCGGCTACGGTGAACGGTACGCTCTTGATGCGGACGATCTGCCCGACCGGGTCGATAGAGCCGAATAGGTTATCGACAACCGTTTTGCCCAACAGCGCGACCTTGGCGGCTGAATCGACGTCCTGCATCGTGAACGACTGCCCGGCTGCAATGTCGATATCCCGTATGCGTAGATAGTCCGGAGTCGTGCCCTGGATGGCAGTCGCCCAGTTGGAGTTGCCGAACACCACTTGTGCGCCGCCGCGGCTAACAGGAGCCACCGCACCAACGGACGGACATTCCGCAGCGATTGCGGAGGCATCGTCCTGACTCAGCGAGACCGCGTTACCTGCGCCGAGCCGAATACCCGAACTCGTGATGCTGCCGGGCAGCACAATAATCAGGTTGCTGCCGATCGAAGAGATCTGTTCCTGAATGCTCGCCGTCGCTCCGCTGCCGATGGCCACCATCGCGATCACCGCACCGACACCGATAATGATGCCGAGCATCGTCAAAGCGGACCTCATCTTATTGATACGAAGCGCTCTGAAAGCGATCTTGATACTGGGGACTATCTTGTTCATGCGAAGGCCTCCTCTTCTTCGCCCGCTGTTTCCGGCATGGTGTCCACTTCGACGCTGGCGTCGCGCGGCCGTTCGATAACACGATCGCTTCGCACCCGGCCGTCCTTGAAGACGATGATGCGGTCGGCGTAACTGGCAATATCCGGCTCGTGCGTCACCACCACCACGCTAATTCCTTTCGCTCGATTCAGCCGTTGGAAGATCGCCATGATCTCGACGCTGGTACGCGAGTCGAGTGCTCCCGTCGGCTCATCGGCCATGATGATCTGCGGATCGTTGATGAGCGCTCGCGCAATCGCGACACGCTGCTGCTGCCCGCCCGACAATTGGTTCGGATGATGGCCTTCTCGGCCCGCCAGCCCTACCGATGCCAGCGCCGCCATGGCGCGCTCCCGGTGATCGTGAGCCGGCTTGTCGCTGTATAACAGCGGCAGTTCGACATTCTCCACGGCGCTGGTCCGCGACAGAAGATTGAAATTCTGAAAAACGAACCCAATCTTCCGGTTCCGGATCTCGGCCAATTCGTCACGGCCCAGCGCTCCGATGTCGATCCCGTCCAGGTGATAGTTGCCGGTGGTGGGTTTATCCAGGCATCCGAGGATATTCATGAAGGTCGACTTGCCGGAGCCGGATGGACCCATGATGGCGACGAAGCTCCCCCTCGGGATGCTGAGCGACACCCCGCGCAGCGCCTGCACGGTGATGTCGCCCATGTGGTAGGACTTCACAAGATGTTCGATTTCGATTAGTTCGGGCATTTTTGCCTCTCCTGCACGGACGCTTTTCGCTACTTGCTACCGCGCCGGTTTAGAATCCGGGTCCGCGCATTCTCGGCGCCGATCCACTTCGGCTCGCGCCAGCCTGCGCCTTCGAAACGTCGCTGACGATCACCTTGTCACCGTCGTGCAGATCGCCCGACTGAACCTGGGTGTAGCTGCCGTCCGTGATCCCGAGTTTCACCTGTACCGCGCGGGGCCGTCCGTCCTGTCCGAGCACCCACACGGTGGGCTGCTGCCGGCCCGGTCCGGCCGCGTGAACCGAACTTGAGGCGCTCAAAGCCGTTTCCGGCGGCCGGTATCGCAGCGCGGCATTGGGAACCTTCAGCGCGTTCTCCACTGTGTCGGTGAGCACTTTTACGTTCGCAGTCATGCCGGGGAACAATTTGAGATCCGGATTGGCAACGGCGACGACGACGTCGTACGTCACTACGTTCTGCACGTTGATCGGCGCTTTTCGGATCTGCGATACCGCGCCGCGAAACACCTGGTTCGGATAAGCATCGACGGTAAACGTCACCGGTTGGCCCATCGCCACCCTTCCGACATCCGCCTCATCGACGTTGGTGTCCACCTGCATCTTCGTCAGGTCCTGCGCGATTTGGAAAATCGTCGGCGCCTGGAACGATGCCGCGACCGTCTGCCCGACATCCATGCTCCGCGCTACGACCGTTCCGTCCACAGGAGCCACGATCCGAGTGTGGTCGAGGTCCGTCTGGGCCTGCTCCAAAGCCGCGCTCATCTGCTTCACTTCTGCTTCCGCCGAGCGGATTTGAGCGGCGGCAACCTCGCGTTGCGCCAGTGTTGACAGTACCTGCTTCTGCGACGCATCCACCTGCGCCTGTGCCGCGTCCTGCAGCGCAACCGCCTGATCGTAGGTGGCCTGCGCAGTTTCCAGATCTTCCCGCGAGAGGACACCTTCCTTTGTGAGTTGCGCGCGGCGATCGAGCTTCACCTTCGCGTCCTGGACGCCGGATTTTGCTTTCGCGAGGTTGGCCTTCTGATTTGCAACATTCGCCTGTGCGGCCGCGATGTCCGCTTCCACCTTCTGACGCGAAGCCTGGGCATTCATCACGGCGGCGCGCGCCGCGTCGAGGTTCGCCTTCGCCTGATCGACGCGTGCCTGGAACATCTGCGGGTCGATCTCAGCGACTAACTGCCCCTTCTTCACTTTGGTGTTGAAATCGGCGTACAGCGCTTCGATATTTCCCGAGACAAGGCTACCCACCTGCACAGTAACTACGGCATTCGTATTTCCCGTCGCCGAGATACTCGATCGTATGTCGCCTCGCTCGACGGGCGAGGTTCGAAACTGAACCGCCTGCGAGCCGTGCCCGTACCACCACCAACCTGCGGCGAGCACCAGCACCGCTCCTCCTGCGACCGTTGCCAGTTTCTTCGTTGTCATGATTCTCTCTCGCTCCTACTTTCAGGACGACTCGAAAACTTTGTAGATTACCGGTTTCGCCCGTCCTATCTGTTTGGATTCTGTAAGGATTTGTCTCGATTCCGGCGTGCGGTCGAACTTACAATTACTTACTTACTCAGGCGTAAAAACTCGAAGTGAATTGCGAGGCTGAAGGCGGGGAATTCAGACGAACTCGACGGCAGTTCGCCTGTAGGAGAGGCGTGCGGCTGGTGTGCAAGGTTACAGCCCGTTGCGCCGCGCCAACTCCGCCTGTCCTGATGCGTTTTGTAAACTTAAGTAATAATGGCGAGCAAGAATAGTTTTGGAGCGCTGTCCGCGCTGAAAGTCCGCAACCGTCAATACCAGATCTTCCGGTTGGAAGCTCTCGAGAAGGCGGGCGTGGCAAGTCTCAACCGCGTCCCCTATTGCATAAAGGTGCTTCTTGAAAATCTCCTGCGGTTCGAAGACGACCGCACTGTGAAACCCGCCGATATCGAGTACGTGGCCCGCTGGACCGTCGCCGGGCCGAGCCGCGAAATTCAGTTTCGTCCAGCTCGCGTGCTGCTTCAGGACTTTACCGGTGTACCCTGCGTTGTCGATCTCGCCGCTATGCGGGACGCGCTGCAATCGATGGGGGCCGACCCAACGCTTGCGAATCCGCTGATTCCCGTCGACCTGGTTATTGACCACTCCGTTCAGGTCGACCACTTCGGAACCAAGGATGCATTCAGCCTCAACGCGCTGCTCGAATTCCAGCGCAATCAGGAACGTTATGCTCTGCTGCGATGGGGGCAAACCGCGTTTCAGAATTTTCGCGCAGTCCCGCCCGATACGGGCATCGTCCACCAGGTGAATCTCGAATACCTGGCTCGCGTCATCTTCGCCGGCGACAGCGATTCCGGCGATCCTCTCGCCTATCCCGATACCGTGATGGGTACCGATTCGCACACGACGATGATCAACGGCCTGGGGGTCGTGGGCTGGGGCGTCGGCGGAATCGAAGCCGAGGCGTGCATGTTGGGGCAGCCGATCTCGATGTTGTTGCCCGCCGTCGTCGGATTTAAGCTGACCGGCAAACTGCCCGCCGGCGCTACCGCCACCGATCTCGTGCTGATGGTGACGCAGATGCTTCGGAAGAAGGGCGTGGTCGGCAAATTCGTCGAGTATTACGGCGACGGCGTGAAGGCGCTCAGTCTTGCAGATCGCGCGACTATTGCGAACATGGCGCCCGAATACGGCGCGACCATCGGGTTCTTCCCCATCGATGAGAAATCGCTCGATTACCTGCGCATGACGAACCGGCCCCCGGAAATCGTCGATCTTGTCGAGTGCTACACGAAGGAGCAGGGTCTGTTCCTCAGCGCCGGGGCCACCGGGCCGGTATACTCCGACACGCTGGAACTCGATCTCTCGAGGGTGGTACCCTCAGTGGCCGGACCCAAGCGTCCGCAGGACCGCATCGACCTGCCCGACGTTAAGAAGAACTTCATCGGCACGCTGGGCGAGGAACAGCGCGGCGCGGTCATTCAAGACAATGGGAGTTCCTTCAAAGTTCAGGACGGCTCCGTCGTCATCGCCGCTATTACCAGTTGCACGAACACGTCGAATCCGTCGGTGATGATCGCGGCGGGCCTGCTCGCAAAGAAGGCAGTGGAACGAGGCTTGAAGGTAAAGCCGTGGGTGAAGACCAGCCTGGCCCCAGGTTCGAAAGTCGTGATGGACTACTATCGGGACGCAGGCCTCATCCCGTACCTGGAAGAACTCGGGTTCCATCTTGTGGGATATGGTTGCACGACGTGCATCGGCAACAGCGGCCCGCTTCCCGAGATTATCGGCGCTGCGGTTCAGAAAGAGAAACTGGTTGTCGCGGCGGTCCTCAGCGGCAACCGGAATTTCGAAGGGCGCATCAATCCGCTGGTGCGCGCGAACTATCTCGCCTCGCCGCCGCTCGTGATCGCCTACGCGCTCGCCGGTGGAATAGACGTGGACCTCACGCGCGAACCGCTCGGCGAAGACAAGGACGGCAAGAAGGTGTATCTCGAAGACATCTGGCCGTCGCGCGAAGAAGTAGAGGCGACCGTCAAGAAGTCGGTCCGCGGCGAGATGTTCCAGAAGCAATACTCACAGGTCTTCGAGGGCGACCAGAACTGGCGCTCGATGAAAGTGCCCACTGGCGACGCCTTCCATTGGGACGACAACTCGACCTACATCAAATGCCCGCCGTACTTCGATGAGATGGTGGATCCTGCGTCCTCCATTCACGACTTCCAGGACATGTATGCGCTGGCGGTGCTGGGCGACTCCGTGACTACGGATCATATCTCACCCGCCGGAAACATCCCGGTGGACAGCCCCGCCGGCAAGTACCTTGTCGAACGCGGCGTAAAGCCGTCGGACTTCAACTCCTACGGCGCCCGGCGCGGCAACCATGAGGTGATGGTACGCGGGACACTCGCGAACATCCGTCTGCGGAATCTGCTGGCGCTCGGCACTGAGGGCGGGTGGACGACGCACATCCCATCCAGCGAGAAGATGTTCATCTATGACGCTGCCATGCGGTATGCGCAGGAGAACACGCCGCTGCTGATCATCGCGGGCAAGGAATACGGCTCCGGATCGTCGCGCGACTGGGCGGCGAAAGGAGTTCTTCTGCTCGGCGTTCGCGCCGTCATCGCCGAAAGCTTCGAGCGCATCCACCGGTCGAACCTGGTCGGCATGGGCGTCCTTCCGCTGCAGTTCCAGGCCGGCGAGAATCGCGATTCGCTGGGTCTTACCGGTTTCGAAAAATACACGATCAGCGGCGTTGCAGCCGGAATCGCCGGCACTCACCAGGCCGAGGTCACTGCCACCGCGTCGGATGGCACTCGGAAATCCTTCACGGCCACCATCCGGATCGACACGCCTCAGGAAGTCGAGTACTACCGCAATGGTGGGATTCTTCCCTACGTGCTCCGCCAGATTGCGAGCACCGCGGCAGTCGCCGAAACTTAGTAACGCAAGGAACAAACAAAAAAGCGGTCCTTCCGGGCCGCTTTTTTCGTGCCCGGCCTCATAAGAAATTTAGCTTGTTAAGAAGATAATTAGCACCGTATACTCGAAGGCATTTCACACCCTCAAGGAGGTGACATGCACAGATTGAGAATCCTCGCCCTTCTTGCCGTTCTGGTCCTGAGTTCGGCTTCAGTCTACGCCCAGGCCACTGCCAGTGCTACCCTCACCGGCTCCGTTTTGGACAAAACCGGCGCAGTCATCCCGAACGCCGAGGTGCGCATCACCAACAAAGATACAGGACTGACACGACGGGACAGTTCGAACGGAGTTGGTGTCTATCGTTTCGAACTGCTGCCAGCGGGGACATACGAGGTGCGAGTCACAGCTCCTGGCTTCGCCACCGCTGTATTTGCGAATGTCGGGATTGGCGTAGCGCAGACTACGACACTCGATCCGAAGCTGGAGCCAAGCCAGCAGGCGGAGGTAGTAACCGTCGAAGCTGCCGCGACACCCATCGTCGATCTTACCCGCACTGACGTCAGCTTACCCATAACCACTCAGATGGTGCAGGACCTGCCTCTGAACGGGCGTGATTTCGCCAATCTTGCTTATCTCGCGCCCGGTGCCAAGCCGGTGGATTCCTACGATCCGACGAAGAACCGGATCGGGGTGTTCGCCGTCAACGGGTCGAGCGGGCGCAATGTGAATGTCACCATCAACGGAATCGACAACAAGGACAACACCGTGGGCGGTCCGGTGATGCAGATGCCGCTCGAAGCCATTCAGGAGTTCAACATCTCGACACAGCGCTTCTCAGCGGCGAACGGCCGCAGCGAAGGCGCGGCGATCAATGTCATCACCCGGTCGGGCACCAACACACCGCACGGCTCGCTGTACTTCTTCGGCCGGAATGAGGCGCTGAACACCACCAACGCTCTGGAAAGCCAAAAGGCGCCCTACAGCCGGCAGCAGTTCGGCGGCAGTTTCGGAGCACCTATCAAGCACGATAGGACATTTGTCTTCTTTGCGCTGGAACGCGCGCGCGAGCAGACCAGCATTACCGTCAATCCCGCCGCACTGACTCAGTTGAACCTGCTGAAGGATTTCGGCGCAGATCCGTCGCCCACCATCCCAACGCCCTATTTCGACTGGCGCTACAACGGCCGCCTCGATCACCGCTTCAACGAAAAACATAACCTCTCATTCAGTTACGCGAACCAGAACAACCGTGGGGAGAACGACCAAAGCGGATCGCAGAACGATCTCACAGCCGGGAACTTCACTACGAATCAGCTCATCATCTCGAACCTTACGCTGAATTCTGTGCTGAATCCGCACCTCGTCAATGCGCTGACGTTCGGTTATCAGTACTGGCACAACCTGATCGACTCGACGATTCGTCAGCCATACCTCACGTTTCCGGGCGGTGTGAACATTGGCACAAACCCTAACGTGCCGCAGGAATCGTATCAGAGGAAGTGGCAGTTCAAGGACGACATTGCGATCACGCTGGGGCGCCACACCCTGAAAACCGGATTCGATTACCTGTACGAGCCGAAGCTCGGTGGGTTCTTCGAATTCAACACGACACCCGAGATCGATTTCCTGGCCGACCCGAGCGACATCCTGAACAACAAGACGCTCTACCCCCAGGGATTTTCGACGCCCGGGCTCGTTGGCGGCATCGCCGGAACGTCGGGCGATCCCTACTTCGGTCTCTCCTCGAAAATGTTCGGCGTGTACTTCCAGGACGACTGGCGCCTCAGTAAGCGGCTGACGCTGAATCTCGGAGTCCGTTGGGACAAGGACTTCGACCTCGTAGCCGGTACCAACCAGGCCGAGAGCCGCACCTATCAGCAACTGAAAGCGATCAACAGCCCTTATGCGGGCGGATTGCCGGGCGATGACAGCAACAACTTCAGTCCCCGCATCGGATTGGCCTACGACTTGACGGGTTCGGGCCACCAGATTCTGCGCGCCGGTTACGGCATCTACTTCGGCCAGATCTTCATCAACATCCCGCTGTTCATGCTGCAGCAGACCAATGCCACACTGTTCGGCACCGTGCTGAGCCTCACCAGTTCAGGCCCGGCCGATGCGAACGCGGACGCGGTGCCCGGACAGGGCAAACTCCTCAGCGCGTGGCGCTATGGCGTCGACCCTCTTCCTGCCATCCCGCCGCCCCTCACCGAGTTCGTCGGCGGTGAAGTCGGGCGCCTGATGGACCCCAACTACCACAACCCTTACACGCAGCAGTTCAACATCGGATACGCTTTCGAGATCGACAACTCCAATGCGATCGAGGTGGACTACATCCACGTGCTGAGTCTGCGCGAAAGCAAGACGATCGACATCAACCCCAAGGACCCGAACAACGGCGGTATTCGCACACTGAATCCGATCTTCGCGGCCAAAGGCTTGCCGGAGTTGGCAAGAATCGATGCGGAGATGTCCATTGGACGGTCGCGGTACGACGGGCTGAACATTTCCTACCGCCGCCGTATGAGCCGCCACTTCAGCATCAACACCAACTATGTGCTGTCCCGCGCTCTTGCCTATGCGGGGGCATCGGCATCCTTCCGAAACCGCCCGACGGATATCAACAACTGGTTCACCCCCAGCGACCTCGGCCCGACGCCTTCGGATGAAACACATCGTTGGGTCTTCAGCGGAATCGTCGATATGCCGTGGGGCATAAAGCTGTCGCCCGTCGTTCAGTGGGCCTCGGCGCGGCCTTACAGCTCCGCCCAAGGTATCGATGTTTTTGGATACGGGCGCAACATCGCCCGCGCGATTCTTCTCACGAAGGATCCCACCAACTACTTCGCCACTAAGGACTACACCGCGGAGCAGGCTCGCGCGTGTCTGGCCGACGGCAGTTGTTTTCAGGATGGCTTCGACAGTCTCCGGGGCACTCCGTTCTTCCAGTTCGACGCCCGTGTCGGAAAGACGATCCGTATCAAAGAGCGGGCCTCGGTGGAGGTGTTCTTCCAAGGCTTCGATCTTACCGACCGCGCAAACTACGGCGCCAACTACAACGGCAACATCCGCAGTTCGCAATTCCGCCAGCCTGTCGGATTCATTACGCCGAGCGGGGTGATCGTGCCGCGCTCATTCTCGGGTGAATTCGGCGCCCACTTCCGCTTCTAGCAAATGCTCCTCGGCTTCGCGGGTACGGCTTCGTGCCCGCGAAGCTCGGGTGCCGGATTTCGTCCCCGGATCGCTTCGCGCCCGTTGTCGTAGCGATAGGTCAGCCCCGCTTGAGAGTCAGCCACGCCGGCGTCCAACCCATCAGGAAAGCAGTTCGCAGCGTGCGCGGCAGAACCCGATCCAGGCGGTAGAACTGCGAATATAGCCAGTCCGCGCCATCTTGCAATTGCGTGGCAGTCATGCCGGCCGGACGAAATACGACATGGCGGAAGTCATAGTGACTCCAGTCGTGGTCGCACACGCGGCCAGCGCCTTCCATCTGTCCGTATAGGGGTGTTCCAGGAAGCGGTGTCACAATGTTCAACTGCAGCGCTTCAATGTGAGTCCTCCGTAGAAACTCCAGGTCCCGTTCAAACACGCAAACATCGTCGCCATCGAATCCGGTCATCATGCCTGCGATGATCGGAATGCCCTCACGGTGGATGGCTCGCACCCGGCTCCTCAATCGAAGAGGATCGTTGAAGTTCTTTCGCGCCGCTGCAAGGTTCTGCGAACCCATGGTCTCGATGCCGATGAACACCCCCTGCAACCGCTTTGCCGCACGATGTGCAGAAGCTCCGTATCGTCAGCGATCTCGATAGAGCACTGTCCCACCCATCGCTTCTTCATCGGGCTCATCGAACCGAGTAGCCACACTCGATGGCAGCGTCAATCGGAACTAACCCGGTCTGTTCCCCGTCTCGCGCCGCGTTGCTCACCGGGCGTTACCCGACTCGCGTCGGAATGCCGCGAGTGTTGTTGCAGCCCGACAAGACCGGCCTCGCGAAAGACGAAACCACACTGGCCGAACTGCTGAAGAAAAAGGACTACGCCACCGGGTGTCTCGGCAAGTGGCACATCGGGCATCAACCCGATCAATTGCCTCTTCATCGCGGGTTCGATTCCTGGTTCGGCATACCCTATTCGAACGACATCAAGCCGACCCTGCTCTACGATAACGACACCGTAATCGAACAGGAACCCGAGCAGGACACGTTGACGCAGCGGTACACGGAGCGCGGGGTCCGCTTCATCGAGCAGAACGTAAAACGGCCGTTCTTCCTCTACCTCGCGCACAGTTTCCCGCATATCCCTCTCCATGCATCCCGAGCGTTCCGCGATGAGAGTCCGCTCGGCATATACGGCGATGTCGTCGGCGAACTCGATTGGAGCACCGGACAGATCCTCAACACCCTGAAGCGAACCGGCCTCGATTCGCGCACGCTCGTCATCTTCACCAGCGACAACGGACCCTGGTATCAGGGGAGTCCCGGCGCCTCGCGAGGCAGAAAGGGCGCGACATGGGAAGGCGGCGTCCGAGTCCCATTCCTCGCCTGGCAGCCGGGTTCCATACCAGCGGGGCGAAAATCGAAAACCTTGGTTTCGCTTCTCGACATTTTTCCGACGGTCGCAGCTCGCTGCGACCTGCCCGCTCCGAAGCCGGCCGATGGCGTGGACCTGTGGCCCCTGCTCACCGGACGGGCGCCGTCCGCCGAACGCGATGTCGTGCTGTACTTCAACGACGTTCACCTTCAGTGCGTACGCCGCGGCGATTGGAAACTGCATCTGGCAAGGTACAACGGTTGGATCTACACTCCCGGCATGTTCGCCCGTCTCAAAAACCTTCCGCTGCCGAATCCGGAACTCTACGATCTCTCGCTCGATCCCGATGAAAGCTACGACCTCGCCGCGAAGCATCCGGACATCGTAGGCGACCTGCGCGCACGCGCCGAAGCGCTCATCCCCGGCTTCCCCGAAGTTGTTCAGAAGGACTGGGCTGCGACTTGGCAGCGCAAGGTGCGCGAAACACCCGCGGGCGCATATCCGGTCGAGATCACCTGATCAGGCCCGTGCGACAGCCCGGATGATCTGCTCGGTGGAGCCCTTGCCGAAGGGCTCCCGTTCAAAACCACCCCAATAATCGGTTATCGCAAAACCTTCGATCTCAAACAGTAGTTCCAGTTCGCCGCGCGTAAACCAGCGCTGCATCACCGATGCGGAATCCTCCGAGAGAATCGCTCCGTCGGCGTCCTCAGTCAACCATCGGAAGTACACGCGAAAGCGCTGGAACTCGGGCTCGTGCTCGACGCGATACAGGCGCTGGGTCCGTTTCCCGCTCGACTCGTCCACACGGTCCACCTGCACGTTCCACTGGTCCGGCGGAATCAGCAGCCGCGTGTAGTCGAACTGAAAGACATCGAAACAGAACGCGCCGCCGGGCGCGAGGTGTCGTCGCGCATTTGCCAACCACGCCCGTTGATCCGCGCGGTCGATGAAGGAGTGCAGAACGTTTCCAGCTGCGATTACGAGCGGGAATCTCTGCCCCGCATCGGTCGACCGTATATCGCCTTGAATGATCGTCATGCGCTCCCGCACTTCCGCGGTTTCTGCGCGCAGGGTCGCGCACAGCTGCTCGAGCATGGCGAGTGAAGCGTCCATGCCGCACACCGTGATTCCTGCGCGAGCGAGCGGCAGCAGCATACGGCCCGTTCCGCAGCCCATCTCGAGCACCGGTCCACCGCACTCCACCGCCAACTGCCGGTAGAATTCCACGCCGCCGATGAGACCCGCGTAGTCTTCGTCGTAAAAGGGCGCAATGACGCGATAGAACGCGTCGAGTTCCAGATCGTTCGGGCACGGCTCCATAACCATAGTGTGCGATTCCAGGCCTTCGAGCGGGAAGTTAGTGGGTGTTGACTAACAGTTAGCGGAATGATGAAATGGGCGCGGAATGGATCCGTCCGGTCCGTCGCCCGAAGGCGTCCGAGCGGAATTGGCACGCGTGCTCGCAACCCCGGCATTCGCGTATGCTCCGCGCCTCTCGAACTTCCTTCGTTTCATTGTTGAAGAGGCCCTGGCCGGACGTTCCTCGCAAATCAAAGAATACGCGATCGGCGTTGCAGTCTACCGGAAGGACTCCGGCTACGATCCACGTCTGGATGCGACGGTACGCGTGGAAGCGGCAAAGCTGCGGTCGCGTCTCGAGCGTTATTACGAGGATTACGCGCCGGCCAGCCGGCTGCGCATCTCCGTTCCCAAGGGCGGCTATGTGCCGCGATTCGAACCGGAGTTTCATGCGAATACCCGCGAGCCCTCCGCCACTTTCAAGTCCATCGCAGTGCTGCCGTTCCTCAACCTCAGCGCCGACCCGGAGAACGAATACTTCAGCGACGGACTCGCCGACGAGCTCACCTCGACGCTGACGCGGACCGGATTGATGCGAGTCGCCTCCCGCACCTCGGCCTTCGCGTTTAAGGGCAGACGTACGGGCGTACGCGAGATTGGAGCGGCGCTCGGAGTGGAACGCGTGCTCGAGGGGAGCGTCCGAAAATTCGGCGGCCGCCTGCGTATCGTCGTCCAACTTGTCGATGCGCAGAGCGCCCGTCAGCTTTGGTCTCAAACCTACCAGCGGACCATCGAGGATCTGTTTGCCATTCAGGAAGAGGTCGCGCGCGCGGTTGCGACCCGAGTGTGCGGAAATGCCGGTGCCGAGAAGATCCCGCGGCCCTACACCGCCACGAGTGAGGCGTTCGAGCTGTACCTCAAAGGTCGTCACCTGGTCGACAAATGGCACCTCGGCTCGGAACAGAAGGCCCTCGAATTCTTCCAGCAATCGATCGCTGCCGATCCGGATTATCCTATTCCGTATGTCGGCGTCGCCACGGCCGTAATCTGTCTGGCGACGATGGGCTTCGCTCCGCCCGTCGATATCCTGCCCGAGGCGAAAGCGGCGCTGGCCCGTGCACTGGAACTCGCTCCCGGCCTTGCCGAAGCCCATCTCGCGCGTGGGAGATTGATCGCGCGTCACGAATGGGATTGGCGTGCCGCGGAAGAAGAGTTTCGGATCGCGTTGGATCTTGCGCCGGCGCTTGCACAGGCGCACAACGACTATGCGACGGAGTACCTCGCCCCGCTCGGCCGTTTCGATGAAGCGCTCGCCGCCGCGCGCTACGCCCGCGAGTTCGATCCGTTCTCACCGGCAATCGCCGACGGCCGCGGATGGATCCTGCTGCACGCGCGCCGCTTCGAAGAGTGCGAGCAGGAGTTCCGAAGCCTGCTATCGAGCGGCGCGGTATACGAAGGCGCCCGTCCCGGACTGGCATTTGCTTTGATGGGCCAGCGGCGCTACGACGAGAGCCTCACTGAGTGGCGACGAATCACCGCCCTCGAACCTTCTCCCCTGATTGATTCCATTACCGCCGCGGTTCTCGCTCTGAAGGGGGATCGCGAAGAGGCGCTCTGCATTTGTCAACGTATCGAAGAGTTATCACGGTCGATATATGTGCACGCGAGCGCCTTGGCTTCGGCCTACATCGCCCTCGGTGACGCGGACCGAGCGTTTGAACTGCTGGATCGGGCTCTTGCCTTCGGCGAAGCATCGCTCCGAAGTCTGAAAGTCGGCTTCGACTGGGACCCGATCCGCTCCGATCCGCGCTTCGGGCGGCTGCTCGCCAAAGTCGGCTTTGAGAGCCGATCATGTTTCCGATCCGGAACGAATACCTGAAAACTATGACCACCCCAGCTCACCAACTCTCAGCCAGCGCACTGCGGCGCGCCTGTCCCTGCGATACCTTCGATTTCGACACGACTGCAAGCCTCCCGAACCTGACCGGGGTGCTCGGTCAGCCCCGCGCCGTTGCCGCGCTGGAGTTTGGGGCCGACATTCCGAGCCAGGGCTTCAATCTGTTTGCGCTCGGACAGCCGGGGTCCGGCCGCACGACGCTGACCCGCGATTTTCTCGAGCGGCGTGCCGCAAAGCAAAAGGTGCCCGACGATGTCTGTGTCGTTTTCAACTTCGCCGATAGCCGCCGCCCCACGCCCATTTGTCTGCCGCCGGGCCGCGGCTTCCATTTCCGCGACGATATGGATGCGCTGGTCGATGAGTTGCAGGCTGCGATCCCGAAAGCGTTCGATTCGGAGGAATACTCTCGCCAGCGCGACGCGATCATCGCCGAACTTGATACCCGCCGCACAGAGGAACTGCGGAAGGTTGAGCAAAGGATCATCGCAGCCGGGTTCCGAATGCTGAAGAACGCCGGCGGCTTCGCCATCGTACCATTCGTCGGAGAGAAGCCCATCACGGAGGATGATTTCGAAAAGCTATCCGAGGACCAGCGTGAAAAGATTAATCGGGCGCGCGAGCGTCTTCAGCGCGAAGCGGAGGAACGGATCCGCGTCGTGCGCGAATTCGAAAAGGAAACCCGCGTCTCCATGCGGCAGTTGGACACCAGCACGGCGTCGTTCGCCATCAACCATCTCATCGACGAATTGCGGACAAGGTACGTCGACGTTCCTGTCGTGCTGCAATATCTCGAAGCGCTGGCCCAGGATGTCGTCCAAAATGTTGACGACTTTCGCAAACCGAAAGAGGGCGAAGCACAACCGTTACCGCTCGCTCTGCTCAGTCCCACCGAGCGTCCATTCATCCGCTATCGCGTGAACCTGCTCGTGGACAATCGCAATCTGGTCGGCGCCCCGGTGATCGTCGAAAGCAATCCGACCTATCACAACCTGACCGGCCGCATCGAGCATCACGCGTCGCTCGGCGGCGTCTTCACTGATCACACCATGATCAAGGCCGGTACCTTGCATCGCGCCAACGGCGGCTACCTTATCCTGCCGGCTCGCGAGTGCCTGATGAACCCGTACGCGTGGGAACTGCTGAAACGGGCCTTGAAGGACCGTACCGTCGATGTCGAAGAACTCGGATCGCAATTGAGCCTGATCAGCACCGTTACGCTCGATCCGTCGCCGCTTCCACTGGAAATCAAGGTCGTCCTGATCGGTAGCCCGATGCTCTACTACATGCTCTCCGCCTACGACGAGGACTTTCCGAAGCTCTTCAAAGTGAAGGCCGAGTTCGCCACCCACATGGAGCGGACTCCCGAAACCGAGCGGGCATACGCGATATTTGTCAGTTCGATCATCGAGCAGGACCGCACCTTGCCCTTCGACCGCGGCGCCGTAGCGCGTATCGTCGAGTACGGGTCGCGTCTTGCCGACCATCAGGAGCACCTGTCCACGAGGTTCGGCGAAATTGCCGACCTCATCCGTGAGGCGGCCCACCGCGCTTCTCAAAACACGCACGCCGCTGTCACAGCCGCCGATGTTCGGGCCGCCGAGGATGCGCGCCGGTTCCGTCAGGACCTCGCCGAAGAAAGGCTCACGGATGCCGTAAAAACCCGTACGATCCTGATCGGCACCGAAGGCACGGCAGTCGGCCGTCTGAACGGATTGACGGTGGTCGGCATGCCCGATTACAGCTTCGGGCACCCCGTGCGAATTACCGGCGCCGTTGCTCCCGGGCGGCGTGGAGTGGTCAGCATCGAACGCGAAGTGCAGATGAGCGGCCCGATTCACGGCAAGGGAGTTCTCATCTTGAGCGGCTATCTGTTGCGGCAATATGGGGCGGCCGGCAAACTCACCGTCTCCGCCAGCCTGGTTTTCGAACAGTCCTATGGGATGGTGGACGGGGACAGCGCTTCAATGGCGGAACTTTGCGTTCTCATCTCCGCGCTATCCGGCATCCCGCTGCGGCAGGATGTCGCGGTGACGGGATCCATCAATCAGCACGGCGACGTTCAGCCCGTGGGAGGCGTGAACGAAAAGATCGAAGGCTTCTTCAAAGCCTGCTGTACCTTCGGGTGCAGCGGCACGCAGGGCGTTCTGCTCCCGGCGTCCAATCAGCCCAACCTCATGCTCTCCGACGATGTTGTCGCGGCGGTCGAGGCGGGACAGTTCAATGTTTGGACCGCCGAAACGGTTGACCAGGCACTCGAACTGCTCACCGGGGTGACGGCGGAATCCGTTCACGAGGCCGTGAGGCAAAAGCTGTCGGAATACGCTGACCTGGTGAAGGAGGAAGCCGCCAGAGCGGAAGCCGGCAAGTTGTAAAAAGCCTGTTGATAGTCAGGAACTGACGTTTCTTTTCCTACATCGTTCCGCCGCGGGATGGTGTACCTTCGGAAAGAGCGCTCTATGAACAACCTCGATCCGAGTGCACGCTATTCGCGTCGCGCATTCCTCGCCGGCTCGGCGGCTTCCGCGGCCTCGCTGTTGGTTGCAGACAACCTGTTCGCCGCCACGGATCAGACGGCGGCCAAACCGAATCCCTCGCTTGAGAAACTCGGCGCTGTCGCCCTCGCCGAGGCTCGAAAGCAGGGCGCGACGTATTGCGACATCCGTATCAATCGCTATCGTGACCAGTTCTCCGGGTACCGGTTATCGCCTCAGCGCGGCGGCGGCAAAACCGACGAGGTCCCGTTCGTGAACGATCGCCAGAGCTTCGGCTTCGGTGTCCGTGTCATCACCAAAGGGCAGTGGGGGTTCGCCGCGTCTCCCAATGTCACTGTGGAAGAAATTGTTCGTATCACCCGTGAAGCTCTGACGGTCGCGAAAGCGAATTCTGCGTTACAGGCGCAGCCTGTCCGCCTCGCGCCCACCAGGGCCTACACCGATCGCTGGGTTTCGCCGCACGAAAAGAATCCCTTCGATGTACCGGTGGACGAGAAACTCGAACTGATCCACAACGCCGCGCTCACGATCAAAAAGAACCCGAAGGTATTCGCCGCGTTCGGCGCGCTCGGCTTTCACGCGGAGGACAAGTACTTTGCTTCCTCCGAGGGCTCGTCCATCCAGCAATACATAGTGCAGGTCTATCCGTACCTCACCGCGACTGCCGTGGATTTTCAGAAAGGCGTTTCGCGCACCCGATCCTACCAGGTCGCTCCGCAAGCCCGCGGCTGGGAATATGTGCCGGCGATGAACATCGGCGAGAACGCGAAGCGGATCGCGGACGAAGTAGTGGAGCATCTGGGTGCTCCCGCCGTCACCGCTGGCAAGAAGGATCTCGTTCTACTGCCGAGCCACCTCTGCTTGACGATTCACGAATCCATCGGACACTCCACGGAACTCGATCGTGCCCTCGGATATGAGGCGAACTTCGCAGGAACCAGTTTCCTTACTACCGACAAGATGGGCAAGTTCCGGGTGGGCAGCGATCTCGTGAACATCTTCGGCGACCGGACCACCGAGTATGGCCTGTCCACCGTCAAGTACGACGACGACGGAGTGAAAACCACGAAGTTCCCGATTATCGAGAACGGCATATTCAAGCACTACCAGACCATCCGCGACCAGGCGCATCTGGTCGGCGAATCCGAGTCGCGCGGCTGCTGCTACGCCGATGCCTGGTCGAGCGTTCCGTTTCAACGGATGCCCAATGTCTGGCTCGCGCCCGGTCCCGAGGAGACCACGCTCGACGACCTCATTGGAGGCGTTGAGGATGGAGTGCTCATCGAAGGAATCGGCAGCTTCTCCATCGATCAACAACGATACAACTTCCAGTTCGGCGGCGATGCCTTCTGGGAGATCAAAGGCGGAAAGAAACGCGGAATGCTGTCGCGCGTGGCGTATCAATCGCGCACGCCCGACTTCTGGCAATCCTGCGACGGAATCGCCGGCCGTTCGTTCTGGCAGCAGTACGGCCTTCCGAACGACGGCAAGGGCGAGCCGATGCAAATCAACGCAATGAGCCACGGCTGCTCTCCGACACGCTTCCGGCAGATCAATGTCCTGGTGACTGACTGATTCGAGGAGACCATCATGCTGACACAACAGGATGCCAAGAAACTCGCCGGCAAGATCCTCGGCTACTCGAAGCTGCCGGAATGTGGAGTGTATATTAATGCTTCAGAGCGGGTCTTCATCCGTTTCGCGAATAACGGTATCACGACGTCCGGCTACACGCTCGATCAGTCCGTCACGATCACCGCGACCACCGAAGACAAGCGCTCGGGTACGGCCGTCGTCAGCGAATGGAACGATGATGCCCTGAGGCGCGGCGTCGAACAGGCCGAAGGGCTCGCCAAAATCTCGCGGCCCAGTCCGGAGGACATGCCGCCGCTCGGACCGCAGAAGTACCCGGAACTCGACAACTTCGATCCGGTCACCGCCGGAGCCCGCGGCGATGCTTTGATCGGGCACGTGAAGATGATCATCGATGGCGCCCGTGCAAAGGATCTGACAGCAGCGGGATTCGTGCAGCGCTCGGCGAATTGGGTCGCGGTCGCCAACAAAGCCGGCTTGTTTGGTTATCACCGCTACACCGATTCCAATCTGACGAATACGGTTCGCAATGCCGCAGGCACGAGTTCCGGCTGGGCCACCGATATCTCGACATCCGTCAAGGATCTCAACGGCGCCGGCACCGCGCAGGTGGCCATCGAGAAGTGCTTGAACGGTGTCAACAAGCGGCGGCTCGAACCCGGCAAGTATACGGTCATCCTCGAACCGGCGGCGGTGAGCGATCTGATCGGCTACCTCGGGTTCGGGTTGGGCGCGCGCGACGCGGAGCAGGGCCAATCGTTCCTCAGCAAAAAGGGAGGGAAGCCCGGCGAAACGTTGATCGGTGAGAAATTGTTCCCCGAGTTCGTCACGCTTCGCAGCGATCCTTTCAACCCCAAGCTCGCAGCCGCGCCGTGGGGACCGTCTTTGTTGCCGAACGAACGCATCGGCTGGATCGAGAGAGGCGTTGCAAAGAACCTCTACTACGATCGGTTTTGGGCGCACAAAGCCGGTAAGAAGCCAAGCCCCAGTCCCGACAACCTCCTGCTCGAAGGGCAGGATCATAAGCTCGACGATCTGATCAAGGCGGCCGACAAGGCGGTGCTGGTGACGCGCTTTTGGTATATCCGCATGCTGCAACCGCAAACGCTGCAGGTTACCGGTTTGACGCGAGACGGCCTGTTCCTGGTTGAGAAGGGTAAGATCTCCGCACCGGTGATGAACTTCCGCTGGAACGAGAGCCCCGTCCGCGTTTTGCAAAACACGCAGATGCTCACACAACCGGTGCGGACGCAGGGCGCCGAAGCCGGGTCATCGTTCGCGCCTGCTGTGCTGGCCGCGGACTTCAATTTCGCGAGTGTCTCCGACGCGGTGTAGACCGCGGACGTCTACCTACACCTGTATCCGAGCGGCTTTCAGCCCCACGCCTCCGATTCATTATTGGGCTATATTGTATTGGCTGCCGGGTTGGCGGCCAGTTACTCCACGAGGAGCCCATGGATCTCAATCTTACGTCGGAAGAGTTACGCTTTCGCGATGAACTCCGCGCATGGCTGAAAGATAACGTTCCCGACGATTGGGACCAGCGGCGCGAGGAGCCCCTCGATCAACGCTTCGAATTTCTGAAGGCGTGGCAGCGGCGGTTGTATGAGGCGGGGTGGGCAGGCCTCTCGTGGCCCAAGGAGTACGGCGGACGCGGCGCCACCCTCATCGAACAGGTCATCTTCTGGGAGGAGATGGCGCGCGCCGGCGCTCCCCCTCTTGCAAATGTCT
The DNA here is from genome assembly GCA_963720745.1 of uncultured Acidobacteriota bacterium. GTDB lineage: Bacteria > Acidobacteriota > Terriglobia > Bryobacterales > Bryobacteraceae > TMP-7. The sequence goes on from CAVRGO010000004.1 coordinate 2,626,238, forward strand.
TAGGTATCGGTCTGGTCGGCCCCACTCTGATCGCATTCGGAACCGAGGTCCAGAAGAAACGATACCTCGCGAAAATTCTGAGCGGAGAAGAGATCTGGTGTCAGGGTTTTTCGGAGCCCAACGCCGGTAGCGATCTCGCCGCGCTTTCCACCGAAGGGCGCCTCGACGGCGGTCACTACGTTGTCAACGGACAGAAAGTGTGGAACAGTTACGGCTGGGCCGCACAATGGTGCGAACTCATTGTGCGCACCGACGCCTCGGCCCCGAAACATAAAGGCCTAACCGTGTTGCTTGTCGATATGAGTTCGCCCGGCGTTGAGGTCCGGCCGCTGAAACAGATCACTGGCGAGAGCGAGTTCTGCGAACTCTTCTTTCGAGATGTCCGGGTTCCGATAGAGAACGTTGTCGGCAAAGTGAATCAGGGCTGGGGCGTCGCGATGGGAACCCTGATGCACGAGCGCGGCACCTTTGGCGCGGGCTTACAGATCATGTACCGCCGCAACATCGATCGCCTGATCGAACTCTCGCGAACCGTCGAGCGCAACGGGCGCCCGGCCTGCGAGGATCCCATCATGCGGCAGAAACTGGCGCAGTGTTACGCGGAAATCGAAATCATGCGCCTGAACCAGATGCGAGCTTTCAGCCGCCTGAGCGTCACCGGGGTGCCGGGTCCTGAAGGGTCCATTCAGAAAATCTTTTGGAGCGAGTTGAACCAGCGGCTGCAACAGGTGGCGCAGGAACTGCTCGGCCCGTTCGGACAGTTGAGCGGCCCGAACGGCGATTCCATCGACGCGGGGATGTGGGCCTACGGTTACCTCCGGGCTCGCGGCAACACGATCGAGGCCGGTACTTCGGAAATTCAGCGAAACATTATCGGTCATTTTGTTCTGGGCCTGCCCAAGAGTTACTGACGGAGGCGAAGAATGCAATTTGGTCTGAGCGAAAGCCAACAGATTCTAAAGAACAACGCCCGCAAGTTCTTCGCCGCGGAATGCCCGATGGCGGAGGTGCGCCGCCTGATCGAAACCGACAGCGGTTACGACCCAGCCCTTTGGAGCAAGATGTCCGAGCAGGGCTTCCTCGGCATCATCTTCCCCGAGGAGTACGGCGGGATGGGCCTCGGCAACGTGGAACTCGCACTGTTGATGGAGGAAATGGGGAGGGCCCTTCTGCCTGGGCCCTACTTCTCCACGATCGCCGCCGGTGCGATGCTCGACGCCTGCGGGTCGCCCGAACAGAAACGGGAGTACTTATCTCCGATTTGCAGCGGAGACGCCCGGGCCGCATTGGCGATATATGAACGCTCGATTCACAGCGTGCTTCAAGCGAGCGACGGCAAGTTGACCGGCGAAAAGCTGTTCGTGAGCGATGCCGCCGTCGCCGACTTCATCGTTGTCCTTGCGAATTCGAGCGTTCACGTCGTGCCCAAAGACGCTGCCGGTCTGGCGATTACAGTTACGGCGGCAATGGACCTGACGCGCAGACTCTACTCCGTCCGCTTCGACGGCACGCCCTCGGTGACGCTCGCCGAACCCGCGGGTCTCGATCGCGCACTCGAAATCGCGACGATGGCGATTGCCGCGGAACTCGTGGGGAGCATGCAGCGCGTGCTCGATATCGCGGTCGAATACGCAAAGACGCGCAAGCAATTCGGCAAACCGATCGGGCAGTTCCAGGCAGTGCAGCATCAGCTTGCCGATTCCTATCTTGAAACCGAGAGCGCGCGATCGGCGGCATACTACGCCGCGTGGGCGCTTCAGGAGCACGCGCCCGATGCGAGCACGGCGGTCGCCGTCGCGAAGATGTATGCGAGCGATGCCGCGCGCAACGTAGGCAATCGCGGCATCCAGGTGCACGGCGGGATGGGGTTCACCTGGGAGAACGACATCCATCTCTACTACCGCCGTTTCAAAGCGAGCGAGACGGCATTCGGTGACGCAACCCACCACCGCGAACGAATCGCTCGTCTTGTCATCGATCGCGCGGCGTCGGTTGCGGCCAGATCATAAAGAGGAGCCATCATCTATGAGCGAACTGGTGAAGTATTCGCGAGACGGCGAGATACTGATCATCACGATTGACAACCCGCCTGTGAACGCGTTGAGTCCCGGTGTTCCTGAAGGGATTGCAGCCGGCATCGAACAGGCGCAATCGGATGAATCTATCAAAGCCGTCGTTGTGATCGGCGGCGGCCGCACATTCATCGCCGGAGCCGACATCAAGGAGTTCGGCAAGATTACCTCGGGCGCGAAGAAACGCGAGATCGGGCTGAATCCGATCCTGGCGAAGATCGAGGATTGCTCGAAGCCCGTCGTCATGGCGATTCACGGCACGGCGTTGGGCGGAGGACTCGAAACCGCCATGTCGGGCCACTACCGCGTCGCGGTCGCGTCGGCGCAGGTTGGGCAGCCGGAAGTGAAGCTCGGTTTGATTCCCGGCGCGGGCGGTACGCAACGGCTGCCGAGACTCGCGGGTGTCGAGAAGGCGCTTTCCATGTGCGTTGACGGCAACCCCGTCAAGGCAGCGGAGGCCCATGCGGTCGGCATCGTCGATCGTCTTATCGACGGCGATCTGCTGACGGGCGCGGTGGCATTCGCGCGCGAGGTGATGGATCGCCCCGCGCCGAAGTCGCGCGGGAGGAACGAGAGGCTCGGCACGCCCGAAGCGAACGCACCCATCATCGCGGCGGCTCGTGAGAGTACGCGAAAGAAGTACCGGAACATGCTCGCGCCCGCGGCCGCTATCGATGCTGTCGAAGCTGCGGTGGCGAAGCCGTTCGACGAAGGCCTTCGTGAGGAAGCCCGCCTGTTCGCGCAGTGCCTTTTCTCCGATCAATCGAAGGCGTTGATCCACGCGTTCTTCGGCGAGCGGGAAGTTGCGAAGGTGCCCGGCATCGGGAAGGATACCCCGGTGCTCCCAGTGAACACGGTTGGAGTGGTTGGGGCGGGAACGATGGGCGGCGGCATCACCATGGCGCTGGTGAACGCCGGCATTCCGGTTCTGCTGAAAGAAGCCGACCAGGCGGCACTCGATCGCGGATTCGCCACCATTCAGAAGAACTATGCAAACTCGGTGAAGCGCGGTCGCTTCAAGCAACAATTCGTGGACGAGCGAATGGCGCTGATCACACCCACGCTCTCCTACGATGGGTTCGGCGAAATCGATATGGCAATCGAAGCGGTGTTCGAGGGCATGGCGTTGAAGAAGGACGTCTTTGCCCAACTCGACAAGGTTTGCCGTCCGGGCGCGATCCTCGCTTCGAACACCTCCACTCTGAGCATCGACGAGATCGCGTCGGCCACATCGCGCCCCCAGTCGGTCATCGGCACCCACTTCTTCAGCCCCGCAAATGTGATGAAGCTGCTCGAAATCGTCCGAGGCGAAGCGAGCGGTAGAGACGTCATCAACACCTGCATGCAACTGGCTCGCAAGATCGGCAAGGTCGGCGTGCTGGTTGGCAACTGTCGCGGGTTCGTGGGCAATCGGATGTTCGGTCCCTACCGGCGTGAAGCTCAGTTCCTGGTCGAAGAAGGCGCGAGCGTCGAGGCCGTCGATCAAGCTCTGTACAACTACGGCATGGCGATGGGCCCGCTCGCTACCGGCGACCTCGCGGGACTCGATGTCGGCTGGCGGATTCGCAAGGAGTTTGCGCACCTGGAAAAGCCGGGCGTTCGGCAACCGATCGCCGAAGATCGTCTGTGCGAGATGGGACGTTTCGGCCAGAAGACCGGTGCAGGCTGGTATAAGTACGACGAGAATCGCCGGCCGTTACCCGATCCTGAGGTTGCCGCGCTCGTGAAACAGTGGGTGACCGAAGCCAACATTCCGCAACGCGATATCGCGGAACAGGAGGTCGTCGACCGCTGCATCTACGCGCTCGTCAATGAAGGCGCACGAATTCTTGAAGAAGGATACGCCCTCCGCGCAGTCGACATCGACATCGTCTACATCATGGGTTACGGCTATCCCGCTTACCGCGGTGGCCCGATGTGGTACGCCGACACGGTCGGACTCAAAAAGGTGTACGACCGCATTCGCGAGTTCGAACAGCAGCACGGCGAACTATGGTCGCCCGCACCACTGCTAAAGCAACTGGCCGAGGAAGGCGGAACGTTCGCAGCCTTCACCCCGGCGCAGCAGATGGCCGCAGGATAAGCGATCGTCGCGCACGATGAGGAAGGTGCCTTTGCAGCACCTTCCGGTATCAAACGGCTCAGGGTAGTCGACGTACAGCCAGTGACTCTTTGACTTGATCAGCATGACGATTGCGCCGTCACAATCGCAACCTGGATTGGCGGCCCCTGCCGAGTCTAGCCCTACCTTCGCATCAAAGTTAAGTAAATCCGGGTTTTGGGCATCAATCATGTACGAAGAGGTCGGCTAGTCATACATGAAAGAAGTGTTGGCATCCAGCGGTCGAGGTCGAAGATTTTCACCGCCCGGCGCTGTTGGGCTGTCAGGTCCGGTGCAAGCATCACGGTCGCCCGACGCCCCGGCCCGCGCGTCGTCGTACGCACCAGGGTCGCGCGGACTTCGGCTAGCTCGCCCATCATCGCGAGGGCGGAGTTGCCTGTTCCAAGCGCGATCTTCGCCAGACTCACAAGCATCAGCCCAAGCACAGTGGCAAAGGTATGCAGACGTAGCGACCCGTCCGCCCACTGATGCGACGGTCCCCAGGGCACCACGCCTCCCTTCTTGGCCCGGCGGAACAGTTCTTCAACGTTCCACTGACCACGGAACCCGTGCACAATCCGGCCCGTGCTCCACAGGTGTTGATCCGTGCACAGCACCCGCCGTCCGAGCCGGGTCTTCTCCAGTTGGCGGCGCAACGCCGCATCTACATGCCAGCGTAAGGTCGGATTGGTGTCGCCTCCGCCGACCTTCGTCACCACGAAGTTCGACAAATGTTCGCGGGCAAGCGTCTTCTTTATCCGTTGCTCCAGGCTGCTGCGCGAGATGCGTTTCGCTTGCACCAGTCGATCCAGTTTGCCTAACTCCGCCTTCGCTTTGCGCAACGCCACCGCAATGCCACGTTTCTGACCCGCCAGCAGTTCCTGGCTCTCCACCACCACCAGCGTGCGGTCCAGTTTGCCGACCTTCGCTCGCACGCGCGCCGCGCGTACTTCGCTCAGTTTGCCAGTCAGCCACTTCATTGCACCTCGCTTGGCCGCCATCTGCAGCGCCTGTTCCGCAGCCGCATGTCCCAGCGGTAACGAGATCAGGCTGTAGTAGCCGGCCACGTCCAGATCCAGTTCCAACTGAGGACTCCAACTTCCGCCATCCCGCACCAGCGTCCGCTGCGCTCGTGGACGTCCCTCCCCCTCGTCCAGCGACTGGTGTAGCGCACTCAACCCATCCAGGCAGTCACCCAGCACGGTTTGATCCGAACTGTTCCCCGAATAGGTCCGGTATAGCAACGGCACGTGGCCCGTCTCGCTGACCAGCACGCCAAGCCCAACCACGCGCAGATCACGCCGTTTGCTCTTAGCATGCCCGCGACGCGCCAACTTGCCGGGTGTTACCGTCGCGATGTGGGTGTCGAAGTTGGTTGTATCGAACGCCAGCACGTCGGCTGAAAGCTCGAACCGGGCCACCGCCGCTTTCGCAATAGCTACCTGCGCTTGCTCTAATTGCTCATCACTGACCTGCTGGGCCACCCGATGGTATGCCTGTCCGCTGAATGCCGAAGATGGCAGACACGACAAGCGCGGCACGCTCTCATCCAGAAACTCCGCCAAGTCCCGCTTGGGTCCGGGCGAGCACGCCCGCTGGATGGCGACCGCCACAGCCAACTCGCCGACAGAGGGGCCGTCCTTGGCGCCCAGGTTGCCGCATGCCCGGTCGATGTGGGTTATCAGATCGAGTTGCTCGGCGACCCAAATCAGAGCGCCGACATCCCCAACGGCACGCGTACCCACGGTTCGCGTGGCGGCGAGATCGGCGACCGGCGCCGCTGTTGCCGGGCCAAGCACAATCTGGCGCGCAACCGAGCGACCACGGGCCGGGTCCCACACCGACTGGGCCGCGATACGATAGCGGCAGCCATTCACATCCCGTTCGAATACATGCATATCTTTCATGTAGCACATATTCGAGGCGAAAGCACGCGCTGACCATCTCTTACAGCACTGGAGCCACCGACAATGCCCTTTTGCCGTTCAGGAATGCGAAGGTAGGGCTAGCGTCTTGGTGATTCGAGCATTGCGCTTATGATCTGGTCGGAGAGACCAGCATGCTTCAAGTCAATCAGGTCTCCAGCCTCCAACTGGTAGTTTGCCGGCGATGACTTAATCTTCTGGATGATTAGTTGCTCAGTCAGACCAGCTTCCTTCAGCTTAAGAATATCCGTGTTCGTGAGCGGCGTTCCCGAAACGGAATTCCTGCTCGAAGCAGGCTCTGCTGCGGATGTGGATGCTACGGTCAGTGCCTTCGCTGGGTCGTAATCGGAGCTAGTATAGACCGTGACTTCATGACCCTTTGGGATCGTAATATCCTTTCCATGCATAAACAAAAACAGCGGGGCAGCAGGGAAGAAAAGGATGCCTGTAGCTACCATGGCACCCGTCATGGCGCCCGTATGGCCACCGCCCTTTACGTCCTGAACCCCCCGGAGTGCCAGTTTGTCTCCTGAGGGCAACCTGACGTAATCGATGTTCATGGCGAGTTTGCCTCCGCGACCCATCCGCCGTTTCGAAACTGCCTCGGTGACGGTCGCGATTGCTGTGGATCCCTTCGGAATAACGACGGTCTCGCCGGCTTTGACATCGTCTAGCGTTTCGAAATCGACGTTTTCGCCTTTCGTTGCGTCGGCTGAAGAGACGGTTCGGTTAATGCGCATCCGGACAGGCGTGCCTTCGTGCAGCATCTTCTCCTGCGCCTTAGAGGATTGCAGCCGGGTGAGCACTCCCATCGAAATTAGGCATACGAAACTGCGCCGTCCTGTGATCGTCACAGAACCTCCTTGGGCGAGTAATATGAAAGCGGCCCAAGAGTATCACAGGCCGAAGACGTTGAATAGGTCCATCTGGTCCATCTGGTCCATCTGGCCCATCAGTCCATCTCCATCGCAAGATGGAAGGGCACCGCCGCTCGGTGGCCATACTATCGCATGATCGCTTAGCCTCGCTGAGTCGCTTCCCGGTTTTCGTACGATCCGGTCGGGCCGCCGACTGCCGTTCGTTATTCTGCGCCGCCGCGCCTGACGTGCTTCTGGGCAGCTCGCAGCGTTCCGAATGAATCAGGGTGCTATGGCCAAATTGAGCGCATCAGAACTTATGTTCGAGTTCCAGCCCTAACTTGCGGATCAGCGGCTGCCCTCACCTGTTCAGTCGAAGCTCGCCATACGCTGAAAACGAGGCTGAATATCGCGGCTACGGGCAGTACCCACCAGGCGCGGATGCCCGAATGCACCAGCAGAAAGGTGGCCCCGATGGCACCCGCGACTATCGCCGCGATGGTCCAATCGTCGCCCACGATGAAGTTGTACCAGAACTTGAAGAACGATCGAATGTAATGCATCGCACTGGTTACCTGAAAGTCTCCGCCGAGGTCCGCGGGACGTTTCCCGTCTTGAGAAGTTCAAGGAGTCCGAACGAGACAGCCGCCATGACCGCCAGCAACGCTAGCAGCGACCACTCGTCTCCCGGCCATTCGGCGCCGGCTCCCTCGGCCGCCCAGAAGACGCCGAAGGTGGTCAACAGCACCCCGACCGCAAAACGAAGCCAATTCCTGGGGATGCGCGCCAGCCACTCGCGCATGACAAACGACACACCGGCCGCCGTCAGGAAAGCCGCTACGGCGCCAATCGAAGCCAAACCGATCTGGCGGGCTCCGGCGCCGAACGTCACAACGATGAAGGCGATCTCCAGCCCTTCGAGCAGAACTCCTTTAAAAGCAAGCACAAAGGCGTACCAATCCATCGCGCCCTGAGCCTGTGGACGGGATTGCGCGGAGCGCCGGCTCTTCACCTCGTCACTCTCGTGCGGCGGCCGGGGGATGCCGAGCCGGACGATGCCTTTCTTCAGCCACTGCAGGCCGAAGATCAGGAGCAGCGCGCCCACAACCAAACGAAGCCAATCGATGGGGATCGCCGTGAGGGCCATCCGGAGGGAAACGACGATAGCGCCCAAAACAGCGAGGCCCGTCGCGGCTCCGATGAGGGTCGACCGCCATCCGCGAGTGGCGCCCACCCCGACGACGATCGCCATCATTTCGATGCTTTCCATCGCCGAGGCGAGGTAGGTTGCAATGATAAGAAAGATACCGTTCATCAGGCCGGCGCGCGCTCCCGCAAAATTTGGACGCGCCAGCCGACAAACCTGCTACGTGCCGGGTGAATTACGCGCCCGCGCCGGCTTGAGCGGGTTCGTAGTGCTTTGGAATGTAGACACAGCGCGGATCTTCGGCCAGATAGTCGCCGGTGAGGGCGAAAGCGCGCGACCGGGAACCGCCGCACACGTGAACGTATTCGCAGGCGCCACACTTGCCTTCACGCTGGTGCGGATCACGAAGCACCCGGAACAACTGAGAGTTACGGTAGACGTCAACGAGCGAATCGTGGCGAACGTTGCCTGCCGACAACGCGAGAAAGCCGCTCGGGAAAACCTCGCCCCGGTGGGAGACGAACACAAACCCGCGGCCGTCGCTCACGCCCGCCGTGCGGAACGCCACCCGCTTGGCATTTTCGTTCTCGGCAGGTGAACTCTCGCCCCGCGCCATCCGTTCCGCTTTCTCACGCTCGATGATGTAGCGCCGGTAGTGCATCGCTTCGGTGGTCTTGATATCGAACGGAACGCGCTTGGAGATCTCGTACATCTTCGCGAAGACCTGCTCGTATTCCTCTGCGTTCAAATCGTCGCCCGCCAGCGCGCGTCCAGTGACGATCAGAAAGAACAGGCTCCACATCTTCGAGCCCACCTCACCGACGATGTCGGCGACGCGGTCGAGTTGATGCATGTTGCGCTTGGTGACGGTGGTTTGGAACTGCGTTTCCAACCCGATCTTCTGTGCATGCCGCAGAGCCATCATGCAGCGGTCGAAGCTTCCTGCCACCTGCCGGAACGCGTCGTGCGTGGCCGCATCCGCGCCGTCGACGCTGATCGCCATCCGCGATACGCCGCAATCTTTGAAACGATCAATCGCATCCGGCGTGAGTAGCGGTGTTGAGCTCGGGGTGACGTTGGTCCGTAAGCCCAGCCCTACCGCATAGCGGATCAATTCATAGAGGTCCGGCCGCTTCAGAGGGTCGCCGCCGGTGAACACGAAAAGCGGACTACCAAAACCTCTTGCCTCACCGAAAGCCTTCACCTGATCGAGAAGACGGAATCCTTCTTCGGTATTCAATTCCTCGGAATGGCGGGCGGGCATTGCCGACGCGCGGCAATGCACACAAGCCAGATCGCACGCCTGTGTGACTTCCCAGATCACGAGCAAGGGGGACTGATTGAAATCCAACATGAGATCCTCTAAGGGCACCTTGATAATCGCAATTGATTTGCCACGTGTAAGTGACTGAAATCACAATTCGTGGATTGTGCCCTGCGGAATATGCCCCAACCGACCTCCGGCGAAATGACTCCGACTCTGCGTTGGTGAAATGCCCCAACCGGCTAAACGCCAGCCAGACTCTCGGGACCGCGACCTTCCCGGAACCACCGATACCCGTACGCCGGGAGCTTCAAACGATGAGTGCCGTCGTCATCGACGTGTTCGTCGCAGTTCGCCAGCAGATCCCACAAGTAATCGACCTTCCGCCCCAGTTCGATGGTGACCTCGATCTCGCGGCCGCTCAGATTATGGACGGCGAAAACCGCGGAATCGACGCCCTGGCAGCAATGTGCGAGGACCGCAGGATCGCTGGCCTTTAGCCATTCGTAGCTGCCCGACCCGAACTCCGGAGAGCGGCGCCGGAGGCGCGTTGCGCGTTCCAACCAACTCAGCAGAGAATCGGGATCGCGCTGCTGGGCGGCGACATTCACCTTCTGGTATCCGAACTCCCCGCTCGAAATCACCGGCAGAATGAGCTGGTCCTTTTCCGCGGACGAGAATCCGCCGTTCTTCGCATCCGCCCACTGCATCGGCGTGCGAATGCTGTCGCGCTCCTTGAGGGACAGGTCCTCGCCCATGCCGATCTCATCTCCGTAGCGCAACACCGGAGTCCCGGGTAGCGTGAGCAGCAGGCTGTGCGCCATCTCGAGCCGCTGGCGGTTGTTCTGGAGCATGGGTGCGAGCCGCCGCCGGATGCCCCGGTTGTAGAGTTGCATGTTCTCGTCCGGGCCAAAGGCCTGAAACACTTCCTGGCGCTCGTCATCGCTGAGCCGTCCCAAGTCGAGTTCATCGTGCGTCCGCAGAAAGTTTGCCCATTCGCAAAACCACGGAATTTGCGGCAGCCCATCAAGCGCACCGCGAATCGGCTGGGCCTGTTCGCGGGCCATCGCCAGGTAGAAATGTTGGTTGACCCAGAAATTGAAGATGACGTGGATCCGGTTGCCGTTTCCAAAATAGTCGGGCACCTGGTCGGGCGGCAGGTTCGCCTCGGCGAAGAACACCGCATCGCCGCGATGCCACGACAGAACGTGCCGCAACTCCTGGAGGTATTCGTAGTCCTCCGTTTCGGAATCGGGCCCCTTCAGTTCAATCAGAAACGGGAGAGCGTCAACGCGGAATCCGGAGACGCCGAGTTGCAGCCAGGTCGTGATGATCTTGTCGATTTCGGCCTTTACCGCGGGATTCGCGATGTTCAGATCGGGCTCGTGGTTGTAGAAGCGGTGATAGTAGTACAAGCCCGCGGCTTCATCGAAAGTCCAGGTGCTCTTCTGCACACCAGGGAACACCATGCCTTTATTCGCGTCGGCCGGCTTCTTCTTCGACCAGATGTAATAGTCGCGGTAAGGAGATTTCGGGTCGCTGCGTGCTTGCTGAAACCAGGGATGGTCGATGGACGTGTGGTTCACGACCAGGTCGACAATCACCCGAATGCCGCGCTCCCGCGCGCGTTGGGTGAACTTGACGAAATCGCCGAGACTCCCGAGCCGCGGATGGATTTGGTAGTAATCGGAAATATCGTAGCCGTTGTCGCGAAACGGCGACTGATAAAACGGCTGGAGCCAGACGCATGTGACGTTCAAGCCCGAAAGATAGTCGAGCTTGGACGACAAGCCAATAAAATCGCCCCAGCCGTCACCATTTCCATCGGCGAACGTATCTACGTCAATCGTGTAAAGAATCGCGTTTTTATACCAGAGTTCCGTGTCCAGGTGTCTACCCTCCCAGCCCGGTTAGACGCCGGAAACAGGTGAGGCCTTTCATCGGGTCAGCGATAGAACGGCTGTTCGACTGGCGTACGCGGGCCGTAATGGGGCAGCGGACGCCCGACTTCATAGGCGCCGAGGTCCGGCGCCTGGCCGCCAAAGTCGTCGTTAACGGTCGGGATGCGCATGCCCGCATCCACCGCTTTGGAGTTCGGTTTGAGACGGAAGTTCAGGTCGGCGGCGTGATACACCGCGAATCGCTGTGCCGGATTGGGCCCATGCAGATTCTCGAAGATGTCGTAATCGACTTCGATGCCGTGGGTTTCCTGGCCGGTGGCGGAGCGAAAATCGGCCAGGTTCGCGAACGATCGCCAGTCGGATGCCGCAGGTTCGTACAAGCGCTTGTCCGGCGATTGAGGAAACAGCCACGAATACTGCGATTGCACGTTGCGGTTCGGGCGAAAACCATCATAGTCGTAGGTGGAATCGGGAGTCGCATTTGCGAACGTCGCGATGCCACGGCCAAGCGCGTCGGTTCCAAGAAACAGGTTGTTGAGGAAGTGCGTATTCGAGTGCGGGTCGCGAATCACGTGCTCGGAGATGACGGTGTTGTGGTACACGAACAACCCCGCGGGCTTCGCCGAGAACTTGAAGGCGACGCCGCTCGGGATGTGGTACAACACGTTGCGGATGAAGTAGACCGGGCCGCCGAACACCGGTTGGGCGCTCAACCCTCCGTGCGCTGCGTTCACGCCGCGGTTTCGCATCACCCGAATGTTGTGCACGCCGCCATCGGTTTCGATAAAGTCGTCTCCCGACATATGAATGTCGTTGTTGTAGAAGTCGATGGCGACGGCTTTACGATCCTGCTCAGGTTCCGGCGTGCCGTAGGTGGAGATATCGAGGCCGTCATGAAAGTAGGCAACTGCGTTGTAGCAAACCACGTGTCCCGAACCATAGACCTTCACTGCGAAGTAGCTCCGCAGCGGGTGCGGGCCGTAGATTCCCGGGTTGCTCCATCCGATCAAACGGAACCGGTCGTCGCGTCCGAGAAACACGTTATCGGCGATGTAGAAGTCCTTCGAGCCCGCATACTCGGTAGTGACACCGATGCCGATATTCTCGAACCGGCAGTTCCGGATCGTAAGCCCCGTAGCGCCCGTCACGTCTTTCTCGCCCGCCAGAAATGCGATGTCGGTGTTACGAATCGTCAGACCTTCGAAGATGTTGTATTCGGACCCCATCACGTCAAACAGCCGGCTGCATCCGTCGCCATCGAAGATCACTTCGCCATCGCCCGCGGCGCGAATCGCGATGGGACGCTCCGCCGTGCCCTTCAACGATAGGACGTAGGTGCCGTCGAACGGGACCATCAGGGGATCGACATAGTCGAGACGGTTGGCCTTGTAGAGACCGGCGTGCACCAGCAGGGTGTCTCCAGGTTGCGCTTTCCGCTCGCGAACGACGTTCCAATCGCCGAGACCCGCGCCGTAGTAGGCCTGCATGATGCCGACAAACGAAGGCTCCTGTTTGAGACCTTTCCAATCGGGCGGATAGACATGAAGAATGCGCCCATCCTTGGCCGGCTGTGGTTCGCTCCGCGTGCGAACGTGCGCGGTGCGCACCGCCTCGCCGCTGACGCCGTCCGGATCCTTCATGGTGAAGCGGCACTCGTATTCGGTGCCGGGCTCGAGATCGAGAATGCTGCCGGCGAATCGATTCGCCACCGTGTATTCCAGGTGCTCGCGCGCGCGGAACACTCTTTCCCCACCCATTCGCAGGAGCGGCAGAGCGGGTCGCCACGCGGAGTCGCCGGATTTGCGGAACTGCACTTCCACGCTTGAGTTCCGATTCGTATCGCCGGCGATCTCCCACTCGAAACCGAGGTTGATCAGCGTGGCGGGTTCGACGATGAACTTCCCGGCGCGGACCTCATTCTGTGCGGTCGCGGCGGGGAGGGCGGTGATGGATATCAGGACCGGCAGCAGCGTGCGTGCGTTCATGATTGAGCATTGTATTGTGTTCCATCGTCACGCGCGACGCCGCCGGGCCCTATTCGTAACGAAGGGCGACGGTCGGCCGGATCGCCGAGGCGCGGCGGGCAGGGAAGTACGAAGCGAGCGCCGCGAGCGAGATCAGTCCGGCCGGAACGATAGCGAGGGTCCAGGTGCTGAGCGGCCCGACACCGACCATGCTTGCCGCGAGTACGCGAAAAACGGGGACTGCCAGTGCCAAGCCGATCGCGGCACCTACCAGGGAGATCGTGAGGCCTTGACCGAGCACCAACCGCAGGATGTCGCCGCGGGTTGCGCCGATCGCCATTCGCACGCCGATTTCGCGCGTCCGTGTGGCGACACCGTAAGCGATCAAGCCATATAACCCGATGAGCGCGAGCGCAAGGCCGACGAAGCCGGTGGTGCCCACCATCTGCAGCACTACCAGCGACAAGCCGAGCACGCCCGACTCGTAATAGGTCTGGAACGAGCGAACGTTGTAGACAGGTTGGTTCGGATCGATCGACCTCACCTCCTCCAGGACGGGATCGACGATAGCTTCAGGCCGGTCTACAGTCCAAATCAGCAGTGTCATTCTCGGCCGGGGATTCTGCGCGAAGGGTAGGTAGACGTAGGGTATCGGCGGCTCCATCAGGCTGAGATACTTGGCGTTCTTGGCAATCCCGACCACTTCGACGTATCGGCCGTGGATACCGGCGCGGAAGCGTTTTCCGATTGCATCCTGCCCCGGCCAGAAGCGCTTCGCGAACTCTTCGTTGACAATGCCGGCGCGCGCGGCACCGGCGTCATCGCGTGCGGTGAAGGCTCTGCCGCGCACGAGCGTGGTGCCGGCGGTCTCGAAGTAATTCTCGTCCACAACATCGGTAGTGACGATCACGCTGTCCTGATCCCTGGGGAACTGATTGCCTTCGGGCACGATAGGCTCTTCGGTGAAATTCGGACGGAACGGAATGGCGCGCGCGAGTGCGGCGTTGCGAACGCCCGGCAGCGTCCGCACACGATCCATCAGCCGTTTGAAGAAAAGGGCTGACTGATCCGGCTTGTTGCCGGTCAAGCCGAGATCGAACTCCATCATCATGAGGTGATCGACGCGGATGCCCGGATCGGCGACGGACATCTTGCGGAAGGCGTCGAGGAACGCCGCTGAAACCACCAGTAGCACCAGTGACGCGGCCACCTGCACCGTTACGAGAACACTTCTGCCAACAGAGCGGCGCGATGCGCTCGGGCCGCGACCGCCGGACCGGAGTGAGGTGTTGAGATCGTCGCGCACAATGCGGAGAGCCGGCACCCCGCCGAACAGGACCGCGCTGATGAGGGCGACAACCAGCGCGAACATGAGTACGCGAGTGTCCAACTCTGCGCCGAGCACCATCGGCGTATCCGTGGGCAGTTGAATTGAGTTGAGAAACCGGATGGCGATCTGGGCGATGACTAAGCCACCTGCTGCACCGAGCAGCGAGAGCACGATGCTTTCGGTAATCAGTTGCTGAAACAGCCGCACGCGGCCTGCCCCGATGGCTAGCCGGACGGCGATTTCGCGCGACCGGGCACGGGCGCGAGCCAGTAACAGGTTCGCGACATTCATGCACGCGATCAGTAACAGCAGAGCGGACAACGCAAGCAGGAAGCTCACCATCGTACCCAGCGCCGGGGCGCGCGCGATGCGGCCTTCAAGTTGGGTACGGACGCGAATGGTCCAGCGGCGGTTGGTGTCGGGATAGGCTTGCCCGAGTCCGGCTGCCAAGGTGGCCATCTCCGCTCGAGCCTGCGCGATTGTAACGCCGGGCTTCAGGCGCGCTTTGACTTGGAGAGAACGGTCGCCGCGGCGGTCGAGCGATGTAGAAGAAGGGGAGTTCGACAGCTGTCCCTCCATGGTGACCGGCACGAAGAAAGCCGGCCGGATTACCTGGTCCAGGCTGTTGAACGCCTCGGGCGCGATGCCGATGATGGTGAATGGAATGCCGTTCAGGCGAAGGGCGGTTCCGATGGCCGACGGGTCCCCACCGAGTTGTGTGCGCCAATACTCATAGCTGACGACGACCACCGGATCGTGCCCCGGGACGCCGGTCTCGTCATCCGTGAATGCGCGTCCCCGGGCCGGTTCCACGCCGAGGACCTGGAAGAAGCCGGGCGTCACGTACATGGCCATCTTGCGCTGCGGCACGGTGTCTTGGGTGCGCGCTACGGCCAGGCCAACCAGGCGGTGGCCCACCATTCCCGCGAAAGACCGGCTGCGATCGCGGATGTCGGCATAGTCGGGGTAGGATAGCGGCTCGTAATCGCTCTCGGGATTCGCTCCGTTCAATTCGACGATTTCGGAGGTATGGGCTACCGGAAGCGGTCGCATCAGCAGGGCATCCGACAGGCTGAACGTTGCCGTGTTCGCGCCGATGCCCAGCGCGAGGCTCGCCACCGCCGTAGCCGTGAATGCGAGATTTCCGCGCAGAGTGCGCAGTGCGTAGCGCACGTCCTGAAACATGCGTTCGAGCGACACACAGCCCCACATCTCGCGCGTGATTTCCTTTACCAGAGCCTCGTTGCCGAACTCGCGGCGGACTGCGAGCCGTGCTTCGGCGTGAGACTCTCCCCGCTCAATTCGGTCGCGTTCCGCCATAGCCAGATGCGCGCGGATCTCCTCCTCGAGTTCCCGGTCGCGCTTGCGGCGTCGAAATCCCCAGAGCCATTTCACGGCTACACCTCGCCTCGGGTGCGTGCCATGAGCGTGGCGATTGCGGCGCTGAACTGGTTCCAGCGGCTGGTTTCATCAACCAGTTGACGGCGCCCGGCAGGCGTCAGACTGTAGTACTTGGCCCGCTGGTTGTTCTCCGAAGTGCGCCACTCCGACTTGAGCCAGCCCTTCTTTTCGAGGCGATGCAGGGCGGGGTATAGCGACCCGGTTTCGACCTGGAGCACCTCGCCCGAACCCGACCGGATCGCGTTGCTGATCCCATAGCCGTGCTGAGCACCCCAGGACAAACTTTTGAGAATCAGCATGTCCAGCGTTCCTTGCAGAAGTTCGATGCGGTTACGGTAGGGTTCCTGTTTCGCCATGGACGTAGACATTCTACATGGTAAGGACGTAGATTGTCTACAGCTTGTTCCAAACCGGGCGGTATTTATTGCGAGGCGCCGCTCAGAGGGCGATATTCGATTTTGCGAATCGCGCCGGCGGTGTTGTAGGAGGCGAACCCGAAGGGCGCCGACAATTTGATGTCTCCGCGCCGCAGGCTCAAGGCGCGTCCGCGGATCTCGACGTTGATGATGCGCCGGTCGCCGATCCAAGCCATAATGCGGTCCGTCTTCACCTGTAGGCGAAACGTGTACCACTGCCCGTTGTCGAAATTAAAATAGGTGCGCGTTTCGTTTTCCGAGGCGTCCCAGCCATCGATGCTGGAAATGCCGACGATATCGCCGCCCCAACCACCGGTGACAAAGGTGAGAAACGAATCGCCTACGGGGAAGGTCAGGCTGGCGAAGAAGTCGTTTCCCTTTTGGCGCACGGCTTCGAACCGAACTTCGTAATCGGATTTCGGGAAGGCACCGGTGAAGTTCACGCCAGTCATGGGTTTGCCAGGCGGAAGGGTTATGGCCCCATTCTCGACCATCACTTCTGCGTGTCCGGTAAATGGCGTTGCCTGCCAGTTGGCGAGCGATTTGCCATCGAACATCGGAGTCCAGGCAGGTTCCTGGGCCGGCACGGTGCCACAGAGTGCCAGACACAGAATGAGGGCGAGAGTGCAGATGACCGCCGGTCGCATATCGCTAGGCTATATCATTACAGCGGCTTCGACGCGACCAGCGAGACCTGTAGTTTGGCCCCACGGTCCTCGATCACGATGCGGCCGTTCTCCTCGCGGACGTCGTTCACATTGTGGAAGCCTTCTGGGACCGGGGCGTAGAACATCAGGAAATGCGATTCAATTTTGGATTTCGCGGGGAGCCAGCGGTAGGTCGGAGCGTCGAACATCGTGTTCTGCGAGATCGCTTCGCGGCGCGGAACGTCGTACGGCTGCGAGCTGAATTCGAGACCGCGCGAAAGTTTTCCGGTCGGCGGATAGTTGCCCCAATACTGGAGCCACGGGTATTCCTCGCGCTTGAACAGGTAGCCAACGATGAGATGCTTTGCCGGGTTCAGCGCGGTGACCCATCCGAGACGAAGCGACGGATCGATCAACGTTGTCGCGTGGTCGAGATAATGCAGTTCGGTGGGTGTCGTTCGAAGATTGATGTCCGTTCCATTCAGGCCCGGCGCCATCGGCCACGCGAAGTCCGCGCCGGATTTTAGCCGCCTCTGGACCGGACCCATGCTCGCCTGGGGGTACGGGCGGGTTTGCGAACGCGATCCGGCAACATCAACCACGGTCTGCCCCGGTTCGAGGAAGGGCGAGCCGACGGTTGCATGCTCGGCCCAATTCACCGGACGATCGAAACCGAGCAGGTTCTCCAACTGGCTATCGACATAGATGACGTTCTCGCCGTCGACAATTCGGAAACTGCGCGTGAAATTCTCGTGAACGATCGGAAGATTGGCCCGGATGGTAAGTTCTGCGGTGGATCCTTGTTTGGCGGAAGAAACGACGTCGAACATCTGGCCGTGCGCCTCGCCGTGTCCGGGCAGACCGGCCGCTCGCTCTTCGGCAGATGTAGGCCCGAAGCCGTCCACGCAAACGAAGTGTCCCGTACCGCCGCCTCCGCCGCGGGGCGTCTGACCGAGTTCTCGCATCATGCGCGCGGGATCCCAGAGCGGGTTCAATTTGCCGGGGTCGCCATCGAGGACGACTGACGCGATAGATCCCCCCTGCCTGGTGACGATCAACTGGAGTTTGTCGTTTGAGAGGACGAAGGCGGGACGGTCGCCGAAGGTGGTGTTCTGTGGCATGGTCTGTTGGGCCAACAGGCCCGTAGCAGCAAGAGTAAGGATTAGGGCTGTCCGCACGTGATACAGCGTATCAGTCCGGCCGAGCGATAGAATAAGGGCGCTCTATTATGGATAAACCTCACGGAACACGCCTGCGCAGTGAGATCTGGTTCAACGACGTCTCCGATCCCGGCGAGACGGCCGTGTACATCGAGCGGTTCGGAAACTACGGCATCACGCGTCAGGAACTCCAATCCGGAAAGCCGGTCATCGGCATCGCGCAGACCGGCAACGATCTTACGCCCTGCAATCGCCACCACCTGCAATTAGCTGAACGAGTGAAAGCCGGCATTCGCGACGCCGGCGGCATTCCGTTCGAATTCCCTGTTCATCCCCTGCAAGAAAGCTGCCGGCGCCCGACTGCCGCGCTCGACCGCAATCTCGCTTATCTCGGCATCGTCGAAGTGCTTTGCGGGTACCCGCTGGACGGAGTGGTGCTCCTGACCGGGTGCGACAAATCCACGCCGGCATGTTTAATGGCCGCCGCCACGGTGAACCTACCCGCGATCGTGCTGTCCGGCGGGCCGATGCTGGACAGTTACTACAAAGGCAAACTGGCCGGGTCGGGCATGGCCCTGTGGGAGGCCCGACGGTTGCTCGCAGCGGGCGAAATCGATGGCGATGAGCTGCTGGACATGGTGTGCGCCTCGGCGCCGAGCGCCGGACACTGCAACACGATGGGAACAGCGCTGTCGATGAACTCGCTTGCCGAAGCACTCGGCATGGCGTTACCGGGTTGTGCGGCGATTCCCGCACCGTACGCGGAACGGGCCGCGATGTCATATCGCACAGGCGCGCGAATCGTGGAAATGGTTGACGAAGACCTCACGCCGGAGCGCATCCTCACGCGCGAGGCGTTCGAAAACGCGATCCTCGTGAACTCTGCAATCGGCGGATCGACGAATTGTGTGCCGCACCTGATCGCTATTGCCCGCCACGCAGGCGTCGACCTGACGGTCGCGGATTGGGAGGAGGTGGGGCACCACATACCGCTTCTCGCAAATATTCAACCGGCAGGTAAGTATCTGGGCGAAGCCTACCACCGCGCGGGCGGCGTGCCGGCGATCATGGGTGAGCTGATGCGCGCGGGCAAGCTTCGGACTGAAGCGATGACAGTCAACGGTAAGACGATGGGCGAGAATCACCGCGACTCGCACAGCCTGGATTCCGACGTGATCCGCCCGGTGGACAACCCATTGAAGAAAGACGCGGGCTTCGTCGTGGTCTCGGGGAACCTTTTCGACTCGGCCATCGTGAAGACATCCGTAATCAGCGACGATTTTCGGCGACGCTACCTCTCTACGCCCGGCGAAGAGGAATCGTTCACGTCGCGTGTGGTGGTGTTCGACGGCCCTGAGGATTACCGGCGCCGCATCAGCGACCCTGCGCTCGCAATCGACGACAGTTGCATGCTGGTGATTCGAGGTGCCGGTCCCGTTGCGTATCCAGGATCGGCGGAAGTGGTCAACATGACACCTCCGGATTACCTGGTGCGACAGGGTGTCCGCATGCTGCCCTGCATGGGGGACGGGCGGCAGAGCGGCACGTCCGACAGCCCCTCGATCCTGAATGCGTCGCCCGAATCGGCGGTGGGCGGAAACCTCGCGATTCTCGAAACAGGAGACCAGGTTCGTGTGGACCTGCGGAGCCGGCGAGTCGATGTCCTACTCTCGGAGGACGAGATCGCGCGCCGTCGTCATTCGCTGAACGGCCACGGGCTGAAGCATGGGTCGCCGTGGCAGGAACTGTATCGGAACAACGTCGGGCAGCTCGAAACCGGTGCCTGCTTCGATTTCGCAGTGAAGTACCGGGATCTGCGGAAGATCGTTCCCCGGCATTCACATTAGACGGCGGGCACCCGGCTTCGGGGTTCGATGGCTGAGGGTCACTTCGGCCGCGCTGCGACGATGAGGTAGTGAAACTCGGTAGGCCGAGCGCTTAACGCGATCGACCAACCGGAGGCTTCGAGCGTCGCGCCGACATCGGCCTGTGCAATCCGGTGATCCGCCGGAGGGCCGGGCGGATTCGGGACGTCCGGACTCCAGTCCACAATTGCGATTCGCCCTGGGCCACGCAAAATTCGCGCGGCCTCTGCGAGAACCTCAGGGTGGTTGTCCAACTCATGCCAGATGTTCGCGAAGAAGACGAGATCGCAACTTGCGGATGCCAGACCGGTGTTGACGGCGCTGCCATGCATGGGTTCGATGTTATTTATTGACGCACCGGCGTTGGCGAGTTTGTTACGGAGCAGTTCCAGCATCTCGGTTTGAAGATCGACCGCGAACACATGGCCCGTTTCGCCAACGACGCCCGTCATCGGGATTGCGAAGAATCCGGTTCCGGCTCCGATATCGGCGATTGTGGCGCCGTTCGGGATTCCAATCGCTTCGAGAATTAGCCCAGGCGGTAACCGTTTCAGCCGCTCGGGGTCCTCAAGTTTGTACGCCTGAGTTGGCGCGAACGTTCGCTCGTTGATCATGTGGTCTTCTCAGTGTCACTCATCCGGGCCCTCGGCATCTAATTGGGTGGAGATGCTGACTGTCTACCTTCACGACAGCGCTCGAGCCGTGTTGTTCCGCCTGCTGGGAGAAGTTGAGGGAGAGGATGCGCGAGAGCTCGAACAATCGCTGAAAACCTTGTCTTCGGTTCTGGAGGGACGAGAGATTGTTGTGGATATCTCGCAGGTCTCCCGAGTCGATGATGATGCTCAACAAATGTTGCGGAATATTGACGCTCGCGGCGCCAGTTTCGTGACCGCCTCCCGGTACTCCGATTCGATAGCGCGCGATATCTCTCACCGAACACCGCGGCCGGTGCCCGGCGAAAAGCTCAAGTTTCGATCGCGGGTGCAACGCTGTTCACATGCTGTTGTCGAACGGGCCAATCCTGCATCGAAAGATTTCTGCTGTCCTCGTCTCGCGTCCGAAAGATCTGGTAAACCAGAGTATCGGGTCTTATGATGGATTCGTGCGCTTGCAGTAGTTCTGCAGGCGGAGGTCATCATGTCCTTGCGATTTTCAATGGCGCTAATCGTATTCGTTCTGGGCGCCGGATCGTCGCGCGCCAGGTCGCCTCATGCGACGGCAGCCACCGCGCCCCACTACGATCCTGCCCATGAGATCACGATTTCAGGTACGGTGGTGCATGTTCTGCGCCATACGCCGGAGCGGTGGCGCGAGATCCACGTTGTGGTCGCGACGAGCGAAGGTAAGGAGGTGGAGGTGCACATCGCGCCCGCCTACTATCTGCGGTGGAAACAGTTCAATTTCGAAAAGGGTCAAAAGGTCGAACTGGTTGTTTCCAGGGCGACGAACGAACCTCACTATTTGGGCCGCACGGTAATCGAAGGGAATCGAGTTCTCGTGTGGCGCAACGCCTCGGGCGAACCTCTTTGGAAAGATGACGGGTCACGTTGAGCCGCCATTCCGAAAGCAAGAACAGCATCACAGGATCGAGGATTATATATGGACAACGCCCCAACTGAGCTCCAACCGGTCAGCGAGTTTCGAATCCACGTCGAGCGGGTGAGCGGGTTCGAGTTCCGCGTCAGCTTCGATAAAGAACAGTACGATCCGTTGATGATGGATGAACCGGCACCGCTCGGGAAGGACAGTGCGCCGAATCCGGCTCGGATTCTTGCCGCCGCGATCGGGGATTGTCTGAGCGCGAGCCTGCTGTTCTGTGCGCAGAAGTCGCACATCGATCTGGGCCCTGTACGCGCCAGCGTACGGGTGCAACTCGGCCGCAACCCGAAGGGGCGTATCCGGATTTCGAAAGTCGATGTTGAAATCGATCCGGTGTTAAAGCCCGAGGATCGTGAGCGCGCGCGCCGCTGTCTCGAAATCTTCGAGGATTTCTGCATTGTGACGCAGAGCGTCAGGGAAGGCGTCGCTGTAAATGTCGCGGTGAAGGGTTTAGAGCAGGTACCATCATCCGAACAGGTTCTGTAGCCGCTCGCGCAGGAGCGCCTCCGCACCATCGCCCAATTCACTTAGCACTTCGACGGCCGGCCGCGGACGCAGGAGCATGCCCGCGGCCTGACCGGTGAAGATTGATGTAACGTCGTAGTCTCGTAGCGCGGCGGCGGCGCGGAAGTTGCGGATTTCATCCGGCCGAGAAAGTAGTTCCGCTTCGCGAGCGTGCCATTTCGCGGTGAAGTTGTTCTTCAACGTGCGTCCTGGAAATTGTTCTGGCCAGTCGAGCCCGTTCACCCGATCGAAAATCGTCGTGAGGATGGTATCCGTTTCCGTTGCCAGTTGAAGCCGGAGGCGCGCATCTTCCGTAACATCCGCCTCGGGACATAGCAAGAGCGCCGTTCCGATCCAGGCGGCTTCCGCTCCAGCGGCGAGTACCGCGGCCACTCCGCGGGCCGAAGCGATACCTCCCGCCGCGACGACCGGCTTATCAACGGAATCCAGCAGGATTTGGAGCAGCGGCATCGTAGCCGCGTAGCCGGTGTGCCCGCCCGCTTCGGTGCCTTGCGCCACAATAAGATCCGCACCAGCCTCCACGGCTTCGATGGCGGAAGCGCGGCTGTTCACCTGCACGGCCAGTAGACCGCGGGACTTCTTCGCCTTCGCGGCGTGCCGGCGGATGGACCCGAACGAGATGGAGAGGAGGAAGGGCTCTTCGTCGAGGGCCGCATCCAACAGTTCGGGTCGTGCATCGAGGACCCAGCCGGTCAGACCGATTCCGAAGCGAGACGGGGCGCCCTCTCCGCCGCGCGCGATTGCGGCTTCGGTGCGGATGAACTCCGGAGTATCCTGATTACCTACTCCGATCATGCCCAAACCGCCGGCGGCGGTGACAGCGTGGGCCATGCGTCCACGGGCTACGTTCGCCATGGGTGCTCCAATCAGAGGAAAGCGCAGGCCCCACTCTCGCGTTAACAGCGTCTTCAGCACCAGGGACATGTTACCGCAGGGGCGTCCGGTGCCACAGAGGCGTATTCAGCCCGCTCCGGAAGGCCGTGCAAAGAGGCTATCCCACTCGCGCTCCTGAGGCTGTAGACCATGTCTCTGCGCAAAGTCCGCCCATGCCTGAGCGACCGTTTGCAGTACACTGCAACCCCGAAGGGATGGAACGTGTCCAGGCAGAGATGCTGCGGCTCATCGCAGCGGGCAAAAGCCACAGTGAGGCGCAGGAGCAGGTGATGACAGAAATGGATGCCGGGAAGATCGCGAGGCCGCCGGCCGGCACCATGATCTACCACAGGGCAGGCAAGAGTTTCGCCGAAGCGAAAATGATGTGGCTTCTGCTGCTACCGAATGCCAAGGCAGAGGTTCTGGGGCTGCCCACGAAGTCGGGCCAAGGCACGAGGTGGATGATGATGTCGGGAACTCCGAGGGCGCACATCATGCTCCCGCAGACCGAGTCGATTCTCGCGTCCGCCAAGCAACCGTAGTCTAAACAGCAGCGTTCTGTGCGCGCCGGTCTGCATCTGGGGAACGACTACCAGGTTCTAACTCCATCCTGCGGCAATACTGCCCGCGTTCCAGCGGATTGATGGCTGGCCGCGCCATCCGGCGGAGAGCGAATCACGAAACCTGTTAAACTCGCAGGAATCCAATCGGTGAATTATGCCTGATTCTAATTCGTTCTCGTGGTCGCAATGGCCGATCTTGCGCCAGTTACGTCAAGGTGACGTCCTCGGTCTCAACGGAACTGCCAGTTCACCCCGAACGGACGAACTAAGGGCGCGAACCGCCGAGGCGGACAAAGTTGTCGGATCGGTTTGCCCGTATTGCGGCGTCGGCTGCGGGCAACTGGTGTATGTGAAGAAGGGCAAGATTATCGATATTGAAGGCGATCCCGCATCGCCGATTTCGGAAGGCTGTCTGTGCCCGAAAGGCGCCGCGACATTCCAACTCGTCACGGGCTCGCATCGAGTGGACAGCGTGCTGTACCGCCGTCCGCACTCGAAGGAATGGGAGCGGATTCCGCTGGAGCGCGCAATGCAGATGGTGGCGGAGCGCGTCAAGAAAACTCGTGACGCGCATTGGGAAGATCGTGACAAGGACGGCAACCCGCTGCGGCGCACGATGGCTATCGCGCATTTGGGCGGCGCGACTCTGGACAACGAAGAGAACTATCTCATCAAGAAACTCTTCACGTCACTCGGGATAGTCCAGATTGAAAATCAGGCCCGTATATGACACTCCTCCACGGTCCCCAGTTTGGGGACATCATTCGGGCGGGGAGGAGCAACAACGTTTCAGCAGGACCTGCAGAACGCTGACTGCATCGTCATTCAGGGTTCGAACATGGCCGAGTGCCACCCTGTTGGTTTCCGATGGGTAATGAAGGCGCGGGAGCGCGGAGCCACCATCATTCACGTGGATCCACGATTCACGCGCACGAGCGCCGTTGCAAATGTACACGTGCCGATTCGCGCCGGCAGCGATATTGCGTTCCTCGGCGGCATTATCCGCTACATTCTCGAGAACGAACGTTACTTCAAAGAGTACGTCGTGAACTACACGAACGCCGCAGCCATCCTCAACAAGGATTTTGCGGATGCCGACGACGGCATCTTCGGCGGATGGGAGGAGGACAAAGGAAAGTATCAGGCGAGAACCTGGATGTATGAGGGCGTAGAACCGGAGCCTGCTTCGGGAGCGCGCGAATCGGAGGCCGGAAAGAAAGGCCAACCCGAGCAACGCCAGCCGATTCAAGCCGAGCACACGGATCCCACCCTGCAGCATCCCCGCTGCGTGTTCCAGGTGCTGAAACGGCACTATTCGCGCTACACCCCCGAAATGGTGGAGCGCACTTGCGGCGTTCCTAAAAGCCTGCTCGTGAAAGTGGCGGAAACGCTATGCAGAAACTCGGGCCGGGAACGAACGTCGGCTTTCTGTTACGCGGTGGGCTGGACACAGCATTCGATGGGAGTTCAGTACATCAGGGCCGCCGCGATTATCCAGTTACTTCTGGGAAATATCGGGCGAACCGGCGGCGGCATCATGGCGCTGCGCGGGCACGCTTCTATACAAGGCTCCACGGATATCCCCACGCTGTACAACCTGCTGCCGGGTTATCTGCCGATGCCGAAGGCGAAGCACGATAAGGACCTGAAGACCTACCTGAAACTTAACGAGTCGCCGTCCGGGTGGTGGGGCGAATTTCCGAAATACGTCGTCTCATTGCTGAAAGCGTGGTTCGGCGCGGCAGCGCAGAAAGAAAACGATTGGTGTTACGACTACCTCCCGACACTCACGGGTGACCATTCGCACATGAACACCGTGGTCGATATGGCCGACGGTGTCGTCAAGGGTTATTTCGTTATGGGCGAAAATCCCGTGGTCGGCTCGATGAATGGGCCGCTTCAGCGTAAAGGCCTGCGTCAATTGGAGTGGCTGGTGGTACGCGACTTTGCGTTGACGGAAACCGCGGACTTCTGGCGCGACGCACCCGAGATCCAACGGGGAGAGGTAAAGCCGGAGGACATCGCCACCGAGGTGTTCTTCTTTCCGGCAGCGGCCCACACCGAAAAGGACGGAAGCTTTACCAACACCCAGCGTCTGCTGCAGTGGCATCACAAAGCGATTGAGCCGCAGGGCGACGCCCGCAGCGAACTCGATTTCATTTTCAAACTCGGGCAGGGACTAAAGGTGCTGTATCGTGACGAGTTCGATCAAACACGGAACCACGCGATTCGCGACCTGACGTGGGATTACCCGACGAAGGGCCCGACGCAGGAACCGAGTGCCGAAGCGGTGCTGCGGGAGGTGAACGGGTACACGGTAGCGGACCGGAAACTCGTTGAAGGGTTCACCTCGTTGAAAGACGATGGGAGCACCGCATGCGGCTGCTGGATCTACTCCGGCGTGTATCGCGACGGCGTGAACATGAGTGCGCGGCGCAAACCGCATTGGGAGCAGAACTGGGTGGCCCGGGAATGGGCGTGGGCCTGGCCGCACAACCGCCGAATTCTGTACAACCGCGCCTCTGCCGATCCCGAAGGCAAGCCGTGGTCGGAACGAAAACGGCTGGTGTGGTGGGACGAAGGTAAAGGCGAGTGGGTTGGCGAAGACACTCCCGACTTCATCGTCGAACGTCCGCCCTCGTACAAGCCGTCCAAAGACGCGCGAGGTAAAGACACAATTGCCGGCGTTGATCCGTTCGTCATGCAGGCCGACGGAAAGGGTTGGATATTCGTTCCGGCAGGTCTGCTCGATGGTCCACTTCCGACGCATTATGAGCCACAGGAATCGGCGGTCAAGAATCCTCTGTATCCGCAGCAGTGCAATCCGGAGCGCATGGAATGGATTCGCGACGACAACCGCTATCACCGGCCCTTCGCCGATCCGCGATTCCCGTACGTGCTGACGACATATCGCCTGACGGAACATCACACGGCCGGCGGCATGAGCCGGTGGCTTCCGTGGCTTTCGGAATTGCAGCCGGAGATGTTCTGCGAGGTGTCGCCGGAACTCGCCGCTGAGCGCGGATTGAGGAACGGAGGATGGGCCACCATTCGCACCGCGCGTGCTGAGATCGAGGCGCGAGTGTTGGTGACGAATCGGATGCGGCCGCTGAAAATCGACGGGCGAACCGTGCACCAGATCGGACTGCCGTACCACTGGTCGAGCAAGGGTCTCGTTCGCGGAGATGCAGCCAACGACCTGATCTCATTCGTCGCGGATCCGAACGTTTCCATCCAGGAATCGAAAGCTCTGACCGGCAGCATCGAGGCCGGGCGCCGCAGCCGGAGGCGAACCCGTATCGCGAGTGGGCCCGTCGTGCCGGACATCGATCCGATGATGGAGGCTCGCGATCTTCCGCGCGCAAGAAAGAAGCCGGAGTCGCGGCACGGCTTCAAGGCTCTCGAAACCAAAGAAGGGAACGTGTAGACGTGGCAACCGCGAAAGGATTCTTCACCGATACGACGTTGTGCATCGGCTGCAAGGCCTGCGAGGTCGCCTGCAAGCAGTGGAACCAGTTGCCCGATGACGGCTTCTTCTTCACCGGGATGTCGTACGACAACACGGTGCAACTCGGCGCGTCGACGTGGCGTCACGTCGCGTTCATCGAGAGGCCAGTGCCGCTGCAGAACCAGGATGCGGGTGCATTCTCCTGGTTGTTCTCTTCCGATGTGTGTAAGCACTGCGCACGCGCGGGTTGCCTGGAAAGCTGCCCGACGGGCGCGATCCTGCGGACCGAATTCGACACCGTGTACGTTCAGCCGGACGTTTGCAACGGCTGCGGCTATTGCGTAGTGAACTGTCCGTTCGGTGTGATCGATCGCCGGAAGGAGGACGGACGCGCGTGGAAGTGCACGCTGTGCTACGACCGGTTGCGGGAGGACATGACTCCTGCGTGTGCGAAAGCGTGCCCAACGGAGTCGATCCAATTCGGGGAGCTGAGTGAACTGCGCGAGCGCGCACACAAGCGAGTCGATCAGTTGCAGGAGGCCGGACTGCGCGAAGCCTATCTGTACGGCGCCGATGCACAGGATCAGCCGGGCACCGAAGGGCTCAATGCATTCTTTCTCCTGCTGGATCGTCCCGAAGTTTATAATCTGCCGCCCGATCCGGTGGTGCCGACGAAGAAGGTCAAAGAAGCGTGGTTGTCGATGGCCGGAGCGGCAGTCGGAATCGTCGCAGCCGCGTTGGGCGCCGTTTTTCTCAGCCATAAAGGAGCCGGTGCATGATCGCTACGCGCTACGAGAAGTCCGTCGATCCGGTTCGCACGGACGGTCGCGATATCGACAGTCGTATCGCCGAACTGTCAGGCGAAGCGGGTCACCAGCAGGTGTCGCCGACCGATCCGCACATGGAGGCAGTGGCGGAGAACTGGACGCAACTGCCCTATCCACACCCGGGCGACCCGACCTATTACGAACGCCCGATGCTGAAAGCGTCGGTGTGGAAGCCGTATATTCCGACTTACTTCTATGTCGGCGGCGCGGCGGGCGCATCGTTGGTGCTGGGTGCGGCGGCACAGATGCACGGCTCGCGCGAACTCGACCGGCTTGTACGAAGGTGCCACTGGATCGGGATCATCGGATCGACGATCGGCGCCGGGTTGCTGACGCTCGACCTGGGGCGCCCCGAGCGGTTCATCTTCATGCTGCGCGTGTTCCGGCCAACCTCGCCGATGAACCTGGGATCGTGGGTGATTGCAGGCGCACCCGTGGCTGCGATTACTGCGGGACTGTTCGCGCGTCGCGGGCCGTTCGAATGGTTGGGCGAGATCGCCGGCTACGCTTCCGGTGTGTTCGGTTTGGCGCTCGCCACCTACACCGGGGTGCTGCTGTCGAACACCGCTGTGCCGGTATGGCAGGCGTCCCGCCGCGTTCTACCTGTGCTTTTCGGTGCGTCGGGTGTTGCCGCGTCGGCGTCACTGTTCGATTTGATGTTTGAAGATCCAGCCGCTGCGCGAATCACACGAACGTTCGGAATCGCTGGACGCACCGCGGAGTTGGCATCGAGCTTCGTGATGGAGCGGCAGGCGAGCCGTGTGCCGGAAGTCGGGAAGCCGCTGAAGCACGGATTGAGCGGATTCATGTGGAAGACCGCTGCGGTGCTGACCGGCGCCAGCCTGGTCACCGCGCTGCTGCCGAACCAGAATCGAAAGAAGCGCGTGATTTCGGGAGTGCTCGGCACCGCGGGATCGCTACTGTTGCGATTCGCGGTGGAGCAAGCGGGCAAAGCGTCGACCGGCAATCCCCGGGCCGCGTTCCACCAGCAGCGTGCCGGTCAGCACTGAGGCGAGGGCCGTTGAAAGTTACCGGCCTTTTGCTGCGAAACGCCGCCAGTAGTCATCGATCTGCTCCAGGGTGCGCCCTTTCGTTTCGGGAAGCAGACGCCAGATCATCAGGAACGTGACTGCGCACATCAGGCCGTAGACGCAGAAGGCGCCGGTAGGCGTGAGCGCCTTCGCGAGCGAAAGAAAAGTGATAGTCAGCACCGTGCATGCGACCCACAGCGCTACCGTGGCGATCGACATCGCGCGTCCTCTCACTCGCGTGGGGAAGATTTCCGACATTAACACCCAAGTGCCCGGCCCGAGACCGACGGCGAATGCCGCCACGCAGAGCAGCATGATACCCAACACGAGCGACGCGGGCGGCGGATGGAGCAGGAACGCCAGCCCCAGCGCCACCTGGCAGAGGCACATCAGGCTGGAGGAAATCATCAGCAGCGGACGGCGTCCCAACCGGTCGATGCTCCACAACGCGATGAGCGTTGCCAGGAAGTTCACGAGTCCAACGATGACGTTCGCGCCAATCGCGCTGCTGTCGGATTGTCCGCCGACTTGCTCCTTGAAGATTACCGATCCATAAAAGAGAACAGTGTTGATACCCGTGATCTGCTGGAGGATCGCCAGTGACACTGCCAAGACGAGCGCCCGCCGCAATCCGGGTTGGAGGAGTTCTGCGAGTGTGCCGCTTTCCTGACCGATTGAGGACTGAATTTCACGCAGGAGGTCCGGCGCACCCGAGCCATTCACGCGCGTCAACACTCGCAGTGCTTCGTCGTTTCGCGATTGCTCCACGAGCCAGCGGGGACTCTCGGGAACGAAGAAGAGTGCGATCAGGAAGAAAGCCGAAGGAATCGCCGCGCTGGCGAACATCCATCGCCAACTCTCGGAGCCGCCGAACGACAGCAGCCAGTTGATCAGATAGGCGAGAAGGATTCCGGTGACGATCGCCATCTGGTTGAGCGACACCAGGCGTCCGCGATTGCGCGCCGGCGCCACTTCAGCGATATACACGGGTGCGAGCAGGGAAGCGACTCCGATAGCGACTCCGCCGATGAATCGCGCCGCCATGAATTCGGAGAGGTTGCGCGGCAGCGCGGCGAGGATCGCCGACAGTGCAAATAAAACTGCGGACAACATCAGGACGCGGCGGCGGCCAAACCGGTCGCTCAGCCAGCCGCCGAAGCTCGCACCCGCGATGCACCCGATCAATAGCGAACTGGCCGCCAGTTCCGTTTGAAACTCGCTCAGGTGGAACTGATCGCGAAGGAAAATGATCGCGCCATTGATGACTGCGATGTCGAAGCCGAAGAGCAGTCCGGATGTCGCGGCGACGATGGACGCGAGATATACGTAAGCCGCGCTTCCGCGTGTGAGTGAAAGGGAGGGGGTCGTCATTCGGTCCGCCTGAAGGCGGGAAGCTTCGGCCGGGGACAGGCGCGAAAGCAGTGTGCGAGAACGGATCGGGTCACGATGGTGCCAATCGTATGGGGTGTTCAGGCACCGGCGGCGCGGCGATCAGAAACCTGGTGGGCCCGTTCGAGGATCAAATCCGCCACCTTGCGTGGACGATCGATGTTCTCGATCATCATGGCACCGCTTTCTCCCGCGGTTTCGAGCATGATGCTGCCGATACCGACGAGCCTCTGTCCAATGGATTGCCGCGCAGTGACGTCCTGAACTTTCGCGAGATCGAATGTCCGGCGGGTTCGTGACAGAAGCCCCGTCTCGAGCGTCAGGCGTTCCGCCCCGACGGTCAGCGATAGCACTCGGGCGCGGATATGGGCGCGCAGCGGGAAGAAGAGGAGAAGCAGAATCAGAAGATGCCAATATTCTGGTTCCTTTTCGAGATAGGCGTAAAGTCCCCACGCGGCTGCGGCCAACACAGCGACGGTGAACACGTAACCCGCGGCGACGAGTTTGAGGCTCGGCCGCACCACCTGTTGTTCGGGCATGGCTAAGGCTATTCTACTCGTCTGCGCGCGGACTTAGAATATATCGTCATGGGGTATTCGCGACGACGTTTCCTGATGAGCGCCTCTGCCGCAGCGGCGGTGGCCAAGACAGCAACAGCCGCAGAGGGCAAGCCTGCTCTGCTCGGTGGTTCACCCGTCCGGACCGCACCCTGGCCTAAGTGGCCGCTCTGCGGGGCCGATGAAGAGGAATTGTTGCTGCGAGCGCTCCGCAGCGGAAAGTGGAACCGCAACGAAGGCGGGCTGGTGGCCGAGTTCGAGCGCAAATGGTCGGCGAAACTCGGAGCCAAGCACTGCCTCGCTAATACGAACGGGACGAGTTCTCTGATCATTTCGCTGAACGCGTTGGGCGTCGGGCCCGGCGATGAAGTGATTGTCCCTCCCTATACGTTCGTAGCGACGGTGAATGCCGTCTTGATGGCGCACGCGCTGCCTGTGTTCGCCGACACGGACCCCGAGACGTTCCAGGTGAACCCCGCCGCAATCGAACGGGCGATAACGTCGCGCACCGCGTGCATCATGCCGGTCCACCTTGGCGGAAATGCCGCGGATATGGACGCGATCCTCGGGATCGCGAAGAAGCACAACCTGTCGGTGATCGAAGATGCCTGCCAGGCGCATCTCGCCGAATGGAGAGGGCGCAAGCTGAGCACTCTGGGCACGATGGGTTGCTTCAGTTTTCAAGCGTCGAAGAATCTGAACTCGGGCGAAGGCGGCGGACTGCTGACGAACGACGATGCTCTGATCGAACGTGCGCGGTCCTTCCATAATAACGGGCGCGGTTCCGGACAGTCGGGGTTTGAATACATCGGGACCGGATGCAACCTGCGCATGACCGAGTTTCAGGCGGCGATCCTGTTGGCCCAACTGCGGCCGGTGGACGCGCAGGCGAAGACACGCACGGAGAACGCGACGTATCTCACCGCTCAGTTGAAAGAGATTCCGGGAATCGCACCGGCGCGAATGTACGAGGGCTGCACGCGAAACGCGTACCACCTGTACATGTTTCGTTACGACCAGAACCGGTTCGGTGGATTGCCGCGCTCCCGGTTCTTGAAAGCAATGGCGGCCGAAGGTGTGCCGTGCTCGAGCGGTTACCGGCCCCTGAACAAAGAGCCTTTTCTCCAGCACACGTTCGATGGTAAAGGCTATCAGCGGTTGTATTCGAAAAAAGAGCTGGATGGATGGAAGGAACGCAACGAATGCCCTGCCAACGATCGGCTCTGTCAGGAAGCGGTTTGGCTCACGCAGACGATGCTACTGGGGAGGCGGAGCGACATGGATGACGTGATTCGAGCGATTCGCAAGATCCAGGCTGGCGTACAACTGCTTCTCACATAAGTATTTAGCTAACAATTGTAGTTGGCGCGAAGGCCGGTTGCGGCAGCGGCCGTGCTGCGTTCACAAAAAAACTCCAAATATTTCTCCTTTAGATTCAGCGACTTCGGAAATCGGTTCGGGCCGGAACCGCAGTGGGGCCGGATACCTTGAAATTGGGAAGGGGCTCAAGACGCCCCACGGAAATTACGAAAGGAGAACACGATGCCCGAGCCGATCATCATAATGCCGCCGCCCGCATTCTGGAACTAAGGCAGTTTTGCAATAAGAGGTTCGACATCAGTAATTTCGATGCGCACTGCGCACGTAATCCTTCAAATAAGGCCGTCATACATCGGCCGCCAAAACACAGCACTTCTGATATCATTTCTATGAGTACCGGGTGATACCCCGTTACTCATAGGAATGCTCTGCCAAGCCCACTCCTCTTTTCAACTTCCCTGAACGTATAGGAAACCTGTTTAAGTGCGTCAGCTTGCCCTCACTTTGCTCCTGGTGGCATCGCTGGCAACAACTTCCGGACACCGGCCCCAGACCTTCACTTCTTCAAGTGAGTACCCGCGGTGGGGATCGAAGCATTTCAAGGACATCGCGACGCAAGCTTGGACGTTGTGGCAGGCGCGGCGGATCACCGAAGCTGACGCAGTATACCGTAAGGGATATGAAGAGGCGCTCCGGGCAAACAACATTCGGGCCGCCGTGTGGTTTCGCATCGGCCGCGGAGGATCGCAATTTGCCGCAGGCAACTACCGGGAGGCTCTAGACGACTTTCTCGCCGCTCGTGAAGTCGCGCGGAGATTCGGTCTCAGGGTGGAAACCGCCATTGCCCTCAGTAATCTTTCCTCTCTTTATCATCACGTTTACGATACGTCGTCGGCGCTGATGGCAGCCGAAGAGGCGTACCGGTTGCTGCCGGCAGGAGCGTATTCCGTACAGCGCGGCCAGATGTTGATGCAGTTCGGTCGCGTGCTGCTCTCGCGGGGAGAGCTGAAACGGGCGATCCCCGTATTCACGGAAGCGATCGAGGATGCTTCAGCCCGCGGCGATCTTACGAATGAGGCGGAAGGCTGGGACCTGCTCGGTTTTGAGCTGATTCGCGCCGCGAAACTCCCGCAGGCCGAAGCCGCTTTGAGCGAAGCGCTGAGATTACGCCTGGCGACGAAGGATCCGGGGCTCTTTGCCACGGAGTCGCATCTCGCGATCGTCAAGCTACGCCGCGGCGATCCGGACTCGGCCCACCACATCATCGACAGCGCCTTTGCACACCCCAGGAAAGACCGGGTCCGGCTTCCCGAACATTATCTATATGGGTATCGCGCGGAGATCCGCCGGGCGACCGGCGATCTGCGAGGCGCGCTCGACGATTACATGCGCGCGATTGCCGGTGCCGAGGATTGGCGTAGCAGGGGCCTTTCGGCAGACGAGTTCCGGATCGGCGTCGACGTGTTTCTCGACGAGTTCTACGACGGTGCAATCGGCGTGGCCGCGCAGCTCTATATCGAAACGCACGATCCACGGTTCGAAGAGACCTCCTGGGAACTCTGCGAACGAAACCGGGCGGCAAGTCTGCGCGAAACGTCCGCAGCGGGCGCGGTCTGGAGGAAAAATCTGACCCCGGCTTATCGTACGGTGGCGGACCGTCTCAGGCAGTTAGAAGCCCGTCGGATCGGTTCCGGTGCGGAAGCTCCGGAGACTCCCGCCGAGATCATGCGACTGCGGATGCAATTGGCGGAGATGGAAGCGCGTGCGGCAGCCGAAGAAGCAGCGAAGACGACCCCCTCAAGTGTGGGTACTACGGACGAGTCTGAATCATTTTGCGTGTCTTGCGTGGGTAAACCAGAGAATTTTCTGCATAGGATTTCACTTACTAGATTCAGAAAGGTTCTCGGTATTTCGCGGGTGCTGGTCAGCTTCCGGCTCGATGACAAGGCGTCCTACCGGTGGACTGTTTCAGAGCGGGGCGTGAAGCTGGCGTTCCTGCCCGGCCGTGAAAAGCTGGGAAACGACGTTCGTGCGCTGCGTGAAGCGGTAACGGATGTTTCGAGCGTCGCAGCGGATCGCGGTGAGGCGTTGTATTCGGAGCTATTCGGTGGCGTGGAATCTCCGGAAGGCGCCATGTGGTACGTGTCGTTGGACGACGAGCTATTTGAATTGCCAGTGGGGGCTTTGGTATGTGGCCGCAAGCGAGGCAAGCCGGTATATCTTGCGGAACGGCGCACGATTGAAGCGGTTCCCGGCGCGTGGGCTATCGGCGGAGCGTCGGGCGAACCGGAAGGCGGGGGCTTTGTGGGTGTCGGCGACGGGGTGTACAACACGGCGGATCCACGGTATCGCGAGGCTGCGAAGAAAACCGGCAAGTGGACCGGAGCTTTGCGGGTGGCAGCGAACTCCCAAGTTGCGGGAGTGCAGTTGCCGCGGTTGGTGGCGAGCCGGCACGAAGTGGAGCGGGCTGGAGAGATGTTCGGGGGAAAGGTAATGATTCTGACGGGAGTGCAGGCCGACCGGGAACACGTAATCGCCGCACTAGCGTCCAAGCCGAGAATTATCCATATCGCTTCACATTTCTTATCGGAACGCAGCGGAAATGCTGCAATTATTCTGGGTATTCGCCCCGGACCGGGAAATCAGCCGCAACTCGAACTGCTTACGGCCGCCGATGTTGCGGATTTGCGCATTCCCGGGGCGATCGTTGTGATGAGCGGCTGTAGCTCCGCTGCGGGACAAATATTGCCGGCTGCGGGACTGCTGGGCCTTGCACGTTCCTGGCTGGCAGCCGGAGCTCGCGCCGTCATCGCAACGCAGTGGGCGACGCCGGACGATACCGGCAACCTCTTCGCCTGTTTCTATTCTCATTTGCGGGAAATGGACCAGGGCGATAGGCTTGCGCCTGCCGAGGCGCTGCGGCGAGCCCAGGTGGAGATGCTCGAGTCGGGGGGCTGGCGTTCGGAACCGAAATACTGGGCGGCTTACCAGATCATCGGAAGGAGCAATTGACAGCCATGACGCACGGAGCTCAGGTGATGGCCAAGATGGAGGACAAATTGGAACCCGCGGACGATACCCAACCGCAGTCGGACAGCGCCGAAACAGCAAGTTGGGCCAAACTGGTCAGCCGGATCCGGAATGGCGAAGAGGATGCAATGGCGGAACTGTACCAGGTTTTCGCCCACGGCATTCGCTTCTATCTGTGCCGCCAATTGGGGCCGCAAGAACTCGACGATAAGGTTCACGATACGTTCCTGATCGTCGTGCAGGCAATTCGCCGGGGCGATCTTCGGGAACCGGAGCGCCTGATGGGCTTCGTCCGAACGATTGTCCGCCGCCAGGTGGCCGCTTACATCGAACAGGCTGTACACCGCCGCCGCGAGCAGGCGGATATGGATACGCCCGGTATGCTGTTGGTGGATCACCACTCGACACCGGAGCAGAACGCGATCGAACGCCAGCGGCGCGAGCTGATCTGGTCGGTGCTGTGCCGGATGTCGAACCGGGACCGCGAGATCCTGACGCGTTTCTATCTTTACGAAGAGACCCAGAAACAGATCTGCGACGAGATGTCCTTGACGGAAACACAGTTCCGGCTGCTGAAATCGCGCGCCAAGGCCCGGTTCGGCGAACTGGGGAAAAAAAAGTTACAGCGGTCCATCGCGGCCCTTTTCGTGAGAGATTCCGCAAGCGCTGCCCACTAAGGTGCCAGGACGTGTTTAGAACTTACCGGCTGTGCCTGATGCATAGCTGGGGAGGCGATGATGACATCTCAGTATAAGATGCATCCCGGAAATGAAGCGCTGGAGAAGTATTCACTCGGTCACTTGCCAGAGGCCGAAGTTGAACGAGTGGAAGAACATCTTTTGATCTGCGAAAGCTGTCAGGATGAACTGCTCAATGTCGACGCCTACATCCGCGATGTAAAGGAAGTCTGTAAACAATTCGAAGAAACCCCGGCCACGAGCCGCGAAGGATTCTTTAAACGGTGGTTGACTGCGTTTCCGATGCCTGCAATGGCCATGTCGGGAGCGGTAGCCGCCTTGGCTTTGCTGGTGGCGATTCCGTTCATTCATCAATCCACCGGCACACATGGTTCTCCTGTAGCGATCGAGTTGGCCGCCATGCGCGGTGGGAGCGCCGCGGGAATCGCGACGGCCGAGACGGGCCGTCCGCTCGAGCTCAGAATCGATGCCGCTCTGATCTCACCCGCCCAAAATTACCGGGCGGAAATTGTGAATCCGAGTGGCAGCCCCGTTTGGCAGGGAACGCCGGCCACTAAAGACGGACGGCTGATCGTCAAAGTTTCGAAACCGCTTCCAGCGGGAACCTATTGGGTCCGGCTTTATGGCTCCGATCCCGATCCGGTAAGAGAGTTCGGATTGGTGGTGAAGTAGGATCCGAATCGAGATTCCGGCTCAGTTGCATCGGGCCGGAGCGCCCGACTTCGGCGCCGAACCGTAGCGTCGTTGTCGAACTATTGCGGGCCGCGATCGGGCGGCGCACGCACAATTAGTATGGCTTGAATAATGCACGGCCGGTCTCGCTTCTCGAGGCCGGCCTTTTTTTCTTCAGGGCTGCAGGATCACCTTCATCAAATCGGGCTCGTGCGCATAAAGCCGCTCGAACCAGGCTGCACCCTCATCAAGGGGGGCGCGGGCCGTGATGATCGGATCCACTCGCACCGAACCTCCCGCCAATAGATCGAGACATGCAGGATAATCGTTCGATGACGCGCACGAGCCTTGAAGCCGGAGCTCCCGCGTCACCACGGGCTGTAACGGCAGTTCGACCGTCCGCGAGATGTTGCCGATGAGGGTCAGCGCTCCGCCTTTGCGCAGACAGGCGATCCCGGTCTCGATCGGTTCGGTAGCTCCCACCGCTTCGAGGGCCACATCCACACCGCGCCCATTCGTCCGCGCGAGGATTTCCGCCGTCACGTCGGTGTTCTTCGGATTGAAGGTCTCAGTGGCGCCCAGTTCCATTGCTTTCGCGAGGCGGGCGTCGTCGAGATCGATCACGAAAACCTTTGAGCAGCCCGCCAGTCGAACACACTGCAACGCCAGCAAGCCGATCATCCCGGCTCCGATCACCAGGCCAACGTCGCCCAACCGCACTGGCGTGATGTTGACGGCGTGAAGCGCCACCGAGATCGGCTCGACCATGGCCGCCTGCTCGAAGGAAACCGATTCCGGAATTTTGCAGACAATGTGTTGCGGGACAGTAACGTATTCCGCAAAAGCGCCATCGCGCCGGAATTCGTTGCAGGATACTCCGAGAACCTGACGGCGGTCGCACAGGTTCACCTGGCCGCGGCGGCAGAATTCGCAAGTGCCGCAGGAAATCATCGAATCGAAGGTAACGCGGTCACCCTCGCCAAATCCGGCGACTGCCGGCCCTGCGCCGGCGACGACGCCTGAGGCTTCGTGGCCCATGATGATGGGCGGAATGCGGCGTCCGGTGCTGCCATCGAATCCGTGTACGTCGCTGCCGCAGATGCCGCAGGCCCGAACCTTCACCAGAACTTCGTTCGCCGCAGGCTCGGGCCGCGGGACGTCGACCAGATCGAGACGCGTATATTCGCGTAATAAGAGAGCCTTCATGCTGTGCCTCATCGGAGCATACTACACGTCCCGGCCTGTTACCGCACAAGATATTCGGATTGTGTCGTGTGAATCTGCTATCTATGTAGACGACATCTCGTGTTGTCGGGCGCGATGTCTCCTGGAGGTTACTCGATGTTCGGCTTGGAAAAAGCAGAGGTATTGATCGTTGGGGCGGGTCCGGTGGGACAATTCGCGGCGCTGGTGTTGGCCCGGCGCGGCGTGAACGTCCGAATCGTCGATCGGGGCGTTGCGCCTTGCGCGCAAAGCTACGCGCTCGCACTTCACCCTGCATCGCTCGCGTTGTTCAGGGATGTGGGACTGCTGAACCGCGCTCTCGAGCATTCCTGTCTTGTTCGCGGCCTCATCTTTTACGACGGCACTAACCGAACAGCGAATGTGCGTATCGCGGAGAACGACGATCCGGCGGCGGCCCTGGCCGTTGTGCGCCAGGATGCCCTCGAGGGTCTGCTCGAAGAAGCGCTGCACCAGGCCGGAGTGCAGATCGAGTGGCGTCATGAAGTGACACGCCTTCAGCCGGGCGGCGAGTCGATCGAAGCCACTGTCGACAAGTTCGAAAAGGAATCGCGCGGCTATATCGTCGCGCACACGGAATGGGTGATCGCGAAATCGGAGAACCTGAAGGTTCCCTTCGTGATCGGAGCCGACGGGCACAACTCGCGCGTCCGGCGGGCGCTGAAGATAGATTTCCCGGAAGTCCTGCCGGCCGGCTATTACGCGGTCTTCGAATTCAAGACCGATCTGCAAGTCGGTGAAGAGGCGCGAATCGTCATGGGCGATCGCACGACGGATGTACTTTGGCCCTTGCCCGATGGATACTGCCGGTGGAGTTTTCAGTTGCCGGACTATCGCGATGTTTCGAGCGAATCCCGGCGGGACGGGTTGAAGTCCGCCGGCATCGACATGCCTGCGGATCGTTCAAAAGAGCGCCACGTCACCTATACCGCGCCGGCCTCGGAGGAGTTGGACGAGTCGCACCTGCGGGCGCTGATTGCCGAAAGGGCGCCGTGGTTCGGCGGGAGTATCGACGAGATCGCCTGGCGATCGATGGTTCGATTCGAGCGACGCCGCGCCGGATCGTTCGGCGGCGGACGGGCGTGGCTGGCGGGCGACTCGGCTCATCTGGCCGGACCCATCGGCGTCCAGAGCATGAATCTCGGCCTGGCGGAAGCGAACGAGTTGGCTAATGTCCTGGCCGGGATCCTGCGGAACGGCGACCCACTCTCGAATCTCGAAGACTACGGGCGGCGTTGGCAGGCGGAGTGGCAGCAACTGCACGACATCGGTCAGCATCTGTCTTGCGAATCCGGCGCTAGCCCGTGGGTCCGGGAGCACGCGCAGCGCATCGCGGCATCTCTTCCTGGACATGGCGCGACTCTGACCGGTTTAGCGGCACAATTGGGACTCGCGGTTACGCGGAACCGCGCCGCGGCGTTATGATTCCTCGTCGTCGCCTATGCCCAGCGGACGCTTCGGTACATCTTTCATGATCTCGGCCCGGTGCTGCCGCTGGCGCAGGGCAAAGTAGCGAACCATCAACAATGCCGCCGCGATGATCAAAAGAACCGGATTCACGGGCGCTGCGCTGAACGGACGTACCATTTGCAAAACGCCGACGCAGAGCAAGACGATCGCGAGTGCCAGACTGAAGCTCGGCCGATACATGACGTGACGTATTGATCCTACTCCGTATAGACGTTGTATTGTAGGGCCATGCAGCGTCCGCTTGCTTTGATCACCGGTGCCTCCAGCGGCATCGGTGCCGTTTTCGCCCGCAGACTCGCCGAGCGCGGATACGACCTGATTCTGGTTGCCCGCCGGGAACAGCGGCTTCGGGAACTCGCGGCCGGTTTGACTCCCGCCCAGGTGTCCCTATTCTTCTCGGATCTTGCAACCGATGCAGGAATCGACGAAGTTGCCGAAAAGATCGCATCGGAGCGCGCGCTCGACCTGCTCGTCAACAATGCCGGGTTCGGACTCAAAGGCCGTTTCTGGGAGACAGCCGTTGAGGATCAGCAGAGGATGCAGCGGTTGCACGCGGACGCGACGCTGCGACTTTCGCACGCGGCGCTCCGCGGTATGATCCGGCGGGACCGCGGCGCGATTATCAACGTTTCGTCCGTCGCTGCGTACGCTCGCAGCCAGGGCAACGTGATCTATTGCGCATCGAAGGGTTGGATCAACGATTTCACTGAAGGAATTCACCTGGAATTGCTCGGGGCGGGCTCGAACGTGAAGGTTCAGGCTTTGTGTCCCGGCTTCACCTACTCCGAGTTTCACGACACCATGGGTGTGAGCCGGGACAGGATCGCGTCGTGGTTGTGGATGCAGGCGGACCGTGTGGTGGAGGCATCGCTGCGCGGCCTGGACAAGGGTACGCTGTTTGTTGTGCCGGGCTGGCCGTATCGAATGACGACCATGTTCATGCCGCGAATTCCCTCCTGGCTCCGTCTCAGGATCGAAGCCGCATCGCCGCACTCGCGGGATCGTGTATAGATGCGCACCTTCGCCGTCGTCTGCATGACGATATCAAGCCCGCCATTTTCAGCGACATTTCAAACAAAACAGCCGCCGATTCAAATTCATTCAAGAATGTTTGTCGGCCTGCCGAATGAATTTGTCGGGTGGAACTCAAAAACGCTACGAAGTAAATCCGAAGAGACCCGCCGGATTATAAGCCGGTTTCTGTACCCTTGTGGGCGGTAATCATTCCTCTAGGCCGATCATTGCTGAACGGCTCGAGCGACCTACCCGGAAGTCGAGCGGAGCGGGCAGCTCCTCCTCCCCTATTTGGTCTTGCTCCGCATGGGGTTTGCCCTGCCGGCGCGGATTGCTCCCGCCGCGGTGCGCTCTTACCGCACCATTTCACCCTTACCCGAAACCGGGCGGTATATTTTCTGTGGCACTTTCCGTAGAATCCGCTTTGGGCGAATCCCCCCGGCCGTTAGCCGGCATGCTGCCCTATGGAGACCGGACTTTCCTCTCGATCGAACCTCGATCGAGCGATTACCCATCCGGCAGGCCTATCTTGTCATTGTCCCACGTTTTTTAGAAATTCGGGTAAACAAGTCGCGTCTATGCAGTGAGTTAGTGTACTCTAGTTGGTGGCTGACCCGGATGATTCACGCCTTGAGGTCAGAGTCAACGTCGAGCGGAAGTAATGGATCGACATGCCAGGCAAGAGGAGTGCTAAATCATGTTGCAGAGGTTCATTGCGTCGTTAACACTCTTCTCCGCGTTATCCGTCTGCACGTTTGCTCAGGGGTTGGATACAAGAGCATCAAAGGATGATTGGGAGGAGATCAATTTCGAATTCGACTCGGCTGTGCTTTCCGACGGATTCCCGAGCCTATTACGGCTCGCGGATCTGCTGAAGGCGCATCCGGGCTACCGCGTCCGGCTGGAAGGCCACGCAGACAATCTCGGTACCGACCGGTACAACGAAAAGCTGGGAACGCAGCGCGCAAATACGGTGCGTGATTTCCTGGTGAAGTACGGAGCCACGGCGACCCAAATTGAAACCACCAGCCGGGGCGAGCGGGATCCCAGAGCCGAAGGCGCCAAGAAATATTTCAGCAAAACCGACGTGGCGCGCTGGATGAACCGGCGCGTTGTCATGACGGTTCTCGATGAACAGGGACGGGTGGTGACGCCCCCAGGTGGCGGTGTCAAGGAAGCCATCGCGGCGATTCCTAATAAATCGATGCAGGATTGCTGCGATGAAATCCTGAAACGGTTGGACAAGTTGGATGAGATCGCACGCATGCTGCGCGATCTCGCCGACCAAAACGCAGGTCTTCGAAAAGAAGTCGACAACCTGAAGCAGCAGCAGGCGGCGTTGCAATCGCAAGT
The DNA here is from genome assembly GCA_963720745.1 of uncultured Acidobacteriota bacterium. GTDB lineage: Bacteria > Acidobacteriota > Terriglobia > Bryobacterales > Bryobacteraceae > TMP-7. The sequence continues at coordinate 2,667,899 of CAVRGO010000004.1, forward strand.
GAACGGACAACCCAAGCCGCTTACCGAAGAGCAGACCGCGAAGGTGGTCGACGAGCGCCTCGACAAGGCCCGTGAGCCGCGTTTTTCGCTCCTGGGAATCAATGTGGGCGCGGATAGTTATAAGCACGTAACCGTTACCGGACGAGCGCGTTATTTCGCGCCGTTTAAGGAAAAATTCGCCGTGCAGGCGCAAGGCGAGTATTTCTATTTCCGCGATGCGCGCGAGGGCCAGTTCGATATCGGTCTCGTGCACCGTCCGTACACGAATTTCCAGGCCGGTCTGTTCGGAAGTTTCAAGCACGTGACGCTGCGCGGCAATCAGAACGGCGCCACGCTCGGACAGGCGGCGCTGACTCTCGATTACATATTCAAACTCGGCAAAGTCGGCTTGTTCGGAACGAAAGGCTTCATGGATGGCGGCGTTATCAATCGCAACAACGCCGGCATCGTGAACGGGCAGTTTGTCGAGAGTTGTCTTGGACAGGCGGCCGGCACTTGCCAAACCACCCCGAACGTATTTCTCGAACGGTATCTCGGTATCGTCGATCAAGCCGGCGTGAGCGGCACGTTCGCGCTTCCTGGCCGGAACTACCTCGAGGGGAATATCGGCTATCTGCGCAGCCGCGGATACGGCGACCGTCCGGGCGGCACGCTCCGCTTTGTCTTCCCGGTGGGCGACCGTCTGGCATTCACGGTTGAGGGCGGCGTCAACGAAACGATGCTCACTCGCGAGAACTGGGGTCGAGCAGTTGTGGGCCTGCAGTTCGGCAATTTCATGCGGCCCAAGGAATACCTCGGTTCCGACCATCCGGTGCCGGTGGATGTTCCGCGAGTCCGCTACGAAGTGTTGACCCGGCGCGTACAGAACGGGGCAGCCCCTCCGATTGCGGATGCCGGGCCTGACCAGATCGGCGTTCCAGTGGGCACCATCACGCTGAACGGCTCGGGATCCTACGACCCGAATGGTGAGAAACTCACCTATTCGTGGATCCAGGAAGCGGGTCCGAGCGTCGCCGTTTCCGGCGCCAATCAGGCCATCGCGACCTTCCCGGCGACTGCCGGTGAGTCATACACTTTCCGCTTGACCGTGCGGAACGAATCGGGATTGACGGCATCGGCCCGGACGCGAGTCACCACGCGCTCCCAGGACCGGGTGCAGATCGTTTTCTTCACCGCAAACCCGCAGAACATCAACTCGGGTCAGTCTTCCACGCTCTACTGGAAGGTATTGAATGCGGACCAGGTGACGATCAGCGATATCGGACCAGTCAAGGCTGAAGGCAACGCGCCCGTTTCGCCGACCCAGACTACCACCTATAAGCTGACAGCGACCAACGCGATCAGTGAAGAGAATGCGACGGCAACGGTGGTGGTGCAGGCGGCAAATACGCGAGTGTTCGGCTGCTTCGCGACGCCGACCAATATCAATTCCGGTGAAGCGGCGACCATCAACTTCTCGACTGAGAACGCCACCGGCATATCGGTTATGCCGAGCGTTTCGAACGTCCCGGTTGGCGGCGGCAGTTTCGTGGTATCGCCGACCCAGACGACAACGTACACGATCACGGTGATGGGGCCGAACAATCAGACTCAAAGCTGCACGGTTCTGGTGACTGTCATCCCGCCGGAACAGGTACCCCCACCGCGCATTGTCCGATTTACGGCGGCTCCGACGACCATCGTTCAGGGCGAGACATCATCGCTGGTCTGGCAGGTCGAGAACGCGGATACCGTGACCATTACGACGCTGGGTGATGTATCGGCGACCGGCACACACGACGTGAGCCCGAGCCAGGATACGACTTACACACTCACTGCTACGAATAAGGGTGGGACATCAACGGCCACGGCGACCGTCACGGTGCTGCCAAAAGCTCAAATTACGAGCTTCACGGCAAATCCGCCCGTCTCGCCGAGTCCGGGAGCCCCTGTGGTGCTGACCTGTGTCGCGCAAAACGCCACCAGCGTAACGATCGCGGGAGCAGGACCGCTGACCAACGGGTCAACGACGGTGAACCCTCGTGTCGATACGACGTATACTTGCACGGCGGTCGGCACGCGCTCGCAAGACACCAAGACCGTAACGGTCAAAGTGACGCAACCCATGAACTGCACCGGGCCGAATCCGGATCCGGGATGTCCGCCTCAGGGACCGCCGCCAACAGTGGTGATCAAGGGCGGACCGGTGATGGAGACGGTAGTCCGGACGCTGCAACTGGACGCGTCGCAGTCCGTCAGCCCCGGCGGTTTCGGGCCGCTGAAGTACTTCTGGACATCGCGTGAAGGCCGCGCCGCTATTGCGTCCGCGAACTCGCCGACACCGATCGTCTATCTTGGCAACCTCTATGGTGATTACTTCTTCGACGTGACGGTCACCGATTCCCGCGGCAACGTGTCCACGGGAACGATCGACATCCGTCTGGTAGTCACTCGTATTCCGTAAACGCACGAATGAAGGGGCGGAGTGAGCCGGCATCTTCCCGGCACTCCGCCCTTGGTGTCTACGGAGCAATTTCCCGAGCCTGCTACGGCATGCACGGAACGGAGTTTAGCATCTGAGTTTTCCCGGTTACGGCGGCGGCTGAACCAGCCGTTTCGAGTAACTGCTGATCGTGCTGCAACTCTTGTTTCAACCGCTCGACTTCAGCCTTGAGTCGTACCAGGGTCGATACTCCGTCCCGGCATTTCTGGACAAGTTCCCGCCGCACGTTTTCCTGTATTGCCGGAGCCTTTGCTTTCAGTTCCATTGCGTTCCGATAGCTCGTCTCTAATTGCCGCTTCCCGTCATCGACGCAGCGTGTGTATGCCTCCACCGCTGCTCCGATGAAGCCGCGTATATCGCGCGGGTCGGGATCCTTTCCGTTGTCTATCGCCTTGACGATCCTGATTGCTGCCTTGATAGTTTCGGTCTGGAGTTGCAACGTTTCTGAGAAGCTGACGAAATGCGGCTCGGGAAAGCGGCGCTTATAGTCTGGCACCTTTGGCGCCCAAACCTGCCAGTCGTGATCGTATTGCTGGATCTGCTCGCGGCGGGCGGCGAACAAATCGCCGCGTTCAGTTTCCGGCAGGAGCGCGAGGACGGCGGCGAGTGTCGGTGGCGGTTGCACGACACCTTCAATCAGGGCCGACAGAAGCTTTAGCGCGGGGCGGCTCAAGGATGTCTTCCCGGATTTCAGTCGCTGCTCGACCTTCTCCTCAAGTTCGCGGTCCGCGTCCGACACACGCACTATGCAGACCTGGCGTGCGATGTCGTCCTGTTCCGCTGGTTCGGCGACGGGCCGCTCCAACTTCGCGACGGGCAGCGAGGGCACCGTGATGTCTTGGCACGCACCGGCTGACGTCCACCCTCGCCCCGCGTTATTCACCTCCTGGTTCCTCACGCTCTGTTCTGCCGCTGCGATGGCCCGCGTCATCTGTTCGACTTGGGCGCGAAGACTAGACGCCCGCGTCTGTTTCACGACCTCGTGTTCCCATGCCTCGTACCGGAAGCGGGCTGTATCGAAGCCCTCGCCCGCTTGCCGGATCGGCAACACCCGCTGATTCTGAAGTCGCATGTAGAGACACACAGGGCCGGAGGGCACGGCAGTAAGAACATCTGGGAGTCGAAACCGGAGCGTACGATCTGTACGCGAGGAGTTCGGCGCGCTGTGAAGACCGGCGCACCCACCATACACCACGGGGCTGCGGCCGCGCTGCAGATAAGAGCGGGTGACCACCGGAGATTGTTGCGGCACGTTCAGGCAGTCCGTCGCCACGGTACCGTTCGCCGTTCTGTACTCAGCCAGCAGAAGCGCGCCAAAATTCAGCAGGTCGGCATCCCACGGATGTTTCTTGCTCCATTCGAGGAGGACGGTCCCGTTTTCGGCGGTGATTTTGGTTTCCAACGTATTGCGGTTCTGCGCCACCGACGATGCTGCCGCTACCAGTGCCAGCGAGACGGCGGCTCTCAGCGTGATCGGGGATAGGGTGACTGCTCGCATTCAGATCACCTCGGTGCCGTATTCGCACGCGCGCCCAAATCGATATCCTGCGTGATGTAGCCCATTTTCAACATGGTTTCGCGGGTAAGCGTGAAACTCTCCTTGATGCCGACCTTGTACATGACCTTCACCATGTCGAGTGCAAACTTGGCGCGAGGTCCAAGTCCCGGCACTAGCGGTTCCAGATCCGCAATAGCCGATTCCATGGCTTCACGCTCAATCCTCATGAGGATGTCCTGTGCGGCCGCGTCACCTTCGCTCTGGTATCGGCGCCGGTCGATTTCGAGCTGCGACTGAGAGTACGAATTGCGGCCGTTCACCACAAACTCGACCAGTGTCCGGTCGTCCTCGGCCCGCGGCAACTGCACCCCAAGCGGAATAACCAGGGTGTTTTGGAAATGCCTCAACAGATGCGTGGCAAGCAGCCGCGCGCCATTCTGGCGCTTGGCCGCGAACTGCGCAAAGCCGTTGTCCTGCTTCAGCAACTCGTGATAAAACTCGAGCGCTTCGTCACTCAGGTCGAGAACCGCCGAAGCGGAGTGTACCTGGTAGGTGGCATCGTTATCGATGTTCCGCAGCACCCCGCCCATGAAGGCCACGGTGCAGGAACTGACGCAGGAGACTTCCTCGGTAGGTTGAGGCCAGGATATCGCCTGCCGGACGCGAATGATATTCGGCACGCGGACCGCCATTTGTTGTTCGCGGAGAACCCTGCCGACTTCGAGACCTTGGTCCAGATCGCCGCCGTCTGAAAAGAGCCACACCTCGTCATACGAGCCGGACCTCAAAAGGTCGCGGAGCACGGCGGCGTCCCCGGGATAGTTACGTTCCGAGCCGGACGATTTGTCTTTGTAACGCCCCGCGCCGGCAAAATGCGTCTCATAACTTGCGCAGATCCGGTGATCTTGCGAGTCGTAGTCCTCCGGCAGGTGACCCAACCCGCAATCGCGAACGAACAGAACAAATCGTCCCGGGCCCGTCTGAATGCGATCGAACTTCAACGCGTAGGCGGGTGCGGCGGTCGATGCGATGCACAGCGTTACGGCGATGATGCGGGGTATCCTTGCGAAATGATTCATAAACACCGGCTCCCTGGATCGCACGTTAGAGATCCAGTTGATACCTGCCATCGGGTGGCTTGCGGCAATACCTGGCCATTGCGGGCTCACTACTCTCGGCGAGGGTATCGATAACGCTGCGGCATTCCTTGTTGCCGTCGCTCTCGACCGCCTCGGTTTGCAGCGTGCCTTGCAGCTTGCTCTCCGGCAAGACATAACTGCGCGAAGTGGGCGCAGCATCGGCGAGCGCAGCATCCATTTCTTTCTGCCGGGCGTCCAGGTCGCGTTTGCTGAGCCGCGAATACACGGTGCCCGCAATGAGTGTGCCGCCTCCGCAGAGCGCCAGCGCCATGCCGATCTCGAACGCCCTGCGATGCTTCTCCGCTTCCTCGGCGCCGAACTTCATTTTCTTTGCTTCGGCTTCAGCCAGCTTCTGGCCGAGCTTATAGCCGCCAAGTGCGCCTCCGCCGCAGAAGGCCAGCTTCATGGCCGTTTTCTTGAATTGCGCATGCAAGTTGAGTGGCGCCGTCGATTGAAGCATTATAGCCACCGCCAGATTCAAGACGAGCGGCAAACGATATCGATGCACGATGTTTCCTCCTGTTCGTTTCTCGGTCGAGTAGATTGCGCCTGCGGTCAGACTGGTTCGTGTCACGGGCGGCAACTCACGTGAGATTGCACGTTGGCGGCGTTCACAGTCGGCTCCTGAAAGAAATAGCTGAGACGCCGCGAAGTTCCGCCATCCAAGCTCAGATTCTGGGTTCGACTCCATTCGCCCTCGGACGTGCTGAGGCGGACGAGCACGCGGATATCACCCGTTTCGCCATTGTTGGCGAGTGTGAACGAGACGTTATAGCCGGCATCGGGTTCGTTGTTGTACATGCCGACGTCCGCATCCGTGGTGACGCGGCTCACTTCACAACTCGCTTTCGACGCGACCGGTTCGTCGCTGCCGGCCGCAAAAATGATGTACAGCGCGATGGTCAGGAGCGTCAGGGCGCTCCGAACGTAAAGTCTTTGCTTCATATCCGCACCTCGCTCGCCGGGCTACGGCGACGATTAAGGAGAATCCAAGCGGTCGCGGCACCGTAGCACGCCAGGTCGGACCAGGAGAAGGTGCCCAGGCGCGGCCACATCGCCTGAGCCACTTCAAAAAGGACAGCGCTCGCCGCGAGCGTGAGGCCTAGTAACGTCGCGACTGCCGGATGCGGCTGCCAGATCAAGCCCACGGCGGCCAGCAGAGATAGCAACCAAAGTCCGTCAGGAAGGCTGTAAACGCACCAGGCTGGAACGGCGAGATTCCATCCAGCGGCGATCGCGCGCGTGGAATCGATCACGGTTCCGAGTCCTGCCCCCCGGATCCACTGAAAGAGCCGCAAATTCGGGCTTCTGAACGCAATGTAGATCGCCGTACCAAGAACGAGCGGAACGATTGCCGCGGCCACGGCCACGACAAGGCCGAATCGACTTCGGGGTCGTTTGCAGCTGAATTGGTGAAGTGGTAGCATTTGAAAACTTCCATTGACGACTGGGCTGAACTACCTGGTTCATCTGATAATTCGCGGCGAACGGCGCAGTACGGACAACGGGAAGCTGTTTTTTCTTGAAGCCGGGGCGGGACGAACAGAGTATGGCCGCGGAAGATCAACGGGCTTTTACGGACGCAATATTCAGCGCAACCTATGAAGAGTTGCGCCGGGCCGCGTACCGATTGAAGCGCGGGCGCGGTAATCTCACGCTGAATCCCACCGCGCTGGTTCACGAGGCCTATCTAAAGCTGCTGACGGCCAAGGGATTCCACGCCGCGTCGCCGGAGCATCTGAAGTACACCATCGTGCGTGCGATGAGGCACCTGCTGCTCGACGCCGCAAGGCGGCAGGCAGCCGAGTGCCGTGGAGGCGGACAGATGCCGATCCGGCGCATCGCCCTCGACGAGCATGCCGCCCAATCGTCGGCGTTCGATCCAAGCGAGGTGCTCGCGGTGGGTTTGGCGCTCGATCGCCTGGCGATGGAGAGCGAACTGGAGGCTCGCGCATTTGAATGCCAGTTCTTCGGGGGCCTGCAGGTCTCGGAAATCGCCGAAGTTCTCGGTGTCTCCGAGAAGAAGGTGCAGCGCTTGTTGCGAATGGCGCGCGCGTCGCTGATTGCCGCGCTGGAGTGCCAGGCGAAGCCGGAGGGCGAGGGCCGATGAGTACGCCGCGCCGTGAGCGGATCGCGGAGTTATTTGATCTCGTCGTCGATCAGCCGGCTTCGGAGCAGAGGGGGATTCTCGAAGCCGCGTGCGATGGGGATGGCGAGTTGCTTCAGGAAACGCTGCGTCTCCTGGAAGCCGATCGCGCGGAGCATCCGCTATTGCAGAGAAGTATCGGAAACCTGGCCGCCGAACTCATGGACTTCGGCAACGGGCAATTGATTCCCGGACGCTTCGGCAAGTACGCGATTCGCGAATACCTGGGCGAAGGCGGTATGGGATTGGTATACGCTGCCGTGCGCGATGATCTGGGAGATCGTGTGGCCATAAAGTTCCTGCACGATCCCGGAAGTTCGCCGGCGAAAAGGGAACGCTTCGTTCGCGAACAGCAGACATTGGCCGCGTTGAATCACCCGAACATCGCGCGCCTGTACGATGCCGGAGTCGAGAATGGAGTCCCGTGGTTCGCGATGGAATACGTGGACGGCGTCGCGATCACGGAGTACTGCCGGGTGAACCGGGTAGGGTTGCGACAGCGGCTGGAAGTGTACCAGGCCGCGTGTGAAGCGGTCAGTTACGCGCACCGCAATCTTACGATCCACCTGGATCTAAAGCCATCGAATATCCTTGTGAATCGCGAGGGCCAAGTTAAGCTCCTCGACTTCGGCATCGCGCGAAACCTCGAGGCCCAGGGCGGTCTGGCGGAAAGGACGAAAACCGGATTACGACTGCTGTCGTTGAACTATGCGGCGCCGGAGCAGATTCGCGGCCAACCGCTCGGTGTGCAGACTGACGTTCACGCGTTGGGCGTAGTCCTCTACGAATTGCTGACGGGGAATCCGCCCGCCGATCTGGCGAACGCGAGCGCCGCCGAGTTGATGCGCGTACTCGATGAGGAGCCGCGCCGCCCGTCGGCCGTGGCGCGCGACGTCGATTCAATCGCGTTTCACGCGTCGAAAGCGGTTTGGAACGATCTCGACGTCCTGTGCCTGACCGCACTGCACCGCGATCGCGACAGGCGATACGGCAGCGCCGGCGCGATCGCGCGCGATGTGGGCCATTTTCTGAAAGACGAGCCGCTCGAAGCCCATCCCGACACGGTGCGCTATCGAAGTACGAAGTTCATCACACGGCACCGGCGGTCGGTGACCGCTGCGGCCGCTGTCCTCGCCGCCGTTTCAGCGATCGTTGTTTTTTTCACGATCCGACTGGTCGAAGCTCGCGATCGCGCCGTCTCGTCGGAAGCGCGGACGCAGAGGATTTACCATTTGATGTTGAATCTCTTCGAAGGCGACGACAGCGCGGCGGGACCGGCGGAAGGTCTGCGCGTGGTGAGCCTGCTCGACCGCGGTGTCCGTGAAGCGGAAACTCTCGACCAGGAGCCTGCGCTGCAGGCGGAGTTGCGCTATACCTTCGGCGGCCTCTATCACAAACTTGGTCGCCTCGACCGGGCGGAGCCGCTTCTGTTCTCGGCGTGGAAGGCGCAGCGGTCGGCGCTCGGGCCGGATCACCCGGAAACCATGCGCGACGAACTCGCGCTCGCACTCCTGCGCGTCGATCAATCGCAGCTTGATGAAGCCGAACGCTTGGTGCAAGAAGCGCTGCGGACAGCCAAGGCGCACTATCCTGCAAGCAGCTTCGAGACGGCTAGCGCGACAGCGGCGCTTGGAAAAGTACTGGCGACCCGCGGCGACTACAAAAATGCCGTTCCGTTGCTCGAACAGGCGGTGAGCGTTCTCGGCACTGGCCCGGGTAGTGTCGAGCTTTCCGAAGCGCTGGGCGACCTCGCGAACACGTACTACTACCTGGGCCGAATCGATGCCTCAGAGGCAGTGAACCTGCGAGGGATCGCGCATGATCGTAAGCTCTTCGGTAACCGGCATCCGCACGTCGCGGTGGGCCTGTACAATCTCGGCAATATTCAACTCGACCGCGGCGACTACAAAAAGGCGGAAGAACTATTCCGGGATGCTCTTGCCATCAACGAGGCTTGGTACGGCCCAGTGCATCCGAAGACCGCAAGCGACCGCTTGATGCTTGGCCGGGCCATCGAGTATCAAGGCCAGCTGGACGAGGCATCGACGATGTTCGCACAGGCCCTGGCAGCGTATCGCACAGCCTACGGCGAAGGTCATCCGAGAATTGCGGTGGTCGAGAGCCTGATGGGCGATCTTGCGATGAAACGCCGGCAGAGGAAGATCGCGGAAAAACTGTTTCGCAGCGCGGCCGCCATCTTCAAAACTGCATTCGGGGAACACCACGAGTTCTATCTGCACCAATTGTCGAACCTCGGTTCGGTGAACCTCGCACAGAAGAAGCCGGTGGAGGCAGAGAGCCTGTTGCGCCGCGCCGTGGAAGGACTTCGCGCCGCCGTTCCAGCCCAGCGGTACACGGGAATGGCGGAACTCCGGCTCGGTGAAGCATTGGCGGCGCAGAACAGACTCTCCGAAGCCGAGCATCACGGTTTCGCGGGATATCTGATCCTGCGCAAACTGATGGGTCCGCGAGCGGCGGAACTGCAGGATGCTCGCAAAGAACTGGTGACGATTTATCTGGCGTTGAACCAACCGGCGAAAGCGAAGGAGTTTCGGGCGGAATTCGAACGGCAGGATGGGGCCGGAGTGTCTGGCCGCAACGCAAGCAAGTAATCCGCGACGAATCCGCCCGCCGAACGAATTTCAACCATGCGCCGATTTGAGAGTGGTATGTATCATTGCCGTACTATACAATTCCTCTCAGTCGAGCCATCATGTTCGTTCCACTTACTCCTCTTCGTTGCCTCCACCGCGCAGTGGACCTGTTCAGCAGCAAGATCGGGGTCGCATCGGGCGACCGCGAATTCACCTACGCACAGTTCGGCGAACGTTGCGAATGCCTCGCAACCGGGCTGAAACGCGAGGGTATACAGACCGGCGATCGTGTTGCCTATCTGAGCTTCAACAATAACCAGCTTCTCGAGGGCTACTACGGAGTGGTGCAGGCAGGTGGCATTGTAATGCCGCTGAATGTACGTTTGTCGCCGCAGGAATTGGTGGCAATTCTCAACCATTCGGGTGCGCGGATGCTGATCTTTGAAAACGATTTCTCCCCGCTCGTCGAAAAGCTGCGGCCCTTGTGTCCGGGTATCGAACGTTTCGTTACGGTCGATGACAAGATTCCGGCTGCGGATCTCACGTACGAAGAGCTGATCGACAAGGGACATCCGGAACGGGCGGACATCTTCAAGATCGACGAAATGTCGATTGCGGAACTGTTCTACACCAGCGGCAGCACCGGAACGCCGAAGGGCGTCACGCTCAGCCATCGCACGCTTTACCTCCACGCTCTTTCGGTAGCCGGCTTGTTCCGCGAACTGGAGACGATGGTGGATCTGCACACGATTCCGCTATTCCATGCCAACGGTTGGGGCCGGCCGCAGGCGTCGACGATGCAGGGCGTCAAACAGGTGATGGTGCGTCGTTTCGAGCCGGCGCTCGTTTTCCGGCTGATCCAGGAGCACAAAGCGACTGACATGAGCGTTGTACCGACCATGGCCAACGCGCTGTTGAACTGTCCGGAAATATCGCAATACGACGTCTCCAGCATGCGGATCATCATGATCGGCGGAGCTGCCAGTTCGCCGGAATTGATGTGCCGTCTGGAAAAAGCTTTCCCGAATGCCGAATGTTTTTCGGGATACGGACTCACTGAGACGGCGCCGGTGCTCACGTCGGCTCGCAAAAAGAGCACGATCATACCGAAAACCGATGAAGAACGATTTCACCGGCAATCGATGGCCGGGTGGGCCGTGCCGAACGTGACGGTGCGAGTGGTGGATCTCGAGATGAACGATGTGCCGCGCGACATGAAGACGATCGGAGAAGTGGTGGCTACCGGCGACCACATCATGGAGGGCTACTACAAAGAGCCTCAGGCCACAGCGGCCGTGATGAGCGGCCCCTGGTTCCACACCGGCGACATGGCCGTGTGGGACGAGGAAGGATTCATTCACATCGTCGATCGCAAGAAAGAGATCATCATCAGCGGCGGCGAGAACATTTCCTCGCTTGAAGTAGAGAAGGCGATCTTCGCGCATCCCGACGTTTTTGAAGTGGCCGTGGTCGCTGCCCCGGATGAAAAATGGGGCGAGGTGCCCGCCGCGGTAGTTGTGAAGAAGCCCGGCAGCAGTCTCGACTCGGAACAGTTGATCGAGTTTTTGTCGGAGCGTCTGGGCCGATTCAAAATGCCCCGGCATATCGAATTCACCGAAGAACCGCTGCCGAAGACCGGCACCGGCAAGATTCGCAAGCTCGCGATACGCGAAAAGTTTTGGGCCGGGCGAGAGCGCCGGGTCCAGGGCGGATGACTTCCGTCTATCTCGAATGCGAGCCGGGCGAGATCGAGGCCCTGATCGGTGAGTTGTACGAACGCGGCACCACCGGCATACTCGAACTCGGGTCGGGCGTGCGGGCGTGGTTCGATAGCGATGTCGATCTTTCGGACCTGATCGAGCGCTACGACGGCGAGATCATTCCGGAAGACACCGAAGACTGGGTGCGCCGGACGGAGGAATCGTTTCCGCCGTTACCGATCGGGGAACGGCTGTGGCTTGTGCCGCCCTGGTACAAAGGTCCGCCTCCGCCGGGACGTATGCGCCTCGAAATCAATCCCGGCTTGGCGTGCGGCACCGGCTGGCACGAGTGCACCCAGATGTGCCTGGAACTTCTGGAGGAACGCCTGCGGCCCGGCGACTCTGTGCTCGATGTCGGTACCGGATCTGGCATCCTGAGCGTCGCAGCCGATCTACTCGGTGCGGGTGGTGTCCTCGCTTGCGATCTGGATGCCGATACCGTGGCAATCGCACGCGAACGGATCGGCGGTCGCGTGTTTCGGGGAACCGCGGACGCGGTGCGCAGCGCTATTTTCGACATTGTAATTGCGAACATCAGCCGCCCCGTCATCGAGGCGATTCTGCCGGACCTGCGGCGGGCGTGCCGGGATAAAGGGACTTTGATCCTTTCCGGATTCCAGACTCTGCCGGAACTTGGGGACGTGTTGGAGATTCGCGAGCGGTGGGGTTGGTGCGCTGCGGCCGCCCGCGCCGTCACTCGGTCGTAAGACGCTTCTTCCCTATCGCCGTAGCGATTACGTCGCGAGCCTGTGCGAATCTCTGGCGGATGTCGTCGGGAACCTGCAATGTCCGCCGCTCTGCGAAGATCAGGCCTGCTACAACATCATCGGCAACGATCGGGAACAGGGCGAAGTGCGAGGGTTTGAATCCCGAAATCAGGCGCGAGGCATCGTACCGGGAATCGGTGAGGCGATAGATCCACAAATCGGTTTTGCGGCCAACCGTAGCGTTCAGAGCCGCGTCCGAGCGGAGCAGGGAAAACCGGAACTGGCGCATCGCCGCTTCTGCCGAAGGACCGCTACCGAGCCGGCCGCGGACCGATGTTCGATCGTCGGACATCAACGCGAACAAGGCGCGCTCAAATCCGGCATGCGTTACCAACGCGTCCAGGATGCTCTGGATTACCTGGGTTACGTCGAAGTTCTGTGTCTCGGTCTGCTTCGCGGCTTCCTGAATCGCGGCGTCAAGCGCGTCGAGGTCGTAGGGAACGGGCGGCGACGTCGCATCGAGTATCTGCCGGGCCTGCTCCGACTGGCGGCCGAGGTTCAGCGATCCCAGCGGAATCTGTAAGGCCTTGAATGTGTGTTGCGTATCCTCTACGGCGCAATTTACCAGGCGCCGCAGGTCGCGCTGCGAGATCAGGCACGGCCGGCCGCTCGCATCGACAACGGTCTTGAGGTGCACCGATTCGAAAGGAGCCCCGCACCGGTACAGCGCGAATGTCAATTCGTGGCCGTATCCGGTGGCCGATACGAGGCACCGTTCCTCGGCGGACATGGCCGCGGCTTCACCTGCGATGCACAACCGGACAGGCGACGGTAGATTCCAGGCAGAGGCCAACCTCTGCGCGATTTCATCCGGCGAAAAGTCGAATATACGAAAAGCTGCGGCCGTCATAGTGATCCGCTCCTCGTTCATGATGCGGAGCATCTCCGCGTATTCGAGACCGTAGTAGCGCGCCAGCACAATTTCACCGAGATTCCGAAACAGACCGCAGACGTAGGCATCTTCGGGCCGTGGATAGCCGACGGCGGCAGCGACCTGGCGGCCATGAGTGGCCGACAGCAGCGAGAACATCAACAACTCTCGAAGCCCCGGTGAAGTCTGGGCGAAATGCTCCACGAAACGTAGCGCCCCCACCAGGTTCCGCACCGCATCCCAACCCAGCATCGTGATCGCGTGAGCGATGCTGATGATGGGTTTGCCGGACCGGTTGTACATCATCGAATTTCCGACCCGGAGAATGTGCGAAGCCAGCCCGACGTCTTTCATGATCACCCTGGCCAGGTTCGACGAAGCGCCTTCCGGGTCAAGTGAGCGGACCATCAACTCCTGGGCATGCCGCGCAAATGGAGGTATCCCCTCACTGCGCGTGATGCGCGCCACGCACACGTCCAGCTTGTCGTCGCGGGTTAAGTGATCGGTAATGTGCGGACGTGCTGGTACGATTTCGACCTCCTCAGGTCTACGTATCGGCCAGCGCCGCAAAAGTGTGAATTACCTATTACCGCTTCAGCAGGGGCTCAATAACGCGCATTACATTGGCTGCGACGCGCCGCGTGCCTTCTGCGTTCGGATGCAGGGAATCCCGCTGCATCAGGTCGGGGTGACCGCCCACGCCTTCGAGCAGAAAAGGAATCAACGTCAGCTTGTACTGTTTCGCCAGCCCGGTGAACACTTGTTCAAATGGGCGAATGTAGTCGGGGCCGTAATTCGGGGGCAGCGTCATGCCCGCCAGCACGACTTCCGCACCCGCCTTCTGCAAAGCAACGATAATCTGCTCCAGGTTGGCCCGGGTTGCATCCACAGGAATACCGCGCAGGCCGTCGTTCGCTCCAAGCTCGAGGACGACGATCTCCGGTTTCAACTCGAGCACCGTCGGCAGCCGGGCGACGCCGTCGGTCGAAGTGTCACCGCTGACACCAGCGTTGATCACGTGCCAGAAATGCTTTTTCTGATCGATGAGTTTTTGCAGATCATCGGGATAGCTGCGGCCGGGTTCCAAGCCAAAGCCGGCAGTGAGACTGTCACCGAAGGCTACCAACCGATGCCTTGTATCCGGCGGGGGCGCCGGTTTCGTCTCACTAGATACGCGCCGCTCGCGCGCGGGCGTCTCGTCCGGCTTCGGCGAACCCGAGCAACCGGCGAGCAACGCAATCAGAATCAGGGTGATGTAACGCACTGGATGACATAATAAGGGATGTCGGGCTGGCCCACCTCGTTTCCATGATCAAAGTTTCCGGACTCACCAAGAGCATCGCTACCACGACCCACCGCGTGGATATTCTGAACGGGCTCGATTTCGAAGTTCCCCGGGGTCAATTTGTCGCCATCATGGGTCCCTCTGGCAGTGGCAAATCCACACTGCTCGGTCTACTCGCCGGGCTCGATTCGCCGACCGCAGGCAGTATCGTCCTGGACGGCGAAGAGATAGCGGGGTTGTCGGAGGATCGCATGGCCCAGGTGCGAGGCCGCAAAATCGGCTTCGTTTTCCAGTCCTACAATCTGATCCCGACGCTGACCGCGGAAGAGAACATCCTGCTCCCGTACGAGCTGACCGGGGGGAATGGCGACGGACGGGCGCGCGCGCGGCGGTTGCTCGACACAGTCGGCCTGCTCGATCGTGCCGAACACTATCCCGTACAGCTTTCAGGCGGTGAGCAACAGAGGGTGGCGCTCGCGCGTGCGTTCATTGTCCAACCTCCCATTCTGCTGGCGGACGAGCCGACCGGGAACCTGGATACCGTTAACGGGCAACTCGTACTTCAACTGCTGATGGACATGAACCGGCGGGAACAGACCACCCTTGTGCTGGTGACGCACGATCGTGAACTCGCCGCGCATGCGGATCGGATCATCACGCTGCGGGACGGTCGCATCGTTTCCGACGAAGCGCGCGCATCATGACTCAGCAACAGCTATCCTGGCGAACCGCACTGAAGATCGCCTGGCGGGAGGGCCGGGCATCAAGCGTGAAGTTCGCTTTCGTAATCCTCGCTGTCGCGGTGGGCGTGGGCGCGCTGACGGGTGTCCGCGGATTCAGCCGCGCTTTTCACCTGATGCTGGTCCGGGAGGCTCGAACGCTGATCGCCTCCGACCTGTCGGTGCGGGTCTTCGCGCTCGCCTCGCCGGAGCAGGAAAGCGCGATGAAGCGGCTGTCCTCGCAAGGTGTGGATCACACGTGGATCACGGAGACTGTTTCAATGGCCGCCGTCGAAGGCAAAACTCCGCTGCTGGTGTCGGTGAAGGCTGTAGATCCGGATCAGTACCCCTACTACGGAAGCGTGCGACTCGATCCGCCATACCCTTCGCTCGGGGCTGCTCTGAAGCCGGACACTGTGGCGGTATCGGACGATCTGCTGCTCCGGCTCGGAGTGAAGGCCGGCGACACTGTTCGCCTCGGCGGATTGCCGTTCCGGATCATCGGGACCGTTGAGCAGGAACCGGATCGCATGTCCGGGTCGTTGAATGTCGGGCCGCGGCTGATGCTCTCGCGGGACGCTTTGGTCCGAGCGAACCTCATGATGCCCGGAAGCCGCGCGTCGGAGCGTTATCTCTTTCGCATCCCGCCCGAAGTGAATGTCGAGCAGGTTCGAACGGTGCTGAAGAAGGCGTTCCCCGAGGCAATGATCGCCGATTTCCGCCAGGCGCATCCCGCCATCGAACGCGGACTCGAAGAGGCGACGACATTCCTGAGCCTCGTCAGCCTCATCAGTTTGATTGTTGGCGCGCTCGGTGTGGCAACAGCGATTCGCGCCCATCTCGATCAACGGCTGGATTCAATCGCCGTCATGAAATGCCTGGGGGCACGCTCGCAGCAGATCATGCGGATTTACGTGATCCAGACGATCGTGCTGGGTTTGATCGGCAGCACGATGGGTATCGCGGTCGGGCTAATCGTGCAGGTTGTGTTTCCGACTTTTATTGCGCGCTACTTCCACGTTCGTCCCGGATTGCTGCTGGATTGGGTTCCTTCAGTGCAGGGTATTGCGATCGGGTTGTTGACGTCGCTGCTATTCACGGTGCCGCCGCTGCTCGGAATCCGCCGCGTTCGTCCCAACCTGATCTTCCGGCGCGAAATGGCGGAGTCCAAACCTTCGTGGCGCGACCGCATCCGCGATGGACGCCCCACGGCGATCGCGGGTGGGATCCTGGTTATGACGCTGTGCCTTGTGGCCGCCTGGCTTACCGCGGCTCCGCCTCGCGAAGCGATTCGCATCGGCAGCTACTTCGTCGGCGGCCTGTTGGTGAGTCTCGCGCTCTTGTCCGGCGTGGCCTGGATTCTTCTGCGATTACTGCGCCGGCTTAGCCGTCATCTCACGAATCTCCCTCCGGCGATACGCCACGGTGTTGCGAACTTGTACCGCCCGGGCAATCACGCTGAGGCGATCCTGGTGGCACTCGGTGTCGGTGTGATGTTCACGCTGAGCGTGTACGTTGTGCAGCACGGTGTCTTACGGGAGATGATGCGCACCGCGCCACCGGGGATGCCGAACGTATTCCTGCTCGACGTCCGGCAAGGAGATGCGAAGGCCGTTGTCGCCTTAGTGCGGGCACAGAAAGGGATCGAGCGCGGGCCGGAGCTAATCGGCACCGTCGCGGTGAAGCTCGCGAAGATCAATGGCAATTCGAATTGGAACGTGGGACTGAAAGGATTCGCGCGCCGGTTCCAGCGGACCAGGGCGGTGGCCGCGGTGACGAGTAAGGCGCCCTATGTCGATGTCGTAAACGGTGCGTGGTGGAATCCAGTAAACGGCCCCCCGGGAATCTGTGCGTCGGAGGAGGCGGCGCGTATCCTCCGGCTCAAGCCGGGCGATACGACAGAATGGACGGCGGGCGGCCGGACGGTCGAGGCGCCGGTATCCTGCATCGTGCGAATCGACCCGATTCACCTGATGGGCCGAATGGAATTTCTATTCGACGAGCGGCTGCTGCAAGGGCTTCCCGCGGTTTACTACGGGAGCGTACGCGTGACGCCGGAAGACGTCGCGCCGCTGCAAGTGGCCATGTACGAACGGTTTCCGACCATTACGGTGGTAAACGTCGCCGATGTGCTTCGGATTATCCAAGAGGTTGTCGATCAGATCTCGATCGAGGTGCGATTCATATCGGCGTTCGCGATTCTGGCCGGCGTGATCATACTGGCAGCCAGCGTGGCGGGGACGCGATTCCGGCGCATCCGCGAGGTCGTGATTTTGAAGACGCTCGGGGCAACGCGGGCCCGCATCGCCGGCATCTTCTCAGTGGAGTTTTTCATCCTCGGCGCGGTGGCAGGCATCATGGGCAGTTTGTTGGCTGCGGCTTTCGGCGCGCTTGTCGTGAAGCGCTTGTTGAAGGGCGAGCCCCATTTCGAGCCCGCAGTGTACCTGATTGCGATTGCCGCAACGGCTGTTGTAGCGATCATCACCGGGTGGCTGGCAAGTTACCGGATACTCGGGCAGAAGCCGCTGCAGGTGTTACGCGAAGAATAGATTTATTGGGGTGGTGGACAGGGGAGGATTCGAACCTCCGTAGCGCGCAAGGCGCGGCAGATTTACAGTCTGCTGCCATTAACCACTCGGCCACCTGTCCAAAACTGTAGGGAAACGACCGAAAAGAGGACCGCGACGGGCAGATCCTTTAACCCAAAAGGATAGCACAGATTACCCGTCGAAGCAGCGATTGACAGCCACCCTAGCCACCCTTCCGGCCGGGTTGGCGGGCGGTTTGACTATTTTCTGGCCGATTCCTGAACGGGCACGAGAACTCGCACTTTGACGCGTTTTCGGCCGAAGCGTTTTGCCTCCCGATCGTTATCGATAAAGATGTCGATGGTACGCCCCTGCACCTTCGGTCCGCTGTCGTGCACCACGTAAATCCCCGAGTAGCGCCCTGCGCCACGCACCTGAATCTTCGTCCCTAGCGGAAGGACGTCGGGGTCGGCAGCAACTGTCCGCCCTTCGCGCGTTTCCTTGCCAGAAGCGGTGATACCATCGACGGTGTAAGCCGTCGCCGTGAACGTCCTCCACCGCGTGCGTGCGGACACAAGTGTCGCACAACAAACGAGAAACAGAATTGTTCGGAAGGTTCTCATCCATGCACCGGGCAATGCGCGCTCCCAGCATCTGAGACTCCGGAGTGAGGAAATGGTGTCGCTACGGATGGTCGTCGGAGACGGTTGAGTGAAAGCTGGCGCACTTTCGCCAGCCCATGCAAGTTCGGCAGATACGGTCGCTGAGCGCAAGAATCCGTTCCGAAAGCCAAAGAGCCGCACGCTGCGAGAACCGTTGTTCCCGTGGCGACCCCTGCCAACACTCGCCAATGCTTTTCAGTAAGAGTAGGGCAGGTCTGAAAAGTAAAAGGTGGAATTTAATAGCGCAGAACGCCAGCAGAACAACCCGACACACGCAACCAGTTCCGCCTGAATAAGGAAATAGAAGCCCCGATAATCAGAAGCAAAATCGGTGTATCCTGGCGGCCCGAAATCGCACTACGCGCCGGTATCCACTCGCGCAGGACTCGACTGCCGCCAGGTTCGCCGGCCGATCATAGACCCGGCGTGCCCGCGAGGGTCGCACCCACGTAATTGTACGAAGTCGTTCTGGCCGCGAAGAATCCGATCGCGTTGGACGCTCGCCAACCCGACCAGGAATGGCAGGCCTCAAGGAGATGGGCAGAGTGTTTGGCGCTGGATAGAGGCTATTTCGTCGCCAGCCACGCTATGAATAGGCCATCGGGTTTGACGTCTTCCCAATAGCTGATGGGGCGACTCGAGACCTGCCGGCAATGACGCGCCAGCAGCTTTTCGAGTTCGGGGCGCGAGAACCACTTCTCCCACGCCGGAGTGGTCAGGCGGCCCCATTGGCGGGAGTTCTTGTCGATGATCAGAATCCTGCCGCCTGGTTTCACAATGCGGCAGATCTCCGCAATCGCCTTCTCGATATCCACGGCGTGTTCCAGGCTTTCGGTAGCGTAGGCTCCCTGGCAACAATCGTCCGGAATCGGCAGCGCAGTCATCGAGGCGGCGCAGCAGTGGATACCCGTCGCGACCTGGCGCAACATCGCTTCGGCAAGATCGATTGCCAGGACGCGAGCCTGAGGATTGTGTTCCGCCACGATCTTGGCGAATCGGCCCTTCCCGCAGCCCACATCGGCGACATAGCCGTTTCCGACGTCACCCAGGTGCTCGAGTACTAACTTGACGTGATAGATGCGGGGATCTATGGAGGAAGGGAAGTGCTCTTCGTCGCACGCCGCGTTATTGAAGAATCGCGCGATTTCGAGCGTGGAAGGAGCCGGTTGTTTCTTTTTTTGAAACAACCGGCTGAAGAAACTCACGAAACTACTCAGCCTTAGTCAGGAAAATCGGAAGGCCGAGTTTGTTGGCGTAATTCGGGCGGTACCTGTCCGTGTTGTACAGGGTATCGATATCGACGTGACGCGGTCCGAGTTTCGGGTCGGGGATCTGCATCATCGTGTAGCACCCGTTGACCAACGCCGACATCAGACCGCTCTTGCCTTCGAGCACGGCGTCGAGCGCCATGGTTCCGAAAGTCGAGGCAACGAGTTTGTCCACAAAATCAGGGTCACCGGAGCGAAGATCGTAGGTGAGATCGCTCACGATGGTTTCCTCCCCCGCGACGCGCTTCACCTCGGCGCTTAGAGCTTCCGCAACGCTCGCTTTTTTCCTATGCCCGTAAGCGTCCGCTTCACCGTACTCCTGAACCTTATAGCCTTCCCATTGTGCTCCCTCGGAAAGGACCACGAGCGTGTAGTTGCTGGGGTTGTTCTTCTTGTCGGTGACCAGCAAATGGATCAGTTTCTCGAGATCGACTTTAAATTCGGGGATGCAGCAGCGGATCGAGGTTACATAGGCCGTATACAGCGCTGTGAAGCCGGCGTCGCGGCCGAACACGCGGAAGATGCCGATCCGCTCGTGCGAACCGACCGTCGTGCGCTGGCGCTGAATTGCGTCGGTCGCGCGGTTGATCGCGGTCGAAAAGCCGATGCAGTATTCCGTGTTCCGAACGTCGTTGTCCATGGTCTTCGGAATCGCGATGACCTTGAACCCGAGTTTGTCGAGCCTTGCGGCATAGCTCAGCGTATCGTCGCCGCCGATCGCAATGAGATAGTCGAGGCCGAGGGACTGCAAGTTCTTCAGTACCTGGGTGCTCATGTCGAAGATGGTCGAGGTCGAGCCTTCCTTGGTCACCTGGTTGGAGGGGAAGTCGGTGCCCTTCAGGAAGTCCGGGATACTCTTCATCTTGGACGGATTCGTACGGCTGCTGTGCAGGAACGTGCCGCCCGTACGATCGATCGTACGCGTATTCTCGCGGCTCAGAGGCAGGATGTAGCGGCTCTTACTGGCCGGGTCTTCGAGGTTTACATGGGTGAGACCCTCCCACCCGCGCCGGATGCCCACGACTTCGCAATCCTGGTCGGCGCTTCTGTAAACCACGCTCTTAATGACTGAGTTCAGGCCGGGGACATCGCCCCCGCCGGTGAGGATACCAATACGTTTGTGGGGCATGAAGTTAATATTCTAACCCGAATGCGAGCTTCCATTGCGGACCGGCCTGTCTGAATCCGGGCCGGGGCGTGAATTCGCGGTCGCGTCCAGAAACAATAAAGGCTTCCGGTGGGGTGTACCCGGAAGCCTTAGATAGTTTGATTAACGAACGAGCCTCAGGCTACGGCGGCACACAACTCGGCATTCGATACCGGCGCCGCCGTCTGAGCGAATACATAGAACGAAAAGAGCGGGATGCCATCGCCGCGGCCCCAGCGGTTCACCTTGTAGTCCACACGAAGATATTTCACATCGGGGACTTTGGACATGTCGAGCAGCAGCGTGTACGTGCCGCAATAGAATTTTTGCGGGAAGCGGAGCAAGGGGCGCTCACCCCAGCTTTCGTTATCGGCGGAGCCCCAGATTTCAACGTCCAGGCTCTCTTGTTCAATGATTCGAGTGATTCCGAGGGTTAGCAGGAGTTGGCCTCCCCGAGACGCACCGAGTTCAAAAGCAGGACCGGATCCGTTCTTCTGGGCAGTGGTTTCCGGCAGGACAAAGTTCGGCAACATGTTCAGACCCCCATCGTAACTTCGTATTTTGTTACCCGGCGCGATGCTGTGACTTGCGACTTGCGAGCGCGGCAGGAACATACCTGCCGTACATGCTTCGCTGCCGAATGAGGATGCCAGGGCATCGGACTCTCTCATCCGATTATGGCATACAGCGGTTTCCAAGAAAATGGAATTTATTGATTTTTCACTGAATTCCGGAACAAATCCCGGGGTTGTAACCCGATTGTTTTGGCAGAATCGGGTTGGACCGATTCAAGGTCTCCCAACTTTGGAAGGTATGCCTGCCCCTTGTGTAGGGAGTACAACCTTCGGTATAGGTCGGCATTGCGTAAGACAATCTGAACGTAATTCCGAGTCTCGGTGAATGGTATCGATTCGACAAACTCCGCCGGCTCGCGGTAGTTTGAACGCGACAGCCAAAGAGCCACCCTGCTGCCACCCGCGTTGTAGGCTGCCAGTGCCGGTTCCCATTCCCCTCCATAACGTGTCAACAGCGATTTCAAATAGAGGGTTCCCAGGCGAAGGTTGAAGTCAGGGTTGAAGAGCATGTTCGTTCGATAACCCCGGACTCTGAGGCGGCGGCTCAACTCGCGGCCCGTTGACGGGAGCACCTGCGTCAGCCCGCGAGCATTCGCGCGCGACACGGCGCGCGGGTCGAACTCGGACTCCTGCCGGATCAGTGCCGCCAGTACAAAAGGATCCAGGCCGTTGACATTCGAGTACTTCTCTACCGAACCGCGCCAAGGCAACGGGAATGAGAGCTGCCAGAACTCGAAAGGCGCCGCATCGACAGGCGAGTAGAGATAGCCTGAAGCGAATCGTTTCAGGTAGCGAATGGATTGTGCGATGTCCAAACGGCGCGACGCGCCCCGCGCCAGTTCAAGACCATACGCTTCCGGCTGTCCTTCCGTACGTGCACCATACTTCAGTTCCAAATCCGCGAAGTCGTCGAGTGCTGCGAAATTCAACAGTCGGGCGCGTTCGAACCGCCGCACGGCGTCGTGTTTCGGTTCGAACACTCCTCGGAGTCCTCGCGAGGGGAAGTGAATCGTGCCAAGGAATTCTGTTGCATTTTTCGACATCGGGGCGCCGGCGATCGGCGGCTCGGACTGCCGGCTGCGAGCCTGCACAGCGTAATAGTAGTTCGGAAAGAGACTCTCGATGCGGGCGTAGTATGCCTTTGCCGCCGCCCAATCCGACGAGCGCTCGGCAAGGCGCCCCAGGAAGTACAGCGCAGGGCTCGAGAAGTCAGACCGCGGGTACCGCACCAGTTGGTCGCGCAGCAGTGCCTCCGCAGCAGGCAGGTTTCGGATGTACCCACTGAAGGCCACCCTCCAATGACAATAGGGAGCCTGGGGCGATGTGGGGAACTCTTCAAAACACTGCCGGAACGGCAGGTCGTAATCATCAGGCTGGCCCAGGACCAGGTATTCGTTGCCTGCCGCTACTAGCGCCTCCAGCCGCCATTCAGACCGGGTGTGTTTTCGTCCAAGCTCGGCCAGGGCAGCAGTCATCTGACCGAGGTCGTTCAGGCGGCGAGCGCAGGCGAGAACGTAATACAGGCGCTCGGCATCAGCTTCGGTGTTTTGTACGTTTAGACCGGCGAGATACCGGAGCGCCGGTACATTGTGTCCGGCGCGGTAATCGACCACCCCCAGGCGGACACGGGCGAGATCCAGGTCGAGCGCAGACACGGCCGGCAGTGAGACGATCGCTTCGTACGCACGTCGGGCACGCTCAAATTCTCTGGCTTCGACGAGCTTTCCGGCGCGGCCCAGCAGTGCCGATGGAGTGACGGAACCCAGGGTTGTTCCTAGTTGTGGTTCGAGGCGGGCAAGAGCGGCTTCGGCATCCTGGGCTTCGGGTGAAGCGGGGTACCCCAGCCAGATGCGCCGGTACGCCTTCGCCCCTTCCAGCAGGTCGCCGGAAGCCTCATACGCCGAGGCGAGCAGCGCGTCACCTGCAGGCTGAAGTAGCCTGTCCGCCGAACGCCGTAGAAGCGCCACTCCAGCGGACGGATTTCCTAGAGCCAGGTACGACTTCGCCCCCACCATTGCCGCCGAACCTGCAACTGGGGAAGGCAGGCCGAATGACACGACGAACTCGGCAGCTTTCGCCGAAGCGGCAAAGTCGCCGGTTTGAAATGCAGCCTTTGCGATGAGGTATCCAGCGTAGTCCGCCAGGCGTGGTTCCAGGCGCTGTGCCGATTCCAGAGTCTTCGCGGTATCGGGCTTTGCTCCGTCGACAACCTCCTGTGCGCCAATAGCCAAAAGCGCCAGCCCGGCCGTGGCATCCCTATGGGTGGACGCGTACTGGATCACAGCGGCTCGGGTCGCAGGATTCGGGTTCCGGGTGTAAGTACGGACAAGATCCCCGACGTCCGCAGCGACACAGATGCAGCCCGCCAGCAATAAACAACAATCACGCCAGCGGACCCGGATAGTCCCTCCCCAGCAAGGCGGCGTCTCCTCGCGCCAGTGTCTGAATCATTTCGTCGTGGAGGAGATCGCGGGTACCTCCAAAACGAGCTTGAAAGTCTGCTCGCGCCCGATCGATAGGTCCCTTTAAGGCAACGTAGAGGTCGCCCGCCAACCGGCCTTGAGACACGGCATTCTCGAAATTGAGGATCATGCGCGCGACTTCAACCTGCGCGAACCGTCTTGCGGGCGCATCCGGCGCCTTCAATGGCCTTATGGCCTGAGCCGGCGGTCCGAGCCTTGTCGCGGGGGCAGCAGGAGCCTCGAGTCGAGAGCTTATAACGGGCACCGCGCGAATAGCGCCCGACGGTGAGGGAGGCCGCACCGGATCGGCGAACCCCAGGTATTTCTCCAGTGCTGCGGCCGCCATCGCTGCGATCGCGGTAATCGCCGACGGATCGACGGGATCTTCGACATAGATAATACCCGGCACTTTTCCGTCCACCACGAGCGGAACCAGCAGTGCTCTTCCATCGACGTTTCCGAAGAATTCGAAAAGCGCGTTCGAGACGTCCGCGGCGGTGCGCGAAACCGTCGTACACTCGGCGGTCTTCACAACATTCGCGAACGTCGGCGCCGATGCTAGCGGCATCTCCTGCGGAACTTGCCGGCCGCTCAACTCCATTCCGCGCGCACCCTGGAAACAGATGTTCCCGCTGCGGATTGAGAAAAACGCGGAACGGCGGCTCATCGCGGCGGTGGCCTCGAGGAGCGCGTCGCACCACTGCCGGTCGCTCTCAAAACGCCGCATCTTCGCGAAGCAGTCACTGAGAACCTGGGTGATGCCGCGAGCCACCTCTAGCCGCGCTCGCGCCATCCTCGGCCGCAGTGTAAGTTCCAACTGCAGGAACCGCTCGTCGACAACTTTCGACAACTGCTCTCGAAGGTCCTTAGCCACCAGGTCGCGCACACGATCCGACTGGACCTGGCATAGCGCAGACATCAGTTCCCGGGTTTCCCGCTGGGTGGAGTCCAGCAATTCCATTACGGGGTCGCGCGTGGGTTGTTCGCTCATGCCCAACCTTCAGTGTCGCAAACCCCGAAAGTTCCTCGCCTGAAATCTTGGCTCCGGGTATCATTTCCCGGCGCGTGCCACACCCTCCACGGCTCGCATCACGCGCAGCAGATTTCCGCCGTAAATCTTCCGAATGTCCTCGGCCGAATAGCCGCGCTCCAGGAGTGCTCGCGTCAGGGCAGGGAATTTCGATACGTCGTCGAGACCTTCAGGCGCGCAGGGAATTCCGTCGAAATCGCTGCCGAGGCCAACGGCATCGATTCCGCCGGCCTTCACCGCATGACCGATGTGATCGACCACCTGGGCGAGAGTAGCGCGCGGCAATTCTCCGGTAGCAAATGCCTTTCGAAAAACTGCTTCGTCGTAACTGCCGAGTTTCTTCTCGAGCTCCTCTTCTGCCTTGCCGGTCGCGGAATTTAGAAATCCGCAATTGAAATTGATCTGAATCACTCCGCCCTTTCTGGCGAGAGCGGAAATCATTTCGTCCGTCATATTTCGCGGGACATCGGTCAGCGCACGGCAGGAGGAATGAGAGGCGATCAGCGGAGCCTTACTGACGGCCAGCGCATCCCAAAACGTCGCATCGGCGACATGCGAAATGTCCACCATCATTCCCAGCCGGTTCATCTCCGCAACGACCTGCTTGCCGAATGGCGTCAGACCGCCGTGATGCTGGATCGCAGGATTGGTCGCATCGCCCGAAGAATCGGCCCAGCCGTTCGTATTGGTATGGGTCAGCGTCATGTACCGGACGCCCAGATCGTAGAAGTCACGAAGCAGGCGAAGGCTGTTTTCAATTGCATGTCCGCCCTCGATTCCGATGAGTGCCGCGATTTTTCCCTGCTGGTGGGCAGCCTCTATATCGCCGGCCGTCATCGCCAGCATGAAATCATTCGGATACCGGGCCACGATGTCGCGCTTGATCGTGTCGATCATTTCGAGAGCGCGATGCGCGGATTGGTGAGTCTTTTCATAATCGGCTGAAACGTAAGCCGCAAAGAACTGCGCCCCGACACCTCCGGCGCGCAGACGCGCGATATCCGTATGGCTGCCGGACCCCGTCGAGCCGATGTCGAACCCATCCACCGTCCGGCTGGTGACGTCGTTGTGGGTGTCGATGAGGAGGGCCGAACGGTGAACCCGCATCACCTCGGCCTCGGACACCGGGCGTTGAGCGAAGACGCTCAGCGAGGCACAGCAAATTCCGGCGATCACTCGAAAGCGAACCATAGCTCGTATGGTATACGACAGCTATGGCCACCTTCGGATTAATTGAATACGACGAGGCGAGTGCCGAGGTCAAAGCAGTCTATGACGACATCCTCCGCACGCGGCAAACCGATTACATCAACAATTTCTGGAAAGCGATCGCGCACGACCCGGCGACACTGAAGCGAACCTGGGAGAGCATCAAGCAGATCATGAGTCCGGGCGCGCTGGCACCGCTGACCAAGGAATTGATCTATATTGCGGTTAGCGCAACTACCGGATGCGGCTACTGCATCGCGTCGCACACCGCTTCTGCGCGCAACGCCGGCATGACGGCCGAGATGTTCGCCGAACTGATGGCGGTGGTTGGGATGGCGAATGAGACGAACCGTCTCGCCTCCGGCTACCAGGTGGAAATCGACGAACGATTCCGTGTCTGAGACCCTGCGGATCGCGTCTTCAGCTCTCTTTTTTTTCCTGCTCCTGCACGAAGCTGAGGATGTCGAACTTCTTGATTTCGCGGCTCGGGAAAAAGCTGTTCACCGCATCCTGCTCATCAATGAAGAGTTCGAAAACGGTGCTGAGCTTCGTGAGCAGTAACAGTTCCAAATTGCGCTTGTTGAGGTTCAGCAGCTTGATGGCTCCCCCGGCCTTCTGCAGGCTGGTAAAGCAGATCACCATCGTGCCGAGCCCGGTGCTGTCAATGTAATCCACCTCGGCGAGATTCAGAATGATGCTGGTATGGCCTTCGGACATCAGGCGTGTGATATTTGCGCGGAGCTGGGTTGCAGGAGGGCCGACAGTCAGTCGCCCTTTCAAATCAAGAATCGTGACGGATTCGCGCTCGCGCTCAGTGATTTCGAGGGCCATGGGTTAATTCTTCAGTTTAGCTGTAATCGACCTTCCATGAAGGAAGATCTTGCAGGATCGCGGTGCCACGCTCCGCATTTGGGCTGCTCCGCATCGTACGAAGAATCGCGTGTGCGAGTTTACTTTTACGCAAGAACCCTTCAGAACTGTTTGGAATCGAGACAAAAGAGTGCTAATATCTTGCATGTGGGTGCCCTTGGTTCTCGAGGGTGCCGACAGCCCGTTATTCATAGTTGGGGGGTCTGCCGCCACGTGTACGGCGCAGTCGCCATTATCTGTGTTCCTCTAATTGAGGCCACGCCGGCGCGAGTGACACAACCCCTCCTTATTTACCCCGCCGCCGTTTGCATGAACGGACCAGCAGGTTCGCGCCGGGCCGCCAAGCCCGGCGTTCATGCTTTTACGTCTCGAATTTACCTCGGCATCTCCCAGCCCAACCTGCATTTTGACTATGATGCGTCGCCTCCCCCGGGCCTTAGCGTGTCTCCCCACGCGATTCCCGGCATCCTGAATTATCAGAAAGGATCGCATTCCTGTGGACAACGAAACCCTCACTATCACCGATAACAGGACCGGCAAGTCCTACACCGTCCCCATCTACCAGGGCACTATTCGTGCCATGGAACTCCGCCAGATCAAACGAGACCCCGGGGATTTCGGGCTGATGACCTATGACCCGGCGTTTTTGAACACCGCCTCCTGTGAAAGTGCGGTCACGTTCATCGACGGCGACAAAGGGATTCTGCGCTACCGCGGGTATCCTATCGAGGACCTGGCTCAGAACTGTTCATTCCTCGAAACGGCCTACCTGATCCTGAATGGTGAGTTGCCGAACGAGTCGGAGTATAAGGACTTCACGGAAACGGTCACCAGGCATACGATGCTGCACGAGACCACCAAGAAGTTCATGGAGGGGTTTCGGTACAATGCGCACCCGATGTCGATGCTCATCAGCACCGTTGCAGCCCTTTCCACGGTTTATCCCGAGTCCCGGCATATTCATGATCCGGAAAACCGGCGAACGCAGATGATCCGGCTGATCGCGAAGATGCCGACGATTACGGCTTACTCGTACCGTCATCATCTCGGGTTCCCCTATGTCTACCCCGATAACGACCTCGGCTACTGCGAAAACTTCATGAACATGCTGTGGCGGATGGTGGAGCCGAAGTATGCCGCAAACCCGGTGCTCGCGCGTGCCCTGGATATCCTGTTCATCCTTCATGCCGATCACGAACAGAACTGCTCGACCAACGTAATGCGCGCCGTGGGCAGCGCTCATGCCGACCCCTACTGTGCAGTCGCCGCGGCCGCCGCGGGGCTCTCCGGCCCCTTGCATGGCGGGGCGAACCAGGAAGTTCTCGAGATGCTGGACAAGATCGGTTCGAAAGACAAAGTCCCGTCGTTCGTGAAGGAGATCAAGGAAGGCCACGGCAAGCTCATGGGATTCGGGCACCGCGTCTACAAGAACTACGACCCGCGCGCCAGGATTGTGAAGTGGACGGCCGACCAGGTGTTCGAGATCACAGGCAAGAACCCGCGCCTCGAGATCGCACTCGAACTGGAACGGATCGCGCTGGAGGATGAGTACTTCGTTCGGCGCAAGCTGTACCCGAACGTTGACTTCTATTCGGGTATCATCTTCCAGGCGATGGGATTCAACCCGGAATACTTCACAGTCCTGTTTGCGATTCCGCGCACTGTCGGCTGGCTGGCGCAGTGGCAGGAGATGCTGGTGGATCCCGAGCAGAAGATCGCCCGTCCACGCCAGATCTACACCGGCTACGGCAAGCGGGATTTCGTCCCGATCGGCCAGCGCGAAATGCACGTCGCGACCGTTTAGCCCTGCGCGACATTCCGGGGCCGAACGTCTCGTTCTCGCCCCGGAGGAAGTTCACGAAAAAAGTTTTTTGTAAGGGCACGATCAGGTTCGGGACTACCCAGTTACGAGCATGATCGAAGTCCAACAACTCTCTAAAGAATTTTCGAGGGATTTCTGCGCTGCGGGATCTCTCCTTCAACGCCTGGAACGGAACCATAACCGGGCTGCTCGGTTCGAACGGCGCCGGGAAATCGACGACACTTCGTATCGTATGCGGAGTATTGAAGCCGCTACGAGGGCGGGTGCTGATAGACGGCATCTCGCCGGTAACCGAACCGGTGGCGGCCCAGCGTAACCTCGGGGCCCTGCTCGATCACGCCGGCCTTTACGAACGGCTCACCGTCCGCGAGAACCTCGCCTATTTCGGCGCGTTGCGCGGTCTGAGCCCGGCGGTGCTCGATCGCCGCATCGACGAAGGCATCGACATTCTCGATCTGAAAGGGCTCGCGGATCGGCAGGTTGTCCGATTCTCTCAGGGCGAGCGGATGAAAACGGCGCTCGGACGAGCGATGATCCACGATCCGGGCAACATCGTGCTCGATGAACCGACCAGCGGCCTGGACGTGCTCGGCGTCCGCTCGCTTCGTTCCCTTTTAACCCGCCTCCGCGATTCCGGGCGTTGCATCATCTTCTCGAGTCATGTGCTCGACGAGGTTCGCGCAGTGTGCGATAACGTCGTTATCATCGCGAACGGCTCTCGGGCCGGTGAAGGATCTCCGCAACAACTCTGCCGCCAGACCGGCAGCATATCGCTCGAAGACGTATTCGTGAAACTGGCGAACGATCGGGAGGACGTGGCATGCTGACCCAATCTTTGGCGATCGCTCGAAAAGAATTGCTCGACAGCGCGCGCGACATTCGCGCCATGTTCTCCTCGCTGATGTATTGCCTGATGGGTCCCGCCGTCGTGTTGATGGTTTCGATTGCGTTGCACGGCAAGAACGAGCACTCGGCTGATGTCGTGCTGGGAGGGATGATGGCGGTCTTTACCCTGGTCGCTGCGTTCTCGGGTGGAATGAACGTGGCGATGGATATCTTGGCCGGGGAACGTGAACGCCGCTCGCTACTTCCGCTGTTGATCAACGCTGTGCCGCGCCCGGAGGTCGCTTTAGGAAAATCGTTGGCGGTCAGCTGCTTCAGCAGCATGGCAGTCGCTGTGAATCTGGCCGGATTCGCTGTGGTCGCATGCTTCCGGGACATCGCCCCGCGCGGAGATTTCCGGGATTTCTTGCTGATGCCGGTGTGGAGCCTGCTGCCGATGGCGCTGCTGGCCTCAGCCTCTGAATTGGCGATCTCGACCGCGTGCCGGACATTGAAGGAGGCTCAGACTTATCTGTCGATGAGCGTCTTTGTACCGATGGGTCTGGGGATGTTCGCCGTGTTCGTTCCGAAAGCCGGTGAGAGTTGGTTACGTCTGCTGCCGGTCATCGGTCAGCAAATGCAAATGCAAGGTTGGATGGCGGGCTCACAATGCCGTTGCTCGATACGATTGCACTCGGAACGGTGACACTCGGGGCCACAGCCCTCGCATTACTATCGGCAGCGACGCTGTTGGAGCGCGACCATATTGTGTACGGCGGCTAAGAGCGTGGCCAGGTTCGGGTCTGACATCGGCCGGTCCGAGCTCGAGCGCGAATGCGACCGCCTGGTTACGGAGCACAAGGGCGCGCTGTCCCGGCTCGCCGGCAGCTACACGCGAACCGCGAGCGACAGGGAAGACCTGATGCAGGACATCGCGATGAGTCTTTGGCAGGCGCTCCCGCGCTTCCGCGGTGACTGTTCGGAACGGACGTTCGTGTTCCGCGTGGCTCACAACCGCGCGATCACGTGGCTCGGCCGCAATCCGCGGATCAGTGATCCGATCAGCGAGTTCGAAGTGCCGGATCCCGGACCGAATCCCGAGGCGTCCGTGGTGCGCGGCGAGGACGGCGAACGACTGTTGAACGCAGTGCGCGCCCTTCCGGTCGCGTACCGGCAAGTAGTTGTCCTTGCACTCGAGGAACTGGACTACAAGGAGATTGCGGAGGTGATGGGAATCTCGGAGAGCAATGTGGGCGTGCGTCTCAATCGCGCGCGCCAGATGCTGCGCAGTATGTTGAGGGGTGACGAATGAGCGCCGATGCAGAATTGCAAAGCTGGACGCAGGCCTGGAAATCCTCTAGTGAACCGATTCCGGATTTGAGCGGCAGAGTGCGGCGCCAGTCGCGCCGAATGCGCCTTCTTCTGGCGGGAGACGTCCTTGTCACTATTCTGATCGGCGGCGCTGCGACCGTTTGGGCTGCGTGGTCCGGCGAAACCGACGTAATCGTTCTGGCCGCGGCGGTCTGGGTGTTCATCGCAGCGGCTTGGGCATTTTCGATCTGGCTGCGACGTGGTTGTTGGACGCCGGCGGCGCTGGACAACTCGTCCTATCTCGATATTTCTGTGCGACGGTGCCGTTCCGGGCTGGCGATCTCTACGTTTGCAGCCGTCCTCTGTACCGTCGAAGTATTCTTCAGCCTTGGCTGGGTGTTTCACCGCAAAGCGCAGGATGGAACCACGCTCAGCGCTTTCCTGGTCTCCGTGCCCGTGCTGACCGTCGCCGTTTGCGCTGTTGTTTTTGCAGGCGCGATGGTGAGATACCGCCGAAAGACGCGATCGGAACTGCAGAACCTGACGCGGCTGCAGCAAGAATTGGACCTCGCGCGTTCGCGACCGTGAATACGGTGGGGAGCCTCGGTTATACTCACCGATCATGGCCGTGTTCGCGCCCGAGATGCGCATCTTGCCCGCGAGTGACCGTTCTCTGGTCGTCTCGGTCGGCAATGAGATCTCGGCCGAGTGCCATCACCGTGTGGTCGCGTTGACGCGCGCTTTCGAAACAGAACCGATTCCGGGCGTTTTGAACATACATCCGGCGTATTGTTCCGTGCTGGTCGTGTTCGACCCCTTGCGGACGGAACACTCGAAGGTCGAATCGGCAATCCGCAATCTTCTGCCGGCAAAAATCGATATCGAACCTGCCGCGCTCGAGATTCCGGTCTGCTACGGAGGAGAGTTCGGTCCCGATCTCGAGGAACTCGCGGCCCGTCACGATTTATCGCCGAAGCAGGCGATCGAACTGCACGCTTCCGCCCAATATACCGTGTACTTCATCGGATTCGTTCCCGGATTTACTTACCTTGGCGGGCTCCCCGAGAAGTTGGCGACCCCGCGGCTCGACACTCCGCGACGCCGTGTGCCCGCAGGCAGTGTAGGAATCGCAGGCGCCCAAACCGGTGTTTATCCCGTCTCGACACCCGGAGGTTGGCGCATCATCGGACGAACTCCGCTCGAGTTGTTCCGGATCGGGCGCCAGCCCTTGTCCTTGGTCCAGATCGGCGATCACGTACGGTTCACTCCCATTCCACGGGAGCGCATGTGATCCTGGTCGAATCGCCCGGGATGCTGACGACCGTTCAGGATTTGGGTCGCCCGGGCTATGGGCCGCTCGGCGTATCTCCGTCCGGTGCAGCCGATTCGATCGCGTTACGCATAGGAAATCTGCTGGTCGGAAATTCGCTTGGTGCCGCCGCGCTCGAGATGACGCTGGCCGGCGGGCGCTACCGCTTTTCTACCGATACGACCGTGGCTGTCACCGGCTCGGAATGCGCGGTTCCCGTCTGGAAGCCACTGATGATCCGAGCGGACGATGTTCTCGATATCGGCCGTATCCGCGGCGGATCGCGCGCTTATCTGTGCGTCCGGGGGGGCATCGACGTGCCGGGCGTGTTGGGCAGCGCGTCCACCTACCTGCTCTCGAGAATCGGCGGTCACCAGGGTCGCGCGCTCAAGACGGGAGACCGGCTGCCCATCGGCGCCTCGCAAGGCGAGCCACCTGCACACGCCATCCGCTGTGAGATTCTGGCCCGCCTCGCCGCTCGCAAACGCCTCCGCGTAACCCACACCGTGCAATCCGATTGGTTTACCGACCGGGCACGCTGCGAATTCGTGACGACGAGTTATCGGGTCACGCCGGAAGCGGATCGCATGGGGGTGCGACTGCAAGGAACCGCGCTCATGCCGCAGCAGGGACATCTGATGATCACCGAAGGCGTTTCGCTGGGCGCGGTCCAAGCGCCGTCGAGCGGCCAACCCATCATCCTTTTTGTCGAACAACAGACCACCGGGGGATACCCGAAGATTGCGAACGTGATCTCGGCCGACATCCCGAGCGTGGGACAGCTTCGCCCCGGCGATGAGGTGCGCTTCGAGTGGGTCTCCATCCCGACCGCTCGCGCTCTTCTGTTCGAGCAGGAATCGCTACTCGCACCGGAGATTCTCTTCGCATGATCGCGGACGTTGGCGCTCGCGAATGGAAGACGCTGTTTGCCGCCCAACTCGGTTGGATGCTGGATGGCATGGACGTGATGCTCTATGCCTTCGCTTTGACATCGGTTCAGCACGAGTTCGGGCTGACATCGGCCATGGCGGGCGCGATTGCCTCCTGCACGCTCGTGACCTCGGCGGTAGGAGGCGCCGCAGCGGGATACTTGGCCGACCGCTATGGTCGTGCCCGTGTGCTGATGTGGTCCATTCTGCTCTATTCAGTCTTTACCGGTATTGCCGCCACGTCGCGAACCGTTTGGGAACTCGCGCTGTGGCGCGGAATGGTCGGCCTGGGCCTTGGCGCCGAATGGTCCGCCGGCACCGTTCTGGTTTCCGAGTCGTGGCCGGCGCGACATCGCGGCAAGGCGATCGGTTTCGTGCAGGGCGGATGGGCGGCGGGCTATGTCCTCGCGGCCGGCCTCGCCGCGCTGTTGCTGCCTCGCTTCGGATGGCGCGTACTGTTTGCCGCCGGCGTCGTTCCTGCGATACTCGCTTTCTGGGTGCGCCGCAATGTGGAAGAGCCGGAAATATGGAGGCGATCCGATGCCGCCGCGTCCCGTGGGTTGCGCCACACCCTCGCCGTACTCGCGCAACCGGCGCTGCGCTCCCGCGCCCTCATCGTCAGCACCATCTGTGCGCTGATCCTGTTCGCATATTGGGGATTGTTTACGTGGATCCCGGTGTACTTATCGAGTCCCGTCGCGCGCGGCGGCGCCGGTCTGGGTATCGTGAAATCGTTCGGCTGGGTGCTTGCGGTTCAGATCGGTGCGTTCGCGGGTTATATGACGTGCGGGATCCTTGCTGACCGCCTCGGACGACGTCCGGCCTTCATGTTGTTTACGCTTGGCGCGGCGGCATCTGTTCCCCTTTATGCATACGCTGGCGCAGGCATGCTCCTGATTCTCGGGCCGATCATCGGTTTCTTCGGACACGGCTACTTCAGTATCTTCGGTTCGATGCTGGCCGAACTGTTTCCATCCAGCATCAGGGGCACCGCCCAGGGGATCTGCTACAACTCGGGAAGGATCGTCAGCGCTGCCGCACCGATCGCGGTAGGGGCGCTCGCTGACATGTACGGCATCGGCGCCGGTCTCCTGTTGACGTCCGCATTTTTTGCGGCGGGGGCGTGGCTCGTACGCTGGTTGCCCGAAACGCGTGGAGGAAAACTCACGTGATCGTCATCGATATCAATTGCGATATGGGCGAGTACCCGGACGCGATCGCCGACGGAAGGCAAGAGAGCTTGATGCCTCACCTGACTAGCGTGAACATCGCGTGCGGCGGCCATGCGGGCGACGATGCGACGATGCGAACCACCGTCGAGCAGGCTCTCCGGCGCTCGCTTGCGTTGGGAGCTCATCCGGGGTATCCGGACCGGGCCAACTTCGGCCGGCACGAACTCGAGATGCCAGCCGCCGATCTCGCCGAGAGCATCTACCGCCAGGTCTCGACGCTCGATGCCATTGCTCAAAGTGCAGGCGGACGGTTGGCGCATGTGAAGCCGCACGGCGCGCTCTACAACCAGGCGGCGAAGAAAGCGGATCTCGCGCGAGCCATTGCGGAAGGCGTTGCACGACACGACAGCACGCTGCTGCTGGTGGGGTTGGCCGGATCATCGATGCTCGATGAATTCCGCCGTGCCGGATTTCGTGCCGCCGCCGAAGCGTTCGCCGACCGCCGCTACGAGGCCGACGGCAGCCTTCGTTCGCGCAAATTCGACGACGCACTGATCCGGAATCCTGACGAAGCGGCGCGGCAGGCAGAACGCATCGCTATCGATCGCGAGGTCGTCGCTGCGAACGGTGCGAAGGTGCGAATCGCTGCCGATACGATCTGCATCCATGGCGATACACCGGGCGCGCCGGCGATTGCGGCCGCTGTCGCACGACGGCTTCGAGAACGCGGGGTTGAGCTGCGATCGCTCGAGCGATAAGGCATGCGGCACCTTACGGGTCCGAATCAGGCGAAGAGCAGCCGCCCTTTCGGCTCAGGTATCGCCCGCCCCAACGCCTGCGCGGTCTCTATCCATTCCTGAATGACCGTTTCGGCATTGGCCAGCGCTTCCTGTCGTGTGTGGCCGTCAGCGGCACAACCCGGCAATTCGAGAACTTCGGCAAGGAAAACGTCGTCCCTGCGCTCCAGTAGAGGATGATCTTGGTCATTCAACTCCGTCGGCAAGTCTGTAACGGAAGATTACCGCCCGATCCTGTTTGACCGGGAGAGGGCTCGGACAATGAACCACGGGGCTGCTGACTCAGGCTGCCGCGCAACGACGTTTCACCACAATCCTACCGCCGGTTCTTCGCAATCAACTCCCGGACTGTCGGAAGATGTGCGGTAACCCAGTCGCCGGATCGATGTAGAACCGCGCTCGCAACTTTTCCCCGTGCTCATTCAAACGCCGGACACAGGAGATACGCAGACCGGCGCTACCCTTAAACAAGTCAGTCGGGCCGGCCGACCACCTGTAATTGGGGCTCGAATGTTCCCACCGTGACCCGCGGACGCAACTCCCGCCCCGCCTCCACCGCCCGCATCAGCGCCGCCGAGTACGGAAGCAGTTCGTAAGGCATTCCCGGCCTGACGCGCCGCGGATTGTTGGTCGGCTGAAGGTTCTTCGGATCGATTACCACCTCCCAACTCTTCACCGTCGAACTCTTCGGCATGTAGAACTTGATCGATTCGTGATGCGGATTCAGCGTTAGCAGAAAAGTATCGTCCGTGATCGCAAACCCGAACTGATTAACCTGGTCGAGCGTCCTTCCGGATAGGTGCATACCCAGACACCGAACCCATCCGGAATCCCATTCTTCATTCGTCATCTCCTGCCCATCCGGACGGTACCACGCGATATCCTTAACGTGCTTTCCTCCACCTATATCGCGATCCTCCTTATGTGCCGGGTCGATCGCTCGACCTTGGAAGAACTTCCTTCTCCGCAGGTTGGGATGGCTTCTGCGCAACGCGATCAGGCGCCGCGTGAATATGAGCAGGGCGATTCTTGCCTCGTCGAGATTCCAGTCGAACCAACTGATCTCGTTGTCCTGGCAGTAGGCGTTGTTGTTCCCCTGCTGTGTGCGCCCGATCTCATCGCCGCCGCAGATCATGGGAACGCCTTGCGAGAACAGCAGAGTGGTCAGAAAGTTACGCTTCTGGCGTTCTCGGATTTCAATGATTGCAGGATCGGTGGTCGGGCCTTCAACGCCATAATTCCAGGAGTGGTTGTCGTTTGCACCGTCCTGGTTCCCTTCGCCATTCGCTTCGTTGTGTTTGTCGTTGTAGCTCACCAGGTCGTGCAGCGTGAAGCCGTCGTGGGCCGTTATGAAGTTGATACTCGCCGAGGGGCGCCGGCCGTCATGCTGGTACAGGTCGCTGCTGCCGGTCAGGCGGTAGCCCAGGTCGGACAGTTGGCCCGGATCGCTTTTCCAGTACCGCCGGACCGTATCGCGATAGCGCCCGTTCCACTCCGCCCACAGGGCAGGGAAGTTCCCAACTTGGTAGCCGCCCTCGCCAACGTCCCAAGGCTCCGCGATAAGTTTCACGCGGGATATTACCGGGTCCTGATGGATCACGTCGAAGAACGCAGACAGCCGGTCCACATCGTGCAACTCGCGCGCCAGCGCCGCGGCGAGGTCGAACCGGAAGCCGTCGACGTGCATTTCGTTCACCCAGTACCGAAGGCTATCCATGATGAGCTTCAACACCTGCGGGTGCCGCACGTTGAGCGTGTTCCCCGTGCCCGTGTAATCCATGTAGTACCGGGGTTGGTCAGCCACAGTGCGGTAGTAGGTGAGGTTATCCACGCCGCGGAAACTCATGGTCGGGCCCATGTGATTTCCCTCCGCCGTGTGGTTGTACACGACGTCGAGGATCACCTCGATGCCCGCGCGGTGCAGCGCCTTCACCATCGCCTTGAACTCGGCCACCTGCTCGCCCGTATCGCCCGAGCTGGAATAGCGCGCATCCGGTGAGAAAAAGTTGATGGTGTTGTAGCCCCAGTAATTTCGCAATCCGCGGTCGACAAGGTGTTTGTCGTCCAGAAACGAATGTACGGGCATCAGCTCCACGGCGGTGATTCCCAGCCGCTTCAGATACTCGATACAAACGTCCGTTCCGAGCGCCGCGAAAGTACCACGGTACTCCTCAGGAATTTCGGGATGCTGCGCAGTGAATCCCTTGACGTGAATTTCGTAAATAATCGATTCGTCCATCGGGACCATCGGCGAACGATCGTTCTCCCAAGCAAAATGCATGCTGGTGACGACGCTCTTGGGCATCCCCCATGCCGAATCCTGATCGTCGAACGAAAGGTCCTCTTCAGGCGATCCGAGTTTATACCCGAACAGCGGGGCATCCCAGTTAACCGGCCCTGCCAACGCCCGCGCGTACGGATCGATCACCAGCTTCGATCGATTGAAACGTAAGCCGTTCTCTGGCTCGAAAGGCCCGTGGACCCGGTAGCCATACAACTGGCCGGGCTTGATCCCGTTCAGGTATCCATGCCACACGCTGGCTGTCGCCTCGGGTAGCCGGAACACCTCTTGTACCGGCCCGTTCGGTTTATCGAACAGGCACAACTCAACCGCAGTCGCCCGCTCGGAGTAGAGCGCGAAGTTTACACCCATTCCGTCCCAGGTCGCGCCTTGTGGGTAAGGCCGGCCGGGTAACATAGTTCTCATTTGTTTTACCCCGTTACGGCATATGTGCCGCCAAATCGGTAAGACGCAAACCGGAGGAACTTCGTACACCATAGTTACTTCGCAGTTACAAACCGCATGTCACTGGAAGCGTAATGCGGTGACTGCGTTCGTCGTGGAAATGAAATCGGCCGTGACTTGGATTCCAGTCAGCCGCCCGCAGGGGAGGGATTCTTGAACCGGGCCGCCCCGAATCAGAACCGCGCGAGGATCGATGATCTGCAGGACCACCGTGCGGGTGCCGTCGCGAATGTGGATTCGCACCGGCATCGCGCCGCATTCCACCTCCACCAACTCGCCGGCGATCGTGCCGTCTCCCTTCGGTTCCTTCCAACTGTCCGGCACGATAACAGCGGCATGGGCGCGGGGCGGTTGACGCCGGTCCGCATCATCGATCAGTTGCTGCGTATTGCGCGCCATCTCGATCTCGTGGCTTGTGGCAGCCGCTCGCAAGGCCCGCATCGCCGATAGGCGCGCCTCCGCCGAACGACCCAATTTCAGGTACGCGTACGCAAGAGCCTGCCAGAAATACGCCTGCCGCGGAAGGATTCGTGTCGCCTGCTCGAGATGCGAAACGGCGTCGCTGTATTCGCCCGCGTCCGACGCCCGAATGCCGAGAATGAAATGGGCTTCCGCGTGAGCCGGATTCGCCGCGACGGCACGCCCCAGCATCTCGGTTACACGGGCCGGCGGCGCGCCGCTGTCCCGCAGCAGCATCGCGTATTCGAAAAATGTCGACCCGTCGCGAGCACCGAGCTCAATGGCGCGCGCGAAGTGATTCCGGGCCACGTCGGCGTCGTGAGCGCGCATCGCAACCACGGCCAGGCCGGTCTCCGCTTTAGGTGAGTTCGGAAACCGCCTCGCCGCTTCCCGGTACAACTCGTCCGACTCGTCTTCCCGCCCCATCAATGCGAGGACGTCGGCTTTCAACTGCAGGACGTCTGCCGGATCGACGGGAGCGGGCGCTGAAAAAACGATGTCTTCCGCTGCCGGTAGGTCCACCTGAACCTGCGCCGGTAAGCGGGTCACGTACTGCGATAAATCCGCAACCACCGCATCGATATCTTTACCGAATGCAGCATGGAATGCTTGATCCTGTTCCTCGCCCCGCGTCAAGGAGTCGAGAAATCGAGGCACCCCGTCGCGATACTTTTTATCGAACGTCAGCATGTGGACCAGCGCCCAGCTTTCGGCATAGAAGATCCCCACCCGGCCGGACTCGTTGTATTGCGAAGAGTTCTTTCCGACGCGCGCCAACTCGCTGCCCTTCATCCAACTGCCCTGAGCAAGAAGCGACAAGTGAGACGGAATTGGCGTTCCCAGGATCGCCGTGCGCGACTTGATGATCGCGGTGGAATACACCTCGGCCAAACCTTCTTCGAACCACTGTGGCAGCGGAGCCGAGATACGGTTGAGCAGGGCATGCGTGTATTCGTGAAGGACGATGCGAGCCGCCTCCTGCCCGTCCAGCACGGCGATGGTGTCGAAGTCCGGGCCGCTTTGAAAGAAGCCCTGTGAGGACGGCGCTGGACGCAGCCTGGCAAATTCCCGCTCGGAGGAGAAAAGAAGCACGCGTGTCGGAAGTTCGGGTGAACTCCGGTCACCGCCGATCAGGTGGCGGGCTTGTTCGAAACGCTCGGCGAATTGCCGGGCGGAGCGTTCCCCCGTATCGGTGTAGACCTCGAAATGCGGCGAGGCAACCCGCACCCATCGTGCCGCCAGAAGCGGTGCCGCAGTTAGCAACAGTACTGTAACGGCGCGGCCGATCACGTACCCCCACTATAACGTTGATAGAAAACTTCGATAGTTTTCCGGGCGGACCCGGCACTAAGCTAGATTATGACGACAGCAACGGTTATGGAGGCTTCTACGAACCAAGTCTCTATTTTGCATCGCATCAGCAGTATTGTCTCGAGCGAGTTGTCGCTCGACGAGATGCTGGGAGAGATCATTGGTCTTACATCTCAAGTGACAGGATGCGACGCGTGCCTGGTTTATCTCATCGAGCACGAGAACGGAGAGATCGTTTTGCGGGCCTCCCAGGTGCCACACGCCGCGGATCTGGGCAATCTGCGGATGAAAATGGGTGAGGGTGTAACCGGCTGGGTAGCGGAGCACAAGGCCGTGGTAGCGCTCAGTTCGAACGCCTCCTCCGACAATCGTTTCAAACGGTTTCCTGGGCTGGTCGAGGATACGTACGAGGCCTTTTTGTCAGTTCCCTTGGTGAACAAGGGCGAGATTATCGGCATCATCAACGTGCACCACAGGGAAACGCATGACCACACTCCCGACGAGATTGCGCTTCTGACGTTCGTCGGCGAGCAGATGGGCACCGCCATTTCACGCTCGGTACTCGAAGAGCAAAACGCAAGGCTGGTGGAAGAAGCGCAGGAAGCCAAGCGCCAACTGGAAATCCGGAAGCTGGTCGAACGGGCAAAGGGAATTCTGCAATTCCGGCAAAATCTGACCGAGGAAGAGGCCTACCTGAGACTGCGGAACGAGAGTCGCCGGCTGCGGCGTCCGATGCGAGAACTGGCCGAAGCGATTATTCTTGCGGAAGACCTGGCGCGCAAATCCGAGCCAGCATAACCCGGGCACGGCGCGGGTCTCGGTTAAAATAGGGGTTGGTTGAGTTTCATCCCCTCGTACGCAACCCCCACATCCTGACCATACTGGGTAATTTCTGGCCAAGAAGACTGGAAACCCGGCGGTTCCCCGTCCAGCGGCGGCTATTCCGGACTGAGCACGACGTACAGATCATGGTCGAGAGCCAGCAACCTGAATCGGAGCTGCGCGCTCAACTCGTGTTGGTGCACGGGCTCGAGGGATCGAGCGCCGCCGGCTACAAACGAAGCATGGCGCAGGTGGCGCTCGATGCCGGTATTTCCGTTCACCGATTCAATATGCGGAGTTGCGGCGGCACGGAGGAGTTGTCGCCAACCAACTACCACGCGGGTCAAACATCGGACCTGCTGCATGTCGTGCAAACGTTGGCACGGGAATCGCCGGCGCCAATCTTTCTTTGCGGATTCTCACTGGGCGGCAACGTTGTTCTCAAACTCGCCGGCGAACTCGGTGAAGCGGCAGCCGACCTCGTTGCCGGAGTCGTTTCGGTTTCAACTCCGATAGACCTCGGCCGCTGCGTCGAATTGCTCGAGCGTCCTTCGAACGTCATCTACGAGAGGCGGTTCGTGTCGCGCCTCAAACA
Source organism: uncultured Acidobacteriota bacterium (assembly GCA_963720745.1). GTDB lineage: Bacteria > Acidobacteriota > Terriglobia > Bryobacterales > Bryobacteraceae > TMP-7. The sequence goes on from CAVRGO010000004.1 coordinate 2,709,006, forward strand.
GCGCCTTCGCACTCGCGCCCGCCAGCACCCGAACCTGTACGATGCTTCGCGGCTGAGCGAGGTGCGCACCGTCTATCAGTTCGACGATTGGTACACCGCGAAGTTCTTCGGCTTCGGTACGGCGGAGCGGTACTACGGCACGCAGTCGTCGAAGAACTTCCTGGGCGCGATCCGCATCCCGGCCCTGCTGATCCAAGCCAAGGACGATCCGATGATCCCGTTCGAAGTGTATGCGAAGCATCCTGCGTTCGGATCGAATTCGAACCTGACTCTTATCGCCACCGAGCACGGCGGTCATCTGGGGTTCCTCGCCCGTGGACCTCACCGGTTCTGGCTGGATCGTGTGGTACTGGATTGGATCGTAGACCGGGCAGCCGATACCACCGGCCGCGTCGTCCGAGGCTCGGCAGGTTAGGACGCATGTCTCGATGAGCCTCTACTGCGACGTGAGCCTGCCCGTTCCGCTCGATCAGGTATTCACCTATTCGCTGCCGGAGACTCTGGAACATCGCGTGAAGCGCGGTTGCCGGATCACTGTTCCATTCGGTGCGCGCAAGCTGACGGGCATCGTGCTGCGGGTTCACTCGGATGCACCTGAGGTGAGTGCCAAACCCGTATTTCATCTGCTCGACGAAGTAGCGGTACTCGACGAGAGCATGCTGGCGCTCGGTTCCTGGATTTCTGGTTACTACTGTGCGCCGCTTGGCGAGGTGTTGCGCAGCATGACGCCGCTCGCGGGAGAAATTCGTAAAGGGAAGATGTACGAATTGACGGATTCCGGACGGGATGCCGCCAAGCAGTTATTCCTCACAGCGGGCGTCACGGCCGAGGACCCCGCATCGACCATCCTGCAGCTTCTAGAGTCACGACCGCGAACGGCGTCGTACCTCAAACAGAAGGTGCCGGCCGCCGCGAACGTATTGCGGAACCTGCAGAAGAAAGGGCTCGTGCTGTTCGAGGACATAGAGGCGGAGCGCGATCCCCTCCGCGCCTCCGCCGCTCGCCTGCGCGTCGAGTTCGAACAGCGCCCAACGGACGGCAAATTCACCAAGAGCGAACGGGAACTGCTGGCCTTTCTCGAACTTCACCCCGGAACTCACAATCTTGGGGAACTCGAATCGCAGGTGACGAAGGCGAGCGAAGCCGCGCGATCTCTGGCCAGGCGCAAAGTCCTCAGCTTGAAGACCGAATCGGTGGTCCACTCCATGGGTCCGGTGCACATGCAGCACACGCTGAACTCCCATCAGCTTACGGCCTACCAGGTGATAGCGCAGGCCATCGAATCCAACATTTTCAAGCCGTTTCTTCTGCAAGGTGTCACCGGTTCCGGTAAGACCGAAGTATACTTGCGGGCCATCGAAGCCGGACTCGCGGTCGGCCGCAGCGCTCTTCTTCTGGTGCCTGAAATCGCCTTGACACCGGCGATGGCAGGGCAATTCTTCGAACGTTTTGGCGACCGTGTGGCCATTCTGCACTCCGCCTTCAACGATGCGGAACGAGCGGACCAATGGCGGCGAATCCGATCGGGCACCGCGGGAGTGGTGGTCGGAACGCGATCGGGCGTGTTCGCCCCCGTGCAGAACCTGGGCCTTATCATCGTCGATGAAGAGCACGATTCCAGCTACAAGCAGCAGGAAGCGCCGCGCTACAACGGGCGCGATGTGGCGGTGGTCCGGGCTCAGCAGACAAATGCCTGCGTTGTGCTGGGATCGGCAACGCCGAGTCTCGAAACGCGCTACAACGTCGAACGCGGGAAGTACGAATTGCTCGAGCTTCCGGAGCGGATCGAGAGACGGCCCATGCCGCAGGTGGAGATCATCGACATGCGGCAGGAGTTTCTGGAAACTCGCAAACAGGCGACGTTTTCGAGGCGCCTCATCGATGCCATCGATCATCGGCTGCAGAACGGCGAGCAGGTGATGCTGCTGCTGAACCGGCGCGGATTTTCGAGCTTCGTCGCCTGCCGGGCCTGCGGTGAGCGCGTCCAGTGCACCAACTGCAGCGTCACACTCACCTATCACCGCCGCGACCGCCGGATGCTGTGCCATTACTGCAGCTACGCCGAACGCGTCCCGAGCGTCTGCCCGAAGTGCGGAAGCGAATACATCCAGTTTCTCGGCACCGGCAGCGAGCGGGTGGAAGACGAACTGCATCGTGCCTTCCCGACTGCTCGGATCGCCCGAATGGACCGCGATACGGTGGCCGGGAAACGCCAGTTTGAGACCATCCTGCAGGGATTCCGTGAAGGCAGCTTCGATATTCTCGTTGGAACTCAGATGATCGCCAAGGGGCACGACATTCCGAACGTAACGCTGGTCGGGATCATCTCGGCGGATGTGGGGCTCGGGCTTCCGGACTTCCGCGCAGCGGAGCGCACTTTTCAACTGCTGACTCAGGCGGCCGGGCGGGCGGGCCGTGGCAACCTGCCGGGCTATGTCTACATCCAGACAATCAATCCCGATCACTACGCGGTGCGGTTTGCATGCGATCAAAACTACGCCGGCTTCTACGAGAAGGAACTGCAGTTCCGCCGATTCATGCGTTACCCCCCGTTTGCCGCGCTGGCGAACGTACTGGTGCGGCACGCCAGGCAGGAGGAGGCGCTCCGCATGAGCACAGAAGTCGGACACCTGCTGGTGCCCTCGCCCGAGTACATAAAAGTCCTTGGCCCGGCGGAAGCTGCTGTTCCGCGGCTCAAGAACGAGTATCGTTATCAACTTCTGATCAAATCATCGAACCGCAAGCATTTGAACCAACTGTTGAATGAGCTGCGGCGGTTCGCTTTGGACCGTAAATGGAATCCCACGTCGCTCGTGATTGACGTGGACCCGATCACTTTGTTGTAATCGCGCCGTGGCCGAGCCAGAGTACTCGATCATCGATCAGAACCTCCGCGCGGCCATGCGATTCTTCGGCCGCGCCAGCGGGTGCGGCGATGTCACTGAACGGGACGGCTTGGTCCTGATCGATTCCGGGGTGAACTATTCGGTGTTTAACATCACCATGTTCACCACTCCGGTCACGGATCCGGAGACACTTCAAAAACGACTCCGCACCGCTGCCACGTATTTCGACTGCCGCCGCACGCGCTGGTCGATGTGGGTCTGCGACGATCTGTTTCCGGCAACCTTGCGGCGGAAGGTGCCGGGCGCGCTGCAACTGGCGCGGTTGCGGCGGTTGACGGAGGCGCCGGGAATGTTCGCGGACCGGCTGAAGCCGCCATCGAGGAAACTTCCCGAACTGATTACGAGGCGCGTCGAGGATCCGGTCACACGGTCGCACTTTGCCCACATTACCTCGATGAATTTCGATATCCCGTTTGTGACGTGCCAGGCCGTGTACGCGAACGAACGGGCGTGGGCTTACGATTATCACGGCTACGTCGGATACGTCGAGAACACGCCGGTGACAACGATGGCGGTGGTGGTAGCGGCAGGAGCGCTGGGTGTTTATTCAGTGAGCACGGTTGCGTCCCACCGCCGCAAAGGATATGCCGAGGCGCTGATGCGTCAAGTGCTCGGGCAATACTGGCGCAACACCGGAATCGAGCGGACCGTCCTACAGGCGACGCGTGCGGGGTTCGACATGTACCTGAAAATGGGATACCGCCCAGTATCCCACTTCACTGTCTACATGCTGTAGGTGAGGGCGTCGGCCGTGGCATCGGTTCAGTGAATGCCGCGTACCCGGTATCGCAAGAACGCGCCGACTCCATACGATCGATACTCGAAGCAGCATTGAGATGAGGAACTCGAGGGAGCGATCTCCCCGCTGGTGCGAAGGGCTGTTATCGCCAGCGATCATTCGGTCAGCATTCTGGCTAATGGTGAGCCGGATCCCACAAGTCTCCTCGTCATAGATGATGGACAGCGAACGCCTCTCCACGCCGTCGACAACAACCTTGTCGCGGAGATGTCGATCTACTGTTGAAGCTCAATTCTGACTGGACATGTGGTATATTCGGTGCCGATTTCGTCTTAGTTGGGGCGAACAAACAGGCCAGTTCCACGAAAGCGCAGGGGTTTCGATGGCAACAGTTTTTTTGTCGTACAAACTTGAAGATCGCGAGTTGGCGACTCGGATCGCGGAAGAGCTCAAAGCTGCAGGTCATAAGGTTCGAATCGATACGGACGCCCTCGTAGTTGGTAGTTCCTGGCGTGACACTTTGATGAGGGCGCTGATGGAATCGGATGCTCTGGTCGCTCTCCTCACCCCGAGGTCTCTCCAGTCTCAATTTGTGATTGCGGAAATCGGTGCCGCCCGGGCATTCGGTCAAACCGAAAAGAACATGGCCTTATTCCCGATCGTGGTAGGCGATGCCGAGATTCCGCCTTTCATCCAGGATTTATTTGTGTTCCGCCTGCGGAACACTGATACAGAAGCGATACGAATCGCATGTAGAGATGTCGATAGGGCAGTTACGCAACATGTAACTCAGCAGGAGGCACAACGGGCTACTAGCCCGAGGATTTTCGTGAGCCACCGTCATAGAAATGAAGCCGTCGCGCGAGCTCTTGTCGCATTGTTACAGGCAGCGTTTGACATCGGCAAAGCCGATATACGGTGCACTTCGGTCCGTCCTTTTCGGTTGCCGGTGGGTGAGCGAACGCCCGATCGCCTCCGAGCGGAGCTTCGTTCTGCTGAAGCCGTCCTGGGGCTTATTGCGCCGGATACGAACGAATCCAGCTATGTGCTGTTTGAATTGGGGGCTGCTTGGTCTCACGGAATACTCACGTGCCCCCTGCTGATCGGTACAGCGACAAACGTCAACATTCCCGATCCGATCCGAGATCTTAATCCTTTATCGCTCACCGACCACCGCGACTGCCACCAGTTGCTCGATGACCTCGAGGACGCTAGCTCTCTTGACCGCAAACAGGGCGTCGGCAGCGACGTGCAGGACAAAGTTGAGGCCCTCGCCACAGCGTCTCGTGCGACTCAGACCGCATCATCAAGCACGTAGATCCTACGTTCGAATACCTATGTCCACGCCGGCACCGATAGCCGGAGATGACGCTCGATTTCTCTAAAGAACCTACGAATTCCTGGTGCGATGGGCTGTTGTCGCCAAGAATCCGGGCTGCTGTGCGACAGGACGATGAACTACATCGCGTATGCGCGGCCGTGTGGGCTGTGGGGCACTTTCCTGAAGCGCCGTTCTCCAGGCATGACCTCAAATCAGACGGTCCTACAGCCTTGGGGCGTCATACCGTCTACCTGATGTCAGGGTCGCTAAGATCACGAGCGCTCCTTCGATCAGCCTCGCGACGCATCAATCTTGCGGTCCGTTTGGAGACGAAGATCGGCGAGGTGCGAAACGCGTTGGCGCTCCAGCTAGGTCTCATCAGGCCGTCTTGCTCGTGCGGCTCGTCTGGCAACAGAATGTGCACTATTTCGTGAGCTATACCGATCCCGAGAATTTCTGGAATGGTTACCTTGCACGCCTGCAACTCGAGGGCCCGATCATAAAAAACGCTTGCGCTGGCACCCCCATAAGAGAACGACGTTATTCCAAGGACATCGCCGGAACGAATCCCGCGGGCGACAATTCTCACCATTAGAAAGCCGCCTCGGGATACCAGGGTCTTGGAGCAGGTCTGCGCGGTGCAGTCAACCCATGTAAAGTCTACGCTGACATCTTGCAGTACAAGCTGCGCCTTCCGCATCGCCCCCTTTACCATCTGTTCGGACGCTGCTGATTGATTGTAGATCCCGATAGTCAGGCGTGGCGCAGGCGTACCAACACGGGACGCCGCGAGCGCCGGAAAGAGGCCCAACGCGACGATCCCGGAGATCAGACGACGATTGAAGTTATGCATGAGCCGCAGCATGACGCCGGGCGCAGCTCAAACTCGTGGTCTGCCTGTCAGATCTTCAAATTCCGTCTAAAATAGAATGGATTAGCTGTAACACTCTGGCACTGGGCATTGAAAACAATGAGTAACATCGCCTTCGGCCCGTTCGTATTGAACCCCGAAGCGCGCACCCTCACTAAAGACAATCAGCGAGTGCTTCTGACCGCGAAAGTTCTCGACACGCTCATTGTTCTCGTACGGAATCGCGGCAGGGTGGTCACGAAAGACGAATTGCTGGCTAGCCTCTGGCCGGATACGACGGTCGAGGAGGCCAACCTCACGCAGAACGTCTCGGTGCTGCGGAAGGTCCTCGCTGACAATCCCAAGGACCCTCACTACATCGCTACGATCGCGGGAAGCGGATATTCCTTCGTCGCCCATATAAGTGAAACCGGCCGCGCGGAGCTCCGGCAATCGCGCGGACGGATGTGGGTTGCGCTTGCCGTACTGGCTGCCACTGCAGTGGCCGGTACCGTTGGGCTTTTCGTGTTCCATAAGAGGACCGGACACAGCCAGTCTTCCGAGCAGCGCATTGTCCCGTTGACGGCCGATCCCGGGATTGAAACCATGCCTGCGTTCTCTCCGGATGGCAAGCAGGTTGTCTTCGTGCGCGCCGAGCGCGATCCTCAGCCCTGGAGGGGATTCTGGAAGGAATATGCCGGCCCGGCGACCCTCTCCTTGAAGATTGTGGATGCCGGCACCGAGCTGCACCTGACCTCCGGTAGTTCTTCCGATGCGTTGCCCGCCTGGTCGCCAGACGGCCAGGAGATCGCGTTCTTTCGGTGGACCGCTACTGGTGATCTGGCATATTATGTCGTCTCGAGCGTGGGTGGACCGGTGCGCCGAATCGGCAACGCGTCGAATCCTTGCGGTGGCCTGGCCTGGTTCCCTGATGGGAGGAGACTTGTAGTATGGAACCATCGGACACGGCCGCAGCCTCCCCCTTAATCGCCATCTCGACAGATACCGGAGAGCGCCGGACGATTACGTCGCCATCAAGAGGAATTGATGTCTTCCCGGCATTTTCCCCTGACGGAAAAACCCTCGCTTTCGTGCGCGGGGTGGATTACAGCGACGCCGACGTCTTGATTATGCCGGCCGAAGGCGGTCCGGTTCGCCGGTTGACCTCCGATGGGAATTGGAAAAGCGGAGTCTCGTGGACTCCTGATGGCCGGGAAATTATCTGGGGGTTCCTCTCAGAGATGTGGCGGATCCCCCTACCAGGCGGGGTGCCCCGCCGGATTGCCACTGGCGATCAATATATCAGCAAGGTGGCAATCGCACCCCGCGGTAACCGGTTCGCCTACGTTGCAGTGGGTGCCGCTCAGCACGTCCGGGAGATCGAAATACCCTCGGATCCGCGGATACCCGTGACCCCGGTTGAAGTCGCACCGTCGACCCGCGACCAGAACGGAGGGCAGTATTCTCCGGACGGCAAACGAGTGGCGTTTGAATCCGGCCGGTCCGGTAGCTACGAAATCTGGGTCGCCGATGTGCGTGGAGGGCAGAGCGTCCGCCGGTTGACAGACCTCGGCGGAGCAGGCTCGCCCGCCTGGTCTCCGGACGGGAAGGAACTCGCTTTTGACAGAAAGATTCACGGCGACCGAGAGATCTGGACGGTGCATGCGGACGGTGGGCCGGGGCGGCGCATCACCGACAGCCCCTACGAGGAAGCTGTACCCAACTGGTCTCACGACGGTAAGTGGATATATTTCGCCTCGAATCGAACCGGGCGATTTCAAATCTGGAGGGTGCCAGCCTCGGGAGAGAGTCCGTCCACACCAGCCGTTCAAGTCACGGCGGACGGCGGTTTCCATGGAGTTGAGACGGGAGACGGTTCGTATCTCTATTTTTCAAAGGACCGTGCCAACGCGGCCCTCTGGCGCCGTTCGCTCGCCGACGGAATTGGGCGGGAACAACCGTTGATTCCGTCGATGCACGCTTGGGATGGTGGACCGTCTCATCGAAAGGGATCATGTTCCTCGAGCGAAGCGGCCAGGCTATCAGACTCATGACCGCCGATCTAAATGGCCGCTCGCCGCGGCTGTTGGCGGAAATCCCCGGTCGGGTTGATGAAGTCGATCGGGCGATCGGTGCCTCTCCCGATGGCCGCCATGTCACTTTCACACAAATCGACCCGGGTAGCGCCGATATCATGCTGATCGACGGCTTCCGATAACGGCGGGCCTGTAGTCCGGTTACTGGAGAGTGGCCCTCTGCAATGGATCGTCGGCCAATCCGAAAGAGGGAGCGGTGAGGCCTCTTACGATAGCTGTCGCGAAATCCCTTTCTCACCAGCGATGTCCGAAGTCTAATCTCTGTAAGATGACGCCTCTAACTACTTTCCGGCGCAAAATTCAGCGGTTAAGTCCTTTCGATCGAGCGGCTGAGGCGACAGGTTTCTGCAAGGTCGTACAAAGTGCCGTCCTAAAACATTTTTGCCAGTCCATGTGTTTTTCTTCTTGACGGCCAAAACAGACAAGCGTATCTTAATAGTAAGTTATGCGTAAGCAGCAACAGCGGCTCATTGAGCGACTCCTTCGCGCTGCGGAAACCATGGTCCAAGGTGGCCTGTCGGAGACCTCTCGCCGTTGCGGCAATCCCGGTTGTATCTGTTATCGCGATCCCGAACGCTTGCATGGACCGCACCTTTACATCACGTACCGGGAGGACGGCAAGAGCCGCTCTTTATACGTCCCGCCAGAGCATGCCAAGACCGCTCGTCGAGCTCAACGAGCCTTTGCGGCCTTTTGGGAGATTGGCTGTTCTCTCGCCAAGTTGAACCGCGACCGCTTACGCAAACAGTGGCAGCAGGAGAAACAATCGCGCACGCCGGTCGGCGCGAGGAGGACTCCCCGTGATTGAGGCGCGCCGGCAGCAACTCCACTTCGGCGACGGCCTCATTGCGGAAGAGGTAAGTGATCTGCGCGAAGAGTGGATGAAACATGCCGACCAGGTGCTGGAAGACGAGCAACTGGTGGCAACCGTGTATGAGGCTCTGGCGAAACGTCATCCCAAGAGCCGCACGCGCGGACGCCATGGCACACCGGCGGAAATCGTGATGCGGCTCCTGCTGCTGAAGCATATCCGCAACTGGAGCTATGAGGTGTTGGAGCGTGAGGTCCGGGCCAACTTGGTGTATCGCGATTTCACGCGCGTGGGAGCGGCGAAGGCGCCCGATTGCAAAACCATGGGCCGCTGGGGACTGGCGCTGGGGCCCGAGACGGTTGAGAAGATTCATGCACGCGTGGTGGAGATTGCCCAACAAAATCAGGTTGTGAAGGGGCGCAAAATGCGCCTGGATACGACGGTAGTGGAGACGAATATCCACTATCCGACCGACAGCAATTTGCTGGGTGACGGGGTACGTGTTCTGATCCGCGCGATGAAGCGGATCGCAGAGATCGCCGGGCAGCAGGGAGCCAAGCTCCGCGATCGGAGCCGGAGCGTGAAGCTCCGCGTGCTGGAGATTGGACGCATAGCGCGCACCAGAGGTGGACCGAACCGGGAGCGTTTGCAGCAGGGATATGAGAAACTCCTGTCCACGGTAGGCCGCGTGGTCGGCCAGGCCAAACGGTTTTCCGGCGAGATAGTTGAAGGGGTGAAACGATGCGCGGACGTGATGCAGCAGGCCGCTTTGGAAGGACTGCGAAAAGAACTGGATACGTTTGTGCCGAGGGTGCAGCAGGTGATGCGGCAAGCCAAACAGCGGATCTTCGACGATAATATGCACGTAGCCGAAAAACTGGTGAGTATCTTCGAGCCCACTACCGAAATCATTCGCAAAGGCAAGGCGAGCAAGCCTACCGAGTTTGGCAAGCTGGTCAAAATCCAGGAAAGCGAAAATCAGATCATCACCGACTATGCCGTCTATGAAAAGCGGCCCAGTGACTCAGAGCTGGTGATCCCGGCCCTCCAGGCGCATGAGAAACAGTTGGGCTGCGTTCCCCGGCTGGTGGCGGGCGATGCCGCATTCTACTCAGCCAGCAATGAAGCCGCTGCACACGACAAGGGCGTGAAGCGGGTGTGCATCCCGAATCGGTCCACCAAAAGCACCGAGCGGAAGCGCGAGCAAAAGAAGCGCTGGTTCAAACAAGGCCAGAAATGGCGGACCGGCTGCGAGGGCCGCATCAGCGTGTTGAAGCGGCGACACGGCCTTCGACGTTGTATTTACCGCGGCGATGCCGGTATGAAGAGGTGGGTCGGACTGGGCGTGATCGCGGACAATCTCTACCACCTCGGAACGGTGTTAGCCGAACGCAAAAAACCGACTTTTTGAAGTGGACCAAAATCAATTACTTGACTGCCCGGCGGGACGACCGTCGGGCAATTTGCTATTTCTGACACCGTGCGCCGGTGCTCGGTTCATATCAAAAAACGAATTTTGCGCCGGAAAGTAACTAACGGCGACGTCCACGGGAGCCAGTTGTCCGAATTATCATTCTCGTTCCCCTTACCGCGCCGATGGCGAGACCGCATCGTCGACCGCGCCATCTTAAATGAAGGCTAGAGGCCAGTCCCTCTACGCGAATAACTCCTGCGCCCTCGCGACCCGCTCCCGAACCCGGACGCCGTTCGGGCACTGAATCGTGCATTCGCTGCAATCGCCGCAGCGCACCTCCCGCAGCTTCTCGTCGATATTGAGAAAATTCTCACGAGCCAGCGCGAATTGTCCGTAGCCCTCGGCGTACGTCAAGTAGCGCAGCATGTCCGAAACCGGAAGGCCGTTGGGACAAACACCGGAACACGAGTTGCACATCCGGCAGTACCGCGGCGTCAGGTAATCGAGTTGTGCGGTCAGCACCTTCTCGTCGGCCGCACCGAACGAGTCCGACATCGCCCGCATGTTCTCGTCGAGTTGATCGAGATCCACCATGCTCGGAATCGTGGTATCCACGTTCTTGTTGCGAATCGTCCACTTCAGAGCCGCGAGCATCGCGCCTTCGCGATGCAACAATTGAATGACTTTCGGATCGTTCGGGACAACGCGGATCGGTGTGTAGCCGCCGGCCATCACCTTCATCGCCACTACCCCAATTCCCGCCGCGCGCGTGCTCTCCAGCAGATCGTCGATCGTCTTACCCATCGTGAAGTTGTAGCTCGCGAGCAGCACATCGAAAGCATTCGCTTTGACCACCGCCGGGATGAGTTCGCGATGCCCCACGTGCGTGCTGATACCCGCAAACCGGATCTTGCCCTGCTGCTTCGCGATTCGCTGTGCCTCGAGCAGGTCGTCCGCGATATCCGACGGCTTGCTTTTCGAATGGAGGTACCAGATATCCAGGTGATCGGTCTGTAGTTCGCGCAAGCTCGTTTCGAGATCGGCCAGCGCGCCCGCTTTGTCCCGTGCAAGCGTCTTCGACGAGAGCGTCAGCTTATTGCGCTTGCCTTTTAGCGCCGCGCCGACCATTCGTTCATTGTTGCCCCCCTGATAAACTCGGGCGGTATCGAAAAGATTGATACCCACATCGACCGCCTTCTCGATGACTGTGGGATCGGATGTCACCATGCAGCCAAAACCGACAGTGGTGACTTTCAGCCCCGTCTTGCCGAGCTGCCGGTATTGTAGAGCAGGCGCAGCAGCCGGAGCGGCAAAAGAGGTGGCAGCCGGGAGAGCGATGGAGGCCGCCAGGAAACTACGGCGCGAGGAGTTGTCGGGCATATATAAGAGTTGTATCTCTTATTATCTGTTGGCCGCAAATCGGCGCGCCACCTGCTCAAGTCAGTCTGTACCCTGCGGGGGGCACAAATCCACCAGTCACCTCTTCAACGAGTGAGGCAAACTCGAGCGCCGTCAAATCCTCCAAGTACGGGCCGAGGATCTGGACTCCCACCGGCAGACCCGCGTTCGTGTGTCCGATCGTCACCACCGTGGCCGGCAATCCGGCGACACTGGCGAAATGCGGGTACATGATCATGTCCATGTACGGGCGGCTGACACCGTTGATGTTGAGGGTGCGCTCTTCGAGGGGTTTGTCCTGCTGATGCGTAAAGGCCGGGGTGATCGCTACCGGCATGAGGAACACGTCAAAATCCCGGAAATACTCCTCCCAGATCGCTCGGATGTTCAGACGCAGCGAATTGGCTTCGAGGAAGTATCGGTGTCGCGCATAGTGGCCTTGACGAAACCGGTCGAAAGGCCCCATCGAAGGCGCGGTCCGCATCGCCTCAGCGGCCTCTTCGGGGAGGGCTGCGCTGATGGTCCCGCCGAGAATCATCAAATAGGTAGAGAAGCTGAACTTTAGACCGGCGGGAAGACCCTCTTGGAACCGCGCGATGTGAGGTTCGAGGCGGCTGAAGAACGACTCGAAAACCTCCTTCTGTTCCGCTGCAACGGGACAGAGCGCGGTATCCGCAACGGCGCCAACGCGGAACTCGGAGAGGCACCGGTGCCGGGCCTCCGGTAGTTCCAGCCGGTACGCTTTTGCGTCGAATCCGTGTATTCCTGCCATTACGCGCAGAGCCTGTGTCAGATCGCGGGGATGACGCCCCATCGGTCCCACGACTTCCAGGTCGGCGGGCGGGATGTTCCGTGCACCCGGAGGCGGCGGTACATGTCCTTCTGCCGGTATCAGGTTCAGGCTCGGTTTATGGCTAGCGATCCCGCAGAAGTGAGCCGGAACGCGAAGGCTGCCGCCGATGTCGCTGCCAACGGATAAAAACCCGAGCCCGGCGGCAAGCGCTGCCGAACTCCCACCGCTGGAACCACCCGGACCGTAAGCGGTGTTCCATGGATTGTTAGTGGTCCCGTAGATCGGGTTGTAAGTTTGCCAGTCGGATAGCAAAACTGGAACATTCGTTTTGCCAATGACGATCGCACCCGCTCCGGCAAGCCTCGCCGCGCAAATGGCATCCGGCTGCGGGCATTCGTCTTTCCACGGCACGAATCCGGCGGTAGTGGGGGTGCCATGCCAGGCCAGGCACTCTTTCAGGGTCATCGGCACGCCATGGAAAGGGCCTGTCTGTTCTCGATGCGCGACGGCCGCGTCAGCGGCCCGAGCCGAGGACATCGCTTCATCTTCGAAATCCAGAATGATCGCGTTGAGCCCCGGGTTGAATCGGCGAACGCGGCGGAATGTATGCTCCATCAGTTCCACGGCGGAAATGCGGCGGTCGCGAATCGCCCGTGCAGCATCGAGGGCTGAGCCGAAGTCGGCATCGAACTGCAGTGCGGGTACCGAACCCATAGACTTGATTGTACGCGGCCTGTTCAGTAGCGCGACGCGAAGTCCCATGTGCGGACATCAGACGACGCGTTCGCGCGAGGAATGAAGAACTTCTTCGTGGCCCACGGTTTGCTACCGATGCACACCATGGGCTTCATCGGTACTAAAGCGGCAGTCGCGGCATGTGCGGCCGCGCTGTTGAGTGCTGCGGAACCTGCGATGTTCCGCGGTGATGCGGCGCACTCGGGTATTTACTCCTCGGAAGTTGCACCGCAACTTTCGGCCGTGAAGTGGAAATTCAAGACGCGCTCAAAGATCGTCTCGAGTCCCGCAGTATCCGGCGGTGTCGTCTACATTGGAAGCGCCGATCACAGTTTGTACGCGCTGAACGTCACCGACGGTTCGCTGCGCTGGAAGTTCGCGGCGAAGGGCGCCGTCAACTCCTCGCCGGCCGTTGCCGACGGTGCGGTGTACTTTCTTAGCCTCGATGGGAACGTTTATGCAGTCGATTCCGAGAGCGGGAAGTTGAAGTGGAGTTTCAAGACCGGCGGGGAGCAGCGGTTCACAGCCCGCGGGATTCACGGCATCCAGCCCCGCACCGAGATGATGCCGGATCCATTCGATGTTTTCTTGTCCTCACCGGCAGTGGCCGGCGGTGTCGTGTACGTCGGTAGCGGCGATCACAACGTCTACGCGCTAGAGGCGGAAACCGGCAAACTGAAATGGAAGTTCGCAACCGGCGATGTGGTTCACGCCTCGCCGGCCGTGGCGAACGGAGTGGTCTACATCGGGAGTTGGGACCGCTATCTCTACGCTCTGAGCGCCGCCACCGGGGAACCATTGTGGAAGTTCGAGACCGGCGACGACCAGGAGATTCACAACCAGATCGGCATCGCGAGTTCCGCCGACGTGAGTGGCGACACCGTGTACTTCGGCTGCCGCGACGGTCACTTCTACGCCGTTGACGCCAAGAGCGGAAATTTGCGCTGGAAACACGACAACAAAATGGGATGGGTGATCGCATCGCCCGCGCTGTACAACGGAATGGTGCTGTTTCCTACCTCGGATGGAACCCGTTTCAAGGCGCTTGACGCAGCTTCCGGCAACCTGGTCTTCGACATCGTCAACAAGGCGATTTCATTTTCGTCGCCCACCATTGCGAAAGACAGAGTGTGCTTCGGAACTTCGGACGGGTGGCTGCACGCCGTCGATCTGAACAATCGGAAACTCGCCGCTTCATTCCAAACCGACGGGTCGAAAGCGAACGCCACGAAATACGTTGCAGCCAACGGAACAATGGACTATGCCGCCCTGTACCCCGATTCCACCCTGGATGGCACTATCATCGGCCTGGAGCGAATGTATTCGCTTGGTTCGGTGCTTTCGTCTCCCGTCGTGTCGGATGGCACAATATATTTCGGTAGCACCGATGGCAATCTGTACGCTGTTCAATAGTCGCTGATCCGAGCGCCACCGACCTGAGCGTCGGTGTTCCCCTTCAGACACTCTCCTTTTTGACATTGCTCCTCCCAATCCAACCGTGTTAGTATGCCCCTTACGTCGGTACTATAACTACTAAGGACTTGGTCCTGTAGCATTTCGCGCGATAGTACTATTTTCGTTGACCAGGCACACATCGATGTCTACATTCCAAAGCTGTTTTCCTAACAGAACCCCGCAATTTAGCTGGTTCTTACGCATTCTTCTGCTGATTTGCGTTGCTACGAACGTCGCGTTCTCCCAAAGCGCGTCGCTGACGTTGGGAACTGGTTCCGCTGTTGCAGGAGGCACGGTCTCCCTACCCCTAACCCTAAGCTCGTCCACAAACATCAGCAGCTTACAGTGGGCACTAACCTACGACCGGAATGCAGTCTCACGAATGACTCTAACTGCGGGAGCGGCCGCCACTGCGGCAGGCAAAACGCTTACATGCGCGACTGGCACGGGGGTCGTCCAGTGCATCGCAGCCGGCGTCAATAAGACGAGCATCGCTAGCGGAGTTGTGGCCTCGGTTAGCGTCACGCTGGCCTCGAGCGTGAACGCCACGTCGGTCGCAATCGGCGTTTCCGGCGCTATGGCCGCTTCGCCAAGCGCGACCGGCATCAGTGTTTCGTCGGCGGCCGGGAGAATCGATGTCAAAGCCGGTCCTCCGCCTTCCGCCGCAGCAGCGGCTTACGCAATGGACGAAGGCACGGGCTCGACCGTGCAGGATGCTAGCAGTAACGGGATCACCGGGCAAATACAGGGCGCGTCCTGGACCAATGGCAGATTTGGGAAAGCCCTGTCGTTTAACGGCTGGCCCAACTATGTCGACCTGGGGCCCGCCAGCGCGCTGAAGAGCAGCGGCAGCATGAGTTGGTCTGCTTGGGTGTATGCGACGGGCAATCCTCGTGGCGACGGCCAGATTATCGCGCTTTCCGATAACACGAGCGGCTGGCAGTTCAAGACTTCCCCCGATACCGGTGTACGTACCTTTGGCGTCGCGATTGCCGGTTCTTCCGGCTCACGCACGCAGCGATACAGCAAGACAACTGTTGCCCTGAACACTTGGTATCATGTCGCCGGCGTTTACGACGCCGCGGCGAAGACTCTGAACGTCTATGTCAACGGGGTGCTCGATAATGGCGTGCTGGCGGGCGCTGTTCCGGGTGCGCAGGTAACACCGGCCATCAACCCGACCATCGGCAGACGGTCCGGCGGCTACTACTTCAAGGGCATCATCGACAACCTTCGCGTCTACACCCGGGCGCTTTCCGCCGCCGAAGTTCAGTCCGACATGACAACGCCGATTTCTTCGGGCAACGCCGGCGCGATGCCGACTCTAACGTCCGTTCATTGCACGCCCGCAACAATTGCTTCCGGGGGTAGTTCTACGTGCACTGTAGCGCTCTCGGCGGCCGCTCTGGCCGGTGGAACGTCGATCGCAGTTTCAGATAGCAGCACAGCACTTACTACTCCGGGCTCCGTGGCTGTCGCCGCTGGCTCTTCCTCGGCCGCCTTTACGGCTACAGCGGGATCCGTGACCACGACGCAATCGGTCACCCTCACCGCCTCGCTGAACGGAAAACCGGCAACGACCTCCGTCTCGATAGCGCCGCTATCGCCATCTATAACGGTCACTTCGGTCCAGTGCTCGCCGGGCACAATTTCTTCGGCCGGCAGTTCCAACTGCACTGTTGCACTCTCGGCTGCCGCTCCCGCCGGCGGGTCGTCGGTCGCCATTTCCGATAACAGCGCGGCTCTAACGGTTCCGGGTTCGGTGACGGTTGCCGCAGGCTCCTCGACCAAAACCTTTACGGCCACCGCTGGATCGGTGACCACGACGACATCGGTCACTATCACCGCCGCTCTCAGCGGGAAATCTGCGACGACGGTGTTGACCGTTCAACCGTCCACCCAGACTGCCGGCCTCGCCGCAGCCTACGCCTTTGATGAAGGTTCGGGGCCCACGGTACGCGACACATCGACCAACGGGAATACCGGGCAAATTCAGGACGCCATCTGGTTTAGCACAGGGAGATTTGGCAAATCGCTCTACTTCAACGGAACCAGCAGCTATGTCGACCTCGGCAACCCGCCCTCACTCCAGACGACGGGCAGTATGAGCTGGAGCGCGTGGGTGTATGCCACGGGCAATCCGCCCGACGACGGCCAGATCGTCGCGCATTCTAACTATGTCGCGGGATGGCAGTTCAAAACCACATCCGACACCGGAGTTCGCACCTTTGGCGTATCCGTCACCGGCGCCAGCGGCTCCCGAACGCAGCGCTACAGCAAGACCGTTCTCGCACTGAATAAGTGGTACTACGTCGCGGGCGTCTATAACGCCGCCGCCAAGACGCTGAATATTTATGTCAACGGCGTGCTCGACGATGGCGTGTTGCGCGGAACGGTGCCGGCGTCCCAGATGCTTTCAAACTCGAACACAATGATCGGGAGACGCGACGGAGGATATTTCTTCAAGGGCCTCATCGACAACGTCCGCGTATACAAACGGCCTCTGACCGCTGCCGAGATCCAGGGCACCATGACCACCGCCGTGACAGCGACCACGGGAGGGGCTCTGGCCGCAGCCGCGCAACTTGACACGCCATCGGCCGCCCCCGTTGAGACATCGCCGGTGACCAGCGGTACGGCTGTGCCGATGAGCCGGATCGAGCCCGGAGACAGCATGCTGGCCTGCTCGCCGCGCCTGGTTAACGCAGGCCAAACGGCAACCTGCGAAATCAAGGGATTGCCTTCGTTGTCTGCTCCGCTCGAGATCGCGGTGAGCAGCACCAGCGAACAGGTCAAGGTTCCGGCCGTTGTTGTTTCGCGATCTCGTCAAAAGAGCCTGACCTTCCAGGTGTCGGTCGACGAAGCTGCAGCACAGCAGTCGGCGACCATCGCAGCCACCATCGGCGACTCAACGCTCACCGATATCGTTCACGTGCTTCCCGGCGCCGGCCCGGTTCTGACGGTGCCGCGCCGGCAGATCACGAAACCGGGCACGCTGGTGAGTTTCACAGTCAAAGCGGCGGATTCAACTGGCGCACCTGTACATATCACCGCGGGTTCCGTTCCGCCCGGAGCTTCGTTCGACGCCGCAACCGGGCGTTTCGATTGGACGCCAGCGCCATCCCAACTCGGTTCTTATGCCGTCGCATTTGCAGCAACGAATGCAGCCGGACAATCCTCGAGCGCACAGGTTGCTATCGATGTCGATTCCGGCAAGCCTTCACTGCGAGAGACTCAGTTCGCCTGCAGCCCGCGTGCGATTGCAACGGTGGAGGGTAGATGGCTGGCAGCCGATGGGGCCGCCTTGGCCGATCCATCAGGGGCGTCGACAGGCTTTGCCGGTACACGGGTGGTTGTAAACGGTGAGCACGTACCTGTGCTTTCCGCCAACCCGACCGGCGTAAGCTTCCTGTGTCCGGCTCTCGATGCGGGCACTTCACTTTCAATCGCGGTGGAAACGCCGGCAGGCGTTACGAACACCGTCACCGCAATCATGCGGAACGCGTCACCTTCTATTTTCTCCGTGGACGTTTCGGGGCAGGCTCAGGGCTCCGTTTCTTTCTCGAATAGCGCGGATCTCGCGATGCCGAGGAACTACCAAATCCCCGGTCATCCGGCACAGCCGGGCGACCACGTTCTGATCTGGGTTACAGGCCTCGGTCAAAACACGGACCGGAACAAGATATCGGTCGCGTTCGGAGACATCACGGTGAATGCCGACGATATCCAGCCCGCCCCCGGCTATGCGGGCGTGTACATGATCGGCGCCACCGTCCCGCCAGGCGTGAAGTTTAGCGACGCAGTGCCAGTCCAAATCACCGTCACGGGCGGTGATGGCCGTTCCGTAGTCAGCAACTCGGTAACGGCGGCGATCGAACCGGTCCGCTAGACAGTCGACCTACCAAAACGACGAAGGCGCATTCCCGAACAATTCGGGAGTGCGCCTCATTCGTAAAACTCTGACAGACAAATCATTCGCCGCGAATACCGGTGCGACCCTGATAGAATGTCGCACACGGCCTTCCTGACGGAGACACATGACCGGACTTGATCTGCGGCCACTTTCGCTTGGCGAAATTCTCGACCGTACCTTTTTCCTGTATCGGCGCCATTTCGTTCTGTTTGTCGGCATTTCGGCGGTTCCCCAGATTCTTGTGCTCGCCTACTCGTTGACCCGGATCTTCCTCATGCCTATCGGCCTCCCTTCCGAATCGGGCATCCTTTCCGGGATGGCGCAGAGCCTGTTTTTCACGCTCATCTTGCTAATCGTGGCTTTCATCGCGTACCTGTTTTCTCAAGGCGCTACGGTCCTAGCGGTTTCCGAGGTATACCTCGGGCGCACGACCACGATCGGCGGATCGCTGAGCCGAGTGATGGAGGATCTTGGCCCCCTGTTCGGAGTCGTGTTCCTCTCCGGGCTGGTAGTGGGAATAGGCACGATGTTCTTCATCATCCCGGGAATCTATCTGGCCTGCCGCTTACTCGTCTCCGTGCCTGCGGCCATGATCGAAAAGCGCGGCGCCACCGAATCGATGCGGCGCAGTTTCGACCTCACTCGAGATTTCGTGATCCGGGCATTCGTGATGATCGTGCTGTATGTGATCCTCGTGTGGGCTATCCAGGCACTGCTTTCCTGGCCTTTTGCATTCGCCCTGGTCCTCGCGCGAAACGATCCGGTCATGGTGCGGTTCTGGTCGGTTCTCACGCAACTGGGCAGTTCCGTGGGATCGGTTCTGGTCAGTCCGATACTCCTGATCTCGACGGCTTTGTACTATTACGATCTGCGAGTTAGAAAAGAAGCCTTCGACCTGCAAATCATGATGGACCCGAATAGCCAGTGGCGCGGCGGCCCGGGTCCGACCCCATCGATCCTGGGTTGATCGAACCGAACGCATGACACGCGCGCCAATCGTTCTGGCACTCCTCGTGTTCGGCGGCGCTCGGTTGCTGGCCATAACATCGCCGGCACTCATATCTGAACTGAGGCAAATGCAGGACTCGTTAGCAGCGCGCCGGGACGCGCAAGTTCTCACGTCGCTTCCCACCGCCTGGAACATCGAAACTCCCTCGAAGCGATACTCCGTTTCAACCGAACCCCTGCATGCGATCCTCGCTTCGAAGGCGGATCAGGACAGCCGATTAGAACAAGCGACCACATGGATTGCGCACCTGGCCGCTGAGTTGGAACGTTCGGAATCCGGGCCGCCCGCCGGCGCAGCCGCAGGACGAAAACGGCTGGATGAGATCCTCGCGCGCCGGGAGTTCGCCGCAGTCCGGCCGCCCAGCGCGTGGGAACTGTTCCGGCAGCGTGTCTCAGCCTGGATTCTCGAACTGTTTCGTCGCATCTTCCAACTCGCGGCCCAACATCCGACTGCCGGTGCCGTCGTTTTCTGGGTTGTTGTAGCGGGAGCTGTTGGTCTGCTCGCGATCTTTGTGATCGGGCTTTGGAGCGGGGAACCCCGGCTGTCATCCGTCAACCCGGCTTACCAGGGGCCAAGGGTTCGTAACTGGCAGGACTGGTTCATTGCGGCGCGCCGGGCCTGCGATTCCGGCGATCTGCGGCAAGCCGTGCATTGCGCGTATTGGAGCGGTGTCGCCTGGCTTCAAGAGTCCGGCGCGCTGCCGTCGGATCGAGCCCGAACGCCTCGGGAGTTTTTGCGAATCGCGAAGAGCCGGACCGATTCGGCAATCGCACGCCCGCTCGAGAGCTTGACCCAACGCCTCGAGCGAACCTGGTACGCGGGCCAACCTGCCGCCTTGAGCGATTACCGTGCGGCCGTCGAGTCACTGGAGGCGCTGGGATGCAAGGTGGACTGAGCGCGAGCGACCGCAAACTCCTGCTGGGTGCGGGTGTAGTGATCGTGTTGTTGCTGACCATCACTGCGACGCTCGAGCCGCCGGTGGAGCAGGCGGGGTTCGAAGTTCCGACCACCTATTCGTCGCGTTCTGGCGGCGCGCGGGCCGCATACCTGCTGTTGCTGGATTTACAGTATCCCGTGCATCGCTGGGAGCAACCTCCGAATTATCTGCCAAAGCAGGGAACCGGAACGCTGCTGATCCTGGCCGAGCCGTCGCAAGGACCCTCCGAACCCGAGCGACAAGCGCTGCGAGCGTTTCTGAGAAGTGGCGGACGAATTCTGTTCTGTGGCGCATCGATTCACTCCTTCTTTGCTGAGGCGGACTTGGTGCCCACTCCTTTTCCCGAATGGAAGGAGTTCGAGCCGGCTCTCCCTTCGTCCTTATCTCCAGGCGCGCAGAAGATCGTGATGCGGCCGACCGGGTATTGGCGCAGAACAACCTCCGCGCAACTCGCGCTCTACGGCGACCGTACGAACGCAGCGGTTGTGAGTTGGCAGATGGGCGCGGGTGAGTTGATCTGGTGGGCCGGGGCAACGCCGTTAACGAACGCGGGCATCGCCCGTGCCGACAACTTACGATTCTTCCTAAACAGTATCGGGAGAATCGCCTCGCCATCGAATATCTACTGGGACGAATATTTCCACGGTCAGCAGGGGTCGCTGTGGAGCTACGTCCAGCAGACCCCCATCGCCTGGGCGGTGTTGCAACTCGCGATCGCGGCAGCATTCGTGCTATTCACGTTCAGCCGGCGTAGCGGACCGGAGATGGCGCCCGCCCTCGTCTCTCGTCTCTCACCGTTGGAGTTCGTCGATACGATGGGCGGCCTGTACCAGCGCGCTGGAGCCGCATCGGTTCCGGTCGGAACCTCGTACCGGCACCTCCGCTCGAGCCTGACGCGGCGGTTAGGGCTGCCTGCGATAACGACGGATGAGGCGCTCGCCGCTGCCGCCGGCGATCGGCTCGGATGGAAGCGTGACGAAGTTCGTGAAACACTCGTTAAGGCTGCGGCCGCATTGCGCATCGAAACACTCAGTGCCCGTGAAGCGCTACCGTTGGTTCGCGATCTGGAACGCTCGGTCGTGCGCCTGAATACAATCAGGCCCGAACCGCAGGAGAAGAAATGAACGTCGAACACCTAACCGCCTTCGCCTCACAGGTGCGCGCCGAACTCTCGAAAGTCATCATTGGACAAAGCGACGTCGTCGGTCAACTCCTTCTGGTGCTGGTCTGCGGAGGGCACGCCGTCATCGAAGGCGTCCCTGGACTTGCGAAAACTCTCGCGGTGAAGTCTCTCGCACGTATCTGCGGACTTGGCTTTCAACGAGTGCAATGCACCGCGGATCTCATGCCCGCCGATATCACGGGAACGAATGTGTTCAACCTCGGCACCAGCACGTTCCAACTACATCGCGGACCGGTATTCACCGACCTTCTGCTCGTTGACGAAATCAACCGAACCTCTCCGCGTACGCAGGCAGCACTGCTCGAGGCCATGGAAGAGCGGCAGGTCACAATCGATGGGGTCCGCTATCCGCTGCCGGAGAATTTCACAGTGCTGGCGACGCAAAACCCGATCGAGTTCGAAGGCACCTATCCTCTGCCCGAAGCGCAACTGGACCGGTTTCTGTTGAAGGTCCGCATCGGATACCCGTCGGCCGAAGAGGAAACGGAGATTCTGTCGCGCTACAACCAGGGTTTCGATCCGAAGCGGTTGGATGACATCGCTCTGACCCCGGTCGACTCAGCGTTGCTCGCGGCCGCTCGCCGCGAAATCGAATCGGTCACGGTCGAGCCGTCATTGTACTCCTACGTCGTAACGCTGGTACGTCGAACACGCGATTGGCCGTCCATCTCGCTCGGCGCGAGTCCACGCGCCGCAATCGGGCTGTTCTTCGCCGCCCGGGCGTTGGCCGGAATGGAAGGCCGTGATTACCTGCTGCCCGACGACATAAAATCCGCGGCTCTCCCCGTTTTGCGCCATCGCCTCTTGCTGAAGCCCGAAGCCGATCTTGAAGGGCTGACGACCGATCAGGTGGTGGCCCAAGTGCTTGACTCGGTCGAAGTCCCGAAGTAATCCGATGACGGCCGGATCGCTTGCGCCACCGTCGGTCGAAACCCGGGCACAACCGCACGGGAAGCTGCCGTTCGGGTTTGGGCCGCGATTCTTCGTCGTGCTTTTGATTGGGCTGGTGTGGGTCGTTCCGGCCTGGTGGTCGCCGCAGTTCATCGCCGGCCTGCTTCTATGGGACGCCTTCGCGATCGCCGCTTGGGTCTACGACCTGAAGCGATTGCCGCGGCCCGCCGAACTGACGGTGAGTCGCAGTTGGAAATCGCCGCTTTCCCTGGCGCGGACGAGCAGTGTGACCGTCGAGATCCGAACCGGGGCTCCCGTTCCTGTCCACGCAGTCGTGACGGACGAAATTCCAAGCAGCCTTCGTGTAGAGCCGCCCGTCCTGCGATTCACCGGGCCCGGTGTTGCGCAGGATTATGAAGTGTTGCCGCGCGAACGCGGCGATACTCGCGTGGGCCGCCTGTTCGTTCGATATGGAACGCCAATCGGATTCGCCGAACGATGGGCGGTCGCAGAGTTGTCGCAAACCGTGCGCGTGCTTCCCGATCTTGTGCTCGCGCGCGAACATGCCCTGTATCTCATCCGAAGCCGGCAGGTGGAGATGGAGAGGCGGCGCCGTAAGCAGCGTGGACTCGGGCGCGAGTTTGAGAGCCTCCGTGAATACCGCCGAGGTGATGAGCTGCGCGACATCTGCTGGACCGCAACGGCGCGGCGCAACCAACTCATCACGCGCGCATACGAAGCGGAGAAGAGCCAGGCGCTGTGGATTGTCGTCGATTCCGGGCGGCTGTTGCGTGCGCAGGTGCGCGACCCCCACCGGCCAGTGCAACTGACGAAGCTCGATTATGCGGTAGACGCGGCGCTGGCGCTGGCGCAGGTGGCTTCGCAATCGGGTGACCGTGTCGGCTTGCTCGCATACGGCCGCTCCGTGCAGCAGTCGGTGGGAGTTGGCCGCGGTCCGCAGCATATTCGCACGCTGGTGGAATCGCTCGCGCAGGTGCGTGCCGAGCACACGGAGGCGAATCATGCGCGAGCAGCCCGCATTTTGCTGCGAACGCAAAGCCGGCGGTCGCTCATTGTCTGGATTACCGATTTCGCCGAGACAGCTACGACTCCTGATGTAATCGAGTACGCCAATGAGATGGCACGGCGCCACCTGGTGGTGTTCGCTGCGATGAGTCAACCGGATCTGATCGCTCTGGCGCGGTCGGTCCCGCAAACAGAGGATGAAATGTTCCGGCACGCCGCGGCGCTCGAAATCGTTCAACGCCGCGACCTCCTGCTCCGCGGTTTGCGTCAGAGCGGTGTTCTGGCATTCGAGTTGAGCCCCGGCACCCTCGCGACCTCGCTGGTGAATGAGTACCTGGCTATCAAGGACCGGGGCATGCTGTGATGCGCCGCGTTCGCCGCGTCACAGCCGCAGGTTGCGTATTCGCATGTAGAGCCCGAAAAGAATAAGTGCGAGGAAACCTGAGGCCCACAACTCCGTGAGCCGGGGGAGGGAACTGCGCGTCAGTGCTGCCGTGCCTCCTACAACGAGTCCCAACGCTAACCACCCGAGAAGCAGCACCAGGAGTGGCGCGTGCTTCCACAACTTGCGGGTGTGCTCGACGAATCGATAGGAGAGACCAATGCCAGAGCGCGATGCCGTCCGCGGTGCGTTACAGTTTTCGGCGACCACTCGGGCCAGTTCAGTCCCACTCGTACAGTTGAAGTAGGTGCCGTATTCGATCAAATGCGAAGCGACACCGAGCACGGTCTCCGCAGGCGCATCCCATTCCGCAATTCTCGTGATTCCCGTCTCCTTGAGCAGTTGAGCAGCGCGGTCAACGTGCGCCTCGGCATCAATCTTCGCGACTTCACGTAGTTGGACGAGCAGGCGCTCGAGATCTGCTCGCATTGGTTGGAATGCAGGTTCACTTGCTACGGTGTCCGCGCGGCGGGGATCGAGTTTCACGAACTCGCCTACCAGCGAGATCGCACGAGCGACGTCGCCGGACGTTGCCGACTGGGATGCCGAATTCGATAATTCTTCGACACGCGCAATCACACTCTCGGGCAGCGGGCGTTCGATGATCGCGCCGAGGCGCGCCAGATCTGGCTCAGACAATCCGGCGAGCTCGACTGCGGCAATGTCCGGAAGCGGAAGTTGAGACCGTAGCAGGATCTCAGCCGCGGCCGAACTCTTGAGCGGCGCGATCTGGCCTTGAGCCCTCGACACCCCTGCATCAGCAGGGCCGAGTCCCACCGGCCGGATGTCCATGGTTCGATTTCACCACTTCGGCCGAACTACAGCAACGAATAGCGCCAGCAGTGTTCCGAGACCCGTTAATGCCGCTCCGGCCAGGACCGAAGCCGGACGATAGCGCATGACGATCTCGTGATTCCCAGCGTCCGCAACCACACCCCGCAGGAAGTGGTCTGTGGTGATGATCGGGCGCTGCGTTCCGTCCACGGTTGCTCTCCATCCCGGAAAGGCGGTTTCGCTCAGCACGATCAATCCCCGGCATTGCATGTTCGCCCGCAGCCTTACTTCATTTGGAAGGTGCGTCTCGATACGGACCGTGTCGCCGGAACACGATTGGAGGGAGGGCAGGGAACTTGTTTGCACCATTGCCTCCTCGGCGAAGTTCATGCCGGAGTCGGCGGAGTTCGTGACACGATGCACCACCCATGTGCGCGGGAATGCGGACGGGTTCCTGAACAGTTTGCGGCCGCTGGCCGCCGTGAATACTTCCACCTGATCGGGGCGAATTGGCTTCGTTCCGAAATAATACTGGACCCCGAGAAGTTCCTGCATTCGCGTACTGTACGGATCGTTGCTCCAGACGATGTCGGGCGCGCTCGCTACATATGAATAGAAGGTCTCGACGCCCCACCAATCGCCGATATTGTGTGGCACTGCTTCACTGTCGTAGTCGATTCGAAAGGGTTGGCCGGGCTGTTTGCGCAGATAGTCGATAACGTCGGCGTCCTGGGCCATCTTCCGAAGATTGGCGGTCCGGTTTGTCTGCGCATACGCAACGAAATTTGTCTCGGCGGCCGTCCCGATTTCCAGCAGGATCAATCCCAGCAACCCGGCGGTCGCCGTGGCCCGACTGAGCGTTCTATTCCAGAATGCCCACAGCAGTATAGCGGCGACCAATGCTACGAAAGCGGTGATCATGAAACGCGTATCGCTGTTAACCGTCAGCGTCCGCGCGAGGAACAGAACGAGGCCGGTGGCCGCGAGAAACAGCGCGAAGGTGCCGAGCCCCAACGAAACGAAGCCAGCGGCGCGGCGCGTAAGAGTAGAGAAGAGATCGATACCCCAGGCCGCTAGCGCACACGCACCAAGATGGAACAGAAGAAGCGCATGGGCGGGTACCCGCGCCTTCTCGATTAGGGGAATCGTCGCGTAGGCGATTCCGTGGAAGACGCTATCCGATCCCAGCGCGAAGACCACTCCACCGAGTGCGAACATGGCCAGCCATCGCACCCGCGGCTCGCGCCAGCCGAGATACAGCCCGATGCCGGCGAGGCTGCACATCAGGATGCCGATCATCGGATTCATGTTTGAATCCGTTCCCGGGATGAAGAAGCTCAGTAAGGACAGTGGCTTGATTGCGAATTTCTCATGTACAACATAAGGTACCGCTGAGCCCCAGTGTATAGGCTGGGGCAGGGACACCCACCGCACGGCTCGCCGCCCATATTCGAGCGCCGGCAGAATCTGTAGGGCGCCGACAAGGAAAGCCAGCCCGAACTCGGTGGCGACACAAGCAATCCAGGTCTTAAATGTTGGCCTGGTAAATATGATGTAAATCCAGAATATTACTGCGGCAAGTGACAGAAAGATTGGGGCTTGATGATGTCCCGAGAGCCACATCAAGCCCAGAAAGAAGCCCGCGAAAATAGTATTCGAGATACGCTTGAGATTCTGTGCTGCACGAAACTGAAATAAAAGAACTAAAGGTGCCCAGACGGCCCCAGTCACCATTTGCGGCCAACCCACCGAAGCAAGATATCCCGCGACACCGTATACGGTGGATGCGATGATCGCAGCGGCACGACTCCTGCCGAGGTCGCGGCAGAACCAATAGAAACACAGAGCCGCCAGGACTCGAATCAATACGTAATGCCAGTTGAGGACCGATTGCCGCACCCAACCGTGCTTCAGGGGAGCGAGGAACACAAGCCAGTTCAGGGGATTTGCCGAGCCCGGCTGAGCTTGTGCCAGCAGTGGTTGACCGCCCCAGGAGTACGGATCCCACAGCGGAAGTCGCCCGGCATGCCATTCAGAAGCCTGGAATTGAAACCACGGGAGCACCTGAGCGGAAAGATCGTCGGACGCGAGCCATGTGAACTGATCCGTGAGAACCAGACGCCAATGGAATCCGATCACAATAAAGATAAGCAGAAGGGGAGCGGTCCACTTGATTGGCCTAGAGTACAGCCCCGAGACTCTGGCTGATGCTTTCCAATCATGGTGGTGGTTTTCAGCCATCGCTTTCAGAGCACCATAATAACGGAATTCACTGAGAGACAACGATTTGCCGGTTGGCCAGCGGCGTGCACATCCAGCGTTCGCGCGGAAGGAGACGGATTTATGAGTTGTTGGGCCTATTTCCTGATGATCGGTGCGATGGCCCTGTCCCTGGCGGCGCAGACTGAACCGGCGCAGCCGGAAGAGGACGCTCCCGGCCAGGGAGTCGCACGTGTTTCCGTCATCAACGGAGAAGTATCGGTTCGGCGGGGCGACTCAGGCGATCTGATCGCTGCGGCAATTAATGCCCCGTTAGTAGTGACTGACCGGCTGTTGACTGGTCCAAGTTCCCGCGCAGAAGTTCAGTTCGACCGGTCGAACATGGTCCGCCTTGGTGCGGATACGGAAGTTCGGTTCACCGATCTCGAACAGAAGAGATATCAACTGCAGGTCGCCGTTGGCACGGCGACCTTCCGGGTTCTCCGCGACACCAATGCGGATGTTGAAATCAGCACGCCGAGTGTCTCCGTCCGCCCGTCCCGTCGAGGGGTCTACCGCGTGACGGTGCGCGAGGACGGCTCGTCGGAAATTACTGTTCGCAATGGGGAGGCCGAGATATTTACGCCGCGTGGATCGGAACGTCTGCGAACCGGGCAGACGATGATGGCGCGCGGTTCCGCGTCCGACCCCGAGTATCAGATCGTCGCGGCGATTCCGTACGACGAGTGGGACCGCTGGAGCGACGCGCGCGACCGTGACCTGGAGCGCTCGCGGTCCTATCAGTACGTTTCCTCCGACGTATACGGCGCCGAAGACCTGGACGGTTACGGTAGATGGGTGAATGTTGCGGGTTATGGCAACGTCTGGTCACCGACCGTCGCGGTGGGTTGGGCTCCGTACCGCTACGGGCGATGGGCTTGGGTGGACTACTACGGTTGGACCTGGGTCAGTTACGACCCGTGGGGTTGGGCCCCGTATCACTATGGCCGTTGGTTCTATTCTTCGCCGTACGGTTGGTGTTGGTGGCCGGGCGGATTCGGCCATCACTACTGGCGACCGGCGCTGGTGGCGTTCTTCGGCTGGGGCAACTATGGCGGCTTCCGGGCAGGCGTCGGCTTTGGATGGGGCAATATCGGCTGGGTGCCGCTCGCTCCCTACGAGACTTTCTACCCGTGGTACGGGCGTCGTTGGTATGGCGGCTATGGACGCGGCGGGTACTTTAACAATACGTACATCGTGCACAACACGAACGTGTACGGCTCGTATCGGAATGCCCGCATCGCGAATGGAATAACCGGTGTGAACAGCGACGTCTTCGGCCGCCGCGGAATCACCAACGCCGACATCGTACACGCGGACGCGGGTCATCTGAGGAATGCGGGCTTGGTGCGAGGAGTACTGCCATTGACTCCCGACCACAACAGCCTGCGTTTGGCGGACCGGCAGGTGCGAACGGGGAATCTGCCTCGCGTGGCGGAGAACCGCACCTTCTTTTCCAGCCATCGCGGAGTGGGAGCGACCGGAATTCAGCGCGTATCGTTCGATCAACAAAGACAAACAATGGATCAGGTTGCCCGTAGAACCTTCAGCAATGGTTCAGGTTCCGCATCGGGGCTTCGATCTGGTGGCAACGAGGCTCCGGCAGGACGCGACAATGCGGGTGGATGGCGCCGCGTCAACGAGGCGTCGGGGGTAAATCCAAGTCGCGGTGGAGATGTTCGGGGCATGGAGAGCCCGGGACAGGCGGGTTCCAGCAGCGGTTGGCGGCGTGCCGGTGAGTCCCGAGCCGTCGAGCCTTCGCGACCAGGGGTATCGAGCCAGGCGGCCCCTGGGGCCAGCGCGCGCGGAGGCGATTGGCGGCGGTTCGGCGGCCCGGCGGGCAACAGGCGTGAAGCCGTAGCTACACCGAGTGGCGAGGCCGGAAGATCGCCCGGCCAGGTGCAGGGAAGCCGGCCTTCAATGGAGCGCGGCAGCACCGGCGCATCTGGGGGCGACTGGCGCCGGTTTGGCGATCCAGGCGGGCGCCAGATGCAGACCCAGCCCCGAATGGAGCGCACCACGCCGGGCATCGAGCGGCAACAACAAAGCTCGCCATCGATGCAACGGTCCACCCCGGGGGCTGGCGGTGGACGTGCAGAGCCGAGTTCACGGCCATCCGGGCGCGACCGCAGCGACAACACGTGGCAGCGGTTTGGGAGCAGTGCCGGAAACGAAAGCTCCAGGAGTTTTTCCGCGCAGCCGGGTGGTCGCTCGAACCTCGATATGAGTCCGCGACAAGAAATGCGGGCCCCGTCATCGCGGATGAGCGAATCTTCGAGGACCGGCGAACCGGTGCGCATCAATCCCTCGATCGTGCGGGAGCGTCCATCGGGCGGGAGTTCGCGCTTCAGCAACAGTGGAGGCGGGATGATGTCGGCGCCGCGATCTGAGTCGCGCGGTTGGAGCGGCGGAGGGATGTCGTCACCCCGGATGTCCTCACCTCGCATGAGCAGCGGCGGAAGTTTTGGCGGCGGCAGCCGCAGCTATGGCGGCGGCGGCTCCCGGATGAGTAGTGGCGGGTTCAGCGGTGGCGGCCGAAGCTACAGCGGCGGGGGTGGTGGCGGTCGCAGTTTCGGCGGTGGCGGTGGTGGTGGCGGAAGCCGCGGTGGCGGCGGTGGACATCGCCGATAGGGGATCCTCTTCGAGTTTAGCGTCCTAGCTTACGATTCTTCCCTCAAGGCCTGATCTGAGGAGTTCGGCCAGATCAGGCCTTTTTTTCGACGTCGCAAAGAAGTAGACATAATAAAAGTTATCGAAATAACGAGCGTATTTGGATCTAGGGGCGGAGCCGGTTGCGCGCGTTATCTCCGCCCGCCGCGCAACGCGCCGTGAAATGGAGCTCTATGCTGAAGCGATTCTCTGACCAGGAACAACAGAAGCAGGAGATCGCTGCGCTGTTGGAGAGGGGAGACGGAGATATCGATTTGTCGGACAGTTCAGCATTGCGAGATTCGCGGGGGTCCGAGCCCGCAACACCGCCACTGATTGCTGCAGCCCAAACTCGGCTCGTAGTAACATTTCTCGATGCGTCGGATCTGACGCTTCCATGAAGCCGGTCATCTTTATCAATTATCGCCGCGAGGACAGTTTCCCGTACGCCAGCCAAATCGGCCAGCGGCTCGAGGCCGCACTGGGTAAGCAATCGGTCTTCTTCGATTTGAGAAGTATCCAAGCGGGTGACGAATTTCCAACGACCATCGAAGAGACCGTCAGGCGCTGTCGCGTAGTGCTCGTGTTGGTGGGATCGTCTTGGCTCTCAGCGCAAAACGCCAGTGGAATCCGGAGACTCGATGACCAAACTGACTGGGTGCGGCGCGAGATCCTCTGCGCCCGGGATCATGGATCTCGCTTGATCCCGGTGCTGGTGGCTGGAGCGAGGATGCCATCGGCCGATGATCTCCCCGGCGACCTGGCATTCCTCAGTTCCCAGAATGCCGCAGAATTACGCGACACGCATTTCGATGAAGATTTCGAGAACCTCGTACGGATACTCGAATCCGCGACAGGTTTGCGCCGGAGGGATCGGGGCCACCTCCGGCGGCTCGCGCGGTCGGTGCTCGGATGGATTTCGGTTCTGGCGACCCTCGTTGCGGTAGCGGGCCTTATTAACGATCAGCCAGTGGTCTTTGTGGGGTGGGCCCTGATCTTCGTCGTTGCCTTCATCGGGTACCGGTTTCTGCGTTAATGCGGCACGACGGCAAGTTTGGCGAGCGCCGGCTGCACCTCATCTATCGTCTTGACCTCCTTCTGTAGAGCCTCTATGACACTGCTCAACCCGCGCTCGCGGCTGCCCGGGTCCTTTACTTGGCAAAGCTGGCTCTTGGCTTCTCGCAACTGGACCAGCGCGTCAGCTAACGGCTTGAACGCGTCACTGGTCGAAACGTCTGCGTCCCGCGCCGCCAGATTGTTCAGTTTGCGAATCGTGTCCTGGACGAGATCCATCATGCTCTGCGTGGCGGGATTCACCTCGGCAGCCGTGATCTGGTCGGTCTGAAACCGCTTCAGCTTCGCGATGTACGCCATTTTTTCAGATTGCAGTTGCACGACCGACGCATTCACCGCCGCGATCCTCTGCCTGTCGCTTGCTCCCAGCGAGGACGCCTGCGCCTGCACCCGGCGGATTGCCTCTTTGATGGCTGTCCATGATTCGATTGCGAAACTCAGGTATGGCGTGTTCGTGTTGAAGCATTCGCCGCCGTATGCCGAAAGGACGCAGAGAACGCAGAAAATTGGAAGCAGTTTGAACCGGCGGACCATGACAGATTGTACACCTCCGGCCTCCCTTCCCTGCCCGTTGAACAAACAGAATGAATGAACGCGCACCGTCATGGGGTTGAACCAGCCAGAAATCCGGAACCCTCGGGCTTTTCGCACGTATGAATATAGGCTGGTGCCCGTTCATCACGGGCGTTATAGTGTAAGAAAGCAGGGGGAGGCCCACCATGGTTTCCGTTAGATGGATCAGATCAGCACTCGTGCTGGCGATGGGGCTACCCGCGTTCGGGCAGTCCGCGGACCCGCCACCCGCGCCGCCACAGGTTCCGGCCAGCAACTTCAAACCTGACACGAAGGGAACGACTGGACTAACCACTCCGCCAACTACCCCGCCACCGAACACGGTGACACCGGAAGTCCGGGGAGATATCTTTATGGCTCGCAAAATGTATCGCGAAGCCATCGAAGCATATAAATCCATGCCCGAAACCGCCGTTCTGGTGAACAAGACCGGCATTGCCTATCACCAGATGCTCGAGCTCAACACGGCGCAGAAATATTACAAACGCGCCCTCAAGCTCGACAAGCGGTATCCCGAAGCGTTGAATAACCTCGGGACGGTCTACTACGCCCAGAAGAGCTACCGGAGAGCCATCGGTCAGTACAAGAAAGCGCTTCGCCAGGCTCCGATGTCCGCTTCCATCTGGAGCAATCTCGGCACGGCCTATTTTGCCCGAAAGAACTATAAGGAGGCGATGACCTCTTATGAAAAGGCGCTATCGCTCGATCCGGAAGTCTTCGAGCATCGTAGTTCAGCGGGAGTATTGTTGCAGGAGCGCACCGTCGAGGAGCGCGCGAAATTCCACTACTACCAGGCAAAGCTCTACGCCAAAGCCGGGAGGAACGACCGGGCCCTGCTCTACCTCCGGAAGGCGCTCGAAGAGGGCTTCAAGGATCGCGATAAGATTCTTGACGATCCGGAGTTCGCCGGCCTAAAGGACTTACCGGAGTTCCAGGAACTGATGGCCCGTCAACAGAGGGTTCTCTGAGGCTGCGGATTTCGGTACTCCTGGTTGCGTTCGCATTTGCGGCGCTCTCGTCCTCGTGCCGCCGTGAAGAGAAACGCAAGATCGAGCGGCTTGCCATATTGCCGTTCGAGAATCTGACCTCTGACCCTTCGCTCGATTGGATGGGCCGCGCCATCGCCGTTATTCTCGCCGAGCAGTTGAGTGCCTCCGTAACCATCTATCCCTATCCTGCCGACGATCTGAGCGCGGCAAGGCGGTCCGGTGCGGCGCGAGTCTTGCAGGGCTACTTCGAGAAGCGCGGCGATCAATTCGATCTGCACGCCGTTGTCGAAGACCTCGCGACGGTCCGCAACGTCGACGTCGTCGATATTCATGCCACAGGCCAGCCTCTTTCGGTGGCTCCCGGCACGATCGCCAAACAGATTGATAAACGCACGCGGCCATTTGGTTCCAACAGCGCCAAAGCGCTCAGTGACTGGGGCCAGGCGATTTCCGCTAGCGACCCCGGCCGCAAGGCGGCCCTTCTCGAAGACGCGATCAAAGCGGATCCGAACTTTGGCGCGGCCTATGTCGAATTAGCACAGAACTTCGCCTCCAGCGGCGATCGTCAGCGCGCCCTCGATGTCGCGAAACGTGCCGACGAAAGGCTCAGCGAGTTCACGGATCTTGACCGCGCCCGGATGGAGCTGGTGGAATCGGCTTTGCGCCAGAACCCGACTCAGCGCCGCGAAGCGCTCATGGCGATGTCGCGCCTGGTTTCGACAGACGCTAACGCCATTCGTGCGGTGGCTGAAACGGAGCTGGCACGACGTCGTTACGATTCTGCCGTCTACATGTACCGAAACGCCCTGGCGATCGAGCCCGACAACGCCGCACTACTGAACGAACTGGGCTACGCACAGTCGTACGCAGGCAACCTGAACGGCGCACGCGATGCGCTCGAACGCTATCGCCGCCTGCAACCGAACGCTGTGAATCCGCTCGACTCCCTGGGTGAGGTCCATTTCTTCGCGGGCCGGTTTGGCGATGCGGCCAATTACTTCCTCGAGGCCCGCAAGTCGGACTCTCAGCCGCAAACGCTGCGAGAGGTGTTGAAGGCCGCCGAAGCGCGCTACATGGAAGGGAACCTGGAAGCGGCGGATGCACTGTTCCGGCAGTTCGAAACGGGAACCGGAGGACCGGCAAATCCGATGGCCTCGCTTCGGAGAGCACAGTGGCTGTATGTCACGGGCCGTGAAAACGAAGCGATACCCCTCGCTACAGCCGCGGCCGAGTCCCCGAACACGGAAATCGCGGCGTATGCGCAATGCCACCTCGCATTATGGGCGCTCGATAGCGGCGATCTGTCGCGAGGCTCGGACTTGGCCGCCCGCGCCCTGAACCGGGCGCAGGGCGCCGTCGTGAAACGGATGGCGACCGTATTGGAACGTGCGAGCCAAGCGACCACGGATGCGCCGCCGGGCGAGATGGACGCTGGGATTGCCCAGCTCGCTCAAGCATACGGCGCCGTGTTTCATAAACGGTTCTCACAGGCGGTTCAACTGTGGAAAGCGATCTACGAGAAAACAGCGGCCCAAAACGATGGTGAAGCGAGGACCCTGTATGCGTGGTCGTTGATTGCCTCTGGCGATCGTCAGGCCGCCCGGCCGCTCCTCGACCGGTACTTCATCCCACTCGGCGGATCGGATGATGCGCTGTTCTCGACATCGGCGTTTCGCCGCTTTGTGCAACTCCGATCGCAGCTCTTCGGATCTGCGGGCAAGTGACGGAGCGACCCGACTAAGGAAGCCGGACTGTAATCGGCATCTTGATCACGCCGCCGTCCGCGCCGCGCACGACGACTTCATTGAAACCCAACGGCGTGATGGTCATAGTTTTGTCATTTATCTCGACCACCAAGAAGTTGTGCATCGGCGCCCAACCCTGAATGTTCGCAGATGACATCTTACGTTCCACGTTGCCGGATCGCAGTTCTCCTCCGGCTCCACTGGTCACAAACTGAATGCCCCGGGAAAGAGCGTCTACCTTGCTGAATTGAAAGTTGTGCTCGTGTCCATTGAAAACCACTTCGACCCCGGAGCGCTGGAAGAGATCGAGCCAGTGGGCGAGGTCGTGAAGTGCCGCTACATGACGGGGACCCGCATTGAAAACCGGGTGATGGTAGTAAGCGATTTTCCAGGGGGCTTTCGAGGCGGGTATCGCTCGCTGCATCCATTGAAACTGCGGGCCGCTGGCCTGCCAGGCGGATCGCGGCGGACCGTCTTCGTTGTTCATCGTGCTGTCGAGCGCGAAGAACTCGGCCAGATCTCCGAACTGAAAGCTGTAGTAGCGCGCTGGCTTGTCCGCTGGAAAAAAGAAATTGTCGAGATAGGCGGATAGATCTCCCTGGCGCTCCGTCTCGTTTCCGTCGTGGTTGCCGAGCGTCGGGTAGAACGGGATGCGGGCAAGCAACGGCTTGTAGGGCTCGAAGAATTTGCGCGCCCAATCGGCGTCGTCATCGCCGGTGTGGCGGACACCGAAGAGGATCGTCGAGATATCGCCGTAGACGTTGTCCCCTACGGTAAGCACAAAGCGGATCGGAGCATTCGAGTTCTGCCGCCGCTCGAATTCCTTCCACATCGCGTCGGCGATGGCATACTGAGCTTTCGATCCATTCCCGAAATCGCCGATGACGAAGAATGCCAGCCTTGTACTCTTCGCCGGCCATGTGCGGACACTTCCGTGTCCGACGGCTTTGCCGCCCAAGTCGATCTCGTACGGGTAATCGGTGTCGGGTTGCAAATCGCCGACAACCACGTAGTTCAGCGATGATGTCAGGGTGCGGCTGGCGATGCGAATCGTCGCCTCACCCAGCGAGGGCGAAGATCGCCCGATGGTGTTGTGCCCGTCCGCGGTTCCCCAGGCGAGCAGGACCGAATCCGGCCCGAGGTTGCCTACGTAGTTGTAATACGTTTGGGCGGGACTAATACCCGCGACGGCAAGCAATACGATACCAGCAGCCGAGAGTCTTACCACGAACGCTCGATACCTACGACTTCCCTTCCGCCCCGCACAAAAACCGATACGGTTTTTCCGACCTCCCCCGCAGTGCGGATCTCTGCAACCACGATATCGCTTCCGAGCGGGACACGGGGACTTTCCGCGCCTGCGCTCCCGCTGGGAGCACCCGTTGCATTGTCGAACTTCGACCAGACGATCCTGTACCGGCGTGCCGGCGTAATGCCGTATTTCGCACCCAGATCATCGAACACCAACTCGCCGTTGCGTACCTCGAAGCGGTCGAGCGGAAGCACCGTGGCAAAGAAAGTCTGGCCGATCTTCATGCGCCGCTCCATCAGTGTTCGCGTGATGTAATTCACAACTTCCGGGTTCGAGTACTGGCCGGTTTCAACCATCGCGCGAACTTCGGGCTCAGTAAACGCCATCACCTGCTTAGCAGCCCAGAAGGTGTCGTCGGGAAGCCGATTGAGGAAGGCAGGATTCGGATAGTTCGAAGTCCACGTGTCCGGGTGGAACGTCTTCGATTCGAAATGCCCTACCGCTTTCAGATGGGGGAAATCCGCCCGCTCCCAATCCGGCGAGATCAGTCCCAGACCGAACATCTTTCCGAGAACGCCTTTATTCTTTTCGATCATATAGGCGTGTCCAAACCGCGCGTTTTTCGGCTCGTCCGAATCGCTTCCGAGGCTGGCGCCGAAGTCAATGAGAAAGTGCCGGATCGCGCGGACGCCTTCGAACTCGGTGACCGTATCGTAAGTGTTATTCGCCTTCACGTCGGTGTGGTTCACCCACGAGCAAAATACGTACAGACCTCGCAGCGCGCGCCGGTTCTCGTGCTTGTAGAGATCGTTCGGATCGTCAGCCCGCGTGCCGATCCACTCGAACGGCCCGACACCCGTCCCTTCAATGAACTTGCTGGCCATCACGCGATAGCGACCTTCTTTGTCGCGCGGCATGATTGCGAGAATCCGGTCCAGGTCGGCGCGCACCAATCGGCGCTCGCGACCGCCGGTAGGCCGGATCTTCGCCTTCGGATCGATAGTCAGTTCCGCCGGGCGGAAGTAGACGATGTAGTTCTCGGGCACGTTGTACCCGAGGGCGTACAAGAACTTGGAACTGACGACGTCGGCGGCGGTGGCCATTTCCGGATTCGAAATCGGATCGGGCTTGCAAAGGTAGCGCCGTCCTCGCGCATCCATCAGCTGAAATCCGGGAGTGA
The DNA here is from genome assembly GCA_963720745.1 of uncultured Acidobacteriota bacterium. Taxonomy (GTDB): domain Bacteria; phylum Acidobacteriota; class Terriglobia; order Bryobacterales; family Bryobacteraceae; genus TMP-7. Next base: position 2,745,420 of record CAVRGO010000004.1, read on the forward strand.
TGCCTTCGGACTTGGCTCCGACTACGCGGAATGGTCCCACCGGTTCGTTGCCCTTGTCAGGCCCGCGGCGCAGATCGGCGATGCTCATGGGGTGCCAGTAGTGACGGTTCGTATACCAGAGTCCATCCGGCACTTCGCCGAGAGTATTGACATCCTGTGCGGGGATCAATGCCGCCGGCAACTGCTTCTCGCCAGGCGTGGCTACCGAGTTGATGACGAAATCGTACAGTTGATCGATGGCGCGGTGCTTCGGATGGTCCACAGCGAGCGGCTTGGGCATCTTCCACAACGGATCGTCAGGATAGAAGTGCAAGGCGCGCTGCGGCGAACCGGCAAGAAGGGCCGTACCCGCAGCAAACACCGCGGTCAGAACACGTTGTTGAACTTTATCCAAATCTGAAATCCCTCCCTGCCGAACCCGACGTCCCAACGCATGAAAGTTGAAGTGCGGCTCTTGAAGCGGAGCCCGAATCCGTACGACGTCTCGAGATCGGCGAAGTCGAGCTGGGCGTGCCGGTGGAACACCTTGCCTGCATCGGCGAACACCGCCATGTCGAACCCGGTCATCACCTCCCAGCGATACTCGCCATTCATAACCATCAGGTTGTTGTCATAGAAGCGGAAAGGGCGGAACCCTCGAAGATCGTCGGAGCCACCCAGAACCGGTTGCAGATAGAACGGAATTATCTGATTCGTGTTTCGATAACTCAATTCGGTCTTTGCGCGGAGCGCGATCACACGCTTTTCGTTGAAGAATGGAATGTATTGCTGAGCTTCGGCGTACAGCTTGCGATGATTGTGGAGGTCGAGCTTGCGGTCGTCGTAGTAGATGTAGCTGACGATATAGTTCCCTCCCTTGTGGGGAGCGCCGGGGTGATCGCGATAATCGAACTGCAGGAACGGACCGCCTCGTAGGAAATCCGACTGCCGGTCGATTCCTGGTGTGACGGCGGGTGAGTAGACGGTCTCCGTCGATGCGTAGCGCTCGTCCGTTCCAGGCCCGATATTCACCCGAAGGTAGCCACCTGTCACTCCGAGACGCAGATGCCGCGTTGGCCGCACACCGGCGGTTAGCGTGTAGTTGGTGTCTTCGAGACGATAGTCCGTTCTGCCATCTTTCTGGGAATCCGGCCCGGGCCCGTAATAGTTGAGAGTCGGGTAGTTGCGATAAACGGCGCCAAGTTCCACAAACGCGTGGCCATTGGCGAGTTGTGGGAAAGCCAGTTCCGCCGAGGCGCGCTCGTACAGACGAAACGAACCCACCGCCGAAACACGAAACACGACATTGCCGTTGGCCAGATCCGGCCGGTAATACTCGGGACCGGCCGCAAATCCTGAGCCGGTAGCGAGTCCTCCGATGACCGGACGGAATCCCGACGTATTACCGAAGACGCGATCTGCTATGTCTTCGGCCCGGTCAAACCAGCGTTGAGCGTTGGTGGGGATTTCCGGAGTCAGTGATTTAGCCCGCGCGGTACGCTCGGCGTCGATCTCTTGCGCGCGGGTTTGAACCTCGGCGGTTTGAGCACGAAGTCCGGGAATCGCAATTAGGAATACGCTTATGGGTAAAACGGATCGATGGGGCATTCGTTTTCGAAATTGTGATCTGGCATGGCGGCGAAGGCGCGCACGGCCCGCGACTCGCCATCTTCAGGTAACGCGCAAGGCGTGGCTGTAACGGCGCCAGGAACTACACAATTTCGGCCCATCACGCAGCGCATTGATCCTCCGAGAGTTAGACGACAAACTCTAAAAAAGCTTTCGCCAGCTACTTACTAACGGCGCTACACAACGGCACGCGGGAGCTGCAAAGGCTCCCGCTGGTATCCATAAATGTCAAAGACGATGTTCAGGGTTTAACTGGCAAGGAAGAGTTTTCCTTTGCCAAACGGACACGGGCGCCTTCGAGCTTCTTCTGAACCTTGGCAATCTCGGCTGGTTCGTGCTCAGACGGCGCTGAGGATTCCCACTCTTTCAGCGAAGCCTCCCATTGGGAGATCGCTTCTTTGAACTTGCCCTGTTTGTAATACACATCGCCCAGATGATCGTGTACTGTGGGATCCCGACCGGTCTTGTCGAGCGCCCGCTTGAGCTGTTCTTCGGCCTCATCGTAGCGGCCGAGGTGATAGTAGACCCAGCCCAGGCTGTCGAGATAGGCTCCGTTACCCGGATCTTTGTCGAGGGCCTTGGTAATCAGCTGCAGCGCTTCCTGGAGGCGCACCCCGCGATCTGCAAACATGTACCCCAGATAATTCAACGCGCCGGCATTGTCGGGATCCTGATCGATCAGCTTACGGAATGCCGATTCAGCCTCGTCGAATTTCTTTTGCCTCTCGTACATCGCGCCGCGCAGGAACAGAATCCCCTGCTTCTCATCGGGAGTCTGGGAGAGCTTGTCGGCTTCATCGATCGCGTTGGCCATCTCGTCGAACCGCTTGGCCTTCTCGTATACTTGCGCCAGGCTCACCCAGGTATCGCGGTCCGGTTTCTCGGCCAACAGCTTCTTCATTTGAGCAATCGCCGCATCCGACCTTCCGGCATCGGCGAGTACCGAAGCATACACGCTTCCCACCAACCTGTCGTTTGGGTACTTCGCGACAGCCGCCTTTGCCTCGGATTCCGCCTTTGTGAAGTCCTTGGCCAGGCGGTACGTCTCGATCACCTGAACAGCTGACCGCGACGCCATATCCGGATCCACTTCCGACATCTGGCGAAAGGTCTCGATGGCGCGAGCCGGCTGATCGTTGGCGCGGTACATCGAGCCGAGCCGTTCCAGCAGAACGACGCGATTCCCGCGCTCCGAAGTGGTGTAGGTCTTCTTGGCGGTGGAATCCAGAATCTCCTTCAGCCGATCGATGGCATCGGCGGTCTTGCCCTCCGCCTCCAGCAGATTCACGTCGTTGTAACGGATCTCGAGGCTGTTGGGATCGATCTCTTTGGCTTTGTCGCTGGCCGCACGCGAACTTGCGAAATCGTGTTTTTGCCGGTAGATCTGCGACATCCGAAGTTGTGGCTCGGCATCGCGCGGATCCTCGGCGGCGATTTCCTTATAAACCTTCAGCGCCTCATCGAGTTGGTCGGAAAGCATCAGGTCGCGGGCTAGGGCGCGCTTGAGCTCGGCACTGCTGCCCGGTGCCGCATCAATTGCCTTCTTCAGGGTTTCGGCCGCAAGGCCGTACTCCCGCATCTGCTCGTAGGCGCTGGACAGCGCGGAAAGGCTGCGTCCACTCGGATTCTTTTCAGCAGCGCGCCTCAGGATATCCGCGGCGTTCTTGGTATCGCCCAGATCTCCATAGACCATGGCGAGACCCATCATGGCGTCTTCGTTGTCGGGATCGTTTTCGAGCGCCTTCTTGTACGACTTTTCGGCTTCCAGTGAATTCTGCGCGAGTTTCTGGAGGCGTCCCAGCATCAGCCACGAGTCGGTATCCGAGGGTTCCTTTTCGGTGATCTTCTGATACTGCTCGATGGACTTTTTGACCATCGTCTCGTCGATGCGGTTTTGCTGGCTGTCCCCGATCAAGCGCGCGTAGATACGGGCGAGAATGCGGCGCGCGTTCAGATCGTCCGGATTCTGTTTCAGGACGTCCTCAGCCTCGCTGACTGCCTCCCGCAGACGGCCCGATTGAATGTAAAGATCCGAAAGTTCCTCGCTCAGGAACGTGGCGCTCGGATCTTCCTTCATAGCCAGCCGGTAGTTCTCAATCGCTTTATTGAAATAGTCCCCACGATTGTTGTAGCTGGCCGCCAATTCGGCGTACAGGTGACCGAGGGCGTAGTGGTAATAGGCCGCAGATTTGTCAACCTTCGGCTGGGGTGTCCCACTTCCGCTCTTTGCGGCCTGCGGCGTTTGCCCAAGAGCCGCTCCAGCGAGCAACATACAACCAAAAACTACGGTTTTCCAACCGGTTACCATCCGACCGACTCTCTTTCCGATTTCGCGCACGAAGTCCCGCGCCACCAGGCGCGGATCCGAACCCGCCCTCGTCTTCAGTATACCGCCACGTCTGGTTCCGTCCGAAAGGCCAGGATACACCTGACCCAGAGCGAACGGATGCCGTCACTTAGTAAATGCTTCCCATTAAAAAGAGGTTGCGTCAAAATCCTTCTGTCCAAGGGCCATCTAACCAACAGAAGGGCGCTCGAGGCGCTCTCGGAAGGTGTTTGAATGAACAAAACAAACGGCGAGCAGAATATTTGGAAAGCATTGTTTGCAGGGGCAGCCGGAGGATTGGTAGGCGCTCTGGTCATGACCGGGTTTCAGTCCGCACTGTCGGCTACCAAACAAGGATGGGACGAAAGAGGCGACGGGAACCCGTCGAAATCGCACGCGCCGCAGTCCGATCCTGGAACGGTTCAAGCGGCGGAGTGGCTGTCGGAGAAAGTGGCGGGCCATCAACTAACGAAAGAGGAAAAGCCCACGGCGGGTAACGCAGCACATTACGGCTTCGGTACTGCGAGCGGAATGTTGTATGGCGTACTTTCGGAATATGTTCCGGCCGCGCGATCCGGATTCGGAACCGCATTCGGCGCGGGCCTGTGGGCAGTAGCCGACGAAGTGATGGTGCCGCTACTGCATCTGTCTGAGTCGCCGCGGAATACTCCGCCATCGACCCACGCATACGCGTTGGCGTCGCACCTGGTCTATGGGATTGCGACGGACGGCGTCTCGCGCGGAGTTCGGGCGCTTCTTTAACAGCGCTCACGGCGCCAGGTTACCAACTGAATCGGACCAACGAAACTCCGTGCCGAGGCAAGCTGAAGCGCAATTGTGCGTTTCCGTTCTTGGTACTAATCCATTTGGGCGACTCGAGCAGCGCCAGCTGACCCGCCTTCTCGAGCGATTGGTACTGCTCGGGCGAAGGCTGTGGCGGAGAACCGAGCCGCTTCCACAACTCATAGGCATTGCTGTGTTCGTTATCTACCCGGTAGTGTTCGGACAGTAACCGGCCCTGTGGAAGTCCAGTGACCATCAGGTCGATGGTGGCGTCAGGTCCTGGTTTGCCCGAGTCGTGGTAATTCGAGATCAAAATCGATACCGAATCTGAATCGCGGCTGGCCATGGCGTGCACATCCGCGTTCTCTTTCACTCCCGCCGCCAACATTGCATCGAGATTCGCAGCCGCAGGGTTCTCGATGGAAAGGCGGGCGCCGGCCATCAGGCCCAGCATGCGGAATATGTTGAGTACGGGCTTATCGATACCGTTGGTCGCCAGATCGCGGAAGCCATCGAAGTACGGTTGGTCCTCAAACTCGAAGGCCCACGTGACGGCGCCCGCCAGGTTCACTCCGTGTTTCGCCGCGAGGTCCAGGTGCCGCGGCATGATCGCAGCGGTGTAACTCGAATACATCAGTCCGTTCCGGTAAGCGTTCTGGGGATACACTCGCGAGGAGCAGGCTGCGCAGCCTTCGGGGTCCGACTCCCCGATGATCACCGGCTTGCCCTTGAGCTCCGGATACGAAGCCACGATCTCGAAACCCTTGTCGAGGTCGCGCAACTGATTCTCGATCCCCATCACGACGGTACCCTCGACAAACTTCGGGTTCCCCTTCGCATGAAAGCCGACGTAGTCGAGCGGCGATCCGGTTTTGCCGGTGGCGTAATTCTTGCCGTGGAGCACGTGATCGAGGAACGCACGGAGGAAGGCCGCGGCGCGCTCACTCGCCGGCCCTGTTGAGTGCGGACCGCCGATCCGCGCGGACGGAAATGCCCGCTTTACCGCATCGGCTGTGAAGTCGTAAAGCTTCTGATACTCCTCGGGAGTGCCTTGCCAGTAGCCGATATTGGGTTCGTTCCATACTTCGAATAGCCATGAGGCCACTTCGGCCTGCCCGTATTTCTCGACGTCGTGGCGAACCCATTGATAGATCAGCTCAGCCCATTTCGAATAATCTTTCGGCGGGTAGGCCCAACCGGTGAAGATATTGCCGTACTTCTCAGCCGGCGCCCAGTGATGCCGGTACGGCTCCGGTTTGACCGACAGCGCTTCCGGCATGAATCCGATCTCGACCAGGGGCTTCATCCCGCGCTGCAGGTACGTATCGAAAATGCGATCGACAATGATCCAGTCGTAGTGCGGGTGTCCGGCCGCGTCTTCGGTATAAGCGTTGGTCGAACCCCACTTCAGCGCCGGTTCGCCGTTCCCCGTAACCAGCAAGCTGTGCGTTCGCACGTACACGGGAACGCGGCTCAATGCGGCCAGTTCGGACAAAAGCTTCTTGCCGTCCTTCATGTACGTATAGTTCGGTTCGTCATAACCGAAATAGCTCCAGATCGGCTTCAGCGGGCCGGTCGGCCGCGCGGCGTCGACCTTTATGGCGACTGGTTGCGCCGCTAACAGGGCAGCAAACAGCGGGATAAGTGCAAATCGTATCGGATTCGGCATGGTGCGGCCCTACTATTTAATCGCACGAATCGCACGAATCGCACGAAGGGTGCGCGTCGAAAATCACGCGCAAATCGGCGCAGCCGTTTTATGATTTGACTAGGATCATGGCGGAAATGGGCAGACTGGTCGGCTCGCGTGCGTTGCTTGGGGTCTCGACTGCGCTCATGCTGTTGCTCGGCGTGCTCGCGGCCGTTCAGTATCAATGGTCAACGCGAGTCGCTGCCGCCGATGCGCAGAGGGAGAAGGAGCACCTCGACGCCGCGGCTTCGCTGTTTGCAACCAGGTTCAACGCGATCGCCGGGCGTGCTGCCGAGTTCCTGCAGGAGCAGGCCCAGACTGCGGCCCGATCGAAGAAGCCGCTGCAGAACGTGCCGAGGTTGATCGGCGAATTGTTTTACGTCAACAGCTCCGCGGACGAAATGTCGAGGGTTCTTCGGCTCAGCCCGGAGGGACGCTTCGTCAGTTCCGCACCCCCGGACTGGTTCCCGAACATACATTGCGGCGCTCAGATGAAACGCGATCCTCTCGTCCTGGTGAGTCCCGTATTTGATATCGACAGCCGTGAGACCAAGACTCCAGACGGCATTCGAATCCTCAAGAGGTTCAGCCGCATTCCGGACCGCTGCTTCGTCGCGCGAATGGACGACGAATACTTGCGCGCTTCTCTTTTTCCAGAGTTGATCCGCGACAGCTTTGGCGTCACTGCCGTACGAGATTACGACTTTGCCGTGGTGCCGCGCGATAACGCGCAATCCGCGATCTACGGCGCCGCCCTGACCCCTGACGTCCGGAAAAATTTCTTCTTTCTCCTGGGGCCAACAGCGCTGCCGTTGCCGAACGGACTGCCTCCCCGCGACGCGCGCAGAAGCACGACAATCTTCTTTCAGCATGAGGAATCCATTGTCGACGGTCAGGGGTCGCATTTTTGGAGCACCCTCGGACCCGGAGCCTGGGAGTTGCAGGTTGCTCACAAAGGCATGCCGCTCGCCGCTGCGTTCGAACAAACCCGCCGGCAGAATCTTCTGTTGAGCCTCGGCGTGGAAGCGCTGGTGCTGGTTGCGGTCGCTTTTTTGGTAATCAGCGCGCGCCGTGTGCAACAACTGGCAGAGCGCAAGATCCGGTTTGTCGCAGGCGTCTCGCACGAACTCCGAACTCCTGTTTCGGCAATTTCGATGCTCTCGCGCAATCAGGCAGACGGATTGGTGACCGGAGCGGACAAGGTGAAGCAGTATGGCGAACTGATTCATCAACAGAGCCAGCGCCTGAACGCAATGGTGGAGCAGACACTCGAATACGCGGGCATCCACTCGGGCTTGCGCCGCCCGGCGAAAAACGACATCGACCTTCGCGGGTTGATCGACGAGGCAGTGGACGCGCGCCGTGAAGAACTCGCGCGCGGCGGTTTCGAGTTGCAGATGGATATCAGCCCGGACCTGCCACCGGTGTTGGGTGATGCCAAACTGCTCCGCACCGCTTTCGACAATCTTCTCGACAATGCCCAGAAGTATGCGGGTTCGGGACGCTGGATTCGGGTCAGCGCGAGGCACGTCCCCGGTGGAAAGGAAATTCAGATCAGCGTGGAGGACCGGGGTGCGGGAATCGATGCCGCCGACCAGTCGGAGATCTTCGAGCCGTTCTGCCGTGGAAAAAGTGCCATCGAGGCGCAGATTCCGGGCTCCGGACTCGGATTGAGTCTCGTGCGCAGCGCCGCCGAAGCTCACCGCGGAAGTGTGACGCTCGCCAGCGAACCGGGCCGCGGAAGTACTTTCACATTGCACCTGCCCGTATGAAACGCCGGATTCTGTTCGTCGAAGATGAGGCCGCATTCGCGGTCGGCACCATCGACCGGTTCGAATCCGAAGGGTACGAAGTGGAATGGGCTCGTACGGGACCCGCGGGATACGAGAGTGCTCGCGCGAATCCATTCGACTTGATCGTGCTCGATGTGATGCTGCCGGGCAAGAACGGATTCGATATCTGTCGCGATTTGCGGCGCGATGGAGTGAACGCGCCGGTGCTGATGCTGACCGCGCGAGGCGAAGTGGTGGATCGCGTAGTCGGGCTGAAACTTGGCGCCGACGATTACGTTCAGAAGAATTGCGAACCGGTGGAACTGATGGCACGCATCGAGGCTCTGCTTCGCCGTTCGGGCGGCGCCCCCGCGGTGAGCCCCGAGCGCGCCGAGTTCGGCGACGTGCGGATCGATCTGCGCAAACATGAGTTGTTGCGTGACGGCAAGCCTGTACCGCTCTCTCCAGTGGAATTCCGCTTGCTTGAGTACCTGCTGGAGCGGCGCGGCGCGGTGGTCACGCGCGAGGAACTGCTCGAAAACGTTTGGGGATTGGACGGCGATACGATGAGCCGCACCGTCGACGTCCATATCGCCGGCTTGCGAAAGAAGATCGAAGCCGACTCGCGATACCCGCGCTTCCTTCTGACCGTCAAAGGCGCGGGATACAAGTTAGCAGTTTAGAACGGCGTCTTTACATTCCTTACATACAATTTGCCCGCCAAACATGTAATCTGCCGCAAGATTGAATCATGAAATCGTGGACTCTGTGCTTGACCTTGCTGTGGTGCGGTACGGCGATCGCCGGGCAATCTTCCGCCAAGCTCGCGTTTGAGGTAGCGTCGATCAAACCTTCAAAGCCGATGCCCATGGGGCAGATGCGCATCATGATGCGCTCCGACGCGGGCATGCTGCGCTACTCGAATGTCTCATTGAAGGACTGTATTCGCGTCGCGTTCCGCGTCAAGGAGTTTCAGATACAGGGCCCGGACTGGATGGGCAGCCAGCGATTCGACATCGACGCCAAGCTGCCGGCAGGATCGTCCGAGGACCAGATTCCGGAGATGCTTCAGGCGCTGCTGGCCGAACGTTTCAAGCTGACCCTGCACCGCGATACGAAGGAGCACGCCATCTACGCGCTGGTGCCGGGGAAGGGCGGCCCGAAATTGAAACCCGCCGAGGTGCAGCCTGAGGAGGGTCCAGCGCCTGAGCAGAGTGGCGATCGGCGTCCGATGCCGCGCAACGCAATGATGATGCAAGTCGATGGAGTGGGTGCGCACCTCAAGGCGCCATCGGCGACTCTGGCCATGCTCGCCGAAATGATTTCGCGGTTTTCGGAACGTCCGGTGGTCGACATGACGGGCATTCAAGGCCGCTACGATTTCGACCTCGTCTTTGCGCCCGAGAACATGCGGGGCATGATGGGCCCTGGCCGCGGTCCTGGCCCAGGGCCGGGTCCCGGTCCCGGTCCCGGTCCTGGCCCGATGGCTGCGCCTGCTCCTGGCGGCGATCACTTGCCGGCCGACGCGCCGACCGAGCGCGCCGGATCCATTTACGATTCGGTGCAGCGGTACGGACTGAAGCTTGAGGCGCGGAAGGCCCCGATGGAGATGCTGGTCGTCGATCACATCGAGCAACAACCTACCGAGAACTGAAGCGGAGGCGGAGTTTTGTCAATGATCCGGCGATGCATGCGCCGACCGATCCACCTCGCGGCGATTACGAGTCTCAGCGCGCTGGCGATGCTGGCCGCGGACTACCGGGGCCAAGTGATGTTCAACGGTATGCCTGTACCCGGAGCGGTAGTCACGTTGACCCGCGACAGCCAGAAGACGGCCGCGGTCACCGACGCACTGGGGAACTTCGCAATCGCGGGCGTGCCCGACGGGGTGGCACAAGTGAACATCGAGTTGTTCGGCTTTGCACCGCTCGTGCGGGAGGTCGTCATCCCTGGCACGGCCGCGGACAAGTGGAATCTTCAGATGCTCCCGCTCGATCGAATTCGCGCCGATATCCAACGTCCTGCAGCGGCTGAAACCCAGCCGGTACGGGCCGCCGAGCGTCATCCCGCCGAATCGTTGCCACAAGCCGCCGCACCCGAATCCCCGGACGACGATCTCGCGCAGCGCGCAGCGGACGGGTTCCTCATCAACGGCAGTGTCAACAACGGTGCCGCCTCGCCTTTCGCTCAAGCACCCGCATTCGGCAATAACCGCTTCGGAGGGCGCAGCCTGTATAACGGCGGCATCGGGATCATCTTCGGTGACTCGGCGCTCGATGCGAGGCCATATTCGCTCACAGGCCAGAACACGCCGAAATCATCCTATGGCCGCATGACCGGCGTCCTCACTTTCGGGGGGCCGATCCAGATCCCGCGCCTGTCCAAAAACGGTCCCAATCTCTTCGTCGCCTATCGATGGACACGCAACAACGAAGCGACGACAGTACCTGCGCTGGTGCCCGACGCTGCGCAGCGCGCCGGGATCTTCGCGACACCGATCATCGATCCGCTCTCGGGGACCGTGTTCCCGGGCAACGTCCTTCCCTCGAATCGGATCAGCCCGCAGGCGCGCGCATTGCTCGATCTGTACCCCGCGCCGAATCTCAGCGGCAACAGTCAATACAACTACCAGGTCCCGATCCTCAATGCGACGCATCAGGATGCTTTGCAGTCGCGGATCGGAAAGACGATGGGGCCAAAGGACCAACTCTTCGGCCGGTTCGCTTTCCAAAGCGTGCGATCGGACAACCAGAACCTGTTCGGATTTCTGGATACCGCCGACTTGCTGGGCATCAACAGCGGCGCCAACTGGGTCCATCGATTCGGGCAGCGATGGTTCCTGAATCTCGGGTATCAGTTTAGCCGCCTGTCATCTCGCGCGACGCCTTTCTTTGCCGGCCGCGAGAACGTTTCCGAGAAGGCGAAAATTGCAGGCAACAATCAGGAGCCCGCCTATTGGGGTCCCCCGAACCTGAACTTCGCCGGCGGCATGGCCAACCTGTCCGACGGGCAGAACTCATTCGACCGGAACCAGACCGGCGGGTTCTCCTACTCGCTGTTGTGGAACCGCGGCGCCCACAACATCACCTTCGGCGGAGACCTCCGCAGGCAACAATTCAATTACCTGTCGCAGCAAGACCCTCGCGGAACCTTCGCCTTCACCGGCGCTTTGACCGGGTCCGATTTTGCATCGTTTTTGCTCGGAGTTCCGGAGACGACTTCGATCGCTTTCGGCAACGCCGACAAATATCTCCGCGCCTCCGCGTACGACGCCTATTTCGCCGACGACTGGAGAATCAACAGCGCACTGACCGTGAACGCCGGGCTGCGCTGGGAGTACGGGTCACCGATCACCGAACTGTACGACCGGCTGGTCAACCTCGACATCGTAGAGCAATTCAAGGCAGCCGCTCCGATAATCGCCGGCGATCGTGCGGGGCTCGTCACAGGGCGCACGTATCCCCGCTCCCTGGTGCATCCGGACAAGAACAACTTGGCGCCGCGAATCGGTATCGCATGGCGTCCGGTCGCGGCGTCGTCTCTCGTCGTTCGCGCAGGGTACGGCATCTACTACGACACTTCGGTGTACGAATCGATTGCATTGCGAATGGCGCAGCAGCCTCCGCTTTCGAAGACCTTCAGTCTCGAGAACTACGCAACGAACCTGTTTACGCTGGCCGACGCGTTCACGCTCTTGCCGCGGTCCGGCGCAAACACTTTTGCAATCGATCCCGGCTTTCGCACGGGGTACGCGCAGAACTGGCAATTGAGCATTCAGCGCGACCTGCCCGGCGCCCTTCAGATGACGGCGAGCTATCTCGGCATTAAGGGAACGCGCGGTGTGCAGGCGTTCCTTCCCAATACCTTTCCTACCAGCGCCGCCGACCCTTGTGACGCGTGCCCGCGGGGCTTCGTCTACTTGACGTCAAACGCCAACTCGACACGTCACTCTGCGCAGCTACAGGTGCGGCGAAGGTTGCGCAGCGGGTTGACCGCGACTCTCCAGTACACGTTTTCGAAGTCCATCGACGACGCGGCTTCGCTCGGCGGACAGAGCAACGCCGCTAACTCGGACGATCGCCAAAATCCTCCGGGCGCAATGGGCACCGGGGGCAATTCCGAGCTCGCGCAAGCCGCCGCCGGCGAGACGATCGCGCAGAACTGGCTTGACCTGCGGGCGGAACGCGCGCTGTCGTCCTTCGATCAGCGACATCTGTTGGCGTTTCAGATGCAGTACACCACCGGCATGGGCCTCGGCGGGGGCACTCTGCTGGGCGGCTGGAAAGGATCGGCACTCAAGGATTGGACTTTCGCCACCCAGATCACGGCAGGCAGCGGACTGCCGCAGACGCCCATCTACCTGGCGCCCGTTGAAGGAACCGGCTTTACCGGAACCATTCGCCCGGATTATACGGGCGCGCCTCTTTACGCCGCGCCGGTCGGGCTCGCGATAAATCCCGATGCCTACGCGGCCCCCGCGACCGGAGCGTGGGGGAATGCCGGCCGCAACTCGATTACCGGCCCGTCGCAGTTCACTTTGAATGCCTCAGTGGGGCGAACATTTCGAATCGGTGACCGGCTGAATCTGGACTTGCGTCTCGATTCCACCAACGCTCTGAATCACGTCAACTACACCTCGTGGACCACGACCGTCAACAGCAGACAGTTCGGATTACCGGCGGAGGCCGGCGCGATGCGCAGCGTGCAGATGAGCCTGCGCCTGAGGTTCTGACGATGCGGATCCTTGTCGCACTCCTTCTGCTGCCGTTCCTTACGAACGCGCAACGAGTCGGGCAAAACTCGCAGTCCGAAAACGCGAGTGTGGCCACGTTCACGGCCGGAACACAGTTGGTGGTTGAAACGGTCGTAGTCAACGACAAACACGGCAACGCCATTGCAGGCCTCAACGCCAGCGATTTCACGATCACCGAAGATGGCGTGCCGCAGTCGATCCGGGTCTTCGAGTATCAAAAAATACCTGACCCGCCTCCTGAGGTTCCCAGGGCCCAACAAGAGAACATTCATATCTACGACAAACTCGGACGAACGCAAATTTCGGCGGAAAGCCCTGGTGCCACGCTTTACAAGGATCAGCGGTTGCTCGCTCTCTACTTCGATATGACAGCCATGCCGCCCGCGGATCAACCGCGCTCGCTCGGGGCGGCGGTCACCTTCATCCGTACTCAGATGACCGCCGCCGACCTGGTTGCCATTCTGCGATATACCGGCGGAGCGGTGGACGTGTTACAGGATTTCACAGCCGATAGCGACCGCCTGCTCAGTATTCTTCAAACGATGATCGTGGGCGAAGGCCAGGGTTTTGAAGAATCCTCCGACGACGCCAGCGCTCCGGATACGGGCGCTGCTTTCGGCCAGAACGACAGCGAATTCAACATATTCAACACCGACCGCCAACTGGCGGCACTGCAAACAGCGGCGACAATGTTGGCGCGGCTGAGTGAGAAGAAATCGCTGGTGTATTTCGGAAGCGGGCTCCGGCTGAACGGGCTGAACAACCAGGCGCAATTGCGCGCGACCGTCAATGCAGCAATTCGTGCCGGAGTGTCTTTCTGGCCGGTGGACGCCCGAGGACTTGTAGCCGCGCCGCCTCTCGGCGACGCGACTCAAGGCTCACCGGGCGGCGTCGGAATGTACTCCGGCGCGGGCGCGTTTGCAGCCACGACGCAATTCCAGCAATCGCAGGACACGCTATATGCGCTGGCGAGCGATACCGGCGGCAAGGCGATGTTCGATTCCAACGATCTTGCCAAAGGTATCGTGCAGGCGGCGAGAGCGATCTCGAGTTACTACATCATCGGGTACTACACGACCAACACAACACAGGACGGCAAATTCCGGCGCATCCGCATCACGCTGAACGGGACTGTTGAGGCGAAACTGGATTACCGCCAGGGCTATTTCGCGGCGAAGCAATTCTCCAAATTCACGGCCGCAGACAAAGAGCGCCAACTCGAGGATGCCCTGATGTTGCCCGATCCCATCACAGAACTCACGATCGCGATGGAGATCGACTACTTCCAGTTGAACCGTGCCGAATACTTTGTCCCGGTGGTGGTGAAGATTCCCGGGCGCGAATTAGCGTTGGCCAAGCGGCGCGGCGCCGAGCACACGATGATCGACTTCATCGGCGAAGTGAAAAATGAGTTTGGCACCACGATGACCAACGTTCGCGATAAGGTGAACGTCAAGTTGAGCGAGCAGACCGCAGTGGAACTCGCGCGGCGGCCCATCGTGTACGACACCGGTTTCACGCTGCTGCCCGGAAAGTACACTATCAAGTTCCTGGCGCGCGACGCCGAGACCGGCCGCATCGGGACGTATCAGACGTCATTCACTGTTCCCAATCTCAACAAGGAAGCGGACCGGATTCCCATCAGTTCGGTCGTGCTGGGCAGCCAGCGTATCGACGCCAAAAACGCGCTCTACAACGCGGCGAAGAACGAGAACGGCGCGGAATCCGTGAACCCGCTGATCCAGAACGGACAGAAATTGGTTCCGAGTGTCACGCGCGTATTTCGCCGGGATCACATAGTGTACGTCTATCTGCAGGCGTACCAGCAATCGACGGCGCAGATGCAACCCCTCGTCGCCGTAGTCGGCTTCTACCGCGGCCAGCAGCGGTTATTCGAGTCGCGTCCCATCGAAGTGAACACGACCGTCAACGAACGGCTGAAAACCTTTCCGCTTCAGTTCGAATTCCCTTTGAGCCAAATCCCCGCGGGGGAATACGAGTGCCAAGTCACAGTGTTGAACCCCACTGGACAGAGAGCCGCTTTCTGGCGCGCTCCGATCGTTGTCATACCGTAACAACCGATTGAGAATTTTTGCGCCGCGCTCATAACACGCTTGCGAAATCGAGGACGTGCCGAATAATGAAGGTAGGCCATGAACCGGTTCCTCGAACGCCTGGCGCGAATGCTCTCGGGAAGAGCCGAAAGCGATCCCGGCTTCCGCGCGGAGGTCGAGCGAACCAGCATTCTCAGCCTTCGTGCGGTAGGCGCACTTGAGACAACCGTGCCGTTGCTGATGGCGGCGGCGAGACTCGGCGTCATCCCAATAACGATTACGGACCGGAGGACGGCCGCTCCGAACCTGCTGTTCTCATTGCTCGGCGCCATCACGCTCGCCAGCGGTTGGACCGCCGTCGGACGCCGTTATCCCCGCCTGGTGACGGCCGTGTCTGTCTGGATCAGCGTCGCAATCATGCTATGGTCGGCCATCCTGCTGACCCCCGAACTCGAGTGGGTGGAGCATCACATTCTCGGCTACATCGTGCTGGTTATGTTTGGGTGTGCTTCGGCTGTTCCGCTGAAACCTCTCCACACGTTGTTTCTCGGTTTGGCAATTGATGCCGTTTATGTGTTTTCGCTGCTCACGGCAGAACAGCGCCTGGCGTGGAATCAGACCGGCTTCGGTTTCGTTCAACACCTTTTCACACTTGTCGTTACCCTGTTGTGCACCGCCCTGACTTCTTCGGTGTACCGGCAGCGCTATGCCGGGTACCTGGTCCACCAGCGCGCGCTTCGCACCTCGGAACGGCTGCGCGACACCGAGCGGCAATTGCTGTTGACGGAGAACGCGGCCATTCTCGGACGTGTCGCGGCCGCGTTGAGTCATGAATTGAACTCGCCGATTGGTGTGCTGACCAGTTCGGTGGATACGCTCGCCGCGTTGGCGCGCCGCATTGCCAGTGCGCCGTCGGGCGACCAGGATCGCCTCCGAATGGTGCTTGAAGACATCACGCGGTCGGGCCGGGAATCCGCGGAGCGGTTGCGTGCCATCGTGAGCCGCATCCAGCGCTTCACCAATCTCGATCGAGCCGAAGTTCAGTCCGCTAACATGAACGATCTCTTGAACGACGTGGTGGCGCTGATTCGCGCCGAAAGGGCGGGCTCCGCCCCGATCGCCACCGACCTCCGGCCTGTTCCGCAGGTGATTTGCCGGCCTCAACAGTTAAGTGCCGTTCTATCGAACCTGTTGAGCAACGCCCTTGACGCGCTCGGCCCCGGGGGGAACGTCCTCGTTTCCAGCCGTCTGGTCAATCATGCGATCGAGATTCGCATTGAGGATAACGGGCACGGCATCAGCGAAGAGGAGTTGGCCACGGCCTTCGATCCGGCGGCATTCCGGGTCTCGAAAGGACGCATGGCTGCGGCAAATTGGAGCTTATTCAGTTCGCGGCAGATCCTGCGGGAGCATGGCGGCGACATCGCGCTCACCAGCGTGGACGGAGAGGGCACCACCGTGATGGTGACGCTGCCGGCGGGAGAACAAGCGATCGAAAGGGTGCAAACGGGAAGCAGCGCCCGTTAGACTATAAGAAATGAGATGGTTCTCGGCACTGTGTGCCGTACTGTGCTTGAGCAGCCCTGCCTGGAGTGATACCTTCCTGGTACTGCCCTTCTTCAACGCGTCGCAGAGCGAAAACCTGGACTGGATCGGCGAAAGCGTATCGGAGTCCATCCGTGAAGCGTTCGCTTCCAACGGTGTAATGACGCTCGAGCGCGAGGACCGGCAGGAAGCCTACCGTCGGCTCGGATTGCGTCCGGAAGCGCAGTTAACCCGCGCCAGCGTTTTCAAGCTTGGTCAACTGCTGGATGCCGATCAGGTAGTCTTCGGGGAATTTCACTTCACACCCGCCACGCCGGGCAGTACAGGTTCGCGCGGTTCGTTGAACATTCGCGCCCGCGTCCTCGATCTGCGGCGTCTGCGGCAGGGCCCCGAGTTTTCCGAAATCGGGCCGCTCGAGGATTTGGCCCGGGAGCAGCGTCGGCTCGCCTGGCAGGCGCTTAAATCAATTGCGCAGGATCACGCGCCTTCCGAGGACGAATTCCGGCAGTTGTCTCCACAGGTCCGCGTGGACGCGATAGAAAACTACATCCGCGGACTCCTGGCGCCGGCAACCGAACAGAAACAGCAGCGTTTCGCACTAGCCGTGAAATTGGCGCCCGACTTCTCGCCGGCTTTATTTCAGCTCGGAATGCTTGCATACTCGAAAAAGGACTACAAAGCGGCTGCCGAGTCGCTGGGGAAAGTCGCCGAGGATGATTCACACTCGCGCCAGGCGAAGTTCTATCTCGGAATTTGCAGGTATGAGACCGGCGACTACGCGGGAGCGGAGAAAGCCTTCACCGAAGTGGCGAAAACTGTTCCCCTCAACGAAGTGTTAAACAATTTGGGAGCGGCGGAATCGCAGTTGAACCATCTTTCGGAGGCAGTGGACAGCTTCGCAAAAGCGCTCGAAGGCGACCCAAGTGACCCGGCCTATCACTTCAACGTCGGACTCGCGTTATGGAGACAAGGGAACTTCGAAGCAGCGGCCGAGCGTTTCCGGGCGGTGCTCGATCGAGATCCGCAGGATGCGGAAGCCACCACTATGCTTGGAAGATGCTTGAAGCATACGCCGCCCGTGAGTTCCACCACCGCCGAGCATCTGGAAAGAATCAAAACGACATTCGAAGAAAGCGCGTATTGGCAGTTGAAGGCGGTACTGCAATCGCAGAAACCCTGAAGGGAACTCCATTTCGATGCCCATTCAACCTGCGTCAGATGCCCGTTCAGTCCACTCCCACAGAATGGCTATAATCGAGAAACCCATGGTCGAGTCGTACGGTCTTTCGGACCCAGGCTGTGTTCGCACAAATAACGAAGATTATTACTTGATGGCCCCGGAAGTCGGGCTTTATGTAGTTGCGGACGGGATGGGAGGAGCACAAGCCGGCGAACATGCCTCCAAATTAGCCGCCGAAACAGTTCTCGAAACTGTATCGCAGTCCACCGACTCGTGCCCGCACGCATTGCTTCAGGCATTCGAGGAAGCGAATCGCCGCGTGCTTCAGGAAGCATCCACCGATACGCGACTGGAGGGAATGGGCACCACCCTGGTAGCTGCGTTGGAATGCGAGGGTGAACTGCTCATCGCGAGCGTCGGCGACAGCCGCGCTTATTTTTTCCACAACGATAAGTTGCTGGTCATCACAGAGGACCAGACCTGGGTACACGAAGTCGGGCGGCGCCTCGGGCTCGATGAGGCAACTCTCAAAATGCATCCGATGCGGCACGTTCTCACCATGGCCATTGGTGTGAGTGCCAACCTGCGAGTTCACTCCTACGCTATCCCGTTGGCGCCCGGCATGCAGTTGCTGATGTGCAGCGACGGTCTACACGGCGTCGTCGCCGAAGCGGCGATCTTCGACGTGCTGGCGTCAAACGGTCCTCTCGAGCACAAATGTCAGTTCCTGGTAGAGGCGGCGCGGCTTGCGGGCGGACCGGACAATATCACGACTGTGCTGTTGCGCGTCCCCGATCAGTTGTCTTCTTAACAATTCGCGACGTCTTTCCCTGAGATTTATCCGAGGCAACGCGGCACTATTCGAGTGTGAATCGGGTAGTCGCAGTTTTGCTGGCCTTATGGCTCCCCGCGATGGGAGCCGATTTCGCGATTCTCAATCTCCGGGTTGTCGAAGGCGAGGGCACGGTGTACGCCCCGGGTTCCCGGGCTACACGCGGAATCACCGTGGAAGTGACTGACGAAACGGGGCGTCCACTTCCAGGCGTAACCGTCAGTTTCCAACTTCCCGACGAAGGGCCCTCCGGCGAGTTTCTCAACGGCGGACGGTCCGATGTGGTGACCACACAAGCCGAGGGACGAGCGACGATCTGGGGCATGCGTTGGAACAAATCGCCCGGGGCGGTTTCTGTTCGCATTACAGCGGCCAAAGACGGCGTGCGTGCCGGAACCGTCAGCACACAGGTTCTCGATCCCGCAGTCCCGCAGCAGACGACGGCCGGTGTTCGCAGCGGCAAGCCCAAACTACTATGGATCACCATAGCGGTGGCCGGCGCTGCCGCGGCAGGACTTGCCGCCGGAAGCCTCCGCGGGTCCAAGAGCGGTTCGCAATCGACACCGGTTGACTCCGTCACCATCGGAGCGCCAACGGTCAGCATCGGAGCACCTCAATGAGATTCGAGATTCTGTTGCTCGCCGGCTCGATTGCGTTCGCAGGATCCGGCGTGGAGACCCCATCCATCGGCTACGTTCGCAGTTCGGACGGCGGAATGGTGCGCGTTTCAGGCATCGCAGGCGCCATGATCGTCGATCCTGCCGACGCGCAAGATCTCCAATGGATCGAGTATTCCGGAAAACTTCTGGTTGCCGCCACCGACACCTCCCTCCACGTCGCACAACCCGACGGCAGCCTGCTGAGTGAGACCGAGGTTCCCGGCGGCCCGATTGTGGCGGGCTTCGATGATTCGGGTGTCGCCGTGGTGGTGTGGTTTCAACAGACGGGCGAGTTGAAGGTGTACCGGACGGGCGATTGGACGGCCGTTCCCATCGATGCGGTACGCCTGGCCGGCAAAGTAATCGCCGCGCGCCTCGAGGGATTGGCGTCCGCGACTCTCCTGGTGCAACGCGACGAGGTCTGGACAGTTCGCATTCGCATTTCCGACGGCGCGATCCAGCAAGAGAGCCCCGCCGGTATTGGGTCCGGTCCGGCCCTGTTTATTCGAAGTGGCCTGCTCTTCGTTCGCGACGGCGTGGCGTTCTATCGAGGTCCGGCGGGCGGCGAAAACGTGGTCGATACTCCGCAACCCGCGCTCGGCATGCATCGCATGGGGCTCGATTGGGTTCAGTTGGAGACCGGATCCGGAGTCCGATACGCACTGAGGACCACCGGAACACCGGCAATCTATGTCATTCCGGAGGTGGCGCAATGAAGTGGTTCCGTGCGCTGCTATTCGCCATCCCTCTAACCGCCTTCGGACAACTACAGTTGTCGATCTTCGACGGTACCGCCGAAAAGGCGGTAGGCGGAACGGCGGACCTGGGATCGATTCAGGCCGGCGACTCTAAAGAGATTCGGTTTCACGCCGCGAACACAACTAATGCCCCAATTTCGCTCGATCACATCCGAGTGTCCGGATCGGGTTTCACCCTCTCCGGCCCGGATTTGCCGTTCGTCGTCGCCGTCTCCAAGTACGTCGAATTCCGAGTGAAATTCTCTGCGACCACCGTCGCTAGCTACAGCGCGTTCCTGAACGTCAACGACACTCAGGTGCTGCTTCGGATGTCCGTCATCGCGGGACCGACCGTCTCCTTGGTGGACGATCAGGTTGAGGCGCTCCTGACCGCGGGAGCGACAATCGACTTCGGCAGGGTCCAGAAAGGCCACTCCGCAGCACGACAATTTCGCATTGCCAACGGAAATTCAACGCCACTGACGCTCGCATCCTGCTCGGTGTCCGGAACCGGCTTTAGCGCTGACGGTCTTGCTTGCCCAGCCTCGCTGAATCCGGGCGAGGCGATTACGGCTACTATTACGTTCGCCCCCGCGACGCCCACCGCGCAAACCGGCGCGGTGACGATCGACAACCGCACCTTCCTGCTATCGGGAATTGGTTTCGTGCCGCCGCTGCCCCCGCCTTCGATCGGGTTCGATTCTATGCTGACCAGCGGCATTCAGAAGAAACTCGCGATCCGCTTTGCATCGGCTGCCGAAAGCAGCGACACGGGGACTGTGACGTTGGACTTCCAGGCGGCGAGCACCGCATTCGGCGACGATCCCGCAATCCGATTTACTGCCTCCGGAGCGCGCGCCCTGAGTTTCAAGGTGAACGAAGGCGATAGTACGGCGACATTCCCTGCCGGCGTGGATACAACGTTTCAAACGGGCACTACGGCGGGCACGATCACGTTCCATGTGAAGATCGGCGACAATACCACCGACTTCGCCTTCCCGATCGCTCAGTCCGGAATCAGCATCGACTCAGCTTCGGGCGTCCGGCGAGCCGGAGCCCTCGATATCAGTGTCATCGGCTTCGACAATACGCGCAGCGCCGGCCGAATGTCCTTCACCTTCTATGACGCCGCGGGCCGAATGATCCAGCCGGGCGCAGTGCGCACCGATTGGACCGACGCGTTCACCTCCTACTTCCGTGGGTCCAAAGTCGGTGGGAGCTTCGTACTCCGCGCGACGTTCCCGGTGACCGGGGATGCGAGTTTGATTGGCGGCGTCGAAGTTGAAGTGACGAATGCTGTCTCCACCACCCGCACCACGCGGCTTACATTCTGATTCGGGCCCCATGTTACGATAGCGGCGCGAAACGATGCCCGAGACACCCGTTGCGTTGACGATCGCCGGTTCCGATCCGAGCGGCGGCGCAGGCATTCAGGCCGACCTCAAGACATTTCATCAGTTCGGCGTCTACGGCGAGGCGGTCATCACGCTGGTAACGGTTCAGAACACGGTGGGAGTGTTCCGGGTGGACGTCCTGTCGCCCGAACTGATCGTCCAACAGATCGAAGCCGTCATCTCCGACATTCCCCCGAAAGCAGCCAAGACGGGGGCGCTCGGAAATACGACGGTCGTTCTGGCCATCGCTGAGTACGCTGATCGAATCGGGGTTCCGCTCGTCGTGGACCCCGTGATGATCAGCAAGCATGGTGCTCCTCTCGTCGAACCGGATGCGATTAACGCGATTCGCGACCGCCTTGCGCCGCAGGCCTACCTCATCACGCCCAACATCCCCGAGGCGGAGGCGCTCACCTCGATGCAGATCCGTACCGTCGATGAAATGAAGCGAGCCGCGGAACGGCTCAGAGCCTCGGGGTCAAAGAACGTACTGGTCAAAGGCGGACACGGAGCGGGAGTGCCGGTCGACGTACTCGCGACCCCTGAAGGTCTTTTTGAATTTGCGGCCGAGCGCATCGAGACGAAGCACACGCATGGGACCGGCTGCACCTACTCTGCCGCGATTACGGCTTGTCTGGCGAGGGGAAGCGAACTGTCCGATGCGGTCGCCCGCGCCAAGCGATTCATTACCGAGGCGATCCGGACAAATCCCGGGCTTGGTAACGGATCGGGCCCTGTAAATCACTATGCTCGTGCCGGTGTTTAGGCCGAACGCAGGCTCTCGACAGTAACCGAAATTGCTGGAAAGCATCTCAATATTGCGGTAAATTAATAAAGGACTGGCAATGTTGACAACACCAGCCACATCACGACCCTTCCTGTTCGGCTGCGATTGACGCCGCAACCCTCGTCTACTTCTACTTGTAACCTCGGGTTTTCCAGCAAGGAGTAAGTGTCTATGCCCAGCATGGAAGCCGTGCGCGCTGACCTGCCGCACATTGTCACAGCCCTACCCGGTCCACGGGCGAAAGCCATCATCAAACGCGACGCCGACATCCTGTCGCCCTCGTACACGCGTTGCTATCCGCTGGTTGCGGAGCGCGGCGGAGGTGCCATCGTCTTGGACGTGGATGGCAATCGATTTTTGGACTTCAACGCCGGCATCGCCGTCGTGTCTACCGGCCACTGCCACCCGGAAGTAGTACGCGCGATTCAGGATCAGTCCGCCCGGCTCATTCACATGTCCGGCACCGATTTCTACTACGAGAACATGGTGGCACTCGCCGAAAAGCTCGCCGAAATCGCGCCAGGCGATGTTCCGCGCAAGATTTACTTCGGCAATTCCGGGACAGAGGCCGTGGAGGCCGCGTTGAAACTGGCGCGCTATGCCACCGGCCGCGATAAGTTCATCTCGTTTTTCGGCGGATTCCACGGGCGCACGATGGGCGCCCTTTCCTTGACCGCCAGTAAGAGCGTCCAAAAGCGGGGATTCGCACCCTTTGTGCCCGGTGTGTATCACGCGCCCTACCCTAATCCATACCGGTCGGGTAAATCGGCTGTCGAGAGTGCCCACGAGTCGTTGAACTACATCGAAGACACGCTGTTCCGCACGGTTCTACCGCCCGGCGAGGTCGCGGCGATCATTCTCGAGCCGGTTCAGGGCGAAGGCGGCTATGTGGTGCCGCCGAGCGAGTTCTTCCGCGGCCTCGAAGATATTGCCCGACGGCACGGAATCCTTCTGATCTCGGACGAGGTCCAGAGCGGCATGGGACGTACCGGGCGCTGGTGGGCCGGCGACCATTTCGATTTCGTCCCGGACATCCTGACCTCGGCCAAAGGCATTGCCAGCGGGTTGCCGCTGGGTGCGATGATCGCCCGTTCCGAACTCATGACCTGGACCCCGGGAGCGCACGCCTCCACGTTCGGCGGCAATCCGGTGGCCGTCGCGGCGGCGCTCACCACCATCCGGTTGCTCGAAGAAGGCGTTCTCGAGAACGCGGCCGCGGTGGGTGCCCACATGATGACCCGCATGCGCGAATGGCCGTCGAATTTCAGGAACGTCGGGGAGGTTCGCGGCCTCGGGTTGATGATCGGCGTCGAGATGGTGAAGGACCAGGCAACTCGCGAACGGGCGCCCGAACTTCGCGACCGCGTCGAGTACCGCGCGTTCGAACAGGGGGTGTTGGTGCTTGGCGCCGGGCCGAATACGCTGCGCTTCGCCCCTCCGTTGATCCTCAGCTTCGATCAGGCCGACTATGCGATGGACGTGCTCGAATCCTGCCTCGCCGAATTGTAAGTTCCGCTGCGCGGCCGGAGTGTTTCCGGCCGCTCAAATTCATCGCCGCGCCCGCGTTCGGGACGGCCGAGGCCGCTCGACGTCCGTAAGCCGCAGTCGCATCCTCCAACCTGTACCGCCGTCCTCGTAATAGTCCATCACGATTCCGGCGCGTACAAACCCGAAACGCCGGTACAACGCGATCGCCGTGTGATTATCTTCGCGGACCATCAGGCTGATCGTCCGCGCTTTACGCCGGCGAGCCCGCTGGATGCAGGCCAATAGCAAACGCTTGCCGATTCCCTGCCCCCGGCGCCCCGGCCGCACCGCAATCGAATCGAGCGCCGCTGTCCCGTTGCCAAACCGTAGAATCGAGTAGCCGGCGAGGCCGCGCCCGCGCTCCGCGACCAGAAATCCAGCGGGCCACAGCCGTGCGTACTCTCGAAACATGTCCGCCGTCCACGCGTCCGCCCCGAAGCTCGCCCGTTCGATTCGCAGTATCGCTGGGAGATCGCGTATTTCGAACCGGCGCACCCGAACCAAGGTCACGTTTCCAGCATAATGAGGCGCACAGGCTTGCCCGGGACCCCGCGCAACACGGACAATCGTCAATACCGATGCGAATCCTGGACGTCGGTTGCGGCGTGAACAAGTTTCCCGGCGCAATCGGCATTGATGTCAACCGCCGCAGCCGCGCCGACGTGCTCTGCAATCTCGACCGGTTCCCCTATCCATTCCGCGACAATTCGTTCGACGAGTTGCGGGCTATTCACGTCATCGAACATGTTTCCGACGTGGTGCGCACGATGGAGGAGTTCCACCGGCTGGTGAAACCCGGCGGGTTCGTCCATATCGTCACGCCGCACTACACCGACTTTAGTTCCTTTTGCGATCCCACCCACCGCTGGCATTTGAACAGCTACTCGTTCCGCTACTTCGGACCCGACAACGCCGGCTACGATTACTATTCCACTGTCCGCTTCGAAGAGACTTCCACCCGGGTAAAGCTACTGAACTTGTGGAAACTGGTGGGATTCGAATTTCTCGTAAACCGGTTTCCGTTCGTTCGCCGCAATTGGGAGTACTATCTCTGCTACCTGGTTCGCGGCAAAGTGATCGAGTGGCGGCTGAAGGTACTGAAGGAGGTCGGACCTTCGACGCCGTAGGGAAGTGAGGTTTTATGCTCGGGCCGTTGTACCGCCTGGCCGATCTGGCGCGCAATCGGGGAAGACGACGCACGTGGGATTCGGACTTGGCCGCCGGGCGCAGGGGCGAGGATATCGCCCATCGTTTTCTCCAGCGTGCCGGGATGACCGTCGTGGCGCGCAATCATCGTACCCCTTCGGGATCCGGCGAGGTGGACCTGGTCGCATGGGACGCCGGCCGGTTGGTTTTCATCGAGGTGAAAGCCCGTTCCTCCAACGAGTTCGGACCACCGGAACGCGCCGTCGATGGCGACAAACAGCACCGTTTGATTCTCGCTGCAGCCGACTACGCGCGGCGCGCCGAGGTTCCCCTTTCGCAAGTGCGATTCGATGTGGTCAGCGTCGTACTCGCCCAGCCCCCAGTGGTGACTCATTTCCGCGAGGTTTTCACGGCGCAATCGGCCGTGTACCGGAATTAAGTCAACCGCGTTACAATACGCGATTAGCCACATTTCGGTCACTGTATGTCATGGGCCGGCCCGCGTGCGGCTGTGAATCCGGAGGAAGAGTTGCCAGAACTGCGTCGAGACCCGATCATCGGGCGATGGGTGATTATCGCGACAGACCGTTCAAAACGGCCCAGCGATTTTGTGCGGGAGCCCGTGAGGCTTCGCGGGTCCGGAACCTGTCCCTTTTGCACAGGTAACGAGTTTCGAACACCGCCGGAGGTGCTGGCGTATCGCAACGGCACCCGCCCCAACGAGCCCGGTTGGAGTTTGCGGGTAGTGCCGAATAAGTTCCCGGCCCTGCGTGTGGAGGGCGAACTTCAGCGCCAGGGCGAGGGGATGTACGATCGCATGAACGGGATCGGCGCGCACGAAGTGATCATCGAAACGCCCAGGCACGAATTGTCGCTGGGCGACCTTGCCGAGAAGGAAGTCGAGAATCTCTTCTGGGCATTTCGCGACCGCATCAACGACCTCAAGAAAGATCGCCGGCTCCGCTACATCATCCTCTTCAAGAACCACGGCGAGATCGCCGGCGCGTCACTCGAGCATACGCATTCGCAGTTGATCGCGCTGCCGGTGGTTCCCAAGCGTGCGTACGAGGAACTCGACGGCGCGAAACGCCACTACGATTTCAAAGAGCGCTGCGTCTGGTGCGACATGATCCGTCAGGAAATCGATGCCGCCTCCCGCATCGTGCTCGAGAACGAGCACATGGTAGTGATCTCACCCTACGCGCCGCGCTTCCCGTTCGAGACGTGGATTCTCCCCAAGCTGCACGCCTCGCATTTTGAGGATTCCGACGTTCCCACCATTCACAGTTTGGGGAGCACGGTTCGAACCCTGGTCTGCAAAATGGACAAGGTGCTCGAGCGTCCGCCGTACAACATGATGGTGCACACCGCGCCGGTGCAGGACGGCAACATGCCGCACTTTCACTGGCACATCGAGATCATCCCCAAGTTGACGAAGGTCGCGGGTTTCGAATGGGGCACGGGGTTCTACATCAACCCGACTCCGCCCGAAGAGGCCGCGGCGTTCCTGCGGGAAGCCCAATCGTAGCCGGGCCGAGTCTCGACCCACGTTTTGAGTTGCTGGAGTTCCGCAAATGAACTCGCTAGTTTCGGACACGCGTTCGACGATATGCTGCCACACCGGTCCAGGCAGCCTATCGAAGCGGATCTTCGGCAATGGCGTCCTTCCCGAAGGTGGCCCGGATCAGATCTTTGCCCGCGTCACCCTTCCGGAAGGGGTCGTGCTCGTTCATGAATCTTTCGTAGGTTGATTTCATTTCAAAAGGCGACGCAGCTTCCGACTCAACTCTGCGCTCGGCGAGACCAACGCCCGGCTCATCGTCAGTTGGCGCTCCTTCCCAACACGTCGCACCTCGATTGCAAACTTGGCGGGAATGGGAACACTCTGTCGTGCCGAAGCCTTGGGCGCGCTTTAGCTTCGAGGTTCGTCTCGACTTCAGTCCTTGAGCCGATGCGATGAAGCCCGATACCGGCACACGTGCGCTCAGCTGACCTTCGCCGCGATCTACTGATGAGCCAGAACCAACGTCTCGGCGCGCAGCGGGCTGACCCGCGGACCCGGCAGGATGACGCCCGTCAGGTTCAGCGGATCGGCCGGATGAATCTCGGCGGGCGAAGTCTCCACATTCTGCCGGCGAAGCGCGCGTAACAAATCCACCGCCTCGGGCCGAGCGAATTGCTCGCCCGTGAATCCGGAAACAAAGCGTCCGCCACGGATTTCGCCCCGCGCTTCCATCCTCCGCAGTGCGATCAGCAACTCTCGCCAGGGCGGCGACGTCGCTTCCCGCGCGAGCAGATCGCGAAACAGCACACCCCACCGCGCGAGCAGTTGCTGTGCAAAACGCCCGGTGCGGTTTTCGTCAGCCGCCGCGCTCCGCCGAAGCAACGCCCAACGTCCCGCCGCGTGCCTGGGCCGCGAATGACGCCCACGACCTTCACCCCGCCTCCGTTTCGGATCGATCAGCGCCCGCAGATTTTCGAATCCGTCGGCGGTCACCAACCCCGCCGCCACCAATTCCCACAGCGCGTCCTCAACTTCGCTCGCCAGATGCTTCGCCGAGTGCGACAGGTCCGTGAAGAACGAGGCGCCATGCTCCTTCAGCGACGCCAGCAGATCCTGCGCCGTGTAGGAGAGCGATGATGGTGAGACAACGTCGTTCGGATCCAACATCCACGCCCCCTCGTCGCGCAGCAGAAAGGATATCGGCGCGATCCGTGTTGGACGCACGCGCCGGCCCGGTTCCTCCAGCGCGGGATGCGGTGAGATTCTGGCCCACATCACTTCGCCCGACAGGCACAGTTCATCGAGCATCTCCGGATCGTAGCGGGCCACTCGGGCCGGGAAGACCACCGACTCCCATGCCGATGCGGCGGCCTCGTAACCCTGTAATTGCCGGATCACCTCGAGCAACCCGTCGGCCCCGTGCAACTGCGATCCCGCTACCGCGTGCTGCCACCCGAACAGAAACGCGTGGAATTGTTGCGCGCTCACGGGCTCGATTTCCCGGCGCAACCGTCCCAGCGTCAGCCGGTGGATCCGCGCTAGAATCCGGCGATTGCACCATTCAATTTCCGATTCCGCACCGGGGGTTCGGAAATGTCCCCGCAGGATCTGCCCTTCCCCTTCGAGTTGCGCGAGCGCAATCCCGACGTCGGTTTGCGAGAACCCCAATTGATCGGCCAGCGCGGTCGCCGTCGCGGGTCCCGTCGATTCCATCCACCCACGCAGCACGGCCGTCGCATCCTGTGCCTGTTCCAGCCGCTCAGTCGCTACCCAGAACCGCTTCCCGTTCCCTTCAATCACCCGCACGCGGCCCGTTGCGTCGAGTTCAGCGAACCATGGCTCCCACTCCGCTAAGGGAGGAACGCGAATCAGGCTCAGCAGAGCATCGTGCAACTCGTCCGGATCCCGAACGTCCGGCCACGTCTCCGCCGTCACTTGATCGATCGCGGCGGGATCCAATACTCCCGCGCCGTTCTCGACATCGAGCCGTGTCGTACTTCGCAATTGGACCGCGCGAGCCCGCCGTTCCTCCAGCGGAGCGTCGTCCAGAAAAGCGTACGGGTTCGCGTTGACGATCTCGTGACAGAACACCGACGGGGCGGCCGTGTCCACTGCCACGGTGCGAATCGTCCCGTTCTCGATCCCCGTCAGCACTCGCTTCAGCCCGTCCACATCCATCGCTTCGGTCAGGCAGTTGCGAATCGTTTCGTTCACCAGCGGATGATCCGGAATGCGAATCGGACCCGTCAGGTTTTCCGCGCAGGCAACCTGGTCCGGGAAAACGGATGCCAGCAGATCGTCGGATTTCATCCGCTGTAAAGGAGCCGGCACTTTTCGTCCGCCCGCGAATCGCAGGATCGAGAGCGCGCGGCTCGCGTTCCACCGCCACCGCGTGGCGAACATCGGCGCGGCCAGCAGCGCCTGTGTCAGCACCGCCTCCACCGTCTCCGCTCTGACGAACTCGAACACGGCTTCCAGCGGAAACGCGTGACGGTCGGTTAACGAAATGACGATGCCGTTGTCCGTCGCCGCGGCCTGAAGTTCGAAATTGAAGGTGCGGCAGAAGCGTTTGCGCAGCGCAAGCCCCCACGCGCGATTGATCCTCGCCCCGAGGGGTGCGTGAATCACGAGTTGCATCCCACCGGACTCGTCGAAGAACCGCTCGGCAATCACCGTTGTCGAAGTCGGCACTACGCCCAGCACAGCCGCCCCGGTGCGAACATACGCGACAGCCTGCGCGATACCCGCTTCATCGAGCGCGCAGTCTTTCAGGAAACCCGGCGCGCTCTCAGCAATCGTTCGTTCCCGAACGACGCTCACTGAGTGCGACAACTCCGCCGATCGCCCCGGCGCTTCGCCCAACCAGAACGGAAGCGACGGCGGCGCGCCTTGCGCATCCTCCACACGCACCTGCCCGGAGCCCACATGGCGGATGCGCCACGAGTGAGTTCCCAACAGGAACACATCTCCCGTCACGCTCTCCACCGCGAAATCCTCGTCCACGGTGCCGACGGTCTTCGCCTCCGGCTCCACCACCACCGCGTACGCCGCATTGTCCGGGATCGCACCGCCCGACGTGATCGCAGCCAGTCGCGCGCCGCGACGCCCCCGCACACGATGATTCACCTGGTCGCGATGCAGCAAAGCACCACTGCGCCCTCTCGCGGTCGTGGTCCCTTCGGACAGCATCGTGACGATCGCGTCAAACTCCTCGCGCTTCAGATTGCGGTACGGGTACGCGCGACGGCAGAGAGCGTACAGATCGTCCTCGCCCCACGCCTCAGCCGATGTCTCCGCGACAATCTGCTGCGCCAGAATGTCCAGCGCGTTTTCGGGAATCTCAGTCCGTTCCAGATCGCCGGCGCGAATCGCATGAACCAGCGCGGCGCACTCGATCAACTCGTCACGCGTCGTCGGGAAGAAAATCCCCCGCGGTTCGGCGCCGATCCAATGCCCCGACCTGCCGAACCTCTGCAACGACACAGCGATCGAACGCGGCGAGCCAATCTGGATCACCAGGTCAACCGTCCCGATATCGATCCCGAGTTCGAGCGATGCCGTCGCCACCACCGCGCGCAGTTGACCTTCCTTCAGCCGGGTTTCCGCGTCGTGCCGGAGCGCACGGGCAAGACTCCCGTGGTGCGGCAGTACCACATCGCGTCCCAGACGCTCGCCGAGAGCGTGGGCCACCCGTTCGCTCAATCGCCGCGTGTTAACAAAAATCAGCGTCGTGCGGTTCGACAGGATGTGCCGCGCAACCCGGTCGTAGATCTCGGCCCACATCTCGCTGGTTGCTACCGCGCCCAACTCGTCATTCGGGACTTCGATTTCGAGCGTCATCGCGCGCCGGTGTCCCGCGCCCACAACGCGAGCTTCGGGCGACAAATATCGGGCGACCTCCTCGATCGGCTTCACCGTCGCCGAAAGCCCGATCCGCTGCGGCTTCGAATAAGCGATGGCATCCAATCGCGCCAGCGTCAGCGCGAGGTGGGATCCCCGCTTATCGTCCGCGACGGCGTGAATCTCGTCCACGATCATGGTGCGAGCATCTCGCAGCACCTCACGCGACCGCGCAGCGGTCATCAGGATGTACAGCGACTCGGGCGTCGTGACCAGAACGTGGGGCGGATGCTTGGACATCTGCTGCCGTTCGGAGGCGGGCGTGTCGCCGGTGCGAACCGCCGTCCGGATCGTCTGCAGCGGCACACCGCGGCGCGCGGCAAGTTCCTCGATCTCCCGCAGCGGTATCTCGAGGTTGCGCCGAACATCGTTCGATAACGCCTTCAGCGGAGAGACATAAACGACGTGCGTCTTTTCGTCGAGGGTCCCCGCCCGCGCCTGCCGCACCAGCGCGTCCAAACAGATCAGGAAAGCGGCGAGCGTTTTACCGGACCCGGTGGGCGCGGTGATCAGAACATCGTGCCCCGCCGCGATTTCGCGCCAGCCCTCCAATTGCGGTTCTGTGGCGCGCTCGAAACGGGTCGAAAACCATTCCGCTACCAGGGGATCAAAAGTATCTAACACAGCTCTACCGGCCTTCCCAGATATCGCTCACAACCAGGCTGAATGCCGTAAACGGTAGCCCGGCCTTCATGCTTATAGGATAGGATACGCAAGATGAAACGACGCCACTTCCTGCCTGGCATCGCCGCCGCCCCAGCGATGCTCGCCGCCGCGGACGAGTATCCTTTGGGACCCGACTCCCAGCGCCAGAGCGGAGTCCCGAAAGGAACCGTGACGCAGCGCCA
This sequence comes from uncultured Acidobacteriota bacterium, assembly GCA_963720745.1. Taxonomy (GTDB): domain Bacteria; phylum Acidobacteriota; class Terriglobia; order Bryobacterales; family Bryobacteraceae; genus TMP-7. The sequence goes on from CAVRGO010000004.1 coordinate 2,776,465, forward strand.
GTGGACCACCTCCAAAGTCTTCCCCGGCACGGTTCGCGATTACTGGGTCTACGTCCCCGCGCAATACGATCCATCCAAACCCGCCTGCGTAATGATCTTCCAGGACGGCGCAGGGTACGTGAAAGAAGATGGCGCTATCCGCGTGCCCGTCGTATTCGACAACCTGATACACAAGCACGAGATGCCCATCACCATCGGCATCTTCATCAACCCGGGCGTCGTTCCCGCGCTGAACGCCGAAGCGCAAAACCGCTATAACCGCAGCTACGAGTATGACGGCCTGCTGGACCTCTACGCGCAGTTCCTCATCAATGAAATTCTGCCGGAGGTCGGCAAGAACTATAAACTTTCGACCGACCCGAACGACCGCGCCATCGCGGGACTGAGTTCCGGCGCGATCTGCGCCTTCACGGCAGCCTGGCACCGTCCCGACCAGTTCCGCCGAGTCCTCAGTTGGATCGGCAGCTATACGAACCTTCGCGGAGGAGACATCTACCCCGGCCTCATCCGCAAAACCGAGCCGAAGCCTATCCGCGTCTTCATGCAGGACGGCAATGCCGATCTGAATAACTACGCCGGAAGCTGGTGGCTCGCCAACCAGAGTATTGCCTCCGCTCTCGAATTCGCCGGCTACGATTTGAAGTTCGTCACCGGCACCGAAGGTCACAACAGCAAGCAGGGAGCCTCCGTGCTTCCCGACGCTCTACGGTGGCTGTGGCGCGATTACCCGAAACCGATCACCAAGCCGAAACCCTCCGAAGCCCGGCAGCCCGTGGCGCAATTCCTCGACCCCGACTCCGAATGGGAAATGGTGAGCCAGGGACACAAGTTCACTGAGGGTCCGGCCGTTGACCGCGACGGGAACGTCTTCTTCTCGGACATTCCCAACAATCGCATCCACCGCATCGGCATCGATGGCAAGGTCAGCGTCTTTAAAGAGAACACGGGCGAAGCGAACGGATTGATGTTCGGGGCGGACGGAATGTTGTACGCGTGCCAGAACGGACGCAAGCGGATCGTCGCCTACGGGACGGACGGATCAGAGAAAGTGATCGCAGAGGATGTGAATTCGAACGATCTCGCGGTGACGGCGAAGGGCGAGATTTACTTCACCGATCCTCCCGGCAAGCGGGTGTGGTTCATCGATCGCGCAGGGAACAAGCGCATTATCATCGACAAGAACATCACGTTTCCCAATGGAGTTCGACTCTCACCCGACCAGTCGCTCCTCATCGTGTGCGATACCGCGAACAAGTGGATCTGGTCTTATCAGATTCAGGCCGACGGGGCGCCCGCCAGCGGAGAACCGTTCTATCATCTCGAGACACAGGACGATTCATCCGCCAGCGGCGCCGATGGGATGACACTCGATAGTGAAGGCTACCTGTATGTCGCTTCGCGCCTGGGAGTCCAGATCTGCGATCAGCCGGGACGCGTGAACGGAATCATCAACAAGCCTCAGCCAGGGTCCTTATCGAATGTTGTGTTCGGCGGACCCGAACTCGATTGGCTATTTGTTACCGCAGGTGACAAGGTGTTCAAGCGCCGCACGCGGCGCAAGGGTGTTGTCGCCTGGACGCCTGTGAAACCACCGCAGCCGAGGCTGTAAATGCGGCGCCTTGCGGTTCGGGTCGAACCGATATACTTGAAGCAAATGCTGAGATTCGGCCTGCTTTGCGCTGTAACGGCGAGCATTTGTGCCCTCGGTGCGGACTCCATACCGCGCGATGAATATCACGCCCGCCGCATCGAGCTTCGCAAAAAACTCGACGGTGCCCTGGTTCTGTTTGGCCGCTCGGAGGGCGCCGACGAAGTCTTCCGGTATCCGCAGAGCTCGAATTTCTATTACCTGTCCGGATGGACTCAGCCCGGCGCAATCCTTCTGGTCACACCGAAGGACGAAAAACTCTTTCTCCCCCATCACAACAAACGCGGTGAAGTGTACACGGGACGACGATCGGCGCCGGAAGATGCCGAGGTCACTCAGGTGACAGGCTTCGAGACCGTACTGCCCGTCGAGCGCTTCGAATCGACGCTCCGGGAGGCGCTTGACTCGTACCTGCCCTTCTATGCGCTCGGCGATGCCGCGCAGATGGCGCGGTTGAAAGCTCTGGTCCCGTTCCGGGATACCGAAAGTGCGGCACCGCTCGTCGCGCGGTTGCGAATGAAGAAATCCGCCGCGGAACTGGCGGCCATCCGTCACGCCACCGAGGTTTCGATGGAAGCTCATCGCGCTGCGTGGAAGCGCATCCACCCGGGCATTCACGAATACCAGGCGGCGGCTACGTTTACGGCAACACTACTCGAGGCCGGCTGCGAAGGCAACGCCTACGAGCCGATCTTCGGCTCGGGGCCGAACTCGACGATTCTTCACTACAGCGCCAACTCGCGCCGGATGGACGCAGGCGAAGTGATCGTGATTGACGCGGCGGCGCAGTGCGACGGCTACGCGAGCGACATCACCCGCACCCTCCCGGTGGACGGCAAATTTACCCCGCGCGAGCGCGAACTGTACCAGGTTGTGCTCGGCGCGCAGCAGGCCGTCATCGATGCCATCAAGCCCGGCGTCCCGATGGCCGACCTCACCAAGATCGCCCGCGCGTACATCGACAAGCACGGCAAGGACAGCAAGGGCAACTCGCTTGGCAAGTACCTGCTCCACGGTGTCAGCCACAATGTGGGCCTTGATGTCCACGACGCCACCGTTCCTAATACAAATCTGGAGAACGGTATGGTGATTACGGTGGAACCGGGCGTTTACCTCTCCGATGAAGGCATCGGAATTCGAATTGAAGACGTCATACTGGTTACGGCGGACGGCGCTACCGTTTTGAGCGCCGGCCTCCCAAGGAGTCCGGACGAAGTTGAAAAAGCGATGGCCCACTAAGCATCTGGCCGGCTATGTGGCCGTGGTGTTCTTTGCGGCGGCGCTCGCAGTCATCGCGGGTTGGACCGGGTTTGCATCCCGCATCGACAACTACGCCTACGACTTCCTCTTCACCATGACCCCGTCGCGCGCCATCGCGCCTCAATCGGTGGTGCTGGCAATCGACGAAGCCACGCTGCGCCAGTACGGCGGTATGGGACAGGTGCGGAACATCCTCGCGGACGCGCTCGATGAGTTGGTGCGCGTGAAGCCGAAGGCGGTGGCGATCGACATCGTTCTCGCCGATGCGGGCGATCCGCGGCAGAACGCGAGGCTCGCCGCGGCGATGAGCCGGACACCGAATCTCATCCTGCCCTGCGAGCGCATCAACAGCCGGTGGGAGGATCCGATCCCGGAGTTCCGGAAATTCGCGGTCGGCTTGGGTCACATCCACGCAGACGATCAGGCACGCGACGGTGTCAGCCGCCAGATACCACTGGAGATGATTGCGCCCGGCGACCGCCGTTGGGCCTTGTCGCTTGTGGCATTTCAGTTCGCCCGCGGAAATCCGCCGATCCTCGAATCTCCGGACGACCTCGAAGTCGCCGGGGTGCGTATTCCGGTGTCGCGCCGCACCGGCGATCGTCTGATGCGAATCCGCTTCCCGGAAATTACGGAACCGATTTCGGTATTGAAGCTCAAAAGCAATCCGCAACTCGGTGAAGCTCTGCGGGGCAAGACCGTATTCGTCGGACACACGGCATTGACCGCCGCGCGCGACCGCGTCATCAATCCCCGCGGCGAGGCTCTTCCCGGCGTCGAAGTGCATCGCGACGCCTTCGAAACTCTGGCGCAGGGTCGCTTCATCACGTCCGCCTCCAATACCACCGTGCTCCTGGTCTGCGTTGCCATCGCCATTGCGGCAGCGGTGACGTTCTGGTTCAGCGCGGGCTGGTGGTCCTACCTCATTGCGGTCGGATTGTTAGTGGCGGGACACCTTGTGCCGGTATGGTTCTTCCGAAGCGGTGTCGTGTTCCCGTATTTTGCTTCTGTATCGGCGGCGTGGTTGAGCGTGTCGTTCGCGTTCGCCTATGAATTTTTCATCGTTCGCCGGCAGCTTCGACGATCCGAGTACGACCGTGCTCGATACCGGCAGGCCATCCATTTTGTCACCCACGAAATGCGCACGCCGCTCACCGCCATCCAAGGTTCGAGCGAACTCATGGGACGCTATGCGCTGAGCGAAGACAAGCGCAAACAGATCGCCCAGATGATCAATTCCGAATCGAAGCGGCTGGCGCGCATGATCCAGACCTTCCTCGACGTCGAGCGGCTGTCGGAAGGAAAAGTCGAGCTGAAGCGTGAACCGTTTTCGGTTCGGGACATCGTGATCACCTGCCTCGAGCGCGTTCGCCCCGTAGCGGATCGCAAACAGATGAAAATGATCTGCGGCGACCTCACGGACGACGTTCTCATCGGCGACCGGGAGTTGATGGAATACGCGGTATATAACTTGCTGACGAATGCAGTGAAGTACTCGCCCGCCGAGACCGAAGTGTGCATATCGGCCGGACGTACCGGTCCCGACGTCCGTGTTTCGGTGCGGGATCAGGGGATGGGGTTGGACGAAAAGGAAATCCGGAATATATTCCAGAAGTTTTATCGCACCAAAAAAGCGGAAGCATCCGGGGAAGCGGGAACCGGAATCGGCCTTTCCATCGTCGAACAAATCGTGACCGAACACGGCGGGCGCATGGAAGTTGCCAGCAAGCCCAGGCGTGGTTCGACGTTTACCATGATTTTGCCGGTGCACTCTGAAGCCCCGGCCGGCGTGGTTTCCGCATCAAAGACGGTGTGAGAAGGACCAGACTTGCAGCGACTGTTAGTGGTTGAAGACGACAACTCGGTTCGAACGACAATCGTCACCTTCCTCGAGTGTGAAGGTTACACCGTCGAGGCGGTGGGCTCTACCCGGGAAGCGATCGACCGGTTGAATCGTGATTCTTATCCAATTGTCATCTCGGATATCTATCTCGACGAGCGCACCGGTATTGATGTACTGCGCACCGCCCGCGAGCAGAACCCGTCCTGCGCGGTGATCCTGATGACTGCCCGGGGAAGCATGGAAACGGTGATGGCTGCCACGCAGAATGGGGCATTTGACTACATTGCCAAGCCGTTCGAACTCGACGACATGCTCGCCACCATTCGCCGGGCGGAGGCCACGCTCTCCGGCGTCGAGGATGAAGAGGAAGAGAGCGAAATCGACGACCTGCCGGAAAGCGACATGATCGCGAGTTCGCCCAAGATGATCGAGATCTACAAGGTGATCTCGCGTGTCGCCCCCACCGATGCAACTGTCCTGATCGAAGGCGAAACCGGGACGGGCAAGGAGTTGATCGCCCGCATGCTCCACCGCTACAGCCAGCGTGCGCAGCAGCCGTTCGTCCCGGTCGATTGCGGATCGATCGCGCCCTCCTTGCTGGAAAGCGAACTGTTCGGCGCGATGAAAGGCGCCTATACGGGAGCGGATAAGGATCGAATCGGCCTGTTCGAAGCCGCCAATCACGGCACGGTATTTCTCGACGAAATCGGCGACATTGACTTGGGTTTCCAATTGAAACTGCTCCGATTCCTGCAACAGCGGGAAGTCCGCCCGGTGGGCGCTTCACGAGCCAAAACCGTCGACGTCCGCATTGTGGCCGCAACCAACCGTGACGTTCAAAAGATGGTGGACGAGGGCAAGTTTCGCGAGGACCTCTGGTTCCGCCTGAACGTCGTGCCGATCCGAGTACCGCCCCTCGTCGAGCGCCGCGGCGATATCACCCTGCTCGCGCACTACTTTCTGAAGAAGTACAACGAGCGCTACAGGCAGCAAACCAAGCTCACCGAATCCGGCCTGAAGGCGATGGAGATCTACGCCTGGCCCGGCAACGTTCGTCAACTCCAGCACATGATGGAGCGTCTGACGATTCTCGCGCCCGGCGCTCGAATCGATGAAGACGCGGTGAGAGAGGCCATCGATCAGATGGAGCCGCGCGACCACGGCGGAGAGACGCTGGCCGACACCGAGGCCGAGCAGATCCGCAGAGTGCTTGCCGCGACCAACGGAAACAAGAGCCGCGCCGCGAAGATTCTTGGCATCGAGCGTAAAACCCTCTATCGCAAACTCGAGCGCATGGGAATCGGCTGAACCTATCGTCGGGCTGGGTCTCCACCCGCATCAGTGTCGTTCGCCGATCCGTTGGAATGCTTGGCAGGAAACCTCTGGTTGTGCTCACTGCGGGAAAGAACAACGACTCCATTTTGAAAGATACCTTGAGCTGCCAGGATCTCGACCTCTATGAAAGGGTCTGGGTGGACAACCTTCAAATGCGCCTGGCAGCTCTTTCTTCACGGGCGAAGAGGATCAGCGTGAAGAATAGCGGCCATGATGTTCCGCAGGAAGATCCCGACGTCATCGTGGATGCTGTTCGCGAAGTTATCGGCATGACCGGCAGCTAGTCATGCGAGTGGCTGGCCGATGACGAACGAGCTAAACGATACGGCCGTCCATGAGGCGAAATCGGATCGTTGAGATCAGAATGACCCGTTTTACAGGCGCTTCGAGTTTGCATATAGTCGGTCTTTAGTCAGGTCCGATGCGAATACCGGCGCACAGAACTGCCGGCGCGCGGACCGTTCACTCCTGTGAGGAGGCTGCAATGAGACCCTGGTCGCGTCGAGAGCTTTTGAAAAGCGGCATGGCCATCCCCGCCGCAACCGCTGCCGGACTTCCTGCCGCGGCCGAACCGGCCCAATCCGCACAACCGGCGGCTGCAAACAGCAACAGCAGCGCTCCTTCACTCCGTGAGCGCCTTATGCTCGATTTCGGATGGCGCTTTCATTTCGGACACGCCAACGATGCTGCGAAAGACTTCGGATTCGGCAGCGGCCGCTCGGGCGGATTCCAAAAGACCGGCGGCTTCCTTCCAGCCGGTCACGTCGCCTTCGATGACACCGCCTGGAGACCGGTGGATCTCCCGCACGACTGGGCCATCGAACTGCCGTTCAAGAACGATCCGGCCCTCACCAGCAAAGGATCGTATCCCCTCGGCCGCGACTATCCGGAAACCAGCGTCGGGTGGTATCGGCGCATTTTCGACATCCCCGCCTCCGATGCAGGCCGGCACATCTCGGTGGAGTTCGATGGCGTCTATCGCGAAGCCATGGTCGTCTTCAATGGCTTCTACATCGGACGGCACAGCGGCGGATACGACCCATTCAGCTTTGACCTGACCGATTTCGTAACCCCCGGCGCGCCCAATGTTCTGCTGGTGCGCGTCGACGCGACACTCAGCGACGGATGGTTCTACGAGGGCGCCGGCATCTACCGCCACGTATGGCTGGTAAAGACCGCGCCGGTACACGTGAAGAAGTGGGGCACGCTCGCCCGGTCGCAGATTCGCCAAGGCGAGGCCGTGGTGTCCATTCGAACCGAAGTCGAGAACCAGACACCGGGCGCGCAACAAGTCCGCGTAATTTCGACTGTGTTCGGTCCCGGCGGAGAACAGGCGGGCAGGACCGCCAGCGCGCCGTTGTCAATCTCGAATTCCGATGAGCGGACGTTCGAGCAACACGTGACCGTTCAACAGCCGCATCTCTGGTCCCTCGAACGGCGCAACCTGTACAAACTCGTCACCGAGGTTGAATCCGGCGGCGCCATCGTCGACCGTTATGAGACCCGCTTCGGTATTCGGGCATTGAAATTCGATGCCGACAAAGGGTTCTTCCTGAACGGCGAATCCGTCAAGGTGAAGGGCACCTGCAATCACCAGGATCACGCCGGGCTGGGCGTCGCTTTGCCCGATGCTGTCCAGTACTACCGCGTATCGAAACTCCAGGAGATGGGCTGCAATGCGATACGCACTTCGCACAACCCTCCCACGCCGGAGTTGCTGGATGCCTGCGACGAACTCGGCATTTTGGTGATGGACGAAACGCGCATGCTGTCCTCCAACGCGGATGGAATCGCGCAATTCGGGAACATGATCCGGCGCGACCGCAACCACCCCAGCGTATTTCTTTGGTCGATGGGCAACGAGGAGAACATCGCACCGACCGAAATCGGATTGCATCTGTTGAGTGCGATGAAGCAGGCGGCATTGAAGTTGGACGACTCGCGTCCCATCACGATCGCGCCGCCGCCATTGGGAGCCTCAATGGGCAAGGGCGGCCTCTCGGTTTGCGATGTCATGGGGTACAACTACGCCGACCCGCCGGCCGAGGCATATCACAAAGCCAATCCGGCGATCCCCGTAATGGGCACCGAGAATGTCAGCGCCGTCGGTACGCGCGGCATCTATGTCACCGATCGCGCCAGGGGCTATGTCGGATCCTACGATCCCTACACCACAACCGGGCGTGCTTCGGCCGAAGGTTGGTGGCGATTCGTAAGCGCCCGCCCGTGGGTAGCAGGCGGCTTCGTGTGGACGGGATTCGACTACCGCGGTGAGCCTTCTCCCTACCCGTGGCCCAATATCAGTTCGCAATACGGCGTCATCGACCTGTGTGGATTTCCGAAGGACACGTTCTTCTACTATCAGTCGTGGTGGACTGCAAAGCCGGTTTTGCACCTGTTCCCTCACTGGAACTGGCCGGGCCTCGACGGTGAGGAGATCGCGGTGTGGGTTCACTCGAATCTCGACAAGGTAGAACTGTTCCACAACGGCCGGAGTCTCGGATCGAAGGACGTGCCGAAGGATTCCCACGTGGCCTGGAACGTGAAGTACGCTCCGGGTGCCATCGAGGCGCGCGGCTACAAAGATGGCCGTCAGGTGATGACGGCCCTGCGCGAAACGACCGGAGCCCCGGCGAAGTTAACGCTTCGACCGGATCGCACCGAGATCGCGGCGAACGGTGAAGACGTCGCGATGTTCGGGGTGGAGGTTCTCGATGCGCAGGGGCGTTTGGTGCCCATCACCGATAACCAGGTGACTTTCGAACTCACGGGTTCCGCCAAAGTGATCGGCGTCGGAAACGGCGATCCGACCAGTCACGAATCGGACATTGGCACATCGCGCAGGGCGTTTTCGGGATTGTGCATGGCGATCGTGCAGTCGGCGAAGTCGCCGGGCAGCGTAACGGTGCGGGCAACCTCGCCGGGCTTGGAACCAGCCGCCGCGACCATCGCTGCCCGCCGGGTAACACTGCGGCCTCAGATCGCAGAGTGGGAGCGCGAAGTTCCGTCAGGCGGGGGGATCACCGGACTATGGAGGCCTTCCGCGTCGTTTGAAACGACTCCCGGCGATCTCATGGCCCTGCTCGGGGGAGGCGGCGACATGGTCTTCACGTTCCGTCAGAACGGCTCGACATTAACCGGTGAAGTGGAAGCGACCGGCAATGGCTTCTTCGGGTCGCCGTCAGGGAGCATCGAAGGCGGGAAGATCGAGGGATCCAGCATTTCGTTCAAAGCCGGGAACGGGAATTATTCAGGTACCGTGAAGGGGGATCGCGTCGAACTCGAAAGGACCATGATTCCGTTCCGTCTTCCCGGCATGCGCGGTGCGCAGACTCCATCGGGACCGCGCCCAGCGGTTGGCCCTCCCCCCGATGGCACAGACCCGTCGTTCGGCGATTTCAACGCGCGCCCCGGCAGCCCGGCCCCGCTGGTGCTACGAAGAGTCAAACGTTGAGTCGATAATTCGTCTGCTGCGACTTGCGCGAGCGAAATACTAATGGAGATCGATCGCAGAGAGTTCCTGGCGTTTGCGGGAGGCACGCTCGCAACCGGATAGGTTTCGACGGTGCCAGCCTCGGCAGCCGCCGAGGAGTGGAACGCGCGGTGGATCTGCTATCCCGGTCAACTCGCGGCTTGGCGGCATGCGCGCCGGATGCGTCTGGCCATGCAGCGTTGCACGATGGTCGGTTACCCCGCCAACTATCGCCAGCGGCTGTCTGAAGCTTACTTTCGCAAATCCGGCACAGCGAATCGCGACACTCCTCTGCGGTGGGCCGGTCCGATCTCGCGGATCCGCGTGACCGTCGGCGGCCGTGGTGGAGACATCACCGGGCGCAAAGCGGTGCTTCGGTCCGGTCACGCCGGTATCGAGGTGCAGATCGATTTCTCCGACGGACTTCCCTGCCTTCTGCTCGAAGGCGGGGAGTTCTCGACAGGACCGTCGTGGGAAGCGAGTCTGGATGGTGAACACTGGGTTCCGGCGGAGACATTTTCGGGCGGCGATCCTCTCAAGCCGCCCGACACACCCCGGGAGATCGTGGTCAGCCTTCCCGTATACCGTACCGTCGAACCGGACAACACGCCTCGCGACACCTACGCGCTGGCCTCGGGCCGCGACCTTCTTCTCGATTTTCGCGAGACGGAACTCGGCGCCCTTCGATTCGAAGCTCGGGGACGCGGCGACCTGATCGTTCGGGTGGGCGAGTCCCTCCCCGAGGTTCGCGATCCGGACCGCCGTTATTTCGAACAGTACGCACTCGAACCGATCTCGCTGCAACCGCAAGCCGCGAGCATCGTCCTGCCGCAGCGGGCGCTGCGATTCGCCCGATTCGCCGTCGATGGCGAAGCCGAACTGACCAAGGTCGCCTTCGATGCGAGTGTTTGGCCTTCGCGGGAGATAGGGCGGTTCGAATCAAGCGATACGGACCTGAACGCGATCTGGAAGACGGCCGTGGCCACGCTCCGGTCCAACATGCACGACTTCTACCTCGACGGCATCCGGCGCGATGGACTGGTCTGGCACGACGGTCCCTTGACTCTCGACGCATACGAACGCGTGTTCTTCGATGCGGATCTTTCGCGACAAACTTTGATCGCGGAGACACTGCCCGCGAACCCTTCCGTTCGAGACTTGGGAATTATCGATGCGCCGATGTATACCGTTATCGCGTTCGAACGCGAGTATCTCGTACGGGGAGATGTTGGCTTCTCGCGAATGTTCCGCGATCGGATCGAAGACATCCTGCGCTTCTATACCTCGCTTCAGGACGAACGCGGATTCGTGGACGCGCGAAGGGTTGAGCCGTACGGCTATTTTCCGGACTGGTCCGCGACACAGCAGAGCGGTCCCGATGCCCACGGCGCTCCGGCCTATGGCCAGATGCTGCTCAGCGGCATGTTCGGTGCGGGAGCGCGTCTCGCCCGCGCCTGGCACGACAGCGAGGCCGAAGCCCGCTATGACGCCGCCGCTGCGCGGATTCGAACTTCGGTGCGCAATCTTTTCTGGCAATCTCAGCAGGGCGTATATGCAAACGGTCTGGACCGAAACGGCGAACTCGATCCGCGAACCACTCCCTTTGCTCAGGCTTTCGCTGTCGCATTCGATGTAGCGGAGCCAAACGAGTACCCGAGCCTCTTCCGCTTTTTGGATGATCCCCAGGCCCGCCCTTCACACTACAGTTTGAGCCAGGTTGTCGAGTTGACCGCCTATGCGGGGGCGGGCCTCGCGACCGGAGCGTTGGCACGCCTGAAGTCGGTCTGGCTACCGATGATCAAATCCGGATACCACCGATTCTTCGAAGACATCTGGCCCGGAAAGGACCCGGTATCTCAACTCGCTATGTATGGCCGAAAGTACGCGAACAGCCTGTGTCACGCATGGGCCGGTGCGGCTCCGGTGTTGGCGATCTCGCACGGCGTGCTGGGCATCGAGCCGGTCGAACCGGGGTACCGAGTCTGCTCGGTTCGTCCCAGGCGTTGCGGCCTCGAGTGGGTGCGGGGAGCGGTGCCGGTCCCGGGAGGTTCCATCCAACTGGAGTGGCGCGGGACGGCGGGCGAAGTCGTGCTGCCGGCGGGAACTACAGCACGCCTCGCGGATCGGCGCGAGGTCCAGGGTCCGGGCCGGTTTTCGTTGACGCTTTCGTAAGTCGCGCAGGCGCACACGCCGGTACCCACCGGAGCCGCGGTCGGCGACAATGAAGCCGTGGCACAGACTTACGATGTGATCGTAGTTGGCGGCGGACATAACGGACTCGTTACGGCCGCCTACCTCGCACGCGCCGGAAGGCGTGTTCTCGTGCTTGAGGCCCGCGAACTCGTCGGAGGATGCTCCGTCACTGAGGAGGTCTGGCCGGGATACCGCATCTCCACCGCCGCCTACCTCGCCAGCCTTTTGCAGGAGCGCGTCATCCGCGACCTCGAACTCGACAAGCACGGATATCGCGTCGATGCGAAGGATCCAGCGTTCTTCTCGCCGTTCCCCGGCGGGCGCTACCTCTTCATGTGGCAGGATCGCAATAAGACGCTGGCCGAGATCGCGAAGTTCTCGACGCGTGACGCGGAGAGATACCCGGCCTACGAGGATCACCTCGAGCGTTTATCCCAAGTGGTGGAGGGCTTGCTACTCACAACGCCCCCGCCGTTCCCGCCTTCGAACATCGGCGGCTTCATCGAGTACCTGAAACTCGCCGGGCGTCTCCGCCGGCTCGCGCGGGCTGATTTAGCCGGATTGGTCAAAATCTTCACTCAAAGCGCCTCCGACTTTCTCGACGACTGGTTCGTATCGCCCGAAGTGAAAGTCACGCTCGCAACCGACGGCGTCATCGGCGCCAACGGGGGCCCGCGCTCGGCCGGCACGGCCTATATCCTGCTGCATCATTGCATGGGCGGAGTGGCGGGGCATCGCGGATTGTGGGGATTCGTGCGCGGCGGAATGGGTGCCGTCTCCGAAGCGATCGCATCCGCGGCGCGTGCTTCCGGCGCGGAGATTCGAACCAGTGCGCCGGTCGCAAGAATCACCGTAAAAGACGGGAGCGCCAGCGGGGTGGTGCTTCAATCGGGTGAGGAGATCAACGCGCGCTTCGTCGCGAGCAACTGCGATCCGAAACGCACCTTCCTCGACTTACTTGAACCCTCCGCCGTGGATCCGCAGTTCCTCGACAGCATCCGAAGGTGGCGGTGCGAGGGTACATCGTTGAAGATCAACCTTGCGCTGAACGGGCTGCCGGATTTCAAGGCGCTGCCGGGCACCCCCGGCCCGCAGCATGGCGCCACCATGCACATCTGCCCGTCCATCGAGTATGTCGAGCGTGCGTGGGATGACGCGAAGTACGGCCGCGCTTCTCATTCGCCGCTGCTCGAGATGACCGTGCCCACAATGTACGATCCCTCGCTGGCTCCCGCGGGCAAGCACATCATGGGAATCTTTCTGCAGTACGCGCCCTATACGCTCGCCGAAAGCAACTGGGACGAACTGCGTGAGCCGTTCTACAACCGCGTCATCGACATCATTGCGGAGTACGCGCCGAATATTCGCGACATCATCGTTGACAAAATGGTGCTGACGCCGCTCGATCTCGAACGCCGCTTCGGCATCGCGGGCGGCAACATCTTCCACGGTGAAATGAGCCTCGATCAGATGTTCGTCATGCGTCCTGTTTCGGGTTGGGCGCGTTATCGGATGCCCGTGCCGGGGCTGTACCTCTGCGGGTCGGGGACCCACCCCGGCGGCGGCGTCATGGGAGCGCCGGGATACAACGCTGCGCGCGAGATGCTGAAAGAAGCGTGACCCTCACTCCTCCCGTAGCGCCACAATCGGATCAACGCGCATGGCGCGCCGCGCCGGAAACCAGCACGCCGCCAAAGCCGTTCCCATCATCACAACCGAGGCCGCGATGAGAACCGAGGGGTCGCTCGGGCCGACTCCGAACACGACGGCCGCAAGCAGTCGGCGCGCGCCAATGCAGCCTGTCAAACCGATCAGCGCACCCCCGGCAGTGAGCCGCAGCGCACGCCCGGCGATCATCTGGAACACCTGCCAGGGCCGCGCTCCCAGCGCCATGCGCACGCCGATCATCGCGCGATTGCTGGTTACCGAATACGACAGCGCGCCATACAGCCCCACAGCCGCGAGAGCCAGCGCCAGGAATGCGAACGAGGCCAGCACCTGCATTTGGAAACGCTGCCGCGACATGGCTTGATCGAGCACGTCGTCCATCGTCCGGAAACTTACTGCCGCCTCGGGATTCACTTCCCGGACGATCCGCCGTACCGCGGGGATCAGGCTCGCCGGGTCTAGCGCCGCTCGCATAATCAGGTTTCCTGTCCCCAACTGTCCTTTCATCCGCACGTGCGAGTAACAGACGTAAGCCTGCGCTGGTGCTGGCTCGGTCAACCCATACTGCCGCACATCCCCTGCGACTCCGACGATCGTGAGCCAGTTTTCCTTCGGATCGAAGCTGTCAAACCAAATGTGCTCTCCAATCGGATTACGTCCCGGCCAGTAGCGTGCAGCCATTTTCGCACTCACGATCGCCGTTCCGCGCGACCCTTCCATGTCCCGTGTGTCGAACCGCCGCCCGCCCACCATGGGGATTTTGATAGCTTCCATCAGGCCCGGACTGATAATCAAGTACCCCGCTTCAGGCGCCCCTGTTTCGCGCCGGTTCTCGATGAAAAAGTGCCCGCTCCCCTGAATCGGATCGAGGGGCAGTGTCTTGATTGTGCCGGCCGCTTCCACGCCGGGAAGCGACCGCACCCGCTCCAGCAGATTGTCGTATTGCCCCGTCAGTTGATCGCGCTCGGCCGCACTCACGGGAAACGAGAGTTCCGCGCTCAACGCGCCCGCTGCCCGGAAGCCGGGATCTACCGCTCGCAATCGCAGAAAGCTCTGGATCAACAGCCCGGCACCCGCGACCAGCAACAACGACAGTGCAACCTCCGAGATTACGAGTGCGCCTTGCAACTTCTGCGATCGTCGTGTTGCGGTCTGTCCCCGTGAGCCGGCCTTTAAAGCGTCGCTGAGGCTGAATCGTGTTGCGCGCCACGCGGGCATCGTCCCGAACAATGCGCCGGCCAACATCGTCAGCGCGAAGGCGAACACCGCGACTCCGCCGTCGATGCGGACGTCTTCCGCTCTGGGAACCGTCGACGGAAGCAGAATACGCAGCAGGTCCATGGACCACAGGGCAATCACGAACCCGGTCACCCCGCCTGCGCTCGCCAGCACCAGGCTCTCCATTAACAAATGCCTGAACAGGTGCCGCCGCTCGGCTCCCATTGCGCTGCGGACAGCCAGTTCGCGCGAGCGTGACATCACGCGGACCAGCAGAAGGCTGGCCACATTCACGCAGACGATCAACAGCAGAAGGCCGACGGCGCCGAACAGGATCAGCAGCGGCGTCCGGACGCTCCCCACCAGATGGGTGGCCAGCGGGATCACGGCTGCGTCCGCACTTTGGAACGAACCAGGGTATTGTTGTTTCAAACGTTTTTCGATGTCGCTGATTTCGTGGCTCGAGGCCTGCGCAGTCGTGCCCGGCCGCAGGCGTCCGATGGCCCAGAAATTGTGAGCCGTACGGGAATCCCCCTCATCGAGCGCACGCGCCGAAGCCCACATCTCACTGCGTGCCGGAAAAGAGAATCCCGGCGGCATCACACCAACTACAGTCGCCGGGAACCCGAGCACCGAGATTTTGCGTCCGATGATCTTCGGGTCTCCGCCATACGCTCGCTGCCATATTCCGTAGCCGAGGACTACCACCGAAAGCGCCGAGCCCGCCCGGTGATCTTCAGGGATGAAGGTCCGCCCCAGCACGGGCCGAACCCCCAGCACATCGAAGAAATCCTCAGTGACGGCGGCCCCGAACGTCCGCTCGGGTGCGGTTCCGCCGCCTGCGACAAACGGGCCGTCGCCGTAAGCCGCCAGCGCCACAAAGCTGTGATTCCGGGAATGCCAATCGTCAAAGTCCGGAAGAGAGCAGCGCGTTGGAGTTCCGGAGTCGTTCCGCGCTTCTACCCACGCCAATTGCGCGGGACTCGGGTACGGCAGCGGATTCAACAGAACCGCCTTCACCACGCTGAAGAGCGCGGTCCCCGCACCCACGCCGAGCGCGATGATCACCACGGAAATTGCGGCGAGCGCTGGGGCGCGCCGCAGCGAACGCAACGCATGCCGGAATTCGCCAGTCAGCATGCGCGGTGCTCATGCAAACCCTTTGCCGTTCGTAAGTGATTGCGAAACAGACGCTCCCGGGATAAGGACTGTCCGGTTTCGGGACGCGGGCGTTGAAGCCGCCAGTCGCTCATTTCGAATCCGGCACCGGAAACAGGGTTCCCTGCCCCAACAGCCAATCCGGATCGAGTCGCCGTTTCACGTCCATCATGGCGGCGATGTGTTCGGGTGCGTACTGAATCTCGAGCAGGTGCCGTTTCCTCTTGCCGAGACCGTGCTCGGCCGAAACCGTCCCGCCGAGTTCAACCGCCTTACGGGCAAACTCCGTCAGAAAACGGGTCGCAACAGTAGCCTGCTCCTCGGTTGATGGCAGCATGTTCACGTGAGGGTGGCCGTCTCCCAGGTGTCCGTAAATGACGTACTGGCCCGGTAGTTCGCGCTCCAGGTGCTCGCGATAAAAGGCGATCATCGCGCGGTTGCGGCTGAACGGCACCGCGTAGTCGGTACCCATCTTCATGAACCCGCGCTGAAGCACCGTAGCGTTCACCAATTCCGGAAGTGAATGCCGGAACTCGCGAAACCGCTCGCGATCCTTGGCGCTCATCGCGAACCACGATGCGTCCAACAATGCGTTCGCCTTCGACAATCGGGTTTCCCAGGAATCGATATCGTCGCCCTCGGCCTCGATCAACAGCGCCGCCGCCGCGCTGCGTGGAATATCGGGATAGCGCCCACGCAGCAGGTCGAGCGAGTTGTGGTCCAGATACTCGAGCATCCGCAGGTCCGCTACATCGTGCCAGGCTTCTGCGGCATCCAGCGACTCCGCATCCGATCCGAAGAACACTACCCCCGCGAAGATCTCCTCCGGCAACGGAAGCAGCTTGAGTTCCGCTTCGAGAATTACCCCCAGCGTGCCTTCGGACCCGACAAACAGATCGATCCAGTCCATATCGGGTTCGAGCCGATAGCCGGCAGTGTACTTGGTTGTGCCCGGCAGCGGAATCGCCGGCACGGGGAAGTCGACCTCGTCTCCGCGGCGGTACTCCACCACGCGACCGTCCATCAAAGCGACACGAATGGCGTTCACATGCCGCCGCGCGCTTCCATACCGGAAACTGCGCGATCCGCTCGCGTTCGTCGCGAGCACACCCCCCACACATGCGGTCCATTCGGTCGGGTCGGGCGCGTAGAACTGGCCCGTCGCCGCTGCCGCCTTTCCCAGTTCGACCAGGGTCACGGCGGCGCCCGCCCGAGCCTTGCCGGTTCCGATCTCGATCTTCCGAAACTTCTCGAGCGACAGGACGATGCCCCCGTGCGCTACTCGCGCGCCAGTCAACCCCGAACCCGCCCCGGCGATCGTCAGCGGGACTTGATCTTTCCTCGCGCGCTCAATCACCGCGATGACGCCTTGCTCGTCTGCCGGTATTTCTACCTCGTCCGCCCATCCTTTGTAGCCCGATGCATCGGTGACATAGCTCGGGTTAATCTCTTCCGTCTCGCGACTCGGCATACTCTTCGAGGATACAATTGAGTACCCGATGCGTCGTTTCCTTGTAGCTTTCTTATTGATTTTTCTAGTCCGTGGAGTGGACCGCCGCGCCATCGTGCCGGCCGGCTCACCGAAACCGATCGGCCCTTATTCGCCCGGCCTCCTGACATCGAAGTTCCTTTATGTTTCGGGACAAGGCATGCTGGATCCCTCCGGAAAAGCCCCCGACACGTGGGCCGCGCAGGTCCGGCAGTGTCTGGAAAATGTCAAGAGCATAGTGGAAGCGGCGGGACTTACGATGACAAACGTGGTCGCTACCCAGGTGTACGTCGAGGATCTGAAGAAGTGGCCGGAAGCGGAGAACGTCTACGCCGACTATTTTCCTACCGAGCCACCCGCTTTGGCACTGCTCGAGACCGCGAAGCTCCCCGGCGGGACAGTGGTGGAGATCAACGCAGTCGCGGTGAAGGACCGGGCTTCGCGGCGAGCCATTCAGGTGCCGGGGATGAAACCGGACGGTCCGTATTCCATGGCCGTCATGGCTGGCGACCGGCTCTATATCTCGGCGATTACGGGCCACGGGCGCGATGAAGCCGGCACGAAACTCGAGCAGGTGTTGAAAGCGGCGGGGATGTATCCCGCCGAGGTTATCTTCACGAACGAATACGTTGCCGACTCCCGCGCAGCGGCCATCGTGCCGATCCAGGCGCTTCCCCGAGGGGAACCCTACGCAATCTCCGCCATCGCCGTCAAAGGCGGCGCGGTCACCTCCGAAGAAGGGTGCCGCACCGCCGACGGCGCGCTCTTCTGCAACATCCAGTCGAGCACCGGCGATGACATCGAAACCGCGGTGAACGGCAGCATGCGACGGCTGGAGACTCGCTTGAAGGTCAACGGCTTCGCGCCAAGAGACGTGGTCGCCGCCAACGTCTACCTCGACAATCTCGACACCTTCAAGGTGATGAACGGCCTCTACGGAAACGTGTTCGACGTGGACCCGCCCACACGGACAACTATACAGCCGCTCGCTCCGGGTGGCTCCCCGTTGTTTCGCCTCTCGGTAGTCGCTGAGCCTCAGAGCGCAACATCAAACCAGGCCGGGAACTCGAAAATAGCGAGATAGCCCCACTTTAAGGTTGTGTACCTTGTAGGCCCTCCGCGAGTGTCCGATCCACGCGTTTTGCAGAACGAACCCACCTTGCCCCCAACTGCAACGCGGCCAATGAGATAAGGCCGGTTTCCATCTTCGCACTGCACTTCCTCTCACGCTCGATCCCGGAATCGGATAAACACGACTTATAGATCCGAAACTATGATTTAATGGAATTGCTATGCGTTCCACACGAGCAAGCATCCTTCGCGAAAAGCTTGAACGCCGCCAGGCCCTGGTCGTCCCGGGGTGTCACGACGCTCTATCGGCGCGCGTGATTGAAACCGCCGGGTTCGAAGCCATCCAAGTCAGCGGGTTCGGTCTCGCCGGTTCCTTGCTCGGCGCTCCCGATGTGGGCCTCGTCGACATGAAAGAGGTTCTCGACCTGACGGGCCACATTGTCGATGCCGTCAAGATTCCGGTTATGGCGGACATCGATACGGGCGGCGGGAACGCCATTAACGCGGCCCACATCACGGAGAAACTCATTCGCATGGGAGTCGCGGGCGTCAACATCGAGGATCAGGTGTTCCCGAAGCGCTGCGGCCACATGGAAGGTAAGGAAGTAGTCGGTGCCGAAGAGATGGCCGGCAAGATTCATGCGATGTCCGATGTGCGGCGCCGCATGCACGCCGACATCGTTATCAACGCTCGAACCGACGCCTATGCACCGCTGGGACTGAACGAAGCCATCCGGCGATGCAAACTCTACCTCCGGTCGGGCGCCGACATGGTGTTCATCGACGGAATCCGCACACGCGCCGACATCGAGACAGCTCTGCGCGAGATCGAGGGATTGCTTTCGGTGAATCTGATGGATGGGGTAACCGGCGTCAAAACCCAACTCATTCCCATCCCGGAACTCGCCCGCCTCGGCGTGGCCCGTGTCAGCATCCCTGTAGCCTCCATAATGGTGGCGCATCGCGCGCTGAAAGAGTTCTTCGAGGCGCTGCAAGCCTCTCCGACGGGACTGCTCGCCCGCCGCGCCGATCTCGTCTCCAGCTTTAGCGAATACACGGCTTTCGTTGGTCTCGCCGAGTATCGCCGAATGGAAAACCAGTATCTTCCCGAAGCTGCTATCGAATCGAAGTACAAGGTTCGCGACAAGCAAGGTAGTTAGCAATGCCACTCACGACTGCAGAGAAAATCCTGGCGCGAGCATCGGGCCGCGCGGCCGTCGCCCCGGATGAGATCGTCGTCGCCAAAGTCGATCTCGCCATGTCGCACGAAAATGCCGATCTTGTGCGAAAAGCTTTTCAAGAAATTGGGGTAGCGCGTGTCTGGGACCCGGACCGGATTGTGATCATTCTCGACCACCGCGTTCCGGCCGAATCGGAGCGCACCGCCACCACCCATAAAGCGATCCGCGAATTCGTCGCCGCGCAATCCATCCGGCATTTCTACGACGTCGGACGCGGCGGCATCTGTCACCAGGTGCTGGCCGAACACGGCCATGTACTACCGGGCATGGTCGTGGTCGGAACCGACTCCCACACCACCACGCACGGCGCGTTTGGAGCGTTCGCGACGGGGATCGGCGCCACCGAAATGGCGGGAGTATGGACCGAGGGCTGCCTCTGGTTCAAAGTGCCCTCGACGATCCGAATCGAGGTCGATGGCACTTTCGCGCCTTGGATTTCGGCGAAGGATCTGATCCTCTACATCGTTGGCAAACTCGGATCGGATGGTGCGGACTATCGGGCGGTTGAATTCGACGGCCCGGCGATTCGGAACATGAGCCTCGCATCGCGGATGACACTCGCGAACCTCTCGATGGAGATGGGAGCGAAGGTCGCTTTCACGCCCGTCGATGCCATTCTTCGCGAATACCTGAATACGCGGGTTCCCGGCGCGGCAATCGAGACAATCGAGCCCGACCCCGGCGCACAGTATGAGCGGGTCATGCACATCGACGTTTCGCATGATTTGGCCGAGCCCCAGGTCGCCTGCCCGCACTCGGTGGACAACGTCCATCCCGTCTCCGAACTCAGCGGTGTCGAGGTGCACCAGGCGGTGCTCGGCAGTTGCACGAATGGCCGTCTGGAGGATCTCGAGGTCGCCGCGTGTATTCTCGCGGGTCGCCGCGTGCATCCGAGAACGCGGCTGCTGATCATCCCTGCTTCTCAGGAGATCTTCCTCGAAGCTCTTCGTCTCGGGTACATATCCGCGTGTGTCGAGGCGGGTGCGATGATCAACCCTCCCGGATGCGGCCCTTGCGTCGGAGTTCACCAGGGGATCCTCGCAGCGGGTGAGAATTGCATCTCCAGCACGAACCGCAATTTCATCGGCCGAATGGGCAGCAAGGATTCGCGAGTGTATCTGGCATCGCCTGCCGTGGTAGCCGCTTCCGCCATCGCAGGGGAGATTGTCGCGCCGCAAACAGTCGTTGAGGAGGTGCTGGCATGAAACGCGTTCTTGCCGGCAGGGTGGCCGCGTGCCTTCCTGCGAACATCGATACCGATATCATCTTCCCGGGCCGCTACCTGAATATCACCGACCGCGAGAAGACGGCCGAGCATCTGTTCGAACTCGCTTATCCCGAAGTCCGGGACAGCATTGAGCCCGGCGACATCCTCGTTGCCGGGCGCAATTTCGGCTGCGGATCGAGCCGCGAGCAGGCTGCCGCGGCGGTGAAGTTCAAGGGCGTCGGTGCGGTGATCGCCGAATCGTTCGCCCGCATTTTCTTTCGCAATTCGATTAATCTCGGGCTGCCGCTCATCGTCTCCGAAGAGGCCGTGCGCGGCGCGCGTCCAGACGATCAACTCGAAATCGAACTGCAGCTCGGCAGGATTCTAAACCTGACCCGCAATGAAATCTACGTTGCGGCACCGCTGGATCCCCGCGCCATCGAACTGATCGACGCCGGCGGACTCGTTCCTTATCTGAAGAAGAAGTACGCAGCCTGAGCAGGACCTGTTTATGAAACTCAGACCCAAAATCGCGTGGTTACCCGGCGATGGAATCGGGAAAGAATGTTGCGCCGCGGCCAGATGTGTTCTGGACGCGGTGGGATTCGAAGCCGAATACCGGCACGGCGACATCGGATGGGAGTTCTGGTGCCGCGAAGGCGATGCCCTTCCCGCCCGCACGTTCGACCTGCTGCTTCACACCGACTGCGCGCTTTTCGGCGCCATCACCTCCAAGCCCGCCCGCGTCGCCGCCGAGGAGTTGGATCCGTCGCTGCGGGAGCGCGGATCCGTGTACCGCAGCCCCATCGTGCGGATGCGGCAATTGCTCGATCTATATCAATGCCTGCGGCCGTGCAAAGCATTCGGCGGCAATCCTCTGAACTATCGCGACGGCATCGATATCGTCGTGTTTCGTGAGAACACAGAGGGGATGTATATCGGTGTCGAGTTCCCGAAAGTGCCCGAATCGTTCTACGCGGAACAGGCTATGAGCGCGATTCCGCGGGAGGCGGCGGTCTCGATCCGGAGTATCACGCCCGAGGGCTCGCGCCGGATCGTCCACGCTGCCTTCGAATACGCTGTGAAACACGGCCGCCGAAAAGTCACGGCGGTGCATAAGGCAAACGTGTTGCGCGCCACTTGCGGTGTTTTTCTCGAAGCCGCCCAGGACGTCGCGAAACAGTATCCGCAGATCGAGTTCGACACCGCAAACGTCGATGCCATGTGCATGTGGCTGCTTAAGAATCCGCTCAGCTACGACGTCATCGTTACGACCAACCTTTTCGGCGATATTCTCTCCGACCTCTGCGCGCAACTGGTCGGCGGGATGGGATTCGCCTACAGCGGTAACATCGGAAACAGCTACGCGGTGTTCGAGCCGACTCACGGTTCGGCTCCGAAATATGCCGGACTCGGTAAAGTGAATCCGCTGGCGACCATCCTCGCCGCGAAGATGATGCTCGACTGGTTGGGCCACGACGAGAAGGCACGGCGAATCGAACAAGCGGTCGCCGGTGTGATCGCCGGGGGCCGGGTGCGCACTTACGATCTGGGCGGATCGGCCACCACCGGCCAGATGGCCGAAGCCATTGCCCGCGCCTGCAGCTTCGTACCGGCTTAGCGGGACCGGGCGGAAAGGGTGCCGCGTCGACCCCAAGCGTCTATACTTGAGCCGAATGCCCCAACAGCTCCAGAACTTCTGGCAGCGCATCAGCGACGGCATCGCGATTCAGCAGCTTTGGGCGCAGTTTCATGCCGACGCTCGCGCCAGCTACCAGCTTTACTCGAAGGAAGTCGACCTGACGCCGCAGGAAGGCGAAGCCCACTGGAAACGCTTCTGGAGAATCGCTCGCGGGCTGTTCTGGGCGATGATAATGAAGCTCTCGCCGGGGCGTCGCGTGTTGCTGCTGATCGCGCTTGTGCTGCTGATCTTTCCGGCGTTCAGAATTCAGCGGGGGAATGAAGAGTTCGGCACTGGCGGGACACAGTTCGTTGCCGGGGTGTTGCTGGTTGTATTGCTCGCGCTCGAGTTAGCCGATCGCGTCATCATGAAGCGCGATCTCGAGATCGCGCGTGAGATTCAGAGTTGGCTGATGCCCTCGCACCCGCCTGCCGTCGCGGGAGTGGATATCGCGTTCTCCACGCGACCCGCCAACACCGTCGCGGGCGATTACTACGACGTCTTCTTTCGTTCCGAAGGGCGGCTGCTGACGGTCGTCGCCGACGTTGCGGGAAAGAGCGTGCCCGCCGCATTGTTGACGGCAACCCTGCAGGCGAGTCTCCGCACCTTAGCGGCAGTGCCGGGCTCGCTCGTCGAACTCGTCACGCGTGTGAATCGGTACGCCTGTGAGCAGAGCCTCGCCGGCCGCCGGTTCACCACGGCGTTCGTCGCGGAGTTGGAGCCTGCAACCGGAGTGATGACCTACGTCAACGCGGGTCACAATTGGCCGGTGCTGCGTCGAAGTTCGGGTGCGATCGAACGGCTTGAAGCCGGAGGCCTGCCGTTGGGGATCACTACAGCGCGCCCGTATGAATCCGGTGTTACTACCCTCGCGAAGGGCGACCTGCTGCTGATCTTTACTGACGGGCTGGTGGAAGCCGAGGACAGCCGCGCAACCGAATTCGGCGAGGAACGGATGCTGAGCGTCATGCTGGGATCGCGGTCCGGATCGGCGGCCGATGTGTTGAAGCGCCTCATGAAGTCCGTAGACGCATTCGTTGGGCTCACCCGGCAGCACGATGATATTACCTGCCTGGTTTTGCGAATGGAGAGTGTTGGCGAATGTGCGTGACTGCACTGTCATCGCCTGAAGCCGGGCGGGCACTCGGGCCTTGTGATTTGCTACGCTTCACTTCGAGATGAAGAACCGCCCTGAGTATCTCGACTTCGTCATTGATTGGCTATCCTCGTTGGGCATCATTACGGCCCGTAGTATGTTTGGCGGTCATTGCCTGTACTGCGATGGAACCGTATTCGCGCTCATCGGCGACAATACGCTTTACCTGAAAGTGAACGATGCATCCCGGCCTCGCTTCGAAAGCCGGGGCCTTCAAGCCTTCCGTCCGTTTGAGGACCGGCCCGACGTCATGCAGTACTATCAACCGCCGCCCGAATTCTTCGAAGACCAGGAATCGATGCGCGATTGGGCGGCCGGTGCGATCGCCGCGGGCAAACAGGCCAGCAGCAAGCCGAAGGCGAAACCGAAACGCCGCGGTGCCGCGTCCCGCTAACGGGCAGCCAGCTTCGAACCACCCCGCGAACGATCCAACTCGCCGAGTAACTGCTTTACGGCCGCTTCCAGTTGCGCGTCCTTGCCGGAATACGATTCACCAACGGCGCGCGTCACCTCCAAGTCGACGGGGCGCGGATTGCGCTCCATCGTAACTCCCTGCCCGGTTGTGATCCTCACTGACGGCAATCGCAGAACGCTGCCATCGATCAGTTGAACCCCACCCGTGTAGATGATCCAACCGGCGGTGGGTTCGCCGACCACTTTTCCGAGTTTCATTGCCCGGTACCCTTCGGTGAAGTCCTCGGCATCCGAAAGCGATTCCATGTTCGTCACCAGTACTGTCGGACGCTCCAACGCCCTCTGCCCCAGCACGGTTCGGGCGGGCGCGGGAGGCAGGTCGCGGGGCGCCATGTTCAGATACGGGCGCCGGGTCAACACGTCCAGCGCATACGCGTTGACGAATCCGCCGTTGTTACTGCGGATATCGATGACTACGCCCTCTTTGGCCTGGTTGTCCGTATCGAGGTCGAAGTACAACTGTCGCAGTGAATCGCTCGACATGTCGGGCATGTGAACGTACCCGAGCCGGCCTTTGCTGATTGAACTGACGTATTCGCGCCGGCCTTCCACCCAGTCGCGGTACGCCAACTGTTTTTCGGTCGCCGTGTTGACCGGATGCACGGGAACTTCGCGTTTGCTATCGCCCGAGGCGGACGCCGCAACCGTCAGCACCACGCGTTTACCGACCTTGTGCTGCAACAACCGCTCGAAGTTCGAGGTGGCATTCAGCAGCGTGCCATCCACTGCGATGAGATACTCTCCGCGGCGGATGCCAGCGACTTCCGCGGGGCTCAGACTGACGACATCGCTGATCTTGAAACGGCCGCTCGATTCATACTCGGCACGATCGAAACGCAGCCCCACTTTGCCGACTTGCGGACGATCGCCGGAACCGCCGCCCGCACTGATCCCGAGGTGCGATGCATTCAGTTCCCCCAGCATCAGCGAAATGATGCGCCGCAGTTCGTCTTCGGTACGCGCGCCGGCGACCTGAGGTTCGAAAACGGCACGCGTTGCCTTCCAGTCCAAACCGTGGAACTCAGGATCGTAGAAGTTGTCGTTCAGATAACGCCAGGCCTGTGCGAAGACCTCCATCTTCTCCTTCGCGAAATCGACGTCCAGTTCAGCGGCGGCCGCGACAGGCTTCGCCTGCCGGGATTCAACACTCATCGACTGGATGCGGCCGGACTCGAGGTAGTAGACGGTCTTGCTGTCCGAGGTCCATTGGGCGTCTGTTTTGACGCCCGGCGTGGAGGTGAGTTGCCTCGCTACCGCGGGCTCCTTTGCAAGTTCATCGAGCGAGTAGGTGTAGAGGTTCTGCTGGCCCGCAACTGACGAACGGAACAACAGGGTCTTTCCGTCCGGGCTGATTTCGAGCGCATCCGCATCCAGTCCGATGGGCAGTTCGCGAACCCGCCGCCGGATACCTTCGAACGTGATAACCACTTTGAGTGGGGATTTCTTCTTCGCTTCGGCTGCAGGCGGCTCCGCCTTCTTCTCCGCCGCTGCGGTTGCGTGCTCGGCTGGGGGAGGCTTCGTCGAAGGCGGCACGGGCAGTTCGTCCTTGAACAGATCCCGAAATTGATCCTCGCGAAACTTTGGGGTTTTGGGAACGAGATCGATGCGGAGTACCGAGTTCGGCTCCGTGCGCTGTCCGCTCGAAATCAGGAGATAGGTTCCATCGGGGCTCCATGCCATACCGTTAACCCCTGTGTTGGGGATGAAGGTGATGACCCGTGGAGTGCCCCCCGCGGCTGGAACGACATAGATGTTGCGGAACAGTCGTTCTCCCGGTGCCGCGTACGCGACCCACTCGCTGTCGGGCGACCATTCTATCGGGGTAAACGAGGGACGCCCGAACACTCCCGATGCCAACTGCCGGGCCTGCTTTTTCTCGGGATCGTACACGCAAATCTGTTTGCCTCCTCGGACAAACGAGATCAGCTTTCCGTCGGGCGACCATCTCGGTGCCGTCTCGCCCGAGGGATCGTCCGTGATGCGCGCCTCCGAGTTCGTCCCGAAATCGTAGAGATACAGGTGATAGGCTCCATCCCGGTCGGAAACGTAGACGAGCCGTTTGCTGTCGGGCGCCCACGTCACGCTGCTCTCGGCCGCGTCGCTGGTGGTGACGCGCGCCGCATTTCCCCCGTCCTTTGCCGAGACCGCAAAAACCTCGCCGTGCGCCACGAACGCGACCTTTTTGTTATCCGGCGACAGTTCCATATCCCTGAACCGGTTGTTCAAGCTCACATGGGTCGTCGCCGGCCCGGCGGGCGCGCCGCGCAGCGTCACCGGTATCTTCAGAGCTTTCGATGACGCCACATCGAATTTCCAAATATCGAAATCGCGCTCAAACACGATCGTCTTGCCGTCGTAGGCCATCTGCGGCCAAAGCAGACGGCCCTTCGAAAAGTCGGTCAGCTTCCGCGCCTCGCCCTTACCGGTCGCATCTTTAACCCACAGATTCTCGGCCCCACTACGATCGGACACGTAGTACACGCGTTTTCCATCCGCGGACCACATCGGCCAGACTTCCTTCGAATCCGTGTCGCCGGTGACCTTCGAATACTCAGGCGTGCTGCCGTTCGGTCGCACTGTCCAGATTTCCGATTCGTCGATATGACTATGGCCGTGCCGCCACCACTGCGCGGCGGGCATTCCTTTCGCGGTGATCAGCAGCGCGCCTCCATCGGGTGAAGGGGCCGCCCAGTATTCGCCAAGAAAGCGATCGGCAGCCACCGGCATGGGAGTGCCGCCGTCCGCCTTTATACGAAGGATGTCGTTGGCCCGCGAAATGTCCTCGGTTGAGGAAGAGAAATAGAGATATTTCCCGTCGCGCGACCATGCGTCGAGATGCTCCGGTGCGTCATCGTAGGTCACGCGGGGCGTGTCGCCGGTCGCGAAATCGAACACGTAGATATTGTTTGAGCCGCTACGGGTCGACATGAACGCGAGCCTCTTCCCATCGGGCGAGTACAACGGGCGCGATTCCGTAGCCGGGTTCGAAATCAGCAAGTGCGCTTCGCCTCCCTCGAGCGGGACGGTCCAGATATCGCCGCCGGACACAAAGACGACTTCGGGACGGTCGGGCGCCAAGGCCGGTTCGGACAATGACGGACGGGCTGTGGGGTCGCTGGACAGGGGCACGGCCGAAAGCGCCAAAACGACGAGAAATGCAAATGACCGCATGTGCCCTCAATTGTAATCGGACACGAGGAAGCCGGGTTTCGCCTGATAAACTGGATTGAGACCTACTGGCTTTCGAGCGCCCTGTGTCTGTCCTCGTTCCAAATCTGCCAGCGAACCGGCAGTCGCACCCTGCCCTGACGCTGATCGCGTGCGGGATTGTCATCGCGCTGCTCTACTACGGGCGTGTGTTTCTCATAACAGTCGTAGTCGCGGTGATCCTTGCGTTCCTGCTCGACCCCGGCGTCCGGCTGTTCATGAAATTCAAGCTTCCCAGGGCGCTGGCAAGCTTCGTCGTCTGTAGCATTGCGTTGATGGGAGTCTATCTGCTGGGCCTGGGCGTTTATACCGAGATCGCGGCGCTGGCGGACGATTTGCCTGCATACAGTCTCCGGATCAACCAGATCGTCGAGGCGGCCGCTACCAAAGTGGATGAAATTGAGCGCAGCACGTACGAGCTTGTGGTTCCCCGACGCTACCGGGATACGCCCACAACGGAAACTCCGGCACCCGTGACCAAGAAAGGCCGCGGCCGCCGGAACGCGGAGCCGGCGCCCCCGACCGAGCCGCAGCCGATACCCGAAGTGCGAATTCATCCGGAGCCAAAGCCGTTTTGGACTTACGTATACGGGTATATCAGCAGTTTCTACGACATAGTGCTGATGGCGTCGTTCGTTCCCTTTTTGGTGTATTTCATGTTGAGCTGGCGCGATCACTTGCGCCGCAGCTTCTTATACCTTTTCAACGCTTCCGACCGGCAGGTAGCGGGACGAAGCTGGGAAGGCGTAGCGGAAATGGCTCGGGCCTATGTGCTCGGGAATTTCATCCTGGGAGTGCTGATCGGAATCGTCAGCGCGATCTTTTTTGTGATGATCGGATTGCCATATGCGCTGCTGATCGGGCCGCTCAGTGGTTTTTTCAGCCTGGTGCCGTACGTCGGCGTTCCGCTGGCCGTAGTGCCGCCCATCATCGCCGCGCTGCCGGTATATACGCAACCGACGATGTACGTCGTCATCGCCTTAGTGGTGACGCTGTTCCATCTCCTGGCGCTGAACCTGCTGTACCCGAAGATGGTCGGCTCGCGTGTGCATTTGAATCCGCTCGCCGTAACGGTCGCGTTGATGTTCTGGGGCACGCTGTGGGGCGGCGTCGGACTGCTTCTGGGGATCCCCATCACGGCCGGAATTAAAGCGGTGTGTGATAACGTTAACAACTGGAAACCTTACGGGAAGTTACTGGGAGACTGAGTTGTACCGAATATCGCGACGTGAACTACTCGCCGGGAGTATGGCTGCTCCGGCACTCTGGGGCCGGAACAAAATCGATCACTCCCGTATCAGCGCAATCAGTGACGAGATCGCCCGTTCGCCCGAGGACGCCATCGCGTTTGCACACCAGTACAAGCTCCAGAATCTCGAACTGCGGGACGTGCCCGGAAGCAAGGGCCGGAATTATTTCCTTTCGCTCGATGAACCGGAGTTGCGCGCGGCGGCCAAACAGTTTTCCGAGAACGGCATCAAGATATCGTTCCTGAATACGAACCTCTTGAAGTTCAGTTTCCCCGGTTCCGACCCGGTGCGGCGTACGCCGGAAACACCTGAGTTTCGGGAACGGAGGATCGCGCGCGACCAGACACGCTTCGACCAGCGCGAACAGGACCTGCGGAAATGCATCCGGTCCGCTCAGATCCTCGGCTGCCCGTACATGCGCGTATTCGCGTTTTCGCGCGTCGCCGAGCCCGAATCGCTGTTCCCGCGCATTGCCGAAGTCATCGACTCGTTCGCGAAGATTGCCCAGAGCGAAGGCGTCACGTTGCTGCTCGAGAACGAGTCCTCCTGCAACGTTGCCAAGTGCTCGGAACTTGCGGAGATGATGAAGCTCACTCCGGCTAAAGCAGTGGGCTTGAACTGGGATGCGGATAACGGGCAGACGCTGAAAGAGCCGGTGGAGACCGGGTATCCGCTCTTGCCGAAGAACCGCATTCACAACGTGCAGATCAAGGGCCGCACGATCCTCGATTACCCGCAGAAGCTGGATTGGGCGAAGATCTTCGACGATCTCGCGCGCGACGGTTTCAAAGGGAGGATCGGGCTGGAGACGCATATCTTCGGCGAGGTACAGGTGCAGAAGTCGCACGAATCCATGCGCGCTATCCTGAAGTTGGTGGATCCGGACTTCGTGCCGCGAAACACCTGATTCATGAACAAACAATTTCTGGTCTTCCTTGGTATAGGGCTGGTTATCATCGCCGTCCTGTTGTTTGGCGGATTGCTGACCACGCGCAATGCGCACCCCAACATGGAGGGCAAGATCCTGAAAGTCCGAACGATGCCCACGGACGAAAAGAACTCGATTGTTGTGGTGGACTTTCGGGTTTCAAACCATGGAAACGTTCCGTGGGTGATTCAAGAAGCGTTCATCTCGGTAGTGACCCCCGAGGGCAAGACCGTGGAAGGAATGACCGTCGCCCGCGACGATATGAACCGCATTTTCGACGCCTACAAACTCCTGGGGCCGAAGTACAACGAGGTGCTGGTTATCCGCGACCGCGTCAGCAAGGATCAGAGTCTCGACCGCATGGTGGCCGCGGCGATGCCGATTCCTGAAAGCGAGTTGCGGGACCGCAAGAGTATCACCGTACGTCTGCAGGACGTCGATGGTCCGAACTTCGAATTCACATCCACCGAAAAGTAGGCGCACTCGGATTCTGCGCCGGGCGATTATCGCCGTTGCGGGGGTGTTGACTATTGCGGGCCTGTACTGGCAATTCGCGCTTCCCTGGGCATCGCGATGGGGCGCCCGCGAGGTGGAACTGGACAGCGTTCTTCCGGGCGATCACGTGGTGCGGCGGCCGAAATCCATGTCGACCCGGGCGATCACCATCCATCGTCCTCCGGCGGACGTATATCCGTGGCTGGCGCAAATGGGACAGGCGCGGGGCGGATTCTATAGCTACGAGCGGCTGGAGAATCTTGCGGGCTGTCAAATTCACAATGCCGGCCGGATCGTGCCGGAATGGCAGAACCCGCAGGTCGGAGATCCGGTAGCACTTCATCCCAAGTTGCCGGATGCCTTTCGAATCGCGGAACTGCGGCCGAGCCGCTATATTCTTTTGCAGGCCGGTGCTGTTGGCGGGCCCGCCACTTCCACGTGGCTGTTCTACCTCTTCGATGAAGGCAGCGACTCCACGCGACTGGTAGTCCGGTCGCGCGGCACATGGGCTGCGACCCCTGTGAATTTTTTGATTTTCCGTGTCATCACCGAACCGCTGCATTTCATCATGGAGCGCGCTATGCTTCTAGGAATCCGCGATCGTGTGGAGAAGCGTCGAACTTTCAAAGAAAGTTCCTGACCGGCAAAGCGTCTAACCTCGGGTATTTTGAATGAACGGCCTCAAACGTTTCTGGAGAAGTTTGTTCGATGTACGGCGCGGCGAATACGCCAAAACAGGACTGATGGCCCTGTACCTGATGTTGGTTCTATTCGCCTACTACATCCTCAAGCCGGTATCGCGGGCGATGTTTCTGAACCGCTTCGATATCGACAAACTGCCCTGGCTATATGTATTGATCGCCAGCATCGGCGGTGTCCTCACGTACTTCTACACGAAGATGGCGGTGAAATCGTCGCTGAGCAAAGCGGTGACGTTCGCCAACATCTTCTGCGTCGCTGTGCTGGTTTTGTTCTGGTGGCTGGTTCAGTTCAAGATGTCGTGGGTGATCTATGCGTTCAACGTGTGGGTCAGCCTGTTCAGTATCATGCTGGTCAGCCAGGGGTGGCTGGTTGCCGCGAACGTCTTCACTTCCCGCGAGGCGAAGCGGCTGTACGGGATTCTCGGCGTGGGATCGGTGATCGGAGCCGCATTCGGCGGCCAATTCACGGCGATCATGGTTTACTACGTCGGCACGACGAACCTTTTGCTGGCGAGCGCGGGCATGGTCGTACTCTCGTACATCGCATACCGTGCGGCCGTCGCGTCCTCCGGACGAAACCTGTCCGCCGCGAAGGGGGCCGAAGAAGAAGAGCCGTTCTCATTTGGCGAGATTATCGGGAGCATCAAATCGTACCGCCATCTGCAGGTGATCATCGCCATCATCATGATCACGTTCATGGTGGACGTGATGGTGGAATTCCAATTCAGCGCCTACGCGAAGCAGGCCTACAAGGGCGCTGATCTGACTGCGTTTCTCGGGAACTTCTACGGGTTCTGGCTCAACCTGGTGACTTTCGTTCTCCAATTATTCCTGACGAGTTTCGTAGTGAGCCGCTTCGGCGTGGGGGGAACGCTCCAGATCATGCCGATAACGATCGCGTTCGCTTCGCTGGCGTCGTTGATTGCGCCATCATTGCTCTCGACCGCCGCGGCCAGGCTCACCGAAGCCAGCACGCGGTATTCCTTCAACAAGACGGGCATGGAGCTGCTGTACCTGCCTTTGCCGCTCGAACTTCGGAATCGCACCAAAGCGTTCGTTGACGTTTTCGTGGACCGTTTCTCGCGCGGGATCGGCGGGATGATTCTCGTGCTGTTCAACAGTACTACAGAGATGGATCCCTATCAGTTTTCGATTATCGTAATGGTGCTCTCAGTGGTGTGGATCGGACTCTCGGTTCTGGCGCAACGAGAATACGTGGCTACGGTTCGCCGCCGCCTGGAACTCCGCCGTCTCGACCTCGAGAGTTCTCGCATCCGAGTCAGCGATCGGGCTACCATCAACCTGCTCGAGAACACCGCGCGTGGTCAGCACGGGCGTCAGGCCGCCTACGCGCTCGACCTTCTGGGACAGGCGCCGGCATACGACCTTCGTCCGTTGCTGGTCGAACTGGTGCGAAGTCCGCTTGCCGAAGTGCGCGCCAAGGTGTACGAACTCGGGCGCGGCACAACGAATGGAGAACTGTTGGAACCCGCGCTGGCCGATATCCGAAGCGCGCGGGTACCCGGTGAGAATCCGGCCGTGGCCGAAGCCGTGGGATACGCGATGACCGTATCGGACGAGCCGGTGGCGCTCGGCCGCCGATTGTTCGAGCATTCGAATCCCGAAGTGCCCGCCGCCGCTGTCGATGCCCTCGCCGCGCAGCCCGAACTCGCCGCGGAACTCATCAACCACAGCTGGTTAAATGCCGCTGCGGCAGATTCCAATCCGGCGCGCCGCGCGCTGGCTGCGCGAGCGGTAGGTGTGCGCGGCGATGCTGGAACTGAGGCACTCCACAAATTGCTCAACGACTCCGATCCGCAAGTGCTGGCGGAAGCGATCCGTGCGGCGGGACGCCTGAAGAGCCGCGAATATCTCCCCGGGCTGATCCGGAGGCTCGCTGATCCGCATCTGCGCGGTGTTTCGACCGAAGCGTTAGCCGGTTTCGGTCCGAGGATCATCGGGAGTCTCGGCGATCTGCTGGATGACGAAACCGTGCCGGTGGTGGTCCGCCGCTACGTGCCGCGAGTCCTGCGCCATATCGTCGATCAGCGCAGCGTGGATCTTCTTGTAAGGGTTCTCCCGGGAAAGGATTTGACCATCCGCTCCGCGGTGCTAAAGGCTTTGAGCAAGCTGCGCGAAGCCAATCCCGATTTGGATTACGGCAACAAGACACTTAGCGAGCAAGTGCACGAGGAAGCACGATATTACTTCCGGACGCACGCAGCCCTGACGGCGCTGCGTGAACACGACCCGCCCGGCCCCGCGACACTGTTGCTGGTGCGCACCTTGGCGGACCGGCTGGATTCGACACTCGAGCGCTTGTTCCGGTTGCTGGGGCTGCGCTATCCGCCACGCCAGATTTATGCTGCATACCTCGCGCTCCATCACGGCCGAAAGAGCGAGGAATTTACCGCGGCTTTGGACTTCCTCGAGAACGTTCTCGAACGGGAGTTGAAACGCATCATGCTTCCGCTGCTGGATGAAGAGGCTGTACTTACGCAGCGCGGGATGGAGTTGTTCGACATTGAAAGAATGACGGTTCCTTCCGCGCTACGGGAACTGATCCGCACCGGCGATATGTGGCTGGCATCCGCGGCGATCGCCGCCGCAGCGGAGCTGAAGGTCCGCGATGTTGCGAATGACATACGGAGCGTTGGAGACTCAGGAGGGAAGGAAGTCGCCGATGTGGCGCGTGCCGCCGAAGCGGTGCTGGCCTCAGCGTAGAACGCATGCCGGAACTCAATATCGTAGAAAAGGTAATCACACTCGAGGCGGTGGACCTGCTGAAGAATCTGAAACCCGATCAACTGGCCCGCATTGCGTCGATTGCAAAAGAGGTAACGCTTTCTCCCGGCGCGGAGGTGCTCGATCCGAACCGCGCCATTGACGCTCTCTATGTCGTGCTCGACGGCGAGGTGGAGATCACGACAACCGAAGGGGTTTCGACACGCGCCCACCAGAACGACGTGCTGGGCGCATGGGCCCTGTTCGACGCCGAACCGCTGCGAGTATCGGCGAAAGCCGTGGATACCGCCAAACTGCTGCGCATCGGCCGCGACGATTTCTACGATCTGCTCTCGGATAACATGGAAATCACCGCATCGATCTTCTCGATGCTGGTGAAGCGTTTCCGGCAGTTGGTGGACGGGCGATGACTCCGCAATCGGAAAACCGCGACCACGCGACGGAGATGGAGAGTCTACGGGCTCAACTGGATTCCGCAAACCGAAAGTTGGCGGAGGCTCACAAGATGGCTTCCCTTGGCAGGCTTTCATCGGGGATCGTTCACGAGATCAATACTCCGGTGGGATCCATCCTGTCGAACAACGAGGTGATTGTCCGCTCGCTCGAGAAGATGCGGGCGCTGTTGGCGAAGGCGCAGGACGCGGCTGAGCCGCCGCCTTCGAAGGCGATGGAGATTCTCGACGTGGTGGCCGGACTGGCCGCTGTGGACAAACTGGCTTGCGAGCGGATCTCCAGCGTGGTTCGGAGCCTGAAGACATTTGCACGCGTCAGCGATCATGACCGCCGCCGCGCCGACGTCAACGAACTGGTGCAGCACACACTGAAGTTGAGCAATACGGTGTATCGCCGCCGCATCTGCTTTGTTGCCGATACAGAGGACATTCCGCCGGTTGAGTGTTTCCCGGCGTTGTTGAGCCAGGTTCTGTTGAACCTGGTGGTGAACGCAGCCCAGGCCATTGAAGGCGAAGGCACGGTGACGGTTCGCACCCGACAGGATGGCCATTCCGTGCACATCGAGGTGATCGACAACGGGCAAGGCATACGCCCCGAGGATCGCGACAAGATTTTCCGCGCCGGGTTCACCACCAAGCCTATCGGCGAGGGTACCGGTATCGGCCTGGCGCTCAGCCGCGAAATCATTGTCGACACGCACGGCGGATCGATCGATTTTGAAAGCGAACCCGGCAAAGGCACTACATTTCACGTACGCATTCCAATCGAGCACAACAAAAGGAACGGACAATGACGCCCAACGGAGTGGCCACGGTACTGATCGTGGACGATGAGGAGATGGTTATTACGAGCATTCGCGCTTTTTTGCAGCTTGAAACCGAATACAAGCTGACCGGGCTTACTTCTCCGGAGGAGGCGGTGAAGTTCCTACACACCAATCCGGTGGACGTGGTGGTGACCGATTACCTGATGCCGAAAATGACCGGCCTGCAATTGCTGGCGAGGGCCAAGGAACTGCAGCCCGAGTCAGCGCGGGTGTTGCTGACCGGGCATGCGGACAAGCAAAGCGCAATTCAGGCGATCAACGAAGTGGGGTTGTTTCAATATCTCGAGAAGCCCTGGGACAACTCGCAGTTATTGCTGGTGATACAGAGCGCTATCGAACGCACCACGCTGCTTCGTACGCTGCGTGCAAAGATCAGCGAATTAGACGAAGCGCATTCGAACCTGAAAGACGTTCAGGCCAGACTGCTGCGGGCGTTTCTGTGATCTGTCGGCGGCCAAGTCGCTGCGGCAGAGATCGGCTCGGCTCCTGTCCGGCGCGTTATGATTCTCGCGCCAGGGTCGCACATCGGAAAGGAATACTATGTTACGGTGGTAATCCGCTCGAGCGGCGATTTCAGTCTGGAGGTCGTGATGGACGAGCTTATTCGGATCCAACGCAGCACCGTAGATGAGCACATCCGGGCTGAAAATGCCCACAACTGGCCGGTTGTATTTGGGACGTTTGTTCAGGACGACTCGGCATTTTACGATGTCGTTCCACTACACACCCATTTTGCCGGAATCACTGGTGTGAAGGACTTCTATCAGGCAGCGGAGGCAGCGTTCCCGGATTTTCGAATTGACGTGTGGGGCGAATTCGATGCACCGGGATGCTCGATACGCGAAGTGACAGTCTCCGGCACTCACAAGGGCGATTGGTGTGGCGTAGCAGGAAGTGGCAGACCGGTGAAGTTTCATCTTGCGGGGTTGTTTTTGTTCGGAAAGGGAGAGAACTCCGGGAAGCTTATTGCCGAACGAGTCTATTTTGATAACGAAACGGTGATGCTTCAGATCAAAGGAGAACTCGAGGCACCGTCTATTCCGGACTTCGGCCGCAGAGAGCGCTACTCTGTGGAGGCGCCCGCGTCCTAATGACCAGGTAGAAACCGGTCCGCCGAGGGGAACCGATGCCGTCAACTTTCAACCTTGGCCTACGTCAGCCTGCGGTATTTCGCCTCAATCAGCATAAACAAGCCGTACGCAGTTAAGCCCGCGGCGACGATGCCCAGAAGCCAGGGACCGTACTCCTGCCGGGAGAGAACTTGTAGTGCCCCGTCCAGACCGTGTGCCTCGCGAGCATTTGACCGTACCGCCGCAGTGATCAGAAACGCGCCGATCAGGGATAACACAACGCCTTGGGCGGAATAGCCCCACTTCCCGAATCGGACGACCCAATCGCGATTTGACGCACCCGGTCCGGAGAGGACCAAATACTTTCGAAAACCTTCGCGTGCCGCGTAGAACAACAGGCCAATCCCCACCCCGATCAACACGATACCAACGATCGCGACGAGCCATGCGCCCCAGGAATGCTGCAGCAATTTGGCGGTCCAATGCTGCGTTGCGTCGCCTTGATCGCCCTCACCCGCCATGCGGTGGAACGCGAACAGGCCCAGAGATACGTATCCCAACCCGCTGAAGAATCCACCGATCCGGATAGCGACACCCTTCATATCACTACCGTCGTGATCAGTATCCAAAATTGCCTGCACGAAGCACCAGGCTGCGTAACCGAACAGCCCTATCGCCACAAAACCCAAAAGCACCTCGCCAAAGGGTTGAGAACCGATCCGCTGAATGGCGCCTTGAGGGCCGGATGTGCGCCCGCGGTGTCCGAGAGCGACAAGGATCGCGATAGCGCCGATGACGACATAAACCACCCCGCCAGTGGCAAAGCCCAACCTTGCCCAACGCTGCAGCCACACACTCTTCTTCAAGGATCCGGCCATGATTGCTCCTCGCTTGCTGGTGTTCAGAATAACGGTGGTGCGAGCGCCGCTCATCGACGACGCCCACGCTGATTCCAGATGCGCGAACGCGTCAATTACGATCGCGTCGACGGAGTGGTTGCCGCAGACCCAACCAGTTCATCGGCCACCTTTATAACTTCCAGCGGGTGTCCATGTCCGCCGCCGGTGACTACTAGTGAGTAAATCTTCCCCGCGGCGAAATCAACGGGCACCTGTACTGCGCCGGCGGCTGCGCGGTTGCGATGGCCGGAAGCGTTGCGTCTTACTTCCAGCGTCGTCGCGATCGGATCGACGTCCTTGTGAGTTGTAGCGGAATCGCTATTCACTCCGGTGAACCACTTGTCCCAATTGTTATCGTTCCGGTTCGCGGCGTGCTGACCCGGGTTTTGCGGATGACGCATCCGGTCGGCCGTACCTTTGGTGAGGTCGACTGGGGATAACACATCCAGCTCTTCATTCGACGCATTAATGATGCGCACTTTCGAGCGGTTGGAAGCGGGTTCCGAGAGGTCGTCGTTAATGACGTTTAGCTTTTGGTGGCCGTCCTTGTCGATCAATGCGACTACCGTGTAATGGGCACCGTCGTTCAGACCCTCGGAGTTCTTTACGTTCGAATTGGTTGTGGGCTGTGCGCCCGCTCGTTCGAAGACAAAATCGCGCCGTTCGCCAGGAAGTTCTTTATACGCTGTGACATCCTTGTAGGAAACGTCCGAAAATGCCTTTGAATTGCCAAACCATAGGTCGGCTTTCTCTCCTGGCACGGCATTCACAAACCGGACCAGAGCCATGTTCCGTTGGGCCGCCTGTTCACCTGACGGCGCGCTTGAGGTATTCCCTCCAGCTTTGGTTGTCGATGCTTGTTCTGTTTTGCTATTGCACGCTATGGTGGCGGCAAGTAACATCGTCGAACATGCGATCGTAAGTACCTGCAAGTTTCGCTTCATAACTGGACTCTCCTATTGGTAAGATCCAGGAATACCGAAGAACAGGTCGCGAGTAGCGGTGAGTAACCCTAAAAGAAGCGGATTTTACGCGGCTATGTTACAAATGTAACGGAATAGATAGTGCACCGACGCCGGAATCTGTTTAGCTCGTCCTGAGCCTTTTCAGATGGCGGTAAACCTTCGCGACCGGTAAGCCGACAACGTTGAAGTAGTCGCCCTCCACTTTGTCGATGAACTTGCAGGCGAGGCCTTGAATGGCGTAGGCGCCAGCCTTGTCCATCGGCTCCCCGCTTGCGACATACGCGGCAATTTCGGGTTGCGTCAGTTCAACGAAACGGACCCCGGTCGTCTCGGTGTCCACGATCAGTTCTTCTGCGGAACGGAGGCAGATGCCCGTCGTCACGAAGTGTTGGCGCCCGGAGAGCAGTTGGAGCATGCGAGCCGCGTCCAGCGCATCGGCGGGCTTCTCCAGTACGTGATCGTCAAGGACGACTACGGTATCCGCTCCAAGAACAATTTCGCCAGGCGAAATTTCAATTGCCTCCGCTTTCGATTGTGCGAGCCGGCGAACGTAGTCGAGCGGGTGCTCATTTCCCGCCCGAATCTCTGGAATATCGGTACTGCGGACTGTAAACGGAATTCCGGCAGCGCTGAGGATTTCACGACGCCGCGGCGATTTCGATCCGAGCACCAGTGGCGCCATGCTCAGTGCGGGAGATCTCCGGCCGGTTTCTTCTGAGTGATTTCGTTATAAGCGTCGCGCGCCTGGCCGGGCAGCCCTTTGCCAACCCAGTTCTTTACGTTATCGGGCAGGGTCAGAGACGCGACGATCTCGTCGGCTTTCTTTCCGCTCTTAACGGCGCTCTGCACCGCATTTCGAAGTTCAATAAAGAACTGCTTCTGCCCCTCCAGCAATTCTCTCCCACCAGAGGCTCCGTGGCCCGGCAGAACGTAGCGGACATCGAGTTTCTGGGCGTTGCTAATCACATTCGGCCAATTGCCGATATTCCCGTCGGCTGTGTAATTGTAGGGACCGTTGGTGACCGCATCGCCGGTACAGAGCACCTTCTCCTTCGGCAGATAAACGAACCCGTCGCCGCGCGTGTGCGCCCAACCGAAGAAATGAAACTCCAGGCGCCGGGTCGCATCGCTCATTACATAGGGGGACTTCGTGAAGGTCTTCTGCGGAGGTTCGGGCGCGGAGAGATTCAACTCGCCAACATCCTTCCGGCTCTTGGCCGTATCCCGCCATCGCGCCGGTTCGTAGCGCTTCAGTTCGTCGGCGACGCCCTGGTAGGCAATGGTGACGGCTCCCATTTTCGTCCAGACGGGATTGCCGTAGAGGTGATCGCCGTGATGATGCGTGTCGAACACGAACTTCACCGGTTTTGAGGACACCTTGCGGGCATCTTCCATAACGCGACGAGCCCCGCTCGGGAAATTGGCATCGACGACTACGAGATAGTCGCTCATCTCGATGATCACGTTATTGCAGTGCCCTTCGTGTTCTATGTCGCCCTCGCGGAACCAGACGCCAGGGACAACCTGCTTGACAGAGTTCGGTTGTGCTTCGCCCCGCGTTGCAACGAAGCCGAGCAGCAGCAGAGCCGAGAAGGCGCAGAACAGGAACAACCGGATGCTTCTCATATTCGAATCAAGTGCATACAAGTTTACGACCCGGTTGCATCCGGCGCAAGTTCGACGTATGTTTTAGCGGGAGGTGGGCATATGAGGAAGAGCTTCCTGCTGGCCGGCATTTTCACGCTACTCATCCTCGCTCCGGCGTTGTCCGCACAGAATTCCCGGATCATTACCGTTGACCCGATGACCGGGCATGTAGGTGACACTATCGGAGCCACGGGAGAAGCCATCGACGCCGCGAAGGTCGAAGAGCTTTATCTGACGGATGGGACCAACGACATCAGGGTGGACGTGCTGGAGCAGACCGACACTCTGATCAAATTTAAGATCCCCGCCAGTGCGAAGCCAGGCCGCTACAGCCTGATGATCAAGACCAAGGGAGCCGACCCGAAGCTTCTGGAGCAACCCGTCAAACTCACCGTCGAAGCCTGACTCTGAGCTGGCCAAGCATCGACACCCGAGGCAATGCGCGCTGCAGCATGCGCGTTGTGTCAACGCTAGACTCCTGATCTCTTGCAAAACGTATGCCGGCGGTGTGAACTGGTACGCTGAAAAAGAATGACCCGACGTGAATGGTTTCAAGCTTCGGCGTGCGGCGCGGCAGCACTTTCAGGATCGTCGTTTGCGAAGGACGAGGCGGCAAAACTGGAGACCGAAGTGGTCCGGCTGAAACTCCGGCACACCTGGACGACGGTCATGTCCTCGAGCGACTTTCGCGATGTTCTGTATGTTCGCTACACGCGCGACGGTTTGACGGGCCACGGCGAGGGAGCGCCGATTCCGCGGTACCGTGAGAATCCCGTATCGGTGACG
Source organism: uncultured Acidobacteriota bacterium (assembly GCA_963720745.1). GTDB lineage: Bacteria > Acidobacteriota > Terriglobia > Bryobacterales > Bryobacteraceae > TMP-7. The sequence goes on from CAVRGO010000004.1 coordinate 2,816,551, forward strand.
AAAGCGGTCGATGGTGTGCGGGACTATGTTACGACCACGGATCCGTGGCAGTTCGAAAAGCTCATGGCGGAGGTCTTCAAACGAATCGAAGGCCAGTACGCCGCGAAAGCTGCCCTGGATATCGCGCTGATGGACTGGGTTAGCCAGAAACTCGGCATTCCTTTGTACCGGTACTTCGGATTGGATCCGAAGGACGCGCCGGTGACCACGTTCTCGATCGGAATCGACACGCCCGAAATGACCCGCAAAAAAGTGGAAGAGGCGGCTCAGTTCCCGGTGCTGAAGGTCAAGGTCGGGCTCGACACGGATGAGGCGACTATCGACTCCGTCCGCAAGGCGACGAATAAGCCGTTGCGTGTCGATGCCAACGAGGGCTGGACGGACAAGGAAGAAGCGGTCCGAAAGATCAACTGGCTGGAGAAGATGGGGGTCGAATTCATCGAGCAGCCCATGCCCGCCTCGATGCTCGAGGAGACCCGTTGGGTGCGAAGTAAAGTGCACCTGCCGATCATCGCCGACGAAGCTTGTCTGCATCCCTCAGACATCCCGAAGCTGCAGAGCGCCTATGACGGAGTGAATATCAAGCTGGATAAGTGCGGCGGAATGCAGGAAGCCCACCGCATGATTCAGATCGCGAAGGCGCTCGGGATGAAGACTATGCTCGGCTGCATGATCTCAAGTTCGGTGACCGTCACCGCGGCGGCGCAATTATCGCCACTGGTCGATTACGCCGACCTGGACGGGAATCTGCTGATCTCGAACGATCCATTCATCGGAGTGACGGTTCAAGACGGCAAACTCGTACTGCCCGATCGACCGGGACTCGGCCTGAAGCCGCGCACCTGATCTTCAGGCGTGCGATAAACGTCGTATGCGCGTTTACGCCGCCGCCGCTCCATTGATCATCATTCTGCTCGTCGCCGGATCCGCCGGACAGACGAATAGTCCGTCGCGTTACGATGCCGGATTCTGGCGGGTGTGGGGTGACGGGCAGGCCGAACTCACGAGTTACGACCTGACGGAACCGCACTACGGCAGCCCGAGGCGCGGTGTGGCTGTCGCCATCTTCGTTACCGAAACGTTTTCCAATTCCGCACGCGTGAAGTCGGACCCGGGCAAGCACCCGCGCTCGGACGAGTTCCCGGTGATGAAGTTGAACCTGGTGAAGGATTTCCGCACCGGCATTTACGACTACAACGACATGACCAGTTCGTTCCTGGCACTTGCGGGCGTAAACAACCGGCCTGCGGGAACATTGACCAAACTCTCCTTTTCGAGCCAGGAATGGTGCGGGAACGTGTATCACCAGATGCTGTTCGACGCGCAGTCGATCCGATCGACGCGGCACAGTTATTTCGATGGCGAGGCGGACGAGCAGACAACGCTGCCCTACCCTGGCGATGGTGTATCGGCGGACGCGTTGTGGATGTGGGCGCGGGGCATGGCGGAGCCGTTTCTTGCGCCGGGCCAGTCGCGGAAGGCGCCGCTGTTGACATCGCTTCAAACGGTGCGCGACACGCATCGCGGCGCCCACTGGACGCCCGCTACGTTCTCGAGAAGCGCGGATCGGACCTTGATTACGGTGCCCGCGGGCCGCTTCAGGGCCGAACTCTGGACCGTATCGGCGCAGGACTATGAACAGAAATTTTGGATCTCGACGAACTCGCCGCACTGGGTACTGCGATGGGAATCCAAGGCGGGGGAAAAGGGCGAGATGTTGTCGACGATCCGAGCGAAATACTGGACGCTGAACAAACCGGGAGGCGAACAACAATTGAGGCGGCTGAGGTTGAATCCCCGGCCGCCCCGCACTACTTGATTGATGTTGTGCCGCCGCCGATAACGCCGACGTGTAGCGTCAGATCTTCAGGAACAGTTTCCGCTGGTACATCCAATACAGGATCACCCAGTAAACCAGCAGCACCATTGCACCCGCGACAAACGGTTCCACTCCGGCGCCGAAAATATTGAATGCATCGGGACCGAGATGAATCCGGAACGAACTGCGAATGAAGTCGTCGAACAGGTGCGCGATCATATACGCGGCGATCGAATTCATGCCGATGACGATGAACGGGAAGGCCCACCGCCGGTAGCCTTTGATATCGATCACCCAACTGAACGCGGCGACAAACAGGAAGCAGAGGCCGCCGCTGAACAGAACCCAACTCGGCGTCCAGATGCGCTTCACTACCGGGCAGATGCCGGTGAAGTGCAGCAGGAGTCCCGCGGCGATTCCGGCGGCACCAGCGAGAAGCAACCTCTGCATCGGAATCCGCGGAGCCGAACCGCGCAGCCAGCGCCCGCAAATGAGGCCGAGGATCATCGTGCCGAGGGTCGGGATGAAATTCAGTGTGAGATAGCCGCCGCCGTTGTACAGGAATGGCTTCGGTCGCGGCAGAACATTCAGGAACCACTGATCGAATGCATTTCCGAGATTGGCATTTTTGTTCCAGTGCGCCGCAAAGCCCGTATAAAGGTGATCCCAATTCTGGGGGACACCGACGCTGGTGTAATCGAAATTGGCGGCAGGCAGCGGATAGAGCGCCCACGCTCCCCAATACCCGACCAGGATTACACCGAGCGCGATCCACGCCCATTTTGGCGGACGGAAGCCGAGCAGGAACAGGAACGGATACCCAAGGCCAATTTGAGTGAGCGTGTCCTCGAACGTGAAGTTCGTCATCGAACTGCTCATCGATCGCAGGAAGATGCCGAGGAAGATCAGCAAAATCGCACGCCACACCGCGTGCCCGAACATTGGGCCGAAGGTCTTGCCTTTGGCGATGCGGGAAGCGATCGAATATGGGAGCGCAACACCCACAAGGAACGAGAATCCGGGTTGGATGGTGTCGTGCAGCGAACAGCCGGCCCACGGCACGTGCGACTGGTTATACGCGAGAAAGCCCCAAAACCAGTTACCCGGAAAATTCCTGGCAACCCGGGAAAGCTGGAGCACTTCCGCCATCATCAGGAACATCACGAACCCGCGGTACACGTCGACGGCGACGTTCCGCTGCACCGGTTTGGGAGGCGCTTGCGGGGTTTGCGGCTCTTGCTCAACCGGCGAAGGTTTCAGTGTGGCTTGCACGTTGCCCCCTTCCCCATGACACTATCACACCTTGGATCGGTGTAGTCTTGACTGGAGGCACAGTGGCACCGTTACGCATTCTCCTGATCAGTCTGTTAGCGGCCGCGTTCGCAACCGCGGCACCGGAGACGATCGGTTACCACCAGGTGAAGACAGATGGGACCGGCCGTATCGTCCCGTGGTACGGTAACTCGCCCGGCGAGGCATACGATCGCGTCGTGCGCGTGGTGTGGCAATTCTGGAGTTCGATGAGGGACTGCCCGAACGGCGTACCTTATTACCTGCAACACCAGGTTTGGAAACCGGATGCCGACGATCCGCGCGGGTTGGGAGGCGACCAGATCAGCATGGCGCTCTCTTCCTGGAACCTGTTGTATCAGTATCTCGGCGACCCGGCGATCAAAGCCAACATGATCCTGATGGCCGATTATTGGCTGGAGCACGGGATGTCGAAGCCCGGTGACCTGTGGGCGAACCTGCCCTTTCCTTACAACACGGATGTTCACTCCGGTAAGTACGACGGCGATATGCGCGCGGGCAAAGGCACGTTACAACCGGATAAGGCAGGAAGCTTCGGCTCCGAGTTAGTGACGCTGTATAAGATCACGGGGAACTTGAAGTATCTCGATGCCGCTGTGGCGATTGCGGATTCACTCGCGGCACATGCACGGCCCGGTGATGCAGAGAACTCTCCCTGGCCCTTCCGTGTGAACGCGACAACCGGCGTTGTCCATAGCGCCAAACGAAAGGACGGCACGCTGGCGACCGCATCGTACACCACCAATTGGACTCCGGCGCTTCGGATGTTCGAGCAGTTGATCGCATTGCGTCGCGGGAACATCGCGAAATACGAACAGGCCTCGCGGATTGTCAGTGAGTGGCTGAGAGCCTACCCGCTGCGCACGAATAAGTGGGGACCGTTCTTCGAGGACATTCCGACGGAGGATTACTCGGACACCGAAATCAATGCGGACACGATGGCGGCCTACATACTCGATCACAAGGGTTGGGACCCGAAGCTCGCGCGAGCGATTCTCGAATGGTCGTACACAACGTTCGCCAATCACGATTATGAAACGTGGGGCGTGATTCCGATCAATGAGCAGACCGTCTACAAGGTTCCCGGCAATAGCCACACGTCCCGGCACGCGTCCGTTGAACTGATGTACTGCGAAAATACCGGCGACTGCGCGACGAAAGGCGATGCGATCCGGCGACTGAACTGGGCTACCTACACGGTGGATAACGATGGCAAGAATCGCTACATCCGGGATGACAACTGGTTGACCGACGGGTATGGGGATTACGTGCGCCATTTCCTGCGAGCGATGGCCGCGGCGCCGGAACTCACTCCCGCCGGCCAGAACCACCTGCTTCGGACATCGTCCGTCGTGCAGTCCATCGACTATGGTCCGAACCGGATTAGTTATACGAAGTTTGATCCGGTCTCGATCGAGCGGTTCAAAATCGGAGGCGGCGAGCCGAGGTCGGTTTCCGGGGGCAAGATGAAGTGGGACCGCGCCACACGGGTGCTGACAGTGTCGGCGAACGAACCGAAGGTCAGTATTTCCATCGAACCCGCCGCGCAGAACAGGTGAGGGGGTTGACGCCAGCAGTAGGGCGAGTAAAATCAGGGTCGGGAGGTACCCCTATGTATCTATCCCTCCACCGGCTGAAGGAATCCGAGGATCGCATGAAGGCCTCGGTGACCTCGGCCCTGAACTCGACCATCGTTCTTGCTGTGACATTTCTGCTGATCCTGCTGTTCGGGATCGTGCTGGCGCGCGGTTGATCAGCCACGGCTACGGCTAGCCGGAGTTTCAAGCTTAAGCAGTTTGCGAAGACGCTCCACATCGGCGCTGTCGAGGTGGCGAAACTCGCCGGGTGGGACATCGAGTTTCAAAAAGCCGATCTTCACGCGCCTGAGCTTTTCCACTAGCAGACCGAAATGCTTGAACATATTTCGAATCTGGTTGGTGCGCCCTTCGATGAGGCGGACCTCGTACCAGGGGTTCGTGGCTTCCTTGATTTTCTTCAGCCCGGCGGGAGCCGTCCGCCGGCCCTCCAGCGGAATGCCGTCGCGGAACTGCTGCTCCTGCGCTTCCGTAAGCGTGCCATTCGCCTTCACGACGTAAACCTTCTCAATGTGATTGCGCGCCGCGGTTATTGCATTCGCGAGTTCGCCGTCGTTGGTTAACAGCAGCAATCCTTCACTTTGATAGTCGAGCCGCCCGACCGGGTACACGCGTTCCCGCACTCCGCGGAGAAACTTCGTTATCGTGACGCGCCCTTCCGGATCGTCCATCGTCGTCATCACGCCTTTGGGTTTGTTGAGCAGCAAATACACGAGGCGCTTCGGTTCGTGCAGCAACCGCCCGTCAACCTTGACGTGATCGCGCGCCAGGTCCGCGCGGGTGCCGAGTTCGGTGACCACGCGACCGTTCACCGTAACGCGTCCTTCGACGATGTACTCTTCCGCTTTCCGCCGGCTGGCAACACCCGCGCGCGAGAGTATCTTCTGCAGGCGCTCTTCAGGCATCCGATGATTTCTCGCCAGCGTCTTGTTCCTGCGGCACTTCTTCCGGTTGGGATGCGTGATCCATGGGGGCCGCCACCGCCTCTTCGCGAACGGCTACGGCTTCTATCGTGATGCTCTCGATATCTTCGACGGGTTCGACCTCGCCGGAACCCTCCGCCGGCGCGGATCCGGGATCTTGCATGGTCTCGACCGGCGTGTCTCCCGGCTCATGCTGAGCAGGGGCGGCTGGGGGAGCAGGCATCGCGTCGTTTTCGGCGTCCGTAAGGGCAAACCTGCCGAGTTCCTCGAACTCTTTCAAAGTCGGCAACTCCGCCAAATCCTTCAGCCCGAATTGGACGAGGAATTCACGGGTGGTCTTGTAGAGGATTGGCTTGCCGATGACGTTCTTCCGGCCGGCTGTCGCAATGAGTTTTCGATCGAGCAGCGTCTTGAGAACGCCGGCACCCTGCACTCCGCGGATTTCCATAATCTCAGGCGCGGTAATCGGTTGTTTGTAGGCGATCACCGCCAGGGTTTCGAGCGCCGCCAGCGAAAGCTTCAATGGCGGTTTCAGATTCTTGACGAACGTCCGGATCTCTTCGTGATGCTCGGGCTTGGTGGACAGTTTGTAGCCGCCGGCCAGTTCGCGGATGCTCAACCCGCGATGCGGCTCCGCGTAGTCGGCGGTGAGTTCGTCGAGCAGGGATCTGATTTCGTCGATAGGACGGTTCAGGGCGCCTGCGATCTGCTGTGCGGACAATGGTTCGTCGGTGATATAGATGACTGCTTCGATAATCGCTTTCAGGCGCGTCCGCTCGGTGTCAATCGTCTCAACCGTCAGGGCGAATTCTTCTGCGTAGACCGCGTTTTCAGCAGACTCCGCGGAACTCTCAGTCTCCGCCTCGGCCGGCACGGATTCAACGTCCGTTGCAGCCGCCGCTACGGGACTCTCGGCGAATTCCTCAGGCGAGGAACGCTCGCCGTCTTCCATCGGGGCCGTCACGGGCGCGCCGCTGTCGTTTGCGTTGTCACTCTCTACCGGCGTGCCGGACCCGGCCGAACCGGAGTCGCCGGCAACGTGCATCTGCTCGAGTTCGCCGGTAATCTGTTCATCGCTCACCAGTCTGTCGATCCTCCACAGGAGTTACGTCGGGGTTCGCCTCGCCCGGGGCTCCGCGTTCAACGCCGGAAAGATCCTCGGGGTTTACTGCTTTGTCGGCATCGGCCGGGTTCGGCTGCTGTTCGGTGCGCCGCGCTTTCTCCGCCTGTTCCGACTCCGCCTCTTTCACCGGGATTTGCCCCGGCAGGAAGGTCTCATTCGGGCTCCGCCCATCGGCAGGGTCCACCTTGGGCCTGCGTACTTCCTTGTTGCCCATCTTTACCTCTTAGTTGTACTGCTCCTCTATGGCACTCATCTGGTCCTGAGCGTCGAACGCCTCCTGCAGGCCGGGTCCCACATCGAGGCCGATATCTCCGAAGGCATCGGCCTGCGTGAGTGCCACCGCTTGTCGCTTCACCAGTTCGAGGATCGCGAGAAACAGGCAGATCATGGCACGCCGGCTGGTCTGCTCTTCAAAGAGACGAGTCGCCGAAAGCGGTCCTTTTAGCTTTTGCTTCAGGAGCTTGGCGAGATACTGGATCATCTCCGGCACGCTGACATCTTCTTTGCCGATCTCGAATACCGGACGGTTCTTTGCACGATCCAGCACTTGCTGGAAGGTTTTCACCAGGTCGAATAGCGAAACGGCCAACCCGGGATTATCATCCTCAGCGACGAATTGCTGGATCTGCGGGTTCGACCACGTCGCTTCCTCGATCACGCGCTTTTGCTGTAGCATTTCGGCAGCCGTTTTGAAGCGTTCGTGCTCGAGTAGCCGTTCTACCAGTTCCTTACGCGGATCCTCGCCATCTTCCTCAGCAGCAAGCACCGGATCGCGTGGAAGCAGCATCTTCGACTTGATCAGGATGAGTGTCGCCGACATGTAAACAAACTCGCTACTCAGTTCGACATCCATCTGGGCGGCCCGCTCCATGTATTCCAGGTACTGTGACGTGATCGTCGCAATCGGAATATCGTAGATGTCGATCTCCTGCTTGCGGATGAGATCCAGCAAGAGGTCGAGCGGCCCCTCGTAGTGCTCCAGATGGAAATTTAACGGCAGTGACGACACTTTCTTCAGGATAACAAGCGTGAGGCTTCGACAATCGTCGGTTCCGTGGTTGGAAGGCTACAATGGGCCCAGGGGGAAATGCCGATGCGTGTTTTGAATGCCGTAGGTGCGGCGCTGATGTGTGCGGCCGCGGTTCAGGCGGCGACGATCCCGTCGGGTACGGCCGTGCGGGTACGCCTAGGCCAGACGATCTCTTCGGAAAAGGCAAAGTCCGGCGAGAGTTGGGAAGGCACGCTGGCCAGGGATCTTGTTGTTGGCGAGAAGGTAGTGGCCAAACGCGGGACGCCCGTGAAGGGCAAGGTGGTGACGGTCAAGTCGTCCGGACGGTTGTCGGATCCCGGGTTGCTGCAATTGCAGCTTCAATCGATTCGAGTGAATGGTCACGAGCAGCACGTTGTTACAAATACGATTAGCCGCAAAGGCGAATCTCACAAGGGCCGTAACGTGAAGAGCGCGGGCGGCGGTGCTGCGGTGGGCGCCATCATCGGGGCGATCGCCGGCGGTGGTAAGGGCGCTGCCATCGGAGCGGGCGCAGGCGCCGCGGCGGGTACGGCAGGAGCAGCCGCCACCGGCAAGAAGGACGTGACGATTCCTGTCGAGACGATTCTGACTTTCACGGTACGTTAACCTTATGCGCACACTGGTGCTATCAGCTTTACTCGCCGCGGCCGTGGTTCTCGGCGTGTATGCGGCGGATGCCGACGAAGCCGCCGCGGCGAAAGCCGCGGAACCCTGGCTGGCGCTCGTTGACGCGGGCAAATACGGCGAAAGTTGGGAGCAGGCGTCCGCGATGTTCCGCGATGCCGTTACGAAGGAAAAATGGATCGAGGCCGTGTCCGGCGTGCGCGGACAGGTGGGCAAGTTCGAATCGCGCAAGCTGGCGGCATCTCAGGCCATCAAGGATCCTCCCAACGCACCCCCGGGCGATTACATGATGCTGCAGTACTCGTCCGTCTTCGAGAACAAGAAAGACGCCACTGAGACGATCGTCCTGAGTCGCGAACCCGACAAACAGTGGCGAACGTCCGGATATTTCATCAAGTAGCCGCTCCGTGCTACATTGACGAACCATGAGTCTTCGTAGACTGCAACTGGGCGTGGTGTGTCTCTCGGCTGCATTCGCCGCATCTCCCGACGGCGCGACGATTTACAAAGATAAATGCGCGATGTGTCACGACAACGCGAAGGACCGTATTCCGACTCGCGAAGCGCTGTCGAAGCGGTCGCCCGAGGATGTCGTGCGGGCCTTGACCAGCGGCGCCATGAAGCAGCAGGGGTCGGCATTGAGCGCCGAGGAGAAGCGCTTGGTGGCCGGTTACGTTACGGGGAAGGCGCTCTCCGCGGCTCCGACGGTGGCCGCAGCAGGCGCTGAGAATCACTGCACCGCTCCGCCCCCGCCGATCGTCATGAGCGGCAAAGATTGGAACGGCTGGGGACGCGATCTCGAGAATTCGCGCTTTCAACCGGAGCCTGGTATCGCGGCGCCCGACGTGTCGAGGCTCAAGGTGAAATGGGCGTTCGGATACCCGGGCGTCACCTACACGTACGGCCAACCGACCATCATCGGCGAACGGCTTTATGTGACCAGCGGTAAAGGTACGGTCTTCGCCCTGAACTCGCGCACAGGTTGCCTGTACTGGACGTTCGAGGGCGGCACCAGTGCGCGAACGGCGATCAGCGTCGGCCCGGGCCCCCAAAACTCCGGCGCGAAATTCGCCCTCTATTACGGCGACGACAAAGCCGTGGTGCGAGCGCTCAATGCGGATACCGGCGAATTGCTCTGGCAGTACAAGGTGGACGACCATCCCGTTGCGCGCGTCACCGGCGCTCCCAAACTTTTCAAGGACAGGCTGTACGTGCCGGTTTCGTCGGTGGAGGAGGTGGCCGGCCAGAACGTGAAATACGAGTGCTGCAAATTCCGAGGCAGTGTGGTGGCTCTGGATGCCGGCACGGGAAAGCAGATTTGGAAGACGCACGTTATTCCCGATCCGCCTACGCCATTCAAGAAGAACTCGGCGGGAACGCAGATGTACGGTCCGGCGGGCGCGGCGATATGGTCGTCCCCGACAATCGATCAGAACCGCGGCCTCATTTATGTCGGCACCGGTAACTCGTACACGGATGTCGAGACGCAGACCGCAAATGCGATCGTCGCGATCGATCTCGAGACGGGCAGTCTGAAGTGGTCGAACCAGGCGACGCCCAAAGACAACTTCCTGGTCGGATGTTTCGGGCCGGGAATGGGCAACTGTCCAACGACAATGGGGCCGGACGTGGATTTCGGAAGTTCGCCAATCGTTCGTCAGGTCGCGGCGAAGTCAGTGCTGCTGGCGGGACAGAAGTCGGGCGCAGTGTATGCGCTGAATCCGGAAGAGCGCGGGAAGATTTTGTGGCAGCAGAAGGTCGGCGAAGGCAGCGCGCTCGGCGGTGTCGAGTGGGGCTTTGCCGCCGATAACCAGAATACCTACGTGGCTATCGCAGATGCCATCAACAAACCGGACAAGGCGAAACCGGGTATAACAGCGCTGAAGATCGCGACGGGTGAGCAGGTGTGGCATGTGCCCGCGCCGAAACCCGTTTGCACCTGGGGTGAGAAGCGGTGTCTTTCCGGCCAATCGCAAGCCATTACCGTGATGCCCGGAGCGGTATTTTCTGGCGCGCTGGATGGACATTTGCGCGCGTATTCCACCAGTGACGGGACCATCCTTTGGGATTTCGATACGGGCAAGCCGTGGGACACCGTGAACGGCGTCACCGCGAGCGGCGGATCCTTGGACGCTGCGGGACCGACGATTTCCAACGGAATGCTCTACGTCAATTCGGGATACGGGCGCATCGTCGGGCAGGGCGGCAACGTGCTGCTCGCATTCTCGGTGGATGGAAAATGATGCCGGGACGCGTGATTGCGGGTACGGACGAGTTGAAGAAACTGGTGGGCCAGGAAGCCGGGGTGAGCGAGTGGATCGAAGTGACGCAAGACATGATCAACCGCTTTGCGGACCTCACCCACGACCATCAGTGGATCCACGTAGATGCGGAACGCTCCCGGCGTGAGTCGCCATTCCAGGCCACCATAGCCCACGGGTTCCTGACGATGTCGCTGATGAGCGGCATGGTTCACGAAGCCGTCGATGTGCAGGGCGATTACGCGCTACGCGTGAACTACGGGTTCAACAGGCTCCGCTTCCCCGCCCCGGTGCCCGCCGGTGCGCGAGTGCGGGGACGCATCACAGTGAACGCCGTGCGCGACGTCGAGGGCGGGACAGAAGTTGCGTGGGGCATCGTCGTCGAGATCGACGGCCGCGAGAAACCCGCCGTCGCGGCCGAATGGCTCACGCGCATGTACGTGCAGCGGCCGTGAAGCCGCGCGACTATTCGGCGCGCAACGCGATCATCGGATCGATGCGAGAGGCGCGGCGCGCAGGCAGATAACCGGCGATCGCGGCCACTACGGTCAGAACCAGAAACATCAGTCCGAAGGTCAGTGGATCGCTGGTTTTCACTTCGAACAGGAATCGCTGGAGGACTCGCGCAACCGTCCATGAGATAGCGGCTCCGAGCACGATCCCGGCCGAAGCCAGGGTCAGTGTCTGTAACAGAATCCGAAGCTGCAGCTGTTTTGCGGACGCACCGAGCGCCATGCGGATGCCGATCTCCTGGGTCCTCTGGTTCACCGAGTACGAGATAACGCCGTAGATCCCGAGCGACGCCAGCACCAGCGCGAACAGCGCAAACCCTCCCAGCAGGAGCACGAAGAATCGTCGCGGCGAGACGGCTTTGTCGACAAGTTGCTGGAGCGTTCGGAACTCATTCCCTGCAAGGTTCGGCTCCACGGGCAGCAGCGCCGACCGCACAGCCGATGCGAGTTCGGAAGGGGGCAGGCTGGTGCGAATCACGAGATCCACGGAAACGAAATCGTGGACCTGCCGGATCGGAACATACATCTCCATCCCCGAACCCTGCTCCGGCGACAAATGACGGACATCGCCAACTACCCCGACGACGCGCGCTCCTCTTCCGGTTCGGACCATTTTCCCGATCGGATCTTCTCCGGGCCACAGCCGCCGCGCCATTGTCTCGTTTACCAGCATCACCGGGTCCGTGTCCGGAGTGTCGCGTTCAGAAAGGTCGCGCCCCTTGACAAGCGGAATCCCCATTGCCCCGATATACCCGTCCGTGACAACGCGGACGAACGCAACGGGGTACTGCCCGCGCGGATACACCTTGCCCACCGCACCTGCTCCCCAACTACGATTCGTACCGAGCGGAAGCGCGTCGGTGAGCCCTGCTGCCTGGATTCCTGGGATGTCACGCACGCGCCGGAGCACCTCGTTGAAGTACGCATTGAGTTGCGCGCCGGTGGAATACTGGCGTGATGGATCGACGCGCAATGCGGCCGCGCGTTCAGGCCGAAAACCCATGTTCACGTCGAGCACACGCAGAAAACTGCGAATCAGCAGTCCGGCCCCGACCAGCAATACCGATGCGAAAACAATCTCCGACACGACCAGCGTGTTGCGAATCCAGCCCCGTCTGAGTCCCTCAGTGGACCCGCGGCTATTCTCCTTCAAGGCGTCGTGCAGCCCGTGGGCGGACACTTGCAAAGCGGGCGCCAATCCGAAAACCAAGCCCGTCAGCAGCGCCATCAACAGGGTGAAACCGAGCGCCGTGCCATCGGTCCGAATATCCTTCATCAGCGGGATGCTGATGGCGCTGAGGTGCGCCAGCATTCGCGTACCGGCGACGGCGAGACAAACCCCCAGCACTGCCCCGCAACATGAAAGGGCGACGCTCTCGGTTAACATCTGGCGGATGAGACGGCCGCGGCCCGCCCCCAGCGCCGTGCGGATCGCAATCTCTTTGTGGCGCTTCGTCGTGCGCGCGAGCAGTAGGTTCGAGAGGTTCGCACAAACGATCAGCATGACAACACCGACCGCGCAACCAAGCACGAACAACGCCGGGCGGATCTTCCCACGCACATGCTCGCCCAGCGGCCTCACGACACCTTCAAAGTCGTTCCGCTCTGGGTGCGCCCGCGTGATCTGCTGCGCCAGCACCTTGATTTCTGCTCGCGCCGCATCGATCGTCACGCCCGGCTTCAAGCGTCCGATGATCGCCATAGTGTTGCCCCAGCGATTCGTCTCCGGACTCAAAGGAAATGGGAAGAACAGGTCGAAGTGTGCTCCGGGCGAGAACACCGCGCCAAAATCGAACGATGCGGGAAGAACTCCAACCACGGTGGTCGGTTCGTCGTTCAAGACCAATGCACGGCCGATGATGCCCGGATCGGAGGCGAAGCGCCGCTCCCAAAGTCCGTGCGAAAGCATTACGGCCTTAGGACCGTTCCACTTGCATTCCTCGGCGTTGAACTGCAAGCCTAACGCGGGCTGGATGCCCAGAACCGGAAAGAAGTTCTCAGAGACGGGCACCCCGTTCAGCCGCTCCGGCTCACCTTTTCCGGTGAGCTTGATATCGCCCACTCCGTAGAAGGCGAAATACGCCGCGAGGTCCGAAAACGAGCTGTTCCGCTCGCGCAGGTCGAGCAGGTGCCCGACCTGGGTCGTTTGTCCTGAGAGTCCGCTCGAATCGTGATTCGCAATCCAAACGAGCCGCTCGGGCTCGGCAAACGGCAGGGGCCGGACGAGTAGCGCGTTCAGTACGCTGAACACCGTGGAACTCGCGCCGATGCCGAGGGCGGCGATGAGAACGGCCAGAGCCGTGAAACCGGCGTCATGACGGAGGGTCCGAAAACTGTACCGGAGATCCTGGACGAGGCTGTCGAAACGCAATGCGAGGTGGCGGCCATCGGAGCTCATGGTCAACACCTTGGACGCAATATCCCGGCAGGAGTTAGCCTCTTTCACAAATGTATCCGTTCGGTTCGGCTGCAGCAGGCGCCATCGAAGCGGGCCGCGGCGGGGTCGCGTATAATTCCGTTGTGAATCGTCGAACCTTCCTGTCGGCCATCGGAGCCGGATCGGCTATTTTGTATGCACAGCGCAAACCACTCGATTTGAGCGAGTATCAGCCGAAGAGCATGCTTCACGTGCATGAGACGGACGTGGAGCGAGCAAAATATCCGGTGATCGACATCCATACCCACATCTCGTTTGCCGCGAAATCGGAGAAGGGTGTTCCAATGACCGGCGCACGCCGGTATCTTGCTCCGCCGGCAGAACTGCTGGCCGTAATGGACCGCCGCAACCTTCAAACGATGGTCAACCTCACCGGTGGCTATGGGGACGGGTTACGCGAAGCGATACAGAAATACGACCGGGAGCATCCCGGGCGATTTCTGACCTTCACCGAACCGATGTGGGCGCGATCGAACGAGCAGGGCTATCCGAAACTCCAGGCCGACGAAATCGAACGCGCGCACCGCGATGGAGCCCGTGGCCTGAAGATCCTGAAGGTGCTGGGCCTATTCTTGCGACGGAACATCACCTCCGGACCGCTGGTAAAAATCGACGATCCCCGGTTCGATCCCATGTGGGAAGCATGCGGCGCGCTGAAGATGCCGGTAGCCATCCACATCTCGGACCCTGAAGCATTCTTTCTGCCGACGGATCGCTTCAACGAACGCTTCGAGGAACTGAACAACCATCCCGACTGGTCGTTTCACGGCGCCGACTTCCCGAGCAATGCCCAACTGCTCGAAGCTCGCAATCGGGTGCTTCAGCGCCACCCGAGAACACAGTTCATCGTGCTTCACGTGGGCAACTTCGCCGAGGACCTCGCGAACGTCTCCGCCGCTATGGATCGTTATCCGAACATGAGCGTCGAAATCGCGGCGCGCATCGGCGAGTTAGGCCGGCAGCCGCGCACCGCGCGCAGGTTTTTCGAACGCTATCAGGACCGGATCCTGTTTGGCACTGACGCCGTGCCGCACGGCACCCAGACTCCGCAACAGATTTTCGGGGATGAACTGTACAAGATCTACTTCCGCTTCCTCGAAACCGAGGATGAGTATTTCGACTATGCTCCCGCGCCAGTGCCGCCGCAGGGACGCTGGAGAATCTACGGACTCGGCTTGCCGGACGGCATACTCAAGAAGGTCTATAACGCGAACGCTTCGCGGCTGCTCGGGATGAGGGCTTAGAACAAGGGTGATGAATCGAAGAACATTTGCGACGAGTGCCGTCGCGTTCGGTGTGGCAGCCGCGCAGCAATCGAAATCACGCTTCACGAAGAGCATCTGTTCCGTTATCTTCCCGCCGTCACTGCCGCTGGCCGAGTGCTTCCAGCGCACCAAGTCGGCGGGCTTCGATGGAATCGAACTGCGGCTCGACGAAGAGATGGGGTTCGGGCAGCCCGGTGCGAACGTCGATCGGATCGCCGACGATGCCCACAAAGCCGGCGTAACGATCGTCAGCGTCTGGGTCTCGTCGCCGCTCGAGCACAATCCGTTGAATAGCGACGATGCGGCGTTACGAGCGAAGGGCTCCGAGCGTGTCGCACAGGCGCTCGACATCGCCGCGAAGTTGGGCAGCGGAGCCATCCTATTAGTCCCCGGCAGGTTGGGGAGCGGCGCGAAATTCCGATTTGGTTATCAGGACACCTGGAACCGCGTTTCCGCCGAGTTGAAGAAACTCGCGCCCCATGCCGAAAAGGCCAAGGTGGTGATTACGCCTGAAAACGTGTGGAACAAGTTCCTGGTGAGTCCGCTCGAAATGCGCGCCTTCATCGACCAGTTCCATACACCATGGATTCAAGCGCACTTCGACGTGGGGAACGTGATGCAGTACGGCTACCCCGAAGACTGGATCCTGACGCTCGGGCCGCGTATCAAGCGGGTTCATTTTAAAGATTACAAGTTGTCGAGCCGCGCCGAACAGGGACGTTTCGTACCGCTGATGGAAGGCGACGTGAACTGGAAGAATGTAATGGCCGCACTCGCCAAGGTGGGCTATTCGGGTTTCATATCTCCAGAGATCGACTACGAGCCGAACAATTCCGATAGCCTACTCCAGGTGTCGCGCACTTTGGACAAGATTCTCGAATTGGCATGACGGTCCGGCTGCTCACCACCGGCGACATCGGTTCGGCAATGGAGTTGTCGGCCCAAGCCGGATGGAATCAGACGGCGGAGGACTGGCGGCGCTTGATCGCGCTCGAACCGCAGGGCTGCTTCGGCATCGAAGTGGACGGAGTACTGGCGGCGAGCGCAACGCTGCTAAGCTTCGGCCGGGATCTGGCCTGGATCGGAATGGTGCTGACTCGAAGGGAGTTTCAGCGTCGCGGATTCGCCCGGCAATTGATGAGCGCTGCCCTCGATGAGGCAGAATCGCGAGGCGTGCGCTGTGTGAAGTTGGACGCCACCGACCAGGGGCACGCCCTTTATGCGAGCCTCGGATTTGTGGATGAACAACCGATCGAGCGCTGGCGAGGAACGATTCCAGAAAATCCGCGGCCGGATGCGGCCCTTCACGCATCGATACCGTGGCAATTGGATTCGTTAGCGTTCGGAACGGACCGGTCGCGGTTCATCATGGCGTTGGGCCAACCCAGCGCCGCGGTCGACAATGGCTACGCGATGCGGCGCGACGGATCCCGGGCGCGCTATTTTGGACCGTGCGTCGCGCGCGATGCGATCACGGCCGTCGAACTGATTCGTGAGACGCTGGCGCCGGGCGACTGGTTTTGGGACCTGCTGCCCGGCAATGCAAATTCGAAAGCTCTCGCTGAATCGTTGGGTTTTCAACCCGTGCGTCACCTCGTCCGTATGCGTCGCGGCAATCCGATACCGGCGCAAGATGAATTCGTGTACGCCATTGCGGGATTTGAGGCAGGATGATTCGAAGCGAACAGGAACTCGATGAGATTTTATCCCGGCCATCCGAGGCCGACGCTGCCGCGCTAGCGGCGCTCGACGGCGAGTTGTTGATCCTCGGCGCCGGCGGCAAAATGGGCCCGACTCTCGCCTTGAGGGCGCAGCGGGCAGCACAGAAGGCGGGTGTTCAGCCTCGCATCACGGCAGTGGCGCGTTTCACAAATCCCGCGATCGTGACGCAGTTGCGCGAAGCGGGTGTGCAAATCATCGCGGCCGATCTGCTGGAGCCGGGCATGTTGGCCAAAATGCCGGATTCCTCGAACGTCGTCTTCATGGCGGCGATGAAGTTCGGCACCTCCGGCGCCGCACATCTCACCTGGGCGATGAACACCTATCTGCCGGGGCTCGTGGCGGAGCGCTATCACGGCGCGGCGATCGTCGCGTTCTCGACCGGCAACGTTTATCCGCTTGTACCCGTTGTGAGCGGGGGCGCAACCGAGCACACACCCCCCGCGCCTGTTGGCGAATATGCACAGTCGGCACTGGGACGCGAGCGGATGTTCGAGTATGTCGCGCGCTGCTACGGCACCCGCGTTGCGCTTCTCCGGTTGAACTACGCTAACGAATTGCGCTATGGCGTTCTGCTCGATATCGGGCAGAAGGTGTTCGATCGCGAGGCCGTGGACCTGCGTATGGGGCTTGTTAATGTCATCTGGCAGGGTGACGCGAACTCGGTTTGCCTGCGTTCCTTCCAACACGCGCAGGCGCCGCCATTCGTTCTGAACCTCACCGGACCGGAGACCGTTCCCGTACGCTACATCGCGAACGAATTCGGCCGGCGATTCGGCGTCGACCCGATTCTCGAAGGGTCGGAGGCGGACTCAGCACTATTGAGTAACGCCTCGCTCTGTACGGAGTTGTTCGGCTACCCGTCGGTGACCCTCGGACAGATGATTGACTGGATCTCCGCGTGGATCGGCATGGGCGGCGCTACGCACCGCAAACCGACCCATTTCGAAACGCGAGACGGTAAATTTTAGGATCTGACATGACTCTGCGACACCGGCTCATGCAAGGGCTCGTGATACCGGCGCACCCGCTGGCTCTCAATGCGGATCGCCGGCTCGATGAACGGCGGCAGCGCGCGCTATCGCGGTACTACATGGATGCCGGCGCGGGCGGACTGGCCGTTGGCGTTCATACTACGCAGTTCGCGATCCGCGATCCCGAGATCGGATTGCTGGAGCCCGTGCTCCGCATCGCCGCAGCAGAAATGGTGCAGCGCGATGTCGTGAAGATCGCCGGAATCTGCGGCCCGACATCTCAGGCCGTTCGCGAAGCGGAATTGGCGAGGCAGCTCGGCTACGACGCGGGTCTGTTGAGCCTCGGGGCATTGCGCGAGGCAAGTGTCGACGAGTTGGTCGAGCATTCGCGGCAGATCGCCGGAATTCTGCCGGTGGTCGGCTTCTACCTCCAGCCGAGCGTCGGTGGGCGCATTCTTCCGTACAGCTTTTGGCGCCGGTTCGTCGAAATCGAAAACATCGTCGCGGTGAAGATCGCGCCCTTCAATAGATACCAGACGATCGACGTAGTGCGTGCCGTAATTGAGTCGGGACGCGCCGCGGAAATTGCCCTTTACACGGGCAACGACGACAACATCCTGCTCGACCTGCTGACGGCCTATGACTTTGGAGAGGGCCGGCGAGTGCGCATTCGTGGCGGACTGTTGGGGCATTGGGCAGTGTGGACACAGCGTGCCGTTCAGCAACTCGCAGAGGCCCACCGCGCCGCCGCAACGGATTCGCAGATCCCTTCCAGCCTCTTGACGCTCGCGCAGCAGGTGACCGATTCGAACGCAGCGCTGTTCGATCCGTCCCACGCATTTCACGGATGCATTCCCGGTATTCACGAGATACTCCGGCGCCAGGGCTTGCTCGAGGGCCGCTGGTGTCTGGATCCGCAGGAGGAATTGTCGCCCGGCCAGATGGAAGAGATCGATCGCGTGACGCGCTCGTATCCGCACCTGGCCGACGACGAATTCGTCGCGCAGAACCTGGACCGCTGGCTCCGGTAGTCAAACGCCGATGGCGCAGAGGCCACCGTGTATCGGCTACGATGGCTCAGGTAACCGGGATGTTGGGAATCGACCTCAAAACCGCGCGCGCTGCCTGGACTGTATTTCTTGTTGCCCTGAGCATCGCTTTCGTTTATTTTGCCCGGCACACGATCGCGATTTTCGCGCTGGCGTTGTTTTTCGCTTACATGTTGTACCCGGCCGTGCACCTGGTGGAACGTTTTCTGCCACCCCGCTTCTCCCGCCCGCTCGGCCTGGCGACCGTGTACCTGCTCTTCATTGCCGCACTCGCGGGTATCGGCACCGCCGTCGGATTTGCCATCGCCGAACAGGCCACTGCTCTCGCCAAGAAATTACCGGAACTGGTCCGAAGCCAGGACCCCCTTGCCGCTCTGCCCTTACCGTCGTGGCTGCTGCCGATTCGGGAACGATTGGGCGAGGTCATTCGCAGCCAGGTGCAGGATCTCAACGATCAGGCCTTTCCGCTCATCAAGCGCGCCATCGAGGAGGTTGCGGTGCGTGCCGGCCGGATCATCGAAGTCGTCCTTGTTCCGATCCTCGCTTTCTTCTTCCTGAAAGACGGCACCACCATTCGCGAGTCGATCATCTCGTGGACTACCGAAGGCAAGAACAGCGTGATCCTGGACGAGATCTTCGCCGACGTCCATATTCTCCTCGGCCACTACATACGAGCTCTCGTCATCCTCGCCGCGGCCACTTTCGTCACCTACACGTTTTTCCTGCAGGTAACCGGAGCCCAGTACGCGATTCTGTTGGGCGGCGTTGCGGGTGTGCTCGAGTTCATCCCTGTAGTGGGGCCATTGCTCGCGTCAGTCATCATCTTGATCGTTGAGGGCGTTACAGGATACGGGCACGTCCTTGCGGTGCTCGTGTTCCTGATCGTTTACCGCCTTTTCCAGGACTACGTGCTGAGTCCGTACCTCATGGGCAGTGGAGTCGAACTTCATCCTCTTCTCGTGCTGTTCGGCGTGCTGGCGGGGGAGCAGATCGGGGGCGTTCCCGGAATGTTCTTCTCCGTCCCCTTGATCGCGGTGGTGCGCGTGGTGTACGTCCATCTCCAGCGCAGCCGGAAGCGCGCGGTGGTTGTTCCCCAGGAACCATGCTGAAGTGCCCGATTTTCACGCTGCTGATGTTGCCGGCATTCGGCCATGTCGTCAGCATGAGTACGGGCGAGGCGCGCCTGAACGGGCCCCGTTTAGACTACGAGTTGCGCATGCCCCTGTACGAAGCGGTGCACCTGTCGGACCCCGAAAGAGAACTGTTCGCCAACATCAGTTTCTATTCGGATGCCACGCCTGCTCGGCTATTGGAGCATCATTGCCGGAGCGAAGCGGACAGCCTCGTCTGTACCGGTCTCTACCTCTTCGAGCGTGAAGTGGACGCCTTCGACGTTCGATGCACGTTCTCTTCGGTGACGGTGCCGAACCACGTACACCTGCTGCGCGCGGTGCGCGGCGACAAGTCCGACCAGGCGGCATTCGACGCGTCGTTTACCGAAGCCACGGTACGGTTTCGCCCGCCCACAATATGGGATACCGCCGCACGGGATGCTTCCGCGGGATTCTGGCGTGCGATCGCCGGTTTGGCGCAGTTGTTGTTTCTGGCCGCCCTCGTTTTAGCCGCGCGTTCCAGACGCGAACTGGCGATCCTGATGGCGATGTTCGCGGCGGGCCAGGTGCTGGCCGTCGCGGCACAGATAAACTTGCGGCTGGCTCTTTCGCCGCGATTCGTCGAGGCCGCGGCCGCACTCACTGTTGCGTATCTAGCGATAGAGATTCTGCTGCTTCCTCGTGCCGGTCAGCGCTGGGCCGTGGTCGCAATTTTGGGGCTGCTGCACGGTGTGTATTTCTCGATGCTCATATCGGCCGGCGACTACGGCCGCGTCGCGTTTCTTGCCGGAGCCGTTTCGGCGGAGATGGTACTCGTTTTTGCGGTAGCCGCAATCGGGCATCTCACGTCGAGATTCCAACTGGTAAAGAGCACGTTGGTCGAACGGGGACTCGCCTCGGTTCTCTTCCTCCTCGGTATCGTGTGGTTCGGCCTCCGCCTACGAAGCTGAGCTGTGATACGTTTGGGCGTTGGCCAACATGTCTTCCGCAATTCTCCGCTCACTAATACTCGTTCTCGTCGCCGGCTTCGCCGTTGTCGCGCAGGATCTCGCGGCAACGATGGACGAGTACCTGCAAGCCTACGTCAAACTCGACCGCTTCATGGGTACGGCGCTCGTGGCAAAGGGCGGCAAGATCATCCTCGACAAGGGCTACGGTTTCGCGAATATTGAACTGCAGGTTCCGAATAGCCCGTCGAACAAGTTTCGCTTGGGTTCGATCACAAAGCAGTTCACCGCGACGGCCGTCCTGCAATTGCGGGAGCACGGAAAGCTGAACGTCACCGATCTCGTCTGCAAGTACGTGGAGAATTGTCCCGAGGCTTGGAAGACCATTACGATCCATCACTTGTTGACGCACACGTCAGGCATTCCGAGTTATACGGGGTTCCCGGATTTCCCGAAGCCCAGGATGATGCGGATTCCCCTTTCGCCGCTCGAAATCGTGATGCTATCCCGGGACAAGCCGCTCGACTTTCCTCCCGGTGAAAAGTGGTCTTACGACAACACCGGCTACGTGTTCCTCGGCTACATCATCGAAAAGATCTCCGGCGAAAAGTACGCAGATTACCTTCGCAAACACATATTCGATCCACTCGATATGAAGAGCTCCGGTTACGATGACACGCGCACCATTTTGCCGGGACGTGCAGCGGGTTATTCGCGAGGACCGGACGGCTACGTGAACGCGGATTACCTCGATATGTCGCTGCCGCATGCCGCGGGCTCGCTGTACTCCACTACCGGCGACCTCTACCGCTGGGACCGCGCCCTGTACACCGAAAAGGTTTTGACGCGGAAGTCGCTGGACGCGATGTTCACTCCCGTGAAGAACAATTACGGCTACGGCTTGATGTTCGCGCCGCAGTTCAACCACAAACAGATCGGCCACGGCGGCGGCATCAACGGCTTCTCTACCCAGATCTCGCGATTTCCTGACGATGATGCCGCGGTTATTCTCCTGTCGAACGTTGATTTCGCCAATGCTGGTAATTTGGCCCGCGGGCTTACCGCCATTCTGTTCGGCGAAAAATACGAACTGCCCAAGGCGTACAAGCAGGTCTCTATCGATCCGAAGTTACTCGACCGTTACGTCGGCACCTACAAGGGCGTTCCGCTCTCATTCACGGTCACTAAGGAATCCGATCGGCTGTTCGTGCAGGCGACGGGGCAACCCAAAGTCGAAATCTATCCTTATTCCGATAATCAGTTCTTCCTGAAGGTGGTGGAAGCAACCGTTGAGTTCTCTCCGCTGGACGCGCCGCACGCGGCGGAATTGATCCTCAACCAGAACGGAGCCCGTATCGTCGCAAAGCGCGCAGAATAGGAGGGTTACACGATGTCGGCGAGAGGATCCCGGCGAAGTTTCATTCACAAGCTGACGGCGGCCGGAGCGGCCTCCGCCGCGCCGTGGGCCGAGAACACCCGCCCAAACATTGTCTATCTTCACTCACATGATTCCGGCCGGTACCTGCAGCCTTACGGCTATGCGGTTCCCACTCCCAACCTGCAGCGGCTCGCCGGCCAGGGCGTATTGTTCCGGAACGCTTTCAGTTGTGCGCCAACATGCTCACCCAGCCGCGCGGGGTTGCTCACGGGGCAATGCCCGCACCAGAATGGAATGCTCGGCCTCGCGCACCGCGGATTTTCGCTGAACGATTATAAGAAACACATCATTCATACACTTCGGGCCGCGGGTTACCAGTCAGTACTGGCGGGCATACAGCACGTCGCCGCACGCGCCGAAACGATCGGATACGACACGATACTCAGGCCGAAGACGAACAGTGCGCGCGACGTTGCGCCGGGAGCCGTCGAGTTTCTGGACGGCCGTCCTCAGCAGCCATTCTTCCTCGATGTTGGGACGTTCGAGACGCATCGCGAGTACGCGAAGCCCGGCCCCGCCGAGGATCCGCGCTACATCCAGCCTCCGGTCCCGATTCCCGACACTCCCGAAACACGGCTCGACATGGCGGGTTACCACGCCAGCGCGCGCATCCTGGATGAGGGTGTCGGGCGCGTTCTGGATGCGCTGGAGCGCAACGGACTCTCGGGCAACACGCTGGTGATCAGCACCACCGACCACGGCGTAGCTTTCCCCTTGATGAAGTGCAACCTCGAGGATTACGGCTGGGGCGTCTCGCTGATCATGCGCGGGCCAGGATCGTTTGTGGGCGGAAGAGTGATCGATGCGTTGATCTCCCACGTGGATGTCTTCCCAACGCTCTGCGATCTCCTGAACATCGCGAGGCCCGCCTGGCTCGAGGGGAAGTCTTTCCTGCCGGTGGTGGGAGGCGACACGAAAGAAATCAATGATGCCGTGTTCGCGGAGGTGACGTATCACGCCGCATATGAACCAAAACGGGCCGTCCGGACGCGCCGTTATAAATACATCCGTCGTTTCGGCGACAAGCGCACACCCGTACTGCCGAACTGCGACGACGGTTTGAGCAAGACGCTTTGGCTTCAGCACGGATGGCGGCAACGGACACTCGCCGCCGAGTCGCTGCACGATCTCGTTTTCGACCCGACGGAGCACGAGAACCTCGCAAAGGAGCCGGAGTCGAAGGTCGTGCTGGATGAAATGCGGGCTCACCTTGACGAATGGATGAAGAGGACGAAAGACCCCTTGCGCGAGGGTCCCGTACCGGCTCCGCGCGGCGCGAAGGTGAACGACCCGGAAGGCATTTCACCGAGAGAGAACACCTCCACCGTTACGTAACACCGAGGCCACCGCCGCTACTGTTAATTGTCGATCAAAACACTGTTTCAGAGTCGTAAGTCTGAAATTATTGAAAAATCATACAATTACCGAGAGTTTTGTAATAGCGCGGGGCTAAAAAGAAAGTAGCTCCGAATTTTTTCTTGCTCTCACACATAAATCGGCGGATCACTTTTGACAAATTGCCGATACAATTGTAGACACATCATGTTTTTAGTGGTTCTGTTGTGCCTGGGGGCAGGTGTAGCCCTAGGTGCACCTCCGCCAGCCGCGGAGAACAAGGTTATTGCAGCCGTTACGGAGGCCCAGGTGTACACCTGGGTCCACACGTGGCAGAAACGTTTGCATCTGGACGACTGGAAGATTGAGGCCCGCATCGTGCGAGCTTCCGACCTGAAGCCCGACACGTTAGGCAATCTCAAATGGAACAGCGTCTCGCGGACCGCAACGATAAAGGTCATGAACCCGACCGATTACGATTTGGCCGCCTCCGATGTTCCTGAAGATATCGAGTACACCGTCGTGCACGAACTCGTTCATCTGCAGTTGTCCGCGCTACCGCGGGATCTCAGCCGCAAAGATGTCGAGGAGCAGGTGGTGAACAAGATTTCGGACGCTCTGATGGGTCTCGAACGGGGTCCGACGTTCCGCGCGCGCAGCTCACCGAACCCGGTGCTTCCAACGCGTCCGGGTGGGACCGCGCCTACGCCGGATGTCGCGGGCCGCGAAACGGGCGTGCACCACTAATCAATCTGCCTCCCCGAACCTCCTGACGCGATTCGATATAATTCATCGTTCACACAGGAGGTGTGCAGAATGTCCGATGGACGCAGGGGATTTTTCCGCAGACTGCTGGCGGGCGCCGGCATGGCGGCCACTGGCGCCGCGACGGCTCAGGCTCAGGGAAACGGCACCGGCGGGTCGCATCGACTGCCGGATTATGCCCGCGCACAGAACTACCGCAGTCTGAAGCAGTCCAGTTACGACACTACCGGCGGCAACCGGGATTACTGGAACATCGCCCCCGGACAGAGCCTTGACATTTTCAAAGCCGGCGAGCCCGGCGTCATTACTCACATCTGGTTCACGATCGCCGCTAACGGCATTTACCATCTCAAGGAACTCGTGCTTCGCGCGTATTGGGATGGCAGCTCCAAGCCGAGCGTCGAGGTGCCGATCGGCGACTTTTTCGGCCTCAATCTCGGCGATTATCAGATATACGAATCGGCCTACCTCGCCTGCTCGCCCGGCAAGTCGCTGAATTGCTACTTCGCGATGCCGTACAAGTCCGCCCGGCTCACTGTGACAAATGACGGAAAGTCCGACGTTCGCGCGTTCTATTCGAACATCGACTATCAGACCGTTCCTGCTTTACCGGCCGACGCCATGTACTTCCACGCTCAGTACCGGCAGAGCGCACCCTGCGTGCCTACCATCGGTGAAGACGCCAAGCTGAATCCGTCGGGAAAGCACAACCATGTGTATGGCGAAGCTCGCGGACGCGGCCACCTGATGGGCGTGACGCTCGGCGTACTCCAGAACAGCGAAGGCTGGTGGGGCGAAGGCGACGACATGATCTTCGTCGATGACGAAACGAAGCCAGTGATCGTGGGCACCGGATCGGAAGACTACTTCCTCGGAAGCTGGAATTTCGGAGGTCGGGAAAACGCGAGGCCGTTTTCACACCGGATGTACGGCGCGCCGTTGATCGAATCGGCTGAGCGCAACGGCGGGCGATACTGTTGCTACCGGTGGCACGGCGATAACCCGGTTACCTTCACCCGTTTCTTGAAGCACACCATGGAGCACGGACACGCCGACAACAGAGGCGATAACTTCTACTCCGCCTGCTTCTGGTACCAATCGCAGCCATTCACGGATTTTCCGGCTCTACCGCCGGTAGACGATCGAATTCCCAAAGTAAGGACACCGAATGCTTAAGAAACTGATCTTCCTCGTCCCAGGGCTGATGCTCGCCGCCGACCCCACGGGGTTTGCTATCTGGAAATCGGCAGAGTTGAAAGGCTACGAGAAGACGCTCGCGCCGAAGATAGACGCAAAGAAGGTGGCTACTGCCCCTCTGGCCCAGTACGGCAACCACTTGACGATGATCGCGCACCGCGAAGGTAGCGGTGAGGCGGAACTCCACGAAACGATGGCCGACATATTCGTAATCGAGAGCGGCAGCGGAACGGTGGTAGTAGGGGGCAAGATTCCGAACGGCAAGAACACGGCCGCCGGCGAGATCCGCGGACCTGGCATTGAGGGCGGTACGAGACATCCGGTGGCGGCGGGAGACATCCTCCATATCCCGGCCAAAGTTCCGCATCAGATGCTGCTCGATTCGGGACATCAGGTGACCTACTTTGTTGTGAAGGTCGAGACAAAGTAAGTTCCCCGGCGACTAAATACTTGGACTGCTCGAAATTTCAGATCTGCGCGCCGGTGCCGTCATCCAACGGAAAGGCATGGAGAGGCGACGGAGTATAATCAGATTGTGAAATTGTGTGTTGGGGCTCTCTGTGCCGTTCTCCTGCTGGCCGGCTGCTCGAAAGATATCAGTAACAACGAGGCGGTCCGGAAGGGTGTGGTCGACTATCTCAGCAAGAGAACCGGTCAGACCGGGCTGGACATGAACCTCATGGACGTCACCGTAACCGACGTGCGGTTCGATCGCAACGAGGCGACCGCAACGGTAGCGTTCAAACCCAAGGGCGGCGGCTCGGAGGGCATGTCCATGAACTATGCTCTGGAGCGGCAGGGGAACCAATGGGTGGTCAAGGGACGCAAGGAAACCGGAATGAACCCGCACGGAGGACAGATGCCTGGACAAATGGCGCCGGGCGGGATGCCGGGTTCGGGTGCCGCGATGCCTCCCAACCATCCTCCGATCGAAAAGAAAGCGCCTTCGGACAATAAATGAAAACCGTAGCCGTTCTGGGTGGCGGTCCGGCGGGATCGTTCGCGGCCGAGAGACTCGCGCGAGCGGGCCTCCGAACATTAGTCTTCGATGAGAAGCTGGCTTGGGAGAAGCCGTGCGGGGGCGGTCTCACTTACAAGGCCTACAACACGTACCCGTTTCTGCTCGAGAATAAGACACCCAAAAAACTGGTCACTCACACCACGCTCGCGGCGCCGAATGCCGGCTCCGTCCGAATGCCCTTGAGCCAGCCCCTGGTCATCTACTCGCGTTTCGATCTCAACGGGATGCTGCTGGAACGTGCCGGGCAGGCCGGGGCACAAATCGAAAAAACACGCGTGCTCGAGGTGCGGCGTCAGGGCAAAGGATGGGCGCTGAAGACGCGCTCCGGAACGGCCGAAGCGGACTTCTGCGTGGTCGCCACCGGAGCTCGCAATTCACTGCGCAACGTTGGTACGGAGTACACGGCCTCCGACACGATGTACGCCCTCGGTTACTATGTGCCAACCAACCAGGATCACATCGACATCCAGTTTCTTCCCAAACTCGAAGGCTATATCTGGGTGTTCCCGCGGTGCGGCCATTTATCGGTGGGAATCTGCGGTAAAGGGGAACCCGCCCATTCGCTGCGGTTGCGGCTCGAACGGTACATGCAGGAAAAGGGTATCTCCTGGAAGGACGCGTCTTTCTACGGACACGTCCTGCCTTCGCTCGAATCCGCGAGTTTTCGCCGCAACCGGATTGCCGGGGACGGGTGGCTGGCGGTCGGCGATGCCGGCGGCCTGGTGGACCCGATCACAGGAGAGGGCCTGTACTACGCGATGCGCTCCGGCGACCTTGCAAGCCAAGTGGTCCTCGCCAGCGAACACTCGCTCGAAGAGAAGGCGCACGCTTATCGCACCATGGTGTATCGCGACTTCATGGCCGACCTCGAATTCGGGGCCATGCTGGCCAAACGAGTCTTTCTTGGACGATTCCTCTTCAGCACCGTGCCGGCGCGAATGGTTCAGTTCATCCGTCGCAGTCCCCGATTCACGGCCTTGATGCAGGACCTGTTTGCCGGAACGCAACCCTATCTTGGCCTGAAGAGCCGCTTGTTCCGGAACCTGAACGGGACGATGCACGAGATCGTCATGAGCATCTTCCTGCACCGGTTGATTCCGAACGAAGAGACCGTCTAACCCTACGATGCAGACCCAGAAATCGGAAGCTTTGTTCGCCCGCGCGCAGCAAGCGATCCCGGGCGGCGTCAACTCGCCCGTGCGTGCATTCCGCAGTGTCGGCGGAACTCCACGATTTATTCAAAGCGGCTGCGGGTCCCGGCTGAAAGATGTCGACGGAAACGAGTACATCGATTACGTCTGCTCGTGGGGCCCGCTGATCCTCGGGCACTGCCCCGCCCCGGTCACCGATGCGTTGCGCGATGTTCTTGAGACGGGCACTAGTTTCGGCGCCCCGACCGAACGCGAAATCGAGCTCGCCGAGGAGATCCGTTCGTGCGTTCCGTCGATGGAGCGGGTGCGCCTGGTGAACTCCGGCACCGAAGCGACCATGAGCGCGCTGCGCGTGGCCCGCGGCTTCACGGGACGCGACCTGACGGTCAAATTCGAAGGGTGTTACCACGGGCACGTCGATTCTCTGCTGGTGAAAGCCGGATCCGGAATGGCCACTCTGGGGATCGCCGATACACGCGGGGTGCCTGAAAGCTTTGCGGCAACGACAATCGCACTGCCGTTCAATTCGATTTCGGCCGTGGAGCAGGCGTTCTCGGCGCACGGCAGCCACATCGCCGCAGTTATCGTCGAGCCTGTCGTCGGAAACATGGGATGCGTTCCACCGGTCCCAGGCTTCCTCGAAGCGCTGCGCGATCTGACGGCCCGGCACGGGTCGGTGCTGATCTTCGACGAAGTGATGACGGGGTTCCGGCTCGCACTTGGCGGAGCGCAGCAGCGTTTCGGAATCCGGCCCGACCTGACGACGCTCGGCAAAATCATCGGCGGCGGTTTGCCGCTGGCGGCGTACGGTGGGCGCGGGGACATCATGTCCAAAGTCGCGCCGGTCGGTCCGGTCTATCAGGCGGGCACTCTATCGGGGAACCCGCTGGCGGTAGCGGCCGGGCTTGCAATGGTTCGCTATTTGAAGTCGCACCCCGAAACGTACGACCTGCTGGAGCGGCGGACAGCCCAACTCACCGCGAGCGCTCGGGAAGGCATCACCGTCAATCGAGTCGGCTCGATGTTCACGTTCTTCTTTACATCGAAGCCGGTAGTCGACTGGGATACCGCCAAAGTATCCGATACTGTGGCATTCGGCAGGTTCTTTCACTGGATGCTGGAACGCGGGGTATACCTGGCGCCTTCGCAATTCGAGGCGGGATTCGTATCCGCGGCGCACAACGAGAACGATATTCGCGATACTGCCGATGCGGCAAACGCGTTTTTCGCTCAGTCGCGCTGATCGGAGTCGCCGCGATTTTTCCAGGCCGAGACGATGCGTCCGCCCGCCCACCCACCGACAATCGCGATATAAAAACCGCTTGAGGCTACTACTATTATTCGGCGGAGAGGAGAGGCATAGCCCGTTTGGGCGGCGGTCCGATGCCAAACGTCCAAACAGACTAAAATGAAGGACATGGATGACAGTATGGCACATCCCCTGGGCTCAACCCGGATGTTGGATCTGCCTGCTTGGAAGACTCTGTTGAGTCACGTTGCCGCCTTCGCACTGGCGGTTCTTTTCGTAACGGCGGGTGTCTGGAAGATCATGGACCCATTCACCTGGCGAACAATGGTTGAGCAACTCGGAGTTCCGTACGCCTTCAGCATGCCGCTGACGTTCGCGCTTGGGATCTCCGAGACCTTTTCAGGCGTGCTGGTTCTGGTCCCTCGTTTCAGGCGCTGGGGTGCATGGCTCGCCATCGCTCTCCTCGTGGTCTTCATGATTTACATGGGGATCAACTACTCGGCCCTTGCCGGGAAGGATTGTAGCTGCTTTCCCTGGGTGAAACGAACGGTCAGCCCCGAATTCTTCATCGGCGACGCGATTATGCTGCTCGCTGGCGTGATCGCCCTGTTATGGGCGCGGCGTTCGGAAGGCTTGCGTAGCGCGGCCGTTGTGCTCGGCGCTATTGCCGTGTTTGCCGGAGTTTCCTACGGTGTCAACGCCGCGAGGCTCACCGGCACGAAGGCGCCCGAATCGATCGTTGTCGACGGCCGGCCGTTTTCGCTGCAGCACGGTCAGGTATTCCTCTTCTTCTACGATCCGCAGTGCAGCCACTGCGATATGGCGGCGAGGAAGATGAGCAAGATGGATTGGGGAGCAACGAAGGTCATCGCGATCCCGACGGCGGAGCCGCAATGGGCAGCATCGTTCCTTCACGATACCGGTCTGAAGGCATCGACTTCGCTGGATGTCGCCGAGCTTCGGAGTGTCTTCACGTTCCGCGACCCGCCTTACGGCGTAGCGCTCGAGAACGGGCGTGAGAAGGGCGCAGTGGCCCGCTACGACGACAACGAACCCGAATCGACGCTTCGCCAGTTGCGAATGATTCGCTAGCTGAGTGGAACGCGTCACACGCAGCGAGCGGACGCAGCCGTGATGCCTTCCCTGGCATGAGCGACCCTGTCCTCGCAAGCCGACTGGATTGCAGCGAGTCTGGCAAATGCGTGTTGGGGGCGGATTACGAAAAGGGTTGGAATGAGGGCGCAGCAATAGTGCGCCCTCGAGTCGGTCAAAATTCAGACTTTGCGGCGGCGGGCCAGCAAACCGAGAGCAGCGAGACCAGTGCCGAGCATGGCATAGGTCGCGGGCTCGGGTACCACTGAAGTAGTAACAGTGCGGAGGAACAGCGTATCGGGTCCGCCCTGGGCGCCGGTCGCTGTCAGACTGGCGCCGAGATACATGGGCCCGAACGTCGTGAGAAATCCGTTCGCTTTAGCTGCCTGCGTTGAATCCAAAACGAACCCAAATCCTGCCTTCCCAACGCCCGGGAATGCGTTTGGAATGACATACGGTGACGCCAGTTGCAGGGAGTCGATAAGCAGCCCTGTCGAGTCCCAAAGCGAAAGCGCAAGATTCGTAAGCGTGATGCTCTGCTGCCCTCCGCCGTTAGGCTCATTGGGGTTAAAGATCAGTTGGAGATTGTTGAAATCAGTCAGGCTGATACTTGTTGTCAGGTAAACATTATTGATGGCCTGCTCATTTTCCCCAGTATTTCCACCCGTGCAGACCGTTGCACCGGTTGTTCCGGGAGCTATACCTCCGACGCACCCCGATTCTGTGGTTGTTGATCCCGGCGACTGAACCGTGACTAGCGTTTGCACGTTCCCGAGTCCCGTGCCAGTCAACGGCACCGCGCCGATCGGGACAAGATCGGCCGAGGCGATTCCCGCCGCCGCGAGAAAGACTATCCCGGCCATGAAGTGCTTCATTTGGTTTTCCTCCCGAACGACTCAGTGTTAAACCGATAACAAGCATCGGTCCACATTTATTATAAACCCGGTACAGTACCTGCGCGCAAACCGTACTCCAGTATGACGCGCGGTCTGACGAAATTCATTTTGTAACAGTGATCGTTTCCGGATGGCCGGGTCAGCGGGCGAGACACTGTGGTCGCCGCCGCGGCAGGCGCAGTCGGCTCTGTCGTAGGCCAGATCGCCAAGATCACGGGCTGCCGCACGGTAGGAATCGGCTAGGGCGGCAAGGTGTTACCGGCCGTTATTCCGCTGTTGAACCTTCTGCGCGCGCTCTACGCGTCGCTCACTCCATACGTGCGCGGACGAATGAACGCGGCGAAATCGTAGGCCGCGCCAACTGAGATTGGCGATGTGATGAAAGGCGGAACGTATGCGAGGTGATGGAATCGAAATCGCCGGACTCTAAAACCGGCGATATTCTTCTCAGTTACAGCGGATGGCGGGAATACTCGTCGGCGCCCGCCTTCGGAGCTTCGACGAATCGATCCGGTACTCGCTCCTGTTTCGTATTCGCTCGGAGTCCTCGGCATGCCGGGACTGACCGCCTACACCGGCCTACTCAATATCGAACAGCCGAAAGCGTTTCAGGGGCTGCTGGTACTGTCCCTCGGATGACGATGGAATCGGGACTTCCTCCAGCCCGAAATCAATCGTGTCCTCTAGGGTTCGCCGTGGCGGGCGGCCAGAACGATGCGGCGACAAGAACGATGCGGCGATTGGTAGTGTCGGGCATGGTGGTTTATTATAGCGGTCGGACTTCGCCATGCAACCCGTACCGATCAACCAGCAAAAACCGCTTATCGACCGTTTGATGAACACCTGCGGCGGCGCTTATTCGCCAGAGGTTCGCAGACGCTATTACATCTCCGGCCCGCAGTGGGCCGCCGCCTACGAAGGACAAGCGCTGTTCCATGCGCCGACGCGGCAGAAGGTGACTTTCGAAGAAGTGATCCGGGAATACGCTGAGATCGGGTTGGTGCACTGGGCCACTCACGATACCGATGTCATTCCCACCGATCAGTTGCTTAAAGACGGCCAGTGGGAGATCGTTTCCCGGATCAAGAACGAATTGAACCAGCACGGGATGAAATGCTCGATGGTGACCACCGAGACGTTTCATCACGCAGTTTGGGCGGCGAGTCCGGCGGCGGAGTCGCCCGAGGTGCGGGCCTACGCGGCCGAGCGGCTCAAGAATACCGTTCATATCGGGCACGAACTCGGCGCGGATTTTGCGGTGTATTGGCCAGGGTCGCTCGGTTACTTCGTGCAAGGTGCGATTGAAGAGACCGAAACCCTGAAATGGTACGCCGACGGATTGAACGCGGCATGCGACGCGGATATCGAACTGGCGCAGAAGTATGGCCGCCACACTTTGAAGCACTGCATGGAAGCGAAGCCCTTCGAGCCCCAGGCGGAGATTCTGCTGCCCACCAGTGATGCCATGCTCGCCTTCATTTATTCGGGGTTGTTGAAGCACCCAGAAATGGTGGGATTGAATCCGGAATATCTTCACGAACTGATGTGGGGGGCCGCGCCGCGAGCCGCGCTCGCCCGAGCGTTGCTCTGCGGCAAACTGTTCCACTTCGACATCAATGACGGGTACCGGCTAAAGCACGACGTCGATATCGCGGTGGGCCTGGTAAATCCGCTCGACTGGCTCAACGTTCTGGTTCTGTTGCGGAGCCACAACTACAACGGTCCGTTCAACCTCGACTATAAGCCGCCGCGCACAACCAGCAACTACGGGGTTTTCAAGGTCAGCTTCCCGACTGCGATCGATCGTTTCATTACCCTTTGGGAAATGGCGGGCGATGTAATCAGCGATCCGGTGATGAAAGAGGCCACCGACGCTTTGAAATCGGGCGGCGGCGCACCGGCCGACCCGCGCGATGTAGACGCGCTCGTGAATGCAAACAAGGAACTGCTGAGTTTGCACGAATTGATGGCGCACCGCCTGTTCCAGATCCTGATCGGCGCGCATCGCGGGCGGCACTACTCAGTGTAGTTCGATAATAAGTGTATGGGCGGACTCGGCCGTGCCCTCATAATTCTCGGCTTGGTACTGGTGGCGGTGGGGATCGTTGTAAGTTTCGGAGACAGACTGCCGGTGCGGCTGGGCAGGCTCCCGGGCGACATCGTTTACAAGGGAAAGAATACCGTCTTCTATTTCCCGTTGATGACCAGCATCATTGTAAGCATCGTGTTGTCGCTGATCTTGTGGCTGTTCAGCCGGACTCGCTGATCGCGGTCAAGAAACTCGCTCCTTTCGAAATCGATGTTCCGAAGTTCTCGGCCACGGTTTGTCCGATATCGGAGAGTGTCGCTCGCGTTCCGAGATCGACGCCCGCGCGCGCATGCCTGCCCCAGGTCAGCAGTGGAACATATTCGCGGCTGTGATCGGTAGAAGCCGTGGTCGGATCGCAGCCGTGATCCGCGGTGAAGATCAGCAAGTCTCCGGCTGAAGCCTTCTCGAGTAACTGCGGCACCCACGCATCCGCTTCCTCGAGAGCTCGCGCGTAACCTTCAACGTCGTTGCGGTGGCCGTAAAGCATGTCGAAATCCACCAGGTTGACGAATATCAGCCCGTCGGACTGTTCATCCATCGCGGCCAGGGTTTTGCTCATCCCGTCCGCGTTCGTCTTCGTTTTCTCGTACTCGCCGATGCCCCGCCCGAGGAAGATATCGATGATTTTGCCGACGCTGAATACCGGCACCTTCGCGGACTCGAGCTGGTCGAGAAGCATCCCGCGGGGTGGAGCAACCGCATAGTCCTTGCGATTCGACGTTCGCGTGAACGATCCAGGCTCGCCGACAAACGGACGGGCGATGACACGCCCAACTTCGTGCGGACCGCGCAGAATGTCACGCGCCGTCTCGCAGATCTTGTACAACTCCCAAACCGGGATGACGTCCTCGTGCGCGGCGATCTGAAATACACTATCGGCCGACGTGTAGACGATCGGTGAGCCGGTGCGCATGTGCTGCTCACCGAGTTCCTTAATGATCTCGGTGCCGGAAGCCGGGTAGTTGCCCAGTGTCGAGCGTCCGATGCGCCTTTCGAACTCGTCCATGACTTCCCGCGGAAACCCCTTCGGATAAAGAGGCAGCGGTTTGCGGAGATGGATGCCGGTCATCTCCCAATGCCCAGTTGTGGTGTCCTTACCGGGCGACGCGAGCGCGCATCGCCCGAACGAACCCGCGGGGGCTTCCACCGGCTCCAGTCCGTCGAAATGACGAATATTCGCCAACCCGAGTTGCCGGAGGTTCGGCAGCGAAAGACGGCGGCGCCGGGCGATGTTACCGAGCGTGTCGCTTCCGACATCGCCGTAATCGGCGGCATCCGGCATCTCACCGATGCCCACGCTATCGAGCACAATCCAGACTACGCGGTTGAAGTTCATTCGGAGGCCTTGCTGACGGTCTTCGGTGACAGAGCAGCAGCAATACGTCCGGCGAGGCTGTCCACAAATGTAGACGGGTCAAAGCCGTTCATCCGGCTGACAATCGTGCCGTCTTTCCCGAACACCACCGTCGTAGGAATCGATGTCACGCGCAACGTCCGGGCGAGACCGTCGTCGTAGTAAACCTCCTGCTTCCATCCGTGGCTTTCGACAAACGGCTTCACTGCTTCGCGCTCCTCATCGGTGCTGATTGCCAGAAACACGACGTCGTCCCGCGATTTGAAACGCTCCTTCACCTTGTCGTAGAGCGGGTGCTGCACTCGGCAGGGGCCGCACCAGGTCGCCCAAAAATCCATGATGACCACCTTGCCGCCGAGCGAGGAGAGCGCCAGCTTATTTCCGCTAACGCTCGAGAGCGTGTATTGCATTGGGTTGGTGACGCCCATGTTCGGATCGAATTGCCGGAGTGCAATCTTCCGCGCCGCGATCAGCCCCGACGTGCGATCGTACGCTTGAAGGATGATGTCGCCGAGCCCAGTTTCGTTCCCCTTCCACTTCTGATAGAGTTCGCCCAAACGCATCCGGATCACCGCCCGGTCGGTATCGGTGGCTTGCGGATCGGGTATGGCGAATGCGTCGGCATAGGCGCGGATCGCATCCGCGGTTCGCCCGAGCAGAGCCAGTCGTTTTCCCAATTCAACGGCCGGTTCGCCGGACGGATACGTGTCGAAACTCCTGCGTGCGAGTTCCGCCGCTTTTTCGTTATCGCCCAGATTGCCCGTCGCCAGTGATTGGTACGTCAGCGCACGGCTGAGCATTCGATCGAGCTCATCCTTCTGACGCCCGCGGTCTGAGCCGTCATCCGGCATCTGCTTCATCAATTGGCGAACTGCTGACTCATACTGGCGCGACCATTCGAGAGCAGGCTTCGCTTTGCCGGCGTCCGCGACCAGCGCGCGGCAAACCGGATCGAGCAGCGTAACGTCACCGGGATCCCGGAGCAGGACCGACTCGCCGTAGCGTGCGATGCGCGCGCGGTCGTGCGCTTGAATGGCGGCCTTCAGGAGAGCCCGTTCCAACTCCGGCCTCTTGGACGAATCCGGATATTCCGACAGGTGCTTCTCGAGCGCGCGGATGAGATCGACGGCGCTAGACGAACCCTCGGCCAGAACGGACCGCAGGTGTTGCTGCTCCTCGTCGGTCATCGGTTTGGGGTCGAAGGCCTGAGCGGCGGCGAGCGCGGCGAGCACGCACGCCAGCATCAGGCCGGCGCGGAAGCGATGCTTCATTCCGTTTTGGCCTGCTTCCCCTCGCTGCGGATGAGATCGGCGATGGCCGCAGCGCGTTCTCTGGCCATGTGCATATAGCTGTCGTTTCGCGCTACGCGGTCAAGCAGGGGCAAGTACTGTTCGGCGCCGACCAACCGCTTTTTGTCGTACGAAATCTGCAGCATCAGCAGCGCTTGGTTGACACCGAGCCGGTCGTACTTCACGGTTCGTTCCAGGTTGATGTAGTGCTGCTCACTTTCCGCCATTCGTTCGAACCAGTCGAGCAGCAGCCTGGCGTTCTCGTCCAGGGAGTAGTTGAACTTGACTTCGCGATGCGTGCTGCCGTCTTGGAACTGGAACGTCTTCGCGCCCATGTTGGCCACTTTCAAACCGGACTCGAGCGGGCGTGAGAAGTTATCGAGTTTGGCGGCGAGGCCGAAGATCGCATCGACTTCGTTTTGGTGAAGTTTGAACTTGATGGGGTAATCGTCGTTGACCGCTTCCGTGTAGACTGCGTCGCCCGAACGCTCGACCGCGATGCTCATCCGCGGCGGCCGGCTGCCCGGAAACTCTTTGATGAATGTGATGCGGCCCTGCTGCGCAAACGCGGAGATGCAGGCCAGCGCGGCAAGCACGGCGAGTTTCATCGGGCGGCCCTCATGGGTGCGGAACACGTCCGCGTTGCGTGACAAATCGCGACGGCGATTGCATCGGACGCATCTTCGGCCTGGAACTCGGCCAAACCCAGCAGGTTCTGTACCATCAATTGCACCTGTTGCTTTTCTGCTCGGCCGTAGCCGACTACGCTCGTTTTCACTTCGAGTGGGGAGTATTCGCCCAAAACGATTCCGGCCTCTGCGATGGCCAAAAGAGCTACACCGCGAACATGGGCGAGTTTGATCGCGGTTTTCGGATTGTGGGAATGAAATACTTCTTCTACGGCCGCAGCTTCGGGCGAGAACTCCGCGATCACGTCTCGCAATCCGCGTGCAATCTCCAGCAGACGGACGTTGAAGGGCGTCTTGGGGCTGGTGCGAATTACTCCCGACGTCGTCATCCGGTGCGTTCGACCGTCCGTGTCGATAACCCCGTAACCCGTCCGTTCACTGCCGCAGTCGATGCCCAGGATTCGCATTACAAGACACTCAGGGGCGGGAGGTTAACCCAGCCGCTCGCCGCCCGGCGGGAAGACCGGCAAAGCGCTTTCGTCAACTCAAGCAAGAGCTTCCATTTCGGCTTCGTCGATGTCGAAGTTCGACCAGACGTTCTGCACGTCTTCGTGCTCTTCGAGAGCTTCATTCAGCTTCAACATTCCGGCCGCGTTCTTGCCTTCCAACTTCACGAGGTTTTTCGGAACCATTGCGATTTCGGCGGAGACCGTTTCGATGCCGGCGGCGTGTATCGCGTTCAGTACCGCTTCGTGCGAATCCGGCGCCGAGAGCACGGACCAGTGGTCGCCGTCATCGCGCAAATCGTCAGCACCCGCTTCGAGCGCGATGTCCATCAACTTGTCTTCGGAGGCCTTTTCCTTTTCGACGAGGATCTGGCTTTTTCGTTCGAACATCCAACCGACGCTGCCCTGTTCGCCGAGGTTCCCGTTGTGCTTCGAGAACATGTGCCGGATTTCACTCACCGTACGATTTCGATTGTCTGTCGCGGTAAGCACCAACACGGCGGCGCCTCCGGGACCGTAGCCTTCGAACATAATTTCTTCAAACGTCACGCCTTCGAGTTCGCCCGTACCGCGCATGACGGCCCGTTTAATGTTGTCCTGCGGCATGCTGACAGCCTTCGCCGCAGCGATGGCCGTGCGTAGCCTGGGGTTGGCGTCAGGATCGCCGCCGCTGCGGGCAGCGATCGAAATTTCCTTAATAATGCGCGTAAACACCTTTCCGCGCTTGGCGTCGAGGGCGGCTTTCTTGTGCTTGATCGTCGCCCATTTTGAGTGGCCTGACATGTAAACCTCTTACAAAGGAAGGAAGAGTGGAGTTTTGAAACCCAATTGCTAAGAATAGCAGATTTGACCGGTTTGCCTCAAGTGTTTTCGGCTGCAAATGGAGGATTCTGAAGAACTTAGAGGGACGACGATGGATCCGCGCCGGACCGTGCGAATCGAGGCACACCAACCCGCCGCAGATCGCTCGTCATTGGAGGCGGGCGAGCGGTGCTATTCGCCGCGGAGCGCCACGGCAGGATCGATCCGCGTGGCACGACGCGCGGGAACGTAACTCGCCGCAACGCACGCGGTCGCCAGGATTATCGCTGACAGCGCAAATGTCTCGGGGTCTCCGGCGGTGATGCCGTACAGCAATGACTGGAGAACGCGCGTCGAGAGCGCCGCGACTGCGAGGCCAAGAACGAGGCCGAAGGCCGCCAGTCGTATGCCTCGCGCGGTGACCCAGCGTTTCACGACTTGAGGATCGGCACCGAGCGCGAGCCGCACTCCGATTTCGTAGGTGCGCTGCTCCACTGAATATGCAATGACACCGTAAACTCCGATCACGGCCAGTATCACCGCGATCAGCGCGAAGCCCGCGAGCAACGCGGTCTGAAACCGCATCCGTGCCACCGACCGGCCGATCCACTCGTCCATCGTTCGAATGTCTGTTACGGGCTGGTCCTTCTTAACCGACTGGATCGCAGCCACCATGGCCGAACTCAGGTTTTCCGGCTGGTTCTTCGTGCGCACCACAAAGGCTCCGAACGAGATCGGCAATTGTGCCTGAACGTAGTAAACCATCGGCCGGATATCATCATCGAGCGCCCCGTGTTTCGTATCGCCAACTACGCCGATGATCTGTCCGGGCATGCTATCTCCCATCTCCACAACCAGGCTGCGCCCAAGCGGGCTTTGTTCCCCAAACGTCTGCCGGACCAACGTTTGATTGACGATGAACATTCGCGGAGCTTCCTTCCGGTTATCGCCGTTGCTGAACAACCGGCCGCTCAACAAAGGAATGCGCATCGTCTCGAAATATCCAGGTTGCACGACGCGCACGTCTGTCACGGGCGTCTGTCCGGGGGCATACGGCGGCCTGCCGGCGACGTTGAATCCGGTAGCCGCACCCATCCCGGCGAACGGGAGAAATGTGATGAACCCGGCGTTCTCGACACCCGGCAGCACCCGCAGCCGCTCCACCATCTGCCGGCACATGATGCCGAGTTGCTCGTCGCCGATCTTTCCGCTCACCATGATCGTGCCGGTCAGGACGTTGTGCGCATCGAAGCCAGACGGAACCGCGTTCAGACGATAGAAACTCTGGATCAGCAGGCCGGCGCCTGTCAGCAGCACCAGCGCGAGCCCGACCTGAGCCACTACGAGGCCGCCGCGAAGGCGCTCGCCGCGAAGCGTATTCAGTACACCGCGGCCGCCTTCTTTCAGCGTTGCTCCTAGGTTCAGACGGCCGGCCGCGATCGCGGGTGCGAGTCCGAACAGGATGCTGGTGATAAGACTGATAGCCAGCGCGAACATCGCAACCGGCACGTTCACGCCGGCCGAATGCAGCCGCCCGACATCCTGCGGACCGGCGGTTTGGATGAATTGAATGGCGGCGGTTGCTGCGCCGCAGCCGGCAAGCCCACCGATGCTGCCGAGCACCAGGCTCTCGATCATCAGGAGACGAACCAGGTGGGCCGCGCTCGCTCCGAGTGCGGCACGGACCGCGAATTCGCGTTCACGAACGACGGCGCGAGCGAGCATCAGGTTTGCGACGTTTGAGCAGGCGATCAACAGTACCAGCCCGACAGCCCCCATCAGTACCCACAGCGCGGTACTCGTCCCGGAGGCGAAGTGCTCGGCCATCGGAACGACTTCTACGCCCCAATCGCCCCAATACTTGTTGAATTCCGGATACTCCACTTCGAGTTGCCGCGCGATGGCGTCCATTTCACGCTGAGCCTCTGCCACGGGGACTTCGGGCTTGAGACGCGCCACGACCCGAAGAAAGCGGCCGGCCCGCACTCTCCAGTCCCGGTTCGCGAACTGCGTGGGTGTCAGCACATCGAGGGGTTTGCCCAGCCATGGGAAATTCGCCGGAAGGACGCCGATGATGGTTCGGGGACGGTCGTCCAGAGTGATCGTCTGGCCGATTGCGTCGCGGCTGGCCCCCAATCGCTCTACCCAGATCCTGTGACTCAGGATGGCTACATCGGGTCCGCCTGCCCGGGTCTCCTCGGATGTGAATGATCGGCCCAGCAAAGGCTGAACACGCAGCATCGGCAGAAACCTCTCGTTCGCGGAAATCCCCTTCAGCACCGAAGGATCGCCATGGCCGGTGACATTCCACACCTGGTCCAGAATTGGACTCATATCGCTGAAAACGTGATTGCGCGCCTTCCAGTCGAGATAGTCGGCCATTGCGACCACGTTCTTATGCGCGCCGATCCGATACTGGTGCTCCCACACCATCACGAGTTGATCGGGTTCGGGGTAGCCGATGGGGCGGAGGATCACGGCTTCGATCAGGCTGAAGATGGTGGTGCATCCGCCGATGCCGATCGCCAAGGTGGCAACTGCAACGGCGGTGAATACTGGGCTCTTCCGAAGCACACGGAAAGCGTGCCGCAGATCCGCCGGAATGCCCTCCCAAATTCGAGGGCCGGGACGATTCGCCGGCGGCTGCGAAGCTTCGATATCCACGGCCAGTGTTCGCCAGTCCGGCAGTTGCGACTTTGCGATCCGCTGGGACTCGAGATCGTCGTGCCCTCCGCGCAAGGCATCCTGGTAAGCCTGCTCGAGTTGGGTTGCGAGTTCTTCAATGATCTCGATTTCGCGCGCCGGCTTCACGCGGATGGGCGGCAGTTGCGTGCGAACGTATTCCTTCCAGTCGAACATCGGCGGTCTCTCCCTCTAAGCCGGCCCGAGGCCCGCAACACGGTCCAAGGTTTCAAAGAAGTCGCGCCAGGTCTGCCGCTGCAGCGCGAGCACCTTTTTGCCTTTCCCAGTAATGCGGTAATATCGCTTTCTGCGTTCGTTAGGCCGTTCCACCCAGCGGCCCTCTACCCAGCCCTTTGCTTCCAAACGATAGAGCATCGGGTAGAGCGATGCGACGTGAAACTCCAATTTGCCGTCGCTCCGGCTTTCGATCAACTTCGCCAATTCATAACCGTGGCGGGATCGCTGCTCGAGCAACGCGAGCACGATCATCTCCGCACTGGTCTTTTGCAGCGCTTTCGTGTCGATACCGGGCTCAGCCATATGTAGCGAGGATACATATAGTGCTGCGGCATGTCAAGGGGATTGATCGGGAGTGTGGTGGTTTGCAGGGGTGTGGTGACCGTGACGGCTGGACTATGTGCGCTGAAACAGGCCGCGCCACTTCCGCACGACTACTTCGGCAAGGTTCAGTGCGATCGCCAGCGCCAAAAGTCCGGGCCACAGGCGCATCGAAGCGGGTACGGAACGTCCCGCTGGATCGAAGACCGCCTTCGGCTCCGGATTGAAGCGTCCTCCCGTGAACTCTGCGATCTTAAGCAGCAGGAACTCATTCGATCCGTAGTCGTTCAGTTCGTCCTCCCGGCGGTAGAAACCAACTTCGGGGAACGATTTCGATTCGGCGAATGGGCGAATCCGGAACAGCCCTTGTCCCTGGCCCACGGCGACGCGGCCCTGATAGGCACCATCGGCAAGTTTCACGATTGGTACCGGGCGTTGAAACCCGCCTGGACCAAAAGCGTAAACCGCGGGCAGCGTTTTCGGTTCCTGCGTGTCATTCTCGAGACGATAGTCCACGACGAGATCGCCATTGGCGGCGTCGAAGTCGACCCGCGTTTCACCGGTGTCCGTGTGTGGAAGCAGGTCGCGCATGAGATTCATCCAAAACTTGTCGTAACCGGACCAGCCGACCCAACTCGCCGCCCAGCGGCTTTTCGCATCCGATGCAAACACTGCCGCGCGTCCCAGGCCGTACTGCCACCGTGTCAGCAGCGGGTCCTTACGGTCGACAGTGAGTATCGTTTCCGCCGTGGGCTTCGCGGTGAAACGGATGTACCCCTTCAGTGCCGGCGCCGAATCCATTCCGACGCCGTCGAGGATCTCCGCCTGCTTTACGATACCGGGCTGCAGCGGTTTCTCCACGGCCGTTGATCCCGTGTGCTCCATCACGTCCTTCAGGAGAATGCGCTCGAGTCCGGATGGATCGTTCAGCAAGTACGATTTCCCACCGGCGAGTGTCGCCACTTTCTCGAGATACGCCCGGTTTACGTCCTGGCCGAGACCAACGGTGGAAATCGTCACCCGCTGCTGCTGCGCTTCACGCGACAATTCGAGCGAATCGCCCTCCTCGGAAATGCCATCCGTGAGCAGCACGATATGTTTGAACGTTCCGTTCGAGTGAGCGATTTTCCGGAAGGCCTCGCTCAACGCGGGCGCAATCTGGGTGCCTCCATCCGGTGTGATGCCTGCCACCAGCCGCTTGATCAGTGACTTATCCTCTGCCTTCCGCAGCGGCACCGCCCATTGAAACGAGTTGTCGAAGATCAGTACGCCCACCGTGTCCACCGGACGCAAATTATCTATGACTCCGATCGCGGCCAGCCGCGCCAGTTCCATCTTGCGGCCTTCCATCGAAGAGGATTTGTCGATGATCAGGACCACCGCGGTCCCCTCCGGCGAACGCGGCGGAGCGACTTTGGCAGGCAGCGCGCGGTCCAATGCGTCCTCTACTTTTTTGCCCTCGGGGTAGACGTTCCGCTCGCCCGCGATGACGGCAAGGCCACCACCACGCTGGACGAACGACTCCAGTTCGTCCTTCCGCGGCACCGGAATATTCTCGAGGTTGATGTTGTTCAGCACCACCACCTGGTAGTCGCTCAGGTTTTGAGAAACCACCTCGGAAGCACGCTGCACCTCGAATTGCGCGGCATCAAGCGCCTTCAGAAAATTCGTGTCGGAACCCGCGGGATCCTGGGAAACGTACAAGAGTTTGGGACGGCGAAGCGTGAGTGCCTGGTCCACCCTCATATCGCCGAGGCCGGGCGCATCGAGCGCCACAGTCAGGTCCACTGCGCCGGCAACGGTAAGGTTCGCGTGTGCACGGATGCGATTCGTTCCCCGCTCGAAACGGACCGGCGTTTTCCCGATCGGCTTACCGTCCGCCAGCACTTCGATCGTGCCCTGTGCCGCGGCGGGAGAAGTGAGCGTGACCTCGATCGGGAAGCGCTCGCCTGTGAAGGTCAGCGACGGGACGCTGACGGCTTCCAGGTGCAGCCCGCTTGGGCGACGCCCGGCGAGAGCAACGGTATCGATGGGAATCTTCAATTGCTGCGCCTGGTACACCGCGCGGGCGATACTGCCGCGATTTTCGTTCCCATCCGAAACGAGAACGATCCGTGGGACGAGCCCCTCCGGCATGGCGGCAATCGCCTCTCGAATGCCGGCCTCGAGATCTGTCGCGTGGGCGACATCGCCAGAGGTGTGGCGGAGGGCCCATCCTTTCGGCTTTTCGTTTTGCGTCGCGATCCGTGTTGACCGCGCGAACGGAATGATCCTGGTCCAGTTGCGCCCACGGTCGTGTTCGATCTCCGTGGCGGTCTTCGACGCGTGTTCCAAATCGGCGTTGGTGATGCTGGCGGAGGTGTCCACCAGAACCGCGACCGCCATCTTGGTCTCCGATATAGATATGCGCGGCGCTGCCAGCGCGACGACGATCGCCGTGAACGCGAGCGCTTTCAGCATCAGGCCTGCGCGGCGTGAGGTCCTGCGCCATTCCAGCCAGGCCCACGCGAGTGGCAGCGGTAGAAAAATCAGGACCCAGGCGTGATCGAAACTCATGACGCCTTCCTCTGCAGGACTTTGGTTCGAACCGGCGCGGTCCGCCGGCGCATCCACGTTTCACGCCGCCCCCGCCCATACAGGATCCATTCGACGAGAAGTCCGATCGCACCCGCGATGGCCAGCCACGGCCACAGATCGAACACTTGAACCTCGATGCCGAGCGAACGCGGCACACCCTTTCGAACTCCCGGGGGGATCTTCCAGGTAGCGTCGCCGATATCCGGCAAAGTCAGAGAATAGGCTATTTCCCGATCGCCGGCCTGCAAGCGGTAATTGCCCGGTATACCGGCGAAAAAGCGCAGATGCTCGTCGTGCAGGGAATAGGGGACCAGCCCGTTATCCGTGTCGGACGTGACGCGCACCGACGCCGGTGGGGTTCGCTCATCAAGGTGCGCCTCCACCGTTCCCACCGTGCCGGCATTCAGTTCCCAACGCTGGAAAACCGCCGGGTTGATCCATCGAAGGATGTTGGCGAACAACAGCGGCGTGGCCAGTTCATACCGCATTGCCGATAGCGAGGGATGGAAGCCGAACACGACCAGCTTCGGTGAAGAGGATGTCTGGGGGCGTGCGAGAATCACCGGCCCCGCATTGACGGAAGCCACGGGGACGTCGTCGGGAGCCGGCGAGAAAACGCTCGCCGTTTCGAGCACTACGTCTTTGGTGCGCAGTCCGAGACCTAAATCGTGACTCGAGTTCCAGTTCGTCAGCGCCGCAGCTTTCACGCTGGTCTTGATTCGTATCGGAGAATGCTGCTCGGGAGGATCGATCCAGATCGACGGCACGAGTGGCGGCACCGGTGGCGCGAACCGGTCGAAAATCATCACATCGGCCTTGGCGCGCGCGTCGTATGCAGACGGAATTCGAAATACAGGCGCAATTTTCGGGCTTGCCGAAAGCACTGGCCGTAGAAGATCGGCATCTTTGGAGTACACCGCTACGGTGAGGGAGGGTTGAGCCGGGATCTCCAGCGTTGCGCGATCGTCCTCGGGGAACGCGTCGTCGATCAGCAATCGCGCCTCCAGCCATCCGGCTGCGCGAGTTCGGAAGCTGAACGAAGATTCCTGCTCCACCCCTGGCGCCAGTGTCAGCGTGCGGCTTCCGACCGGTGCGCCGGCAAAGC
Source organism: uncultured Acidobacteriota bacterium (assembly GCA_963720745.1). Lineage (GTDB taxonomy): Bacteria > Acidobacteriota > Terriglobia > Bryobacterales > Bryobacteraceae > TMP-7. Next base: position 2,860,986 of record CAVRGO010000004.1, read on the forward strand.
GTACCGCCAGTTGAGTGGGCCGGGGCCGCGAACCGTAATTCTCCGCGGAGATGAACACTTGCCACGTCTCCGCGTCGGCCCGGCGCAGCCCGATCTTTCGCAGACCTGCATTTTCGATTGGCGCGCTAATCGGAATCACCCGGAGATTCGACGGTGTGCGAATGTTCTGTTCTCCTGCCGGAATCCGCCCGGCTCCCACATACACGATCTCCCCTGGGCGCGTCGAGTGGAGTTTTTGAACGCGCGCCGCGAACTCGATGGCCTGGTTGAGATTGAGGGCGGCGGCGCCGGGTTTGGACTCGCGAATCGAACGTTCGAGAGCCGCACGGTTCGTGTCGAACGACGTCACTGGCGTAGCGAGTGCATCGGCCCGTACCAACATCACGCGGTCGGCCGACGGCACCGCCTTCAACCACGCGAGCGCCGCCGTGCGCGCATCATCCATCAAAGTGCCGTTTCGCGTGCGAGCGCCCATCCACGCCGAGGTGTCCAATACAACGATATGATCGCGAGCATTGCGGCTCCGGTCGCCCCACTCGAATTGCGCGATCGCCAGCAGCAACAGCGCGATCGAAAGCATTTGAAGCAGCAGCGACCAGGGCTGCTGAATCCGGCGCTTGTGACGCACCGACGTCACGTCCTGGGCCGGTTTCCAGAACCGCAGCGTAGCTACCACCTGTTTGCGCCGGGAACGGTCGAGCAGGTACAAGGTGACCAGTACCGCTGACGCCGTGCTGAACAGCGCGATGAATTCCGGAAAAGTTAGATTCAGCAGAGACACAGTGCTTCAGTTGTTGGACGGTCGCGCTTACTGAACGGTACGGGTCTGAATGACGGGCCCGAAAATCGCCTCCTCGAGGGGCAAACTGGTGGAAAAACCGGTGTAACGTCCTGAACTACGGGTCGCCACCTTCTCGATCGAATCGCAGTATTGATCAAATCCCGCCGTGTATTGCTCCCGCGCGGCGGCATCGAAAGCCAAACTCAGGCGGGTTCCCGTTTCTGCATCTTCGAGATCCAATTCCCCGTCCCATGGCGGCTCGCGGTCCTCATCAGCCCACAAGTGCAACAGCAACAGTTCATGCCCGAAGTCGGCGAGATACTCGAGCGGTTTCACGCAATCGCCGTCGTCGAGGAAATCCGAGACGATGATCAGCAGTCCACGCTGTGGATAGTTGGCGACAAACTGGCGCGCCGCCTGTAAGAATTGCGTCGGTCCGCCGACCGGGAGTTGCATCAGGAACTCCACAGCCGGCATGAAGCGATGACGTCCGCCGCCGCACAGAAAAGAATCGTAGAGATGATCGCTGAAGGGCTGTAAGCAGATAGTGTCGAGCCGGACCAGCCCAACGTAGCAGAGGGCGGCGGCAAGGCGCCGGGCATAGAGCAGCTTGGACGGGTCGCCGGTCTGCATCGACGGGCTGATATCGATCAACAGCCGTACCGGAACCCGCGGCTCCACTTGGAACATCTTCAAGAAAAGCTTCTCCAGGCGCATATACGCGCGCCAGTTCACCGCACGCAGATCGTCGCCGTGGTGAAAATGGCGGTGGTCGAGGAACTCGATACCCGGGCCGGGAAACCGCGAGATATTATGGCCGCCGACCAACCCTGGAAACGAACGGCGCCACCGGACCGTCAGTCGTTCGAGCTTTTCCAGCAAGCTCCGATCGACCAGCGGTTGTTCATTGGCAGACAAAGTTCCCTGGACTCCTGGTTGAAGCGTAGCACGCCGTGGGCCGTTATCTTGCTGCAACCTTTGCGGCCGTGCCTTCGAGGATTCGGTTGAGGATCGTCTCGGCGGTGTGCCCGTCCGCGTGGGCGTCGAAGTTGAGAATGATTCGGTGGCGCAAGACGCCGCCCGCCACAACACGGATGTCGTCTGTACTGAGGTGCAGCCTCCCGCGCATCAGCGCTAGAACCCGGCCGCATTCCACTAGCGCCTGGGCGCCACGCGGAGAACTGCCGTAACGGATGTATTTGTTCGCGGCCTGGTGTGCGTGGTCGCTTCCCGGTTGCGTAGCCATCACGAGGTCGATGGCGTACTCCTGCACGTGTGCCGCAACCAGCACGTCGCGGCATATCGATCGAAGCTGCAGGATCGAGGCGCGATCGACAACCTGGTCGAGGTGGATGTCTTCCTTCTGAATCGTGCGCTCGACGATGCGGTTCAGATCTTCGCGCGAAGGATAGGTGACCAGGATTTTCATCAGGAACCGGTCGAGTTGGGCCTCGGGCAGCGGATAGGTTCCCTCCATTTCAATGGGGTTCTGCGTAGCCATCACCAGGAAGGGCAACTCGAGTTCGTGCGTCGTATTGCCGCTGGTAACCGTGCGCTCTTGCATCGCTTCGAGCAGTGCCGATTGTGTCTTCGGTGTCGCGCGGTTGATTTCGTCGGCCAGCACGAGGTTGGAAAAAATCGGGCCCGGCTGGAAGAGTAACGCTTTGCTCCCGCGTTCGTCGGTCTCCATCATCATGCTGCCGACAATGTCGGCCGGCATAAGATCCGGCGTGAATTGTATCCGCGAGTACTTTAAGTGCAGGACACGAGCTAACGTGCGGAGTAGTGTGGTTTTGCCCAGTCCGGGAACGCCCTCGAGCAGAACGTGCCCGCCCGCAAGAAGGCAGATCAGGACACCATCGACGACGTCCTGTTGGCCTACGATGACTTTCGAGATTTCATTCCGTACGGTGTCGAGCCTAGCGACTGCGTTTTGAAGATCTGCCTCGGTGCTCACGAGTCCATTGTTAGCACGTTTGTTGCCCTCGCTCACCGTGACCGGGGCGGAGCGTCATACGAGTGTGGCGGGGGAGGTCCGGGCTGAGCGCCAAACGCTCCAGATCGGCAACAGAATCGACATCGAACCACTCCGGTCCGAGAGCGGTTGTGAGGCCAGCCGCGCGGCACGCTCTCACCGTGTCAACGAGTGTTTCGGATGACGACCAGGGTACGTTGTCGAACATCGCTTGGTCCGTCGTGCGCGCGGCGATCGCGTAATATCCTCCATCCGTTGCCGGGCCGAACACGACGTCGGCTTCGATGCGGAGGATCGCGTCCAAGTAACTGCCCGGCAATGTAGGCGAATCGCTGCCGAGGATCATGGCCAGCGGGTGCCCTCGCGAGAGCGCTTCGGTGATCGCGTTGAGCATCTTTAATCCTAAATCTCTTCCATGTTGGATCCGGCGAGGAACGATCAACGCGGGCCACGCGTCGGTTTCGATATCGGTATGCAGTTCGATCGACACGCAACCGGTAAGTGATTGGAGGGATTCGACTGTGTCGCTCACGAACGCTTCGTGCAGAGCGGCCGCCTGTTCGAACGAAAGCGGTGGTACGAGGCGCGTCTTGACATTGCCCGCCACCGGCGCCTTAGCGAACACCATGATGACGGGTTGCACCTCCCAATTGTAAACTGGTGAAGGTTATCCCTTTACGCGCTGCTGGGTTGCGTGTGAGTGCGAGTATCGAAAAACTGAGGAGTATTGCCGTAGATGAAATCGAAAGTCATGTTGATGGCTGCGGGCGCCGCGCTACTGATGGCGGGTGCGGTGAAAGCGGCGGACAAAGGTGATGCCGCCAAGGGAAAAGAAGTTTTCGAACAGTGCAGCGTCTGCCATAACGTCGATACCGACGAGAAGAAGATGGGACCCTCACTGAAGGGCTTGTTCAAGAAGGCCAAACTGAAGAACGGTAAGGCGGTGACGGACGCGAACGTGAAGGCGTTAATCAACTCCGGTGGTAACGGCATGCCGTCGTACCAGGACATGCTTTCGGACACCGAGAAGGACGACGTCATCGCGTATTTGAAAACGGTGTAAGCGGCTTCTGCGATCAGGCGCGCCGGGAAGTTAGTTTGTGTTCCGGTGCGCCGATCCGATAAAGTAGAAGGAGCGATTTTCGCGTCGTTTCCCGAAAGTCCCCATCGTCTAGCCCGGCCTAGGACACCACCCTTTCACGGTGAGAACGGGGGTTCGAATCCCCCTGGGGACGCCAAATCTCAGACTTTCGGCGCTTCTGTTCCGGTTCTGCCCCCTATCCGCACAGTCGCAATACTCTTCGAAAACCGCTCCGCGAATTTCTAGCGGGCACTCCAATTGAGAGTCAGCGTGAACGCTTTCCGAGAACCCGGTTTCGCCACAGCTGAAGGTCTATGGCAGCCAAACCAGAAGCGAACCAATCTGCGAGAAGGAGGTTCGATGCAGAACTCCGATCGTATTACCTGGAACCCGAACCGAATGAATGCGCCGCCATGCATGCCGCGGCATCCGACGGACTGTGCGTCGTGTGGTGGAGGCCGTTGCAGTCCATACAGACCGGGAGGACCTGTTCCGGAATTCTCCCGATTTGGAGCCCGAGGGCGTCACGCAGGCTCTGGCCTGCGCCGTTACGCCGGATGCTGATTCTCGCGCGCTTTAGCCATAACTGGCGCACCCGACCCGTCGGTAATTCTCATCCGCCAGCGAAGACTGAATGGCCCGGTTGTAGCAGCGTTGATTCGGGCTGTGGTTGCACAGTGCCGCGATCAGCTTCAAGCGGGGCGCATGATCAGCGTGAAGTCACGCAAGACGACGATTGTGAGCCCGCTCATCAAATGAGCCCAGTCGCCACTTCGCTCGGGCGATCCGCGGCGTCCGTCAGTTACAGATCCCCACCACCTTTCGGCTTGCAGCGTGGTTCTCTACAGCCTTGAGCATGTAATCGGCGACGTCGGAACGCGAGATCTTGAAACCGAACACCGGCAGCCGGCTTTCTCGAATGCGATACCTTCCGGTGTACGGCTTATCGGTGAGTTGGGGCGGACGAACGAGGGTCCAATCGAGCTTGCTCTTTCCAACAATACGCTCCATCGCCGATGCGTCGGCGATCACGCCGGGGAAGAACAACCTACCCAGAAGGTAGGCGGGCGGCATGATAGCGTTCCGAAAAAGGAACGCGACCGACTCGATCACGACACGGCTGACCTTCGCGCGTTGCATGCCGCTTACGAGCGCTGACGCGAATTGCTCCAGGAGATGCGCGTCCGCTTTGGAAATCGGGACTCGCGGCCCGAATGCGGAGATCACAGCGTCGTTGCCGTGCACGGCCCTCTCCAACTCGCCACTGTCCAGCAGGTTCCCCTGTTTGATCGCGATCTGATCGCGAAACTGACTGAGCCGTTCCGGTGAGCGAACGAACGCCGTAACGGTATGACCGCGTTGGATCCCCTGCTTGACAATCTCCAATCCTGTCGCGCCGGTGGCGCCCAAAACAACGAACTTCATGTTCTGAGGTCCTTTCAAACGGCCTTGCCCCTTCGGAGATGAGGCCGCATATTGGATATAGATTACTATACTCAATAAAGGATGCTACAATTTTGGCCGGATGCCGAAAATCAAAAAGCGTCCGTACAAGTCGCTGGTCCGCGAGCGGCAGGCTCGGGACACCCGCAGCCGTATAGTCGATGCGGCCCGGAAATTGCTCGAACGTGAAGGCTACGCCGGGATGACCATCGAAGCTATCGCGCGCCGGGCGGAAGTTTCGCCTCAGACTGTCTATGCTCTGTTCGGTTCGAAGACCGGCATCCTTACCGGGCTACTCGATCGATCGACCTTCGGAGCCGGGTACGAGGAAACGGTAGACCACGCCTTGAGCGCTACAGACCCGGAAATGCGTTTGCGGTTCGCTGCTCGCATCGCGCGCCAGGTTCATCAGTCGCAGAATGTCACTTTCGACCTTCTACGCGGCGCCGGCGTCGTAGCGCCGGAATTGTCAAAGCTTGAAGAGCAGCGCGAGGACCTGCGATATGAACGACAGGAAGCCATGATCAACTCGTTACGCGACGCACGAAGATTGCGGCCGGATTTGGATCACGCGACTGCCCGGGACATTTTCTGGATGTTCACCGGACGGGACGTATACCGGATGCTGGTTCGCCAGCGCGGATGGTCGTACGAGAAATACGAAGAGTGGCTCGCATTTGCACTCGTGCAGTCCTTATTGGCGCCGGCGGCATCCCATAAGAGCCCAGGCACCGCTCGTCGCTCACGAGACAGCGGCTGACTTATCTGGCACCGTGACATCGAGATTGCGTTCAACTTTCCGCCCACCGGCATGCGTCCCGAAATAGACATGAACCGATGTGCCGCGCTCCGTTTCGTGAGGGCTGACCGGTGAGAGTCCTGATCGTCGGTGCGGGCGTCGCGGGCTTGGTGCTTGCCGCCAAGTTGCGACGGCAGGGCCGGGATCCGGTCGTGGAACGGCAACCCGGATTCGGCGACGCCGGCTACGGTGTCAGTTTATGGCCGTTGGGAAGTTGCGTCCTACACGACCTGGCCTACGAACGGCTCGACGCGCCGCCCTGACGAGCCTGGAATTCGTCGGTGTGATCGATGGCCCAGGAAAGAAAACTCCGCGCGGGCGATCCCGTGACGTCCGCTACCGTGGACGTGACGAGGGCGGGTTGCCCCATTGCGGCGGCCCACGCGTTGAGCAGCATGGTGACCACCGGCGGAGGCATGATGCCGGCCAATTCGCGGGGCGCATCATCGGGGGAGATTTCCTCGACGAGAAACGTGCGGCCGATAGCACGGCTAATCGCGGCCAATTGCTCACGCTGAGTTAGCGATTCGGGCCCGGTGAGAACGTACTCGGCTCCCGCGTGCCCCTGTTCTAGTAGCGCACGGACAGCGACGGCCGCAATATCGCGCTGATCGATCGGAGCCGTCGGAACACTCAGATAGGGCCAGCGCACAACGCCGCGATCGCGAATCTGCGGAGCCCACCACCCGAGTGCGTTTCCTGCGAACATGCCCGGCCGCAAGATCGTCCATTCCAGCCCAGAGCGCTCGATGTGCTGTTCGATCTGCGCGTGCAGAACCGCGGCCGGATTCGGCTGCTGAAACAGCGGGTGGGGTGTTTTGAACGGCGCCGACAGGAAGACAACCTTCCGGGTCTTCTTCGCGATTCTCTGGATGAGGGGCGCCGCAGTGGCCGGTGGCACAACCCACACCAGGAACACCGAATCCACGCCGGTGAGACATTCATCCAGTGTTTCGGGGGCCGTGAGATCTCCGCGCACCACTTCAACGGCTACCGGCAGGCGAGCCGCCTCCGGATGGCGGGCCACGGCCCGGACAGGAACGCCGGCGTCGACAAGTTGTGAAACCACATGACGGCCGACCGTGCCCGTCGCCCCAATAACGAGCGTGCGATTCATAGGACCATTGTAGGTGCGGCTGTTCGAGACTCTATGCGAGGTTCCGCTAACCAGCCATTTGCGACTTCAGCCAGGCCTTTGCAAATCGCCAATCGTTCTTCACCGTGCGACTCGAAATTCCCAGCACCTCAGCGACTTCCTCTTCCGTTAATCCGGCGAACGAGTGCATCTCGACCACGAGTGCCTGGCGGGGATTGAGTTTCGCGAGCCGCTCGATGCCTTCGTTCAAAGCGAGAAAGAGGGTTGGATCGTTAATGATCGCCGGTGCTTGCTGACCATCGTCCAACGAGAGTCTCTGGAACTCGCCTCCGTGCCTCTGCGCGGCCCGCTTGCGAGCGTGATCCACCAGGACGCGGCGCATCGCGCGGGCTACGGTGCAAAAGAGTTGTTGCCGGTTCTCCCATTCGAAGGACGTTCCTCCGAAGAGCTTCAGATACGATTCGTTCAGTAACGCTGTTGCGCCGAGTGTGTGGTCGGCACGTTCGCGGCGGATATAGGCCCGAGCCACGCGCTTCAGCTCTTCGTACATCAGCGCGAACAGTTCTTCGGGCGATTCGGTACGTCCCCGATAGGTCTGTTCGAGAATCTGCTCCAACTCCTCGGACGTGTTGTTCTCCGCCATATTGATCCTCCTCGGCTATTGAACGATGCGCGAGGGATAGCACTCACGGCGGACGGCCACTCTCGCCGCATCGGTCATGGGTTTGGCGATACCCTCGCACCAAGCCGACATAAATCCGTCCTGGCGCATTCCGGTTTCGTTGAATGCAGGGCCCCAGTAGCCCGAACGGTAATAAGCCAATACTCCCGACGATTCACGGCTTCCCCACAACCCCGAGTATTGTAACCACTCCATCCCGGGCGCTGGGCAACTCTTTTGCCCGATGATTACAAGTGGTCCGGATTCGCCGGTGTTCCCGTTTGCCCATCGGACCGCACCGCCCGTCCAACTCTGTTGTTCAATCATCTGCCGCCTCTTCGCGATATCCTTGCGGGTCGCGAGATGGCTCGTGTGGCTGCCCTTTTCGGCGGTAATCACCGGATGTCCACCGTCCGTAACCGCGTCGCCCCAAGAGGCGGCCGTGATCCGTGTATGGCCGAGCAGGCGAATCTGTCGCGGGACCGGCGGGTTCCCGGGAGCGAGCACAACGTGAATCGCCTCCCAATCACCGCCATGGCTCGCCGAATCGAAGTGAATTCCGAGAAACAGGCCGGTGTTGTAGGCGTAGAAGCGCCAGTACTGGAGTGTAAACCCTCCGAGGTCGTTCCGGTAGATGTGGCAATAGGTGGTCCAGCGCCTCGTGTCGGGGCTCCCGCGCTGTTCCGATCGAGAAAGGTTGCGAAGGTAGAACGTCGACCTCTTATCGATACTCCGCGTTCCCTCCACGCCAATCATGTCTCCCTCGGCCCGGCAACTCGGTACGGTTTGCTGGAATTCGAGCGCATGGCGAAGATTGCCCGCTCTCATGTGTGAAGGATGGCAGTACTCGCTGTAGAACCAAAGCTCGGATTTCCTGAGGTAGTCATCGACGCTTGTCGGAAGATTCGGTTCATCGGCAGGATAGAGGATCACCGGGGCGAAGCGATTTGCCAGTGCCACGAGATCTTCCGGCGAGCCCTCCGCGTCCCACGGGTGTGCGGCATCACAAACCGCGTGGTCCGCGCGCGCACTCGGAGCGTGCACGCCGGCGGCGGTCAACAATGTGGCAACCAGCGCCTGCAACTTCAGCCGAGTGCGCATCGGCTGGTATCCATGAGTACGTCGGACTCTGCCGGACTGGCGGAAACCATACGCCGCTGGAACCACCAGCGCACGCCCGCAAAACTCGACACAGACGCGGCCGACATCGCCGCATAGATCGAGCCCGCACGGATGTTCGGGAAACAGCGGAGCACCGGCAGCCCTGCGCTGAGAATCAGAATCGCTGCGGTGGCCAGACTCCAACGGCAACCCGTAAGCGGTTCCAGGAAGTGCAGCAGCAGCGTTGCGATACCTGCGACAGCGCCGCCGCAGAGCAGTCCCACGCCGATGCCGTCCACCATGGCAAACGGATTTCCGAAGGGTACGCCCGCTGCCACCAGGCCGCAGATTGCGGCGAGAGTTGCTGAGACAATTACTCCGAATCGAGCACCGGAATGCCACAGCCGCAATCGTTTCTGAGTGATCGCGAACCAGGCGCCCGCAAGACCGAGGATAGTAAATAAGGCGCCTCCGAAGAGTAGTCCGAATGCCGCGCGGCTGAAGGGAGACGGCGTCGCGAACTTCTCGGCCAGCCACGTTGCCACAATTCGCGCGACGACCACTAGAGCGAAAGACCCTACGATTCCCGCTGCCGGTTTCCAGGTGAGCGGCTGGGGGCGCCAGCGAGTTTCAGCAGTCGCCGATACGGAGCGGATAGCGGCGGCGATTCCGATGACGAAGCCTGCGGTTGCGCCACCTGTCCAATCGGGGCGCCCGAACCACGGCGCAGCTAAGACCACCGCGAGACCCAAAGGCACACTGACCACCGGCACGATGGCGCCCAAGGCGATCCCGGCTCGCAGCATAAAAACGGCGCCGCCCGCGACCGCCGTACAGCCCGTCAGCAGCAACTCCTTCGGCACATATCCGCGATAGTCCACGGGAAATCGTACAAATGCGCTGATCAGGAAAGCGGCGATCATCGCGGCGGTCGTGTGCAGAGAAACGAACATCCACACATCGGCGAGCATGTCTCGGACCTCAGGCTGCCGCAACTCCTCGCTGCGCAGGTGAGCGAGCGAGAAGGCTCCGTCCAGGCGGGGGACTGCCACCCGCAATCGCCGCCGCCAATCAGCGCCGCCCATCAGCAGATCGATTCCGGTGGCGACGGCGCGTACGATCCGCGCTCGCGCGTGGTCACTGGTTCGAGACTTGCCGTTCCGTTGCATCCACTCCGGCCGTTTGAGTATCTCAGCAATGTCGCCGATCCGTTCGGGCGGGATCACCGCATCGACGGCCAGCCAATCAGGAACCGGAGCGCCGCCCAGATCGAGCGCGGCGAGCCTTCGTTCGGAGCCTGGCTGCGTTCTCAACGTGGTGAAATACGCCAACTCCAGAGCCACCCATTCCGATTTGTTCACGAACGGTCCCCACAGCAGCAGAATGACGCGACTCGATTGGATCTCGAACGCCAGCCTGTCGAGCAGATCCGCGTGGGCGCAATCACGAAGGCTCTGAGGGGCAAAGAAGACACGTAGTCCGGCGGCGGACAGACGGGCCGAGACCTGCCCGGCCCGCGCTTCATCCTCTTTGGCGTAGCTGATGAACACGTCGTTCATGGGCCCTCTTTATTGGCCGAAGCCGAACTGCCGTAAGTTGACCGAGGGAATCCTGGCATCGAGCTTTGCAACGAAATCGTTCAGCCGCGGCCGTATGGCGTCTTCGATGTTATCGGTCACATCGATATCCGCCAGTGTTAACGTGCAGCGATTCGCGAACGAAAGGTCGGAGATGCGCGAATGGGCGGTGAGCCGGCCATCGTCGGTTACGCCGAAGGTGGTGACCATCGTCGCATCGACAACCCGAGCCGCCTCGCCGACTCCACAGGATCCCAGGACGTGCCTGCCGAGGAACACGTTGCTGACCTCCACCGAATAGAACAGGCGCACCGAAGCCGTTAGCTGTGTTCCGCTGATGCTGAGCCGGAATGGCCCCCGGGTGACGGCCCAACTGATATCCACCGGTCCGATATCTTCCCAATGGTTCGAGTTCCAGGAAGAATCGACCGCACTGTTGACGTATTCTTCCAACAAGGGCAGATATTGGCGGATCGCATCGACGGCCCGCGGGTCCGAACAATCGTCGCAGGTGAAGTTGAGCGTGAACGAATCGGCATCGCCTGTATCGACGACGTTGAAATTCTTAACATCCGCGCCCGCGCAGCCGTTGTTCGGCAACGTGAACGCGGAAGAAATGGTGCACATTGGGGTGTTACCCGTCCAGACGCGGGTCTGTCCGGCGGTTTCGGCATAGGAATAGTAGTAGCGATTCGCCAGGTCGCCTCCGACTACGACGGCGCACGCCCCCGGTGCGAGCGTCCACCAACCGCGCGAACGCCACTGCCCTCCGACGCTTTCGCCGACCGCCGTGTAGATTGTTGCAGGCGCGCTATTACAGAAATTGAGTTCGGCATGCGCCGTCGAAGCGAAACCCAGCAGCAGTGCGGCCACCGCAGCCTTGCTTGCCAACGTTGCGACCATTGTCGTGTGCGACTTCATGAATGCTACGCCTCTCTTTCCAGTCGGCCTGTGAGGCTTCCTCGAGCCGGCTCATCCAGGTAAGCGAAAAAACACCAGAGCGAGGGGAAATGACGGCGTAAAGGGCAGAAATAGTGAACCGTCCAACGGAGGCGGCGGGTGCAAGTTCGGGAAATTGCTAGTACATGTCAACACTTCCTCCTATTGAATTCTTACCGTGTAATTTGTTCTAAGTCATTCAAAATAGTGCGCTAACGGTGCTATGAGAAATGAAACCGGGCGCCCTCTGTCCAACTGACAGATGTTCGTTGAACTCGTTCAACCACTCGGTCGACGAAATCGAGTTCAACGCGCTTCCAATCGCGGATAGAGGGTACTCCATGCTCGCTCGAAGTGTGTCTTCACTCGGTGTTTTCGTCCTTCTCCTCGGAGGTCAGGCTTTTGCACAACTTCCGATCGCCAGCCTCTCGCCTTACGATGCAGAACAAAGCCAAGCCCCGGACCCGAAAACCAGCGGTGTTTGGCCGACGGAGTTTCGCCAGGAACAGCGCCCGCCGTTCGGTGTCGTTTCCGTGCGGCAGCTCGAACATAAGGTGCCGAGAAAGGCGCAAAGGGAGTACGACCGCTCCGAAAAGGCACGCCGGCATAACGATGTGCGGGGCGCCATTGCGCATCTCGAGAAGGCAGTGAAGATCGACCCCGAGTTTGTCGCGGCTCGCAATAATCTTGGAGCGAATTATCTGCTCGTCGGCAAGGCGGATGCCGCCGTTGTGCAATTACAGGAGTGCGTTAATCTCGATCCGCACAACTACATGCCGGAATCGAACCTGGCGCTCGCGCTTATGATCCAGAAGAAGTTCGAGGACGCGGAGCGCTCGGCCCGCCGCGGCGTCAGTCTCGATCATACGGGAACGCGGACTCGGCTGATTCTCGCTATGTCGTTGCTGATGCAGGACAAGTTCACACCGGAAGCCATGGAAATGCTGAAGCGCGCCGCGCGCGACTACCCGCAAGCGACGTTACTGAGCGCCAGGGTGTACGCCGCGCACGGCCAGTTCAACGAGGCACGGCAGGCGATCGAGACCTATCTGCAGAAGGGTGAAGCGGCGGGACGTCCACTCGCTAACACGTGGCTCCGGATGGTAGCGAAAGCCGAAGCGGACCAGCGGACAATGGCATCGGCGCACGCCGTCCACTAGTCGCCTGGCGTGTCAGAACTATCGGCCAATTCAACGCGGTTAGAGATGCCCGGCAACTGAGCCGGGCATCGCTGTTTTCACACGCCTAAAACAGCGCCGCCGAGCTACTGTGTTCAACCAGCTATAATGGGGCAAGGAGTTCCCTACCCTTGTCGATCCGTTCTTTCTTCCGCATGGCGGCGCATGTTCAAATGTTGCCGATCCTCGAAAGTGGTGAGGAGACGCTCGTCGGTGGCCAGGCCGTGATGGAAGGCGTAATGATGCGCGCCCCGCACAGCTACTGTGTGGCCGTTCGAAAGCCGAATGGGGAGATCATCACCGATGAGCGTCCCTTGGCTAAGGTCTCCGACAAATATCCGATATTCAAGTATCCGATCCTGCGAGGATTGGGAACCCTCGGCCAGGCCATGTCGCTCGGGTTGAAAGCGTTGCGGTTCTCGGCCAACGCGGCGCTGGATGAGAGCAGCGAGGCGAATCAAAAACCGCAAGAGGTTTCGTCGTGGGTGATGGGCCTGAATCTCGCATTCTCGCTCGGGTTCTTTATCTTTCTGTACAAATTCGTACCGTTGTGGCTGGCGACGAAACTCGGCACCGTGTATCACGCGATCGATAGCCGCTTTGCGATCAATATGGTGGACGGCGTACTTCGAATTGCGATCTTCCTCGCGTTTCTGACACTCGTATCGCGCATGAAGGACATCCGCCGGGTTTTCGAGTATCACGGGGCGGAGCACAAGGTAGTATTCAATTACGAATCCGGACAGCCCGTGAACGTCCAAAACGCCCAACAATTCACGACCTTCCATCCGCGCTGCGGCACGAGTTTCCTGCTCGTCGTGATGGTCTTGGCGATGTTGGTGTACACCCTGATACCGGTGGATGGATTCGTAACCAAATTCGTATCGCGCGTGGCTTTGATGCCGGTCATCGCCGGGTTGAGCTACGAGATGATCCGTTTTGCGGCCAAGCGGCGCGGCGGTATGATGGCGACGCTGACTTCACCGGGTTTGTGGTTGCAGCGGATTACGACAAAACAACCCACCGACGACCAGGCGGCGATCGCCATTCGCGCTCTGGATGGGGCCATGGAACTCGAGAAGTCCCAGGGCGGCGAACTCGTCATCGCCTGAACAGAACATGCAATTCGCACAGAAGCTCGCCGACATCGAGGCGCGCCACGATGATTTGACTCGCCAGATGGCGGATCCTGCCATCATCAACGATCCGGACACGTACCGGAAGACAGCCAAAGCACAGAGCGACTTGAACGAAGTCGTGACGAAGTATCGCGAGTGGAAGCAGGCCAAACAGAACCTCGACGACTCGCGGGAGATGCTCGGTGAAGCCGATCCTGAACTTCGCCAGATGGCCCAGGACGACGTCGAGCGGCTGGCACCGCTGGTGGCGCAGTATGAAGAAGAGTTGAAGGTCCTCCTGTTACCGAAGGACCCGAACGATGAAAAAAACGTCGTCCTCGAAATCCGGGCCGGTACAGGTGGTGATGAGGCGACTCTCTTCGCGGCGGAAATCTTTCGTATGTACACCCGGTACGCCGACGAGCAGGGTTGGCGCGTGGAAGTAACTTCGGAAAGCGAATCGTCGGTGGGCGGCTTGAAGGAAGTTATCGCGCTGGTGAGCGGGAACAAAGTCTTCAGCCGCATGAAGTACGAGAGCGGCGTTCACCGTGTGCAGCGGGTACCCGCAACGGAGCAACAGGGACGCGTGCATACCTCGGCTGTAACGGTAGCGGTGCTGCCGGAGGCGGAGGAAGTGGACGTCCAGATCGATCCGAAGGACATTCGTATCGATACGTTCTGCTCGTCGGGTCCGGGCGGGCAGTCCGTGAATACAACCTACTCCGCCGTTCGGATTACGCACCTTCCGACCAATGTTGTCGTCTCCTGCCAGGACGAAAAATCGCAGATCAAGAATCGGGCGAAGGCGCTCCGCGTTCTTCGGAGCCGCTTGTACGAGATCGAACTGGAGAAGCAGCGGGAGCAGATCGGGGCCGAACGCCGCAGCATGGTCGGCACGGGTGACCGCAGCGAGAAAATCCGAACGTATAACTTCCCGCAGAACCGCCTTACCGATCACCGGATCGGCCTGACTCTACACCAACTCGACCTCGTGATGGATGGCAGAATCGGCCCGATCATCAATGCTCTGACCACTCATTATCAGACCGAGAAATTGAAAGACCAGGGCGAGAACGGTCACGCAGCGTGACTCTGCAGTCGGCGCTCGAGCAGGGTACTCGTATCCTGTCCGAAGCCTCGATCGCCGCTCCCCGGCTTACGGCCGAAGTTCTCCTTGCCCACGCTATTGGGTGCGATCGCACGTGGCTCTTCGCGCATTCGACAGACGAATTGCGAGAGGTCTGGTGGATTCACTACGGCCGGTACCTGCACGAGCGTATGAACGGGAAGCCGACGCAATACATCACGAAAAAACAGGAGTTCTACGGGCGCGAGTTCCGGGTCAGCTCCGACGTTCTGATTCCCCGCCCCGAAACGGAACATGTGGTTGAGGTATCGCTCGAGAAAATCGGCACGCAAGACGGAATCGTGGTTGACGTCGGTTGCGGTTCGGGGGCCATTGCAGTAACGCTTGCACTCGAATCGGGCCGCGCAACGGTGGGAACGGATATCTCCACGGCTGCCCTTTGCGTTGCTGCAGCAAACCTTACGAAACTCGGCGCGAACGCTGTGACTCTGGTCGCCTGCGATTTGTTGGCGGCTATCGCCCATCGGAGCGCCTCGCTGGTGGCATCGAATCCGCCGTATGTCCCGCGAACCGACAAGAATGTCCTTCAAAGAGAAGTGCGGGATTTTGAGCCGGAGGTCGCGTTGTACGGCGGCGAGGATGGTCTGGAAATCTATCGGCGCTTGGTCGCGGACGCCGCCAGGGTGCTGAAACCCGGCGGTTCCTTGGTGATGGAAGTCGCCTACAACTCAGACGAAGCGGTTCGCGGCATGCTCGCGCGGGATTTCCGCGAGATCGAAATGCGCTGCGATCTGGCCGGGCTGCCCCGCGTGGTTTGCGCCACATTGCGGTAGATGTTTTAACCGGCTCTCAGGACTGCAGAGATCCGGCGAACGGCACGGTATCCTATAACCGAGACGCCGATGCCCACAATCTTCCACGTCGACATGGATGCGTTCTTCGTGTCCGTGGAGGAGATCTTCGATCCATCGCTGAAAGGAAAACCGGTAGTCGTCGGTGGCAAGCCCACCGAGAGAGGCGTTGTATCCGCGGCTTCCTATGCGGCCCGCAAATTCGGTGTTCACTCGGCGATGCCGCTGCGAACGGCTTATCAATACTGTCCCCACGCCATCTTCGTTGAAGGGCATCCCGGACGCTATCGCGATTACTCCCAGCGCGTCTTCGAGGTACTTCAGCAATTCTCGCCCCAGGTGGAGATGGCCTCCATCGATGAGGCGTATCTCGATCTGACCGGGACGGAACGGCTGCTCGGTCCCCCACTCGCCGCGGCGCACAAACTTCACGAACGGATGAAATCGACGACGCAGTTGAACTGTTCGATCGGGATCGCAACCTCTCGGCTTGTGGCGAAGGTGGCGTCGGACCAGGCGAAGCCCAACGGAGTTCTGTGGATCGTCCCAGGCGAGGAGGCCGCGTTTTTAGCACCGCTCGAGGTTCGAAAAATTCCGGGCGTGGGCAAAGCCGGCGAGCAGCGCTTGCACGAGTGCGGCATTCGCAAGGTTGGCGATTTGGCGCGGCTGGAGGAAGATTTCCTCGAGAGCAGGTTCGGGAAGTGGGGATTGGCGCTGGCAGGCAAGTCGCATGGACTCGACGCGGGCGCCTGGTTCGACGGCGAAATCGGCGAGCAGGAAGATCCGAAGTCCATCAGCCACGAACACACATTCGGCGAAGATACAGCGGATGGCGAGACGATCGAGTCGATGCTGGCGCGGCTATCGGAAATGGTCGGCCGGAGGCTCCGCGAGCATGCACTGTTCGCACGCACGGTGCAGTTGAAGCTCCGCTATTCGGATTTCTCCACCTACACTCGCGCGCATACGCTCGACCACGCGACTCAACTCGATATCGAGTTGCTTGAAGAGGTGCGGAAACTCTTCCGGCGCGCTTGGACAGGCGGCGCGGTGCGCCTGATCGGAGTGCATGCCGGCTCGCTCAAGCACGACGAGGGACAGATGAACCTGCTCGACGGCGGACGCACGGAGCGCTGGAGAAAGGCGCTGACCGCTGCCGACCGGATGCGCGACAAATTCGGAGAGTCGAGCGTCTCGATGGGTGCCGGAATGAACGCGCGATTTCGCGAACGAGTTCACGAGAATCCAGCCGGTCTGCCGGGCAAGAAACCACCGTCTGCGTGAAGCTGAACGCACGGGAACACTCGAGCATGCACGAGGTGTCAGACCAGCCACGAGCCTTAAAGCCTGTTTCGGTTCCCGGACGGCTGCACCTGTTCGAATTCAACGACCAGCCTTGGTTACCTCGCGTTCTTCGGAATGCCGAGACGGCGTACCTGGAGGTTGCCTACCGTCTGTTCCCGCTGGCACGTCTTTGGGCCGAGAAGATCCTGACGGTCGTTCAGCCCGGACAACCGGTGCACATACTCGACCTTTGCTCCGGCTCGTGTGGACCTCTGGCCTCGATTGTCGCGTTCATTGAAGAGCGCGGCTATGTGGCGTCCGCAACGTTGTGCGACCTGTACCCGAACAAAGAATCCGCCGTGTCGCCGCGCCTCTCATGGATTCCCGAACCGGTGGATGCCACTCGCGTACCGGCCGAATATGAAGGGATTCGAACGATGTTCTCGGCATTCCATCACTTTCGCCCGGATGCCGCAAAAGCGATCCTGGCGGATGCCGTGAAGCACAATCGACCAATCTGCATTTTCGAATCGGGATCCGGCACCGCCGCCGGAATCGCAGCCATCCTCGGTGTGCCTCTGGTTGTGCTTGCGCTGATGCCGTTCGCCCAACCGTTTCGCTGGGCGAACCTGTTGTTCACGTACCTCGTTCCGGTCCTCCCGCTCATCATTTTGTGGGACGGTATCGTCTCCATGCTCCGCGTCTATTCGCCGGAGCAGATGAAACAACTCGCGGCGAGTGTAACGGCGAATGGATATAGCTGGGAATCCGGGCGGATCCACGCGCGCGGCGTGCCGGGCGGCCTGCCTTATCTGATTGGACGGCCCGCGTCGTGCGAAGCGCGAGATGCCGACGGAACTGCACCGACGCGAGGTTAACGCAAGCGTCTACCGGCCTGTCGCGGCGACGATAACAACGTGGATTTCGCCCGGCCCGTGCACCCCGCGAACCAGAATCTGCTCGATATCGGCGGTGCGGCTGGGGCCGGTAATCAACACCATTGAACTCGTGAGGCTGGCGGGATCGGGGACGACGGTAAACAACTCATCGAGCCCGGTGAGGATGCACGTTGCCGGAATTACCGCAACGTGCGCCGGCGGCAACAGCGAAAGAAGCCGTGCTTCGGAACTCGCAAGCATGACCAGCGTGCCCGTGTCCGCAAGCGCCCAATCCGCGCTCGTGATGCCGACGGGCATCGTGGCACACGCCTCACGCAACTGCGATCCATCGGTGAATCCCGAGTGAACACCGGCGATTTGAGTGATGCCGCAGGAATCCAGAAAAGGCGCATTCGATGCAACGCCGTCGCGGCCGCCCAACACGCCAGCCACGTATTCGGCGGCTTCTCCCGGCGAGTTCACGACAGCGGTTTTGCCCGCCAGCGCCTCGAGTTGCCGGCAGAATTGTTCGATGCGATCGCCAATGCCGATATCGGGAATCCGCAGGTCGGGCTCCGGAAGCATCTCTGGAGGCTGCCCGACAGAACGGCCGAGCGCTGTCCGCACCTTATGCAGGATATGATCGCGGCCCATCAGACCTGCCTCGTTCCGATGCGTTCCCGCCACATTTCCCGGAACCCGCGCTCCGGAGGAACGGGGAGCTCGCGCTGGCTCGTCCACGCTTTGACGGGGCCGATCTTCAGCAAATCCACCGGCATTCCGGATGCTATTAATCCGAACGCCTGATAGAGTTTCGGATGCCGCATCAGCCAGGCCCAGGCTCGAAATCCGAGCCTCTCCCACCGGTTCGCATCTTCGTGCGTTTTCATCTCGACCGCTTCGCTGCGCAGTTCGAGAAGAATGCGCGGAATGTCAATCTTCACCGGGCATACCTCGGCACACGCGCCGCACAGGCTGGAGGCGAACGGCAACCACGGGTCTTGTTGAATGCCTGCAAATTGCGGTGTGATGATCGCGCCGATCGGGCCGGAGTACACCCAGGGATAATTGTGGCCGCCGATTTTGCGGTAAACCGGACAGTGGTTCAGACACGCTCCGCAGCGGATGCAATACAACGATTCCCGCTTGTCGCGATCCGCGAGCAACTTGGTGCGCCCGTTGTCGAGCAGGATGAGATAGAACTCTTCGGGGCCGTCGATCTCGCCGGGGCGCCGCGGGCCGGATAGAAATGACGTGTAGACGGTGAGCGGCTGGCCGGTTGCGCTGCGGCCGAGGACCTTCAGAAAAACCGCAAGGTCCTGCGCGCGCGGAATCAGTTTTTCAATACCCGCCACAGCGATG
This sequence comes from uncultured Acidobacteriota bacterium, assembly GCA_963720745.1. Taxonomy (GTDB): domain Bacteria; phylum Acidobacteriota; class Terriglobia; order Bryobacterales; family Bryobacteraceae; genus TMP-7. Next base: position 2,880,197 of record CAVRGO010000004.1, read on the forward strand.
TGGATTTTCGGTGCCGACGAAGACAAGCGCGCGTTGCCCTCGTTCTCAACCACCACCACCGCGCCCGATTCCGCAACGACGAAATTCGCGCCGGTAATCCCAATATCCGCCGCGAGAAACTTCTCGCGCAGAGTTGCGCGGGCGATCAGCGTCTGTTTCTCAACCACAACCTCGCGTTCGACGCCGAGTTTCTTCGTGAACAAATCAGCAACTTCGTAGCGCGTTTTGTGCAACGCCGGCGCGACGATATGGTACGGCCGCTCATGAGCGAGTTGAATGATGTATTCGCCGAGATCGGTCTCCACGGCTTCGAGTTGGTGATGCTCCAGACGTTCGTTGAGGTCGACCTCTTCGGTAGTCATCGACTTCGACTTAACGAACAAATGTGCCCCGCGCTCTTTGGCCAGGTTCAGGATGAAGTCCGCAACGTCGTTGCCGTCGCGGCAGAACACCACCTTTCCGCCATTCCGAGTGACGCTTGCCTCCACTTGGTCGAGGTAGTAGTCCAGGTTCTGAATCGTGTGCTTCTTCAGAGCGTTCGCGCGCGTCCGGAGTTCTTGAAACTCGGGCACATCGCCACCGGCGATGGCGTCTTTGCGCTTATTGATCAAGCGCCCCGTCGCCGTATAGATGGCTAACTGAAGATTGCCGTCTGCGAGGGTTCGGTCTATGTCTGGTGGATAAGTGGCGGACATGTTCTCACCGGCTGGCAAGCACTTCGGCCAGGTGCATAGTACGTACCGGAATGCCGGCGCGGGACAAGGCGCCCTGCAACTGCATCAGGCAACTCGAATCGAGTGACACCACTGTATCCGCTCCGGTTCGTAGAATACTCTCGATCTTTGTGCGAGCCATTGCCCCGGAAACGCTCGGAAATTTAACGGAAAATGTACCGCCGAATCCGCAACATTCTTCGGCGGTGTCCATCTCATTCAAGGTGAGCCCGCGAACATTGGCGAGAAGTCTACGCGGCGATTGCTTGATCTTCAATTCACGCAAGGCATGACAACTGTCGTGATAGGTGACGGTGTGTTCGAACCGGGCGCCAACATCTTCAATGCCAAGGAAGTCGGTCAAAAACGTCGAGAACTCCCAGCTACGGGCAGCAATGGTCTTGGTTTGCTGCAGGCGGCGCGCATCGCCCGAGAACAATTCGGCATAGTGGTGTTTCACCATCGATGTGCACGACCCGGACGGCGCAACGATATATTCAGCCGCGTCGAATACTTCCAGGAAATGCTCAGCGACAGCGCGCGCCTCATCGCGGTAGCCGCTGTTGAATGCGGGCTGCCCGCAACAGGTCTGACGTTCGGGGAAGTCCACCTGGCAGCCTGCGCGTTCGAGAACATCGGCCATCGCGATGCCGACTTTCGGAAACAGTTGGTCCACAATGCAGGTGACGAATAGCGAAACCCGTACGGACATGAAGCTAGAATTGTAACAACGATTGCATGCCTGCTTTTATCTGTACAACCTGCGGTATTCAATACAGCGAATCCGAAGTTCCACCCGAAGAGTGCCGGATTTGCGCGGACGAGCGCCAGTATGTCGGTTTGGATGGTCAACAATGGACCACCCTCGATGCGCTTGCCAGTTCTCATCACAACCGCCTGACGGAGGAAGAACCAGGGCTGTGCAGTTTCGTCACCGAGCCACGATTCGCCATCGGTCAACGCGCTTTTCTTGTTCAGACGCCGGCTGGGAATGTGCTATGGGACTGCATTTCCCTGCTCGACGATCAAGCCACCGAGGCGATCGCCGACGCGGGCGGATTGAAGGCGATCGCGATTTCGCATCCGCACTACTACACGACGTGTGTCGAATGGAGCCGGACCTTCGGCGGCGTGCCGGTGTATTTGCACGCTGCGGATAAGCAGTGGCTAACGCGGCCCGACGGCGCAATCCGGTATTGGGACGGCGGCACGCTGGAGTTAACCGGCGGGTTGACCCTGATTCGCTGCGGCGGCCATTTCGAGGGCGGAACTGTGTTGCACTGGAAAGAGGGCGCGGAAGGACGCGGTGCGCTGCTCGCGGGCGACATCATACAGGTGGTGCCCGACCGGCGCTGGGTCAGTTTCATGTACAGCTATCCCAATCTGATTCCGTTGAGCGGGCGAGCCATCCGGCGGGTCGTGAACTCCGTCGAGCCATTCGCCTTCGATCGCGTTTACGGCGCCTTTCCGATGCTGACGGTACCGGCTGACGGCAAGCGCGCGGTGACGCGTTCGGCAGAGCGGTATCTGCGGGCGATACAGGAATAAGGAATGCGATTTCTCATACTACTCGGCGTAATGGTCTGTGCGCTGAATGCGCAGAATTGGAAAACGGCGAAAGAACTGCCGGGCGTCGACATGGCCGGCCTGAGCCCCGACCAGCGGGCGGCAGCGCTGACGATTCTGCGCGAGGAAAGCTGCAACTGCGGGTGCTCGATGAAGATCGCCGAGTGCCGGTTTGCCGATCCGCAGTGCGGCTATAGCCGGGCCTTGGCCGCCGCAGTCGTGAAGCAGTTGCGCGCCGGCAAGTCGATCGACCAGGTGCGGGGGATGGTGGTGGAGATGGCGAAGGAGGCGCCGGCGGCGCGGCAGGTTCTTGAGGATCCGGTCCCGATCTCAACCAAAGGCGACCCGTCGCGCGGTCCCCAGAACGCACGTGTGACCATTGTCGAGTTCTCCGATTTCCAGTGTCCTTATTGCGCCATGGCGGCTCCGAAAGTGGTGGCGCTGGCGGCTCAATATCCGAACGACGTCCGGCTCGTGTTCAAACAGTTCCCGCTCGACATGCACTCGCAGGCCCGCATCGCCGCGGAGGCGTCGCTAGCTGCTGCGGCACAAGGGAAGTTCTGGGAGTTGCACAACAAGATGTTCGAGAACTTTCGGCACCTCTCGAAGGAGAACATAACGAAGTGGGCGGGCGAAGCGGGTATTGAGATGGCACGATTCCAGCAGGATCTGTCGTCCGGGAAATATCGCCCTGTGGTCGAGCGTGAGTTAAAAGAGGGTATGGAAGCGGGAGTGATGGGTACCCCCACCTTCTACATTAACGGGAAGCGCTACAACGGGGCGATGGAACCCGACCAGGTGAAGCCGCTGATCGACGCCGAGTTGAAGGAACCGGCGCAAGGAGTGAAGGCGAAGGCTGCGGGTGCCCTAAAGAAGCCACTACCGTCAGCGGCGAAACGCCATACCGCGAACGCGCGGCAGTAATGGCCTGAGCAATCACGCTGTTGTTTTGCAAACCTGGCCGACAGGGACGCACACAAAGATCCGCGTTCCAGCGCCGGGACTCGATTCAATGTTCAAGGTGCCGCCCACGGATTTCGCTCGTTCGGTCATACTCAGCAGACCAAAGCCGGTACGCTTCGACTGTTCCTCTGGATCAAAGCCTCTGCCAGTATCCCGAATACTGAGTTCCAACTTTCCCGCAACTGCCGCTAGGTTGACACTCACCTCTGCCCGTCATGCATGTTGGCCGATGTTGCGCAACGCTTCTTGTGCGATGCGGTAAATCGTCGACAATCTTTCGGGCCGAGGCGCTCTGGAACATTCCGGGCAGAGAAATAGGCGGGCATCCGATAGTGCTCATGGAATTCCTGTGTCAATTGACGAAGCGCAGTCGCGAGGCCAAGATCGTCCAGCACTGACGGGTGAAGACGGTGGGAAATGCTGCGAATGCCCTTCGACAAGTCGATCATACGACTTAGAACTTCCTGAAATTCGGGCTCATTCTGGCGGCGCACCTTGGGAGGGATCTTTTCCCAAAGAGTCTCGAGCCCGATTTGCAGAAGCGCAATCCTCTGGCCGATATCGTCGTGGAGGTCTCTCGCGATATCGCTGCACTCCTGGTCCTGCATTTTGAAAAGACGCTCTGCAATCGTGCGCAGTTCGTCTTGAGCCCGCATCAGTTTCGAGGCGCTGGAGGCTAGTCCTTCGTGATTGACTCTGAGGGGTGTCTCCCTTAGCGCGAGTTCCACGGCGGCACGGAGGTCCTCCTCGCAGACAGACTGCACCAGGTATGCGGGTACCGACATCCCGGCGGTAAGCGCGAACATTTGCGGATCGTTATCGCGCGCCAGCAAAATCGCCGGTATCTTCCATTCATCTCGCGCACGAAACGCGATCTCCATCGCGTCGATGTCTCCATTCCGGCGAAGATCCGTCACGAGCAGGTCGGGCGGACATTGCCGCACGCATGTGAGCGCGCCCTGGCTACTCCGGGCGACACCGGTGACCTGGTAGCCGAACCCGGTGAGGACATGCCGTAGGTGATCCCTTGTGAAAGCTTCGTGTCCAACGATCAGGATCTTTGGAGTATTCACGATTAATGCTCCCCAATTCGTCGATCTGCGAACAGCAATTTCCTTTCGCCAATCCGGCCGCGAGTTCCGAGTGGGCTACGTCCCCGGGTACCGAAGTACTGAGACAGCCGTACTCGCAGCGTGTAAAATCTTTGACAAATCAACGCCGGCACCCGTGGGCCGGCATTCCAAACGTAGGGCTGTCCGAGCGCGGCCTGCTACCTGCGCTGATCGGTCGGCTACCCGTGGGACGCAACTTGTCACGTTTTGATCTCGATATTTTACAATAACCTAGCGAACATTCCAGCGATTCTATGGAATCGTTGGCCGGGAGTTTGGTGGACTTTATCGCAGTCCGATCGCCAAGGGATGCAACGGCTGATACAGGCCGATCTCGCCGCCGCTCGGCAGGCGCACGGTCGTCGTTTTTCCCCAGCGCGCTTCAGTAATGCCACTCGATCCGACGCCTTTCGATTCGAGTGTCCGGATCGCGCCAGGCAGATCGTCGCACATAAGGTAGAGAACTCCATCGAGCATCCGCTGTGCCTCCCCGGCCTGCGGGGGGTCGCCGTCTTTGGGGTGAATTGCCAACTCGGCGGGAGGTAGTGCGAAGATGAGCCACCCATGCCCCGCATCCACCGACGGAAACTGAAGAACGTCGCGAAAGAACGCCCGGTCCGCTTCGGGATCGGTGCTATGGAGAAGCACGTGTGCTCCGAGAATCATTGAACCAGTCTAGCCAGTTGGGCGGGGGGGTCGTTGCTAGAGGAGGATGCTGGACACGATCGGGCCGTGCGCCGGAGCCGACCAGACGCACGGCCGAAACCGGGAAGCTACATTTTCTGTTTGATGACGTCGATCAGTTCCTGGACGGCGGACGCGCTCTTATCGAGTTGCGCCTTTTCCGCTGCTTCGAGTTTCAATTCGTAAATCTGTTCGATACCTGTCGCGCCGAGTTTTACCGGCACTCCGACATACAGGCCGCTGATTCCGTACTCGCCTTCAAGGTAGGCTGCGCACGGCATCACCTTCTTTTTGTCCTTCAGAATGGATTCGGCCATCTCGACAGCCGCGGCCGACGGGGCGTAGTATGCGCTGCCGGTCTTCAGATACTTCACGATCTCCGCGCCACCGTCGCGGGTGCGCTGCACCAGTCGATCCAGGGTCGCCTGATCGAGCAGGTCCGTCAACGGAATTCCCGATACGTTCGAGAGACGCGTGATCGGCACCATCGTGTCACCATGACCGCCGAGCACAACGGCCGTGACGTTCTCCACCGATACCTTCAGCTCCTGCGCAATGAATGTCCGGAATCGCGCCGTATCGAGCACACCCGCCATGCCGATGACTCGAGCCTTCGGGAACTTCGAGATCTGGTACGCGGTCCAACACATCGCATCCAGCGGATTCGTAACCAGGATTAGGATGGCGTTTGGCGAGTGTTTTACAGCTTGTTCCGTCGCGGATTTGACGACTTCATAGTTGGCGAGTAACAGATCGTCGCGGCTCATGCCCGGCTTACGGGGGAACCCGGCGGTGATGATAACGATATCGGAGTTCGCGGTCGGCGCATAATCGTTCGCTCCGGTTACCTGCACGTCGTAGCCTTCAATCGGGCCCGACTGCAGCATGTCCAGTCCTTTGCCCTGGGGAACGCCTTCGACGACGTCCACCAGAACGACATCGGCCAGTTCCTTGTGCGCTATGTTGACGGCACAGTTTGCGCCGACGTTCCCGGCGCCGATAACAGTTATTTTTTTGCGCATAGTTGAACCATGAGTATATCGCTTCAGGCACGGGTGAGAATCGGGCTTACAAGGTCCAGAAATTCATCCGGTTTGTCCAATTCGACGCCAATCTCGAGAGCGTACACCGGCAGCGGCGAAAACATCGCACCCGCCCCCGGGTACAGGTTTGCGACATCTTTCTGAGTGGTAACCACGGCCTGCGCTCCCGAATGGCGAGCACGCCGCCCCAACCTGCGGAGTTGTGGCAAACGGTAATGGTGATGATCGCCAAAAGCCCAGCGGAACCGGACTTCCAACCCGAGTGCATCGAGCGTGCGCCAGAACGCCCGAGGATTCGCTAACCCGCAGAACGCAGCCACCGTATGGACCGGAGTGCTTTCGGACACGCGGCCGGTTCTGATGTTGTGCCAGCGTCCGGGTACGACGTGCGAGCGAAAGATCGGGGCACCAGGATTCCAGCGGCGCAGGTATTCATCGATCGCGTCGGTGCGCGTGCCCGGTTCGATGCGCGTGATGATGAATGCGCTGGCGCGGGCGAGCGAATCCAAAGGCTCCCGGAGGCGGCCCCGCGGAAACACATCGCAGCCGCCAAATGGGTCCAGGCCGTCGATGAGGACAATGTCGAGATCGCGGTACAGGCGCCAATGTTGGAACCCGTCATCGAGGATGAAAGCATCCGCATCGAGGCTCTCGAGAAGAACACGTCCGCACTCGTAACGATCCGCGCCGATGCCGAGATGCGCGACACCGCGCGTTAGGTAAATCTGGGGTTCATCGCCCGTGAGGTCCGGCGAGGCTTCCGCGCCCGCCGGAAGGATCACGTAGGGATCGGAAGAGCGGCGTCGATATCCGCGCGTAAGGATCGCAGGCGATAGGCCGCGCCGCTGCAATTGCTCGGCGAGCCAGGCGACGAAGGGCGTTTTGCCGGCACCGCCCATCGTGATATTTCCGACGCTGATCACCGGGCGATCGAGCTTGCGGCGCCAGTCCATCGCTTTCTCCCCGCGATAGACCGATCCTGCTTTCCAGGCCGCCGCCAAAGGCGCCAGCAATACCGATCCGCGATGAATGGGGAGCGTACGGAAGTACAGGTCGAGCAAACGTTCCGCGATCCGTTCCGTCACACCTCGCTTGGCGGCAGCCAGCACTTGCGCGCGTTCTCCAATTTCGGTGCGTCGGCGCGAATCGTAGAGCAACCGTCCTATCGCAGGCGCGAGGTCGCCGGGTTCAGCGACACGCACCAGAGCTCCAGCTTTTGTGAACTCCTCGGCAATAGCCGTGAAGTTTTCCATGTGGGGTCCAGCGACAACGGCCTTTCCGAAATAGGCTGGCTCCAGAATGTTATGCCCGCCGCGGCGCGGAAAGGTTCCGCCCATGAAGACTACGGTTGCAATCGCGAACAGTCGGCTGAGTTCCCCCATCGAGTCGAGCAGCAGCACACAGGGGAGTGCTGGCGGCGTGCCCGTCACCGGAAGGTGCGACCGTCGCGCATACGGGATTCCTGCCTCCTCAAGTTTGGCCGCGACGATCTCGAAGCGTTCCGGCCGCCGCGGAACCAGCACGAACAGCAAGCGCGGATATTCGACAGCGAGTTGCCGATATGCGGCGATGACAATATCGTCTTCGTCGACATCCGCGGCGTCCCGCGGTGGCATCGTGCTGGCCGCGATGACGATCTGCGATGACCCGGCGTGATCGATGAAGTCGAGCAGATTAGTTGGAATGTCGCCTTCACCGGGATTGAAGTCGTACTTGAGATTCCCAGCCGACGCGACTCGATCGGCAGGAGCACCCAACAAACCGTACCGCCGCCCGTCCTCTTCGCTTTGAACCAGCAGAAGGTCCGGTTGAGAGAGCACCGCCGACAGGAACCACGCCCAGGGGCGGTATCGCGGAAACGCGCGGTCAGAGATCCGGCCGTTCACAACAGCGAGGGCCGCGCCGCTCCGCTTCACTTCCCGGTACAGATTCGGCCAGATTTCCGTTTCCATCACGATCACCAGCGACGGCTTCAGCTTGCGGAGCACGCGGCGCACGATAAAGGCGTAATCGAGCGGCGAGTAGAAGAGTGCGGTAACCACTCCGGTCAGCTTTTCGCTGGCGATCTCCCGTCCGGCAATGGTCGAACAAGACAGAAATACCGGCGCCGCGGGATAGTGCCGCCTAAGGCTGCGTAGCAGCGGAATCGCGGAAATCACTTCTCCCACCGAGACGGCGTGCAACCAGATGGCCCCGGCCGGCGTCGGCTCAAATGGGAACGGAAGGCTCCCGAGGCGCTCGGAGAAGTCCCGCGCATAGCGTCTGTCGCGAGAAATTCGCCAGACGAAATACAATGAAAGCGGCGGGACTGCGAGACCTAGAATCAGCCGGTAAAGGAAATAAATGAAGCGAGTCTTGGTCGGGCTATTAATCACTTTGAGTATATCGATGGCCAGTGCAGCGGACAAGGAGAAGCGGTTTTCTCCAAACCCGGCGGACTCGTATCCCACCAAGCAGAAGCAGGGACAGGTGACGGTGGCCGCAGTGCCGTACGTGAATGACGACGAGTTGAAGGCAGCATTCGGTAAAGCGAACCCTTACAAGTTCGGAATCCTGCCGGTCCTCGTCGTGATTCAGAACGATTCGAACCGCGCGCTCAGGATCGACGCTCGCGCGCAGTACATCGATGGCGACGACCGGCACATCGATCCACTCGATCCGGAAGACGTCGCTGCGACCGGCAAGCCGCCGAAGCGCCCGCGCGTAAACCCTACTCCGATCCCGCTGCCCAAGGGCAAGAACCCCATGAACTCCTGGGAGATTCCAGGCTTGGCATTCTCGGCGCGCATGGTGCCGCCCGGTGAATCGGTGCACGGGTTCTTCTACTTTCAGACACGCCTCCAGCCGAACGCACGGTTTTACCTGACCGGGTTGAGCGAGGCCGACACCGGCAAGGAACTGTTTTACTTCGAAATCCCGCTCGCACAGTAGCCCGGCGAGCCGCGTCACCGGTGCCCCGCGAAGAGATAGCCGAGTTCGATCAGCAGAATCGCAACAACCATCGCTTCAAGGACGAACGCCCGTCCCTGGTGGAATTCGTTCACCATCGAGTCGTACAGGTCGGCGGCGATTTTCAGCTTTTCGTCGACGAGATCTCGATAGTCGGTGACGCCGATCTTCTGCGCGGCCAGACGGTACGCCCTCGCGTAGAACATGTCGCTGAGAAACTTAATGGAGTTGTCGACGCGTTCCGTCAATTCAATCACCTCGAGTCGTATTCGGTTGAGGCGCCGGGCCTCCTTTGCCAGCCGCCATCGCCCGAGCGAACCGCGGCGGCGGTCGAGCGTCCGATAAACGCCCGCCAGCACGCTCGAGAGCAGATCGTCGTAGTACCGGAATTCGATCAACTGCGAGTTTGCATATTCGAGCAGTTGCAGAGCGCTCGTGGCGCCCTCCGTGGTGTCGTAGACGAATGCAGCCATCCAGCCGACGACAAGCAGGTCGCCCGGATAGTAGGAAATGTGTTGCCGAAGAATCTCACTCTGCTCCAAGGTCGACAGCTCGGCAGATTCGCCGCGAACGATCTGGGCGATCCGGTTTCCGAATCGCTCCACGAGTTCGCGGGACAGGTAAGCGGTCCCGTTCTCATCGCGCGCCTCGAGAACGTGCAAGACGTAATAATCCTCCGACGTCCAGTTCTCGTAGGGTTTCACCAGCGCGGAACGCACAGTGTGTACCTGCGCCTTCGCAATTTCGCTGGTTTTACGCTCGATGTTCGCCGAGCCGACCCACGAACTCGCCAGCGCGACCGCTTTGTCCCAGTCGCCTTTGAACGGCAATTCCAGTGTCACGCTCACGACGCCGTAGTTGTAAAACTTCACGGTGGCAGACCCTTCGCGTGCCCCATCGAGCCGCACTGGCCCGGCTGTTAGAAGGACGGGCGGTCGAGTGAAGCCGACGTACTCCGGGGAGGGGCCGCGAAGAGCGAGACTGAAGTCGCCGGATGCGACACCCGGCATAGAGCGAATACGATCGAGTTCGATCTCCTCGGAGACATCGTAGAGGAAGACCGCAAAGAGAGAACCCTTCAACGCGGCCATGCCTCATGGTAGTACCGAAACATGACCTGTACCCGGCCAGTACTATCCACCTATCGGACACGAATCAATTGCCGGATACGCTCGATTCATGAATCGGCGCGAACTGATCCTCTGGCTGTAGTGCTACTGACTGCCCCCGGCGATCCAATACCCGGTGCGGGTGCGTACTTTCAGGCCCGGCCGGCCCTTCACGCGAACATCAATGGTGTGGAACCCCGCCTCGTCCAGATTATTGGGCGAATAACTCAATAGATATTGGCTGTGCAGTTCCTCTCCGATATCGGTGACCGCGCGGTCGAGCCCGCGCTGCGTCGCAAACGAGTACTCGCGTCCACCCGTGTATTTGGTGTAAATCTCCGAAGGGTTGTCGATGAAGATGCCCTTCACACCCTTGAAAATTTCGACAAACATCGGGATGTAGTTGCCGGTCTGGTACATCTGCAAGGACTGAGTTGGCGTCATAACGCCGCCGGTCGGGTTGTGATGCGCCTCCGGCGGAATCGGATCGGGTCGCGTATAAGGAGCGGAGCGAGTCAGTGCGCCGACGAAGTGCGAGATATCCACGGAGTAGATAAGAACATTCGAAAACTGCGCTTCTGTCAGCACTTCTCTCGGGCGGATCGAACCCGCCACATCTCTCGTTTCGCTGATCAGCATGATGACGCGGCGGCGGTTCTGCGGCCGCACCTTCAGCATGTTAATCGCCTGCATCGTCGCGTCGTTGAGCGCCGAGGAACTGCTACCGGCCCTCAGTTTCTTGAATGCCAGGTCGAGTTTGTTTGGATCGGACGTGAAATCCTGCAGCGTCTTCACCTGATGATCGAAGGCGAGCACTGCCACCTCACCCGACTCTCCGCTGACGAGCGTCGCGATGGTGGGGCCGATCTTCTGAATCTTCGGCAACAAGCCCTCGACGTTCGCGTTCGCCTGGACGGCGACCACCAGCGAAAGCGGCTGAAAAACGACGTCCTGCGTGATTCGCTGCGGCTTGTCGTTGTCGGTCAGCACGAAGTCGCCCACCTGCAAGCCGTTCACGAACTCTCCGCCGTCGGTGGTGACGGTTGTCGGCGCTACAACGACCTTTGTGGTGACACTGATTTTCGGCACGTCGTCCTGTGCCGATAGAATCAGCACCGCCGCCAGAAGGATAGCAGGGCCTCTCATACGATTAAGGGACGTCATACCTCATAACCGAGTTTCGCCATATGGCCGGTGCTCGGTTCGACCTTGTAACAGGTCTACAATGTGCGGGACAAGATTGGCAATCGAATCCAGCGACTCGACAGCGCCTTTCGGGGAACCGGGCAGGTTGACGATCAGACTCCGCTTTCGCGTTCCGGCCACGGCGCGCGAGAGAGGGGCAAGGTACGTATGCTGCCGTCCTTCCGACCGCATCACTTCCGGCAAACCGGGGAGTTCGCGTTCGAGCGCGGCACGCGTCGCTTCCGGCGTTACATCGCGTTCCGCGATTCCGGTGCCGCCCGTTGTCAAAATGACATCGGCGCGGCCTTGATCGGCTGCCGATTTCAGCAATTGTGCGATCTGTTCGGAATCGTCGGCTACCAATTCACGTCCTTCGATGGTCCAGCCCAAGTGCTCCGCGCGTTGTGCAACGGCTGGGCCGGACCGGTCCTCGCGCGTTCCGGCGACAGTCGAATCGCTCACCGTGACTACGAGGACGCGAATTTTCATCCGCGAGTCCAGTTGCCGCTCTTACCGCCGGTCTTCTCTAACAGGTACACGTCCTGAATCTCAATTCCTTTGTCCAAGGCCTTCGTCATGTCGTATACAGTCAACGCGGCAACCGTCGCGGCCGTCAGCGCTTCCATTTCCACTCCGGTGGGTGCGATAGTTGTAACGCTTGCGACAATCCGGATGCCGCCGGTTTGAACGGAGGTCTCGAGGTCGGCGTGCGTGATCGCAATGGGATGACACATGGGAATCAACTCGGAAGTGCGTTTCGCCGCCATGATACCCGCGACGCGCGCCACTTCCAGCGGATTTCCCTTCGGATTCTCGTTGAGTTTCGCCAGCACGTCGCCCGTCATCCGAACGAAGGCATGCGCTCTCGCGGTACGGCGGGTGTCGGTTTTTTCGGAGACGTCCACCATCGTGGCGCGCCCGCTCGAATCGTAGTGCGAGAGTTTGTTCATCACTGAACCTATATCGAAGTATAGACGTTGCGAGCCTGACGTCTCCCCCATGCCACGATTTATTCCCGCGCGAAACCCGGCCCTCCGCGTAACGGTTACGCGCGGGCGAACCACTATTTCAGCAGCACGCGAATCCAGTCACCGGCTTCCCAGGACTCCCGATCCGGATCGGTGACCAGGTACGCGTTCGCTTTAGCGAGCGCGGCGACGTCGCTCGAACCAGCCCAGCGAATCGGCGTCAGCCATCCGTCACCCGAAAGCACCGCCGGCAGGAACCGCGTTAATCCGGTCCGATGACGGAACGGCTGCGTCAACTTCGCGAATGCGATCGGCAACATCGGTTCAGCCTGCCCACCGAGCAGCTCCATCGCCGCGCGCGCGAACAACTCGAAACACACCATCGTCGATGACGGATTCCCCGGCAGGCCGAAGAAGCAGGTGCCCTGCGCTTTTCCGAACACAAGCGGCTGGCCGGGTTGAATCAGCACCCGATCGAAGTGAAACTCGGCGTCGAAATCGGCCAGGACCCGCTCGACGATGTCGTACTTTCCGGCCGAGACACCGCCGGACAGCAGCAGCAGATCGGATTGCAATCCGCGGTCGATCATCGAGTGCGTCGATTCGTAATTGTCGCGGGCAACCGGCAGAATCTCGGGCGCGCCTCCGGCGCGGGCAACCTGGGCCGCAAGCGATTCAGCGTTCGAATTTCGAACCTGATACTCGCGGGGAGTCTCATGTACCTCCACGATCTCGTCGCCGGTTGCGATGATCGCCACACGGGGCTTGACGAACACCTCGACTCGAGGCTGGCCCACGGTCGCGAGCATCGCGATGTCGGTATACGCTAGCCTGCGTCCGCGCGGCACTACGATGTCGCCCCGGCGCGCCTCAGTGCCTTGCGGATTGATGGCATCGCCGGCGGCGATTGTGCGGTCGGTAGAGATGCGATCTCCGCTTCGCGTGACGTGCTCGACCATGACAACGGCGTCGGCGCCGCGCGGGACCGGCGCTCCCGTCATGATCTCCACGGTTTCGCCGCGGCCGACCTCGCCTTCGAAGCTCTCTCCAGCGCGGACTTCGCCGATCACTCGAAGTTCTCGCGGCTCGTCAGAGGACCGCAGCGCAAACCCATCGCGAACAGAGCGGTCCACCGGCGGATAGTCGCGATCGGCTGCGACATTCTCGGCTAACACGCGTCCTACCGCATCCGCGAGCGGCACCTGTTCGGCAGACGGAGCCTTGAGCGCTCGTCGAACCTCACGCAAAACACATTCCCGGGCTTCAGTGAAACGGAGAGGGGTCACTCAACACATTCTAATTGCCCGACTGGTGTACCATACATCGAAACGAGGGAATAAGATGCGCCACCGGATCTTCATCAGCTATTCGACTGCTGATCAGGCGTTTGCCACCGGTTTGCATCGAGACTTCGAGCAGCAGGGGCTCTCGTGTTGGATGGCAACGGAAGCACTCCGCGCGGGCGACGATTGGGCGGAGCGAATCGGCGAGGCTGTCAAGCAGTGCGAGCGCGTCGTCGTGGTGTTATCCCGGCACGCCCGGGATTCGGTCTACGTCCCGCTTGAAATCCAAGCTGCAGTGGATCATCGCAAACCGATGGTGGTGTTTCGCCTGGACCACGACGATCCCGGGCCGAAGCTGAAATTCCTGCTCGGCGGCGCACAGTGGGTGGACGCCACAGCCCGGTCGCAGCGTGAGCTGGTGAGCGACGTCGAATCCACACTCCCACCCGCCCGGCGTGTTCTCTGGAGCGTCGCTCTGCTCGCGGTGTGCACCGCAGCGTGCTTTGCGACCACCGCATGGCGCCTGGACGGCTGGCGCTGGACAGGCATTGCTTCCGCTGTCCTTTTCATCCTCGCGGCAGGTTTGACCGCTTCTGTTGCAGGGCTGCGCGCGGCGGTGCTGCGGATAGCGCGGAACCCGAGTTGGACAACGATCTCGCTACTTGCCGTCCCGGCGGTCGGGGTTGTTTTCTGTTCAGTAGTCGCCGCAATGAACCCGCCCCGAGTGATTTACATCGCGACGGGCGAGGTGCGCCTTTTGTCGAAAGAGGACGGGTACAAGGTTGCCGTTGCAATCGGTGCTGCCGGTGCACAGCCGACCCAATGGAACTTCGAAGAGCCGATGGCGATCGGCTGCCGGAGTTCGATACCGATCGGCCGCGAAGCCAAGGACCTGCTGGCGCAGCGCGGAGTTCCAAAGGAAGCACTGAGTACCTGGAGTCGTGCTGCCTGTATTCCGGTTCCGCTGCACACGGCCGACCGGGTCGTCGTCAGTCTCTGGAAAAGCGGCGAGCAGCAAACACCGGAGTTCTCATCAAACGGAGCGGACCCAGTGCTTCTACTCCGCCAGTAGGACCGTCAATGAATCGCACCTTCACATTTCTGGCCCTCGCGTCCGTTCTCTCGACGCTGGGATTCGCGCAGCCCGCCGGACGCGGTGTGCACATCACTCTGACATCGAACGACTCGACCTTTTCGAAACGGGGATGGTTGCATTCGCGTGAAGAACTGGTTCAGCCCCGAATCGTCGCCGAGATTCGTAAGGAACTCGAACGCTTCTTCCCGTATTGGAACTTCGAGCCAAAAGATCCCGATGCGGAGATTACGATAACGTTCCTGGCGACGCCGAATCCGGGCGACAGCACGATTACTTTAACAACGAACCAGTCGGTGTGGACTTCGCCGCCGGCGCAGTTACTGCCGGGCGGCGCGCGCTATCCGTTCGGCGAGGGATGGATTCAGCCCGTTGCGACGGCAGTGCGCACAATCCTCGACAAAGGCGAGAACCGGCGCGCCATCGTCGAAGCGCTACGCGATGTGCCCATCAGCAGCAGGATCCGTCTGCCGAAGGCGATGCCATCCGATCCCGACGCTACCGAAGCGCACGCCGAGATCGTTCCGTTCCGATTTCCCAATTCCGGATACCCTGCCGAGAACGATTGCTTCGACATCCTGCTGACCGAGGCGGGCACCGGCCGGAAGTATACGGTGCTTTCGCGCGGCACTGGCGCTTCGCCAAACGGCAACCCTGCCGAACGTTCCATCGAAGTTCGCCTGTACAAGGCGTTCGCCTGCGGAGGAAGCCATCCGCCCGTTCAGTTGTATCCACCGAACGCGAAGGTTGAGCCAGAGGGCGCAACGTGGTCGGGGACCATCGGTCCGTTACGGCCGCGGACGCGCACGCTATGACCCGGCTGGGAGTCGCACTCGTCCTGCTCGCCCGAGCGGCGTCGGCTCAAGACGCTGCGTTTGGGGAAACCGCGCGATCCTCGCTCGACAAGGGAGACTACGCGGGTGCGGAGCGAGCGTATGCGAAGGCTCGCGACACCGCTCACGCGGCCTCGCAACCAGAACAAGAGGCGGAGGCGCTGATCGGGCTGCTGACGGTAACGGACATGCGTCTGGCGGCAGGAGACACTGCGGTTTCTCTCGCGGACGCCGACGAATGGAAGGAGGCCGCGCAGAAACGCGGTAACCCGGTACAACGCCAGGCGGCGATCAATCTCGCCGGGTTGATCCATATTCGCGCTAACGACCTGGCAGGCGGACTCGATCTGCTTCGATCGCTCAATATGGATGAAGTAAATCCAGCCGAACGCTACGTATATCGCTACAACCTGGCCCGAGCCTACGAATTGAATGAGAAGAACGCGCAGGCGCTCGACGAATACGTTGCAACCGTCGCGGAGGAACCGAGGTTCACGAAGGCGGTGGACCGGGCGTTCGATCTTGTACGCCAGGCCGGCTTCGGCGGCGCCGGTTTCGCGCGTATCTGCCGTGCCGTCGGCGAGGGTGGCGGCGATGTGTCGGAGTGCTTAACCCGAGCCCGGCGCGACCGCATCGAGGCAGGCGCGCTCGACCTAATGGCTCTCGAAATAGCGATACCGTCCGCACCACTCGACTCACATCTGCCCGCTTACCAGGAGATCCTGACCTTCGTCGCCAGTTCGCCCGAACCGATCGTCGACCTGGTGCCGCTGGTAAGCCGGTTCCCGTCGTGGCGCGATGACCGGCGGGCGCTGGCCGCTGCGCTCTACGCCCAGGCGCAAAAACTTCGCAGTGAGAATCCACCATCGCCCAACACCGTCCTCCTGGCGTTGTTCCTGGCGTCGTGGGCGCTCGATCACACGCAGGTCGATGCCGGGGCGCAGGGTCTACTGATGCTTCGCGACAACACGAAAATCGAGCACCGGCGTGCGCTCATCGCGAGTGTCGCCGCGCACACCGAGGATCCGAAAACGCTGCACCTCACCCCCGCGCAACGCGACCAGGCCTCGACTTTTCACACCACGCTAGGCGAACTGTTGAACGAGTCCGGGCGATGCGAGGAAAGCGCGCTCGAGCAGTGGCGTTATGCAACTTTGCCTGGTTCGCGCAGAGTTCCTGCCATGCCTCACCGCTATCTTGCGGACTGTTACCGCAAACTCGGCAACAAAGATGATTACGCGCGCGAGAAATATGGCCTGTCGGAGACCCTGAGCGGGCAACTTGCCATTCGCAAACCGGAAGGCAGCGTAAGATACCACGTGTTCGAGATGTTCTACCCCGGCGCGTGGCTGAAATCCAGCATTCAGGCCGCCCTGCAACAGGAACTCGACACACCCCAGCAATGGGGGCAAGGTGCCGCCGGTTTCGGCAAGCGGCTGGCGTCCAGCCAGGCAACCCGCGCCGTCCGCTACACCATCGCACTCGGGTTCAATTACGCGTTCGCCCAGGAACCCCGGTACGTACTTTGCCCGCGGCGAGGATTCTCAACGCGACTCAAGTTCGTGTTTAAGCAGACGCTGTTTTCGCGCGGCGCAACGTTGGGATGGGAACCTCCGTACTGGCGCATTGGGAGCGCGTTCGGATCGGAAGCGATCTCACAGGCCTGGCGCCCACCGGGTCCAGGCACAGGCGCGCGTAACGGATGGTCCTGGGCGGCGCGCGGAGCTTTCGTGCTGGGTGGCGACACCGCATCCAATTTCTTCCGTGAATTTCTGCCGAGAAACGGCCGCTGGGGCAAACTGTTCAGCCCATTCCTGTAGTTGTTCGCTATCCTGAAGTAGTAACCTCATGCGCCGCGCCCGGTGGCTGATCCTTGCCGCCATCACCATCATCATCGTCGCCGTCGGCTCCACCTACTACGGACGTCTCGCTCGGATGGAAAAGGAAGCCCCCGAGACTCCGAAGCCGCTTCGTCCCGGCCTGGACGCGGCCGCAGAAGGATGGCGGTTTCGCAAAGCGGATGCCGATCATCGCGACGCGAATGGCGAGCCCTGCCCCGTGATCGAAGTGCTCGCGAAACGGTTTGAGCAGATCAAAGAACCTTCCTCGTACGAGCTCGGGGACGTCGAGTTGAAGATGTTCCACGATTGCGGCAAGAGATTCGACGACGTCAAGAGCGCGAAAGCCAATTTCGACACGTTGAGCGGTCTTCTTTACTCGGAAGGCCAGGTAGAGATCACCAAGGGCATGAACGAGGCGGACGCCGGAGCGGGCGGACGGCTCGTCAAGATCACCTCCTCCGGCGTGACGTTCGAGACGAAAACGGGAAAAGTGTTCACGGACAAACCGGCCCAATTCACGTTCGAGAATGGCGACGGTAAAGCGGTGGGAGCAGACTACGATCCGGGTAATCATCAGCTTCACATGAAGAGCCAGGTGGAGCTGAACTGGCGAGGCAAGACTCCGAATGCCACTCCGATGAAGATCGAAACCGGCGACCTCGTGTACTTCGAGGATGCCAGAAAAGTTTCACTCTCGCCGTGGGCCCGCCTGACCCGCGGCACAACCAAGGTGCAGGGCGCGCAGACATGGGTGACGCTCGACGGCGACCAGATAGAACTCGTGGAGAGCGACAACGCGAGCGGTGTTCAGGAGGAGCCGCAGCGGAAAGTGGAATACTCGGCCGCCAAACTCGCTATGAGTTTCGCCGACGACGGACAGGTGGACAAAGTGATCGGCGATCAGAACGCTAAGATCGTTTCCACGGCCGCTTCCGGAGTCACCAACATCCAAACCGATCATCTCGAACTCGCGCTGAACTCCAACGGACACGAAAGCGTTCTCGACAGAGCGACCGCCATGGGCCACTCGGTGGTGGAATCGAAGCCGGCAATCAAACAGGGAACGCCTCCGGCCGACACGCGTATCCTCAAATCGGAATTCATCCTGCTACAGATGCGCCCGGGCGGCGAGGAGATCGACAACGTTGAAACGCATACCCCTGGGACGCTCGAGTTCATACCGAATCGTCCCGGCCAGCCTCATCGTACGCTCAATGGCGATCGCTTCTGGATCGCATATGGAGACGGCAACCAGATCCGTTCGTTCCGTGCAACAAAGGCGGTTACCCGCACCGATAAGCCGCCGAAGAACGGCAAGCCGGTGCCGTCCGTCCTGACCTCGAGCGACGAGTTCAAAGCCGAGTTCGATCCCAAAACGAACGACATTGCGAAGCTCGAACAGACCACAAACTTCCGCTACCAGGAAGGCGACCGGAAAGCGCAGTCCGACCGTGCAGTGCTCGACCAGAAGACCGAGACCATCACACTCACGGGCGCTGCGCGCGTGGTTGACGTGTCGGGGTCGTCCACTGCGGACCGTATCGTGATGAATCAGAAATCGGGCGATTTCACGGCGGACGGGCACGTCACCTCGACGCGTCTTCCGGACAAGAAGGGCAACTCGTCGGCGATGCTTTCAAATTCCGAACCCGTGCTGGCCAAAGCGAATCGGATGGTATCGACTGACGATCACAAGCAGATTCATTACGAGGGCAACGCGGTGGCGTGGCAGGGAGCGAATCGGATTGAGGCCGACCGCCTGGATATCGATCGTAAAAACGATGTTATGAAAGCGACCGGATCGGTGGTGAGTCAATTCGTCGACAAACTCCAGACCGGAAAAGACGGCAAACCGCTGCCGAATCAGAGAACGGTGTTTACGGTAGTGAAAGCGCCCGTGATGGTGTACACGGATAAGGACCGCATCGCGCACTATCAGGGTGGGGTCGTGCTCACGCGCCCGAACATGACGGTGAAAGCGCGCGAAATCAGGGCCTATCTGAAGGACGCCAACTCCGATACATCGCTTGACCACGCCGTCGCGGACGGAGACGTAATCGTCGTTTCGACGGCGCCCGATCGCGTCAAGACCGGAACTTCGGAACATGCCGAATACTACGCAGGGGATGAGAAGATGGTTATGACCGGCGGAAAACCGAAATTCGTAGACACCAAGAAGGGCACTACAACGGGAGACGAATTAACCTACTATGCTAAGAATGATCGGCTGCTGGTCAACGGAGTAGAAAATCGCCGCGCTGAGAGCATTATCTTGCGAAAATAACTCCGCCAATTAAATAGAATGCCGAACCCGCGAACTCTCAGTACTTCCGAAATCTCGAAAGCCTATCACGGACGCAAGGTCGTTGACGATGTGTCGGTGTGGCTGCGCCAAGGCGAAGTAGTCGGACTGCTCGGTCCGAACGGCGCCGGCAAGACGACGTCGTTCTACATGATTGTCGGCTTGATAACGCCGGATTCGGGCCGCGTGTTGCTCGACGAAGAAGATATTACGGAACTCCCTATGTACGAGCGCGCTCGCCGGGGTGTGAGCTACCTTCCGCAGGAAGCGTCCGTTTTTCGTAAGTTGACGGTCGAGGACAACTTGATGGCGATCCTCGAAACGCTCCCGATCTCCGGACGCGAGCGGCGCGACCGTTTGAATCGCCTCATCGATCAACTCGGCCTCGACACGGTTCGGCACAACAAAGGATATGCGCTTTCCGGCGGCGAGCGGCGCCGCGTGGAAATTGCACGCTCGCTGGTGATCGAACCCAGCTTTCTGCTGCTCGATGAACCGTTTAGCGGCATCGATCCCATTCAGGTTTTGGAACTTCAGCGGATTATTTTCGATTTGAAGCGCTCCGGTATCGGCATTCTGGTGACCGATCACAACGTTCGGGAGACCCTCGCGGTTACAGATCGGGCCTATATTATCAATAACGGTAAGATCTTCCGTGCCGGCTCTCCGGAGGCGCTCGGCCACGATCCGGAAGTGAAGCGGGTCTACCTGGGTGAGAACTTCCGTTTCGAGATCCACACTGCTGCCCGCGAGACTTCGAACTAACACCTCAATGCACCGGTTGCGGCTCGCGGTGCATCCAACAAGTTGTAGGAAAATAACAGCTTCCTGTGAACTTATACTCTCTTAGGACGGCCGGTTCCCTGGCGCTCGACTCGATTCGCGCTCACAAACTCCGTAGTTTTCTGACGCTGCTTGGTGTCATCATCGGTGTTTCCAGCGTCGTTCTGGTGGGCGCGGCGATTGACGGACTCGGGGTGTACGCCGAAGGCATTACGCAGAAAGCGTTTGGCAGCGACAGCTACCTTGTCGCGCAGATCGCCGCCGTGGGACGCCTGACGCGCAAGGAACTCGTCGAGAAGCAGAAACGAAACAAACCCATTCGGCCGGAGGATGTGGCGTATCTGCGTAACGCTACGGGCGACGAGATCATGTACAGCCCGTACGCGCAGCGTGTGGACGACGTTAAAGGCGAGAACCAGGTCTACGAAGGCGCCAGCATCATTGGAGCGTCGTACACATTGGCTGACATGCGCGACATCCCCGTCGTGGACGGCCGGTTCTTCAGCGATGTCGAAGAGCGCATGCGGAAGCCGGTTGCGGTAATCGGGGAGGATATCCGTACCGCCCTGTTCCCGGGGTTATCGCCTGTCGGCAAAACCATTCGCGTCTCCGGCGTCGAATTCAAAGTCATCGGGCTGCTGGAAAAGCAGGGCTCGTCGTTCGGGCGCAGTCTCGATAATCCCGTGTATATCCCGTTCACCGTCTACGACCAGTTGTATTCGGTGCGCCGGGGAACAGCCGTGTTTGGACGTGCGCGCGACGGTACGGGTCTCAGCATGGATGAGGCGCTTGACGTGACGCGCGCTGCTTTGCGCAGCCGCTTTCATACTCCGCCCGGTAAGGAAGACAACTTCGACACTTTAACGCCCGATTCGGTACGCTCCTTCGTCGATCAGATTCTCGGAGTGATTGCCGCAGTGGTCGTGCCCGTCACCAGTATTTCGCTGGTCGTCGGCGGCATCGTCATCATGAACATCATGTTGGTCAGCGTGACCGAGCGGACCCGCGAAATCGGTATCCGCAAGAGTATCGGCGCGCGGCAAGGCGACATCATGATGCAGTTCCTCACCGAGTCGGTCATCCTCTCCCTCGTCGGCGGCATCATCGGATTATTGACCGGTGTCCTCGTATCCATGGCGCTGAGCGCCTTGTTCGGGGCGACTCTGAAAGTAACGCTGCCCTACGTCTTCCTCTCGATTTTCGTCTCCACGACAGTGGGGGTATTGTCGGGCTGGTATCCCGCGCGGCGAGCGGCGCGGATGGATCCGGTGGTGGCCCTCAGGGCGGAGTAGCGCAATGAAGATTAGCACAAACGAAACCCTGGGAATGGCTCTCCGCGCCGTGTGGGCGCACAAGTTCCGTTCCGGGCTGACGATCCTTGGCATCGTTATCGGCATCACGACGGTAGTGACGGTAGCCTCGCTGCTGACGGGATTGCGAAAGGGAATCGTCGACTTTTTCGAAGAGTTCGGTCCGGATAACATCTTCATCGCACGCGTTAGCGGCGATCCGAGCGGCGCGGGTGCGCGTCCCAAAGAACTCAAGCGAAAACCGATGCGACCCGAATACGCGGACTACCTGCGAAGCACGGTCCGGACCATCGTGGACGTGGGCACCACGCTATTCATCAATCCGCCGGCCGGCCAGTTCTTCACGATGAAGGTACCCGGTTACGAAACCGACAACTTCTTCATGGTGGGCACCACTCCGAACTCCTACACCATCGCACCGCGGGAGTTGGCGCAGGGACGGATCTTCACGAACGAAGAGGCTCAGCGCGGCCAGCGCGTGGCCTTGCTCGGAGCGAGTTTAGCTGAGGCGTTTTTTCCTACCGGCAACGCCATCGGCCAACCGGTGATGATCGATGGCGCGGAGTACACCGTCATCGGCGTGTTCGCGAAGGCGAAAGGCGGATTTTTCGGCGAGAACGGGCTGGACCGCCAGGTTGTGGTTCCTCTCAGGGCCGCGGAAATCCGGTATCCGCAATCGGAGAATTTTTTCCTGACAGCGCGAGCGCGGCACGGAATGCGCGAGGACGCGATGGAAGAGATTCGCGCGGCGCTGCGCCGCATCCGCCACACGCCGGCCGGAGAGGATGACGACTTCGCGCTCTCCACCGCGGACTCGATCATCCAAAACTTCGACCGGATCACCGGAATGATCGTGCTCATCTCCATCGCGATCTCGGGCCTGGGTCTGCTGGTCGGCGGTATCGGTGTGATGAATATCATGCTGGTCAGCGTTACGGAACGGACGCGCGAGATCGGAGTACGCAAGGCGATCGGCGCACGCCGCAATGACATCGTGCTTCAATTCCTCAGTGAAGCGGTGGCTCTGACGGGCGCGGGAGGCATAATCGGAATCGTTTTTTCGATCCTGATCACGCTGCTGGTCAGTGCCCTGGTGCCGAGTCTTAAGTCGCAGGTGCCGAGTTGGGCGCTGATTACGGGCTTCTCGGTGTCAGTCGCGGTCGGCGTATTCTTCGGCGTATGGCCGGCGGTGAAGGCCTCGCGGCTGGATCCCGTCGAAGCGCTCCGCTACGAATGACTGGCACCGCACCGGCAGGGATTCGATTCTATCGGTGCCGCTGCGCTGCCCTGCCCCGCACCTTCCGTGCCGCAGTCAATCGGGGGGACTTGGCAGACCACTTTCCGAGCGCGAACTCACGTTCGTAACCTTCCGACGTGTTCGCGATTCGAACCTTCACCATACCGCTGGCGTCGTACAGGTACTCCTCCTCGATCCAATGCCGGGAGCCGTCGTCCAGGCGAGCCACTGCAACGTCCGACAGATCGGGATACGCCTTCAACGCAGGGTCGAACGGGAAGTAGATTTCGTCCCACGCGGTCAGATCGCCCACCGGCTGGCCGTTCTGTCCGAGTTGAGAACACTCGATAAAACGAAAATGACCGACGTTGTGTGCGGGAGAATAGCCGCGCACGATGCGGACCGCTTCCGCGCCAGGACGCGGCATCTCGAGCCCACGCGGGAAGAGCAGATCGAAGGAAATATTCGAACCCGAGTCGGCCTCGCGCCACACTCCGAAATTCTGCGCGAAGCGATCTCGCAGCACGTATCCCGATCGGGTGTCGCCGTAGATCGCCAGTCCGATGGCAGTCGCGGACCGCATGTAGGCCGAATGCCGCACGCGCCGGCCGAACACTTCGCGAAGCACGCGGGACACCGCCGGCAACTCGGAGCCCCCGCCTGTCACATACAACGTCTGCAGCGTGTGATCCGGATGAGTTGCAAGCAATTCCTCTACTAATCCCTCGGAGCGGTCGATCAGCGGGCGGCAGCGCTCGTAGAACGCGCTCGCGGCGATGGAGACCTCGCCCCAATCCTTGCGGACCCGCTCGAGATCGATAACCACTTTCCTCGTGTTCGGGTTCAGCGACTCCTTTCGCTCGCGGCACTCGTCATAGAGCCGGAACAATTCGGCCGGCGTCAGGGCTTCGCGTTCGGCGTCGGATATACCGGCGGATTCGAGCGCGAGTTCAGCTAGCAGTTCATCGAAATCGTCTCCGCCCAAATCGGAGATCCCCGCGGTTGCGACCACCGTATGGACGTCTTCGTTCAGTTCCACGAGAGACGCATCGAACGTTCCGCCGCCCAGGTCATAGACCAAAAGAGAGCGAGCCGGTTGTCCTTTCCGCGCCGGACGGTCGCGATGCCCAAATTCGATGCTCGCCGCCGAAGGCTCGTTCAATACTCCGAGCACTTCAAAGCCCGCCGACCGAAAGATGTCCGCAGTGAGAAAACGCTGATTGCTGTTGGCGTTCGCAGGCACGCCGAGCATCACCTCGAGCGGCTCGGCGCGATCCAACTGTAACGTCGAGTGCGCCCTCAGTTGCTGACGCAATGCGGTCACCATGTCCACCAGCAGTTCGCGGAGAGAGACAGTGCCGTCGCCGATTTGAATTTCGGTCATCGGGCCGGCCGATTTCAACAAGCGCTTGAGAGATCGCACGACGGTCCACTCCGGATCGCCCTGCACACTCCATGTGTCCCAGCCGTACCGGCGTTCCTTGCCGCGAATCGCGACCAGCGGCGGTATCCACTCACTGCTCTGGCCGTCCGGGGCTTCGAAGCTCACGACGGGATAATTCCCGCGGTCCGCTGCGGCCACCACGATTCGTGTCGTTCCGAAGTCGACGCCTAACTTCATCGCAGATTTTCTAGCACCCTCTAGGAGTATTCTAGTGCAGCAGCGCCGGCGCCCATCTTTACAAATGCGAACCGTACGGGAGTAGACTAATCGTCGAAACAGGAGGATTTCGATGATCGCTGCATCGCAACTCCGTCCTGGTATGGCCATCAAGTACCAGGGAGACGATTACAAAGTCCTGGCCGCCGACTATCATCCCGGACAGGGCAAGATGGGCGGCGTTACACATGCCCGCCTGCAGAATCTGGCGACCGGAACGTTTTGGGAGCACAGCTTCCGCTCCGACCTGAAGCTCGAAATGATTCCGGTGGAACGGCTGTCTATGGAGTTCCTCTTCTCCGACGGCAATCAGTGCGTGTTCATGAACCCCGAGACGTACGAACAAACGGAAGTGCCGGCAGAGGTCATAGGCCCACAGGCGAATTTCCTGGAAGCGGGCATGAAGCTCGGTGTCGAGTTGGTGGACGGCAGCCCTGTCTCGGTCCTGTTTCCGGATGTGCTGGAGGTAAAGATCGCCGACACGGCGCCGGCTATGCACCAGCAGCAGGACAGTACCTTCAAACCCGCCAAACTCGACAACGGGACCGAGGTGATGGTGCCGCAGTTCGTGAAGGCGGGGGACATGATCCGCCTGGATATGCACACGCTCAAGTACATGGACCGGGCGAAGACGAAAGGGGTGTAGCGGACTAACCGGCGCCGCCTCTCAACAGTCCGACGCCCAGCGCCACGAGTGCGGCCGCCAGCACGAGGGCTCCGACGAAGCAAAAATAGATCATCCCGTTGGGCGTTGTCGCATCCGGCGAAAGCACCGAAAAAAATAACCCGGTGGGCAACAAAATCGCCGCCAACGGGATTCCGGATCGAACAAAACGCTTCCAACCGTCGCCCAGTCGGGCTTCGTCAACGTAGCGCACCGCCACCAGCGACAGGATCAACAGGACGCCGGCATGCGCGTGTCCCGCGCGGAACAGGTCCTGGCGCAGCGGGTTGTCGATGTACCCTGGCTCGTGCCCTTTGAGCATCAACAGCAGGCTGACACCCCCATACAGCACAGTCGGAAACACCACAAGAATGATGCCGGCCGTCTTCCGAGATTCCGAGCTGACCACGTCCCGTTCCTCCCACAACGCGTCCGCCCTCACCGGCAGCGTTGCTACGCTTCCCGAACGGTCGCACTCACCGGTTTCGAACCAACCGGAATCATGGTGAACAACGCTGCCGACTTTTGTCGATTCGCCAGGTTCTCGCGAATCAGCAGCACTCCCATGTCGCCGGACTGGCGGTTTAATACGAGCGCGTACTGCTGGTCCGGTGTGATTGCGACATATCCTGGCTCGGCTCCCACCGTAGCGACAGCGACCACCCTCCGGGTGTTGATGCTCATGATCGTCACCTCACCCGAGGACGGATTGGTGACGAAAAGATAAGGCGGCCGGGTTCGCGAGGCCGCCATCGCGGCAGGAGCGCGCCCGGCGAGCACCGTTTCGGCTACTTGCGGAGTGTGGTAGGGGTATACGACAACGACCGCGTCCAGCCCTTCCCCGGTGACGAACAACTGCCCTCCATCCGAGTTGAAACAGAAATTCTCCGGACGAACCGACAGCGGCAGCCGTGTGATCAGCTTGGCGCTTTCCACGTCGTAGATCATGAGTTCGTGCCGGCCCACGTCCGCTGCGATCAATGCGCGACCATCGGATTGGAAACGCAGAATGCCCATCTCGGTACCGGTGTCGATTACGCGAACGTTTCGCGTATTGGTATCAACCAGCGCCACCCGGCCTTCCTTCCCGAAACTGACGGCGGCGGTACGGCCGTCACTCGCGATATCGAAATCGAGCGGATCTCCCGGCAGCGGCACTTCTCGCATGGCGGTGAATCGCGCGGCGTCGATTACCGTCAACTTCCGCGGGTCGCCGTACAGCACGAAGAGGCGGGCGCCGTGCAGCCGCATCGAGATCGCAGTCGATCCACGGGAGAGGCGGCGTCGCACCTCGAGATGGTCGGCGAGAATCTCATGCACCGCGCCCGTCGCCGGCGTCAACGCGTAGACGGACGGCAGCTCCGGACTCGATGCGACGTCCGTCGGTTGAGCATCGAGCCGGATGTGGCGGATGACAGCAAATGCCGTGAGGTCGACGGCAGCCACCGCATTGCCTTCCGAGTTCGCCACAAAGGCGTAGCCCGGGAAACCGGTACTGCGCTTTCGATGACAACCGGCAAGCGCAACTCCGGCCGCGAGTATGGCTCGGCGGGAGATCACCCTTTCAGTGTAGCGGCTGACCTCTCACAGGATCAGCATCGCGTCGCCGTAAGAGAAGAAACGGTATCGCTCGGCCACTGCATGCCGGTACGCCTCCAGCGCGAGGTCGCGTCCCGCGAATGCACAGACGAGGATCAGCAGGCTGGACTTCGGAAGGTGGAAATTCGTCAGTATTGCGTTCACCGCCCGGAATTGAAACCCGGGGTAAATGAACAGCGTGGTATCCCCGGTGGAAGGTTCAATCGCGCCCGCGAGCGCCGCTGTCTCGAGGGTGCGTACGCTGGTGGTGCCCACAGCTACTCGCCGGTTCGCGTTCCGAATCTTCGCGGCGTCGGCGGGCGAAATCTCGTATTGTTCCGAATGCAGCTTCACGTCTTCGACGACATCGGTGTGCAACGGCTGAAATGTTCCGAGCCCTACGTGCAACGTGAGATAGGCGACGTCCGCTCCTGCGGCGCGGCATGCATCGAGAATTTGCGGCGTGAAATGAAGGCCCGCGGTCGGCGCGGCAATGGACCCCACTGCGGAGGCGAATACTGTCTGATAGCGGGTCCGGTCCGCAGGCCGGTCGGGCCGGTGTATGTACGGCGGCAGGGGCACGTGGCCGATCGCTTCGAGCACTTCGTAGATGTCGCGGCTCGCTTCAAAGCGGATGGTCCGCTCGCCAAACTCGCCCCGGCCGACAATCTCCGCAACCAGGTCCTCACTGAAGCGAACACGTTCGCCGGTTCGCATCTTCCGTCCCGGACGGACCAGCGCCTCCCAAGTCATGCGATCGGCCGAAACGGGCTTCGTCAGGAACACTTCGACCCGGCCTGCCAGATTCTGCCAGCGCATGGCATTGTTCTTGCCCACTGGAAGCGAATGAACGCCTTCACGCTTACCGAAGAGGCGCGAAGGGAAGACGCGCGAATTGTTCAACACCAGGCAATCGCTGTTCGACAGATACTTCGGAAAGTCCGCGAACACCCGGTCCTCACGACGGCCCGCGGCGCGGTCGATCACGAGCATTCTTGAAGCGGCGCGCTCGGGCAGCGGTTCTTGTGCAATCAATTCGGGAGGAAGGTGGTAGTCGAATTCCGAGAGATTCACTCATTGCCACTGTAAACTAAGTTCAGGACCCGCCTTGAGAATCCTAGGAATCGAATCATCATGCGATGAGACAGCCGCGGCCATTGTTGAAGACGAATGCCGCGTGCTGTCGTCGGTGGTCGCCTCACAACTGGACACTCACGGCAAATACGGCGGCGTTGTACCTGAGTTGGCATCGCGCGAGCATCTGCGGGCTATCGTTCCCGTCGTGCGCGAAGCGCTGGAGAAGGCGGACACCGCGCTCGACGACATCGCCGCAGTTGCGGTCACCGAAGGCCCCGGCCTGGTTGGATCGCTTCTCGTGGGCGTTACCTACGCAAAGGCGCTTGTTTTCGCTACGCACAAACCGCTGCTCGGCGTGAATCACCTTGAGGGTCACATCCACGCGGTTGTATTGGAAGCGATGCAGAGCGGCCATCCGATCGAGTACCCTGCCCTCGCGCTGGTCGTGAGCGGTGGCCACACGCACCTGTTCGAGGTGACTGAGGGCTTTGAGTACCGGCTCCTCGGAAAGACACGTGACGACGCGGCCGGGGAAGCATTCGATAAAGTGGCGAAGCTTCTCGGGTTCGGTTATCCCGGCGGACCGGTAATCGATCGTCTGGCGCCATACGGCGATGCAACTGCCATTCGGTTCACCCTGGCCAAGATGAAAGGCAATCCGCTCGACTTCAGCTTTAGCGGGTTGAAAACCGCGGTGCTCCGCTGGACCGAGGCTCACGACATCGCCGAAGAGACTGCATGCCGGCGGGCCCTGTTGAAACGCAACCCGCGGCCTTCGACGGAGGAGTGGCTCGATGTGACGCCGCAGCCGACGCTCGATTTGCTCGCGGCATTCCAGGGCACCGTAATTGAGGAATTGATGCGGCGCGTGGCGCGATCCTCCGAAGACATCGGTGCGAGATGCGCGATCGTCTCCGGAGGCGTCGCGTGCAATGCAGGTTTGAGAGCGGCAGCACAACGCGCGCGCCTGCCGTATCCCGTTCTCTTCCCTACCCCGGGATTGTCCACTGATAATGCCGCGATGATCGCCGCGGCTGCGTTTCGAAAGCTCAGAAGCGGCGACCTGGCCGATTTCACCTTACGCGCCCGCGCGAATCTGACGCTTGCCTGAACGTCCGCCGCCCAGGTTCTCACGGATTTTGTGCGACGAGGGCCATGGCGGGACATGAATGTATTCCATTGAGCTGCGCTCATCCGTCCGACCGAATCACTCGAGCACACGAGCGAACCTCAGTACTGCCAGCTCCCATCACGGACGGAGTAGCCGTCCGGGCGCAGAACGTCGAGCTGAATTCGCACAATTGCAGGTTGGCTGAAGTTCAGTTCCACGTCCGACTGTTGACCAGGGTCGAGGACATCGAGCGCCGTCTCGACGCGTTCTACGGGAATGTTTCCGAACCCGTACGCAACTCCGCGGAGTCTGTAACCGCGGAGCGGATACGATGGCAGGCTGCGGCGCGAAGCGATGGTTACGTGTAAGCCCGGCGGCTTGCCCGCAACGTGAATAGAATCGACAGGCGATGATTCGTGTCGAAGCACCTCCCAGGAACGCTTGCGGTTCCCGTACAGATCCACCACTCCATGCACTCGCTGTTTCGCTGCGCCGGTACCGCGGTCGCCGACGTGTGTGCGGTAGTCGTTGTAATCGAAGAAGATCAACCCCGCGACATAACCCCGGTTCCGAAAGACCTCGTCGTGCGCGCGGAGAATCTCGGTGCGCCTCGCGTCGCCCTCGGGCCGGTCGGCAGTGCATGCACAGTAGCCATACTCGGAGATCACGATAGCCTTGTCGGGGAACGCGGCGTGGATCTCGTCGAGGTTCCGCGCCAGGTCGGCCGGCGTGCCCGAGTACCAACTCTCGTAATACTCGTTCCACATGATGTAGTCCATCAGGCCGGCAACGTCCTTTCCCGGCGTCTTTTGAAGTGAATTCGACGCGTACGTCACCAGGCGCCGCGGGTCGAGGCGTTTCGCCTCCTCATACATCCGGCGCGCGAAAGCGGCTGCTGGGGGATTCTGGCCGTTAATCTCGTTGCACACACCCCACGAGAAGATGCAGGGATGGTTACAGTCGCGCTCGATCATCTCGCGAAGCTGCTCCAGACCGTTGTTCAGAATGTCGGTTGACGGCTCACGCTCCATGCCTTGGAACGTGTTTGGCCCCCAGGTGGGCACCTCGGTCTGAATCAGCATGCCGTGACGGTCGCACCAATCGAGCACGCGGCGATCCTGCGGCCAGTGAACGCGCGTGTAGATGCAATTAAGCTCGCGCATGTCCGAGTGGTCATGCTCGATCCATTCCGTGGGTTCGGCCATGCCAAATTCGGGGTTGCTGCCGGCCATGCGCTCGACGCCCATCAGGCGGACGCGCTCACCGTTTAGATAGAAACCGACGGCGCGAGCTTCGATTTTGCGAATGCCGAACTCCGTGCTGAGCGTATGGCCATTCGAAAGTCGCACGTTCGCCTTGTATAGGTGCGGATGGTCGAAATGCCAGAGTTGTGCTTTCGTGATCTTCAACGGCTCGAAGCGGACAACCGCGGCCTGTCCGCCGTCCACGCGCATCTCCGCGGATAATCTGCCCACCGGCAGCCCGGAGGAGTCGTCCACTACCGTAATGTTGGCAACGCCGCTCCATGCGGCCGTGGCGGCGTTGCGAACTACAGCGGAAGCTGTAACGACAGCTTCGCGCGAGGCCGGATCGACATCACTGTCCACGCGAACGCGTTCGATAAAGACCTTCGGCGTCACCAGCAGACGCACCGGGCGATAGATACCGCCGTCGTGCGCCCAGTCACTGGAACGGCCGCGGGGCAGCATCGTTTCCGAGAAAGAGTTGTCGGCGCGGACCACTAAGGTGTTCAGACGTCCGAACTGTAAGGCGGACGAGAGATCGACGACGAAAGTCGTGTAGCCCTTGCCGATGTGACGGCCGACCTCCGTTCCGTTGAGCCAGACGGTCGCCGTGTGAAAAACGGCTTCGAACTCGACTCGCACTGCCGCTTCGCGCCACGACACCGGAACGTCGATCGCGCGACGGTACCACGCTGCCCCCATATACTCCGTACTGCCCGTCTCGACCTGCCACGTGTGCGGAACTCTGACAGTGCGCCAGGCCAGAGACTCAATCGACGGCTTGTGCCAGGCCTGAGCCTCGCCGGTTCGATCCGGATCGAACCGAAAGTCCCACGCTCCGTTCAGAGAAATCGAATCCGCCTGGCAGGATTCGGCAGGGTCAGCGGCGTAGAGCGAAACGGCGGGCAGGACGGCACCGGTTTTGAGGAAGGCTCGTCGGGAACTCATTCGTTCACGATCTTATAACTGTGACGCACGACTCATGGAAGTGCCGCGGGCAGGCGCGCACAGGCCGGCAATAGAGCCGTCGAGCGTCGCCACCCGAATCGCCCGATCGGGGTATCATCTAGGTTCGAATATCAACCTGGGAGGATATTCAAGTGAGTCGAAGATCTGCCACGCTGCAATCCACCTTGTGCGTTCTGATGCTGGCGGGCTCGGTGTACGCCCAACGCGGAACCGGAGATTGGATGACCGCCGGCTTCGACGCCCAGCGCACAAATTGGGTTCGCAGCGACAACAAGATCTCCCCAGCAAGCATGGCCAAGCCGGGGTTCAAACTGGTCTGGAAAATGAAGTTCGATAACGAGGCGCGCCAGTTGAACAGCGTTAACGCGCCGTCGCTGATGGATTTTTACATCGGCTACCGGGGATTCCGGACGCTCGCATTTTTCAGCGGCAGCGCGGATCGCGTGATTGCCGTCGATACCGATCTGGCGCGGCTCGAATGGCAGAACAAATACACGACGCCAGCAGATGCCCAAGGCACTCCGGGCTGTCCGGGCGGGATCACGGCTTCGGTGACGCGACCGACGCATACGGCGTATCCACCGCCCTCGTTCGGCCGCGGCTTCGGACGCGGAACTCCGGCCAAGTCCGGCGTCGGGGAGCCGCATCAAGGATCGGTGGTATTAGCGGCGCTGGCCTCAAGGCGAGAATTCGCCCCGCGGCCACAACCGGTGAAGCCGTCTCGGGGCACCGCGGCGCCACCCGAGAATCCCTTCGCACCCCATGTGCAGTACGCGATGGTTCTCAGCAGCGACGGCAAGCTGCACCTACTTTGGGTTTCGAACGGCAACGAGCCGGACCCAGGTATCCCGTTCGTTCCGCCTGACGCGAATGCGACCGGGCTCATCTCCTACGACTCCAGCGTGTACGTCGCCACCACCGGATCGTGCGGTGCGGCAGGCAACGGAGTTTGGGCGATGGATCTCGGCACTCACAAAGTGAATCACTGGAAAGCGTCGAGCGAAGTGGCGGGAACCGCCGGTCCTGCGATCGGCCCCGACGGAAAGCTCTACGTCGCCGCCGGTCACGATCTGGTTGCGCTATCGCCGAAGAAGCTCGAGACTCTGGCCATCTACAAATCGCCCGACGCGAGCTTCACGTCGACGCCCGTGATCTTCAACTATAAAGACAAAGACCTGATCGCTGTCACCACCGATGATGGCCGTTTGCATTTGCTGGACACGTCGTCCCTGAACACCGAACAACCGCTCGCGCGCAGCGACGCCTTCTCTTCAACCGCCTACGCCGCGGGGGCGCTGGCGAGTTGGCAGGACGCGGCCGGCACTCGTTGGATTCTGGCGCCGGCGGGTGGCGAAGCCGCTGACAAAGCCGGATTCAAAGCCGCGGGCGGAGAGTTGAAGAACGGAGCCATCGTCGCCTGGAAGGTCGTGGACAAGGACGGGAAACCGGCGCTCGAGCGCGGCTGGGTGTCTCGCGATATGACCTCGCCGC
This sequence comes from uncultured Acidobacteriota bacterium, assembly GCA_963720745.1. GTDB lineage: Bacteria > Acidobacteriota > Terriglobia > Bryobacterales > Bryobacteraceae > TMP-7. Next base: position 2,912,965 of record CAVRGO010000004.1, read on the forward strand.
TTCCGCCGATCGTCGTGAACGGCGTGGTGTTTGCGGTCTCGAGCGGCGAATACCGCACGAACGATCCGAATGTCAGCGTGAGCGAACGAGTCCAGAAGTCGGGCAAGGCCGTCCTCTATGCACTCGACGGATTGAGCGGTAAAGAACTGTGGAACAGCGGCGACACGATCACCTCGTTCGTACACAGCGGCGCTCTCGCGGCTGGGGGAACACGTGTGTATGTCGCGTCTTATGATGGCACGCAGTACGCGTTCGGATTCCCGATCGAGCACTAGAATGAAGATAATGATGCGATACGTCCTTTGGCTCGCTGCCCTCGCCGTGCTCGCGCCGGCACAGCAGCTTCCTGACGGACCGGGCCGGGCAGAGCTGGAGAAACTCTGCAAACAATGTCATGAACTCGCGCGCTCCATTTCTTTAAGGCAGGATCGGGATGCCTGGAACCAGACACTTTCCAAGATGTCCGCGTTCGGTATGAAGAGCACCGACAAAGAGTACAAGCTCGTGCTCGACTACCTCGCCAAGAACTATCCGGCCGAGGACATCCCGCGGATCAATGTCAACAAGGCGTCCGCTATCGAACTCGAAAGCGGCTTGAGTTTGCGGCGTTCGCAAGCTGCGGCGCTCATCGCGTACCGCAAGGAACACGGCGAATTCAAATCCATCGACGACCTCAAGCAGGTTCCGCTGATGGATGCCGATAAGATCGAATCGAAGAAGGACCGCATTACGTTCTGAACGGATGAAGCTGTTCGCTGGCCCGGAAATGTTTTTAGCGGTTTTGGCCCTGTGCGCCGGTTGTTCGACGCACCCTTCCGAAGTTCCACGAGGAACTCCGTTGAAGATACCGGCCCCGCTCGGCTTGCCGCCTGTTGCAGCTCCGGCCGATAATCCACCGACTGCCGAAACCGTTGCACTGGGACGAAGGCTTTTCTACGATAAGCGTCTTTCGGCGGATGACACGATTGCCTGCGCCTCCTGTCATAACCCGCGACTCGGCTTCTGCGATGGCCGCCCGCATTCATCGGGGGTCGGCGGAAAGCTCGGCACCCGCAACGCGCCCACGGTGCTGAACGCAGCCTACTCGAGCGTTCTGTTCTGGGATGGACGGGCGAGGAACCTGGAGCAACAGGCCGAAGCCCCTATCGCCAATCCGATCGAAATGAATCTGGCGCACGAGGTCTGCGTAACGAAGGTGGCTGCTGACCCGGCGTACCAAGCGGCTTCCGAGCAGGCGTTTGGTCCGGGACAAGTGACGATGGGCAGGCTGACGAAAGCGATTGCGAGTTTCGAACGTACGCTGATCAGCGGGAATTCGCCCTTCGATCGTTACCGCTATGGGGGAGATACGCACGCGCTCAGCCCTGAAGCGCTGCGCGGACTTGCCGTTTTTACAGATTCGAACAAAGGCAACTGCGCGATATGTCACGCGATCGGCGAAAGATTCGCGCTCTTCACGGACCGCAAATTTCACAACATCGGCGTAGGCGTTGACGGCGAGGGCGAAATTACGGACGCGGGACGATACTCCGAAACGAAGGTCGAGAGCGACAGAGGCGTCTTCAAGACGCCTACATTGCGGAATGTGGCAATCACCGGACCGTACATGCACGACGGCAGTCTTCGCACACTGAAGCAGGTCGTGGATTTCTATGCCGGCGAAGGCAACTCGAATCCGAACCTCGACCCGGAGATAAGAAAGATTCGCCTGACGGGGGGCGATCGAGACGACCTCGTGGCCTTTCTCCAATCGCTCACCGGTGAGATGCCGGCGGGTAGCGGGCCGCCACCATGAAACGGGCCCTGTTCGCTTTGGCCGCGGTGCTGCTCGCGTCGTGTTCGACTGCGCCATCGAAACGCGAAGCGGAGCACCCCCGCCCGAATTACTTCAAAACGGATCCGGCTACCGCGGCGAGCATCAGCGGAACAGTGACGTTCCACGGACGGAAGCCGGCGCCGGTACGCGTGGACATGAGCGAAGACCCTCAGTGCGTTGAGGCGCACAAAACGGGCCAATACGACGGCCCCGTGGTGGTCGATGCGGCCGGTGACGTTGGCAACGCGTTCATCTATGTGAAGAGCGGGTTGGAAGGAAAGTTCTTCGAACCGCCGGCGACACCCGCCGTGCTCGATCAACACGGCTGCTGGTTTGAACCGCGGATACTCGGAATACAGACCGGACAGACGTTGAAGGTGACGAATTCGGATCCGGTGACGCACAACATCCATCCGCTGGCGCAGGTCAACAGGGAATGGAATCACAGCCAGGGCGAGGGCGATGCGCCGCTGTCCAGAAGGTTCATAAAACCCGAGGTGATGATCCGCGTGAAGTGCAACATCCATAGCTGGATGCGCGCCTACATCGGAGCCGTGGATCACCCCTACTTCGCCGTGAGCGGCAGAAACGGCAAATACGAGATCCGGAATCTGCCGCCGGGTGAGTATGTCGTCGGTGTCTGGCACGAAGTATTCGGCACCGAGGAGAGACGAATCACCGTGCCTCCCGCTGGCGCGGTGCATGCCGACTTCGGTTTCAAGGGAGAATAGTCCCATGCGTATCGCGACGCTGTTCGGCGTAGCGCTGCTCGTGTCCGCCGGATGCTCACACCGGGCGAACGAGGTTGCGGGCTCGGGTGGTTATCGGGTGTACGTGACCAACGAAGTATCGGGCGACATGACGATCATCGATTCGTCGATGATGACCGCAGTTGCCACGGTGCCTCTGGGGAAGCGCCCGCGAGGAATCCACGTGAGTCCCGACCGGCAGACGTTGTACGTCGCCCTGAGTGGCACTCCGATCGGCGGCCCCGATGTGGACGAGAGCACGCTGCCGCCGCCCGACAAGAGCGCCGACGGAATCGGCGTTTTCAATGTCACGCAGCACAAATTGGTGCGGATCATTCACGGGGGCTCGGACCCCGAGAATTTCGATATCAGCAACGACGGAAACAAGATCTACATATCGAATGAGGACAACTCCGCGCTGAGTATTGTGGACGTTGCCTCAGGGAAAGTGGAGCAGTCGTTTCTGATCGGCCCTCAGCCGGAAGGAGTCAAAGCAACACCAGACGGCAAAGCTGTTTGGGTGACCTCAGAGGAGAACGGCACAGTGTCGGTACTCGACTTGGCCGCCCGGAAGATCACGAACACGATCAAGGTGGGACACCGCCCGCGCTCGATTGCGTTCACGCCGGATGGCGCGCGCGCCTACGTAAACGCGGAGAACGACGGCAGCGTCGTGATGGTGGATACCGCCAGCCAGGAGATGATCGGAACGATTCAGTTGGGCAAGCCGGGTGTGGTGAAGCCCATGGGCGTGCTGATGGCGCCTGACGGCCAGAAGCTCTTCGTCAGTACGGGCCGCGGGCACAGGATCTTCACCATCGATACGCGTTCGAACAAGCCGGTAGGCATGGTGGAAGTCGGCGGGCGTCCGTGGGGGATTGCCCTATCACCGGATGCGCAAACGCTCTTCACCGCGAACGGACCGACCAATGAAGTAGCGGTGATCGACGTCGCGACGAACGCGGTGGTCAAGAAAATCCCCGCCGGTAAGGGGCCCTGGGGCGTTGTCGCTCTCGGCGCCCGCGACTCGCGCGTGCCACAGTAGCCGCTCTCAGCGAATCTCGAACACCCCAAAAATCAGTCCCAGTTTGCGGCCGTCGGCCGCCGCCAATGTTTTATCGACCGCCACCTTTATTTCCACATCGGACCTGCCGACCAACGATGACGGCAGCGGAAACTCAAGACTGAACTGCTCCCCCGGCTTCGTTAACCGTTCGGAGCCGAGCCACGCCTCAGCAACGCGAGCGGATACTATCGGCCCGCCATTGGCGAAGAGTACGGCGGGGGCGAATCCCACCAGATGCAGCGATGCGCCGGGTTTGCGGGGACCCGCCAGCCGTACGGTGGCGGAGGCGGGCATCCACCGAAAACCATTCTCGGCGCTATACCATTCCGGTCCCAGGCGATCTCCGGCGCCGGGGACTCCGACATCGACGCGGCGCTGGTCTCTCGGATCGTACTCCACCCGCAATTCCTGACGGTAGACCTCTGTGATGTTTTGCACGCGGTTGCGGGAGACCTTCAATACGAGCGCTTTCTTCCGATCGAGCGCTCCCGCTGCATCCGCCGCTGCGATGGTGTACGCTTCGAGGCCGCGGAGATTCGGTGCGCGCTCGCGCAACATCTGCGCCGCGCCCGGGACAAGAAACACCTTCGGGATACCGTACATCCGAAACGGCTGATCGTTGAAGCCCGAGGAATAGAGATCCGGGTCGACGCCATCGAGCAGCACTATCGCTGCGGGATGAAGCCTACATGTCGCAGCGACAGTCTCGAGAACGGCTTGCAGGCGCTCGCTATGTTGATAGCGCCATGCGAGCAGCGTCTGGGTCTCGGCGTTCATGGCCGCACAATATGACGCTGTAATCACGAGCGCCGCAATGCGCGCCAGCCGGTGGACCTGCCAGGCGCGCCCGAAAGCCCAGGCAGCCAGCATCGCCAGGCCCATCACTGGAACCATCAGGTAATAGTCGGACCGGTGATTCTTGAGCGGGAGAACCGGCGCCAGGGTGATAACGAACCAGCCGAGCAAGAAGAGCGGCCGCCAGTCGCGCTGCCAGATCCGCAGTGCAACAAACCATGTTAGTGCACCGGCGCCTGCAACGGTGATGATGTAGCCGGTGGTCGCCCAATGGTTCCCGACGACGGCGCCCATTCCGCTCGGCCCAAACCCCTGCGCAACGTAATCGCCGAAGGTCGCGAGCAGGGAGGCATCGAAATACATTCGGTACAGCGCGTCGCCGGTCTTCGGAATTAGTGTGAAGTGGAGCGCCGTGAAGACAACGGCTGGAACGAATAGCGGAATGGCCATGCGCCATCGATCGCGCGCACAACATGCGCAATACAGCAGAACCAGCGCAGGGTACACGACAGTCAACTCCAGCGCGCCGAATCCCGCCAGGTAAGCAGCCCACTGCATGACCATCCATTTGCGTCCGCCGGATTCAAGATATCGTAGGAAGGAATAGAAGGCTGCCAGCAGACAGAATCCCCACAAAACGTAGTTATAACCGGAGGTCCATGACAGTGGCGTTGTGAGCGATGCGTGAAACGTCCAGATCAACGGTGCCGCAATCGCAGTCACCCGCGAACCCGTCAGCCGTCGCGTGACGAGGCTCATCAGCACGAGAGTCCCGCACTGCGTAGCGAACATCCAGAGCTTGAATGGAAGCGGATCCAGTCCGAACAATTGCGAGAACACTACGAAGAACACACGTTCGCTGAGAACGCGGACCGTCCCCTGCGCTCGCGGGCTGAGGAGTACGCCGAGGATATCGGACGGCTTATAGATTTCCAGCCGCAGACCGAGCCACGCGAAGTCGTCCATCAGGAATCCGGTGTTCAGGCCGACCCAATAGACCAGGAGACAAACCGCGGGCGGAAGCGCCAGCCACGCGATCCACACCCGTCCAACGGAACGGGATGTCGCGGGTGAGGCCGCTGGACCCACCTTCATTGACGAGCTTCGAAGCCGACCATGCTCATAACGACTCCGAGATCGCGCTGATCCTGCGCATTCGCCGGCAGAAACTTATCCAGGGTGAATTCCACGTTCGCGCCATCGCCCGAGAGGATACCGGGAGCGATCTCCCGGGAGTACGTATATTGCCCGGCTTTCGTGTAGGTTTCGGGCGGCAGTGGACGTCCATTCAACGAAGCGCTCAGAGTGATGGAGCCGAGCTTTTCGATGACCACATCGGGGATGTCGAACTTCAACTCGAGGATCGCGCCCTTTTGCGCCGCGCCGGCCGGAGGTTTGAGGACCACGGCGAACTTCCCCTCGGTCCAACGCCAAGCATTCTGTTCGACGTTGTGGAATCCACGCACGAGTTGGGTTGCGGTTCGTGGATCGGCGGCGTGCACCATGGTTGCCAGTCCCGCCGGTTCTTCGTCGGCTGCTTGCGCCGGGCGCTTCTTTCGCTTGCAGCCGGCCGGAGCCAGCGCGCACAGTCCAATCAGAAAAAGAGCGATTAGTGGATTTGTCAGTCTCCGCATTTTTCGACCTGGACGAGGCAACTGTAGAAGACTGGTCCGCCGCCAATGTCCGTCAGACGATCACTTGTGAGGGCGTTTGGGTTCCGCCGGTCAGGAGCCGTCTTGTTCCAGCGTACGGCGGGAGCCCGGACCACGCCGGCGCGTACACCTCCGTCCACCTCGGCCGTCAGTCGCAGGCTGCCTCGCTCGTTGAACACCCGCACCAGGTCGCCGGTTGCTATTCCGCGTGCGCGTGCGTCCTGCTCGTGCAGCCACAACCGGCTCGTTTGCGCATCGACACCCGAGCGGTGGCCGAATGTGGAGTTCATGCTGTCGTCGTTCTTCGAGGAGATGAATTCCAGCGGGTAGCGCGCGCGTAGCTCCGCATCCCCCAATCGCGATTCGGCCGGCGGGGTGTACTCGAGATGTTCGGCGCCCAACTCGCACCTGCCGGATGGAGTGCCGAACCCGCCTTCTCCAAAGGGCAGAAATGGCGCATCGGCGTCCGCAACATTCAGCCTTACCGAATGCTCTCGGTCGAGCCGTTCGAGCGTGATGCCGTCCAGGAACGGGTGCCCCGAGGCAAGCAGCGTCCGGATCATCTCGTCTTCCGTATCGCGGAAACACGTATCATCAAAACCCATCCGTTCCGCCAAGAGACGGAAGATCTCAACATTCGATTTACATTCACCGGGAGCCGGCAGCGCCGGGCGCGCGAGTTGAAGATGATAGTGCCCGTAGGCGAGATAAAGATCCGTATGCTCCAGGAACGTGGTCACCGGCAGAACTATATCCGCATGATCGGCGGTGTCGGTCTGGAACTGTTCCAGCACAACCGTGAAAAGATCCTCGCGAGCGAGGCCGCGCAACACCAGGTTCTGATTCGGCGCAATCGCCGCGGGGTTCGAGTTGTAGACGATGATCGCTTTCACCGGCGGGCCGTCGAGCGTAGTCAGGGCTTTGCCGAGCTCCGCCATGTTCACGGTACGCGCCGGCGGGCCAAGCTCGGGCATTTCCATTCCGGCCCGATTGAACTGAAACGCCTGAGAAGTGGAGAGTTGCAGCCCGCCTCCAACCTCCTTCCAGGAACCCGTGAGCGCGGGCAGCGCGGTGATGGCGCGAACCGTGGATCCGCCCCTTTCGCTGCGCTGAACGCCATAGTTGAGACGAATCGCCGCGGGGCGCGTGGTCGCGTATTCGCGGGCTAGTGCTGCGATGTTCTCTGCGGAAATCCCCGTGAGTGCCGCGACCCGTTCCGGCGTGTACTTTTCCGCGAGCGCCTCCAACTGCGAAAAGCCCGATGTGTAGCGCTCGATATAATCCGCGTCGTGAAGACCTTCGCGGATGATGACATGCATCAAGCCGAGCGCGAGCGCCAAATCGCTTCCAGGGTATGGCGCATAGTGCCGGTCCGCGATTTTCGCCACGCGAGTTGTTACCGGATCGATGACGACGAGTCGCGCGCCGTTGCGCCGAGCCTCGAGGATGAACGGCCAGAGATGCACGTTCGTGCCGAAAATGTTCGCGCCCCAGGCGATGATCAGCTTCGAGTGCCGGAACTGTTCCGGCTCGGTCCCATAACGGAATCCGAGCGTCGCCATCAGTCCGGCGCTGCCCGCCGATGAACAGATGGTGCGGTCGAGTCGCGATGCGCCTAGCCGGTGGAAGAACCGGCGGTCCATCCCCGAACCGTTCAGCAGGCCCATGGTTCCGGCGTAGCTGTATGGCAGCACGGCTTCCGGACCGAACTCTCCGGCAATCAACTTCAGGCGAGCCGCAACGGTATCCAGCGCTTCATCCCAACAGATGCGCGTGCACCGGCCTTCACCTTTTGCTCCGGTGCGCTTCAACGGATACAGCAGCCGGTCGGGTGAATACTCGCGTTCGAGATACTTGGCCACCTTGCCGCACAGAAATCCGCGGGTCACCGGATGATCGGGATCGCCGCGCAGGCGAGATCCGGCTCCGTTCTCGACATTGATGAGCAACGCGCAGGTGTCAGGGCAATCCAGCGCGCAAACTGAATGACGAACCTCTGCCGGCATCTTACGATTATCGCAAGTCGTTCAGGCGAGCTTGCCGCGCCGCGCTTCGTAACTTTGGAAGCGATCCTTATATTCGCGATAGCCTTTGCGGCCCATCAGCGCGAACGTGAACTTCTTGCCCAGTTCAACGCCTTCCTGGTCGAACGCGTTGATGTCGAGTAGTTCGCCCATGAAGGCCGTCTCGAATTCCATCAACTGGAGAAACGCGCCCAGATGTTCTTCATCGACGCGGTCGAGAATGAAGGTACAGTTCGGCCGGCGATTCTCGGTAAGTGCTGCCGCGGTGGCGCGACGTTCGGCATCGATCAGCTTGGCCAGAGTCTGACCGCCGAGATAGTCGAACGCCTCCATCCCGAAAGTCACTTTGGGAATGCGGCCAAGGTCCGGCTGCCGGGCCACGGACCAGAACGTGTACACCTTATCGTTCGGCCCTTCCATATACAACTGCACCTGCGAATGCTGATCGGTTGTGCCCAGCGCCGCGACCGGTGTCTGGCCGACGTGTACCTCGGCCCCACTGCGCGACCGAGCCTTGCCGAGCGACTCCGCCCACAATTGACGGAACCAGAAGGCCGTTCCCCACAAACGGTTGGAATACGGAAATGCAACCTGGATCGATTTGTTCTTGCGGGTCCAGATGAGGTGGTGCATCATTGCGGCGCGCAGGGCGAGATTGCTGTTGATGTCGCGCTGCCAGCATTGTTTGGTCATCTTCGCGACGCCGACCAGCAGTTTGCGAATATCGAATCCAGCGAGCGCGGCGGGCACTAATCCGACTGCGGAAAATACACTGAAGCGGCCTCCAACGTTCTCCGGCAAATGAAAAGTCGGATAGCTGTTCGCAGTGGCGAGCGTCTTGAGGTCGCCGCGCCCTTCCGAGGTCACTGCCACTATTCGCCGAGACGCTCCGCGGCCGCCCTTCGATTCCAGCCAGTCGCGCACAATGAGGAACGTCCCCATCGTCTCGGCCGTCGAACCGGATTTTGCGATCACAACCACCAGTGTCTTCTTGGGGTTCATCGAGGCGAGCGCGGCACCAACGAAGGACGGATCGACGTTGTCGAGGATCACCAGGCGTGGATTCTTGGTGGAGAACGCCGGCTGAACCGGGTGGGTTCCGCGCAGGCCGCAGTCGAGGGCCCAGGTTCCCAGCGCGCTGCCGCCGATACCGACCACACAAACCGCGTCGTATGATCCGCGCACTTCCTCCGCGTACGCGAGGATCGATTTCACGATTTCCTTGTTGCCTGCAAGATCGGGGAATCCGTACAGTCCCTGCTCATACAGCTTGCGGGAACTGTCCACTGCCGCTAAGGCCTGCGGCGTTGCCTGTTTCAGCTCGGCTTTGGTAATTCCGTTTTCTTCGCCAACCATTTCGGCGAGCAGGTTCTTGGAATCGAATTGAATGGCCATCGAACTCAGATTACCGCATCGAGTCCAGCGAACACGTTTGTTGCTCGTTTGTGCGTGCGAATACCCTCAGAGCCCGCGCTGCGGACTCTGAGGAATACGGGGCGACGGTGTGTCGGAGGTGAGGGCTTACTTCTTCTGCTCCTCTCCGCCGGGCTGTTGTTGGGGCTGCCGCTGCTTCGAAGTTGCGCCCTGACCAGGGGTCTCGCCCTCTAGCGGAATCTGCCTACGCTGCGGTTCCGGCTTGGAGATCGGCATACGAACCTCCAGGACGCCATCGTTGAATTTCGCCTTCGCCTCTTCCGCCCGCACGCCTTCCGGCAGCGGTATCGTGCGGTAAAAGCGGCCGTACGACCGTTCACTTCTTCGAATCCCGCCTTCTTCGGACTGTTCCTCGCGCTTCCGCTCCCCTTCGATGATTAGCGCATCATCGGTTGCCTCGACGTGAACGTCGGATTTCGATAAGCCGGGGAGTTCCGCGCAAACGACCAACGCTCCATTCTGTTCAGAAATTTCGATGGCGGGCGACCAGGCCTGCATTCCGCGCTCCCCTCCTTCGGTCCCGAAGCCGCCCCAGATCCGATCGAAGTCGTCAAACATACGGCGCATCATCGAGAGCGGGCTCGCGCTGAGAAGTCCTCCGCCGAAAGGATAGAAGAACGGATCGAGGTGCTGATGCCGGGCAACCTGGGTCTGCTGGCTTTTTTGTCCCGTCGAACTTTCTTCTTGTGGCTTATTTGTACGATCTGCCATAGTTACCTCCATCGGGATTGACGGGTTCAATTGCGAGAGAGAGCACACTCTAACAGTGACTGTCCGCCGGCCGGCAGCACGCACGGAAACCGGACACCGCAGATTCCATGAAAGTGGCGCAAACGGAGACGGTTCACGCATCCGTTCGGGCTAATTCCATGAGTTTGCCGGGTTCTGGCAAAGAAAGTACCAGATTCTTTGAGAAAAGGGGCTTGACTTCCGAACCATGCTGAATAGAATAAGGGAATATCTTTTTCTGGTATGCCGCTCTGCGACCATAAGAGAACAGAAGTGCTAGCCCTACCTTCGCATTCCTGAACGGCAAAAGGGCATTGTCGGTGGCTCCAGTGCTGTAAGAGATGGTCAGCGCGTGCTTTCGCCTCGAATATGTGCTACATGAAAGATATGCATGTATTCGAACGGGATGTGAATGGCTGCCGCTATCGTATCGCGGCCCAGTCGGTGTGGGACCCGGCCCGTGGTCGCTCGGTTGCGCGCCAGATTGTGCTTGGCCCGGCAACAGCGGCGCCGGTCGCCGATCTCGCCGCCACGCGAACCGTGGGTACGCGTGCCGTTGGGGATGTCGGCGCTCTGATTTGGGTCGCCGAGCAACTCGATCTGATAACCCACATCGACCGGGCATGCGGCAACCTGGGCGCCAAGGACGGCCCCTCTGTCGGCGAGTTGGCTGTGGCGGTCGCCATCCAGCGGGCGTGCTCGCCCGGACCCAAGCGGGACTTGGCGGAGTTTCTGGATGAGAGCGTGCCGCGCTTGTCGTGTCTGCCATCTTCGGCATTCAGCGGACAGGCATACCATCGGGTGGCCCAGCAGGTCAGTGATGAGCAATTAGAGCAAGCGCAGGTAGCTATTGCGAAAGCGGCGGTGGCCCGGTTCGAGCTTTCAGCCGACGTGCTGGCGTTCGATACAACCAACTTCGACACCCACATCGCGACGGTAACACCCGGCAAGTTGGCGCGTCGCGGGCATGCTAAGAGCAAACGGCGTGATCTGCGCGTGGTTGGGCTTGGCGTGCTGGTCAGCGAGACGGGCCACGTGCCGTTGCTATACCGGACCTATTCGGGGAACAGTTCGGATCAAACCGTGCTGGGTGACTGCCTGGATGGGTTGAGTGCGCTACACCAGTCGCTGGACGAGGGGGAGGGACGTCCACGAGCGCAGCGGACGCTGGTGCGGGATGGCGGAAGTTGGAGTCCTCAGTTGGAACTGGATCTGGACGTGGCCGGCTACTACAGCCTGATCTCGTTACCGCTGGGACATGCGGCTGCGGAACAGGCGCTGCAGATGGCGGCCAAGCGAGGTGCAATGAAGTGGCTGACTGGCAAACTGAGCGAAGTACGCGCGGCGCGCGTGCGAGCGAAGGTCGGCAAACTGGACCGCACGCTGGTGGTGGTGGAGAGCCAGGAACTGCTGGCGGGTCAGAAACGTGGCATTGCGGTGGCGTTGCGCAAAGCGAAGGCGGAGTTAGGCAAACTGGATCGACTGGTGCAAGCGAAACGCATCTCGCGCAGCAGCCTGGAGCAACGGATAAAGAAGACGCTTGCCCGCGAACATTTGTCGAACTTCGTGGTGACGAAGGTCGGCGGAGGCGACACCAATCCGACCTTACGCTGGCATGTAGATGCGGCGTTGCGCCGCCAACTGGAGAAGACCCGGCTCGGACGGCGGGTGCTGTGCACGGATCAACACCTGTGGAGCACGGGCCGGATTGTGCACGGGTTCCGTGGTCAGTGGAACGTTGAAGAACTGTTCCGCCGGGCCAAGAAGGGAGGCGTGGTGCCCTGGGGACCGTCGCATCAGTGGGCGGACGGGTCGCTACGTCTGCATACCTTTGCCACTGTGCTTGGGCTGATGCTTGTGAGTCTGGCGAAGATCGCGCTTGGAACAGGCAACTCCGCCCTCGCGATGATGGGCGAGCTAGCCGAAGTCCGCGCGACCCTGGTGCGTACGACGACGCGCGGGCCGGGGCGTCGGGCGACCGTGATGCTTGCACCGGACCTGACAGCCCAACAGCGCCGGGCGGTGAAAATCTTCGACCTCGACCGCTGGATGCCAACACTTCTTTCATGTATGACTAGCCGACCTCTTCGTACATGATTGATGCCCAAAACCCGGATTTACTTAACTTTGATGCGAAGGTAGGGCTAGCGAGGCGCGACGGCGTGGATTACGTCCGGTGCCTCGATTGCGACCAGGTGTTCGAAGCCGAGGATCTCGAACCTGTAAGCGTGTACGAAGAAGACGATCAATCCGTGTAATCCTCCACCCAATCCCGTCCTCAAAACCACCGCGCTACCCGTGTGTTCACGATCCATCGATCCTGGTACCCGGAGCGCGACTGCGGTGCTTGTACCACGACGAATGGACCTCGTCACTGCGCCGCGAACGTGCGATCCTACTATGTGATTGGAGGCGTACTGACCGAACGTTCTCAGAACCCGCTTCGCGTCGTGGCTATTGGTGGGGGAACGGGTCTGTCCACGCTGCTGCGCGGCCTGAAACGGTACACCATTCCTACCGGCACGCTGGAGCCGAACATCGAGATAACGGCGGTCGTCACGGTCAGCGACGACGGTGGAAGTTCGGGACGTTTGCGGCGGGAATTCGACATTCTGCCGCCGGGCGACATCCGTAACTGCATGGTCGCCTTGTCCGAGGACGAAGCCCTGCTCGCGCGTCTTTTTCAATACCGGTTTGCTTCGGGCCGGGGATTAAAGGGGCACAGTTTCGGGAACTTGTTTCTGGCGGCGCTTTCGGATCTGACTGGAGATTTTGCCGATGCAGTGGCAATGTCCTCGGAAGTACTCGCGATCGCCGGTCGAATCTTCCCCGCTACCGCAGATAATGTGACTCTCGCGGCAACACTCGAAAACGGGTCGGTCGTGCGCGGAGAAACCCGCATCAGCAAGAGCCGGAGCCGCATCAAACGCATCCAACTACAGCCCGAACGCTGCAAGCCGATCCAGGCCACGCTCGACGCGATCGCGCGCGCCGACCTCATCACCTTCGGACCCGGATCGTTGTTCACCAGCGTGATACCGAACGTGCTGGTTGACGGCATTCCGGATGCAATCCGCTCCGCCCGTGCCATCCGCGCGTATTTCTGCAACCTGATGTGGCAGCCCGGCGAGACCACGGGATTCCTGGCTTCGGACCACGTTCGCGCGATTTACGACCATGCCGGGATGCCGCTGTTGGATTGCATCATCGTCAACACGGCGGAGATCCATGCGCCGCTGCTAAGAAGGTACGCCCGGCAGCAGGCTCGCCCCGTGGTCAACGACGTGGAGACACTGGAAGGCATGGGACTGAAGGTAGTGGAAGCGCCGGTGGCGAGCGAAGATGAAAAAGTACGGCACGATCCGGGACTGTCGGCCGCCATTGCTGTCCGTCTTGCGGCGGAGTCGCGTGCGGGCAAGCATGGCAGCGCGCAACACTTCCGGGTAAGAGCCAGTTAACATTCCATGAACACGAATGTCGTAATTCTCGCCGCGGGCCTGGGCACGCGGATGAAGTCGAAAAGGGCCAAAGTACTGCACCGGGCCGGCGGGCTGACGCTGGTGGAACACGTTGTCGGCGCCGCGCTGGGCGTCACTTCGCCCGACCGCATCGTCGTGGTGGTTGGTCATCAGGCGGACAAAGTGAAATCCGTACTGGAACCGCTGGGTGTCCGGTTCGCGGTACAAACGGAACAAAAGGGTACAGGACACGCCTTGCTGATGTGCCGCGACTTCGTGCCGCACGACGGCTTCTTGCTAGTCGGCTACGGCGACACTCCGCTGATTTCCGCTTCGACTTTCTCCAAACTGGCGGAAGCGCAGGCCGGATCGGACAAAGCGGCGACGCTGATTACAACGACACTCGACGACCCGACCGGCTACGGGCGCGTTCTGTTGGACGAACAAGGCGACGTTCGCGCCATCGTGGAACAGAAGGCCGCGACGCCCGAGGAACTGATCGTCCGGTTGATCAATTCGGGCATTTACTGCTTCCGTTCCGACCTGCTTTGGAATTATATCGACGAGATTCGGCCCGATAATCCGGCTGGAGAATTCTATCTCACGGACATGGCCGCGATCCTTACACAGGGCGGACACAAAGTCGGCAACCTCGAAATCCAGGATGCCAGCGAACTGCTGGGCATCAATACCCGTGTGGAATTGGCGGCTGTCGACCGGATTCTCAGGGAACGCAAGGTCCGCGAGTTGATGCTCGACGGCGTCACCATCGAGAAGCCGGAAACAGTAACCGTCGACTCCCAGGTGCAGGTCGGACGCGACACGATCCTCGAACCATTCACACGCTTACTGGGCGCCACGACCATCGGCGAGGATTGCATCATCCGCTCCTGTTCGGTGATTTCGAACTCCACGCTGGGGAACGTCGTAGAAATCGCCCCTTTTACACACATCGCGGATTCGGCCGTCGAAGACGGCGCGGATCTCGGACCCTTTGCCAGGCTAAGGATGAACGCGCACATTGGCCCGGATGTCCACCTCGGCAACTTCGTCGAAGTGAAGAAGAGCCGGTTGGGCAGGGGTATGAAGGCCAGTCATCTGGCCTATATGGGCGATTCGACAATCGGTGAAAAGGCGATCATCGGCGCGGGAACCATCACCTGCAACTATGACGGCGTGAAGAAGAATCCCACCAAGATCGGCGCCAACGCCTTTGTCGGCAGCAACTCCACCTTGGTAGCTCCCGTGGAAATCGGCGAGAACAGCTATATCGGCGCCGGTTCGGTAATCACCGACGCCGTTCCTCCGGGAGCGCTCGGGTTGGGGCGGGGCCGCCAGGTGATCAAGGACGGCTGGGTTGCCAAGCGCAAAGCCGCGCGCGAACAATCGAACCCACCGGCATCGGGCGGCCAGGACTGACGATCAGTTGGCGGCGGCTTTGGGCGGCGGGAAGGCGACCAGTTCGAAATTCAGATTCTCGCCCTTGCTGCCCCGGAAAACTTCATAGATTCCGCGGTTTACCTGGCGCCTGGTGGCAACGGACCGTTTGATCGCGTACCAACTCTCCTTCAAGCCAATCGCACCTTGCGGACCTGTGGATTCCACCGCCCACAGTGCTGGATGCCCGTACGCGCCCTTGTTGGCCCAGCCCAGATCGAAGCCTCCGAACGAATTCACTACGAACGACGTGGGCGTGTACTTGTTCGGCTCGGTGATCACGATGTGTCCTGCGCCGGCTTTACCTCCGGAGATAACGTTCAAATCGTCATCGACCTCGACGAAGACGTGAATGTTGGCCGGGTTGATTGCTTTGATGTCCTTAACCGGTTGGCCGGCCGCGACGAACTTGTCCATCGCGCTGCTCGGCCCCAAGCCGGTCTTGTTCATCTCGTGGACGAGATAGTTGCCTACAAAACCGCTGCAATCGAGCCCCAGGTGCGTGTCGCAGTACCTCGGGAGGTTCTCCCTGGTGGTCCGCTTCATCATCACCGCCAGTTGTGCGGCGATCTGGCAATCCTCAGGCGAACCCTTGCCCCAGAACGGAGCGGCGATGTGCCCCTTCACCTCAATGAAAGTTGTCGAGAGCGGTTTGCCGTTCACGACCAAGTCGAGTTTGAACGTATGATCTTTCTTCACGTGCGAGTCGAAGAATTCCTTGACGGACTGCACCAGTATGTCCGCCTCGCCGTCTGGATCTCCCAGGTGATAACGCTGAATGGTGACAGTTACGTCGCCCTCAGCGAAGCCGACTTTCAGATTCCGGTAGCGATCCGCATACTCCGAAGGGGTTGCCATGGTTGAGTTTCTCTGCCTTTCCGCAAGCGTTCTCTAGGCGCGAGATCCTCGTCGGCGCCGAAGCCAGGGCGGGCAAACAAATAGACGCCCGGAGTACAGTCACGCCTCCGGGCGCCTTTGCCATGCCAGAGAGGAACGCGTAATGGGCTTGCGTTCACTCAAACATGCGGAATCAAGACGGAAAAGTGGACAAAGTACCAGCTACTTCTTTTTGTCGGTTTTGGACGGACGGTCCCGCACCAGGATGGAAAGTGCCACATCGCCCTCGTCGCCCGCGGAGTACCGCACCGTCACCCGGCTCTTTTCCTTCAACTTACCCTCTACCTTTGTGTCCGGCGTGATCAGAAACGTGCGCTTCTCGGGAGTCTTCCCTAAAATGCTCCGCGAAACCGTCACGTGTTCGGCCACGACTTCCACCACGTTTCCTGAAAAGAAGGCCGTGGGCCGCGGCGCATCGCTTTGCGACTTCGGGACTTCCTGCGCAATGATGGGTGGCGTAATGGCCGTACAGAGCACGGCTATGAAAACTGCAGGTAGGACTGGCACCACTAACAACATACCGGACAGGAATGAAAGGACGCTAAAAGCGGTGTTAAACTTCGTTCATTCCACGGTCTGAAAAACGAGGATCGGGTGGTACACGTTCGGGAGCTTCTCTTCGCCGATGGCCACAAGGTCGCCCTCGGCTGTAATCGCCTTCACGTAGCGGTTCGCGGCGCGAGTCCGGAACGGCGATACGCGAAAGTCGCGTCCCTGACGGATTTGTCCCGCGGTGAACGGGTCCACCAACTCGTTTGGAAATGCGGGAAGTAGTTCCGAAGAAGCTACAACAGCCTCACCGAAACGTCCTTCAGCGCTCAGTCGCTCCAGCGCGTCCAGCGGTAATGCGCTCTCAATTCGAAATTCGCCCGATGCCGTCCGCCGCAGCGACTCGAGGAATGCACCGCAGCCCAAGGATCGTCCCACATCATGGGCGATGCTGCGCAGGTAAGTGCCTGACGAGCAGGCGATCCGAACCGCTGCTCTGTCACCGGTGAACGACAACAACTCGAGCAGGTGCACACTCACTTCCACCGGCTGAAGTTCCACAGCGATATTCTTGCGGGCGAGCTTGTACGCGGGCGTGCCGGCTATCTTCTTAGCCGATACCGGAGGAGGCACTTGGGAGAAAGTTCCGCGGAACCGCTCGAGAATCTCTTCCAGATTCTGAATCGTGAATACCGGCTGCACCTGTTCCGATGTCGCCTCGCCTTCACGATCGTAGGTAGTGGTCGAGTACCCAAAACGAATAACGCCTTCGTAGACCTTCCGGTCGCGATTGAAGAACTGAGCCAGCCGCGTCGCGCGCCCAAGCACCAAAGGCAGCACACCGGTGGCGATGGGATCCAACGTTCCCAAGTGCCCGACTCGCTTCGTCTTGGCAAGCCTGCGAACCTTCGCCACTACATCGTGCGACGTCCAACCCTCCGGCTTATCGACTATCAGGGCACCATCCACGTTCTCACTCTAACAAAGGGTTCTGATGGCATCCTGATAGGAGTGTCGATTCGGGATTGCATCCGCCAGGAGATCCGTCCGATGACCGCGCTTGCCGCGCCGCTGGTCGTTGCGGAACTCGGCTGGATTGCCATGGGCGTGGTGGACACCATGATGGTCGGCCGCCTGCCGAACAGCGCTGTCGCAATCGGCGGCGTCAGCCTCGGCGGCATCGTCTATTACACCTGCACAACCTACGGCTGGTCGATCCTGCTCGGGCTCGACACGATGGTGTCGCAATCTTTCGGCGCCGGCAAAATTCAGGATTGCCACAAATCACTTTGGTCGGCGATGTCTTTGACGTGCGTGCTGCTGCCGATTATGGTCGTCGCAAATTTGCTGGTGATCACCGGGTTGCCCGCTTTCGGAGTCAATCCGCAAGTGGCCCCTGTGGCTGCCAGCTACTCGCGCATTCTGAATTGGGGAACGATGCCGCTGCTCCTCTACTTCGTCCTCGAGCGATACCTGCAATCGATGGGGCTCGCCAAGCCGGTGATGTTCGCGTTGGTATCGGCGAACATCGTCAACTTCGCGGGTAACTGGATCCTGATGTTCGGGCATTTCGGTCTTCGCGCGTTGGGCACCGATGGCTCGGCGTGGTCCACATCGATGTCACGCCTGTATATGGCCGCAGTCCTCTTCGGTGCTCTGATTTACTTCGACCGGCGGCGCGGGTTGGGCCTCTTTCGTGTGCCGCCGCGTCCCGAGTGGGAGCGCGTCGTTCGGCTTCTCAAACTCGGATTTCCGGCCGCGACCCATGTCTTTCTCGAAATCGCCATCTTCGGCGTGGCCACCGCGCTGATTGCCCAACTCGATCCGACTTCTCTGGCCGGCCACCAAATCGCGCTGCTGGTTGCGAGCGTTACGTTCATGGTCCCGCTGGGAATCAGTTCGGCAGCGGCGGTGCGTGTGGGACACGCAATTGGGCGAACTGACGCCGAAGGCGCGTCGCGTGCCGGATGGACTGCCATCGCGCTGGGCGTTAGCTTCATGGCATGTTCCGCTGTGACGATGACGACCTTGCCGCGCGAGATCGCCTCCTTGTACACCGACAATGAGCGCGTGATCGCCAGCAGCGCCGCGCTGTTGCGAATCGCCGCCGTTTTCCAACTGTTCGACGCTTGTCAGATCATTGCGGCCGGCGCACTGCGCGGAGCGGGCGATACGCGCACTCCCATGCTCTGCAACCTCTTCTTTTACTGGTTCATCGGTCTGCCTCTGGGCTACTTTCTGTGTTTCCACGCGAAGTGGGGCGCTCCCGGATTGTGGGTTGGATTGTGCGTCGCACTCGTGATGATCGGATCCGCGTTACTCGCGGTATGGCGTATCCGAATTCGAGATTTCGGCACGCAATTGAATCGCGCGGCAGCAGCGGGAACGAACGTTCTCTAAAGAATTGTAGGCCACCGTGCTTTTCTTCTGGATTCCATAGATTTCCTGTGATAAAAAAGAGTTCACAACATGCACCGGAGTTTCGTGCCAGTCTGGTCTTGCTTGCTGGCCAGCTTGGTTTTGCAGTCCGCCGAGCTGCCCCCGGATCTTGCAACTCTGGGACGAATTAAGACACGAATGTCTCAGACCCTGGTGCGACAGCCGGATTACACCTGCATTCAACAGGTGGAACGTTCTCAGCGTCTCGTCCCGAAGCACCGGTTCGAACTGCACGACATGCTGCGGCTGGAAGTGGCGCTGGTGGACGGCAAAGAAATGTACGCGTGGCCCGGCGCTCACAAATTTGAAGAAACCGATTTGACCGACATGGTGAACGACGGCGCCATCGGCAGCGGCAGTTTCGCCACGTTCGCCCGGGCGGTGTTTCAGTCGAACGCACCCACATTCAAGTACGTTGGAATAGCGGAAATGCGAGGGCGCCAGACGGTCCGCTATGATTTCGTGGTGCCCTTGCTGCTCAGCGGCTATCACATTCGCGCACGCGGCGCCGAAACGGTAGTGGGATATCGCGGCAGCTTCTGGGCCGATCCGTCGAGCGGCGAACTTGTTCGGCTGGAGGTGATCGCGGACGATATACCTCCTTCGATCGGCGTATCGAAGGCGCTCGATGTGATGGACTACGAGCGCATGAAAATCGGCGAGTCCGAATTTCTCCTGCCCGTCGCAGCCGAACTGCGGATGACGGATCTTGCGGGCAATGAGAATCGCAACCGCACTCAATTCACTTCCTGCAAGCAGTACACGGGCGAATCGATTGTCCGGTTCGCTGAAGCGCCCGAGGACAACGCCGCCGCGATGGCTGCACCGGGTCCATTGCCGCCGGTGAAAGAAGTGGTAGAGGTGCCCGCAAACCTTGACTTCCAAATTCGTCTACTCACCGATATCGATTCCACAACCGCCGCCGTCGGCGATCCCGTGTCGGCGTCGCTCGATCAGAACATAAAACAGAAGCACCGTGTGCTGTTCCAAAAAGGGGCGCACCTCTTGGGTCGAATTCTCCGGTTCGAACAGCGAAACGGTGCAACGCTGGTGGACCTTCAGTTCACGGAGATTGAGTCCGACACACAGCAGGGCCGCTTGATGGCAACTCTCGCGAGCGAGAGCTTCATGCCACCCGGCCAGACGATTCGTAGCTTCCGCGGCTACGAGCCGCATCCTTCCGGTTCCCGTATTCGCGGCCTGTTGTTCCGCAGCACCCGATTACACCTCCGTCCGGGATTTCGCCTCCGGCTCCATACCGCGCCGCGCCCGACAATCCAGGACGAACTCCGTACCGCCGCGGCCCCTCACCCAAACGAACTCCAGTAATGAGAAAGTAGTAGTTTGAGCCGAAAGTCCCACGGCTCGCACTGTCTCTCAGGAGAAACTCTTTGATACGGTTTGGAGCCGACAACGGCAGACTGTTTGAAGATTCGTTCGCGTTCGCGCAGGAGCAGGTTCGCAGACTCGTCGAAGTTCACCCGGACTACTACCCGATGTACACCAAGGACGGGAAGTGGAAGCACGAAGGGGCGGCCTGGACTCATTGGTGCGATGGATTCCTGCCCGGCATGATGTGGATTTTTCACGCCCGCGCCGAGCCGAATTCGGCGGAAGCGAACTATTGGCGGGAGAATGCCATACGCTATACGACACCACTGGAACAGCGCAAGCACGACCGCGATGTACACGACCTCGGTTTCATTTTCCTGTCCACGTACTACCGTTGGTTCCGCTGGACGCGCGACGCCAAGCTGAACGACGTGCTGATCGAGGCGGGGCGCACGCTGGCAATGCGGTTCAACGAGAGGGGACACTACCTCCGATCGTTTGTTGCCGAGAATTCGCTGTTCATCGACATCATGATGAACGTCGGCATCATCTTCTATGCCTCCCGGGAAACGGGAGACCGCAAGCTGCGGGATGTGGCTCTGCGGCACTCGCTGACGACCCGCAGGTACCTGGTTCGGGGCGACGGTTCGACGGCCCACGAAGGTTTGTTCGACATCGAAACCGGTGAGTTTCTTCGACAGACCACGCACCAGGGTTACCGCGGCGATTCCTGCTGGTCGCGCGGATTGGCGTGGGCGCTCTACGGCTTCAGCACCTCGTTCGAATACACACGGGATCCGCGCTTTCTGTCTACCGCGGAGGCCTGCGCGGATTACTACATCTCTCACGCTCCGACGGACGGCGTTCCGCCATGGGACTTCAACGCCCCGCCGGACGCCCGTGCATTGCTGGATACTTCGGCGGCGGCGATCGTCGCGGCGGGGCTGCATCGTTTATGCCGTCTGGTGGCCGATCCACTCAAAGGACACTTCTACTGGTCCACCGCACAACACATTCTCCGAGCGCTGTGCGAGAAGCACCTGGCCAAAGGCGACCCGGATTGGGAGGGCATACTCAAAGGCGGCGTTTACCATCTCCACAAGGAACTCGGCGTGGACGAGTCCGTCATGTGGGGCGAGTACTTCTTCGTCGAAGCGCTGGAACGCGGAATGCGGCCGTTCTGATTGAGTGGCAGAATCCTGCCCCTCAAGCCGTTCGTTCAACGATGATGCCCTGACTGCGCATTGCGGCGAGCAACTGATGGACGCCGTCCGAAGCGGCGCGTCGGACAAAGCGCGTTACGGAGCTCGTGCCATCGCCCGGCGCGGTGCTTTCCACAAACGCGGCCGCAATCTCGGAGGCCGATCGCGTACCGTCGAGGAGTTTCAACACTCCCGCGAACGCCGCGCCCACTTCGATCGGGCCGGCGCTACCGTTTCGCACAATGCTGAAACACGTTTGCGGAAGTTCATGCGTCCGCACCGTAACATCGGGAGCGATTGCGATGCGCGTATCCGGCAGAGGTGCCGGCCCGGCGCAGGCGCCGGCAGAAGATTCCCCAGCCGCGTGCGCTCCATACCGCGCGATCGTGTAGCTGAGACAGCCGCCCTGGCAACCCCAGAGAGCCCGCAGATCGCACGTACCGCACTTCTCCAGCGGATATAGCGTGCACTGGTAGGGCGCCATCAACTCGCGGTAATACCCTATGATTTCGTCGAGGTTTTCAAATTCGTCGAGCCGCCGATTCCACAGCTTCGACAGGCAGAAGCAGCACCAAACGCTGAGATCGGGGCCGACCCACGATCGGTTCGCAGCGGGCGTTTTGGGATGGATCGAGCACGCGGTTCAGAATCAGCTCGCCGGCTTCCGCGGCCGTGAACATGCAAAGCGGAACCGCATTCTCCATGTGAACCTGCGCGCCGGCTTTCCTCACCTGTCGCGCAAACTCCAAGACAAACTCGCCCAGGTTACACTCATCCGGCCAGGTGGCATTGCTGAGAATGTCCACCCGCATACCCTCACTCAGTCCGAGCCGCATAATATCCTGGAACCGGGGATGAAGGTTGGTTCGCCGCCCATCAACCGGAGGAGCCGGTGATTCGAGGCTTTGAGGAAGCGAATCACGTGCACCGCGTCATCCCCCGTCATCGAACGGTTCCCTTGCTCGGCCACGCGTTCCTGGCAAAGCAGTACGCGCAGTGCAGATTGCAGTTGGTGGTCAGCAGTACGTTCGCCATGAATTCCTTCCGTCCTTGGACGGCGTCCGTCGCCGAACATCGGAACATGGGACGGCCGCCTCGCCCCGCCTTGCTTATTCGTTGGAGTTATTTCGCAGCCGTTGCCCTGGCCTGAAGTCTCTCGATTTCCAGCAACTCGCGAAGACGTTCGAGGTCGATCGGATAGCCAATTGGGATCGGCCACTTGGGGATGGTCATCACCGTGGCTTCCTTCACGAATTTCGCCGACATCCATCGTCGTGCCGGGTAGTAAATCGGGCCAGGTCCGACCACAATGCGGTGGAGTTCATCGACGAGACGATAGATCTCGCCAACCTTCTTGAGGTACTCGATTTCGGTAGCGTCGAATTTGACCTTGTATTCGCTCGCCACCCGCTCCGGTTCAGTCAGCATTTGGGCGCCGAAGAACAGGATCGGCTTCAGCCTTCTCCATGATTGCGCCGATAAGTACCGCGTTTCTTGTTTGCTGTTCCATCAGAATACTCCTCCCAGCCATCCGGGGTACCCCAGACGGCTACAAGGTTATACGCCGATGGAACAGCAAAAACAAGAGTCAAACAGATCTACAACTACTATTGATTATGCTGATGCTGAGAATGGGGCGTACGCAGCCTACCTGGGGCCGTGATCGTCTCCTTTGTCGTGTTGGTTGCGGTCGTTGCCCCGATCGTCGTCATCTTCGTCGTCTCCAGTGCCCGGCCCGGTCCCGCTCACCGCAATGAACGCTCCGAGTTCGGCCGCGGTTGCTGAGGTGGACGGCGCAATCCGCACCAATACGGTGGGCGAGCCGCATGCGGCCGTCGTGACTTTCCCTTCCATCTCGGCGTTCCCGGAAGTACTGAGCGGAGCGACAGCGGTGCTGCCCACTACCACTCCGTTACATACCAGGCTTGCGGCGACCATCGTCACCGGACCCGTTGTCCCGATCAGGTTCTGCGGAACCGGATTTCCGGTAGCCAGCACACCGGCGGTGATCAGCAAGCCTTCAACTTCCACGTTCAGCTTCCCGTTACTGCGAAGCCTCGCGTGGCCTTCGCGGACCACCCACGGCGCACCCCCGCTCGTCACGCCGGCAATCGACTGGTTCGGCACCGAACCGATAATCCCCGATGAAAATGCCGCGTTCCGATTACCGTTCCCGTTGCCATGATCGGCCCAACCTGCAACGGAGAGCAGCATCGTGGCGGCCCATACCCTGAATGTCACCTTCAACATCATCTTCTCTTTGATCTCCTCTTCGAATGTGTTGTCACCCGTCTGAGTTAGACCATCAACAAACCGCCATGGAACAGAACCCATGTGTTTGCGATCCCGTGCGGCAGACGATACAAATGAGTTGGGTGATTCGCAGGGCAATCGTACGCCGTGCCGTGTTGTTGGCTCTAAGCAGCGCGGCAGCATTGTGGCTCGCAGGCGATTCTTCGGCGCGGGACCCTGAAAGCTTGTCTAAGGCGCAGCAGCACTTCCGGCTGCAGGAATGGGCCGCAGCCGAGCGCGAATCCCTCGCCGCCATTCACGAGCAACCAAAGAACGCCGGCGCTTACAAACTGCTCGGGATGATCTACGCAGCGCAACAGCAATTCGACAAGGCAGACCAGCCTTTCCGGCGCGCCTGTCAATTGGCTCCTGAAGATGAAACCGCCTGCTATTATCTGGGCCGCAACGACTGGGCCTTGAGCCGCTACGAAGAATCGCGCGCGGTTCTCGAGAAAGCATTACACCGTTTCCCGAATTCGACCCGGATCAAGATCGGGCTCGGACTCGCGCTCGAGGCCCTCGGCCATGTCGAAGACGCCGCAGGCCATCTGAAAAATGCGGCCCTCGGCGGCGACAGCGATGCCCTTTCGGAATACGGCCAATTCCTGTTTCGCCAAGGACGGGTCGACGAAAGCATCGCGGTTCTTCGTCGCTCCGGCAATGAAGAAGCACTAAACCGCGCACTAGGCCAGCGTGCGGCTCAATCTCCTAACGTGCCGCGGAGTGAATCCGTCGCCGATGTTCCAGTAAGCTTCTCGAGTTCGGAGTTGCCGATGATCGTTCGCAACGGCGCGACCGGCGAAAAGCATCAGGTGGAGACGATGATCGCCGGGGTGGCGGTGTTGGATTACGACGACGACGGCTGGCCGGACATTTTCGTTTCGAACGGCGCAACGTCGCCGGACCTGGTAAAGAAGGATGCGTCTTTTTCGAACCGCCTGTTTCGCAACAACCACGATGGAACGTTCAGCGATACAACGGAGAAAGCCGGCGTTGGCGGGCGGGGATTCTCGATGGGTGTCGCTGCGGCCGACTATGACAACGACGGCCGTACAGACCTGTTCGTAACCGGAGTTCGCGAAAGCATCTTGTACCGGAACCGCGGCGATGGGACATTCGAGGACGTCACCGCACGAGCGGGACTAAAGCGAGGAGATCAGGGCTGGGCCGTCGCCGCGGGCTGGTTCGACTACGACAACGACGGGAACCTGGATCTCTTCGTCGTTCGCTACGTAGTCTGGAACGCGGCAGACGAGCCTTACTGCGGCGACCGGCGGCCGGGGTATCGCGCGTACTGCCATCCGAAATACTATTCGCCGCTTGCAAGCTCGCTTTACAGAAATAACGGAGACGGCACCTTCCGCGACGTGTCATCCGAATCGGGCATCGGCGCACGTCGCGGTAAGGGGATGGGTGTCGCATTCGCTGATTTCGACCACGACGGATACGAGGACGTATTCGTCGCCAACGACACGACCCCGAGTTTTCTCTTCCATAATCTCGGCAACGGCAAATTCGAGGAGGTCGCCCTGGCCGCGGGCGTCGCCTACAACGGCGACGGTCGCGCCACATCATCCATGGGTGCCGACTTCCGCGACTACGACAACGATGGTTGGGAAGACATCTTCGTGACGAACCTGTCGAACGAGGGCTTCACGCTTTTCCGCAACACTGGCCGAGGCCGTTTTGCGGAGGTGACTCAATCGGCCGGTATTGCGGCGCCGAGTCTGCGGCTCGGCGGCTGGAGCACGGGCATGTTCGACTTCAACAACGACGGCTGGAAAGATATCTTCACGGCGGGGAGCCACGTGGACGACAACGTGGAGTTGACGTCGAGCCTGAAATCGAAGCAGCGGAATTTCATGTTTCTCAACCGCGGTGACGGCTCGTTTGTGCCGTCGGCACTGCCGGGCGAAGCGTTCCATAGAGGCGCAGCATTCGGAGATTTCAACCGCGATGGGCGCATGGATGCGGTGGTCACACGCCTGGGCGAATCGCCCCTTGTCCTGATGAACAACTCCGATCCCGGAAAGCACTGGCTGAATATCCGGCTTCACGGACATAGGAGCAATCGCGAAGGCATCGGCGCGATGGTCCGTGTCGATAGCGATTCGGGCTCGCAATGGAACCGGATCACGACGTCGGTGGGCTATGCAGGTTCCAGCGAGCCGATGGCGCACTTCGGCCTGGGCGCCAATAACCGGATCCGGCAGGTCGAAGTGCTTTGGCCTTCAGCTGCGCGGCAGATTCTGAACGAGGTCGGTTCTGATCGATATCTCGATATCGACGAACCGCGCTGACCGATGCGGCATCGGCGCGCCGACAGCAACGGGTTACAAAAGGTTGGCGCGAACACCCGGATTGAACGGATCGAAGTGAGGAGTTAAGTGAGGCCCAGACTGACCGCGGAGGACCCTTCTGCGAATCACAGCGATGGAATGAAAATGAAGCCCCACGCCGCTGAAGGCGCAGGGCCCCTTAACGCATGCGTTTCCGGGCCTCAGAAATCAGCGCGAATGCCGAACTGAATCTGGCGGCGATCGTCGGAAACGCCGCTGATCTGTCCGAACAACGGGCTTGCCGGGTCGGTGTTGATGCCGCTGAACCGGTGACGGTTGAATAAATTCAACGCCTCCGCACGGAACTGTATCCGCATACCTTCACGCGGCATGAAGTTCTTCTGCAGCGCCGTATCTTCCGAGTAAGTCGGGAAGTTACGAAGTCGCGACAGCAAGCGCGCCGAGTTACCCCGAAGATAGCGGTCGATCGTGGCAGGATCGATGATCTTAGAGGTCTCGATATAGGTCTTACCCACCCGGGCGTTCGAAATGTCCGTCATGTCGAAAGCCGAAGGATCGAAGCTCGAATTCAGCAGCGAACTGCCGTCCGGGTTGTTGATGATCGGCCGGTTCGTCGCGAAGTTACTGTTGGGTGTGCCCGTCGCGCCGAAACCCATGGGTTCGCCGCTATGATAGTTGCCGATGTACTGCAGCGTCCACCCACCCGCGACGAAATCGAGGATTTTCGGCATGTTCGAACCGATTTGACGCGAGCGCCCCACAGGCAGTTCATAGCTGGCGCCAATCTTAACAATGTGGGTCTGGTCGAATTCGAGCACCGACTTATCCAATGCCAAATTGTAGTAGTCCATCGGCCGGCCGTAGTTCATGCCCCACGTGTCGCCGAAAGCCGAGCTGATGTTGCCCAGGTTTTTCGAGAACGTGTAATTTGACAGGAATTGCAGGCCCTTGGAGAAGCGCTTATTCAGTTGAACTTGTAACGCCTGGTAGTTACTAAACCCGAGCGGACTGTTCCAACTGTACAGATCGCTCCAGTAGATGACGGTCGGGTACGGAGTCAGCGTCTGGTACAGCGGAATCCAGTCGCCCTGACTGCCATAAGGATACTTAGCACCCAGAGCCTTCGCTGCCGCTGGGATGCTGGCATCGTCGTTAATCCACTGGCCCAGCATATCGCCCAACTTTAAGGCGCTGGTCGGAATCTGGTTCAGCTTCCGTAACTCGTTGGCCTGCAGTCCCGTACTCTTCGTGCCGAGATAGCCGATATCCAGCACCATGCTTCCCGGCAGTTCGCGTTGGATGTTGATGTTCCACTGCTGCGTATAACCAACGCGTCCACCGTTCGGGTCCCAACTTACCGGTCCCCAAATCGAGTAGGCCGCCGACGGATCCAGGGTCGCGGTTTTCACTACGCCGTTGTACCCGTTGTCCCAATTGAACGCAGGGGTGTTTGGCGAGGGTTGATTCACGGTATTGGTCGCCGTGAAACCCAGATGGTTACCCCACGGCACGCCGTCCCATCCATCCGGAAGACGAGGGCTATAGAAGATGCCGTACGCGCCGCGGATGGTTGTATTCTTGAAAACTCCGACATTCGGCAACTGGTAGGCGAAGCCGAGCCGGGGAGCCCACGTGCAACTCAGGCAATTGGGATAGAACATCCGCTTGCCATCGCGCCCCGGACCGTCGCCGGCGAACTCAATCGCTCCGAGTACTCCGTAGTTCGGATCGACGATTGTCGGATTGAAATTATGCAGACGGTCATACTTCTCGGTGCCCTGCGGCTGGAAGTCCCAACGCATACCGATGTTCACCGTCAGACTCCGGGTGACTTTCCAATCGTCCTGAACGAACCAGGAATACATGGGGAATTGCGAACCAACCGGCGAACTGATCGGCACGCTGGCGCTGCTGACATCGCCGAGCAGCATGCTGGCGAAGCCGTGACCGGTCTGGTTGAATCCAGGCAAGCCGGTAACATCGCTGCTAAAGCCGAACTGGCCGGGTCCGCTGCCCACGCGCCAGTTCAGTCCGTTCCAGCGATAGTCGAAGCCGAACTTCAACGAGTGCTTGCCGTGGATCCAGCTCAGCGTATCCACCAGTTGATAAGCAGTTCCGGCGCCGATATCGTTGGCCTGATAGCCGAGCGTCGGGAAACCGACCCGGTCGCCGCTGAGTCCGTCGATCTGGGGATAATTGAATCCGGCCAGCCCGGAAATACCGAGGGCCGCCGCTCCGTCCTCGCCGACGTGCTTGGATGTGCTCGGGTTGATCTGGCGCCCGTATCCTGCCGTCACGTGGTTCAGCAGAGTTGGCGAAATTGTCCAGTCATGCGCCAGGCGCACGTAGTGTGAACTCACCCATTGCAGGCGTGCGCGAGACAGTGGTCCGCCGTTCGGGTCGCTGAAGTCCCACGGGCCGCCCTGATCGAGCAAAGTGCGCGGGCGGTCGACGTAAACGAACGATCCGCTCAGGCGCTGCTTGCTGTTGATCTGAAAATCAGATTTGGTCGAGAACTGGGTTTGGTTGAATCCCGCCTGGTTAGAAACAGGGAAAAACGAGTTGTTGATCAGCGAGTTCAACTCGGGCTGATAGTGCTGCGACAAGATGTTCACCAGATTCTGTGACACCTTCGATATGCGGCTCTTCGGAATCATGTTCCCCGCAAACATGTCTCGGACCACTGTCCCGTTTACGGTCTGAGTACTCGCAGGATCGTAAATCGCGCCGCGCAAAACATCACGCCCCAGCGCATCTTTTCCCAATACCTGGTTGGTGAGGTAGTTACTCAGATCACCGGTATACCATTGCGCCAGCGGCATCGTTACCGTCGGAGATCCTCCACCCGCGAAACTCTCGTTGTACTTCTCGTAGGCGGCATAGAAGAACCATTTGTCTTTGCCGGTCCAAAGCTTCGGAATGCCCACTGGACCGCCCAGGCTCAAAGCCCAATCGTTGCGGCGATCGAGCCGCCGCGGCCGGCCATAGAAGTTGTCCGCGAACGTATTCGCATCGAAGCTCTCGTTGTGCCATTGGTAGTTGCCGCTGCCGTGATACTGGTTCGTGCCGGACTTCATCACGAAGTTGAAAACACCGCCGGCGGTCCGCGTGTACTCGGCGCTCATTCCGCTAGTCTGTACTTTGAACTCTTCCACCGCCTCCATCGAGGGGCTCGATTCGCCCAAATGCCCGGCGATGTAGATGCTGGCCGAAGCTCCGTCCAAAACCACCTCTTTGGCAAACGAAGGCGCGCCGTTGATATGAGCGGTCCAGTTATCGCCGCCCACTCCGGGGCTCAGTTTGTACGCGAAGTCCTCGACGTAGCGGCCGCCGGAGAATCCGAGGGGCAGATCGATCACCTGCTTGGTCCCCATCAAGGTGGCCACTTCCGGTGTTTCCGTTTGCAGGAGCGGCGCCTCGGCGGTTACGGTCAACGATTCGGTTGTTTGTCCCACCTCCATCCGTGCATCCACCCGTAGAACATCGGTTACGTTTAGCTTTACCTCCTCGCGTACCGCCGTTTTGAATCCCTGCATCTCAAACGTTACCCGGTAGTCGCCGATCGGCAAATTGGGTATGCGGTACTGACCTACGCCGTTCGACAGACTCTCATAACGCTGGTTGGTTTGAGTGTGAACCGCCGCGATGTTCACTCCGGGCATCGCTGCCCCGGACGGGTCGGTCACGGTGCCAACGATCGTTCCCCGGTCCTGCTGTCCAAATGCACCGAGGGCGAACAATAGACCAGCGACGAAAATACAAAATGTCTTGATTTTCATTGCCTAACCTCTTTTCTGCTAACCTGAGGGGCGAAGCCCGCCACTACAACCGGGTGGTTCTCGCTGCGGAGATATCCAGCCCGGATTATCGTTTTCCCTGACTGTTGAATATATAATCACATTCTGCGTTCAGTCGAAAGGGGTGTCCATGCGAGGAATCGCTTTTCTTATCGCAGCAGTGAGTCTGGTAAACACAGCCGATGCAACGGACTTTTACGTGACTTCGAGCGGCAACGACACGAACCCCGGGACCGGCGAGCGTCCCTGGGCGACGATCCGTGTTGTGAATGACCACAGGTTCGGTCCGGGCGATCGTCTGTTCTTCGAGGGAGGTGCAACCTTTAAAGGCGAACTGCGCCTGGGCCGGGACGACAGCGGCGCGGAAGGACAACCGGTGATCGTCACCTCGTACGGGCACGGCCGGGCTACGCTCACCGGCGGAACCGGACGCGCTATCTCCTGCGACGGGTGCCGCTTTATAGCCTTTCGAAATCTCGACTTGGCCGGAGACGGGCGCAAGTCGGGCAACACCGATTCGGGCCTGTTCATCGGCGGAGGAGCAGCGGACATCGAAGTCGATGGTATTCAGGTCTCGGGCTTCCGCAACTCCGGCGTTGAGGTGCAAGGCAGCAACCGGGTCCGGTTGCTCCGCGTTCACGCGCACGAGAACGGCGCTGCCGGAATCAGCTCAGGTGCCCCGCTGTCACACGACCTGTACATCGGGTACTCTCTTGCCGAAAACAATCCCGGCGACCCGACCGTTCGCAACAACCACAGCGGAAATGGGATCGTCATCGGGTATGTGTCGCGAGGCGTCATCGAACATTCCGAGGCCCGCTACAACGGCTGGGACATGCCCTGGACCGGTAACGGGCCGGTAGGCATCTGGGCGTATGAATCCGATCGGGTGACGATTCAGTTCTGCCTGTCGCACGACAATCGCAGCACCGCCGAAGATGGCGGCGGCTTCGACTTCGACGGGGGGATGACCAACTCCGTTCTTCAGTACAACTATTCGTACGGCAATTTCGGAACGGGATATCTCATCTGCCAATACGACGGCGCCGGTGAATTCGCCAACAACACCGTGCGCTACAACATCAGCCAGGACGACGGTCTAATGGCTCACAACGCGGGCATCTACGTGTGGGTGGGCGGCGCCGGGATGAAAAGCACCATCGTGTACAACAACACGATCTTCAACACCAAAGGCTCCGCGGTGGCGTTCGGCGCGCCGCCAAAATATGCCGCCGAGCGTCCCAGGTTCGAGTTCTATAACAATATCTTCGTAAGCCGGATGCCGCAAATCGTGGGCGGAGCGAATCGGGGTCGTTTTGCCGGCAATCTGTACTGGTCGATGGGCGAACGCGGCTTCGAAGTAGACGGGTACCGCGATTTCAAGGCCTGGGCGCGCGCCACCGGCCAGGAGATGGAAAAAGGCGAAATGGCCGGCATGTATCAAGATCCGCGGCTCCGGAAGGACGGCGCTGGACTGATCCGTAGCCCGCAGGACCTCGAAGGCCTCCACGAATACGAATTGTTGCCCGATTCTCCCGTGCTCGGCGCAGGCATTAACCTGCGCGTTCGATTCGGATTGGACCCGGGAGTCCGCGACTATTTCGGCACGGCGCTCACCGCCGGTACGCAAAGCTCGATCGGGGCCTGCCAGGGCCCTTCATCCGGTGAGCGGCGGCGCGCCGACCGTCGCTGACCCGCAGGATCTTCCCTGCCCTGCCCCAAACGCGGCCCTCTTCGAGTCGACCTGTTACAATCCGGGTAGGTCGCTAGGGCATGATGTCAACTGGGCAGGATTTTCCTCAGACACTGGGCGCTCTCCGACGGAGTTCTCACTTTTCCGAACAGCGGGTTGCGAATCGCAGCGTCAAAGACGAGCTTCGCAGCAACCTCATCTGTAAGATTCAAAGAGGCGAGACGCTTTTCCCGGGCGTCCTTGGCTATGAAGAAACGGTAGTGCCGCAGATGGTGAACGCCATCCTTTCGCGCCACAACTTCATATTGCTGGGATTGCGCGGACAAGCGAAAACGCGATTGATCCGGATGCTCACAACATTGCTGGATCCGCAGACGCCTTATATCGCGGGATGCGAGATCCGCGACAATCCTTATCATCCGATCTGCCGTCGCTGCCGCGAGATGGTGGCCGAAATGGGCGACAACACCCCCGTCGCTTTCCTCGAACGCGATCACCGGTACGTCGAAAAGCTCGCGACACCGGATGTCACCATCGCCGACATGATCGGGGACATCGATCCGATCAAGGCCGCGCGCGGCGGGCACCAGATTTCCGACGAATTGACGGTCCACTACGGGCTGCTGCCGCGGGCCAATCGCGGCATTTTCGCCATCAACGAACTACCGGACCTCGCGGGCAAAATTCAGGTCGGCCTGTTTAACATCATGCAGGAAGGGGACGTGCAGATTAAGGGATATCCCGTGCGCCTTCCTCTCGATGTCATGCTGGTGTTCACTGCCAATCCGGAGGACTACACGGCGCGCGGCAAGATCATCACGCCGCTGAAGGACCGCATCGGCAGCGAGATCCGCACCCACTATCCGCCTACCGTCGAACTTGGCCTCTCCATTACCGAGCAGGAAGCCTGGACGGATCGCGAGTCCACCATTGCTATTCGCGTACCGCTCTACATCCGCGAAATTATCGAAGACCTGGCGTTCTTGGCGCGTGAGGATAAGAAGATCGACAAGCGTTCGGGCGTAAGCCAGCGCCTGCCTATATCCGTGCTGGAAAACGTTGTGTCCAACGCGGAGCGGCGCGCATTGCGTGCCAAAGATGACATGGCCGTCCCGCGGGTGATCGATGTTTACGCAGCTCTGCCCTCGATCACCGGCAAGCTCGAACTCGAGTACGAAGGTGAACTGAAGGGCGGCGACGTAGTGGCTCGGGAATTGATCCGCCAAGCGGTCGGCAAGGTTTACACCAAGTACTTCGGAGATGTGAACGTCTCTCAAATCGTGCAGTGGTTCGAACTCGGTGGCACGCTGAAGCTCGATGAAACCGTGCCCGCCGACGAAATGGTTCAGCAACTGGGCGGTATTCAGGGACTCATGGAGAAACTGCGGGTGCTGAGGCTCGGCGTCAGCGAGCCGGACGCGGTCCGGGCGTCCGCGGCCGAGTTCATCCTCGAAGGGTTGTATGCGCACCGCCGCATCAGCCGCAGCGAGGAACGCGGCTATTCGATGGACGACAGGAAGCGCGACGTTCCGGAAGAACCGCGGCCGAAACAGCGGCGTCAGTTCAACTGACGCTTTCCAGGCGCGCTAAGGAGCGCAGGGAACATGAAGGTCAACTACTCGCGATACACCGGTGACGATTTCGGATTGTCGGCAGAGGACCTGATGAAGGCCCTCGCCGATTTCTTCCTCGAGAGCGGGTTCAACAACTCCTACATGCAGTTCAGTGAATGGAACGAGCATACGCTCGAGGAGTTGAAGAATGCCTTGCAGCGCGCCCTCGAACGCGGCGAAGCGTTCGATCCGGAGCAGGCGGAGCGCATTCGCCAGGCGCTCGAGAGCATGTCGGACGAGCAACTTGACCAGATGCTCGACCAGATGGTTCAGAAGCTGATCGATGAAGGATACCTGACGACCAATGGCGAACCGCAGTCGCAGCAGGAGACTCCGAACGGCGGAACGGGCGATTCGGATCGCAAGGTGAAGGTGGACGTCACCGATAAGTCGCTCGACTTTCTCGGCTTCAAGACGCTCAAGGATCTTTTGGGTTCGCTTGGTAAATCGAGCTTCGGCGCGCACGACACGCGCGACCTCGCCACCGGTGTCGAAGCGAGCGGATCTTCAAAGCGGTACGAGTTCGGCGACACGCTGAACCTGGATGTCCCCACCACGCTGTTTTCGGCCATTCAACGCAGCGGCTTGAAAGTCCCGCTGGATTTGGATTACGACGATCTTCACGTGCACCAGGCCGAGTACCAGAGCTCCTGCGCAACCGTGCTGATGCTCGATTGCAGCCACAGCATGATCCTGTACGGCGAGGACCGCTTCACTCCGGCCAAGAAAGTGGCGCTTGCGCTATCGCACCTCATCCGCACCCAATATCCCGGCGACAGTCTGCGCTGCGTGCTGTTCCACGATTCCGCCGAGGAACTCCGGTTGTCGGAACTCGCCCGCGTGCAGGTAGGCCCGTATTACACCAATACCCGCGACGGTCTGATCCTGGCGCAGAAACTCCTGAGCCAGGAGAAGAAGGACATGAAACAGATCATCATGATCACCGACGGCAAACCGTCGGCGCTTACGCTCGAAGACGGGCGCATGTACCGGAACGCGTTCGGTTTGGATCCGTTGGTGATCAGCCGCACGCTGGAAGAAGTGAATCGCTGCAAGCGTCAGGGTATCATGATCAACACGTTCATGCTGGCAAGCGACTACGGCCTGGTAAATTTCGTGCAGAAGGTGACGGAGTTGTGCCGCGGCAAAGCCTACTTCACGACGCCGTACAACTTGGGCCAATATCTGTTGATGGACTACATGAACCGCAAGACGCGAACGGTTCACTGAATTGAAGCTCCTCGGGCCCAGGTTTGGAAAGTATTCACCCGGACGGGGCGCTGGCGCACACCTCGACACTGCGCGGATTTGATAGTTGGTGGCGAATGGGCGACTACGGCAACCCGGGCTCGACGCACCCGAGAACCTCGTCGGTCGCTAACTCCAGTTCGTCAAACTCACTCTCATCGAGATCCCGAATCTTGGCCAGCAACGCCGATTTCGGAATGGCCCGCATCGGGAATGCCAGCGCAACGGAGTCCTGAGGTGGACCGGCAATCGGGGTTGAGCTGACCAGTGCCGTGCCGGCCAGGTTCGCGCGATCAAGATTCGTGGCGAGGGGACTACAAGAACGGGTTGAAGGACCTTCGTCGGGGTGTCGCTCTGCGAAATCACGACGGGCCTGCGCCCGGTCTGTTCCAGAAGCCGATACGCAGCAAGGTCGGCCCACCAGACCTCTCCTCTCTTTCAATGGCGCTTCAATGCGTCGAACGAGTTCGCCCACTACGGCCATCTCCTGCAAGCCTGGCGCAAGGTGGCTGCGAGACGCGGCCAATATGGCCCCGAAATCAAATGCTCGGCACTGCTGGAGATCGGCTGCAACTGGCGTGGGGCGCGTTCAAATCCCCGCGATCCCAGTAAGCCTCGCCAGTTCGATCAACCCGTACACCGCCGGTACTGCGAACAGCGTGCTGTCCACACGATCGAGCCAACCGCCGTGCCCGGGCAGCAGCGTTCCACTATCCTTCATACCCGCCCCCCGCTTGAATGCCGATTCGCAGAGATCGCCGATCTGTCCGGCGATATTCGCCAGTGCCGCCACAACACCCACAAACCAGAGCGGCACGCCAGCCAGTGCATAGTGGGCATATACCAGGCCGAAGATCACCGATCCGGCGACTGACGCAACAGCGCCTTCCCATGTCTTGCCGGGACTGATGCGCGGCGAGAGCTTTCGTTTGCCGAACGATCGCCCCGCATAGAGCGCCGCGCTGTCGCCCACCCAGTTCAACGCGATCCCGAAGAACAGCCAATACGGACTGACAAACCGCAACAGCACCGCACAGCGCCAACTGCCGTAGATGTACACGATGCCGAGCACAAGTGCGGCGGCCCTCGGCAGTTCGCTTCGAAGGTCGTCGGAGCGAAGCGCGAACGCGATCGCCGCCAGGCCGATACCGGCCATCAGCGCCATCCCCCCGCCAGGGAGGAAAAGCACCAGCATCCCCGCCGCGATGCCGAGCCAGCCCGGCCTTTCTATCGAATGTGCGGCGGCGATGCCGGCGAACTCGAGATAGCAGATAGTCGAGATGATCGCGAGCACGATCGCGAAGGCAATATACGGTGCCCAGACGATCAGGTATGTGATGACTGGAATCAGCGCAAGCGCCGTGATCAGGCGCTTCATTGCACGGAGATGCCGAGCACTTCCGCGAAACGGCCGTCATCGGGCCGGGGAGCCACGCCGGTCTTGCTGAGTCCGCCGAACCGCCGGTCCCGCTTTTGATAATCGAGGATCGCCTTCAGCAGATCGGTCCGGCCGAAATCCGGCCACAGAGTATCGGTGACGTACAACTCGGAGTACGCGATCTGCCACAGGAGAAAATTGCTGATCCTCATCTCGCCTGACGTGCGGATCAGCAGGTCCGGGTCGGGCAGACCGGCCGTGTACAGGTGCGACTGAATCATCTCTTCCGTTACCCGAAGCTTCCCGAGCGAGCCCTCGATGCGAGCATCGTCGAGCAGAGCGTTCATCGCGTCAACGATTTCGGATCGCCCTCCGTAGTTGATCGCGAGGTTCACCTGCAATCCTGTATTGCCGGCGGTCACAGCGAGAGCTTCGTCCAGTTCCCGCCGTACAA
The DNA here is from genome assembly GCA_963720745.1 of uncultured Acidobacteriota bacterium. Classification (GTDB taxonomy): domain Bacteria; phylum Acidobacteriota; class Terriglobia; order Bryobacterales; family Bryobacteraceae; genus TMP-7. The sequence continues at coordinate 2,949,259 of CAVRGO010000004.1, forward strand.
CGTCCGACAGTGCTTCGACGCGGCCGACAGCGTTGAACCGGATGTTGTTCTTCATCATCTCCGGGATTTCGCGGCGCAGATAGAAGCGCAACAGGCGCCATAGAGTATCCACCTCACCGCGGGGCCGTTTCCAATTCTCGACCGAGAAAGCGTAGAGCGTCAGCGCCTGAATGCCGAGACGCGCACACGATTCGACGGTGGTCCGGACCGGTTCCACCCCTGCACGGTGTCCCGCAACTCGGGGCAGACTCCGGCGACGGGCCCAACGGCCGTTGCCGTCCATGATAATCGCGATATGTGCCGGTAGTCGTTGAGGATCGATGGACTCGGCTAGCGACCAGTCGGGTTCACCCGGCCGCAATACTTCAAACAAGGCCTTCATGGGGCAAAGTTCTATCCTATCAGGATGCGCGCATTCTGAATAGCGAACTGGCGTACGCGTTTACGCACCAACTCCTAAGTACCACCTCATCAACGACTCTCCGAACATGCCAACCACCATCGCCGCTATGCCCAGGAACGCGCCGAACGGAAGCTGATAGGTAGAGGCATTCCTTCCGGTCAGCAGAATGAAGAGCAGCCCTCCGATGCCACCGGCCATTGAGGCAATGATCAACGTCAGCAGCCCTCCCTGTAATCCCAGGAACGCGCCGATCATCGCTACCATCTTGACGTCACCCAGGCCCATCCCTTCACGGTGCCGGACCCATTCGTACAACTTTGCCACCAGCAGAATCGAACCCGAGGTGATTACCGCGCCGAGCATGGATTCGAGCAGCGAAAGAAATTGAGGGTTGTCGGATCGCGGTGCGAACACGTGCGCCAGCACTACATTCAGCGGAATACCCCAGGCGAAAATAAAGCCCACCACCGTGCCGCCCAATGTGAACTCGTCGGGCAGGATGCGCTCTTCGAAATCCGTCGCCACCAGCGCGATCAGAATCGCTCCAAAGACGCAGAGTTTCAGGGCCGGCAAAGACAGCCCGAGCGACATCACCGCCCACGCGAACACCAGGCCCGTCGCCAGTTCCACCAGGGGATATCGCAGCGGGATCGACGCCTTACAGTGCCGGCATCGGCCTCGAAGTACCACGAAACTGAGTAACGGCACGTTGTCGTACCACGCGATCTGTCTGACGCATGCGGGGCAAAAGGAGCGCGGATGCACCACCGAAAGATCCCGCGGGAGGCGGTAGATGCAGACATTCAGAAAACTGCCGATCAGCAGCCCCGCCAGGAATGCCAACACGGCCTCAGCCATTCAGCGCCTTCCTATAGACCTGGATCGTACCGGCAACCATGCGGCTCACGGAAAAACACCGTTCGGCTCGTTCCCTTGCCGCCTCGCCCAATCGTCGCGCCAGAGCTTCGTCGCTGAGCAGTTTCTCGACTACCGCTACAATCGCCTCAGCCCGATTCTCCACCAAAACGCCGGTGACATCGTCTTCCACGGCCTCTGTCAAACCCCCGGAGCGGCTCGCGACCACCGGGCATCCATAGGCCATCGCCAGCAGCACCGCGGAGCCCAAGCCCTCGCTGCGGCTGAGATACAAAAACAATCCTGCCTCCGGCAAATCGGCGTGCAGGTCCGAAGAGAACGTCAGGCGAACACCCGCCCGCTCTGCAACTTCACGCGCCAGGTCCGCACCCTTCATCGGATCGGCGGTGGCCGGCGCAATCAGAGCCCCACCCGGCCCATTCCAGATTCCTGCGACAGGCGGCACACCATCATAAACGACACTTACCGAATCGGACTTTATACCTGCCGCGGTGAGTTGCGATGCGACGTAACGCGAAATAGCAATGTAGTGAGTCGCCTGTTCGTATTTCCACCGCGAGAGCAGTCCGGTCCGAACGGGAAAGGCGACGCGCCGCGAAACGATCAAAGGCGACAGTCCGGCGATTGCTGCCACGGTGTGCGACCGTGCATCGTGCGCGTGAACGATCTCCGCCCAGGAGCGCGATGCCAGCAGCGCCGCGGGATTCAAACCCCGCGCCGAAAACCCCTCCTCCCGCGCTCGCGCGAGCAATGGACCGGAACCGCGCGCCAGCAATCGCACTTCGTGCCCGAGCTCCGATAATCCGCGCATCAGATAGATCACCTGCCACTGACCACCGCGCATTTCGCGGCCGGAATCGAGGTGCAGGATTCGCATCAGCGATTCGGACTCATGAAGCGCGCCTTGGCGTACTTCAGAAAGTTGTACAGGCCTGCCATGTAGGCGATCGCCAGCCCTTCAGTACCGTCGAGGAATCCGCGATCGACGATGTAGGTCTTGAAGAATGTCCACGAGGGATCCAGTACCAGATTCAACCACCCCACGCGCCGCTGCTCGGCGATCATCTGCTCGGCGGCCAGCGTCGTGTAACGGTCCATCGTCCTCAGATGTTCCGAAAGCGAATCGCAGGTGAAGTGGAGCAGGTTTGCCTCGAGATGGCCGACTGTGCCGTGTACGCGTACCGATTCGTGAATGTACTTGCCCACCCAACTTGCGTGGCGGCGGTCGAACAGCCGGATTTTTCGGTCCGGATACCAGCCGGAATGAAAGATCCATCGCCCCAGGTATTGCGCCAGTCGCGGCATCGTATAGGCATCGAACCGCGGGCCGTTCTTCTTCACTTGCCAGATCTCGGCTTCCAGCGCTTCGCTGAGCGCTTCATCGGCATCGATCGAGAGCACCCAATCGTTCGAAGCGAGCTCGGAGGCATGGTTCTTCTGACCGGCGAACCCGCGCCACGCCGATTCCACCACTCGCGCGCCGAGATTCGACGCGAGTTCGACGGTACGGTCGTTCGAACCGCTGTCGAGCACCAGGATCTCATCGCAGCAGCGAAGACTCTCGATGGCACGCGCAATCTTTCGTTCTTCGTTGTACGTGATGATCGTCGCCGAAATCTTCATTCGCTCGCCTTAGCGCCGTATCGGCGCGACCGTGAAGCAAAGAATGAAGATGATGAGCGCCAGCCAGCCCAACCTCGTGCGTAGCAAGCCGAGGGGTGTCGTGTCGTAGATGGCCGGATGGCGCATCCCGAAGAAAAACAGAAATGCCGCCCAGATCAGCCACGTGTAGGAGTACAACAGTCCGATCGGAATCAGCAGCAGAACCAGAACTTTCGAGAACACTCCGGCGCGCTTACCGGCGAATGAATACAGAATGTGGCCGCCATCGAGTTGCCCGATGGGAAGAAGATTCAGAGCCGTTGCGAGCACACCCACCCAGGCCGCCCGCGCAATCGGATGAAGATAGATATTCGCGCTCGGCACGCCGGGGAAGACGATCCATTCCAGCACCCGTTGAACGAGCGGGACGCCGAAAACCAAATCTCCCTGCTCGGCGATACCGGGAATCACTTTCGAGTACGCCAAGCCGACCGATAGCGCCGGCAGCACAAAGAAGAACCCCGCCAGAGGTCCAGCCACGGCCACATCGAACAGCGTGCGCCGCGAGTACATGGGCGCGCGAATCCGGATGAAGGCTCCGAAAGTGCCGATCGGCGCAAGGAAAGGAATGAAAAATGGAGGAGTCGCATCCACCCCGTAATAGGTGCAGGCGAGGTAGTGCCCCATCTCGTGCGCCAGCAAAATCAGCAGCAGCGTCGCGGAGAACGGAAGGCCCGTGAGAAGAATGCTCGGATCGTGCAGCAACTCTTCATAGCCATAGAGCCCCTCCACGATATCCACCGGCCGGTTCATTTGGAAGCTTCGCACGAAGGCAGCGCCCATCACACTGGTGGTTATGAATGTAGCTGCGAGCAATGCGGCGTGGAGCCACCAGCGGGGATGGCGCGCACGAATTACGACAAGCGGACCGGACACTCCGTTGAGATTCGAAGCGTACGGGGCTTGCGGATACCCCTGGGAAGACACAGACGGATAACTACTGCAGTGTCTGCAGCTCCTTGCCCGGCTTGAACCGTACCGCCTTTCCAGGAGGTATGGCAACCTCGGCGCCGGTCCTCGGATTTCGCCCGATGCCGGTTTTTCGCGGCCGAACGTTGAAGATACCGAACCCTCGAAGTTCGATACGTTCGCCCTGTGCCAGAGCTTTCTTCATCGTCTCAAAGACGGTTTCGACGGCCATTTCGGCCTTCGTCTTTGTGATTCCCGTTTTGTTGACGACCTCGTTGATGATGTCCAGCTTGATCAAAGGCTCCGCCTCCTGGGGTTGAAGAACCGCTCGCCGCCGCGACTAGGCTCAATGCCCTACTCGGGCAAACTTCATGATAGGATTGGGTTTACAGGATTGTCAAGCGCCACCGTCAGCACCGTGCCATCTTCAGCCGTAATTTCCGCCGATTCGTTCCGTCGAGCCTGCGCCAAATTCGCTACCGGCGTCGCGGTTGTTTCGACTCAGGACGCCGCAGGCACACCCCACGGAATGACCGTCAATTCGTTCGCCAGCGTGTCGCTCGCGCCTCCGATTATCAGCATCTGTATCGGTCTCAAATGTAGCGTGCTCCCCTCGCTCAGGGCCGGAACACATTTCGGAATCAACGTTCTGTCGGAGGGGCACCGGGAAATATCGGCACGTTTCGCCACTCTCTGTGATGCGCCCTTCAACGGCATAGCATGGCATCCAGCGAAATCGGGAGTACCTTTGCTCGCCGGTATGCTCGCTTGGTTTGAATGCCGGTTACTCTCGCACTTCGATATCGGGGATCACGCCATCCTGCTCGGCGAGGTCGAACACGCTGAAGCCTTTGGCGGACGCCCACTGCTGTATTTCAACAGCCAATACAGCCGACTCGCCGAATAGTCTGCGTTAACGTCGAGCACTTCTTTCAGGCAGCAACGTAAATATTGCGTGAAACGTATCAGTTTTCGTCGCGCTAATGGTTTGTTTTCCAACCATTAAAAACGGCAATCCGCGTGCCCAAGGTAATCTTGGGTACGGAAGCATGGCATCGTGCGCAGTAGCGAGGCCTTTGGAGTTACTCCTCGTTGAGGATAACCCGGGCGACGTGCGTCTAACGCGCGAAGCGTTGAAGACCGGTGAAGTGGCGGTAAACCTTAGCGTGGCGCGCGATGGCGTTGAAGCCCTCGATTTTCTCCACAAAAGGGGGTTGTTTCCCGGCGCCCCGAATCCCGACCTGATTCTACTCGACCTCAACCTTCCGCGAAAGAACGGACGGGAGGTATTGTCGGAAATCAAATCGGATCCGAATCTCCGGCGCATTCCGGTGCTCGTGATGACCACTTCGCGGGCCGACCAGGACATCAACCGTGCCTACAGCTTAAACGCGAACTGCTACATAACGAAGCCGATGGATCTCGACGAGTTCTTGAGGATCGTCAAGTCCATTGAAGACTTCTGGTTGAAAACCGTAACATTGCCGACAAGCTTACAGGCCTAACTGCCGGTCCAATTCCTCAGTGATCTGCGTGAGTATGCCGGGGTTGGACAGAATGTTCCGCAAGCCAATCCCGCCGTGCTGTTCCGTCAGCCGTTCCGCCGCCAGCAGTGCCAATGCATAGGTTGCTGTTGCATCCGCCCGGGCCATGGAAGCCAGATTCTCACCCAAATGCTCGAGTTTCGGGAACTGCCGGTTGGCGATCATCGTCGATAGCCGGTCTCGCGCCGCCGGGCTGAGTTGATCCCCGGATAGTTTCTGCGCTAGTCCTTCATGCAACCAGGACGGCCAGGATCCCAGCGTCGCCAAACAGGCATGCGCGATCTCATGCGCGAACACCCGTCGCGTCTTTGCGCCCACCGCCCCTTCGTCGATCAGCGCGATCCGGATGCGCCCGTCGTACCGGCCGCCGCTCCATTCGGCCGCGCCCGTACTGGCAAGGTACGCTTCGCGGCTTTGCACCACCGCTACCAGCCGCTCGGAGGGGATGCAGCCCAATAGATTCGAAACCCGCGTCAACTCGGTGTCCAGAGCGAGCACCATCGAACGCGCCAGATCGGCGCTCATAGTGTCGGGTTCGTAGCGAAGAAGAACTCGCAGGCCGTAGAGCTTTCCGGTACTCCGATCACCCGCGGCTTCGCGCTTCACGACGTTGTAGAGACGTTCGACTTCGGGGTCGGGGCGCAATTCCAACGATCGCTTCCAGTAGACGAGCGCCTGGCCCGAATCGTCGCTTTTCCAGGCTGCGATGCCAGCGAGCGCCAGCAGATTGGGGTCTGAATTTGAGCGCGCCAGCGGCTGCAGCATGGTCAAGGCGCGGGCGGGCTCGTTTCGACGGATCGATTCCACAGCGGCCCGCACGCCCGAATCGCTCGCAAGTGTTGCCGATACCGCCGCAACGGTGCGGTTTTCGAGTTGCTGCACGACGACGAAGTTCGCGGTGCGGCGCGCTCGCTCGAACGTCCCGAGATCGGCCAGTTCGTTCGCGAGCACGTAGCCCGTAAGGGTCCGGCCGTCGATCTCCGCTGCCACCTTATAGCAGCTCAAATCGCCATTGAGCGCGAAGCGGATTTCCACGGCCTGCCCTGCCGCAAGAACCGCAACCCGCTCGGCATCCGCCGCGCATGAGAGTCGCAACACCGCCCCTTCGCTGCGGACCGAGGCCGCGGCGGCAAACAAGAGCATGGGAAGCAACACGCCCCATGTTAGGGCGATCGCCCCGGGAAACTCACTCGGGCGGAAACCTCAGTCAGGAGTGGTAGACGTTCTGGATGAGACCTCGAATGTACCCGAACGCAAAGGCGAACGCCTGCCGTCCGCCTTCATCGCCGTCGATGTGCGGCACGTGATCGGGCATCAGCATGCCGTCATAGCCGACCTCTCTGTAGGTGCGGATCGCCTGCACCAGATCGACGTCGCCATCATCGGGGAAGGTCTCCTGGAAGTTCAGGCGATGTCCGCGAATGTTGCGGAAATGAACATTGAAGATCTTTTTTCGCGAGCCGAAGTATCGAATGACATCGTGGATCTCACGGTTCGGATCCTGCAGCATCTCCGACACAGTGCCCTGGCAGAAGTTCAAACCGTGATACGGGCTGGGCTGAATATCGATGAACTTCTTGAGCCCGGCGACCGTGCCGAGCACCCGGTCAACTCCGCGGAATCCTTCCAGCTGGGGCATCCCCGGATCGTGCGGGTGGCACGCCATGCGGATCTTGTACTCTTCTGCGACCGGAATCACTCGCTTGAGGAAGAACGTTATGCGGTCCCACATCATCTCGCCGGTGGCGCGCCCGGCTTCAGTGAGCAGTGGATCCTGCTTCGTCTTCTCGAGGACGAACGTGCTGTAACTCGCACCACCCCGCCCAGCCGTCCGCTCCGACCGAACTACACCCAGGATGGTCATGTTGTATTTCAACGCGGGGATGCCCGCCTTCGCCGTGTTGCGGATCATTTCGCAGACCTGGTCGATCTCGCGATCGCGCTCCGGGCTCTTGCCGAGCATGATGTTCGGCATTTCCGCGCGCGTGATGTAGTTGCTGCTCATCGGCAGCGGCACCATCTCCAGCTTGATACCGAACGACTCCACCCGTTCCCTTAGCCGTGCCAAACCGTCAGCCGACCAGCTCTCGTCCATCTTTCGCGAAGGCAGCGAGGAGCAGATATGCGTTACGCCCAGCGCCGCAATGGTCCGCAGAATCTCATCGGTTGAACCGTGCTGCGTCCCGAGTTTCATGCGCCCGGATGTGGTGGCGGCAGCAGCGGCCGGAACTGCTCCCAACGGCAGGGCAGCAGGGGCTTTGAGAAAATCGCGGCGTTTCATCCGTCATATCGTATCGCGGCCAGCCCGCTGGCGGTTGTATCCGATTGATACGTGCCAGATCGGCCCCGCGACGCGTCCCCTACCGGGAGGGCTCGCTGGATCGCTCCGTCACCCCTCGCGACAGAGTTGCTGACCGGAAGCATCGGAGAAATCTGACCGCCTGCGATGACATAGATAGAAGGGACAATTTCATCGCTTATCCGTCGGCCACTGTATGTTGAAAAACACCACAATCTCACTGTTGACTTTCCCAAATGTGGTCTACACTGAAGGTAGAGGATTTCATACCCGGCGGTCTGAATAGCCGGGAGGAATTCAATATGGCAGAAAAGACTATTCAGCTCACCGAACTCATTCTCCGCGACGCACATCAGAGCCTGATGGCAACGCGCATGGCCCTGGAAGACCTGAAGCCCGCCTGCGAGGACTTGGACAACGCAGGATTCTGGTCGATCGAGTGCTGGGGTGGAGCCACTTTTGATTCCTGCATCCGGTTCCTGAACGAAGACCCTTGGGAACGGCTGCGAATTTTCCGCAAATTGATGCCGAAATCCCGGCTTCAAATGCTTCTTCGCGGACAGAATTTATTGGGGTACCGTCATTACGAAGACGGTGTCGTCGAGCGGTTCGTCGATAAGGCCGCCGCAAACGGCATGGATGTCTTCCGCGTGTTCGACGCGCTGAACGACGTTCGTAATTTGCGGACGGCGCTCAAAGCGGTACGAAAGACCGGAAAGCACGCCCAGGGGACCATCTGCTACACAATCAGTCCCGAGCATGGCATCCCGGATTTCGTCGAACTCGCTGAGCAACTGGTGGAGATGGGTTGCGACTCGATCTGCATCAAGGACATGGCTGGACTGCTGAAGCCCGCGCCGGCCTACGCGCTCGTCAAGGCCATCAAGGAGGCTTGCGGACAGGAGACCCTGGTTCACGTCCACACTCACGCCACCACGGGCGTGACGATGGTCAGCCTCATGAAGGCCATCGAGGCGGGAGCCGATATTGTGGATACCGCAATCAGCAGCCTGAGCCTCGGACCCGGCCACAACCCGACCGAAGCGTTCGTGGAAATGCTGGAAGGCACGGGGTACAAGACGCAGGTCGACATGTCTCGCATTCTCAAGGTTAAGGAGCATTTCGACAAGATTCGCCCACGTTACGCAGAGTACCTCACCAATTTCACCGGCGTTGAGACCGATATCTTCAAGAGCCAGATTCCAGGCGGAATGATCTCCAACATGGAGAGTCAATTAAAGCAGCAGGGCGCCGGCGACAGGATTAAGGAGGTTCTCGAAGAGGTTCCGCGAGTTCGCAAGGATGCAGGTTATCCGCCGCTGGTTACTCCCTCCAGCCAGATTGTCGGCACCCAGGCCGTTCTGAATGTTCTGATGGGACGTTACAAGGCGATGACGGGCGAATTCGCCGATTTGATGTTGGGCTACTACGGCGCAACGCTCGGGATGAAAGCGCCGGACGTGGTCGAAAAAGCCATTGCCCATTCCAAGAAGAAGCCGATCACACAGCGTCCGGCGGATTTGTTGAACCCGGAATGGGATCACCTCCGGGCACAGGCCATCGCGCTCGAGGGATGCAACGGCTCGGACGAGGATGTACTCACCTACGCCATGTTCCCGCAGGTCGCTCCGAAGTTCTTTAAGGCGCGGGCCGAAGGTCCGAAAAACGTCAGCAAGGAACCTTCGAAAGAACGTCCCGCTGCATCCGCACCCGCGGCAGCGGCGGCCGGCGCGAAGACCAATGGCGGTCCGGCGCGTGCCGCTCTTACCGAACCTGTTAAGTACGTCGTCACCTTCGCGGGCAAGACACACAACGTGACTGTCGCTCCCGCCGACTAAGGCCAAGTTCTGAACGCCCGCCGGCACGGCAACAGCGTCGGCGGGCGTGTATCCCAAAATCCATGGCACTCGAACAAAAGATTCAGGAACTCAAAAACAAGCGCGAAAAGCTGTACGAAGGCGGCGGTAAGGACCGCATCGAGAAGCAGCATAAGTCCGGAAAATTGACGGCTCGCGAACGCATCCACAAACTCCTCGACAACGGTAGTTTTCAGGAAGTCGGGTTGTTCGCAAAACACCGCGCCACACTTTTCGGTATGGCGGATAAAGATCTGCCGGCCGACGGTGCGATCACTGGAGCCGGAACAGTCGACGGGCGCCTTATCCATTTAGCGAGCCAGGACTTTACCGTCGGCGGCGGCGCCGCAGGCGAAGTGCACAGCGACAAGATCGCCGAAATGATGCGGTTCTCGCTGAAGACTGGATCTCCCTTCGTTTTCATCAACGACTCGGGCGGGGCGCGCGTGCAGGAAGGAATCGACAGCCTGGCTGGATACGGGCGCGTGTTCTACACCAACGTGATGCTTTCCGGTGCCGTTCCGCAGATTTCGTTGATCTGTGGACCGTGCGCAGGCGGCGCTGCATACAGTCCCGCGCTCACCGACTTCATCATCCAGACCAAGGCCGCGCAGATGTTCATCACCGGTCCGTCGGTAATCAAGCAGGTGACCGGCGAGGTCGTTACACCCGAACAACTCGGCGGGCCCGCCGCTCAAATGACTTACTCGGGCGTGGTTCATTTCATCGCGGAGAACGATGAGGACGCGATCTTCATCTGTCGGCGGCTGCTGAGTTTTCTACCGTCGAACAATCTGGAGGATCCCCCACGTGCGGCATTCGACGACACGCCGGGTCTCATGCCTGAGTTGAACACCATCGTTCCCGACGAGCCGAAACAGGGCTACGACATGCGCCGGGTGATTACGAACGTGCTCGACCACGCGGATTTCCTCGAAATACAATCCAATTACGCGCAGAACATCATTGTCGGCTTCGGCCGGCTGGCGGGGCGCCCGGTGGGTGTCATCGCGAATCAGCCCACCGTCCTGGCAGGCGCTCTCGACATCAACGCATCCGACAAAGCGTCACGCTTCATTCGCTTCTGCAACGCCTTCAACATTCCGCTGGTGACCTTTGTGGATGTGCCGGGCTTTATGCCGGGCGTGCAACAGGAATACGGCGGCATTATCCGGCATGGCGCGAAGCTGTTGTTTGCCTATTCAGCAGCCACCGTCCCGAAGCTGACGGTCGTCGTCCGAAAGGCGTACGGCGGAGCGTACCTCGCGATGTGCGGCAAGGACCTCGGTGCGGATCGCGTAGTCGCCTGGCCGACTGCGGAAATCGCTGTCATGGGAGCCGAGGGCGCGGTAGAAGTCGTTTTCCGGAACGAGATCAACAAGGCCGAAGATAAAGTGGCAAAGCGTAAGGAATTGATCGACCTCTATCGAAACGCCTTTTCGAATCCGTACGTGGCGGGTGCCCGCCGCCTGGTGGACGACGTCATCGACCCATCGGAGACTCGCAAATATCTGGCAATCGCACTCGAGTCTCTGCACACCAAGCGCGAGTTGCGTCCGCCGAAGAAGCACGGGCTGATCCCGCTCTAAGGAGGCGCCATGGGATCTTTTCTAATTACATTAATCGCGGGAGTCGTGGCGGGCGCCCTGACGGCGCGCCAGGTGGTCCGGCATGAATTGCAGGACTTGCGGGATCAGTTGAACCGCCGAGGCGAGGAGCCAAACGCTCCTCCCGCTCCCCCAAGCGAAAATATCAGAACGAAGCCAAGCACAGTAAAGCCTGCCGAATCAGCACTTGCGGTGCCAGTTCCTGAAGTATCGGATGAGATCACGCCTGAGATCCTGACCGTACTTACTGCGGCCGTAGCTGCGTTCCTTGGCAAAAAGGCTCGCATTCGGAAGGCGCGGATCGTGCCGGTCGCGTCCGGCAACGCATGGGCGCAGCAGGGCCGCGTCTTCGTTCAGGCATCTCATAACCTGCCCCATCGCGGATAGCAGGCTGGTGGACGGGATGGCAACCTGTTTCACACAAGGAGTCTAATCTTGAAGCTCAAAATTTCAGTTGATGGCAAAACATACGATGTGGACGTAGAGGTCGCGGAAGACGATCGGCCGGCAGCGCCGGGCCCGTATTACTATGTGCCTCCGGCCAACCCGGTGAGCGTGCCGTCGCCGGTGGCTCCCCCGCCCCAGGCTGCGGGACAGGCACCAGGCGGAGGCGATGTGGACGAAAGCAAGGTCTGCCGAAGCCCGATCGCCGGAATCGTCGTGCGGATCAACGCGCAGGTCGGACAACAGATTCATCCCAACGATCCGCTGCTGGTTCTCGAGGCGATGAAGATGGAGACCAACATCACATCTCCGGTGGCCGGAACCGTAAAGTCGATTAATGCCACGATGGGTGAGGGCGTCCAGATCAACCAGGTGGTTGTGGAGTTTGAATGATGAACGTTGAACAGGAGATATCCAAGGTCCCGGGTGTTCTTTTCGTGGATCACGTAGCGATCGCGGTGAAGCAAGGCGAACTCGACGCACAGGTCCGCTCGTACGAGATGCTCGGGTTCCGCGAGATTCATCGCGAAGAAGTGTACGGAGGCGACCAGGTGCGCGAAGCTCTGCTCGAGATCGGCGACGGTCCGAATCTGATCCAGTTGCTCGAACCGCTCGGAGCCGAATCGCCGGTGCAGAAACTGATCGATCGCAACGGCGGGCGCGGCGGTTTTGCGCATATCGCCTTTCGGGTTCGGAACGCGCAGCAGGCGTACGATTATATGAAGGACGCGGGTTTCAACCTGATCGATAAGGGACCGCGCAAAGGGTCGCGCGGCACAACGGTGTTCTTCGTCCACCCGAAGTCGCGGGCCGAGAGCCCTTTCGGATTCCTGATCGAAGTGGTGGAGGACCCGAACGGATGAGTGACGCTGCTATGAAACTGCTGGAAGAATTTCCTCCGGTTACCCGGGAGCAGTGGGAAGCCGTAATTCAGAAAGACCTGAAGGGCGCCGACTACGGCAAGCGCCTGCTCTGGCAGACCGATGAAGGTATTACGGTGAAGCCGTACTACCGCCGCGAAGATCTCGACGGAGTGAACGGCGCATTGAACACGGCGCCCGGCGACTTCCCGTATGTGCGCGGCACCTCGGCAAAGAACGAGTGGAACATCCGTGAGGAGATCGATGGGGCCGGCTGCCGTGAAGCTAACGCGGAAGCCAAGAAGGCCATCGCCGCGGGCGCGGGCGAGATTTTCTTGCGACGCGCGATGCCGCGGACGCTGAAGGACCTGCAGGAACTGCTCGACGGACTCTCGGGAACACGAGTTTATTTCTGGGCCGACGGCGACGCGACGGCACTCGCAAAACTGCTGGTCGAGTCCGGCTTGCAGGTCGAGGGCGGCATGCGGCTGCATCCATTCACCGATGCGGACGCGGCGGCCGCTTTCCTGAAGCGCTCGCCCGGCCCGGCGTTCCGTCCCGTTGCCATTCGCCGCGCGAGCTTCCTTGAAGCCGGCGCGACTTCGGTGCAGGAGGTCGGCTTCATGCTGGCCGCCGGCATCGATTACCTGAAGTACATGACGGCCCGCGGCGTCACGGTGGATCAGGCAGCACAAGGTGTACTGTTCTGCTTCTCCGTCGGTTCGAGCTACTTCTTCCAGATCGCGAAATTCCGTGCGTTCCGGATGTTGTGGGCGCGTGCGGTCGAGGCGTTCGGAGGTTCACAGGAAGCGGCGAAGGCATTTCTCATTGCGCGCACCGCCGATTGGAATCAGAGCACCTACGACCCGTACAACAACGTACTGCGCGGCACCACCGAGGCCATGTCGGCGGCCATCGGCGGCGTGGATTCACTCGCTGTCGCGCCGTTCGACGAGACGTATCGGAACCCCACCGAAGCAAGCCGCAGGCTGGCGCGCAACACGCAGATCGTGCTGAAGCAGGAAGCGCTGCTCGACCGTGTTACCGATCCGGCAGCCGGCTCCTACTATGTCGAAGTATTAACCGATTCGCTTGCGCGTGCCGCCTGGAAACTGATGCAGGAAGTGGAATCGATCGGCGGGTATCTGACCGCGCGCGATTCCGGCATGATCCCGAACGCCGTGCGCGAAGCTCGTACGAAAAAAGAGAGTGCGCTGGCGGCGCGGCGCCGTGCGATAGTCGGCGTGAACAACTATCCGAACCTGCGCGAGCATATGCTCGATCAGATTCAGCCCAAGGATGTGGAGTTGATGTACGGGCGCGGCGCGGAGCTGTTCGAAGACATTCGTCTGAGGACGGAACGGCATGCAGCCGCCGGCGGAAAGACACCGGTGTTCCTGTTGGCCGAGATCGGCGACCTGAAGATGCGAAAGGCCCGCTCCGGCTTCGTGCTGAATTTCTTCGGCTGCGCGGGATTCGATGTTCGTGTCGCCTACTGCGAATCGGCGGAAGCCGTCGCGGCGAGCGCCGGCGCGATGCAGGCCGATGTCGTAGTGCTGTGCAGTTCCGACGAGGAGTACTCGGCTCTGGCCAAAACGGTGATCGACGCGCTGCACGGAATTCCAGTGATCATCGCCGGCAACCCGAAGGATGCTGCGCAACTCAGGCAGGCGGGTGTCGCCGATTTCGTTCACGTCCGCAGCAACGCAGTGGAAACGCTGGAGGCGTGGCAGGAACGCCTGGGGGTGAAAGGTTGAGCGATATGCGACCCGATTTCTCCAAAATCGACTACAAAGGATCGGCTCCGCAGGGCGACTCGCAGGAAGCGCCGCAGGAGTGGTTCGTACCCGAGCACATTGCTATCAAGAGCTATTACACGCGCGATGAACTCCAGGGGCTGGAGCATCTCGACTACGCTGCCGGACTCCCTCCCTATCTGCGCGGCCCTTACTCGACGATGTACGTCATGCAGCCTTGGACCATCCGTCAGTACGCAGGGTTCTCGACGGCCGAGGAGTCGAACGCGTTCTACCGGCGGAACCTCGCGGCGGGCCAAAAGGGCCTATCGGTAGCCTTCGACCTGGCCACGCACCGCGGCTACGACTCCGACCACGAGCGCGTCGTAGGCGACGTCGGCAAGGCGGGCGTGGCGATCGATTCGATCCTCGATATGAAGATCCTGTTCGATCAGATCCCGCTCGACCAGATGTCCGTATCGATGACCATGAACGGCGCAGTGTTGCCGATCATGGCGTTCTACATCGTCGCCGCCGAAGAGCAGGGGGTGCCGGCCGAGAAGCTGACCGGAACCATTCAGAACGACATTCTGAAAGAGTTCATGGTCCGGAACACGTACATCTATCCGCCGGAACCGTCGATGCGGATCATCGGCGACATCTTCCGGTACGTCGCGCAAAAGATGCCGAAGTTCAACTGCATCAGCGTGAGCGGATATCACATGCAGGAAGCGGGCGCGACGGCAGACATCGAACTGGCCTACACGCTTGCGGATGGTCTGGAGTATCTGCGAACGGGCGTGACAGCGGGGCTGAGCGTCGACGATTTCGCGCCGCGTATCTCGTTCTTCTGGGATATCGGCATGAATCACTTCATGGAGATCGCCAAGATGCGCGCGGCGCGCGTGTTGTGGGCGAAGATCGTGAAGCAGTTCGACCCGAAGAATCCCGAAATCGATGGCGCTGCGGACGCACTCGCAGACGTCAGGGTGGAGCCTTACGGCGCAGGACCCGTTCAACAACGTGGTTCGCACATGTGTCGAAGCGATGGCAGCGGCGATGGGGCACACCCAATCGCTGCATACGAATGCGCTCGATGAGGCGCTCGCGCTGCCCACGGACTTCTCGGCCCGCATCGCCCGGAATACGCAGATCTATATCCAGGAAGAGACAGACATCACGAAGGTGGTGGATCCGTGGGCGGGTTCCTACTACGTCGAGAAGCTGACCCACGAATTGATGCACCGTGCGTGGATGCTGATCGAGGAAGTGGAAGGACTGGGGGGAATGGCGAAGGCCATCGACACCGGACTTCCGAAGATGCGCATCGAAGAGGCAGCCGCGCGGAAGCAGGCTCGCATCGATGCCGGCAAAGACGTGATCGTCGGCGTGAATGCGTTCCCTGTACAGGAAGAACCGCGCATCGACGTGCTCGAAGTGGACAATGCGGCCGTGCGCAATTCGCAACTCCGGCGGTTGGCCGAACTGAGAGCTTCGCGCGACGGTGCGGCCGTTGCGAAAGCGCTAGAGGCATTGACCGAATCGGCAAGATCGGGCCAGGGCAACCTGCTCGAACTGGCGGTGGACGCGGCGCGCAAGCGCGCAACACTCGGCGAAATCTCGTCGGCGCTCGAAACGGTATGGGGACGCTATCAGGCGGCGATCCGGTCGATCTCCGGCGTATACCTGGCGGAAAGCAAGTACGACGAGCAGTTCACCAAGGCTCGGGAACTGGCCGATGAGTTCGCGAAAGCGGAAGGCCGAAGACCGCGCATCCTCATCGCGAAGATGGGGCAGGACGGACATGACCGCGGCTCGAAGGTGATCGCGACGGCATTTGCGGACCTGGGCTTCGATGTCGATATCGGTCCGCTGTTCCAGACCCCGCGCGAAGTGGCGCGGCATGCGGTGGAGAATGACGTTCACGTGGTTGGAGCGTCGTCGCTCGCCGCGGGACACAAGACGCTGGTGCCGGAACTAATCGCGGAACTGAAGGCGCTCGGCCGTGAGGACATCCTGGTGATTGTGGGCGGCGTCATTCCGCCGCAGGATTACGATTTCCTGTACCAGGCGGGAGCAGCCGGCGTGTTCGGCCCAGGCACTGTCATTCCAGCGGCCGCGCAACAGATCCTTCAGATCCTTACCAGCAATCTTGTCGGAGAAAACGCATAGACCCGGTTGACATCAAAGAGAGCGCACTTTCCGTGCAGCCGGGGGTTGCGGCGCCGCAGCCTCCGGCCGACCTCATGGCGCGTCTTCGGGCGCGCCGGCGGCGGCGGCTCTCCAAACGCGAGTACATCGACGGGGTGTTGAACGGCGATCGGACCGTGCTCGGCCAGGCGATCACGCTGGTCGAAAGTTCGCGGACCGAAGACGCCGACCTTGCGCAAGACATTCTCGAGGCGTGCCTGCAGCACTCGGGCGCTTCGGTCCGGGTGGGTATCACGGGCGTGCCAGGCGTCGGAAAGAGCAGCGTTATCGAAGCGCTCGGAACGTATCTGACGCGGGACCGCGGAGAGAAGGTAGCCGTCCTCGCGGTCGATCCCAGCAGCCAGGTCACGCACGGAAGCATCCTCGGCGACAAGACGAGAATGGAGCAACTGGCCATTGATACGCGGGCGTTCATCCGCCCGTCGCCTTCGGGAGGGTCGCTAGGCGGAGTCAGCCGGCGCACGCGAGAAACGATGTTGTTGTGCGAAGCCGCCGGGTACCGGAACGTGATCGTCGAAACCGTGGGAGTCGGGCAGTCGGAGACGGCGGTCCGGTCGATGGTCGATTTTTTTCTGTTGCTGATGCTGGCCGGCGCGGGCGACGAGCTACAGGGCATGAAACGCGGGATCATGGAGATGACAGATCTCATCGCGATCAATAAAGCCGACGGTGCGAACAAGCGTCGTGCTGAAGTGGCGCGCCGTGAGTACGAAGGCGCGTTGCGGCTGTTCCCCACCCCCGCCACGGGATGGAGCACGCGTGTCGTCACCTGTTCCGCCGTGACGCGGGACGGTATCCCGCACCTTTGGGATGCGGTCCTCGAGCACGACCGGTTCATGAAAGAGTCCGGCGGGTTCGAGCGGGCACGCCGCCAGCAAGTAAAGAGTTGGATGTACGAAATGATCGAGTACGGGTTGAAGGAACAGTTCCGCAATCACCCGTTAGTCCGCCGCGAACTGCCGGAATTCGAACACCAGGTGGTAGAGGGCAAAGTCAGCTCGTTCCGCGCGGCGCAGCGGCTGCTCGATCTGTATACGGAGAGTAAGCCATGATATTTTCATTTCCAGTTCTTGCCGCCGACGAAGCAGCCGGTCTGATCGAACACGGTCAAACCGTTGGCTTCGGAGGATTCACTCCGGCGGGCGCTCCCAAAGTGATTCCGAGCGCTATCGCCGCAAAGGCTGACACCGAGCACGCCGCCGGTCGCGAATTCCAGATCGGAGTTCTCACCGGGGCATCGACAGGACCTTCGCTCGATGGCGCGCTTGCTAAAGCCGACGCCATCAGTTTCCGGACGCCGTACCAGTCGAGCCCGGAACTTCGCAAGCGCATCAACGCCGGCCAGACGCGCTTCTTCGACATGCACCTGTCGATCATGCCGCAGGCGGTGCGATACGGATTCCTCGGACCGTTGCATTGGGCTGTTGTCGAAGCCAGCGACGTGACAGCGGGCGGCGGCATTGTGTTGACCTCGTCGGTCGGCGCCGTTCCGACATTCTGCACCAAAGCCGACAAGATCCTCATCGAGCTCAACCATCACCATCCGCCCACGCTGCTGGGCATGCACGACATCTACGAGCCGCACGATCCGCCGCACCGTAGAGAGATTCCCATTTACTCGGCCTCGGACCGCATAGGGTCGCCGGTGGTGAAGGTCGATCCCGCCAAGATCGCCGGAGTGGTGGTGACGAACCTGCCCGACGAGGTCGGCGGATTCGACGAAGCGACGCCGGAGACCGACACGATCGGCAACCGCGTCGCGGAATTCCTCGCTGCAGAGCTACATGCGGGGCGCATCCCGAAGGAGTTTCTGCCGATTCAATCGGGCGTCGGCAATATTGCGAACGCGATCCTCGGGGCACTCGGGAATCACGCCGAGATTCCGACTTTTGAGATGTACACCGAAGTGCTGCAGGATTCCGTGGTGCGTCTGCTGAAGCGCGAGCGCGTGAAGTTCGCGTCCACCTGCTCGCTGACGCTCAGCGCCGCGGCGATGCGGAGCATCTACGACAACCTCGAATGGTTCCGTCCCCGCATTCTGATGCGGCCGCAGGAGATCACGAATCAGCCCGAAGTGATCCGCCGGTTAGGCTTGATATCGATCAACACTGCCATCGAGATCGACATTTTCGGCAACGTGAATTCCACGCACGTGATGGGAAAGCAGATGATGAACGGGATCGGCGGCTCGGGCGATTTCACGCGAAACGCCTACCTGTCGCTGTTCACGTGCCCGTCGACGGCGAAAGGCGGCAAGATCAGCACGATCGTCCCGCTGGTGAGCCATATGGATCACAGCGAGCACTCCGTGCAAATTGTTGCCACCGAGCACGGCATTGCGGATCTGCGCGGACGATCGCCCCAGGAACGCGCGCTACTTATCATCGAGAACTGCGCGCATCCCGATTTTCGGGATCAATTGCGGGGCTATCTGGAGAAAGTGGAAGGCGGACACACCCCGCACACGTTAACGGCGGCGTTCCGTATGCACGAGCAGTTTCAGAAAACAGGCGACATGCGAGGCGTGCGCTGGGAAGATCACGTCCTGGCGTAAAACTTCGAGCCCGGCGGCAACATTGATCGCCGGCGCATTGCTTTAAATTCTCAGTAATCGCAATACCGGCGGCGGTGATTGCGTTGGCTGCCGGGAATGAACATCGCGGCCAGCAGGAGCCCGCCCACTACCGATCCACCCAGGAAAGCCCAGGGCTTGCGGTCGTAGTGTTTCCGCCAGTCGGTCTTCTCTCGAACGTAGCCCGTCAGTTCATCGATATGCCGGCCGAGTTGGCCGCGCGTCGTCTCGATGTGCCTCAGTATTTCGTCTGACTTTTCAGCCACTCCACGTTCTCCTTCACATCCGCAATGGTCTTCTCCGGTGTCTTCGGTATCTGCCGCCACCGTTCGATGCCGACAGCGAGGCCGATCGCTCCGCCGATCCCAAGAACGCCCCCTACGATGAGCGATGCGGCCCACTGCGGCATGGCCAAGGCGAGCGCTGAACTCGCAGCGGCGAACAAGAACCCGAGCCCGTACAGTCCTATCACCGCACCCACCACGAGCACCATGCCCGCATGCATCATCTTCCGCGATTCCTCGCGGATTTCGGCTTTGGCCAGCCGCACCTCGGACCGGATGATCTCCTGTGCGTTTTCGACGATGTCCTTTACAATCTGGCCCGCCGTTCGTTCCGCGTACGCGTAGGTGCCGAGTTGACCACCCACGGCCTTCGCTGGATTCTCCATCGTGCTACCTCCGTGAATCGCGCTTCATCGTGGCCCCGATCAAAAACCCCACCGCGACGGCGGCAATCAACGACGGTCCGGGATTCTGCCGAACAGTGTCGGTCAGGTCGGAGAACATACCGCTGACGCGCGTCGAACGAACGTAGCTCGCGGTGCTCTCCATCTTCTCGGCAGCGCTTCTGGCGGTTCCGGTTAGCGGGCCAGGGGCATGGGTGCGAAGTGCTTCAGCCGTCCGTTCAATGCCTTGCGCGACGGCGCTGCGCGTTGACTGCGATCGGTCGCTGGCCTGACGGCGGTAATCCGTAGCCTTATCAGCAACTTGTCTGGCATAGCTTGAGACGCGATCAGCCGCGCGGTGGCCGAATTCCCCGACGCGGTCGGCCGTTTCGTGCGCATAATCGGAAGCCCTATCAACAGCCTCATGGCCGCTCTGGGCGGCGCTGTCGGCGGCCTTGTGCCCTGCTTCCGCAGCGCGGTCTCCCGCCTCGCGAACCTGATCCGCGGCCCGGTCACCCGTGTGTCTAAAATCTGTTTCGTTGTGCGTTGGTGTCGACATAAGAACTCCCTCCTTTCTATGACCCGAAATACCGCAGTCTCATTTCGGGTTTTCGACACCGGGTTACAAAAGTGATTCAGGCACACTTCGCCTGACGCCTGAAAACCGGCCTATGTGACACCTGGTCAGGAACTACGAGACTTCCTTCGGCGGGTACTCGCGCCGGGGTGGCGGAGCCGGCAGAATGCGGCGCCGTTCCGGATCGAAGGCCATAATCTTGCCGCTGCGGTACGAATCGACTCCCATCCTGATGGCGACCATCACCTGGTAGCCGCGAGTCACGTTGTATAACGTAGTTCCGCGCGACCGCATGCAATCGAGCCAATCGTCTGCAAGATCTTTTCCGGGGTCTGCATCGATCGTGATCTCGGTCTTACCCTCGTTCGCTTCGCGGAATTGCTTTTCGAACGCGCGCTCCGCTTTGATCACGGCCACCTGCTGCGGACGGGGACCGGAGGAAGGCTGCCGCAGATCGCCCATTGCGCCCATCGCCGCGCGTCCCTCGAGTACGGTCAGCGTTCCCCAGTTGCCGTAGACCGTAATCGGCACGGACTGCATGTTCGCCATACAGGACACCATATTGACGGTGTACTCTCCGGGGAACTCCACCATCGTCATGTATGTATCCGGCACTTCGCGGTCCTTCTGGACGTAGATGCCTCCCATGCCGGAAGCACGCACTGGAAAGTCGAAGCCGACGATGGTGGACATCACTCCCAGGCGATGATACAGAAGATCGGTTGCGTTGCCGCCGGAGTAGTCCCAATATTTTCGCCAGCGGAAGTAACGGTCGGCACTGAAAGCACGTTTCTTCGCAGGACCCAGCCACATCTTCCAATCGAGGTTTTCGCCGGGCTTCACCTCCGCATTCGGCCACGATTCTTCGCCGACGCCGGGGATCGGGTAGTCCCACATGCCGGTATTCGTGTTGCGGTTATAACTGATGAGGCCCCAAACGACTTTGCCCATCTTGCCCGCCCGGATGTACTCGTTGAGCTTCCAGTAAAGCGGTGTCGTCGGACCGGTGCCGCCCACTTGAAGAACGCGTTTCGTGGAGGCCACGAGGTCATTCAGTTTAGCCGCCTCCTCGATCGTGTACGTCATCGGCTTTTCGAGGTAGACGTCCTTGCCGGATTGGAGCGCTTCGGCTGCGATCTGATAATGCCAGTGATCGGGCACTGCAATCACGACGCCGTCGATATCCGGACGCGCGATGATCTCACGGTAATCGCGGTAGGTCTTGAGCGCGTTCGTGCGCTTCTGGCCGAAGTCGGCACGGGGCTGCCAGACGTCGCAAACGGCCGAGTACTCGAAATCGTTTTGCGCCTTCTTGCGATTCTCGAAACCGCGATCGAGCAGACCATGAAACTGCATTCCACAGCCTACGAAGGCCACATTGATACGGTCGTTGGCGCCCAGCACGCGCGTCGTTACTTTCCGGACGACCTTCGCTTTCTTCTCTGCGGCACTCGCCGCTACACCCGCTGAGGCAGCCACAGCCGCCATATTTGTTCCGAGGAACTCTCGCCGCGAACTTCGCTTATCGCTCATGAATCCTCCTGGCTGATGTCGTATCACGCGCTGACTTTCCCGCCGCACTCCGGACAGAATTTCGCTGGCGTATCCGGCTTGAACCCGCACGCTGTGCACTTGGGCTTCTGCCGGGCCTGCACAGCCGTGCCGCACTCGGGACAGAACTTCGCCTGCCCTATCGATGCGCCGCACTCGCTGCAGTACACGCCTTTTTCAGCGCCGGATGGTCTGGCTGCGCCTGACGAGACAACCGAGCCGGCGCTCATGTCTACGTTGGATACGTAATCCGTGCTCATGGCCTTTTCGCGCAACTGCATACGTGCGGCTTCGGCCTTGGCATGGGCATGTGAGGAAGCGAGTTCCTCCTGATAATTCGGCGCGCACTCTTCACACTGGCCAGCGCTTGTATTCCAGCAGACTTCAGGACACACCCAGCGGCCGCACCTCGAACACTGGTGAAAGTGCTGCTTGCCTTCCTCAACCGCTCGCGCGAGCGCATCGTCGTGCGCCTTGCCGCCGACCGCCCGTTGAATCTCATAGGCCGAATCGCCGGCGCTGCCCACCCATCCGCCAAGAAAGCTGGAGGCGGCACGGAGCAATGACCCCGCAGTCCCTATCGTCGAAGTCTCGAAGCGCGACATGTAGCCGTTGCCGCACTTGTCGCAGTGAAACCTGAACTGGTACCCGCGGTCTGTAGAAAGGTCATCGTAGTTGCCGACGAACTGAATCATAGCCATGGCCAATCGTGTCCCAAATGTAAATCTAACACCGTGCGCGGCCTCACATAGCCATGACCTGTAACGTTGACGAGAAATCCTGGGAACGCTGAAAGGGTCGTGGGAACGGGCACGGTCGCCGGCGGTCCCCTGCGGGTGGGTTGTCACTGTTCACGAAAGCGAAGCATCGGCCACCTTGCAGGCGGCACTCATGGCCATCACCTTCGCGGACCCACCAGTTCGCGTTCCGAGACCGCTCGGCGAATCCTGTCGTGCCCGGACCCGGCGCTTTGCACCCTTGATCTCCACGTAGATCGCAGGGCGCCCTGCCGGATCGAATGACGATCACTCATATCGTAGCGCTATCATCGGCTCGAGGCGAGCGGCTCGCAGTGCGGGAAACAGAACCGCCGCGAGCGAGACTCCGACGAGAATCGCCGGAACCGCGATGAACGTCACTGCGTCGGTCGGCGTGATGCCGTACAGCAGACTCGCCGTGAACCGGCTCAGCGCCAAGGCGACGCCCATGCCGGCGGCCACGGCGGCGCACACGACGATGAGCGCTTGCCGCGCCATCGTTGCCGCCACACGTCCGGGCCGCGCACCGAGGGCCATGCGTATTCCGATCTCGCGCGTCCGCGTGCGCACCGAGTAATTCACGACGCCATACAATCCGACCGTGGCAAGCACCAGGCCGATGGAGCCAAAAAGTCCGAAGAGCGCGGCGCAGATGCGTGGCAGCATCAACGCCCGCCCAACGTGGTTCGTCATGGTATCGAGTCCGAACACCGCCATGTCACGATCGAGCAGTTGGATTTCTTCGAGCACCGAGCGCTTCAGCTTTGCCGGATCGCCGCTGCTGCGAAGAACTACCGTCGTGCCGAGCAGGGAGAATGCCTCGCTGAAATCGGAGGGCAGATAGCGGAAAAGGCACGCCGCCTGCTGCTCGCCGAGCGTCTCCGCTTTCGAATCTCCGACCACGCCGATGATGTCGAATACCTTCGCCGTCTTATCGTCGTCCTGCCGGATCTGACGTCCGACCGGGTTCTCATTGCCGAACATGCGCGATGCCAGAGTTTTGTTGATCAGAACGACCGGCGTCTTGAGGTCCCGGTCCGTGAAATCGCGGCCCTGGATCAACGGAATGCCCATCGTCTCGAAGTACCGGGGCCCGACATCGAAATTGTTGGCCTCGACCGGTTTCGACGATAGTTTCGCAGGATCGCGGTATCCATGGCTGGAACTCGCGAGACTGAGCGGCATGATATTGGTGTAGCTCACCGATTGAACGCCGGGGAGCGCACTCAAGCGCCGGTCGAGATCGCGGAAGAATCGACCCGCCTTTTCACTTGAATATCCAAGCGCCTTCGTGTCCATGGACATGATCAGCACGCCTTCCGGGCGCATGCCTAGATCGATGGACGATGCGTTTTGCAGGCTTCGCAGGAACAGGCCGGAGGCGATGAGAAGCACCAACGAAAGCGCTACTTGCACGCCAACCAGAAGGGCACCCATACGGCCGCGGTTCGATCCGCCGCCGGCGCCCAATGCCGTGGCGCGAGTAATGCTGGCAAGACTCATACGCGTGCCGGCCAGAGCCGGAGCAAGCCCGAAGATGACGCCGGTCAGGACAGCCAGCGCGGAGGTATACCCTAGGACCCGGAAATCCGGCGCGAAATCGAAGCGGATCGGGATCGGAATCGGCGGCTGGAATTTCGCGAGAGCGGCGGTGCCGGGAACCGCGATGAGGAAGCCGAAGATGGCACCCGCAGCCGAGAGCAGAAGGCTTTCGGTGAGTAACTGGCGGACCAACCGGAGGCGGCTGGCACCCATCGAGAGCCGGACCCCGATCTCGCGCTGGCGCGTCGCTGCGCGGGCCAGCAGCAGGTTCGCTACGTTCGCGCACGCGATCAGCAGCACCAATCCCACCACCACGCTCAGCGCGGTCATCAGGATCGAGACCAGCGGTCCGATATCCGGAAAGTGACCGGCTGGGGCGAGGCGGACTGGCGAAGGATGCCTGTTCTTATCCACTTCGGCGTTGATCCGCGCCGCGATGACGTTCAATGCGGCGGTCGCCTTATCTCTGGTAACGCCCGGTTTGAGACGAAGCGTGATCTCGATCCAGTGGTTATTGCGGCTGGTCTCCACTTTGTCGCCGAGATCGGGCCACAGTTGCTTACGCATCGCCAAGGGCGCCCAGAACTCCGGAGCAAGACCGCGATCGGTACCGAGGAAACCCGGCGCGGTGACACCAACCACGGTGTACTGCGTCCCGCTGAGTCTCACCGTCTTACCGACCATTGCCGGATCGGCGCCAAGACGCTGCCATAGCCCGTGTCCGAGCACAACGACGGGATTGCGCAGTTGCACCTCGTCTTCGGAAGGTCCGATTCCCCGCCCCATTGCGAGCGGAACGCCGAGCAACTGGAAATAGTTGCCCGACACCATCTCACCCCAGATCCGCTGAGGCACGCCGCCGGTGTTCAAGTTGGCGGGCACGATGGGGCAGTGCGCCGCGACGCCTTCCGCGATGTCCGGGACCGCGCGATAGTCGACAAAATCGGGGTACGAGTGCGTGGTGCTTTTGTCCTGCGCGAGGGTAAACAATGCATGCGGGTCGCGTACGGGGACATCCTTGATGAGCAGTTCGTTGATGACGCTGAACACAGTGGTGTTCGCGCCGATCCCAAGTCCAATCGAAATGATGATGGCGGCGGCGAGCCCTGGGGAGTGGGAAAACGAGCGGAGTGCGTAGGTGACATCCTGGCGCAATGTAGAGAGCACGGGGCAACCTCGTTTCAGCTATTTGACACCGATCTAGATGAAGATACGGCACCTGAAGCCGCAGCGTTCAGTAATTTCGATCTCATTATCCTAAAATACCGAGGTGGCATGGTGGGGCGCGCAGGAATTGAGTTCCTCGGCGGGGGCGTTCAGACGGTCAGCGATTAGCCACTGGCGAATGTCGAACGACGCGATCTGCCGGACCGGTGCCTCAGCGCGAAATATGGACAGGCACTGAGAAGTACGCGCGTCGCACGCCGACGCCGTGCCGTCTCTCGATTTGCACGCACGCACAAAAAACCGCCGGGTACGTGCATCCCGGCGGTAAAGAGTGGGTCTGACTTGTTTGTGCTTCTGAGATTAGTCGCCGAACGAGCCGACTTCTTCCTGCTCCTCGACATTCGGCTTGGGAGTTGGGGCAGAGGCCGGAACCGCGCCGCCGATCTGAACCAGATCTGCTTGCGGCTGCTCCTTCAGGATATGCTGGCGATACAGTTTCGCCATCCGCTCGTTCTCCTGCTGTTGAAGCTTGGCATCGCGCGCCCGCTTCTTCTCTTCGCGCGCGGTCTTTGCGATACCCTGCTCGTCCAGATCAGTCTGGCGTTTGCGGTCAACGTCCTCCACGCGCAGCACCAGTGAGTGATCGGTACTGGGGAGTGCAACCTTGTGATTGCCAGCGAAAATCTCGTGCCGGCCATGATCGTCGTACCACTTGGTGAGCGTGGCGGTCATGTGCATCTTCTCGACGATGTTCCGCCAGCCGATACCCGTGTTGTACGCACAGAACGAAATCTCGCCTTCCTGAGTTGCGTAGGGGATGATGCACTGTTCGGTGCGGCGGAAATCGTAGTTGAACAGATCCTGGAACCACATGCCCGCGATAAACAGGAAGTTCCAGCGATCCTGACGGCGTTTCTCGATGTCGGCCATCGTGCGATCGCCGGTGACCCTGCCGTAGCCGCCCTCCTGGGCCTTCTTGGACATGCCGAAGCACTTGTCGAACTTGGCGACGAGATCGCTGAGCTTGAAGTGGGTCGGCGCGTTGAACGAGTTGTAGTTCCGCAACAGCGCCAAAGTCACTCCGAACACCGACATCCCGCGGCCACGGGCGGCGTCATTGACTCTCGCGATGTCCTTTGCCAACTGATCCGCGTGGAGGAACTTCGTCACCGGAACGGCTTCCTTGGTTTCCTTGTCGCACATTACAGCCATGCCGATGCCGCAGTTGGGGTGACAGCCGCAGCTCAGTTGGCCCCAATCGGCCTGCGGTCCGTGTACCAGGTCCGCAAAGTCGCTGAAGGTGCTCATGAACGAGATCGGGAACCAGTCGCGAACCGGTTCGCCGATGCCGGTCTGAGTCTTGACGTCGTGCGCCAGGTGCGACAGGGTGTAGCGCTGGGCTTGCCGCCGTTCCGGAGTAACCGCTTCGTCGCGTCCGGTGAAGGACACGGGCTGGAAGCTCAGGAACGGGATCTTCTTCGGATTATCGAGCGCAAAGCGGACAACTGCGCCCACCTGCTCGTTGTTGATTCCGTTAATCAGGGTGATGACCGGAACGATGTCGACGCCCGCCTTCCAGAGGTTCTCGATGGCGCGCATCTTGACATCGAAGAGGTTGCCGACGGCGCGATGCGAGTTGGCTTCGTTTCCGATACCGTCGAACTGAAGATAAGCGTAGCGGAGACCCGCTTCAGCCGCCTTCCTGCAAAACTCGGGGCTCTTCGCGAATTCGATTCCGTTGGTGGCGGCCTGGACGCTGTTGTATCCGATCTTGCGGCAGTAACTGACCGCATCGAGGAAGTACGGGGAGAGTGTCGGCTCGCCGCCCGAGAACTGCACCGACATCTGGCGCCGCGGCTTGATCGACATCGCGTTGTCGAGCAGCGTCTTGATCTCTTCCCAACTCAATTCGTGCACGAAACCGACCTGGTTGGCATCCATGAAGCACGGATCGCACATCATGTTGCAGCGATTCGTCAGGTCGATGGTCAGGACGGATCCGCGGCCGTGGGTAACGGTGCTCGATCCGTGATTGTGCAAGTGCTCGTCATTGTGCGCGCGGATGTCACGGCCCGGAAATACCTCTTCGAGATGCTTGAAGAATGCCGGATCGATCGACATCACGTCTTCGAAATGACCGTGCTTCGGGCAATCCTTCACCATCAGGATCTTGCCGTCACGCTCCACTATCTGAGCTTTGATTTCGCCGACTTTGTCGGTTTTGAGGATCTCGACCGGAACTTTCCCGTCCAGGATCTGTTGGCGGATTTCGGGAACGCACTTGGGACAAAGCGAATCGGTTTCCCGCGGCCAACCGAGGGTGGGTTTCACCTTCTCCCAAGACTTCAGGAGCGGTTTGTCCGACCACTTCGGGGTAAACGAGGGATTCGGGTTGATCTGGTTAAGCCTGTCGAAGACGAACCAAGCCGCATTGGCGGCGTAACTGACTGCTCTCTCGACGTACTTGATCGGCTTATGCATGGTCCTCAGCTTTCGGTTTCCTAATTGGGTTCTTGGGTTACTAATTCCTGGGAGACGTCAGTGTTTTGACCATTACCAGGGTCTACCGCAGTATAGTGCCCGGTTTTAGGAAGGGACCAGCAGAATGTATCAAAGCTATTGTTTTGCCGTTTGTACGGGGATATAGAGCGTTGAACGGAAGCTTGCGTGCAAGTACTCCCGAAGCCGGTTGAATAGCTTGAAAGGAAAGAAGATAATCCGCTCGCGATGGTTCACGAACAAGTCACTTCGAGGGCTGGCCATGACCTGCGTCGGGCCGGTCCGCAATTCCCGGGACCGGCCCCGGTTTCGGGGTTGGGCCCCGGGCCGCTACTTGCTCTTGCTCAACCGGCGGAAATACTCGGCGACCTTGTCGCCGTAGCCCGCAGGCACCTGGTCGGCGGCGGGAGTGCGCGTCGCCGTGGAATTGCCCTCCACCTGCCGCCGGAGTTGCATTTCCAGTTGTTCGAGTGCGGGCAGCATCTCATGCTCGATGCGATCCTGCAACGCCGGACCCGCGAGCGCGTAATCCGAGCTGCCGCGGTCGAAATCGCGCAGAACGTCGTTGATCTGGCGTCCGATGTCGCTGGTGCCACCGACGTTCTGCCGGAGTTGCCGCAGGTCGTGGATGGCTTCGCGAACGGTGCGTTCGGCTTCGGCCCGATTGACGGGCGCCTCGCCCCCGAGTTGAGGGAGATTGCCGCGATTAAGCCCGCGAAGTTGGCCCTGCTGCTCGCCGCCCCGATACATACCGTTCTGCGGATTCCAGTCGCCGCCCTGGCCACCCTGCGATCCGCCCTGCTGCTGCTGGCCGTCGCCTTGGCCTTGTCCGCCGGCCTGGCCACGCTGCGCCTGCTGCTGCCCGCCCTGCTGACCCTGACCCGGCTGCTGTCCGCGTTGGCCCTGCTGGCCTTGTTGATTGCCCTGCTGGCCTTGTTGATTGCCCTGCTGGTTTCCTTGCTGATTGCCTGGCTGGTTGCCCTGTTGGCCCTGCTGATTGCCTTGCCGGTCGCCCCGCTGACCCTGTTGGCCGCGCTGCCCTGCCGCGGCCCGTTCCAACTGCTCCCGCATCCGCTCTACTCGCGCCAGAGCCTTTTCGGCTTCGGAATCCCCCGGCTTGGCGCCGCCCTTTCCGAGTGAGTTCTTCGCGTCCTTAATCGCCTCACTGAGTTTGTCGAGCGCCATCGTGGTTACGGCTTCTCCCGTCACCAGGTAGGAGCCCCGACCCTGGCGAATCCACGAGGAAGAGAACTTCATCCGCAAACGGACCTCGTCCTGCTGGAGTTCTCCCAACCCTTCGCGCAATTTTGAGGACGCCGCCGGCTGACTCCCGGCGAGGTCGCGGGCTGCCTGCTGAGTATCTCGCTCCAGGCTCTCGAGTTCGTTCGCCATGCGCTCCTTTTCGGAGGCGAGCTGCTGAACTTCGGACCACGACGGCGCTCCCTGTTGCTGCTGCCGGTTCCAACTCGGGTTTCGCGGATCCGGATTCTCCTGCTGACTGCCGGCATACGCGCGGCGCATCTTGTTGGCGAACTCGCGCTGTTGGCTGGCGAGTTCGTCCGAGCGCTGCGACAAATCATCCAACTGGCTCGACGACTGCTGCTGGCGCAGACCGCGCAGCATGTCCTTGGCTTCCTGCAAACGTTCGGCGGCACGTCGCGCGCCGGCGTTGCCCTGATCCTGGGTTCCCGCGGCTTTGCGCATATCGTCCAGAGCCTGCGAGAGCCGGTCGAAGGCCTGCCGCAGTTGCTGCTGCGATTGCGACTGTCCGGTCATCTGGCGCAGCCGCTGATTCTGCATACTTCTCGAGGACGCCTGCTGCCGCGACGAGGACGACGAACTGCTGCTCGATGAAGACGAGCTACTGCTCGACGAGGAGGAAGACGACGACGAAGCCTGCTGGCTGTTCGACGACTGGTCGCCACGCTGCAACTGCTCCATTTGCCGGCGCAACTGCTCGGCTTCGCGGCGGAGTTGTTCCTGCTCCCACCGCTGCTGGAAGGTTTGGCGATTCTGATTCTGCTGCTTGGCAAGTTCCAGTTGCCGGCGCGCCAGCTCTTCGAGGCGTTGCAGCGTCTCGTCGATATCCTTCTGGCGCTGCTCACCGGAAGCTGTCTGCTGGCCGGTTTCGTACTGGTTCTTCTCGGTGTCGAGTTCGAGATCGAACAGGTTGTCGAGGTCGCGCGCGGCACCACCGCCACCGCCTCCACCGCCCTGCCTTCCGAACGCCACCTGAATCTGCCGGAACACGGATTCGGCGCGCAAGGCGTGCTGCAAGGCCCGCTGCTCAGGACCCAAAGCGTCCTTCCAGCCCTGCGTCTTCAACTTCTCTGAGGCGGCCGACATCTCCTTCACAGCCTCGTCCATGCTCTTCACGAAGTTTTGGAATTCCTGATTCACTCCGGCAAGGGCACGGCTCTTGGCGCGCTGGGACATCGATGCGGCCTGATCCCGCAACTTCGACTGCACTTCGGTGAGGAAGCGCGCGTTCTCGGCGGAATCCGCGGCGCTGTTCTTGCCCTTCATCTCGTTCCAGGTGGCCGCGATGATTTCCTTCTGGCGCTGCGAGATCTGACTCTGCTGCTCCGTGTCGCCGCCGCCCCCGCCGCCCGCCTGTTGAGATTGCGAGTACTCGCGCTCGAACGGCTGCGCTTCGATGAAGTACATGTCGGTTTTGGAAGTGTTGCGCGCATCGTGCGCGGTGGCATAGACCGCTACCACATCCCCGGGAACGAGCTTGAAATCCTCGAGCGCGAGCAGCGATTTGCCATCCACCTGCTTCGCCCCCTTGTGGGAAAGGACGTTGACCGTCTTTTCCTCGCCGCCGTTGATAGAGTAATGCAGCGTCACATCCTGGAGCCCGAAATCGTCCTCGGCTTGGACCGCCAGAGCGACTTCTTCGATGGGGTTCACTTTCGCGTCGCGGCCCGGCCGTGTCATCTTCACGATCGGCGGCGAATCTTTCCGAGCCTCGATGAAGTAATCCTCGCTCAAACGCACGGGCTTGTCGCGGTCGAGCGCGGCAAAGTGGTACATGCCGTCCTTCTGTATCGGGACCGACGCAGTGAGGGTCGTTCCCTCGCCGGTGAGCGGAATGCGACTGTCGTCATCCAGCGTCACCACGCCCGTTTTCATCGGGGCATCGGTGTGCACGGTCAACTCGGCGGTCGTCCCTTCCACGGCTCGCAGATCGCCGCCCGGATCTTCAACGGCGTCCTTCATACCCGTCCAGGAGGGGAAATGATACTTGACGCGGAAGCTCTTGATACCCGGTAGGTCGATAACACTGATGCTGTGGTTCTTCGACCGGATGCCGCGAGCTTCGACATAGTATTCCACCGAGTCCGGAAGAGCGGCGAACAGGAACTCATAGGCGTCGCCACCGGGTTGCGGCTGCATGGCGACTTCTTCCCACTTCGAGCTTCCGTGGAACTTTGCGACGAGCCGCACGTTCTTCGTGTCGAAACCGATGAGTTGTGCGGTAATCAGCTGGTCGGAACGGCGGCGCACGGTTTGATCGCCGGGCGAAACGATGATTCTGTACAGCGGTTGAACGCCGGCCTTCGGCGGACCCGCCCATAGTAGCGATGCCCCGTAGCCCAGATAACCGGGTCCGGCCAGGATCAGCCAAACCAGAACACCTACCGCGCCCGCGCCGGAGGCGAGCCAGGTGAGAAGCGCACGGCGGGGCGCAACTCGATCCGGCTTGGCGCGTTCCGCCACCTCTGCGGTTTCACGAGCGAGCAGATCGATGAACGGGTTGTCTTGCGCATCGCTGCACTCGGCGTAAGTCAGCAGCCTCTGTTCGAACTCCGGATACTCCGCCTCCACCCGGTGGGCCGTATTCTTCCGGTTCAGGCGCAGGAGTGGAATGACCGCGAAAAACGTAACGGCGATGGCCAACGAGAGAAACAGCAGGAGCCGCGAGACGAACACAATTGCAGGTGAGAAGGTGAAGACGTTCGCCACGAAGGCGAGCGCGATAGTCAATGCGAGCGCGACGAGAACGGTGACCGATGCACCGCGCGAGAGCGCGAACATCTTCAACCGCCGCTCGGCAGCGTGCAGGTATTGATTCAGGATCTCGGTGTTCATGCAGCCTGCTTCCTTATCTGTTCAACCCGTTCCTCACGGGCGGCCGGAGTGAAGCGGTCGGCCAGCCACGATTCGGCCAGCGAAACCGCCAGAAGCGCCATCAAAATGTACTTCCACAAAGAATGCGGTACCGGTTCGCTTTCGGACCCGGCTGCGGCCTGCGAACCCTGGGGCGCCGCTCCAGTGCCCTTCCACAGCGCCAGCGTCTCGTCGGGAATGGGTGTCAGGTCGGACTCGCGACGGTCCGCATTTACCGCCACCAGTTCCCGGCGTCCGCTTGCGGTTCGTACATCGTAGAAACCTTCGCGCTCAGCGGAGTAAGACAGCGCCGATGCGGCATCCTGGAGCGAGAGAGCCCGCTTCCCATCCGGGTCAATAACCTCCGTCGCGGCACCGCGATTCGTGCTCTTCCTCAGTTCGATGGCCGCGCCGACCGATACATTGGACTGACGCAGTTCCCCGCCCTCGAGATACTTCGACACGTGCTCGATGAACGGCACAAACAGCGCGTGCAGAGGAAGATCGCTGGTAACGTTATCGAAGCTCGACGTGAGGATCAGGACGCGCCCCTCTCCGAGGTGATGCTCCACCAGCAGCGGCGTTCCGTCGCTGAGTTTCGCCAGGATTCGATCCTGCCCGGCATCGACCTTGGCTGCGTAGAAGAACTTGACTCCGTCGAAGCCTTCGCTGCGGTCGAGCGCCGGATGCGACGTATCGACCGCGGTAGCGCTCTGGAACCGCTCGCCTTCGCGGGTGGAATATTGGGCTCCGTTGATGCGCACATCGATCACCGGCACGCGTCCCGCGCTGGCCGTCGCCGGGCTCAGCGTGATCAGCAGGCCGCCGCCCGAATTGACGAACTGACGCAGGTTCAACTCCAAGGTCTGCGGAATGCCGCCGAGTCCTGCGAGAACGATGTAGGCGTATTTGGAGAGCCCGAGATTCGCTGCCTGCTCGGTGGAAGCCGTATCGAGAGTGAACGCCGAATCGGCGCCCGCTTCGAGCGCTGCCTTGAAATAGGCGGGCGTCTGCCGCGAATCGTAGATGTAGAGCACCTTGCCCGGGTCGGCGCGCTCGATCGAGAAGAAATAATGATTGTCCTGTTGCAGCGCGTCGTCGCCATCAATGCGAACTTCACCGCGGTTGATGCCGTACGGCACGTCGACACTCGCGAACTCCACCTGGGCGCGGCCGTTCTCCGGGGTTTCGATGGGCTTGGAATCCGCCGGCCGGCCGTTGACGAACAGCGTAACCATTCGCCGCGCCGGCTTCGTTCCGAGCCCGGTCACAGTTGCTTGGATGCGGGGCTTGGATGCGGCGAACACGCGGTCCGGCGCGGTGACGGTCTCGACGAACCAGTTCGACGGCTCCCGATCGTGGATCGCGTGGACCTGTAGTGTGGCATGGTCGGCCAGTGCGAGGTCTGCGAAACTCGCGGGCATAGACGTCTTTTGAGCGTCGCTGAACAGGTGCGCATCCACCGACATTCCTGAAGATTTCGGTAGCGACCGTAGGAACCGGGCAAATTCGGCGTACGAACTGGTGGAGTCGGCTGGTTGAATGGACCGGATCGCGGACTGAAGCGCAGCGCGGTCGTTGGTCGGTTGCGTGAGCAGTTCGACACGGTCGCCGATGGCAGCAACCTGGGCAAGATCGGTGCCGCTGAGAGACCCGAGTGTTTGCAGCGCCTCCTGTTTCGCGCCGTCGAGATGATTGCCGTACCGCATGCTGAAGGAGTGATCCACCGCAATCAGCATCAGCTTTCGGCCGGACGCCACGGGCGCGGCGCGGCGGATGAATGGCTCGGCAAACAGCAGCGCCAGCAGGACGATCATTGCCAGCCGCAGCGCCAGCAGGGCGTAGTGCTTCAGCCTGCGATGCTTCACCGAACTCTGGGTTCGCCGTTCGAAGAACATGAGCGACGCGAACGGCCGCGGCGTGCTACGGTGCTGCCGCAGCAGGTGGACCCACAACGGCAATCCGACCGCTAGAAGACCACCCAGGAACCAGGGACTGAACAGGCCCATTTACTTACAGCCTCCCCTGGCGGACGGTAAGGTATTCACGCAATGCCTCATCGAGCGGGCGGCTGGTGTCGCACAAAAAATAATCGATTCCGGCTTTCTGCGCCTCGGTCCGTAACGCATCTATGTGCTGCCCGATTTTCTGCCGGTACTCGTGATTCGCGTAGTCCGGCGATACTTCCATCGCATCGTCGGTTTCCATATCCACGAGAAGCACAGGGCCCCTCAATTTCGGTTGCAGTTCATCCGGATCGAGGATATGGAACAGGATCACCTCGTTGCCCCGGTAGCGCAGGGGGAGCATGGTTTTGATGACGGTCATCGGCTCTTCGTAGAAATCGGAGATGACGGCCACCAGCCCACGCCGGAACGCGAACTGCTGGAAGTGCAGGAACGGCTTAGCGTAGTCGGTACGCGCTTTGGGCTCTGCTTGTTCGATGCCGTGCAGCAACCGCTGCAACTGGCCGTGCCGGCTGGACGGCTTCACAAAGACGCGAATCTCGTCGTCGAAGACGATCAAACCGCCGGCATCCCGCTGCTGCTGAGCAAGGTATTCGAGCGAGGCGGCGAGAAACCGCGCGTAATCGATCTTCGATGTGGTCTGCGAAGTGAATGCCATCGACGAACTGGCGTCGAGCATTACGGTCAGCAGCGTATTGGTTTCGCCGAGGTAGCGCTTCAGGTAGCAACGGTCGGTACGCGCGTAGACGTTCCAATCCACGTGGCGAAGATCGTCGCCGGGCGTGTACATCCGGTACTCGGCGAACTCCTGACTGAAGCCGAAGTCGGGGGAGCGGTGCAAGCCTGCAATAAACCCGTCGACGACAGTCTTCGCAACCAACTCGAGATGCGAGATCCCGGCGAGCACGGACGGATCTAAGAATCGCTGAAGCGTCGACATATTGCCTAGCCGCTTATGAACACTGATAAACGCTTATCAAGATGATTTAGATAAGCGTTCATAAACGTTAATAAGCGGCCCCTATTCATGCCTTCGGTGCCGGCCTTTCCTCCAACAGCTTTTTCAAGATGTCGTCCGAACTCAGGCGCTCCGATTCGGCGTGGAAATTGATTAGCACGCGGTGGCGGAGAACCGGACGAGCCAGGGCGACGATGTCCTCGTAAGCTACGTGATAGCGATGGCGCATCAGGGCGCGGGCCTTGGCGGAGAGCACCAGGAATTGCGCGGCGCGGACGCTGGCCCCGAAACTCACGTATTTCCGCACGAATTCAGGGGTCGAGGGATCGGGAGGGCGCGTCGCGCGTACGAGTTCGACGGCATACCGGGCAACGCTGTCGGCGATGGGCACCATGCGGACCAACTGCTGGAAATCGATGATCTCTTCCGCGTTGGTCACCGGCTCGGCCGCGGCGCGAGCCGTGGTGGTGGTCATCGCGACCACTTTCATTTCGTCTTCCGCCGGAAGATAGTCGAGCAGCGTGTTGAACAAGAAGCGGTCGAGCTGCGCTTCCGGCAGCGGATAGGTTCCCTCGAGTTCGATGGGGTTTTGCGTTGCGAGAACGAAGAACGGCGGCTCGATGTGATAGAGGTGGCCGCGCACCGTACATGAGAGTTCCTGCATCGCTTCCAGCAACGCGGATTGTGTCTTCGGCGGAGTGCGGTTGATCTCATCGGCCAGCAGAACGTTCGCAAAAATTGGACCTTTGACGAAAGTCCACGTCTTGCGGCCCGTGGTCGGATCCTCTTCGATGATGTCGGTGCCGGTGATGTCGGAAGGCATCAGGTCCGGCGTGAACTGAATGCGGCGGAATTCGAGCCCGAGCGTCTGGGCCATGGTGCGGACGAGCAGTGTCTTGGCGGTGCCCGGCATTCCGGTGATGAGGCAATGTCCGCCCACGAACAGCGCGATCATTACCTGTTCAAGGACCTCGTCCTGGCCGACAATCACCTTCCGCACCTGGCGGACGATGCTCTCATTCACCTCCTGAAAACGACCGATTCGCTTGCTCAGTTCCGCGGAATCAATTGACGGAATCGTCGATGTAGACAATGAATTAGTCCTTCCCGTCCAGTTCTAACAATAGTCTCTGTGCGGCCTTATACCCTGGTGCGGCTTCGAGCGAATTCAGTACCGCGTCGCGCGCGTCGTCCTTCCGCCCCGCTCCCTTGTAAGCCAGCGCGAGGCGATAGTTGGCATCAGCGACATCGATCGGCTTGGCCGCGATTACAGCACGGTACTCCCGAATTGCCGCGTCGTTCTTGCCCAGATCCAGGTAGAGAGCGCCCAACCGCTGGTGCAACTCTCCGTCATTCGGGTAAATATAGTTCAACCGTGCCAGCGCCTCAGCCGCAGCCGCCTTGTCTCCGGCCTCACCTTCGAGCGTCGCCAAGCGCTTCAGAACCTCCGGACTTCGCCCGCCCTCTCGAGCATAGTCGTTCAACACTTTGATGGCCGAAGCCCTGTCCCCTTTCCCAAGATACGCCGCTGCCATCATTTCGTAGACGCTGTTCGCCTCCACGTAGTCGGGGTAAATGTCTCGAATTGCGGCCCCCTCCCGGATTACGTCATCATACTGCTTCGCATCGAGGGACTTGGCGAGATCTCGAACCCGCTTCTTCCACTCGTCATACCCTTTGACGGTTTTGCCATATCGGGCGTCGAGCCAGGTGAGGAACTGTTTGTCGAACTCCTCGGGTTTCATCCCAAGCTGTTCTGTGATGACCTCCGGCGTGTTCTTCCGGTCGCCAAACGAGTGCATCATGGCGAGGAGTTTGTCGTATCCCCACTTCTCGTTGACGTAGTCGCAGATCTGTCCCGCCTGGAAGTAGGAGACGATCACCTGCATCGGATAGGAGGGATGGATGAAGCCGCGGTCGAGTTCCACGACAGGCAGCAGTTTCTTGCCCGCGATCGCCTTGATGACTTCGCCCCCGAGCCGATCGCCCCATTCCGGCGACACCGCCGTTTCTTCGTGAACGGCCATTCCCTCGGTGAACCAGCGCGGCACACGATGCTTCGTGGCCGTCAGCACATAAACGTGACTGAGTTCATGCCACATGGTGCTGGCCCAATTGTTGGTGCCGGGCGGCCGAGCCGACGGACTATCCATGGCAACGACTTTCCCGAACGTGACTCCCAGAGCGCCGAGCCCCGGCATTCCCATCGTGCGCACCGCGAAGTCTTCGTGATTCGGATACAGCTCAACCTGTACCGGGCCGTCGAGCTTCAGCTTGTACTTATCCTGATAGGTCGCGATGGCTCGCTTGAGTTCGCTTTCGACATACGGCCGCAGAAGGTCGGCTTCTTTTTTATCGAGACGGATGATGGTGGTCGGCGTCTTGAATGTCTCGAACCGGTTATAGCTGTCGAGCAGGCGCAGCGAGTTTACCGTTTCCGGACTCTTGAAGTCGTGGTTGTAGCACTCCTCCAGCAGTTTCCGAGCCTCGACGTCCTCGCCGACGCGCATCAGTTGCACGCCGAGTTGCGCGCGGGCATCCCACAGTTCGGGATCGAGTTCGATGGCTTTGCGGTAATACTTCATCCCTTCTTCGTAGCGCCGGTTAATGACGAAGAAATGGCCCGCTGTGGCGTACGCTTCACCGTATACGGGATTGATTTTCAGGATGCGATCGATATAGGGCGTTTCCGTCTTGTCGTCGAGCCAATCGATGGTGGCGCGGATGGCGAGCGCATCGAGCGCCTCGGGCGACATGGCGATCGCCTTATCGGCTTCCTTGGCGGCGAGCTCAGGGTTGTTGTCCTCGAGCGCGATGCGAGCGAGCAACTCCTGCGCCTCAACCAATTTCGGATCGGCGGTGAGAGCCGCCTCAGCGAGCTTTACGGCCTCGCGATCCCACTGGTCGGCGGCGATCAGGGCTCTTCCGAGCAGCGCCCCGGCATCATCCTTCTTAATAGTGAGCGCCTCGTCGAACAGGTCCTGAGCGTCTTTCGGCTGCCAGTGATCGAGATACATGCGACCCCACCGCACGCGGTACTCGGGGTTCTTCGGCGACTGTTTCAGGGCCGCGCGGAACGCGTCGTTGGCGCCGTTGTAATCGCGAAGGGCCCATAGTCCCTCGGCTCGAAGGTAAGGGTCAGTGGAATTCGACAGCCGCGTAAAGCAGGCATGGGCCTGAGCCGTTTGGCCGTGATGCTTCAAGGTTCGGCATTCGACGAGCGCGGCGGGAGGATTCCACGCCGGTGGCTGCGCAGAGGCGCAGGTAGAGAGTATCAGCGTCGAACTCAGCACGAACAGGCAGCGAGCGGCGCGGATGCTCATTGCTTGTCCAACTCCGCCTGCACCTTGGCCAATTCCGTCAGAAGCACGGTCAACTGCTGGCGGTAGGTGGCCACGGGCATCGCCGCTTTCTGGTACTTCAACTGATCGATCTTCTCCTCGAGTTCCTGCTTGCGCTTCACCAACTCCGGATTCTGCACTGCGCCCGTGGCCGACGCGGCGCCGCCGATCCGCATCACGGTAATCCGGGAGGCCAGCAATCCTTCACCGTTTTTCGGCGAAGGCGTTCGCGTGGGTTCGCCCTTCCCCGTGTCTTCAAGAACTGCGTGTTCGGTGGCAAGGCGATTGTTCGATTCGTAGAACTTCGCCGTCTTCTGTTCCGCGTAGTGAAAAGCCTCCAGCGCGCTGACGGTCTCGTTCTTGTCCGTATCCGCCGATGGATCGCGGAGGGCTTCCACCCAATACCGCGCGAAGACTGTCGCGTTCTTTTCGGTTCCCGATTTCGTGGCCGTGATCACCGCGCGATTCTCGCGCTGCAGGGCCGTCATGCAGCCCCCGCTGGCACTCGTCATGTTCACCACGAGTTGTCGCACCGGGATCTTGTCGAGCATCGTGGCGAGTTCGACGCCGGAAAGATCGGGGCCGGGGAGGTTCGCTTTATAGTCCTCGCCATCGAAGCTGCCGTGGCCGACGATCATCAGCACCAGCGCGTCATCCTTCGTGGCTTCTTTCGAAATACGGTCGAGCGCGGCGCGCACCTGCGCCTTCGTAGCGTTCGGCCCGTACAGGGTTGTGACCTTCGCGTCCCCGCCGCTCGATTTCAGCAGTTTGTCCAGATCCTTGGCCCACCCGGAGAAACGCTGTTCGTACTCGGGTTCTCCACCCAGCCCCGCAACCGTGATGTAGTAGGTCGCCGCCTGCGAGGATAGTCCCGCGGCCAGCAGCAACACCATCGCCAGTCTCATATCACTCCCCATTTGCGCCGCAGCAGCCACTCAGAGCTTCGCAACAGCAGCGCTATTAGAAAGACGACCGGCATGTTCCATAGGTCACGCGTTTCTCGCACGGTGATGCCCGCGTCGGAATATTCGACGTCGTCCGCCAGTTTTTTAGCGTCCGAGGGACGATAATAACGTCCGCCTGTTTGCGACGCGAGCTTTTCGAGCAGTTCGCGATTCTGCTCCGTATGGAAGTTCTCGGCGATGCCGTCCTCCCGCCGGAAGGTGAGGACGTCGCGCCCGAGTTCCTCTTCTCCCCGGCGTGCAACCACTTCGGCCAGGTATGAACCCGGCTTCGGTGCGTCCCAATCGGCGATGAAGGCTCCGCGCTCCTGAGGATCGGGCCTCAGCGACACGTCCTCGCTCAATCCGTCGGGCCCCATGATGTGAGCTCGGACGTCCGCATCACCAGCGGGCTGATAAGTCTTGTCGCGGATATCCGCCCGGAGTTTCAGATGCGTCTCGTCGGCGAGCACCGATTTCGGTGTTGAGATCACGACGCGCCCGGGCGAACCGGCCACGAGCCAGCGGAGCAATTGCTGCCAGAACATCTCGTGCGTGCGGTCGGCCACGGGTTGAAGCATCTGCCAGCGCCAACTGCCGCCGGTGGCAAAGATCGCGGTTCGGCCGCGCCCGTAGTTCTGGGTAACCAGAACCGGAAGTTTGCGTGTGCTGCCCGCGGGCGATGCCTCCATCAGCACCAACGCACCGCGTTTCGGGCTGCCGGGATCCTGCCAGTTCATCAGGGCCGGCATCTTCTTCCAGCGCTCAACGTTCGCGGCCGGATCGTCGAGCAGGCGCGTAATGAGACTGTCACGCCCGGACGAAGTCAATTCCACTGCGGCGGCACTCTGCGCATGGTAAGTGTTCTTCGAAGTGGGCAGATCGACCGGCAACAGATCGGTGAACGGCGGTTGCGCGTATCCGCCGTCGCTCAGTCCGAAACGTCCGCCCAAGAACAGAACGCCGCCGCCGCGCCGGTCCGCGAATTCCTTGATCATGTCCTGCTGAGCGGCAGTGAACCAATTCGCCTCCACGCTGCCGATGATCAGCCCCTGGTAGGCGAACAGGTCCTCCGGCTTGGAGGGGAAACCTTGTGCGAGTTCGTCGGGCGTGTCGAGTCCCTGGCGGTATGTTTTGTTCTGCGTAGTGCGCAGGATGCTCGGGAGCTTGAGCGATTTGTCCTCGTCGATGGCGCGCCGGATGAACTTGAATTCCCAACGTGGCTCGCCTTCGACATAGAGGATGCGGGGCTTGTCTCCGCTGACATCCATCACCCGCGTCACGCGATTATTGTCGGGATTCTCTTCGCCCTTTTGAACGTCGACAGTCACCTGCACGTTCCGCGCTCCGGCTGACCCCGCGTTGAACAGAACCGGTTCGGTCTGCTGCGTTCCGTCACCCTTTAGCGTGACCGCCTGGGTGGCGAGAACCTTCGCCCCATCTTTCAACGATACGTGGACGCGGCTGCCCGAATAGCCTCGCTGGCGCAGGCTGACGAGCGCCAACACCCGCGAATCCGCGAGAGTCCGGGAGGGCAGTTGAAGGTCGGTGATTTCGATATCGCGCGGCAGTTGTTCGCGGCCGAACCCGACGGTATGCACCGGTATCCGATGCTGCCGGATGAGCGACATCGTCTGGAGATCGATCCCGCCCGCGTTCTCCGCACCATCACTCAACAGAACGATAGCGCCGACTGGGAGACTCGACGATTCCGCCACCACCTGTTTCAGCGCGTCGGCAATGCGGGTAGCGGGAGCGGAGCCCTTGAGTTGATCGGGTTTGTCGATCCGGGCGGTCGTATCCCCAACCCGGTACAGCCGGACCTGGAACCGCTTGCGGAGTGCGTCGAGCACACCGGAATCGAGCGTTTGAACCGCCTCGGTGATACGAGGAGTTCCGTCGTCGGCGATAGCCATGCTGCGGGAATCGTCCACCAGTACGGCGACGATGTTCTGCTGCGGTTTGAGGGTCGCGACGCTCAGGGCGGGCTGCCACAACATCATCAGCAGCAGCGCCAAAAATGCCGTCTGCAAGGTCCACACCGCCGCTGACCGCAGCATCGAACCCGTACCCAGACGGCGCCGCCACACCAACCACCCGAGCGTTCCGCCGCCGGCCGCTAATAACAGCAGCATCACCCACACCGGCCACGCTCCAAGGAAGACGAACTGACCCTTGGAGAATACGGTGACGGGATACTTGAACAAGAACTCGAACATGATCGATTACCCGGAAATTTGGCGGGATTGCAACAACAGCGGGTCAATGCGTCATCGCATAGATCGTGTAGTTGACGGCGATACGGTACGCCAGGGATGCCCATTTTTCCGGATATGCCGGATCGTCGGACCATTCCCACGCATCGCCCAGATCCATGTTGTGACAAATAGCGACCATCAATCTACCGTTGTCGTCGTAGATTCCTCTCCAGCGCGCCTCGTAACCATCTCTTTCGTATGTGCGGCCCGTCTGAAACCACTGCGCTCCAGGCACCTGGAACTTGTCGTCGAGATCGTACAGCACGTGAAAGATAGCATCTTTATTATCAAGATCCACAACCGGCCGGTCCGGGAACACCTTATTCATGCCCATCATGAAGATCTCCCATTCCTGGGTGCCGTGGAAGTCGTCTACCATCAGGAACCCTCCGCGTAGCAGGTAGTCGCGCAACTTCTTGGCCTGCATATCGCTGAGTTCCCAATGGCCCACTTCAACTCCGTACAGAAAGGGCCAGTTGTAAACGTCGTCAGGGTCGTTAGGATCCAGTAGGTCGACGGGTTGCTCTACGGACCTGGTATGAATGCGGGTCAAACGCCGAATTCCGGCCAGAAGATGACGGTCGGATCGGGGATAGTCGATAGTCCAACTCTGAGCGCGCCCCCATCCCCAGCGAACACCCTGATACATGAGACGGGCGCGGGTAAATTCGGTCTTTTCCTGCCAGTCAGGGGGCAGGGGGAAATTTTCGTATTCGGCGCCGGGATATTCGCGAAATGGCCTCTGGGCGTAAATCGTGCCCAGGACGGCCAAAATCAGAGCTGCCAGTGTTACTACAATGCGCGGGCGCACGCTTTCGCCTCGGTTGATAAGAGGATAGCACGCTCAGGCAGCGGCCAACCCCCGTAAGTTCCACCCACAGATGATGGACGCCTGGAGTTTGTTGTTGTTAGGCCCCGGCCAGTGGGTCTCGAGACTGAGCCATCCCTTATACCCGTCGTTCAATAAGGCCGCGATCTGTCCTTTCCAATCCACCGAACGCGTGCCGAGCGGGCCCCATACCGGCGTATGGCCTTCCAGGTGACAATCCTTGGCGTGGACGTGCGAAATGCGTTCCTTAGGCAACAGTTCGTAGCCGTGCGGATACGGATTCTCGCCCGCAACGTAAGCGTTGGCGGGATCCCACACGAGCCCTAACGAGTCACTGCAGACGGCGCGTAACGCGCGACCGGCCTCGAGAGCTGTTCCGATGTTACAGGCGTGCTCGTTCTCGAGCCCGATCACGACGTGCTCCTTTTCAGCGTCAGCGGCCAGACCTTCCA
The DNA here is from genome assembly GCA_963720745.1 of uncultured Acidobacteriota bacterium. Classification (GTDB taxonomy): domain Bacteria; phylum Acidobacteriota; class Terriglobia; order Bryobacterales; family Bryobacteraceae; genus TMP-7. Next base: position 2,991,858 of record CAVRGO010000004.1, read on the forward strand.
GCGCGTGGGCGATCGAATCAAAGCAGCGGTCCGGCTCTACCGTCCGCCAGTACGAAAAGACACGGATGGTGCCGGCGCGGAAGAATCTGGCGAGGCGAAACGCGTGCTCCGACAACCGCGGTTGATCCTCGAACGTGTGTTTGGATGCGAAGATATCCTGCTGAAAGCGAGTGTCCACCTCCGGTGCTTCGGGCAGAACACATTTGAGGAGAGGCGACGCAATCGAAATGACCTCGAACCCCTTGGAGTCGAGCAGATCCTTAGCCCGCTTCAACTCGTCCTCTGTGAGGTCCATGATGTTCTTTCCGCCGACAACGCGCAGTTCGGCGCCGGTCATGCCGATGTCCTTCATGGCGTTGAGAGCGATCTCGAGATCGGGCGAGAACTCGTCGGTGATGGCGGCGATCCGTAGCTTAGGTGTCATCTTCTTGGATTTTACCGTGGCGCCTCATCCCGGACGTTGAAAATTGACGGATGGATTGTTTGCGGAACGGCGGAACCGGCATAAAATACCGGCATGGAGAAACTCGCCGCGGTTGAGGAAGCGAAGGCCCTGATGGAAGTAGCGAAAGACTGGCCGATCTGGAAATGGTTGACCGAGAAGCCCAAGGTCCGCGCCGCCGCCGATCGTGGCACGGCAGCGCTGGACGAGCGGGACCGTGCCGTTAAGGCCACGTGGACCGAAGATCTCCGGAACGCGTATGCCGAACTCGAACTCTCGAATGCCGACGCCGACGATCCCTTCGCCGCGTCCGAGTACGAATTCGTCAAGCAACTGGCGCAGGATGTCGACGAGTCGGTGAAACTTCTTGCTCGCCGGGTGAAGGAAGCCGACGACATCGCCTATGAAGCGCGGATGACGGCGGAAGAGACATTCGATCACGCCGAGCGGCGCATGAGCGCGAGCATGGCTCGTAAAGGAGCGGAACAGGCGATCGAAGCTTACGAACTGCGCTACCGCGCAATCGCGGAATCCGAAGCCGCTCAACGGCAGTGCGCAACGGACCCGGCGTCGTCGAGTTAGAAGGCTCCGGCGGCGCGGCGTCCCGAACGCGCGGCGACTTCATCCCTGTAAACTTGTGCGCTGGTACGTGCCACCCGCTTCAAATCCTGATCGTACTCGATTCGCACCAGGCCGAAACGTTGCGAATAGCCCGATTCCCATTCGAAATTATCGGTCAGGCTCCAGGGTAGTAGCCACGAACATCGATCGCGGGTTTGCCGTCGTGTGCCGTCGTCGCAAGATCGAGCGAACGCAATGTATCCCGAATCAACTGCGGACGAAGGCGATCCTCTCCATCGGACATGCCGTTCTCGGTAACGACAACCGGAATGCCAGCAAAGCGGTCAGCGGTGTCGCGGATGATTCGCTCCAGGCCTTCTGCGTAGAGCGTCCAACCGTTGTCGCCCTTCGGCCCATCGGGTGCCGCGATGTCCGGTCGGTCAAACCAACGGAATTGCACCACATTCCGGGTGTAGTAGTTGATTCCGATCCAATCCACCACGGGACTGCCACCGCCGGCGGTTAACCGATCGTCTCGTTCGAATTCGACGTGAGTGATGCCCGGCAACCGTGCCGACACCGAGCGCTGCAACTCGACATGTCCGTGGATGGCGGCTCTTAGCAACGCCCAGTTCGACAGGTCGGAGACAACCTCCGTGACACCTCGATCGACCGAATTCGATTCCTCGACGGGATCGTAGAGGTCGAGGCTATTTACAAGGCCGATGCCGCGGAGCGGGCGGCCGGGAGCGTTCGGCTCGGCCAAGGGCTGTATCTCGTGCAGACGCGCCGTCAATAAGCGGTGAGCGCGAACCATGTTGCCCGCTGCCTTCAGTGCGGATTTCGGAGATTCAACCTGGGGCGGCACCTTGCCTTCGAGGTAGCCGTCGCCAATCAGGACCATGGGTTCGTTCATCGTCGCCCACAGGTCGCAGACGTCTTTCAGTTGATCCACGACGAATTGGCCGTATGCGCTGAAGGCCTGTGGCGAATCGTCGGCCAACCACCCGCAGCGCTTTTGAAACCAGATAGGCGTGGTCCCGTGCAGAAGCGTCACCATGGGCCGTAAGCGGGTGCGCGCATGCGAACGAGCATCTCGCGATAATGATCGATCGGCGCCAGATCGTATTGGCCCGGGCCAGGTTGGATCTTCTCCCAGGCGATGGAGGTCCGAATACTATTCAGGCCGAGATCCCGGGCGATCTCGAAATCCTCGGAGTAACGGTGCCAGTGGTCAGTGGCGATATCGGCTGTGTCGCCGTTGAGTATTTTGCCGGGCGCGTGCTCAAACTGATACCAATCGCTGTTCTCGCCGCCGCCGAAAACACCCTCCGCCTGGTGTGCGGAAATCGCCGCTCCCCAAAGGAAAGCAGACTCGTACAATTCGGCCATTCGACACCTCCCGACGGCTAAGGATATCCGAAACACCGGCGGGTGAGAATCCTGAAATTCGCCGCTACTCGAAACGAAGCGAGACTGTCGGTTCGGTGCGAGATGCGCGGCGTGCAGGAATCAGCATCGCGGATACCGCGATTGCGGCAACTACAGGTACGGCAGCCAGCACCGAGACGCCATCGACCGGTGAGACTTCGAAAAGTACCGGCCGGAACAGGTTGGACACCACGAAGAGGAACAGCCCCAATCCGAGTGCGATGCCCATCCCGCACACCACGAGACTTTCGCCCACCACGAGACGCATCAACTGGACTGGCGCCGCGCCGACGGCGATGCGGATGCCGAATTCGCGGGTGCGCCGTCCCACACTATACGCGACGACGCCGTAAACTCCGATCGAGGCAAGAAGACCGGCGAGTGCCGCAAAGACCGCCATCAGCCGCAAGGCGAAAGTGTAGCGCGCCATCGAGGATTCAACCAGTCCCGAGAGCGGCACCGCCAGGGTGACCGCCGCTTCGCGATCTGCTTTATGAACGATCTCGGTGATGGCAGGCACGAGTTGCCGCGGATCCCCATTCGAGCGAACGAGCAAGCCGATCTGCGGTGACGTATCGATAAGATAGATGGCCGGTCGCGGATCGAGGTCAAGCGACAGGTCGCGTGCGTCGGCGACGACGCCGACGATCTCCGAAGCACTGACAGACGGCGTATCGACTCCAGTCAGGAGTTCTTTACCGATCGGATCCTGACCCGGGAAGAACCGCCGTGCCAGTGTCTCGTTGATCACCCGATGCGGCTGGTTGTGATCGTTTGCAGTGAGCAGGCGGCCGCGGCGCAAACCGATGCCGAGGGTAGCGAAATAATCCGGGCTGACCCACCGAAGCTGCGCTACCGGATACGAACCAGGCGCATACGGCCGGCCCTTGATTCCGAACCTGCTGGCGTAACGGCTGGTCTCCGTCCGATCGAGGGCTAGCGGCGCCATGTTCGCGGCGGCGACTGATGTGACCGCGGGCAACGCACGTAGAGCGGGCTCGAGTTGTTGCGTGAATAGACGGAATGCTCCAGCCCAACCGTCAGGCCCTGGCGTGGTGCTGAGCGTGACTGTCAGCACACCATCGGTGCGAAACCCGGGATCGACCTGGCGCAGCGCCGCAAAACTGCGGGTGAGAAGCGCGGCGCTCGCGACCACTACAAATGCCAGCGCAATTTCGAGGGCGATCATCGCGGGACCAAAACGTCCCGTGCGTCCGGAAAATAGCTGCGTATCGCTCTGCCTGGCCGTGTGCGCCAGATCGGCTCGAGCTGCCTTCGAGAGACTCGGCAGGGCGGTGAACAGCGACGCCGCGAGCATCGCGCCAATGGTGTAAACGGCAACGCGCGCATCGAAGGCGACCGTATCTAGACGCGGCACGTAGTTTGCTGCGAGCGCCTTCAAGGCCGGAACCGCAACCGCTGCGAGCCCGGCGCCGATAACGCTTCCGCAAACGATCAGCAACAGATACTCCGTCGCCACGAATCCAATGAGAGCGCGCTGCGAAGCACCCAGGGCGGCGCGGATTGCCAGTTCGCGGCTTCGCGACATCGTCCGCGCCAGAAACAGATGGGCGACGTTCGCACAGGCGATGAGCAGTACCAATCCGACAGCCATCCAGCTGATGAGCAACGCTGGGCGAACGGCGGAAGTCATATGATCGGCCACAGGAACGACGAAGGCGCCGATGTTCTTGTCCGTCGCGGGATGCTCGTTTGCCAGATTCGCGGCGATGGCGGACATCTCCGCCCGCGCTTGTTGAACGGTGACCCCGTTCGCCAGCCGGCCCACCACCTCCAGCGGGTGAAAACGGCGCGCATTTTGAAGTCCGGGCTCGAGCAGCGACAGCGGGAGCCAAATGTCGGCCCATACGGGAAAGGCCTGCCTCCGCCGGACGATGCCAACCACCGTGAATTCCGAAGTGCCCAGGCGTATAGTACGCCCGACCAGATTCGGCGAAGCGCCGAGTGACCTTCGCCAAACGGACTCGCTCACAAGCGCCACTCGCTGCCCGCGGCGGTTCTCGTCAACAGTGAAACTGCGCCCCGCGAGCATGGTGATGCCCATCATCGGAAACAATTCCGGCGAAGCCATTGTGGCTTGCAGTTGTTGTGGAACGCCCTCGCCTTCGAGCGGCACTTTGTTCATCGCCTGGAACGTGTAGGCCGCGATATCGCTGAAACTCCGCGCCCCCCGCCAATCCACGAAATCCGGGTAAGTCACCTGCAGGTTCCCGGCAACCGGATGTGTCTGCCAGATATAGGTCAGCCGCGCCGGATCGCGAAACGGCAAGGGACTGAGCAGCACTCCGTTGATCAACGTGAAGATCGCGGAGTTCGCACCGACGCCGAGCGCAATGGTTGCGATGGCGGTGATAGACAGAACAGGGCGCCGCGCCAGAGTGCGGCAAGCTTGCTGGAGTGACCTGTACACGGCTCATAGGAGGACGTGCGAGCACCTGCAACGTTACGTTGAATTCCACGATTTCGGTGCCGCAACCGTCAGAGAACCAGATACCGATGCACGAGATTGCTGCGGATATCCGGTACGCCTGTCGAATCCTGCGAAAATCGCCGGGGTTCACGACGGCTGCAATGGCGACCCTGACACTGTCGCTCGGGGCCATCATCGCCATGTTCAGCATCATCCACGCGGTGTTGCTGCGCCCGTTGCTGTACAAGGATCCGGATCGCCTGGTCCACGTGCTCGCGGACCATCCGGACGATCCCCGGTCCGGAGTCGCCTACAACAGCTACGAGCTTTGGAGGATCGCGAATCACAGTTTCGAGAACTTAGCGGTCTACTATCGCGATACAGGCTGGTCGCGGGTGACGTTGCCGCACGAGGCTGGGCCGGAATCGGTCCAGGCAGGATTTGTATCGGCCAGCTTCTTCAGTGTGCTGGGCGTATCGCCAAGTGGCGGGCGTACCTTTCTGAATTGGGAAGAACGCCAGCACCTTCCTCTCGCGGTGCTCAGCGACGGGTTATGGCGACGATACTTCGGGGGTTCCCCGAACGCCATGGGGCAACCGATTACGATCGACGGCCGCGCATTCACAGTGATCGGGGTCATGCCTGCGGAGTTTCATTTCCCGGCGCGCGACATTCAACTGTGGCTTCCGATTACGACCAATCGGTATTGGACCGAACGCCTGGTTGCCGACGACATTCACTCGCGCGGGTATTTCATGCGATGGAATGTGGTGGCGCGGCTGCGAACCAACGTCGATCGTAGTCGCGCGACCCGAGAACTCGAGACGCTGAGCGATCGCATTGCTGCGGAGGATCCCGACTGGAATCTGGGGCTCCCGCTGAGAGTGGTGCCACTCGACAACGAGGTCGACAGTTCACAGCGCAGTGCACTGTGGGTGCTATTCGGGGCAGTCGCGCTCGTACTGCTCATCGGTTGCACCAACGTAGCGAATCTGATGCTGGCGCAAGGTGCCGGACGCGCGCGAGAACTGGCGATGCGGACGGCCCTGGGCGCCAGCAAACTGCGCATAGCGAGGCAGATTCTGACGGAAAGTTGCGTGCTGGTTTTCGCATCGGTGGCGCTTGCAGTTCCTATTGCCGCCCTCGCGATCCGTTGCTTCATCCAATTTGATCCCACAGACCTCCCGCGCATGAACGAAACGCGCATCGACGGCGTGGTGCTGTGCTTCGGCGCATCCATGGCATTGCTGACGGCCTTCTTGTTCGGACTCATTCCGGCGGTTCGCGCAACCTGGACCGAACCGCGCGAGGTGCTGCAATCTGCTGCGCTCTCGATCAGCGGACGCAGCCGGACGGGTGGCATACTCATGTCATCGGAGATCGCGCTCGCAACGGTTGTGCTCTCGGCGGCGGGCCTGCTCATCCGCAGCCTCGACGCTATCGATCGGCTGGATCCCGGGTTTCAACCGGATCACGTGCTCACGCTGAATTTGCGGCTGCCCGCGGGTACTTCCGAAACCAGGCAGGCCGATTTTCAACGGCAACTCGAGCTGCGCTTGAAAGGGGTCCGCAATATCCGGTTCGTCGGAGGCATTCGAGGCCTGTTCGAACTCGGACGCCCGCCGTCGAACAGCCTGAGGGCCGTCGAAGGCCGCCCGCCGGATGGCGGGATGACCGCACCATTAACTTGGAATACCGTCAGCGGAAACTACTTCCAGGCGATGGGGATTCGGCTTCTCTCCGGCAGGTACTTCTCAAATAGGGACACCGCGACTTCGCCACTCGTCGCGATCATCGATGACGCGATGGCAAAGCGCTACTGGCCTGATGAGAATGCGCTTGGACAGAGGTTCAAGGGGCAGGACCGTCGCGGGCAGAATGACGATTGGCTGACGGTCATCGGCGTTGTGAGAAATTCGCGGCGGCAGGGCTTGGAGCAGGATCCAACGCCGCACGTTTACGAGTGGTCCGAACAGGCTGGACCGATAACCGACTGCGTGATTCGCACAACCAGCGATCCGGCGCAACTCGCTGGCACCGTCCGCCAAGCGGTTCGGGAAATTGACCCGAGCGCGGTGCTGATGAATGTGGCTACGTTGACTGATCGGATTGCCTTGCAAACGGCTCCCCGCCGGTTTCGGACTTGGCTGCTGAGCTTGTTTGCGGCAATCGCACTTCTGCTGTCGGGTGTGGGGATTTACGGGGTGATCAGCTACGCGACTCAGAGGCGAACCCGCGAGATCGGCATCCGGATGGCGCTCGGCGCAGATCCTGGAGCGGTATTAATGCTGATCTTCCGTCAGGGTATCCGGTGGATCGTAGCCGGAATCCTGGCAGGAACAATGGGGGCGCTGGCAGCCACACGCCTGATGGCGGGATTACTGTTCGGGTGGTGCCCGCTGATCCGCTGACCTTCGCGCAATCTGTCGCCGTGCTCGTAACTCTCGCAACGGCAGCCTGCCTGGCCCCCGCACTTCGCGCAATGCGGATTGATCCGCGAGCTGCACTTGACGTGCAGTGACCGCTTTACTTACTTCTCGTCGATCGTGAGGTACTGATTCGCTTTCACGTTCGTCAAACGCTGCCTGGCGCCGCTAGGCCACTCGATATCGACGACGGACGCCTTCGGATCCTTCCCTAACCCGAACGTAAGCGCCAGTTCGCTTTGCGAGCAATAACTCGAGCCTGAACGCACCGTCTGACTCTGCGCGCCGCCCGCCGCCTGCACAATTACTTTTGCGCCAATCGCGCTCCGGTTCGACTTAGAGCCGACGAGTTTCAAATGCAGCCAGTTGTTCCGGTTCCCGCCATCGTTCCTGAATAGGTATGCCGGACCGCCATTCGTGCTCATGACGATATCCAGGTCGCCGTCATGATCGTAATCCGCATACGCAGCGCCTCGGGCCACAATGGCGCGGTGGAACTCCGGCGGCTGTTTATCCGAAGTAACCTCAAACCGTCCTTTTCCATCGTTGTGCATCAGCAAGGGCGCCTGTTTGTACTGAACTTTGGGCTGCACGCGGCCGATCTCCTCGTCAATATGGCCGTTGGCCGTGAAGATATCCAGCCAGCCGTCCAGGTCGTAATCGAAGAAGAACAACCCAAACGTGAGATTCAGCAGACTGGCCCGCCCTACGCTCGAGCGCGGCGCCTCATCCACGAACAACGAGTTCCCCTCGTTGTGGTACAGGCCGAGCATCTGGTTTGAGAAATTACCCACCAGCAGATCGGAACGCCCGGTTCGGTCGTAGTCGCCGAAATCGGCACCCATTGCACCTCGCGCGACACCGTCCTCGCCGAACGCCACCCCCGCTGAAAGTGCCTCTTCCGTAAACGTGCCGTTTCGGTTGTTTTTGTATAACTTGTTAGGTTGAGTGTCGTTCGCTACGAATAAGTCGGGCCAGCCGTCGTTGTTATAGTCGATAACGGCAACACCCAGCGACTTACTCGCCGGATCGCCGAGCCCCGCCCGTTTCGAAACATCTTCGAACTTGCCGTTGCCTAAGTTGTGGTAGAGCTTGGAGGATTCACCTTTGTACGACTCCGGCGTGCAGTACGACTTGGTAGAACCGTCCATCGAACACCATAGGTCACCTTTCTGGTTCCACTGCACATAGTTCGCAACGAACAGGTCCAGTTTGCCGTCGCGGTCGTAATCGAACCACGCCGCGCTGGTGCCGAAATTGGCGTTTCGAATTCCTGATTGTTCTGTGACATCGCGGAACTTGCCGCCGCCTTCGTTGTGGAAGAGGTGGTCGCCTTCGAGAGCGGTGATATACACATCGTCGCGCCCGTCGTTATCATAATCGCCGACGGTCACGCCCATCCCGTAGATCTCGATGTCGAGCCCGCTGCCCCGGGTAATATCGACAAACGCACCCTTCCCGTTGTTCCGGTATAGTGCGGCGGTACTCCGCCGTCCCTTTCGCACCCAATCCTTGGAGTTGGCGAACAGCAGGTCCTGCCAGCCGTCGTTATCCACGTCCAGAAACGCCACGCCGGAGCCCATCGTCTCCGGCAGATACTTCTTCCCCGCCTTGCCGGCGTTGTGAACAAACTGGATACCCGCCTGCTTCGTCACATCCGTGAACTGCGGCGTTCCACCTTTGTCCGCCGAGGTTGCCGCCACCGACACGACGCACACCAACGCTGGAACCAGAATCTTCACTGCGCTCCTCCTGCTGCAACCGTTCCTATTTTCGCTGGGTGCCGTCTCACCTGGCTGGTCTGCGGCCGTTCCGGCGCCAACGGCACACTCTCGTGATCGTGAATCGCCTGCCGCTCGTTGTTGTCCTCGGGGCTAATCATTCGCGCTCGTGCCGTAATGGCTTGGGAGGCCTCGTCCGCCTTGAAACGACGGAATAGGGCTTCCTCACGGCGAGCCTTTTCATCTTGCCGCATTCCCCGATAAACGAGCATCAGCGTGTAATGCGCCTGCAGGTCCTCCGGATCGACGCTCAGCGAGTTAAGAAGGGCTTTTTCGGCTGCAGCGTAATCCCGCTTCAAAAACAGGATGCGGCCGATCTGATCGGACACTACGCGATCGCGCGGATATAGTGCCGCCGTGTTCCGCAACGATGCGAGCGCCCCGTCGTAGTCGCCGTCCGCCTTCTGGATCATGGCTTTGAAGAACCATGTCCTTCCCAGATGCGAGTTGATGGACAGCGCCTTCTCGATATAGGGTTTTGCGGCGTCGGTTTCACCTTCCTGAATCAGCGCGCGAGCCACGTTCACCCATCCGTCGGCATACCCCGGCTCGGCTTCGGTGACTTTCTTGAAGGCGTACTCCGCACCCTTCAAGTCGCCCTGCAGCAACAACCCGATCCCCCAATCGTTCCAACGCTCGCGATCCTTCTTCACGGCGACGGGCTGCCAATTCGGCTGGCCTATCTGTAACTGGGTTTTGGCTTCGGCCAAAGTCACAATGGGAAGGTCCGGAATCCGCCCCTTGATCTTGCCGGAGACATTAGCCGGAATGTTATGCGGATCGAAGCTGAATTGCCGATTATCGTAACTGCCGGTAACCATTGCGGGGCCATCTGTTTTTGGTTTCCCGGCATAGGCGAACTCGGTAAAGTACCGGCTGAACTTTCGATAATTCAACTTCGCATCGACCGCGATCGGACCCTTGACATCCTTCGGTATGTGCAAACGGAAGTGCGCTACGTCGGCGGCTCCGGGCGGTATCAGCCGCACGTATAGAACGCTGCGAGTTTGAAAGGCGTTGCGCTTGTTGATCGCGTTGCCTTCTCCATCCAACTGGTACGACTTATAGAAGTGGGCGCCGGACTCGACAGGGCCCTTACCGTTGTCTTCCACCTTGCCGCTCCAGAAAATCGTACGTCCCGTGGCGTCCTTGGCTTTTAATTCGAGCCACACATCGAATGCGTCGACGGTACCGCCCGGGAAGAAATGACCGATTTTCCGGGTACGCACCACCGTATCGATTCGGACGGCAGAACCCGGCGCAAACTTCGCGTTCGACGTGTCGAGCGGGGCGGCAATCTTGCCGACTTCGCGAATCAGTACACTGCCATTCTGTTCGGCTTCTTCGCCGACCGCGAATGTCGAACTTAGCTGGGGCCCTTCCGCGCTGCGGCGCCGCATTTCCGTTTGCCCCTTGCCTTCATCGACCGGCGAAGCGGCGAATATATCGACGGTGATGAACCCCGACTTCAAAAACTTCTCTGTCTCTTCGAGGTGCTTTTGATCCTCGTTCACGTACGCAACGGCGGTGTTGGCCGCAGCGAACATATGCGAGTGGACCTTACCGTTAATGTTGCCGGCGTCCTTTGAATCGACGAGCGGCATGTGGCAATCCGTGCAGGTCATGGATTTGTCCGGATAGTAGAAGGAACGCGCGCCTTGTCCGGACACTCCGCTGGCCTGCCAGTTGTCATAGTCGTTAAATCCGCGCAGCCACCGGTAATCGTTCACCGGAACATCCAGATGCACTTTATGGCACGACGAGCAGAACTCGGGCGACTGTTCCCGCATGAACGGCTTCAGCATCACCCGGCGATGGGGTTTCGGATTCAGGTACGTCAGGAACTTGTCAACCTTGCGGATCCAAGGATTGTGGCTCGAAGCCAACTCGTGCAAACGGGGATACTCAATGATGAAATTGCTGTTTCCCACCGTGCTGTGCACTTGTGAAATGGCGTGGCACGAAAGACAGCCCAAGCCGTTCTGCGCTTCCGGTGTGTCGATCTGCTCCTTGATGGGCCGGTCAAATCGGCCGTTGAAGAACACGGCGTGATCGTGGCAACCGGCGCACCACTTCGTCGGCTTGGTGCCGACCACGTCCTGCATGTACTCGATCGACTTCCGATAGAACTGGTTATTGAACGAGGCGAAGTGGTGTACGGAACTGTTCCACTGGTCGTAGATGTCCTTGTGACACTCGGCGCAGACCTTCGAATCCATGAAGAAATTCGACGGAATGATTTTCCCGGTGTTGGTGTTCGAGCCTGAAGGCCAGAACGGCGATTTTGGCCCCGCTCCCTCCTGGTCCATGGACGTCGGCACCAGCAGCGGGTTGCGAATTGTGTCCTCCCGATTCGGAGATACGCGGCTGTACACCATCACCGCTGCCGGCAGAAGAAGCGCGACGAGTCCGCCCGCGGTAATCGCGCGGATCATCGTCGCGTCCCGTTTGCGCCATGCCCATACCAAAAACGCTGCCACAGCGACGACGCCCAGCCCAATGTGCAACAGCAACAATGAGTGGTGATCGCGTGTGTTTCCTATCTTGACCAAAACGAGGGCGGCAACTGCCGATGCAGCGAGTAACCATGCCGGAACGTTTTTGTACAGCGCCACGGCGCCGATGGCTAAAGCCAATCCCAGCGCGAGGTGTAGGAGCACGTTCGCCATGTAGAACAGCGACGGCGTACCGAACGCGGCGACGTAACCGATGTTCACCAGAAACGCCACTACAGCTACTAATAAAACTCGTGACTTCATCATTGCACCAGAGGTCTGATCAGTCGCAATGCCGGGCGGGTATTGTACTGCTCGAGGTAATCCTTGTGTAACGCGTCTGCCGGATATCGTTCCGTTTCCGGATAAGGGTACCGGCTCATGCCGTGGAAAGGTAATGGCGAGACGTTCTGAGAAAACGCGGTATTCGCATCGCGATCTTTGGCCCAGCCATCGACTTTCAGAACAAAATCCCTACGCCATCCTGACGGCACCGGCGGTAAGGCAGCGGCATTGAAATGCAAACGTACTTCATCGCCCGATCCCATAATGACGAAGCGATCGTCAACAGAATCGAGCAGCGGCAGCACATCGCCGTAGCGCGTGTACTTGCCGGGTGTTGGATTCCAGTAAGACACCGGCGAGGAGACCGGATAGAAATACTCATCGGGCTGCTTACGTTCCGGATCGATCGTCGACTTCGAGAACCCACGGAATTGCAGCTCCGCAGAGACCGCCGGAATCTCGCGCTGAATGACATGCGGTCGAGCGCTGGACTCGCTCAGGAAAATCTCATCCCAGTAAAGGCAGAGATTGGTCACGATGCGCACTTCCCGGCTGCGCGAGCGAAACTTGCCGGTCAGATCCACTGCGATCGTCTTCGGCTTTCCATCCGGCATTCCCATATCCGAGATGACCGTTTCCCAATTGCCCCGCGGATCCCGAACTTGCAGGTAAGGGGGAATCAGCCCTTCTTTCGACTCCTGAGCCGCGGCCAGGAACGTGGACCCATCGGCCCAATCCACCCAGCCGTTCAGAATCAACACCGCGCGGTTGTCCTCCGCGGCATCGCCAAAATCGAGAGTAAGCGAGTGCAGTTCCGCAATGCCCGATTCGGAACGTTTGAAATCAGCCGGATATTTCCTGTCGGTTCTTAGAACGGAATTCAGCACATCCCGGCCCGCTTGGTCGACAGCGGATTTTGGATAGATTCGCCGCCTGGCTCCGAAATAGCGGAACTCGGGGTACGGCGGCGCTTTCCATTTTTCGTTCAGGAAGAACTCTTCGTCCGTTGGATGATCTACAGTGAACAACCGGAGTTGATCGAGATAGGAAACCTCGCTCAGTTCCTCCGTGACGCGCACCTCGTAACTACCGTTCTTTGCTACGAGGGCATCCGAGGGGATCTTGATGTACTCGTCGTGATCGACCGGGAAATAGGTGCCGTCCCCGGATTTCGCGCCGAGAGGAGCAATGCCCAAAACGTCGGTGATGAACTGGAACTCACGGCCATTCCACGTCCAGATCATCGGGCAGGAGCCGGATAGCCGCTGAGCCTCTTTGTAGTTGTACGTCTTGTTCGCGGCCTGGCGAATCTCGTTTTGGATCATCCCGTTGGGCCACGTGATGCGCACGGTATCCGCTTGGTCGTGTTCGCGCAAGTCGAAGGTTAGCGGAACGCCGTCGTATACCTGCTTCTGATACAGCGTCGAGGCTTTCACTTCCACTTCCGCGCCCTGTGCGAGTTTCAGGTTCTTGATCCCCGATAGCTGCACAATGATGTAGTTCGGCTTCGGAGTGGTGCGATTCAGTTGCACGCGTTCTGCGTTCACCAGGTCGATTTCGCCGTCGCCGTTCAGATCGACGGGCGTGAATTCGCGGGCATGGATCTCGAGTTTCCCGTTGCGGTCGTTATCCGCGACTCGAAGTTGTCGCGCTTGCGGCACGACGTACTCTTCGGCTCCGTACTTGCCGCCCAGTTGATCGCGATACAGAACGCCGCCGCGCGCTTCGTACACAACCGCAAGGTCGAATGTCTTTGTGTCCGGGACGAGCCGGAACTCGGTACCCGCGATCGCTTTGCCTTTCACAAACGGAAACTCGGAAGTGCGATCGGCAAAGCCCGCGCTGCCCTGGTTTCGGTACAACGCGGAGTCGTCACCGAGAAGGAACAGGTCCAGATCGTAATCGTGGTCGTAGTCGAGCCACACCGCCGCCTCAAACCGGCGTTGCGGCAGATCGGCGGCGTGCCGTTCGAAGCGGCCTTTCACGTTACGGTAAAGCGCGGGTCCTTTATCCGTGACCACGGCCAGATCCATCAACCCGTCGTTGTCGAAATCGCCGGGAGCTGCGGAGATCACGCCCGTCAGGTCTTCCAAGCCAGACTTCGAAACGGCTTCCGTACCATGCCGGAAAAGATGAAGACGTCCGCCGGACCAGGTGAGCACGTCCGGCCGGCCTTCGCCGAACACATCCAAAACGGCCCATCCGCCGGCCTTCTCCGGGAACGGCTTGCTGTCAAACGTGAGTTCTTTCGGTGGAGCGGGAGATGGGGCGTTAATGGGATCGTAGATTTCGGCGTACTCGCACCATTCCATATCCTCCGGAATGGCGGCGCCTTCCTGTGCCTTCTTCAGCTCCTGAAACGCTTTCAACTGGGCGGTGGCGTCGCCGCGTTTGCCCTGGGCGCGATACACGTTGTAAAGCTGAAAATGCGGAGCCGCCAGGGTATGGTTCAGCGCGATTGCCCGTTGAAACTGAGCGACGGCATCGTCGAGGCGCCCGGACTGCCGGTACAGCACTCCAAGGTTGTAATGAGAGACAGGCTCGTCCGGAACGAGCTTCACCATTTGCTCGAATTCGGGCAGTGCCTTAGCGAATTCCCCTTCCTTCTTGAAGACGATTCCGAGATTGAACCACGTGTGCGGTAACTCCGGGTGCGCTTTCTGTACCTTCTGAAGCTGCGCAACGCCCTCCATTGTCTTCCCGGCGCGAAGGAGCGCGAGTCCGTAGTTCAACTGTTCGCGAGCCGACTGCGGTGCGAGGTCGAGGGCGCGTTTGAACTCGTCAACGGCCTGCACCTGAGTTGTCGGATTCTCGTAGAACGCTTTTCCCAGATTCCTATACTGCCAGAGACGCTGCTCAACGCTCGGCCGCGTGTCCGCAGCCTGAAGAAGAAACAGCAGCGCCGTCAAAAAGGCGTAGCGCATGCAATTTTATGATTGTAGCTGTATACACCCATCGGCCGAAATAGCACCTTTCTATTAGCGCTACGGTATCCCGCGTGACGGCAGCGAGTCACGTTGAGAGTGGACCGGCTACCAGTGGAGCCGGCGTCCAGGTAAACGCCGTTGGGCCTTGCTATCCTCCGAAGAGGCGGTTTCATGCGTCTGGGCAAAGCGCTCACGCTTCTGGGAATCAGTATTGTCATCGCGGGCGCGCTCTGTGCCTTTCAGATGCCGTTCCGTCAATACCGCGGAGTGGAGTACTTCAGCTTCGAAACACCCCCAGACTATCAGGAGAAGACCGAGTGGGCCTTCGCGCGCCTCATGTTTCCTCCCGGGTGGAACGACGGCTACAAGGGGCGCTTCGACGGAGATTGGCGGCTGGGCCTTTCGCTCTGGACACAGGACTATCCCCGCGCCGACCGGCATTTCTCGCAGGCGGTCCGCCGCCTTACCCGCGTACAAGTACGTTCCGTCGAGCAACCGGTGAGCCTCGAGGACGGCGACGACGTATTCAATTGGCCCTGGCTCTACGCCGTCCAGGTCGGCGAGTGGACCCTGACGGACGGTCAGGCCAAGGTGCTCCGCGATTACCTTCTCCGCGGCGGATTCTTCGTCGCCGACGATTTCCACGGCACCGTGGAGTGGCAGGTTTTCAACGAAGTGATGAAGCGGGTCTTTCCGGATCGTAAAATCGAAGAGATCCCCGATTCCGACCCGATGTTCCACGCCGTCTATGACCTTGTGGATCGCATCCAGGTGCCCGGCGCCGCGCACCTTCGCCTCGGTTACAAAAACGACGGCATCGGAGCGCATTGGATGGCCATTCGCGACGATAGCGGGCGCGTCATGGTGGCGATCTCCTACAACTCCGACATCGGCGACGCGTGGGAATACGCGGACGACCCCAATTACCCGGAAAAGTTCGCGAGCATGGCAATTCGGTATGGGGTAAACACGGTCATCTACTCGATGACCCACTAACTCCTCGCGCCTATTTCGTGCGGCGCTTCAGAATCTCGTCGATCTGTTCCCGTGCCACGGGCAATTTGTCACGATTGTCGCGAAGCCATTGAGTGAAGTCCGCTTCGATCGCATCGGACCACTTGGTGTCGATCTGGCCGGCGGTATATTTCCCTTCGCGCAGCCGCTGATGTCCGAAATGATCTTGCAATTGCGTGAGTTCGGAGTACTCCACGACTTTCTGAGCGAGTTGAGGCGGAATGAAAAGAACGCCGCCATCGCGCCCCAATACGACATCTCCCGGCATCACCGTCGCGTGGCCGATCCGAATCGGGATGTTGATGCCGATCATCGTCGAGTTCAGGCGTCCGCCCGGGACGATCTTGCTGAAGTGATGCGAAGGATCGTAATAACGGACAAAGGCGACGAAGTCCTCGAGTTCGTTCAGACCGTTGATATCACGCACTGCGCCGTCGTAAACGATACCGTTGTGGCTCTTGGCGTAGATCGCATTGCCGACGTTGTCGCCGATCGAGGGGCCATCCTGCTTCAGCCCGAAGTGGTCGCACACGTAGACGTCGCCGGGCTGCAGCATATCGACAGGCCAGGCGTTTTGACCGCCGATGCGGCCGTCGGCTTCGCCCTGCTGCTCAATCACCCGGTGGACATCCGGCCGGCCCGGCAACCACTGCGCTGTAAGTGCGCGGCCAACCAGTACCCGTCCGGGATGTATCGCGAGCCATCCATCCTCATACTCGTGGTTGTAGCCCTCGTTTCGCAGCATCGCCCAGGCTTCCTCGAGCGTTACCTTCTTCATCCGCTGGATGATTCCGTCGGGCACCTTCGGCCGCCCGTCCGCGAAACGCTCGCCCTTCCACTCCGGCGTATATTTGATGAGCAATTCCTTCGTCAGCACTCCCGGTTGGGCTATCGCGCAAACTGCCAGCAGCGCACCGCTCACAACCGCACGCAATAATGTTTTAAACATTCAGACTTTCCCCATCGGTTCGAACCACGGCGTGCCCGGCACCTGCGCCTTGCGCGCGCCATCATCGTTCATCTCCACACCCAATCCAGCTCGATCGGGCAACGTAATGAATCCTTTGTTGATGATCTCTCCCTCTTTTACCCAGTTGCGCCACAGAGGGACGGAGTCAACCCAGTGCCATTCCTGAACCAGGAAGTTGGGAAGGGCGGCACAGACATGAGCGGTGGCCATCATTCCCACCGGCGACGTAACGGCATGTGGCGCCACCGGTACGTAGTAGGTGTGGGCCATGTCCGCGATTTTCCGTGCTTCCAGCAGCCCTCCCGCTTTTTGAAAATCGGGCATGATAATGTCCGCCGCACGTTTCTCGAGAATCTCGCGGAAGCCCCAACGCATGTAAAGGTTTTCACCGCAACAGATCGGAGTGCTGGTGGACTCCCGTATGTCGCGCATGGCGTCGATGTTCTCCGCCGGCACCGGCTCTTCGAGCCACAGCAGCTTGAACTTCTCCACTTCCTTCGCCACACGTTTGCCGGTTGTGGCATCGTATCGCGCGTGCATGTCCACCGCGAGGTCGACCTCCTTGGGGTAGTTCTCGCGAGTGAAGGCAATCTTCCCGACCATGTGATCGATTTCGCCGTTCGATGCCGTCCAGTTCACACGATCGAATCGCGCGGGATCCGCAGCGTCGTCGATATCGATCTTCGCCGCCGTGAATCCCATTTCCCGAATCTCGTGAATGCGCGCAATAGAACGTTCATCTCCGGGAAACATTTCACGCGCGCCGGAATCGCAATAGACGCGTACGCGATCGCGCACCTTGCCCCCCAGCAATTGGTAAACGGGAACACCCAGCGCCTTCCCCGCAATATCCCAGAGAGCGGTCTCGACGCCAGTGAGCGCCGTTACGTACTGGCCGGCTTGTGCGCCCGCGAATACACCCGCCGTCCGCAGGCGTTCGAATAGCGACTCAATGTTCAACGGGTCCTGCCCCACCAGGAATCGCGCGAACGAACGGATGATGGGGACGTTGCCCGAAGCCGCATCCGTGCATTCGCCCTGGCCGATGATGCCCTGGTCTGTATACACGCGGACGTGCACCTGGTATCCGTGCACTCGAACTTCGGCCGTGCGGATTTCCGTGATCTTTAACTTCGGACGCCGGTAGGGAGAACTCGCCACCTGCGCGGCCTGCGCTAGCGAGGGCAAAGGCAGCAGACTTCCCAGCGGTAGAAACGAGCTCTTCAAGAGCGATCGACGACTTGGATTTTTCATGATGGCTCGATGAGTGAATTGGTGGGAAACATTCTACATGACTCAGCGACGCCTCGCGGACGAGAGCGCCGCGCCGTAGGCCTCAACAGTGGAAGAGGGGGGCATGGAGGAGCAGGAATTCCGCCCCCTGGCGGAACGCAGTACCACCGACTTTTCCACAGCCCCCTACCTCCCACCAACTACCGGCCAGCCAATCACTTACGCCCAGACTTTCGCCCAAAACAGGCCACGTCCTCCAACCGGAAATTTGGAGCCCCGCCGCTACAATGGGGGCGCCAGGAAACATATGAACTTCACGCACGAGACAACACCGCCCGGCTCGGATGCGACCGTCCGCTTTTGCTGGTTGCGTGAGAGCCTGCCCGGTCATCTGGAGTATGACGCGGGTCTCCGTATAGCCCGGTCGGAACTGCTGTCAGCTATATTGGGGCTTCATCCGAAACAGCAGAGGACTTCCGCTTCGACGCCCGTGTCGTTGACCCAGGTGGTCAATTGCCTGACGGGCAGCGCGCCTCTTGCCGGCCTTCCCGATTGGAGTCGCCGTCGGTTAGCGATCACGTTCGGTCCGCTCACCACCGAGGACCAGCGTTCGGCTGCCGCGCGCAACTTGTCCGTTCTTACCGAACTTGCCGGCACCCTTGAACAAATGTGCGCCGGAATGAACGATCCCGAAGTTCACCTTCCGTTCGTGGATCGCCGGCATTGGACGAACCGTTTTGATGTTCTGGCGACCACTCGCTTCGTAATTCATGATGGCCGCATTATGCCGGAGCCGGTTGCAACTTCAACGGACGAACTCGCGGTCTATCAAGCCCGTTTGCTCGCGATTGCGTCCATCGATCCCACGGCCGATTTCACCTTGTCCTTCACGTACCAGCAGCCAGGCCACGGTGCGCTTGCGCGCATGTTTCTACCCTTCGAACCCGATGCCGATCTGCCCGACTCGGAAAGTGCGTTCCGTCTCCGCGTAGACCTCCCAGCCTCCGCATGTCGCGCCTGGCGCGCCGCCCCGGCTGAGGACACGCACGCCTATTTTCCGGTCCATGCCCGCGTTTCCGTAGCCATGCAATCGGCCCTGCGCCGGTGGTTCGCCTTCCGATGGTTCGGTTCTTTCGAACGATTCGGCCATCCCTACTCGGCTTACCCGCTGCTTGCCTATTTCGTCAGCACGCCATTCCCAGGCAGGCGGCGCACCGACTTCAGCTACGACACACTCGGAACAGAGTGGATCTTCACCGCGCTCCGCTGCGCTCGCCGGCCCCTGCGCGCGCTGCTGGTGGCATTGCGGCGCTTGCTGGTTGACGCCGGCTACCCGGAAATGGCGTGCAGCTACTTGCAGGCGGACGCGAAACGCATCCTCGAAAAAGCGCGAAGAGAGCGCCGTACGCTGCATTCGCTCGTCACCGCGGATGGAGCCATCGTCAACCACATACTGAAGCTCGGAATCGATCTTCGTGAAGCATCGGACCCGCGCGCCGCAGTCTCGGCAGCCGCATCCGCAATGGAATCCCTGCTTGCGAAGTTCCGTCACTATCACCACGAACAGGACCTCGCGATTTTTGCGCCGGCAATCCTCTTCGAGGCGACGAACGCTTTATCGATGGCATTGGGCGGAGAGGCCGAACTGAAGCCGGCACTCTCCGTCCTGGCTGCGGTCCTTACCCCCCGGCCTCAGCTCGTGCCATTGCCTGGAGAACAGCAGCCATTGCGGATTGCAAGCTGATCTCCTGCAGGGACCGCCCGCGGACGATCGTCACCCGTTCGCCGCGCGGTCCCCACTCGTTTGGGTCCGTAGGTCCGAAGAACGCGACAACGGACGCCCCAACGGCCGCTGCCAGGTGCGTAATCCCCGAATCGTTCCCCACATACAATCTTCCTCCACTAATCCACTGCCCCAGTCCCCATAAATCCTCAAATCGCACTTGGCCCGGTCGCGCGGCCCATTCCACGGAAAACCCCCACGCGGTAAGCTCGCGCTCCAGTTCTACGAAATTCTCCAGCGGCCAATTCTTCTTTTCACTTCCCGAGAATGGATGCAGCACGATGTAGTCGCCCGGCTTTGACACTCCCGTCTCGATCCTCGCCACCGCCATACCCGTTCCTCCCGCTTGCCGCAGGAAGTAATCCGCCGCGTGGACCCGCGTTCCCGCAGGAGGAAGCGCGCTCAGGAACCGCACGTTTTTACAAAACGAACCCACGAAGTCCTTGAATTCGGGACGGTTCGCACCGTACCAGGAGACGATCTCGTCAAAGCTCCGCAGCCGTTCGATCAAACTCGTGGGTGGATCGACATCCGGAATACCGGCGAGGTCGATGCCGGTAGATGAAATCGATCGCACGGCATCCGCAAATCGGACAAGCGGGACAATATCAGAACGAACCCAAACTTCGGTGTACTCTGCCCGCAGGTGTTCGAGCGCCGGGAAGCTCAGGATCGAATCGCCGATTGCGCCGGGCCGGATAATCAGGCGCCTGCGCGGGGCCGCGGCGGTCCGCTCCACCTTAGCGCAACCCGTACAGCCGCCGCGCGTTCTCCCGCAACACCATGTGCGCGAGTTCAACAGCGCGTTCGCGGCTGATCTCCCGGTCGCGCATCATCGCAGTGAGCGCAATCCCCAGTGCGTCCCGCCCCGAGTTGGCGGAAACATAGCCGGACTCTTCCCAACTCAGCGCATCCGAGAACGGGCCGGCATCGGTGCCGAATAATATTTTCTCCGGCTCGTACTCGAGCCATCCCCGCAACACGGTCGCCTGTGTCGTGGGATACAGCAGCAGAGTCTGCAACGACATGTCCACGTACAGGTTCGGCTTGTCGAGCAGGCTCGTCGCTTCCTTCGTGTACGGCCACGACCCGTGCACCAGTACAAAGTTCGTCCGCTTCATCGCCGGGTCTGCGATGACGGACTCGAGCAACATCGGATTCACACCCGCCACATCGAAGTACCGGCCCGCGCCCACCGACGAGTGCAGATGCACCGGCATTCCCAAACGCCCGCATTCCGCCGCCAGGTGCCGGAACAGGAAATCCTGAAGGTTCTTGTACTCGACATCCGTCGGCAGGCCGCTGCGCGAATAGATCGAGTACACCCGATCGGCTTCCGCTTTCGTCGGATTCCCGACATCGAACGATCGCAAGTAGGCCATCTCCAACTTCACGGCCACCGCGCGCTGCTCCTTCCAACGTTGCAGTGTCGCCGTCACGAATCGCAGGTAATCGTCCAGTGTATTCGGCATATTGGTGATTCCCGCCTGGTTCAGATACCGGCGCAGAAGGTCCGACTCCGCGTTGAAGAATGCCTGCCGGTCCGGATCGCGCTTGCCCAGGTTCTCGTTATTGAGCGGATACATCAACGCGTCGCCGAACGGCACCCATCGAAAGCGCTCCGGCGTCAGCCCGCGACCCATGTTCACGCGGTTCGCCAGCATGATCCCGATCCCCAACTGATCCAGGACCCAAGTGGGATAGCCGTCACCGCGTTCTTTCATAACACGATGCTTCGCCTCGAGCGCCTCTTTGACATGCTCGGGTTGCATGTCGTCGTACCGCGCACCGTACATCCTCACCCATGCTTCGGCGAACTCGGTGTTCTCGGGACGAAGGCGCAGCGGAAACGTTGGATAGGCTTCCATCATCTCCACCGGAAGCGCATCGAACTCGGTATCCTTCTCGCCCTCGCCCGTTACGCGCACCGGATGTGCGTGGTTGTCGATAGCCGGAATCATCGCGATCTCGTGCGCCAGTTGAGGGTCGATCTGTTGCCGTGGACTGTGGGCGGGAGGCGCGCACGACACTAGCAGGGCCGCGACCGATGCCGCGGCACCCCAGGCGAGGATGCTCTTCATCAGGAAAAGTCTACTGAATATCGACGGTCAGCGAAATATCCACTGTTTTTGGAGGGAGGCACATGCGATCGTTGCAAGCCTGGTATCGCAGCTTCGCACTCAGGATCGCCGGGCCCCGCGGAGCGTTCGGCGGCGCCTTGAACTTCGTCGTTACGTCGAAGTCGCCCGAGTACACCGACAGCGGCTTTTCGGAAAACGCGTATTTCTCCATCTGCGCCTTCGGGAAGATCACCTCCGACACCTGTAGCGGGTCGGCCTGCCAGGTTAGCTTCATCGGAATCAGGTACTCGTCGGTTGGCTTATCGCTGTTGGCGTGATACCCCGGCTTGATCTGCGCATGCAGCACCGCCGTCGCAGTATCGCCCCGCTTCACGCGGAGCTTCGGCACGGGATTCACCGTCAATACGTTTGTTTGGGCCAGCGCGAGCCCGCCTGCAACCAGGAAAGTAACTATCGTAACCGGCTTCAGCAACATATCTTGTTCGATTCCCGTCAGGTGGTCGTCTTCGCTACCGGCTTCGAACTCTGCAGCAAGTGCTCGATCTCCTGCTGATAGTCCTTCTTGCCCACCAGCCCGATGTGGCTCGTCGCGATGCGCCCTTCACGATCGATTAGAAATGTGGTTGGCAACGATTCGATGCCGCCGTACTGATTCCCGACATCATCATTGCCGAGCAACACCCGGTAGTTCACTTTCCGGTTCTCGAGGTAGGGTTTCACCGCTTCCCATCCGTCGTCGTCGAGCGACACGCCCAGTACGGAAAACCCTCGGTCCTTATACGTTTGCTCGAATTCGATGAACCAGGGAATCTCGATCTTGCAGGGCCCGCACCACGTCGCCCAGAAGTTCAGCAGCACCACCTTGCCCTTGTAATCCGAAAGCTTGACGCTCTTGCCGTTGGCGTCCTTCAACGTGAAATCGGGAGCGGCTTTTCGCTCGTTCCCCGGCTTAACCGCCGCGTGAACTTCCTCGGTGGAACGCGAACAGCCCGTAGCAAAAAGAACGATTATCAGAGCGGTTCCGGATAATGCCCGGCGTGCCCAGTTGCGCACTAGCGAGGTCTCCTCTCTTGATTATAAGCCGCCGGACGATTCGATTATTCCTGTCATCGCATGTTTGCGCCATTTCCGGTAACGTTCGGCCAGCGTCCATTCCGGGTGACGGCGTAGGCCCGAGTACAGCCATGCTGCCGTGTCGCAGAAACTCTCGCACGCATACTCCCGCCACTTCCGCGATCGTCCGCGCACATCTTCTTCCGTAAGCTGCGATTTCCGCACCTCGGCCGACCAGCCCAACTCGCCGCGCGCATGCAACTCGAACTCGCGCCGCAGCACGCCTTCAAACACGATCCGTTGCGGATTCCCGAGCCGCGCCCAAACGAAGTGGTATATCTCGTGCAAAAAGATGCGAACCAGTTCGTTGGGGTGATGCAACAGGTCGGAATCCAGTACCATCTCGCCGCGGCGCACATGGCTCCCCGCGTGTACGGGAGTACCCTTGGACACCTGCGAATGAAGCCGCCCGCGTGAGACCGTCAGGTCCGGTTGGAACGACACCTGTATCGGCGCAATTCTCACTTCGTCGAGTTGGAAGCGGTGGTCTTCTTGACCGGCTGGGGCGTCTTCTCGACGAAGAAATCGGGGCTTTCCACTTCCACCTCGAACTGCTTCTGCTGGTCAGACATCCAGTGCTGAAAGCGCTCCTGCCGGATCTCGTTCTCCACTAACCGTTGCACTTCCTCGTAGGGTTCGATGCTACGCTTCTCGAGTTTCAGGATGTAGAAACCGATGGGCTGCTTCACCGGGTCCGAGATCTCGCCTTCCTTCAGAGCGAACACCGCCTTCTTCACGTCTTCCGGCGTCTGTTGATTGTGACGCAATGTTCCGAAGTCCCCGCCTTTCGCGGCAGTTCCCTTGTCGTCGGAGTACTCGCGTGCGAGCTTTTCGAAGTCCGCTCCCTGCCGGAGTTGAACCACGAGTTTTTGCGCCAGGTTGTTCGCTTCGGACTCCAGCCGCACCCCTTTGAGATCGCTCACCTTCGGATTGTCCGGATCCGCTAGATCCACCTGCGCGTTTGCGACTTTCGGATCGGTGAACCTGATCAGAATGCCGCGGATCTTCGCGACGTCGTACTTCGTCGCCTTGTCTTCCTCGTAGCGCTGTCGCTTGTCCTCGTCGTTTACCTGAATCGCCGCGGATTGACGGTTGATGAACTGCGTCGCAAGGAACTGCATCTTCTGAATTTCAAGCTGTTCCTTGATCGGGCTGGTCTGGTCGAGTTTCTCGTCCATCGCCCGCTTGCTGAGGCTCTGCATCAGGAAATACGATTGCATCACCGCGCGAGGGTTGCTTCGCGCCGCCCTTGCGATCTCCGGTTGAAAGTTGGCGATCAGGCGATTGAATTCGGCGGCGGTTATCGAACGCTCGCCGATCTTCAACACCACCGTATCCGGTGAAACGTCTTCCGCGGCAGGTTTGTTCTGTCCAAAGGTAACAATGCTGAACGCAATCAGAGTGGGAATTAAATACTTCATCAGAGGTTTCCAGCCGAAACATTCAGTGTAACAAGCACCCCAGATGTCACAGGTGTTGGCCGCCCGCGTCTAACCACTGAGATGAAATACCGGGTCGCTTTCATGGAACGTACCGACGCCACGGGCAACCGGACCGAGAACCCGCCCGAGTTCGTCGATCTCGATCTGTTGGAGGGAGTTGTACTCGATCAGTCGTTTATTAACCGTATCGAGCCGGACAGCCTCCATGTGCAGGAAGTCATGGACGAAGATGACAGCTTCGAGAGCATCGCTACCGAAGTATGGGAGTACGATATCGCCGACGGGCGAGAACAGGAGTTCATCGACGCTCTGAAGAATTCGCAGATGGTGATCGAGTACGAGCCGGTGGACGATGTCGACATGATCGAGTCCGGCAAACCTCCACGCTAAAATAGAGTTAGTGCTGGTTACCATCGAACCCAAGCAGCCGCGCCCTGGCTGGCTGCGCGCGCCCGCCCCAGTGGGCGAGAATTACCGCGAACTGAAGTCCCTGGTTGCGGGCCTTGAACTCCATACCGTCTGCGAAAGCGCGGCTTGCCCGAACGTCGGCGAATGCTGGAACAAGCGCACAGCGACCTTCATGATTCTGGGGAACGTCTGTACGCGGCGCTGCGGGTTCTGTGCGGTGCAAAAAGGTGGACCTTTGGCCGTTGACTACGACGAGCCCCGCCGGGTAGCTGAAGCGTGCGCAGCGCTCGGCCTCAAGTTTGCCGTCATTACCAGCGTGAATCGCGACGACCGCAAGGACGGAGGCGCGGAACTGTTCGCTCTTACCATTCGTGCAATTCGCGATCGCATTCCGGGTTGCGGCGTTGAAGTGCTCGTGCCGGATTTCCAGGGCTCGCATGCGGCGATGGATATCGTGCTCGACGCAATGCCCGACGTCATGAACCACAACACCGAAACCGTCCCGCGACTGTACCGGCAGGTCCGCCTCGGCGCGCGGTATGAGCGCTCCCTCGACATGTTGAAGTACGCCAACCAGCAGCGTCCCGAAATCCCCACCAAGTCCGGGCTGATGCTCGGGCTAGGCGAAACGCTCGATGAAGTACGCCAGGTGATGCGCGACCTGCGCACGCATCAGGTCGATATTCTCACCCTCGGGCAGTACCTGCGCCCCTCGCCCAAACACCTCCCCATCATCCGCTACGTTCCACAAGCCGAGTTCGACGACCTGAAACAATACGGCTATTCGCTCGGATTTCAGCACGTCGAATCCGGTCCCCTCGTCCGCAGTTCCTATCACGCATCGGATGCGGTGGCCGCACATTGAATCTCATCCAGGAACCGGCACCCGGGCTGCGGCTGATCACGCTGCCGCTGCCCTTTGAACTGGAACACGTTCATGTCGCACTCGTTTCGCTCGCGGACGGCTATATGCTCGTCGACACCGGAATGGCGGGCAGGCGATCGCTCGCTGCGCTCGGCTCGGCGCTGGCGGAGTTGGGCGTTGCATGGCCGCAGATCCGCACTGTGCTCGCCACTCACATTCATCCCGATCACATCGGGTCGGCTCCACAGGTGCTGGCAGAGAGCGGCGCGCGGTTCGTGATTCACCGCGCCGAGTTCGACTACCTGAACAGCATCCTCGCGGGCGAGACTCCTTGGGTGGACGCGGCGTTCGCCGAAGGCGGTGTGCCCCGCTCCGATTGGCCTGCGATCCGCGAATCCCTCATCGGCATGCGCGGCGCTCTACCCGTGATTCAACCGGATGTCCTCGTCGAAGGCGGCGAAGAGTTTCCCACCGCGTTGGGCACCCTGCGCATCGTTCCGACGCCGGGTCACTCGTCGGGCCACGTCTGCCTTTATTGGCCCGAAGCGAAACTGCTGTATGCCGCCGACCACATGATCGAGACCATCACTCCGAACATCTCGTGGATGCCCGGCCGCGACATGCTCGGCGAGTATCTCGATTCGCTCTCGCGCGTCGAACCGCTGGATATCGACCTGGTGGTGTCATCGCACGGACGGCCGTTCCGGGATCATCGCGATTGGATCGCGGCTACCCGGCGCCATCACGACGAGCGTTGCGCGGACATCCGCCGCCACCTCAGCGCCGATCGTAAAACCGCCTGCGAACTTGTGCCTCTGGTCTGGAACAAAGATTTTTCCTCGTTCCATTTCTGTTTCGCGCTGTTTGAAGTGCTCGCTCATTTGGAGCACCTGCGGCGGCGCGGCGGCGTCACGTATGAATCCTCGAGCGACGGTGCCCGGCGCTGGTTTGTCAGCAAAGCGGCAGCGGTTCAGTAAGAGATCTGCACCAATCGCGGCTGCGTCTTCCCGCGCCCCGAACTTTCCAGCCGCAGCACCCCCCGCGGGCACACCTCCGCGCACAATCCGCACCCGACGCAGGAGGCTCGCTGAAAGCTCTTATTTGCCTGTGCGTAGGCGCGGACGTCGATGCCCATTTCGCAATACTTCGAGCAGAGCCCGCAGGAGATACACATGTTCTCCTTCACCGCTATGCGGTACCGCCCGATCCTCTGCGTGATCCCCAATAGCGCCGCCATCGGGCAGAAGTAGCGGCACCATACGCGCGTGCCGCCGATTGGGTACGCGCCCACCCCGATCACTCCTGACAACATCGAGACCACGATGAACCCGTAAATCGACTGGAACGTATAGGTGAACTTCGTGAGCCCTGGATGTTCGTGCCCGATCCAATAGGACACCAGCAACATCGTTGTCAGCACAACGCAAGAAGCCAGCACGCTGTGGATCGTGACCTTCTCGAATCTCCACGCCGCCGTCGACTTCGACGAGAGTTGCCGGAACGGATCGCCGGCCGTGTTCGCCAGGCCGCCGCATCCGCAGATCCACGAGCAATACCATCGCTTACCGAAAAACACCGCGAGCACGGGTACCAGGATGAACGACCCGGCGATGCTGTAGATGATGTACCCGGCAGGCAGATGGAAGAGGTAGCCGGGCGTGAGGTAATCGAGTTTCAACGGCCACAGATAGCTGAAGTAATACTCGGGCTGGTGAACCAGTTTCAGTATCAACGGAATGGAAAACGCGAGGGTCACCTGCGTCGCTATCACCACAATCGTCCTGACGATCTGATATCGATTGTGCCGGTACTTCCTGATGACGAACGCCCCGCCGGCAACAATCGCGATCGTGTAGAGCAGGCCGTACAGCGTCCACTTGCTGTCGAGCCCGAACGCCTTCGCGGCCGGTGTGAGCGTTTCGGTGAAGTACAGCAGCAGATAGAACCCCGTCAGCACGACGCTCAACACCCATGCGCTGATGCCGCGATGGGTGATGTCGTGGGCCAGCCGGTCCTGTACTGTCTGCCGGACCATTTCAGGCCTTCACCGTCGCGGCGGCCTGCGGCGCCCTGAGCGCGCTCAAATCCTGCCGTCCGAATTCCACGTCGAACTGAGCCTCGTGCAGATGGTCCAACACGTAGTCCAGCCCCCGGCTCTCGGCGATCCACTTTTCGAACAACGTATGCTCCCAGCGGGATCCCAGCATGTTGAAGCCCTGCACGGCCCCCCCCGATTCCGAGATGCGAATGCTCACGTTCTTGCCAGGCACGCGCGCATAGAACTCGCGCCCGCCAAACCTTCCAACCGTCGTGTATTCGATCTCGAAGAACTTAGCGCTGTTGTAGAACACCGGCCGGGAGTATGCGACATCGTCGCCGAGCATCGAGCGCGCCGCGAGTTCGCCCTGCCGTTTCGCGCTGTACCAGATCTGCTCGATCAACGGTTCGCCCGCGCCGCTTTGGATCTCGGCGCAATCCCCCGCCGCCCAGACATCGCGCAGTGATGTGCGGAATCCGGAATCCACCACGATGCCCCTGCGCACCATCGGAGCGCCTCCGATGCTTTGCAGCCACTCCACCGCCGGATGCACACCGGTGGTCACGCCGAGCATCGCACATTCGAAACGCGCGCCCGATTCAGTCCGCAGCGCGCACACGATTCCCGATGCGTCCGCCTCCACGCCCGCTACCAGTTCATCGTGAACGACATTGATACCGTGTGACCGCAGATGCCGGGTAATCATCTGGCCTTCGGGCTCGCCCAAAGCGGCAGGCCAGTACCAGGGCTCGCGTACGAGGAAGGTGACATTCATGCCGTGATGCTTCAGGCACTCCACCAATTCCACTCCGATGAGTCCGCCGCCCACCACCACGGCGTTAGCGCCCAGCCGCGTCAGGCGCTCGCAGTGTTCGAGATCCTGAAGCGTCACGAAATGCACCACGCCCTCGCGCACGGAATCGAGCCCCGGCCAATTCGGACGATTCGGTAGAGAACCCGTGGCAAGCAGCAACCGGTCGTATCGCACCTGCCTGCCCCCGCGAAGCGTCAGCGAGTGCGCCTCTGCATCCAAACCGCAAACCCAATCCCGAACCCGCTCGATCCGCTGCCGGTTGTAAGTCTTGCGCTCGTAGGGTTCGAGATCGCGCACCGCCAGCCGGTCCATAAAGGCATACATCAGGCCCGTGCGTGAGAAGAAGTAGTCGCTCTCGCCGCCGATCACGGTAATCGCGGCATCGTGTTCCCTCGCGCGCAGCGTGAACGCAGCGGTGATCCCAGCTACCCCGTTGCCGATGATGACGTATCGCATCTGCCCCTGCCACCTAGAATGCCCTAAAGTCGCGTCCGGTTTAAACTGGGCGTGAGTGTCCGTTCAACAACAACTTTCCGTGCCCGGCCGCGTCAATCTGATCGGCGAGCATATCGATTATCACAACTTGCCGGTGCTGCCGATGGCTATCCAGCGGCGCATCCACATCACGTTTGAGCCGCGATCCGACCGGCGTATCCGGGCTGTCAGCCCGGCCTTCGGCGAGCGCGAATTCGAGTGGACCGATCGCCTCGAGCCCAGCGCTGCCGGCGATTGGGTGAACTATATCAAGGCCGCGGCGCAGGCCGGCTCCGACCGTTGGAAACTCACGCATGGGATCAACGCGTCGGTGGAATCGGATCTGCCTCCCGCTGCAGGATTGTCTTCCTCCTCCGCGTTGATCACCGGGTTCCTGCTCGCGCTGCTACGCGCCAACGGCATCGAAGCCGGATTCGACGACCTGATGCACGTTCTCCCGGAAGGCGAGCATTTCGTCGGCACGCGAGGCGGCGGCATGGATCACGCGGCGGTACTCGAATCCCGCGCCGGCTGCGCCCTGCTCATTCACTTTGCGCCCGTATCGGCAACCCCCGTGCCGATTCCGGACGATTGGGCTTTTCTCGCGGCGCACAGCTTAACCATAGCCGAGAAGTCCGGCGCCGTCCGCGCCGAATACAACTCGCGACGCACAGCAGGCACAGCGGCGCTTCACAAACTTGGCTTTACCTCCTTCCGTGAGGCGCTCGAGCGGCACTCCTTTCAGGAACTCGCAAAACGCGCTTACCAGGAACTGCAAGATGCCGAGCAGCGATGTTTCCTGCATGTTACCGGCGAAGCGAATCGCGTGAACGAAGCAGTCGATGCATTGCGCAAGGCCGACGCGGATCGCTTCGGAGAGGTGTTGGACGGCTCGCATGCCAGCCTGCGCGACTTGCTGCGCATCAGTTGTCCGGCTTTGGATGAACTCGTCGCCGCCGCGAAACAGGCCGGCGCTCTCGGTGCGCGATTGACCGGCGCCGGATTCGGGGGATTCGCCGTGATCTTCAGCCGCAGAAGCGATCGCGAGCGCATCGCGCAGCACTTGATCGCGCGGCACTACTCCCGGTTCCCTGATTTCGATCCTTTCGTGCACCTGATCGCCGTGGAACCCTCCGCCGGAGCGCTGCATGAGTAAGCTGCGCCGCGCTGTGATTCTCGCCGCCGGGCGCGGTACGCGGATGGGCGAAATGACCGCCGAAATTCCCAAGCCGATGCTGCTGGTCCGCGGACGTCCGATGCTGGAGCACGTACTCGATAACCTCGCTGCCGCGGGTCTCCAGGAGTTTCTCATCGTGACGGGCTACTATCGCGAGAAGATCGAGCAGCACTTCCGCAATTGGCGAATGCCGCTTCGGTTTCAAGTGCAGGAGGTGGTGAACGGAACAGGATCGGCTGCCCTGCTCGCGCGCGACTTCGCCGGCGATGAACCCTGCCTGGTCACGTTCGGCGACATTCTCTGCGAGCCGGCCGCCTACACGCACGCCGCCGGAGTACTCGAAGGTCACCCTGCCACCCAGTCCGTGCTCGGCGTCAAATACGTCGCCGACCCGTGGCAGGGTGCGGCGGTGTACGCCGATGACGGGGGCCGCGTAACCCGGGTCGTGGAAAAACCGCGGCCCGGCACGTCGACGACGCATTGGAACAGCGCCGGATTATTTCTGCTGGCGCCTGTGGCCTTCGATTATCTCAGCCGGCTCGAGCTATCGCCGCGCGGCGAGTACGAATTAACGGCGATCTTCGACAAGATGCTGCACGATGACCTGGAACTCCGGATCTCGCCGATCGAAGGCACCTGGCGTGACGTCGGCCGTCCCGAAGATCTGACCGCCCTCAACTCAACGCCACAGCCGCCGGATCACCCAGATCAGCACTGAGCCGCTGACCACAAGCACCGCAAAGAGCGCGATCGTGTAGCCCATCCGGCCATACAGGAAGTTGCCGACAGTGAACAGCCCGGACCAGATAACGGCGGTGCCGGACACCCACCCGAGCATCGCCAACGGGATGTTGTCCTGCTTCGCCCATTCGGCCGCTTCCGCCGGACTGATTCCCGCTTCGTTACGGATCCGGCGCCAGCCCGGACCGAACGGGTGTACCCTCCGGTAAAAATCGATCAGCGTCTGGTTATCCGTTTGCGGACCCGCAAACGCCATGATCAACCAGCACACCGTGGTGAACGCCACCGTGATCAGGAGTTCCTGATGCGTGCCGAGCAGGAATACCTTGTGAGTTACCACGAAGAATGCCGAGATTCCGAACGAACTGACCATCGCGACGATTTCGCACCACGCCGTGATCCGCCACCAGAACCAGCGCAGCAGGTACAGGAGTCCAGTCCCCGCTCCCACTTGCAGGATGATGTTGAACGCGTCCTGTGCGGTATCGAGCACGAAGACCATCGACGACGAGAGGACAAACAGGATGACGGTAGCGATGCGTCCCGCCCGAACGTAATGTTGCTCGGTGGCGTCCCCGCGAAAGAACCGGCGATAGAAGTCATGTACGAGATACGATGCGCCCCAGTTCAGGTGCGTAAGGATTGTCGAGGAGTTCGCCGCCACCAGTCCGCCGACCATCAACCCGATCCAACCCGTCGGCAGAAACCGCAGCATCGCCGGAAACGCGATATCGTGTCCGACCAGCGAGGGATCCATGTGGGGGAATGCCTGCCGAATATCGGACAGTTGCGGATAGACGATCAACGACGCCAGCCCGACGATAATCCAAGGCCAGGGCCGCAATATGTAGTGCGCGAGATTGAAGAACAGAGTGCCACCGAGCGAATCCTTTTCAGACTTCGACGCCAGCATGCGTTGCGCGATATAACTGCCGCCTCCCGGTTCTGCCCCCGGATACCATACTGCCCACCATTGAACCGTCAGCGGAACGATGAACACTGCCACCGCAAGATCCCAGTTGCTGGTGAAGTTCGGCAATATGTTCAGATAATTGAGCCCGCCCGGGCCGACCCGGTGCGACAGCTTGTCCACCAATCCGCTCAACCCGCCCACCTGTGGAATCGACACCGCGAAGTAGGCGGCCGCGATCACGGCGGACATTTTGATGAAGAACTGGAACATGTCGATCACCAGCACTCCCCAAAGTCCCGAGTGCGCGGCGAACACGACGTTCAACAGCCCCACAGCCGCGAGCGTCTGCCAGCGGCTCATTCCGAACAGCACGTTCGCGATCTTGCAAGCGGCCAGATTGACCGTCGCCATGATGATGCAGTTGAACAATAGTCCCAGGTAGATCGAACGAAAGCCGCGGACCGCTCCCGCCGCCTTGCCCGAATAGCGAACTTCGTAGAATTCGAGATCAGTCAACACTCCGGAGCGGCGCCACAGCCGCGCATAGAAGAACACCGTGGCCACGCCGGTCAGCGTGAACGCCCACCATTGCCAGTTCCCTGCCACACCTTGCGTGCGAACGAAATTGGCCACCAGATTGGGCGTGTCGCTGGAGAATGTCGTCGCCACCATCGAGATTCCCGCCAGCCACCACGGCACCGAGCGCCCTGACGCAAAGAACTCCGTCGTGCTCTTGCCGGAGCGTCTGCCGAACGCGAGCGCGGGGACGAAGCAGATGAGCACCGAAACGAGCGCGATGATCCAGTCGATGGTATGTAATGTCATGAATGGCCTGAATCGCCGAGCATAACGCGGAACGCACTCTGGTTTCCACCTATCCTGAAAATATGAGGTGTTTGCTGGCCCTGCTGGCGACCGTAGTACTGGGGCAAAACATCAAGCTCGATCCGCAAAGTCCGAGACAGGGTGAAGTGATTCACGTCACCGCGGCAACCGCTGCGGCGTCGGCACGGATGGCGGGCCGAACGATTCTGCTCTACGCACAGCCTGCCGGCGTCCGCGCCGGATTGATGCCGGTCAGCTACGACGCCAAACCCGGGCAATATACGCTCGAGATCCTCTCCGCGAACGGCGCGGTGCTCGACTCGGTAGCGTTGACCGTACGCGACGCGCACTACCCGATTCAGAACCTGAAGCTCTCTCCGTCGCTCGAGAGCCTGAAGCCCTCACCGGGAGAACTTGAAACGGTCGCCGAGTTCAGGAGGACGATCACGAACGACCGGTACTGGCAGGAGCCGCTGCAACTCCCCGTCGGTGGTTGCATGACGTCGCCCTACGGCGTCCAGCGCTACTATAACGGCAAGCCTACCGGCAATTATCATTCGGGAATCGACCAGCGCTCCGCGATGGCTAAGCCGATTCGCGCAATCGCCGGAGGTGTGGTCCGGCTGGAGCGAAGTTACAATCTCCACGGCAACGTTGTCGGCGTGGATCATGGGCAGGGACTTTCGTCGATTTACCTGCACATGTCCAAGTTCGCGGTGAAGGAAGGTGACGTCGTGAAGAAAGGAGACATCCTCGGCTATGCGGGATCGACGGGCCGTTCCACCGCGCCGCACCTCCACTGGAGCTTGTACGCGAACGGCGTTCCGGTAAACCCGGCGCAGTGGGTTCCGCTGAAATCGTGCTACGGGGCGCGAAAGCGTCCGGCGAAGCGTTCAGCGAAATAGCGAACGGACCCGCGATTTCACCCGCGCGTACCAGGAGACAGTCGGCGCCCGTTTCGGCATTTCCGCCGCTGCGATCACGGCTCGCGTCTCGTCTTTCGGCAGCGTGTACGGCTCCTTGCTGACGAGGTTCACACGATAACCATTGAACGCATAGGTCTTCTTGAGGGTCGAGCCGTTCTGATCGACAATCACCGAAAAGTTCGCGCCCGACGGAGTGCGCGCCGCCTCCACCGGATAGTAGCCAACCAGGTTTCGTTCCCGGTACACCGTCTCGTACCGGTGCCGGCGAGTGTTCCACGTGAAGACGCGAAGGCCGTCGAAATCGTACCGCACGCCGCGCTCGGAAATTGTCGTCCAGAGCCACGCGTGTTTCGTCTGATCCTGGTCCTGAATGTCCGCCAGCGCAAAATACGAGCTGATCCGGTGCCCCTCGGCATATTGCGCCACTTCGTCGGGAATGGCCATGTAGAGCATCCGCGTCAGCACCCAGCCCACGCGACCGTCCTTCAGGCGCACCATCGTCCAGTCCTCCATCGGGACCGGTTTCTCGGCGACGGGTTCCACTTCGGCTTCGCGCTGCTCGGCTTCCTGCTCGACCGGCGATTTGGAGAGATCCTCCCAATTGTCCGGGACTGGCGGCGGTTTCGGCATCGGCGGCGGAGGGATGCGCCGCGCCTCTTTCCGCTTATCCGCCTCGCGAGGTTTTGGCGAAGCCGGCTTTTTCGGCTGCACCAGCGTATTGGCGGCCGGTTCGCTCACCCGCGGCGCCAGCTTGTGCCCTATCACTTGCACCATTCCGTTTTCGGGGATCTGCGTGAAGCTCGGCGACGTCCGTTCCGGTTCGGTATGGACGTTTACAGCGTCGTACACCGAGGCCGACCCCTGCGACAACATGCTTTTCGCGGCATCGGCCATCCGCTTCAGTTCCTGCATCTGCCGCGGGCTGAGCAGCAGGCGGCTGTCCGTCCAACCGATGGCGCCGTTCTCGGCGCGCACTTTGACGAACCGGCGCCGCGTCTGCAGGATCTCCAGCCGCTCCCCGTGTTTTACCGTGCCGGTAACCGGCGCGCGCAAAGTAAGCTCTTTCCGCAGATTCATCGTCGCCGGGCCGACAAACGCCACGCCCAGCACGTCCGCCCGCTGGCTGGACGTACCACAACACGCCAACAGAACTAAAGCTGGAATGAGAAACAGTCTGTACCGCAGGAACATTCGGCCGGTTGCTACCATCAGTTTATCAAGAGGCCAGCGTGGCTGAACGCGAAATTGCCGAATTTTACTGTCCGAAATGTAACTGTCCTGTGACCGACCCACTGGTGTGCGGCGACTGCTCCGCCGTCATCTGCCGCATCTGCGGCACCCCGCTCGAGCGCGTCGACGACCTCGGAATCGGATAGCGCTATCGTTTCAGAGCTATCTTTTCTGCTTGCATTGAGATTCTCGATGCGATACATCTAACCTGCGAACGCCGGTGCGGTGAACGCGGGCGGAGATTCGATGAAGGATTTATCCCTGGGAAGTTGGGCGTTTGCTTTCGGACCCTACGAAACCGAGCCTGTGCCGCTGGAGCAGGTGGTCGCACGGCTGGCCGAAGCCGACTACGACGGGATCGAGTTGTGTGGCTTTGCGCCGCATGTGCCGCTCGATGCCTACTCGGCCACGAGTTCGCGAAAGTACCTCGTCCGTCTTTTGAAGGATCATGGCCTCGCCGTGTCCGGCTACGCGCCTGACCTTCGGCCCGTCAGCCCTGTACTAGACGGCAACAAGGACAAGTACCTCAATCTCGTTCACCGCGCGGTCGATTTCTGCGCGGAGATTGGCAGCCCATCACTGCGCGTCGATACGGGAGCCCCCGCAGGCTCGCTCGACGACAGCGATTACGTGCAGGCGTTCGACCGGCTCGCCGGGCTTTGGAACGCCGCCGCTGATGCCGCCGCTAAGTTGAAAGTCCAAGTGCTCTGGGAATTCGAGCCTGGGTTTGTGTTCAATAAGCCATCGGAGATCCTGCGGTTGCACAAGAAGGTGGCGCATCCGAATTTCAAGCTCCTGTTCGATACATCTCACGCCTACATGTGCGCCGTCGCCGGCGCCCGCCAGCATGGTCATAGAGAGATCGTGCCGGGCGGCCTGCCGGACTTTGTGAAAAAACTGGAGGGCCGCATCGGAGGGATTCATCTGATCGACTCCGACGGCACCCTGTATCGCGGGGAAACCAGCGCGCACCGCCCGTTCGGCGAAGGCAACATCGATTTCAAAATGCTCGCCCCCATGCTGCTCGACATCAGTACCATCGACTGGTGGTGTGTGGACCTGTTCTGCTGCGAAAGCGCCTGGGATCTGATCGAGCCGAGCCGCGATTTCGTGCTGGACCTTTTCGATTCCAAAGTCGCCGCCTGAGCCCGCCGGTGTTGATCCCGTCAACAGGTGTAGATTGCACCTAGAGGCTGCCGCGTGATAGTATCCCGATTTCAGGAGGAGTTTCTCGTGAATTCTGAAGTCGCCGCGATTTGTGCGCGGTATTCGCGGCTGTATACGGGCGCCATCGCCGACATGCTCGACAAAAAGGGCTTGCGGAACCAGGTGCTTCCGAACTACATCACGTCGTTCACCGAAGCCAATCGAGTCGCCGGGCCCGCGTTCACCGGGCAAGGCTATCCCTGCGCCGCCACCACGAACGACGACACCCAGACGCGACTTTCGATGCTCGACAGCATCACCCCAGGCACTGTCTCGGTTTGGGCCTGCGGGGGCAGCATCGATTGCGCCCACTGGGGCGAGATCATGTCTACCGCCGCCCGCGAACGCGGCTGTACCGGTGCCGTGGTCGACGGCGGCGTGCGCGACGTCGATTTCATTAACGCGATGGGCTATCCCGTCTTCGCCAAATTCAAGAGCTCCGCCAGTTCCATCGGGCGTTGGGATATCCGCGAATATCAGATCCCGATCAAGATCGGCAACACAGCGATTTACCCCGGCGACTTCATCTTCGGCGACATCGACGGGGTGGTGGTGGTGCCCAAGGACCTGACGATCGAAGTGCTGATCGCCGCCGAGAACGTGTACGAGCGGGAAAGCGGCATGCGCCGGGAACTTCGCAGCGGAGTGTCCGTGAAGGACGCCTACGCAAAGTACGGATCGTTGTGATCGCCGTCCGTCCGGAGTAACTCATGCTGAGGAACCGCTTCCGGTGGGTCCTGATCTTCTGGATGTTCGTCATCAGCGCGGTGGCGTACCTCG
Source organism: uncultured Acidobacteriota bacterium (assembly GCA_963720745.1). GTDB lineage: Bacteria > Acidobacteriota > Terriglobia > Bryobacterales > Bryobacteraceae > TMP-7. Next base: position 3,028,670 of record CAVRGO010000004.1, read on the forward strand.
ACCGCGTCAACATCGCGATTGCCGGCCGCTCCATCCAGAGCGAATTCCACCTCGATAACATCCGGCTCGGTTGGGTATTCAGCGCTTTCGTCGCAGGCTATGCGCTGTTTCAGGCGCCCGGCGGGCGTTTGGCGGATCGTTTCGGGCCGCGCCTCATCTTGTCCATTGCGACGGTGTGGTGGGCCGTCTTTACGGTGGTCGTCACCTTCGTGCCGCCCGGCATTCCCGGAACGCTAATGATTCTGCTGGTGGCCCGGCTGATGTTGGGCATCGGTGAGGCGATGGTGTTCCCTGCCTCGAACCGGCTGGTGGCCAGTTGGATTCCCTCCGGCGAACGCGGAATCGCGAACGGCTGGATCTTCGCGGGAGTGGGCGCGGGCGCCGGCATCACTCCGCCGCTGATTACCTATGTTCTCGTCCACTACGGCTGGCGCTGGTCGTTCTGGGTATGCGCGGGGATCGGAGTAATTGCCGGGCTCACCTGGTACTTACTCGCGCGTGACACGCCGGCGGCACATCCCTGGGTGCGGGCCGAAGAGGCCGAACATATCCGGAGGGGGTTGCCCGCGGCGCAAACTGCGGGAGTCGCCATTCCCTGGCGAACTCTCCTGAGAAGCCGCGACCTGGCTGCACTTACTCTGAGTTACTTCTGCTTCGGCTATGTCGCGTATATCTTCTTCAGTTGGTTTTTCATCTATCTGAATACCGTGCGAGGGCTGGATTTGAAATCGAGTTCTTACTACGGAATGCTCCCATTCATCGCCATGGCGGTCTTCTCGCCGATCGGTGGTTTCATCAGCGATCGTCTCACCCGGCGCTACGGCAAACGCGTGGGCAGGTGCGGGATCGCATGCGTGAGCATGGCGCTGGCCGGTGTCTTCATCATGATGGGCATGCAGGCCGCCGATGCCCGGCTGGCGAGCCTGGTGCTCGCCGGGGGCGCCGGAGCGCTGTATCTCTCTACCAGTTCGTTCTGGTCCGTCACCGCCGATCTCGCCGGACAATCGGCCGGTTCGGCTTCCGGTGTGATGAATACCGGCAACCAGATTGGCGGGGCGCTCACGGCTTCGCTGACGCCGGTCGTCGCCAGCGTGTTCGGATGGCCCGCTTCATTTCTGGTCGCCGCCGCTCTATGCGTGGTGGGCGCGTTAGCCTGGCTGGGCGTCGACCCGGCACGCGAGTTGTCGGCTGAGAAGGCGCTCGAACCTGCTGTCGCGGCTCGGAACTAAAATGAGACTGTAGTCTCTCGAAATCTTATTCTCTTTTCAGGAGTGCATTCATAAATGGCGCGATTTGCGAGATTGAAGGTCCTCAACACGATGCTCGAAACGGGCATGGTTCCCGTCTTCTACAGTCCGGATGTCGACGTGGCAAAGAAGGTTGCCGGCGCTGCAATGGCCGGCGGATGTCCGCTGCTCGAGTTCACGAATCGCGGCGATCACGCCTGGGAAGTATTCAGCGAACTCGAACGCTACTGCGCCCGCGAACTCCCGGAGATGATCGTAGGCGTCGGGTCCGTGGTGGATCCCGGAACCGCATCGCTCTACATCAACTGTGGAGCGAACTTCGTGGTGGGGCCGGTGTTGAACGCCGAGGTTGCGCGAACCTGCAATCGCCGCAAGATCCCCTATTCGCCGGGTTGCGGCAGCGCATCCGAAATTTCGCAGGCGGAAGAGTTGGGCTGCGAGATCGTGAAGGTCTTCCCGGGCGGCGAAGTCGGCGGTCCCGCGTTCGTCAAAGCCGTGAAAGGGCCCTGCCCGTGGGTCTCGATCATGCCGACCGGCGGTGTCGAGAGCACCGAAGCATCCCTGAAAGCATGGTTCGGCGCGGGAGTCGCTTGCGTCGGTATGGGATCGAATCTCATCACGAAGGATCTGCTGAAAGGCGGCGACTACGACGGTATCGCGACCAAAGTGCGTGCGACACTCGATCTGATCAAAACCATCCGAGGAGGCAAGTAAGCCGATGGCGTTGACGATCAAATCACGCGAACAGTGTAGGTGGGACGCAGCCGCGCTGGGCGAGATCATGTTGCGGCTCGATCCGGGCGAAGGCCGCATACGGACCACGCGCTCATTCAAAGTCTGGGAAGGCGGCGGCGAGTACAACGTCGTGCGCGGATTGCGCCGGTGCTTCGGGCTTCGCACGACGGTGGTTACCTCGATTGTCGATAACGAGGTCGGCCGTCTGCTCGAAGACCTGATGCTGCAAGGCGGCGTCGATCTGTCGCACGTCAAATGGCTGCCGTTCGACGGCATCGGCCGCGCGGCGCGGATCGGGCTCAACTTCACCGAGCGCGGCTTCGGCATCCGGGGGGCGGTGGGCTGCTCCGACCGGGGACATTCCGCGGCGTCGCAACTGAAGCCGGGCGACATCGATTGGAAGCATCTGTTCGAAGTGGAAGGCGTGCGCTGGTTCCACACGGGCGGAATCTTCGCGGCTCTCTCCGCCACCACTTCCGAACTCGTCATCGAAGCGATGGAGGCCGCGCATGCGGCAGGAACCATCATTTCGTACGACCTGAACTACCGTCCCTCGCTTTGGAAATCGCAAGGCGGGACTGCGCGGGCGATGGAGGTCAACCGCCGCATCGCGTCGCTCGTAGACGTGATGATCGGCAACGAAGAGGATTTCACCGCTGCGCTCGGCTTCGAAGTACCGGGGTTGGACGAGCACATCTCGAAGCTCGACCCGGGGAACTTCAAGAAGATGATCTCCGAAGTGCTGAAGATGTATCCCAACTTCAAAGCCGTGGCCACCACTCTGCGCAACGCCAAGACCGCCTCGGTGAACGATTGGGGCGCCATTCTGTGGGCGGACGGCGAATTCTATGAAGCGCCTCTCCGCGAGAACCTCGAAATCTTCGACCGCGTGGGCGGCGGCGACAGCTTCGCATCGGGACTAGCCTACGCATTCCTGGCCGGCAAGTCTCCGCTGGAGGCGGTAGCGTGCGGAGCCGCGCATGGGGCGCTTGCTATGACGACACCGGGCGACACCAGCATGGCCTCGCTCAAAGAAATCGACTCGGCGATGAAAGGAAAAGGCGCCCGCGTAGTACGGTAACGCGCCGCAGCATCGGCGCAGACGATCTGGCACCCGCGATGCTCACCTCAGACATGAGGCCGGCTTGACGAGCGGCCGGCCTCAACCACTCACAACCTTCGCGATCGTAAGGGCGCGTAGCGTCCAACGCCCAATTTCCCGCCGACAATGGTTTATCTCACCCGGCCCAAACTATCTCACGAGTATGCTCAAGTCGTATGAGGGGCAGCGCCAAGTACCATACAGATGACGAAGCAGACTGGGCACGATCTCCTGACAAGATTCCCGAAAAAGCCCCGCGGAATAGGGCTTCGTCTCATCTGGTACCGGTTGGCCGCGATACTCGCGGTCCTGGGTCCGGGGTTTATCACGGCAAACGTCGATAACGACCCGGGCGGCATTCTCACCTATTCGCAAGCAGGCGCGAAGTACGGGTACGCACTTTTGTGGACCCTCGTTCCCACCACTATCGCCTTGATCGTGGTTCAGGAAATGGCGTCCCGGATGGCTGTCGCCACCGGCAAGGGTCTATCCGATCTCATCCGGGAAGAATTCGGGTTGCGGATCACGTTCTTCACGATGCTCGTGCTGGCGCTGGCCGATCTCGGCAACATATTCGCCGAGTTCGCGGGAATCGCATCCGGCATGGGCGTCTTCAGGATAAGCAAATACATAGCGGTGCCCCTTGGCGCAATGCTCGTGTGGTACGTGATTGTGAGAGGCTCCTATAAGCCAGTCGAGCGCATCCTGATTCTATTTTCGTTCGTTTATCTCGCCTACCCGGTATCTGCGTTCCTAGCGCATCCGGATTGGCACGCGGCTCTTGTGAAGACTGTCGTGCCGGAGTTCCGGTCGGATGCCGGATACATCACCATGATGGTGGGTCTGATCGGAACGACGATCACGCCTTGGATGCAGTTCTACCTTCAGGCTTCGATGGTGGAGAAAGGCATCACAAAGAAGGATTACCGCCTTGCGCGGTGGGACGTCATATTGGGCTGCGTTGTCACCGATGTTGTCGCTTTCTTCATCGTGGTCGCGTGCGCGGCTACGCTTTTCAATTCGGGCCATGGGGAACTCAATGACGCTGCGGATGCTGCCCTTGCACTGAAGCCGTTCGCCGGCGAGTTCGCGTCGCTCCTCTTCGGAATCGGACTGGTGAATGCGTCGTTGTTGTCCGCGGCAATCCTCCCGTTGGCGACAGCCTACAACGTCTGCGAAGGGATGGGCTTCGAGTCGGGAGTGAACAAGCGATTCTCAGAGGCCAAGGCATTCTATTCCCTTTACACTTTTCTCATCGTGGCCGGCGCGGGAGCGGTTCTGATTCCTCACCTTCCGCTATTCAAGCTGATCCTGATTTCGCAAGTGGCGAACGGGGTCCTCATCCCGTTCGTTTTGGTGTTCATGTTGATGCTCATCAATCGCAAGAGCCTGATGGGCGAGATGCACAACCGCGCTTGGCAGAACATCGTCGCGGTCTCCACGAGTGTGGCGATGGTGGTGCTTACCGCGATGATGCTATGGACTTCAATCGCCGGTTGAGCGGCGACTGCAACTGGCTGCATTTACGCTATCCTGACTTTCAACGCACCTGTGACAAGAATCAGCTTTTTCTACCCGAACCGGAAAGACGCGTCGTTCGACATCGACTACTACGTCAACAAGCACATGCCGTGGTCGATCGAACAGCTCAGCGCGCATCCGGGCTTCAAAGGCGTTTCCGTCGAACGAGGCATCGCTGGTGGCGCTCCCGGTGAGAGTGCCGCCTACGTCGCCGTCTGCCACTTCCTCTTCAACACGCTCGAGGACTTCATGAGCGCCGTCGGGCCTCACCTTGCAGCGCTCCAGGCGGATATGAAGAACTATACGGACCTGCAGCCGACCATCCAGATCAGCGAAGTTCTGATTTACCGGTAGGGATCGGTCCGCCTGGCGAGGCGAGAGCCTACGCCGCATACGTCAGCACGACATTCCCGCATTTGAACGCGCGGAACTCGACCGGCCGCAGCTTGCGGGCCGATGTGAACACCGTGCGTCCACCTCCGAGCGCAACCGGAATGACCACGAACTGATATCCATCCACCAGGCCCGCCGCGCCGAGTTGAGCCGCGACGCTGCCGCTCCCGAGCACGGTGATATCCGCGCCGTTGCCCGCTTTCAACTGCTCGACGGCCTTAGTCAGGTCGCCCTTCAAGAGCGTCGTGTTCGTCCAGGTGGGTTGAATGGTCCTCGATGCCACGTATTTCTTCGCGGCATTCATGCCCTTCGCAACCGCCGGCATCTGCTGCGCCGCAAGCGGCGTGGGCCAGAACGACTCCATCATCTGGTACGTCTTGCGTCCGAACAACAGTTCGCCGCCCGAGTTCGCATTGCCGCTCACCCATTCGGCGAACTCGGCGTCCCCGCGCCCGGCATGCGCCCAACCGATGTCATCGTTCGCGTCCGTGAAGTAGCCGTCCACCGAAATCGATTCGAACACCCGTAGCTTTCTCATCGTGCCTTGGCTTTCAACGCTCATCTTAATCGAGATGGCGGAGCCGCGCCGCGCCCCGCACGCAACCGGTGCGACGCCTCTGGTGATACGATCCTGATGAGTCGATCAAGCTATGAAGTCCTTCTCCTCGTTCCTCGCCGTAGTCGCCCTGTGCGCCGCTACAACCCCGGCGGCATTCTCCGCGGATCGCGTGAAAGTTGCCAACGGGATTCTCGAATCCAACGCCCCGCCGAAAGACGGCGTGCGCAGTTTCAAGGGCATTCCTTTCGGACAGCCGCCCGTCGGTGATCTTCGCTGGCGCGAGCCGCAGCCCGTCAAGAACTGGAAGGGAGCCCGCAACGCGGACGAGTTCGGACCCCGCTGCATGCAGCGCACCGGGCCCGGCGCGGACTATTGGTTCCGCAGTAACGGCATGAGCGAGGATTGCCTCTACCTGAACGTCTGGACGGCGGCCAAATCGGACAAGGAAAAGCTCCCCGTGCTGGTCTACGTCTTCGGAGGCGGGTTTCAGAACGGCGACGGTTCGGAGCCGCGCTATGACGGCGAAAACATGGCCCGCAAAGGCATGGTCGCGGTCTCCATCAACTACCGCACCAACATCTTTGGCTTCTTCGTTCACCCCGAACTCACGAAGGAGTCGCCGCACCACGCCGCGGGCAACTACGGTCTGCTCGATCAGGTGGCCGCACTCCGATGGGTGAACAAAAACATCGCGGCTTTCGGCGGCGATCCGAAGCGCGTAACCATCGCCGGGGAGTCCGCCGGATCGATTTCGGTCAGCGCGTTGATGGCGTCGCCGCTTTCGAGGGATCTGGTCGCCGGCGCAATCGGCGAGAGCGGCGCGATGACATCCAGCCTGCCGCCCCAACCTTTGGCCGACGCCGAACAGAATGGCGTCAAGTTCGCCTCCGCCGTGGGCGCGGATTCGCTGGCCGCCTTGCGCGCCATGAGCGCCGAGCAGATTCAGGAAGCATTGACGAAAGCCCGTGGCATTCGCTTCAGCACTTCGCTCGACGGCTATTTCCTGCCTAAGCCCCTGATCGCGATCTATGAGGCGGGCGAGCAGGCCAAGGTTCCATTGCTCGCGGGTTCGAACAGCCAGGAGCAGCCGGCTCGCGCCGTGCTGGGCGAGGGAGAACCTACGCCGGAAACGCTGGCCAACGCCATCCGCAAATTCTATGGCGACCAGGCGGACAACGTCCTGAAAGCGTACGCGGCCGCCAACACCGACGAGGTTTACGAGGCCGCCACGCACCTCGCCAGTTCCCGCTTCGTCGGGTTCAGCACCTGGAAATGGACCGAACTCCAGATGAAAACCGGCGGCAAACCCGTGTACCGGTATCTGTACGCACATCCGCGCCCGGCGTACCTGGGAATTCCGGGCCAGCCGCCGCCACCCGCGCCACCGGCGGCACAACATTCCTCCGGACCGCACGGCGCGGCGCATTCCGCCGAGATTCAATACGCGATGGGCAATCTCGACCTCGATAAACGTTACACGTGGGAACCCGCCGACTATGAGGTCTCCAAAACAATTCAGGCTTACTTTGTGAACTTCATCAAGACGGGCAATCCGAACGGTCCTGGAGTTCCGGAGTGGCCGCAATACAGCCCAAACACCAACTATGAGCGCATGCGGATCGACGTGCAGTCGCACGCCGAACCCGAAGCACATCGCGATCGGTATCTCGCGCTGGATGCGGCTACCGCCCATCCTACGGGACGGTAAAGTCGCTGCTGCGACGCCGCCTTGTCTACGTGCTGACGCCCGCTTCCGCCAGGTATTGCCGCATCGTCTTTGCGTACTGTGGAAACGCGACTTCCGGCTCATCGATATCGGGATGCCACCGCTTCTCCCATTCGAAGCAGTAGTAGCCCTTGTAGCCGTTCGTCGCCAACACGCGGACCGTCTCCTTAACCGGGATGTCCCCCGTGCCGGTCAGCACGTAATGCCGGTCCTCTTTACTCTTTCCGGGAATCGGCACGGAGTCCTTCAGGTGAGTGTGCCGCGTATATTTTCCGAGTTGCGCGTACGTGTCGGCCGGCTTTTCGCCTTCGACGCAGGTGTGATGCGCGTCCCAGAGAAACGCGACGTTCTTCGACTTGGCGCCTTCGAGAATCGGAAGTAACTCTTCGGCGCGGCGGAACTCGCCGTGCGATTCCACAATCACCACCACTCCCGAAGGCCGGGCATACTCGCCCAATTGGTGCAGCCCCTCGCTGATGCGTGCGAAGGTCACCTTCCGGTCCTCGCCCGGAACGAAGTCGTTTGGGAACACGCGGACATACGGAGCGTGCATCTGGTGCGCGAGATCGATAAACCGCCGAGCCTCGTCCATATACTTCGCGCGTTTGGCCGGATCGGGCTCGTGCATCTGCGCCGACGAGCCGAGATCGGAAATCTTCAGTCCCGCGGCCGAGAGTTCCTGCAGCGTTGCTTTCAACCGAGTGCCGCTGAACTCCGCGCACTTCGGCAAATCCATCTGGTCCTGGATGCCCCGCAGTTCCAGCGCGGCAAAGCCCCAGGACGACGTATTCTTGACGATCGTGTTCCAGTCCCACTTCGGACACCCGAGCGTGGATACGGCGATCGGCAGCTTTCCCGCCGGCTTCGAAGAGCCGATCGCTGGGCCAGCCACTGCGCAAGTAGCGGTTCGTAACAGGTCGCGGCGTGTCATATTCAAATGGTAATTGAGAACGGATGCGCCAGGATTCGAATCTGCGCCGCGGCGCGCCGGCAGCAAACGGAACCGGACTCTCCTGCGGCTCGGGATCATGCACGTTTCAACAGGAGTATCGTGACGTCATCTTCCTTGTGCGCAGGGTCGACCAACGACTTAAGCTTCGACATCGCCTCTGCCGGATCGCCACACATCGCCTCACGCAAACGTCCCTCCGGGTTCTCCGCCGCTATCGAATCAGTGAGCCCGTCCGTGAACAGCAGCAAGGTTCCGCCCGATGGAATCACCTGCCTGCGCCGTTCGTACTGAGCGCCGGCGAATAACCCAAGCGGTACGCCGGTCGCTTCCAGGAGTAAGTCGGCGGATCCGGGACAGAGTAACATTGGAGCATTGTGTCCGGCATTTACATAAGTCATCGTGCCTGAATCGTGGCTGAGCACAACAAATACGGCTGTCGCAAACCGATCGGCCGGCGTGTAGCGGCTGAGGTGCTCGTTAATCTGTCTGGCCAGCACCTCGGGATCAGGCTGCATGCTGGCAATGGTCCGAATCAAAGCTTGTAAGTTAGCTGCGAGCAGAGCTGCCGCCGCGCCTTTCCCGGACACATCCGCTATCGCGAAAAGCGTTCGATTGTCCGGAAGCCTCACAACGTCAAAATAGTCTCCGCCGACCTCCCGGACAGGATCGTAGAACATCTCAATCTCATATCCCGGCAGTTTCTCCACGTGTTGCGGATGGAGCGTTCGTTGAATCTGTTGCGCCGCAATCTGGTCGGATTCCAGTTGCGTTTTGCGGAGGAACTCCAAGGTAAGGGTCACATTCGTCACGCAATATCCAATCAGGTAAACCAACCACACGCTCCCGATCAGGAACGGCATCGGCGGCCAGATAAGGGGCCAGATTAGCGACCGGGTCCACATCGCATACAGCGCGTATCCCTGAATAAAGAAGCCCGCGGTGACCAAGAAACGTCTGGATCGCGGCATCTCACGCTTCCAGTCATAAAACGCGTACTGAAGCGCAAGTCGAACACCGCTTGCGGTGACAGGCACAATGCCGTCGCGAGGCCGGAATTTCACGGAGAGAGTCTAGCATGGGGGCGCACTGCGGCGATCCGGGCTGGGTGCGCGGCACCTTCCGGTCCAGCTTTTGCGGTTGACACGCAACGTGCGCGGCGCTAGCCTATCTATACCTAGCTAGATATGCCAAAGAGCCAGAACGACAAATTGCAGGGCACCTTGACACTCCTTGTCCTGCGCGCCTTGGCCGCCCGGGGACCGCTCCACGGGTACGGAATATGTGAGCACATTCATTCCGTCTCCGATGAACTCCTGCAGGTGGAAGAAGGATCGCTATATCCGGCGCTGCATCGCATGGAGCAGGATGGGTGGGTGTCTTCCAAGTGGATCATCACCGACAAGGGGCGCAAAGCAAGGGTCTATGGCCTCACGGCGCTCGGCAAGAAGCAACTTGCGGACGAACAGGAGAGTTGGGCTCGGCTCACGCGCGGCGTTACCCGCGTGTTGCGCTACTCCTGAGAGTCAACGCTGAATATGTCCTGGTACGTGCGCTGGCGCAATGTGTTCCGCTCCGGGCGGCTCAACGACGAACTCGATACGGAGTTCCAATTTCATTTGGCTGAAACCGTCGATCGACTCGTCCGCGACGGAATGCCGGAAGAAGAGGCGTTGCGGCAGGCGCGGTTGCGACTTGGAAATTGCGGAGTGCAAAAGCAGAGGACACGCGATATGGACGTTGCAGCTCTTCGGCACTCGCGAGAAACGACCCGGGTTTGCTCGCCAAAACTGACCCACTACATGCGCCAAAAGCAGCGCGATGACGCGAGATGCGCTTTTCAGGCCCAGACCGTCTTGCTCGCGGGCAAATCATGGCCGTACAACGCATCGCCATGAAAATACTCATTTTGCCCAGCGGCAAAAAACGCGATGCGGATGATATCGCCGGCCGCATCCCCTATGTTGCGCACCGACCGAAACGGCGCGAAATCCTGTTCTTAGTGAGGGTCACCTTTGCCGAGCACAAATGGGTAACTCTTGGCGAGCGCCGAAGTTGCAGCTTGGCTGGATGCGACGCGCGCCGATCTAGTCTACGGAGTGCGCCAATTGCGGTCGTCCCCCGGATTCACTTTCGTCGCCGTCATGTCGCTCGCATTGGGATTGGCGCGAACGCGGCCATGTTCCAACTCGTGAATGCGATTCGCCTGAGAATGCTCCCGGTTCAGGATCCGCAGGAACTGGTTTCCATCGATTTCCAGAAAGGCGCCGCACGATCCGGCTGGGGGTCCAGCCGCAGCGCGAATTTCACCTATGCACAAAGGGAGGAAATCCGTGCGCAGCAGCGGGCGTTCAGTGGAGTTCTGGCTTGGAGCGCCGCGCGATTCAATCTCGCCACGGGCGGCGAGCCTCGATTCGATGAGGGCCCCTACGTCAGCGGAGGATTCTTCCGAAGTCTCGGGGTTCGCGCGATGCTCGGACGCACCCTGACCGACGAAGATGACGCGGCAACATGCGCTGTCGGAGCCGTGCTCAGCTACCCATTCTGGCAGCGTGAATTCGGAGGCGCTCGAGACGTCCTGGGGCGGCAGGTAAGCCTGGACGGCTATCCGGCCCCGGTGATCGGAATCACGGCGCGTGACATCGGACGTCCGCCAGAGACCGCCAGGACGATGCAACGATCGCGACCGATACAGCGAGAAAGATCATAAGTCGGAACATCGATGTACACCGGCCGCGAAATCCCAAAATCGCCGTTGGCTTCGAACGCTGTGTGGATTATGCTGCCGTCGACATAATTTGTAATCAGGCGCTCCCGTTGACTCGGGCGATTGGCTGGATCGGCGCAGTCGTTTTGCGGAGGCTGCTGATGGGTACGGCCTTCGCCTGCACGGTCCGGCGAGTCTTGTGTTCGTACTCGTGTTTCTGGGTGCGGCGGCCCTCGCGGCAATGTACGGTCCGGCGAGCCGAGCGGCGAGGGTTGATCCGGTGGCGTCCCTGCGGCAGGAAAAAGGACGCCATTCGGGTTGGAGCCTGGCAGGGCAGCGGAACCCTTGAAGGCGCGAAGCACCTCCGATGCTCAAACAGGCTTCTCGAAAACGGCTTGCTGAGGCGCGCCGCTCAGCATCCTGCTGACTAATCGGCCGGCGCCTCCTTGCCGACAGGTTTCATCTGCTGGCCGCAACAGATCTCTAAATGTGGATGCGCACCGCTCTCGGAACAGGGGCACGGTTTCTCATACACCAGCACCGCCCCACACTTTTCGCAAACGTACCGATCTCCGATGTTTCGAGCCATTTTAGACCTCCGTTAAGACTAATCAAACGCGAATTCCGTCTTCCATTCCTTCCAAATGTTGCCCACGAGATCGATTCCCGGCTTGAGCGTCGACTTGCCAGGACGCCAACCCGACGGAGTCGCCAGGCTGCCCTTGGACTCACGGACCAACTGGAACGCTTGAATCTGCCGTATCGATTCGGCGACGTTGCGCCCCACCGGCGGAGTCAGAACTTCGAAGGCCTGGATGACACCATCCGGATCGATGATGAAACGGCCACGCGTTTCCACGCCGGCTTCTTCGTCGTAGACTCCGTACACGCTGCCAACCTTACCGCCCGCGTCCGACAACATCGGGAACGGAATGCCACCCCGCACCATCTCGGATAGCTCCCTATCGTTCCACATCTTGTGGACGAACATGCTATCGACGCTCACGGACAGAACTTCCACACCCAACTTCTGGAACTCCGGATATTTCTCGGCGACCGCCGAGAGTTCAGTGCTTCAAACGAAGGTGAAGTCCCCCGGGTAGAAGCAAAGCAACACCCACTTTCCCAAATACTCGGAGAGTTTGAGATTGATGAACTTGCCCTGGTGGTAGCCCGGCGCAGTGAAATCCGGGGCCTTTCTTCCGATCAGGATCATCTGCGGTTTCTCCTTCCGTTCTTGCTGCGGTTGGCTATTGTCGGGTGCTGTTCCAGCCACAGTACTGCCGGTCGGCCGGGCACATCCGAGACTGAGTTCTTCCGACATAGTTTCCTCGCTCTGCCGGGCCAGCCGCATAAGAACCGCCGCCCGTTTGGAGAGTATTTACACCTATAGTATAGTCACACCGTTATATCGCATATAGAGATCTTTAGACCTTAACTACTGCTCCTGCCATATACATAGCGCCGGCTCGCCAAACCGGAATGACCGCCGGCAGTGGCCGCGCTGATGCGCCATCCCACGTGACGGTACCCGAACTGTTCGGGTGGAACGTACGGAACGTATTCCCACTGACGCTCAGAAAATGAATGGCAGAAAACGCCATGTTCGTTTCATGTATGCAGCGTAAGACGCGCCAAAGCGATTGAGGTTCTCCCTCTCTGCGCGCATGGAGGTGGCGATCAGAAAACCCGTAGCACCCAGTGCCAGTGCGACGCTGGGCAGCGCCGAGGGATTCTTCAGGTACGCGCACCAGACTAATGCCAGTAACGGCCCGTACAGCGGATGCCGAATGAACCAATACGCGCCGGCGGCAACCAACGTCGTTGTTCTATCGAAGCCTCTAAGATCCGTACTTAAGCCCGCCGTTGCGGATGGCCTGCCCATAGCGTTTAGCAATCGGAAGCCCTCGATAGCTAAGGCCACTGAGCCTGACCCAAGGATCCATGAAACGATCTGGCGCAGCGCCAATGGGTCGGTGAACCATACGGGGGCGTTCAGCAGGATCAAAGCGGCAAGAAGTTCAAATCCGAAAAAGCGGTAGAAGCCGTGAGATCGAAAATCCGCCAGAGACCGCCACGACAATACAACGATCGCGACCGATACAGCGAGAAGAATCGTGATGCGGAGCATCGCGTCACCAGCTGCAAAATCTCAAGATCAGTGTAAACGTTTTTCGGACCCGCAAGCCTTGTTTACGCTCTATCCGATCGCACCCCGCCAGAGTCCGCCTTGAGCGCCGCAGAGTAAATAATTGACCATCCCGGCTCCGGCACGCGATACCGGAAGCGGGTCGCCACGCCAAATTTCCTGCGGATCACTGCCTGCTCCCACGAGAGCAGGACCCCACATGCCGATCGCGGTGGCCCCATGAACACCCCAGCGACGAGCGTGGTCCAGAATCGCCAACTGTCAGTATTCCTGGTTGCAATCACTACCGGCAGGTAGAGGCACCAGACCGGAAATGCGAACATCATTGCGAAATAGAAGATCACGAATAGAAACTGCACCCGGAAGGCGCCAGCCGTGCTGAAGAGCACGATGAAGTGCTCCCGTCAGAACTCGCCATGCTGTTCTCCCGTGCGACAGATCCAATCTACTGTGCAGCGTGATTCATCCGGGCCCGCAGGCCCGGTTACCTTCCACTCTCAGCAGCAGCGATCGCAAACGGTATCGCCGTTCTACACGCACACTCACAGGTCGCACTCACAGGTCTTGCATTCGAAGTCACGCTCGTATAGACTGCCTGTAGATGGTCGTATAGACATCCTATAGAACCATGCCCCATCCTTCCAACACCGCACTACTGCAGGGCACGCTCGATGTCCTCGTTTTGAAAGTTCTTAGCCTTGAGCCGATGCACGGTTTGGGGATCTCCCGCCGCATCGCCCAGGTGACGAACAACACCTTTCAAGTCAAGCCGGGCTCGCTCTTTCCCGCCCTTCATCGTATGGAGGAAGCGGGCTGGCTCACCGCAGAATGGGGCGAATCCGAAAACAACCGGCGAGCCAAGTTTTACCGCGTCACAAAGCTGGGTTTCCGTCAACTCAAGCAGGAGACCGACAACTGGAGCCGCATCTCGACCGCCATGGCGAATGCTTTGGAAACCTCTTAAGAGGACGTCTGCATGCATTGGCTGAAATCAACTTGGCGCAATCTCTTCCGCGGACAAGCCGTCGACTCGGATCTTGACGAAGAAATCCGCTCCTACCGCCAATTGCTCGAGGACGAGAAGATGGCAGCCGGAGCGGACTCGGCCACCGCCCGGCGAGAGGCTGCGATGGAACTCGGAGGCGTCGAAATGATCAAGGAAGAAGTCCGCGACATCCGCAGGGGGTCCTCTCTTGAAGGATTCCGGAAAGAACTTCTGCAAACCCTCCGCGGTCTACGCCGCAATCCGGGCATGACGGCCATGGCGATCTTCATGCTAACGCTCGGTATCGGAGCCAGCACTACCATCTTCAGCGTCTTTGAAACGGTCCTGTTGCGCCCGCTGCCGTTTCACGAGCCCGCGCGCCTGGTCCAGTTGACCGAGACGTACCTTGAGCGCGGGCTGAATAGAGTGGCGTTTTCCGAGGCGAACTTCTGGGATGTTCGCTCACGCAACCGGTCGTTCGAAAGCATCGCCGCCTATCACAGTAATGACGCCAATCTTACCGGCGATGGGCAGCCCGAAAGGATATCCGCCCCGCGTGTGACCGTCGCCTTCTTCCGCACGCTCGGCGTCGCTCCGATTCTGGGGCGCGATTTTTCTGCGAACGAAGGCCGCGCTTCCGTCGCTATCCTCGGCAACAAGTTTTGGAAGACTCGCTACAGCGGCGATGCCGGCATTCTTGGGAAGACGCTACGTCTCAACGATGCGAGCTACACGGTCGTGGGAGTGCTTCCACCGGGTGAACCATGGATCGACGATCAGATCTATCTCCCCTTCCCTTATAGCGCCGGCGCCGACCGCGCCAGTGCGGAGTTTAGCGTGGTGGGCCGCCTTGCCAGAGGTGTAACCGCCGATGCCGCCGCCGCCGATCTGCAACGCATCGCCGACTCTCTCGCCGAAACCTACCCGAAAGACAACAAAGGCATTGGGTTCGATTTCTTTCCTTCCAGCCGGTGGATTGCTCCGGAATCGACCGGCCGCGCCCTGCGGATGCTTCTTGTTGCTGTCGCGCTATTGCTGTTGATCGCTTGTTTGAATGTTGCGAATCTGCTCCTGGTGCGCGGTTTGAGGCGCCAGCGTGAGATCGCGTTGCGAACCGCTCTCGGCGCCGGGCGCGGCCGCCTCGTCCGCTTCGTCCTGTTGGAGTCGCTGCTGCTGAGCACGTGTGGTGCAAGCCTGGGACTGGGCATCGCGCATGGCGCCCTACGCGCCCTGCGAACACTCGAGATTCACGGTCTTCCTCGCCTGGAGGAAGTGAGTCTCGATCCAAGGGCGCTCGCGTTCGCCGTCGGAGCGGCGCTGCTAACAGGCGTCCTGTGCGGTCTTGCGCCTGCGTTGCAGATACCCGTTCTCGGGATCGCCACGGCCCTCCGGGAAGGTGATCGGCAAGCAGGAGCCAGCCGCCGCCAGGGTCGCTTGCGTTCAATACTGGTGACTGCGGAGATAGCGCTCGCGTTTATCCTCTTGGTTGGGGCGGGCCTCCTGGCGCGAAGTTTTCATACGCTGGTGAACGAGCACAGAGGCTTCCAGACCAACCACCGTCTCGTGTTCTCCATCAGCTATCCGGATAGCTATGGGGAGAACGGCGTGGGAAAGGAATTCATCGATCGCTTCCTCGAGGAGCTCTCCGTCATCCCCGATATCTTGGCGAGTGGCGCCGTCAACGTGCGTCCGGTGCAAGGGCCGAATTATGGCATGGGTATCGCCGCAGCCACTCGCCCTTTGGAGGCCCCGCCCTGGGCAGGTTGGCGGGTGATCACGCCCGGATACTTCCGCGCAGTAGGCCTGCCGTTGTTGCGCGGACGAATCTTCGACGGAACCGACAGGCCTGTCTGGGCCGAGCGGGGTCAACCGCAGCCCGCGCATCGCACGATCATACTCAGCGCTGCTCTGGCGAAGACCCTGTTTCCGGCTGAGGATTCCATACGAAAACATGTGCTGCTGTGGACGGGCCAGGGAGGCGGCGGCCTCGATGCCGAGGTTGTAGGCGTTGCCGGCGACTCTCTGGAGCGCGGCCTCGATCGCGGCCCGGCTCTTACCGTCTACCTGCCTTACGGCCGTATCGGCCTGACTTCCGAGTTCGTGCTTGAAACGCGTGGCGATCCGATGGCGGTGGTCCCAACCGTGCGGGCCATCATTGCCCGGCTCGACCCGAATCTGCCGCTTGCCGAAATCCGCACCCTCAACGATGTAGTCGATCGTTCAGTATCGTCGCAGCGTATGAACTCTGTTATCGTGGCGACTTTTAGCGGCCTTGCCCTACTGTTGGCGAGTTTCGGAATCTACAGTGTCCTTTCCTATTCGGTGACCTCTCGCACTGCGGAAATCGGACTTCGAATGGCGCTCGGCGCGAACGCGGCATGGATCCTCCGCACGACCGTTGTCCAAGGGCTGCGGCCGGTTCTGCTTGGCGTCGGCATCGGTGGCCTGGCAGCGTATGCGCTGTCCGGCTTCCTCAAATCGCTCCTGTTCGGTGTTCGGCCGTTCGACCTCGTCACCTACACTGCCGTCGGGGCACTGCTGTTACTGATGGCGGCCATCGCCTGTTGGGCGCCAGCCCGTCGTGCTGCGAAAACAGACCCCGTGATCGCTCTTAGGCTCGAATAGACTACTTCGCCCGTGGTGTCGCAACTCACACAGATGTAAGAAGTACGGCCGAAGACCATCATTCCGACCGTCTCCGCAATCCGAACGCTGACCCTGAACACCGCCGCCCTCAAAGCCTCAGATAGCATACGCGCGCCGACGACCACTTTATTCCCGCTGGCGGTAAACACCCGTCCGCGCAAGATCGAACGCCGCCTCAGCGCGCCTCCGATCCCCGACAATGGCGCTTATAATTGTTTAATTCTATGAGCCCGCGGATGTCGGAGCTGAGCATCTTCTGGGACCAGGTCATCCAATTGATCGAGGAAGGGCGGGTTGTTCCTGTCACGGGCCCCGATCTACTAACATTGCCTGAATCGGCTGGGCACAAGCTCCTCTATCCGTATCTGGCGGAACGGCTCGCCCGATACCTCCGCGTCAGCGCCGATGGACTGCCGCCCGGCGGCGAGCTCAATGAGGTCGCCTGCCGCTATCTCAGCAAGGGCAAACCGTTGCAGCATGTCTATGCCGCGCTGAAAACGGTAGCGGCCGAGGCGGAGACGCTACCCATCCCCGAGCCGCTTCTCCAACTCGCAGCGATCCGGCCCCTTCAGCTGTTCGTGTCCACAACGTTCGACTCTTCCCTCGCACGCGCCTTGAACGAGAAGCGCTTTGGCGGGAATTCGAAGACACGCGCCTTCGCCCACGCGCCGAACGAAGCAGAGGATTTGCCCGCCGACCTCAAAACTCTTGGCGTTCCGGTCGTCTACCACTTGCTGGGGAAACTTTCCGCCACACCTGCATACGCCGTCACGCAGGAGGATGTGATTGAGTTTTTTCACTCCCTTCAATCCGACACACGGCGCCCTGTGCAGCTCTTTCATGAGCTCAGCTCCAGGAGTCTGCTACTGCTCGGCACCCGCTTCTCAGGATGGCTGACGAGTTTTCTCATGCGTATGTCAAAGCGCCAGAGACTGTCGTCCGACGACAAGACGGACTACGTCGCCGACGACGTTGTTGCCGGCGACGAGAATCTCGTACTGTTTCTGGAGCGATTCAGCAGCGCAACGGAAATCTATCGCGACGGTGGTCCGGCCACCTTCGTAGACGACCTCTACCACCACTGGATGGAACGGCATCCGGACTCCGGTGCGCAAGTTCCTGATGAGCTACCGGCCGCGGAAACCCAGTCGATCGCCGAACCGGGAGCGGTCTTCCTCAGCTATGCGAGCGGCGACTGGCCCGCTGTGGAAAGGCTCAAGAACGCGCTCGAACAGTCCGGCGTGGACGTATTCTTCGATCGCGACCAGTTGAAGCCGGGCAATGACTGGGAAGGCAAGCTGCGCCGGAGCATTCACCAGTGTTCCTTGTTCATGCCCGTAATCTCCGAACAGACGCTGACCCCGGACCGGCGCTTCTTTCGAAAAGAGTGGAACCTCGCGCTAGAAGAAGCGCAGATGATGTCGTTCTCCAGCGATGAGGCATTCCTGCTGCCTGTTGTCATCGATGACACGAACATCGATCATCCGGCGATTCCGGAGAAATTCCGCGCCACTCAGTGGAAATCGCTCCCGCAAGGCGAACCGACGCCCGACTTTGTCCTTTTGGTAAAGCAGCTCTACCGGAAATACCAGGAACGCCGGATGGGGGCCGGATGAGTGTCAGTCAGGCAATGGCTGCAGTTCCCACCGTAAACGCGGAGAATCCGTGGCCGGGCCTCCTTCCGTTTCGTGAGGCGGACCGGCACTATTTTCAGGGC
Organism: uncultured Acidobacteriota bacterium; assembly: GCA_963720745.1. Classification (GTDB taxonomy): domain Bacteria; phylum Acidobacteriota; class Terriglobia; order Bryobacterales; family Bryobacteraceae; genus TMP-7. Next base: position 3,047,106 of record CAVRGO010000004.1, read on the forward strand.
CGCCGGTCGGAAACCGACGCGTTGTTGCGCCTTGTCATGCGGGAACGCCTCACCTTGCTCTTCGGCCTCTCCGGCCTCGGGAAGTCGTCGCTGTTGCAGGCAGGACTTTTCCCGCTGGTGCGCGACCAGAATGTCCTGCCGGTCTACATGCGCTTCGATTTTTCATCGGGCGGCGTCGATCTTATTCACCAGGTGAGCGTAGCAATAGCTCGCGAGGCATCGGCCCAGGAGATCGAGTGGCCCGAACAGCGGGATGGCGAGACGCTCTGGGAGTATCTTCATCGCGACGGAAACAATTTCTGGAACCGGAGGAATCGCCCCGTCCAGCCGCTGCTCGTGTTCGATCAGTTCGAAGAGATCTTCACGCTCGGCCGCCTGGATTCCGTTCGAGCGCAGGCTGCGGACGTCTTCATCGAGCAGTTGAGCGATATTGCGGAAGGCCGCCCGCCCGCCGCCCTGAAAGAGTGGATTGACGCGCACCCGGATGATGCCGCATCGTTCCATTTCAACCGTCATCATTACAAGATTCTGCTGAGTATCCGTGAGGATTTCCTGCCCGATCTCGAGTCCCTCCGCGTGCGTATGCCGTCGCTCGCGCTGAACCGGATGCGGTTGCGACGCATGAATGGCGCAGCGGCGCTCGAGGTCGTCAGCCAGGCCGAACGCCTCATCGATCGTGCAACCGCCGAGCAAGTGGTCAGGTTCGTCGCGGCAGACACGCATGGTCTTCCGCTCGGAGATCTCGAGACCGAGCCTGCGCTGTTAAGCGTTGTATGCCGCGAGCTGAACAACAAGCGTCTGAACCTCGGGCACGATCGGATCACGCCTGGTCTTCTCGAAGGCAGTCAGGAGCAGGTGCTCACCGATTTCTATGACCGAAGCACAGCAGATCTGCCACCCGGAGTTCGCGTATTCATTGAAGACAAGCTGCTCACCCTTTCCGGGTACCGCGACAGTATCGCTTTGGACAATGCGCTGAGCGCGCCGGGAGTGACTCGCGAGGCTATCGATCAGCTCGTAGAACGCCGGCTGATCCGGCGGGAAGATCGCGGAGGAGTGCAACGCCTCGAGCTAACGCACGATCTGCTCGCCGGCGTAGTGCGCCAGAGCCGGGACACCCGCCGGTTGAAGGAAGACGCTGAACGAGAGCGCCTCGCCCTCGTTCGCAACCAGGAGGAACAACAAGCGGCGCTGTTGCGGGATAGAGAACGGCGCGATGCGAAACGGTCCAAACTCGCAGCGGCGGCATTCGCGTTCCTGGCGTTGTTGGCCATCGCGTTGGCGATATGGGCCATCCTCGCACAGCGCGAGGCGAACGATTTGCGCAACAAGGCAATCGATGAAGCCCGCAAAGCTGACATCGCGCGAGCTGACGCCGAAACGCACAGCAAGGAAGCCATTCGTCAACAAGGTTTGGCGGTGGCTGCGACCAATGAAGCGAAAGGAGCCGCAATCACGTCCTCTTCGCGCGAACTCGCAACTGCGGCGCTGCTCAACGTCGGTTCGGATCCCGAGCTCAGCCTCTTATTGGCGCTGGCGGCGGCCGACCGTGCCGAAACACCGGAAGCCTCCGACGTGCTGCATCGTGCTCTCGCGGCGTCACGCATTCGCGTCACGCTGCCACTCGACCAAGCCGCGCTAGACGGCTTGCCGCGTGTTGCGTACGCCAACTCGAAATACACGGAACTGTACGTGGACGCCACCGGCTCGCACATCAGTATTCTCGATCCAAAAGGACAACTCACCACGTGGGACTTGTCGGGGCAGGCGCCGAAGCGCTCGCAAACGCGCTTACAGACCGCACCGTCGGCCACGGCCTTCAGCGGAGATGGCAAAACCATCGCGGTGGCCTCCAAGGGTGGAATTCAGTTGTGGAACGCTGACCTGACGCGAAGGCTCGGCGAGCTGAAACTGGCAGAAGGTGACAGTCTGGAGTATTCCAAACTCGCATTCAGTCCGGACGGCGCGTTTCTCGCCGCCTCAGGATGTAAGTACCCGCTCGCCGGGGATTGTAATTTGACCATCTTGGATGTCTGGGACATCCCGAAAAGAACACTGATCCAACAGGAATCGCATTCGCTAAATGGACTTATCGATGCAATCGCGTGGTTTTCGAACGAGCGGATTGCAGCCGGTGGCAGGAAGGCAATGAGTCAGGACGGCCTGATCGCGGTGTGGCGGGTCCAGCCCGATGCTCCGGCGCCGATCATATTCCGCGACGCCCAGTCCGGCATCGTAAACGGGCTCGCATTCATTAGCCAGGGTGCGGTGAATCGGGCAGGGCACCCGATGGCGACGCGTTTGTTGTATTCCGCAGACCGCAGCAGCGACATCCAGCTCCTGGACGCAATTATGGTGCAGCAAAAGTTGAAACCCTGGACGGGTCACACCGGCGGGTTGAATGCTCTGGTCCGTAGCACGGACGACGGGCTGGTGGCTACAGCGAGTTCCGACCGTACTGCGAGGATCTGGGATGTTGCAGGGAATCAGGAGAGCTTCACGCTGCCCGGTCATACAGAAGAAGTGCAAAAGATCGCTTTCAGCGGGGATCGCCGGCGACTGGTGACATTAGGCAGAGATCAGAAGATGAAAGTCTGGAACCTGGAACCGAACGGCGAGATCGCATCCCAATCGTCGGCAACCCTTGTTTCTCTCAGCGGAGACGGACGTTTCGCGATAATGGCCGGCGGCCAGGGATCTCCGCAGGTGGTCGATCTCATACGGAACAGCGCGGAGCCTCTGCCGCAAGCATTCAATGTCTCGTCGATATCCGGCGACGGCCGGCTTGTCGCCGGGGCTGCGATGTCCGGCGATATCGACATCTACGACCGCAAGTCGCGCCAGAAATTGCGGTCGGCCAATTGCCCCCGTTTTATTCTCCGTCTTCAGTTCGCAGCCGGTACAGAAAGGCTGCTAATTGCCTGTGAAGCCGAACCGATACTGTGGGACATCGGTTCCGCACACAATCTGAAACTGCCGGCCTTTACGCCAAAAGGGTCCGTCGTCGCTGAAGCGATCAGTCGCGACGGGCAGTTCGTCGCATTCAGAGATGAGGGCGCTATCGTGACTGTCGTTAATGTCGCGGCTGGGACTTCGCTAAAGATGTCGGCCAAATCCCGTCCTAATTCGGATCTGGCATTCAGCCCGGACGACAAGCTGCTAGCAGGCAGTTCTCCCGAGGGCAATGTCGTCCTTTTCGATACTTCGTCTGGCCGCTTAGTCCGCAACTTCTCCGGCCACGCTGGTCCCGCAACAGCTTTCGCTTTCTCCAATGACGGCAAACTGCTCGCGACCGGAGGAGCCGACAAGTTAACGAAGATCTGGGATCTTGCAACCGGCCAAGAACAACTGAGCCTTACCGGACACACCGCGCCCGTCAGCAAACTTGCATTCAGTCCGGATCGCAAGCGGCTTACGACGGTGGCAGCGAATGGCGAGGTCCTGGTCTACGCTCTTGATTTTCGCGACCTCGTCGCCATCGCCCGAACGCGTGTTACAAGAAGGCTTACTTCTGCTGAGTGCGTCAAATTCCTGCACGGCCAGTGTCCTGCAACTCAATAGAAGGCCGGTAAACCGCCGGGCTTCGTAGGCATCGGCTCGGCCTGCTACACCTAGCAAGACAAGACACATCGCCGAACGTTTGAACGCGACCCGCAGCATTCTTCCTTCAGCATCACACTCCGAGCATCACTCCTGAAGCACTACCGCACGCACCCGCAGTTTTGCTCCCCCGCCACCTGCAACGCACCCGACAGCAGCCACCGCACCGCAAAATCCACTTCACTGCCCGCCGGTGTAATGACGAATTACGGTTCAGCCGATACATACGTATGCCACTGCTGCCCCAGATCGACGGGTTTCCGCTCGCGTACGACGATCCGGATCGCGAGATCCATCAGCAGATTAATGCCTACTTCGCCGGTCCAGGTTCGTGGCCGGGCCCCTGGACCGCAGGTCAGATTCTGCCGCGCGTTCCGATCGAGCAGCGCTACCGATGGCTGATGCCGCTGCTGCGGCGCGCCGAATGGTTGTTGGAGCACCCCGTCGAGGGTTGGCCGGACTGGCCGAGGCACCTCTCGAGCGGAGCCGCGTTGCTGCTGAACCACCAGCGCGAGCAGTCGGAAGGCGAGCTGATTACACTACTCGGCTACAGCAGCGTCTTCCGGAGATGTCTCGAGTCTCACGTGTTTGCCGATCTCATGCCGCGGGTTACTAAGGCTCACAAACGGAGCGCTGATCGCGCGCTTTGGACTCCGGCGCTGCAGTCGGCCTACACGGAACTGGAGGAGTACGAAGAAGATTGGGGTGGGAGGTTCGCCGTCAGTCTCGGAGCGCTGCTGTTGGAAAATGCGGCGTTTCCTGCGAATCGGTCTTGCTGGAGCCAAGTCGTGGTCTCTGGCCTCGCTGCGATGAAGAAGAAGGACGCGTTGCCGTGGCGTTCGCTTTTCGCCGCAGTTGACATGAACATCAATGCGAGGTGGGAAGGCAAACCGGCCAAGGTCGCGGCCATCGTCGAGCGTATCGGGGCAGGCCGGTACGCTGAGAGGCTGGTGGAGTGGACGCGTCCGCTCACCGCCAGCGATCGCGTGCACGACCTCTCGTGGTTCGGCGTCGGAATCGTCCGCCGCCTGGTTTTAGGGGCATCGTACGCGAGGGGATCCGAAGCGGCACTGGAGGCTCTCGCGCAGGCGCGATGGCGCCAGCCCGAGCGCGGGCGGTTGTTCGCCGACCTGCTGGCCAACGCTACGACATCGTTGGGCGGTGCTGCCCGAATCCTGGAGCCGCTCGCAATCAGCGCGCCGGAGAGTTCGGCTCTCCATGTTGCCCTTGTCGCACCGGCGCCCGAAGGGACCGTGCTGGGAGTGGACGGCTATCCTTTGGACGCGCGACCCGAACATGCAATGTTTCATCGGCGCATGGACGAATGGTTTCGCGTCGCGAAACCCATGGGGGAGGATGGTCCGGATCTGCGATCGTTGGCGATGACGCTGTCCGGTCAGCCGGACTACACCGGGTTACTGGGCGCCATGCTCGATCGCCTGAGCTGGATTCGAAGGCAGGCCGAACTGATCCCGAACCACTCAAGCTACAGGCTGCTTCTCGGCGACAAGTTCCACCCTCTGATCGAACAGATCGATCACATCGACGGTTCGACGCTGATCCAACTCGTCGAGTCGGAGATCGATGGAGCGTTTTGGTGCTCGCCCGTGGGAGCAATTTTCAGATTGCTAAAACGCTGCGAAGCTAGACACGGCTTGGCTAACGAACTGCGGAAGAGCCTACTGGCGTGGCATCAGTCTCTTCACGGCACGATCGCGGCCCAGTCCATGCGTCAGAAAGTCGGCTGGTGGCTATGGCTTGAGGGTGTGATGCCGGTCAGTTACAACCAATGCTGGAGCGCGCATGTGCGCGGCGATCTCGAGCGCATGACGGAGCCCGCGGCGAGCCGGTGGCGGGCACTGTTGTCGCACATGACTTTTGCCCTGACCGACGCTCCTCCTGCGAAGTTCCGCAAGGAATGCAAAGCGGACTTCGAGGCGATCGGAACCAGTCAGTTTGCCGAGCGTTTCCACCAGTGGCTCAGCCCGTTCAGCCAGGATGCGCCCGTGCCGCTCGAAGTGGCTGGTCGCGACCTGCTGCGAACGCTCTTCTGGCACGCGGCGGCAGTTGCCGATCCAAGGATTGACGAGGCGTTGGCGTGGTTTCCTCGCGTGGCCTGGAAGAACAAGAAGTCCGAGGGCTATTCCTCGAAACTCATCGGTCCCTACGTGCACGCCGCGATGAGCCGGTCGCCTGAACAAGCGCACGCCTGCCTCGAGGCGCTGGCCGCCAGCGGCAAGATGATCGACCAGGAGAAGCATCACCGCGCCTATGTAGAGCTGTGTTCGAAGCTCGGCAAAACGCCGGTCGCGGGACGCCCCGCCGCGCCGCGCAAGACACCGGACCAGGTGCTGGCTCAGATGCTCGGCAGATGGGATGCGAACTGACGCCGGAGAGCCTGAAGGTGCAGGGCGTCGTCGATCGTATTCTAAGCGGATCTAAACGCCGCCTTAATAAGGAGCGATCCTCCTCGCACAGAGAGAAGTGTGCGAGTACGTGTTCTGAAGATACTGCCTGGACCGCGAGTGGTGCTTGAAGCGCGCCAATACCGGAAAGGGAAATCTCTTCCAACTCACGACGACGTGCATTTGCTGGCAACTGAGCCCGCAGCGTCCGGCCCCTCTTCCCACTCGGGTATGGGCAAGGTGAAATGAAAGGTACACCCCATTCCGGGTCGGCTCTCAACCCAAATCCTTCCTCCATGGCGCTCGGCGATCTTCCTGCAAACGGCGAGTCCCATAGCCGTCCCGGATATTTCATCTCCATGCAAACGCTTCAATGGTAGAAAAATTTTGTCGTGGTATTCGGGGGCAATGCCCGGGCCGTTGTCGTTGACACTGACAACCCACTCGCGCCGAGCGTGATGTGCGGAGATGTTCACGCGAGGTGCCAACTCGCCGGCGTACTTGAGGGCATTTCCTATCAGATTCTGCAGGAGCTGCTGGAGCAGTACCTGATCGCCATGTACGATCGGCAACTCCCCGTACGATATCTCCGCCTGAAGCTCTTCGATGGTTGGCTGCAGCGTCGTTACGACGGCATCGACGACACTACCTAAATCGACTCGTTTTCGGGTCAGCGGCGCCTGTCCGGCAGTAGCGTAGGCGAGCAGTGTTCGAATCAGGGTCTCCATGCTGGAAGCACCGTCCTGAATAGTGCCGATGAATTCGTCAGCCGTTTTGTCCAACTGCCCGCGGTAGCGCTGCGCGAGTAACTCGCTGAAGCTCATTACCATCCGAACCGGTGCTTGCAAGTCATGGCTTACGACGTGAGCGAACTGGGTCAATTCTTCGTTTGAGCGCTTCAGCTCCTGCACTAGCCGCTCCCGTTCAGCGACATGCTCCCGCAGCTGATATTGGCGACGCCGAGCGCGGAGTGCCGCCTGGACGGCACTCACGAGCGTAACGGTTCTCAAAGGACGCTCCAGGAGGGAAAAGTTCCCGAGCGGCCCGAGGATGTTCAGGCGTCTGCGGCTGTCGACTGTGGCTTCACCGCCGCTGGTCGTAACAATGACTGGGAGGTCGGACCATGGCGGCTGCGCGCTCAACACCGCGGCGAGCGCGGAAATGTTTGCAGGGTTAAGCGGTTCGTCGCTGATGAGCACCGCTCCTGTGTCTTCTTGGAGCTGAGCACAAACGTCCTCTACCGTCTGGCAGATCCCGGCACTTATGCCCGCTTGCCCCAGGAACTGGCATATCATCGCTGCATCGCGTCCAAATGGAGCGTGTACGAGAACGTGCTCACCTTTCGGGCTCACCGGCACTCCTCCCGGCCGTGGAAGCTGTCCCATCGGTCGGAATACCACTCATGATCCCCAAAAGGTCCGAAAGCGGTTCACTGAGCTCAATGCCCGCCGGTGAAAACGTAAGCTCGTGAATCGTATCCTCGTGTTTGCCGCTGCGCTTTTTTATTACCGACAACGCTTTCCGTAGCCGTCCGCGCGCTTCGAAGAAGCGAAGCACAAGCACGTTGTCTGAGAGATAGGTCATATCGATCGGCACGGATATTTGGGTGCCGATCATTCCGGAGACTGTGAGTACGACCAACGTCACCACTCCGCGTTGGTTCAGGAATGTGAGCAACTCGTGCACGTGCGATACGAGCATCTGCTCGCCCGACATAGCGTTCAGGAACCCATTTAGGCTGTCGATGACGATAACACGGGCTCCGTCCTGCTCGACCGCGGAGCGTACCAGGCCCACGAACTGTCCGGGTGACACCTCTGCCGGGTCAAGCTGGGTGATATGCACCGTCCCGTCCTTGACATGGGGCCGAAGATCCGCCCCGATCTGAGCGGATCTCAGGTAAATCGTGGATAGCGTCTCATCGAAGTTGAAGATCGCCGCAACTTCTCCCCGTTCGGCGGCGGCGGTTACATCCTTGGTAGCGATGGAGGACTTGCCGGTGCCTGCCGGTCCAACCAAGAGAGTGCTTGTGCCCCGCGGAATTCCGCCGTCCCAAAGCCGGTCGAGGGTTGGGATGCCGCTTAACGCTACGCCCTCCGTCGGTTCTTGACGGTGCTCGCCGGCGACGAGCCGGGGAAATACCGAGACGCCGCCTTCTTCAATCGTGTAATCGTGAAATCCCTCCCGATAATGCGAGCCTCGAAGCTTTGCGATTCGCATTCTGCGTCGCTCAACGCCATATTCCCGTTGCAGACGCTCGAGCATGACAACGCCATGAGCGATGCTCTGGAGTTGCATGTCATGCCCGTCCGCTGTTCTGTCGTCGAGGAGAAGAACCGTGCATGCGCGATTCATGAAGAAGTGTTTGAGCGCAAGGATTTGCCTTCGAAAGCGAAGCGAATCGCGCGCGAGAAGCCGCAGTTCCGAAAGGGAATCAAACACGACGCGCTGTGGCTGCAGATCCTTGATTCTGTCCAGGATGTGCTGAGTCGTGTCTTGAAACTCGACCTCCGATGGGTGGAAGTGCGAATACTGATCGTCAGGCTCTAGGCTTTGCTCGGTAGGCGCGAATTCGTAGATTTCTACGCCATCGAGCGACCACCCGTGCGACTCGGCACCGCTTTCGAGCTCGGCCTTGGACTCAGACAGCGTCACATATAGGACACGCTCCCCCTGCGCAGCACCGTGCATCAGGAACTGGAGTCCGATCGTGGTCTTGCCGGCGCCAGGGTCGCCCTCGATCAGGTACAGATGCCCGACCGGCAGTCCCCCGGAGAGTACATCGTCCAAACCGGGGACACCCGTACTCGCCCTCGGCTTCTGTCGCGTATCCACGCTGTTCATCTCCTCCTTTTCGCGCAACACTGCCGATTAAGCGGGAACAAACGTTCCCATACCGGGACTCGCTTGCGATCTAGACTATAGCAGGAACGTGGGCTGCTTGACCCCCTCTTTTGAAGGAACAGTGCCAATACGCGCGGGCTGCCATTCGATCTATGCCATCGCGTTCGCGTGCTTTGGACGGAGTTCACGCCGTACATCACTCGTCGCAATTTGGAGGAGGTCCCGAACTCCGGGACATCGGTACTGTCAAAGTCCGATGTAGTGCCCGTTCATTCTGCTACGACGCCGCGCATGCCGGCGGAGGGACGTTCGGGCATGCGAAGCGGCGCTATCGGAATGTCGTCGGCCGGAACCCGATGAACGGACCGGTCGCGCCGGCCGGGAGAGGGCCATCCGGACTCGATCCCACGTTTGTCGCATTCTGTCCGTTTTGCTCGGGTACGTCACGCGAGCGGATACAGCCCTACTTACGAGGATGCTCTGAGGACGCTCGAAACCTGGGAGGCAGCGTTGGAGGCCTACCGATCAGAGGACGAAGTAATCTTGTGGTTCGAACACGACTTGTTCGATCAACTGATTTTGACGGCTTTTGGATTGGTTCGCGCAGCGGGATCTGGGACACACGTGCCTCAGCCTGATCTGTATCGGCGAGTACCCGGGCATACCGGGATTCCGCGGACTTGGCGAACTACGCGCGGATCAGGTGGGACCGCTCTTCGATACGCGCCAGGAGGTCACCGCCGCTCAACGCGAATTGGCGCAGCGAACCTGGAAAGCATTCACGGGATCGGACCCCACGGCGCTCGAGCGGCTTCTCGCAGTGGATACGGCGCCTCTTCCTTTTCTCGCAGGAGCATTGCGGCGCGCCTTGGAAGAGTTTCCCTCCATGCACAATGGCCTCTCGCGAAGCGAGGCCCAAGCTTTGAAGGCCGCCGTCGAACTTGGAACTGTGTCAGCGGGCCGGTTGTTTCTGGCAGTCCAGGACATGGAGGAGCGCCCGTTCATGGGCGACACTTCATTCTGGCGCATCCTCAAGAGTCTGGCAGCACTGCCCAATCCTTTGCTTCATATAGAGGACAGGGACACCCCGTTCCTCAAGCGCATGGTCCACGCCACCGGCCTTGGCAAGGACGTGCTGGCTGGCAAGCAAGACCACGTACGCCTCCGTGGGATCGACAGATGGATCGGAGGCGTCCACTTACAAGGGTTCGAATCGCGCTGGCGGTGGAACGGGCGACGCCTTGAGACCCAGCCAACCCGCGGGTAGTCGCGTAGCGTTGAGGAATCCAGCACAGGGCCCCGCAAGCTCAAGCTGGACGGATCACGCCCGACCTTGAGAAGGGATCGTCGGCCGGACTGATCCGCCCTGACGGCGTAGCGCTTACGTACCGTGTCCAGTTATTTCGGCCACCCAGACTCGATCTCACGTTTGCCGCATTCTGTCCGCAGAGTGCGCTGATTCGCTCGCAATCCGGACAGAGCACATGCACGACTGAGCGACATTTTCGTCCAGATCCTTGCCGCTCTCCGGCAGCGTCCGGCTAACGCAAGGCTCGGGAGCAACGCGTCCGAAGAAGGCGATTCCGGAGAAGAGCCAGGAGGAATATCTCAAGCTGCATCCGATCGTCAGGAAGCAGCCTGGAGGGGTCACCCGTCCGTCTCCTTGCTATGCACGACAGTATTTCCGGTTCGGTAGATCCGCGCCGCCAGTTCCTTGGTCACAGCCGTTGGTCGCGTTCTGGTACCTGAGATTGACTTCGTCAGCTCCACCGAAATCGAGCTTCAACCAGCGGTAATAGGGTACGAGTGACGCATCGTACCCGTCCAATTCAGAAGCACAAATCCCTCGCTTCCCTGCGACCCTCTTGGCCAGCGCCGGCACCGGGAAGCTTCAACTCGCCGGCCGCCGCGTTTGCCTCGAGCATTACTTCTGAAGCCCTACCGCCCGCACCCGCAGTTCTGCTCCCCCGCCACCTGCAATGCACCGGACAGCAGCAGCCGTACCGCGAACTGCACTTCACTGCCCGCCGGCGCCGCGAACACCTGAATGCCCGCCTGCGTCAAATCGAACACCGCCCGCCGTCCCGCGCCGCCCGCGATCACTGCGCGGCAACCTTCCAGCGTCGTGGCAAGATCGCTGTGATCGTGGCTGTGACTGTCCGTGCCCGCGCACCCGCCGGCGTGGTTGCGCCCGTGCTCGTTCACCCGGCTTTCGCACCGCACAAACTGTCCGCCGGTGAGCTCGTAAATGATAAAGTTCGCACAACGGCCCAGGTGACTGGCCACTGTGGTCTCGTCATCGGACGCTATCGCAATTCTCGGATTTTCGTTCATCTCTCGTTTCCGTTTCGCACTACCGCGCTGAACTGCATCGCGGTGATATGCTCTATAAGTGTAGTTAACACCTATATGCTACGGAAGAACAGTGAATGTCAAGCCGTCACCTTTCGTGCCATCGGTCTCGTTCGCACCGGCTTCACGGCCTCGGAGGGCACTCCGATTCAGCCGTCCCGCGCCCGCGGCGCTCGCGGCACCGTCGAGATTTACGAAAAACACCGCGCGGGCCTCGCGGACCTCGAAGGATTCGAACGCGTCTGGCTGATCTATTGGCTTCACCAGTTCGGCGATGCGGAACTGACCGTCACACCGTATCTCGATACGCGGCAGCGCGGCGTTTTCGCAACCCGCGCGCCCGTGCGCCCGAATCCCATCGGCATCTCGGCAGTCCGCCTCATTTCAGTTGAACGGGGACGGCTTGTTGTGGAGGACGTCGATATTCTCGACGGCACACCGCTACTGGACATCAAGCCCTACGTGAGCGAATTCGATGCGTACCCCGGCGCCCGCGCCGGATGGTTCGAGCACCGGGCGGTCGAAACCGATGTCGCCGACAACCGTTTTGGCCGGAAATCGCAGTAAACGAGGCGAAAGTACACCAACTTCCTTTCACCTTTGGAGGCGCTTCCCTGTGCTATAGTAGCCGAACAATTTCAACTGGGAAGGTCTTATGGCCCGCGATGTTTTTGTCAGCTATCGCAAGGAAGATCAGGCTACTGCCGTGGCGGTATGCGATGCCCTCGAGCAGCGTGGTATCGCGTGTTGGATTGCACCCCGGGACATACCGCCCGGCGAGGAATGGCCCGTAGCCATTGTTGCGGGCATCAAGCGTTGTCACACGCTGCTTCTCGTTCTCTCGTCCCACTCCCACAGTTCCAAGCAGATTGCTCGCGAAGTGGAAACGGCCGATCGCGCCGGCGCGAATATCATTACTTTCCGCATCGAAGACGTTACTCCGCCGCCGAGCCTCGAATACTTTCTTCAGAACATCCAGTGGATCGACGCTTTCGACAATCGATATGCCGACGCGGTTGAAACCCTCGCCCGCACCATCCGGGCGAGCAAATCGTTTCCAGCCGAGAAGACCGTTGTGCTGAATCCGGCGGAGATCGCCGCCGGGGTCGCCGCCACCGCTGGCGCTGCTGCCGCCCCTGCTCCGGCCCCGCCTCGACGACCCGCACCGCCGCCCGCATCCGCGGCAACACCGCCCGCGAAAAAGACTCCCGTCCTGGTGGCCGCAATCGGCGTCGGCATCCTCGCCGTCGGTGGGATCGGCTATTTCGCGATGAATCGGAACACGGGCACGGCAAACAACCCCACCGCACCGGTCCAACAACCTACCGGCGTCGTCCCGCCGACGAACCCGGCATCCGATACCTCGACATCACCTTCCGCGCTTCCGGGTAACAGTCCCGCTGCACCCGCTGCCCCAAGCGACAAGGACCAACTCGAGGCGATCGATCTCGCGAATAATGGGATAGCGCTGGTCGGAGAAGGCAAATATCAGAACGCGCTCGAAGCACTAACCAAAGCGACTAATCTCGACCCGCGCCAGCACCTGGCTTATCTATGGCGAGCTAGAGCCTACATGTTCCTGAAGCTTCAAGACAAAGCCCTTGCCGATGTCAACCAGGCGCTGGAGATCCGCCCCGGCTGGGATTTGGCTTTCTTGACGCGCGGCCAGATTAATAACCGCATGCAAAACTTCCCTGCGGCGGAGGCGGACCTTTCCAAGGTCATCGAAAATGCCTCCGCCTTGCTCCGGCAGAAAAATTTCAAGTGGGTGGTCCGGGAAGCCTACGATGCGCGGGCGCTCGCTCGGCGGCATCAGCATAACGATGCTGGCGCCGACGCGGATCACGCCGAGTGGCAAAGGCTCACCGGCGGCGAGTAACCGTTTCGGTTCACGCGAGTTGAGTTGACGCGCAATACGGGCTAGACTGCCTCTAGGTGTGATTATCATCTATGCCGGCCCGAACCTGTCCACGCCACGGCCATGACTATCCGTGTACCTGCGCGATGGGAAACCTCTATCGCTTCGTCGAACCCGTGGTCCTGCTGCTCCTGAAGAAGAAAGGACGCTCGTACGGTTACGATCTGGCCAACGAACTTCCGGACCACGCCCTCACCGATGCCGAGATCGAACGCGCCGCGCTGTACCGCACGCTTCGCCAGCTTGAAACCAACGGCAATGTCGTCTCCGAATGGGAGACCGACACCGGCGGCCCCGCCCGTCGCGTCTATCGCCTAACAGCACAAGGCGAGCGTCATCTGGAGGAATGGGCCACCGTCCTCGAACATGTTTCGAAATCGATGGGGAAATTCGTGCGGCAGGTGAAATCGCTCGAAGCCGTGAAACCTGCTGGCAAGGTCAAGGCCGCTCAGTAACAACAGAAGCGGCCAATCCGCGATCGTACCGCTTCTATTTCACAGCCACGATCGTTAGGGCCTGGTTCCCCTCTCAATCCTGCTGCCGCCGTGGCAATGCCCCCACCGGTGTGTCGATCACCTGCTGCCGCACTGTATCCGACCACGCCGTTTGCACCTGCGCCGGCATCGTCCGCAGTTGCGCCTCGATCCGGTCCTTCATCAGTTGCACCACCTTCGGATGGTCCCCCGCCTGATCGTACGACTCGGACGGATCCGTATCGACGTTGTATAACTCCGGACGAGGCAGCGGCAGATTCCACCGCCCTCCCGGAGGATCCGGCGTCCACGCAAAACTGTTGTACCGCGTTATGTGCAGCTTCCACGGACCCCATCGTGCGCACTGTAGCTGCCATCCGTCAAAACACAGCAGCACATCCCGATCCACATACGGAAGCTCGCCTTTCAACATCGGCCACAAATCCACCCCGTCCACGCTCGGCGGCGCCGCTCCGCACAGGGACGCGATCGTCGGGTACAAGTCCATCATCGACGCGATCCCGTGGAACACACTACCGGCCGGAATGCGCCCCGGCATCCACGCAATAAACGGCTCCCGCAAACCGCCTTCGTAGGTCGACCCTTTCCGCCCCTGAAGCGGCGCAGCGCTGCCCTGGTACCACGGACCGTTATCGCTCGTGAAGATCACCAGCGTGTTCTCTTCCAGTCCGTTGTCCCGCACCGCCGCCAGAATCTGGCCGACGCCATCGTCCAGTTCCATTACGATGTCGCCGTACTGTCCCAGCCCTGATTGGCCCTTGAACCGCGCCGCAGGCACGATCGGAATGTGCGGAGCCGTCATCGCCGTGTACAGGAAGAAAGGTTGGTCCTTGCGCCGCTTGATGAAATCCACCGACTGCGCCGTGAAACGCTCCGTCAGCGACTCCTGGTCGCACTTGTCCAGCACCACCTGGGAATTGTTCATATAGCTCAGCGGCGACATGTCGTTGCTATAGGGAATCCCCCGGAATTCGTCAAATCCGTTCCGGTTCGGCGAAAACTCGGGGCGGTTCCCTAAGTGCCACTTACCGATGCACGCCGTCGAATAGGCGCGCGCCTTGAGCGTATTGGCGATGTTGGGATTGCTCGAATCAAGACCGTTGGTCGAATCGGGCATCAGCACGTTGACCACGCCCGTGCGTGCCGGATACTTGCCCGACAGAAGAGCCGCGCGCGACGGCGAACACACCGGGCTCGCCGAATAAAACCGCGAAAGCCGGCATCCTTCCTGGGCTAGACGGTCGAGATGGGGAGTCGGGATCCTCGACCCATAACAGTGAAGATCCCCGTAGCCGAGATCATCGGCGAGAATAATGATCACATTGGGTGGACGGGACGATTGCCCGCGCAACATGGCATTACATGCCAGCCCACCCACAGCGCGAATAAAGCTGCGCCGCCCTAAGGTAGCCCGCATCGTTTCCTATATATTGTCGGTGCCACCAGCGTAGCATTGTTCTTAGATAAGTTAGATGAATTTTTCTACACTTCGCTACCGGCCCGAAACTGGAACCGGCTGTGTGCCCCCGTCCTGAGCAATCCTTTGTTCCGTGTACAAATTCCGCATCCGGAAAGAACGATACTGGGGCCCTTCGGTTTCCACGCGAGACACAACATTCCCGTCCGTGTCCACCTCCACTGCCTGGCTGAACATGTTCGGCATCCAGCCCAGATCGAAATGGTAGTTCCCGTCTTCGAGCAGTTGTGCCGACCCCAACGCCAACGAGTAGGCGCCCAGCTTGATGTTCACAATCGGCGTCACAGACCGTTGTGCCTCATCCACCCGGAACACCTGCCCCCGGCTCTCGGCGTGATCATCCTCTTCCGCCCGCGTGTTCCCGTTGTCGAACACCATCAGAACATCGGGAGACCCTTCTGCAAAATTCGGGTCGTGCTGGTGCGAAAACCACGGCCACGGATCGTCTGAGACGATCTGGAAATCGCCGTCCTTGCCCATGCGCCACAGCACCTCGCCCGAACCTTGCCCTTTTGCGTAATTGATTTTGAACACCTGGTCCTGATGACGCGCCGAATACAGAATGTTACCGTCGGCCGTGAGTTGAAGTGCGTTTCCGTGCAACCAGTCGTTGGCCGTCTCTGCTTTCCGGAATACCGGACAACCGCCGGTGCCCAGCGTGCACGTTTCGTCAAGCACTGCCTTCCGCGATGTGTCCAGGTGATCGAACGCGTCCCACGCCCACTCCACCTGCAAATCCCGGTTCAAAACCAGTATCATGTCCCCGAGCACATCGACATCGCCTGGACCTTGAACGTCCGTCAGTATCCGCTCGGTCCCTGCCAGCGCCAGAATCCTGCCATCGCTCAGCATTCGCGCCTCGTGATGGAAACTGGTGATCGGGTGATATCCCATCCGCGCCAACTGCAGATTGATGGCGCCCGCGTTCGTCTCGAATACCGTGTTTCCGGCCAAGTCGATCAGCCGCAGAGTCTGCTCCTCATCCCCGGCCTGCGGATTGTCGTTCAAGATAAGGAAATATCCTCCGTTGACGGGCCTCGTGAGGTACCGCGCCGGAACCGTGGCATACCAGACCGTGTTCCCGTCCAGGTCGATCGCCGTCATGTATTCGAAGGTCTTGCTCTGAAGTAGTAGACCGTCGCGCCAGGTTGCCGTTCCCTCGACACGCTTTGAGGGCACCGGTTGCCAACGAAGACCTCCCGTCGTCAAATCCATCGGCGGCGACAGTATCGTCGTTCCGTCCTGCAAGTCCGTCTGCTCCCGGATCCGGTACAGCGTGGATGCCCGCATGCCAGCCAGGTACCAGTTCAATGATTGCCCCTCCATACACGATCGCCAGTCCGTGAATTGCCGCTTGCCTTTCGGAGAAATCATCTCAACCCGCGACCGGGCCCCCTCCGGGCATGGCGGCACGCTGTACAGAAAGACGAGTTCATTGCCGGTCGGCGTGATCACCGGCGCGTTGTTTTGTGCGCGTGAGTCGACCTTGAGTTGCGCTACCGTCGACCCTTCTTCTCCCGTATCGAGATCGTGAGCCGTGGCTTCAACTTGGTAGATACCGTCCGTTTCAACGGGCGTCCACAAGAAATAGGCAACCGGACTGTAGTCTCGGACAACCCGGAATTCCGCTTCGCTGGGCCCCCGGACTCGATACCGGTACCAAAGCCGGTCCGTTGCTCCGTCGACCCGCGAATTCCAATACAACGACGTTCCCACGGGCACGGACGGCCCCATGCTCGGCCAGGTCAACACCGTCATTGGGAACATCGGCACAGCGAAACTGAACATTAGGACTGCTTTGCAACGCATAGAAGCTATCGACGCTCCCGGACAGACCCGGATTACCCGGTTCCACACTTTTCGGGGAACGCACCGCCGGGTACAGTATGCCCGAACGCTAAAGAGATGCTAAACGGAGTCATTGTCCGTGCTACGATCAGCTCCGCTCCGGCACTATCCGGCGATGAAAGACCACAGTAAAAAGTCCTGGGACATTGCGTAAATTTTGCCCCCACGCAGGCGTGGTACCTGGGAGAGACACAGCAATTCTGCTGTCAGTTCCGAAATTTGGAATTATGGAATTGCGTGGTCGCAGGATTGCTAGAACATTGAAGCGCCAGCGATCGTAGTACTAAGTTTCTCTTGCAAATTTTGATACTTAGGCCATAATACATTCAACAACGGATGTGCTGGGTGGTTACGGTCCGGACGCAGCTTGGGGAATCAGTCTATGAGTTTTGGTAGGGCGCGAGGCTTCTGGCAGGTCGCCTCCGCAGTTACACTCGGCGGTAGGGGAAAATCTCATCACTCGAACGGTCGAAAGACCACAGGGCTGGTGTTGCTATGTTTCGCCGCCGGCGAATTGTGCCCTGCCTTGTATAGCCAAACGCCATTGCTGGGTGGCCCCAACGGCGTAAGAATATTCAACACCGACATGGCAGTTTTCGAAGCGGGCGAACCACGCCAGGACCTACCGTGTACGGTGGTGCCGATCAAACCGGCTCTCGGGTTCGATCTCAAGTTCCACAGCGGCTTCGACGTGACGGTTCCGCTGAGAGATCTCGCGGGCTCTGAGAATGTCCTCACCATCCTCTTCCGTGTGTCCTCTCAGGGATCGAAGAAGGAGCCCTCCTACTTCACACAACGCATCCGCGTTCCGCTTATCGACAGTGATGCCGGTGGCGATGCTTACCTGCAAGGTTCTTTCGATGTCGGTGAGGGCGACTACCATGTCGACTGGCTGATGCGCGACCGCTCGGAGCGGGTCTGTTCATCCTCCTGGGACTCGGAAGCCGTCCTTGGCCCAAAAGAGAAACAGATCACCCTGGACATCCGGGCCGGGACGATCGCCAAAACCGACACTGAACAGTTCAAGGAAGAACCCCCGATCGAACGCGTCGCCAACGAGCCGACTCTGAATGTAAAGGTTTTGGTGAACTTTGCTCCGCAAAACGCTCAATCGTCGACACTCCGGCCCATGGACACTGCGGCGCTCGTGTCCATCCTGCGGCAGATTGCGCGCGATCCCCACATCGGCAAATTCTCGCTCGTTGCGTTCAACATGCAGGAGCAGCGCATCCTCTATCGGCAGGTGAGTGCGAACCGAATCGACTTCCCCGCCCTGGGGGATGCCTTGAATACGGTGAGCCTGGGAACAGTGGATCTTCATCGCCTGAGCCACAAAAACTCCGATACCGAGTTTTTGGCCGATCTCATCAAAACAGAAATCGGCGGAACCGATCACCCCGATGCCCTGATCTTCGCCGGTCCCAAAGTGATGTTGGACGGCAATATTCCCCAGAATTCACTCCGCGAAGTGGGCGATGTCGAATACCCCGTCTTTTACATGAATTACAATCTGAATCCCCAGGCGGTGCCCTGGCGGGATTCCATCGGACGCGCCGTGCGGTTCTTCAAAGGAACCGAATACACCATCAGCCGCCCCAAAGATTTGTGGATCGCCGTCAACGAGATGGTCACGCGTATCGTAAAATTAAAGCATGGCCGTCAAATATCGGCGCTTTCCACGCAGTGATAGTGGACAGGGGTTTCGTTTTTCGGTTTTCCTGCTCTTCATAGCCGTAGCCTCGGCATCCGGTCAAACGCCTTACGGCAATAAGCTGGCGCCTTACGTCAGTTCTCCGCAGCGCGCGGTAGACAGGATGCTCGAGATGGCTGCCGTCAAACCGGGTGAGCTTGTATACGATCTCGGTTGCGGCGATGGGCGGATTCTTATTACAGCGGCGCAGAAGTTCCAGGCAAAAGCGGTCGGCATAGAGATCTCCGACAAACTCGTGCAACGTGCCACCGAACATGTCGCAAACCTCGGCCTTCAGGACCAGGTGAAGGTTATCAAGGGCGACCTTAGGAAAATCGATTTTTCGGATGCGGACGTAGTCGTCATGTATCTCATGACGGGCTCGAACGAAGAGATTCGGCCGCGGCTCGAGAAGTTATTGAAGCCGGGAACTCGCGTCGTTTCGTATTCCTACGCGGTGCCTGGATGGAAGCCCGTCCGTATTGATAAGACCGACGAACGCTACGGTCACAATATTTATTTGTACGACATGCCTCCAGTTCCACAAAGATAGCCGCAGGTCTCAACCTGGTTGGTGACGACCCGCTCGGGCGCGCCCCGTTTCTCAGAATGACGCGATCGCCAATACTCGCCGTTCTCCTCGTATCCATTGCATCCCTCGGCGCAAGCCTTCCCAAACGCCTCAAACAGGAATACCTCGACGCAGTCCGGCAGTCGCGCTACGAGTATTCGCGAAAGCGCATCGTCTATCCTCAGATCGGGATCTATCACGACTACCGGGCCATCGTGTACGTTCATCCCGAGGACGCCCCGCAAACGCAGGCGGCGCGCGAGCAGGTGCTCACGGCGGCGCGTCAGGACGGCGTGGACATCGTGTTTTGGGCCGCACGCGGCGATCCGAAGCCGGACGCGTGGAAGGGCGTTCATACCAATGTCCTCTTCATACCTGGCTCACGGGACGACGGTCAGTTACGAATCCCCGGCGCCGGCGGAGAGGCTCTCCAATTCCTGACGCAGATCGATCCTGCGCCCGTGAAATCCGCTGCCGGCTACACCGGCATGGAGATCTACAACCGCAGCACCGACACCACCGTCCAGAAGGAGTTTGCTGACTGGCTCGACGGTACGGCCAACAAGCGCGATAAGACTTGGAAGAAACTCGCGTCGATCTTCCGACAGTATCCCGATGAAGTCCTCGGAGCGGCCACCGGACCCCAACCTGGTTTGCTCGGCTTCTACGACCGCCAGATCGAAACACGCCGCTTCACCGCGATCGCCGCTAACGACTCGCATCGCAACCAGGTAGGAGGAGGCGTCGTGCTCGACACCTACGAGGTCGCGTTTCGAAACGTCTCAACCCATATTCTGGCGCGCGCGTTGAAGGAAGAGGACGTCCGCGAATCGCTGCGCAACGGGCACGCCTACGTCGCGCACGACTGGATCTGCGACCCCAGCGGCTTTTCTTTCGTCGCCATCAATAATCTCGGAGTGTTCGACATGGGCGATCCGGTGCCGCTGGTGAACGGTACGCGTCTGGTCGCTCGCTTCCCCCTGCCCGCGCACATCAAACTCATTCACCAAGGAGCAGTTGTTTCCGACACGAACTCGGCCGAGTTGAACTTCGCGCCCAAAGAGCCCGGAGCGTACCGGCTCGAAGCGTGGCTTGACGCTGGCGGGGAGGAACGCCCGTGGATCTACTCGAATCCGCTATATCTCCATGCGCCGGAACCCGGAGAACTCGCGCTTCCTCCTTCCACGTTGGCCCCCGGCGTCAAACTCATGAAGGACATCCCCTACATCGAGGGAGCCCCGGAGGACGCCGGCAAGCATAAACTCGACCTGTACCTTCCGGCCGGCAAAACAAAGTTCCCGGTTTTGTTTTTTGTCCACGGCGGCTCCTGGCGTAGCGGCGACCGGGCTCTCTATGCGTCGGTCGGCAACCGTTTCGCAAAACTCGGCATCGGCGTAGTGATCCCGAG
The DNA here is from genome assembly GCA_963720745.1 of uncultured Acidobacteriota bacterium. Classification (GTDB taxonomy): domain Bacteria; phylum Acidobacteriota; class Terriglobia; order Bryobacterales; family Bryobacteraceae; genus TMP-7. The sequence continues at coordinate 3,067,713 of CAVRGO010000004.1, forward strand.
TTATCGTCTCGCTCCGAAAAATCCCCCGCCCGCACAGATCGATGACGTTGCATCCGCCTTCGCCTGGACCGTCCGGTACATCGAGAAGTATGGCGGCGATGCCGCCCACATATATGTGGCCGGTCACTCCGCGGGCGGGCACCTCGTCTCGCTGCTGGCGCTCGATTCGCGCTATCTCGTAAAGCACGGTCTCAACGCCAAGTCGATCAAAGGCGTCATGACGTTGAGTGGCGTCTACGACGTGCGGCAAGTCGCGATCTTTGGTCCCGACGAGCAGACTCGCCGCATCGAGTCTCCCATCGAATATGTGAACCGGGGAGCGCCGCCCTTCCTCATCACGTACTGTCAATGGGACTACCCCGGACTTCCCGCGCAGGCACGCGAATTCGATCGAGCGCTGCGCCACAATTTCGTGGCCTCAACGCTTCGTTACATACCCGGCCAGAACCACATATCTGAAATGCTCCACCTCTGGCGCGACGACGACCCTACCGCCCGTGCGATGCTACGATTTATGGGGCTCGGCGACTCCGGCCGCACGGCTCCCTGATCACCTATGTACTCATTCGACGTCGTCGGGGTTGGCCTCAACGCCACCGACACTCTGTTACTGCTGCCCAAGTTTCCCGCCTATGCCGGCAAGGTCCCGTTCGAGGCTGAGATCCTCAGTCCCGGCGGACAGGTGGCCAGCGCAATGGTCGCGTGCGCCCGCCTCGGCCTGCGCGTGAAGTATATCGGTACGGTGGGCGACGATCTGCGCGGACAGGTGCAGATGCAGAGTCTTCAAACCAGCGGCATCAATCTCGATCATGTCGAGATCCGCGAGAACTGTCCCAACCAGACCGCCTATATACTGATCGATCAAACCACCGGCGAGCGCACCGTGTTGTGGAGCCGCCCCGACTGTCTGCGCCTCAGCCCCGAAAGCATCACGCCCGAAAAAATCACTTGCGCCCGCCTGCTCCACATCGACGGGCACGACACTCCCGCTGTCGCCCGCGCCGCGCACATCGCGCACGAAAACGGCATCCCGGTTACCGTCGACGTGGATACGATCTATCACGGCTTCGACGAAGTTCTGCCTAACGTCGATTACCTGGTGGGCAGTTCGGAATTCCCGGTTCAGTGGACGAACGAACGCGATCCCTTCAAGGCGCTTGCCCTCATCCGCAAAGAGTACGGAATGCGCGTGGCCGCGATGACACTCGGCGCGCACGGTTCGCTGGCGCTGGCCAGCGAAGGCTACGTGTACTCGCCGGCGTTTGTCGTCAATTGCGTGGATACAACGGGCGCCGGAGACGTGTTCCACGGGGCCTTCTGTTATGCTGTTCTTCAAGGCATGTCCATCCGGGACACGCTCGAGTTCTCCAACGCCATGGCAGCCTTGAATTGTACGGCTCTCGGAGCGCGCGGCGGAGTGGGTACGGTGGAACAGGCCCGCGCACTCATGGGACGCGCCGAACGGCGGACCCATCGTGACTTCGAAGCGGCCAAACGCCTATGATTCCCCTTCGCTCCACCGAAAGGGTCTATTCGCCGGCTGTCGTTACGATCGGTCTTATTGTTGCGAACCTTGTCATCTTCCTTTATGAAGCGTCGCTCGGGACTTATCAACTCGATCAGTTCATCGCGCGTCACGGTCTGATTCCCGACCGCCTGCACTTCGTCACCGTCGTCACATCGATGTTCATTCACGGCGGCTGGCTTCACGTGCTGGGGAACATGTGGTTCCTCTGGATCTACGGGCGGAACGTCGAAGACATAATGGGGTCTCCACGTTTTTTTGCTTTTTACATGTTATGCGGAATCGCGGCGGCCCTCGTACATTTGTTTTTCAACCCGTACTCGCGCGTTCCGACGGTCGGCGCCAGCGGCGCCATCGCTGGCGTCATGGGAGCCTACCTTATTAAATTTCCGCACGCCCGGATCATCACGCTGGTGCCGATCTTCATCTTCATTACGACACTCGAAATACCGGCCGCCCTGCTGCTGGTGTATTGGTTCGTGATTCAGTTCTTCAGCGGCATCGGGTCGATCGGCTATTCGCAGGTTTCGAGCGGGGGCATCGCCTGGTTTGCGCACGTTGGCGGGTTCATCGCGGGCATTCTTTTGATCAACTTGTTAGGCACGCGGCAGCGTTTTCGTAACTGGGACTGGTAAATGAAGCCGCTTGACGTACTCGCAATCGCCGCCCACCCGGACGACGTGGAGCAGACCTGTGGCGGGACTTTGATTCGAATGGCCGAGATGGGCTACCGCACGGGCGTTCTCGACCTTACCGCCGGCGACATGGGCACGCGCGGTTCGCCCGAGATCCGAATTGCCGAAGCCGAGGAGGCCGCGCGAATCCTGCTTGCGAGTTGGCGCGGCAACCTGCGTTTTCCCGATGCCCGGCTCGATAATTCGATCGCGGGTCGCATGACTCTCGCCGGACAGATCCGTCATCTGCGGCCGCGAGTCGTAATCATTCCTTATTGGGAAGCTCGCCACCCCGATCACTACCGGGCCGGCGAGATGGCTTTCGAAGCCTGCTTCCTGGCCGGCCTTCGCAAACTCGACCCGGACAGCGAACCGCATCGTCCGCACAAAGTGATCTACTCTTCGTTGTACGCGAACGTGATTCCGTCGTTCGTCGTCGACATCAGCGCGCAGTTCGATCGTCGAATGGATGCGCTGTTCGCTTATAAATCGCAATACGGTTCGCAGGAAGAAGGATCCGATCTCTTCCCGCAGCAGGCCGAAATCCGCGAGCGGCTTGCCGCCATCGCCCGCTTCTACGGCAATCAGATCGGCGCCCGGTACGGCGAACCCTTCGTCGTAAAAGAAACAATGCGCGTCGATGACATGGTTTCGCTCGGGCCTCGCTCGTTTTGATCGGCAGTACCCTGAACTCGATTACTCGTCGCGAAGCGTGCTTGCCGGGTTGAGGCGAAGAATGCGCAGGGCCGGGATGAAACTTGCGGCCGCTGCGACCAGTAATAAAAGCAGCGCAACTCCGCTGAAGGTTTCCGGATCCATTACTGGAAGACCGTAAACGACGCTTCGCAAGAAGCGCACGGTGATCGCAGCCAGTGCACAACCAATTGCGACTCCGGCCCCCGCAAGTGCAAGGCCGGGCAGCGCGACCGACGAGATGACGCGCGCATACGACGCGCCCAACGCCATGCGGATCCCCATCTCGCGCGTCCGCTGCATGATCGAGTTCGCGATCAGCCCGTAAACTCCGATGGCGGCCAGCACCAGTGCGAGTGCCGCCAGCGCTCCGAGCAGCACGGCATTCAACCGCTGCGGCGCCAGCCTGTCATCGCGAAGGTCATCGAGTGACTTGAACGAAGCGAACGGCAGCATCGGATCCGACTGCTCGACCGCGCGCTGCATCCCCATCACGACTGTTTGCCGCGATCCCGACACCCGCACCACCCACTTCGGACCGAACCACGTATGGATCATCGTGAACCAACGGTCGGGGAACTGTTCGACAGGGATGTACATCGCGGGCTGCGAGGCTAGCGGAGTATCGTGCCCCCAACCCGGGTGCTGCTGAAGGTCGCCGACGATGCCGACAATCTGCCGCGGCGACTTCTCGCCGTTGATCACGACCTGTGTGCCCACGCTCTTGCCTTTGAGGTACTGTTCGATGAACGATCGGTTGACGATCGCGACCGGTGCCGAGTCGCCGCTATCGCGCGCATCGAACGTGCGGCCGGCGATCAGGGGAATGCGCAGCGTGCTGAAGTACCGGGGTGTAACGTAGTTGAGTCCCGTGATGATCGACGGTTCGCCGGTACCGACCTTATTCGCGGGCCGGAAGTTCATGTTGAGCCAGCGCTCGTACGGTAAAGACAACCCGACGGCGGCCGATTCAACACCGGGGATCCGGTCGATGCGGTCGAGTGTATCCCGAAACAGGCGGGTGATCGCATCGCGGTCCTTGTAGCGGGCATCCTGGAGCGAGAGGCTCGCGGCGAGCACGTTGTTCGGATCGAAGCCGGGCGCCAGTTGGCGGAAGTGGAGGAACGTCCGGATGAGGAGTCCGGCGCTGACCAGCAACACCATCCCGAGCGCGACCTCGCCGACGACCAGCAATCGTCGTGGCCATCGTGAGACGCCACCGGCGACGCCGCGAGTGCCCGCTTCCGTGAGTCCCGAGCGAACGTCGGTCCGCGCCGCTTTGATTGCGGGCAACAGTCCGAAGACGATGCTGGTGAATGCCGAGACAGCGAGTGTCGCGAGCAAGACACGCCAATCGAGCCGGAGTTCCTGCCATACTCCGAGATCGTCGAGGGCGAAGGTCGAGAGTCCTTTGATGCCGGCCCAGCCGATCAGGGCGCCGGCCGTGCCGCCCAGGACCGCTAACGCGAAGCTCTCGGTGAGCATCTGCCGGATCACCGCTCCGCGTCCTCCGCCCAACGCGACGCGGGTCGCGATCTCACGGGTGCGGGCCGCAGCTCGAACGAGGAGCAGGCCGGCGACATTCAGGCAACCAATCAGCAGAACCAATCCGACAGCGCTCCACAAGATGAAGAGCGGCTTTCGAATGTCCTGCGACATGGCGCGCTGGAGCGGCTCGAGTCCGTAGCTGATGAGCGCGGCTTCTTCCGCCTGCCGGTTCTCGAGAGTCTGCCTGCCGAGGGACTGAACTTCCGCTTCCGCTTGTTCGGCGGAGACGCCGGGGCGGATGCGAACGATGAGAGCGTAGTTCGTGCCACCGCCCTCGCCGGTGCGGGACGGACGGAGCGGAGTCCAAACATCGGCGGGGATTAACGGCCGGTATCCAGGAGGCATGATGCCGACGACGGTGTGGGGCTCGCCCCGCAGCAGGACGGTCTTACCCAGCAGCGCGGGATCGCCATGGAACATTCGCTTCCATATCGCGTTCGACAGGATCGTCGCTTGCGGCCCGCCTGTCGTGTCCTCGTCTTTGTTGAACTCACGACCGAGCGCGGGCGGCACGCCGAGCACTCGGAAGTAACCAGCCGAGACGCGGTGCTGTTCAACATACTGCGCCTTGCCTTGGGCGGTGAGGTTGACGCCGGTGAACCCGAACCCGGAAGCGGCACACTCGAAGCCGGTGCCGTTCTTGTGAAGCGTCTCCCAGGTTGTTCCATCCTGTCCGGTGCCGAGGTCATCGACTCCGTTGGCGCGGTAGTGCGTCACTACCTGCATCAGCCGCGCTGGTTCGGGAAACGGAAGCGGACGGAGTAGCGCGGCATCGATGACCGAGAAGATCGCGGTATTGGCGCCGATGCAGAGCGCGAGCGTAAGTACTGCAGCGATGGTGAAGCCCGGGGACTTTCGAAAGGTCCGGAGGGCGTAGCGGGTGTTGCGCCACAACTCGTCCCCGCCGAGTTCATGTGTCGACCACATCTTAAGATGATACGCAGAAGGCCAGAGCGCAGTTCCAGATGGCTCTTAACGGGTGTAGGATAAAGGGCCGAGGGGGAGCGAGTGAACAGACGACATTTCCTGATGACCGCACCGGGAGCGGCGTTAGCCGGTGTTACACATCCGATGAGTCCGAACGATACCATCCGTGTCGCAGTGCTGGGAGTGAACGGGCGCGGGCGAAGTCACTACAACGGGTTCCAACCTCTGAACAATGTCGAGGTAACGACCTTTGTGGATCCGGACCTCGTGGTGGCCGAAGCGCGGGCGACCGACTTCGAGAAGCGATACGGCAAGAGGCCGAAGATCGTGCAGGACATGCGGCGAGTGTTCGATGACAAAGACATCGACGCGGTGAGCATCGCGACTCCCAACCACTGGCATGCGCTGGCGACAATCTGGGCGTGTCAGGCGGGCAAGGATGTATACGTCGAGAAGCCCGGATGCCACTCGATTCCGGAAGGACGCAGCATGATGGCGGCGGCCAAGAAGTACAACCGGATCGTGCAGCACGGAGTTCAACTGCGAAGTTCGGAAGCCATTCAGGAGGCCGTGAAGAAGCTTCGGGAGGGCGTGATCGGGAACGTGTACATGGCGCGGGCGACGATATTCAAGTGGCGCCCGAAGCTCGAGAACCATCCGAACGAGGATCCGCCGAAGACGCTCGATTATGATCTGTGGGTGGGTCCGGGTAAGTGGCGGCCCTATTCGAAGAACCACGTCCACTATAACTGGCATTGGACGTGGGACTTCGGCAACGGAGAGATCGGGAACCAAGGCATCCATGAAACCGATATGCTCCAGTGGGGCCTGGATGTGAAGTTCCCGACCCGAGTTACTACGATGGGCGGCAAGTATCTATGGAACGACCATCGCGAGACACCGGAGTTGTTGACGGCTCTGTGCGAGTTCGGACCGGAGAAGAAGTACGCCGAGATCGCGGTGCGGTTCTGGTGTTCGAATCACGAAACCCTCGACGCCAACGGAAACCTGTTCTACGGGTCCGAAGGATACATGGCGATCAGCGGGTACACGAAGTACGAGGTCTTCTTCGGAAACAAGAACAAGCCGGGTCCGACCAACGAGGCGCCGACCAAGCACTTCGAGAACTTCATCGCGGCGATGCGGAGCCGCAAGGTCGAAGATCAGAATGGGCCGGTGGAGACGGCGCACTATGCGTCAGGACTGGCTCACGTGGCCAACACAGCTTTTCGAACGGGCGGCTCGCTCGAGTTCGATCCCGAGAAGGAGCGGTTTGTCGGGAGCGAAGAGGCGAACAAGTTACTTTCGACTCCGTACCGGAAGGGGTTCGTCGTTCCTCCTCCGGACAAGGTGTAAGGAATACGAGCGACCTGGTGACGAACCCGTTCATGGAGAAGGCGATCGCACTCGCCGTGGAGAACGTGCGGCTAGGGCGGGGCGGCCCTTTCGGAGCGGTAGTCGTCAAGGGACCGGACATCGTAGCCACCGGAGCGAACCAGGTGGTTGCAGCGAACGACCCGACAGCCCACGCGGAGATGACCGCTATCCGGGCCGCTTCGCTGGCGCTGAAGAGCTTCGTTCTTTCCGGCTGCGACATCTATACCAGTTGCGAGCCGTGCCCGATGTGCCTAGGCGCCATTTACTGGGCGCGGCTCGATCGGATCTTCTATGCGGCGCGCGCCATCGATGCGGCGAGCGCCGGATTCGACGATGTTCAGTTCTACACCGAGCTATCGATTCCGGCGGAACAACGGGCGATCCCGATGATCAACATCATGCGGGACGAGTCACTGGCTGCATTCGACGCCTGGAAATCGGATCAGGGGCACGTTACTTACTGATCGAGTAACTTCGGATAATACCGGCTGGTAAGGCGGCAGTAACTTTGGATGACCAGATCGTCTTGCCGGGTTTGTAATCGTTGTCCAGTAAGAAGGACTTCCCTACCTCGAGCACGTTGCAACTCCCGGTGATGGCGAGGCGTTTCGTATCGGGATCGGGAACCTGCTCACAAGTGAACGCGATTTCAGCGATGTCCTCCGCTTTCGTTCCCGGAGGCAGTTCCACCGTGGTCTGAATCCAGCCATCGCGATCGATGCCGTAGTCGTAGCGGCCGATGGCCGAACTGTGCCAGACAGGATCGTTCCTGCGCCGGACCAGCGTTACGACAGCCGCATTGCGAACAGTGACGTTCGCTTCGACGTAGAGGTAGTGGCGAGGATCGCTGACTTTCTGGCCGTCAACGACACCGTAAGGCCGGAGTTTGCCTTCGCGTTGTAGTTCCTCCGACGCGATGCGATAGAGTTCGGGATCCTGGTACATGACGAACTCACGCGAGTTGTGGCTGAGATCCGCGAGGCGGGGGGCGATCTGGTAGCGGATGGCGGAAGGCACTTCGCCGGCCACCATATTGTTATCGGTGACGGGGATGAGCAGCGGGTGACCGCCCTCATGCCGGCCCGTGAAGACTACGTCCTGGTGATCGCGTGTCTGAATGATCGCCTTTCCGGTGGCCATGTCGAGGCGGTAGACGTATTCGATGTCGGTGGTGCGGCCCCAACGCGCCATGAGGCCTCGCGTGGAGGTGCCGCCGTCTTCATTGGAGAAGATGACCGTATATTGGAGCGTTTCCTTCGAGCCGTCAGCGAGCCGTTCCGCATAAACGATCATGGGCACGTCGGTGAACTTACCAACGGTGTTCTTACGGGCATACAATACGGGCGCGTGCGCGATGACGGAGTCCACGAGTCCGCCGCGAACGTCCACACTTAGGATAGTTACTGAGATGCCCGGCGCAGAGTAAGTTTGATTGGTGCCGATCGACAGGATGTGATCACCGGTGGGTAAGTTACCGAGGAAGACGGAGTAAGTGCGGCGCGATTCGCCGGCATAGAGCATAACCTGAAAGGGCGCCGACTTATCGACTCCTACATCCACCATGGCGGCCTCGTGTCCGGGGCGATTCCAAGCGGCACCGGGCGACGACATCGTGATGGCGGCGGAGGCTTCGCCGGCGCGATCGGTGTGAAAGGGGTAAGTATGTTCCTGTGCCGAGACGAGAGTCGAGCAGGCCAACAAAGCAGCCGGGAGTAAAAGTGTTTGCAGCGTCAAAATTGTATTCCCGCGATTACAAGCTGGGGTAACTGGTGATTCCAGGTTTCAGGTATCGTGTCGAACGGCAACCGGAACGACTTCGTTTCACCGGGTTTCAAGCCGCCCATTTTAGCGCTGACAATCGGGACGCGTTCGCGGAAGACTACCCGGTTGTAAGGATCGTAAAAAACGCAGACAACCTCGACTACCTGTAGAGGACGATCGCCGGTATTCGTGATCTTTCCTTGAATTTCGACGATAAGTTGTTTGACATAACTCTCGTGAGCCTGAATCTGAACATCGCCGAGCTTCAAGTTACGAACATACTGTTTGGCTTCCTGGGACAGCTCCAAAACCTGAGGCTTATGCGAAGCGGTGTAGCGGGCGTACCAGAAGATGGCAGACCCAATTATGACGAGGGCGATGATAGTGAACCCGGCGGTGCCGATGCCGCTTTGAGTATGAGTTCTATTATTGACCACTGATGGTCATCTCCCGAACCAGGATGGTGGGTGATGCGAGCGCGCCTCGAAACTCCAGGTCGGAACCGATGGCGGCGATACCGGCGTATATCTCAGGAAGCGTGCCGGCGATGGTGACTTCCGATACCGGGTAGGACAGTTCGCCGTTTTCGATCCACAGGCCGACGGCGCCGCGGGAATAGTCGCCGGTAACGGTATTGACGCCGAATCCGATGAGTTCAGTGACGTACAGGCCGGTTCCGACTGAACGGAGAATCTCGTTCACATCCGCTGTTCCTGGTTCGAGATAGAAGTTACCATGACCAACGCCGGCGGCGCCGGTGAGGCCGCGGGACGCGTTGGCGGTGGACTTCAAACCGAGCCGCCGGCCCGAGTAGGAGTTCAGCAAATAGCTGACCAGGACACCGCGGTCGATGACGACGGTGCGGCGGCTGGGGATGCCTTCATCATCGAAAGGCGAAGTACCGAACAATCCCGGCAAGGTTCCGTCATCGACAATGGTCACATTCTCAGATGCGATTTTCTGACCGAGTTTTCCCGCCAGGAACGAAGCTTTGCGATAAACGGCGCCGCCATTGACGGCATCGAACAAATGGTTGAGCAGGCTGCGGGCGACGCGCGGCTCGAAGACGACAGGCGCCTTCTGCGTGGGGACTTTGCGCGCACCCAAGCGGCGCAGGACCCGCTGGGCGGCGGTACGCCCGACGTATTCGGGAGCTTCGAGCCGGGAAGCGGAGCGGGCAGCGGTCATCCAGTAATCGCGCTCCATGGACTGGCCCTGGCGAGCGACAGGGACGGCGGCGAGGGAGCAGTTGCTGGTCCGGTAGGAGTGGACGAAGCCGCGCGAGTTGGCGAAGACGCGCGATCCGGTGTAGGAATCGAAGGAGGCGCCCTCGGAGTTGTTGATGCGCGGATCGACAGCCAGTGCCGCGGCTTCGGCCTCGCGAGCACGGCGAATCTTCTCTTCGGTGGATAATTCGGCGACGTCGTCGAAGTAGAGATCGAGTTTGGCTTGGAGGGAGCCGAGTTCTTCGTGAGCCGGCAGACCGGCCCAGGGATCCTCGGATGTCATGGCCGCGATCTCGACGGCACCGGCGACCATGGTGCGAATCCCTTCGGGCGACAGGTCGGAGGTGTAGGCGGAACCTGTGCGCTGGCCGATGAGAACCCGGATACCGGCGCCCCGCGATCCGGCTTCCTTGAGGTTTTCGACTTGTCCTTTTCGAACGCTGACCGAGAACTCGTCGCCTTCAATGATGGTGCATTCGGAATCGGTGGCACCGGCATCACGGGCGAGCCGGACCGCTTCAGCGGCGATCTCTTCGAGGGCCACGCGTTCGGGGGGCGCCGAATCCAGTTGAGTGATCTGGCTCATCGAGCGGTACCGCCTACGGTCATGCGATCGATTTTGATGGTAGGAATGCCGACGCCGACAGGAACGCTCTGGCCGTCCTTGCCGCAGACACCGATGCCCTCGTCGAGTTTCAGATCGTTGCCGACCATGCTGACATGTTTGAGCGATTCGGGTCCGTTGCCGATGAGGGTAGCGCCGCGGACGGGGCGAGTAAGGCGGCCGTCCTCGATGAGATAGCTTTCGGTGGCGGAAAAGACGAAGTTGCCGCTGGTGATGTCCACCTGCCCACCGCCGAAAGCGGTGCAATAAAGGCCCTTTTTGACGGAACGGACGATTTCGGCGGGGTCGCTTTCGCCGGCCAGCATGAAGGTGTTGGTCATGCGCGGCATGGGGATGTGCTGGTAGCTTTCGCGGCGCCCGTTACCAGTGGTCTGCGAATTCAGCAGGCGGCTGGAGAGGCGGTCCTGAAGGTAGCCGCGAAGAACGCCATTTTCGATGAGGACGTTCTGCTGGGTGGGCACGCCTTCGTCGTCGACGTTGAGCGATCCGCGCCGGTTCTGGATGGAGCCGTCGTCGATGACGGTGCAGAGCGGGCTTGCCACCTGCTGGCCGAGCCGATTGCTGAATGCGGATACTCCTTTTCGATTGAAGTCGGCCTCGAGGCCGTGTCCGACGGCTTCATGCAAGAGAATGCCGGGCCAACCGGGTCCGAGCACAACGGTGGTTTCACCGGCGGGCGCTTCGGTGGCGTCGAGTTGAACGACGGCCTGGCGGACGGCTTCCTGAGCAAAGTATTCGGGCGTCCGGGTATCGAAGAACTCGAGTCCGACGCGACCGCCGCCGCCGCAGTGCGCGTTTTGGGGAGTGCCATCTTCCTGGCGGGCGAACGCGGTGACGCCGAAGCGGACCAGAGGCTGCCGGTCGAAGGTGAGGACGCCGTCGCTGGTGGCAACGAGGACATGGCGCACGCTATCGGAGTACATCGCCTGTACGAGAAAAACGCGCGAATCGGCAGAGCGCGCGGCGGCGTCGGCACGCTTCAACAGAGCGACGCGCTGGGGCAGCGGCGCCTCGGTGGGTGCGAGCAGCACGGGATAGAGGTCGCGTCGATGGCCGTTCTCGAGGCCGGTTTTGACGATCTTTGAGGGACCGCTGGCAATACAGGCGGCGACGCGTGCGGCTTTGGCGATCTTTTCGGGACTGAGGTCGTCGCTGTAGGCGTAACCGGTACGTTCGCCGGCGATGACGCGGATGCCGACACCGACGGTGGTCCCTTGAGTGGCGCTCTTGATAATGGCCTCGTCCATCGTGATGGAAGTCGTGACGAGGTATTCGAAATACAGGTCGGCGTAGTCACCGCCGGCGGATAGAGCCTCGCCCAGATAGCGTTCGAGATCGCGCTCAGTCAGGCCAAACTTATGCGCAAAGAACGACTCGGATAACTGCATGGGTATACCTTTAGGGTAACAGCCACCGGAAGGCCGGCGAGGGGCGAGCGCCAGCCAGATTGTTCGGGAGCCTACACGTTTCGAGGATTGACCATCGATTTCTCATAGCCGTGGCGCGGTGTCGTCGGGATTCGGGAACTGGGCGGGCGGGGCGACAGTGGGGTCGTCCCAGAGGTCCATGGGTTCGTTCGGCAATTTCTCGAGTTCCGTCTTGAGCCAGTCCTGCGCGGATTTGGCTTTGTTCTGCGTTTCGAGTTTTGCGGATTGGGCACGGTATTGGAGCAGGTCCTTAAGCGCTTTGGAGTAGGCGCGTTCGGCGGAGGTGGTGTAGCGCTGGGGCTTTTCGAGGATGCTGCCGGATTCGCCCAGGGCGTCGAGGAAGCGGCGGTCGGGATCGTCGGGCCCCCACTCGCTATCGAGGATGCGTTCGAAAGCGGCGGCTTCCCAACGCTGGAGCCGCGCGAGTTTCCAGCGGGCCTGGACCATGCGATCGACGGAGTGACGCTCAGTGTCGGTGGCGGGTTTGAATTCGCCGGTGATGGATTCGATGAGGGCGTCGAGGTCGTCCTGGCTCTCGCCGGGCAGCACGGTGAGTTTTTCGCTGGCGAGGCCGTGGCGAGTGGCATTGCGGGAGGAAGCGGATTTGCCTTCCTGGGACTTGGGGCCGGTAGAGCGCTGCGCGTTCCGGCGATTGGCTGTGATCTTGCGCTGGGAACTCATTTCACCATCAACGTAGCATCCGATTCCCGATTTGCAAGTTTTGGGGGATTGACCGGGGGGATGTATGTAATTGAAGCTAGAGGAGTTGCTGGAAGGAGGGCTGTGGAAAAACGGGTGTGATGGATGAGTTTCCATCATCGCCGGAAGTTGGCCAGGGCGGACGAACCGAGGCCTGCCAAGTTCCTCTTCGCGCGTCGCCGGGCCCCCAATGGCAGCGACCGGATTGAGGACATGGCGCGTGCCCTTCCGGTGCTGGAAGGGCCTAACTTGAGTTCTGCGCGAAGTGCTTTCGAATTCTGGCGATTTCTTCGCTAGATGGAGGCCAGTCCGTGTCGCATGTATTGCAGTGAAATACCAGTGTGTCGGACTTCAGCGCTCCTTCGAATTCTTTTTGACTGAGTGCAACTGTCTGGTTGTGGTTGTTCGGACACACAGTTTCGAGCTCCAGACGGTCCTTCATAAGCCCTCCTCCTGCAATTGGGAGATTGCGTCGATTCTTGAGTCGCCCGATGCGCTGCCGGGCACCAGATAAAGACCCCAGCGGGTATCGTGAAAATAGGCCGCACCGCCTGAGCAGCACGGTGGCTGTCCAGCCTTGATGGTAGCGCAAGCTCGAGTCTTCAAGCTTCCGAAGGCGGCCAGATGGCCGGCGATCCAACGACGATGCGAAGCATCGGACACCTTCGCCGGTTGTGCGTGATCCGGGAGCAAACCGAACCTCAAGGAATGGTTGGCAAACGCTGGGCGACTTGTCAGGTTCTAACGGTTTGTCTCAATACGGAGGCATTCCTTCTGGCAGCGTGCCATCCTTGTTCAGCCGGCCTTCGCACAGTTGAGGATCCACGAGATGCCAAACGAGTCGTCGCACATGCCGAACCGTCCAGAGGGCATGTCGCTGGGCGGTACGGTGACCTTGCCGTTTTGCGAGAGCGCCGTGAACAACTCGTCAAGCTCGCCGTTTGAGCTGCAATCGATGAATACGGAAAAGTTGTTGCCTAGACTTGATGGGTCCGTGCCCGGTGGATAATCCGACGCCATGAGCGGGCACCGAGGTCCCGCGATAATTGTTCCGAGGTCGGCGCGATCAGTCATTCCGAGGCGTGCGCGATTGCTCATTCCGAGCCGAGCGCGATCAGCCAAGACCCTGAAACGAAATGATGTTGAGTGCCTCGATTCAAAGCAAGCGATGAACCAGTTCCGACGGCGTCGATTTTGATCGCGCTGACCTCGGAATGGATGATTTTCTTCGTCGGAATCCGCACCATGAGCAGCGCCTGGTCGCCCAGGGCGATCCTGCTGTGCATCACGGGCGCTTTCGGATCCGTGTCCGGTTTGCCGGATGCGTCGGGATACGTCATGACTTCGAGCTCGCCGCCGAAACATTCGCGGTAGAAGGCGATGGCGGTACGGCAATTGGGGTGCAGGGCCGGAACCGCCAGTTTTTTACTCTAAACGATAACTTCTGTTGAAACAATTGCTTGCAGCCATGTTTTCAACCCGGATGCGGCATTCGGCGATCTTGCCGCACTCCCGCGAGAAGGTCAAAACAGGGCGGTAATCGCCCGTTGTGGCGTACAAAGAGGGCGTACAAGAGGTCCTGAACGCAGTCCGGGCGTACCAACGACCATATTGAACGCAGTAAAGTTATACCCAACGGGATCTACGACTTTGCTGGTTGTTAAACGTCAGGGGGTGCAGGCTGCGTGCCTGTGCGCCACAAAGCGGTCCCAGCCGGCACCCCTTAACCCAAAGGGCATGTGAGCGTTCGCGCTGCCCCCGAACATTCAAGGCGCAACGCAGATTCCCACACCATCGACGGACGCTGGCCCAACCAGATTGATGGTCAGATTGGTTCTGATGGAGGCCCCCAAGGAGCTCGGATCACAGGCTCGAATGTCCGTACTGACGTTCGGGATTGCAACATTGATTTGATAGAGTCCCACAAAGCCAGGAATAAGCCCGCTGAACGCTGGAACGACCTGCAAGGGAGAAGTAGCATCTCTTGCAGGTCGCGACGGACCTGCATTGGGTCTGGGATCGAAAGCCACCGTAAAACCCGTGACGGCGACAGCTTCCCCGGGCGCCTGACCGTTGGCAACCAGAGGAGATGTGTACCCGAGACCTACTGCATACATCGTGAGAACCTCTCCCACGTGCGCCGGCCGCGACGCGCTCACCGCGGACCCATCCGCATGGGTGACAGCTGGATCGCACGCCGTATCTCGCGGTGAACCCAGCATCAAATCACACATCCTGACGATGTGAATTTGATCCGACCATGGCACAACCTCGACTGTCGTTGTGGCGGCAGCGTCCCTGAATTCGATCAATGCATCCGGCACCGGACTTCCGCGCGGTACTTGGGGATTTGTGGAATCGATGTTGAACGGGATCTGCACCGTCACGGCAAGGTAGGAACCACAACCTGCTTGGGTTGGATTCACGCAAGTTGTTAGCGGCTCAACGGCGACGAGAGGCAAAGGAATGGACGTCCCCTGCGTCAGAACGGCAGAAATGCCCGCCAGCGAGGTGGGCAGGGGCAAGCCAGCGGCGGCTACCCTCGTCTTCACGCCGGTACCGATACCGGGCACGAAGAACGTTATTATCTGCCCAGGGGCTACGTTGACGGGTGTGGGCCGTGAGTACCCCGCCGTGATTGCGACGGGTTGTGTAGATTGGGCGCTTGCTCCGCAAAGCAAGCTGGCGGTCAAAAGAACGATATGCCCGAAGTGATGATGTGGCCTCATTTTGATTCTCCTCGTTAACTGCTGGATCAAGGAACGAGGCCGAGCGCGTGCAGTTGAGCGTACTTCATGGATGAAACGATGAAGGCTGTACGCCCTTCGGAAATCTGTTTCGAGTGCGCGGGTGTCAGTATTCCGAGAGAAGATATGTCGGACCCGTTCTCGAACGGCGTTATCGTAGGCAGAAACCCCGTCGGGGCTGACATCTGCGGGTCTTGCATAAATGATTGATATACATCGTTTATATTGCTAGAAGACAGCACCATCGGAATAGATCCGCCGGTGAACGCGTTCATCGCAGGCCGGAAGAAATCGCCAGGCGTGTAGCAGGGCGTGTTTCCAGTGCATCGGTTATTGCTTTGATAGTAGAACCACTGTGACGGATCGATGGATGTGCGAATGGTCGCGCCGAGGTACGTCGCAGGCGTACCTGCAACACGATAAACGACGCCCTGTTGGACGGGCGTTATTCGGTTCCCGCCTTGGTACGTTTGATAATTTAGATACCAATCTCCTCGTGATGACGTTGTTATATCTGCATTGAATAGGTCGGTGGTATACGTTATCGTCGTGCCACCTCCCAGCTCGGTGGAAACATTGATTGCGTTGTATCCCCCTACATTCACGGGATACGCAACCACCCAGCCGAGGCCGGACGACGCGACTGCATCCGGCGTGTAAGCGTATGACAGTTCACCGCTCGGGCAACAGGTGACAACGTTGGTTGGCGAACTTGCGAGAGGCATCGTGTACCGCGCGATGTCCGACTGTCTTGCCCAGGTCTGTCCGTCGCTCGATTGCCAATGCTGCAGAACCCAGGTCGCGGTCCTTGTGTCGAGGATAAATGCATGGAATCCGCTAGCCGACCAAACGATGCGGCTGGTTGCTCCGCCTGTGGCGGAGCCATTGACCAAGAACGACCCGTTCCAACTCGCACCCCCATTCGTGGAATAGGACGTCCAATACCCGGAATTAACATTACTGGCTAGTTTTGAAGTTCCAACGACTAAAGTGGCCCCGGTTTGCAAGACCAAATTTCGCCTTCAATAAGCTTCGCTCTGGGTCGGCGGGTCTGGTTCGTGGGGCGGCCGTAACCGCCCCTGCCATTCAGGCGCTTGAGTCGGCGCTCCGGTCGCACCTCTGCGTTGCCATATCCTCCGCTCAAGTGCAAATATTGTAGCCGAGTTATTCGGGCCACAATGCGTTAAACCTCGGGGGGTTGGGGGCTGGCCCCCATGTTCTAAGAAGATCCATTCCTTGTTCTCGGTTACGGCACCCTATAGCATTCCGCAGGCGTCCGATACTCCAGGCTCTGATGCGGTCGGGCATGGTTGTAGAACTGAAACCACTTGGCGATGCCGCCTCGCGCCTCTGGCACCAACGCATATTCCCGCAAATAGACCTCCTCATACTTCAGCGAGCGCCACAGGCGTTCGATAAAAATGTTGTCGAAGCAGCGCCCACGGCCATCCATGCTAATGGCGATCCCCCGTGTCTCCAGTTCGCCGGTGAACTTCGGACTGGTAAACTGCGAACCTTGGTCAGTATTGAAGATCTCCGGACGCCCCCGGCGTAGCGCCCGATTCAATGCCGCCAGACAAAAGTCGATCTCCATCGTTAGCGATAGCGCCCAACTCAACACGTACCGGCTGTACCAGTCCATGACCGCCACCAGGTACACGAACCCGCCCGCCATCCGAACGTAGGTGATGTCTGTGCTCCACACCTGGTTGACTCGCGTCACCTCGACCCCGTTCAACAGGTACGGATAGACTTTGTGCGCCTCACCGGGCTGGCTCAGCTTCGGTTTCGGATATACGGCCTCGATGCCCATCAACTGCATCAGCCGCTGGACTCGATTCCGGCCCACCTGGTACCCTCTGCCGCACAGCCATTCCCGGATTCGCCGGCTTCCCAGGAAAGGATGGCGCGTGTATTCTTCGTCGATTAGCCGCATCAACATCAGGCTCTCTTCACTCTCGCCCCGAGGCTGGTAGTACAGGCCCGATCGGTTCACGCCCAGCAACGCGCACTGTCGCCGAACGCTAATCTCCGCATGGTCTTGATCCACCAGCAGGCGCAGCTCGTTAGTCGAGCACGCCGACTTTTTTTTTGAGCCAGTCCAACTCGACCTTCAGCCGGCCAATCTCTTGGTAAAGCGCGTCGGTTTCCGCCCCATCGCTGGGGGCCTTGCGCGTCCGCCCATCCACGAATAGCTCCGGCAGTTGATCGATCGCCGCCTTGCGCCACTTGGCAATCTGCATCGGGTGTACCTTGAACTGCGATCCTAGTTGGCTCAGCGTTTTTTCACCCCGGATCGCCTCCGTGGCCACGCGTGCCTTGAACTGTGGACTGTACTGTTTCCTCGTCGTTGTCATCGACTGCTCCTTATCAATGACTCCGCCGAAAGTTTAGCTTATTGCCTGGTCTGAATTCCTGGGTCCACTATACCCGTTGGTCGCATTGACGGCTACAGACGGGAAGTCCCATGCAATGGGCCCGCTCGGATTACCTGCAATTGCCACGGTAAGGGCATTCCAGCTCGTCCCTGCCGAATTTGATGACCGAAAGTATATTGAATTCCCGACCGCTCCGTACTCGACGCCAACCAAGTCGTACACTGACGCAGCCGCATTCCAGTAGGTATACTCGTCCATCCAAGGCAAATTGCCAGAGGTACGATGCTCAAACGGCGCGCCCCAAGAACTTCCGTTCCATGCACTTGTGTAGGAGTGAACGTTGGAGGGCAAAGGTGATTGCCCGCGCGTTGTCCCGATGTCGTGCCAACTGTGCAACCATCCGCCGGTGTTTGCGGAACTGGGCTCCCAACGATAGCTCTGAACCGCTCTGGTCGAATCACTCACGTTGTTTGTAGAAATAACCGTGATTACGTTGTTGGTTCCGAAACATACGGCTACGATAAGGCCAATCGGAATCACCAACGCCGCTAATCGCCTCGAATGAGTTCGTAGCATCGCTGGAGAATACTCCGAGCGGTTCTCGTTGTAAAGGGACGGGTCGCCTAACCAGCCGTTTCGGAATGGGACGGGACAAAAGTGAAGCGAAGGCAAATGGGGCGGCGGTGGCGGGTCGGTAGGTTAGGCGGCTTTGTAAGGTGGACGATTTTCGGGGACAGTTCTGGCGGGGTACAACGTGCGGGTTTGAACGATGTCAAAGAACGCCGAACGGGGCGAGAAAAGATCAGGGGGAAAGGATATGGCGGGGCTGGCCGAGGCTGATACGGAGAAGTCGAACCAATGCGATGGCGGTGAGGCCGGGGTGGTTTCCGCAGTGGAGATAGCGGATGCGGAACAGACGTCCGATAACGAGCGCCAATAACGTGAGCAGCCAGCAGATTAGCAGGCTCCGCGGTTCATGGTGGCAGATGTGTTCGAGGCCCTGACGGGATTTGCAGTCATTGAAGCCTTGGTTCTCGATCTCCCATCGGCTTCTGGCCATTTTGAACAACGAGAGCGTGCCGACCTTGCTGAATGGCAGATCCGTGAGCCATTGGGCCTCGGCCACGATCTCGCCCTCAGCGCTGATTTCGCGATAGCGGAGTACTCTGACCCACTTCCAATGGAGGGTCTGCCAAGGGGCGAAGTCGCTGGAATCCCAGAGTTCGAGGCGGTTGCCGTATGCTCGGTAACGCGGTGTGGCGGCAGATGGTGAAAGCGTCGCTCCACCTCGTCCGACAACTCCGGGAGATTGTCTTTTAGGCGGGCCAGGACCGGGATGCCGAGTTCGCGAGCAGTGTGCAAGAAAGTGCTGGTGGCGTAGGCGGCGTCGACGACCAGGTAATCGGCGAAGCGGGATCCCAGTGCCTTCTTGGCCCGCCGCAGCAACCGCTGACCGGCGGCGTACTCGCTGTCCTTGGGGCCGTAGGGCTCGACATCGAAAGGCAGCGACACATGAGTGCCGACCACACTGATCATAGCGAAGTGATGATGATAGCCAACCACGTCCTTTTTGGAATTGCGGTAGGGCCGGCACAACGAGCAGGAGGACTGTTCACAGCGTCCCACGGTGGTTCCATCGATGGCCAGACCAATAAAGGCGTCCTCCTGAAAGGCCTTGTTGCGTTTGGCGCGATGCAGCACTTCGACCAGTGCGGAACGCGTGGCGTGGGGATCCATGCGCTCGGTGAAGTAGGCCAAGGTGTCGTCACCGAACTCGCAACGAAGATCCAAGTTGGAGTGAGACGCCGTATGGACCAGAGCCTCGGTGGCGTGGAAGGAGGTTTCGCGCAGAAGTTGTGAAGCCAGCAAAGCCCACAGCAGATCGCGGGCCGGCTTTCTGGGTTTCCTGCGCCCATCGCCGCAGTCGGCGAAAAAGGGTTTTAGGCCCAGGGTTTTCGCCGAGTAGCGATGAATGCCCCGCAGGCTGGTCGCGCTCACGGCTGTTGGAGTTTCTGCTTGCGCGCAAGCACCAGCAACTCGGCGTTGCCCGTGAGCAGGTCTCGCACGGCGTCCTGAAACTCACGACCGGCGCGGACACGATCACGGACCTGATCGGCCCAGGCTTTGGGGATGCGCTCGACCCGGCGCCGGCCGTTGTTCATGAACGTCAAGGTCCAACTGGTATGGCCGGGATCGCCAGGTTGCGCGCAGTGACAGGTGGGCTTGCCGCAGCGGGTCGTGCTTTCGGTGAGGGAGCCGGGCAACAGGTCCTCGGGGAATGCGAAGCGGCGAAGAAGATCGTGCTTGCGTTGGCGTAATCGGGCAGCTTGGGGGCCCTTTGGGCCGGGGGTGATGAGGAACTTGGCTTTACTCATCTTGTAGCAAGAATACTACAAGACAAACAAAACTACAAGCATTTGTTCTGGACGCGAAAATAGATGATCACTCGAGCATCGACGAAGAATGCGCCATTCGGCCTGATCGGCGCAGATCCGCCCCGTCAATCCCGAAACGGCTGTCGCCTAACGATATGTGATCCGGAATCGAATGCCGCCAGGGTTAAAAACCTATTCTCGACGCCCCGACGGAATCTACCGCTTTACGTGTGACTTGAACCATCGTTTGGCCGGGTCTAGAAGCATCGATTGGCCGCAGTTGGGTCACAAATCCTTTAGATCCAAGCTGCATGAATGGCGCCATTGGGCGGCTGGAACCATCGTCTGGCCGGAAGTGCACAAAATGAAACCATCGCTTGGCCGTGAGTGCAGAGGTCATTCGAACGCTCATTGGTTGCGACTTAACGGCACGGGTCAGTAACGGACGTTAGATTAGGTTTCAACTCGGCGCCAAACAGATTCACTCGGCGAAAATGTGATCTCAATGTCTGCCAGCCCGTTTCGGCATTTTCAGTTGTTCAGTCTCGGTTGCGGTTTTGTCTTGGCCGTGAATCCTCCTGGGCTGATAATACGATTGATTAGATGCCGAGGCCTGAGCCATCTCGCATTTTCATCTCCTACGCCCGCAAGGATGGAACGGAGCTGGCGCAGAGCCTGCAATCCGATCTGCAGAAGCGCGGTTACGATGCATGGCTTGATAAGCAGCGCATCGAAGGTGGCGAAAGCTGGACGAACACTATTGAGCAAGCAATCGACGAGGCTGACTACCTGCTCGCGCTGATGACACCGGGGTCCTACGCCTCGGCGATCTGTCGCGCCGAACAGCTACGATCTTTGCGCAAAGGCAAATGCGTCATTCCCCTGCTGGCCCGGAGCGGCAGCGACATCCCGCTCCACTATAGTGGACCCAGGAATTCAGACCAGGCAATAAGCTAAACTTTCGGCGGAGTCATTGATAAGGAGCAGTCGATGACAACGACGAGGAAACAGTACAGTCCACAGTTCAAGGCACGCGTGGCCACGGAGGCGATCCGGGGTGAAAAAACGCTGAGCCAACTAGGATCGCAGTTCAAGGTACACCCGATGCAGATTGCCAAGTGGCGCAAGGCGGCGATCGATCAACTGCCGGAGCTATTCGTGGATGGGCGGACGCGCAAGGCCCCCAGCGATGGGGCGGAAACCGACGCGCTTTACCAAGAGATTGGCCGGCTGAAGGTCGAGTTGGACTGGCTCAAAAAAAAAGTCGGCGTGCTCGACTGACGAGCTGCGCCTGCTGGTGGATCAAGACCATGCGGAGATTAGCGTTCGGCGACAGTGCGCGTTGCTGGGCGTGAACCGATCGGGCCTGTACTACCAGCCTCGGGGCGAGAGTGAAGAGAGCCTGATGTTGATGCGGCTAATCGACGAAGAATACACGCGCCATCCTTTCCTGGGAAGCCGGCGAATCCGGGAATGGCTGTGCGGCAGAGGGTACCAGGTGGGCCGGAATCGAGTCCAGCGGCTGATGCAGTTGATGGGCATCGAGGCCGTATATCCGAAACCGAAGCTGAGCCAGCCCGGTGAGGCGCACAAAGTCTATCCGTACCTGTTGAACGGGGTCGAGGTGACGCGAGTCAACCAGGTGTGGAGCACAGACATCACCTACGTTCGGATGGCGGGCGGGTTCGTGTACCTGGTGGCGGTCATGGACTGGTACAGCCGGTACGTGTTGAGTTGGGCGCTATCGCTAACGATGGAGATCGACTTTTGTCTGGCGGCATTGAATCGGGCGCTACGCCGGGGGCGTCCGGAGATCTTCAATACTGACCAAGGTTCGCAGTTTACCAGTCCGAAGTTCACCGGCGAACTGGAGACACGGGGGATCGCCATTAGCATGGATGGCCGTGGGCGCTGCTTCGACAACATTTTTATCGAACGCCTGTGGCGCTCGCTGAAGTATGAGGAGGTCTATTTGCGGGAATATGCGTTGGTGCCAGAGGCGCGAGGCGGCATCGCCAAGTGGTTTCAGTTCTACAACCATGCCCGACCGCATCAGAGCCTGGAGTATCGGACGCCTGCGGAATGCTATAGGGTGCCGTAACCGAGAACAAGGAATGGATCTTCTTAGAACATGGGGGCCAGCCCCCAACCCCCGAGGTTTAACGCATTGTGGCCCGAATAACTCGGCTACAATATTTGCACTTGAGCGGAGGATATGGCAACGCAGAGGTGCGACCGGAGCGCCGACTCAAGCGCCTGAATGGCAGGGGCGGTTACGGCCGCCCCACGAACCAGACCCGCCGACCCAGAGCGAAGCTTATTGAAGGCGAAATTTGGTCTTGCAAACCGGGGCCACTTCACGGGAGCGGCAGCAGGATCTGTGGATCGCAACCAGCGATGTGGTCGAGACCCCAGCCAATGTGTTCTATGACCGGCTGAATCAGATTCTGGATGAGCACAAGTTCGATGCCAAGGTGGAGCGACTTTGCCGCAAGTTCTACAAGGAGAGTCCCTACGGCCGGCCCAGCATGGCACCAGGGGTGTACTTTCGTTCTCTGCTGATCGGTTACTTTGAAGGGCTGGATTCGGAGCGCGGGATCGCGTGGCGGACGGCCGACTCGCTGTCCTTACGGAAGTTCCTGGGCTACGCGCTGGATGAGGCCACCCCAGACCATTCCACGATTTCCCGGACACGGCGTTTGTACTGGTTGGAGACGCATAAATCAGTCTTCCGCTGGGTACTGAAAATTCTGGGTGCAGAGGGATTGGTCAGTGGGCGGACGGTGTCGATTGACGCCACGACGTTGGAAGCGAATGCGGCGCTGAAGAGCATTGTGCGGCGGGATAACGGGCAAAGCTACACCGACTATTTGAAGGAATTGGCGAAGGCGGCGGGGATGGAGAACCCGACGCGGGAGCAATTAGCGCGACTGGATCGAAAACGGAAGAAGA
This sequence comes from uncultured Acidobacteriota bacterium, assembly GCA_963720745.1. GTDB lineage: Bacteria > Acidobacteriota > Terriglobia > Bryobacterales > Bryobacteraceae > TMP-7. Next base: position 3,090,647 of record CAVRGO010000004.1, read on the forward strand.
AGGGGTCCAATCAGGAATGGATGAGCCCCAGCGATCCGGATGCGCGGATCACGAAGATGAAGGACGGGCGCACCCACTTGGCACACAAGGCTGAACATGCCGTGGACCTGACGAGCGGCGCACTGCTGGCACTGACGCTCCAACCGGCCAACGAAGGGGATACGGTTACGATCCAACAGACGCTGAAAGAAGCGCAGACTACGGCTCGACAGATCAATGAACAGGGCCTCGAAGAGGTGGTAGCGGATAAGGGTTATCACAGCGGCGCGGTGTTGGCGAAGGTGCATGCGCAGCAGGTGCGCAGCTACATCTCCGAACCGGATCGAGGAAAGCGGAATTGGCGGGGCGAGGGGAAGGCCGAAGAGCAGAAACGGACGTATGAGAATCGGCGGAGGCTGCGAGGAGAGCGCAATCGTCGGCTGCAGAAACTGCGTAGTGAGTTGACCGAGCGGAGCTTCGCGCATCTGTATGAGACTGGCGGAATGAGGCGGGTCCACCTACAGGGTCAGAAGAACATATTGAAGCGACTGTTGATACATGGAGCCGCCTTCAATCTCTCGCTGATCTTGCGAAAGATGGTAGGCGTAGGAAAGCCTCGGCGGTTACAAGGGCTTTCTTTGCACCTCGTTATGGTTGTCGCGCGCATTTTTTCGTGCCTATGGCTCGTCTCGAGGACTCTGGAGAGGGCAGAAGGCGACTTTGCGATACCAAGTGAAGATGTGGGGACTTTATTGTCGCTAGATTCCGATTTATATTGGCTGATTGGCTTTGGGCTCGGAGCTTGGGCAACAGTCACTTCTGCCACGGACTGCTAGGCCGACTAGTCGGCCCACCGGCGTTTTATCGTAAAAGTACTCGGATCTCCAATGCAGGGTTGAAGATACGTTGGCGAATGGGCTGACGACGGTTCCGTTTTCCGGCGCTGGACCCCAGACGCGAGTTTCTGGCAACGGTGTCCGGCTCTGGGAATGGCTTCGTTTCGCAGCGGAGCTATTGTTGCCAGCGCCGTTTGGGTTCGTTTCGCCGATTTCAGCGAAAGCGGCTAAGGAAAAAACGGGAGTCAGCGCAGAAGCGTTGCTGGCTGTGGCCGTTCGTTGCATGCCGGTTCTTTCTGCTCTGAGTGTATCGTGACGACGGGTCGAAGCTGCGGGAGTCGATAGGCCGATTCGCATTGAAGTAGTTGGCCGGCCGAGAGATGGCGATATTTGCGAACGGCGTGAACGCCACGTCGAGCCCCGCACACAGGCCCCCTTTCCCTGCTGATAGGAGGTTCGGTTGCAACGGCCCGGAGCGGTCCAGGGCGCGCGAGCGGCGCAGCGGACCCTGGACGGCGAGGACCGTTGCGAGAGGGTAAGAGGCGAGGGAAAGGGGGCCGTGCACCTTGCCGCGCGGTTAGGCCGCAGACGCCGGGCACGCGGCCAAGCGTGGCGGGCGGCCAGGCCTGCGCGGTGATCCAGACAGGCGCGGGGCGGTGCGCCAGCGGCGGCGTGCGCCGGACTTCCCCGTGAGGGGGCGGGGGGCGACCCGGAACGCGAGCGCGAGCGAGCCACCAAGACCACCGCCGAGGGAGCGGCGGAACGCCCCGCACCCGCAGGGCGAACCGGGGTCCGTGGTGAAGGCGCCGGCCCCCCATCGCGGAGGCCGCATCTGAAGCGCAAGCCGAAGGTGAAGCGCAAGCGGCCGGAGCGGGAGCTGGTTCCCCCCTCTGGGGATTCCGAAAAATGGGGGGCGCCAAGGAGGGGGGTGTCCAGAGGGGGGAACCTGCGGCGGGGGGGGCGGCGCTGCGGGGCGGTTCCCCCGCGAGGGGGCGGAGGGGGCGATTCACGATCGCGAGCGCGAGCGAGCTATCAAGCGCAACCGCGCGGGAGCGCGGAACAGGCGGCGCGGACGAGGGAGCCACAGCGACCGGCGCCGCCCAGTTGAACTGCGGCGCGAACGGGAGTGAGTCGCCGGGTGATCGCGGCGAGCGGGAGCGAGCCGCGCTCCTTGGCTACCGGAAGGATAAACGGCTAAAGATGAACCAGGCTCAGACCGGGAATACGGGCAAAGTCCCGCACGTTGCCGGTGCCCACGGCGTAGCCCAGCTCGAGCGCACAAGCCCCGATGATGAGATCGCCCAGCGGGAGATTCACGCCCCGCGCCGCCTGCTCCCCGCCGATTCTGGCCACGATCTCCGCCGTCACCTCCGTGATCGGATGGATCGGGAGCACGGCCTTCAACTCGTCGAGGAAGGCCCGCCGGCGTTCACGGATTTCCGTCGTATTGGCCCGGTAGATCCCATGACCGACCTCCGCGATGGTGACCGGACAAAGAACGATGGGGATTTCACCGGCCGTTTCCTGTACCGTCTCGATGGCTTGTACCGGAGTGAGTCTCCGCCGCTCGGCAGCGATCAGAACGCTCGAGTCGAGCACTAATCCCAGGAGGGCGGATTCCATGGTTGCCGGTGCGCTTGGATGCCTTCTTCGATGTCCCGGGCAAAATCGTCGTCCATCACCGCGGTCGATCCCCGCGCTTTCAGATCGGCGATCACTTCCGAGATCATCCGGCCCGCCGGCTTCGAAGGCTTAATCACAGCGACAGGGCGGTTATCCTGCTCGATCACAATCTCGCTGCCTTGCCGGACCTGTCTCATGACGTCGGCGATGTTCTTCAGCAGTTCGGCTTCGGTCATGTGGACGATAGCCATATCTCGATCATAGCCGTTTGGCCGGCAGCACGCTCTCTGCCGGGGAGATGGTGATGCACAGACAGAGCGCACGTTCGCTGGCACCCACGCCGCCAGATTCGTTTCGCCGTACTGCTCGCAACACCGCCGGATGAGATGCAGCGCCGTGACCGGCTCATAGCGATAGTGCAGCGCAACCTTCGCCACGGGCATCCCGCGCAGCCAGGCATTGACGGCCGCGGCGGCGTAGATCAGTTCCGAACGAAGCTCGCGCGGCACGCTACTCATGTTCGTCGCCCTCCTCTTCCGATTCGGCGGCTAAAGTAGAAAGCAGTTCCGCTTCAGCCTCCGCATCCTTTGCCACCGCCGGCGCACCGGGCTGTTTGAGATGGGCGGCCGGATGCGTCGCCGAGTACACCTGTTTCAGTAAGTTGATCGATACGCGCGTGTATAACTCCGTGGTCGAGAGCCGGGCATGCCCCAGCATCTCCTGAATCACTCGCACATCGGCTCCGTTTTCAAGCATCAACGTCGCCATCGTGTGCCGGAACAGATGGCAGCCGCCCGTCTTGCCGATCTTCGATTTCATCAGGTAGTTACGAACCAGCGTAGTCAGTTGCAAGCGTTCGAACCCTACGCCGAGATAGTTGACAAACACAGTGCCGTCGTCGGGACCGGTCAATAACTCCAGGCGCGCATCCTGGACATACTTAGTGATCCAGGCCAGCGCGCGTTCGCCGATTGGAATGACTCGATCCTTGCGGCCCTTGCCCTGGCGGATGGTGACCGTACCGCGCTCGGCGTCGATATCGTACACCTTCAGATTCGCCAGCTCCATGCGGCGCATGCCCGTCGAGTAGAGCGTCTCCAGAATGGCGCGATCGCGCAGGCCTTCAGGACGTGACGTCCGGCTGCCGGATCACCTGCTCCACCTCCCCGGCGTTCAGCACGTACTTGGGCAAGCGGTTCTCCATGCGCGGCAGCACGATCTCGGAAGCCGGATTGTGCAGCAGGTGGTTTTGCCGTGTCAGCCACCGGAAGAAGCTCTTGATGGTCCGCAAGCGTGTGTGCTGCGTGCGCACGCTGAGCGCCTGGCCGTTCTTCTTGCGGTAGTGATACAGCCAGCGCTGATAGCGTTCGAGAATCGGCCGGGTGATTTCGGACGGGTGCTCCAGGCCGCGCTCGCGGCACCAGTCGTGGAAGTATTCGAGATAGGAACGCCGGGTGATGACCGTGTCTTCGGAGAAGTGATGGGACGCGATCCAGTCGAGATACTGGGCCATCAAAGCTTGCATGGGATCGAGCGGTTGTGCCATGGCTCAGCTCTCCATGACTGCGGCTACGATGCCGGGTGCGGCACTCGCCCCGGTATCTATGTGTTTTCGGGGAATCGCGTGAAAACCGTTCCGCGAGCCCGTATTCATTGGCTCCGAAGCGCTCGCACCCGCCCCGGACATCCCCCGTACTTGGGCCGTACCTGGCCCGTCCTTCCCGCTTTCCGGCCCGTACTTCTTTCCGTCGTAGCGGAACCCGGCAGCAAGGAAGGGCTGACTCGGATCGGCCGGGCATTCGAAGTACAACTCATACACGAAGCTCTGGCCGCGGCCCCCGCGATGCACGATCAGATATTCGAGTTCTTCGAGTTTGTGCAAGTGGCGCTTGAGCTGCGCATCGCTCCATCGTGTGTGGCGCCGCACGTCGCGCCGGCTGAAGCGGTAATCGGTACGTTCCATCTTTAGCCGCTGGCATTGCTCGCTCACCATCCCGTCCACCAGCAGCAGTAGCCGGCGGGTCTGCGGCGGCAGTTCATCGAGCGAGCGGCCCAGCACCTCGGTGATCAGCGTCCCGGCCAGTTCCACATCTTCGCGCGTGGACTCGATGTACTCGACGATGTTGCCGGCGTCGGTCACGCTCTTCACCGGGCGCTGGAATTGATACAGCAGCGTAGTGGCGCGGATCAAGGCGAGGAACTTCATGTGATCGCGCCGCGTGCGTGTCAGCCCGTCGGGGAACGTGAGTTCGTGCGCGTAGGGTTCACCACGGCCATGGGCTTCAACAGCCGTTGCGCGTTGCGATGCAGAGTCACGATGCGCTGCCGCTCGCGCTTGGCCAGCAGGCCTTCGAGCGTCTGTGCCTGGCGCTGTATGCGGTGGATGGCGCGCGTCTGTTCGCGGTCCTCGTCGACGCTCAGCACCAGGCAACGGTTCAACAGCCCCTCATCGATCTCGATGGCGGTTGTGGTGAGAAAGATCATCACCGGGCCTTCGACGCGGTACTGATGCGTGACCAGCTTGCCGGTGGAAGCGTCCTTGCCCGTGGATGCGATGGTGAGCACGCCTTCGCTCTGCAACAGCTTCAGCGCATAGGCCGCGCGCTGTACCCCTTCCTCTTCGACAATGGCCAGAATCTTGTTTTTGAGATCCGTTTCCCCCATGTAGAACAACGATTGTCCGGTCATGGCGGAGTACTCGACGCGTTGCTCTTCCGGCATCAGCGCGAGCACCGCTTCCATCAGCGAACTCTTGCCGGCGGCGGAACTGGATTGCACGATCACCGCCAGCGGGGCATCGAGCAGCCGCGATACCGCGGCCAGGTAGGCCACCTTCTTGTTGATCTCTTCGCCGACCACGCCGCAGCGCGCGAGATCGGCGAGCACGCGATCGAGCAGGTCCGGATCGCGCAGCAGTTCGAGCGCCGCGGCGCGTTCTTCCCCGTCCATGGCCTTTCCGGACTGCTTCGGCTTCAGCGCTTCGCGGATCTGCTCGTCTTGCAACTCTTCGAGCTTGCGCAACACCTGTCTCAGGTCGCGCTTGACGACGTCCTCCTTCAACGACATTTCGAGGGCTGCTTGTTTGATGAATGCGGCGCGCTGGTGGGCCGTGTACAGGTTGAAGGTGTCCACGTGGAAACCGTCAGCGCGCGAGGCCAGCAGGTTCACCTTCAGCACTTCGTAGCTGAGATTCTTAGCCACGCCGCGCACGCGATAACGGCGGTCGCCGAGAGTGACGATGACTTCCTGGGGCCGGATCTCGGTGGGCACGTCGGAGGCGGCAGCTAAAGGAGGCGCGGGTTCTTCTTTCGCCGCCGGTTCCGCCGGGATCACTTCCACGTGCGGGCGCTCCGGAGCCTTGCCCTTGCCAAGCCACTGCGCCTGGTGGATGAGTTGGCCGAGGCTCTGTCCTTTCAATGCGTACTCGTTCGCATCCATGCCCTTGGGAAACAGGATGCGGAAGCATTCGATGCCCATCGCCAGGAGCTCTTCGGCGAGCGACAGGGCCGCTTTCTCGCCGGCCTCATCGCGCTCGTGGGCGATCATCACGCGCTCGGTGCCGTGCTGGCGGAAGGCCGCGCGGTGGTCGTCAGTGAAGCCGTTGATGCCGTAGCTGGCGGTGACATTACGGAAGCCCGCGCACCAGAAGGTCAGCGCGTCGATGAGCGCTTCGCACAGGATGATTTCTTTCGAGGCTTCGAGCGCCGCTTCGTTCCACACGCCGCGGTGCGGGCCGGGCAGGTATAAGTGCGGGGGCGTGCCGGGCCGTAAGTTGTCGAGTATCTTGCGCCCGTACATCTGCATAACTTCGCCCGATGGACTTACTATCGGAATCACCAGCGACCCGTTCATGTGTTCGTGGCCGGTGTCCCGCAAGATGCCGAGCTTCTGCAGGCGGCCACGCATCTCTGCGCCGGTCGCGCGATCGGAGGCGGGCAGGCGGTAGCCGAGGGTGCGGTTCGCGTAACCGGGTTGGAAGCGCTTGAGCATCTCTTCCGATTCGAGGCCGCGCTTCTTCAGGTAGGCCAGGGCTTCGGGCGTTGCTTGAGCGTCTCGTGATAGAAGGCGGCGACCTGTTGGAGTAACCGCTGGTCATCGGCATCGCGATCGATGGGCGGCGGGAGTTCGGTGATGGTGGTACGCTTCACCGGTTGCGGGCCGGGGCCGGCGGTGAACAGCGAGGGATGGTCGGCGCGGAGGAGTTCGACGGCGTGACGGAAGCTGACGCCTTGCGCGCGCATGACCCAGTCGATGACGGTGCCGCCGGTCTGGCAGGCGCCGAGGCAGTGCCAGAGGTTCTCTCTGGGACTGATGACGAGGCTCGGCGAGTGGTCGTCGTGGAAGGGGCACAGGCCGAGCAGGTCGGCGCCATGGCGTTGGAGTTTCACGCCGCGTCCTTCGGCCAGGCGTTCGAGCGACACCTCCTGTTTCAGGCGGGCGATTTCTTCCTCGGGGATGCGGGCCATTTTATGTGGTCTCCTCTCTCGCTGTTTCCCGAAAAACCTGTCAAGGGGATGGAGCGAAAAAGTTATGGTTCAAGAGTTACCATATGATATGGTTATAGTCAAGGCGGAACATTTTTTGGCCTTACACTGGCCTTGCCTATGCCTCGTATTTCACGGTTGAAGTTGCCCCCGCTGGAACTCGGCGGTGAGACGATCGGAGAACGGGTGGCAAGGCTCCGGAAGGAGCGCGGCTACACTCAGATGGAACTGGCGGAGAAGGTCGGCATCATTCAGACCATCGTTTCCGCCATCGAGACCAATGCGCTCAAGCTCTCGGCGGAGATGGCCATTCGCTTCGCTCTGGCTCTCGAGGTTTCGACGGATGATTTACTGATGCCGCCGGTGAAAAAGAGGCGAAGCCGCCAGCCCAGCCGTAAGGTCCTTCGCCGTCTGGAATTGATCGAGACGCTCCCCTCTCACCAGCAGCAGACCGTGCTTAAGACCATCGACGCTATGTTGAAGGGTCTGAAGAGCGCCAGTTAAGCATCGCCCACTGCGAACCGGTTCGCCAAACTCATCGCGGTTTTCAAGCTTCCGGTTGAAGTTACTACGGGGGCGCTCTAGATTCGTACTGCCCCAATACGGATCGGGTGAGGTAAACCTCCCCCACGCAGACGAATAATAGCGATTGACGGCATAATAGTAGGCCGGGCGACAACTCATTTCTGACTGCAATTACTCGTGGCCGACGGTCGAATGTGGAGCGCCGGGACGAATTGAGTATCGGTAAACATGCCCATCTCTAGTGGCAGCGAACAGCGTGCCGTCGATGAAAGACAACGTATTCACCGCGTGCGGTGCACCGCGTTCAGGTTCCCACGATTTCCCGCCATCCATGGTCTTCACAACAGCGGTTTCGGTTTGGGACGTCTCTATAGCCGCCCAGCCTGTACGTCGGTCGGAGAAACAAACGGCAAGATACGGAATCCGTCCACTGGCGTTCGCAATTCGAGTTGGAGTCCAACTTCTGCCGCCGTCTTCCGAATGAAGCAGGTCACTTCCATATACCCAAAGCGCCTTCGCATCAAGGATTTCCAGACCGCGAAACAGCAGAGACTTCTGTTCGTCGACGTACTGCTGATGCCATGACTTCCCTGTATCCTCCGTCTTCAGGATGGCATCGTCCCCTACCGCCCATCCGATGTCAGTTGTTAAGAACCGAACGCGGTAGAGTGGGCCCCCCGTGTCGCCACCGGAGTACCGGACCGACCATGTTCGCCCTCCATCCACCGTGCCCCAAATCAAACCTTGTTGGGAATCCTCCGTTTCGGAGCTTCCAACGACCCATCCATGTTTGGCATCTTCGAAGAAAACGTCGTTTGTCTGCGGCGGATGCCCGCGAGACGGCAGACTCACTGTGGTCCAAGACTTTCCTCCGGTACCGGTCCTTACAATGATCGGTGTCGCGTCGATCTCGCTGCGGTATCCGACCAACCAGCCGGACGACTTGTTGAAAAACCATAGCCCTGTAATCTCGAAAATGGGCTCGACGTCGATGGCCGGCCAAGATAACCCGCCGTCCTCGGATTTCATCAATGTTCCTAACTGGCCGCCAACCCACGCGACTTGGTGTTCAATTGATTGAAAGCGGCGAAGAGACGGCATTACAAACCGAGAACCGCTCGGCTCACGGCCCTCGAAGTCGTAGGTGGTGATGCGCTTCGGGCTGGCCGTCCCCACCAGCGACCATTTGTCAGATCCAGTCTGCTGCCAGAGCGCCACCGAGAAAAGGGGCGCAAGGCCAACAATACTCGCAACTCGCGAAAGCACCTTAGCCCTCCCGCTCATGGCATGAAAGCACTTAGCTGCTGTTGCTCGGCTGCGGTGAAGCAGTTGTCAATGATCAATTTACTCAGCTGCTTCGACCCGCCGAATTCCGCGTCGCCTTTTCCTAACAGATGAACAGCCTCGTGAAGGATGATTACGTCACGCGCCAGACTAGTCATCCCAAAGAACTGGGGGCCTAAAAACACACTTGTGTTTCCGACGACGATCGCAGCCGGAATACTGCCATTTACTGGCGTCGTGAGAAACTGCTGAACCGTCTGCTTGACATCGGCCAGATAGTAATCGGACTTGCGTCCATCAAACACGTTCCCCCCCACGCCATCATCGTCACCGGTCTGGTACTGCTGAAGCCCAAACTCAAGACTAGTGACTCCCATTGACTTCAGAGCCTCATCGCATTTCTTGTTGCTTGTTCGGGTGACGTCATCTGCAACTGCATCCCATAGCCTTTGGCGCGCCCCCCTCCCGAGTTGCGGGAACGGGTTTTTGGCCACCTGCACTGGTGGCTTCGATACCGGCGGTGGAGCAGTCGGAGGATCGGGAACCGGCTCAAGTGGTAGTTCCCGCGGAGGTGGAACGGTGATGAACAGCCCGACGGGTCGTAATAGTTGATCGGATCGCCCTGAACATACGCATACCGATTCCAACTCCCGGGATCCCCCGGCCCACCACTCGCCTTATAAGGATCCGGAGTCGTAAACCTCCCCCAGGCAGACGAGTAATAGCGATTGACGGCATAATCCAGCCCGGTCACGGGTAAAGGGGTACTTCTTTGTCCTTCCGAGACAAAATGATACTGCCCCCCAACTGCGCGATACGAGTGCGCGAGGAGTCTTGTTCGCGGTAACGATCGCCGTCAAATTTGATGACTTCGTTATAGCCGTCCAGAGTCCCTCCGCCTTGTATAAATACGGACAAGTCGCGCCAGCCATGAGAGCGTGTATGAAGGACACGGATCGGCAGTTTTACGCCCGGAATTCTGCTGATTACTTTAAACGAAGACCTGTCCCGAGTTAATACCAGCATCTGGCATCCACTGCTACCACACCACTGCCGTCCTGTCAGATAAACTACCGCCTGCTGTTTTTCTTCGCCGGTGAGATCAACGAATGCAAAAAGATAGGAGGTCGGCTCAAAGTTCCGCAGCGGCGGGCCCTGCAAATAATGTTGAATAGCGGACCGCAATAGAGCGTCCCGTGGTGGCGCATCTTCATTGGCTGATGCACGGTAGCCCCGCACGAGGAGGACGAGCGACCCCAGAATCGTAAATCGCCAACATCGACGAAACTGATTCCGCATGGTAATTACCTGAAACACTCCATGAGTTGTAGCACGTTGGCGCCGTAGCTATTCTTTGGTGTACCCCGCGTGCCTATATCAATGGTCTCGGGATCACCACTAATTCCGCCCACACCAAGATTGTAAGAGGCAGCGGTGGCTTGCAAGAGTTCATCACCGGTGAATGTCGGAAATTTCGCCGCCAGCGCTTCCATGTTGGTACTGAGGAGATTCGCGGCCCAATTAGCTGCAAACGACAAGTCGAGGGCCTCATCTTTCGAAACGCCCTTATTTTGATTTAAATCGATTTGAAAAACACCTGCACCCGAACAGTTTGGATCGCCCCACGTGGTGCCGGGCGGACAATATTGCAGTTGGTTTGTAAAGTTCGATTCTTTCAGGCCGATTGCAGCGAGCATGCGAAAGTCAATTCCATGAGCGTTGGCCGCCGTCTCAATCACTTTCCACTGTTTGATGGCACGATTGAGATTTTTCATCATATTTATGCGGGTCGCGCTGCCGTATTTAGCCTTGAGCCCATCCTTGCACTTGTCGGGCAAATTGTCCCACTCCGTCTCTAGCATCTCGTTCGTGGGATCCTTATAGTTAAGAGACAACAATACGCAAGGGACGTATACGATTTTCTCTCCTTCGGGCACTGGGCAAATCCCGCTGATAGCAGTTGTAGAAGTGAACGTCCCAAAGGGGTCGTTCGCATTAATCGGGTCACTATTCACATAGATGTATCGGTTCCAACTCAGCGGCGCTGCGGGATTGTTGTTCGTATTGGTCGGATCCGGACTAGTAAACCGTCCCCACGGAGACGAATACCACCGATTGATGGCATAATCTAACCCACCCGCATCCCGATCATACGTCGCAAACCGGCCCTGGTCCGTCCCGCGAGCCTCCCCATACGGGTAATACTGCCCCACACTCCCCAACCGATCTTCGCCCGTCCACGCCGGACCTTCCCGGCGCAGTAACTTTCCGCCAAAATACACCCGGTCCCCGCTCCACGTCAGCACCACACTCGGCGGCACACTGGGCGGTGTCCCCGCACTCAGGGTCAGCGCATAACTCGCCAACCGCTGACCCGCCGCGCTCCAGTAATACACCAACTGGTTCGTGTACGTGTACTGGCCCGTCCCGTTGTTGTAACTCCAACTCGCTCCATACACCCGCCGGTTGTCCGGATCGTACCCGTACTTCATGCCCGTGTTATTCCAGTTATCCGACGCCACCATCCGGTTCTCGAAGTCGTAACTCAGGCCGCCCTGCGTGGCCGTCGTCAACTGATTTCCGTTCGCATCGTACGTATACCCGCCCACCCGGTTCGTCGCCCGACTCACCACCAACGTCATCGTTGGTGCCGCCGCATGGTTCGGTGTCCCCGACTTCCCCGTCAGATTCCCAAAGGCATCATACGTGAACTGCTGGCCCCATCCGGGTGTCGCCACCGTCTCCGCCTTCAACAACCGGTTCAACTCGTCATACTGGTACGTCACCGTCTCCCCGGATACCGAATTCGTCTCACTCACAATCCGCCCGTTGTTCGCCGTCGTCCCGTAGTTGTAAGTGGTGCTGTTGAAAGTCGACAACTGCAGCCGCGAGTTGTAGGTACGAGTCTCATTCACTACTCCACTCATCGTCAACATCTCACCCGCCGGCCCGTACGTAGCATCCGAAATAATTGATCCATGAAACGGGTCGTTCGGATCCTGCATCGTCTTCAACCGGCCCATTCCGTCGTAGCCGTAATCATAACTCTGCCCTCCGCCGCCCGTCGCCGCCGGGTACGTCATCCTTGTCACTCTGCCTTCGTTGTCGTACTCCTGGCGACCCTCCAACTCCGCCTGCGCCCACATCCCCTGATACGGATACGGCCGATCGAAATACTTCGCCACCCGCATCTTCTTCTTTGTCACTTGTCCGGGTTGCGTGTACGAGTACATCTCCGTGAACGTCATTCCGTTCACCTGGTACTGCCGCGCCGTCAATCTCCCGCTGTATACTGCGAGTAACTCCCATTGTAGGGATTCGTGTCGTAACTGAAATCCACTCGCGCCGTCACGTCTTCCACTCCGCCGGCATAGTGCCGCACCTGGGTCACCCGCTTGTAGCTGTCATAACTGTACTGCGTCTGTTGATTCTTCGCATCCGTCTTCGTCGCCAGCGTCTTGTCCGCGTTGTAGGTGTAGCTCACGGTCCCGTTCTCCGGGTTGGTCGCACTCAGCAGAAACGCTCCTGGGGGACTCCCATAGTTGAACGTCCGCGTCTGCGTCACCGCGTTGGCTCCGTCCCCTCGTGTCATCGTCACCGTCGTCAGGTGATTCAGCAGATCGTAAGCGTACGTCGTGATGTAGTTTCCCGCCTGCAACGCGTCTGTCGATACCTTCGGCTCCTCCACCTTCGTCAGGTTCCCCAACGCGTCCATCCAGTACTTCTTCCACTTCCCGGCTTCGTCCGTTACCTTGACGGTGTTCGCCACATACTCGTAATCCTTGTGGCTCGTATCCGGGTTCGTCACTCGCGTCGTCCGGCCCAGCGTATCGTACGTGTAGGTCGTCCACACCGCGCCCGCTCCCGAGGCGTGCGGCATCGATACCTGCGTTACCTTCCCAATCGGCGAACATGCGCAGGCCTCGTATACCGTCTCCTTCACCGTTACCGTCGTACTTCCTGTCCCTGCCTCCTCCTTCACCACGCGCCCGAATCCGTCCAGCGTCTTCTTTACCCAACGCCCGTTCGTCGTCGATGTCACCGTCCACGGCGCGCTACTCGCATACGAATAGGAAGTGATCGCTCCCGTCTCTGACGTCTTCGTCGAGGGCCGTGCGTAGGTGTCATATACGGTAGAACTCGAATCACCGTTTGGCCCGGCCCCCTGTCTTGAGTCAAGCCCAGAAAGCCTGAGTAACTGAAGTTATCGGTCAGGCTCCCGTGGTAATCGTCGACGGTTGCGGATTCCGATGAAGAAAATCATTCATTCCGAACTGATGACGATCACCGCTTGGCCGGGAGACGCTGTCGAAAGCATTGTGGAGCAGGTGATCGTCATGGGTCAAGAAGGAGGGGGAAACAGGGCAGCATTATTTCGTTTCTGCCGTTTTTGGCTCCGCTGGTCGCGCAAAGTTTGCTTGAGCACGCCACTGGGTATCCATCTTTTTGACGCGCGCCGCGAGATATCGCCAGTAGTTCAGATTGAGTTCCATGGCGGCGGTCTCCTCGACGATGTCCGAGAAGTAATGCAGGCTGGTCAGCGGCGAGCCGCCCTGGTGATTGAATAGCGCGACGTACTTTCGCGCGCAACCTAACAGCAGCGCCCGGCCAACCACGTCGATCGAGATCCCCGTCCGATACCACTCGCCCGCCAGTCTCTCGTCGGCTGCTCCGAACACCGAGGTTACGCACGCCTGTTCGAGGAACCAGGCGCGCACCCGTGCTACATACTGCGCCTGCTCCGGATCCACCGTGGAATCGCCAGACTCCTTCTGATACGGCCAGAAGCGGTCCCGGATCTCGATGCGTCCGAGTTCGTGCTGGTTGGAGGCGCGGTACACCGCAGCCACCTCGATGCGATTCAGTTCATCCAGGTAAGTCGTTAAGGAGCGCGTGCTGTGCCCGACGGCCTTGGCCAGTTCAGCCATCCGAAAACGAAGTTGAGCGGTGCGCCGGTCGGCATGGAGACAGACGTAGACGAATACTTTGAACCCGCCGTCTGACAGCAGCGCGATGGCGTCGCGCACTTCGGTTCCGGCGGCAAAGAACCCGCTGGGATGTTTCAATTTGAGATCGCCTTCGTTCATACCGTCTCCTTGCCGCTCCGGTTCTTGCGCATGGATTCGCCAGTCAGCTCGATGCGGTGTGAGTTATGCACCAGGCGGTCGAGGATGCTGTCAGCGGCCGTCGGATCGCCGATCTGGGTGTGCCAATCGAGCACCGGGACCTGAGAGGTGAGGACGGTGGAGTGGGTCTGATAGCGGTGGTCACAGATCTCCAGGAAGTCGCGGCGTTCGATTTCGCTGAGCGGCGACATGCAGAAGTCGTCGACCACCAGCACGTCGGTGAGCGCCAGCCTGCGCAGGAAGCGGCTGAAACTGCCGTCGGCGTGAGCCAGCGCGAGTTCGCGGAATAATTGTGATGCGCGGGCGTAGTAGACCGTGTAGCCGTCGCGGCAGGCCTTGTGCGCCAGGGCCGCAGCGAGCCAGCTCTTTCCCAGGCCGGTGGCGCCGGTGAGCAGGATATTGAGATGCTGCTTGACCCATTCGGATTCCGACGCCAGGCTGCGCAGGAGTGAGCGGTTCAGTCCGCGCGGCTTCTGGTAATCGATATCTTCCACCGAGGCGGTGGTCCGCAGCTTGGAATTGCGCAGGCGGCGTGCCAATGCGCGATTCTCCTTCCAGTCCCACTGGCGGTCCACCAGCAGACCGAAACGTTCTTCGAAGCTGAGGCTCGCAAGGCCGGGTTGCTCGAGTTGTTGACGGAACGCGTCGGCCATTCCGTTCAGACGCATGACGAGGAGTTTATGTATGGTTTGTTGGTTGAGCATGGGAGGGCCTCATTGAATGGAGTTGAAGTACGCTGCACCGCGGATGTTGGAGTGTTCGAGAACCGGCGGCAAAGGTGGCGTGGTGTCCGGAAGCGGCTCGTTTTCGAGATGGTGCTTCAGGATCGATTCAACATGAGCCAACGAGTAGGCGCCATAGTGAAGGGCGCGGGCCGCGGCCGCTTCCAGCCGGGCGATGGTGTGTTTCTCGCCGAGCCGGACCAGACCGAGACAGCAACGATAGCCGACCTCGGGATGCGGTTTGGTAACCAAGATCTGGTGGAATAGCTCGGCGGTATGGGGACCCGCAGAGCCGGCCCAGTTGAGCAGCCGCGAGGGAGTCCATTCCAGGTACTGGCGGTGAGCTTTCGGTTGGTGTTCGGTAACTGTAGTGGCCCGGTCGCGCACATAGCTGCGCGCATGGCTGGACACACGCAGTCCCTCATGAAAGACTTCAACGGCCGTCGCGGTGAGACGAATGTCGACCTGCTTGCCGGTCAGTTGGTAAGGGACGCTGTAGAAGTGGCCGTCAGGCGAGACATGGTAGTCCAGATCGACCTTCAGTTTGCGCCACTCACCGATCTCGTAGCGTTCGGCGGGAAGGGGCCGCAACGCCGGCTTGTCAAAAGCGGCAAACTGACTGGTCCGTGTACCTTCGCGTTTGCGGAACGGTTTGTTGTTGAGCGCGGTCAGCAGTTCGGCAATGGCCAGATTCAACTCATGCAGGCCGAAGAAAGTGCGTTTGCGCAGGGCGGCAACGATCCAGCGCTGGACCACTTGAACGGCATTCTCCACGACCGCCTTGTCCCGTGGTTTTCTCGGACGGGCGGGAAGAACCGCCACCTGATAGTGGGCGGCCATGTCGTTGTAGGTGGGGTTCAGATCCGGTTCATAGCGGCTGGCCTTGTGAACTCCGCTTTTCAGGTTGTCCGGAGTTAGGATGGCAGGCACACCGCCGAAGTACTCGAAGGCGTGGATGTGGGAGGCGATCCAGCAAGGCAGTTCCTGGCTCCAGGTGGCCTCGGCGAAGGTGTAACTGCTGTACCCCAGGGCGGCGACGAAGACAGAAGCCGGATGGATTTCGCCGGTTTCGCGGTTGTGAATGGGGATTGTGGCGCCAGCGTAATCGACGAATAGCTTCTCGCCGGGAGTGTGCTGCTGACGGAGTGTGAGCTTCTGAGCGCCGCACCATTCGCGGTACAGATCGCAGAAACGCGAATACCGGTATCCGTCGGGCTGCGCTTGTTTGTACTCGCGCCAGACCAGCTCGAGTGTAAGGTCCTTGTGGGTTTCCAGTTCCTTGCGGATGGCCGGAAAGTCTGGCGCCGGATGGCTCCGGCGGCTGGGCGGGGCGGCCCGTTTGCCGAACAGGAGTTCATCCAGTTGACGGTCGGTGAGGTTTTCCGGCAGCGGCCAGCCTATCTGGGCGGCCTCGGCCAGCTTGAGGTACTTGTGGACGGTGCTTTGGACGATCGAGCAACTGCGGGCGATCTGGTGCTGGGCCAGCCCCAGAGCGGACAGTCGCAGGACCTCGCGGATCTTGCGCATGGACAGAGCCTGTTCCGGCAAGCTGATTCTCCTTTGTTCGAAACAGAATCAGCCTACCTTGTTTGATGTCCAGCGCCTCCCGGATTCCGAGGCGATCGCGATCACCCATTCCGAGGTCAACGCGATCACGCGTTCCGAGGTGGAGGCGATTCTTGATCGTCATCAGCTCGGAATACACAATCGCGTTCACTTCGGATCGATGATTTTCTTCAGCTCGGAATGATGATTTTCATGGCTCGGAATCCGCACTGGACGGATCTGACATTCTACGAGCCTCAGAAAAGCCTTTCGAAGGTTGTCTTGTGCGATCGCTCCAATCAGATCATCTACTATGTTTCGTGCGGAAAGCAGCAGGGCGTCGTTGCCGTCGACCTCCAGGAGAACGGCGATACAGTGAAGCAGTATTGCAGGATCACGGAGTCGACGGGCCACTTTCACCGCGGCCTGAGCATCTGTTACGGCGTCCCGCATTCCAAGCTGGTTTCGTGCGCGCGCCAGCACCACCAGCCCCAGCGCCTCGTACTTGAGGCGGCCGTGTAACCGGCTCTGCTGAACAACATCATGGGCGTATCGTATCGCCTCGCTTAACCTGCCGGATTCCAGAGCTAACTCTGCATGTACCTCCGCAAGGCGCAGTTTCCACTTCCATGCGTGCCATCCCCTGGCTTGCTGCACGCCTTTTTCAACTTCGCTGATCAGTGACTGGGAGCTTTCAGCGCTGTGCGACCGTGCGGAGACAACTAGCAGATCAATTCCAGCACTCACGAGTGCAGGCGTGAAATCGACTCGATACGCCACTTCTCGTGCTTCCAGTGCACGATCCCTTGCACCGCCATAGTCGCCGATGCTGAGCAGCGGGGCAACTGACATGGAGGTCGCCCGCGCAAGCAGTGGAAGCATGCCGCAACTTCTCCCAAACGCGCGTGCCTCTTCAAATATGTTCAGCGATTTCTCATACTGTCCCGCCCCTGAGAGAGTCAGGCCGTAGTGCTGGAGAGCGTACATCAGGAAACCTGCATCGCCGGACCTGCGGGCTTGTTCCACCGCTTGTGCACCGTGTTCGACCGCTTCGATCGTTCGCCCTGCCCAGTACAACGACAGCGGGACTCGCGCCAGAGCAAAGGATCGAATTGCCCCGACTCGTGCAAGGGTTTGACGGTCCATGTCTACCCCTCCGAGCACATTTCCGTCAGCGACCTCAGCGCTGGCTATCCAAGCGCTGGCGTCTGCCCACAAATCCTCACGCCTGATTTGATCAGCAAGTAGCCGAGCCTCGCTTGCAAATCTCCGCACAGCGTGAACGTCCATCAGCCAAAACGAAGTCTCCGCGAGATTGATGAGCAACTCGCAACGGTTCACCTGTTCCAGACCGCCTATGAGGGCGAGCGCCTTCTCGAACTCGGCTTTCGCCAATTCCCATTGTCCTGCCTGACAGAAACATCGTCCGCGTAGTCTGAGTATTTCAAAGCGTTTGTCCGCAAGGTTAGCGCTGGGCGATCCCACGTCTAATGCGTGCAGGGAAATGCCATAGTATCGGGCAGCTTCTTCGAACGCCAGTCCGGCTAAGGCGCAATCACCGGCGCGGATCCCGTAATGGACTGCCTTGTCCGCACCCTTCTCAGCCGCCGCATTTCCAAAATGATACGCAAGCTCACCAAGTGCCCATTTGTCAGCTTCGGCCCCCCCTTCGAGTAGTTCGCCGACTCGTCGATGCAGACGAATGCGGCGAGCTGCAGTCATGCCTTTGTAGAGAGTTTCCCGAACCATGATGTGCGCGAACGAAAAACAGCCCGGCGCTTCCGGCTCTTCGACGATGATCCTGGCCGCGACTGCTTCCTCGAGGCCGTCCAGCACGTCATCTTCGTCGAGACCTACCAGGTCCTCGATCAGGGAGAAACTAAACGTTCGACCGACAACCGCTCCGAAGGTTAACAGCTTGTTGCTCGTTGGGCTCAACCGCGCCAAACGGCGTCCGATCAGTTCGCGAATCCCCTGAGGCACATCAACACGGGCAACACCGAAGGAAAGTTGCGAACCCTTAAGCTGGGCGAGCCGCCCCGTCGCCTCGAGATCGGCGAATACCTCGACGAGGAAAAGCAGGTTCCCTTCCGTCTGCCTGAATAACAACTCTGTCAGAGCTGGGGGCGCGTGTTGCCCGATCCAGGATTCGATGAAGAGCTGCGTTTCATCTTCCGACAAACCACCGAGAGTAATTCGACGGGCGCCCGAGTCTCGCTGGAGTTCACCGAGGATGCCTTGCAACCAACCGCACGGCTGCAACTCACTTTCACTGTACGTCACAACGACACAGATGCGTGCGTCGCGGGCGGACCGAATCAGATGTCGTAGCAGGAGGACGGAGCCTCGGTCGGCCCAGTGGAAGTCCTCAAAAACCAGGAGCATGGGGCAGTCCTTCGATGTCGCCCGCAGCAACTCGGTATATGCTTCGAACATCCGGAAGCGGCGGCCTTCAAGATTCGTTTGAAAAGGCGGCCGAACAGACTGAGTTTGTTGACAAATTCCGGGTACCAGTTCCGCGAGTTCATTGCTTCCTGTTAGCCCTTCCAAGAGCTGCTGCAAATCCGCAGGAGCGGTAGCTCGAACCAACTGCTCAAGCATCGATACGAAGGGCGCAAATGGGATTATTGCTTCCCGGTCGCATCGTCCGATCAAAATCGTCGCATCTGTTTGCACCTCGCGCGCAAAATCGAGCGCGAGCCGGGTTTTGCCCTGCCCGGGTTCACCTGTAATACAAACTAGCTGCAGCTGTCCTCCAGATGTAATTACCCGAGCTGCACGTAGTAACTCCATCTCGTCGGCGCGCCCGATAAGATTAACGGGCCAGCAAGGTGGACTCATCAGTTCCGGCGGAGGCGGAAGGTGCGCCGACACCACATGACTACCAGCAGTTGGCAGCATGACAGGAGCGGTGCTGCTGCCCTGTGGCTGACGGGTCTCCATCCACCGATCGAGCTCGCCTGTATAGGCGTATACAGACCCGAGTTTCGAGTGGATGTGTCGGTGGGTCGGGAGCGCTTCCTGCTTTTCCCAACGCCGCACTGTTGTCACATGCCGCTTCAAGTAACCTGCGATCTCCTTCCAGGAATCGAGCCGGCTGCCGAGGCCGTTCGGATCGGAATCAGGAGACGACGCTCCACCATTTTCTGGGGCGCGGTCCGCATACGCATCGGGCATATTCTGAGCGTTTGAGTGAGGCTTCAAACCGGTACTTTCCTGTTCTATAGGGTTTGCGAACGACTTTGCTTCACTTTGCTCATTGCTCGTCCGCTCCTTCGGTAGTAGCTTGGAGCGCAAGGAGAGTTTACATGAATCAATCAGTAGCCGGCAATACGTGCCGACCTGGGATGGCGGTCTGCGGCATTACCCTGATGCTCGCATTCGCTGGTACAGCGGCCGGAGCCGATCAGCTTCCGAGTGGAGAGGTGACGTTCGGACAAAGCGTGGTCGAGCCGGCGTACAACTATAACGACGGAAGCTTGACGTATCTGTTAACACCCGAGAAGGCTTCACAGAAAGCGAACGCAGACGATACGGTGGCACCATTATACCTGATCGTTTACCCGTCCGCGGTTCGCTACGCGATCGGAACCGTGAACTGCCAGCATCAGCCGTTGGATAATTGTCCGGACCACAGTCCAGCGGTCTCGGGGCTGGCTGAAGCCACGGTCCCTTTGGTGTACGGCGATGGAGTATGGGGGCACGATCATCTGGTCGCAGCACATCCAACGATGGGCGGCTTTCACGTTAACTGGCAGCCCGTGGTGGTGCTCTTCACGAACATGGCATCGGCGTCGACCCATATCACGACGATCGCCCAACTGACAGCCGCTATTAGTGACCAGAAGGTCATGTTGGTTCAGCTACCCGCGGCCACCATTTTCCATGGGAGCGCGGTGTCGGCATCGGCTTACCGAAATGGAACGCCGGTGATTCCGGCTCCGCCGGTACCGTAACTGTTTCGCTGCGAAGCGAACCAACCCTGAGTTAGTTAGGACCCACCAGCGTGCAACCGTGCACGCTGGTGGCCAGCTTAGTTAGAAATGTTCGCGGCGCTTACCGAACAAGTTCTTGAATGTGCTGTACGCAGCAGCAAACGTGAGCTTGGTCCAGCAAACTGACCCAGGGGACCGCTGTTGAAAGGACCACGTACATGAGGGGAACGATTTTATTGTTCCAAGTCGGGTTTCCAGCCTCCGCCCTCGCCGTAATGATCGCAGGCGCTGTCCATCTGGGGACGCCTTCGTCGGCGTCCGGTTCGGAACCACAGCGAACGCTGACGACCGCAAACGAGACGGGGATCGCGACCTCCGTTTCCATAGACGGTCCGATAGATCGGAGCAATCCGTTTTTCCAGAGTCTTGGGACGAACGGGCGGGCCTGCGTCGATTGCCATCAGCCCGATCAGGGCTGGAGCATTACACCTTCTCATCTCCAGCAACGGTTCGATCAATCGGCCGGCCTTGCTCCAGTGTTCCGAATCAACGACGGAGCGAACAGTCCTTTGGCGGACGTCAGCACCGTCGAGAAGCGCCGTGCCGCGTACAGCATGCTCCTTGCCAAAGGTGTCATTCGGGTCGGCCTTCCGATGCCTCGGAACGCTGAGTTCACCCTCACGGAGGTACAGGATCCTTATAACTTCGCCACGCAGTCAGAATTGTCGCTCTTCCGCCGACCTCTCCCCGGCGCCAACGTTCGTTTCCTCAGTACCGTGATGTGGGATGGCCGAAACACGTTTCAGCCAATACACGGGCCAGACGACTTGCAAGCGAATCTGAAGAAGCAGGCTGCAGGCGCCGTTCTGGGTCACGCGCAAGCAACCGCAGCACCCACCGACTCGCAATTAACCTCCATCGTTGAGTTTCTTATGGGCCTACACACAACACAGACGTGGGACAGGGACGCCGGCTCGTTGCGTGCGCGAGGTACAAACGGAACGCCGGAAGCTCTCGCAACGCAGGAATTCTATATCGGAATCAACGACCCGATCGGTCTCAATCCTAAAGGGACGACATTCAACTCGTCTGCCATGCAGCTATTTACTTCATGGACTTCCCTGAACGGTGCCGACGTTGCGGATTTCGGCGATACTCAAAGTCGGAATGCAGCGCGTGAAGCTGTTGCACGGGGCGAGCAGATCTTCAACACACATGCCATTGCGTTGAAGGGCGTATCCGGGCTGAACGACGCACTTGACCAGCCGGTCATCCAGGGTACCTGCACCACCTGCCATGACGCGCCCAATGTCGGCAATCACTCGATCGCGATGGCCCTGAATATCGGGATCGCAGACGAAAGTCGTCGAACGCCCGATATGCCACTCTATACACTTCGCAACAGCACCACTGGAGCGATCGTGCGAACGACCGATCCCGGGCGCGCTCTGATTACCGGAAAATGGAGCGACATCGGTAAGTTCAAAGGTCCCGTGCTGCGAGCTGTTCCGACCAGGGCACCTTACTTTCACGATGGTTCGGCCGCCACACTCGCCGATGTCGTGCGCTTTTACGATAACCGGTTTTCAATAGGCTTCACGGAGCAGCAGAAGCAGGATCTCATCGCTTTTCTTCGTTGTATTTGACGCCATAGGCCGTCGACAGGGTGGTCGTTTGGTCAAAATACTGATGCTGGGCGGACGTAGGATTTGGCGATGAAGAGAAACGGGAAGCCGGAGTCAACCAATACCACCCCTGAGAACGATTCGCGCGAAATCCTCACTCACACCTTAATGAACGGCGCCCCCGGCGGCTAAACCCGGCGAAACGGCTGTCATCTCGCTCCTCGGCGGTTTGCGGACGAATGGCAATGGCTCGGGTGCCCGCCGGGATTGAAGCTGGTATTGACCGAACCGATTGATGTGCGACGTCTGATAAGGACTGATCGCCGCCAGCACTTCGTCGGATACCTCCTGGCCCTGCACCTTCAACCGGTCGACGGCCTTGGTCATCGCGACGATGTTGTGGAAGGTTAGGATATTGGCTACCAAGTGGTTGTATTTGATGAACTTGCGCTGTTCATCGCGAACATTCTCGGCGATCACGTCATCGCCGCCGAACGAAATCCACTGTACGAACTCGTTGAACCGCTCACTCTTGTTGGTGGCCGTCTGAATGGTGCGTCGCAGTTCCACTTGGGAAACGTAGCGTAGCAGGAACATGGTACGGACGACCCGCCCCAATTCTCGAAGCGCGAAGTACAGCTTGTTCTTGCGTGAATGGCTGCTGAGCCGCCGTAAGATGTCTGACGGCAGGATTGCGCCGGATTTGATCGAAACTGCCACCCTTAGCAGTTCCGGCCGCATGGTCTCGATCAGATTCCAATCCACCTGCGCCGTAAAGAGCGAATCAATATGTTCGAAGCGGGTCTCGGGAGAGGGGCGATAAAAATCCTTTCCCTTCCAGTTTCTAATTCTCGGCAGGAGCTGGATGCCCAGCAGGTATGCGAGCCCGAAGATCGCGGTGCTCTGTCCTTGCGTGTCGGCGTGGATGGTGTCCGGCTTCACATCGGACTCATTCTCCTTCAGGAAGTCGAGGATGGCATGGCCTTCCCACGAGCCGCACGTGGTCCACCGGCTCATCAGCGCGATGTAGTTGTCCGCCACCAGGTAATAACCGACGCCACCGTATCCTCCGTAGCGAATGTGATACTCCGCCATGAGGTTCTGCGGATACAGATCCCATTTCATTCCGTCGGCGGAGGCGGATTGCCCCGTACCCCACAGCCTCTGGAGCGGGAACTGGACGTACGCGTTTACGATGGTCGTGATTGCGTCATTCAAGAACTGCTCCGTGATATGACGCTGGTTGATAAACGCGAGTTGGAACCGGTTTACGCCACGAACTGACCGGGCCGTTTGTACGGGCCCCAGATTGCAGCCATAACAGAAGACCGTCAGCAAGTATCGCTCGCGCGCCCGTTTGAGCTTGCTTTCGAGCCCTGAGATCGGACCGAAGTGGCGAGTCCAGTTGAGCCAGTGTTCGGTGTCAACGAAGGCGTCGAGAATTTCGATCGGTTCCAGACGCTCTTTGATCAGCGAAAGGGCGTGGTCCAGCCCCTCAGGGTCAGGCGCCGCCTCGACGGGCGTCAGGATCGGCTCACCATGCTCGAAGCGAAGATAAGGATTGTCTGGGAATCCGCAGTCCGTTGCGCGCGCACGCTGTTCCAATTGGTTGCGGAGCTGTGTTACGAACGCTTTAGGACCGGTTGCAATGCCGGCCTGGTCCCCGTAGCTGGTCAACTCACGTTCAACTTCCTCCGATGACAACAGTTGGAGCCGGTAGTCCCGGAACTTGTCGGCTTCAGGAATACACAGGTCTCCAGACTTGAGGTCGTTGGCGACCTGGGTAATCACACACAGTTCAAACAGCCGCCGGTCCACATGAGCAACCGCCGCCGATCTGGTCCTTTGCCCTGTCACGAGCGGCCACCACGCGTCGCTGACGAAACTGACGTCGAGCGTCCCCCGGTGGCTATCACCGGCAACGAGAAGTTTTGCCGAGCGACTATTTTGATTGGCAAGCACGAAGGCAACCGCATCCACGACGCTGTGATCCTGTGATGTGGGGCAAAACGGCAGATTTTCCAGTAACGCCAGGAGTGCCTGCCGGGGATGACCGAAGCACTGGGGCAGAAGCCGAAAGTGGTTGCCGGCCGCCACCCCGACATGTTCTTCGCA
Source organism: uncultured Acidobacteriota bacterium (assembly GCA_963720745.1). Classification (GTDB taxonomy): domain Bacteria; phylum Acidobacteriota; class Terriglobia; order Bryobacterales; family Bryobacteraceae; genus TMP-7. Next base: position 3,114,446 of record CAVRGO010000004.1, read on the forward strand.
GCGTTGCACGAGTTGTTGGACGTCGGGCCCAAGGAGTAGCCCTATGGCTTGAAGCCGCTGGGCTTCTGATCCCTCGCCCAGGTACGCCAAACTTACGTCGCGCAACGTCGCCGCCAAATCCCCGGAATCTTTCACATGAGCGGCCTGGAGCAGCAGGAGTTTCTCCTTGGCGGTGTTCTGCATCCGCTGAACCAGACGGATCAGCATGTCGGCAGCATCGTCCAGAGCCCGCGCCCGCTGCCGGTGGATCAACGCGACGGCAAAAGCATATCGTTTGTCCGGCTGTGCTTCCTTCATCCGCGCCGCATTGAGGCCGCGAGCTTCGATCGCGAACCGCTGCAATTTCACAATGGGAATCCCGGCGAACGCTTTGGGATCGGCCGCCTGTTCTTTCAGCCAGCGGGCACTTTTCAGAAAGCGTTTGACTCTCTTGACGGTCGGCTGACCGGGTTCGTTTTTGACGGTTTCCCACGGACTCTGGCGAGTTTCCTCCGTCTTCTCGAACAGAGCGTCGATACGCGCCTTTGTCGGTGAATCAAGGGCCTGGCTGATGCGGCTGTAGTAGGACCAGTTGACCGTCGCTCGAGCGGAGCGCGCGGCGCGGAATAACGTCGTGAAGCCCGGCAATTCATAGCAGCTTCCGCAACAACTCCTCAATGGCGATATTGATAATGTCGGCCAGATCTTCGCGGACGCGCGATGCTTCCACACACGATTTCACGACGGTCTTGAACGCTGCCCGGTCGAAGGCCGACACGCCGATCCACGCCCGTACGAACGCCATGTGGCGTACTCGGACTGTAGTTTCGTCGTAACGCTCCAACCCCTCAGGGATGTCGTCGTAACCGGCTGTCCGCGCAATCTTTCGAATGATCGACCGCGGAATATCGGCGAGCTTTACGAAGTAGCCGAGGCGCTGAAAGGTCTTCAGCAATGTCAGCAGGCCAACGCGGGGTGCTGGTTCGCGGGTCCGTTCTTCCGCGAACTTCAACTCGAACACGTCCGGCGTGAAGGCGTCCGTCAATTCACCTGCCGACGGACTGGCCGACAAAACGGGATAGGCGGTATCGGTGGGGCTGATCATGGCAAGATCAGATGAGCTTACCATATGGCATAAAACTTTAGTTTTCTGCCATACTTGATCCGATGCCCAAAAGCAGTGAAAAATCCCCTATTTCGAGGGCATCGCGGAAGAGGGTTTTTGGCCAGGGGGAGAAAACACCTCGTGCAGGGCTTTACGCGAGGGTCTCCACCCATGACCAGCAAACGTTGCCGATGCAGCTTACCGCCATGCGTGACTACGCGCGGAAGCGCGGCTGGAAGATCGCCGTGGAGGTGAAGGATATCGGATCGGGAGCGACACTCCGGCAAAAGCGCGAGGACCTGTTGGCTGCCGCGCGAAGGCGCGAGATTGACCTTGTGGTCGTCTGGCGGCTCGACCGCTGGGGGCAGTCCTTGGTGGATCTCGTGAACACGTTGCAGGAGTTGTCGTCACTGAAAGTTGGCTTCGTTTCGTTGAGCGAAGCTCTCGACCTGACGACGCCGAGCGGGCGGGCCCTGGCCGGAATGCTGGCCGTGTTCGCCGAGTTCGAACGGGACATTCTACGGGACCGGGTGAAGGCCGGCATCGCGCAGGCCCGGAAAGAGGGAAGACCTCATGGCAGGCCTCCGACCGCCGCGTTGCACGTCCGCAAGATTAAGGCGCTGTTCCGGAAAGGCGTGTCAAAACGGGAAATCGCAAAAAGGCTGGAAATTAGTAGAAGCTCAGTCCGGAGACTGCTTGCGATCGGCTGACCACTGTAACCGATTGAAAATAGCCGGGCTCGATCGTCGCGAGAAGGTGGCCTCGGGTGAATCGGCCAATCTACGATAACGCCTCTCTTCTCCACTGGCCGTAATCGATCCGCTCTTTCGCTCGCTTGAACAGCGCGCACGACTGAACGGCGGCCTACCTCTTTTCAGTACAGGGTAACGGCGCAGGCTCGACCCACTTTTCCCCATCCCAGAACGAGCGGTCGCAGGCGATCATGGCAGCGAGGAAGTCCATGTCTCTGAGTTCCGGTAGACGTCGAAACTCAGATGCAGGATTTGAGCTTTCGACGCGCCACACATCTACCCCGTGCGGCTTCTTTATCGTCAGAGTCGTTTCCGGACCCGGTATGGGTTTCCCAATTTGAAGCGCATCGGTGTAGACGACCCGCGCCTTAACGATTATCCGATCCCCGGTCTTCGACCACGTCCCAACCCGAACAACGTGGCTGTCGCCACGTGAGATGCTCACTCGGCCACCCTTGACGCGGTACAACGTACCCCAGACTTCGCCGAAGTTGCCGTTCGGATATAGAACCATAACCCCGGCTGAAGCTGCTAATGTTCGATTCTCAATTTCCGGCGGTGGCGCTTCCCACTTCAACGGGTGGCTGACAACTACCCAGCGCGGCTCGATGCGCTTGATCTGTCCTGAGGAAACGCAACAGAGCAACAGGGCGCAAAGGCTGGACCGGCTGAACGCCGTCGTCATAACTGGATTCTATATGTTGGCCGCCGCCTATGTGGTCGATGTAGTCGATCGCTGTCCGGACGGTCAATGGTGTGCCGCGCACCCAAGATTAAGCCCTGAGTGAGGATTTCGCGCGAATCGTTCTCAGGGTGTCCTTGGGTGTTGGGGAGCAACGGAACAGAAAACCGGTATAACGAAGGCGCATTCCTTCGAATCCGGTTCGTTCGGTACGCCAAGTAACAATACTCCACCGAAGCGCCGCAAAAAGACCGGGCGAGGCAGAGAGTTTGCGGCGTTCCAGGGTAGAGGTAAGGATGTTGGTGAAATCGTCACACGGTGCTTAATGTTTTGGAAAAAACGTTCAGATCACTCCAGAAGTTGCAATGATCCGACGGTGTCCCCCATGGCATAGGGTTTTGTGATCCCTCAGAGATGGAGAAGGGGGACCGCCCCCGGCCGCACTGCGATGCTCGTTCGACGTGCGACCGGGTGCCGGTCTATTGAATCGGACGCGGCTGTGGCCTATATGCGTGGTCGAGCCCCGCGGTGTCGGTCGGAGCTTTGGGAAGATTGAACTTCTTCTCAAATGTCGCGGCCACTTCCGACGGGCTCCGTTCGGGCCAATCGGGTATTTCGAACGCGGACGGATCCGGTTCGCCGATGTCTACGGAGATGGCGTTCTTCTCCATCAGCTTCATTTCGGCGCCGGTTGGGCCCGCAACACTCATCGTATACTGCATGATTTCACAGGCGAGTTCGGGCGCGCGCCAAAACTCCTGGTGGTGTTTTTGAAGGTTCGGGACTGCCACGCTATGCCGAACCATCGAGTACCCGAGCATGGATTTGCGTTCGCTTGCTGGATCGGACCCACAGTCAGCCGGAGGTTGCGTCAGCCCGAGAATACTGCTGCGCGACATTTGGTATGTGGTCTTCGCCTCAATGAGACCATTGAGTACACTCCGCGTCCCAGTCAGAGGGTTCTCAATCACGCGCATAGGGTACTCTTTGCCGTCGGGGCCGCGCGCGGTAGAGGATTCGACTTTCACGCCGTCCGATCGTCGCATCAGCACAGTGGCCCTTTTAGTTGGTGAACCGCCCAGAGTCGGCGTCACCTCCTCGTACCTGATCGTGAATGGCTGAAGTTGAGAGGTCTGAGCCCGAACGATAGAGGTTGTCCGTATCGCTCGAGTGATTAGAAAAGAACCCGCAATTACCGTGACAGTGCTGCCGATGATGATCAGAGACAATTTGCAATTTCGCATTGGAACACCCCTACGCGCATCCCAGCGAGTCCTGACAATAAGTATAATACCGACAGAAATTGCCATCCATACACGTTTGATACCAGCCATAGGCGCCGCAACTTTGGCAAATTCCGATTCCGCAGACGTTGCCGTAGCCCGGACAGAACAGGCTCTCGATACAGGTGGGTGGACCGCTCAAGCGCGGCCGCAGATCGTACCAACTGCTGCATTGCGCCCAAGTGATTTGTGCAGTGAGCGCCGCGACAACAATCAGCCAGACAGTTAGGAGCAACTTTCGTCTTGTGAGCAATTAGATCCCTCCTTATTGCAATTGCCCAGCCTGGTTTAAAGCCGCCCTTCACGTTGGAAAGTTTAATGCATTCTGAGTTTAATGCATTCTGAATGTCCATTCAATGGCAAAGAGCTGGATCAAGCTGGATCATGGGTCCAACGAAAGATTGCCCCCTATAAGAAGACATGTGGCTGCCAACGTCAGCATAAGCGCGCGAAGTCACTTTTATACCGAGAGGCAATGTCCGCTCGTAGTGTTCATAAAACCTCTGTTTCCACAATCCGCCGAAGCAATTGAAAATAGGCGATCGGGCCGACCTGTTTCACCTGCTCACAAAACTACAGTATTATGAACACACCTCCCCTACAAAGAGCCGGTCAGCTTCGTGAGCAAACCAACACTGGTCGCCATCTATGCGCGCGTGTCCATGCGTGAACAGAATCCTGAGGCGCAGTTGCTCGCCTTACGCGAGTACGCAGCGCGGCGAGGGTTCGTTATTTATAAAGAGTACGTCGACCACGTCAGCGGCGACTTCGAGCACCGCCGAGCCAAGCGCCAGAACGACCGCGCGTACCGCGAGCTGATGGAAGATGCAGGCCGCCGGAATTTCGATTGCGTCCTGGTGTGGAAATATGACCGGTTCGCTCGCTCGTTGGGCATCCTGGTGGCCGCCCTTCAACAGTTCTCGACGCTCGGCATCGATTTCATCAGCTACACCCAGAACATTGATACGACGACTGCCATGGGCCGCCTCTTCTATCACGTAATCGGCTCATTCGCGGAGTTCGAACGCGAGATGATCGTGGAGCGCGTGCGGGCCGGCCTGGCCAATGCACGGGCCAAGGGCAAATTGCTCGGCCGCCCAAAGGACCGAACTGCCGAGCTGCGCATCGTCGCCTTGCGTGAGCAGGGTCTCAGCCTTCGCGAGATTGCGCATCATGAACGCCGGTCCGCCTCCGGGGTGCTTCAAATCCTCCGCCGCTCCGCAAAGTCCGGAGGACCCGAATAGAAAATGCCCAGCATCACCGATACCGCCTACCCGCGGTTGAAGACGAATCCGTCAGCGAAGGAATTGGACGAGGTCTACACGCCGAACCTCTTTGAATGTGGCTGGGCGGAACAACGAACTCGGGAACCGGTGCCGCGCATTGGACTGTTGGTCCTGCTGAAGACGTTCCAGCGGTTGGGGTACTTCGTGATGATGAACGAGGTCCCTAAACCCATCCTTCAACATGTCGCGCATTGCGGCGGCTACGATACCGTACCGGACGGGTTCGACGCCTATGATGCCGGCTCCGTCCGACGGCGCCATCTAGCCCTGGTCCGCGACTTTGTCGGCGTGAGCGGATGGTGCGACGCATCCGAGAAGGTAATGGTCGATGCCTGCCGGGAAGCAGCGCGCACCCGAGACGATTTGGCCGACATCATCAACGTTGCGCTCGAGGATCTGGTTCGGAACCGCTACGAGCTGCCGGCGTTCGCCACCATGTTGCGCACGGCGCGATCGGCCCGGGCAGAGATCAATCAGGGTTACCACACTCAGATTCGCGAGCGCCTTTCCGTTGTAGCGACGACGGCTTTGAATACATTGCTGGAGCGACCGCCTGAGGGGACACAGAGTTCATGGGATCGGCTGAAGACCGAACCGAAACAGGCGACGACGCAGCACACACGGGATTTCCTCGAACATCTGGAATGGCTTCGCGCGCATTCGGTCCAGCCCGACGTGTTCGCCGGTCTCCCCGATGTCAAAGTCAAACAATTCGCCGCCGAAGCGCGGTCACTCGATCTCAGTTCGATCCGCGACTGCGCAGAACCGAAGCGCCTGACCCTTACCGCCGCCCTTGTGCTCGTGCAAACAGCGCGCGCGTTCGATGACGCCGCCGACATGTTTGTCCGCCTCGTACAGAAACTGCATAACCACGCTTACGACGCATTACTCCAGCACCAAGCTGACCACGTCGAGCGGACAGATTCGCTGGTTGTGACCCTGCACGGCGTTACGCTCGCCTATCGAAGCGGGGGAACCGCGGAGGAGCGTCTGAACGCGATCGGCGCAGTGCTGGAGCCCGACGCTGATCGCATTCTGGCCCAGTGCGAAGCCCACGAGGCCACGTCGGGGCGCAACTATTTGCCGTTTCTGGCCCGTTTCTACTCGCATCAGCGTGCAGTCCTGTTTCGATTCCTGGAACACATCCAGTTGGTCTCGACATCACCCGACACGAATACGATCGACGGCATCGCATTCCTGCTGGCACACAAAGCTGATCGCCATGAATGGATATCCGTAGTGCGGGACGAAACACGCGAGGACGGCTCGACGGAAGTACTTCGGCTTCTTGGCGCTTGTCGCAAGCATCGGCGCAGACGTGAACGCGATCCCAGATGATGGTATCGCGCGTGCGGCGCGTCAGCGTGTGGCCAGCACTTTCAAAATCAGCGATAAGGATTGTGATCTCCTGATGTCGGCAGCCCCGCCGCTCGTCGCTAAAATACAAGGAGGTTATAGCGCCACGAACGCCGACAGTCGGCAGCGGCGTACGGAGGTGATTCAATCCGCAATCAAACAACTGCAGCGGAGCCTTTCCGCCGAGGGGTGGGCAGCGGTCAGGCGGTACATCAACGAGCAGTACAGGGCTAGCGTTACGGTGACGGAGGTGAGGAATGTTCAATAGCAAGTGCACGCTTTTCCGTCGCGCACTGCGGGTCCTATTGTTGTCACTCGGTCTATTTGGGGCCACCGCCTTAGCCGACTGTTACGGAACGACGAATTTTTGGGGATCGTCTAATCTTCCCATCCGGCTGGATGGGAATCACGTCAAGACTTATGGCCAAAGCTGGGTCACGGACGACAATGCTCAATACTGGGCGGGGCACATAACCTCGTACGCATTGCTCAACGGAAACCGGATCAGCGGCGGTTTCACTTTCGACGGGAGCCCAGGCTACTTGGTCGCATCAGATCTGAGTACCCCGTTACAGCCATTTGGTCCGGGCACTTACGCCGATCAAAGTTACCATTGGTTCACCTCCAGCGTAATGCTCGAATCAATCGCCTCACTATATCGGGTGGACTCAAGGCGCCTTGCCGAGCACCGCGCTGACCATTCAGAGGCCGACGCGACCCGACTACGGACCCGGTTCCACGCGCGCTCTTTTCTATTTGGGACGTGATTTGTCCGGGGCGTTAATCCTCTATAACAACGCGTACACGGCTAGTTCGAGCCTGATCCCTGGAAGCCCAAACGGAGCGCCGGGCTCACCGACGTGGGTTCTTGGAGGGACAAAGGCAACGCTCAGTTGCTCAAATTGCCAGAATCCAGTGATTACGGCCACGGCACGTAGTGGAGGATGCCAAGTCTACGACGTAACCGTGCAGACCAGCTATAACGGCTTTTTGTCCGATCCACTCTGGATCTTTATTAACTCGCCTTACAGTACTGCAGCAACGTATGACGATTGGGGCTACTATTGGCAGGTTCCTGACCAGTCATGGTACGACGGCTGGTGGACCCGCTTGAACTATGTAACGCAGACTATGTGTACAACCGATCCTCCGATGGACGGGTATTATATGAGCGAATCGTTCGGATCGTGGTCGAACGATTACACGAATGCAACCTGGCTGGGGGCGTCGCCGAACTGGTGGTTTTCGGGTTCAAAGTGGTCGGACACAATGGGCTTCTACACGCGCGCTGACTGGTGCATCAACGGCCAATGCACGCCAACGCCGTTGAATCCCGGACCCGATTATACAACCGTCCACCATGCCCGGCAGACGTTCAGCGTAGGGGCTCAAGGTCAAATTGGCGGCGGCGTCCCTATACAATACAACACTCATCAACGATTCCGAGATCAGGGGATGCACACCGATATCGTCAACCCTGCGATCCCATAACAAACCAAGCGGCGATGGAGATCAACATGATAACAAGAGTTACTTCCAGTTTCACGGCATTATTAGCGCTCCTCAGCGCCTGCTTTAGCGTCAGCCCCGCAATGGGCGCGGGCATGGCCCCGATGCCATTGCGTGATCTCTCGAATGCCGCCAACCCGATCATCGTCGGCGAAGTCCGTCAACGGACGGTGCTGTATGATCGCGTCGCAGCAACCGTATACATCACCCGTGTCATAAAAGGTGATTTAAAAGCTGGTGACCTCATCAACGTCGAAGCGGTCGTCGGCTCCGACGCCGCGAAGAATACACCGCAATCTGGGGATGACTTCGGCCTGTTTTTCCTGAGTTCAGCCGCCGGTAGCACATGGATGATCATGCCGCCGATCAGTGGTTATATCCAGGACTTCGGAAGCACGTTCATACCCGTATCCCGGAATCCAAGGTCGGTTAGTCTGCCAGGCAATGGCCAGGTGTCCGTTCTGGATATGGTGATTGCAGAGGTGGCGACGGTTCTGGAGGAGAATAACATGCGGGTGCCAACCGATATCATCGGAGAATATCGCAAGAATCCGTCCCCGGCTCTAAAAGCTATGTTCGCCAAATTGCGAACGGATCCAAACCCGCGGCTGCGCTTGATAAGCCTGCGAGCCAGAGTCTTCGATCGGGATGACACCGTTCTGGACGATGTGCAGACCCAGTTATCAACACTCGGTCCCCAGGCCATCGGAGCGGTTGCGCAGGAAATTCAGTTCTATTTCGCGAATGACAGCCCCGCCGCTGTCGCGAAATTGGGACGTTTGGCGACAACGGCTTCGACGGATAAACTCATCCGCTCCGCCGCAGCGATCGCTCTGGCGCGCATGCATACTCAAACAGCACTGCCTTTCCTCGTCGCTTTGTTGGACGATGCCGACCCGCAGATCCGAGCGATGGGGGTCGGAGGGATCGCCAGGTTCGCGAACAACGTCGATCCCACTGACAATCAGCCCGCCGCAGGCGAATGGAAGTATCGAACCGATGATACGATTCGGAATTCGGCCGCGGACCGGCAGTCCATCGAGGGCAATCCTGGGATCGTCGCTTTTTGGAAGGGTTGGTGGGCACAGCACAAGTCCGACCTCGGATACTGAACGGAGTAGTTACCCAGATGGCCGGGTGGGCGCGAGATGGGCGACCGCGTTCGCCCGACCCTCAATCGCGCCCAGAGAGATCGCTACGCTTAGGCTCTAGAGAGACCGCTCAAGCGCGATTTTCGTTCGAACGCGGCGCAACAGGAATCAGAACTCTGTTTCGTTTGAGATCTTATACCGGTTTTCTGTTCCGTTGCTCCCCAACACCCAAGAATAGCTAACCCGCGCTCGCTCAACTCGGACACCTTCAGGGGACTCGCCCATGAGATGGTCCATCTTCTGGCAGCAGACGCACGGCAAACTGCCAACACGCTCTTATCACGATCGTGAATGGGCGAATCGGCCTCCAGCGCGGATCATTCAATATTCAATGCACGCGCAGTCAGGCACCGCTTGTTAATTAAGCCGTCGGCGCAGAAATGACGGGACGTCACGCGCGCCTTGTGTCACGGCAACAATCTCGACAGGCTGGTCTCTGCGAGCGCGGTAGATGATGAGGTACGATCCAACGGTCCAGAACAGGACCGGATATTCCGTCAGATCATCGCGCTTATGGCCGATGCCCGGCATGCTGGCAATTTTCTCGAAGGCGTCGAACAGCTTTGCAATCCACCGATCGGCGGCGTCAACGCTGTCGGGGGCAATGTAATCCCAGATGTCCTCAAGATCGAGGACCGCCGCCGCCCCGAGAACGTAGCTGCTCACCGCGGCTTCCGGCTCTGGTCGGACTTGCGCTGCAAGCGGGCACGGGCCTCGGCCGGTGTGACGGTCTCGCCTACATCGAGCGCCGCGAGCCGGCGGCTGAGTTCACCGTTGAATTCCGCGAGTTGTGCCGTGCGGGCCTGGTCATGCTGCTCTAAAACCCGCAGCGCTTCGCGCACGACTTCACTCGCCGAGTTGTAGCGGCCGGACCGGACCTTGGCGGTGACAAACTTTTCAAGTTCGGGCGTGAGTGAAACGTTCATGGCGAGGCTCCTGACGGCCACGATAGCGCGGATGACAAAGATTGTCAATATTGGTTATTGCCGGGCCTTTGCCTGTGTTCGGTGTTCCAACTCTGGGCCAATCTAAGGTCCCGCGCTGAGCATCGTGGGGCTGTCGTATCGCGGGGCTATCCACCACGCTGAACTTCCGATAGAATCTGGAACTGCGTGGAATGCGGTTACTGCGCAGAAATTCTGGCCGGCGGAGGGGTCATGGGCCGTCCGAAGCCTTCTGGATCGCGCAAAGTGCGTGGTCAAAATGCGAATGCGCAATCTCTCGCATCCGTAATTCAGGAAACCCTCCGCCTCTGGCGCAAGCACCATCTCGGGTATGACCAGACGAAGTACGTCGTCGAAGAGGCCCGCCGCCAGCTCGGCCTTGAACCGCCGCGAGCACGAAAAAGGACGGTGCAGCGGCTGGACCTCAGCGAAATCGAGCGGCTCATTCAGGTGACGTACCGGAGCAAAAGCAGGTATGGTCTGATGATCAAAACGCTGTTTCAGACCGGCGCCCGCGTGGATGAGTTCGTTCATATTCGCGTGGAGGACCTGCTCCTCGACGGCGATCCGCCGCAGGTCCATATCACGCGGGCCAAGCGTCAGGCGGACCGCTACGTCCCGATCCTGCCGGCGCTCGCCGATGAACTGCGCACACACCTGAACGGACGGTCGTCGGGCTTCTTGTTCGAAAGCAACCGGCACACGCGGTATTCCACGCGGACGGTGCAGGCAGTTGTGACGGACTGTGCGCGTGCAACCGGCATCGAGAAGCGGGTCTGCCCCCATCTGCTAAGGCACTCAATCGCGACGATTCTGCTCGATTCCGGGCTGGTCCCGATTGATCAGGTGCAGAAGTTCCTGGGACACCTGAACGTGTCCACGACCCAGATCTATGCGGAAACCAGCCTGCGCGGACTCGGTGAGAACTACGTGCGAGCACTCGGGCAGGTGAAGAAGTGAACCCGAACGGGACGGCGGCAAGCCCGGATAGCAATGATCTTGAAAGTCCGGAGCGACTGCCGGAGGATATCGATCCAGAGAGCCTGCGGAAACACTTCACGCTGACGGAAGCGGATCGGGAACAGGTCGGAAGCTGCCGTGGCGCCGTCAACAAAGTCGGGTTCGCTGTACAACTGTGCACTCTCCGCTGGCGAGGATACTTTCTTGCCGACACGCGTGGTCTGCCAACAGTCGTTCTGGACACCATCTGCTCTCAGCTTGGATTCCTGCCGATGGGCATTGACGAGTACCCACAGAACGAGAAAACCCGATTCGAACATCTGGAGCGGATCCGGCAGTTTCTGAACTTCACCCGGTCTGGTCCGGCAGAAAGGGAACACCTGCTGAAGCACCTATCCGAAGTTGCGCAAGCGCTCCCGAGATCGACGGCCCTCCGGAACGCGGCCTGCCGATGGCTGCTCGAACATCGCATTGTCAGACCCGGTAGGACGACGTTGCGTGACATCATAACCGCCGCTCGCGAGACAGCGCTGCAGCAGGCATATCTCACACTGTCTCAATCGCTGAGTACGGCACAGGCGGAAGAAATCGCTGCGCTGGTTGCGACTCCCGCGTCTGACGGTGCGCGAAATGACGGCGCGCCGCGGCTCAGGTCACGCCTTGAGCAACTGAAAACGATGGCACGCAAAGAATCACCGGAAGCACTGCTGAACCTGCTGGAGCGGCTGACGGAGATCCGCTCGCTTGGCCTGACAGCTCTGCCAGCAATGTCCGACGTGCATCCGGCAACGCGACGCATGCTGTCGAGCTGGGGGTATCGCTACGACGTGTGGAGCCTCCGTCGCTTTGCATCCGTGAAACGCGAAGCGATCGTGCTGTGCTTCCTGCACGCAGCGCGCGCTGAAACCACCGATGCTGCCGTTGAGATGCAGGACAAGCTGATCACTGGCATCCACAACAAAGCACGGCAAAGATATGAGGAACTGCTCCGTGCGAGCGAGGAAGCCCGCAGCCACGTGCTCACGGGCCGCGGAGTCACCCTGTACGCCCACACAGCCGACAATTACCTGCGGATGCATCAGCAGCCGATTCCATGCCGGCTCCGGGAAGCAGCCTTCAGCCTCGATGGTCTGTTGGAGCACGACAGCGAACTCGACCCGAAGAACTGCTTCACCGACACACACGGATATACGGAGGTGGTCATGGCCACAGCAGCGTTGCTGGGCTTCGAGCTGGCGCCAAGGATCCGCGACATCAAGGATCAGACACTCTACAAAATCGAACGCCAGCAGAAGTATTCGAATCTGGACCCGATCATCGCCGGAACCGTCAAGACGCATCTCATCCGACAGGCGTGGGACGAAACCATACGCGTCATTGCTTCTATCCATGAGCGCATCGTCTCAGCGTCTCTCATCCTGCAACGGCTTGGGTCGTATGCCCGACAGAACAGCATCCACCGGGCGCTCGCTGAGATTGGCCGAGTTTGCAAGACGATTCACATACTGAAAACGCTCGACGACGAGGAGTACCGGCGGCGAATGGGGCGTGAGCTGAATAAGGGCGAAGCGTCGCACGATCTCTCCCGGTTCCTGTGCTTCGGTAAGGAAGGCGTGTTGCGCGGCCGGGAGTTCGGCGACCAGCTCCACACGTTCAGCTGCTTGTCTGTGCTGCACAATGCTGTCGTGGCGTGGAACACGCTCGAGATAGGGGCCATCATCGATCAACTGCGCGCCGAGGGCCACACGATTGATGAGGAGATACTGAACCACACCACACCGCTGTACCGGAAGCACATCAATCCATTCGGGAAGTACCACTTTGACGTGAGCCGGATGCGTAATGTTCAGAACACAACCGATGCTGCGTCAGCTTAACGGAGGTTTTCGGTTGGACGAGGTTAATACCCGTTAGGCTACCTCCGCGTCATGTTCGCCGTGGACAACATCGACGAGACGCTTGAGGCACTCCGCAAACGCGGCGAGCAGCTCGTAGGCGAAGTAGTCAGTATAAAGACGCGTATCGGCTCTGTTACATCCGCGGGCCTGAAGGGCTTCTCATCGGACTCGCCCAGGAACTCAGCTGAACACGAATACGAAAAACAATGACGAGGAGCGACCAGTTGAACGAGCGCGCCTTACAAAGGGCTATTTGTGAAGCTGGCCGCCTTAACGTACAGAAGTCCCGGAATGGTCGCCGCTGGCGTAAGACAGTTCTGGACGAAGCTGCAGCTGTCATCCCTTCCCAAGGAGGTTGACGCGTAGCCTGTGGCCGACAGTGTGCAGTCCCTTCTAAGGGTTTATCTCGCAAGACGGGAGTCTCAGGTGCTGTTGCTCGCTCCTGGTCCCACCGGCATTCCCGAGCCGCTCTCGGTGCCGTACCCGCTTCTGAAAGTCGCCTATATTTCTCGCGATCTCGCGGGGAGCGATGAGAATGTCCGGCTTGGAGCGACCGAGTTGCAGGGCCGTTATCCGACGTTGATGCTGATGTTCCCGAGCCCGGACGGACCGCCGTACCGCTGCGGATTCATGCTCTCTCATACACGCGAGGTTTCTCAGTTGCCGTGCGCCGAGGCGGGCAGAGCGCGTCAGGTCGAGGCCAGCGAATACGCGGTCGCCTGCACCTTAAGCCGATATACTTGGGGAACGGACGTTCTCATGGGGCGGCCCGGCTACTTCCTTTCCGGCGGCGCGAACGCCGATCATATGTGGCGCGTGGCGCGGGTAGAATCTGATTTCGCCGGCCGGCAGGTGTTCTCGCTCGTACCGGTGCGGCTCGATACCGCACTTCCGGCAGCCGACTTCATGAGCGTCGATGACGCGCTCCTCCGCGACCGGCTTATTCAGCATTGGAATGAAGTCCAAGCCAGCGTCCGCGGCCACCTTTACGGCAGTTTGGTCACTGCGGCCAAGAACGTCGCTGAGGCCTTGATTACCTACGCGCTGGCTGACGCGAACCGCAAGCCGATACGCGGTTTCGCCGAACAGTTGAAGCGAACTAAAACGCTGTTGGACGCCGGACACTCGCTCAGAGTGCCGTTGTCCGAAATGGACCTGTACCTTATGCACAAGCTCCGACTGCTCCACGCGCGAACGCATCCGGATCGCGTCATCCGCGAGGCTCGACCTGTCAGCCCGGAGCTGGCCCTTACGGCTGCTCCGGACATCGCGGAAGTACTCGTGTCTGTCGGCCTAGCGGGGGTGCGATAGAAGTGCGGGGCGCTCACGACGCCCCGCTTGCGTTCACAACCACTCAAGCTCGATGGCGTCGGGGATGCGGTGCCACTGGAAGCAATGCTGGCATTCCAGTAGCAAGCGTTCGCCTTCCTCCGATACATCGGTTGAGCTGCCATCCCAGCCGCGGGCGGAAATCGCGGACTGTGACAGGCTTTCGAGTTGGTGGGTGACGGTCATGCCGTCTTCGATGAGGGCCGGGGTACTCCGTTCGTGACACGACGCACATTCGAGTTCGTCACCGACGATGACTGCCTCTGGATACAGCACGCGCTTAGCCTCGGCAATGAGCACGACCAGTTCTTCAGCCGAGAACGCGGACACTATAGTGGACCCAGGAATTCAGACCAGGCAATAAGCTAAACTTTCGGCGGAGTCATTGATAAGGAGCAGTCGATGACAACGACGAGGAAACAGTACAGTCCACAGTTCAAGGCACGCGTGGCCACGGAGGCGATCCGGGGTGAAAAAACGCTGAGCCAACTAGGATCGCAGTTCAAGGTACACCCGATGCAGATTGCCAAGTGGCGCAAGGCGGCGATCGATCAACTGCCGGAGCTATTCGTGGATGGGCGGACGCGCAAGGCCCCCAGCGATGGGGCGGAAACCGACGCGCTTTACCAAGAGATTGGCCGGCTGAAGGTCGAGTTGGACTGGCTCAAAAAAAAAGTCGGCGTGCTCGACTGACGAGCTGCGCCTGCTGGTGGATCAAGACCATGCGGAGATTAGCGTTCGGCGACAGTGCGCGTTGCTGGGCGTGAACCGATCGGGCCTGTACTACCAGCCTCGGGGCGAGAGTGAAGAGAGCCTGATGTTGATGCGGCTAATCGACGAAGAATACACGCGCCATCCTTTCCTGGGAAGCCGGCGAATCCGGGAATGGCTGTGCGGCAGAGGGTACCAGGTGGGCCGGAATCGAGTCCAGCGGCTGATGCAGTTGATGGGCATCGAGGCCGTATATCCGAAACCGAAGCTGAGCCAGCCCGGTGAGGCGCACAAGGGAATGCCCGGTAGATCGTAGAAAGTAGCGACTCTCAAGCTCCGAGCCTGATAGGCTCAGAGCAATTTTCTTTACCGAGAAAAAGGAGAGAGTCGCTATGAGGAAACCATACCAAATTGACGCGCAAAGGGCTGTGAAGCAGCTCGAGACAATGGCCACCGATGGAAATCCAGCGGTGCAGATGGTGCTGCCCATGGCCGAGATGATCGGCTGGCTTAAGAAGGGTGTCGGTGAATTGATTCGTCAAGCCGGCTGGCAGGTGATGGAACTGCTGATGCAGGAAGAAGTCCGGGAAGTGGTCGGCGAGCGCAGCCAACGGCAGGCGGAAAGGACGGCCAGTCGCTGGGGCAGCGAGCAGGGCTACTGCGTCGTGATGGGGCAGAAGGTGCCGGTCCGACGCCCGCGGGTACGAACCGTTGAAGCTAAGGAGGTCCGTTTAGGTAGTTACGAGATGTTCCACCGTGGCGAACCGCTGACGGAAACCGTGTGGGAGAAGTTGATGCTCGGCCTGAGCACGAGGAAATACGACCAGGCAGTTCGCCAGTTCACTGAAGCCTACGGCTTGGAGAAGAGCGCGGTCAGCGAACATTTCATCGAGGCGAGCCGGGCGAAGCTGAAGGACATGATGGAGAGTCGGCTGGATAAACTGCGGCTCTGCGCGTTGCTGATTGATGCGACGCCGTTCGAAGGGCAGCAAATGGTAGCCGCGTTGGGAATAGGCCAGGACGGGCGGAAAACGATCTTGGGCATTCGTCAAGGAGCCACGGAAAATGCGACGGTCGTCGGTGAATTGCTCGGCGATCTCGTGAGCCGCGGCGTCGATTTCACCGAACCGCGGCTCTACGTTCTCGACGGCGGCAAGGCCCTGACCGCCGCCGTGAAAAAGTATGCAGGTGACTCGGCGGCGATCCAGCGCTGCCAGGTCCACAAGCGGCGAAACGTGCTGGATCATCTGACCGACGAACAGAAACCGGGTGTGGCCAAACGACTCAATGCGGCCTACGCCCTGGAAGACTATGCCGCCGCCAAACAAGCGCTGAACCAACTACATCGCGAATTGATGGATCTCAATCCGAGTGCGGCGCGGAGTTTGGGTGAAGGGATGGAGGAGACCTTGACCGTGCACCGGCTTCATGTCCCGATGCAACTGCGAAAAACGCTGGCCAGCACTAACGTGATCGAGTCGGCGTTCTCGATTGTGGAGGTGGTTTGCCGAAACGTGAAACGTTGGCACGGCGGCGACCAGCGGGAGCGCTGGGTGGGGTCGGGGCTATTGGTAGCGCAGAAGCAGTTCCGCCGCATCACCGGATACAAACAGATTCCGGTTCTCATCAGAGAATTGGAAGCCTTGGCGCCATCTAAGAAAGCCGTTGTCAAGGCGAGAAAGGCGTCCTAGAGTGGATTACGCGGGAGTCGTTACTTTCAACGGAACTCCGGGCAATTCCGCGCACAAAGTCTATCCGTACCTGTTGAACGGGGTCGAGGTGACGCGAGTCAACCAGGTGTGGAGCACAGACATCACCTACGTTCGGATGGCGGGCGGGTTCGTGTACCTGGTGGCGGTCATGGACTGGTACAGCCGGTACGTGTTGAGTTGGGCGCTATCGCTAACGATGGAGATCGACTTTTGTCTGGCGGCATTGAATCGGGCGCTACGCCGGGGGCGTCCGGAGATCTTCAATACTGACCAAGGTTCGCAGTTTACCAGTCCGAAGTTCACCGGCGAACTGGAGACACGGGGGATCGCCATTAGCATGGATGGCCGTGGGCGCTGCTTCGACAACATTTTTATCGAACGCCTGTGGCGCTCGCTGAAGTATGAGGAGGTCTATTTGCGGGAATATGCGTTGGTGCCAGAGGCGCGAGGCGGCATCGCCAAGTGGTTTCAGTTCTACAACCATGCCCGACCGCATCAGAGCCTGGAGTATCGGACGCCTGCGGAATGCTATAGGGTGCCGTAACCGAGAACAAGGAATGGATCTTCTTAGAACATGGGGGCCAGCCCCCAACCCTCGAGGTTTAACGCATTGTGGCCCGAATAACTCGGCTACAATATTTGCACTTGAGCGGAGGATATGGCAACGCAGAGGTGCGACCGGAGCGCCGACTCAAGCGCCTGAATGGCAGGGGCGGTTACGGCCGCCCCACGAACCAGACCCGCCGACCCAGAGCGAAGCTTATTGAAGGCGAAATTTGGTCTTGCAAACCGGGGCCACTTTAGTACCTGGCCCTGGAACATATCGCGAAAAAGTGGACCAAGCCGGTGCAGAATTGGAAGGCGGCGTTGCAACGCTTCGCGATTTTGCTCGGCGACCGGGTGCCGAAAGCGGACATGGGGTAAACTGCCGCCGTATGGAACAATCGGAAAAAGAGCATTTCTGGGATGGGGACTCTGTCCCCAAACCCCTGAGATTTTGCGCTTTTGCGCCAGGATTCCTGGATCGGGAGGCGAGCTGCGCTCGCGCTCCCGGAATCCCGGCCCCTAAGTCGGCGCTCGGGTTGCGTCTCCGCAGAGCCCTACCCTCCGCTCAGGTCCGTTTAGTTTACCAGGGATCAACAACGAGAAATAATTTGGCCGTTTACACAAAAGACTTGACGCGCCCCCCATTTTCTGAAAGTCAGCCGTTCCAGAAGCAAGATCGCGGCCCGTTACACAATGCGTCGAACGATCTCTGAGGCTGCAGTCCACATCATTGTTATGGCTTCATGCTGACTACGGTGACGTGCGATCGCCGTACTATAGCGCCACGTGCAGTGCGATCCCAGCATTCCCTTGACCCTCAAAAATCTCGCTTCACATTCACTGCGGAATATTTATCGCCAATGGTCTCTATATCTTCCGCTTGAATCTTGCTGTCGAATCTGCCAGCCACTCCCGAACCTCCCGCTACCCTGAAATCGGAGAATGCACCGTCCATGTCCGAAATGATCCACCGCGCTCCCGAAAAGCGGAAGCCGGTTACGCCCAGAGGTAGGGTACCCTCCCGGCCCAATCCCCTTCGCCGGAGGCATTCCAAACCGCAACGCGTCCGCCTCCCGGGCGCCTACGAGGCTCTCGGCGCAGCCCTCCAGGCAGTTCTCGCGGTCAAAAACGTCGCGGATCAAGCAGGTCCGCTTCAGCAGTTCGATCGCGTTGACCGCCGCCAGATCAAACCCATCGAACACGCCACCTGTTCGTTCGCTGAACTTCTCTCTGGCCGTACTCCAGACGAGGGGTCGACGCGGCTTGCCGAATCAGACGTTTATTCCGCAATCCCCATCTTGGCCGACCGAAGCCATTCCCAATATCGAACACCATCGGCGTCGCGGCGGAACACACCGTCGAGCTTACGGAAATGCCGGATGTGCGTTCCTGAACAGTCGTCCCATTTCGCAGCCGCGAACTTCCCTTCACCCGCTCGAACGGATGATACTATTCGTGTGGTGAGTGAACAAACGATCATGTTCCCCGATCCCGCCGCTTACGCTCAGATCCCCGTTTACGATCTGCTGCAAGCGGCTGCGCGGGGACACGCCGCGCTCGATATGCGCTTCATCGACGCAATTGTCCGTCGCGGTAACGATGCCGCCCCGGATCTACTGCGGTTCGGCCTGGAAAATCGTGAAAACGATCGTGTCGATCTCGAAGAGGATCTGATTGCCATTTTCCGTCACCTTCGGACTCCCGAGGCGGTGCCGTATTTCATCGAATGTATTCGCCGCGAGCCGGAGGACATTCCCGACGACATCATCGAAGGTCTCTTGCCCTTTGCTCGCGAGGCGCTGGATTCGCTGCTCGCCTTGTACGAGGAAACGGACGAAGGCCAATCTTCCGATATTGCATTTCTACTCGCGAGTCTCGGCATTCGTGATGAACGGATTCTGAAAGTACTGATCGACCGTCTCGAGTACGACGCGGCTGATGGAGCCTTCTGCCTCGGACTGTACGGCGACCCGGCTGCGATCCCCGAACTCCGGCGAGTTCGCGATGAGATTACTAATGACGCGGAGTTGCAGCGCGAACTCGATCACGCCATCGGCAATATCGAGTCGAGCGAACAGGCCTCGGACCCCGGACTATCCCCCATCGACCTCCCGTCGATGTATCCGGACACAGCGCTGATTCCGTACGAGGTGCTCTCGACGTTGGAACTTCGGGACATGCTCGAATCGGAATCCGCGGAGTTGCGCTCCACCGCCGCCGAGGCATTGCGGAATCGGGAACTCGACCGCAAAAGCCGGACGGCACTCGTGCTTCACGCGAAGGACGATCCCGATCCGGCGGTTCGCGGACGCTGTTGGGAGGCCCTCGCCGATACCAATGACAAGGAGATCCGGGCGGCCATGCAACGCGTCGCGATGGACGAATCGCGGCCGGAGGTGGAGCGCGGCGGAGCTCTCGTGGGCCTTTGCAACGTTTCCGAGGACGAGCGGATCGCCTCGCTGATGCGCGAATTTTACGAAGTCCCGGAATTGCGCGCCAAGGCGCTCGAGGCGATGTGGCGATCGCTGGACCGCCAATTTGTCGAGTACTTTCCACGACACCTCGACGATAGCGATCCGTCCGTCAAACGGCACGCCATCTGGGGCACCGGCTATATGGGAATCGGAGCGGAAGCCGTGCGCCTGCGCGAGATGTTCGACGACGAGGACTTCCGTCACGACGCCCTGTTCGCCTACGCCCTCTGCATGCCGGGCGAGGTCACGCGCGGGAGAGTGCGCGGTATGCTCCGCAAGATCGAGGGCCTGGCCGGCGGCCTTTCAGCGGCCGAGCATGAACTCGTGGAGACCGGACTCGACCACCGGCTGGCGATGCACGGTCTGGAGCCCGTGTTCTCCGCCGAGGACGAGGAAGAAGAGGAAGTGATCGAAACCGCCGCGGCCGCCGCGCCTGCTCCGACGCAGGTGAAGGTTGGCCGTAACGATCCCTGTCCGTGCGGGAGCGGGAAGAAATATAAGAAGTGCCACGGGGCATGAGCATGTCCATCTTCCAACCGAATCTGTTGTCGGGTAAGGTTGCATTCGTCACCGGAGGCGGCAGCGGTATCGGCCAGCGGATCGCGGAACGTTATGCGGAACACGGCGCCCGGGTAATGCTGAACGGGCGCAAACAGGAGAAACTCGATGCCGCTGCGGCTCGTATCCGCGGCGCGGGCGGAACCGCGGAGACTCACGCCTGCGACGTGCGCGAATACACCGACATCGCAGCGGCTCTGAAGCGCACGCACGAACTCTGGGGACCCGTGGATTTGCTGCTGTGCGCGGCCGCAGGCAACTTCCCCGCCCCCGTTTCGGGCATGTCGCCCAACGGGTTCAAGAGCGTCATCGACATCGACCTGATCGGGACGTTCAACACCTGCCGGGCGGCGTACGCCTTTCTGCGCAAACCCGGCGCTTCAGTCCTCAGCATCTCGGCTTCGCACGCCTTCACACCGATTGCTTACCAGGCGCATGTCTGCGCCGGCAAGGCGGGCGTCGATATTCTGATGAAGACGTTGGCGCTCGAGTGGGGACCCGAAGGCATCCGCGTAAACTGCCTGACTCCCGGACCCACCGACGAGACCGAAGGGATGCGCCGCCTCGCACCTACCGAAGAGGCCCGGCGGAACGTTCTGCGCGGCGTCCCTCTGCGACGGTATGGCACCAAGGACGAACTTGCCGACTTCGCACTCTTTCTCGCGTCCCAAGCTGGCGGTTACCTGACGGGCGGTGTATACGTCTGTGACGGTGGGAGTTCCCTTTCGCGTTCCGGATTGGGAATTGCCGAGATGTTTGAGGGGCACGGTTAAGATGTCCGCACTCAGCCAGGGCCGGTATTCCCCAAAGCCGGGGATGTCGGAGAATCCCGCGCTCCTGCGCCAACTCGGTGTGGTCAGCGCCACTGCCCTGGTTGTGTCGAACATGGTCGGCACCGGCATCTTCACTTCCACCGGATTTCTGGCCGGCGATCTCGGAATTCCGAGCACAGTCCTGCTCATCTGGGTGGTCGGCGCGATTGCTGCTCTGTTCGGAGCTTTCTGCTACTCGGAACTCGGCGTGAACTTCCCCAGTTCCGGAGGCGAGTACGTGTATCTCACCCAGGCGTACGGTCCGACCTGGGGTTTCATGACCGGCTGGGTTTCGTTCTTCGCCGGTTTCGCCGCACCCATCGCCGCCGCGGCTTTGGCCTTCTCGGATTACCTCGGTTACTTCTTCCCCGGCGTGAAGCAGGCGAATGCTCCCGTGGTGTTTTCGGTCGGCGATTTCGCCTGGAAGATCGGCGGCGCACAAGTGGTCGCTTGTTCGCTGGTCGCCGTCTTCACCGTCCTCAATTTCTTTGGCGTCCAACGCGTGGCGCGAGTTCAAAACCTGTTGACCGGCATCAAAGTCGCGGTAATCGCGGGCTTCATTGTTTTGGCACTGCTCGCGGGCAACGGCGATTGGCACAACTTTTCGATGCCGGCCGTCCGGTGGACGACCACCCCGATCCCCGAGCAATTCGCTGTCAGCCTCTTCTGGATCTATGTCGCCTATAGTGGCTGGAACGCCGCGACCTACGTTGCCGAAGAACTGAAAACTCCGGCCCGCACGCTGCCTGTTGCCCTTGCGGTGGGCACAACGCTGGTCGCGGTCCTGTTCATCGCGCTCAACATCGTGTTCATCTACGGGGTGCCGCTCGAGCAGATGAAAGGCGTAGTCGCGGTGGGCTCGCTGGCCGCTTCGCGATTGTTCGGACCGGAAGTCGCCGGACTCTTCAGCGCGCTCATGGCCGTTTCGCTGCTCGCGACCGTTAACGCGATGGTGACGATCGGTCCGCGCGTGTATTACGCGATGGCGAAGAATCGCGCATTCCCGCAGGCCGCAGCCAAGGTGAATGCTCGCTGGCACACGCCGGTGATCGCCATCATCGCGCAAGGAGTCTGCACGATGTTCATGGCACTGACCCCTTTCTACGACCTGATACAGTACATCGGCATCCTTTTGAACTTCTTTGCTGTGATGTCGGTGGGCTCGCTGTTCTTCTTCCGCCGCCGGCCCGGCTGGCGGAAACTCGGTGTGGTCAGCTTCGGCTATCCCGTTATCCCGGCCGCCTTCGTCGCTATCGGACTGTGGATGACGTACCAGGGGATCACGCGCCGTCCGTGGATATCGCTGGCTGCTGCGATCACCGTGGGTACCGGCGCACTGTTCTATCGGGTCCGCCTGCACCGCCAGGTTACAGCCGGTTGATCAGGCTCGCGACGTATCCACCGCCGAAGCCGTTGTCGATGTTCACCACCGTCACATTGCTCGAGCAACTGTTCAGCATTCCGAGCAGCGCCGCCAATCCATGAAAGCTCGCACCGTAACCAATGCTGGTCGGCACCGCGATCACCGGGCAGGACACGAGACCGCCCACCGCGCTCGGCAGGGCGCCTTCCATACCCGCACAGACGACAATCACGCGGGCTTGGGTAAGACGCTCGCGATTACTCATCAGACGGTGGATTCCCGCCACGCCGATATCGTGGATCACTTCCACGTTGTTACCCATCGCCTCGGCCGTTACCTGCGCCTCTTCGGCGACCGGAATATCGCTGGTACCGGCGCACACCACCGCGATGGTCCCCTTCCCGTGGACGGTCCGGTCGCGCCATACGCGGACGGCTCCGGACATCGGGAAGTACTCGGCATCCCGGTGTACCTTGCGGATTCTTGCCGCCGCGTCCTCGGTGGCGCGCGTCACGAGCACGTTGCTCGAACGTTCCAGGAGCCGCAGCGCAATCTGCTCGATGTGTTCGGGCCTCTTTCCGAGACCGAACACCACCTCCGGCATCCCGTGCCGAATCGCGCGGTGATGGTCCACTTTCGCGAATCCCAGGTCCTCGAAAGGAAGGTGTTTCAGACGCTCGAGTGCCCCGTCGACATCCACCGCGCCCTCACGCACCTGTTCCAGCAGCGAACGTAGCTGATTTTGATCCATGTTCAAAAATTGATGACCGATCCGGTCTGAACGCCGTTAGCGGCCGCCTGCCCTCCACCCAGTTCCAAAACGTACAACGCGTTCTCGTGGCCCCCGTAGTTCGGACAATCCTTCGCTGATGCCGATTTGCAAGGAGGAGCGTTGGCGGAAACCTCGACTACGCGCCGGTTTTGATCCATCCAGATGATATCCAGCGGTATCCTCACCTGGAACATCCAATAGGGATATTTTCCTGGCGATCCGTGAATGAAGAGCATTCCACGGTCCGGCGGGAGCGATTCGCGGAACATCATTCCCCGGCTCATGTCCACCGGGTTGGTCATCACCTCCACCGTGATCGTCTTGCCGTTCGGCAGAGACACCTCGCGCGACGAGAAATCCCGGATGGCATCATTCGATGAAGAACACGCGGTCAGACACAGGACGACGACGATTCCTGCCAGGACGAGAGAGCGCACCATCCACTCCAGCGTAACAGCGGGCGATAGCCGCCATCCACGCCGTCCGGCAACAGCGCGAATGCTAGACTCGGTATTTCGACAAAAAATCTCCATTGCATGTCTCAGAATCGCAATCGCTTTGCGAAGACAGTTCTGTTGAGCGCTCCCGTTGTCGTAATGGTTCTCGCGGCGATCGCGGTTCCCGTCGAGTTTCGCAGACCCACTTACGAGTTCTCGGGTTTCAGCGTCGATGTGCCCGATTTCATCGCGAACATCGCCGGTTTTGTTCCAATCGGAATCGCTCTCCTCCCGCTCGGAATCGTGCGCGGAGTCATCTGCGCCGCGCTGATGTCGCTGTTTGCCGAAACGGGCCAACTTGTAATGATGCATCGCGACCCTTCGATGGCCGACGTAATTGCAAATACTCTCGGAGGGCTGCTGGGTGTGGTGGTGGCGCAACGGTGGACTATCCGCCCTTTTGCAATCCGGCTGCGTCCGTGGATGGGGCTGCTCGCCGCCGCGGCGGTGCCGTTCCTGTTTTTCTGGACACAAGCGAATATGAGCGGTTTACCCAATCCGCGGGGTTTTGCATCGCCTGGAATGCTGGAAGCGCGCTGGACCTTCGATGAAGCGAGTGGGACGGCGGTGTTCGACGCATCGGACCACCACATCCAAGGCATCCTCAACCGGGATCGACTGCGCGGCCCCGGAATCGAGAGCGGCGCAGTGACGCTGGCGGGTCCGCGCGATTACGTGAAGTTCGGCCATCCGATGGAGTTGCGGCTGCAGGGGAGTATGACGATTTCGGCATGGATCCGGTCCACGTCGTTCCCCTATGACGACGCGGCGATTGTTTCACAACTCGAAACGGATCGCGGCTATCAACTCGACACGACGGTGGACCGGAAAAACCGGACGATCGGCTTCAAGCTTACGAATGCGTGCGGCAAACTGATGGCTCGTTACGGGAAGACAGCGCTGGCGGCCAATCGTTGGTACCACGTTTCGGGTGTTTATAATTCGGGCTCGAGACGGCTGGACGTGTATCTGGACGGAAGGCCCGACAACGGAGATCTAGTGGGCGAGGTCACCGAAGCACAACATAGTTCGCGCACGAACGTCTACGTGGGCAAGCGGCCCGGATCAGGTCATTTTCCGTTCCTCGGCTCGATCGATGATGTTCGCATCTACTCCTTCGCCCTGACATCCGAGGATATCGGCACGGTGATGCACGGCGGAGTTGTGGAGAATCATCGCGCGCCTATCAGACTACCTACCCTGCCCCCCTGCTCGGTGATCTCCGAGCACGAGGATAAGGACATTCCCGCTGCCGCCGTCGTACTCGGAGCCGCCATTGCAGTGGCGTGCATCGCGCTCTTGCCGACCGGCAACTACGTGACGTTCCTCGCGTTGATGCTCGGTCTTGTTGTCGGGTGGTTGCTCGTCCACATTCCGTCTGCGCCTCTACCCTCGTTTAACTACGTCACGGTGCCGCTGGTGAGCTTCGCGGGGACAGCCGCCGTCGTTTTCAGCCGACGTTCCGACCTTGGCGATTGATCACAACCGT
Organism: uncultured Acidobacteriota bacterium; assembly: GCA_963720745.1. Taxonomy (GTDB): domain Bacteria; phylum Acidobacteriota; class Terriglobia; order Bryobacterales; family Bryobacteraceae; genus TMP-7. Next base: position 3,139,614 of record CAVRGO010000004.1, read on the forward strand.
CTCTACTCGCGGCGTGTCGCCCGCACGCCGCCACCGGCAAACGCGGTCACTTTGCCGCTCGCATCGCGTTCGAAGTGTAGATCCGGAATCTCACCGAGGCTGAAGAATGTCCGATCATCCGCGGGAAACAAGTCGATTTCGCCAAAGCGCTCGTTCGACAGCAGCAGGTGGTCTCCCGAGACCCGGATGTCCGCACTCCCAATCTGCTGCGTCTCATAGCCTCCCGCGAACTTTGCGAGGTCGTCGCTGGTCATTGAAATTGCAGATCGTTCCCGAGGCTTGTTCGGCCAGCCATATGCGGCCTGGATGGAGAGCGCAATCTCGCGGGCGACACGACTGCCATTATCGGAATTGGTCATAATCGCAAATCCCTTGCCGTCGGTAGTCGCGAGCACCAGTGCCTGAAAGCCCTCGTCGGCGCCCCCGTGTCCGAACTGAATTGTGTCTTCGACTTCGTCCAAGCCAAACCCCAATCCGTATGGCTTCTTCTGTTCCCGCAACATCTGTTCCACTGTGGACTTTGCGAGTATCCGGTTCGAACGGCCTTCGCGCGATTTCTGAATCTCAATCAAGAAACGAGCAAGATCCGAAGCCGTGGTCCACAGGCCGGCTGCCGCCATTTCCGGATAGGTGTGGTAACGGCCCGGCACAGCATCCCCGTTCGAACGGTAACCAGTCGCGGCGATCTTCGCAAGCTTCGATGGGAGCGGGTTCTCATAGGTGCTCTCCCGCATGCCTGCCTTGGTCAGCACTGAATCCTGCATGAGTTCGGGAAACGGGCGTCCGGCGAGTTCGGTCACCAGAAGTTGCATGACGGTATAGCCGCCACCGGAATAGCGCCAGGTACTGCCGGGCACGAGGTCCACTCGAATGGGAGCCGTGTTCGCCGGGGGTTTCCCGTCCAGGACCTGAACGACCGCCGGTACCGGCTTGCCGGCTTCATAACCCGGGAACCCATGCACGGTGAGTCCCGCGCTGTGGCTCAACAGGCGCCGCAGCGTGACCTTCTGTTCTTTCGTGAATTCGTTTTCCGGAACCTTCCAGGACTCTAACAGCGTGTTGACGTCCTGGTCGAGTTTCAATTTCCCTTGCTCCACCATCTTCATGGCAGCCGTTGCCGCTACCGGCTTGCTGATGGAACCCGCTTGAAATAGCGTGCTGGTCGTAACGGGCCGTTTCGACTCCAAATCTGCGAAACCGTACCCCTTTGCCCAATCAATTTCATAGTTGTCGATGACCGCAACGCTGACTCCGCGAACGTTCAGAGCCTTCATCCGATCTTCGATACGAAAATGCGGAACAGGCTGCCCTTTGACGACCACCGGGCGCATGAGTCCCGTTTCGACGGCCTGAATGCGTTCGTTCTGCGAGGCGGCCGGCCCCGACGGCGCGGCAAGGAACCCGAGAACCAGACACAGGATCGATTTCATCGCAATTCATGATACTCTCAGCACGAAAAACTGTTACACTAAGGTCGAAATCATACCTGAATGTCACCAGCAATTTGGCTGGTAGTAGCGGTAATCGGGTCTATAGGGGCCGATTCCACCGCTTCCCGTCAGGCGCCCACCTATTCGGCAGCCAGCATCGTCAATTCCGCATCGAACACAGCGGACTCATACGCTCCAAACGGGTTCATTACCATTTACGGCAAAAATCTCGCGTGGACCAAGCGCGCGCTTACGCCTCAGGACATCAGCGGAGATAAATTACCGACCATTCTCCCAGGCACCGGCGTCCGCGTGAACATTGGCGGAATCTTCGCCCATATCTATTACGTGAGCCCCGACCAGATCAACGCTTTACTGCCGGCCGATTTGCGTCCAGGCCCGACAGAGCTCCGTGTGCAGGTTGACGCGACCTATGGACCTGCCATCCCGATCACGATCAGCAAGGCGGCCCCAGGGCTGTTTCAGATCCCGGAAACCTCATTTGCAATTGCCTCGCACTCCGACGGCAGCCTCTGCACCGCGGACGCTCCGGCGCGGCCCGGTGAGGCGATTGTGTTGTGGGCTACTGGTCTGGGCACAACGGTGCCCCGGCTCGGTTACGGCGAGATTCCGTCGGGCGCTGCCGTCCTGGAGGAGATAACGTCGTTCGACATCGGTCTCGATGGCGGCCATTTGGACGCGCATAAGGTCGAGTATGCCGGCGTCGCGCCCGGTTTCGGCGGCTTGTACCAGATCAACATGCGATTACCCGACGATATCGGCGTCGATCCTGAAATCCGGATTACCGCGAGCGGTGTCACCAGTCCGGAGGGCGTCAGGGTTTACGTACGGCCGGAGCCGCCAAAAGAACAATAGCCGTCCACCGCAACCCTTACCGGTTTAGCTACGTTTAACAATTGTGGGCTACAATGCCCGCAGGAGTCTCGAAATGCGTTGTTACAGTCTCGGCGTCTTTTTAGGAACCGCACTGGTGCTGGCTGCTCAGGAACAACCGGCCCAGCCACAGCCCCCGTCCGGCCAGCCGCACGCCGCGTCGCACCCAGCCGCAAAAGATGCGCAAAAGAATGGCTGGAAGCATGTCGAGACCCCGGCAGCGACGAATTCTGACGAGCATAGTTTCACGGTTCAGCCCGGCACGAAGATTCCGTTGAGCATGATCAACAGCGTTAGCACGAAGCAAGCCGTGGAGGGCGACCGCGTCTATCTCGAAACCGTGTTCCCGATCCTGGTGGACGGGCGTGTGGTCATTCCGCCGGGCAGTTACGTGGCTGGTACGATCACGGAATCGAAGCGGCCGGGTCGCGTGAAGGGCCGGGGAGAACTGTACGTACGTTTCGACTCGCTGACACTGCCGAACGGAGTAACACGGGAATTTCGCTCTCGTATCGGTTCCCTCGACGGCCGCGCGAGCGAAGAATTGGATCGCGGCGAAGGCAAGATCAAGGGCGAAGGCAACAAGACCGGCGATGCAACGACCATCGGCGGTGCAGCGGCGACGGGAACCATGATCGGCGGTTTGGCCGGACGCAGCGGAATGGGTGCGGGATTGGGTGCGGCGGCCGGCGCCACCGCGGGCCTCATTGGAGTGTTGCTTTCAAGGGGTCCCGACGCGGTGCTGGCGAAGGGCACGACACTCGAGATGGTGCTCGATCGTCCGCTGACGTTTGAGGACGCCGAACTCGACTTCGGTTCTCAGATGCCCCGCCGATCCTACAGCGATGGACCAGGACCCATGCCAGGAAAGCGGAACTCGCAACGCAGCCGCTGGCCCGGTACAACCGGTTGGCCTTACTGAGATCCGAGGTTCGCTACAGCAGGTCCGGTAACACCTTACCCGCCGTGCCGCGAATCGAATAGTTCACCATCCCCGAGTAGCCGGTCTCGTCAGGGTTCACCTCAATAGTCACGGCCTTGCTTCGCCGCGCAATATCGATCAGGCCCGCCGCCGGATATACGACGGCCGAGGTTCCGATAGTCAAAAAAACATCAGCCTGACTCGATGCGAGCTCAGCTTTCGACCAGACACCGGGCGGAAGGAATTCGCCGAACCAAACGACAGCGGGGCGCAGCATCGCGCCACATTCGCAGTGGGGTGGAAGCTCGGGCAGAGGCACCCTGAAATCCGGCCGTTCCGCGCCGCAGGCGGTACATCGCAGCACCCAGATGTCGCCGTGCACCTTCAGAATGTTGCGGCTTCCGGCACGATCGTGTAAGCCGTCGATGTTCTGAGTGACGAGTGTGAATTCCCGGACTCGCCGCTCCAATTCGGCAAGCGCATAGTGCCCGGGGTTCGGATCGGCCTTCGACATATTCTGACGGCGCGACTCGTACCATTCCCAAACAAGCTGCGGATTGCGATGGAAGGCGTCAACCGTCGCGAGTTGCTCGGCGCTGTATTTACGCCAAAGGCCTTCCTTCCCGCGGAAGGTTGGAATACCGCTCTCCACCGAGATTCCCGCGCCCGTGAACGCAACCACGCGGCGCGCTCTGGACAGGATCTCGCGAAGCTCGTCGATCATCTTTGTGTCAGCGCGGTTCGCGCTCCGGTCACGATGTTGAGCGCAGTGCTCGTATCCTGCGCCATGGCGGTGAGGTGACCCATCTTGCGGCCGGGCCGGGCTTCGTACTTTCCGTAAAGATGCAGCTTCACCGACGGACAGGAACAAGCGCCCCGCCAGTTCGGCTCGCCATTCTGCCAGAGATCGCCCAACAGGTTCGCCATGGCAGCAGGACGGGTCTGCTCCGTCGAGCCGAGCGGCAACCCACAGACGGCGCGCAATTGCTGTTCGAACTGGCTGGTGACGCAGGCATCGAAGCTGAAGTGCCCCGAATTGTGAGGCCGAGGTGCGAGTTCGTTAATGAGCAGCTTGCCCGATTTCGTCACGAAAAACTCGACGCACAACACGCCCACCACTTCGAGTTTCTCGAGAACTGTCCGCGCGATCTCCACGGCATCGCGCGCGATCCCTGGTGGAACGCGGGCCGGCGCGATGGTGACATCGAGAATGTGGCGCGAATGTTGGTTCTCGACGGCACCGAAATGAACGAACGCTCCGTCCGCCCCGCGTGCGCCGACTACCGAGATTTCGCACTCGAAATCGATGAACGCCTCGAGAACGGCCTCGTCCACGCGCAGCGCCTGCCATGCCGAATCGGCGTCCTGCGGACGCTTGATTCTCGCCTGTCCTTTTCCGTCGTAGCCGAAATCGGCGCTCTTCAACACCGCGGGACACCCGATTTCTGCCATTCCGCGCTGCAGGTCCCCGTAGGACCGGATGACGCGAAACGGCGTCAGCGGCAGACCGGCGCTCGCCAGGAAGGTTTTCTCCCGAACGCGATGCTGCGTTGTATGCAGGATGTAGCCGCCGGGCCGCACCGGCGCGAATCGTGCCGCCGACTCGGCCGCCGGCGCTGGGACATTTTCGAATTCGAATGTCACAACGCTAACGGCGCGCGCGAACTCCGACACGCGGTCTACATCCAGGTAGTTGCCAATCCACTCGACATCGGAAACCTGCCCGGTGGGAGTGTCGTTGTCCGGCGAATAGGTATGAACACGATAGCCCATGCGCCGCGCCGCCATCGCGAACATCCTTCCCAACTGGCCGCTGCCAAGCACGCCGATGGTTGCGCCGGGCAGGATGGGTGTCATGATTCGAGGATATCCTGCCGGACCTTATCCGCCTGCTCCTGACGGAACTGGTGTAACCGTTGTCGAAGTTGCGGACGGGTGTTGGCGAGTATCGCCACTGCGAACAATCCCGCGTTTGTAGCGCCCGCCTTGCCGATGGCGAGCGTCCCCACCGGAATGCCGCCTGGCATTTGTACAATCGACAGCAGCGAATCGACCCCCTTCAACGTGCGGCTTTCCACGGGCACGCCGAGCACGGGTATGACTGTGTTCGCAGCCACCATTCCGGGAAGGTGCGCCGCTCCGCCCGCGCCCGCGATGATGATTTCGAGGCCCCGCTCCTCCGCCGTGCTCGCGTACTCCACCATCCATTGCGGCGTTCGATGCGCCGACACGACACGGCATTCGTGCGGCACATCGAACTGCTTCAAAATGTCCGCGGCGGCGCGCATGGTTTCCCAATCGGACTTGGAACCCATGATCACGCCGACCAGCGGCTTTGTATCGGACATTCGCGCTCGCTACTGGCCTTGCGCCAGTGAGTAACCGGCGGCGCCATCGTATTTTCGCAGATACTCGGTCTTGACGATCTCCACGCCCAGACCGATGACACGTCCCAACAAGGCGAGAATCCGCTGTTGCGTGACGCCACCCTGATCCTCGAACCGGCAGCGGAAGCTGTCCGTACAGAATGTTTCCGCGAACCCGCCCGGCCACACTTTCACGCCGCGGCTCGACATCATCGTGAGTTTCAGCCCGTCGCCATCGGCCTGTTGCATCAGCGGACCCAGCGTGTTGGGGTCGGCCGAGGTCCACTCGACGTAAACGTCTACCCCAACCAGTTCCGAGGGTGCCCTGGGAGCCAGCGTTACGCGCTTCGGTTCGGTCGTGGGCGGCGCTGTCGCATACGAGACGGGCTTCAACTGCTCGGGCTTCTGCCCGATGCGCGCCGCGACAGCGTCACCAAACTCCTTCGTCCCGACCTTCTCTTTGCTGATTCCGTCGCGGTAAATGTCGTAGGTGTGAACGCCGTCTTCCATCGTGCGCAGCCACGCGTTGTGGACGCGTTCCGCTATCTCAGGCTGTCCAATGTGTACCAGCATCAATACCGCGCCAAGGAGCAGGCCCGAGGGATTCGCGAGATTCTGGCCCGCGCGACGCGGTGCCGAACCGTGGATGGCTTCGAACATCGCACATTGCTCGCCGATGTTCGCCGAGCCCGCCAACCCGACCGATCCGGCGATCTGTGCCGCAACATCGGACAGAATGTCGCCGTACAAATTCGGCATGACAATGACGTCGAAGACTTCCGGAGTATCGGCCATCTTCGCCGCGCCGATATCGACGATCCAGTGCTCCTTTTCAATTGACGGATACTCCACCCCGACTTCGTCGAACACCTTGTGAAAAAGACCGTCGGTCATTTTCATGATGTTGTCTTTGGTGAAGCACGTCACCTTCTTACGGTTATGGCGCACCGCATAATCGAAGGCATAACGCACGATCTTTTCACAGCCGGGGCGTGAGATCAGTTTCAGCGTTTGCGTGACGTTCGTGCTCAGGCGATACTCGATTCCGGCGTACAGATCCTCTTCGTTCTCGCGGACGATCACGAGGTCCATGCCCGGATGCTTCGTCTTGACGTAGGGATTGTACGAAACACAGGGGCGAACGTTGGCATAGAGGCCCAGTGCCTTACGCGTGGTGACGTTCAAGCTCTTGAAGCCGCCGCCCTGTGGTGTCGTTATGGGCGCTTTGAGGAAGACTTTCGTCCGCCTCAGCGAATCCCACGATTTATCCTCGATTCCGGCAGTGTTCCCCCGCAGGTACACCTTCTCGCCGATCTCGATCGTTTCGATGTCGAGTAGCGCACCGGCTGCTTTCAATATCTGGAGGGTTGCGGCCATGATTTCGGGCCCAATCCCGTCGCCGTGCGCGACAGTGATGGGGACCGGCTTGGCCACGGGTAGTGCGGAAGACATAGGAATGCCACCTTTAATATGATTTGGAGCGCGAATCACCACGATATCGAGTTCGCCGAAGTGCTGCAACTTTCTACGGAATTCTACTGCACCGGCCCTCGAATCGGCATCATTCGAGCCCTCGAAACACTCCGTCCGGCCCGGCGGGATCAGAAACTCGAAGAAATCCACGTTTGCGAGCGAGAGGTTATTTTCGATCTCCTGAATCCGGCCCGGAAGTTGCGCGAAAGGTCCGCCCCCTTTCGTGGTGCAGGAAATCGGTTTGGATGACGAGTGGAGTACGGCTATGGAAAAGATCCCTCCTGGGGCTATAAAAGTTCTGAGGGCGCGGAAACAACAATTGTAGTGCCCGTGCGGGCCATGTTGTTGGTTCGGTGCCATCATAGTTATCAGGCATGGCGGGCGTCACTGGATTGCAGATCGAACTACTCGGGGGGTTCGGCGTGACGCTCAATGGGGAAGCCATCACTGGTGTCTTCACGGCCCGTCTCCAGGCCTTAATCGCCTACCTGGTGCTCCATCCAGATGCGCCGGTTTCGCGTCAACGGCTCGCATACCTGTTCTGGGCCGACTCTCACGAATCCCAAGCGCGCACGAATCTGCGACAGTTGCTGCACCATCTCCGCGCGGTGCTGCCGGAATCGGACCGGTATCTGAAATCGAACCATCAGACCCTGTGCTGGAGTGCCGACGACAGTTGCGCTATCGACACGAGATCTTTCGAGGATGCGGCAGCGAAGGGCAATTTCGAAATCGCGATAAAGCTGTATCGAGGCGACCTTCTGCCGGCCCTCTACGACGAGTGGGTGGAGCCGGAGCGGGAACGGCTCAAGAACCTCTACGAGAACGTATTGGACCGGCTGGTTGCAGCCGCGGAAGACCGGCACGACTACTCGCGAGCAATCCGCAGTGCCGAACTCCGCCTAAGCCGCGACGAATTGCGTGAAGGGAGCTATCAAAGCCTGATGCGGCTCTACGCGAAAGCCGGCGACCGGGCCGGGGCGATTCGTGCGTTCGAGCGTTGCGCAGCGGTTCTGCGAAGGGATTTGGACGTGGAACCGGGGCCGGCAACGCTGCGTGTCCGCGACAGCATCATGGAACCGCAAGTTCGGGTCGCATCGCCGCCACCCGCGACACCGTCTGCCCGAACACCCCGCGAGATTCCACTGTTTGGCCGCGAACGGGAATGGCAGACTCTTCTCGACGTATGGAATCGGGCTGCATCGGGGCACCCCTCGCTGGTAATGCTCACCGGAGAAGCGGGCATCGGCAAAACGCGTTTAATGGAGGAGTTGGCTAATCGTGCGGCGGACCACGACCGCGCCACTACGGCCCGCGCATCGTGTTATCCCGGGGAACGCGCCCTCGCCTATACCGCCGCCGCCGACTGGCTTCGCTGCCCGGCCATTCTGCCGGGAGTTCACGAACTACCCGCGGTGCAAAGGTCACAACTTGCGCGCGTGCTCCCCGAGATCCTTATCGTGCATCCCGAGACGGAGCCGCCTCCGCCATTCACCGAAGCCTGGCAGAAGCGTCACTTCTTCGAGGCGCTGGTCAGTGCGGTTTTACGGCCGGAGGCTCCGGTCCTGCTCGCGGTGGACGACTTGCAGTGGTGCGATGCGGAAACAATCGAGTGGCTGCGGTATCTGCTGCGGTTCGACGGTTCCGCGCGGCTGCTCGTGCTGGCGACGATGCGGACCGAAGAAGCGGCCGGGGCTTCGCTCGGACTAATCCGCGAAGGAGTGACCATCGCGCTGGGTCCGCTCAATGAAGAGGCAACGCTGCGGCTTGCGGCACACATCACTCACCCCAACTTCGACGCGGCGTATGGCAAATCCGTGTACGAGCGCACTCAGGGGAATCCATTGTTCGTAGTCGAGATGGTGCGCGCGGGGCGGCGCGCCGGCGGCAGCATCCCATCGAAGGTTCACACGGTGATCACACAGCGTCTGGACCGGCTCAGCGAAAACGCTCGCCAGGTCGCGGCGGTTGCTTCCGTGATCGGGCGCCCGTTTCCGGTCGAACTCGCAACCGCGGTCGCGGATCTTGCAGAGAATGCCGCGGTGACGGCGACGGACGAGTTATGGAGGCACGGCATCCTGCAGCAGGAAGATACCGGGCTCTACAGCTTCTCTCACGGGTTGCTGCGCGATGTGGCCTATGACGCGATTGGACCAGCGCGGCGCCAGCAGTTGCACCGGCGCGTGGCGGAATCACTCGAGCAGTCCGATGCTTCCGATGCGGACTCCGTATGCGGCCAGGTGGCGGGCCACTACGAACGCGCGGGCTTGCCCCATCGCGCCATCCCCTGGTATCAGCGGGCGGCGCACGTACTTCAACGCCGCTTTGCCGAGGCGGACGCCATGGCCTACCTTTCCAAGGCGCTCCAACTGGCAAAAACCTTGCCAGGCTCGCCGGAACGCGACCGTCTCGAACTCGACCTGCTGCTGTCTTTCGGGCTTTCACTCAGCGCGACGCAAGGATATGCCGCCGAGGAGGCTGGCAAAGTATACGCAAGGGCTCGCATGCTGTGCGAAGTCACTCCTGGTACGAACCAGTACGCCGGAGTGCTTGCAGGATCCTGGACGTTCCACACTGTGCGCGGGGAACTCGCCATCAGTCGTGAAATGGCGGAGCGCTATCTGGCGCTTGCAGGTGCCGATGGCGACCCGATGCTGCTAGCCGCGGGAAATTTCTGCCTGGGCGTCACAACGTGGCACCTCGGCCTGCTCGAACAAGCCCGCCAGCACATCGAAGCATCCTGCCGCTACGAAGGTGAATTCGAGCGCACACGGCGCTGCTACGAGTTCGGACCGGAACTCGGTGTGTTCTGCCGCTCCTATGTCAGTCACCGGCTCTGGATCACAGGCGATGCGGAGGGGGCGCTGGAGGAATCGCGCAAGACGGTGGAACGGGCCGAAGCCATTTCCCACCCCTTCAGCCTCGCGCTCGCGCTGGCGTATTCAGCGATGCTTCACCACTTCCGCAACGAACCCGAACAGGCCGAGGAACGCGCGCAAGCGGTCGCCGCAGTCTGCCGCCGGCACGGCTTCCGCTATTATCTGGCCTGGACCCCGATCATCCTTGGTTGGGCGCGTATGCAGTTGGGCGATGGCGAGTCCGGATTGGCCGCGATGCTCCAAGGCTACGCGGAGTTGCGTGCCACCGGAGCGGGCCTTCGCGCTCCTTACTACCTGACTTTAATCGCGCAGGGGGCCCTTCAGAGAGGAGATATGGAGGCAGCGTCAAGCCATCTTGAAGAAGCAATGCGGATCAGCGAGACCAGCAGCGAGAAATGGTTTCATCCCGAAATGTTTAGAGTTCGCGGCGACTTGCTGAACCGGCAAGGATTTCGAAACGAGGCTATCACTTCCTATCGGAACGCACTGCGGTTGGCAAGGCAAATGGGTGCGCGGGCATGGGAACAGCGGGCCGAGAGAAGCCTCACCCAAACGGCGGGCGCCCACGCCCATCCACGTTAGATCCAGCCCTCTTCATCGCAACGGCGGCAGAACGCTTTTAGAACGCCCGATGCCGTATTCTGTCCTCATCCGAAGGGAGCGAAACGGATGCTACAAGCAGACAAAGTTCAATCATTCAAATCGGCTTTGCGTGGACATGTAATCGAGCCCACCGATGCGGAGTACGAGCAAGCGCGGAAAGTTCACAACGGCATGATCGACCGCAAACCGCGGCTCATCGCACGGTGCGCGGACGCAGCGGACGTGATGGCGGCGGTTCGGTTCGCGCGCGAAAACGATATTTTGGTTTCCATTCTCGGCGGCGGACACAACGCTGCCGGACTCGGCGTTTGCGACAACGGCCTGGTGATCGATCTCTCGGCTATACGCTACACCCACGTCGATCCCAAAGCACGCACCGTACGGGTCGGCGGCGGATCAACGTGGGCCGATGTAGACCATGCGACGCACGCCTTCGGCCTGGCGGTGCCATCCGGAGTCGTTGCCTCGACTGGGGTGGGCGGACTCACACTCGGCGGGGGCCTGGGACACCTGACCCGCCATTTCGGTTTGACCATCGACAACCTCCTCGGCGCCGATATGGTGCTCGCGGACGGAAGTTTCGTCACCGTGAATGAATGGCAGCACGAAGACCTTTACTGGGCCATTCGCGGGGGCGGCGGAAACTTCGGGGTCGTGACGTCATTCCTTTTCCAGGCACACCCGGTACACACAAATTACGCCGGCCCGATGCTCTGGGAACTCGATCAGGCACCTCAGGTCATGAAATGGTACCGCGAGTTTATCAAGCAGGCACCCAACGAGATGAACGGATTCTTCGCCTTCCTCGTGGTACCGCCCGCACCCCCCTTCCCGGAACATCTGCACATGCGAAAAATGTGCGGCATCGTCTGGTGCTACACGGGGGGCCTCGAGAAAGCGGAAGCCGAGTTCCAGCCGATTCGCAAGATGTTTCCCCCGGCGCTGGACCTGTGCGGACCCATTCCTCATCCCATGCTTCAATCGATGTTCGACCCACTCTATCAGCCGGGCCTGCAAATGTACTGGAAGGCGGATTTCGTGAATGAGATCGACGATACTTCCATCGATCTGCACGTGCGCCACGCGCGCGAGTTGCCGACCATGCTCTCCACCGCGCACCTTTATCCGATTAACGGTGCCGCGGCGCGCGTCGGCAACAGCGACACGGCGTGGAACTATCGGGACGCGACGTGGGCCCAAGTGATCGTCGGCGTGGATCCCGATCCGGCCAATCGCGACAAGATCGTGAATTGGGCGCGAGCTTACTGGAACGACCTGCATCCCCACTCGGCCGGCGGCGCCTACATCAACTTCATGATGGACGAGGGTGAAGAACGCATCAAGGCGACCTATCGCGACAACTACAGCCGGCTGGCGGCGATTAAGGCTCGCTACGATCCTACGAATTTCTTCCGGGTGAACCAGAACATCCGCCCGAGCCAGAAGGCCGCGACCCGTTCAGGCGATTGAACCGTCCACGACGCTAGCGCCGCACACTCACATACACGCTGGCGGGTGACGCCCTGCCTCCGCTGGTCAAGACCACTTCGTTGTCGCCGTCCGGCACCTCAGGAACCCGGACGGCGATTTCATACAGACCCGCAAAATCCGGACTGAGCGCGCCGTCCACGTACTCCGCCTCCATTCCGCCAATGGTCACGGCTGGGGGATCGGTGAGCCGCGCCGGCTGGCCTGAGCCCACAGAGCGTGCCGGTCCGAAACCGGTGCCCCACAGGAGAATCACGTCGCCTGGTTTCGCGGGGACGGCGTGGGGGTCCTGCAAGTCGGCGGGATCGCCAATCCGGCGGTAATCGGTGTATGTCGCCACTGCAAATGCTTTTCCCGAGACGCCCCGCCAGGCGAACAGCGCTGGGGCCGTCTGCTGCACTTCCGCGAACGACGGTACGCTGCTGCCCGCGCTATTAGTAACCCAAACCTGAACGAGGCCCGCATTTGCATCCGGTGGCACCAGGGCGTTGATCTGGGTCGGGCTGATGGAGTAAACCGCAGTGGCCTTGCCGTCGATCGTCACGCTTACTCCATCGAGTTGTGTCGGCAACACGCCATTGTGAATTTCGTCCGCACGCCAGGTTCGGGTTGTCGTTGCGAGATCCGTGCCGAAGATGGTGACCCACGATCCCGGTGCGACCGTCGATTGATAGCCCGCGCCATTCACAACGCCTTCCGGTAGAATCACCGGCAACTTGCCCGCGGCACCCGGCGGCGGGGCTACAACAGGCCGTGTCGAGATCGCCGACGAGAAGGCGACCCCGACGATGTTGCCTAATGCACCCGGATTCGCAGGATCGAACGGTACCATCACTCGCGTGGTCTTCCCTCCCGATACGACGTCAGCGAACACCTGAAACGGCGACGCATACAGCGATTGGTTGAATCCGATGGCAGTGATTCTCGGAACAGCAGCGCCGCCGCTTTGAATCGCATCGGAGACGGATTGCAGCACGTCCTGCTTGGGTGCCGCATTCCAGATCTGCTCGGCCTTCACCTTACGATTGCTGGCGTCCGGAAGCGCGTCCACCGCTTTGATGGCGGTTTGCAGCATCGTCTCTTGGGAACTGCTGAGGATATCGCGATCGTAGATTGTGCCGAGTACGGCTACTTTGATCGTCAACCGCGGGTGATTGAGAATATCCTGAAGCGCCGCCTTCAACGCCGCTCGCGCAGCATCTCCATCCGGCTTGAGCACGGCGGCCTTCAGGGTTCTCATCCTCTGCTTGTACGGCTCCGCCTGGTTTAGCGCGTCCTGCTTCGCCGCGGCCTTACCGGGAAGGTCGATGCCGAGAGCTTGCGGCCATTTGGTGAACCCCGTGTTGATGCCTGCGTCTATTTCGCTAATCACCGTGTCACATAGCGGGGGTAGAACTGTCCGGAGTCCGCGGAGGCTCAGTTCAAACTCGTAATCCTTTGTCGCCGCCTGGTATTCGTCGTATTCGGCGGATACGGACTGCCGCGCCGTCGCCGCCGCGGTGACAATCGTTTTCTGGAGGTCCGTCTGAAATTGGGGCGGCACGGACATCGTGCCTTCCACAAACAAATACCCGTTCTGGGCCCGCGCGATCTTCGCGCCTACTGCGATATCGAGATTCGTATTGGCCAGTTTGCCGCCGATGGTGAACCCATCGCTCGCCGACAGCTTCGCCTCGCCTTGGACGGAAAAGACGTTCGCCACACGCAGCAGGCCGGATGTCCGCAGATAGGCCGTGTCGAATCCTTCGAATGGGAACCAGACCTCGGTTTGACGATCTGATGCTCCCAGCGGCCCGAGGTTGCCGGCGGTCTCGCCGCTCACGAAGTACCCGTTCTCGTCGATGTTCGTGGTGCCCTTGGTTTCGAGAATGTCGCCCAGCGGGACTCCCGTCAGCTTGCCGAATTCCGTTGCGTCGATCGCAAACCGCCCATCGGTGTGGAAGACAAAATCATTCAACTGAGAACTCAGGTATCCGTACGCGCGGTCCTGCTCCTCCGGCTTCAGCGGTATCCAATCGGGAATCCACGTCGTGTCGGGCTTCAGGATGCCGCTAAAGTAGCACTGTCTGATCGAGCCCACGGTTTGTATGGCCGCGCTGCCGCTGCCCAGGTTGAAACTGAGATTCGCGACTTTTCCAAGCTTCGCCAGTTTCAGGAATCTGTATGCAAAACTCAAGTCCCCGTTGACACCCATCTGAGTCCACGGAGACATGCCCGGGAAGATGCCGAGAGAATAGAAGCTCGGAGGATCGCTCGCGGGTGGCACAACTCCGGTAATGACGTAGCCGTCGATCGCCAATGGGAAGGCCGGGATCTGCACGTTGCCCGATAGAATCAGATTGCCCGAGAAGGGCTTCGCATGATCGGCGATACCGTAAGTAGTGGCCGGCTGAAACGGGATCAAGCCCTTTATCGATGCACCAACACCGATCTTTTCGATGGACTTGGTATCCGAGGAATCGGGCGGATTGGCGGGCGTGCCCTCCGGCTTGTTCTTTTTGGATGATTCCGGCGTCACCACCCCGCCTGAAATGTAGTAAAACGGATCGTCCGGGTCGAGAAGTTCGACCAGCGACACACCCGCCTGCGCACCGAGCGAGAACGCCTTCGTGTCAGTAGGATCGCCGGTCAACCCCACCTGCAGTTCCAACCCGGCCTCGAATTTGAAAAACAGATAGGTGCGATCGGGCACCAGCGGTATTCCGACGTCGAGATTCTTCCCGAGGTCGAATCCGATTTCCGCCACGACGGGCCGCGGGATGGTGCTGATGGCGCTATCGAACGGCGAGGGAACGTAGACCTGCCCGCGAAGGCTCTGCACTTTTTGGCTGTTTGGAGCGAACCCAAAGAACAGGCTCGAGCCCAGCAGTTGAATGTTTCCGATCGGTGTCTTGAGAGACACGTCCCCTAAAACCGTGTAACCGGACTCGGTGGTCACCACGTTCGAGCGTTCGGTTTCGAAGTTGATCGGGGTCGTCTTGCCCGGCGGAAACAGCGAAATAACGAACGTGTCTGCGTTCAATAGACTCGCGGTAGCCGCCAGCAGGAGGAGTGAGCAGTATGTGAGTCGAATCGTTTGAACATGGTAACTTCCGGGGCGTGTGGGATCAATACGGCCAATGGAGTACAAACACCCGCCATGGTGCACCATTCGATGTCAACCGAAAGTCGGTTCGGTGGCCCGATCGAACGGACCGGCACTCGTATGGAACTCCTAGCCAGGATGCCGATTGCTATGTGCCGAGAGCGCAACAACGGCCGCACCGCGGCACTAGTGCTTGTGCGTCAACCGGTCGTAGATGAAACCGGCGACTCCGCCTGTGACTGCGCCGATCCCAGCGCCTTTCCCGCCACCGGCTAATGCACCGACAGCGGCTCCCGCACCCGCACTTCCTGCCACAATCAAAGCCGACTTCTTTCTTGACCGGCCCTGGTGCACCGCTTCCCGTTCCGGCGCAGGGTGCGCGACATACTCCCGATCAGCCGCCCCGTTATCGACGTACTGACTCGCCGGCGCCGGATGCGGTTCTACGTCGGTTCGCGGACGCAACGTGCGAACGTAATCGCGTGACGCGTACATCGGCAGGGTCCCCATCCTGTAATCCGCTGTGCTCACGCACGGGTTCACTACACTCCCGCTGGTCTGATCCGCTGCGGCCGGTTCAGCCTCGGTTGCCTGTTTCGTTGCTATGGGCGGCGCGTAGCCATAGTTCGTCGCGTACGGTCCGTTCGCCGGCGAAGGCTTTCGCATCCACCCCCATATCGCGACGACGGATAAGAGCAAAAACGTCCCAACAATCAGAAGTTGCTTCGCCCCGGTTGTCATCATGTCCCTCCACTCGTTTACGACGCTGTCCTATGGGCGACAGTTGCAAGCTATCCCGAGTAACTGGATTGAATGGAAACTTAGTTGCATAACATCCACGCGTGAGCGACTATAACTATCCGCCCGATCAAAGTAACTATCCGCCAGATGAAAGTTACCGTTACAATGATATTCACCGCGAAGGAGCGTCCCAAGAACCTGTCGCTCGCCGTAGATTTTGGGAACACTCGAAGATCCCTCTACTCGCCGCGGCAGTGATCGGCTTGCTGGTCCTCGCGTTTGCCATAGCGAAAGCGATCGGACCACGGCAGGATTATCCCGTTATCGTCAACGGTAAGTACGGGTTCATCAATCGGAGCGGCAAGCTGGTCATCTCACCGCAGTTTCAACAGGCTGGTCCGTTCGATAGTGGTCTTGCGCCGGTGCAGGTGGGCGACAAATGGGGATACATCGACAAGGACGGGAAGTTGTCCGTCGCGCCGCAGTTCGACGTTGCCGATCCTTTCTCGGACGGCCTCGCGCTGGTGGGGTTACAGGGAAAATTCGGCTACATCGACACGAATGGGAAATACCAGATCAACCCGCAATTCTTGGGCGCCGGGCGCTTTGTAGACGGAATGGCTCCAGTCAGCGTGGCCAATCGCTGGGGCTTCATCGACAAAACGGGACACCTCAAAATCAATCCTCAGTTCGACGAGGCTGGTAATTTCTCCAGTGGGTTAGCATTAGTGCGGGTGGCCGGGAAGTACGGTTACATCGACAAATCCGGAAAGCTCGCTATCAACCCTCAATTCGATGGTGCCGGCGAGTTCGCCGACAGCCGGGGGCTCGTACAGGTCGGTAACAAGTTCGGTTACATTGATCGCTCCGGCAAACTCGTGATTACTCCTCAATTCGACCAGGCCGGTTCGTTCTCGGATGGCGTAGCGCGGGTCGCGTTAGGCAACCGTTTCGGCTACATCGATAACTCCGGCAAATTCGTCATCAATCCACAATTCGATCAAGCCGGAGACTTCGATGGCGGCCTAGCCGCGGTATGGGTCGGCGGCCGCCAAGGCTATATCAACAAAGACGGAAAGTTTGTCTGGAACCCGACCGCCTGAAGTGTCGAATAACTCCGGGCGTCTTATTGTTTCCGGCGAAAGACTAACCTCGCCCGGTTCACTTGTCCCAACGATGAGACTGCGTCCACGTCGAGAATTTGCATAGCGCCATCCTTCGAAACGGATCGCGACCAGGTTCCGCGAAAGCTGGATCCCATGAATTCCGATGTGGACCAACGCGTCACCAGGCGGTCGCCATCCCACTGGGAGGAATGGTGGAAGACAAACGGACCCGCTTGCGATGCGAGTTTTCGGCCATCCGTTGAGAGAACCATTTCAGGCTCGATCACGCCAACCAGCGTTAGTCCCGTACGCGCATCTTCGGTCCGGTCCCAGCGTGATCGCAGTGTCACGCGATCAGCCCCGACCGCAACTGTCGTCGAGAATCCCGGAGGGGCCGACGATCCGAACGACTTATCGAGCATCCAGTCCCCCGCGAACCGGGTGCCGAGATTCTGCTGCCCGTGCAGCGAGCATCCGCCGAGCATCGCCGCCGCCCACGCTATCGACAAGACCCACCATTTGCGATTCATAACAACCTCTTCATCGCGCTCTTATCGCGGTTTTCCAGGTACCGCGAACAGGTCTTTCCAGGACTCGTCCAGCCGTAACCATCTGTCTTTGGGATGGCTTTCGAGTTGATCCTCCGGCGCCCACAACAGACCATGACCGTTCGGGCAGACCAGTTCGGTGGACATCCACTCCATCAACACATGCCCGCGCGAACCCATCTGGACGGGCATCGACAAACGGCTGAGACACGTGCGGCAGCGTTTGCGATCGTCGTGCCAAGCCCACGACAGCGCGATCGCCGCGGCCACGATTAACAACCAGAGCGAGAACGTTTCTACGCCGAATCCCCGCACGCCCGACAGTTCCCCGCCCGGTTCCTGTGCAAATTCGATCACGCCCGCCGCGACAACCCACCACGCCAGCGAAAGTTTGGTGAAGAAATACGCACCGGCCCGCGAGCGCACCAATCGGTGCGGTAACAGAAGCAGCACCGTCACACTGATCAGAAAAGCCGCGATGCAGCCGACGGGCAGCCACCTGTACAGCGGATCGCGAGTCAACGGAGGAAGCGGTACCAGTTCCAGATGACGGCCGCGCATCAGAGGCCGCATCAGAAAATACAGGTAAACCATCTCGTGCATCGCTCCGTCGATGGTCGCTCCGGGCTGCAGCCGCGCGACCGCGTACGCCAGCGCCGACCGCGGATCGAGCCAATCCGCGTCATCAAGCAGAGTCCACACGGAAGGCGAGTGCGCGAAAAACCAGAAGTCCTTCGGCAACACGCCGAGAATACGAACTTGGCGGCCCGCTATGCGATACGTGCTGCCCACCGCGTTCGGATTCGCATCGAGCACGTGCCGCCAGAACTCGTCGCTGACGACCGCACAATTCTTGCACGCTCCGCGCGGGACTTTGTCGAAGGTCTGGCCCAGCGCGGCGCGGACTCCGAGCACCCGGAAGAAATCCGCGTCCGCGGCGGCGGCGTGCACCTCCAGCGGTTCGTCCCCGGTTTCCACCAACGCCTCGTATCCGATGTACGGGGCGATGCCGTCCAGTTTGGTCGCCTGCTTCCAATTGTCGATCTTCACCAACGGAAGCCCGAGGCGGGCCCCCATCAAGAACTCCTCCTGCCTCACGATCACCAGCCGGTCCGGCGCTACATAAGGTATGGAGCCGAGAAGGCGGCGGGAGTGCTCGAAACCTCCGCTTCCGATCGCGATTGCGGCGAGCAGAAGCCCGAGTACTCCCAGACAAAATGCCGGATGCGCAGTGGTCTTCTGAAAGCGTGTCCGCGTCGCCTCATCGTTGCGGCGAAGGTATACCGCGTCCGCAATGGCGCCCCAGCAATGCGACAAAGCCACACGCAGGGCCTCGGGATCGCCCGCGCTTACACGTTCGTCGATCCAGTGCCAGAGTTCGCCGTACCATTCACGACGCCAGTCGGCGCGAATCTGCGACGGCACGATCGGAGCGATGGCGTTCAACGTCCACCGGCAGACAGTCAAGAGGTACGACATCC
The DNA here is from genome assembly GCA_963720745.1 of uncultured Acidobacteriota bacterium. Lineage (GTDB taxonomy): Bacteria > Acidobacteriota > Terriglobia > Bryobacterales > Bryobacteraceae > TMP-7. The sequence goes on from CAVRGO010000004.1 coordinate 3,158,630, forward strand.
ATCACCTCCGCGCGGCTGATGCAAACTCAGGCAACCGGTACCGCTGCTCGGCACTCGCAAGCAAACCTCGCCCTTGGGCAGTTAGCGAGTAGTATTTCCGCGGGGGACGTTGTTCGCGCTGTGCGATTTCGTCGCTCTCCCACACCGGCTTCACGACCCCCATCGATTCCAACCGCCGCAGAGCCGGATAAACCGTTCCGCTTGGCAGCCCGATCGCGTCCATGATCTCGAAACCGTAACGGTGACCGGACCCGATCGCCTTCAGGATTACCGCCGCGGTATATGACAGTTTGGCGTCTGTAGCCATTCTTCGCGCATTCCGAACGTAGAATACTACATAGGGGTAGAACGGTCAATGAAAATGTTCAGGCGACCATCCGCCGCTTCCGCAGCTCGTCTACCGTTACAGCCAGAATGATGATCCCGCCGATGATCGCCTGCTGCAGATAAGGGCTGATGCCGAGCAGATCGCTGCCGTTCGCCAGCAGGCCCATAACGAAAGCACCGACGAGAGTGCCGATCACGCTGCCCTCGCCGCCCCGCAGCGACCCTCCGCCGATCACCACAGCGGCAATCGCCTGAAGTTCGTAACCCTGTCCCGCAGTCGGCTGCCCGGTCATTAGCCGCGACGCCTCGATCATCCCGGATAGCCCCGTCAGCAGCCCGCCGATCGCGTATACCGCCGACAGATGAAAGCTCACGGGAATCCCAGCATAGAACGCGGCGTACTCGTTGCTTCCGATCGCAAAAGCGTAGCGGCCGAGTTTCGTGTGTTCCAGCACGACATGCACGATCGCCGCCGCGACGACGAGTATCCACAGCACGAATGGCACGCCGAGCACCGTTCCCTCGCCGAGAAACGAAAACGACGGCGGCACATTATGTACCGGCAGCCCATTCGAGATGATCAACGTCAGCCCCCGGAAGATGCCCAACGTTCCGAGCGTCACGATGAAGGGATTCACGCGCAGTTGCGTGATGAGGATTCCGTTGCAAAGCCCGCAAGCCGCGCCGGTCAACAAACCCACGGCGACGCCAATGAGAATCGGCTGTCCCTTCTCCATGGCCATCGTTCCGAACAGTCCGGCCATCGCGAGTATCGCGCCCACGGAGAGATCGATGCCGCCGGAGATGATGATCAGCGTCATCCCGAGCGCCATGATATTGATCACCGCCGTCTGCCGCACCACGCTCGACAGGTTTGTCTGCGTTAGGAAATGAGGCGAAGCAATCGACAAGCCGGCGAACAGGACGATCAGGGTCAGAAACGGCAGAAGCCGTTGAATCATTCGGGATGCTCCTCGAGTGTGCCGGATTCGCTCTCGAACGCAGCCAGCCGCATGATCGCCTCCTGGGTCGTCCGCCCCGGAAGTTCGCCGCTGATCCGCCCGCGCCGCATCACCAGGATACGGTCCGCCACCTGCAACAATTCGCTCATCTCGGAACTCACCATCAGCAGCGCGGCGCCATCGCGCGCCAGCCTGTCCATCACTTCGAACACCTCGATCTTCGCCCCGACATCGATACCGCGCGTGGGCTCGTCAAAGAGAAACACTCGCGCGCCGCGCGCCAGCCATTTCGAAATCGCCACTTTCTGCTGATTGCCGCCGCTCAGCCGCCCTGCAATCTGCTTCGGCGAATCGGCGCGGATTCGGAGCCTCGCGATATACTCACCAGCCACCCGACGCTCCGCACCGAGGTTGAGTAACCCGTATCCCGACACGTTGCCCAGGCTGGCCATTGTGACGTTGTGCGCGAGCGGCAGTGCTGTCGCCAGCCCGAGCTTCTGGCGATCTTCCGGGATCAAAGCGAGCCCTGCCCGTACCGCATCGCGAGGGTTGCGGATCGCAACACGCTTCCCGAGAATCGCAACCTCACCGCCGTCCACACGATCGACTCCGAACAGTGCGCGGCACAACTCGGTCCGCCCCGCCCCGATCATCCCCGCCATGCCGACAATCTCGCCGGCTCGCAACGTGAAGCTGACGTCCGCGAAGTGCGGTTTTCGCGTCAAACCCGCTACCCGCAGCAATTCGTTGCCGGGCGTCACCGGCTCGCGCGAATAAAACGCGCTCAATTCGCGCCCCACCATGTGCTGGATTAATTGCTCGATCGTCAGTCCCGATAGAGGTCCGGTATAGACGGTTTCGCCGTCACGCAGTACGGTCACGCGATCTCCGACGGATCGCAACTCTTCCAGGCGATGAGTGATGTATATCACCCCCATTTGCCGGTCGCGCAGTGCGCGGACGATGCGAAAGACCTCCTGTGCTTCCGCGGCGGATAGCGAAGACGTCGGTTCATCGAAGATCAGCAGGCTGGAGCCCTGATGCAGAGCGCGGCAGATCTCCACGAGTTGCTTACCCGCCGGACTCAGCCGTTCCACCCGCCAATCCGCGCCGAGCGGAAATCCGTGCTCTTCTATCAAACGTGCCGCCCGCTGCATCATGCGATGCCGGTGCACCCAGCCCGCCGCGCCCGTATCTTCCCGCCCGAGAAAAATGTTCTCCGCCACCGAGAGGTGCGGCGCCAGCAGGGATTCCTGGTGTACCATCGCAATTCCGTTGCGCGCAGCCTCAGCGGGATTCCGGAACCGTACCGGGCGTCCGCGCCACAGCATCTCGCCGCCGTCAAACGGCATCATACCGGCGACAAGTTTCATGAGCGTCGATTTGCCGGCCCCGTTCTCGCCCATGAGCAAATGCACTTCTCCGGTCTGCACAGCCAGGTCGCCCCTGCGCAGAGCCGTCACTCCGCCGAAACGCTTCTCGATGTTCCGGAGTTCTAAGAGCATGCGAAAGTGACTAGTGTACTAACTGGACGGCGCGCCTGCCCCGATCAGATCGCAATGCGACGCATTCATGATCCGCTGTGATAATTCTGGATTGAGCGGGCATGCTTCATTTAACAACCCCAGATCGCGGTGTGAAGATTCCATGAACCTTGCTGAGCCCAGCCGCACCGCATTCGGAGTTGCGATGCGGCGGGCCGCGCACCAACTGCTCGACCGCCCTCTGGTTCTCGACGACCCGTTGGCCCTGAGGATTCTCGGCCCGGCCGTGTCCGAGAAACTGACGACCCGAGAGCAGCGCCCGGGCTCCCGCTACCTCCGCGCCTTCGTGGTCGCCCGCAGCCGCTACGCCGAGGATCAACTCGCCGCCGCTGTTCAGCGCGGAACTCGTCAGTACGTTCTCCTCGGTGCAGGGCTTGACACCTTCGCCTACCGAAACCCGTTTGAGCCGGCGGGACTTCGAGTGTTCGAAGTGGATCATCCCGCCACCCAGGCCTGGAAACGTCAGCGGCTTCAGGAAGCAGACATTGCGGTCCCGGGTAGCACCACGTTCGTCCCTGTCGATTTCGAACGCCAGAACCTCACGAAGTGTTTGAACCAGGCCAGCCTCGACCCTGCTGAGCCTGCATGGATCGCATGGCTGGGAGTGGTCCCCTATCTCACCGAAGCCGCGTTCAACGAGACGCTGTCGTTCGTCGCTTCACTGGCTTCCGGGACCGGTATCGTTTTCGATTACGCAATCGAACGAGGATCACTCGGCTGGATCGAACGGATGGCGTTCGATCGACTGGCGACACGCGTAGCTTCCGTCGGAGAACCTTTCCGCCTCTTTATCGAACCCCGCAGGCTCCGGCAACAACTCGAGCAGTCCGGGTTTCGATCGATCGAAGAACTCGGAGCTGACGAAATCAATGCCCGCTATTTCTCGAATCGCGCCGACGGACTGCATGTGCGCGGCGGCCTGGGACGGCTCATCAGTGCGCGCCTCTGATCCGTTTGACTTTCGACGTCGTACACTCGGTCTATCGATGGTGTTCGGATGATCGAGGACGACCTTCCATTCGACGATCAACCGGTCGAAATCCCGATCACCGATATCTTCGACCTTCACACCGTACCTCCGCGCGATGTAAAGGCGATCGTCGAGGCGTACCTCGAAGAGGCTCACGCTCGCGGATTCACCGCAGTGCGTATCATCCACGGGCGAGGCATCGGAGTCCAACGCGAACTCGTGCGGAAAGTCCTCTCGAGGACGCCCTTTGTAATCAGCTTCGGAGATGCGCCACTTGAAGCTGGTGGCTGGGGCGCTACCATCGCCACTCTCGCGCCGCCGCCTGAGCCATCTGACTCGGATGGGCAATGACACCCACCCGCCACGGTCCTCGGATACCCGCATACCCCCCAAAAATCAGGCATTAGTGCAATGGCGATCCAATTGCTTTTCCAACGGCAGAAAGGAGTAGGAGGTTCAGATGATAAAGTCTTTAATGGGTGGCCTCCTCTTGGCAACCGTTCTATTGCTTGGCGCGGGGAACGATGCCAAAGACCAGGGCTGGAAGCCGACGCCCCTGATGAAGAGCGTGGAGCCGGCTACTGCCAAGGTCGGCGACATTCTGACGGTCACCGGCGAGCATCTCGACAAGTCGCTGGTCGCCGAAGTCTACCTTACTGACGGAAAAGTGGATTGCAAAACGCACATCGAAGAGCAGACCGAGACCACGCTGAAAGTAAAGGTGCCACCGCAAGCCAAACCCGGCAGACTTCACTTAATGGTGCTCACCACGGGAGTTCAGCCACAATTCCTGGAGCAGCCGGTTACCGTAAGTATTGAACAATAGCCCTCCTCCACCAGATGTCGAAGGGCCGGCCCACGGACGCAATCGGTGCGCCCACCTCGGCCCTTTCGTTTTTCCGCGGCAAAACTCTACAACCGGCCAATTCTTTTCATCCGTTTGATACAAACGTCCACTATCATAGTAAGGAATCCCCCCGAGGTTTGATTCACCAGCAGAATGCCGGAGGTTTGTTCGTGCTCAGTTCATCTGCCTCTTCTTGCCCAGGTCTTACGAGTAGGAGGGGATCGTATTGTCTCGCTTGTCCGTGAAGCGTGTGGCAATCCGCAGCTACCGCTGCACGGGTTCTACTTTGCTAAAGGGAGTTTTCTTCAGATATGCGAAACCGGATCGCGTTCGGTTTACTCTTCACGATGTTTGCGGGCATCGCCGTGTATGCGCAGTCGGTCGCCGGGTTGGGAGCCATCTCCGGTACCGTCCGTGATGCCAGCGGCGCTGCGGTTCCCAATGCCCAGGTGGTCGTCGCCAACGATGCCAAAGGTATTCGCCGGAATCTCACTACTACGGAAGCGGGCGTGTTCACCGCGCCTTCGCTCGTTCCCGCAACGGGCTATTCCGTTACCGTCACTATGCAGGGCTTCGCCACGTATGAGGCGAAGGATCTTCAGGTTCTCGTCGGTCAGAATGTGAATCTCGACGTCGAACTCGCGATCGCCGGAACCAGCACGCAGGTGCAGGTAGAGGCCACGGCGCCGATCGTCGACTCAACCAAAACGGATGTGTCCCAGGTGGTCGGCAGTGCCCAAATCCAGGACCTGCCCATCAACGGACGGCGCGTCGACTCGTTTGTTCTCCTGGCGCCCGCTGTGGTGTCCGACGGAACGTTCGGGTTGGTTTCATTTCGCGGCGTGGCAGGAGGCAATTCCTTCCTCACCGACGGCAACGATACCACCGAGCAGTACTACAACGAAAACGCCGGCCGAACCCGCATCTCTTCCCAGATCTCGCAGGACGCGGTTCAGGAGTTTCAGGTCGTTTCGAATAACTATTCGGCCGAGTTTGGCCGCGCCATGGGCGGCGTTGTGAACACCGTCACCCGGAGCGGAAGCAACGATTTTCACGGAACCGGATACTGGTTCTTCCGAAACGAGAATTTCAACGCGACCGATCCGTTCGCTTCCGTCGATCCGGCCACCGGGAAACGCGTCAATCCCAAAGAACAGCGCAACCAGTTGGGAGTCAGCGCCGGCGGCAAGATTATCAAAGATAAACTGTTCTACTTCGCCAACTACGAGGCGATGCGTCGCGACTTTCCGCTGATCGCATCCATCACCGCGGCCGGCAACCCGCTGTTCGATTCTCGCGGGAACTTCATCGGAACCTGCGGGACTCCTGCCACTCCGGCCCAGTGCGATGCGGCAAAGAATTTCCTCCAGCGGCAATTCCAGACCGTTCCCCGGACTGCCAATCAGGATCTCGGCTTCGCGAAACTCGACTGGCGCCCGACCGAGAGCAACTCTTTAAGCGTCAGCCTCAACCTGCTCCGCTGGGTTTCGCCCAATGGGTTGCAGACGCAGGCCGTGCTCAACAACGGTAATGGAGTCGGCAACAACGTCAACTCGTCGGTGCGCGCGAAATACGGCAGGATCGCGTGGACGGCAATCCCGACCCCGACTATGGTGAACGAGTTCCGCTTCGGATGGTTCAACGATAAACAGTTCGACTACCCCAACGATGCGCTCGGCATTCCTGGAATCGGTTTTCTCGGCATCAGCATCACGGGCCAGAGCAACCTCGGAACCGCCACTGACTATCCGCGCAAGAACCCGCTTGAAAACCGGTATCAATACAGCGATACGCTGACCTGGACAAAGTCCGCGCACACCTTGAAACTCGGCTTTGATATTTCCAGGACACGAGATTTGACGGATCTGCTGTTCAACCGCACCGGCACTTACAGCTTCGCGAGCTTCAGCAATCTCGCCGCGGACCTGACCGACAACACCACTGGCGCCAAGGACTGGTTGACCTTTACACAAACCATCGGCAACTCAGTCGTCGATTTCACAGTCCCCGAATACGCCTTTTTCGTGCAGGATCAATGGAAGGCCACCTCGAGGCTTATGGTCAACCTCGGCATGCGGTACGACTACTCCGACATCTCGCAGCCGACCGTTACTAACCCCGACTATCCCGCCACCGGCCGCATTCCCACCTTCAGCAAGGCCTTCGCGCCGCGCATCGGATTCGCGTATTCGCTCGATAGCCAGAACAAGACCGTCGTGCGCGCGGGCTACGGGATCTTTTACGGACGCTATCCCGGCGGCCTCATCAACACGCTCTTCCTCGGCAACGGCATCTATCAGAAGTCGATCACGTTGAATTCAAGCAATTCCTCGGACAAAGCGGCCGGGCCCGTTTTCCCGAACGTTCTGCCGACCAACTCCACCAGTTACAACCCGCCGTCAGGTTCGGTCAGCCTCAATATCGCGTCGCAGGACTTCCGGGCGCCTTACACCCAGCAGGCCGACTTGGCCATCGAGCGGCAATTGACCAAGGATCTGGCTCTTACGGTTTCCGGCATCTGGAGCCGCGGGCTGCACCTGACCTCGGTTCAGGATATGAACGTCGGTGCTCCGGCGGCCACCCCGATCACCTATCGCATCAATGACACCAGCGGCAATCAGGTGGGTTCGTACACGACGCCGGTCTATGTTCGCCAAAATAAGGTGGACACGCGCTACAGCCGCATCAATATCGTCGATGCCGGTATGAATAGCTGGTACAACGGACTCGCCGTCCAATTGACGAAGCGTATGTCCCACGGCATCACCGGTAACATATCCTACACTTGGTCGCACGCGATCGATGAGGGTCAGGGAGGCGCCGGCACCCCGAACATCTTCGCCAGTGGCGGACCGCAGAGTATCTCTCCGGGCGATTATCGGGGCGAAAAAGGAAGCTCTTCACTCGACGTCCGGCACCGCATGGTGATCAATGCCATCTGGGCGCCCACTTTCATGAAGAGTAATCGTGCCCTGGCACGCTACTTCGTCAACGGTTGGGGACTGTCCGCGCTCGGAACCTTTCAGTCGGCCCCCGGCACAACGCCGACCGTGTCGATCTCCGCGGCGCCGGCTCCGACCGGTTATACCGCCGCATTCACTGGAAACCTCAACGGGTACGCGAACAGCCGCGTGCACTTCCTGCCGATCAACAGCGTTCCCATCGACCAGATCGCCCGCGTTGACGCCCGCATCACGAAGGACTTCGTGATCACCGAGCGCTACAAGGCGATGTTCACCTTCGACGCGTTCAACGTGTTCAATCACACATATTTCACTTCCGTGTCGAACCGAGCATACAACTACTCGCTCGTCGCGGGCGTTCCGACGTTGAACCCGGCCTCCGGGTACGGCGTCGGCAGCGCCACCCAGGGTTTCCCCGATGGCACGAATGCCCGGCGCTTGCAGCTCGGGCTCCGGTTCCTCTGGTAATCTCCTGAGTCGGGCAATGACCCACAAGGGCCGGGCGATCGTCCGGCCCTTTCCTTTTTGCAGACGGCTGATGGAACTTATGCCGCGTTACAGGCCTCGTTTCGGGCTAAGATAAGGTTCTAGCACCGACGTTTGCGTCTCCCAGGATCGGAGCACAGCTCAGGCATTCGGATTGCTGGCAGATTTCATGGGAAACTAGGGGATGGGAAGACGGCGCATTGACTGACGAAATTCACGCCCTCGCTGCCCTGCTTCATCGTGCGCGCCGGCGACACATTCTGCAACTCGTCCTCGAACAGGCCGGGGTTGCACTGGGTGCGGTCTTCGTTGGCGCCATTCTGCTGTTACTGGTCGGAACTCAAATACTTGATTGGTATTGGTTGGCCCTGCTGTTCGGGGTTAGCTTCGGTTACGGCATCTGGCGTACACTTCGCCGCGTTCCAACCTCTTACAAGATCGCGCAACTGATCGACGACCGGTTGTCGCTGCACGATTCGCTATCGACGGCGATCTTCTACGAAACGGCGTCGCGAAAAGCTGACGCCAAATTTCTTGCGTTTCAGCGTGAGCAGGCGGAGCAGACGGCCCGAAGCGTGGATGCGACAGCGGTCTTCCCGGTGAAGATGCCCAAGGCCCTGTACGCGGTCGGCGGAATCGCGCTGGTCGCCTTCGGGATGTTCGCCATCCGTTACGGCGTCATACACAGCCTCGATCTCCGTCCGTCGCTGGTCCGCATCGCGTTCGACAACGTGTGGAAGGCGGAACAGCACACGCCCCCCGAAAAGAAATCGGACCTCCGCAAGAAGATCGAAGAGGAACTCAAGAAACTCGGCATCAACCTCGGGTCGCCGGACGCCGTGCCGAAGGAACAGGATGCAACCTCGCAATCGGCGATGAACACTACCGAGGTGCCGGACGCCAGCGCCGAATCCGGCGACGCCTCGCGCACGAACGCGAACCAGACCGAGCAGGATCAGGCTCCCGGCGACGATCAAAGCGATCAGAAAGCGGGACGCGCCACCGGCAGCGAAGATCAGAACGTACAGCCCCCGCCCGATGCCGCTCCGCAAGCGACGGCCGATGCCGCCAAGCAGGACCCGTCTCAGAAGAATGCGGCGAATCAGTCCAACGACAAGTCTGGCCTGCTCGACCGCATGCGCGACGCGATGGCGAATCTGCTGAACAAGCTCAACATGCAGCCGAAAGGCAGCGAGTCCCGTCAGCAGATGGCCAAGGGCTCTCAGAAAAGCGGAAAGGGCCAGCAATCGGAATCGCAGAAGGGCTCGCAATCGCAAGGGCGGCAGGATTCGAACGGATCGAACTCACCGGATCAGCAGGGACAGCAGCAAGGTGAAGGCGACAAGGCCCAGGCGTCCCAGGCGCGCAGCGGTGACAAGAACGCGAACCGCGAACCGTCCAACGATTCCAAGAGCGGTATGGGCCGCGAGGATGGCGACAAGAGCGCCAAGGAAGCCGAACAACTGGCGGCCATGGGCAAGATCAGCGAGATCCTCGGCAAACGCGCGCAGAACATGAGCGGCGAGTTGATGGTGGAAGTGGCCGGCGGTAACCAGCAGTTGAAGACGGCTTATTCGAACAAGGTCGGAAATCACGCCGAAGCCGGCGGCGAGATCACGCGCGACGAGGTTCCGCTGATGTACCGCGATTTCGTCCAGCAGTATTTCGAAAAAGTGCGCCGCGCCCCCATTCCGAACATCGCGAAGTCGAAGGCGGCGGAAGCCATTCCGAAGAAGTCCACGAAAGCCACCGAGTAGCGCGAACCCCATCTCCGCAGTGATACGCTAATGCGGTCTCCGGGGTTCGTTCCCGATGTCTTCGCAAATTTCACGGCGCACAGCCTTGGCGTTTCCGTTCGCGCATTTGCTGGGCGAAACCTCCCCGTCTATCCGGCGCGAGCTCTTTATGTCTTCACCCGGTCGCGGCGTCGCGGTGATGGCCTACGCGTTCTATACCGAACAACGCGGCGGCTCCATGGTCTCGCTAGAGGAGCGGTGGAGTCGTTCCGATACCGTCGACAACGCATTTGTACGGCGTTCCCGCGATGATGGAGAAAACTGGGGTCCCGCCGAGCGAGTGCTCACCGGCAAGAAGCGCAGCGCCGGCACGTTCCGGCGCCATCCTCGCGCCGGCTTCGTCGATGCGCGCGGCCGCTACATTGAATTCTGGAACGCCGGCATCCTCGCAACGGACGATCCGCTCGAGGGGCTTCGTAATTGGAACGTGTACTATCGCGTCTCGAAGGACGGCGGCCGCTCCTTCGGACGAACCCGCCAGATCATTCACATTGGCTCCGACTTCCATCAACGCCATCCGTTGCCGGGGGTGTGGACCGGGAAGAACTGCGTCATGATGGGCGACGTCTCCTGTGTGCCTATCGATGGCCCGGATGGAAGTATCCTCGTGCCGGTCCAAATCACGCCTCTCGGCGACGACGGAAAGCTCGCGAACCCGGGCGGAGGATACACCTACACCGATGCAGCGGTCTTGCGCGGACGTTGGCGAGCCGGCCGCATCGAATGGCAGCTGTCGGAGTTGGTGCGAGCCGATCCCTCCCGCTCCACTCGCGGCATGGACGAAGGCACGCTCGGCATCCTGTCGGGTGGACGAATCCTCATGGTGCTTCGCGGTTCGAATGACCGCCGGCCGGAACTTCCCGGCTACCGCTGGCATTCGATTTCCTCGGATGCAGGACAGACCTGGACTCCGCCCCAACCCTGGACGTACTCCAACGGCGAGCGCTTCTTCAGCCCGAGTTCCTGCTCTCAACTAATTCGCCACACGTCGGGGCGCCTGTTTTGGGTGGGCAACATCGTTCCCGAAAACCCTCGCGGAAACCGCCCGCGCTACCCGTTACTGATCGGTGAGGTCGACCGTCGCAGCGGGCTGTTGCAGGAGTCATCCCTTCGCATCATCGACACCCTACAACCGGCCGAGGATCCGCTTCTCTCGCTATCGAACTTCTATGTGCGCGAGGATCGCCGTACCGGCGGTCTGGCGATACACATGACACGACTGTTCGCAGGCTCGGGGCCATGGTCCGGAGATGCGTTCCTCTACCGCGTCCAGGTCGGGTGTTGGGGAGCAACGGAACAGAAAACCGGTATAAGATCTCAAACGAAACAGAGTTCTGATTCCTGTTGCGCCGCGTTCGAACGAAAATCGCGCTTGAGCGGTCTCTCTAGAGCCTAAGCGTAGCGATCTCTCTGGGCGCGATTGAGGGTCGGGCGAACGCGGTCGCCCATCTCGCGCCCACCCGGCCATCTGGGTAACTACTCCGTTCAGTATCCGAGGTCGGACTTGTGCTGTGCCCACCAACCCTTCCAAAAAGCGACGATCCCAGGATTGCCCTCGATGGACTGCCGGTCCGCGGCCGAATTCCGAATCGTATCATCGGTTCGATACTTCCATTCGCCTGCGGCGGGCTGATTGTCAGTGGGATCGACGTTGTTCGCGAACCTGGCGATCCCTCCGACCCCCATCGCTCGGATCTGCGGGTCGGCATCGTCCAACAAAGCGACGAGGAAAGGCAGTGCTGTTTGAGTATGCATGCGCGCCAGAGCGATCGCTGCGGCGGAGCGGATGAGTTTATCCGTCGAAGCCGTTGTCGCCAAACGTCCCAATTTCGCGACAGCGGCGGGGCTGTCATTCGCGAAATAGAACTGAATTTCCTGCGCAACCGCTCCGATGGCCTGGGGACCGAGTGTTGATAACTGGGTCTGCACATCGTCCAGAACGGTGTCATCCCGATCGAAGACTCTGGCTCGCAGGCTTATCAAGCGCAGCCGCGGGTTTGGATCCGTTCGCAATTTGGCGAACATAGCTTTTAGAGCCGGGGACGGATTCTTGCGATATTCTCCGATGATATCGGTTGGCACCCGCATGTTATTCTCCTCCAGAACCGTCGCCACCTCTGCAATCACCATATCCAGAACGGACACCTGGCCATTGCCTGGCAGACTAACCGACCTTGGATTCCGGGATACGGGTATGAACGTGCTTCCGAAGTCCTGGATATAACCACTGATCGGCGGCATGATCATCCATGTGCTACCGGCGGCTGAACTCAGGAAAAACAGGCCGAAGTCATCCCCAGATTGCGGTGTATTCTTCGCGGCGTCGGAGCCGACGACCGCTTCGACGTTGATGAGGTCACCAGCTTTTAAATCACCTTTTATGACACGGGTGATGTATACGGTTGCTGCGACGCGATCATACAGCACCGTCCGTTGACGGACTTCGCCGACGATGATCGGGTTGGCGGCATTCGAGAGATCACGCAATGGCATCGGGGCCATGCCCGCGCCCATTGCGGGGCTGACGCTAAAGCAGGCGCTGAGGAGCGCTAATAATGCCGTGAAACTGGAAGTAACTCTTGTTATCATGTTGATCTCCATCGCCGCTTGGTTTGTTATGGGATCGCAGGGTTGACGATATCGGTGTGCATCCCCTGATCTCGGAATCGTTGATGAGTGTTGTATTGTATAGGGACGCCGCCGCCAATTTGACCTTGAGCCCCTACGCTGAACGTCTGCCGGGCATGGTGGACGGTTGTATAATCGGGTCCGGGATTCAACGGCGTTGGCGTGCATTGGCCGTTGATGCACCAGTCAGCGCGCGTGTAGAAGCCCATTGTGTCCGACCACTTTGAACCCGAAAACCACCAGTTCGGCGACGCCCCCAGCCAGGTTGCATTCGTGTAATCGTTCGACCACGATCCGAACGATTCGCTCATATAATACCCGTCCATCGGAGGATCGGTTGTACACATAGTCTGCGTTACATAGTTCAAGCGGGTCCACCAGCCGTCGTACCATGACTGGTCAGGAACCTGCCAATAGTAGCCCCAATCGTCATACGTTGCTGCAGTACTGTAAGGCGAGTTAATAAAGATCCAGAGTGGATCGGACAAAAAGCCGTTATAGCTGGTCTGCACGGTTACGTCGTAGACTTGGCATCCTCCACTACGTGCCGTGGCCGTAATCACTGGATTCTGGCAATTTGAGCAACTGAGCGTTGCCTTTGTCCCTCCAAGAACCCACGTCGGTGAGCCCGGCGCTCCGTTTGGGCTTCCAGGGATCAGGCTCGAACTAGCCGTGTACGCGTTGTTATAGAGGATTAACGCCCCGGACAAATCACGTCCCAAATAGAAAAGAGCGCGCGTGGAACCGGGTCCGTAGTCGGGTCGCGTCGGCCTCTGAATGGTCAGCGCGGTGCTCGGCAAGGCGCCTTGAGTCCACCCGATATAGTGAGGCGATTGATTCGAGCATTACGCTGGAGGTGAACCAATGGTAACTTTGATCGGCGTAAGTGCCCGGACCAAATGGCTGTAACGGGGTACTCAGATCTGATGCGACCAAGTAGCCTGGGCTCCCGTCGAAAGTGAAACCGCCGCTGATCCGGTTTCCGTTGAGCAATGCGTACGAGGTTATGTGCCCCGCCCAGTATTGAGCATTGTCGTCCGTGACCCAGCTTTGGCCATAAGTCTTGACGTGATTCCCATCCAGCCGGATGGGAAGATTAGACGATCCCCAAAAATTCGTCGTTCCGTAACAGTCGGCTAAGGCGGTGGCCCCAAATAGACCGAGTGACAACAATAGGACCCGCAGTGCGCGACGGAAAAGCGTGCACTTGCTATTGAACATTCCTCACCTCCGTCACCGTAACGCTAGCCCTGTACTGCTCGTTGATGTACCGCCTGACCGCTGCCCACCCCTCGGCGGAAAGGCTCCGCTGCAGTTGTTTGATTGCGGATTGAATCACCTCCGTACGCCGCTGCCGACTGTCGGCGTTCGTGGCGCTATAACCTCCTTGTATTTTAGCGACGAGCGGCGGGGCTGCCGACATCAGGAGATCACAATCCTTATCGCTGATTTTGAAAGTGCTGGCCACACGCTGACGCGCCGCACGCGCGATACCATCATCTGGGATCGCGTTCACGTCTGCGCCGATGCTTGCGACAAGCGCCAAGAAGCCGAAGTACTTCCGTCGAGCCGTCCTCGCGTGTTTCGTCCCGCACTACGGATATCCATTCATGGCGATCAGCTTTGTGTGCCAGCAGGAATGCGATGCCGTCGATCGTATTCGTGTCGGGTGATGTCGAGACCAACTGGATGTGTTCCAGGAATCGAAACAGGACTGCACGCTGATGCGAGTAGAAACGGGCCAGAAACGGCAAATAGTTGCGCCCCGACGTGGCCTCGTGGGCTTCGCACTGGGCCAGAATGCGATCAGCGTCGGGCTCCAGCACTGCGCCGATCGCGTTCAGACGCTCCTCCGCGGTTCCCCCGCTTCGATAGGCGAGCGTAACGCCGTGCAGGGTCACAACCAGCGAATCTGTCCGCTCGACGTGGTCAGCTTGGTGCTGGAGTAATGCGTCGTAAGCGTGGTTATGCAGTTTCTGTACGAGGCGGACAAACATGTCGGCGGCGTCATCGAACGCGCGCGCTGTTTGCACGAGCACAAGGGCGGCGGTAAGGGTCAGGCGCTTCGGTTCTGCGCAGTCGCGGATCGAACTGAGATCGAGTGACCGCGCTTCGGCGGCGAATTGTTTGACTTTGACATCGGGGAGACCGGCGAACACGTCGGGCTGGACCGAATGCGCGCGAAGCCATTCCAGATGTTCGAGGAAATCCCGTGTGTGCTGCGTCGTCGCCTGTTTCGGTTCGGTCTTCAGCCGATCCCATGAACTCTGTGTCCCCTCAGGCGGTCGCTCCAGCAATGTATTCAAAGCCGTCGTCGCTACAACGGAAAGGCGCTCGCGAATCTGAGTGTGGTAACCCTGATTGATCTCTGCCCGGGCCGATCGCGCCGTGCGCAACATGGTGGCGAACGCCGGCAGCTCGTAGCGGTTCCGAACCAGATCCTCGAGCGCAACGTTGATGATGTCGGCCAAATCGTCTCGGGTGCGCGCTGCTTCCCGGCAGGCATCGACCATTACCTTCTCGGATGCGTCGCACCATCCGCTCACGCCGACAAAGTCGCGGACCAGGGCTAGATGGCGCCGTCGGACGGAGCCGGCATCATAGGCGTCGAACCCGTCCGGTACGGTATCGTAGCCGCCGCAATGCGCGACATGTTGAAGGATGGGTTTAGGGACCTCGTTCATCATCACGAAGTACCCCAACCGCTGGAACGTCTTCAGCAGGACCAACAGTCCAATGCGCGGCACCGGTTCCCGAGTTCGTTGTTCCGCCCAGCCACATTCAAAGAGGTTCGGCGTGTAGACCTCGTCCAATTCCTTCGCTGACGGATTCGTCTTCAACCGCGGGTAGGCGGTATCGGTGATGCTGGGCATTTTCTATTCGGGTCCTCCGGACTTTGCGGAGCGGCGGAGGATTTGAAGCACCCCGGAGGCGGACCGGCGTTCATGATGCGCAATCTCGCGAAGGCTGAGACCCTGCTCACGCAAGGCGACGATGCGCAGCTCGGCAGTTCGGTCCTTTGGGCGGCCGAGCAATTTGCCCTTGGCCCGTGCATTGGCCAGGCCGGCCCGCACGCGCTCCACGATCATCTCGCGTTCGAACTCCGCGAATGAGCCGATTACGTGATAGAAGAGGCGGCCCATGGCAGTCGTCGTATCAATGTTCTGGGTGTAGCTGATGAAATCGATGCCGAGCGTCGAGAACTGTTGAAGGGCGGCCACCAGGATGCCCAACGAGCGAGCGAACCGGTCATATTTCCACACCAGGACGCAATCGAAATTCCGGCGGCCTGCATCTTCCATCAGCTCGCGGTACGCGCGGTCGTTCTGGCGCTTGGCTCGGCGGTGCTCGAAGTCGCCGCTGACGTGGTCGACGTACTCTTTATAAATAACGAACCCTCGCCGCGCTGCGTACTCGCGTAAGGCGAGCAACTGCGCCTCAGGATTCTGTTCACGCATGGACACGCGCGCATAGATGGCGACCAGTGTTGGTTTGCTCACGAAGCTGACCGGCTCTTTGTAGGGGAGGTGTGTTCATAATACTGTAGTTTTGTGAGCAGGTGAAACAGGTCGGCCCGATCGCCTATTTTCAATTGCTTCGGCGGATTGTGGAAACAGAGGTTTTATGAACACTACGAGCGGACATTGCCTCTCGGTATAAAAGTGACTTCGCGCGCTTATGCTGACGTTGGCAGCCACATGTCTTCTTATAGGGGGCAATCTTTCGTTGGACCCATGATCCAGCTTGATCCAGCTCTTTGCCATTGAATGGACATTCAGAATGCATTAAACTCAGAATGCATTAAACTTTCCAACGTGAAGGGCGGCTTTAAACCAGGCTGGGCAATTGCAATAAGGAGGGATCTAATTGCTCACAAGACGAAAGTTGCTCCTAACTGTCTGGCTGATTGTTGTCGCGGCGCTCACTGCACAAATCACTTGGGCGCAATGCAGCAGTTGGTACGATCTGCGGCCGCGCTTGAGCGGTCCACCCACCTGTATCGAGAGCCTGTTCTGTCCGGGCTACGGCAACGTCTGCGGAATCGGAATTTGCCAAAGTTGCGGCGCCTATGGCTGGTATCAAACGTGTATGGATGGCAATTTCTGTCGGTATTATACTTATTGTCAGGACTCGCTGGGATGCGCGTAGGGGTGTTCCAATGCGAAATTGCAAATTGTCTCTGATCATCATCGGCAGCACTGTCACGGTAATTGCGGGTTCTTTTCTAATCACTCGAGCGATACGGACAACCTCTATCGTTCGGGCTCAGACCTCTCAACTTCAGCCATTCACGATCAGGTACGAGGAGGTGACGCCGACTCTGGGCGGTTCACCAACTAAAAGGGCCACTGTGCTGATGCGACGATCGGACGGCGTGAAAGTCGAATCCTCTACCGCGCGCGGCCCCGACGGCAAAGAGTACCCTATGCGCGTGATTGAGAACCCTCTGACTGGGACGCGGAGTGTACTCAATGGTCTCATTGAGGCGAAGACCACATACCAAATGTCGCGCAGCAGTATTCTCGGGCTGACGCAACCTCCGGCTGACTGTGGGTCCGATCCAGCAAGCGAACGCAAATCCATGCTCGGGTACTCGATGGTTCGGCATAGCGTGGCAGTCCCGAACCTTCAAAAACACCACCAGGAGTTTTGGCGCGCGCCCGAACTCGCCTGTGAAATCATGCAGTATACGATGAGTGTTGCGGGCCCAACCGGCGCCGAAATGAAGCTGATGGAGAAGAACGCCATCTCCGTAGACATCGGCGAACCGGATCCGTCCGCGTTCGAAATACCCGATTGGCCCGAACGGAGCCCGTCGGAAGTGGCCGCGACATTTGAGAAGAAGTTCAATCTTCCCAAAGCTCCGACCGACACCGCGGGGCTCGACCACGCATATAGGCCACAGCCGCGTCCGATTCAATAGACCGGCACCCGGTCGCACGTCGAACGAGCATCGCAGTGCGGCCGGGGGCGGTCCCCCTTCTCCATCTCTGAGGGATCACAAAACCCTATGCCATGGGGGACACCGTCGGATCATTGCAACTTCTGGAGTGATCTGAACGTTTTTTCCAAAACATTAAGCACCGTGTGACGATTTCACCAACATCCTTACCTCTACCCTGGAACGCCGCAAACTCTCTGCCTCGCCCGGTCTTTTTGCGGCGCTTCGGTGGAGTATTGTTACTTGGCGTACCGAACGAACCGGATTCGAAGGAATGCGCCTTCGTTATACCGGTTTTCTGTTCCGTTGCTCCCCAACACCCAGGTCTGAGCGCGCCTACGACCAGTAGCTCCGGTCCAGACTGCGGTACTGGATGGCCTCCGCGAGATGCTTTGCGCTAACACCCGCGGACTCGTCGAGGTCGGCGATCGTGCGCGCCACCTTCAGAATCCGGTCATGCGCACGCGCGCTGAAACCCATTCGCCGCACCGCGATTTCGAGCGTGCGTTCTCCCGCCTCGTCCAGCGCACACACGGTCCGCAACGATGGCGATGGAATTTCGGAGTTGTAGAACCCGCGCTGATGCTGAACCATACGCGCCCGTGCTACGCGTTGCCGCATATGCTCGGAGGAGGTGCCGTTGTCTTTCGCGCGCAGTTCCTTGTAGGGCACCGCCGGAACTTCGATGTGCAGATCGATCCGGTCCAGCAGAGGTCCGCTGATCTTGCCGAGATAGCGCGAGATGATGGCACCCGTGCACCGGCATTCGTGAGTCTGCGATCCGTAGAACCCGCACGGACACGGGTTGAGCGCTGCCACCAACATGAAATTCGCCGGGAAGCTCAGTGTCATGTTGCTGCGCGCCAGAGTCACCGCCCGTTCTTCCAACGGCTGTCGCAACAACTCGAGCACATTGCGCGGGAATTCCGGCAACTCGTCCAGGAACAGGATGCCATTGTGCGCCAGGCTGACCTCGCCCGGCCTCGGCGTTCCGCTGCCGCCGCCGATCAGCCCGGCATCCGAAATCTTGTGGTGCGGCGAGCGGAACGGCCGATCCGACAGAAGCCCCAACCCGGATCCCAGCAGCCCGGCAACGCTGTGTACCTGTGTCGTCTTCAGCGCCTCTTGGAACGTCAACGGCGGAAGAATGCCAGGCAGGCGCTTGGCCAACATGGTCTTTCCTGACCCCGGCGGTCCGATCATCAGAAGATTGTGGGAACCCGCGGCCGCTACTTCCAGCGCACGCTTGGCGACGGTTTGTCCCCGCACATCGCCGAAGTCGAGCACCGTGGCTGAGGTTGCGCCATTGAACGCCGCGCTGCCGTCGATCGGCGAGAAGTTCGCGGGTTCAGCCAGCAACCGGACCACTTCGGACAAGTGCCTTAACCCGTATACGCGAACGCCTTCAGCCACCGCCGCCTCTGCTGCGTTCTCGGCCGGGACGACGAGGTTGCGAATTCCCTGCTTCCGCGCGCATGCGGCCACCGACAAAGCGCCGCGCACGGGCCGCAGACTCCCATCCAACGACAACTCGCCCAAGAAGAGAAAATCCTCGGCGCTGTGCACCACTCCCATTGCCCCCAGAATTCCCAGCGCCATCGGTAAATCGAACCCCGCGCCTTCCTTCCTCAAATTCGCGGGCGCGAGGTTGATCGTGATGCTCTTGTTCGGGTACCCGAACCCCGCATTCAGTAGCGCCGACTTGATCCGCTCCCGGCTTTCGCGTACGGCGGTATCCGGCATCCCGACCATGATGAAGTCCCGCCCGCTGCCCGGATACATATCGACCTCCACGTCGATGACATGGGCCTCGATGCCAAATACGGCAGCCGTTCTCGTTCGAAAGAGCGCCACTGGATATAGTGGCGGCGACGGTAAGAAAAGTCGCACTGGAAATGGCGCAGTTTCAGCATTCAGCGTGAAGGACTTCATCTCGGAGGCGTCGGCGGCGGCGTTTCGGGCGACCGTAGTCGGAGGCGTAGAGGAATCGTAGAGAGTGCGAGCCGGCCGGGGCAGGTCATGTCGCGGCGGATAGCCTGGATTTCACTGCCTACGCGTGAGCTGCTCAATTCGTCGCGCCATCCTTTGCCGGGCCGCATAGAGCCGGTCGGGATCCCGCGAGAAAGCGCCAACTGTCGCCACCATACTGTGGACGACCTCGTCAGCGAATGTCTCATCGCCGAGCGATCTCAACATCCAAAGGTATTCATAGTCCTCGATACCTTCGCGCAGCAACTCGAAGCGGATGGATGATACCGGCCCGTCCACATCTCTCTGTCCGGTATGGCGATGGACTTCGCTGCCGGGGTACAGAAGCGAGCCTTCACCGTTCAGATTGCGGCCGTCGCTGCACAGGTAACCCGACAGGTACGTAGTCGGGTTCAGCCACGGATCCACTGTCTGTGACCAGAACTTCAGGTCCCAGTAGAGGATGCCTTGCAAACCATACCGCCAGGTGATCCATGGCACCATCACGGGATCCATTGCCGGCGCGTCGATGAAATAGTTCGGCTGAGGGTAAACTTGGTCGCAAGAGATGTACCACGTCAGTTCGCCTTTTCTGGAGCGTTCGGCAGCCATGGCCGGCTCCGCGCGGACATCGTTCAGATCGTTGCCGTGGATGGAAAAGTCATTCACATAGCCGCTGAGCGTTCCCCATGCCGGATTTTCGGGGACGGGCGTTTTGGTTGCGAGGAAGTGAACGCCGGGAGCGGCTTTGTGCACGATTTCCGCCCATTTGCGCGTCTCCTCGAAAGCTTGCGCCGACGACGGTTCGTCGATAGGGCTGTTCAGCACGAGCCGGTCGAGCCAGCCATGTTTGCGGTAGTAATCGACCACCTGTTGAACGTAGGACTTGACCATCTGCGGCTCCCCCGCGAGTTCGTGCGGGACAGCCTCAAGGATCACGCGCTTGGTCTTCCAGCGATTCATATATAGTTCGTACGCTTCGTCGTCGAACTGGAGGGCGACGGACGACCCCGTCCGCGTAATTCGCGGCTGGAGCGCTTCGTTGAACCACGGCTCCATCCGGTTTGCGTACAGAAAAGCGTGATACTTACGCAACAGCGCTCGCACCTCGGAGGGACTCACTTTGTGAAACCGCGCGAGTTGGTCGGCGCCCACTCCCATGTACGTTACTAAGTGGGTCTCTGCGGGAAGCGCGAAATCGTACAAGGTCAGTCGGACATTCAACTCCGTTAGCGGCTGACCGTTGTGTGTGACGTGAACCGTTCCCGTGTACAAACCGGGGTGCGCGTCGGCGGGCGTGATGATATCGATCCAGACGGGGCGGTTCTTGACGACGTGACGGAACGCCGCCGCCATGCTGAACGGATCTGTGAGCGGCGCCAGGGCATCGGGCCAGAAACCGCCGGCGCCGACGGAGCTCGATGCGGACTGACACAGGATCTCGCCTTCGAAGTAAAGCTTGATCTGCGAGGATGCGATGCGTCCTGCCGGCGCCACCAGATCGGACGCCGTTACGAAGAAACCGGACGCGGGAGGATCGATGCGTCTCTTCGGCGGCTGCGTCGAGATCACGATTTGAAAGGGGACATGTTCATTCTTTGCGCCGGCTACGGAGATGGTGTGCGAAGCGCCGTCCCACACCGCATTCCGCGACTCCGCGGGGTCGTCCGGCCGCACCTTGTGGATGCCAGGAACCGCCCAGACCTCAATGTCCGCCCCGGCCATGCACATCGAAAACACCGACAGCACCACTACGAACTTCAGCGCTGTCAGACCATCGGAAATCGGGGTTTTCGGATTCAGTTCGTGGAACATCGACATGACTGGGCCTCGCCTCGGCCTATTACAACATGCCCAGTCGCACTTGAAAATGGCGCACTCCAGCAAATTGAGGGAGAATTACCGGTATGCTTGGGAACGCCGCCGGTGGTGACCTCGGCGGCACACCGACCCGCGACCTCTTCCAATTTATCGGCGGAACGGCGGGCTGCCGCAAACTCGCTGATGCCTTCTACGCGCGCGTCAACCGTGACCCGCTACTCCGTCCCCTCTTCCCTGGAACCACCCTCCGATGCGCCATCGAGGAGTTCGCCGCCTTTCTCGTTCAGTTCCTCGACGGCCCGAGCGAGGATTCCCAAAAGCGCTGGTGGTTGAGCCTCCGCGAATCGCATGAGCGCTTGGAGATTCGCCAGGAAGAGCGGACTGCATGGCTGGAGAACATGAGGCTCGCCCTTGACGACGCGAAGATCCCGGAACCTGGCCGCGGCGCCCTGCGGGCTCTTTTCGAGCACTCGTCTGCGCACGTCGTCAACACCGGTCCGTCCGTCGCGGCGCCATCTGATCCGATCCCGCAGGACATCGCCTCGCGATGGGACGCTCAGCGCGCGCTCGATGCCGCTATCGCCGCAGTTCGCGCGAACGACGCCGAGCGTGCGATTGCAATCGCCGAGAGCGAACCCCTACGGGCCCGGTTCCAGCGGAATGCGTCGGTCTTCGTAGGTTTGCTCGGCCAGATGATCGCCTCCGGCAGCCCCGCCTTACTCCACTACGTTCACACCAGGCTCACGCACGATCCGTCGCCCGTCAATGAACACTACGCGGGCCGCACCCTCCTGCACCAGGCATCCAGCCACGCCAGCCTCGCGACAGTCGAACTTCTTCTGAAACTCGGTTACGATCCGAATGCGCGGACAGCAACGGGCCACACGCCGCTGTACTGTCTCGCGAATGAATACCGGGGCACGAAAGGCGCAGCCGCGGTCCGCGCGTTGGTGAACGGCGGTGCAGACGTGAATGCCGACGACGGTGTGAAGCGTTGCACGCCGCTCCACATGGCCGCGAGAAGAGGCAGCGTGGAGATCGCCGAAGCCCTGCTCGACTGCGGAGCCGAAATCGACGCCCGGGACTCTCTCCGCGACACCCCGCTCCGGCGCTCGGTCAATTGCGACAAGGTCCAGGTCGCTCGCCTGCTCATCGCGCGAGGAGCGAACATCCACTCCATTGGGAACAAGCGACTGACTCCCGCACAAGCGGCTCGCTCGAACGCGATGAAACTGCTCTTTCAGTCCGGTGTCACGGCCTGAAGAGCGCCAACTGATATCGGCGGAATCACTCCACCGTAAACGTCTGCTTGGCCTCGCAGGTTTGATTACCAACCTTATCGTGCGCCGTGATGATCACCGTATACTGCCCCTTCATGACGTCCGCGGGAAGATTCAGGCTGAACGCAGCCGGTACGAATTTCCGGGGATAAAATGACGTATCCTGCTCCACCGCCGCCTCCGGCTGCGTCAATGTGGCCTCACCGTTGGGCTTCAACACCTGGATTCCGTAGCCGACATCGAACCGGTTCTTCTCGCCGAATTTGAATCCCGTCATGTCGAATCGAATCCAGACCGCATCGCCGGGCCGGTAGGCCGCAAGTTCGAGCGGCTTCTTATCTTCTTCCGTTCGGTAGAACCGAAGATTTCGAACCACCAGCGTTGGGCTCGGCTCCACGTCCCTCCCACGCACCTTGAAATCGACGCTCTTGCGGACTTCGGCCTGCGCAATCTCGTCCTTCACCAATATGTCTATGCGATACGTGCCCGACGGCGCAAACGGCGGTACGAGAATCGTCTCCCGTATCTTTGGCATCCAGTCCTTGTCCTTTTGAGATACCGTGGTTACCACTTTGCCGGTCTGTGGTTCGACAATCGATACCCCGGCCGGATCTTTGCTTTCGAGACGCCACTCGAGCCGTACCTCCGGCTCCTCGTCGCCTCGCGTACGGTATCCGGACACCTGGAAACTGAAGAAGACGGTCTCTCCCGGCACATACTCATAACCGACGGGCACGGTAGGCCCGTCTTCGTACTGGCCGAGAGCGACATTCAGAATTGCGAGCGGTTTGGGCGGCGCTGCCGCGACCAGCGTCAACTCCGTGAACAACGCGGCCATCCATAGATTCCGCATCAACCACCATTATGCGCACGCGCATAGCGGCGATTCGCAACTCAGGGCACCCGCGGACCCTGCGCATCCGTCTGCATACTCAGCGGAATCGAAATGAATGCAACATGTTCGTTCTCGACGTTTCCGTCCGTTACCCGCAGCTTGTAGCTGTTGCTCGGGACATCGAACAGCAGCCAGCCCTCCTCGGTTTGCGCCGGTGCCACACGCCGTATCATCCCCATCCAGCCGTCCAGCCCTGTGCCGTCTTCGCTTTCCGAAAATACCTGCCCGTCGGCGTTCCGCACCTGCAGATACGGAATACTGGCTTCCGAACCGCCTCCGTTGGTCACCGTCAGCTTCACCAGCAGGAAATTCCGCTCCGGCATGCGGGGCGTGGGGAACCCGTCCAATTGACTTCGCCACCTCGCTTCCACCACATTGAAGGTGAGGGAGCCCGCTACCGTCGGATCGCCGATCCGTCCTTCCGATCTCGGCGCTTCGTGGGGCGCGCATGCGACCGCAGTCAAGAGAAGTGCGGCCAGTATAATGAACGAGACGCTACCCGCGATGCGAGCCTGGGATATCTTCATCTGATGCACCCGAGTTCTTCAACATGACATACCGAATTGCGCGATTGCAATCACAGCGGCGACGCCGTCCGCTGGCCGGGCTACTCGCGGTCTCGCTATTCTCGGCCGTAATCCTGCCGTTGAGTTTGTCCGCGCAGGCGCAGCATCCCATCACCGGACGCCGCATCGCGCCGATGATGGGTATGGGAGGCGCCGACTGGCTCGAGCGCTCCGAGCGTGAACTCGAGGAACAGCCCGAAGCCGCACTCGATGCCCTGCAAATCAAAAAGGGGATGGTCGTTGCCGATGTCGGCGCAGGAATCGGATACTTCACCCTCCGGCTTTCAAAGCGCGTGGGACCGGCCGGGAAAGTCTACGCCAACGACATCCAACCCGAGATGCTGACCCGCTTGCAGGACCGTCTCGATGCCGAGAAGATCACTAACGTCGAGACCGTTCTCGGCACTCAAACCGATCCCAAACTGCCCGCCGGTCAAATGGATCTGGTGCTCATGGTGGACGTGTATCATGAACTCGCGCAACCGCAGCGCATACTCCAGCAACTGCGCAAGGCGATGAAAGGCGACGGGCGCTTGGTGGTGATCGAATACCGCAAGGAGGATCCCACCATCCCCATTCGTCCCGAGCACAAAATGAGTGTATCGGAGGTCAGGGCCGAGATCGAAGCTGAAGGCTACCGTCTCGACCAGGTGTTGAGGATACTGCCCCGTCAGAACATCTTCATCTTCCGGAAGCAGGTGCCTTCCTAGCCGGGTACCAGCGGTTGTGGCGTTGCGCCGTTCGCCTTCCGGCAGTATGATTTGAACGCATCGACATGAGAACATGCCCGAAATGTAACGCCCCGGCCGAAGGCCGGTTCTGCGGAAAATGTGGATCTTTGATCGGCGACGCCGACGCCGGGACCGGGAGCGCGAACCCCTCCGGCTGGCAGCAGCAGGACACGCAAGCCGCCGTGGCGGGCCCAATGGCTGACAACGTCGCGTGCGCTCTGTGTTACCTGCTGTGGGGCGTCACCGGCATTCTTTTTCTCGTACTCGAGCCTTATAACCGCAAGCGCGCTATCCGGTTCCACGCTTTCCAATCCATCTTCTTCACCGTCGCCATGGCCATCGCCTGGATCGTCGTCATTACGATCGGTTCCATGCTCGCCTACATACCCTGGATTGGCGCCCTGATCGCGAGTTTCCTGTTCCTGGCGCTGTTTTTCGGGGCCTTTCTGTGCTGGCTGTGGCTGATGTACAAAGCTTACAATAGCCAGCCCGCTGTGCTCCCCGTAATCGGAACGCTCGCTGAAAAACAGGCGTAGCCGAACCGGCCGGCGGTACGTCTATTCGTCTTGCTGCGAACTCTTTTAGTTCTCATTACCCTCGGTGTGGGCAGTTATGCCCAGACCCCTCGCATCGGCCGTATTGAGTTTTACGGGCTGAAAAAGGTTCCGGAAGCGCGCGTCCGGAAGGCTCTCGGTTTCGGAGAAGGCGATCCCTTGCCCAAATCGAAAGCCGATGTCGAGGAGCAGCTCGCCGAACTGCCGGGCATCGTCGAAGCCCGTCTGGAAGCGGCTTGCTGCGATGAAGGAAAGGTCGTGCTCTATATCGGCGTTGAGGAACGAGGCGCTCCCCACTTTGACGTCCGAACGCCGCCGGAGGACGAAGTGAACCTGCCGGAGGAGGTCAGTTCCACGTACCACGACTTCCTTGCCGCCGTGAACGAAGCGGTACGGCGCAACGCCACTGCGGAGGATCTCACGGCCGGCCATTCGCTGATGGCCGATCCCGACTGCCGCGATATCCAACTCCGCTTCGTGTCTCTCGCCGACAAATACGGCAAGGAGATCCGCGACGTTCTACATCGGTCGGGTGACGAGGAACAGCGCGCGATCGCCGCCTATGTCATTGGATACGAGCCGAAGAAGGACACCGCTCTCGCCGACCTCCAGTTCGCGATGCGGGACCCCGACGATACAGTACGTGGTAATGCCATCCGCGCGCTGGCTGCCGTCGGTGTCTACGCGAAGCTCAATCCCGACAAGAACATTCAGATTTCCGCCACCTGGTTCATCGAGATGCTGAACTCGCTCGCCTGGACGGACCGGAACAATGCCGCTGTCGCACTCGTGAACCTCACCGAATCGCGCGACGAGGGAATCCTCGGACAACTCCGCCAACGGGCGCTGCCGGCGTTGATAGATATGGCGCGCTGGCACTACCTTGCCCACGCGCTTCCGGCCTACATCCTGGTGGGCCGCATCGCCGGATTACCTGAAAAAGAGATTCAGGACATATGGAGTAACGGCGAACGCGACAAAGTGATCGAGATGGTCGTGAAGAAATACAAGCCCTGAGGGCCCGGCCGGCAATGAGCGTCTCTCGACGACGCTCCTTGATTCGTCAAACGCCGGAAGTCTCTGCCGCAAAACTCCGAATCCGCGCGCTAATTTCATCCCGGACCTTGCGGAATGCAGACAGCCTCTCTTCGTCGGTTCCTACGACGCTCACCGGATCAAAAAATGGCCAGTGCAGCCGCCGCGTCGCCACCGGAAACACGGGACACATTTCCCGAGCGTTGTCGCAGACCGTAATCACGTAATCGAACCGCTCGCCGGCGAACTCATCGGCGGATTTCGACCGGTGTTTCGATATGTCGATGCCGATTTCGCTCATCACTGCAATCGCCTCGGGCCGCACCGCGCTGGGCTTCACGCCCGCGGAGTGGACCTCCAATCGTCCGCCTGTTTCGTGACGCAGCAAACCCTCCGCCATCTGGCTGCGCGCGGAGTTGCCGGTGCACAGGATAAGAACCCTCAACTTGCGGCCTCCAACGAGAACCAGTGCCGGGTGCGATTGCACGCCGAGCAGACGGACAGCATCACGGGAACCTCCACCAACACTCCGACAACGGTGGCCAGCGCGGCGCCCGATTCCGGACCGAACAGCGCGATCGCCGTCGCCACCGCCAGCTCGAAAAAGTTGCTGGCCCCAATCAGCGCTCCGGGTGCGGCCACTGCGTGCTCCACCCGCAACATCTTCATCAGGCCATATGACAGTCCGGCGTTGAAATACACCTGCAAAGTGATCGGAACCGCGATCAGCAGCACGTGGAAGAACCGGGTGGTGATGTTCTCGGACTGGAACGCGAATATGAACACCAGGGTCGTCAGCAGCGCCGAGATCGTCACTGGAGTAAATCGCGGCAGCAGCACATTCTCGAACCACTGCCTGCGGCGCCGCCGGATCAGCCAGAAACGCGCGGCCGTCCCAGCCGACAGCGGAACGACGATGAAAATGATTACCGAGTACATCAGCACTTTGAATGGCACCGTCAACGAGGATGCCCCGGTCACCAGAAACTGAACGATGGGCACGAACGCCACCAGCATGATCAGATCGTTCAAGGAAACCTGGACCAGCGTGTACGCCGGATCGCCGTCGGTGAGATGACTCCAGACGAACACCATCGCCGTGCACGGCGCCGCCGCAAGAATGATGCACCCCGCAATATATTGGTCCGCTTCCGCGCCGGTAATGAATGCCGCGAAGACGAACCGAAAGAAGACCCATGCGAGCAGGGCCATCGAGAACGGCTTCACCAGCCAGTTCACGAACAGCGTCACCATCAGTCCCGCGGGCTTCCTGCCGACGTTGCGGATCGCGCTGAAGTCCACCTTCATCATCATCGGCGTGATCATCAGCCAGATCAGCACCGCGATCGGGATGTTGATCTGGCTCCCCCGGCCGAATTCCAACTTGCGCGTCTGGTCCACAACGCCCGGCAGCAGGCGCCCCAGCACGATTCCAGCGAGCATGCAGAGCGCCACCCACGCCGAAAGGTAGCGCTCGAAAAATGCCAGACGTTTCCGCGCCTCAACCGGTTCGGCAGCGCCAGTCGCGTCCATCATTTGTGCCGGTCCTTACGAGCAGCAGGACGGCCCGCAGCACGAACGCTGCGAGGCGGGTTTCCGAGCGCGAATGAAGGCGCTCATGAACTTGCCGTCCACCTCACCGGCGATGGCATCTACATCGATTCCCTGCCCGCTCAGAAACGCGCGCGCGTCGTCAATCCGGTACACTCGCGTGGGCTCCAATTCGATGCTCTCGAATCCTGCTGACGCCAGCTTGGCTTGATAGTCGCCTTCTTCGAGTGCGCCGGCGACGCAGCCTACCCAGGCCAGGACGCTCTTCCGGATCTCCGGCAGCATCTCGCCCTTCGTTACCACGTCCGACACGGCGATCCTGCCGCCCGGCTTCAGAACCCGAAACGCCTCCGCGAACACACGATCCTTGTCCGCCGACAGGTTGATCACACAGTTCGAGATGATCACATCCACCGAGTTGTCCGGCAGCGGCATGTTCTCGATCTCGCCCTTCAGGAACTCGACGTTCTCGATTCCCGACTTGCGCTTGTTCTCCTCCGCCAGCGCCAGCATCGCATCTGTCATATCGAGACCGTAGGCCTTGCCCGCAGGTCCAACGCGCCGCGCCGAGAGCAGCACGTCGATTCCGCCGCCCGAGCCGAGATCGAGCACTACTTCGCCGGGGTTCAGATTCGCGAGCGCGGTCGGATTGCCGCAGCCGAGCGATGCTAACACCGCGGTATCCGGCAATTCCCCGATCTGCGCGGCATCGTAAAGGTTTCCGGTAATCGGATCGGCGCAGTGTTGATCGGCCGGCGCCGAACCGCAGCAGGAACTCTTGGCCCCGGAAACCACGCGCAGGGCTGCATCTCCATATTTTTCGCGAACGATGTCTTTGATGTCGGTTGTCGTACTCATTAAGGATCTCCTTATTGTTTGGCCCGGCTATTCGCAAACCCGGATCAGACTCTCCGGTTCAATGGCTTTGTTTCTTGTGCAGCACTCGGCGTACAGGAACTTGAGCAGTTCCTGCAGTGCCTCGACATTTGCGGTGTAGCGCAAGAAGGTTCCCTCGCGCCGGACCTGCACGAGGGTTTCGTTCTTCAGCTTGTCGAGGTGGTGAGAGAGTGTGGAAGCCGACACACCCAGTTCGGCTTGGATCTCTCCCACCACCAGTCCTTCCGGATGAGCCGTCAGCAGCAGCCGCATGATCCGCAGCCGCGACTCCGTGCCCATCGCCGCAAACATATCGGCGTAGCGGATGCTGTCGTCGTCACTAATCTTCGTTCTCATCTGCAATCGCCCTCTCCAGTTCGCAGGGTAGGCACTCCTCAAGGACGTCGCGACTAAAGTCCGTCAGAATGTCGTCTAGCAGCCCGTGGTGCAAGTCAAAATGCGACATAATCACGCGCCTAAGTCATTGATTTTATCGAGGCGGTTTTGCCGTCTCCGAATTTGCCCCATTTCTGCCACGGGCTGCTAGCGCTGCGATTGTTTCGTCTTCTTCAAACCTCATTGTTCTATATTTCCGTTATAATGGAATTATAGAACAAGTCAAGACGGGCCTTGACAAGCTGGCGTGAACACTCGTATATTTACCCTATCGGTTAATTAACCAATTGCGACAATACGAGGGCGGGAGCCCGCGGAACAGAACGAACCCAAACGCGTTCCAACGCACTGATAAGTCGAACTGGAGCAGAAGCTTACAAATGAAACTGAACCCTTACCTGAACTTCAACGGCAACTGCCGCGCTGCCTTTCAGTACTACGAAAAGCACCTCGGCGGGAAAATTACTGCAATGATGACGCATAGCGAGGCGCCGGGCGGGTCGCCCCATGGGCCGGAACTCGCATCCGCCATCCTCCACGCGCGTATCACGTTGGGCGACACCGACGTGATGGCGTCCGATGTTCCCCCGGACCGGCATCAGCCGATGCGGAGCGTTTACCTGTCCCTGAGCGTCGCCGGTCCGGTCGAGGCGGAACGGGTATTCGCGGCGCTCTCGCAGGGTGGCGAGGTGTTCATGCCGCTGCAGGAGACCTTTTGGGCTCTGCGCTTCGCCATCCTGCGCGATCAATTCGGCACGCTATGGATGGTCAGCGCGGAGCGTCCCACCCAGTGATGGACGTCTTCGAGGCGGCGTCGAGCCGCCTCGAACTCGCAAGCTATTGAGGCCGCTCAACCGGCCAGCGCCACCACCGAGCGGCCCCGCGGCAGATCGAACGACACCACGCATCCGTCGCCGTCCCTGGTCCACGTGCCTGCCTCCAGCTTCAGGCGCCCGGAAACCTCGCGCAGTTCCGACCGCACTCCGTCGCGCCACACCGCAACCGGACCGGCTTTGACGCCGCCGACCCGAACCGTAAACGCCGGGCATGCGAACGGAGCATGGAACGCGACCCTCGTTCCTTCGGGTTCCGCCCGGGTCAGTTCCTTCGCCGCCCAATAGCGCGACAACTCGCTCAGTTTCATCCACAACAGGTTGTCGTACTTGGCATGCATCCGTCGGACGACCTCCTGGAAACAGCGGAAGCCGGCCTCGGTCCCGTTATGGTGAATGCCCGTCCAGTGCGCCAACAGGCATGCCGGTTCGCCGCGCGCGATCACGTCCACCACGCGCCCCTTGCTCAAATCGGCGGAGATGAAGCGGTCCGGCTGCGGGACTTGTGTCGCGTCCCAATTCCCCGTCCAATCGTCCGTGCACGCGATGATTGACACAACGCAGCGAGGATCGTCGCCGTCCAACCCGCTCGCATACTCCACCCTTGGCGCGACACTCTCGTTCCCTTGCCCGAAGCCGTCCCGGAAGTAATGCGGAATCTCCGTGCGGTACACGTCGCGGCAGGCTTCCAGCGTCGCTTGTGCCAGTTGCGGCCGCGCGTCCGTGCCGAACGAACCCGGGGTTGTCATCCCTTCACACGGCAGTTCGACATTGTGCAGGATGCGCAGCGCATAGGCGATGTACGCGGCGATCTCATCGACGGTCTTGCCGCCGCACCACTTCCAGTTCTCCATGTACTCGAGCGCGCGCGAGGAGTAGGGCTGGCCTGTCTGCAGATTGATGATGCGGGTGTGGGTGATCATCTCGGGATGGATGTCCCAATTCGGAGTCATCAGCGTGCGCACCAGGCCGATACTCGCCTTCACTTCTTCCGGCGTCCAGCCGGGCACCTCGCCGTCCA
The DNA here is from genome assembly GCA_963720745.1 of uncultured Acidobacteriota bacterium. Classification (GTDB taxonomy): domain Bacteria; phylum Acidobacteriota; class Terriglobia; order Bryobacterales; family Bryobacteraceae; genus TMP-7. Next base: position 3,189,622 of record CAVRGO010000004.1, read on the forward strand.
ATCGGCCGACACAAGCCGGATAAGGGACGATGCTGTACTTGCCTTTCACACCGTGCTCGCCGCACCACTCGCCGAACTTCCTGACGAAGTCGTCCGGTATCTCACGGGGCATCTTCCGCCAGTCCTGGTCGTAGTGCCCTTCGCCCCAAGCCGCGCGGAACTGCGGAATCGAAAAGTGGTTCAGGTTCACGAGGCAGGTGGAATCGTCGATGATCAACGACACCGGCGTGCGGCACCTCGGATGCATCACCTGGATGTTGGCGTTGCGTTGAGGCCGCTCGCCCGGAACCTGCGCGAACGCCGCCACTCCAGCCCCGCTCATCAGAAATCGCCGTCTGTCCATGGGTTCATCATACTCGCGCGATCCTCGATAGACTCGGAAGATGCTTATGTCCGAAATCTCGCGACGCGCTCTGCTGGGCGGGATGGCTGCCGCCCCCGGTCTTGCTTTTCAGATCGAAAGCGCGCCTGCCGAACGGCATCTGCTATCGAGCCGTTATACCCCCGCCTCGTTGCTCGCGGTCCTGCAGCCGCGCGCGAACTGGCATCCCTATCCGACCGTCAACGAAGCCGCCGCATGGGACGCAATCCCTCAGCGCGCCCGCGATTCGATCGTCACCGCCGCGCAATCCCGGCTCGGCACTGCTTACGCTCCGCTCCCCGCCAGCCTGTTCCTCGAATTTGTCCGTACCGGCAACCGGTCCCATTATGAAGCTGTGAACTCCAGCCGCCGCCACCACCTGCGCGATGCGGTTCTCGCCGAGTGCCTTGAACGCCGTGGTCGCTTTCTCGACGACATCGCCGACGGCCTATGGACCACCTGCGAGGAGACCTTTTGGGGTTACCCGGCCCACATGTCCCTACAGAAGAAGGGGCCGGGACTGCCCGATGTCACCGAGCCGGTAATCGATCTGTTCGCCGCCGAAACCGGCGCCCTGCTTGCCTGGGCCGATTACCTGATTGGTCCGCAACTCGATCGCGTCAACAAACTGGTCCGCGAGCGCGTCGCTCTCGAACTCGAGCGACGTATTCTCGCGATCTATCGCGACCGCAGCGACTTCTGGTGGATGGGGCTCGACAACAGCCGCTCGGTCAACAACTGGAATCCGTGGATCAACTCCAACTGCCTCGCCGTTACATTGCTGATGGACGACGACGCTGCACGCCGCGCGCAGACCGTGCACAAGATTCTCACCAGCGTCGATCGCTTCCTCGACGGCTATCATGCCGACGGCGGATGCGATGAAGGCCCCAGCTACTGGTCGCGTGCCGGGGCATCGCTCTTCGACAACCTCGACCTGCTGCACTCGGCCAGCAAGGGCGCCATCGACTACTATTCCCTGCCCCTCGTACAACAAATGGGACGCTACATCTATCGCGTTCATATCGCCAACGACTGGTTCGTCAACTTCGCCGATGCTTCCGCCAAGATTCACGTCGATGGCGACCTTGTTTATCGCTACGGCCGCGCCATCGGCGATCCGGACATGCAGGCATTCGGAGCCTGGGCCGCTCACGAATCGAATCCGGCCGGCGACAGCATCGGACGCGCACTGCCGGCGCTGTTCAACCAGGACATCGCGAAAGCCGAAGCGCACCAGCCGCTGGTGCGTGATGCGTGGTTCCCGGGAATCCAGGTTGCCACTGCGCGAATCGCTGGGGGCTCCACCGGCGGATTCTACTTCGCGGCGCAGGGCGGGCACAACGCTGAAAGCCACAATCACAACGACGTCGGCAACTTCATCGTGTACCTGAACGGCGAACCCGTCCTGATCGATGTCGGGGTGGAGACTTACTCGGCGAAAACTTTCAGCTCGCGGCGATATGAGATCTGGACGATGCGATCGTCCTATCACAACCTTCCGGCGATCAACGAAGTGGAGCAGAGTGCCGGCCGGAAGTTCGCGGCCCGCGATGCTTCGCACGAGTCCGATGATGCCGCAGCCTCGTTCAGCGCCGATATCGCCGCCGCGTATCCGGACAATGCAGGCGTCGAGCACTGGCACCGGTTGATCCGCCTGGACCGCCGCCGCGATTCGGTTCAAATCACTGACAACTTCGCCCTCAAGTCGCCCGGCGGCCGCGTCGATATGACGTTCATGACGGCCCATGAAGTCGTCCCCGGTGGAGGCGCGCTTCGCATCGGACCTGCGCAGTTGACCTATGAAGGGCCCAGTGGTGCGGAAGTCAAGACGGAGCGAATTGAAATTAAAGACGCGCGACTACATCCGATCTGGGGCGATACCGTCTATCGAACGCTGGTCTCCTGGCGCGGGCTTCCGCGGACGGGCGAGTTGCGTTTCGCATTGACCAAAACATAAGGCTTGCAGTCCGGCTGGGAAGGATTGGTACCATCGACGAATGCAGAGGGGCTTGCCGTTTCTGGCATTGGCGGCGTCACTACTCGCGCAAACGGGACGCGACCTTCGCGTCGATCCTCTCGAGGGCACGAATCCGCTGCACGATGTGGGCGCGCGATGGGCGGTGGTCATCGGCATTTCGCAGTACAAGCACCTGCCGCCTGCGGCACAACTGCACTATGCCGATCGCGATGCCGAGCGGTTCGCCGCGTTTCTCCGCACGCCTGAAGGCGGCGGCTTACCTGCGCATCACATCCACCTGCTGACCAACGAACACGCAACGCTTGCGGGAATCCGGGCGGCCCTTCACACGTGGCTGGTCGAGACCGTCAAACCCAAAGACATCGTTTATTTCTTCTTGGCGGGTCATGCGGTGCTGGACGAAAACGACCAGGGATACTTCGTCACGCACGATTCCGACGCTCAGCAACTGCACGCGACCGCACTTCCCTTTCAGGAAGTGGACAGCGTTCTCAGCGAGCGTATTCAGGCAGGGCTTGTTGTGCTGATCGCTGACGCCTGCCACACAGGACGCCTCGGATGGTCCAGCTACAACCCCGGGTCGTTGAGCCGGTCGGTTGAACCGCTGGCGAACATCGGACGGGGCGACCGTTCGTTTCTGAAGCTCCTGGCATCGAGCCCCAGCGAGCGCTCGTTCGAAGACCAGAATTGGGGCGGCGGGCACGGTGTGTTCACCTATTCTCTGCTCGAAGGACTCGGCGGAGAGGCGGACCGGGACGGAGATCATGTCGTGCGCGCCTCCGAGGTGATCGACTATATCTCGCGGACGGTTCCGCAGCGCACCGAAAAACTCCAGCATCCGCGAATCGCGGGCACGTTCGACGCCCAGGTCGCACTTGCATCGTCGCCCAACCGGGTGGTCTCGCAAACGGGCGGAGTGCCGCTCGACATTTCGGGTCCTCCCTTGACCGCGGTCTACGTGGACCATGCGTTTCGTGGACAGATCCGCTCGACCGGACAACTCCGGATCGACGCTTTGTCGCCGGGTGTTCACCATCTATCGGCCGATTTCCCGGGAGGCGCCACGCTCGAAGGTACCGTTGCTCTCTCCGATAAGCCGGCACGGACCACGCTGGCTCCACCCACCGCGACGGCGCTCGCTCAGTTGCGCGCGCGGTTAGCACAGGGTCAGATTCTGGCCGAGAACGGAGCGTGGGACTTTTACCGCTCGCAGACCTTTCCTGCCCCGGAGCATGCCGCCGCCGCTGCCCTGATGACCAGCGCGCTCGAAGAACTCGGGCAAGCGTGTGTCGGCGATTACGTGCAATCCACCGACACCGGATTGAAGCGGGTACTGCTTCAGACCGCTGTTGCAGCTTACGATCACCTCAGCGAGTTGCGGCCGAGTGATCGCACCGTCACCACGCGGCGCCTTTTCTGCCAGGGTCGTCTGGAGATCGCGGAAGGACGTTTCACGCAGGCGCTGGCGACACTCGAAGCATCGTTGAAGTACGATCCAACCTTCGCCTGTTCTCATAACGCGAAAGGGGTTGCGCTGGCGCGCCTCAACCGTCCCAAGGAGGCTCGCGCCTCGTTTGAAAAGGCGGCGAGTCTGACTCCCGAGTGGGCGTTGCCTCAATTCCAAATCGCTTCACAACTCATCAGTACGGGAGACCTCGCGAAGGCCGTGCCGTATCTGGAAAAGGCCGCACAGTTCAACCCCAAGTCGATCGCCGCACTATGGAACCTGGTGCACGTGAATCGCGTGCTCGGACGCATACCGGAGGTCGAGAAGTACGCCAACGCGGTGCTCCGCCTCAACCCGAATTATGCGCCGCTGTACCCGGAACTCGGCCAGGCTTATGAGAGTGTTGGGCTCTTCGCAAAAGCGGCTGAGGCATACGACGCCTACACGCTTCTGGCGCCGAACTTCGCGGATACCGCCGACATCCGCTCCCGCGCGGACCGTGCCCGCGCCCGCAATCAGCGGCCGGTCCCCAGTCTTCGGAAGTAACTGCCGGATTTCGGCCTCAAACGGATTGGAAACGCGGACGTCCAAATCTGTTACTGTTGAATTTCTGATTCTGAAATCTGAGCACCACCTTCCAGGAGGTACAGCAGTGTTTCCGCTGCGCACAAGCGCGTCCGCACTCCTTCTGCTTGCAACACTTTCTTTCACGGCTTCCGCAGAAACCCGTCTCTTACGCTTCCCCGATATCCACGGCGACCATGTCGTGTTCACCTACGGCGGCGATCTTTGGACCTCCTCCGCAACCGGCGGAACCGCGACCCGCCTGACGGCGCACCCCGGCGTCGAACTGTTCGCCAAGTTCTCGCCCGACGGAAAGTGGATCGCGTTCACGGGCCAGTACGACGGTGATGAGCAGGTTTATGTAATGCCGTCCGGAGGCGGTGTTCCCAAACAACTGACCTACTACCCCGCAAAGGGCCCGTTCGCTCCGCGCTGGGGATGGGACAACCAGGTCTACGGCTGGACGAACGACGGCAAGCGCGTCATCTTCCGTTCGCATCGCGATGGATGGGAGACCCCGCTGTCCCGCCTGTACACGGTTTCGATGGACGGCGGCCCGACTGAGGCACTTCCGATGCCCGAGTCAGGAGCCGGCGCCTTCTCGCCGGGCGGAAACAAGATCGTATACTCGCCGCGATCGCGCGACTTCCGCACCGAAAAGCGCTACTCCGGAGGTCAGGCGAATCAGCTCTACATCTTCGACACCGAAACGTTCGAATCGAAGCTGATCACCGACAGCCCGCGCGCGAGCCGCGACCCGATGTGGATCGACAACGCCATCTACTTCGACTCCGATCGCGACGGCAAGTTCAATCTCTTTTCGTACGACGTGTCATCGGCCAAAACAACTCAGGTGACGTTCTTCAAGGATTGGGACCTGCGCTGGCCGAGCACGGATCGCGAGCGCCGCATCATCTATGAGCGTGACGGCAAACTCGAGATCTTCGATGTGAAGTCGAACAAGATCGCGCCGATTTCGATCACGGTGCCGGATGACGGCCTCGCGCGCCGTCCCACACACATTGCGGCTGCGAACCTCATCGAAAGCGCGGGCCTGAGCCCGAAGGCCGAGCGCGTTCTGTTTTCGGCGCGCGGCGACATCTTCAGCGTCCCCGCCGAACACGGACCGACGCGAAACCTGACGCACAGTTCCGGTGCGCACGACAAGTGGCCGCGCTGGTCGCCCGACGGTTCCACCATCGCCTATATCTCCGACCAGACCGGCGAAGAAGAAATCTGGCTGGTGGCGCAGGATGGCTCGAAACCCGCCGAGCAACTGACGCACGGCGGCAAAGCGATGCGCTACGCCCCCGAATGGGCTCCCGACGGGAAGCGCATCGCGTTCAGCGACAAGGACGGCAAGTTGTATGTCGTGACGGTCGAGGACAAGAAAGTCTCCGAGGTGGTGCATTCCAAACGCGGCGAGATCCGCGACTACGACTGGTCGCCGAGCGGCAACCACTTGGCCTTCAGCATGAACGACCAGAACCTGGTGACGGGCGTCTATGTGTGGAGCGCGCGCGACAACCAGGTACGCCGTCTGACCGACGAATACTTCGATGCGTCTGGCCCGTCCTGGGATCCCGAAGGCAACTACATCTACTACATCAGCACGCGCGAGTACGCCCCTCTGATTTCCGGCGCGGAGTTCAATTACGCCACTACTCGCGACCGCGGCATTTTCGCAATGTCTCTACGGAAGGATGTGAAGCATCCGTTCCCGCCGCAGAGCGATGAGGTCACCATTGCGAAGAACGGTTCCGGCGAGAAGGACACGGACAAAGACAAGGAAAAGGACAAGGACAAAGACAAGGACAAAGACAAGGACAAGGCGAAACCGCCCGCCGACCTCACCATCGACTTCAACGGAATCTCGCAGCGCGTCGCCCGCGTTCCGGTTGAAGCGAACAACTACGCCGGCGTAAGCGCCAAGAAGGGCGCCCTGATCTACGTCATCGGCAGCAGCTTCTATTACGGCCGCCAGCCCGACACGAAGACCTCGGTTCGTATCTATTCGTTCAAGGATCGCAAGGAGACGACGCTTGCCGACGACATCAGTTCCGTCACTCTCTCGCAGGAAGGCAACAAGCTCCTGATTCGCCAGCACCAGAATTGGTCGCTGATGGACGCGACGGAGACCGGCGCGAATTCGAAGAAGGCGGTTTCCACCGCCGGGCTGTTCGTCGATCGCGTGCCCGCCGACGAATGGTCGCAGATCTTCGATGAGGTCTGGCGCCGGTACCGCGATTTCTTCTACGCGACCAACATGCACGGCTACGATTGGGAAGCGCTCCGCAAGCAGTACAAGCCGCTGCTCCAGAACGTCGCACACCGCTCCGACCTCACGTATGTGATCAGCGAAATGATTTCCGAACTTACTGTGCAGCACGCCTATGTCGATGGCGGAGATTTTCAGATTCCGCCGCGTCCCAAGGTTGGTTTGCCCGGCGCGCGCTTCACGCTCGATAAGAAATCGAACCGGTTCCAGATCTCGAAAATCTTCAAGGGCGAGAACGAGGAGGAGATCTACCGGTCGCCGCTTACAGAGATCGGCGTCAACGTCAAAGAAGGCGATTACGTCCTGGCGATCAACGGGCAGGAACTCACGGGCGCTGACGATCCGTACCGCCTGCTTCGTAATACCGCGGACAACCCGGTAGCGCTCACCGTCAACACCACACCTGCAATGGAGGGTGCGCGGACGGTTTCCTACCGGCCCATCACCGACGAAACAGAACTGCTGTATCTCAATTGGGTGGAAACAAACCGGCGCCACGTCAGCGAGGTGAGCGGCGGCAAGGTAGGCTACATCCACATCCCGGACATGGGTGCGGCGGGCATTCGCGAGTTCATCAAGTGGTATTACCCGCAGGTCCGCAAAGAAGGTCTCGTAGTCGATGTGCGCGGTAATGGCGGCGGCAACGTCTCACGCATGCTGATCGAACGCTTGCGGCGCAAACTGCTGGCATCGCAATTCTCGAGAACCGTGGAGGGGGCGCGTCCCTATCCGGACGGCGTCTTCGTCGGTCCCATGGTCTGCCTGCTCAACGAGAACTCAGCCTCTGATGGCGATATCTTCCCGGCGATGTTCCGCGAGGCCAACCTCGGTCCGCTGATCGGCAAACGGTCGTGGGGCGGTGTGGTGGGCATCACGAACCACGGGCAGTTGATCGACGGCGGTACGGTGAACGTGCCGGAGTTTGGATTCACGAATGCGAAAGGCGAGTGGATCATCGAAGGCCACGGCGTCGATCCCGATATCGTAGTCGACAACGATCCGCGAGCCGTGATTCAAGGCAAGGATCCGCAATTGGAGCGCGGAGTGGCGGAAGTGATGAAGCGCATCGGCGATCATCCGATGATGCTCCCGTCGCGTCCGGCCGATCCGGTGAAGCTGAAGTAGGCATTTTGTTCCGCCCGCGCCCGGGTCCGGTATGCTGAGAAGCGAACCCTCGGGCGCGGGTGCGACGACGTGAATTCTATAACGGTGATCGGGGCAGGCCCCGCCGGCTCGGCTGCCGCCATTAGCGCGCGCCTCGCCGGGGCCGATGTACGCATCTACGACAAGTCCCGTTTCCCGCGCCACAAGGTGTGCGGCGAGTTTATCTCCCCCGAAATTTTCGGGTTGCTCTCCGAACTCGGTATCGAGCGAAGTTTCATCGATGCGTCTCCGGCTCGAATTAAGCGTTTGATTCTTCGCTATGGATCGGGCGAGAAGACAACCCGGCTTCCCGAACCCGCATACGGCTTGAGCCGGTTCGCTTTCGACCGCCTGCTGCTCGAACATGCCATCAATCGCGGCATCGAATTCGTACGAGGCACCGCCCCGCCGGGACTGCTACCCGTGGTGATTGCGCATGGACGGCAAGCGGTCGCACGAGAGCACAAGGGACACCGGCGCTTCGGATTCAAAGCACATTTCTCCGGACCTGTTGACGATGCGGTGGAACTGCACTTCTTCAATTCCGGCTACGTCGGCATCAGCACGGTGGAGAACGGCGTCACGAACGTTTGCGGGCTCGCGACTGTTGCGCGGCTCGAACAAGTGGGCTACGACTATGACGCGCTGATCGCCGGAATCCCGAGCCTCGCGGCACGGCTGAGCCCGCTGCACAGGATGATGGACTGGCTGACAACCGGACCTCTCGTGTTCGGAAACCGGTTTCGCAACCAGGCACTCGATGGAATTTACGCCGCCGGAGATGCGCTCTCGTTTGTGGATCCCTTCACGGGATCGGGGATGTACTGCGCCATCCTCAGCGGCGCCATCGCCGGCCGCGCCGCAGCTTCGGGCCTGCCGGCAAAGGAGCATCTCGAGCGTTGCCGTAAGGCGCTCGGCCGGCCGTTCGCCTTTGCAGGCCTCGCCAGAGCGGTCATTTCGAGCGCCCTCGGGGCAAGGTTTATCCCCTTCGTTCCAGCAACTTGTGTTTATCGTTTGACGCGGCCGCCGGCCCCACGTCGAAAATAGTCGGCCAACGCTGCGATTTTTGCGCCCGTCGTGATACCTACATCTGAAAGGCCTGCCGTCTCATATCCGGAGTACATCGGCGATGATGCGCAATACCCGAACTGTCGATCAGGAGGAATCTTGTTTCGTGACCTGCGCCGTGGGCCGGATGCCGCCCACGAACACGGGCGGAACGGACGTAGGGGAGCGATGAATCAGAACGCCGGCTCTGACGACGAGTTCCGGACACTTTTTGAAAACATCGACGACTCGGTGTTCATACACGGCATCGACGGACGAATCTACGAAGTAAATCCCGCGGCATGCCGCCTCGGATACACGCGCGAACAACTACTCGAAATGACGGTCTCTCAGATCGTCGCACCGGAGCAAATAACCATCGTCGCGCCGCGGATTCAAGACACGCTGGAACAGTCCAGAACTCGTTTCCAGAGCATTCACCTGACGGCAAGCGGCGAGCAGGTGCCGGTTGAAGTCATCTCCCGGAGTTTTGTATTCAAAGGCCGCCCGGCAATCCTCTCAGTTGCACGGGATTTGAGCGATCGGAAGCGCGCCGAAGCGGCCCTGCGGGAAACCCGCCATTGGCTGCAAGTCGCGGTGGAATCGTCGAACATCGGCCTTTGGAATTGGCATATTCCGACGAACACGCTCTCGACCTCGCCCGAGTTTAAACGACAACTCGGATTCTCGGAAGAAGAACTGTTAAACGAGCGAGCCACGTGCGGCGAGCGCATGCACCCGGTCGACCGCGACCGGGTTGGACGAACGATTCAAGAATACATTCAGCAACCGTGGCCTAATTACGAAATCGAATTCCGCATGCAGCACCGCGACGGGTCGTGGCGTTGGATGCTCTCGCGTGCCGCGCTGTTATTGAACGACGCCGGCGAACCCGAACGCATGCTCGGCTGCCAGATGGATATCACGGAGCGCAAAGCTGCCGAGATCGCCCTGAAAGAGCGCGAGACGAACCTCGCGCAGGCGTCGCGCCTGGCGCGTTTGGGAATGTACCAGTGGGACGCGAGCAAAGGCGAACTCAGATTGTCGCCGGAATTGCATGAGATGCTGGGCATCCCGGTCGCCCCAGTGGTCGATCCCGGAGTGGTCGGGGCGATGATGAATCCCGAGGACCGCGTCAAGGCGGGTGAGGCGGCCGTCGCAGCACTCGGGGAAGGAAGGCCTTTCGACATCGAGATCCGGCTGGATAGCAGCGACGGGCAGCAGCGATACTTTCACGCCATAGGAGAGGTTCTCTTCAATGAACAGCGAGCGCCCTCCGGGCTCATCGGTGTCGTTCAGGATTTCACAGAACACTACTCGGCGCAGGAAGCGCTTCGTCTCACGGAGAGTCGCCTGGCACGGGCTCAGGCCATGGCCTCGATCGGTAGTTGGGAATCGTTTCCCACCAGTAAAGAAATTTGGTGGTCGGACGAGGTCTTTCGGATTTTCGGCGTTAATCCCAAAACTTTCCGTCCGACTTTCGACAGCTTATTCGCGCTGATCGATCCGGAGGACAGGCAGAAGGTCCGAGCGGCCGGCGAGTATGCGTTGAAGACTGGCGAAGCTTACCAGGTGGATCATTGGGTCAACCGTCCGGACGGAAGCCGGGTGCTGGTACACGAGCAAGGGCAGGTTCTGTTTAGTGAAGACGGCACTCCGCGGGGCATTGCCGGGACGGTGCAGGACATAACCGAACGGCGCCGGCTGGAGGAGCAGTTTTTCCAGGCGCAAAAACTCGAGAGCATCGGCCGCTTGGCGGGAGGCATCGCTCACGATTTTAACAACCTGCTGACCGTCATCAACGGATACAGCGACATCATCGCCCGGAACATCTCCGTACTGGATCCCAACTACGAGAAGGTGAATGAGATCCGGCATGCGGGCGCGCGCGCCGCAGCCCTGACCAGTCAGCTTCTGGCATTCAGCCGCAAGCAGATCATCCAGCCCGGAGTGCTGAACCTGAATGACGTGGTCCGCAACGCGCTCGGGATCGTGGAACGCTTAATGGGCGAGCGAGTTCACGTGGTGACTCGCCTGGCGCCGAGCGTGCTAAAGGTGCTCGCAGATGCAGGCCAGATTCAGCAGGTGATCCTGAATCTCGCCGCGAATGCTCGCGATGCGATGCCCGACGGTGGTGAACTCACCATACGAACGTCGCTCGTGGAGCCGACCCAAGCCGATGCGCCGCAGCGCGGAAAAGGCCCCTACGTTTGCCTGGAAGTTTCAGATACCGGCTACGGGATGAACGCACAGACGCGCTCTCAAATTTTTGAGCCCTTCTTCACGACGAAAGAGCCGGGTAAGGGTACCGGGCTCGGACTTTCGACGGTTTACGGCATCGTCAGGCAGAACGGCGGCTGGATCGACGTCTCGAGCGAACCCGGTCACGGGTCGAGCTTTGCGGTGTATCTGCCGGGCTCGAATGCCGAACTCGCTTCAAAAGTGTCATCGGAGCCAGTCACCACGGCGCAGTGCCACCAGACGATCCTGGTTGTCGAGGATCAGGCGGAAGTCCGTGCGCTCGCCGCGCTCATTCTCCGCGATAACGGCTACTCGGTCGTCGAAGCTGCGGACGCCGAAAGCGCTCTGCGAGTGATCGAAGAACGCGTCGATCCCATTCACCTGGTTTTGACGGATATCGTAATGCCGGGGATCTCGGGTGTTGAATTAGGACAGAGGGTCGGACAGCTCCGGCCTGGATTGAAGACCATATACATGTCCGGCTATACCGACCCGAACGTCACGGCAAACTCGCTCGATCCAGGCGCCGTATTTGTCCAAAAGCCTTTCACGCCCCAGGAACTTACTTCCAAAATCAAGCAGATTTTGCGCTGACCGAAATCCGAATGTCTTCCGCCTCCGTAACGCTATACGGGCCTTGAACACTAGCAGCCCGTGGCAGAAATGGGGCAAATTCGGAGACGGCAAAACCGCCTCAATAAAATCAATGACTTAGGCGCGTGATTATGTCGCATTTTGACTTGCACCACGGGCTGCTAGGCCCTTTGGAGGAGAAGCGGATGGTTTCAACGAATGCGGAGCGGCGCGACCACGCGATTGTCATTGGGGGCAGCATGGGAGGATTACTTGCCGCGCGGGTGCTGTCATCGCACTATCGACATGTCACGCTGATCGAAAGAGATGTTCTCCCGCAGACCGCCGAGAACCGGCGCGGAGTGCCTCAGGGCCGGCACACACATGGCTTACTGGCCAGCGGCCGCGAAGTACTCGACCGGTATTTTCCAGGCATTTCGCAAACGCTCATCGAACGAGGCGCTGTGACGGGCGATGTCGCGGCCGATTCGCGATGGTTCTTTCAAGGCGCCTGCCTGACCCGTTTCGCCAGCGGCCTGGACGGGTTGATGATGACGCGGCCTCTGCTCGAAGCCACAGTGAGGGAGCGGGTCCTCGCGCTGCCGAACGTCGCGCGGCGCGACGGCACCGCGATAGAAGGACTCACTGCAAACGAGGCTGGCGAGCGGGTCACGGGCGTGCGACTTCGCGGCGAGTCGCTCGAGGCCGACTTAACGGTGGACACATCCGGGCGCGGTTCCAAAAGTCCGCAATGGCTAGAATCGATCGGCTATGAGAAGCCCTCTGAAGAGAGCGTGGAAGTGGCACTCGGCTATGCAGCACGGTTCTTCCGCCGAAAACGCACCGATCTCGCGGGCGACATTGCGGCCATCATTCCGCCCACTCCGAGCGGCAAACGAGGCGGCGTGATGCTGGCGCAAGAGGGAGACCGTTGGGTGGTGACGCTGATCTCGCACTTCGGCAACTACGCACCGGAGGATCTCTCAGGATTCGTCGAGTATTCGCGAACTCTGCCGGCGCCCTTCATCCACGACGTCATCCGCAGGGCCGAGCCGGTGGGCGATCCCGTGTCCGCACGCTTCCCTGCGAGCATCCGTCGCAGATACGAGAAGCTGTCGCGTTTTCCGGGCGGGTACCTGGTGTTCGGAGATGCGATCTCCAGTTTCAATCCGATCTATGGGCAGGGCATGTCGGCAGCAGCGCTCGAAGCGGTGGAACTCGACCAGGCGCTGAGTTCTCAGGATGAGGCTATTTCAAAACGATTCTTCACATCGGCCGCGAAGGTGGTGGACATCCCGTGGAGCATCGCGGCCGGAAACGATCTGCGGATGCCGGAAGCGAAGGGCAAGCGTACGCTCGGTGTGAAGATCATCAACTGGTACATGTCGAAACTGCATCGCGCAGCGCAAACGGATCCCGTGCCTGCCCTGGCGTTCCACCGCGTCAGCAACTTGCTGGCGCCGCCTCCCAGCGTGTTGCACCCGCGGGTTGCACTGCACGTGCTGTGGCGTAAACTGGCTCCGTCGGGCACGCAAGACGCACTGCCGGAAGCCGCCCTTACCTCAGCCGCTGCTCAAGGAGGTGAAAGCCAGCCGGCGTGATCAAGTGAAATCGGAGCTCGAGCGAGGTGTGGTTTCGCAGTTCGGTTTCCATCGATTCGACGGGGACATCGGTGGCGGCGACATGGAGTTCTCCCGATTGCACCCGGAACGGAAGCACCTTCCACCGTTGCGCGAGTTGCGCGGGAAGCGCCCGGGCGACCTGCCGCGATACCTTCTCCGCGGCGACGTCTACGAGGGGCAGCCTTTGCTGGAGGCTGAGCGCCTCATATAGCTCCTCCTCGCTGATGCGCCCGGCTTGCACCAGGTGCTCGCCGATACGTAAGCCGGCCGGTTTAGCGCTCAACGCCTCGTCGAGGCTTTCCTGTTCGAGGTATCCGTTCATCACCAGGATCTCGCCGATCAACCGCCGGTCAATCATGAGCGCCTCGCGTGAAGGATAAGCATGTTCGGTCTTCAGCCAAACCAACGGCTGCCCGCGAAGCCGGGAATTCAAATATTTGTGAAGTGCGTTGAAGGTGGCGGTCGCATTGACCAGATTCGCGACCACCGCGCGCACAGGCGCCAACAGGGCGAACGCGAATCCATACAGGCGGGCACAGCACCCGATTCGCACCGCCGTCCGTACCACTTGAAAACCGAGCGTTACCATCATGAGCTTCCACAGGAAGCCCGGCGGAGTGACGCGCGACCAGATGGCAGTCGCGGCTCCATAGAGGCAGCAGAGGTTTGTGAAGACGCTCAGGGGGTTGCCGATCAATCCTTTACGGTCGCGCCAGAGCCAGTAGAGTTGCCGCAATCCACCTTGCCATCCATGCCGTTCCCAGCCCTGTAGAGCGATGCCGGTGGTCCAGCGGGTCCGCTGCCGGATGGCGGACTTCAAGTCGCGTGGAAAGTATTCGCGGGTGGCGATGTAGGTGCCTCGCCGCACCACGGGGAGGAACAACTGTTTGAATCCGAGGGCGTTCAGGCGAAAGCCGTTCTCGTAGTCCTCCGTGAGGCAGAGCGGCTCGAAAATCCGGTTCGAGGACGATACGGCAAGCGCTTCGAGCGCCTCGCGCGTGTACGCCGTCCCGACGCCCGATGAAGGCACGAATCCGCGGAGCAGGTTTCGGATCGGAAGGTCGCGCGATTGAAACTCCGCGAATTCGTCGCAGTAGATCCCGTGTGTCAATTCGCGGGCCGATGTCGGCAACGCGAGCACCGGGATTTGAATGAATCCGTACTCGCCGGCAAACCAGTTCATCCACCTGAGCGACTCGGGGTGGATCAGATCTTCCGCGTCGTGCGTGACGCAGAGGTCGAACCGAACCTTATAGGTTTCTTCGAACAGAAGAATGCGCTGGTAGATCCAATTCAGACAATCCGCCTTCGAGGTCGGGCCGTCGTGAGGGCAAAGAGCCAGGTGGACGTTCGGAAAGCGCGCCTCCGCCGCTTCGACGGCGTGAACGGTCGGCCGGTCGTTCGGGTAGGCCCCGACGAAGAAGTCGTAGTTCCGGTAACGGATTGCAGCGATATTGTGTGCGAGCATCTCGCCGACCACGCGGTCCTCCCTCCAGAGGGGCACGAGGATGGCGATTCGCTGCTCAGGACGTGACGTGAGTTCCGCGTCTGACGGCAGACGGACGCGCGGCCGGTCGAAAACCCGACGCCTCACCGAAGACAGCAGCCAAACCACATCGACAAAAATGTCATCCAGGCCGCTGATCAGAAGATAGACGCCGAGCGGGACCAAAGACCACAGGATGCAGCGGTCGATGAATTCGATTACTCCCGCAAGCGCATGTGTCAATAGTGTTGGTCACCAGGGCGGCACGTTCTTCTCAGACGATTTGAGACAATTCGGGCATGGTTCGACGCTCCGCACTGGTACTGGCGCTGTTGCTCGCGGGGGCGGCGTCTCTGGCGTATCCAGGCGCACCTGCTGCGCACGAGTTCCGATTTGCCATCGTCGGCGATCGGACGGGAGAGGCGCAAGCGGGTGTCTACGAGGAGGTTTGGCGCGAAATCGACGCGTGGCGTCCGGGAATGGTGATCAACGTAGGCGACACCATCCAAGGTATGAACGACGCGACGGCTCCGGCGGAGTGGCGTGCGCTTCGCCCACTGTTCGACCGGTACAAGCGGTATCCGCTGTACTTCACGCCGGGCAATCACGATATCTGGTCGGAAGCGTCCGAGCGCCTGTACGAGAAGGAGACAGGGCGCCCGGTCCACTACAGCTTCAATTTCGGCGGCGCTCATTTCACTGTGCTCGACAACAGCCGGTCGGAGTCGTTGCCGGAAGGTGAGATGGCTTTCCTGGTGTCGGATCTCGAAAAGAACAGAACGAAGCCACTGAAGTTCGTTTTCTTTCACCGTCCGTTCTGGCTGTTGCCGGCGATGCTCGGCGGGAACTTCCCTCTGCACGAAATCGCAAAGAAGTACGGGGTGACCTACGTGGTGAGCGGGCATGCGCACCGCTTGGCGCGGATCGTTCACGAAGGTGTGACGTATTTGCTGGTGGGCAGCTCGGGCGGCCATCTGAGAGCGAAGGGGTTCGAGGAGGGGTGGTTCTTTCACTGGCTTCAGGTGACGCTCGACGGAAAGCGTGCGGCACTGACGATTAAGGAAGTGGATCCGCCGCTGGGCCAGGGCCGGTCGTTTCGCGAGGAGGAGTGGGGCAGCGGTCCGATTATGAAGAGGAAGTAGCCGCCATTCGCTGCGGTGCTGCTGGGGATGTGCGTTATTCTTGAGCAAATAGACTGGTCAGGAGCGCACGTATGAACCTGGGTCTGCCTCTCTCCATCCTGAGCCTCGCCGCCGCATTCACATTCGCACAAGAATCGCCGCACCAGCACAGGCACGATGCTGCAAAAAGAATTCCGGCTCTCCAGCCGCTGGCGCAGCAGGTCCGGCAAGTGGAGACGACGCTGGCCTATCTGGGGCAGCCGCTCTCCGCGGCTGAGCATCGCGCGCTCAACGATGCCATTGCCGATACCGATGAAGCGGCGGCCGTTTCGAAGATCGAATCCGTCCTCGACAAACACGTTCTGTTGATCGTCGGTATCAATCCGGAGAGCCGTGTAAAAGTCGAGCAGGGCGCGGCCAAGCCAGAACTGGTGGAGGCCGGCGCGCGGCTGTTTCTCGTGAAGGTCAACAATGCAGGCGGGGTGACTGCCCAAGTCAACGTTGAGAGCCCAAACAGTGGAGACGTGTATATCCGCTCCACCGGAAATCCAAAGCCCGCCATTGAGCTGACTCCGAGCGCTGCCGCTGAACGCTGGGCCGATATTTCCCTGTACCAATTGCAGCCGATGCGCAAACGGCTGTCCGGTTTGCCGCTCGAGTATCAAGTGCTCGTCGCGGGCAGCCGCGATGCGGGCCAGCGGTCAGCAAAGATCGCGTTCAACGTTGGCCAGGGAAGCCAGGACATCGGATTTCGCAATGAAGTGAATGTCGTATTCACCGCTTTGCCTGCGCGCCCCATCACGTTTCATGTTTCAGACGAGCGCGGGAATCCAGCGATGGCCTCGTTCGTCATTCGCGACCGTCTGCAGCGCATCTATCCCAATCGCGCAAAACGTCTCGCACCGGACTTCTTCTTTCAACCGCAGATCTATCGTGCCGATGGCGAAACCGTGCGGTTACCCGAAGGCTACTATACGGTTGAATATGGCGCCGGTCCGGAATACCTTCATCACACGAAAGAATTCGCTGTCAGCGCAGATGGTCCGAGCGAAGTGTCTTTCAAACTCGAGCGCTGGATCGATCCTTCGAAATACGGCTGGTTCTCCGGGGACCATCACATCCACGCAGCGGGTTGCTCGCATTATCAGAATCCGACTGAAGGCGTACTGCCGCAGGACATGATGCGCCAGGTTCTAGGCGAGCGGCTCAACATCGGCGCGGTGCTGACGTGGGGGCCGGATTACTACTACCAAAAGCAGTTCTTCGCCGGCCGTAAAGATAATCCACTTTCCACTGTGGACCGGTTGCTGCATTATGACCTCGAAGTTTCGGGGTTTCCCTCCAGTCACGCCGGACACATCGTTCTCTTAAACCTGAAAGAGCAGGACTACCCCGGCGCCAAAGTCATCGAAGACTGGCCGACGTGGGACCTTCCGATATTCCGTTGGGCGAAGGCGCAAGGCGCAATCGTCGGTTTCGCGCATTCCGGCTGGGGACTTCAGGTGCCGGGGAAGGATCTGCCGAACTACAACATTCCCGGGTTCGACGGCATCGGCGCGAATGAATACATCGTGGACGTCACTTACCCGGATACGGTCGATTTCATCTCCGCCGCCGATACTCCTTATGTTTGGGAGTTGAACATCTGGTATCACACGCTCAACGCGGGCTTCCGTACGCGCATCTCCGGCGAAACCGACTTTCCCTGTATCTACGACGATCGTGTCGGGATCGGCCGCACATATGCACACCTCGACGGAACGCTGGACTATACCTCGTGGTTGGAATCGCTGAAGGCCGGCAGGTCGTACGTATCCGACGGCAAGAGCCACTTGATGGACTTTCGCGTAAATACGGCCGCTGTTGGAGTGAATAATAGTGAACTGCGCCTCGACTCTCCGGGCAAGGTACAGGTAACGTTGAAAGCCGCAGCCTTGCTGCCCGAGGAACCCGATGACGCTCTGCGTAGCCGGTCCACTGACGAAAAGCCTTACTGGGATGTGGAACGCGCGCGCATCGGTAATTCCCGTGAAGTTGCGGTAGAGATCGTTCTGAACGGCGAACCTGTTGGCTCGAAGCGGATCGTGGCGGATGGGACGGTGGGCGATGTGAACTTCGAGGTGGCGGTGGAGCGCAGCAGTTGGATCGCCGCGCGGATCCTCGGTTCCGCTCATACGAACCCGGTGTTCGTCGTTGTCGGTGGGAAGCCGATCCGCACATCTCGCCGAAGCGCACAATGGTGTCTCGATGCGGTGAACCAGTGCTGGACGCAGAAATCGTCTCGCATTGCTCCCGGCGAGATTGTTGAAGCGCAGAAGGCGTACGATCACGCGCGGGGTGTGTACCGGCAGCGCATCGCTGACTCTGAGCAGGAATGAACAGCCGGGCGTCGCTATTTGCCGGTAACGCGGCGGAGGCCCCGGCGAATCCCATTACGAACGAATTCTCTGTATAGCCCGGGCGGCACACCCGGAAGATGTGCCTCTGCGAGTTGGTAAAAGCGCGTGGCCTCCGTGAGCTGTCCGAGGTCCTCGTTCGCTTTTCCCATGTTCAGGAAGAGCGAAGGGTAGAACTCCGCTACGCGAGTCTCGCCGGCGGCGTCCGCGTGTTCCAGCGAACGTTGATTCCAGGCCAGAGTTTCAGTCGCGGAACACTGATGACGAGCAACGTAGTGCGCAGCAATGCAGCGTTCGTAATCATCAGACGCCGCGTCCCAAGCCTGCATGAACAGTTTGAGCGCGAGGTCCGTGTCACCGTTACCCTCCGCCTCCATGCCATTTGCGCAGAGCCGCACAACCGGGTTGTCGGGGTCCACAGGGGTCAGGCTAACACGGGCTCGCCTGCGCGGGCCTGCGGTTTGGCGAGAGGCGGCTATGGAATGTGCCGCAAAGCGGCGAGCGCCGCTGCGATGCCCCCGAGGCGATCGCCGTTGATGATGTGGACCACCTGAAACCAGTCCCCGTTGACACTCTCAGCGTGAAGGGCGCCGGCGATGGCACTGCCGATAGAGGCGACGGAATCCGAGTCGCCTCCAATGTTCGCTGCCAGCAGAGCGGTTGCAGTGGCGGACTCGGTGATCAATGCCAGGCTGATAGCTACTTTCCGGCGCAAAATTCGTTTTTTGATATGAACCGAGCACCGGCGCACGGTGTCAGAAATAGCAAATTGCCCGACGGTCGTCCCGCCGGGCAGTCAAGTAATTGATTTTGGTCCACTTCAAAAAGTCGGTTTTTTGCGTTCGGCTAACACCGTTCCGAGGTGGTAGAGATTGTCCGCGATCACGCCCAGTCCGACCCACCTCTTCATACCGGCATCGCCGCGGTAAATACAACGTCGAAGGCCGTGTCGCCGCTTCAACACGCTGATGCGGCCCTCGCAGCCGGTCCGCCATTTCTGGCCTTGTTTGAACCAGCGCTTCTTTTGCTCGCGCTTCCGCTCGGTGCTTTTGGTGGACCGATTCGGGATGCACACCCGCTTCACGCCCTTGTCGTGTGCAGCGGCTTCATTGCTGGCTGAGTAGAATGCGGCATCGCCCGCCACCAGCCGGGGAACGCAGCCCAACTGTTTCTCATGCGCCTGGAGGGCCGGGATCACCAGCTCTGAGTCACTGGGCCGCTTTTCATAGACGGCATAGTCGGTGATGATCTGATTTTCGCTTTCCTGGATTTTGACCAGCTTGCCAAACTCGGTAGGCTTGCTCGCCTTGCCTTTGCGAATGATTTCGGTAGTGGGCTCGAAGATACTCACCAGTTTTTCGGCTACGTGCATATTATCGTCGAAGATCCGCTGTTTGGCTTGCCGCATCACCTGCTGCACCCTCGGCACAAACGTATCCAGTTCTTTTCGCAGTCCTTCCAAAGCGGCCTGCTGCATCACGTCCGCGCATCGTTTCACCCCTTCAACTATCTCGCCGGAAAACCGTTTGGCCTGGCCGACCACGCGGCCTACCGTGGACAGGAGTTTCTCATATCCCTGCTGCAAACGCTCCCGGTTCGGTCCACCTCTGGTGCGCGCTATGCGTCCAATCTCCAGCACGCGGAGCTTCACGCTCCGGCTCCGATCGCGGAGCTTGGCTCCCTGCTGCCCGGCGATCTCTGCGATCCGCTTCATCGCGCGGATCAGAACACGTACCCCGTCACCCAGCAAATTGCTGTCGGTCGGATAGTGGATATTCGTCTCCACTACCGTCGTATCCAGGCGCATTTTGCGCCCCTTCACAACCTGATTTTGTTGGGCAATCTCCACCACGCGTGCATGAATCTTCTCAACCGTCTCGGGCCCCAGCGCCAGTCCCCAGCGGCCCATGGTTTTGCAATCGGGCGCCTTCGCCGCTCCCACGCGCGTGAAATCGCGATACACCAAGTTGGCCCGGACCTCACGCTCCAACACCTCATAGCTCCAGTTGCGGATATGCTTCAGCAGCAGGAGCCGCATCACGATTTCCGCCGGTGTGCCATGGCGTCCGCGCGTGCGGCTCTTGGGATGACGTTTCGCCAGAGCCTCATACACGGTTGCCACCAGTTGCTCGTCTTCCAGCACCTGGTCGGCATGTTTCATCCACTCTTCGCGCAGATCACTTACCTCTTCCGCAATGAGGCCGTCGCCGAAGTGGAGTTGCTGCCGGCGCGCCTCAATCACGGGGAGTCCTCCTCGCGCCGACCGGCGTGCGCGATTGTTTCTCCTGCTGCCACTGTTTGCGTAAGCGGTCGCGGTTCAACTTGGCGAGAGAACAGCCAATCTCCCAAAAGGCCGCAAAGGCTCGTTGAGCTCGACGAGCGGTCTTGGCATGCTCTGGCGGGACGTATAAAGAGCGGCTCTTGCCGTCCTCCCGGTACGTGATGTAAAGGTGCGGTCCATGCAAGCGTTCGGGATCGCGATAACAGATACAACCGGGATTGCCGCAACGGCGAGAGGTCTCCGACAGGCCACCTTGGACCATGGTTTCCGCAGCGCGAAGGAGTCGCTCAATGAGCCGCTGTTGCTGCTTACGCATAACTTACTATTAAGATACGCTTGTCTGTTTTGGCCGTCAAGAAGAAAAACACATGGACTGGCAAAAATGTTTTAGGACGGCACTTTGTACGACCTTGCAGAAACCTGTCGCCTCAGCCGCTCGATCGAAAGGACTTAACCGCTGAATTTTGCGCCGGAAAGTAGCTAGAGGCACGATCGTTTCGGGCTTGTCCGGGGAAGTTCCGGGTTGCGATCCCTCAACAACGAGATGATTTCGTTTCTCGAGATCCGAGTAGATCTCTTGAATAGAGCACGGCATACCAGTGCCGCACAGCGACTGGGGATAGAGTTTCGGTCTGCTTTCCGATCGCATCCCCGATTGCGAGCGCTTTGAAGCAGCCGATGACGCGCTGGTGAAACTCCATAAGGTGGCGTCGTCGTACCAAGTTCCCACAGCGCGGAAAGATAACGGATACCTTCGCCGCAATGGGATCTTGACAGCCGCGGGCCGTCATGCTACTTTTGCAGCACTGTGCTGCTTTTGCAGCATTAGAGTATGCCCAAACAAGCCTATCCAGCGTTCAGCCGGCGAGAACGGCAGATCATGGACATTCTGTATCAGAGGGGCCGCGCGACGGCATCTGAAATTCACGGCGCGCTGCCGGACGCGCCCAGCTACTCGGCGGTGCGTGCGAAATTGCGGGTCCTCGAGGAGAAGGGCCATATCCGGCACGAGGAAGAGTCGCTGCGCTATGTTTATGTGCCGACGACAGCGCCCGAAACCGCCCGGCGTTCAGCGTTACGTCACCTGCTGGCGACCTTCTTTGAAGGCTCGGTGCAGGCGGCGGTGGCTGAGATGTTGGACGCATCGGCGGCCAAATTGAAACCGGAAGATCTGGATCGCATTCAAGGGATTATCGATCAGGCAAGAAAGGACAGAAAGCGATGACGCAACTCGCGTGGCTCGGTGAAATCGCATGGAAAGGCAGCGTGGTTCTGGTGATTGCATTCGGGGCGGCGGTGTGGCTGCGGCGCGAATCCGCTTCGGCGCGGCACCTGTTGTGGACGGCTGCGTTGAGCGCACTGGTACTGTTGCCGGCGGCAATCGCGGTGGCTTCGCAATGGAGGGTTGCGACCCCCGTAGAGATGGCGCAGGTCGAGGTTCCTCGGAGCTCTGCGTCTTCTCACTCCATCGCGGAGAGGGCGCAGCCCGAACAGTCCCAGCCTATTCGATATCCATGGCTGATGCTGTGGGTGTTGGGCGGTGTTGCGGCAAGCGTCCGGTTCGGCGCCGGGACACTGCGGACGTGGCGGATGGTGCGCCGCGCACGCCCGGCCAAATACGCGGAAACCGCACTCGGCGAACTTCGAAACGCGCTCGGCCTGCAAAGGCGAGTGAGGGTACTCGAGAGCGGTGAAGCACCGGTGCCGCTCGCGTGCGGAGTGATACGACCTTCTGTCGTTCTGCCGAAGAATGCCGGCGAGTGGACGGAAGCGCGGCTCAGGAGCGTGCTGCGGCATGAACTGGCGCACATTCAGCGGCACGACCTGGCGGCGCAAATAGTAGGACAGGCAGCGTGTTGCATTTACTGGTTTCACCCCGCTGGCCTGGATGGCCGCGCGTCGGCTGCGTGAGGAACGGGAGCGCGCGTGCGACGATGCGGTGCTGGCGTCGGGCGTTCCCGCCGAGGATTACGCGGATGCGTTGGTGGAACTGGCGCGCAGCCTGGCGGGACGAAAGCGCTACTGGGCGAGCGCTCCAGCGATGGCGGAGTCATCGAACGTCGAGTCGAGAATCCGGGCGTTGTTCGATACTCATCTCAACCGGAAGCCGGTTCGCGCACGGACCGCAGTGCTGGCGGGCGCGATAGCGGCGGTGTTCCTGGTGCCGGTGGCCTCGTTGACCGTATTCGCGCAGCAGAATCGTGGAGCCATTGCGGGCACGGTGCAGGACCCCAGCGGCGCGCGCGTGCCGTTCTGCCGCGTGGCCGCGAAGAACCGTGACGGGTCGAACCAGGAGGTCGCGAAGGCCGATGCCGCGGGCGAGTACCGGTTCGGCGCCATTCCGCCGGGCAATTACGTTTTGGAATTTGCGTCGCCGGGCTTCGCTTTGGGCCGGTACGATGTGGTGGTAGCGCCTGGGCCGGCGGTGCGCCTGGACGCGAAGCTGGACTTAGGTGGCGTATCGGAGCGGTTGACGATCAGCGGTGAGAAGCCGCCGGCGACCAGGCGCGCGAACGGCACTCCGCAACGGATACGCGTGGGTGGCAATGTGCAGCCCGTTCGACTGTTGCAGCAGATCAAGCCCGAGTATCCGCGCGAACTTCAGCAGGCGGGCGTCCAAGGAACAGTGTTGATCCGCGCGGTGATTTCCAAAGAAGGCGACGTAATCTCACCCAAGGTAGTGAACACCGACATCGATCCGAGGCTGGCACAACTGGCACTCGATGCTGTGAAGCAATGGCGGTATCAGAGTTCGTTGTTGAATGGCGAGCCCGTGGAGACCACCACGACCATGACAATCGATTTCACGCTGGAAGGGGAAGCGAAGCGGTAGTGTATGCGGCGATGAGTTTATCCGGCGTGATCGGGATGTCGCGAACACGCACGACCACGTTCCCGTGATCCCAATCTGACCAATGCCGCGAGCGCCAATTGAACGAGCTTGCAGCAAATCGAGGAAGGTGACACCCGCATCCAACTCGAAATGGTGCGCTTGGCCATTTACGGGTAGATTCGTGGTAACGAGGTGAGCCGCACCATCGCTTGTAGCGGCGGCCGGGAACACCGGTGGCGAGTCCGCCCGCCACCGACCCCACCATCGCGAGGTATTCGCGGCGGGTAAAGTCCGTCTTCTCCGATTCGCCTTCGACGCCAGGGGGCTTCACACTCCGTAGACTCCGATGCCCAGGATTCGGCTGCTGTTGAGACCCCTGCCCCGACCGGAGTGCGGCACGAATCGCACAGAATGAAGTATGAAGTTGAACCATGTGGCACTGCTTCTGGCTTGCACCGGAGTGTCGGGCGGACAGTCGATGGACTGGACCACGATATCGCCAGTCGAAGCAGGGTTCGCCCCGGCCAAACTCGAAGCGTGGCGCAGCAATCTGGAGGCTCACCGTACGACGGGACTACTGGTGGTGCGGCGGGGACGCATCGCCCTGGAATGGTACGCGCCCGGTTGGAACCCGGATCGGCCGCACGGTACGGCTTCCATGGCGAAGGCGCTGACTAAGACCGGCGTCCGTGCTCTGGTGTTCAGTATTATTTCGCGGTTCATGAGAACTGGGGGCCCAGTTGCGCCTCTGATCGACGACTGCATCACTCGTGGTGGAGGACGCTTGCAACATCACTGCGCGAGATTGAAGTCAATGGAACCAGCGCAGCGCAAGTGGTCACGGCAAAGAACACCAGAGTCGCGCCGACCATCACCAGCGGATCGAATGGTTCGACGCCAAATAGGAGAGCCCTCATGAACCGCGTGACGGCGGGGCTCAAGCACGATCCCGAAGGCCGCTCCAACCACGACTGGCCTGAGCGCATGCTGAAGCCCGTTCACAATCAAGTCGCGGTCCGTGGCACCAACCGCCAACCTGATCCCGAACTCTCTGAGCCTGCGGGCGGTAGATTCCGCGACGACGCCGCCGAGTCCAAAAGCGGCAAGCAGCAACCCGAGCGCTCCAAAACCGGACGAAAGCACGGATAACAAACGCTCCCGGATCAACGAGCGTCCCACCAGCGCATTCAATGGTCGCACGCGCCGCGCCGCCAGACCCGGCGCACTCGTTTGAATTGTCTGCTGCAGTTCTCGTGTACTGATGCGATTTCCCCCCGAAACCGTATCTCGATCGAGGCAGGAGTGTCCGGAGTTCCGCGAAACTCCGACTGGAAGAATGGGAGATACACCATCGGCGGAGGCGTTTCGCGCAGGGTGTTCAGTTTCGTGTCGGCGACAATTCCGATGACCTCGATTTTCTGCTTCGGATCAAAGATCGAAAACCGTTTCCCGATCGCCTCATCGCTGCCGAAATACTGAAGCTTTGCGGAGTCATTCAGGACTGCGACCAAGGGAGAGTCCACTGTGTCATTCGCGTTGAAGTCGCGCCCGCGCAACATGGGAACGCCCATCGTTGGAAAGAACTCCGGACCGACCGACAGGAACTCGCACAGCGGACCGTCCGTCGAGTTCGGAGCCGGGCCTTCGTCCAGCACAATGGACGCCCGTCTCGTGTTGTCGCCGAAGTAGCTCCAACCGGAGATGCTGACTGACGCGACTCCAGGCAGTCCCGCGATTCGATCGACAAGTGTTCGATAGATAGAATTCGTGTAGCTTCGGTCGCCTTCTCGCTCCCACTGGAGTTCCGCCACCAGTACCTGCCCGGCGGCAAACCCAGGATTCAGGTGCACGAGGTTGCGCCAGGTGATCTGCAGCAGACCTGCACCGGCCAACAGGATTACCGCCAGGGCGGCTTGGATCGCGATCAAGAAATGTTCAGTCCACAGGCGACCGATCAACGGCGCGTTCGCATTCTGTGTCCATCGAACAGGATTCCTGAACCGAAGCTGGAGCGCCGGCGTGACAACACAAAAGGCCGTCGATAGCAGCCCCATGCAAAGCACGACAGCGACGAATCGCACGTCCCACTCCCATTCCAGACGAATGGGCCTGTCCGGGTTCGATGCTAAGGCGACAAGCAATTGCGAGATGAATGGCGCAATTACAGAGCCCACCAGGCAGCCGGTGGCGGTCAAGATGATTGTCTCCGACACAATCTGACGAACGAGTCGCCGGCCGCTGCCCTACGAACGATCTGCACCAGCCGATTGGAGTGAGCAACCGTCAGCGGCCGGAAGAGTAGACGGTCTGACAGCACAACAAGAGCTGTAGTAGCCCCAACCGTGAGCGCGACGATTAGGACGCAGCCAACAAGAACGGCAGGGTGCCGGCGAAATACGCGCAACCCGTGCCGGATGTCCTGAACCGTCGATTGCATCCACTCGCTTGTCACAGTGGTCCTTCGGATAGCCAGACGATGCTGCGCCGGAGTGCGTGCAACCAATTATCTGGCAGTCTGACACTGAACCGGACAGCGGAGTCACATCAGCAGGCTCGCCGCGCCATGGGATGCCAAGTGAACTTGACCGCGGGCGATCGGCAGCGGCGTCTCGCGCACAAATCGCGTCGTGTTCCAGTCGTGTAAGACCGTCGTACCTGGCCAGGCGTTCGTTCTTATTTCGGCGGCGAGTGGCCTCCGCGCGATCGACACGGGCAACAATGGCTTAGCGCCCGGCGGCAGCCGAATCGGCTCTGGGCAGATAGCGGCGAATACCGAAGTCGTACACCGCCGCTCCGATCAACCCGCCGGCGAGCGGTCCGACAATTGGAACCCACCAAACCATCGTCCCGTCCGTCAGCCCGTTATTCTTGAACCCGGCCAGAACCGTGAAGAGGCGCGGTCCGAAATCGCGCGCCGGGTTGATCGCGTAACCGTGCATCCCGCCGAACGACATGCCGATGACCACCACCACCAACCCGATCAGCAGCGGCGCCAGGTTTGCCGCCGGCGGCTGATTCCGGTCGTCAGTCAATGCGAAGATCATCAGCAACAGCAGCGCCGTCCCAATCGTCTGATCCAGCAGCCCTGCCGACATCAGGTTCGGAAACGCCGGAAACGTCGTGAAAATGCCCGCCGTGTGGTCTAACCCCGGGTCAGCGCGCAGAAAGGCAGGGTGATAATTCCAGAACACCAGCGCCGATCCGAGAAATGCGCCAGCCGTCTGAACGGCGACATAGGGCACAACCTTGCGCCAGGGAAATCCGCGAAAGATGGCAAGCGCCAGGGTCACCGCGGGGTTCAGGTGTGCCCCGCTTATCTTCCCGGCAATGTAAACGCCCATCGTTACGCCGAGGCCCCACGCGAACGTGATATTGGTGAACCCGCCGTTGACCACCTCGCCCGTTACTCCGTGCCCGAAGAGCAGCACCATCGCGACCACGCCGTTTCCGAAAGCGAGCAAAACCATCGTGCCCAGAAACTCGGCCATCAACTCCGCACCCAATCGGTCTTTGTTCATGGAAGCTGGAATTGTAACACCGTCGCACGCCCGAAAGGTTCGTATCTGCCGGGCTTGTTTGAGCACCGCGCGACGGATTCGATCCGCCTCGGTTGAGCTGAGATCGCGCGAGTAATCGGCCGTGCTCACCAGCGCGTATCCGAGCCCGTGCTGTCGCGAGATGTCCGGAACCGTAGCGTCCTGATCGAAAACAGCCGGCACCGTCACCACATACGCTTGAATCTCAAAGACAATGCCCGCCAGAACATGCCGGCGTTGCGCGCGCGTCCGGAAAGCGCCGTTCGATTTCGCCGGCCGCCCCGAGAACCCACCGCCCCGCTCCAGCCAGCACCAAGGCAATAGCGGCAAGAGAGAGTGTTCGTTCGGCGGGTACTTCCAAACCAGCAACAGCCTTGTATGTAGAGAGTGTGTCCGGCAAGTCCGCCATCGCAAGGTTGCGAAGGTCGCGCGCACACCAAGCCTTTCAACCGGCAACCGCCGGCAACATGACGATGGCGTATCCCACCGCGTCCCGCCAACGCTTTCGTCCCGCGTAGTACGGCGGCACGATCAGCGCTGCGAGCACCCAGCCTGTGCGCTGGAGAATCCAAACCCTCGGTAAATAAGACTCGCAACACCGCAAAACACCGGCTACCAACCCGGAGCCATCGGCGCCCCGACTTCCGGCCGGAAATCCCCCGCCCCAACGCCACACCACCGACAGCAGAGCCGCAAGCAGCGGCGGGAATCCGGGTCGCACCCGGCGGGCTTTCCATCCAGTAGCCCGCCCTTCGGCCAGCGATTTGGCGCACACCGTGTAGATAGCGTCGTCGTCAAAACGCCCGAGGTGCGGCATTTGACGATACCGCCACACCAGAACGTGCGAGACGACGATATTTGCTATCAGCAAGATAGCAGCGGTACGGCCCTTGGCTACCGACTTGCGCCAGAAGTACACGATTTCTAATCGGCTGGTTGAGCGGCACTCTTTGCCTCATCGGTGTTTCGGAGCTCATGCTCTGAATAGGCAGGGAAATGCCGCGGCCAGTGTTAGACTGTAGTTTAATCGAGAAACGGTATGCCGTTCCTGCACAATCAGTTCGAGCGCAACTTTCTTACGACTTCGGTCGATTATGTGTTCAACTGGGCGCGGAAATCCTCGCTGTGGCCCCTCACCTTCGGGCTCGCCTGCTGCGCCATCGAGATGATCGCCTCGAGCGCCTCGCGATTCGATATCGCCCGCTTCGGCGCCGAAGTGTTCCGTCCTAGTCCGCGTCAATCGGACCTGATGATCGTCGCTGGAACGGTCACGTTGAAAATGGCGCCCGTCCTCAAACGCATTTACGACCAGATGCCCGACCCGAAATGGGTTATCTCAATGGGTGCTTGCGCTAATGTGGGTGGGCCGTTCAACACTTACTCCACACTGCAGGGCGTTGACCGCATCGTCCCAGTGGACGTCTACGTCGTGGGTTGCCCCCCTCGCCCCGAAAATCTGTTCTACGGTCTGCTCAAGCTCCAGGACAAAATCGACCAGGAGACGACACTCATCAAGCGGCCCACCGAGGTGCGTCTCGACGAGTCGATGCTCGACGAATTCAAGCGGCAGGTGATGGTCGCCCAGACACAGAAGCCCGCCGCCGATCTGGAGCAGTTGAATCAGATCTACACGCCGGTATCGTAAGCTTAGTGCCGGAAATACTTACTCAGGACCCCCAGAAGATTTACCGCGTTCCCGCGTTTCAGCAGTTCTCGTGGCTCGTTCACGGTTTTGGAACCCGCGAAACGAACGGTTGGCCCGATCCCGCGCGGCTCGCAATGCTGAAGCAGGTGCATTCGGCAACTGTCGTTGCGGCAACAGATTCAACGGGGTACTTCGGTGAGGGCGACGCCCTCGTCACGAACACTCCCGGACTCCTGGTCGGGGTGAGAACGGCGGACTGTGTCCCGATTCTGCTTTTGGATGAGCGAAATCGGGCGGTCGCTGCAGTGCACGCCGGTTGGCGCGGAACGGCTCAATGTATCGTGATGGGTACCATTTTGGAACTTCGGTCGCGATTCGGAACTCAGCCCTCCGATATTTGGGCGGCTATCGGACCGGCGATCGGCCCGTGCTGTTACGAGGTGGGACCGGAAGTGAGTGCCAGGTTTGACAAGTGGTGGCCTAAGAATGTGGCGGATGGTTACACCAGACTCGATCTGCCCGGGACAAATTGTCGCCAGCTTCTCGCTTCGGGTGTGTCAGAAAATCGCATTACTGTAGGCAGCCTTTGCACTTTCTGCCATGAGGAAAATCTCCATTCGTTCCGGCGCGACAAGGAAGCGGCTGGACGAATGATCTCAGCGATCGGTGTGCGGTAACAACCGTTCGTAGACACAAAAGGCGCGGGTTCCCGGACCCGCGCCTTTGTGAGGGACCAATGATGAAACCGAACGCGTCGCTCAGGCTGCGTTTACGAGCAGATCGTCGAGCGTGTCGGACATTTCCTCGCGGCTCCGGTCAGCAGCTTCCTGACACTGGATACAGAAAGGTGTCCACGGTACGGCATTCAACCGCTTGGGGCTGATATCTTCCTCGCAGTGCAGGCAGACACCATAGTTGCCCTCGTCGATACGGCGCAATGCCGCACGAACGTTGCGTAGTAAGCCGGATTCCCGGTCCAGGTTCCGTATAGCGAGTTCACGCTCTGCGGCGTGCTGCACTTCATCAAGCGCGTCAGGACTCTTCTCGATCGTGATTGCTTCGCGGTTGCGGATCACTTGTTCGAGTTCGGCCTGCTTGGTTTCAAGGATGTTGCGAAACTTGTTCAGTTCGGTCTTCGTCATGGCTCTTCTCCAACTTCTTTATTGTTTTTGTTCTTCCTACTGCACCACCGTTTAGACGTAAAGTCTTTCGAAAAGGTTCAAAAGTTACGCCCTACGGCTTCATTTCCCCTGCACGCGCATCGCCACGTCAGGAACATGTGAATCGACGCGTCCGACGGTCCGCCGGTTGCGAACATCTGCACCGGAAAAAAACGATCTCGAGCTGATTCCAAACCAGGAACACACACCGCGTACACTTGCGGCGGGCGACCACTCATCCGGGAGTCGATCGAATTCGGAACAGCTTCGGTGCGTGATGCGCTTAGCGCTGGCAGAACTCTCATAGCGAGTCCCGCGCTAGCTGAATCGAGGAAACCGACTCCCGAAATCATACCACACGGGCTGAGCAATTCGCCTGCCAGCATGGTACTAGTTCCAACCGCCTCTTTTCGCCTGTCTTGCCAGTGTGCCTTCACGTTCTACCTGCGTATTCCCCGCCCGTTTCTGCTTCCGCATTCTTATCGGACGATTCGTGCCACGCCCTTACTCTGCCCGGCAGTTTTTGATGCATCGGGTCGTTGCCGCGCACCAGGACCGGTGCGGCTTCGGCCGCCCTTGACAATCCATCACATTGCCCGGCAACGTATAATGTAGCTTTTGGATAGAAACAATTCTCATACCTTACAGTCTTTTTTATCAGCCTGAATGAACGCTCCCTGCTCCGACGCGCACACGTGTCCTTCCGGCGGCAAAACCGCTCTTGCTCTACCGTGAACGCCAAATCGCCAGCGCTCGATCCAAGATCTGGGCTAACAAAAGATATTACACCGCTTGTCAAGCGGCGCCTAGCGGTTTGTGTACCGGTCGCAATCGTTTTGTTCCTGTCGTTCTGCTTTCTTCCATACGCCGGGATCCAGAACGACGAGGCCCTTTTCGCCGGCCCTTTGTATGCCCCTGTCCTGAAGCAGTTCAGCATGCGTGCCTTCCAACACGACATTCCGCTGATGATCCTGCCGTATCTGGGCACCGCCAAAACAGCGCTGTACGCGATGCTGTTCCGATTGCACGCTCCCGGCATTTTCTCCCTGCGGATCCCGGTAGTCGTTTTCGGCGCTCTCACCGTTGGCCTGTTGTTCGCATTTCTGAGACGCGCCGCCGGAGAATGGATCGCTCTGACGGCTGCACTCCTGCTCGCCACCGACGCCACCTTTGTCCTTAGCAACGTCTTCGATTGGGGACCGGTGGCGATCCAACACGTCGCGTACGCCGCGGGACTGTTCTGCGTCCTTTCCGCGTACCAGCGAAAGGGCACCGTGCTGCTGTTCGCCGGATTCGTTGCGTTCGGGTTGGGCATGTGGGACAAGGCACTATTCATCTGGATCCTCAGCGGCAGTGCTGTCGCGGCCGCCGCACTCTTCCCGTCCCAGCTCAAGCAGATGCTGAATCGCCGGAACATCGCCGCTGCCATTCTCGGGTTCTCGATCGGAGCTCTCCCGCTCATCGTCTATAACATCCGCCATCCGCTCGCTACATTCCGCGGAAACACGAATTTTTCACTCGCCGAACTGCCCCGAAAAGCTGCCTTCGCACGCCGCACCCTATCCGGTTCGGCTTTGTTCGGCTACATCGTCTTCGACGAGTGGGCTCCCGCCGCCAAATCGCCCCGCAACCTGTTCGAGCGCGCCTCTGTGGGACTACGCGAAAAAACCGGCCAGCATCGGACCAACATTCTGTTCCCGGCGTTCGTCGTTTCCGCTTTTGCTGTTCCGCTGTGGTGGCGCCGGCGCAAGCTCGTGCTGTTCTCCCTGCTGACGCTTGCGATCGCCTGGCTTCAGATGGCTCTGAACAAGGAGACGGGAGGAGGAGTACACCACGTCGTGCTCCTGTGGCCGCTGCCGCACATTGTTATCGCGGCCGCACTATGCGAAGGTGCGCGCCGGCTGCCCAGGTTCTCCCGTTTCACCGCGGCAGCCCTGCTCCTGCTGCTGTGCGGATCAAATCTGCTTCTGGCCAACCAGTATCTCTGCCAGTTCGTCCGAAACGGAACCGCTCCGATCTGGACCGACGCGATCTTCCCGCTCTCGCAGTATCTCGGCGAGCATTCCGACCGAAACATATTCCTCGCCGATTGGGGAATGGTCGATACGCTGGTGCTCCTTCACCAGGGGCGCCTGCAACTCGGGGTTCTCGATCCGTTGGCTGAGCATCCCACTCGGGAGGAGTTCCAGACCGTCCAGTGGATGATCACTCACCCGGGCGCGTTATTCGTAACCCATACCGAGAAGTTCGAGGCGATCCCCGGATTCGCCGAACGCCTGAACCGCATCACCGGCGAACTCGGGTATCGGCGCAACGTCGTGGCTGTCATCCGCGACTCAAACTCGCGTCCGGCCTTCGAGATCGCCACCTACACGGCTGAACGGCAGCACTGAATTCTAGGTCCGATGCCCCAATCGCGAGTTCCATGGGCGGTCTGCGTTAACGCCTCGACGGCTACAAGTTGCCATCAACTCGCATCGGTAAACAGTAACGTCTGATAAGAATTGTTGCTCAGATCGCGTCGTACGAGTGGAGGTGTTGAATGGCAACATGGGTCTGGGCGTTACTGATCATCGCCATTTTAGCCGCGATCTTCGGGTTCACCGGCATCGTCGCGGCTGCAGCCACCGTGCTGAAGGTGGTCTTCTGGATCGCGCTCGTCTTGTTCGTGATTGGCCTGTTTGTCGGCAGACGGACGGTGGCCTGACGGTGGAGAAATGGCGTGGGCGTCGCCGGGGGAACTAGCTCCCGGTCCGCCCTCCCCGGAATACGGGAAAGAGCCGTTCGTAGGTGACGTCGAGCGTCTCCGGAAGAACACGGGTTTCTCCCACGACTGTCATGAAGTTTGCGTCGCCCGGCCAGCGCGGAAGTATGTGCATGTGAATGTGGCCGGCGACCCCCGCCCCCGCACTCTCGCCGATATTCATCCCGAGGTTCAAGCCTTTAGGGCGGTACACGGCTCGTAGATGAGTTTCGGCCTCGCGAGTCAGTTCCATCATCTCGCGAAGAGTCTCCGGATGCGCCTGCTCGAGCGTAGCCACATGCTCATACGGTGCGATCATGAGATGCCCGTTCGTGTACGGGTACAGGTTCAACAGGACGAAATTCCGTTTCGCCCGAAGCAGAATGTAATTCTCACGGTCGTTGTTCTCAGCGAGCTTGGCGCAGAAGATGCAACTGTCTTCCTGGGTCGCTTTCGAGATATAAGAATAGCGCCAGGGACTCCACAGTCGATCCATACCGGCTTCTGTCGTTATCCCGGCGAGTTATCCACGCCGGAGCCGGGAACGGGCGCCGGTTGTTCGGCGGAATGATTGACCAGATCCTTGAGTTCTTTGCTGGGTTTGAAGTAGGGGATGCGTTTCGAAGGCACTTCGACACGCGTGCCCGTTTTCGGGTTGCGGCCCACACGCGGCTGCCTCTGCCGCGTCCGGAAACTGCCGAAGCCACGAATTTCGATCTTGTCTCCTGTACGCAGTGACCGCACGATACTATCGAAGATGGCCTCGACTATGACTTCGGAGTCCTTCCGTGTCATCTCGACGACTCTGGACACTTCTTCGATCAATTCCGCCTTCGTCATATCGTTTTTCTTTATTCTCCCTTGTCTCGGTTTCTCCGGCCGCCGTTTATAGATTAGTGCTCGCTTTTACCGCGCATCGCTTCCTCGATCGTCAGCGTAGCGGCTGCGGCCTGCTTTTGATAATCCTCGAGGCGGATTCTCTCTTCGTCCTGGGCTAAGGCGCGAACGCTCAGCCCGATCTTCTTCTCCGCCTCACTCATTTTTATGATCTTGAAATCGAACTCTTCCCCGATCGGCAGCGGCGCTTCCTCAGTGCCGCGGTCGGGTGGGACCTCCGATTTATGACACAAACCTTCGACTCCCGGCGCCAGCTCGACAAATAATCCGAAACTCGCCGCGCGGCACACACGCCCGCGCACTACGTCACCAATCTGGTGAGTGCTGAAGAACGTCTCCCAGGCATCCGGCTGTAGCTGCTTCATGCCGAGTGAGAGTCTGCGGTTCGGAGCGTCGATGTTCAGAATCACGGCCTGAACGATCTGCCCCTTCTTCAGCGCCTCCGACGGATGTTTGATGCGCTTGGTCCAGGTAATGTCGGAAATGTGCACCAGTCCGTCGATGCCTTCCTCGATCTCTACGAACGCCCCGAAATCCGTGAGTTTTCGTACCCGGCCCTCCACAACGGAGCCGATCGCATAGCGATCCGCAACCGTCGTCCACGGATCGGCCTCGAGTTGCTTGATGCCCAGCGAAATCCGCCGGTCTTTCGGCTTCACCTCAAGGACCACGGCTTCCACCTGATCGCCGACCTTCACTACCTTGCTCGGATGCTTCATCCGGCGGCTCCAGGTCATCTCGGAAATGTGGATCAAGCCCTCCACCCCAGCTTCCAATTCCACGAACGCGCCGTAATCGGTGACGCTCACCACGCGACCCACCACGCGGCTCCCCGGCGTGTAGCGTTCCGTTGCCGCCTGCCATGGGTCGGGCGCCAGTTGCTTCATGCCCAGCGAAATCCGCTCTTTGTCGCGGTCGAATTTCAGGACCTTTACGGTCACCTGGTCGCCGACATTCAACATCTCTGAAGGGTGCGTCACGCGCCCGAACGAGATATCGCTGACGTGCAGCAGACCATCAATTCCTCCCAGGTCGATGAACGCGCCATAATCGGTGAGGTTTTTTACCGTGCCCGTCACCACTGCGCCTTCGTGCAGCATCTCGAGCGCCGCACCCTTTCGCGCAACCAGTTCCTCTTCGAGCGCGATTTTCCGCGAGACAACAACGTTTCCCCGTCGCCGGTTCAACTTGAGAATGCGAACCGCGATGTCCTGCCCTACCAGCGCATCCAGATTGTGCAATGGGCGAACATCGATCTGCGAGCCGGGCATGAATGCGGGAACGCCTACGTCTACCGAAAGCCCGCCCTTTGTGCGACCGGTCACCCGGCCGGAAACCAGCAGATTTTCGCGGTGGGCTTTTTCGAGCGTTTCCCAACAGTGCAGCCGCGCAGCCTTCTCATGCGACAGGACGATAAAGCCACCCGGCTGGTTTGGATGCCTTTCAATAATGACGTCGATCGTGTCGTCAGGCTGAACTGTCACGCTTCCGTCGGGCAACTGGAATTGCTCGATCGGAACCATTCCTTCTATCTTGTAGCCGACGTCGACGATCACTTCCTTGGGAGTGACCTTTAAGACCCGGCCTTGCAACAACTCGCCTTCCGAGGGCGGTGCCAGGTGGCTGTAGTCCTCGAGCAAATGCTCGTATTCGGACTCTTCCACGGGCGTCTGCGGCGTTGGTTGGTTTTGCTCGTCTGAATTGCTGGCCATGCGATCTCGCTCCCACCTCTACTGCAACTCCAACGGTTTTCGCTGGGTCAAAGAACACCCGCCCAGATGAACCAAAAGGACGGCGCAGAGCCAGCCTGGAAGAGCTGTGAACAAGCGATATGGCGTTGATACAATCCAGCCGTCACGAGCGCGTCTTGGAAATGGTTGCCGCCTTTCACCGACAAACCGTTGAGAAATCAGTACTTCAGCACTATAGCCGAGGTTCGCGGGCTTGTCAACCAGAGGTTCGGTGTGATATCGGCATGCGGCCCAATACATCTCGAATGAACAAAGAATATGCCCGCGGATTTCACTGGGTGCAATTCGAATATTTTATGGCATACTGAAGTAGCTAGTTTGAAGTGTCAGTTGAGTCCCGGTCTAGCCCGCTCGTTACCTCGACAGCCCGCGGTCGTTTCTGCCTTCAGCTACAGATTAGGAGATAAGTTTTCGCATGGCAAGATTGTTTGTAGGGAATCTCCCCTACGGCGCGAACGAAACTGACGTCCAGAATTTCTTCACGGACGCCGGATATAGCGTGGACAGTGTGAACGTGATGCGAGACCGCTTCAGTGGTGAGGCTCGCGGTTTCGGGTTTGTCGAGATCAATGACGAAGGGCAAGCTCAGGCTGCCATTCAGAACTGCAACGGCAAAGACCTGATGGGTCGTGCCTTAGTCATCAACGAAGCGCGTCCGATGTCTCGCGAGGGCGGCGGTGGTGGTGGTGCACGTGGTCCGCGCGGCGGCTCCGGTGGCGGCGGCGGTCCTCGCCAACGCGATTTCGGTGGAAGCAGAAATCGCTGGTAAGAACTGCAGGAAATCAGTCAGTAATCGTAATGGGCGGCCGCTTGCGGCCGCCCATCGTGCTTTCTGGTCAGTTCCGTCCGCACAACCCCGGCGTCGGACACATCCCCGACGGACACCCTCCCGTCATCGGGGCAGACTCCTTCGGCCTCCCGTTCGCATGGGCCGCAAACACTGAAAGTTCCATCTTCAGATGGTCTTTGCCGCAGGAAGGACACTCCACCGCGTCCGTATCCCTACGCACCAGTTTCTCGAACTTCGACCCGCAGTCCTCGCAACGATATTCGTAAATCGGCATTCCTTTTCCTATTCGAGCAGAATCATTCCGATTTTATCAATGAACTTGCGCACCTCCGAGGCGGGGCCGCTTGTATTATTCACGATGATGCAAAATGCCAGTTCGCCGTAGGTCGCGCTGTCCGCGTAACCCGACAGTGCATTCACATGAGATAGCGATCCCGTCTTCGCATGAATCGCTTTGGCCGGCGGCGCCTTATCGAAGCGTTTCTCGAGCGTTCCGTCTTCCCCTCCGATCGGAAGCACCGTAGTCCACAGATCGCGTCCCCTCCACCCATGCATCCAGCGCAATAGCCGCACCACCGCGGACGGCTTCACCAATGTCAGCCGCGACAAGCCCGACCCATCCGAGAACGCATAATCGTCCGACGGTACACCGGCATCCTCTAAGAACGCCGCCATCGCCCCCAGGCCGGCCTTGCGATTGCCCACGCCCGTCTCCACCCGCGCCACTTCCCGCAGCAGCAGTTCTGCCCACAGGTTCTGGCTGACCTTGTCGGTCACTCGAATCAGTTGATAGAGCGGCGGCGATTCGCGCTCGGCCAGCAGCACCCCTTGCGGCACGGTGATGGCGTCGCCCTCCACGCGGTGCCTCGCCACCGGTTCGCCGTCGATGCGAATTCCCCGGAGCGTCAGCGCATCGCGCAACGCCGACGCCGCGTACATCGCCGGATCGTCCACCGCCAGCCACAACGTCACCGGGTCCGTCCGGCGCGGAACGTCGCCCGAAATCTCCAGGTATCGCGAACCGGTGCGGCGTACTTCCAGCTTCGGTTCCCCTGCCGCCGCCGATCGCGTCCGGTTGGCGATAACGAAATACTCGAACGCCGGGATAATCCGCAGCGCGGCCGGCTCTCCGTCGACGCTCGAAGCCGTCAAATCGACGCGGAGCGAGTTGCTGCCGATGCTCAACGCACTCACCGGCGCGCCGTACTCCCAAACCGGATCGTCGATGCCCCAGCCCGGCGGGAACGGTTCCCATTCATAAGCCGAATCGTCGCCGACAATGTTGCCGCTAATCCCACGGACACCCCTGGCCGCTACTTCGTCCGCCAGCGCTTCGATCCCCGCCATCGGATTAGCGGGTTCCGCATCGGCCGAATACGGAATCCGAATGAACGACATAGAAGGATCGCCGCCGCCGTAAAGAATCAGGTCGCCGTCGATCTTGCCGGAACCATCCGGGCCGCTTCGCGCGATGAGTCGCGTGGTCATCCGGTGGTCTTCACCCAGCCGCACCAACGCCAGCGCAGTCGTGAACAATTTCGTGTTCGACGCGGGGATGAACAGGCTGTCGCTGTTTCGCGAATAGAGCGTCTTTCCAGTGGCGATCTGAACGACTTCGATTCCTACGGAAGCCGGCGCGACGATCTCGCTCCTACGAATCGTCTGGTCGATACGCTGCTCGAGCAGCGAAGCTCCGGAAGCGAGCGTCGCTGCGCAGAACAGGATGGTGGCTGAACGAAGCATGAAGCCGGATTATACTGCGTGCAGGATGTTACGTCGAATCGCTGTCTTCGGATTCATCGCGGCCGCCGGTGTTCTCTGCGGCGGAGAACCGCAGCGGCCGGCCGCCGATTATCCCGTCCAGGGACATCTCGGTACATTTACCATCGCTGCCGAGAACCTCGGTCCGGCCGTGCCGTCGCCTTCGGGCAGCGTGTTCGCCCAGGACCACATCACCATCGAAGTCGCCGTCTATCCGAACGGGCCACAAAAGCGAATCACCCTCGAGCATGTCAATTTCGCTCTCCGCATTAACGGCAAGAAGATGCTGCTCCGCCCCGATTCGCCGGGAATGGTGGCGGCTTCCATCAAGTATCCCGATTGGGAAGACCGGGCGCGTCTCGAAGGCACGGCGGGCATGGGTGATGCCGGCGTCATTTTCGGCCGGCCCCCCGCCGTGGGCCGCTTCCCCGGCGACAATCGTCCTCGCGAGCGCGAAGGCCGCGTTCCCAACCCCGTGCCGAAGGTCGACAACCCCGTCGGCCAGAAACAGGACGATACCCCAATCGAAGAGACCGTCGCGCGCGCTTCCCTTCCCGATGGCGAAATCGTTGCGCCCTACGCTGGCTGCCTCTTCTTCCCGTTCAAGGGCAAGCGGAAGTCGATCAAGAAACTCGAACTGATCTATGAAGGGCCGGCGGGAGAGGTCTCGTTGCGGATTCCCTGAATCGTCAATCGCGAGTCCACCCAGATCGCAACCAGCAGCAGCAGCACCATGATGCTCCCGAACACTGGAACCAGCATCACCGCTTGTATATCGGAATACGCTGCGAGAAAGCCCATTGTGCAAGGCGCCAGCAGCGCTCCCAGCATCGCGAACGAGAAGATCCCGTTGTACAGTCCCGAGTGGAAGTTCGGAAAACGCCCGCTAATCTTCTCTGCGACCAGGGGATAAATGGAGGCGAATCCGCCGCCCACCAGAATAATCCCCGTCACGGCTCCGAAACGATTGTTGGTGAGCGCCAGAATCAGGCACCCGAAGAGCGCCGAACAGGTACTCGTCAGGAGCAGCGTCGTGTGCCGGACGATGGGGAGCAACGCCTGCACGGCGATACGGCCCGTCAACAAAGCCAGCCAGTACACCGAAGCCAGCAGCAGCGCTTTTGCAGGGCTGATCCCGAGCCGCTGCACCAGGAACAGCGGCAGCCATCCGGCCACAGCCCACTCGTTGCCGAACTGGAAGAACAGCAATAGCGCAAACAGCACCGCGATCGGGCTCCGCAGGTCTTTCAGCAGATCGCGAATCGGCCGGTTCGTATCGGGCGCGACGTGCGGATAGCGAACCTTCGAGTACAGGATGGCGAACAACCCCGGGATCACCGACAGCAGGATCAGGATGCTCGGAACCGTATAGACATAGAAGGTTCCCGAGATCAGCAGCGGAACCGCTAGGCATCCCAGGCCGAACAGTGTTCCACCCAGATTCGCTGTCGCCGCCGCGTCGTGACGATAGATCGATGAGATCGCTGGGAAGATCGCCGCGTGCAGCAGGCCGCCCGCAATCCCCACCAGGGCCACACCGATCAGTCGCGTCCAGGTCGGCGCAGGTGGTGTGACTGCGGCGAGATACAATAGCGCACCCATGGCGACCAGACAGGCGATCACGAGTACGAATCCGGTCCCCTTTCGAGACATCAACCAGGCGCCGATCCTATGAGCGATGACTACCCCAGCCGAAGCGAACAGGAAGTGTAACCCGACAATGTCATAATCACCGGTCAAATGGTGTCCCCAGGAGGGTAGGATCGCGCCGAGGAATGAGAACAGGAGTCCGGAGACAAAGAACCCGGCCAGAGCGCGGCGCGAACCGGGCACCGCCAACAGACCCGGGCGTCCCAAGTCCGCCGGTGCGGGAGTGTCAGACTTCGTCAACCATCGTATTGTACCGCCGAGCACAATCCCGCACGGAACAACGCGCCCATCCATCTCCCGGATCCCGGATGTCATATCCCGGAAAACGGAGATCACCGAACGTTTTGTTGGAAATAAAACGGGTTACACTTTGGCCGGTGGTATGCAGTAAGGGAGGCGGGTCTGTTACAGGGTTTCTTCAGGTCGCTTTGGTCGCCAGTTGCCTCCTTGTTACGTTACGCCCTGCGCCTCAAAAAGCGCAGGGCTTTTCTGTGTTGGCTACCTTTTACTTTTTCTCGTGCGCCACTTTGACATCACACGATCCTGCAGTGTAGATTGGAGGTATCACTGAGAAAGGAGGTGGTCCAGTCGATAATGAATACTGGTAGCGATTGTAGTAACCAATCCACGCGTGAGGTGGCCGACTGTTGAGTCGACCGTTCTAAACGTTCAGGTTTCGTTCAGTGTCGAGGCCGCTGTTCATGTGGACCGGCCCCTCACGCGAAAGCTGTAGACCCTATAGCTACCGAAACCCCTGCGGCGCACTGGGAAGTGCACTGCGGGGGTTTTTAGCTTTATCGGACAGGCGTTGCGAAAAGACGACTTTGTGTTTGCTCGCCCGGTAAGCCCATCGACCTCTACGCCTTGCTCTTCCCTTCGGGCCTCGATCGCATCGGCCAACCGCAGCGGGCGTGTAGGGTTTGATTTGGCCTGAGTCCGAATCCCAGTCGTCCCACGCGCTTTCGAGTGTCCTCTTCATCCCACGCTAGCCGCCGATAATGCGCGACCCTCCGTGTCGCTAAACCCGGTCCGCTGCGACTACGTTTCGTAACCCACCGAACCCAAATTTACGCGCCAGTCCCTTTCCCACCATTCCTCGAAGTTGTACAGAACTCCGCAGGGCTCCTTTCCAATCTCCGCTTGGCCGCGCTGCCACGTTTGCGCGAATTCCTTCATTTCCGGTGTTGCCACAGGCAGATAAATGTCTTTGGCCATTCAAGGAATCGGGGCACAGCGTACGGCTGCTGCAGGACCGTTCGCGGATTAGGAGCGAAACGCATGCTAAACTGGTAGTCTGCACGCATTTGAAAGGAAAATCACAACAATGAAAGCAGGGATCCACCCCCAATACGACGAAGTCAATGTGACTTGCGCTTGCGGAAATGTGTTCCGGACCCGCTCGACTCACAAAGGCGACATCCGCGTGGAAATATGCTCGAATTGCCACCCCTTCTTCACCGGTCGCCAAAAGCTCGTCGATACGGAAGGTCGCGTCGACCGTTTCCAGAAAAAATACCAGAAAACGCTCGAGTTGCAGGCCAAGAGATCTTCATCATCCTGAAGCTGCTTCGGGATTGAAAAAAAGGCGATACCTCGGCAGGTATCGCCTTTTCTATTTTCAGATCTCGCACAAACACCAAAAGTGCGGGTGGGCGGGGTTTCCGCAAGTCACCTCTCTACCGATCCGGAGGTGGCGGGGGAGGCGGCCCTTTCTTCATGTTCCGCTCACGTTCGGCGCGCATGCGGTCGTATTCCGAAACCTGGGCCGGATCCAGAATGGCCCGTACTTTTTGGATTTGCTGCTGCCGGATGGCTTCCATCTCGGGATGCATCCGGTCCTTGGCCGCACGAACCCGATCCCGGGTCTCATCCAGAATCGTGTTTAGCTGCGTCAGTTGGTCGTCGCGCAACTTCAAGCGGCTCTTCATTTCCGAGACGTACCGCTTACGCCACTCGTCCGGGTTCCGGCCGGCCGTCTTGGCGTCTACCGAGTTGACGGTGTACAGGCGATGCCCGAATACCCCAACGACAACGCCACTACCGAATATCGCTCCTACATACAGAGCGATAGTAAGGCGCGAAAGGCTCATCGTTGCGGCGCCTCGACCGGAGTCTCGCCGCGAAATACCTCAGCGTAGTCGGAGTTGTCGCTGTTGCCACCCGCCAGAACATCCACGTAACTGGCGCTATACACTGGGGCGCTTTGCATCCGTGGGATCAAAAACGTGCCGATGAGGAGCGTAATCACGGCAGCCACCGTGACGAATGCCTCCGCAAACCGTCTGAACAGGCGGACAGGCGATCTTCGTGCCTCAATTCGCTGCCAAACCCCTGGTGTGAATCCAGGCGATGGCTCCGGGTCTGGTAGCGCCTCCCGGTAGGCGCCAAACAGCCTCTCTAGATCGTCCATTTCAGCTCTCA
The DNA here is from genome assembly GCA_963720745.1 of uncultured Acidobacteriota bacterium. Lineage (GTDB taxonomy): Bacteria > Acidobacteriota > Terriglobia > Bryobacterales > Bryobacteraceae > TMP-7. Next base: position 3,231,350 of record CAVRGO010000004.1, read on the forward strand.
CGTTCAATAAAAGGGCGCATCATCTATTGCCAGGGTTACCTTTATTGCCTGGGTTACTTTGGCTCTTGATGACTTCGCCTCGCGGCTTCTGCGTCTGTTTATCATCGAACGCCTTCAGGACGCGTTGCCGCGCCCGGAACAACCGTACTTTCAAAGCGTTCTCGTTCACGTGGTAAATCGATTCTAACTCTTTCAGCGAGAGTCCTTCCACCTCTTTTAACGTCAGCAGAATGCGGTCTTCCGCCGAGACCGAACTCAGCAGTTCATCCACCAGTTCCCGTACCCGCAACCGCCGCATATCTTCCGAGTTCTGGCGTCCCCCGGCGGCCGCGTCCGCCAACGTTACCTGCTGCTCCGACAGGTCCGACATTCGGGATTCGTTCCGCCGCCGCTGCCTCCGCAGGTAATCGTAGGCAGCATTCACCGTCAGCCGGTACAGCCACGGCTCGAATACCTCCGGAGTTCGCAGTTGGTCGAGCGAGTAGTACAACCGCACAAATACTTCTTGTCCAACATCTTCAACGTCTTCCGGACGTCCGATCAGCCGCGCGATGGTGCCTAAGATTCTTTTTCTGTAAGCCTGAATGACTTGGTTGAATGCTACGTCATCGCCGCTACGGGCGCGCTCGATCAGTTCGAATTCAACCAGCATGGTGGACGGACGCACTCCTCGTCCGGAGAGCCTTGAAACGGTCAGGGACGAGAAGTGGCGGAGCCGTAACCCGCTATTTTACAGACACTTTGGGAAAAAGGCAAAAATAGCGGGCCTGGTGCTCATAAGGTATGATCAAGCAATGTTGCGGAATTTTAAGATGGTCGCCGGTTTTTGTACCGACCGGACCGGGCGCCTGGTTTCGCAAGCAGCGTAGCGTTCCAGACTTCGTATGAGTTCGTCTACCACGAGGCGACGCTCATACAGCCTTACTAGTTCAGACTTTAGGGTCTCAACTTCGGAGGAGGGGAGTTGATCCATGGGCTTAGTATAGTACTAGTACCTGGGGTATTAAAATACCCTATTTTGTGGGTATTCCCCCATTCGGCCATTTTCCCTCGATTTTTGGGCGAATTCCATTCCGGCTGGTAAACTGTTCACAAGTGGATTTTCTTCAAGGGCTGAACCCCCAGCAGAAGCAGGCGGTCGCGCATGTCGAAGGCCCCCTTTTGCTCCTGGCCGGCGCCGGATCGGGCAAAACCCGTGTCATCACACACCGTATCGCGCACCTCGTTCGCGCCCACGGCGTCTCCGGTCCGTCGATCCTCGCCGTTACTTTCACCAACAAGGCAGCCGGTGAAATGCGCGACCGGGTGGATCGCCTGCTCGGCGGGCATTCCACCACCAGCACCCCGCTCGTCTCTACATTCCACTCCTTCTGCGTCCGGACCCTTCGCCGCAGCGGCGCCCCCCTCGCCGACATCCGTCCGGGTTTCACCCAGAGCTTCAACATCTACGACGATGACGACCAGCTCAGCATCATCAAGAGCATTTACCGGCAACTCGGGCTCGACGAAAAGTCGTTCATGCAGTGCCGCGCCGTACTGTCGCGCATCAGCCACGCCAAGAATCTGAAGGAAACCCCGGCCGACCTGTACAGCCGGAGCGCCGACCCCAAAATGGTCCGGCTCGCCAAGATCTTCGAACTGTACCAGGAGCGTCTCATCCAGTCGAATGCTCTCGATTTCGACGACCTCCTGCTTGAAACCGTCCGCCTTCTCCGCCACGACGCACCGACGCGGCAGTTCTACAATCGAAGGTTTCATTTCCTGATGATCGACGAGTATCAGGACACGAACCGCAGCCAGTACGAACTCATGCGCCTGCTCACCGAAGCGCACAAGAACCTTTGCGTGGTGGGCGATGAGGACCAGTCGATCTACGGCTGGCGCGGCGCTACTATCCGCAACATCCTCGATTTCGAGAAAGACTATCCGGACGCCACCGTCATCCGTCTCGAGCAGAACTACCGCTCTACAAAGACGATCCTCGAGGCCGCCGGCCGCCTTATCGCGAACAACACCGAGCGCAAGGGGAAATGGCTCTGGACCGAGCATGAGTCCGGTTCGAAAATCGGCCTTTATCAGGCGCCCACTTCCGAAAACGAAGCGCTATTCATCGCCGACACCACCGAAACGCTTCTGCGGCGTAACCCGAGGGACCGTGTCGCGGTTCTCTACCGCACGAACTTTCAGTCGCGCCAGATCGAAGAAGCGCTTCGCCGTTATGGCCGCAAATATCTCGTGGTCGGCGGGTTCAGTTTCTATCAGCGGGCCGAGGTAAAAGATTTGCTGGCCTATCTGAAATTCCTCGCCAGCCCACACGATTCGATCAGCCTGCTCCGCATCATCAACACGCCGGCTCGCGGAATCGGCAAGACGACCATCGAGCACCTCGAGCGTTTCGCGCTTGAGAACAACCTGACCCTGTGGGGCGCCATCGGACGTCTCCTCGACGAACACGCCTTTGCAGCCCGCGCCGAAGCAGCACTCTCGAGTTTTCGCCAGTTGATCGAAGAACTGCGCGCGGGTGTTAACGAACGGCCCCTTAGCGAAACCCTCAAGCTCATCGTCGATCGGACCGGATATCGCAAGATGCTCGAATCCGACGGCACGCCGGAATCGGAGAGCCGTCTCGGAAACGTCGAGGAGTTGTTGAACGCGGCCGCAGACGCCCAGGAGCGCAGCGAAACCATTGCCGACTTCCTGGACCATGCCGCACTCGTCGCCGAATCCGACGACCTCGATGAACAGGCCCAGGTGACGCTCCTGACCATGCACAACGCCAAAGGCCTGGAGTTCCCCATCGTCTTCATCGCAGGGATGGAGGAAGGGCTGTTCCCACACATTCGCTCCATTCGCGTCGATGAAGGCAACCCGCTCGAAAAGATGGAAGAGGAGCGGCGTCTGTGCTACGTCGCCATGACGCGCGCCGAAAAGAGGCTGTACCTTACGTACGCCCAGATACGGCGGCGGTTCGGCGGCGGTTCGCCCGAGCCGACAATCCCGTCGCGATTCCTCCAGGAAGTCCCCCGCGATCTGATCGATTATGTGGGCGGCGGCGCCGCGCCCGTGACGAAGGGCGTGGACCTGTACAGCGAGCGTCACGAGGTCCGCGAAACCGTCAAGAAGACGTTGTACACCGGAAAGACGTATAATTCGTTAGATAATATCGCGCAGTACTTTGCGGAGCGCGGCATGGCGCCTCCGAGCGGGCTGGTTCGTGACCGGTCCAAGACTGACCCGCCGCCTCCGAACCGTCCTAAAGAAGGATCGGTTCCACAGAAGCAGCAGCAGCCGCCGCCGGTTGTGAACCGCGATCCGGGTGCCCGCCGCCCCGGTGATGCAATGACGCCGCCGCGGCAGGCGGCTCCCTCAACGGGAGCCCGGAATCCGGTGGCGCCGCCCAAGCGGAAAAAGCCGTTTTCGCTCGGCTCCACTGTCGTCCATCCGAAGTATGGCCGCGGCACGGTGTTGCGCCGCGAAGGCGATGGCGACGAAGCGAAACTGACCGTCAGCTTCATCGGGTACGGTCTCAAGAAGTTGGTACAGAAATACGCAGGAATCACTGTTGAAGAATGAACACTAAACACATCACCGACAAAGCAGAACGTAAGACCGCCAAGCGCGCCGCCCGCAAGAAGGCAGCCCCCGTTGCCAAGCGCGCGGCGGATGTCGCCCGAGGCTCGCAAAAACGAAAAGTAAAGAAGATGGTGAAGGGTCAACGTAAACGGTAGCGCGGAAGTACGTGTAGGGGCCGGGCCCCGCCCGCCCCGGTCCGGTTCCCACACATGTCACAACTGTTCCGCACCAAATCGATCGACGACCTCATTGCGGCTTCGAACGAACCGCATAAACGTCTCAAAAAAACACTCGGTCCCGTCAGCCTGACTGCGCTGGGCATCGGCGCGGTCATCGGCTCCGGCATCTTTACGGTCACCGGTACCGCGGCCGCGGGTAAAGTGTTGCCGATTCAATCGGTGCTCGAAGCTACCGTGCTCGACCTGCTTCTGCACGGCGTCCATGCCGGTTCGCAGATGGGCAGGCCGGGCGCGGGACCCGCAATCACGCTCTCGTTCTTCCTGGTTGCGCTGGCCTGTTGCTTCGCCGCGCTGTGCTATGCCGAACTCGCGTCCATGATCCCCATCGCGGGCAGCGCCTATACCTACTCGTACGCGGTGCTCGGCGAAATTTTCGCGTGGATCATCGGCTGGGACCTCATCCTCGAGTACGCCGTTTCCAACATGTCCGTTGCCGTCGGCTTCTCGGCCTACCTCCAGGATCTATTCGATAATGTTCTGGGCTTTCACCTTCCCCCCGAACTCGCGTTCCCACCCTTCCCCGCCCCCGGACAACCGGCCGGCTGGTTCAACGTTCCGGCACTGCTCATCACCATGGCCGTCACGTGGATCCTCGTCCGCGGAGTAAGAGAAAGCGCCGAAGCAAACACGACCATGGTGATCATCAAAATGGCCGCCATCCTGGTCTTCTGTTTCGGAGCCGCGCGCGCCGTCAACACCGCGAACTGGCATCCCTTCGCGCCCAACGGATTCTCCGGCATTCTCACCGGAGGCTCCATCATTTTCTTCAGCTACATCGGGTTCGACTCGGTCTCCACCGCCGCCGAGGAGTGCCGCCACCCGCAGCGCGACCTTCCGGTCGGCATCATCGCGACACTGGTGGTCTGCACAATCCTCTACGCCTCGGTCTCGCTGGTGCTCACCGGCATCGTGCCGTACACGCAACTCGGTACCGATTCACCGGTGGCCGACGCGCTGAAATCGCTCGGGTTTAACAACCTGCGCACGATCGTCACCGCTGGAGCCCTGATGGGAATGCTCTCTTCCCTGCTGGTTTACCAGTACGGCCAGGCGCGCATCTGGTTCGCCATGTCCCGCGACGGCCTGCTGCCGCGGATGTTCTCTACGGTCCACGAGCAATTCAAAACACCGCACATCAGCACCTGGATCGCGGGCTTCGTTGTCGGCATCCCCGCCGGCATTTGGGATATCGCGACCTTCGCGGAATTGTCGAACATCGGAACGCTCTTCGCCTTCATCCTGGTCTCGGTCGGCGTCATCGTTCTGCGCAAGAAACAACCAGACCGTCCGCGCTCGTTCCGTGTTCCGTTCGTCCCGGTCTTCCCGGCGATCTCCATCGCCTGCTGCCTGTTGTTGATGATGGGTCTGCCGCTGCTGACCTGGCTGCGATTCATCTCCTGGCTGCTGATCGGGCTCGTGATCTACTTCGTCTACTCCAAAGCCCGCAGCGCCCTTGCCACCGCCAGGTAGCCCGTACCGTGCCGCCCTTCACGTGCGCCCGGGTCAATGTCCCGCGATTGCGCTGATCAGGTCGATCGAATCGAGGATAATCCGCGTCTTCCGGTCGTACACGATCGCCACCCCGTCGACATACGCGCGGCCGCAGTTCGGCGGCAACGGAGGCAGTACGCGGACAAGTTCGGGAGGAAACGGGCGCATCTTCTTCTCCCAGCCCGGGGGCAGCCGGCCGGTTCGATAGTATTTCTTCCGCAAGCCCGGGGGAAGATCGCGCGGCCCTTCATAGTAGCGCTGGACCACGGCATAGTCCTCGCGACGGAAATACCGCCGGTCGTCATCGTCCCGCTCTCGTTTATCGTGCCCTTTGCCCTTCCCTTTTCCGTGATCCTTCGCCGCGAGACGCAGAACGGTCAATGGACCTGCCGCATAGAGCATCGAAAGAAGTTTGCGCCGATTCATGCTTTCACCTTCTGAAAAACGATCGTATCGCGTCCTCGCCCGAGCGCAAAGAACAACGCCGTCGCCGCTAGCGCACCCAGCGTATCTGCGAGCATGTCCTTCTGGGCATCCCACACGTCTCCCTGGCTGCCGAGGAACGCAGTCGCCGATTCCTCGCCCGCCGCGTCCGCATACCACCATTCGATCAACTCGTATCCCATCGCAACGAACGCGATCGTGAAAATCGGAAACAGCGCCAGCACAACACGGCTCCGCACTGCTTTGGTCCGTACCAACGCCTCCGCCACGGCGAATGCGTAGAACCCGACGCTGAAGTGTGCGACGCGATCGTAGTGATTCCTGCGAAAGCCAAATAGCCCGGTCACAAAACCGAACGGCACGCGCTCGAAGGTGTAGTGCCCGCCGATGGTGTGCATGTAGATCAGCACCGCCATCAGAACGTACGCGGTGCTCGAAAAGATGAACCCTCGCACGTACAGCAACACCAGCGCGATAACGATCAGAACAATCGGCGTGTTCTCGGCCCACCAGGTCGCGCGGTCGTACGGGCTGATCGCCGCCCACGTGAACAACAGCAGGTAGCCGAGAAAAAGGATTTTTGCGATTTGCACGGTTTTCAGCGAACGATCCTATCACGGCCGCACAAAGCGCGCCCCCGTTGCGCCTGACCCACTGCAGGACATACAACCGAAGCAGACGTATGCGCATCCGTTTCGCGTTGATGGCCGTGCTCCTGTCATGCTCCGGCGCACCTGCCCAGCGATTTACTTTCGGCGCTATCGGCGGCACGCCGTTTTCTGACGCCAGCCGTTCGGACATCGTGAGCGGCCGCGGAGGCTACGGCACATGGCATCTCTTGACTCGCCGGTACACCGCCGGCGGCATGTTCGAGGTGCGCGTTCCGTTCGGGCTTTCCATCGAAGCCGACGCTCTCTACAAGCGCACCGACACCACCGAATCGCGCTTCCTCGGCCCGTCGTTCGGAACCATCACGCACTTGGCCGCGAACACCTGGGAATTCCCCATGCTGATCAACCATCATTGGCACGGCCGACTTCGACCCTTCGCCGGTGTCGGCGGAACCTTCCGCCGTCTCCAGGGCTACGACGCCTGGACGGAGTCAATCGCGCTCGGGTTCGACCCGCCCTACTCCGTTTACCGCTATCGGACCGACGACCCCCTCACCGAGGGCGGCATCGTCGCCCACGCCGGAGTGCGCCTCTTTCATGTTGGCCCGCTGAACGTCTCGCCGGAGTTCCGCTACACCCGGTGGACCACGCTCCGATTCTTGCCCGCACAGAATCAGTTGGAATTCCTGCTGAAACTGACCCTCTGACCGCGTGGTTCAAAACCACCGCCCCACCCGGCTCTTGTACTGCCGGTATTCTTCGCCGAATTTGTTTTCGAGATATCTTTCTTCGCGGCGGACCACCCCCCGCTCGACGGCAATCAACGCACCCGGCAGCAGCAGCAACGGCCACCACGAATTCAACAACAGTCCGATCCCGACATACATCGAAGCCTGCCCGGCGTAGTCCGGATTTCTGCTGTAATGATACGGCCCCGCGACGGCGAGGCTGCTCGTCGTGCGGAGCGGAGAAACGGCCGTTCTCGACCTTCGAAACACCCGCACAACCGTTGCACTCACCACGACTCCGGCGGCGATCAATACCGCCCCCGCAACCCGGCGTCCAGTCGATGCGCGGCGAGTGCACGGGAGTGGCGCAATCCGTTCGAGTCGCCAGGCGAGCGCCAGCGCTGCCCCGAACAACAGCGGCGGCGGTGCAAGTACGCCAGCCGTATCACCCCGGTCCTCTGTCATCTCTCTAAATTGAGGCGATCCAGCGCATGAGGTTTCAATCGCACGCCGGAGTCACGTTGCCCCGGGTAAAATCACTAGAACGTTCGATCGCCCGGATCCCCACAGGAGGCCCGCCTATGGCAGACCCTAATCAAGTCGAACTGCTCAAGAGCGGTGTCGAAAACTGGAATCAGTTTCGCTGCGCGAACCTGGATGTCACGCCCGACCTCACTGGAATCACACTCCGCGGCGTGCATCTGGATAACGTCAACCTCAATCGTGCCAGCCTGGCCGGCGCGGATCTCACCCACGCGTTCTTTCACGACGCAGATTTATGCCGCGCGGATCTGACCGGCGCCATCCTGACCGGCGCCATCCTGACCGGCGCCAACTTCTGCCGGGCGCACCTTTGCGGCGCAATTCTCAACGGCGCAACCCTTCGTCGTGCAAACCTGGACTGCGCGGATCTCACGGACGCCGACTTCACCGGTGCAAACCTCGAACTCGCAATTCTCGTGGGGGCCACGGTCGCCGGCGCTATATTCACCGGTTGCAGAGTTTACGGGCTATCGGCATGGGATCTCGAACTCCGTAGCGTCAAGGATCAGTCCGATCTCCGTATCACAAGCGAGAACGAGCCCAAAATTACGGTCGGCAATCTCGAGGTCGCACAGTTCGTCTACCTGCTACTGCATAATCCCAAGATCCGGAGCGTTATCGACACGATCGGCAAAAAAGGCGTCCTGATCCTCGGCCGGTTTGTCGAGGAGCGGAAACTCGTGCTCGACAAAATGCGAGACAAACTCCAACGGCACGACTTCGTCCCCATGCTCTTCGATTTCGAAGCGCCCACCGAGAAGGACTTCACCGAGACCGTCAAAACGCTGGCCGGCATGAGCCGCTTCATCATCGCCGACATCACGAACCCACGGTCCTCGCCGCTGGAGTTGCACGCCCTCATACCCGAGTACAGGGTCCCCTTCGTTCCCATCCTCCAGGAGGGCGAGGAGCCGTTTGCGATGTTCCGCGATCTCCATCGGCCGTGGGTATTGGATCTGCTGAAGTATCGCTCGGCGGACGACCTGATGCGCGTCTTCAGGAAGGCGGTGATCGATCCGGCGCTCGAAAAAGGCGAGGAACTTCTGACCACCAAATTCGCCGGAATCCGCACTCGTCAAACCTCCGATTACGAATGACCGGCGGCGGATTCGCTTGATTATGTTTCTCGGCTACCATGTATAGAAACCTGGGAGGGGCATGAGGCACGTTTTTCTCTCCTACTGCCGTGAGGACCTGGACTTCGCCCATGACCTCGAGAACCGGCTTACACTGAACGGGTTCACCACTTGGCGCGACCGGATCCTCACGGCCGGCGACGATTGGCGCGCCGAAATCGATTTTGGGATCCGCGATGCGCTCGCCGTCATCGTCGTACTTTCCCCGGTGTCGATCCGTTCCGCATACGTGAACTACGAGTGGGCCTTTGCCCTCGGCTCCGGCATACCGGTCATTGCTGTTCTGCACACCGGGATTTCGGAAACACAATTGCCGCCTCAACTGAAACATCTCCGGTGCTTCGATTTCAGCGGCGGCACTCGCCACCCCTGGAACTCCCTCATCGACGCCTTACAGACGCTCGAGGACGACCTCCGCCCCACGACCGTTCACATTCCACGTGATGCCTCGCCGGTGATGGAACGTGCCTTGCGGTCTCTCGACAGCATCGACGAGGACGAGCGGCAGGCTGCGATCCAGAGCCTCGGACAGATGGACGAACCCCGCATCACCGAGATATTGGCCGAAGCTGTTCGCCATCCCGTCCGTCAGGTCCGCATCGGAATCGCCCGACTGGTAGCCGCCCGGAAGGACGCGCGGGCCATCCCCGCGCTCGTCGAAGGACTCCGGTCCCGCGATGAAGCCGTCAAGCCCTGGATACTCGAAACCTTCGGTGCAGCCGCCGTCCCTCAACTCCTCGAACTGCTCGATGAAGACGACATTTGGTTTCGCCCGAACGTTTACGAAGCGCTCGGGGCACTCGATGATCCGCGAGCGATCGAAGCCCTGAACACCCGTTTGCGGGACCCCGATCCCGTGAAGCGATCCAGCGCCGCTTCTGTGTTGCGGTCCGATCCCGGCAACATCCCCATCTTGCTGGAGATGATGCAGGATTCGTCCCCGCGAGTCCGTTCGGCCGCGATCAGCGCGCTGATCAGGATTGCCGCCAAAACCGGCGCTCAGCAAAACATCTTTCCAACGCTCCTCATGGCACTCGACGACGAAGAGGATCAGGTCGTCATTTCGGCCGTCTTGGCCCTCGGCGAAACCGGTAATCCGGAATCCGTCGCGCCGTTGCTCCGAGCGATGCTCTACAACCCTTCCGATCAAGTCTGCACGTTTGCCAAACAGGCGATCTGCAAACTCGAAGCCGCACCGTTGCGAGAATTGCGCGAAGCGGTCTCGAGTCCAAACCCGCGTGTACGCGAGCGAGCGATCCGATTCCTGAGTGAATGGCACGACCCGGAGGACGTGCCGCTGTTCCTCAATGGCTTCAAGGATGACGATTTCGAAGTGCGTTGGGCGGCGCTCAGCGCCTTCAGCGCGGCTGCGAAGCGAGCGGCCGTCCCCACACTCATTGCCATTCTGAAGGACGATGGCGAGCATCCGAACATCGTCCGCTCCGCCGTGATCGACCTCGGCGAGATCGGCGACCCCGCCGCGGTGCCTGCGCTCATCGAATGCCTCCAGGACGAGGAGTTGGCCGACGCAGCAGCAAATTCGCTCTATGACATCGGCACCCGCGAGGCCCGTACCGCCGCGAAAACCTGGAAAGCCAAGAGCGCCGGGAAGTAACCGCCCCATGCCGCACACATATCTCTCGTACGCACCCGCCGATCTCGAGTTCGCGAGTACCCTGGCCGGCGCCCTAGCAGAATCCGGATTCCGCACCTCGGAACAGCCCGGCCCGAACGCGTCGTTCGATGAAGTCGCGGATGACCGCGATCGCCTTCGCCGCTGCGATGCCGTCATTGCCGTCCTGTCCCCCGACGCTATCCTATCCAGCACCGTCAACTACGAGTGGGCCTTCGCCCTCGGCTCCGGCATCCCCTTGGTGCCCATCCTACGAAGCCTCTCGGAAGACGATCTTCACCCGCGCCTCAGGATCATTCAGTACCTCGACTTCACCAACGAGTCCCCCCAGAACTGGGACGCGTTAATACAGGCCCTCCGAAAGGTCCGCAGCGCGGGGCCGTCCGCGACGATCAACTTGCCTCGCAATGCGCCGCCGATTCTGCAACACGCCGCCCGCGCGTTGGACAGCATGAAAGACAAGGATCGTGCCAAGGCGCTCGCCACCCTCGGCGAGATGAATCACCCGGCGGTCGTGGATGTGCTCGCCCAAGCCGTTACGCATCCTGTGCAGCAGGTGCGGTTCGGGGCGGCAATACACCTCGCGGCCCATCAAGATGCGCGAGCGATCCCGGCTCTGCTCGACGCAATGCGCGCGGGCTACAAGCCGGTCGAGCCCTGGATGCTCGGCAACATCGGACACGCCGCCATTCCCGGTCTCATCGCTGCGTTGGAGGACTCTAACGAAAGCGTCCAGGGAGACGCCGCCATTCAACTCGGCCGCATCGGCGGACCGGTCGCGCTGGCTGCGCTCCTGGAACGTTTGGACTCGACCGACTCGTTCCGCCGTCGCTCCGCGGCCTGGGGGCTGGAACGTGCGGCGGACCGCTCCGCGATTCCGGGCCTCCTCGCCGCCGCCGGTGACCCGGACAGAGATACACGCAACTCGGTGCTCGGCGCGCTCGTGAAATGCTCGGCAGAAACGCCGGACGACGCCGACGTGATCGCAGCCCTCATCCGCGCGCTCGATGACGAGTACGGTCAGGTCGGCATAAAAGCCACGGAAGGGCTCGCGCGCAGCCGCGACCCGCAAGTGGTAGCCGCGCTCGTACAGGCCGCCTTGACCAACCCTCTCGAACAGGTCCGGACGTTTTCCAGAATGGCGCTCGAGCCACTCGGCGACGCAGCCGCCCCCTATCTCCGCGAAGCCGCCGCCACCGGAGATCCTGTCCTGCTGTACCGCGCCATCAGTCTCCTGCGCCGCACCGGTGACGAGCGCGATATCCCGTTGTTTCTGGAGGCTATCCGTCACCCCGATCGAGACATCCGCCATATCGCGGTCTGCGCGCTGTGGGACAACCGCGCCCGCCAGGGTGTCCCCGCACTGGTCGAGCGCCTCAACGACGATGACGACGACGTGTGCGTGGTTGCCGCGCGTGCCCTGGGCCAGATTCGCGACCCGAGAGCCGTTCCCGCACTGGTCGAATGCCTCGATAATCGCGAGGGAGAGTTTGCGAGCGAGTGTGAGTCTGCTTTGAGACAAATCGGAACGAGGGAAGCCTGGTCCGCGCTCAAGGCCTGGAAACTTAGAACCAAGAAGTGAGGACACCCTAATGGATTGGAAACAGAAACTGCAATCCGCCCGGCAATCTGGCGAACAGATGCTGGACGAAAAAACCAACAAAACCATCGAGGAGAACTGGCCCAAGGTCCAGCAGGTCTTTCAGGAAAAAGTGGGACCGGCCGCCCTTGCTGCCGCCCAGGATGATGAGAAGATGCGAACACTGTTCAAACTCGTATACGCCGCACTTCCATTTCCCGTCCATCTCGCCGTGAAAGAGGAACCGTTCATCAAGTTCTGCTTCGAACACCGCGATCGCTTGATGCCCGGATCCCAGACCGCCTCCGGTTCGTAGCAACTCGTCGCCGCACCGTGAGAGTGAGCGGCGGTCGCCCGCCACCAGGCGATCATCGCCACCGGCTCACAACGAACGCGAATCGCCCAGCGCCGCGTTACCGGGGCGTCGAGCGTCAGCGAGGGGTCGCCGCGACACGTCCCTCGGCTCCGCGCCGGCCCTGTCTCCCGTCCGAAAACCACCACCGGCGCCCGGCCCGCTCCCCCAGTCGGCCAGGGGGCCCAGTTGTCAGCGAGCATACTCCGTGATAAGTTCAATTCGGACGAAAACATCTTGAAAGCGAGGGCATCACGGATGAACCGTAGTGCATATGTTGGTTGTTTTCTGATACTCACCGTTACCGGATTGGTCGGCTGCTCCAGTGGACCATCCGCCAGCGAAGCGAAAAAGCCCCCCGCGGCGCCGGACAAAATTCAGGGAAAAACTCAGATCCTTCTGGACGAAGCATCCGCCACCGATGCCGCTCTGAACGCCGGCGGACAGTCCACCTACATCTGGCAGGGACCGCACCGCTATCGCCTGTTCTTCAAATCCCCCACGCCCATCGATCCCGGCAAGGAGTACATCGCCGAGGGTCTCATCGCACAAAAAGCGATTGACGAAATCGGCGATCCCGACCAGGGGAAGAACGGATACCCGCTCGAATCCAGTTGCGAGCGTGTCATCAGAAGGGCCTGGCCCGGACTGCCCTTTGACGTGAACGATCTGCATGCAGCGGCGTTGCGCTCCCGCATCAAGCGCTATCCTGCCCGCCCGGTTTTGCTGGTCAGCAAAATCACGCCCGTGACTGCCGAGGGTGGCGCCGAAGCAAAGAAAAACTCCGCGAAAGACCCGGACGACAAGCTTCCGGAGATTTCCGTGCCCGCCGATAAGGAAAGCGCCCTTCGCATCGAGGGTGCAACCACGCAGCCCGCACCCCTTTGGGAGCCCAAGGGAGGCACGGTCCGCTGCAAGGTCATCATCGGCAAAGACGGAAAGATCGCCGAACTCGAGACCGGAACGCAACTCTGCGAAGCCGTGCCGTGGGCGCAGTTCCGCTACCAGCCCCCGGTGAAGGGCAAGAGCCCGGCGAAAGCAAACACGGAAATTGCAATAACATTCGAACCGCGGAAATAGTCCGTCCGCCGCTCGCGCTATCCCCACCGGTCCGACGCCTCACGCCGGCTCTTGGCGCGCCGGTCGGAGATTGGACTATCAGTCTCGAACCTCGACCGGCGACTTTTCGTTGTCGGGAAAGCCGAGTTGTTCGACAAGACGTATCAGCAACCGGCCATCCACCGGCTTTGAAATGTAGGCGTCCATCCCGACGCTGAGACAACGCTCCCGGTCGTCCGCCATCGCAGGCGCGGTCAGGGCGATAATCGGCAAGCGGGCCGTCGCGGCGTGGCTTCGAAGAGTTCGCGTCGCCTCGAAACCATCCATCTGCGGCATTTGAACGTCCATCACGATCACCTCGGGTGCCGTCTCGCGTACCAGGTCCAGAGCTTCCCGGCCGTTATTCGCGACCACCACCTGGTGACCCCGTTTCGTCAACAAAGCGATCGCGAGTTTCTGGTTCACCGGGTTATCTTCCGCCAGCAGGACCTTCAATGCGCGCGGCGGTGCATAACTCGCAGCCTCTTCCGAGGGATCGCACGGCGGAGGCGCCGCATCGCTGAAGCAGGCCTGAACCGCGCTCCTCAGGTTCATTCTCGAAACCGGTTTTACCAGGTACGACCGTAACCGAGTTCGCGGCACCGCGCAGGCGCCCCGTGCAGATCGGCCGAGGTCAGCATCACGGCCGCGACGTCTTTGATTGCCGGATCTTTGCGGATCTGCTCAGCCAGTTGGAATCCGTCCATCTCTGGCATCTGCCCGTCCAGGATCACAAGCTGGAACGGTTGGCCATCTCTGGCCGCCATTCTCAGCACGCACAGCGCCTCGGCCCCCGACTCCGCGGATTCCACTTCCATCCCCCATCGGCGCGAGAACGAGGTCACGATCGCCCGATTCGTCGCGTTATCGTCCACCACCAGCGCCCGGATTCCTCGCAGGTCTACAGGACGGGCCGGCGCCTGCACTTCGTGACCAGCCGGGGCCGCCTGGAACAACGCGGTGAACGAGAACACGCTGCCTGTGCCGGGTTCGCTGTCCACCTTGATGTGCCCGCCCATCAGTTCCACCAGACGGCGGCAAATCGCGAGCCCCAGGCCTGTTCCGCCGGACCGCCGCGTAGTGGAGCCGTCCACCTGCGTGAAGGCTTCGAAGATGTGCCTCTGCCGTTCTTTCGGTATCCCAATCCCCGTGTCCTTCACGCGAAACGCGAGCATCACCTGGCCGCCCGACAGGTGCGCCGCCGCCACCTCCACGAAGATCTCGCCCGCCGCCGTGAATCTGACGGCATTGCCCAGCAGGTTCACCAGGATCTGCCTCAGACGTCCTGCATCTCCGATCACTACCGCGGGAACGCTGTCCTCGATGCGGCACAACAACTCCACCCCTTTCTGATGGCTCCGCAGCGCCAGCATCCGGACAGTCTGATCCAACTCCTGCTCGACGTCGAACGGAGCCGGATCCACTTCGAGTCTTCCCGCCTCCACTTTCGAGAAGTCGAGGATGTCGTTGATCACCGTCAAAAGCGATTGGGCCGACGACCTCACCGTGTTCAGGTGCTCGCGTTCTTCTTCGGCCGAGTCCGCTTCGAGCGCGAGTTCCGTCATTCCGATGATCCCGTTCATCGGCGTCCGGATCTCGTGGCTCATGTTCGCAAGAAACTCGCTCTTCATCCGGCTGGCCTGCTCGGCTTCCTCAACCTTCAGGATCAGTTGCTCCCGCGATTCCTTCACCGCGGTCAGCAGTTTCTCGATCTCGCGCAACACAAACACGGCCGCCAGCAAAGCGTCCACGATCAGAAACAGACTGATGTTCCGGCTGGTCGATACCTTCGCCTCGCACCGGTTCGAAGTCTCACTCAATTCATGAGAGTGTTGATCGACGAGCGATGCGGTCTGCCGCGCGATGCTTTCCAGCCGCGGGGCCACCTCTTCCAGGAAGATCCTCAGTGCTTGATCCATCTGCTGGCTGGAAATGCTCTGGGTCATTTCATGGTGGGCTCGCTCGGATGCCGTGCTGGCCTCCGCCAGCTGCTGCAAAGCGGAGCGTTCCTCCGTATTCTCAGCCGCCGACTGCAGTTCTTCGAGCGAGCGCTCCAGCCGTTCGGAGGTCAAACGATAGCGGTGGGTGCTCTCCTCCTGCCCCTGACGGTCGCTGATTACCGCCGATAGAATGTGCACCCGGACGGCGCTGGCCATCTCGGCAGTATCGGCGCGAACCTCGCCCGCCAGGTACTGCTCGCGCGCTACCAGTTTCACCGCCCTTTCCAGATCGCGGTTCAGGCCGCGCACGATGATCAGACGTCCCACGCTCACCAGCAGCAGCACCGCAACCAGCATGGCCGAAGGCGCAGTGCAGTTTCTGGCTGACATTCCCGATCGGCTTCATTTGCTCCATCCCCGGCGCGCGCTCCAATTTTCCAAGCGTTCCTTTCGGCTACAACCGGAAGCCATCGTTCTCGTTCGGAGTTGCCAGCCAGCCCTTCAGGAGTCTCTCGACCAGCGCGCTCAGTTCCCTGCCCTCCCGGAACAGCCGCACTCGTGCCGCATCGCGCACTTCTCTCCGCACGTAGACTGTCATTTGCGCATAGGCGGGATTGCTGTGCTTGCCGGGCGGGCGCCCCTGCCCCGTGCCGTTCGCACCGCGCGATTCTGGTTTCACACTAGTGCGTATCGGTAGCGAAGCCGCATCTCCTGAGCCACAACATTTTGACTGTCTGCGGATAGCTACGGCCGGGTCCCGGAATTTCGCTGTCGCGGAATTTCGCGTGCGCAGCGCGCGCCCAGTTGGTACAATCCCCCAAATGGCGGATTCAGCCTGGGCTCCGAGCTCCGCTTCTTCAATACCGGCCGAAAGCCTTCCTTCGCGGCATTCCGCCGTTGTTCGCATCACTCACTGGATCGCCACGCTGGCTTTCTTCGCGCTGCTCGTCACCGGAGTGGAAATCCTCATCTCTCACCCGCGCTTCTATTGGGGAGAAACCGGAAACGTCCGCACGCCGGCCCTGTTTCAACTGCCGCTTCCCGCCTCGAGAGGTACCGTGCCCACCGGCTACGGCTACGTCCTTCCCGACCAGAACGGTTGGAGCCGCTACCTTCATTTCCAATCGGCCTGGGTACTCGTCCTGACCGGCTTGCTCTACCTGGCTTCCGGGCTGTTGAACGGACATTTCCGCCGCGATCTGCTTCCCGCGCGTGCCGCTGATGTCTCCTGGCAACGCATCGCGAGCGTCGTCGCCCAACATCTGCGCCTTCGGCCCGCCGCCGGGGATCCCGATGCCGCCTCCTACAACGTGCTTCAGCGCCTCACGTACCTGCTGGTCGTTTTCGTTCTCTTCCCGCTGGTGGTTTGGACCGGTCTCGCAATGTCTCCCGGCCTGACCTCCACGTTCCCGGCCATCGTCACCATATTGGGCGGACAGCAATCCGCGCGCACCATCCACTTCTTCGTCTCCGTCTTCCTCGTGCTCTTCCTTTTAGTGCACGTCGCGATGGTTTGCCTCGCCGGATTTCGAACCCGCATGGCGGCAATGATCGCCGGCCGCCCCGCCGCACGAATGGAGCGACTATGAGCAATGTCTCACGACGGAAACTCATCACTACCGGACTGGTAGCGACTGCTGCGGGCGCCTCCGGCCTCGCCGCGGCGGCCAGCCTTGCGCGCCGTTACGGACTCGTTCCTCCCGACAGCGGCGGCCTGTATGGTCCGGGCGCAACCCTGACCTACGCGGCGCAGCGCCTGCTCACCCGGCACTCGCTGGCGCGCGAGTTCCGGCCCGACCAGATCTCGAAGCCTCCCTTTGCGAATGCGGTCGACCCTCTGGGCGACGCATTCAAGCGGCTTCAGGACGAATCGTTCGCCGGTTGGCGGCTGTCCATCGATGGACTCGTCGCCCGCCCCGGTCTATTCTCGCTCGACGACATCAAACGCCTGCCCCGCCGTAGCCACATTACCCACCTGGCCTGTGAAGAGGGCTGGTCCTACATCGCCGACTGGACCGGCGCACCGCTGTCCCATCTCCTCGATCTCGTGGGGACGCTCCCGCAAGCCCGGTTCGTCGTCTATCGATCGTTTCAGCCCGGCTGGTGGGATAGCGTGGACATGGCCGACGCGCTTCATCCGCAAACACTGATCACCTGGGGCATGAACGGCACCGAGCTTCCCGTCGCCTTCGGCGGTCCGCTGCGGTTACGGGTCCCACGCCAGCTCGGCTACAAGAGCGTGAAATACATCGCCAGCCTCACCGTTACGGACGACATCAAACGGTTCGGCAAAGGACTAGGGTCCGCCGCGCCGGAGGGTGGATACTCCTGGTACGCCGGAATCTGATACCGATCCGCGTCGAGCTTCTTCAACCGCCCGACCGGCAAGCCATCAAGTGGTATCGCGCATACCCGGGAAATGCGGCGATGACATCCGACAGATACACCGGCACCGTCTGATTCGCGTTATTCACAGAGAGCACACGCGCTTGGTCATCGATCACCACCAGGTCGTACGCCAGCCCCGAGTTCCGGTGGGCAACGGTGATTTCCTCCACCGCTTTCGACCAGTCGCCGGGAAACTCACTCAGACTGTAATCCCACACCGGCGATCCCGACCCGCAAATCGAAGTTCTTTTATGGTTCGCGTCCAATGCCACGCGCATAATCTCGTAGCACTTCTTTGCCGTTATCGTCTGGCCATGATAATTCCAGAAGCCGACCTCGCTGCCCGCGGGACATTTTGCGAACCTCTTCCCGTCCCAGCCGCCGTGCGAACATATGAAAAGATCCGTTCCCTGCGTGCCTCCGTCGTCCGTCTTCCATCGCCAGAGACAGTTATTAAATCCCGCGTAATCCATTGGCATGGACGCCGATTGTAGCACCATTTTTTCAACGGCACCGCATCAACGGCCGGCGCCACGGCACAATCTTACAGGCGCCAGGAATGATCAAGCGCCGCCGGTATTTCAGCAGTATGTCATGACACTAAGAACTGGCCAATCCGAGGTCTGTGATCTCCTCCCTGAGTTTGCCGAGGTCGATCGGCTTGATCAGGTACCCATCGCACATCCCCTGATACGCAGCGCTTACATCCATCAAACTGCTGAGCGCTGTCGTCATGATGATCCTCGAGCGTTTCGAAGACGACGGACGCGATGCCTCCTCAGCGCGGATCGCCCGCAGGGCAGCTTGACCGTCCATCTCGGGCATCAAAATGTCCATGCAAATCAGATCGTATTGCGGACCGGCATCTACGGCCGATCGAAAGGCGTCGACAGCCTCCTTCCCGTTCACGGCAATATGACATTCGCCGTATCGGGAAAGAAAGGCCTGAAGCACTAGCCGGCTGGCGAAATCATCTTCAACAATTAGACTCTTCATCGCTTCCCTTTCGGTTTCTTCTCCATTCGAGGCACTCGACCGTCTGCCTGAACTCACTGAACTCGTCGCATGCAACAGGTAAGAGTTCGTTCACACGGTCCAGTCGGCCCACCTGCGCTGCAGCCTCCATTTCGAGTGCAATTTCGCGCAGCCTCACCGCGGCAACCGTCGCTGCCCCTCCCTGCAACTTGTGGGCGTGCAGACTCACCCCCGGTCCGTCCTCTGCCGCCAACTCCCTTTTGAGACGCTCCAACTGATTTGGGCAGTCGTTAACGAATCCCGTAAGCACCTGGCTTGCAAGCTCCTTGTTTTGCAGCAGGCGCTCCAGTAGGTTTTGCTCATCGAACGAGTTCTTCGGTTCGCGCTGCCGCTCTTCCACCGGTTCGCAACAGGCACCGCCCTCGGGCGCGAGCCACTTGTTGAGCATTGATGACAATCGATACAAATCGATCGGCTTCAGCAAGTAGTCGTTCGCACCTGCTGCGATGCAATCTTGCCGGTCTCGCGTCATCGCGCTCGCGGTGACAGCCACGATCGGAATCCCCGATTGCTTCGACTGGCGAATGTGCCGCGTCGCTTGCTTGCCATTCATGATCGGCATCTGCCAGTCCATCAAAATCAGGTCATACTCATGCTGCTGGACCGCCTCGACAGCTTCCGCACCGTTATTCACAACGGTATTGCTGTATCCCAGCCTGTCGAGCAGCGCCTGCAGCACGGTGCGGTTCGTAGGATCGTCGTCTGCCACCAGAATTGTTTTCCGCGGTCCGGACCATTGCGGAATGTCGCACTTCTGAACCGGGCAACCGTTCCCGGCGTCTTCGGTTCGAGATTTCTCCCTACTCACGGCGAAAGCCGCTGTGAACCAGAAATCCGATCCATCGCCCTCTTTGCTATCCACGCCGATTCGGCCGCCCATCAACTCGACGATTTCCTTGGAGATCGCCAAACCCAGCCCGGTTCCTCCGTACTTGCGGGTTGTGGATGAGTCGGCCTGCACAAACGGCTTGAAGATTTCATTCGCTTGATCGGGCCGAATTCCAATCCCGGTGTCCCGCACGGAAAACCGCAGCATCGCGCTGTTCGATATCTGTTCTTCCAAACGAACCGACACCGTCACCCCACCGCGGTGTGTGAACTTGATGGCGTTCGAGACCAGGTTCGTCAGAACTTGCCGGAGACGTTGCGAATCCCCTTCGAGATCATCCGGGACGCCGTCCTCCACATTGCATTCAAGAGATAATCCCTTGGCATCGGCCTGCACTTTGAGGCTGGACGCCGCCTTGCCAACGATGGACCGGAGACCGAACTGCACGCTCTCGAGCGAAATCTTACCCGCCTCGATTTTTGACAGGTCCAGAATGTCATTGAGAATCCCGAGCAGAAACAGGCTGCTCTCGTGAGCTAATCGGGCATAGCCCCGCTGTACTTCCGTCAACTCCGTCTCGTCCATCAATTGGAGCATTCCTATGACACCATTCATTGGCGTCCGGATCTCGTGACTCATATGCGCCAGGAATGTCGTCTTTGCCGTATTGGCGGCGTCCGCCATCTCCCGGGCACGAATCAACTCCGCCTCATAGCGTTTCCGCTCGGTGATGTCCTGCGCGATGCCGACGATGCGCGTCATCTCACCGTTTTCGTCGTATACCGGGAACGCCCGATCATGAATCCATTTCTCTCGTCCGTCCGGTGTCCGGATACGATACTGCGCCTCTGCGGCCTTGCCCGTCCCTTCCACCGCAAATAAACGCCGTGCTTCCGGGAGATCGTCTGGATGAACCGGATCGAACCAGGATGCCTGCCCATCGTAGGCACTCTCACAACTGCGGCCCCAGACCTCTTTGAAGGCTGGGCTTATATAGAGAGGGCGCCTGCTACAAGGATCGGCGATCCAAAAAACCTCCTGAATATTTTCAGCAAGGTGGCGGAATTTCTCCTCGCTCCGCTCCAGCGCTCGCTCTATTTCCTTACGCTTCGTAATGTCACGCATGATGCCGACGGCGTGCCATTTCTCATTCAATTGAATGGCGGATAAGGAAACGTCAACGATGATCTCTTGGCCGTCGCTTCGCTTCGCCTGCAGTTCTAATGTCGTACCAACGGCTTTGCCCCGTCCGGTGGCCAGGAATTCGGGAAACGCCGCCTCGTACGACTTCACGTAGCGTTCAGGTACCAGAAGACGATGCAAGTGTTTCCCGATCGCTTCGTCGTATCGATAACCGAGCATCTTCTCAGCCGCCGGATTCCAGTAGCTCACGGCCCCATTGGGGTCCATCATCACAATCGCGTCCTGGGCTGCGTCGGTGATACCCCGCAAACGCGCCTCGCTCAGTTTTACAGCTTCCTCTGCTCTTCTGCGTTCGGTCACGTCGAAGACGATTGAATGGAGAACGTCGCGAGAACGCAGCCGGATGCGGCTGGATGCTACCTCAACATCACGCACGGACCCATCCGCCAGGCGGTGCCGGAAATGGAACAACTGGCCTTCATTCTGGATTGTCGAGATCAACCGCCGCAGTTCGGATTCCGGCAATACATTGATGTCCGATTTTTCCATCGCGAGCAACTGCTCGCGTTTATACCCATAGAAGCGCACCGCCGCATCATTGGCATCGACGATCTTTGAATTTTCCGCGTCAATTAGCAGCATCACCACCGAACTGTCAGCGAATTGGCGCCGGAAACGCTCCTCACTCTCCCGAAGAGCTTGCTCGGCCGATTTCCGGTCCGTGATGTCCGCACTTAACCCGACGTGCCCCACAAACCCCCCGTCCATCGAGGTCCGCGGGGCGGCATACGACCCGAACCAACGCCACTCTCCATCACCTCGTCGGACTCGCACTTCGGCTCGAAAGTGTGCGCGATCCTCTATCGCTCTCTTGAATGCATCTAGGTATTCGGGCGCGTCGTCGGGGTGAAGAACGCTGCGCCATTCAACCCTCGTCGTATGCTCGCTGTCGAGCCCGGAGAAGTCCCGAAACGCCCGATTAAGAAATTCGGTTTCGCCTTGCGCGTCGGTCACCCACAGCATTGCTGGACAGGAATCGGCGATCAGCCGAAATCGTTCTTCGCTCTCTCGTAGTGCCGCTTCGGCTGCCTTCTGCGCCGAGATATCGCGCACGATCGCCGACAATCTTACTACTCTTCCCGATCCATCGGTCACCGGGAACCCGGTCACTGAGGCATAGAACCGCTTACCGTCCTTATTCAAACACAACGTTTCGTGCTGGGAGAGGGTGAAGCCGTGAGCTACCCTCTCCATGAAGTAGCCCAGTCGTGAATGGCGCTCCGGAGCGACGATCATGGACGCGGGTCTCCCGATCACCTCGTCCGCGTTGTACCCGAATATCGCCTCCGCCGCCCCGTTCCAGGTGGCGATTGTGCCCGACGGTGTGGTGGAGATAATGGCATCCTGCGAACTCTCGACAATTCCAGCAAGGAAATTCCGCTCGTTTTCCGCAATGCGCCGCTCGCTCACGTCTCGCTTGATCGCGATGTAGCTCACAACCACACCGCCGGGATTCCGAATGGGCGTGATCTGCATTTCCTCGACGTACTGCGAACCGTCCTTACGCCGGTTCGTCACTTCGCCGTGCCACACTCGCCCCGACCGGATAGTGGACCAAAGATCCTGATAGAACGAATCAGCGTGTTTTCCCGATTTCAGAACCCTCGGGTTCTGCCCCAGCACTTCTTCCTGGCTGTAGCCCGTCAAACAAGTGAACGCCGGGTTGACATACTGTATCGTTCCGTCGGCGTCCGTGATGACAATCCCATCCGCGGCCTGCTCCACGGCTGCCATCAAGCTTGCCTGCAAGATGTTACCTTGTTCCGACTGCACTCTGACCTCACACAAACGAGTTCACTATCCTCATCGGCCAACGAGCCCAAAAACGTGACCCAGATACTACCGTTGCCTGTGGGGTAATAGGGGTGCTACTTCCGGCAGAAGCGCCGGGGCGCGCGATTCGGTAACTGTCCTCGAATCAACGTGCCTCATTCGGAGCCACGACCGTTATCAAGTGGCGATGCAGGCCGGACCAAAATCTCCGGCGTGACGTTTTCACACCTCTTGTCAGTATTCGACAGAGCCGTTCGATGGCGAACGTCATCGCCGGCCAGGAGGATAACTCATGAATTCCGGTACTACGCCCGACAACCTGATTCCGTTGGCTGCACATTCCACCGAAACGGAGAATTACGACACTCAGGATATAGACACCGAGGTTCCGCCACCCTCCACAACCTGTGAAATGTTCGAAGGAGGTCTGGGAATCTGAGATCCAAGCCCGGGCCGCCCGTGAGGGGGCCACTCTACCGCCCTATGTCCTTGCTGGAGCCGCGGGGCTGAACAGCGGCCGCGAACCGAGGGACAGGCGAAATCCCCATAGCGCAATGGCCAGGGTCAACACTACGACCGCGCACGAACTCACGCCGTACCACGCTGAAAAGTCCGTCGTTAGAAAAGTCCCGATCAAGGAGTCGAG
Organism: uncultured Acidobacteriota bacterium; assembly: GCA_963720745.1. Lineage (GTDB taxonomy): Bacteria > Acidobacteriota > Terriglobia > Bryobacterales > Bryobacteraceae > TMP-7. The sequence continues at coordinate 3,254,591 of CAVRGO010000004.1, forward strand.
CACGAAGGTGGCGACCACAAGGGCGAAGAACCCGAATCGCAGGATGACGAACACGAGAAGCGAGAAAAGCAGCGTCCAGAAAATTCCTGTCGTAATGGCCAGTTGCCTCGAGTCGATGAAGTTTTGTCGCAGGAACCGCACGGCCACCCATCCCACTACCCACACCGTCCCTACAATCCACTGTTTTTTCAGGACCGCGCGCACCAGGAACAGCGTCAGCAGGAACGTTAAGCACCCACCAACCTCGCCGAACAGCAGCCCGGTAATGTTGCCGGCGAACGCTCGGAAGCCGTTTAGGTTCTCGAGTCCAAACTCACCGAGAATCGGCGCACCGCCGCGAAAATTAGCATATTCGTAGAGCGCGAGGATCAGCACGTACACGATTCCGAACAGCGTACCGAACAGTAGATCTCGGCCCACCACCGCATCGTTCCATTTACCCGCCACCACTCGGGACCACGTGATCATCGTTTGCGGCCAGTAGCGCCGCACCCAGGGTTCCAAGGCGAGATAAATCAGCCAATACTCGAGACAAAGGTAAGCGGCATTGCCGAGAGCGTTCCCGATCAACGTCTGTTCCGCATTCGATGCGACATGATGAGCACCGAGTATCCAGGCGATAAGGCTCATCACGCCGCAGAAGATCCCGACCTGCGTCGCGCCGCGAAGGTCCACGCGGCCTGCCTTCCAGTTGTAATGGGCGATCCACAGCGCAGCGACGAAAACGATGACTTCGATTGCGTAGTACACGACGCTACGCACGGTGCGGGAACTGCCCGGAGCCGTGCGCACCAGTTTGGCTGCCGGCGTCCAGGGCCACAGAACCTGAAAGTAAACCGGCCGGTTGTGAAATGTTGCGGCTTCAACTCGAACGGGAAGATCGGCTCGATCTTTGTAGAGTCCGGTCCACGCGGCTCGTGTGTCCGCCATAACGGAAGATGACCATTCCGGCGCGGCGGCAGTAAATTTGGCGACGTCCAGGTTGGCGGCCGCAAACAGCCGGCCCCAATCCGGAGGCTCCACCTCCAGTGGCGGAACTTCGCGCTCCGGCGGAACGGCGGCAAACCGGCGCAGGCTGCCGTCCAGGTCCATGACCACCGTGAGCATCCCCGGAACATCGACAGGAGGATCCGCAATGCTTCGTCTCCCGTTAGACGCGGTACTCTGGGTCATCAACGGCACGGGTGACTGACGGTACCAATACCCGATCGCGGAGGGAGATTGCGAAAAAAGACGCCCCCATTCTTCGATGCTGTGCCCCTTCGACCGCGCGAAATTGGCAATCCCTCCGTCACCGAAAAAGTCCGCGGTCCAGTCCACGGGGCGCTCGGTATAGCCCAAGCTCCTGACAATGTCGCGCGCCTTCGCGGTCAAAACTTCTGGTGGATTCTCCAGCGGAATCAGGTTCATCAAGTGGAACCGGGGAATCGCGACACAGAAAGTGATCAAGCCCGCGATGATTCCCGCGAGCACAGGAACGGCAACCTTTAGCGGAAGTGCTTCGTGCGAGCCCGCTTCCGCCACAACCTCCGGAGACGGAGTAACGCCATCGGCCAATGCAGCAGCCAGTGGATCGCCACCCGGCAGCATAGCCGACAGCGCCATCGCGGATTGAGGCCGCATCTTCGGATCGCTGTCGAGGCACCGGAGGATCGCTCTCTCGACGGCTTTGTCCAGGTCCTTGGTCAACGTGGTTGGCGAAGTGACCCGGTTCTCCTGCCTCAGGCGCGTCATCTCCGCAAGGGTGTCCGCCTCGAACGGCACCTTGCCGGTGAACATCTCGTACAGGATCAATCCCACAGCGTAAAGGTCGCTTTGAGCCGAGACCTCCTCTCCCGTCAGTTGCTCCGGCGCCATGTAGGCGGGGGTGCCGTTTCGAATCTCGTCACCCTTCAACTGCTCGGCTATCGCCGCCAATCCAAAATCGGCCACACGAAGTTCGCCGCGTGAGTCGATCATGATGTTGGCCGGCTTCAGATCGCGGTGCAAAACACCCTGGGCGTGAGCGGCGGCAACACCGGCGCACAATTTGCGCGCGAACTCCGTGGCTTTATCGGCGGGAAGATGCCCGATGCGGCGAAGCAGGCTGCCCAGATCCTCGCCATCGATGTACTCCATCGAAATATAAGGTTGGCCATCGACCTCGCCGATGTCGTATACGCGGCAGACATTCTTGTGGGAAATCTGACGGGCGATGCGGACCTCATCGTAGAAACGCGTGAGCAGGTTTACATTGTTCTTGGCCGATTCCGGCAGAAATTTCAACGCCACAGGCTGGCGCAGGATGAGATCGTCAGCCCGAAAAACCTCTCCCATCCCGCCTTTGCCCAAACGGGAGATGATCCGATACCGGCTGGCCAAAAGGACGCCTGGCGGAAACCGCTCGCTCGATTCAGGTGGAGGCCTGCGAGGAGGCTCCAACACCGGTTGAGCTATCGTTTCGATCTGTTCGGGCCCGTCTGCTGTCATGAAATCGTCAATGGTCAAGGATACCGAAGACGACTCCGCATTTCATCGAGGCGCCAAATAGCCCCCTTGCCGCACTGCCTGAGTCCCGGTACTCGACCAACTGGTCCGTAGATTTTTCGCTTCGTCCCTCTGGGCCGTTGTATACTGGCCTAGCTGAACTTGTACCAACCCGATTCCTATTTCGGAGGAAACTGTGCACAGGAAATTGTTTCTGGCGGCCATCCTGGTCGTCATCGCCGCCTCACAAGCCATCGCTGGCGTGATTCTGGTTCAAACAGGTGATCCCGGATACTACAACAACACGATTGGAACGGTGCTGAATGGCACCAATGGTGGCGAAACCGGGCCCTTCCCGGTATCGAACGATGCCGCCCTGACTTTCCCGACCGCGCCCGATCTCAGCGCCGCGAACGCCGCGCTCGGCAATTGGTTGACCGATCCTCTCAACCTCAACTCCAATTGGCAGTCCTTGGCCTCGATCCCGAATAGCTGGACACCCGGTACGGAAGTCGCGGTCATGTATCAGTTCAACACCCTAAGCGCTACGAACGTGGTTGCTAGCTTCGGGGTCGATAACGGAATTTACGTGTGGCTGGACGGCTCCTACCTGTTCGGCGCTCGGGGCCCTGGCGTCCACGTTCCCGGTGAATACGTGGTCCCGGTAGGAGACCTGACAACCGGAACGCACTTTCTGCAATTACTGCTCGAAGATCACGGCGTAGTGAACGGGTACGACGTCCAGATCACAGCCGACACTTTTGTCCCGAGCGTCCCCGAACCGTCAACTTACGCTCTCTTCTTAATCGGAGCGGCAGTTCTCGGTGCCCAACGGTGGCATAAGCGCCGCACCGCTCGGTCCTGAACTCCAGATGCTCGCTCTACGGCGTCCAAAATCTTCTCAACCGCCGGACCTGCCGTAACCTCGTCAATGATGCGTAAGCGATCAGCCGTCGACGCGTCGGCCGCCGAACGCCTACTGAATGGTGATGTGCGGCGTGCCGGCGCGCCTTCCCGAAGCGGACACTACAATCGCGACGTCTCCCGCTCCGGCCAGGGACGCTGGTATCGGAATCTTTACTTGGTCGAGCCCGTCGAAGTAGCCCTGAGACGCACGAAGCGATGTCTCTGCTACGGGCAGGTATTCAAGCGCAGGAATCCCTCCTGAAAAAGGATCCGGCGGATAACCTGTTACGCGGATATCTGGCGAACAGCTACACGAGACTGGCACAATCGCTGAGGTTCGACGATCCCGCTTCCGTGGAGTACTTTCGCAAAGCTCTCGGGATGAGGCTGGCGCTCTATGAGAAGGCGCCGGAAAACATAGCGAATCGCGCCGCCTTAGCCGGGTGTCAAACGAACCTTGCGCAAGCGATCGCGGTAAAGCGTCCTGCGGACGCTCTACAGAATTACGAGAAAGCTATCGCCCTGCTGGAGAGCGTGACGGCAGCCGACCCTAAGAATGCGGCATACCGGACGCAACTCGCCGCCGCCCAGACTCGTGCCGCACGAATCCAGCATGCCCACTGAAAGATATTACGCCAGGCGCGCGTCCCATTAGGATGGATATATTGAAATGGAGACCAGAGCGTGAATAAGATCACACCGTTCCTGTGGTTCAACGATAACGCCGAAGACGCTGCGGAGTTTTATCTGTCTGTATTTCCGGAAGCGAAGAAGGTGGCCGAGCTGCGTTCGAGCGGCGTGGGACCCTGGCCCGCTGGAAAGATCGCGACCATCACCATCGAACTGATGGGCCAGCAAATGACGTTACTCAACGGTGGCCCCGCGCAGGCGCTCACGCCGGCTTTCTCGTACTCCGTCGCTTGCAAAAACCAGGCCGAGCTCGACCGCTACTGGGACAAACTGCTCGAGGGTGGCCAACCCTTGGCCTGCGGCTGGCTGACGGACAAGTTCGGCCTCTGCTGGCAGATCGTGCCGGAGAACATTGGCGACCTCGTGAAGCATCCCAAGGCCATGGCGGTGATGATGACGATGGTCAAGTTCGACATCGCCGCCCTGGAGGCCGCGGCGAAGGAGTAATCCCAAGGGCGGCGAAGCTCATTCTGCTGAACCGCGTCGCCTTGTTCAGCACCCTCCGCGCGACTTCCGCCGCTTCCGGTCGACCTCCATCGGCGATATGTCAACGACCGCGCCCGATGTATCGACCGCACCGACCTCACCCGCACGTGCCTTGATCAATCGGGCCTTTTCCCGATGCTGATTTTTCTCCAGCACCTTGGCGAAACTGGTCAACAGAGATCTACCTTCCGATGGGCCAGTTTGTTTTCGGAGCGTTCATGTCGACCATTGTGGTGCGCACTCCCGGTGATCCGCTTGCGCTCGCCTCCGAACTGCGAAAGGCAGTGTGGGAAGTCGACCCAAATCAACCCGTCGTAAAGGTACAGACAATGGAGGCATGGTTGCCGGCTCCATCTGGCGGCCGCGTTTCTCGGCGTGGATCTTCTCGCTGCTCGGCGGGTTGGCGATGCTGCTGACATCCGCGGGCGTTTTCGCCGTGGTCGCCTATACGACGACTTTCCGAGCCACCGAAGTGAGCATCCGCGTGGCACTCGCAGCCACCCCCGTAATGTCGTTGCAGTGATTCTGCGGGATGCCTTGGTGCCGTTATGCTCCGGCCTGGCGGTCAGTATGTGGCCCCCTGCTGCTATCGAGGCTGATGGCGAGTGTGCTATATGAGATTCGCGGCACCGATCCGGTTACGTACGTCGGCGCTATCGTCTTGCTGCTCGCGATTGGCGTCGCAGCAAGTGCCCGGCCTGCCTGGCGGGCCGCGGTCAGCGATCCGGTAAGGGCCCTGCGCGCGCAGTAAAACGACAGCCGCGGTCCCACCTCATGAGCCTGGAATCAGGTTGCCGCCGTTCGCTCAGGCAAGGCAGTTCATTCACCGTCGCAAAACACCCGGTCGGGGGCTAACTGCGGCCGAGCCTCCGGCCCCGCGGCGCAAAGCTTCCGCCCCGTACCGGCCGGGACGATTGCCCTCGGCGAATAGGAATCACCTTCTCCGGCAGTGCATGTGGTGCGGGGTGCGGAGTCAGCTTTTCCTCGCGGGCTAAACTGGCGATAACCACTTCCCGGCGCGTCAGGTGCACCTTCATCGCGACCTCAATGTCGCGGACTTCTCCGCGCTCGTTGCGCGTGGCAAACGTGGATGCCGTTCCGTCGGCTCCCGCGCGGCCAGTGCGGCCCACGCGGTGTATGAAATCTTCCGCCACCTGTGGCAGGTCGTAGTTTACGACGTGCGCGATGTCGTCCACATGAATGCCCCGGGCCGCCACGTCCGTCGCCACCAGCACTCGGTAACGGCCGTCTTTGAACCCGCTCAGAGCCTGGTTGCGCTGCCCCTGGGTGCGATTGCCGTGGATGCGCGCGGTGTCGATACCGGATGTGCTCAACCGCTTTGCCAGGCGATCGGCTCCGTGCTTCGTACGCGTAAAGACGAGGAACGAGCCGGCTTCTTCGCTCAGCAATTTTCGCAACAAACTGAGCTTGCGGTCCTGCTCCACTTCATAAACATGCAGGGCGATTTTGTCCATCGGCCTGGTCGTCACGCCGATAGACAGGCGGGCTGCATCTCTCACGTGGGCGTCGATCAAGTGAGCGACGGACTTTTCGATAGTCGCCGAAAAGAGCAGCGTCTGGCGCTCTGCCGGAACAGATCGGAGAATCAGCTTCAGCGCGGGCAGGAAGCCCATGTCGAGCATCCGGTCCGCTTCGTCCAGAACCAGCACCTGCAGGCCGGCCAGTGGCGCGAGTTTGCGATCGAGAAAGTCGCACAGGCGTCCGGGCGTGGCGATTACGATCTGGGCGCCTTGCCGGATATTCCGTAATTGCGCAGTTTCGTTCATGCCACCCACAACCACTGTGGACTTCAGGCTTAGCCCTTCGGTCAGCTTGGTAGCGGTTTCTTGAATCTGTAACGCGAGCTCACGTGTCGGCGTCAGAATCAGCGCTTGGATGCCCGGGGCCGGCTTACCCCCCGGCTTAGCAAGAGAGTGAATCAGGGGCAACAGGAAGGCCAGCGTTTTGCCCGTTCCCGTCTGCGCCGTGGCTACGACATCCCGGCCGGTCAGCGCCCGAGGAATGGCCTCACTCTGTACGGCCGTGGGCCGCACGAACCCCTGCTTCATCAGATTCTTTTGTAGCTGCGTGCACAGCGGTAGTTCAGTAAATGTGTTCATTCAGTCTGGGTCTTGTTGCGGAAGTGCGGTTTAAGAAGACCGTGAACCGGCCAAAGGCGGGATACTTCGCAGGGTCGACTGCACCTAGTTTAGCACGACGCGCACGAACGAGTCCGGTGAGAATGTGCTCCGCGCCCGCGAACTGGCCGGGTAGGCAGCCGCGCGTGGCTCGTGCCTGCGCGTCGCCTCACGCGGTCTGCTACCGTAGGTCACCATCAGAACCAACCGGCCGGCGCGCCCGAAGCGCTGACTCCCGTATTGACGTCGAACTCGATGGTTCCATTGCCGAAGGTAATGTCTTTGAGTACCGCGTTGCCGCTGTTCACTCGCATCAAGCCGTGAAAGAAACCCAGTTGCTTGAGGAACTCCGCGTTCTCCTTCGTCTGCCAGTGTTCGGCGGTCATGCTGATCGTGATCGGTTCGGCGCCCTGCGCAACGCCTCGGGCGATAGGGAGTGCTGAGAGGATGCATAGACAGAGCGCCATCGTGTTCCGGGCACTCTTACGAACAGGTGTCTTCATCGCCCCAGCGTATGAACCGGATGCCGGTTTTGGCGAGTCAGAAGTGACGAAACGGACAGCGATGTTACGACACGGTCCGGGAGGTTGCGGGATCACCCCAAGAGGCGGGGGCTAGACACTGTTATCAGGAGCGATGCAGGCGGTAGCGGCGTCCCCGTTTGCGTCACATCAAAGACTCAGCGAGGTGACGCATGAAGCGGTCAGCCGTTACAGCAGTGATCGCCGCCAAGTGCGGGCTATAGCGGACGTGACGTCGGAGTTGCGCCCGATGAGTTCCTGATGGCGCGCTTGGGCGAGACCGATGTCTGGTACAAGACCATCAAGGTGAATCGCAGGATGCAGCTTGCTTATACGCTGGCTCCGAACGCGGGACGGCTACGTCCATTGTCGATCGGCATCGACTCGGACGGCATCACGATGATCGCGGCTTCGGCGAGGCCGGATCCTCTAAACCCCAAGCGCTACCACGTCGATCCAGAGAGCGTGGATGCGCCGGAATTTCGCGGAAACTCGGTGCTCGAAATGCCGAACGCACCGCCGCAGCCGTGGGTCGCGCGGCAGCTAGGCGTTGCCGAGGGACAAGTGAGGAAGCATCAGTTCAAGAGGGTGATACTCGGCAATGAACGGGAGATCGCGTGTGTATGTACCGCCGCACTATTCGCCGCAGGCCGAACCGTATCCGCTGCTTGTACGGTTCGACGAAGATGCCTACCTGAGCCTGGTTCCCACGCCCACCATCCTCGACAACCTGATCGCAGAACGGCGAATCTCGCCGGTGATGGCGCTGTTGATCGGCAACGCACCCGGCGCGCGCGATAGCGAGCTACCCTGCAATCCGGAGTTCAGCCGGGCTTTGGTTGCCGATCTGTTGCCGTGGGCGCACCGTCTGTACAATTTCACGAGCGATTCTCGCAATATCGTGGTGGCAGGGTCGAGTGCCGGCGGCCTCGCTGCGGCGTGCTCCGGTCTGTGGCACCCCGAGGTTTTTGGCAATGTGCTTGCGCAATCCGGAGCGTTTCACTGGATTCCGCCGCCGGGCAGCGATACCGCAGATTCGAGTTCGGAGCCCAACTGGGTAGCGCGCCAGTTCATCGCCAGCCCTAAGAAGCCGCTGCGCTTTTACCTGGACGCGGGGAGCGCGGAATTCAACGCAACGGGAGGGGCCGACGCGATCCTATTCTGCACTCGCACGCTGCGTGACGTGCTGCGCGCCAAAGGCTACGAAGTGCACTTTCAGGAGTTCGAGGGCGGGCACGACTATCTAAGCTGGCGTGGGACGCTGGCCGATGGCTTAGTCGCGCTGCAGGGTGGTGGCGATTCAAAGTGAAGGGGTAATTGCGGCGACAGACCGTTTCGAATCGCTGTCGGACCGTTTGGGAACAAAGCGCCACGATGAAGGGATTTTTCGGTTGCGTGAATAGTTCAGGAACGTGATGATGGAGGGACGAAACATCGTGGAACCAGATACCCTCGGTGGAAGAATTCGGCCCATCCTCTTAGGCTTTCTTGGCTGGAGCGCGATCGGGCTGGTGTTTGCGATTCCCGGCATCCGAACCAGTGATCATTGGGACCGTCCGCTGCTGCTCTCGTTCGCTGAATGGTGGGCATGGGGGCTGATCGCGCTCCTCATCCTGCAATTCGACCGGCGGTTACCGTTCACCGATCTTCAGATCGGAAGGCGGTTGTTGGCTCATGTCCCCGGGAGTTTGGTTCTGACGTCGCTGTGCCTGTATGTCCAGGCAGCGCTCAAGGCCTTGTTCGGAGTTGGGCCTGTTCAGGCGATTGTCGATCCTGGCGTGCTTTTGCGATCGATGGACAGCGGCATGTTTTTGTGGGATCAACTACTGGTTGATCCTGGGGGGTTGGCTCGTAAAGCAGTATCAGGAGCGTCTCCGGAGGAGCGAGTTACAGCGGGAGCGAACGGAACGATTGTCCACACAAGCGCAGCTGCGATCGTTGCGATTGCAGATCGATCCACATTTCCTTTTCAACGCCTTGAACGCGATCTCCTCGGAGGTGGAAGCGGATCCAGTCAGCGCGCGCAACATGATCGAGCATCTCGGCAATCTGCTTCGCCTGACGCTGGACACGAACGACCGACAGTTGGTCCCGTTGTTCGAGGAGCTATCGTTTCTGGACCACTATTTGGCCATTCAACGGATTCGTTTTGGCGACCGGCTGCGCTTCGAGCAGGTTATCGACGAAGACGTTCGGCACGTTCTGGTGCCTTCGATGACGATCCAACCGCTGGTGGAGAATTCCATTCGGCATGGCTTGTCGCAGAGGGCGAAAGGCGGACTAGTCCGTGTGGCGGCCACGCGGCCGGACGAGCAGCATATTCGAATCACAGTGGAAGATGACGGTGTGGGATTGCCCGCCGACTGGATTCCTGGCAAGTCGCTCGGCCTGGGTCTGTCGATTACGGCGCAGCGCCATGCCGCTCTTTATCCCCGGCACGATAGTGTCTTCGATATCCGGAGACGCGCGGGAGGCGGAACGGAGGTGGAAATGCGGCTCCCGATTCAGCCTGAGGAAGGAGTTTCCTGGAGGCCCGGAACCGAAACATGCCTGAGCGCGCGATGGTGTTTTAGTGGCGGATGACGAGCGGCCGGCGCGGCGGCGATTGCTCGATCTGCTACGCCAGGAATCCGGGATTGCTTCCATCTGGGAAGCCACGGACGGACAGATGACGGTGGATCTGATTCACTCCTGCCGGCCGGACATCGTGTTCCTCGATGTGAAGATGCCGGAACTGGACGGGATGGGCGTGATCGACACGGTCGGAATTCAGGCGATGCCGCTGACCATTTTTGTGACGGCTTACGATGAGCATGCCATTCGGGCCTTTGAAGCGAACGCGCTGGATTATCTGCTGAAGCCGTACAGCGACCAGCGGTTCCGGTCGGCCATGAGCCGGGCGCGGGCTCGGCTGGATGACCGCGGGCTTCGGGAATTCGCCGAAAGAGTAAAACAGATGTTGACTCCCGCGGTAGTCAACGGCCCGCCGCTCGAACGCATCGTCGTGAAGGCACGCGGCACAGCACGATTTCTGGACGTGATGGAAGTGGAGTGCATCGAGGCGGCTGGAATGTACATCGTCCTGCACACGGGCGGGAAAGAGTTGCTGCACCGTTCATCGCTGACCGACATCGAATCCAAACTGGACCCACGCCACTTCATACGAATTCATCGCTCGGCGATTGTAAATCTTGGGCGCGTCGCGCACCTGGAGGCGATTTCTCACGGAGAGTTCGAGGTCGTTCTCAAAAGCGGGAAACGGGTAAAGCTGAGTCGCACTTATCGCGGACCGGTGGAACAGCGTCTTCGTCAGTCGCTTTAACGCGTGCTGATGGGCCGGGCAAGTCAGTCCACTCTGCTGAACTCGTAGCCCGCCTCACTCAGGGCCGTCAAGAGTTCCGTTACATGATCGCGTCCGCGGGTCTCCATGGTGATGTCGATGGCAGTTTCTCCCAGATCGACTCCGTAGTGCGCCCGGTTGTGGAGTGTCTCAACGATGTTCGCGTTCGATTTCGCAATCGTTGACGCCAGGCCTTCGAGTGCGCCGGGATAGTCGGGCAGATGAATTCGCAGCCGTAAGCGCCGGCCGTCGCGCACCAAGCCGCGCTCGATGATGCGGGAGAGCATCGTCACGTCGAGGTTGCCGCCGGACACAAGCACCGCGACGTTCTTATGACGATGCCCGGTCTTGCCGTAGAGAATGGCCGCCAAGGCAGCCGCGCCGGCGCCTTCGGCCAGCGTCTTCTCTCGCTCGAGAAGAACGAGAATCGCGAACGCGATCTCCTCCTCATCGACCGTGACGAGCTTGTCGACGTATTGACGAACCAGTGGGAACGTCAGGGTTCCCGCTTTGCGCACGGCGATTCCATCCGCGAGGGTTGAAGCGGCGTTCAGCGCCACGGGCTCGTCCCGTTCGAGCGCGGCCTGCATCGACGCGAGACGAGACGTCTGAACGCCGATCACCTCGATATCCGCCTTTATCGATCTGGCGGCGCAACCCAGACCGCCGATCAACCCGCCTCCGCCGACCGGAACAACAATTACGTCCAGCGCCGGATTCTGACTCAGGATCTCGAGCCCCAAGGTACCCTGTCCCGCGATGACATGTTCGTCATCGAAGGCATGGACGAAGGTCGCATGGCTCTCCTGGCTGCGGTGGAGCGCGGCTTCATAGGCCTCGTCGTAGTTGCTGCCGTGCAGGACCACCTCAGCTCCGTACCCGCGCGTCGCTGCGACTTTAATGAGAGGCGTATGGCGTGGCATCCAAATCTCGGCGGGTATGCCGTGCCGCGCCGCATGATACGCCAGTCCTTGACCGTGATTGCCGGCCGAAGCCGCGATCACGCCGCGGCGGCGCTCTTCAGGCGTCAGGACGAGCAATCGATTCAGCGCGCCCCGTTCCTTGAACGAGCCCGTCATCTGCAGGTTCTCGAGCTTCAGATAAATCGAATTGGCGGTGAGGCCCGAGAGGGTCTCGGAATACATCAACGGCGATTCGTAGATAGCAGAACCGATTCGGGAGGCCGCCGTCTGAATCGTCGAAGGTGTCAGCACGGGGATTGTCCTGACAGCAAGGGGTCGGCGGCGAGCGGGGTTGCGGTGCGCCGGGCTGCGGGCTTCGCGCCTCGAGTTTGTTCCGTGACGTCCGTCGCAAGGAGCACGTTGACCAGCCGGTTCATTTCGTTAACGACCCGGACCTGCAGGCGAGCCTCCAGGTCGACGACGATCGTCATTCGAGAGACGCCCGCCTGCCAAGGGTCGGGCGCGACTGTAAGTGCGACGATGTTGCTTCCCTTCGCAGTGATGACACCAGCGACTCGCATGAGGGCACCCGGCTTATCTTCGAGCCAGACTTGGATGGTTCGTTGCATCGTTCATTGCTCCTTGCGCGCAAAAATCAAAAGGCCCCGGTGCGGAAAGGGTCCGCCCGGGGCCTGGAAACGCTGTAAAACGAGATATCAGGTTTCGACGACAGGCCGGGTCAGGCGGAGCCGGCGATAATAATCGCCGCCGCCAGACTAATCACGATGGCCTGGTTCGAAACGGTCATAGAAACCGAAAAGGCATTGCTGCCTTATAACGACAGTATATTTTAGGACGCGCGCATCTACAAGTCCGGGGTTATACCGAGTTCCGGATTCAATTCATCGATGTCTCAGACGAGGACGCAGATGTCTTTCAGATTCCGGTAGTCTTCCGCGTAGTCGAGGCCGTATCCGATGACGAACTCGTCGGGGATCTGGAACCCGACATAGCTGACATCCACCGGCCGAAGGCGCCGGTCGGGTTTGTCGAGCAACGCGACGATCCGCACACTCTTGGGCTTGCGCTGCTTGAGAAGATTCACGAGATAGCTGAGCGTCACGCCGCTGTCCACGATGTCCTCGACAATCAGCACATGGCAGCCCTCGATGGATGTGTCGAGGTCTTTGGTAAGGCGAACTTCGCCCGAGGTCGTTTTACCGCGCCCGTAGCTGGATATTCCCATGAAGTCGATCCGGGCCGGGGTTGTCATGGCGCGGGCCAGATCGGCGAGGAAGAAGCAGGCGCCCTTGAGGATCGCGATCAGGTAGACGGGGCCGTCGCCGTAATCGGCGTCGATCTGCGCTCCCAACTCCTGAACTCGCTTTTGAATTTGATCCGATGTGAGGAAAACGCGAAGAGATTCGGACATTTGAGAATCAGTCTGCGGTGCGCAGCCGGGTACTGCCGGGTCCGATGTGGATGTGGGCACCGGTGGCCTTCCCGGGCACTGCCGTTCGAAACGCATAGTAAGGGATGTCGTTCGATTCCAGGTAGGCGCGCAGCCAGACGCCCTCCGTCTGGTCCGGATTCAATGCGATGTCAACGCGGCCGCGGTGATCGAAGCCGAGAGCTCGATGGATGCTGGTTTCTCCGTTCGCGCTGATGGGCAGCGCCTTGCCGAACTTCTTCTCAAAGGCAAACTCGACACCCTTCAAGTCCGACGTCGAGAATCGTCCGTCGCCTTCGAAGTGGACCATCACGGGACCGCCGACCGGGGGTAGGGCTTCGGCGCTTTCGGCCGACTGTTCCCGCCGCGCCATGGCGGCGATCTCTTCCAGAAGGTTGGCCCGCCCGTGCGCCAGTTCGACAGTCAACCGGCGGCTTTCGAGCTCCTCCTGGGTAGGTGCCATTTCACCGCGAGCGATCACCCCGGCGTCGACCAACTTCTGCTGCTGATCGAGTTTTTCCTTCTCCCGGTCGTACCGGCGTTGGGCGGCATCGACCATCTCTTTCGCCTGCTCCTCGGTGAGGTCCTGGACGGTGAGCTTGCCGTACAAGGTCCGCTGGAGAACCTCGGCATCGCGCGCATCGTCAAGCGAACGTTCGGCGTCTTGAAGACGGTTCGGTGCGACCGCGCCCGCTGCGACGAGTTCCTTGAGACGGGTGATTTCCTGCTGGGCCCGCATCATCTCCGGCGATTGCTGAGCAAAGATCGTGCCCGCGCACACCAGGAGTGCTCCTATTGCCAAACGCATGTTCTTCAAGTATACCAATTGTGAATTTTCCTCAGCTTTTGAGCTCTGCCGCCAGGCCCGGTTCGGTATCATGAAAGCGGAGGTGGACCTGGTCGAAGTCCCAACGAATGAAGCGCCTTTGTGGGTAGCCGCCGTCCGGGCAGCAGAATCCAAGAAGGCCTGCGATATCCGCGTTCTGGACCTCACAGAAGTGACGTCGTTTACCGACTTCTTCGTTATCGCGAGCGGCGGAAATCCGAAACAAATCCAAACAATCGGCGATGCCGTCGGGGAAGAACTTGCCAGAAAAGGCCGAAAGCCCATCAGCATCGAAGGCTACCAGAATGCAGAGTGGATCCTGATGGATTACGGCGACTTTATCGTCCATGTGTTCTCCAATACGGCTCGGGAGTTCTACGATCTCGAACGGTTGTGGCGCCACGCCAGGAACATGGAAGTTCCCGAGCAGCAATCCGTCAACTGATAAAAGAAACGAGCGCGACTGCCTCGTTGTTCGAAACAAACCGCGCTCGCGAAGGGAAGGAATTTACCGGCGATGTCCGCCGAGACCCGGGCGAATGCCTCCCTGGTGGACGCTTCCGCCTGACCGGATCCCTCCACTCGGCCGGATTGCGCCGTTAGTCACCGGCCGGCGTCCGAGTCCAGGGTTGATTCCTGGTTGGACTCGGTGCGGAAAATGTCCGTGGAGGCCACCCGGACGAACGGGGCGTACCCGGTAATAATATGTCGGGCCGTAGGCGAACGGTCCGCCAAAAGCCCACGGCGAGTAGTACGCCGGACCGAAAGGGCTGTAGAAATAGGCATCACCTGGAAGCCAGGCGTAGGTGCGATACCACGGATTCCAATAAAATCCGCTACCATACCATCCGCCATTGACGTAGGTACGCGCCGAAACCGCGCTTGCATCCGAAAGATACTGGCTGCGAAGCTCACTCCAGGCATATAGCGGATCCTGCTGCTCAGTCGCCTTTTTGTCGAATTTCCGAACCACCGGGGCGCCCTGCAGATTGACCTCGCGACCGCCTTTCACTTCCGCTGTCTTGTCGTTGCTTTCGACCTGAGCCTTTCCGTCGTAAACCGCCAACGACTCGTTATCAGCGTTGAACCGGTACAGCCCCTTCTTCAGGAGGGTCGCCTGTGCCCCAGAGGTCAGTACGCGAATGGAGCTTTCCTTCTTAAGGTCGGCAGCCTCAACCAATGCATTTCCTCTCACGAGTTGAACGCGAGTGTCGAGGAGGCTTGGGGATTGCATCCGAACTTCACTGTTGTGACCCAACCGGAGGAACACTCCAGGGCTAAGTAGCACTTCCGCCCTTCCATCTTCTGTCTGCAAGGTTTGACCGCTTTGCAGTTGGACGGACCCGACCGATGCAGTGCCGATCTGCTGCCCGTTCAGCGTTGCCTGCCCCTCGATGAAGTTGACCACCCCAGGCGCGGGTGGGATGGCGGCCAACACGGTCATCGAACCGGCAATCGCCGCCGCCAACCCCCACCTTCGAATTTTGTCGAGTTTCATCTGTAACCTCTACTACATCAGATGCCTCTCGACGGCTTTTGGTCGCGGATGATGAATTACAGAAGCGTTTGCTTTACTTTGATTTACACGTCTTGAGGTCAGCCGAGTAGTTGCTTGGCGATCGTCAGCCGCTGCATGTTGCTGGTACCTTCGTAGATCCGGCCGATCTTGGCGTCGCGATAGAGCTTCTCGACCGGGTAATCCTTAGTAAATCCGACTCCGCCGAGGACCTCCACAGCTTTGGATGCGACCGTCTCGGCCACTTGTGACGAATAATACTTTGCCATGGCCGCTTCCGTCAGGAACGGCAGTCCGGCTTCACGCAGGCGAGCGGCATTGTAGACCATCAGGCGAGTGGCTTCGACCTCCGTTGCCATCTGCGCGAGTTCGAACTGAATGCCCTGGAACTCGGAAATCGCTTTCCCGAACTGCTTGCGCTGTTTGGCGTAGGCGAGGGCATGATCGAGCGCGGCACGAGCCAACCCGAGCATCTGCGCACCGATGCCGATACGACCCTCATTCAGCGTCTCAATGGCGATCTTGTAACCCTTGCCGACCTCTCCCAAGACATTCTGCTCCGGGACGCGGCAATCGTCCAACATCAACTCGCAAGTGGAGGAGGCGCGGATTCCGAGCTTGTCCTCTTTCTTACCGACCTGGAAACCGGGTGTTCCTCGTTCGACCATGAAACAGGTGATGCCTTTGTATCCGGCCTCCGGGTTGACGTTGGCGAAAACCAGAAAGAGGCCAGCCTCGGCGGAGTTGGTGATCCAGAGCTTACGCCCGTTCAGAATCCACTCGCCGGCGTCTTTGCGGCCGCGGGTCTGCATCGCGAACGCATCGGATCCGGAACCGGCTTCGGAAAGCGCGTAAGCGCCGAGCACTTCCCGCGCAATCCCGGGAAGCAGGCGATGCTTCTGCTCGGGAGTGCCCCACCGTAATATGGCGTTGATGAATAGCGTATTCTGGACGTCGACAATCACGGCTGCCGAGGGATCGACCGCCGCGAGTTCTTCGATCGCCAGAATGGATTGGAAGAAGGTACCGCCTTGGCCGCCGAATTCTTCAGGGACTTCGATCCCCATCAGGCCAAGTTCAAAAATGGATTTGAGCAGATCTTTGCGAAAGGCACCCGCTTCGTCCATTTCGCGGACGTGCGGAGCGATCTGTTCGCGGGCGAACTTACGGACCACGGATTGAAACATCCGCTCTTCATCGTTCAGCTGAGTGAGCGGCAGAACAGCACGGTTCTCGACCTCGATCATACGGATCAATTGTAGAATGGTTCTCCGACGATGACCGACTGGAAATTGAAAGCCCGCGCTCTCGGGTTGACCATACCCGACGATCAACTCGAAAAAACGGTGGCTCCTCTTGCGGCTCTCGAACCCATGTTCGAGAAACTCGCATCGAGATTGAAGCCGGAAGTGGAACCCGCCGCGATCTTCGACCCGGCGCCGCAGGAGCCTGAATAATGATCGCCGAACTGGGACGGGCGCTGCGATCGGGCGAGACATCGTCGGCTGGCCTCGTCAACCGCGCCTTCGAACGCATCGCGTCTTCGAATCCGCAACTGAATTTGTTCATTGCGGTGCTGGAGGATTACGCGCGCCGGCGAGCAGCCGAACTCGATTCCGAACTCGCGCAAGGCCGGGATCGTGGACCGTTCCACGGAATCCCGATTGCGGTGAAGGACCTGGTGAACATGCGCGGAGTGCGGACCACCGCAGGGTCGCGGGTCTTCGAGAATTTCGTGGCCGATGAAGACGCATCCATCGTCACTCGTTTTGAGGCCGCGGGCGCGGTGATCGTCGGAAAGACAGGGCTGCACGAACTCGCCTACGGCATTACGTCGAACAACCCGCATTTCGGCACGATTCGAAATCCGCGCGACCCCGACCGAATCCCTGGCGGGTCCAGCGGCGGCTCGGGCGGCGCGGTAGCGGCGGGGATCGTTCCGATGGGGATCGGCACCGATACGGGCGGATCGATCCGGATTCCCGCGTCGTTCTGCGGGTGCGCCGGATTGAAGCCGACATACGGACGGGTGAGTAAGCACGGTGTGCTGCCGCTCGGGTTTACGCTCGATCACATTGGTCCGCTGGCGGCAAGTGTGGACGACTGCGCCATCACGCTGGATGCGCTTGCCGGACACGATCCGCTGGATCCGACTTCGTCGCGCCGCGCGGTTGTGCCGTACCGTCCGGGTGTCGTGGACGGGTTGCGGGGTGTGCGGATCGGGCGTCCCGTGAACTTCTACTTCGACAGTCTGGCGCCCGACGTAGATGCCGCAGTTCAGAAGTGTTTTGAAATTGCGCAGTCGCTCGGCGCCGAGATTGTTTCTGTTCGCATACCTTCGATCGAGGAGATAAACGCAGTAGCGCGGTTGATTCTGCTGGCCGAAGCAGCGGCGGCGCTCGAACCGCATCTGTCCCGCCGCGAATCCTTCGGCAGCGATGTTCTGGCGCTGCTCGACCAAGGACGCCTGGTGCCGGCGACAGCGTACGTGCAGGCGCAGAGGCTGAGGTCGAACTTCATTGCCGAGTTCCGGGCCGTATGGGCGAAGGTGGATTGCCTGTTCACTGCAGCGACACCGACAACGGCACCCCAGATTGGTGCAACGACAGTTCGCGTTGGGGATGCAGAGGAAGATGTCCGGCTGGCCACAACACGGCTTGCCCGCGGGATTAATCTGCTCGGGGTTCCGGCCCTGGCGCTACCGTGCGGCCGCGACGGTGCTGGGTTGCCGGTGGGTCTGCAGATCGTAGCGGCTCCGTTTGAAGAGCAGAAGCTGTTGCGAATTGGAGCTGCGCTCGAGTCGGCGCTGCCGCCGGCTTAGGGTGACTTCGTCGGAGCGCCTTTTCGGCTCGGACGAACGCGCGCCCTGTAGAAGAATGCCTCTTCTGCCGAACAGACGGAAGAGGATGAACCGCGCGTGAGCACTCCGTCCGAAGTCCTGACGCCCAAATTGGATGTGCGGGACTGTTGCCGGCCCGATCCGCTTAGCGGGATTGTCTCGACTCGCGCCGGGCGGTGGCTGGTCCCCTCGCTTTCGGACCTCCTTTTTATCGCGCTGTTTGTCTGGCTGTTTCTCGCAGGTAGCGACGGGCTGCAGGGCCTTCTGCTCGATGCGGATATAGGGTGGCACATTCGAACCGGCGAATGGATTCTCGATAACGGGAAAGTGCCGCAGACGGATCTGTTCACGTTCACGAAGCCGGATGCCCCGTGGTTCGCGTGGGAGTGGCTCTCGGATATCGTCTTCGCAGAGGCGCATCGAGGCACCGGCTTGAAGGGCGTTGTCATGATCGCCGCGATTGTGATTGCCGCCTGGCCGGTTGTACTGCTGAGGCACGCTCTCTGGCGCGGGGCGAATTTATGGACGGCGCTGGTGGCAGTGCTGCTCGGGGTCGGCGCCGCCTCGATTCATTTTCTTGGGCGCCCGCATATCTTCACTCTCCTGTTCACATCCGTGGCGGTATGGTTTATTGAGGCGGATCGCCGGCAGCCGGGACGGCGGGTCTGGCTCCTCGTCCCGTTGACGCTGGTCTGGACGAATCTGCACGGCGGATTTGTAGTCGTCATTGGACTGCTTGGCTTGACCGCGGCCGGGTCGTTGGCGGAATGGCTTTGGGGGCGCGGCGAGCGAGGGACGCCGATACGCTTCGCGGCGCTCGCGGCGATCTGTTCAGCGGTGTCGATGGTCAATCCTTACGGGCTCGGGCTGCATGCGCACATTTGGGCGTATCTCCGGTCGGACTGGATTCGCAATGTCGTGCAGGAGTTTCAGGCCCCGAACTTTCGATCGGAGAACCTCATGCATTACGAGGTTCTGCTGATCGGTGCTTTACTGATGGCCGGGCGCCTCGTCGCACAGAAGAAATTTGTTCACGCGCTCTGGTTCGTCGCCTTCGCCCATCTGTCGCTATCCTCGATCCGCCACGTTCCGGTTTTCATAGCGGTGGTGGCGCCGATTGTAGCGGGGTGCGCAGCCGAGGTTTGGACGTTGGTTGTGATGAAGACCCGCAAGGGTTCGACGCTGTGGATTTTCGACCGGGTCGGCCTCGATGTCGTCGCCGGGTTCGGACGAATCAGCGTCTGGCCCGCATTTTTCCTGATCGGCGTGTGGTGCACACCCGGCCTCGCGCGCTGGCCTGGCGATTTTCCGTCGGTGCAGTTGCCGACCGCCCTGATCCACACGTATGGCGAGACGATCTCGAAAAGCCGGGTGCTCACCATGGATCAATGGGCGGACTATCTGATCTATTGCAACTATCCGAAGCAGCGGGTTTTTGCGGATGGGCGTAGCGACTTTCTGGGGCCCGATCTTGGCAACGAGTATATTCGGGCAGTTCAGGGAGACTATCGCTGGAACGATATCCTCGGAAAATACCGGGTCAACCTGGTGCTCGCGCCGCTCGAGTGGCCGCTGACGACTATTCTCAAGCAGTCCCGGGACTGGCAAATCATGGCCGATGACGGCCATGCCGTTCTATTCACACGCATCTCCCGCTGACGCCACTGTCATATTTCCCTCCCCTGAGCCGATGAGTACTTCGACGGAAGTGGTTTGTCGTCGGGGGCGTAAGGCTTCACTGAGTTTGAGCCGAAGGATGCCAGAGCAAAGCCCTAATGAAAACCTCGGATGCCGCCGAATCTAGGACAGGAGCAGTTGAGATGGTACCCGGCAAGAACGGAACCCGATCGAAAGGCCATGAGGGCAGGTTGAGTACCCGCCGCATTTCACCGATCCCAATCGAATGGATGGGACCTCCGGCCTGGCGGCTGCCTTCGGGAAAGGCGCTTGCGGAATTCGCACTTCAATCCGGGTTCTTCGCCCCGCTGTTGATCGGTGAAGGTCCGTTCTGGAAGTTTCCGAAGACCAGGCGGGCAGGTTCCAACGAGAATTTGCGGCGTGAGGCTTTGCGCGATTCCGGCAATGGCATGCATCAATGAGCCCGCAATTCACCGTCGCGCTATTGATCGGACTGGCAGCGAGCATAGAAGATCTGGTGCGCCGGCGCATTTCAAATTGGATTCCGATTACGGCATTCGTTGCAGGCTTCGCGTGCCTGGCTTGGGACCGAGGCTGGCGGGGTGCGTTGTCATCGATTGGCGGCGCGCTGGGTGGGTTTGCGGTGTTCCTTGTTTTCTACTGGCTGGGTGGTCTGGGCGGCGGGGATGTGAAGTTGATGGCGGGCTTGGGTGCGGTGCTGGGTGTGGAACGGTTGATGGCGGCGGCACTGTGGACAGCCGCTTGTGGCGGAATTCTCGCCGCGCTGTGTGTCGCAGCAATCGCACTTCGAAATGTATTGATCCGCCGGCCTTCCGCGAAGGGGTCGGCGGCGACTATCCCGTATGCGCCGGCGATCGCACTGGGTGCGTGGCTGGCTTTATTGCCTCGAAGTTGACAGGAGTTGAACGGCGGCAGCCGATCGGAAGGGCAGGAGAGAACTGATGGATCGCAGATTTCTGACCGTCTTGGGCGTGAGTCTCGTGTTTGCACTCGTCGTCTCGGCGATCTTCTACCAGATCAGTGCACGAGCGGGAAGTGGGCCGAAGGCGCCCCCGCCTGTCGACATGAAGGATATCGTCATCGCCGCAAAGCCGTTGGGTCTTGGTGTGACGGTGAAAGCCGGTGACGTGAAGCTCGGCAAAATACAGACGCAGACGTTCCCGAAGGGTGCGTTTACGAAAGTTGAGGAAGTGCTCGATCGCCCGGTAATCAGCAACATCCTTATGGACGAGGCGGTGCTCGAAGGGCGCCTGGCAGGACGCGACAGCGGACTCGGTCTTGCCCCGATCATTCCCGTGGGAATGCGTGCCGTGGCGGTCAGGGTCAACGATGTCGCCGGAGTGGCGGGGTTCGTCATGCCCGGAATGCGTGTGGACGTGCTTGTCACAGGCCGGCCTCCCGCTGCCGACGGCACCGTCACGAACACTTGTCTGCAGAACATTCGGGTTCTCTCGGCTGGGCAGACGATGCAGGCAGATGTTCGCGGCCAGGCCATGCCGGCGCCCACTGTAACCCTGCTGGCTACTCCGGAGCAAGCCGAAATTCTGACGCTGGCCAACCAGGAAGGACACATTCAACTGGTGCTACGAAACGGAGGCGATCAGACGATCGAAAAAACACCGGGACGATCGGTTGACGAGCTGTACGGAGTGCGGCCGAAACGGGAACACACAGCCGCGCGTCCGTCGCCGCCGCGGCCGAAGGTGGATGCCGCAACTCTGGCTGCCAGGACCGCACCTCCGCCGCCGCCGCCCCCCGATCAGATCATTGTCATTCGCGGTAATCAGAGATCCGTAGAGTCTGTGAGCCACTAAGGTCAGGAGTACTGTCATGCGTCAATCTTTGAATTCTCTTCGCGGAGGGCTGGGCGTCACGGTCGTGATCCTGTTGAGCCTGCCGGTCGCCGCGCTAGCGCAAACCGGCGCCGAAGACCTTCGTCTGACGGTGGGAAAGAGTATCGTCATCGATTATCCTAGCGATATTCGACAGATCTCTACCAGCAACCCGGAAATAGTGGACGCGAGCCCCGTGACCAGCCGGGAAATTCTAGTTCACGGCAAGGGTATGGGAACCGGGACGTTGATCGTCTGGAACAAAAGCGGCGAGCGCACGTTTTACAGCGTCACCGTGGAGGCGAACCTCGACCCGCTGCGGCGGCTTCTGAAAGAAACTTTCCCAAATGAGGAAATTCAGGTCCAATCCTCTCGTGATTCGATCGCTTTGACCGGTCGCGTTATGTCGCCGCAGGTCGGTGAACGGGCCGCGGCGCTGGCGGCTCCATTCGGTAAAACGGTGGTGAATAACCTCCGAGTGCTTGCGGCGCCCGTGGAAAAGCAAATCGTCCTAAAGGTAAAGTTCGCGGAATTAGACCGCAACAGGGCGAGCCAGTTCGGGGTGAACATCGTTTCTCTGGGCGCGACGAACACGATCGGTAGCGCCACCACCGGCCAATTCAATTCAGCGACGCTGAGCAGCACCGACAATGCGAAACTGACAATCTCGGACGCTCTCAACATCTTCGCTTTCCGTCCTGACCTCAACCTTGCAGCATTCATCAAGGCGCTCCAGAGTGAATCGATTCTCCAGATTCTCGCCGAACCGAACCTGGTAACGACGAATGGCAAGGAAGCTTCCTTCCTGGTCGGCGGCGAATTTCCCGTACCGGTACTCCAGGGCACGGCGAATGCGGGCGCAGTAACGATCCAGTTCCGTGAATTCGGGATCCGCCTTCTGTTCACGCCGATCCTGACGGAAAACAGCACCGTAAAAATGCACCTGCGCCAGGAAGTGTCCACGATCGACCTCGCGAACGCCGTAACGCTGAACGGATTCACGATCCCGGCACTTTCGACGCGCCGCGCCGAAACCGACATCGAACTGGGTGAGGGGCAGACGTTCCTGGTCGCGGGATTACTCGATAACCGCGAGACGGAGAGCTATTCGAAGATTCCCGGGCTGGGTGATCTGCCCATCCTGGGTACGCTCTTCAAGAGCCGCGACGTTCGCCAGAACCGGACCGAGCTGGTGATGCTGGTGACTCCGGAAATTACTCGTCCGCTGAATCCCGGCGAACAGTTGCCGCTTCCGGAATTTCCGAAAAAGTTTCTGGTCCCGATTCACCCCGGCTCGCCGGCCGCTTCGTCGATGGTGCCCACGAAGGCAACGGCGCCCGCAGCAGCGAAGCCCAAAGGCGCTGGAAGGCATTGGTACGGTCTGAAGAAATCGAAGTAGGTCATCGGAGCAGCAGGATGGAGCGCTTGAACAATCGAGGGTCGATGCTGAGTGCAATCCTCATTGCGCCCGACCGTGAACTGGGCTCCCAGTTCGCGGCGGCGAGCGCGCCCGCGGGGGCCTACGAGGTTCTGACGGAACTGAAGTGCTATCCGT
Source organism: uncultured Acidobacteriota bacterium (assembly GCA_963720745.1). Classification (GTDB taxonomy): domain Bacteria; phylum Acidobacteriota; class Terriglobia; order Bryobacterales; family Bryobacteraceae; genus TMP-7. The sequence continues at coordinate 3,277,717 of CAVRGO010000004.1, forward strand.
CTGAACAGACCATTGATATTCGCGTCCGGCAGTTGAATCCTGATGTCGTTCTACTTGACGTCGCCACGGATCTCAAACGAGGACTCGAGATCATCGCGCACTTAAGTTGTTCGCACCCCGATGTTTCAATCGTCGCGATCGATCGGCAGGGTGGATCCGATACGGTACTGCGCACTTTGCGCGCTGGAGCGTGCGAGTTCCTGTATGCCCCGTTCGAATCCACGGGTATGGCCGAAGCCTTCGCGCGCCTGGTGCGGCTGCGAAAACCCGACCCCGTGCGAGACACCGAAGTCGGCGCCATTGCAGCATTCGCCAGTGCGAAGCCGGGCTCGGGAGCCTCGACTCTGGCGGTCCAGACCGCATTTGCCTTGAAGCGGCAGACGGGTCAACGTGTGCTACTCGTTGATCTGGATCTACTCGGCGGAACGATTGGTTTCTACTTGAAGCTCGATACGCCGGTTTCCGTCATCGACGTCATCGAGCAGATCGACGCGGTGACGCCGCTGTCCTGGAACTCGATTGTGTCCACTGCCAGCGGGTTGGACATCTTGCCGGCCCCTGCAATCCCGGTTGACGACACCTTCGATTTGAGCCGGATTCACACGGTATTGGATTACGCACGTACGATTTACGACTGGGTGCTGGTGGACCTGCCCGTCGTGTTCCAGAGAATCAGCTTGATAACGATGTCCCAGGCCGACCGGACCTTCCTGGTCTCGACGGGGGAACTGCCGAGTCTGCATCTGGCGCGCAGGGCCGTGGGCATGCTCGACCAGCTCGGGCTGCCCAAGGAACGGTTTCAAGTAATCCTCAACCGGATCAACAAGTACAACCAGATCAAACCGGCCGACATGGAGAAGCTGTTCAATTGCACCGTCCATGCCAGCATGCCGAACGACTATTTTTCGCTGCACCGGGTAGTAACGCTCGGGCAACCGCTCGCCGACGGAGGTGAACTCGCCAGCGCGGTCGAGAATCTTGCATCGACTCTCTCCAGCGTTTCGAAAAACGTCACTGACGCCCCTGACGATTACGGTCTGGTGCTTTCCGCTTCGTAAAGCAGGTAATCATGTTTCCATCAATCGATCAGAAGCAGACATCGCAACTGAGCTGGGAGCAAAGGCTCCTGAAGAACTCGGCCCGCCCGAAATCGATGCTGAAGCCCGAGTATCAAGAACTGAAGTTCACGCTCCACCGCAAGCTGGTCGACAAAATCAATCTCGAGGCGCTGGCCACGATCGATAACCAGCGCGTCCGGAGCGAAGTGCGGCAGGCGCTGCTGTCGCTGATCGACTCCGAGCCGACTCTGCTGAGTTCGATTGAAAAGCAGCAGATCAGCGATGAGGTGCTGGACGAGGTTTTTGGACTCGGTCCTCTCGAGCCGCTCCTTCAGGATCCGACGATCTCCGATATTCTCGTCAACACCCATAAGCAGGTGTATGTCGAACGTAAAGGCATGCTCGAGCTGACTAGCGTGACGTTCCGCGACGATCAGCACCTGTTGCGCATCATCGACAAGATCGTTTCCCAGGTCGGCCGGCGCATCGATGAATCGACGCCGATGGTAGACGCCCGGTTAAGCGACGGCTCCCGCGTCAACGCCATTATTCCGCCGCTCGCAGTAGACGGACCGCTGCTCTCGATCCGCCGGTTCAGCACGGACAAACTGATGCCGCCCGACCTTGTGCAACGCAAGGCATTGACGCCGGGAATGATGGAATTGCTGGAAGCGGCCGTGAAGGCGCATCTCAACATCATCATCTCGGGGGGAACAGGCGCCGGTAAGACGACGTTGTTGAACGCGCTCTCATTCTTCATATCGCCTAAGGAACGCATCGTCACCATCGAAGACGCGGCCGAATTGCAGATGAAGCAGCCCCATGTGGCGAGGCTCGAAACGCGTCCGCCGAATCTCGAAGGCAATGGTGCCGTGCGGCAGCGCGAACTGCTGGTCAACAGCTTGCGTATGCGCCCGGACCGCATCGTGGTGGGTGAGGTCCGCGGCGAGGAAGCGTTGGACATGCTCCAGGCCATGAATACGGGTCACGACGGATCGTTGACCACAGTTCACTCGAATAGTCCCCGCGATGCAATATCCAGATTGGAAGTAATGGTCTCGCTCGCGAATTCGAACATGCAGCTCGTTTCCATCCGGCAGCAGATCGCAGCCGCTGTCCATCTGCTGGTGCAGGCTTCACGTCTCAGTGATGGCTCGCGCCGAGTGACCAGCATTACCGAGGTCACCGGTATGGAAGGTGAGGTAGTAACACTTCAAGACATTTTCGTATTTGAGAAGCGTGGCCTGAATGCCGACGGCCGCGTGGTGGGCCGTTTTGCTGCAACCGGGATCCGGCCGAAGTTCTACGAGAAGGTTCTGGCGGCCGGCATACGTTTACGTCCGGATCTGTTCGACGAAGTGCTCGAGGTCTGACCAATATGTGGTTCATCGTCACCTTCATAGCGATCTGGTTGGTGTCGCTGCTGATTTGGAGCTTGGCCGCCAAGGCTTTCCACAAATCAGACATCGATAAAATCACCAGCCGCCTGTCCGACGGACCGCGGAACGCGAAAGCGAAAGCGTCTCCGACAAAGTCGTTGATTAATGAGGAGAAGCAAGCCGGTAGAGTCATCGCGCATGTCCTCAAGAAATACAATCTTCTGCCCCGGTTGGAGCAGTTGATCGAACAGGCGGGACTGAAGTGGCATCCGGTTCGAGTCGTGCACACGGGACTGGGGCTGTTCATTGCTTCATTTTTCCTCGCGTGGACGATGCTGCCGGGTCAATTCCGAAAGTTCGCGTTCCTGATCGGCATGGTTGCTGCGCTGCTACCGCTGCTCTATATCCTGAAGGTCCGGCGAAAGCGGTTGTGGCAATTCGAGGAGCAGTTCCCGGAGAGTCTTGAGTTCGTGGCACGCTCCATGCGCGCCGGTCATGCCTTTGCGGTTTCACTCGAAATGATCCATCACGAATTTCAGGAGCCACTGTCTGGAGAGTTTCGTCGGACCTTTGAGGAACACAATCTCGGGATTCCACTCGATGTCGCGCTCCAGAAGCTGGCGAAGCGGGTGCCTTCTCTCGATGTGCACTTCTTTGTGTCGGCAGTATTGCTCCAGAAACGGACGGGCGGCAATCTCGCCGAAATCCTGGACAAGCTCGCCTATATCATCCGGGAGCGTTTCAAGCTCCGCGGCCGCATCCGGGCCATCAGCGCACACGGACGAATGACTGGAACGGCGCTGACGATGATTCCGGTCGCGGTTGGTGTGCTGATGTTCTTCGCAAACCCGGACTACATCAAATTCTTCTTCATCGACGACATCGGACACATCATGCTCGGCGCAGCCGTGCTGCTTCAGGTGATCGGTTACGCGGTGATCAAACATATCGTATCCATCGAGGTCTGACCGTGCCGATTCTTATCAGTGCAGGTGTGTTTGTCGTTGTGGTGCTGCTGTTGACGGCACTCGGGACCAAACTCTATGTCCGGCCCAAAGCGGCCCTAGACCGTGTTGTGGAGACGGCGTTCGAGCCAGCAGAAGAGACGCCGCTGCATCCCAGCCTGGCCTTTCACGACATCGTGAAGAAACTCGGGAACCTTATTCCCGCCTCGCCGAAAGACGTGACGGTGATGCAACGCAGGCTGATCCGCGCGGGCCTCAGGACCCCGAACGCTCTCAAGTATCTCTATGGAGCGAAAGCCCTGCTCGGAATCGGCTTTCCGGTACTGGTGGCCACTTTGGTCGCCAGGTCTCACGCCGCCCCAAGCAACAAGTTCATCGCCATCATCGCGGCGGTTGCGATCGGCTTCTTCGGACCGAATGAATACATCCGGGTCGCCGCGCGGCGACGGCAGAAGGAAATTTCGCGGGGTCTACCGAACGCGCTCGATCTTCTCGTGGTTTGTGTGGAGAGCGGTCTGGGACTCGACCAGGCCATCGTACAGGTATCGAAGGAACTGGAGCACGCTCATCCGGACGTCAGCGAGGAGTTCGGTCTGGTGAACCTCGAATTGAAGGCCGGGAAGCGCCGCGTGGAAGCTTTGCGCAACCTGGCCGAACGCACGGCCTCCGACGACCTGAAAAAACTTGTCGCTGTACTCATTCAGGCCGACAGATTTGGGACCGGCGTTGCACAGAGTTTGCGCCAACATGCCGATTATATGCGTGTGCAGGCCAGGCAGATCGCGGAAGAAAAAGCGGCAAAACTCGGCGTCAAGCTGGTTTTCCCCATTTTTTTCTGTATCTTGCCGTCGTTGTTCGTGGTGAGCGTGGGGCCGGTTGTAGTCAAGATCATTCGGGAGTTGATCCCGATGATGAACAACATGTGAGTTCGCTTCGAAAGGAGAAAACGAATGGATAGCGGATTGGTTCGGATCGTTTGTGCGGTAATTGCCGCAGCGCTTCTGGGGCTCATCGTTCTTCGTCGCAAGAAAAGCCCGGAATAGACACGGGAGATCGGGGGAGGCCGCCGGTCTCCGGTGCCTCCTTCGAACCTGAAGCTAGGAAATTTTATTGAGTTTGCCGGGCTGAGGCATTTTCCGGCGGTTTTAGGAGTTGCCAGGAGTTGCTATGTTTCGCAGGTCTTGTATTTGGACGCTGTTGATCGCGTCGAGTTGGGGCGTTCCCGCCGCGTCGGGTACGTTCGGAAAAGTGGTCGCCATCGGCGGCGCGGCAGCCGATCTGGCGCTCGATGAATCGCGCGGGTATCTATACATCGCGAATTTTACGGCGAATCGCATCGAACAGATGTCGCTGGCGAGCAATACGATTCAGACCTCGATCAATGTGGCGTCGCAACCCGCATCGCTCGCATTGTCGCCGGACGGTCGCTATCTGGTCGTCGGCCATTACGGTAACTTCGTCGCGCCGGCTTCGCCCGCCAACGCATTGACGGTTATCGAACTCGAGACGCGCGGAAAGCAGACCTTTGCACTCGCCAATCCGCCGCTCGGCGTGGCTTTCGGACTGGACGGGCGAGCTCTTGTGGTGACTTCGCAAGAGTTCATCCTGTTCGATCCGGTTCTGGGTACGACCCAAGTGTTGGATACCGTCTCGGGGCTCACTGCGAAGTCACTTCCGGACAAGGCGGGGCCGGCATTTCCACCGAACATCGTCGCGGCATCAATCGGTGTTTCCGGTGACGGTCTCAAGATGTACGGATTGACTGACACGTTCATGTTCAGCTACGACGTGAATCAACAGCACCTTGCCGTTGTGCATTACGTGTCAACGCCCGAACAAGGTCCTCGCGTCGTCAGCGTTAATCGGGATGGAAGCTATTACACCTCGGGTTGGACTCTGAACGATCGTTTTGGAAATCTTGTCGCCGAGTTTCCGAACCCGAGCGGCGATCTCAATATAGGCAGTCACCTGATCGACTCGAGCCGGGGACTCATTTACGCGCAGATCCCCGACCAGACACTCGGGAAGGGACAAGCCCCGGTTTTGCAGATTGTCGATGCCGACAATCTGGCCGTTCGCGAGCGATTGCGCCTTCCCGAGAATCTTGCGGGAAAGAGTCTGCTTTCGGGCGATGGCACCTCGATGTACGCGGTCTCCGATAGCGGCGTCATGATCCTTCCGGTGGGCCGGCTCGAGACCACACCGCGCGTCGTCGCCTCGGTCGAAGACGTCGTGTTTCGAGGCAACTTCTGCGACCGTCGTGTCGTATCGCAACAGGTGCTCATCACGGACCCCGGTGGTCGCAAGACGCCGTTTTCTCTGTCGACGACAACAAATGGGATTATGATTTCGCCGTCGAGCGGAAATACGCCGGCGACGGTCCGCATCTCGGCTGACCCGAACGTCTTCCAAAATCAGAAGGGGACGGTTGCCGCTACGGTCACACTGTCCTCTTCACAGGCCGTCAACATCCCCAAAGACATCCGTGTGCTCGTGAACCTCAAGGAGCCCGATCAGCGCGGCACGTTTGTAAACGTTCCGGGGACGCTCGTCGATTTGCTGGCGGACCCCGTGCGCGATCGATTCTACATTTTGCGGCAGGATACCAACCAGGTACTTGTATTCGACGGCTCGAATAACACTCTGATAACAACGCTCAGGACGTCGAATGTGCCGACTCAGATGGCGATCACTTTCGATCAACGATACCTGTTGATCGGGAGCAACGACGCGCAGATCATTCCCGTGTACGACCTGGAGACGCTGCAGCCGCTGCCGCCGATCATCATGCCTGGAGGGCACTACCCCCGTTCGGTAGCTGCGTCGGCAAAAGCCATATTGGCAGCCTGTCGTGTAGCGGGGCCGGTTCATACGATCGACCGCGTCGACCTCGTGTCGCGGATTGCGTTCGCGCTGCCGTCTCTGGGTGTATTCAAGAACGACATTAACGAAAACACGAATCTTACGGCCTCCCCGAACGGCTCCACGATCTTTGGCGCTTCCGCCGACGGAACGGTGATGTTGTACAACGCCAACGCCGACACATTCACCGTCATGCGGAAAGATTTCGAATCGCTAAAGGGCGCCTATGCAGCTTCGAGTTTCAACCAGTACTTCGTGGGCGACGTTCTGCTGAATTCGTCGCTCGTGCAGACTGCGAAACTCGACGCGGGAGCGAGCAAATCCTCCGGGTTCGCATTCGTGGATCAGGCCGGATTCCGGACAACCGCCCCGGATGCGTCGAGTCCGGGTGTCATCGAACGCGTAGACACGGCCACCGGCTTGGGCATTCGCGCCACGCGGATGGCCGAGGCGCCGCTAACCGGCAACGATACCTACGCATTTACTCGGACCGTTGCGCCGCTGTATAGCCGGTCGGTAATCGTGAACCTGACGGTTTCCGGATTCACGGTGCTCCCGTGGACCTACGACGAATCAGTCGCTGCGCCCAAGATCGACCGAGTCGTGAACGCGGCCGATCTGACCTCGGCGGTCGCGCCGGGAGGTCTGATCACACTGTTTGGAGCCGACTTGAGCCCGGTGAATCTCGCAACGAAAGAGGTCCCGTTGCCGACGGCCCTGGGCGACAGTTGCCTGACAGTGAACGGATTGCCGGTACCGCTGATCTTCACCTCGCCGACACAGATCAATGCTCAGTTGCCGTTCCAGGCTACCGGCGAAGTCACGCTGATCCTCCGCACGCCGGGCGGCGTCAGCGACAACTACAATCTCGTCATTCAGGCCGGTGCGCCAAGTGTGTTCCGCGCGAGCGTCGAAAATTATGATTCGCTGATCCCGACGGTCATCCGCAACGCCAACGCGACGATCGCGACAACCTCGAATCCGGTTCATCATGGCGATTCGTTGACGATTTACCTGACTGGACTGGGACAGACTTCCCCGGCGTTAGAAGCAGGTTTGCCTGGTCCCATAGACCCGCTGGCGATCGCCCTTGTGGTGCCTGTGGTCACGTTGGGTGGAGTATCGCTGCCGGTCTCTTATGCCGGGCTCACACCGGGCGAAGTGGGAGTGTATCAAATCAACGTTACTGTTCCGCGGAACACACCGACGGGAATCGGTGTGCCGCTGAGTATCACTCAGGGCAGCGGCGCCACCTCGTTCAACGTACGCGTCGTCGAATAGTGGTCGCGGTCTCAAAAGGAATGAAGGAACTTTATGAAAAATGCTCTGTTTGTTTCACTCGTCATCTCGCTGGCACCGTTGGCGCTTGCCCAGAAATGGGAGTTCGGCGGTGGCGCCGGGGGTGGTTTCTATACGTCGAAGGACGTCCAGAGCGGTTCCCTATCCGGCTCTGCCAAGGTTGGGAACGGTCTGCTGGCCAGTGCGTGGTTGGCAAATAACAACAACGATCGGTGGGGTGGTGAGATCCGGTACGACTTTCAAATGGGCGATCTTCTACTCAACTCTGGCGGCACCAAGGCTTCGTTTGCGGGCCAGGCTCACGCCCTCCACTATGATCTGTTGCTGCACACGGCTCCGCGTGAGGCGCGAGTCCGGCCGTTCATCGCCTTTGGAGGCGGTGTGAAGATGTATCGCGGGACGGGAGAAGAGGTTGCTTCGCAGCCCCTGAACCAGCTCGCACTTTTGACGAAAACTCTGGATACACGGCCGTTGCTGAGTGTCGGTGCCGGAGTGAAGATCAATTCGAGACGTGTTGGGCTTCGCATCGAAGCGCACGATTTCATAACGCCGTTTCCCGGCAAAGTAATCGCGGCGGCGGACGGCTCAACATTGGGTGGTTTGATGCACGATTTCGTCGTGAATGTGGGGTTGAGTTTTTTGGTGTTCTAGGGCGCGAACGAAACTCGCCCGACGCAGACCCATACGGGACTTGTCCGAGATGAAGACGCAGCGCGAATGTCGGAGAGAAGCGGCGCCGGTTCGGAAGCAATTCCGGGAAGCCGGCGTCCGGCCTTTCAATCGTCAACGCGGCGGGTTTCCGCGACAAAATGGGGATAGCGCGAACGCTTCGTTCAAGTGGAGCGTTCGTTGTCCAGGCGGTGCGGTTTCAGATCGCCGATCACCGTCTCTGTTTTCGAGAGGCGAACCTTGGGATTTCAAGCGACACCACTCAACGTAGTAATCCTGCTGCTGATTGCGTTTGCGATCTATACGCTAAGCTTCCTGGCGAAAGGCAGGTTCGATAGCAATCTGCCCCTCGTGTTTTACGTTGCCTTGATTGCTTTCATCAATATCAGCGGGCAGAATCTGGTAAACGTCTACCTGTTTTGCGGCGGACTGTTGGCAGCTCTGATTCTGCGATTCGAGTTCATGAACGGCGTCGTGACACGGGTTATTTGGGTCGCGGCCATGGGAGCGGTCGCCGGCATCGCTTTCCAATTTCTCCGCGCACTCTTCGACCTGCGGCTTCCGCGCTTCTAAACACCGAACATATTGGGGAAGTTCCCCCAGTCGCGGAGGTGCTCCAGACCGTGGTGCAAATCCCCCAATCTCTGATGCCCCGGGCTATATCCCACTCGCCATGATTCTCGATTGATCAATCAAGCCAATGACTTACGGCTGGCAGATCGATTGCTCCGCCAAGAGAGTTCGCGAGGAGGTTGGCCTAATGGCGACGGCAGTCAAACGTCCGATTGAATTCATCCGTACGCTTCCCGGCGATGACATCCGGCAGATTATGTGGCGGTTCGCCGACCGGCTCGATCTGCAGATGGTGGTGCAAGCGACGCGTTCAGTGGCCCGAGGTTCGATTGCCCGGCTGGTCGCAGGCGGCGGACGCAACACCCACGAGTGGACTGCCGAAAAGAACCAGCTCCTGGCCGACTTCGACGCCGCCGGCATCACCAGCGCTTTCATGGAACCTGAGCAGGGCGGCTACATCGTGGGTCCCAAGAACCTCGTTCTCGCTTTGATCGCGTACGAACTCGCTTGGGTGGACGCCGGCTCCGCGACAGGAAGTCTAGCGGGTTGTCTCGCGCTCTCCCCGATTCACGAACGGGGAACCGACGAGCAGCGGGCGTACTATCTCGGCCGCTGCGCACCGCCGCAGCCGGGCGAAGATCGCGAGGTTTGGCGCGGAGCTTTCTGCCTGACAGAGCCGCTTCCTTTCGTCGGTGTCGAGACCGGGCTCCTGGCCGGACGCGTAAGCGTCGCCGAATGGGAGGACGGACAGGAGCCCATTCTCGACGTCGACAAGCGCGGGCGATTCATCACGAACATGGGGTTCGCGAATTTCGTCAGCGCCGCCGTCGATTCGCACGATCCGCGTATCAAAGGAAGCTGCATGGTGATCCTGGAGGAAACCGATTCCGGCATCTACGACCGCGGCACCCCGACGCGAAAGCTGGTTCATCAACTTTCTTCCACGTGCGACCCTGTATTCCGCCTACGCGTTCCGGCCAGCCGGATCATCGGTGGATACACCGTAAAAGACGGAGTCATCGTCCCGAACTATAGCCACGGCGAGATCATCGAAGCGGTTTTCCGGCGCACGCGCGTGACCGTCGCGATCATGACCTCGGCGAAACTGCTTTCAGCGATTGAACCGCTGATCCGATATCATCGCGACCGCTTCCGCGGCAGCGGCGCCGTTCAACCCGGATCTCCGCGGTACGAACTCGGGTTACAGCAGAAAGCCGATACCCTCCACCGGTTGATTCAGGTCTGGTCGACCGGAGAGGCGAGTGCATCACTCGGATTCGCGGCGGCGCGTCTGTTTGATGAACTGGACCCACTCGAGAAAGAGAAGGACCGGATCCTCGCCGGGCGCGGCGTTGGCGGCGGAACAGCCGCCTTCAAAGCGCTGCGGAAAGTACAAAAGGATGCGCTCGAATATCTGGCGTTGAAAAACGCTCTGCCCTCCCGCCGCGACAGTCAGTGTCTGGCCGAACTCGAGAACGATCCACTCGTGCAATTCGTGCTGCTCGATTCGCTCGCGAACGTGTACTGCCCAGCTTGCAAGCTATGGAATACCGGCCATGGCGCCAACACCATGCGGGAAGCGGTGAGTCTTATGGGCGGGTACGGGATTACCGAAGATTGTCCGGGCTTCCTGGGGCATAAGTGGATGGACGCGCAGCTGGAGGCCACCTATGAAGGACCCGAGGCGGTACAGCGCCGGCAACTGTCGGTGACCATGGTCAACGAGGTATTCCTTGCGCAATACAGGGACATGATCCGCGAACTGCGCGACATCGCCTCGCGCCGGCCTGGAACCGGAGCCTGCGCACTGGCGACGGCCATGCAAATGTGGCTTTGGACAGTGGAACATCTACAAGTGGCGAAGGACGCCGACGGCGCCACTCTCTATCACAGCAACCGTCAAGGCGTGACGTTCCCGCTGGCCGACGCGCTGTGCTGGCTGCTGGCGTCGCGGTCGTTCATACTCGATGTGCTCGAACTCGAACGCCGCGGTCCGGAAAACCCAGTGGTCGCTGAAGGTCTGGCTGGAACACTTCAGTTCTTCAACGATCTGTGCCACGTACAAACGGCAAGGAGTGCTGGTGAAGTCGGGCGGATCTGCGCCGAACTCGTGTTCGGCTACAACAGCCATCCGGCGTGGGACGACGAGAGTTATCAAGGCTGCTATCACCAGGACGAGTTGGTTGCGCTGGAGAGTCTTATCCCCGGTATCTCCAGCGTGGCAGTGGATGTTGTCGACGGTGATGGTTCGCATCCCACCAAGGCGGGCCCATGCGCCCGTTTCGAAGGGCTCGACCAGTTCAGCCGCCTGCGGACGAAACTCGACTCGTGTCTCACCGGCTCGCAACTCGCGAAGGATCGCGCCGCGGAAGCCTTGACCAAGATCATGATTCCCGCCGCTCTCGACTATCCCGTCTAGACGGAGCAAACCTGAGGAGGCGCCCATGTCAGATCGACCGGCTATGGAAGTCGACATCGTCTGCGTCGGATTCGGTCCGGCGATGGGCGGGTTCCTGACGACGCTTGCGCCGAAACTCGCGGAAATGTCCAACCCTCCGCAGGTGATCTGTTACGAGCGCGCGGAAGGCCTGGGGTTCGGCGTGTCCGGCGTCGTAACGAGGGCGCGCGGCATCCGGCAATCGTTCCCCTCGTTGGACGTGACTCGAATCCCGATGGCCGCGGAGGTGCGCGACGAGAAGGTGCTCTACCTCCTCGATCCCATCGGAGCGAGCCGGCGCAAATCGTCGGTCAAAGCGCTAGACCTCGCAATTCGTACAGTCCGCAAGCCCGAGTTTTCAGCCGTCGAATTACCATACACGCCCGAGTTTCTGCACAAAACCGGCGGGTTGGTGTTGTCCATCGGGCAGTTCAATCAATGGGCCGGCGAGCAGTTGATGATGAGCGGCATGGTGCAGATCTGGCCGGGTATGCCCGTGGCGTTGCCATTAATTGAAGATGGCGCGGTGGTGGGCGTCCGGCTTGCGGAACAAAACGGGATGCCCGGAATGGATATACGGGCCAAACTCACGGTTGTGGGTGACGGACCGGTCGGGCCGGTCGGCCGACAGATCGATGAGGCATTCGGCACTCCGCCTGACTTCAACCGGAACGAATGGGCGGTAGGCTCGAAGATGGTAGTCGAACTACCGGATGGTGTGGATCTTGCGCCCGGCACAGTTTTTCACACGCTCGGCTACCCCGAACCGGAAATCTTCGGATTCTTTTACGTCCTTCCGGACGGGCTCGCCTCCGCCGGTATCTTCGTTCCATCGTGGTTCGACAACCCGGTCCGCACCTCCTACCGATACCTGCAGCATTTTATACAACACCCTTACATCGAGCGATATGTGAAGGGCGGACGGCTTCGGAGTTGGGGAGCGAAAAGCCTGTTGGAGTCCGGACGGCGTGGTGAACCTTTCCTTGCGGGCCACGGCTACGCGCGAATCGGCGAGGGCTCGGGAAGTACGAATGTGCTGACCGGTTCCGGGGTGGACGAAGCCTGGACAACCGGTATTCAACTCGCTGAGGGTGTTGCGGAGTTGCTGGAAGAGAACGCTCCATTCACTCGCAAGAACCTGGAGCGCACATACGTTGCGCGCCGTCGCGCAAGCTGGGTGGAGAAAGAAGGACGAGTCGCCGAACACGCCCGAAGTGGTTTCCAGCGCGGCTTCGTCGGCGGCTTGATCGGGATGGGGCTGGCGGGAATCACCCAGGGACAGATCGTAATTCACGATCATCCGAAGCCCACGTCGAAACGCCTGCCTTCGATCGAAGACTACTTTGCGGACCGCATTCCACGGGAAGAGATTGCCTCGATCGTCGAGCGATCCAAAGCCGATGGTGTTCCTTTGCACGACCGCTTCATGGACCGAATCGGGTGGCCTGCGATTCCCTACGACGGTCAACTGCTGGTGAGCCATCAGGACGCCCTTCTCATGGGCGGCAAGGTCCAGAGCGCACCCGGGTTTGAGGACCATGTCGAGTTTCTCAAAATTGAGTTGTGCCAGACGTGCCGCGCGCAGGTGTGCGTTGAAATCTGTTCCGGTGAAGCAATTGGGCCGAACAAAGAAGGCGGTGGCGCGCCGTTATTCGACCGCGAGAAATGCGTTCACTGCGGCGCCTGCTTATGGAACTGTTCGCGGGAGCTGGACCACAGCGGACAAACGAATATCGAGTTCCACGCCGGAGGCGGCGGACTGCACTCGGTTGAGAACTGAACTGAAAAAGAAGACGAGATGAGCAACACATACCACATCGTGGTCTGCGGCGGCATTGTGCCGGACCCGCTGCAGACGTTGGAACCTGTCACCGGTCCGAACGGGCCGGCGCTGAAAAACGAAATGCTATTGCCGGCGGTGCTCGATCCATGGTCTGCACACGCGCTTTACGAGGCGGCAAATCTCGCAAAAGGACATAGCGGCAGCCGAGTTTGGCTGGTCAGTCTTGCGCCGAGAGCGAAGCTGCAACAGGTGATGATGACGATCGCACAGCGCGTCCCGCTGGAACTTGTTGCGCTCGACGCGCCGGCGGGAGGATTTGCGGATTCCTTCGAGGTCGCGGCGGCGCTCGCGCAGGCGATCGAGGGCATCCAGGGGCTCGATCGTTCGCGACTGTTGTTGTTCGGCGGGTGGGAGTCGGCGTCGCGTGGCTCCGGAACAACGATGCAAATGGTTGGAGAGCGGCTCGGGGTGATCGACCAATTTCAGGGTGTCGACGAACTGCAGGTGCAGGAGGACGGATCGCTTCGCATTCTCGAGCGGGTTGAAGGAGGGCAGCACCAGGTCTCTGTTTGCAGCGGCCCCCCGGCGGTGTTGGGGTGGGCAACGGGGAACCTGGGTGAACCACCGAACAATCCGCAAGTCGGCATGCAGAATATGAGGACCATCATGCCGTCGCTTCAAAAAGCCAAAGCAGCGCAATTGGCCCAGAGCGCTAAGTTCGTCAGCGCCGAACTGCCGAAGCAGCAGCGCGATACGCGCATTGTCAAGGACATGCCGGTGGAGCAGGTCGCGCGGGAAATCGTGGATTGGATCGTCACGGAGTAACGATGAGTTCAGAACGAGTTCTATTTCTGGTACACACGGAAGCCGACGGATCGTTGACCAATGCGGCGCTCGAGGCTTTAGAAGCGGCGCGCGCGATCGGAGGAACGCTTTTCGCGGGTTTGGTCGGCGGCAACGTTGAAGCCGCCGCGAACAGTATTGCCGGTTCCGGCGCGGCTCGCATTGTCGCAGTTGCCGGAGAACCCTTCGCGGAGAGCCGTTATGCGACCGATGCGGCCGCTGCTGAGGCTATTGCTCGAGCGGCCGATGCCACCCTTGTCATTGCGCCGCATACTTCGCGTTGGGCCCGCGTTCTTCCCGGCGTCGCGCAGCGGTTGTCCGGCAGAATCGATACGCACATCACCGACATTTCTCCGGACCTGAAAATTACGCGATGGTATTACCGGCAGCGCATCGAAGCGGTTTTGGAGCGTGCGGCGCGGCCCTGGTTTCTGCTGGTCGAAGCGGGCTGCGCGCCTGCTTACACCGGCGACCCTGCACCGGCAGCAGTTGAGGCTGTGAATGTTGAGCTCACTCCGGCCTTATTGCAAACGCAAGTTGTGGGCCGGCAATCGCCGAAGACGGAGCAACAGACGATTCGGCCCGACGCCAAACTGCTGTTTGTGGCGGGCGCAGGGTGGACGAAGAAACAGAAAGATGGGCAGGTGCACGTCCGAGAGGCGGGCGAATTGATTCTTTCTTTCGTCCAAGATGCGAACGCATCGCTCGGCTCGAGTAAGTCGCTGGTCGATATAAGCGGTGAAGGGCAAGCCGTATTGCCGTTCCTGTCACATCTGAATCAGGTGGGGCAAACGGGAGCGACGCCGCGCCATCCGAAGGGCCTGGCTACGTGCTGTCACGGCGAGGAGCCGCACGTCGTAGGCTGGCGATTCATCAAGGAACGACGTGCAGTCAATCTCGATCCCAACTGCGGATGGGCCCGCGGAAAAGCGGATGTCGTCTACATTGCGGATGCGTTCGCTGTGATGGCAGGCGTACAAAAGCTGCTTGCGGCGCGTAATTCCGGCGCCTGAATCAGGCATGAAGCCGTTCTGCCACTCGATTCAGAACGGCTTCCGAGTACTCCGGCTGGGGTGGTACCAGGCCCTTTGCCTGTTGCTGCTGCTCCCACGGCACCGGAAAACGGCGCTGACAGCGCGGGCATTGATAAGTTCCTGCAACCGGCCACATCGGATCGGGATGCATGATAGAACACCACTGCTTTGCGATACTATCCCCCACGCGCTGAAGCGCTGTGAACATTGTGTGTCTCCTCCACTATTTGTCACCGATGCATTTACCGGACCAGATGAAAGCAGGTACAAGGCACAACCACTTAGACGGAACTATTCTTGGCCTGCTGTGTAGAAATTCCACTTACTCCGGTACAGCGACACAGTAAGTATTCCATTAAGACTCGTACTCATTACTGCGGTTTTTTGCGTCAATATAGACGCGCCATTTGTGTGCCTTTGGTAGTCTATTCGACCCGCAATCCGACCCGGCTCGTTCCCGAACACCGCCAAACACCGCCGTTAGGGCTATCGCCCGACGCACCGTTGTGATACGCTCCGGACCATGAAGCGAGTTGCTTGTGCGCTTGTCTTTTGTCTGCTTCCCCTGCTATATGCAGCCGACATCTCGGGTAAGTGGACCGGCCAAATGGCGGAGAGTGGCCGGGATGTGGTGTTTAACCTAAAGGCGGACGGACAGAACATTACCGGAACCATGTCGGGAGCCGAAGGTGAGCCTCGTCCGATCACAAAGGGAGAACTGAAGGACGGCGACATTTCCCTGACGATTGCCTCGGAATGGCAAGGAGCCCCGGTAACGTTATTGGCGAAGGGGAAAGTCGAGGGTAACGCGATGAAGATCACGTTATCGTCCGAGGGCGGCGACTGGAGTACGGAAGTAGTACTCAAGAAAGCCGAGTAACATGTCTGCCCCAGCTTGTCAGCGCGCTTTGGACGCCGCAGAGATACGGCGTTGGATCCAAAGGAACCTGGTGTTCACAATAGTGTTCGCGGCGGTGTTGTTCGGATGTGCGGGACGCTTCAACTGGTGGGCAGCCTGGGCGTACATCGCCATGACGGTAGGAATCATCGTCACGACATTCGTCGTATTGCGGCGCATCTCGCCGGATTTACTGGTTGAGCGCTCGCGCATGCAACCAGGCACGAAGTCATGGGACAAATGGCTGGCGCCAATGATCACGATCGCCGGCACTCTGAGCATGTGGATTGTCGCCGGATTAGACGCACGATTCGGCTGGACGGAACCACATCCGATCGGTCTCGTGGTGCTGGCCTTTATTGTTGGGGGCGCAGGCGGCCTGTTGACACTTTGGGCGATGACTTCGAATCGCTTTTTTGCGAGTACCGTTCGCATTCAGACCGAGCGGCGGCACCATGTGGTCGACTCCGGACCGTATCGCAAGGTGCGGCACCCGGGGTATACCGGCGCGGGACTCTACTCATTAATGACGCCATTCGCACTCGGATCACGACCGGCGTTGATTCCCGCTCTCCTGATCCTGCTACTCCTCGCAGTTCGGACATATCTCGAAGATCGGATGTTACAGAGGGAACTACCCGGGTATCTGGCGTACGCAAAGCAGGTTCCCAATCGACTGGTCCCCTATATTTGGTAGGTAGGCTGGCACGCCGCGGCCCTGGCTTCGCCTCTCCCTGGTCTTTTTCGGTGAGCCGCCCGTACCTGATACGTCCTGCCGATCTGGGTGCCAGCCCCTTACCTCCCCTTGGCGAAGCTCCTGAGTGCCGCCTGCTCGCTCGTATAGGTCTCGAACACTGTCAGAAGTTTTGTCACCTGCAGAAGGTCGTGTACCTTCTTTTGCAAATTCAGCAGCTTCATCTGTCCGCCGCGGCTTGTGATCGTGGCATAGCTGCCTATCAACTGACCCAGCCCTGAGCTATCGATGTAGCTCACATCAGCCAGGTTCAACAGGATGTTCTTCTGATCTCCGGTGAGTGATTCGCGGATCGAATCTCTCAAATCGGAAAGAGCTTCACCGAGGCTGACGCGTCCGTCCAAATCCAGAATCACCGCTTCGGGATTCTCGCGCACATTAATTTTGAGGCTCATCGTTTTCTCTCCGTTGCAGGCCTATCCGCTGTCATGCCTTTTGCCAGGCGCCGAGTGATTGCGATTCGTTTGACACCGCCGGATCAGCCCGTGCCACGATGCTACACGAACTGCGCAAAAAAGGTAAGGCTCTTTCGAAACCTAGTGTAGGGTCTTCGAAATAACTAGACAGGTCGTTTCTTCTGCTTTCTGGATTTGGGAGTGGTGCAACCGGGCTTAATCTGCTCCAGGGTCTGGCGGCAGCGAGTGAGTTTCTCCTGGATGGACTCGACGGTCGCGGTCCACACGAACGGTTTAGGATCCTGATTCCAGGCCGTGAGAAACGCGTCGATGGCGGCCTGAAGGTCGGCCACGCTGAGGAAGACGCCGCGACGGATAGCTTGGCTATCCAGATGGCCGAACCATCTCTCGACGAGGTTCATCCAACTGGAACTGGTGGGAACGAAGTGGGGCACGAAACGGGGATTGCGCTTCAGCAGGCCCTTACTTTTGCGTGCTTGTGCGTCCCGTAGTTATCCATGATGAGATGCAAGGGAACGTCTCCCGGAAACTCGGCGTTGAGCCGACGTAGGAATTTCAGAAATTCCTGATGTCGGTGTCTGTGATGACATTCGCCCACGACCTTACCTTCTAGAGTCTCCAGGGCGGCGAACAGTGTAGTGGTACCGTTGCGTTTGTAGTCGTGGGTCATCGTACCGCATCGACCCTTCTTGATCGGCAAACCCGGTTGTGTGCGATCCAACGCCTGAATCTGACTCTTTTCGTCGACGCACAGGACGATCGCCTGTTGCGGTGGATTCAGATACAGTCCCACGACATCCGTCATCTTTTCAAGGAACTTCGAATCACGGGACAGCTTAAACGTTTCCGTGCGATGCGGCTGAATATTGTGAGCGCGCCAAATATTGTTGACGGTGGACTTACTGACGCCCTGACTCTCCGCCATAGTCCGGCAACTCCAATGCGTCATTCCCGGAGGTTTAGTTTGCAACGTGGCATCCACGATGCTGGCAATCTTGTCGATTTGATAGATGGGCTTTCGGCCACGACCCGGAGCGACTGTTAGCGCCGGTTTGGAAGAGCAGCAGTTTCGCCGGTTTTGACGTCAAGCGGAGCGACGGATTTGACGGCGAGACACACAACCACATCTTCACGCTGCCGATTTTCGATGTGCGCGACAAGGTAGTCTGGGAGCGGTGAAGCGGCGGCGGCTACTCGATATGGCACCCTCCCGCGCCGTCAGCGAGAGCGGGAGCAGTGGAACCGCGAGCGCGTTTGGTGTCCGGCCGGGCCGATTCGATCACCAGGTGGTGTTCTTCGGAGCCGTTGACATTGCCCGCTATAGAGTACGCCCAATTGGGCGCGATGAGCTGGGCCTTGGTGAGGTCATACAGGCGAAGAACGCGCTGGGCGTCGAGGCCCTGCATCAAGAACGCCGCGCACGTCCGATATTCCGTCCGCGAGAGCTTGACCAGTTGGCGCAATCTCGATGGTAGCGCCGGCGCCTTGGTTCGGCCAAGCAGAATTTAGAATCTCATGTAAAGTGCTTACCGCGTCCCCGCCACTGGGCCTCTTCCCGGACTACCAAACCGGCGGAAATGCTGTCATTTTATTCCGGCGCTGACAAGCGACGTCCCACAGACCGTCCAAGCCTTCGTCACCGAAGCGCTTTCGCCATAGAATCACAGTATTTCGATTGACCGAAAGCCGTTTCGCAATGGAGACATCGGACTCGCCAGCAGCGGCAGCCAGAACGATACGGCAACGCAAAGCCACCTGCTGGGGAGTGCCGTGCGCCGAAGTCCACTGCTGGAGTCTTTGGTGCTCCGCTTCGGAGATCTGACACGACCTTCCCACGCCTCTCAGGATACTGTGAACCGGATCGTACTGTCTAGTTAAGTGTTGGACACTACACTAGACTACTTTCCGGCGCAAAATTCGTTTTTTGATATGAACCGAGCACCGGCGCACGGTGTCAGAAATAGCAAATTGCCCGACGGTCGTCCCGCCGGGCAGTCAAGTAATTGATTTTGGTCCACTTCAAAAAGTCGGTTTTTTGCGTTCGGCTAACACCGTTCCGAGGTGGTAGAGATTGTCCGCGATCACGCCCAGTCCGACCCACCTCTTCATACCGGCATCGCTGCGGTAAATACAACGTCGAAGGCCGTGTCGCCGCTTCAACACGCTGATGCGGCCCTCGCAGCCGGTCCGCCATTTCTGGCCTTGTTTGAACCAGCGCTTCTTTTGCTCGCGCTTCCGCTCGGTGCTTTTGGTGGACCGATTCGGGATGCACACCCGCTTCACGCCCTTGTCGTGTGCAGCGGCTTCATTGCTGGCTGAGTAGAATGCGGCATCGCCCGCCACCAGCCGGGGAACGCAGCCCAACTGTTTCTCATGCGCCTGGAGGGCCGGGATCACCAGCTCTGAGTCACTGGGCCGCTTTTCATAGACGGCATAGTCGGTGATGATCTGATTTTCGCTTTCCTGGATTTTGACCAGCTTGCCAAACTCGGTAGGCTTGCTCGCCTTGCCTTTGCGAATGATTTCGGTAGTGGGCTCGAAGATACTCACCAGTTTTTCGGCTACGTGCATATTATCGTCGAAGATCCGCTGTTTGGCTTGCCGCATCACCTGCTGCACCCTCGGCACAAACGTATCCAGTTCTTTTCGCAGTCCTTCCAAAGCGGCCTGCTGCATCACGTCCGCGCATCGTTTCACTCCTTCAACTATCTCGCCGGAAAACCGTTTGGCCTGGCCGACCACGCGGCCTACCGTGGACAGGAGTTTCTCATATCCCTGCTGCAAACGCTCCCGGTTCGGTCCACCTCTGGTGCGCGCTATGCGTCCAATCTCCAGCACGCGGAGCTTCACGCTCCGGCTCCGATCGCGGAGCTTGGCTCCCTGCTGCCCGGCGATCTCTGCGATCCGCTTCATCGCGCGGATCAGAACACGTACCCCGTCACCCAGCAAATTGCTGTCGGTCGGATAGTGGATATTCGTCTCCACTACCGTCGTATCCAGGCGCATTTTGCGCCCCTTCACAACCTGATTTTGTTGGGCAATCTCCACCACGCGTGCATGAATCTTCTCAACCGTCTCGGGCCCCAGCGCCAGTCCCCAGCGGCCCATGGTTTTGCAATCGGGCGCCTTCGCCGCTCCCACGCGCGTGAAATCGCGATACACCAAGTTGGCCCGGACCTCACGCTCCAACACCTCATAGCTCCAGTTGCGGATATGCTTCAGCAGCAGGAGCCGCATCACGATTTCCGCCGGTGTGCCATGGCGTCCGCGCGTGCGGCTCTTGGGATGACGTTTCGCCAGAGCCTCATACACGGTTGCCACCAGTTGCTCGTCTTCCAGCACCTGGTCGGCATGTTTCATCCACTCTTCGCGCAGATCACTTACCTCTTCCGCAATGAGGCCGTCGCCGAAGTGGAGTTGCTGCCGGCGCGCCTCAATCACGGGGAGTCCTCCTCGCGCCGACCGGCGTGCGCGATTGTTTCTCCTGCTGCCACTGTTTGCGTAAGCGGTCGCGGTTCAACTTGGCGAGAGAACAGCCAATCTCCCAAAAGGCCGCAAAGGCTCGTTGAGCTCGACGAGCGGTCTTGGCATGCTCTGGCGGGACGTATAAAGAGCGGCTCTTGCCGTCCTCCCGGTACGTGATGTAAAGGTGCGGTCCATGCAAGCGTTCGGGATCGCGATAACAGATACAACCGGGATTGCCGCAACGGCGAGAGGTCTCCGACAGGCCACCTTGGACCATGGTTTCCGCAGCGCGAAGGAGTCGCTCAATGAGCCGCTGTTGCTGCTTACGCATAACTTACTATTAAGATACGCTTGTCTGTTTTGGCCGTCAAGAAGAAAAACACATGGACTGGCAAAAATGTTTTAGGACGGCACTTTGTACGACCTTGCAGAAACCTGTCGCCTCAGCCGCTCGATCGAAAGGACTTAACCGCTGAATTTTGCGCCGGAAAGTAGACTAGCATCTTCGGCGTCGTCCTCTTATTGGCGGCGCGGTCGCCGGCGGTCACTGGTTCGCGGATTCCCGCTTCGCGGGCTTGCTCTCGTTCTCGCCCCATGGAATCACCATCCTGATAGCGGTCTACGGTTTTGTCGCTTCTGTTCTTCCGGTGTGGCTGCTGCTCGCGCCCGGGATTATCTCTCGACATATGTGAAGCTGGGAACGATCGCACTTCTCGTCATCGGAATCCTGATCGCACACCCTGACGTTCGGTTCCCAATGTTCACCGCGTTTATCCATGGTGGGGGCCAATCATCAAGGGCCATCTTTTCCCTTTTCTCTTTGTGACCATTGCCTGCGGCGCGATTTCGGGATTCCACTCTCTCGTGGCTTCCGGGACCACGCCGAAAATGCTCGACAAAGAAACGGACGCCCGATTCATTGGCTACGGAGCGATGGCAGCAGAGTCGCTAGTCGGACTCCTGGCCCTGATCGCAGCCTCTTCTATGTATCCTGGCGACTACTTCGCGATCAACAGCGCTCCCGAAGTTTTCAGCCGGCTTGGGCTGCATACCGTGAACCTGGACTTGCTCTTGGGTGAAGTGGGTGAGAACTTGACGGGGCGCACAGGTGGTGCCGTTTCGCCGGCAGTTGGAATGGCCGAGATCTTCAAGCGATTACCGGGGATGGAACGTCTGGTCGGCTACTGGTATCATTTCGCGATCATGTTTGAGGCACTCTTCATCTCGGTGGCACACATCTATAACCTGCGCAAAAGCCGGATGAACCGTCTGCGGCGAATGCATTTTGAGAAGACGCGGCCAGTGACGGTGGGCATTGGAGAGCGGCGTAGACCGGATCCACAAGGCCGTCCCGGCTACATCCGCATCGATACGGTGCATCAAGGCGACCTGGACGGCGTCAAGGGCGTGTATCACATCCATGCGGTAGACGAAGTCACGCAATGGCAGATCGTGGGAGCCACGGCCCAGATCGCGAAGCCTGGCTGCTGCCAGTGCTCGAGTCCATGCTGGCGCAGTTCCCCTTTCAGCTAAGCGGATTCCATTCCGATAACGGAAGCGAGTTCATCAACCACACGGTGGCCGAGCTCCTGGACAAGTTGCTGGTGGAACAGACCAAATCGCGGCCTCGCCATTCCAATGACAACGGGCTCGTGGAAAGCAAAAACGGAGCGGTCATTCGCAAGCACATCGGCTACGGCCATATTGCCTCAGAGCACGCCGAGTCCTTCCAACAGTTTTACGAAGAGCACTTCAATCCGTACTTGAACTACCACCGGCCGTGCGGAGTTCCGGAAATGAAAACGAATCCCAAAGGCAAGCACCGGCCGCGTGTATCAGTGGTATGCCACTCCTTGGGAGATTCTGCGGTAACTGCCTGACGTGGCGCACTATCTGCGGCCCGGCGTCACCCTGCGGGATCTCGCTCGGATCGCCGATGGACAAAGTGATACGGCTGCGGCGCGGAGCATGCAGGAGGCAAAACGCAAGCTGTTCGCCTCCTTCCGCCAGAAGAGGAGCGCATAATGTCACGGCCCACAGCCGCGCCGCATACGCGCGGAGAGAGAACGCGGAGAGCACTGCACACCCCAGAGGTTCACCACCCCTCAACACAAACCAGAAAGGAGACCCCAGAGTCCAGTTTCTCCGTCACTGTTCAGGCTCATTGTTCGATTAGAAAATGCTGCGTCGGAGACGAATCCGAAGGCAGCAGGGGTTGAAAGCGGGGATCGGGTGGAGGGCAAGGGGCTGGCGTTTGAGGCCCCTTGCCCCCACAGCACTCCCTCGGGGAGCGATCCGACAGACGACTACTCGGTCTTGGTGCCGCGAAGCTTGCGTATGGATTCGCCGCGAAGTTCGATGCAATGCGCGTTATGGACGAGACGATCGAGAATCCCGTCAGCGACGGTGGGATCGCCGATCTGCTCGTGCCAGCGGGACACCGGCAGCTGCGAGGCGAGAATGAACGAGCGCGTCTGGTAGCGATCCTCACAGATCTCCCAGAAGTCGCGACGCTCATTCTCGGCCAGCGGCGCCATGGCGCAGTCGTCAATCACTAGCACGTCGATATCGGCACCATGGGCCAGCGCGTAGATTGCATACGCGAGATCTTCGCGCGTGGCGCCGCCGCCGTACCGTGGATTTGATCGGAAGTTGTCCACGCTCTTCAACCTGGTTCTGCTGGTAGTCGCCGAGTGCGTGGACCGGCTGTGCCGCTTTTCGTGCTGATCCATCTCATGCTGGGAGGAGATCGCCGCCACCAAGCGCTCACCCGCGGGGTACGGAGCACCTGGAGCCTCGATGAGGCGAACGCACGGGAACAGCCCAGCTTCGGACACATATTTAGGTTTCCGGTTATTTCTACCAGTGTGCGCATCTCCCGGCCACTTTGTTGTTTCTGCGCAACTTTCATATGTGGTGTACTCGCGTATACAGCCCGGCCGCCGTCTTTCAGGCCCCTGGCCGCGCTGATCACTTTCGTACGCGTCTCCGTCGGCGCTGCGGTTCCGGCTCGGATTCCGCCAGGCCGGCCAGCACGACCGCTGGGCGGTCGGGGAACCGTGCCACGAGGGATAGATCGCCGCCCATCGCTTCCACCGTCTTCCTCAGGGTGGACAGCAAAAGGTCGCTTCGCTTCTCCAACCGCGACACGCTGTCCTGTGTGATGCCAAGCGTCTTCGCCATCCGCAGCTGGGTGAGTTTGCGGGCGGTCCGGAGTTCGCGTAGGGTCATTTCCTCTGCGATCAGTTCTTCCGCCCGCGCTTCAACCTTCCTGCGTTGTGCCGCGCTCAGCTTCCGGATCTTGGTGTTTACGTTTACCACCATGTTTCACTTCCTTTCGCGCTTCTGATGGGCGAGGTGTGCGTCGAAGCGCTCATCCGCCTTACGGATCAGTTCCCGATAAAAGCGCTTCTCCCCCACGCCCGATTTGTCGCCAGCGACAAGAAGAATCGCCTTCCGTCTCGGATCGAACGCGAAGGCTACCCGCCACTGTCCGTCCGCGGCGGTGAAGCGCAGTTCCTTCATATTGGCGTGGCGCGAACCGTTTAGCGTATCGACGCGAGGACGGCCTAATTGTGGTCCGAACGTCTGCAGAAGGCGAGAGAGCGCCAAGATTTCCAGTTGAACCTCTTCATGAAGAGCGTCAAACTCGGGCTCGAACTCGTTGCTGATCTCAACCGACCACGCCACATTCATATTATGGCATGAGAGCCATATGGATCACGGTACATACAGTTCCCGGGTTCACCGCGACATTCCTCGCGATTCGCGGGCATAACCACCCAGCAAGCCGTGCAGTTCCCGCCAGTCGAGCTGATCCGGCTGCTGCCCTTGTTCCAGAGCGATTACGTCGACCTCCAGGACGTATGCCAACCGCTCTCTGATCGCCTTCGCCGCACGCTGGCCAGCCTCGTCGCGGTCCAACATCAGAACGGCTCTCCGAAAGTAGTTCTGCTGAAGGCTCGCCTGATCGGACGAGAGATTCGATCCCATGAGCGCCACCACGTTGCGATAACCTGTGCCTCTCGCAAATAGCAAACGGGCCCAGAAAATGCGCGACTTAGCCGCTTGACGAACCACTGGGCGC
The DNA here is from genome assembly GCA_963720745.1 of uncultured Acidobacteriota bacterium. Taxonomy (GTDB): domain Bacteria; phylum Acidobacteriota; class Terriglobia; order Bryobacterales; family Bryobacteraceae; genus TMP-7. The sequence continues at coordinate 3,302,239 of CAVRGO010000004.1, forward strand.
GCGATGCTCCGGGCTTCGAGCAAACTGCAGCTCAGTCGCGGCCGACCATTGTGACAAGCCTGTCGCGGATCTTTGCGTGACAGGCATGCGATCAGCACACCGGTCTCAGGGTGCACCGCCGCATCCACGGAATTCAGGCGGCGCGACGTTCGTACCTGTGATGGAGCCCGCCCACTTGCGGGATGGTAACTATCCTGCCGGCATCCGCGGGCTGCACTGCCCGGGTTTCCGGCGGGTCTTTGCCCAACGACAGATGAGTCCGAGATGCGTGATAATACGCCAGAAATGACGTCACATGCCGGTGCAGCGCAGCTTCGTTGAACACGATCATGTGATCCAGGCACTCGCGGCGAATCGTGCCAATCACACGTTCTACGTAGGCTCGTTGCCAGGGCGAGAGCGGAGCGGAGAGGACTTCCTCGATTCCCATGGCTTTCACGCCCTGCCGGAACTCATTGCCAAAAATCCCATCCCGGTCGCGCAACAGATATCGAGGGATCTGCTCAAAGGGACAAGCCTCTCGTAGCTGCTGCACCGTCCACTCGGCCGTGGGATGCGCCGTCACATTGAAGTGGATGATGCGGCGCCGATCGTGAGCCAAAACCAGGAAAACGTAAAGCACTTGAAACCGGATCGTCGGTACGGTGAAGAAGTCCACCGAGACCATGGTCTTGCCGTGATTCTCCGTGAGTTTTCTGCAAGCCTGCATGAAATCCGCCGGGCATAACTGGTAAGGTCATTCTTCCGCCGGTAGGATCGGCGAGGAGGATTGATGATGAGAGCTAGTAAATCGGCAGATACTCTCGACCTCGATGCGGTACGAATCAGCTTCGAGAAATGGAGGCAAACGCGGGAGGGGAGAGCCCGCATCCCCGACGAACTGTGGTCAGCGGTCGCCGAGGTGGCCCGTCGGGATGGCGTCAACCAGACGGCCAACGCCCTGCACCTGGATGGCGGAAAGCTGAAGCGGCGCATGATGGCGACCGGCCCTGTGCCCGACAAAACGATGCCGCCGGCGTTTGTGGAGATGATGGTCCCGCAGGCGGTGGGCGCGTCGGAGTGCACGATCGAACTGGAAGGCCGGAACGGCAAGCTGCGAATCCATTGGAAGGGCGCCACGGCAGCGGACTTGGCCGGCTTGAGCCGGGCTTTGTGGGAAGCAGCCTCGTGATTCAGATCGCACCTCAGGTCCGCATCCTGGTTGCGATTGAAGCCATCGATTGCCGCAAATATGCGCCGTCCATTGATATGCGGAGTCTCTTCAAGACAGGACTCTGAGATCAAAGCTCTGCTTCGTCGGAAGCCGTTGTGCCTGCGTGTCGAACTCCGCATAACGTAGCCTTCAAGCGGCTGTCAGGACTGGCAGTCGAGAGAGGACTACATGGACATTTCTGAACTTCTGTCACAACCCCATCACATGAATCCTGGGAGTGCGGCTCGTTATCTTGAGGGTTTCGCCGCCGAGATGGCCTCGGTCGGCTACACTTCATTGACGATCAGCTTCTACTTGAGCTCAGCCATTCACTTGGGTGGATGGGTAGAAGCCAGCGGCCTGGACTTCGCAAATATCAATGAAGAGACCATCCAGGCGTTCGCAGCGCATCGCTGCCAGTGTCCTGGACGCCTGGACGCCGCACCCAGAAACACCTTTCACGTCATTATTTGGCTCGTGTTCAGCGCTTCGCCGAATATCTGCGGCAACAGGGCGCCATCAGGGCGAGTGCAGATTCACGGACCAAAATCCTTTCGCCCCTGAGCCCTTTTCGCGATTGGCTTCTCCGGCATCGGGGGTTGGCTCTGGTGACCGTAGAACGGCACGAACGCCTGATCACAAAAATGTTGCCGGCGCTCGGCACCGACGTCGAGGTGTACAACGCCGCCTCGGTGCGCAAAGTCATCCTGGAACAGATCCGCGGCTGTCGGCCCGCCCAAGCTAAAAAGATCGTTGGAGCGCTCCGCGTCTATTTGCGATTCCTCGCGACGAATGGCTCATGTCAACCTGGTCTCGACCATATGCTTCCGACCGTGGCCGAGTGGAAGCTTTCCTCTCTGCCGCGGTACCTCGACGCCAATCAAGCAGCCCTCCTTATTGACTCCTGTGGCAAAGACGGACCGCAAGGATTGCGGGACCGTGCGATCGTATTATTGCTGCTTCGGCTCGGGCTCCGTGCCGGCGACATTGCCAGCATGCGCCCAACAGATATCGATTGGCAGGATGCCACGCTGTTGGTGCGAGGGAAGGGACGCAGGGATGTCCGTTTACCTCTACCACAGGATGCCGGAGACGCAGTTCTGGATTACATAGAACATTCACGCCCACCGGTTGCTATTGACCGCGTGTTTCTCTGCTTAAACGCACCATTCCGTCCGCTCCGAGCGGGAATGATTGTTTCCGGTATCGTTCGTGCCGCACTCCGGCGTGCTGGGATCGAGAATCCGCCATCGCATGGCGCGAATCTGCTCCGGCACACCGTCGCAACGATGATGTTGCGGGGTGGTGCCACATTGGACGCGATCGGAACCGTTCTGAGGCATAAGTCGCCGGATACGACTGCACACTATGCAAAGGTCGATATCGCCACCCTCCAGGAAATCGCGCAACCTTGGCCAAAGGAGAGCCCATCATGTTAAACGACGCTGTTAATCGTCACATCGAGTTGTACCAGAGCATGGGGTTCAAGTATAAGGTCCAGGCATACATGCTCCACAGTTTCGCCGCCTTCGCCGAAAGCCGGGCTGAGCGGTTCATCCAAACGGATACAGTTCTGGAATGGGCGAAAAATGCTCCGTCGATCCGTCAGCGTTATGATCGCCTGCTCACCGTCCGTCGCCTAGCCTGCTCACTCAATGCGGAGAACGAGCGACATCAGGTACCTCCGACCGATGCTTTCGGCCACGCGCCAAAGAGGCGTCGGACCTGCCACATTTTCACTCACGACGAAATCGAGCGTCTACTGCAAACGGCTGCGCAGCTCACATCGAGGAGATCGATACAGCCGGTTACGTTCAGGACAGTGCTGTCTCTGATCGCCTCCACCGGGCTCCGGGTTTCGGAGGCTTTGAAGCTCCAACTCTCGGATATAACCGAAGACGGACTGCTCATTCGGGCCACGAAATTCCAGAAGAGCCGTCTTGTTCCACTTCATGCGACCGCACGTTACGGATTAGAGCAGTACCTCAGCACCCGTGAACGAATGAAAACAACCGCGACGGATGTGTTCGTTTCCAAACGCGGCACAGCGATTCCGTACCCCACAATGAACCAGACGTTTTTGCATCTGGCACGTTCGGCTGGGCTACGCCCCGGTCCGGGGCTTGGCGGTTGCCGGATTCAGGACCTACGGCACACCTTTGCGGTCCGGTCGCTGGAGCAGTGTGCGGGCGATCGTAAATCAGTGGCGCGGCATATGACTGCACTCAGTACGTATCTTGGTCATGCTCACGTTTCAGACACTTACTGGTATCTGCAGGCTACGCCGAAACTGCTGTATGACGTGGCAGAAGCCGCCGAGGCTCTACACCGAGGAGGTTCGCAATGACGCCGCTCGGTCCTCATCTGACGGTATTTTTGCGCGAGTATCTTCCGAACCAGCGCGAAATGAGCGTACAGACTTCTGACACATACGCCTATGCCTTCCAGCTGCTGGTATGCTTCGCCGCAGAGCGTCTCAAGACCACTCCGTCGGCTCTGTTCATCGAGCAGCTCGACCCAACACTAGTTCTGGCCTTTCTCGAGCACCTCGAGAAGGCTCGCGGAAACTGTGCCCGGACACGGAACTCACGATTGGCAGCCATCAAAACATTCTTCCGGTTTCTGGAATACCGGCTACCGACATGTCTTGACCAAACCCGTCGAATTCGCGCCATTCCGGTGAAGAAGACCGATGAGGTAATCATCGGGTATCTGAATCGCGAGGAGATTCAGGCTTTACTGGACGCTCCTGACCCGAGTTGCCGACATGGACTCCGGGACCGTGCGATGTTTCACCTCGCCTATGCCGGCGGACTGCGTGTATCAGAGTTAGTGGGGTTGCGCGTGGCCGATCTCACTCTCCATCCCCAACCGACCATTCATGTGATGGGCAAAGGTCGCCGAGAGCGCGTGCTTCCTTTATGGAAAGAAACAGCGGTTGCAGTCCGCGATTGGCTCAAAGTTCGCGGCGAGCCAAATAGCGCAGCGCTGTTTCTGAACGCCCGCGACGAGGCAATGACCAGGTCGGGGTTCGAATACATTCTTGAGAAGCACATTCGAATTGCGAGCACAAAGCAACCCTCGTTGACCAAGAAACGGGTTTCGCCCCATCGTCTTCGACACTCGTGCGCCATGCATACGCTACATGCGACCGGCGACATTCGGAAAGTCTCCCTCTGGCTCGGCCACGCTACGCTCCAGAGCACGGAGGTCTACCTCAGAGCCGATCCTGCAGAGAAGCTGGAAGCCCTGGCGTCTTTGGTCCCGCCCACGTTGCGGCGGGGTCGTTTCCGACCGCCGGATAAGTTACTCACTCTGCTTCGACCCAAACCGTAGTCCCGTTATGCGCCGTCCGAAGCCTCTCAACTGGCGATTTCGCGGAAGCGTCTGTAGACCAGCTCCGCATATCAATGGACGGCGCATATTTGCGGTTTTGCGGTGCACCGCAAAACCGCAAAGGTATAGATCGAATCGCGCAGCTATGCCGGGAGAAACTGAACGCCGATCCGTTTTCCGGCTACCTGTTTCAATGCCCTCTCGATTGCACCCGGTAGCGGTGAAGATTTTCGACGGCTCCGCATCACGCATCCATTCCATCCGTTGAAAGACAACCAGTTCGAACTTGTCGAGCACCGATGTATTTTCGGAAAGAGCTATCTGTATTTCTACGACGAGTGCGGCTTGTTGCGAGAGATTCCTGCGGTTTGGACGGATTTTCTGAAGACGGACGTCTTCGTGGAGTTGGCGGCTGGTCGTTCGCCCTTGCATGCCGAGACTCTATTGGAGCTTGCCGATTTGGTGGAGCGCTGGGCAAAGGAACTGGCCGGGTGTGTGTAACTGTAATAACGCCGCAAATGTAAAGATAAATGTGCCATGGCCGGAATCGCGCCACCGGCTGGTATTGCATGTCTTTCTTGCCATTACTACTGTGATGACATCTATACGAGCCCCGAACAAACTCCTTGCAATTTGTTTTGTTATGGGCATAATGAGAATTACATATGAACACGGATCGAAACCCCTCACGAACGCCGGCCGCGAAGCTCCAATCCCTTCGCGAAAGCGGAACACTGAACCCCAGGCCACGCAACGTGCGCGACGCGCTGTTCTTGGAAGATCCGTTCTTCGACCCTCAGGACCTGGCACAGGTCCGATACGAAATGCTCCGTCGGGTTCAGAAGGGAGCGATGCCGATCACCGCAGCCGCCGCCACTTTTGGCTTCTCTCGCCCAGCCTTCTACAAAGCCCAAGAAGATTTCGCCCGGGAAGGGTTGGTTGGCCTCATTCCGCGCCGACGCGGTCCCAAGGGGCGTCACAAGCTGACTCCGGAAATTCTCGCGTTCGTCGACCAGATCCGTGCAACCGAGCCTGCAATCCGAACGCCGGACATCGTTCGGCGAATTCAGAAGAGTTTCGGAACTCAGGTGCACCGCCGATCAGTGGAGCGGGCTCTTGCGCCGCCGAAAAAAAAACCGCGTGTGCCATAATTGCGCCCCTACGCCGTCCGCGGGCACGCTCACTGAGCATTACGAAACGTTGCGGGGGTATGTATTGGCGCGGAATGAAGCCTCGGGTTTGCGTTGCGGACTGGGTGCTTTGATGGCGCGTGGCATGGCGGCTTGGATTCAGGTGGTCGCGGAATTGATGCCGGCGGTTCGATCAGAATCGTCGAATCGGTCGGCCGTCAGCATACCGCTGTTTGCGCAGAGCGAAGTGATTCAACTGCTGGGACAGGCTGTCCTGGCATTGGTGTGCAGAGGAGCGCTATGAATAGTGAAGCTCATCAGAAGGTTCAGGCCGAACATTTAGTACGGAACGCCTTTCTGTACGTTAGACAATCCACGCTCCGGCAGGTGCGCGAAAACATCGAAAGCAGCCAGCGCCAGTATGGATTGCGCGATCGGGCACTCGCGCTTGGGTGGACGACTCAGCAGATTGTTGTCATCGACTGCGACCAAGGCCAATCCGGAAGCAGCGCTGTCGAGCGGGAAGGATTTCAGAGGCTCGTCGCTGAGGTCAGCATGAACCGTGCCGGAATCGTGATGGGATTGGAAGTCTCCCGTTTGGCGCGTAATTCCAGCGACTGGCACCGACTGCTGGAGATTTGTGGACTCACGCGCACCCTGCTGCTGGATGAGGACGGCCTGTACGATCCCGCGCATTTCAATGATCGTCTGCTGCTGGGCCTCAAGGGCACGATGAGCGAAGTTGAGTTGCACCTCATCCGTGCACGCCTTCGCGGTGGGCTTCTGCAGAAAGCCCGGCGTGGAGAGCTGGGCGGCCGGCTTCCGACAGGGCTGGTTTACGGCGAATCGGGCCGAGTGGAGTTAGACCCGGATCGGCAAGTGCAGGAGAGTTTTCTTCACCTATTCAGGACATTTCGACGCACCGGTTCTGCGCTTGCGGTCGTGAAAGCATTCCGACAAGAGGGGTTGAAGTTTCCACATCGCGTTTGGGGAGGCGCGCACGGTGGAGAAGTCGCTTGGAATGATCTGGCCTACCATCGGGTCACATGGGTGTTGTCCTGCCCGCGCTATGCCGGCGCATACGGGTTCGGGCGTACGCGGTCGGTGAAACTGCCCAACGGAGTTGTTCAGCGGACTAAAAAGAAGGTCGAGCCTGAGGCGTGGTACGCTTTCATTCCAAACGCGCACGCCGGGTACATCAGTTGGGAGGAGTATCAGACCAATCAGAAGAGACTGCAAGAGAACTCGACGCAATATAGATCTCAGCGAAAATGCACTCCTCCCCGTGAAGGCCCGTCCTTGCTTCAAGGCTTGGCCATCTGTGGAAGATGTGGTCGACGGATGCAAGTTCAGTATCACGAGCGGCGTGGGCATCTGTACCCCGATTACATCTGCGGCGCCGCCGCCTTGCACTATGGCGAGAAGCAGTGTCAACGGATTTCCGGACGCGATCTTGACCGGGCTATCGGCGAACTGCTGTTGGCCACGGTCAACCCTCTAAACCTGGAGGTGGCGCTTGCTATCGAACGGGAAGTGGGAATCCGCCTCGAAGAGGCCGATCGCCTCCGGTACCGGGTTGTAGAGCGGGCCCAGCAGGAGGCAGAGCTTGCACGCCGTCGGTACTTGCGAGTTGATCCCGATAACCGCCTGGTCGCCGATCAATTGGAAGCGGACTGGAACGGCAAGTTGCGAGATTTGCATGCGGCTCAGGAACACTACGAACAGCAGAGGCAAAATGCACGAGTTAGTCTCCAGGGGACCCAGCGAGAAAAGATCCTCGCGCTCGCCGCAGATTTTTCCAGCGTTTGGAATAATCCAAACCTGCCGCATCGGGAGCGGAAGCGCATGGCACATTTGCTGTTGGAAGATGTCACTCTCCGAAAAGGCCGAACCGTGATCGCTAACGTCCGCTTCAAGGGTGGAGCGCTAAAGACCCTCGAACTACCGCTGCCGCTACCGTTCTCCGTGCTTTCCAGAACCAGACCAGAGGTGGTTGAGGCTATTGACGGCTTGCTCGATTCACATGATTACCGTGAAATCGTCGACATTCTCAATGCTCAAGGTCTTCGCTCCGGCGATGGTCGCACATTCAACGTGTCTATCGTTGGTAGCATCTGTGTTAAGTCGGGCCTCAAGACTCGAAGAGAACGATTACGCGAAAGAGGCCTGCTCACTCTCAAGGAGATGGGGAAGAGAATCGGCGTCCGGGCATTCACAGTTATCCAGTGGCGCCAACAGGGGCGCGTCATTGGCTACCGATCAAACTACAAGAACGAATATCTATACCCTGAGCCAACACCCGAACAGATTGCGGCACTCAGAGGGAAAAAGTCATGAACAAAAGGCAATCCCGGCGAACACGAGATAACATGCAGCCACATAGGTGCAATACAGAGGGCACGTGTTTATTTTTCGCAGCCGGCGCGGAACCTCGATCCGGATCCTTCAGTTCGACTGATGTGAAGTTCCTGATTATGTGGAGTTGGAGAATGAGGGCTTGGGTATGATTGGCGGCGGGGCCAATCCACTCCACATAATCAGATGGGGTCAGAGAGCTTCCAACCACTCCAGCACCAAGGCGTCTGTCCGCCAGGTCGATGCCGCAGAATCGGAAGTACCGAGCACCGGGCCCGCACGCTCCAGCGCTTTGCGTTTGGTTTCAAGGTCGATGGCTGCGTATCGATTCGTCGTTTCGATGCTGGCGTGCCCGAGCCAATGACTGATGGTTACGATATCGACGCCAGAACGTAGGAGATGGACCGCCGCGCTGTGTCGATAGGTGTGAGGATGGATTCGTTTGGCGCCGAGTGTCGACGCTGCTGTTTGTGCCCGTGCGGCGTACCGCCGAAGTAAGTATCGGACGCCAAAGCGGGTCATCGGCTGGCCACGGTCGTTGCGAAACACCGGACAGCCTTCGGCTGCCGGACTTGGAGTACTGTTCAGCAGGGCTTGGATCGCCTCCGCGGTCTCCGGCCACAGAGGACACAATCTTTCCTTGCGTCCCTTGCCGACGAGGTGAACGAAGCGAGGGGGATCCAGTTGAAGGTCTCGGGCCCGTATATCGAGCAACTCCTGCACGCGCGCACCGGTATTGAACAGCGTGAGTAGGAGTGCCCGATCGCGGATGTGATCTTTTCGCTGGGGCGAGACCGCGGAAAGCATCGCGCCGATTTCGTCACCTTCCAGGTAATCTATCTCGCGAGTTGGTCCCCTCTTGACAGGTACGGCCAGCAAGCGTTGCGCCTCCTCCACTTGCTCGGGATCCTGCGTCGCTAGAAAGCGCGCGAACGCATGAATCCCGGCCAGACGGGCGTTGCGCGTCGCGACACTGTTCTTCCTCTTCGTTTCAAGGTGATCCAGAAAGAGAAGGACATCGCCAGCCCGAAGGTGATCGAGTTCGAGATCCACCACGCCACAGCCGTGGTGCGTGGCAAGAAAACGAAGCAGCAGCACGAAGGTGTCCCTGTAACTCAGCACTGTTCGGGGACTGAGGCCGCGGGTGAGCGGCAGGTGTTGTGCAAAGAATGCGCGGAGGGCCATCGCGAACTTAGTCGGGGACGACGCCGTCATAGGCAACCTTTCTTCGCAACGCTGGGGCAAAGCCATGTTGCGGAGTGGGCGTGGAATCGGTTGCTGGCGGCCTCGGCGGTCGCCTTGAGAAAGATCAGATAGTATTCGGTTGATACCACCGACACATGCCCCATGTACCTGGCGAGGGCCGGGAGCCGGGCTTGCACGTCGGCACCGGCGCGGTACCAACGCAAGAGTGCGTGGACGGCGAAGGTGAAGCGCAGATCGTGTACGCGTGGAGCCCGGCCTCTGGTAGTCCGAATGCCCGACGTCCGAATCACCGTCCTGAGCAGGTCCCCGAATCCAGCACCGGTGTAGCCTCGAAAGTGCCCGCCGTGATGATTCACCAACAACGGTGCATCTCCAGTAGGCGCGCCGATCCGACGACGCGCTGCGAGGTAACGGTCAAGTTCCATCGATGCATCGGCGGACAATGGCACGAGACGCGACTTCTCGAATTTCGACTGACGCACGTGAAAAACTCGACCCGGCTCGTCGTAGTCTTTGAGCATCAGGCGCACCAGTTCTCCGCGACGGAGGCCGGTCGTGTACAGGAGAGCGATGCCGACTCGTGCCACCTCACGATGCAGCGGCGACGTCTCATGTGGTTCCAGACTGTCGGCCACGGCCAGCAGTCGAATGATATCGGCCTCCGAGAAGATGTATGGAAGAGGCCGCGGTTCCAATCGCGGGAACTGAGTTGGATCAGGCACGAAGCTTTGGGGCTGGTCGTTCTGTCGAAACAGACAGAGGTGATAGACCGCCCGAAGCCGTTCGGACCTTGTATTCGCACGCAGCGAGGCCATCGACTCACTCCAGGCCGAGAATAGCTCTCGGTCTAGGTCTATGGCACCGCGAGCTACAAGGAAACGATCAAGATACCGGAAGATATAGGCTATCCCGACAGCTTTTCGGCCTAACGCACGTTTCAGTGCAAGATAGCGGGTAATGAACGGCCCCATGGGCGACGTAAAGATCCCTGGGGCCGTCATAGGCCTCCTTCCAAGCAGGAGGCTGGCGTCGGAAGTGGCAGACCGACGTCGCGCAGATCTTCAACTTGTAGCCGCAGATAGATGCCTGTACTTTCGACACTGCGATGGCCCAGAACGTCGCCTATTGTCTTCAGTGATGTGCCTTGACGGAGAAGGTGCATCGCCAGTCCATGGCGAAGAGTATGTCGCCCGCCGATTTCAGGCATGTGCACGCCAGCGCGGGTGGCCCATGCGTCGAAGACGTTATAGATTGCAGTCGGCTCGATCGGACCCCAAGGAGCACGGACTCGCAGAAATAGTCGTCGCTGAATGGGTTGCGCTGTGCGCTGGTGGAGGTAATCGACCAGAGCCGTAGCGACTTCATCCGTAAGTGGTACGACAATCGGAGTGCCGATCTTCGGGCGAGCCACACGAATCACTCTGGCCCGCCATTGGACGTCGTCAATCGTCAACCTAGAGACTTCGCTCCGGCGGAGACCATAGGTAGCGATCAGGAGCAGTATGGCGTAGTCCCGAGAGCCCTTTATCGTGGAGCGATCAATGCAGCGAAGCAGCGAAACCACATCGTCCCAAGGAAGTGCGCGAACCAGCTGTTCTCCGCGACGATGACGCGGCGACTCAAGACGCCGATCGAGGCCGACTGGGATCTCTCCGGACGCGTCCAGAAATCGTAAAAAGGACCGCATAACGGCGGTGACCTTTTGCATCGTGATCCGGCCCACGCGGGAACTGGCTTCGACCACGAACGCTTCCAGGTCGCCAGCCTGGACATGCGGCAGGCGTTGCAGGTCGTTGTCGTATTCAAGGAAACGCAGAAAGTTGCCGGCGAGGACGCCATGTCGAGCTACGGTCGCTCCGGCAAGTCCGCGCACCCTATCCAGGTGTTCGCAATACTCATCGATTAACCGTCGTGATGCTGTCGGCGGAGGCGAGACCAACGTGCCGCGCTCCCCAAGGTACTCGATCAGTGATCGGCCGAGCGCATAGGCAATCTGGGGAGTCCAGCGGTCCTGTCGCGGAAGGCATGCCTGTAAGCGGTCCGCTCCGCAGCCCGATAGTGAATGGATCTGCTGCTGCCGAAGACAGCTATCGAGAAACGGCGCGGCTTGAATACGTCGCGAGATGGCGTTCGGCGGATAACCGCGAGCTTCAAGCCATGAACAGAGGTCCTGAAGAAACCCGCCAATAAGCGGTAAGGACGTATAGCGGGTGTGAGTCTTGGGGAAAAGAGAAATAAGCATCGAAGTTCCTCGTTGGGCCAGCGGTGGCCCGGTCTCGATGCTATCGCGACCAGTGATCCGCTTATGTGGAGAATCTCAAACGCGAAAACCATAGCAGACAACGACATAGAAGTCGCAACTCCACATAATCAGGAACTTCACATCAGTCGAAAGATGTGGAGCTCCACATCTTTCGACGGCCAGGGATTTTGGCTGGCGACTAAGCGATTGTCCAAAGGGCGTTTCAAGTGGTGGCCGACCGGCAACGAAGCTGCGCGGGTGTTGCAGGCGCACCAAGCCCAGCTGCTGCTGGCGGCGGGTAACCCGGAGACCGAAGCGGCGCCCGTGTGGCGGAAGGTGAGTTGAAACAAAACCCTTACGTTCTGATGATTCTTCTGGCATGCTGCGGTTATGCCGGAAACGTGGCGCTACCGCGGGCAGGAGATCTCCGGCGAGCAGATTGCCTTTCTGAGAGAGTTCATTCGGGCGCATCCCACCAGCAGCCGTTGGAAGCTGTCGCGGCAGTTGTGTGAAGCCCTGAACTGGAAGCAGGCTAATGGCGCGTTGCGGGACGTGGTCTGCCGCGGCCTACTGCTGATGCTGGAGCGCGCCGGGGAGATCGAGTTGCCGCCCGTGCGCCGGCTCATCCGGGGCCAGCGCCGGACGGGACGCCCACGGCCGGAAGCGGTCCTGATGGACACCACGCCGCTGGCGACGACGCTGAAGGCGTTGGGGCCGATTGACACCCTACCGGTGCGGCGCACGGCGGACGAGCCGCTGTTCAATAGCCTGATGGAGCACTATCACTACCTCGGCTATGAGCAGCCGGTGGGCGAACACCTGAAGTATCTGGTGTGGGCGCAAGGCCGTCCCATCGCCTGCCTGGCGTGGAGTTCGGCCCCGCGGCATCTGGCGAGCCGCGACCACTACATCGGCTGGAACGCCGAAGCGCGTCGTCGCAACATCCGCTTCGTTGCCTACAACACGCGCTTTCTGATTCTGCCGTGGGTGAGGGTGCCGCACCTTGCGTCGCACATCCTGGGACGGATGGCGGCCCGGATTTCGGAAGACTGGCAGGCCCTGTACGGGCATCCGATTTACTTTTTGGAAACCTTTGTCGATCCCGAGCGGTTCCGCGGAACGTGTTATCGGGCGGCCAACTGGGTGTTGCTCGGCAAGACCACGGGACGAGGCAAGCAATCCAACAGCTACGTGCCGAACCGTTCGATTAAAGAAGTGCTGGGGTATCCCTTGACGCGGCGCTTTCGGCAGTTACTGGGGGAGACGGAAGGATGCGGCCAGACATAGAGCGAATCGACGTTTCCACTGAAGAGTTGGAGGGATTGCTGGAGCAAGCCCGGCCGATGCTTTCAGAAGACGGCTATCAAAAGTTGAGAGCCGCGATTCGCACGCTGGGCTACGTGACCGGGTTGCTGGAGAAACAGGAAACGACGCTGGCGTCGTTGCGGGAGTTACTGTGCCATGCCAGCACGGAGAAGACCGGGGCGGTGCTGAAGCAGGCTGGCATTGAGACCGGCGATAAGAAACGCAAAGCGCCGCCGAAGGACCAGGCTGGAACAAGTGCGCCCTCTTCGGGGCATGGGCGCAATGGCGCCGCCGCGTATCGCGGGGCGCGAAAGGTTCAGGTTCCGCACGAGTCCTTGAAGGCGGGGGATCCGTGTCCGGACGCGGAGTGCGGCGGCAAAGTCTATGCGCAGCGCGATCCGGGTGTATTGGTTCGGGTCAAAGGGCAGGCGCCGATCGCGGCGACGGTGTATGAGCTGGAAAAGTTGCGGTGTCATCTCTGTGGCAAGGTCTTCACCGCCGCCGCTCCGGAAGGCGCGGGCGAGAAGAAATACGATGAGTCGGCAGCCGCCATGATGGCCCTGCTGCGATACGGGAGCGGGTTTCCCTGGAATCGGTTGGAAACCCTGGAAGAGAACCTGGGCATCCCGCTGCCGGCTGCCACGCAGTGCCAGATCATGGCGGAAACGGCGGCCCCGCTTCAGCCCGCGCTCGATGAACTGATGCGCCAGGCGGCGCGCGGAGAAGTGGCGCACAACGACGACACTTCGATGCGCGTGCTGTCGCTGGACCGGGATGCGGATCTTTCTCCGGAGCGGACCGGGGTGTTCACCAGCGGGATCGTATGGGTTGCGGGGGAACGCCGCATTGCGCTGTATTTCACCGGCTGCAAACACGCCGGAGAGAATCTGGCGGAGGTGCTGAAGCAGCGGCCGGAAGGCCTTTCGCCTCCGATTCAAATGTGCGATGCACTCTCGAGGAATGTGCCGAAACTCATCGCCACGCTGGTGGCGAACTGCAACGCTCACAACCGGCGGAACTTTGTGAAAGTCACGGCGAGTTTTCCGGTCGAGTGCCGGTTCGTGCTGGAAACGCTGGGCGAGGTCTTCGGCTACGACGACCAGGCGCGGGTGCGGGGCTGTCACCGGATGAGCGCCTGCATTTCCACCAGGAGCACAGTGGACCGGTGATGGAAAAACTGCGTGCGTGGTCGAGCGCCCAGTTCGAGGAAAGGAACGTCGAGCCGAACTCCGGCCTGGGCCAGGCGATCTCCTACTTGCTGAAACATTGGGGAAAACTGACGTTGTTCCTGCGAGTGGCCGGGGCCCCGATCGATAACAATCTGGTCGAGCACGCGTTGAAAAAAGCCATTCTTCATCGAAGGAACTCTCTGTTTTACAGGACCCGGAATGGAGCGCGGATGGGGGATCTGTACATGAGCCTGATCCACACTTGCGAGTTAAACGGCGTAAATCCATTCGACTATCTCATCGAGTTACAGCGCCATGCCGGAGAGCTGAAGAGAGTCCCTTCGGAGTGGATGCCCTGGAACTACCGCGATACCCTGGCACGATTCGCTACGTCCGTGGCCGCGTAATATGATGAGTCCTGCTGGCCGAAAAGGATCGTGTTCGGCCATAGTTGAGTGACGCTCCGAAATGGCGGCCAAACAGGCCTTTCCAAAGGCAAAATCCGACACCGTTTTTGGCCAGGCACGGAAACAGGCGAGAATGTTCCGGGTTGGCATGTACGCCCGCATCTCGACCAATGCCCAGCAGACGCTGGCGATGCAGAGCCGCGCCATGCGGGAGTACGCCGCGCGGCGCGGCTGGACCATCGTCATGCACGTCCGCGAGGTGAACTCCGGGGCGGCGAAGCGCGAAGCCCGCGAGAAACTACTGGAAGCTGCCCGGCGCCGCGAGATCGACGTGGTGCTGGTCTGGCGGCTCGATCGCTGGGGGCGATCCGTCACGGATCTCTTGACGACGCTTCAGGAACTGGAGCACCTGGGCGTCGGATTCGTTTCGCTGACTGAGGCACTGGACCTGACCACGCCTGCGGGTCGGGCGATGGCTGCCATGCTCGCCGTTTTTGCCGCCTTTGAACGGGAGATCCTGCAGGAACGAACTCGGGCTGGCCTGGCCCACGCCCGGCAGAACGGTAAACGGCTCGGCCGCCCAGCAACTGCCGCCGCCCACACTGCGGAAGTCCGGAAACTACATCGCGCCGGCATCAGCAAATCTGAAATCGCCCGTCGTCTTACCATCGGCCGAACCTCAGTCCGCCGGATCCTGGAGGCCAGCCAGTCATGAACAAACTAAAGAAAGACCGCGTCCGTGAGGATCGAATCCACAACGAAGCCATCGTCGATGCGAACGGCCCGGAAGAGCAGGTGATGGGGTGGTATTACTACCTCGATGACAGAATCCGCTTCCCTTTTCAGGCCAAGTGCATCAAGGCCAAGATCGTATCGCCGCTGAGAAAGGGAGAAGTTGTCGCGGCCCAGGGTATGGCGCCTGAAGATGCCTGTGCCGCCGACATGCTCGTGTTGATCCAATGGCATGACCGCACGATGGCAGTTCCCTTATCCCAACTGGCAGCTGTCGATCCCGACGACGCCACCGCCGAAGCTATCGGTGACTGGCATTACTGGGTTGCGCAGGGCTACTGTTTCTGAGACAAATCCGGTCCTTTGCAGGCTCACCGAAAACTCACGATGGTTCGCGGGAAGGCCGGAGGAGTACCTCGGTCTTGGTTTGCAGGCAGCGAGCCGGAGTGTCCATGGCCAGCGGCGTCAGTCACACGAGTTATTCCAACAAGCAGCCGAGACAGCACGCCGCCGGGAACTTCGCGAAGCAGCAGCCGAATTCGAGGAAGCCGACGCGCGGGCTGACGCACTTGGGGGTAACTGCCGCACGGTACAGCGGCTCGGCCGCCCAGCCCTCGCCCTCGCGATGTGCGGGGATGCGCTGCGGGCTGAGAAGCTGGCTGCAGCGACTTCGGATATTTTTCCTAACGGAACGATTTGGAACGCGGTGCAACTTCCCGCAATTCGCGCGGCGATCGCGCTCAGCCGCAATGACCCGGCCAGGAGCGTGGACCTACTGGTCTCCGCTTCGCCGTACGAGAGCGCTTATCCGGAAGTAGCTTACTTGCGAGGCCTCGCTTGTCTGAAGCTGAAAGACGGCGCGAAAGCAGCCCGCGAGTTTCGGAAGATCATCGATCATAAGGGGGCCAACTGGGCAACCGCTTGGCGCTACCCCTACTGGGGGCAGTTTTACGCGCTTTCTTACCTCGGTGCGGCACGAGGCTATGCGCTCGGAGGGGACGGCTCGGAAGCGAGGAAAGCATTTCAAGACTTTTTTGAGCTGTGGCGGGACGCAGACCGCGACAATCCCGTACTTAAGAAAGCCAGGTTGGAATACGCAGTGCTTCAGTAGTGCGCGGCCGAGCTTAGTCCTCTTCCTCTGCCGCCCGGCATAGTCGAAGGTGATGCACAAAGGAAAATGCAAGCGCTTTTCGCCTTGAGTCGCGGGTGATGGCGCAGCGTTGACGTCTGGTCGCTAAAGCGCACAAGTGCGTTGGTCGGATGACGCGCCAACGGAGACTAAGCCGCCTCCCGGTGCTTCAAAATTCCGCCGAAAAGTCGCTTCCGTTAAACAGGGTCCTCCTGATACTCCGGCTGGCTATCCTCAGACGTCGACGGCTTTCAGGCGAGCCTCAGCGCTCGGAACTGGCGGTAACCCGCGCCGAAGAGTTTTGACACAGTTCTGACACAGTGCTTCTCGCAAGCTGAAGATTTAATTGACTTGAAAAGGTAGCTCCCGATGCTTGAAACGCAGGGGAGCGAGTTGAAGAGCCTGCAATTAGTTGATTCTATTGGTCGGGGCGGGGCGATTCGAACGCCCGACTCCCTGCGCCCAAGGAATCGGCGTGGCTTCCAATAGCTCTATCGCTTACTATCCATTTTCAATATTTCCAATTAGTTGGGGAACCTGCTTTCCGCTCAAAGGCTAACCCAAGCAGTGTCAACAGATCGGGTTTTGACACAGTTCTGCCACAGCTCGGTCGCTGTGTCGCTAACCCGACTTTCGCAGTTCAAGCGGATTTTCGGGTTTTGGGCCGGAGAATTTCTTTTGTTTTCAAGGTCGGTATGGGCAGAAACAGGCGAAAACAGGCGCGGTGAAGACCTAGCCTCTTTTCTGAGACATTGATCTCTGGCATGCTGCTGCTGAGACATGTTTCTGCGTAACACGAATGTAAGCGTCTGGTGAACCGCCCTTCCGGTGGAGACGGGAGGAGCGGCATATTTGAGGGGTGTCGGAAACCAAGGCGAAGTATTGGGGCAAACTGATCGCGGAGCGAGAGGCCAGCGGGCAAGACATCCGGTCGTTCTGCCGTGAGCGCCGGCTCGGAGAGGCTTCGTTTTACTATTGGCGGAAACGGCTGCGGAAGAGCGATACCGTGCAATTTGCGTTGCTCGAGACCAAGCCGGCGGAAAGTGGGACTGCATCCGCATTGGAACTGGTACTCAGGAGTGGGGAGCGGCTGCGTATCGGCAACCAGGTAGACGCGGCGACGCTTCGAATGGTTTTGGGGGCCGTGCGGGGATGATTCACCTGCCGGCCAGCGTTCGGGTGTATCTGTGCCTAAGCCCGTGCGACATGCGCCGGAGTTTTGATGGTCTGCACGCGCTGGTGAGAGATCATCTGGATTGGGATGCCTTCGCCGGCCATCTTTACCTGTTCGCCAACCGGCGAAAAGATCGCCTGAAAATCCTGTACTGGGACCGGGACGGGTTTGCAATCTGGGCGAAACGGCTGGAAGCGGGCAGTTACGCGATCCCCTCTGGAGAACCCGGCTCGACCCGCTTTGAGCTCACGGTTGAGGAACTGGGGGCGCTGCTGAGCGGCATCGATCTGAGCAGCGCGGTACGGCGCAAGCGATATCGGCGCGCGATCGCATAAAAACATTTCGATACTCGTCTGTTGTTACTTGGAAACGGACCTCGTTCCGTTTATGCTGATAGCACACTGGTGCTGGCCCTCGATCCCAACCATTTGCCGAAAGACGTCGATCTGCTGCATAAGATCGTCGTCGAGCTGTGCGAGCGTCTGAAGCACGAAACGACGGAAAAAGACAAGTACCGGAGCTTACTGCGCGAACTCCTGGAAGCGCAGCGCAACCGCAAGAGTGAGCAGCTCTCGAAAGAGCAACTGGCTTTGTTCGAGACGCTGTGGACAGCCGGTCATCCGGAGGACCCCGAGCCAGAACTAGAGGCAGAGCCAGACGCCGAGCGGGCGGTCGAAGGAGAACAGAAGCCCGAGGAATCGCAGACCAAGAAACGGAGTGGACGGCAGCCGCTGGCACGGCATCTGGTCCGGGAGCGGGTGGTACACGATCTGGCGGAATCGGAGAAGCACTGCAACGGCTGCGGCAAGGATCTGCACCTGCTCGGCGAAGAGACCAGCGAACGCTATGAGTTCATCCCCGCCGTGATGAAGGTGGTCGAGGATGTGCGGCTGAAGTACGCCTGCGATTGCACGGTGAAGACGGCGGAAAAGCCCGCGCAGCCGATCGAGAAGAGCACGGCCGGAGCCAGCGTGTTAGCCCAGGTGATCGTATCGAAATTCGCGGATCATCTGCCGCTGCACCGGCAGGAGAAGATCTTCGAACGCCATGGGGTGGAGATCTCGCGCAAGACGATGGGCGGTTGGATGCCGGCGGCGGCCGGATTGCTCGAGCCTCTGTATCAGGCTGCCAAGAAAGTCTTATTTGAATCCAAGGTGATTGGTACCGACGACACCGGAGTGAAGGTGCTGGATCCCAAACTGTCGTTTGCACGAACCGGCCGCATCTGGCCTTATGTGGGAGATACCTACCATCCGGTAGTGGTCTACGACTACACGGCCACGCGAGGGCGGGATGGACCGGCTAAATTTCTGGAAGGATATACCGGGTACCTGCAGGCCGATGCCTATTCGGTCTACGATGCCTTCTTCAAACCCGCGCGCGGGCTGACCGAGGTGGGGTGTTGGATGCACGCACGTAGGTATGTGTTCAAGGCACTGGACTCGGATCAGGAGCGCATGGGACCGGCGCTGCATCTGATCGCCCGGTTGTATGCGGTCGAGGATCGTGCCAAAGGGCTCAGCGGTGAGGAAAGGCTCGAACTGCGCCAGCGGTTGTCGGCTCCAGTGATGAAGAAGCTGCATCAGTATCTGCTCAAGATCCGCGAAGAAGTGCTGCCGAAGAGCCCGGTCGCACGGGCGGTGCGGTACGCGCTGAATCAATGGGAAGCGCTGACGCGCTATCTGGAAGACGGCGATCTGGAGATCGACAATGGCGCTACCGAGCGAGCGAATCGGGACATTGCCATTGGCCGCGGGAACTGGACGTTTTTCGGCAGCGACAACGGCGGCAGGACGGCCGCCGTCCTGTTGAGCTTCGTCGCGATGTGCAAACGGAATGCGGTCGAACCGTTCGCCTGGTTCCGAGACGTGCTAACCCACATTGCCACCCACCCCATCAGCCGGATTGAGGAGTTGCTTCCGCACAACTGGAAGACCCTCGCAACCGCCCCTCAAGCCTGAAAGCACCCTGCCATCCTCGGGCCGCCAGTCGTCTGCCACGGTGGTTTACGAGACGCTTACACACGAATCGTCGCAAGGACGGTAAGGATCATCGATACTTCAGCATTGTCGAGAACCGGCGTCTGCCCGGCGGCAGGACGGCGCAGCGCACGGTTCTCTATCTCGGCGAGATCAACGATCGACAACAAACCGCATGGCGAAAGACGCTGGAGGTGTTCGACGAGGCTGAACAGCGCTTCACGTCCATGAGTTTGTTTCCCGACGACCGGGAACTCCCGGCCGACGCCATCGACAGCATGCAGGTGCGGCTGAGCGGTCTGGAACTGAAGCGTCCACGCATATTCGGCAGTTGCTGGCTGGCTTGTGAACTCTGGCAGCAATTGGACCTCGATGAGTTCTGGCAACAACGTCTGCCGGAAGGCCGTGAAACGGTGAGTTGGGAAAAGGTGTTGCGGCTGCTGGTGGTCAATCGGCTGCTGGATCCCGGCAGCGAATTCCGAGTGCATCGCCATTGGTATTTGAATTCGGCGATGGACGAGTTGATGCGTACGGGCTTTGAAGTGGCGGAGAAAGACCGGCTGTATCGGTGCCTGGATCGCGTGCTCGAACACAAACAAGAGTTGTTCGTATTTCTGAAGCAGAAGTGGGCCGATCTGTTCGGAGCTGATTTCGAAGTGCTGCTCTACGATCTGACCAGTACGTATTTCGAAGGAGAGATAGAGCAGAACCCCAAAGCCAGGCGCGGGTACAGCCGGGACGGGCGTCCGGACTGCGTGCAACTGGTGATCGCGCTGGTGGTGACGCCGGACGGCTTTCCGCTGGCCTATGAAGTGATGAACGGCAACACCGCGGATAGCTCAACGCTGCGCGAATTTCTTACAAAGGTCGAAACGGCGTACGGCAAAGCGCGGCGGGTGTGGGTGATGGATCGCGGCATACCGAGCGAGGCGATTCTCAAAGAGATGCGCGCACCGGAACGGCAGACGTTTTATCTGGTGGGCACGCCCAAAGGCAAGATCAATCAGCACGAGAAGAAATGGCTGGACCTTCCCTGGCAACAGGTGCGCGACTCGGTGGAGGTGAAGCTGTATGAGCATGCAGGCGAACTCTATGTGCTGGCCAAAAGCGGCGGCAGGCAGGCCAAGGAAAATGCGATGCGGCGCAAACGGCTGGCGCGCCTATTGCGCAAACTGCGCGCCATGCGCAGGAGTTTGCCCAAGCGCGACCAACTGCTGCTACGTATCGGTGCCGCGAAGAAGGAAGCGGGCCGCGCCTTCGGGTTCGTGAAGATTCAGCTTCCGGAGAAGGATCAAGAGGTCACGCGCGATACCTTCACTTTTCACACCGACAGGGCAAAGCTCAAAGCCGCCGAGCAGCGCGATGGACATTATCTGCTGCGCAGCAATCTCACCGGCGAAGACCCGGCGGTGCTGTGGACACGTTATGTGCAGTTGACGCAGATCGAGAGCGTGTTCCGGTCGCTGAAAAGTGAATTGGGGATACGGCCCATTTATCATCAGCTCGAACATCGCGCCGATGCGCACGTATTCATCGCATTCCTGGCTTACTGTCTGCAGGTGACGCTGAGGAACCGCCTGATGACGTATGCGCCGGGTCTGACGCCGTTGTCGGTGTTCGAAAAACTTTCCACCATCCAGATGGTGGATGTGTGGATCCCAATGCTCGACGGACGCTGTTTGGTGCTGCCGCGCCACACTCAGCCCGAACCCGATGTTCAGGCCCTAATGGAGCAGATCCGCATCACGCTGCCTCCGCAACCGCCGCCGCGCATCAAATCATCGCAACTGCCAGCCACCCCAACGAATGGATCCGGCTTGGCTGAGGAAACTGCCGTATGAAATGGGTGGCGCTGGAATCGAAGATGCTCTCGGCGGCTGCTTATGACGATTCGAAGCAGATGCTGTATCTGCGATTTCGAAACACTGGCGAGGTCTATCGATACTTCGAATTCACGGCCGCCGATAACCAAGCCTTTCTCAGCGCCGATTCGAAGGGCCGTTATTTTCGCTTTCAGATCCGCGATCACTTTCGCTACGAGCGCATGGCCAGGCTCCACGCCGCCTGATTTCCCCGACTGAGCCCCTCTCGAAACCCACCTCTTGTGGTGGAGACCTTTTACATCCCTTCACTGATTCTGAACGACTTATGTGCCACCAACGCCGCCAACTGCGAAAGACGGGCTAGATCACGTGATCGTATACGACGAACGAAGCTTGTACCGGCATCTCAAAATCTTCACCGAGTATTATCATCGGAGCCGGACGCATCTGGCGTTGGAGAAAGACACTCCGGAGTCCCGGCCGATCCAGCCGCCGGAGTCGGGTCGGATCGTATCGTCGCCGGTGCTGGGTGGTCTGGACCATCGCTACCAGCGACGCGCCGCCTGATTACGGCCGCCACCGACACACAGATTTAGTGACAGCGGTCGCTCCGGTCAGTTGCGTCTGCGGGGGTGATCAAAAGCAAAAAGCCGTCGCAATGTCTGGGTTGTTCAGCCAACACCACCCCGTGGATCGGCCAGGTACGGTCCTGCGAATGCCACCTCGAGGAACACATCCTGCACTGAATGACTCAAGAATCAGATCCGATGGAATTTACGAGAGGCACAGATGCTTCCGGCGCCTTTCGGATCGCTGGACTCGCGCCTGGCGACTACACCATCGAGGCCCGGCCGGGCTCCGGTACGGGCAATGGGCGGTTCTACGCTGCTTGGCACGGAAACAGGTCCAACATCAAGCACAACATCGATACGAATCCGACCGCAGCTAACCGGAGCGTCTTCCTTTCCGGCCCGAATGCGTTGATTTCCGGCCCAAACGTCATAAACGAGATGATATACGAGACTGGGTCAGCGTGCCCGCGCCTTCCGACAGAACCAGCAACTGGTTCTTCGCCGGATTCACCGCTAGCGCACGCGGACCGGGATCGACGGGGAAGGTCTTGACTACCTTGGCCCCAATCCAATCTCCGAGATGGACACACGCCAGAGCCAGAGCCGCAGCCAATCCAGCCGCCGGGGGTCCGGACGGATCGTCTCTATATCGGTGCTCGGCGACAGCATCACCGATACGAGCGCCGTGCCGCCTGATCAATTCAAGAACCGACGTGTACTCGAGCGAATGTCGCTCGTACGCTGAGCGCTTGCTTGTCACCGAATCCAGAGCAGGCGTACGCTTGATTCGCTCCTTGCATTCCAACGCCGGCGGCTGCCCGGACTCAGTTCGAAGTTACGGCCTCGAATCGTCACCGTCCACGACTGACCCGGTCGCACATCTCGGCCCTGATGCTATTTCCGAGATGGACAGCCGGATAACAACACCGCGTTCACGTCGACCCGCGCAAGGCGCCCACTCGAACCGAAATCTTTGCCTTAGCGGCGATGAACTGCAGGAACATCGGCTCAAGGGCCTTCTCGGCACAAAGCAGCGCGGCGCCCCGTGCCCACTCACGCTCCTGCAGCGCAGACGCTTCGATGCGCACGTGATTGGTTGCCCGCAGTAGAGCCCGTTCGCGGACCGCCGTCTCGACTTGCGGCATCAGGATGTCTGCCGCGGCAGACATCATCCCCCCGCCGACCACGACCAATTCCGGATTCAGCAGGTTGATCAATGCCACCAGCCCCGTCCCCAAGTGCGAGCCGATTTCCCGGAACAAGCCCAGCGAAAAGCGGTCCTGCTGCCTGGCGGCCTGTGCAATCGTCTCGACGGAAATCTTATTCGGGTCGCCCCCACAGAGTTGCCACAATGGCGTACTGAGGCCGAGCGCCAATCCCTGTTGCGCACGTCGGATCAACGCGCCAGCCGAGATTAACGTCTCCAGACACCCACGGTTTCCGCAAGAGCACAATGGGCCGTCCTCATCCACCGTAATGTGTCCGAACTCTCCGGCGAACCCGGCACTGCCCGTGTAGAGTTGCCCGTTGAGGTAAATCGCTGATCCCGTCCCGGCGCCGATCATCACGTACACGAATTCACGAACGCGCTGTGCCGCACCGATGCGACGCTCCGCCATGGCCATCGTGCGAGGTGTATCTTCCACCTGCACCGGTACCTGAAAATGATCCTCCAGGTACTGCTTGACCGGGACGTCCACCCATTGCGGGAGCTTCGGCCAGAACAGCGTGGTCCCGGTCTGGCGTTCAAGGACACCGGAAATACCGGTCCCGATTCCTTGGATGTCGGTCTTCTCCAGTCCGGCCTTGCCGATCACTTGCTCGACCAATCCGATCAGGTGCGGGATCGCGACATCAGGACCGGCATCGGCACGGCTCGGTCCGCGCAGATATTCGATCGTCGTTCCTGCCATGTCGGTCAATGCGATGCGGACGTTCACCGTCCCGATGTGAATGCCGATCACCCGTCCCAAGCCGGGCCGGATCGATAGGAGCGCAGGACGACGTCCGCCGCTCGATTCCCCGGAGCCAGCTTCGCTGATGTATCCGCTTTCGAGCAACAGCTCGCACAGCTTCGAGACCAGGAAAGCACTGAATCCGGTCTCGGCCGCCAACTCGGCACGCGAGACCTGGCTCCGCTCAAATATGATCTGTAGCATGCGCGCTGCGTGCGCGTGCGGCAATCGGATCTTGGACACTTTCTGAATGATAGCAAGTCATTCTAATTGAAATCGGAGAAAGTTTGGAGGTCGAAGCGGGACTTTGTTGCGAGATTACATTAAAGTGTCTTGACTCCTCCCCCAACCGATTGCTAGGTTGTGAAAACACTCGCCATGAAATTGACTCAAGTCTCGGCAGATGTCGATTACGAACGTCCGGGTAAGCGGCAGGGCTATCTTCGTGTGCCCTACTCCTCGAACAAGGCGGGATGGGCAAATCTGCTGATCCCGATCACCGTTGTCCAGAATGGCAGTGGTCCCACGGTTCTAGCGTTGGGCGGCAACCACGGAGATGAGTATGAGGGCCCGGTTGCATTGATGAAGATGGCGCGATCGATTACCGCTGAGGAGGTGACGGGACGCCTGATCCTGATCCCGGCGTTGAACCTCCCGGCTGTGCTGGCGGGGACGCGTCTATCACCCATCGATGCCGTGAATCTGAACCGTGCGTTCCCGGGGTCGTACAACGGCTCGGTCACTGGATTGATCGCACACTACCTGACTGAAGTGCTGTTCCCACTCGCCGATGTCGTTATGGACCTGCACAGTGGCGGGAAGTCCATGGACTTTCTACCTTGCGCGCATCTTCACCGGGTCAGCGACGATGACCAATTCGGAAGGATGCTCGCCGCAGCGAAGGTGTTCGGGACGCCATATGTGTTCATCTATGCCGATATCGCGGGTTCCGGACTGCTGCCGGTACAGGCGGAGAGCATGGGCAAACTGGTAGTGACTACGGAAATGGGCGGCGCCGGACAGTGCAGTCCGCGGGTGGTGCGCATCACGGAGTGGGGCCTTCGGAACGTCCTGATTCACGTCGGGCTGCTGCAGGGCGATTGGGATCCACCGGCTTCCGAACCGGTGATTGTGGAAGCAACACAACGGGAAGACTATCACTTCGCTCCGGCGAACGGCATTTACGAGAGCTTCTTCGAGGTCGGTGACACCGTCCAGGAAGGTCAGCCGATCGGCCAGATTCACTTTCCGAACCGATTCGACCAGCCACCGGAGGTAGTCTGTACCGCCAGTTCGGGACTCCTGATCTGCCGGCGGTTTCCCGGCGGCACGGAGCAAGGCGATTGTGTAGCGGTGGTCGCGAGGCCGGTCTCAGAGTTGTAGCCAGATCTACTTAAATTTATTTGATAATTATGTTTGGTTGATTTAACGTTGACCATGGCCTAGTTGTACTTGAGAATAGACTTAAGTTGCGAGAACGGCGTGTCTCTCCTTCTGGGATGGCTTGATCGCATTGCAGACGCTCTAGGGCGGTTTGCCGTCCGGAACGGCCTTCTCGCTGGCTATGGCCCGGCTCTCCCGGGCAGCGGTCGCGTCGGTTAGCAGTTCGGCGCGGGATCCAGTCCGGCAAGACTGGCAATTTCAGATGCGGCATGGGGAGGGGCGCCGTGGGAGGATCTGAAGTGATGAATGTACTGGCAGTCGGGGCACACCCTGACGACCTGGAAATCCTGTGCGCGGGCACCCTGGCGAAATTTACGGCTCGAGGTGACCGCGTCACTATGGCAGTGGCAACGAACGGCGAAGTCGGCTCGGCCACTCTTGGGAAGAAGGAAATCGCTGCGATTCGCCGGCAGGAAGCCGAGGCATCCGCACGCGTCATCGGCGCCGATTTCATCTGGATGGATTATCCGGACGAATTCCTGTTCTCTGACGCGGAAACGCGAAAGGCGTTCCTCAATGTCGTCCGAACGGTGCTGCCGGATCTCATTCTGGCGCATGGCCCGACTGACTACCATCCGGACCATCGGACCTCCGGAAGCATCCTCTGGGATATCCGTGTCATGACCACGGTGCCGAACATCCAGACCGAGCAGCCGCCGTGCACCCAGATCC
The DNA here is from genome assembly GCA_963720745.1 of uncultured Acidobacteriota bacterium. Taxonomy (GTDB): domain Bacteria; phylum Acidobacteriota; class Terriglobia; order Bryobacterales; family Bryobacteraceae; genus TMP-7. The sequence goes on from CAVRGO010000004.1 coordinate 3,328,060, forward strand.
CCGAGATCTTCTACATGGACAACATCGCGGGGATCGAATTCACGCCCGAGTTCTACGTGGACGTCAGCAGCGTATTCGAGAAGAAGAAGGAGATGCTGGCGTGTCACAAGAGCCAGGCGGCGTGGCTCGAGGACCAGTATCAGATGAGTTATCTCGAGTTCATCGAATACACGGGCCGCTATCGTGGTTTGCAGTGCGGCGTGCGCTATGCGGAGTGCTTTCGCTCATCGCCGACATGGCCGAAATGGTCGCGCGGCAGTCTGCTTCCCTAACGGAATCACAATGACGCAAGGAATTCTGCTGGCGCTGCTGGCCGCCACCATCTACGGCTTTCTTGGGATCAGCTTCGAAGTCGCCGCGAAACGGAACTATCCGGTTTGGGACGTGATCGTGTACAAGCAACTGACCGGGTTCGTGATCGGGCTGTTGTGCGCGATTGGTATGGGGCTCCCGCTGTTTGAACCGCGACTGGTAGGCCTCGGTCTCGTGGGGGCTGTCGCATACGTGGTGACGCTGGCCGCGTATCTCACCGCCTCGCGCGAACGCGACATCGCTGCGAACTGGACCATCGTGAACCTGTCCGTAGTCGTGCCCATTCTGGTGTCGGTTTTCTGGTTCAAAGACGCTTTCACGATGATGAAGGCACTCGGTATGGTTTTCACGCTTCTGTCGATCGTGCTGATCGGTGGCGGCGGACAAGGGAAAGGAGTCGCGCATCGCGCAGTCGACTCCAAATGGCTGCGTTTTATACTCATTGCATTCCTCCTGAACGGCGTGCTGGTCATTCTGTTCCGGTTCGTTCCGGAGCACCTGTCGGCTCTGTTCACCGTGTATTTCTACGGAATCAGTTTCCTTCTGGTGCTCCCCTATAAGCTCGCGCGGCGGACATCTCTGCTGCCGGACCGGAACTTGTATTTCGTAAGCGCATTGGGGGCGGTCACACATTGGTCGGGAATCATGTTGACCATGGCTGCGTTGGCAGTCGTCACCCACGTCAGCAGCCAGGCGGGCGTGATCGTGTATCCGATCACGAACGGGTTGGTGATCCCCATCGGTGTGCTTCTCGGGGCGTGGCTGCTGAAGCAGCATATGCACCTACGCACTGCACTGGGTGTCGGAATGGGAATGGCCGCCCTCGCTCTCCTTTTTCTGCCCTAACAGTCGGGTTGGACCGAAGACCACTCGAACTCGCGTCGAGTGCGATGGCGGCAGCCGACCGAATGCGGAAGGTTTGAGCCTCGCGCGAGCCAACCGAAGAGTGATTGCGTCCGCTGATGAGTCCGGCGCAACTGCGGAACGTCTCCCGGCCCGGTTCGCGCATCTCAGCCAGTGTCGCTTCGGTCGGGATCCGGCGATCCATCACCCACACGCGCCGCGCCAGTACTTCAAAATCGGCCGCGAACAATTCGGCCCATTTTTGTTTCAACCACACGAACAGTTCCTGTTTGTGCTCCAGCACGCGGTCCAGACATCGATACAGCCGGTCTTTGGCAGCCACTTGAAAATCGCTCTCCAGCAACGCGTCCATGGCGCTTTCACAAACCAGTGCCGATGCACACGGAACTCACTGCCGGCTCGAGCAGACGGTTGACCGCCAGCAGTTGCAGCACCTTCTCCCAACTGACGGCTTCACGGCCCTCCGGCAAACGTTGGCGCCAGAACTCGGTGAGTCCCAACTGATGCCACAGTTCACTGGCCAGCCAGCAGTTGCCGAACCAACGAGGGCGCTTCAACTCCAGCCCACTCAACCGCACCTGGATGCTGTCGACTGCGTCTTCGGGGAATGGGCGGTCTTCCGGGAACAGGCTCAGATGGGTATATCCCTGTTTGTCCGCATCGAACACGCTCAGCGTTCTCCTCGAACAGGATTCCTGCTGGTCGTTGATTTCGCCCAGATACAACACCGTTCGCTGCACGGTCTTGTTTTCGGCCTGTTAGCGCCAGTTTAAAAGAGCAGCAATTTCGCCGGTTTTCACGTCGTGATGACCGCCGGGAACGACGCCGAGGCACACGACTACGATGCCGTGCGGCGATTTGAGGCGGCGCGGCGCGTGTTCAGTTCAGCCGACGGTCGGTGTTACTCGATAAACGCCCCTCCTGCGCCGTCAACGTGAGCAGGAGCATTGGAACATCGGGCGTGCTTGGTGTCCGGCCGGACCGATTCGATCACCAGGTAGAGCCTATCGGCGCTGTTGACCTTGCCCGCTATGCAGTAGGCCTTACCAGGCGAGATGAGCTGGGCTTTGGAGAAGTCGTACAGACGATAGGTGCGCTGAGTATCGCGGTCCTGCATCAAGAACACCGCACACGAACGGTATTCCGTCCGCGAGAGCAGGAACAGGTGATTGGCGCTGAAGTTGAACATCGATGAGGGATATGAGTTTCCGAAAGCGGGAACTCTAAAGCTCCCGCTCCCAGTGGCAGCGCCGTTGAGGGGTTAGCCCGGCGGACTTCTCCGTTACGGGGTATCGCACAGCGCGGCGCTTGCTCGGAGCCGATCGCAACTACTCGGCCGGCGGGTTCGGATTCTTCGATTTGCGGAGGCTGTCGCCGCCCAGCAAGAAGATCTCGGAATTCTCCACAAGCCGGTCGGCGATAGCAGTGGCGATGGTCGTGTTAAAGAGGATGTTGCCCCAGTCAGAGAAGGCTGTGTTCGTGGTTATAATTGTGGACCGTTTCTGGCTATGCCGCGTGGAGATGACCTGATAAAACAGATTCGATGTCTGCTGGTCAAGGGCGAGGTATCCTAGCTCATCGACGACGAGCGCCGTGGGCTCGGTATAAGTCTTGAGCTTGCGGACCAACGAGTGATCAACCTGCGAGGCGAGCAGATGATTCAGCATGTCCATGGCCGTGGTGAACAGGATCCGCTGATTGGCCTGGCAGATGCGCCATCCGATAATTTTCGATAGGAATGTCTTGCCGACCCCAGGATTCCCGATGAACACAAGGTTGGTTCCCTTGTGTAGAAACTCGAGGTCGAGCAGACGCAGGATGCGATTCTTGTTTTGAAGCCGGGACTTGTGATGCTGAAAGTGGAAGCCGTCAATACTGGGCTGCGCCTGCAAGCGTGAGCCTTTGAAGCGGCGTTCGATCGCGCGGTGATTCCGGGCGTCCAGTTCCATGTCCGCAAGCCATTCTAATGTTGCGGCGACGCTGAGGTTTTCGGCGGCTTCAGAGATCGTCGTCTCCAGTTGGCGGCTCATTGTCGATAGGCTCAGTTGATCCAGTTTCTCGGTCAGAGTCATCGGGTTCCTTTCCGGATTCAAGGATGAATGCATCGTAGGCCAGCAGCGACAATGGATCGGTCGCCAGTTCGTTCAATCGCGGGTCGCGCAGACGAAGAGGCGGCTGCGTCCGACGGGGCGCTTGCTGCTGGCAAAGGATATTGGCGATGTAGTCGGCGCCGAATGCACCAGCGGCATATGCTTTAGCGAGGGCACCGGCCTCCGCGTCCGGCCCATACTGCCGGATCAGTTCCAACAGTTCGTTCAGTTGGCGCGACAGCACACGATCGCTATCCGCCACACCACGCAGATAACCCTCGGCCACGTCGTAGGCGCAGAGGCCGTCCATGAAATCGAGGAAGCGCTGCTGCGCCTGTGAGCGGCGGGCCGCCGGCCGCTCTTCGGCCAGTTCCCGTTCGAAGCGTTCGGCGCCAAAGGTCTGGCCTCGCCGCCAACTGCGCGCGTAGGAGACGATTTCCTGGTAACGATGGTAGATGGTAACGGAGTTGGAATCGGCTTTCACGGTCAGGCGGCGCCCGACAAAGCGATGCGGGACGCAGTAGCGGTTGCCATCGAACTGCAAGCGAAGATCTTTGTGGACCAAAGCCTCCGCCCTGTCCCGGTAATCGTAAGGGATCACCGGCAACGGGCGTAGGGCATCGGCCCGGAAGCGATCGATGGGTCGTTGTCGGGTCTCATGATGGAGACGCTGGTTGGCAACCTGGGTCAACCACTCTCGCGCCTGGCGGTTCACATCGTGCAGATCGGTAAAATCACGCAAAGGCCAGAAATTCTGGCGCACGTATCCGATGCCGCCGCGCTCGACCTTCCCCTTTTCCCACCCGCTGGCCGGATTGCAGGCCCGCGGGACGAAGTTGTATTCACGGGCGAATGCCAGGAACCGCGGGTGGAAGCGCACCAGGCGGCCATCGTGTTCGGCTACGGCCGTAGCCAGATTGTCATAGAAAACTTCCCTACTCACGCCATTGAAAGCGGTGAATGCGTGAACGTGACAACGCACGAAGGTTTCAAAACACGGGCTGTGGGTGAACTCCAAGTAGGACATCCGGCTGTGTCCGTCAACCAAGGCGAAGGCATACAGCTTACGCTGATCGCCTTCGTAGCTGAGACTGCCAAAGTGGCCCCAATCCACCTCGAAGCGTTCGCCGGCTTCGGGCTCCATGCGCACGAAGGCCCGCTTCGGCTGCGGCTGCGGGCGCACCTTATGGATGTATTCGCGCAGGATGGAGTGGCCACCGTCATAGCCAAGCGGCCGCAGTCGCTGCTCGATAACGGCAGCGCTGGCGCGGGCGTCCTTGTCCAGCAGTTCGGCGATCGTCGGCTTGAAGGGATCCAGTTTACTGAGGCGGGACCGCGCGGCCGGCGACTGCGCCGGCGCCTCCAAATACTTCTTGATGGTCCGCCAACTCATGTGCAGATGCTGTTCGATCTTGCGAATGGCCCAGTGCTCCACCCAATACAGGTGATGCAAGTCGTTGATCTGGTCGGCGGTGAGCATGGCTTGGTTCCCTTTATGGGGCAGAAGGGGACCATTTGACCAGAGGGCTGTTGTTGGCAAGAAACAGGCGACGGTTTAAATTCAACAGCTTGCGCCATAGCTGGGCTGTTGTTGGCAAGATTTGAAGCTGAGTTGTTGTTGGCAAGATCGCGTTGACGGCGTTGCTGGTCCCGGTGCCGCTGGCGCTGCCTGTTCCGTTCCGCTCGTGCAGGATTCTGTTCGAGCAACTGTGTCCAGTAACCCGGATGTTCGGCCCGCCATTGTTGAGCGCTGTCCAGGCATCCCTGCCGATACACGGGGTCGGTGGCGATCTTCCGTCGATGGTAATCGCCACGGCGTTGCCGCTGGCAGGCTGGATCACTGCACGTGGTCTGGGCAGGCTGGAACTTGGAGGGATGAAATGAACCCTGGCAATAGCGGCAAACCCGTTCTCCCATGAGCCCGTTGTCGCATGCCACGGCGGCGAGACCGCCCAATCCCGCTTCGATTTAGGGCAGCCGATTTAGAAACTTATGTAAAGTGCATACCGCGTCCCCGCCACTGCGCCGCTTATGAACTACAAAACCGGCGGAAATGCTGCTGTTTTATCTCGGCGCTGACATTTTCGGCCACCCGTTGGTTCTCGACGATGCTGATGTAGCGGTGGTCTTTGCCGTCCTTTTTGCGATTGGTGCTGCGCAGAAACATTGGAAACAGCAGAATGACAGATTCCCGGCGGCGGCGCTAGAGGGTAGGTCTTCACTCTGCAGTTTTTAAAAATCGCGTGGTGCAGGCACGGGAGTTCGTTCGCCCAGGGCCGCCAAAATGGCTAGAAAGGCCGTCGAACTGCGAAGGTCAGGCTAGATAACCGGCCAATCCGTTTGAACCTCAGCTCTCAGCGTAAGCGCTCTACAATCGGCCGGTTAGTTCCGCCTCACGTGGTCCAATTTGTGCACGCGCCATAAACCTCTGCATAATTCCCGATGGGTTAAACCCGCGCGGGCATCATGATTGGCTATATAAGGGGAACTCTCGGCCAAACTGACGCCGGGACTGCACAATCTTGCCAGGGAGCCTCCCAAGTCTCAATGAGACGGGCATTAGCGTCCACCTTGCGCGGAACTCCGGACTAGCTGACGCGGAACCGGTTCAAGTTCTCCTCATCCAGGTCAACGCCCAACCCGGGATCCTGCGGAATATCCAATTGACCGTCGCGTGCGCGGATCCTTTGACGCGTCAGTTGGTCGCGCAGCGTCGTTCCCTCCTCCGTGACGTACTCTGCGATCAGCGCATTCGGAACCGACGCCAACCAGTGCAAAGCAGCGGCGACGTTGATATACGTCGTGAATCCGTGATTCGCCACCGGGATACCCCGGTCCGCCGCCATCGTTGCGATCTTCATCGCCTCCGTGAAGCCGCCGCAGCGCGTCAGGTCCACCTGTGCGATATCGATGTTTCCCTCGTCAAAAAGACGGCGGAACGTATGGCGTCCGCTTTCTTCCTCGCCCGCTGCGATCCGCACCTCAGTCGCCTGCGTAAGTTTGCGGTAGCCGTCGTAATCGTCAGGAGCGAGCGGTTCCTCCAACCAGAAGATGTTGTAGGCGGAGAACGTGCGCGCGCGTTGAATCGCGGTCCTCGCATCCCACACAAGGCCCGCATCGATCATCAGATCGGGGCCTTCCCCGAGTCCTCGACGGGCCTCCTCCACCAGTCGACGATCGGTGGTGGCGTCCTGTCCCATCGGGGCCCAGCCGAACTTCACCGCCGTGAATCCCTGATCGGCAAAGCGACGCGCGATGTCACCGGTGGATTCGGGAGTTGGGCCAAACAACGAACTCGAGTAGCAGCGAATCGAGCGTCGAAACCCGCCGCCCAGAAGCTTCCACACCGGCATGCCCAACTTCTTGCCCTTGATGTCCCACAAAGCGATGTCTATGCCGCTCATGGCGTGGAGCGCCACACCAAACCGCCCGGCGTAGATATTCTGCCGGTACATCTTCTCCCAAATGTGCTCGGTCTCGAAAGGATCCTCGCCAAGGATGATGTGCTTCAGCCCGGAAGCGATCGTATGCGAATATGGACCGAGGATCATTGCCTGCGCGGCAACCGGCGCCGAGTCCACCTCGCCGATACCGGTGATCCCCTCGTCCGTGTGTACCCGGACGACCAGAGCGTCCTGACCGCTATCGCACTGCTCTTTCACCTGGGGCAGACGGACGTAAATCGCCTCGACATCTGTGATCTTCATCGGTTGATCTTACTCCTGGAATGCTCTCCATTATACGTTGATGATAAAAAAGTAATCCGAGAATGTTGACATCGTTGGGAAACTTTCTTAGCATGCACTGGTATGTCTCGGAATCATTCGGCGGAGGAGGGATCCATGAACAGGCGAACATTTCTCAGCGGCATCATTCCGGCAGCTCTCGTGCCGCTCCGGTCTGGGCTCGCTCAGCAGTCGAGCGGCGCCCAGAGCTGGATAGCTTCCGCGGCCGGCCAACCGGTAAACTTGGCCCGATGCGGAGCCGCAAAGTCGTGGTCCCATCCGAGTGCAACGAAAGCGCTCGCCGCGAGCACGTGGCTCGATGAGGACGCTGCGACATCGCTCGATCTGGCAGATATCGCAGCCGGACCGGGAGAGGCCGATGCCGGGGTGGAGTGGCCGGAGTTCCGCACGGTCGAGAAGATCGTCATTCGTTTTGCCCCCGGCAAATCTCCAAAGCCGGGGCAGCAATACGTGGAGCATTGGAGTGGGCTGACGGCGCTCCAAGGCCAGTGGAAAACACTCGAAGACGGGTCGACGAATGCCGCCTATCTTCGGATTGACGGCGATAGCTGGACGTACACCTTCGCCCCGATGCGGACGTGCAAGGTTCGCCTTCGCGTGACGGATTCGCGCAATGTCGCGGTCGACCAGTTCTCCGTCTTTGGACCATCGCGATGGAAAACTGGCGAGATTCGCATCGAACTCGGGCATCTTGGGACGGACAAGCCGCTCGATGGAAGGCTCGAACTCTACAACGCAGAGCTTGTCCAACTGCGATCCATCTCCGGTGCTGAGATCGCGGGCCACGACTCCTGGAAGGCCCGTGGCGGCCGCGGCAATATCGGGGGGCTGGCTGCAAAAATCCTGTACACGTACGGCGCGGACGTGGATCGCTCCATCGTGACGATCCGCAGTGCGAACGGCGATGTGTCATTCCTGCCCGCGCTCGCACTGGAGGACCGCCCAATCGACATCCCGGATTTTGGAGTGTACGTGTGCAACGATGCTCGTCCGATGGATAGGGCGGCATTTCTCAGGACGAACGAAGGGCGCCACCGCATCATGGACGAGGTGGCGCGGATCCCGGAGCAGACGCTCGAAGGTGCCTATGCGAACATCGAGGCGCGCCGGGTCACGCTGTCGTTCGTAGGTGTGGATGCGAATAACCACAAGTTCGGAATCGCTCCCGACGGACACATCGTCGTGGGAAGCCACGATCCATCGGCGGGTCAGGTGATGGTGCCGCAGTTTGCGGCGTACTTCGACACCACGGAGGAACCGCTCTGGTTCCAGGCGCCAGCCCCGAATCTTCCGCCAACGGGTCCGCAAGCGGCGGCTCGCGAATGGCAGAAGGACCAGAGCCTGGCGGAGGGCTGGCTGCCCATTCTGACAACGGCATGGAGCCAAAACGAGCTCGGGTTCGAGCGGACCGATTTCGCGCACCTGCACGGTGTCTCCGGCGCGGACGTAAATTCCTGGAACGGAGATGAGCCCGCAGTCCTGATATCCCGCCTTGAGATCACGAACCACTCGGCGATCAGCAAAACCGCACGGTACTACATCGTCCCTTGGAAGCCGGCCACAGGCGGATTCTCGTACGGTCCGATCCCTGCCGGCGTTGCAAACGCCTGGACCACGTCCGTCCAAGATAATGTCATCGCCGTGCAGTCTGACGATGCGGCGTACGCCTTCTGTCATGTGGACATGCACGGCAAGGGTACGCTCACGCCTGTTCCCGCGCTGAATGCCGCCCGGTATTCCGTTGAACTGGGACCGGGAGAGAGACACCTTGTTCACACGGTGCTGCCGGGTTCTCCGCTGCCTGTCGCAGAGTCGTCGCACCTCTCAGGATTGCCGTACGACCAGATGGCTGATGCCACGGCGCAATACTGGAAGAATCTTCGGGCGCAGTCGATGCAGGTCGACCTACCGGACGCACACCTGAAGCGGATTTTCGACGCCACGCAGCACCATTTCCTGCTGGCGATGACCAAGGACGGGAAACGGCGGGAGTACTATCCAAATACGGCGATGCTCCACTACGGCAGCATCGGCAGCGAGAGCAGCCCGATCATTCAGTCACTGGACATGCGCGGTATGCATGACCGGGCAAGAGATTGCCTGCGATCCTGGCTGTCCACGCAAGGCGACCTGTTGCCCGCGGGGGATTACCACAGCAAGGAAGGCGGGTTCTTCCGGTTCTGGCCCATCTACACGATCGATCAAGGCGCAGTTCTATGGGCGCTTGCCGAGCATTACCTCTATACGCGAGATCCGGCGTGGCTGAAGGAGATCGCGCCGCAGATGGTGGCGGGGTGCGATTTCATCATTCGCGAACGCAACCGGACCAAGACGACCGACGCCACCGGGCAAAAGCCGGCATGGTACGGTCTGGCTCCCGCAGGCTGTGTGGCGGATCCGCGGGATTGGGAGTACAGCTTCATGCTCAACGCGTACTTCTATCTGGGACTGAAGAAATCCGCGATCGTCCTGGCGGACGTTGATCCCGCAAATGCCAAAAGGATCGCCGCCGAGGCCGCGGATTACCTGTCCGCGATTCGGGCCGGCCTGCGCGAGAGCATCGCGCTCTCTCCGGTCACTCGCCTCCGGGACAACTCCAGCATCCCCAGCGTGCCGTCGTATATCGGTTTGCGTGGATTCAGCAGCGACGTGAAGGACTCGGTGGACCCGGACCGCCGCCACGGCTACGCCTACGATTGCACGATCGGCCCATTCCATCTGGTAAAGGGAGAGGTGTTCGAGCCGGGTGACCCGGAAGTGACCTGGATGTTGAACACCTTGGAGGACCGCTTCTTTCTGTTCACGCCACTTCCGTCGCGTGTGAATCTGGAGAAGATTAGCACCGACTGGTTCAACCTCGGGGGCTTCGAGAAGTTGCAGCCGTATTACGTGCACTATCAGGACGCATATCTACAGCGGGACCAGATTCCGAATTTCGTGCGCGGGTTCTTTAACACGCTCGCATCGATCTCCGATCCCCATACGCTGACCTTCCAGGAGGAGTTGGATTTCGGTGGAGCTCAGCCGCACAAGACTCACGAAGAGGGTTGGTTCTTTCACCAGATTCGAGGCATGCTCACGCTCGAAATGAACAACGACCTGTTCCTCGCGCTAGGAACACCGCGCCGGTGGCTTGAGCACGGAAAGCGAATCGCCGTGGTCAAGGCTCCGACCTACTTTGGCGAAGTATCGTACCGGATTGAATCGTTCGCCAACGAGGGACGGGTTGAGGCGACCGTGAACCCACCTTCGCGAAACGCACCGGGTCATGTGTATCTTCGCCTGCGGCACCCGCAGAAGGCCAAGATCAAGAGCGTGGCGCTCGGTGGCACAACGTGGGTTCGCTTCAACCCGGAGAAGGAATGGATTGAGATTCCGCTGGGCAAGGGTGAGGTGCGAGTCACTGCGTCCTTCTAGCCCTAGCGACGTAGCGAACTCGGCTGTTCTGATACGGGCGGTTCGTGGTAGCAACGCTCTTTCATGGTTGCGCCTCGGTGACGTATTGTTATTACTGGTCCGCTCACATATAAGTGAACGGTCTTACTCCAGTTCCGTTCAGTTCGTGTCGGACCCGTCGCAAGAAGCGCACAAGGGCAGCGGACTACCCGGCAGCGGTACTCGAGAGAACATTGCGATGTGGCGCTCAAAGGAGTGATTTCCCCGGACGACATTTGGGGCCAACTTCGTCGCTGGTGGGAAGGGCTATTTATCGCCAACTATGAGTGCCCTCCGCCCGTCCTTGTGTAGTTCCAGATGTATACTTCTGGCTTGGCTACGGCAGGGCTAATTCGAGGCCAGTTAAGTCCGGGACCAAGCTCATGACCGAAGGGCTGCACGAGGAAATCCGTAGGCTGCAGCGCGACGATCAGGCGCACGCACAGCAGGCCTTCGCAGCCATTGTGGGTATGGCGTTGCGCGATCCCGTCGAATGCACGGCCGAGTTGTCGCGCGCTGTCTTGGAGGAGCGGTCCGCTGGCGGACTTCGCACGCCGCGCTTGCTGACGCTGCTCGGCCTGACGCGCGTGGCCGTGCCGGAATGCCTGCCGATATGTCTCGACCTGCTGCGCGCGCTGGCCGCCACGGCGACGCCACCACCGGCCGATGCCGCGCTCGGCGCCGCGGCGATCGTTGCGTGTACGCAACCGCGCGCGTTACTGCCTGACCTCGCATGCGTGGGGACCAATCCGCAGGCGGCGGCTGCCGTCGACCGCGACATTGTGTTGGCACTTATCCCGCTGCTGTCGATCACAAGCCAGTTGCTGCACAACTTGCCGGACAACGCGGTCACGGACATGGCGCGCTGGCTGTGGCATGAATGCGCCAAACTGGATCTCATGACACTGGCCGACGTCGCCGGCATCCACGTGAGGAAATCGGGCGGAGATGACCCGCTTGTTAGGCTGATGCTAGATCTCATCGAGCGCGTGCCTGCGACCGCAGACCAGAAGCGCTACGCCGGCGAAGTACTGCAAGGAGCCGGCGTCGGTGCTGCGGTGGTCGAGCAGCTGCATACTGCCTGGCGCGCAATCACTGTTGCACCGGCGCCAGATCCGGCCACCATCTTGCCACCCCCGGTCGTGGACCACGAGCCCCCGCCGCCGGAACCGCGCGTCGATGAATGGCTGGCCGCGTTCAGCGAAGGAGATGACGCCGACGCTGAACTGGCTCGCGCTGCGACGACATGATGTTCAAGGAGAATCCGCCGGTCGCATTGGCTTGGTGGCTGACGGTCACCGTGGACGCGCTGCCGCCGGGGCGGCGCCGAATGGACATCGCGTGGGCACTGGTCCAGGTCGCCACCGCCCTGCGGTGCCACGGCGATCGGATGTCGATGGTGCCGCCATCCCTGCTGCTGCGATGGCTCGACACGCCGCAGTTGCTGGATCCGATGGGCTCACAGCTCGCGCTCGACCTGCTGGGCCGACAGCAGCCGGGCGTGGTCCTGCGACTCTACCTGCACCGCGCTGTCGCTGCATCCTGCGTCCACCATCCGGAGATGGCGATGGGCCAGATGTGGCGAGCGCTCGCGGAGGCCGAGCCGTCCGCTGTCCTGTTGGTGACCAGCCGCTGGATTGCGTTCGGTTTCGGAAAGACCGCATTCCTTGAGCTGCTGGTCGACTTGCTGAGCGAGCGCGCCCGCGCACAGCCGGCGCTGATCGAAGCGCTGGGGAGCGGGCTGGCGCCAACACTCAACACGCCGGCCGACGTGATCGACGTCGCGCGCAAGCTGCTCGACATTTTGGGCGATCCCCCGCCCGAGGACCGACAACCGTGAGCACGATCTACGTCTCCTCCACTTTTGCCGACCTCCGCGCGCACAGTAACGCGCTGTCGCTGGCGATCCGCCGGCTCGGGCATGTAGACATTGCGATGGAGTATTACCTCGCCGAAGACGCACGCCCGCTCGACCACTGCGTGCGCGACGCCGGTGCCTGCGATCTGTACGTGGGTCTGTTTGCGCGCCGTTACGGCTTCTGCCCGCCGGGCGAGCAGCGCTCGATCACCGAGCTTGAGTTCCGTGCCGCCCGCGCGGCAAACATCGACTCCCTGTGCTTCCTGCTGGCCGAGGACGCGCCGTGGCCGGACGAGCATTTTGAGCGCGGCGCCGGTGCCGACAAACTCGCCGCGCTGCGCATCGATCTGGGCGAGCGCTACCTGTGCGGCTTCTTCAGCAGCCCGGACGAACTGGCGGCGATCGCATCGGCTGCGATCGTGCGCAACCTCGACCTCGGCTGCGCGCCCTTCGACGCCCAGCGCGAGCACCGGCTGATGAAGAGCTGGCGCACCACCAACACGCTGCCGGCCGAGCGGGTGCGCGCGGCGCAGGCCCTGGTCAACATGGGCAGCCCGCGCTATGTGGCGGCGATCAAGGAGCGGCTGCTCGACGCGAGCGCGCAACAGGACGTGGCAGGCATCGCACGTTACCTGGGCGAGCTGCAGCGGCTGGCCGCAAGTCGGCGCGAGCTGATGCCGATCTTCCTCGACCTGCTGGAACACGAGGACGGCACGAAGCGCTACTTCTCGGTGTTCCAGTTGGGCGAACTGGCCCTGCGCGGCGCGGCGCTGGCCCCCGCTATCATCGACGCGCTACTGACGCGCGCGGGCGACCCCGACACTGAAGTGCGCGCGCAGGTGGCGCACACGCTCGGCAAGCTGAACCCGAGCGATCGGGCGCATGCGGGTGTGCAGCCGGCGCTGGAACAGTTAGCCAAGGATGATTCGGCGATCGTGCGGGAACGGGCGGAGGCCGCGTTGCGGGATCTGAATCTCGGCTAGCAGTCCGTGGCAGAAGTGACTGTTGCCCAAGCTCCGAGCCCAAAGCCAATCAGCCAATATAAATCGGAATCTAGCGACAATAAAGTCCCCACATCTTCACTTGGTATCGCAAAGTCGCCTTCTGCCCTCTCCAGAGTCCTCGAGACGAGCCATAGGCACGAAAAAATGCGCGCGACAACCATAACGAGGTGCAAAGAAAGCCCTTGTAACCGCCGAGGCTTTCCTACGCCTACCATCTTTCGCAAGATCAGCGAGAGATTGAAGGCGGCTCCATGTATCAACAGTCGCTTCAATATGTTCTTCTGACCCTGTAGGTGGACCCGCCTCATTCCGCCAGTCTCATACAGATGCGCGAAGCTCCGCTCGGTCAACTCACTACGCAGTTTCTGCAGCCGACGATTGCGCTCTCCTCGCAGCCTCCGCCGATTCTCATACGTCCGTTTCTGCTCTTCGGCCTTCCCCTCGCCCCGCCAATTCCGCTTTCCTCGATCCGGTTCGGAGATGTAGCTGCGCACCTGCTGCGCATGCACCTTCGCCAACACCGCGCCGCTGTGATAACCCTTATCCGCTACCACCTCTTCGAGGCCCTGTTCATTGATCTGTCGAGCCGTAGTCTGCGCTTCTTTCAGCGTCTGTTGGATCGTAACCGTATCCCCTTCGTTGGCCGGTTGGAGCGTCAGTGCCAGCAGTGCGCCGCTCGTCAGGTCCACGGCATGTTCAGCCTTGTGTGCCAAGTGGGTGCGCCCGTCCTTCATCTTCGTGATCCGCGCATCCGGATCGCTGGGGCTCATCCATTCCTGATTGGACCCCTTCTTCTTCCGTTTTCGATCCAGTCGCGCTAATTGCTCCCGCGTCGGGTTCTCCATCCCCGCCGCCTTCGCCAATTCCTTCAAATAGTCGGTGTAGCTTTGCCCGTTATCCCGCCGCACAATGCTCTTCAGCGCCGCATTCGCTTCCAACGTCGTGGCGTCAATCGACACCGTCCGCCCACTGACCAATCCCTCTGCACCCAGAATTTTCAGTACCCAGCGGAAGACTGATTTATGCGTCTCCAACCAGTACAAACGCCGTGTCCGGGAAATCGTGGAATGGTCTGGGGTGGCCTCATCCAGCGCGTAGCCCAGGAACTTCCGTAAGGACAGCGAGTCGGCCGTCCGCCACGCGATCCCGCGCTCCGAATCCAGCCCTTCAAAGTAACCGATCAGCAGAGAACGAAAGTACACCCCTGGTGCCATGCTGGGCCGGCCGTAGGGACTCTCCTTGTAGAACTTGCGGCAAAGTCGCTCCACCTTGGCATCGAACTTGTGCTCATCCAGAATCTGATTCAGCCGGTCATAGAACACATTGGCTGGGGTCTCGACTACATCGCTGGTTGCGATCCACAGATCCTGCTGCCGCTCCCGTTTCCGCCTCGTTCCCATCGCCATGACCTATAGACGCTCAGAACATTTCAGAGGTCACATGTTTCGACTCGCCCATCTCACTATTACCACGGGCTGCTAGGCTCATAACTAAGTACTCCTATTCGTAAATACGATGACGTATTTTTTGGGCCGCCTGAGTGACGTATTCTGATAGTCTGGTGTTGGAGGGTCGACGCCTTCAATGCCGCGTAGAAGCCCATTCGATATGAAGCTTTCCAGCGAGGAAAGACAGTTGCTGGAGTCTGTGGCGCGGAAATATACGTCACCGTATTGTGATGTGATTCGAGCCAAAATCATTCTCCTCGCTGATGAGGGGCTCTCCAACGATGTCATCGCCGGACGTCTGGATACGCCGCGCCAGATTGTCAGCAAGTGGCGCAAACGATTCGCACTCGCTCGATTGCCTGGCCTGGAGGCGCAGCCTCGGGGCGGGCGTAAAGCCCGCTTTCCCCCCCAGTCTCGTCATTCAAGTTAAGGCACTGGCCTGCGAACTGCCCCACAAACTCGGACTTCCGCTGTCCCGTCTCTCCATCGACGAGATCCGACAGCATGTCATTTCGCAAGGCCTCGTCGCCGAGATCAGCGGCGCAACATTATGGCGCTGGCTCAGCAGTGATGCCCTTCGGCCTTGGCAACATCGAAGTTGGATCTTCCCCCGCGATCCGCACTTCGCCGACAAAGCCGGGCCCATCCTCGATCTGTACGAACGCGTTTGGGACGGTACGCCACTGGGCGCCGATGATTACGTCATCTCCGCAGATGAGAAGACCAGCATTCAAGCCCGCCTGCGTAAACAACCAACCTTGCCGCCTGCGGCCAACCGCCCCACGCGCGTCGAACACGAATACTTTCGTGGTGGCGCTTGGGCCTACCTAGCGGCCTGGGATGTTCATCGCGCGAAGGTTTTCGGTCGCTGCGAGAAGAGGAACGGCATTGCTCCTACGGATCGTTTGGTCAGTGATGTCATGAGCCAAGAGCCCTACCGCTCGGCACGCCGCGTCTTCTGGATCATGGACAACTGCTCCGCGCACCGAGGCAAAAAAGCCGTCGATCGCTTCCGCTCGCAATGGCCCAATGCCGTCCTCGTCCACACTCCCGTGCACGCCAGTTGGCTCAACCAGGTTGAGATCTACTTCTCGATCGTCCAGAGAAAGGTCCTGACGCCCAACGATTTCTCTTCTCTGGCCGATCTCGAACAGCGTCTCCTCGCTTTCCAATCTCATTATGAGCGGTCCGCCTCGCCCTTCAAGTGGACGTTCACCCGCCGCGATCTTCACACCCTGTTGGCCAAGATCGCTGCGAAACGACTGGCTCGCGCAGCCTGACGGAATACGTCACCGTAATTCTGAACGTGAGTACTAAGGCTGTACGGGAAATCGTCGGGATCATCGACCAAGCAAGCGAGTTCTGGGGCGGTTCATTGTCGAGAAATCCCCTTCTCACCAGCGATGATCCAGAAGTCCCATTCTGGAGATCACACGTCTGAAAGAGCGTCCACTGGGACCAGTTGTCTAGCCTGTCATTCTCGTTGCCTTCACCGGGCAGATAACAAGCCATCTCGGTGCCGCTGCCGCCTTTGATGAACAATATTGGGTTCCACCCGACCTACGCCACGGCGTGCCAAGCTTGAGATTCGTTGGTAAAGGCGATAGGCAGCACTCCAGTTGTCAGAAAGAGGCGAAAATCAGAACTGTGACGTTGGGCGGCACAGCATGGAAACGTTTCGATCCGGACAGTGCATCGATTGAGATTCCGGTGAGCAAAGGCGAGGTGTGTGACTCCACGTCCCGTTAGCGACTCACAACCCACGGCAGTCGACTCACGAACGGCCTGGCTCGTCCTGGCACTGCTGTGGCTCACCTATTGCCTCAACTACCTCGATCGTCAGGCGGTATTCTCGATATACCCTGCGCTGCGCCGGGATCTGGGGTTCTCGGATGCCCGGCTCGGATTGATCGGTTCGGTCTTCACCTGGACGTACTCGGCCTCGATGGCTGCCACCGGCCGGTTGGCAGATGTTCTCCGAGTCGAGCGCATCATTCCCTTTAGCTTGGTGCTATGGAGCCTGGCCACGATTGGGACGGCTCTAAGCGGATCCGTAGGCGGGTTTCTCCTCTGGCGCGTCGTGATGGGCATCACGGAGTCTCTCTACGTGCCGGCGGCGCTGAGCCTGATTGCTGGTGTGCACGGTCCCACGACGAGGTCGAGAGCACTCGGGATTCACGCAACTGCGCAACTCGCGGGCATCGTAGCGGGCGGATGGTGGGGCGGCTGGGCCGCCGATCGGATCGGCTGGCGGCACGGGTTCGCGTGGATGGGCCTCGCCGGTATCCTTTATGCCGTCGTCCTCTCGCTCCCACTTCGACGGCTGCCGCGATCGCGCAGTGCTACGGAGCACCACGATGCGTCTCCGTCACAGGTGCTTCGGTCAACCTGTTATCTGGCGCTGCTCGCTGTGTTCTTTGCGTTCTGCGTGATGCTGTGGATGGTCTACGCCTGGTTGCCCGACTTCCTGTACGAGCGCTTCCGATTGTCGATGACGGAAAGCGGACTGGCGGCGACGCTGTACCTTCAAACGAGCACCGCCGCCGGAGTCCTGCTCGGAACTTCGACCGTCGACCGGTGGGCGACCCGTGTTCCCACGATACGGCTCTACCTCGCCGGTGCCGGTGTGCTGTGCTCGGCTCCGTTTGCCGCGCTGGCGCTCTCGTCTCATTCGCTCATGCTGCTCAAAGTAGCCGCCGCGGGCTTCGGCCTGTTTGGCGGGTGCTTCATGGGCATGCTCTATCCGGCGGCCTATGATGTCGTGGATCACCGAAGCTACGGCTTCGCAGTCGGTGTTCTGAATGTATTTGGCGGGTTCGCGGGCGGGAGCGCCATCTTCCTCGCCGGACTGTGGAAAGCGTCGATCGGTATCGGGGCATTGATGAATGCTGCGGCTGCGTTTGCGGTGGCTGCTGCGGTCTTACTGATCGTCACCGCACATTTTCGGTTCGCGCCGGCGCACATCGGGCCCGCGGGTTCGCGGGCGGGAGCGCCATCTTCCTCGCCGGACTGTGGAAAGCCTCGATCGCCGTAGGTTCGATGAGAACGCCGCAGTCGCGCTGATCGTTACCGCATGCTCTCCGGAACTGAGGATCGGTGTCGCTCACCAGGCCGCTACCCATGCAGGCAAGCCGGAGCCAACTGAACTGTTCACAGGTGGAGAAGCGCGATCGCACCGCGGACGACGTAGGCGCCGAAGCGCAGCGCGAACGGGTCAACGTCGAACCGTTGTTCGCTCTCCGCATAGCCGCCGCTCTGGCCAGAGTCGCACACCGGCCTCAGGGATTGCGCGAGGTAATCAGTAGCCTCCGGTATTGAGCGCTTCGATCCTGCTCCTTGATCTTGGAATGCAATGCCATCTCCGCCTTCGCCAGCGCCATTTCGCCGTGCTTCTGATACAGGCGTGCCAGAACGTAGTGCGCGTGTTCGTGCTGCGGATTGAGCTCGATCGTCTTCTTCAACTCCTCGATGGCGCGTTCGTCCGTTCCCGCTTGCTGGTACGCCTTTCCCAAGGCGAAGTGAATCCGTTCAGAGGAAGGATCGAGAGTCGAGGCTCGCTCGAGTGCCGCGATCGCATGCGGATCCGGGCTGTCGGTTTCGGCGGCCCTGCGCAGCAGCGCCGCGCCTTCGAAATACCACCCGAGCGGATTCGTCCCGTTCAACGCCTGGAGTTTCTTCCCGAGCGCCTGCAGGCGGTCCCAATTCCCGGTATCCTCGTAACACTCGCCGAGCGCCCGGTAGATCGGTTCATACCGCGAGTGTGAGACCAGAAGCGGCTCCAGAATTCCGATGGCGTCATCGCGCCGGCCGAGCAGGATGTCGGAGACGGCCAGGCCTGCTTGCACGCGGACTGAGTTCGGCATCCGGCGGCTCGCGACTTCGAACACATCGAGCGCCTGCTCCGATGCCCGGTAGTAGCCGAGAAACTCGCCGAGGTCGAGCAGGTAATCCTCATTGTCCGGTTCGAGAGCAATCGCCTTCTGCAGATGGTCGAGCGCAGGTTCGGGATGTCCCAACTTGAACTCGGCGTACCCGAGCAGATCATGCCAGGATGCGGTTTTGGCGAATGGCCGGGATAGCGGGGAGAGGAGGTCGCGAGCACGACTGTAGTCTCCCCGTTCAATGAGGTCTGCCGCTTGAGTCGCATTCGCTTCCGCAGTCGCGAGCCATGCCTTGACGATCGCTGCGTCACGCGGAGCCAGTTGCTGGGCACGATCGAAGGACTGAAATGCTTGTGCCGGCCTGCCTGCTCCCTGATAGGCGAGACCGAGGTGCAACCAAACCTGCGGCGAATGAGGAGCCAGCTTCGCCGCGCGATCAAGCGGCTCGATGGCACGTTCCGGATGCGATGCGGAGAGAAGGCTTGCCCCCAGGTTGCTCCAACCCTGCCAAGCGCCCGGTTCGAGTTTCACCACGCGTTCGAAAGCAGCAACCGCTTCGTCTGTGTGTCCCAGCTTTGCTTCACACACTGCAAGGGCGTTAATGGCAAGGACATGGTGGGAGTTGGGAGCGAGAGTCGCCCGCAGGTCGGTGATGGCCTGGTCGCAATCACCTCGCCGCGCAGCGTCGATTCCGCGCTGAAGCTGGCCGGTTACTTCAGCGGAAGCAACCGGACTGGACAACAGCAAAACTAACCCTACAACGAACAACAACACGCGGACGAATTCCCTAATCTCTCGTCAGAAGACGAATTTCCCTGCGATCTGCAACACGCGGCCGGGCGACGATCCGAACACTTGCCCGTAGGCCGCATTATTCACCGTAGCATTCGGAAATGCGAACGAATGCATATTCAGCGCATTGAACGACTCGAATCGAAGTTGGAGATGAGCCCGATCGGTCACGTCGAAATCCTTATAGAGCGATAGATCGATATTCTGGTATCCATCGCCGCGAAGGATATGACGGCCAGCGTTGCCACGGCGGTAAACCGGCGGTCCCGGCGGCGCAACGAAGCAGTCCGTGTTGAACCACTTCTGGGGCGTGGGGTTTGAAAGACTCGGGTCGCACCCCGCGACGACATCGGCGCGGCTGCCGGTTCCGGTGTTCGATGGATCGCCGCTGTAGCCAGGCGTGAAGGGGAAGCCATCCTGGAAGGTAAGTACTGATCCCAGGGTCCAGCCACCGATGAGACCCGTGGGGCCATGGGCCTGCCGGAGCCAAGGCAGTTCGTAGACCAACCCCAGTGTGAACACGCGCGGCACATCGAACGAAGATAAGCCGCGGTTCAACTGGAAGTTGTACGGATCGTAGGCACCCTCGGTGTTGTCGCTGTCCTGATCGATGTTCTTCGACCACGTAAACGACGTGAGTATCGAGAGTCC
Source organism: uncultured Acidobacteriota bacterium (assembly GCA_963720745.1). Classification (GTDB taxonomy): domain Bacteria; phylum Acidobacteriota; class Terriglobia; order Bryobacterales; family Bryobacteraceae; genus TMP-7. The sequence goes on from CAVRGO010000004.1 coordinate 3,348,141, forward strand.
TTTGTAGAAGCGGCGTTCGAGTTTCATTTGCAGCGCGTGGTAGATCGATGAGGCGGACTGCTCGTTCCAGGTGATCGATCCGAAGTCGGGATAGGGCCTGCGGCTTTGCACATTCCCGGGGCCGGGCAACGGCGTGTTAATGGCACGGCTGGTCTGTAATCGCGTCCCTTTGGTGCCTACATAAGCGATCTCCGCCGAAAACGCTCCGCCGAACTGATGTTGGATCGCGAAGTTCCACTGCTGGGAGTAGCCGCAGTCTTTGGCTGCCGGGTCGTGAGCCAGCAGCGTCGCGTACTGGCTGAAACTCGAGCCCGCTGGCAGGAAGTTCTGAATGGTCCGGGTCGGGATGAAGGAGTCGTTGAGTATTCCCGATTCGCGGATTAGGAACGGGACGGATTCGAATTCGCTCTCGCGATTGCCGTCCAACTGAACCCAGTAGATGCCATAGCCGGTTCGGATGACGGTATTGCGCGGAAGCCTGTAGGCGATGCCGACGCGCGGTGCGAAGTGGTTGTATCCAACGGCACGAAGATATTTTTCGTTGATGCCGACATCCTTCGCAAACACGGTGTACTGCTGGTAGAACGGATAGGACAGTGGCACCGAACTTTGCAGGTACGGCGCGGATACGGAGGCTTGGTTCGGTACGACGATCGCTCCACGGCCATCGCGAGCCGACGGGTCGAAGTTGGCAAACCGGAGATACTTTTCCGTGGTGGGCCAATTGATTTCGTATCTCGCGCCCAGGTTCACGGTCAGGTTCTGGCTGGCCTTCCAATCATCGTTAAAGAAGGCCCACTCATTCTTGAAGCGTTGATAGTACCAGCCTGGCGGAACGTAGCGGCTGGCGGAATTGGGGATGCCGAGCATGAAATCCGCGAGACCCTGCCCGCTATTTGCTGGGTTCGCTGGATTGTTGGTGTAGGAACCGTTGAAGCTGAACGTTCCGCTGCCTTGTCCGCTGGTGGTCAGGTTCTGCTGCCAGGAGCGCCACGTCTCCCCCATCTTGAAAGTGTGACGGCCGCGAATCATCGTGTAGTTCGCCGTGTACTCGAAGTTGTTCGAGGTGTAGTTCAGCAGGAACCCCTGGGGCAGACCCGTGAAGCCGGAGATGTTCATGACCGGATAGCTCGGATAGACGTCCGAAATGCCGTGGCCGAAGCCCTGAATCCCCAGTTGCGTCGTGTAGTCGGTGCTTCCGAAGTTGGGCGTATCGAAGAGCACTTTCGCGCGGGCGAAGGTCGCCCGGGTCTCGAGGAGATTGGTCGCGTTGAAGATGTGGTTCCAGTTCAGCACGGATGTGTAGCCGTTCGGGTGCTTGGGGTTGGCGCCCGGATCGTACTGGTTCAGCCCGCTGTAGGGTCCCAGGCTCCCGTCGTTCTCGAGGGTGAACGAGAACCGCCCGAGCAGCGTATCAGAACTGCTGAAATGATGGTCGATCTTCACCGTCGCCTGGTTCGAATCGGTCGGAACACTCAGTTGTCGGCGAAGATTGCCTGATAGGCCGTTGCCATTTGGTAGAGGGATCCAGGCGGGATCGACGAAAAACTTGGCGACGGGATTGATTCGGCTGGTTGGAATGACATTCCCCGGGAACGGATCCCGGATGTATGCGCCAGGCTTGTTGGGATCGGGCCTGGTGGTGGCGGGATCGAAGAGGAGACTCGAGAACTGCGAAAGGTCCCCGGTACGCATGAGTTCGGTTGGCACCGTCGCTGCGGAAGTTTGTCCCTGCCTCAGTTGCAGTCCCTCATAGGAGACGAACCAGAAGGTCTTGTCGCGACCGTTGTACAGTCTCGGGATCACTACGGGACCACCGGCATTTGCGCCGAACTGGTTTCGCTTGAGTGGTTCGATTCCCGTGGCGAAGAAGCTCCGCGCATCCATCGCGTCGTTGCGGAGGAATTCCCAAGCGGCTCCGTGCAGAGTATTGGTCCCGGACTTGGTGGACACAAGCACTGCGCTGCTGCCGTACCCAAATTCCGCCGACATATTCGAACTCTGAACGCTAAATTCCTGAATCTCATCGATCGCTGGCTGCTGAATGAGTCCGCGGCCGTTCTGATTCGAGGCATTCGCCCCATCGACCAGGAACAATACCTGTCCAGGGCGGCCACCGTCGGAGATGTTCATTGTTGAATTGGTGGTAAGGGCGCTGGCGCCGCCGCTCAGTCCCTGGCCGGTCTGGAAGTTCGTGGTGGAAATAGAACCCGGCGTCAGCAATTGCAGTTGCTGGAAGTTCCGCCCATTCAGGGGCAACTCCGTCACTCGCTTGGATTCGATGACTTGCCCACTGATCGCGTTTTCCGTGTTCAACAGCGGTGCGGAGGCTTCGACGCTGATGGTCTCCGCCAATTGCCCGATAGTCATGTGGACGTCGACTCGGCGCGTCGCATTCACGTCCAACTTGATGTCCTTGACCTCGAGCGTTTGAAAGCCGGGCGCAGTCGCTTTCAGCGTGTAGGTGCCGACAGGCAATGCGGTTATCGAGAACACGCCTGTCGGCCCCGTACTCAAGGAGCGCGCGTCGTTAGTAGCCAGATTCCGAACCGTGATTGTAGCGCTGGGAATGGGCGCGGCGGTCGGGTCGGTGACATTCCCAGTTATGGTGCCTTCCGAGCCCGCCTGCGCGAATACCGCGCAAGAGCCAACGACCATGGCGATCCATAGCGATACGAAACGAACCAGCGATGTTCTCATCTTCCCCTCCGGCTAATAGAGCTGTACTACCCAGGTGGCTCGTGTGTGGCAAGGATAATATGGCGGAAGAAGCGTGTCAAGCCTCTTTTTTTTAAAACTGGAATATTTGCGAGATAATCTCCGGTCATGTCACGAACATATAGCAATACTTCGCATAAAGTAACCGATCTATCTGGTGATGTTCTCTACAAAACCGTTGACAGCCAAGATTGTGCTCGCCTACACTGTCCCACAGAGGCGACGACTGGGTGCGCAGGCTGGTCTGGGCCGGCGCCGCAGACTTCCGCATTGAGCATTACTCGGAGCTGCCGGAGGTGCGAGAAGGTGAGGTTCTGCTTCGCGTACGGGCGGTAGGGGTCTGCGGTACCGACATACACATCTTGAATGGACGGCTAGCCGGCGTAGGACCGCCGCTGGTTCTCGGGCACGAGTTTGCAGGTGAAGTCCTGCAAACCGGCCCGAGTGTTTCACGCGTACGGCCAGGTGCTCGCGTGACTGCCGATTCCGTCGTCGGCTGTGGCAAATGCGCCTTCTGTCTGCGTGGGAGCCGCCAATTCTGCCGCAACGGTTTTGAATTCGGAATCTCGCGGGACGGCGCTTGTCAGGATCTGCTTGTCATTCCGGAGGAGAATGTCTATCCGGTGTCGGAGCGGGTATCCTTCGAGGAGGCGGCGATTCTGGATATGGAAGTGTACGCCGCGCTGGCCCGGTGTTCGATCAGCCCGGGCGCGGTGGCACTCGTCGTCGGGGACGGCCCGGCTGGCCTGATCGCCTGTCAGATACTGCAAATCACGGGAGCGGGACGGGTGCTGTTGAGCGGCGCGTCGGCTGGACGCCTGGCGAAAGCGAAGTCGCTCGGGTTGGCGGACGTGATTGTCGATTCTGTCCACGACAGCCTTGCGGCAACACTGTCCGCCGAGACTCGAGGAGTCGGCGTCGACTTCGCGGCCGACTGCGTGGGCAGCGCTCAGTCCGCCGCCGATACGTTCGGGTCGCTGCGCCCCGGCGGTACGGCGCTCCTCTATGGCGTTCACGAAGCACCACTCGATCAGTTCGATCTCAATCAGATTGTGTTGCGCGACCTGCGGGTGTTCGGCGCACTTTCGGACCGGGTGGGGTGGGAGGACGTCATTCAACTGGTGGAATCGGGCCAGTTGCGACTGAAGCCCCTCATCACACACTGCTTCCCGCTCGAGCGCGCGCCAGAAGCGTTCGAACTGGTCCGATCACGCACGAACGGGGTAGTGAAGGCGGTAATCTCGCTGTGAGGCTACCGCCGTGAACCGGAGATCGTTTCTTGTTACCTCATTCGCGAGCGCCGCTGCGACCGCTGGTGGCCAATCGAAACCCGAAACCAGGTGGAGTATCGGTGATGAGCGTCTCAGGATCGCGCTCGAGTCCGCCAGAGCCGGGTTGAAGGAGACCGCGTACTTTGTGGGGGACGAGCCGATTGCCGGCCTCCACGGCGTTGACCCCTGGCGGCTCGAACTCGACGATGGTCCGTTGACGCCGGGGCGTCCGCAGGAATTCACGGAATCCCCGACCACGGTAAAAGCGATCGGCTTCGAAGGGGCATCCCGAGGATACCGGTGGCGGATGGAGTACCGGGTCTCGGGTCCGGGGCTCATCACCAAATCACTGCATATCCGGCCCGAACGCGACGTGCGTCTGCGAGAGGCGGCCTTGTGGAGTGCCGAGTGCGACGCAGCACCACTGGTCGGCCGTAGCCGCATTCAAGAGTTCGTAGCGTTTTACCGGGATCGCGGTCGAGGCATCTTCGTATCTCTGGATTACCCCTATTCGCGGATTTCGGTGAATGGACCCCATGCCTCGGTCACGTATCGCCCGCACGAGATCCTCGCTGGCGGAGCGTGGTACGAGTGCCACTCGTTGACGATCGGCGCGACGCGCTTCGTCGAAAGCGGCCCGGCAGGGTTTCATCCCGGTGAGGTGGATGCGTTCGACGCTTATGTTCAGAATCACCAGCCCTTGCGGTTCGAGCGGCCGATGGACGTGTATGCATCGATCGTGAACCGCTACACACAGGTGCACGGCTCGACGGTTTTCTACACGATGAAGAATCAGCCGACCCTTGCATTCAACACGGATCTGGTCGAGCGTGATCTTGAGTTGATGTCTAAGCTGGGTATGGAATATTACCAGGTGTTTCCTGGTGCGTTCGAGTGGGCTCCGAATGACCCTCGGTCTGAAGTCGACCGGATGGTGCGAAGTGCTCACCGGCGCGGGTTGCGCATCGGAGACTACTCGGCGGCTACACGGGTTTACTCGCCTCATTTCAATATCGGGAACAACCGGCTCAACAGGCCCGATTGGCAGGTTCGCGACACAAGGGGCGACCTGGTTCGAGACACGTACTGTTTCGGTCACGTGGAGTTCGAGCGGTTCTACACGGATACCGTCGTTGCAAATTGTCGCCGCTACGGTTTTGAGATGCATTGCCTGGATATGTTCAAGCTGGTTCCCTGCTTTGCATCGGATCACGGCCATCCTACGGGCGAGGACAGCCTCTATCACCAGGTTCGGGGACTGCTTCGCATGATTTCTGCCGTGAACTCCGTCGCGCCGCAGATGATGACATGGCCGAATTCAGGCGACTGGCTCGAGATCCTACCCAAGCTTGCATGGTACACCCCGAACCTCTACCTGACGGATCCCTTCATAGAAGCACCGTGGCAAGGCCTGAACATGACAAGGCTGCTCGACGATTCGAGGCGGGAGCAGATGGTGTCACTGCATCACGAATCGTTACTGCCGTACCGGTTCTTCACAAACTGCCAGTACTTCTTCAGTCAGAACTCCATCGTTCCCGATATTCGCAACTTCGAGTACGGGGCATTGTCCACTCTCGCGGTTACTCCGAACCTCTGTTTGGGCGAGTTCCGGCCGTGGGTAGATAACCTTCCGCCTTCCGCTCAGGAGAGAGTCTTCGGATTCTACCAGCGCTGGACCCAGCTTGTGGCGACTCACTACCCACTTTGGAAGCGAGTTTTCGAAGGCGGTGAACGACCGGGTTTCGGCGCCGTCGAAGTTTACAGTCATGCAGAGGGGAATCACGGGTTCGTATTCCTGGTGAATCCCAACTACTGGGATCGACGGCACGAGATCGCTCTCGATAGGAGTCTCGGGTTCTCTGGCGACGGTCGCTGTGAAATCGCCGAGTTGTACCCGGCCGAGCGGTTGTGGCTGACCGCCCAAGGGCCGTGGCCGCAGTTCGGAACGAACCTGCCTGTTACTGTTCCGGCCCAAAGCGTTCTCGTTCTCGAGGTCCGCCCCGCTCCCGAAGATCTTCAGGCCCCGAGGTTGTACGGAGTTCCGGGTGCCGTTGAAACCAGAGACGATGTGGGCTACCGCGTGAAGACCTGGGGACCGCAGGGCCACACGGCACACTTCGCAGTCCTATTGCCGAAAGGCTCCAAGGCGATCCGCACGGGGACCGTTCTCGACTACGGCAACGAACCGGATCCCCGTCTCGCGGCTCCGACGCCATTGAAGATGCTGACGTCGAAGAACGAGGGCGCGCTGTTTGAGGTCATATTCCGCCGTGATCCCGCTCCCTGCCATCTATGCGAGTGGAAGTTTCGGCCTGGCACTTTGGATCACGGAGTGGCAAGTCGATGGAACACCGGCATTCCCGAGTCTGAGGCCGTCCCGTTCCCTCTCTTCGTCGTCACGGGCATCGAGATGCCGCTGACTCCGGATCGCGCGGAAAGCCTGGGACTGGGGCCGGCTGCCAATTTCTGTGGGGTGTATGTCGAGAACGCATTTACGGAAGATCAAGAGACCTGGATTGACCTTGGTCCCGGAGATCCTGGTCGAATGCCGGACACTCCACTTGCGTCCACCGACGCCGTTGTTCCTCCGCCGCGACGGATCTCGCCAGTAGCATTCGCCAAAGAGAAAGACTGGTGGTTTGAGACGACGTTCGAGCTTCCGTTCTTGCCTCAGGTTGGTGCCGAGCCGAGCCAGCCAGAACACACTATTCTCGTTTTCCCACTCTTCCGGGCTGAGCAACTTGGAGCGATCAGACTCTGGGTGAATGCCGCGGAGGTTCCCATTCAGCTTTATGCATACCCGCGCAACCGGAAGCTGAGTTGCAGGTATGCCGACCTGATGGGCTCGGCAGCGCATGGTGGTAAGAACCGGCTCGTTGTCTTCTGCGGTTTCGAAGCAGAGGTGTCCACGCGACCGGTCAGGGATGATACCTGGGAGAATGACCTAGGGAAGCGACAGTTCGCTTAGTTGCTTCGGAGGCTGAAGCACCAACACAGTGAGCCGTCCAAGACGGAGTTCTTGGGGAGCCAACCATCGAATTTGAAATATGTCGGTTGGCTGCCCAAGGAGTACGTCGAAGCCGAGAACCTATCCTTCCACTGGGTGGCTGTTCTCGACGTCGCGGAGTTTGCAGAGGTGGTTGTGGATTCAGTAGCTTACAGGCTCTCTTGTCGAGCAGGGCATTTTCATTTCCTGCAATGTCGCGTTCGGGGAGGCAAAACAACCTATTTCCAATGCATGCCCTTGATAACAGGCCGCGTGCCGGAGTGTTTCCCGTTGTCGGCTGAAATCTGGAATTTACCCGTCCGTATCGAGACGACGATACTGGCAACTGGCGATCCATGCACCCCGACTTCGTGTTCTTTCATTGCTTTCGATTACGACTCAAAGAAGCAGTGACTGTCCACCTTGGATACAAAAGGCGGATTAATGGATTAGTGCAAGCCTTCCCACCCATCTGGCGGACGCGATAACAGAACCGGCACTCACGGTTCAACTCCTGTTCAGTTAATGTCTGCACGGGCACCCGTGCAGATAACAACTGCAACCTATATAAGTTATCGTGGCCAGTCGACCCGGAGTGAATCGGCCGGTCCGAACTCGCCTCATTGCCACACGTCGCCTTCCGAGGGTCGGTGATCCCATGGCAGAAAAACGGTCCCCTGGGATCAGGTCCGGACCACCGTTAAGCCAGGATGCCGTCCTTCGGGCGCTAGTAAGACATCAACTTGGCACGTAGAATGGCGCCTTGTGCGGGAAGCGAGAGGCTGAAGAACGTCTCGTCGCCGTTGAGGCGGCGCGAGGGTTTCCAGGTCCCGTTCTCGTACTTGCCTTCCTCCACCCAGAGGAACTGGGCGTGCTTCAGCTTCGATCCGCGCCGCGGCTCGAAGCGGACACGTGTGTCGAATCCGATGAGGACGAATTCGTCCGAAGCGACTTCAACGATCATTGCCCGCCCAGTCTTCGTGTCCGTTCCGGAAGCGAACGTGCCGCCGTAACTCACCACCGGGCTGCCGAACTGCGCCAGGACTTCGTAGTTCGTGAAGGTCAGTAGGCGCTCCGTGATCTGGTCCTCCTCCACGGCAGAATGCAATTTACCCGTGCCTTGCCAACTGGCAATCTGGCTGAGTGCTGGAGAGAGCAGCCGATAGCTGTCGAGCAACGGGCGGACAAGATCCCTCAGGCTCGTACCCGCCGCCGCGCCAGGGACGCCCTCAGGCATCGTCGCCGCGGCGCTCATGCGATCAACGCCGAACGGTGCAAAACCGAGCGTGTCATAGTCGGCGAGCGCATAGAACATATATCGGGCGAACGCGCCGAACCCTCCGGTCTCCGGTATCAGCAGCGCATTATCGGGTCGGCTGTAGCTCTCGCAGACTTCGCGGTAGCCGGCGTAGTCCATTACGTAGATGTCTGGGGCGATAACATCGATTGCCGGCGTCGCCGCTTTCCAGATGTCGAGCATGTTCGACGTAGCGCCGCCGCTGGGGTACGCTTCGCCGGGCCGCATGAAGTTCTTCCGCTCCCTCAGCCAGACACTGACATACAGCGGTAACCCGTATTCTCTCCTTCTGCGGATTCCGAGCCATGAAAATCATCATTCCGAGCTGAAGAAAATCATCGATCCGAAGTGAACGCGATTGTGTATTCCGAGCTGATGACGATCAAGAATCGCCTCCACCTCGGAACGCGTGATCGCGTTGACCTCGGAATGGGTGATCGCGATCGCCTCGGAATCCGGGAGGCGCTGGACATCAAACAAGGTAGGCTGATTCTGTTTCGAACAAAGGAGAATCAGCTTGCCGGAACAGGCGCTGTCCATGCGCAAGATCCGCGAGGTCCTGCGACTGTCCGCTCTGGGGCTGGCCCAGCACCAGATCGCCCGCAGTTGCTCGATCGTCCAAAGCACCGTCCACAAGTACCTCAAGCTGGCCGAGGCCGCCCAGATAGGCTGGCCGCTGCCGGAAAACCTCACCGACCGTCAACTGGATGAACTCCTGTTCGGCAAACGGGCCGCCCCGCCCAGCCGCCGGAGCCATCCGGCGCCAGACTTTCCGGCCATCCGCAAGGAACTGGAAACCCACAAGGACCTTACACTCGAGCTGGTCTGGCGCGAGTACAAACAAGCGCAGCCCGACGGATACCGGTATTCGCGTTTCTGCGATCTGTACCGCGAATGGTGCGGCGCTCAGAAGCTCACACTCCGTCAGCAGCACACTCCCGGCGAGAAGCTATTCGTCGATTACGCTGGCGCCACAATCCCCATTCACAACCGCGAAACCGGCGAAATCCATCCGGCTTCTGTCTTCGTCGCCGCCCTGGGGTACAGCAGTTACACCTTCGCCGAGGCCACCTGGAGCCAGGAACTGCCTTGCTGGATCGCCTCCCACATCCACGCCTTCGAGTACTTCGGCGGTGTGCCTGCCATCCTAACTCCGGACAACCTGAAAAGCGGAGTTCACAAGGCCAGCCGCTATGAACCGGATCTGAACCCCACCTACAACGACATGGCCGCCCACTATCAGGTGGCGGTTCTTCCCGCCCGTCCGAGAAAACCACGGGACAAGGCGGTCGTGGAGAATGCCGTTCAAGTGGTCCAGCGCTGGATCGTTGCCGCCCTGCGCAAACGCACTTTCTTCGGCCTGCATGAGTTGAATCTGGCCATTGCCGAACTGCTGACCGCGCTCAACAACAAACCGTTCCGCAAACGCGAAGGTACACGGACCAGTCAGTTTGCCGCTTTTGACAAGCCGGCGTTGCGGCCCCTTCCCGCCGAACGCTACGAGATCGGTGAGTGGCGCAAACTGAAGGTCGATCTGGACTACCATGTCTCGCCTGACGGCCACTTCTACAGCGTCCCTTACCAACTGACCGGCAAGCAGGTCGACATTCGTCTCACCGCGACGGCCGTTGAAGTCTTTCATGAGGGACTGCGTGTGTCCAGCCATGCGCGCAGCTATGTGCGCGACCGGGCCACTACAGTTACCGAACACCAACCGAAAGCTCACCGCCAGTACCTGGAATGGACTCCCTCGCGGCTGCTCAACTGGGCCGGCTCTGCGGGTCCCCATACCGCCGAGCTATTCCACCAGATCTTGGTTACCAAACCGCATCCCGAGGTCGGCTATCGTTGCTGTCTCGGTCTGGTCCGGCTCGGCGAGAAACACACCATCGCCCGGCTGGAAGCGGCCGCGGCCCGCGCCCTTCACTATGGCGCCTACTCGTTGGCTCATGTTGAATCGATCCTGAAGCACCATCTCGAAAACGAGCCGCTTCCGGACACCACGCCACCTTTGCCGCCGGTTCTCGAACACTCCAACATCCGCGGTGCAGCGTACTTCAACTCCATTCAATGAGGCCCTCCCATGCTCAACCAACAAACCATACATAAACTCCTCGTCATGCGTCTGAACGGAATGGCCGACGCGTTCCGTCAACAACTCGAGCAACCCGGCCTTGCGAGCCTCAGCTTCGAAGAACGTTTCGGTCTGCTGGTGGACCGCCAGTGGGACTGGAAGGAGAATCGCGCATTGGCACGCCGCCTGCGCAATTCCAAGCTGCGGACCACCGCCTCGGTGGAAGATATCGATTACCAGAAGCCGCGCGGACTGAACCGCTCACTCCTGCGCAGCCTGGCGTCGGAATCCGAATGGGTCAAGCAGCATCTCAATATCCTGCTCACCGGCGCCACCGGCCTGGGAAAGAGCTGGCTCGCTGCGGCCCTGGCGCACAAGGCCTGCCGCGACGGCTACACGGTCTACTACGCCCGCGCATCACAATTATTCCGCGAACTCGCGCTGGCTCACGCCGACGGCAGTTTCAGCCGCTTCCTGCGCAGGCTGGCGCTCACCGACGTGCTGGTGGTCGACGACTTCTGCATGTCGCCGCTCAGCGAAATCGAACGCCGCGACTTCCTGGAGATCTGTGACCACCGCTATCAGACCCACTCCACCGTCCTCACCTCTCAGGTCCCGGTGCTCGATTGGCACACCCAGATCGGCGATCCGACGGCCGCTGACAGCATCCTCGACCGCCTGGTGCATAACTCACACCGCATCGAGCTGACTGGCGAATCCATGCGCAAGAACCGGAGCGGCAAGGAGACGGTATGAACGAAGGCGATCTCAAATTGAAACATCCCAGCGGGTTCTTTGCCGCCGGAACCGAAGTGCGCGACGCCATCGCGCTGCTGTCAGACGGCGGGTTCAAAGTATTCGTCTACGTCTGTCTCCATGCCGACCGGCGCACCGCTCAACTTCGTTTTCGGATGGCTGAACTGGCCAAGGCCGTCGGGCACAGCACGCGCTCCTTAACGACTTACCTGGATGAACTGAATCGCATCGAGGTGGCTGCGGTGTACCGCGCCTCCAACCAGCACGAACTCGGACGCATCGAGATCCGGGACCGCTTCTGGCCGTATCAGAAGGAGTCTGGCGATTCCACGGTGGATCCGGAGCAGGCGCAGTATGTAGCACGGGTGCGCGCCTGGTTCCTCGAACAGGCGTGCGTAACCTCGGTGTTCGGAGCAGCCGACGAGAGACTGGCGGGTGAGTGGTATCGGACGGGGATCTCGATCGACGTGGTTGGCCGGGCGCTGCTGTTAGGTTGCGCGCGAAAGTACGTCGCGCTATTCAATCACCAGGGCGGCTCGCCGCTGACCAGCCTGCATTACTTCTCGGACATCGTCGAGGAGACCGCCGCCATGGAACTCAATCTGAACTACTGGCGATATCTCGCGGCGCGCGTCAAAAAGATGGATACCCAGTGGCGTGCTCAAGCAAACTTTGCGCGACCAGCGGAGCCAAAAACGGCAGAAACGAAATAATGCTGCCCTGTTTCCCCCTCCTTCTTGACCCATGACGATCACCTGCTCCACAATGCTTTCGACAGCGTCTCCCGGCCAAGCGGTGATCGTCATCAGTTCGGAATGAATGATTTTCTTCATCGGAATCCGCAGCCCACTCTTCAAGTACGTAACGCCGCGCTGAAGTTCCTCTACACGCAAACCTTGAAACAAGGTTGGTTCGTCCAGGAGGTGGCTAAACCGAAAGTCCATCGAAAACTTCCGACGGTCCTGAGCCGTGAAGAAGTCATCGCCATGCTGGATGCCACGCAGAATCTCAAGCACCGGGCCCTGCTGGCAACCCTCTATGCGACAAGATTGCGCTGCGCCGAGGCGTTGAATCTCAAAGTCACCGACATCGACAGCCAGCGGATGGTGATTCTGGTGCGAGAAGGAAAGGGCCAGAAACCCCGCCAAGTCATGCTCTCGCCCAAACTGCTGACTCTGCTACGGGATTACTGGCGCTGGCGCAGGCCCCCGGACTGGTTGTTTCCCGGACAGAAGCCGGACTGTCCCATGCATCCCTCTGGCGTCCGGCAGATCTGCCAGCAACTGGCCGAGAAAGTCGGCATTAAGAAACAGGTGAGCCCGCACATCTGGCGCCATTCGTTCGCCACACACTTGCTCGATGCCGGGACAGACCTCCGCACCATCCAGGTCCTGCTTGGGCATGCCAGCCTCAAAACAACGGCTATTTACCTCCATGTCTCAGAACGTAGGGTACAGGCGACGCCCAGTCCGTTGGAGGACCTTGCGATTCGTGAGATGTTGACTCCGGACGGAGACGGCAGAAGACGATGAGAGAACATCGGCGCGAGGTAGCCGATGTCTTTCGCCAGCATGGTGAGGAGTTCCTGAAGCAGTGGGGGCATACCCTGTCGCCCCAACAACGGAAAGCCCTCCGTGACATCGGCGCCTGCCGCACTGCCGCTCTGGGCGGCCACGTGGAGGAATGCGATCATTGCGCCCGCCGCGTGATCGCGTATAACTCCTGCCGCAACCGACATTGTCCCAAGTGCCAGGCCATTGCTCGGGATGAGTGGCTCGCCGAGCGGGCCAAAGAACTGCTTCCCGTTCGTTACTGTCATGTCGTGTTTACCATCCCTCAGCAGCTTGCGCCGCTCGCCTTGCAGAACCAACGGGTCTGTTGCGGCTTGCTGTTCCGTGCCGTATCGGAAACGCTGCAGGAGATTGCCGCCGACCGCTGCGCGCGTCCAAGTGGCGGACAAGGAAAGCCGCAGTCTCGCCAACTCGGTCAAGGATCTCGAACAGAGGCACAACGACTCTCTCCGGGCCGTTGCCGCATGCGACCAGCGGGACGCTGACGTACGCCACATCGCCCAACTCAGCCGCTGCGAAATACGCGCGTGGCGCTCCAGAAGGCCGAGAGCGGGCTCGTGCAAATCACTGCTGCGCGAAGAGGCCACCCGCAAGTGTGACGCCGCCGCAACCTTGGAGTCCGCGCCCGCGGTGGTCACCTTGCCCTCGGCGGCACTGCTTGCCGACTTCCGCCAGATCGACCATCAATTGCAGGTGGCTCGCGCGCGCCTCGACGTTGGACTGCACGTCCGCTTGCGCCCGAAGCCCGGGCTGCGTGTGACCCGGGCCGCGATGGTGCCGAGCCCGTGCAGCACGAGTTGAAGGACTACCCGTTGGAGGCCAGCGCCAGCCGTGAGATTCGCATCGACATCGACGAGACAGTGGAGATCACGCTATCCGGTGGCTCGCAGACCGCTCGCGATGAAGGGCGGAGCCGTTCTTCCAATTGCTTCGAGAACCGAAGACGCGAGCGAGCTTCGATGGGAGTCATATTCCGCCCCCAGAACTCGCGGTTCCTCTCATCTCATCAATCCGTGGCTCGATCAGACGCTCGGGCCGGTGCAGCGCAGATAGCTGACGTCAGATCTCTAGCAAATCCTTGCCCACGATAATTCGGCCTTTGTAGGTGCTTTGGACTGCATCGATCCACATCCGATCGGTGATGCCCGCATCGTCCGGTGGCACAAAATGCGAGAGAACCAGCGTCTTCACCCCGGCCTCCTGGGCGACACGGCCGGCATCTTCGGCGGAAGTGTGGTGGGATAGGATGGACTCCTTCAGTCTGGTTGCATTTGGCACTCTCGCCGCCAGCCTCTCGATTGCCGGTCTGTAGAACACCTCGTGTACCAGGACATCGGCTCCGCGGGCAAGCCCCACGAGAGCATCCGAATGCTTCGTATCGCCGGAGATCACTATTGACCTATCACGCGAGTCAAAGCGAAAGGCAAAGGAGGGCACCACTGGGGGATGATCGACCAAAACGGACGTTACCTTAACGTTCTCGTCCTGCATGACGGGGCCGGCGTGACGGAGTTCATGTACGTGTACGAGAGGGCTGAGAGGGGACTTGCCCTCGTCCGCTATGCGCAGCTTGATGTCGTACGCATTCATCTCGAAAAAGAGCCGCGTCATGCGAGCGAGAGGCATAGGGCCCCATGTGTCAACGCGAGTCTGCAGGCCGGCCGTCCACGCCAAAAGAAGAAGATTGCCATAGTCGGCATTGTGGTCCGAATGTTGATGCGTGATGAAAACATTCCGAAGGGTGGTTAAGGGCACGCGGGCCCGAGCAAGTTGAATCGCGACGCCATTTCCACAGTCGACGACGTAGGCTGCGTTGTTAACCAGAACGACTTGTGACGATGGGAAGCTGTTCCCTCGAGGCCGGGGTCCGCCGCCTGTACCAAGAAGGATGAGACGAGTTCCTGGATGAGGAGAGGACTGCGCAAACATCACTCCGGGCCGCAAAGCCGTCAACATAAACGGCGCTCCAGTTTGGAGCATCAACCGTCGCCGAGAAATGACGCGCATTTCGTCTGAGATCGCTATTATATCCTCGCCGGTCCGATTTGTTCCCTAGCAGCCCATGGTGGAAGTCAAAATGCGACATAATCACGCGCCTAAGTCATTGATTTGATTGAGGCGGTTTTCCCGTCTCCGAATTTGCCCCATTTCTGCCACGGGCTGCTAGCACTGGCACATTCAGAGAGGCCTTCAGGCTCGCCCACCTCGATTGCCGTGTATTCTTTCGTTTGGCTATAAGCTCTCGATTCTATTGGTGGACCTAGACGGCGGTGACGGTCTTTGGGCCAGTTCGATACCGTTCGGCTTGGAAGGTCGCGCTTCGGGAAGGTGGACATCGGAAGCCCGCCTGGACAAAAATGTGAGCCTCGGGGTTTTGACACAGTACTTCGAAAACTGCTGGAAAAGCAGGTGCTCGTTTTGGCACAGCGCCTGCTTTTTGTGTCAGAATTACCTGCAAGTTATTGAAACGAATTGGTCGGGGCGGCAGGATTTGAACCTGCGACTCCCTGCGCCCAAGGCAGGTGCGCTACCAGGCTGCGCTACGCCCCGACATTTTGAAGCTTCCTTGATTCTAAATCACCTTCGGCGCTGTTTGCTCACTCGGCCCGCCCAAATCGGCGATCGGACCGAATTCCGGTCACCCGAAGAAAACCGACGCCGAGGGCATCCTGCCGCGAGAAATCAACCGTCCCTATGTTTGGCTTCCCTTTCGGAGCGAGAGTTCCTCCCGGGCTGGGCTCATCCGCTGCCGTAACCACAAGCAAACGAAATAGTAAATCAGATCCATCCCCAGGTAAATGATCCCGGCGTGGAAACATCCGGTCACGGCTCCTAACAGGAGGTCTCCTCCCAACACCAGATCGTGCAAGAAGGCCAGAATTGCGGCAACGACATAGACGATACGGAACGCTGTGGAAATCCTCACTGTCCTGCCTCTATTTTCCCTCTTCGGCAGTTCTGTCACAATTGTTACCTTAGTTTATTTTTAGATAAACACCTCTTTTACCCCTTGACTACCAGCCGGGAACAGATCATACTCACCCTAGCCTCCTAGGGTAGCCAGCTAGGGTTGATAACATGCCACAAGCTACTGCGCAAAACACGCTCGACCTTCTCATCCTCAAGACCCTCACACGCGGCCCAAATCACGGTTTTGGGATTACTCTCCACATCCAAAAAGCCTCCGAAGGTCTGCTCCGGGTCGAGGAAGGTTCTCTGTACCCGGCGCTGCACCGGCTAGAACGCAGCGGACTCATTTCGGGCGAATGGGCCCCGTCGGAAAACGCGCGGCGGGCCCGCTTCTATACTCTGACGTCGGCTGGCCATAAACAATTAGCCGAGCACGAAGGACAATGGCGCTCGCTGAGTACCGGCGTAGCGCGAGTTCTGGAGTTCGCATGAAAAACTGGATTGCGGTTTGGCGCGGGCGCGATCTCGATCGCGACCTCCGCGATGAAATGCAATTTCACCTCGCAATGCGCACCGCGGAATTCGAGCAGGATGGCATGAATTCTCGCGATGCCGCCGCCGAAGCTCACAAACGTTTCGGCAGCACGGCCATTGCTCACGAGGATACCCGGCGGATGCACATCGGCACGGTCGCTTTTCTGGCCGAGACCGCCGGCCGAGAACTTCGCTTCGCGTGCCGGAGTTTGCGGCGCGCGCCGGCCTTCAGCGTGGTGGCGATCCTGGCGCTCGCGTTGGGAATCGGGTCGGCGAGTGCCGTGTTCACTGTTGTCGACCGGATTTTGTTCCGTCCCCTGCCCTACTCCGGCGCCGACCGGTTGGTTCGCCTCGGCATTCGCGCACCTATCGCTGATGGTGCGGTGTTGCTGGGCGGCGACTACTCGGAATGGAAAGCGGAGACGAGCGCGTTCGAGTCATTCACCTCAACCCGAGGCGCCGGCGACTGTGACATCACGGAAACAAATCCCGTTCGCGTCAGTTGTGCGCAAGTGGAGTCGACATTCCTTCCCGTGCTCGGCGTGCAACTGGCCGCGGGCCGAAACTTCTTACGCCACGAGGACCAGCCCAACGCAGCGCGTTCCGCGATCATTTCCAACGACCTCTGGCGGGAACGCTACGGCAGCGACCCGAATATCGAGAACCGCCGCATTCAGGTGGATGGTCGCGACATCGCGATTGCCGGTGTGCTGCCGCGATCGTTCGAATTCCCATCGCTGGCCAAAATCGACGTTCTGCTGCCGCAACAGTTGGACGAACCTGTCGAACGAAAACGCGCGTCGGTCTCAATGCTCACCGCGTTCGGGCGGTTGCGACCGGGTGTTTCCGTTGCGCAGGCAAGAACGTCACTCGAACCTTATTTCCGTGGGTTTCTCAAGACCATCAGCCCTGCGTTCGTCAAAGAAGTTCGGTTGGAGGTAGCCCCGCTCAACGATCTCATGCGGCAACAGGCGCGCACCGCCGCCTGGGCATCGCTCGGCGCCATCCTCTGCGTACTCTTCATCGCGTGGACCAACGTGGCGAACCTTTGGCTCGGACGCGCGGCGTCTCGCGAGCATGAGAGCGCCATTCGGAGCGCGTTAGGCGCCGGCCGTGGACGGATGATGGTCCACCATACCGCGGAAGTCGGGTTAGTTTCGATACTCGGATGGACCGGTGGTCTCACAATCGCCGCCGGGCTAATCGCGGTACTCCGTAAAGCCGCGCCGCCGGGCATTATCGGCGTGCGCCTGGCATCTCTCGATTCGCGAATTCTGATTGCCAGCGCTGCCGTTCTCGCTCTTTGCGCGTTAGGATTCGCCTTGCTCCCCGCTAGCCGCTGGTCGAGCCTGACCTACGGTGCGCGGATTGCCGGCGCGCGCAGCATGCGGCTCAGAGGAGGACTCGTCACCGCGCAACTCGCGTTGTCGACCGTTCTCGTCGCCGCTGCCGGGTACTGATACATTCGCTCGTGCAACTCGGAAACTTGACCGTTGGTGTGCAGACGCAAGACGCCATCACGGCATCGGCGGTTCTCGGCGAGCACCGGTTCCGTGGGCCGGCCGAGCGCTACGCATTCGTCGAACGCCTCGAACGCGGCCTTGCGCGCCTGCCGGGTGTTTCGTCCGTGGCAGTGGCCGATGCCCTGCCTCCGCTTACCGCCGGTGCTCCCTTCATGTACTCGTCGATCGCTGTCGATGGCCGGCGAGTACCCGGGCAGGCACCTGGTGGGATGGTTAATGAACGGCACATCACGCCCGGCTACTTCCGGACTCTCGGCATACAGATACTTCGCGGCCGTTCGTTCAACACCGCGGAGATGAACACACCCGAAGGCCGCGCGATTTTAAGCAAGCGATTATCGGACCGGCTTTTCGGAGACGTGAATCCGCTCGGCCACACAATTCAACCAGCGGGTTGGCCCAAAACGTACACCATTGTCGGCGTGGCGGCCAACGTCAAGAACGCCGGGCTCACGATGGAGGATGCGCCGGAGTTGTATCTGCCGTTCGATAACACACAGGGCGTCTCGCGATTCGTCTCCGCGGTTGTCAAGAGTTCCGCGTCATCCGATCTGACGGCCCAACTCATCACCGGCGAGATCCACTCGATCGACCCGACCCTGCCGGTCACCGTGCAACCATTCGAACAGCGGATCGCGAAACTGAACGAGCGTCCTCGCTTCAATACGCTGTTACTCTCGCTGTTCGCCTCGATCGGCGTACTGCTCGCGGCGCTCGGCATCTACGGCGTGCTGGCGTTTCTGGTTTCTCAACGCGTACGCGAAATCGGTGTGCGTATGGCACTCGGCGCAACACCCGCGCGGATCGCCGCGGGAATCCTGGCGTACGCCATGAGTTGGACGGCAATGGGCTTGGTGCTCGGTGCGGCCGGTGCGTTCTTCATCTCTCAGCGGCTCCAGCCAATGTTGTATGCAGTGACACCCGCGGACCCGTGGACCTTCGCGGGCGTTGTATTTCTATTTGCCGCGGTTGCCGCCCTCGCCGCTTACATCCCGAGCGTCCGGGCCGCTCGTCTGGATCCCGCGGCTACACTCCGGCAAGAGTAGTTGCAACTTCAAAAGTAACGCGAACACCTGCCAGTTTCGTCTTTTCGACGAACCGCGGCATTACGATTTGCGCCGCGGTTCGTCAATACACTCATGTGCGGGCGCGCGGGCGCCTGAAGTGTGAGAGTACTCTGGAGCACAGGGAGCGAATAAAAATGAAAATGTTGTTGAGCGCCGGCGCATTGATCGCCGCGGCAACCGTGGTGTCGGCTCAAAGTCCTGCCGCCACGGAGTCCAAGACCATTAACGGAAAGACCATCAGCATCTCCTACTCTTCGCCGCGAGTGAACGGCCGCGAAGGAAAACTGTTCGGTAGGGACGGCAGAATCGCAAAAGATCCGAATTACCCCGTCTGGCGTGCGGGCGCGAATGCCGCCACCAAGTTCCATACCGACGCCGACCTCGAGGTCGGGAATGTCGACGTCCCGAAGGGCGATTACACCCTCTATGTCGACCTGTCCGATCCCAACAATTGGGTGCTCATCATCAACAAAATGACCGGGCAGTGGGGGCTGAAGTACGACAAATCGCAGGACCTCGGCCGGGTGAAGATGAACATGAGCAAGCCGCCGTCTTCGATTGAGAATCTGAAGTACACGATTGCCGACGCAGGAGGAAACAAGGGGAAACTCACCCTGGAATGGGAAGATCACATCGCCTCGGTTCCGATAGCGGTGAAATGAGGGCTTCGCGAATGCCCTCGCTAATCGATAGCTGGAAGCGGCAGTACCGGGCATGAGACTGGCCGACTGGCTGGTCTTGTGCATAACGTTGGCGTATGTAGTTGTTTACGGTCTCTGGCGAAGTCGCGGAACTCAGAACGTCGGTACTTATCTGCTCGCCGGTAAGACGATGCCGTGGCACGCTATGGCGCTGTCTATCATGGCGACCCAGGCGAGCGCGGTGACGTTCATATCCACCACCGGCCAGTCGTATGTGGACGGAATGCGCTTCGTCCAGTTCTACTTCGGGCTGCCGCTGGCGATGGTCATTCTTTGCGCGACGGCAGTTCCGCTATTCCATCGCGCGCGCGTGTTCACCGCATACGAGTACCTGGAGCATCGCTTCGATGCCCGCACGCGCGCGCTGGTCAGCGGCATTTTTCTCATCCAGCGCGGACTGGCGCTGGGCATCAGCTTGTACGCTCCTGCGGTTGTGCTCACGGTCATTCTTGGCTGGCCGGATTGGACCACCACATTGATCATGGGCGGCATTGCCATTGCGTTCACGACGATGGGCGGCGCGAAGGCGATCGGATGGTCCCATCTTCAGCAGATGATGGTGATGACTGCCGGCCTGTGCGCTGCGCTCGCCTGCGCCGTGCTGTTGCTGCCGCCGCATGTCTCATTCTCGGACGCCGTACGCCTTGCCGGCGCGGCCGGGCGCCTGAACGTGCTCACCTGGAATTTCGATTGGAACGATCGTTACAACATCTGGAGCGGGTTGTTGGGCGGGAGTTTTCTCGCGCTGGCGTATTTCGGAACCGATCAGTCCCAGGTACAGCGCTACCTCACCGGCAGGTCGATTGCGCAAAGCCGTCTGAGCCTGCTGTTCAACGCGATTGCCAAAGTCCCGATGCAGTTCTTCATTCTCTTCATCGGCGCGATGGTGTTCGTGTTCTACATTTACCAGAAACCGCCGATTTTTTTCGAACGTACAGAGGTGCACCGGCTCGAGAGTTCATCGCTCGCAACCGCGTCCCGAACCGTTCAACAAAAGTACGACCTCGCTTTCGAGCAACGCAAGGCCGCGGCCGACGCACTCGTCAGAGCCCAGCGCGATTCCGATTCCGCACGATGGAACGCCAGCCTGGCTGATTACAATCGCGCGCAGCGGGCATTCGATGACGCACGCCAGCAAGGCGCAGCAATCATCGAGCGGTCCGGCGGCAAGCGGGTTAACGACACCAACTACATTTTCCTCACCTTCGTTACCCGATACCTGCCGGCCGGAGTAGTCGGCCTAGTGCTGGCAGTGATTCTCGGCGCAACGATGTCTTCAATTTCCTCGGAGATGAACTCGCTGGCTACGGTGAGCGTCATCGACATTTACCGGCGTCACTTCCGGCGAAGCGGTTCGGAGCGGCATTACGTAACTGTCTCGCGGATCGCGACAGTCTTTTGGGGATGTTACGCCGTCGTCTCGGCTCAGTACGTGAAGCGGATAGGCTCGCTCATCGAGGCGGTGAACCTGCTTGGTTCCTTTTTCTATGGCGGGATGCTCGGAGTTTTTGTGCTCGCGTTCTTTTTCCCGCGCGTGCGTGCGCTTGGTGCGTTCTGGGGAGTTGTCGCCGGTGAGGCCGTGATCTTCGCCTGCGCATTCCTGACGCAGATCGCATTCCTCTGGTACAACGTCATCGGCTGTCTCGTCGTAGTGGTTGTCGGCCTTCTGATTTCAATCTTCGAACGGCAGGACCCCACCGCCCTTATATCGGGGTCGGGCATCAGTGCGCTCGGGAGCGCGGCAAGATAGCGGCGGCCGCCTCAGCGACTCGCTGCCAACCCACGGAATAACCGCGTGCCACTTGATGCATACTGACTCAGGAGGAATCCTTGCCCGCAATCAACCATCAATGGCGCCTCGCTGCGCGCCCCAAAGGTCTGGTCACCGAATCCGATTTCGAATGGCATGAAGAGCCCATCCCCGACCTGACCGATGGTCAGATACTGATACGCAACATTTATTTATCGCTTGATCCCACCAATCGCGGATGGATGGCTTACGATACCTACCTGCCCGCTGTGCCTCTCGGAACCGTCATGCGTGGCATCACGATCGGTATCGTCGAGGCCAGCAAAAATCCTCGTTTTCAGCCCGGCGACATTCTCCAAGGATTGGCCGGTTGGCAGGAATACTGTGTCACCGACGGCTCAGGGTATATGAAGCTCGCGCGCATCCCTGGACAGTCGCTCAGTTTGTACTTCGGCGCAATGGGCCACATCGGGTTCACTGCCTATTTCGGCCTTCTCGACATCGGACAGCCGAAGCAGGGCGAAACGCTCGTGGTTTCCGCAGCGGCGGGTGCCGTCGGCTCGCTCGTGGGTCAAATCGGGAGAATCCACGGATGCCGTGTCGTGGGCATCGCCGGAAGCGATGAAAAGTGCCATTGGATCACTTCCGATCTCGGTTTCGATGCGGCCGTCAATTATAAGAAGGAGGACGTGCGGAAGGCGCTCGCGGACCGTTGTCCCAAAGGGATCGACATCGATTTCGAGAACGTCGGCGGCGACATCATGGAAGCGGTTTTCGATCATCTGAATAATTTCTCGCGCGTCGCCCTCTGCGGACTCATCTCGCAATACAACGCCGCAACACCTCCGCCCGGACCGCGCAACTTTTCGAACCTGCTGATACGGCGCGTGACGCTGAGGGGCTTCATCGTTACCGACTATACTGCCCGGTTTCAAGAAGCCGGGCAGCACATACTTCAGTGGTTGGTGGAAGGAAAACTGAAGTATCGTCTCGACATGATGGAGGGCCTCCGGCAGGCGCCCACCGCGCTGCAGCGCCTGTTTTCGGGCGGCAACACAGGAAAGCTGCTGTTGAGGCTCTCTGAGGAGTCCGCCTAGTCCCATGTTCCAAAAAGTTCTGGTGGCGAACCGCGGCGAGATCGCGGTTCGCCTCATCCGTGCCCTCGTGGAGATGAACATCCGTAGCGTCGCCGTTTACTCCGACGCCGATCGAGCGGCATTGCACGTGCGCATGGCGGACGAGGCGGAGCATCTCGGTCCCGCGCCTTCCGCCGAGAGCTATCTCCGTATTGACAAGATTATTGCCGCGGCCAAAAGGCACGACGCCGAAGCCATCCATCCGGGTTATGGATTCCTGAGCGAAAACGCCGACTTCGCCGAAGCGTGCGAGCGCGAGGGGATCGTCTTCATCGGTCCATCGGCCGATTCGATTCGCCGCATGGGTTCCAAAACGGCTGCGCGCAAGATGGCGATCGCAATCGGCGCGCCCGTCGTCCCCGGTACAGAGGACCCCGTCGACGATCCGGATGAGGCTCGTGCGGTCGCCCGCCGCATTGGTTATCCGGTACTGCTGAAGGCGGCAGCCGGAGGCGGCGGGAAAGGCATGCGCCGCGTCAATTCGGAGACCGAACTCGAATCCGCTCTCCGCGATGCGTCGAGCGAAGCCGAACGTGCGTTTTCAAACGGAGCCATCTACATCGAGAAATTTGTGGAGCGGCCCCGCCACATCGAAATCCAAATCCTGGGCGACCGGCACGGCCACATGATCCATCTCGGCGAGCGCGAATGCTCCATCCAGCGCCGCCACCAGAAAGTGATCGAGGAGTGCCCTTCTCCGCTGGTCGCCGCCCATCCCGAGATGCGCCAGGCGATGGGTGAAGCGGCCCTGCGAATCGCGCGTGCCGCGGACTACTGCAACGCCGGGACGATGGAATTCCTGGTGGACCCCGATCGCAACTTCTATTTCCTCGAGATGAACACGCGCTTGCAGGTGGAGCATCCGGTCACCGAACTCGTCACGGGAACGGATCTCGTGCAGCTGCAGATCCGCATCGCCGCCGCTGAAGAACTCCCGCTGCGGCAGGAGGAGGTGTCCTGGCGCGGAAGCGCCCTGGAGTGCCGGATCTACGCCGAGGATCCGAACCACGGATTCCTGCCGTCGCCCGGGCGCCTGCTGAATGTCGAACGGCCCACCGGTCCCGGTGTCCGGCTGGACAGCGGAGTCTACCCCGGTTGGGATGTTCCGCTCGAATACGATCCGCTACTTGCCAAAATGTGTACTTGGGCGGGAACGCGCGAAGGCGCAATCAATCGCATGAAACGCGCGCTAGGCGAATACTACGTCTCCGGCATCACAACCAACATCGCCTTCTTTCGCCAGATTCTCGACGATCCGGAGTTTCGCGCCGGACGCCTGCATACGGGCTTCATCGACGAATTCTTCCAGCGCTCCGCCGAACCGTCCGAAAAGCAAGCTCCCGAATACGAGGCGGTCGCCGCGCTCGCCGCCGCGGTATTCTCGCTCGACCGCAAGAAGACTGCGGCGCCGGCGGGCAACGGAACTACACCGGCAAGCCGTTGGCTCAGCGAAGGACGCGCGGGGACGATCCGATGAAACTCCTGGTGACCATCGACGGGCGACCCGGCGAGTTGGTGCTCGAACGCGGGCGTGAAGCGACCCGGTTTCAGTATCATTCGGAACGCGGCGATTCCGAACTCCGCGAGGCTTCCCTCATTGAAGTGGAACCTGGCATCTATTCGGTGCTACTGAACGGCCGGAGTTACGAAGTACGTGTGGTGCCCGGACCCGACGGCTATTACGTCGATCTCGCCGGACATCGTTCCGTCGTCGAAGTGCGTGATCCCCGCTCGATCGTCGCGCGCGGACGGCGTGGAGTCGGTGAAGGCCGCCAGACGATTAACGCGCCGATGCCCGGCAAGGTTGTTCGCGTTCTCGTTCAGGAGGGCGATCAGGTGAAGGCGGGCGACGGACTCGTGGTGGTTGAGGCAATGAAAATGCAAAACGAACTGAAGGCCCCGCGAGCCGCGAAAATCGTGCAAGTGAAAGCGAGTGTCGGCCTCACGGTCGGCATGAACGACATGCTGATCGTGATTGAGTAGTACACTGTGGCTGAATGCCGGAACCAGCGGTAAGAGGCAGCGGCGGTAGCGACTCCGCTACCTGCATTAAGTGCGGCGGCAGCGGTTGGGTCATCACCGAGCGCGACGGAATCTCGGGCGCAGAGCGGTGCAACTGCGTTTTGGCAGCCCGGCCGCAGCGTATCGAGGCTTCGGCCGGTATCCCGCCGAATTACGAAAACGCGTCGTTCGACAACTTCTCTCTGCCCACCGACAATCCGACTGCTCGCACGGGCCTTGCAACGGTGCTGCTGAGCGTCCGGAACTTTGTCCGCGAGTTCCCTGCCGGGGATCGCCCCGGTCTTCTTCTCATCGGCGACCCAGGCACCGGCAAGACTCACCTTGCGGTCGCGGCATTGCGGGCGCTGATAGCGCGCGGATTCGACGGCGTCTTTTTCGATTATCAGAATCTCTTCGAGAAGATCCGCTCCGGCTACGACGAAGCCTCCGGCACAAGCGATCGTGAAGCCTATCGTACCGCGCTCGATACCGAGATACTTCTGCTCGACGACCTCGGCGCTCATCGCTACAAAGAGTGGGTGGAAGATACGATCACGTCGATCATCACCCACCGGTGCAATCACCGCAAACCCTTGATCGCGACCACGAATCTTCCGGACGAGGATCGCGTCTCAGACTATAAGGTCGGATCCACCACCGTGTACAAGAAGACTTTGTCCGAGGTGATCGGTGTCCGCAGCCGGTCGCGTCTCTACGAAATGTGCCGCGTCGTCCGGATGCCCGCCGTTGAAGACTACCGTACGCGCAGGCGCTAACTGTTCAACCCGGCTCATCGTAGTTCGCTACATAGGGTAGAATCGATGCATGGCGTCCGGCGCGAAGCTCACTCACACGGCGACGATGCTTCTTCAGGCGATTGACGCGGGCTATGCCTACGGGTTGAGCATCATGGAGGCCACCGGACTGCCCAGCGGCACAGTGTATCCCGCCATGCGGCGTCTGGAACAGATGAAATTGATCCGGTCGTCCTGGGAGTCGCAGAAGATCGCCGATGCCGAGCAGCGGCCCGCGCGAAAGTATTACAAACTGACCACAGCCGGAAAGACGCGTCTCGAGACCGCACAGAAGCGCTATCCGCTGCTGGCCGCCCTGACGCAATCTGCGAAGGGACGGTAGGCGTGCCGGATGACCGGTTGCCGCGCTTGATTCTTGCGATTGCGGGTCGGATTGTTCCTGCCGAACAACGTGAGGAATGGTTGGCCGAGTGGATGGCCGAACTCTGGCAACTCAGTGCAAAACGATCATCCCGGCCGAGTCCAACACGGTTCTGCATCGGTGCGCTACCCGATGCGATTGTCATTCGCCTGGGCACCCTCAAGGAGCGACCTTGGCAGCCGTTGGACGCTCCCGTACCGGTCCTGCTTTTGCTCGCCTCGGCGGCTGCCGCCAGCATGTTGCTGTTCTTCCACATACCGGGTGTCGCGGACCGCATGTCCGCTCCGCCGTGGTTTGCGCATGTGATGGTTTTGGGCATCGCATACGTGCTCGTCCCAGCAACGACGAATCTCGATTTCCGAGTCTCCGCCACAAGCGAGCATCCGCCGGGGCGGCAGCGGTGACCGCGACGCTGGACCTTTTTCGCCGCCAAAATTCTCCTGGTACTCGCAGCGGTTTTCTTCGGAACCTTCGACCTGGCGCCCATCCTCGGACCAATTCAACCTCACGCTCTCCTGGTGGGCTATGTTCTTGCGATCCGCTGGGCCGTAGTGGACCAGCGAAGAAGGTGCCGGGTGTGTTTGCGGCGATTGACGAACCCAATCCGGATCGGTCAGGCATCGAACGTCTTGCTCGAATGGTACGGCACGGAATTGATCTGTGCGAAAGGCCACGGATTGCTGCACGTTCCCGAGATCCAGGCATCGTCGTTCGCCGCGCAGCGCTGGCTAACTCTGGACGCGTCCTGGCGAGGTCTTTTTTTATAGATCCAATGCGCCTCCCTCCTACAACGGATATGAATGTAGCCCCTACGGATCTGCCCCCGCATCGCCGAGAGTAAGTAGATCGACCATGACTACCTACGTCAGTTCACTGGCTGGAAATCGCGCCCGCCATGTTATGATCTTTTCGGAGCGTTCCTGCGAAACAGGTGCGCGGCTCCTTAAAAATTGATCCGATATCTCGTCAAGGAATCCGGCTCGTGATGCGCTGGTGAGCAAGCTCCGGTGGGAATACCACCATGGAGAAGCCTGAAGGCGTTCGGAGGGTTCCGCCCTGGTTTTGCTGGGGTCAATGACGGGGGTCGTCACGGTCAAGTGGTGCGCTCCCTCTTTTCTCCTGTAGCACTGTCGCCATCAAGCGGTGGTGCTTCCTCCAAAAGATGAATCTCCTGTTCATAGGTGATATTTTCGCTTCGCCGGGACGCGGCATCGTCGCGCGGCACCTCTCCCGGATCGTTGATGAGAACGAGATTGACCTCACCATCGCCAACGCGGAGAATGCCGCGGGCGGCTTCGGCGTCACTCCCCTCATCACCGAGGAATTGCTCTCGCTGGGCCTGGATGTCCTGACCAGCGGCAATCACATCTGGGATAAGAAGGAGATTTACGAATACTTCCCGCGCCAATCGAAACTCCTGCGGCCTGCGAACTATTCCGACGACCTGCCGGGGGCGGGAGTGACCGTCGTCGAAGCCCGCAACGGGGTCCGATGCGCGGTTATCAATCTGCAAGGCCGCACGCACATGCCCGCCACCAACGACCCATTTCGCAAGGCTGACGAGATCCTGCAGAAACTCGATTCCCAGGTTCGCGTGCGCTTCGTCGATTTTCATGCGGAACTGACCAGCGAAAAAATGGCAATGGGATGGTATCTCGACGGGCGCGTCACGGCCGTGGTGGGAACCCACACGCATATTCCGACCGCCGATACGCGCATTCTCCCCGGCGGCACCGCCTATCAGACCGATGTCGGAATGACGGGGCCTTACGAATCGGTGATCGGCGTGGATAAGGACATCATCATCCGCCGCTTTCTGACGGCATTGCCCGTCCGGATGGAGGCGGCTCGGCACGGCGCCGAACTGCACGGCGTGATCATCGGCGTCGACGAGACCACCGGCCGTGCTACTTCCCTTCGTCGCTGCGAAATCACCGAATAACCCGCACCCGCCCGTTCCCGCGAACACGCCTGAACTTGACCGTACAACCCGCGCTATGATGTCGTGATTGTTCGCTGACGGCGCGCCGACATGAATAACAATCGAAGCCGGAAATGGTTTGAAGGTCCCGAATATTACGCTTTCGCCCGGCGGGCGTGGCTGCGATCGGAAGGCTTCAATCGCGACATATTCCAGGGAAAACCGGTCGTTGGCATCTGTAATTCCTGGAGCGAACTCAACAACTGTAATCTCCACCTGAAGCAGGTAGCCGAAGCTGTGAAGCGCGGCGTGTGGGCCGCGGGTGGAGTGCCGCTCGAGTTTCCCACCATCTCGCTCGGCGAGATGCTCATGAAGCCTACGGCAATGCTCTATCGCAACCTGATGGCGATGGATGTCGAAGAGAGCATTCGCGCGAATCCGCTCGACGCGGTGGTGCTGCTGTGTGGTTGCGACAAAACAACGCCGGCACAGTTGATGGGTGCGGCGAGCGCCGATATCCCGGCCATCGTGGTCCCGGGTGGACCGATGCTGGCGGGCACATGGAACAATCGCAAACTCGGGTCGGGCACCGATGGCCGGAAATTATTCGATATGTACAGGGCCGGCCGCCTTTCCGAAGAAGAGTGGTGCGAGATCGAAGGCTCGATCGCGCGCACGTCGGGACACTGCACGGTGATGGGCACCGCCTCGACGATGACGAGCCTTGCCGAAGCGCTCGGGATGACGCTGCCCGGCTGCGCCAACATCCCCGCGCCGGATTCGCGCCGGCTCGCGATCGCCGAAGAAAGCGGACGCCGCGCCGTCGAACTCTCGGGTGGCAACCTGCCCCCGTCCACGATCATGACGCGTGAAGCGTTTGAAAACGCGATTGCCGTGCTGATGGCGCTAGGCGGTTCGACCAACGCGGTGGTCCACCTGGTGGCCATTGCCGGACGGCTGGGAATCCGAATCGAACTCGACGATTTCGACCGTATCTCCCGCCGCACTCCGTGGATCGTGAATGTCAAACCGTCCGGCGAGTATCTCATGGAGGACCTGTTTCATGCCGGCGGCGTTCCGGCGGTGATGAAAGAAATCCTTCCTCTCCTCCACGGCGATTGCCCCACCGTGACAGGCCGCACCCTGGCCGAGAACCTTGCGGCTTCAGAGTGTCCGCAACGCGACGTGGTGAAGCCGTTGACGGCGCCGTTATCGCCGGAGGGCGGAATCGCAGTCCTGTACGGCAACATCGCACCCGACGGCGCGGTGATCAAACAGACTGCCGCATCGCCGCAACTGCTGCGGCACCGAGGGCGGGTGTACGTGTTCGAGAATCGCGAACAGATGTTCGCGGAGATCGATCGCGACGATCTCCCCGTGGATGCTTCCTCCGTGCTGGTGATGAAGAGCTGCGGCCCAAAGGGCGGCCCCGGATTTCCGGAATGGGGCCAGATTCCGCTTCCCGGGAAACTGCTGAAGCAAGGCGTAACCGACATGGTTCGCATTTCGGATGCGCGCATGAGCGGCACGAGTTTCGGAACCGTTGTGTTGCACGTTGCGCCGGAATCTGCGGTTGGCGGCCCGCTCGCGGTGGTAAAGACGGGCGATGAAATTGAACTCGACGTCGCGGCGCGCCGGATCGATTTGTGCCTACCGGAAGACGAGATCCAACGCCGGCTCGCGGCATTCGTACCCGCTCCGCCTCATTACGAACGCGGCTACGGACGGCTGTTCCTGGACCACGTGACGCAGGCCAACCTGGGTTGTGATTTCGATTTCCTGGCACCGCGATGAAAATACCAAAAATGCTGTGGATCATCGGCCTGATGCTGTTCCTGGCAACGGCGCTGAACTATGCGGACCGCCTGGTGCTCTCGGTTGTATCGCTGGACATTCGAAAGGAATTCGGCCTGACGACCGAGGACTACTCGCAGATCATCGCGCTGTTCCTGCTCGCCTACGCCATCATGTACGCGGGCTCCGGATGGATGATCGACAAACTCGGCACCAAACGCGGGTTCGGTGTCTTCATCCTCGCGTGGTCCCTGTCGCAGGCTCTGCACGCGTTCGCCTTCGGAAAGTGGAGCCTTGCGACATTCCGCTTCATGTTGGGTCTCTCCGAGCCTGCGAACTGGCCCGCGGCGGCAAAGGCCGTGCAGGAGTGGTTCCCGCCGGCGCAGCGTGCACTCGGAATCGGGGTGTTCAACGCGGGATCGTCTATCGGCTCGGCCATCGCGCCTCCGCTGGTCGCGTGGGTGACCATTAATCACGGCTGGCGCTCGGCCTTTGTCCTTACGGGCTGTCTCGGATTGGTTTGGCTTCTCGCGTGGATGATCCTGTACGATCCGCCTCACCGGAACCGGTGGATCACGCAAAAGGATTACGAGGAACTGGCTCCGCAGCTGCCGCCTCCGGTGGAATCCGCACCAACGCGCGAGCGGATCGACTGGGTGCGGGTGTTTTCAGCGCGGGGATGCTGGAGCTTGGTCGTCGCGCGCTTCTTCACCGACCCTGTCATTTATTTCGTCATCTTCTGGTTACCCGAGTATCTTCGCAAAGAGCGGCATTTCAACCTGAGTGACGTCGGTTGGTACTCGTGGGTGCCCTTCGTCTTCGGCGGTGTCGGATATGTGCTGGGCGGATGGCTGTCCAGTTTTTTCATGCAGCGTGGATGGACACTGCCGCGCTCGCGCAAATTCGTAATGGCGCTTGGTGCGGCGTTTCTGCCGATGGCCATCTTCACGCCGTTCGTACCGAGCGCGTGGATGGCGATTGCGGCAGTTTGCTTCATCACGTTCGGACACGCCTTCTGGGTGTCGAACCTCCAGGCACTCCCCACGGATCTGTTCCCCGGTCGCGAGGTGGCAACCGCGTCGGGCTTTACAGGCATGGGGGGCGCCGTCGGCGGCATCCTGGCGCAGCTCGGAACCGGCTACCTGGTAACGCACTTTTCCTACGCTCCGGCGTTTGTGCTCGCCGGTCTCATGCATCCGCTTTCCGCGGTGCTCGTCTATCGGTGGCTGCCGGATCGCGAGTTTGCCAAAGCGCAACAGGCAACGGAAAAGCCATAACTGCGCGATCTCCAGGCGGGTGCTACAATCCCTCACCATGACTCGTCGCTACTGGCTCAGCTCCGGATTTTTCACGGTGCTTTCGCTGACGCGCTTGAACGCAGCCAGCCGCCTCGCCCGCCTTCGCCCCGAACTGATCGACGCAGCTCTACGCGGTGCGGTCGTCCGCGGACAAATCGGTGGCGTCGTAGCTATGGTCGCCGGTCCGCACGAAATCCTTTATCAGGGTGCGTATGGCAAACGCGACGTGCGAGCCGGCCTGCCGATGACCGACTCCACTCTTTTCAGGATGTTTTCTATGACGAAGCCAGCCACCTCCGTAGCGGCGATGCAACTCGTCGAACAGGGGAGGTTGGGCCTTGATGATTTGGTTTCGAAATATCTCCCGCAAGCAGGCGATGCGCGCGTGCTGGAGCGAACGAGTGGGGGCGAGGACAGCTTGCGGCCCCCTAAAGCGCCGATTCTGGTTCGCCATCTGCTGACCCACACATCGGGACTTGCCTATCCGTACTGGTCGAAAGAGTTCCGCGATTACGGCGAGAAACACCCCGATGCGCGAAAAGGACCGCCGATTCTGATGTTCGATCCCGGCACGAGGTGGCTGTATGGCACCAGTACAAACATGCTCGGCAAAGTTGTTGAGCACGTTTCGGGCGTGAGTTTGGACGAGTACTTTCGCGCCCACATTTTTGAGCCCCTCGGAATGAAGAAGACGTTCTTCAACGTTCCTTCTGAACTGGTGGACGACATCGCGAGCATGCACCAGCGGCAACCGGACGGAACCCGGCACGAAGCGGAAAGAACGCCACCCGCACACACTACGTCGTTCAACGGAGGAAGCGGCCTGTACGGGACTGCTCCCGACTACGTCACGTTCATGCAGATGATCCTGAACCGCGGCAGCAATGGCGGTTCGAAGATCCTGCAGCCGGCGACCGTGGATCTGATGGCGCGCAATCAGATCGGCGCGCTACAGGCGGGACGTCTGACAACCGCGATACCGAGCGCGTCAAACGACGTCGATTTCCACCCCGGCTCCATCGACCGGTTCGGTTTCGGATTCCTGATCAACGAATCCGGGTACCAAGGTGGAAGGGCAAAGGGA
This sequence comes from uncultured Acidobacteriota bacterium, assembly GCA_963720745.1. Taxonomy (GTDB): domain Bacteria; phylum Acidobacteriota; class Terriglobia; order Bryobacterales; family Bryobacteraceae; genus TMP-7. The sequence goes on from CAVRGO010000004.1 coordinate 3,379,712, forward strand.
AGTCTCGCCTGGGCCGGCGCGGCAAACACTTTCTTTTGGATCGACCCGCAATCCGGCATCTGCGCCGTTCTGCTGATGCAAGTGCTGCCGTTCTTCGATACCCAGGCGATCGAGTTGCTGCGAGCGTTCGAACGAGCGACCTATGCATCGGCAGTGAAGATTCCGCCGAAGCCAGCCGCTGCGCGGTAAGCATCTCACGAGTGGACTTCAGCGTGCTCGAAGGTACGAAGCATACGCCGTGAGGCGGTGTTCGTACCAACGTCGCTGCATACGCGGCCAAAGGAGGATATATTGGCGAAAACACTAGGGATAATTATGATCGTTGCCGGGTTGGTGATCGGTATCTGGGGGGCTTTCGGATTCAAGACCAAGGAAAAAGTGCTCGATGTCGGTCCGCTCGAAGCCACCAAAACCACCAGCCATCACGTTCCGTACGCGCCGATTCTAGGAGGCCTGATTGTGGTCGGCGGCGTCATCCTGGTTGCGACCAACAAATCGTAGCCCTCCGCCCCGGAGTCCACTCACAGGTAGCCGCGCATGGACCGGTATTCCTGTGCGAGGCTTTCGAGAATCGATTCCGTTGACATTTCGCGCTCGGCACCGGCTGATACTTTCGGCCTGACACGGCCGAGAACCTCTCGGGCCATGCGCGAGCGCACATCCGCCGGCAGTTCGGAACGGCGGTTAAGAAATGCATCTATCAGGCTGAATTCTTCAGCCGTCAATCCATTCGCTCCGATTCTGGGAGCCGCAGGCGCACCCAAAGTGTGCCCGGCCTCCCAAACGGGGCGGATCGCGGCGAGCGATCCCTCACGTACGACGATAGATCCCGCGACGAAATCTCCCAAGCGCTTGTTTCGCGAGTTCAGCAGAGAAACGACGATCCCTATCGCATAGAAGCCGGGCAACTGATCCACTAACCGCAACAGGTTCCGCCCGATCGTCTCAGATGGACTGAGCGGACGTCCGGAGTCTTTTACGACGCGGATGCCCGCTCGGCGCTTGCCCGGCGTCTGGCCATTCCAGATGACTTCGAAAATCGCAAAGTAGCCGAAGTACACCAGGAACATCATGCCCACCAACAGTGCCAGCGCCCACACGCCGCCTTGCGGAATCGATCGCAACGCACCCATCAATCCGAATACTGCAATAACAATCACTAACACTACCGCAATCCCGGCCTGAATCAACGTGTCGATGGCCAGCGCAATGAACCGGCTGCCGATGCCTGCAACTGAAAATTCCAGCCGCGTCTGCTCAGGTGTTTCGATCGTATGTTTGTCGGTCAGCGACAGATCTGGCGACAATGGATCAGGCTGCGAAGAGAGCATGGTATCGATTCATTGGGTCCAAAGGCGAAAGTCCCACTGGGAACGGCTCGAAAAATTGGCCGAACGAGCCCAGAAAGGGCTATCCGGGCTGAACCACTCGGAACTGCAGGAACTCGGGCTTCTGTATCGCCAGACCGCAACGGATCTGGCGGCCGTCTCCGAAGATCCCACAAACTCGCAATTAGCAGCTTACCTGAACCAACTTCTCGGCAGAAGCCACAACGTCATCTACATGGGCCATCGCCCCAGGGCTATAGGGATAGTGACGTTCTATCGCGAAACGTATCCACGCGTCTTTCGCGAGACGCTTCCCATGACCCTGGTCGCAGTCATCGTTTTCCTGATCGCCGGAATCGCCGGCTGGGCTGTTACAATTCACGATCCCGCGTTCGCGCGACGGTTGCTCGGGCCGGAGATGATGGATACCATCGACCGCCGGGAAATGTGGACGCACTCCGTTGTTGCGGTAAAGCCTCTTGCGGCATCCGCCATTACGACGAACAACCTTACTGTTGCGTTCATGGCCTTCGCTCTGGGGATCACGGCCGTCGGAACTCTCTGGATGATGATGTTCAACGGACTTTTGTTGGGTGTGGTCGGCGCGGCGACGTGGCGAACCGGAATGGCGATCTCGCTGTGGAGTTTCGTTGCGCCGCACGGTTCGCTGGAATTGCCGGCGATCGTCATCGCCGGCGGTGCCGGTCTGGAAATCGCACGGGGTCTGCTGTTTCCAGGATTGCTGCCGCGCAAGGAATCGCTCGCAAGTGCCGGTGGACGCGCATCGCGCCTCGTGCTCGGTACGATTCCGCTACTGCTGGTTGCCGGTTTCATCGAAGGATTCTTCTCACCGACGAGCGCCGCGATACCGATGAAGTTCCTGCTCGGCAGTTTGTTGTTCGCGCTGTTGTTGGTCTACCTGTTCGGCACCGGCGGGAGGACGCGCGGCGCTACCGATCGGAATTTGGCATAGCGCCGCACCCCTCGTTCACGCAATCGGAGCGGCACCCCGGATTGTTGCAGATCATGCTTTGCGGGTTGAACAGAGCATCGGGCGTGAAGTTTGACGGCTTCCAACCTTCGTTCTCGGCGAACTCGATATCCGCGAAATAGTCGCCGGCGCCCTGGCGGCAACCGACCACCTTACCTCGCAACTCGCACGTCGTACAGTCGATTTTCACTTCCGTACCCGCCCGAAGGGGACATGAAAGCGATACGACTGCCCGCTCCTTTGAAATTTCCTCCAGCAGCCCCTCGGCTTTGAGCCGGTGACTGCCGCCGCGCCAAAGTGTGATCAGGTGAGAGCAAAGCCATGTTCGCTTTCTCTGTTTCGGTCCGGGGTCGTCCGCAGGCTTGAACATTGCCATCTCATCGGAAGGACCGTTCGAAACATTCAGCGTGAATGAGGTTAATTGATGCATTCTCCCGAAAAAGATTTCCGATACGCAAGAGTTGTGGAATAACTCAACGCTTCGGGACCGAACCTCGCTGCCCATCCGATGATGAATACCGCCGCATGAGCGCCGGGACAATGATCGAAGCAACCTCGATCTGCGAGCGCAGATTGAACGGCTACAGTATCATTGGAAACACCATCGAGGCAGAGCCGCTTCCACCCGATTCTGTGACGCTTTCAAGGGTTCGGGCGGAGAACACAAGGAGAGACGGTATGGGCGCAAAGCGAAAGACGGAAGAAACAGCGGGTGAACCGCTTCGCCTGAGCAAGGCACAACTCGACGATCTCGTCGAGGAGGCGCTGATGGATGCCTACGGTGAATCGGAACAAGTGAGCGGATTCTATACGATGCTGGAGAACGACCTTCAACTTCCTTTCGAGACGAAGATTCTGGGCGTACCAGTGACCGTGGAAAGCATCGATATCACCGACGATGACCAACTCGTCGCGCTGTGCCGGAAGGATAAGATCAAGCAACGGATCTCGCTCTCGGAACTGCCGCTGCCCTCGCCTCCGCCAAAGGGGACCGAGTGGATAGTTGCGTATCGATACTGGCGAACCGGCAAAATTCGATAACGGCCTGGATACAAAGACACCTGCCGCGGCGCTCCGGCCAACCCGGCACCGTTCTACACGTTTGATCCGCGACGCCACCTACCCGGACCCTTCTCGCTCGTGATAGAACAAAGCTGTCACATAAGGAGTCCGAGATGAGTAACTCCGATTTGTCGCGGCGAACCTTCGTCGCATCCGCCCTTACTGCCGCGTCGGCGTCTCGCATCGCCGGCGCCAACGATCGCATTCGCCTCGGCATCATCGGCACGGGTGGCCGTGGCCAGCATCTCATCCGCATGGTCAAAGCAGCAGCAGCCGACAAGACGCAATTCGTCGCCGCCTGCGACGCATGGAACCAGCGGCGCGACGAAGCTGAAGCGCTGATCGGGACTCCGATCGTGAAGATCGCCGACTATCGCGAGTTGCTGGACCGCAAAGACATCGACGGAGTCATCGTGGCGACTCTCGACCACCTGCATGCGGGAATTACGGTGGACGCCTGCCGCGCCGGCAAGGATGTATTCGTCGAGAAGCCGATGACCTCGCTGCCCGCCCAGGGCCTCGAGGTGGTTCGTGTAGTCCGGGAGTCGCAGCGCATCGTGCAGGTTGGCGTGCAGCAGCGAAACCTCGCTCACTTCGCCGAGGCGAAACGCCAGTTCATCGACAGCGGCCGCATCGGAAAGGTTCACATGGTGCGGACCGTCTGGAACGGGAACAGCGGCTATCTCACTCCGGTGCCGCCCGGAATGGAACAGAAGCCCCCGGGTCTCGACTGGAACGCCGTGCTCGGTTGGCTGCCCAAGATCCCGTGGGATCCGAAGCGTTACTTCAATCGCTTTGCCTATTGGGATTTTGCCACCGGCGGCCAAACCGGCGGGCTGTTCGTTCACATGGTGGACGTGGTCCACTGGTTCCTCAACATCCGCCAACCCCTATCCGCCGTCGCGCTCGGCGGCATCTATCAATACGACGACGGTCGCGATACGCCCGACAACATCAACTTCATCGTGGACTACCCGAACGTCAACGTGTCGTTCGAGGCCACCATCACGGACATGATCCCGGCCGAATCGGCGGATATCGTGTTCATGGGCAGTGGCGGACGCCTGAACATTTTCCGCTACGGTTATCGCTTCCTGCCGGCCGGCTGCAAAGAGGATTGCGCAGTCACCGGCAAGGGAGCGCCGGAGCCGCCGCATATGGGTAACTGGCTCGACTGCATGCGAACACGGCGCGAGCCGAATGCCAATGTTGTTGACGGACACTACGCGGCCATGGCTTGCCACATGGGCAACATGGCCTACCGACAGAAGTCTCGAATTACGTGGAAACAGGAGTGGGACGTATGAGTATTCATGCCGGAGTCAATCTCGAATTCATCCGCTGTGAGGACAAGCCGTTTGCGGCCGGTGTCGCTCGAGCCGCGCAGATCGGGTATCGCTTTGTTGAGCCGCTGGTCCACAACGGCCGCGAGCTGCTGAGCGAGGCGGGCTATTATCACTCGGTTTCGATGGACGAGGAGCCGCTCGAAATCAAGGACGAACTCGACGCTCACGGACTGGCGGCATCGGGTTTAAGCGCGCACACACCGCTGATGCGGCCGGAAATCAGCGTTCCATATCTCGAGAAGGCGATTCGGTTCGCTGCCATTCTGGGCGCTCCGGTGGTGAACACCGATGAAGGAGTCTACCCCGAAGGTATGGAGTTGGATGACGCCTACACGATCATGAAATATACCCTCTCGCGCGCGCTCCGCGTTGCGGAACGATACGGCGTTTATCTCGCGATCGAGCCTCACCAGTCCATCACGAAGACCACGCAAGGGCTGATTACCGTTGCCACCCTGGTTGATTCGCAGTGGCTGCGCATCAACTACGATACGGGGAACGTCTATCTCGCCGGTGAGGATCCGTACGACGGGCTTCGGGCGGTCCGCGACCTGGTGGTTCACGTTCATGCGAAGGACATCAGCATCCAGCATTCCGATTCGGAACGCGGGAAGGTGACCGGAACGCCGGTCGGCTGTGCTTGCGGCGATGGCGTCATCGACTGGAAAAAGATCCTCGAGATTCTCTCGGGCAGCGGATATCAAGGCGTCCTTTCGGTAGAGTGTGCAACTCCCGAACAGGCCGCGCGTAGCCTGGCGCATTTGCGAACCCTCGGAGTGGATGCCGAAGTGGCAGCCGAGGCAACCCGGCAGTAGTTCGAACGCCGCAAACGCCGCAGGTGGCTGAAAACAGGACTGCCCCGTCCCGCAGCCTACAATAGAGACATGGGCTCTAGCACCGTTCCCGCGAGCCTGGGAACGCCTCCCCGAACGGTCGACCGCCTCTTCGAGTTCTCGCTGCTGGGTATGGTGACTAGCGGTTACCTGGCCGTTGCCGGCTCGGGCTATCTCGACCTGCCGACGGTGGTGCTGATTACGCTGGCCCTGATTGCCAGATTGCTGATGGTGCTCGGGGTCATTCGCATTGAACCCTCGCCCCTGCTGGTGAATCTGGTAACCCTCGCGTATGTCGGGTTCTACCCGCTCGACTACCTTTTCGTATCGCGCGAGTTTATCCCGGCCACCGTTCACCTGGTTTTCTTCATCGCGATCATGAAGGTGCTCACCGCCCGCACCGACCGCGACTTCACCTACGTCAAGATCATTGCGTTTCTGGAATTGTTGGCCGCCTGCGAGCTCTCGGGAAACCTGAACTTCTTTCTCTTTCTTGCCCTCTACCTGGTCTTCGCAGTGGCGACGTTCACCACCTCGGAAGTACGGCTGTCCTCTAAACGAAACGTTCGTGTCGTTCGCGCGGGACTGCGACGCATGCCGCTGCGACTCGCGCTGATGACTCTCTTCATCACCGGCGGGATCCTTTCGATTACCGGCGGTCTCTTCTTTTTTCTACCCCGGACGGCTCGCGCCGCATTCCAGCACCTGGTCTCTGAACGCTATCACCTGGCGGGCTTCTCCAACGAGATCACCCTGGGGCAGTTGGGCGAGATCAAAACGCAATCCACCCCGGTGATGCACGTCCGCTTCATCCGTCCGGACCATCCGCTGAACCTTAAGTGGCGCGGCATGGCGCTCGGACAGTTCGATGGCCGGCGCTGGTACAACGCGTCGATCCTACGGGAGGACCGTCTCGAAGTTCTGCCGAACCGGGCCCTGCAACTCATCGATCCACGACAGCTTCCCGCGGGCGGCGAGCGGCTCGAATACGAAGTACATGTCAAAGACATCGGTGCCGACACCATATTCCTGGCGGGCATCCCCGAATATCTGAGCATCAACACGCGGCTGATCAAACGGCAACCGGGCGGCAGCTATCGAATTCTTTTCGTCCCGGCAGGCGGGCTATCCTATGTTGCCTCGTCGTATCTGGAGGGGCCTGCGGCTTCCGGCCTGGACAAACAGCACTCGCAGGATCTCTCGCCTCTGCTGCGCATCGAGTATCTCGAGTTACCGAAGCTCGATACCCGCATTGCCCGGCTGGCCTCTGAATGGACGGCCGGCGAACCGAATCCCGAAACTCGGGCGGAAGATATCGAGCGGCATCTCCGGAAGGATTTCAAGTACTCGCTCAAACTTCTCGATACGCAGGTTTCCGATCCGCTTGCGTACTTTCTGTTCGAACGCAAAGAAGGGCACTGTGAATACTTCGCGTCCGCAATGGCGGTGATGCTGCGCACGCTCGGCATCCCGTCCAGGGTCGTCACCGGTTTTCAAAGCGGCATCTACAACCCGCTGAGCGGATGGCAGGTGATCCGTACATCGGACGCACACAGTTGGGTGGAGGCGTTCTTGCCGAGCCGCGGCTGGACGACGTTCGACCCCACGCCTCCCGACCCGGACGCGCTGCAGAATACGCTTCTTACCAGGATTGCGCTCTATGTCGATGCCGCGGAGACGTTCTGGCAGGAGTGGGTGCTTAATTATGACCTCGATCACCAACTGGTTCTCGCCACCCGGATGCAGCAATCCGGCAAATCGGCGAACTGGTTCGACACCCTGCCCGAGTACTTCACTCGTATTCGCGATGCGGGCAGCCGGTTCTTCAAGAGATTCGGAATCCCGCTGGCGTTCGTCCTGATTTTCACCGCGGCTGCGATTCTCTACGGGCCCGCGATTCGAAACGCCTGGACTACCCGCCTGCGGTTGAAGCGCGTTCAGCGCGGGCTGGTTGATCAATCCGATGCCAGCCTGCTGTACGTGCGGATGCTGAAGATCCTGGAGAAGAGAGGAATTGAAAAGCCGGCATGGATCACGGCGAACGAATTCGCGCGTCTCATGCCGGCTTCGGAAACTGCGCCGATCGTTGAGGATCTCACGGCGCTTTATCACGACCTTCGGTTCGGAGGGAAGCGCGAGGCTGGACCGAAGATGCTCGCGCTTCTTGAACAACTCGAACGCGGTTGATTATTTCTGTGGACCGATGAATCGTACCTCGGCCAGCTTAGCCAACTCCAGGAGTTTGGACGCGTCGATGCGTCCCACAACAATACGCCCGGATTGCGGTTGTGCCAACACCTCGAGCCCGGCAGCCCGGAGTTTCTGCATCACCGCTTCGCTGGTATCGCGGACGTAGACCTGAACCATCACTTTGCCACTCGTAGCGCCGCGCAGCATCGGACTGATCTTCCATTCGGGTCCGTTGGGTGGCTGAGTCGCCGGCCCATCGTATACGGCGGATTGTGGCGCTGCGATAGGAGCACTCACGCTCATATCGCGTTCGACAACGCCGCCCACAACCCCGGAGAAACCGCGACCCATGGGCATCGCAATCGCAGCGTGTTTGGCCATCCTCATTTCGCGCCCGTAGACGCCTTCGTAACTGACCCCTTCCGGCATCTCGACGGGGACTTCAATTCGGCGGGGTTTACCGCCTTCGGTGACCGTCGTCTCCTCGACAGCGACGAACGAGGTGTACTGCGTCATCAGAGAATAGGACAATCCGAGTTGCGTAACGGCTTCGCGGAGATCGGCGCGAATGGTGCCGCTCTGCGCACCCGAAAGATCCTGCCCCATCAGATCATCCACCTTGGCCCGCGCCCACATGTTGGCTACTACATCGTTCGCCGCTTCAGCCGGGGCGAACTTCACGGCGATGGTCCGTTCGAACGGCTTTCCCGCTACCTTGCCGCGCAACCGGATATTGCCCTGCGCGGCGCCTTTATAACGTCCGAACAAGACCACAGGTTTCGCACTGAACAAGTCGGGGATGCGCTTCGGGTAAATCTCAGAGATGGGTAAGCCGCTCCAGTCGATACTGACGTCGGTCAACACGGGAGTGCGCACCCGCTGATACAGGCGCTTCGCAGCGGCATCACCGTCGTCGTTCAACCCCACATACTCCACCTCACCGCGTCCGTACCGCGCCATGTTGTCGAGCAGAAAACGATTCGGGGAACTGCCGATGCCGAATGAGAAGACGCGAGCATTCGGGTGCTTCTGAACCTCCGAGATGATCTCGAAATCGTTTCCGACCTCGCCGTCGGTCATGAAGCACGCGATCCGGATGTGGTCCTGCTGGTCGGAGGGATCTAGTGCGGCGCGAATCGCTTTCATCATTTCCGTCCCTCCGCTGCCGCGCTGTGATGCCAGGAAGTTCTGCGCCTTGCGGACGTTTTCAGATGTTGCGGGCACGGGAGCAGGAAATAGGATGTGCTCGTCGCCGGAGAACGTGATGACGTTGAAGGTGTCGCGGGGATTCATCCCGTCGAGCGATAACCGCATCGCTTCCTTCGCCTTCTCGATCGGGAAGCCCATCATCGAGCCCGAGGTGTCGAGCACGAACACAATCTCCTTCGGAGTGATTTCGGCGGGCGCGACCCGATCGGGAGGCTGGAGCACCAGCATGAAATAGCCGCCGCGCTGATCGGCGTGAGTCAACACCGAATCCTGAATCTTGTTGGTCGCGGTCGAGTAGCGAAGGATGAAGTCCTTGTTCGGGATGGTGGCTTGATCCTTCAGTTTGATCGACGCATGGCGCGCATCGGGTTGCGCGATATCGACTACGTGCGTGGGCGATTCGAGTTTCGAAACCGGCAGCCCCGCATCCAGAGAGACCTGAAGGCTGAGGTCGTGGCCGGCGCGAGTGCCCTCCGGCGTGCGCTTCGGAACGATATTTCCCGCTCCCGGCAACCCCCGCGGTATGTATCGAGGCCCCACTACCATGGGGAACGAAAACTCGAACTGGCTCTCGTCATACTTCAAGGTCTCGACATAGCTGATCTCGATCTTCACCGCTTCGCCCGGCTTGATGTTCGTAACAGATTGCGTGAAGATGTTGGGCCGCTCCTGATCGAGCAGGCTCGCCAGTTGACCCCGTTCACGCGCCGTCTCGAAGATCTGTCGGGCTTCTTCTCGCTTCTTGATCTTGCCAATGATCCGGCGGTCGCCGACCAGCATCGTCATTGCATCGACGGCCGAGCCGGGCGGCAGCGGGAACTTGTATACGGCTTCGATCTTGTCTTGCGTGGGATTGACGAACTCCTGCGTCACACGCACGCGTGCGATGAACCCGCTGATCTCCGCTTTCACGTCGGTGTGTTTGAGCGGACAGGGCTCGATCGTGTCGTGTTTCGGATCGATACGCATCAGCGTGCCCTCGGTTACATTCCCACCCTCAGGGGCCGCAGCCGGCAGCTTCAGGAAAAACGCGGAACCGGCGATGACTGCCGCCGCGGTGAATGCCACATTCCACTTCATCGGATTCTCCTCAGTCGGGGAATGCCGTGTTTCGGGTAACCCTTTCACTGTTCTTCAAAGATTTTCTTGTTCGGCGTTTCGCCGCGAGCGGCGGGCCGGTTTCGGTTGGGTTCGTTCTGTAAAACGAGCAATGAAAGGTCGAGACGCCCTGTCTGGCGGGTGATATGGTGGCCGCAACTGGATGAAAATATGGGTGTTCTCTGCGGCATAAGCGGCACGACATTCTGTTCAGGTGGTAGCCGTTCGCCGGCATATTCTCCTGCTGCAAAACGGTGCCGCAATACTTCGACCCGAAGATCCGCCCCGCCTGGGTCTTCGACGGCGAGGCGGAGCCCAGCGGCGCCGACTGTCGCCCGGATGCAAACTCGGCGGATTGCGCCGTCTACCAGAAGCAGTCCGCCAGTGATCCTCCCGGCATTAGTGTTGGTCCCGTGCGGGAGATGCATTACCCGTCATTGCCGAGCGCATTGCCTGGAATGCGAATTCTCTCCATGTATCAAAGTGGGGCCCTGCAACGGACCACAGCGAAAGGGCACCTGGCCGGGAGTCGCTCGGGGAGTGCTCGCCTCCCAGCTATGAAGCCGGTCTGCAGGGCTGCGGCTTCGACAGGCGTCGAATCCCGCACCGTAGTGGCACCTGTTCGGAACCGTACCTGCCTCGTCGATCGGGCGCAGCGTGATGCGCCGCCCGTACCGCATGTACGCGTACTCGCCTGAAACTCAGTCGCGTTGAGAGCCCAGGGCCTGCTCAATGCGCCGGTCCGGCACGAGCCAAACGAGGGCCACCGACGCGTAGAGAAGACTGGAGATCCACGGATCGAAAAACGCGAGCAGGATGGCGGTGAGATAAACGACCGGCGAAAGCTTTCCCTTCCAATCCCGTCCCAGCGCCAACCCGAGCACCGACTTGCGCCCCTCGTTCGCCAGAATCGCGCATTGCAGGATGTACCACGCGATTGCCGCCATCAGCAGCACCGCTCCGTAGAACGCAGTCGGCACCGCCATGAGATGGCCCTCGCCGAGCCACGCCGTCGCGAACGGAAAAAGTGATAGCCAGAACAGCAGGTGCAGGTTAGCCCACAGAACACCTGCACTGACGCGCTGAGCCGCTTGGAACAAGTGGTGGTGGTTGTTCCAGTAGATGCCAACGTAGATGAAGCTCAGCAGATAACTCAGAAACACCGGGAGCAAAGGCCCGAGAGCCGAAAGTTCAGGCTCGGCAGGCCGCTTCAACTCCAACACCATGATGGTGATGATAATCGCGAGTACGCCGTCGCTGAAAGCTTCGAGGCGATTCTTGTGCATTCGACAATCTTAGCCGGATGCAGAAAACCGGAACCTATTTAGGCGAAATCAGAGGTTCTTCCACTGGTGCAACTCGCCCTGCGATTCCTGATGGTAAATAGAGGTGATGCGGGACGGCTTGTACTCGTCTATCACATCGCTCCAGTAGGCGCACTTGTTCCAATAAGCATCGCAGATCACCGCATCGGCAAACCAGGGAAGCGAGGGAATATCTTCCGGCGCGTACTTCCCGGCAGCCGAGCGGCCGATGATCACGAACGCGTGATCCTTATCTTTGAACTGGACCCAATCAACTGGGAACACGGCCTTCCGCCGCAGAAATATCAGTGCGACCGCCGACTGTTCGCCGCAGTTGCCGCCGCCGTAGCGCTCGGCATTTTCAGCTACTGCCTGAGCGACCCTCAAGCCGTCTGCGGGGTTGACGAACTTCGCTTCCATAGTCTGATCTTCGCCGCGGCGGGTCTTCAGCAGCGCGTCCATCGCTCTGAGTTGCCCGGCTACGCTCTTCTGCAGCTTGAACGGGTTGTTCGCAGCACCCGCTTTGACCTTGCTTTTCACATAGGCCACCGCTTCGCGGCCTGCGCTCATGTATTTCGTGCCCTGTTCGGATGGCATTCTGATTCCTCTGGTTAAAATTACAGACAATAAAACGCACTTCACCCGCAGACACAAAACCGCCGGTTCGGCATGTCCCGGCCCGCAGGTGAAGTTTGAATTCGAGGCCAGTATACACCGTAGGCCCGCGCGTGACACCCGGTAACGGAGCTATGCGGTACTAGATCTGCCGGGCTCTGAAACTGTCGAATTACGAGCGGTATAACATGGAGCGTGCGACTTCCAGTAAATCCCCCGATTTTGCCGATGCTCGCCAAGCGGGTGAGCGACTTGCCGGTGGGCGACGAATGGATCTTCGAACCGAAATGGGACGGGTTCCGTGCGCTGATCTTTCGAGACGGTGACGAGATCCTGATTCAGAGCCGCGACGAGAAACCGCTAAACCGTTATTTCCCCGACCTGATCGAACCACTGCAAGCGGAGTTGCCGCACAGGTGTGTTCTGGATGGCGAGATCGTCGTCGCGAAGAACGGCGCGCTGGATTTCGAAGAGTTGCAACTCCGACTGCATCCGGCGGCGTCCCGCGTAAAGTTGCTCGCCGAACAGCATCCGGCCGCGGTCGTATTCTTCGACCTGCTGTGCGATGACACACGGGATCTCCGCAACGAGCCCTTTCAAACCAGGCGAGAGGAATTGGCTTCGCTGCTCCGCTCAGCGAAGGCGCCGATACACCTGACTCCTGCCACCACCGACCGGAGCGTTGCCGAGGACTGGTTTCGCCGGTTCGAAGGCGCAGGACTGGACGGCGTAATGGCCAAGGCAGCGTCAGGCGTTTACGAACCCGACAAACGAGTGATGCTGAAGGTAAAGCACGAGCGGGAATGCGACTGCGTTGTCGCGGGATTCCGCTGGCACAAGAAGGGCCATCAAGAGGCGATCGGTTCCCTGCTCCTCGGCCTGTACGATGATGCCGGTGCGCTTCAGCACGTCGGCGTCTGCGCGAGTTTCACCGATGCGAAACGGCGCGAGTTGGTGGAGTTCCTTGCGCCCTATCGCGAGAACGCACTCGCGGACCATCCCTGGAAGGAGTGGGCGAATCACGGAGGCGATGGACAACGCCTACCCGGAGGCCAAAGCCGGTGGAGCCAGGGCAAGGATCTATCGTGGGAACCGCTGCGACCCGAATTGGTTGCCGAGGTGGCCTATGAGCACATGCAGGGTATGCGTTTCCGCCACATGTCTCACTTTCGGAGATGGCGTATGGATAAGCGGCCCCGCGACTGCACTTATGCTCAACTGGAAGTTGTGACGCCGCACGAACTCGAGCAGATCTTCCGCGCGCGCCCCCGTTAGGTCGGTTTGCGAGTGGGGCGCTTTTGATGATGCTCGCGCCACTCACGTGTCGGGTCGTCGTCCGGATCGGGCGTCTCCTGCGGTGGGCGAATTTGCTCAGGCACGTGCCGAAGATTGACGCGGATGCGAGTCCACGTTGAGGAGCGCCCGCGCATCGAGTCCACCAGGACATCGTCGACAGCGAGGTGTTCCGCGGCTTCGGGATGTTTGCTCTTCCATTTCTCGAGGCCCGCAAGCGCCGCGTTCTTGTCGGGCGAATTCGCGACGACGATCAACGGCATCTTGGTTCGACTCGGCTTACTGGCGGACTTGGCGCGCGACGGAGCAACGCGCGGCGCTTCGCCTTCCATCTTGCGGAAATGCGGCGGCCAGGGAGCATCGCCGAGGCCGGTGGCTTCATCCCTGGCAACGAACTCCAGCAGAGTTTCGAGCGAGCCGGGCGCGCTGTCGATCGCTGCGTGCGGGTCTCCGCTACTGGCGAAACGCTTAGGGATCGTGAAGATGGTGAAATCGGCGGGATCTGAATCGGGCACGTCTTCCCATCGCAGCGGGGCCGACACACGGGCGTCGGGCAGCGGGCGCACCGAGTAGGCGGAGCAAGTTGTGCGGTCCTTCGCGTTCTGGTTGTAGTCGAGAAACACGCCGTGGCGTTCCTCCTTCCACCATTTCGAACTGGCGAGCGCGGGGATGCGCCGCTCCACCTCGCGCGCGACTGCCAGCGCGGCGCGCCGCACCTCGGTGAAGGTCCAACGCTGTTGGATTCGAACGTTGATGTGCATTCCGCGCGAGCCGCTGGTTTTCGGCCAGCCTCGCAGGCCGCACTCCTCGAGTAGAGCTTTTGTCTCAAGCGCGACAACGCGCACGTCCGGCCAGTTCACACCGGGGCCGGGGTCCAGATCGATTCGTAATTCGTCAGGATGGTCGAGGTCGCCGGCGCGCACCGGATGCGGGTGCAATTCAATGCAGCCGAGGTTCACAATCCAGGCGAGCCCCGCGGCGTCGTCGACCACGATCTCCTCGGCAGTGCGCCCCGAGGGAAACGAAAGTGTGACGGTGCGGAGCCACTCCGGCCTGGATTCCGGCGCGCGCTTTTGATAAAAGGCCTCGCCTTCAGCACCATTGACGAATCGCTTCAATACCACCAGTCGATCGCGGATGCCGGTGAGAGCGCCGGGTGCGATCGACAGGTAGTAGCGCACCAGGTCGAGCTTCGAGATTTTCGCCTGCTTCGAGAAGTAGAGTTTGCCCGGGTGAGTGACGCGGACCTCGCGTCCCTCGACGGAGAGCACCTCGGCCGGTTCTTGCTTCGCCATCAAAAACAGGCTACAACGTTTTAGAGAATGCAGTCCGCAGGCCGCTTACAGCAGGCCGCTGTCGCGCGCCAGGCGCAGTGCTTCAATGGCCGCTCCGCGCGCGCCCGCGGTGTCGCCGTTCGGCATGATGTAAATTGGGATGCCGGCCTGTTCCTCGCGCTGCGGCGGCATTCCGTTGCGGATCTCGTCGACGAACCATCGCTGGAATTCCACGGACGTCTCGATGGCACCGCCGCCGACGATCAGCGCATCGGGGTCGAACGTGTTGATCATTTCATCGAAGAACAAACCGAGCGCGTGCGCCTGGACGCGGAAGATCTCTTTACACATCGGGTCGCCGTTTTCGGCCATGCCCCGGACGAGCTTCGCCGCCTTGTGCAGATCGCCTGATTTCGCGAGTTCGTGGTCCGGGTACTTCGGCAGGAAGTAGGGCAGGAACGATTTCTCGATCGCCGTCAAAGAACACAGTGCTTCGAGATCGCCGGTGCGCCCGCAGTTGCACTCCGGGACCAAACCGGGGGTACCCGCAATGCTTTGATAAGGGATGAGGACGTGCCCCAGCTCACCGCCGAAACCCATCTTCCCCTTCACGACCTGGCCTTCGATGATGACGCCGCCGCCCAGGCCGGTGCCGATGATCGCGGAAATGGACGTTTCGGCACTGTTCGCACCAAACAGCGTGAAGTGGCCCCATAGCGCGCCAGCGTTCCCATCGTTCAGGTACGATACGGGCTTGCCTAATTTTTTCGCGAGCCCATTGCGGATATCGAACGATGCCCAGTTCGGATGGACAAAGTTGGTGGAACCTCGCGCGCTCAGCACGCCCGCGGCGCTCGCCGGGCCGGGTGTATCGAGCCCCACAACGACGACGTCGGCCAGCGAGACACCACACTTTTCTGCTGCGACCTTCAGGCCATCTTCGATCTGCTGAAGGCAGATTTCCGGCCCTTCCTTCGACCTTGCCGGATATTCGCAGAGGCCTTCGATCAGGAACTGCTCCTGCGCGTTGATGAGTGTATAGTTAACGGCGGTTCCGCCGAGATCGACTCCCGCAACTACGTGCACGCTGTCATTGTCCTCGACTTAGAAGATTTTGAAATCCCGAATGTTCCAGATTAGCAGGACAGGAGTGCACTAGCGGCGCAACACACACGCAACACTCGCGCCCGGCAAAAAGTGATCATAGCCGGTTCGCGCGCAGTCGCGAGAGCGGATAGTGCGTGCCACGCCATTCGATTCCCTGGTTGCGAAACGTGAGTATCATCGAGCGGAACTGGAGATAAATCATCACCAGCGCGGCGATCGGGACGGTGAAGCACCACCACCATTTGATTCGCACCAGGCGCGAGTTCACCGTAAACGCGGCAATCAGGCACAATATGGCAGCGAGATTCAGGTACCGCACGATTCCGGCGCAGACAATGACAGCCACGAACGGCCATACGAAGAGAACCAACTGTCCGATGGCCGAGAATACAACGGCAAGAACGCTGTATTCGATCCCCGCAAATAGGTTCTTCATCAAACCGCGGCGCATTTCGGAGAAGGACGAATACCACTCGACGCTCAGCAACTCGATCCCGAAGACGCAATGCTGCGAACAGCCTCGCATCTTGAGTAGCTTTCCCAACTTCATGTCGTCATCCGGACGCATGGCGATCGGGCTGTGGCCGCCTACCGCGCGATACGCTTCCGTGCGAACCATGTTGAACGCGCCGATGCCAATGTGTTCTCGAGCCTTCGGATCATGGACCTTCCAGGGTTTGGCATACATCCCGAACAGCAGGGCAAACAGGCCGAGAAATGCATTTGGCAGGAAGCCCGGGACGGTCGCGCGAGGGGGGACCGCCAGGTGGTCGATTCTGTGTTCCAGCAGGTAGCGGACTGCGCGCCGCAGGACAGTCTTCTCCAGAACCACGTCGGCGTCGGTGAACAGCAGCACCGCCCCGGACGCGTTCGAGGCGCCGGTGTGGAGCGCCCAGTTCTTTCCAAGCCAGTCCGGCGGCAGGCGATGAATATGCAACACACGTAGGCGCGGATTCCGCGATGCGAGTACGTCCAGGATGGCGCCGGTAGAGTCGGTGGAGCGGTCGTCGATTGCGATTACTTCGTAATCGGGATAGTCCTGCGAGAGGACTGAACTGAGCGCCCGTTCGATGGATCGCTCCTCGTTGCAGGCGGGGACAACGACGCTTACGCGAGGCGCCTGGCGATCGTCGATCGGCGGAATGTCTTTCAGATGCGCGACACGGCGGCTGCCCAAGGACACCTCGATTCCGACCGCGATAAAAAGCCCCAGTGTCGCGGCTGCGAGGATCAGTAAAAACCAATGCACCTCTCGCGAGCATATAATGGCTGCGATCCAGGACGATCCCATGCGAAACACCATTATTCTTTTCTCCGCAGCGGCACTCATGACGATGGCGCAGGTCCCCAAGGGGTTCACGCCCATTTTTAACGGCAAGGATTTGAAGGGCTGGCACGTCAGCGAGGTGAATCATCACGGGAACACGAAAGGTTGGACCGTCGAAAACGGCGTGCTGATGGGCACGCAGAAGCCGGTGGGCAACGGAGGCATTCTGCTCACCGATAAGAAGTACAAGAACTTCGAGGTGTCGCTGGATGTGAAGCCGGATTGGGGTTGCGATGGCGGTCTGTTTTTGCGGTCCACGGAAAAGGGCGAAGCCTACCAGGTGATGCTCGACTACCTGGAGGGCGGAACCGTTGGCGGTATCTATGGCGAGGCGCTTCAGGGTGTCGGCCGCGACACCGGCAGTGGGGACAAAACCGCCAGCGATTGGAAGAAATATTGGAAGGAAGACGATTGGAACAACGTCCGGGCGCGGATTGAAGGAGACATCCCGCACATTCAGGTTTGGATGAACGGAACGCAGATTGTCGACTGGACCGACTCGTCGAATCATCTACCCGGCGGCGCTACGGAAGGCATGATCGCGGTGCAGGTGCACATGAATTCCAAAGACGGCAAGAGCGTGCGGTGGACGCCGGGCGGGCATCACCGGTTCCGGAACATCGCTGTAAAGGAGCTGAACTGAAATGATGACGCGCCGCACTATCGCAAAATCGGCAGCGCTGACAGCCCTCTCGTATTCGAGGATTCTGGGCGCGAATGATCGGATCGGACTGGGAGTGATCGGCACGGGCAGCCGGGGTACGTACGTGATGACGCGCTTCCAGAAAAATGACGGTGTGGAAGTGCGCGCGTTGTGCGACGTTTATGCCGTACACCTGGACGAAGCCCAG
Source organism: uncultured Acidobacteriota bacterium (assembly GCA_963720745.1). Classification (GTDB taxonomy): domain Bacteria; phylum Acidobacteriota; class Terriglobia; order Bryobacterales; family Bryobacteraceae; genus TMP-7. Next base: position 3,397,540 of record CAVRGO010000004.1, read on the forward strand.
GAACACGCTCCGCGAACCAAAACGTTCAAAGATCACCGCGAGTTGCTGGAATTGAAGGAAGTGGATGCGGTCCTGATCGGCACGCCGGACCACTGGCACAAGACATGCGCGATCGATGCCATGAACGCGGGCAAGGACGTGTATGTCGAAAAGCCGCTCTGCCGGACGCGCGATGAAGCGCCGGAAATCGTTAAGGCGGCCCGTATCAACAACCGTATCTGCCAGGTCGGGGTGCAGCAGCGTTCGGGACCGATCTACCTCGAGCCGCGCGAGAAGTTCTTCGCCTCGGGCGCGATCGGGAAGATCAGCCACATCGATGCGATCTGGCACACGGATATTCCGCGCCCGCTACCCACCGAACCCGCGGAGAAGCCTTCCAACCTCGACTGGGTTCGCTTTCTTGGCCCGGTAAAGTATCGCGATTGGATGCCCGGCCAATATCTGAACTTCCGGGCATTTCTCGATTTCAATGGCGGCAAGATGACCGACTTCGGCCACCACTGGCTGGATGTCGTGAACATGTTCATGGGCGAGCACCCTCCAACATCCGTCGTGTTTGCGGGGGGGATTTATTACGACCAGCATGACGGACGCACTGCGCCCGATACATGCAACGCTCTGTTCGAGTTCGATGCGGGGTTCAGCGTCCTGTTTCAATCGAACGCTTACAGCACTCCGGCCGAGTACGGCGTTACGTTCTACGGCGACAAGGGTCGACTGTTCGTGAATCGTAACCGCTACGAGTTTCTGCCGGCGGGAAAGAATCAGACGCCGATCGTCCAACGGATTCCCGGCGATATCACGGATGACCATGTCCGGAACTTCCTCGATTGCTGCAAGTCGCGGAAGCTCCCGAACGGTGATGTAGGGATCGCGAGCGTCTCGGTGCTGGCGCCGCTGCTCGCGGTGCAATCGTATGAAGAGAAGCGGCGGCTGCGGTTCGATCCGGTGCGCCTCGAGGTACTTCCGTTTTAAGGTTGTGGGTAGCTCCGCCGTTGGGTTAACAGAGCCGCCGGTGGAGCATACAATTCCGCTTCAGAGGACGAAAGCCCTTTTGAATGTTGAATTTAAGATTTGTATGCTCATTCTGTAGCCGCTGTGGTTACAGCCATGCTATTCTGAGTGGGTACAATAACGATTAAAGGTAAGACGAGGAGTATCTGTTCGAGAATGGCACTGGCGACCGATGTTAAGCAAGAAACGATTGCGAAGTACCGGGTCCACACAACCGACACGGGTTCGCCAGAGGTACAGGTAGCGATCCTGAGTCAGCAAATTCAGCAGCTGACGGAACATTTCAAGACGCACAAGAAAGACCACCATTCGCGGCGGGGCCTGTTGACGATGGTTGCACGCCGGCGAAAGCTGCTGAACTACCTGAAGAGCCGTAATCCGGAGAGGTACCAAACCCTGATCCAGAGTCTGGGTATTCGCCGCTAGACGTCTCGGCGGTAATGTTGCGGGTGTGCCGCACACAACCGGTTTCAGTTTTCCGAAGCCGGCACCCTCCATTCTGTCACTCCAGTCTCTTCTTTAATCATGAGCAGGGGACGATCCTGAAGCGTTCGTTCCCGGATTAAAGGAAATCCGATGTTGCACTCTGTTGAAATCGACCTGGATGGTCGTCAGCTTACCCTCGACACAGGGAAGCTTGCAAAGCAGGCCAATGGCGCCGTACTCGTCCGTTCAGGCGATTCGGTCGTTCTGGTGACGGCTTGCGCCAGCGAAAATCCGAAGCCCGGTGCTTCGTTCTTTCCGCTCACCGTTGATTATCGTGAATATACTTATTCCGCCGGCAAGATCCCCGGCGGGTTTATCAAGCGCGAGGGACGTCCCTCAGAAAAAGAGATCCTCACCAGCCGTCTGATCGACCGGCCCATCCGGCCGCTGTTTCCGGAGGGTTTTCAGAACGAAGTTCAGGTGATCGGCATGGTGATGTCGGCCGATCCTCAGCGCGATCCGGGCACGCTGGCCATCGTGGGAGCCGCCGCCGCACTCGCGATTTCCGAGATTCCGTTCGAGCATATCCTGGGCGCTGTTCGCGTCGGCAAGGTGAACGGAAAGCTGACTCCCAATCCCTCGTACGATGAAGCTCGCGATTCGATGTTGAACATTGTAGTCGCCGGCACCGAGCAGGGCATCGTTATGGTGGAGGCGGGTGCTTCCGGGGTCAGCGAAGACGAGGTTGTCGAGGCGATCGACTACGGCCACCAGTGCTGCAAGAAGGTCGCAGCCGGCATTCGCGAACTCGTGGCAAAGGCGGGCAAAAAGAAGTGGGAGTATACTCCGGCCCCGATCGACGAAGACCTGTACCAGCAGATCGACGAGAAATTCCGCGCTGAGCTGACGGATGCGATGAACACACAGAAGCATCCGAAGCTCGAGAGCTATCACAAAGTAGACGAACTTCACGAGAAGGCCGTCGAACTTGGCGGCGAGGAGAAGGGCGAAGCCGCCGGCGACTTGTTTGACCGCCTGAAGGAGCGCATCTTCCGCGATGAGATGCTGAAGGCGCACCGCAGGCCCGATGGACGCGCGTTCGACGAGATCCGCCCGGTTGCCGTAGAAGTCGGACTGCTGCCGCGGACTCACGGTTCGGGGTTATTCACGCGCGGTGAGACGCAGTCCCTCGTTACCGCAACCCTCGGGACGAAAGAGGACGAGCAGCGCATGGAAATGCTCGATGCGAGTTTAACCTCCAAGCGCTTCATGCTGCATTACAACTTCCCGCCGTTCAGCGTGGGTGAGGTCGGATTCATGCGTGGTCCCGGCCGCCGCGAAATCGGCCACGGCGCTCTCGCGGAACGTGCCCTCACTGCGGTGATCCCGGACGAGAAGGATTTCCCGTACACTTTGCGCGTGGTCAGCGATACCCTCGAATCGAACGGTTCAAGTTCGATGGCGACGGTGTGCGGCGCGACGCTGGCGTTGATGGATGCGGGCGTTCCGATCACCGCACCGGTAGCGGGCATAGCGATGGGCTTGGTGAAGGAAGGCGACGACTACGCCGTTCTTACGGACATCGCCGGTGCCGAGGACCACTACGGCGACATGGATTTCAAGGTCGCCGGGACACGCGACGGAATCACTGCCCTACAGATGGACATCAAAGTGCCGAACGTCACTTCAGCCGTGATGCGTGAGGCATTGGGGCAGGCTCGCGGAGCCCGGTTGTTCCTGCTGGACAAGATGGCGGAAGTCATCGATGCGCCGCGTGCGTCGTTGTCGCAGTATGCACCGCGCATCTTCACCATGACCGTGCCGACCGACAAGATTCGCGAAATCATCGGCCCGGGCGGCAAGGTGATTCGCGGCATCGTCGATCAAACCGGTTGCAAGATCGACATCAACGACGACGGTACGGTGAACATTTTTGCGGCGGACGGTCAGGCGGCGGAGCGTGCGATGCAGATGATCGGCGATATCGCGGCCGTTGCGGAAGTCGGCAAGACGTACCTCGGCAAAGTCGTCCGGCTGGTGGATTTCGGCGCGTTTGTCGAGATCTTCCCAGGCACCGACGGTCTGTTGCACATCAGCGAGATCTCGGAGAATCGCATCAAGAACGTTCGCGACGAGTTGAAGGAAGGCGACCAGATCCTGGTGAAGGTTCTGGCGCTCGAAGGCAACAAGATCAAGCTGAGCCGCAAGGCCGTGCTACGGGAACAGCGGGACAAAATGAAGAAGGGCGGCGGCGAAAAGGGCGCCGAGAAGGACTCTGAAAAAGAGCACGAGCATCACAGCCACCGCTAGCTAGGCATTCCGGATAGTAAGCGCAAGAAGGGGACAGCTTCGGCTGCCCCCTTTTTGCTTTTGCGCGTGATAGCGTCAGTGGTAAAGGTGATGCGCAAACGAATCGTTCCCGTGTTGTTCCTGCTTTGCTCGATTCTTTTCGCGAAAGACAAGGATGATCCGTCATGGCAAACCGGGACCGTCGTATGGGAGAAACAGGAGATGAATTCTCCGATTGGCGGTATCCCGAGTGCCGGCGGAGGTGGTAGCCAGACCATTCGCGAACGGTTCGACATCGATACGGGCGGCGTGGTCTTTACGATTGAAGAGTGGGTACTGCCGCAGAAGCGACTCCGCCTGGAGCAGGGCGACCAGGTTCAGATCGCGATTACCGGAAAGAAAGTGTTGCTCAAGGTGACGAAGAGCGAAATCCGGAAGTTCCGCCTTGTTGCGACTTACCGAAGTCTCAGCGGGCGAAGTAACATTGCCGCTACGCCCGTTTGGTGTTTTGACGTAGATGCCGAGTTTACGCGGGTTTACACAAATGTGACCACTACCGGAGGTTACAATAGAATTTCGGAGTCGTTAATGACGAAATTCCTCCTTCCGGTGCTGCTCGTCGTACTTACCCCTGCTTTTGCCGACGAGGGTATGTGGCTGTTCAATCAATTCCCTAAGGACAAAATCGAGAAGAAGTATGGCGTTGAAATCCCACAGCCGCTTCTCGATCACCTGCGTCTATCTTCGGTTCGGGTCGGCGCATCCGGTTCTTTTGTCTCACCGAATGGCCTGATCTTCACGAATCATCACGTCGTGTTGGGCTGCGTTCAAGATGTCAGCACCCCCGATCACGACTACGTCGCGAACGGATTCTATGCGAAGTCGATGGCGGACGAGAAGAAGTGTCCCGGCGGCGAGGCGAGCGTGCTGCTGAACATCGAAGACATCACCGCCAAGGTGAAGGCGGCAGTGAAGGGCGATCCGAACTCGGCAGCGGCCAACCGCGATCGAAAAGCAGAGATGGCGCGTCTCGAGAACGAATGCAGCAGCCACACCGGCCACACCTGCCAGGCTGTGACGCTTTATGGCGGTGCCGAATACAACCTCTACGAATACAAGAAGTACACGGACATACGCCTGGTGTTCGCGCCTGAGTTCCAGGCCGGGTTCTTCGGGGGCGACCCCGACAACTTCAACTATCCGCGGTATTGCCTGGATATCGGGTTCTTCCGCGCATATGAGAACGGCGAACCAGCGAAGACTCCGAACTTCCTGAAATGGAGCCGCCAGGGCGTGACGAAGGACCAACTGGTGCTGGTATCGGGAAACCCCGCACGGACCGAGCGCCTGCTGACTATGGCGGAACTCGAGTATTACCGCGACCAGTACTTTCCTTTCGTTTTGAAGCGATACGGTTCCGTCATCACGGCACTGAAGGCCTACGGGGCAGAGAGTGCTGAAAACGAGCGCGCCGCCAAAGACACGCTCTTCGGATTCGAGAACTCGTACAAGGCGTACAAGGGGCGCTACGAGGGCTTGAAGGATCGCGCGCTGATGGACGACAAGCGCGATGAAGAAAAGAAACTACGGGCCGCGGTGGCAAAGGATCCGGCTCTCGCTGCCAAGTACGGCTCCACGTGGGATGATGTCGCGAAAGCTGTCAAGGAAGGTCAGGCGGATTTCTACAAGCGGAGCCTAGTGGATGGAGGGGCATCGGGTTCGGCGCTGTTCCGGATCGCGCGCGAGGTGCTTCGGCTTCCCGAAGAGAAGGCCAAACCGGTGGACCAGCGGCTGCGGGAGTTTGCAGGTAGCAGTTTGGTGAGCCTGGAGCACCGGCTGTATTCTCCGGCTCCCATAACTCCCTCGCTCGAAGTCGTGCTTCTGACGCAATATTTCGAAAGCCTCGAGAAGTATCTCGGGAAATCGGATCCGCTGGTGAAATCGGTGCTCGAAGGCAAGTCCCCGGCCGATGCCGCAAGAATGTATGTCAGCGGCACGAAACTGGAAGACGTCGCGGTGCGAAAGGAACTGGCGGCGAGTAAGCAAGCCGTGCGGGACTCGACGGACAGCATGATCCGGCTCGTCAGGCTGCTGGACCCCGAGGCTCGTAAGTTGCGAAAAGAGTACGACGATTCTACGGAAGCGATTCTGAACGCTGCCAAGCCGAAACTCGCCGAGGCGCGGTTCGCGGTGATGGGCAGCGGAGAAGCGCCCGACGCAACCTTCACCTTGCGCCTCTCGTATGGGCAGGTGAAAGGATATGAGGACGAACACGGCAAGGAGATTCCGTACGCGACAACAATCGGCGGCGCATACAACCGGGCTACCGGGAAAATGCCGTACGTTCTGCCGAAGAGTTGGATGGAGTCGAAATCGAAGCTCGACCTCAACACTCCGTTCGATTTCGTGAGCACAGCCGACATCATCGGGGGCAACTCGGGAAGCCCGACCGTCAACGTCAAAGGCGAGATCGTAGGGATCGTTTTCGACGGTAACATCGAGAGCCTCCCGTTGAACTTCGCGTACAGCGAAACGCAAGCGCGCGCGGTTCACGTGGCCAGTCAGGCGATCGTAGAAGCACTGACGAAGATCTATCACGCAAACCGGATTCTGTCCGAGATCGGCTTCGGCGTATCGGCACATCCGGTACCAACGGAGTAGCGGTTTGTCGAAGCTGAGCCGGCGGCGGTTCGTGTCGATTTCGGCAACCGCGGGAGGGCTGTTGCAAGCGACCGTGGGTCGCGGGCAGGTGCTCCCGGTGAAGGAGATGCGCCGGATCTATCCGGGGATCTGGCGCCTTCGGTTCGGAAATCCCGAAAAGCTGACTCCGGTAGTGCTGAGGAAATACCAGCCGGCAGAAGCCGGTCTTGCGCGGCTTCCCAGCGCCGAGGATCCGCCGGTACCGTTCGAAGCGGTAAAGGCATCCATCACTCGCCGCGGCACTCTGGTCTCGATCCCGCTCGAGGCGAACGAACTGGTTTATGGCCTCGGGTTGCAACTCCAATCGTTCCTGCAGCGCGGACTCAAAAAGAAGCTGCGTGTGAACGCGGACCCGAAGATCGATAGCGGCGACTCACACGCTCCGGTTCCCTTCTACGTCACCACACGTGGTTACGGAGTGCTCATCGACTCGGCACGGTACGTCACCATTTACTGCGGCAACAAAGTCAAGAAGGGATCGCCGAAGGCGGAAAAGGGTCCTGCTAAATCTGCTGCCGGTGCGAATCGACTGCCGGACGCCTATGACCGGTTCCATATCGGTGAGCCGAGCGTTATCGACATCGAGGTCCCGGAAACCGAAGGGGTCGATGTGTACCTGTTCGCGGGGCCGGCGGTGCGCGACGCCGTCGCACGCTACAACCTGTTCTCCGGCGGAGGACCGCTGCCTGCCCGGTGGGGTCTCGGGTTCTGGTATCGCTGTTTCGGACAGTTCGATCAAGAACAAGTGGTGAAGCTCGGGAGCGAACTGCGCTCCGGGCGGATACCGTGTGACGTGCTCGGACTGGAACCGGGCTGGCAATCTCACACGTATTCCTGCAGCTATGTCTGGAGCGACAAGTTTCCAAAGCCCGAAGCCATGATGAACCGGCTTGCGTCCGACGGCTATCACGTCAACCTGTGGGAGCACGCGTTCGTTCACCCGACGTCGCCAATCTACCGGCCGTTGTATCCTCTCGCGGGCGACTACGAGGTGTGGGACGGACTCGTCCCCGATTTCCTGATTCCCGAGGCTCGGCGCATTTTTTCCGAATTCCACGACCGCGAGCACGTCTCACGCGGAGCCAGCGGATACAAGCTGGACGAGTGCGACAACTCGGATTTCACAGGAAACTGGTCGTTCCCGGAATTCAGCAGATTTCCGTCCGGAGCCGACGGAGAGCAGATGCACTGTTTCCTCGGCCTTCGGTACCAGGATGCGATTCAGAGCGCATTCGAAGGCCGTGGACAGCGGACGTACGGGTTGGTGCGTTCGTCGCACGCGCTGGCATCGCCGTATCCCTACGTTCTCTACAGCGATCTGTACGACCACCGCGAGTTTATTCGAGGCCTGGTCAACGGAGGATTTTCGGGCCTGTTGTGGTGTCCGGAAGTGCGGGATGCGCACAACGCGGAGGACCTGTTGCGCCGCTTGCAGACGGTGGTGTTCTCGCCGCTTGCCATGGTGAACGCCTGGTACATTCCCAATCCGCCGTGGAAACAGGTGAATCGCCCGGCCAACCTGCGCGGCGATTTCGCCCCGGAATGGAAAGAGACCGAAGCCGCATGCCGCGAGATCATCGGATGGAGGATGCGGCTGCTTCCCTACTTCTACTCGGCCTTCGTTCGGTACCACGAAACGGGGCTGCCGCCATTTCGCGCGCTCGTCATGGACTATCCGGAAGATTCGGCGGTCTGGACGATCGATAACGAGTACATGGCGGGCGACGCGCTGCTGGTGGCGCCGATGGTGGCCGGCGAAACAGACCGGGAAGTCTACCTGCCTGAAGGCGACTGGTACGATTTCTGGACCGGCGAGCGCATGGCAGGAAATCAGAAACTGAAGGTTTCACCACCGGTCACCCGAATTCCAGTCTACGTACGATCCGGCACATTACTGCCTCTTGCGGATGGTGGACAACACGCCGAAGATCGCGCGAACTGGCAAATCCACGTACGGTCGTACGGTTCGAGGCCGGTGCCGGCTGTACTGATTGAAGACGACGGGAGCATTGCGCCCGAGTTCACACGGGTGCAGCTGAGTTGGCCGGAAGGCGCACGCGATGGATCAGTTCTGCGTTCCGGACCGGCACAGAAGCGTCACTACGAGATTATCGGCTGGGAACGAACGGCAGTCTGAAACCAAACACCCTGTCGCCGTCGTCTCATTCATTACGGCCATTGCCGCGGAAGGCGACATGCGTGGAGCAGTCCTAATTTTGATTTCGTGCACTGCCCTGGCTCTCTCCCAGGATGCGGCCCGCATTAGCGGTGCGCCTTACATCCGCGCAACAGGAGAAAGCTCTATCGATGCCAAGCCCGATCAGGCTATCGTGGACATCGGTGTCGTCACGCAGGCCGCGAATGCGGAAGAGGCGGCAAGTGCGAACGCGAAGCAAGTCTCGGCGGTGCTCGACCGCCTCAAGAAAGAGATCGGAAGCGCAGGCGAAGTTCGCACAACCAGCTATTCTCTGAATCCGAACTACTCCTACCCGAACCGGCCCGACAACAACGGCCCGAAGATCGTCAGCTATTCGGCATCGAACACGGTGGAAGTGAAGCTGAACGACATTTCGCTGGTCGGCAAGGTCATCGACGCAGCGACAGCCACGGGTGCGAACCACGTGAACGGAGTCCGCTTTTCCGTTAAGAACGAGCAGGCGGTGCGCGGCCAAGCCTTGCGGCAAGCTGCGCTGAATGCGCGATCCGCCGCTGAAGCGATGGCGGCGGCACTGGGCCTGCGCGTGACCCGCGTCCACTCGGCCGAGACAGGAGAGCCTGTGGTCGTGCGGCCGGTCCGCGAGTTCGCAATGACCAAAATGGCCGCGGACGCTCGTGCTCCTACCCCGGTGGAACCAGGAACTGTGCAGGTGCAAGCAACTGTCACGGTCACCCTGGAAGTCGCTCCATAAACTATCATTGACAGAATAACGTAAGTGCACGGCGGCGCCGCGTTCCAGAAACCGGCGATACTGCGGCATTTGCGGATTTAATTAGAGGGAAATTCGATGAGCTTTCTCGATAATCTCGAAAACAATCTCAAAAGCATGGAATCGCGCGAAGAGCGCGGCAGCTCACTCAAACTCGGACAGGACCGCAAAGAAGCCGAACGCGCCCGCATACGCGCCTCAGCGCCGCACCTCGAACGGTTGCGGAAAGGTCCATTCACGCAGGAACTGCTGGCAGAGGCAACGCGGATCGGTCACGGATTGCGCACAAAAGTGTATATGACGTGGCTCGAGAACACTCTTCGCCTAGAGGCACGCGAACACCGGTTGGAACTGCGGGCTACGCCGGACGGCATCGTGGCGCGGTTTTCCGTCGATGGCCAACCGACAGGTGAAGAGAAGGTCGAACTGAGCCCCGAGAACGCGAAGAGCCTGGCGGTGCGTTGGCTGTCTAAAGTGGGCCCGCGTTCGCAGGCTACGGAGACGCACGGCTGATCGCGGACAAACGCCGCTCGGCCTGCAGCGCCCGTGGTTACATTAGTTCAATGCACGTTGTCGAGTACTGCCGTTCCACAGGCGACCGGCTGCTGAACCGGTCACCCCTGCCGGTATCGCGGTCGTTCCTCGCCGCCACGTTACTGCTGGGTATCATCTTCGCGGCGGTGGCACGCAATTATCTCCAACGCTACTCAATGCCGGTACTGGCGGCCGCCGGTATCTATCTCGCCTTTCTGATGCTGCTGGGCTTCAGCCTGGCTCCGGCCTGGATGCGGAAACGCCCGGTGGCGCGAACGTTCGGGGCCGCTCAAATGTGTCTGCTGGTCGGGCTTTGGTGTGTTCCGTATCTCCTCTACGCGGCCGGCACCCGCGATTTCCGGTGGACCGCTCTGGCGAAGCTGATCGCAATCGCACTCCCGCCGGTGGTCATCTACGCCCGGTTTCCTTTGAACGAAACTCGGACCTTTACGTGGCAGGACGCCTGCGTGGCGGTGCTGCTGGTAGGCGTTGTGTTGTCGGGCCAATTTAGAGGCATTTGGAATGTGCCGGTGAACCTCGACTTCATGAGCCGGCTGTTCCTTATCACCGTCGCGTCCTGGTGCTGGACGTTGATCAGGGTGGTGCCGGAACTCGGCTATTCCCTTCGCGTGTCTCGAAGCGTGCTCAAGCAGGCTGCGATCAATTTCGGGTTGTTCGCCGTGATTGCGATCCCATCGAGCCTGGCCATGCATTTCACCCGCTGGAATCCGCGCTGGCCGGGACTATTTGGCTTTCTGCTGGACTATCTCGAGATCTTCCTGTTCATCGCGTTACTCGAAGAACTCTTCTTTCGGGGATTTCTGCAGACGCTGCTCTCGAATACTTTTCGTTCGTGGTTTGTGGGGCAGGCATTCGTGTCGGTGCTTTTCGGCCTTTTTCATATACTTCATGCGCCGTTTCCGAACTGGCGCTATGTCGCTCTCGCGACGGTGGCGGGTTGGTTCTACGGTTCGGCATTCCGCAACAGCGGCAGCCTCATGGCTTCAGCGCTGGTGCACGCCGGCGTCGATACAGTGTGGCGCACCTGGTTCTCGGCGCGATGAAGCTCACCGCTGAGACGCTGGTATAGTCTCAAGTCTTGACCAGTGCTTCTGATCACCACCAGAAAGGAAACTGGTTCGAACAAGCTCACCGTTGGAGCGCTTAAACTCTGAATGTTGCTGAACCGCAGTTGCTCTTTACGCTGCTTGCGATCGAGCTTGGCAGTCGCACGACAGGCATTCAACAGCGGGCCGACGTTATCGGCTATGTTCTCGTCCGTGACGATCGCCTCGAAGCCGGTCTTCGTGTTGCGAATAACGTACTCGGTTTTGAAGCCGCGAAAATCCATCTCTGAGAATGCGGTCGAGGTCAGGTCGGCTGCTTCCTGCCCTTTGGCAGCGGCGCCGACGGCAATCGAACCGACGTTCTGGCCCGCGTTGAATCTGCGTTCCGCCTCTACGTGGGCCGCCCGGTTCGCCGCCGCCTGAGTAGCAACCCCCTCGGCCACCTCGCCTCCGAATGACCGCAGGCTTGCCAGAAGGCCAGTGGCGCGCGTCGTCGGGCGCGGATTTCGAAACAGCAGCAGATTCTTGCCGTTCACGAGGACAGGCACCAATGCGCCGCTGTAATTGATCCAGCGGCACTGCCCGTCGCTGCGAGTCTGCACCATTTCCTGAACCTTGGCCGGACGAAACTCCTCGATATTGGCTGTCTCATTGCGGGCAAAGTAAACCGCGCGCGATCCGGCACCACCGACGGAGCCGGCTGCCCAAATTTTCGCGAGCGCGACGTATCCCTGCATCTCCTTTCCATCCTCCAGTTTCAAGAATCCCTTTTCGAAATTCCGCGCCGGGTCGTCCGAACGTTTGTAGTCGGCCATCGTAAAGGCGAACGAGAAGTCCTGCACCTCCGCTGGTGTGATCTTTCGCTTCTGCCCGTCCTTCGCTTCACGGAACTCGACCTGCGAAATCTTCCAGGGCTCCGCCGCTTCTTTTTCAGCGCGAAACGTGATGAACCCGTTCAGTTGCTCACCGGATTTCATGACCAGGTATCCTTGCTCCTCGTGGAAGCGCCGCGTTGTTTTCTTTCGCCCGCCGGATTCCATGCTCCACCGGAGTTTCGGCGCGCCGTCGTTAATTTTCGCCTCAGCGGGAGTTTGCAGGTTGTCCGGCTCCGGTTCGGCCGCGGGCGCTTTCAAGCCATCCAACAAACTGCCGGCGCTCGCCTGCGCCTGCGCCGTTGCCTGTGCCGCACAGAGCAGCACCGACGCGGTAAACAGTGCGAATCCGCGGGGCGCGGGACGTTCACCCCAAGCTCTCGATTGTGTTTGGGTTTGGTTTCTGGCGTTCATTTCATTCGCTCCTTTGGCAGTACAAGCTGTTCTCACCGCCAAAACCCGCCAAAATTCTACGGCACCCGCCTGTCCTACCGGCCCGGATCCATTGGTATAAGCTAGCCTTCATGCGTGACCGCCATTGGATCGGCGCTTCACTTCTGCTTTCTGCAACGTATCTGTGCACGTCGGGCTCGCCTTTTCCCGGACGGTTCCTTGTGAAATCGGGCTGTATCGTTTTGTTGGGGGTGGTCGCATTGATGCGCGGACACAGCGGGCTCGCGTTCGGGCTGCTGCTTTCCTCAGCGGGCGATGCGCTGCTCGACGTTGACCCGCGCCTGTTCACGGCCGGCTTGGTCGCGTTCCTTTGCGCGCACATCACCTACACCATCACGTTTGTGCGAAATCGCGAACGCGGCGGCGGGCTCCCCTGGATACCGATCGCGGCGGTGATTGTCTTCGCCGTGGCTTTTGGCGCCTGGCTCGTGCCGTCGACCGGAGGGCTGGCGGTTCCCGTTGTCTGTTACATCGCAGCGATCACATTGATGGTCGCGTCGAGTTTCGCGGGGCGCTTCGGTAGTCATCAGGTAGCGGCGGGTGCGATCCTGTTCTTCATCTCGGACGCCATCCTCGCCACGAACCGCTTCAAGATGGCGCTGCCCGCGCGCGACTTCCTCGTGTGGGGCACGTACTATTCCGGTCAGTTGCTGATCGCGATCGGTTTCGTCAAGGCGAAGGTGCAGTTTCCGCGGCGCGCGATCGCGGTCGCCGCAGGCATCCTGCTGCTCGGTATTCCGGCATTCTCACAAACTGATGACATTCTGGCCGTAATCCGAAAGTCTGCGGACGACTGGAACTCGGGCAAAATCGAGGCATACATGGAGTGCTACGAGAAATCACCCGAAACAACGTTCGTCGGCACCGAAGTGTCGCACGGAACGGAAGCGGTGCTGGCCAGGTACAAGCGAGCCTATCCGACATCGGAACGCATGGGGCATGTCACGTTCTCGGAACTCCAAGCCAGGCCGCTGAACTCGACGATTGCCATTGTCACGGGCAGGTACACGCTCACGCGCAGCGCAGCAGAGGGCGGCAACAAGACCGGCCTCTTTAGCCTGGTGCTGAGGAAATCCGCTGCGGGTTGGCGCATCATCCTTGACCACTCGAACTGACGTGATAGTGTGGCAGGAAGATGGACTATACCTACGAAGACATCGCCAAGATGATCGACCACTCGCTGTTGAATCCTACTTTGACGGCGTCCGATCTGGAACAGGGGATTGCGTTGGCGCTGGCGTATGACGTCGCAAGCGTCTGCATCATGCCGTTTGCGCTGAAGCATTGCGCCGAACGCCTCACGGGCAGCAGCGTGAAGGCGAGCACGACCATCGGATTTCCGCACGGCGGCCACACAACCGCGATCAAAATCGCGGAGGCCAAACAGGCGCTCGCGGACGGGGGCGAGGAACTCGACATGGTGGTGAACATCAGCAAGGTTCTGAGCGGCGAATGGGCGTATGTGGCCGAGGAGATTCGCGCCGTCGTCGATGTCACGCATTCAGCCCGCCAAAAGGTTAAGGTCATTTTTGAGAATTGCTACCTCAACAACGATCAGAAGATCCGGCTGTGCGAGATCTGTTCCGCAGCAGGCGCGGATTGGGTGAAGACGTCTACTGGATACGGTACCGGAGGCGCTAACCATGACGATTTGCGGCTGATGCGCCAGTACGCCGCGCCGTACGTCCAAGTGAAGGCCGCAGGGGGCGTCAGGGATCTGGATGCGCTTCTCGCCGTGCGCGCGCTGGGCGTCACTCGCGCCGGCGCCACTCGTACCGCAACGATGTTGGACGAAGGGCGCCGCAGGCTTGGGTTGCCCGCTATCGCAATGGAGGCCGCGTCACCCGCCGGTTATTAAAATGGCCCGCAAATCACTAGAACTCATCGACCGCTGGATGGATCAACTCCTGGTCCGCCCCGGTAAGAAGGTATCTCTTCGAAAAGACTTTGATCCCGACTTCGGCCGGGGCAAGCTGAACAAGGAGGAAGCCGAGGCGCTGCTGGCTGAAGGCGTCGAACTGCTCGCAAATTATCAGGACCGGCTGTATGCGCAGGACCGGTATGCGCTGCTGATCATCTTCCAGGCAATGGATGCGGCAGGCAAGGACGGAACCATCAAGCACGTGATGTCCGGCATCAATCCGCAAGGTTGTGAGGTGACGAGTTTCAAAGCCCCCTCCGCGGAGGAACTGGATCACGATTATCTGTGGCGCTGCTTCCGGCGACTGCCTGGGCGCGGCTCGATCGGAATCTTCAATCGCTCCTACTACGAGGAGGTGCTGGTAGTTCGCGTTCACCCCGAGATCCTGGAACATCAGAAACTCCCGCAAGAATGCAAGGATCGGAAGATCTGGCAGCGTCGTTTCGAACAGATCAACAATTTCGAGCGCTACCTGCACGAGAACGGAACGGTGGTGCTGAAGTTCTTTCTGAATGTCTCGAAGAAAGAACAGAAGAAACGCTTTCTTGAGCGGCTCGACCGTCCGGAGAAGAACTGGAAGTTCTCCGCAACGGATGCCAAAGAACGCCGGTTTTGGAACGACTACATGCGCGCGTACCAGGACATACTGAACGAGACCAGCACGAAAGCAGCGCCCTGGCACGTTGTCCCGGCCGACGACAAGCCGTTCATGCGAGTAGCGGTGGCGGGAGTCATCGTAAAGGCGCTTAAGTCGCTGAAGCTCGAATATCCGACCGTATCTGGCACACAGAAAGAAGATTTGATGCACGCCCGGGAGTTGCTCGACAAAGAAAAATGATCTGTTTCCGCCCTCACCTTCGCGTATTCAGGTGATGGCGAAGAACAGGCATAACGAAACACAATCGGCGGTTGATCCAGCGGCGGTCCGTTCCCTGCGGCAAGCCCTGAAGGGCTCAGCCTATCTGCCCGGCGACGAGGAATACGATTCGGCTCGCGCGACGTGGGATCGTTCCATTACGCACTCTCCCGCGATTGTCGTGATGGCGGAACGTCCGGAAGATGCGGTGGCGGCCGTGCGATTCGCACGCGCTAGTGGCCTCACCGTTGGTGCCCAAGGCACCGGCCACGGCGCGATCTTCGGATGCGACGGCCTACTCCTCAACATGTGCCGGATGAAAGACATCGTCATCGACCCTGAAGCGCAGACAGCGCGTGTTGAGGCTGGTGTTGTCTGGGGCGAGGTGATCGCGGCCGCTGCGCAACACGGCCTCGCGGGACTGTGCGGCTCGTCGCCGGGAGTCGGCGTGGTCGGCTACACGCTCGGCGGCGGAACGGGTTGGCTCGCGCGAAAGTACGGTTATGCGTGCGACAGCCTCATCTCGGCAGAGATCGTCACGGGCGACGGCCGGTTGCTGCACGCCAGCGAACAGGAAAACGCGGACCTGTTCTGGGCGTTGCGCGGCGGCGGAGGACGGTTTGGCGCGGTCACTGCGCTCGAGTTTCGCCTGTATCCGATCGCCGAGGTTTACGGCGGCTCGATGTACTTCCCCGTGGAACGCGCGCGCGAAGTCCTGAACGTGTATTCCAATTGGACGCGGTACATCCCCGAAACGATGACCTCCGCCATTTGCATTCAACATCTGCCGGATGCGCCGTTCTTACCCGAACCCGTGCGCGGCAAATCGTTCGTCGTTCTTCAGGGTTGCCTCATCGGCGACGCTGAACAAGGCGCGTATTTACTGAGCCCGCTGCGCAACCTGAACCCGTTGATGGACGATTTCCGGATGATGCCATACTCGGAGATCGGCGGGATTGCGCGTGAACCCGTAGACCCGATGCCGAGTCACATCGGAACCGAAACACTGCGTGAACTGTCTCCCTGCCTCATCGACTCGATTGTGGACAAAGCAGGCGACCGGAATCGCACGGCGCTGAGCGTTGTAGCCATCCGGCACATCGGCGGCGCGTATGCGCAGCTATCCGAAGATGTGAGTGCGGCGCCGCGGCTGACGGCTCCGTTTGTGCTGCTGTCGGTGGGGTTGGCAATTCCACAGATTCGCGACAAGGTTGTAAGCGATACGGATGCATTGCTGGGCGTTTGCCGTCCTCACCGGGCCGGTCCGCGCCTGTTTAACTTCCTCGGCGCGCCGGGGCGCGAACGCGATCAGCATCACGATCTATTCAGCCCGGAAAAGGCAGACCTGCTTGAAACCGTCAAAGAACGGTACGATCCGCACGACGTGTTCCGGTTCGGCATGCCGGTCGGACGAAGCCGCGCCGTTGCGGCGTGATCGATAATAGGCGGATGGATTCCTTCGCACCAACCCAGCGAACCACGCTGAAAAGGCTCCCGAAACGCGGCGTTTACGACCGTGCTGCCGTGTATGCGATTCTCGACGAAGGGTTCATCTGCCATGTCGGGTTCAATCTCGATTCCACACCGGCCGTGATCCCGACAGCTTATGGAAGAAGCGGCGATAAGCTGTACATCCACGGTTCGGCCGGTAGCCGGATGCAGCGCACGCTGGCAGGCGGCGTTGAGTTGTGCATCGCCGTCACGCTGGTGGACGGGCTTGTGCTGGCGCGCTCCGCGTTCCACCACTCGATCAACTACCGGTCGGTGGTCGTGTTCGGCAAGGGCCGCGCAGTGACTGACCCGCAGGACAAACTCGAAGGCCTGCACTGTGTTTCCGAGCACATCACGCCCGGACGTTGGGCGGAAGTGCGCCCGCCGACCGCGAAGGAGATCGCTCAAACCAGCGTCCTTTGCGTCGATCTCGACGAGGTCTCGGCAAAGGTACGCACGGGGCCGCCGATCGACGACGAAGAAGATTACGCGCTGCCTGTTTGGGCCGGGGTGCTGCCGCTGTCGATTGCAACCGGACCGCCGGTTGACGATGGGCGAGTGCTCGAACATGTCGCTTTGCCCCTAACAGTGGCAGAGTGGCGGAGGCGCAGGTGATCCGCAGTGCTGCTGCCATCGTTTGTGGCTACCTCATTTTTGCCGTAACAACATTACTTCTCTTTCGTCTCACGGGCCATGATCCGCGGGTGTGGCCCGGCATCGGCTTCATTGTCGGAATCACTGTCTACGGCGTGCTGTTCGCGTTTATCGGAGGATACGTCGCGGCAGCACTGGCGCCTCGAAGACCCGCACTGCATGCGCAGATTGTCGCTACGCTGATCGGGGCCGGGGCGTTGATATCGGTGGTGGCCGAGTTAGCGACTGCGAGCGTGTGGTCGCAGATCGCCGCACTTCTCTTCATGGTTCCAGCGGCGGCTTTCGGCGGCGTACTGCGGAGCCGCAGGGCTTAGCCTTGCTTCTCGGCGTAGCAGATCGTTTCCGTCAGCGATGGGTGAATCTGCGAAGCTGTGAAGATGCCTCGCATCGAGACGACTTCCGTACACGCCGGACGCTCATCCGACCCTGCAACGGGCGCCCTCACAGCACCGATCCATCTTTCAACAACGTTTGAGCGCGGTGCCGACGGCGAGTATCCCAGAGGATTTTCGTATTCGCGCGAAGGAAATCCCAACCGGCTGGCGCTTGAGCAGTGTATCGCGGCGCTCGAGGGCGGCAAGGAGGCTCTCGCTTTCGCCTCCGGCCTCGCAGTCGCCGCGACGTTGATGAACGGACTCGAGCCGGGCGACCACGTTTTGCTGCCCAAGGAAGTGTACTACGGGCTGCGACAGACGATGGCGCTTTTCCGGAAATGGCCGATCGAGATTACTTATACAGACATGGACAATTGCGATGCGGTGCGCACCGCCGTACGGCCGGAAACACGGCTGATCTGGATCGAAACGCCATCGAATCCGTTGCTGAAAGTCACGGACCTTCCGGCCGTGGCCAAGATCGCGCGCGCGGCGAACGCTATCACCGTCTGCGACAGCACCTTTGCCACTCCCGTCTTCCTACGCCCATTCGATTACGGCATCGATATGGTCACGCACTCTACCACGAAGTACTTCGGCGGACATTCGGATGTGACCGGCGGCGTGCTTGTCACGAAGTATGACAACTACCTCTTCGAGCGAGCGCGGAACGCCCAGCAATACGGCGGCGCGGTGCCATCGCCGTTCGATTGCTGGCTCACGCTGCGCGGCATCAGCACGCTTCCATGCAGGGTTCGCGCACAATCCGAAAACGCGCAACGCATCGCGCTCTACCTGGCGAAGCATCCGCGCGTCGAGGTGACACATTACCCGGGTCTGCCGGGGCACCCTGGTCACGAGATCGCGTCGAGTCAGATGAACGGCTCTGGCGCGATGCTGTCGTTCCAGGTGCAAGGTGGTCGCGATGAGGCGATGGGCGTCGCAGCGCGCGTCAGGCTGTTCACGCGCGCAACGAGTCTCGGCGGCACGCACAGTCTCATCGAGCATCGAGCCTCCGTTGAAGGGCGCGAGAGCGCGGTGCCTCAGAACCTGCTGCGGTTGTCAATCGGCCTCGAACACGCGGATGATCTGATCGCCGATCTGGAACAGGCGATCGGGTAAGGAGTGCGCGCACGCCCATGCGGCGCGGTGGAGTAGAATTAGCTCGGATTCAAACAATCGCGCGCCACTCCCGAGTGTGACGCGCTCCTCGGAGAACTTTCGTATGCGCAAAATCCTAATCGCACTTCTCGTGTTGACATTCGTATCGACGGCCTTCGCCGCGCCGCGCCCACCCGATGGTTGGAAGGATGGGTATGTGATTGCAAACGGCATTCGCATTCATTACTGGAGAACAGGCGGAAACAAAACGCCGCTCGTGATGGCTCACGGTTCGTCCGACGACGGATTATGCTGGACCAACCTCGCTAAAGAACTTCAAAACGATTTCGAGATCATCATGTTTGATGCCCGCGGGCATGGATTGTCCGATCCTCCGAAGCAGGGCGATCCCGCCGACGTACAGGTGGAGGATCTTGCCGGACTGATTCGCGAATTGAAACTGCAAAAGCCGGTGCTAATGGGGCATTCGATGGGCAGCGCTTCGGTTGCGTGGTTTGCGGCCAAATATCCGGAAGTGCCCCGCGCAGTGGTACTGGAGGATCCAGGCCTGGTGCGCCGTCGGGGCAACGCAGTGCCTCCGGGTATGTCCGCGGATCCCGAACAACGCAGAGCCGCAATCCTCGCCCGGAACAACATGAGCGAGGAAGAACTGGTGGCGGGGTGCATGAAGGATTCGCCGAAGTGGGGACGATCGGAGTGCGAGATATGGGCGCCTTCGAAGCGGCGCCATCACCCGGACACCGGGCTCGGCACTATGGCCGGCAGACCGCAAATGAGCGAACTGTTCCCAAAAATCACAGCGCCCACGCTCATCCTCAAGGCCGATGCGCAAGGTGAACTTCGCCAGCAGAACGAACAAATTGCAGGGCTGCTCAAAAACGGGAAGATCGTTCATATCGAGGGCGCCGCGCACAACGTCCGCCGTGATCAGAAGCAACGTACGCTGGAAGCCCTGAAACCGTTTCTCGCCAGTTTGTAGACCGATCTGTCACAGGGCGCCCCCCTCGCTCGTCTCCAAAACAGAGGGAGCGAAAATGAAAGTCCTGATAGCGGGCGCCACGGGAACGCTGGGGCGCCCAGTTGTGAAGATGCTGGTTGCGCACGGCCACGAAGTCGTGGGCTTGACCCGGCGAGAAGCGAAACGGCAAATGCTGGAGTCCATGGGTGCGCGGGCGGTAATCGGCGACGCGTTGAATGGCGAAGAAATGCGGCGGATTGTTCGTGAGGTTGCACCAACGCACGTTGCGCACCTTCTGACAGCCTTGCCCGCCGGAGGTCCTTTGCGCCCGGCCCAACTGAAGCCGACGAACGAGTTGCGAACGCGGGGAACGGCGAATCTGCTTGAGGCATCGGTCGCCGCGGGCGTCAAGCGTGTGGTACTCGAGTCGTTCCTGGGGGTGTATGGCACGACACCCAATCACCAGTTGGCTACTGAACAAGACCCGCTTCCGGCTGTTCCGGAGCATACGCTGTGGCACGACACCCTTCTTGCATTGCGCTCCTTGGAGAACCAGGCCGCTCAGGCTGCCAGGAGCGGCGCGATAGAAACAGTCGTTCTGCGGTTCGGGCTCTTCTACGGTCCGGATGTCCCGACGTCGGTGGATCTTGCGAAACGGCTCCGGGCACGCCAGGTTTTCGTGCCGAAAAACGCAAACGGCGTCGGTTCTTTCATTCACATCGACGATGCCGCCGCGGCAACGGTAACGGCGCTCGAACGAACCCCGGCGACCACAGGCATTTACAATATCGTCGACGATGATCCTGTGGGAATCGCGGAATTCGTATCGATCACGGCCCGCGCCGCCGCCGCACCGCCGCCCAGAACAGCGCCGGCCTGGCTGGTGCGAATGGTTGCTCCCATCGTGGCTTCGATGGCTTCCAACCGCTTAATGCTCTCAAACGATAAGGCACGCCGCGAACTCGGATGGCGTCCGGGCCATCGTTCGATGCGGGATGGGTTTGAAGTCGCGGCATGATCGACGCGCAGCGCTTCGAACAATTACGGCCGTACCTGTTTTCTGTCGCTTACAGGATGTTGGGGAGCGCGAGCGAAGC
Organism: uncultured Acidobacteriota bacterium; assembly: GCA_963720745.1. Taxonomy (GTDB): domain Bacteria; phylum Acidobacteriota; class Terriglobia; order Bryobacterales; family Bryobacteraceae; genus TMP-7. The sequence continues at coordinate 3,418,295 of CAVRGO010000004.1, forward strand.
CGAAGACGTGCTTCAGGATACGTGGTTGCGCGCCGCCGGCAGTCCGGACGAGGCCCGTTCCGAGCAGGCTTGGTTAACCACCGTCGTCACCAGGCTGTGTTTGGATCGTCTGAAATCGGCGCGCGCGAAGCGCGAACAATACACGGGAATCTGGCTGCCTGAACCCGTTCCGACGTCCAGCGCACCGAATATCGAGCAGGACGTCATGCGCAAAGAATCGATCACGATGGCTTTCCTCGTGCTGCTCGAAACGCTCACGCCGCCCGAGCGCGCCGCGTTCCTGCTGCGTGAAGTGTTCGATTACGGCTACAGAGAGATTTCCGAGGTTCTTGACGCTTCTGAGGCGAGTTGCCGGCAATGGGTACACCGCGCCATCGAGCGGTTGCGCGAGGGTCGGTCACGGTTCAGACCCGAACCCGAGCGTCAACGCGAGATCGTGATGCGGTTCCTTAGGGCGGCGGAAAGCGGCGACCTGTCCGGGCTGCAGGACGTGCTGGCAGAAGACGTAATGAGTTTGGCCGATGGAGGAGGAAAAGCATCTGCTGCCCTGCATGCTCTTCGTGGGGCCACGGTGGTCGGAAAGCTGTTCGTCGGGCTCTGGAGGCGGCGAGCCGCCGCGCCGGTCAAACCACGACTGACATTGACCGAAGTGAACGGAGAAACCGCACTCCTCGTGTTTCTGAATGAGCAACTCGATACCGTGCTGGTGTTCTCGACCGCTGAGGACCGGATCACATCGGTGCACATAGTTCGAAATCCTGACAAATTGGCCTGGTTCGAAGGACACTACCGCGATTTCCCACTCGAGCCGGTCGTCGATATGGACTGATCCGGTCGTGTTCCCTGGGCGTCTTGAGCCTACCGCGCGGCGATCCCCGCTTGCGCAAGCATTGCCAAAAACTGCTCTCGCGTCCGCATGTCGATCGATTCGGCGACCAATTTTCCTTTGCGGTCGTAGATAAAGCTTTTCGGGATCCCTTCGATCTCGAACGTCTTGTTAACGCTGCGGTGGTGGTCGAGGAGCACCGGAAACGAGAAGTTCTTTCCGTTGAGGAAATCCTTGACCGTCTTCTCGTCTTCATCGGAGATCGCGAGTACGACAAGGCCGTCGGACTTGAACTCTTGGTATAACCTATCGAGGTCCGGCATCTCCTTGCGGCAAGGCGGGCACCACGTGGCCCAGAAGTTCACCAGCACTACCCTTCCCTTCAGAGCGGATAAAGTCCACTGTTTTCCGTCCAGATCGGAAAGCGTGAAGTTCGCCTTCATTCTGCGCCGGTCCGCGGCTTCCAATCGCGACATTGCCTCCTCGAATGCCGAGGCTTGCAGCGACACGTGGACGTGTTCGTAGCGAGCGAGTTGCGCGAGTGTGATGTAGGGCGAGGCGATACGGCCCGCGCCCGCCTCCGGCGGTTCTTCGCGTAGAGCAAACGCCAGAGTAGTCGCTACTTCCTGCAGAGTGTTCTTCCCCAGGTCGCCCTCGGTGGAGAGATTGGCGAGGCCTTCAGCAAGCCGCAGTTTGTTCGGCGACGGATTTAGTTTCCTGACACGCAACGCGAGATCGCGAGTGACGGTTGCGCGCTCGTCATTCCGCAACGTTCGCAACGTGCGAATCTGATCCGCTATCGGCTTCTCTTGTCCGGTCCAGTTCGTCTGAGGCCGCTGCGCGGTCACGATGACTACTGCCGCCAAGGTAAGTACAGCAGCCCGGAAGGTAATCACATTCACAACGTTACACCACAATGTGACCGTTTCAGCGTTAGGTCCCACGACAGGAAGACGTCCTACGGACATGAGGGCAACATTACTTTTCGGGACCTTATTCATGGCTGTGCTATTCACCTCCTGTGCGGCACAGCAAAACACGGCAAACCGAGCCGCGGTACCTCCAGCACCCGTGACGACGGGGAGTGCGAGCACGACCTCGATACCCGCCGGTACAACGGTGGTAATCCGTGCACTACAGCCGATCTCCGCAGCCAGCGCTGAAGAGGGGAATCGGTACGATGCGGAAGTCGCGCAGGACATCGTGAATGTCAACGGCGATGTGCTTGTGCCTCGCGGGTCGCGCGCACAACTGACTGTTCTCAATGCCTCGGGTGGGGGCGCGGTCGGCACTTCGAAACTGGAACTCGGCCTCGCTTCGGTGACGGTCAACGGCAGGCCGCATATGGTGCAGACCGGGACTGTCGCGGAACATGGGCGACAGGGACTCGGCGCGAATCGCCGGACTGCTGAAACGGTTGGCGGCGGCGCAGCGCTTGGCGCGATCATCGGAGCTATCGCAGGCGGCGGTTCCGGAGCGGCGGCAGGCGCGGCAATCGGCGCGGCAGGTGGAGCAGCAGCACAGGTGCTGACTCGCGGCGACAAAATCAACGTTCCCTCCGAGTCAGTCCTGACCTTCCGGCTTGAGCAGCCGATCTATCTCCGTTGATGTTTTCGTTGTGAGATGCGAAGGCCGGATGCCGAAGGAAAGCGTCCGGCCCGAGCATCCGAGTTTCCCGCTGCACTCCGCCTGGCTCAACAATATCCCAGAGTGTCTTTCGGGGATGATTACCTCGCAGCCACAACGGTTCCTGTTTGGCCATCGTGCTCGGCACACCTAAAAAAAGGCGGGCCCGATCGGACCTGCCTCAAACAATTCCGGCTGCACTCGGTGCGATCAGAATTGGAATCTCAAGCCTAACTGAAGAAGTCGAGGATTACTCGAGAAGGCTTGGCTAACATCCCCGAAACCGACGGCGCCCGGAACCAGGAAGTTCCAGTTCTGCGCCTGGGGACCGCTGCCAATACTGGTCAAGGATCCAGGAACAAACTGTGGATGGTTCAAGACGTTGTAAGCTTCCGCGTGGACTTCGAAATTAAAGCGGTTCCGAACGGCGAAGCGTTTGAATACAGCAACGTTGAAGTTGTTGATCGGCCGCAAACCGGGAAGCAGCGGCGCTCCACCATTCGGGAACGTCCCCAACCCGGCGCGGACGTATTGCGCATTCGGGTTATTCGCGAGATAACCGACGGTTTGACCGCTGGAATTCATCAACGGCGAAACGCCGCTGCCGATTCCGGCCGTGCCGTTCGGATTCATGAACACGCCCGAACCGGCAAAACCCGCACCTAATCCCGCATCGAGACCGCTGCTGAGTGGAATCGGCGCAGGCGACTCGTACATATAGGTGCCGGACAAGGTCATGTTGGCGACGATGTCGCGGAACCAGTTGAACGAGTTGGACCCGATCGCGCTGACATCCCACAACGCCGTCAACGAAGCGACGTGCCGGTGATCGTAAATGGACGTGTGACGGTCCGTCCGCCAATTTGCCCAATTCAGCGCGCCCGACCCGGTAAGGTTCGGTCCGCCGAGGTCATCCATCAAGTGACTCCACGTGTAGTTGGCCTTCATCTGGAAGCCGCCCGAGAAACGCTGAGTGGCCTGCACGAGCAGTCCGTGGTACATCGAAGTTCCATCGGGCCGAATCGTGTAGATCGGGTTTGTGAAGCCGGACGAAGCCAGCGAGTTGTTCCCAATCGCCTGAAGGCTGCTCAGCGATGTCGTCAGCGAATTGAGTTGAGCCTGTGTGGGCTGCTGATAGTAGACAGGCAGGTTCTGTGCCGCGCTGACACGTGCCGTCTGGTTCAGAACGTCCTGAACCGGCAAATGTACTCCGCGGACTCCCAAGTAGCCGATGTTTACGATGAAGCGATGGAACAAAGTCTGTTCGAGGTTCGCATTCCACTGCATCGTGTACGGTAGCTGCTGGTCAGGAATGTAGGTGCTGGTCTGTGCGCGAGCCTCCTCAGGGGTGATGCTCGGATTGAACACATCGACCGGGAAGGTACTGACAATGCCGCCATTGCCGAAGAACCCGCCATAGATCGGCGTGAACGTCTGAATGAACTGCGTGGTGGTATCGCCCGGCGGTACGGTCGGGAGAATGCTGCTCCAGGTTTGGGCATCATAATTCATGCCGAAACCCGCGCGGAATACCGTGTTTCGCATCGACGTCGGCGAGAACGCCACACCAACGCGAGGCGCGAAGTTGAGCTTCTGCGTTTGCGGTTCGTTGAACTCCAGAACGCCGGGTACGCTCGCGAGGGAATTCAGGGCCTGAAGCTGAAGTGTTTTCGGTATGGTGACGTATTCATAACGGACGCCGAGGTTCAGGTTGAAATTCGGCGCAACCCGCCAGTTATCGTTCACGTACCCGTAAGCATTCCATTGGTTACCCGAATAAGTGAGACTGCCGAAGCTTCGCGAACCGAAGACATCGGGACTCTGGTCGAGCAGGAAACGCTGCAGGTTACTAAAACTGTAAGAGCCCAGGCCTGCCGCGGCAAAGTTCAAAGGCCCAATGTATCGCCGTGCGTCCGCACCAAAGCGAATGGTATGCCGTCCCGCAATCCACTGCACGTTATCCGCGAGTTGATAGGTGTTCAACGCCGACGTTCCGACTCCCAGGAATCCTTGGCCTAGTTGAAGGTTCAGGTCCTGTTGAATCGACAAGTTCGGGAATCCTGTCAGACCAGGAAACACCAGGTCGGGATTGTCGAGTATATGGCGGAAGCGGTTGTAACCCAAGCGCAGTTCGTTTATGCCTTGGGATCCGATGTTGTGATACTCGGCGACGCTCGCGAGCAGCGCCCGGTCGCGCAATGGCGTCAAAAAATTCGGCAGAACGCTGGTGCTCGTGGCTGCTTCCGTCTCGTTATGAACATAACGAGCGCGTAAGTCGTCCGAGTTGCCGATCTTCCAGTCGATTGCGCCGGTGCCGTTGTACGAGTTCTGCCAGTTCTTCCCGTTGAAGGCGACTTCACCGAGAGGAATGTTCACTCCGTTCACGGTGGCGCTGCTGGACGTCGTGTTAGCGGCCGGAAGATACTGCCGCAGCACGTTGAGGTTCGTCTGAGACACACCGGAGATATTGCCTAAGGCAGCAAATCCCGCAGCCGTCGGCGCCATCACCGGGCTAAGCGGCTGGGCCGAGACTCCCAGCGGAATGTACTCGAAGCTGCCGAAGAAGTAGAGGCTGTTGGGTATGATCGGCAGACCAAGGTTCGCCCCGATTCGATTCTGGTCGTAGAGAGGGTTGTCGTTGATGCCCTGCCTCGCGAAGCCCTGATCAATCGCGTTGAGATCCCGGTTCTGTAGATACCAGAACAACGACCCGTGAACCTGGTTGGTGCCCGTGCGGACGAAGTTATTGAGTTGTCCACCGCTCGCATGCCCGTACTCCGGTGGAAACTGGTTCTGGTACTGCACGAATTCGCTCGTCGCCTCGTTGGAGATGTAAACGAGCGGTCCCGGGAGGGCTCTATTGCTATTGTCGATTCCCTCCATCATATAGTTGTTGCTCGTTGCCGGCTGGCCCCCGACGATCGGCCCGCGGCCGATGCCGATGCCGTAGTTGTTCGCTACTCCCGGGCTGAGCAAAGAAAGGTTGTAGGCGCCGTAGCGCTCCCCATTCCGATCGACGAAGTTCGGAGATGGCAGATACTCGTCGTACCGAGTGTTCCAGGAATACCGTACCTGTGGACTTTCAAGGCCCTGGATGGGCGTCGTATCTTCCACCGTAATCAACGCTGCCGTCGAGACGCTAGTGGCCGCAGCCTGCATCGTGATGTTTACCGTTTTTGCACGAGTTGCGTCGACGTTGATTTCATTCGACGGGGTGCCGGCGCCGAGGGCCGAACTGGTGTGCATCCGGTATGTGCCGGAAGGCACGTTTTCGAAACGGTACTTGCCTTGCGCGTCCGAGGTGGCTGTCATTCGGGCGCCGGTTGAGATGTTCTCGATTTCAACCGTCACGTTGACCATCGGAGTTCCGGTCGAAGACATGACAGTTCCGCTCACCGTACCCGACTGCCCAGTAACCGTACCGGGCTGCCCAGTATTTGTCTGGGCAGAAAACGTCAAGGCTAAAAGAAAGACTAGCAGCCCGTGGCAGAAATGGGGCAAATTCGGAGACGGGAAAACCGCCTCAATCAAATCAATGACTTAGGCGCGTGATTATGTCGCATTTTGACTTCCACCACGGGCTGCTAGCGCCGTCGCGTAACATGCGCCACGTCCAAGCTTTTGCATTTGGTTAATTCTGACCTCCTGTCATCCCTCAAACGTGCAAACAATCCTCCAAATTACAAATGGACGCAAGATCTACATGGGATTCCAGGACGGGGATAGATATTGGCGAATATACGTAATCCCGGATTATTGTATGAAAGTAAGCACGATTTTGTTCAAAACATAGGAGATGTTTTCTGGTTTCTCACCACGTGATAGCGTTTGTCCATCTGTGTCTGCAATTTTGACCTCGCAAATTTTCCAAGGGAGAATAAATGATCAGCGTTAGCGCTAAGTTAGTCGAGTGAGTTATAAATGCTAACCGTTAGCATCGATCGTTGATTAGCGCCCGTCGCAAGATACAATTGGCTTCGATGCGAACGATTCATTTGCTGGCGTGTGGCGGAACCCTCGAGAAGATGTACTCGGAAAGCACCGGCGCAGTCGAGAACATGGAGCACAAGGTAAGCCGCTACTTGGATCGCTTGCGACTCCCCGAAACTCGCATTCTTATCACGCCGGTTATGAACAAAGACAGCCTCGATATGACCGAGATAGACCGGCAGGTGGTACTTCAAACGGTGAGACAGTGTCTTTCGCAGGCCGAGGCGCCGGTTGTGATCACTCACGGGACGGACACGATGGTCGCAACCGGCCTTTGCCTTCAGCGGAACCTTGCCGATCTGGCGTTTCCGATTATCTTCACGGGAGCGATGACTCCCTTAGGATTCGAGAACAGCGACGGGCTCCAGAACCTCACCGAGAGTCTCTTCGCAACGCAACTGCTGCCCCCTGGCGTGTGGCTTGTGATGCACAATCAGGTCTTCCCGATCAACAACGTCCGGAAGGATCGCGCGCTGGCCCGCTTCGTGCCGTGTGACCCCGATTCTTACATCCCATCCTGACGGTAACCCGCCTGTCACCTCCGCCTCATCCGCTGCATCGTGATCGGTAGGAAGCTCGTATATCGAGGAAGGTTTTTTATCTTCATGTACGAAACCAGCGTAAAATTCCGGAACGGCGTCAGTTTTGAGGTGGAGGCGCGGGGACACCGGCTCATTTGCGACCAGCCTGCCGCCAACGCGGGCGACGATGAAGGAATGACTCCACCCGAACTGATGCTCGCTTCGGTGGGGACATGTGCCGGCTTCTACGCCGTTCAGTATCTGAAGGCCCGTAGCCTTTCTGCCGAGGGTCTGACCGTTCGAGTTTCTGCCGAGAAGGCCACGCAACCCGCGCGCCTCGGCGTTATTCGGATCGAGGTCGCGTCTCCTGCCGCGGAAGAGCCCCGCCACAAAGAAGGCTTGATCCGTGCGGTCGAAAAATGCCTGATTCACGCCACCTTGAAACACGAACCCACGATTGAGATTGAAGTGCAACCGCTACCGGCGGCCGTCTGATCTCACTCGCACGGCAGTGCGCGGACCGGGTCGATACGAGTTGCGCGTATAGCTGGAATGGTGCACGCCGCCACCGCGACGACTCCTAACACGGCAACCACCGTTACCATCGTTGCCGGATCTCTGGGCGCCACCTGGAATAACATGCTGCTCAGGATTCGTCCCAGGGCCAGCGACCCAAGCAAACCCGCAAACATGCCAAAGGCGACTGGACCGAGGCCCTGCCGGAGTACCAGCGACCGCACGTCCGCCGAACCGGCACCGAGCGCCAGCCGTATCCCGATCTCGTTACTTCGCCGCGCTACGTTATAGGCAAGAACTCCGTAAACCCCCAGGCTGGCCAGAGCTAAAGCAGCGGCGGCAAATCCGAAGACGAGCACCGTCTGACATCTACGTTGGGCCACCGAGGCATTCATTACCTCCAGCAATGGACGGCTCTCCGGGACCGGGATATCGCCGTCCAGATCCCAGATTACCCGTCGAACCATTCCGGCAGCGGAACGAGGATCGTTCGATGTGCGAATCAGCAATGACGCAGCGTATCGCGACCGCTGCCAATATGGAACGTACATCATATTCACAGGGTCTTTATCCAGACTGGTACTGCGCAGGTCGGGGGTGATTCCCACGACTTCGATCAGCTCGTTTTCGCGGCGTGTGATCTTGCGGTCCACGGCGTCCTGTCCCGGCCACAATCGCTCGGCAAGGGCTTGCGAAAGAATGGTCACTTTATGGTTATTGTCCGAATCGGAAAACGTGCGGCCCGTTCGCAACGGGATTCCGAGCGTGGTGAAATATTCCGGACTCACGAATCGAACATTCACTAACGGGCGCTGGAATATCGGCCCCGCATCGTGTTCGGTCCCGATCGCATCCACCCACGTTTCACCCTGAAAAGGCAGGAAGGACGTGATGCTGGCGGATTGTACTCCGGGCAGGCTTCGGGCCTTCTCGAGGAGATTCCGGTAGAACCGGGTGCGAGAGCTCGACCCATCGTACTTGGAAGCGGACAGAACGATATCCACTGCAAGCACCCGTTCGATGTTGAACCCGCGTTCGACGCTCATCAAGCGGTCGAAACTGCGGATCAACAGCCCGGCTCCGACCAGCAGAATCGTACTGAGCCCGACTTCCGCCGCAATACGATTCCGGCAAGCAGTGAAATGCCGACCGCGAATGCCAGTGCAACCGCGTCTACATGGACCTCCGCAAGGCTCGGCAGATCGATAGGTGCGAATCGCAACAGAACGCTGACTCCGGCATAGGCCAGGACACAACCGATGACACCGCCGCTACCGAAAGAACGAGGCTCTCGGTAAGTAACTGCCGCATGAGTGACATCCGGCTGGCACCTAATGCAACGCGCACCGCCAACTCCTGCCCGCGGCCGGCCGCGCGAGCGAACCACAAGTTGGCGAGGTTTACGCACAATACCAGCAGCACCGCCGCCACGGCTCCCATAACTACCAGCAGCCCCAGGCGGGAATTCCCGACAATCGCCTCCTGCAGCGGCTTCAACGACGCCCGCAACTCCAATCTTTCGGGGATTTCGAGGCTGATTCGTACTTGCACAACATTCAGCTCGCTCAACGCCTTCTCGATACTTGTGCCGGGGCGGAGGCGGCCGAAGACCATGTGGTTGAAATCGCCGAACCGGTTCTTCAGGTCATCGTCCTCATAACCTAGCGAGGCTCCGCCTCAGACCGACGAGATGTATGCCCTTGGCCACTCAGTATCAGGGATAATTCAGCAGTTTGACTCCGGCCGAGCAACGAACCGGAAACCGGTTCCGTCATTGGACCGCGATGCGGTAGGTGGTCCCGAAGGACCGGTGTCAGCCGGAGCCGCCATGAGCTTACCACGGACCGTCGCCGAAGTGCTTCAGCAGCACGTCACCCTCGTCACCCTCGTCACCCTGGAGATCGAGGGAATTGACCGGATGTACTTGAACGTGTACGTCCCGGCCTTGCAGCGCGCGGGAGGAATCGCAAGCTTCTTCCGCTTTCACCGCGGTCACCAGTTCGCTTCCAGCGCTCTGATAGATCCCAGCACCAAGGATTTCATCGCATCCATGGAGCAGTTCGCCAAGCAACAGAACTTGCCCCTGGTGACATTCGAGAAGAACCAGCGCAAGGACGATGTGGCGGCCGCTTACCGGCGCCAGTTCCAGGGTCAGGAAGGGGTTCTGTTCATTGGCAAGGCGCAGGAAAAGACGCCCGTGTTCCGCACCGAGCGGCGGCGCAACGAGAAGACCGGCGCCACCTATCCCTGGCTGGTGCGTTCCTCGGCGATGGTCAATCACATCTATGTGTACTGCATGGACCGCGACTTTGGCCCGTTTTTCCTCAAGTTCTGCACCTACTTCCCCTACAACGCCAAGCTGTGTCTGAACGGCCACGAGTAGTGACCATGAACTGAGCGAACGTGCGAAGCCAGTTTCCGCGGGCCGGCTGGTTGCGCGGCTGCGCCGCATAACGACGAGCGATCGTCTCGAAGTCCTCCGGGGGGCGGCCGGTGACGTCGAGCACGTCGGAGGTCGGCGCGCCCAGTTCAAAAGCTCCGCGTTTGTGATCATCGATGTAGTAGCGCACGTTGCTCATCAGATCGATCGGCAAGCCGGCCATCCGGGCGGCCTTCATGAACAGCCAGGCCGGGGTTGGCGCAACTCTCACCGATCTCCCTACGGCTTGGCCGATTGCCTTGGCAATGTCCTCGGCGCCGAGAAGTTCCGGTCCGGTGGGGCGGTAGCTCTTGCCGGCGTGTCGCGCGGGATCCATCAGGGCCGCGGCTGCAACTCGCGCGATATCCTCGTTCGAAGGCGACCGCGCCCTGAACCATGTACGGATCGTACGGCGGACAAAAGTAGGCGCGCTGAACGTCCTTCAGCGCACCGGCGACGCGCTCGACATCGCGTATGTCGGCGACCGCGATCTCTGCCCCCATCGCCTTCAAGTGCGCGCTTCCCGGCGCACCATGGCGCGGACGGGATAGCCGGCTTTGAGCAGTTCGGCAACGACGACGCTACCGGTTTTACCGGTGGCGCCTGTGACGATAATCCTTGGCTTTATCATGTTGATCTCCTTCTACGGGTTTGCCAGGGCGACCTCAGCGCTGTTCAGCGCCGATTGCCCCGCATTTGCCCTGACGATTCTTCCGACAGCCGCGAATCGCGGCGTGCGATCAATGAAACATACGAGTTTTCCTTTCCGCTCCTAGGATGATTCACGTAATCCTATGGATTCCGATTTCAGATTTTTCGAGTTGCATCTTGGGATGATCTACAGCATCCTATAGTCATGCGTTACGGTCCGGGGCATAAAGCGCAGATCCATCACGAGATTGTGAGAGACGCTGCCGAGCGTGTTCGCGCCGAAGGCTTACAGGGCGCCGCGGTTGTAACGGTTATGCGGGACAATGGCCTGACGCACGGAGGCTTTTACAAGCATTTCGAGAGCAAGGACGACCTGCTTGTAGAATCGCTCCGCGAAGGCTTCCGGGAAATCACCGAAGCCCTGGTTCATGCCGCTGAACAGTCTCTGCCTGGAGAGGCTTGGAAGGCGATTGTGAGGGCCTACCTGAGCCGGGAACACTGCGAACAGCCCGAGCACGGGTGCCCCGTGGCGGCGCTAGCACCCGAATTGGCGCGGGCGGATAAGAGGATAAAACCTCAGATCGTTGCAGAGCTCGTCAAATATAAGTCGCGCATGCTGCCGCTCATGCCTGGCAGGCGGACGGCGGATAGAGAGCTGGCGTTCTTTGCTATTTTTTCAACGATGATCGGAGCAGTTGAAATGGCTCGACTGCTGCCGGATCGCGCGATGCGGGATAAAGTGCTGGCGAGCACCAGAGATTTTCTCTTGCGCAGCTTCTGATTGCCATGCGATGCCCCGGCTGTAAGAAGCGAATTCGATCCGCCGTTAACAGCCGGATCGGCCAGTGAACGGGAGCGATGAGTGGTCCGGCACCAAGTCCGGTCGGCGACGGCAAGGCCGCAATGAGGCGCACATTCCGGAAGCGGTCTTGGGGCCGGGATCATGCGGGTACTGCAGGGGGGCACTCGGATCAGGCCGTCCGGTTGATGTTTGTTCGGTCTCACGCACTGTGGTGGTATTGTTCGTAGCAACGGTTCATCGCCGCCACTAATGAGTCGATCTTCACAGGTTTTGAGACATACCAATCCATGCCCGCATCGATGCATCGGGCCCGGTCGGTGCCCATCGCATGTGCCGTCAGGGCGATGATCGGCGTATGTGAACCGCCGTTCTCGAACGATCGAATGGCCATCGTGGCCTCCAGACCGTCGCATTCGGGCATCTGGACGTCCATGAGAACGACGTCGAACCTGCCCGCCTGGAACATGTCAACCGCTTCCCTGCCGTTTCCAGCCAGTTTGACGTCGTGGCCTCGCTTGGTGAGCAGCGAGGAAACCAGTCGCTGATTCACCGGATTGTCTTCGGCAACCAGGATCGACAAACGTCTGAGCGCGGCAACTGTCTCGTCCATTCTGCCTTCGACAGGTTCGCTGCACCTTTGGAACGGTATGAAGAGTGTGAACGTGGTACCCACGCCCGGGGCGCTGACGAGGTGAATGCGTCCACCAGCCATCCTGGCGAGGCGCGACGATACGGCAAGGCCCAACCCGGTCCCGCCGAAACGGCGCGATATCGAACTGTCTGCCTGGGTAAATGCGTCAAAGACCACTTTCTGCCGATCCGCATCGATCCCGATACCCGTGTCTTTCACAACGAACCGGAGTTCAACCCGCTCCGAGGCGGAGCCGGCTACATCGACGCGGCACGTTACTGCTCCCGCATGGGTGAACTTGACGGCGTTGCCGACCAGGTTGAGAAGAACCTGCCGCAGCCGGCCCGGATCGCCGATCAGCCATTCGGGAACGTCGGATGCCACGTCGCACCCGAGCGCAAGTCCTTTCTCGTCTGCCTTGGGCACGAAGAGACGCACCACGCTTCGCATCACTTCTCCCGCCGAGAGGGGAACTTCCTCGAGTGTTAGCTGGCCCGCTTCGATTTTCGAGAAGTCCAGGATGCCGTTCACGACGGCGAGCAGCCCGTCGGCCGACTCGGCAATGGTGGTCAGGTACTCCCGCAATTCCCGATCGGTGGCCCGTTCCAGCGCGAGACCGGCAAAACCGATGATGCCGTTCATGGGTGTCCGGATTTCGTGGCTCATGTTCGCCAGAAACTCGTTCTTGGCCTGATTGGCCGCCTCCGCAGCCTTCTTCAAGGAGGCCTCCATATCGAGCTTTCTCTGAATAACGGCGGTCTGGGCCCGGACCCGCCGGCGGAGCAGACTAATCCAGACGAGGGCGGCGCATCCACCCAACAGTGCCAATCCCAGAACGGTGGTGGCGCGTTTGGCCGTTAGCCAGGGCGCCTGACGCAGTACCTCGATATCGGCGGCCGAACTCGACAGCAAGGCGAACGTCTGGGGAGCCCCAGGGAGAAATAGGTTCTCGGGTTCCATCCGGCAGATTCCGCGCACCCTCAGCCGGGCGCCGCGTTCCAGGCCGCTGATCGACCGGCTGAGGTCGTGGACTTTGAAACTGATTGTGCCCGATGCCATCACCAGAACCCGTTCGCTGCCGGTGTTCAGGTGATCGACAAGTACGCCGTCCACTTCGATCAGTTCCGCATCGTAGGCACCATCGGCCGCGATTTGTGCCGTGACGCGGCGAGCTGCCGGACGGCCGCCGCGCCCGGTTCTGCGCAACACCGCATCCTCGAGCGCGGGGCTGAAATGGGCTCCCTGCACGTACCCGGTCACTTCCACCAGATCGCCTTCCTCGACACTGATTTGGTCCTGGGGGCGGACCTCCGCGGCGCCCGTTCCGTCGCGAACGTACACCATGCCCGAAGGAAGACTCCGGACCACGGTTCCCGAAATTCGTGCGCGGCGACTTGGCGGCCGCTTCACGGAGAACTGCAGCAGTTCGCTGATTCGTGCGACGGAGGTTTGCTCGGATGAGCGGTCTATGATCCGTGCAAAATCGAGCCCCGGCACGTGGATCTGGATGCCGAGCAGTTGCCGCTTGGCATCGAAGATCGCCCCGGCGACGCCGCGAATCCGGACGCGCGCGTCCAGGTATTCGGGCCCGATCGGCCGCTGGTCCTCCCCGAGCCGGACGTACACTCGCCTCGCTCCGATCATCACTTGCAGCGTCGGGTGGCTGAAATCCCGGCCGATGCGGTGTACGATGCCTTCCGCTTCCACCCACTGGCTATCCGCAATCCCCTCGAGAATCGATTCGAGAGGGACGCGAGCCGGCTGCGGAAGCGGGCCGCGGCCGATGGTATGCAGAATCGCACCGGAAATGATCGGAGCAAAATCTCCGGCGGCAGTCCTGCCCCGGACTTCAACAACGTCCCCGGCGGTCACGCGTGGGGGCTCGCCACCTGTGCAGCTCACATAGACGCCACCGGTCTCGTCTTGTACAAAAAGCGTATAGTCCAGCCGGTGATTATAGGTCACCGTTCCGGTCAGTAGAACGGGAATGCCTCCGTTGGCCGCCTCCGGTGAGAGCGTGCGGATGTCAGCGACGTGCCGCAGGATTCGGGCCGGGGCACCCCCTTCGCTATGCATCGGCTGAATGACCGATGCGTTCCGGACCACGACCTGACCGCTTTCTGATCGGACCGCGAAACCCGTAACGTCCAGGTTCGGGCCCAGTGCGGGTGCCGTTCCAGGAGCCGGCAAGACCGTGAGATGGCTTGTAGAATCGGTCGCCACCAGGCCGGAGGCGTCCTCTGAAGGAGCCAGCCTCGCTCGGAATCGGACGCGTACGGGTTGTCGCCCGACGCGCGCCGCATCGGCCACCGTGATGGCCGGGAGTTGCTCGGGCGGAACTGCCGGCTGAATAATCCGAACCTGATTGAACCCCTGCGTGAATAGTTGCCGCCGTGCGGGAACGCCGTCGATGTCCAACTCGGTCCTCACCACCCCGACCGTCCGGATTCGCGCACCGACAATTGCGTAGTGGGCCGAGGTATAGTCTCGAACGTAGTTCTCGATGGACTGCCCAGCCGACATCAGGCCGAGAACCAGGAGGCCCTGCGAGTTGAGGTGCGCACTCTCCACAATCCCTTCGAGGGTTGCGCGGCGTGCCTCGACACGCGTGTTGCCAAAATCGGCCGGGGTGACTTCGACAGGCGTGGGGGCAGCACCGTACTCTCCGGGGGTCACCTTGGCATAGACCAGCACCGGGGCGAGTTCACGGCGAACCCCCAGCCCCACCAAAGAGGCGGTCCGGTGGGCGAAGTTTCCGTCCTGATTGGGCGCGAGTTCAACCTGGGCCCCTCCCGTCGCGTCCTGGACGAACATGACGTGATTCGACGAGTCGTGGTAGGTGATGATGCCGGAGACGACTGCCCGCGCTGCCGGCGTGTCTTCCGTATCGCGGGATATCTCGGAAATGTGTGCGACTACACTCGGTCCGGCCGGCCGGACCCCCGAGCAAGCGGCCAGCCCCACGCACACGATCACCACGGCGACGGATGAGACCCTTTTGGCCACGTGGTACTTATCGGGCAGACCGTCAGAAAATTGAATCGATCGCGGAAGTAAGCAAAGTTAAGCCGGCGGTTGAAGAAAACGGGAGCGCGCCCCATGAGACCGCGACTTCAACTGCCGGCTGGCCCTCCGGAAGCGAAAGGTCCGCCGCCTGTTTGTGCTTCGCGGCGCGTTCGACATGGGAGCTTGATATGCAAGTTCGAGGCGGGGTCCGCGACGATCCCATGGATGTATGTGCCAATGTCCCGGCTGGCCATCTTCATCGGGTGTGGATGGAGTCTCGGAGTGATCCTTGGTTCCCGGCTTCACAGCGAATCGTGAGCGTCGCGCGATTGGTGGCCAATCGTGAACGATGACCGCGGCAGCTCCACGCCTAGAAAGCGCAAACCGGGACGCGCCCGCTTGGCGGTCCTGCTTGCCTGCAGCCTTCGACGGCACGAGGCGCGGAACCTGGACTTCGGCCACATCCAGCAGCGGGCAGTACAACCTTTCACTTCGTCACCAACGGAATTCGTGACGCTTTGCAGCGCGCCAAGGATGCTGCGCGTGACAGGGACGTGCGCATCGGGGCGGTGCTGCGACGGATGGTTGCATGGAGGGCTCGAAAGTAACCTTGCGGGCACTTGGGAACAGAGCGGATAATCGGTGCTGAAAAGGAATTCGTTGTGCGACGCTTTCTGCTCCTGTTAGGAGTTCTCGTTACACCGCTCTCGGCTCAGCAGTATCAGCTTCAACCGTTTGACTTACCCTGGCACGTTCCGACCTATCTCACCTCGATTAATAACCGGGGAGCGATGGTAGGTTGGGTACGCCCGAAAGCCGGAGTACCTTTCGGTTTCAAGCGCGATGCGAACGGCGTATTAGAGGCTCCGATCGCAGATCCTGAGAATTTGAGCGGTACTTACGCGACAGGCATCAACAACTTCGGCGAAATCACGGGCTGGTACGAGATAAGCACTTCGGGTCTATCAGAAACGTTTGGTTTTGAACTCACGGGTGGCGTGCGTGGGACCTATATGACGATCGACCTATCACACGACTATCCGTACAGCACCGTCATTAACGGCTTAAATAACCTGGGGGATTTTGTGGGTACGCGTACTGGTCCGCCCTCGGGTGCGTTTGCCAGCATAGCGGGGATTGTGACGTCCGTTCAATTCCCCGGCGCGTTCGAAACAACGGCGAACGGGATCGGCTGGGACGACAGCATCGTTGGATGCGCTAATAGAGGCGCTTTTGCATTCGTCCGCGGGCCTCACGAGAACTTCCTCAAACTGGAGGTCGCTGGCGCACAAAAGACGTGTGCGCTGGGCATCAACGAGGCGGCGGGGAAAATCGTCGGGTATTACCAGGACGCAGTCGGCGGAACGGGAGCGCCGTACCACGGGTTCATCTACAATTATGCGTCTGATTTGCGGTTTACGAGCCAGTTGAGTGCCGCCGCAGTTCGCTCGATTCCGGTGCAAGCGATCGACTACCCGGGTGCGATCGGAACGCGCGTCACCGGGATCAACTCGAAAGGCACCATTGTAGGTTGGGCGGAGATGGCAGACGGCTTCGTTGTTTCGTTCACCGGAACTCCATTGCCGTGATCGGAATGGGGTACCGGTGAGTAACTTATCTGGAAACACCGATTAAATAGTAGTTATAACATTCCATGCCGTGGGCTTATCATGTGGTCTCCCGAAGTAACTCTGCTTTGTATCTTTTTGCTGGAGGTGTCCGGGGCTGCGCTTCGAACCGCGGCGATACTCGCGCAGTTCGACGTACACATCACAAGAGAAATTCGAGGGCCACGGGAGGACAAACGGCAGCTTTCTTGGGTTCGGCGGCGGGTTTCACACCTTCTATGAGGTGTAGTTCTACTTCGGGGTGCAGGGGCCACCACAACCCGATCGACAACCGAAGTAGATTTTCGATTCTGCGGTGTTCCCCGCATTCAGAGCTTCGGCGGCGATGCCAGACTCGCGGCAGTCAGCCAAGTTCCCCGAACCCGCAACGAAGTGGACCTTTATCTGCGGTCTGGCTGTACTGATCGGAGGCAGTGTTCGTCCGGAGATGACTCGGCGTGTTCGGCGCCGCGGAGTCCCGGGAAGTTCCGAGCAGCTTGCACCCTAAGCCTTGGCCGCCAGCGGGAATCAGAGCGACCCGATCTGGAGTGGGGAAAAGGTCAGCGGGCTGGAGAATCCGAGCCCAAATGCCTCCCATCGCCCCAGCCGGACCTCCACAGGAATCTTCCGGATCGTCGTGGTGATGTCTGCGACGTATACTTTGATTATTTCAAGGATTGATATCCTCTGCTCCCGGATCGTGTTGAGGTTCAATTGTGGGAGGGCGGGACACGATGGACGGCGGCGAGGCCAGACGAGAAACACGGCGAAGTGAGGTCCAGTGGTCACGCTGGGGAGAGCGCAGATGCCGGGTGCGCTATCCTACATAGCGGATCCTGAGCGGTCTGTTGTATCATGAATTTTTGGGTCTGGACGTAGCGAGCCCTTCGTGTGCGCTTCCGTTAGTCCCTTCCACCTGATTCCAAAAGAGGAACAAGATATGTACGCTGTCATCGAAACCGGCGGGAAACAGTATCGCGTAGCGCCCGGCGATACGCTCCAGGTCGAAACTTTGTCCGGCGAACCTGGATCGGAGATCGAACTTGGCCGCGTCCTCGCCGTCGTCGGCGACGACCAGCAGTTGCTGACGGGCGAGCGCCTGGGTTCCGCCAAGGTCCGTGCGACGATCAAGGGTAACGACCGTGGCGACAAGGTCCTGGTTTTCAAGTTCAAACGCAAGAAGCAATATAAACGGACGATCGGCCACCGTCAGAACTACACCGAAGTGACGGTCAGTGCCATCGACTTCTAGTCGGGAGATTCCAAGCGTATGGCACATAAAAAAGGTTTAGGCAGCTCAAAGAACGGCCGCGATTCGAACTCACAGCGGCTCGGTGTGAAGCGGTTTGGCGGTGAGTTAGTGACCGGCGGTTCCATCCTGGTGCGGCAGCGGGGCACGAAATTCAAGCCGGGCGAGAATGTGGGTCTCGGCAAGGACGACACGCTGTTTGCGAAGATTCCGGGGATTGTCGAGTTCCGCGACCGCGGCCGGATGGGTAAGTTCATCAGCGTCCGCCCGCCGGAAACGACTCCCTCGGCGTAGCTGAACGCCGTCGAACGAAAGGTTTTAACAGGTAACTGCCCGCAGGCGACCTGCTCGCGCTGCGGGCTTTCCGTCTCTACACGTGTTCATCGACGAAGTTATTGTCACAGTGAAAGCCGGCGACGGCGGCAACGGGTGTCTTGCGTTCCGGCGCGAGAAGTACGTGCCGCGCGGCGGTCCGAGCGGGGGCGATGGCGGCCGCGGCGGGGATGTCGTTTTCGTCGGCAGCCAGCATTACAATACGCTGCTGCACTTCCGCTTCAACCCCGAGCACAAAGCCGAACGCGGCCGGCACGGCGAAGGCAGCAACCGCACCGGACGCGACGGACGTTCGGTCGACGTTCCGGTTCCCGTCGGCACGATCGTTTACGATGCCGATTCGGGCGAGATTTTGCACGATTTCACCTTTCCTGGCGATCGCTTCACCGTAGCCAAAGGAGGACGCGGGGGGCGCGGCAACGCGCGGTTTGCGACTTCCACGCATCAGGCGCCAACCGAGCACGAACCGGGACACCCTGGCGATGCCCGGCGCCTGCGGCTCGAACTGAAACTGCTGGCCGATGTCGGGCTGGTGGGATTCCCGAACGCCGGCAAGTCGACGCTAATTTCGCGCATTTCGGCGGCGCGTCCGAAAATCGCCGATTACCCATTCACTACGCTCGAGCCGAATCTCGGGGTGGTGAGTTTCGACGATCGAACCTTCGTTGTCGCCGATATTCCGGGCCTCATCGAGGGTGCGCACCTGGGGCACGGGCTCGGCACACAGTTCTTGAAGCACGTCGAAAGAACGCGATTATTGGCGCACCTGGTGGATGTCTCGGAGGCGTCCGGCCGCGACCCCGCGCACGACTACGATGTGATCCTCGAGGAACTGGCGAGTTTCAGCACGGAGCTTGCCGCGAAACCGATGGTGGTGGTGGCGACGAAGATGGACGTCGCGCAGGACCCGTCGCGAGTCGAGGCGCTGCGACGGAAGGCCGAGCAGTCCGGTTTTGCGTTCTATGAAATCTCCGCGGTTCGCGGCGATGGGCTCGATGCCCTGATCGCGGGAATGGCCGAATACGTTTTTGCGCCGCAGCCCGAAGCCGAGTGACGTTCAGCGGCGCGTGAGCGCTTCCAACTCTTCCAGACTGCGCGGCCAGTCGGAGCCGAGCAGCCGCGACAATCCCCGGTCGGCGAGGACCTTTCCGTTCGTCTGGCAGCGCGCACAGTAGTTCGTTTCGTTGTCGGCATAGCGCACTCGCAGCACTTTCTCTCCGCATACGGGACAAGGCTCGCCGTAGCGTCCGTGGACCGCCATGCCCTTGCGAAACGCGGTGACCTTTTCGGGAAACTGCTCGCGTGCTTCGGAGCGGAAGCGCTCGACCCAGTGGGTCAGAACGCGTTGGGTCGCCTCGAAGAGGCGCTGCCACTCCTCAGGTTTAAGCTTCTGGGTTTGGGCCAGCGGCGACAGCCGTGCGCCGTGCAGAATCTCGTCGGAGTAGGCGTTGCCGATCCCGCTCAACACCCGAGGATCGGTGAGCGCGCGTTTCAGCGTGTGATTCTCGGCCACCAAGGCAGATCGAAAATCCTCGAAGCTCGCTGCGAGCACGTCCATGCCGCCGGGATCGACGGATCGCAGCCCTTCCTCGCCTTGGACGATGTGCAGGGAGGCGCGACGCTTGGTTCCCGCCTCGGTCAATGTCAGCGAGCCGTCGGGAAAATCGAAGGCCGCCAGATTCTGCCGGCCCGCGAGTTTCACGGCGGGCGGGCGCCAATGGAGCCGTCCCGCGATCATGAGGTGAATGACGAGCCAGAGGTCGCCCTCCACTCCGATTGCGATACGTTTGCCGACGCGCCTCAGTCCCTCCACAGTTCGTCCCTGGACTTCGGACAACGGCGGCTGAATGGTACGCAGCAGGAAGGGGCTGCCGAGCCGGATCCGCTGGAGCGGCTGATTCAGAATGCGGGGTTCGAGGGCCTCGATATACGCGACGATGTCCGGGAGTTCGGGCATGCTCTATTCTGTCTCGCGGAGCCGCTGCTGTGGTTCGGAGACGCAGAGCTTAAACGCCGACGTGCTCGGTCTCGTTCTCCTGGACCCGGGCTCGGACGGGAGCGGTTCGTTTGAACGAGAAGTAATGCGAGACGTTCTCCCACAACAACTGCGGGAAGTTCTTGTCGAGATTGGAGCGGATGGCGACGTAGCACTCGTCGCACTGGTTGCCAGCCGTGAACTCCTTGATCATGCGATCCTGCTCATTGAGTTCGTAGCGATGGAACTGCATGGAACACGGCTGCAGGAATCCATCCGCGGTGACTACCAGGAAACGCAGTCCGGCTTTGCATCCAGGCGCACCGGCGTTCCTGAAATAGCGTTCCGTTGCTTCGAGTGTGGTCGGCGCGCTCACGATGAAGTTGGTGGCATCGCGCCGTGCCTCTACTCGCTCGAACTGCGATCGGATCTCCCTCAGTTGTGACGGATCGCCGGGAAACAAGTCGCGATTGCCGGTGCGCCGCGCCGAGTAGGCGCTGTAGCAGATGTTGACGCCCCACTCGCGCGCCTGGTCGGCAGCGGCATTGATTTCGGCGACATTCGCCGCAGTGATGCAGGTGTTCAGAACGATGTCGTCGAAGCCGTGCGCGGCGCAGCGTGGGATCACATCGCTCAGGTGATCATACAAGCCCGGGTAGCAGCGAAACTGGTCGTGGCGGCCGTCGGGAAAATCGAGGCTGACCGAGAACTGATCGACGCCCGCACCGCGAAGTTCGAGGTAACGCTCCTCGGTCATCAGTGACCAGGACGAGACCAGGATGATATAGGGAAGGCCGGAATCGGACTTAATGTTCCGCACGACATCGGCAAGGTCGTCGCGCATCAAGGGCTCACCGCCGGAGACTTGCACGACACAGGGACGGAGCACATCCATGTAGCGGCGATAGTCGGCCGGCTTCAGGTTTCGGGACGCGTCGCGCGGGCCGCCATGATCGCAGTGCCGGCAGTAGCAGGTGCAGGAATCGGTGACTTCGAACGACACGACGATCGGCCGTTCTGCAATCCAGTTGCATGAACCGCGGGCAATGATCTTCAAGGACTCGCTCAGCGGAACCTTACGCATTCAGTCCAGGCCTCGAGGCAGCAAATTTTAACCCACTATCATATCGTACCGGCCGGAGTACCAGACCTGAAATTCCAGTGAACGGATCATTCGAGCTTGCGGCCGGGTCCATAAACGGCCCGACCGGCGAGCGCGCCGGTGACCGCGTTGTCGCGCACCACAGCCACTCCGTTCACAAAAACGTCTCGAATGCCCACGGAAACCTGGTGCGGTTTTTCGAAGGTCGCGCGGTCGGAAACCTCGCGGGGGTCGAACACGACGATGTCCGCGAACATGCCCTCGCGCAGAATGCCCCGATCCTGAATCGAGAGCCGGGCGGCCACGGCGGAAGTCGCTTTCCGGATCGCCTCTTCGAGGGACATGACCTTCTCTTCGCGCACGTATTTTCCGAGCAGGCGCGTGAAGTTGCCATAGGCCCTCGGGTGCGCGAGTTGTTTCGCATTGGCGGGATCGAGTCCGTCGGCGTCGGAGCCGAACTTAATCCAGGGTTGGCGGAGTTGCAGCTTTATGTTGTCCTCACTGCCCATGAAGAAAATCGAATCCACGCGCTCGTGTTCGGTGAGGATGAGATCCATGGCGGCCTCAATCCAATCTTTGTTTTGCGCCGCGGCGATTTCAGAAAGGCGCTTGCCCGCGAAGCGCTGGTTTACGGGGTTGACGATAGCTGCGACCAGCACGCCTTCCGGTGTGGACAGTTCGCAGACGTTTTCCCAAGTTCCCGGATTGCCGCTTATGTCGTCCCGAATCTTGCGGCGCATGTCCGGATTAGCCAGGTTCTCGAACAGCTTTCCGTCCGCCGAAGTCCACGGCGGCAGGCAGGCGGAAAGTCCGGTACTGCCGGCAATGTAGAGATACATGTCGGCGCCTATATCGATGCCGCGGGCTCGCGCCGAGTTGATTTTTCCGATCGCCTCGCGCATCCGCCCCCAGTTGCGAACTCCGGCGGCTTTGAGATGGTAGATCTCGGCAGGGACGCCGGCCTGGGTTGCGATGGAGATCGTCTCATCGATGGCTTCCAGCAGATGATCGCCTTCGCTGCGCATGTGAGTGATGTATACGCCACCGTACGGCGCCATGGCTTTTGCGAGTTCGACCAACTCCTGAGTCTTCGCGTACTCGCCGGGCGGGTAGATCAGGGCGGAGGCGATGCCGAAAGCTCCGTCCTGCATGCCTTCGCGAACGGCGCTGCGCATCAGGTCGATCTCTTCGGCTGTCGCGTCACCCTGCGCCATGCCTTTGGCGTAAATGCGGACGGTGGTGGCCCCGATGAACGACCCGAAGTTCACCGCGGCACGATGCGCCTGCATCGCATCCAGCCAGCGGGCAAATCCGTGCGGACCGGCAAACGTGAGAATCGTTTTGCGTTCCGCTTCGTTGGAGCCCGTAATCGCGGTCTTCTCGTTCGCCGGCGCCATGGACCATCCTTCGCCGAGTATTTCGGTGGTGACCCCTTGCGTGATCTTGCTGATGAGGCGGCTATCGCCGGTGAGCAGTTCTTCCTCGGACTGTCCCTGGATGTCGATGAACCCGGGAGCCACGACGAGGCCGCGAGCGTTGATTCGCGTCCGTGCGGGGGCGCTGCGCAACATGCCGCCCGGCGCTATACGAGCGATGCGCTCGCCGCGAATGCCGATGTCGCCGAAGAACCATGGGTTGCCGGTGCCATCCACGATACGGCCGCCCGTGATCACCAGATCGAATGCCGGTTCCGCACCGGCGGCGATTGTCCACAAAAGCAGGGCTGCGACGACGCGCAACATCCATTCACTCCTTCACTGTTAAGGTCCGCTTGACCTCGGTACGAGCACGGCCGGCGGCGAGGTGGTCGTAATTCAGCATGGCGTTGAACAGCAGGAAATAGCTGCCCTGGGTTTCGTTACGCCACACCGGGTTATTCGCAAACAGCAGCACGTGGCCCTTGCCGCGTGGAACATCGACAATGACCGGGCGGTTGGCGAGTTCGCGCCCGCCGGCGAGCATGCCCGAGATGAGCAACTGCTTTTCGTCGGAAAATCGGAGCACTACGCGAGGCCGCATTTCCGGCGGCGGCAGATAGGGACGCAAATACTCGAGCATGTCGGGGTCGATGGGCGGTTCCTCGCCGGGGCGAACTTCGGGGCGCGGCGGAGGCGCTTCGTATGGACGGCCCTGCGGAATATCCGGATCGGTCAGCGACCCGCGTCCGGTGGGGCGATTGGCACCAGTCGGACCCGAATTGTCTCCCCCGCCCCCTCCTCCAAATCCCACACCCGCGGTGGCGCTGACGTTCAGCACGGGAGCCTGATTGAAGTAAATGGGCAGTTTGTCCCCGTAGCCGTAAACAACGGGACTGTGCTTATCGCCCAGCACGGATGTCAGAATACTGCCGCGGGCGCGAAGCTCACGGGGTTGCGCAATCGTCACGCCCTCGATCAACCCGTATTCCACCGGAATTGACGCGTTCCCGGCGATGGTGATGAAGAGCCCGCCAGCGTCAATGAACTTGCCGACGTTCGTCAGGCCTTCAAGGCCCATGCCTCCACGCATGTCGTCCGTCGTATCGGGCGAGGTGCCGAGGTTGGGGGTGAGGTCGCTCTGCTTCCAGGGAATCGGATCGCCCCGCATCGGAAGCCCGTTGACGATCCGTTGGGCCGTCCCCGAAACAGGGCCGAACAAGATCACGTCGTACTTGTCCCGGAGGTTGGGAATTTTGCGGAGCACCTGGTCGGAGATGTAATCGTATGGAATCTCGAGCCGGTCGAAGGCGATCCGGTACCAGCCCTCGTTCTGTGTGTTCAACCAGGTGTGTACCAGCGCGATTCGCGGCGCCGCGAGTTCGTGCATCGCGAGTTTCGGCACCGCCTTGATTCCCACCACCGTGAGTCCGAGTTGCGCCGCAGCAGTATCCAATCGCGACCGCAAGCCGGAGGGGTTGTTCTCCGGCCGGATAATGAACGATCCGGCACTGAAATTGTTGTCCTGCGCTTCGAAGGATTCCTCGGCGGCGAACATTTTGATGTCCTTGAGCCGGAACCGGAGGGTCGCCAGAGCGTTCGCGGTATTGTGATTGATCACGTACGCCGCTGGATTTTGCGGACCCTGGATTCGCCCGGTTACTTTCGCCGGACCGTCGAGTAGCGTCATAGGGGCTTTCAGGATGGCGGCATCGGTGACCCGTACAGTTTTGATATTCCTCACGGCGCCGAGCGACCAGCCGGTGTCGTCGTACGGACTCGGATCGTTCACGCTGTAGTACTGCGTATCGAGCAGCATGTCCGCCATGCGGCTGTAGGGTTGGTCCATCCGAATGACGTAGCTCGCGGCCGGATATTTCGCCTTGGCTATTTCGGTTTCTTTATCGAGCCGCCAGACTTCGATGCCTTGCTGCCGCAGCAGGTTGACGAGATCGGCGCACTCGGTCGGGCGCGGATCGTCGCCGGGGATAACCCATGCCGCAGGACCTTCCTTGGTCGCCTTCTCGATGCTGCGCTTGCTCTTGAGATAGAAGTTCTCCAGGAACTCCCGCCGGTGCTCCGCCGTGTAGTTCATGCCGAACAACAGCGCGCTTTGCTGCATGTTGATGTTGTTGCGGAGGGACCACTTCACTTTGGGCAGCGGCGGATTGGGACGGAACCAGGTACGTGTGGTCTGGCTCGCGTTTACTGTCCGCTCGCGAGTATCCGCTCCCTGGCCGCCGAAGGTCTCGTAGAAGCGCCCTATCGAATTGTGCCCGTTAGCGACGTAGAACATGTAGTTGGGCGCCCATCCGTCGTAGAACCCATGCGTCCAGACTCCCGGAACGCCGCGTTTTGTCATCTCCTCGATTTCGACGTAGGCCATCTTCTGCCACTCATTGATGACGATGGGATCGAGCCAGGCGTTGTAAGGACCCATGCCGGTGGAGATGTAGAGGAACGGGACGGATTCGTGAAGGTCGTGCAAGACGGTCGGGTGGTAATCGAGGAAGGTGCTCATCATGATCCGGCTGAGAGCGAGCGCCATGGTCATGCCGTCTCGATTGTTGTCGTGCGCGACGTATTTGCCCCAATAGACGAGATTGGGAGCGGGCTTGTCCGGGTTCGCCTTGCGGTAGTTATAGATGTCGACTGCGCGGTCGTGACCGTCCACTTCGGTGGCCGGGGTGATCAGCACGATCGAGTTGCGGCGGATGTTTTGAATGAGCGGGCTCTCTTCGACGGCGAGGCGATAGGCCAACTCCATCAGCATTTCGGGCGATCCGGTTTCGGGCGAGTGGATGCTGCCGGACGCCCAATACATCGGCACCCCCTCGTTGATCAGTTTCTGCGCTTCGTCCGCGGTTATCTTTCGAGGGCCGGCGAGTTTCGCGGCGATCGCTTTGTAACGGTCGAGTTCCGCCAGGTTCGCTTCGTCGCTGATGACCACTAGCAGAGTTTCGCGGCCTTCCTCGGAGCGGCCGATGGTGAACACCTTCACCCGATTCGAGGCACGCTCGAGTTCCCGCATGTAGCGATAGATGTCTTTCGTGTAGGTCAGCTTGTCGGGCGTGCCGATGGGGTATCCAAGTATTTTCTGGGGCGTGGGAACGGTGTCGGAGGCAGGCAGGTGATCGACCAGTTCGGTGAGGAAGTACGGCTGGGTGGTGTATTGCCGGATTTTGGCCGTGTACGCCTCGTCGTTCTTTTGCGGCGCGGCAAGAGCGGCCATCGCGGCGGCAAGCAACAGGAGTGCAGTACGCATAGGATGTCGCCCATGATAGCGGAATAGAAACCTCGGGGCCGTGCGCGCTTCTAATATTAACGGGATGCTGAAAGAAGAGTTCGACAACCGCGCTTGCTGACGCGCGCGGGTCGGAATGAGGACCGTGAGGGAGGCAGAAACGTGGCAAGAGAGCATGTATTGCAGCAGATTGGCGTGGGTACGGCGGCTGGGCTGATCGGCATCGCGGTAATCAAGGCCGCGCGAAGCTCGAACCGGACGGAGGTGGAAAGCGTCAGCGTAAGGCGGGAAACTCCGGCCGCTCAATCGCGAGCGGAGATGGCAGGAGGCAGCGCGGGTACCAGCAGTGTTCCCGGTGCATTGAAAGCCGCCGCCTCCACGCTGCGCGCGTTCGGATACGGGTCGGCCGGCGCTGCGGTCTTCTCCGCCCTGCGCGAGCGCCCGCGGGTGTTACTCGACGGCTCACTGATCGGGCTGGCGATTTGGGCAGCGGACCGGGCCGGGTGGCTGCCGAACGTGGGTGTTACCAAACCTCGCCGTCAGGAGTCCGCAATCCGCACCGCGTCGTCCATCGCGCAACACATGGTTTTCGGAGTCGCCAGCGTCACTGCGTACCGCAGGCTCAGACGGAGCCTCGCCGGGTAGCTTTCGCGGCGGCTTTGCGTCGCGGCTTTGTACCGGTTTGCTGGAGATCGGCGCGAGTTTTTGCGGGCAGCTTTGCCAACACCAACTCGTACGACGATTTGAGCTTCGCTTCGAGTTCCGCGCGGGGAATTGCACCTTCCCGTTCGAGCGCCACCCAATGAGCGCGTGCAAGGTACGGCGCGGGTATCACATCCGGTCGTTCGGTGAGTTCGACGAAGTCCTCCGGCGAACATTTGAACGATACATGAACCGCCGCGGGCTCGAGTGGTACGACAGCGAACATTTTGCCGCCGATTTTAAAGACGAGGTCATTTCCCCACTGAACTTGTTCGGTGGCCTGAGGGAAGGACAGACATACGCGCCGCAGCCAATCGATCATCTCAATGTCAATGATGGCAGGCCCGGGGGTGGAGAAAAGCAAAAACCGGTGAACACTCGGAGGAAGATGCTCACCGGCTTCAGGCAGCCGCCTCGTAAGAGGCGCTGCCATGTCGAGCGGACTGCTTGCCAGTACTCCGCTACCCTTATAGATGCAATTTCTTTCAGCCGGGTTTCAAAACCTAACGATCCCGATTTGATTTGCGGTGTATGGCAGCTTCGAAATTGTCGAACAATCAATCGGAATTCCAGCTCACGGGCGAGACATTTCTCACCAGCACGATGTAAGACGCGGCCGAGATCAGCAGAGCACCGCAGACGGCGGCAAAAGCCCAGTAGAACGAGTGTGTTGTAGCTACGATCCAGCCTGTGATTGCGGGAGCTATTATACCTGCTACATTCCCGAAGGTATTTTGTATTCCGGTCCATTTCCCAGCGGCCTCAGGTCCAGCTAAGGTTTGCGTCACGGCCCAAACATTCGAGCTAAATAAGCCGAATGACAGGCACGCCAGGGTGAGGAGGATCATGGCGGCGGTGGTACCTGGAACGATTGCGGCGGGGAACAGCAGCGTTGCGCCGTTAAGGCCGAGGATGATGAAAGTTTTGCGGACCCGCGTGGGCGAACTGCCCCGGCAAATCAGGTAATCGGAATACCATCCCCCAAATAGAGACGCGGTCGCGACGGCAAGGAAAGGAATCGATCCCAGGGTCGCCATGGTTTCGATGGAGTAGTGGCGCTCGCGCTGAAGATAGGACGGAAGCCACGTCAGGAGGAAATACCAGGCGTAGTTGGAGCAGAGCAGCCCGATGAAAGTTCCCCAGGCGGGCGCCTTGCTGAAGATTTGGCCGAAGCCGGGACCACGTCTTTGGTTGGAGCTGTGGAGCACCGTCGCCACGCCACCTCCGCGAATCACCATAACCCAGGGCAGCAGCCACAGCATGCTGACGGCGCCAATCGCGATGAACATGGCTCGCCAGCCGTATTGCGCAATGATGGTACCGCCGATCAGCAAGCCCAGAAACGGTCCGAGTTTCGACCCGGCATCGATGAGCGCGTTGGGAAGTCCTCGTCTCTCCTGCGGAAATCCGGCGGCGATGATTTTGGAGTAGGACGGATAGGCGCAGGCTTCGGCCATTCCGAGCAGCAGTCGCAGACCGAACAGGGCGTTGAAGGAAGTGGCCCACCCGGTCAAAGCGGTCGCCAGCGACCAGACGAAGTAGCCGACGGCATACACCCAGTAGACGTTGAACCGGTCGATCAACCACCCGGAGGGGATCTGAAACAGCGCGTACGACCAGAAGAAATACGAAAGGAGTTTTCCGATCTGAATCGGGTTCAACTGTAGTTCCAGGGCCAGTTCTTCTGCCGCCGCCGAGAGGTTGACCCGATCGATGTAGTTGATGCAGATGGAAGCGACGAGCAATCCCAGCAGCACCCACTCGCGAGTCGATACCTGCCGCCCCGGGTCGATTACTCTTCGATCGGCTGCCACATCCATGACTGAGCTACTGTATCATGCCCGAATCAATGGCCCCGTTTATCCTGCGATACGAGCACCTATCGGCAGGCTCCGGACGGTTACACTGGAAGCATGGCCACATTTGTGACCCTGGGATCCCAGAAACTCGATCCCGGCGTGCTGAATCAGAAGCAGGACGATCTCCTTGCGAGGCTTCGCGCCATGGGGCGTGTCATCGTCGCGTATTCCGGCGGAACGGACTCCGCTTATCTCGCATGGGCGGCGCACGAGGCGCTCGGCGACAATGCCGTTGCGATCACGGCCGACTCGGCTTCCATTCCCGAGTCGCACAAGCGCGATGCCGAAGAGTTCGCACGCTCATGCGGATTCCGGCACGAGTACGTGGACACCCACGAATTCGACAATCCCGACTACGTCCGTAACGCACCGGACCGTTGCTTTCACTGCAAGGACGAACTGTTCAGCAGGCTCGAGCAGTTGGGCGCGGAACGCGGGATCCAGCACATCGTGTACGGAGTGAATGTCGATGACCTGGGCGACTACCGGCCGGGGCAGCAGGCCGCGCGCTCGCATGAAGTGAAGGCGCCGCTGGTGGACGCGCGGTTGACCAAGGCCGAGATCCGTGAGCTTTCCCGCCTCGCCGGGCTGCCCACTTGGGACAGGCCCGCATCGGCGTGCTTGAGTTCGCGAATCCCCTATGGCACTCCCGTGACCAAGGAAACCATAAAGACGGTCGAGGATGGCGAGGAAGCGATTCGGGCGCTGGGTTTCCGCCAATTCCGGGTGCGGTTTCACGGTGAACTCGTCCGGCTCGAGATCGCGAGGGACGAACTCGAACGCGCGCTGACGCTCGAAATGGCGGACAGGTTCACGAAGATCTTCAAGCCGCTCGGGTTCCACTATGTGACCATCGACCTCGAAGGCTACCGGCAGGGTTCGTTGAATGCGGCGTTGGGCCGCGGCGAATGAGGGCCACGCTAACGCACAACCGCAGCGTGGAAGAAATCAAGCGGAACGTGGACCGCAGCTTCGACGACATCTTCCAAGGTCTGCCGATCGGGCCGATTCAAATCACCGATGAGCAGAGGACGTGGGCTGGTTCGACGCTCAACTTCTCGTTCAACGCACGAGCGGCTTTCATGGCGATACCCGTGAAGGGCTGGATTCTCGTGGAGGAGAAGCTGATCACGGTCGAAGTGGATCTGCCGCCGTTCGTGAACCAATTGATTCCGGAGGAAAAGGTGAAGCGGGCGGTGGAGAGTCGCGTGCGGGGTTTGCTGACGTAGTACGCCACTTCAGAAGGTCAGGTAACGTCTTGCAGGGAGCGACCGTGGTGCCCACCGCGTCGTCGCCGGATTGCTGGTCCGCGGCGTCGTTCGCCGGGGCTCGAAATCGTCCGCCGACGCGCCTTCGCCCAAGACGATGAGCCAAGAGTGGGACGAACTGGCGGCCGACGAGCGGGTGGCGATAGTCCACCTCGGTTTTCACGACGCCGAGGACTACAAAGAACGCATCGAGCGTTCGCGAACCAAAAAAGCGGGCTGGTCGGACGCGGTAAAGGCGCTGTGCCGTCCGGTGGCGGCCGACTAAAACGGAGCTCCATCCCCGGCAAATCGGAGCTGCTGCGTTTCAGCGCGGTATCGCGAACTGGCGTGCTCCGTGCACGGCGTCCAAGGCATCGGCTCGGCTGTCTCCAGATCGAGCGCGTCACCCCACCCACCGCAGCGGGCGCGCGGCAAACCGCCGAAACACGTCGCAACTGGTAGCGCATATCCAGACACACACCATGGACTGACGCCGATGGCAGTATTGAGAGGACGCGAGCCCCGCCAGAACCGGATCATGGCAGGCGCGCGGGTACGCCCTGCCCCATGCACCATAGGTCAGAGGCTTGACCCGCCCGGTCAATTCCGGGGGGAAAGTTCGGGAGCGACCCGGACGAGACCGCCGCTCAAGTCCCGCCAAGCGGTCTTCAAGAAAACGCTTGCGGCACATGCTGACGACCTACGCCGGCTGTCCAGTCGCGGGGCTATTTCATCGTTCGGCAAACCTTCGGCGCCCAGCACGGTCATCTTGGCGCGAACGCCCTCAAAACACGACAACGAATATCGGGGGTGCGACGGCGAAGTTCCCGCTCTTCGGCGGCTGACAGCAGGATGAATACGGCTGGGTGTGGCATCGCGGAGCGCACCTCTGATCCCGACATCCCATACGTTCGCGAATCTCTTTCAATCGCAGAATACGTTGATGTATTCACTAAAGGAGTACTTAGCTCGGCCGTCGTTTCCGCTCCGCGATTTCGGCCATTCGTTCCGCGATGCGCTTCTCGATGCCCCGCTCGGTCGGATGGTAGAATCGCGTTTCGCGCAGGCCGTCCGGCAGGCACGACATGTCGGTAATCGCTTCCGAGAACTGGTGCGCGTGCTGGTACCCTTTGCCGTAACCCCACTCCTTCATAGCGCGCGTGGGCGCATTGCGCAGGTGCAGGGGCACCGGTTCGGCGGTGCTGTTCTGAATGGTGGACATGACGCTATTCAGGGCCTGATAGGCGGCGTCGGATTTTGGAGCGACTGCCAGGTAGATTGTGATCTGCGCCAATGCCTGATCGCCCTCCGGTTCGCCTAAGAAATGCACGCACTGCTGCGCGGCTATGGCCTGCTCGAGCGCGCGAGGGTCGGCCATTCCGATATCCTCAATCGCCATTCGTACCAGCCGACGGGCGATGTACATCCGGTCCTCGCCGCCCGCCAGCATGCGTCCCAGCCAGTACAGCGCCGCGTCCACATCGCTCGAACGCACCGATTTGTGGAGCGCCGAAATGAGGTTGTAGTGTTCTTCGCCCGATTTGTCGTAGACCAGCGTCTTGTGCTGCAGCGCGTCTTCCACCGCCTGTGGCGTCAGGTCCTGATCCGGGGACGCCGCCACCACGAGTTCGAGAATGTTGTAGGCTGAGCGCGCATCGCCGTTCGCGTAGATAGCGATGGTTTCCAGCAGTTCGTCGCTGGCCTGTTTCTCGAGCGACCCCAGCCCCCGCACCCGGTCCGTTAACGCGCGACGCAGAAGCGTCACCACTTCGGCGACCGTCAGCGACCGCAGTGCGTACACTTTGGCGCGCGAAAGCAGAGCCGAGACCACTTCGAAGGACGGGTTCTCGGTGGTCGCTCCGATCAGAATGATGTCACCGCGTTCGACATACGGAAGGAACGCATCCTGCTGCGCTTTGTTGAACCGGTGAATCTCGTCGATGAAGATCAGCGTGCGGCGCCCGATGCGGCGCGCTTTCTCGGCGTCGGCCATCACGGCCTTGATTTCTTTGATGCCGCTCAGCACGGCGCTGAAGGGTATGAAATCGCACCGCGTAATCCGCGCGACGAGGTTTGCGAGCGTCGTCTTTCCCACCCCCGGAGGGCCCCATAGAATAATCGAACTCAGTTGATCGCGTTCGATCTGGACGCGCAGCGGTTTTCCGGGACCGAGCACGTGCTCCTGGCCCACGAACTCGTCGAGCGCGTGAGGACGCATGCGCTCGGCAAGCGGGCGCGTCGGGTCCGGTTCAGGCGGAGGAAGTGCGTCGAACAGGCTCATGCCGGACCTCGCTGCCGCCGGGCTTCATACAGTACGATTCCCGCGGCTACCGCGGCGTTCAGGGATTCGACTTTCGTGGTGGGAATTCGCAGGCCCGTGGCTCCGCTGCTGAATGCGGGGCGGACTCCGCGGCCCTCGCTGCCAATGACGATGGCGCAGGGATGCCGCAGGACGGCCTCGTGGACCGGAATCGCGCCATCCGGGAACATACCGAACAGTTGCAAGCCGTTGCGACGAACCGCATCGACGAGCGCCGAGTCTTCTACAGCGTGGATGCAGGGAAGGCGAAACAGGGATCCTGCCGATGCTCGCAGCGATTTCGGATTGTAGGGGTTCACGGTGCCTTTCAGGAAGACGACGCCGGATGCGGCGAACGCTTCGGCGACCCGCACGATGGCGCCCGCATTCCCGGGTTCCTGCACGCCATCGAGCACTACCCACAACGCTTCGTCCGCGGGCAACTGTTCGAGCGTCCAAGAAGGAGGACGCACCAGGGTGATGATGCCCTGCGAAGCTTCAGTAGCCGCGATCTCTTTGAAAAGGGAATCGGGTATCCAGTGCAGACGCGCGACGGGCAGATTGTCGAACTTGCCGGCTGCGCTTTCGGCCACAAGTACCGCGCCAATCTCGCAGCCGCTGCGAAGCGCTTCGTCGAGCAGGTGAACGCCCTCAGCAACGCACAATCCCGAATCGGTCAACGCGCCACGCGCAATCGCCTTGCGGACTTCCTTCAACAACGGGTTTTTAGAACTGGTGAGGGTTTCGGTTTTCATTGGCGGGGCCCGTCCCGGCGCGGGGATATGCATGCGGCTGATACAGTAAATCTCTGAAGGCCCAGAATAGCGCATGAAACGAATTCTGTGGGCTGTTGCGGGCATCCTGGTCGCGAGTTATGCGGCGTGGTTGTTCCACATTGCCCAGCAGATCAAGGCGGAGTCGTCTGTCGACGAGGCGCGACCTGCCGACATCATCATCGTTCTCGGGGCCGCTGAGTATCGCGGCCGTCCCTCGCCCGTGCTGGAAGCGCGGCTCAATCATGCTCTCTTTTTGTATCTGCAGCAAATGGCTCCCCTGATTCTCACCACCGGAGGCGCGGGCGGCGATCCGGTGTTTACGGAGAGCGAGGTGGGCCGCGCATACCTGAGCCGGCGGGGCGTCCCTTCAGAAGCGATTCTGGTGGAACCTGAAGGCGAGAGCACGGCCCACAGTACGGCGGCCGCGGCGGAAATGATGGAGCGGCGCGGATTGAATAGTTGCATCGTAGTCAGCGACGGCTATCACATCTATCGCGTGAAGAAGATGCTTCAATTCCAGGGGCTACAGGTCTACGGCTCGCCGCGGCCTTCGGTACCCAAGCCGGGTTGGGGGCAATACTGGCTGTACCTCCGGCAGGCCGTTGCGTACACTCTCTGGCAAATCGGCGTGACCATCTGACGGGGCACGCTATCCCGGCAGCGTGAAGTGGAACGTCGCGCCCTGGTCGGCAGCAGCTTCCACCCAAATCCGCCCGCCGTGCTTCTCGACAATCCTTTTGCAGATCGCGAGCCCGAGCCCGGTTCCGGGATACTCCGGGCCGTGCAGCCGTTTGAACAATCCGAACACGCGCTCGTGATACTCGGGCGCGATGCCGATTCCATTGTCGGCCACCGAGATCTGCCACTCGTCTCCCGCCTGTTGTGCCGAGATGCGGACTACCGGCTGTTTTTCGCCGCGGTATTTGATCGCGTTGCTCAGCAGGTTCTGGAACAACTGCGCCAATTCCGTGCGGTCGCCGTACACCACCGGAAGGTTTTCGAATTCGATAAGCGCCTGACTCTCGCGGACCGAGTGCTGCAGATTCATCATGGCCCACTGAACGATGCCGGTTAGTGCCGTCTCCTCACGAGGAGGGGCGTCCTGGTTTACTACCCGCGAGTAAACGAGCAGGTCGCGGATCAAGCGATCCATGCGCCGTACCGAATCGGTGATATAGCCGAAGAACTCTCCTGCTTCTTCATCCAAGACGGAGCGGTACCGCTGTCCGATTAGCTGGGAGTACGAGTTGATGGTCCGGAGCGGTTCCTGCAGGTCGTGACTGGTGACGTAGGCGAATTGCTGCAAATCCGCATTGGAACGTTCCAGGGCTTCACGCTGTCGTACGAGTTCCGCTTCGGCGGCTTTTCGCGCGGTGATGTCGGTCGCAATAATCAGCGAACCGGCGAAACGGCCCCACTCGTCGAGCATGGGCGTGCCGGAAACATCCACCCAGATCGGCGTGCCGTCTTTGCGTCGCAGCCGGATCTCGTACCGATCCGTGGCGCCGGTTTTCCTGCGTTCAAACCGGCGAATCGCTTCTTCGCGGTCATCCGAGGCGATTGGGTCGAATACGGAACGGCCCACGATCTCGGACAGTGAATATCCGGTGAGGACCGCGGCAGGAGGATTCGCGTACGTAATGCGGCCTTGTGCATCGATCACGCAAATCGCTTCCGCGACCGTCTCGACGATGCGCCGGTAGAGGTTTTCATTAGCGATGAATTCACGCTCGGCGCGCTTGCGGTCGGTGATCTCGTAAGCGACGCCGGCCATGCCCTCGCGGCCTGTGCCGCTAGTGACTGGAGCCCCGTTCAGCGCTACCCAGACCTCGCGCGGCCCCGCGCTCAACAGACGGAACTCGATTGAGAACGGCGCCTTTCCGTTGACCGCTTCCAGCCATCTGTCGGCTACACGCTGCCGGTGTTCCGGGTGAATGCTAGCCGTGACCTCGGCGAGATCCCTTTCACCGGGCACGAGCCCCAGGCGCGGGATCGCAAAACCCGCCAGCGTAACCCGGCCTGTGACCTTATCCCACTGCCAAGCGACCGTCTGCGCCGAGTCGAGAGCGGTTTGCAGCCACGACTTCGCTCCCCCAGAGGCTCCGGTGTTACAGCCCTGATGCATTGTGGTTTATTCTAGCGATCTTGCGGCTTCGGTTGTTGCCGCGCCCGGCATTCTAAAATGGCACTCGGGAACTCAAAGTTCGTGTCACGACTCCAAGCCATTGCCAATCGTCAGTTTGATATCGCCGTAATCGGCGGAGGAATCATCGGTGCGGGTATCGCTCGCGATGCGGCCCTGCGGGGCTTCTCAGTGTGCCTGTTCGAGAAATCCGACTACGCCAGCGGCACCACATCCGGATCGACCCGGCTGATCCACGGTGGACTGCGTTACCTGGAGATGTTCGATTTCGCGCTCGTCCGAATGGATCTCCGCGAACGCGAAACGCTGCTTCGCATTGCACCGCACCTGGTAAAGCCGCTCGAATTCCTGATTCCGTTCTACAGCAAATCGCTGTTCGAACGGTGGAAGATGCACGCGGGCATGCTGCTCTATGACGCCTTGAGCTACGACAAGAGCCTGCCGGGTTACCGCGCCTTGGACGTGGATGAATTGATGGAAGCTGAACCGGCGCTGCGGCGGGAAGGATTGCAAGGGGGCGTCGCATACTTCGATGCCCAAGTGTCGTCGCCCGAACTGCTCACCGTGGAGAACATTGTCGATGCGCGGGCAAACGGTGCAGAGGCATTCAACTATGCCGAAGTCACCGGCGCGGCAGGGGAGAATGGCCGAATGTCAGGCGTGCGCGTCCGCGACGCCGTCGATGGCGAGGAGATCGAAGTGCGGTCGCGGGTGGTGATCAATGCGAGCGGACCCTGGTTTGACAGGGTAGCGGGTCGCATCACGCCCGACGCACCGAAACGGATCCGCACGACGAAAGGTATTCACGTCGCGTGTCCACCATTGACCCGGCGTGCGATAGTGCTCTTCTCGGCAATCGACGAACGATTGTTCTTCATCATCCCGCTGCTCGACTTCACTTGGGTGGGCACAACCGATACCGACTATACCGACGATCCATCGAACGTTCAGGCAACCAGTGAGGACGTGGAATACCTGCTGCGCTCGGCGGCGGAATACGTGTCCGCGATTGGGGACTCACCCGTTTATTGGGCCAATGCCGGAGTGCGCGCGCTTGTAATGCAGGAAGGGCGGGAATCCGATGTGTCTCGATCGCATCGGATCGAATCGTCGGATGGTCTTGTTTCCGTACTCGGCGGCAAGATCACCGGGTATCGGTACATTGCCGAGGAGGCGGTAGATGGGGCGGCGAAGCAACTCGGTTCAGGCGCGGCCTGTACCACGGGCGAACGTCCGTTGCCGGGAGCAGCGAGGGCGGGGCAGCCCGAGGACCTCCGTACGGCAGTGCGCCGCGCGGCTTCAGCGGAGCAATGCTACCACCTGCGAGACTTCATGCTGCGGCGATCGACGATCGGATTGATGGCCGATCAAGGCGAGCCCGAGGTCGACGAAGTTGCGGTGTATCTCGCCGAAGAACTCGGATGGGATGGACAGAGAATGCGCACGGAAATCGAGGAATACGAGGCGGTTCGCGCCCGCACTCGGGAGTTCGTACGTGAAGGTGTGCCGCGTAACCTGTAAGAAATACCGAACCAATCCGCAAACACCTAGGGCTAACTCCAACTAAATTCAGGCTGGTAGACCGCGTGCTGTATTTCGTCTGGTGACGAGTAACGTACAGCCGCCGGAGATCCTGCCGCCCGATACAGTGGAAGAGTCGAACCGTGCGCTGGAGGTGGAGCCAGACGCCGCTACTCCGCCGCCCGAAGGATCGAGGAAGGTTCCGGCCGCGCTGAAGTTCGTGCGAAAGTATGGCGTTCTTCTGATGCTGGCGCTGGCGGTCGCTCTCATTGTTCCCGCTGGATCGGCATATTCCAGGTATTACCGCGTTGTGACGCGCACGTTGCACTTTGGTCCATTCGCCAATACATCAAACATTTTTACCGCGCCGCGTGTGCTCGATACTGGGGCGGAAATTTCGATGTCGAGCATCGCTTCCGGGCTGGCGCGCTCGGGCTACACCGAGTCGCGCTCCAACCGGAAGGGCTGGTACATATTGGGGAAGGACAGCATCGAGATACATCCCGGTCCGGATTCGCACGTCGGAGCGGACGCAGCTCTGGTGCGCTACAAAAAGGACCGTATCTCCGAGATCGTGACCTTGGATGGGCACCGGAAGCTGCCGCAGTATTTTCTCGAACCGGAACTGATTGCGAACATCGCCGACGACGACCGGGAGAAGCGCCGGCTGGTGACTTACAGCGAGATTCCGCCGGTGGTCGTGAAGGCCGTAATCTCCGCCGAGGATAAACGGTTTTTCGACCACATGGGATTCGATGTGTTGCGATTGGCTAAGGCGGCGTATGTCGATCTCAAGTACGGGCGCAAACAGCAAGGCGCTTCAACGATCACCATGCAACTCGCGCGTTCGTTGTGGTTGAGCCCTGAAAAGCGCTGGCGGAGGAAATTCAGCGAAGGCATGATCACGCTGGTGCTCGAGCAGCGGCTGACCAAGCAGGAGATCTTCCAGTATTACGCCAACGAGGTATATCTCGGCCGCAGTAACAGTTTCAGCATCCACGGTTTGGGAGAAGCATCGAGTGTCTATTTCCAGAAGGACATCTCGCGGGTAACGCTGCCCGAGGCCGCGATGCTCGCGGGCATGATCCAGCGGCCGGCTTATTACAATCCGGAGCGGTATCCCGATCGCGCAAAGCAACGCCGGAATACGGTGCTTCGCTTGATGCGACACAACGGGTATATCACTACCGCGCAGTTTGAAGCGGCGTCGAAGGCTCCGATCGAAATTCAGCGGAACCAAACCGCTTCAGGCGACGCGCCCTATTTTGTCGCTTTGCTGAACCATGAACTTCAG
Source organism: uncultured Acidobacteriota bacterium (assembly GCA_963720745.1). Taxonomy (GTDB): domain Bacteria; phylum Acidobacteriota; class Terriglobia; order Bryobacterales; family Bryobacteraceae; genus TMP-7. The sequence continues at coordinate 3,456,049 of CAVRGO010000004.1, forward strand.
GACCGTCTGCGGAACGACCAGGGACGCGGGGCGCTTCAGGTCTATTCAACGCTCGACCCCGATCTGCAGCGCGCCGCCACCGATGCTGTTCGCGAATCGCTACCCCGGCTGGACAAACTGGTTCGCGCAAAGGGCGTGGCCAAAGATGGAGTTTTGCCGCAGGTTGCCCTGGTGGCGCTCGACCCTCGTACGGGAGCCGTGAAGGCGCTGGTCGGAGGGCGCGACTATGGCGTCAGTCAACTAAATCATGCTCTGTCGATGCGCCAGCCCGGATCGGTATTTAAGCCCTTCGTCTATGCGGCCGCGCTGAACACGGCGCTCGACGGATCGTCGACGGTGTTCACGCCGGTGAGTACGGTGATCGATGAACCGGAGACATTCTACTTCCGAAATCAGGTATACCAACCTTCGAATTTCGAAGGCCAGTTCTACGGACCGGTGACCGTGCGCGAGGCGATGGCGAAATCGATGAACCTGGCAACGCTGAAGATTGCCGAGCAGGTGGGTTACGACAAGATCGTGAATGTCGCGCGAAAGTGCGGCCTCAACGACAATATTCAGGCAACGCCCGCGGTCGCGCTGGGGGCGTATGAGACGACGCCGCTCGAGATGGCCGGCGCCTATACCGTGTTCGCGAATCGCGGGGAGTATGTACCGCCCACCTTCATCTCGAGGGTAAGCATGGAGGATGTGGGATTGGTACTCGATAAGACGGCGCACTCCCACCCCGCTCTCGATCCGCGGGTGGCCTTCTTAATGGGCGATCTGCTGCAGCAGGTGACGAGAACTGGGACGGCAGCGTCGGTTGGCGGCGCGGGCCTCGGAACACCTACCGCCGGCAAGACCGGCACCTCGCGCGATGGCTGGTTTGCGGGCTTCACGCCGGACCTGCTAACGGTAGTGTGGGTCGGCTTCGATGATAATCGCGAGCTGAAAATCGAGGGCGCGCACTCGGCGCTTCCGATCTGGATCAATTTCATGAAGCGTGCCGTGCGGTATCACCCGCCATCCAAGCGCTTCGATCCGCCGCCACGCGGAGTGGTGTCGGCCCGCGTCGATCCGGAGTCCGGATTACTGGCGGGAGACTACTGCGAAGGTCAGAATTATTTCTTCATCGCTGGAACCGAGCCCGTTCAGACCTGCCAGCCGCCTCCGACGACGAACCCGTTTCGCTGGATCGGCAATCACCTGTGGCCGCATTCCGACGGCGGCAAATAGCCCGCTGTCACCCGCACTTGCCGACTGAGGCAGGGAGTTCGAACCTGCGCCTCTCACACATCGCCAATGCGGTGTCTTAAGTTGTGGCACGATAGACAATTATCGGTGCGCGTCAGTACGGCTCGCACTCAAATCCTCTGGGACTGAGACAGACGCCCGTACGTACAATGGCTCGAGTTGGTCAGAAACAGCTTCCGGATGCTCTCCTCGTCCTCGAGGATCTTCCCGCCGCTCTCGCCTACCTGGATGCTGTGGGTCGCTTCCGGTACGTGAATCACGCGGCGGAGGCTCTGTTCGGGCAGCCCCGGGAGCAGATGACCGGCAAACATCTGCACGATTTTGTCGTGCCGGAGTATTCTGCGATCGCTGAACAGCGTTTCCAGCTTGCTGCTTGCGGAGTACACCAGGAAAACCGGACCGCGTTGAACGGCGACGGTGCGGCCTCGCGCGAGGTGTACGTATCGTACATCCCATATCGTTATCCCCCCGATGACGTGGCTGGCGTAATCTGCGTTTTCCGAGAGGCGGCGGCGGACCGCTTCTCTCGACCCGTCATCGATTCGCTGCCTGAAAGCGTTCAGGTGATCGACCGGGATGGAAAAATCCTCTACGTCAACCGCGCCGGACGGGAAATGTTCGCGCCGGATGACGCCGCCGCAGTGATCGGAAAGTGTGTGTATCCGTGGATCAGCGAGCGCGACCGCGATCGGTTTCGGTCGATTCACGAAAGTATTTTCGAGGGCGGTTCCGCGCATAAGCTCGAGTTTTCCGCGCGAACGCTCCACGGAATGGAACGGACGTTTGAGGCGGACGTGATGGCCTTGTGCTCGGAGCGCGGGCAGGTGCTCGGGGCACTGTCAATAGCGCGAGACATCACCGCACGAAAGCGCGACGAGTGGCACGATGCATTCCTGGTCCGGCTCGACGACGCGATCCGCTCGGTTTCCGATCCCGCGGAGATCACCTACACGGCCGCCCGGTTGTTGTGCGACCACCTCGGCGCAGATCGCTGTTCGTATGCGGAGATCAGCACCGGGAACGCTAACGTCGATGTGCTGGGTAACTACTCACCGGCGGTGCCCAGCATCATCGGGAGATATGCAACACCGTCGTTCGGACCCGAGTTTCTTTCCCGAATGAGTGCCGGCAAGCCGTACGTGTTCCGCGACTCGCGGCGCGAGTTGGACGCCGCGGCGGCCGATGCGTATGAGGCAATGAACATCGCGGCCATTATTGCAATTCCGATCCTGAAGGACGGACGCCTGGTAGCCGGCCTAGGTTTGCATCAATCCACTCCCAGGGACTGGCACGCGGATGAGATTCGCCTGGTGGAGAACGTTGCGAACCGCTGCTGGGAATCGATCGAGCGCGGACGAATCGAACGGGCGCTTCGAGCGAGCGAAGAACAATTCCGAACGTTGGCGGATGCAATTCCCAATCTGGCGTGGATGGCCCACCCGGATGGGAATATCTTCTGGTACAACCGGCGCTGGTATGAGTATACGGGCACATCTCCCGAGCAGGTGGAGGGCTGGGGGTGGCAAGCCATACACGACCCGGCTGTGCTGCCCGAGGTGTTGGAACGATGGCGGCGTAGCATCGAGAACGCTGAGCCATTCGAAATGGTGTTTCCGCTGCGCGGCCGCAACGGGGAATTCCGTTCGTTTCTGACGCGGATCGAGCCCATCCGGGACAGTTCGGGACGGGTGATTCGCTGGTTCGGAACGAACACGGACATCACGCTTCAGCAGGAGGCAGAGCGACGGGAAAAGCGGCTGCGTCAAACGGCTGAACTTCTCAATCGTGTCGCGCCGCTCATCCTGACCGAATTGGAAGAGGAGACACTCGCACAGCGAATCACCGCGATTGCGACCGCTGCCGTAGGGGCTGAATTCGGAGTGCTTCTGCGCAACGCGACAACCGCGGGTCAGCAGCGCTTCAATGTCTACGCCGTTTCGGATATCGATCGACAAAGGTTCACCGGATCGCGAATCGGCAGGAATGCTGCGCTGATCGCCTCGATATTCGAGGAAGACGTTGTGCGTCGATCCGAGGACATCACGCGAGACTCCCGGTACGCGACGAGTTCGCCGGATCCGGACAGTTCAGACGGCGGGATTTCCGTGCGGAGTTACCTGGCTGTCCCGATCAAATCGAGGCAGGGAAACGTGCTGGCCGCGCTGGTTTTCGGACATTCCCGGCCGGGCGTCTTTACGGATCAAGCAGAATCGATGGCCAAAGGCATCGGGGCACAAGCCGCGATTGCGCTCGATAACGCGCTGCTATTCAACGAGACCAAACGCTCAGGGGAGGCGCTCCAGCGGATCAACGAGGATTTGAGCCGCGTCAACGACGACCTGAAACAGTTCGCGTATTCCGCTTCCCACGATTTGCGCGAGCCGCTGCGAATGGTGTCGCTGTACAGCCAGTTTCTCGGACGCGTGCTGCAGAACAAACTCGCCGATGAAGAAAAGCTATATCTCGAGTACGTACTGAAAGGTGCGACTCGGATGGAGGCTCTGATCCGCGACCTGCTGTCCTATTCACAGTCGGACGCAACGCCGGAGGTCTCGGTTCTTTGCACCGACGCAAAAGAATCGCTGCGGCAGGCGATCGCGAACCTTTCTACAGTCGTCGAAGAAACGAAGGCACGCATCACATACGGCGACCTTCCTCGCGTCAAGATTGCCGAGGTGCACCTGGTTCAGGTTTTTCAGAACCTCTTAGGAAACGCGCTAAAGTATCGACGAGCCGAGACGCCCGAAGTTCACGTCGAAGCGGTGCAGGACGGAGCATATTGCGTGTTTTCGATCGCCGACAACGGCATAGGAATCGAGGCTCAATACAGAGAGCAGATCTTCGGAATCTTCAAGCGTCTCCACACGCAGGACGAGTATTCCGGGACCGGCATCGGACTGGCGATCTGCCAACGGATCATACGTCGCGCCGGAGGCCGGATCTGGGTGGATTCCGAGCCGGGACGAGGATCGACTTTTTACTTCACGCTTTCGCCGGTGGATTGAAATCGCCGCCTATTTCGGTGTGACGCCAAGTTCGTAAAACAAAAACGAATAGGCGTCGGCGGCCTGCTCGATTGCTTTCGTCGTATTGCTTGCGCCGTGTCCCGACTTGGTATCGATGCGGATCAGCACCGGGTTCTCGGGGCTGGCCTTCTCCTGCATGGTGGCGGCGTACTTGAAGGAGTGCGCGGGCACGACGCGATCGTCATGGTCGGCTGTGGTGATCAGCGTTGCCGGGTACCTCACTCCGGGGCGGACATTGTGGAGCGGCGAGTAGGCATACAACGCCCGGAATTCCGCCTCGTTGTCGCTGGATCCGTAGTCCGCGATCCAATTCCACCCGATCGTGAATTTGTGGAACCGAAGCATGTCCATAACGCCGACGGCCGGCAGTGCGGCACGGAACAACTCGGGCCGCTGGTTGATGACGGCGCCGACGAGCAGACCGCCGTTCGAACCACCTTGTACGGCGAGTTTCGAGGGCGAAGTGTACTTGTTCGCGATCAGCCACTCGGCGGCAGCGATGAAATCGTCGAAGACATTCTGTTTCTGGAGTTTCATCCCGGCCCGGTGCCACGCTTCGCCATATTCGCCGCCGCCGCGAATACAGGCGCTCGCGTAGACGAAGCCTTGTTCCAGCAGCGCCAGACGCGCGGACTGGAAGTTCGGATGATTGGTGATATTGAAGCCGCCGTAACCATACAGGAGCGTCGGATTGTTGCCGTCCAGTTTCAGTCCCTTTTTGTAGACGAGGAACATGGGGACGCGAGTGCCGTCCCGGCTGGTATAGAACACCTGCCGGGTTTCGAGTTCGGCCGAATCGAACCCCGGAATCACCGGCGCACGAAATACCGAACTCTTATGGGCGGCGATGTCGTAGCGAAAAATCGTGGCCGGGTAGTTGAGCGCAGCGTATTGGTAGAAGAGAAAGGGATCGTCGGGCTCCGAAGAGACCTCGTCGGCGGTGCCGGGGCCCGGCAATTCGATTTCATTCTCTTTACGGCCGTCCATACCGTAGACACAAATGCGGCTGGTTACGTCTTTTGAGGACTGCACAACGATCCTGCCGCCAGCGAGATTCACGCCGCGAATGGGATCGGGCTGCTGCGGAATCAGATCGCTCCACGAACCGGACGCGACATCGAAGGCTGCCACTTTTGCGTTCGGCGCCTCATGATTCGTGCGGATGAACAGCCGCGTTCCGGCGCTGCCGGCGACTTCGTACTCGTCGTTGGTGATTTCGGCGATGACGGGCGCGAATGTCTTTTCGCCGGCCGCGAGGTCCTGACAATAGACGGCATTTCCATCTTTGCCCTTCCCGCGATCGGAGATGTAGAGAATCGCGAAACGCTCGTCGGGGGTGGTCTCGATATTGTGGAACCGCTGCGGGTTGGCGTTATCTTCATAGATCAGTTCATCGTCGGATTGGGGATGCCCCACCTGGTGCAGATACACTTTGTGGAACTCGTTCTTCGACGATAATTCGTGACCTTTTTCCGGCGCGGGATACCGGCTGTAGTAGAACGCATGACCCGCCCACGCGATGCCGGAGGCTTTGCTCCAGAGCAGCCTGTCGGAAAGTTCGGTGCGGGACGAAACGTCCATCACGTGGATTTCGTGCCAATCCGAGCCTCCGCTGGAAAGCGCGTACGCGGCATAGCGGCCGTCCTTCGAAACTTCGAACAGAGCCAGACGAACTGTGCCGTCGGGCGACAACTTGTTGGGATCGAGCAGCACTTCCGGTTTCCCATCGATTCCCTTTTGCAGATAGACGACATTCTGATTCTGCAGTCCCTCGTTCTTCGTGAAGAAGAAATAGTCGCCGCGATGCTTCGGAAGTGTGTAGCGGGGATAGTTAAACAACTGCTCCAGCCGTTGCTTCACCTTCTGCCGGTACGGGATGCGATCAAGGAACGCGAAGGTGACTTTGTTTTCGGCCTCCACCCACTGTGCCGTTTCCGCCGAGCGGTCGTCCTCCAGCCAGCGATAGGGATCCGGTACTCGCACCCCGTGGTACACGTCGACGTGATCGACCCTCTTCGTTGCCGGATACTGCACAGGGCCGCCGGCTCCGTTAGCGGCTGTCATAGACAATCCGGCGAGCGCGGCGGCAGCGGCCGCAAGAGAAGGTCTGATGTGCATGACGGCATTCCTTTCGTGAACCGCAGTGTACACCAGGGGACGCGGGCCCTGTCGCCGGGTGACGGTGAGGGCTATGTAAGGGACGCCCGAAAAACAAAAAGGACGGGACAACTCTGAGGGGTGAGTGTCCCGCCCGAATGGAACTGGTGGATGTAGCTGCGGGTCTGGCGGGATGCAGCTACTTGCCTGCCACCAGTCCAGAATTCTCTTCCGCGGAATTCTGTTTGAAGGTGACCTTGTTATCGGTTCCGCCTACGCGGATCTCTTTGAGACGATACTTGCCATCCTCACCGAGGCAGCACACGCTGGTGCTGGCGAACTTCCCGGGTGCAGTCTCCACCACAACGTCGGCTTCAACCGCAGTCTTCCCGTGCTTCAGAATGGCCTTGTTCCCGTCGAGTTCGAGTTTGTAGTCGCCGGCTTTGATTTCCGTGCCGTTCACGACGGCAGGTTTTTGAAAGTTAACGTGGTAGCCGGACGCTGCCCAGGCGAGCGCCACAGCGAAAAATACGAACGCGACGGGGATGTTTTTGGTCATGTCAGTGTCTCTTCCCAGTAGTGCGTGACAGCAATAGAAAATGGTACGTCGTAAAATTACTTAACACTGTACATCAATCTAATGACGTTATCAAGAGGGGCAGCTTACACGGTTGACGCAATTCGGCCCAGAGGCTCAAAAGGAGACGCGAGGATATACGGCGCTTCAGCTCATCGTCCCGCCACGGTGCTGAAGTTGCTTCCAAAAGCGTCAGGCAGGTTGCTGCGGCTCGGGCGGCTGGGAATAAATCCGTGCGTAAGCGCCCATCGGGCGTCCGCCGAAACGATGTGATGGATCACCCAGCCTTCCAGGAAATTCATGACCTTCCGGTCCAGCGGGAGCTGCCCCAGGACGACGCCGTCCTTAATGGCCGCGAGTTGTCGTCGCAAACTGGCATGCTCCTCTTGGTGCGCTGTTAACTCAGGGTAGGCGCGGGATTTAAGCAGACGCTCCTCGAAACCGAAATGGAAAATCGCGTATCGCTGCAGGGCCGAAAGACTCTGCTCGATAGCCCGCTGATCGAGTGTCTGCGCCAATCGATGAACGTCGTTCGTGAGGTCCGCTAAAATGCGATGTTGCAAATCGATGGAGGTGATCCCGGTCAAGTAGCGCGACTCCCACGGCAGCATTGGCCTTGTTTTCCTTTCCGCGATCGGCTGGCCGGGCCCGACATGAGAAGAGAGGCCGGCGCCCATGCCTGTCTACTAGTCCAATGCGTGGAAAGTTCTTCTCACGGACGGGGGAACGGGGCGTGGATGAAGATGAATTATGATGAGCCAGAATGGCTGAACCCGAATTGAAGCGTATCTGCTTCACCTTACAAGTGAAGAAAGACCGGTTGGACGAGTACAAGGAAAGACATCGCGCTGTGTGGCCCGACATGCTCGCGGCGCTCCACCGCACCGGCTGGCACAACTATTCGCTGTTTCTGCGGGAGGACGGACTGCTGATCGGCTACGTCGAGACCCCCGATTTCGACAGCGCTTTAAGACTAATGGCCGAAACGGACGTCAATGCGCGTTGGCAATCGGAGATGGCCAAGTTCTTCGAGGGTGTTCCCGGCAGACATGCGGACGAGCAGATGGCCACCATCCCCGAGGTGTTCCACCTCGACTGACGCTGACCCATACGCATCTACGGAGCGGACGGATAGACGTAGCGTACGGAGGTCATCCAATAGTTCAAGTGGCCGTTTCGTCCGTCCCAGATCTGTCGCGCGATTTGAGAAACCTGCCCGGATAGGAACAGGGTGCCTTGCGGATTGGCGAAAATGCGGCGGTGCGCGCCTACAGTCCATTGGGCTTCGAGGTGATTGTCGCTTGGCCGGAGGCGGCCTCCGTCGACGCCGCCCGCGTAAGCGAACAGCGTCATCGATTTGGCAACGGGAGCCTCCAGTCCTTCGATCACCGACCAGACAGGAACACGGTCGGGAACAATTCCGAGTGCCTCCGGGCCTTCGCCGCGTGCCGCGAACTGCTGCCCGACGAGCTGCAGCCTGGAGTTCAGCTTGACCAAGTGGGCGAGCATCACTCCCCGCCGCCCGCGAGTTCCCGCCATTACACCGGCCTCCAGGTGGGCTCGCTTACGATCCTCGACGATCTTGAAAAGATATCTTCCGCCGCTTTCCCACTCGATGGCCGCTTCCATGCCATGCGGCAGTTCACGGGTGAGGCGCACCTGCCGCCGTCGCACGCCGATCAAACCCACGTGGTACGCGGGTTCGATCACCATCGTGTTCATCAGAGCCGTTTCACTGGTAAGTCCGCGGCGGTTTGGACGCAAAAGGCTCCAGCCGTGGCCGGCCATGATGCTCCATTTGCCCTGCTTGTACTCACCCCAGTACTGCCGCCAGCGCCAGGGTGCGTCTCCCTTCGGCGTCAGGAAATCGGCCTCGAGATAACCGGTCAGTATCCCGGCTGCGAGAGGTGTTTCGCCATGGAGCGCGATTCGGGAGTGAGAAAAGGACCATAGAGTCTCCGAAGGTGTGTTTTCAGTGAGGGGAATGAAAGAGAAGCGGGTGCTAATCGTATCGCCAGTAGTTTCCGACCGCCCTTCTGCGATCACATCGAAGAAGCCGGAAGGCCGGAGAAGAACTCTCCCGAGATGAAAATCCCCCTGCCGCGCGGTAGCGTCCTGTGCCTGGCTAACTCCCCATGCGCAGCAGAAGGCTATCGCAAGACTGAAACGCATCTGTTACTGAATCGTAACATCGATGAGTCGGCTAATTCACTTTGAGCCGACTCGAATGGCGGTTTTCGGGTGCAAAGAGACGCGGTGGCAAATTAGCGCCCCGAAGGACGGTTGAGGCTCCCTCAGCAGAGGGTTCATCGCGGACTGCTAAAATCTGAGCTAATGCACGAACGACGATCCACAGGTTCAGCGATCCTGGCGCGGAGAGGCCGCCTTCCTGAAGCAGCTTTACGGATATGTTCGTGCTGAGCAGGCGTCAATTCTTCACCGCGCTTCCGGCTGCCGCCACATTTCCGGCGGGGTGTACAAGTTTTCGCCGGAAGGTGATCGCTGTAATCCCGAAAGCCACGTCTCACCTGTTCTGGGTTTCGGTTCAGGCGGGAGCTCTGGCCGCAGGCAAGGAATTGAACGTCGATATCGTGTGGAACGGCCCCGCCCAGGAGACGGAGTTTGACCGGCAAGTGCAGATTGTCGATTCCATGGTGGCGCGCCGGGTCAGCGGGATCGCCGTGGCAGCGGCGGAGCGGAATGCACTGATCCCTCCGATCGACCGCGCTATGGCGAGCGGCATCCCCGTGGCCGTTTTCGACTCAGGCATCGATTCTCTGAACTACACCACGTTTCTCGCAACGAACAACTACGAAGCCGGCCAGTTCGGCGGACGCGCGCTCGCCGAATTGCTGCGCGGCAAAGGGCGTGTTGCGGTGTTGATGCATGCACCGGGAAGCGAATCGACGATGGATCGGGAGAAAGGATTCGACGAACTGATGCAGACCGACTATCCCGACATCAAGATCGTGGCCCGGCAATTCGGGATGTCGGACGCCTCGAAGGCGCGGGCTGCCGCGGAAAACATTCTGGCGGCGAATCCCGATCTCGATGGGTTGTTTGCAACGTCGGAGCCGAGCAGCATGGGGGCCGCGCTCGCGCTGAAATCCGCAGGCCGCGCCGGGAAAACGCGGTTCGTGTCATTCGATGCGAACGACCGGCTGGTGGAGGAACTTCGATCCGGCGTTATCGACGCGATCGTCGTGCAGGACCCGTTTCGCATGGGATTCGAATCCGTCCGCATGCTGGTGACGAAGCTGCGCGGGCGCACACCCGCGAAGCGAGTCGACTTGCACGCGAGTGTCGTTCGCAGAGGAGATCTGGAGAAGCCGGAGATTCAGGCATTGCTGAATCCCACGGTGAGCCGGTACCTCAACCCGTGAGTTTCAAGCTGCCGCTGCGTATACACGTTCGCCGCCGAGATACGTTTCCAGCACTCGAATGGCTCCCGTCTCCTTGTCTTTTCGAAAGACGATGAGATCCGCGCGTTCGGCCACCGATAACCCCCGCTGCCGTCCCGCGATGCGGCCGACGCGCGCCGGGTTGACTGTCGCCATCGCGATCGCTTCCCGCTGGCTAACTCCGGCAAGGCGCATGACATTCGCGACACCATAGTCCATGGTCAGGGCAGATCCGGCAAGGCGAGTTCCACCGCGCAAACGGACGCTGCGATCCTCGTGGAGTTCCACCTCCACTTCGCCCAGCATGTAAGGGCCGGGCTCGCATCCGGCAGGCATCACCGCGTCGGTGATGAGAACCGCGCGTTCGGTGCCCTTCGCACGTAATGCGACCTTCAGAAATGCGGCGCCGAGGTGGATGCCATCGACAATGAAGCTGGCGGCGAGACGGTCCTGCGCAAGTTGTTCCCAGATGTAGTTGGGGTGCCGCGACAGCATCGAGTGCGCACCGTTGCCCATGTGCGTGGAGAGGGTCGCTCCGGCGTTCACTGCATCCTCGATTTGCTGCGCGTCCGCTTTCGTGTGTCCGATACTGACGACCACACCTTCCCGTACGAGCCGTTCGATATAAGAAGGCGTGCCCGGCCACTCCGGCGAGACGGTCACCAGACGCACGTTGCCGTTGGCCGCTTCCTGCCAGCGCTGGAACTCGTCGTAATCGGGAGGGCGCACCCAGCGTTGCGGATGCGCGCCGCGCGGGCCGTCTTCGGGCGAGATATTCGGACCCTCCACATGGAACGCCTCCATGGCGGGGCCTTCCTGCAGGGTCTCTTTCGCTCGAGCCAGGTTGCGCAGCGCTCCCGTGATATTATCCGGCGATCCGGTGATTACGGTTGGAAAGAAGCGCGTAACACCGGTAGCGAATAATGCCTGGACCGATTGTCCGATTCTCTCTTGCGCGGATTCGGGAGAGCAGTAATCCACGCCCGCGAATCCATTCACCTGAATGTCGATGAATCCGGGCGCAATGAAAGGAAGGTCCGTTTGGGGCGCAATCAGATGATCGACTCCATCAATCACCGTGCCGGCCGATACCTGCACTGCCTCGCCCGAGGCCGCATCGATGCCGCTACATTTCATAGAGTTCTCGTTTTATGCACAACAATCCCACAACCGCCGGATCGTAAACCGCTGAATTCGTGAGGGAAATAACTGTTGAAAACCGGCGGCGAGAGGGCGATTTACTCTGGCCAAACCGCACTCCGGCTGATACAACAGTTGCAGATCCTCTGCAGGTGCGGCCCGGGCGTAGAATCTCGGGGGAGGTGGACGTCTTGGCCGTCACCTGCGGATCGATCATCTTCCGTTCAGCCTCGCCGCCTATCGCACGCTTACGGGTTCGCTAACCGGCGTCAACCAACCGAAACGATCTTCCTTCTCGCCTTGCACGATCGCGAAGAACTCGCGCTGCAGTTTCTCCGTGATCGGCCCGCGGCGTCCGCTGCCGATGGTGATGCGATCCACCGAACGGATCGGAGTTACCTCGGCGGCAGTGCCCGTGAAGAACACTTCGTCGGCAATGTACAACAGTTCGCGCGGGACTGGCGCTTCGGCGAGCGGAATACCAAGCGCGGCGGAGAGTTCAATGATACTTTGCCGCGTGATGCCGGGCAGGACCGAAGCTCCCAGCGGGGGCGTCAGAATGCGGCCGTCACGCACTACGAAGACGTTCTCACCTGAGCCTTCGCTCACGTATCCCGAATCGTCCAGCGCTATACCTTCCGCGTATCCGTTCACATTCGCTTCCATGCGAATCAACTGCGAGTTCATGTAGTTCGCGCCGGCCTTGGCGAGCGCCGGGAGAGTGTTTGGGGCGATGCGGGTCCAACTGGAGATACAGACATCGACGCCCTGTGCCATCGCTTCCTCGCCGAGATATTTGCCCCATTCCCAGCAGGCCATGTACGTTTCGATCGGATTATCTTTCGTTGCCAGAACTCCGACGTTGCCATAGCCGCGAATCACGAGCGGGCGCACGTAACATGAGCGCAGGCCATTGATGCGGACTAACTCGAGCATCGCCTCCACTAACTGGTCGATGCTGTACGACAGTTCCATGCGGTAGATTTTCGCCGAATCTCTGAGCCGGCGCGCGTGCTCACGGGCGCGAAATACGGCTGGACCGGACTGTGTTTCGTAGCAGCGGATCCCCTCGAATACGGAACTTCCATAGCTGGTTACGTGTGAAAGGACATGGATTGTCGCATCGTTCCAGTCGATGAATTTTCCGTCGTGCCATATCTTCGCCGTGGGCTTAATCATGTCGAAATTATACCTTGCCTGTAACGTGTAACGCTTTTTAGAACAAGGGCATCACACACGCAGAAGGAGGCGGATCGAGATGCAAAAACCGGCACTCGCGATGACTGTCTTCGCCGGGCTGGCAGTTTCGCTGTTTGCAGCAATCGAGCCGCCGAAGCCAGGCTGGAACTTGTTCTCCGCGCAGCAGGACGTACAGTTAGGCAAAGAGGCGCAGGCGCAGGTGGAGCGCCAGATGCACGTCATTCACAGTTCGGAGGTGAGCCGCTATTTGTCCGACCTGGGACACCGGCTGGCTCAATCGAAGTACGCAGGGAATTGGCCGTATACGTTCGAATTGGTGGCCGACAAGAACATCAATGCGTTCTCGCTTCCCGGGGGCCCCGTGTACGTGAACACCGGATTGATTGAAGCGGCGGATAACGAAGCGCAATTGGCGGGTGTGCTCGCACACGAGATGTCGCACATAGAGTTGAGGCACGCGACCAACCAGGCGAGCAAAGCAAACCTCATTCAGATTCCCGCGATGATCGCCGGAGGAATTCTGGGCGGCGGCCACAGTGTGCTCAGCGGCCTGGCGCAGGCAGGCATCGGGCTTGGTGCCAACTCGGTGCTACTGAAGTTCTCCCGCAGCGCGGAATCGCAGGCTGATTACAACGGGGCGCTTATCATGGCCGACGCCGGGTACAACCCTATTGAGATGGCGCGGTTCTTCGAAAAGCTGGAGGCTGAAAGCGGGCAGCGCGGCGGGCTGGCGCAATTCCTGTCCGACCATCCGAACCCCGGCAATCGCGTAACAGCCGTGGAGCACGAGATTCAACAGATGCCGCGCCGCAATTACCGGGAGAACAGCGCCGAGTTCGATCGAATCAAAGATCTTGTCAAACATCTCCCGAATCAGGGTCAGTTGAAGAGTTCCTACTCGGACGGACACGCTGTTCAAACTCCGTCGGTCCGGCCTTCAACAAGCTTTCGCGAGTACCGCACCAACGCTTACACGATCAGCTATCCCGACAACTGGCAGACGTTCGGGGATTCGAATTCGCCGGCGGTCACGATCGCGCCCCGCGATGCGCTGTTCGACAGCGCGAATAGTGGGGTATCGGTCGGCTACGGTTTGATGATCAGTTACTATTTCCCGGAGAACGGGCAAGCCGACTTATCGCGGGATACGGCCACCTTGATTCGCAACCTCCAGCGGCAAAATCCTGAAATGTCGTCGCAGGGACAGCGGCGGGATACCGTGGACGGACAGCCCGCGCTCATAACAACGCTCCACTCGCGGTCGCCGTATCAGGGCGAAACGGAAACGGATACGCTGGTGACGGTGGCGCGGCCCCAAGGTCTGTTCTACCTCGTATTCATTTCGCCGCAGAGCGAACGCAGCGCATCGCAGCGCGTCTTTGAGGAAATGCTTCGTACGCTGAGGTTTCAGTGAGGCTGGCGTGATTCAAAGAGACGATCGGGACTGTCTCTAATCAGATCCTCGAGGTTGAGGCTGCCAAACAGTTGTTGAAACTCGCGGGCTTCGTACTCGCGGTGTTCCCATCCTGCACGGCGCTCCCGGAAGACATATAACACGGCTTGCGGATGCACCGCGCGTGGGACCGTATCTCCGAATCCTGCGGCATCGAAGATCGCCTGAAAACCGAACAGCCGTACCGATGGATTTACGGCCAACAGGCCTTGAAGGTCTACGTCGAAATTTTCGGGGTCGCACTGAGCGTTGTATTTCATGCACCAATCCTTGGAGATGAGCGGCGCGATCATTTTCGAATACCGGAGCCGTTGCGGATCACCTTTGTAGGGGTAGATATCGGTGGATCGATTTCCCGCTACGTCGTAGACAGTGAGGTGCAGCGGATGCACGGACATGAAGTGAACTTCGCTCCGCCGTATCACCGCGTATTCAGCGCCGAGGACGCCCAGGCGCCACCCCGAGATCGCGGTTTTGAGTTCCAGCGCGGAAGACAGCACGATGACGCAGCCAGCGGACGGGTTGTAATGCGTATCGATATAAACTATCCCGTCGAACTCGCTGATGTCGAGAGCGGAGCCGAGGCAATTCATCCGTATCTCGTCTAGAAAGAGCGCCTTGATTTCGCCGAAATTGGCCCGCCTGAGCTTCTTCGAACCGGGGTCGTACCGGATCACGTGTAAGGGCGGGCGAAGCTGACCCGAACCGTCGTCCACATAATATGCAAGCAGAAACGGGCGGCCCTTCGAGACACCGTAGCCGGCGATCTTCTGGCGCAACTCCGATTTCGAGAACGGCCCGGCCGGTACGTTCGCCGCGCGGATCACGTCTTCGAGTGTTTCCGATCCAAGGGGACGGATCTCAATCGTGCAAAGCAGCGCAGCGGCGATGGCCAAACGCACGACGGTCATCCGCCAGGACCTATCGAGCTTGAAAGACTCGCTGCGTGGATTGATTCAGCCACACATCGACACGCGGAGCATCGTGGTTGTACGGCTTGATCAGCAGGTCGAGAGTCCCGTTGCCATCGAAATCGGCGATTTTCGACTCGTGACTGCCAAGCTTCGTGTGGTATTCCGTTTTTTCGAAATCACCTCGACCGTCGCCGAAGAGGATCCACATCCGAGGGTCGGGATTGTCGGGCGCAGCGGCTTTTTCTGTCCACTTCCCCATTTCGGCGCAAAAGATATCGAGGTTGCCGTCGTGATCGATATCGGCAATCTGCAGGCTGTGTCCGTGAATGACATCTTCGCCCAGAAGGTCGTGCCCGGTCCAGGTGCCGCCCTCCAGTTCGTACCATTTCAAACGGCCGGTACGATCGCCCGACACGAAGACCACTTCGGGCGCACCCCCTTTTTTCAACTGTCCCACTGCCGCACGTGTGAATCGCTGCGAGTCGTCGATAATGTGAGGCGTGAAGGATCCATCCGGGTTCCGCTTGAACCAGCGCCCGCCACCGACGATCTCGTCGATGCCGTCGCCGTCGATATCGGCCTTCGCGAGTCCTTCTGAAATGCTCTCGCTCTTGAAGATTTCGCGGTAGAGCCAGGGTTCAGTGGCTTGGGGATTTTTCGGGAAGTTGGCCATGAATAACGTCTGGGCACCTTGATTCCAGAACACGAGCTCGGGGAGGCCGTCGCCGTTGAAATCACCGGTAAGGACGTCGTGATGTTGTCCCTTCCCTTCCCGCTTGATGATGCGGCGTTTCCACGGCACTCTGGCATTGAACTTCGGCGCTGGATTTTCCCACCACCAGACTTCATTGCTGCTGTAATCGCCGCCCGCAACAATATCGAGATCGCCGTCGCCATCGACATCGGCCGCAGTGCCTCCGGCCTCGATCGGAACCAGCGCGTCTTCGATGACGTATTTTGCCCAGCCGCCTTTTCCACGCCGGTACCAGATCATCGCCGGCGCGGTGGCACGCGCGGTTATGACGAAGTCGGTAATCCCGTTCTTATCGAAATCGCCGATGATAGTTCCGGTTTGCTGCACAGAAGGGCCGGGTTCGGGGAGGTCGCCGCTTTTGCTGGATAACTTGACCCAGGAGACGCGATCGGCGGCGCAGAATGCGACGATACAGGCAAGCGCCGCTATAGTCAGGACGAATTTCGCTTTCATAGAACCCTGTCACCTCACATTCTATTCGCGCGAGCGAAGCGAAGGTGCCGGTATCGCACCAACGCCGGTGTGTTGAAATACGGTCAGCAGTCCTCAATGAGAACCGTAACCCTGTTTGTCCTTTTATCAGGCGCTCTGAGCGCGCAATCTCCAGGTGATCCGCTGACTCTGATACGGATCGTTCGGAGCGAAAGCGGTCCCGCCAGCCGCACTGAGGTATACAGGCAGGCGAACCCGGCCATCGAAGTGACCGGGATGAAGTCGATCACCGGCAGTTCGCAGGTCTGGTTCGTCGAAGCACTCGGCTCGTTCGAAGCGCTCGAAGAGATGGATAAGGCTTTGCCCGAATCGGGGCGCGCGGACACGGACTCCGGCGCTGTTTCGCTACTGGCGGTGTTCCGGCATGGGCTGAGCTACCGCCCGGAGGAGGCGATCAAACTGATGCCGAGGGCACGATACCTTCAGGCATCCATTTATCGCACACGGCCGGGTTTCGATCTCGACCTGGCGGAGTTGATCCGGTTGCGCCGCGCGGCATTGGACAACATCAATGCGGACCGCCCGGAACTTGGATACCAGGTGATCTCGGGCGACACCAACGGCACCTATATATTTTTGGCTCCGCTGGCGTCACTGAAAGTTCTGGATCAGGTGTTATCCAACTGGCAGGTGCGCGCGGACGCAGGCGCCGCCGCTGGAGGCAAAGCCCGCCACGAGATCGCGGCCGAAGCCGAGATCACTCGCCAGCATTTTCTCTTCCGTATCGAGCGCGGTTGGGGCTGGTCGCCAGAACGTCAATAGCGCTTTTCTCGCGGTAATACGTCGATATACCCTGCGTGCTGTCAGAATACAAACATGGCGACTACGGTTCATCTCGCGTTCGGCAAGCAAGGGCTCCCGATCGAACTTCCCGACGGCTTCGAGTACATAGTGCTGGAGGCGAAATCCGCGCGTCCGCTTGGCGATGCAGCCGCGGAGATAGAGCGGGCACTTGATGAGCCGGTCGCGGCGGCGCCACTCGTCGAGTTCGCCCGCGGCAAACGATCGGCGGCGATCTCGGTGTGCGACATCACACGTCCTGCCCCGAACCGTACCGTGCTGCCTCCGGTGCTGCGGAGGCTCGAGCAGGCCGGAATTGCGCGCGACCAGATCACGATTCTGATTGCGACGGGGCTTCACCGTCCGGCTTCGGAACGCGAGATCAAAGAAATCGTCGGAGCGGAGATAGCGGGCACCTACCGCGTGGAGAATCATGATGCGCGAACGCTGTCGGATCATCGTTATCTCGGCGTGACCCGCTCCGGTACGCCCGCTTTTGTGGACGAACGCTTCGTCCGCGCGGACGTTCGCCTCACGCTGGGGTTCATCGAACCCCACCTGATGGCCGGCTTCTCGGGCGGCCGAAAACTGGTGGTCCCGGGGCTGGCTGCGCAGGAGACGATCAAGGTCCTGCACAGTCCAAAGTTCATGCGCGAACCGTTGGCGGTGGAGGGTTCCATCGAGGCGAATCCGCTGCACCGGGAACTGGTCGAGATCGCCGCGATGGCGGGACACGGATTCATGGTCGATGTTTCGCTGGCGCGGGACCGGAGCATCGCCGGCGTTTTTGCAGGCGATCCTATAGAGGCGCACAGACGCGGTGTCGAGTTTGTCTCTCGCGCACTGCTCGAGGAACTGGATGGGCCCGTGGACGCAGTAATCACGACCGGCGCCGGATATCCGCTCGACCTCACTTACTACCAGACGATCAAGGGGATCACCGCGGCGTCGCATATTTTGCGGCCGAACGGGCGTATTCTGCTGGCCGGTGCCTGCGAGGAAGGCACTGGCGGTCCGGAGTTCGCGCGCATGTGCGAGGAATATGTCGATCCCCTCGAGTACCTCGCCGCGATCGAGAGTCGTTCGGTAGTGGTGGACCAGTGGCAATTGGAGAAACTCGCATTAGTGGCGCGGCGGGCCCGAGTGTCCTTCTGCTTGCCGGGAATGCCGCCGTCGCTGTTGTCAAAGCTGTGGGGTCCCGCGTTCAGCAGCATGGCGGATGCCGTCCGCGACCTGGTGGATGGACTCCCCGCCGGATCGAGAATCGCGGTCATTCCGGAGGGTCCATACGTACTGGCGAAAGTAGGCACAGCAGCCGGTAAGTGAGCCATTGCATCGTAAACTGGACTTATGGTCCGTTTCATCGTCGTTGCACTCGCACTTACTTCAGTTACACCCTTTCTTGTAGCTCAGCCGGCATCCACCCCGACCGCCCTGAGCAGCGGCCTAGATCTGAAGGCGATTGACAGCTCAGCGGATCCTTGTGTGAACTTCTATCAGTATGCGTGCGGCACATGGATGAAGAACAATCCCGTTCCACCCGATGAATCGCGCTGGAGCCGGTTCAGCGAATTGTTGGAACGTAACCGTGAAATACTGCACCAGATCCTGTCGGCGGACGAAGCCGATGACTCAAAGCGGATCCCGATCGATCGCGAGATCGGCGATTTCTTTCATTCGTGCATGGATGAAAAGGGCATCAACAGCAGAGGTGTAGAACCGATTCGTCCGCTGCTGGACGAAATCGCCAAACTTCCGAACAAGGGCGCGATTACCAGCGAGTTAGTTGCTCTGCAGGGCCAACAGATCCGGCCGTTCTTCGTGATCGACGCGGAGCAGGATGCCAAGGACGCGACGCAGATGGTCGCCGGGGTGGACCAAGGCGGCCTCTCGCTGCCCGACCGCGACTATTATTTGAAAACCGACGCCAAGAGCGTCGAGATCCGTCAGAAGTTTCTTGCCCACGTGCAGCGCATGTTCGAACTCGCGGGCGAACCGGTGGCCGCTGCCGCCGCAAAGGCCAAAACGGTTCTGCGCCTGGAAACCAGCCTTGCCCAACATTCGCTGGACCGTGTATCCCGCCGCGACCCGAACAATGTCTATCACAAGTATTCGGTCCATGAACTCGTCTCCCTCAGCCCGGGAATCGATTGGGATAAATTCTTCGCGGGCATGGGGCTGCCGGAGCTCAAGAGCTTGAACGTTGCATATCCGCCATTCATGCGCGAGATCGAATCAGTGATGGTGCAGAACCCGCTCGACGACCTGAAGACGTATCTGAGCTGGCACGTCCTGAACAGCACCGCGCCGCTGCTTTCGGAGCCAATCGTAGAAGCGGACTGGGATTTCTACTCGAAGACTCTCGCGGGTGCGCAGCAGATGAAGCCGCGGTGGAAACGGTGCGTCTCCTACACGGACGACCTGCTCGGGGATGCGTTGGGGCAGAAGTACGTAGACAAAACGTTCGGTGTGGAAGGTAAGCAGCGTACGCTCGAGATGGTGCGGCAAATCGAGAGTGCTATGCAGCGGGACATCGAATCGATCGCGTGGATGACGCCGGAGACGAAGAAGCAGGCCCTTGTGAAGTTGCACGCGGTCGCCAACAAGATTGGTTTCCCGGACAAGTGGAAGGACTACAGTTCGGTGAAAATCGTGCGGGACGACGCGCTGGGGAATGTGCTTCGGCTGCAGTCATGGGCGGTCAGCTACGAGATGGCGAAAATCGGGAAACCGGTGGATCGCGGACGCTGGTCGATGTCGCCGCCCACGGTAAACGCTTACTACAACCCGCAGATGAACGACATCAATTTTCCGGCGGGGATACTTCAGCCTCCGTTTTACAGCAACCACGTTGACAGCGCGGTGAACTATGGAGCCATCGGCGCTGTGATCGGGCATGAACTCACACACGGGTTCGATGACGAAGGCCGCCGGTTCGATGCGAAAGGCAATCTGCGCGACTGGTGGACTCCGCAGGACGGGAAGGCGTTCGAAGAGCGCGCCGCCTGCGTCGCCAACGAATATTCGCAGTTCACGGCGGTGGCGGATGTGAAGTTGAACGGTCAACTGACGTTGGGGGAAAATGTCGCGGACAACGGAGGCGTGCGTCTCGCGTATATGGCGCTGATGCAGGCCTTGGACGGTCGGCAGAAACAGAAGCTCCACGGGTTCACTCCCGAGCAGCGATTCTTCCTTGGCTACGGACAGATCTGGTGTCAGAATTCGCGCCCTGAAATGGCGAGAATGCTGGCAACCGTTGACCCGCATTCTCCGGGGCGATACCGCGTCAACGGCGTACTGCAAAACGATCCAGCCTTCGCGCGGGCATTCTCCTGTAAACCAAGTCAGCCGATGACTCCGGTTAAAGCTTGCCGGGTTTGGTAGTCAGTGACGCTCGAGTATTCGAGTAACATGCAGTAAGTCGAATCAACTTCGGCGAGTAACTGCGATAGGAAATTGCGTTTTGTCTATTGACACCCACGAAGAAGTGGGATAATATCGTTCCTGCTGGAGGAATCATGCCGACGTACGCCAATAGCCGAGGTTCGAACCACCTCGCTGGTGCGGCTTCACTGAAGCACCGCATGCCGGCGGCGCTCGAATCCTTCTGCGCCCACAGGGATATAGCTCAATCGGTAGAGCGATGGACCGCCAATCCATTGGTCGCGGGTTCGACTCCCGTTATCCACACTTGCTGACAGCAAATCAGCCAATCAACTGAGTTAAGCCAGCGTCTCTCCTGTCGTGCGATCGCGTTTCGATTGCGCGGCGACGGGATCTACGCTTTGCGCTCGCCTGAAAATGCCGGCTGCGGGATGTATTTTGTGCAGCCGGCTTATAGGTTGGCCCGCGGCGGTCGCGTGGAAAGACGCCTGGCTGACTCGATCATGAAACGTAAGTCAATCAAAGGAGGTGATTCTCATGCTGCGCCGGCAGTTAGTTGGAGACAACGAGCGCGTGCTAGTGTAGTGTCCCCGAATTAGCTGGTCTTTCGTTTACGGGTCTTTGGAGCCGTGCAACCGGGTTGGATCTGTTCAAGGGTTTGGCTGCAGCGCGCGAGTTTGCTGACTATGGATTCGATGGTGGCCGTCCAGACAAAGGGTCTGGGTTTCTCGTTCCAAGCGACGAGAAATTCGTTAATGGCGGCGATCAGGTCATCGACGCTCAAGAAGGAATCGCGGCGGATTCTTTTGCTGGTCAACTCGCCGAACCAACGTTCAATCAGGTTCAGCCAACTGGAACTGGTTGGGACAAAGTGCACCTTGAAGCGGGGATGTCGGTTGAGCCAGTCCTTCACCTCGGGCGTTCCATGGGTGCCGTAATTATCCATCACCAGGTGCAGCGGCGCCTTGCCGGAGAAGTCGCGGTTGATGCGGCGCAGGAACCTCAGAAACTCCTGGTGGCGGTGACGCTTATAGCAGTCGCCGATGACTTTACCGGCGAGAACATCGAGCGCCGCAAACAGAGTCGTCGTTCCGTGTCGCTTGTAGTCATGGGTCATGGTGCCGCAGCGCCCTTTTTTCAGCGGCAACCCGGGCTGGGTGCGTTGCAGAGCCTGAATTTGGCTCTTCTCGTCCACGCAAAGCACAATCGCCTGATCAGGAGGATTCAGATAAAGACCGACGACATCCGTGAGTTTCTCGAGGAATCTGGGATCACGTGACAGCTTGAACGTTTCTGTTCGATGTGGCTTGAGGTTGTGGCTACGCCAGATCCTGCTCACGCTGGACTTGCCGATCCCCTGCGCCACCGCCATCGTCCGACAGCTCCAATGCGTGCTTCCTTTGGGTTTGGTTTGCAGAGTGGCATCAATGACGGCCTTGATTCGAGTTGCGTCGTAACTCGGCTTCCGGCCCCGGCCTGGAGCAATCTCCCAAAGCGCCTGGAGCCCACCGCCACGGAAGCGGTCACGCCAGAGACGAACCGTCTTACGGTTCACGCCGTTCTCAGCGGCGACCGCCATCTCCGTTTTGCCAGCGCCAAGTGCCAGGACAATGCGGCAACGTAGCGCTACCTGTTGTGGAGTTCCCAAGGCTCCCACCCAGCGTTGGAGTTCGCTGGACTGGTCCACTGAGAGGACGAGGGGCTCGATGAGGCGGGGCATGACTGATTATGACCCATGGTTGATTTCTTGTCCAGCTATTTGTGGGACACTACACTAGTGATTCGAGACAGGCGGTTCGAGAAGATACTCGGACCGGGTAAGTACTGGTTTGTGAACCTTGGCGCCAGAATGCAATTCGAGCGGCACAACGTTCGTGAGTTGATCTTCGCGAGTGAATGGGCGGACTTCATAGTGAAGGAGCGTCGCGATGTCGCGACCCGGTACGTCACTATCGTGGAGACCGCGGATTCTGAGGTGGCCATCATTTATCTAGACGGGAAGTTGTCGCGGGTGATCGGCCCCGGAAGGCGCGTGCTGTTTTGGATCGGCCCGGTGGCGGTGACGTTCGACAGAATCGACGTTCGGGAAACACCGGAAGTACCGGCCAGGCTGGTGGAACCGCTGGCGCGGATGGGGCGGGAGTCCCTGATGATAAGCGCGTTGATCGATGAGGGTAAGCGCGGCTTGCTGTACATCAATGGGCGCCTGGTCCGCGAACTTGGCCCTGGGACGTACGGGTTCTGGAGCGCTGTAGTGACGCCGAGGATCGAACTGTTCGAGACGAGGCTGCAAACACTCGACGTTCCAGGCCAGGAAATCCTGACCAAGGACAAGGTGACGCTGCGCGTCAACATCTCGGTGACTTACGAGGTGACAAATCCCGTGGTTGCCCGTGCGAGTGTAAAGGACGTCAACGAGCACCTGTACCGCACGCTTCAGATTGCTGTCCGGCAGACGTTGGGCAAGCGAACGCTGGAGGAGGTGCTGGCCGAGAAGGTGGACATTGGTGAAACGGTTGCCGCCGAGGTGCGCCGTGAGATGGAGGCGCGGGGCGTGCTGGTTAGCGCCATCGCGTTGAAGGACATCATCCTTCCCGGCGACATCCGCGACATTCTGAACACCGTAGTGACGGCGGAAAAGCAGGCGCAGGCCAACTTGATTCGCCGTCGCGAGGAGATCGCGGCAACGCGTTCGCTGCTCAATACAGCCAAACTGCTGGAGGAGAATCCTCTGCTGGTGCGGTTGAAGGAGTTGGAGACGTTAGAGAAGGTGGCGGAGAAGGTCGACAAGATCACAGTGGTTGGGGGGTTCGAGAAGCTTCTCAATGGCACGGTGATGTTGCGGCCAGAGTGAGTCCCGAAGGGCGGGCCGGACACGTATGGTCCGCCCGGACTCGTTTTGTTCGGTGATTTCAATTTTGTACAAGACACATCGAGTTCAAGTTTGCGAGGCTGGGAGCATGGTCAGCGCGAATGCGACTCACACAAATGTAATTCCGGGAATGGCCTACCGCGATGCGCCGAAGGCGATCGAGTGGCTGTGCAACGTCTTCGGATTCGAAAGTCACGCGGTGTATCCCGGAGCTGAGGAGAACTCGATCATGCATGCCGAACTGAGGCTCGGCGGCGGAATGATCATGCTGGGCTCGGTGAAGGACAACGATTACGCACGTTATCGAAAACAGCCGGACGAGATCGGCGGGGCTGAGACACGCAGCTCATACCTTGTGGTTGCCGATGCGGATTCCGTTTATTCGCGAGCGAAGGCCGCGGGGGCGGAGGTGCTGTTCGATATCGAAGACAAGCCTTACGGGGGCCGAGGGTTCACGTGCCGCGACCCGGAGGGGCACATCTGGGATGTCGGGACCTACGACCCTTGGGCGGCCGCCGCGAAGTAACAAGGAATGAACACTGCTCGCAGCGAACTATTCGGTTCGTAGCGCCTTGGCCGGATCGGTGCGGACCGCGACGATGACGGGAGGAATCGCCGCCAGCAAAGCCGTACATGCCAGGATCGTGACGGGTGTCGCCAAGATTGGCGAGTCCGTGGCCTTGACGGAATACAGCAAACTCTCCAAAAACGTTTGCGAGAACAGCCCGACCGCGAGTCCGACCGCGGAACCGGCCGCCAGCATCACCGTAACCTGAAAACCGACCGTTGCGGCGATGTTCCAGGCCCGTGCACCCAGTGCCATGCGAATGCCGATCTCCTTTCTTCGCCGGAGCACCGAGTAGTTGAGCACTCCATAGAGTCCGATACCGGCGAGAAGCAGGGCCAGCACCGCGAAGAAGGTGGCTAACGAGGCGAGGAGACGCTCACGGACTGTCCAGGCGTCGACGAGTTCGCGCTGCGTGAACGCATTCGTTACACGAAAGCCATGACCGAAACGTCCGACCTCTTGCCGGAACAAAGGAATCAGCGAGAGCGGATCTGAAGCCGAGGTGCAAACGGCAAATGTGCTCCAGGATTCGGCGTCGCGCTGCGGCAGAAATACGACAGGCTGTACCGGCTCTCGCATCTCGTGATAGCGCAGGTCTTTGATATAGCCGACGATCTGGTGGCGGACCACCCGGTTGCGTTCCGTCTCCCGTTCAAAATAGCCCCCAACGGGATTCGCACCGTTGAAGTAGCGGCGCGCGAAAGCCTCGCTGACGATGGCGGGGTTCAGATCGCTCGCGGCACTTTCTTGCGCTGTGAAGTCGCGTCCCGCCAATAACTGAATCCGCATGGTGTTCAGAAAACCCGGTGAGACGGCGAGAAAATAGGTTTCCTTCGAGAGTGGAGCCTGGCCGGGAATCCGAACACCGCCGCCCCAGATGTTCCCGCTCATCAGCGCCCAACCGCACGTAGCCACCGAATCGACACCGCGCATCGACCGTATCGAACTGGCGATTTGCCCCCAATATTCAGCCGGTTGCTTCTTATCGCCATCGACCCTAGTTTCGAGAAGCACGACCTGGTGGGGTACGAAACCGAGCGGCTGGTGGGAGAGACGGTCGAAGGTCACAACGAAAAGACCGGCGACGAAATGAACCAAAAAACAGAACGCGACTTGGGCCGCGACCAGAGTATGAATCAGGCGGCCTTTCGAATGCGGGTCTTCCCCGCCCCGCAGCACCTGCATGGGTTTGACGGCGGATGCCCGCAACGCCGGGGTTATGCCGAACAGCAGCGTAGCTGTGAGCGCGGCAGCGAATCCGAGAACGCGCCAATCGGCAGGCAAGATCAATTGAAGCGGAGCCTCGGCGGTTGTCGAATGTGCGACCACCCAGGGGGCTGCCCACCACGCGAACAGTCCGCCGCCCAGCGTCGCGAGGACAGCGAGAATCGCGCTCTCGACCAGGACGAGTTGGAAAAGACGCAAGCGTCCGGCCCCGATCGACACGCGCAATGCCATTTCTCTGGCGCGCGATGCCGCTTGGGCCATCATCAGATTCGCTACGTTCGCGCACGCGATCAACAGGATGAGTCCCACCAGCGCCGCAAGGACCACCAAGGCGCGCGCGAGGTCATTGCGCACGTGCGACGCGCCGGAGCGGGCGCTGTGCACAACGAGTTCGGTCTTCAGGTATTGGTCGATGAGATCGCGCGGCGTGCTGGAACTCCAGAGTTTGAGGCGCTCGCGTTTCCAACCGGCGAAAACGGCCTGCAACCGTTGCCGGACCTGCTCGACGGTCGCCCCGCGGTGCGGCCGCATCCAGATGCGGAACCAGGACCAATCGTCTCTCGGAACGGCTTCGGCATTCATCGTCATCGGGACGAAAATGCCAGTGAGGCTTCCAGGCTCGGTTCCAGTGAACCCTTCGGGCGCGACCCCGACGATCTGGTAATGTTGTGTCCCGCTCAAAAATGTCCGCCCTACGATTTTCGGGTCGCGGCCGAACCGGCTATTCCAGTAGTCGTAAGAAAGCACGACGACCGGATGGGCACCCGGCTTGTCGACATCGGCCGGGCTGAGGAGACGACCGGCCGCGGGCCTCAGTCCGAAGATCGCGAACGTGTCGCCTGACAGATATTGTCGAGGAACCGTTTCCGTTTCGTTGTAGTCGCCGTAACTGACGCCGATGCGAGAGGCATACCCGATAGCAAACAGGTCGGCTGCATCCTTGACGCTCTCCCGCATCCGCGAAAAGAGCGGATAGCTGAACGAATCGCTTTCCTGGTGAGCTCCGGCCTGATCGACGAAACTGTACGTCAAATAGTGAAGACGGTCAGGTTCAGTTACGGGCAGCGGGCGCAGGAGAATCGCGTCAATCAGGCGAAACGCGCCGGTGCAGGATCCGATCGCGAGGGCTAGCCCTACCTTCGCATTCCTGAACGGCAAAAGGGCATTGTCGGTGGCTCCAGTGCTGTAAGAGATGGTCAGCGCGTGCTTTCGCCTCGAATATGTGCTACATGAAAGATATGCATGTATTCGAACGGGATGTGAATGGCTGCCGCTATCGTATCGCGGCCCAGTCGGTGTGGGACCCGGCCCGTGGTCGCTCGGTTGCGCGCCAGATTGTGCTTGGCCCGGCAACAGCGGCGCCGGTCGCCGATCTCGCCGCCACGCGAACCGTGGGTACGCGTGCCGTTGGGGATGTCGGCGCTCTGATTTGGGTCGCCGAGCAACTCGATCTGATAACCCACATCGACCGGGCATGCGGCAACCTGGGCGCCAAGGACGGCCCCTCTGTCGGCGAGTTGGCTGTGGCGGTCGCCATCCAGCGGGCGTGCTCGCCCGGACCCAAGCGGGACTTGGCGGAGTTTCTGGATGAGAGCGTGCCGCGCTTGTCGTGTCTGCCATCTTCGGCATTCAGCGGACAGGCATACCATCGGGTGGCCCAGCAGGTCAGTGATGAGCAATTAGAGCAAGCGCAGGTAGCTATTGCGAAAGCGGCGGTGGCCCGGTTCGAGCTTTCAGCCGACGTGCTGGCGTTCGATACAACCAACTTCGACACCCACATCGCGACGGTAACACCCGGCAAGTTGGCGCGTCGCGGGCATGCTAAGAGCAAACGGCGTGATCTGCGCGTGGTTGGGCTTGGCGTGCTGGTCAGCGAGACGGGCCACGTGCCGTTGCTATACCGGACCTATTCGGGGAACAGTTCGGATCAAACCGTGCTGGGTGACTGCCTGGATGGGTTGAGTGCGCTACACCAGTCGCTGGACGAGGGGGAGGGACGTCCACGAGCGCAGCGGACGCTGGTGCGGGATGGCGGAAGTTGGAGTCCTCAGTTGGAACTGGATCTGGACGTGGCCGGCTACTACAGCCTGATCTCGTTACCGCTGGGACATGCGGCTGCGGAACAGGCGCTGCAGATGGCGGCCAAGCGAGGTGCAATGAAGTGGCTGACTGGCAAACTGAGCGAAGTACGCGCGGCGCGCGTGCGAGCGAAGGTCGGCAAACTGGACCGCACGCTGGTGGTGGTGGAGAGCCAGGAACTGCTGGCGGGTCAGAAACGTGGCATTGCGGTGGCGTTGCGCAAAGCGAAGGCGGAGTTAGGCAAACTGGATCGACTGGTGCAAGCGAAACGCATCTCGCGCAGCAGCCTGGAGCAACGGATAAAGAAGACGCTTGCCCGCGAACATTTGTCGAACTTCGTGGTGACGAAGGTCGGCGGAGGCGACACCAATCCGACCTTACGCTGGCATGTAGATGCGGCGTTGCGCCGCCAACTGGAGAAGACCCGGCTCGGACGGCGGGTGCTGTGCACGGATCAACACCTGTGGAGCACGGGCCGGATTGTGCACGGGTTCCGTGGTCAGTGGAACGTTGAAGAACTGTTCCGCCGGGCCAAGAAGGGAGGCGTGGTGCCCTGGGGACCGTCGCATCAGTGGGCGGACGGGTCGCTACGTCTGCATACCTTTGCCACTGTGCTTGGGCTGATGCTTGTGAGTCTGGCGAAGATCGCGCTTGGAACAGGCAACTCCGCCCTCGCGATGATGGGCGAGCTAGCCGAAGTCCGCGCGACCCTGGTGCGTACGACGACGCGCGGGCCGGGGCGTCGGGCGACCGTGATGCTTGCACCGGACCTGACAGCCCAACAGCGCCGGGCGGTGAAAATCTTCGACCTCGACCGCTGGATGCCAACACTTCTTTCATGTATGACTAGCCGACCTCTTCGTACATGATTGATGCCCAAAACCCGGATTTACTTAACTTTGATGCGAAGGTAGGGCTAGAGAGACGATCGCGGCACTCGAAACCATCCAACTCTTCCGCAGTTGCCGCGCGCCGATTTTCAAGTCGGAGATCAACGCTTCCAGCCAGCCGAGCGCCTTGGCATCGCGGCTCCGCTCGCGCATTCGCAACACACCACCGAAGGCGCGGCGCGCTTCATCCTCCGTGCGTCCGGCGGCGACAGCCTCCGCAATGTGCAGCCGTGTTTCCTCATCCAGATCGCGGATCAGACGATCGCTCCTGAAAGCGTTTCGAATCCGGGTGAACCAGGACATTACGCCATCCTCAATACTCGCCCCACCGCGGCGACTACTTCGTTCCAGCGCGACTCCTGCGCCGCGAGTTGCTTCTGGCCCGCGGCACTGAGCGAGTAAACGCGCGCCTTGCGGCCTGCCTCGGTGGTGCCCCAGGCGGCCTTGAGCCAACCCGCTTCCTCCATACGATGCAGCGCCGGATATAGCGATCCCTCTTCGACACGAAGGATTTCGCCGGATATCTGTTCGATGGCCGTCATGATCGCGTACCCGTGCAGAGGCGCCCGCCGGGCGAGTACTTTCAGAACGAGAAGTTCGAGAGAACCTTGGAGAGAATCCGGCTTTGCCATACTTAGATTGCTTACTAAGCTATCTTAAGCACGAGCCGATGTCAAGAGGCTTTGGCTACAATCGCGCCGTCCAGGAAATAAAGGCGCTGTGCGATAGAGACAAACCGTGCTGCAGGTATCTTCCCGGGAAGAACTTCGCGTATCCGGCAGCGGCATCGAAGTGCGAACCGAAGCTGTGGCGGGCGCGAAACAGCAGGCGTGAACCTAAGCTCGGCGAGGATGCGGCCGGATCGAACACCACCGGGGGACCACCGTCGAAGTACGCCCCATCCGCGAGATTCGCGAGCCAATAGCGATGAAACTCCGTAGCGAATCCCGATCCACCCCAGATCGTCCACTCCGCCCCGGCGCGAAGATCTCGCACGTTTCGCCAGGCGAACGGCTCGAAGAAGCCGCAGCCATTGAAACCGGCGGGATAGAGATCGCTGAACGTGCCGTTGCGGCGGTCTCGCGAGTTCCCGTCTCCGCTCGCATAGCTGTAACTGACCGTCAGCCGCGGGGCGCCTTCAACATCGTTGAACGGACGGCTCAACTCCCAATATCCTGCCCATGCCGAAACCCTGTTCTCCGTAACAATGCCTCGTTGGACGGCCATTTCGATAACCGAATCGAAACCCCAACCGGCCGGTATTGCCGCGCGTAGGCCCGGCGTCCACAGGTCGGCTCTTTCAATGGCGTTATTCGTCAAAGGCGTCCGAGTCCTCTTCCAGAAGATGTAGGGCTCCCAGACCATGTTCCGGATTGACCGGTGCCCGTAGGCGCCGGAGAGCCGCTCCGCACCGCTGACCGGGTCCCACTGCGTCGGCCGGATCTCGACTGGTGTTGCCGAAAAGACGTCCCATTCCCAGGCACCTGTTTGAAAAGTCGAACGAACGCCGTCGAACCGTTGTGAGCGATTGTCCCAGAGACCGTCCGCGCCTAGCAGGCGTTCGTCGCCGAACGACAGCGCCTGGCGGCCCATGCGCAAACTCGCCCGTTCCGTTCCGAGGTCGGCATATAGGTATTGAACGTCAAGATGGTTATCGACGTATTCGCCGATCTTCTCGGCCGGACCCGCGACCGTACGCGCATCCTGCAGTTGCGCCGAGACGTGGAACCACGTGCGGGGCGCGGCATCGGCACGCAGCCGCACGCGGGTGTACGTGGCTGTATCCGAGATTGCGACGCCGGAGAAGACGAACGCTTCGGGCTCCGTTCGCGCGCGTACCTCGGCCCCGAGACGCAGCCAGGAAGCCGCGGCGATGGAGGAAGCCACATCGCTTTGCGCCAGGAGTGGTGGCAAGACGGAGATGGAAAGACCCCACAGCAGGCGGTTCATCTGTCGCTCTTATCGGCAGTACTTTCGGGTTCGAGAACGCCACGAAGGTACTCACGTTCAAGATTTGCTGGATGTTGGCCGATAAGGTGAATGAGTTTCGAAAGCGGCTTCCTGTTATGCCGCCGAGGATGCATGAGTCTCTATGTGGACAATCAAACGGCGTCTGCTGTTGCTTAGTTTCATCGGAACGGCACCCCTCGCCTTGCTGGCGATGATCGGGTACGTCACTGTCGCACAATTGCAGTCGCGACAGGCAGCAACCATCGTTTCGACCACTTCGTTGCGGAATCACAACGAAGCGGACATGATGCACGATGCGATTCGCGCTGACGTCCTCGAAGCGGTGAACGCTGCAACGCCTGAGGCACTGGCTACCGCCCAATCCGATGCAGGCGAGCACGCCGGCCGCATGCGTAATGCGTTGGCACGAAACGAAGGTTTGTCGCTCGACAAGGACATCCGGGCGGCTCTCAATGATCTGAAACCTTCAATGGCAGCGTATCTGCAGGAGTCGGACAGTATCATCGCCCTTGCGGAACGGGATCGGACTCAAGCGCAAGCACGACTTCCGCAGTTCCGGCAGAGCTTCGACGCGCTCGACCGTGCGCAGGATCGCGTCG
Source organism: uncultured Acidobacteriota bacterium (assembly GCA_963720745.1). Classification (GTDB taxonomy): domain Bacteria; phylum Acidobacteriota; class Terriglobia; order Bryobacterales; family Bryobacteraceae; genus TMP-7. Next base: position 3,486,709 of record CAVRGO010000004.1, read on the forward strand.
CAGATCTGATCGAACGCAAGGATCGCGCTGTCGTGGCCGACAGTGCCGGCGCTGCGACTACCGCGAAGGTGGTGATGGCCGGAATTTCTGCGCTGGCATTTATAGGGCTGCTGGTCGCGAGCATCCGTATGACGCGCTCGATCTCTGCCGCTCTGGGCGCCCGCATCGATCTGATTCGTCGAACGAGTGATAGCGTGGCCTCAGCCTCCGCCCAAATCGCCGCCTCGAGCCAGACCCTCGCGCATGGTGCTTCCGACCAGGCGGCGTCGCTCGAAGAAACTTCGGCGGCTGGGCAGGAAGTGAGTTCCATCACACGTGCTAATGCTCAAAAGGCGCAGGAGGCGGCCGCGTGCATGACCCAGGCCTCCGAGGACATCAACCGCGCGGGCCGGACGATGGACGAACTGCTGCGATCGATGATCGAGCTTAACGAATCGAGCGAAAAGATATCCCGGATCATGAAGGTAATCGACGAGATCGCATTCCAAACTAACATCCTGGCCCTGAATGCCGCCGTCGAAGCCGCGCGGGCGGGCGACGCGGGACTCGGATTTTCCGTGGTTGCCGACGAGGTGCGGAACCTGGCGCAACGTTGTACGCAAGCGGCCCGGGAAACCGCGGTTCTGATTGAGGACTCGGTTGCGAAATCCCTCGGCGGGCGGACGAAAGTGGACCAGGTGGTGCAGGCGATCACGTCCGTTACGACCAGCGCGGGCCAGGTGAAGGCGCTCGTAGAAGCGGTTAGCGCCGCGAGCCTGGAACAGACACACGGGATTGATGAAATGTCGCAGCGACTCGTCCAGATGGAAAGCGTTACCCAATCTACAGCCGCCACCGCGGAGGAGAGCGCAGCGACAAGTTCGGCATTGAAGGAACAGTCGACCAGTCTCCACCATGTTGTGGAGCAATTGTTGGCGCTCGTCGGCGAAACGAAAACGGGAACACTGGCAGTGGACGAGATGGTACGGGCAACTTCGCACGTATTGAGCCAGACCGGACATCACGCATAGCGATAGCACGGGGCGCCAGGCCAAACGAACCAGGCATGCCGGTTCGGCCGGAAGGACTGTTACACTAGCCTTCCATGGGCGAACTGGTTAGTCGTCGCGGCTTTCTCGAATCTGCTGCGGCGCTGGGTGCAACGGCTCTCTCGTTCGAGGCCGTCAAAGCCGCGAATCCCAAGCGCATCGTGATTGGCGGCGGCGGCATCGGAGGTCTGTGCTGCGGCTACGAACTGATGAAGGCCGGCCATGATGTGACGGTGCTCGAAGCCTCGGGCCGCGTCGGGGGACATGTACGCACGCTCCGGGACGAGTATGCCGACGGGCTGTACGTCGACGCCGGCGCAGAACATTTCACGAAGCCGGGTTACGATCTCTACTGGCAATATGTCCACGAGTTCCGCCTGCCATACATCGAGGATCACAGGCGCGACCATATGCTCCGGGTCGTGGATGGCCGGCTCTATTCGGAAGAACAACTCGCGGATCCCAAAATTCTGAGTTCGCTCGGGTTCAATCAGCGCGAAGTCGATTTTGTTCGGCGTAATGGATGGACGGAGTTGCCCTCCCTGTATCTGGGGAAGTACGCCGACGCGTTCGCCGATGAGTACGAGCCATTCCGGGCAGGTCTGAACGATCTCGACCGGATCACGTCCGCGGAACTGCTCGAGCGCGAGGGAGCCTCCGCGGGTGCGCGTCGATTCACCGGAGGCGGCGGGTCCGCGTTGCATACCGTGTGGCACATGGGCATCCTGAAACGCCGGGGAGTGCCGTTGTGGCCTGTTCACGTTTACCGACTGAAAGGCGGCAACAGCCTGCTGCCGGAAACGTTCGCGGCGCGTCTCGGAGATCGGGTCCGGCTCGGTTGTCCGGTGAAGGCGATCCGGCATGGCGATCACGGCGTGACAGTGGAGTTCACCGAGTTCGGCGTCTCGAAGAAGATGGACGCAGACTACCTGGTTTGTGCGATGTCGGCAGTGATGTTACGCCAAATCCCCGTCACGCCGGCTTGGCCGGACGGCAAGCGATGGGCTGTCGAGAATGTCCCCTACTACTCGGCGACTCGTCCGGTCTTTCAGTCCCGAACGAAATTCTGGCGTGAAGAGAACGTGAGTCTGAATATCGAGTTTGGAAAACCGGCGCTCGCGCACGTGTGGTCAATGGCGGACGACGTGGATACCAAACGGGGGCTGATCGTCGGTACCGCGCAACCGGGCATACAAGCCGGAGCCGCGCTCGAGACCTTCCGCTCAACGTATCCAGGAAAGCTGAACACGATCGAGCAGGCGAGCATCATCGACTGGTCCCGCGATCCGTGGGCTTCGGCTTGCGAAACATTGACGTACCAGCCGGGCCAGTTGAGCAGGTTCTGGCCCGCGCTGATTGAGCCGGCCGGACGCGTTCACTTTGTCGGCGCGTATTGCGACAACCTGAACTGGGGTCAAGAGGCCGCCACACGCAGCGCGAACAGAGTCGCAAAGGGCATCCACAACGCATAGCGGTCAGCGCTGCTTTTCCTTCAACTCTCGAAATCGCGCAAAGGCTGCCGTGGCCGCCGCTGTATTACCCTGTTCGCGATAAATCTGTCCCAACGTGTAGAGCGGTTCGGTTTTTGACGGGTCCAGTTTCGCGGATTCCTGCAGTGCGGCAATCGCGTCCTTGTCTTCGCCTTGCTTGTGAAGATTCACGCCGAGCCGGTAATGCGCTTCCGCGAGATCGGGTTGATCCGACAGCGCCTCGCGTATCAGGGTTTCGGCTTCTTTCAGATCGCCGGTCCGGGTAAGTAGAGTTCCGAGATTCAGCGGCGGCCACGGCGAATTGGTCTTTTGCTCCCGGTTCAGGCGAACGGCGACGCGGTAGCTGGCTACCGCATCCTGGAGTTTGCCCAAGCCCTCGAGCGCGAGCCCGAGATTGTCCCAACCCTTCATGAACCCGGGTTGCTCGGCAGTCAACGCGCGCAGGCGGGCGACCGCCGCATCGTACTTGCGCTCGTCGAAATCGATGCGGGCAAGCCAGTACGGGTAGAGTGGATTGCGCGGATTCGCCTCAATCAGGCGTTTCAATTCGGGCCGCGCCCACGGGCCCTTTTCCATCCCCAGATAGGCCAGGACGAGGTTGAATCGGTCGGCTTCGACGAGCGGCCGAATCTTGTCGGCGCGCTTCAAGGCGATTGCCGCGTTCAGGGGACTTTTGTCCAGCAGGAATATTCGGGCTGCGAGCACCAGCAACTCTGGCCGGTCGGGCTGCGCTTTAATCTGCTGGACGAGAGCCTCCTCGGCAGGCTTGTAGTCGTGGGCGTCTAGCGCCTTTTGAATCTCCGCTTTCCGCTCTGCGTCGAGCGGCGCCTTTTCGAGGTAGTATTCCAGCGGCGACTCATTCGGCGGCGCCGGCAGTTCCGTTTGAGCCGACACGGCGCAAGCCGTGAGGACCACGCACGCGATTCCCCGCCCCAACTTCATTTCACGGCTCCTGCGATCGCCTGCTTCACCTGGTGGGCGACGGCGCTCTCCGGGGCGAGCGCGAGTTCTTTGTCAATCTCGGCAAGCGCCTCGTCGCGCTTCTTGCCGCGTAAATAAATGACCGCCAGCGCCAGGTGGGAACCTTCGAGATTCGGGTCTTTCGCGATCGCTTTCTTGAAGGCGGCGATCGCCTTTTCGTTGTCGCCCGTTGCGCTGTACTGCTCGCCAGCAAGTTGCTGAAGGCGCGCTGCGCCGGGATCGATCGATCGCATCTGCTCGTACGCCCATTTCGAAATGTTCCGGTACACGACGCCGAGTTGGTAGGCGTACTCCGGCTCATTCGGCGCCAGTTTCCGCAGTTCCTCCCACTGCGATGCGGCTTCCCACCAGTCGTCGCGGCGTTCAAAGATCCGCACGAGTTCCAACCGCGCCTGTCCCGCAACGTCGACTGGGGGCGACGACCGCAGGATGTCGTGGAATTGCCGGATGGCAGCGTCGGTCTTGCCGGATCTTTCGACCGCGATCGCCGCGGCCAACGCTCCGCGCGCATCGTTCGGATGCGGCGATTGCGCACACGCCATCACAAGCGGGACGAGAACAGCACCAATCCTACGAATGATCACCGGTCCTCCACATCGACTTCGCGACCGGTGCTGCTGAGTTCGCGTGCGCGCTGGAACGCCCGGCGCGAGTCCTCAGTGCGGCCGATCAACTGATAGGCCCGTCCGAGAAAGAACTGAAGAGTCCGCAGATTCGGGTCGACTTTGGACACTTCCTCGAGCAACGTCGCGGCTTCCTGCGCATTGCCGCTAAGCAAAAGCGCCTGGCCGAGCGCCATTTTCGCACCCACCGAGTGCGGATCCGATTTCAGCGCACGGCGGTACCATGGAATGGCCGCTTCCGCGGATCGCGAATACTTGTACGAGACAGCGGTGCCGTACAGGGCATCATAGTTCGTTGAATGCTTGGCAATCACCTTGGCATACCAGCCAATAGCGTCCTCATAGCGCCCGGTATGACGGGCGAGATCTCCGAGAGCATTCAAAATGTACGGCGTATCCGGCCGCTTCGCGAGGGCCGCCAGATATTCCTTCTCCGCCCCGGCGGCATCTCCGTGCGCCTCCAGAACCTCGGCCTGGATCTGATGGGCGCGCGCGGAGTTCGGCGCTTGTTGCGTTACCTGCATGAACTGCTGTTGCGAAAGAATCTGCGTCAGCTTCGAAACATAGTACAGAGCATCCAGCGAACGTGGGTCGAGGCGAAGCGCTTCGTGCAGTTCGGCGAGGGCGGGCTGCGCATTGTTGAGACCCATGTAAGCTCGCGCCAGCGCGACGTGGGCTGCGGCAGACGCGGGCTGTTGTTTTACGAGCGCTCTGGCCTCGCGCTCCGCGGAGGCGAAGTCCCCACGGTCGAGCGCACCGAACGGCGGTTGGCGATCCGCGGAAAGGACAGGCAGCGTGAAAATCAGGGTGAGTAGCAGTGCACAGACCTGCTGCATGAATACTCTGGTCGATACTAATCTGCTAGTGGGACCCTGCGCAACCCGCATAGCCGCTAATACGGTCTTATTTCCAAGTTGCGTTGCATAGCGCGCAACCTTGCGTCCCGGTTCTGTACGATCTTCTGAATACGTTCTGTTTGTTCCTTCAGGCGCCCGTCGCCGGCGAGTTTGTACAACCTCAGCAGCGTGCGATTCGCAACGTAGTTGTCCGGCTCGAGCGACAACGCCGCATCGGTTTCCCTGCGTGCGCCTTCGACATCGTTGGAGTCAAGCAATGCGTCCGCGAGTTCCGCGTGTGCATCGGCCGACTTCGGCTCCCAATTCAGCAGGCGCCGGAAATGGCCGATCGCACCGGTGAAGTTGTCGTGCCGCGCATCGATACGTCCGAGCAGATATTCGGCACCGGCGCGCGTCTCGGGATGTTCTGCCGCGATCGCGAGTTGCTCCCGCGCCGCATCGTCGTTGAGAACGCCAAAATAAGCGGTCGCCAGCGCGAGTCTGCCGCGAGCATCGCCGGGCCGGAGCGTGACGAACTTCTTCAGAAACGGTATGGCCTCGTCCTTCTCCAGCCATTGCAACTGAATCGCGCCCATCGCGTAGTTGTAATACGGGTTGGCCGGGGCAAGCTCAATGGCTTTCTTCAGAGATTCTTTCGCCTCCTTCGGCAGCCGGAGTTCGTTGCAGGCGATTCCGAAAAAGAAGTGGATGCCCGCGTTCGAAGGATCCAGGTCGCGGGCGTGCGCCAGGTAGCCGAGCGTACCTTCGTAGTCCTTCTGCTTCCAGGCGACCCGGGCCAGTTCGAGCAGCGAGGCCGATGACGGAGCCGCCGACCGGGCGATGCGTTCGTAGACGGCGCGGGCGTCGTTCAATTCGCTCGTCCTCTCGTACAGCGCAGCCAATCTGGCGAGCACCGGGACGTCCGCATTGTGCCGGCTGTCCAGCGCCTCGTAAAGGCGAATCGCGACCGCCGGAGCCTTCTCCACAAGGTCCCCGATCGCCAGAACATCGGCCGGTTCGAGATTCGGATCGGTGGAGATCCGCCCCGCTACTTCCAGAGCAGCCTTCGTGTTTCCAAGCGCCGCCTCGGACCCGCACCGGATCAGAAGCGCCGGCATGCGAGTCTGATCTTCTGGTGGTAGCCGGTCCAGATGATTCAACGCGGCTCGGTAATCGCCGTGGGACTGCAGCAATAGAGCGAGCTGATGATGAGCTTCCGCACTATTCGCATCGAGACGAAGCACGGTTTCGTAGGCGGCAATGCTGCGGTCCGCTGCGGAAACATTCCCCGACGCATTCATCTGCTGATACAGCCTTCCAAGATTTAGCCAGGCGGCTTTCAGCTTGGGAGCCAGGGCAACAGCCTTTTGAAATGCGTGTTCCGCGTCGCCGGAATGGCCGGTTTGAGCGTTCAAAATGCCCGCTAAATTCCATAGCTCTGCATCCGACGAACGAACCTTCAGCGCCTGGTCGATAACAGATTGCGCCTCGGCGACTCTCCCTTGGCGAATCAAATCGCTGGCTTGAGCGGTGGGGGATTGGCTGTAAGCCGGGGCCGTTAACGGGGCCATAAAAATAATCCCCATTGACAACCACCACCCAGATAGATAGACTGACTGCAATTTTGTTCTGCTTACTACGTTATTCTACGTTGTCTGGGATTCGTTGAGAAGTTGACTCGAAACTAGGAGGGGTGTGAATGTTTTCTGGCAAGACAAGGATGGTTCTGTGTGCCATCCTGATTGCTCCAGCGCTCCTGTGGTCGCAGAGTCAGAACAGCAGCATCAGCGGCACCATAACCGACGCAACCGGCGCGGTGGTTCCGAATGCAGATCTGACCCTGACCTCGGTGCAACGGCAAACATCGGTAATCGCGAAAAGCAATTCGTCTGGGTTGTATTCGTTCCCGAACCTGGAACCTGGGACTTACGAACTCAAAGTAACGTCTGTGGGTTTTAAACCGGTTCTACAACGAAACATCACCGTTACAATTAACCAAATAGTCCGCGTGGATGTGCGGCTCGAAGTGGGAAGCGATGTACAGAGCGTCGATGTGATCGATACGGCGGCATCGCAATTGAACTTCGAGAACGCCACGCGTGCGGAAGGCGTCACTCCTGAAACGATTAACGAACTGCCGCTGATCGTTTCCGGCGGCCCGCGCAACTCGGCACAGTTTCTCGTTTTGCTGCCGGGCGTCACGACGGGCAACGGCAACAACGCCTACGATGCTCGCATCAATGGCGGCATGGCGACCGGCGACGAGGCCATCATGGACGGCGCCAGCATGCAGGAAGGCTTCATGTCCCAGAGCGGCATGGTGTCCTTCTTCGATTTCCGCATGACGCCGGACATGATTAGCGAATTTCGCGTTCTGACGTCAACCTATGAGCCGGAATACGGATCATCCACCGGCGGCCAGTTGATCGCAACGACGAAATCGGGAAGCGCGGAATTTCACGGCGGCGCTTTCGAATACCTGCGCAACAAGTCGCTCAATGCGGCTCAATGGCAGATCGACCGCAAACCTGGCGACGTCCGCGGCAAAGACAACGAACACGAGTTCGGCGGATTCCTCGGCGGCCCGGTGAAGATCCCGAAGATCTATAACACGGATAAGTTCAGGACCTTCTTCTTCACCGACATCGAGTTCTTCCGCCAGCGCGGCGGCGTTAGCGTGAACCCGATCACTGTGCCCACCGAAGCCGAACGAAACGGCGATTTCTCGGCGTGGGGCGCGACCATCTACGATCCACTTACGACACGGCTCAACCCGAATTTCAACGACAACGCACCGATCAGCGCAGGCAATCCGAAATATGTGCGCGATCCGATTTCATGCAACGGCCGGATCAATGTCATCTGCCCGAGCCGGCTTTCGCCTGCCGCTCTGGGATTTCTGAAGTATTTGCCGATGCCGAATAAGTCCGGTGAGGTGAGTAACTATCTACCACCCACCGCGATTCCGGACGGCATCCTCGGTGACGCCAACCATTACCTGATCAAGATCGACCAGTACGTTGGCTCGAAGGATCACATCGCCGCGACGATCTGGAGGCAGATGACGCCGGCGAAGTTCCTCTCGATTTTGCCGCTGCAACTGGCCACTGAGAGCTATTCGGATCCCCAGAACTCGTGGGTGAACCGGATGAACTACGACCACATCTTCAGTCCGACAGTCCTGAATCACATGGCCTTCGGTTACCTCAACCGGAATGAAGGCTATGGATCGGTGAACTACAGCTATGCCGATCAACTGCCGCAGATCGCGAATGTTCCCAGCCATCGATATCCGGCGCAGGTTCGTTTCGGCAACGGATATCAAGGATTCGGCAACTCGACTGGTCTGAACAACGAAGACGTCACCACTCGCCCCACTTACGTTTTGAACGACATGGTGACTTGGGTCCGGGGACGTCACACGATTAAGGCAGGGTTTGAGTACCGCGCCATTCAAGGCAATGCTCATAACGCGGGCAACGAGTCCGGAAGTTTCAATTTCGACTCGTCGCAAACAGCGCTCCCAACCGATCCCGGCAGCGGCAACTCGATGGCGAGTTTCCTTCTGGGGGCGGTAAACAACGGGAGTGTGAACCTGATCAGTGTGCGCGGGAAATACATTCGCCAAAAGGCATGGATCTGGCACATTGGCGACACGTGGAAAGTGAACAACAAACTCAGCGTCAACTACGGACTTCGCTGGGATAACTTCTCCCCGTCTTGGGAGAAGTACGACAACATGACGTTCTTCGATTTCGGTCCGAACCCCGGTGCGGGCGGCCGTCCGGGGCGACTCGCCTTTGCAGGCGACAAGTGGGGACAGGCAAGCGCCGGTGTGCGTTATCCGGAAGAAGACTGGCACGGCGGTTATGGTCCAAGACTCGGTATCGCGTACGCATTAGACGACAAGACCGTCATCCGTACCGGCTATGGGATCTTCTATACCCAGGCGTTCTATCCGGGTTGGGGCGGCGGCGTCGACCAAACCGGCTTGAACAGCAGCGCCAGCCTGGGCACGAGTGGGCTGGGCGGACTCGATCCCGCATTTTATTGGGATCAGGGCTTCCCGATTGATCGGGTTCCAAAGCCACCGTTCGTTGACTCGAGTTTCGTGAACGGCCAAGGCGGACCCACTTACCGTCCGAAAGATGCAAACCGGCTTTCGTACGCGCAGCAATGGAATTTCACCATCGAGAGGCAACTGACGCAGAACGCGATGGTGAGCGTCGCTTATGTCGGGAACAAAGGTACACGCCTTCCCTCGCAAATATCGCCGCTCAACGTCCTGAATCCGAATCTGCTGAGCACTATCGGCCCGTCGAAATTGCTCGATCAGTTCGGTTCTACCGACACCTCAGTCGATGGCGTGGCGGCTCCCTACGCTGGGTGGGCAGACCAGTTGAGCAACCTAGGAAACTGTCAGCCCACAGTGGCGCAGGCGTTGGTGCCGTTCCCGCAGTATTGCGGCGGGGTGGTCGGGCTTAATGAGAACCTCGGAAGTTCCACCTATCATGCGTTCCAGTTGAAGGTGGAAAAGCGCTTCTCGGCAGGGCTGTATGCCCTACTCGCGTACACGCATTCGAAACTGCTGACCAGCGCGAGCGGCGTTACCCAAGCGGATTCGGCAACCTGGAATGGCAGTACCGGCTCGGTAATCTCGCCATTCGAATGGAGCCGGAACAAGTCCATCGCACCGGACGACGTCCCCAACAGTTTCTCGCTGGCCGGCGTTTACGAACTGCCGGTCGGGAAAGGGAAGAAGGTCCTGAACAGCGGCGGGTTGGTGGACCATCTCCTCGGTGGCTGGGAAATCACGACGGCAATCAAGTATTCGTCCGGTACTCCTTTATGGTTCCGGGCGAACAATTGTGGAGTACCTGGCCAGTTCCGGTTGCAATGTATTCCAGGGGTGCTGGAGGGGCAAAGCCCGTTCACGACGGACTTGAGCAACTACGACCCGGGCAATCATCAACCGTTGTTCAACGCCGCGGCTTTCGAATCTGTATCGTCGTTTACCACCGGCAGTTACTACGGTGTGGGGCCTCGAATCACGAATTTTCGCGGATTCCCATATAAGAACGTTGATATCGGCATTGGAAAACGAACGCGAATCACCGAACGTGTAAGTTTCCTGGTGCGTGCCGAGGCCTTCAACGCCTTCAACTTGCACACATTCACGTGTACTGGAAATGGTGGGTGTCAGAACTTCAACACGAGTTTGGGTGACACCAACTTCGGTACATGGAACGGTGGTGTGACTTCGCCGAGAAACATACAATTGGTCGGTCGCATCGAGTTCTGATCGCCGGCCGAACAACTTGTGAAAAGCGCTACGGTTACCGCCGTAGCGCTTTTTTTTTGGGCTCCTGTCCAATGCTCGGTCAAGCGGTACGTCGGTCAACTTAGCACTCTCCTTCTGAACCACTGGCGTTGAGCTTGCTCAAAAAACCTAGTCTCTTGCCGAGTTTCTCGACGCGAAAACTCAACATCTGAAAAGTTCAGATATTAACATCTGAATCGCATTGTTTTTGGTGAAAAACCGGCGTATTCTTCTGATCGCAGGAGGTACGCCTCGAATCCTGAGATGTCGAACACAGGGCGTTCGGCCACGGCTGTGCCTCAGGAGGCGAACAACTCTTTCTCGCCCGGCGGTTCGATGCGTTTGATCCTCGGGTACGACGTGAACTAGGGCGCAGCGCCGGACTCCGCCGCCAAGCCGCCAAACCAGAGTGCCAATACAACTGGGACAACCGCGCGCGCAATTCTCGCCTCGAAGGTCGGAGCCCAACGGGATCACATTCTGGACCTCGCAGCGTTGGGAAGCGTTCGACTTCCCGGTAAGCGCCACTAAGTGGGTTAGCCGCTGGTCGGTGGACAACTTCGGCGCCAGCCTGCTCGGTATCCTGCTCAGCGCTGTCCTGCTGAGCCTCGGCGCCCCTTCTGGTTGAACATGTTGAAAATCGACGAAGGACGACGATCAACGCAAAGACCGGCAGACACTGACTCCCGCACCGGCGCCCGTTCCAGCAGAACGGGTCGCGCCTGTTGCCGGAACTCAGGGCGGCGGTCCCACTGGACTTCACGGCGAAAGGGGATTCTTCGGAAACGTAGGCTGAAAGGAGCATACGGCCAGCCTGGAACCGGATGCATGCGGGCATCAATCCGAACCTGTCCACCATCGGCGTCGGACACAAAGGCGAGCCGGATGCCGTCTGGGCCTTCTTTACAATACGAAGCCACCGCCGAACTCGTGGCGGATATCGGGGGGCGGTGGATTCTTTTCTATCGATACTGGTTTGCACCCGTGCATCGAAAACGTGCCCGGGCTCGACCTTCGACCGGAGTAAGCTTTTCCGGATGCCGGCGACCGCCCCGATAGTCCCTCCGGTTGGCTTCGTTCCGTCGTGGCGGGAGTTGATTGTGGGCTGGTGTAACGGACGTGCCCGACGCGGTAGCACCTTTGGCGGTTGCGCCGCGTTCGGGTTGACCGGCCCGTTAAGCAGCACGGCATGCAAGGACGGATGAGAGCCTCCGCTGTGGGGCTCTCATCCCCCGCGCCCGCGAGAATTGTTGAAATTTCTGACGCCCCACCGACCAAGAACTCGACATCCCGTCGATACCAGCGCCCCAAGGCATTCACAATAAACAACTTACGAACTCGTGTGACGGCCAGTTCCTATTTCAGACCCGGCTATCATAATATGGGACTTGGCAGACGAGAAAAAACCCCCCGCCGCCGGGAAACCGGCGAAGCCTCCCGCGCCGCCCGCCGTGATGGAGTCTGTTCCCTGGGATGACGAACTCACCTCCGCAATTCGCCAGCGCTTCGGCGACCAGATCGTTGAGTGTGCATCGTATCGGGACCAGAAATTTATCGTGGCCGCCCCGGATGCAGTGGCGCCGCTCGTCGCATATCTAAAGGACGAAGCCGCATTCGACTACCTGGTGGACGTGACGGCGGTGCACTGGCCGAAGCGCGATCAGCAATTCGATCTCGTGTATATCCTGTACAGCTTCGCGCGTAACGAGCGCGTCCGCGTCAAGGCCAAGATTGCCGAAGGCTACAAACCCGCGTCGATGGTAGGGGTTCATTTGACCGCCAACTGGCTCGAGCGCGAAGTTTTCGACATGTTCGGCATAGAATTCCGCGACCATCCGGACTTGCGGCGCATCCTGATGCCGGAGGATTGGACCGGCTATCCTTTGCGGAAGGACTACGGCATCACGCAGATGGACAGTCGGTGGGTGAAAGAGAACCTCGGGATCGAAAGCGGGCAGTAAGCAATGACGACACAGACGTTCCTCGACGCGAATGAACTGGTCTTGAATATGGGACCGCAGCACCCTTCAACGCACGGGGTGCTGCGGGTGATTCTGAAACTCGACGGCGAGAAGGTGAACGGCACCGATTGCGTCATCGGCTACTTACATCGCGGTGTGGAGAAGATCGCCGAGAACCGCACATATCCGATGTTCGCGCCGTATGTGGACCGAATGGACTACATCGCGGCGGTTTCTAATGGTCTCGGCTACTGCCTGGCTGTGGAAAAGCTGATGGGGCTCGAAGCCCCTCCGCGAGCCGCGGCAGTGCGAGTGATCCTCACCGAGTTGAACCGTATTGCGAGCCATCTCATCTGGCTCGGCACGCACGCGCTCGACATCGGCGCCATCACGCCGCTTTTCTACACGATGCGCGAACGGGAAGAGGCGCTGAAGATCTTTGAAAACTATTGTGGCGCCCGCCTCACTACTCACGCGTTCAGGATCGGCGGCCTGCAATATGAGACCTACGAAGGGTTCGAACGCGAAGTGAAGCAGTTTTGCGATATGTTCGATCCCCGCGTGGATGAATACGAGCAACTGCTGTCGGGCAATCGTATTTGGGTAGACCGTCTGACCGGGATCGGCATATTGAACGCCGCCGAGTGCAAAGAATACGGCGTCACCGGTCCGATGCTCCGCGCTGCCGGCGTGAAATGGGATATTCGGAAGGCGCTCCCCTACAGCGGCTACGAGAAATACGATTTCGAAATTCCGACTCGCGAGAACGGCGACACCTACGATCGATATCTCGTTCGCATGCAGGAGATGCGGCAGAGCGTTCGCATCATGCGGCAGGCCATCGAAGGATTGCCGGAAGGTCCGATCATGGCGAAGGTTCCGAAGGTGATCAAGCCGCCGGTGGGCGAAGTGTACGTTTCCATCGAAGCGCCCAAAGGCGAACTTGGTTATTACGTAGTGAGCGACGGAACGAACCAACCCTATCGCGTCCGCGTTCGACCGCCTTCGTTTGTGAATTTGCAATCGCTGGATAAGATGGCAAAAGGCTCCCTAATTGCAGATATAGTAGCGATCATCGGGACCATCGATATCGTGCTTGGAGAGGTGGATCGATAGGAGGAGAGGACTGGCTATCCGGCAGTATCCGGAAGTAGTTGATACTGCTGAGATGAGAACGGGAACTCTCTTAGGCTGGGTCAATATGCGCAAGCTGTTACGGACAATTTTTCTGGTAGACCTGTTCGAGGGACTGTGGGTCACATTTCGCAGCCAGCACCCGAAGAACATATATACGGAGCAATATCCCGCAGAGCGGCCGAAGGTAGCAGAGCGCTACCGCGGCGCGCCGCGGTTGAATTCCAACCCGGAGACGGGCGAGACGCTCTGCATCTGCTGCGATTTGTGCGCACTGGCGTGTCCGGAACAGTTGATCGTGGTATCGAGTGAACGCAACCCCGAGACCCGGCGCAAGGAACTGACAGAGTTTACGTATGATGTTTCTCGCTGCATGTTCTGCGGTTTGTGCGAGGATGCGTGTCCGGTGGACGCGCTGGAGTTGACGCAGGATTTCGAGTTGGCGCAGTACTCGCGTGAGGGCCTGATTTGGGACCGGCAGATGCTCGAGGAAGGGCCGAAGCCGACGACCTACCGGCATTAATTGAGGACCGGCGCGCGGGATTTCAAAAGGCAGTAATGGCCATTTACGATGCTTGATGCAGTGTTCTTTTATACGTTCGCGCTGTTGACATTAGGCGGCGCCATTCTTACCATCACGCGGCGCAGCGCCGTTCATAGCGCGATTTGGCTGATCGTTTCCCTGCTTGGCGTCGCAGGGCTGTACCTGCTTCAGCACGCCGAGTTTCTGTTTGCGGTGCAGATTGTCCTCTACATCGGCGGCATCATGGTGCTGTTCCTGTTCGTGATCATGCTGGTGAACCTGGACGAAGCCGCCCGGCAGGCCCAGTTCAACAAGCAATGGTGGTTGGCGCTGGCGTGTTCCGCCGGCGTCGGAGCAGAGATCCTGTATGTTCTCTCAAAGGGATCGGCGGGCTTTTCCCTGCCCCCTCCGGTACCGCCGGCCCACGGACTGGGCAACACGGAGATGATCGCGAACTCGCTCTTCAGCAACTATCTTCTACCGTTCGAGATCGCCTCGCTGCTGCTGCTCGCCGCGATTGTCGGAAGCGTGATTATGGCAAAGAAACGAGTTTAGAGATGGAGATCTCCACGGTACATTACCTGGTAGTCAGTACGGCGCTGCTGCTGATCGGCACGCTCGGGGTGCTTACCCGGCGCAACATCGTTGTCATTCTGATGTCGATCGAACTGATTCTCAACGCCGTCAACATCAATCTCATCGCTTTTTCCCGGCACTACGGCAACGTCAACGGACAGATCTTCGCAATTTTTGTAATTACAGTCGCCGTCGCCGAAGCGGCTGTCGGGTTGGGCATTCTCATTGCGTTGTTTCGGAACAAGGGAACTGTCCTCGCGGACGAGATTGAGTTGCTGAAGTGGTGACACGCCGATGAACTTCCTCGAAGCAATCTGGCTCATTCCGCTGTTCCCGTTGATTGGTGCCGCGCTGATGCTCCTCTTCGGCAGGAAATTGCCGAAATCGGTTGTCCGCGTTCTTTGTCCCGGCACGGTATTTGTATCGCTGGTTTTCTCGATTGGAGCGGTGGCCCAACTCGCGGGTTCGCCGAACAAGGTTCACGAACTAGTCCAGTATCTTTGGATGCCGGCACTGCACGCCGACTGGGGATTCCTGCTCGACCCGCTCAGTTCCGTGATGATTCTGGTCGTCACCGGAATCGGGTTCCTGATCCATGTGTATGCGGTCGGGTACATGGAACACGAAGGCGGGTTTTATCGCTTTTTCGGATATCTGAATCTCTTCGTATTCTTCATGCTGATTCTCGTGCTGGCGAACAACTACCTGCTGTTGTTCGTCGGGTGGGAAGGCGTGGGGCTGTGCAGCTACCTTCTGATCGGTTTCTATTTCGAAAGAAAGAGCGCGAGCGACGCCGGCATGAAGGCGTTCATCGTGAACCGCATCGGAGACGCAGCGTTCATCATAGGAATGCTGCTGATGTTCGGAATCGCCGGATCGCTCCGGTTCACTCAGGTTCACGAGTTCTTCGAAGCGCATCACTTCACCGCCGAGACGGCTGCCTGGGGAATCCTGAGCACCACGGCCCTGATGTTCTTCATCGGCGCTACGGGCAAATCGGCGCAATTCCCGCTGTACGTCTGGCTTCCCGATGCGATGGAGGGGCCAACCCCGGTTTCCGCGCTGATCCACGCCGCGACCATGGTGACTGCGGGCGTATACATGGTGTGCCGTTCGCACTGGCTGTTCGAACTCACGCCGATGACATCGCAGATTGTCGCCGTGGTCGGCGCGTTCACTGCGATCTTTGCGGCATCCATCGGCCTGGTGCAAAACGATATCAAGCGCGTCCTGGCGTATTCCACCGTCAGCCAGCTCGGGTACATGTTCCTGGCGGCTGGCGTCGGTGCGTACTGGGTGGCGATCTTCCACCTCTTCACGCACGCGTTCTTTAAGGCACTTCTCTTCCTCGGCGCCGGCAGCGTTATCCACGGCATGGGTGGCGAGCAGGACATGCGCAATATGGGCGGCCTCCGGAAATACATGCCGGTGACGCATGCCACCATGTTCGTCGCCACTCTTGCGATTTCGGGTATTCCGGGCCTGGCCGGATTCTTTTCGAAAGATCAGATACTGGCGCAGGTATATGGATCGGCCCTCGGTTCGAGGCCGTTATACGTTGTCGGACTCGTGACTGCGCTCATGACGAGTTTCTACATGTGGCGCCTGATGTACATGACGTTTTACGGCAAGGCGCGCTCACACGTTCACGCGCATGAATCGCCGCGCGTGATGACGTGGCCGCTGATCGTTCTCGCGGCGGGCAGCGCGTTGGGCGGCTGGCTGGCGGTCCCCAAGGAGTGGTCGTTTTTGCCGTCCGGATTCCATGCGTTCGATAGCTGGCTGATGAATGCGTTCGGCGCGGAAATCGGCGGGCACGAGATCCCGGAACTGTTCCTGACATCGTTATCGGTGGCGGCGGCGCTGCTCGGCATCTACATTGCGAGCAGGCTGTATCTGAAGGTTTGGGAAGGCCCGCTCTACCGGGCGCTACTGAACAAGTGGTACGTCGATGAGATCTACAATTTCCTGTTCGTGGACGGACTTGCGAAAGGTGGCGGAAGCACGTTGGCTGCCTTCGACCGGGGAGTTGTTGACGGCGGTGTCAATGGCGTCGGTTGGATTGGCCGGTTTACGTCGTCTGTTTCGATCTGGTGGGATACGTGGATCGTCGACGGCCTGGTGCGGCTGACAGGATTTGTGGTGAAGCTGGCCGGGTATCCGGTCCGGCTGTTCCAAACAGGTTATGTGCAATCGTACGCGCTGGTGTTCGTGGCCGGCGTGCTGGCGATGCTTGGATATTACGTGATGAGGTAACAGTCGTGACGCGTTCATTCGCGTCGATTCGCGGCTAAACAAACTATGTCGGGTCATCTACTAAGCTGGGTCTTATTCACGCCCCTCATCGGGATGCTGCTTTTGCTGTTGATCCCCGGGCGCAACAAGAACCTGATCCGGATTTGGGCCAACGCGGTTGGCTTTATCGGGTTCCTGATTTCGATTCCGCTGGTTACCGGTTGGGACAAGACCCAGGCCGGCTTCCAATTTGCCGAGCGCGCGGACTGGATCCCCTCTATCGGCGCCACGTATTCGATCGGTGTCGACGGAATCAGCATGCTGCTCGTGATGCTGACCACCGTCATCGGATTCCTGTCCATCCTCTGTTCGTGGAGCGCCATTCAGGATCGCCTCAAGGAATACTACGCGATGTTCCTGTTGCTGCAGGTGGGAATGATCGGCGTGTTCGTGTCGCTCGACTTCTTCCTGTTTTATGTCTTCTGGGAAGTCGTGCTGATTCCGATGTACTTCATCATCGGCATCTGGGGCGGCGAGCGGAAGCTCTACGCGGCCATCAAGTTCTTTTTATATACGGCAGCCGGCAGCGTACTGATGCTGCTCGGCATCCTGGTGCTGTACTTCCAATACCATCAGCAGTTCGGTTACTATACCTTCGAAATTTCTAAGCTCATGAACCTGGTGCTGCCGCTCGGCATGCAGCGATGGGTGTTCTGGGCGCTATTCCTCGGGTTCGCCGTCAAGGTACCGATGTTCCCGTTCCACACCTGGCTTCCCGATGCCCACACTGAGGCACCAACCGCCGGTTCCGTGATCCTGGCCGGCGTCTTGCTGAAGATGGGGACTTACGGATTCATCCGCTTCTCGCTCCCACTGCTACCAAAGGCCGCGATCGACCCAATCATCGTGCAGACGCTCGCAGTGCTGTCGATCATCGGCATCATTTACGGCGCGCTGGTCAGCCTGATGCAGAAGGATTGGAAGAAACTGGTCGCCTATTCTTCGGTAAGCCACCTCGGTTTCTGCACGCTCGGCATATTCGCGATGACGCCGAACGGGTTGTCGGGCAGCGTGATCCAGCAAATCAATCACGGCATTTCGACGGGCATGCTCTTCTTGATCGTCGGCGTCATCTACGAACGGCGGCACACACGCGAGATTTCGGAATTCGGCGGCTTGGCCCACGTGATGCCGAATTACGCCGTGGTGTTCGCGATCGCGATGCTGAGTTCGGCCGGGTTGCCGATGCTCAACGGGTTTATCGGAGAGTTCACGATCCTGGCCGGCACCTTCGAGGTCAACAAGGTTTGGGCCGCATTGGCGGCCACGGGAGTGATCCTCGCCGCAGCGTATCTTCTGTGGTTATACCAGCGCACGATGCTAGGGAAGATCACCAATCCGAAGAACGAGAACCTGAAGGATCTGAACCTTCGCGAGTGGGCTATTTTTGCCCCGCTCATCGTGGCCTGCTTCTGGATTGGCCTCTACCCGAAACCGCTGTTCGAGATCCTCGACAAGCCGGTGGCGCAGATCGTACAGCGCGTCCGGCCTGAGTACTATCAGCAAAAGGAGGCTCCGGCGATCCCGGCCGCTGCGGCTGTGGCGGCACCGGCGCCCGTTCAGGCGGCAATCCGATGAGCGAGTATTACACCAGTACCGACCATTTCGTTCTTCTGCCGGCGATCATGCTGGCGCTGTTCGGATGCGCCGTGCTCCTGTTCGAGTTCTTGCTCGGTCAGACCGACAAACAACGACGGTGGCTGCTGGCGCTCGCTCTGGCCGGCCTCGCGTTCACCGGCCGCGCGTTGTGGATGCAGCAAAGCGCGGTTGCGACCGGAATGCAGTTCTCCGCGTTTAAGGGCACGCTGGTACTCGACAACTTCTCGCTGTTGTTCAACTGGATTTTCCTGATCTGTTCGGCCATCGTGATTCTGATCTCGTATCGCTATCTCGAGATCGAAGGCGAACATCACGCCGAGTACTACGGACTCGTCCTTCTGGCGCAGTGCGGGATGTTCTTTCTCGCCACCGGCAACGACCTGGTCACGCTCTTCATCGGGCTCGAGTTGATGGCGCTTTGCTTTTACATCATGGTCGGGTTTCTGCGAAGCGAGAAGCGATCGAATGAAGCCGCTCTGAAGTATCTGCTGCTGGGCGGATTCTCGAGCGGGTTTCTGGCTTTCGGCTTCTCCATGATGTACGGACTCTCGGGTTCGACAAACCTTCGCGAGATCGCGACCGCCATCGCCAACCGGGGCATCGGCGATCCTTTGACTTTCGTTGCGCTCGCCACGACCAGCGTGGGATTGTTCTTCAAAATCTCCGCGGCTCCGTTCCACATGTGGGCGCCCGATGCCTATGAAGGCGCCCCGACCTCGGTGACCGCGTATCTCTCGGTGGGATCGAAGGCGGCGTCGTTCGCGATTCTGCTGCGCATCTTCCTGGTGCCGCTCGAGTCCATGCGCCAGGCGTGGCAGCCGATGTTGATCGCTGTCGCGATCCTGTCGTTGACCATCGGAAATCTGGCAGCAATCAGCCAGACCAACGTAAAGCGCCTGCTGGCCTACAGCTCGATCTCGCACGCGGGCTACATGCTGCTCGGCCTTGTTGCCGGTAATGAAACCGGGCTGAAGGGCATTGCGGTTTACCTGCTGGTTTACACGTTCATGAATCTCGGCGCGCTGTTGGTGATCGTCGCCATGCGCCGCGCCGATATACTCGGCGAAGATGTGGACGATCTGGCAGGGCTGGTGCACAGGCACCCGGTGTACGCGATATTCATGCTGGTATTCCTGCTGTCGCTGGCAGGCATTCCGCCCACCGCGGGCTTCCTCGGAAAGTACTACATTTTCCTGTCGTTGATCGAAACCGGGCACTACGTGCTGGCGGTGGTCGCTACGCTGTACGTCGCCGTGGCGATTTATTACTATTTCCGGATCGTGCGAAGCATGTTCGCTCGCGAAGAGGCGATCGAAGAGCCGCTTTCCTCCAGCCTCGGGCTACGCGTCGCGCTGGGCGTCACCGGTGCTTTGACGCTGCTAATCGGAGTCTTCCCCGAACCGCTGCTCCGGTACGCGGGCGAATCCTTGATGAAGTAAGCCATGGAAACCATCCTGTCCAATCCATTGTTCCTGCCGCTGGTGATGACGGTCGTCATCATTCTCGGCTTTCCGCTGCTGTCGCTCTACATTGTTTTGACGGAACGGAAGGTCCTGGCCGACCTGCAGGTGCGGCTCGGACCGATGCGCGTTGGACCGCACGGTTTGCTTCAGCCGCTCGCCGACGCACTGAAATTATTCATCAAGGAAGATATCATTCCGGCCGATGCGGACCGGTTGCTGTTCTGGTTCGCGCCGTGCATCTCTACCTTTACGGCGCTGACCGCTTTTGCGGTGCTTCCGTTCAGCTCGGTCCTGAGAGTGGCGGATGTGAACGTCGGCATCCTGATCATATCCGCAATGTCCGCTGTCGGGATCCTTGGGATTATTTTGGGCGGCTGGTCGTCGAACAGCCACTATTCTCTGCTGGGCGCACTCCGGAGCGCCGCACAGTTGGTCAGCTATGAAGTCGCGCTTGCGCTGGCAATCCTTTCCGGAGTGATGGCCGCGGGTTCGCTCAGCATGGTGCAGATCGTGAAGAACCAGCAGGCCGGGCATATCTGGCTGGTATTCGACAACTACGGTTTCATGATCGTGCCGTTCATCTGCTACTTGATCGCAGGCGTGGCCGAAACCAACCGCGTGCCGTTCGATCTACCGGAGGCCGAATCGGAGTTGGTGGCAGGCTATCACACCGAGTACAGCGGATTGCGTTGGGCCTTGTACATGATGGCCGAATACGCCGCGATCTTCGTGTTGTGCGGCGTTATGGTTACGGTCTTCTGGGGCGGTTGGCTGCGGCCTTTCCCGAATGTCGCGTGGCTCGAAGTCCCGATGAACTACGGTGTCCCGGTGCTGGTGTTTATGGGATCCGGGATCGCTTCGATTCCCCTGGCTCGACGGCTACGCGTGCCCGCCCAGCGGATTCTGCTGATGCTGATTGCATTTGCGCTGATCGGCGTCGGTGCGCTCTTCCTGTTTCCGCCGATTAACGCCGCTGTCATCAGCCTGTTCTGGTTCATGTTCAAGGTCGGCTTGGTCGTCTATCTCCTGATCTGGGTGCGCGGCACGTTTCCGCGATTCCGGTACGACCAACTGATGAACATCGGCTGGAAGGTGATGATTCCCATCGCGCTGGCTGCGATTCTGATTAACGCCCTCATCGGCGTCGCGAAATCGTAGAAAGACAGACCCGGTTCGACTCGGATAAAATCGGAGATCCATGTCCAGTTTGATTGTCAGTTTCGGAGAGATCATGCTCCGGCTTGCACCGCCGGGCTTTGAACGTTTTCTGCAGTCGCCGCAGTTCGTCGCGACATTCGGTGGAGGCGAGGCCAACGTTGCCGTCGCGGTAGCGGGATTCGGGCTTCCGGCCCGATACATCACGGTGCTGCCGCCCAATAATCCGATTGCAGATGCCTTCATCGCCGAGATGCGCAGGTTCGACGTCGACCCGACCTCCATCGTTCGCCAGAAGGGCCGGTTCGGGATTTACTTTGTCGAGCCCGGGGCGAACCAGCGCCCGTCGAAAGTGGTGTACGATCGCGATCACTCCGCCATCGCTCTCGCCAAGCCGGGCGATATCAACTGGGACTCCGTTCTCGAGAACGGAACCTGGTTCCACATCACCGGAATCACGCCCGCGCTGAGTGCATCCGCGGCCGACCTGGCGCTCGAGAGCGTTCAAAAGGCCCGAGCCAAGGGCCTGACGGTTTCCTGTGACCTGAACTTCCGAAAGAATCTGTGGAAATACGGTAAATCGTCCAAAGAGGTGATGTCGGAACTGTTCAAGTTCGTCGACGTTGGCATCGCCAATGAAGAGGATTGCCAGATGGCGCTTGGCATTCAGGTGGATGTCGACGTTCACTCCGGCAAGCTGGAACGCGATCAATACCGCAAGCTCGCCGAAACCGTTCTGGACAAATATCCGAATCTCAAAATAATGGCGATCACGCTGCGCGAGTCCAAGAGCGCGTCGCACAACGGATGGTCGGCCTGCCTACACAACCGCAGCGATTTCCTCCTGAGCCGGCGTTACGAGATCACGCACATCGTGGACCGGGTGGGCGGGGGCGACTGTTTCGCCGGGGGATTGATCTTCGGGCTGAACACGTTCGAGTCCCACCAGGATGCTCTCGAGTTTGCGGTGGCCGCATCCTGCCTCAAGCACTCCATTCCCGGAGATTTCAATCGCTTCACGCGCGATGAAGTCCAGGCATTGATGAAGGGCGGCGGGTCGGGCCGCGTGCAGCGTTAGGATCCGCTACAGGCTCGGCGCCTGCCCGTCACTTTGCACCACCGGTAGGCGCCGCGCCGCCGGTTGCGCGCCGCTAAATCCCGCGGTTGTATCCTCCTCGCTCGGGGCCGATTCGTCGAGCGATTCGTGGAGATGATAGTAGTACGTCACAGCGCCCATTCCGAGGGTGAAGGCGAGAAGGATGCTCGCCCAGATCACGGTCGAGCGGTTCACTATCCGAGCATTGCGAACTAACGCCGCCGTCAGTCCGACGGTCGCAACGGCGACTCCGCACCCCAGCAGGAGTTTCCAATACCACGGCATCATGTCCAGGTGCGCTTGTCCTCCGATCTGACTCCACAGATCGAAAACGGCAATCGAGGCCAGCAGGAACTCGCAGGCATAGGCGAATCGCACCCAGGCCGTCGTCATAGGCTCACGGAACCTAATTGTACAAGAGCGAGTGGCCGAGCGACGTTCGCCCGACGTGCGGAGATATATTGGTGGTGCCATGCCGAACGAACAACAAGCAGTAATCGCACTCCTTGAGGACTTTCTTCGCATCCCGAGTATCAGCACCGATCCCGAACACGCCGGCGACATCCGCCGGGCAGCCGAATTCGTTCGCGACCAGATTCAGAAGGCGGGTCTCGACAACGCCCGGTTGATCGAAGGAGATGGACACCCGCTGGTGTATGCCGACTGGCTGTCCGCGCCAGGGAAACCCACGCTGCTGCTGTACGGGCACTATGACGTGCAACCGCCCGACCCCCTCGACGAGTGGGTGTCGCCTCCGTTCGAACCCGAGATTCGAAACAACAATATTTACGCGCGCGGCGCAGCCGATGATAAGGGGCAGGTTTTGATTCTGCTTCAGGCGATCGCGAAACTGATGAAGCGCGATGGACGCCTGCCGGTGAATGTTCGCTTTCTGATCGAGGGCGAAGAAGAGGTCGGCGGAGAGCACATCGAATCGTACGTGAAGAATCACAGTGCCGACTTGAAATCGGATGCCGCGATCATCTGCGACACCGAAATGTTCGCACCCGATTTGCCGACTTTGTGCGTGGGCCTCCGCGGAATCGTTTACGGCGAGATATGGGTGCAGTGCGCCGACCACGATTTGCATTCCGGCGTCTATGGCGGCGCGGCGCCGAACCCGATGCAGGCGGCGGCCGAGATCATTTGTGCATTGAAGGACCGGCAGGGCCGCATCCAGATCCCCGGGTTCTACGATCGCGTTCGCCCGCCTTCCCCCGACGAACGGCGTGCGTGGAATCGCCTGCCGTTCAATGAGGAGGAGTACAAGTCGAAAGAAGTCGGAGTGAAACAACTGGTGGGTGAGCCCGGCGTGCCGCTGTTCGAGCGGTTGTGGGCGCGCCCGACCTTCGAGGTACACGGTATACGCGGTGGTTTCACCGGCGAGGGAGCGAAGACGGTAATACCTGCACGCGCGGTGGTGAAGGTGAGTACCCGTCTGGTAGCCGACCAGGACCCACAAGAAGCCGCCGAACAGATCTCCGCAGCCATTCGTGCCGCAACTCCGGAAGGTGCGACCGCCGAATTCAAGGTAATTCACGTCGCGGCGCCTTCTCTGGTCGATCCATCCAACCCGTACGTTCGCGCGTCCGCTGACGCGATGAGCACCGTTTTCGGGAAAGAAACGGTGTACATCCGTTCCGGCGGGTCCATTCCGATTGTTGGATTGTTTGACACTCACCTCGGTATTCCTGGCGTTATGATGGGATTTGGTTTGCCAGATGACAATCTTCACGCACCGAACGAGAAGTTTCATTTGCCCAATCTGTTCCAGGGCATCGAATCGGTAACGGCTTACCTCGACGCTCTGGGCCATTAGTACTCATTTCTCGAACCTCAGTGAGCGCGCGGTACGAGTACAAATTTGGTCACGAAAGTGCTTCACCTACGATTCAGTTAGTGTTATCATTCACTTATAGCCAAATCGGAGAATAAATGCGCAAGGAAACTCTAGCGGTTCCTGTCGTGCTGCTCGCTTTGTGTTTAAGCGGCGCCGCATCCGGAAGAAGCATCGTTGACACCAGTGGATGCGTAGCCTGCTTCTACCCCTATCCCACCAATCCCGGCGGCGGCAATCCATTTTGGGTCAATAACTCGCAAGACAACACTAATGCCGGGCCATTGGATGCTACGGACTTCGCGGGCAGCCTGTATGACTTGCTGCCGTCGATTTCTCCGTATCCCGTAAATCAACTGCAATACTTGTCCGCTTCGGGCGGAGTCAACGCAGCCCTGAACTTTTATTTCTTACCGAATGCGGCCCAATACAGCGTGACGATGCTATATACGAACACGGGCAACAACCTCGCGATTGGCTGGTATGACGAGACGAGCAACGTTCTCAATCCGCTGTTTACCACCGATTCGTACTCAACATCGCCTTACCTAATGAATCCGGCCGGTGGCTTCGGGTTTTACATGCAGTACGTGACCGGAGCGAACGATAAATATTTCACCGAGAGTTCGAAGAACACGCAGGGTAAAGGTTCGGAAGCGGCATATGAGGCTGCGGCCGGCCGCGGAGTGCACCAGCATTTTGTTGTGCTGTCGACACCCGATCCCAACGTCTACATCGTAGGTATCGAAGATAGTTGGGGACGCAGCCCCGTGCTCAACAGGTACCGCGGCATCTTCGAAGGCAGCGGCGACTACAATGACGCCGTCTTTCTCGTGCAGGCAATCCCAGAGCCTTCCAGCCTGGGCCTGCTCGGTATCGGAATCGGCGGACTTTTCCTGTACCGCCGCAAGCGCCGCGCCTAAAGCGAAGCTGAACGGTTCGAACGCGAAATCGAACTACCCGGCCCGGCGTCTTTGGAATGTGCCGGAATACCGGATCGAACGTGACACGATGGGTGAGATGAGGGTACCTTCGGGTGCCCTCTACGGTCCGCAAACACAGCGGGCCGTCGAAAATTTTCCGATCTCCTCTCTTCGACTTCCCGCCGCATTCATCAAAGCCTTAGCCTTGATCAAATCGTGCGCCGCTCGCGTCAATGCCAGTTTGGGCGAACTACAGCCGGACGTGGCAGCAGCGATCGAGCAAGCTGCCAACACAGTCGCATCGGGTGCACACGCCCCAGAGTTCGTTGTCGATGTGTTCCAGACCGGCAGCGGGACTTCGACCAATATGAACGCGAATGAGGTCATCGCGCATTTAGCCCGTCAGATTCTCAACGGGAACGCCGTTCATCCTAACGACCACGTGAATCGCGGACAATCGAGCAACGACACGATTCCGTCGGCGATTCACATAGCCGCCGCGCTTGCACTGTCCAGATCCCTCTTGCCTTCGATCGAAGAACTCGCTGCGCAGTTGGAAGAGAAGAGCCAGGCGTTCGATCCGATCATCAAGATGGGCCGAACGCACCTGCAGGATGCAGTACCGGTGACCTTGGGCCAGGAGTTCAGCGGATACGCACGGCAGGTACGCGCAGCCGCCGAGCGAATCCGGTCGGCACTTCCCGGCATATACGAATTACCCCTCGGCGGGACTGCGGTCGGTACCGGCTTGAATGCACATCCGCGTTTCGCGGCGGAAGTTATCGAATTGATCAGCGAACGAACCGGCCTCCCTTTCCGCGAGGCCGCGAATCATTTCGAAGCACAGGCGTCGAAGGACGCGGTCTGCTTTCTGAGCGGCTGCCTCAGAGGCTACGCAACGGCGCTCACAAAGATCGGAAACGACATCCGCTGGCTCGCGTCAGGTCCGCGCTGCGGCCTCGGTGAAATCCAACTTCCGGCAACCCAGCCCGGTTCGAGCATCATGCCCGGCAAGGTGAATCCCGTAATTGTGGAAAGCCTGCTGATGGGTTGCGCACAGGTGATCGGATACGATGCGACGATCGCGTGGTGCTGCGCCGGCGGTAATTTCGAACTGAACGTGATGATGCCCGTCATGGCCTACGACTTACTCGAGGGCATCGACATACTCTCCGCAGTGTCGCGGAACTTTGCCGAAAAATGCGTCCGCGGGATCAAGGCCAACGAGAAGCGAATTCAAAGCTACCTCGAACAGTCCCTGGCCCTCGTTACTTCGCTCGTGCCGGAGATCGGTTACGATCGCGCGGCCGCGCTAGCCAAAGAGGCCTGGAGTACGGGGCGCACGATCCGTGAAGTCGCCCGCGAACGCGCCGGGATCCCGGAGGATCGGTTAGAGGAACTGCTCGATCCCTCTCGCGCTGCCGGCATCCATACAACTGATGGGCACCGCGGCCGCAGGTAACGGCCGCGCGTCGCCACTCACTGCCCCGTATCAGAACCGCAACCGAAGGGCGAGTTGCAGAATCCTCGGGTCATAGGTAGCCGAGACCTGCCCGAGGTTGCCGTTCGTGAAATACAGAAGGTTGCACGAAGGCACGCCGTTAACACCCGGAGAGCAGCCCGGGTTGTAGAACTCGGCGTGGTTCGTCAGGTTGAATGCCTCGCCCCTCAACTCTGCACGCAGACGTTCCCCGATATCGAACGTCTTCACGACAGCCAGGTCCAGATTCACACGGCCTGGACCGCGGAACGCGTTGCGCGGCAGAGACCCGTACGTGCGCTCGCTCGGCGCCGGGATATAAGACGAGTCGTTGAAATAATCGGGGACGTCGAGGTTCGTCGGATCAAACCAGTAGTTGCCAGTTACTCCATTGATGGTCCGGGTCTGCCTGGGATCGAGGATCTGTATGCTCGACGCGTTCAGGTTCGGACGGACGAGTCCTGCGTCGCCCGCACCGGAGGGGCCGGGCTTCGTCGTGTTGGAACTCAGGCCCGCCAGAACATCCAGGGGGAAGCCGGTGCGAATGCTGAAGATCGGGTAGATGCTCCACCCCTTCGTCAACAGTTTCGATCCGCCGCTCCAAAGCCGGTCGAACGGGAGTTCCCAGCCGCCGCTGAACGACAGTCGCTGGCGGACATCCTGATCGGAGGACGCACGGAATGCCGCGTGATCGTAATACGGCACGTTGCTGCTTCGTTGGCGGAACCCCGACGCATTGTCGATGCTGTGCGACCACGTATATGCCAGCGTGAAGAACGTGTTCCCGAATCGTCCTGAATCCGAGAACTGTTTCGTCAGGCTGGCTTGCAGTGAATTGTAGCTCTGGTTGGAGATGTTGACGAAACTGTTCAGGTAGCTGAAGCCCGTATCAGGTGTTAACCCATAGGTGCTGTTGATGAGCCGCTCGTCCGTCCCGAGAATCATCGGATTCCGATCCAGCAACCCCGTCAATTTGTGAGAAGAACTTCCAACATAAGTGGCTTCGGCCACCAGCCCTTGTGCCAACTGCTGCTCGATGCTGAGGCTGTAATCGAAGGTATAGGGCGTCCTCAGATGCGGGTCGACGAAGTAGACGCCGCTGCCGCCAAAGGGCAGAAACCCGGCTGCGCCGAAATCGAGGTCGCGTGCCGGAGGCCTGGATGGGAACGGGTTTGGCGTGCCTGTCGCTGCGAAGGGATCGGCGAAATAATTCAGCGGACCCGTCGGATTCGACGAGAGAGGGTCCGGGAATAGATTGCTGACGCCGAAGAAGGGAGCTTGCCCGTTAAATTGCAAGTTATCCTCGCCTTTGAGTACGTCGTAGAACATCCCAAAGCCGCCGCGGATACTCGTTTTGCCCTTCCCGGTCGCGTCCCATGCAAAACCGAACCTTGGCGCCCAGTCATTCTTATCGGGAAAGTTCGCGCCGGTGGGAGCGCCGGGATCACCCGGAAATACGAGTCCGGGAGGCGCATTCACGAAACGCTGCGATTGAACTCCGGGAATGACGGAGAACGATCTCCCTTGAATGTCGCGCTTCGGCGTACTGTACTCGTAGCGAACTCCCAGAGTCAGAACCAGGTTCTTGTGAACGTGCCATTCATCCTGAACGAATCCATCGAAGTGTTTGCTCCGTATGTTCGACGGCGCGGCTCCGAATTGCGTGTAGTAGTCGGGTAATCCGAAGAGGAAATCGGCCAAGTCGTTCTGAGACCCAATTCCTCCTGCCGATCCACTGAACTGAAAGTATCCATCGATCAGGAAGTCGTAGACCGTGTTGTTCTGATAGGCAAAGAATCCACCGCCGAACTTCCAGTTGTGTTTGCCACGGATCCATGTCATGGAGTCGGAATACGAGAAGGTGTTGTTTATGAGACTCGTCGGCCCGGAGTAATCGAAGCCGGTGCTTAACCCGCTCAAGAATGCCAGCAGTGGCGGCCCGGTCGCGTTATCGGACGGAAGATTCATGCCGAGTTCGCTGGCCGTGGGAAGACTGGTGGCGGGCTTGGCTTGCAATTGATTATCCCGCTGCACAGTTATACGCGCCTCATTCAACAGAGTGGGCGTGAAGGTTCGCGTGTATACCGCGTTTCCGAAGTACTGAACGTTCCCTTGCGTCACCGGATAGCCGTTTACATTCGCACCGTAGGTGTACGGGATCAGTTGATCGATCCGGTTCCGGCCCAGCGTAACGGACACGCGGTCTTTGGGCGAGAGGATATAGTCGATCTTGCCCGTCAGTTCGTCGCGATCGTCCGAGGAGGCGGCTTGCGGGAACAATGTTCCCGTCGGCGATGTCGGAAGAAGATTTGCCTTGATGTAATTTCTCGCAACGGGATCGATGCGGGACGGGTCAATGATCGCTTGCGCAGCCAGCGACGCGTCGCCCTGAAAATACGGGTTGTCCTGCAGAAACGAGGCCACGTTGGGATCAGGACCGCCATCGACAGAGTGCGAGAAGTCGCCCTGCAACTCAGCCGGCGTGAAGACGGTGACGCCCGGCCCGAGTGCCGTGCTGGTCTGGCGCTGCCCTTGATACGAGGCGAAGAAGAATAGCCGGTCGTGACCGCTGAACAACTTCGGAATGCTGACAGGCCCACCGAGGGTGCCGCCGAACTGCTGCCGTTTCAGCACAGGTCGCGGCTGGTCCTGCTGATTGTTGAAGAACGTGTTCGCGTTCAGCGCATCATTGCGAAGATAATCGAAAAGGCTGCCGTGCAGTTCATTTGTTCCTGACTTAGTAACTACGCTAACGATCCCACCGGAGTTGCGCCCATATTCCGCTGTATAGTTATTCTGAAGAACACGAAATTCAGCGATAGTGTCCGGATTGGGGTTGTACACCACTCGATTATCAAGAAGGTTGTTGTTCAATCCACCATCTAAGAGAAACGTCACCGAGTCGGACCGGCCACCGCCGATACTGTACGACCCTGTTGCATTCGAGTCGGGGTTCGTTTCCACGACTCCGGGTAGAGTAAGTGCAAGGCTGAGCGGGTTGCGGCCGTTCAACGGCAATTCCTGAACCGGGCGCCCGGTGACTGACTGCCCAATGGTCGAATTCACCGTCTCGACATTTCGGGTATCCGAGTTGATCACCACAGTCTCCGTGGTTTTTCCGACCTCGAGATGGATATCGACGCGCAACGACTGGTTGATCAGCAACTGCTGAGGGTCGGTGACGACCTTCGAGAAGCCCGGCTGCTCGACCGTGACAGTATAGGATCCAATCGGCAAGTTCAAAACCTGGTACGCGCCGTCGTCGCCCGCCACCGTGGTCCGAACCTCACCGGTTGCCAAACTAGTTACAGCCACTTGGGCTCGCGGTACCACCGCCCCAGACGGATCGGTAATCGTTCCTATCAAGCGGCCGTTGGCATTCTGTGCCCAGCCGCTCGCAGCGGTAAACAGTGCAAGAACGATCAGCACGGTACGAGGTTTCATTGTTCCTCCTTGAAGTGCGCGGTCCGGGGCCTGCGAAATCGCCGAACACTGGAGCAAGGCAAAAGAACTATCCCAGCAGCGTTTAGGTTTGCCGAACCCCGAAGCCGTTGAATCAGTTTACGGACGGAGTGGTGTTCGGTCCTGCCGAATTCGGCGAGAAGGTCCTCAGCAGGGACGAACTGAGCTTATTCAGGGGCAGAATGGTGGAGGCCCGATATCGTTCATCGTTGGGGCACGCGGGCATTCTAAAGCTCAAAGTCCGAAGCAGAGAATGTTCGGCCCGGCTGCCACGGCTATGTACTGTTTACCCGAGACGGTGAACGTGATGGGAGAGGCTTTCATGCGAACGTTCGTCGGAAACTCCCAGAGTGTTTTTCCGTTTCGTTGATCGACTGCGGCGAATCCGCCGTTCGGTTGCCCATAGAGAACGAGACCACCCGCCGTGGCGAGCACGCCAGACCAGGTTTTGGCTCGCGCGGGTCCCGGCTGTGGCACTTCCCAAACGATATCGCCGGTCTCGATGTTGACGGCACGTAGGAATCGCTGACCGGTCTGATCGGGATAGCCGGTCGGCTTTCCGACACACTCCTCCAGCGCGAGGAAATAGTAAAGCCGCGTTTCGGGCGAGAACGCAGTCGATGCCCAATTCGTGGCATCGCTGGGACAACCGTGCGGCTCGATCACGACTGGCCTCCCATCCGGTCCTATTTCCTTCGCCCAATCCACTCGCCGCAGGAACGTTTTGGCCAGCAGGAGTTTTCCGTCACTGCGGTCCAACACATAAAAGAAGCCGTTACGATCTGCATGCAGCAGCAGTTTGGAGCGCCGGCCTTTGTACGTAGTGTCTACGAGGACATTCGGTTCCGTCGCATCCCGATCCTTCACGTCGTGAGGTGTGAATTGGTAGTGCCACTTCAACTCGCCCGTCACGGCATTCAGCGCAAGAACGCAGTTTGTATACAGGTTGTCGCCCGGGCGGTCGCGGTCGTCGCCGTCCGGCCAAGGGTTTCCTGTGGGCCAATAGAGCGTACCGGTCGCTGCGTCGTAGGATCCGGTAAGCCAGGTCGAGCCGCCGCCCGTGATCGGTTCCTTGCCCTGCCACGTTTCGATGCCAGGCTCGCCGCGCCGCGGAACTGTCCAGCGCCGCCAAACCAGGGCGCCGGTGTCGGCGTGGAAAGCAGCGACGAAACCTCGGATGCCTTCATCGGCACCCGCAACGCCGGCGATCACCATGTTCTTCACGATGAGCGGTGCCATAGTGCCGCCATATGTGTGGTGTTCTCCTGTTGGCATCTCGGGCGCAAGCGGTTTTTCCCAGACCAAGTTTCCATCGGCACGGTTAAGAGCCAACAAGTGGGCATTGTCGGTGACAAAAAAGACCTTGTCCGCCAGAATGGCGACCCCGCGATTCGTGCCGAGTTTGGCGTCGCCCACCATGCCGCTGCTGGCCGGACGCGAGTAATGCCAGACAGCATTGCCGTTCAGGGCATCCAGTGCGTATACCTGGTTCGGGCCGGTGACGTAGAGTATGCCGTCGGCCGCCAAAGGTGTTGTCTCCAGCCCGAAATACGGTATCGGGAACACCCATTTCAGTTTCAAAGACGATACGGTGGCCCGGTTGATTTGCGCGAGTGGACTGTAGCGATTGCCCGACTCGTTTCCGTTGTAGGTCAGCCAGTCGCCGGGCTGAGGATCGCGCCAGTTGATTCTGCGGGACGGCTCCTTACTCGCAACGGGACCGGCGATGGTGTCCACGTTCAGCCGGCGCAGATACTTCGCCAATGAAAGCAACTCGCCGGCGGGCAAATCGGCGAACGACGGCATTCCCGCCCCCGCATTGCCGTGCTCGATATAAGCGCGCAGTTGATCAACCGATTGTTCGGCGACGCGCGGATTCATCGCTAGTCCAGGACCTCGCGCCGTGCCATGCGCGTCCTCTCCATGACAGCTTGCGCACAAGCGGGCAAACGGAGCCTGCGCAATCAACTGCGAGCCCAAGAGAAGAACCAGAACAAACAATTCCTTCATCATGCGATTCCGGCACAATAACACAGTACGGACGCCGCGCAGTGAATCGCGCGCAGTGATGACGCCGGAATCATTCCACCTTCAGAACGATCTTTCCCTGCGCGTGACCTTGCTCCAAATATCGGATCGCATCAGCGGTGTCGCTTAGTGGGTAACATCGATCAATAACCGGCCGAACCCTGCCGTTCTCGAGAAGGCTCTTCAGAAAATACAAACCGTCTTTGTGGACCTTTGCGATGAAGAAGGCCATCCTCTTCCGCCCCGCTAATGACAGCAAAGGTCCGAATACGATGGGCATTAGCACGGCCGCAGGGCTGGTTCCGCCACCGGCCATGACGTAGGCGCCGCCCGGCTCGAGAGCCCGCCGGTAATCAAAGACGGAATGAAATGCGTTCACACCGAGGATCAGGTGGTAACGCCGGCCGAGCTTGGTGAAATCTTCGCGTTTATAGTCGATTACGTGATCCGCGCCAAGCGATCGAGCCTGGTCGACGTTCCGTGTGCTGCATACGGCCGTCACCTCAGCGCCGAACGACTTTGCAATCTGAATGGCGAATGTACCGACTCCGCCGGATGCGCCATCGATGAGAACGTTTTGACCTGCTTGAATCTGCCCGTGGTTGCGAAGCCCCTGGAGAGCCGTGATCGCGGCAACGGGGACAGCCGCCGCCTGCTCGAAGGTGATATTCGACGGCTTTAGCGCGAGCCTGTCTCCGGTGGTGCGCACGTACTCGGCGAAGCCTCCGCCCGAGAGTCCTGTCACTCCGAATACCTCATCGCCGGGGCGAAGATCCTTTACCTCACTACCGGCCGCTTCGATCCGCCCGGCGATGTCGCAGCCGAGGATCTTATGTTTGGGCCCAAGCACGCCGGTCATAACGCGGACGTGCCCTCGCATCTGGTGAAAGTCCAATGGATTGACTGCGGCGGCACGAAGCTTGACCAGCACCTCGTTGTCCCCTGCTTTCGGCTCTGGTACGTCGGTGTACTGCAGCACGTCCGGCGGCCCGTATTTCGCGAAAACAATCGCCTTCATAACCTGCGCCTCTCCTCTGAATTGCGAGCCGCCGCACGTTTTACGCGCGAAGTGCTTTCATCGGGTCAGTTCGAGTCGCGCTTCGCGCCGGCAGCCAGGTTGCCAAAAGTGCGACGGCCGATAGGAACAACGCCACACCTCCAACCGTCAGCGGGTCAAACGCCTCAACGCGGAACAGCATCGCCGAGACGAGCCGCGTGACCGCAAACGCAACACTCATTCCAATCGCCAGGCCTGTACCGGCCAGCACCATTCCTTCGCCGATCACCATCCCAATGACGTTCGCCGGACGCGCGCCCATGGCCATGCGGATCCCAATCTCCGACGCGCGCTGGCCTACCGAATACGACATCACGCTGTAGAGTCCGAGTGCCGCAAGTACCAGGCACATCGCGCCGAGCGCTCCGGTCAGACTTGCTGCGAGCTTCTGACCGAATAGCGTGACCTGAGTATATTCAGCCAGAGAGACGGCGTGAAATCCACCCGCTGCCGGATCCACGCTAGCCACCGCTCGACGCAGCGCAGGGATCGCGCGCACGGGATCGCCCTTCGTTCTGATAAAGAAATACAGTTCCGGGGTGGGCCCGTAAAACTGATGGAAGGACAAATAGAAGAATGGACGCGCCGGCTCGGTGGGGAAGAAATACTTGCTGTCCTTCACCAGCCCCACGATATTTATCATTTTCCCCATCACCCGGACCTTGCGGCCTACCGGATTCTCGCCGCGGAAGAAGCGGCGTGCGTACGCTTCGGTCACGATCATCACCGGGGCCGACTGGCGGTCATCGAGTGCCGTGAAATCGCGGCCCGCGAGCAGTGGGATCCGCATCATCCCGAAATAGCCCGGCGACACCATGGACCTGTTGATGTTCAGCACCTCCTCCGGCGAGGGTACATAGCCCTCGGGCAGCGTGTAATTGTAGGGGCCGGCGGTACTGCTCAACGGCACGAAATCCGAATATGTGACTGTTTCAATGCCAGGGGTCGATTCCAAACGTTGCCGCAGCGTGGAGGAGAATTGCAGGATTTGTTCGCGCGAGTAAGCGGCGCTTTCGATAAAAAACCGTCCGAATAAGACTCCGTTGCTGTTGAAGCCGGGATAGATCGAACGTGCGTTTTGAAAGCTGCGTACGAACAGCCCCGCCCCGATCATCGCTACCGCGGCTAACGCCACTTCGACGATAACCAGCAGCGAACGGGTGCGCCGTGAGCGGGCCGCAGCCGCGCCGCTCCGCCCGCCTTCTTTCAATGTCTCGTTCACGTCGGCGCGCATCGAGAACAGTGCCGGCGCAGTGGCGGAGATCAACGCCGTGATTACGCATATCGCAATCGTGAAAGCGAAGACGCGGCCGTTCAACGGAAGCGTCGGTGCGATCGGCAATCCCACGCTCGGCACCAGCGCCGAAATCGCTCCCAGCATCCACAGCAGCATTGGAAATGCGATCACCGCTCCGGCAATCGTAAGCATTAGCGTTTCTGTCAGCAACTGGCGAGCGACCCGGACGCGTCCGGCGCCGAGCGCGATTCGTATACCAAACTCGCGCTGCCGGGCAACCGACCGCGCAAGCAGGAGGTTGGCAACGTTGGCGCAGACGATCAGGAGCACCACCAGCGATACCACCATCAGGATTCGCAGCGGAGCCGCAAGATATTCGTCAACACCATTGTGCTGTTGCCAAGGCGCGAGAACCGTCGCCGATACTCCTCGATTCGTTTTCGGATAGGCAGCGGCGAACCGGGCGGCCACCGTTGAAACCTCCGCGCGTGCCCGTTCGTTCGAAACCCCAGGCGCGCGACGCGCGATCGAGTCGAAGATGCGATCGCCGCGGTCGCGGAATTCCTCAGCCCCGACCGTCGCCAGTTGAACGCCCATGGTGACGGGTGTCCATAGGTCGGTGAGCATTACCGAATTGCTTCCGTGAAAGTCGGACGCGGCGACACCGACAATCGTCAAAGGAATACGATTCACTCGCAATGTTTTGCCGGCGATCGACGGATCGGAGTGGAAACGAACGCGCCACAGCCGGTCGCTGATCACCACCACCGGATGCGCGCCGATGGTGTCGTCCTGCTCGTCAGGCGAGAACATGCGGCCGAGCCCGGGCCGTATGCCGAGAAAATCGAAGTAATTGCCCGATACGACTTCGCCCCAGGCGAGTTGCGCGTTGACACCATCGCCGATCGTGAAAGCGCATTGACGGCGGATCGCCAGACCCGACAGAAGTTCGAGATTGTCGCGGAAATCACGGAAATCCAGCCACGAGAGCGCAGTGCCGCCATTCGGCGCGCTCGGCTTCACTGCCTCCAGTACCGAAAGTGAGTCCGGATCGGCGGCGCCATGAAACGGTCGCAAAAGCGTCGTGTCGATCCACGTGAAAACTGTCGTAGTGGAGGCGATCCCCAGAGCCAGCGTCAAAATCGCCACTGCGGCGAAGCCGGGCCGTGACGTAAATACTCGAAACCCGAACCGAACGTCCTGAATCGTTGTGCGCATGGTCGATAGATCCAGTGCAATCCTGGTGTGACCGCCAACAGCCTGATTCTATTCGATCGGCGCGCCCCGCGGCGTACCATTTACGACAACTCTGTCCGAATACGAACAGCTTCGACCCGAGTGCTTCGCGAGGCGACAGCGCGCGATCAGAACGACAGCCGAGCGGTGAACTGGATCTGGCGCGGTGTCCGGTAGCCCGGAGACGAATCTCTGAAGCTGCGTCCAAAAGTTATGACGCCGCCTGAACCGCCTCCACCCGGATCGCAGATATTGGTCAGCTTACGATCGCCCTTACTCCGGTTGCGGCTGTTTATGGTCGATTCTGGTCGTCGTGTTCCGGTGGTGGATAATTTCCTGGCTGTGGTACCCGAGTTGGCGGGTCTGGTGAGTAGCCGTAGGTTAAGTAGAGAAAGAGACTGCTCCGGCGACGCTCATTCAGGGATACGGCGGACCAGCAACGGGCTTGGTGGGTGCGCTTCGAGGGCCGATCGCACATGGGCCAACAACATCGCGGGAGTGAACGGCTTCTGCAGGTAGTTACTGGTTTTGCGAATCTCGGGTGAGATCTGGTCGCTGTAACCCGAAGCGATCACAAAGGGTACACCGGGCCGCACCATGGAAAACTCCGCGGCTAATTCGGGTCCGGACATTCCGGGCATCACTGAATCCGTGAGTAGCAGGTGTATCGCGCCTGGGTGTTGCCGCGCCGTTTCGAGTGCCTCGCCACCGTTCGCAGCTTCCAGCACCCGGTAACCCTGCAGGTTTAACGTTTCGCGGATGTACTTCCGAACAGCTGGATCATCCTCGGCGACCAGAACGGTTTCATCGCCATACTGAAGCTTCGCTGTCACCGGCGACACGACAGGCCGGCTATCGGCAGACTCCACCGGAAACAACATTCTGAAGGTAGTGCCTCGCCCGACTCCGCTGTCCACCCAAATCGACCCATGGTTCTGTTTCACGATGCCGTAAACGGTGGAAAGCCCCAGTCCGGTACCCTTTCCCTGTTCCTTGGTCGTGAAGAACGGCTCGAAGATATGCGCCTTCACCTCGTCCGACATTCCGGCTCCAGTATCGCTCACGGACAGCATCAGGAGATCACAATCGGCGGACAGGCCCGGTTCTGCGAAGGCGTGGCCTGCCTCGACTCTCGATGTCGCGATCGACAGTCTGCCGCCTCCGGGCATGGCGTCTTTTGCGTTGACCGAGAGATTCATGATCAATTGCTCAATGTGGCCGGGATCGGCGCGCATCGTCGTTACGTCCGGCTGCAACGATAAAACCAGTTCGATGTCCTCACCGATGAGCCGCCGCAGCATCTTCTCGAAATCGGCCACCACCTGATTGAGCTCGATGATCTTGGCTTCGCCGCCCTGACGGCGGCTGAACGCGAGAAGTTGCCGCGTCAGATCGGAAGCCCGCGAGGCGGCTTTTGAAATTTCCACGATCGGCTCGCGTAGCGAGTGCTCCGGCAGCAGTTGCCGCAACACCAGATCGGAGTAACCAGTGATTACGGTCAGCAGATTGTTGAAATCGTGCGCAATACCGCCCGCCAGCCTTCCGATGCCTTCAAGTTTCTGAGACTGGAGCAACTGACGCTCCAGGCGCCTCCGCTCGTGCCGCAAGCGGGCTTCGCCGATTTCACGCTCGACGGCAGGAACCAGCCGCGCAAGGTTGTCCTTGAGGACGTAGTCGTGGGCACCGGACTTCATCATCGCGACCGCACGGTCCTCACCGATGGTGGCGGAAACGACAATGAACGGAATATCGCGACCGGTCTCGTGTAGGACGGCGAGGGCTGCGGGCGCGTCGAAGCCCGGCATTCGATAGTCGGCCAGGATGACATCCCATTCCCGAC
This sequence comes from uncultured Acidobacteriota bacterium, assembly GCA_963720745.1. Lineage (GTDB taxonomy): Bacteria > Acidobacteriota > Terriglobia > Bryobacterales > Bryobacteraceae > TMP-7. The sequence continues at coordinate 3,523,889 of CAVRGO010000004.1, forward strand.
CGGACAAGGCGGCGCTCATGTCACCGGCATTCTCCACCCGGTGCGAACGAACGTCGTAACCGGCTTTCACCAGCAAGCGGCTGATCAGCGCTGCATCGCTTTCAGAATCTTCGACCTGAAGGAGGCGGAGGACTTCACTCATTGAGCATCCTTCTTGACCTGTCTGGCATTGCCGTGCGCGAGTCGGCCCGCGCATTCCGCCCAGCTATTCATTCAGCACACTCTTTGCTCTCGGGGGAACCTCATTCAAAACCAACCAGTACAGTCCCAGTTGTTCGACCGCCTGCTGGAATTGCTTGAAGTCTACGGGCTTAGCGACATAGCTATTGGCCCCTCCCTCGTAACCGGCGGCGATGTCCTCCTCCTCGCGCGAAGAAGTGAGAATCACGATGGGCAGACGTCTGGTCCGAGGATCCGAGCGAACTCGCCTCAATACCTCCAATCCAGGTACTTTGGGCAGTTTGAGATCGAGCAACGCGAACGCGGGCAGTTCCGTCGCATCGCGGCCCGCGTAGCGCCCGGTTCCGAAAAGATAATCCAATGCTTCCTCGCCGTCTTCCGCCACGACGAGTTCATTTACGATACGCCCTTTGGCCAGAGCGCGCTTGGTCAGGTCGATATCGCTCGGGTTGTCCTCAATCAAGAGGATGGGTAGATTCGAGTTCATTCTCCATCACCAAAAACGAAATAGAACGTCGCTCCCCGATCGCGTTCTGCCTCCGCCCAAACACGTCCTCCGTGCCTGTGCACGATGCGCTGAACAGTCGCGAGTCCGATGCCGGTTCCCGGGAATTCGGACGGGCGGTGCAGGCGCTGGAACGCCGAGAACAAGGTATCGGCGTACGCCATGTCGAACCCGACGCCGTTGTCGCGAACGTAGAACGGGCGCTCGCCGGCATCGTCGAGACGGCCGACCTCAATCCGCGCTTCCGTACGAGGCCCGGTGAACTTGACGGCATTCTCCAAAAGGTTCGTCAACGCGATTTCGATCAGGCGCGAATCACCCACCGTACTCAAGTCCGGCGTGATTGCAAACTCCAACTTCCGGTTACCGTGGATAGCCGTCAGGCGGCCGGCGATGGTCTCGCAAAGCGCGCTGACATCGACCGTTCCCCTGTCGAGATGCGATCGGGTGACGCGTGAAAGTTGCAGCAGGTCGTCGATAAGGCGGCCCATTCGCTGCGTTTCCGAACGGACCCGATCCAGGTATTGACAAGCCTGGCCGTCGAGTTGTTCCCGGTAGTCTTCTACCAGGGCCAGGCTCCAGCCATCGATGCCCCGAAGAGGCGATCGCAAATCGTGCGACACCGAGTAGGCGAAACTCTCGAGTTCGCGGTTCGCGGCTTCTAATTGGGCGGTGCGCTCGCGGACGCGCTTCTCGAGTTCGACGTTGAGTTGACGAACTGATTCCTCGGCCCTCTTGCTCTCCGTGATATCTGTCCCTAAAACGACGACGCTCGACCCGTTCCCACTCGCCTCGCGCAAAACGGATACAAACTTGCGGACCCACACGTGCTCGCCACTCTTGCGAATGTAGCGACTTTCGTTCTCAAAGAAATCCAACTCGCCAGCCCGCAACTTATTCGTGGATTCAAGGTTCGTCTCCAGGTCTTCGTCGGGAATCAGGTCACCGAACCAAAGACCCCGCAATTCCTCCTCGCTGCGGTCGAGCAGCGCGCAAAACGCGGGATTGCATTGTAGTAACTGACCTTCCCAATTCGCGATTGCGATTCCTGTTCCTGCGTTCTCGAAAATCTTGCGAAAGCGCTGTTCGCTCGCCCGCAACTCCTGCTCTGCCTGCTTCCTCTGGGTGATGTCGCGCGCAACCACGACAGATCCGACAATCGCACCCGCGGCATCGAGAATGGGACCGAAGCTGTAGCCGCCCATCCAACTCTCCCCGGTATCTTTTCGCCGGAGACTGTACTCCGCGTATGTAACCTTCTCGCCGCGCAAAGCTCGCGGGACGGCCCACATCTCGAGCGGCGCAGGAGTCCCGTCCGGCAGGCCGACTTCGAGAATGTCCGGGTACTCGCTGAGCGTCCTGGCGCACTGATCCCTACTCGCAAACCGGTGAAAGGTCGCGAATGCATCATTGAACTCGATGAGGCGCCCGTGTAAATCGGAAATGAACATCGCATCGGTCATGCTGGCGAGTGCGGCATCCATTTGCGCCCGGCTTTTGCGAAGTGCTTCCTCTACCCGTTTGCGGTCGGTGACATCGATGTGTGCGCCGCTCATACGCATCGGCTTCCCGTCGGCGTCCTTGAACACCTGCCAACGGCCCGCGATCCAGTGCAAGCTACCATCGGGCCAGACGACGCGCCATTCGCCACCGGTGGGCTGCCCGGTACTTATAGCCTGATCCACCAAACCCGCTACCGTCGGACGATCTTCTGTGTGGATCAGACTTTCCCAATCCACATGTGTCTCGGTAGACATCCCTACCGAAACACCGTACATCTGCTCCAACTCAGGGGTCCAAATCCGAGCGCCCGTTTGCAGGTTCCAATCGAACGTTCCTACACCCGCAGCCTGCTGCGCCAGGCGGAGCCGTTCCTCGCTTTCGCGCAGCGCCGCTTCGATAGTACGTTGCTCGCTGATATCGGTATTCGTGCCGAACCAGCGAACCACTTTGCCGCTCCGGTCCCGTAACGGCATCATTCTCGTTAGAAACGGGCGGAACCTCCCGTCTGCCCCTTTGAGCGGGAAGACCATGTCCAGCGGCTCAGCAGACGCGATCGAATTCTTCCAGCGTTCGAGGACGTTCGGCAACACGCCGGGATCGTGCACCGATTGCCAACCCCAACTCTCCATCTGCTCAGGCGTCGTACCCGTGTAGTCGTACCAGCGCTGGTTGTACCAGAGGATCCACCCCTCTGAATCCGCCATCCAACACAACTGCGGGATCGCGTTGGCGAGCATACGGAACTGTAGTTCGCTCTCACGGACGGCCTGCTCCATATGCTTTCGCTCGGTAATGTCCAACAAGGTCCCGACTGCGCCGCTGATCCTCCCTGCACCATCCCGAAGCGGCGAGGCGGTGCACAGCACTGTGGAACGGCTGCCATCGGTGGCTTCAATCTCCAACTCGATACCGCGCAAGATCTCACCCGTGCGCGCCGCTACTTGCATGGGCAATTCTTCGGATGGGACCTCCACCCCGTCGCGAAAGACGCGGTACGATGCCGTCCCGTCCGGCGACGTCGCCGAAAGATTACCGGCGCCCGCAAGACCGAGCAACTGCTGTGCGCAGGCGTTACCAGTGACGACCCGGCAATCGGGGGCGTGCGACACCAGGACACCCAACTCCAAGGTGTCCATGATGATTCGCAACTGCTCGTGGGCAGCCTGCAGTTCGGTCTCGACGCGCTTTCGTTCACTCATGTCGATAAACGCACCGACACACCCGCGGACCTGACCCGCTCCGTCCCGCAACGGACTGGCATTACCCAGCAGATGCAAACGCCGATTACTGGGCAGCAGCACGTCCATTTCGGCATTTCGTATGTCCGTGCCAAGCGCTGCTGCCTGCTGCATCGGCAGTTCCTCGGCGCTCAATTCCTGGTCGCCGCGAAAGAATCGCCGGGCGCCGGTCTGATTGGCGGATACGTTCTCTCCCGAAGTCGCCTCATAAAATCGGTCCGCCATGCGGTTTCCGACAATTTCGTTGCAGGCGGTGTCGGTAGCAACCCAGATGGCGACCGGAGCCACTTCCATAACCGCCTCGAGTTCCTGAAGCCGCTGCTGCAGTTGCTCCTGTAGGCGCCTGGGCTCCGTGATATCCCGCGTGATCGCCAGCGCGCTGGTAACCGCTCCGCTGCTGTCCGTCTCGGGGACTAAGATCGACGAGAAGTGCAGTTGTCCCATACTCGGGCTGTCGAAATCGAATTCGACGGTCTGCTGCTTGCCGGCGGCGAACACCTGTTCGAAATGCGCCTTCCAGAACGCCACCTTCTCGACAGGAAAACCTAAATCGCCGTTCGTTTTGCCGATGATCTTTTCTTTCGGAAGCCCATAGACCCTTGTTCCGTAGTCGTTTATATAAAGGTGGCGCAGTTCGGAATCGAAGCGGGCAATCACTTCCGGGGCGTTTTCGGCAAAGGTCTCGTATTGACGCTTCTGTTCCAAGAGCACTCTTTCACTGTGCTTTCGGTCAGTCACATCCGAAAAGATGACCGCAAACTGACTGCGGCAGGTCGAATGCACCTCGGCTTCCCAGTACCGCCCCAGGTCGAAATATTCGAGGTGGGCGGGCTCACCCGTCAGCGCGACCTTGCCGAATCTCGGAGCCCAGAATGTGCGATGGGTGTCAGGGAAGAGTTCGGAAGACATACGTCCAATCACCTGGCCCCGCTCGACACCGAGGGCGACTTCGAATGCTTTGTTCACGTCGAGATAACGCCAATCGACCGGCTGGCCTCGATCGTCGCAGATGATCTCGGCCACCGAACAGCATTCCTGCATCGACTGAAACAGAGTTCGATACTGCTCCTCGCTTGCGCGCAACGCCCGTTCGGATTCGCGTTGCTCGTCGATATCCGTATTCGTCCCGAACCACCTGACCGTACGCGCCGCCTCGTCACGAAATGGGACCGCACGAGTGTGGAACCAATGGTAGCTGCCATCTTTCGCTTGTATCCGAAACTCCGTGTCCAACGGCTTCTCGGATTCGACCGACTTGCGCCACGCTTCCATCGTGCCCGCCCGATCGTCCGGATGAAGCCGATCCAGCCACCCGTAACCGAGTTGCTCCTCCGCGGGAATCCCCGTATAGCTCAGCCAACGGGCATTCAGATACTCGCAGCGGCCTTCCGCGTCACAGGTCCAGGTGAATCCGGGCACATTGTCCGACAACAGGTGAAACTGTCTTTCGCGTTCGTGTACTGCCTGCAGCGACCGCCTCAAACTGCCGCCAAACCAACTGATGCCGATTGCCGTCACCATAAACACAAACAGGCGGGCCTGGTCGTTACGGTGAAGGGGAATCAGGTATGCATCGGTGTCGACGAACAGAAGAACACCAACTGCGCAGGAGAGAAACGAAGCCAATACGCCGGCGGCCATACCCGCGAACCGTGCAGCCACCACTACTGCGAGAGTAAATATCAGCAACGGCGAACGGTTTCCAAGGATGGGGTCTAGGATCCAACGGGCGAATGCAGCCACCAGAACCGCCAGCACCGCGAAACCATAGCCGAACAGGGACTGATGGCGGGGCAGAATATCTCGGTGGTGCATCCGGACAGTCATCTATTGTTCGAAGTGTTTGCGGACAGGAATGGGCCGGCAGCAGAACAAGATTCTGCCGGGGTTCGTTTCAGGAGGCGCTGAAAGAACCGCCGCACGTTATGAGCGACATATTGTTAGCACGTGATGAGCCAAAGAAGGCGATAGAAGATACGGACGAAACACCTGCATTGTTGTGCATATTGTCCGCGTTGAATTGCGCTATCTCACAATGCGCGTGATATGCCCCAGCGTTCGCCTATCATGGTCTCAGGTAAAGCATGAACTCACTCCCGCCGATAGGACAAGGCACCTGGATGATCGAAGCTGACCCGGAGGCTCAGGTCATCGCAGCCCTCCGGTTAGGCGCCGATCTCGGCATGCACATAGTCGATACGGCCGAAATGTACGGCAGCGGCCGTGCCGAACAGATCGTCGGTAAAGCGATTACCGGTCTCCCGCGCGAAGATCTGTTTCTGGTCAGCAAGGTCCTGCCGTCAAACGCCTCGTACGACGGTACAAGAAAGGCATGCGAACGCAGCTTGCGCAGGCTCGGCGTGGCACGACTCGATCTTTATCTGCTTCACTGGCCCGGCAGCCACCCGATTTCGGAGACGATGCGCGGCCTGGAATCGCTGGTCCGCGATGGAATGACGCGCCTCATCGGTGTGAGCAACTTCGATGTCGATCTATTGCGCAGCGCTCAGAAAGCTTTGCAGAACGAACCGCTGGCCTGCAACCAGGTGCTTTACCATTTGGGCGACCGCGGGATCGAGCGCAAACTCATTCCGTATTGCCGCGATAACAAAATCGCGGTCATGGGTTACAGCCCGTTTGGTCATCGCGCGTTCCCGAAGCCATCGAGCAAAGGCGGCCAGGTCCTAAGAGATGTTGCCGCCCGGTCCGGCAAAACTGTTCGCCAGGTGGTTCTGAATTTCCTTACGCGTGATGGAGTATTCGCAATCCCGAAGTCCGGCGATCCCGACCATGTTCGCGAAAACGCGGGGGCGATGGGTTGGAAGCTCAACGACGACGACATCGCGGCGATCGACAGCGCATTCCCCGCGCCGGATCGTGACGTTCCTCTCGGCATGATCTGAACGTCGTTGTACCGGAGTGCCCCGACACCGCGTTATGCTTTGCCCGGGATGAACTGAGACAGGTAATGGAGCCCGAGCCGGTAGCCCTGCTTCTGGCCTTCGTTGATATCCGGTCCGGGCTCGCCCGAGTTGAAGAAACGGTCCTCGTGCTCGACGTCAATACCACCTGAGTAGTCCGCATCCAACAGCGCCGTAATCAACTCCGCCCAATTCACGCGCCCATAGCCGGGCAAGCGATATCGCCACCAACCCTGGCCGTGAATACCGCGCCTCTGCAGCACCGGTTCGAGGATTTCCGTGTCCTTCCCGTGGACGTGGTAAATGCGGCGACTGAACTCTCGCGCGGGAGCAACCGGGTCGATGAACTGCCGTACGCAATGCGACGGGTCGTACTCCAGACCGAGCCACGGTGATGGCAACACATCGAAAATCCGTTCGAAATTCTCCGGAGTCGTCGCCAGGTTTTGTCCAGGATAGTTCTCGAGTGCGATATAGACTTTGTGCTTCTCCGCGAGTTCCAGGTAGGGCGTAAATACGCGCTTGAAGATTCGTTTCGATCTTGGCGTCCTTCACCATGCCCGTCTATGCGCCGATCACCTTCACGCCGGTGTCCCTCGCGAGAAAAAGAAGCGTCGAACGGATGCGCTAAGCTAATCGCGTGCACAACGACGCACCGCGCCAGACTTAGGGCCTGTTACAAAATAAATAGAAAACTTCTTCGCCAGAATGTTCAATACTGGCATTGATGCCGGAGGCCGAAGTCTTGGCGCGGAAGTTTGAGGGTTCTCGGTTGCACATCTCTATCGGCCATCTACCGCCGGGCACCAGCAAGTGGAATTTAATTGAACACCGGCTATTTGTCAGCGCCGGAATAAAATGACAGCATTTCCGCCGGTTTGGTAGTCCGGGAAGAGGCCCAGTGGCGGGGACGCGGTAAGCACTTTACATGAGATTCTAAATTCTGCTTGGCCGAACCAAGGCGCCGGCGCTACCATCGAGATTGCGCCAACTGGTCAAGCTCTCGCGGACGGAATATCGGACGTGCGCGGCGTTCTTGATGCAGGGCCTCGACGCCCAGCGCGTTCTTCGCCTGTATGACCTCACCAAGGCCCAGCTCATCGCGCCCAATTGGGCGTACTCTATAGCGGGCAATGTCAACGGCTCCGAAGAACACCACCTGGTGATCGAATCGGCCCGGCCGGACACCAAACGCGCTCGCGGTTCCACTGCTCCCGCTCTCGCTGACGGCGCGGGAGGGTGCCATATCGAGTAGCCGCCGCCGCTTCACCGCTCCCAGACTACCTTGTCGCGCACATCGAAAATCGGCAGCGTGAAGATGTGGTTGTGTGTCTCGCCGTCAAATCCGTCGCTCCGCTTGACGTCAAAACCGGCGAAACTGCTGCTCTTCCAAACCGGCGCTAACAGCTATTTTCGTTCATCAGCCGGAATTGGCGCGGGAAGCCGCTGGTCAGTCATCAGGTGATTGTCAATCTGATTGCGGGGACTACCACCCGCAACGGACTCCGCGTCCGCGCCTAGATCGATCCTGGCAAATACCCGACAGGCGTGAAGGTTTCGGACAAAGACGCGGCCACCGTTTGAATGGAGCGCGACGCGTTTCACGGGGAATGGAATTACACGATACTTCCCCGCCCGCTTTAGATGTCCTACTTCTTTCGTGACAGTCGTTTAGGTAATTCGTGAGTAGTATGACGCTACACCTTGTCAACACGAAAAGACAGAGTGTAGACACTCCGTCACATCGTCATATCAAGCGCCGGCTAGACACGTGATTCGGGCTATTGCCGTGGACGTTGTGGGACGGTCCGCGACGGCCGCCCGGAATCCGGGGCGGTGATCTTTTCCGCCTCGATAATCCCTTCTCCGGTATCCCACCCGACCACCTGGATTCTCGATCCGGCAACCAGTTGACCGCGGTTCGGCCCGAGTTTGCCGGAAACATCCAGGAAGATGAATACCGTGGTCTTCTGATCGCCCGGTGCATCGGGCAGAACTTTCAAATGATTCGGCCCGGCCTCCGTGACAGTTCCCGAAATGGCGACCTTCGCCGAGATGTTCACCGCCGTGAACGCGCCTTCACCGTAGTAGTTGACGCGCACTTCATCACCGACTGCGAGCGTGGACAGTTGATTGCACTTTTTCAGTTTGGCGATCGTGGTCTTCTCGTCGACGGTGAAACTCACCACTCCGTCCGGACCCTTTACCTCGAGTTGGTCCTTATCGATCTTTGCGACCGTTCCGCGAAGTGTCTGGCTGACCGCGGGTACCGAGAGAATCGTGAAGAGTAGAAGGCATATTCTCATACGCTGCACTCTCCTGCGCACATCATAGGCCCACCCGAGAACGAAGTGAAGCCCGTTCCTTACCCGCTACGCGCCCAATTTGCCGCTTGGCTACTTCGCGTGTCTGGCCGGCGCCGCGCCCGGATCCCAGATCGTGGCCTCGATCGTACGCTCTTTCATCGTTTCCGCCGCCCAATAGTAGATCGTGACAATTTTCCCGTCGGTGCGCTGCACGCTCCGGGTGTAGCCGATGTCCCACGAAGCCGCGCCGCCCCGAAGCAGAATGTCATCGCTCCAGGTTTTGCCGTCGTCCGAACTCAATCTTGCGCGCACCTCGAACGGCGGCGACCGGTGACCGTAGGTGAGTGCGAGGCGGCCATCGCGCATCCGCACCAGGCTCGGCGGGTTCCCGCTGTGATCACCCGTGTCCGGTGCGGGACGACTCACGTAATGCCACGTGTGCCCATCATCGTCCGACGCATACGCGTCAATCCAATTCGGACCTTTGCGCTGCGAGTCCTCATGACGGACGGTCGTCAGCAGGCTGCGCCTGGAAATCCGCACGGACGACGGCATAATCGTAAATCCATCGCCGGGGTCGGGTGCGGTCCAGGCAGAGAACTGCCAGTGCATGCCGCCGTCGACAGTGTGCGCCATGAACGTGCGACCTTCGCCGCCGCGCTGTTTAGCCGCCGTGAGGAACACAACCGCGTCCCGTGCGCCGTTCACGATGTAATCCGTCCGAGCCATGATCGCCTTCTGCCCGAGCATCGGAAAGTTGAAGGGCCCTTGCCACGTTTTCCCGCGGTCGTACGAATAGAAGAACCACGACGCGCCTTTCTGCGCATCCGACATGCGGAAGGTCATGCAGAAGCCCGGGCGCGAAAAATCGATGGGCGCCGCGAGATCCGTCGCCTTTCCGCCCGGGCCGGAAGCTGTGTACATCCCTTCCGGGGGCACCAGCGCAGGCGTCGGCTCGATGCTCCAACGCTCTCCCCCGTCCAGACTTCGGGCAAGATACGGCTCTTCCGGCCTGGAGCGATTGTACGGATGCCGGTCCGGCCCGATCCACTGGAAGTATGCCGCACTGAACCCGACTACTATCTCGTTGCCCCAAACCCAAATCCCATGGTTCGCAGGCCAGCCGCCGTAGCGGCCCGATTCGGCATAGACGGTGACGTTCTTGATCACTTTCGGCGTCTGAGCCGCGCCGAGTTCCGCAACTGCGCAGGCACTGAAAAGCAAAAGCGGTATTAGAGGTGTTCGCATCTCATCCCTTCCTGATCAGCCAGACTTCGGCGAGGCGTGACTTCTGGCGCCAGTTGAGGTGGCGCTCATCGGTCGGGCGGTCCCAGGTGAGAACCAGCTTTCCATCCTTCAGAAATCTGCGCTCGACCGGAAATTCTTTTCGTTGGCCCATCTCGCGGGGATCAACGATCGGCGCGACCCGCTCGCCGTTGATTCGCAGCAGCGCCTGACCGTAGCCGCACGATTGGACCACATACGTTCCGTTTGCCTCGAGGCCGTCGTACACCACGGCAATCGGCCACGCAGTCAACTGCCATGTGAGCCGGGCGCGGCTCTTGCCCTGATCCCACCACCAGAAGGTCGTATCAGGCTCGCTGAGAGAACCGGGATGGGCCGGGTTGACATCAGCGCGAACAACGTGCGGCGCTTTCGAAAGACTCGCGACGTTGTCATAAAAACTGCCCGGCCCCGGATGTTCCCACGCCGCGAGTTCACGCAACCGCCGCCGTTGATCTTCGGTGTTTGCCGTTGCGCGCACGTTCTTGAACTCGTCTTCCAACCACCACCTGTTATTGAGCGGGTAATCGATAAAGTCGAGAACGGCGCCGCGCTCCTCGCCAATCGCGTGATACTGGGGCACGCTGGTCTGCAGGCCAATCGATCGGTAGAGCTTCTCGCAAAGATCCACAATTCGCGCGCGGAGTTCAGGGCTGGTTGGCTGATTCACGGCCTGGTTCAGCACCTGCATCGCGCCGTTCATCGCCTCGTCCGGGGTGCCGGCGCTCACGATGATGCTGTTCGCCTCATCTTCGAGCTTCGATTCACGTATCAGCCGCCGCCGAACATACGCATCGTAGTGTGCGCGCAGCAGACACATTTGCCAACGCCAATTGCCTGCAAGCTGCGGTGCTTTTCGCTCCAGTTCGCGCCACTGTAACAGCGTTCCTTCGACAGCTCCGTTATCCGCAAGCGCTCCGTGCCAGTTCCGCTCGAGCGCGAATATCGCGTCGGCGGTTTCCGACGCGATGGACGGGTGAAAGTAGGCGAGTGCATAGTCCCGCAGAATGTCTCGGACGTCTGCATCGGGATCCCAACTCAGCGCGCTGAAGATCGTTTTGTTGACATCATCGTGGACCCCGTCAGAATACGAAATGAAGCCATCGCTATAGGGAGCATGACCGTTGTGGATTGCCGCGAACTCGGCGGGACGAGGATTAACGGCCTCTCTTCCGAGTGTCAACGCATAGGCCTGATCCCACTGCGGCACTTCGTATTGGCAAAGCTTGTTGTGCGTTAGGTCGGGGTAGAGTCGCAGCTTGTATCGCTTCGACAGGCGCCTCCGCGTAACATCGGCGGGCGGACTGGACGGTCCCGCAACGAGCCCGCCGAGCCACTGCGGCGCCTGGCGGTCGAGGTATTGATAAACGAACTCGATCTGCTCCGCATTGAACAACTGCAGGGAGAGCCAAATGCGCGCGTCGGGATGAACCGCCAGCAGGCGCAGGCTCAGTTCTTCGAGGAACGGCAACACCCGTTCGGGAGGATTATTTCCAGGGTCGCCGCCCGGAAAGAATATTCCGGTTATGGACGGGCAATCGCGAAACAACTCGTCGCATTGTTGCAGGAGATTGTCGCGCTTGCTCACATTACCGAGATCGAATTCGGCCGGCAGCCAATGCCAATAGTCGAGGCCGTAGTGATGACAGATTTCGCCGATGGCCTTGTTCATTTCGCGGCGCCCGTACTTCATCACCGGCGTCGGGCGCTCATCCTGAAAGGGAATCGCTTCCACACTGTTCGCGCCGAAGAAGGTCAACTCGCGTATGTACTGCTCGAATTGCGCGGGATCCCACGCGTCGTACGAGTTCGCTTGCGCGCGATATCCGAGTTGATGACCCCGGATCGGGTAGGCGGGTGCGGTCGCGATATCGAGCGGTCCCGCCAGCCCCAGTTCGCCGCGTCGCCAGTGGAGTTCACGAAGTAGCCGACCGGCCCCGAATAAGGTTCCCCGCGCGTCGGCGCCCAAAATCCAGACCGTGCCCGGTTCGGCCAGCAGGCGATACCCTTCCGCTTTCGTTTCAGGACCGGATGTGCGAACCGGCGGAGTGCGCGGCCACGATTCCGGATGTGCTTCGGACGTAATCGCGATCGCGGCACCCGTCGCCGGCCACTTTGTGGAGACGCGCAGGCGTTGACCGGTGCGCTTGCGAATCTCGTCTATCAACATCTCCGCCGCAGTGCGCTCGGCGTTCGGAAGTCGGCCCGGCCGCACTACTACCGTCGCATCGTGCAAATCGAAACGCGCCGCGGAACCGGCCTGCGCGCGTGCGGGGGCTGTATTCACCTGCGCCGCGCCGAGTGCCGCGCTCAGTTTGAGAAAGCCTCTTCGTTCCATGCCTGGTTTTCATATTGAGACTCGCACTTCGGAGCCGGAGTGTCTACTCGGTGGGACGGCTACTCCTCCCGTAGCGCGCGTGCCGGGTCCAAAGTCGCGGCGCGATGCGCGGGCACGCCCGCGGCCAAAATGCTGGTGAGTACGAAGAGCGCCACGGACGCAGCGGTGACGAACGGATCGGCAGTCCGCACCCCGAACAGCAGCGTTCGCAGAGCTGCGAGAACCACGAAGGCACCTGCGACCCGGATTGCAAGCCCCGCACTCATCAGCGCGGCTACGTCCTGGAGGACCAACGAAACGATCTGGCGCCGTTGGGCCCCGAGCGCGACGCGGACTCCGATCTCGCGAGTCCGCCGGCCGACCATGTAGCTCAGCAGCCCGAACAGACCGATGGCCGCGAGCAGCAGACCGAAAAATGCACACGCCGCCCCAACACCAGCCAGCAGTCGTTCGCGGTTGAGAGTATTGCCGACGATGGTTTCCAGATTCGCTACTTCGCGGATGCGCGCACCGGAGGCGAGTTCGTGCACTTCACGCTCGACCACTCGGACGGTCCCCGCCAGCGGAAGCGGCAACCGGACGTACAACGTAAATGAGTTGTTGCCGTCCACCGGCAGATAGACGATCGGGTCGGCTGTCCCGCGCAAGTCGTAATAGTGGGCATCGGCAGCCAGGCCCACGATCGTAACGCGTACCGGAGCATTCCGGAACGGGTAGCTGAATTCTCGGCCGACGACATTGAGGTCGCTAAAGTATCTCCGGGCGAAGGCCTCGTTGACGATTACGGGCGCGGGCTGGTGCGCATTCTCGCCGCCCGCCGCAAAGTCGCGCCCCGCAATCATCGATGTCCGCAGCGTGTCGAAATAGCCGGGAGAGATGGGGTAGAAGATCTCCTCCCGGTCCGACGGAGCGTGTCCCGGAATAAGCACCTGCTGCGACCAGCCTGTGCCGCGAAAAATCGGCCACCACGCGATCGCCGCCGACGCGATACCAGGCTGCCTCGCCACCCGGCTCTGAAGATCAAACATCAAGTTCAGTAAGCGCGTGCGCTCGCTTTCGTGAGCGTCGGCCCACGCAACCGCATCGTCCGTCTTCACGCGCCGATCCGCTGTGATCGACAGAACGTCAACATTCCGCGCATCGAACCCCGGATTGACGCGATACAGATTCGCCAGGCTGAAGACGAACGCAGAGCCCACAACTACCAGGGAAAACGCGCAGGCCACCTGGAAACCGACGAACAGCTTTCCCATTCTCAGCCGACCCACATGGCCTGAAGAAGCACGCAGCGCGTGAATCGGTCCGATACCGGACGCGTGCCAGGCGGGGAGGAGCCCGAACAGTATTGTAGTGGCCGCCGAAACGAGAAACGAGAACAACAGCACTCGTGTGTTGACCGCGAGGACGAGTTGAACCGGATCGCTGGCGTTCGAAAGCAGTCTAACGAGTATTGGTGCCCCTATGCGGGCTAAAAGCCAACCGAGCGCCCCGGCTAAGAGCGATAGCAGGAGTCCTTCGGTCAACATCTGCCGAACCAGGCGCAGGCGTGCGGCTCCAAGCGAAATCCGCACGGCGATTTCCGCCGCTCGTGCGGTCGATCGGGCCAGCAGCAGACTCGCGATGTTCGCGCACGCGATCAGCAGAATCCCTGCGGCCACTCCGAAGATGATCCACAACGGCCGCGCGTACTCGTGCCGGAAGTCGGACACTCCAGTTGCCGCCGGGTCCTGGTTCTCAAAAAAGTCTTCCACGGTGATGTATCCGTCATGGTGTTGCTTTAAGCTAACGCGCCAGTCCGCCATCGCCACGGCGTGGATCCGTTTCTGAACGGCGCCATCGGCGCTGATCTCGCGACGATAACGGTATCGCCCAAAGACATACATGCCGGCATAGGACGGGTTTTTGAGAATCGCCAGCACACGGCTATGCGTCAGACGGCCCCATAGAATCTTGCCATCCCACACCCCGCCATAGGACCGCTTGGGGAAGCGCAATCCGCTTTGCGCGAATCGTTGCATAACCCCAAAGGCGCTGCCCGTTTCCCGAAAGAGATGGAAAACCAGGCCAACCGCCGCGCACACTTCTTCGTCCGGGTCCATGACGATACGGCCTTGCTCGTCATAGCAAAAACCGACCGGGAGGGGGAAACGTAACTCGCCTTTTTTAGCCTTGTTAAGTTTGCCGCCCTGGAGGCGCGCGTGTTGAAAATGAAGTTCGGCTTGGGCCATCGCGCCCTTCAACCCGAGCAACAAGCCGTCGTTGAAGTCGGCCGGATCGTAGCAACCATCTTCGTCGATCACCAGTGTTTGAGTGAACGCGCATAACTCCAGCAGGCGATGCCAGTCGAGATTTGATTGCGCCAGTCGCGATACCTCCAAGGCAAACACTGCGCCGACTTGACCCATGGAGACTTCCGCTACCAGAGTCTTGAAGTCTTCCCGCTTCGACATCTCGGTGCCCGTCTTGCCCAAGTCCCGATCCAGTGTGCGGATCAGCGATTCGCTCCAGCCCAGATCGAGCGCCTTCTGCCGCAAGGCATACTGCCTTTCCGTGCTCTCCTGATGGTGGCGGACTTGGTTTGGTGTCGACTGGCGCAGATAGATGTACGCCGACTTGCTCCGGTGATGCTCCTGGATTTTGGGATTCATCCATCGCCTCCTCGGCACGCAAAATCTCTGGATACTGATCGAGCCAGGCTAACGAGCGTATTGGCCAGGAGTACGCCGCCCAATTTCACATCGATCGCAGTGTGGACGACGGGGATGGTTTTGGGCACGGCGACCCTCTAAAGCGCCTCGCGCCGGCGTAGTAATTCGCCGTTGATCTCGCAGATCGCCTCCATGATTTCGCGGGCTCGATGATAGTTGGCCAGGAACTCCGACGTTTGCTCGTGCAGTTCCTGCGGGATGTAATCCATTTGTGGACGTAATCCCGGGTAGCTCACCGAGAGATAATACTTGGGACCATGGCCCGGGCCATCGGCGCATCTGCATCCCGGCTTGCCACACCGTTTGAATCGTTCGATGAGCGAGCCACGAAGAATAGCCTCGAGCGGGCGCAATTGCTGCAGGAGGGCGTCGCGTCTATTTCGCAAGGCGGTTGTGGATTGTCGGCGGTTTGTTATCGGACCACGTGTACAACTGGTCTGATTGTAGGCTCGCAAAATACATATTTCAACCGTTTTGTTTTGGTTTTGTCAGCCCTTCCAGCAGGTCAGCCAATTCCAAGAGCAACTCCCCCTGGAATCGGCGCGGCGGAAGACAAAGCGAATCCGTCGCAGATGCATCGGCCCAGTCCGTCCATTCCCGCGGAACACTGAAGCTGCCTCGCGTCAACTCGCGGGGATCAGTGTGTCCACGCCCGACACTCGTCGCTTCTTGAGTACCTCGTAACTATGCCCGCTCTGCGGATGAAACGGATGCCGGATCTCAGCCCATCCCAACAGAGACATGGGCTCAGGTGCAGTTTGCGGTGATCGTCCCGACGGTGCGGGATCGAGTGGTGCAGATGGCGGCGAAGTTGGTGATCGAGCCGATCTTTGAGGCGGATGGATCGGGCTGTGATGGACCGGCTGGGTCTGAGGCTGCACCCGGCGAAGACGCGGTTGGTGGACTTGAGACGCGGCAAGGAGAGCTTCGTATTCCTGGGGTGCACGATTCGAAAGAGGAGGAGCATCCAGCGCAACCCACGGTGGCATTTTATGCAGCGGTGGCCAAGCCCAAAGGCGACGAAGAAGCTCCGGGAGCGCGTGCGAGAGTTGACCAGCCAGCGGCAGAGCGGGAACGATGTGAAGCAGATCATCGCCGAACTGAAATCCCGTGCTTCGCGGCCGGGGGAACTATTTCCGGACGGGGAATGCCGACCGGGAGTTCCACAAGATGGGTTCGTTCGTGATCCAAAGTCTGCGCCGGGTGGTGGCAAGTATCGGCGGGGCGGCGGGCAAGGAGCCACGAAACGTCCTCCATTTACCTGGGATCAGCTACGCGGTATCGGTCTGTATCGATTGATGGGCACGGTGAAATGTCCGTCGCAAGCCACACCCAGAAAATCATCGTTCAGCCGTGTGCCGGAAAACGGCACGCACGGTTTGAAAGGGGGAAATTAGAAACGGATTGACGTAAGTCAGTACCGCGCTAAACTCTACGAATGCGACGGAAGGACTGTGCCAGTTCCGAATCGTAGGCAGGTCGTCAAATGCACGACGCCAAAGATCCGCGATCCTCACATCTAAGGTCCCTAGGATTCAGAACCGGCCAGACGGATTTTGAGTAAGCCATCCAGAATTAATCACTCTGGGTTGGAAAGACCATTCGCGACCCAAACGAATCACCATCTCTGAGGAACGTCCCGGTGGAACGTCTGCTCTCCAATGTCCTCCATTCAGACGGCGGACCGCTCATCCACAACTACCATTCCGAGACCAACAGCAGTCCTTCGATTCTACCTGCCGCAAGCTTCGCCGCTTCCTCGGCCAACGCCCGTCATGGTCTCTCCACCACCCACGAATTCCTCCGACGAGTCAAGAAAAAATGGTGGCCGCAAAGAGTACACCGATAGGGCTGAAGGATCCAATGAGAGGCTCTCTCCAGGACGTTGCGAGAGCCTACGCACCTGAAATCCACCGACCGGCAATAGGGGCAGCGGGAGGAGAACAGTCCGACCATACTGCGGAGCCACGCGATATTACGCATCCGACTTCGCCCCGCTGTTTACAGCCGGGCCCTTACTGTCACCGCGGTGCGAAGGGGTTGCGTAGTGCGCCTGGGTGCCGTTGCGCCGAGTGGCGGCGGGGCGGCTCGCTTCCTGTGCCGCTTTCAATTGTTCCGACGTTCTCACGTCGGGCTCCGACAGTCGTACTCGTTGTTTCGCACGTGCAACTTCGCGCTTGTGCCGCTTGACTAACCTTTTTGTCATCCCGCCTATTCTCCCTCTTCCACAACGCCACAAACCAGGGCTTCCGTCGTCAGCATCAGCGAAGCGATGGAAGCTGCGTTCTGCAGAGCCGTGCGCGTCACCTTCGTCGGGTCGATAACTCCAGCCTTCACGAGGTCTTCGTACTTTTCTGTCGTGGCATTGAAACCGAAGTTCGGATCTTGTTGATCCTTGATTCTCTCGGCCACGACGGCACCTTCCGCCTCGCAATTCCGCACGATCTGCCGGACCGGTTCTTCGCAAGCGCGCCGCACGATCGTCACGCCGAACTGCTCATCGGGTGCGAGCGTTAGCGATTGTAGAGCAATTGCCGCTCGCAGCAGCGCCACGCCCCCACCAGGCACGATTCCTTCCTCGACGGCCGCGCGAGTGGCATGCAGCGCGTCCTCTACACGGGCCTTCTTCTCCTTCATCTCAGTCTCAGTCGCGGCACCCACCTTAATGATCGCTACGCCCCCAGCTAGCTTCGCCAGGCGTTCCTGCAGCTTTTCGCGATCGTAGTCCGAGGTTGTGTCTTCCACCTGGGTCCGGAGTTGTTTGATGCGGCCTTCGATACTCTTCTGTGCCCCGGCACCGTCAATGATGGTCGTATTGTCCTTGTCCACCGTGATTCGTCTGGCACGGCCAAGATCGTTCAACTGAACGCCTTCGAGCTTGATGCCCGTCTCTTCCATGATGGCTTTGCCGCCCGTCAGAATCGAGATATCCTCGAGCATCGCCTTGCGCCTGTCGCCGAAGCCCGGCGCTTTCACTGCGCAGACGTTCAGCGTTCCCCGGAGTCTGTTCACTACCAGCGTTGCCAGGGCCTCACCCTCTATGTCCTCCGAGATTATCAGCAACGGCTTGCCTGCCCGGGCGATCTGCTCCAGAATCGGCAGAATATCCTTCATGCTGCTAATCTTCTTCTCGTGGATCAGGATATAAGGATCCTCGAGAACACATTCCATGCGCTCGGGGTCGGTGACAAAATACGGCGATAGATAACCCCGGTCGAACTGCATTCCATCGACCGTCACGAGTTCGGTCGTCATGGTCTTCGATTCTTCGACAGCGATCACACCGTCCTTACCGACCTTTTCCATCGCTTCCGCGATCACGTCACCAATGGTGGAATCGCTGTTCGCCGAAATGCGGCCCACCTGCGCGATCATATCGCCAGAGACTGGCTTGGATAGCTTCTGTAGTTCTCCGACCGCCAGTTCCACCGCCTTGTCGATCCCGCGCTTGATGGCCATCGGGTTCGCGCCTGCCGTTACTGCTTTCACGCCCTCGCGGAAGATAGCCTGGGCCAGGATCGTGGCGGTTGTGGTCCCATCGCCGGCAACGTCGGACGTCTTCGAAGCGACCTCCCGCACCATCTGGGCACCCATATTCTCGAGCGGGTCCTTCAGCTCGATCTCTTTTGCAACGGTCACGCCGTCTTTGGTGATGGTCGGTCCGCCGAATTTCTTTTCGAGGACGACATTACAGCCCCTTGGACCGAGAGTCACTTTGACCGCCTCGGCCAATTGATTGACGCCGCGCAGAATGGCTTGGCGGGAGTCATCACTATAAACAATCTGTTTTGCCATGATAGTTTCCTTGTCAATCGACCGGCTTAGACGGGTTTCTCTTTGAACCCGCCAGCTTCGCTCAGCACGCCGAGAATATCGTCTTCGCGCATGATGATGTACTCGGTGCCGTCCACCTTCGTATCGCTGCCGGAATACTTTCCAAACAGCACACGGTCGCCGGCCTTCACGTCGAGTGATACCAACTTGCCGTCCTCGAGCCGCTTGCCACGCCCGACGGCTATTACCTCCCCCTCCTGCGGCTTTTCTTTGGCCGAATCAGGGATGACAATGCCGTTCCGCATGGTCTCCTTTTCGTCGATTCGTTTCACGACAATGCGATCGTGTAAGGGTCTGATGTTCATTTCCAATCTCTTTCTGAGTTGCGTCTCTTGTGTCTTACGCCGGACGTCGGTTCACCGAGCCGGCAGTAGCCTCCGCACAGTGGGCTAGCCAATACCATCACCGAGTGACCGTGAATGCTTCAGCCAGGTTTCGGGGCCGCGTAGCGGATTTCCGCTCCTCGGTACAAAGGCACTAGAGCCCTTCCCTGGTACGGGCACTTTACAAGATCTCGGGCCGCCGATGGGAACAGCAAGTTATCCTGTCAGGGTCGAAACTTAGGTTTATTGACTGACCTCGCCTTTTCCAGCTTGACTCTCGCGGCCTCTTCCTCGCTCGCGAGCCGGGCAGCGTCGCGTTGCGGAGCTTCCTGATCGTCGAGCCGCGTCGCCTCCAGTTCGGCGGACTGGACGGGCGCTTCGAGCCTCTTCAAGACGCCGACTAGCTTGAAACTGGGCCCATAGGAAGAACGGATCAGTTCGAAACGATACTGCGCATCCTGCCATCGCGCCAGGACCACTTCCTCCTCGCCATAGGACGCCTGTGTGACCTCCACCGGACCGATGGGGGTTGTGGCCACTCCATAAGCCACCGAGATTGCGCCGATCATGTCCTTGCTCGTCAATCCCTCGGTCTCGTAGCGGTCGTAGTTCACTACGATTCGAAATAGTTCTCCGTTATAAAAGCTGAATGCAACTTCTTTGACTGGTTCTGTTTGAGCAGAGAAACCGAGAGGTTGGGGTCGCCACGTCAATACCTGTATGAGAGCCGGACGGTGATGGACCACCGTCGCCTGCGCCGGATCGACGGCCGCCTGTTCAGCCACGGTCGCCAAGTCCGATCCCAGTTGGAACTCCCGGTATCTGGATAGATCCACTGCCGACGTTGCTGCCGGTATCAAGCCGACAGCAAACAAGCACGCCAAAGCAGATCGCGACACGATTCCATTAGTGGCAGTCATCGGGCCGCCGCCTCACGCCGCCCCAAATATATGGAAACGATGAACGGAACGACGCTAATCACCACCAGCGTGCGCTGCCACCCCCCTGTGAAAGCGAATGCCGGCATCAGAGGGTTGTACAACAGAACGACAGCCCCGAACGTGGCGCCAATAACGTAGCGTTTTGCCTGAAACGCGTCGAGCATTGTTATCATTGCACCCCCAGCAACGACGAACTGGACCATGACATCGAACGAGTCGAGATGGGACCACCTTGCCGCCACCGCAATCAATGCTGCGACCGACAGCACTTTGACAACATTCATGAGCACCGCACGGCCTCGCCGGTCCTGCGCCCGGCCCTTCGCTAACTTTGCCTGCCATATTGCCGCCGCTGTTGGTGACGCCAACGAGTCGCGTCGTTCCATCGCCTGACTCAAAGTCGACATTATGAAATCCTTTCGGCTTTCCCCTCCCGCAAGCGGGACCGGCGGATTGTGCTGTCCGGTCCCGCCTTTCGATTACCGCTGAGTCGCGATAGGAGCGCCGATCTCAGTGCCAATTACTTCGCCGGAGATCACGAGCTCCACACGCCGGTTTTGCTGCCGGCCCTTCGCTGTGTCATTGGAAGCCACGGGTTGAGCTTCGCCGAACCCCATCGACGTGACTGAGCCCGCCGCCATTCCCTGCTGCGTCAGATAATCGCGCACAGCCTCTCCTCGCTGCTCAGAAAGCCGCTGGTTATAACTCTCGCCTCCAACGCTGTCCGTGTATCCTTCGACTTGCAGTCTCAGACCCGGATGCCCAGAGACGATCCCAGCCACTTTGGCTAACTTCTCGCGTGCCAGAGGGCGCAACGAATGCTTGCCGGTGTCAAAGAGCACATCCGACATATTCACGATCAGACCACGCGCCGTATCCCGAGTCTGAAGAACGGCATTGAACTGCGCCAGGAGCTGGCTTCGCAGTTCTGCCTTCTCTCCCTCTAACTGCGCTTTCTGCTTGGCCGCGCGATCGAGTTCGGCCTGATTCGCCGCTCTCTGCTGGTCGTTCTCGCGCTTCAGGCGGTCCGCCTCGGCCTGTGCGGCCGTCGCGAGCGCCGCGTTCTCGACTTTCAGGCGCTGTGCCTCGGCAGTTGCGGCATTTGCGAGGGCTTCGTTTTCAGCCTTCATGCGATCCGCTTCCGCGGCGGCAGCAGCGAGGCGAGCGGCGTTCTCCTGCCTCATGCGATCCGCCTCGGCCGTCGCGGCCACCGCCTGCTCAGCCTTTTCCCGCGTCAAGCGCTCGGATTCCGCCTGCGCCTGAATACGTGCCGCGTCCGCTTCCCTGGTGACGCGATCCGTCTCACTCTGCGCCGCAACCCGGCCGATCTCAGCGCGTGTTTCCCGCTCCACCGACTGCTGGCGCTCTGTCGCCAAGGCCGCCTCCTCCTGGCGTGTCACCGCTATGGCGCGTGAGTCTTCCGCTGTCTGTATGGCTTCGCGAGCAGTCATAATGACCGGCTTCTTGCCTGCTTTACGGGTTTGGTAGGCCTCGGCCTGGGCCAAACTCTTCTCAGCTTTCTGGAACGTCTCGGTTGCAAACTGGTCCGCGCCGGTGGCGCGTGCGATCTGGATCGCGTTGCGTGCCTCGTACACCTCGAGAGGCATCTTCCGATCCATCTTCAACGCGAGGGGATTCGCAAGACGCAGATACTGGCCCCGCTTCAGCAGTTCATACTTCGCGTCGATCACTTCAATTTTCCCCTTTGTGTCGGGGCGAATCTCGTTTTCCATCACGATCAGGTCGCTGGGTCGCGTGACCGCGTAATAAGGTTCGGCGGTGACCACTAACCCGAAGACCTGCAATTCGGTGGTGACGTCCAACTTACTGCTGGTCCCGTTCAGGAGGATTTCGCCAAGATTCGAGGTGCGGCCCTCCGGAGTGATGGCCCACAGCACGTAAGTGAGATACTCGGCGCCGAACTTGCTGGCGGGCTGCAGATTCCGAAATTCCACTTCAATTTCGATGTATCCTTGCTTGCTCTCCACCTTGGCTTCGCCATGGGATGCGGGCAGAAGGTCGGTGCCGCGGAAGTCTATCTTTGTCGCTCCGTTGCGGTGCTGGTAGTTCATTGCCTTCGCGATCCGCGCCGTTACCGAGACGCGGAAGATCGGTGCGTCTCCGGCCGCCATGCGGGCCGCATTTTCGTTCTGCGCCTGAGGTTGGGCCATTAATACTCCGCACGCAACCAAGCAGGCGCCGATCAGCTTCTCTTTAATCACTTTGTCCTTCTTCCTGTCCAGTGTTAGTGGCGGGATCCGGTTGACGTACTCAATTGCTCACGCGACGAGTACTTATTCAACAGCGCAAGCAGTCTCGCTGCCGATTTCGGCGGTCGCACCGAAGTAGTCACAATCTGCCGGTTCTCAAGTCTTTTGCCGTAAAGAATGGCATTGTCATCGAGATCCTGACGCAGCGTGGCGCCTTCGAGTGCCAGTCCTGCAAACAGACCTTGCGATCGCGACCAGGAGAGGATCTCGGCATGCATCTGAGCGTCCGTCTGGGCTGTCGCCGTACGTCCGACGGGACCCGCGGCCACTGAGCCCTCCGCGCCTAAGGTGAACTTACTGTCGAGCAGTTTGTCCGCTCCACGCTCGGTCATGACCAGCATGATCAAATCCGTCGTTGATCCACCGATCTGGAATCCCACACTGCCGCCTTCGATACGAATCGTACCTGGTGCCGACCAGCCGACTCCACTGCTCTTACGGCAGGACAAGTATCCTTTTCCGTACTTCCCGCCAACCAGGAAGGCTCCGGTTTTCAGTCCGGGGACGATGACGATGCAGTGAGCGTTCTGGAGCATCTCTTGCGGGATACTATTATCCGGAGTCGCCATTACCTCCGAAAAGACCGCGGCGGCTTCGTTCAGACGCTTCGCCGGTTCGTTGTCTTTGGCCAACAGGGGCACAATCGCCAGAGCAGCCAGTAGAATCATTTTCATTATTGCCTCTCCTGTCGACCGGTGACCCCGAGGGCTGCGGGCGACATTCTTCGTTGTGCACTCGTATCCCCAACCTCACAGCGTGTTGAGGCGACTCGACCTGGAGTACACGTGGAGCGCGAGTGGTGATCGGGATGTTGACCGCCCGCAGTCAAGTGACGAGGCGCGGTCACCGTCCCTTACGAATGGATCGCATGAAACTCAGCGTTGTCATCACGACAGTCAGTGTTGCTGCAATCGGTAGAAGCGCGAGGTGAAGCTTTCGAGCGACTCACGCGCCTCAATGCGCTTCTCCGCGGAGATTGGGCTTCACTCGCCTGAGAACGGGCGCCGCCAAATCCCGTGAACGCGCCGAACAGGTTCGCCTTGCGCTGGATTTCCTCGCCTCTTCTCCACCATGCCGAGCGGCTTAGGAGTTGGCTTCAGAGATCCTTGCGGCTGATTCCAAGCTTCTTCATCATGGCGTTCAGCGTGGTCCGATGCAGTCCCAGGCGCGTAGCTGCCGTGGTGACCACCCCACCGCTTTCGCGAAGAACCCGGATGATATGGTCCCGCTCCACCTGCTCGAGCGTGGCGCTGCCGCTGACGTCCGTCGCATCCTCGCGTATTTCGCCGATTGGAGCGCGGAGGCTCGGCCCTCTGGACAGAATCACCGCCCGCTCGATGAAGTTCTCGAGTTCCCTCACATTCCCGGGCCAACTCCAACTCACTAGCGCCTTCAACGTATCCGACGGGATTTTGTCGATCTGCCTACCCATCTTCTCTGCGTACAACTTGGTGAAGTGACGCGCAAGGACCGGTATGTCCTCCGGGTGATCACGGAGCGGAGGCGTGGTGATGGGGAAAACCTTCAGCCGGTAATAGAGATCGCTCCGGAAAAGTTTGTCCCCCATCATCTGGGTCAGGTTTCGGTTGGTCGCCGCCAAAAGCCGAACGTCAATCGGGATTGTCCGGGTGCCGCCTAATCTCTCGAATGCCTTCTCCTGCAACGCCCGCAGTAACTTCGGCTGCAGATCCAACGGGATGTCGCCCACTTCATCGAGAAACAGAGTCCCTCGATGTGCCATCTCAAAACGGCCGATTTTCTGCGACAATGCTCCGGTAAACGCCCCTCGCTCGTAGCCGAATAATTCGCTCTCGAGAAGGCCAGTGGGAATGGCAGCACAATTCAAGGTAATGAACGGCATTTTCCCACGAGGGCTCATCCGATGAATGGCGCGTGCGACTAATTCCTTTCCGGTACCGGTCTCACCCAGGATCAAAACGGTTGCTTCGGTAGGAGCCACCACCTCAATCTGCCGCTGAATCCGGCGTAACGCCGAGCTGGTTCCTATGAGTTCCTCGAAATCCTGCCCGGACTCCACATCCTGATCGTCGACACTCTCCCGCCGCTCCCGCTCACGTAAATCCTGAACAACCGTAATCCATCGAAAAGGAGAGAGGCTCAACACCGCCGTGACCACCAACACCGGAACCCGGCTTCCATCTTTCCGAATGAACTCTTTTTCAAACGGCGTACAGGCTCCGAATCGCAGACCTTCCTCATGCGCGAACTCATCCCAAGGAGCGTATTCCGCCGGAGTGAGATCGGGCCAGTGCAGTCGACCGGACAGCACATCTTCACGGCTATATCCAACCATTTCCAGAAAAGCGTCGTTCGCCTCGGGAATTCGGTCAAACTCGCCAGACACGATACCGGCTACCGTCGATCGGGCCGGGATGTGCCGGCTGCGCGGTCCACTGCGTTTCAACTTCTCGTCCCGATCATGACGATCGCTAAAATCGCGAACGACTCTTGCAAAACCTTGCAGCTCTCCGAGTTCGTTCCTGAGCGCCATCGTGATTGTATTCGCCCAGAACCGCGACCCATCTTGTCGCGACTGCCAGCCGTCCGTCCCAAAGTGACCTTCTGTAGCAGTCCGCTGGAACTCCTCTTCTAACTTGACGGACAGCGTGTCATCCTCCGGATAAAGGAACGATACCGGCTTTCCGATGGCGTCTTCAGCGGCGTATCCATATATGCGGCCCGCCCCCGAATACCAGGCGGCGATACATCCATCGGTATTCAGTAGGTACAGCGCATAATCCTGAACCCACGACGGAATCGGACCCAATTCCCGCTCCGCTTCGACGAGGGCATTCTTGGGGCGCAGCGCGAGGACGTGCCGCGCGGGTAACACGTTTCCCCTGGCAGTGAATTCGACCTCGCGCAGGCTTGCATCAGGTCCTTTGAGGACGAGCGTACCCGAATGCTCACCCTCCAGTTCCAGGGCTTGCCAAAGCTGCGACATCTCCCGCTTGGAGCCGAGCTGTGCAAACTCCTCAACCCGTCGGCCGATGATCGTCTCCCGTGGGACTCCTAGTAACTTGCTCGCACCTGCACTGGCGTCGCGGGAGTTTCCCAGGTCGTCAGTGATAAGGATGGGGGCGGAAGGGTGATAGACAATCGCCCGGAATAGCAATTCGAGTTCCCCCGGGCCGTTCTCCACCAACCAGCGGTTGGCTGGCGATTTTGAGGCACCGGAACACATGGATGTCACACCTTTCACTCCAGGTCGCCGGGGATTGGCGACACACCCGATAGTACCACCGCCATCCGGCGTTGACCATATTTGGTCATCACGGTCCGTTGGGGCAAGTGATGTAGTGCCTATGAATGAGGCACCCCGCCGGCGATTTGCGAGGCGTTAAACGCCGGCTCATCGATATGCAGAGCCATACCGGATCCGTTTATCGTCGTCCTTCAACATCTCGATCCGACTCACCCCAGTAGGCTACCGAGATCTTGGCCGAGCCACCAACATAACAAGTAGACGAGGGCGTCGGCAGCATCCCGCGCGAGATGAGCGTCACCGGGAACGCCGACATGACGATCGCACCGTTGATGCTGAAGTTGCCGGCCCATACAAGCTCTCAGATTGCGCCTGCTCACCGACCGCTGCCCAAAATTTATTGGCGGACCAGTGCGCCAGCCGGCTCATCGGGGGTTGAACGTGCGTCTTGGCCCCGTTGGATTCAAGCTCGATGACAAAACCGGCTGCCATATCGCCGGGAGCAATAGGACCAACCCGACGAGCGACGGTTTCGCTGCCGCGCAAGCTTGATGACGGACTGCCAGAGCCAAGGCAGGCCCAGCATTTCGTGCAACCAAACTGTTCGAGTTCCGGCCGCAGCCGTAGGATGGTTACGACCTGGGATTGGGCCAGCTGGGCTAGCGCCTAACAACGCATTGGCTCGACGCGTGCAATAGAAACCAGGTCGGCGGAGACGCCGCCTGCAAAACGGAGGCGCTGAATAGGATGATCGAGACGGAGTCGAGCGGCTGTCACCAGATATCCGGCAGACGCGAAGAGGTTGGGGCCAACTCGCAGTTGGAGCAAGCCGAAGAGACCGTGAAAGAGCAGGTTCGTGTCCCCGATTCCGTTCTTCAAGACACGCGGCGCCAGGCAAAAAGCCCCGCAGGGCAGTTCCAAACCTTGCAACAGCCGAAGCAGAACCCAGCTGTGCAAATTTTTCGAGCCGAGTTCACGACCATTACCGAAAGCTTGCGGCGTGGCGTCAGGAACCATCCGGCAGCCTTTGTCGTAGGTGCAGCGGCGCTGGGGCTACTCGTCGGATCGTCGATTCGACGGAGATAGTCCGGAATCAGCGATGGGATCTGGCCCAGGTCACCGGAGCCGAGCATGCGAGCGGCGGGAGATCGATTGGTCTTGAAACCGACCAATAAGAGAAAAGGCAGCGGAGCTGTTTTGAAGACGGATGGCGTACGGGAGAGGATTCTGCAAGGCCGCGTCGTGGCGGCATCGCGCCTCCAACCGGGCGAGAATCCGGAACAGCGACCCGTGGACCTCGCGGTCGGCGATCGAATTATGACGAGGATGCCGGAACCGAGATCACGCTTGTGGGCGAGGGATATGTCAATAATGGGCGCGCACGAGGTGCTCGAGATTTTGGAGTGCGCACCGCGGACTAAGAGTAGGCCTCCATGGCAAACGACGAACAAGGAGTGATATCTCCGTCGGAAAATGTACGCCGGGCGGAATTCGCAAAGGCTAGAGCGGAGCGCTCGCGGCGATTATGGGACACATTGGCAGCGTGGTTGCTTATTGCCGGTACGATCACTGTTTCGACAATCCTCGCACGCTTGCTGCACCCGTTGCCTTAGCACGCTGCAAAACGGTAGGCCGGTGTTACAGACTACGAGGCGAGCTGAGTAGGAGGGACAAGTGCCTGATACCTTATGGATCGTTCCGTTCGTTGTACTCGGAATCTATCTATTGTCTTCAATTAAGATCCTGCGGGAGTACGAACGCGGTGTGATCTTTCGGCTGGGTCGGGTACTGCCCACACCGAAGGGTCCGGGCATTGCGCTCGTGTTCGCGCCGATCGATCGTATCGTCCGCATGTCGCTTCGAGTAGAAGCCATGGAAGTTCCCGCCCAAGACGTCATTACCCGCGATAACGTAACGGTGAAAGTCAATGCCGTCGTGTACTTTCGTGTTGTCGAGCCTACAAAGGCTGTCATAGAAGTATCGAATTTCCTCTACGCAACTTCGCAACTATCCCAGACAAGTTTGCGCAGCGTACTTGGCGAAGTGGACCTGGACACGCTACTTGGCCAACGAGAGAAGATCAACATACGCCTCCAGTCCGTGCTCGATCAACACACCGGACCGTGGGGCGTCAAGGTCACGCTGGTCGAAGTGAAACAAGTGGACCTTCCGGAGCAGATGATTCGAGCTATCGCCCGTCAGGCGGAAGCCGAGCGTGAACGTCGAGCTAAGATTATCCACGCCCAGGGTGAGTTCGAGGCCGCCGAAAAGCTCGCCATGGCGGCCGAGCAAATACAGAAGCAACCAGCCGCAATCCAACTTCGGTACCTGCAAACCCTTGTGGAGATCGGTTCGGAGAAGAACACGACTGTCGTCTTTCCTCTCCCGGTTGACATGTTCACTAATCTCGGACGAGTGCTTGAGCGTTTTGCTTCTACTGACCCTTCCAGAGGAGCTGTTACCTAGCTAGCTAGAACGGGCCGTCACACTCTGATGCTGGATGCGAGCGGTATATTGCTGAAAGGCGTGTAGTGTTCAGACTCATAGGATCAAGGCGAAAACCCCGAAGCCCTTGATAGTTGTGGTGGACGATCAAGAATCATTACGCGTCATGCTGCGGGCTTTCCTAAGGACAAGTGAATTCAGAGTGCTCACTGCGTCCACGGCTAGAGACGCCGTCCGGATTTGCAGACGGATCAAACGCCGGATCGAGGTCATGATTACCGACATTCACATGCCAGGGTTATCCGGAGCTCGGACCGCGAACCGCTTTTCTCGAGAAGCCCTTTAGCTGGATTACGGTCGTATCGAAGCTACGACTCGTGCTTGGGCCGGCTTACGGTGTATCCGAGTTCCGGTGGTGAATTTGCCTGGCTCCATCTCGGCGACCTGACCATGGGCGGTCATATGACCGTATATCGTTAGGCCAGAGTATCCTCGTCCTCTCTCATCTGGCCACGCGAAACGCCGTCACTCAGCAGAGGCAACAGTTACGTCCACGTTCAAGTTGTGGCATCTGCTGTGCACTGCTACAGCCGGTGGCCCTCAGCAAGAGCAACCAGAAGCAGGTCAAAGAGTATGATCACAAAATCAGCACCAGTGGATGCGGCTGCGAACGTGGACAAGAAACCGCTGAGTGAAACAGGCTGGCAGGAGTGGCTGGCGAACAATCGCGCCGACGAGATTCGGGGAGGAGAACGGCATATGGCATTGATGCAGTGGCTTGCCATTGCGCTGTTCCTTACTGTGGCTGTCTTCTGGACCCTAATCGAGCCGTATCAGCGTCCAATCAGTTTCGTTGTAGCTCTTCTGGCGTTTGTCATGACGTTTCGTGCCCTTCGCGCTCACCGCTACATTTTCGCGTTTGTGTTTGCCACGATGGTGGTGGTTTATAACCCGCTGTTCCCTACATTCACCGCGTCCGGCCAATGGGAACGAATCGCCGTCGTGGCGAGCATCACTCCGTTTCTGGCTTCGCTCGTCTGGCTGAAGCGATCGAGCTCGATTCCGATACCTCTAAAGCACGCTAACTGAAGCGAGAGAGGAAGCTATGACCAAGACCTTCACCACGATTTCGAACATCCGGTTGGCTCGCTTTAGGGCCATCTTTACGATTACGGTCAGCGTGCTCGGCACCGTGCTTTGTTCGGCGATCTCCAGTGCGGCCGATCTGTCCCGCTACCATCAGTTCCAGATCGGGAGTGACCTCGCTACTGTAGTCCGACTGACCCAGGTGGATGCTTCTCAAGTGAAGGTGCTCCATCAGCGTCCCGCTCTGATCCAGGAACTCGAGTGGCGACCCGACCGGTCCGAACCACCGGTAGGATTCGAGTCGGTGCGCGTTATATTGTTCAGTTTCTCCGACGGCCAGTTATTCCGGATGTTCGTTGACTACGATCGTTACAAGACCGAAGGATTGAGCGCCGACGATCTGATCGCGTCGATCTCGACGATATACGGCACCGCCACCAGACCGTCCGCGCGGATCGGGACCGGCACTCAATCGGACTACGCCTATAGCACCAGCGAGCAGGTCTTGGCGCGATGGGAGAATCCGGAGTACTCACTCAATCTCATTGCTTCCGACCAGCAACCTATCTTTGGGCTCATCATCACATCTCGGCGCTCGGACCTTCTGGCCCAGAAAGCAATCATCGAAGGAGAGCGTCTGGACGTGCTGGCGGCGCCGCAAAGAGAGCGCGATCGGGTTGCGAAAGAAGCGGCAGACGAGCGCACGAAGCAGGAGAAGGCGAAGCTAGTCAATAGACCGGCGTTCAAGCCGTAGTTCATAGGAAACGACACAATGACAAAGACCAATATGATGAGTCACACGCGACCCGATTGCACGTTCCGCGAAGGCGATGACGTTGTAGTGGCGGAGGGAACTTATCAAGGTACACCCGGCGTCTTTCTACGTTTGCGAGGAGATCCGCATTGGGCGGATATCAAAGAACGCAATGGAGTTATCCGCGGACATCCGGTGGCGTGGCTCGCCTATGCCGGCCCACAAATCCGCCTGGCAGGCGGAATTGCGAGCCACCAAAGCTGAAGCCTGCTTGCGACTTCTATGCCGAGGACATGACTATGGGCGATCGATCGATGACAGCCAGGCACCCCAAAGGAACGCGGGCACGCCTACTACTCACGTCTGTGTTCGGGCCCTACGCACAGGACGATGAGTTCGGCAGCCGCGCCATCAATCCGATGGAACTGTATCACAACCAAGTTACCCGCGAGCAAGGCGCGTTCTCACTACGGATGTTCCACCGCTCTTGGGGGATCATGATGATCCAGAGCAACACGTCGGCGCCCTGCACACTGTTGGACTTCCCCACGCGCGAGGGCTTCGAGCGAGAACTTGTCGCCGGTAATTACGACATCGTTGGTATCTCATCGATCGTCCCGAATCTCGGCAAGGTCCGGGAGATGTGCCGTATGACGCGGCACCTGTCGCCGAAGTCCACAATCGTTGTGGGTGGCCATGTCACTGCCATTTCCGATATAGAAACCATGGTCGATGCGGACCACTTTGTACGTGGCGACGGGATCTCCTGGATGCGCCGCTACCTGGGCGAGGATGAGACCGCCGCCA
Organism: uncultured Acidobacteriota bacterium; assembly: GCA_963720745.1. Taxonomy (GTDB): domain Bacteria; phylum Acidobacteriota; class Terriglobia; order Bryobacterales; family Bryobacteraceae; genus TMP-7. The sequence goes on from CAVRGO010000004.1 coordinate 3,554,558, forward strand.
TCCGTCATCCCCCGATTGTGTCGGGTTTCGGAGGCCGGACCATGGGGGTGCGCCTGCCACACTCCAGAGGGGCGACTGCTGCAACGATCATCCCTTCGGTGGGATGTCCGATGGGCTGCAACTTCTGCACTACATCGGCATTCTTTGGAGGCAAGGGTAACTTTCTCAACTTCTATGAAACCGGCGAGGAACTGTTCCGCGTTATGTGCGACGCCGAATCAACGCTTAAAGTTCGATCGTTCTTCATCATGGATGAGAATTTCCTTCTATATCGCAAGCGCGTCCTTGAACTTCTCAACGAGATGAAGGCCGCCAGGAAAGCATGGGCGCTGTACGTATTTTCCTCTGCGAACGCGATTCGGAAATACTCGATGGAAGAATTGGTGGCCCTAGGCGTGTCGTGGATTTGGCTCGGTCTCGAGTCGCCGCGTGCCAGCTATGACAAACTCCAGAATACAGACACCCTGGCGCTGGTGCACGAATTGCATTCTCATGGAATCAAAGTTTTGGGATCGACCATTGTTGGCCTCGAACATCATACGCCCGAGAACATAAAAGCCGACCTCGAGCACGCAGTGGCACACAACACGGATTTCCACCAATTCATGTTGTACACGCCAGCACCCGGGACTCCCTTGTATTTTGAGATGGCCGCGCAGGGACGACTATTGGATGGTATCGACGTGGCCGACATGCACGGCCAGGACAAATTCAATTTCGTCCACAGCGCAATCACACGAGACGATTCCAAGCGATGGCTCGACTGGGCATTTCGCCTCGATTTCGAATGCAACGGGCCCAGCCTGTACCGGATTCTTCGTACCATGCTGGAGGGCTGGAAACGCTATGGGAACGACCGCGACCCGCGCATTCGCGAGCGGTTCACACGAGAAGCGGATTCGCTACGCCTTATATCAGGCGCCTTACTTTGGGCCATTGAGCGCAGTTTCAGGAAGATGCATCCGACGCTGAGCGATGAAATGCGCCGCTTGCGCCACGAGATTCATCGCGCATTCGGTCTGCGCTCACGCCTGTCAACAATAGTCGCTGGGCCGTATCTGTTATGGACAACCATCAGGGAACGGCGCTCTCTCGCACACGGTGCGACGTACGAGCCCCAACCATTCGTCGAGCGCCGCAACTGGACACTGCGGACTCGCTCGGTCGAGAAACTCCGAACCCCGGCACCGTGCGAAACGGCGCCCGCGCATTAGGGAAACGATAACGATGAGCAACGCTCAGCAGGTCACGATGAAGAAGATGACCAACACAGAGTTCGCCTCTCTGCCGGGCGCGCAACATGTCGACGTCTACATCACGCTCGATTACGCTCCCGGGCATCCGACGATCCACCACAATGTGAGGGATGCGAGCGTCCGCTATGTCATTTCCCAATATCCCCGATTTCATTCGATCACGCTAGTACGCCTGGTTACTGCACCAGCGAGCGTTTATGGCCGAAGATGCAGAGAAGCCGCTGACTGATGCTCGCGCGTGACGAGAGTGATACGCAGTTTTGAGAAGGAGAGAAAGTGTCTATTCTTGCGTGGATAATCTTAGGATTAGTTGCTGGTCTGATTACAGCCAGAGTCTACAAACACACGGCTAACGCCCTTGCGCTGGATGCTCTACTCGGTGCGATCGGCGCAATCGGTGGCGGCCTCGCCTTCACCTCATTCGGGTCTGGCCACCTTACGGCCTTCAACATATATAGTTGGTTCGCAGCCGCCGCTGGCGCAGTCGCCATATTGGCAGGCTATCGGACCATCTTTCGGCGGGCATGACTCGTGACCGTCGACTAGCTTAGCGACTATCGCGCAGCGGGTCCAGGACCGGTCCCAAAGGAGTGCCATGAGAGGTGATATTGAAACATGGGAAGGCGAAGATGGTGCAACATTTGGTGCCGGCACTCCGCTCGCCATCGCGCTGCATGGCAGTGAGAGTCAGATCGAATGGGCTGGGCGCATCCGGCGCGCCGTGGCCGCTGAGTTTGACCGTGTTGCGATGTCGCTGGAACGGGCAACGAGCATGCAGTCGGCGGAAAATCGAAGGGATGCCGAAGCTGTGATCGCTATCCTCGAAGACAGAGGCGCAGAAGTAATGTCTCGGGACGAAGCCGGATACTTCATTCGCGACTGGCAAGAGATGGGAGGACGAGTTCGGCAGATAGTCATCGCAGACGTGCGGTATGCTGCCATCAAAGCGAGGCGGATAGGACGGCGGCGTTTGCAGGTGTGTGCCAGCCCGCAGGGTTAGCTGTACTTCAAAGTGAAAGGAAGGAATGTAACGGACATTTTTGTTGGGAATGTCTCGATGGGCGCGACCGAACTCGCGATTCGTACGATCTTCGAACAGTACGGCGCCGTTCGGCGAGTCGGCATCGCAAGAGATCGTATCACCGGGCAGCGTAGAGGATTCGCTTACGTCGAAATGACTATAGAGGAGGAGGGCAAGCGTGCCGTCGGTGAGATTCACGGGCATTCGCTCAACGGCGAAATACTCACGGTTAGCAAGGCGCGCCCTGAAGTCGCGCGAGGATTGCGTCACAGCAGCGAATGGAACAATCTCCCACGTTAGGCACACGACAACCCTGCCAAAGACTGTCAACTGGAGGCACAACGCTCAGTGAAAGAACCCATTCATGAAATACTCCTCAAAAGTTCGAAAAATCGCCTTTGTCGGCGATCACTTACCGCGCAAGTGTGGCATCGCAACATTCACGTCTGACCTGCTCGCAGCCGTAGCCGCCGAACATCCTGAGTCGGAGTGCTTCTCAGTATCCGTTAATGACATCGCCGCAGGGTACGACTATCCAGCAGCAGTGCGTTTCGAGATCGTAGAGCAGGATCTATCGTCGTATCGGCGCGCTGCCGATTTTCTCAATATCAGCAACGCAGATGTAGTCTGCTTACAACACGAATTCGGGATTTACGGCGGGCCTGCTGGAGGCCATATCCTCGCGCTCCTGCGCGAGTTGAAGATGCCTGTAGTCACAACGCTCCACACTGTTCTGCGCAATCCAAGGCGGGACCAAGAGCGAGTGATGCAGCAGTTGATCGAGTCTTCGACACGTCTGGTCGTCATGGCGGAAAAGGGGCGCGACATGCTAATGGAAATCTACAATGCGCCACCCGCCAAAATCGACGTTATTCCTCACGGCGTGCCCGATGTAGGGTTCATCGACCCAACATATTTTAAAGATCAGTTCGGCGTCGAGGGTCGGACCGTTTTGCTCACCTTCGGACTCCTATCTCCCAATAAAGGGATCGAGTATGTGTTGAATGCACTGCCACTGATTGTGCAGGAGTTCCCGGATGTCGTTTACATCGTTCTGGGCGCCACCCACCCGAATGAAATCCGGGATAGGGGCGAGGCATACCGCCTGAGCCTCGAACTGCTCGCCAAGAAGAACAATATAGAGAGGAATGTCATTTTCTACAACCGTTTTGTCGAACTCGAGAATCTGAAAGAATTCATCGGCGCGGCGGATTTGTACATTACTCCATACCTGAACGAAGAACAGATCACGTCAGGCACGTTGGCATACACTTTCGGCGCGGGAAAGGCGGTCGTGTCAACACCCTACTGGCATGCCGTAGAATTGCTGGCCGACGAGCGTGGTGTCCTGGTCCCGTTTGCCGACGCAGCCGCAGTCGCCCGTGCCGTTATCGACCTTCTCCGCGACGACATACGCCGGCACGCAATTCGGAAGAGCGCCTACCGCCTCGGGCGAGACATGGTCTGGAGCAACGTCGCTCGCCGTTACATGCGTTCCTTCGAGTTGTCGCGCAGTCAGGCTCCCGCATCGCCCCGCAAGCTGCTAGCAACAAGTACGCTGGATAAGGCTCCTCGCGAGTTACCCGAAGTGAAGCTGAATCACCTCTCGCGCATGACCGATTCGACGGGCGTCTTCCAGCACGCCGCTTTCAGCGTACCGAACTTCTCAGAGGGATACTGCACGGACGACAATGCACGGGCGTTTATCTTGTCAGTGCTCTTGAGCGAACTCGGCGAAGAGCCAGAGCGAGTACGAACATTGTCAACGACCTATGCCGCGTTCCTTCACCATGCTTTCGATCCAGCCACAAGGCGGTTTCACAACCACCTGAGTTTTGACCGGAAATGGCTCGACGATCCAGGTTCCGAAGATTGTCACGCGAGGGCACTCTGGGCATTGGGCGTTGGAGTCGGCCGATCTCCGTATCGTAGCTTCCAGATGATGGCCGGACAACTATTTTCTCTGGCACTCCCGGCCGTTGCAGACTTCACGTCTCCTCGCGCCTGGGCGTTCGCGCTGATCGGGATTCACGAATACCTTCGGCGGCTTGGCGGCGACAGTCTGGTCAACCAGACGCGCGATACACTCACGTGCCGCCTGCTCCAACTCCTCGATGAAGCAGAAGGTCCTGACTGGGTGTGGTTTGAGGAAACGCTAACTTACGATAATGCAAAACTTGCACATGCCCTCATTGTCAGCGGCCGAGACACCGGGCAACAGCTTGTATTTGAGCGGGGTTTGCAGGTGCTGCGTTGGTTGACGAAGCTTCAGACATCAACAGATGGACACTTTCAGCCAATCGGAAGTAACGGGTTCTACCCCCGGGGGGGCCACCGCGCCACCTTCGACCAGCAACCGATCGAGGCGCAAGCGATCGTTTCGGCTTGCCTTGAGGCCCACAGGGCGACTTCCGACACCTGTTGGTACGAGCACGCTCAACGCGCCTTCGATTGGTTCATCGGCTGGAACGATCTCGGGCTTGGACTCTATTCTCCGGGCACCGGTGGCTGTCACGATGGCTTGCACGTGGACCGGGTCAACCGGAATCAAGGAGCTGAGTCGACCCTGGCATTCCTCCTATCTCTCGCGGAGATGCGTCTCACTCAGAATGCTGTGGCTAGTTTCCAAGCGCCGATCACCAGTGACAAGTAGTGATCCGCCGCCCGCCTTAACACTCGACCGTCGCCTATGAATTCTAATCCGATCCACGTCCAACGCACGACTACTATGCTGCGCCCAGATCAGGGCCGTGTGCTCTTGCGGCCGTTCAACCCGGGAGATTCCCATCGTGCGAGTGCGATTGTGGCGCGCATCATGTCGCTTCCCGACAGCGAGGTGTCCGTGGCTCTCGCCGGCATCACGGCGGAGTTCTCGGCGCGGCACGAGCAACTCTTTGACGTCTTGATGGCACGATTTGAACAAATACGCGAAGTGCTGCCGTTAGATGCGACGATCACCGATGACCGGAGGCTGTTGATTGGATCTTGCTTTCTCAACGAGTTCTCCTTGGAATCAGCGGCCCTTTTCAATCCCTCCATAGTTGCGCACCCAGACCAGTCGAACGTCCCCCCGGGCGCACTGCGCTTTATTCTGAGCCTGAGAGCCACCGGCGAAGGGCATATCTCCTCCATAACGTTCCGCGTAGGCATGATTCAGCAGGATCATCGGATTGAGGTCGTAGAGCCGAGTGGCTTTCTGACAGAGCCCGATCAGATCCCAAATCCGTTCTACGACAAGGCCCTGTTCGAGAGAAAACTGCTCGAGTTGGGATTGGAGTCCGAGTTCAGCCGTCAGATCATGCAGATGTTGGGTGCACGATTCTCACTTCAGGACCTCCGTAGTAACATCGACAAGCAATTGCAGCAATACAGACCCTCCGAAGGAGTCGGTGAGCACGAACATACTGCTCGCGGAGTATGGATGCTTGCCATGTCAAACTACGAGGTTCGGTTTCGGCCCGGACAACCTCTGTCAAATCGCATCATCTTTCCAGTGACACCCTCTCAGAGGAACGGCATTGAGGATGCCCGCTTTGTTCGCTTCGCCAATGATGACGGTACACATATCTACTTCGCTACATTCACGGCTTTTGACGGTAGGATGGCTATGCCGGAACTTGTCGAAACACACGATTTCCTGCACTTTCGATTCATCACACTGAACGGTCCGGCTGCGCACAACAAAGGGATGGCCGTATTCCCCAGAAAAGTTAACGGCCTTTACGCCATGCTCTCGAGGCTGGACAACGAGAACATTTACGTGGCGTTCTCCGATAACATGCACTTCTGGCACGAGCGGATGTTGATCCTCAAGCCGGCCTTCGCCTGGGAGTTGGTTCAGATAGGCAATTGCGGGTCTCCCATCGAAACCGAGGCGGGCTGGTTGGTACTCAGCCATGGCGTTGGGCCATTGCGGAAGTATTGCATCGGTGCGTTTCTCCTGGATCGTGACGATCCCACCAGAGTCATTGGCCGGCTGCGGGACCCCCTGCTCAAACCGGACGAGAATGAACGCGAGGGCTATGTACCGAATGTCGTGTACACCTGCGGTTCTATCGTGCACGGGGACGAATTGATCATCCCTTACGGGGTTGCCGATCATGCCACAGCCTTCGCCACAGTTCCAGTTCAGGAAGTGCTGAATGCGATGGAGTAGCGATCGGAAGGAGCACCAATGGTCTGCAGAGGACGAGTAGCCGTACTCTCGCCGGTGGCATGGAGGACGCCGCCGCGGCGATACGGCGCGTGGGAAACAGTCGCCGGCAATGTCGCCGACGGTCTGGCGGATCGCGGATGGGACGTGACGCTCTTTGCCACAAAAGATTCGGTGACACGCGCCCGTCTTCACGCGGTGGTGGATAGGGGATATGAAGAGGATTCGTCAGTGGATCCCAAAGTCGCGGAATATAGGCACATCTCAGAGATGTTTGAACACGCCGGAGAGTTCGATCTTATACACAACCACTATGACTTCATGGCATTGACGTATACGCGACTCGTCCGCACGCCGGTTCTCACAACGGTTCACGGATTTTCGTCCGAGAAGATCATGCCGATATATGAAAAATACGGGTCCGGCTACTTCGCCTCAATCAGCGACTCCGATCGTGCGGCAGGTCTGAACTACCTGGCGACCGTGTACAACGGGATTAACTTGTCACTCTATCCGTTCCAGGAACATAGCGGAACGGACCTCGTGTTCCTCGGTCGAATTCACCCGGACAAGGGTGTCCATCTCGCAATCGAAGTCGCGCAGGCGAGTGGAATGGCTTTGGTGATCGCCGGGATTGTTCAAGATGCACAGTATTTTCGCGAGAAGATCGAGCCCCACCTCGACGCTGACCGAATCCAATACATCGGTCCCGTGGACGTAGCCGGCAAGAACGCATTGTTCAAGCGCGCCCGCGCCGTACTTCATATGAATACAATCGCTGAACGTTTTGGCCTGGTGCTGGTGGAGGCGAACGCCGCCGGCGTACCCGTTATAGCGATGGACTCTGGGTCCTGTCGGGAAGTCCTAGAAGACGGACGAACCGGCTTTCTGGTGAACAACGTTGCCGAGGCGGTTCAAGCGTTGGCGAACCTCTCCGGTATCGACCGTTACGAATGCCGGAACCGGGTCCGGAGGCGCTTCTCAATCAGCACGATGGTCGAAGCTTACGAAAAGGTATACGAGACGATTTTTGAACGCGAGGCGGAAAAAAGCGCATGAACCGTGACGTGGTCAAGAGATACGCCGGCAATCCGATTCTCAGGAAGACAGACATCCCGTATCCCGTCGAGACCGTTCACAACGCAGCGGTTGTGAAACACAACGGCGAATACATTATGCTCTTCCGGTCCCATCTGCGCTCTGGCCGATCGATCATAGGCCTGGCCCGTAGTAACGATGGCTTTCATTTCATCGCCGAGTCGCGACCGTTTATCGTACCGGAGACTTGTGGCCCATTTGCGGCGTATGAAGAGTTTGGTGTGGAAGACCCTCGCGTCACACACTTGGACGGCGCGTTTGTGATCACCTACAGTGCATACTCGAGAAGCGGTGTTCGCATCGCCCTGGCGAAAACCGAGGATTTCACGCACGTCGAGAGAGTATCCTTGATCACTGAGGCGGACTATCGTAACGTGGTCATCTTCCCTGCGACGTTCGATGGCCTGTATGCAAGGCTCGACCGGCCGCACTCCGAAATCACGCCTTGGTCAATCTGGATATCGTACTCTCCCGATCTACGTTTCTGGGGAAACTCGCAGATGATCATGAGGCCCGAACCATACCACTGGGATGAGATGAAGATCGGACCAGGTGCCCCGCCGATCAGAACAAATCAGGGCTGGTTGTCCATCTATCACGGGGTATTCAAGACAATGGACGGTGCCGTCTATCGGCTCGGTGTGGCTTTGCACGACTTGCTGAACCCGGCAAAACTCCTCGGGATCGGGGATCCGTGGATTCTACAGCCGGAGGATCCATGGGAACTCACGGGGTACGTGCACAATGTTGTATTTACTTGCGGGGCCGTCCCCGAAGAGGACGGTACAGTGAAGATCTACTGGGGTGCCGCTGATACGGTAATGTGTGTGGGAGAAGCGGTACTGGAGGACTTGGTGGAGATCTGCCTCCATCAGGGGAGGTCCTGACATACATTGCAGACGGAGCCCCCCTTGGTTGCCTTCACCGAGAGAGCGACAGTGAATGCGTCTCGAAATGCGCCTCTCGCTCGCGCCTCGCCATACTCAAGGATGCGCGCGACAGTTCGGCCTCGCGCTCATAATTGTGTAACGTGACAGCTGCTGTTTCGCCGAAAGGCGGCTCGGGGACAAACGATCGAAGACGAACCTGGGCCGCTTCGACACTACGGGTCCACTCGATTTCCAACTTACTCAGGCGGTCGCATTCTGCACAAGCCACAATTCATGATACCTGAGACCGCCCTGAACAGCTGCCTCCAATAGGCGTCCACCAGCCGAATGATGAAAAATAGTGGCAGCTGCGGAGCTTACAGTTGCGGTTTGGAACCATCCCTCGTGATAGCAGGGCACCGATCTCAGCCGGTCGTGAATGAGCACCAGGACCGTTTCCGGGTGCCTTGCGTCAGCTCCCTCGTCATCCAGATCCCTGTACAACAGTCAAACTAGCCGGTTTGCCGGCTGCTCGGGATTTAGGGCGGCGACACGCACGGACTCAACCAGCCCAATCGCCTGGAACAATCGAATGGTCATCCAGGTAATGTCAATCTCGTACCACGCTAGTCCATGACGTGCCGATGTAGGATGAGCGTGATGATTATTGTGCCAGCCTTCGCCGAAGGTTAGCAACGCCACCCACCAGTTATTCCGCGAGTCGTCACGCGTCTCGAACCTACGGCGGCCCCAAAGATGAGTCGCTGAGTTCACCAACCAAGTTGCATGATGACCTGCGGATACGCGAAAGAATACGCCCCAGAGTAGGAATGGTAGGCCTCCAAAGGCAAATAGGAGACTCGCAAGGGCGATCAACGGCACGTAGTGGTACCGCGACAGCCAGACCAGAAAAGGATCCTTGACCATGTCCGGGGCGTAGCGGGCACATTGATCGAGGTTGCAGTGACTCGCGTTGCCGACCAGCATCCAAACGATATGCGACCACAATTTGCCTTCTCGGGGAGTGTGAGGATCGCCGTACTTATCTGCAAATTGGTGATGCGCCCGATGTGCGGCCACCCAGAAAATCGGACCGCCTTCGAGCGCCAGGGTCCCGCAAACAGCGAGGGAATACTCAAGCCACTTCGGGGCCTTATATGATCGATGGGTCAACAGGCGGTGATAGCCCATCCCGATCCCAAGGCTCAAGGAAACCCAGTACAACGCGAGAGCCGTTAACAACGCGGGCCAAGTGAAAGAGAAAAGAGCAGCAATCGCGCCGGCATGAAAGGTGGCAAAGGCGATCATCGAAACCCAGTTAATTCCTTCTCGGTTGACGAACAGTTCCACTGTGCTGGTGTCCGTCGTCGAACTTATCCGAGGCGTATGAGCGTCCACAGAGATCACCTGGTCAGTTGACCTCCCTAGTGGCGTCCATGGCCGCATCCGTCGGGCGTTGGCCCGAGGCAAGGACACGCCGTTCGCTCCACATGAGGCTGAACGTCAAGAGTACCGTTCCCCGGATATCAGCCGTTGAAGACCATCCCTTTCTGCATGTGACGAGGGTGGGCGGAGATACTCACGTACGGTATGCCCAGGAACGAGCGTGTCTCCACGTCATCAATTTCGAGCGCGTTGCATCTCTGCTTTCTCGCGTCGGTGATGAGGCGCTTCAGCGCTGCGCGGATCATTCTGGAGCGATTGAAGCCGCAGGCTGTCGCTCTCATCGCATTGGCCATGTAGAAGAAAGTCCATCCCCCCGTAGCCAGTTCCAGTTCCAACTCGTACGAGTTGAGATTGTGCTTCACCGACATCCAGGCATGCGGATATGTAGCGTCCTCAAGCTGGAAGCATCGCGGCCGCAACGTATCTTTTCCCATCAGAATGATTCCAGGGGCGATCATCGTGATTCTCCTTTTGATTGCGCTCGTACGGGGCAACAGCTGAACCGGCTCTGGTTTGGAACTGGTGGGGGCAGCCTCATAGCGGACGGCGGTTCACGACGGCCAACCTTCCGCTTGACCGCATTTTGTCATCTGACGAATGGATGTCAGAGAAAATTCGCTTCGCCAGCCCGGCCCGCGACGACGTGTTCACGTTCGTCTCGCAGACCTCGCCCCAACATCGGGGATCGGTGATAGATCCACCGCGATTCGGCGCCCCTGGCGGGAAACTTCTGCGGCAACGCGGCGTGGGCCGCCATTTCTGGCAAGCCCCACCGTCGTCCCCTCCGACCGGCGTAACCGCTACGATGGCAATACACCGGAAAGCCGCCTCTACCATAGAGTCCGTATGAGTCTCCGACCTATGGCTGGCGACCCACGGACCGCAAGGTAGAAGCCCGCTACTCGAACAGCACGCCAGCGGCCATCATGCTGTAGAGCATCCGACCTGAGTCACCTCCTGACCTTCGCCGAGTCCCATGGCCGAACTCACTGTCACGCTTCACGGCTCTAAGTCCTGATGTTCCCTGATTTCAAATGCTCGACCGGGCAGTAACGCCGCTGGAAGCATTGACCGCATTCGGTCGCATGACCTCGGCTCGTCAGTTTTCCATCATATTGCTACAGATCTAGGTTGGAATAGGATGTGGACACAGAAGGTACCCGGCCGATTTCGTGCCGAGGACCTTCAAATGCTTCTTGCACTGCATCGGACGTTTTCCCGGCATCTGCATCAAGTTAGTACGACGAAGGGCGTCGGGATGAAAAGAGTGGAAGTAGAAGGATGAAGCGACTTAGAGTAGCAGCGATGGTCGGTTAGTGTGAGTCTTATGGGCGCAGTACTCACACTTGATGTCAAGGACGACGGGTACCGGAACGCTGCGAATGCGCTTCACGCCGCTCATGCGCCTATCGAGGTTCCAGGGGTTCACCCTGCTGCGTGGGGTGGGGTGCCGGTCGGGAACTGGCTTCTCATGGCCCTGAACTTGCGGTCCGACCGTCAGATCGTGGAGAACGACAGATCAACGGCCTACGCCACAACGCCGCTCGTCCCGAGGTACCTTTTCAACGCCACACCCAGAGTTCTGATGACATTCGATGAAAGATCACCTGGCGAAACCGAACGGCGTTGGGCACGGTTTTATCCCGGCACAGCCTTGGATGAGGAATTCGTCTCTCCACTACGTCCCAAGGTCGCGAGCACACTTGTTTTTCCTGCTCCGCTCGTACCAACTCTCGAAATCGCCACGTCGATCAAATCCGCGGATGCGCCTGTCCGAGAAGAGATGAAGCAGCGACCCACCCTGGCTGTCAAGCCGACTCGAGCAGAGGTGCAACTGGCCGAGCCGGTCACCCCGCCCGCCCGTGGAGACCGCGACAGCTGCATCAGAAAAGGAAGTAATAGAGACAAGGCTCCCAGCCAGGGCGAGCACGCTGCCGATGATCGGACATCACGCCCCCTGCCGGAGCCTTCGCCGTCCGCGCAGCGGCAAATACCTTTCGAAGCGACATCTGTGATTGGCGCGAATGGGGCACGGGACGGAGGAAGAAGCGCATGCGACAGAGAGTCATCCCAATATTGGCATCCGCGATAGAGCGCCGGCAGGACGGCGACGGTTTTCACGAGACCAAGGCTCGCGGACTGGACGTCCTCAATTCACCACTACTCAACAAAGGGACGGCCTTCACAGCGGAAGAGCGCAAAGCGCTGGGACTCACAGGGCTACTGCCGCCGGATATCAGCACACTGGGTTCTCAGGTCAAGATGGCCTATGTCCAGTATGAGCGGTTACCGGATGCGCTGAGCAGAAACATCTACTTGACCGCCCTTCATGACCGCAACGAGGTACTGTTCTACCGGCTATTCTCCGAACACCTGCGCGCCATGATCCCCATCGTCAATGACCTGACCGTTGGGATGGCAATGGAACAGTATCATCATGAGTGCCGGCGCCCGCGGGGTATTTACCTCTCTATCGATCATGTCGAAGCGATCGAGGAAGCTTTTGCCAACTTCGGTGCTGGCTCCGATGATATCGACCTTATCATCGCTACCGACGCCGAGAAGATTCTGGGGATCGGCGATTGGGGTGTCGGTGGTATTGAGGTGTCGATCGGCAAGCTGGCGATTTACACGGCGGCGGGCGGTGTCGATCCGACTCGTGTAATCCCAGTGATGCTCGATGTTGGCACCAACCGCGAAACTCTGCTGGATGATGCAACATACATCGGAAACCGGCACGCCCGGATACGCGGAGAGCGCTATGACTCCTTCATTGACGCTTACGTCAACGTGGTGACAAGGATGTTCCCCAACGCGGTGCTGCAGTGGGAGGACTTCGCACCCGGCAACGGGCGGCGCATCCTCGAGAAGTACCGCAACCGGATCTGCACCTTCAACGACGACATGCAGGGTACGGGGGCCATCACGCTGGCGGCCGCGATCTCCGCTGTCCGTGTGTGCGGCACGGCGTTGCGCAACCAGCGTGTCGTCATTTTTGGAGCTGGTACGGCAGGGGTGGGAGTCGCCGACCAGATTCGCGAATCTATGGTGCGTGAAGGGCTCTCCAAACAGGATGCATCCAGCCGCTTTTGGTGCGTGGACAGGCAGGGTCTGCTCACGACCGACATGGCCGACCGAATGCACGACTATCAAATGCCCTACGCACGGCCAGCTACGGAAAGTAGAAGCTGGAGACAGGACAGGAATGGAAGCGGCGTAGGTTTGGCCGAGGTGGTGCACCGCGTGAAGCCGACAATGCTGATCGGTGCCTCCACCGCCGCCGGCAGTTTCACGGAAGCGATCGTCAAAGAGATGGCCGCACATACCGCGCGCCCCATCATCTTCGCACTCTCCAATCCACTGGCGCGAGCCGAAGCGAATCCAGTAGACCTGATTACGTGGACGGATGGGCGGGCGTTGATCGCTACCGGTAGCCCTGTCGCCCCGGTCACGTACAAAGGAGTGACCTACGTAATAGCGCAAGTGAATAACGCCATGCTCTATCCAGGATTGGGACTCGGCACGATCGTCTCGCGCGCCGGCAGGATCAGTGAAGGCATGTTTGCCGCGGCGGCGAGTGCGGTGTCCAGCCTGGTGACAGTACGTCAGCCCGGTGCGTCACTTCTCCCTCACGTCGACGATCTCCGTAGCGTGTCGATAACGGTAGCGGTGGCCGTCGCCGAGGCTGCCCAGTCGGAGGGCTTGGCCAGGGTTGAATTCGTCGACATCGTTCAGCAAGTACAAGATGCGATGTGGCAACCGGAGTATCGCCGGATCCAGGCGTCCTAACGACATCACCGTGATAACAACTCTTGGCGCCGCAAGTGAAAAACGATGAAGTTTGGCGACAGTCCGTTCAGAGTGCTGAAACCTATGGACGGTTTCGACATGACGGGCCGTCGAACAGTTCGCTCCAATTTGAGAAGCTGGTAGGGCCACTCCAAGGGATTCGTCGCGCGTTGGGGCGGCCCGATCAACGTAATGTTCTTGTTGCCTTCTGAGAACCACACGCGATAGAGGATGCTCAGCCCGGACAAAGTGAGCCCCGCACGCGACTGGGCCTCAACTTCCGCTGTCTAACGAGTGTCAGCGCAAGTTTCGGCCATTGTATCCGGCGGCCGCTCCTGACGGCAGCGGCCGTTTACCGGATTGTCGCGACGCGGCCGTTGGTCGGAAACTTCGGAATAACAAATGGTCATAACCGGGCGCTACGGAATCGCTCGCTGAATTCATTTCACGACACAGATCGGAGTACCGGCGTTCTCCTACTCTTCCCATTGCCGTGCGCACACTCAATCTTGTATGTGCTTACCACTCTGAACTGGATTGTGCTCGACATACTGATTCTGCTCGGTCCATGCAACGAGCGCAATCTCTGTGCTCCGCAAAAAGTACTTCCGGTGCGAAGAATCGGCAAAGAGCCAAGCGGTTTTCATGCGGCCGCTTTCTCAATCCAGTACTCATGGTGAAGTCCGCCGAGAACGGCGGTATGTCGAATCGAGTGGCCCCCAGGAATGCTGTATCCGGGATCGCTTTCGGCGCAGGTGCGCGCAACGGTGCAGGTATTCCGGCCCAAGACTCATGTGCCGTCCGCCATGGTTTAGTGTACGATCCACTTCTTCAGAATTGCCCTGAGCTGGCGCGCATTGAACGGAATCAGGAAGTCCAGACACTCGCGGCCGTAATCTTCCGCCGAAGCGCTCGCACACCGAATTCCCGAACGGACTCATCGTTCGTCCGGCGTCGCGCGATGTTCCACCTTCAGGCATCGAGGATCTCGTTGGTATGCTCGCGGATTCGCTTCGCCGTCGCGTGCTCGTTGTCGCCATAGCTTGCGTGGATGTACAGCAGCGGAATGCCCCACGCGTCTTTCTGGTCCGGATCCAGCCGGACGTAGTTGTCGTGGCGCGGCAGGTACTCGCCCTGACCGGTGATACTGAATCGGTATGGGATCTTCGAGTGGACCTCCTCGCGAAAGGCACTGCCGAAGCCTGGTATTCGAAGCGCATGTCCATACAGTTCCTGACGGCTATCAGCGAAGAAATAGAAACCGCGAAGAAAGTTCTTGTCGCTCTGCCCCGAAACAGCATTGACGTACTTCGGGATAGTCACGCCGCAGGGCCTTCCTTCCGGCTGCCGCCGGAACGACGTCATCCGCGGCAGAATCCCCCCGGCCCTTTCCACGGTGAATGATCCATCAGGTAATGGCCGAGCGCTTCGTTGTGCGGTCCCAGGCCATCCGGAAAGCGGCGTGAGCGTGAATTGAGCAGAATGCGCGTCGATTCCAACGCTGCCGCGGCGAGCACTACCACCTTGGCACTTACCTCGCGCGCCGTATTTTTCACGCGGGCGATGTAGGCAATACCGCTCGCCTTAAGCCGCTGTACAGGTTGCTCGCGCAGTAGCGTCTTCTGATCGCCGAACCCTCGGAAACGAAGTCCGTACGGCCACATGTGCTCGCTGAAGTCCCGGTCGGGAACTCGAGGAGGCCCGGCCTCGAGCATCAAGACCTCCATTCCTCTTTCGGTTAGTTCCTTGGTTACCCATCCACCACTTGCGCCTGAGCCGACAATAAGGGCGTCGTAGACTTTCGTGCGCCCAATGACTTTATACGAGCATAGCCGATCGCTTACTTTGGATCGGCGCTTTTGAAAGGAAGAACGGGGGCTCGCGCGAGCGGACCTCGCCAGATAGCGCGAGCATTACAGCTTTAAAAAGATTTTGCGCTGATACAGCCAATAGCAGAGATACCACATCGTCAACAATACTGCACAGGATTGGAGCACCGGCGCGAAATCGCCGGCAAAAGTACACCGCAGCGTGAATACGCCAATTGCGCGATCCAGCCATCCTTGGAGTACCTGGTGCACCGAATAGATGAAGATCGAATTCGCGCCGATCACAACCAGCGGAAATGTCCATTTTCGATAACCCTTCACTTCGACCACCCAATAGAAGACCAGCAGCATCAAGAGAACCCACCCGGCACTGTACAGGGTGAAGGACGTCGTGCAAATCCGCTTGATGATCGGGTTCCATGGGTGGATCACCCAACCGAGTGCCAGGCAAACGACGGCCGCAACCGCGAGGATCTGCATTGTTGACCGGTGCGAACGTCTATTTTGAAGCATCTGCCCGGTCCATACGCCGAAAAGGGTCGTCACCGTGCTCGTGACGAAGTTGATTGTGGTCCAGTCGTCAGCGTTCGGGTGTCCGAAAACAAACTTGTCGATGACTGCGCCAATGTTAGTCGTCTTGGACAAGAACGGACCTTCCGTTCCCGGAAATGCCACAAATAATGCCCAATATCCCACCAATAGGAAGCACGCAATGATCGCCTGCCAGCGGAATCTCAGCTGCATGATCAGATAGCACAGAAAATACGTGAGACCGATCTGCGCCAGTACGTTAATGAGCTGGAACTCCATTCTGTGCTCGCCGATCGATATGAGAATCTGGCTGACAAGGATAAGACGGAGCGATCGTACGACGACGTGCCAAAACAGTTGCCGGTGCGTGGCCCCTTGCTCCATGCGGCGGGCAAGTGCGAAAGGCATCGCGACGCCCACCATGAACATAAATGCCGGTTGGATCAGATCCCAGAACGAGATCCACTCCCACGGCATGTGGTCGAACTGACCGGCGATGCCCGCGAACTCCGGCCGGCGCTTCGCTAATTCAGCTAGGCCGAACCCTCCGGAGACCAGGATGAGCATGATGAAGCCGCGATACGCATCCAGTGCCAGATAGCGATGTTGGGCTGTGATCTTGGGCGTCACTTCAGCCGTAATCAGACTGCGGTCTTGACTAGTCCCTGCTGACATTTGTGCGGATTCTACCACTCGGTCCGGACGGACGTCCACCGTTCCATCATCACCCTTTCATCACCCTTTCATCACCCCGCACCCGCCCACACCCCCATCACCCCACCCGCAGCGCAAGCACCCGCAAACGCACGTAATCCGCATACCACACCCCGTCCCTGAACATCACCGGACGCAGCCGCTCGATCACCCGCTGGCGCACAGCCTGCCGGCCCTGCTCCGGGATCGCCGCCAGCAGTTTGGCCCCGAACATGTCCAGCCATTCGCTCATCCCGTCCGTCCCCTCGAGTGCCGTCGGACGATCGAAATGCGAAGCTTGTGTTACCCGAAATCCGTGCGATTCGAGTAGCGACGCGTATTCGCCGAGGCTCGGAAAGTACCAGGGACTCGTGTCCGCCCCAATTTCCTCGCGAACCGCAGCCAGCAATTTCGAAATGTTGTCCTTCCCGCCGAACTCCGCGACAAACCGCCCGCCCGGCTTCAGCGCCTGCCGGACTCGCTGGATCACCTCACCCGCTCGCGGAACCCAATGCAGCACCGCATTCGAAAACACCGCATCCACAGGTTCCGGAATCGTGAATGTCTCCGCTTCCGCCAACATGAATTGCAGCGCGGGATAATTGATCCGTGCCTGCGCGATCATCGCCGGCGCGCTGTCTACTCCCGTGACTTCCGCACCGGACTGCGCAATCTGATAAGTCAGATGCCCGGTGCCGCACCCGAGATCGAGTATTCGCTCCCCGGGCTTGGGATCGAGCAGGTCAATCAATGAAGCGCCGTGGTGCCAGACGAAAGAAAAACTGCTGTCATAGAGACCGGCATCCCACTGCTGCGACCGCGCGTGGGCCATCTCAGTACACCGCCACCGGAACCCCTGCAAGCACCGAGATGGCAGCGCGGCAAAACGCGGGCAAATCATCTGGCTTACGCGACGTCACCAGGTTGTTGTCCACCACCACTTCGGCGTCTTCCCACTCCGCGCCGGCGTTCACCACGTCGTCTTTGATGGCGAAGAACGAAGTGGCGCGACGGCCCCGCAGCATGCCCCGCGCTGAGCAGAGTACCCAAGGCCCGTGGCAGATCGCAGCAACAAGTTTCCCCGCCGCATTCATGTCGGCGACGAACTGGGTGGCCGCCGAATGGCGCCGGATATGATCCGGTGCGAACCCGCCGGGAACAACCACGCCATCGAAGTCTCGAGCATTAATGACGTCATAGGAGCGCTCGCTTACAACCGGGTACCCCAATTTGCTCGTGTACGTTTTCCCGGCTTCGGCGCCCACTACGATCACTTCCGCCCCCGCTTCCCGAAGACGATACAAGGGATACCATACCTCCATCTCCTGGTAAAGGTTATCGACAAGAATCGCGATTCGCTTCCCGCGCAGATCCATACGTTCGATTCTTTCACAGTCCGGAGCAGTCCCGAACAACTGCCAACCTGATACCGTGTTTATAGATTCTTGTGCCCGGCAGTGATTCCGCCGGCGTCGAATAAAAGATCAATGACTATTCTTCAATCGGGTTGCATCCTGCTTCAACTCGCCGCGCTTGCGGTGCCGCCTCTGTTTGCTGCCGCGCAGCCGTCCCCGCCCGCCGGATATACTATTTCGACCTTCGCCGGCAATAATACCAGCGGATTCTCCGGCGACGGATCAGCGGCCACCAGCGCACAAATCAGCGGTCCTTACGGCATCGCCATCGACTCTGCCGGGAACCTGTTCTTCGCGGACCAGCACAATCACCGGATCCGTAAGGTGGACAACAGCGGCAATATCTCCACAGTGGCGGGAAACGGCACGTCCGGTTTTAGCGGCGACGGCTCGGGCGCAACCAGTGCGGAACTCGCTTCTCCGCTCGGGGTCGCCGTCGATTCCTCCGGAAACCTGTACATCGCCGATACCGGCAACAATCGCATCCGGAAGGTGACCAGCGGCGGCACGATTTCAACCATCGCCGGCCTCGATACCGCGGGTTTCTCAGGCGACGGTGCCGCGGCTACAAGCGCGGAACTGAGCACGCCAGTGGGCATCGCGGTGGATAGTTCGGGAAACCTCTACATCGCCGATACCGGTAACAACCGGATTCGCAAAATCGGAACCGACGGCAACATCAACACGATCGCCGGAGACGGAACGGCCGGTAGCGCGGGTGATAACGGTCCGGCCGCATACGCGCGACTGAAAGCACCTCGGGGCGTTACTTTGGACGGCGCCGGCAATCTTTACATCGCCGATGCCGATAACAACCGCATTCGCAAGGTCACCACCGACGGCACCATCACGACAGTGGCAGGGAGCGCCGCATCCGGATTCGCCGGCGACGGCGGACCGGCAAATGCCGCCGTACTCAATGGTCCCAGGTCCGTGGCGGTCGACACGGCAGGCAACCTGTACATCTCCGATTACTACAACAGCCGCGTCCGAAAAGTTGCAGCCAACGGGACCATATTCACCATCGCCGGCAACGGCCTCTTTGCCTACTACGGTGACGGAGGTCCGGCCACCGATGCGATCCTGAACTTCCCGCTCGGCATAGCCGTCGGCTCAGGCGGCAAGGTGTACATATCCGATAGCGCGAACAACGTCATTCGACTGTTGACTCCCTCGGCTTCGAATGCTCCTCCAGCCATTCAAGACGGAGGAGTGGTGACGGCGTCAGCCTTCGGCGCCTTCAACACCGTCGCCCCCGGATCTTGGATTGAGATCTACGGTTCGAATCTGGCCATCAACACCCGTACGTGGACGGCGAAAGACTTCAACGGAAGTACCGCGCCGGCGGTTCTCGACGGCACCACGGTAACCATTGGCGGACAGGCTGCCGCGATTTCGTACATCAGCCCGACCCAGGTGAACGCGCAAGTGCCCTCTACCGTCGGAACCGGCCCGCAGCAGATCACGGTCACCACCGCATCCGGCACAAGCGCCGCCTACACAATCACCGTCAACGACGCTCAGCCCGGGTTATACGCGCCGCCCGCCTTTAAGGTCAACGGGCTTCAGTACGCAGGAGCGACATTCCCGGACGGCACATTTGTCGGTCCTGTAGGTGCATTACCCGGCGTCACTTCGCACCCGGCAAAGCCTGGCGACACCATCATCCTTTACGGCGTCGGATTCGGACCGGTGAACCCGAGTATTCCGTCGGGATGGATCGTCGACCAGGCAAACACTTTATCGATGCCGTTCCAGGTGATGTTCGGAGAAGCTCCCGCGAACCTCGCCTACGACGGGTTGGCGCCGAATCAGGTAGGCCTCTATCAATTCAACGTGGTTGTGCCCAACGTGGCCAACAACGACGCGGTCTCGCTGAAGTTCAGCCTCGGCGGAGTACTGGGAACCCAGACCCTGTACATCGCCGTCCACGACTGATCGGCATCAGATGCGGGCACCCGTCACCGAATGGCGTGCCCGCTCTCTTCGTATAGCCCCGCCATCCGGACTTAGACCCAGTCGGGTATTTCACTGTGTTAGCCTTAGGACTGATCCCGTAGTTCGTGACAAGTGGTGGCCAGGTCGCCGGGCACCGGAATGTGCTGGAAATCGCGTTCGTTTCATTTCCAGCCGCAGCCGCGTTCACTGTATGTGGACGACTTCTGGCGGGAAGTACCAGCCGTATCGGGCATTGCCGCAGTCACAGCGGGTCGTGAATACTGAAGGCAGTTCCGATGGACTTCAACGTTTCTGACATATTGTTCCTGGTCCTGGTTCTCTGGCTGGTGATCGAAATCCTCAACGATAGTAATTGGGGTGGCGGTCGCCGGATTCGTACCGACGACCAAGTGCCCGTTCCGGCCGCATGACCCGGATCGCCGTTGTCGGTGGCGGACTGGCAGGTCTCGCCGCGACTGCGGCGCTTGGGGACGCCGGTTTTGGCGTGGATGTTTTCGAATCGCGCGGGTTCTTGGGCGGGCGTGCCACCTCGTACCCGGTCACTGCGGCGGATGAAACTTCGGAAACCATCGACAACTGCCAGCATATTCTGCTGCGCTGTTGCGCGAACCTCCTCGACTTCTATCAACGGCTGGGCGTTCGGGATCGCATCCGGTTCTACCGTCGGTTCTATTTCATTGAACCGGGCGGGCGCACATCCACCCTCGAATCGGGGGTACTGCCCGCGCCCCTCCACTTCACGGAATCTTTCGCCCGTCTCCGATTTCTCTCTCTGAAAGACAAACTATCCGTGGCGCGTGGCATCCTGGCTCTTCGCCGCGAGCATGGCCGCCGGACCGACCTCGACCGGATCACCATGGCGGAGTGGCTGCGCGAAAAACGGCAGACCCCCGGTGCCGTGGACCGCTTCTGGCGGCAAGTGCTCGTTAGCGCCATCAACGAAGACCTGGATCGCATGGCCGCGCTGCACGGGTTTCAGGTCTTCTGGCTCGGATTCCTTGCGTCGGCGAACAGCTACGAGATGGGAGTTCCCGCGGTACCGCTCGGGACGCTCTACACCTCCGATGCCTGGCGCAAGTTCGCCAAAGTGAACTTGCGGCTGCGCGAACCCGCGAAGCGGATCGTTATCGAGAAAGGTCAGGTGCGTGGCGTACGAACCGAATCCGGATTCGAGGAGGCTTCCGCCGTAATATTAGCCGTCCCATTCGAACGCGTGAACGCGCTGATTCCCGAACTCACCCTGCCGCTCGACGGATTCGAGCACGCGCCCATCACCGGCATTCACCTGTGGTTCGATCGCTCTGTTACCCAACTTCCGCACGCCACCCTGCTCGACCGGACAATCCAGTGGATGTTCAATAAGGAGGGCGGCCGTTACCTTCAGTTGGTCGTCAGTGCATCGCGATCGCTCGTGAACATGCCGCGGAATGCCGTCATCGAGCTCGCGATTGAGGAGCTTTCGGAGTTCTTCCCATTGGTAAAGCAGGCAAAACTCGAAAAGGCTCACGTCGTCAAAGAAGTACGCGCCACGTTTTCCGCGACACCTGGCCTCGAGTCGAAGCGTCCGCAAAGCGCCACCCCCATCGAAGGACTATTCCTCGCCGGCGACTGGACCCGTTCCGGTTGGCCCGCCACCATGGAAGGCGCTGTCCGCAGCGGATACCTCGCCGCCGAGGCCGTCACCGCTGCAATGGGAATTCCGAAACCATTCCTACTCCCCGACATCGCATAGTCTGAATGCCGGCCACTGTTATTTACGATGGCGATTGCGGTCTTTGTAATTGCATCAAGGACACCTTCGGCGCGCTCGATTGGTTTCGGACCATGCGCTGGATAACGCTCCAGAGTCCCGAGGCGGCTGAGTTCGGGATCTCGCGCGCGGATCTCGAGAAATCGGTCTACATCGTCACCGCCGAAGGCTCGACGGCGCACGGCTGGGCTGCGGTGAAGCGCATTCTTTTTCGCGTCCCCATCACCTATTTGGCTGCTTTGGCGGCCCTCCGTAAGAGCGCGTGGTTGGCGCTTGGCATCGCCGTGGCACTAAGCCCGGCTGCCGATCCACTTGGCCAGACGGCATATGAAGTCGTCTCCCGGAACCGATACCGGTTCCCCCGGTCGACGTGTAGCACACCCGTTTGGGATAATCGAGAAAATGAGTAAGCTAATGACGTTGCTCGTGACGGGGATCCTAGCGGTGCCCCTGCTGGTGGCGGGCGACACCACCAAGATCCGCGTCAAGGTGCTGAATCTCGACGGCAAGCCGATCGATCGCGCTTCAGTCATCGTCAAGTTCGTCGAAGGGCGGTCGGCGGTCAAACTCGGCAAGAAAATCATGACCCACTGGGAAATGCGCACTAACCAGGAGGGCATTGCAAAAATTCCGGAGTTGCCGCAGGGCAAACTGCTCGTACAGGTGATCGCGAAGGGCTATCAAACCTTCGGCAATACCTTCAACGTGAGTGATGACGAGAAGACGATCGAAATCAAGCTGAACCCGCCGCAGCCGCAGTACTCGGCGCACCAGTAACGCACCGCGCAGGCCTATTCAACGGCCGCGATGCAGTCGATCTCGACTCGAACGTCGCGCGGAAGACGAGCCGCCTCAACCGTGGATCTTGCGGGCGGATCGCTCGGAAAATATCGCGCATACACCTCGTTCATCGCGGCGAACTCTCCCATATCCTTCAGAAAAACCGTTGTCTTCAGCACCTTTTCGAGAGACGACCCGCAAGCAGTCAGCACGGCGCGAAGATTCTCGAGAACCCGCTCGGTCTGTTCGGCCACACTGCCGGAAATCAGCTGGCCTGAGGCGGGATCGAGAGGAATCTGCCCGCTCAGAAAGGCCAACCCGTTGTGCACGATAGCCTGCGAATAGGGTCCGATCGCTGTTGGGGCGCCCTCGGTAGCAATTGATTTCTTCACGAAAAGTTCAGTCTCCTTTCAAGCGCAGCGTTCCACGGATCTCGCACACGTGCCCGATCCGTTCTTCTTCCAGAAAACGGTCGAGTTCGCGCGTGATGCGCAGCACCGCCTCAGGATCCCAGAAGTTCGCGGTTCCGACTTCGACGGCCGTCGCTCCCGCGATCAGGAACTCCGCCGCATCGATCCCGTTCGCGATGCCGCCCAACCCGATGATGGGGATGGTTACCGCCTGGCATGCTTCATACACCATTCGGAGCGCGATCGGTTTGATCGCAGGCCCCGAGAGTCCGCCGAAGCCCGCACCCAGCCGGGCCCGCCGCGTTCGCGCATCGACGGCCAGTGCAATGAACGTGTTCACCAACGAGATCCCATCGGCCCCCGCTTCCTGTGCCGCGCGCGCCAGCGGTTCGATCCGAGCGACATTCGGGGACAACTTGACGATCAGTGGCCGGCGCGCAACACGCCGCACCATTCCCACCACCTCGCCCAACAACCCCGGATCCGCCGAAAAAGCGAGGCCGCCATGCCTCGTATTCGGGCACGAAACGTTCAACTCGTACCCGCTCAGCCCCGGAGCGTCCTCCAGCACACGGACGGCCTCAACGTAGTCCTCCGGCGTGTAGCCGAAGACGTTCGCGAATACTGCCGTCCTGTATTGAGCAAGTTGGGGAAGTTTGTCGCGAACGAACGCCCGAACACCGATGTTCTGCAACCCGACCGAGTTCATCATGCCCCCATGCGTCTCCCAAAGACGGGGAGCGGGGTTGCCTTTGATCGGTTCGACGGAGAGTCCTTTGACGACAAACCCACCAATCAGGTTGAGGTCGAAAATGTCGGCGAACTCGACTCCGTAAGCGAAGGTTCCCGAAGCGGCGAGTACCGGTGCGCGCAAGGGAATACCGCAGAGGCGGGTTTCCAGGCGATCGGACATTGTCTACCCTAGGGTACCAACGCGGGAGACGGCTGCGGGCCTGGCAAAAACGTTAAATAAATTTATAGGACAAATCTCAATAAATACGTGGGAATATCCGCCGATAATCTGATCGTGAGGTTGACTACGGACGCATCTCGAGATTCCGGCCGGCCAGCGCGTTTCCGTACCCTTGCATCCAAATTCTCTTTATTTACAGCGTCTTTGGCGCTGCTGATCACGGCTGGTTTGCTCGCTTACTGTATACAGGATCCGCGCTTCGATTTAAGAAAAGCGCTGCTTGCCTGCGCCATGGTCCTGCTGGTCGCCGGGGCTATTGCGCGCTTTACGATCCAATTACTGACTCGCCCCCTGGCCCAGCTTAAGCAGGCGATTGAGGCGGTTAGCGCCGGACATTTGGACAAAATCGAGGTCAGCCGCTCGGGAGATGAGATTGAATTTCTCGGGCGGGCGTTTAATGCGATGATCGCGGCGCTGGACGAATCGAGGACCGAGGTCCGCCGCTACCATGACGAGTTGGAGGATCGCATTCTGCAGCGCACCGAAGAAATCGAACAGGCGCTGCATCGTGCCCTCGCCGCGAGCCAGGCCAAAAGCGACTTCCTCACTCGCATGTCGCACGAGTTGCGAACACCCATGACGGGCGTCATCGGCATGCTCGATCTCGTATTGGATAGCCATCTTGATGGACTGCAGCGCGAGCAGATCGAGATTTCGCAGCGCTCGGCATATTTCCTCCTGAGTGTTCTCAACGACCTGTTCGATCTTTCCAAGATTGAAGCGGGCCGGATGGTGTTGGAGAAGGTCGCCTTCGAAACACGGACTCTGGTGGCAGAGTGCGCGAAACCGTACGGCGCAGCTGCGGCGGAGAAGCAGGTCGATTTCAAAGTTCATTTCGACGGCCACGTGCCGGAAAAGCTCGTTGGCGATCCGATGCGAATACGGCAAATCCTGACGAATATTCTGAGCAATGCCGTGAAATTTACAGACTGCGGCGCCATTCGAATGGAAGTCAGCGCCGATTGCATCGCCGAGCAGGGCGTCGAACTGAAATTCGAGATCTCCGACACCGGCATCGGAATAGCGGAAGACAAGCTGCCACTGGTCTTCGACAAATTCTGTCAAGCCGATGAAAGCAATAGCCGCAGGCACGGGGGCTCGGGTCTTGGGCTCGCGATCACACGGCGTCTGGTCGAAATGCATGGCGGCACCATATCCGTCCAAAGCACTCCGGGTGAGGGCAGTGTGTTCTCCGTCCAGGTGCTGTGCGAAACGGTAACGCGCCCGGTTCGCGAATCGAAGCCTTCAGTGGACACCTCCGTCTCTGAATCGCCGGCCGGACGCATCCTGATCGTGGAAGATAACATGATCAACCAGCGAGTGGTCACCTCATTCCTCCGCAAACGGAACCATCAGTTCGTGATCGCGAACAACGGGCAGGAAGCTCTGGACCTCCTGGCTGCGGCGCCCGACCCCTTGCACTACTCGATGGTCCTCATGGATCTGCAGATGCCTGTGCTCGATGGTCTCGAAGCGACACGCAGAATTCGTTCAGACCCACGCTGGGAGGATCTGCCGATCATCGCGATGACCGCCAATGCGATGATGGGCGACCGGGAGGCTTGTCTGGAAGCGGGAATGAATGCCTATATCTCCAAACCGCTGAATCTCGGGCATGTGCTTTCGACGGTCGAACGCTTCAGCCAGGTGGAGCGGCGCGCGGCAGCACAAGTATCGCCGGCACCTTCGTCATCCAATGGACACGCGCCGAAAACTCCCGACTCGGACCTGGTCGCGGGCATGTTGAAGGTATTCCTGCAACTTGCGCCGGAGCGTATGCAGCGCCTCAGCACGGCGGCCCAGCAGAAAGACTCGGAAAAGTTGATTAGCGAGTCGAACAAGATTGCGGCGACCGCCGATCGAATCTCGGCGATTGGGGTTTCCACTTGCACTCGCGAGATTGCCGACGCGGTCAGTACGTCCGACTATCTGCGAGTTCAGCAGAGCCTCATACGCCTTGCTGAAGAGATCAACCGGTTGCAGCAGCAATACATGGATTTGACGGTCCGGGCCGCTCTTTTCTGAGCGCGGCGCGGCACTACCTCAACTCTGCGTTGTTGCCTCAGTGCGACAGCTTGAGGATCTCGGACTTCCGTCTCTCGGCCCATACCGCCGATGGATTCAACCGGAGCACTGCGTCGCAGTCCGCGGCAGCCTTCTCGAACTCCTTGCGCTTGACGTAGAGGTTGATTCGATTCTCGAGCGCCAGCTGGAACGAGGGATTCAACTCGAGAGCCCGGTTCAAATCCTCAAGCGATTCATCCAGCCGGCCGAGGGACAAGTACGCCCAACCGCGGTTGTTGTACGGCGAAGCGACATCCGGAGCGAGTTCCATTGCGCGCGCGTAATCGGGCAGCGCTTTCTCGTGGTCACCCGATTCGGAATACGCGAGTCCTCGCCGGTCATACCACGGTGCCTCATTAGGGCGCAGCCGGATCAATACATTCAGATCCTGGATGGCGTCGGGAAAGCGCTTGAGTTCGAAGTTTGCGTGCGCGCGTCCGCTAAGCGCGGGAAACCAGTTCCCTCGAAGCTTGAGGGCACTGCTGTAGGCCGCAATCGCCTCAGGATATTGCCTGGCGCGCGCCAATCGCGTCGCATCTCTCAAGCAATCGTCGGCAGTAGCGCAAGGCTGTATTTCGGGGACCGGCATTCCGGCGCCGGCGGCTCCGCGTTCGATCGCAGCCTCCAACTGGTCCTTCGGCTGCCCTCCGACGATCTCGTCCACAACCTTTCCCTTCCGGTCCACAATCGCGAGCGTCGGAAAGCCCCGCACCTGATACTTGTCCGATGGATCGTGCGCGTCCGCGAGCAAAACCGGCAGCCGCAGGGACTCCTTCCGAACGAACTCCTGCACCATCTGTTCGTCTTCCCCAACATCCACCGCCAGCACGACGGCTTTGCCTTCGCGATGGATCTTGTCGAGAGCCGGCAACTCCTCCCTGCACGGCGCGCACCAGGTCGCCCAAAAATCGATCAGCACCACTTTGCCCCGATAGTCCGAAAGCGCGACTTGTTTGCCCGCGAGGTCGCGGAGCCGGAAATCCGGTGCATCCCGTCCGGCGAGCTTCGAAGGCTGGGAAATGGACGGCCTCACGAGGAAGTTCGGGGTCCCCCCGCTTCGAATCACGCCAGCCCACGTTTCCAGCGCCCCATTGTCCATCCTCCAGAAGTTACGAACGAGCTCGAGATATACGAGGACCGGCTTCGTCTGGCCTGCCTTGACCAGTTCTTGCGCCAATTTCCAATCGGGGCCGAACGAATTCAGTTGAGGCGATCCTGAAGTGCGGCCCGCTTCGAGTAAGCGTTCCGCGGCTAGCGAGACATCGCCGCCCTTTAACGCAATCCGGCCCAGGATGATGTTGCCGTGATGAATCGCATTTCCATAGTTCCAGTCTTTGGGATTCGCCGCACCCGCGCGAAGAAGTTCATTCGCCTCCGTCGCGGCCTCTTCCAACTCACCCGCCTCGAAATGCGCCTCGGCCAGCAGCGGAAGTAAATACGAACGCTCCAGCTCGGTCGCCGGAACGCGATTCGCCTTCTCCAGCCATACCAGCCGTTGTCTTGGGTCCTGTATTCCCGCTGCCTTCATTTGATACAGGTTGCGCAAGCCAATGTAGGCGGGCTGCGATGGTGCGATTTCGACGGACCGCTTGGCATATTTTTCGGCGAGGTCGAAGGCGGCATCGGCCTCTTGTGATTTCTGGTGCATCATTAGCGCCATTCGCTGTGTCGAGAAGGATATCGCGGCTCCGGCCAACTCGTTGGCGTTCGACGTCGTGTCCAGTTGGTGCCTGGCACGGGCGGCCTCATCCGAATTCGCCAGTGCCTCGTCGAATTTCGTGATCATCCCGTTGCGGTCGACGGCGGATCCGCCGAGGACCGCGATAGCTTCCGAGGCCCCCGTCATCATTGCGACCGTTTGGTTGTCGGGGTACTTTGCAAAGGCCTCGCTGAGGATCTTCTGCGCCGTCGGAAGATCGGTGGGTCTGAAGAAATTCGCCGCGCCCAGCAGTACAGAAGGATTGCCCACCGGTCGCTTCAGCGCCGCGTCCCACAGGCGCGCCGCGGCGGCCTGATCCTCGGGATCCAGTTTCGGATCGATCAAACCCAACGGGGTCGCCAGCACGGAATGTTCCGGATGGTGCTCGATCATCCACAAGACGTGCTTCGCATGTTTCTGGACACTCGCGGGATCACGAAGGGGGAAGTAATACCGAATCAGGTCGTTACGCGCCGAAACATCATCCGGCGCGGATCCGATCGTCTGCTCCAACTGTTGCGCGCGGGCGGCACTCATCTGCTGAGCCTGGGCCGGCGCAACGAAAGCAACAAATACGGCGAGCGGCAAAACCCGAAGGAACATAAGACGCCTCTCCTCAGGGCACATCGATTCTTACCGGGATAGTGTGACCGCGAACGCGAACGTGACAGACATATCGACGGCGTATAGGCGTGAAACGGTTACCAACGCTGATGCACGAGCGGTCGGATGCGGCGGTCATAGATGCGCGCAATGCCGTCCATCACCTCCCGCGGCAGCGGTGGCTGATCCGAAGCGGCGCAATTGTCCGCGACCTGTTCGGGGCGCTTTGCGCCGGGTATCGCGCAGCTTACGGCGGGAAAACATCAGGATCCACCGCAACGCCAGTTGCGTCATGCTCGTCCCGGCGGGCAACAACGCACGGATCTCCTCCACCGCCTCGAGCGCAACATCGTAATCCACGCCCGAGAAGGTCTCACCAATATCGAACTGCTCGCCGCGGCGATTGAAATTGCGATGATCATTGGCGGCGAATTGCGACTCGCGGGTCAACTTGCCGGTCAGCAGTCCGCTCGACTCTTGGCGTAATCAAAACCGGGCTGTTTCAGGGCATCTTGAGGCTCAGTCGCAAATAATGTGGGAGGCCCAGTCGCACTGAATCTGGCGCAAATTACCGCCAGTCGCATTTAATGTGGCATCTGACAAAACAGCTCTTGAACCGCATTGAAGACCTCACTTTCACGGAGCTGTCCAGGAACCCGGTCGAGGCACCGCACTGGGTCGAACAGTTCTACCCTCTACGAGCAAGGAATAGTACGAATTGCAAAATCCGGTTTGGCCTCGCCGCATTTCCGATTTCGGAACAATCGCGACGAAATCACTTTCGGGGGTGCAGCGTTTGGTGACGCGAACGTATTGAAAGTACAGGATAACTCGAAGAAGCTGTTCGGTTTTCGGAACAAACGTCAGTTGACGCCGCCCGATTTTGGTGACGTGGCGACCGTCCTTGCCATTGTTTAGCAGAGTCGTTTTTGGAACATTGACCTCCTTAACTCTTTTTCACTTGCTTTGTCAGGCCTCAGGTCTTACATTTGACTTTGCACTCGGCCAGCGCACATGAGTAGTCGCTATCACAGCCTTACTAAGTCGACATACAACTGTGGTTACTTACTAAGGTTTCGCCGTGGTACTCCGCGTCGGATAGAGAGTTCTCGAGTCGAATGAGTCGGAGCGCAATAAGTATCGACGAGTGAGTTCGAACTGATCTTGCGTGGATCAAACGAGTCATGACTGAAGGCATCTTGCCTCAAGCAAGTTAGCAGGAATCTACGAATGTTATTACAGAAAACAGGATGCCATGAGTGGCTTCCCGCGAAGCAAACTGATTCCCGTTATAGAATCGATCCTAAGTTACAGGCGCCCGGTCAATTCAGCTTCGAGGAGTCTTCCACACGAGCTCTGTGGCGTCATGAGATTTTCCTCGTGCAGCGATCCCGGTCTTTGTTCGGCCGCGGATTCGCGAAGCTTATTATCGCCTTGTCAATGGTATTGCCGGCCGCGATTGGGGAATGCCCGGTAGATCGTAGAAAGTAGCGACTCTCAAGCTCCGAGCCTGATAGGCTCAGAGCAATTTTCTTTACCGAGAAAAAGGAGAGAGTCGCTATGAGGAAACCATACCAAATTGACGCGCAAAGGGCTGTGAAGCAGCTCGAGACAATGGCCACCGATGGAAATCCAGCGGTGCAGATGGTGCTGCCCATGGCCGAGATGATCGGCTGGCTTAAGAAGGGTGTCGGTGAATTGATTCGTCAAGCCGGCTGGCAGGTGATGGAACTGCTGATGCAGGAAGAAGTCCGGGAAGTGGTCGGCGAGCGCAGCCAACGGCAGGCGGAAAGGACGGCCAGTCGCTGGGGCAGCGAGCAGGGCTACTGCGTCGTGATGGGGCAGAAGGTGCCGGTCCGACGCCCGCGGGTACGAACCGTTGAAGCTAAGGAGGTCCGTTTAGGTAGTTACGAGATGTTCCACCGTGGCGAACCGCTGACGGAAACCGTGTGGGAGAAGTTGATGCTCGGCCTGAGCACGAGGAAATACGACCAGGCAGTTCGCCAGTTCACTGAAGCCTACGGCTTGGAGAAGAGCGCGGTCAGCGAACATTTCATCGAGGCGAGCCGGGCGAAGCTGAAGGACATGATGGAGAGTCGGCTGGATAAACTGCGGCTCTGCGCGTTGCTGATTGATGCGACGCCGTTCGAAGGGCAGCAAATGGTAGCCGCGTTGGGAATAGGCCAGGACGGGCGGAAAACGATCTTGGGCATTCGTCAAGGAGCCACGGAAAATGCGACGGTCGTCGGTGAATTGCTCGGCGATCTCGTGAGCCGCGGCGTCGATTTCACCGAACCGCGGCTCTACGTTCTCGACGGCGGCAAGGCCCTGACCGCCGCCGTGAAAAAGTATGCAGGTGACTCGGCGGCGATCCAGCGCTGCCAGGTCCACAAGCGGCGAAACGTGCTGGATCATCTGACCGACGAACAGAAACCGGGTGTGGCCAAACGACTCAATGCGGCCTACGCCCTGGAAGACTATGCCGCCGCCAAACAAGCGCTGAACCAACTACATCGCGAATTGATGGATCTCAATCCGAGTGCGGCGCGGAGTTTGGGTGAAGGGATGGAGGAGACCTTGACCGTGCACCGGCTTCATGTCCCGATGCAACTGCGAAAAACGCTGGCCAGCACTAACGTGATCGAGTCGGCGTTCTCGATTGTGGAGGTGGTTTGCCGAAACGTGAAACGTTGGCACGGCGGCGACCAGCGGGAGCGCTGGGTGGGGTCGGGGCTATTGGTAGCGCAGAAGCAGTTCCGCCGCATCACCGGATACAAACAGATTCCGGTTCTCATCAGAGAATTGGAAGCCTTGGCGCCATCTAAGAAAGCCGTTGTCAAGGCGAGAAAGGCGTCGTAGAGTGGATTACGCGGGAGTCGTTACTTTCAACGGAACTCCGGGCAATTCCCGCGATTGGACAGACGGATCTTCCGGCCAGCATCGCCGGCACAGTCGTAGATGCGAGAACGCTAAAGCCTGTTCCGGCCGTCCTCATAACGGCATCTCGAAGCGGCGCGCCACCGCTTATCCGGAAGGCCAAGTCCGGTGGCGACGGCGCGTTCCAGATACAAGAGCTGACCGCTGGTGACTATTCGCTGTGTGTGGAGACGGCCGATGACTGGTATCTCGATCCATGTATGTGGAGCGTCAACATGAGGACCGTGACTCTGGCTTCTGGAGAGAGCGCAACGGGGCGCGTCTTGAAGCTGGAGCCAGCATTCATAGCGAGCATTCGCATCCAAGACGCAAGCAAGACTCTGACCCGATCGACGAAAGATGGACGCAATCCGGACTTGAGGCTCGGTGTGTGGGGACCCGGAGGATTGTATTATCCGGCGCACGCGGTGAGGAGTGCGGCGATACCGGGAAACCTCGCCGAGGACGGAATAACGAATTTCCAGTTTCAGCTCGGTGTGCCGCGTGACACCTTGCTGAAGCTTCATGTCGCCAGCCGCGACTTGCAACTCGGCGACGCCGCGGGAGTTCCGCTTACCGCCAACTTCAGCGAGCAGTCATTCCAAAGCTCCGGCGAAGACTCCCAGGCGAAGAGCTTTACTTTCTCCGTGCTGGGCACTTTACCGTGAGGCCGGAGCGAGAGCGAGTGTTCCTTGAGGGTCAGAAGGAAGTGGGCCGGTAAAAGCGTGTGCGCGCGATTCATCAATGGGCCGCGTAACGGCGGTTGCGACGAATAGATGGAAATGTTGCGGATGTAGGGCGGAGTCAAGAGAGGACAGAGAGAGGATGAACCGAGTCTATTCCGTGATTAGTCGAGCATACTCATGGTTTGCGAAGCATAGCCCGGCGTGGATTGCCGGGTTAACAGTACTGTGGATGGCTGCATCCCCGAGCGCTGCGTGGGGACAGTGGGTCACCGGATCAGGGGGCACGATTTATTACAACGGCGGCAAAGTCGGCATCGGCACGACGACTCCGCTAAGCTATCTCACTCTTGCGCAGTCAGGGGCGCCCAACAATTCCATCCTTTTTGACCGAGGAACAAATGCTAGGGGACGGATTTTACAGGTGACCGATGCTCACAGGATCGGCTTAGGAGTGAATTTGTTTTTCGATGGCACCAATTGGCAAAGGGACGATTCATCCAGCGCCAGTGCCATAGCGCAAATCGTCAGCGGTCCCACCGGCGCGGGTTTCTACCTCTCGTACTCTCCCCCGGCACAGGGCCCATCGGCGGCGGCATGCCCCAGACCCCGTTCTACTTCAACCTGGCGGCCGGCAGCCTGGGCATCGGGACGACCAACCCCCAGTACAAGTTGGCGGTGAATGGCAATATCGGTGCCCAAGACATCATTGTCACCAATACCGGCTGGTCTGATTACGTGTTCCGGCCGGGTTACCGGTTGCACTCGCTGAGCGAGGTCAGCCAGTTCATCAAAATGAACGGCCATCTTCCCGACATCCCGACCGAAGCGGAAGTGAAGGAAAAGGGCGTCAGTCTGGGTGACATGCAAGCCAAACTGCTCGCCAAAATCGAGGAGCTGACGCTCCACCTCATTCAACAGGGAAAGGAGAGCCAGGAACTCCGGGAGCGCCTGGGTCAACTGGAGCACCGCATCGGAGCCAATAGCAGCACGCCGTCAGGTCAGTGAGGCGAATCCGATGACAACGGCGGCGAGTTTCGCGCGTATCGCGAAGGCCCTGGTCCGGCCCGCACTCTGGTTGTGTGCCGCGAACCTGCTGGCGGGGGCGCTGGCGGCGCAGTGTACCAATGCCAGCCAGGTGCCGAATCAAACCATCAGTTCCGGCACGATCTGCTATTCGAATAATGACACGCTGACGGCGGCGGGAGTTACGATCAATGGCAGTGCGAGCGTGACGTTCGTCGCCGGCCACACCGTGCATCTCACACCGGGTTTCCGTGCTACTGCCGGTACGGCGGGCACTACGTTTCATGCTTGGGTGGAGACGGCGCCGTCGGTGGTATCGGTTTCGCCCCCGAGCGGCAGCGGCCTCAGCCAGCAGTTTACCTGGACAGTGTCGAGCCCATCAGGGTACGCCAATCTGGCCCAGGTATATACTCTCTTCAACACATCGATTTTAGGCGCGAACGGATGCTATATCAACTACAACCGCGGTTCTAATTCGCTGTTCTTGGCCAACAATTCTGGAACTGGCTGGTCGGCGAGCGTTGCTCCAGGCAGTGCAGGTTCGGCTAGCAACTCACAGTGCACAATTTACGGCAGCGGATCGTCGGTCAGCAGCATCGGAAATCAGCTTTCGCTGACGGTGAATATAGCGTTTCAGCCGTCCTTTGCAGGATTCAGAACGACTATCTGAACGTCTATGACAACGAGGGCCTGTATAGCGGGTGGCAGCAGATGGGAACGTGGACTGTTCCGGGAGCTCAGCAGTACTACCTTACAACCGCAGTGAGCCCTTCTGGAGGAGGCACCATCTCGCCTCCGAGCGGATGGTACAACAGCGGCCAAGTGGTGCAGGTGAGCGCAGCCGCGAATACCGGCTATCACTTTACTGGATTCAGTGGCGCGCTGAGTGGGACAGCCACGCCGCAGAATTTGATCATGGACGGAAACAAAAGCGTGACGGCGAACTTTACGCCACTGAATTCGCCTTTGCTGAGCATCACGAGTGCGCACAACGGTAATTTTATTCAGACACAGACGGCGACTTATACGTTAACGGTGTCGAACGCAATTGGAGCAGGTGCCACATCGGGGACCGTGACAGTGACTGATACCCTTCCAATAGGGCTTTCCCTATCATCTATGTCGGGTACGGGGTGGATGTGTTCCACTAATACTTGTTCGCGGAACGACACTCTGGCGGCCGGGGCGAGCTATTCGGCTATTACGGTGACGGTGAATGTCGCATCGAATGCGACTTCTCCGCAAGTGAACCAAGCGAACGTGTCTGGCGGAGGATCACTGCCGGGGTCGGCCAGCGATCCGACGGTGACTGAGCGGGTCACGGCAAACCCGACGGATTTTCAGACTTGTATTGGTTCTGGCGGTACTGCCGGAGTTTGCCGGCTGATCGCAGGACGATATAATGTCGGTTTCGTTTCCGGACTGCGAATCCAACGGCCCAATATCGTTATAACGGGAGGTGGAGGGCCGGCAGATACCACTCTGGTCCGCGGGTTAACTTCGGTTACCTCGATCATGTATGCCGAGTCGCCGGCAATCGACGTGACCATAACGAATCTCACATTCGATGGTAACCGGTACGGCTTCGGGACCGGGAGAGATGGCGCGATGAGCTGTTTGGGCCTGGATCGATTCGATCGCTATTGGGATGTGGACCTGACACACGGCGGCAGATTCATTGTCGAGTTTGTCAATTTCATCAATGCACCAGACACGGCTCTGATTCTTGCAGGAGCGGGCTCGAGCGTTTCTTTTTCGAACTTCGGCAGTGGCGGCTATGGTATTGGACCGGATGGCAATCTTCGAACCGAGACCGCCGCCGAGACGGCCACTCGGGCCACTGCAATCTGGCTGGATGGTAGCGGCAGCGGTGCGTGGTACAACCGAATTCAATACGCCGGGACTGCGGGTATCAACGTGGTGGGATCCGGACAATACGCGTACGGGAACAGCCTGTTTCAGAACCGCTATGAGTTGTCTGACGTCAGCTACAACCCGCTGATATGCGGATCTACACCAGTGCCGTGTGTGCAGCAGGGGGGACAATTTACGGTTTGGACCACGAGTTCGAATGCGTCGGTGGCCGGTAATGTCATTGACGGAAACGACTGGCCAGCTCAAGACGGGACGTTGCCTTCGTCGGCGAATGGCTGCCCGTTCGGAAACGGCGGGGCGTTCAACGCGGGTGTGGAAGCGTATGGAATTGGGCACTATTTCTATAACAACGAGGTTGTGAATAATGTAGGTTCGGGTATGCAGTTTGCCGGGGCGTCAGACACCAACACCAGCGACATCACGGTCTCGAGTTGGAACCCTTGGGATGCGAGTGACATACCAAGATATATTGAACAGAATCGTCAGGCCGGCATTGCGTTTCTTGGGCCCGCAACCAACTCAAGTTTCACCAAACCTGCGGTTGGAGTGACCCTCGACAATGTGTTGGTGCGCGACAACGCGAAGCAGGGTATTGTTCTAGATTCCGTTACCCCGGACTTCGTATCGAATCTGAACATCGGTGGTCAAT
The DNA here is from genome assembly GCA_963720745.1 of uncultured Acidobacteriota bacterium. Taxonomy (GTDB): domain Bacteria; phylum Acidobacteriota; class Terriglobia; order Bryobacterales; family Bryobacteraceae; genus TMP-7. The sequence goes on from CAVRGO010000004.1 coordinate 3,590,045, forward strand.
ATCTCGGTTTTGTCAATTACGGGTGCCTCATCGGCAATACTTTAGGCAATACCTATACGCCGGGGACGACTCTTCCGTACCCGGACCCGACGCCGCCGAATCAGTACCGGAGCGGACCGCCGGGCGGCGGGGTGATGACGGCATGTCCGCCCACAATATGGCCCCAGCTGCCAGCTCCAGCGGCGTCACATACGCCGGGTTGGAGTTGGTGACCAGACGGAGGAATCAATGCGGGCTTCGCATGTAATTGTTTTTGCGTTCGCCACCTGCCTGATGGCACAGGATGCGCCGCCGCTGATTGGCTTCGGTTACGTGCTACCCACACCTGTTAGCGTGGCTCCTGGTCAATTGATGACTCTGGTTATGCAGGGGGTCGACACGGGGGACACGGCAGTTACTCAAGCACCTTCAGGTGAGGACCTTCCAACCACGCTGGCCGGCGTTTCGGTTAATTTCAATCAGGGTATCAACCGGCTCGTTCCAATTCTAGAGGTCCATCAGTTCTGCACGTCCAGCCTAAGTTCTCCTTGGAATTGGCGAGCCTTTTGCATTCCCCTCTCCGCCGTAACGATCCAGATCCCATTTGAGGCAAAACCGCTCTTACCCGACCCTGAGCCGGGAAACGGTGTGCCCGCTGCCCAGTTGAGTGCTGGAAGAGTCCCCTCATTCGATGTGGCACCACTTACTGATCAGGTCCACATCTTAACGGAATGCGATGCATTCATACGCGCTCTTACTTACGCCCCGGTCAACTCGACGGGGCTGCCCTGCGCCTCCATCGTCACGCATGCCGATGGATCAAAGCTGTCGGCGGCAAATCCCGCGCGCGCGGGGGAGGCCCTGGTGATTTACGCGGTCGGTCTCGGACAAACCGATCCACCTTCAGTCACTGGAAAGCTGGTAACTGCGGCGGTTCCGGCCAAGACGAAGTTCACGCTCGACTTCAACTTTCACGCGAACGCGTTGCCCTCCCGGCCGCTTCCCACAGGACAGCAACCATTGTACGCCGGAACTACGCCGGGCTATGTCGGTCTTTATCAGATAAACTTCGTTGTCCCAGCAGTTCCGGACGGTACCTCGGCATGTGTCGATGCGAGCGCGCTTCCGCCCGGTACCAACGTCGTGGAGTCCAATTTGACGGTCAGTGTTGGGGGAACCTACTCGTTCGACGGCGCTCGCATCTGCGTCGCCGTTCCGAATCCATGATTCCAGGAGAATCAATGAAATCCGTCCTTGTTGGAGCTGTGTTGATTGCCGGTATGGGTTATGCGCAGAGCTCGCGACCGCCGGTGGCCAGCGACGAGATGAAATATCTTCGATTCGTGCTGCTGAACGTGTCGAGCCTGGACAATAGCCCAGCCGCGATCAAATCTTACGAAGACCATCTCGTGAAGCTGCACGGTCTGAATGCCGAGGAATCAGCCGTCATTCATACAGCCGGTCAGGTGCTCAAACCACTGTTGGCTCAACTGCGCGAATCCGCGCGCACGATTTCAGCGGCAAACCAAGCTTTACCTGCCACTGCGATAGCGGCGCTTGACGAGATTGAGGCCCGCCGAGAACAGCAGATCTCGGATTTAGCTAATCAGATTCTGAGTGCGGTTCGCCCGGAAACAGCGGCCCGCTTGAAGGTGCCCGGGCAGTTGGTTGCGGCGCATTCTAAGAAGCCGTGAGTTCTGGGTATTGGCGCAAACGGCGCTCTCAAGTTTTGCAGGCAAAATCGGTGGGACGTTGTCAGGCGATGATGGAACGCCCATCGCCGGTGGATATGTGAGCCTTCATCTAGCCCTACCTTCGCATCAAAGTTAAGTAAATCCGGGTTTTGGGCATCAATCATGTACGAAGAGGTCGGCTAGTCATACATGAAAGAAGTGTTGGCATCCAGCGGTCGAGGTCGAAGATTTTCACCGCCCGGCGCTGTTGGGCTGTCAGGTCCGGTGCAAGCATCACGGTCGCCCGACGCCCCGGCCCGCGCGTCGTCGTACGCACCAGGGTCGCGCGGACTTCGGCTAGCTCGCCCATCATCGCGAGGGCGGAGTTGCCTGTTCCAAGCGCGATCTTCGCCAGACTCACAAGCATCAGCCCAAGCACAGTGGCAAAGGTATGCAGACGTAGCGACCCGTCCGCCCACTGATGCGACGGTCCCCAGGGCACCACGCCTCCCTTCTTGGCCCGGCGGAACAGTTCTTCAACGTTCCACTGACCACGGAACCCGTGCACAATCCGGCCCGTGCTCCACAGGTGTTGATCCGTGCACAGCACCCGCCGTCCGAGCCGGGTCTTCTCCAGTTGGCGGCGCAACGCCGCATCTACATGCCAGCGTAAGGTCGGATTGGTGTCGCCTCCGCCGACCTTCGTCACCACGAAGTTCGACAAATGTTCGCGGGCAAGCGTCTTCTTTATCCGTTGCTCCAGGCTGCTGCGCGAGATGCGTTTCGCTTGCACCAGTCGATCCAGTTTGCCTAACTCCGCCTTCGCTTTGCGCAACGCCACCGCAATGCCACGTTTCTGACCCGCCAGCAGTTCCTGGCTCTCCACCACCACCAGCGTGCGGTCCAGTTTGCCGACCTTCGCTCGCACGCGCGCCGCGCGTACTTCGCTCAGTTTGCCAGTCAGCCACTTCATTGCACCTCGCTTGGCCGCCATCTGCAGCGCCTGTTCCGCAGCCGCATGTCCCAGCGGTAACGAGATCAGGCTGTAGTAGCCGGCCACGTCCAGATCCAGTTCCAACTGAGGACTCCAACTTCCGCCATCCCGCACCAGCGTCCGCTGCGCTCGTGGACGTCCCTCCCCCTCGTCCAGCGACTGGTGTAGCGCACTCAACCCATCCAGGCAGTCACCCAGCACGGTTTGATCCGAACTGTTCCCCGAATAGGTCCGGTATAGCAACGGCACGTGGCCCGTCTCGCTGACCAGCACGCCAAGCCCAACCACGCGCAGATCACGCCGTTTGCTCTTAGCATGCCCGCGACGCGCCAACTTGCCGGGTGTTACCGTCGCGATGTGGGTGTCGAAGTTGGTTGTATCGAACGCCAGCACGTCGGCTGAAAGCTCGAACCGGGCCACCGCCGCTTTCGCAATAGCTACCTGCGCTTGCTCTAATTGCTCATCACTGACCTGCTGGGCCACCCGATGGTATGCCTGTCCGCTGAATGCCGAAGATGGCAGACACGACAAGCGCGGCACGCTCTCATCCAGAAACTCCGCCAAGTCCCGCTTGGGTCCGGGCGAGCACGCCCGCTGGATGGCGACCGCCACAGCCAACTCGCCGACAGAGGGGCCGTCCTTGGCGCCCAGGTTGCCGCATGCCCGGTCGATGTGGGTTATCAGATCGAGTTGCTCGGCGACCCAAATCAGAGCGCCGACATCCCCAACGGCACGCGTACCCACGGTTCGCGTGGCGGCGAGATCGGCGACCGGCGCCGCTGTTGCCGGGCCAAGCACAATCTGGCGCGCAACCGAGCGACCACGGGCCGGGTCCCACACCGACTGGGCCGCGATACGATAGCGGCAGCCATTCACATCCCGTTCGAATACATGCATATCTTTCATGTAGCACATATTCGAGGCGAAAGCACGCGCTGACCATCTCTTACAGCACTGGAGCCACCGACAATGCCCTTTTGCCGTTCAGGAATGCGAAGGTAGGGCTAGTCCCACCGTATCCGGCCGGAAGATCGCGACCGACCGATTGGGCAGCCGTTAGCGGCGCCGATGGAACCTTTCAGTTCGTTGGATTGAGTGAGGGCAGATACCAGCTTTGTGCTCAGGTACTTCAAAGCGCCTGGCTAAACCCCTGCGAGTGGGGACCTCGGCCGACGTCCGTTTCACTGTCCCTCGCTCAACCTGCCACCACTATTGCCATAGTTATGGCCAAGGGGGCGGTTGTGCCCATCCGCGTCGAGGATCCGGACCAAGTCTTGTCTCAAAACGAAGGGAAAACGCCGGGAGCGCACCTCTTGCTGGGTGTGCCCACCGACGCGATGGTCTTTCGTCTAGCACCAGTTATAACGCGAGATGCGAAAGGAAGAACCCACCAGATCGTAGTACCGTTCAATTCCAGCACCAAACTAGTCGTGTACAGTTCCTTCTTTCGCCTCTCCGATGAGCTGGGTAGAGCTTTGCCGGATACATCTGTGCACGTACCTGTACTGGTGCCATCAGATAGGCCGCCGGCGACCATAACACTAAGAGTGACGGGACGGAGGTGAAACATGAGATTCCGACGGAATTGCGGGCTCCGTTGGGTGACGGCCTGCTGGCTCATCGTTGCGATCGCACCCGGGTTTGCCCAAACGCTGGTGGTCAGTGGAGAAGGCCATGTTTTCACGGCGACGGCGGACACCCCCAACACGTTCCGTTCCACCATCATCGGTGTGAGCACTATCGACGGCAGCAAAGTGCCGTTCCGGTTTGTTGGTGTCTCATCATCTCCCTGCGGGGGGTGCGGTGAAGAGCGCCCACCGGATTTCGTAGTGGTCACTCCATCCCGAGGGGTCACACCCGCCCTGGTTACAGTGGCACTGAACCCGAATGTGGTTCCCTACCTGCCGTCCGGTGGTTACTTGTTCACTGTGGACTTTGCGAAGGAGGGAGAATCGTGTCCGGCTTGCTTCGGACCTTTGATGAGCTTGAGACTTTCCGGTCAGCCGGCGCCGGCTATCAGCTCAGTTGTCCATGCTGCCACGCTCCAACCGGGCCCGATTTCGCCCGGTCAAATCGTGTCCATCTTCGGGACCCACGTTGGGACGCCGCCTGTGTCCTCGCAGTTCGCTACCGATGGCTTATATCCTACAACGCTCGGCAACAGCAGGGTTACTTTCAACGGCATCGCGGCCGGACTGTTTTACGTAAGCACGAATCAGATCAACGCCATGGTGCCTTGGGAGGTGGCAGGCATGACGACCGTCGATGTGGTGGTGACTCGCCGCCTGGTGAGTTCGCCGCCGTTGTCGGTGCCGGTGGCGGATACGTCGCCCGGCATCTTCACTGCCGCAGCGACGGGTACCGGGCAGGGTGCGATCCTGAACAATGGCCTCAGCCTCAACGGCCCTGACAATCCCGCGCCCCGGGGGTCCGTGATTGTCATGTTCGGGACCGGCGCGGGGCAATGGAGCGAGCTGGCTCCGAATCCCATCCCTTATAGCTTTCAGGACGGCAGCGTCTTTATTCTCTCCAGCACGCGCATTATTCCGACTGCGCCGGTGTCGCTCACCATCGGCGGCCAACCCGCCAAGCTCATCTACTCCGGTCCAGCGCCCTACCAACCTTCGGGGATAATTCAGGTGAATGCCATTGTGCCAGACAATGTCGCCTCCGGACCACAGCCAGTGGTGTTGACTGTCGGCCAGAACAGCAACGCCCAGCAAGAGGTCACGGCCGTCATCCAGTAGGGCTTACCGGAATCGAATGCTCTCCAGTTACGGCATTCCTCGTGAACTTGAAATCACAGATTGTGATTTCAAGTTGGGGAGATGCCCAAACGATTCCAAGTCACAGAAGTCGATCCCGCCAGGACTCGTTCTAAGGGCTGACGTAAAAATAACATCACAGATGTGGTGCGATCGTGTAATTCCAGGCGGGTAGTGTTTTGCTGGGTTTGAGATGAAGGGAACGAATGGAGTGAGGGTCTGGTTTGAGGCCGGTGGGATAGAAGGTGGGATCCAGGTAGGCATTCACAACCAAGCCGGTTTGGGTGGTAGTGTTGCCAATAAAATGGAGCATCTTGGCATAGCTGTCCAGTGGTTCGGCCGCCCAGTTCTTGGAAATTTCTGAAAACAGCCGATGCTCGATGGGATTCCATTTCGATGCACCGGTGGGGTAGTGGGCCACCGTGACAGAGATGTGGAAGTGGTTACATAGCCGCGACTGCAGTTCGGTCTTCCAGGCCCAACATCGGCAGCCGTTGCTACCACCGGTGTCGGCCAGCACAAGAAGCTTCGAAGGTCGGCCGTAGCGGCGTGATCCTTCCCGTTTCCACCAGGTGGCGATAGAGTGAACGGCGAAGGCAGGGGTGTCATGGGAGGTGCCGACGAATACCGAGCCTCGATTGTGGGGCTGGTCGTAAATGCCGTAAGGAATGCCCACCCCAATAGCATCGGTGCGGAAATCGTGGTCATTCACCGAGACGGGCACACGATCCCATTTGGCGCCAGAGTTTTTGAAGTTGCCGATGAGCTCGCGTTTTTTTGTGTCCACGCTAATGATCGGTAGACCTTGCCGCTGAAAGCGGGTGCGAAGAGAAGAAATATAGTGGAACTGCTGGTTGCGGTCGGGACTGGAGTTGGTGGCAATCTGCTTGCGGTTCACACGCAGTGAGAAATCCATTTGATGGAGCAAACGTGCGACCGTGCTGGCGGAGACAGGGATATCGACCAACTGTAGCAGTTGAGCGATCTTCTCCGGAGTCTGGTGGGTCCACTTCAGTCCGGTGATCGGATCGCCAGCCGTGTCGTGCTCCAGCAAAATCTCGATGGCCTCGATTATTTCAGGCGTTTTTTTTCCACGCGCTTGCGGCCACCACCAGTTGTACGCACACGGTCCACTTCTACATCCTGAGCCAGCAACTGCTGGCGTCCGTGGCTTACCGTATGAGGATCGAGGCCCAGAAAGTCGGCCAGTTGGCGGTCGCCCCCATGTCCGAGTTTGAGCGACTCCAGACCGGCGAACAAACGTCGCTGCTGCTCATTGAGCAAGCTATAAAACAACAGGATGGCCGTCTTCAGTTCTTCGGGCGATATTTCCAAGACGGAAGGATCGGCGAGAGCGGGAATAATCTCGATCGTGCGGCGCGCCAGGCTTTGTTGTCTTTGGAGGCCGCGATCCTTGGCAGTGTAGAGATACAGGCCGGAGACAAATTGTCGCGCCATGCGGCCGCGCTGTACCAGTTGATGTAACGCATCCTGCACGTCGACGTGCAGCAGACGAGCCAACTCCTCGGCGAAATAACCGCGCGGTGAGTGGTTGACGAAGGCCTCCGCGGTCGACAGCAGAGTGCCGAAGCGGGAGAACCAAACCCCATTGTGAGACCAAAGGCCATTCGCATCGAAAAGCGCGAGTTCCCGCAGGGTGTAATAACGGCCGCGGTGCGAGTAGCTGGTCAAATAATCGAGTGGTTTCAGTTTCCGGAAGACGGTGATGGTGACCGATGTGCCGAGAACCTTTTTGAATTCTTCGAGCGTCGCAACTTTGTTACGAAGCAGGAGTGAGTGCAACGGTTCAGAGTGGTAGGAGAGCGGCCGCATAATGTTATAGTTCCGACTATATGAAATCTTCTATCGGAACTATAACAGAACTGGATGCTGTTAACCACTTCTGCGCAATGTGCTTTGCTACCTTGCAAGCAGCGGGGTACGAGAAACGGCCTGCTCGCCATCCGGCGTCTTAGCAGCTACTGATTCTGACCGATAACCGATTACTTGCGAATAGTTATTCTTGCGTCAGCCCTAAGGTCACAATTCGTGACCTTGGACAAAAGCAAAGCCAAAGCTTTGGCATTCCAATCCGGCATCTCAAAAGGGGCGGACTGCGGGCTTCGTCGGTGCGATTGTATCGTTGGCTGTGTCGTACTAGGTTTGTTCAAGAATGCCGTGGGCGGAAGCGGGCGCGGCGATGGCCCAGAAGGAAACAGTATGTGGGAGGTGCCGGTCGTTTCCAATCGCATTTCCTAAGGTAGTGTGCGGAACGAACGACTGATCTCAAAAAAGTTCTGAAATGAGCGAGACAATTGGCCCGCTCACAGCACTATACAGTTAAAGGAAACGTTTGCCCTGAATAGGCGCACCCGAAGGGGGCGGGAAGGAAGACATGGCCGGCCAAAAAACTGACCACATGCAGAAGAGCCCGACAGATCCGGGCTGTGGGGCTCGGTCCCATCGGGCTTCCTGTATCGTCTTGTGGCCCACTCGGGAGCGGACTACGCGACAATCGCCTAATCAAAACTACCGCAACAAAGCGGGGAACATAAGCCCAAAAGATCTCGCGACACCCCCTCCCGGCAGGTTGGGGGGAAACAGAGACAGTCTTAAACAATAGGAAGTGTTGCGCTCGGTCGATCGAGCGCAACACTTCCTGTAGGCATAGGTCGGTAGCCCCCCAACAAAATTCATACTTCTCGCGCATGTTAGTAGCCCGTACAATTCTAGTGAGGAAGTGGTTCCCCTCGAAGTTGGATAACGCGACAATCGCCTAATTGCGCTCCTGCTTTCCTGCGGCTCTGCTTCCTCGCCAGCGGAACTCGCGCCAGAATGCCTATCCTGCGTCGAATCGCCTCGGCAAAGAACAACCCCGCCGGGCGCTGGCGGAAACAGTTGAAGATGATCTGCACCGTCTGAACGTTGGGGTACTCGATCGCTTTCAGCGCCTCCTCCACCCGTTGGACACTGACTCCGTAGAACCGTATCTTGCCGTGGGCCGAGAGATCGTCCAACGCCCTGAACACCTCTGGCCGGTAGTACACGTCCGTTGGCGGACAGTGCAGTTGAACGAGATCGAGACAGTCAGTATCGAGATTTCGAAGGCTGTCGTCAACGAATGTCGTGAGGTTGCGGGCGTTGTACCCGTCGGCATTATGCGGCGAGAGCCGTCGCCCCGCCTTGGTCGCGACAACGATCGGTTCGCTGCGTTCACGCTTCAGCCGCGCGATGAGTTGTTCGCTGCGCCCCATTCCATAGACATCGGCCGTGTCGATGAAATTGACTCCGCAGTCGATTGCTTTGTGCAGCGCAGCCATCGACTCCTCGTCGCTAACATCGCCCCATGCGCCGCCGATAGCCCATGCGCCGAAACTGATTTCGGAAACCTTCCATCCCGTACGGCCTAATTCGCGATAGCGCATCTCTCGTTGCTCCCATCCTCGAGTCATTCCTCCACGGATTCTTTGGTCTTGAACGCCGGTCGGCCCGATGGGCGCCCGGAAGCCGCAACTTCGAGCGGCGTCCAACCTTGATGATCCTTGCGGGTCACGTCGCCCCCGGCTGCCACCAGCGCATCGAAGACTCTCTTGTTACCTCGGGACGCGGCCTGATGCAGCGGCGTCCAGCCTTCGGTGTCCGTGATGTTCGGGTTTGCGCCGTGTGCGAGAAGCCATTCGGCCTGGCGCAAACGTCCCCACCGGATCAAGTCGTTCAACAGAGGACGTCCCGCCGAGACGGCCCGGTCGGGAGACGCTCCGTGAGCCAGCGCCGATTCGGCGAAAGCATTCGTCGCGTTCCACAACGCGCAACTCAGACCGCTGTCGGGATCCCCACCCGAATCGAGCAGCAGGTCGAACATTTTGCGGTTCTTCGAGTTCGCGGCGAAGTACAAGGCGTCGACATCATGCTCCCAGGCTTTTGTCCGAGTTCGAACGTCAGCGCCAGCTTCGATCAAAATGCGGGCGGCCTCGAGGACTCGCGCTCCATGCACCCGCGACCCCGCTGCGCATTGAAGTACGGTCAATCCGCCGGCGTCACGCTCTTTGGCAAACTCGGGTTGCTGAACGAGGAGCTTTCGGAGGAAGCTGACATCGCCCAGAGCCGCTGCCGTGAATCCATCTAACCGCGCGCCGGCTTCGCGCAATATTTCGACGTATTCCTCCGAACCCTGGAACGCCGCGACAATCAATGCGCGCGCCGGAGGCCAGCCGCCCAACTGCTCGGGATCCGCGCCGTGCGCCAGCATCCACTCGAGACATTTGAGGCGGGCAACCGGAGAGGCGTCCGAGTCCCCGTGCGGGTCCTCCTGAATCAGCGCGTGCAGCGGCCGGTATCCCCGCCAACTGGCATTCAGGTCCGCGCCGCCTTTCTTCAGCAACCGGAGTGCGGGAAAGAATGCGCGCCGCGCCGCTTCCACAACAGCGCGCGGTTGCCGTGCCTGGGCCGCATCGGCGCGAATCGCCGCGCTCACCTGCTCGATGTCATCCGACTTCAGCGCCGGAATCAGGTCATTCGCCATTATTCGCGACAGATCCCCCGTTTGCTCGACCGGATGAACGCGACTAAGTGCCTGGAGTGCTCGGTCGCCACTTCGCTTTCGATCCGCGTAAGTGCCTCTTCCAGTTTCAACCCGGAACGGTACAGGAGTCGATATGCAGTCTTCAACGCTGAAATGTCCTCGTGCGAAAAACCGGAGCGCCGTAAGCCGACCAGGTTTAGTCCCTTCGGCGCGACATTGAAATCGGTGTACATGAAGAACGGCGGAACGTCACTGTTGACGCGGGTATTCCCGCCGATCATCGCCAGCCGCCCGATCTTCGAATACTGATGAATGACGACGCCACCTGATATGAACGCCTGGTCCTCGACATCGACATAGCCTGCCACGAGCGCGCAACTCGCAATCACGGTCAGGCTGCCGATCGTGCAATTGTGGGCGATGTGCCCGCTGGTCATGATGTAGTTGTCATCGCCAACGGTCGTGACTGACTCCGGCTGCGTCCCGCGCGAGATCGTGTAATGCTCGCGGATCTTGTTTCCATCGCCGATCCGCAGGTAACTCCGTTCGCCGGTGAAGTTCTTATCGAGCGGATCGGTACCGAGAACTGTCCCCGCTGAAATTTCGTTCCGCTCCCCCATCGTCGTCCAGCGTTTCACGTACACGTAGGGTTCAAGCCGGCACTCGCGCCCAATGGTGACATCCGCCTCGATCACGCAGTACTCGCCGATCACCACTTGCGGCCCGATGCACGCCCCCGGATCGATGCGAGCGGTGGGGGCGATCATTGCCGAAGGATCTATGGGCATAAATTTGTATCATACGACCAGCGGACTCGGATGCCCGCACCGGGAAGTGCAAGGAGGACATGCGTGTTAGTACGGGAACTGGCGAAAATGCTGAACGCGATCTGGGAAGGCGAGGGGGATCGCGATCTACGGCGCGTATCGTCGCTCGATTCCGCCGGGCCATCCGATGTCACTTTCGTGAATAACGCGAAGGCGGCAAAATCGGCAGGACAGTCGAACGCGGGATGTATTCTCGTGCCCCTGAGTTTCCCGAACGTTCAAGGACTCACAATCATCCGCGTCCCCGACCCTCGCGGCGCGATAGCGCAGGTCATCCCGCGTCTTCATCCCAAGCGCCAGCCGGCGAGACGCATCCACCCGGCCGCAATGGTGGGGGCCGGGACGACTCTGGGTGATGCAGTTGCGATCGGTCCTTACGCCGTCGTTGGGGAAGGATGCCGGATCGGCGCCGGCACAACGATCGGGTCGGGCACCACGATCGGCGACGATGTCGAGATCGGCGAGAACTGCACTTTCCACCCGCGAGTGACCATCTACCACGACGTGTCGGTGGGCAGCCGGGTCGTGCTCCACTCCGGTGTGGTTCTCGGTGCGGACGGTTTTGGCTTCGTTCCGCGAAACGGCGTATGGGAGAACTTCCCGCAAATCGGCCGGGTGGAAATCGGCGATGACGTTGAAATCGGCGCGAACTCGTGCGTGGACCGGGCGGCGCTCGGCGTCACTTCGATCGGCAAAGGAACGAAGCTCGATAACATGGTCCACGTCGGACACAACTGCACGATCGGGAGGCACGTTGTCATCGCGGCGCAAACCGGGTTTGCAGGTGGGGTGACGATCGACGACTATGCCGTCATCGGGGGACAGGTCGGGATTGGCGACAAAGCCCACGTACAAAGTAAGACAGTTCTCGGATCCGGTTGCGGCGTGCTCACCTCCAAGATCGTTCGCTCGGGCCAAACAGTATGGGGCACACCCGCCAGGCCACTGAAGCAATATTTAGAACAACTTGCCGTGCTTTCGCGCTTGCCGGAGATGCGCCGTGAGTGGCAGGAAATGAAGCGCCGCCTCGACAAACTGGAACACCCCGACTAGGAGTCGCCCGCCACCGCGACCGTCAGTGCAATTACGGGTTAGAACAGTAAGGGAGCGAAGTTGCTACTCTTCGTATCCCGGCGCTAACTTTTTTCATCCAAAAAGGCGAGCAATTACGCGATATACTTTAGAACAAAGGCAGTAAGGGGATTTTGAGGTGATACGGAAAGCTGTATTCGGGGTGTTGTTAACGGTGGCGCTGGCGGTGGCTTCCCCACCTTATGAAGAGGCGCATCAGCTATACACACGTACTGAATATCAAAGGGCACTGGACCTCCTGCTGCCGCTGAAGGACAAGGATGCCCGCACCTGGGCTCTGATCGGCCAATCGTATTTCATGTCGGCCGAGTACAAGAAAGCCACCGACGCCTTCGACAAAGCGATAACGCTCGACCCGAAACGGTCGGAGTATGTGCACTGGCTGGGGCGGAGTTGGGGACGGAGGGCCGAGAGCGCGAGCATCTTTGTGGCGCCCTCGTACGCTTCCAAGGCCCGGCAGTACTTTGAACGCGCGGTGATGCTGGACACCTCGAACAAAGAAGCTTTGAACGATCTGTTCGACTATTACATGGAAGCCCCGGGCTTTCTGGGCGGGGGTTTGAACCGTGCCGAAGCGCTCGTCCAACGGATTGCGGCTCTGGACCCGGCCGAGGGACACTACGCCGAGGCGCAATTGCTGGACAAACGCAAGGAGTTCGATGCCGCCGAGGAGCATCTGCGGCGGGCATTGGAACTGGCTCCGCGGCAGGTGGGACGGGTGATCGACCTGGCGAAGTACTTGTCCAAGCGCGGGCGGGTGCAAGAGAGCGAAGCCGCCTTTGCAGAGGCGGAGAAGATGGCGCCGAACAATCCGCGGATCCTGTACGAACGTGCGGAGACTTACATTCGCGATCACCGGAACCTGACGGAAGCAAAGCAGTTGCTGAAGAAGTACATCTCCTCGCCGCTGACACCGGAAGATCCGCCGCGGTCGGAAGCGCAGGAACTGCTGCGCAAAGTCGGCTCCTGACGCTATCCCGGTTTGGCTTCGTTCTGCAAACCGGCACAGCCGCATTGGGTTCGTTTCGTAATTTCCCGCCACCTCATATCTGCTGGAGCCGCAATCGCGTAGCGGTGTCGTCCGCTTGACATTCGGGTAGTGCGGATATAGCATTCCGTCAGACCGCGTTGTCCGGGTGAGAGCCTGTGTGTCCGGTCTCGAATACCAGCACCGAAAGGACTTAAGCAAGCATGGAACGACGGAATTTCCTGAAGAGTGCAGGAGGCGCGGCTTTTACCGCAGCGTCTTATCAGCGTGTCTACGGAGCGAACGATCGGCTGCACGTCGGATTGATCGGATGTGGAGGCCGTGGGACGTTCGATGCCCGGTTGATGCGCGGTACTCCCGAGGACATTCAGACGGTCGCGCCCGACAACTACCACGACGGCAACCTGGATCCGCGGCTGAAAGAACCGAGGAATGTAGATATCTCGGCTCTATGCGATGTCTACGGGACGCGTTTGGACGCGGCGAAGAAATGGGCGCCGCAGGCCAAGACCTACACCGATTTCCGCAAGCTTCTAGATGACAAAGACATTGACGCCGTAATCATCGCGACGCAGGACCAATGGCACGCGACGATGTTGATTCTCGCCTGTGAGGCGGGGAAAGATGCGTACCTGGAAAAGCCGGTGATGTACCGCGTCGGGGAAGCGAACGCGATGGTGCACGCGGTCCGGCAGAACAAGCGGATCGTGCAGGTCGGCACGCAGCACAGGTCCGCCGACCACATCGCCGAGGCCGCCAAGATGATCCAGAGCGGGAAGATCGGCGAGGTGCGGTTCGTTCGGGTGTGGAATTACATGAGCAACTCGTGGGGCAATCCGCCGGTGCCGGACTCAGCGCCCCCGCCCGATCTCAACTGGGATGCATGGCTCGGGCCGGCACCCAATGTACCCTACAACAAGAATCGCCTGAACTACCGGTCGTTCATGGATTACACGAACGGCATCATCAGCGATTTCGGCAATCACCGTTTCGACTCGGTGCACCAGATCATGGGAGCCGAGACGCCGCTGAACGTTGTTTCCTCCGCCCTGCGCTTCAACAAGAAACTGGCGGGCGACATCTACGACATGCAGACGGCGATCTACGAATATCCGAACTTCATCCTGAACTACGAGGCGTGCAATTATAACGGTCACGGCCTGGGCGGCCGCACCACCGGTATGCGCTATTACGGTATGCGCGGTCCGGAAGACCGGCCTCACGGCATGGCGTTCTATGGAACGGACGCGGCATTGTTCGTCGATCGTTTGGGGATGGAACTCTACCCCGAACCAGTTCCGCCCGAGGGCGGCAGGATGGCGCGGCGCGGGTTTGCGTGGAAGCCGCGGATGGAAAAGATCCAGGTAAACGAGGACGAACCGACGCCGATCCACACCAAGAACTTCGTCGACTTTGTCCGTGCCCGCAAGGACCCGTTCGCCAACATCGAGGTGGGTGTCCGGGCAACGACGATCGCCTGCATCGGCAACGTTGCGTATTGGACCGGGAAGAAGCTCAAGTGGGATGGTGAACGGCAGAATTTCCGGAGCGACAGTGACGCGAACCGGTACCTGTTCCGTGAGTACCGCAAGCCTTGGGATCTGGTGAAGTTCAGCTAACCTGACGACATCCACATTTCGGGCAGGCAGCGCGCAAAGGCCTGCCCGCGCACTCCTCAACCCGCATGCCCAAAATCGGATTCATCACCTGCGTTCACCCCATCTATAACTTTCCGTCAGTGGTCGAGATACGCGACCGCGCAGTGGCGGGTCTCGAAGAAGCCGGATGCGAAGTGTGTGCCCCCGAGATTGCGCGCGACTCGCGCGATGTTCCAAAGATCTCGGCGCAGTTGAAGCGCGAAGAGATCGATCTGCTGGTGCTGTTCTTTTGTACCTGGGTGGCCGAAGAGATCACGCTGTCGCTGGCTCGCGAACTGGCCGACATACCATTGCTGTTGTGGGCCTTGCCCTACTTCGACGAGACGATACCGATGCCGTCGCCGATGACCGGCCTGACAGCGACCGGGTGCAACATCCGCCGGCTCGGACGCAACTTCCTGCACCGCGTAGGAGCAGTGACGCCGGAGCACGTTCGGGGTGTGGCGCGCACTGCTGAGATCGCTGCGCTTGTGAAACGGCTGCGGCGCGCACGATTCGGTATTGCCGGCTCGACCTGCCCCGGGATGATCGACACGGGCTGTGACGAATCGTTGTTGCAGCGGTTGCTTGGAGTAACGACGGTGCGACGCGACCTCGACAATCTCCTTCGCGCGCGAGACGAGAGTTCGCAGGACGAGGCCACGCGGCTAGCAACCGAGTTGATAGCGCGAGTCGGATCGAACGACGTACCGCTCGAGACGGTCGCCGAACAGTACCGGCTTTACCTCGGTGCGAAGAGCCTTGTGGAAGCCGATCGCCTGGATGGCTTCTCGGCGCGATGCTGGCCGGAACTGCGCGACCAGCACAAATCCCCGGTTTGCCTCGCGATGGCCGAGTTGTCGGAAAACGGAATTCCGTCGGCGTGCGAGGCCGATCTGACCGCGCTCGTCACTTCGTACATTCTGACGGAATTGTCGCGGCAGCCGAGTTACAGCCTCGAGATCACCGGGTACTTCGAGGATCGCAAGGCTCTGCAAATGGCGCATTGCGGCTCAGCGGCGATTTCGCTTGCCGAGAGCCCCGCGTCCGCTTGCGTTCGGAGTCATATGCGGGTGGGGACGGGAGCGTTGATAGAGTTCGCATTCAAACCCGGGACTGTCACGATCGCGAAACTGCTGCGTCCTTCGGGAGATTCGCTCCGCATGTTTGTCGCCCGCGGCGAAGTGATCCCCACGCCGAAGGGAACACGCGGCAGCGTCGCGACGGTGCGCGTTGAACCGGACCCCGATACATTCCTGGACACGATGCTGCAGGAGGCAGTGGAGCATCACCTGGTGCTCGCATACGGCGATTGGACGAACGACCTGGCACAACTTGCGCGGCTGGCCGGCATCGATCGAATCGACGCCGCCGGACGTCACGCTCGCGCCGGTTAATACTTCATCAGTCTCACTTTGACGACGGTGCCGTCGCGCGGGATGCGCAATCCGAAGAAGATCTCGTCGCCGCTCAATTGCCGGCGCGCTTTCCATACGCCGCTATCGTAATAGCCTTCTTCGGCGCTCACGAAATCCGCACGCGGCTTGGACGATCCGTAGCGAGGGCGGAAACTCACCGTCGCGTCGAAACCCGCAACGACGAAGTCCTCCGGGCCGGTTTGACCGATGAGCACGCGCCCGGACTTCCGCTGTGTTCCGGCCGCGCGCGCACCGCCGTAGCCGTAGTTCATCGGTCCGAACTGCGCCATCGCTTCATAAGCGCCGAAGTCTAGAACGAGAGTAGCAATGCCATCCTGCTCGACTGCCGCGAGCAGCTTTCCATTCTTTTTCGCTTCGGAGAGTAAGGGCATCGCGGCCGTAATTACACGATACGTAGCGCCGAGGTCCTGCAAGCTCTCCGATACGTCCTTGCTCTCGCCAGTGCCTTCGACGCCAAACACGGAAACGCCGATGCCCTTCAAATCGCCGATCACGGTGAACATGCTCTTGCAATACGTGAGGTCACGGCCGGTTTCGGGGATCAGCAACGGATTGTCCGAGCGGCTGTAGGGCGTGGCCTCTTCGATGAATTGCGCGTAGTTTCGCTTGTAAATGTCGGGCGAGATCCAATCGACGGATGTAACGATCGTCTTGTACAGAGGGAGCATGCGGGTAGTCGGTCCGCCGCTCGGATGTGAAAACCCCGGCTCGTAGAATCCATCCTGTATGTCGGTCCAGGCGTTCAGAAACATAGGGAGTGGAAACTCCTTCTTGCCCGCTTCTGCTACCCGATTCAAATACCGCGCCTGGTAGTAAGCCGCGAAAGTCTCGCTGGCATAAGGTCCGAAGACTTCGGTCCAAGTCCCCGTTTTGCTCGCGTGGAAAGCCGTGCGTACTTCTTCGGGCACGCGTTGCGCGAATAGCTTGTCCGCACTAGCCGAATGGTCGCGGCCGGTTCCGAGCACTCCCGCTTCATTCTCCACTTGCACTGCGACAACCGTGTGTTGATCGCCGTCGACCTGCTTCAGGTGACGCATGAAGGCGGCGAAGGCGCGCGCATCGGCCTCGCTGGTGGCATCGACGTGAGTGGCTAAAGTTCGCATGGGCGCGCCGCTCTGATCGATCATGCGGGGATACTTCTGGATGTCCTGCTTGATCCACTCGGGCGCGAAGTGCATGGCCGCGTTCTTGAAGCCGCCGAACCAGGCGAGAATCAATCGCAGGTTATTGCGGCGCGCGCCCTCTACCAAACCGTCCACCGCCGAAAAGTCGAATTTGCCCTCGGCCGGCTCCACGGTTTGCCACTGTATCGGTATTTCGATCGTATTGACGTTTAGCCGTTTCGCGAGCGGCCACGTGCGCTCTAACTCGCCGGGGTAACCGCTCGAATTGTGGGTTTGTATGCCGAGGATGATGAACGGCTGATCATCTACGAAGAACTGGAACGTCCCATTGGGTTGTTTGGTGAGCCGCGGCATCGGGGCCGCGCAGACGATCGACGCGGAAATGAGCAGGAATGAGAGGGCTCTGGATGTCATTCGGAACCTCGCGGCCTCACTAACCGGAGGCCGGTATCCGAATCATATCAGCCCTTCTCAGCTACGACGCCGGCTTTTACACCGCACCCCGTCAACGAGTACAGGGCAGCGGCGGCGACGATCACGTTCGCGATGACGACGGGCATCGCGTGAATCGCAGCACCATAAACGATCCACAAGCAGGCTGCGGCCGCCTGAATGCGGCGCAAGGCCGACGCCTGGCGGAAAAAATACGATGCGGAGAACACAGCGGTGGCGATCCAACCGATGGACTCGAGCATCATGCTGCCCCTCCGGCGGCGGCAGCAGGCGCGGGCGGCGCCAATGGACAGATGGTCAGAGTATCGGTCTGAACTTTGTCCCACTCGCGCAGGATGAACCCGTGCCCCTCGAAGAACTCGCGGATACGCGCCGGAGTCCATCCCGCGATGGTTTCCAACACGGGCACCAACACACTGAGCGCATCGTCGCTCAGCACCGTTCGCTGTGCGATTTGATTGATGTACTCGTTCTCGGAAACGGCGATAGTCAAACCGGCAAGACGGTTCACGTGCATCATGACGTGAACGTCGGAACTGCCATCGCCGACATAGACGACGCGGTTGTGACCAAGCGGCAGCGCGGCGCGCAATTCATCCAGCACCGCCACCTTGCCATATCCGGCAGGCAGCCGGACGATCGATTCGATCTCCCCGGATTGAGCATCGTAACGAAACTCGGTTCCGATGATGTGGTCATCCGGGACGATTCCTTCCAGCGCCGATTTGATCACCTCCCGGGGCGCTGCGGATACGACGTAGAACGAGAACCGGTATCCATCAAGGTTCTCGAGCATACGGGAAAGAAGCGCGATGTTACGCTTCAGGCGAATGCGTTTGCCGACTTCGTGCAGGTGCTCCTTGCGGACGCGCCTGTACTCGGGGTCGTGCAGCAGCAGGTAACTGAGTTCACCGCCCTGCTGGACGAGATGGATCTTCGCCAAGCCGCGGATCTTTTCGGCGAAACCCGACGCTCCGATCAGTTCGCTCAACACAAACCCCGAATCGTTGAAACTCAGAGTCTGGTCGAAATCACTGACAAAGAGATAGTCTCTCGGCCTCACTTCCGGCACTGGTTTCATGCAAAGTCTCCTTTCGAATTCACCGGTGCTTCAGATGTTTGGATCGCGCCCGCCGCGTTCAGGTTGCTATAGCAGGTGAGAAAGCTGTAATATCAGGTGTGCGCGGCCGCAGGTTCAGTGCGGAACCTCACATTCCGAAGTACCAGCAGGTGCTGGAGAGCCTGTCCGGCGATATTCTCTCGGGCAAATACAAGCCAGGACAGAAGTTCCCGAGCGAAGCCGCGCTGGTACAGCAATTTCAGACCTCTCGGATTACGGTCGGCCGGGCGTTGCGCGAACTCAGCCAGCGGGGACTGGTGGAGCGAATCGCCGGGTCGGGCACATATGTCGGCCGTGTACACGCGTCCGAAAGCAGCTTGTTATTCGGGCTGTTGATTCCGGATCTCGGGAAGACCGAAATCTTCGAGCCCATCTGCCAGGGGATCGCCAGCGCACCCGAGGCGAGCCGTCATGCTCTGCTGTGGGGCCACACCGCCTCCGGCCGGTCCGACCCCACGGAACAGGCGATCGAGCTGTGCGATCAGTTCATTCAGCGCAGCGTGGCGGGTGTGTTCTTCGCGCCGATCGAGATGGGACAGGATGCGCGGGAAACCAATCTCGCCATCCTGGCGAGGCTCGAGGAAGCGCGGATTCCCATTGTGCTGCTGGACCGCTGCGTGCTGCCTTATCCCGACCGTTCGCGGCACGACCTGGTGGGGATCGACAACCGGCGGGCGGGTTATCGGGCTACTGAACATCTGCTGCGGCTCGGAGCACACCGCGTGTCGTTTCTCGCGTTCGCCGGCGGAGCGCCGACGGTGGAAGCACGAATCGCCGGGTTTCGCGAAGCCTTGCTCGCGAACGGCGTGGGGCCCGAGCGCGGGCCGGTTCACCGGATGGACCGTATTTCGCAAGAGAGTATCGGCCAGCTGCTGAAGGACCACCGAACCGGAAACGGGTTCGTCTGCGCCAACGACCGCACAGCGGGCGAGTTAATGCACATGTTGATTGAAGCGGGCTACCGCATCCCTCGAGACATCCGCATCGTTGGGATCGACGATGTCGAATACGCGAGTCTCTTGCCGGTGCCGCTCACCACGGTGCAGCAACCGTGCAGGGAAATCGGCGAGGCCGCGATCGCCGCAATGCTATCGCGAATCCAGCGGCCGAATCGCCTGGCGCGCGACATACTCGTTGAATGCCGGTTAGTGGTGCGGCAATCCTGCGGGGCAAGCCTGGCGACAAAACAGGGCTGATACGTTTGATAGGATTCGAGCGTCCAGAGAAAAATGGGGACTCGCGCGAAAGCGAGTCCCGAAAGCGACAGAATGTGGGAGGTGCCTCCTGAGTCAGGCGACGGAGGCGTGCCGTTCCTTTCTGTCCGTACTGAACGCCGGCCGCAACTGCTTCCGGTGCCGGCGGCGGAAGACGATTCCGCCGCCACCCCAGACGAGGAGAAAGATGCAGGCAGTGCCTGTGACCAGATAGAAAACGTTGCCGGCTGGGCCTAAGGGCGAGGGCAACAGGCCGGCGAGCAGCCCCGCCATCAGCCCGATCACGTGGAAGTACCACGCCTTCGGACCCAATCCCAATAAGATTACAAGTGCGGCGACCGCGGCGAGGATGTAGGCGACGAACAATAGTTGAGGCGGCATCTCAGTCGTCGCGCCCCTCACGCCGCTTCAGCATCATCGGAGTGAAACTCCTGCCGCTCTTGGCAAACGATGCAGCAGGGCGCCCAGGGCAATACCTGAAGTCGCTTGTGCGATAACGGTCCACCGCAAACAGAACAAGTGCCGAACGTACCTTCTTCGATTCGTTTGAGAGCGGCTTTAACGTCGTGCAGGTCCTTGGACATGCGAACTACCGCCTGAACCGCATTGTTTCGTTCGTCAACACCACGCACCCGATCCATCGAATCCCCCGACGGGTCGATTGCCAGTTGCGCCAGCAGAACGTGAACGTTGCGGGTGATTTCGTCTCGTCGAGACTCGAGCCGAAATCGTAACTCGTTCTGCATTGACTCCGTCATTTGACCTCCAAACTTAGTGCTACGTTAATTGTAAAAACCAACGCCTCGGGAACCTATCCCGTGGACAGGTGATATAGGGTGTTAGAAACAATGAGATTGCGGGTTTGGATGTCACGGGCGACGAAAGAACGTCCTGCCCGCGGCCGGGCGTTGGCCGAGCATCGCCGACCGTTCGATGATCGAACGCGCGTGTAACGCGGCGGCCTTCACGCCTTCACTGTATTTGAGGTTGGGGCGGCCGGCGCCGCCATTGTAAGCGCCCACGGCGAGAGTAACGTCTCCGTGGAAACGGTCGAGCAGGTCGCGGAACAACAAGCCCGCATAGGTTGTCAGAACTTCCGGAGCGACATCGTTGAGGTTCAAATCCTGCGGTGGCCGGAGTCGCTCCGGAAGGCGCGAGTAATCCCTGGTATCGGCGAGATACAATTCATGGGCGTAACGCAGGGTTTCACGCGTGATCTGCCAGATGCCCGAGGACTGATTGAGTACGAGTACTCTGCCCTTGCGCCGCTTGAGGACGATATCGTCGCGGGCCGGGCGGCGCTTCCAGACCGCGTGTTCGAGATCGCCGGGGATGTTCATGAAGTTGTTCTCGATGGCGCCGATGCCTAAGAAAGAGTCGACCGGAATCGCGTAGAAGTTGCTGACTGTGACGATATCCTCGGCGAGAAGGCGCGCTTCGGTGTCGTCCAGAACGCGGGCTGCCGGTTGCAATCGCGCACGAATCCGGGGATCGGTAATCGATTTGAACCGGACAAAGCGCCGCACATAAGTAGCTAACTCCATGGGCGTGAGACTCTCGAGAGCCCGATGTCTCGGCAGGTTATAGGCGGTGATCATCACGCTCGTCTGGTATCTCATCCGTGCCAGTTCCCGATCGGGGAATTGCCGCCACTCGTATTGCGGACGGACACCGGGTATGCGGGCAGCCGCTAAATGGGGAAGCGACCCGAGCAGGTTGCTGTTCAAGTGGGCTTGGATGGTGTAGGCGAGCCGGCCATGAGATTTCGAGTACGTCAGGAGCGGTTCGGTATCGCGCAGAGCGGGCGCACCGCGAAGATAGGTAAACATCAAATACGCGAACAACTCGTCGTTGTACGTGGCGATTTCGGCCACCACGTGCCGGCGCGGCACCGCCACCACCTGGCGCCCATACGATTCGGACCAGACAGGCATCAACGTGACAGGACGCACCTCAAGTGTCGTCTCCTGGAGCCGCGACTGCCCCCACATCCCCACTACGAATGCGAGCACCACGCCCAGCGCCAGCAGGATTCCCATCTGGCCCGGACTGAAATCTGCGGATCGCATCTTCGATTGCTTCTATTCCTATTGTCGGTTGCGGGATAACGCCGCCGCGTCCCTTCAAGACACGAAAGATTTGTTTTGTTGACCGTAGATACCGGGCGCGTCCCGCCTTCTGCTCTTGTTTCGGATGTTACTTCCTGCCTTTCCGGGATGCCGCACGATGGCCCGAAGAACCAAAGTGGAGTTCGGAGGGCAACCGCCATGGCCGATTTCTATCAATCCGACCTAATCACAACACTTCATCGCTTGAGCCGGGATGGCGTAGCCCGAATGGAAAGCGAACTGGAGAGGTTCAAACCGGTGCTGCCCATCGGACTCGCGCTACCGGCGCTGTATTCGGAATTCGAAACGCCCGCTATGCGGCGGATTGTCGATGAATTGAGCACCGTGCGTTACCTGCAGCGCATCGTGGTCGCGTTGGGGCGCGCGAACCGGATTCAATACGAGCAGGCGTGCGATTTTGTCCGCGACCTTCCGGTCCCCGTCACCGTGCTATGGATGGACGGTCCGGGCACGCGGTCGCTGTTCCGACTGCTCGAAGCGAATGGCTTGTCGGCTGGAGAGGACGGCAAAGGCCGTTCGTGCTGGCTTGCGTACGGGTACCTTTTGGCGTGCGGCGACTGCGAGGTGATCGCGCTGCACGACTGCGACATTCTCAACTACCGCCGCGAGTTGCTCGCGCGGCTCTGTTACCCGGTGGCGAACCCGGCGCTCGGGTTCGAGTTCTCGAAAGGCTATTACGCTCGAGTGACGAATACGATGCACGGGCGCGTCACACGGTTGTTCGTGACGCCGCTGGTGCATGCCTTGGAGAGCCTGCGGCCGGGCGTGCCGTTTCTCCGCTTCGTTTCGAACTTTCGCTATGTGCTGGCCGGCGAATTCGCAATGCGCACCGGCCTGGCGAGAACGAATCGAATTCCGGGCGACTGGGGCCTCGAGGCGGGAGTGCTCGCAGAGGTGTATCGCAATGTGCCGTCGGCGCGGATCTGCCAGGTGGACTTGACGGATAACTACGAGCACAAACATCAACCGCTTTGCCCCAACGATCCGGACAAGGGTTTGCGGCGCATGAGCCGAGACATCGCGAAGACGCTCTTCCGGACGATTGCAAGTGAAGGGCCGCCGATGTCCCCGGACGATTTTCGTGCGCTCCAGGTGCGGTACGAGCGCATGGCGCAGGAAACCATCCATCGCTACTACGCCGACGCGATGCTGAACGGCCTCGTGTTCGATCGTTTCAGCGAAGAGCAAGCGGTATGTGCGTTTTCCGAAAGTTTGAGAGAGGCGGCGTGGGAATACCTGGAGGATCCGATGGGGCTGCCGCTGATTCCCAACTGGAACCGGGTGATCGCGACCATTCCCGACTTTTTGGACCGGCTTGTAGACGCGGTGGAAGAGGAGGTCGAGGAAGACGAGGAAGCCGAGGCGGTGAATGCCTGACGCGGCGATTCCGGACGAGGCGCGAGGAGCCATCGAAGCGATCGACAGCGCGGATATCGTCATCGGAATCCCGAGCTATAACAACGCCCGGACGATCGGTCACGTAGTGCGGGCGGCGCAAGCCGGGCTCGCGAAGTATTTTCCGAAGTTCAGCTCCGTCATCGTCAACTCGGACGGCGGTTCCCGCGACGGAACACCGGAGGTAGTTCTTTCAGCGAGTGTCGACTACGCGCGCGTACTGATGATTTCGACGCCGCTCACTGGGATCCACCGGCTGTCGTTCCCTTACGACGGGATTCCGGGCAAGGGAAGCGCCTTCCGCATGATCTTCCAGATCGCGGAGCGCCTGCGGGCGAAGGCGTGCGCGGTTGTCGATTCCGACCTTCGATCGATTACGCCCGAGTGGATCGACCTGCTGGTCCGCCCCGTGCTTCATGCCGGGTATGACTTCGTCGCGCCCTACTACCACCGCCACAAATACGATGGCACGATCACCAACAGCATTGTCTACCCGCTGACGCGGGCGCTGTACGGACAACGAATCCGGCAGCCGATCGGCGGCGACTTCGGAATGTCGACGCGTCTTGTAAGCCGCTACCTGGCGCGAGGGGATTGGCAGAACGATGTAGCGCGCTATGGCATCGATATCTGGATGACGACCATCGCGGTGGCAGAAGGATTTCGGACGTGCCAGAGCTTCCTCGGGGCCAAATTGCACGATGCAAAGGACCCGGGCGCGGATCTGAGCGCGATGCTGCAACAGGTAGTGGGAAGCGTGTTCTCGCTGATGGAAGAATACGCGCCGGTCTGGCGGGAAGTTGAAGGAAGCGCGCCGGTGGATCTATACGGGTTCCCGTACGACGTCGGGTTGGACCCGATCTCCGTGGATGTGGAGCGGATGCTCGCGAATTTCCGCACGGGTTGCGAACACCTGGGAGAGATCTGGGGGATGGCCTTACAACCGGCGACATTGCGCTCCGTGCAACGGCTCGCGGGCGAGGTTTCGCGGGAGGACTTCCATTTCGACGATGATTTGTGGACTCAGGCAATTTACGATTTCGCTTGTGCCCACAAGTGCCGGCGTATCGAGCGCAGTCACTTCCTGAAATCGTTGACGCCGCTGTACCTGGCGAGAGTCGCATCGTTCGTCATCGAGACCAGGGAGTTGTTTGCAGACCAGGTGGAGGACCGGATGGAACGGCTCTGCCTGTGCTTTGAGCGCCTGAAGCCGTACCTGCTTTCGCGTTGGAAAGCGGAGCGGGACGCGCATTCATCCGCGGCCGCGAGTGAGATTGTTCCCGGCCTGGATTCTTCGGACAAAGAGTTGCAGGCCATGGAGGTCAAGTCATGATTCCGGTTTTTGAGGAGATTTTGGAGAAAACGATTGCGCGTCTCTCACACAATCTGACAACTTACCTGCCGCCGTTGATCGTCGCCATTTTCATTCTGCTGGTTACATTCGCGGTGGCGAAGTTGGTCCGATGGGTAATCCTGCGCGCGGTAAAGGCGATCACGCTTGATAAATTCCTGCGTGACAGCGGTCTGACGTCGATCTTCGACCGGTCCGGCCAAGTGCGGGCGGCGACACTGGTGGCCGGGATCGCTTACTGGGCGATTGTCGCCACCGGTCTGTTAACCGCGCTTGATACGTTCGACACAAGCCTGACATCGCAGATGGTGCAAGCCACGGTCTTTTCCATTCCAAAGCTGGTGACGGCGGGACTGATCCTGCTGGCGGGCTTCTGGCTGGCGCAATATCTTGGCCGCAGTGCGCTGTTGTGGGCGGTCAACGAAGGAATGCCGTTCGCGCGTCGAATCGCGATGGGCGTGCGGGTGGTGATCGTGTTCGTCGCGGTGGTGGTGGCGGCGGATGCGCTCAACTTCGCGCGGAGTGTTTTCTTCGCCGCCTTCGTGATCCTGGTGGGAGGAGCGACGTTTGCGTTGAGCCTTGCGCTAGGTGTCGGCCTGCGGCCTTCGATCGAGCGGCGGTTGCGTGAGCGGGAGCCGGAACGGGTTCCCGAACCCGAGCGATCCGTTTGGAGCCACCTGTAGGTTCGTGGCGCGGTCACGACAGCAGTTTGAAAATCGCCTCGCTCCAGCCTTGCGGACCCGCGGATGGTGCAGGACGGCCGCGGGGTACGGCCACCGCCAACTTTTCCACCCAGGGTGTCGGCATCAGTATCGGTACATCGACGGCGTTGAGGAACGCCGCGTCATTCAAGCCGTCGCCGAGCCCGATGCTGCGCAGGTTCCGGTCCTTCATCCGGTAGAGGCTCAGCAGCCGTCTGACGGCCTTCGCCTTATCGCTCACTCCGATGACGTGGTAGAAGCGGCCGCCACGGGTCCAGCGCATTCCCCGGTTTTGGATTTCCGCCATCAACCGGTCGCGCAGCGGTTCGTCGAACAGCATGAAAGGCTCGTCGAACTCGCGCTGAAGGGCCAGAGCCGCAACGTCGCATGGCAGGCCCGAGATTTCGGAGAGCTCTTCGGCGGTCATCTGGTAGAAACCCCGCACACGGCATCCCGCGGCGGCGGCGGCCTGCTCGAGGACATTCACGAGTTGCGAACGGGATGCGCCGAGTTCGAGGACAACATAATCGTCGCGCCGGACCGAGGCCGGAATCTCACCACAAAAATAATCGCGAGGAATAAAAACGGCGCCGCCGTTCTCCACGATGAAGGGGTGCTCGTTGCCCATCTCACGGCGCCAGTACTCGGTTTCGGCTCGCGTTTTGCTGGTACAGAACACGAGGGGGATGTTTCGCTCGCGGAGGAAGCCCAACCCGGGAAGCGCCCCTTCGAAAGCATAGGTGTCGTGGTGCAGGATCGTGCCGTCGATATCGCTGATCACAACATGCATCGGTCTACAGAGTACACCCGCTGGGGAGTAATGTGACAAGTATGAGAGTGAGAACGTGGCCGCTGCTCACGATCGGCTTCGGAGCCTTGCTCCTGCTGATCGGACTGTCCGCGACCGCCTTGTACAAGCGGCTCGACAAAGTATATGCGGAAGTGGTGGCGATCCAAAACGCCGAGCAGGAGACGCGCGACGTATTGAACCGGCTGCGGTCCGACTTGTACGAAGTGGCGATCCTGACTCGCGACTACCTGTTGGAGCCCTCACTTCAATCCGCCGAGAGTGACCGCCGCGAGTTGAACCGCCGCCGCGAAGGAATGGAGCAGAACCTTCAGACAATGGAGAGCCTGGTGAAGGCCGAGCACCTGCAAAAGACAGTCGGGTTACGCGACGCGATCCTGAAATACTGGGGCTCGCTGGATCCGATTTTCGAATGGTCGCCCGCGCAGAAACCGGTGAGGGCGCGTTGGTTCCTGCGGCAGTCGATTATGCCGACGCGGAACGAGGTGTTAGCCGCCGCCCAACGCCTTGGGGATGTGAACACGCGGCAGACGCTGCAACACAAGGACGAAGTACTGGCTACGCAACGGGAGCTGAAATCCGATATCCAACGAATTGCTCTTTTCAGCCTGTTGTTGGGCACGATGGTGGCGATGGTCGGTATTCTGAGGACACGATACCTGGAGTCGGCGGCGGAAGCCCACGTGTTCCAGATCGAGCACAGCAACCAGGAATTACGCCGGCTCTCGCAGAAACTCTCACGGGCGCAGGAGGACGAACGGCGGAGTCTCTCCCAGGAATTGCACGATCAGGTAGGGCAGATGCTGACTGCGCTGCGAATGGAATTGACGAACGTCGAAGTGTTCCGGCACACGGAGGGCGAGGACTTCGGGACCCACCTGGGCGAAGCCAAGAAACTAGCGGAGGAGACGCTCAGGACGGTCCGCAACATGTCGTCCGGTCTGCGCCCGTCCGTGTTGGATGAACTGGGGCTGGCTCCGGCGCTGCGGTGGCAGGCTCGAGAGTTTACGCGCCGGAGCGGTGTGCCGGTAGAGGTCGAGATCGATGGAGAACTCGGCGACTTGCCCGATGTGTACCGCACGAGCATTTATCGTGTAGTGCAGGAGGCGCTGACGAACTGCGCGCGTCACGCAAAGGCGTCGAAGATTCGAGTAACATTGCACGGCGGAGTTGGAACGATGTTTCTGACCATTGAGGACGACGGGACAGGCTTCGACGTTCAGCAGGCGCGCGGGAGAGGATTGGGATTGTTGGGAATTGAGGAACGGATACGCGGACTCGGCGGACAAGTCGAGTTTCTGTCGCAGCCGCAGAAGGGCACGCTGCTGCGGTGCGAGATCCCCGTTCCGAAGGAAGTGGTCGCATGAAGAGCCGAATCCTGGTGGCGGACGACCACGATATCGTACGCAAGGGCCTGCGCTTTTTGCTGGAGCGTCAGGAGGACATGGAGATCGTCGGCGAGGCGGCTAACGGGCGCCAGGCGGTGCAACTCGCCGGGGAACTGAAGCCCTCGGTGGTGCTGATGGACATCGCCATGCCGCAGTTGAACGGAATCGATGCAGCCGCACAGATCATCCGGCACGACGCCGACGTGCGGGTGATCATCCTCAGCATGTACGCCGATGAAGAATTTCTGGTGCGGGCGCTGACGGCGGGCATCAAAGGTTACCTGGTGAAAGACTCCGTGGAGGCGGACCTGGTGCGGGCGGTGCGGGCCGTCGTGTCGGGACGGTCGTTTTTCAGCCCGGTGATCGCGCAAGCGCTGGCTGAAGATTATGTCCGACAGTTGCAGAACAAAGGAGTGCAGGACTCATACGAACTGCTGACGGACCGTGAGCGAGAGATTCTACAGTTGCTGGCCGAAGGAAAGTCGAATAAGGAGGTGGCGGCGGTTTTGAACGTGAGTCCCTACACGGTTGAGACGCACCGCACGCATTTCATGCAGAAGTTGAACCTGCACAACACGGCGGACATCGTACTCTACGCTGTGCGAAAGAAGATCGTCGCCTGAGATACGCAAATCCAGGTACGCTGGAAGTGTTGTGGCAGTGACGCGTCTGGTGTTCATACGTCACGCCCAGATGGATTGCAGGCTGGGCAGTGTTCCGTTGCTGTGCGGATCGCACGATGTGTGTCTCAGCACGCGCGGGCTGGAGCAGGTGAAACGGCTGAGGGAGAAGCTTCGATTGGAGCCTCCCGCGTCGGCTCTGTACTCGAGTCCGCTGCGCCGTGCGGCGGAGACCGCCGCGGCCGCGCCGCCGCAACTGTTTCGACGCATGCGGTTGTTGAATTCGCTCGCCGAGATTCATTGCGGTGTCGTGGAGGGGCGGCCGATCAATGAGATTCAGCAGCGGTTCCCTAGCTACTGGACGAGGAATGAAGCCCAGGACGACGACAGCTTCCGATGGCCAGGGGGCGAATCGTACTCCCGGTTCCGGCGACGGATCTTGCGTGCCGTGCGGGCGATTGCGTCGCGGCATCCGGAGGAGCGGGTCCTCATCTTCACGCATGCCGGTGTGATTACGCAGGTGCTGGGTTTCCTCAACGGTCAACGGGCAGCGCGATGGGAGCACCCTCGTCCGCACAACTGCAGCCTGACGGAAGTGCTGTGGGACGACGGCAGCTTCCTGGGAGTGGAACGATACAACGACTGCGAGTTCCTGCGCGACGCGGCCTGAGCGGCAAAGCTCAGCAGCACACGGCGTCTGCGCGGCGCACGACACGGAGCCAGTCGGCTAGTGCGAGATAGGCGGATTGGCGCCGCGAGTCCGCGGCACTCGTGTCCGCGCAGGTGTGCAGATGGTAACGGATTGCGCCGGAAAGACCGTTCGACACGGCAGCGATCCAATAGCACG
Organism: uncultured Acidobacteriota bacterium; assembly: GCA_963720745.1. Taxonomy (GTDB): domain Bacteria; phylum Acidobacteriota; class Terriglobia; order Bryobacterales; family Bryobacteraceae; genus TMP-7. Next base: position 3,619,111 of record CAVRGO010000004.1, read on the forward strand.
AGCGGAGTGATGGAGTGAGACGTGTGCCGAAACCGCGAGCTTCGAGATAGTGGCGAAGTAAGGTGTCGTGCTTCCGCCGGGCCTCCGGTTCCCAAAACCCGAGAGACTGAAGCCACGAACTGACGTCTTCGAGCGGTGAACCCACACGGGTGCGTCCCCAATCGAGAAGCACGGGTTCCACAGTTTTGCCGCGCGCGCGCATTATGACGTTGCCGCTGTGCGCGTCGCCATGCAATACCGCAGTGCCCAGATCGGAAGCCCGGAGTTGCGATCGCAGGACCGGCAATGCCGTGACGAGGCGGCGAAGCGCGGGCAGTACAGGTCTCAGCGATGCCAGTTCAGAAGCGACGCGAAACTGCTCGCAGAGTTGTAGTGTCGATTCGGCGGAAGCGCGCAATTCCTGCTCATAGTCCCACCGGCCCAACACGTGAGGCGGTTGAAACCAAACGGCCGGCAAACTTGCGTGGGCAAAAGCTAGCCGGCGTATCGCGAGTGAGGTGAGTTTTGTATCGTTCCAGGGCCAGCGACTATTCGGTTGAATCCATTCGAGGAACATCTGCATGTCCTGACCTGCGGACTGCTCGACGATTCCCAGCAATCGCGGAGCGATGGAACCCGACTGGCCGCAAAGCAGTAACCGATACGCCGCAGCTTCACGCGACAGCTCCGCGGGAACGCACTTACGGACGAAGTCGATGGAGCGGGGGCGCCCGGTCCGGTCCTGAAACACTGCGTGGACGCGAGCGACGCCGGTGCTCTCCAATCCGCCCCGCAGAGGGTAGGTACGGATCCTTATCGTTCCGGGCAGCGGACGCAGATAGTGCGTGAGGAACCGAGCCGACCCATCCAATTTTTTCACTCACCGATGGTATCAGCGAATCTAAGCTCACTCAACACTGCTGCCGTTGAGTGGTGCCGGCGCATGTTGCGGAGCGCCGATGTTTGCGATTATCCGGCCCCGGCGGACTTCACCGTCAGAAGGCCGGCTCGGATGAGGGCGCGGCGAACCTTCTTCGGCGAGATAGACAGACGGGTTGCAACGCGCGCGACTTTCCTGCCTTCGATCTCCCAGACTTTAGGAATGATGATGCCCGCGAAATCCTCAGCGATCTGCTGGAAGGTTTTGTCTCCGACCGCCCCTTGGGACCAGGCTTTTAACGTCTCGTCCACGGTGTGGGAGCGGACCAGGCGCGACTTCAACATCTGGAGATCTTCCCACGCGGTGTCGTGGAAGCTACGGTCCAGATATCCGGAGGCGGTATTCATCGCTTCGACAGCGGCGTCGTGGGCGTTGAAGAACTCGTTGGCAAGCGTCAGACCGTGCCAGGTATGTGCGCGTGCAAGCAGGCGGCGATTTTCTGTGCCGTGGGCGAACTCGAGCGCGTCGCGAATAAAATCCAAGGCAAACTGCGCGTGCCGGCGCGGGTCTTCGGCGATGCCCTCATCCAGCTTCGCGTTCTCCACCATGCATTGCACAACGCGCGCACGCGCCATCAGGATCGAATCCTCCTTTTCTTCGCCGAGTGCGAAGGCTTGGGTGGCCTCGTGCTCCGCTAAGTCGAGGGCGCCGTTATCGAGGTGAAGGAGAGCGCGATTCAGGTGCACCGTGCCAGTGCCGCGGTGATTGGGATGAACGCGGTAGATGCCGGCCGCTTCGTCCAGGTGAACGAAAGCAGCGTCGCGCAGGGTTTGGAACCGCTCGCGGCACTGGGCCTGAGTATCATCGCCGGAAGGAATGCGTGCCGGCGAATGGCGTCGGCGTGCCACGTCGGCATCGATCTTGCGGCGGAACTCCAGCGCTACGAGACGCTCGACGTAAGCCATGTTGGCCAACGTGCGCGCGAGGTTCGGGTGACAGCCCGGCAGCTTACGATATTCCTCGATAGCGGCGGTGAAGTGGTGAATCGCGCGGTCGTACCGGCCCTCCTGGCGGTAGATACGGCCGTATGTTGACTGAATGTTACCGAGCACCACCGCGTCACCGGTCGATCCGAGTACCGCCTCGGTTTCAGCCAGGGTCTTCAGCGCATCGCGGTACTTGGCTTTCTGGAACAACAGCCACGCTTCGAGCACACGCATAACGGCGGCCATCTTCTCGAAACCGCACTCGAGGGCGATGTCGCGCCCGCGGGTGGCGTGCGCCAGGGCGGCATCGTACTCGCCCTTCTTGCGCTGGCACCGCGCTTCCCAAAAATTGGCGATGGCGATGATTTCGGCGTCGCCGATATCGCTTTGGAGCATCAGCACGGCGTTGAAATGCGCAATCGCGTGGTCGGGTTCCTCCTCGGACATGGCGAGCATTCCCTCCGCCATGCGGATGCAAGCGTAATCCCGAAGAGGCAGCGCGGCGCGCGCGTCCGGCGACAGGCGGTCCAGCAGTTCGCGAAGGATGGAGATGTCGCGCCAGCCGGTATCCACCCACTGGGCGAGGCGCCAGATTAAGCGGGGGCCATTGCCGTGCGAGGGATTGAGCGCGCGGAGAAAATCGAGATGGGAATCGAGACGGGTGGCGCCGGACCGGATGCGGCGCTCGATGATGTCCTGCCGCAATCCGGTCAACAACTGCTCCGAAATGGTATTCGGCTCAGTCAAGATAGTCGTACGCGACCGAGGTCAGGAATTCCGGAAATTCCGACCCGATCATCATCTTCTCCAGGATATCCGATGCAAGCCGGTAGCGCCCGCGGTGAAATTCCTCGATTCCGATTCTCTGGCATATCTCGGAAACCTGCTCAGCGATGAATTCCTGAACCAGGCGGTCCGTGATGGGGCGGCCATCATTCAGGCAGGCGTTGAACTCCACCCACTGCCAGACCTGGGCGCGGCAGATCTCGGCGGTGGCCGCGTCTTCCATGAGGTTGTAGATCGGCACGCAGCCGGAGCCGCGGAGCCACGATTCGAGGTACTGGATACCGACATCGATGTTCCAACGCAGGCCCTTTTCGGTGATGTTGCCGTGGGGCACGTTCAGCAGGTCGCAAGCCGTGACGTGGACACCTTCCCGCTTGCGGTGGATCTGGTTGGGTGCGGGCATGTGCTGATCGAAAATCTCTTTGGCGATCGGAACCAGCGCGGGATGTGCGACCCACGTGCCGTCGTGACCTGCGAGCACCTCGCGGATTTTGTCTTTTCGCACTTTTTCGAGCGCCTGTTCGTTGGCCTGCGGATCGGATTTGATGGGGATCTGAGCCGCCATGCCGCCCATGGCGTGTATGCCGCGGCGATGGCAGGTCTGGATGAGGAGCTGCACATACGAGTCGAGGAAGTGCCGGTCCATGGTCACTTCGCTGCGGTCCGGCAGCGTGAACTCACGATGCGAGCGGAATTTCTTGATGAAGCTGAAAATGTAGTCCCATCGCCCACAGTTGAGGCCGGCAGAATGGTCGCGCAGTTCGTACAGGATTTCGTCCATTTCGAACGCCGCGAGGATGCTTTCAATCAGTACGGTGGCGCGAATTGTGCCGCGCGGGATTCCGAGGCGCTCTTGGGCAAAGAGGAAGACATCGTTCCAGAGGCGTGCTTCGCGGTAGCTCTCCAGCTTCGGAAGATAGAAGTAGGGCCCGGTGCCGCGCTGCATCAGTTCGTGCGCGTTATGGAACATGTAGAGCGCGAAGTCGAACAGACTGGCAGAGACGGGACGCCCGTCGACGAGCATATGGGCTTCGTCGAGGTGCCAGCCGCGAGGCCGCACCACCAAGGTCGCAGTACTGGTGTTCAGACGATAGAGCTTGCCCTCGGGGCTGTGATACCGGATCTCCCGGCGCACGGCATCGCGCAGGTTGATTTGACCGTCGAGCACATTGGCCCATGCCGGCGAGTTGGAGTCCTCGAAATCGGCCATGAAGACACTCGCGCCCGAGTTGAGCGCGTTGATGATCATCTTGCGATCGACGGGACCGGTGATCTCGACTCGCCGGTCGAGCAGGTCGGCGGGAATGGGCGCAACGGTCCAGTCATCCCGGCGAATCGTCTCAGTTTCGGGAAGAAAATCGGGCATTTCACCGCGATCGAGTGCGAGTTGGCGGCGCACGCGATCCTGGAGCAGACCGCGGCGGCGATCATCGAACGTGCGGTGCATGCCGGCGACGAAGCTTACGGCCTCCGGAGTGAGGATCTCGGACCAGGGACGGGTGATCGGGCCGATAAATTCGACCTGTTGTTCGCGGGGACTGACGGCGAGTAGAGCCATGTCCATCATGGTAGGAGAGGAAATCGAATTTGGCACTAGCGGTGGGTCAAATCGGCCCAGTGATCCGGATTGGCCGTGCCCGGCGGGCGCGGAGGGCCTCAACCGGCTATGGGAGACTCACGCTTCGTGCGCAACCGCGCCGTTTTCCGTTACCGGCAGTGTGAAGTAGAAGGTCGCGCCCCGATCCACTTGCGATTCCACCCATATCTGTCCGCCGTAGCGATTGACAACGCGCTGGCAAATGGCGAGTCCCATGCCGGTACCCGGAATCGTCCTGTCGTGAAGCCGTTTGAACACGCCGAAGATCTGCTTGTGATACTCGGGCGCGATGCCCATGCCGTTGTCTTCGACGGCAATGCGCCAGCAACCATCTTGTCTTTCTGACGAGACGCGAACACGCGGCGGCTGCTGCCCCCGGTACTTGAGGCTATTGCTGATCAAATTCTGGAACAACTGCAGGAAATGCGATTGGTGGCCGACTACCGACGGCAGCCAGTCGCTGGTAACAGCGGCGCCGGCATCCCGGATTGCGGAATTGCAGTTTTCGATCGCGGTCTGCAGAACGCGATTCAGATCGACTGGCTCGACCAATTCCTGCCCTTCGGACGCGAGGTGGGTGTAGGCCAGCAGGTCCGCCAGCAAGTCGCGCATGCGTTTGGTGCCTTCGGTGATGAATTCGGCACACGTTGCGGCGTCTCCGTCGAGTTGGCCGCGATAGCCTCGGAGCAGGAGCTGCGAATAGCTGGTAATCATTCGCAGGGGTTCCTGCAAATCGTGGCTGGCGGCAAAGGCGAATTGGTTCAGGTCTTCGTTAGCGCGCGAAAGGGCCGCGTTGGCGGCTCGAAGGTTCTGCATGCTGCGCTGGACCGCCTGCTCGGCTTGTTTGCGTGCCGTGATATCGCGGAATACAAGCACCACTCCGGCGATCTGGCCGCGGCTGCCACGAATCGGAGCAGCGCTGTCGTCGATAGGAACAGAGCGGCCGTCTTTCGCCAACAACTGTGTGTGATTCGCGAGGCCGACAGTACGGCCCTCGCGCAACACTTTGGTGACCGGATTCTCTACGTCACGACCGTTTTCTTCGTTGCGGATAACGAAGACCTGTTCGAGCGGTTGGCCCTGTGCTTCCTCGTTGCTCCATCCGGTTAGCGATTGTGCCACGTAGTTCAACAGCGTAATTCTGCCGTGCTGGTCCGTGGCGATAACGGCGTCACCGATACTGGCGAGTGTGGTCTGGAGCCAATCCCGCGACTGCCGGAGTTGTTCTTCGCTCGCTTCGAGGGCTTCGATCAGCGTCTGTCTGCGGCGCGTTGCCGACTCGATCGAAACGGTGGCAAATATGAGGAGTGTGAAAATGGCGGCGCTGCCGAGTACCGCGACCAATCCGGTTTGATTCGCGCTTGCGCGCGCCCTTTGCGACTCGCGGCCAGAGTAGTCGTAGGTGGAGGTCTCGATCTCCTCGCCCAGTGCGCGAATCTGATCCATGATTATCTTTCCGCGACCCGTTTGAACCTTGGCCAAAGCCGCGTCGGAACCCTGGGTCCGGTATAGGTCGATCGTATAGGCCAATTCGGCCAGCTCGGTATCGACCAGCGATCGTAACGTCTCGACACGCTGCGCCTGATCGGCACGGCGGCGCTCTGCTTCGAGACGCGCGAGGGTCTGCAGGTCGGAGGGGATCTCAGTAATCGCGTCGCGGTACGGATCCAGGTATCGCTCATCACCGGTCAGGAGAAAGCCGCGCTGGCCGGTCTCGGCGTCTTTAAGCGATGACAGGAGTGCGTTAGTCCTCTCGACGACACGACGCGTAACCGCCGCCTGATCGGAACTCGTGCGGAAGGCGGTCCAGGAGTTATAGGCGAGAACTCCGATAAACAGCACCAGCACGGCGGCGAAGATCAACGATAACCGCTCAGCCGTTTGGGAAATCCTGCGACGTCTCACGCCCATACGTCCTCGCTAGTTTTCGTTCTTCGCGTGGGGTGGAGCGGGGAGGTGGTGTATAGCGCGCGTGCTGAATCGTCCCTGATGGGGTTGAGAGGCGGTTGAGTGATTGGATGAACGGGGCAGCGGCATAGTGAGCGTTGCTCTTTCTGCTCAGGTAACAAAGGGTACCACTATTTGTAATTTTGGCGTAGTGGGTGACCGGGTTGGGCTGGCTGCGGGCGGAACAACACGGTTTACGTGGACGCGCTTGCAGTTGCGTTGAGCGCAGGTAACCGGATCGTGCGATAGTCAGGGCTGCGCTAGCTGCTCCGTCCGTCTGGAACCGACTGTTCAATCTATGGGGTCAGGCTGCGCTCAGGCTTGTGCGGTCTGCTGCCCAGATGCCCGGCCGAGAGCCTGGCGACCTGCGAAAGATGCCGCGGTTCCGAGTTCCTCTTCAATCCGCAGAAGCTGATTGTATTTCGCGATCCGGTCGGTCCGGCTGGCAGAGCCGGTTTTGATCTGGCCCGTTGCGGTGGCCACAACAAAGTCGGCAATAAACGGATCTTCCGTCTCGCCGGAGCGGTGCGAAACCACCGACGTGTAGCCCGCGCCGGAGGCCATCCGAATCGCCTCGAGCGTCTCGGTCACCGTGCCGATCTGGTTCAGTTTGATCAGTATCGAATTGGCGATCCCTTCGGTGATGCCGCGGGCCAGGATTTCAGTGTTCGTGACGAATATGTCGTCACCGATGAGTTGGATCTTCGACCCCAACTCGCTGGTCAGAAGGCGCCATCCACGCCAGTCCGTTTCCGCCATTCCGTCTTCGAGTGAAACGATTGGATACTGCCGCACCCAATTCGCCCAGAATTCTACCATCTGTTCCGGCGTTCTTTCACTCTTATCCGACTTGTTGAAGATGTACCGTTCCTTCTTCTCGTCGTAGAATTCGCTGGCAGCCGGATCGAGCGCAATACCGATGTCTTCGCCCGGCTTGTAGCCGGCTTTGGTGATCGCCTCGAGAATAACCTCGACCGCCTCTTCGTTCGATTTCAGATTCGGCGCAAAGCCACCTTCGTCACCCACTGAGGTCGAGTAACCACGCTGCTTCAGAACTCCTTTCAGGGTATGAAAGACTTCTGCGCCCATTCGCAGAGCCTCTGCAAATCGGGAGGCCCCGTACGGCGCAATCAGGAACTCCTGCGGGTCAACAGAGTTGTCGGCGTGCACACCGCCGTTCAGAATATTCATGAGCGGAACGGGAAGCAGGTTCGCGGCGATGCCGCCCAAGTAGCGATACAACGGAGTCTGTTCCGATTCGGCCGAGGCACGGCATGCCGCCATCGAAACGGCGAGTATCGCATTCGCGCCCAAACGGCCCTTGTTCGCCGTCCCGTCGAGCTCGATCATTGCGCGATCGAGTTGAGTCTGCCCGGCGGCGTCCATTCCACAAACTGCCTCGGCGATTTCGCCATTCACATTTGCCGCCGCTTTCGACACGCCTTTGCCGAGGTAACGGTTTTTGTCGCCATCGCGGAGTTCGACTGCTTCATTCGTCCCTGTCGAGGCGCCGGAAGGCACAGCCGCACGGCCTCTGCTTCCGTCCTCCAGAACAACATCCGCTTCCGCTGTCGGATTGCCGCGCGAGTCGAGAATTTCGCGTCCGGCTACTTTGATGATTTGCATTCAGGTCTCCATAAAAATCAAAAGCTCCTACCAGCGGTAGGAGCTATTAGTCCCGGCGAATCGGGGCGGTTACGGTGAGGTCCATCACCTATCTGATTGCACTTCCAATATATGCGTGGAACACGTGCTACCGCAATCGTCTACTTCTGAGCACGCCCGTTGCCCAGCGTTGCGATCAGGTCCGAGGTGACGACAGGCGAGAACTCGAGGCTGCGAAGTCTGTCCGCCGTCGCTGCGACCGGATAAGCAAACGATTTCAACTCCAGGAGGCCACTTTGCCAAACAGCGTAACAGGCGTTAGGACTTCCGTTCTTCGGCTGCCCGATGCTTCCGGGATTACAGACCACCGTGCCGGCCCAGTTGTGCACGAATGGAATGTGCGTGTGGCCTGTCAGCAGTACGTCGCAATCGCAAGCTCGCGCATCTCGTCCCCATCCTGGGTCGCTGTCGCGCTGATACATGTATAGCGGATCGGAAAGTGTCGCATGAACCAGGGAAAAGCGTACCCCTTCGACGTTACGGCTGGCGCGCGACGGCAATGAGCGCAAATATGCCTTGTCCTCCTGCGTGAGAACACTCCGGGTAAACGCTCCGGTTTCCTCCGCCATTTCGCGAAACCGCGGCGAACACTGCGGGTCCCGGTCGAAACCGATCGCGTCATCGTGGTTGCCGCGAACCACCAGCGCCGCATGGTTTCGGACGAAGTCGATCACGGCGCGCGGATCGGGGCCGTAGTTCACGAGATCGCCGAGCACCCACAACTGGTCACCCGTCTCCGGCAATGAGTCGAGCGCTGGAGCGTTGGCGTGAAGGTCGCTAATGATCACGATTCTCATCGGCATTCCATTCGAATCGTTACTCCTATGCTATTGCTTGATCCGCTGTGCTCCGGTATTCTTGAAAAGTAGAGCGGTGGAGTTCGCTTAACGCCGTCCGCGGCCAATGACTCCTACAGCGGGTAATTGCTGTAGGAATGGCTCAAATCCCTCCTGCCAGCACCCCGTTAACAGTATTTCGGACTGGAGTTGTTCAAATGGAACACGTCTGGTTACTGGCGACGCTGTGGCTCTTGCTTGCGCTGTTAGCCGTACGCCGGTTGCCTGGCCATATGGCGCCGGCGAACAATACTGAACTCGCACCGGGTTCTGGCGTCGCCAACGAATGGACGTCAACGGAGGCTTCGCAGGTTGAATAAGTACTTGGTAGTGTTTCTAGGAGGCGGCATTGGCGCGCTACTACGATATGTTTCGGCGGCTGCTGTTATGCAGCGGTTCGCCGGGCGGTTCCCGATGGGGACCTTCGCAGTCAACATAACGGGATCGTTCCTGATCGGACTGCTTATGACATTTCTCACCGAGCGATTCCAACCGCACCCCAACTGGCGGATGTTCCTCGTCATCGGTTTTCTGGGCGGGTTTACTACCTTCTCGAGTTTCGAATACGAGACCTATACGTCCGTTCGTCAAGGCGCGGAATGGATAGCCGCGTTCAACGTCCTCGCGAGTGTCGTGCTCGGTTACGTCGCGGTATGGTTAGGTGTAATGTCCGCAAGCCGTCGTTAACGAGAGTAGGAGGGGAAATGCTTTCCAGGGGGCCCGCCAAGAAGGTAACCATCTACGTCAACGAGGACACGCAGCATCATCTCGGTTCACTATACGAATCGATTCTCACCTTCCTGATGCATAAAGGGGTATCGGGAGCTACGGCGACCAGGGCGCTTGCTGGTTTCGGCGTCCATCATATCCTGCACACACCGAAAATTGAGGTCCTTGCGGAACACCTTCCAATTCGTATTGAGTTCGTCGAAAGCGCCGAAAAGGTGGACGAACTGCTTCCGACACTCTACGATTTGGTGACGGACGGGTTGATCGAGGTTCAGGATACTAACGTGGTGAAAGTAGCTAGGAAAGACCGCAAACCGCCGCCCGCGGGTCCTCATGAGGAAAAGCGTCAGCGAGCCAAACTCATGCGCGTGTTCATGGGCGAGGCGGATCGCTGGAATGATGAACCGCTATACGATGCCATCGTTAAGCGTTTGCGCATGATGGATATCGCCGGCGCTACCGTGTATCGGGGCGTCGATGGATACGGCGCAAAAGGCCACGTTCACAAGCAGAGTTTTCTGCATATCTCGCACGACCTTCCCGTGATGATCTCCGTCATCGACAGCGCTGAGAAGATAGCCGAGGCTGTTTCGGCAGTTGAGGAGATGCTTGAAGAAGGTCTCATCGCCGTGTCCGACGTAGATATGATCCGGCTGGTTCGTGCCCATTCGTCAGTGGAGAGTAAGGATGTCAGTAGCAAGCCCAGCTAAGATTCTGAGAATTCATTTCTCCGAAGGGGATAAATATAAGGAGAAGCCTCTGTACGAGGCGATTCTGTCAAAGTGCCGCGAGATGAAGATCTCGGGCGCGACGGTGTTCCGCGGCATCGAAGGATATGGGGAGACGGCGGAAATCCATAAGCACCATTTGATATCTCACGATCAGCCGATCGTGATCATCATTGTGGACGTGGCCGAGAATATCGAACGTCTGATCCCGGCCGTGGAGGACATGATGAAGACTGGCGTTATCGGCGTCTCCGATGTGGAGATGATTCGTTGCCAAAGGAACGCCCCCGCGCAGCATGTATAAGAAGATCCTGATCGCGCACGATGGTTTCGACGGAGCGCAGCGCGCCTTCGACGTAGCCGTCATCCTGGCTCTACAAACGCCTGGCGCAACATTAAACATGATCAGCGTCGAAGAGGATCTCCCCAAGCACGCCGTCATCGTGGATCAGATTGTCGAGACGAAGACAGCTACTTCGGCCAACTCGGGGCCCACGCCAGACGCCGCGCGGCAATGATGGGAGCTTCACACGAGACCTCGATCGTCAGCGGCCATGAGGTAAAGAGTATCGTCGAGTTCGAGCGCTCTGGTGGCTTTGATCTACTCGTCGTCGGCTATAGCCGCCCATCACGGCGTGCCGTTGCCGGAAGGCCGAGAACGAAGGCCCCAGGACCGTGCTATCGATGGCTCGCAGAATCGGCTGAATATCCATCGGGCTGTGTGGCATCGGAGTACCGGTCATCCCGACACGGATGGCTGCCCGGGGCCGCATCCGCTTGCACGCAAGCGACGCCTTGCCGCTGGCGGATTTGATGCGGTGTGCTTCGTCCATGAAAAATGTATCCCACCGCTGCTTCTCGGCCCATTCGTTGAATGGCTGCCGCCAGAAGGAGTCGTAATTGATGATGCAGACGAATGGGACGCCCGCGACCTTCCGCCAGCCGCAGCTTCTCGTTAGCGATTTCCTGTTTCCGGCGCACGCTGCCGAAGCTGTCGTCCAGAGCGACAGCAACGAGGGGAATCGCGACGTACTTTTGGATCTGGGTGAGCCAAACTGGCACGACGCGAAGGGGGCATACGATCAGCGTGCGCATCGCCTTCCGGTCCAGCATCAGCATGAGCGCGACGAGGGTCTTCCCGGCACCCATGCCCATAACCAAGAGCAGGCCGAACAGACCAGCCGCGAATTTCGCGACGCAGAACCTGAAGGCCGTCAACTGATGCCGCCACGGGAGCACGGTCAAGCCTTGCGGCAAATCGGTGCTGGCAGCTTCAGGGACGGCCGGATGTTCTGGGAGAACATCAGCGGCAACCGGTTCTTCGGTGAGAGCGCTGAAGGCTGCCGTCGGTTGAAGCTTCCGGATCGCGCCCGTGATCATCCTGGCATGCCGTTCAGTGGCGGGATATGTCCAGGCATGCAGGCACCGGTCCCAGCGGGCGCCGGGAATCCGGCCGCACAATAGAGTCGCCGCAAGCGGCGCCTGAAGAACGATGCGGCCTCCGGCGATGTCGGCGCGGGCGGCTTCAGGAATGGCTCGTCGCCCTGGCGCGCTTGGCGCGCTGCATCTGGGCCCATTCGTCGAACATCAGCCGGGCCTCTTCCTCGATTGCATCAGCCACCTTGGACGATGCGGCGCACCATGCTGACCAGGGATTCGCTCTTGCCCAGCTTGCGCGCCACGCGGCCGTTGGCATTACTTTGGTCCCCAGAGTAGACTTGAGATGTTCGATGAAACGGAGTCCGAGCAAGCTCGCCGGATTGCTGATTTCGTGTGCCGCCGTGTCACTTCTGGCCTACGCCTCGTTCAACTGGTACCTGAGACTTAAAGACCACCAACTCAACGAGCAGTTGAAAGCGAGTCATGTCGCTGACGATGCGCCGAGGATCCTTGACGTGAAGGTGGCCATGCCAAGGGAGCTCCTTTCTGCCCTCGAGAAGCCTGGGGACTTTCGGGTAGGCCACGGGGTGTCGGACATTCCGGATTCCGTCAAGAATGCTTTCGCGAAGGCAACTCAAGGATCAAGCAACGAGCACAAGTTCTCGATGGTCGAGCCTGGCGCGTGGCCGTGGAACGCCACGGATGTGATTCGGGATGGATTGCCTCGTCGCCGACTGAAGTCTGTCGCAACCAACAACTCCATTTGCCTCGTGTTTTACGAGCACGGCGGACTCGGCAAGACAGATGACATCGCCGTTTTCAGAATTCATGACGATGAAGCTCGTGCGATTTGGCATTTCGAACACTGCTGCCAACGTCATGAGCCCTGCTGATCTCCGTAGTGCCATTCGTGCTCAGTCATCCGGCGACGTTCTCTATTGATCACTAAGAGACCTAACCCTTGCTCACGTTTGGATCACCACGGTCAGATCCGCACCCGGATCCGGCGACGCAACAGACTTGATGTCGGACGCGAGCACGTTGCCCTCGGCGAGGATCGGCGTCGGCCAGATGCACGGCCGCAATGCGCACGCCGGGTGGTCTCTCACCACGACTGCGTTGAAAGTCTGCGCCGCCGCGTCCAGCGCCAGAATCTCTACGCACTCCTCTGTCGCGCCGTTCAGATCGAAGGAGATGAAGCGCCCGACCTCGAGCCCGGTGGTCGAGCCATCGTAAGAGGCCGTCGCGATGGTCTGCACCGAACCGCTGCCAGTGATCGCGCCGGTGCTGACCAATCCGTAGCCGTTGTACGGCAGGCGGCGCGTCTCCGGCTTCCCATAGCCCTCGCCCACCAGGAAGTCATAGGTGCTCTTTGCTCCGTCTGGAAGCATCTGAGCGATGCCCATCTTCTCCAGAATGTTCCAGGTCCCACCGTCGTCGGTCGAGTACTTCCACATAAGCGGACTGCCCGTCCGTCGTCACCTGCTGCACGTAAGCGAACACGCACCGCACGGAGGCGTCGTCGTGAATCTTCATCGGGATCGCGACGTTGTCCTGCGCCGAGAGCGCGCCCGAACCTGGAACGTGTACGCGCCGCCCGAGCACGTCCGGTCCCCCGGCATGAACGGTTCGTTGTGGTGACCCCGTCCCCAGAACGTGAATGGCCCATACGCCCGCTCGTGAGCGAAAGCACGCGCCAAGGACTGCGGCAGCACCGTTGTGGGCGCGGCGTTCTGGACCGATCCGGGCATTCGAAAGGAGCCTTTGACTTATATTTGCAATGTATTTACAATGACAATCGTGAAGTTCATTTGGGACGCCGAAAACACCAGGCACCTGGCGCGGCATAAGATTACGCCACAGGAAGCCGAGGAACGATCCAAATCGAACCACTCGTACAAGAACTTCAGGAGCACTCCAGCGAAGATCGGGTGCTTTGTTTTGGACGCACCGCAAAAGGACGGCTGTTAACGATCATCTACACTCTGCGCGGCAAAGCCGTACCGGTAGTCACCGGCTACCGAATGCCGAAGTGGCAGCAGCGCATGTACTTTGAGGACAAGTAAACCAATGCCCAAGGAAATGAAACCAATCACGATTCCAAAATTCCGCGCCACCGATCAAGAGGCCGATTGGTGGGAAAGCCGTGAGGGCAAGCGAATCGCCACGGAGATCATGCGGCGCGGCATTGCAGGCGGAACCGCGAAACGGCGCAAGGTCGCGCTCAAGACCGTGACAATGCGCCTGCCGGAGCCGGATATCGAGGCCGCAAAGGATCTCGCGTTTCGCAAAGGCATCCCGTACCAGACCTACATCAAAATGCTCCTGCATGAAGCGATTGAGAAGGAACGTTCTGCATAACTACGTCACCAACGTTCCGGGGCTCAACTGCAGAGCGGTCATCTCTCGCCGGCCGGCGTTGCTCTTCATCGCGGAAATGGCTCCCTGCGTCACGACGCGACCGTTCTGAATGACCACATTGCCGACTGTCTGCGAGTCGATCTGCAGCGGGAAAACGATGGTCCCGCCCGCGTTCGACGCCACACCGCCGCCGACCGAGTCGAGCGATGGGAGACCAGCCAGGCCAGCGAGCGGTTGCCCGTTCTGATACTGGCTCGCTTGGTACTGCCCGCCGCCGGTTTCCACCAGCGACAGCGGCGTGACGGCTCCGGGCATGCCGGTCGGTTTTTGGCCGATGGACATGGCGTATAGCTGGATCAGATCGCGGATCTGCGGCGAGCGGATCGCCAAATCGAGGTTGCCGCCGAATGCGGACTTGGCGGTGTCCACGATCTGCTGAATCACACCCTTGTCGGGAATGTCGACGCCGTACAGCGCCTTGACCTTCTCGCGCGCTTTCTCCGTTGCTCCCTTCACAAACAGGCGCACGACGCCTGCCAGGAACCCGACTCCGGCGCCAATCGCCGCGCCCAACGGCCCGCCGAACTTCGCGCCGATCATCGCGCCGCCCGCAGTCGTCTCGCCGACGCTGAGCCAACCGCCGCGCCGCAGTCCGTCCATCGCGAGCATCGCGCCAGCCGCCAGGAGCGCGCCGCCGTTCATTCCGCCGATGCCTTTCGCGTTCGCGATCTTGGTCATGTTGCCGAACTCGTCGACGCGCCACCGCTCCGGCTTGAACCCGATGTTCCCAAGTTGGGTGAGCATGCCCTTCCAGCCCGCAGCCATGCCGCCGAAATTGAACAGGCCGCCAGCCGTGGCGCCCGACCCGCCGCCAGTAGCACCGGCACCAGCAGCGCCGGTGCCCGTGATCCCGACGCCAGGCGCGGCCATGCCTCCGGCCGCAGCCGCTGCAGAGAGGATCACCGGGTTCCCGCCCATGGGTCCGGACATCGGGCTGCCGCCGCCAGAGTTACCGCCGAACACCGGGATCGTCCCGACGCCAAGAAGGCCGCCTGGGATACCGCCAGATCCGCCGGCACCGGCGCCACCGCCCGCGAGGGATACCTTCTGACCGGTGAACAACTGCATCAGCATGGCCGCGACGCGCGAGGTCACCACGTCTTTGATCGCGGTGAGGATCGCGGTCTTGAAGGAGTTCGCGATGGCAGACCAGACCGACTGCGACTTCGTGACGAGCGCGTCGAACACGCCGCCAGCCTGCTGCTTCAGCGAATCGAAGATGCTCTTGTAGTGATCGGTCACGAGCTTCCGGGTTTCCGCCGCGCCCTTGACTTGGGTGACGTTGACCTCCGACGCCGTGGCCTTCTGAAGGGCGTCCTTTTCCTGCTGGCCCAGGTCGCGGATCTGGCCGGCCAGTTGGTCGAGGTACGGTTGGTAGAAAATCCCTTGTGCCATTGCCGCCCGCTGCGCAGCAATGGCCTGCCGTTGTGTGAGCAGATCGATCTGCTCGATTTCGATCTTCGCCCGCTCCTTGATGGCGCGGACTTCGATATCGGTTTTCAACTGCTCCACGCGGACCTTGTCCTGGAGCGTGACAGCGTCGATCTGTTCCAGTTGGGCCAGTTCTATGTTCCGTCGTTGATCGACGCCCTGGAGACGCACGCTCAACGCGCGGTCCTCCGCGGCCTCGCGCCTCTGCTGGTCCTGCTGTTCGAGCCTCCCGCGTTCGCCGATGGCATCTTTTTCGATAGCGGTTTTGGCGTTTTCGACGGCGAGCTTCTGTGCGTCGTTTTCCGGCTTCAGCCCAGCCAGCGGAGTCATTTCCGATCGCGTGCGTTCGGCGATCGCCGCCTCGATAGCGGCCCGGCGTTCCGGATCGACGACGTTCCCCTGCCACTGCGCCTGTTGCTCCCTGGCATATCCTGCCACACCGCCATGATTGCCGGGGCGGGCATCTGGTGAATCGCATGCGCGAGGCTGATGTTCTTCGGGTACGAGTCGTGGTACGGATAGATGCGCGCGGCGTCGCCACCCACTTCGGTTACAAGCGCCGGAATGTCGCGCAGCAGCGTGACGAGGTTGGTGACGATTCCTGCTGGACCTGAGTCACAGTGTTCTGCTCATCGTGTTCGGCCCGTTAGTTGGAGCCACCGCGGGGGCATTCTTTGGGCGCGGTTGGTTGGGCATGGCTGCAGGTGCTGCGCTGGGTGCGATGGGCTCTGCCCGGGTTGCGACGCTGGTGTTTCTCGAACCGCGGAATGCTGATCCACCTTTACCCGAGCCAGAGCTCGATGCGCCTCTCGGGCCGGGAGTCCGAGAGGAGTTTGGACGTGCGCGCAGGCGGGCCATGCGGCTCACGATTCTGCTCTGCATAGCCTTCATCGTGACCGTGTATGTCTCTCAGGCGGAGGGGAGACACTGGCCGATTCCGACGACCATCTCAACCGCGAAATTGTGTTTGGCCGTGGCCGCGTCCACGGTCACTCTGGTAATCCTGCTGTTCCTGAACGCCCGATGCCCTCGCTGCCGGCGTGTCCTGATGCGCTTCACGGAGTTGCGAAGGTGTCCACGTGCGGCATTGCGCTCGGGACTGAACTGGGATCGCCCGCAGATGATCCACTATCGGAAGCGATCGTGACGATTTTGCCCGGAATCGCCGTGGAGGATCCCGTGAATGCACATGATGCCCGTGCTTGAGCGTGGGGGAGAACTGGAGCGGGCGACACGCTATAGAAGGAGAGTATCGATGCGATGCGCGTGGACCATGTTCTCGCAGGGTGACCAAGCGAAGACTGTGAACCGGCCATCCTGCGAGGCCACAAGTGCCAGCGCGTCCTGCTGGTCCCCTACGAATTGCGCCGCTGACAGGTGACGCGTGCCGCCGAGTTGCCCTGGCTCGACGACCTCGACGCGGTTACCTTCGACCGGCTCCGAAAGTAGCACCTCTGTTACCTGGGGCGATCCGCGCCGACGCACTATCTTGGCGCCAAACGCGAGCACTTCGTAGCAGTCAGTCATCACGGTGGCGCCATCCACTGCGGTTAGGCCGGCAACAACCTCGATGGCGCGTCCGAGCGCAGGTGCCCAGCGTCGATTCGGGTCCTCACCGGCGGAGTCCTGTACTAACTCGGCAAGCGCAGAAAAGGCGGGGACGAGGGCGTAGAGAATCGGCTGCAACAGCGATTCCCGCCACGGTTCGGTTTTGGAAGGCACGACGAGTAGGGAACCACCGCGGCCGTGGGCGCGCATCGAGACCGCGAGACGAATGAGCGTACTCACGGACTCGGCTGAGGCGTGCTGGGTATCGAAGCCGAGAAGGGATGTCAAAAGGCCCGGGCAGTCCGGCAAGCGCGCGGACTGCTCGTCGATCATCTTGACTTCATCGCCCTGAAGCACCGCGACGTTCACAAACTTCTCGGCTTCGTCCCCGCGGCTGTGCTTGACGACGAGCAGGCCGGCAGCGACGACCTCAAGCACTAGGCTGAGCGGTGGCAGGTCGCGCGTCGCGCCCCAGACGAAGAACTGCTCATCGTCGCGCGAGACGCCGAGGTGAACGCCCGGTCGCTCCACAGCGGGCGCCAGGCGCGTGAGCGGTTGAGCTGAGAGGGGCAGCCGCCGCTCGAACTTGAGCGACGATTTGACTGCTGCCGGCTCAACTAAGGCGAGCGAAATTCGCGGCACGTAGCCCTCCTCGCGCCGGAGGCTAGCCCAGAAAGCCGCTTCGATAATCGCCTCAATCGCGGCGATATCGGGCGTGGGGGCCCTTTCTCGGTGATGTTGCGCGAAGGTGGCGAGGTGCCGCAAAAAATGAGCACGGATGCGGGTGGCCGCTGCCCTCGCCGCCGGGTACCGGGTCTGCGTCATTGGGAGACTCCGGGTCCAGAGCGAGAGTCGGAGTGTGGTGAGGACCGACGGCCAACGTTCTTCGTCGCACCGGTGGTGGCTGCGGCGAGTCTTGCCCGGAATTCGTCGAAGCCGGGCCCGGGGCCGCGCCACTGTAGTTCGTCCACATCGGCAAATAGGGCGAAGCCGGTGCGGAGCGTCGCTAGCGTTCGGAACAGCAGCGCACGCTCGCGCTCACTGGAGAGCGTGCGTGCGAGGGCACTGGCGTTCGCGGTGTTCACGCCCCAATTGCGCCAGTCCGTCGGGATCGATTCGAGATGGGCGAACTTGGCGAGAACAGCCGCCGACGATCTCGCTCCCCATCCAGGTAAGCCAGGGTAGCCGTCCGCCGAGTCGCCGATCAGTGCCAGATAGTCGGGAATAAAACCTGGCGAGACGCCGAACTTGCCGATGACGCCGGCCTGATCAAGAGTGACTCTCGTCCGACGATTCAGCTGAACGACACGCGCGCCACGCAGGCACTGCGCAAGATCCTTATCGGGGGTGCATATGATCACGCACTCAACAGGAGCATCCTGGACAGCCGTTCCTGCGGCGGCCGCCAGCGCGTCGTCCGCCTCGAACTCGGTCATGGGCCAAACAACGAAGCCGGCCGCAGAGAGGGTCTCTTCGAGGAGATTGAACTGGGCCAGGAGATCGGGCTCAATCCCGTCGCCAGTCTTGTAGCCCGGCCACAGCCTATTGCGGAAGCATTCGATGACGTGATCGGTCGCTACAGCAAGGTGCGTAGCTCCCGCGCCGACCATGCCGAGCACTGACGCGAGAACTCCTCGCGCCCCGGCAACCTCGCGATCGTACCGGTCCCTCGCGGACGGCAGCGCGTAGTAGTGCCAGAACCACTCGTATGTGCCGTTGATCAGGTGGACGTCCAGAGTGCAACTCCAGGACAACGTTAGCCGATCGGCGCTATCTTTATCAAGCGGCGAGGCCGGACGTGCCCACAGAACGACTTTGCTCAAGGTGCGTCTTTGGGAGGTGACCGCGCCCGCGGGACGAAGACGCTCCGAACGGAAGCCTTGCCGGTCCAATAGCTCGCACGAGCCAGACCCGCCTCCGAGCACCGGCAGTGTTGGAAGTTCGGGGGTGCTCCGCCCGGGAACGGGCGAGAGCATCGTCCAGTCGCAAACAACCGGCGATGTCGTAGCACGGCGCTCTTCAGAGATCGTCGATAACCGCGAATGTCCGATTGTTCGTGTGAATGTCCATCGGCTCGCGAGATGATCTGGTGCGCACATTGGGTCCGGCGATGGGACGGCAGTATGCCGCGGTCAACGCGATGACAACAGACTTCTTGCTCAGGCCGCGGCGCGGTAATAGTTGTTGAGCATTCCGCCCAGACGCTGCCGACGCTCGACTATCCCCGTCTTCCCGCCGCAGCACGGCTCCGGGTCGATGAGCCGGTTGTCGAGTCCTTGGTGATTGCGTTCTTTCAGATACTGATTTACGAACTCCGCGGTGGCGCGCCTCAGCGAGTGCTCGCCAAAGAGGATCATCCGGTCCAAGCAGGATGCTTTGATTTCCGTACGAATCTCTCCGCGTGGGCATTCAGATTGGGCGACTTCGGCGGCAATTCTACTGATTTCACGCCGGCGCTGCTAAGGATCTCGAAGAACTCTGCGGTGAACAGAGGATCGCGGTCGTGGATCAGGTATCGTTTGCCATAGAGGATGCCGTCGGCAGTGTCGGTCGAAGATAGTCGATGACCTGCAGATGGCGTTGATTCATCCAGCCGGCGACCGCGATCAGCAGGAACGGAACGGATCCAGAGGCTTCAGCATCGGATTGCTTATTATCCCCGGTCGAGGAGGACGGCCGCGAAACGTCCCAAATGCAGGCGCATCCAGTTTTCGGACCTTACGGGGAGCGGATCGCGGACTTGTCCGAGCAGTGTTGCCGATCTGTCAGAAGTGAGTTACCGTTTCACTATGGGCGCCATGAAGGGCATTACGATCAAGCTCCCAGTGGAAACCGTGCGGCAACTCAGGCTGCAAGCTCGCCAGAGCGGACGTAGTGTCGCCGCGCTCGTTCGACAACTCGTCGAGGCTCCGGCTGCTGGTGAGTCGGTCTACACAATCACCGCCGATCTCGCCGGCATCGTGGACGGAGGCCGGCAGCCTGCGACGAACGACCGCCCCAGATTTCGGCGCTGATGTTGATCACAATCTGCGACACCGGTCCACTCCTGGCGTATCTCAATCGAAACAATCCTTATCATGTTTGGGCGGTCGCAGTGATGAAACAGGTGCGGCCTCCGATGCTGGTGTCCGAACCCGTGCTCACTGAGGTTCTGTACTTTCTACGCGAAGACGGCGTGGCGGTCGACCCCTTGTTCCAACTGCTCGAGCGCGGCGCGATTCAACTGGGATTTGATATGTCGGCGCACTGGCCAGGGATCCGAACCCTGATGCAGCGATATGGCCAAATGGACTTGGCCGACGCGTCCATCGTCGTCATGAGCGAGTTGCACGTGAGATCCCAGGTTCTGACAATCGATCGCAAGGATTTCAGTGCGTATCGACGTAACGACCGCCGAGTAATTGATTTCATTGCTCCGCCGAAGCCCGTGAGTACACAACAAGGGAACTGGACTTCGAGGAGGGTTGCGCTTGGAGATGGCTCCTCAGGTAGGACTCGAACCTACAACCCTTCGGTTAACAGCTACCTAAGTAGCTGTATTTCCAATCACTTGCAAGGGTGTTGTCGGTCCCCACAGGGTGCTCTATCTTGCTCAGTCGCAATAGCTTCCACCGGGACAGGTAAACCCGGCTTCAGCGTGGCGATTACTCACCCTTGCGCGCGATTCGGAAGGCAACCGCAGGCGGTTCTAAATGGTGCCCCCACAAAAATCCCCACAGTGGAAGCCGCAACAATCGAGACATGATATGTTTGGGATTGGCCGCCTAGTTCCGGCGTCATGAACCGGGGCGAAGGCTGGGCACCCTACCCAGGGGCGGCTACTTCATTCAGGGAATCGCAAAGGGAGCGATGACCGATTCTGTCTTTGATGACATACGGTGGCAGATAGAGGAAGCGGACAATCGCAGTCTCGAACGCTTCTGCAAGGACACCGAAACCGACCTGGCACCCGACAGAATTCGAGAACGGGTTGAAGCCTACATTCTTGAACGGCTCGACAATGTTGCCCGTGTCTTTCTGACGGAAGTCAGAGGCCGTGGGGACATTGAACGTTACGTGACAACCCTAAGAGACTGGTGCGATGACATCCTGCCGGGACTGGAGAGCACCTTCAAACCTAAGCTGGATGAAGCGACTCTCCGAATAATTGAAGAGAGACTTGGCACTATCGAAGGCCGCATCATCGGATCGGTTCACAGGGGGAAGTTGGCGGGACGTATCGCGCATTGGAGGGCGGAGGCGATTAGTCAGGCCAGAAGCGCACCGGCAGGCAACGAATCCAGACCGAAGCCCCTAATCGCGCGGTTGCCGAAAGCTGCACTTGTCCGGATGGAAGCGGCAACGGCGGCGTTCATGGCGGAGTACCTGCCGAAGGTGGAACGTGAGGCGAACAAAAGCGGACCGATTCATGACGCGGAACTTCTCCGGGATTTTGTCACCCATCAATTCAATCTGGTGGCGCGGGAGTGTATGACGGTTTGCGGGTCCGCGCAAGAATTTGAGGCTGAGTTGCGCTCCGATATTGCGCGGTTCGTCCATTGCGGCTTGAGCCAGTACCGATGGTTGGCGGACCCGATGCGTCAAGAACTAGATCGGGCATTTGCGTTGTTCGTCATGCGGGCGAACCCGTGGGTGGAGATTCCCGAGAAGGACCGGGCTTCCGTGTGGCACGTTGGCGCAATCACGGGCGAAGCCCTAACCCACGCGGCTCTGAAACTACAGGCCGAAGCGTGGAAGCACGCGGCGGAGGGCGGCTTCCCGGAAGCGAAACAAGCAGGCGCGGCGGAACCGAGCGGGAATGAACCGACCCGCATGGAAACGGGGCCGGCGGTGAACCCGACGGACGGTAACGCGGCGGACCGGCGCGCGGCGGTGGATGCTTATATCGAAGACGTGTTCAACCAAACCAAGAAGCGCATCACCAGAACCGATATCTGGAAATCGGCGCGGTACAAGTCCCGCACCGAGTTTGAACGGTGGGAACGGAACGACTTGGAACACCCGAACAAAACCGCGAACCAACGTTTTACCCGGATTCTGGCCGAAAAGCCGCACCTGAAGTAACTTTCCACGCAAGGCCACGCATCCCCACGCATTTCCCTGCATTGCCCCACGCTAAGCGTGGTACTCAATCCTTCTCTTGGGCGGGCAAGAAACCCACCCGAGAAAGGATCAAATGGCAACGGCAAATAACAGCATCGAAACACTACTGAATGAGCATGACGTGGCGCGCATCACCGGCTTGTCCGTCGCGTCCGTCCGTCGCTGGCGCCTTCTTCGTCAGGGACCGAAGTACCTGAAGATTGGGGCGGCGGTCCGCTACAAGTCCGAAGACATTTCGGCGTGGCTCGAATCCCGTCCGTCCGGCGGTGAGCACCTGGCGGAGGCCCAATGAGTAAGCGGGAAAGCCCGATGGCGGCGAACCATCGGGCCGGAACCGAAAAGGGGACTGCGGGATGCTGAACACTTCCATCATAACTTTCACTTCCGGCGAAGTCTCCACCTACTATGCGGCGCGCGTCCCGCACCTGAAACAACGGCGCGCGGCGGAGTGGCGCGGCGCCTGTCCGATCCACCAGGGGAAGAACGATAGCTTCGCGGTGGAACCGGACACCGGGCGGTGGTTCTGTCATTCCACCTGTGGGCGTGGCGGGGACATTCTGGAACTCGAAGCGGCTCTGACCGGCGGGGACTTCCCGACCCGGAAGGCCCAAGTCTTCCGGCTGGTGGGGCGGATCGAACCCGAACACCGGCACACCCGCACGAATGGAAATTCGGCGGGCACGGCACCTACAAAAACTACGAAATCCACCCACACGGCGGGTGGGTGGCGGGAAATGGCGCGCTACCCGTATGTGGATCGGGACGAAAGCCTTCTCTTCGAGGTTGTCCGCTACCTGAAGCCGGACGGAACGAAGACCTTCATTCAGGTCCGCCCGAGTGGAGTTGAAGCGGCGGGCACCACGGACCCGGAGCGGACCTGCGGAGTTGAGGCCGGCGGGATCGTGGTGGGGCTGGATGCAGGCAAGTACCTTCCCGATGACAGGGCGGCGCGGGCAACCGGGAAGACCACTTGGAAGCGCGCAGCGGACTATACCGACTATGACGGCGCGGAATACCGCTTCCGGGTTTGCCCGCGCGTCCCTTACCGGCTTCCGAAGTTGCTCAACGCCGCAACCGTCTACCTTCCCGAAGGGGAAAAAGACGTTCACACCCTGGAAGCATGGGGACTGGTGGCGTCCTGCAATCCCGGCGGGTCCGGCAACAGCACCTTGTACGCGGGATGGGCGGACTACTTCCGGGGCCGGCACGTTGTCATCCTGCCGGACAATGACGAACCGGGCCGGAAGCACGCGGCGGCGGTTGCGGCGGCACTGTTGAGCGCGGCGGCTTCCGTCCGCATCGTGGAGCTTCCCGGCTTGCCGGCGAAGGGTGACGTTACCGATTGGCGGGACGCGGGCGGCACATTCGAGCGGTTCAGCGAACTGACCGAAGCGGCGGCGCCGATGGACGCGGCGGTTCTCTCCGAGCTGCGGTTGCGGTGGGGACTGGTGGAAGACGAACCGCGCCACCAGGCGCGCGCGGAAGCGGCGGACGATTGGCCGAAGCCGGAACCGATTCAAAGCGAACTTCCGCCCGTGCAAGCCTTCTCCGAAGACCTTCTGCCGGATTCCTTCCGTCCCCTGGTGGCGGACGTGGCGGACCGTATGCAAGTGCCGATGGACTATCCGGCGGTGGTGATGGTGCTCTGTCTTGCGGGCGCGGTAAACCGGCGGTCTGTCATTCAGCCGAAGGCGAACGATACCGGATGGGTAATTGTGCCGAACCTTTGGGGCGGCATCATCGCGCCACCGGGTTTCATGAAGTCCCCTGTCATTCAGGCGGCAACCCGTCCCTTGAATCAGATCCAGACCGAATGGCGGCAGGAGCACGAAGAGGCGCTGAAAGACTACGCGCGGGAGAAAGAGGAATACGAGCTTCGGCGCGCGGCGTGGAAAGAACAGTACAAGGCGGCATCGAAGAAGGGGAACACGGCACCCGACAGGCCGGAAGACGAACCCGAGGAACCGAAGTTGCGGCGGCTGATCGTGAATGATGCCACCTTTGAGGCACTTCACCAGACCATGAGCGAAAACCCGGCGGGCATCCTGGTAATCCGGGATGAACTCACGGGCTGGTGGAGTCAATTGGACCGGGCGGGACGGGAAGGTGAACGGGCCTTCTGTCTGCAAGCGTGGAACGGGGACACCGGGCACACGATAGACCGGATTGGACGTGGCACCATTCACGTTGAAGCGTGCTGCATGTCCATGCTGGGTGGCATCCAACCGGGCCGGCTTCGCTCCTACCTGGTGGATGCACTCGAAGACGGTCCCAGCAATGACGGATTGATTCAGCGGTTTCAATTGCTGGTGTGGCCGGACACGGCGCCCGATTGGAACTATGTGGACCGGGCGCCCGATGCGGCTTCCGAGCAACAGGCGGCGCGGGTCTTCCGCAAGCTGGTGGAGTTGGACATAGAGAACCCGGCGCGCCTTCGCTTCGCCACCGATGCACAGGAACTCTTCATCGAATGGCTTGCTGAACTCGAAGCAAAGATTCGCGGCGACGAACTCCACCCGGCTCTCGTTTCCCACTTGAGCAAGTACCGGAAGCTGATGCCGGCTCTCGCGGTTCTCTTCCACCTGGCAGAAACGGCGGCGGGCAACGGGGGTGCCGATACGGTTTCGCTTCGCCACACGCAACAGGCGGCGGCATGGTGCGAATACCTGGAGTCCCACGCGCGGCGGGTCTATTCGTGCATCGTAACTCCGCAACTGCGGGCCGCGCGGGAACTGGCGGACAAGATCAAACACCGGAAGGTGGGGACGGATGGCTTCTTCTCTTGCCGGGATGTGTACTTGAAGGGGTGGAGCGGTCTGGACTCGCCTGAAGCGGTGAAGCAGGCCGCGGAAGTACTTCAGGATGCCGGATGGGTCCGGGACGTGTGCGGCGAATCATCCGACCCTTTGGGCCGTGGGCGTCCGTCCAATCGCTACGAAGTGAATCCGGGGGTGTGGGAATGAGCACTCACCCGGCAACCCGAAGCCGATGGATGGAATGGAAACCGAATTCGCGCATCTTGGCGGAATCGGCGGATACCGAACCTACAAAAACATCAGAAACCGATTCTGTAGTTTTTGTAGGTGCCACTTCCGCCGAATCTCCTGAGATTGAAGCGGGGCCGGACCCGGCGGAGTTGGCGCGCGCGTCCGCCGTGCTGAACCGGGCCGGAGTCCGCATCATGGCTCTTGATGCCGGCGCAACCATCGGCTTGTGGAGCGATTTGGACGGGCCGGAAGTCCGCGGGGCGCTTCGCACCTTCGGATCGGACGGGCTACCCGTCCGCTACCTGGATGGGGCCGGCGTCCCCATGCGGTACAAGTTGCGGCGGGTGGATGGTGAACCCGTCCCCATGAACGTGCTTGCCGCAATGGAACAGCACCCGGCGGAACCCTGGAAGGTCCGGGACCGGATGCTGAACGAAATGGGCTGGTGCTCAAAGGGAACCCCGTGGGCGGAGTGGAAGGCGGCGGCGCTGAACCGTGTTTTCCAAGAGCACGGCGCCACCGGGAAATTGGGCCGCATCACGGCGGCAACCGTCCGGCACGGCGAACGGAAGGCGGGCGGCAATGGCTGAGAAACTGGTTCACCTTCCCATCGAAGAGGCGCGGGCGGCAAAGTGGCGGCGGGGCCGGGAGCAATACGGACCCGTCTTCATTGGGCACCCGCTTGAAGAGTTGGACGAAGAACTTCTGGATGCGATGAACTACGCCGAAGAAGCCGCGCGGCGGGGCTTCCGGATGGTGGGGATACCAGAAGACCTTCGGAACCTTTGCGAACGAATCCGCGCCATTTATCGCGCGGCGGAAGGCAATTTACGATGAGAGCGGCGAAGCCGCAAAAGGACAGAAGCACATGAGACGGAATCAACAGAACTCGACAGAATCAACATTGGAACTTGCGCCACAACAGGCCGAAGTAATCACGGCGTTAGTACGGGGCGCAACCGTCACGGACGCGACGAAGCAGGCGAATGTAGACCGGACTACCTTCTACCTTTGGCTCAAGTCCGATGCCACCTTTCAGGCCGAACTGAACCGGGCGAAACGGGAACAAATGGACGCCATGCGCGCGCAACTGCGGGGACTGGCGGAGTCGGCGGTATCGACCGTGCGGGAAATGCTCACTGGAACAGAGATTCCGGCGGGGGTGCGGTTGAAAGCGGCTCTTGCCGTGCTTCAGGGCATCGGCACTCTGGAACCTGAAGAAGTGGGCAAGACAGACCCGGCGGCAATCAAAGAGGAACGGATGTTCGACCTCACGGGCTTGTTTGGGTGAGAGGTTTTGTCATGCAACCGCACCGTTGGATGACAAGCGGCGGGCGTGGCTCACCCTTTGGAGTGCTTCTTCTTCGCCTTGCGCGCAGCGGTGGCGGCGGCGGAAGCCTTCTTCGCGCGGGCCGCGCGTTCCTCTGGCGTCATGGTTTCAAGGGAACGCTTCCCGCCGATCTTTCCACCCTTCGCGCCTTGCTTGCGGAAGTACTCCAGAACTTCGGGCGGAAGCCTTTTCTTCGCCATGCACTCATCTTAACCCGGTTTTGGTAGCGAACCATTGTTCTCTCTTGATACCTATAGGGGGTTTAGGTATAATTGTTGTTATGAAGGCAATCGGATACGTCAGGGTGAGCACGGAGAAACAGGCGGACTTCGGCGTTTCGCTCGAAGCGCAATCGGAGAAAGTCCGCGCTATGGCGGTGGTGCAAGGCGCGGAACTGGCGGAAGTCATCATTGACGCGGGCGAATCCGCAAAGTCCCTGAATCGTCCGGGCATGGCGCGGCTTCTCTCCCTGGTGGATGCCGGCGCCGTGGATATCGTCATCATCGCGAAGTTGGACAGGCTCACCCGAAGCGTGAAGGACCTTGCCGAACTGTTGGAGCGGTTCACCCGGCGCGGCGTGTCCCTGGTGAGCGTAGCCGAATCCCTGGACACGGGCACGGCGGCGGGCCGACTGGTGCTCAACATCATGACGGCGGTATCCCAGTGGGAGCGGGAAGCCATCGGAGAGCGGACGCGGGACGCCATGCACCACAAGCGTGCGAACGGCGAGCGGGTGGGGACGGTCCCCTTTGGATACCGCGCGGCGGCGGACGGCTTGCACTTGGAAGCGGACCCGACGGAGCAAGGCATCCTGTCCCGCATCCGGGAACTGAAGGCGGCAGGCCACACGACCCGGCGGATTGCGGACGAACTGAACCGGCAGGGCTTCACCACCCGGCGCGGGACGGCATGGCGCTTTCAGTATGTGGCGGAAGCACTCCGGGCGGCATAGGCGGGGTTTCTGTAGTTTTTGAAGGTGCGGTATTGGGGGAAGCGGCAAGATTCGAGGGCGGGCATGAAGAAGCGGACAGGCAAAGCGAAGAACACGGGGCCGAAGAAGGATCGGGCATGGTTTGAGCGGAAGGTGGCCGAACTGAAAGCCGAACTGGAGAAACTGCCGGCGGACCGGCAAGAGCAACTGAGGCGGGAACTCGAAGACGAAGGGGACCGAAAGCAATGACAGCGGGCGGCGGGTCCTTGTCATGGAACTTCCGCCGGGGGTATGCCGATGGCACCACGGCGCTAGTGACAGGGCGGAAAATCCACTTAACAGGTTTCCACTTCACGGGGGTTCTCAATGTCTGACGTGATTACGAAGGCGGAGTTGGCGCGGGAACTGGACTTGTCCCGCGCGCGCATCTCGCAATTGTGCGGGATGGGGCTTCCCGTGAGGCCGGACGGAAGAGTGAACCGGGCGGAAGCCGTGGCATGGGTGAAGGCGAACGTCTGTTCATGGCGCGGCGGCTGGTGGGGGAACCTTCGGCAGAAGGCCGGACGCGGGCGGGCGCCGATACCGGCGGTTGATCTGACGGGCGCGATGGACCTTGGCGAGCTTTCCGAGATTGCGGAACTGCCGGACACTCCCGACCTGATAGCGGAGATAGGCGAAGCGGCGGTTATCGACTTCATGAACGAAGCGCGGCGGACCGGGAACGTTGAAGCCTTCGCGCGTTTGGCGCTTCGCTTCGGATGCACCATGCAACAGGCGTTTGCGGTGGCGCGGTGGTTCGATCTGTTCATGGCGTTCACCTTCGTCCCGAAGGACCCGGAGCGGGATTACATCCGGGTCCATGCGGAACCGGACTGGAACCGGATGGCGGCGGAAGCGGGCACCACGGCGGACCCGGAAGCGTGGCAGACCTGGATGAATCGGCTTCTCGAAGAAGAGGAACCGGGGAAGGTGGAAGCGTAACATGGCGGTCTTCAAGCGGGGGAAGGTCTGGTGGTACGAGTTTATCTTCGCGGGCCGGCGCGTCCGGGAATCGGTGAAGACTCACTCGAAGACGGTTGCGAAGCTGGCTGAACAGAAGCGGCGGCGGGAACTCGAAGAGGGCTTCAACGGACTCGAAGACACCCGCGATGAACGCATCAAGAGCATGAAGGAACTGGCGGCGGCATACCTGGAAGAGTACCGGATGCGCCATCGGTCCGTCACGTTCGCTGAGTATGCGGTGGGGAACGTCACCCGGCACTTGGGGGAACTCATGGCGGTTGACGTGACCGATAAGACCGTGAAGAACTACCAGACGGCGCGGCTCAAAGAGAAGGCGGCGCCGAAGACCATCAACGAAGAAGTGGGATTCCTGTTGCGGCTCTTGGGTGAATCGGGCGAACCTATCCGCGCGCGGTTGCGGCGGCAGAAGGCGCTGAAGCTGGCGATTCGGGAACAGGTCGGGAAGGCGTACGCCCCTGAAGAGAAGGTGGCGCTACTGGCGGCGGCGCGCGCGGCGCGGTCCCCTGCGATCTACCCGGCGCTGATGCTGGCACTCAACGCGGGGATGCGGGACGCGGAGATTCGCGGTCTTCAGTGGGGCAGGATGGATCTGTGCAAGGCATATCTGACCGTGGGCGACAGCAAAACCGAAGCCGGCGAAGGCCGGACCATTCCCCTGAACTCCGATTTGCTCGAAGCGATGGTGGAGTACTCGAAGTGGTACACCAAACGATTCCACACCATCAAGCCGGAATGGTTCGTATTCCCGGCGCGGATCGGCACACCGGCAACCGGCAAGAAGAGGCCGCTTGATCCTACGAGGCCGATGGTTACGCTCAAGACCTCATGGAACAACGTGAAGGCGAAAGCGAAAGTAACGGGGCGATGGCACGATAACCGGCACACCCTGATAACGGACCTGGCTGAAAGCGGCGCGGGTGACGAAACCATCCGGGACATTGCCGGACACGTCTCGAAGCAGATGTTGAAGCACTACTCCCATATCCGCATGGAAGCGAAGCGGACGGCACTTGAGTCAATCGTGGCGAAGAAGGCGGACCCGAAGCGGGCGGAAGAAAAGGCGACGGTCCCCACGGAAGTCCCCACAATCGAAGCGGCGGACCGACTCAATTAGGCTTGCCGCCCAGAGCTGGCGTTGTTCGAGGGTGCCGTTTGCGGGATACTGGAATCCGAATTGAAGATCGCTTTCCGACTCGGTACCCGTGCCAGAGGCTACTTGAATGAACATCATTGATCTGTTGTTTTTGAATTTCTGGTTTACCGGCTTCGGCCTGGTAGTCCTCCCCACGGCTCTGTGGGTTCTGGTTGACGCCAGCACTCTAAAGGTGCGGAAGGGGAAACTTGGAGGCGGATTCTTCGATATGGGCGTGGCTGGGTGGTTTCTTTCTTCATTGCTTCTTTGGGTGGTCGCCTTTCCCGCTTACCTCGCGAAGCGCGGCGAGTACAAACGACTCTTATCACCTGAGATAGCCTCTTTGGAGAACGGCTACCGCAAATGTCCGGATTGCGCGGAGTTGATTCGCGGTGACGCCCGAAAATGCCGGTTCTGCGGCCTTATCCTACCCGAAGAGGGCTGACCAATCGCGCAAGAGATTCAAGGTACCCGCAAGAAACAACCTTAGGCACCGTCGTCTCCCACAATCGAAGCCTGGGTGGTGGGGAATTTCAGGAGGTGTCCCCACAAAAGTCCCCACAGTGGACCGTGCGAACCAGATTTTCAGGGGATTAGATGCTGCTAAGTGATTGAAAAATTGGCTCCTCAGGTAGGATTCGAACCTACAACCCTTCGGTTAACAGCCGAATGCTCTACCATTGAGCTACTGAGGAGTATCGGTGGGTCTTGAATGATTACACCAAACCGTACTTCTGAAGTCAAATTCCGTCCGAATTGGCCCGATTGGGCCGAGGCACGACCGGATCAGCACGAAGGTCGGCTGCTTGGACGGCAAGGACGACTCTGCACGATCCTGCTCGAGGGCTCGGCGCGGTGCGCGTGAATGAGGCTCGCCGTGCAGGCGGAAGGCCACGGTAGCAGAACGATCGAAGGCGTAATGCAGGGCGAGCATCTGGACCCGTTCCAGCAGGCGTTTGTGGATGAAGACGCCATGCAGTGCGGGTATTGTGCGCCTGGCCAGGTGATGGCGGCAGAGAACCTGCTCACCTGCGCGCCGAACCCGGAGCCGGAGGAGATTCGTGAGGCGATGAGTGGTACTCACCTCGGTCACCAGACGTTGGAATCCCTCGCGACCTACGGCTGAAGCGCCGGACCGCCCGAGATTGTCGATGATGACGATCTGCTCCTGCGCCCAGCCTAGTTCGAGCGCTTGTCGCCGCAGATCATATTGTCGGAAGGTGCTCTCAGTGTTTTCGAACACTTGGCGAAGCGTGGACTGCCGGATATAGAGATACGCATTGCGCTTGAGATGACCGGCATTCACTTTTTGATGTGCGTCTGCTCTCATGTGGTGACCTCCAGTTGTCGACCGAGAATCAGGCCGGCCAGAAGGACGGCCAGTTGCGCCCGGATGTCCTGCGGACAGGGTGGGGTGGTGACTGACGACGAGGCAACATCCGCCCCAGCCTGAGGCATACACGGGGCCCACGCTCGCATCCAGGCGATCATGCCCTTTCTAAGAAATAAGGCCAACCCCGGCCCTTTGGAGCGACTGGCTATCGGGGACAAGGCATCCTCACGCAGTTGCTCGTAGTGAGCAACCAGTTCATTGTTTGGCTCGCCATTGAGATCATTCGGGCTTCCGGAGTTTTTTTGGATCGCGCGCCAAACCGCGCTCGACCGTGCGAGGATGCACCGTGATATCGAAGCGCTCCTGGATTCGTCTGGCCAGGCCTCGAGCGCTCAACGAGGGATCATCCTGGCGCACCTGCCGTATAAATTCCAGGACCGCCGTACCGAGCTTGCGCGCCTGCTTTGGCCCGCGCTTCAGTGGGAATGAGACCCGCCAACCCCCGCTGCGCAAGGGCAGACTGGGCCTGATAGAACGATGGTTGTCAGCGCCGGGATAAAACAGCAGCACTTTCGCCGGTTTTGTAGTTCAAGAGAACAGACCCATTGGCGGGGACGCGGTACACACTCTACATCAGTTTCTAAATTGCTTGCCTGAATGCGGGTGTGCCGTCTGCACGAGAGCCTGCGGCATGCGAGAACTGGCTCATGTGCGAACGGGCCTGCCGCTATTGCAAGAAAGCATTTCTACCATCCAAGTTTCAGCCTGCTCAGTCCGCCTGCAGCGATCCGGCCCTTTCGCGACGGCGCCGTAACGATTACCACCGGTGGCGTATCTGGTCACCTGGGGGCTGGAGCATCGCGTCCTGGGAGCGATTCGCGCCATTGGGGTGGATGAGATTCAGCGCGGCAAAGGGCACAAATATCTGACCTTGGTGTGTATCAGATCGACCTGGGTTGTACCCGGCTGCTGTGGATTGGCAAGGAACGGACCGTGAAAACCTTCAAGGAATTCTTTGCCATGATCGGCCCGGAGGTGTCGGCGAAGATCGAGTTCGTCTGCTCGGACATGTGGAAACCGTATTTGGGTGTGATCCGCGAAAAGTGTTCCCAGGCCCTCAATATCCTGGACAGGTTTCACATCGTGGCCAAGGTGAACCAAGGCGCTCGACGACATCCGCTCCGCAGAAGCCCGGCGCATGAAGGGGGACGGGTACGAACCGGTCCTGACCAAGTCCCGGTGGTGCCTACTCAAGCGGCCGGCGAACCTCACTGCGAACCAGAAAGTGAAACTAAAAGATCTGGTGCGCTACAACCTCCAGAGCGTTCGCGCCTATCTGCTCAAGCAAGACTTCCAGCAACTCTGGAATTACGAGTCCACCGCCTGGGCCGCCAAGTTCCTCGACCAGTGGTGTCGTCAAGTGATGCGCTCGCGGATCGAGCCGATGAAGAAAGTTGCCAGGACTTTACGCGCCCACCGCGAACTCATCCTCAACTATTTTCGCGCGCGGAAGGAGTTTTCCAGCGGCGTAATCGAGGATCTAAAAACAAAGCAAAAGTCACTATGAGAAATCCTACGGATTCCGAACCTTCCGAGTCACCGAACTAGCGCTCTATCATTCACTTGACAAACTCCCTCCCCGAGCCGGAACTCACCCACAGATTTTTCTGACGAATCCCAAAAAAGGCTGAAGCCCTTACGCTGCCAGCCGATCACCGTGGCAGCCTTGACGATGGAGAGGCGAGATTGCCAGCCGTTCCAGACAGACGACAGCCAAGCCCAGAGAAAGCGGTCCGTGGCGGTGATTTTGGGGCGCTTGACGGAACGCTGGAGTACGCCGATCTGATGGCGCAAGGCGAGGATCTCCAACTGGAGGGCGGCGCGAGTCCGAAATGAGGCTCCAAGAAACGCGAGAGAGGCCGCTAAAACGGGTGCGAAACCCAAATGACGAATCGGCGACAAGTTTCAATTTATCAAGGTGATCGGAGTTTACGAGAACCACAGAGAAATCAAGGGTTCGTGGAGCCACGCTAACTTTCCAAACGCACGCATCTGGGCTCATTTGTTAATTCGCCATGGACAGCTTACAGACTCTCTAGCGGCGCATGCCAATTTCCATTTCTTGTAAAGTCGCTCTTGGGGAGCCAAACTATTTTCGCCGCACCGATTTCCCGCAGTTCGTTGACGGCATAGGTACTTCCGCAAGACCCCAACTGGCCGACGTTTCGCGCATTCTCCGTCTCTCCGTTTGTCTCCGCGTTCGTATTGGCACGCCAGATCTGCGCGCCGGTGGCGGTCACCGGAGGCCGTTTCTCCCCGTCTCTGCCCGGAAACCGGGAATCAGTTAACGGCTGACCCGAACGTGTCCAACCTCAGGCCGTGCCGAACCGGGGGCCGCACTGGTTAACGTGGCACGAGCTCAGATCTGGACGAACCAGTTTGCGTCGATCGAGACGTCCTCGACCATCTTCGTGGTCACGCCCAGTTTCAGGTCCTTGAGCAGGTCGCAGATGTGCTCGCCATCGATGAGGTCGATCGCCGGCGCGCCGTCTCGCGTCGCCTCCTTCTGTGCGTCGGGTGTGTAGGAGCCGGTGGTCATAAACAGCCCTTTGTCCGTCCGGCCGACCATGGCGCCGCGGAAGTCCCGGATGTCCTTGGCGCGGACATTTCCCTTCCACTTCTTGCATTGGAAGTAGACTTGGAACGACAACAGCGCAATCCTCAGCACACCTACTCCATCGATTCCGCCGTCGCCACTTCTGCCCGTCACCTCCACCTTCAGGAAGCCCGACTCGCGAAGAATGCGTTGGCACAGACGTTCGAACACGTCGGCAGTCATGCCTTGGACGACGCCGATGAGGTCATCTTTCCAGCCGTTGCCCGTGTCGTGGTTCTCCTCGGGCTCGGCAACGCCATTTCCAGAACGTCGCTTCACTTGGTTCATCTTGCGGACGGCAGCAACGACCTCTTTGATGTCGGTTTCTTTGAGCCTTGGACCCTTCGCCGTCAGTGCCCACACCCCGCGCGCAGTGTTCTCCAGCGCTCCGTACTTGCCGAGATAAGTCTGTGCCCATCTCAGGTTGTAGCCGACTCGACTCTCACGGCCAGTCGTGTGGGGGATGCTCTGAACGTCCTCAGGGATCTGGGCGAACTCGATCACCTTGTCGAGAAGGTCCTGATGGGACGCTGACCCACCCATCTGCTTCAGCGCGCACAGCGCGCGCCACATCAACTTGTCAAAGCTCGGCACCTGCATTGCGGCGGCCATCGTGTTGTCCTTGGAGGTAAAAGAGTTGTCGAAGTTAACATTCTATGTCCTTTCATAAGCAGCGGATACTTGCACTCCAAGCCGGACAACTCGAACCCGCCCGGCGTATATAGTTAGCGACCACGGCACAACGCCGAGTCGATCACTTCCACCGGACGACGGATCGACCGCCAAGCGGAGATCGTCGTGGGTGGTCTTTCAAGGAGACCGCTCATGCGCGAACACGACGCCGCCCTCGACACCTCCATTCACGAAGTCGCCGCCATTCTCGGCGATGCACTCGTTCGCCTGCTGCTCCCGGCACCCAGCCCGCCTGTTGACTTGCCGGAGACAGAGAGCCCTCATGTGACTGCTGGTTCACCATGAAAAACGAAACCGCAGTCGAACCATCACGGATCAGAGAAGAGATCGAAGGCTTGCGCAGCCTCACCACCGCGCAGCTCAAAGACAAGTACCGCGAGGTCTTCGGCGAAATCTCCCGCTCCAATCACAAGCAGTTCCTGTTCCGCCGCGTCGCGTGGCGCATCCAGGCGAACGCGTGGGGTGGACTCTCGGAGCGTGCGCGCCGCCGCGCGCTCGAGATCGCAGATGACGCAGACTTACGCGTCCGCGCGCCGAAGAACTTCCTCAAAAACGCCATCGACGAAAGCCGAACGGTGGAAGCGCGCCTCAGGCCCGCGCTGGACCCGCGGCTCCCGCTGCCCGGCACTCCTTTAATTCGCCGCCACCAGGGGAAGGACATCATCGTCCACGTGCGCGCCGACGGCGCCTTTGAGTGCAATGGCAGGATCTTTAAATCGCTGAGTAAAGCCGTGACGGAAGCCACTGGCACCCGATGGAACGGCTTTGCCTTCTACAATCTCGGACACCGACCAGGAGTGAAGCGTGGCGAACAAGAGTAACGGCAACGGAACTAGCCCGGCTGCGACGATCCGGTGCGCGATTTATACCCGCAAGTCGACGGAGGAGGGCTTGAGCCAGGATTTCAATTCGCTCGATGCCCAGCGGGACGCCGGCACTGCCTACATCCGCAGCCAGGCCGGCGAGGGGTGGACTTTGCTGCCGGAACAATATGACGACGGCGGCTACACCGGGGCCAACATGGAGCGGCCCGCCATCCGCCGCTTGCTTGCCGACGTTCAGGCAAAGAAGGTCGACTGCGTGCTAGTTTACAAGGTGGACCGGCTCAGCCGCTCGATCCGCGACTTCGCCAAGATCATGGAGATCCTGGAGAAGCACGGCACGACGTTTGTCTCGGTCACGCAGCAATTCAACACGACCACATCCCTCGGCCGCCTTACGCTGAACATCCTGCTCTCGTTCGCACAGTTTGAACGCGAGATCATCTCGGAACGCACTCGCGACAAGCAGGTGCTGGCGCGGAAGCGGGGCAAGTGGACCGGTGGCCACGTCCCGCTCGGCTACGATCTCGAAGCCGGCTGCCTCGTGCTCAACGTTGAGGAAGCCGTCCGGGTGCGCCAGATCTTCGAGGGGTATCTGGAGGGCCAGAGTGTCTTCGGCATCGTGGCGAAGTGCATCGATCTCGGCTGGCATGACAAGCAGTGGACGACCAAGGAAGGCAAGTTGTACGGCGGCCAGGTATTGCTCAAAGACATGGAATAGGGTATTGAAGTAGATGAACTCCGGAGCATGGTTTACGTAGAGCTGCTCAAGGTAACGGAGGACCTCTTGCTTGACGTCCTCGACCAACTCGGTGTTATCCCAGATCTCCTCGAACCAGGCCTTCAGATCTCGCCGATCACGATTGCTATCGACCTCCAGGTTCAGCTCGATGTTGTTGTTCTGTGTGCTGAGGCCGAGCCCATGGACGGTAAAATTGGAACTTCTTGCGAACGAACGCCAGCGCGTGACAGAGCGCTCTCTGCTCAATTCCCGGGACACAGGGTCAAAACACACAAGAACGTGAATGTTTGTGGAAGCATCTACCACCGCCCACGGAGCCCCTTAGAGGCGAGGGACCCGCCCGTCCTGACTGATCTTGTCGAGGTGGCCGCCTATGTTTATTGCGCGGATCAGGCGGTCACCCGCGGTGGTGACGGCGTCGTTGCGCACGGCCGTGATTGGCGCAGAAGTTTCTCCTTCCACATTCCAGTGCGGGCGATGGATGTCTGGTCCTCCGAGGCTGTACGTACAGTGCTGCGCGATACGCTGGGATTCCTTTCCGATGACGAATACGAGTTTCATTTCTACGGGTACAAGAACCCGGTTCCAATGCAGTCGTATTTGGAACTGGCGCCTGGAGCGGAGGGGATCAACGAGATTGACGAAGTGCTTCCCTTTTCGGGTGGGGCGGATTCGATGGGCGGCGCCGCGGCCGAGGCTGTCCGTGACGGACGGCGGATCGTGCTTGTCAGCCATCGCGCGAACCCAAAGATAAGCAGCAAACAGAAGCTGCTGGTCGAAGATCTGCGGGCTCGCTGCGCTGGGAACAAACCGATTCACATTCCCGTCTGGGTTCAGAAGGGATTGGCCCTGGACCGCGAGTACACCCAGCGCACGCGATCTTTCCTCTATGCCGCGCTGGCGGCCGTTGTGGCGCTCGCCTTTGGCCGGCGCCGGATCAGATTCTATGAGAACGGTGTCGTCAGTCTGAACCTCCCTATCAGTGAACAGGTGATCGGAGCGCGGGCAACCCGCACTACCCATCCGCAAGTCCTGAGCGGGTACGCGTCACTGTTTGGACAGCTTACGGATGGTGCGTTCGAAGTCGAGAACCGTTTCCTCTGGCTGACGAAGAGCGAAGTCGTTGATCTAATTGGCGATGTGGGGTGTGCCGAATTCATCAAACACAGCGTGAGCTGTACACACACCCGCGACATGACGCAGATGTTCACCCACTGCGGCGTTTGCTCACAGTGCGTCAACCGCAACCGCGAGCAGTTGGCCGAGTATCTGAAGGCGAGGAGGAAGTCGCCCGCAGGCGCATGGAACTCGAGGCAGAAGCGTATCAGCGCCGCCTGCAGTACAACGAGGACATTGCGCGGCGCAACCTCGACCAGAGTGCGCGCATGCTGGGCGCCGAAGAACAGCGGGCCGGCATCGACAGGGATGCCAGGTTGCGGGTCGTTGAGGCCGCTGACGCCCAGACGCTCAAGCAGAAGATCTGGGTGGAGCAGCAGAAAGGCGCAGATCGAGGTGGATTACCTGGCGCGCGTCCACGAGGTGAAGATGCGCCTGTTCGACCTCGAAACTTCCCGGATGGTGCTTGAGGAAGAGGCGAACATGAACCGCCTCGGGTACCGGGCCGACGAAATCAAGGCTCGCATCGCGGAACTCACTCAGCAGCGTGATGAGATCCGGCAGGTGAACCAGGAAGCCACCGATGCCGCCGTCGATGCTGCGCGCCAGAACGCCGCAAACCGCACGGCGGCCATGGTGCGCGACCATAATCGGCAACTTTTTGATACTTCCAAGCGCCAAGCCGAAGGCGTATTCGACGCGCTGCTCACCAAGTCGCAGTCAATCTGGTCCGCCATCGGCAATTCGCTGAAGACGGCGCTGCTCACCGCAATCAAGGATGTTGTCACCTCCCGAGTCGCGGCGATGCTGATGCAGTTGTTCACCGGCCAGAAGGTATCCTTCGCGTCCGGAGGATCGGGCGGCGGTGGAGTGCTGGGCGGCATCGGCGGGATGCTAGGCGTCGGCGCGGTCCCGGTGTTCGGTGGTGGTGGAGGCCCGATACCTGGTGGCTCGGCGGGCGGATGGGGCACGCCCCGTTCATCCCCAGCGGTGGTGCTTCGGGCGCGTCCGGTGCTGGCGGTCGCTTCGGCGGATGGGGAGCGATGGCGTCAGGTTACAAGGACTGGCTGACGAACCTCGGCAACATCGGGTTCCGCCCGGAACGCTGGCGCATGGATGAGTTGGGCAACATGACGAAACTCTCCGGCGCGCGAGGTGTCGGCGGCATGAAGGGCGGCGCGCTGCTGGCGGGCGGCGCAATGCTCGCGATGGACGGGTTGCGGCGCGGCGGGTGGCTCGGCGTCGGAGAGACCACAGCGGGCGGCGCGCTGATCGGCGCGAAGTTCGGCGGCCCGTTGGGTGCGGCGATCGGTGCGGGCATTGGGGTTGCTGCCGGGATCGTGCGCTTGTTCATCAAGGGCGCGCAGGAAAAGGCGCGGGAGAAGATCAAGGCGACGTACGGTGTGGACATCAGCGACAAGGGCATCCTCAAGCAGATCGTCGACACCGCGAAATCGGCCTTCGGCGGCAACCTCGATCTCGCCATCCGGTCTCAGCAGGTCCGGGATCTGATCCAGTTGTACGCGATGAGCACCGGCCAGAAGCCGACCGGCATGCCCGGTAGCGTGACACCCTTGTCACTGGTGGAGAGTGGCGGATCGCTCTTTCAGGCACCGTCCTTCAGCAATGGCAGCCCACTTCCGGGCTTGGGTGGCCCGCTGTTGCTCGACCGCATCGGAGGCGGCACGCCCTCCCGATCTGGGCAGGTGGTCATCCAGTTGGATGGCCCGGCAACGACCGCGCTGCTTCGGGGTGAAGCGGTGCAAGTGATCGTCGATAACCCGCGCGCGGTGCAGGCAGCGACCATGACGGCAACCAAGTCCAACACAGGGCGAAGGGAATTCGCCAGCCTGCAACTCAGCCCTGGTCTGCTAACGAGCTAGATAAAGAGGTCGACCGGAACATGAAAGTACTCAGCCAATCGTTTGGCTTGCGCCTTACTGATCGACCGCCGGCCACTCAACACCTCGGTGGCGGCTCCCTTGTTACCGAGGACGGGCCAGATGTCTTTGTGCTTCAACCCGCGCTCCTCCATCAGTGCATTCAGTGACTCGTTGGGGGAGACGCGGGGGAGTGGATGGTATTTCTCTTCGTAGTCCTCGATCAGGAGGGCCAGGACTTCGGCCAGGGCTTCCTCTTCCGGCGAGAGATCATCGCGCTCGTCCAGTTTCAACAGCACCTCGGTGAGCCGTGCATGCTCAGCCTCGGTATGGATGGGACGAGGGAGAGACTTCGCCAGCAGTTTGGCGTAGACGGAATCCTTGATTTCGGTTGTCGTACTCATCGTTTCCAGTCCCCCTTGCTGTACTCGACATCGGTGAGGATATGCAGTATAAACACGCGTTTGGTCTTGTAGTTCACCCGGGCAATCAACCTGTAGTTGTTGCCATGGATGTTGAACAC
Organism: uncultured Acidobacteriota bacterium; assembly: GCA_963720745.1. Lineage (GTDB taxonomy): Bacteria > Acidobacteriota > Terriglobia > Bryobacterales > Bryobacteraceae > TMP-7. Next base: position 3,658,294 of record CAVRGO010000004.1, read on the forward strand.
GGTTCTCCGGCCCACAATGTCTGCATGCGCGAAGTCCTTACGCACGTCGGCCAGAGAACCCCAGTCGGCTCTCGCGGTAATCCGGTACCAGTTCATCAGCGGGACCAGCGCATCGGGGTGCCGTTCGGAGAACTTGAGGATGGCTGGCTTGCTGATCACCCGCACAACTGAAGTTTACAAAACGTAAACTGCCCTGTCAAGGAATCCGAGTGCCCGGATCGATACAGAACGCATCTCCGTCCGCGGTGCTTCCGCAGAGTCTCTGCCGGGCCTTCGCGCATGAGCGGTCGTACCCGGTAACAGAGAACGAATACCGGAACGGCGAATCCCAACGGTCCGTGCAGGCGATGACAAGCCGGAAGCGTTGGCGGCTCGCAAAACGGCTATCGCCCACTGCGCTCGCGGCGCTGCGTGATTTCTATGACGCCCGAAGAGGCGCTACCGAGCCGTTCTACTTCTATGACCCCTATGAGACGAGCCCGAGGTTCTCGCACGACCCGACCGGCCAGGCGACGGCGGGCCGGTACGCAGTGCGTTTTGACAGCGAGTGGAGCCAGTCGGTTGGACTCGGTCGCGCTGACGTCTCCATCGAACTGATCGAGTTGGCTTGAAGGATTCAGCATGCCCGGCAAATCGCAAACACACACCGACGCGGTCTTGAACCTGCTGCGCGGCACGACCGTGAATGGCATTTCGCCCTTCGTCGGTCTCTTCTCGGCGGCGCCCGCCAACGACGCCAGCGCCGGCATAGAGCTTGCCGGCAACGGTTACCAACGCCAGGCGGCCACTTTCGGCGCGCCCGCAACCGATGCGGGCAACGTCCGGAAGATCGCGAACACCAACAACATCTCCTTCGGACCCGCAAGCTCAGCTTGGCCCCAGGCTGTTTCATTCGGGATCTTCGACGCGCAAACGAGCGGGACGCTCCTGTACTGGGACGTGCTCCCGACGCCGAAGACCGTCGAGCAGGATGACTACGGGCAGTTCACGCCGGGATCGCTGGTCGTGAAAGAGGACTGACATGGCGGACATCATCGACATCTCGCCCGGCTCTGGTGCAACTGTCGCCACCGACCAGGTCGCCGCTGGTCGCCACTACCAGAGGTTCAAGCTCACGGACGGGGCAGAGGGCTCGGAAAACCACGCCAGTGTCCGCGCCGACGGCACGCAGGAAGTGAGCCTCGCCGACCTCAACGCTGCTCTGTACGCGATCCTGGAGGCGATTACGCGCCCGATCTCGCAGGATCCCGGCACCGGACGCCTGCGCGTTCTCCTCGACGCGGTCACCGCGAGTCTCACGCTCGCCACTGTCTCTACCGTCACGACGGTGAGCACAGTGACGAACCAGACCCAGATGGGAGGCTTTCCTATGTTGGATGTGCTTCTCAAACCCACCGACCGCAATCTGTGGAACAACTCCGTGCGCCAAAGGATTAGCTAATGCCCACAACTCTCGCTTTCAAGCCGCTTCTGGATCTCCCGGAGTGGCGGCCGATTGCCAATGCTCCGGTCGTTTCTGGTGCGGGCACTCAACTGGTGGCCGGGCTTCGCAACAACAGCGACCGCGGCGCCTATGTATTCCTGCTGGCGAGCAACACGGGCCTGCACGCCTACGACGTGGAAGATGACGACTGGTTTTCGCTGGCATCCCCTGGGTTGGCCGGCACGTTTGGCGCGGGTGCCGGGGCGGTGATGATGTCTTTGGCTATGGGCGGTCGAGCATCACGAGTGTGTCGCTGGTCTCGGATTCCATTTACGACCAGGTCATCCCGGAGATCTACACCGACAGCGAAATGCCGGTGAACTGCAAGGTCGCGGCGGGCCGCGATGAGAGCGAAATCTACGAGGCGCTGGGCATCGTCGGTGAGGGACCTCTCATCTCCTACACGGCCGCGCACTACGAAGACCTGAACGGAAACCCAGTCGCCATGGGCAGCACGGGCGCGGTCTTCGTCGGCAGCACGCTCGACGGTCAGGCGCAGCACGGCTGGCCGAACCAGCCCACTTACGGCATCCGCCAGGTCTTGGGCGCGGACCCAGCCGCTGCCGGCGACGGTTCTCTCTCGACCAATCCGGGAACACCACGGGCGGCGATTGGCGCAAAGTCTTCTCCGGCAATTCAACCTACAAGGACAACTATGCGTCCGGAACTGCGTTCCTCGTGATCCGGCGCAGCGACACCAAGGGCCTGCAACTCACTAAACCAGGCGATCACGCCATGGTCGCCTACGTCCAGATGGGCATGAGCGGGTGGGTGTGGACCTCACTTGGCGTGCGGGTCTTCGGTCCGCCCCTCGTGAATCCGGTCTGGATCGCCATCAACATGCTGCTTCGAGCACGCGGGCTGCGGCTGGGTGCGAACGCCAGCACAGCACAATTGAATCTGGTGGAAACGTTCTTCGATGTACAGGCCGCCATCGATGCGGCGGCGATCTGTGATCAACAGGTGACCGCGCTCGTCGGTGCCGGTAGCGAGACGCAATTCAAATTTCGCGGCACGCTGCAGGAGGAGAAACCGCTCCGGGATTGGCTCCAGGAAGTGCTGATGAATTGCCTGGGGTATTACACGTTCTCCTTCGGCAAGCTCAAGGTCGGCGTCCGGGTGAACCCTCGACGGTCGAAGCCTTCACTATCGGAAACATCGTTTTCAACTCGTTCCAGTTGGAGCCACTCAAGCCCGCGTTCAACCATCTCACCGCGAACTTTGCGGATCAGGACTACAAGTTCGTCAACAACTCGGTTACGGTCTACGATATCGATCGCGCCACACTGCTGGGCGGCGCGGCCGGTCCGCTGTTCCTGAAGTCAAACGTCAACCTCTCTGGTACCTGCACCAAGTCGCAAGCGGCGCGAATCATCAGCATCCGGTTACGCGAGGAGTTGGGTGGCACCAGCATCGCGGAGCGGAAGGCGGCGCGCCAGTTGGTCTTCCGCACCACGGTCCTGGCGCTCAACACCGAGCCGGGAATGATCTGCTCGATGACGCACCCGGACATGCCTGGTGGCTTGGGCGAGTTCCGCGTCTCTTCCTGGAACTCAACAAAGATTACTCCATCGACATTCAGGGCCGCACGACCACAGACTCGATGTACGATCTGATCGCCGGCCCGAAGCCTGCGGACGTGACGGCCACGCCGGTTCCGGACGAGAACCTGCAGGACACCGGCGTGCCAGGAGTGGTGCTGTGCACGCCCACGCTGACCGATTACGGGACCTATGTCGCGGACAATATCGTGGTCCAACCCGATGCTTCCGGCAACACGAACGTGGTGGGCGCCACCGAGATCACCCTCGGGCTGTATTACGTCGACGAGCTCGCCATCGATCTCTGGGCCAGCATCGATAACACCATGGATGCAGCCACCGATCCGGCCACCGTCAACTGCACCGTCAACCCGAATACGACCCGCGTCTTCCGTGTGGGCGACTTTGTGATCCTCAACGACGAGGCCGCGGACGCAAACCACGCCGGCCGCCGGTCCTATGAGTGCGCGCAAATCGTCGGCCCCGGCAACATAGGCGACATGGTGCACACCGGCGGTTTCCAATTTCAGCGAGCGTACCCCGGTGTCGATCCGGGGTATGCGACGTTCGGGACGCTCATCTGTTCGCACCTGGCCTCGACCAAATTCTACAAACTCGACTCAAAGACGTTCGCGTACGCGGTCAAAAAGGGTTTCTTCCGCACGCCCGGATTGCTGCCGCGCGTAGAAGCGAAGATCGCGTCCGTGTGCGTAGTGGCGGTCTTGGTAGGCGTCGCAAACCACTTCGGCTATGGGCCGTTCTCCGATCGCGACTTCCTGCTAATTCCCGGTGAGGAGCCAAACGCAAACTTCGGCGGCCACTATATGTTCGTCTTTCCGCGCCCGTTATTCTACACGCACGTGAAGCAGCCGGCCGCAACGGGAGCGGGTCAGCCATTCGCCGAGGAACTCGCCCGGTACGGCAGCGTCTATCACACCACAACCGCTGCCCAAGAGCTCGAGCTGCTCGAGCGCGAACAGGGACTGGTATGGCAAACGCATCCGCGAACGAAAGGCTCCGCGGGCTACCCGGACGCGGTCCGCGATAAGGATTTCTTCAAGAGCGATCGCTTCCTCGGGGGATCCTATCAGTCGCTCCCCGTGGACTTGTCCGAGAAGCGCCTGTGCGAGAAGCGATGTCTCGGGCTCCTTGATGACATGAACAATTGGGGCGCCTCGAAATACATGATCGCCGAGGGCGACACCTACATGAAGTACGCGGACGACGAAACTTATCCGCAACTCGCCGTGAACTATGTCCGGCTCGACCGCGTCCCCGGCTACAACGAAAGCTGGGCGCCGGTGTTGAACGCGCTCCGCGCCGGCGCGTACTTTGTCACCAGCGGCGAGGTTCTGCTGCACAACTGGAGTGTTGAAGGCGGCGGGCGCGTGCGCATTTACAATGTCGAAGCCGAGTGGACATTTCCTCCCGATTTCGCGGAGCTCGTCTGGGGCGACGGCACCAAGGTAGACCGCCGCATCATCCCGTTGACGAACATGGCTCCGTTCGGCAGCCACCAGTTCCGTCTTCCGTTCGAGGCGGACGGAAAGAAATGGGTTCGGTTTGCGTTGTGGGATTCAGCAGGAAACGGGGCGTTCACACAGCCTGTGCACTTAAAATGAATCGAGCTTCTGCGCCATAGCGCTGTCTCCAGCATTGACGTGGCATCCTGTCCCTTGCCACCCCGCGGGCACATCCTTCGATACAAGGACTATGATCTGCGAGGTACCGTGAACATCGGGTTGTTGGGAAGAAAACAACAACGAGCCGGGAGTGCTGGCCGATACTCTCGAATCGTTTGCAAGCGGGCCGATTTCCTGGTGTCATGGGCTACAGATTCCCCAGCTACGAGAACCGGGCGGCCATGGCATCCTCCATTCCAACAGTGCTCGTCGACAGGCGATAACAAGGCCGGCCCGGGGTCATGCGATTTCGCCGAAGAACGATTCTTTGCAAGAACGCCGGGTGACAATACAAAATTGTTAAATTACGAACCGCCTGCTGCGTTGGCGTCGGACTCGGACTCCTGTCGTAAAAGGATCCGGCTGCTATTGATAGTGATACGATGGCTCCAGTAAGCAATGTCTGGGAAGCTAGGTGTTTTCGCTGGGATTCCTTTCCCCGTTCTTCTGGTTGCTGCGGCATTAACTATCCATCTCTGCACGTCGCAAGCGGCCGCGCAGAATCTCGATTTTCAGTCGCAGATCCAGCCTGTGTTGAACTCATCCTGTGTGAAGTGCCACGCTGGCGCGAACGCCGGAGGCGGGCTTTCGCTCGATTCCGCTGCGGCTCTGGCGCGCGGCGGAAAGAACGGCCCAGCCGTTGTTGCCGGCGACCCTTCCCACAGCTCGTTGTACCAGCGGATAACGAGCACCGACTCGGCGACCCGAATGCCGCTCGGCGCGCCTGCGCTCCCGGCGCAAAACGTCAAACTGATCCGGACGTGGATTGAGCGGGGTGCTCCCGGAGTCGCCGCCGCAAAGACGGCCCGTGTTGATTTTGTGCGCGACGTTCGGCCGATCTTCGAAGCGAACTGCTACGGCTGCCATAGCGGAGCGCAGCCGAAATCGCAATTGCGTCTCGATCGGCGAGAGGCGGCGATGAAGGGCGGCGCGTCGGGTCCGGATATCCTGCCCGGTGACAGCAAAGACAGTGCGCTCATTCACCGTGTTCTGGGAACTAATGGCGTGGTGCGAATGCCTTTCGGCGAGCAGCCGCTGAAACAGGACCAAATCGCTGCCCTTAAGGCTTGGATTGATGAAGGTGCGCCGTGGCCTGATAGTGCTAAAGGAGTTGAGGTTCAGAAGCACTGGGCCTATGTGAAGCCGGTCCGTCCCCCTGTTCCGGCGGTTCACGAACAGAACTGGGTTCGGAATCCGATTGACGCATTCGTCCTCGCACGCCTCGAAAAAGAGGATCTCAAGCCGTCGCCCGAAGCATCGCGTGAAACCCTGATCCGGCGCGTGACGCTGGACCTGATTGGACTACCGCCGAGCCCGAAAGAAATCGATGCTTTTGTGAACGACAAGAGCGCGGGCGCTTACGAGCGGCTGGTTGACCGCCTTCTCGCGAATCCGCACTACGGTGAACGCTGGGCTCGGCCCTGGCTCGACCTGGCCCGCTATGCCGATACCAACGGCTACGAAAAAGACCGGCGCCGCGCGATTTGGAAGTACCGCGATTGGGTCATCAAGGCGTTGAACGACGACATGCCGTACGATGAGTTCACGATCGAGCAACTTGCCGGCGACCTGCTTCCTCACCCGACGACAGATCAACTAATCGCCACCGGCTTTAACCGCAATACGCTGTTCAACGAGGAAGGCGGCGTCGACAAGGACGAGGAGCACTGGACGCAACTGCTCGACCGGGTAAACTCGACGGCGACGGTATGGCTGGGCTCGACGCTCGCGTGCGCGCAGTGTCACGACCACAAATTCGACCCGTTCACGCAGAAGGAATATTATCAGTTCCTCGCTTTCTTCGGTAACTCCGACTACAAAGAAAAGAACTACGGGGACACCAGTCATAAATACATCGAGCCGCAGCTTGATCTGCCGACGCCGGAACAAGCTGCGCGGCGCGACGAGCTCAAGAAACGAATCGACGAGCTCGAGGCCAAGCTGAAGAGTCCGACGCCCGAACTCGATGCCGAGCAGCGGCGATGGGAAGGGACGATCAAGAGCCTTAATGCTTCATGGAAGCCGCTCGGCGACGAGTCTGTGAAGTCGCTTGTGGGCACGACGCTTGTGCGCCAGAGCGATGGGTCATGGCTCGCGACAGGTAGCAATCCGGATACGGACGCCTATGTCATGCAATGCCGGCTGCCAGCCGGGCAACGCACTACTGCCTTGCGCATCGAAGCGTTGCCCGATCCGAGTTTGCCGCGTGGCGGCCCGGGGCGCGACGTGTACGGAAACTTCGCGCTGACAGAAGTGCGCGTCGAACTCCTGAGACCATCAGGGAAACCTCAGCCCCTCGCGATGTCCGCGATCAAAGCGGATGACGGGCGGATCAAGAGCCGCAAGGACAAGCCGGACGCGCCGTTGTGGAGTGTAGACGCCTCCCGCGAGGAGAAGCGTTTGCCGCGCCAACTGGTGCTCGCGCTCAAGGAACCGTTGACGGCGGACTCCAGCCAGGTGCGGATCACGCTGATTCACCGCTCGGAATACAGCGGGCAGGGGATTGGCAGGCTCCGCGTAACTGCGACAAGCGCGCCCGCTCCCGAGACGGCGGCGCAGGCGCCAGCGAAGGTGCGGCCGATTCTTGAGATTCAGCCAGACCAGCGTAACAAGAAGCAGGCGGAAGATCTGGCCACGGCGTTTCGCGAGGTTGCACCATCGCTCAAACCGGCTCGCGATGAGTTGGAGCGGCTCCAGGACGATCTCGACTCGCTCGGCATCATCACAACGTTGATCATGCGCGACAGGCCGGGTGTGGAGACCTTGTCGGCGCCAATTCGAATCCGCGGCAGCTTTCTGAGCCCGGGCGAGGTGGTTCACGCGGGGACGCCCGCGGTGTTGAATCCCTGGCCCGAAGAACTACCGAAAAACCGGCTTGGCCTCGCGAAATGGCTCGTTAACGGGGAGAATCCTCTGACAGCGCGCGTGGCTGTCAACCGGATATGGGAGCAATATTTCGGACACGGCATCGTGGAGACCAGCGAAGACTTCGGAACGCAAGGGGAGCGCCCTTCGCATCCGCAGTTGCTCGACTGGCTGGCCGTCGAATTCATGGACCGCGGCTGGAACCGGAAGGCGATTCACCGGCTGATTGTCACTTCGTCGACCTATCGTCAAGATTCGCGCGTAACCACGGAGCTCGAAGAGCGCGATCCCTACAACCGACTGCTGGCGCGCGGACCGCGGTTCCGCGTTGAAGCAGAGATGGTCCGCGATATTGCCCTTTCGGTCAGCGGATTGCTCAGCCCGAAAATCGGTGGGCCGAGCGTCTTCCCGTATCAGCCGGAAGGCGTCTGGGATCTGCCCTATAACGATGACAAATGGGCGATGAGCAAGGGGGAGGATCGCTACCGGCGCGGCCTCTACACCTTTGTCCGCCGGACCTCGCCATACCCCAGCATGACGGTATTCGACGCCCCGAGCCGCGAGGTTTGCACGGTGAGGCGAGTGCGTACCGACACGCCGTTGCAAGCCTTGACGATGCTGAACGATCCTGTATTCGACGAAGCCGCCCGGGCTCTGGCGGAGCGAGTGATGAAAGAGGCCGGGCCCGAACCGGCCGATCGTGCGAAACGCGCCTTTCGCCTTTGCACCGGGCGCGTGCCCAAGCTGGCCGAGCTGAAGGCGATTCTGAACGGTTACGAGGAACAGCGGAAGCACTTCGAGGAAAACTCGGACGCGGCTGTCAAGCTGATCGGGCAAAGCGGCGCCGCAAAGGATCCGGCCGATGTGGCCGCCTGGACGATGATCTCGAATTCGTTGTTGAGCCTGGATGAGACCATCACGAAGGAGTAGAACGAGTGGACAAGGGCAACTCTGATCGCTTACTCGATATTACGCGGAGACACTTCTTTGGCTCGACCGGTTTTGGCATCGGCGCGCTTGCATTGAACACGCTGCTCGAGCCGCGCCTCTTTGCACAGCAGGAAAAGGCCGCCGGAGGGACGAACCCGCTCGTCCCGAAGAAGCCGGAATTCGAGCCGACAGCCAAAAGCGTCATCTATCTTTTTATGGCCGGCGCCCCATCGCAGCTTGACCTCTTCGATTACAAGCCCAAGCTCAACCAGTACGACGGCCAGCCGGTTCCTTCTGACCTGGTGAAAGGCGAACGGTTCGCCTTCATTCAGGGCACGCCGCGGCTGCTCGGCTCGCCGCATCAGTTTTCACATCACGGGCACAGCGGCGCGGAGATCAGCCGCCTGCTGCCACATTTTTCCGAAATCGTGGACGACGTCGCCATCATCAAGTCGATGCATACGACGCAGTTCAATCACGCTCCGGCGCAGATCTTCATGTGCACGGGCCACCAGATTGTCGGTCGCCCGAGCTTCGGATCATGGACGACTTACGGACTAGGCAGCGAAAACCAGGATCTTCCGGGATTCGTCGTGCTCCTCTCGGGCCAGAACCAACCCGATGGCGGAAAGAGTTGCTGGGGCGGCGGATTCCTCCCGACGTTTTATCAGGGAGTGGAGTTCCGGCGCAGCGGCGATCCGGTCCTGTTTCTCTCGAACCCGGATGGCGTCGATCGGGCGACACGCAGGCGCTCGCTCGATCTCATTCGAACGTTAAACACGGCGCATCAGGCGGATGTCGGCGACCCTGAGATCACAACGCGCATCAGCGCGTACGAAATGGCGTACCGGATGCAGAGCAGCGTTCCCGACCTGACGGACGTCTCGAAGGAGCCGGATTACATTCACCGCCTCTACGGTACGGAGCCCGGCAAGAACACATTTGCCAATAATTGTTTGATGGCACGGCGGCTGGTGGAGCGCGGCGTCCGGTTTGTCGAGCTGTTTCATCGCGGGTGGGATACCCACGGCGCGGGCAGCAGCGACGACATCGTGAACCGCCTCTCCGAGCTGTGCCGGGCGACCGATCAGGCTGCGGCGGCCTTAGTGAAGGACCTCAAACAGCGCGGTCTGCTCGATTCCACGCTCGTCGTGTGGGGCGGCGAATTCGGGCGCACTCCCATGAACGAAGCGCGCAGCGGCTCGAAATTCCTGGGCCGCGACCATCATCCTCGCGCCTTTACGATGTGGGTCGCCGGGGGAGGCATCAAGGCCGGTGTCACCGTTGGACGAACGGACGACATCGGCTACAACATTGTCGAAGACGCCGTTTCGGTCCATGACCTGCACGCGACCTTGCTGAACCGGCTCGGGTTCGACCACACGCATCTGACCTATCGATTCCAGGGTCGTGAATTCCGGCTCACCGATGTCGAGGGTGAGGTTGTGAAGAAGCTGCTTATCTAGTTCGACCCGGCTCCGCACCTACATCGGGCAAGTTCGTCCGGAGCCTGATCGCTTTGATCGCAAAAGGTCCCAGTGCCTCAAAGAATAGGGCATATTGCACGCACGTAGCATCGTTGCGAGATTCGATACCGAAGTGGTTGCATTCCTGAAGTGCGCCGGCCTGAAGCCAAAGCGCGCGAGCGTGCAGGCTCACTGGCAGAACGGAGTCGCGGAACGCTGTTTCGGCAGTGCCCGCTGGGGACGTTTCCATCATGTCACAGCGGTGAATGAAGCCCGGCCTCGCCCGCACGCCTAATCCACGATCTGGCGCCTGATCCGCAGGGTGTCGCCGGTGTCTTCCATTTCGAACAGCTTGCCGTGCGCCTGCCGGAATGGCTGGTGCAGCACCAGCATGAGCTTGCCGTCGAACGAATCGAACAACATTCCGTGGCCGCTGTCGTTGCCCACCAGAACGTCGCCCTGCTTCCACGGACCGCGCAGCTTACCCGTCGTGGAGTACGCGAGCGTCTCCACATACAACCCCTCCCGGTAGCTCGACCAAAACATCAACAGCTTGCCGGTCCTGGTCCTATAGAGACACGGGCCGTCTGTCACATACGTCGGCAGTTTGTCCATTTTGTTGGCCGCGGTCTTGACCCACGGCGCTTCCGAAGCCTTGAACAATACAAAGGGATCCCCGGACCGTTCCGATAAGTCCGTCTTCAACGGCACCGCCTCCATGGTTCCATCCAGAACCTGGATCCACTCGTGGGCATACACCATGTACGGCACGCCGTCCTCGACGGACAACGTTCCATCCAGCGTCATGAAGCCGGATGGCGGGGCCGGGCTGTTCCCGAGCGGTATAAACGGCCCATCGGGCGTGTCCGCCACGAAGATCTGCGTCCCGCGCATATGGGGCTTCGCTTTCTTTCCGTTGTAGACCGGCAGCTTGTCCTCGTCCTCGTACTTCAGCGGTGCCTTGCTGTTGTGCAGCGTCGCCAGCAGGTAATATCTGCCCCGGTAGAGATGCACCTCCGGAGCCCAGACTCCTTCACCCGGATCGGCCCACATGCCATCGGGCACCTCGAACACGGTGTACGGGCCATCCCAGTGAAGGAGGTCCTTACTCTTGTAGGTGACCACTCCGGCGCGCTTTCCGCCCAACAGTCGCGGGCTGGCGCCGTTGTAGAGATAGTAGGTCCTGGCCGGTTTGTAGGCGACAATGAACGGGTCGTGCAGATAGAACTCGCTGAACTGCATTCCGGTCTTCACTGGCATCTGCGCGAGTAACGGCGCAGCCAGCAACAGCGTCCACCATCTGTTCGGCATTCTTCTGTCCTGCTGATACGCTATCGCAGATCGCTACTGAACGGCTTCCTTACCCACCGCCATGTTCAATTGGCTGACGGCGTTCAGATACGCGCCGACCAGGTTGATGTAGGCGACCTGGGTGGCCCGGTATTCCCGCTGTGCATCCAGGTAGTCGACCAGGTTCGCCTGCCCGCGCTGAATAGGAAAATGACATCGTGTCGCGAATGCGCTGCGCCGTCGCCAGAGTAGCCGTCCGCCGCGACGTAGGGCCGCAACAGGTTCGTCGAACTCACCCAGCAGGTAGTAAGCCGAATCCACGTCGCTGAACACATGCGCCTGCGTGGACTCCTTCTGCCGCTCCGCATGCGCAATGTCGATCTCGGTCCGGGCCTTCTCTCCCTGGTTGCGATCGAAAATCCGCAATGGGATGCTGACGCTGGCTCCGATATACAACGGGATGGGCGGATTGCGAGCGAAGTCCACGGAAAACGTAGGATCGGTGGAGCCATTCGCCACCGCCAACTTGTGATCGGTGCGTGCCTTTTCCACCGCCTGCAGGGCTGCTCTCAGGTCCGGACGCGAATCCAGCGCAATGCTGTGCAAGTCGTCCAGCGTCGCCGGATCTGTTCCTTGAACTCGAAAGGACCAGTGACATCGAAGCGGTCCACCGGAGTGCGGTCGTTCAGCAGCATCAGCAGCGTGATCTTCGCCGTCCGCGCGTTCACCATCGCCGTTTGCACATCCGATTCGTACTGCACGCGCTGCAAGCGCAATGCGGTCCAGATCCAGGCGCGCGATGTCTCCCGATTGAAAGCGTGCGCGATTGATCGCCAGTTCCTTGTCGAAGTAATCGAGATTGTCCTTGGCATTCGCCAGCAGGGCCTTTCCCTCCAGGACCTGAACGAAAGCAGTCCGCAGATTGAACAGCAGGTTGCGCTCCAGGTCCTGCTGTTGCGATTCCGCGATGGCCGTTCCCTCCTGCGCGCTTTCAAGCCGCAGTTCCCGCTTGTGCCGGCGTTCGTGCAGATAGTCGAACGACACGAGCGGCAGCGCCAGGCCGAACGGGCGATAGGGATTGCCGTTGAAGAACTGAAGCTGGTCGAACACCATCGTGGCGTCGGGATTCGGGCGCAGATTCGCGGTAATCTCGTTGGCCTTCGATTCCTGGATGTTCAGCAGCCCAGCGCTCAGGTCCGGGTTGGCGGACCGGAACTTCTCCACCTACCTGCTCCCAGGTGAGCGCTGTTTGCGAAGGCGCGCACGCTGCCAGCGCCAGACCCAACCACATACATCGAATGATGCCTTGCATCTTCTTGTCTCGCCCCTTCTACACCTGCAACGAATCGCCCTCGCGCGCTACCAGCGCGTACAGCACCGGCGACAAAAAGATCGACAGCAACAGCCGCGATGCCAGCCCGGCCACGATCACGATGGCAAAGGGCTTCTGCGAGTCGCTGCCGATTCCGGTGGACATCGCCGCCGGCAGCAGTCCGAGGCAAGCCACCAGCGCGGTCATCATGATGGGCCGCAGCCGCAGCAGCGATGCCTCGAGGGTTGCCGTGTGAATGTCCCGGCCTTCCAGCCGCAGTTTATTGATGAAGGAATAGAGAATCACACTGGTCTGCACCGCCACACCCATCAGCGCCACGAACCCCAGCATGGAAGACACGCTGAAGTTGGTGTGCGTCAGATACAGCGCCAGCAAACCGCCCACAGGTTCGGTCACTAGCACGCTCAAGAAAATGATCAGCGGAAATTTCAAGTTCCCGTAGAGCGCGAACAGAATCATCAGGATCAGCACTACCGTCAACGGCAGGATGATCTTCATCTGTTGACGCGAAGCCAGATACTCCTTGTATTCGCCGCCCCAATCGAACTTGTAGCCGATGGGCAGTTTCACTGCGGCATCCACTTTGCGGCGCGCCTCACCCACGGCGCTCGCCAGGTCGCGACCCTCCACGCTGAATTGCACCCCGATGTAGCGGGAGTTCGATTCGCGATAGATGAACGACGCGCCGCTCTCCACTCGAATGTCGCAAAACTGGCTCAGCGGCAGATACTGACCGTCCGGAGTGGCGATCAGCAGGTTCTTGATGGCGTTCTCGTCACTGCGATACTGCTCCTGCATACGCACCACGAGGTCAAACTGGCGCTCTCCCTGGATCACCTGTGTCGCCGCGGTGCCGCCCATCGCCGTCTCCACCAGCGTGTTTACGTCGCTCACGTTCAAGCCGTACCGCGCCAGTTTCGCGCGATCGGGAGTGATGGTCAGGCTGGGCTGTCCCAATTCGCGCACCACCGTGATCTCCTTGATGCCTGCCACCTTCGACAGAATGTCTTTCACCTGGTAGGCCTTCTGTTCGAGCGTGGCCAGATCCTCGCCGAAAATCTTCACCGCCAGCGAACTTTTCAGACCGGTCTCCGCTTCATCCACCGCGTCTTCGGCGGGCTGGGTGTAATTGAAGATGATGCCCGGAAATGACGCCAGCTTCTTCTGCACAGCTTCGATCAAGTTGCGGCTTGGTGTGAATCGCGCCATTCCAGGACTGGTCCCAGTACGGCTTCAGCCCGACATAGAATTCGTTGTTGAAGAAGCCGGTGGGATCGGTGCCGTCGTCGGGGCGCCCCAATTCGTTCGCCACCGTAGTGACCTGCGGAAAGCTCAGCAGGATATTCGCGAATCTGCGGGCGATAGCCTGGCGGCCTCCTCGAACGAAATCGTATAGGGTGTGGTGGCCCGCACCCACAGCGCGCCTTCATCCAGGTGCGGCATGAACTCTCCGCCGATGAAGGGAATCAACAGCAGGGAGCACCCGAAGATCGCCAGAATGACCAACACCGTTACCAGCCGGTACCGCAGACACCACCCCAGCAGCCGCCCGTATCCGCTCGCGAATCCATTCGTACACCGCCATGCGCGGCTCGTGAACGTGCTCTGCGCAGGAAATACGCGCACAACACCGGCAGCAGCGTCAGCGTGCATAGCAGCGATCCCAGCAGGGCGAACGACATGGTATCCGCCATCGGCTGGAACAGGCGGCCGGCGGGACCGGTCAGCACGTAGATGGGGAGATATCCCGCGATGATGACTGCGATGGCGTAGAAGATGGGCCGCTCGACGTCGTGCGCGGCTGCGCGGATCACATTCACCACGTTGGTGGATTCGCCGTCATGGCGCGCCGCCAGTTCGCGGAAAATATTTTCCACCATCACCACAGCGCCGTCCACGATGATGCCGAAATCGATGGCGCCGATCGACAGCAGGTTGGCCGGAATGTGCCGCCAGTCCAGGCAGATGAACGAGAACAACAGCGCGAACGGGATGGTGGCCGCCACGATCAGAGCCGTCCGTACGCTGAAGAAGGAAGATGCCCAGAACCACCAGCACCAGCAGCATGCCGCGCAGCAGGTTGTTTTCCACTGTTCGAGTGGTCTCCTCGATCAGAGCCTGGCGGTCATAGAACGGGACCACTTTCACGTCCGGCGGCAGCACGCGCTGGTTCAGTTCCTTCGTCATCGCTTCGACGCGGCGCAGAATCACCTGGGCCTGCTCGCCGACGCGCATCAGGATGACGCCCTCCACCGCCTCGTTCTGCTTCATGTAGCCGAACTGGCCAAGCCGCGGCGCATGCCCGATCTCCACTTTCGCCGACGTCTCTTCACGTAGACCGGGATGCCGCCCTTCTGCCGCAGAACGATGTTCGCCGATATCCGCGGTATCGCGCACCAGTCCCAATCCGCGAATGTAGTAGAATTGACCGCCCTGCGAGTAGAAGCCGCCGCCGGCGTTGGCGTTGTTGTTCTCCGAGTTGCTGCGTCACCTGCGGCACGCTGATGCCGTAGGAGAACAGCTTGTTTGGGTCCAGCAGCACCTGGTATTGCATGGTGGTGCCGCCCAAGCCGGAGTCGTCGGCTACGCCTTGAATGGATCGGTAGCGCCGCTCCACGACCCAGTCCTCCAGGATCTTCAGTTCCTGCGGCGAGCGGTCCGGGCTCTGCAAAACGTAGCGGTAGATCAGGCCGCTGGGGCTGTAGAGGGGTGAAAGCGAAGGCTGCAGGCCGGCCGGCAGGGTCGGCGTTCGCCACCCGCTCAAAGGCCTGCTCCCGCGCGAAGTACGGATCGGCGCCGTAATCGAAGTTCATCTGCACCGAAGACAGGCCGTACAGCGAAATCGAACGCAGCGAATCCAGCTGCGGAATGCCGTTCATTTCGATCTCGATCGGAATCGTGACCAGGCGCTCCACCTCCTCGGCCGCGTGTCCGGGCCACTGCGTGATGATCTCCACGTGCGGCGGCGAGAGATCCGGATAGGCGTCGATGGGCAGGTTCTGAAAGGCGATGCCGCCATAGATCATCAGGGCCACGGAGGCGATCACGATCGAGGAACCGCTGCCGGAGAGCGAAGGAGACCAGTTTCGCGATCATTCTGTTTGCGCCCTATTGAATGGTGTTGGCGAACTGCAGGAACAGGCTGCCGTCGGAAACCACCTGTCTCGCCATCCTTCAGGCCGCGGCTGATCGCCACTCAGTCCGTCCTGCTTGTCCGGCGACGGTGACGCTGCGCTGGGCAAACTTCCCCGGCTTGGCCTCCACATAGACGATCGGTTCGTTCTGGTCGTCGCGCAGCACCGCCGAGACCGGGACGGCCAGGACGTCCGGTTCAGCATTCCGGTGTGCACTACGGCGTCCACGAACATGTCCTTCTTCAGCAGCCCGCCGGGATTCTGGGTCACGATGCGGACCGGCGTGGTGCGCGTGTCCGGATCGACCGAACTTCCGATATAGGAGATCCTGCCGCGGAAGGCGAGGTCGAAGGAAGGATTCGTCTCGTCCACCGCGGTCGCCGATCTTCACCGACGGCAGATCGTGATCGAAGATGTGGCCCTGCACCCACACCGTCGACACATCGCTGATGGCAAAGCAGACGGTCTGCCCCGCCTGAACCACCATGCCGGGCGACACGAGTTTCTGTACGATCACTCCGCTGATTGGCGAACGCACCGCCAGTTCCGTATTGATCGGCGACTCCCTGCTGCTCCGCGGCCTCGATGTCCTTGCCGCTGATCCCGAAGATGCGAAGCTGCTTGCACACTGTTCTGTACATCGGTGATGGCGTCGTCATAATCTGCCTCGCTGCTTTGAAAATCCTTTACCGCGATCGCGCCGCGGTCCAGCAGTTCCTTCATGCGGTCGACGATCCGTTTGTTGTACGCTTCGCGGTTCCGCGCCTTGCGATAGGTGGCGAACGCACTCGCGACATCGGGGCTGGAGACGTACATCAAGCGGTTCATCCTTTTTGACTGGCGTTCCGAGATCCACCAGGATCCGTGTGATCGGGCCGTTCACCTGAGTGATGGCTTGAGTGGTGTGGTCCGCGTCCCAATCCACCGTCCCGGTGATGTGAATGGCGAGCGGCCAGTTGATCGTTTCGACCCGGGTAGTCTTGAGCCGTGCCTGTTGATCGGGTGAGACCCTGAACAGTCCCGGTTGATCATTTTTGACCTCCTGACTGGGCGCCTCCGCGGACGGTTGCAGGCTCCGGCAGGCCGGTTGCGACAACGCCAACGCCACCAATAAGGGCAGCGATCCCAGCCGCCAGCGACAGCGTACAATTGCGCGCATCATTCTCTCTTCCTGATTTCCTTGCAAACGACGCTGAGCCGGCGCCCGATCACGGCACCGGACCTCGGAATCGTTTTAATACTTAGGGCCGAAAGCCCGGAGAACTAGCGAACGTGGAGGACCAGGTCACACTGGACGTGCTTGAAATCGTTGTGTCACCTGCGCGATGTGCGCGGGTGCCACGCCGCACTCCAGCCAGGGCGAACGCCGCCGGTTGCATGTCATGGCGACGGCGCCAAGATCCACCAATGCGGGTGGAAAGTATTTAGACCGGGGGTGCGCGCGATTCACCGGTGGTGACCGGCGTCGCTGGGATAACGTCGAGTTCCTTGCCGGGCTCGAGCCAGACCAAGGGAAGGGTCGGAATAATATTCCAGGAAACGGCTGGCTGCTGGAATACCAGTTGTCCGGAATGGCACAGCAGGCAGCAGTGCTGCGGAGAGTGCTGGTGGAGTTCCGCGGAGGCAAACGACACCAGTTGCACGCCCACAAGTGCGCACAGCAACAGCAGGAGTCCCAGACGGCGAGCTGCGAATCGCGTCGCAACCATCGTTACTTCAATTATATGCACGCGAGGGGCGGGGCCGGATGCTTGCGGCCGCAAAGCACACCGCCCACTCGGCTTGTAACCAGGTGGGCGGTGACGTGTGACTTCTGAGCGATCTCTGCGTGCGACAGCGGCGGGACGGGCCGTTGCTGTGATCCTGCCGGACTCGGGAACCGTCGTTGTGTTCCGCACCGCGGTCGGGCGGAGCACCAAGGTGATCGATGTCCGGGTTCTGGGGAGGAGCCACCGGAACCGCGGAGCCTCCGTATAGGAGCCGCTAATATTCGGCACATTGCGCCCGCCGTTCGGCTCTTCATTCCGGACCGCCGGAGGACGAGATGTGCGATCCTCGTGGACCGCGTTGGGGTGACTCTCGACTTCCCGCCGGACGTTCAAGTTGTCGCGCACAGTGGTGCTCGCACGAGTGGTTGAAAGGAGCACCACAACCACCTACCGGTCATCGGTAGACTGGAGTACTATGAAAACTCGACCAGCCGTCTGCGCGCTGATCATTACCATCCTGGCCTCGATATCAGAGGCTCCCTTACAAGGTTTTCAACTGCCTGCGGCGTTTCGCGATCTGTTCAACGGCAAGGATCTGAGTGGCTGGGTGAACGTCAATACCGACCCGTCGACATGGTCGGTGAAGGATGGCATTTTGATCTGTTCGGGACGTCCGATTGGCGTCATGCGCAGCGACCGGCAGTACGAGAACTTCATCCTGCACATCGAATGGAAGCACATCGAGCCCGGTGGAAACTCGGGCGTCTTCGTCTGGAGCGATGCGAAGCCGCAGGAGAGCCGATTGCCCAACGGCGTCGAAGTTCAGATGCTCGAGTTGGATTGGGTGAACCTCCACAAGGTGAACGGACAGCCGGCGCCGATCGCCTATGTTCACGGCGAACTGTTCGGGGTGGGCGGAGTGGAGGCGACTCCGGACAACCCACGCGGCACCCGCAGCAAATCGATCGAGAATCGTTGCAAGCCCCGAGGCGAATGGAACATCTACGATGTGGTCTGCGTGGACGGCGTCATCAAACTGGCGGTGAACGGAAAGTTCGTGAACGGGATCAGCCGGTCCACTCAGAAGAAGGGATACCTGTGCCTTGAATCGGAAGGCGCGGAGATCCATTTTCGAAACATCCGGATTATGGAACTTCCGCCGGGAGTCACCTCGGCCGATCAGGTTGCTCCGGTTATTGAATGATCTCGCGGGCGTTGGGAGGAAGCAGGCAATCCACATCCGCGGACGTCGGTGTTTTCGCCCGGATGACGAGCACAGTGCATTGTTGGCTGCTGCCCGACTTGAGCGCAGCCGATGCCGGTCGCAACGGGGAACAGCCGGACATCTACATCATCACCGCGGACGGTGGTCCTGCGCGCAAGATCGGGCACGATGCTGCGATCGACATATTGCCGTCATCGTCGAGCGATGGCCGTTGGATCTACTTCTGCTCGACTTGTGACGGCCACCAGGATTTCGCGAAAATTTCGACCCCGGGAGGCAACGCCGTTCTGGTCACGCGAAACGGCTGGGAGTCCCTTGCATCAGCCGGCGGACGGTACTGTAACTGGCGCTCCCGCAGCTCGGCGACGACGGAGCGCGGCGTTACTGGCCACTGGCTGACGCCGCGATCTACTTCGTGATACCCAAACATGTTTGTCTCGCATTATGAGACATTCGTACGCGGCGCGGCGTATAATGACTCGCGATGCCGAAGCCCGTGCGGAAGGATCCTTCGGACCTGGTGCAATCGGTGCAGCGGGCCTGCCGGCTCCTGCAGGCGTTCCGGAATCCGGATGAAGTGTTGCGGGTGCGCGAACTGGTGGTCCGCACCGGACTGCACAAGGCCACCGCGTCGCGCCTGCTGCGGACGCTCGAAAAAGAAGGACTGCTGGAGCGGGTGGGGGACGAACGCTTTCGCAGCCGGGTTCGGGTGCCGGCACAGCGGCGGTATCGCATCGGATTTGCGACGCGCGGGGCGGACACGCCGTTTTCGCGGGCAGTGAGTTCGAGCGTGGAACGCGCGGCCGAAGAAGCGGGGATGGAACTGATCACCGTCAGCAGCCACCGTAGCCCGCGACGGGCGCTGCGAAATGCCGAGTGGCTGGTGCGCGAGCGGGTGGACCTGGTGATCGAATTCCAAAGTCATGAGCGGATCGCGCCGCTGATTGCATCGCGCTTCGTCGAAGTAGGGATGCCAGTGATCGCAATCGAGATCCCGCATCCGGGCGCGACTTTCTTCGGCGCCAACAACTACCAGGCCGGCGTGCTGGGCGGGCGCGGCATCGCGCGGTGGGTGAAGCAGCACTGGAAGAGCGAGGTGAACAGCATTCTGCTGATCGAAGAAGACGCGGCGGGACCGCTGGTGAAGTTGCGCGTGAGCGGGATGCTGAGCGGGTTTCGCGAGGTGCTGCCCGGGCCGGAAAACGTACACACGCTCGAGATCGATGGGCGGGGGTCGCTGGAGTACACGATGGACAAGGTGCGACGTCACCTGCGGCACGCGCCGGTGCGGCGGACTGTGGTGCTGGCGGGGAACGATCCGATGGCGCTGGGCGCGATTCGTGCGTTCGAAGAATGCGGTCGGGTGGCGAACTGTGCAGTCATGGGACAGAACGCATCGCGGGAGGCCCGTCAGGAAATGCGCCGGCCTGCCACGCGGCTGGTGGGTTCAGTGGCGTATTTCCCGGAGCGGTACGGCGATGAGGTTATACGGCTGGCGACGTCGATCCTCGCGGGGCATCCGGTTCCTCCCGCGGTGTTCACGAAGCACGAACTGGTGACGCCCGGCAATATCGGTGTGCTGTACCCGCTCGACGAAGTGCTGCCGGAGGCTCTCGCGGGGCCGTTGATCCCGTAGGATGGACCGCTTGCCGAGCTGTGGCTCTGTCTCGCAACATGAGACAGTTTGGCGGGCCTGACTTCGCCGTTGATCTCGAACCCCGGGTGGGGCAATCTCAACCTGCTCAGCCGGCGGCTCGGGGCCGGACGGCAGAAACCATGAAGTTCGAGGGAGGTCCAGGATGCTCCAGGGGCAGTGGAGACACCAACGTGCGGGCTGGCTCGTATGTCTTCTTACTCTCAGTTTGTCCTTGCTTCAGGCGCAGGTGTCGAGCGGAAGCATCGCAGGCCAGGTAGCCGACCCATCAGGCGCGGGAGTGCCGGGCGCGGCGGTGACGCTGGTAAACCAGGGCACGGGCGTCGAACGCGCCGTGAAAACCAACGAAAGCGGCAGTTATGTTTTCCCGACGGTGCCGGCGGGCGTGTACACGATTCGGGCAGAGATGCAGGGGTTCCGCGGGTTCGAAGCAAAGAACCTGGAAGTACAGGTGGCGCAGGCGGTGCGGCAGGACATCCAACTCACGATCGGCGAAACATCTACCAAGTTAGAAGTCGTGGCGACGGCCCCGGTGTTGGACGAGCGGACCGCAGAAGTGGGGCAGGTGATCGGCACGAAGGAGACGAGCGAGTTGCCGCTGAACGGGCGCAACTATTTCGAACTTGCGAAGTTGGCGCCGGGTGTGACCGAACTGGCGGGCAGTTCACAGAGCACCGGCCTGGCGATCAACGGGCAGCGGGCGAACCAGATCTCGTTCTACTTCGACGGCGTGGACACGCGCACGGAGACCAGCGGGAGGCCGGCCTTCACTCCGTCGATCGAAGCGATCCAGGAGTTCAAGATCCAGGAGAGCAACTTCTCGGCCGAGTACGGAAGGAACCCGGCGGCGATCAACCTCTCGCTGAAGCCGGGCACGAACGATTTTCACGGCGCGCTGTTCGAGTTCCTGCGGAACGATGTGCTGGACGCGCGGAGTTTCTTTTCGGCAAAGACCGATCCGCTGCGGCGGAACCAGTTCGGGGGCGTCATCAGCGGGCCGGTGATCCGGAACAGGACGTTCTTCATGGCAAACTATGAAGGCTTGCGGACGCGGCGTGCGAACACGCTGTACCTCAGCGTTCCGACCGAGAATCAGAGGGCGGGTAACTTCGCGGGCTGCCCGACGATTTACGATCCGGCGACGTTCGATCCGGCCACGAACAAGCGGCAACCGTTTCCGGGCAACGTGATCCCGAAGGAGAGGTTCGGCCTGATCGGCAATTCCGCGCTGAGTTACTATCCGCTTCCGAATACGCCAGGATCGGCCGCGTATAACTATGTGGTGGGCGCATCGAGCATCAGCGATGGCGACCAGTTTCACGGGCGCGTCGATCACCAGTTCAATGAGCGCAATCTGCTGTTCGGGAGGATCTCGTATTCGACGGCGAACATCGAGTCGCCGGGCGGGCTACCCTATACGGGGAGCCTGGAGGGCGTGAAGGGTGTGAACCTGACCGTGCAGGAGTCGCACACGTTCAGCCCGACGAAGAT
This sequence comes from uncultured Acidobacteriota bacterium, assembly GCA_963720745.1. Lineage (GTDB taxonomy): Bacteria > Acidobacteriota > Terriglobia > Bryobacterales > Bryobacteraceae > TMP-7. The sequence continues at coordinate 3,680,097 of CAVRGO010000004.1, forward strand.
CAACCAGTTCCGCACGGCGTGGACTTTTTTCAACGACAACCTGGGCTTTCCAACGTTGGATCACGATGCGACACAATCGGAGTTCGGGTTGTTGAACCTGGCGCCGCCGAGCATCGCTTTCGGAGTGCCGCAACTGCTGGTGCCGGGGCTCTCGACGATGGGCTCCAACCTTTTTCAGCCGCAGGGCCCGCGCGAGAACATCTACACGCTGGCCGATGATTTCAGTTGGATTCGCAGCCGGCACAGTTTGAAGTTCGGCTTCGACGGGCGGTATTACCGTCCGGCCGCGAAGGTCCAGGCGACTCCGAACGGGGGCTTCACGTTCGCCAACCAGTTCACAAATCAGCCGGGGGTGTCGGGGACGGGTAGCGCGGTGGCCGACCTGCTGCTGGGATTGCCTACCAACGTGCGCGCGACACAACTGGCGGAAAGCAACGGCTGGGTGAGCCTGAAGTATTACTACTACGGCTTCTACGTGCAAGACGAATTCCGCGCGAATTCGAAGCTGACGTTGAACCTGGGGCTGCGGTACGAGTACCAAACGCCGTACAACGAGCGGTACGGCGACCTGGCGATGTTTGACTTGAGCCAGACGAAGTTCCTGATGCTCGGGCAGGACATTTCGGGACTGAATCCGCCGGACCGGAACAACTTCGCTCCGAGGATCGGGCTGGCCTATTCGCTGAACAGTAAGACCGTGATTCGCTCCGGCTTCGGAGTGTTCTATGGGGAGCCGCGGGGCAGCGAGTTCAGCTCGTTCCAGTTGTCGCCGCCGTTCGTGCTGGACAGCACGATTGTTTCGAACGCGCTGGTGCCGGACCTGGTGGGCCGGGCCTTTCCGGTGGCGAGGGTGCGGGATGCATCGGGCAACATCATCGTGACTCCGAACACGAACGTGTTCTCGATCGAACCGGGATTCCGCACAAATTACACGTTCCAGTGGACATTCAACATACAGCGGGAACTGGCGAGCGGGTGGCTGCTGGAAGTAGGCTATCTCGGCAACGGCGCGCACAAATTGACGGGGCGCGTGCTGGCGAATCAGGCGGTACCGGATGCCGATCCTCTGCATCCGACTCCGATCGCGAGCCGCCGGCCGAACCCGGCGGTGGGCGATGTCAGCTACGTGGCGTCGATTGACAATTCCAACTATCACGGCCTGGCAGTGAAGTTGAACAAGCGGTTCGGCAACGGACTGTCGGTGATCGGGTCGTACACGTATTCGAAGGCGATGGGAATCGGCGGCAACCTATTCGGCGATCAATCGCGGGAACAGGACCGGCGTAACCGGCGCCAGGAATACGCGCCGCTCGATTTCAACCAGACACAGCGGTTGACACTGGCGTGGGTGTACGAATTGCCGCTCGGCAAAGGCAAGCCGATCGGCACGTCGCTCAACGGAGTGGCGGGCGTGCTGGCGAGCGGATGGTCGCTGCAAGGGATCTACACGGTGCACACCGGATTCCCGCTGTCGGCCGCGTCGGGCACTTCGGTGAACGTCGGGCGCACGGATGCGAACCGGCCGAACCGGATTTGTAATGGGAATCTGCCGGACGGCGAACGCTCGATCGCGCGGTGGTTCGATACAACGTGTTTCGTGGATCATCCGTTCGGCGTGTTCGGTAACTCGGGGAACAACATCATCGTTGGGCCCGGCACGAACGATGTGAATCTGACCGCGATGAAGAACACGCCATTCCATTTCGGCGCGAAGGAACTGGGGACGGTGCAGTTCCGGGCCGAGTTCTTCAACGCATTCAATCATGCGAACTTCGGCGATCCGGGGTTGACGGTGAACACGGCGCAGTTTGGCGTGATTCGGTCGGTTCGAATCCCGGGCCGGGAAATTCAAATCGCGTTGAAGTTCCTGTTTTGACGGGGGGCTATCGTCAGGCAAGCTGAGGCGGCTTGCGGCCGCCTCATCAATCCGGGGCTTTCACAATGACCACTATTGCGCGCAGACAGCTTCTTTTTGCTGCGCCGGCCCTTTTGCGCGGGCGCGCGCGCCGACCGAATGTGCTGTGGCTGATGACGGACGAACAGCGCCCCGATTCGCTCGGCTGTTACGGAAGCCGCTGGGCCTATTCGCCGAACCTGGACCGCCTGGCGGAATCGGGAGTGTTGTTCGAATCGGCTTATACGTCCTCGCCGGTATGCGTGCCCGCGAGATGCTCGCTGCTGACCGGGCTTTACGGTTCCACCACGGGCGTGCTGCACAACGAAGCGAAGCTACGGCCCGGCACGCGCCTTCTGACTTGGGAGTTCGAACGGGCGGGCTATCAGACCGCGTCGTTCGGCAAGAAGCACTACTCGCTGGCAGGCCCGCACCAGGCATTCGAGACGGAGCGGGGCACGGCGATCGATAAGGTGGTGGATGCGCAAGCGTACGCCGCGGTCTATGACGCGTCGAAGTACGATGCGGTGCAGTATCCGAACGCGCCCACCGGGCGATTGCGGCGGCGCTGGATTCTGGCGGGAAAATTTCCGGCGCCGATTTCGCAGACGGCCGAAGAACAAAACGTGGATCTCGCGATGGGATGGCTGGAGCAGCGCGACACGGCGAGACCGTTTTTGTTGCGGCTATCGCTGAATGCTCCGCATACGCCGGTGGTGGTGCCGGAGCAATTTCTGAAACGGATCGATGCACAGCGGATCGACTTGCCGGTCGCCGCGGAGCGCGACGTCGAGGGCTCGACGGAGCGGGTGCGCGTGCTGCTGCGGGATTTCGAAGGCGCGCAGCGGCTGTCGGCGGCGGAACTGGCGAAGGCTCGGCACTATTACTATGCGCGGGCGGCGTTCGCGGATTACGAAATCGGGCGGCTGCTCGATCATGTCCGGGCACGCGGCCTTCTGGATGACACGATTGTCGTGATGACGGCCGATCACGGGACAGAATTGGGCGATCACGGATTGCTGCAGAAAATGTCGTTTTACGAGCAGGTGGCGAGGGTGCCGTACATCGTCGCGTGGAACGGGTTCGGGAGCAAGGCGATGCGCGTGAAGGCTCCGGTTAACACGATCGGTCTGCTGCCGACGCTGATGGAACTCGCGGGAATACCCTGCCCGCGTGTGGAGGCGGAGGCGATCGGGGATCCGCCGAGGGCGGCGGGGCCGGTGTTCAGCGAAATTGAGTACGGCTATCAGAAGTATCGCGACGATGAACGCCAGGTGATGATCCGCGATGGCCGGTACAAGATGTCGTTGTTTCTGCAGCGCGGCGGGGGCGCATATTCAGGGGGCCCGGACGGCGAGCTATACGATTTGGACCGCGATCCGGGGGAGAGGACGAATCTCTTCGGGGATGCGGCGCATGCCGGAACGGTTTCGCGGTTGAGATCCCGCATCGTGGAGTGGGATGCAAGCCGCGACAAAGCAGGTACACATTCATGATTGAACCTCTCATGGAAACGGCGGGCGATGGCGCGGGCCGTTTTGCGCCGAGGATCCCGCGCCGCAAGCCCCTGATGGCGAACGTCGGGATTTTCGGAGTGGGGCACCATACCTACTGGCCGCAATTCGAGGGTCTGCTGGAGCAGATGCACCGCAAGCTCGGTGTGTTTGCGGGCAAGGTGCGGGCGTTCGGCGTGAACGTCACCGACTTCGGGATGGTGGACGATGCGCGCTCGGCGTACCGTTTGCGCGAGCAACTGCGGGCGACGCCGCTCGACCTGATCTTCTGCGACATGGTGACGTACGCAACGTCGTCCACCTTCGGCATCATCGTGCGCGATCTCGACGTGCCGATCGTGCTGGTGGCGTTGCAGCCGATGGCCGCGCTCGACTATACGCAGGCGTCCACGTACATGCAGCTTTGCAACGACGATTTATGCTCCGTGCCGGAGTTCACGGGCGTTGCGATCCGGATGGGCAAGCGCCCTCCGCCGGTGATTCTCGGCACTCTGGAGAACGATGCGGCGGCGGATGCGGAGATCGCGGAGTGGTGCCGGATCGGATGCGTGCTGCACGATTTGAAACGGGCGCGGATCGGGCATTTCGGCCACGTGCTGGAGAACATGCTCGATATGCAGACGGATCATACGGCGCTGACCGCGGCGTTCGGGTGTCACATCGTGCAGACCGAAGCAGACGACCTGATGCGCCATTTCCGAACGGTGACGGACGCTGATGTCGAGGAAAAGAAGCGGCAGGTACTCGAGCTATTCGATACGCCGGATCCAAAATCGGACCCGATCACGCGGAAGCTCACCGACGGCGATCTGGATATGGCGTCGCGGGTGGCGGTGGCGCTGGAGCGGTTCGTGGATGAATACGAACTGGACGGGCTGGCGTATTACTACGAGGGCGAGCCCGAGAGTCCGGTGCGTCGGTTGGTGACGAATCTGATCGTGGGCAATTCGCTGCTGACGGCGGCGGGATTTCCGATGTGCGGAGAATCGGACCTGAAGACATGCGTCGCGATGATGATCGAAGACCGGCTCGACATTGGCGGGAGCTTTGCGGAGTTTCACCCGATCGATTTCCGGGAAGGCTTCGTGCTGGTGGGGCACGACGGCCCGCATCACATCAACATTGCCGATGGGCGGCCGGTGCTGCGCAGCCTGATGAAGTATCACGGTAAGCCGGGGTCGGGCGCGAGCGTCGAGTTCAAGATCAAGGAAGGCCCGATCACGATGCTGAGCATCGGCGTGACGTACGGAGGCAAGTTCAAGTTTGTTTTGGCCGAAGGGCAGAGCGTGCGGGGGCCAATTCCGCCGACCGGAAACACGAACACTCGCGGGTTCTTTCGTCCGAACATCCGCGAGTTTCTGAAGCGCTGGGTGGCGGAGGGTCCGACGCACCATTTCGCGCTCGGTGTCGGCCATCATGCGGGGACGATTGAGAAGATCGGCAACATTCTCGACATCGAGAGTGCGATGGTCGCGAGGGAGGCGGGTGTCGAATGAACTTCTCACGACGCGATTTGCTGCGATTACCCGCTGCTGCCGCGGCGGCTTTGGCATCGACAGCGCAGGGCGCCGACACGGGTGTGGGCGCGCTGTATGCACCACCAGGAAGCGCGTTCCGCCGAGTGACGCTGGAAGTGAGCCTGAAGCCGTTTCGCGCGCACGACGATGCGTCGATCCGGGCGGTGTGCCAGGAGATTTTCCGCTCGTGGGCGGCGCTGCTGCGGCGGTGTGACGGATGCGCGGTGATGCTGTGGTCGGCGGACGGCAGCGAGATCCTCGAGTATCGGGGACGGATGACCGACAATTTCGATTGGGCGCGCTACCTGGGCGACGCGAATCCGCCGAAGGTGCCGCCGGCGGACGATCCGGATCGGAGGGGCGCGCACGGGCGGAACTGGCTGTACATGGACGATCCGCCCCAGGTGACTTACGGGACGCTGCGGAATATTGTCGCGATGCTGCGCGAGGTCGGTCGCGAGATGACGGGGAAGCCTCTGACGATCGGCGCGACGTTCGATCCCGGCGGCGAGTTCGCGCGATCGACTTTCAAATTCGACCGGCATTCGGAGATCGCGACCGGTGGAACGCGCGGCCCGAACACGTGGGTGAACTGCACGGCGAAGTTGAAGGCGGACTCGCAACCGTACGCCGCGTTCCCGAATGGCATCGCGGATGGGACTTCGTTCGGGCGGTTTTTCGGAGCGCAGAGCCAGCGGTTCCTGAGCGATCTTGGGTTCGATTACATCTGGTTTTCGAACGGGCTCGGATTTTCGTTGAGCCCGTGGAACGTGACGGGTCCGCTGTTCGACGGAAAGAGTTTCGATGCGCGGCGCGCGCCGGAAGTGCGGGATTCGATCCTGTCGTTCTGGCGCGATTTTCGGAGCGAGTGCAAAGCGTTTCCGATTGAGACGCGCGGGAGCAATCTGATTGTCGGGGCGGACCTGGCGGCGAGCGCTTCGCCGGTGAGCGATATCTATCGCGGCGGATTTGGGGTGGTGGCGCCGCCGAACTCGCCGTGGGCCGCACTGGACGGGGACTTCGGGCTGGAGATCGTCGGGTACCTGTCGCGGATATCGGAACTGCCGCCGGGGAATACTTACCCTTACCGGTTCTATACGCACGATCCGTGGTGGATGAACAGCCCGTGGCTGGACCGGTACGGCCGCGATCCACACGACATCTATCTGCCCTTGGCGCTGGCGCGCGTGAACGGCGACGCGACGATCACGCGGCCCGCATATCTCGAGTTCCTGACGATCGACAACTCCTATGGGCGGATGCCGGAGAAGGTGCCGAATGAAGTCATCCCGCACATCCTCTCGGCGATGGAGGACTACTCGGATGCGCCGGGACTGGTGACATGGATTTACCCGTTCGATGAATACCACGAGATGACTTTCGGGAAGACGCCGCGACTCGACGAGGTCTTCTTCGGAGACTGGTTCATGCGCGGCGCGGTGAATAGCGGGCTGCCGCTGAACTCCGTTGTATCCACGCGACAGTTCGCCGCGTCGTATCGAACAAAGCCGGAATTTTATCGGGACACGGTGCTGCTCGCTTTCGCCGGCATCGTGAGCGGTTCGTTGGAACAAGCGCTGATCGAAGGACTGAGGCGCGGGCAGAACGTACTATTGTACGGGCCGCTGGATCATGCGGGCGAGGAGATCCGGAAACTGCTGGCGCTGAGGAAGGCGGAGCCGCTGAAGGGCGAGATGACATTGAAACTGGCGCTGGAGCCGGATGTTGTCGAGCACGGATCGCAGCCGACCGCGATGCAGCACCGCGAGCTGATTTCCGCGGGTCCGATGGACACGGTGCTGGATGGCGCGGCGAGCGGTGTGCGGGTGTGCGCGAGTGTGTCGCGGGGCGGGGTGGAGCGGACAATTGCGGTGTCGCGCAGGAATGCGCTCGGGGCCGGGACGGGAACGCTCGCTTGGGTTCGCGGGAGCTTTTGCTGTTCGATCGGCAACGGACGCCTGCCGGAGCCGGATGATCCCGCGCGGTATTTCCAAGGCGAAGCGCTGATGCGCCTGATGTTGTCGGAATTCGGGTTTTCGATCCGGCTTGCGAAGCCGCTCGCGGAGACACGCTCACCGTTGCTGCTCGCGGCGCGGCACAAGAACGGCTATTATCTCTCGTGTTATTCGCCCTCGACGACGGCGAAGGTGCGGCTGCGATTCCCGCACGGCGCGCCGGTGTTGGTTGGCACCGAGACGTGGCTCGAAGGCGGCCATAGCGTCTACACTCCGCCGCGGGCGTGGCACAAAGAAGTGCGATGCCTGGTGGATCGGCAGGACAGCGGCGGAGTGTCGTGCGTTGAAGCGATCTCCGAGTTTCCGTTTATCCAGCGGCGTTTGGTGTTGAGCGGATTGAAGGACGCGACGGTCCACTTCTTCCCGGAGAGCGAACGCAAAGTGATCATGGAGGCGGGGGCACTCCATTTTTACAACCAGAATTCGATTCCCTACGCGCGCGAGGACAACGGCGCGCGGCTGGTGGCCAAGGGGATGACGGGCAAATTGGCGATTTCGTGGTGATAGGAGAGTCCCAATAATGTACGTTCCGCGCAGTTACGCTGTAGGGGCTGCTGCCGTATGCGGGCTCGCGCTGATGCTGACCGCGGCGCCACCGCAGCATCCGGCGCGCGCAGCGTCGCTCGACCAGCAATTCCAGACGCCGCCGAACGATGAAAAACCGTGGGTCTACTACTGGTGGGTGAAGGGCAATGTCACCCGGCAATCGATCACTCGCGATCTCGAGCAGATGAAGGCGAAGGGCATCGGCGGATTCCTGCTGTTCGATGCTAGGGGCTACGGTGAGGATCATCTGCCTCCGCCGCCTGCGCCGATGGAGTTCTTGAGCCCGCAATGGCGGCAGATGGTGCGGTTCACGATGGCTGAGGCGCATCGCCTCGGGCTGAAGATGAGCATGAACCTGAGCACGCACGGCGGGTCGTTACGCGCGCCATGGAAGACAGGGGCGAACGCGCCGAAGAAGCTGATGTGGACCTCCACGGAGGTGAGCGGCCCGCGGCGATTGGAGGCAGATCTGGTGAAGCCGGATCAGCCGAACTTCTGGGATGTTGCGCTGCTGGCGGTGCGGCACGAACCTTCGCAGCGTCCGCAGGACGGCGGAACCAAGCTCTCGCAGAAGTGGAATGAGATTGCGTTCGACGCAAGACCCGAAAATCCGTCCGCGCAGGAGATCATCGATTTGGGAGACAAGATTACTTCGGGTCACGTGACGTGGGACGTTCCCGATGGCTCTTGGACCATCCTGCGTTTCGGCGCGGTCACGATGGAAGGACACGATACAGATGTCGACATCCTGAACACGAAGGCGGTGGACGATCATTTCCAGCGCATGGGACGGTTGTTCCTGTCCGAGGCTGGGCCGCTTGCCGGCAAGACACTCACGTATTTCTACAACGTGAGTTGGGAGGGCGCATCGCCGACGTGGTCTCCTGGATTCGAACAGGATTTCTTGAAGTACCGCGGCTATAACTATCGTTTCTATTTGCCGGTATTGGCAGGGATGACGGTGAAGGACGAGGAAACGTCGAACCGGTTTCTGGAAGACTATAGCCGGACCATCGGCGATTGCTTTCTGAACAACTGCTACCGGCGGCTCGGAGACCTGTGTCATAAGGCGGGTATCAAATGGCATTCGGAATCGGGCGGTCCGTGGGACCGTCAGAAGCCGCTATTCAAGTTTTCCGACCAGTTGGCGTTTTGGGGCGCGAACGATATGCCGCAGGGTGAGTTCTGGCACGACCGTTGGGAAACGAAATTGGACGGGACGAAGGTGTGGCTGTCGAACATGCGGCGGACTGCGATGGCGGCGCATATCTACGGCCGTCCTCTGGCAGCGGCGGAATCGTTCACGAACATGAATCCGCATTGGCAGGAGTATCCCGCGGTGTTGAAGCCGGACATCGATTCGGCGTTCGTCGATGGAACGAACCAGGTGATGTGGCACACGTTCGACGGATCGCCCGCGTCGTTCGGCAAGCCCGGCATCGTTTATTTCGCGGGAACGCACCTGAATCCGAATGTCACGTGGTGGGACGATGCAGGTCCTTTCCTGACGTATCTCGGCCGCGCGCAGGTGATGCTCCGGCAGGGCAGATTCGTCGCGGATGCGTGCGTGTACACCAGCGACAAGAACTATCTGCGGTGGGGCCGGGACAAGACTTGGAGCGAGAAGGCATCGCTCGAGTTGCCGGAAGGATACTCGTACGATTTGATCAACACCGAAGTGCTGTTAAAACGGATGTCGGTGCGCGATGGCAATCTCGTGCTGCCGGATGGCATGCGCTATCGTCTACTGGTGCTGGATCTCGAAGACGAAGCGATGCCGGCGCAGGCGCTGTCGAAAATTGTCGAACTGGCGAAGGCGGGTGCAACGGTGGTTCTCGGCAGCGAAAAGCCGGAGCGCGAACCGGGCCTGGAATCCGCATCCGCACGCGACGCACACATCCACAAACTCGCGGCAGAACTGTGGGGTGAGTCCGATGCGGAGCAGGTTCGTGCGTTCGGGCAGGGCCACGTGATTCGCAACGTGACATTGTCGACGGCTTTGCAGGGACAAGGCATACTGCCCGATTTCGTGGGGCCGTTCGAATACATCCACCGGCACTCCGAGGAGGGCGACATTTACTTCGTGAAGGGGAGCGGACGCGCGGAGTGCGTGTTCCGCGTGAGCGGCAAAGAGCCGGAGTTGTGGGATGCCGTTTCGGGAACGATTGAGGATGCGCTGGCCTGGCATTCGCGAGACGACGGGCGAACCGTTGTGCCGATCGTGTTGCCGGAGAACGGATCGACGTTCGTCGTGTTCCGGCGTCCCGCGGGGTCGCGGCATATGATATCGCTTCCGGCGAACGGGGGCATTCAGTGGAGTGCGAATCCGGTGGTGCTCGCGGGCCCGTGGCAGGTGAGCTTTCCATCGGGGACCGGCGCGCCGGCATCGGCGACCTTCGATCATCTGACCCCGTGGAACGAAAACTCACAGGACGGCATCCGGTATTTCTCTGGGACGGCCACTTATCGCATGAGTTTCGAACTCAGTCCGGAACAGACGGCGCACCTCGTCGAGTTGCAACTCGGGGAGGTGAAGGATATCGCTCGCGTCCGGCTGAACGGGAAATCGTTGGGAGTGGTGTGGACGGCTCCGTGGACGGTGGACTTAACGGGCGTCGCGAAACCGGGCACGAACGAACTCGAGATTGACGTAACGAACACCTGGGTGAACCGGTTGATCGGCGATGCGTCGTTGCCGGAGAACGAGCGTATCACGAAGACGATCGTCAGGCGGCCGCCCGATTACAAAGGCAGGTATCCGTACCTTCGCGGTTATCTCGCAACCGACCCGCTGTTGCGTTCGGGGCTGATCGGTCCCGTGCGGGTCGAGTTCGGCGAGAAGCAGCAATGAAGATCCGCGGCTTCCGCTGGCTGATCGCAACCTCGCTGTTTCTCGCGTGCGGATTGAGTTTCTTCGACCGGCAGGTGTTGTCGGTTCTCGCTCCAACCATTACTGCTGAACTGAAGATGGACAATTTCGCGTACTCGTTGGTAGTGTTCGCGTTCATCCTCAGCTACAGCATCATGTTCACCGCCGGGGGCTGGTTGATCGACCGGCTGGGCACGCGTCGCGGGCTCGCGCTTTCGGTAGGAATATGGAGCCTAGCGAGCCTGCTGCATGCGCTCGCGCAGAATGCGTGGCAATTAGGAATGTATCGTTTTCTCCTGGGCGTGGGAGAAGGAGGATGCTTTCCCGGAGCGGCCAAGGGAGTACTGGAGTGGTTCCCCAAAAAGGAACGCGCGATCGCTATGGGGTTCGCGACATCCGGCGGCTCGGCGATTGGCGCGGTAGTGGCGCCGCCACTGATCGTGTGGGTGGTATCGCAAGTGGGATGGCGCGGCGCGTTCCTGATGACGGGCCTCATCGGCGCGGTCTGGCTGCTGTTCTGGTTCGCGGCCTATTCTCGCCCAGAACAATCGCGCTTCCTCTCGAAACGTGAATACGATTATGTGATGCATGGGCAGGAGGACGAACAGAGCAGTAACGGCCCGGTGATGAAATGGAGTGTACTTCTGCGGCGGCGCGACGTCCGTGGGCTCGTGACATCGCGATTCCTGTTCGATCCGGTGTTCTACTTCTACATGTTCTGGATTCCGCAATACCTGAGCCAGACGCGCGGCGCATCGGTCGAGAGGATCGGCCAACTGACTTGGATTCCATTTTTGACGCTCGGAATCTCTTCGGTTTTCGGCGGCTGGGTTTCGGACCGCCTCGTACTGGCAGGGATCCCTGTCGCGAAAGCGCGCAAGCAGATTCTGCTTGTCTCATCGCTATTGACGCCGGTCTCGATCCTGTCGGTGTTCGTGTACCGCATCGAGACCGCGATCGGCTTGATGAGCGTGCTGATGTTTGCGCACGGGTTCTGGATCACGAATTACATGACGATGATCGCCGATCTGTTTCCTCGGGACGTGGTAGCGACCGTAGTGGGGCTGACCGGAACCGCGGGCGGCATCGGCGGATTTCTCACCAGTCTGCTGATCGGGAAGGTGGTGCAGACCGTTTCGTATACGCCGGTATTTGTCGCGGCGGGCGTGATGTATCCGGTCTGCGCGGCGATTCTGTTTGTAACGATCCGCCGGCCGGAACAACGGGCGATTCGGTAGACAACAGACTCGAGCACTGAGAAGGCCCGCACCCTAAGCGGCGCGGATTCCCGCGCGACGATAAAGCGCGCGGGCGTAACGAGACACCGCTCCGAAATCCGAGCAGCGCGGGAGCGAGTATCGCGAACCGCACGCCGATCCTGCGCGTAAGGAACGCAAGTTCGAGACCCAGGCCCGCGCCCCACGCGAGACACCCGAAGGCAAAAGGCCCGCCGAACCCTCAGGCCAGGTCCCGACGAGCGCCAGCCATGTCACGGTCTTCCGCTCCGCGGCAAGGCGGCCATCGGCACGGCGGGCCACACAATCCACGCACGACGGCCCGGACGAAAGCCCAGCGCGAACGCTCCGGCAACAAAACCCGTCCGCACCTGGCAGGTTCGCCTCCAGGCCACCATCGCGCTATCAATAATATATTGTTCGCGTTCTACATCGAACGAATTTGAAGGACCAGACGCCGCCTTTGTCGCTTTAGGACTCTGATGTCCGGCATCGAGCGCGGTCTGCCGATTTCTCGGCCGCGCCCCTGGGCGCTTGGCAAGAGTAGACCAGTAGAACTCGGCTGAAGTGACCCACTCAGAGAACGGGACTGGAAACGGGAGCGAGATCCGGGGGCATCATCCACGCCGAAGGCGTGTGCTTGTTGGGAGTGAAACGAGCAAGCAGTATTATCCACGCCGAAGGCGTGCGGGTTGGTGTTCCATCATCCGCGCCAAAGGCGCGCGTAGTGGCCTACCGATCACGGGCGATCTGTTCGAGCTTGCGGCGTACGTGCTGGAAGTAATCCGGGCTGATGCGCATGTCGAGCACTTCCTCGATCACCGGCAGGAAATAGGCCAGCGAACGAATCGTGCCCAACGGCGGGGCATCAACAGGCCGCATGAGGCGGCGCGCCGCTGCCAGTACGAACGCATTTTCGATCACGGCTACAGCCACGCCGCGTTGGTAGAGTTGTGCGGCCAGCATCCGGTCCGCACGGCGGACGGTTCCCATCGTACCCGGTGTTTTGCGGTACGCCGCCAGAACCTGGCGAATGTATTCTTCCTGGCTGCGGCCTTCATCCTTCATCCACGCGCATCCTCCTCAACTTTGTGGCGGGCGCAGCGACGGCCCGTCAATGTGCACGGTGTGGCAGTAGTGCCGCAGACGGCTCAGCAGCGCTTCCACCATCGGGCGATTGCCCAAGAAGTTCGGCCACTCGTCATACACCAAATTCGTTGTAATGATTGTGGAATGTTGTCGGTAGCGCTCCTCCATCAGCTTGAAAAAGATGTTGGACTGCTCCGGTTTCAGATTCAAATATCCAAATTCGTCGATTAAAAGGACGTCCAGTCGTGTCAGGCGCTTGAGCAACTGCCGCGAGGAACGATCCGCCAGCGAGGCGTACATCTCGTCGAACAAGTCCTGGGCCTTGACGAACTGACAGCGGTAACCATTCTCCAGCGCCTTTAGCAGCAGACCACACCCCAATCCGGTCTTGCCTCTTCCGGTTTCCCCGACCAGGACGATATTTTCCGCCTTGGTGATGAACTCCAGCTCCGCAAACCCACGAATCTGCTTGCGATTCACGCCCGGCTGGCGGGCGAAGGGGAACGTCTCCAGCGACCAGCGCTCGGGCAGGTTGGCACGCCGGATGCGCCACTCCAGCGCACCCTCCTGCCTGGCCTGGAACTGCGCGCGCACCAGGCGGGTGACAAACTCCGAGTAACTGATATCGTCCTTGTCGGCGGCGCGCAGCTGTTCGTCATAGATCTCCAGCATGCGCCGCAGCTTGAGATTCTTCAGTAGTTGTTCCAGTTCTTCAGTCATCGCCGGAATCCCCTTCGAGCAGAAAGTACTCGCGCGTCACGCGGCGCAAGATCATCCGTTCCAGCCGGTCCAGATCGTAAAGACCATACCGGCCGGCCTCGCGCACGGCGCCCAGCAGCGGTTCCCGCGGATACTCCCGCACCAGACGTAACAGTTGCCGCAGGGCAAGCGTGACTACCTTGTGGCTCCGTTGTTTCAACCCCGCGACGTAGTCGGCCAGTTCGGGCGCGGCCGTGACAATGGCCTTCTCTTCGGGATGCGGATCGGGCCGCGCGTCTCTCTGGCCGCGCGGAGGACGATGCTCGGCCAGCATCACTCGCTGGTGCTCGGCTTCAGCAATGCGCCGGTGCGTGACCAGGCGGCGGGCATCGAGTTGAATCTCGATCTTATCCCTGGTCTCGCGCACCTCCACGCGGCGGCCGATCCAGTCCACCGGGACCGAGTAGCGGTTGCTGTTCAGCGCGACATACCCTTCGATATCGACCAGGCGTTGATGCAGTCGGTAGACTTCCGGAATCCACGCCGGCAGCGGTTTCAGATGCAGCCGCTCGACGGCGAACAACTCACGGGGAACCGCGCGGATATGTTTCTTGTAAGTCGAGTTGACCTTATCGCACCACTCCCGCGCCCGCTGATTCAGATCCTCCCAACTGCTGAAAGTGCGCCCCGCCAGAAAGTTATTCTCGATGAAATGGAAGGGACGTTCCACGCGCCCCGAACGGTTGGCATTCCCAATCGCGTGCGCCACGAACTGAAAGCCGAAGCGTTCTCCAAACGCGGCCATCTCCGGCACCGGCACCATGTCGCGTCCGCTGCCGCGCAGCACTACCACGTGCGTGTTATCGATCATCACGCGAGTGGTCGCGCCACCCAGGAATCGCAGCGCCTCGCTGAGAAACACCTTGCAGTCGAAACGCCGGAAGTTCGGATAACACTGGAAGAACAGCATCCGCGAATAGCACAGCACCGCCGATGCGGTCTGCACCTTGCGTTTCTTGCCGCCCAGTTCGAGTTCGTGGGGAGACGTGTCGTGCTGAAGTTCCTCGCCGGGCGCGAACGCATACTGGCCCGCCGGCGTTGGCGGCGCGTAGCCGATTCCATGCCGCCTGCAGAACGCCGTTAACGCGGTATACGATAACTTCGCGCCGCCCGCCACCAACTCCTCATGGACTCGCACGAGATTCCCCTTGCACTGGTCGAAAAGCTCCAGGATCTGTTGCCGGTGCGGTTCGGCCTTCTCGGCTCGGTGTAGTTCCGGCACTGCGTTGGAGTTCGAGCGGAGGACTTTGCGCACTGCTACGCGGGAGATTCCCATCACCCGTGCGATCTCCCGCCTGCTCACTTGCTTTGCATTCAGTTCCAGAATCGTGGTGCGTTGCGCTTGGCTCAACATGAGGTCTCTTCTCCAGTTGGATTGCTTCGTCGATGCGGCGGAGTTGGCTTTGAATGCGCTCGATCTGATGCCGCGCGGCCTTCGATTGTTGGTCATCCAACTCCGTCACAGCGGCGCCCGCCAGTCGCCGTTGCGCGCGGTTCACAATCGCCACTACCATTTCCAGATCGCGTATTAGTTCGGCGGCGTTCCCGAGCGGAGCTTTCTCCTCTGCTTGCCGCTGCGTTTTGAAAAACAGCTCGGGATCGTCCAGAATGCGTTTGCGGACGGCGGGCGAACCATTGCGCCACGCGACATACAGTTGGCCGGCTTGGCGCGTATTGCAGTGATGCTCGGCGAAGATCCCCGCCATCCGCTGGCAGTCTTCCAGGCTTTGGCGGGCCACCGGCACCAGAAACTTCATCGCCACCTGCGCCAAGATTTTGCCATCGCGCACCTGGTGTTGGATCGCTTCCGGCAGAACCTCTGTCAGCGCCAGTCGTCGCGATACCCAACTCACACTGCGATCGAACCGCCGTGCCAACTCGTCCAACCCGTAGCCAAAACGCTGCTCCAACTCCGCCAAGAGCCAGCCCACCTCCAGCGCCGTCTCGTGTTCGGACAGTCGCAGCGAGCGGTCCAACAGCACCGCCGCAGCCTCGCTCATCGGCCACACCACCGCTTCCACCGTGTCCCGACCCAGTTGCTCCAGCGCCGAGATTCGTTTGTATCCGTCGATGACCACGTAGCGGTCCGCCTGGCCTTCGGCAGCCACCACCACGACGGGCGTTTGCTGCCCGCTCTCGGCTAACGACGCCAACAGCCGCCGCTGCCGCGCCGGATGGCGCACTCGCAAGTGCTCCCAGCGCCGGTCGAGTTGGTGAAATTCCAGTTGCATCGGACTGGCTGAATGTAAGCCCAGCGCCGCCAGCCGATCAATATCTCCGGATTAAGTCGCGCGCCTGCTTCCAGCGCTGCTCCCGTTCCCGGACGCACTCCAACGCGCGCCGGCACTCTGCCGAACAGAAGTGCTGCAAGGGACTTCGCCGCTGGGGCGCGAATCTCTCATAGCAGCCAGGCCGGTCGCAGCAATGGCCGAAAAAAATGTTCTGTAGTGATTACCCTCGCGGCCTCGTTAACTGGCTCTGGCTTTGGGGACTTTCGGCTTTTCGCCCGCCCCCGGTAGCGCCGACTTTGACCGTTCCGTTGCTGCTTGCTGGCCCTGGTCGCCCGGTATCTTTCCTGGGCCTTCCAGAGCGACCATTCCCGCGCCGCTTCCCGGCACTCTTCGCTGCAATAGCGCTGCCGCACCCGTTGTGGCCGAAAGCTCCGCTCACATCCTTTGAGCAGACATCGCCGCGTCCGCGGCCGACGGGGCAATCTCTTCCGCCGACCCTCTTGATTTTCGGGAGCTCTTGTAGGACTCTCGATCACTGGCCATTTTGACACGCAATGCGTTTACTGTATACTGTATTTGCACAGTGCACAGATGGCAAAACGGACGCCTACAATACGAATCGATCTGGATTCACCTGTCCCGAACTATCGACAGATCGTGGATTCACTTCGAACGCATCTGGTAGACGGCGAACTCGTACCGGGAGACCTTCTCCCCTCGGTTCGCCGTTTAGCCCTGGAACTTGGCATAACCTTCAATACTGTGGCCCAGGCCTATCGCCAACTTGCTGAAGAAGGCTGGCTGGACTTGAAGCACGGCCGGCGCGCCACGGTGATTGACCGCCGCCTCCCGTCCGGCGCGAGTCACAAAAAGGTCACTGGATTCCAACGGCGGATCCGCCAGTTGGTCGCGCAGATGCGAGCCGAGGGACTGGCCCCCCGAGACATTGCCATCGAGCTGCGCCTGGTTGCCGAAAAGCTGGAAGCATGATGTCTCTCCGACTCTATCTGTTGTTACCTCTCGCCATTGCTCTCGCGAGCCTGCATGCGCTTCCCTTCCTGCCGCGACCCGATCGCCTCTTCGGAGTGGCGGTTCCACGCGAGATTCGTTACGGAAATGAAGGCCGGCAAGCCTTGCGGCGCTATCAGCTCCAGCTACTGCCATGGACGGCCGCGGCCTTGTTTGTCTCACTGTGGCTGCCAATGTCTTGGGCTGTCCTGTGGATGGAGGCAGCCTTCCTGATACCGCTCATCCTTGCAGGCTGGCTATTCTCCCGGCGGCGGATCGAAATTCGCCATCTTGCCTTGCCTGCACTTTCCACGCGCGAAGCACGATTGACGGATGCCGACGATCGTCTATTCCGGCAAGTTCTGTTGTTTGCGATCCCACTTGCGATCCTGGCCGGAACAGCACTCTACCTGCATTTCCACTGGAATCGAATCCCCGCTCGTTTCCCCGTGCATTGGGGGCCAAACGGGATTCCCAACGGCTGGTCCACGCGAAGCTTTGCGGGTGTCTACGGTCCGTTGCTCTTAGGTGCAGTCATCATCCTGTTCCAATTGGGAATATTCGCAGTTACGTCGTGGGGTTCTCGGAGAAGCGCGCGGCACCCCGCGGGTCCGATCATTCTGATTGTGGTTGCCTATGTGATCGCTACGGCCTTTTCGGCAGCTGGACTTTTGCCCCTTCACATTGTCCCCGCACGGAGGCTGGTGGCTTTCTACATCGCGTCTCTCAGTTTCCTAGCCGTTATGATCTGGCTCTGCCTTCGGCGCCACGCGGAAACTGGGGCGGAAGCCGGAGAAATTACGCCTAACGCGTGCTGGCATGGGGATCAGTTCTACTACAACCCGCAAGACCAGGCGTTGTTTGTCGAGAAGCGCATCGGCTTGGGATTGACGCTCAATTTTGGCAACCGTGTGTCGTGGATTGTTCTCGCCCTCATCCTCCTGATTCCCGCCGGGCTGGTGTTCTTAGCATTCGAGTTCACGAAGGGGTAAGTCGCATAGAAGTCGCATAGAAACTGCTTGAGAGTCCCTACCGCGTCCCCGCCGATGGGGTCTTAAGAACAGCGCCGGTCACGCCCGTCTCACATCGCCCAATCTGGCCGTATTTCTTTCTTGCCGCCGCCGACACCCGTGACGTCGCCAGCCCCGCCCACGGCTCGGCAACCGACTGACCGGGTCAATTCTGGAAAGCCGAGCTGGGTCACTTCCCGCTGGCGCCGAAGCGCGCCCCTCCGATCACTGATCCTCTGAGTAGTGGAACACGCTCTCGATCGGCTTGCTGAACACCTTGGCGATGCGAAACGCCGCTTCCAGCGACGGCGAATACTTCCCCTGCTCGATCGCGTTCACGGTTTGGCGGGTCATCTCGATCTTCTGCGCCAATTCCTGCTGCGTCATTTCCCCATGCTCGAAGCGCAGGCGGCGGATTTCGTTGCGGATCTTGCCCATTCAGGCGCCTCGCCGGTATTGAAAAATCTGGCCTGCGTTGCGGAGCGCTTCAGAAACTACAAGAATGAACAGCAGTGCATTCGCATTGAACACGATTGGCGGGTCAAAGCCGGCGAAAAAGATCGCAAATGCCAGACCCGTGGCAAGCCCGGCGTAGGCGCACCGTGTAGCTCTCAGATCGATGAGCCGGTCGCGTTCATCGCGCGGCGCCTTGGCATCCTTCGGCTTGTACATCGTCACGGCAACGGTCAACGCGGTCTGTACGATCACGAGCGCGACGATGGTGCCCAGCAACCCTCCGAAACCGGAACCCGCGTGCGAGCCCGAACGGGCTAACGACACGAAGTAATAGCCGTAAATCGCCGATATCGACAGCAGCGATATCCACGCACTCTTCTCGCGAAACGACATGCAAGAACTCCTCCCGGTGTCAATGTTTCCTGACATAGAGTAAAATATGTTATATAAAAAGTCAAGCATATTTTACTATTTGTAAAATATGCCAGACTCTCCCTGAAAATCAACGATGACGGTCGCGGCGCGCGTCTTTTCAACCGCCGTACGTGTCAAGTTCGCGCGGAAATCTCGCATGTCTTGGAGGGAACCAAAGCGGTTCCGCGGCATGCGGTGCATCAGTGAGCAGCTGTGCATCGATGCCATCTCTAACCAGAGGAGCAGGAGATACAATGTCGCTTTCCGCGTGGCATCGAGTGATATGCGTGGCCAGTCTTGCGGCTGTCGCGAGTGCGTTGTATGGAGCGGATGGAATCACGATCATCGATCAGAGCCGAGCTATCGCCGGCAGTGTTACGCCCGGAGATGCGCCGGGGTTCCCGGTGACGCTTTCTCGACCGGGCAGCTATCGCCTGGCGGGCAACCTCACGGTGTCCGATCCCGATACTACAGCGATTGAGATCACCGCCGAATCGGTTACCGTCGATCTGAACGGGTTTAGTATCATCGGGCCGGTGAACTGCACGTCAAAGCCGACCAAGTGTCCGCCCAGCGGTGAAGGATCAGGCGTGCGCACCGCGGGAAATCATGCACTCTCCCTTCGCTCCATAAAGGTCATGAACGGCTCTGTCCATGGAATGGGCCTTCTGGGGATTGTGTTGGCGGGCGAGGGCAACCTCGTGGAACGGGTCACAGCCTACAGCAATCCTGCAGGTGGAATGAGTGTGTCGGGAACGGTGGAGCACAGCGCTGCCATTCAAAACGGCTCGTTCGGAATTGTCGCGAGGACTGTGCGCGACAGCACGTCGCTCGAGAACGTCGGCAACGGCATCATAATCGACGTCGGCGGTGGTATCGCATCCGGGAACGTCTCGTCGTTCAACGGCGGCGTCGGAATCGTCGCACTCTTCAGTACCGCAACCAACAACACAACATACTTGAATAATCTCTTCGGGATTTCCGCGTCATGCCCGAGCACGATCGTCGGAAACACCGTGATCTCCGGTGCGACAGCCACCATCGAAACACGAGGAACAGGTTGCGTGCTGGCCAATAATGCCACCACCCCTTAACTCGGGGCGGGCCGCCGTCCACATCGATAGTGAAGTCTCCGATGCGACCATGCGAGATGTGCCGTCAAGTGTGGCGGAGGCGTCTCGGGGGGCGCGTCAAGCTCGGTGCAACCCGTCTGATGATTCATCGTTCTTGAGTCAGTGTTGAAGGTATCCCCGCGCCTACACAGCCCCGCCGAGGTGAGGGGCCTCGCACCAGAGGAGTGGCACTTCTGCCTCCACTTCCCGTATTGCGGGTCCGACGGTCTCGTCGTTGTAGTGATTGCGGAGAACCAGCCAGCGACAACGACGACTTCTTACGGTCCCGATCGACAAGGCGACGTGGAAGGACGGACGGTTTGGAATCAACCCTCAAGAAACATTCCAAAACTTACCGGTGCCAACGACGCGACAAAGACATAACACGAGGGAAAAGGGGAGCAGTGCTGGAAATGAAGAATTGGCTCAATTCGCCCCTGACAATCTGTCCCCCGATGGTGAACAGGAGCGGCCCGCAGGCTGTTGAAAAGGACAGCCCCGCACCTACGGTTCGTCGCTTTTGTCCAAAACCTCCAACCTGAACTGCCAGCCTGTGAAGCTCATCAGCATGCGGCCGAACTGGTCCCAGGGAATCTCCGCGCCATCGATCACGAGGAGCGGCACCCGTCCGTCCCCTTCTTCATCCCATTTGATCCGGCCACGCACCACCTGGTCGGCGATCTGCAATCCGAGGCTGCCGCTCTTGAGATGCCTGATCGACAAGGCCCGGCGGATCTTCTCCACCAGCCGTCCGAACAGAGCAAAAAGATCATCCTCGGGGTCGCCGATAATCTGAAACTCATAGCCGGCCGGTTCACCATCGCGAAGCTCGAAGGCATTCAGCGCCACACCGGGCAGGAACAGATGAGTACGAAAATGAAAATCGTGCGCCTGTCCTTCGCAGTCGAAAATCCGGACCGGCTCGAAGTTGAGGTGCTCGAACTTGTCCAGCCCGCCCAGCTTGGCAGACTCAGCGTTGAAACACTGGCCGCACAATTTCCGGTAATCGCCTTCGATCGACCCGAGATTGATGATGTCGTAGTCGGGTACCTTCCGGCGGCAGTTGCTGCACCGGGTTCCTTCCGTCCTCTTGCCCTGAGTGCGGCTCATTCTCATGACGAATCCTCTCTGCTGGGTTGCGTTCCGGACGTCGCCTCATGGCTCGTCGAGGCATTTCCGGCGAGACCGACGTCTTCGCAATCCACTCATACTTCCATACCACTCGCCGATGAGTTCAGTAAATGCAGCTCACGTCCGTCTCCACGCCGCCGGTTCATGCGGGTTGGTCGAGAACCGCCCGGCGCTGCCTGGCAAGCGATCGATGCGGCTCGTGACGTTACTCGGAGCCTCACTGGCCGTTCAACTGCTCGGCGCAGTTCCAGGCATTGAGGCCCGCCGCGTCGGCATCTATCATTGGGGGGGCCGCATGTCCCGTTCGGTCTCTCAGGGCGTCGATGCCATCGCTGACATCGGCGCGTCGGTGGTCCGCATTACCCTTTCACCTCGTTACCTGCGCGACTACAACATCGCGAGCACCTGTGCAGCCGGCTTCTCTCTTCGAACTGCCGCTATGGACCCTGACATCGATCGGGCGCTCTCCAGGCCTGACGTCGACGTCGTCATGATTACGGCCTTCGACGGCACGTCCTTCGGCGATTGCGAGTCCAACCTCTTTCTCAACCCCGACTTCTTCACCACAGAGCATCGAGCCGCGATGGTCGCCGAGTACAGCGACTTCACCTTCTACCTCTCGACGAAATTCCGCGCTAGTCATAAGCGGTTCATCCTCTCAACCTGGGAAGGTGATAACGCTGTCTACTGCGGCGCTGCCTATTACTACGCCGAAGACGCTCTGTTCCGGCAGTATTGCGATACAAACTACTCCCGCTTGTACGGTGGAATCCCCTCACCTAATACCGCTCTCGCCGGCCTTAAAATGTGGCTGCAGGCCCGATACGACGGCATCGTCGCAGGCCGCAGAAGGGCACAGGCCGATGGCATCGGCGGCATGCGCGTGTACTCGGGACCCGAGATGAACATCGTGCGCTGTCTCCGCGACCATGGGTACCCGAGCGTGCTGTACGATGTATTGCCTTTTGTAAATTTCGACTACGTGTCCTACTCAGCCTATGAGAGCATCAACGTCAGTGACCCCGCACCGAGGCTCCGTGAAGATCTGGACCGCATCCGAGACGCCGTCGGTTCAACCGCCATCATCATCGGGGAGAGCGGCTTTTGCCGGGCTGCATGGGGCTCACAGACTATCACCCGGCTGGACGAGGTTCTTCGCGCAGCTCTAGACTGGGGCGTCGCGTACGTGATCCACTGGCAACTGTTCGATCAGAACGAGAACGCGAAGTTCGGCCTATACGACCTCGACGGCGCGCCAACGCCGCTCGAATTCTATTTCCGGACACTCCTGCGCTGACCATCGGACGCTTCGAAGCTTGCTCTTCAAACGCGTGTCCCATCAGTCAATTTGCCGGTGACAACACCGGCACCTCGTGCTTAGCAGTTATATCGCCTACTGATTGAAAAACACCGCCTGGCTTTTGTCTTGTCGGGTCGATCTGCCAATCTCGGCGGAGATGAAGCTGCCTGGCGGCGACAACGCAATCGTGGATATGGCGAAACTCCGCGGCTACTGACTTGATCCGCAACATCCTCGCGGCCGGCATAAAGCCAGAGTCTTTGCGGCGACTCTGGCGCGGGCGCAAACCGACTCCGAGTTTCTTCGGGAAGCGCCGCTTCGGGCTGCGTGCGAGCCCGAGGCGCTGTTGGGCGAGGCTGACGAGTCGTTTTGGAATCTAAGGATTGACGTGCGCGATGCGCGACCTTCAACTACTCTCGGCGGTGGCTTTGCTGGAAAACAGCAAGGACCATAACGTTCTGCGCGGCCAGGTCGGTACGATTCTCGAACGACTGCCCCCGGTGTGTACGAAGTTGAGTTCTGCGATGACGAGGGCCGGACTTGCGCCTCCCTGGCGCTCCGTGCTGAGCAGTTGCTTCAGCTTCATCACGAGCCCAGCCATCAGGCGGCTTGATCGCTTCAATTCGCACCCTTCCTGAAGCTGCATCGAAGAGAATCTTGCACGCCCTCCCCTTCGCAGCATCCGATTGCTCTTTCGAAGCGAGCCTCGAACCCACACCCAATCCAGCCAGGACTGCGGCTTCAATCGCGTGCACCGGCCTCCGTCCACCTGCGGACGATCGGCACCGATAGTATCTGCTGACGACCGAGCGTACACGGACAGTATGTGCGTCGGCAGGTCGGTCGACACGAGCGCGGTCACGATACCGTGCTTGACGTACATCCTGTATATCGCGCAAACCCGCGGCGCCTCGTCCGGGTTGATCTTGAACTTACCGTCGATCACCGCGCGCGGGGACGCGAATGGCGGTCAACAGGCGGCCGCCCCGCGGTGTCTCGAACTCTTCGTTTCGGGGGCCGCTTCAACCTCAGCCTCAGGCTGACGTAACCACCGCGGCAAAAGTACGAGCGCACCCCCGAACACGATCAGCGAGACGAACAACGTTAGCGAGCGCGCGTGCCGCAACTCCTCGGCGATCAACTTGAAGCCGCATAGCGCCAGCAGCGGATACACCAGCCAACTGAGTTCGGCCCTACTCCAACGCCGGCCCGACCATCCAGCAGCGACCGCAAGTAAGACCAGCATAGATGTACGCAATGGTGCCGATTCCATCATCGCTGACGAGAGGGCGCCGGCCATCAAGCCGGCGAGACCCCAGAATGAGATAGCAGCCGAAAGTATCGCTTCCATCGGATCGGTCCAATGTGCCGTCCTCGTTCGTCCCCGCCAGATGGTGGCCGCATAGCAGCAAAGTGCCGCGGCTAACACCGCCAGATAACCGGCGGACATGGGTGAGATTCCGTTTGTGCCCACGTGAACGATCCGTTCGAGTCCGCGCGGAAGCATACCGCTGGCGGTGACCGCCAGCAGCAGATAGACGGCGGCGTGGACTCTCAACGTTATGCGCGCGCCCAACACCCCCACGCACATCATGACAACCGCAAGGACGGACCACGCCGCCGCTAGCAGCGCGCCGCCGAATAGCATCCAGCACGCCGCCGTAATCAGCAAAACAGCAAAGGTCGAATAGGTATGGAAGTTGCGCTCCCGTTCGGGATGGCGCTCGAGGAATGCGAAAGAGATCAGGTAGCAGGCGACGCCCCCAATCAGACACACCAGTCCGACTACGAGCGAACTCGATCCCGCGCTGTTGGCGACATGAAGTGCACCTCCGATCGCGATCAGAAATGCGCACACAGCTTGGATGATTTCGAACACCGAAATCTTGAGCCCGCGCAGCAGGGTGCGATCTACAGTGCTGCCGAGATAGATCGTGACGAGTGCAATCTGCGACGTCAGGGCAAGCGTTGTGAGCGTCCCGGGCCGCGCCACCAAATAGGTGAGTGCGAGGATCGTGAGGTCTGCGGCGCAGGCAACCAACCATCGCAGCCCGAGCCAGTGATCGCGGCAAGCGGCGAACTCGACGGCAAGCGCGATGAGCAGGATGGTTGCACTCCACGCAGCGGCGTCATGCGTTTCGCGGAACATTGCGCTGGCGGTCATTAAGCCTGCCAGCGTGCCGATCCACGCGATCCCGTGGAGGTTCCGCCGCCACCCCACCGCCAAGGCCCAAACCGAGAAACAGACCAATACCGCCGAGGCGAGATATATGTGCATCAACTTGAATCGCACCGTAATTTCCCACAGCATTGGTGCAAGGATGAGAGCGGCGGTCATAGCATGAATAGTGCTGAACAGCGGGCGTTCCCATGCCTGGCGAGAGGCTAGATATAACCACCATCCGGCGTACACGACTCCGAGTCCGGCGCCTACCAATCCGGGAATCGCGCCGGATTCCGTGACGCCACGCAGCAGATAAGCTCCGGCGAGGCCGAGAAAAGCCCACCCAAACAACGGTGCAAAGTTGTCGACTTGTGCCGGACCATGTGCGATCGGAGTCGCCGCTCCGGCCATCGCTACAACTGGCGTCTCGCGTACCGGTCCTGCGGTTGGCAGTTCAGCGTGTTTTCTCTGTTCGAGTGCCTCGACACGCTGTTGTAGTGCCGATAAGGCCTGGCTCAGTTGCTGAACCCGGCCTGCCAACTGATCACGATATTCCTCCATGGTGTCCCCCTAGCGGTTCGGACGCCTGTGTTGTCCATGGCGGCAGAAACTTAATCAAACCCCACAGAATGAAGAACGGAAGAATCATGAGAAAGATGGCGGGCAGAAGCCCTTCGCGCGTTGCGAACCCCATCTTATACGTGGTGTAGCCGAGAAAGCTTTTCGAGAAGAGCTGGCCGCCGATCACGACGTTCCAACGCATCGCGAAGATTCCGATCAGCGTCAGCCCGCCGGAGATCGCATACAGCAGTTTCCGTCGCGCATCGTTAAGACGAAAGACCTGCGTCGCAGCCAGCAATGCGAGCGGCACGAGTGTGCCGAGTACGATCTGCAGAACGATTTGCGAGAGATACAGCCGGGTGTGAACCATGAAATCGAGGGTCTGGAACGATTCGCCAGACTCGTAGATGCGATGAATCAGGTCGAGCATCTCGAGCGAGAAGTCGATCACGAACATATAGAACAGGTAACGGGCCATGGTATCGAGACAACGCATCTCGACCGGCTGCCGCCGAGCGGATGATGAAGCCATGTACATCAGGAGTACGAGCGCGATGCCGGAAACCATAGCCGAGAACAGAAACACGATCGGCATCAGCGGTGTGGACCACCACGGGTTTGCCTTCACCGATCCGAAGATGAAGCCGACATACCCGTGGAGCAGGAATGCCGACGGGATGCCGATCAACGTGACAATCCAGCCTGTGCGATCGTCGATGCGCAACGATCGTTCGCTGATGTTCAGCGATCCGAGGGTAAGGATTTTGTACAGCCACCGCGTGGCCTTCGGTGCACTCTGCGAGAGCAGCACGATGTCCTTGCGGTAGTCGAGCCAGATCTCAATCACCAGGACCGCCGCGAGATACCAGAGATACACGAACCCGAACATCGCCATTGCCGAGGAACGGTGCGGGGTTGTGAACATCTCGAAGGAACGCTCGGGATGGCCCAAGTGCAACTGCAACGGCAGCGGAGCAACCAGCAGGAACGCGAGCGCAGTCAACAGCGCAAGCCGGTAGGTGGGCTTCACTGCTTCGACTCGGAACACGCGTTCGAGCGAAGCCAGGATGAAGGCGCCGGCCACTAACCCGGTGATGTAAGGATAGAGGACGATCAGGATGCTCCACTGCAGTTCCACTTCGTTCGGATACATGAAGCCTTCGACGCCGTGAATGATTGGATGCATGTCGATTTTTCCACTCCTAACGCACCGATTCGTCGAGGGCGCGGTAGTACACCTTCGAGCCCGTCGCCATGTGCGGTTTCAGTACTTGCACGCTGTTGTTCCTCAGGAAGTCGTGCACCGGATCCTTTGGGTTCTTGAGATCCGCAAGCCGGCGGGCCCCAGTGGGGCAGGTCTCGCAACACGCGGTGGTCAGTCCCTGGCTGATGCGGTGATAACAGAGCGTGCACTTATCCACTACCTGCTTCTCGGTATCGATGTAACGACAGCCGTACGGGCACGCCTGCACACAGTAGCGGCACCCGAGGCAGTACGTCTGGTCCACCAACACGAGCCCATCGGGTGTCTCGAACGTTGCGCCCACCGGGCAGACCTGCACGCAGGGAGAATGCTCGCAGTGGTTGCAGAGTTTGGGAACGAAGAAACTCTTGCTGCTCTTTGCGTCGGTAGGCGGGAACCCGTCGAAGCCGCCATTCGGGGAATCGACAATTGGGTGATTTTCGGGCCAATCAGGTACGATGTATCGCTCGATCCACGTGCGGAAGCTACCCTGTTGCACATGGTTTTCGGCTGCGCACGCACGGACACAATTGCCGCATCCGATGCACTTCTCGATGTCGATGGTCATGCCCCAATAATGCTCGGCCATCTGATACTTGTTCGGTACGGCCGTGGCAGCTCCGGAGAGTTTGTCCAAAAACGCCGCAGCTGCGGGCGTGAGCAGCAGGAGCTTGGTGGAACGCAGCCATTCGCGGCGAGTCATGCTCATTTCTCACCCCCGCTCCCGAACACAGGGCTGTGGGGCCGATGGCAGGTCTTGCATTCCTCACCTCCGGAGTGCTCTTTAGAAATCACTTGCGGAAACGATTTCGGCTTCGCAGCATTCGCCTCATGACACACGGGGCAGAGGAGTTGGGTTTGCGGTAGGACCGGTTTGACCTTCTCAGGATCTTCCGCGTGATTCGCCAAATGCCCGTGGCAGGCCTCGCAATTGACGAGGGCGTGTTTGCCGCCGGCGAGCTGGGTCCGGATATCGTCGTGACATGTTTCGCAGGTCGCGCGGCCGGCGAAGGAGATGGGTTGCGCTCGAACATCGGCGAGAGCGCCTGAGCGGAAGTGGCCGTACTTGCCGAAACCATCGGGTACGATCCACTGCCGCACCACCAAGAACAAAATAATTCCGACTGCGAACAAGGCAGCGAGCCGGATCAGGTGAACTGCCTCTTTCATGGAGGCCTCCTGTGTGGCGGTCGAATATGCATTTGGTAAACCAAGTCTTTGCAATGTGATTGTGGATACACAACTGTTGTGGTCCACCACAGAAAAGGGACATGTGTTGCGCTGAATCACGCTGGGGCTGGGTGTTCTTCAACAGTGCTGTCGTAAATCTACGCATTCGGTGCAGTCACCTTCGGACTGCCCCGTTCAAAAGTTGGCGTGGACAATTGGCAAGGGCGCAAGCAGCTAGATGATGGAACGATCCTGGTTAATTAGGATCTGCACTCGCGCGCCGATCTACGGTCGGACAGATCCGTGGAGAGCCTCGCCGAGTGGCTCCAGTAAGCATCCAGTCACAGTGACGATCTCGCGCGACCGCTGTGGTCTCTTTGGCGGCGGCGCCAAAACTCGGCGCTCCACAAGGAACTGGTGCGTCGTAATGATCTGCGCGCCAACGTCTTCCTGATACTGCGCCCTACCGATGCGCATCGGAGTATGCGACGACCATGCCTATGATTGCCCTCCACAATGTGGGCCCCGACCGGTGGGTGAACTAGTCCAACTCCTACGCATCTTCCGTCTTCCGTCCCCCTCCCCGGGTGACGGCCGGCTGCTGGCACGCAACAAAGGCACGCAGACGTTGATCAAACAACTGTCGCCCGTATCTGTCCAATCCCGCAGCTGCCGTCGGCATTTCCAAGCGGACGGTTCCGCACCACTTAGACGCTCTCAACCTCGGCATTCGGCGCCACAGAGGAAGGCGCCAGCGATTCCGCCGCGTGACGGCCTGGATGGCATTCCCGATGCTCTACTGTTTGCTCAACACGCCGTCGAGATGTCCGGGCGATCCCTGTCTGGCGGCCCCCGAGACGCTGCCTCGATCGCCTCTCCAAGCGCCAAACCAAAATCCTCTCCGAGGCTCGCGAACTCAACCAAACAGGATAACGGGCAGAGATTGGCCGGATAAACGCACAATCATGAATTTGCATCGAGATCGCTTACCGCCTTAAATATTCAACGGAATCATGACGGCGGCTACGGCACTCCCAGCCTCCGGGTGGACGAACACTCGTGGGTTTGTTGTGTCTGAGACCGCCTCTCCTCCCCAGGACCGAATATTCTCTTCCGAAACCGCGGTGGGTTCGTTTCGTAACTCCACTTGGAGCGTTTGTGGCATCACCAAGAATAGGAGGACTTCAGCGACTTCGTCCAGCCGTCCGAGGCGCAACTGTAGATAGGGGTGCCGGGCCGCGCGGTCGGGAAATTCGAACACCTCTCCCGCAGTTATTGCATTGCGGGTGAGCGATGGAGTGGGAAAGACGAGCATCGCCGGACTCATCGTTCCGTCGGCATACTTCTCACGATCCAGCACATACAGGTATCCGCTAGAAGGCGACACCACTCGGAGCCGGATTCGGTCGTTTTCCCGGAAGATCGTTCCGGGTCTCAACAAAGCCCACGGTGTGTCAATCGATGTGCCGGCAACTCGCTGCACGCGGATTTCAGGTTGTGCGGAATCCCGACCCGGCGGAAGCCGTCCGGCACCGAATAGTACCCAAAACGTCATGACGAGCACCACAACCGCCGAACCTGCAGCAGCGAGCCACCTCCACATCGTTCCGCCCTGTTCCTGGAAGTACCGAGCGTAATCACGGGGGAGATTCCTTACGACGTTCGCGACGTCGGTTGCGTACAGCCGCCCCTTGGAATGTAATCCATGATTTACGACACCGGTGATCGCCTGCCGCTCGCGATCCCAGAGCGGACTTCCGCTGAGTCCTTGTGCACCATATTGTTCAGAACCGCCCTGGAAATCATCAGAGAGGACAGCAAACCTGTATTCGCTTCGAGCCCGGCCTTCTATTTCGATTTCTACTAGCGGATTCCCGTGATTCACGGTGCCCTGCACCAGTTGCCCTTCGGCCGAGGCACTCACCGGAAAGCCGAACGAAGCCACCGGCTGCGAGTCCCACCATTTATTCCGCCGACGCTGAGTGGCACTCGCTCGAAGGTACCGCAATTCCAGCGGTTCCGGGACAGTCACAACTTCGGACTCCAGTTGAAGGACGGCGACGTCCGTTGCCGCCTGCCATGCCCGATCCTGGTCGCCCGGAAGCGCCCACCGGAAAGGAATCGTCGTGCCGCGGTAGCGGGCATACAGCAACAAATCCGGGTCGCTGCGAACCTCGGCTGGGATGTTGTGAAAGGCGGTGAGCGCGGCCCCCGAACGGGAAATGAAGAAGCCAGTACCTTGATACAGAACGTCGCCCTCCATCCACTCGAGCCGAAATACGAGTGATTTTAGCCGCTCCTCGGGTACCGGCGTCATCGACGGCGATTTTGACGGGTGCTCCCTGGAATGTCAAGCCTGGCAGCTTGGCGAACGCCGAACCGCCCCGGGAGCACTGCAAAAAAACTTCCGAGAATCGCCGATGGCGCTGCCTCAACCACCTACATTCCCGTGAAGGAGAACGATGCGATGACACGGATGACTTCCGCGGTGGCCGCCATGGTGAGTTGGATCGTAATCGCCGGCTGCCGCGATCACAAACTACCCGCCAACGGATTGAGGATGTACGTCTTCGTTGACGATTCGGCTTCCGTCAGCCCGGCGCAACGTGCGATGTGGCAGCGCGATGCCGAACGGTTGCTGCATCGGATCGGTCCGGGGTGGCACATCACCATGTTCCCGGTCAACGGACAGACCGGCGCGGCCGGCGCACTCTTCGACATGGAAGTGCCGGCACTATCGAGCGACCCCCAGTTGGATGAGCGCCAGCATAATCGCGCACTGTTGCTCCGTACCCGTGAAGGCGTGAAGGGAGCATTCGGCAGGGCATTCACCGAAGGCGGGCACGCCGAGAGCACGGACATCCTGAGTGCCATCGATCGAATCCATCCCGATTCCTCCGGACGGACGACGGCGGTTGTCTTCTTCAGCGATATGTTGAACGCCACGCGCGAACTCAACATGGAGCGGGCGGACCGGTTCGGCAGGGACCGATTCGCCGGAGTTATTCAGAGCGCCGCGCAGAATCATAACTGGAGCAGCGACCAACTCCGCGGCATCGATATTTATTGCGTCTTGAACTCGGCGGGCTTGCGCGACAGCGGCGCTTCCGCGCTACGGCGGGTCAGCCGTGAATTCTATGAAGCGCTGTTCTCGGCTTTGGGCGGCCGACTGCGGCTCTTCGAAACCCAACTGGACTTGAATGCTACAACGTTTTCCCGAGGAGGAACCGATGCACACAACGAAACCCGTTAACACTTTCCCCGCGCACCTGCTGCGCGAGCGAATGGAGGAAATCATGAAAGTGGCACGAGGCGCAGCCGCCGATGCAGGATTGCACGATCTTCCCGACGAGTTCTCGCGGGTGCTGGATGCCCGGCTGCGACTTGTCCGCGAGGAAGTGTTCGGCGATAGCGAAGAGGCCGTTACGGTTCTGGCCAACCGCACCCAAAGCTTGGCGACTCAATACGCCGCCATCGAGGAACGCCGCCGTCTGCTTCGTGCACAGCGCCGGGCCGAAACGCATGCGGCGGGGCCATGGCGGCATTGGCGCATGATGACGACCCTGGTGATCGCCCCGGTGTTCGCAGCCTTGGTCGCCCGGCAGTATTTCGGCGCGCAGGTCAATGTTTTCGACGGCTTGATTCTCGGCCTCGGGGCGGCGATTTTGATCGTGAATCTGGAGGCTCTGGCGAGTCTGCCTCGCCAACTCAACACATGTTGGACAGGCCTGCGGGAGCGCATGGAGGCCGGCGCGCAGTGGCGAGCCTGCCGTCGCGAATTGAAGACGGTTCGCTTCGAAGCCGAGGAGCGCAACTGGCGGCACCAACAAGCCAACTCGTGGGTCGACGATCTGCGCGAGGCTGCACTAGCTGAATATCGCTACAACCGAACCCGCGCCGCCCTGGCACGGACCAGTAGTTAGTGCGAACAAGGAGGATTTATGAATAGCGAGAATGATAAACACTTACCGGCTACGACGTACACACCGGAATTCGTTACTTTACCGAGCACAAAGTCGCTGATTGCATCACTTCACTGTCCATTGTCGCGAGAGGCCCGGGAGCATTTGCACCTGGCACTCGACAATGAGTGTTCCGCGGTGGCGCAGGCCTATCGCGAACGGGAGATGCTGGAGGCCGAGCGTCTGGACGGAGAATCTCATTCAGTGAGCGCTCAGCTCGATCGATATACCGCCGAACTCGCCGACCAGGAATCGGCGAGCCGCGGCCGCCCGGTGCCGAGTTGGACTCGAACCGTGCTGGCGTTTATTTTCGCCGCCGCCTGCTTCGGAGCTGAATTCGTATTGACGTGGCAGGCGCTGACCTTTGTTCTGAACGTACCGAAATACTCGGTGCTCGGGATTCTGCTGGGCCTAGCGCCGCCCTCCGCGGTCGCCGTGCTGGAAGTGGTTATGTTGCGGTTGATTGAGGAGCCGTGGCGGCGGTTTCGAACCGAAGTCGCCGGGGCGCCCTGGCAACGCATCGTCGCGTCGATTGCGATGGCCGTCTTCCTGGTGGGATTGGCCTGGGGGAATGTCGAGACCGTCCTGCTGTTAGCCAAAGCTCGCGAAGAGGCGTCAAAAGCGCAATTTGATCTTGCACGCGAGGACAACGACGCGACCGTCCAGATCGACCGGGCCGCTATTGACCGCGCAATCCTCGCCGTCAGTATCTGTGTGACGGTTGACGGCGCCATCTTCTTGTTGCTGGCACTCGAAGAAGTGTCGCGCCTTCGGGAGCACTACGACATCCGCAGGAAGATCCGAACCGGCCGCATGCGACGCGAGCAAGCCGTGGCGGACCGGGTCAAAACCGAAGCGGCGCTGGCGGTCAAAGTCGCGAGAATGCACGATCTCGATCGGGATGCGCAGGCCTTCGCAGAGCGATACCGGCGGCAGTGTTTGCTCGCAATTCACCAACTCGATGAACAAGCCCGACACAACCTCTCGGCCGAGCAATTGGTGAACTTCAAACTCCAATGTATTTGCGCGGCATGAGGTTACTGTTATGATCTCGATCAGATCAACGTGGCGGATCCGGACCAACAAGAACTCGAGTCCCTGGCGGAGAAGGCAATGAGCGGGGACCGCCAGGCACTCAATCTCGTTGTTGAGTACGTCGCCCCCAACCGTGCGCCGGATGTCATGACGCTGCTCAAAGACAACGTCGCCATTCAAATCGCGCGTAGTGTTGAGAGCGGGAGGGCCGGCCTGGGGCTTACGTACCTGCAGGGTCTGATTGCATCGAATGCCGAGAACCTCGAACTCCTCGCGCGCATTCGGGCCGGGGATTTTGACCACGTCTACCAGGCCGTGGAACACCGGGTGCGCGGGATCATCCGAGGCAGGATCTGGCCGGGCCTGTGGGACGAGGCGGAGCAGGAGGCGCGAATCGCGGTTTGGCGTTGCATGCAATCGTACGAACTCGACAAGGGCTTGTTCACGGCCTATGTCCACGCCAGTGTCGCGGGTCAACTGAAAGCGATGTTGCGCGGGCGGAAACCCGCTCCGCTTGCGCTGCCATCCTACGTTGAGGCTCAGGATCTGCCCGTGCCCGAGTGCTGGGAGGAGTTGATGAAGCTTGTCTTCGAAAATCCTCCCCATTTCGCACTCTGTTTTCTTCTGTGCCGGGTGCTGGGTTGGAGCGTGGAACACGTGGAGGCCGATTTTCTCGATTTCCCGCTCGCTACGCTCGCCAGGCGCGTGGAAATCGAGTATGTCACACGGTCGAACGACCCAGCGCGAGCGCGCCGTCCGTTTCGGCAGATTCACGAGCAGATCCGGACAGCCGGCGCCGGGACGCTCGGCAGCTACTGTACCCGGGCGTCCCGCGCTCACATCGCCGACTGGTCACATAGGACGCTACTGCACGTCTTACATCGGCTGCTCGCTATGGAGGTGGACTTACTCGAGACCTTATTCTCGATGACCGCCCGGCCACACGAGACATTGACACTCGCATATTTAAGGCTGGTTGCATGGACGCTGGACGATCTGTGGCGCGAGTCGCAAGCCACGCTCTTCGAGTTGCTGAATGAGTTTCCAAAGCGATATCCGACCAGCCTGGATGAAAACAAGCTGAAACATCCGATGGACCCGCTGGCGCAGGCGCTGGCAAAACCGAAGTTGAGTCCGCAGGGCCGCGAGCAACTCCGCAAGCGGGCGGAGCACAGCGGAAATGGTAAAGAGGCGCTGGTGGCTTGGCGGGAAGCTTGCCAGCGAGAACTTCTCCGCCGCTGCCGTGAAGACGGGCGGCTCGCGTATTCGTACCTTTCCGGCGCGATTCCGGGCCTGCCGCCGCGGCCCGCAAAGAAAGGTGTGAGCCATGCCCGTTGATGACCACCTCTCGACGGAACAACTGGTGAACTACTTCGGCGGCGAACTGGCGGAACATGAAATCGGCGAGGTGGACGAACACCTCGGCCTTTGTGATGCCTGCGCGGAGCGGGCGCGCCGCCTTTCCCTACTCACCGAAGAATGGACGCCGGAACTGTACGGCGAAGCGCTCCAACGAGATCGTTACTACTCAGATCCGTTAGTGAAAGCACTTCAGCACGCAGCAACGGTCTATGGCGAGTTCCGCGCGCGCGTCGAACAGTGGCTTGATGGGCCCGAAGCATTGTGGGGGGCCATTACTGCTGTACCTGTTGGTGTTTCTCCGGTGGGCGTGAAGGGAACCCGGGCTGAGCTTCCGCGACGCTTTATTATTCCGCCCGGACAACGGCGGGCGCGCATCGAGGTCCCAGACGCGCAAGCCGTGATCGAAATCGCTCTTGATCCTTCTTTCGCTTTCAATCGTGCCCCCCTCGTTGCCATCATTCGAGAAGACGACCCCGACAGCATGTCGGTGGTCGCGTTGTTGCGAGACGATAGCCGGTTGCCCTGGATCGCCAGAATCGAGAATCTCAGCGCGGGCAGTTATCTGTTAGCTGTCGAGCCCACCTAGTAAGTCCTATCGACTCTCTGAAATTATTCCGCCCGAATCTCCGATAGCCATAGCTCCGCACTCCATATGACCTCCAGAACGACGCCGCGGCGGCCGTCGCAGCGGGAAGGAGGTCACGAAAATGGAGTGGTTCTTCTGGTTGTGCGACATCATCTTCGGCCAGGGCACGTAACTGTTCGGCCGCCAAGGGACCGGGGGCGCGCATCCGGTTTCATTCGAGCGTTGAATCGTGCAGTGCCAGCGAGTAGTATGGAGAATCCCGATGTGCAAAGTGGTTGTGTTGCTTGGGTTCACCGCAATGGCCGGCTTCAGTCGCCAACCGTCCGAACTGAAACCGGGGCCCGAATTTTGTACCGAGTTACTTCCGGGAGCCGTACATACTTATCGCATCTCGCTCAACCCGGGTACGATTCTTCATTTTGTTGTAGACCAGCGTAGTACGGACGTTGTAATTACGGCGGACAACCCGAACGGCGCCGTTCGAGTGGACAGTTTCGAGTTCGGCCGCGAACCCGTTAGTGTTCCCTCCGAAGGCCGAAGCATTCGTATTGGAATATCTCCGACCGCGACGATCGTGGGTACTTATTGCATCCGAGAAGTCGAAGTGCGCACCGCAGGACACGCCGACTCTTTCGAGGCGCGCGCGATAGCGGAATCGACTCGAGCGAGAGAGTTGAGCCGCGATTCAAAAGCCGAATCGCTTCGCGAAGCCTTGAAGCATGCGGAGAACGCCGTCCAACTCTGGCGCGGGCACGAGGATCTCAATGCGGAAGCGCGAGCCTGGATTCAAGCCGGCGAGATCCATCATGCACTAAGCGAGTACCATGCGGCGATTACTTGCTTCCGAGCTGCTCTCGACTGCAACCGTCCTAACGATCAGCGCATCGAGGCGCAGGCATTGAGCGACACTGGAATATCCGAATGGCAGCAGGGCCGCACTCCGGAAGCGCTCGCCCACCTTCAGCAGGCACGCACGTCGGCCGCTCCGATGGGAATGCACTACGCACGCGGCGCCATCCTCAACAACCTGGGTTTACTCTCGTGGCAAGTTGGAGACGTTCGTGATGCCGTGCGCTATTACGAAGAAGCTCTCGAGATACTCGCCGCGGTACATCACCGGCAAGGGCAAGCGTTTGTAGCGAACAACATCGCGCTCGCTTATGCGTCCCTCGGTGAGTACCGCAAGGCGTTGGCGGCTTACGCCCGAGCGATTAGAGAATTTCTGGCGCTCGGGAACAAAATTGCTGCCGGTCGTGCACTCAGCACGCGAGCGAAAGTGTACCTGCAACTGGACCGGCCTGCGGAGGCACAGCGAAGTGTGACGCGGGCGTTGGCGTATCTCGAACGGGGCGGCGATGAGCGTGCAACCGCGGAAGCCCTGAACAATTTGGGCCAGACCCAATATGCCCAGCATCGATACGACGCTGCGATGGAGACCTGCGGCCGCGCGTTGGGTTCGTTTCGCAAAATCGGGGATCGCCGCGGAGAGGCGAACGCTCTCATGAATTTAGGCCGAATCTCTGAGGCGCAGGAACATCCGGCTGCAGCGCTGCGTTACTTCGGCGAAGCCCTGGAGCTTTTTCGTTCGGCCCGAGCGAGGGAGAGTGAAACGACGGTGCTGTTCGCGATGGCGCGAGTACTTCGTAGCCAGAATCGCATTGCCGAAGCGCGCGCACGGCTCGAATCGGCGATGAGCCTTGTGGACGCGATGCGCTGGGAAGTTGCCGGAGAGCGGATGCGCGCGACGTTCTTCGCCTCGCGGCTGGATGTTTACCAAGCCTACGTCGATCTGCTGATGAAGCCCGGACCAGGGGCACAAACGGCGCAAACCCAAGAGATGGCATTTGAAACCGCGGACCGCGCCCGGTCCCGCGGTGTGGCGGATCTGCTGGCCGAACGTCTGTGGGAGATCCGGGAAGACGGATCGGACACGACGGCCTCAACGAAAGAGAAACGGCTGCACCAGGAGTTAAACTATCTCATCCGGCGATTCGACCGCATGACGGATCGGGAGCAAGAACGGGCTCGTTCCAGGATCGACCAACTCAGCGAACAGATCGAAGCACTGGACGATGAGACGCGGATCCATCATCCGCGTTTTGCCGAACTGGCGAATCCGCGGCCAGTGCCGCTTCGGGAAATTCAGCGTGAATTGCTGGAACCGGGAACACTGCTGCTCGAGTACTGGCTCGCACCCGGGCGAAGCTATTTGTGGGCGATCACGTGTGCTGCGTTCCATAGTTTCGAATTGCCGCCAGCAGAGCGGATCAACCCCGCAGCCAAACATTTAGCCGCCTTATTGAGCAGCGGACTTCCATCTCAGACGACAATGCGTTCGCTGGCGCGTCACCTGCTCACTCCAGTTCGCGAACTTGTCCGCAAGAGTAACAGGATCCTGATTGTCGGCGACGGGGAATTGCTGATCGTTCCTTTCGCCGCGCTGCCGAGTCCGGACGATGGGCAGCCCTTGGTGGCGAAGCACGAATTGGTGCGCTTACCATCCGCTGCCGTCATGGTGAATCTCAGGCGCGACTCGAAGGATCGGAAG
The DNA here is from genome assembly GCA_963720745.1 of uncultured Acidobacteriota bacterium. Lineage (GTDB taxonomy): Bacteria > Acidobacteriota > Terriglobia > Bryobacterales > Bryobacteraceae > TMP-7. The sequence continues at coordinate 3,716,828 of CAVRGO010000004.1, forward strand.
CGGCCGGAAAAATTGCTGGCGATTGTGGCGGATCCGGTGGTGGATGGAGCCGATGTGCGTTTGGGAGCGAAGCGTCATCCCGCGCCGAGCGATGAGTTGACACGTCTTCCTTTTTCCGGACGGGAAGCAAAAGCCATTACCAGCGAAGCTCCGAAAGGTGCGTGGGAACTGCTTACCGGATTCGAGGCTACAAAAGACGCGCTGGTCTCGGACCACCTGGACGAATATCGCTACATCCACCTTTCGACACACGGGATTTTGGACACGCAGCAGCCCGAACTCTCCGGTCTGATGTTTTCCCGGTTTCACCGTGACGGCACGCGCCGTGACGGATTTCTGAGTCTGTATGATGTCTACAACATTCGCCTGAATGCCGGCTTGGTGACGCTGAGCGCGTGCCGGACCGGATTGGGGCGCCCAATCCGCGGCGAGGGTCTGATCGGTTTGACGCGCGGCTTTCTGTACGCGGGCGCCGCTGCGGTGGTCAGCAGTTTGTTTCCGGCCGACGACGAGGCGTCGAGCGAGTTGATGGCGCGATTTTATGAAGGACTACTCGGCCCTCTTCACCTGTCTCCCGGCGAAGCGCTGCATCGCGCGCAGAACCTGATGCGACAGCAGACCCGATGGCGTGAACCTCAGTATTGGGCGGCGTTCGTCCTGCAAGGTGAATGGAAAGGATCGTATGGATCCGGCGCGCCTCATTGAGTTCTACGACCGGCTTCGCTCGAAGATGATCCATTATCTCGAGCGCCGGCGCTGCCCGTATGCCGATGAACTGGCGGACGAGGCGCTGTACCGGACGTTTGTGAGGCCGGGGCTCCCCGATGAGGGTATCGATAATGTCGAAGCGTTCGCTTTCGGGGTGCTGAAGTTTGTATTTCTCGAATGGCTGCGCAAACGAAAGATGGAGCCGCTGGACCGACCCGAGGTCGCGGAGACCAGCTTCGAGCGGCAGATCAACGCTGGCGTGGAACTAGAGGAATTGTTGCAGAACCTGTCGGAGAATGAAAGGGCGCTGCTGACGGATTTCTATATGGAGGAGAAAACGGCCGGAGAATTAATTCCGAAATACGGCCGCAATGAAGCGACCATTCGGGGAACTGTCATGAAATTACTGAATCGAATTCGAAAAAGTACAGCCCGGCGGCGAGGAAACGCAATTTCGACACAACGTTCCGGAACGGGACGCCACACGTAGTTGGAGGCGCTGAACACGAGTGCCGTTGACAAATGCCGAAGAACAAGAACTGATTCGCTACCTGCTGGGCGATGAACTGAGCGAGCGGGTACAGGCGAGGATCGAGAGCCGGTATATCAAAGACGATCGCTACTTTGATGAACTCGAGCGAATTGAGAAGCGACTGACGGAAGACTATGCGGCCGAGCGCCTTCCGGAACGCGAGAGGATACTATTCGAGAAATCGCCGCTATCGGCGGGCCGGCGGAAGCGCCGATTGGAAGTGCTGCAAGGGATGCAGCGCTTTTTCTCCCAAGCCCAGGCGAAAATTGATCGGCCGACAGCGGCACCTGCTCCCGAACGCCAGCACAAACCGCGCCCAGGATACTGGTTGGCTTGGGGTAGCGCGGCTCTGGGCGCCGCTGCGTGTGCGGGATTGATCTTTTCGGAGCTGCAACTTCGAGAAGAACTGCGCTCGGCGCAGTTGGCGGCGCGAACAGCCGCGAGCGCCCGTCCTCGCACGGCAGCCGCGATCCCGAGTTTCGTGCTCGAGCCTGGAATTGCACGCGGCGAATCCGCACAACGGGTGATCCGGTATCCGCTGGTTCAACTTCATCTCAAGATTCCCGAACTCTCGAACTATTCGGGATTCGAGGCAGGTCTCGAAACACCGTCGGGGAAGTTGATCTTAAAACAAAACCGGCTGAGCAGCCAGTCAGCCGGCGGGGTCCACTTTGTTCCGATCGAGATTCCGGCGAGCGTCCTTTCGCCGGGAGATTATGTTTTGACTCTCTCCGGCCGAACGCCGGGAAATAAATGGGAGAGGCTCCGATCCTACATCTTTCGCGTGGAGGAAGTCTCTCCCATAGGGATGGCACGACCGGTTCATTTGAATTGATAGAAGACGCCGACGCTGGTCCGCAGATAAGTTTCACCAGGCACGTGAACGGCCCGAAGTTCCGGCCGGATTCCGAAACGCTTACTCAGATAAAGCCGAACGCCTCCGCCGTAGTAAGTGGTTGCGTCGGTTTCGCTAAACGTCACATCGGACGATAACCCACCGGCGAGGGAGTCCGGAACACTGGCGCCCGCCGAGAGTCGTGCGAGACCACCGCCTACGGTCGCATATGGCGAGAACCGCGGGCTGGGCGTCGGGATGATGAGTTGAACGCCAGCCGTAAATGAGGTGACGTTGGCCTTGACCGTTGAACTCGCCGACACTCCTTGAGTGGAAGCAGTGACATCATACTGCCCGAAGCGCTCGCGGCCCACCTCCCCCGTGATGAGGATGAAGCGGTTCACACCGAAGGCAACACCGCCGCCTGCATTCCACTTGGATCCTGAAGATTTAATGCCGGTGCTGACTCCGGGAATCCCCACGTCCACATCACCCGCGCCGACACCGGTAACTCCTGATAGAAACCCGGCTTGGCCAGACACTTCGACACTGCCCGCGCCGAAGCGAGGCTCAGCCGCACCCGCAGAGTTCGCCGCGAGAATCTCCGCAACCAGAGCCAGCGCGACGATGAGAGACCTTCTTTGAAGCGACCTCATACAAACTCCTTTCACTGCGGACGTGTTGTTCGCGGTATGATTCGTTTGCAGAAATCAAAAGTGAATTAACCCGCAACGAAATCGGGCTGAACGGACACGCTATACGGAGGTTCTATGCGAGTTTCGATCGCCTTTTCTGTGCTCGCGGTGTTTGCGGCAACAGACGGAATACTCCAAGCCGCTTGTGCACCTTATCCATCCGGCTACATCCCTTTCTCGACGATCAATTACGTTACTCAGCCCAATACAGCCGGCGAAGGGCTGGTGGTCGGTTCGCTTCCGATGCCGACCGGGCTGAATAACATCGCCGTGCAGATCGCTTTGCCATCCGAACCGAATCAGCTGTTTTGCGGTGCATCAATTGAAATGGCTCCGGGCAAGAGTTACGAGCGAGTCTACGTTCCGACCGCGGCCGAGCGGGCAGGCGACTACAGCGGATTCTCAGGGCTGCTGCTAGACCCGATGACGAATCAACCGTTCCCGGGCGGCATTATTCCAGCTAGCCGTTTGGGCGGCGTGTATGCCTGGCGCATCAGTGCGGCGAGCGGATCCGCCATACCCGTCATCTTTTCCGGCGGCATCATCAGCGCGTCGAACGATGTGGCGATTACTCTGGGCGCGCCGGGCGCACTGATGACTATTTACGGGTCGAACCTCGCGACTTCTTGGGCATCCGCGACGTACGATTCCAACCGGCAGATTCCGGTGCAACTCGCGGGGGCGTCGGTGAAGATCGGTGGGCGCAGCGCGCCTCTGCTCTACGCCGATCCGGCGCAGATCAATTTTCAGGTTCCTTTCGACACTCCGACCGGAACGCAGCCGGTGGTTGTCGAAACCGCGGGGGGCGTGAGCGCCGCGGTGAACCTGACCATCGCACGGGCGGCCCCGAGTATTTTCGTGGGCGCCGTCGTTCGCTATCCGGACTACTCTCCGGTCACTAATTCGAACCCTGGAAAACCGGGCGACATTCTGATCATTTACTGCACCGGGCTTGGCGCAGTAACTCCCGCAGTCATGTCCGGAAGAGAATCGCCGTCGGACCCGCTTTCGAAAACAATCATTACACCGCGAGTGTTGGTGGACGGCGAACCGATCGACGTTATCTATTCGGTGTTATCGCCGGGTATGTCGGCCTGTACCAGATTGCGGTCGCAATACCGGCGGGGACAGCGGGCGGTAATTATTCATTGGTGCTCAGTGCCGGCGGGAGCCGATCATCTGCCTATACCATTCCGGTATCCGGTGGATCTTTGCCGTCTCGTTCTTGCGAGATCGTCACTTCGGGAAACCGTCAAATGATTTTGATGAACCGGGTGACCTCGGGTCTGGATGTCGACTGGGTGTACTACATGGAAGGCAATCGCCGCGGCGATTTCGCATTCGGCGCGCTGATGGATTCCGCCGCTTGCGAAGTCTATGGGCTGCCGTTCAGCGATTTTTCCTCATACTCGCTGTACATCGATATTTACAAGCACCCGAACGGAGCGAAGCACCGCTTGCGGCTGGATTTTCCGGCGAACGTTCAGAATCCGGCGAACGGAGACTTTCAATTGTCGGGTGCCACCGGGATGGTGAACGGGCTGATCATTTCCGAGAGCGGATGTGCATTCCCGATTGAGAGATCGTTTGTGGAGGGAGTCGGATGGATGCTCGCGATCTGCCTGGATTCGCCGCTCCCGCAGAATTGATTGCGCGGCCTGGCGAACCTGTGGCACCAAAGGTCGTCGCTGCCGGGTGGTGGATCATGTTTAGACTACGAACGTCATCGCTTCTGACCGTCTTTGTCGTTTCGGCTGCGGCGGTCGCGTCCCAGCCGTTGATATCCACAGTGGCGGGAACGGGCGGATCTGGATCCGTTGGGAACGGCGGTCCAGCGACAGCGGCGACGCTGAGCCCGCACGATTTGGCCGTGGATTCCGAAGGCAATATCTACGTAGCCGAAGGCGCGGGCATTCGCCGGTTCCGGCCCGGTGGCGTCATCACTGCGGTCACCGGGTCGGCGCCCGTCAGCGCTGTAAGTATCGATGTGGACAGCAACGGCAATATGTATGTCGCCGGTGCGTATCGAATTCAGAAGATCACTCCGGATGGTGTTGTCACCTCCATCGCGGGAACCGGTACGGAGGGCTACACGGGCGACAACGGTCCGGCGATTTCCGCTCAGATTGGATATGTCATGGGCGGCTTGTCGGTGGACCGTGCAGGAAACGTTTACTTCGCGGATTTTTCCAGCAACACGGTTCGGCGTGTGAGCGCTACTGGGATCATCACGACAGTGGCCGGCACAGGGACTTATGGGTACGGTAATGACGGCGTCCCTGCTAACCGGGCGCCATTGGCTGGTCCGACCAGCGTGACATCCGACGCGGCCGGTGTCCTGTACATTACCGACAGTTGGAGTTCCCGGGTCCGGCGCGTCGGACTGGATGGCATTGTCACCACGATAGCGGGGAACGGGAGGCCAGCGTTCGATGGGGACGGCGGTCCGGCCAACATCGCCGACCTCAACTATCCAACCGATGTAGCGCTGGATGGCGCCGGCGGCATCTATATCGCCGACTTCGGTAACCATCGCGTCCGCTATATCGATCCGAAAGGCATCATCACGACAATCGCCGGAACCGGAGTCCCAGGGTACGCAGGAGATGGCGGACCAGCCGATAAAGCCCAACTCAACTATCCCATTTCAGTAGTCCTAGACGGCTCCGGAAATCTATACATCGCGGATTCTCACAACAACCGAGTCCGGATGGTAAGCTTCGGCGGTTCTGTTACCGCTCAGATGCAGATCGAGAATGCGTCTCCATTGAGCACTTGTATCGCGGGGACCACTTACTCGGCCGGCTTCTCGGTGTCAGGCGGTACGGCTCCGTATTCATGGAGCATCAACGCCGGCGCTCTTCCCGGAGCCTTGTCACTTACTACAACGGGCACAATCAGCGGCACATGTCTGGATGTGGGCACATTCGGATTCACCGCACAGGTGAAGGATGCCGCCGGGACGTCGGCTTCTAAGCAGTTCAGCATTGATGTGGCTGCCAGCGCCACTTTGCGGATATCACCCGATACGCTCCTGTTTGAGTCCGTTACGGGTGGATCCACAACTGCTGCGCAAACAGTAACGATTGCCAGTTCGGCGGCGGGAATTCCAACCTCCATTTCGGTAACGACCCAGGACGGACGACCGTGGCTGCGGGCCGCGCAAACAGTTGCCAACACGCCCGCACAATTGACGGTCACCGCCAGTCCTGAAGGTCTGGATGCTGGATCGTATCAGGGCACCATTGTCATCAGTGGCACGGGGACCACGCCTGCCACTCAGCGCATCCAAGTCAGCTTTCAAATCCAGCAGCCCGCGTCGCAGGCCGTGCAGTTGGAACCGGATCAAATGACGTTCACCTTTTTGGAGGCTGCCGCCGCGGACAGCCGCGCGTTGCAGGTAGCCGTCAACAGCGAATCAGTGAATCTATCGGCCACCGCAAGCACGAGAGATGGCGGCAATTGGCTTACCGCGTCGCCGAGGTCCCCAACCGTGAGTGCCGGCAATCCTGGTTTGGTGACTGTTAGAGCCGATCCCTCCGGTTTGGCTCCGGGCACCTACTCGGGCCGGGTTTCCATAGGAGACCAATCGGTGCCCGTGCTGATGACGATCAATGCGCCCGCGCCAAGGCTGGAACTTCCGAAGCGCGGACTGGTTTTCACTGCTACCTCCGGAGGGACACTCAAGCAGATTCAGAATCTCCCAATTCTGAACACCGGCGCTGGCCCCCTGATGTGGCAGGCCGCAGCGAGTACGCTCTCGGGCGGCGACTGGCTGCAAATTGCGCCGGCAGCGGGTACGGTGCCGTCGTCCGGCGCTTCCGCGGCTTCTATCACGATCGATCCGACCGGTTTGGCGGCGGGATCCTACTACGGGCAGGTGACCGTCTCCAGAACCGATACTGCTGAATCCGCACAACTCGCGACGATAGTGCTTAATGTAGTGACCGCCGAAACACCACCGCAACCGGCAGTCGCTCCAACGGGTTTGCTGTTCACCGGAATTGTGGGAGGAACCAATCCGGCGAGCCAACAACTCGCCGTTCAAAACGTCGGATCGGCCGTCGTGCGATTCATTTCGCGCAAGAGCACCGCGGATAACGTGGATTGGTTTACCTATGCACCGGCATCCGGAAACGTCGCGGCGGGAGGTTCCTTGGACATCTCCGTGCAGGCGCACATCGAGGGCTTGGCGGCCGGGGTGCGAGAAGGGTACCTCACGTTTCAGTTCTCCGATGGCACTGTCCGCGCGGTCAGAGTTGTGTTAGTGCTGCCCGCTGTTCAAGGGAAGGCCTCGCAAGCCGTCGATCGTCATCATCGAAACGCCGTGCAATCCTGCACGCCGAAGCGGCTGGTAGCGGTCTTTACATCGCTGTTCGACAATTTCTCGGCGCCCGCAGCCTGGCCGGTGTCCGTCGAACTGGTGGCAGTGGACGACTGTGCGCAGCCGTTGACGGCGGGAGCGGCGGTAGTATCCTTCTCGAATAGTGACCCGCCGCTGCCATTGGCCGCTCTCGGCAACGGCCACTGGGCGGGCACCTGGGCTCCGCGTATAACCACCAGAGCCGTCGAACTGACGGCAGTGACGCGCAGTTCCGATGGGAAGTTGGAAGGCCGAACAAGCATTCGCGGCGCCGTGCAAAAGAACCCGGACGATCCGCCGGTGATTGCACACGGCGGAGTAATGAGTGCGGCCAGCTTCGAGGTCGGGGCTCCACTGGCGCCCGGCGAAATCGTGTCGGTATTCGGGGGCAATTTGGCGATCGCACAGAATCGGGCAGGTGCGCTTCCTCTGCCCACGGAAATCGCCGCCACACGTCTGGTTGCGGCCGGCCGAGCGTTACCTCTGATTTTCATCAGCGAACAACAGATCAATGCGGTGATCCCATATGACATCGGGATCGACGCCCAATTACAAGTCGTTGCGCGCCGCGGACTTGTATATTCGGTACCGGAGCCGGTCAGCATCGCAAGCACTCAACCGTCTCTATTTACCATGGCTCAACGCGGCACGGGGCAGGGCAGCATAGTGGATGAATCGTACACCTTGGTGGATGCGGATCATCCCGCCCATGTGGGCGATGTAATCATGCTGTTCGGAACCGGCATGGGAGATGTGACGCCGGCAATCGAGGCGGGCCGGGCGGCAGATGCGGACCCGCTGCATCGTACGCAGGCCGATGTATCGGTGAGCGTTGGAGGCATCGTCGCTCCGCGGATTCCATTTGCAGGGTTAGCGCCCGGGTTCACCGGACTATATCAGGTGAACGTCGTGGTACCGGAAGGCGTCGCACCTGGCAATGACGTGCCCGTGGTTGTTTCCATGGGCTCGCAAAAGAGTCTTCCGGTGACAATTGCTGTGCGGTGAAATCGCCCGCTCATCGCGACATTTCTTGCCGGATCTCGAGTTCCAGCCGCTCGACTTCTTTCCTCGCGGTTGCGGATTGAGGATCGAGATTGAGGATCTGCCGATAGAGCGGGAGCGCCTCGCGGGCGCGGCCCATCTTCACGAGTGTCCGTGCGAGTGCGTACAGCGACGGCCGGTCCGACGGGTCTCGCGCCAGGTTTTGCCGCCATAGTTCGATCGCCTGGACAAGGCGGCTGCGATTCTTCGAAATCAGCGAGGCGAGATTGTGCCGTGCCGACAAGAGGTCCGGATCGAGCCGCAGCGCTTCCTGGAATTGTTTCTCAGCTTGTGTCTTCCGGTCGCGCATCGCCTCTACCGACCCCAGCGCATTCAGCGTCAATGCCAGTTGATGGACCAGGCGCCGTTGAGCGCGCGGCACAATCGAGGGCTGCAACTGCTCCTGAAGTTTGGCGGCCACCTCCCGATAGACCCTCTCCGCCTCGCGCGTCCGGTTTGTCATCTGGTACAGCAGCCCCAGGTTGTAGAGCGCGAACGGAACTTCGGGATCGAGTTCAGCTTCTTTGCGATACGCCGCGGCCGCATCCTGATATTTTCCTTCCTGTGTATAGGCGAGCGCGAGGTTGTGCCACGCGTAGCCCCATACCGGCGCGCGACTTATTGCGTCCTGAAAAGCCGCCTCGGCGCGATCGTAATCAGCCATTTCCAAGTAGGCGAGCCCGAGCGCGTTATAGGAGTACGCGCCAGTGCGATCCGTACGAATCGAACGCTCCAGGTGTTCGACGGCACCGGCGTAATCCCGCGTGAACACCAATTCGCGGCCTTTGCAGAAATCGTAACGCGCCGCCAGCCACAGCGATTCGGGAGCCAGGCTGAGTGCGTGTTGAAACGCTTCCGCGCAATCGTGAAACTCCCGCGGGCGCGGGGGATCGTGCTCGCCGAGCAAATAGCGCACGAGAATGCTCTGACCGGCGTCTTCGAGCGCCACTCGCCATGCCGCGGTCTGCGCCCACGCATCGATTTCCGCGAGGCCGGCTCGTTGCTCCAGGAATCGGCTGAAACCGTCGAACAACTGGTTCATGTCAGGCCGGGGAATGTCACCGTCGGCGCGGCTGCGGCGGGTCGACGCGACTTGAAGAGGCATGGGCATCGGCGGACCGGGGAGCGTTAGCCTCGATAATGGCAGCAGAGGGTTGAGCGTAAAGTCTCGCGGCCGCTGCTTGTTGGGCGTGTTGGCCATCACCTCAGGGATTACATAGTCCACGAGTTCGCGTACGGTGATGACCCCATCGCGGATCTGTTCCGCGTCGCCATTCAGCGCGCGCAGTACGTAGTAGCTGAACACGCCGTGACCCAGTCGCGCGTCTTCGACAGACACCTGCGAGGGATCGCAGGCCGCGAACACAAACAGGTCCTTGCTTCCCGTGATGATCGATTCGAGTACTTTGTAGATGTTGTTTCCTGATTGTCCGATCACCACACGTCCGGCGCGGCACACATCGAGCAGAACCACGACCCGTGCGGCCTTCTGTGCCGCCGCTGTGATCAAGTTCATCAGCCGGGTCATGTGCAGCGCGGTCGATCGCAGGTTTGAAGGAAGGCTATCGTAGGTGAGAATGAACCCTTCCGTTCCGACAGCGGTGCCGTGCGCGGAGATGGCGATGAAGATGGTGTCATTGGGTCCCGCGGCCTTGGTGGTTTCCGCAAACGCGTTGTCGATCGCCCCCAACGTGGCTTTTTCGTTCTCGAGCACGCGGAGCGAGGCGAGCGGACCGGCACGAGGGGTGCGAAGGAAACTCGCGAACAACTCGGCGTCCTTGTGGGCGAAATCGAGCGGCTGAATCTTCGAGCTCTCGTAATTCGAAATTCCGACAAGAAGTGCGTGGGTTTTCCCTTCGCGCGGCGGCGCGGCAACGGCAGCAGTTCTACTCTGTTCCTCCGTGTACAGAAAGATCCGGCGCTTCACCCAGGTGTTGCCGGGCCATAAGCGATCGAGCGCGCGAAGGTCATCGAGTGTCTGCGGACGAAGGTCGTTCGCCTCAAGATACCGGATTCGTGTCAGCCGGGCTTCGACATCGGCAGGGTTCGATGCGGTGGCACGGTCCAGGGGTCGTAAGATATCGCGCAGCGTCGCCTCGCGTTCGGGGCCGAGGGCGCGGAGGGCTTCATCGAGCGATCGCGATTGGAGCACGGCCCCGGGCGGGGATGCGGACTGGCCGATGTGATAATCCGGCGCCGAGTAGGTGCGCGCGATTTGCGGAATGGTGCAGTTCGGCGCAACCTCCTGCTCGACGAGCTTCCCCTTTTCCAATTTCAGCCGGTTTTGCCAGAACGAGATCTCGGATGACAGAGCGACGGTCACTTTGATCCGATCGGGGCAGAACAGCACCGTTGCCGGTTGACCCGAGGTACGCAGACGGTCGCCGGTGTGAAAGATTTGTCCAGGCTCTACCGTGACGTACAAATGATCGCCGAGCCACAGCGCTTCTGCTCGCCCGGCTTCCAACAATGCCACTGGCTCTTCTTGTGCCAGTACGGCGGCACAGCAGACCAGTTGACAGACGACTACGGCGACGCAGCGCATTAAGCTCGACCATTCGTAAATCGGTGACTCGATTCTAAAGCTGTGTGGCACAAACACGCAACTGCGTTTATGATGACAATCAACCATGAAGTTGACCGCCGGGCTCCTCATCGTTTGCAACCTGCTGGCGCAATCGACGAACGGAGTCATCGCGGGCCGGGTGGTGAACCTCAACAGCCTTGAATGTGTTGCGCGCGCCTCGATTCAAGCCCGTCACACCTCGCTGCAGCTGTCTACGACAGCGTCGGCGGACCGGCGAGGGTTCTACACCCTGCCGCCGTTACCGCCCGGTGAGTACGAGCTATCGGCCACGGCAGACGGATATCAACCGGCAGTGATGCATCACATCGAGCTGCCCGTGTCCGGACGTGTGGAACTGAATTTCGAACTGCGAATGCTGCGGCGTGCATGGGAAGGAACCAATTCGGGGCGGGCCTATTTCGGTTCGGGGTATGTTGTCGATTTTTACGGGCCGGATATCGCGCTGCTGTCACGGTATGTCGATCCACCGCGTCCGACTGCGGGGACACTGGAATCAACCGCTTCCTACGTCATCGAGCCTGAGCAGTTACGCGATCTGCCGTTTCAAGGCCGCGACGCTTACACGATGCTCGTGATGCTGCCCGGCGTCAGCGCAGACGCACCGACGGCGCGCGGGCTAGGGCTTTCGGTGAACGGACAGCGTTCGTATTCGACGCAGTTCCTGCTCGACGGCGTCGGCGCCAATAACCAACTGATCAGCGGGCCATTGCTTTCGGTGCCGCCGGAAGCGATTCAAGAGTACCGGATATCCACCAATAACTGGTCTGCCGAATTTGGCGGCACATCAGGAGTGATTGCGAACGCGGTGACTCGCGCCGGGGGCAACGAGTGGCACGGACTCGGTTACCTGAACATCAAGAATGACGTACTGAACGCGAGCGATTTTCAGGACAACCTCTCCGGCTGGGGCCGCCGGCCCGAGAAAGAGATTCAACCAGGATTGTCGCTTGGCGGGCCGATTTTGCGCCAGAGACTCTTTTTGTCCAATTCGATTGAGTTGTTTCGCGCGCGAGGGCGGCAGGCGCCGCAAACGTTTCTGTTGCCCTCGACGGCGTTCGCGCAATTCTACACCGCGCCCGATAGCGCCGCACGCAACCTGCTCGAACGCTTTCCTGCTCCTGCCGTTACGGACGGGGTGCGGCCCTCAGCGGAATGGATAGCCGAGCCTCCGGTGACGCTGAACCGCCTTCTTTCGCTCCAGCGCGTCGATTGGATCGGTGCACGCCACCGGCTACTGGGCCGGGTGGCGGATACGAAGATCTCGCGACCGGACTTCAGTTGGACGCCGTACAAGGACTTCGTCACTCCGCTGGACCAGAATGCCCTCGGCCTCGCTGTGAATGTTACCAGCACACTCGGCCCGGCTCTCTATCATGAACTCCGCACGGGATGGAGCGATGGGCGTATTGAATGGGATCGCCCGCATCCCGAGGTTCCGACACTGAGCGTCTCCGAAGGAGTCTCGCTGCCCGGGAGCCTGATCGCCTATTCGTTTCGCGATCGAAGCCGCAATTTTGAAGTATCCAGCCATTGGATCTGGTCGCAAGCTCGCCACACGCTGAAGTTCGGCGGGGCGCTTCTCACGCGCGATATCGACGGGTATCTGACGGCGGGCCGTGATGGACGCTACACGTTTGGCACGATTGTCGACTTCGGGATCGGCGTACCGAGTTCGTGGTCGGTAGCCGTCGCGCGCGCTTCACTTCCTGCGCTTGTTCTGCCGGTCTACGAACGGAGCTATCGGGAGTATCAACGCTCGTTCTTTGCTCAAGACACGGTGCGGTTGGCGTCCCGGCTGACGTTGAACGCCGGACTTCGCGTGGAGAACTTCGGTAGTCCTTCCGCTTCCAATCAGGATGGCGTTTTCGTGATGGGAAACGGCAACACCCCGACGGATCAGATACGGTTGGCCCACCTGCTGTTCGGGCAAACCGGTGACGCGATCTATCCTCCCCTCTGGAACTGGGCCCCACGCGCGGGGATCTCCTGGGCCATCACGAAGAGCGGGGACACAATTCTGCGAGCTGCCGCGGGGGTGTTCCACGATCGCGTGTTCGACAACCTTTGGGAGAACGTGCGGATAAACTCGATCGCTGTTCGGACGTTCCCGTACCTGGCCGGGCCGCAATCGTTTCTCGACTCCGTTGCCCAACTTCTTCCGGCATACGCAGGAATACCTGCCGCGGATGACTTTCCGGGCCTGACCGCGTTTTCGCCGCGATGGCGCACCCCCCGCTCCATATCTTTTCTCGCAGGATTGTCGAGGCGCATCGGGTACGGCTGGACCCTCGAAGCGAACTGGTTTCACGCGGTGGGGCGAGATCTGCTCGTCACCGATCAGGTAAACCGGCCGTTCAGCCTTGCCGCCGAAGACGCCGGTTCCGACAATCCCGGCCGGTATTTGAACGCGGCCGTCCCCCAGATTGCACTGCGCTCAACTGTTGGTGAATCGGATTATCAGGCGCTGTTGTTGACGGCATCCTATCGTTCGGCGCGCCATCAGCTACGGGCGGCGTACACCTGGAGTCATTCGATGGATAACCAGTCGGACCCGCTCGCGGCGGATTTTTTCGATTTGGACTTCACTCGTACTCGGGCATTGAACGACCGTCGCATCGCCGCATTTTCACGGCAGTTTGATGCGGCGGTGGACCGCGGCAATTCGGATTTCGATCAACGGCACAACCTCGTCCTTATTTCCATTCATGATTTGCCGACGTGGCGGTCCCGTTTGGGTAGATGGCTCGGACGGTGGCAACTCAGCCAGCTTGCCGGGTTTCGTTCCGGCTTTCCTTTCACTGTTTGGGCCAACACCGCCGCGCCCATCGAAGGGGGCGCAATCCTCAACAATCGCGCCGATGTGGCGGGGCCGGTATCTATCGAGCGGCTCGCTACGCCCGGCGGGCTGCGGTTGCTGACCGCGGCTTCCTTTGCGCAACCTACGGACGGCGAACTTGGAAACCTGGGCCGGAACGCACTGCGATCGCCGGGATTCTTCAATGTGGATGCTGCGATTTCGCGCACCGGGCGAGTTGCATGGCTGGGTGAGGCGGGAGCATTCACGCTCCGAGTGGATGTGTTCAATGTCTTGAATCACGCCAATCTCGGAATTCCGGACGCCACGCTGAGTTCGCCGGGCTTCGGAATAGCGGCATACGGCCGGCAAGGCACCGCTTCCGGTTTCCCTGCCTTGGCGCCCTTTCAAGAAACGGGCCGGCAGCTTCAGATCATCCTGCGTCTCACGTTCTGACCAGCCGCGAATTCTCCACAACGTTTGCTGTGCGTGGCGACACACCAATGTGTGAAACGAAGTCGCAAACGCAAGCCCGAGCCGCTAAGCACCGTTCGATACCTGCGGGCCAGTTGCGTCTTCTGGCTGTTCGTGTCGATGGCGAACCCCGGGTTCGGTTCCGGTTCCGGGTCGGCGCCGCCGGACGCAAGCTACCGCTGCATCGTAGTCGAGACCTTCAGCGCCGAACCAGGGTTGGAACTGCCCGCCAAGTTCAAGATCACGATCGCCAGCGACATCATTACCCACCTGAAACACATTGATTCGATCCAGGTGTTTTCGGAGGGGCAGAAGCACGATTGCGGCGTGCGCACCGTACGGTTGGCAGGCACTGTCACACAGTACAAGGGCGGTAGCCGCGCGCTCCGGTATATGGTCCCGCTGGTTGTCGGGAAGACAAAGATCGGTGCGCACATTCGACTTCTCGATGCCGCGGCCGACAAAACGCTCTACGAAACGGATGTTGACGGAAAGGTGACCATGGGCCCATTCGGCGGTGACTCGATGGGCGCATCGAACGGTCTTGCCAAAGAAGTCGCCAAACGAATTCAGAGACAGTTCTTGAGAATCCAGAGATAGCGAGGATAACGAAATGCGAATAGTTGCGATAGTTGTGGCATTAGTACTTGGAACAGGCGGTATAACATCCGGCGCTGAAGCAACTTTCAAAAAATCGAAGATGAATGTCTTAGTAGGTAAGAAGCAGAAGTTAGTAAATGTCAGTTTCCGCGTCGCCGCTGACAGCCTGGTTGTGGTTGATAAGAAGACGTCGGAGACACGCGCTGAAATCCCCTACTCGCGGATAACGAGCATGTCGTATGAAATGGCCAAGCGCCACCGGATCGAAGAGGGAGCGACGCTGATGCTTGCGTCGTTGGGAGCCGGCGCGGTGCTGATGGCGACCAAAACAAAGAGCCACTGGCTTGCTGTCGAGTATACCGATGCGGCGAACAGCAAACAGCAAATAATTCTTCAGTTGCACAAGGACGAATATGGGCCTGCTATTGCGGCCTTGGAAGAAAACAGCGGCCGGAAAGTCGAAATTCTTACTGGTAAAGAGAGCAAAGCAAATCCCACTGCAGGCAGCGTGAACGTCGACGAGGTGGTCGCCTTCCCAACCGATCGGGTCCGCGCGGCTCTGAAACTCGCTATGGAAAGACATGGATGCCGCGTGACGGAAGAGAAAGCCGGCCAAATAGAGTGTAAGCGAGCGCGGGGCAGCAACGAACTAACCGGTGTCGGTGGAGAGAAGATCACGGCAACACTCGCGAGCGAGGGCTCGTCGACACGAGTCAAGATCGAGACCGGCAAGGGTTTTGCCGGTCGCATGCGGAAGAAGAACTGGTCTACGCCTGTATTCCGAGACATGCTGGCGAATCTAGAATCTGGTGCGGCGAAGAGTTGAACGACGCGACTATGTGACAAAACGGCACAATGGTCAAGGCACAATGGGCTTGCCAACGATGGCCAAAGGTGATAGAGAAAAGTCTGCCATAGAACTGCAATCGTTCCAAAAGCGCCCGGCAAGCACGTGGCGGGCTGTTGGGTGTTCTTTGGAATCAAACGGGCGCCGAATGCGGGTTGCGACGATATCGCCCTCAATGAATTCGATCTGTCGATCGCCCGGCTGGTAGAGATATACGGGAGGACTTCCCGCACACTTCGGAGGAATGATGGGAACCCTTTACGTTCATGCACGGCGTGCAACGCGCACGATCATGTTCATTGCCCTGCTCGCCTGCGCCGTTCGAAGCGAGGCCGCCACTGTTGAAAAGCAGTGCTCGCCCGAGCCCGGTGCCACCTTTCTGTCGTACGGAGATATCGTTCTGTGCGAAATCGGTCAGGTTGGGGACACAGATGTGTTCCAGTTCTCCGGTCTGGCCAACGAAACGGTCCATGTAGTCGTCGCCTATCGATCGGGTGCGGGCGATCCCTGCTTCCGGTTCATCGATCCCGAGGGCAATGTTGGCGGTTATGCCTGTGCGGGTGGGCACGCCACTGTGGAGAGTTCGCCAAAATTAGGTTCGGGGGGTCTGTGGTCGATCCAGGTTGTAGACGGCGGATCGAATCAGACGCTCAACTACAGCATATTCGTCGACAGGCTTTCGCCGATGCCTGCCGCAGCTATACCTATAAGCTTTGGACAGTCGTTGAGCGGCTCAGTCCCTTTTGTCGGTGTGACGTCGATTTACAGCTTTGCTGCCGCTGCGGACGACACGATTCATTTGACAGTTGCTTACCGGGCGGGCGCCGGGGACCCGTGTTTTCGATTCATCGATCCGCAGGGCAATGTGGGAGGATACGGCTGCGCGGGCGGCCATGCCACCATCGAAAGCTCTCCGAAATTGAAATCCGCTGGCGTCTGGATGATCGAGGTTGTAGATGGCGGATATAACCAACCATTCGAATACAGCATTTTCCTCGACCGCCTTTACCCTCCCTCTGCGACGGCGACTCCGATCGAGTATGGACGTGTTTTGACCGGCTCGGTTCCTTCCGTCGGGGTGGGAACCCAGTACAGCTTCACGGCCGGCGCGGGCGATACGGTTTCGGTCACCGTTTCGTATGTCTCCGGCGACGGCGACCCCTGTATTCGATTTATAAGCCCTTCGGGATCGGTCGGAGGTTATGGGTGTGCCGGCGGCCACGCGGCGGTTAGTTCGACCCCGAAGCTCACAGAATCCGGAACTTATGTTTTGGAGGTCGTGGACGGTGGCTACAATCAGACACTCACGTTCACCCTGGACACACAATGTTTCGGCAGCGGATGTGTTTCAGGCACTGCCCCACCCCCGCCGGTGTGTCCTGCTTCTGCAACGTTTCAGATATCTCCCGCTTCACAACTATTTCCGGCTTCGGCCTCCACGGGGACCGTCGGTGTGGTTACGCAACCCGGATGCGCCTGGACCGCAACGAGCAATGCCGCGCACCTGACCATTACTTCCGGCAACACCGGGACCGGATCTGGCACGGTCACTTATTCCGTCGCCGCGAATTCGGCGTCGGGGTCACGCAGTGGAACCCTGACGGTTGCAGGCCAGACTGCGACCATTACACAATCCGGCACGTCGCCGCTGCTGAACGTCACACCGAGCCCCCTCAACTTCACCGTTACCCAGGAGGGCCCCGCGCCTGCCGACCAAGTGTTGTCGATATACACTAACGCGCCATCGCTCCCGTACACGGTCACCGTGCCCAGCGGGAATGACTGGCTTTCCGTCAAGCCTGTGTCCGGTACCGCGCCCGCCAGTGTCGTTGTTTCCGTGAACCCGGCGGGACTGGCCCCGAACACGTATCAAGCCAGCATCACGGTGAACGTTCCGAATGCGAACCCGGCGAATCAACTCGTCCCTGTCACGCTGAAAGTAAGTGCCGCCACCAGTCCGAAGCTCCAAGTGGATTCCGGCGCCTTGACGTTCGCGTTCGCTCAAGGCGCGCAGGCCAGAACCGAGCGTCGGACGATCTCGAACGTGGGAGGCGGATCCCTCACTTTCCAGACGTCTGCGGTGACGGCCGCTGGGGGGAACTGGCTGAAGGTGAGTCCGGCGTCGGGGACAGCCACAATCGTGAATCCCGCCTCACTCGTGATCAATGCCGATCCGACCGGACTCGCGCCGGGCACTTACACCGGTGCCGTGAGTGTGTCGAGTGCAGGGTCGAGTGAAAACAGAGATCTGCCGGTGACGTTGACCGTCAGCGCAGTAGCACAATCCATTCTGTTGTCGCAGACCGGCCTGAGCTTTACGGCTGTAGTCCAAGGCGGCACGGTACCTTCGCAGAACTTCGGGATCCTGAATACCGGCGCCGGGATGATGGATTGGTCGGTGAGCGCCAGTACGTTATCGGGAGGCAACAACTGGCTTTCCGTAACACCGCAATCGGGCACGACGGATGCCGCATCCTTGAACGTCCCGCTTGTGGATGTTCTCGTGGATCCGTCCGGACTCGAACCGGGCGAGTATTACGGACAAGTTTCGGTAAAAGTATCGTCGGCCGATAACACTCCGCAGATCGTATCTGTTGTACTGACGGTGTTGCCGCCCGGCAGCGATCCGGGGCCACTGATCCGGCCGACGGGACTCATCTTCACTGCCGTGTCGGGAGCAGCCGCTCCGACTGCGCAAGCCGTGCAGGTATCGAATCTCGCCGGCACTGCAAAAACGTTCACGTCCGGTCGCCTCACGACGGACGGCGCGAATTGGTTCACCATTCAACCCGGCACCGGGACGGTTACGCCTAACGATCCTGTATCTATTCAGGTACAAGCGAGCGGGACGGGATTGACTCCCGGGATCCGGCGCGGAGTTCTCACCCTGTTATTCGGCGATGGCTCTGTGCGGACGGTGAACATTCTGTTTGTGCTGGCCGCCACAGCGCCGGCGCAGCAAACCGCATCGTCAGTGCACGGAGGCCTTCGCGAAGGCGATAGCGCATGCGCACCGACTAAATTGTTGCCAGTGATCAGTTCGCTCGGGTCCGACTTTACGGTACCCGCAGCTTGGCCGAACCTGCTCGAAGCGCGGATCGTCGACGATTGCGGCAGTCCGATGATCAAGGGGTCCGTCGTTGCAAGCTTCTCGAACGGAGATCCGCCGCTGCCATTCATTTCGCTGAAGAACGGCGTTTGGTCGAGCACATGGCAGGCTCGCAATACCGACGTGTCACAGGTGATCGTATCTGTGACCGCCGAGATTCCTGAACAGAAACTCCAAGGAACGGCGCAAGTTCGGGGGGGACTTCGCTCGAACGTGGAGCCGCCGGTTCTGGGTGCGGGCGGCATCGTGAATGCCGCGAGTTACGCCGCCGATGCGCCATTGTCGCCTGGCAGCATGGTGTCGATCTTTGGGGCCAATCTCTCACAAGGCGAGAGCGAGTCGGAAAATCTGCCGCTCAGCACGAAACTGGCGGGAACACTGGTCATGATCGGAGGGCGCCAGTTGCCGTTGCGCTTCGTGAGCGAGAAGCAGATCAATGCGATGATTCCTTACGGCGTTCCTGTGAATACGCAACACCAGTTGGTTGTGCAACGTGGGAACGCATATACATTGCCGGCGACGATCACGTTAGCGGCGGCGCAGCCGGCATGCTTCACGAAGGACCTCTCCGGCAAGGGTCAAGGCATAGTGGTCGGACCAAGCGGCAAGTTGGCAGAACCGGGAAGCCCTGTCGAAGCGGGCGATGTCGTTACACTATATTGCGCGGGTCTCGGCGAGGTGGATCCCGGCCTTGATGCGGGTGCTGCGGCGCCGGCTTCGCCACTGGCCTGGACGGCACATCCGGTAACGTTGACGATCGGCGGGATCGCGGCAACGATACAATTCTCCGGCCTTGCGCCGGGATTCACAGGACTGTACCAGATCAACGCTACCGTACCCCACGATGTTTCTGCGGGTGATGCGGTGCCGGTTGTGCTGACAGTCGAGGGACTATCGAGCCCGGCCGTCACCATGGCGGTACGGTAGCGCACGATAATTTGTGAGGGCCAGCGTTCCACCGAATTGGGCCTATAGCGTGCCCTCTCATAATGGCCAGTGGAGATGATTAGTAGAGACGTGTTCACGTCGGGAGCAACTGTGACTCTCGCGAACTTCGTCGCCCGAAGAATGAGCTAATGGAAACGCAATCAAGTCGCGTTGTTAATGATGTTACTGGTGCGTCCTCAGCAATACGGTCAGATCGTCAATGACAGAATTGGATTTTGACAACCCACAGCCACCATCGGAAACTAGGAATCCCGCTCCCCGCGTTGAGAGCCGTGCCGTTGAACCACGTGAGGAGCATTCGCGCCGTGACAGAATGGTGGACGTGAAGGCGCTATCGTCTGTCGCAGGCGCGCCCGGAATGGCGCGGCGCGACTTCCTCCATGGCGCGCTTGCGGTGGCCGGAGTGCCCCCGCTGTGCTGCACCTCCACGCTCCTGCCCGCGAGGAGCGTGAAGTTCGAGAACGACCGCATCAGCATCGACCTGGACAGCGTCCCGGAACTCCGCCGCTCCGGCGCCGCGTTCGCGGTCGCTGACGCGGAGCGCAAATTGAACCTGCTCATCGTTCACGCCGCCCACAACCGATACGTCGCACTGGACCGCTCGTGCACGCACGGAGGTGCCCAATGCACCTACAACAATAGGCGCCACACCCTCCAGTGCACCAGCTTGAATCACGCCGAGTACGATCTGAATGGCACCCTCTTGCACGGTCGCACGCATGGCAACCTTAAATCCTACGAGACCCAGGCCGTGCGCTCCACCCTCGTCATTTTGCTGGGGCAGAAAGATTGATGCGCCTGTCCGGGGCATTCTCTATAGTGGCCTGCGCCGCTCTGGCGCAAACACCCGTATTGGTGCCCATCCCGGGCGCGCCGCCCGACGGTCAGCCGTTCTCGATGGCGCGCACCGAAACCACCGTCGAGCAATTTCAAAGCTTCGTGAACGCGACCGGCTATCGCACGCAGGCCGAGCAGGCTGCCGCGTCCCGAACATGGCGAACTCCAGGCTTCCGCGTCGAGCGGAAGCAACCGGTGGTCTATGTCACTCCCGTCGATGCCGCTGCGTACTGCGAGTTTATTGGCGGCCGCCTCCCCACCGATGCGGAATGGGAATATGCCGCGCGTGCCGGCGCAAAGACGCGGCACTACTGGGGAGACACGATCGACGGCCGATATCTATGGTATCGGTCCAACTCGAATGACCACCCGCACGCTGTCGGCAAGAAGCTTCCAAACGGCTGGGGACTGTACGATATCGAAGGAAACGTCTGGGAGTGGTCGATTTCGCTCCCGATCAAAGGAGAACCGTACGCGAGCCGCCGCGGAGGATCCTGGATCGACTGTGAGGATATCGACGCCGGACCCGGCAAGCCGGCCGGAGTCCTAATCGGCATCCCGGTAACCTACAAGATTCCGATCAGGCTGAACCACCGGTATGACGATATCGGGTTCCGTTGTGTTCGGAGATCCCTATGTGGCGTTCATTCGCGAAACCCTCGAGCAGCATCCTCGCTTACGAGCCACTCGCATCTATCACATGGCGCGCGACCGCGGCTACACCGGTAGCCTGGTCCAGTTGCGGCGTGTCGCAGGCCGCCTGCGGCCGCAACGGCGTGAACCATTCCTGCGAATCGAATCCTTTGCCGGCGAACATTATGGTGAGTCCGACGTCATGGTGAGAAAGCGGTGGCGATCGGCTCTTGGCGCGGGCGCGGCTGCTCATGTGCCTCTCCTGGCGCTACATAACGCGCTTACAGAGACTCGAGCCACGCGATCAGGCCTGAGGAAAGAGCCTCCGCTGCCTGCGTAGGCTGCGGACCAGTTGAGGACTCAAGTACCTTGCGCTTCATATCGAGATCGGCCTGCACATAGACGTGTGTGGACTTCATGTCCACATGGCCCAGGAAATCCTTCACCATTACGAGCGGACGCCCGACTGAAGAAGGTGCATGCCCTTGGTGTGCCTCCTACTCCGGGGCCGGAATAGTGCCGACTACTCCGGGGCCGGAATAGTCGTCACACATATGCCACTGAATTGGTGCGCGCCCGGCGTCAGTCTGCCTGCGCTTATGACGCTGCTTGGCCACGTCAAAGCGGAAATGACCATGAAGTACGTTCTCGTCGTCGGTGATGACCTGCAACGTGAGTTCCACCTGGCCCGCTCTCAACCATGCCACCTGGTCCCGCAGCAGAAGGCGCCGATCATCTCTCCTCGCGCAGGCTTGGAAGGTGCTATAGATTCGCTCCTGTTCGCGCAACACGCTGTTGAGATGTTCCGTCGCTCGCTGCCGGACGGCCCAGCCCGCCATCGCCTCGATCAGCTCTCCAATCGGCTGACCAAGATCCTCTCCGAAATCCGCAAACTCAACCATGCCGGATAACGGGCAGAGATTGGCCGGATAAGGGCGTTACGCGTCAACTTGACTCGTCACCAATTCGCGCTCCAGTATGGCGCGCGACGGGCGCAGCTCAACGGGTCGCCCTTTCAGTAGCGCCATCGTTAGGTTGCGGACTTTCTGCGCAGCGAAGCGTACGATGACATCCTCAGCCAGCATACAGACCGGTACGAAGTCGTCGAGGGTTACAGATGCGGGCTGGCCGGAAGGTTGCGTCGCTGCGGCCCGCAGGCGGTGGACTAACGGTCGACGTGCGCTGATAGTCTCTTTGTCAGCGCTTTGATGAACCGAGCGCGCTCGACGAGGGTCGGATGCGACTGCGTGTCGGTGAGGAAGCCGTTCCGTTCGTCGGAAGCGGTCATTATCCGCAACGCATTGATGAGCGCCGTAGGCGGAGCCCCTATCCTGGCGAGAGTCTGTAACGCGACGGCGTCACAGAACAACTCGAGTTCCCGGACACGGCGCCAATCGTTCCTGTTCCGGGCGTCCTCGTATTCCTCCCAGACGTACTCATGGCCGATCTCATGGGCTACGAGCGCCTGCAACTGGGTCGGCGTCAGCAGTCGCAGGGCGGTGTCCGTGACCAGCACCACGAAACGGGCGTGAACGGCGATCCGCGCCTGCGGCGATTCCACCACCTTGAAGAGGTAATCCGTATCCCGCCCATGAACTTTCAAGACCGGCGCGATCGATTGGAGCTTCTTGTGGTCTTCCGGCCTCAGCGCCTTGACCTCACCCTCCCTCGGCAGGGAGACGATCACTTGTCGTTTGAGGTCAGGAGCGACCCGCGGAAGCCGGCCGAGGTGATTGAGCTTATCAACCAGCCCGGCGGACGGCTCGGCAGCAACGGAGGGATCGGATAGACAGGCCAACGCGGCCAAAGCTAGAATGGTATGGCTCGACAGCATGTGGCCATGCTGCTCGCCGGGCTCGAAGGGAGTCCTTTGCGGCTCCCCTGATATCCCGAGGAAGCTCTAAGGATTCGTTTAGCGAAATGTTAGAGCAATGGAGTCAACGTGTTATACCAGTTTGGCGCCTGCACTCTGGACACGGAAAAGCGGCTCCTGACGCGAGACGGGCAACCCGTCGCCCTGGCGCCGAAGACGTTCGACCTGCTTGTCGTTCTGGTTGAAAGCGGCGGCCGGGCGCTGTCCAAGGCCGATCTGATGCAGTCGCTCTGGCCGGATACATTCGTCGAAGAGGCGAACCTGTCATTCCAGATCTCGACGCTCCGAAAGGCGCTCGGGGAGGACGGGCCCAAGTGGATCGAGACCGTCCCTAAGCATGGCTACCGGTTCGCGGCGGCCGTTGTCGCGGTCGCTCAAAATGTATCGCTGCGCGCCACAAAGTCTCGGGGCTATCTCTGGGTCGCGGGGTCGGGGCTCGTCGTCGCCGCAGGCGCGGTCCTTCTCCTTTCTGCTAATCAATGGACGCACGCACGGGAGCGCTCGACGCCGCACACACCAACCCCGTTGACTGCCTATCCTGGGATCCAGACCCAACCGAGCCTCTCGCCTGATGGCAGCCAAGTCGCCTTCTCATGGAACGGCCCCGACGAAGACAACTTCGATATTTATGTAAAGCTCGTCGGTCCCGGTGAGTCGGTGCGTCTGACGACGGCCCCCGAGCGAGATGTTGCGCCCTCCTGGTCTCCTGGTCCGTCGATGGACGCCAGATCGCGTTTATGCGTTATACTTCGCGCCAGCACGCCAGCGTCATCGTGATTCCCGCGCTCGGCGGCGGGGTCGAACACAAGATTGCCGACGTCGTGTTATCCGTTCTCTGCCACGAAACAACGCTGTCGTGGAGCGCTGACTCGAAGCAGATCGCGGTTTCGGGCCGGTTCCGCGAGGACGAGCCGTTCGGCACCTGGCTGGTCCGGCTAGACGGCGGCCCGCCCCGGCGGCTCACGACCGCCAGTTCGGAGGCGCCCTTCGATGCGGCTCCCGCGTTTTCGCCGGATTTTAAGAGGCTGGCGTTCATTCGGGCGATCTCCGCGGCACGGACCCGGATTTACATTCAGCAACTGACAGAAGGGCTCGAGCCGTCCGGCGCCCCGGTACCCGTGACGGACGGCAAGGTTCCCGTCCACGCGATTGCGTGGCTCGACAACCGGCGAGTCGTGTTTTCCGCAGGACCGGTAGTGGAGCAGCGCCGCCTGGGGATCGTCGACCTCGATTCCAGCCGGACGGTGGAAACTACAGGTTTCGGCGAGGGTGCCACATCGGTCAGCATCGCCCCGAATGGAAGCCTGGTTTACGCGCGAGAATCGGCAGAGGTGAACCTCTGGAGGTTCGATGTGTCCTCCGGACATGATCGGCCACAGCGGCTCGCGGCATCTTCGTATAAGACCTGGACGCCGGCATACTCGCATGACGGCAGAAGGATCGCCTTCGCATCGACGCGCAGCGGCCTGGAAGAGGTCTGGGTGGCGGATGCGGACGGCGCGCATCCGATTCAACTCACGCGCATCGGTTCCGGCCATTCGGGGAACCCGCGCTGGTCTGTGGACGATAGGACCATTCTGTTCAACTCCTGGACCCCGCACTCCAATCTCTACACTGTCGAGGTGAACGACGCTTCTGTAAAGCGTCTCACAGAGGATCCGGCCGGCAACGTCGAGCCGAGCTGGTCCATCGAGCCGAGCTGGTCGCGAGACGGAAAGTGGATGTATTTCGGCAACAACAAGACCGGGCGAGTGGAGGTCTACCGCATTCCGATCGGCGGCGGCACCCCGGTGCAGATCACCAGGAACGGCGGGTTGCATGCCGAGGAATCGGTTGACCAGAAGTGGATCTACTACTCAAAAAATGCAGAGGTGCCCAGCTCAATCTGGAGGGTTCCTCGCGACCGCGGCGAGGAAATACTGGTGATCGACGGACTGAGCTATTCCACAAACTTCATGCCGGCCGAGAAAGGGATCTACTTCATCTCCGGAGAGCGCGGGTTCGATGGGCGCGCTGCGATCGAGTTCTACGATTTTTCGACCTCCAGGCGGACAGTGTTGGCCGCCGTAGAGAAGCCATTTACCTACGGGCTCGCGTTGTCGCCCGAGGGCCGGTGGCTGGTTCACGGGTTCGTGGACCATGTCTCGAGCAATCTGATGCTGGTTGAAACCTTACGATGAACGCGCGGGTGCAGTTGGCCGGGCGGGACTGTAGCTGTGCCGTTCGCCGAGTGGTCTGTCCTGCGATCACATGCGTCGCCAGCGGACCTCCTCGCCGTGTACGGTTATCATTGCCCGTAGCCTCGGAATGAAGTTCAGCTCTGTTGGTACTCGCTATGAGCTCTGCGCCAAGCCCGCCCCTTACTCGCAACACAGGCGTAGGGAAAGCTCACCCGGCCTGACTCCGAGAGGTGTCTTTCTGCGGCAGCAGTCCGGGCTTCCCCTTTTTTGAGGGCAAAGCTGCGCGTCGTCGAGTCTGCAGCCGCTTCAGCGCCCACTTGGACGAAACGTCGCCTTATACGGCCAATCTCTGCCCGCTATCCGGTGGGGTTGAGTTTGCGGGTTTCCGCGAGGATCTTGGTGAGTCGGTTGGCAAGCTGATCGAGACGATGCTTAGCAGGGGCTTCCGGCAGCGAGCGACGGAACATCTCGATGGTGTGTTGAGCGAAGGGCAGCGAATCGATGACACCGTCCAGACCGGCGCGCGGCGAGACGTTTGGCGCTTTCGGTTGCGGCGTGAGATGCCGCGGTTGCGATCGGGCCAGATGAAACTCCCGCTGCAAATCCGTTCCAACGACGTCGACGTAGCGCATCGTCATCTCGGGATTCACGTGCCCGAGTAACTTCATGAGCGCAGGCAAGCCTACCCCAGCGCGCACCATCTCACTGGCATATGTGTGCCGACTACTCCGGGGCCGGAGTAGTCGGCACTACTCCGGGGCCGGAATAGTCGTCACGCCTACGCGGTCCATTTGCTCGAAGCCGGGACGGACGTCCGGAGAACTCAACTCCTGCTGGGGCACCGCAGTCTGTCTACCACTGCCCGCTATCTCCGGCTTGCTACGACGGCGGTTTGTGCCACGACCAGCCCCTTGGATCTGCTGCCGCTAGCTCTTGCTGATTCCAAAGCGTAGACCGCAACTCCAATGCGGCCGGCCCTGGAAGTCGCCGATATCGTGCGCGCCCACGGCAACGAGTTTCGCCAGGCGCATGCGGGCTCTCTGTCTGCACGGCAGAAGCGGGTGTTGCGCTCGATCGAATTGTGTCGCACAGCGGCCCTCGGTGGTCACCTGGAACGATGTGCTCACTGCGGCCACGAGCGAAATGCCTATAACTCGTGCGCGGACAGGCATTGCCCCAAGTGTCAGTCTCTGGCCAGAGCCAAGTGGCTGGAGAAACGTCAGGCTGAACTCCTGCCGTGTGAATATTTTCATGTTGTCTTTACACTCCCCGAGGCCCTCGCTAAACTGAGTTTCCAAAACAAACGGCAGATGTACAATCTGTTGTTTCGAGCAACGGCCGAGACGTTGCTGACAATCGCGGCAGATCCGAAGCACCTGGGCGCGCACATCGGCTTCTTCTGCGTTCTGCACAGTTGGGGGCAGACTCTCACCGCTCATCCTCATCTCCACTGTGTGGTGCCCGGTGGGGGTATCGCCTTGGATGGACAGCGTTGGATCGCCTGCCGCCCAGGATTCTTCCTGCCGGTGAAGGTACTGTCGCGCCGATTTCGAAAGCTCTATCTCCGCTATTTAGAACGAGAGTATGCGGCCGGAAAGCTGCGGTTTCAAGGTGATCTGGAGCGATTTGCGGATGCCAAAAAGTTCGCCCGGTATGTGGCAGCACTTGCGGAGATCGAATGGGTTGTTTACGCCAAATCTCCGTTCGGCGGTCCGGAGCGGGTTTTGGATTACCTGGGACGCTATACTCATCGGATCGCCATTTCCAATAACCGACTGATCGAGCTCAAAGACGGAAAGGTGACTTTCGCCTACAAGGACTATAGGCACGCGGAGCGGCAGAAAGTAATGACGTTGTCGGCGGACGAATTCCTGCGCCGGTTTTTGATGCACGTCCTCCCGGATGGTTTTCAGCGGATCCGTCATTACGGCCTTCTCGGCAATCGTCACCGCGCTGAGAACCTAGCCCGCTGCCGAGAACTGCTTGGTGTGTTGCCCCCGACGACCGAACCGCAACGAGACTATCGGGAACGCTATCGGCAACTCACCGGCGAGGATCGGTTGCAGTGCCCGCAGTGCCGAATAGGCCAGATGCTACGGATCACCGTGCTGGAGGCACAAGTCTCAGTCGGATGGGACAGCTCATGAATGCCGATCTCAGCCACAACACCGTGCGCGCATGGAGTTCCCGATTCGCGCAATGGGAGAGGTCTGCGTCCGCGCGATTAGAACCATGTGGTCGCGGGTTTCAAAGCGTCGAAATTCCGCTTTGCTCGCAGCTACCCGTCAAAATAGGCAATGCCCAGCCTCCCTTCCGAGGTTCGTTGCGTCCGCACTTCGGCGTTCTCCTCACCTCATACGGGCACTGCCCACCTTCCAAAATACATAGGTCGAGGCTGTCTGCCGCGGCTTAGCACAACGGAATTTTAAGCAGGGTGCCGCGCGGTCAGTGCCGGGCGGCAGTTCTGCAGCTATGGCACCCTGCTTAAAATCCTCTGCATCGTGCCGACTCCCCGATCATGCCGACTTCTCCAAAGCGGAGTCTCCTACCTGGCGTTTGGCGCGGAGTTCTGCGCCTAGCTGACGAGCGGAAGTCGGCATAATCCGGGTGTCTTCTCCCTCCCAGCATGAAGCTGGGAAAGGAGAAGATTAATGCCGAAAGACTCTTTTGAACGCCCCGAGACAGACCGACGCCTGCGAGACAGCCCGTTGGGTTCGTACCTTGCATCGTTTGCAACGTCGCTGGTTGAAAACGGTTATGTGAAGTCGACCGTACAGTCGAAACTGAGTTTGCTGGCCAGTTTTGGCCAGTGGTTGGGGCGACGACGATTATCAATCACAGATTTCGACGAGCAGCTCGCTGAGAGATTCATTGCTTACAAGCGGCGAAAAGGCCTGAGCACCATCTAATCGCAAGCCTTGGCAGAGCCCGAACTGCGGACGTCACCGACGTGCAACTTCAACGCTTTGTCAATACCTACGTTCAGAATGGCGCATCCCGGTCACTGCTGTCGAAAATCGTCCTATACCTTCGGGCGATCTTCGAACATGCGGTCGAGCGCGGAATTATCTCCCGGAACCCGGGGCGGAAGCTCAAGGCCAAGGCGCGACCTAGCCCGTCTTTCGCAGTTGGCGGCGTTGGTGGCACATAAGTCGTTCAGAATCAGTGAAGGGATGTAAAAGGTCTCCACCACAAGAGGTGGGTTTCGAGAGGGGCTCAGTCGGGGAAATCAGGCGGCGTGGAGCCTGGCCATGCGCTCGTAGCGAAAGTGATCGCGGATCTGAAAGCGAAAATAACGGCCCTTCGAATCGGCGCTGAGAAAGGCTTGGTTATCGGCGGCCGTGAATTCGAAGTATCGATAGACCTCGCCAGTGTTTCGAAATCGCAGATACAGCATCTGCTTCGAATCGTCATAAGCAGCCGCCGAGAGCATCTTCGATTCCAGCGCCACCCATTTCATACGGCAGTTTCCTCAGCCAAGCCGGATCCATTCGTTGGGGTGGCTGGCAGTTGCGATGATTTGATGCGCGGCGGCGGTTGCGGAGGCAGCGTGATGCGGATCTGCTCCATCAGGGCCTGAACATCGGGTTCGGGCTGAGTGTGGCGCGGCAGCACCAAACAGCGTCCGTCGAGCATTGGGATCCACACATCCACCATCTGGATGGTGGAAAGTTTTTCGAACACCGACAACGGCGTCAGACCCGGCGCATACGTCATCAGGCGGTTCCTCAGCGTCACCTGCAGACAGTAAGCCAGGAATGCGATGAATACGTGCGCATCGGCGCGATGTTCGAGCTGATGATAAATGGGCCGTATCCCCAATTCACTTTTCAGCGACCGGAACACGCTCTCGATCTGCGTCAACTGCACATAACGTGTCCACAGCACCGCCGGGTCTTCGCCGGTGAGATTGCTGCGCAGCAGATAATGTCCATCGCGCTGCTCGGCGGCTTTGAGCTTTGCCCTGTCGGTGTGAAAAGTGAAGGTATCGCGCGTGACCTCTTGATCCTTCTCCGGAAGCTGAATCTTCACGAACCCGAAGGCGCGGCCCGCTTCCTTCTTCGCGGCACCGATACGTAGCAGCAGTTGGTCGCGCTTGGGCAAACTCCTGCGCATGGCGCGCAGTTTGCGCAATAGGCGCGCCAGCCGTTTGCGCCGCATCGCATTTTCCTTGGCCTGCCTGCCGCCGCTTTTGGCCAGCACATAGAGTTCGCCTGCATGCTCATACAGCTTCACCTCCACCGAGTCGCGCACCTGTTGCCAGGGAAGGTCCAGCCATTTCTTCTCGTGCTGATTGATCTTGCCTTTGGGCGTGCCCACCAGATAAAACGTCTGCCGTTCCGGTGCGCGCATCTCTTTGAGAATCGCCTCGCTCGGTATGCCGCGATCCATCACCCACACCCGCCGCGCTTTGCCGTACGCCGTTTCGACCTTTGTAAGAAATTCGCGCAGCGTTGAGCTATCCGCGGTGTTGCCGTTCATCACTTCATAGGCCAGCGGAAAGCCGTCCGGCGTCACCACCAGCGCGATCACCAGTTGCACGCAGTCCGGACGCCCGTCCCGGCTGTACCCGCGCCTGGCTTTGGGGTTCTGCTCTATCTCTCCTTCGAAATACGTACTGGTCAGATCGTAGAGCAGCACTTCGAAATCAGCTCCGAACAGATCGGCCCACTTCTGCTTCAGAAATACGAACAACTCTTGTTTGTGTTCGAGCACGCGATCCAGGCACCGATACAGCCGGTCTTTCTCCGCCACTTCAAAGCCCGTACGCATCAACTCGTCCATCGCCGAATTCAAATACCAATGGCGATGCACTCGGAATTCGCTTCCGGGATCCAGCAGCCGATTGACCACCAGCAGCCGCAACACCTTTTCCCAACTCACCGTTTCACGGCCTTCCGGCAGACGTTGTTGCCAGAACTCATCGAGGTCCAATTGCTGCCAGAGTTCACAAGCCAGCCAGCAACTGCCGAATATGCGTGGACGCTTCAGTTCCAGACCGCTCAGCCGCACCTGCATGCTGTCGATGGCGTCGGCCGGGAGTTCCCGGTCGTCGGGAAACAAACTCATGGACGTGAAGCGCTGTTCAGCCTCGTCGAACACCTCCAGCGTCTTTCGCCATGCGGTTTGTTGTCGATCGTTGATCTCGCCGAGATAGAGAACCGTGCGCTGCGCCGTCCTGCCGCCGGGCAGACGCCGGTTCTCGACAATGCTGAAGTATCGATGATCCTTACCGTCCTTGCGACGATTCGTGCTACGCAGAAACATGTCTCAGCAGCAGCATGCCAGAGATCAATGTCTCAGAAAAGAGGCTAGGTCTTCACCGCGCCTGTTTTCGCCTGTTTCTGCCCATACCGACCTTGAAAACAAAAGAAATTCTCCGGCCCAAAACCCGAAAATCCGCTTGAACTGCGAAAGTCCGGCTAGGCCGTGCAACCGGTATTTATCAATCGCGGAATGCAGGCTTCTGCTCAGCGCTGCTATCGGCGAACATCACCTCATTTTGCGCATGTTCATCCAACTCGGATTACGACCCGAGGAGATGTTCGCGCTGAGGATCGACCACGTACGCGAGGATCGGGTTCGCATCGACGAAGCAATTGTGGATGCCAAACCTGTCGATATGGTGAAGTCGGACGCTTCTGAAGGGGATGTATATATTCCGCCCGATCTCGAGGTGGAACTTCGAACGTGGTTGGAGAGTCGAGGAACGGCTGATCCGCGGGTTTGGCTATTTCCATCAACCCGAGGCGGACACTGGGATTTGCAGAACTATCTGAACCGCGTGCTGAAACCCCCGGCCATTCGGGCCGGAATCGGCGTCACTCGTCGGCGGAATCGGAAGGGGGAGGAAGTGGTACGAACGGACGTGAACTTTCAAGCGTTGAGGAGAACCTGCGCAACGCACTTCGGCAGACACGCTGGTCCACGTGATACGCAAGCTCAACTCCGGGCACGCGGACCCGACGATTACGCTGCGTCACTATCAGCAGAGCATCCCTGCAACAGTGAAGGCAGCAGCGGCGGCATTCGAAGCCGACTTATTTCGAACAGGTTTAGAACAGGATCGAGTGGCGAGCGAGGTTCATAAATCGTTGATTTCTAATGGAGCTGGCGGCCGGGATCGAACCGGCGACCTTCTGATTACAAGTCAGATGCTCTACCAGCTGAGCTACACCAGCTTGGAAGGATCGGGCCGCGGCTCAAAATCTCCGCAACCGCGACCTTCCCAATTGTATCCCAGTCGCCGCGGGAAAGACCACCCGCACGACGAGGCCGCTTCTGCGATCAAACTACCAGCGCAACTTCAGGTCGGCGTGCCAGCGCTCGTTCGACGCGAGTAGCTCGTCCCAGGTCACCATCGTCTGTTTGTAGGCGGCGTTGCGGCCGAGGATCGCGGTCAAATTGCTGTCAACCGCCTGCTCCGTGTTGTTAAGCAACTTCCCGGTCCGGACGCTTTCGACGAATGCCTTCACGTTGTTGATCGCACCTTGGCGGAAGGTGTCGTCCTTCTCCGATCCCATCCACTGGTTCTCGCCGGTGATCCGCACCAGACCGCCGTAGTGCGTATCGGCACAGCCCTTCACACCAAAGCAGCGCACGCAGAGATCGGAGAACGAATTCGTCAACTGATTCGAACTGAAACTACACTGGACGTTGTTCGGATACCAGTAGGTCACGACGAAATGGTCGTACGCGTCGCCGGCATCGTACTTAGTCCCTTTCCAATCCGCGCGCCCGCCTGTCCCGTAGGCTTTCAGCGGGTGTCCCTGAAGCAGCCAGTTCGTCACGTCGATCACATGGATGTTCTGCTCGACGATGATGTCGCCGCCGAGGACGCGATCCATGTAGAAATTCATGATCCGTCCCTGACCAGGATCCATGCCGGGCTTCCACTTGTCCGGCGCGGGCCGACCCGCATAGTAAAGGGTCTGGACCATGGCCGGCGGGCCGATGTCTCCGCGGTGCACGCGCTCGGCCGCTTCCTGAAACACAGGCTGCGCGCGGGTCTGGAAATCCACCAGGAAGCTGACCTTGCCCTTGGCCCTCTTGCCTGATTCCAGAATGCTCTTGCAGCCGGGCACATCAACGGCAACGGGTTTGGCCAGGTACACGTGCTTCCCGGCATCCACCGCCGCCCGGGCCTGTTCCGGATGGAAATACGGCGGAGTCTCGATAATCACGCCGTCCAGCTTCGAACCGATCACCTCTTTATATGCGTCGGGGCCGTAATATGCGTGCGAGGATTCGACCTTGAACTTAGGAACGGTGGAGTCGAGGTGCTCCCGAATCACGTCGGCCAGGGCCACGATTCGAGCACCGGTGAATTCGGGGAAAAACGGGCCGATCCAGTTGCCGCGACCGCCGCACCCGATCAGTCCGAGTTCGACAGTCGAGTTCGCCTGGTAGCCAAAGACGGTTTCCGGCTTCAGAAGCAGAAGGCCGGATGTGGCCGCGGTACCTTTCAGGAAATCGCGGCGAGCAGAATTGTCGGATGTTTCGGACATTTTCGTCTAGATTCTATCCCATTGCAGGATCCGTCGAAGGCGGGCGCTGCGGCGCGGAGGTTTTACAACTTCTTAACTGAGGGAACTCCCTAACAGCCCGTCCAGGCTGCTATCATTTCCCCCATATGCGAACTCTCCTCCTGGTGACACTCTTGGTCCCCATCTGGGCGCAGGAACCGGCGCCGCAGCCCCAACGCCCTCACAGGCCGATGCCCGAGCCGAAAAACCTCCAAATTCTGAAGGTGCCGGCTTCGGAACTCATCCCGATCATGCGATCGTTTAATGCGGCTCTCGGCGTGGAGTGCAACTTCTGCCATATTCGCGGCGATTTCGCGAGTGACGAAAACCCGCACAAGAACATCGCCCGGAAAATGATCACCATGAGTCACGAGATCAACACGAACTTCCCGGACGGGAAAATGCACGTCACCTGCTATACGTGCCACCGCGGCGAGCAGGAGCCGAAGACCTCGCCGGCGGCCGCCGCGGCAGAAGCCCCCAAGCCACCATCGCAGTAGGCTGGCGACTCGCTAGAGGAGCGGCTTGGATCCGGGTATCCAAGCCGGACCGCTGCATGCACTCAAGCAACGGCCGATTCAGCGGGGCCGCGCGGCAGGATAACGCAGAACCTCGTGCCCTTCCCGCCCGCTCCGTCCGCGGCCCAAATGCGCCCGCCATACCGAGCGACTACCCGCTTGCAAATTGCGAGCCCCAACCCGGTGCCCTGTGCCGGAGATTGCTCGAGGCGCTGGAATAATCCGAACACTCGTTCGCGATGCTCGGGCGGGATGCCAACTCCGTTATCGGACACGCAAAGGAGCCAGCCTTCGTCGTGTCCGTTCGTTTCGATGCAAACGCAGGGCGGTTCATCGTCGCGCCGGCATTGCAGATCAGGTTGTGCAGTATCCGCGAGAGGTGGAATTCCGTGATCGGCAGTGGCAGCAATGGCTGTCCGACATCGACGGAAACTCCGCTGTCGCGCACCAGTGACTCGAGGCCGCGAAGAACCCGCTCGAGCACAGCCGCCGTGTCGGTCTCGATCGAATCCGGCAGATCCTCCATTCCCGGCCGGCTGTAGGTCAGCAAATCCTGCACCCGGGTTTGCATTCGCTGCTCGCCCTCGACGATGACATCCATGAAGACGGCGCCTTCGTTGGCGAGCACGTTCGCGTGCCGGCGGCTCAGCAGGATGCGTTTGAAAATCCCAAACGACCATCGCATCGTGAGCCTGCTCCATGTGAGCCGTCTTTACGCCGCCGCCGGATTTCGAGCCGTGGAAGCCGCCACTCGTGGGATCTTGCGTCCGCATGCGACGGTGCTCTTCGAGTTTCTCCTGGGGGATGAACGGCAGTTCGCTTCCCAACACCTCGGCGGCATTCCAGCCGAACACGCGCTCGGCCGCTGCGTTCCAAACCGTGATCTTGTGGTTGCGCGTGAGTGCCACGATCTGCACGCCCACCTTGACCATGATGACGCAATTTCCGGCCGCGATCAGTCAATTTGTTTTCGGATGACGGGGGGCTGTCTAGGGGTCCTTCACGCAGCGAAACCCTATGTCGACGGCCCGCCAGCGAGCCGGTATGGTAGTGAAGTCCGACAGAACGTCGGGGGATAACGAGCGCTGAAGAAACGACTTCCCACGAATGGCGAACCACGGCTCGTCCGCGCCGGGCGGCGGATTCATGCTGCGGCGGAAAAACTCGCGGGCTTTGGCACCGGGAGAACTGAGTTGGGCCACGAGTTCCCAAACGTTGCCGGCCATCTGCAAAGCCCCGTAGGGACTGCCGCCTGCGGCGAAGGAATCGGCGGGCATCAGTTGCTTGGTACCGATGTTCGTGCGCGTGGAATCCGGCTGGTCACCCCAGGGGAAGTTGCGGCCGTCGGCGCCTCGAGCGGCCTTCTCCCATTCGCGGGAAGTGGGCAGACGCTTACCTGCCCATGCGGCGTAATCGCGAGCGTCGAGGATGCTCACGCTGACCACCGGGAAGTTGGGCTTGTCCTGCGGGAAGCCGTCCGGGAGCCGCCGGTTGGTCGCGCGACAGAACGCGGCGTAGGCCGAGTTCATCACTTCGGTACGGTCTATGTAGAATGCGGGGAGCGATGTCCGTTCCTTCTTCTCGCCAAATAGAAAATCGCCGGCCGGAACCAGCATCATCTCGCCGGTGGTAGTGGCGATGCGGGGCGGCAGTTCGGGCCCGGTTTTCCTGCCCAGTATCAGGTACATCACTAGAACGACCAGCAACACCACGGCGAGCCCAACCGAGGCCATCAACCAGACCGGCGGCAACTTCGCCGAGGCAGGCACTACGCCTGCGCTTTGCGGCTGCGGTTCGAGTTCGGCGAATTGGGCTTCCAACGCTGGCACGATCGAATCGAATGCTTGGGGGCGCTCCGATGGTTTCTTCGCGGTGCAGCTTTGGATCAGGTTCACCAACCCGCGGGGAACACCCGATTGAATCAACGGTTCGGGTTTGAGCGGCTCATACAGGATCACGTGCAGGACGCGCTCGAACGTATCGCCTTGCACCGGCTTCGTGCCGACAAACAACTCGTAGAGCAGCAGGCCGAACGCGTACACGTCCACCTGCGCCGTCACTGCTTCGCCGCGAACCTGCTCCGGCGCCATGTACGACGGGGTGCCGAGAACAAAACCCGCGCGGGTGAGATTCGTATCCTGCGACTTGGCAATTCCGAAGTCGATCAGCTTCACGACGCCGGCATCATTGATGTAAATGTTGTCGGGCTTGATGTCGCGATGCACGATCTGCTGGCTGTGGATGTACCGCAGCGCGCGTGCCACCTGAATCCCGATTCGGATCTTGTTCTTGACGTCGCCCGCATGGCCGTTCTGGATCGCCTGGCGCAGCGTTTCGCCGCGCAGGAACTCCATCACCATGTAGGGGCGCTGCATGTGATCGAATCCGAAGTCGTAGATGCCAAGAACATTTTCGTGAACGATGTTCCCGGCCATCCGGCCTTCGGCTACGAACCTCGCACGGGCCTCCGGATCCGCGCAGGCCTCTTCGGTGAGGATCTTGACGGCGACGGTCCTTCCGATGACCGTGTCGCGAGCCCGATAAACGTGCGACATGCCGCCTCCGAGAAACTCCTGGAGTTCGTATTTCCCAAAGCTCATGGGAATTTCTCGCGTCGCCATCTCTGTAGTTTCCTTTCCTACCGCCGCTCGGACGTCCACCCTTCCACTTTGGCCCGTTCCACGAGAATGACCATCGTGAAGGGCTCGAGCGAGAAAGAATCGGCGGAGCCCTCAAATTCGATCACGGTGCCCGGCTCAGCCTCACCCGCCAGCGCCGGCTTCACCCGCAGCACAACCTCCGGAACGGCGGGATCACGCAGACCGAGAATCAATTCATCCGGCCGCCGTTGAGGAGATTGCCGGATCAAGGTGCCTTTGAATTTCGGCAGTGGATTGAGACGCAGCGTCTCGAAGAACTGCACACCGCCCGGTCCCTCGAGCGATTTGCGAATCTTGACCCACTGAGCAAGTTGGGGGTTGGTACGTTCCAGTTCCTCCAGGTCCTTGCGCTCCGCGAGTTGCGCCGCGGTTTCGATCTTCAAGTCGGCCGGGGGGAAGGCGCTTGCAACGGCTTGCGTGCGCAACTCCTCGAGTCCGCTCTTCTCGCCGTGATAGGCGACGTAGAGGCGTTCGACGAGGTTCGCAACCTGGTGCGCTTTACGTTCGCTGAGCGCGCCTTCGCCCTTCAAAGCGCTGGCCCGGGCGAGATGCCATAGCGAGGGCACCCGCTGATCCTCCTTCTTCTCGAGCGACAACACCATGCCGCACCACCAGGAGATCTCCGCTGCGGCGGGATTCAACTTCAGGTAGGCCGTGAACTCGTCAGCGGCCGGCTCAAATTCGCCGCGCTGCCAGTGAATCCATCCGAGCGTGCGGTGCGCCAGCAGAGCTGTATTCATCCTCTGCCTGTCCCAATCTTCCGGCGAGGTTCCGGCCGGCCGCTTTGCGGATGCGAAGAACCGGTCCATGCCGTGCAGCAGCCCTTGAGCCGCTCTTTCGCCGAGTTCGAGATTCTCTTTGGACGGCTCCTTGGAAGCGACCACAAGCAGCGCGCTCCAGTAGAGTCCCACCAGGTTGTCCGGCTGGTCGGAAAGCATCTCTCGAGCCGAGGCGAGCATTCCCTCGCTGTTGCCGAGCGATTGGTACGTGGCCAGGTATAACTCCCGCCGAACCTGCTGCATCGGCGTTTTCGGAAAGCGCGCCTTCCACTGATCGAGCAAATCGAGACGCTTTTTCGGAACAGCTTCGGCGCGGACGGCAAGAGCAAGATCGTACTCGCTGCGGTTGGTCCACTCTGCTGCCGGCAGTGCGGCCGCCATCAAACAAAACGAAGCCAAGGAGCGGAGGATCATTGCTGCACCTGAATCCTGGTGAGGGTCGCCGATTTCACATCGACAGTCTGGCGATCGACGATCTGTCCGCCACGCACGGTCCGGATTTCGTAACTGCCGGGAGCGAGCCTCAACCGGCCAGGCGCATCACCCGCGGCAGGCTTTCCGTTCACCAGCACTTCAGTGCCGCCTGTCAGGCCATCGATCATGACGAACCCAGGCTCGGCGGGAGGCTTGGGTACCGCAGCAACGCCGGGTTTCGGTGTGCCGGGGTGAGGCGTTCGCCGCGGCGCGCCCGGGGCGGCAGGCGCCGCACCCTCCACCATGTCGCCGTAGTCCAGTTCCCGCGTGCCTTCGATCGCGACGACTTCGACTTGAATCATGTGCGCGTGAGGATCGCCCGAGGGCGCAGGCGCGACTGCGGAAGGCGCGGCAGCAGCCGTCGCAGGCGCTGCGGGAATCGCCGCCGGAGTTTGGGGCGCGGGCTCCGGCGCAGATGGGGAAGCCGCCGGGGCCGATGCGGCCGATGCCGTGGGCGATGCTTTCAGCACCACCGGAGCGGCGGCAGCTTCCAACTCGCTCACCCACCGCGTGACATCCACCGGTGCCTCGAGCGTGTAACGCTCGCCGGCTTCCCAATCCGGAACACCAAATCGAACAGTCGCAAAAACTTCCTCGACCGGAGGCGGCGACGGGATCCCGGCCTTCACTTCCTGACCGGCTTCCGGAGAAACCTTCGCGAGTTCCTGAAGCATCACGTTCGCGCGCTCGATCGACGCGGCCGTGCCCCGCACACGCATCGCCTTCAACATGCCCACCGCATCGGGGATGTGATCCGTGAGAAGAAAACTGTTGGCGGCCTGCATTGCGGCATCGCTGGCAAATGGATCTGTTTGAAATGCGCGTTGATAGAGGGCCGCGGCTTTGGCGAAGTCAGATGCATTGAAGGCGGCCTGCGCTTCGCGGCGCGCCTCGAAGTACGGGAGCTTCTTCTTAGCAACAGCTTCGAGCGTCGGCCCGGCCTTTCTGGCGAGCACGCGATTCGCGAGGTCGATCGCCTCGGCCCAGTCCTCGCGCTGCTCGCGGCGCAGAGATTCGTCCATCCACTTCTGGGCCATCGTCGGATCGTTATCGCCACCCACTGCGGCCGACGGACGGAAATAGAAACTGCTGGTGAGGCTCGACTGCGACCACGGGGTCTGGCGGCCCTCGGTCTCGGTCTGCACCTGCTTCCGCACACGATTGAAGATCTCGTCAATATCGAGGCTCGGACCGGAAATGAGTCCGGCGAGCGCCTCTGTAAACCAACTGTTCGAAGCGTCCGGCGCATCGACGGCCACCTGGTTGGGGCTCGTCGAAAAGGCGATGTACGTGTCCTTGCCGGCGTTCAATGGCTGGGCGAGGCCGGCCGTCAACGAGAACGTCGACGCGACGGGGTTGCTGCGGCAGGAATCGAGTATCAGAACTCGTAAGCGCGCGCGGGCTCGTCGCAACTCCTCGAGCACCTGGGCCAGCGACACGCAGCGGCTCTTGGCCTGGGTGACGCCGCGGGCGGGCTTGAAATCGACCGGAACCAGGAAGTTTTCATTCTCGATCTGAAACGCATGGCCGGCGTAATAAACCAGCGCGCTGTGATCCGGCCCCAGCGAATCGGCGAACACGGCGAGCGCTTCGTCCATCTGTTCCTTGCTCGCGTTCTCCAGAAGCCGGGTCTTGAATCCGGCCGAACGCAACGCTTTGTCCATGGCGCGCGCGTCATTCACCGCGTTCTTCAACGGCCCGACCGTATATGCGTCGTTGCCGATAATCAGTGCGACACGCTGGCCTGCGTCTTCCGGCTCTGCCGTCGCGGGTTGAGCGGCGAAAAACAGACAACCTGCGCACGCTGCCGCCACTCCCCAGCAGCGCCTGGCCCATCCTCTCGACATAATTGCCTCGTCCCTTGATGAATCGCGAGCGCGATCAATTCGAAGCGAACATCACCTGGCGCGACCTTCCGTCGAGGCAAGCGTTCTTATCACAGCTCGCCGAAACAAGTTTGTCCGCCTTGTAGACATATTTGATGCGGCCCTGACGCCCCTGGCTCTGTACCTCTTCGTCCATTAGGCGCCCGCCTTCATAACTCAACGTCCGTTCGTAGATTTTGGCCCGATGGTGCTCGTCCGGACCTTCATAAGCGCTCACTGCACTCAGTTGTCTTCCGTTCCACTCGAACTTCACGATCAGGTTGCCTGGCGTTCCCACCGGCTCCGTGATTTCCTGAGCCTCGGCCACGCGGCCGAGTTCGTCGTAGGTCAGACGGAACCGGTAGGGCTTCTCCCAAACGAAGGGGTTGAAGAACCGATTACCTGCGATTCCGGTAGCGATGTTCCTGCCTGTGAGCCGCTGCTCGGCGATTGGGTCGATATACGGATTGTTCAGCAATATAACGGCCGACCCGGCGACCGCTGCGTCGGGATTCGAGCCGGGCACCCGGGGCGGCGACTGGTCCACCCCGATGGTCGCCACCTGGGGAACGCGCTCGTCATAGCCGAACGTAATCCGCTTTTCTCCGGTCGCCTGGTCCGGCTTTTCGAAGGATGGCGTGATGGATTTCAGCTGGCTGCCCTGCCACTCGAACGTCATGTGCATCTTGTTCGAAGCTTCAATGGATGCAATCTTGGGCTGAAGGGCGACACTGTACGGGCAATAGAAGATGCTTTCGGGTAGTTTTGCGCCGGACATCCAGTTGGGTTCGCCCTGCGTCTCCGTCGCTGCGTTCTTTTGGTCCCGCAGCGTCAGCAGCAGCCTTCGGACGCGAGCCCGCTGATCCGTGGCGCTCTCCATCATGTTCGAGGCCTCGAGATACCGGGCGAACAGAGTCCGGCTTTCGCTCGAGTTGCGCGTGATGATGGATGCGACTCCGGCCGCGTAGAGCAGGTCGGCATCGTCTTCCTTCACCCGCAGTCCATTCACCGCTAACTGGCGTACTTCATGGAACCGTCCCGCTGGCCAAGCCGTCTGGATCTGGGCCTTCACATCCTTCAGTTCGCGATCGAGTTGGTAGAGCAACTGGTTCCGAAGCTGATTGGCCTGCTGACGTTCCTCATCCACCGCCAGCAGATCGTACTGATCCAGGGTTGAGAGCGCTTCGCCGATTTTGCTTTGGGCTCCGAGAATGTCCGCTTTCCGATAGAGAACCTTTAGGGTCTCGGGGGCCGTCGCGCCGGGCGGCAGGGCTCTTTGGATTACAGACTCGGCGTGAATCACATTCTTCAGGGCTTCATCCAGATTTTTTGCCTGTTTGTTCTGGTCGGCGAAGTAGAGGTCGCGCTCCACGGCGTCGTGCTGGCCCGCGCTCAGATGCTCGCGCTTGCCCTGCTGATCGATGGCAATACGCCTCGAGTATTCCGTCCAGGCTTCGCGCATCTCTTCGATCAGCACGGCGTCGTTCGGCTGGCGCAGGCTGGCGGTACGGTACTCCCGATAAGCGGCGGCGAATTCGCCCTCGCGCATCCGGTCGCGGGCGGCTTTCCGGTGTTGCTCGAGGCTGTGCTTCAGAGCTTCGCCCCGGGTCTTGAGCATTTCCGAGAACGCCTGCTCGTGGACCTCCAACTCGCGGGCAGCGAGCAGGAACTCGTCCCACTGCCCGGAGGCGTTAAAGGATCGCAGGATCGCGGTCCAGCGCTCGAACCAGGCTTCGCGGTCGGCCAGCGCTTTGCGTAACTGGTCCTGTTCCCCACTGTTCGGGTACGCCGCGCGGCTCAATTCCGCAAACTTCAGACCCGTTTGAAGCACATCGATACCGGCCAGCCCATTTTCGAAAGCCTCGTAACGCTGGCGCATCGCCTGCTCGACATAGCGTTCGAGGGGCGCCAGCGCAGCTTCGGCGGGAAAGGCTTTGACGGCAGCGGGAATCCACTCCATCTGCGCGTCGAACGCATGCCCTTTTCCACCTAAGAGTTCGAGCGCACGTTCATCCGTGCAGATCTTGCGCAGATCCTCCGCCCCGCCGGGCAGGACCGCGACCACCTGCGACATCGGGACGTCAACCCAGGTCTTTTCCGAAGAGGACTTCCGGTACGCCAAGTGCGCCGATTGCCACAAGGAGCCGGGGTCGCCGGAGGAATTCTTGGGCAAACCCTGGGGGAGAAGATATTCGACTTCCCTGCCCTCATAGGCCGCGAGTGTCTTGGTATCGGCATCGCGAAGTAACACCCGGCCAAGAGGTACGGAATGCAGTTTTCCGATAGGACCCGCCAACCGCGCTTGCGGTCCCAGGCTGAGGACCTTGTCCTTACCTTGGATGTTGACGGCAAACGTAGGTGTGAACTGGAGCCCCTTGTCCGCCCGCGTGACGAGCAACCCGGCGTTCGCACACACGGTGGAAAGCGCCAGAACAGTGGCAATACGAAGGTGCAGTGCTCGAGGAATGGATCTGCCTCCCGCAGGTGCCAATCGCCCTGTTGTTTTATACCAACGGCTGTTTGAGAAGTATATTAGCAGAGATAGTTCCCGAAAACCGTTCCGCATGTGTATGACCCTTAGTGTTTGCCGAGACCGGCGTGTATCAGTGCAAAACGTCATCCCGCCCAGTGTCTTTCTATGCTCATCGGCCGGCTGCCGCCGGTTTGAGAGCGCCACTCACAATTCCATGCGAACCAGGTGACGTTTTCCCGCCAAAGTGAAGTCGCTATGGTCCGTTGGCTAGGTTCGACCTATAACTCCGCGATGCCGGGGTATCTGACAGTTGTTCGCATAGTGAGAAATAACTCAAGTTCGATTCTGAGCAACCGATAAGACCTTCCATAGGTTCGGAAGGCGCTGCGATTCCTGTCATCGCACAAGTTCCGTCACCTGGAGGACTAATTGAGTTCTGCACGATCGTCAATCGTTTCCCTTTCCTTTCTTTGGGTCTTCGCCAGTTTTCAAACCTCCCCAGCTTTCGGCCAAACAGGCCCGGGCGATGTGTCCGCAGTTGGGGCGGCACATCGTCCGCACCCCAGTTCGCGAATTCCGCGCCACATAGATGACAGCGTGCGAACCGCACTTTTGGGGAATCGGCATCCTCTGGCCAGATTCGAAAATGAGACAGGCACCGCCCCGGCGGATCTCCGGCTCGAACGGATGATCCTGGTGCTGGCTCCGTCCACGGATCAACAGGAAGCGCTGGAGTTGTTGATCGCGGAGCAGCACGACCCGCAATCGCCGCGCTATCGGCAGTGGTTAACTCCACAAGAATTCGGCGAGCAATTCGGCGCTTCGACGGAGGATCTGGATCGGATCAAGGCGTGGCTCGAAGGACACGGGTTGAACGTGGACGAAATCGCTGGCAGCCGTCTCGCTATCGTATTCAGCGGAGCGGTAACAGACGTCGAAGCGGCGTTTCATACAAGCATTCGATCGTATTCGATCGATGGTGAACGGCACTTTGCCAACGCGGCAGATCCGGAGATCCCGGGCGCTCTTCGCGAGGTGGTCCGCGGCGTCGCAGCGCTCCACGACTTCCGGTCGCGTCCTGCCCATTTCGGTACTGCGGCGGCGATTCCGAGCCCCGAATACACGACCTCCGGAGGCAGTCATTATCTTGCGCCCGGCGACTTTTCGACGATCTACAAC
This sequence comes from uncultured Acidobacteriota bacterium, assembly GCA_963720745.1. GTDB lineage: Bacteria > Acidobacteriota > Terriglobia > Bryobacterales > Bryobacteraceae > TMP-7. The sequence goes on from CAVRGO010000004.1 coordinate 3,759,358, forward strand.
CTCGCTCCGCTGTACCAGGGCTCGATTGACGGTGCCGGACAATCGATCGCAGTGATTGGCCGCTGCAACATCAAGGTTTTCGACATTCAGACGTTCCGCAGTTATTTCGGCCTTCCAACGAAGGACCCCGTAATTCTGCTGAACGGACGTGACCCCGGTATCATCTCGACAGACGAACAGTCGGAGGCGGCTCTGGACGTCGAGTGGGCGGGTGCAGTGGCCAGGAACGCCGACGTGAAACTGGTGTTGTCGGCGTCCACTGCGTCGAGCGATGGCGTGATTCTTTCAGCGCTGTACGCAGTGAACAACAATGTCGCGCCTGTCGTGACCGTCAGCTTCGGCGTGTGTGAAAGCGCACTCGGCGCATCGGGTAACGCGATGATCAACAGCCTGTGGCAGCAGGCTGCCGCGCAGGGGATGACAGTGCTGGTTGCATCCGGTGACAGCGGGGCCGCGGGTTGTTCCGCATCCTCGGCGAATACCGGCGGCGGCCAGGGAGTCAATGCGTTGTGCTCGACCCCTTACAGCGTTTGCGTGGGCGGTACGCAATTCGCCGACACATCGAATACCGGCGCTTATTGGAACTCCACGGTCGATGCGGCTACGAAAGCGTCGGCCCGGCAGTACATCCCGGAGTCCACCTGGAACGAGAGCGGTATCGTGGCGCAAGGATCGGGACTGTGGGCCAGCGGCGGCGGCGCGAGCGTGGTGTATGCGAAACCCGCGTGGCAGGCCGGTACGGGTGTGCCGGCCGACAACCGCCGTGACGTGCCGGACGTTTCGTTGTCGTCGAGCGGGCACGACGGCTACCTGGTGGTGATGAACGGCGGACTGTACAGCCTCGGAGGAACCTCGGCCGCCGCACCGTCGTTTGCGGGAATCATGGCACTGGCGGCCCAGAAGGCAGCCGCGCGCCTGGGCAACGCGAATACCCGGCTCTATCCATTGGCATCGCAGCAGCAATCGGGCGGAACAACGGTTTTTCACGACGTCACGACCGGGAACAACAACGTGCCGGGCACTGCCGGATTCGCGGCGGGCACCGGTTACGATCTTACGACCGGGTTGGGCTCGGTGGATGGCGCGAAGTTGGTGAACCACTGGTCGGATAGCATTGCGACACCTCCTCCCGCACCGGCGCCCACGCCCGCTTTCAAACTGGCGCTCTCGTCAAACTCGGCGACCATCGCCAGCGGCGCGACGGGCACTTCCACCCTGACATCAGTGGTCTCGGGTGGGTTCAGCGCCGCGATCGGGCTATCGGTCGCCGGAATGCCATCGGGAATGACGGCGACGTTCTCTCCAACGACGATCCCAATGCCCGGTGCGGGTACCAGCAAGCTGACCGTGAAGACAACATCGGCGGTGGCGGCCGGAACGTACGCGCTGACCGTCAAGGGAACCGGCGGCGGCATAACTCAAACAGCGTCTCTCGCCGTTACTGTTTTGGGTCCGCCGAACCTGGCGATTTCGTTATCGACTGGCTCACTCACCGTGAAGCGTGGATCGACAGGAACCGCTACGGTGTCGGTCGCTCCACAGGGATCGTTTCAATCGGCGGTGAGTCTCTCGGTTACCGGCATGCCCGCCGGCGTGACCGTCAAGCTGACACCTTCGAGTTTCTCAGCACCCGGCACTGGATCGAGCACACTTCAGATCACAGCGAGCACGCAGGCCGCGGTGGGGAACTTCACATTGCAGGTGAAAGGCACGGGCGGCGGTATTACCAAGAGCGCCCCCCTCGCACTTTCTGTCACGATCCCGCCGAGTTTCAGCCTGACGGCGAATCCGGCATCCGTCAGCATCGTTCAGGGCTCGAGCGGGACGGTGAACCTCTCGGTTAATTTGGCGGGAGGATTCAACTCGCCCGTCACGCTGACCGCAGCCGGCGCGCCGGCCGGTCTGACGGTGAATCTGTCGCGAACGAGTTTCGCGGCGCCCGGTTCCGGAACCGCCGCGCTGACATTCAGTCCGACGCCACAGGTGGCCGCCGGGACATACCCGGTCACGGTGACTGCAGCAGGCGGGGACCTTACCGCTTCGGTTCGCGTTTCGATAACAGTCACTACCCCGATCAGTTTCAACCTGAGCACGACTTCGACGACACTGGCTGTTCATCGCGGAGGAACAGTTTCCACGACCGTGACTCTGGCGTTCAACGGAACGGTTGGTTCGACGATCCAGTTATCCATAACCGGATTGCCGGCTGGTGTCAGTGGCAGTTTCTCCAAGCCCTCGACAAAGGCTAGCGCGGTCAGCAGTGCTCTGACACTCAGCGCGTCGCGCACTGCGGCATTGGGCTCCAGCACCATCTCGGTGACCGCTACTTCAGCCGGTATCTCGCGAACTTCGACCAGCTCACTCCAGATCCGCTGATTAAGTGCCTCCGGATCCGGATGAACAGGTAATGCCAGGCCGGGTTGTGCTGCATTGACAAAGAATAGTCGAACGATGTATTGTAATTCGTATTAGCCATTCGAATTTGGAACATCGTTCGACATGAAACCGCAACTCGCTGAAAATCAGGGCGGACCTGCAACACGGGGCGCGTACAGCTCTCATCGCGACCGCCAGCGCAGGCGTATTCTCGATGCCGCCGAGCGCCTGTTCGATGAACGCGGGATCGATCGCGTGACGATCGCGGATATTGTCCACGCCGCCGGAATCCGGGCATCCACCCTGTACGCGTACTTCTCGAACAAGGACGACATTGTATGGGCGATTGTCGCCAATGTGCTCGCGGACTCGGCATTGTCCGCGAATCAGGCGATGGACAACGCCGACACGGCACTGGCCAAAATCACCGCGCTGCTCGAGTTCGCGGCAGACGCCCTTTCGAAAGACCAACCCAAGGTTCGATTCATGGCGCAGTTCGACGCGATGTACGCGCGGGACTGGCCGGCCGAGCGCCTTCTCACACTCGAAGCGCAAATCAATCCCGAAGGGTTTCAATATTTCAGGCGCCTTATTCGCGAGGGCATCGCTGATGGATCGCTACGTCCGGACCTGGACCCGGATTTGACGATGCACGCGGTGATCAACGCCGTCGTCGGCGCACAGCGGCGTCTCGCGTCGTTGGGAAACAAAGTCGAGTTGGAGTACGGGCATCCGATAGACCGGCTGTTTCGCGAGACGATTCGCGTGATCCTCCTCGGGTTGCGCGCCACTGGAAATCCGGCTGCCGCGAAGGAAGCTTCCGCCTGGCCGAAAGCTCGCAAGAGCAGAAAGAAGACTTCGTGAAATTCTACTCCGTCATCATCATCGTCGCGATCTTCGCATCACTCCCCGTTTTGACGACAGCAAAAGAAGCCAACGCGCCCAGGCTGGAAGTGGCCGCGGACTCCGGGTGGAAGTTCTTCCTCGGCGATCCGAGCGGCGCTGAGTCTCCTTCGTTTGCGGATGCCTCCTGGCGCAAAGTCGACCTCCCCCACGACTGGAGCATCGAAGGACGCCCCGAGAAGGACAATCCCACGGGCTCGGGAGGCGGGTTCTTCCCAGCGGGCACCGGTTGGTATCGCAAGACCTTCAGCGCACCGGTGGAGTGGAAGGGGAAGCGGGTCAGCGTCGAGTTTGACGGAGTGTACCGCGATGCCACCGTCTATCTGAACGGGCACAAACTCGGCACACAGCCTTACGGCTACACCAGTTTCGCGTTCGACCTCACGCCGGACCTGGACTACGCAAAGCCGAACGTGCTGGCAGTGCGCGTGGACAACTCGGCGCAGCCGAACAGCCGCTGGTACAGCGGATCCGGGATCTACCGGCATGTGCGAGTGGTCGTGACGGAGCCAACGCATGTCGCGCATTGGGGTGTGTTCGTCACCACGAGCGAAGCATCGAATGCGGCTGCGAAGGTGGTAGTCCGAACACGGGTGGCGAATGAATCAATGACGGAGATCGGCGTTACGGTGGAGACCATGCTTCGGGATCGAGCCGGCAGGAAGGCCGCAAGTTCGCGATCCAACGTTACTGTCGCAACGGACAACGAGGGCGAAGCGAGCCAGGAGATCGCCGTGAACAAGCCGGAACTTTGGTCCCCGGAGTCGCCGTCGCTGTACCGGGTAGTGACGCGGGTTCTGAAGGACGGCAAAATACTCGACGAAGTCGAGACTCCATTCGGGATTCGAACGTTGATGTGGTCGGCGGAGAAGGGGCTGTTGCTAAATGGCCGGTCGATCAAGCTCGTGGGCGGCAGCGTTCACCACGACAATGGTCCGTTGGGGGCGATGGCCTTTGACCGCGCCGAAGAGCGCCGAGTACAACTGTTGAAAGCTGCCGGGTTCAACGCTGTGCGCACGGCACACAACCCGCCGTCGCCGGCGTTTCTGGATGCGTGCGACAGGTTGGGACTGCTGGTGTTCGATGAGGCGTTCGATACCTGGAAAGCGAGCAAGGCAAAGTTCGACTACGGCCGCAACTTCGAGGAGTGGTGGCAGCGGGATATTTCGGCGATGGTGCAGCGGGATCGAAACCATCCGTCAGTGCTGTTCTGGAGCATCGGCAACGAGATTCCTGAGGTGCTGGTGCCGAGAGGTCCCGCGATGGCGAAGCAACTGGCCGCACAGGTGCGGGCGCTTGATACGAGCCGTCCGGTGACAGAAGCCTTTCCGACCAGCACGTCCGGAGAGTATCCCGACGGAGTGATCTCGAATCTCGACATCACCGGCTACAACTACAACCTGGCGACGCACCATGAAGACGATCATCGCCGCGTTCCCTCGCGGATCATGATGACCACGGAATCGTTCCCGGGACAGGCATTCAACGAGTGGCGCCTGGCGAAAGACAATCCATACATCCTGGGCGAATTTGTTTGGACAGCGATGGACTACCTGGGGGAATCGGGAATCGGGTCCTGGGCTTACGGAACGCCTGAGATGGCGGCGATGGCAGGCAAGGCGATGTCGGGCATGCAGGGCATGGTGGACAAGATGTTCCTTGCTATGGCGAACGGCGTGGACATGACCGCGCTGATGGCCCAGAACGCAAAACAAAACGGCGCGTCGCCGTTGAGTGTTTTGTTCCCGGGCTTTCCGTGGCACGCGTCGCAGTGCGGCGATATCGATTTGACGGGCGATCGGAAACCTCAATCGTTCTATCGCGACATTATGTGGAACGGCGGAGACCGTGTCTACGCGACCGTGCGACTGCCGGAGCCGGAGGGCAAGAAGATTGTGGTCGCCGGATGGGCGGTGTACCCCACCGTCGCCAGTTGGACGTGGCCGGGCCAGCAAGGCAAGACCCTGCAGGTGGAAGTGTATTCGGGCGTCGAGAAGGTTCGACTGGTTCTGAATGGGAAGCTGATCGGGGAGAAGGAGACAGGGCGCGAGCAAGAATTCAAGGCGATCTTCGACGTTCCGTACGCACCGGGCACTTTGAAGGCGGTAGGCCTGCGAGGAGATCGGGTGGTTGCGGAGAGCATCCTTTCCACGGCGGGCGCTACGGCACGGCTGCGCTTATCGCCCGATAGACCGATTGTCCACGCGGACGGCCAGGATCTTTCGTTCATAACGGTGGAGGCTGTGGATGCAGAGGGGCGAGTGCAGCCGAATTCGGACCAGGAAGTACAGTTTGCGGTCAGCGGGCCCGGCAGCATAGCGGCTGTAGCGAACGCCGACGGCAGGGACAGCGATTCTTACCAAGGCACACGGCGCAAACTCTATCAGGGCCGTGCGCTGGTGGTGATTCGAACTTCGAAGAAGGGCGGACCGATCCAGCTCTCAGCGAAAGCGGAAGGTCTTTCCGATGCCGCGGTGACGATCCAGGCGAAGCCGTCCGTCGCCCACGCGGAATTGCAGTGAGGACTGCGCGCGACGTTGTATTCTCTTGAAGTGCTGGAACGCAAGCTGGTGTACTACGTCGCATGCACTGTGGACGGCTTCATCGCCCGGAAAGATGGCTCCTTTGACTGGGCGCTCCCCACCGGAGATCACTTTGCCGATTTGATTGAAAGATTCCCGGAGACGTTTCCGGCTCACATTCGCCCAGCACTCGGAGTGGCCGGGCACGCGCGCCGGTTCGATGCGGTTCTGATGGGACGCAGGACGTACGAGGTTGGCCTGAATGAAGGCATAACCAGCCCTTACGCGCCCTTGCAGCAGTTTGTCGTTTCGCGCTCTCTGCCGGACACCCCAATTTCTGCCGTACATCTGCACCGCGGCACCGCTCTCGAATTGGTACAACGACTCAAGTCGGAAATGGGCAAGGACATCTGGCTTTGCGGCGGAGGCAAATTGGCGGCGGGAGTGTTCACCGAAATCGATGAACTGATTCTGAAGATCAATCCGGTTCTGATCGGTTCTGGAATTCCACTCTTCGACGGCGTTGCGGGAACGCGTGTGACGACTCTGGTGGAACACAGGGTCTATTCGAACGGCTTCGTGTTGGCGCGATACGACTTGACCGATTGAGCACAGTCGGGCGGCGGCGGAATGGCGGGGCAGCAACCGATCCCGTTCCGGCACTCGAGGTACCGTGGATGCACCGGCTGCTGCACAGCGAACATAGCAGATCGCTGTTCTGTCCCCGCCAAAGTCATTGCGCGGATAATCCTAGAAGATTAACTTCGCCGAGATTGTCGTCATCCGGGGATTACTGGAGAAAACGAGGTCCGGGCGATAGAAGGACGTGTCCGCCGGATTCAGGAAGTTTCGCACCTGGGTACCGGTGTAGCCCTTGAACAACACGTCGCTGAGGCGGTCGCCGATATATTGAGGGTGATTGAACAGATTCACGAATCGGCCGGTTAGCTCGAACTTGAACCGCTCAGTAATGGAGAATCGCTTCAGAATGGTGAAGTCCACATCATCGGTGGGATTCAAATGCTCGGTATTGCGATCCGCGTTCGGCAACAAGCCAGGCTGGGCCTGGATGTAGCGGGCGTTCGGGTTATCCGCAAGGTAGGCGACGACGTCGCCCTGAGTGTTCATGAGCGGCGTCACACCTGAGCCGACATTTGCCTGGCCGTTCGGATTAACGATCGCCCGGTCGCCGGCGCTGTCGCCGTTCAGGTTGGCGTCCGCAACGCTTTGGACAGTCACCCACGTACCGGTCTGGTAAGTGAAGATAGGTGCGATCTCCCAGTTGCCGGCAAGGTTCTTCATGAACCAGTTGCCCCGCTTGAAGAAGGGCAGATCGTAGAGCATCGCGAACGTAAACCGCTGTCGGTGATCGAGGGCGGAGTCGGCGCGTTCGGCGCGAAGATTTTGGAAGTCCTGCACGCGGCGTGGACTCGTGACGGTACTGAAGATCTCGGCGGTGGAATCGTCGATGTTGTGGCTCCACGTGTAAGCGGCGGTCAACTGCAGGCCGTTGCTGAACCGGCGATTCACTTGAGCGGCCAGGCCGTGATACGTCGAGTTGCCCTGCGGCGTGAAACCGGTGATGAAGCTTTCAAACCCGGCATTGAGGTACTGCGGCAGGATGGCGCCTCCGTTGTCGAGGGTCGACTGCAGAACTGTGAGGTTGCTCTGGAGCGAGTCCAACTCACCCTGGCTGGGAGCAGTGAAATAGAGCGGCAGTGCATTTTGTGGAGTAACGACCGACTGCTCATTGATGCGCTCCTGGATAGGCAACGAAATGCCGCGCGTGCCGAGGTATCGCAGTTCCACGGTGTAGTTGTCGCGGAACACGCGCTGTACGCCGATGTTCCACTGGATCGACTTGGGCAGTTTCTGATCGGGGACGAAGCCGCCGGTGGTAGCGCGAGCATCGGTCTGGCTCAGGGCTCCGGCGGAAGCGTTCGGTTTGATTCCGCCATTCGCCAGAAAGTTGCTGCCGCTGAGTCCGCCGACGTGCACGGTCTGCTGCAACTGCGGAGGCAGAGACAGCAGTCCGAAATTGTCGAAGAGCTTATCGTAATTGATACCGAAGCCGCCGCGGATCGACATGTTGCCGCTGCTGCCGGGCGACCAGGCGAAGCCGATGCGCGGCATGAAATTGGCATTCTGCACCTTGGGTTCGTCGAACGTAATGAGACCGGGCACGCTGGAGATGGCGTTCAGAGTTTGGGAACGCTCGCCAAACGGAATGGTAGTGCGCTCGTACCGCACGCCGAGATTCACGGTGAGATTCGGCCGCAGCTTCCAATCATCGTTGACGTAGAAGGCAGTCTCGGTCTGGTCGCCATAGTATGTGACATTGCCGGTGGTGCGCTCGCCGGTGCCGTCGGGGTACAGGTCGCGTAGGAAGCCTTCGAGCGTAGACCACTCGTAGTCGCCACGGGAGCGTTGGGTGAACTGTTGCGGAGCGATGTACTTGCGGAAATCCACTCCAAATTTCAGGCTATGTGCGGCTTTGATCCAGCTGACATTATCGGTGCCCTGATACGTATTCAGGATGCCGCCTTGGGGTGAATTCGGGTCCGGGCCAATATTGATTCCGAGTTCGTTGATGGTCAGGTTCGGGAATTGGTCCAGGCCGGGGAACTGTTGGTCTCCAACTCCGAACAACTGGTTCTGCCGGTTGTAGCCGAGACGGAATTCATTGTTGACGGAGGGCGAGAAGTTGTGGAACTCGCTAAGCGTGACCAGATACTGGTTGGAAGGCACGCTGGTGTAGAAAGTGGGGAGCGCGGCGGCGGTGTCGATGAAGCCGGTGCGCTGCGTGATGTAGCGGCCGCGGAGTTGATCTCGGGAACCGATGGAGTAGTCCGCCGATCCGACAACGTACGTATTGTTCGTGTAGTTCGGTGCAAGAACGGGTAGCTGGCCGAGTTCGATGGTCTTGCCGCCTATGACGGGATAGCGGCCTTTCGGCGTCGCGGCTGCGGGCGCGCTGGTCGCGACGGGCGGCAGATACTGTTTCAACGCACCCAAGTTCGTCGACGAGAGTCCCGGAATCGTCGCGAGAGCGTCGTAGCCGGCCTGGGTGGGCGCGAAGATCTGGCCGGGAGATGCGGCCATGCCCTGCACCTCGCGTTCGACATCGGTGAAGAAGAACAACTTGTTCCTCTTGATCGGGCCTCCGAAATTGCCTCCGAAGCGGTTGTCGTCGAAGCGCGGATGCAGATCGATTTGGTTGACGACGGACTGCTGGTCGGCCGCGTTGAGTTTGCGGTTCTGCAAATATTCAAGCAGCATTCCGTGATATTCGTTCGTGCCGCTTTTGACGATTTGATTAAACTGTCCGCCGGAGGAGTGGCCGTATTCGGGCGAGAACTGGTTCGCGAGGACGGTGAACTCCGCAACGGCATCGTTGGGAATGGTGGAGAGGGGACCGGTGACGGCCTTACTGTTGTTGTCGATGCCTTCGACGGTGAAATTGTTGTTGCGCGGGCGCTGACCGCCGACGGAGGGTCCGACGCCGGCGCCAACCGCGCCGCTGGTGGAAACACCCGAACTCAGCAACGAGAGGTTGATGACACCGGAACCAGTGGCAGTGATGGGCAGGTCGGCGGACAGCCGTTCCTGGAACGTCGTGCCTACCTGCGCGTTCGTGGTGTCAATACCCGTACCGGCGACACTGACTTCGACTGAAGTCACCGTTCGGCCGACCTGCAATGTGATGTTGGCCGTAACCGCCCGGTTCAAGTCCACTGCGATGTTAGTTAATTGAACACTGGTGAACCCTTGGGCGCTGACCTCGAGCCTGTAGGCGCCAACAGGAAGGTTGGGGATACGATACTGTCCGGACGAAGTGGATACGGCTTTGGCGGAGGCGCCGGTTGCGAGGTTGCTGGCTTCGATGGTGGCGTCAGGGACCACGGCCCCGGTCTGATCGTACACCGTGCCAACGATTACGCCGCTGGTGAATTGCGCGAAGGCAGAAACGGAAAGCAGGAGAGACGCGACAATGAAGTACAGCGTCTTTCGAAAATTCATAGACACTCCCAGAGCAAATTGGTTCCGCATGGAGACCCTCTGCTCGTCATTGCGAATTAACGGAGTGTTTTTGAACAGAGCGGAAAAGTTTTTACAACGAGCCTGGGAAGGAGGGGATGGACCGGGGGCGCACCGGGTCCTGTTCTATCTGGCGTATCCGGCGGCGACGAACTCTAATTAGTCGACCGCCACGAACCTCCACATCGTGCCACTCGCGTCCTTTTGCGGCGACATGAACGCGGATCCGCCCAGTGTGTTGTTGGCGTCGAAGCCGCCGTTGCCCTCGAGCACGAGCCCTTTGTCTTCCAGGAAGAGCGTCGTCAACTGGAAGAAGCCGTTCGAGAGCGGGATCATCTTCCACATCGTTCCACTGGCATCCTTCTGGGGCGACATGAAAGCGGCGCCTCCGAGAGTATTTTTGCATCGAGCCCGCCGTTACCCTCGAGCACGAGTCCTTTCGATGCGACAAATTCGGTCGTCAGTTGGAAGAAACCGTTCGGCAGTGGAATAGCCGTCCAAATCGTGCCGGAAGCGTTGGCCTGAGGCGACATGAAGCCGGCGCCGCCCAACGTGTTATGGGGATGACTCCCCCGTTACCCTCGAGGAAGAGTCCCTTGGGCTGAACGAAGAGAGTTGTCATGTGGAAATGGGTTGCGGGGATGGTAGTCGACGATCCGCGCCAGTGAATAGTGAAAGCGGATTGAATTACCTTGCCGTCGACAATCTTTTGAACGGCTTCCCAGACTCGGCCATCCGGGGTAACGTGTTTCTCGCCAGGGGTTGGACTCAAGAGCGCCTGCCGGTATTCCGTACCGTTGGGCAACGTGCCTACGATTTTGCCCGCAACCTGGTCCAAAGCATCTGAAGAACTCATGGTCATCTCCATTTCGTAAACGGCTGTCCTGCCGCTATGTCTTGTAAGCGGGTGCAGGATGAATAGACCGCCAAGAAAATCGGAGTGAGTGTCGAAGTCTTTTTAGGTGGTGCGAGGCCCCGTCCGAGAAAGCTACTACTTCGGCGGACGGTACTCGATCTTCGTATCCGCTTCGAATCGCCGATAGCCAGAGAAACGGATCTCGTTCCGGATGAGAAGATGCGGACCCACACGCGTCCTGAGCGTCGCGGCGGAAGGCAGCAGAAAGTCGCGGCCGCCGACACTGGTGGGCTCATAGTCTACCGTGATCCGCAGATCGGCCACTTGAAGCTGACCGGGAAGCTGCTCGGCCTCGAGTTCAAGATGCAGCGTCTCTCCGGTTGTCGTGTCGATGGTCACGATGCCGCGCAAGGCCGGTTTCACTTTGTACGGGTGGCGGCCCACGTAGTACACGCTGTATTGTGAGTTCTCCTGAGAAATGCGGAAGCCAAACACCTCCGCCGTGCGTCCCGCCACCCATTCTGACCGGAGCCAGCGAAAGTCTGCCTTCGATTCGGGTTGGAAAATATTCCGCAGCACGCTTCCGAACTCCCCGGCCGACGATACGCGGACCACGTTCGTCTCTTTGTGCTGTTTGCGGTTGCGCCCGCCGACCGCATCATACGATTCGACTCCGTTCCGCCAAGTGAGGACTTCCGAGTACTCGTCCTTCTGCCTCCACTCATTCTTCCCGCTCGGGTCTTCGAACCGTCTCGTCGATTGCAGACAGATAAAATTCGGCAGACGGCTGGCGTACTCCAACGCGGTAAGCCGGGCAGCCTCCAGGAGTCTCTGCTGTTCGGCGTTGGGCAGCTGCGCGGCCCACTTTTCCGGAGGTCTGACTTCGACCGCCGCAGCTTCGACTGTCGCCGCTCCGTCCGTCGCGTTCAAGTCTGCGCTGCCATCCGCCTTCGGCTGTTCCCAAGCGGCGATCTTCAGCGGAAGAGAAGCCACAAACTCTTGTTCGTCCTGAATCGCCTTCACCTGTAATTCATAATCGCCGCCCGGAAATGCGGCGGCATCCAGTGTGGACAGAAGCGGCATCTCCGCCTTCGCCGGTCCCTCGAAAACTACCCCGCGGGCGAGATCCCGGCCTCCTTTAGCAACGGCAATCTCCACGCGGATCGGTTCGCGGGCTTTACCGCTGGCCAGGAAATAGACCGAAGCGGTCGAGCCTTTGCCGCCGGAAAGAGTGAGATTGAACTCGGGATCGACGGCTCTATCTCCGGATTGAAGCGCGCGATGAGCATTCGGCGGCGTAATGACAACCTCGCGCACATACGAAAGCCCTGCAATGTGAGGCCCGTCTCGCCAGGGCTCGACACGGAATTCGCTGCGGCGGACACTGGCCCGGTCTGCCTGTTTGTCGGCCAGCACGGTCTCCACGGTGTACACCCCGGGCGCCAATACGGCTCGCGCCTCTACCGGCCACGGCTCTATCTGCAGCCTCTCGCGGCGGTTCTGAGGAGACTGAAACGGATCGTCACGCGCAAAGCGCTCGACGACGGCACCTTTGGAATCCCGGATGGCAACGAGTGCCGCTCCATGTACGCGGACGACTCCGGCAGCATCGTCTTGTTCCGCATGCAGATTGCCGAGACTCGACTCGACAAAGATTGCCGTCTCTACGCGATCGCGCACAGGACGAAGAGGAACAACTGCGGTACGGTGCTCAAAGTCGTATCGCAGGGGAGCTCTGGCGAGTTCATTGAACAGCGGCACCTCGAACGGCTGCATGGGTACACCCGGAACCTTCGGCACCGCCAGATACCCGTCTCTGGTTTGCGCGGTGACCTTCGGCCGGTCCACGCTGATCGAGATGCGGCGGAACCGGCCATCGAGCGGAGCCGGCGGCGGTACGTATGCGATTTGGTAATAAGCGAGCGCCTCCTCCGCGATGCGCCGTATCTGTTTCCGGACGTCATTGGTGTTGAAGACGAGGAATCCGCCCGTGCTCGCGGCGAGCTCGGATAGCGCCGTGCGAAACCCCGCGCGCGATCCGCCGATATTCAAATCCATGGACTCCATCATTCTCAGGTCGCGTGCCCTGGCATTCTGGGCCGCGGATGGATCCGGCGGGAGCCTGCTCTGAGCGCCGGACCCTCCACGACCCAACTCCTCGCGAGAAACGGACGGAAGCGGCATCGCGTTCGAAAAGCTGCTGCTCGACATCTGGTAATCGAGTCCGCTGCCATCGATAGGATAAACGCTCAGGTTTGCGCGATTCGCGGCTTCGATGATGCTGCGCAATTGCTGTCGCTGGCTCTCTGCGATCTGCAAACCCTCGCAGAAATAGATCAAGGTCTTTCGCCCCGGCACCGAACCCTGGCTGCGGGCGATCAGCAGAAGGGATTGCAGCGCCGGCGCGGAACGCAACGCGCGCATACCTATGGTGACCGAAGGGTCCACGACGCTCTCCATCATGCGGTTCAGAATCGCGTCGGTTCCCCGCTCGTTGTCCGCCAGTGAACTCGCCGCACCGGAGTCCATTGCGGCATTGGTCCGAGCCCCCGACCCGGCGGCCATCGAACCGGACGCGAACGGTTGGGAACGGCGGATTCCCGAAGTAATGCGCTCAATCGCCTTTCGGACCTCGGTCGGATCCTTTGTGAACGGCTGCACGACTTCAACGCTCGTCGCCACGGCGAGCACCGAGTAATAGACATTGACGCCCTCGGCGGCTTTGATAAACGCGAGCGCACCGTCTCGCGCCATGACCCGCCCTTCGGGTCCGAATTGCTCGAATACGAACGTGATCAGCCGGGGCGGCGCCTTCGCGTTCTGAGACTCTGGTACCGCGCCGGCATGCTGGTCCCCGCCGAGGGTGACCCACTGGAAACTGACCGGCTGCACAGGCGTTCCGTCATCCGTGACGTGGACTTCCTCCTGGCGCAGGTCGCGAATGAGACGGCCGTGCTTGTCGCGCACCACCACGTCCAGCAGGACCTCATCGTGATCTCCGCGAACGAGGGGAGGATTGGGTTGACCGGCTTTCACGGCTGTCGAGGCAACGAGGACAGCAATAAGCAAGCGATCGACCCCGGCTAGGTGCATACTTTAATTGTGACTGAGCTCACACGGGTTTGTTAGGTAGGCTGGGTCATAGTCGGCACGGGTTCGGCGGGCGCGCATCGCTGCGGCGCGGATGCCCTCGGGTCAAAACGCCGTGATCCAGTCCCAAGCCACAATTGCCGACGGCGCGGGCGACCGGCTTCGAACCGGAATCGAGTCATTCGCGGCCGGCACGAGGACCCCGAGAACAGGATCCGCGGCAAATTCCGTCAACCGAATAGCGTCCCTCCTGAGCACGAGATCAGCGTCCCTCGTCTGTTGGGTCCAGCGTCGGAGCCACACGACCTTCGGAGGTGCTCCGAGCGTCGTCGCCAGCTCGTGGAAGTCCGCATCTGTGCTTACTATTACGAAGCCTCACCTCTCGATCGGGCGGGGTAGTAAGTCGAAGTCCGCGACGTGAGCCGAGCCCGGGTACAGTTCAGATAGGCGTGCAACGAGCTTGCGCGAGAGCTTCTCATCGAGCAGCAGCTTCACAAAGCGACACGCCTGCCCATTCGGGCCGCGAAATCGTAAACAGCGCGAAAATCCACTGACTCGAGCTCAGGGTAGTCGTCAAGGATTTCCCTCTCGGACATGCCCGCCGCAAGCCAGCTCAGGATATCCCAGACGGTGATGCGCAGACCGCGTATGCACGCCTGTCCGGAACGCTTGCCGGGTTCGATCGTGATCCGCTCCGGCGTGCTTTGAGGATGTCGTCCGACAGCATCAGCTCACACCGCGAAACGATACGGCTGGCTTTCGCGCACCTACGGATTACGACCATAGAGTCGCCATGTAGCCTATACTGCCATTCGTTCAGGTTCCCGCAACCGCCGCAATCTATCGGAGACCGGGAAGCGACAGAGAGAGGTGCGGCGGTTTTGATTCTAGAACCGCGAGAACCGATCCAGCACGAGTGCACCCGAACCTGCGATTCGCCCCACCATTTGAAAAAATCCCCAGGTGTATACTGAACGCGACTTGGAATCCGACAATGGAAATCCCGGATGACTGTTTCCAATCAAAACGTGCGCACAACACCGGCCGCAACCGGCGTGAGTTCCTTTACCTGGGCGGGGCCATCGCGGCCGCAGCCGCGACCGCTCGCGGACAAGCCCCGATGAACCTCCCAGAGCCTGAGTCCCCACAGATCGGCATCCTGCTCGCCACCACCGTCAGCACAGGTACGCTCGAAGCGCGGCTGGATGCGGCGAAGTCCAATGGACTCGCCTGCGTGCAAATGAGCATGGCATGCGCCGATCTGCCGGAGATGCCCGATCAGATTCCTCCAGAGCTGCCCGAGAGGATCCGACGCGAAGCGGCGAAACGCGCGATCAAGATCGCCAGTGTGACCGGCACGTTCAACATGAGTCACCCCGATGAGGAGCACCGGCGAACGGGGTTGCGGCGGCTGCGGGTGCTGGCCGAGGCGTGCGCGCAAATGGGGACATCCGCTATTCATGTCTGCACCGGTACGCGTGATCCGAACAACATGTGGCGGCGCCATCCGGACAACGACTCGGCGCAATCGTGGCGCGACATGGTGGCTTGCATGCGCGAGGCGACCGGCATCGCCCGGCAGGCGAACGTGATCCTGGCCTTCGAGCCCGAAGTGAACAACGTGGTCGATTCAGCCCAGAAGGCTCGGCGCCTTTTGGATGAGATCGGCTCGCCGCACCTGAAGGTCACGATGGATCCCGCGAATATCTTCCACGCGGGTGAACTGCCCCGCATGCGGGAGATGCTCGATGAGGCTTTTGCGCTCGTGGGCAAGGATGTCGTGCTGGCTCATGCCAAGGATCTCGACCATGATGGGGATGCGGGTCACAAACCCGCGGGTCAGGGCGTGCTCGATTACGAGCGTTACCTCAGCTTACTGCGCACATATCACTTCAAAGGGCCGCTGCTGCTTCATGGATTGACCCCGGAACAGGTGCCGGGTTGCATAGCTTTCGTGCGCGCGAAACTCGCCCGCATTGCAGTCTAGCAACAACCTTCCCTCCATTCCTTGCGAAAAACTGCCCGGGCTCTCGCTTAACGGTATGACGGCGCAAATACCGCCGAGCACCAAAGGAACGAAAGTCCATGAATCCCAAAGCGAGTGTGATAGCCCATCTGATCAAATGGGGCGCGATGCTGTGTTTCGGCGCGGCCTTGGCAAACGCAGACCCCATTCTGTACACCTTCACGGCGACGACGAGTCCTACCGTCGGATCGCCGGCGCACCTGGTGCGGATTCCGATGAAGAAAATCATTCATTCCGAACTGATGACGATCACCGCTTGGCCGGGAGACGCTGTCGAAAGCATTGTGGAGCAGGTGATCGTCATGGGTCAAGAAGGAGGGGGAAACAGGGCAGCATTATTTCGTTTCTGCCGTTTTTGGCTCCGCTGGTCGCGCAAAGTTTGCTTGAGCACGCCACTGGGTATCCATCTTTTTGACGCGCGCCGCGAGATATCGCCAGTAGTTCAGATTGAGTTCCATGGCGGCGGTCTCCTCGACGATGTCCGAGAAGTAATGCAGGCTGGTCAGCGGCGAGCCGCCCTGGTGATTGAATAGCGCGACGTACTTTCGCGCGCAACCTAACAGCAGCGCCCGGCCAACCACGTCGATCGAGATCCCCGTCCGATACCACTCACCCGCCAGTCTCTCGTCGGCTGCTCCGAACACCGAGGTTACGCACGCCTGTTCGAGGAACCAGGCGCGCACCCGTGCTACATACTGCGCCTGCTCCGGATCCACCGTGGAATCGCCAGACTCCTTCTGATACGGCCAGAAGCGGTCCCGGATCTCGATGCGTCCGAGTTCGTGCTGGTTGGAGGCGCGGTACACCGCAGCCACCTCGATGCGATTCAGTTCATCCAGGTAAGTCGTTAAGGAGCGCGTGCTGTGCCCGACGGCCTTGGCCAGTTCAGCCATCCGAAAACGAAGTTGAGCGGTGCGCCGGTCGGCATGGAGACAGACGTAGACGAATACTTTGAACCCGCCGTCTGACAGCAGCGCGATGGCGTCGCGCACTTCGGTTCCGGCGGCAAAGAACCCGCTGGGATGTTTCAATTTGAGATCGCCTTCGTTCATACCGTCTCCTTGCCGCTCCGGTTCTTGCGCATGGATTCGCCAGTCAGCTCGATGCGGTGTGAGTTATGCACCAGGCGGTCGAGGATGCTGTCAGCGGCCGTCGGATCGCCGATCTGGGTGTGCCAATCGAGCACCGGGACCTGAGAGGTGAGGACGGTGGAGTGGGTCTGATAGCGGTGGTCACAGATCTCCAGGAAGTCGCGGCGTTCGATTTCGCTGAGCGGCGACATGCAGAAGTCGTCGACCACCAGCACGTCGGTGAGCGCCAGCCTGCGCAGGAAGCGGCTGAAACTGCCGTCGGCGTGAGCCAGCGCGAGTTCGCGGAATAATTGTGATGCGCGGGCGTAGTAGACCGTGTAGCCGTCGCGGCAGGCCTTGTGCGCCAGGGCCGCAGCGAGCCAGCTCTTTCCCAGGCCGGTGGCGCCGGTGAGCAGGATATTGAGATGCTGCTTGACCCATTCGGATTCCGACGCCAGGCTGCGCAGGAGTGAGCGGTTCAGTCCGCGCGGCTTCTGGTAATCGATATCTTCCACCGAGGCGGTGGTCCGCAGCTTGGAATTGCGCAGGCGGCGTGCCAATGCGCGATTCTCCTTCCAGTCCCACTGGCGGTCCACCAGCAGACCGAAACGTTCTTCGAAGCTGAGGCTCGCAAGGCCGGGTTGCTCGAGTTGTTGACGGAACGCGTCGGCCATTCCGTTCAGACGCATGACGAGGAGTTTATGTATGGTTTGTTGGTTGAGCATGGGAGGGCCTCATTGAATGGAGTTGAAGTACGCTGCACCGCGGATGTTGGAGTGTTCGAGAACCGGCGGCAAAGGTGGCGTGGTGTCCGGAAGCGGCTCGTTTTCGAGATGGTGCTTCAGGATCGATTCAACATGAGCCAACGAGTAGGCGCCATAGTGAAGGGCGCGGGCCGCGGCCGCTTCCAGCCGGGCGATGGTGTGTTTCTCGCCGAGCCGGACCAGACCGAGACAGCAACGATAGCCGACCTCGGGATGCGGTTTGGTAACCAAGATCTGGTGGAATAGCTCGGCGGTATGGGGACCCGCAGAGCCGGCCCAGTTGAGCAGCCGCGAGGGAGTCCATTCCAGGTACTGGCGGTGAGCTTTCGGTTGGTGTTCGGTAACTGTAGTGGCCCGGTCGCGCACATAGCTGCGCGCATGGCTGGACACACGCAGTCCCTCATGAAAGACTTCAACGGCCGTCGCGGTGAGACGAATGTCGACCTGCTTGCCGGTCAGTTGGTAAGGGACGCTGTAGAAGTGGCCGTCAGGCGAGACATGGTAGTCCAGATCGACCTTCAGTTTGCGCCACTCACCGATCTCGTAGCGTTCGGCGGGAAGGGGCCGCAACGCCGGCTTGTCAAAAGCGGCAAACTGACTGGTCCGTGTACCTTCGCGTTTGCGGAACGGTTTGTTGTTGAGCGCGGTCAGCAGTTCGGCAATGGCCAGATTCAACTCATGCAGGCCGAAGAAAGTGCGTTTGCGCAGGGCGGCAACGATCCAGCGCTGGACCACTTGAACGGCATTCTCCACGACCGCCTTGTCCCGTGGTTTTCTCGGACGGGCGGGAAGAACCGCCACCTGATAGTGGGCGGCCATGTCGTTGTAGGTGGGGTTCAGATCCGGTTCATAGCGGCTGGCCTTGTGAACTCCGCTTTTCAGGTTGTCCGGAGTTAGGATGGCAGGCACACCGCCGAAGTACTCGAAGGCGTGGATGTGGGAGGCGATCCAGCAAGGCAGTTCCTGGCTCCAGGTGGCCTCGGCGAAGGTGTAACTGCTGTACCCCAGGGCGGCGACGAAGACAGAAGCCGGATGGATTTCGCCGGTTTCGCGGTTGTGAATGGGGATTGTGGCGCCAGCGTAATCGACGAATAGCTTCTCGCCGGGAGTGTGCTGCTGACGGAGTGTGAGCTTCTGAGCGCCGCACCATTCGCGGTACAGATCGCAGAAACGCGAATACCGGTATCCGTCGGGCTGCGCTTGTTTGTACTCGCGCCAGACCAGCTCGAGTGTAAGGTCCTTGTGGGTTTCCAGTTCCTTGCGGATGGCCGGAAAGTCTGGCGCCGGATGGCTCCGGCGGCTGGGCGGGGCGGCCCGTTTGCCGAACAGGAGTTCATCCAGTTGACGGTCGGTGAGGTTTTCCGGCAGCGGCCAGCCTATCTGGGCGGCCTCGGCCAGCTTGAGGTACTTGTGGACGGTGCTTTGGACGATCGAGCAACTGCGGGCGATCTGGTGCTGGGCCAGCCCCAGAGCGGACAGTCGCAGGACCTCGCGGATCTTGCGCATGGACAGAGCCTGTTCCGGCAAGCTGATTCTCCTTTGTTCGAAACAGAATCAGCCTACCTTGTTTGATGTCCAGCGCCTCCCGGATTCCGAGGCGATCGCGATCACCCATTCCGAGGTCAACGCGATCACGCGTTCCGAGGTGGAGGCGATTCTTGATCGTCATCAGCTCGGAATACACAATCGCGTTCACTTCGGATCGATGATTTTCTTCAGCTCGGAATGATGATTTTCATGGCTCGGAATCCGCACCTGGAACAGTTCGAACTGACGACTCCCGATTTCCTGCCGGTTCTTGACAACGGTCCCGTCCTGTCATTCCTCGCGAGTGACCCGGGTCTTCTGTCTTGTGTCGCCTGCACCGATCCACCCGTGCCGACGCTGCACTTCCTTCGAAGCGCCACCAGCGACCTGGTGCAGTTCCGCGACACAGACGGAATTCTGCGCCCGTATTTCTTCCCGGTGAACGCGCTCTCGAGCCCGGGCACCTACCAGACACTTCCCGGTATCAATGTCGCTGTAGGCACGCTGGTCGTTTCGCAAACGCCCGAGCCGTCGACACTGTGGATGGCGATTGCCGGTGGACTGCTGCTGGTATTTGGGATGAGGAAGCCCAAACGGAGTTTGGAGCGGGTGACGGGAATCGAACCCGTATAGGTAGCTTGGAAGGCTACAGCCCAACCTTTAGGCCACACCCGCGCTGGAATTGACTGCCGGAGTAGTTGCGGACACGGTTATTGTACCGCACTCAGAAACGGGAACTCAGTGCGCGCCGCGGAACAGCAGCATCGTTTTCACTGTGTGAAAGATGATGTAGGCATCCAGGGCGGTGGACATGTTCTTGATGTAGTAAAGGTCGTACTCGAGCTTCATGATCGTGTCCTCGATGGTGTTGCCGTATTTGTAGTTAATCTGCGCCCATCCCGTGATGCCGGGTTTTACGCAGTGACGCTGGCGGTAGTAGGGGATTTGCTCGTTCAGGGTCTTGACGAATTCGGGACGTTCCGGGCGAGGACCCACGATCGCCATCTCCCCACGCAGAACATTGAAGAGTTGGGGTAGTTCGTCCAACCGCAGGAGCCGCAGCCAGCGCCCGACCGGCGTCACCCGGGGGTCGTCTTTCTGGGCCCAGACCGCACCCGTGCGGGCCTCCGCGTCCACATACATCGAGCGGAACTTGTACAACGTGAACGCCTGATCGTGAAGGCCGACACGCTTCTGGCGGAACAATACCGGGCCCGGGGAACTGAAGCGCACCAACAGCGCCGTTATCGCTATCAGTGGGAGCGCAACCACGGTGGCGATACAGGCGATGAAAGTCGAATACAGCGTCTGGATGAGCACCTGGTGAGGGCGCGGCCCGAGGTCGCGGGAGAAGATCAGATGAGACGGGCGTATCTCCCGCGCACAAACCCGCCCAAAGGTCGCTTCATACAGGTGCGCGATCTCCTCGGTCATGATGCCCGCGAATCGCAACTCCAATAGTTCGTTGACGGGCAGCGACCTCCGCCGTTCCCGCATCCCGACGACGATGCGCCCGGGGCGTGTTCCCGAAACGATGCTCGACAGATCGCCGATGCATCCCAGACGTTTCGTATGACCGCCGTCCACCTCCGCGGCGGCGCATTCTTCGTCCAGATAGCCCAACACGGACATCCCCAGTTCGGGGTGAAACTTGATGTGCTTCGCCGTTTCGAACATCACCGGCGAGGACCCGATGAACAGGACCTTCTCGGCGCCGGCGGCCGCTTGTACTACACTGCTGTAAGCTACCCGCCAGAGGAATAGCGCAATTATCGTGATGGCACTGCCATAAATCATCAGCCATTTCGGCAAAATAAAGTCGCGATTTGCGTAGCCGAGAACAGCTTGCGCCAGAAACGCAACACCCAGGCTCAAACACAACTGCTGGATTAGCAGGGTCCGCGAGCGCACTCGAAGCTGACCGTATAAATCGTTGAAATATAGCCCGAACATGATGATCGCGGCTACAATTCCGATCCGTTGAAACCCGGCGTCATAAAAAAAGAACACTTCGGGATCGATCTGGTCAAAAACAATGAACGCAGCGGCGATATAAGAAAAGAAGATCAGGATTGACTCAGAGACGAGCAGCACCAACACACTGGTTGGTACAAATACTCTAAAAAGGCGGATCATGTGAAGAGAAGCAGTTTCACGGCAATATCTTGCCCGACTGCAAAACAGCAGTTTACCATGCGCCCAAGGCGCCCCACGTTGCGATGCGGCGTTGGTCAGATGACAATAGAGCTACCCGGTGCGGCTCTTCGCCCGTGGCACAACTTCCTATAGAGTCGGTACGCGTATGACACGCCGCGAATTCGCCATGGCTGTAACGGCTACTCTCCAGGCAGCCGCGTTGCCGGAGGTGACAATTATTGAAGGTGATCCGCGGGCACCGGTGCCGCAGGTGTTCGCGGCCTCGGCGGTCCGGTTCGCGCGGGCGTACACCGCCTGTCCCGATCCCGAAGCGACCCGCTCCACGCTGCTGAGCGGGCGGTATCCTCATGCGCGAGAACAGCATCCGTGGATTGCTGCTCTCGCGAAGCTCACGGATCGGGCACCCGTGCTCTACGTCGCAGGTTCGCCGGACGGATCTCCGGCCGAGTCCTCGGTGGCGCTGAGGATGGCTCTGCGTCATCCACGGCTGCGAGGTGGCGCAGACGTCGATTTCCCGGTCTCGACCGTGGACCTGGCGCCGACCCTTTACGGACTCGCTAACCTCGAGATCCCGCGAGAAGTACAGGGGCGGAACCTGGCGCCGCTGTTGCTGAACGGAACGGGCGAGCGTCCGGAATCGACGTACGGCGAAGGCCACCTGGGAACCGCGAATGAATGGCGGATGGTGGTGCGAGGTCTCGATAAGATCGTGTTCCGGCCGAATCTCGAAATACTGCACCTGTTCAACCTCGGCGAGGATCCGGCGGAAGAGCACGATCTCGCTGGCGCGATCGGCTATCAGTTGCGTATCGATGAATTGCGGGCTCTGGCGCGCGTCTGGATGAAGAGAACGGCGGACGGCCTCGACCCGAGCGGTCTGAAACGGAGATGAGATGAAGAATATCGCGATCTTTGGTGCAGCCGGAGCGATCGGACACGCCCTCGCGGCGGCACTCGACCGCCGCGGCGCCCGTTATCGAACGGTCGGGCGGAACCGGGAGAGATTGCAGCGAGCCTTTCCGAAGTCCGACGCGGTTTCGGCGGACCTTGCGAATCCGGAATCCGCTGAGTGGGCCGCGGGCAGCATCGATACGATCTTCTACACCGTCGGTGTCGACTACAGCCATTTCGAACTTCATCCCGTACTGATGCGGAACACGGTGCAAGCGGCCGTGCGTGCCGGTGTCGAACGCCTGGTGGTTGTATCGAGCGTCTATAGCTACGGCGCGCCGCAAACAGCAACGGTGGCGGAAACGCATCCACGCGAGCCTCATACACGCAAGGGCAGGTTCCGCAAAGAGCAGGAGGACATCGCGATCGAGGCGCACCGTGCCGGGAAGTTGCGGAGCCTGGTGGTCCATTTGCCGGATTTCTACGGACCACACGCCGACCTCAGCATGGCGAATCCGATTTTCGACGCGGCGCTCAAAGGCAAAACCGCCAACTGGCTCGGATCGACGAAACTGCCTCACGAGTTCGTTTACGTCCCGGATGCGGGGCCGGTTCTCGTAGAATTAGCGGCACGCGAGGACTCCTACGGCGAGCGGTGGAACCTCGGCGGTGCGGGGACGATCACGGGCGAGCAGTTCATCACGCGAGTGTACGAGCAGGCCGGGCGAAAGCCGAAGTGGTTAGCCGCGAGCAGATTCATGCTGCGCATGGTTGGGTTGTTCAACCCGGTGATGCGGGAGTTGCTGGAGATGTCGTACCTGGCGGAAACGCCGGTGATTCTGGACGATACGAAACTCGCACGTCACCTCGGAGGTATCACGAAAACTTCCTACGATGACGGCATCCATCGGACGATGGAGTGGCTTCGTCAAAAGGTGGGATAGCGTTTCAGAAAATCCAAAATGAACTGGTCGCGCCGCTCCTTCACCTCGTTCAGACTTTTAACACTCCAATCATAAAAGCCGCGCCCGGACGCCGCGCCGAGTTCGCCCTTGCGAACTTTATCCTTCAGAATTTCGGGGGCGCCCGCTTCATTCAAGAGGTCGCGCGTCACGTAGTCGACAACGGCACCGGCGAGATCGAGCCCCACAGCATCCATATGCTCGAAGATGCCGTACATGGGAAGGCGCAGCCCGAAGCCGCTCCTGGCGACTAAATCGACGTCCGCGACATCGGCGATACCTTCGGCGACGATGTTCATCGCCTCCCGCTGAAGCGCCGATTGCAGACGGTTTCCCAGTTGACCGGGCCGGTCTTTCTTTACCACCACGGGCACCTTCCCGCACTGCTTCAGGAGAGTGTAGACGGTCGACGCGGCCGAATCCGATGTGCGTTCGCCTTTGACGATTTCGACCAGCGGCATCAAATGCGGAGGGTTCCAGAAATGCGTGGTGAGGACGCGCTCCGGGTGAGCGCATTTCGCAGCGATGGCGGTGATGCTGAGGCCGCTGGTGTTGCTCGCCAGAATGCATTCGGGGTTGGCGACAGCGTCCAAATGCGCGAAGAGGTCCTGTTTGAACGCCATATCCTCGGGTGCGGACTCAACGACCAGACCCGCGGCCCGCACCGCTTCGTCGATTTCTGTCGTTTCGGACAAGCGCTCGAGCGCCTCGTTCGAACGCGAGGCTGGAACCAGACCGTTGGCCTCGAGTAACAGGATGCGTTCGCGGGCAGCGCGCAATCCATTTCGTGCGGAGGCGTGGGCGCGGCTGACCAGGCGTGTTTCAATACCGCCGAGAGATAGAACGGCGGCGATGCCGGGCCCCATCATCCCGGTGCCGATCACGGCCGCCGAATGAATCGTGTTAGCGCTCATTGCTTGATCTCAATCACAATCGTGCGGTACGGTTCCGAGCCCCGATTGATCAACATGGGTGCGTTCTCGCCGCGGCCGTGCCACAGCGCCTCGCCGGACTTGCGCTCCCGGATGACGGGCTCTCCGGTGTCCGAATCCACGCGCTCGAACCGGCAATCGTCCAGGAAAACGACCACCTGATCGGTGGGGCGCAGATGGCGCTCACGCGGGATGCCCGGCTCGTAGGTCACTTCTGAAACACGGACGCGCTCGTTCTCGAACTTGGTTTTCGATTCAGGCATATCGGTATTGCGGAGCATACTTCTTGCGGACGAGGAACAGATAGCAAGCGATACCGACGATGAGAAACACCCAGATCGCCTGCATCGGAGCGGCATACGTGCCGGTGGCTTGTTTCAACCATCCGGTCAGCAGAGGCGCCGCGATCCCCGAAAGATTGGAAGCGCAGTTCTGCGCGCCGGAGATGCGCCCGATCGATGCGCCGGGCACGAGTGTCTGGGTCAGCGCCCAATAGTTCGCCGTTGCCAGCCCGAGGCCGGCCAGCGACACCACCGCAAAGAACAGCGCAACCTGCGTGCTGGACGACAGCGCTCCGAACACCTCGGTGGAAGCGACGATAAACCCCGCGATGGTGAAGCCCTTTCGCACTCTCACCGCGTCGGCTCCGCGCGCGATCATGCGGTCGGCTAGCCAGCCTGCGATGATGGCGACCGAGGCCATGCCTCCGAAACTGAACGCGGTATACAGGCCCATGGAGGACAACGACAATCCGCGGCGCTCCACGAAATAGGCCGGGAGCCAGGTCATCGAGAAGAACACGAAGTAGTTGTAGCAGAAGGTGCCGAGCAGCACGCCCCAGATGAGCGGCGTCTTTAGCAGATCGCCGAAGGCAATCGAAGCATGAGTGGATTGCGCCGCGGCGGCAGCCTCGAGTTCCCGATCGTCGTCGCGCACCAGAATGTGCCAGGGAATCAACCACAGCAGACACCCGAGACCGAGGATCGCGAACATCTCGCGCCAGCCGTAGTGCTGAATGAGAAACGCAGCCAGGTAAGCGCCGAGCGCAGGACCGAACTTGGTGCCGGCCATGTAGATGCCGACTGCCGTGCCGCGCCGGTTCTCCTCGATGTTGTAACGGATCCACCGCAGGCTGGCCGGCGTAACGAGCGCCTCGCCCACACCCAGCAGCAGCCGGAGCGTGAGCAACTGCGCGAACGTACCCGCCAGCGCCGTGCCGGCGGAGATCAGGCTCCAAAACAAGAATGCGATCAGATAAGGACGCTTGACGCCGAAGCGGTCCACGACGAATCCCGCCGGGATCTGCAGCAGCGCATACGACCAGAAGAAAGCCGAGTTCAACAGCCCGCGATCGTGATCCGTGAGGTCGAACAGAGCCTTGAAGCCGCTGCTGGCGAGCGCTACCGAGATGTTGGCACGATCGACATAGGCGATGATCATGCCGGCGCTGAGCAGACAAACGATCCACCAGCGGCGCGCGTCGCTGATCGCAGTCGTGGAACGGGCGCTGGTAGTGCTCTGCATCGGCGTGAAGACCAACGTAACACGCCCCACTGGGCGCCCGTCAGTTTGCCGAGAGGAGTTGATCCACTTCCTTGCGCGAAGGTATCGAAGCCTGAGCGCCGATGCGGGTGACTGAGAGCCCGGCGGCGGCATTCGCAAACCGCAGGGCGCCTTCGAGTGTCCTGCCTTCAGCCAGCCCAACGGCCAGCGCGCCATTGAAGGTATCGCCCGCCGCCGTGGAGTCGACGGCTTCGACCGGGAACGCGGAGGATTCAATCGCCCGTTCCCCATCACCGTAGTAGCAGCCGCGCGCGCCGAGTTTGAGAATCACGGCTCGCGGGCCGAGCGCGAGCAGGGCCTCAGTGACTTTCGCCGGGTCCGCGATAGACGACTGAGGATCCGCGCCGAGCAGGATCATGGCTTCGCTTTCATTGGGGGTCAGCAGATCCACTTGCTCGAGCAATTCACGGGATAGCGCTTGCGCGGGCGCCGGGTCGAGAATCGTGCGCGCACCTTCCTCTCGGGCGACTTTCATCGCCGCGACCACCGCGGGTACCGGGGATTCCAATTGGAAAAGCGCGAACGATGATTCGCGGAACGCAGCACGAAGACCCTCGACTTCGGATGCAGTCAACGCGTGGTTCGCACCCGATGCGACGACGATCGAGTTCTGTCCCTTTCGATCGACCCAGATCAGCGCCACACCGGTCGGCTGCGACCGCATGGCGTGGACATAGGTGACGTCGACCCCGGAGGCGGAGAGGCTCGCTTTCAAGTGATCAGCGAAAACGTCGTACCCGACGCGTCCCACCATGCAGGTAAGAACGCCGGGGCTCCCGAGACGTCCGGCGGCGCACGCCTGGTTCGCCCCTTTGCCCCCGGGGATCATCTGGAAGTTGCTGCCGAGAACGGTCTCACCGGGTGCAGGCAGACGCCCCATCTGGACCACAAAATCCATATTGAGGCTTCCGAAAACGACGATTTTGCCGGGCATGGGATTACGCTTTTCAGCGCGACAGGTCGATGCCGAATTTCTTCAGTTCTTCCGCGTAATAGCGCTTGTGAAGAAGGTCCCATTCCTCGGTACCTTCAGTGATTTCGCGCTTTTGGGAGCGAATCTTGGTGCGCGCCGCGTGGTCGACTTTGTCCTCGGTCTGGAGTATCTCGGTGATGAATTTCACGATTTCGAGGCGCACCTCGTTCGCGTCCTTTTTCACGCGAAACTCGCGGGACTTGCGCAGGGCGGCGACGATCTTGTGCGACAGGTCGTTGATCTTGTCGCGCGACAATTTCATACGGTCGCCCGTGTCGCGGCCGGCGGCGCGAATGACTTTGCGCTGTGCGATCAGAGTGTTCTTGATACGGCGGAACATCTCCTGATAGCTGACGCCGTTCTCGCGCATGTAGTCGCTGTACTGGCTGAGCAGGTCGCGAACCTCGTCGTTCAGCCGGTCCTCGACTGCCAACTCCGCTTCGATAATGCCCGCGATGGTCGCCGAAGCAGCCTGGGTGTCGGAAGTCTCGATGATGCCAGGGGTGAGCCGTGCGACAAGTTGACGGGACAGATAAGCGATGAACTCCCGGGCGAGAAGCATCGTTAGAGTGAGAGCGCTCCTAACCTTTCCTTTTAGCAGTGTAGCAGATGGAACAAAGTCGGAGGCGCCGCAGCGGGAAATCGGCCCGCGCGTTCTGCCGGCGCGGGCCCGTCTTCTATATGAATTCGTCAGAACCGGTAGAACAGCCCGAACTGCATCAAACGAGTCTGGATGCGGTTGCCGGTGGACATCATTCCAGTGATTTTCCCGAACGCCGGGCTATTCACGTTCTGATCCCCGACATAGAAATTCGGATGATTGAAAATGTTGTAAACGTCGGCGCGAAATTCGATGCTTTGTCTCTCGGTAATTTTCGTGTCTTTCGAAAGACTGAAATCGTAGTCCCAGAATCCCGGTCCCGTCAGGACGCGGCGCTGGAGGGCCCCGACTGAACCCGGCTGCGGGTTGAAGAACACCTGGCCCGAGAACGGATCGCTGGTGTCGGGCGCAGCACCGAGACCGCCTTTAATGTGGGTGGGATCGACGAAATAGGGACCGGTTCCGGTCATGTACAGTCCGGTCATTTCGTTGAGCTGATCGAGCGTCAGGTTCGTGTCCACGGTGTTCAGGTTTGTAGACCGAGCACCACGGTTCAAAGTGCCGCGGTTCGACAGGATGGATACCGGCGGACCCGACTGAATAATCAGAAAACCGCTAAGCCCCCAGCCTTCCGCTGCCCGGCGCAGTAATGGCTGACTCGGGTTCCAACGGTGCCCGGGACCGAACGGTAGTGGCACGTAATGGTTCAGCTTGAAGGCGTGCGTCAGGTCGAAAGGCGAGCGGGATTTTTCGATGCCCGGGTTGGCGTTATCGAGTTGTGCTTCGAGGCCCCGGGTGAGTTCCGCATCGCTGAGGCCCTTGCTGAAAACATAGTTGGCCTGGATTTGGATGCCATTTCGAATCCGCTTCCGCACTTCGAACTGCGCTGCGTTATAGCTCGAGTTGCTGATGTTGGTTAGCATGCTCGAGTACAAGACATACGGGCTCGGGAAGTAGTTGAAGCCTTGATAGGGCACAATGCTATTCGTTTGGTACGTTTGCGCCAGCGTGCCGGCTTCGCCCGTCAGAATCGGATCGCTCACCACGGAGACGTTCAGGTATCCCTTACCAGGCAGACTGTCGAAGAACGGCAAGGGCTGGCTGCCCGGAATATCCGGATTGTACGCAGCGTTGAATCCTTTGCCCGCCTTATACGACAGCATTCCGTTGTTGCGCGCCTTGATGAAGTCCTGCAGGAAGGTGCTCTGCTTGATGTTCACCTGGTTGAAGTCGATTTGCCGGAATTGCTTCACGACGTGATTGCCGACGTAGCGGCCCTCGAAAATGAAGCCCTTCCATTCCTGCTGGATTCCGAAGGTCCACTGCTGAACGTAAGGCGTCGCGAGATTCGGATCCACCAAGCCCTCAACCGGGGGAGCGCCCGGAGTCAGCCTGAACTGATCGAGACTGGTGGTGGGGAAGTTGAAGGCCGGCGTGGGGATCGCAGGCAGGGCCGCGACCCGGGCGTTCAAGTTCCCTGCCCCGAGGGTGCTCGAGAGTCCGTTGTTCTGCGAAATGGAGTTCGAAACCGAGTTGATCGTGTTGTCGTTGGCAAACCCGATGCTGTAGCCGGCGCGAATCGCGGTCCGGCCGTCGCCGAACACATCCCAGGCGAACCCCACGTTGGGGCCAAAATTGTTCAAATCGCGCTTGTACAAGGGCCGCCCCACCGCCGATCCTGCAAAATCGAGCGTCGCATTTCCAAGAAGCGTGTCCACCGGGTTGTTGTTGATCAATTTGGGTTCGTTCAGCAGCGCATTGGCTTCGTCGACGGGGCTGAAGTATTCGTATCGCAGTCCGAGGGTCAGGGTGAGACGCCGCAGCACCTTCCAGTTATCCACGAGGTATGGAGCGTAGTTGTTCATTCGCAGATTCAGCTTCTGGGGAGCGAGCGGAACGAATCCCGAGTCGCGTCCCGTGACGTTGAACTTCTGCGACGAGGTGCTGATGATCCCTGCCAGGCTGGCCAGCAGGTTGTTGGCCCGTGCGATGTCGGTGGCCGAGGCGCCCGGAATATCGCCGGCTTTGAATCCCGCCGGGTTGCTGTTCGTCGAAAGGCCCAGCGTGTAGGTCGGCACGACTCCGAGGTAATCCACCGAACCGTTGCGGAACAGATTTGCCTGGAAGCCGAACGATAAAGTGTGTCTTCCCTTGACCCAGTTCGCGTTGTCCTGGATGGCATAGTTGTCGACCGTCCGCGATTCCGGGAGTTTGGGGTTGATCGGAATCGTGAAGTTCGCCTGGGTCGTGTTGGCCTGAGTCAGCACAAAATTCGGTAGCCCGTCGCGCGAGACGAATACGGCCGGAGTCTTGTTGAATCCGCCGCGTAGTTCGTTGGTCAGGGTCGCCGCGGGGTTCCAACGCCAGGAGAGAGACAGAAATTTGCCGCTGTTGTCGTTGTAATAGGTGGGGACCGTGGTGTAAAAACCGCTATAGTCCGGACGGTCGTTGATCTGGCGCATCCACGAAAAATTACCGGAAAACGTGTGTTTCGGGGTCAGGTAATAATCGAGTTTTCCCACCACCATGTCGCGGGTGTCGTTGGCTTGCGCGTTGAACGCATATCCGGTGTTATTCAATTGGTCGCCGACGGAGTTCGTGTTTCCTACTGCCGGCATTTTCGCCAGGAGACTTTGGATATTCGGGTCGATTTGCAATCCGAACGGGGCAAGAACGTTGAACGTCTGCGTTTGCCCGTTCGCGACGTACGTGAGCAGACCTTGGCGGGCATTGGGGGTGAGAATCGTGTTGGTCTTGGGACTCTGCTGGCGCAGCCGGTAGGCTTCGTAGTTCGTGTAGAAGAGCAGCTTGTCCTTGATGATAGGACCGCCAATGGTGCCACCCAACTGATTCAAATTCAGAGAAGGCCGCGCGACGCGGGCCTGGTTGTTGAACCAGTTGTTGGCACTGAACCAGCTATTGCGGTTGTACCAATATCCATTGCCGTGGAAATCGTTCGTGCCGGACGGACTCGAAAACGAAATCACCGTCGCGTTACCACCGATGGTCGGGCTTACGTTCGATGAGACGAGGGTCATGTCCGCGATCTGTCCGATGGTCAGGCGGTTTGGGAAAAAATCGATCGCGTTGGTCCGGACGACGTCTTGGATATTGATTCCGTCAAGAAGGACGTTCGTGTAGCTGGGTCGGAGGCCGTTGACGCTCGACACCGTGCGGCTGTTGCTGACGCCCGCTTGCGTATAAATAAGGTTGGCGACCTGCCGGTCGAGAATCGGGAGTTTGACTACCTGGGCCTGCGTCACGGTGCTGGTGACTTCGACAGTCGCGGTATCCACCGTCGGAACTCCAGCATTGACTTCAACACTCTGGGAAGCCGAACTGATCTCCAGCCGGATCGGCGGCAGCGAAGTGACCCGCGACGGATCGACTTTGACGTTCTCCTGGCTGAATGTCGCGAATCCCTGATTTTCCACAGTGAGGCGGTAGAAATCCGGGCGGACTGCGGCGAAATCGAAGAGCCCGTCGGACGTTGTCTGGCTGACCAGCACGGGTGCGGAGCCTCCGGAGAGGTACAGACTGACCTTCGCGCCGGTCACCGCAGCTCCGGTAGGGTCGACCACCGATCCCGTCAAGCGTCCGGCAACCTGGCCGAAAGACGCTAATGCGGCAACAAAGAATACAGCTACAGTAAGTCGCACTTTAAGCATGGAAATCCTGAAGAGGGGCTCCCGTTGTACCGGAGTTTATCACAGCCCTATTTGATTCGAATGAATTGAATATGTTTTTACAGCACACTTACAAGACTCGCTAAGAAAATCAAATCTGGAAGCGCATCGCAATCCTCATGATTCTGATACGCGAACGAGCAGCACACAGCGGCGCGGGAGGCGATTACTTTCCCCAGCCGTCGATCGTGTTGGAATTCGATCCACGGCGAGTGCGCAAGTCTCCGGCGGGGTGCCGGGGTCCACTTCCGGCACCCCCGCGAGGTTCCACCTTGGAGCGAATCGTCTCCGGATTATCAGAGACCAGCTTCGGTGAGAATCCGTGAGTATCAGTGACGCGAACTGGTGGGGAATCTCACCCGGTACCGGAAAGTGCTATTCCTGTCACGTTATGGGGCAATCATGAAAGGCATCGAGCGTAGGGGTAGCTGTGAATTGCCATGTCGGCAACGAGATGTGGCTGTTTCGTAACGCTCGGTCCGGCATTTGCCGATAAGCCAAATGGTGGCTACTCCGGGCCAACAGGCCGAATTGCATTTGCGCCTTATGCGCGAACTCGCGGAGCGCCTGGTCTGGGGTGGTCTGGGTTACGCGCTGTTCGCGATCCTGTTCTCGCTTCATCTCGAGCCCGGATCTCGCGCCACTGCCTTTACGCTAACTGCGATGCTTACCGTTTCGGGCGCTTTGCGCACCGTGGTCGCCCGGCGGGTGATTTTCGGGAGCGACGTCGTTCGGGATGGCCGCCGTTTGGTTGGCGTCGCGGTAACCCAAAGCATTGTTTTCGCTATCTTCGTCGCCTATACGATGTTGCGAGTGCAGGGGCATCTAATCCCGGAATGCCTGATGCTGGTGGGGGTCGGAGGGTTTTCGAGTGTCGGCGCAAGCCTGTTCGCGCCCTTTCTATGGCTGGATTACCTTGCGGTTGGCTCACAGTTGCTGCCGGTCTACTTATGGTGCGTGTTCGCGCTGCCCCGCTATGGCTGGCTGTTGGGCGCCGTGATCGTGATCCACGCGCTGACCATGGCGCAGTTGATGCGTATGAACAACAGCCACATCCGTGCAGTGCTGCTGGCGCAACTGACGCTGGAAGCACAAAGCGACGACCTGCGCCAGGCGCGGGATGCGGCCGAACAAGCCGGTTCGGCGAAGATGCGCTTTCTCGCCAACATGAGCCACGAGATCCGTACACCGCTCAACGGCATTATCGGATTGACCGAGGTCCTGAACAGCCTGGATTTGAACGCCGACCAGCGCGAACTGCTGGACGACATAGGCAGAAGCGGGGGTCACCTGTTGGCGATCGTCAACGATGTCCTCGACATGGCCAAGGTCACATCCGGGAAGCTGACGATAGAGCATACGCGCTTCGACATCAGGCAGTTGATTCGGGATATCGCCGCGCCGGCGGCCGCGCTAGCCGAAACCCAGCACCTCCGGTTTCGAGTGGACACGGTGGCTAATCTCCCGCGATGGGTGGAGGGGGATCCGGTGCGAGCCCGGCAGGTGGTCTCGAACCTCCTCAGTAACGCAGTGAAGTTTACACCGGCTGGAAGCGTCGTCATGGCGGTGCAGACGCCGGGTCCAGGTTGGGTTCGTTTTGAAATCTCCGATACGGGCATTGGGCTCTCGCCGGAACAGAAGGAAACAATTTTCGAGGAATTTCATCAGGTGGATTCGTCGAACACCCGGAAGTTCGGAGGTACGGGCCTCGGTTTGGCGATCTCGCGCCGTTTGGCTGAACTCATGGGTGGACGTCTGTGGGTGGAGAGTTCTGCGGGCCGAGGGTCAACGTTCTTCTTCGAGATGCCGCTGAACGAGGCGGAAGCACCCGAACCGGAGGTTGCGCCGGAAGCGTGCCCGCTATCGGCGGTTCCGCCTGGCCTGCGCGTATTGGTAGTCGAGGACAACCTGATCAATCAAAAAGTGATCGGGCGGATGCTCACTCAATCCGGCGCGCTGGTGGAGTTTGCCGGAAATGGGCGCATCGCGCTGGATCTTCACGAGGCCGCTCCCTATGACCTGGTGCTGATGGATTGCCAGATGCCCGAACTGGACGGATATGAAGCGACGACCCTGATCCGGGCGCTTCCCGGCGTCTCCCACCTGGTGCCGATCATAGGGGTCACGGCAAACGCCTTCGCCGAGGACCGGGACCGATGCATGGGCGCCGGAATGGACGCCTACATATCCAAGCCGGTGAGCCGGGATGCGTTACTCGCCGCGATTTGCCGCCTGGCGCATCCGTTCGCGGAAGGGGACGACCGGACAGATGGTGGAGTGGGACGGGCTCTCCGGCTGCTATCGAATCCGAAAGCGCCCGGGGCGGATGTTCCGCGAATAGCTTGACGCCTTACGGCTGGCACTACTTACAACACAACTGATACGCTGGCAATAATGAGCGACATCCATGTCACCTTGCCGGACGGAAGTGTACAAACTGTTGGCGCCGGCAGCAGCCCACTCGACATTGCCCGTGGTATCAGCCCGCGCCTCGCCGACGACGCGATCGTCGCACGGGTGAACGGCGATCTCTATGACCTCACTCGTCCCCTGGAAGGCGACGCAAAGGTCGAGATTCTCACTACCCGGAGCACTGACCCGGATGCCCTCTACGTCTATCGCCACTCGACGGCTCACCTGATGGCCGCCGCGGTGCTCGAACTGTACCCGGAAACGAAACTCGGAGCGGGTCCCCCCGTCGACAACGGTTTCTATTACGATTTCGAGCGGGCCACGCCCTTTACTCCGGACGATCTTGAAAAAATCGAAGGCCGGATGTGGGAGTTGCAAAAGAAGGATCTTCCTTACGACCGCATCCTTACGGAGAAGGGTACGGGCCTCGAGAAGTACAAAAACGATTGGATGAAATGCGAATTCATCGCCGAGAAGGCTGGTGACACGTTCAGTGAGTACACCCTCGGTCCGCATTTTATCGATTTCTGCCGTGGGCCGCACGTGCCTTCCACCGGCCGGCTGAAGGCGTTCAAACTCCTCAGCGTCGCCGGTGCGCACTGGAAAGGCAATCTCGACAAGCCTCTTCAGCGCATCTATGGCACGGCCTGGTTCAGCAAAAAAGAACTGGAAGCGTACCTCCACCGGGTTGAGGAAGCCAAGAAGCGCGATCACCGCAAACTCGGGCAGGAACTGGATCTTTTTTCAATTCAAGAACAGGCCGGGCCCGGCCTGATCTTTTTCCACCCAAAGGGCGGGCGCGTCCGCAAGATCCTCGAGGATTGGATGCGCGATCAGTATCTCGCCCGTGGATACTCGCTGGTGTACACGCCGCACATCATGCGGCGCGAGTTGTGGAAGACTTCCGGCCACGCCGATTTCTACAGCGAGAACATGTTCACCCCCATGGAGTTGGACGACGCCGAGTATCAGTTGAAGCCGATGAACTGCCCGGGCCACATCCTCATCTATAGGGACCGGCTGCGCAGTTACCGCGATCTTCCGGTCCGGCTGGGAGAACTCGGAACCGTGTATCGTTACGAGCGGTCGGGTGTCATGCACGGTCTGCTCCGCGTTCGTGGATTCACGCAGGACGACGCCCACATCTTTTGCACGCCGGAGCAGGTGGAGAACGAGGTGGTGGATTGCCTGCAATTCGCGATCGACACGCTGAAAACCTACGGCTTCGATGCGTACGAAGCAGAGGTGTCCACGTGGGACAACGGTGCCAGCGGAAAATATGACGGCACTCCGGAACAGTGGGAACTCGCGGAGAATGCGCTGAAGCGGGCGGTGGACCGGCTGAAGATGACCGCCCCGGTGATGCCGGACGAAGCTGCGTTCTACGGCCCGAAGATCGACGTGAAGCTGGTGGATGCCATTGGCCGTAAGTGGCAGCTTTCGACGGTGCAGTTCGATTTCACGCTGCCGCGCCGCTTTGGCCTGGAATACATCGCCGAGGATGGGAAGGCGCATCAGCCGGTGATGGTTCACCGCGCCTTGTACGGCTCCCTGGAGCGGTTCTTCGGAATCCTGGTGGAGCATTACGCCGGCGCGTTCCCGGTGTGGCTCGCGCCGGTTCAAGCGGTGGTGTTGCCGATCACGGATCGCCAACTCGATTATGCTCGCTCGCTTGAGAAGCGCCTCTGCGACGCCGGCCTTCGCGTAGAGGTGGACGACCGGAAGGAAAAGGTAAACCTGAAGATCCGCGAAGCACAGTTGCAGAAGGTGCCTTACATGCTGGTGGTCGGCGACCGAGAGGCTCAGGAGGGGACGATCTCCGTTCGAAACCGGAAGCATGGGGATCAGGGCGCCAAAACCGTGGATCAGTTCCTCACTGACATCGAGGCTCTGATCGACAACAAAACGCCGTTCGAGTAGAGTGTGCTGCTCACGATCTCGTGGCTGATAGCGGCTGTTGTAGCCTGCTCGGCCGTATACTGCGTGCTCACGCTCGTGGCCGTCGGCAGATATGTCGCGGTGCGGCCCGATCTGCACCACGACGGGCAGGCCGCGACGCCGATCAGCATTCTCAAGCCCTTGCACGGGCTGGACGAAGGGCTCGAAAAAAACCTTCGATCGTTCTTCAGCCAGGACTATCCGAATTTCGAAATCCTGTTTGCGGTTCGCAGCGCAACCGATGCCGCCGTAGACCTGGTCGAGCGGCTTCGGGACGAATACTGCGCAGTCCCCACGCGCCTGATCATCACCGGGGAACCGCCGTACGCCAATGCCAAGGTGTTCAGCCTGGACCTGATGACACGTGCTGCTGCCAGTGACCTGATCGTTATGAGCGATAGCGACATCCGCGTCGATTCCCAGATGCTGAAGACGATTGCGGCCGAGTTCCGGCATCCTAACCTGGGCGTGGCGACCTGCCCTTATCGTGCCGTAGCGGGACGCAGTTTGTGGTCGCAACTCGAAGCGGCGGGTATGAACACGGAATTCTGGGGTGGAGCGCTGGTCGCGCGGATCGTCGAGGGCATGCGGTTTGCGGTCGGCCCGACCATCGCCGCCCGCAAAAGCGCGCTGGAGCGCATCGGCGGCTTCGATGTTCTGAAGGACTACCTGGCGGAGGATTTCGTCATGGGCGCCCGAGCCGCCGAAGCCGGAATGGGTGTAATCCTGTCCTCCTACGTGGTGGAACACAGAATCGGCTCCGAAGCGCTGCGTCCCAACTTTTCGCACCGGATGCGGTGGGCTCGCAGTACCCGGCGGTCGCGGCCGGCGGGCTATGTGGGCCAGGTGTTCACAAATCCATTGCCGCTCGCGCTGTTACTCGTAGGGCTCCAGCCCGCGTGGTGGCCGGCGTTCGCTGTAGTGATCGCCGTGCGGGCCGCGGCGGCGCACGCGGTCGCATCCACGGCCTTGCATGGCAGAGTCAACTGGCTGCTGCTTCCGCTGCAAGACCTCCTCGGTTTCGCGTTCTGGGTCGCGGGATTCTTCGGCAACGAGATTAGCTGGCGGGGGCGCCGCTACCGCCTGCTTAGCGACGGGCGGTTCGAACGAGTACAGTGAAATTTCTACCTTATTTCCCGGAGAAACAGGTCTTTTTGACCGAACAGTATAGTTGTGAGAGCATTTTCTTCCATCTTGCTGTTCTCGCTCTCCGCGGCGGTGCTACACGCCGAGGACACTGTGACGGTCCACGTCTGGGATCGCGCGAACGTGGGCGCCGAGGCAATGACTCAAGCGCTTCGTACTGCGAAAGCGATCTTTCGAGATGCGGAAGTGAAGCTGGAGTTTTTGCGCTGCCCAGATGAGTGTTCCGGAAGATCGATCGGACCAACGGACATCTTCGTAAGGATCGACGGCGGGAAGAAACCGAAGTGGCTCTCCCCGGCGGCATTGGGTTTTGCCACTCCGGGCGGAGAACGAGTGGTGGTGATCCGGTACCCCCGCATCAAGGAAGAAAGCCTGGCCGAACTGGCCGAACTGGGCGCGCTTATTGGTGCGACGATTGCGCATGAGTTGGGGCACGTTCTGATCGGCAACGGACAGCACTCGCAACTCGGCGTCATGAAGGCGTACTGGAACCGTGCGGATATGACGAGCGCCTGCATGGGCCGGCTGCTGTTCCTTCCTTGGGAAGTTCAGACGATCCATCAGAATCTCGTACACACAGGCACCACCGGTCCGTGAGTGTAAAACACCAATCAAATGGTTGAGTTAGTACTAGTAAGTAATCGTACTTTCTGCTCTTTTCCTGTCAGAGCTCTCGTGGCACTCTAGAATTGTTGGGGGCTGTGGGCTCAAGCCCAATCGGAGGACGGTCTCCAACGCAGGCGTACTCAGAATCCAGAAAGCTTGAATGAACTCCTGGGTCCGCTGCAGCACCGATGCTGGCGCTCCTTCGTCGGTGTTTCAGCGGACTCTTCTCAGTACCGCCCGTGCGGGCGCACCCTCGGCACCTGCGATCTTCAGCGGCAGGCACATCAACTCGTATCGTCCTTCCGCGACGCCCTTCAGGTTGAGACCTTCAAGAATCCAGACGCCCCCGCCGAGTAGAATGCAGTGCGTTTCGGCGCCCGTTCGATCGTCGCTGCCGACGGACAGGTAATCGATTCCCACCATGCGCACCTGACGTTCGACAAGAAAATGTGCGCCGTCGGGCGTGAGGTGCACGAACTCGGATGTGAACGGACGGTCGTGCCAAACCGCCTCTGAATTGCGGGTCTTAAACAGCAGCCGTTCCCCTGGTGCGATATCGCAGTCTGCGAGTTCGGAACTTCCGATGCGCGGCACATCAACGTGAATTACTCGCGCCGGTCCGGCGAAACTCTCGAAGTCCAGCGCATCCAAGGACACACCGTCCGCGAGATAGTGCAATGGCGCATCGATATGTGTACCCGTGTGGGCACACATCGAGAAGGCTGACAGGTTACATTCGTCTCCCTTCTCGATCGCGACTTCCTTGCGTAGCTCAAATTCGGGATCGCCCGGCCATACGACAACGCCCGGGTAGAGCGGAATCGTTATATCGATCCACTCACTCACGCGCTCACCGCGATGACGTTCTTGATACCGTCCGACTTTCCGGAAAGCGGATCCGCGGCTGCATCTAACGGGAAACGCCGTGTGATGATGGACCGTACCGCATCGGGCCACCGGTCGCGGAATGTGCCGATATCGCGGATGGCATCGGCGAAACTCTTCTGGCTGGCATTGACCGTGCCGAAGAGGATCTGATTCTTCAACACGTAATTGCGCATGATGAGATCGGTATCGACACTGACCGGCGCCTTGCGGCCGGGCACTCCGGTGAAGATGAACACGCCATTCGCGCCCATGTACTTCAAAACTTCGAAGGCAAGCTGCGATGCGCCCACTGCTTCATAAACCACATCGATATTCCCAACCTGCTGCGCCATTCCCGCGACATCGGTTTTGTAGGCGTCGATGAAGGTGGCGCCGATTGCTGCTGCGATACTTTCGCGTTGCCGGCTCGGATCCGATCGCGAGTATATGAACGTTTGAAATCCTTCGATGACGAGTTTCATCGCGCCCAGGAGCCCGACCGGGCCTGCGCCCAGAACCACGGCTTTGTGACAGTAGGCAGGCGTACTGCCGGGCTCGACGGGGCAGGCCCACGGCAATCGGTCCTGCACGTCCCACAGTTGCCCGATTCCCTTTTCGGCGATCGTGAGCGGCTCCACTAGGACTCCGACATCGCGCAGGTTTGCGGGCACGGGGCTCATGTAGCCGGCGTCGTCCACCATCATTTCCGTCATGTAGCCGTGGCGCTGCTTGATGCCGCGTTCGGTGAAATCGCCGGTGTAGCAAAAGTCCTGACGGCCCGCCCTGCACGCGACGCAATAAGGATGCGGACAGGGACGACGAACCGATGTCACAACCAGATCGCCGATGCGGACATGCGAAACGTCCGCACCAACCTCGACCACTTCGCCCAGCGATTCGTGTCCAATCACCAGGTACGGACTACCGGCAGGCGGGATGCCGTACTCGAAGGCTACGATCTCCTTGTCGGTTCCGCAGATGCCGACATCGAGGATCCGGACTTTGGCTTGCGATGGGTTCTCGATTTTCGGTTCGGGATGATCGTTGATGACGCGGTATTGGCGCTGGTCGGGGAATACGGCTACGGCTTTCATGGTGTCTCCCACTATGGATGGACAGACTACCGCAACAGTTTCAGCGCGATGCGGAACAGGTTTTCGAATCCTTCGCCCGGCGACTCCGTTTTGGCCTTGGTCACAGCGGCTTCCGCGGACGCCCGATTGGCGCCGATGTTCATTAGCGCCGAGATCACGTCCTCCTCATCCGCATTGAAGGCAGGCTTAGGCTTACTGGCAGACGAGACCGTTGCCGACGCAATGCCGATCGCCTCGAGTTTCTCGCGCAGTTCCAGAATGAGTCGCTCGGCCGTCTTCTTCCCGATGCCCGGAATGCGTACGAGTTGATGCACATCGCCGCTGCGGATGGCGTTAATGAGATCCGACGCTGCGAGCCCCGAGAGGATGGTGACCGCGAGCTTCGGACCGATGCCGCTGACCGAGATCAGCTTCTCGAACAGCATTTTCTCCTGCGCGGTCGTGAAGCCGAACAACGCGATCGCGTCCTCGCGCACATGCGTGTGGACGCGCAGTCGCACCTCGGCTCCGGCCTCCGGCAATGAAGTGAACGTCGAGACGGGGATCGTCAATTCGTAGCCGACTCCGCCGACATCGACTATCAACTGGTTGGGGTGTTTCTCGAGAACGGTGCCTCGCAGGTGCGCGATCATACAAAATCAGAATACATGGCCCGACGCCGATTCTTTGTATCCCAGGTGCGCAATGGCGAAGCGGAGATCGCCGGGGATGAAGCGCAGCACCTCACACGCGTTCTTCGCGTCGAAACCGGTCAACGCTACGAAATCTCCGACGATCGCAGTGTGTATCTCGCCGAGATCATTCAAGCGCGCAAGCAGCAGGTAGTCTTTCGTGTTCTGGAAAAGCTAGCCACGAATCCTCCACCGGTGCGGATTCACCTGTTCGCTGCGCTGATCAAGTTCGACCGGTTCGAATGGATTGTCGAGAAGGCCACTGAGCTCGGAACAGAGCGGATCGTACCGGTGCGCGCCGGACGCAGCGAGCGCGGATTAGAACAAGCGGCGCCGAAGCGTCTGGAGCGGTGGCGGAGAATCGCGGTGGAAGCCTCGCAGCAGAGCCGGCGCGATCGTCTGCCCGAAGTGGGCGAGCTGCAATCGTTCGACGAGGTTCTGGGTGCGGCCGCAACGGTCCGCTTCGCCTGCGATGAAGAACCGGGCGTTCGAGCGTTGCTCGACGCGGTTCCACGCCATCGGACAGCGGAGGACGTCGCCGCAATCCTTTTAGGGCCCGAAGGAGGATGGACCGACGATGAGCGGGAGCGCTTCACGGCATCGTCCTGGACACCTGTTTCGCTTGGTCCGCAAGTGCTGCGCGCCGAAACCGCTGCAGTGGCGGCGCTCTCGATCGTCAGCGCGGCGTGGCAGTCCGCGCCATCGGAGTAGTTCGAGGTTCTCAGCTCACCTATGCGCGGTGGGGTGCAGCCCCTTGGTGGGGCCGCCGCGGCCGGTCACCTTCGCAACCGAAAGATCGATCGCGGTAACCGAGTTGACGCCCTTGATCTGCACACGCGGATACCGGAGCGCCGCAGAGAACGAAACTCCGCCGCACGGAGAGTGATCGAACGGCATCTGGTGAGGCGGGTGGGTGATCGGTTCGATTCGGAATTCCGAGCACCCCGTACTCAGATTCACCACTCTAGCGCCAGCTTCGGCGCTGTGGATAGTCACGTTGCCGAGCCGCAGTTGAAGGTCGCCGGAGCGGTATTCGCAGGTGGATTGGAAATGATTCGCCCATGCACCGGTGAGCGCCACGGGTGCGCTGCAGCCAACCAACGTTAAACGATTATGCCCCCGCGGCGAAATTCGCCACGTGAATTTTTCAAACTGGAAGGCGAGCTCGCTGAACGGGATGAACCGGCCTTTCGCGTAGGCATCGATCCGATAGACGTATTGCTGAACCGCCTGCATCGGGTGCGCAAGCGCCGTCTGGCTCAGCAGTCGGCCCGGCATTGCTGCGCCACGCTTGCCTTTGGCCACGGCAACCACGCGTGTGGGCACGAGAACGGTGGCTTGATTCGCTCCCTCGCCGTTGACGGTGATGGTGTCACCGCTCGTGATAACGGCATTGTCGGATGTGGAGTAGACATCGATTTTCAACGAGCTGTCCCGGATGACGATGGGTTCCGCCGTATGCCGCGGGATGACACCTCCGCGGTCGTTCGATTTTCCCGAACCGGGGTGGCGCCCCACCGCGGATGGAGCGGGCGGAGATGCCGGGCGCTGAGTTTGTGCGAGTACCGCTGGTGCCGCAAGTAAGAGCGAAAGAACAAAACGTGCAATCATGCGTATTCCCTTTCCCCACGTTCTGTGGGGATCGCGCGGAAGTTCCGCGTCTAAGGTTTCGGAACCAGGCTGCGAATGTCCGGCCTACTCAGGTAGGCGGTGAGCGAACCCGCGCCCCATAATGTCTCGAGACTCCCGGCCTCGCGATGGAATGCCGAGCCAAAATCGTTTGCAGCCGCCGCCGTTCCAGTCTTTCCTGCGGCGTTCCACTGCAGGAGCACGGCGCGCAGCGCAAGATCCCGATGATTGTACTGCAAACAATGGTCGCGCGCTTGTTTTGCGAACTGGGCGGCATCGGGGTCGTGCGCGAGAACCGCTGCTTCCGCGACCGCCACCTTCGCATAGGAGATGTTGGCCGGGCTGCCCTCCGCCTGGGCCGTCTTCAGCGACTTCATGCACAACTCGCGGCCCGCGGCGACATCGCCGGTACGAACCATCGCGAGGCCGAGAACAATCTGGGCCGCTAAGGCCCTTTCGGCGATGCCGCCTCGCGAAGATGCGAGTGCCGCCTTCGCGTGGCTGCGCGCTTCGCGCAACCGCAACTGGCTGAGCAACGAGTCCGCTTCCACGATTTCCAGACGCTCGCGGGGGCCGCGTGCTCCCGTGCCGAGTTCAGCCATCAGTGCCCGTGCCTCCGACATCCGAGCGCCGGATTCGGAGTATCTGCCTAGGCGCCACAACATGTCGGTCTCATTTAAGAGAGCGTAAACCGTTCCGGCGAGCCGGCCCGAGCGCCGTTCCAAATCCGTGTCGCGTTGGTACATCGAGAGCGCGTGCG
Organism: uncultured Acidobacteriota bacterium; assembly: GCA_963720745.1. Classification (GTDB taxonomy): domain Bacteria; phylum Acidobacteriota; class Terriglobia; order Bryobacterales; family Bryobacteraceae; genus TMP-7. The sequence continues at coordinate 3,801,418 of CAVRGO010000004.1, forward strand.
CGTAATCGCCTTCGAGCACGAGTGGCTCGGCGCCGCGTTGCAGCGCAAGCAGCACAGTTTGTGGATCGTTGTGCGTCTCTCCCCACTTCAGCATCTCCGCGGTATCAGATTTCGCTTCCGCATAACGGCCGCTCGCGCAAAGAATGTCCGAGCGAAGACCAAGCAGGTCCTGCAACACCACCGAATCGCCGCCTTGGCGATAGAACGGCAAGGCCTGGTTCAAGTATTCGAGAGCGCCCGCATTGTCATCCAGGTCCATTCTCGCCTGGGCAAGATAGAACAACGCTCGAGCCTCTCCCTCGCGGCTTCGAGATCTTTTGGCGAGCATGAGCGCCCGCTGGCAGAACGATTCCACTTCGTTCCACTTGAGTTGGCGGGTCATTACCGCCGCGAGATCGTTCAAGCCCTGGACGGACAGATTGTCCAGATGGAGCCGCTCCGCCAATTTGACGGCGTCATCCGCCTCCGCGCCGGCTTCGCCGGCACGACCCCGAAGAAGTTTCACCCGGCTCAACTCGAATCGCGATCTCACCTGCTGCTGCGCGTTTCCGGTGAGTCCTGCCATTTCGAGCGCCGACCGGGTCTGCGATTCCGCCTCATACAAATCGGAGCTTTCGAACATCCGGGCGAGTTCGAGACGGGTTTGAGTTACTCCCTCGTAGTTCGAAGCAAGCTGGAAAAGCTGAGCGGCTTCGTTCAACTGCGCGGCCGCTTCGCTGTGCTGGCCGCGTCGCGCATTGATGGCCCCGAGATGCAACAACGCGGTCTCTCGCTGCGGCACCGACCTCAGGGCTGAACGATACGCGTCGAAGGCATCCTCCGTGCGATTGGCTTTCTCCGCGGCACGCCCGACGTCCAGATAGATGCGCGCCCTCGCCTCCGCCGGCAGGATTTCGGTCAACTCGCGAAACGCAGCTTCGGCGCGGACGAACTCGCGCTGCACCATGTATTGAGCAGCCGTCAGCAATAGCGCCTGCGCTTCAGATAGACGGGACCGGTCCGGAGCAATCGAAGCCGCATGAATGATTTCGTCCTTCGCCTTGTCGCTCATGTCCAACTCGGCATAAGCTTGCGCCAGGCGCGCATGCGCGGGGACGTACCGATCATTGAGAGAGACGGAACGGTCGAGCAGGTTGGCCGCCTTCAAGTATGCGCCCTCTGCGAGTGCATCGCTGCCTTGCTGGTACCAGACCATCGCTTCGGGCGGCGCTAACGTTGGAGTTCGGCGGAAGTATTCGCTGCCTAGGGCGGCCCCGACGATGATAAGAACGACGACACCCAGCGCGATGGCGATTCCGTTGCGCGGCAGGATCGCACGCCGTCTTTTGGGAGTCGCACCCTCGATCGCGGCCGCGACGGCATGGGCGTCCTCGAAACGGTCTTCCGGCTGCGCGGCGAGGCACTTGAGAATCGCCGTTTCCCAGTCACGGCCGATTTCCGCCGCAACCCGGGCCGGAAGCGATGGGGGGTCTTTCAATTTCGCAGCCGCCAGCGCCAGGGGCGAAGAGTCGCGGTAGGGACGCGCTCCGGTGACCATTTCATACATGACGACGCCGAGAGCGTAGATGTCCACCGAAGGCCCACTCGGGCGGCCTTCGATCTGTTCCGGCGCCATGTAGGCTGGGGTGCCGACGGCAACGCCGGTCGTCGCAGCACCCGGTATGTCGGCTTCCAGCAGACGTGCGAGACCAAAGTCGGTGATTACCGCCCGAGTTCCGGCGAGCATCACGTTGGCGGATTTGAAATCGCGATGCAACACACCGGCGCGATGTGCAGCCGAAAGCGCATTACATAACTGAATAACGATAGGAGCAGCTTCGGCCAGGCTCATGCGACCCGTGCGTTCGAGCCGGTGGGCCAGCGTTTCACCATCGAGCAGTTCCATCGTGAAATACGGTGTGCCCTCGTGCCGTCCGGCATCGAAGATGCGGCACACATTCAGATGCGTCACCTGACGCGCGAGTTGAATCTCCTGCCGGAAGCGTTGAGCAAAACGGGGAGAGTGCGCCAGGTGCGGATGTAGTGTCTTTAGGGCTACCCGGGTATGCAGTTCCTCGTCCTCGGCTGAGTACACCTCGCCCATGCCGCCTTCGCCGAGGAATTCCAGAATCCGGAAACGCCCGCTGACCAACTGCCCCGCCCGAAACATGTGAGCATCCGCGACGTCCTTAATAATTCCGGATTGAAGAGGCTTCCGATCGATGATGGCGTTAGACCGGTCGTGACAGTCCAACAGTTCGAGGATCTCCCGCTGAAGCGCGTCATCTCCGTTGCAGGCGCGTCGAACGAATTCGATTCGAGTGGCACCCGAGTGCTCAATCGCCTCGCCGAAGATATCGCTGATGCGCGCCCAACGGAAGGAGTTCATGAGCGGAGTTCGTGCTCGAGCCACGCTCGTGCGAGCGCCCAGTCGCGCTTGACTGTTTTTTCGGAGATGCCGGCCACCTTGGCGGTTTCTTCCACCGTCAGACCGCCGAAGAAGCGCAGTTCCACTACGCGGGCCTGCCGTTCGTCGAGAGCCGCGAGGCGCTCCAATGCGGCGTCCAATTCGAGCAACTCGCTCGCCTGCTCGTCCACGGCGATCAGGTTTTCTTCGAGTTCCACGCGGTGCAATCCGCCCGATCGTTTTTGCGCCCCGTGGCTGCGTGCGTGATCGATCAGAATGCGCCGCATCGTTCGAGCCGCGGCGGAATAGAAGTGGGCGCGGCTATCCCAATCGACGGGGTTGTCGCCGATCAGGTGCAGGTAAGCCTCGTTGACTAGCGCCGTTGGCTGCAAGGTATGATCCCGCCGGTGCTCGCGCCGCATATATGAGGATGCGAGGCGATGTAACTCCTTATACACCGCATCCAGCAGTGCAGCTTGAGCGGCTGCATCGCCTTCGGCGGTCGAGTTCAGCAGTCTGGTGATTTCGGGCATGAGATCGTTTCATGGATTATGCCAGATCCGTTTCGTAGCCGTGTTTTTCACCGGCGCGCGATGCCGGTGACCCCAGCTTCCGCGAGTTGACGCATGGAGCGAGTGAGGTGGACACCGCAAGAGGCCACCACCTCGAATAGAGGACTGCCTGATGATTGCCGCCATGCCCGTGAAGACTGAGAAACGGATCGAGGTACGCTGTCCGCTCCCCCTGCCGGACGAACTCAGGACGTTGGAACTTGCAGCCTGCCTCACGATTGTTTCGCCGATGATCCATGACGCACGGCTCCGCGTGCGCGCCAGGGCCTCCCAATTGGCCGTCGGGTATCCGAGCGCGCCGTTCGATCCGCCGGCGGTTGAGGAGAGTCTGGCGGTGAACCTCGCAGCTCCGTTGTTGATGATGATGAACCGTGTGATGGTGCTGGAGTTGAACGTGGCTCGTCTCGAGGGCGTACTCGAAGGCGACAGCCCGCAAGAACGTTTTGCGAGCTTTGTCGATCGCCTGTCCAGACCAGAAGTAGCGGATCAGCTTCTCGGCGAGTATTCGGTCCTGCGCGATGAAATCGAGCGCCGCCTGGAACAATGGGTGAGGTTCAGCATCGAATTTCTCGAGCATCTCTGCGTGGACTGGCCTTCGATTCATGGGCGGATCGTCAGCCGCCGCGCCGACCGGATCGTCCGCATCGAAACCGGCGCAGGCGACACGCATCGAAACGGCCGCTCGGTGGTGATCGCGACGTTTGCGTCTGGGGAAAAGGTGGTATACAAACCGAGGTCACTGGCTGTCGATGAGCACTTTCAGGAGTTTCTCGAATGGCTCAACGAGCACGGCGCGAGCCCTTCGTTCCGAAAACTTCAGTGCCTGGACCGCGGCGACCACGGTTGGACCGAGTTCGTCAACAAGGCCGGCTGCCAGAACAATGACGAGGTGTGCCGGTTCTATCGCCGTCAGGGCAGCTATCTCGCGGTCCTTTACGCATTGGAAGCTTCAGACTTTCACTGCGAGAATCTGATTGCCGCGAGCGAACACCCGATGCTGATCGACCTGGAGGCACTCTTTCACCCACATATCGACAAGCTGCCGGCAGAGCGCGCGCACGAAGCGGCCAGCGAGGCGCTGGGGTACTCGGCGTTGCGTGTGGGCCTGCTGCCCGTTCCCGTTTGGGCCGACGAAGGGCATGCCGGAGTGGACATGAGCGGGCTGGGTAGTTCAGCGGGGTTACTGACGCCGCAAGCCGTACCGCAGTGGGCGGAGGCAGGCACGGATTCCATGCACATTGTCCGCAAACGTGTCCCGATCGGCGCCTCAGAGAATCGGCCGTCCATGAATAACGACGACGTGGACCCCCTCGACTACGCCACAGAGATTGCCGCGGGATTTGAATCGACGTACCGGCTGCTGTTGAACCATCGCGCCGAACTGGAGCAAGTGCTCGCGCGATTCTCGAACGACGAAATCCGTGTCATTACCCGTGCCACCCAAACTTACGGAACCATTTTGCGCGAGAGCTTCCACCCCGACCTGCTGCGGAATCGCGAAGACCGGCTGGCGTTTCTCAACTGTTTGGAAGAGGCAGTCGAGTTCCGCCCGTGCCTGCGTCCCGTGGTGCCGGCCGAGCGCGAGGACCTGCTACGCGGCGATATTCCGGTGTTCACGACTGTACCGTCTTCGCGGGACATCTGGACCAGCGCGAAGGAGAAGATCGAGGATTATCTCGAACAGTCCAGCGAGACGATGGTCTTGCGCCGGCATCAGCAACTCAGCGAGAGCGACCTGGAACGGCAGTTATGGATTGTTCGAGCGTCGCTGGCGACAACATCCTCCCGGTCGGAAGGGCCGCCGCGATTGCCGCGCACGTTTGAACCGGGGGCGGAGATTGATGTACGAGATCTGGTGCAGGCTGCTCGCGGAATCGGCGACCGGCTGTGCGAACTCGCGTTCCGAGCCGGTGACGAAGCCGCATGGATCGGAGTAGTGCCTGCGAGCGAGCGCGAATGGCGAGTTGCTCCTATCGGCCTCGACCTCTACGACGGCATTCCCGGCGTTGCGATATTTCTGGCGCAGCTCGGTTCATTGTCCGGCGACAGACGCTACTCCGAACTCGCCGGGGCCGCGGCGCGCACGGTTCAACAGCAGTTCGAGGCTACTTCCACGCACGATGTCGTGGGCGGCTTCACCGGTTGGGGCGGGATTATCTACATGCTGTCTACTCTCGGTGCACTGTGGGCGGACACCGCACTATTCGACGAAGCTGAAGCGGCGCTTCGCTTGCTGCCGGAGTTCATCCGGCGCGACAAGGCACTGGATGTCATCGGCGGCTCGGCAGGATGCGCTTTGGCGCTTCGAAGCCTGCATGCCTGCCGCCCATCGGGCCTGATCGTCGATCTGGCACGCGCCTGCGGAGAGCGGTTGCTCGAAACCGCACAGACGATGAAGGACGGGTTCGGATGGCCGTGTGGCGGCAGCAACACCGAACCCCTGACGGGCTTCGCGCACGGCAGCGCCGGCATCGGCCTTGCGCTACTCGAGATTGCGCGGCTCACCGGCGACGCTCAATTCCGCGAAGCTGCGCTGAAGGCATTCGCTTACGAACGTGCTCTCTATTCAAGCGAACACCGGAACTGGCCGGATCTGCGGGAAAACGCGGCGGCGCAATTCGCGGCGGCGTGGTGTCATGGAGCGCCGGGTATCGGACTATCGCGGCTGTGTGCGCAATCCCATCTGAAGGATGAACTGTTGCTGCCCGAAGAAATCAGCGCGGCGCTGACGACTACAGTCAGCCTTGGCGTCACGGGCAATCACAGCTTGTGCCACGGCGACCTCGGGAACGCCGATGTTCTGCTGAGTGCGTTCGAGCATTCAGGGGATCGCCGTTGGCTGCTGCAGGCGAATCGAATGGCCGCCACCGCTATCGCCACGGCACGCGAGTCGGGCTGGATCTGCGGGAATCCCTTGGGCGTGGAATCGCCGGGGATGATGACGGGCATTTCTGGAATCGGATATGAGTTGCTGCGTATTGCCGAGCCGTCGCGCGTTCCGTCAATCCTTGCGCTGGCTCCTCCGGTGATGCGATGAGGAAACGCAGAGTACCCGTCGTCCTGCAACTGAACGCGGTGGAGTGCGGAGCCGCATGCCTGGCGATGATGCTCCGCTACTTTGGCCGGAAAACACGGCTGGAAGAATGCCGGTCCAAGTGCGATCCGGGCCGCGATGGCGTGAGTGCGAAAACGATTACAGCCGCGGCGCGCGATTTCGGGCTGCGGACGCGAGCCGTCGCGGTGGACGCGCGCAGCTTCGATGACTCGCTACTGCCGTGCATCGTCTTCTGGAACAACAACCATTTCGTCGTGCTCGAAAGCTGGTCGGCGGAAAAGGTCGGGCTGGTTGATCCGGCTTGGGGACGCCGCGAGTTGTCGATGGCCGAGTTTGAAGACGGCTTCAGCGGCGTGGCACTGCAGTTCGCACCAGGGCCTGAATTCGACACCCGCGTTCATCTGCGGCTGAGCCCGGCCTGGAGTTGTTTGCGCCGCATCATGGGGACTGCCGGATCGACGCAGACGCTGTTTGCAATCGTTGCCGCGACCCTTATGTTACAGGCGTTCGGATTCGCGTTACCGCTGCTCACAAAATGGATTGTCGATCGCGTTCTTCCCACAAAGGCTACGAACCTGATGAACATCCTGTGCACCGGGGCGATCGCGGTGGCGCTCGGCACGGGCGCAGTAGCGTACCTCCGCTCAGCGCTGCTCATTCGATTGGAACGGCACGCCGATTCGAACCTGATGCGCGGCTTCTTTGAGCACCTGCTTTCGCTGCCGTATCGCTTCTTCCAACAGCGGAGCAGCGGTGATTTGCTGATGCGGCTCGCAAGTAACAGCACGATCCGCGAAGCACTCGCGAGCTACACCACATCCGCCCTTCTCGACGGTGCGTTGGTGATTGTCTTCCTGGCCGCACTGCTGCGGGTGAGTCCTGCGATTGCGTTGTGCGTGTGCGCGATCGCTGCGTTCGAAGTCGCAATATTGGCCGGCAGCGCGCCGCGACTGCACTGCCTGGTGGAGAACGATGTGGCGAGTCAATCGGCCTCGCAAAGCTGCCTGGTCGAATCACTGGCCGGCATCACGACGCTAAAAGCTTCCGGGGCAGAGCGCGCTACGTTCAGTCGTTGGTCGGGGTTGCTGAACAAACAGCTTGACGCTTCGGCAGCGCGCGGTAGATATATAGCCAAGGTGGAGGCTTGCATGACAATGTTCCGTACCCTATCTCCACTCCTGTTGCTATGGCTCGGAGCAACGATGGTTCTTAACGGGTCGATGAGCCTGGGCACAATGTTGGCAGTCAACGCACTTGCGGCCGCGTTCCTTCAGCCGGTTTCCTCTCTGGTGACGAGCACGCAGCGTCTGCAACTCGCGGGTACGCACTTGGAACGAATTGCCGATGTGATGCAGGCCGAGCCCGAACAGGACCTCACGTCCGTTTCCGCCGCGCCGGAATTGAGCGGGCGCATCGAAATTCGTGACGTTTGCTTCCGGTATCACGTGAACGCTCCGCTGGTGCTGCACGATATTTCGCTCGACATTTACCCCGGCCAGAAGGTTGCGCTGGTAGGACGCACCGGATCCGGCAAGAGCACTCTGGCGAAGCTGCTGCTGGGTCTCTACGTTCCAACACAAGGCGAGATTCGATACGACGGCATACCGATGCGGTCCATGAACCTTCAGTCGCTGCGCAGCCGTTGGGGAACGGTCCTGCAGGATCCGCTGCTGTTCAGTTCGTCGGTGCGGGACAACATCGCGTTTCACGACGCGTCCCTTCCGATTGACGATGTGATCCGAGCCGCGCAGATCGCCGAGATCGACGCGGACATACTGGACATGCCGATGGGTTTCGAGACGCGCATAGATGAGGGCGGCAGCAGTCTGTCCGGTGGCCAGAGGCAGCGTCTGGCAATCGCCCGCGCGGTTGCAAATCGCCCACGATTATTGCTGCTCGACGAAGCCACCAGCGATCTGGATGTGGTCACCGAATCGATGGTCGATCGCAACCTGGATGAATTGACGTGCACACGGATCGTCATCGCGCACCGCTTGAGCACGGTTCGAAATGCGGACGTGATCGTGGTTCTCAACGAGGGCCGGGTTGTCGAGACCGGCACCCACGATCAACTCATGGCGCGGAGAGGACAGTACGCCGCCCTTGTCCGGCAGCAGCAAGAACCGGTGGCTGACGACGAACCCGTTCGCTGCTGACCCCGCTTCAGAGCAGCACCTTCAGGCTGAACTGCAGGAGCCTCGGAACGTCTTGGGTGGAGTCCATATCGCCGAAATCGCCCGCAGCGCATCGGCGACAGCATCGCTCTGCGCAGCCGCGATGCCCGCTCCGATCAGCAGAAGAGGAGCGACAACCGATGTGGACATCGCCCAACTATTTCTGAGGAAGACCAAAAGCGTAAACAGTCGAATCGTGGGTCGTCAGATAAATATGCCCGTTGTTCACGGCGATGCCGCTAAAGTGCGACCAGTCGTGAATCATATCCTTGCTCGAAAACAACTCGGCGCCGGTTTGGGCGTCGAGCGCGTAGAGGACCGCGTGGCCCTTCGTCTTAGCGCGCTCTGAGGTGGGATAGATGTTTCCCGATGTATCCACTTGCATGACATTCTCTCCGGTCGAAAGCACGAACAGAATGCCGTTGGCGACGACGGGAGGCTCGGGAACCGCCAGATCTTCAGAAATCCAGGCCGGGGAGAGAGTCGGTTTCGACTCCCCCTCCAGTTTGAACGCCATGATGCTCCCATTCGGAGCGTCACCGTGTGTCGCCGCAAAGTGCGGAGCCTTGGCCGACGCCGGACCCCACACAGGGACGTACAACCAGCGTGCGCCATTCACTTCCGCACTCGCCAGAGCGCCCCAGATTCCCTGCCCCTGAAACTGCACCTGATCGTTGGTCAGCAGCGGACTGCGGTAGAGCGGAGTCCGGTGATCGGGTCCGCCCAGGGACGCCGCATCGAGCACCACCAGGAATCCCTCCTTGCCTCCCGTTGCGACAAGCTTTTTGCCGCCGTACGGAAAGACAATCGGACTGATGTTGCCCATGTCCAGGTCCTTCCTGGTGATCCATTCGAAGTTCGAAGGCGTGAAGTAATCAAGCAGTTTACCCGCTGGGCTGACCGCCACAACGCTGTCCGAATACTTGCCCTTTTCCGGATCCCACGGGCCGTCGCCGGTGGCGGCATACGCCGTACCGTTGGCTGAATCCACGGCGACACCGGCACGGCCCCAGATGCCGGCGCCCGCCGGGGCCGCTTCGAAGAAAGCCGGTTGCGCGTCCTTCTCCTTCAGGTTCAGCGTGTACACTCCCGATTTCGCGCCGTTGCACATCTGCGAAGTCGGCGCGTACAACGTACCGTCTACCAGGTTGAGGCTCCAGTTCTTCGAGAATGCTGGCGCAAACTGCTGGGGCGCACGCACCTCCTCACCGTTCACCACCTGCAGCGAGTACAACGTCCCATCGGCTGCGATCACGTACGCCGTCTTCGTAGCGGGATCGATCGCCGGCGTATCGTTTAATGCGTTGGGGCACAGCCAATCCGGCTTCTGTTTGGGTTTCTGCTCGGTATGGAACTCCTTGGACCAGACGATCGAGCCGGTATCTCCATCCAGCGCGAACACCTTATCGGAACTGCCGCCGACGAGGACGATATCCAGCAGTCCCTTCTGCGTGTAGAGATTGCCGAGCACGACGGGCGCAGTAAGTGCGGTCAACTCCCGAACCGGATTTTCGAGTTTTTTCGACCACAGCAATTTCAGTTGCCCGACATTCTCGCGCGAGAGCGTCGTTTCCTCTTTGGCCCACCCCGACCGTTCCGGATCACCGCCGAACGTCGTCCAATTCGCGGCGCCCGCAAACGTGGCGGCGGCGCCCATCACAAGAAGAGTTCTCAAAAACATGGCAGTCACTGCTCAGTTTAGGAATGAATGATACTCGCTACTTCGTGCATCGTCGCCACCGCCTCGTCCGGCAGACGCCCCGTGTTGTCAGGAGCCAGGTTCAGCAGCAAGTTGGCATTGCAGTCCATGCAGTCACGATAGACATGGGCAATGATGCTCGCCTTCTGCGTTTTGTACCAGGGATGCCAGAACCACGTGTGCATCCACGGCATTGGAGGATAGATCGGGCCCGTCGGCAGCCACGTCTCGAAAGGCATGTAATAGGTTTTGCCTTCGTATTTCACATGCGGATCGTGACCTTCGAGCGGCGGCAAGGTGTCCTCGCCGTTGATCACGTCGGTCGGCCAACTGGCTTTCTCGCACAATCGGCCTTCGTTAGAGCGGCTTTGACGGAATCCCTGGTTATCGACAATGATGCAATCCGGGCTGTACTTCTTTACGAGTCTGTATAACTCCCAGCGCTGCGCGGGCGTCAGCTTCCAGGTGATATCGAACAGTTGATAGAAGGTGTTCGGATAGTGCGTGTGCAGCTCCGTGATATGGTGCTTGATCGTGTCGAAATACTTGCTCGGGATCGGTGAATTCCAGTCAAATATACCTTCATTGTGCGGGTCGAGAATGCAGTAATAGAAACCCGGCCTGAGCCCGAACTCTTTGCACGCGGCGACAAAGGCGGCCACCACGTCGGTTCTGTTTCCGCTCGCCGCGACGTCATAATCGTAGCCTTTCGAATCCCACAGGCAGAACCCCGACATGTACTTCGCGGTGAGTACGGCATATGTGGCGCCGAGATCGTGGGCCACCTTGATCCATTGCCGGACGTCGAGGCGGTGGGGTTATAGACCGTCGCCGGCGTCGCGCCCGTGTCGTAATCGTCGCCGGTGAATGTCGGGGTGCTGAAGTGAAAAGATACTCCGAACCGGAGCTTCTCATATTCGGCGAGCGCACGTGTTCGGTCAGTTGCGGGTCCAACTTCAGGAGCGGCCGATAGCCCGTCCGGAACGGCAGTGGCAAGCGATCCGGCCAAAGGAATTGCCAACTGCCTCAACAGACTGCGTCGATTCATCCCAGAACAACTCTTGCTTCTCATTATCGCAGCAGAGAAACGGACGGTGCCCTGAAACGCTATCGAGGCTGCTCGTTCCAACCGGCGTGATCCTGCCAGTCGACGATTTGAAAATGCGGGTACGCCTCGCGGCGCGGCAGCTTTTCATAGGGGACGATTTCCGCCTGCTGACGATTTCCGTCCTGCGACTGGTAGTACCACAACGATTCCTGCCCCAGGCGCGCGACTTCGCCCGGCACATACAGTTCGTACTTCTCGTATTTGTACGGCGCGCGATGATCGGGCACGGCGCCGTAGACCACATCCACCACGAGTTGCGTAACACGCGAGAGCTTGCCTTCCCGAAGCAACTCCTGCATGGCGCGCACGACAATCCAGTTGTTGACGCGATGATCGACGTGGCGTTCATCGGGGTGTCCGGTGATCACCATGTCGGGCTGGTATTGCAGCAGGAAGCGCTTAGCCGCCTGCACGGCAGCATCCCGCGAATACGGCATGTTGGGAATCGCCGAATTGCGGTAGGGCGAATGATCGCTCGCGAGCAGGACCGACAGATAGGGCCGGCCGGAACTCAAATGCTCCCAAACCTGTCCCATGCCGCCATCGGGCAGTCCCAGGAAAAACATGTCCCCGCGCGGAATGCCGAGATGACCGAGCGAGGCGCGCGTCTCTTCCATGCGAACCTCGCCGAAGCCCATCGCGCGCGCCGCATCGCAGGAGTGCATGAAGTATCGATCGCAGCCGCCTGCATCGCCGCTCGTCCAGTACACGAAATGAATGGGTATGTGATTCTCGACCGCGGCGCGGATGATGGCCGGGTGGGCGGTTTCGTCGTCCTCGTGCGCGCCGAACACCAGGATGGAGCGGGGTAAACTGTTCACCGCAAACTCCAGCCGGTTCTGCGCCACGGCGACTTCGCCCGCCAGCACCTCTGATTGGAGAATGTACCGTCCGGGTTCCATCGGCTGCAGCGATAACGTGTGCTCTCCTTCAGCGAATCGGGATTGCTCGCCGCGCAATGCTCGTCCCGCCGCATCCAGTGTGCGGAATCGGACGGAGACATTCGGCGGCCACTGCGCATCGGGCGGGCGCATGAGAGTGTAGTTGATGGACACAGCGTCGCCTGTACGGAACGTCGTCTGCGCCGTGTCGAAGCGAATCACATCCGAGACGAATTGTGGCGGATCGAAGTGCCGGTAGGTTTCGGATTTCGGAACGTCGCGCTCGCGCTGGTAGAGATAAAGAAGCGGGTACTGCTTTGGATGCGGAGTGTTTGGCGGCACCGTAAACGCGGGTAACGCGAACGCGAGATCGTAAATGCGCTCCGGATTTTCGCTATCGCGCGGAACGACGGAGAAGTAGATGTTCACCGGTTCCTTGCCGGCCTGCACGACCGCGGCGTTCCGTACGTGAAACTCCTTGTCGGCGCCGGGCTCGAGCGACAGCGAATTCGTCACCACTGTCTTCCACACAGGCGGCTCATCGGCCGCTGGGGCGATCCACGGATAGGTGTACGGTTCGAACTCCACCTGCAAATGATCGATGCGCCGGTTTGAGAGATTGCGAACAACGATTCTCGGGTTCACGGGATCGCCCGATGTGTAGAAGGTCTTGTCCAGATCGACGGACATCACCTTCGCCAACTGCCGGTGCACGGCGAACGAGGTCGCATTCCGAATCAATGCGCCGCCGGTAAGGTGAAGGTCAACCTCGTACCGCCCGGTCCGAGCGTCCCACGGGATCTTCCAAACGGGAACGTATTCATCGCCGCTGAGCGCTGCACCGCTCGCCACCGGGTTCGTGTCCCCGGCATGGCGGATGGATGCGGCGGCAGTACCCGATGGCACCAGCCTGACCCGGACTTCCGTTCCTACGTTGTAATTCGTTTCATCGGTGACCGCCTGCAGCTCGGCGCCAGAGATGCGCAGGAACATCGGCGCAATCGCCGCCACCTGGATCAGGCTGTACATCATTGGTGCTGAGGAGGCTCGCTCGCTAATAAGGAAATCGCTTCGCGAATACGGCCGCGCTGAACGTCATCCGCGGTCAGATAGCGGCGCTTTCCTGAAGGCGACGGGGTGAAACTGGTCACTCCTTTGTCGTCGACGGAGATCTCTCCGGCCGCCGAAGTACCGAAGTATCCGTCATCCGGATGCACCGCGTACAGCACCGCGGTCGGATCCCACAACGGTTCGTCATACGGCATCGGCTTGTATGCACGGTACGCATCGGCGAGCGGGTGGTGCTTCAGATATCGAAACTGGCCCGCAATATTTTGTGCGGGATATTTGATGCTCTCGCCGATGTCGAAGGCGCTGGTGACGATCGGTCCCGGCCAATCGCGAAACACTTTTTGAGCCGCAGGAATGTCGTTGACGATGTTGTACTCGATCCCGTGCCCTTTGCGGAATTCGCCGCCCATGATCGACAACAGGCGCACCTTGCGCGCGGCGAGATCGTGCCCGCTCATTGGGCTGGCGTCGTCGGCATGCGAATCGAGCAGCCGCGCGAGATTGGTGCTGAAGCCCACCTGCACGATCACCACGCTCCCGTCCGGTTGGGCGGCAAGTGTTTTGCGAAGCAACTGCACCGCATCGGGCAGAGAACTCGCCGGCTTCACATCGTGCGGATACGAAGGCGCGCCATTCGCACCGCTCATCGACGCGACCACGCGCGTGTACTGGCCCTCGGCCGGAGTCTTCCCGTTCTTCACCATACCGATCGGGATATCGGGCCGTCCGTAGAACGTATTCATCAGGTCCACGAATACCGGCGCCCACTGGTTGTCCTTCGTAATCGTGACCGCGAGCAGTTGCGCCTCGCCGCGGTTCTCGAAGGCATGAATCTCGGCGAGCGCGATTGCATCGTCGACGTCGTTACCCATGTCCGTGTCAAAGATGATCCGCACCGGTTGGGCGGCACACAGGCCAGCGGCAGTTAGGGCGAGCAGGGAAAGAAAAGAGAATCGCATCTTCAATAATCTGTAAGGATACTAGCACGACTTCGCGAGTTATGGCCGCGCGCTGGTGATACGCTTCAATTGTGCCGTGCCCGTACTTCCTCCCCCTCGAGCCGTTCCGCGACGAATCGTGGCGAAAGCCTCCGCGCGTGCCGCTCGGCGAACCGTGCCGTGGGAATTGCGAGGCTGTAGCTCCATCCGTTGAACCGGAGCCTGCCGAACTTAGAGAGTTCTGCAACAGCGGGTACGCGCGGGGTAAGTGCTGCAGGTTTCCGGAGCAGGCCGAAGCCGACGCGGTGCGCTTTTCGATCGACCGTCACGAGCAGCAGGAAATACGCCTGATTTACGTCTTCGAAAGGGATTACGGCCCGGCGCGCCACGGCCAGATGGCCTATGACGCAAATTGCGGCCGGTTCACCGAGGCCCCCGATGAAAGACGTCTTTGCGCGCAGGCGGAGCGGTTTCTCGAAAGCTATCTCCGCAGGAGAATCGTTGCGTGACCGAATCGAAGGAACTTGAAGGCAGCCGCCCGGTTCGAGAGTCGATATCCGAGTACTCCGAACTGGCCATGCCCAATGACGCCAACCCCCTCGGAACCCTATTTGGCGGGAAGGTGATGCACCTGGTGGACCTTGCCGGATCGCTCGCCGCGGCGCGGCACGCCCGCCGTCCGGTGGTGACGGCATCCATCGACCACCTGGATTTCTTACATCCGGTTCACATCGGTCAGTTGATGGTGCTGCGGTCGAGTGTCAACCGCGTCTTCCGTACATCGATGGAAGTAGGCGTGCGAGTCTGCGTCGAAGATCTGCGGACAGGCGTCGTTAGACATGCGTCTTCGGCGTTTCTGACTTTTGTCGCCTTGGGAGATGACGGGAAACCGATGCCCATTCCGCCAGTAATTCCCGAAACCGAGGATGAAAAGAGACGGTATGTGCAAGCCTCAGAACGGCGTCGATACCGGCTCGAACTTCGCGCCCGCGCAAAAAGCCGCGAATGAGCCGTCAGGCTTTGTACATGTATTTGATATTCGGTTTGAATATCAGCAAATTCGGAGCGCCATCACGGTTCACTTTCAGGCAGGTTTTGTCGTACCACTCGATGATGCCGGTCAGGGTCTCGCCGTCTTTCAGCACAATGACCATCGGCGTCTTCGATTGCATCTGCTTCACGTAGTAATAATTCTCTGCGTTCGTTTGATCCGGCGGAGCGGATTTTTTATTATTTTGTGTCGAGGGAGATTTACGGGTAGGCATTTGTTCTTTTACTTCGTTTAGTGTTGGGCGAATTAGCCGTCTGTTTACGGATTCCACGGTACGTCTCCTCTCGCGACGTCAACGGATGAAGGTCCGGCGGGATCGCCACCGATTCCGTTTGGGAGTCTTCGGCACTCGAACTTTATACATCTAGATAACCACACAGCCGCGGGCGCCGCAAGAGTCCGACAAATCACGAAACTGAACGTAATTCTAACGCAAACGCGTCGAGAGCGATACTCTTCTGAATATTCCTGCGGAGTAGTTCAACCAGTTCATCCACCTTCAAAACAGCCGTCCGAATCCACTGAAAGGAGACCGTTCCAGCCAGCGCTTTCAGCTCGCGTTCAATGTCGGGATTGCGGAGTCCGTTGCCCCGGTGTTGAAGGATCAGGACGTCCTCGAGAAGCAGGTACAACACGTCGAGATAGTACTCGAGTTTCTCGGTTTTGCGCGCGGAAATGAAATCGGAATGCTTCACCCACTCGCCGAATGCGGACTGCCCGGCTCCCACTTCGAGCAACTTCAGCATCGCGGAACGACGGCGATCGTACGCCTCCAGGTCCAGGCTCACCGCAAGCCCGGGACTGCCGGAAGCAAGAGGCAGCCTCCGGTCGACATCCTTCATTCCGCGCGAGCGAGCGAACGCCCGCATATCCTCGTCGCTCAGAGGCGCGAGTTGAAATTGCACCGACCGGGAGCGAATGGTGGGCAGAAGGTCGTACGGATTTTGCGCCGTCATCATCATGATGAGATGCGGCGGCGGTTCTTCCAAAACCTTCAGCAGCGAATTTGCCGCCTGCTCGTTGGCACGGTCGATGCCGTCGATCAGGAACACACGCCAGCGTCCGCGCAGCGGCTTGAATTGAGCGCGTTCCTTCAAAAGCCGGATCTGCTGGATCGAGATTTGACGCAGCGGGCCGTCGGGAGGGAAGGTCACAAAATCGGGGTGAGACGAAACCAGAAGTGGATCTTCGGCTCTTTTCTCGGACGCAAGTTTCTCACGCTCCACAAGCATCGCCTGGTTGGCCGCGGTGGAGAGATCGTCCTTTTCGATTTTGTCGGCGCCGCCGATCAGCCATGCGGCGAAACGGCGCACGAGGGTCGCCTTGCCGACACCGGCAGGCCCGGCCAACAGCATCGTCTGCGGGATCCGTTGATCGCGCACCATGTCCGCCAGCACCTGCACCAGTTCCCGATTGCCGCAGAAGTTCTCGATCACTTATTTCGTTTTAGCACTTCGGGCCTGGCCCGCCGTGTCACGATGAGAGTACATGCAGAAGACAGCCCTCGATGCGATCGATCGATACCTGCCGCTTCTGTTCAGCGGCGCTCGCGTACTGTTCCTGGTTTTCGCCGGATACCTGCTGACCCTGATCATCAACCGGGCGGTGCGAGCCTTCCATTCGTTCTTCGTGCGGATGATGATGCGCGACGGCGCGCTGAATGTCTCCGAAGTGGAGAAACGTTCGGCCACCGTCGGTTCAGTGGTGCGCCGGAGTTTGCTGACGCTCCTCTGGATGGCGATCGTGATGATGTCCCTGCAGGAACTCGGATTCAAAATCGAAGCGCTGCTGGCGGGCGCCGGCATCAGCGCCGGCATCATTGGCGTCGCCGTTGGATTCGGAGCTCAAACGCTGATCAAAGACGTTCTCGCGGGAGTGTTCCTTCTGATCGAGAATCAGGTTCGCGTGAAGGACGTGGCGGTGGTGAATGGAATCGGCGGGACGGTGGAGGAAATCAATCTGCGGACCATCGTCCTGCGAAGCGAAAACGGCGCGGTCCATATCGTTCCCAACGGATCGATCAACACCCTGGCGAACCTCACTCGTGAATTCTCCTGCTACGTTTTCGAATTCAGTTTCCGGATGGAGGAGGACATCGCGCGCGCCGTCGAAGTTCTTCGAGCTATCGCGGATGATCTCCGATCGGATCCTGCGTTTGCCGCCTTCATCCTCGACCGCCTCGAAGTGATGGGCGTCGACAAGTTCAAGGCGGACGGCGTCGTGGTGAAGTGCCGGATCAAAACGGTGCCGATGAAGCAGTGGATCGTCGGCCGCGAAATGAACCGGCGGGTGCTTGAGCGGTTCAATGCGGAGCGAATCGATCTTACCCCCGAACCCACGGTCGTGCGACTGGAGCCGGCCGGCGGGTCGAGACACCGCGATGAGCTGAAGTCATTGATTCGCGAGGTGATTGAAGAGGTTCAGAGCGAACGTTCAACCCGCAGCGACGGGGCGCGATCGAAGGCCGTCTAAGTTATAATTATTCATAGGAGTGAATAAATAGTCACAAATGAGGCGCCCGGTGGGGATTGTCGGCTTTCGGGGTTATAGCGGAGCGGAACTGGTCCGCCTGTTGTCACGCCATCCAGGTGTTGAGGCTTGGTTGCTCGAGCATCGTCACGATGCGGAGCACCGCCCGGAGCCGATCGGACATCACGGACCGAAACGGGCGGCGGCGAATCCGGATGCAGCGTCAGCCGAAGGTATCGAACTCGTGTTTCTGGCCACCCCGCCCGAAGTCTCGATGGAATTGGCGCCCGCGTTCCTTCAAAAGGAAATGAAGGTGGTAGACCTGAGCGGAGCGTTTCGCCTGCGAACTCCGCAGAATTACGAGCGCTGGTACAAGGAACAGCATCATGCCGTGGCGCTGCTGGCCGAGGCTGTTTATGGCCTTCCTGAATTCTGCCGCGCCAGGATCCGCGGCTCTCGCCTGGTCTCGAATCCGGGCTGCTATCCTACAGCGGCGAACCTCGCCCTCAAGCCTCTGGTCGAAGCGGGCATCATTGACCGCGCGGCAGGAGTGGTTTGCGATGCCAAGTCCGGCACCAGCGGCGCGGGCCGCAAGGCAAGCCTTAAGACGAGCTTCTGTGAAGTGACGGAGAATTTTTCGGCCTACTCGATCCTCGATCACCGGCACGTTCCCGAAGTTCTGCTGACGTCGGGGCTCGAGGAGAGCGAGTTCAGTTTCACGGCTCAACTGCTGCCGCTGGATCGCGGGATTCTGGAGACCATATATGTCCGCACGGCTCCCGGCACCACGGCAGAGCGAATCCTCGAAGCTTATCAGCAGCGCTACGCCGGCGAGCCGTTCATACGCCTTTACCAGCCCGGACAAGTGCCGGATTTGCGAGCCGTCCAGCGTACAAATTTCTGCGATATCGGGTTCAAATTCGATTTTGCGACAGGCCGGGCCGTGATCGTCAGCGCGATCGACAACCTGGTGAAGGGCGCCGCGGGCCAGGCGATTCAGAATATGAACCTCGTCATGGGATTCGCCGAGACGGAGGCGCTGCAGTGAAGGTGCTCGTGAAGTTGGGCGGCACGCTGCTCGATACCGCCGATTCGCGCGGACGGCTGGCTCGCGAGATCGTCGAACTGACTCGGTCCGGCGAAACGCAGGCCGTGGTGGTGCACGGCGGCGGAAAGCAAATGACGCGGTTCCTGGGCGAACGCAATGTCGAGAGCCGGTTTATCAACGGGCTTCGCGTCACCTCGCCGGAAGTGCTGGACGCGGTATTGAAGGTGCTGGGTGGAACTGTAAACCACGAACTGATCGCGGCGTTTGTGGCAGCCGGCGGTCACGCGGTCGGACTCAGCGGATTGGACGGGCGCACGACAATAGCGGAGCCGCTCAACGCCGAGTTGGGCGCAGTGGGCCGGCCCGTTTCGTCGAATGGCACTTTGATGAACCTGCTCTCCTCGAACGGTTTCATGCCGGTGGTGGCCTGCATCGGCGGAGATGCGCAGGGGCGCATCTACAACGTGAACGCCGATCAGATGGCCGTCGCGTGCGCAGCCGGATTTGGAGCGGATCGCCTCTTTTTTCTGACGGACGTGGACGGAGTGCGCGTCGGCGACGGATCGACGGCACGGCAGTTGTCGATCGCCGATATTCGCGAACTCATCGCGTCGGGCGTAGCCACGGGCGGTATGCAGGCGAAACTCGAAGCGGCTCGCAGGGCGCTCGAGGACGGCGTAGGCGAGGTGGTGATCGCCCCGGGTCAGACGGGGGGAATCGTCGCGAGGCTCGCGGCTGGAGACACTTCGGTCGGGACACGGATAGCGAAAGGAGATGGAGCAGCATGAACAAATCGGCACCGAAGACGGATCTGGAACTGCGTCGCGCGAAGATCGTCGACATCCGCCCGATGCTCGGATTGATCAACGGCTACGCCACTCAGCAGATCATGCTGCCTCGAACCGAGTTCGAGATGGCGGAGAACATCCGCGATTTCCTGGTGGCCTATGAAGGCGTGCGGCTGGCGGGCTGCGGCGCGCTGCATTTCTATTCGCCCACCAGCGCGGAGGTTCGCTCGCTGGCAGTGGATCCTGCATACAAATCGGCGGGTATCGGACGCGCGATCGTCGAAGCGCTGGAGCATGAAGCGCGCGAACACGAACTCGAGTCCGTTTTCGCGTTTACCTACGTGCCGCGGTTTTTTCAGAAGCTCGGGTTCGAGCAGGTCGACCGCGGCGAATTGCCGTTGAAGGCTTGGAAGGACTGTCTGAAGTGCCCGAAATTTCAGGCTTGTGATGAGATTGCGATGCTGAAGGTATTGCGGCCCGGGGCCGAACTACAGAGGCCTGCAGTTGAGTTGCGGGTCGTTCCAGCGTCTGCCGGGACGCTTCAATTGCCCGTCGTCAAGCATTGACGAGCTATTCAGAGACATCTCCCACGGTCACGAGTTCGCAGGGATCCGGATTTGGTTCGCGTTCGGTCGCCGGGCGTCCGGCAAACCTGGCGATCGTCTGTTCCAATTCAACAAAATCTACGGGCTTCCGGAGATACTCGTCCATACCCGCGTTCCGGCAGCGTTCCCGGTCTTCGCTCATCGCATGGGCCGTCAACGCCACGATCGGAATGTGTCCGCCACTCAGCCGTTCGCGTGCTCGAATCTGGCAAGTGGCTTCGATGCCGTCCACCTCGGGCATCTGCACGTCCATAAGAATGAGATCGAAATGGCCGCTTTCGAATTTGTGAACGGCGTCGCGTCCGTTATCGGCCAGGGTGACGGAGTGTCCGCTCGCCTGTAAGCGGCGCAGCAACAGGAGTTGATTGACGCGGTTATCCTCGGCCACCAGGATACGAGCTGGACATTCAGCGGCGGGAATCGCGTGGCAAGCGGTTGATGCGCTGCTGAGCCGCGAATGGTTATTGTCAGTAGCCTGCCCGTAGGCGATCTCGAAACGAAAGCAGCTACCTTCCCCCACTTCGCTATCCACCGTGATAGTGCCGCCCATCAGTTTCGCGAGGCGGGCGCAGATTGCCAGGCCGAGTCCCGTGCCTCCATAGCGCCGGCTGATCGAGCCGTCGGCCTGGCTGAAGGAATCGAAGATGTGTTCTCGCGCCTCAATCGGAATTCCGATGCCCGTGTCGCGTACCTCGCAGACGAGCCGCCCGCGTTTCCGGTCGATGGTCATGAAGGCTGATACTTCTCCCCGGTCGGTAAACTTCACGGCGTTTCCGAACAGGTTCAATAGCATTTGCCGCAGCCGGCACGGGTCTCCGAGGAGGCAGTCCGGGACCGCATCGTCGACCCTCGTGGTGATGGAAATTCCCTTTCCATCGGCTTCGGGCCGCAGCACTTCCGCCGCCGACCGGAGCACGTCCCGGGGGTAATACTCGATCGATTCCATCTTCAAACTGCCCGCTTCGATTCGGGAGAAATCGAGGATGTCGTTGATGATGGTGAGCAGAGCCTCGGCCGAGTTGCGTATGGTCGCGGCATACTCCTGCTGAACAGGCGAAAGTTCGGTAGCGAGCATCAGGCCGGAGAACCCGAGAACACCATTCATCGGCGTTCGGATTTCGTGGCTCATGTTGGCGAGGAACTCTCCCTTCGCTCGATTCCCGGCTTCGGCCTGGATACGCGCGCGCTCCAACTCCGCGGTTCGTTCGAGTACACGCTGTTCGAGTTCTTCATTGAGATGACGCACCCGATCCTCGGCAGCTTGACGCAGCGTGACGTCGTGTATGTTGAGGACGAGGCCGGCGACGGCTGGGTCCAGCAGGCGGTTGCTCGCCCAGACCTCCAGGGTCCGAAGGCTTCCATCGCGATGCTTTACCGAGACCTCGACCAACCCGCTGAGGCCGTTTTCGGGCCATACTGATCGCGTACCCCAAGCCGGCGTCCGTCCGGTAGGACGCATCAGCGTCCAGATACCGTCTCCAACCAGTCCGTCCGGTTCCCGGCCAAACACCTTGCGTGCCGCCGGGCTGGCGTAGACAACGCGTTCGTCACCGTCGAGAACCATGATGGGATCGGACGCATGCTCGATCAACGATCGGAAGTGACTCTCGCTCCGCCGGAGGGCGCCGTAGACATCGGCTAGCTGCGCAGAGGCGTTGTTGAAAGCCTGCGCGACGGTTGCCAGTTCATGGCCGCCGCGGACAGGCACTTTTTCGGAAAAATCGCCGCGTGCCAGCGCCGAAGCCGCGCCGCTCAATTGTTGTAGCGGCTCTGAGATACTGCGGGTAACCGCGATCCCGATCACCGCGCTGCTGGCCGTAATGGTGGCGCCGGAGATTACCAGTATGACCAGCGCCCAAAACTCCGCACGCGCCACGTTGGCCTGGGTGGCGAGGCGCTGTTCGGTCACCTGCTTGTCGATATCGCCGGCCAGTGTCGCAAAACTCTGACCGATGCGGGTTATCTGATTCGCAAGCCGCAGGTGCACGACGTCCCAATCGCCGCGTTCCGCCATCCGCGCCATCTCTTCGGCATGTTCGCGGAGCGCGATCCGGCAGTAAGTAAACGTCGCAACAGCGGTGGCATTCCTGGCCGCGATTTCGGGGCTCGCTCGCATCGCCGAGTCCGCCGCCTCGATGGCAGCGTCCAGATCTCCGCTGAGCCGCGCCGACTCGCGTCGAAACCGCGGCGCGTTGGAACTCGTCGCAGCGGATTCCAGCCCTTCCTTGAACAAAAGAATCGTGTTGCTGGCGCGCAAAATAGCCAGACTTTCCCGATCGATCTGGTCCAGTCGGCGGAACTCGTACTCCACTGCGCGCACCTGCCACAGCGAGATACTGCCCCCGATCGCCGTCAGGATCAGGATGGATGCGAAGCACAGCGTCAATCGCGCGCCAATATTCAATTCCGAAAATTTCAGCTTTCGAATTCTGCCCACTGCTGCAACCAACTCCGAGCCGAGTGAGTACGTATTCCTTATCGGCAGTCCGAGGCAATTTAGATAACTGGACTACATACTCTCTTCCGTCCCGCCGATGTGAGAACCAGGAGGAGTTTGCATGACCCGGTGTGGAGTCTCCCGCGCTCCCGCATTCTCCAGGTTCTGGAGCAGCATTGCCATTGCCGCGATCCTGACGACGAGTGGCGGCTGCTCTCGCGATCAACGGGGTAGCGACGGAAGCGCGCGTCTGACTTTGACCATCATGTCGATGATGGTGGGCCGGGAGTTGGAATTCGAGCAGAATGCCGCTCAGATCTATGCCAAAGAACACGGCATCGACATCCGCGTGATCCCCGGATACGACTCGATGCGAAACCGCCTGTCAGGGTATCAGCGGCTGTTCTCGAATCACTCTTCTGAACCGGATGTCGCCGAAATCGACGTCGTCTGGCCCACGATGCTCGCCGAACATCTGGTCGATCTCAAACCGTACATGAACACGGAACTGGAACGGTTTGAACCCCGATCCGTGCGCCACTACACGGTGGATGGAAAGGTCAGGGGAGTTCCGATGCTTCTCGACACGTCGTTCCTGTATTACCGGAAAGACCTGCTCGGGAAATATGGCTATTCCTCGCAGCCGGACACGTGGGACGATTTGGAGAAAATGGCAGCGGCGATACAGGCGGGTGAACGCCGGTCCGGCAAAACGGATTTTTGGGGCTTTCTATGGCAGGGCAGCGAGGACGAAGGCTTGACCTGCAACGCCTTCGAGTGGCAAGTATCGGAGGGTGGTGGCAACGTAGTTGAATCGGACGGGCGGATCACCGTTCACAACCCCGCTGCGGTACGGGCCATCGACCGGGCTGCGTCCTGGATCGGGCGCATCTCTCCTCCCGGTGTGGTGGACTATACCGAGGAGGACACGCGCAGCCTCTTCCAGGCGGGCAAGGCAGCGTTCATGCGCCACTGGTCCTATGCAGATGGGGAAGTCGCAATCCCTGGCCAGTTTGACAGTGTCGGAGTCGCCCTGATACCGCGCGGGTCCGTGGAACGCGCATCCGTTCAAGGCACGATAGGGATAGCTGTGTCCCGGTATTCACACCACGTCCCCGAGGCCGTAGAATACTTGCGCTATCTCACTTCGGACGCGGTACAGCGGGCTCGCGCGCTATATGCCGCGACCATCCCCTCGAGGATGACCGCTCTGGCCGACGAGACGACCGTGGCACATACGCCGGTACGCGGCACCCTAGCCAACCAGTTCATGACTGCCGTGGTTCCCCGACCCTCCGAGGCGACCGGAATGCACTACGAGAACGTGTCGAGAGCCTATGCGCGAGCGGTACACTCCGTGCTCGCAGGACATGAGACCGCCGATGCTGCGCTCGCACGATTGGAGAGCGAACTGGCCGGCATCATGGCTGAGCATCCCCAAAGCGCTGCGGCGAACCGCCGACCAACCAGTCTCCAGCGTTAGTAGGCAGCGAACCCGGCGGTTCCGGCAAATTCTCCAGCCCTTCGTGAGAATCCGCACAACCTGTGACTACTTAACAGTTGTAGGATCTATATAATCCGTAAGCCTGGAGACACTAGACCAAGGGGTATCCAGAGCCATTGCTTGAGGAACTATTATGAAGGCTCTCACCGTTGACGTACGCGAATCTACCGGCAGAATCCTGTGTTGCACGATTTTCCGCAATGGTGGAAAGAAACTTCTCGCTAAGGGTCACATCATCAGCGAGGAAGACGTCCGGCTACTTCAAACTGAGGGCATGCAGGAAGTCTGGGTCACGGAACTCGAAGACGGCGAAATCGGCGAAGACGATACGGTCCTGCAGGTGGCCTCAGAAATGGGTTGCGGCTGCCTGGAAATCAAGATCGCGGCCGGAGGTCGAGCCAACCTGGTTGCTACGGAAGACTGCTGTGTGCTTGTGGATGACGAACTCCTGCGTCAGATAAATTGCACTTCGAGTGTGGTCATCGCCACGGCACTCAATTTTTCCCACGCGAAAGCTGGCCAACGAATCGCGACCGTAAAAAGTGCCCCGTTTGCTATTGCACAATCGCAACTGGAAGCTGTAATCTCAATACTTAAAGAAAGAGGGCCCATCTTACAGGCGCGGCCGATCCGCAGGCCGTCTGTCGGAGTTTTATATGCTGACCCTGTGAGTGGCGATCGCGCCCGTCAGCTCTTTGAAAATATCATGCGGCAGCGTCTGGAACGTTTCGGCGTCACGGCCAATTTCGCAATGGCCGTCGTCGAAGATGAGTTGCAAGTCACCCGCGCACTCCAGCACCTTCATCGATCCAAACCCACCGTGATTCTTGTCGCCTCCACCACCGCTCCGGCGGGTCCGGAAGATATAGTCGGGCGTGCGATGGCGCGGATGGGGTCTCATCTTGAACGGTTCCTCGCACCCGTTGAGCCCGGAAATCTTCTCCTGCTTGCGTATAGGGATGAAGTTCCGATGATCTCCGCTCCGGGTTGTTTCAGGTCGGCAAAACCGAATGTCGTCGATCTGATTCTGCCGCCGTTACTGGCTCGATATCACGTTACAGGCTGGGAAGTAGCCTGCCTTGGGCACGGCGGACTCCTGGGCTGATACGAAAAAAGCTCCTCCACTACCACGAGTCATTACCTCCGAGTGACTCGTGGGTGCTCCTCAGCCGGGCGCCCGACCAGCGCCCGGCTCTTTTTGCGTTGATGATGCAGTGTGGGTTTCTGTTTCTGGCTCTATTCGGGGCTGTGGTCGCCGTCGCGACTCCAGTTGCACCACCGTTTCCCTTGCACGCTTCTCCGTTAGCGAGCTACGTTCGAATGGCTCAGCAGGGCGACAACACCGCTCGTACGACGCTGGCGCTGATGCTCTTGAACGGCGAGATTGTCCCTGGCCGCCGCGCAACCGGGTTGTTCTGGCTCAATCGCGCCGCGGAGTCCGGCAACTGCGATGCACAGGTTGCGCTGGCCGACTTGCTACGCGATGGTACCCCGGCGGAGCACGATAGCCGCACAGCGGCACTGTGGTACTCGCGCGCGGGCTCATGCAGCGCTTACGCGGCGTGGCGGCTAGGTCAACTTTTCGAAACCGGCGAGGGCGTACTGCGCGACGAAGCCGCAGCCGTCCGCCTATATCGCGAGGCTGCGGCCCGCGGGCTGGCTGTCGCTGAAAACAGTTTGGGAAATGCCTACATCGCCGGGATGGGAGTGGAACCGAATTTCGCCGCTGCGCGCGAGTGGTACGGAAAAGCCGCGGAACACGGATATGCGGATGCGCTACTGAACCTGGCAGGAATGTACTATCGAGGATTGGGCGGTCCGCGCGATCTGCAGGAGGCGTACTCGCTCGCGCTGTATGCGGCAATGTGGGATGCGCACGATGCCCCGGCGTTCCTCTTCACGATCTCGGCGTCGATTCAAGAACTCGACAAATCGCAACCCTGAAAAACCGATCGGCCCGACCGCCTCACAGCGGCCTGTTTTGGAGATCGCAGAAAGAAATGGCCCGCCTTCTCAAGCGAGAGCGGGCCATCAGATTTTCGGGACCGTTATGCCTTAGGCGGCTTGTCGGTCGCCCGCCACTTCTTCTCGTCCCAGTACAGAACCTTTCCTTCACGGTAGCTCTGCACAGACAGGTTGATGACGATCTGCGCTTTCGCGCCGGTCTCGACATCCAGGTGAGGCTTTTCGCGACTGCGCATGCACTTGATGAAGTTGTCGATGTGCGCATACATCATGTCGCTCTTGTCCACCGGGATCTTGATCTCCTCGGTGCCGAACTTATACGTCGGCGAAATGGGTTTGACTGTAACTTCGTGCGTCTCGCGGTTGCGATGACGGGCCACCTCGGGCTTGACGGTGATGAAGTCCGTCGTGCGCTCGAACATGCCGTGATCGACCATGACGATGGTGCCTTCGTGGCCGCGGATGAGGCCCGGAATATGCTGCGAGTTGGCCATCGACGAACTGAGAACCAGCGAGTGTCCCTTGGAGTATTCGGCGATCAGGTTGAAGGTGTCCGGCACCTCGCGATCCTTGAACACATAGATGCCGCCGCCCGCCATCACCTTATGCGGATATTGAGGCTCGTCCCAACAAATGTTCAGCGGCGCCACCACGTGGTAGAAGAGATCGGTCGCAATACCGCCCGAATAATCCCAGTACTTGCGGAAACGGAAGAAACGGTCGGCATCGTACGGCCGGCTTGGCGCAGGCCCCAACCATGTCTTCCAATCGATGTAATCGTCACCTTTTCCGTTTGGCCCCGCGCTGGCGTCGATGGGCCAGTTCCATTCGCCCTCGATCGAATTGCGGTGATAGGAGCCCTGGCTCATCAGCATCTGGCCGATCATGCCGTCCGCGATTGCCTTCTTGGCCTTGTACCACTGATCCGCAGAAGTCGTTTGAGAGCCGACCTGAAACACGCGCTTGGTCTCGCGCACCGTGTCCATCAACTGCTTGGCTTCGTCGTTGGTGTGACACATCGGCTTCTCGCAATACACGTCCTTACCCTGATCGAGAGCAGCGAGGGCGATCTTGGCATGCCAATGGTCGGGGGTTGCGACGATGACGGCGTCCAGGTCCTTGTTCTCTACAACCTCGCGCCAGTCGAGGGTGCCTGGACATTTGAACTGTTCGGCCGCCATCCTCTTGCGCTTCTCGTAGACGTCGCAAACCTGCATGATCTGAAGACAGTTGTTATTCTTCCCGGCGTATTCCGTGAACGCTTCGGCCACGTACGATCCGCGTCCGCCGACGCCAATGACGCCGATGTTGATGCGATCGTTCGCGCCGAGCACCCGTCCGGCTGATGCTTTGCCGCCGCGGGCAAAGGCCGATCCTGCCATGCCGAGCGACACGCCCACGGAAGTTGCGGTTTTCAGGAAATCTCTGCGGTTTTTGGTGGAGTCTGACATTGAATCCTTTCAGGGCCACTGCGTACGGTTCCGAGCGAGGCGACGTGGCCGGCGTCGATCTGGGGAGATACTCTTTCAGTTTACTCTGCAAGATATTCATGGTCAAAAAGATTGGTCGGCTCACTTCCGGCTGTGTCAAGCTCTGAAGAGGTCGCGATATGGCGGTTGAATCCAAAGGTTATGAGAAATTTGCTGCGGAATTTCAGCGTAAGAGAAATCCCGCCATCGGACCGATTACCGTTCGAAATTGGGCCAAACGACTTGCACCGGGTGCATCGGTACTCGATCTTGGATGCGGATACGGAGTGCCGATCTCTGAAGTGCTGCTCCAGGACGGCTTCGCGGTCCACGGCGTCGATGCATCACCAACGCTCGTCGCCCAATTCCGCGAGCGCTTCCCCGGTGTGCCCGTGGAGTGCAACTCAATCGAGAGTTCGCCCTTCTTCCATCGCACGTTCGATGCTGCCGTTGCATGGGGACTGATGTTCCTGCTTTCTCCCGAAATTCAGCAACTGCTGATCGCGAAGGTCGCGCGGGCACTGAACAAGAACGGGCGGTTTCTCTTCACCGCACCACATCAGGAGTGTACCTGGACCGACGTGTTGAGCAGACAGCATTCGATCTCATTGGGCCGCGAGTGGTACGAAAAGGAACTGAACGCGAACGGCCTGGTGATTACCGGCAATGACGAGGATCAGGGCAACAACTACTACTTCTTCGCCGCAATGGTGTAACAACGTTCTGCGGAGTCCTGTGTTCGCCTGCAAGAACAATCCGTCACTGTAAGTCCGTTCCGGCGATCTAACGGACGGACAACGAATGACGGTGGCCGAGCATTTCGTGCGGTTTCGAAGGCCTTGGAGCCTAGCCCTCCCTATAGCTGCCGGGCTGTTCATCGGCCTAGGTGCATTAGCCATCGTGTGGGTGTTCGCGCGCGCCCTAGCCGTAATTCTCCTAAGCATTACCATCGCCGACGCTCTGTCGCCCGTTGTCCGCTGGCTGCAACGTTGGACGAGCCGATCCGTGGCGGCGGTCTCGATCTACCTCATCATCTTCGGATTGGCGGTCGCAATGGTGACGGTACTCGCGCCGGTAGTGGTGCAGGAGGGCCAGTTGCTGGCAGACAAAGCTCCGACCATCGTCAACCAGTTGCAGGTTCGGTTCGACCGGTGGCTCTCCTTTGTACCGGACGGCGCTACCAGTGAGATCACGCGGGCGGTCGCACAGTCGTCGCAGAAACTTCTGACGCTCCCGATCTCGATCGGTTCGGCATTTGTCACTGCGATTCTGATCATCTTCCTTTCGTTCTACTGGCTAGTGGCAAGCCCGTCCATCAACTCTTTTTTCAAATCATTGTTCCCGGCGCACCTGCTTCCGAAGGTGGACCGGGTCCGCTCGGAGATGAGCCGCGCCATGGGCGGTTATCTTCGTGCGGCCATCCTCGACGCGTTAGCCACCGGGAGCCTGGCGTGGATCGGCTTATTTTTAGCGGGCGTTGAACTCTCGTTCGTGCTGGGTGCGATTACGGCTGTAGCGGAACTGATCCCCTACGTCGGTCCGATTCTGGCCGCAATTCCCGCCGTGCTGGTTGGATTACTGCAATCGCCCGCAAAAGCGTTTTGGGCGCTGGTGGTCTACACCGCAATCCTCCAGATTGAGGGACACATCCTTGCGCCGAATATCATGCGCAGCCAGACCAGTGTTCCGCAGGTGCTGGTGATCGCCGCGCTTTTTGCGGGAGGCGTGGTCGGAGGAATTCTGGGGATTCTGGTTGCGGTGCCGGTGGCCGGAGCGACCAAGGTATTGATGGAAGAGGTTTTCGTGCCCTGGCTCCACGATAGATACCATCAACGCTACCGCGACTCCGTAACGTCGCCGGCGGAAACAGAACCCTAGAACGGGGCGTCCTCTCTCAAGATAGTGTGCGGAAGGCACTAATGACCTTGCGAGGATTTCTTTTCGGATTTATTGTTGGTCTGATCACGATACCTGTAGCGGCGTGGATCTACATCGAAACCGGATCGGCGCCCGTCAGGACGTCGGCCTCACCATTGCCCCTCGAACGTTACATCGCCCGTATCGCATTGCACCGGAAAATCGCCTCCGGGGCACCTGCCCGTGCGCCCGCCCAACCGTCAACGGCCCAGTTGGCAGATTCAGCGAAGGAGTATCAGCAGCATTGTGAGATGTGCCACGGATTACCGGCGGAACGCTCGCACATGGCCAAGGCCATGTATCCGAATCCGCCCGCGCTCTTGTCCGGTAAGGGCGTGACCGACGATCCCGTGGAAGATACTTACTGGGTCGTGAAGAACGGAGTGCGCCTGAGCGGGATGCCGGCCTTTGATCAGATCCTCAGCGACGACGATATTTGGAGGATCAGCTACCTGCTGAAGAATGCGCACAATCTCCCGGCAGCGGTGCAAACCGAATTACAACCCCGCGGTCAGGCCGCAGCGGCACTACGTTAAGTCACCCGCGCCCGCCGCGAGCAGGTGTTGCGAGTACGGGCGGCGGCGGCACTTCAACCACTACCTTTTTTGGCCGGGAATCGAGCCTGCGTGCAATCATCTCCTGCCGCGCTTTGTCGAACTTCGGCATTCCGGGTTCGACGCCTTTCTCGGCGGCCACCTCGCGGTCCGTCACTTCCGCCGCCGCAGGCAAATACTTTTGCAGATAGTTCTTGATGCGGTCCTGCACCAGTCGCTCGCTGCTCTTGGTCAGTAGGAAGAGGATCTGCTCGCCCGGAACGTTCGACAGCAAAGCGTATAGCTGCGAGGGCCGCTGAAGGCGCGCGGACTTCAGCATCTTTTCGAGCTTCGCCGAATTGGGTTCCAGTTTCTGCCAGGCGGCAAGATCCTGCTTTCCGAGCGCGAGTGTCTTGAACAGGGCAGCGCGCTCTTTCGGGCTGAGCTTTTCCGTCACGAGGTAGAGAAACAGCCCGAGATTGTTGACGGGGAAATCGACGCCGAATGGAATCAGCTGTTTGGCTCTCAGCAGTTTCGCAAAACCCGGGCCGTTGAGCTTCGGTCCCGTAAGCGCCGGCGAAAATAACGACACGAGCTTTTCTTCATCGAGGGCCCGCAGCACCTCCCCGGCGTTTGGCTCTTCCGCAATGTTCCGAAGTTCCTGCGCAAGCGCCTCTTCCGAGATCTTCGCCTCGAGCCCCGCTTCACGAGCATTACGGTACTGGCTGAGGGTACGCTCGGCGATGTTGTAGCCCAATCTGACCTTCAGCCGGATGAGGCGCAGCATCCGTGCGGGGTCGTCGAAAGTGTAGTTCGAGCACGCTCGCAATTCGCGAAGTTCGATGTCGGCGAGTCCATTCGTCGGGTCCAGCAGCAGTCCGCGAGAGGCGCGATTTAGCGACAGAGCAATAGCGTTGACGGTAAAGTCCCGCCCTCGAAGATCTTCGTGAATCGTGGCGGGTTGAACGTGAGGTTTGCCGCCCGGCCTTGCGTACTTCTCGTTCCGGGCCATGCCGACCTCCACCGTGACGCCGCCGAGGAATCGCAATTCGGCGGACTTCCGGGTCTCGTCGGTCGAGAGAATCTCGACGCCGCTCTTCTGCGAAATCGATCGCGCCAGTTTCAGAGCGTGGCCTTCCACCGTGAAGTCCATGTCGCGGATGGGGAACCCGGCCAACATGTCCCGCATTGCGCCGCCTGTCAGAAAGAGGCTTAGGTTCGAATCCGCCGCGCACGACTGCAACTCCGCCAGAACGCGCTTCTGCTCGGCGTTCAGGTGGTTTTCGAGCATGAACATGTAATCGCTCATCGCATAGTATCCTCGCCGGATTGGCCCGGCGCCGATTTGATTTCAAGCACGGGGATGGTGACGATCGAACTCCTCCCTCAAACGGGACCGGACCACATGCGTGTAGATCTGTGTGGTCGAAATGTCGGCATGGCCCAGCATCGTCTGCACGCTGCGCAGGTCGGCGCCGCGCTCCACCAGATGGGTAGCGAAGCTGTGGCGGATGACGTGCGGGGTCAGTCCCTCGAAAATGCCGGCTTTCTTACCGTGTTGGATCAGTAGTTTCCAAAAACTCTTGCGACTTAATTTTCCTCCTCGCGCAGTAACGAATAAATAAGGGCTGATCCGGCCGCGGAGCAGCAATGGCCGCGCGTTGTCCACGTACGCCGCAATGGCCGCGAGAGCCGACTTGCCGACTGGTACGAGCCGCTCCTTGTTCCCCTTACCTGTTACCCGAATTACCCCTAGATCGGATTCGAGTCCAGCCGTTTCAAGGCCGCACAATTCCGAAACCCGCAATCCTGTTGCGTACAGTAATTCGATCATGGCACGGTCGCGCAGACCGGTTGGTTTGGAGACGTCCGGAGCCTCGATCATGCGGTTGATGTCTTCCAGATTGAAGTGTTTGGGCAGGTTCGACCACTGTTTCGGCAGCGGCAGAAAAGCAGTTACGTCCCGATCGATGAACCCCTCGCGTAGCAAAAACTGATAGAAGTTCCGCACCGTCGTGGTGTGGCGGGCGATACTTCGCGGCGACAACCCGGAGGCGTATAACGAGCTCAGGTACTCGCGAACGGCCGCCGTATCCGGAACCGGCGCCGCCTCGCCTCGCTCGACAAAGTAGGCGTCGAATCTTTCGAGGTCGCGGCGATAGGCATCCACCGAGTTACTCGCAAGACCCTTTTCGATGCGGCAGAAGTCCAGGAACGTCTTTACCCTGACAGTTAAAGACGCAGCGTCACGCATTGAGTCCAATGATACAATAATCGCAAAATTGTTTGGAAGAAATTGGCTGCCGGGTACCGGGGGACCGGTGCGAACCAGGAGCGGGATTTGGCAGGATCCACCAGCAAGAAGATCGTCGCCGTTCGTTTCGATCGTGAGCCGGTATACGGTTTCATCGATCCCCAGGCATATCTCCGGGAGGCGGGGGTGGAGGTCCTCACATCGGAGGGATCACTCGTCATTCTGCCTTATTCAGAAGTGAAAGCCCTTTGCTTTGTACGTGATTTCGGTGCGGGGCCGGTGTGGCCGGAGAATCGTGCATTTTCGAACCGCCCCAAGACCGAGGGACTTTGGGTTCGTTTGGAATTCCGGGACGGAGACGCGCTCGAAGGCATCGTTCCGAATAACCTGCTGACGCTCGAGCCGCCGGGGTTGGCCGTGACGCCGCCCGATGCGGGATTTCATAACCAGCGGGTCTTTGTCCCCAGAGCAGCTCTGTCGAGTGTCAAAGTGCTCGGTGTCGTGAACAGCCCCTTGCGCCGCGGGGCTAAGGCAAAGCCTTCAAAAGATCAGCTCAAAATGTTCGAATAGCTAGACTTCAGCGCAACGCGCCGGCCAGCAAACCGGTACCCAGGCGAAAATCATCCAGATCCATCCATCGAATCTTGTCCGGGCTCCGCACGAACGTGAGATGGTCTACCAGGAACGACTTCTCGTATGGGCAATCTGCCCATTGTTGTTTCGCGCGCTCCAGCTTCTCTGCTAGTTCTTCCTCAGGAAATGTTTGAGCGAGAGTCAGATGCGGGTGAAACAGAAACGGTTCGTTGAAGGCAAATCCATTACGATTCAGTCGGCTATGGAGAACCTGCAGTTCCTCGCTGCCAGATCCAACGGCAACGTAGATCACTCTGGAGGATTCGAACACTTCGACTCGCGTCAGATCGACGCGGAACGGAGCGAACTCAGGAAGTTCAGCCTGGAGTTGTAGTTTCGCTTGCGCCGGGTCGACTTCAATCCGTCGCGGCGGAAGAACGGTAACGTGGGATTGGGCCAGGCAGGATGAAACCAGGTCCCGCCGCATCCCATCCAGATACTTGCCCAATTCGCCGGGAACGTACGATACCAGCGCGTACAAAGTGACCGGTTCGCCCAAGTCCGGACAGCACTGCATAGCTAATAATCTTACCCTGCCAGGTTCACCTCAGGAGTAGCAGCCTCAGGAATGTTCTCCATAACCGGATTCTTCGGTTCAGGCACAACCCAACGCGCTTCCTCGAACCCTATGTACTTCAAGATGCGTAATTCCCCGCCGTCGTTGCTCAAAAGATCGCCGACCGCGAGTTCATGTTCGGTACCCCGTAAAGCGTGCCAAGCGGCATACGGGGATTCGGCCCCGACCGAAAAGCTCTCTTCGTAATCCTTTGCCTTCACTGCGGTGATGCCGCTCAGGTGCGGCGCCCAACGGTACTGCTGCCGGAGGCTGTCTTTCAATCGGAACACTCGATACTCAGGCATAAGACCAGAGCCCTATTTTCGCTCAAAACATTTCAGAATGGAATGTTTTATTGCAGCGGTGTCCTGTTCTCCACGCTGAATCCGTTCCCGAACCCGCTCCGGCCGGTATTTCAGCAGATCGAGGTATCCGCCCAGAGGTTCTCGCGGTTCGATAGTGATCATATCGAGTTCGCCGTTTACGGCACATCCGCGCATTCGCGCAGTTCGAACGCGATCCACGGCGCTCCGAATCAAACGCGGCGCGGGAGGCATTACCTGCACGGCGACGAATCGGCGGGCGCCCAGTTGGGATGCGGCCCAGACCGGCAATGCTCCGAGCAGTCCCCCATCGGCCTGCCAACGTCCGCCGATCTTTTGCAGATTGAACGCCAGCGGTACGGCGCAGGACGCCAGCAGATGCGGAACGCTGACTTCCGATCCTACGAACATGCGGGGGCGCAGTCCGCGGATTCCGGTGGTGACGGCGGCGAACGGGATGCGAGGCTGGTAGCGGCTGCACAACTCCGTCAGTCGCGATTCGAGATCCGTACCGTCGAGAATACCGTGATGCCAGCGGTGCGGCACCTTCCGGCCCACCGGCAGCAACTCGCCTGCGGAGAGCCAAAGCGAGATGAGTTCCTCCGGGTCGCAACCGGATGCGATCAGCCATCCGTTGATGCTGCCGATCGACGCGCCTACTACGAGACCGGGTTGAAACTCACCGGCCAGCGCCTTCCAAACTCCGGCCTGGTAGGCGCCGAACACACCTCCGGCGGAAAGCACGAGTGCGGTCGCGCCCGCTGCTACAGCCCGGTTTCGCTCGTCCTTGTCACGCAACGCCGTGTGGAGCCTCGACGTCCCTCTTTCAGTGTACTTGCCGGACCTCAATCGTTCAGCCGCGACCGCATGGCACAATGAAAGTTCGATCCGATGCGTTTCGATGCTGCGTTATACGGCGAAGGGATAGCACGAATACTGGAACTTGATGGCGGAGGGAACCGCCTGATTCCTCTGGTTGCCAGAGGCACTTCCTCGGAAGAGGCACGCCGGATACTGACGAGTGCACCGGTGAACGAATTGTTCCCCCAAGCAGCGGCCCCGAGAGGCGCATTGGCGGGACTGTGGTTGTATTTCTCCTGTTTCGAGGAGGCGCACCAGGTTGCGCAGGACGATGCATCGGCCGAGGGCAGTTTCTGGCATGGGATTCTCCATCGCCAGGAACCCGACTCGGGAAACGCAGCCTATTGGTTCCGTCGCGTGGGGACACATCCGGTGTTTTCCTCGCTGGTGAATGAAACCGCGCAGATCATTGAGCAGTATCCCGATGCCGAATTTCGGCCTACAGTGAAGTGGGATCCGTTTGGGTTCATTCTGTTTTGCGAGAGGGCTCGCGAACAGCCCGGCTCTTCTTCCGAGAAAGCGGCACTCGAAATCCAGCGTACGGAGTGGCAACTGCTGTTCGATTACTGTGCACGGCCGAAACGCTGAGATAGCGGTCAGGCCTGGAGACTGATCTTGTTTAGACGTCTGTTCTACATCGTTATCGCGATTGTGGCGGCGATTGTCCTGTTTGCCCTGATCGAGCGGCGGAATGCACCGCCGGAAGTACCGTTCACGAAAGTAGTGCGCGAGAGTATCATCAGCGCGCTGACAACAAACGGCAAGGTGGAGCCGATCGACTGGGCGTCGGCGCGGGCCGAAACTGCGGGCGCGGTCGAGCACGTTTATATTCGTCGCGGCCAGCATGTCGCAAAAGGGGAGACCCTGGTGGAACTCGACACTGCGCCTCTTCAATCCGAGGTCTCGGCCGCGGAGGCGCGGGTTGCGCAGACCCGGGCCGAACTGCGGACCATTGAACAGGGAGGACGCCCGGCGGATATCGCCTCCATCAATGCGAGCCTCGATGCGGCCAAGCAGGAACTCGGCGTGGCTCAGCGCGAATACGAAGCCAACGTTCGCCTCGCAGAGAAACATGCGGTTACCGGGCAGGAGGTTCAGGCTTCGCGCGAGCGGGTCGAGCGCGCACAACTTCAGATCCAATCGCTGCAGCAGCGGAAAGCGACAGTGGTGAGTGCGACGGACCGGCAGGCGGCGGAGGCCCGTTTGCATGAGGCAGAGGCGGCGGTGACCGGCGCGCGAGAGAAGATGGCGCGCGCCTCAATACAGTCGCCGATTGCCGGAACCGTTTATCAGTTCGACCTCCGGCCCGGTTCGTACCTGAATCCCGGAGACCTTGTTGCCAGCATCGGCAGACTCGCGAACGTGCGCGTGATCGTCTATGTCGACGAACCGGACCTGGGCCGGGTACAGGTGGGGATGCCGGTCACAATCACCTGGGACGCGCTCCCCGGCCGGACGTGGACCGGTGCAGTGGAACGAAAACCGACGCAAGTTATCGCGCTCGGGACGCGCCAGGTCGGAGAAGTGAGTTGCGTGATCGGGAATCCCGATCTGGATCTGCTGCCGGGAACGAACGTGAACGCCGAGATCCGATCGAAGGAGGTGAACAACGCTCTGGCCATTCCGAACGCGGCAATCCGGCGTGAGAACGGGCGGACAGGAGTCTACGTACTCACCGGCGGAAATCAGATCGAATGGCGAGACGTCAAGATCGGCGTCACGAGTGTCGTGCGGGCGCAGGTAGTCGCGGGTTTGAATGAAGGCGACAGCATCGCGCTACCGACGGACCGGACGTTGAAGAACGAGATGCTGGTAACGCCCACCTATCCGTAGTCACCGCGGCAGGACGCTGCACTCAGTCGAACGAAGTGGGCCACTCGGGATGCCGCGCGTGATCGAAAAGATAAGCGATCTGCCGGGTGGTGACCCGTGTGATGGAGAGTGGCGGCAGTTCTTCGAGCCCGAAGAATCCAACTCCGGTCGTTTCGTAACTCGTGGCCGCCGACCCGCCGGTCAGTTCGCAGAGAAAGAACAGTTTCCATGCGTGGAAAGGAATGGGGGGATGGCCGTGCCGGTTGCGGTCGAAGACCGCCGCCAGTTTCAGGACGCGCACGTCGTACCCCGATTCTTCCTTTACTTCGCGGATGGCGGCGAGGCTCGGACTGTCGCCGACATCGGCCCATCCGCCGGGAAGAGTCCAGCACCCGTCTTCCCGTTCCTGAACCAGGAGGATGCGATCGTCACGAAACACCGCGGCGCGAACATCGACTTTCGGAGTGGCGTACCCCGTATCGCCGCGGAACAGTTCCAGGACGCGCGCGCTTTCAATTCCGGCGCGGTCCGCCATCATTTCGGCTGCGATCTCGCGGACCTCGGTATAGCGTTCACGGTCGAATTGATCGGTCGCGTAGGTGAGCCCCGTCTGGGCAATCGCCTGGAGACGGCGCGCTTGGTCGAGCCAGCGAGTGTCCATTCGCCACTATGATGGCAGCTTCACTCCTGACGAAGCGTGACAGCGGGATCGACGCGGCTCGCGCGAAATGCCGGAGCGATGCACGCGGCCAGTGCTACAGCCGCCAGTACTGCCGGCGCCATCACGAACGTAAACGGATCGGACGCCGTGACGCCGAATAGCAGTGCCTGCAACGACCGCGTCAGCGCCGCCGCACCGATCAGGCCACATGCAACACCCGCCGCGGTGATCCGCAATCCGTTCGACATCACTAGGCGGACAACGTCGGAAGGGCGCGCGCCGAGCGCGGTCCGGATTCCGAATTCCCGGGTTCGTTGAGATACCGCAAATGCGATTACTCCGAAAACACCGACCGATGCGAGCGTGAGAGCGAGCAGCGCAAATGCGGAGACTAATTCCGCCCGGAATCGTGGTTGCGCTACCGATTCGGCGACAACTTCGTCCATGGTGCGGACGCGGGTCACCGGCTGATCCTTGTCTACCCGGGCGATGGCGGCTTTCACCGGGTTCACAAGCGATCCGGGATCGCCGACAGCTTGTATCGCAACCACCGACCCATACCATGGGTTCTGTTTGAGCGGCACGTAGACTTCGGCCGCGTTTTCGTGCTCAGCGAGTCCCTCCACCCGAACCTGCTCCGACACGCCGACGATGTCGCGAACCACCGGGGTGGGGCCCTTCGGGTTCATGGCCTGAATCTTGACTCGGGCGGTGAGAGGATCGAGTCCCTGAAGATAGCGTCGAACAAACTCCTGGTTCACGATGCAAACCTGAGCGGCCGAAGGTGTGTCGCGATCGTTGAAGGAACGACCCGCGACGATCGGAATTCCGAGCGTGCGGAAATACCGGGGACTCACCATCTGGTAGTGCGCGGCAGGTTGCAACGATTCGTGTGATGCCGGCCGTCCAATCACTTCGAAGCCCTGGCCGATGTCCCAACCGTCGGCCGGGAGGTTCGTGCCGAATCCTACAGAGCGTACGCCGGGCAGAGTGTCGATTTCGTGCTCGATCGCTTCGTAGAGCCGCAATGCGTCCTCGGGCGACGGGTATCGCTTCAACGGCAGTTGGAGGTTCATAGTCAAAACGTTCGGCGCGTGGAACCCCGGATCCACCCGGTTGATGGAAACAAGCGTGCGCAACAGCAGTCCGGCACCGGTGACCAGCACAACCGCAATCGCAATTTGTCCCGCCGCGAGCGCGGCGCGAAACCAACCGGTTGCGCCCGTTAGCGTCCGTCCGCCGGATCGCAACGCTTCCGCGATCGAAAGCCGTCCGGCCTGCCAGGCCGGGGCCAGTCCGAACAAGATACCCGTCGCGAGTGTGATGCCCGCGGAGAACAACAAAATCCGCGCATCGACTTCGGGGATGATGCCGGCGGGAAGTGTATCCGGCGGTAGGAAGGCTGGCGCCGAGCGCACAACCGCCACAGCCAGCGTGAGGCCCGCAGCGCCGCCCATGGCGGCTAACAGAACGCTCTCCGTCAGCAGTTGCGCCGTGATTCGCGCACGGGTTCCGCCCAGAGACGATCGAACCGCGATCTCCCGCCACCGAGCGGCACCCCGCGCAAGAAGCAGATTCGCGATGTTCGCACAGGCCATTAGCAGCACGAACGCAACGATGCCCCCCAACACCAACGAAGTGACGCGCAGTTCTCGGCCAACCAGGGCTTCGCGGAGTGGTGCAACCGTGATCGTCCAATCCTTATTCGTCTCCGGCGACACCCTCGCGATATTTTCGGCAACCACTTTCATGGCAGCCCTCGCCTGCTCGATCGCGACGCCCGGCTTGAGTCTCGCGATCACTTGGAGGTAGTGCATCTGGCGCTGTTCGGGGCTGCGTTTGACGATGAACGGGGTCCACAGGTCGCTCTGATAGAGAATCTGAAAGCGCGCAGGCACGACGCCGATTACCGTGAACGATTCGCCGTCCAGGAGAATCGGGCGGCCCACTAATCCCGCGTCCGCGCCGAACCGGCCGCGCCACAACCGTTCTCCGATGACGACGACATTTCTGTTGCGCACGTCGCTCGCGGCAAATGTCCGTCCTGCAACGGGAGCGATTCCGAGGACATCGAAAAACGACACCGAAACCGATTGTCCGGGAATCCGCTCCGGCGACCCGTGGGGATTGGAAAGCACTCGCGATCCGCCTGATATGGCGGTCATCGAAGTGAACACC
Source organism: uncultured Acidobacteriota bacterium (assembly GCA_963720745.1). Lineage (GTDB taxonomy): Bacteria > Acidobacteriota > Terriglobia > Bryobacterales > Bryobacteraceae > TMP-7. The sequence goes on from CAVRGO010000004.1 coordinate 3,840,366, forward strand.
TGGTTCTGCTCGCTCCAATCGAGGAAATTCAAAGGGGACACGCTGTTGTGGGCGTAGCCGGGTGGATGCTCCCAGAGTTTGACGAGTTCAGTAGGCTCGTGAAACGGCAGAGGCCGCAGCAATAGCGCGTCTACCAGGCTGAATATCGCGGCGTTCGCGCCGATACCGATCGCGAGGACAGCCACCGCGAGAAGTGTAAATGCGGGTGCCTTTTTCAGCACCCGCGTGGCATAGCGGACATCCTGCCCAACGTTGGCCATGGCCGTTGGACGGCGGCCAGTTTCGGTGGTTAGTTCAGAATCTCACACCGTGGCCAAACGGATACAACAGTTTGTAGCCGGAATGGCCGATCTGAAAACTGGTGGACGATGCATCCGGCCAAGTGTACGACAATTTGCCCGAGGGCTTTTGTTTGCCGAACAGCACGTCCGTGATGCCACCGCCTTCGGTGCCGGGCAGCCAGGCCGCAACGATCGCGTCCGCGTCGTGAAGAATGTCGTTGACCAGCAGCGGCCGGCCCGAGACGAGTACGACAACCACCGGAATGCCCGCGCTCTTCAGTTTCTTCACGACCGCGATATCCTCCGGCGCAAGACGGAGATCGGTCCGGTCGCCCGTGAACTCGGCATACGGAGTCTCGCCGATGACGGCGATGCCCACCGTCGCACCGCTCGCACCTTCGCCATCTGCGGAATACGTTATCTTGGACGGACCCGCGGCCTCACGGAACGCCGCCAGAATCGTCGTGCCGCCGGTGGTGACTGCACCGGTTTCGCCCTGCCACTTGATGGTCCAACCGCCGCACATGTTCCCGATGTTGTCGGCGCTCTTGCCCGCGACATGGATGCGAGGCGCGGTCGGAGCGAGCGGGAGAACGCCGCTATCGTTCTTCAAAACCACTAGCGATTTGCGGACCGCATCGCGCGCCACTTCGCGATGCTCGGCCGAACCGAATGTCTTGTGAAGGGTTCGATCGGCTAACGGCGACCGATTGGGATCCATCAGCCCCATGGCGAATTTTGCGCGCAGAATTCGGGTGACCGCGTCGTCAATCCGCGGCATCGGAACGGTACGTTCTTCCACCAGGGCCTTCAGGGTATTGAAGAACTCCTGGTACTTGTCGGGCACCATTACCATGTCCATTCCGGCATTTATCGATTGCCGTATCTGGTCCTTATATGTACCCGGCAATTCGCTTAGCGCGGCGTAGTCGGAAATGACAAAGCCCTCGAAGCCGAGCGAATCCTTCAGGATTGCTGTCAACAGATGCTTGTTACCCGAGCATTTCTCGCCGTTCCAACTGCTATAGGACGGCATGATCGAACCGGCGCCTGCGCCGATGGCGCTCACATAGCCCTGTAAGTGGAGTTTGCGAAATGCCGCTTCGTCCAGGCGCGTATCGCCGCGATCGAGCGGATAGCGCTCCTGCCCGCGGCCCTTACGCATGCCGGTTCCGAACGTTGTGCCGCCGTCGCCCGCGAAATGCTTGGCGCAGGCCAGTACCGCGAGAGGATGGTCGAGCGACTTGCCGTGCTGCAAGCCGAGGACAGCGGCTTCGCCGAGCGCTTTCACGACATTCGGCGATTCACTGTAGCCTTCGTAAGTGCGGCCCCACCGGATGTCTTGCGGAACGGCAACACATGGGGCGAAGGCCCAGTTCACACCGGTGGCGCGGACTTCTTCGGCGGTGATGGCGGCGATTCGTTCGACAAGTTTCGGATCGCGGGTACATCCGAGCCCGATGTTGTGCGGGAAAATCACGGCACCAATCACATTGTTGTGACCGTGGAGCGCATCGACGCCGTACACAAGCGGTATCCGCAATCGTGTCTTGAGCGCGCGCTGTTGATAGCGGTCGTACATGTCCGTCCAGGATTTGAGGTCGTTCCCGGACTTAGGATCGGAATCCCCGCCACTCAACAGCGAGCCGAGATGATACTTATCGATGTCGTCGAGGTTGGCGAGGTACATCTGGTCGGGTTGGGTCATCTGGCCGATCTTTTCATCAATCGTCATTTGGGCCAGAAGTTGGCGTACCTGGGGATTCTGTTGCGTTAGTAAGTGCTGGCCGGCTGCAGATGCGTCCTGTGTAGCTTTTCGAGTCGCTGCAGCTAGGGTAATCCCGGTAAGAGATTTAGTAAGAAAGGTCCGTCGCGAAGCTTTCATAATCGGATTCTGAACTCCAGTTTATGCCTGTTCAGACCGGCGTTGACACAATCCGTTGCGAACGGCGTCTCCCAAAGGGGAGAATATTGCGATGGCTCGACAACCCGTAGCACTCGGCGTTCCGGCGCTGATCGAATCTCTCCAGACTCTGTCGGACACCGACGGACGCGCATTTATAGTTCGACCCGGGGCCGTACGGCTGGAACCGGGGTCGATCTGGAGCGGCGACGCGATGGTGATCTCTGCGACGCCGGGGTCGGTGCGGTTCGCGTGCGGCGACGCGCTTTATAGGCAGGAGACTCTGGAGTTCGTGTCGGAAACCTACACACCCGCGTCGCGTCCGGTGTGGATGCCGATCCTGTTTAGCGCGCAAAGGGGATTCGCGCTGAAAATGGCGCCGGCATTGTCGTTCTGGTGGGGTCCCCGAGGTTCGGTGTGCGCCTGGCTCAACACCTACGGGATGTTTTACTGTAGTCATCGAGCCCTCTTTGAACTTGCGGGACGCCACGCGCGCCTGGTCACCGATTCACTGTTCGGGTTGGAAACTCGCTGGCCGGGCCTGTTTACCACGCTGATTCAATCGATGGGAGAGACCGCTCCGTGGGTGTTAAAGAAGTGGGTGCGGGCTCCGGAAACCGCGCCGTTTTTGGCGGTGCTGCTGGGCTCTCAAGGCGACGATCTGATATCGCTCGCCGGCCTTGCAAGGGCGCTTGCGGCATTGCGCGAGTCGCCGACCGAGGAATACGAATCGTGCAGGGCGGCTCCGGTTTATGGCCGCATGATCGTCCGTGCGGAAGAGGCGATAAAAGAACTGTCGCCAGTAGTTGCACGGCTGCGGTCGGAATTGTATCCGCAGGAATCGGTGGCCGACAGCGAAGAGCCCGAGGCTTAGGCGCTTCGCAACAGATTTCGCGCCAAACTCAGGTGTGCAACAGGCGGTCAGAAATCAACCAGATGTTCGTCAGCTCGCGATTGCTGACAGTCTGGCAGACTTTCGTCGTCGCGCCAAGCGCTCCGGCCACGCCAATGATGCCCGCTTTCACGTTGCCCATATTGCTCTCGGCGAGATCCTGGGCCACCGCTTCGGCCTGCTTCACCAGCCGGTCGACTTCCTCGCTCGCCATGGACTCCTGCTTGGTATCGAGGAACAAACGGACATTGCGGATCTGGTCCTGCACCAGTTCCCAATACGCCGTCAGAATCGCTTGGTCCGGGTCGGCCAGCAATTTTTTGAACATCTCACCCTGGCGCGAAATGCTCTGCAACCGCTCCTGCAACTCCGATGAGTTGCGCACCTTCGTGCTCGCCTCATTGATTTCTTTCAGACCGTCCCGCAGAGTCTGAATATTCTTCTCATCAAACGCCATCGTCTATGCCTTCGGTCGAAGCTTACTCGCCACGTCTGCAAATGAGGGCTCGACGTCCGCGAGCAGAGGCTGAAACAGCGTGCCGTCGGGTGTGCCCAGATAGAGGACAGGATAAGCCCAGCCCCAGTGTCCAGGCCGGAACACCGCGGCGCGAGCCAGCATCGTAGCCTTCTCGATCGGCTCCCCACGGAGCACGAGGTGCTGGAATAACGCCTCCGAGAACGCGAGCAGCATTTCTGTCGGATAGGGCGCATGAACCGCAATAACGGATTGGACGCCCGCCGAAACAATGGCCGGGCCCAAGGTTGCGAGCGTGTTGTCGTAGTCGACTTTGGCCGACAGCGGAACCGCAAGAAAGACGAGGCGCGGGGCATGGCCGCCACGCTCAGGCGCAAGCACCCGGACCATTTCCATGAACGGCACCGGTTCCGCGGCACCGTCAGGGCCGCAGAACAGCATCGACCCTTCGCCCTTCTCGTCGTAAATCGAATGCGCCAGTACGTAGATCATGTGGGGCTCCGGCGTGACCCGTATGCGCGAAGCGAGTGCCGATACGCTGGGAGTCGCCATGGTTTCGAACTCGAGCCGCGAGCCGACAGGCGCGAGCGCCTGGGCTAACAATTCCTTCTCGAACGTCTCGTCGACGGGTTTGCAGTCGTACTGGTCGAGCCCGGACGGATTGGACGTAACCACCAGGATCCTCAGCTTCTGTTCGGATACCGGCCACATGCGGCCAATGCCGGTATTCACGAGCCGCGACATCGCCATCTGCAGGCTGCACTCAGCCGAGCGCGTGGGATCGTACATCGCTTCCCACCAGAGCTTGTGCAGTTTGCGCGAACGCGGGTCAAGAGATAAGCGAAATCGGATTTTGCCGGCAGGGTGCAACGATCGCTCCTGCATGGATTCCGAGTCCCACCGGGCGCGCATCAGACCGGCACGCAGCGAATCCGCGCCGCGCGGCGACGATTCCGGGAACAACCAATCGAACAGGGCCGTGCCATACTCGCGCGGGTCGTCCATCTCGCCCCATATCCGGCACTGGTCGTCGGTTGGCTGCGTCAAAACATCCGTGTATATGCTGCCGTTCGGCAGTTGCATCTCGGAGATGTACTGAGAGCCTGCCACCGGAATCAACCGGACATCGATATCGTCGAATACGCCTTGATCAACCGATAGATACATTCGCTCCACCCATGTTTACGAAGGGCTCATGCGCGAGACCGTCGTTTGCGCTCCTTCTCTGATCGATTTCAATCCGTCACGCAGAATCTTTTGCGACCAGGCTTCGCACTGGCTCATGGCACCGGCGATCTTCTGCAGTGTCGCCGCAACCAGCCCGAAGTTATTCTGGCGCAAGTCGAAAATGACGGACGGAAACTCGGTCTTCAACGTGGTCCACCAAAAAGTTCCCTCCGTTTGCCCGTCCAGAGCCGTCTCGAGTTCGGCGAGCGTCGTATCGCGCGCGTTCTCCCATTCCTCGATGGCAGTCGAGACCTGCTCCTGCGGCCACTGGAATTTTTTGGCGGTCTCGACCATGGTGATCAGCAACCGCAATGAGCCGACCTTCTTTTCGATTGTGCGGGCCGCCTCGATGGAACGCGCCGTGGTCGCGATGCCGGACAGGGTTTCGAGCAGTACCTTGTACTTCCCCGCGAGTTCGCCCGCGCGCTCGAGTTCGACTTCGACCGTACGCCGTGCCGCGTCTTGCTCTCCCTTCACGAAATCGAACACGCGGCCGGTGCGCGTACACATATAAAGGACCGGCGTGCTCCAATCGCGTGTGCTTTGGTTTTTGGCCCGTAGCGCCTGGCGCGCGGAGTTGACGCCCGTATCCACCGGGCAGGACTGCGCCAGCGCCGCATAGAAGCTATGGTTGAAATCCGCCGCGGTGGTCTGAAGCACCGTGTTGTACTGCATGGCGATCACCGCCGGAATGCGGCGCGCAGCGAGCAACGGGCCTATACCCGAGATCAATCCGAAGGTGGTCGTCGGTCCGCCGCCGCAAACATTCATGATCACCAGGCGGATGCTGGAGTGTCCGGTGAACAGCGCGGCAAACTCGCGCGCATCTTTCACCACCCAATCACCACCAGCGGTAACCAACATCGCGTCCTTTTTGCCGTGCCCGATATAGTGAACCACTTCGTAGCCTTTCAACATCTCGGTATTGATGTCGGCGACGTCGGGGTTGGTGAGGAAGACGGGGGGCGCGAACTGCTCCGCGACACCTTCGAGCGATTTCTTGAGACGATCGACGAGCTCGTCCTGCACCGGCTGATCCGGCGGGTTCTCGACAACGACAAGAACTTTCGCCTTGCCGTTGATCACGGACGGGCGAGGTTCGGAGATCGGCAGGTAGCGGGAGACCCACACGTCGCCTGAAGCCGACAGGAAGTCGTCGTCGCAGAGCAGTTCCCAGGGCAGCACCGCCAGATCGGGGTCTTCGATCCGCAGGCGCAGCCGGAGCCTCCGGCCGGCCGCTTCCGCACGGGCCCGGCAATCCACCCAGCGATCGCGGACCGCGTCGATGAAGACTTCCTTGAATAACCTTTTACCGAACTTCTCGCGCGAGTCGTAGTCGGCCGCGGTGGCCAGCACGCTCCCGTAGAGGTCGAAGAACTCCGGTTCTTTGGTGTCGAGGGTTGAAAAGGCCGTCGCGGGGCCGGTTGTCGACTCGACATCAACAAGATACCCGCTCTGGCCGGGAAGGCGCCGCATCTGCAGTTCAAAATCGTGGGGTGCTTCCATATTCTCCGTTCCACCCGATTGAGGTACTTAGGTTTTCGCGTCCGTGAGGAAAATAATACAGCATCCGATCCCGGGCTGCGCGGGCCGATTGCAACGGCGAAAAGTCGTCGCGCATCAAATGCTTAGATATAAATTTCCCGCCGGGCCGCTTGGCACCCCACGGTAGAATAGAGTTCAGGTACCCATGGTAGACGCGATTCTCGCGAAAGTTTTCGGGACGAAGAACGAGCGCGAAATAAAGCGGATGCGCCCGATCATCGCCGCAATTAACGATCTCGAACCCGAGATGCAGAAGCTCTCCGATGCTGAGTTGGCCGCCAAGACGGCGGACTTCAAACAGCAGTTCGCCAACGGCGCGAGTCTCGACGACCTGCTGATCCCCGCGTTCGCGGTCTGTCGCGAAGTCGGATGGCGCACGCTTAAAATGCGTCATTTCGACGTGCAGCTCATCGGCGGAATGGTCCTGCACCGCGGCAAAATCGCCGAGATGAAGACCGGTGAAGGCAAGACGCTGGTGGCCACGCTACCCGTGTACCTGAACGCACTCGGCGGCCAGGGAGTTCACGTCGTCACCGTCAACGACTACCTGGCGAAACGCGACTCGGAATGGATGGGCCGGATCTACCAGTTCCTCGGCCTCAGCGTAGGCGTAATCGTTCACGACCTCGACGAGGACCAGCGCCAGCGCGCCTACCACTCCGATATCACGTACGGAACCAATAACGAGTTCGGCTTCGACTACCTCCGCGACAACATGAAGTTCCGGCTCGAGGACTGTGTCCAGCGAGCGCATAGCTTCGCGATCGTCGACGAAGTCGACTCGATCCTGGTGGACGAGGCTCGAACCCCGCTGATCATCTCCGGACCGAGCGAAGAATCGACCGACAAATACTACAAGGTCAACCGGATCATCCCGAAACTGGTTCGCGGCGAGGTGATTGAAGGCAAAGAGCCTGGGGAGAAGTACTACACCGGCGACTACACGGTTGAAGAGAAGCACCGCTCGGTGGCGCTGACCGAAGAAGGTTTTGACAAATGCGCCCGCATGCTCGCCTTGCCCAGCTTGTGGGACATCGAGCACATGGAATGGAAGCACCACGTGGAGCAGGCGTTGAAGGCCCACGTTCTGTTCCATCTCGACAAGGACTACGTAATTAAGGACGGCGAGATCATCATCGTCGATGAGTTCACGGGCCGTCTCATGCCGGGCCGCCGCTGGAGCGATGGTTTGCACCAGGCGGTCGAAGCCAAGGAAGGCGTGAAGATCCAACGCGAGAACCAGACGCTGGCGACGATCACCTTCCAGAACTACTTCCGCATGTACAAAAAACTGGCCGGCATGACCGGTACAGCCGAAACGGAAGCGGCGGAATTCCAGAAGATCTACAACCTCGACGTGGTCGTCATTCCCACCAACCGTCCGCTGCTCCGCGTCGAAAATCCCGACGTCGTGTACCGGACGGAGGATGAAAAGTTCCGGAACGCGGCGAAAGAGATTAAGGAATTGAACGAGAAGGGCCAGCCGGTTCTGGTGGGCACGATCTCGGTCGAAAAGTCCGAAAAGCTCTCGGGAATTTTGAAGCGGATGGGCGTCAAGCACGAAGTCCTGAACGCGAAGAATCACGAGCGTGAAGCGTTGATTGTCGCGCAGGCCGGACGCAAGAACGGGGTGACGGTTTCCACAAACATGGCCGGCCGCGGTACCGATATTCTGCTCGGCGGCAACCCCGAGTTCATGACGAAGGAGTATCTCCGCAAGCAGAACAAAGACCCCGACGTTCTGCAGATCGCCGCGGTCGGTACTCCGGAACGCACCGAATGGGACGAGGTGTACGACCGGTTCAAAGCCGAGACCGCGAAGGAGCACGACGAAGTGATCGCGCTCGGCGGCTTGCATATCGTCGGCACGGAACGCCACGAGTCCCGCCGTATCGATAATCAGTTGCGTGGACGCGCGGGCCGGCAGGGCGACCCCGGCAGTTCGCGATTCTTCCTTTCGCTGCAGGACGATTTACTCCGCATCTTCGGCGGTGAGCGCATGCAGAACCTGATGCTGCGGCTCGGCATGGAAGAAGACGTGCCGATCGAATCGAAGCTCATCACGAAGCGGATCGCGGCCGCGCAGAAAGCCGTTGAGGCGCAGAACTTCGCCGCTCGAAAGCATATTCTCGAGTACGACGACGTGATGAACAAGCAGCGCCAGGCCATCTATGGATGGCGCCGGCAGTTGCTTGAAGGTCAGGACCAGAAGAAGCGCGTTCTCGAGATTGTCGAAAACATCGTCGGGTCCTGCGTGGATCAGCGCTGCCCGCAAAATCAGCACATGGAGAACTGGGATTGGACGGGCCTTCAGTCCGACATCCTCACTCAGTTCGGCGTCAAGATCAACCTTCAGGAACTGGCTCAACTCGAGCGTCGCGAGATGGAGACCGCCGTCTACGACCAGTTGGAGAAGCGCTACCTCGAAAAGGAATCGCTGCTCACTCCGGAACTCATGCGCGAAACCGAGCGCATGCTGATGTTGAACGTCATCGACAACCAGTGGAAAGATCACCTGCTGTCGATGGACCACCTGAAGGAAGGCATCGGCCTGCGGGGCTACGGTCAGAAAGATCCGCTGGTCGAATACAAGAAGGAATCGAAGCTGCTGTTCGACGACATGATCGAGCGCATCGAAGACGAAACGGTGCGATTCCTGTTCTTCCTCCAGCGCGTCGAAGAGGGCGGTCGTCCTAACCTGCCTTATCCGGACATCGACGATTACGAAGACGATGAGGACGGGGGGGAGCAGGAGCCCGTGGCTGTGGCGTCCCAACCCAGCCGCGAGGCCCAAAACGCGGCCCTGGATTTCACCAAAAACATCCAGCGGAAGAAGGAAAAGGAGCTCGCGGAGTTGACCTTCGCCGGCGGCGATGGTTCGGCGGCGGGCAACAAGCCCGTAATCGCGCAGAAGAAGGCCGGAAGAAACGATCCTTGTCCCTGCGGAAGCGGGAAGAAGTACAAAAAATGTTGCGGAGCATAACCAGTATCACGCGTGCCGCGGGCGTTCGATACCTGGTGCTGTTGCTGGCCCCTGGGGCCGCCGCACAGGCGGCGCTGTTGCCCGCGGAGCTCGCTTCGGCGCAGAAGGTGGATTCCAAAGCGGTTCAGCCGCCCGATCCCGCGCTGTTTGCCGAGTATGGTTTCGATGAAGGCGAGTCGGCAACGTATGGCCCGGTCCACGTGGTGGCCTGGCGCTTCCGCGATTCGACAGGGGCGTTGGCCGCTTTCGACAAAATCCGTCCGGGGGCTGCGAAACCCGTAACGACCGAACTCGACAAGGTAGCCGCCCGCACACCGGATGGGATACTCATCGTCGCCCATGGCAACTACGTTCTACAGCTCACCGGAAAACAGCTCAACGACGACCAGTTGGCCACTCTGTACCTCGGGCTGGTGCGCTACGAGAATTCTCCATTGCCGGTGATCAGCACCTATTTGCCGCAGGATTATCTGATTCCAAACTCCCAGCGGTATATCGTGGGGCCTGTGTCGCTTCACGAGGCGATGCCGGACATTCCACCTTCCGTCGCCGCCTTCCACCTGAGCGCGGAGGCGCAGTTCGGGCGCTATCAGACCAAGAACGGTGAAATGGGACTCGCCATTTTCAGCTACCCGGTTCCGAACATGGCTCGGGAGCAGTCCGAAGCGTTCCGAAAGCTGTCCGGGGTTATGGCGAAACGAACCGGATCGTTAGTGGTGATGGTTCCGAAGGTCACCGATGCGGATTCGGCCGAGCGGCTGCTGGCGAAGGTGAACTACGAAGCGTCGGTCACGCTGAACGAAAAAGCGCCCGGTACGGATGCCCGAAGCTTTGCGAAGGCGGTGTTGGACATGATGATGCTGGCGGGCATCATCATCCTGTTCTGCATTCTATCCGGGGGGTTGTTCGCGGCGGTTCGGATCATTTCGCGGCGCGGCGCCAAGGCGGACGGCGACGCCATGATCAGCCTGCACCTCGAGGGCAAGTGAATTTCACCGCCGTCCTCAAACGGTGGCAAAATTGCTCTACGTACAATTTGCGGACAATGAAAGGCGGGTCGCTAACGCTCCCGTTTTCTCCACGTTAGAAGCAAAATCACACGTGCGGAACGCATGGGCGAATGTGTTTTCCACAATCTGAGGAAAACCGGGCAACCTTCCAAGTAGCCATTGTAGAAGGGTTTGCGGCTGAATTTTGAACGTCGGAATTTCCAGTTGACAGCGTTCTCCCGGAGCCCTAATATCCAATCATCAAACAGGTTCTGACGGTTGCGTGCCGTTGAATCTGATTCTCCCAATACATCACCCCGGTAAAACGGGGGAGTCTGAAAGCTCGCCCAAAAGGCGAGCTTTCGGCGTCTCAGGTCTTCCCGTTACACTCGGATCATGAACCCAGGACGGCCCCCAGGACCTCACGCTACCGCTCCCTCCTCCCAGTCCTGGCGCGACCGTCTCCGTGCGTTATCGAACGTCCCACCGCTTCTGAGCATGGTCTGGGAGACGAGTGCACTGCTCACAACAGCGACTCTCGTCCTCCGCCTCGCCGCAGCATTCATCCCAGTGGTACAACTCTGGGTCGCCAAGCTGATTATCGACCAGATCGTCCATCCTCGCCCGGAACGCAATGTCTGGATGTTCCTGGCGTTCGAAATTGCTCTGGCGGTCGCGAGCGATCTTCTGGGCCGCGCGACCGGATTGTGCGACAGTCTGCTGGGCGACAGGTTCACGAATCACGTCAGCCTCCGCTTGATGCAACACGCCACTCAGCTCGACCTGGTTTCGTTCGAAGATCCGGTGTTCTACGACAAGATGGAGCGGGCACGGCGCCAGACCACCGCCCGGTTGGGAATGCTCGCCGTGCTGGCGAATATGTGCCAGCAGATCATCACGTTGGCTTCGCTTTCGGGAGCGGTGATTTACTTTTCGCCCTGGTTCTTCCTGCTGCTCGTAGCCACCGTGGTCCCGGCCTTTCTCGGCGAAACGCGATTCACTATGCTGGCGTACTCCATCCTCTATCGGTGGACCCCGGAACGCAGAGAGCTGGACTATCTCCGCCTGCTGGGGGCCAGCAACCAGAGTGCGAAGGAAGTGAAGGTCTTTGGAATCGGGAATTGGCTGGTTGAACGATCACGTCAGCTCTTCGAGCGTTTCTATCAGGAAAATAAGGCGTTAGCGATTCGGAGAGCGGTGAGCGGGTCGATGCTGAACCTGCTGCCCACCGCTGGTTATTACACTGCGTACGGGTTCATCATCTATCGCACCATCATAGGGCAGCTCACCATCGGCGACCTGACGTTTCTCGCGGGAGCCTTCTCGCGGTCGCGAGGATTGATTGAGAGCCTGTTCTCCAGTCTCAACAATATCGCCGAACAAGCTTTATACATCAAGGACTTATTTGACTTCTTTGAAGTGAAGCCGCAGATCCAGTCGCGGCCCGATTCCCTGTCCGCTCCACGACCGATACAGAGCGGATTCGAGTTCCGCAACGTCTCGTTCGCCTATCCTGGCTCCGAGCACAACGTGCTCACGAACGTTAGCTTCCGCCTGGATGCCGGAGAGAAGATCGCACTCATCGGGGAAAATGGCGCCGGCAAAACCACGCTGGTCAAACTGCTCGCCCGGTTGTACGATCCGACCGGCGGAGCTATCTTGCTGGACGGCGCCGACCTGCGGGATTACAACGTGGAGGACCTCCGCGGCGAGATCGGGGTCATATTCCAGGACTACATGAGATATGACATGTTAGTTCGCGAGAATATTGGACTTGGCCGAATCGAGGAACTCGCGAACCAGAGCCGTATCGAGACTTCGGCGCACAAGAGCCTGGCCGATACCGTGGTCGATTCGCTGCCGCTCGGGTTCGATCAAATGCTCGGCAGGCGATTCGAAACGGGCGTCGATCTGTCGGCCGGGCAGTGGCAGAAGATCGCGCTCGCCCGAGCCTATATGCGCGACGCACAGGTCCTGATTCTCGACGAGCCGACCGCCAGCCTGGATGCCCGTGCCGAGTACGAAGTCTTCCTGCGCTTTGCCGACTTGACGCAAGACAAGATGGCAGTTCTGATTTCCCACAGGTTTTCCACAGTCCGCATGGCCGACCGGATTCTCGTCCTGGAGAATGGGTGTATCACCGAGCAGGGAACCCATAGGGAACTCGTCGCGTTGGGCGGGAGGTACGCGGAACTGTTCGAATTGCAGGCAGCGGGCTATCGCTGATGCTTCTGGTCGCCCGCGCTCACTGTTAGTTCCTCAACCAGAGCAGCTCACCCCAGGCGAAAGCGGCGGCGACAAAACGGGAGTGCATCCTAATATAAGTACCTCTGAATAACTGCTGTACGCACCTCGAGGTCACGTTCGAGAATAGCCTGAGACATCCGCTCTTTCGGCGTGTTGCCGATCGTCGAGGCAGTGTACAAAAGCGAACGCCACTCGCGTCTATGTTACAGGGCGGGTTATGGTTGTGGCCCGCCGCGCGATTTGCATCGGCTTTTCGAAGCCGTGCAATTACTGAAAAGCGAGGACAGCGTTTCTGCGATTCGGTCAAAGCTCGGCTGAACCCGACAGCCGTGTAAAGAGTCCAGGCGATAGCGAAGATCTCCCGGCGACGCTGAAGCGGGTTACAAAGCGCATCCATTCGGAGGTGGATTCGAGATTAGGGCTGGGCGATTCCCCGATTTCCAAAGAGCTCTACCGCAAGATCCTGTCGAAGATGTACGGTCTTTATGCGGTTTGGGAGCCGGCTGCCCATCGTGCGGTGGGGGACCCGATCTTCACCGCGCCCAGACGCAAGATCCCCTATCTGGTGCACGATCTCTCAATGGCGGATATCGACATTGCGGATGTATCGATCTGGCCCGGTGAGCCGCAACTGCTTTCTGAAGCGTCCGGACTCGGCGCGATGTACGTCATGGAAGGGGCCACGCTCGGAGGGCAGATCATCGCTCGAAACCTGGAGGCGTCGGACAGTCCGGTCCGGGCGGAGGGTCACATGTTCTTCGCTGGCTACGGCGCTGAATCGGGCCGCATGTGGCGCGCGTTCCTGGACCATATCCGATGGCGCAGTTCGCACATCATCGGTTCCGAAGCGGTCGCGGCGGCCGTTCGGACTTTCACGGCTTTCCGAGATTGGTTGACGGAGGATCTGGTGGGGTGACGGCAAATCACGACACCGAGCCACCCGATCTCGAAGCCTGTGCGCGAGAACCGATCCACATTCCCGGGGCGATTCAGCCCCACGGTGTGCTGATGTGCCTAGACGAGAACCACGATTTCACGGTTCTGCAGATCAGTGAGACCGTCGAGGCGTTGATGGGTAAGATCGTCTCGGATGTGGTGGGCAGACCTCTCGCTACGGTGCTGGGTGACGAGGCAGCAGAATGTGTCGTCTCGGCGATTTCGTCAAACGGCATCGAACAGGCTCCGACGCTTCTCGATACCGTCGAACTGAACGGCCGCACATTCCACGTTCTCGCTCATCGTTATCGAGGGACATTAATTGTCGAGTTCGAACCCGCCGTCGAGCATCCCGAGAATCTCCCCAACCTGATTCCGCAGCTTCGCAAGAACCTGGCGCGATTGCACGAAGCGCATACGGCGCGCGAGGCGGCGATGGCGACCGTACGGCATGTACGTCAACTCACAGGATTCGACCGCGTCCTGGTCTATCAATTCGATAACGCCTGGAACGGTCATGTGATCGCGGAGGATCGCGACCCCGAGTTGACTCCGTACCTCGATCTCTGCTTCCCCGCCTCGGACATTCCGCCGCAAGCGCGTGAACTATACCGGTTGAGCCGCACACGGTTAATCGCAGACGCGAGCTACCGTCCGTCTCCGGTTGTTCCGGAGTTGAGTCCTCGCACCGGGCTCCCGCTGGATTTGAGTTACTCGGTTTTGCGCAGCGTATCGCCGGTACATCTGGAGTACCTGCAGAATATGGGTGTCGCGACATCCATGTCGTTTTCAATTGTCGCGGCAGGAAAACTGTGGGGCCTGATTTCATGCCATCACCGCACACCGCGCGCGGCTCCGATCGGAATTCGTGAAGCCTGCGATTTTGCGGCACAGGCGCTTTCGAGCATCGTCGTTACTCTGACGGAGAGAGCCGAGTACGAGCGCCGGATCCGAAACAAGTCGATCATGACGCAACTGCTCGCGTACATGACCGAGCACGACCAGTTCATGGAAGGGCTGAGGCATCATCCGGGTGAGTTGCTGGCGTTCGCCGCTGCCGGCGGCGCCGCCATCGTCTGGGAAGGCAACTGCTCGTTGATCGGCGCGACACCCAGCGAGCAACATGTGCTCGCGTTGACGGACTGGTTGGTAAGCAGAGGGCGCGAAGACCTCTTCTGCACCGATCGCGCCTCGCAAGACGTACCCGACGGTGCCGACATCGAGGCCGTGGCAAGCGGAATCCTGGCGATTTCGATCTCTAAGCTGTATCGCAGTTTCGTGGTGTGGTTCCGGCCGGAAGTGGTCCGAACCGTGACCTGGGGCGGCGATCCCAACAAGGCGGTTTCGCCCTCTGACGAAGAACCAGGACGGCTGCATCCTCGAAAATCGTTCGAAGCCTGGAAAGAAACCGTGCGGGGCCGCTCGAAGCCCTGGCACGCCGGAGACGTCGAGACCGCGCGCGAGTTCCGGAATGCGATTGTCGGAGTGGTGCTCAGAAAGGCCGAAGAACTCGGCCAACTCTCCGCGGACCTTCAGCGCAGCAATCAGGAACTCGAGGCCTTTTCATACTCCGTTTCTCACGATCTTCGAGCGCCTTTCCGGCACATCGTCGGCTACGCGGAGATGCTGCGCGATTACCTGGAGGGCCAACTGGATGAGCGCTCATCGCGCTACATCGAAACCATCATCGAATCGGCGCAATTTGCCGGGACGCTGGTCGATAACCTCTTGAGTTTCTCGCGCATCGGGCGGTCGAGGTTGAGCGTTTCGGAAGTGAACATGGCCAAGTTGACCGCGGAAACGATCGGCGATTTCGCACTGGAAGCGCGCGGGCGCAACGTGGAATGGCGGGTCCAAGAAATGCCCACCATCAGAGGCGACCTGCTGATGCTCCGCACGGCGTTTCAAAATCTGGTATCCAATGCCCTGAAGTACACGCGTCAACGCGATCGGGCCGTCATCGAGATCGCCGCCGATGAAGGCGAAAGCGAGTGGGTGTTCTCGGTGCGTGACAACGGCGTGGGGTTCGATCCCCGCTACGTCGACAAGTTATTCGGTATTTTTCAAAGGCTGCACCGGATGGAGGAGTTCGAAGGCACCGGCATCGGCCTCGCAAATGTACGGCGCATCGCGGCCCGGCACGGCGGACGCACGTGGGCCGAAGGCGAGCCGGGCGCCGGCGCTGCCTTCTATCTAACGATCTCAAAGAGAATCCCCGAGAGGATTGCATGAGCGAGTTGAAACCCATCGTCCTGGTGGAGGACAACCCCAAGGACCTGGAACTTACGCTGGTAGCGCTTGAGAAGGCGCGACTGGCCAACGAAGTGATCGCATTACGAGACGGTGAAGAGGCGATGGAGTACCTGGGCCACCAGGGCCGGTTCGCCGGGCGCGAAACAGGAAACCCGGCGCTGGTGCTGCTCGACATCAAGCTGCCTAAAATCGACGGGCTCCAGGTGCTCGAATTCATAAAGGGGAACGCGTCCCTCAGAAGCATCCCCGTGGTGATGTTGACTTCCTCGCGAGAGGAACAGGACCTGTTGCGCAGCTACCATCTGGGCGTCAACGCGTATGTGGTGAAGCCCGTCCGTTTCTCAGAATTCGTCAAGGCTGTCTCCGATCTCGGCGGGTTCTGGGCCGTTCTGAACGAGCCGCCTCCCGGCAGTCTCAAACCGAGACTGGAGTAGCTATGGGAGTAGTTCGCATTCTCATGCTGGAGGACAGCGCCCTCGATTGCGATTTGGAAATGGCGAATCTGGAGCGAGGCGGCCTGGAGTGCCGGATCCGGCGAGTGGAGACGCGCGACGGTTTCGAGCGGGCGCTCGAGTCGACGGACATCGAAATTATCCTGGCAGATTATTCGCTACCGGAGTTCGATGGAATTTCGGCGCTGGCCATCGCGAGTTCCCGACGCCCGGAACTGCCCTTCATTTTCGTATCGGGCACCATGGGAGAGGAAGTCGCGATCGACTGCCTTCACCGGGGCGCAACCGACTACGTCCTTAAACAGAAGCTGGACCGGTTGGCGCCGGCAGTGCGAAGGGCCCTTTCCGAGGCTGCCGAGCGAAGAGAACGCCGCCGCGCGGAGGAGGAGCGCAACACCCTGCTACTGAGGGAGCGCGCCGCCCGGGCAGAAGCGGAAGAGAAGGCACGAGAACTGGCGAGCGCTAATGAAGCGCTGTTGCGGTCCAATCAGGAACTCGAGCAATTTGCTTATGCCGCGAGTCACGATTTGCGCGAACCGCTGCGCACCATCAAGTCGTTCACGCAACTGCTCGCCCGGAAGTACGCCGGCAAGATCGACGCGGAGGCCGACGAGTACATCCGATTCGTCGAAGACGGCGTGGAGCGAATGCACCAATTGATTCGCGATCTGCTCGAGTATTCTCGCGTCGTCCACGGAGCCGTTGAACCTCGGGTGGCGGTCGACGCCAACGCGGCTCTGCGTAACGCGCTGTTGAATCTCGCCGGGATGCAGGAAAAGGCAGGGGCGCTGATCGAATGGGATCCGCTACCCACGGTGTGGGCCGATCCCGTACGGCTCGCCCAGGTTTTCCAGAACCTGCTCGAAAACTCCCTCAAGTATGTGGATGGCCAGCCGCCGCGGGTTCACGTATCGGCGCGACTTGAACCTCGCGAATGGGTATTCTCCGTCGCCGACAACGGCATCGGATTCGAACCGGAACACGCCAGTCGCATCTTTGGCCTGTTCCGAAGGCTGCACCGGGACCGGTACCCGGGCACCGGGGTCGGACTCGCGATCTGCAAGCGCATCATCGAGGAGCACGGCGGCCGCATCTGGGCGGAGTCGGAACCGGGCCGGGGTGCCACGTTCTATTTCACCCTGCCGTCAGAGAAACCGGAGGATGCCGATCAGTCGAAAGCTCCGGATTGCTCGGTCTCCACGACGAGCGGCGCGGGGGAAACCTCCCGAACCGGCAGTTCCTGATCCTTATACTGCAACTGGTACAGCTTGTAATAGATGCCGCGGGTCGCCAGCAGTTCCTGGTGCGTCCCGCTCTCTCGCAGTTGCCCCTTGTGCATCACGAGAATCCGGTGAGCGCGCTGAATCGTTGATAAACGGTGTGCGATGACGATGGATGTGCGTCCTTCCACCAGGTTCGTGAGCGCGTCCCGAATCAGGAACTCGGTTTCCGTATCGACACTTGAGGTCGCTTCATCGAGAATCAGAATCCGCGGGTCGTGAGCCAGCGCCCGCGCGAAACTGACCAACTGCTTTTGCCCCGTGGAATAGCCGTTCCCGCGCTCGCGAACGGGCTGGGCGAAGCCCTCGGGAAGCCGGTTGACGAATTCGAGGAGGTTCACGCGGTCGGCGGCATCCTCAAGTTCTCCGTCCGAGATTCCCTCGGTTCCGAGCCGAATGTTGCCCGCCAGGGTCCCCGTGAAGAGATACGCGTCCTGAAGGACGATGCCAAAATTGCGCCGGACATCCTGAAGGTTCATTTCGCGGATATCGACACCGCCGACCCGGATCGTGCCCTTCTGCACATCGTAAAAGCGCAATAGCAAACTGGTGATCGTCGTCTTCCCTGCCCCGGTATGCCCAACCACTGCGATCGTCTCGCCCGGGTGTATTCGAAAGCTGACATCGCGCAAGACCCAGTCCTGATCGTTGTAAGCGAACCACACGTGATCGAACTCAATTTCGGCCGACCGATTGGCGGAAAGCTGCGCGTCCGCCGGGCTGTTGATGTCGACCGGGGTGTCGAGCAGTTTGAAAATCCGCTCGCTGGCCGCCATTGCGCCCTGAAGTATGTTGTACTTTTCGCTCAGATCCTGAATGGGGCGGAAGAAGCGTAGGCCGTATTGAAAGAATGCGACCAGGACGCCGATCGTCAGCGCCCCTTCGCGCACGCGGAAACCGCCATAGGCCAGCAGCATTCCCAGCGCGAGCATGCTGAGGAATTCCACCACCGGATAGAACCAGCCATAGGCGGTAATCGATTCCTTGAACGCTTCCATGTGGATGCGGTTGATGCGTTCGAACTCCTGCTTGCTGCGTTCTTCCCGATTGAACAACTGAAGCACGGCGATTCCGTTGACGTGCTCCTGCAAATAGCTGTTGATGCGGGCGATCGCGACGCGGATCTTGCGGTAACTGAGCGAGACGGTGCGCCGGAACAAGACGGTGAAGAATACGACCACCGGCATCACCGCCAGCAGCAGACCCGTCATGCCGGGGCTGAGTTGGAACATCGCGATGACGACGAAGCTCAGCATCAGGATGTCGCCGACGATCATCACCAGGCCCGAAGCGAACAACTCGTTCAGGACGTCGACATCGGTGGTAACGCGAGTGATCAGCCGCCCTACCGGATTGCGATCGTAGTAGGCGATGTCCAACCGCTGGAGATGCGTCATCAATTGGCGCCGAAGATCGAACATCGCGTGCTGACCGGTCCACTGCATCAGATACGTCTGCCCGAAGTCGCACAAGAATCCGATCAGGATCGCGACGAAATAGATCGCCGAGAGTTGCGCCATCCCGGTCCACGGATCGCCAGCGAGAAAACCATCGAAGGGCGTGTGCAGCGTCGTCCGGGAAGGCGCCAGGTAGCGGTCCACCGCCATCTTCGTGATCAGCGGCCCCAGAATCTGGACGATCGCGCTGGCCAGCATCAGCAGCAGTGAATACACCACCGTCCGCCGATACGGCCGCATGTACTTCAGCAGCCGTCCCATCAGGCGCGAGTCGTACGCTTTACCGATTACCTCTTCTTCCACTTATTTCAGATTACCAATAGGGTGATGCGCGCCCGGAAATCGGCGTCGACATTCAGCTATACGCTTCAAAGCCCCTGCAGGGCATAGCGCAGGATGGGCCCGCGTTGCGGACCAAAGCTTCGTGCAGACACCATTGCGGCGGAACGGCCGCGCGCCAACTTCATCCATCGTTCAATTCTGGCGAAATCCAATGGGTTCGGCGACTCCACGATAGATATGCCCATGGGCGGAGCACCGGCCGGTTGATACACGAGGGCCACTTCCAATCCGTTGGAGTCTCGCCAATATCGCAGGCCCTCCGGTGCACCGGCGTGCTTCGAATTCCGGTACAACTCCGATACCACCCGGCTCTCAAAACAGCGGCTGTCGAGGAAATGCAGTTTTGAGCTTCGCACGGTACGGCGGCCGAAATCGAAATCGCAAGGTTCGAGGCGAATGGCGAGAAAGCATGTCTCCAGGATCTTGAGCCACCGGACTGCCGTGGTCCGGGAGGTACCGGCCGCCTGGGCGAGCTTTTGCACATCCAGAACCTGGCCGCTCATGCGTGAGGCAACGTCCATGAATCGATAAAACCGGTCGAGATCGCGAAACTGCACCAGGTCTCGCACATCACGTTCAATCGAAGCGGGAGCAATAGGCCACTGAGCGGCTCTGGGCGGGTTGCCGGTTTCGGCCGGAACAAAGCGGCCCAACATTCCGATGGGGAGCGGCTGGCGGCCTTCGAGTTCGGCATTTGTGGGCCGGTACAGCGTTAGCGTGGCAACCGGAGCGGACAGTCTCCGCGAACTCGTCAGGACGATCGCTCGATGCTGCGATACGTCGGCAAGATGACGGGCCAGCTCGGGCGCGAGATGGACGTCGTCGATGATAATCGAACCCCTCAGCCGTGCAGCAAACATCGCCGGATCGCGGCGTGCCGAGGACCGATCCTTCGGATCCTGCATTGAAATGTAGGTCAAATGCGGGAACTCGGCCCTGACGAGTGTCGTCTTTCCTGCGCCTCTTGGGCCTTCCAGCAGGACCGTTCCGCCGAGCTGTACTGCGCGTCTTAAACGGGTCGCCAGCGTTCTGCGAATCATGCAATATGACTTTTATAAAACGGGATTACATACCAGTTTACCTTCCAGAATCACTGATCTGAACGATTTGGATTGCCAACCCGCGTTGCGTCGTCGATTCTGGGGGCGCATATGAGCTTGAAAATCGCACCACCGAAAGGCAAACTCGGAGTACTCACCCCCGGCATTGGCGCCGTCGCAACTACGTTCATGGCGGGAGTCGAAGCCGTTCGCAGAGGTCTTGGACAGCCGATCGGTTCCCTCACCCAGTTGGGAACCATCCGGCTTGGCAAACGGACCGACAACCGTGTTCCGAAGATCAAGGACTTCGTCCCGCTTGCGAAGCTCGAGGATCTGGTGTTTGGGGGCTGGGACATCTTCGAGGACAACGCGTACGAAGCGGCAATGAAGGCGCAAGTTCTCAGTCCGGACCTGCTTCAGAAACTGAAACCGTCACTGAAGAAGGTCGTGCCGATGCCGGCCGTCTTCGACAAGCGGTTCGTGACGAGGCTCGACGGCCCGAACGTAAAGGGAAAGGGTTCGCTTCGCGACAAAGCGGAGGCGCTCATCGGCGACATCGCGTCCTTCAAGGAGCGGAACAAATGCGACCGTCTCGCCATGATCTGGTGCGGATCGACGGAGGTGTTCACAGAACCCGGCCGCGTTCATATGGACCTGAAGTCGTTCGAAAAGGGACTGGCGAAGAATGACCCGGGCATCGCCCCAAGTCAGGTCTATGCGTACGCGTCGCTCATGTCCGGTGTCCCCTTCGCGAACGGCGCGCCGAACCTCACGCACGACGTTCCGGCGCTGTTGACGCTGGCCCGCGACCGGTCTATTCCCGTGTGCGGGAAGGATTTTAAAACCGGCCAAACCTACATGAAGACGCTGGTGGCGCCGGGCCTGAAAGCGCGGTTGCTCGGCTGCTCCGGCTGGTTCTCGACGAATATTCTCGGCAATCGCGATGGCGAGGTGCTCGACGATCCCGACGCGTTCAAAACGAAGGAAGTGTCGAAGCTGAGCGTGTTAGATCATATTCTCCAGCCGAACCTGTACCCGCAGTTATATAGCGACCTTTATCACGCCGTTCGAATCAACTACTATCCGCCGCGCGGCGACGCAAAGGAGGGATGGGATAACATCGACCTCTTCGGCTGGCTCGGTTATCCCATGCAGATCAAGATCGACTTTCTTTGCCGCGATTCGATTCTCGCCGCGCCCCTGGTCCTGGACTTGGTCCTGTTTCTAGACCTGGCGCAGCGCGCGGGGATGAAGGGCATCCAGGAGTGGCTCAGTTTCTATTTCAAATCGCCGATGACCGCTGCGGGACTGTATCCCGAGCACGACATCTTCATCCAACTTATAAAACTGAAGAACACGCTGCGGTGGATGAGAGGTGAAACGTTGATCACGCATCTCGGGCAGGAATACTACGACTGAGCGTGGTTCGCAACGGGTGATTACCGGGCAGAGCCGGGCTCGGGATCGGAGGTGGGATCCGCCACGTCACGACGCTCTCGTTGCCGGTTCAGCGCGCGTTGCCGGAGACGTTTCGAGATCCGAAGCGCCTCTTCGGCTTCCGCCGGCCGATCGAGATGCTTGAGCACCGTCGCAAGCTGATAGTGAATGTCGCCCTTCTCGTCGATCGCCCTTGCCTTATCGAGATAAGCCAACGCATCCTGGTAACGACCCAGATGATAATAGGCGCGACCGAGATCGGCGCAGGCCGATAGTGAATCGGGCTCTCCCGTGAGAAAGGCTTTCAGAAGAGGAACTGCGTCTTCATCCCGGTGCTGCCTTACGCGAATGTTGCCCAACTCGTACAACGCTTGCGGACTCTGCGGATTCGCCTTCAGTATTTCGTTCAGGTAGGTTTCCGCTTCCTCGAACTGGCCGAGTTCCCAATAGACGGTAGCCAGCCCGAGCTTCGGACCGGGGCTTTGCGGCATTAAGCGCTCCACCGCCTCGTAACTGGCAATCGCGTCTGGAAACTTTCGCTGCTGCCGGCTCAAGTCGGCCAGAAATAATCTGCTCTGCCATGATTCAGGAGCTACCTCGACGAGCCGGAGAAATGCCTCTCGCGAACGGCCCGCCAGTCCGCGGGCTTCGCTATAAGTCCGTTGCGCCTCGGGCGAAGGTGCTTCGGCGCTCAGTGTCGCCGCTTCTCGCATGGACTCTTCCGCCAGTTTCAACTCTCCGCGCTCAATGAGGAATTCGGCGAGAAACCGTTGATTGAGGGCCGCTCCACCAATTGTTCGAGAAAGCCTACGCGAAGCGGCCTCCGCCATGCGTTCATAACATAGCCCGAGCCCGTACCATGCCTCGACGCCCTTAGGATCGGTGCGAGTTTGAGCCTCATATGCATCCGCAGCCTCTTGAAACCGGCCTAGAGCAACGTATGCCGCCGCAAGACCGAGCGCAGCCTCAGGGTTGCCGGGCGATAGATCCAGCGCAGTCCGCAAGTGCGGCAGCGCATCACCGGCACGATTGAGCCGCACCAGATCAAGACCGAGGATAAGGTGCGCCGGAAACAGTTGCGGGCTCTTCCTGACTACCTCTTCCATCGTTTCAACTGCCTCGCGATATCGGCCTGCAACGTGATAGATCACGCCGAGATTGTTCAGGGCCTCCGGTGCACCGGGCCGGACCTTCAATGCCGCTTTGAACTTTTCGATGGCCCCGCTGTAGTTCTTCTGGGCGCTGAGAGCCGCGCCTTCCCGGAAGAGGTCATCATATGATTGCGCGTCCACGCGCGGGCACAAGGCGCCGGCGAACAAGATGAGCGAGATCGTCCGTCGGATCACGAATGTGCGCGCCTGCAAGAGCATTGCAGCACCTACGGGGACACGGCGGCACTGGATGCATTGCGCCGCTTCTTGAACTCTCTCAGTGCTGCTTCCGCTTGCGCGTCGCGTCCTAACAATTTGAACGCGCGGTACGCAATGTAATAGCCGGTCCCGTTTGTGTCGTTCGACGGCGGCGGATTCAGCAGTGCAAGCGCCTGTTCGGGATGGTTTTCGGACAAGCGTATCTTCGCTAGCATCAATCGCACTTGAACGAGGTCCGGGTTCCCATTGAGCGCTTTGACCGCGTAAGGAGTCGCGGCGTGCAGATCGCCGGTCTTTGCGAGGACCTGTGCCATGATGCCGTTCGCTTCCGGATCGTCGGGCAGTTTGCGCAGCACCCTCTTAACCGCCGGAATCGCCCTCTCGCTATCACCTGATTTCCAGTACGTGGTCGCTAGACCCAGGTCCGCGGCTGGGTCATCCGGGTTGAGCCGCAGCACCGTATCGTACTCGGCGACGGCCTCGTTGAACTTGTCGGAGTCGCGATAGGACTCGGCCAGAATCAAGTGGGCGCGTGGTGAGGCAGGATCCAGTTCCACCGCCTTTGTCAACGCTGCCAGCGCCGCGTCGAGCAAGTGCCTGGCCTGCGTGGATACCGTTCCCGGCGAACTCCTTTTCATGGCGGCGTCAGCCAGGCTGCGGTAAGTGATCCCCAGGCCGTACCACGTGTCCGGGTTGGCAGGTGCGAGTTTGGAGGCTTCGAGATATGCCGCGTTACTGCGCACATAGTCGCGCAAGGCAACGTAGGCTTGACCCAGTCCGAGCAACGGAGGCACTCCGCGTGGATCCTGCAGGTGCGCACGCTCGAGATACGGTAAGGCCTCTTTCCACCGGGCCAGACGGACGAGCGACAAACCCGCGATCACGTTGGGCCCCGCGAGGGCAGAGTTCCCCTTTAAAGCAATTCGCGCCTCTGCCAAGGCCTCCCGATCATGCCCGCCGAAGTGAAGCATCGCGGCGAAGTTGCTGCGGATTTCGGGCGTGTCTTGACCTGACGCGATCAGCTCTCGATAAAGCGCCGCTGCCCGTTCGTAATTCCCAGAAGATTGGGCAACACGGATTTCATCGAAAAGATCGCTTCCGCGTGCGGTAAGGCTCGCGAATGCCAGACACAGTGCTGCACCCCACGCCAACGACAACTTCATCGATACGACAGGTTCAGTCGAGAATCTTCCTTCACCCGCTCGTCTGACCCCGGCCTACCAGTCATACCGCGCACCAAGCTGAATGGATCTTGCGGGTAGTGCGAACGTGATTACACCGAAGCTAGGATCGCCGAAGGTGGTGTTCGGTGCGTAGAGGTTCGCATGATTCAGGAGGTTGTAGAACTCGCCCCGGATCTGAAGCCGGCTGCGCTCGCCCCCGATCGCGAAGTTCTTCTGCAGCGTACCGTCCCAGTTGATCAGTCCGGGCGCCCTCAAACTCGGCATCGTGCGCGGCACGTTTCCGAAAGTGAACGCGGGCGGCTGCGCAAAAGCGGCGGTGTTGAACCACTGCGAGATGTTGGAGTTCGAAATCGTGGGATCCCCCCACGAGGTTCGGACGTTGGCCTCCGCCGAATGAGTTCGTGTTATTGGTAGCGGTGGTCATCGCTAGCGGGAATCCGTCTTTCGCGGTCCAGACGCCGGAAATCTGCCACCCACCGATGATCCCCTCCACGATCTTATTCGAAGGCTGGACTTTCTTCCCTTTACCCACCGGCAGTTCGTAGATGTAGCTGGCTACGAAGCTCTTGGGGATGTCATTCGACATCAAAGATTTTTCGAGCGATGTGTCGTACCAGTTGCGAACGCCTTGTGCCCCTCCCGCGGCCCATCCTTCATTCCCTTCAGGAGTGGCCAGATACTTCGACGCGGTGAAGGTCACCAGGAACTGCAAACCGTTCGAGAATCGCCGCTGAAGCGAGAGGTTCATCGCGTGATACGTGCTCATACCGGACGGAGGCTGCACGGCGTTCACAGCGCCGTACTGCGGATACGGCCGCAGCAACTGTCCGTATGGAACCGTCGGACCCGCCAACGCTCCGGTTGTGATTACGTTATGGAAGGGGTTTGGAACCGGTTCCAATAACTTGTTCCCCAGGGAAAGATACTGCGGATCCAATTGATTGATCTGAAATGACGCGTAGGGCAGCTTGACTCCGTGATTGCCGACATAAGCTGCTTCGATAACCGTGTTCAGCGGCAGTTCATGCTGGATGCTGTACATCCACTGCTCGACGTAAGGCGTTGGACGATCGCGCAGCATCGCGTTGGTGTCCAGACCGACGTTTGTGAGGGCGCCCGCCGCTTTTCCCGGCGGCAGCAGAAGCCCGGTCGGGAAAGGATCGCGCAAAAGATTGGTGGGCGTGACACCGTCGACCGAGCCCACGTACGGAGTGGTCTGCGTGAAGCCGTTGAGTGAGAGACCTTCATAGTCGCCGAACTCGATTGCGGGCGTGTAAAACAATCCGAACCCAGCACGCATCACGAGTTTGCTGGTAACCGAATAGCTGATGCCAACACGTGGCGCGAAATTCGTGTGCTCCGCGTCGTAGATACCACGTGGATTACCGTCCCCCGTATATTGCAGAGCGCCGTTCAAGTTCAGCCCCACCTTGTCGCTGATCGGGTTCTTATCGATCGTCCAATAGGAGTAGCGATCAAAGCGGTCGGTGGGGGCCGTCTGCTCGTCCCATCGGATACCGAGATTCAACGTCAGATTCCGCCGCAGCTTCCACTCATCGTTGAAGTACGCTCCAATGAAGGTCTTCTGGAACGCACCATTCGCATTGAGCGTGATGCCGCCGCCATCGGTCGAAGTCCCGAGCAGGAAGGAGGCAAAGCCGAAGCCCGTGTCGGGATTCGCGGCGGTCGGGTTCGGACCTTGGGTGAAGCTCGGACCAAACGTCGCGCTGAATTGCGAAGAGTTCGCCGTAGTGAGGCGCAGGTCGACAGCCATGAATCCCATGGTCAACGAGTGCGCCCCCCTCACGTTGCTGACATCGATGGAAAAAGTGTGTGCCTCACGCGGCGTGGAGTTCAGACCGCCGGAACCGAGACTACTCATACCGGCGATGTTGATGCTCGGAAACGCGCCGGGGCCGCCGAAGCTGTCCAGGGTGGCCGGCAATCCGAGTGTCGATGGATTGAACGGCACACCTTGAGGCTTGCGTCCTTCCACCCACCGGTTGAACCCGAAGCTCGCGTTAGCCACCAGCGTCGGAGAAATGGCCCAGGAATAGCCGAGCGCGCCGTCAAAGCGATTGTCGGGGGCCAGCGTGCCGTTGCCGCCAACGTTATCGTGTCCGAAGAATTCGCCGGCCAGTTGCTTGAACTGTCGCTTCTGCGACCAGCGGCCAAACAGGCGCTGGTAATCGTTGATGTTGTGATCGACGCGGATGGTGTAGGCATCGCTGTCGGTCGGCAGCCCAGCGGTGCCGACGAAATTATTCGCCGCGGTGATGGCATCCCCGGTCCTGTTAGCTGTCGGGTAATACGCCATCGCCTTGGCCGCCACCGGATCAATTCGATTGAGAGGAATCTGCGCGTTTGGGAACACGTCGCGAACGAACGCGCCATTCACCTGCCGCGTCGTGAACGGATCGAAAAGCTGCACCGGACTACCGTCGGCATTGCGTGTTTGCGAGAAGTCGCCCTTCTTCTGCAAATCCGTCGGCACCGTCGTGATCAACGTAGTCGGCGTCTGTTGTCGCAGCCCTTCATAGCTGCCGAAGATGAAGGTCTTGTCTCGCTGGCGGTAAAGATGCGGGAGGTATAGAGGGCCGCCGGCCGTGCCGCCGAACTGGTTCCGTTTGAAATCCGTTCTGTCCAGTCCGTTCTTGTTGTTGAAATAGTTGTTCGCGTCAAAGATACTATTGCGAGCGAATTCGAAGGCCGAACCGTGAAAGCTCCGGGTTCCGCCTTTCGTAACAGCATTCACCACGTTCCCCATGCTCCAACCGTATTGCGGTGAGAACGTGTGCGTCTGAATGCGAAACTCCTGTAACTCGTCTACCGATGGAACGTAGATGATGCCGGCCCAATCCCCAGCCGCGTCCCAATGCCCATCGAGAAGGAAGGCCGTGGTTCCAAACCGGCCGCCGCCAAAATTGAAGAATGCGATGTCCTGGTCCGCGTTGCCCTGCGCTCCCGAGGGGCTCAAACCCTGTGTCTGAGTGCTGTTGTTGACGCTCGAATCCAGATTCACGAGACCGAAAACATTGCGCCAATTTAGCGGCAACTCCATCACTTGCTTGCTGGTCACATCGGAACCCAGGTTTGCCGATCCGGTGGCCAGCAGCGGCGCTGTCGCCTCAACCTGTACCGACTGCGATACAGCGCCAACCTCGAGATGAAGATCCAGTGTGGTGGCCTGTCCGACCGTCAGAGCGATGCCCGACAGCACCGACGAACTGAACCCCTCCTTTTCTACCTTGATGTCATATTTTCCGGGCGGGATGAGCGTGAACGTATAATTGCCGGATTCGCTCGAACTGATCGAGCGAATGAATCCGGTTTCCGTATTCGACAGCGTGACCTTCGCGGCGGGCACGACTGCATTGTTGGGATCGAGGATAGTGCCGCTTAGTCGCGCGCTGACTGCTTCTTGAGACCACAGCGCGCCCGCGAGGAAGCAGACAGGCACAATCGCTCTGACGAAGAGCTTGAACATTTTCATTCCCCTCACGCAAGACCTGATTCGCCACTTCCTGCTCGATTCAGATATCAAGAGAAAGCCGGCCATAATTAGCCGGCTATGAAATCTGTCGCTACATGTAAATCACGTGACCCAGAGTGCCGTAGCCGAGCACCGGACGCTATAACCGGGATCGCGGCCCATGATTTGAGTCAGTATACACCCAAACTGCCGCTAATCAAGCACTTTATTCCCGCGCGTTCCCGCGCTTTTTGCAGCCGCCTGCCCGCGATTGAACGCATACTAACCGCCAATCTGGCTGATTTTCAGATGGCGCGCGCCGGCCGGCGTGCGCCATCTGTTGATGTCTCAAAAGGTATACTTCAGAGCCATCTGAATTTGACGGTTCGGCAGCGCCGTACTCGTGATCCTTCCGAAAGTTCCCGTGCCGAGCGAACTCCCCGGGTTCGCGAACTGCGGCGTATTCAGGGCATTGAAAAATTCCGAACGGAAAAGAAGTTGATGCCCTTCTTTCCACGGCATCGGAAATGTTTTGGAAGCGGACAGATCGAGCGTATGCGTGCCTGGCCCTACCAGCGGGTTTCTCGGCGAATTTCCGTAATGGAGGATCGACTTCGTAAACGCCGCCGTGTTGAACCACTGATTCGGTCCGGGATTGTCGATGGTGACCGCCTGTCCCGGCACCAGGTCTGGCCGCTCCCAGAGGCCATCGTTGTTTTGAGGATCGCCGCTCTCGGTCACATTGAACGGGAATCCGCTGGCCAGCGTAATGAGACCGCCGATCTGCCAACCGCCCGCTACCGCGCCAAGGGCTGAATGCGGTTGCCGCAAAACAGGCAACTCCCAAACGTAGCCCACCACAAGGCGATGCCGCTGGTCCAGCACGCTGCTGGCCCGCTCAGCCGCTCCCCGGTTGCGCGGATCTTGACATCCGCAGCCGCCTCGATTGATCGTCTGTGCCGCATCGTCGATCAGGTGCGACCACGTGTACGCGGCGGTCAGGCTCAGCCCATGGGAAAAGCGGTGTTCGTAACGAGTCTGCAGTGAATGGTAGATCGTGTTCGTGTCCGGCGCGATCATACGGATTCGCGCGTACTCCGGGTACGGACGGCGTTGCTGGATTGGTCCCGAACCGGGATCCGGCTGATTGAAATTTTGCAGGCTTGTGTCGACGTGCGTTCCCTTGCTTCCTACCCAGCCGACCTCAATGACGTCGTTCGACCAAAACTGACGGGACACTTGCAGGTTCCAATTCTGCAGGTATGCGTTGTGCCGCTTGCGATCCGGCGGAACCGAGACGACGTTGAAGATCGGATTCGTGGGGTACAACTCCGCGGGAACGGGATTGGAAATGGTCGCGACCGGGTTATCGATCGGGTTGATAACAGTCAGGCTGCCCGCAGTGGGCGGATTGAGCTGGAGGATGTTCATGTTGTCGAATTGCGACGCACTATAGAAAATTCCGTAGCCGCCACGAACGACAGTCGTATGCGGCAATCGCAGCGCGAACCCAAAACGAGGGCTGAGATAGTTGAACTCATTCTCATAGATGTCGGCCTGCTCACCCGGAGGCGGCCAAAGCACGGGACCCGCTGGATCGAGGTCGAATCGGAGCGTTCGCGTAACGCCATTGATCTCGTGCGGCTGTCCGAACAGGTCGTATCGCAGGCCAAGGTTCAAGGTCAGGTACGAGGTAGCTTTCCAGTCATCCTGGACATAGGTCGCATAGCGCCACTGCCGGATTGCAGAGATCGGAACGCCTTCCGGCGTCAGAGTGGTCCTGGGATATCCGAGCATGAAATCAGCCGCCGGGTTTCCGGTAATGTCGCCGCTGAAACTCATCTGCCCGAAAGGCCAGTTGTTCGTGGTCGCATTATCGAGCAACCGCCGGATATCTACGCCGAACTTGATGGAGTGCGCACCGTGTATCCAGCTCAGATTGTCCACCAACTGATAGGTCCGGCTGTTGTCCAGGTTCGATGCGGCTTGATCGTCGCCGAGCCCCATATAGCCGCTGATATTCATAACCGGGAAGCCCTGCTCGTCGGCCCGCAGCGGCCGGCCTGCCGGTCCGCCGACATTCAGCCCATTGATCCCGAGCGACTCAATGGTGAAATTCGTGTTCGCGCGCGGGCTCAGCACCGAAACGTTCGCGAGGTTGAAACCGAAGCGTGCCTCATTCAGCAGAGTCGCGCCGAACGTGTGCACATATTGGGCAGAGAGGCTGCTGTTCGGAAACGTTCCGTTGAAATAGAAGTTCGGATTCAACTCGTAGTTCGGAAAGTCCCGGCGGGACCGGATGTAGTGAACAAACACTTGATCGCGCTGACTGAAGTACTGGTCGATGCGGAACAGGCCCTGGTCCGTCTCCAGCCGGCCCTGCGTCACGCCGGAGTAGTTCACTGTCCCGCTCGTATTTGGCAGCGGCATATACGTGTTCACCAGATTTAGGGACACGGGATTCAGCCGATTCAGGGGGATCTTATTTTCTGGGAACGGCTGCCCCGTGGACGGATCGATGACCGGGGTTGCAGACGCCGAGAAGTCGCCCGCGCGCTGTGCCGCCGTGAGGACAATGGTGCTCGACGCACTTTCGCTCACGGAGCGAATGCCCTCGTAGCCAATAAGAAAAAACGTTTTATCGTGGCGAACTGGACCCGCAAAAACGGCGCCGAACTGATTGCGGCGGAGAACGTCCTTGGGGAAGGGTGCCGGCCTGAAGTATCCGCGCGCATCCAGAGCATCGTTGCGTAGGAAGTCCCACGCGCTGCCATGGAACTGGTTGGTGCCCGACCGTAGCTGCAGGTTGACGTTCGCTCCAGCGTTCCCACCGTATTCCGCCGAGTAGTTGCCGCTTTGAACACGAAATTCCTGTAACGCGTCGATGATGGGATAGAGCGTCACGTAATTGCTGCGATTGTTGACCATCGTGATGCCGTCGATGTTCACTTGCATCCAGATATCGCGCGCACCATTCGCAATAATGCGAGAGCCATCGGTGCTTGAGGTAAACTGTGACGGCTCCGCAACGCGAACGCCGGGCGTGAGCACCGACAGTTGTACGAAACTGCGACCGTTCAGTGGGAGGTTCCGGATCTTCTCGGTCTCGACCACTCCGCCCAGAGTGGCATTCTCGGTTTGGAGCAGCGGCGCCGCCGCCGTTACTTCCAGGGTCTGTTCGACGCTGCCCAGTTGCAGGCTGAAGTTAATGCGAGCCTGTTGATTCACCTGTAAGATAATTCCGCTGCGCCGTTCCGCGCGGAATCCATTCGCCTGCACATCGACGTTGTACGTTCCAGGAACGAGATAGCGCACCTCGTAATTGCCCTCCGGTGCCGTTTGCACGGTTCGCGCGACGCCTTGTGCTTCGTTCGTGATCCGAACCATCGCGCCTGCGACGCCCGCGCCCTGGGGATCGGTGACCGTACCAAGAATTTCAGTATCCAGTGTTTGCGCGCCCGCGGAAGCGACATAAGCAATCACCAGAGCTGAGGAAAGGAAAAACCGCTGACTTAGCATCCTATTGGACCTCCTATTCCAGAAATTTGGAGCCCGGATATGCGTGGTACTCAGTGTGAGTCGATAGGTAGATGTCTCTACGAGAACTGCCGTGCGGCCTACGTTAGCAAGCCGCTGCCGTGGGACCAATGGGTCCTTATGGGTGATGCCGCCTACGCGGCTGCTTTTGATAAAACGTCGTGCAATCGACGCGCGACCACGATGTCTTCGCCCGGTTCGAGCATCCAAACGCCAACCACGATCGTGTTCTCATCGGAGCGAAGACCGCCCGAGGCGGGACGCCCGGTTGAGGGATTCAATTCGATTGAAGGTGTACCCGAACGCAACTCCTGCATGACCTCACGAGGGGAGATCTTGACACGCGACTGATCGTACCGGAGCAGCAGGTGGGGAACATGGTTTGCAACCGGTGGCACATCGATATCCGCCCGCAGTGTCGGAATGCTCTTCAGGTGCTGCGCGATTCGATTTGCGCGATTGCGGAACTCCGTCTGCATGCTGTCGTCGGACTGGCTGAGAAACCAATCGACGGCCGCTACCATACCGACGATCTGCTCCTTGGCTACCTTCATTCCGCGGCCCACCGTCTCATCGAACGGGTTGTTGCTCCAACCGGCCGCCTCGATCAGGTCCTTTCGTCCCAGCAGAAGCCCCGCGTTCTGAGGCCCCCGGATACCCTTCCCGCCCGAAAACGTGACCAGGTCGAATCCCATCTTCGTGTAGTTCCAGAGATTGGAAATGGGCGGCACATCCGCGGCAGCATCGTTGAAGCAGGGAACGCCATGCTGGTGCGCCACTCGGATCCAGTCCTCGCGTCCGATCTGCCCGCCTTCCGCCGCGTTGAAGTAGTGCGCCATTACAGTACGATCGTTGAAGGCCTTCTCATAATCGTCCAGCGTCTCCACTTCAACGAAACGAATGCCGCAGTTCCCGACCGCATGATCGTACCCGTAGCGGTGCTGTTTCTGCACGATCACCTCGTTTTTGAGGGTCGTGGTTTCGTTGGGCAGAAGCGGAACGTTTTTCCGGTTGCCGACGGTCATACAGGCCGCGGTGCCGAGCGTCAGAGCGGATGCTGCGCCCGCCGTGACCATCGCAGCCTCGCAGTGTAGCTTATCGGCAATGTACTCGCCCGCCTTCTTCTGCAGTTCCAACAAGCGAACAGGATGCTTCGCCGCCTTGGCGACGGCGGCCTGGACCGAAGCCGGCATTGTCGATGCGGTCAGGATCGTATAGGTGCCGGCTGCATTGATGATCTTGGTAACGCCGAGCTTATCGTAGTAGTCCGTACCTTCGTCCGTCACCTTCGCCGGCGCAGCGTCCAGCGTCGTGCTTGTAACACCCGCGGTGATCGCCGCCCCTGCATTGCTTAGAAAGTTCCGTCGATTTTGTTTAGGTCCCATAATTCTAAGTCCTGCCGAGATAGTGATTGATAATAGCACGCGACCGGAGAGAAATGGGGCCGCATTTATTGCTGAATTCCAGAGTGCAAGGTGGGCCACGTCCCGATCCGATGGACCGTGACTCAGCGTGCCTATCGCGCGCTCGCTGCGCATTGATAAGATTGGCTGGCTGAGCCGGGTGCGCCTGCGATGCGGGATGCGGCGACGAACCACGTCTTGGAAGACGCGAAAACGGATCCCGCCATCAGAAGAAGATCACAGAATCGAGGAGACGATCATGTTTTCCAGACGGTGCTTTCTGCTCACGTGCGGCGGCACGGCGACGGGCCTGGTGCGAGTAGCCGGTGCACAGCGAGTGCATGAGGGCAGTAAGTCGGACGTCCCCGGTCCACTGCCGCCGTCCATTGCGGCGCTGCGGCCGATGACGGGACTCGTGCGGCCTATTACGAACGCCGAGCGCGAGGCCCGCATCGAAAAGGCCAGAAAGCTGATGGTTGAGGAGAAGATCGAAGCGATCGTCATCGCGAGCGGCGCATCGGCGCACTATTTCGCCAACGTGCAACTCGGCGGCGGAGAACGGCTATGGGCGTTGATTCTGCCGGCAAGGTCCAACCCGATTCTGATTTGTCCGGCATTCGAGGAAGAGCGCGCTCGCGAGATGATAGCGGGCACACCGATGGCGAAGGAAGCCGATGTTCGCACGTGGCAGGAGGACGAGAATCCGTATGAGCTACTGATTCGCAGTTTGAAGGGCTGCGGTATTCGGTCGGGCAAGATCGGCGTTGAAGAGACGATGAAGTTCGTATTCGCCGACGGAATTGCGCAGGCCGGCGCGCCGTCGTTTCAGGTGGTGAGCGCAACTCCGGTTACGGCGGGCTGCCGGATGATTAAAGATGCCCACGAGGTGGAGTGTCTGCGGATTGCGGGTGAAGCGACGGTTCGCGTGTATGAAGCGGTTTATGGCGCGCTGACAGAGGGAATGACTCAGAGCGACGTGCAGGGCTTGGTTCAAGCAGCGTACGCTCGCGTCGGGTTCCCGGGTTTCGCGAGCATCAATGTGGGCGAGTATACCGCTTCACCGCACGGTTCCCGGACACCGCAGACGATTCGCGAAGGGACAATCCTCATGCTCGATGACGGATGCCGCGTCGAAGGGTACACGTCCGACATCACACGCACGCTCGTGTTGGGGAAGCCGAGCGCGAAGATGGTGAAGGTTTTCGAAATCGTGCGACGCGCGCAGAAGGCTGCGCTGGATGCAGCCAAACCGGGCGTGCCGAACGGTGCCGTGGATGCCGCGGCGCGGAAAGTGATCGTCGATGCGGGGTACGGGCCGGGGTTCAAGTACTTCACGCATCGTGTGGGCCACGGGCTCGGAATGGAGATGCACGAATGGAGTTATCTGGTGAAGGGCAACATGTACGGATGGCCTGCGCACCCGGTTCTTCAGTCGGGCATGCTGTTCAGCGATGAGCCGGGCATCTACATCCCGGGCGAATTTGGTATTCGGCTGGAGGACGATCTGCATGTGACGGATGATGGGGCGGAGTTGCTGACCAAGCCGAGCCCGTCTCTCGAGCATCCGTTTGGATGATAGGTGCGGGCACAGACTGTGCCACTCCCGGCGCGCGTGCCGGTAGACAGAAAGCTCGGTTTAGTTTTGAGTGGCCTGAAATCTGTCATTGGTGCTCATGAGAGTTACTTGAACCTCTACTCCCTTGCGAGAACTAAAACCTGAGTCCAGATTCTACGGCCAGCAATTCATGTTTCACCTGATGGCCGGGGGCGGCGACCGGGGTCCTTGAGCTGATTGAGCCGTCGCAGGTATAGAAACCGATTGGAAGACATCTCTCGTGGAACTGAAGGAGCGTTCGAGGCGGGGTTGCCACCGGAAGATATATACAAAATAGAAGTCCAAGGTGATGCCAACCCGCTAATCGAGTCCTTCACCGATCCATTCATCGACAGCTTTCCGGTCGTAGTAAACACTGCCACGAATTTCGACTCGTGGCGGCGAGAGCGGAGAACGGCAGTAGTCATCGACGTGCGGCGTTCAGCGAAGAATCCATGGACGGTCGCCATCGTCCGTTGCGACGACGGAATCGAAGTTGAGGTCCATGCCGATCGCCTGGAAACGTCGGGGAGAACGGCTTCACCGCAATCCCGCCCGTTCGAGGGTTGCGAACTATGCAAATCGGGGCCAAAATGTTCTAAGAACTCGTTAGCAAGGTCTTGGGATGGATACGCTTTCGCCGCAGGAACGTAGCGAACGGATGGGCCGGGTAAAGGCGAAGGATACCCGGCCCGAACTTGTTGTTCGCCGGCTTGTTCACGGGCTTGGCTTCAGATATCGGCTTCATCGGGGTGGGTTGCCGGGGAAGCCGGATCTTGTTTTCACTCGTCTGAAGAGCGTGATTTTCGTCCACGGCTGCTTCTGGCATCGACATTCAGGTTGTCCGTTATGCCGAATGCCGAAATCACGGTTGGACTTCTGGCAACCAAAACTGGAGGAGAACCGAAAGCGTGATTCACGAAATCAGAAGAAGCTCCGAAAAGAAGGATGGCGGTTTCTCGTTATCTGGGAGTGCCAGTTGCGAGATCAAGGGAAACTGAGGCGTAGGATACTGGAGTTTCTGGGTTCGAGCGATGATGACATCTGTTGAATTGTTTGCTGGTGTGGGGGGACTTGCGCTTGGGGTATCGAATGCCGGGTTCCAGCACAGGGCCGTTGTCGAGATCGATGCCGATGCGTGTGAAACTATTCGAGAGAACCAGCGACGGAACGTAAAGCCGTTGGTTGACTGGCCGCTTCATCAGGGAGATGTCAGAGCTTTCGATTTTGGGCACCTCGGGGAAGGCACGGACCTTCTCGCCGCCGGAGTGCCGTGCCAGCCGTGGTCTCTCGGGGGGAAGCATAGCAGCCCGTGGCAGAAATGGGGCAAATTCGGAGACGGGAAAACCGCCTCAATCAAATCAATGACTTAGGCGCGTGATTATGTCGCATTTTGACTTCCACCACGGGCTGATAGGGGTTACCAAGATCAGCGCAACCTGTTCCCGGACACGATTGCGGCAATTCGAACGCTGAAGCCAAAAGCCGTACTGATCGAAAATGTGAAAGGGCTGTTACGGCAGTCCTTCGCCAAGTACTTCGAGTACATCACGTTGATGCTTCGCCATCCTGAAGTGGTGCGCAAGACGGAAGAGACCTGGGTCGATCACCTTGCACGACTGGAGCGTCACCACACGTCGGGGCGAGAGCGGGGTCTGGAATACAAGGTCGTTTTCCAACTTCTGAACGCTGCCGACTATGGCGTACCACAACGTAGGGAGCGGGTCTTCATCGTCGCTTTTCGCTCGGACCTTGGGGTCAAGTGGTCATTCCCCGCCCCAACACATTCACAGGATTCGCTTCTGGTTCACCAGTGGGTGACCGGAGAGTATTGGGATCGGCACGAGATCAGCAAACGTAATAGGCCGCAGGCATGCCCCAATATCCGACCACGGCTGGAGCGGATCAGTTCTCTATTCCAACTTGACGAACCGTGGAAAACCGTTCGTGATTCGATTTCCGATCTCCCAGACCCAGAATACGACCGGCACCAGAGCATCCAGAATCACATCTACCAGCCGGGAGCGAGACCGTATCCGGGTCATACAGGAAGCCCGTTCGACGAACCCTCCAAGACGCTCAAGGCCGGGGATCATGGCGTCCCAGGTGGCGAGAACATGTTGCGTCTGTCCAACGGCAGGGTCCGGTACTTTACCGTCCGGGAATCGGCGAGAATTCAGACATTTCCTGACAGCTTTACCTTTCACGGTTCCTGGACAGAGACAATGCGCCAATTGGGGAATGCAGTTCCAGTACAATTGTCCGAAGTGGTCGCTTCAGATATTCGACGGCATTTGACCGCAAAGCTGAAGCGGCCCGCTTCGTTATGCGCTCCGAATCCGCCTACAATCCACTAGATAAACGCAACCTGGGAGTCAGCGTTGCCGACGCTCTCCTGACAAAACCAATGGGTCCACTTCCGCCAGAAGAACCGTTCATCGGGGCGGGAGTCTACGCCATCTACTATCAGGGGACCTTTCCAGTGTACAAACCGATCTCGTTGAAATCGAGACACCAGCGCGAAACACCAATTTACGTTGGCAAGGCCGTTCCCGCTGGCGCAAGAAAGGGCGGGTTCGGTCTCGACGTCGCGCCGGGAACCGTTCTGTACAGTCGCTTGGCCGAACACGGCGATTCAATACAGCAGGTGAAGAATCTGGATTTGCCCGATTTCCTATGTCGTTACCTCGTCGTGGACGATATTTGGATACCCACTTGGTGAATCCCTCTTGATCCAGACATTCTCGCCAGTTTGGAACCGCCTCATCGATGGATTCGGCAATCACGATCCGGGCAAAGGCCGACATCAGGGACAAATGCCATCGTGGGACGTTCTGCACCCTGGACGCCGATGGGCGGGAAAACTCCAGCCGAATAAGCGAACCTCTGGCGAACTTCTCGAAATGGTCAATACGTACTTCACGACACAACCCACACAGTGATCGCCGAATCGACATTCGGTCGCCGGGTTCAATGATGGCGCAGGTCTACACGGAACAAAACGAGTATTCCGGGACCGTTGCAAACCTGAACGGCTTTAACCTTCGTTGGTGGTCTCGTTGATCGCTGCCTCGAAAGGCTCCGCCTCACAGTGGATTTCCTGAACCCCCAACGGCACCACGGCCTTCCCGTTTTCCATCGTCAACTGCCCGATGGAAGCCACCACCATGTTGCGCCCTTTGCAGTCGAATTCATGTCCGACCCACATCCCGGCTCCGATGAAATCCTCCATAGCATCTTTCGGGATCATGTACGTCTCCATCAAAACGGTAGTGCGTCACGCAACTGTGATCTCTCGGATGATTTCGTCGGCTTGCCGTCGTGATCTGGAAGGCGTCGTGCGAAGTGGAAGTTCGGCGAGTATATCTGCGGTGAACGGCAGCCGCTTGACCGGATGTTGCGGCTCCACGCCCGCAACCCGGAGGCAGCGGGCCGGGTGTCGTGGATGAAGATTAAGAATCCGGCCTACTCGCAAGCGGAAGGCAGGGGCGACGTGCTCTTCGGCAAACGGTCGGCGGCAGCGGAGAGGGCATGAATCGTCGGCGTGGTGAATCTGCCCCTCCGTTGCCCTGATTTCCGCTCATTTGCGCTACTCTGGCGCTAACCCACAGGCATAAAATGCCACTGCACGTTAGGTGCCTTTGTCACATAAATCCTTTGTTTCTATTTGGTGCGGATGAGAGGACTTGAACCTCCACGTCCTTGCGAACACTAGAACCTGAATCTAGCGCGTCTGCCAATTCCGCCACATCCGCACAGCCTGTGGGTACGACTCTATTGTGCTTAACCCGAACGCGCTCTGTCAAACGCGCGATTAAACGAACGGACACACCACCCCTTCACCCCGATCGGCATCCAACGCTCTCAGCGCGCTCGCCTCAGTAACCGCCGGCGATGTAAGTCCTCAAGTGCTCGATCTCTTCCTGGTGCGCCGAGATGATCCAGTTCACCAAGTCACCGATCGATACAATCCCCAGCAAACGGTCGCGGGAAATTACCGGCAGGTGGCGCACCCGGTTCTCCGTCATAGCGCGCATTCCGTCCTCGACCGTTTCATGCGGAGCGATAGTAATCACCGGGCTGGTCATGATCTCGGAAACCATCGTGTCTCTCGACGACCGCCCTTGCAAGATCACCTTGCGGGCGTAATCGCGCTCGGAAAGCATGCCGACCAAGCGTTCGCCGTCGACGACCGGTAACGCTCCAATTTCCCGGTCGGACATGATACAGATGGCTTCAAATACAGTGATGTCGGGCCGCACAGACCACACGTCCCGTTGCTTGTGGTCCAATACAGCCTGGATACGATCTGAAGGACTCATGCTTGGAATCCCCTCCCAGATGCGTACCGTCGTATCATTCCGGGACCCCCGAGGTCAAGTAACCTATCGATGAAACTTCACGCGGTACTCACCTTTACCCCAAACCGTTTGCCGACCTACACCGGTCCAGACGCCGGCCTCGATCAGCGGAACGAAGCCACCCAACTCGCCTACATACTCCACCACGCCCATAAACCCTCCGAGCGGATGACTCTGCCCGGTCTTGCTGCTCCGGCGTTCGAGCCGCTCCTGGCGAAGACGGCTCGCCGAGATGCGCACCAAGGATGCGGCGGCCGCCATTGCATCCCACTCAAACGCCAGTTCGGAATCGGCGTACAGCCGGGCAAGAGAAGCGACGCGGTCACGCACCCGCTCCATGAATGCCGGAAAGTCCGGTCGCTGCACCAGTTCGCCTTCGCTCTTCAGTTCGGTAGGCGTCAAGAACTCGACCTGCATTCTGCCTACCGGTTCTACCAGCCCTTCATCGAGCGGCAGGCGCAGCGGAACCGGCAACCCGGTCGTCAGGAATTGGCCCGATTCGTAGAGCGGTGTGCTCGCCTCGTGAGCGGCATTCACCGCGCAAACCCGTTCGAGCACCGCGCGCCCGCGCCCCGGCCCCAGGCCGTCATCCGCCACCCGCGCCAGCGCGGACACTAAGTACGGCAGAAACGAAAAACGCAGATCGAACACGTGCACGTCGAGAACGAGTTCGCTGTTCGGTTCGAGTACGCGCCAGTCCGCGATTCTCGGACGCAACACGAATGGGCGGGGAGGATTGGCAAGACCGCTGGGTCCGCCGTTCAGGACCGGTTCAAAGAATCGGGCATAAACGCATTCCCACCGGCGCGGGCATGTCTTGGCACCCGGACAGTCCGGAACGCAGGCGAGCTGGCGTAGTGACTCACCAAGTGCGCCGCGGAAAACGTTGCCGGCCTTTCCACGAGGAACCCGGACGCGTTCGATGGTCCGGAACTCGAACCGGTAGGCCGCAAGCCGAAAGTCCACGGACTATTCGTATCTCAGCGCTTCCACGGGATCGAGGCGCGCAGCCTTGTTTGCGGGCCAGATTCCGAAAAACAGTCCGACACCGACCGAAACAACGACGCCCAGCGATGCGGCCCAAAGTGGAACTGTGGTGGGCAGGTTGGGGAAGATCAGCCGCACCGCCATCGAGATCAGCCATCCGAGCATCATTCCGACCAGACCGCCGAGTCCGGTGAGCACCACCGCCTCGGTCAGGAACTGCATTACGATATCGGCGCGCCGCGCACCGATGGCTTTGCGCACACCAATCTCGCGGGTGCGCTCGGTGACGGACACGAGCATGATGTTCATCACGCCGATGCCTCCCACCAGCAGCCCGATCGAACTCAGCACCACCATTACGATCGCGGTCACCGCCGTGATTTTCCGGAAATCCTGAACCATCTGCTCGGAACTCGACACTTCAAAGCTGTCCGGTTTCGAGAAGCCGTCGCGCCTTTCCTGGCGCAGCACCGCGCGAAGTTCATCCTCGGCCGCGGCCATCCGGCCGGGTTTCGCGATCACGACGATCATGTTCTCCTTGGCCTGCGGATACATTTTCTTCATCGTGAAATAGGGGAACAGCACGCGGCGGTCTTCCTGGCCTGGGAACGAGGCGGCCGGGCGCTTCATCACGCCGACCACCGATACCACGTGGCCGTCCACTTCGACCTCTTTCCCGATGGCGTTCTCGCTCGAGAAGAGCGCCTTCTCGACGTCTTCGCCAATAGCGACGACCGGCATGTGATGCCGATTTTCGAAGTCCGTGAAAAACCGGCCGGACTTCATCTCGGCATTTCCGCCCGCCGCGTAGTTTTCCTCTGTTCCGCCGAGATCCAGTTGGTACATATCGTTTGCCTTATACCGGATCTTGCTGATCTGCGGCCCACGGGCCGAAGGATTCCATGGAAACAGGTAAGGGCTCACCGCCTGCACCGACGGGCAGCGTTCGCCAATCGCCACCGCGTTCTCATACGTGAGCGGCTTTCGCTGCCGCTCCTCGGGAGTCAGGTCGCCCGTTCGGGGCCCGATCTTGAACTTGAAGACAATCAGCGTGTTCGATCCGAAACTGCGCAGCACACCCGTGATGGCGCCATCCAGTCCCGTGATGATGGATCCCACGCCGATGATCGTGCCGGTTCCGATGATGACACCCAGAACCGTGAGAAAGGCGCGCATCTTGTGCTCGCGGACCGTGTTCAACGCCAGCGATACTGCGACACCGAGTTTAGTCCACCTCATGTTTCGGCCCTCAGCGCTTCGATCGGATCGAGTCTCGCCGCACGGCGGGCCGGGTAAATACCGAAGAACAGGCCTACCGCCGCCGAGAGCGTGACACCGATCAGGACGGCAGTGATCGGCACGCGCATGGGTACAGGAGTAAAGCTTCTCACCATCACCGCGACGCCCCAGGCGATCAATACACCCAACAGTCCGCCGATACCGGAGAGCATTGAAGCTTCCACCAGAAACTGATTCATGATGTCCGACTTCCGGGCGCCGACCGACTTGCGGATTCCGATCTCGCGAGTCCGTTCCGTCACCACCGCCAGCATGATGTTCATGATCACCACACCGCCCACCACCATGAACACCGAGACCACGGCGACGGCCGTCGCGGCGATGGCGCCGGTCAGTTGGTCCCACGCCGAAACCAGTGAATCCGACGAAATCATCGAGAAATTGTCGTCCTGCTTCGGCCGCAGATGCCGGTACGCGCGGATCA
This sequence comes from uncultured Acidobacteriota bacterium, assembly GCA_963720745.1. Lineage (GTDB taxonomy): Bacteria > Acidobacteriota > Terriglobia > Bryobacterales > Bryobacteraceae > TMP-7. The sequence continues at coordinate 3,881,736 of CAVRGO010000004.1, forward strand.
GCATTCGTATCTCGTCCTGAGCCTGACTGAGCACCAGGCGGCTTTGCGCCGACGCGATGTAGGACATACCTTGCCGCGCACCGTAGATCTTGAAATAGGTCTGGGCGGGGATGATGACGAAATTGTCCTGGCTCGAGCCGAAGACGCTGCCCTTGGCCTTCGCTGCGCCGATTACCTCGAAGGGACGCCCGTCCACCGAAATCGTCTTGCCCACCGGATCCGTGCCTGCGAAGAAACGCTCCCGGAGATCGTTCCCGATGAACGCCACCTCGCGGCGGTGCTCGTCGTCTACTTCCGTCAGGAATCGGCCAAGTTCCGGCTGGTAGTTAAGGATGATCGCGTAGTTCGGCGAACCGCCTTGAACTCCGACGCTGTCGATCGTGTCGCCCTTATAGGCAACACTGCCGCCGCGTCCCGCGCTCAGTCCGAGTTCCCGCACCAGGGTCGATCGACTCTTCAGAAAATCGAACTCTTCCACCTGAAGTTGTGGGTTCTTCCGCTGGAATTCCAGGAACTTCTTCGGGTCCCAATTTCCGATGAACGCCATCCGCACCACCCGGAATCCGTCGGCGCCCATGCTCGAAACGTTCTCGGCGATGTAGACGTTCATGCCGTTGATAATGCTCATCACGGCAATAAGCGTGGCAGTGGCCAGGATGATCCCGAGTAGAGTCAGGAAACTGCGCAGTTTGCTGGATCTGAGCGAATCCGCGGCTACTCGCGCCGATTCCATGAACGAAGCGTTTCGTTGCACTATATGTTGAGGACGAGAAAGTCCGGATTATTGTTCCCGTCGAGTCGCGGAAACTCCGCGGCTGTGGCAACCGCAGTTCCGAAGCTATCTCGCGATCCCTCCGAAAGTAATATTACCAACAATGCGATCACCTGTTTCCTATTCCTTCCCCGATTGGCAATAGCTATTTCATTTGCCGGTGGTACGGGGCCGGAAACCCGATCCACTAAGACGATTTACGATCCCGCCACAGTGGATTGGCGAGTTGTCGCAAACCGGCCGGCACATCACTATAGAAACAGGTCGCGGATGATTGGCATGACTACTCCAATACGTGTTGTTTACGGGGCGGTCCGCCGGCTCGTCAAAGACGAGTCGGGTCAGGACATGATCGAATACGCACTGCTCTCTGCGGCGCTGGTAGTCGTCGTCGCAGGCTTTCTTCCACCTCAAATTGTTCCAGCCATCTCCGCGATTTTCTCGAAGGTGGTCGAAAGTCTCAGCGCCAGTTGAAGGCCGCTGCCGATGCGGGCGCGCTCCCCAATCGAACCGGCAACATTATTCCAGGTATCTCTTCAAATCCGGGTTGATCCGCGCCTGCACCTCCGGGGTATGCAGATTCTCGCGGTCGATCAGCTTAGGCTCGATATTCTGAATCTTTGCGACGGTTTTCCCGTCCAGGTGCTCGACGGCCGCACGGACGGATTCGTATCCCATGCGAAACGGATCCTGCACAACCAGTGAATCGATGACACCGGAGGTCAACGCTTCGAGCAGCGTCGGGCTCGAATCGAACCCAACCAGTTTCACGCGCGTTTTCCGTGTCCTCAACGCTTGGGCGGCACCCACTGTGCTCGATTCGTTCGAAGCGAACATGGCGTCCAGATCTTCGTGTGCGGTCAGGATGTTCTCCGATACCGCCAGGCTCTTTGCGAAATCCGCCCAGCCGTATTGCTCGGCGACGATTCGGATGCCGGGATAGTCGCGGGTCAGTTTGTTCGTGAACCCGTCTTCGCGGGCCATTGTGGAACCGGCCCCGGGCACAACCTTCACAATGGCGATCTTGCCCTTGCCGTTCAGCAGCTTGCCAATTCGGTCGGCAGCAACCTCGCCCGCGTGAAAATTGTCGGTCGCCACCTGAGCCACGAAGTTGTCGGAATCGATTCCCGAATCGAAGATCACCACCGGAATCTTCAAGCGCCCGGCGCGGTCCACCGCGCTCACCAGCAGTTTCCGATCGATCGGCGCCACCAGCACCGCATCGGCGCCGCGGTTGATCATCGCATCGACAATCTGCAACTGCCCGTTGAAGTCGCTCTCCGACGCCGGGCCGTTCCACACCAGGTCAACGTTCATCTCGCGCGCTGCCTTCACGGCGCCCGCATGAACGGATTGCCAGAATAGCGTCGACCGGCCTTTCGGCACCATGCCGATGACGCGTTTCTTCTGGCGATTGCAGGCGGGCAGGACGGTCAGGATCAGCGGCAGGACGAACGCGGCGGCGTATCGCATCACTCAGGAAACTTATCAGGTGGCCCGAGATGTTGCCACCCCTCGCCGTTCAAGGCCTTCAGGAACTCGACAACGTCCGCCTTTTCGCGCGCCGAGAGTTGAAGCGGTTTCATCCGTTCGTCCAGATTCTTGTTCTTGATGCCGCCCTTGTCGTAGAACTCGACTACATCCTCGATAGTCTTCAAGCTTCCGTCGTGCATGTAGGGCGCGGTGTTCGCGATTTCGCGCAATGTCGGAGTTTTGAAGGCACCCCAGTCTTGCGGATTGTGCGTAACGGCAAAGCGCCCGACGTCCGGTTCCGGTTTGTCCATGCCGACGCCGAGATTGTGATACTCGTTCGTCGTGAAGTTCACGCCCTCATGGCACTGGTCGCATTTGGCCTTGTTGAAGAAGACGTCCATACCCCGGATTTGCGCGCGAGTCAATGCCCTTTTGTTGCCCGCCTGGTAGCGATCGTACGCCGAGTTGCCGGAAAGTACGGTCCGCTCGTAGGTGGCGATTGCCATGGCCACTTTGTCGATCGTTATCTCTTCAGAGCCGAACGCCGTGGCGAACATCCGGCGGTAGCCTGCTATTCCGGACAAGCGATTGCACACGCCTTCGTGCGAGTGCCCCATTTCCACAGGATTCGCCATTGGCCCCTTGGCCTGCTCTTCCAGCGTAGAGGCACGGCCGTCCCAGAATTGCGCGAGTGTATAGGCGCGGTTGATCACTGTGGGAGCGCTGCGGTTTCCGTGCTGTCCGCGAATGCCCACTGAATTCGGAAGGTTGTCGGTGAATGCGGACTTCACGGCGTGACAACTCGCGCAGGACACGCTGTTGTCGGCCGAGAGCCGTGAGTCGAAATAGAGCGCTCGCCCGAGTTCCCATTTGGCCGGAGAGTACGGGTTACCTGCCGGCCATTGGATGGGAATCAACCCGAGCGGTATTTCTTTGGGCGCCTGCGCAAAACCGGTCAGCGCGCAGGCCAGGTACACCAAACCGAGCGAGCGGCCCACCTTCATATCGGCGGCGACCCTTACTTGTTTACGTAACCATGGACGTAAATCGCTTTGTAGCCGCCCACGGATGCTTCCGTGCCCGTCACTTTCATGATGTGACCGATGTGGTCGGCCGCCGTCTTGCGGAACGTCGTCTGACCGTCGCGCCGAGGATCGTGCTCCTCGGCCATCAACATGTACACGGAGCCATCCTGAGCCAGCAGGCCGATCGGCTCTCCGCTCTGAATACATTTCTTCCCGCAAGCGACGTGCTTTTCGCCGTGCTTGCCGAGTTGCAGGTAGCAGGACATGTCGATGATTTCCCCGGTGACGCTCATGGCCTTGCCGGGTTGCGGTTTGCCATTGACGCCGGCGGCGTTGGTTGTGGATGTCCAGGCGTTGCTGCTCGATTCACCGAGCGTGCCCATTGGGGACTGGTATGTTCCGGCATCGGAGGCGACCTTCATCTCCGGGTGCAAAATGCCCGATTTTTGGGCGGAAAGTCCGGCGGCCAGGCCCAGCACCGCCACAAACGCGAGAAATGTTTTTACCATTAGCTGTCTCCCAGAAAAATCAGTTATCCGCGAACGCTCGCAGCGGGGATCTTGCGAACGAGATCCTCCATCTCAGTGCGGCTCTCGGCGCCGATCGTGAAGCAATCGACACAGTCCAGCGACAACGCGTATTGAAGACTCTCGTCTACTTTGCCGCGCAAACGGCCGGCGCCCAGGATCTTCATTCCAATCACGCCTTTTCCGGCGGCCTTCATTTCGCGCAACACGGAGATGACCGTGGCCGGGTCCGCGTCCATTGCGACCTGGGCGGGATTGATGCGCGCCAGGTCCACCTGCACCCACGGGTTCTTCGCCGCCGCGCGAATTGCACCCAGCGTGTGGCACGATGTTCCGTGCGTGTGAATGATACCCTTCTCGCGTGCCTCTGAGAGGACGGCCATCGCCCCTTTCTTGCGGTCCGGCCAGTCGTCGTCCATCATGCAGTGGAGCAGGAGGATATCGATGTAGTCGGTACCGAGTTCCCGGCGGAAACGGTCGAGGTCGGCGCGCATTTCTTTCTCGGTTGATGCGTGCGTCTTGCTGAGGATCGTCACCTTTTCGCGCGGCACGCCTTTCAGCGCAAGCTTTACGTGAGGATGCGTACCGTATTGATCCGCTGAATCCCAGAACGTGACGCCATGGTCGTATGCCGCACGGAACAGGTCCGCCAGCCCCTGTACGCCCAGTTTACGGGTCTGGTTCGAACTGCCGCCCGCCCCGTTTGTGCCGCTGCCCTGTGCAAGCCGGCTGACCTCCACTTTCATGGGGCCGAGTTTCACCCTGTCGGTGGCGTTCTTCTTCGCCGTGGAAGCGAACAGATGGTGAGGGAATGAGTTCAGCACGGCAGCGCCGGCTGCGACACCCGTATTCAGAAATCGACGTCGATTCAAGTCCGTCCCTCCAATTAACTGAACCTTAGCACAGTTAATTCGAAAGTCGCACGTCGCCGGACGTACATGTGGCAGGATCGGAAACCGCACCCCGGCGTGTCTTGTGCCACGGTCGCATCGGCGCTGAACTGGGAGCACCACGAGGGGGGAAGCCGGACAGGTTTCTGCTACCTTAATCAGTATGCGAACCGAGTGGGTTGCTCAACGAGAAAAGGATCCGATCCGGACACAAATGCATTATGCCCGCAAGGGTATCGTCACCGAGGAGATGGAGTATGTTGCTCGGCGCGAGCGGATCGCACCGGAACTGGTTCGCTCCGAAGTGGCCCGCGGGCGAATGATCATCCCCGCCAATATCCGCCATACCAATCTCGAACCGATGTGCATCGGCGTCGCATCGAAGTGCAAAATCAACGCCAATATCGGAAATTCGGCGACCACTTCGAACATCGACGAGGAACTGGAAAAGCTGCGCTATGCCGTTCGCTACGGCGCCGATACCGTGATGGACCTTTCCACCGGCGGCGACATTCCGCTGATCCGCGACCAGATCATCCGTAACTCGCCCGTGCCGATCGGAACCGTGCCGATTTACGAAGCGCTGGCCCGCGTCCGGCGCGTTGAAGATCTGAACATCGGCGTGATGCTCGAGGTGATCGAGGAGCAGGCCGCCCAGGGCGTTGACTACATGACCATCCACGCCGGCGTGCTCGTTCAATACATCCCGATGACCACCCGGCGCATTACCGGCATCGTTAGCCGCGGTGGGGCGATCCTGGCCGAGTGGATGGTGAAGAATCACCGCCAGAATCTTCTGTACGAGCACTTCGACGAGATCTGCAAAATCTTCGCGAAATACGACGTCAGCTTTTCGCTCGGCGACGGGCTCCGGCCCGGCTCGCTCGCCGATTCGAGCGACGAAGCGCAGTTTGCCGAACTCAAGACATTGGGTGAACTGACGAAGAAGGCATGGGAGTACGACGTTCAGGTGATGATCGAAGGTCCGGGCCACATCCCCATGGACGAGATCCAGATGCAGGTCGAAAAAGAGATGGAGCTCTGCTACGAAGCCCCTTTCTACACCCTGGGGCCTCTGGTGACGGACATCGCTCCTGGCTACGACCACATCACCTCGGCCATCGGCGCGGCGATGATCGGCTGGTACGGCGCGTCGATGTTGTGCTACGTGACCCCAAAAGAGCACCTGGGGCTTCCCAATCGCGACGATGTGAAAGCGGGAATCATCGCCTACAAGATCGCGGCTCATGCGGCGGATGTTGCCCGTAAACGCCCCGGCGCCCGCGACCGCGATGACGAACTCTCCCGCGCCCGTTTCAACTTCGATTGGAACCGCCAGTTCGATCTTTCACTGGATCCCGAGACGGCGAGGGCCTATCACGATGAGACGCTTCCCGAAGAAGGGTTCAAGGAAGCGGCGTTCTGTTCGATGTGTGGTCCGAAATTCTGTTCGATGAATCATTCGGTGAAGACCCAGGCCTTCACGGCGGAAGAAGCCGAGGCCGTGCTGGCCGCATCCTCTCTGGTGAAGATCGGCGATGCAGCTACCACCGGACATTCGTCCTGACGAACGGCTTCTGGTTCTGGGTTTTCCCGATGCCGAGTTGCTTACGCGACTGGCGCGGAGTGTTCCGCAGGGGCTGCTGGTGGTAATGGGAGAACACGACGCAGTACGTGAAACCCGAAGATTGGCCGCGCATCTCGATAACGTGATGTGCGTCCCGGGTACGCCGGATGAGATTCCCTGGCGGGACGGCTTCTTTTCACGCGCCCTCGATCTGGTGCGCAATTGGCCCGATGCCGCGCGTGTCGAAAGCGAGATAAGGCGCGTCACCACCGGCGGGCCGCAGAGTTCCGAAGAGGGATGAAATGGCCGACCGCCTCTACCTGTCCTACTGGATTCACGGCTTCACGCCAATGTCGATGTTCAAGCATTACCACAAGATGCTGGCGTTATTTCCGTTCTCGAAGCTGCGGCGCAGCGATTCGGTGTTCCGCGTCTACGCCATCGAGTACAGCGAATCCCCTCTGGTCGAGTTGCCGGTGGCCGCTCCCGTGAGTGCGCAGAGCGTTCTCGAGGCCGCCTCCGAGTTTCAAAGCATTGACGCATGCTACGAGTTGGACTGCGCTTGGGATTTATGGCGCTGGGACCAGGATTGGAAGCTCGCACCCTCGCGAGTAACGCTGTCCTGTTTCGGCCCCGAATTCAGTCTCGAAACGGACGAGAACCTGAGGATCGATTTCGGGCTCGATGAGCAGTTCCTTCCCGGCACTGGGGGTGCCGAGGGGATGCGGATGGTCCGAGCCAATATTCAGAGCCTGCTGCGCCTGGTTCACGAGCTCGACGACGTGTTGAACATGGATCGCCGTCAGCTTTGGTCGGAGTCCGGCGAGAACTTCGCGCAACGCCTCGAATCGACACTGCGGGACTTCACCGGTTAGCCTCCCGCTACTCGGTCCCCGACAGTTGCTGCAACGCCGCCGCAAGCTGCGCCGGAGCAAACGGCTTCTGGAGGAACGCATAGCCCTCCGGCGCCTTAAAGAGTTCGCCGCTCGTCAACAGGATCCGGGCTGAAGGGTGGCGGGTGGCAATGCGATAGGCAAGGTCTATTCCCGATTCGCCTGGCAGCGTCAGGTCCACAAGATAAATGTCGAAGGCCGCCAGTTCCGCTTCCCCGAGATCTTCGGCGCATCCCGCCGTGGCTACGTCGTAGCCCAGGTGCTGGAGATAACGCTCCAGCAACGATCGCAACGGCGCGGCATCCTCAATAATCAGAATCCGATTTAGCATCGGACATGCCGTTTACCGGAAGGAGATTGGATATTCGCTCGGGTTCCAGTTGATCCCGATCGATATGCGATAAGACAACTGGCCAAAACCATTTTGGCTGATCTGAAAGTCCCGCCCCTCGTACTGCACGGTTGCATCGAGATAACGCATCAGTTTGTAAGCAGCACCGACGCCCCCCGTCGTGTACCTCAGATCACCGATATTCGACTGGCCGACGCTGCTCAATGCCGTGTATCCGGCGCGCAGCGAAAGCGACGCGCGCTTCGACATCATGTAAGAGTAACTAGCCCCGCCGCTCGTCTGCCTGGAAGTAAGATATACCCCGTTGCCCGGGTTCGGCATTTGCGTGAACATGAACTGCACGATCGACCGGCGGTAGTTTCCGGTCAGGCCCGCGCGAATCGCGGGGAAATAAATAGTCCGCTGGAACGCCTGCACTGTGGTCGTGGTTCCGAACAACGCTGCGGTAACCGGATCCGCGGCCACCTGCTCGAGACCCACCGTCGAAATCTCGGATACGCCGCCGCCGATCCCGATCTCCCACCGCCTGCTCAACGCCTGCGAAACCCCGGCCATATAGGTGAAGATATCGCTGTCGCCGAATCCATGAGGATAGTCGAAGTGCACGTAGCCGAACGACAGGTCCACCGTTCTTGTCCGGGAAAGCCGGTACGCCATGGTGGCCTGCCCACCGTAACCGTTCAGCCCAACCAGCGCCTTCGACTGGCGGCGCACGAAGAACCCGTTTCCTGCCGCACTGAATGAGAGGCGCACGGTCGGTTGGTATACCCATCCGCCGGTCTGCTGAAGGTAATACGCCCGATTGTCGAAAATGCCGTAGGTCGGCACCGCGAAATCCGCAGCGCTGGCAGGGCCGCCGGCATAATACCGGGAGATGGTCCCTGCGGCCGTTCGGAAAAACAATTCGTTGTGCCGCGAAGTTTGGATATCGAAAGTCAACCCGAGAATGTGATCGCTGCCATCGAAGGATTGATCGTTCGTGTAATGACGAAAATTCCCGGTGTAATCGAGTCCGATCGTCGTGTGCCTGGTCTGGTGGCGGCCGTAAGCACCCAGGTCAGCGATCACTCCAAAGAGTGCTTTGGGATTGACGATTTTGCCGGTGGAGTTGACAGAAGGTGGCACAAGACCGGTCTCATACGTGGCAGCCAGTCCCGCATAGTACGAGAAGCCATCGGGATGGCCGGCACGCTGTCCCGTATCGTTCGGGCCCCGGCTGAGAATCTGTGGCCCCGCATAACCGCCGCCCGTGGCCTGCGCCCACACGCCCGCAGGCACCAGCAAAGCCAGCAGAAGAATTCGTTCCGATTTCAATGAGACGGCAACCTCCGATTCACAACAACTGGTTCAGCTAAGTGACGGTAACCGCGCAGCGGGGAGACAATTAACTTCGTAGTCTGACGTCTCAACGACGGCATGTCAAGCGGCGCGGTTCTCCAGATTTCTATATCGACATGTTCAACCTGTCATTTGAGATATCACCCGAGGTGTGATTTGCCTCTTCACCGCTAAGTGTCGCACCATTGGGGTAGTAACCGTTTCAGAGCGACTCTGCATGCACAACATTCGTTCTAACAGAAGGCAGTTCCTTCTCGGAGCTGCGGCTACCAGCACCACGCTGTTCGGCGCCAAGACACCGGCCCGGCCGCCGAACGTTCTTCTGATCATCGCCGACGACCTCGCCGCGTGGATGCTGGGCTGTTATGGGAATCGCGAAATCAAGACGCCGAACATCGACACGTTGGCACGGGGAGGAGTCCGGTTTAACGCCGGCCTTGTGTGTACGCCCATCTGCTCGGCCAGCCGCGCGACGCTGTTTACCGGCCGCACGCCGATGCAGCATGGAATTCAGGACTTTCTCACCGACCGGCCGGGTGGCAACCCGCCCGAGGGTCAGTTCGGCGTACCCGCGTCTTTCCAGCATGAGGTGTTGTTGTCGGACATCCTTTCCAGCCAAGGTTACCGGTGCGGATATTCCGGCAAGTGGCACATGGGCTCCGATCAGACTCCCCAGCATGGGTTCGACTACTGGTACACCATGATGCCGAACGATTCGCGATACGAGAACCCGCGGATGAGCCGCAACGGGCAATTGACCGATGAAAAAGGGTACCTCGCGAACCTGATTACCGAACACGCTCTCCAGTTCCTGGACGAGCAGTCGCCGAACCGTCCGTTTTTCCTCGTCACCAGTCACCTGAACCCGCACACGCCATACGAGGGGCATCCGCAAAAGTACTACGACATGTATCAGAACGAGGACTTCTCGTCCGTAGGATGGGAACCGGCAGCGCCCAATGCTTTTCGCGATAAAGCGATGCTGAAGGAGATCGTCCCGAACATTCGTAAGTGCGCAGCCGCGACGACGGCGCTCGACGATCAGATTCCTCCACTGCTGAAGAGACTGGATGAGCGGAAGCTTCGCGACAACACCCTGATCGTGTTGGTCGGCGACAACGGTTTTTTACTCGGCAGACACGGACTGTGGAGCGCCGGGCATGCCTCCGATCCGATCAACATGTTTGAGGAAGTGATGCAGGTGCCGGTGATCTGGAATTGGCCGGGCCGCAGTCCGGTAGAAGAGTCCCGTCCCGAGGTCATCAGCTTCTACGACATATTGCCCACCATCTGCGAAGCTGCAGGTGCACCGGTGCCGAAGGATCGAAACCTCTGCGGCCGCAGTTTTCTGCCCTTGGTGACCGGAAAGCCGTTCCCCAAAAAGCAACCGTGGCAGAACCTGGTCTTCGGGCACTTCCTGAACACCGAGATGGCCCGCGACAATCGTTACAAGCTGATCGTGAGAAACGGCGGCAAGGGCCCCCACGAGCTATACGACCTGCGGGCCGATCCGCGCGAAAAACGGAATCTCTACGCGAACCCGCAGTTCATCACCGTCCGCGATCGTCTAGCCGGCGCGCTCGACAAATGGCGAGCGCAGTATTCGAGTTGAGGCTCACACAGCGCGGGATTTACTGCGCGCGCTGAACTTCGACCGGAATTTGCTTACTTTTGGAGCCACCACAAACTGGCAATACGGCTGGTTGGGGTTGTTCTCGAAATAGCCCTGATGATAGTCTTCGGCCTTGTAGAAATCCTCGGCCGGCTCCAGCGCCGTAACGATTGGCTCGTCGTAGTGTCCGGCCAGTTCGGCAAGCACGCGTTCGGCTTCCGCGTGCTGTTCCTCTGAATGATAGAAAATCACGGAACGGTACTGCGTGCCGGCGTCGTTGCCTTGACGGTTCAAGGTGGTCGGATCGTGAATGCTGAAAAAGATCTCGAGTATATCGCGGAAAGAGATAACCTCGGGATCGAAAGTCACCCGCACGACCTCGACATGCCCAGTTGTCCCCGAGCAGACCTCACGATAAGTCGGATTCGGGCGTGTACCGCCGCTGTAGCCCGACTCGACCGACAGCACGCCCTCCAGATCGTTGTAAACAGCCTCGAGGCACCAGAAGCAGCCGCCTCCCAGAGTCGCAGTTTCATTTGCCATGGTTCTATTGGGATTGGATGCGCGTCAGGCGGCCTGGGTCAGAAGTTCGCGGCACATTTTCCACGATTCTTCGAGCGGGTCGAGCCCGGAGACGATCAGGCCGGCATAAATCCTGGTCGGTAGAACGTATTGCTCGGCCATCGGCCGCACCGTTCGCGCATATTGTTCGCGCACCGATTCAGGCGTGCGGCCCCGCTCCACGACGTCGCGGGCCAGGCGCCGCTCCAGGCAGACCTCGTCGGGCGCGGATACGAAAATCCGAGCGTCGAGAAGCGACCGTACACGGGCATCATAGAGCGTGAAAAGCCCCTCGACGATCACGAACGGCGCCGCCTCCACATGCCGCGTTTCGGGCGCCCGGGCATGAAGGTCGAAAAGGTAAATGGGTTCATCGATCGGCTTGCCCGCCGCCAGGCGCTGGAGATGATCGTGGATCAGTTCCCAATCGAGCGAATCGGGATGATCGAAATTCCAGCGCGCACGGTCTTCGAAAGAGAGATGCGACAAGGGGCGGTAGTAGCTGTCGAGAGAAATCAATGCGGCAGGGCCCGGAAGGCGTGCCGCGATCAGGCGCGCAAGTTCCGTCTTCCCCGCTCCGGAAGGTCCTGCAATTCCAATCAGGTAGGGTTTCATCGGTTCCCGAACCCGCGCGCGCGAGCACACCGGGCGACAGGTTGAAAGAATCAGGTGGATCTTCCGTTATTAGAACGTGGCGGGATGTGGAATACAAGCGCCCATCATCAAAGACGGGTGTAGCACCGGTAGCACGAGAGAGTTGATTACTCTAGGCGCGGATCAAAGTCGCGAGGATCGGAGAAGTGGATCGTCGAGAAATCGCGATGTGCAGGGAACTCACGAACCGGACATGCAGGCTGAGGGACGACGCTCGATCCGCGTGACTCTCTGGCCGCAAGGTTCCGGCAAGCGCAGATATCCGCTCAGTAAAAAATAGAACCTACTTCTGGACGTCCGAGATTAGCTTTTCGAAACGGCGCCGCTGGTCCTCGTTCAGCAGGTCCATGATGCGCGTTTTGCCTGTGGCGCGGACGTCGTCCAACTGCTCCTGAACCGTCTCGTAGTAGGACTTGTAATCGTCCAGGATTGCCGCCATCTGCTCGGCTTGTTGGGGGGATAAGGTGAGTTCCTTCCGGCACTTCTCGAGGAACGCCCTGGAAGCGTTCGGATCCTTCCAGTACACCGCACCGGGGTGGAGGCGCTGATGAAGACCGAGGCGCATGCTTAACGCCCCGGCCAAAGCGCCAGTGATGAATACCAAGAGGAGCGTCGAAAGGACTTTCGGGTTCTGCCACGAAACGCGTTCCGGCGCTTGCATCGATTCATTACTCCTGATATGTAGCGAGGTTCACCAAAATAGCGCCGCGATCCTGTTCTGGACCTGCCCCGAGAACCGGCGCGACCTCATCCTCACCGGGGAGTATCACTGTATGCGATGGTTGCTCGTGCGCAACATAGGGTCCGGACGGTTCCGAAGAAACCAGGTACAAACCCATGAGAACGGCCAGTACCGCCGAAGCCATCGCCAGACGCCGCCCGAAGGCGGGCTCTAGAAACAAACTCCAAATCGATGATTGCCGTTGACTGTCAATTCGTTCAATCACCCTGGCGTAAAAGCCGGGATGGGGTTCGGCTTCCGCAGGCATACGAAGCAACTGCAGCCATGCGGATTGCATTTTCAGTTCGGCTAACTCCTGTTGGCATGCCAGGCACACATCCAGGTGAGCCGTAAATTGTCGAGGCAGACTGTCCGATCCAGTCAGGTACTCTTCAACGTGCGCTTTGACCGGCTCGTGCATCGTTCCTTCCCTCAGTCCTGACAACGTGTCGCGGATCTTGTTTTTGTTTGTCCGCTGTAGAGTCCAAAACCTTCGCGCCTTCTATTCGACGAGTTTTCTTTGCATGCGCTGGGCCGCCTTCAGCAATTTCTGGCGAGCCCGAAACAACTTGACTTTTATCGTATTCTCATTCATCCCGGTCATGCCGGACAACTCTTCCACCGAGTGACCTTCAACTTCCTTGAGAAGTATCAGGTTGCGGTCTTCGTCCGACAACCGCGCCAAAAGCTTTAACACCAGGTCCCGCTGGGCAAGCGTCTCATCTACCGCCGGCCCTTCCTCTACCGCCGCCCCCGTGTTTTCCATCTTCAGAGCATCTTCTTCCGAGAAGTCGCTCTCGTACACGAGTTTGCGGACCCGCTTCTTCCGCAGGTAATCGTAACACTCGTTGACGGTGATTTTGTAGATCCAGGTGAGCAGGGAACTCCGGAAATCGAAGTTCTGGATCGAGAAGTAGATCTTGGCGAAGACCTGCTGGGCGATGTCCTCGGCATCGTTGTGATTCCGCAGAATCCCGTAGATGATCGAGAACACCTTGGCCTGGTACCGCTCGACAATCTCGCGGAACGCGATCTCATCGCGCGCCTGGACACGTTTGACGAGCGCCGCTTCTTCGCTGTTTTTGTGGTCCACTCGTGCTTTAGCCCGAGACTGATCACTCGTGGCGGGGAATGGAAGCACTCCGCTCAAACCGTTCATACATGCTGAACGACGTGCTCCGGACTTGCGCGGTTTCAGGCACTTAACGGATTTGGTGACATCGATAATCCAGTCAGCCGCCTCTCCCTCGATCAGTGAGAGCGATCCAGCCCAAGATACCAAATTTCGGAGACGCCGCGGAGTGATCTATCATCCAACACAGTGGAAACGTAGCAATCAGCAATTGTAGAATAAGGTAGCCGATTTCAGATTCAGAGAGGAATGCGAAATGGTTCAATTGACCCCTGTGGCAGTCGGTAAAGTGAAGGAAATCCTGGACACGCAGGAACCAAAGCCAGCCGGTCTGCGCATCGCAGTGGTGGGCGGCGGATGTTCGGGGTTCAGCTATTCAATGGCGTTCGAGAACAATCCGAACCGCCTCGACAAGGTTTATACATATGAGGGGCTGAAGGTGTTTATCGATCAGGCCAGCCTGTTGTATTTGGAAGGTGCCGAGGTGGATTTCGTCGAAACACTCGAAGGCTCTGGGTTCAAGTTCAACAATCCGAACGTCAAGTCGACCTGCGGCTGCGGCAGCTCTTTCAGCGCCTGACGCCCGGGTCCACGGACACCAACATCGATTTTCAGAGGTCATCCGGTTAACGGATGGCCTTTTTTGCTTTTTCCCGGCACCTCCCGGCCCGATCGGCGCTTGAAGCAGCCCTCATTCGTGATCGGCCTATAATTGGAGCTTGCGACCTACCGTGCCGGCTCAATGCTAGAATCCCTGCTGACAGAACAAACTAACCCGCTGTCCGAACATATCGATCGGCTTCCCACCGAAAGCCTGCTCCGCCTCGTTAACGCGGAAGACGCGAAGATCGCGGAGGCGGTAGCTCGGGAAATCCCGAGGATCGCGAAGGCGCTGGACGCTCTTGTCGAGGTGCTGTCGCGTGGCGGGCGGCTGTTCTATATCGGAGCCGGAACCAGTGGGCGATTAGGCGTGCTGGACGCATCCGAATGCCCCCCGACGTTCAGTGTAACTCCAGATACGGTTCAGGGCGTTATGGCGGGCGGCGAAAAGGCCCTGTCGCGCGCCACCGAGGCGTCGGAAGACGACCCCTCCCTGGGCGCAAACGATCTGCTGGAGCACGGGTTCCGCTCAACGGACATGCTGGTCGGCATCGCCGCGAGCGGCCGGACACCTTACGTTTTGGGTGCCGTCGCCAAAGCGCGCGAGTTGGGTGCGCTGACCGCCGGCATCAGTTGCACACCGGGTTCGGAGTTGTCCCGCAGTGTGGACTTCCCTATCGAACCCCTCACCGGTCCCGAGGTCATCACCGGCTCCACTCGAATGAAGGCGGGGACGGCCACCAAGCTCGTTTTAAATATGCTGAGCACCGGCGCGATGATCCGGCTGGGCTACGTCTACGGCAACCTGATGGTGAACGTCCAGCCCAAAAACGAAAAACTGATCGCGCGTGCCTGCAGGATCATCTCAGCCTCGACCGGAGTCAGCGCCGAACGAGCCGCCGACCTTCTGGATCAGTCCGGCCGCAGTGTCAAGGTCGCGATCGTGATGGCGAAACTCGGGCTCTCGAGGACGGAAGCCGAAGCCCGGTTGAACGCGGCGCGAGGCCGGATCGCGGACGCCCTCGGCGAGGTGCCGGCTCCAGGACAGTGAATTCTCATGGACAAGTTCATCATTCAAGGCGGCGTACCGCTCCGCGGCGAGATCGCTACCTGTGGCGCCAAGAATTCCGCGCTACCGGCGCTTGCTGCTTCACTTCTCACCGAAGAGCCGGTTACCCTGTGCCGTATTCCGCGGGTCCGGGACATTCGGACGATGGAACAGTTGCTGACGCACTTGGGCGCGGACGTTCAAATCGCAAACGGTCACGTGAAAGTCCGGGCCGCGGAACTGTCGCGTCCGGAAGCGCCCTATGACCTGGTAAAGACGATGCGCGCGTCGAGCCTGGTGCTCGGACCTCTCGTCGCCCGCACCGGACGCGCCCGGGTCTCGATGCCCGGCGGATGCGCGATCGGCGCGCGACCCATCAACCTGCACGTCTCCGCGCTGGAACAACTCGGAGCAACAGTCACACAGTCGCACGGGTACGTGGAGGCGAATGCGCTCGGCGGGTTGCGAGGCGGGTTGATTCAATTCGATCGCATCACCGTCACCGGCACCGAGGACGTTTTAATGGCGGCGGTTCTCGCGCGCGGTGAGACCGTGATCGGAAATGCGGCGCGCGAACCGGAAGTCGCCGATCTCGCCGAACTGCTGATCAAGATGGGCGCCCGCATCGAAGGCGCGGGCACATCCACGATACGCGTGCAGGGAGTCGAACGGTTGCACGGCGCAGAGCACGCCATTATTCCGGATCGCATCGAGGCCGGCACCTTCCTGGTCGCGGGTGCCATCACGCATGGCGATCTGCTGGTAACCGGCTGCGAGCCGCTTCACCTTCGAGCCCTGATCGCCAAGATGCAGCAGGCGGGCGTCGAGATCAACGAAGAGGGACCGAAGGCGCTGAGGGTCCGGGTTGCGGGGCGCCTGCGCTCTACCGATATGACCACCGAAGAGTACCCTGGGTTTGCCACCGATCTGCAGGCGCAATACATGGCGCTGATGACCCAGTCCGAGGGCATCTCTTTCATCACCGAAACGATCTTCGAGAACCGCTTCATGCACGCTCTCGAACTCGCGCGCATGGGCGCCAACATCCGCCTGGAAGGTCGGCAGGCGGTGGTCGCGGGCAAGACTCCGCTCAGTGGAGCGCAAGTGATCGCATCGGACCTCCGCGCCAGCGCATCGCTCGTGCTCGCGGCGTTGGTCGCTCATGGCGAAACCGTCATCGATCGCGTCTACCACATCGACAGGGGCTATGAGAAAATCGAAACTAAATTGTCTGGCGCAGGCGCGCTGATCGAGCGTTCCGCTTAGCAAATCATGTCAACTCACGCGAAACATCATAGCCCGGGCTTTTTGAAAGTCGTGGATGCCGCCAAGTCGAGAATCCAGCAACTGGATGTAGAAGGTTATCGGCGGCTGAAGAATTCGGGCGAGTCGTTTCTGCTCATCGATGTTCGCGAGGACAATGAGTGGGCGGCCGGCCACGCGGCAGGGTCAACGCACCTGAGCAAAGGCATCATCGAACGCGATATCGAAACTACGGTCCCCGATAAATCCACGAAGATGGTGTTGTACTGCGGCGGGGGATACCGCTCAGCACTTGCCGCCGATGCCCTCCAAACGATGGGATACACCAACGTGATCTCGCTCGCGGGCGGCTGGCGCGCGTGGAACGAAGCCGGGTTGCCGGTCGAGTCCTGATTACCAGCCGAAGATCCCCGCCAGCACACGCGTAATCTGCGTCCCGATCTGAATCCCGATTCTCGGAGCCGCCAGCGCGATCGGCAGCCCGGCCCAAATCGAGCGGCTGCGGAATCCGTCTAATCCGACGATGAGCAGCAGCGGCGAATAACCGCGAGAGTAGCCGTACGGATCGTTCCAGACGGCGCTCGTCGACACCGCGGCCACCAGCGCGATGAATGCCGCCGCAATCCAGCCGTCGGGGGTGTGGATCAGGCGCCTCGCGTACACGGCGCAATACGCCATCGCGACGATAATGGCGGCGAGGGCCAGGTAGTCGAGCGCGCAGGCCAGCCCACTGATGAATGCGTTTCGGCCGCCGAGTATAGGCGTCACCAACCGGCGCGCCAGTCCGGCAAACGGCACGGGCGAGATGAAGTTCGAAGAGATAGTGGGCGTGTGGGCATTCACATACGCGTACCACGCGAAGGTCGGAATCGTCGTCAGGCCGAACGCAATCGCACGACGCACCCGGCGTTCGGCGATGAGCGCCCATCCGGCTAATCCCGCGGGCAGAAGCAGACCGCTTTCCCGCGTCAGCCCGGCAGCGACGGACAACAGAATGACACGGGTCCACTGCCCGCGCCCGCAAAACAACAGGACCCCGGCGACGATCGCCGCCAGCAGGCAATCGACCGTCAACCGGTCGAGCGAGATGGTCACGGCGGGCACGAAGAGAAATCCTAACGACCAGGCCGGGTGCCCGCCCCGGTCGCGCGCGATCGCGGCGCACCACCATGTGCCCGCGAAAACACACCCGAGGACGGCGGCGTAATAGACAAAGTCGAGGTAGCGGTCCTGACCGAACGCGAGAATCCAGACCAGCAGCGGCAGCAGAATCCTGCGGTAGCGAAACCTCGCAGAGTCCATCGATTTCCAGAATCCGCGGCGAATGAACGGGTCGTGGGCCATGTAGTGGTAGCACTGGCCGTCGTAGCCGTACACGTTCGGGAGCCGGTAAATGTTCTCGGAACTGAGGGCAGCGGGCGGTGGAACGAATAGGGCTCCGGTGCAATACAGGGCGTTCCAGCGGCCTCCGTAGTTGTAGTGTACGGTCAGCGCCTGCCAGGTGAACGCCAGAGCCAGCGCGATAAATGCGTATACCGCGTTGCCCCGTGGCCGGGCAAGAAATGAATCCATGAACCCCTCATTCTCCCATGCAGGAGATCGCCGGCTCGCAGAAGACGCCGCCGTCGGGTTGGTGAGAAACTCAACGGGCGTTGAAATTCGCCGCAGACACCTGGTTATATTCGATATAATTCAGGCTAATGGATCTGGAACTCAAAAGCTGGCGCATTTGTGCGTTGGCTTACTGTGTTGGTTTCGGGTCACTCTGCCCTGCCGCGTCCGTTCCGGGTCCATTCATCTACACCGAGGCCCCAAAATACGAAACGAACCCAAATCGCTGCTGTGAACGATTCGCGGCAGGCGCCAGGCTTCACATTGTTGAGAACGGCAAGGACCGGCTTCTAATGCCGGGTTTTGCGGCGTCCGCCGACGCATCGGTGTCATTCGACGGACGTCGGATTCTGTTCGCGGGCAAACAGAAAGCCGCGGATCCATGGCAGATCTGGGAGCTCGCAATCGCGGGCGGCGCTCCCCGCCGGATCACCTCTGGCAAGCAGGACGCGGTTACGCCGTTCTACATGCCGCCCGAGAAGATTGTCTATTCCGTCCGCACCGCTTCAGGCTTTCAGATCGAACTCATGCCCATCGAAGGGGGGATACCGCTGCGCCTCACCTATGGCCCCGGCGACCATCTCATCACCGATGTCCTGCGCGACGGCCGCGTGATGTTTGAGGCACCGCATCCTTCCGTTCCTTCAGGCGCGCGCGACATCTACACCGTTTACGTGGATGGCAGTGGAATCGAAACATACCGTTGCGACCATACGCACGACCGTCGTGCAGCCCGCCAGCTTCGTTCTGGCGATGTGGTGTTCGAAGCCGCCGGGCGACTGGCGTACTTCACGTCGCCTCGCGCGGTCGAAGTCGCCTTCAAACTGCCGGTTGGTGCATTCTCGGGCCCCGTCGCTGAGTTACCTGGTGGCGAATGGCTGGTTGCGTACCGCGCTCCGGGTGAGACGCGTTTCGGCATCTGCGTGTGGAAACCCGGAACCACCGCTCCGGTTCGCATTGCTGGGTTCCCGTCCGCGAATGCGGTGGAACCGGTGGCGGTCGCGCCGCATGCGGTTCCGAAGCGCCACCCCTCAGGACTCGGCAACCGAGAAGGCGCGAACCTGCTGGCCCTGAACGTTTACACCTCACGCGAGAAGGTCCCTGCCGGCTCGGTCGCCGCCGTCCGAGTGTGGACCTTGGACGGCCGCGGTTCACCCGTCTTGCTCGGAACCGCACCCGTCGAGCCTGACGGATCGTTTTTCGTTCAGACCCCGAGCGAGTCCCCGTTGCGTTTCGAACTCCTGAATGCTGCCGGAGCGACAGTGGCGCGCGAAAAGGGTTGGTTCTGGGCGCGGCGCGGAGAGCAGCGCGTATGCGCGGGTTGCCACGCCGGACCCGAGCGATCTCCGGATAATGTGGCACCCCAAGTGCTTACCAAGAGCCCTGAACCTGTGAAATTGTTGCAGTCACAAGGAGTTGGTGCTGGGGGCGTAAAATGACGCTGCGTGTTTTCATCCCTGCACTGTTCCTGGCCGCGGCTGTAGCCGACCAGCCTGCGGTTGGGCCGATCCGTTTCGAAGAGGTTACCGGGCCCGCGGGCATCGCCTTCACTCATAGTTTCGGCGCCGAGCGCCTGGGAACGTTGATCGAGAGTACCGGAGGAGGGGCCGTCTGGTTCGACTACAACAATGACGGCCTTCTCGATTTGTATGTGGTCAGCGGGCGGCCTCTCGCGAAAGGGATAAGCCCCTACCCGCTTCGCAAACCGCCGGCTAACCCGCCGCACAATCATCTCTATCGCAACAACGGCAACGGGAAGTTCACCGATGTGACCGGCCAGGCGGGCGTTGCGGGCGACCTGTTCAGCATGGGCGCCATCGCCGCGGACTACGACAACGACGGCAACACGGACCTGTTCGTCACCGGCTACGGGCACGCGATTCTGTTTCGAAACACCGGGCACGGCGGGTTCGAGGATGTTACGGCGAAGGCGGGCATCAATGTGCCCGGTTGGTCCATCGGCTCCGCGTGGCTCGATTACGACCGTGACGGCTGTCTCGACCTGTTTGTCGGCCGGTACGTGAAGTTCGATCCCGACTACAAGGCTTACTACGCAGCGGATAACTACCCGGGTCCGCTCGACTACGAAGCAGAAACAAACGTACTGCTGCACGGTAACTGTAAGTCCGGTACTTTTACCGACGTCAGCGAACAATCCGGCATCGCAAAATATAAGAGCCGTGCGATGGGAGTAACCGCTGCGGATTTCGATCTCGACGGTTACCCCGATATCTACGTTGCCAACGATAAGACCGAGAACTTTCTGTTCCACAACGAGCAGAACGGCACGTTTAAGGAGATCGCACTGGCGGCGGGCGTCGCCTACGGACAAAGCGGTGAGAACACGTCCGCGATGGGTCCGGTCTTCGTGGATCTCGATCGCGACGGGTTGGTGGATCTGTGGGTGTCGGACTCCAAATACAACCGCTTGATGAAGAACACCGGGCACATGAAGTTCGATGACGTCACCGAGCGTGCGGGTATCTCGCAGCTAGCCGCACAGTATACGAGTTGGGGTACCGGCGTTCACGACTTCGACAACGATGGCCGCGACGACCTGTTCATCGTTCACGGCGGTCTGATCCACATGGTGCCGCAGGAGCACACGATTTTCCGGAATCTTGGCAATTGGAAGTTCCTGGACGTCACGCGGTCCGCCGGTCCATTCTTCGATACGAAGAGCGTAGGCCGCGGAGCCGCTTTCGCCGACTACGACAACGACGGCAGGATGGACGCTTTCATCGTCAATCTCGGGAGCTCCGCTTTCCTGCTGCACAACACGTCGCCCGCCGCGAACCACTGGCTCGCGGTGCGACTGGTTGGCCACAAGAGCAATCGCGACGGAATCGGCGCGCAGGTCTCAATCGCAACGGGCGGACAGCGAGTGCAGTTGGAGCGAACAGGAGGTTCCGGTTACCTTTCGCAGGACGATCCCCGCCTGCACTTCGGACTCGGACGGCAAACGAAGGTCGACAGCGTGACAGTACTCTGGCCGAGCGGTGCGAAGCAGGTGATCGAGAACCCAGCGATCGACCGCGTGCTGGTTGTGGAGGAGCAGTAAGTGAAACGGAACGCGCTCCTCGCTGCCCTGGTTGCCACCGCGCTGTTCGGCATCGGCGCGAGGACACCAACCGTCCGATACCCTTCTCCCATCGAACTGACGCTTTCGCCGGATGGCGCGAAGTTGTTTGTCGTTTGCGAGGGAACGGACGAGGTGGTCGCCTTCGATGCGCGTACCGGCAACGTCCTTCGACGCATTCCCGTCGGACGCACGCCGAAAGGCTTCTCTCTATCTACGAACGGCAAGCACCTGTACGTAGCGAATTCGTGGAGCGACTCGATCTCCGAGATCGACACGGCATCGCTCGAGGTGATTCGCACCTTCCCTGCGGGATACGAACCCAACGCGGTCATCACCGATCGCGACGAGCGGTTCCTTTTTATCGCCAATCGCATCAGCAGCGATATCTCGGTGGTGGATCTCGGAAGCGGTCTCGAAACGAAACGCCTGTTGGGAGGCCGCGGGGCCAGTTACCTGGCGGCATCGCCCGACGGCACGAGGATTTACTGCACTCATATTTATCCCGATTCAGGCGGGTTCCGTGCGCAACCCAAGTCTGAAATCACGGTCATTGACGCGCAGAAGCAGGTGGTGGCCGATCGCTATACTTTGGACGAGGCGGCCGGCGTTTTTCATATCGCGCTCTCGGCTGACGGACGCCTGGGCATGACCGCGCAGATGCGGCCGAAGAACCTCATCCCGCTCGCTCACGTGGAACACGGATGGGTGATCGGGAATGCGATCTCAATCTTCGGTGAGGACGTGGGGGCCGCGCCTGTCCAACTCTCGATCGACGAACTGGACAATTACTTCACTCCGCCGTTCGCGATCGCGATGGCTCCGGACAAATCGGCGGCGTATGTTTCTACAACCGGATCGGACAGTGTTACGGTCGTCGATCTTCGCAAATTGCTCGCACTCGTTCGTTCCGCAACTCCCGCGGAACGCCGGGGCTTCGCAAACGATCTCTCCGTTTCGGCGAATTACGTCACGGCTCGAATTCCGGTCGGCAAGGCTCCCAAGGGCCTGGCGCTTTCTCCGGACGCAAAACTGTTGTACTCGGCCAATCGGATGGATGACACGGTTTCGGTGATCGACACATCGAAGCGGCGCGTGATTCGCACCATCTCGCTGAACGCACCGAAGACGCTCACGCCCGAGCGGCGCGGCGAACGCCTGTTCTACAGCGCGCGGTTCGCCTTCCAAAACCATTTCGGTTGTGCGAGCTGTCACATCGAAGCGACGTTCGATGGGCTCTCGTGGGATCTCGAGCCGGACGGCTTCGGCAAAGACTATGTGGACAACCGGCTGCTCGAGGATGTCGCCGACACCGCCCCGTTTAAGTGGAATGGTTCGAATCCGAATCTCGAGACGGAGTGCGGCCCGCGAACCGAGAAATACTTCTACCGTTCCGAAAGCTACGACGGATATCAACTCGAAGACCTGGTTACGTTTATCAAATCGATGCCGTTGCGCCCCAACCGCTTTCGGCCCGCGAACGGCGAGTTGACCGCGTCGCAAGACCGTGGCAGGGCGATTTTCGAACGCACGCGCCGCAAAGACGGAGCACCGATTCCCGAATCGAACCAATGCCCGGTGTGCCACTCCGGCCCGCATTACACGAACAATCGACTGGCGAACGTCGGCAGTGGTAAGCCGACCGACCGATCTCCATTAGTAGACACTCCGCAATTGACGAACATTGCGCTCACGGCGCCATATCTACACGACGGATCGGCACGAACGCTCGAGGAGATTTGGACGGTATTCAGCCCCAAGGACACCCACGGGGTCACCAACGACCTTCGAAAGGATGAGCTGAACGATCTCATCGAGTACTTGAAGACTTTATGAAGAAGAGCCTCGGAATCGCGCTCGCTTTCTTCCCGGTGTTGATGCTCGCCTCCGGGCCTGCGCCGGACATGCCCCGCTTCCGTTGGGAGAACTTCACCACCGAGAACGGGCTGCCCGACGACCATGTGTTCAACGTCGCGGTGGACGGAAACCGCATCTGGGCAGCCACGGAGAATGGGCTCGGCTTGTACGAGAACGGCAAGTGGACAGTCTTCCGGCCAAAAGACGGACTCGCGCATCGCGCGGCGCTGTGGGTTGCGCCGGACAAGAAGAGCGGCGACGTGTGGATTGCAACGATGGGCGGGTTGAGCCGCTACTCGGCCGGGCGATTCGATACCTACACGCAGTTGAACAGCGGATTGTCGAACGATGTCGTGTATGGAGTCGCGGTCGCGGGCGACTACGTGTGGGTCGCCACGGCGGCGGGAGCAAGCCGGCTGAACCTTAAGACCAACCAATGGTCGTTGTTCAACGAGCGCAACACGCCTATGTACGAAATCTGGACTTACGCCGTCACCGCCGCACCGGACAAGGTTTACTACGCGGTATGGGGTGGGGGCGTGCTCGAGTACGACGTCAAAACGGAGCACTGGAAGGACTACAACGATCCCGACGGAGAAACGGAACTCGTCCTGTACAAGGACCAAGGACTCATTCACGAAATTACTACCTCTGTGAGTTACGTCGACAAGATCCTGTGGGTGGCAACATACTTCGGCGCGAGCCGCTATGACGGCCGGAACTGGACCAACTTCCTCGAGAAGGATAGCGGTCTTCCCAGTAACTTTCTGAACCAGGTGAAGGCCGTGGACGGTAAGCGAGCCTGGTTCTCGACCGATAAGGGACTGGCCTACTACGACGGCGAGAATTGGGCCGTCTACCGGCCGGCGCTCGATACACAGAAGCCGGAAATGCTGGTGCGGGATGCGTCGGGCAAAGTAAGTCACGTCGATACCAGCACCGCTCCGGCACATAACTACATTCTGGGTGTTGATTTTCAAGGCGAGGATATCTGGGTCGCAACAGCGAAAGGGCTCAGCCACGGAATCCGGATACACTAAGCGCGAATCCGTGCTGAGAAAGTGTTCTTATGACGATTAATGAGATTCTTAGCGAGTTATCGACGGCGCAAACCATCGAGAAGAAACCGATCAGCGCGCCGGAAGTTCTGAACGAAGCGTATGCCTACGCGAAGCCGAGCTCCTTTTCCCGCGGATTGCGGCTCGACTTCGGCAATATCGCAATCCTCCTGATCTCGGGTACGGCCAGCATCGGTACTAATGGGGAGACGCTGTATGTCGGCGATTTCCGCGCACAGACCCGCCGGACCTTTCTGAACATTACGAACTTACTCGCCGCTGAAGGCGCGACCTGGAAAGACATCGTTCGAACCACGTGCTATCTCCGCGACATCGACCGCGACTACGCGGCATTCAACGAAGAGCGGACCGCATTTTACGAACAGCAGGAACTCGATCCCCTGCCCGCCTCAACTGGGATCCAGGCAAAGCTGTGCCGTCCGGATCTGCTGGTGGAGATAGAGGCGATCGCGGTATTCCGGACTGGTAGTAAGGAGTAGTTCATGCGGCCGGCCAGGTGGTTGTTGCTCGCGGCGGCTGTGGGACTGGTGTGGGGCCAGGGCTCCAACAAGTGCTCGTGCGGCGCGAATGCTCCCGGGCCGCCGCCTAATCGTGAACTGCGCCCTTATGCGAACGCGCCGGAAGATATGCGGCCGTTCTCGAAGTTCACCGTTCCCTACTACGAGCATTACGGAAAGCTGGTGGAGTATAACGGCGCCGCGCGCGACGTCAACACGCCGAAGCCTGGAGACGTGGACGCGGTCCGGATCGGATTCCTCGGACCCGTGGAGAACCACCCCGACGAACACCTCGGGAGGTTGATGCTCGACGGGGCGCTCCTCGCCATCGAGGAAGCGAACGCTTCGGGCGGATACGGTGGCACGCCGTTCAAACTCATGATCCATAACGATCAGGCCGTGTGGGGCGCGTCGAGCAACGAAATCGTGAAGATGGCCTACGACGATAAAGTTTGGGCGATGCTCGGCTCGATCAGCGGCGACTCGACGCACATCGCGCTTCGCGTTTCGCTCAAGACAGAGGTTCCCATCGTCAACAGCGCGGCCACCGACCCCACTATTCCCGAGACGATCATCCCCTGGTTCCTGACCACGATTCAAGACGACCGCGTGCAGAGTTACACGCTCGCACGGCGGATCTATAGCGATCTCGGCCTGAAGCGGATCGCATTGCTGCGCGTCAACGACCGGTACGGGCGGTTCGGAGTGCTGAAGTTCAAGGACGCCTCACGCCGGCTCGGCCATCCGGTGGTCATCGAGCAGAAGTACATGCCGGGCGAGATGGAGTTCCGTCGGCAGTTGCGGATCATCGCGGATTCGAATGTCGATGGCATCGTGCTGTGGGGCGATTCTCCCGCGGCCGGCGCCATCCTGAAGCAGATGCGGCAAGCCGGCATGAAGCAACCGGTGTTCGGAAGTTACCGCGTGTTTGGCGACGACCTCCTGCGGGGTGCCGGCGATGCTGCCGAAGGGCTCGAGATCGTATATCCCTTCGATCCCATGCGCGACGACCCCACATGGCTCCAGTTCAAGGACCGTTTTCACAAACGGTTCGGCCGCGAGCCAGAAACGTTCGCCTCCCTGGCCTACGACACGATGAACATTCTGCTGCAGGCGATTTGCCGCGGTGGTTTGAACCGCGGCAGGATTCGCGACGCGCTGACATCGGTGGAGCACTACAAGGGCGTCACCGGCGAGATGTCGTTCGATCCGAACTGCAAGAACATCATGCCGATGTATCTCGCAAAAGTTCACGCCGGGAAGATAGAGTTCACGCGCTACTCGATGCAGGGAGCCTACGCGCGAGTGGGCGAGAACGGAGTGGAGTATAACGGTCCGCCCGTTGCGGATTCGCCGGCAGGCCCGCGCCGTATCGTTCTGTTCGGTGCCAGGCCGGAAGAGATGGTGGCGAAACTGGCGCACGTGCTTTCACCATACGGAGGGCGGTACATGCTGGACGTTGTCTCATCGGATGCCCCCTGGGGCAAGGCGTCGAACGATCTGGTGAAGTACATCTACGACGATCGTGCGCTCGCAATTCTAGCCACCGATCGAAACGCGAGTCATTTGGCTGAACAACTCGCCGTGAAGGCCTTCATTCCGGTAATGGCGATCTCGGCGGACCGGACACTCACGTCGGTGAACATCCCGTGGCTGTTCCGGTTGCCGGCCGATACGCCTGTCGAGAGTGCGATTCGGACGCTGCTGGACGCAGCGGAACGCTCCGGCG
Source organism: uncultured Acidobacteriota bacterium (assembly GCA_963720745.1). Lineage (GTDB taxonomy): Bacteria > Acidobacteriota > Terriglobia > Bryobacterales > Bryobacteraceae > TMP-7. The sequence continues at coordinate 3,908,016 of CAVRGO010000004.1, forward strand.
GAAACCGCGGGCGTCTACGCGAGGCTCTGGCTTCGGGTGACACGCCGTCTGGTGCGGCGCGGTTTGACGCTCGCGGTGAATTGCGAAAACCTTAAGGTGCAGCATGTATCCCGACTCCCCGATTGACCCGCTGCGCGAGTGGGATTCCGAACCGACCCTCGGGCGACTGAAGCTGGTGCGTAAGCAGTCTGCGGAACATCGCACCATCGTCACCGCGGGCAAATTCCAAATCGGCGGCGATGAATTCGCGGTGATCGCTGGGCCGTGCGCGGTGGAAACCGAGCGTCAGATCATGCAGACGGCCGAAGCGGTGGCGGCGTCTGGAGCCAGAGTGCTGCGCGGCGGCTGTTTCAAACCTCGTACTTCTCCTTATTCGTTTCAAGGTCTCGGCATCGAAGGACTGAAACTGCTGCGCAAAGCCGGTGATGCCTTCGGACTGCCAGTCGTGACCGAGGCGATGACTGACGGCCAAGTGCCGGTGGTTGCGGAATACGCAGACATCATTCAGATCGGCAGCCGCAGCATGGGAAATCCGGCCTTGCTTTTCGCGGTGAGCGCGGCGCACCGGCCGGTGTTGCTGAAGCGAGGCATGGTGGCGACCGTCGAGGACCTGCTCGAGGCGGCAGAGGCGTTGCTCGGAAGCGGCAACCCCGATGTGATCCTGTGCGAACGCGGCATCCGGACCTTCGGAACGTTGACGCGCAACACGGCCGACCTGGTTGCCGTTCCGCTGATCCGTGCGCTGACACACCTGCCCGTCATCGTCGACCCGAGCCACGCCACCGGACGCAGTTGCCTGGTGTCGCCGACGGCGCGCGCAGCCGCAGCGATCGGCGCGGACGGACTGATCATAGAAGTGCATCCGACTCCGGCATGGGCGTTGAGCGATGGCGAACAATCCCTGAGCCCTGGACAATTCGCAAGCTTGATGCGGATGCTGGAGCCGCAGGTGAAGTTGTGGCGCGAGGTCCGGCAGTCGGAGAAGGTTCCTGCCCTGGCGTGATCCCGCTAGCACGATGTGACGTTCGCGATCGCCATCCGTCTACGCTTCTAATATGAGAGGCCTCATCGGCGATCTGCGCCACGGTCTACGCCAATTGGCACACGCGCCCGCCTTCAGTGTTCCGGCAATCGCGGGACTCGCTCTCGGCATCGCGGCGACTACCGCCGTGTTCAGCATCCTGCATGCGACTCTGTTGCGGCCGAACGGGATCGTTGACCCCGAGCGCGTGGTGTCGCTGTGGAGTACCGACCCGCAGCGCGGCCAGAAACAAGTCGAGATCTGTTACGCCGACCTCCAGGACTGGCAAAAAGAAGCGGCGCTCTTCGACGGGGTGGCCGTGGCATCGTCGGTGAATCTGGACGTGCCGTTGTTCGACGGGGAACCCCAACAGGTGGACGCCACTACCGTCAGCGGCGCCTTCTTTCGTCTCCTCGGAGCGAGAGCGGCGCTTGGACAATTGCTGTCGGATGAAGATGATCGTCCGGGTGCCCCTTTGCGTCTCGTTATCAGTAACCGGCTCTGGCGAACCCGCTACGGTGCCGACCCGAAGATCGCCGGCAAAGCCGTGCGGACCAGCGGGTCGTCAGCGGTAATCGTCGGCGTGCTTCAGCCGGAGTTCGACTTTCCGCGAGACGTGGACGTATTCTTCGCTCTCCAGGCATCCTGGCCGGATGTTGCGAAACAGCGGTACATCCGTGTGTTTCGGGCCGTCGGACGCTTGCGTCCAGGAATTACGGTCCAGGCGGCGCGGACACGGTTGAACATGCTCGCCTCCCAGGCGGCCCAAACTCGTCCCTCTGCCGATTCGCCCGCCTTGGGCATGACAGTGACGCCGTTCGCCGATGAGATTTACGGTCCAGCCAGGCGGGGGATGTCGCTGCTGTTTGCGGCGGTAATGCTGGTGCTTCTTATCGGATGCGCAAATGCCGCGAACCTTTTGCTGGCCCGAGCCACGGCGCGAAATCGCGAACTGGCGCTGCGCTCGGTTTTGGGCGCGCAACGCGGCAGGCTCGTACTGCTCCTGGTGAATGAATCCATCGTGCTGGCGGGAGTTGCCGCGGCGATCGGTATTGTCCTCGCTCGTGTGCTGATCGCGGCTATCGCGCGCTTCGCACCCGCCGAGGTGCCCGACATCGAAAAGGTTGCGCTGGATGGCACGGTGCTGTTGTTCGGGATTGCACTCTCGTTCTTGACCGTTCTGTTGTTCGGACTCGGACCGGCGCTTGCAGCCTCACGTCATGACCCGAACGATGCATTGCGCGCCGGCGGCCGAACCTCTTCAGCGGGCCGCGCACGAACGCAGACACTGCGTGTGCTGATGGCGGCGGAGGTTGCGCTCTCCGTGATTCTTCTGGTCGGCGCGGCATTGCTGGTGCGAAGCTTTGCGGCACTCGCGAGCGTCGACCCCGGGTTTAACGCTCAGCACGTTTTGACTTTTCGCGTGACGACGAACACGGGGTCCCAACCGGAACGGAAGAGGCTCTATGGCGACGTGCTTCAAAGTCTCCGGTCTCTGCCGGGTGTCACGTCTGCGGGAGCCGTCCTGATCCGGCCCCTTTCGGGCCTGGTCGGATGGGACGCTACCTACACCGTGGACGGACAGACGTCCGAGGTCGCAAAAGGAAATCCCAACGGCAACTATGAGGCGATCAGCCCGAACTATTTCCGCACCATGGGGATTCGCCTCTTGGATGGGCGCGACTTCACGGCCGGAGACACGGACGCGGCACCGGGCGTCGTCATCATCAACGCCACCACGGCGCGGCGCCACTGGCCGGGCCGCTCGGCCATCGGGCAGCGACTCCGTCTGAATCCGAACCCGAAAGCCCCGTGGCTCACTGTCGTCGGTGTGGTGAACGATGTCCGGTATCGCGAGTGGCAGGAAGCGCGGCCGGACTTCTACATTCCCTACACACAGCGAGCGCAGCACCGGACCGACTTCGTCGTGAAAACATCGGGCGACCCGGATGCGTTGGCGGAGATTATTCGGCGTAAGGTGCTGGCAATCGATCCGCAACAGCCAATCAGCAACGTTACGACAATGGAGCGGCTGGTGGATCGCACGCTGTCGGGGTCGCGATTCACACCATGATGCTCGGCCTGCTGTCGGTCTCCGCGTTAGGGCTCGCAGCCATTGGAGTGTATGGCGTGCTGTCGTATGCGGTGGCGCTCCGAACCACAGAAATCGGAATTCGGATGGCGCTTGGTTCGACTCCCGTTCAGGTACTCGGATTGATCGCGTCAAACGGATTCCGCACGATCGTGTACGGCGCCGCAGCAGGACTGCTGGCGGCCGGGATTGTCACTCGCTTACTGTCGTCGTTGTTGTTCGGCGTGACGATAGCGGACCCCGTTGCGTGGGCAGCGGCGGTGGTGTTTTTGGGATCCGCCGCTGCGCTGGCATGTATCATTCCCGCCGCCCGTGCGTCCCGAGTCGACCCGGCGCGCGTGCTTGCCGCGGAGTGAGCCAGGTACGCCATCTCGGCAGTTGCCCCCACGGCCGGCGTGTGCAACCGCAGTCACTCTTGCCGCGGATTCATGCGTTAGATCGATGTGGCGTTGGTTCAGCCTGCGAGTTCATCAACACGCCGGTGTCACCTCCCGATAACGTCCGGGAACAATTACGGCACAAAGGGGGTCTAAAGCTCACAGGACACATTATGCTCCAGGTTCGGAACGTCACGAAGCGGTACTCCGGGATCGCGGCCCTGGAGAATGTCAGTTTCATCGCTCAACCCGGCGAAGTTACGGGATACCTGGGTCCGAACGGTTCCGGCAAGTCGACAACGGTGAAGATTGTCACCGGATTGCTGGCTGCAACCGAAGGACACGTCTTCTATCGCGGCGACGATATCCGTCGGAACCTGATCGAATACAAACGGCTGATCGGATATGTTCCTGAAGAGCCTTACCTCTATTCTTATTTGACTGGCGAAGAGTACCTGGAACTGACTGCCGACCTGCGCGGGCTCGCACGGCCGCGAATCAAAGAGAAGATTGCCGAATTCCTGCGTCTGTTCGGGCTGTACGGCGATCGGTTTGTCCGCCTCAGCTCCTATTCGAAAGGGATGCGGCAGAAGATACTGCTGGCTGCTGCACTGCTGCACAATCCCGAACTGATTGTTCTGGATGAGCCGTTTTCAGGCCTCGACGTCAGTTCGGCGTTGATGCTGCGGCGTCTGATACCAAAGCTCGCCGAGAGCGGCAAAGTCATTCTGTACAGCTCACACGTGCTCGAGGTTGTCGAAAAGGTGTGCGCCCACGTCGTCATTCTTCATAAGGGCCACGTCGTCGCGAACGACTCCGTGGACCATCTGCGCGATCTGATGAAGAAGCCATCGCTCGAGGCGATCTTCTCGCAACTCGCCGTCGAGCAGGATGTCGATCGAGTGGCGGAACAAATGGCCCAAGTAGTACTCGCCTGAGGTCGAATCGATGAAACGGAAGCAGAGCCTTTATCGCGTGCTCGTGCGTCATTTCGCGAATCGCTTCTTCGATACCGAACTGGTCTCATCGAGCGGCAATGTTCGCGATTCGGTCTTGACTGCGGTTTCGCTCCTCGCCGCCACAGGCATTGTCGTCGCATACGTCACGACCATGAAGCACTGGATGATGACGACGCACACGCCGCTTTATATTCGGGAAGCGATGGCGTGGGCAGACCGTGAATTTCTGATCTCGCTGTCGATGGCATTGGTCGGCGCGATGGCGGTGCTGGTGTGGCAATCGGTCTTCCCGGACCACCGCGACTGTCTCATCCTCTCCTCCTTGCCCTTGCGTGCGTCGACGATTATTGCCGCCAAAATCACGGCTTTGGCGGGAGCATTTCTGGCGACTACAGCAGCCGTGAATGTCGCCACCGCCTTTTTCTTTCCACTCGCAACTGCGCGGACGGGAACTGTGCAGGAAGCGCTTCGGATGTACGCGGCGCACCTCATTGCAGTTGTTTCCGCCAGCGCATTCGTGTTCCTGGCGATGCTGGCCGTGCAGGCCTTGCTGTCCAATATCGTTCCGTTCCGCGTCTTCCAGCGATATACGGCGTGGGTGCAACTGCTGGCTCTGTTCGCCGTACTCTTCATGTTCTTCATCATTCCGCCGATCTCGTCGCCTACCGTCATCGTGAGGCCGGAGCATCGCATGGCGGCGCTCTGGCTCCCGCCCTTCTGGTTCGTTGGGCTGTACCAAAAACTGCTCGGAACCGAGATACCTCTGATCGACGAACTCGCTCGCCGGGCAGGCGTTGCATTGGCGATTTCCGGATTCGCGGCGCTGTCGCTCTATGCGCTCGCTTATACCCGGATTATTCGCAAGACGATCGAGGAGTCGGGCGCAGTGGGCGACAGCGGCGCCAAGCGATGGGCGTGGATGAATGATCTCATCGACCGCCTGATCGCGAAGACCTCGACCGAGCGCGCCGCGTTCCACTTCGTCTGGCGAACCATGACGCGCAACCGCGGCCACCGGTTGATGCTCGCGGCATATGCCAGCATCGGCCTCGTATATATCGCGAACGGGATCGCAGGTCTCGTTAAGACCACCGGGGCACACGCACTGATGAAGCCGAACACCGAACTGAGCGGGCTTCCGCTGATTCTTCCCTTCTTCGTGCTGCTCGGATTGCGTGCGCTGTTCGCGGTGCCAGTGGAGCCGCAGGCGAACTGGATCTTCCGGCTCACCGACGCCGGAAGGCCCGACGACTATGTTCGCGCAGCCCGAAAGCTCATGCTGCTGGCGGGCGTGGTGCCGTGCGTCCTGCTGCTTCCGATGTACGGGGTTCTTTGGGGTTGGCGTATCGCGGTGGCGCACGTCATCATCTGCCTGCTGGCTTCGATGGCGGTATTGGAGTTCCTGATGGCGGGCTTCCGCAAAGTGCCCTTTACCTGCCCGTATATGCCCGGCAAAGGCAATTTCAAGGCGACCTTTGGTGTCTACGTCGTTTTGTTCCTCTCGCTCGCATTCATGGCGATTCACATCGAACTGTGGCTCGCCTTTGATGCGAGGCGGTCGATCGTCGGCGTTTTTCTGATGACGGCGCTGTATATCTACTCTGTCCGAAGGCGCCGCGAAGAGGACTCGCATGACATGGGGATCATGTGGGAGGAGCCTCCCGTGTGGCATCTGCAGACGCTCGAATTGTCGCGCTGACACAGCGGGTGTTCTGACAAAGCACGCGCCAGTCCACGATACTTGGGAGTTGTGGACGTACTCTTTACGTTCGTCGATTCGAAAGACCCGTTCATGGCGGCGGAGTTGGAGGGCGAACCTCAACCCGGCCCCACGCTGACCATTCTGGAATCCCGTTCCTTCGATAGCGTTCTGCTGTTCCACACGCGGCGGACGGAAGATAGTGCGCACAGTCTGAAACGGGAGATCCGGAGACGGCATGATTCGCGGGTTGTGCTCAATGCTCTTCCGATACCGGATTCAGGCGACTACGCGGCTATTGTGGATGCGCTGACAACCCGCATGCGCACCATCTCGGATGAGTATGAGGACGCGCGGAAGTTCGCCTCTGTTTCGGGCGGGAGTTCGGATATGCGGGCCGTTTGGTTTGTACTCGCCGCGACCGGAGCCTTCCCGCTTATCTTACTGCGAGTGGGATCGCCTGACGATCCGCTGTACGGTTCGGCCAAGGTGGAAGAAGTTCCGGTCGATTCGCCGTTCTGGTCGCGCGCTCGCCGGCACCGATCTAGCGACAGTGCGCCGCCCTTACCAGCAGCACCCCCGCAGGACGCTCTCAGTTTCACGGCGATTTACAGCGCGGAAAGAATGTCCGCGGCTCCTAGAGCCGAGATGCTGCTGGAGCCAACGCAGGCCCAGGCTCCGGCCGCGCCGCTGGATTCTGCGTTACGCGAGTTGGGCATCTTCGTCGGTTCGGCTTTGCTGCAACAAGCTGCCGAACGCGTCGCAGTAGTCGCTGAAACCGACCTTCCAGTACTGCTGCTGGGAGAGACGGGAACGGGAAAAGACCTGTTCGCAAAACTGGTCCATCATTTGAGCCCACGATGTGAAAACGGCATGGTTCCGGTAAACTGCGCGGCCATTCCGAAGGATCTGGTCGAGAGTTATCTGTTTGGACACGTCAAAGGTGCGTTCACCGGCGCCACGATGGACCGTCCGGGAAAATTCGAATCCGCCGACGGCACCACGTTGTTTCTCGATGAGATTGGAGAGTTGCCGCTTGAGGCGCAGGCGAAGCTTCTACGCGTGTTGAACGACGGCGAAGTCGAACGCGTGGGCTCGAATCGCTCGAGCAGCGTCGACGTGAGGATTATCGCGGCCACGAACCGGAATTTGAGAAACGAGGTTGCGTGCGGACATTTCCGCGAGGACCTGTATTACCGGCTCGAGGTGGTTCAGATTCCGCTGCCCGCGCTGCGAGAGCGCCGCGGCGAAATTCCGCACTTAGCGGCTGCACTGCTGCAGCGCATCAATGAGCGCCGTCAGCGGCCACGGAAATTATCGAAGAAGGCGATGAAGCGGCTCGAAGAGCACGATTGGCCCGGTAATGTTCGCGAACTCTCGAACGTTCTCGAACGCTCCGTTCTCTATGCGCAGAAGGATGTGCTGGAACCGGAGGACCTTCTGATATCGGTCTCGTCCGGCGCGGATCCACTGGCGCATCTGCCGGAACCTGCGCCGGGCTTCTCGCTCAAGGATTTCCTCTCACAGGTGCGAACCCAACTCGTGCTGCGCGCGATGGAGAAGGCCAGGGGCAATCAGAGCGAGGCGGCCGAATTGCTCGGGTTGACGAAACAAGCCGTCAGCGAGTTCCTGAAATCGCGAAACGACAACCGGCCTTGACGCGGCAGTCCAGGCGCCTTGCCGCGCACCCGCGCTCCGCGTTCGCAACCTGTTGATCGTGTTGCATCTGGCGAAAGGCCCGGCGAATGCCTTCTACAAGGCATGATCAACGTCGCAGAAGAATTAGCTCACGTAGAACTCGGCGAACCGGTGCATTTCCGGAATATGACCATCTTTCCGCTGTTGCCCAAAGAAGCCGAGCGGCCCACCGAACCGGACTATCTGCTCGCAGAAGATGCGATCGCTCACGGGCTGGCTCACATCACCGAACTCAGCGACGGCGGCTCCGTACCCGAACTACGATTCGAAAATCAGGCAACCATTCCCGTGCTGCTGCTCGATGGTGAAGAACTGATCGGCGCCAAGCAAAATCGAGTGTTGAACCTGACGATCCTCGCGCCGGCGAAGCGAAGTATCGTGATTCCGGTGTCGTGCGTCGAAGCGGGCCGCTGGCAGTTCAACTCCGTGGATTTCGAAGCCGCGCCTCGGGTGATGTTCGCGAGAGCTCGCGCGGCGAAAGCAGACCAGGTGAGTGCATCGATGGCGGCATCCGGTGTCCCGCGATCGGATCAGGGCGCTGTTTGGAGTGAGATACGCAGCATGGCCGACCGGCTGCAAGCGTCCTCTCCCACCGAGCGTATGTCCGCGATCTTCGAACGCCATGCCGCGACAACCGAGGAGTTTGTCCGGGCGTTTCCCCTGGCCGAATCGCAGGCCGGCGCCCTGTTCGCTATCGATGGCCGCATCGCCGGACTTGACCTCTTCGATCGTTCCGCGACGATGCAGCGCGTACTGCCGAAGCTTGTTCGGAGTTATGCGCTGGACGCGATCGACGCAGGCGGCGAACGTCGCGCCACCACCGGCGATGCCAAAGCGTTCCTCGGCCGGATCGCACGCGCCAAAATGAGAACCGCAGCGGCGGCGGGAATCGGAAAAGACGTACGCCTCGCCGCCACCGACGTCAGTGGCGCGGCACTGTGGGCTCTCGGCCGTTATGTTCATCTCTGCGCATTCGATCAGAGTAACGGCACGAAGCACGAAGGCTGGGACGGAATGCGCTCTCGCATTGCTCGGCCAAGCGCCCGCCGCAGAACTGAGTAGAGTCAGCTCTCACGCAGCGTGTTCAACGGTCCCGATGCCATGGCCCGGTGCAGTTTCTGATACCGATCCATTCATGCGGGGTCTGAGACGGGCGCGCCGGAGCCATGCGCCCGTTGTAGCAGCTTACGGCTGAACCGGAGGCAATGAGCCCGGTACCTGAGCCGGGTCGCCGCAGTTCGGGTGTCCAAAGCCGCCAGCACTCTTGCCGGTACCGCCGTTCGGATTGGGCGTGACGTCGAAGATGATGTTGTCGGGATGAGCAGCGTCGCCGGAAACGCCGCCGACTCCGGAGAGATGGTCCAAGCCCAGATTCTTGCGGGTTCTCCACGCAATGAAATGATCGGCGCAGGACGTGTCACCACTGACGCCGACCGCGCCGACGATCACTTTTCCGGGTCCGTACAATGCGAGCCCGCCCCCGAAGACGTTCACGCCGCCGATCTTCCTTCCGACCATGGGATCCTGCGCGGTCCCGTAACGGGAGGACTGCCCCGCATACGCGACGTCGGTGTCTACAGGGTTGCTTGCCTGCAAACCGTAGAGGCTGCCGCCGGGCTGCACGGCGGAGTAAAGATTCGCGGTGGAAAGCGCGAGCCCGCTTGCTTGTCCGGATCCGCCGCTATTCGAGGAGGAATCCAAGCTGAACGCGTTAGCAGTGTTCGCTTTCTGCGCCGAGATGGCGCGGCTGCCCGGCCACTGCGCGCCGCGGTTCGTGCCGGTGAACGCCACCGCACAAACGATTCCATCGCGGTCAACAATCGTGCCCCACATCTGGTTATTGAGGCCGGTGGCCTCGCTGGCTGTTGCCGCGTTGAGGGCGGCTTTGAGCGCACTCCAACTCGGCAGGTCCCGGCAGTTATCATTGCCTCCGCCGTTGTTGTTGTTGTTGTTGTCAGCGCGCGCCATGCCTCCGCCAAACATCAGTGCCGCGGCAATCGCGGCCGCAGGGAACGCAGTTCTTCCATTCATGATTCGTCTCCTCGCTCTATCCTTTTGAAGGGTTCCGCCCGAAGGGCCTCGGGAGATTATACCCGCGATTCCGTCATCCGGCACCTTAAATTTCTGACAGGCGCGGTTTTGTAAGCCAAGCACCAGATGCCGCGGAGGTGATGCCGCGCCATCGCGTTTCGATCATGCGAGCAGATGCTCGAGATTAAGCGACCGCAAGTCGCCGACGAGATAGTCCGGGTGAAAGGCTGCCAGTTCGCTGGCGGGCGACAATCCCGTTGCTACGGCAATCGATTGGATTCCGTTGGCCTTTGCGGCGAGGATATCGTTGGTGTGATCGCCGATCAAAGATATGCGGCTCTCGCGATCGATCCATCCTTCGCGCCGTGCGCGTCGAATCGCGATGCGAACCAAGCCGGCACGGTCATGGGCTTCTTCCGCAAAAGCGCCGAACCGGAAATAGTGGCGCAATCCGGCGTGCTCCATCTTCTTCCATCCGATTCGCGACAGGTTTCCGGTCACCAGTCCGACGGGGATGCCGCGGCGGAGCAGTCGAAGTAAAAGAGTGCGGACGCCGGGGCAAACCTTGCGTTGCAGGTTTGGACAGCTGCGGAGGTAAATCGACTGCGCCTCCCGGATCAGTTCGGGCATGGAGCGCCGCACGAGAGATTTGGTGGCGCCGGCTCTCGATAGCATAATGGCGAGAATGTCCCGATCGAGCATGCCCTGAACCGGCACGCCCTCGGTGGTGGTATCAAGTCCGGTGACTCGACGCACCGCTTCGACCAACGCTTCGCGGTGGTGCGGACCGGCCTTCCGGATCAGCGTACCATCGATATCGAACAGAACCAGCGCCGGCGCTGCACCGTTCTTTCCCGTTCCCCTGGCAATCATCTCAAAACCAATATAGCGGTCGTGTGTCGTTTTCTCCGCTGTCGTGTTGAGCTACCATACCGGGCATGCAACGAAGACTTCCGAACGGACGAACGTTACGAGCGGAACTCGGAGACATAACGCGAATTGAAGCCGATGCGATGGTCAATGCGGCGAACTCCGCGCTCGCCGGAGGCGGCGGGGTCGACGGCGCAATCCATCGCGCGGGCGGGCCTGCGATCATGCGCGAGTTGGATGCCATACGCGAGCGCATCGGCAGTTGTCAGACTGGCGATGCCGTCGCGACGACGGCCGGGAAACTGCCCGCTAAATACGTGTTTCACGTGGTCGGGCCGGTGTACCGCGACGGGCAGCACGGCGAGCCGGAGTTGTTGGCATCCTGCTACACCACCTGCTTGCGAATGGCCGGCGAGCGCGGCGTAAAGAAGATCACGTTCCCTGCCATCAGTACCGGCATCTACGGTTATCCGTCGGATGATGCGGCACGAATCGCGCTCGGGACCGTGCAGCAATATCTCGAATCCAACGAGACGAGTGTCGAGGAGGTTCTGTTCGTGCTGTTCGGCGAAGAGGCGCGGCGTGCGTATCAACAGGCCTTCTCCGAAGGAAGCGGAAAAAAGTCTGGGGCGTGATCGCTCGCTGCATCGGCCGATCGCGGTTTGCAAACGGTGGGACGGTACAATACGGAAATATGCAGGTACTGCAAGCGGGAAATCACAAGCTGATCCTTCTGGAGCTCGACACGGACTTCGTGGCGAATCTGGTGAAGCAGGCCGGCTTTGAATACCGTTTGGAAGACCGCAACCGCAGCCTCACGATCGAACTGATGGCGAAGGAACGGCAGGCGCCGCTGCTTCTCTTCGACGCCGCCGACCCTGGGAATCTCGGCTGGTTTTCGCGGTGTCAGTTCTATGTGGACGGCACCACCGGATCGGTACTGCAAACTCCGATCTCGATCGCGAACCAGCGGGACCGCAGCGGCCACATGATGCCGCATTCGTTGCGCCTGCAAATCACCAAGGAACTGCCTTCCACATTTCGCCTGCCCGGCAAGCAACCGGTGACCGAACAAATGGTGTACGCAGTCCTCTACAACCTTCTCAATGCCCTCCTCAACACGGGCGTCGGTGTGTGCGGAGGATCGGTGGTGAAGCCTTTGGCAGGCCGCACTGAATCCCACGGTGCCCGGAACTGATTCACGGCAAATTCTGGAACTTCTGAACCTTCCGAGCGGAAGTAGAGATAGCGAACCCCAAAGCGGGCGGCTGATTTCAAACCGACGGTTGAATTGGCCGTCCGAGTTTAAGAGCTTGCTACTCGAACTGACAGATGCGGAATTGGTGCAACGCGCGGTGGCCGGAGACGAAGCCGCCTTCGCTACCCTCTACGATCGCCGGCAAGGAGGGATCTACCGCTTCGCATTGCAGATGACCGGAAACCGGGACGTGGCTGCGGATGCAACCCAGGAGACGTTTATCACATTGGCGCGCGACTTGTCGAAATACGATGAGTCCCGTGGAACGGTGTCGGCGTATCTTTATGGGATCGCTCGGAAACTGGTGTTGCGCCGGATCGAGCGCGACCGCGAATACGGCGGTCTCGACGGGGAAAACGGAGTCGAGCGGCCATCAGTGGGGCCGGATCCGCTGGATGCGCTGCTACAGAACGAAGCCACGGAGGCGGTCCGGCGCGCGGTGTTAGCGTTGCCCGCCGCTTACCGCGCGGCAGTGGTGTTGTGCGACTTGCAGGAATTGAGCTATGACGAGGCAGCCGGAGCCATGCGATGTCCGGTGGGAACGGTCCGATCGAAGTTGAACCGTGGCCGGGCCCTTTTGGCCGAGAGGTTGCGTGCAGCGAAGAGGTGTTTCGTATGAGCGATGCTCGCCGCGACAAGACGGTGTTCGATGGGTTGGCCGAGTTGCGGGATGCGATGGCGAACGTCGAGGCTCCCCCGGAGGTGAGGCCGGCGGTTCTCACCGAGTTCCGGCGGCTGCGAAGCGCTCCGAAACGTACGGGGCGGGGATTGTTCTATGGCTGGTGCGCTGTGGCCGCGTCCGTTGCCTTGCTGGCATCGTTGATCTATCTAATGTCACGGCCGAGCGCGGCACCACCCGCACGAGCGCGGATCGTCACGCCCGCTCCCGTGCTGCCGCCCCGAGAAGCGGAGCCGGTAATAACGGCGAAAGCCGAAACGAGTCATCAAACGGTGGGCGGTGTACGCAAGCGAACCAGGACGCGGCGCCCGGCCGCACCGAAACCTTCGGAACGCAGCGGCGCTTCGGAACTGGCCACCGACTTCTTTCTACTTCCGTCGGCGCCGCCGATGGAGCCGGGCGATGCGGGCCAGGTGATCCGTGTGAAACTGCCGCGCGCGGCGATGAGAAGCGTGGGGCTGCCGGTAAATGAAGACCGCTGGTACGACCCGGTACCCGCGGATGTGATTTTGGGGCAGGACGGCGTAGCGCGGGCCGTCCGTTTCGTGAAAGTCGCGCACTAGAAACGAAACAAGCGAAGGAGCATGTCGTATGAACAGAATAGGTCGGCTTTGTCCGGTGGCGGTTGCGTTCGCCTGCGGATTGGTTCCACTCGCGGCCCAGGATGCTGCACCGAAGCATGAAACGATGACGTGGACCGCGCAGGTGCCTCCACCCCCGGCCGGCGCAATGCGCACATTTGAATTCGTCTCAGCGGAGGCGGGCATTCCGGGGCAGGTGGTGCAAGGCGCGCCTTACTCCGCCACGGCGGTAACTGAAACCGTGCAGACGCTGGCGGACGGCAACAAAATCACCAATACGATGTCGTCCTCGATAGCCCGGGACAGCCTGGGACGGACGCGGCGCGAACAATCACTGCCCATGATTGCCGGTTGGGCCAGTAGCGGCGAGGCGGCGAAGTTGGTGACGATTAGCGATCCGGTAGCGGGAGTGAGCTACGTCCTCAATGACCGGGATAAGACCGCGCGGAAGTTGCAGGTTCGAACGTTCCACTTCGCGGGCAATGACGCCAACACCGGTGGCAACGTGGCCTTCAAGCGACAGATGCGGCCGGAAGCTGGGGTGGGCGTCGCCGGGGTGATCAGTGCTAGAACCGGGCCGATGTCCGCGACTAGTGACAGCGTCATGGTGGTTCACGCCGAACCTGGAATGAAAGTCGAAGGCTCGACGGCGCCGAAAACGGAGCAACTCGGTCAGAAGGATATCGAAGGCGTGCTTGCAGAGGGTACGCGAACCACAATGACTATTGCCGCCGGGTCTATCGGTAACGAACGCCCGATCGAGGTTGTCGATGAGCGTTGGTACTCAACAGAGTTGCAGACGACGGTGATGTCGAAGCACTCGGACCCGCGGATGGGCGAGACGACCTACCGGCTCACAAAGGTCTCGCGCGCCGAACCCCCGCCGGCACTGTTCGAAGTGCCCGCTGATTACCGCTTGGCTGATTACCGCTTGATGGAAGATGGCAAAGACACGTTCGAGTACAAAGTCGATAAGAAGTAAATGTGAAAGTACGGGGCGGATCGGGCGTCCGCCCCGCCCCACTTCAAGCTATCCTTTCCCGAGCGGTTGAAACTGTCCCGGACGAATTCCTACCTGGTCGCCATTCGGCTCAAACCGTACAGAAACCAGTTTAGACACTCCGGGCTCCTGCATCGTGACACCGTACAGCGACTGCGCCGCTTCCATGGTGCGCTTGGCGTGCGTTATGACGACGAACTGCGTCTGTTGCGCCATATCCTGCAATAGCCGGGTCAACCGCATGATGTTCGGCTCGTCCAGCGGAGCGTCCACCTCATCGAGCACGCAGAAGGGACTCGGCTGATATCGGAAGATGGCCATCAACAGCGCCATAGCCGTCAGCGATTTTTCACCGCCCGACAATAACAGCACGCTTTGGAGTTTCTTGCCGGGAGGCGAGGCGACAATATCGATGCCGGACTCGCTGATATTCGCCTCATCGGTCAGGCGCATCTCCGCGTTGCCTCCGCCAAAGAGCGTCGTAAACATCTCCCGGAAGTTGCGATTGATGGCTTCGAACGCCTCAGCAAAACGCCGGCGAGATTCTGCATCGAGGTCTTGTATTGCGCGCTCGGTGTCGCGAATGGAATCGATCAGATCCTGGCGTTGCGCATTCAGGAAATCGTACCGTTGCTGCGCTTCCTGAAACTCCTGGAGCGCATCGGGATTGACGGGCCCCAGTGCGTCGATTCGCGTTCCTGACCTCCTGGTACTTCGCCTCGGCCTCGGCCAAAGCGTCGTCGTCCAGCACGGTCTCCTCGCCCGCCGCAAGTTCTTCGAGCGACGCGTTCAGTTCCTTCCGGCTGGTCTCGTCCAGATACTTGAGTTCGGCCTGCTTTTTCACCAGTTCCAGTTCGAACTGCGTCCGCCGCTCCTGCCACGTCTGAGTGTCGGCGCGGAGCGACTTCAACAATTCGTCCGATGACGCAAGATCGGCCCTCAGCTTCGTTTCCTGCTCGGCCAGCCGGTTCACAACTTCTTCCAGTTCGGCGATCTTCCCGGTCAGTTCCTCCGACCGCGATCCGAGTTCGAGGTTGTCGTTCTCGAGACGTTTCTTTTCGCCGGACAGACGTTCCAGCGTTTGGATCAAGCTCTCCTGGCGCTGCGACAACTCGCGAATCTGGTTCTCCAGGCGCGACCGCGAGGACTGTTCCGCCCTGCGGCGCTCTTCCAGACCCACGAGATCGGCACGCAATACCGAGTGCTCCTCGGCTACCTGCGTAGCCTTCGCCTGCAACTCAGTGAACTGTTTCCGTGCTTCTTCGAGGACCTGCTCCTGCGCAACGCGGCGCTCGTCTCGTTCTCGCCACCTGCTGCAGGTTCCGCTCCTTCTGCTCGATTGACCTCTCGGTTTCCTTACGCAGCCGTTCGAGTTCGAGACGCGCTACAGACAATCGCGATGTGGCGCGGTTGTACTCTTCGCTGAGCTTCCGGAATTCGTGATCGAGCGCGAGAGCATCTTTTTCCTGCGCCTGCTGCAATCCGCGCAGACGCTCCAGTTCCTCGTTGAGCCGCGCGATCTCCTCTTCGATACCTTCGAGCAGCGATGGTGGTAGAATCCATCTCGCGCTGCCGCGCCTGGACCTGCGTGTTTAATTCCCGCAGTTCGCGCTTCAATGCGAGCGGTCCGCTGACCGACTTCTTTCCTCCGCTCGCCGCGTGCCCGTGATAGCTGACGCCGTCGGCGGAAAGGAAGTAGCAGTCCGGGTGCTGCACCGCGAGTGTTTGCGCCACCGCCCGATCTTCGGTTACATAGCAGCGGTCGAGCCGGGGGATCAGAGCCGTGGAGGCATTGGTCAGACCGTTAGTGAATCGCAGCAGATCGCGCAACGGCGCAATCACGCCTGGAACCTCCAGGGATTCGCAGGGCGATGGCAGCGCAGAGCCCACCGACGGCTCGACGAGAAATGTTGCCCGACCATCCACATTCGTCCGCATCAGGTCGATGCCCTGCTCGGCGTGGTTCCAATCCTTCACGACGACGTACTCGAGTTCGTCGTGCAGAAATTCTTCCGCCGCTTTTTCAAAACGGGGCTCGGTCACCTCGACGAAGTCGGCCAGCACGCCGGCGGGTTTGAAGCCGCTGGCCTGGCCTCGATCGATTGCGGTGAAAAGCTTCTTCACCGATTCCGTCGTGTAGGAACGGTGCGAGATCACGTCGTTCAGCGAATCGCGGCGAGCTTTCTGCCGTGCGAGTTCGGAGCGCAGATGTTCCAGTTTCCGCCGTGCTTCGATGAGGCGGTTCTTCTGGACCGACAACTCTTCTTCAACTCCGCGGCGCTTGTCGGCGAGCGATTCCAACTCCATCTGTCGGGCCGACATGCGTTCGGAAAGGTCGGAACGTACCGCCTCCAGCCGGACGCGGTCGGCTTCGGCCGATTCGGCTTCTTTGTCGGAACGCTGCCGGTCCCGTTCAACAGCCGCGAGATATTCCTCTATTTGCGCGAGCTGGTTTTTGAGAGATGACGCCTCGCCGAGCAAGCGGAGCACTTGCTGGCGCGCGCTCTCCATGGCTCGTTCGCGCTCGTGTAAGGCCTGCTGAATCTGGTCCCGCTCCTCGGCTTTTACGCTCAGAGACTTCCGTACCGCCTCAGTCCGCTGATCGAGTTGCGAGAGATTTCCGATGTGGACTTCGAGTTCGCCGCGACTGTGCTCGAGCCGTTTGCCGATCTCCTGCGTCTCTGCTTCGCCCTGCGTCAAGCGCTGGTCGATGCCGCTGATTTGCTTAGATTGCGAGTCTAGCCGCCCCCGCGTACGTTCCGCTTCGACCTTCAACTCACCGAGCACCCCGCGACGTTCTGTCAGCTCGCCCTCGGTGCGGTACGATGCTTCGAGCAGCCGCGTCTGTTCGGTGTCCTTTTCGGCAACCTGCGACGAGAGTGCCTGATATTCCTGCGCAGCCTGATTCAGGTCGAGAGCAAGTTTGGCGGCCTCGCGCTCGAGCATTCGATACCGGCCTGTGAGCGCAACTTTGAGGTGCGCCACCATATCGGTTCGCAGTTCTTCGTAACGCTTCGCCTTGGAAGCCTGCCGCTTCAGCGAATTGCACTGCCGCCCGACCTCCTCGAGGATGTCGAACACGCGTGCCAGATTCTGTTTTGCGCCCTCGAGCTTGGCTTCCGCCAGGCGTTTCCGCGTCTTGAACTTGGTGATGCCCGCCGCTTCTTCGATAACGGCACGACGATCCTGAGGCTTGTTGCTGAGAATCTGACCGATACGCCCCTGCTCGATAATCGCGTAGCTCTCGGGGCCCAGGCCGGTGCCCATGAAAATATCCTGAATATCCCGCAGACGCGCGGGCCGTCCGTTGATCAGGTACTCGCTCTCACCCGAGCGGAACAGGCGACGGGTGATCGTAATCTCGCCGTTGTGGGCGTGCGAACCGTGGGCGGGCGGACGGGCATGGCCGTTGAGTTTGCCGTGTCCGTTTTGGTATCCGTTTTCGCCTGCCGGTTGGGGGTGCAGATCCTCTGCTTTGGAGACAACGGCGGTGGCAGGCTCCTCGTGGTGAGCCGGATCGACCAGGGTCATTGTCACGGAAGCCATTCCCAGCGGCTTCTTCTCGCGCGTGCCGGCGAAGATTACATCCTCCATCCGGCTGCCGCGGAGACTCTTGGCGGACTGTTCACCCAGAACCCAGCTAATAGCGTCGCTGAGGTTGCTCTTGCCGCAACCGTTCGGCCCGACGACGGCGGCAATGCCGTTGCCGTTGAACCGCATTTCCGTCCGGTCGAAAAACGACTTAAACCCTTGAATCTCGACGCGCTTAAGTTTCAGCAATGTAGTCGAGCCCCTTCCATTGTTTCACTCGGGGGATGCCTTCTATAGTAATCGCCTTAGTGGCCGTTGTAAAGCGGGTCAGACGCTGAATATCGTGGTTCGGCCCGCCGAGTCCCTATATGTTGTGGTCTACTCCGTCTTGTGCGCTCAGGCGACTGGCAGCTCGGATCATGATGACACAATGGACGTGCCGGATGAGGGACAGTTTCGATTTCGACGGGGGCTGAAAGATCTGTTTCAGCGCGACCACCGGCGATGATTGGACCGGATCACGGGCGGCATCCCGATCTGCGA
Source organism: uncultured Acidobacteriota bacterium (assembly GCA_963720745.1). Taxonomy (GTDB): domain Bacteria; phylum Acidobacteriota; class Terriglobia; order Bryobacterales; family Bryobacteraceae; genus TMP-7. Next base: position 3,926,355 of record CAVRGO010000004.1, read on the forward strand.
GTTCCTGGATGTCGAACTACCGAAGGTGCAGGAGCGGCGGGTGAACCTGGTACTATCCCTGGCCGACGACTCGCAAATCCGGAATGACGCTCGGATGGCGATGTAGCATCTGCTGTTATCGGAACCCTATCGACGGCGGTTGCGGCACGTCGTGCTCTATCTCGGTGAACGGCGGATGTCATGGCTCCGCGGATCGACACCAAGCCGATGCCGTTTACGTATCAGTTGATGGATATTCGCGAGATTGAGGCGGAGTCGCTGATGCGGAGCGGCCGTCCGGCGGATTACGTTGTCGCCCGCGACCGCGTTTTCACACAATTGCTTATAGTAGCGGGATTGAGAACACTACCGCGCCTGATTCAGGCAGAGGCGAAACGAACGGGAATCGTAATTGTCGAAACCAAGAACCCGGCTTTGATGGAGTGGCACGATAAGGCGCTGCGCGAGGGGATGCCAAAGGGTCGGGCTGAAGGCGTGACAGAACTCCTTCACGCTCAAGTCCAACTCAACTTCGGGCCGCTGCCGCAATGGGTGGAGGTCCGCCTCTCCAACGCCACACCCGTTCAACTCCCGCGATGGAGCAGGAAACTCATGACCGCTCAGACCCTCGAAGACGTCCTCAGTAAAAGTAAGTCATCATTCGTGAGCTAAATCCGATCGCCCTTCCGCGTTCGTTCAGTGGAAGGGCGATTTATGACGACGCGATTACTTCGACAGGGACTGGGACTGACCCTGTCTCTCTTCTCTCTCTCCGCGGTTGCAACCGTGGCCGCGGAACCTGTTCCGTCCGACGCGCTGTTCATGGCGGTTCGCAACGGCGACACGGCCCGCGCAAAGGCGCTTCTTACGCACGGCGCGAATCCGAACGCGAAAAACGCGGATGGCACACCGGCACTCATGTACGCTGCGCTATACAACGATGCCCGGATGATGCGCTTGCTGCTCGAACACGGCGCGGACCCCAATTCGAAAAACGCCAGCGACGCGACCGCGCTCATCTGGGCCGGCGGCGATGTGGAAAAGGCCCGCCTGCTCGTCGCCAAAGGGGCGAACGTCAACGCACAGTCGAAGGAAGGGCGGACACCGCTGCATTCCGCGGCGGCGCAGGACGGAGCCTTCGAAGTGGTGAAACTCCTGGTAGAAAAGGGCGCGAACGTCAACGCCATGGACCGCATTCCGAACTTCGCGACCGGCGGAATGGGTTCGACGCCGTTGATGCTGGCGGCAAGGGGCCGCGATTCCCGCGCCACCGAATATCTCATCGAACACGGCGCCAACGTGAAGTCCACCGACTCGGCCGGCGGCGACGCTTTGATGAATGCCGCCAGGCAAGGCAGCTACGAGAATGTGAAGATGCTGCTGGCGCATGGCGCCGACCCCAAGAACGTCGTTCGCGAATTCCCGTTCAAGGGAGCCAACGCTCTCACGTTTGCCGCGATGTTGGACCGCGCCGATGCGGTGGAAGCGCTGATCGCGGCGGGTGCCGATGTTAATGCGAAGGACGGGGCCGGAAACACTCCGCTTACCTGGGCTGCTATGTCCGAACGCGGCGACAAGCGCATTGTGCGGGCCCTGCTCCGCGCCGGCGCCGATCCGGCCAACAAAGGAGCCTTCGACGAAACGCCACTGACATGGGCGGCCAAACGGGGAAATACTCCGATCGCTTCGATGCTGGGGATCCATGTGCCCGCCACCGCGACGATGCTGGCCGCAACAAGCAACAACGAAACGCCGACCCCCGCCGAATTGCGACGAGCGATTGCAAAGAGCGTGCCGCTCATGCTCGAATCCGGTCCGAAGTTCTTCAAAGTGTCCGGCTGCGCCTCATGCCACAACAACAGCTTGCCGATGACCGCCGCACAAATGTCTCGGGATCGCGGCATTGCCGTGGACGAGGCGAACCTCGATAAGCAGGTCAAGATGATCAAGGGTCTGGTTTCCCCGGCCGTTGAGGTTCTGCGGCAGGGTTCGGATGCATTGCCGGACATTCAGGTGAGCGGCAGCTACTTCCTGATCGGACTCGCGTCCTTGAACTACCCGGCGGACGAGATGACGACAGCGGTCGTGCAGAACATCGTGACGAAGCAGTTGAAGGATGGAAGCTGGCCGAATTTCGCTCCTCGCGCTCCCATCGAGAACGGCGACATTCAGGCTACCGTATACGCCCTGCGTTCGCTGCAGTTGTACGGACCGAAGGGACGCGACGCGGAAATGCAGCGCCGCATTCGGATGGCGAGCGAATGGTTGCGCCGCGCCGAGGCTCACACGACGGAAGAGCGCGTCATGCAACTGTTCGGCCTGGACTGGTCGGGTGCGCCTCGCGCCGAAGTGGAAGCCATAGGGCGTGCGCTTGTGTCGGAACAGCGGGCGGATGGCGGCTGGGCACAACTCGACACGCTCGGCACGGATGCATACGCGACCGGCAAGGTGCTGGTGGCTCTGCATGAGACGAACATGGTCGCGAATGGAAATGCGGCGTTCCAGCGGGGCGTTGCATACCTGATGCGGACACAGGAAGCCGATGGATCATGGGTGGTCAAGAGCCGGTCGTTCCCCTTCCAGCCGCTGAAGGAATCCGGATTCCCGCACGGCCGCGATCAGTGGATCTCTGCCGCAGGAACAGCGTGGGCGACCATGGCGCTGAACTACGCGCTTGATGAAACGGCCACTCACGTTGCCAAGAGGTAATCAGATACTCAGGCGGGCCGCTCGCTGGCCCGCTCGAGTTCACGCCGGAGCCACGCTTTCGCGACCAACCAGTCGCGCTTGACAGTCGCCGGGGAGATGCCGACAACTTCGGCCGTCTCCTCGATGGTGAGCCCGGCGAAGAAACGTAGTTCGACAATGCGGCTCTGTTGCGGATCGATCTTCGCTAACCCCTGAAGAGCGTCGTCCAGCCGCATGATGTCGAAGTCACGAGGAGCGGAGGCATCAAGCGCTTCATCAAGCGTCAGCTTGTAGGCGCTGCCTCCGCGTTTTGCTGCATGGCGAGCGCGGGCATGATCCACCAGAATCCGGCGAATCAGCTCCGCTGCGAGTCCGAAAAATTGCGCGCGATTGTGCCAGCGCACGTTACGCTGGTCGATCAGCTTCATGTAGGCTTCATGAACCAGCGCGGTGCTTTGCAACGTATGGTCCAGCCGCTCTCTGCGCAGGTAACGTCCCGCCAGCCGGCGCAGTTCGTCGTAGACGAGTGGCGCTAAAGCGTCGAGCGCTTCGCGGTCCCCCTCGCCCCACTTCAACAATAGATTGGTAACGTCGTTCGGTGCGGGTGTCACAGTTCGTCTGTGATTGTCCGATTAGTCGCGCTCGGATTGCAACTCGGCGAGAAACTGCTTGGTCTCGCGCAGGAATAATTGAAGCTGATCGTGATGCACCCAGTGGCCTGCGTTCTCGACGCTCACAATGCGGTTGTTTTGAATGGCCGTCACTCGCGGGTCCTGCTCGACTCCTCTCGCAAAGTGTTCGGCGCTCCAGAATTGCAGCACCGGACATGTGATGTGGCTGTAGATCTCGGCCACTTCGTCCATGCGGTGTCCATACGGCGGCAGAGCGCGGGCGTAGTTATCGAACTTCCAGACGATCGAGCCGTCGGAGTTCCAATTCGTTCCGTGCAGCGTCAGGTGCCGGGCCACATCGTCCGACAAGTGCGGATTCGCTTGTTTCATTCGCTGTACCGCTGAAGCGAGGTCCGAATAGGCGCGAGGTTCCCGGCTCTCGGTCTTGCGGACGTCTTCGATCCAGCGGCGCATCCGCTCCGATGCCGGACCGTGGACCCGATGATTGGGAGGAAAACCGATGCCCTCGATCGACACCGCTTTCTTTACGCGAGACGGATAGATGCCGGAATAGTGAAGTACGATGATGCCGCCGAGCGAGTGGCCGATCAGGTAGATGGGGAACTCCCCGATGATGTCGAGAAGCGCGGAAACGTCGAGCACGTGCTCGGCGATGTTGTACATCGCGCCGGTCGCCCACTGACTGTTGCCATGGCCGCGAAGATCCAGCGCGTAGACGTGATAATCGTCACGGAGGGCGCGGGCGACCCAATCCCAATTGCGCGCATGATCGAGTCCTCCGTGCACCAACACGAGTGCTGGTTTGTTTTCGGTACCCCAATCCCAGAACTGGAGTTTCAGGCGGTCGGAATAGAAGAAGTGCGAGATCGGTTCCACGATAACGACATGGTACCGAGGGTAAGATGAGAGGACAACGGAGGGCGTCTGATGCGGATCCATTCACAGGTAATCGGGATTGCTGTCGCCGCAATGATCGCCGCGAGTGGCGCCGCTGTTCCCGATTGGATTCCTGCGCGATGGCATTCACACGATCCTTCCACGCTCGATTTGCTGAAGGGTACCCCGGTGAACTGTCTGCTGATCGAACTGGAGGACCAGGATGCCGGGTTCATCCGCGCTGCGACGCTCCGGAAAACGGCGATTCTGACGGTGATCCGTCCCGGGCCGGATGCGGAGGAGCACCAGCGACGTTCGGCTCAGATGGCCGCAAGCGGCATCGTGCTGGACGGCGATTTCGATGAGCCGATGCTCGGGAAGTTGCGCAATAACGCTCGACGAGAGGGGCTGACGGTGGTCGAGTTGCCCAGTCGTGCGCGCATTCGCCTGGATAGCGGCGATGCGATTATTGGAACGAACCAGGGGTTGTGGCCGGGCCTCGAGATCGAACACAACGGCAAGACGATCGCCGGCCCTACCAGCGCTCCCTGGATCTACACGAACGGAGGCTTCCTTCGCTTTCTCAAAGCCCGCACAGGAGCCACCGTCTGGCTCGGTGTGCGACCGCCGGAGGGAAACATTTTTCCGGTCGAACGATATCTGCAGGCGATTGGGGATACCGCGATCCCGGGAGCGCGTTGGGTGCTTTCGCTCGATCGCGATTTCGAAAAGCGGCTGTACGCGCGTGATGCAGCAGCGTTGAAAGACTGGCAAAGGATCGGCGCGCATCTGCGGTTCTATCAGCAGTGGGCGAGCGCCAATAACTATGGACGTTTCGGCGTCGTGATCGATCGCGATACAGGCGGTCTGCTCTCGAGTTTTCTGCTCGACATGCTGGCGGCGCAGCGAACGTCGGCGACCGTAATCCCGCCGGGGCGGGTCGACGCGAAGTCGCTTGCGAGTGTGTCGGCGGTCCTCGATCTCGAAGCAGACTCGTTGACCGCCCAGGAACGCGATACTCTCGCGGGCTTTGCGGCAAACGGGGGTACTGTCCTCGATCCGCCAAAATCCGTGCAGTTTCCCGCGCCCGACGAAAAGCAGGTGGTCCCAGGGCGGCGCGATCTCGATAGTCTGCAAGGGCTATGGGAGATGGTGTACTTCGCGACGCTGCGGAAGAATTTCGGTGTGCGAGCGTTTAATACAGTGGGCGTCCTGACGGGAGTCGTGACACCGGACGGCGGACGTTCGGTGATCATCCACCTGCTGAATTTCACCGATTATCCCGGCGAAACCATCACGATCCACGCGCTCGGGAACTGGAAACACGCCCGCATGTATCAGCCTGAGGGCCCTCCGAAGGATCTTCCGGTGTACCCGGTCAAAGAAGGTACGGCGGTCGAAGTGGATCGTTTTGCCACAGCGATCGCGATTCAATTCGAGTAAATCTTGTACTATCCCCGCGGGCTCTGACGTGCAACACTGCCCTGCATGTTCCGGCAGGTTGCGTTCGTGATCGTAATCTTCGGGTGTGTGCATGGGGCGGAGAATCCTCCGGCGATTCAGAACGTTTTCCGCCTCGGCGGTGCGCAGAACGGGTTATCGATCTGCGGTTACGGCTTGGACAGCGCTGGAAATCAATATCTGGCCGGCAATCTGTTCGCCAGCGGCTTCTCGACTATGGGCGTCACGCGCCTGGGCCCACTCGGCGAACAGGACCTGTACCTCGCCAAAATCTCACCGGCCGGTGACCGGTTGCTATACCTCATCGAGTTCGGCGGGAGCGGGTTCGACCAATGCGAGGCCATGTCGGTTGACGCGAAAGGGAACGTGTAGGTCGCCGGCGAGTCGCATTCAACCGACCTTCTCACCACGTCCGGCGCGCTCAACAGCACTGTCACGAAGGGCGGGGCCTTCGCCGCGCGGTTCGACTCCACAGGCCGTCCCGTATTCTCGACGTATTTCGACGACAGTTATGTCGGCATCGCGTATGCAGTGGCGGTGGATAGCGCCGGAGATGTTCTGGTTGCCGGAGCGAAAGAAGGTGCGACGCCATTCGAAACCACGGGCTTCGTCAGCACGTTGACGCCGGACGGCAAAACACTAGTGGCTTCGAAGCAGTTCGAAGAAGGAGTGAGCGGCCCGAACCGCGTCACCGGGCTCGCTGTGGGTCCGGACGGTCTGATTCATGTGATCGGCGTCAGCGCCGAAAACGAAACACCACACTCGTATTACCGGCAGCTCGACGGTTCAGGCAACGTCCTGTATTCGACGACGGTTTTCGATTACGGTGAGGTGTCACTGCTTCGTGTGGACAAGAGCGGCAACGTGTACATCGGGGGCAGCATCTCCGATTTCGACGTCGTCAAAATCGATGCATCACACAGGATCCATTACAGAAGGACGCTCGGCGGCACGGACACAGACCTTCTACGTTCGATTGCGCCGAACAGCGACGGAACCGTGTGGCTTGGCGGTTGGACGAGTTCGCCGGACTTTCCGACCAAGGACACTCTCGCCGGATGCAACTCCGGAGGCAGCGGGGTAATCGTCAAGTTGGGTTCTACTGGCAAGGTCCTTCGGTCATCGTTCCTCCCGGGCTACAACGCTGCTGCGATTGCGGCATCGCATCTTGCGGGCACTTTCGGACAGAGTGCGTTCACGTTCCTTTTGGACGAGGGGCGGTGGCCGCAGGGCGGTCCCGGGCCGGCATGCCTCGTGGGCGGTGCGACGTTTCAACCGGTGGGAGCGGTTCCAAATCTGGTCGCGACTTTGTTCGGCAGCAACATGAGTGGCGCGCAAGTCACGGCGGCGGGAACATCCGCGAACTTTCTCTATGCGGGCGATGGTCAGGTGAATTTCGTGTTCCCGGCGGTATTGCCGGACGGACCACTCGACGTGTGCGTGAAGACGGCATCCGGGGAAGGATGCATCGACGCGTATCGCGAAGCGTCGCACCCGCAGTGTTCAAAGTGCCTCCCGGCCATTTTGCCGTACTCGACCCTGACGGGACATTGAACACACCGCAAAACCCGGCCGCGCATGGATCCACAATTGCGATCTACGGTACAGGATTCGGCGCCGGACCAGTCCGAGCATCCGTCTTCGACCCCGTGCCTCCGTTTCCATGCCGGTGGTGCCCACCCGTATTCGTCCGCGAGTATCCGGCGGATGTCGAGTACGCAGGACCCGCACCCTTCCTCCCGAGCGGCATTGTGCAAATCAACGTGAAAATTCCGGACGGGTTCAAGGCTCCAGTCAGAATCGTCTTCTACTCACCGTCAGTGAAAAAGGACTGCTCTTCAGCGCGGAACTGTATATAGCCATCAAGTTGTGACCCGGGCGTGGTAGACTGCTTCGGCGGAGGACCAATCGATCGTGGCGATCGTCACCGAATTCCCTAAAGGTGCGCCCTGCTGGTTCGAACTGGCAACGAGTGATCAAGCCGGCGCAAAGCAATTCTATTCTCAAGTTTTTGGGTGGGAGATTAACGACTCACCCATGGGTCCAGACCAGTACTACACGATGTTCCAAATCGGCGGGCGGCCCGTAGGCGCCGGATACACGTTGCAGCCCGACATGAAGGCGCAAGGTATTCCGCCGCACTGGGGAGTGTACTTCGCGACACCCGACGCCGATGCCTCGTCGGCAAAAATAGCGGAATTGGGTGGGAAGGTGATCCACGCTCCGTTCGACGTTATGGAATTTGGCCGCATGGCGGTGTGCCAGGATCCCACGGGAGCGGTCTTCCAACTCTGGCAGGCGAAGACGCACATAGGCGCTCAGATCATCAACGAAAATAACGCCGTGGGATGGTCGGAACTGGCAACGCGAGACGTGCCGAAGGCGGTGGACTTCTATACCGGTGTGCTCGGATGGGAAACCAAGGCCGGCCAGAGCATGGCAACCTACATCGAATTCAAGGCTGGAGGAGAATACCGCGGCGGAGTTATGCCGATGGACGATAGCTGGCAGGGGATTCCCCCGCATTGGGGCATTTATTTCGTAGTTGCCGATTGCGACGCAACGGCGGCGAAGATCAAAGAGCTCGGCGGCGCGATGCGGCACGGACCATTCGATGCACCGGGCGTGGGCCGGATCGGAATCTGCGCCGACCCGCAGGGCGCGAACTTCTCGATCATCACGCTGAAAACGGCTGCGTAGTGCTTCGGCGCTCATTTCTGCAGCTACTCGCCGCGGCGGCCACTTCGCGTGAACTGAAATGCGATGTGGCCGTCATCGGCGGTGGCGTGGGCGGGTGTGCCGCCGCGCTCGCAGCGTTGCGCAACGGCATGTCCGTCGTGCTTACGGAAGAAACCGACTGGATTGGCGGGCAACTGACGTCTCAGGCGGTGCCTCCGGACGAGCACCCCTGGATCGAATCCTTCGGGCGAACGCAGTCGTATGCCGGATACCGCTCGGCCGTGCGTGAGTATTACCGGCGGAATTATCCGTTGACGGCGCAGGCTCGGGCACAGGAGTATTTGAATCCGGGCGGCGGGTCAGTTTCGCGGCTCACCCACGAACCTCGCATCTCCCTTGCAGTGTTGGAGAGTCTCCTGGCACCGTATGCGAGCAGTGGGCGGCTGACTCTTCTGCTCGAGCACAAACCCGTAGCCGCCGATATCGAAAGGGATGTCGTTCGGGCGCTTACCGTGCGATCAGAGGCGAAAGGGCGGACACGCGGAATCACGGCGAAGTATTTCGTCGACGCAACCGAGCACGGTGACGTGTTGCCACTGGCTCGGGTCGAATATGTGACCGGGTTCGAGGCACAACGCGAAACGGGAGAACCGCATGCGCCCGAGACCGCCCAGCCTGCAAACGTTCAGGCTTTCACCGCCTGCTTCGCCATTGACTATGTTCCGGGCGAAGACCAAACGATTGAAAGGCCGGCGGAGTACGAGTTCTGGCGCGATTACATGCCGAACTTGAAACCCGCATGGCCGGGCCGGCTGTTGAGTTGGACGATGTCGAATCCCGTGACGCTCGAAGCTCGGAAGCTGGCCTTTGAGCCGGGCTGCGATTCAACCGAGCCGGGGGCGCCCCTGTGCATGTGGCTGTACCGCCGCATAGCGCGGGCCAAGAACTTCACGCCGGGTTCCTTCCCAAGCGACGTCTCGCTGGTCAACTGGCCGCAGAACGACTATCTCCTCGGAAACCTGTTCGACGTATCGGAGAGAGAAGCGGCGCAGAATCTGGCGCGGGCGAAACAACTGAGCCTCTCGTTGCTGTACTGGATGCAGACCGAAGGCGGCTGGAAGGGCCTGCGGCTGCGGCCTGACGTCATGGGCACTGATGACGGCCTGGCGAAATATCCATATATCCGCGAATCGAGGCGTGTCCGCGCGGAATTCACGGTACTCGAGCAGCACGTCGGAACCGAGGCCCGGATGCAACTGACCGGGAAGAAGCGCGATCAAGCCAGCGCCGAGGTGTTTCCCGATTCGGTGGGCGTTGGCAGTTATCGCATCGACCTGCATCCCTCGACGGGCGGTGACAACTACATCGATATCAGTTCCCTGCCCTTCCAGATCCCACTCGGCGCCCTGATTCCCAGGCGCGTCGAGAATCTGCTGGCCGGCGCGAAGAATCTCGGGGTGACACACATAACGAATGGTTGCTTCCGGCTGCACCCCGTGGAGTGGAACATCGGTGAATCCGCAGGATGCGCCGCCGCCCACGCGATCGTCACGCAAAATCCTCCGCGCCGGTTCCGTAACGACAATACCCTGCTAAACGATTTTCAGAAGAAACTCGTGGATCAGGGCGTGGAGATCGCGTGGCCAAAGCTCACGCCTCGATGAACTTCGCGAAGGCATAACCGAGGTGGCTCTCAGTGCACGGCTTCTTCCCACAACCCGCAGATGTTCCCTTGCGGATCGATGCTCGGGCGTAAGCACCAACTTCCGGTACGGTTGTCTTGAGCAGAGCGACTTGGGACCCGAGAGATTTCTCCTTCTCGACGGTCGCATCAATGCTCGACACGCTTATATATTTCATCCAAGGCTGCTGCAGGTGCTGTTTCTGCACGGTGATAGCCTCGTTGATGCCAGGTTCCTCCGAACGGGTCTCGCACACCCAATACTCCGGGCCGGGAAAATTGTTCTTCTGGAACTTTCAGCCGAATACGTCGCCCAAAAAACCGGGTTAGCGGTTCCGGTTGACTAGCAGTTCAAAACACACGGTGTGGCCCGACTTGAGAAATCGTCAACCTTACCTGCAAGGCGCCAAGGTGTCAAATTAGTAAGCGAAGAAGCTCGCACCGAGTCTTATGAGAATCATCCTGTTCGGAGCCACCGGCATGGTGGGACAAGGAGTTCTGCGCGAGTGTCTGCTCGATCGGGACGTCGAGCAGGTACTCGCAGTTGGGCGAAACGGTACAGGCCTACATCACGAAAAGCTCCGCGATCTCGTACACTCCGATCTTTTCGACCTGTCGTCCATTAAGGACACGCTTTCCGGTTTCGATGCGTGCTTCTTTTGCCTGGGCGTTTCGTCCGCCGGGATGGGTGAGGTGCAATACCGGCGCATCACTTACGATCTGACTCGGTCCATCGCGGAAGTGCTGGCGCGGCGCAACGCCGGAATGATGTTCGTTTATGTATCGGGAGCAGGGACCGATGGCAGCGGGCGATCGCGCGCGATGTGGGCGAGCGTGAAAGGCGAGACGGAGAACATGCTGCTTCAAATGCCGTTCCGTTCGGCGTGCATGTTTCGTCCCGCTGCCATCATCCCCAAACACGGAATCCAGTCGAAGACGCGCCTCTACCGGATTTTCTATACTCTCGCAGGACCCTTGTTGCCGCTGCTCGAACGGGCGTTGCCGAGATACGTAACAACCACGGAGCAAGTAGGACGCGCAATGCTCGCCGTCGCAAAGTCCGGAGCTCCGAAACCGGTGCTCGAGAATGCGGATATCAAAGCAGTGGCAGCGACGGAAAGCGCGCGAAGCGAGAGACGCGCCTGAATACCATACCATGGTTTCATGCATTCGCGACTGCCGCGATTGGCCTGGGTACTGGTCGCTCTTACTTTCGGAGTACACGCACAGATATCTACAGTAGAATCCGCCGAAGTTTCGCCGCTCAGAACCGAATCGACCGCCGGCCCCTGCAGGTTTGAACTCACCATCCCGCGACCCGAGGCCGCCACACGGGCTGTTTGGGTGATCTATGATCGCGGCCGCGAGACGAAGGACTTCTATAACGATTCAGACCTGTTCCACTTTGCCGAAAGTAACCGGCTTGCACTGTTGTGGGCTCGGCATTGTCCGGCCAATAATAACCAGGGTGAGATAGATCCGAATCCTGCGCGAGGCCTTGGGCGAGCCCTCTTCGCCTCGCTCGATCAATTGGCGACCGCGTCAAAGCACGGCGAATTCTCTTCGTCGAAGGTGATCGTTTTTGGTTTCGGGCTGGACGGAGTACTGGCGGCGCGAATGCCCACCTTTGCGCCCGATCGCGTGCTCGCGTCGATCGTGTATGCACCGGCGGCCGAGGTTCATACTGTCGTGCTCGAATCTGCTCCCGCGGGAATACCACAACTGATCATTGCGAATGGGGCCGATACCGCTGAGAGCATCGCAGGCGCTCGGGAATACTTCAGCAAGAACTTCGTGAACGGCGCACCCTGGGCGCTCGCCGTTCAAAACGGCGTGCCGAAATACGGCGGCTTGGAGAATATCAAGCCGATTCTGTTTCCGTGGCTGCAATCGATAATTGAAACGGTCCCAGACATCACGGGGCCCGCAGTGATACGGAATAATCAGCGAAGCGGATTTTGGCTGTACGTGAGTACGGATGAGAACGGCTCTGCCGTGAAAGACGCTAAAACGGAAAAGGTCGGAGCCGATGCGCCGCGAGGGTTCCTCGCTGCAGGGTGGGTGCCGACGAAGAAAGCAGCCAAGGAGTGGCAGCGCTTCGAGCGAAAATCATCGCACCCGGTCAATTCGAAGTATCCGTAAGCCCGAGCCTCCTGCGCCGCTGCAAATTGAGTTGATGACCGGCGAATGCTATGAGGGAACAAGCGACCGTCCCGAGCAGCGCCGATAACATATCACGCTGCGAGTCCCACATGTCTCCTTGCATGCCCAGGAACGCCGTTCCGAGGCCGGGATGGGCGACGATCGCAACGTACGCCTCGATGATCTCGTACACCGCGCTCAACGACATGATGATGTTCGCCGGGAAGAAATACGACCAGAACCCCGTCGTTCGGGACGTCATGAGAAAGGCGTCGCGGAAGGGGTAGGTCATCAGCAGACCAAACGAGAAATGTACGATTCGGTCGTAGGGGTTGCGCGCTGTGCCGAAGTGGTGCTGGATCCAGAACCCGAACGGGACGCAGTCGTAGCTATAGTGCGCGCCGACTTCGTGGAGCGTCAGAAATACGGCGATGAGAACGTAAGAGAGGTTAGATAACGGGTACTTCTGATAGGTCGCCGCCAGCAGTACGCCGATGAAGAAAACCAGAGTATTTTCGAGCAGCCAGTCCCGCCGGTCAACCGGTTTGATCGCCATGACGAGCCATAGGGCCCCATATACGATGGAGACAGTATGCAAGAACCGGCGGCCGCGAAAATCCTTCCCGCCCACGTCGGCAAGGTACCACACTCGGGCGCGCGGACGTCCCGCCACAGGCTCCGGCAGCCGTGACGTTATTCAATGAAGCTCCGGTTTCCATCCGCGAATTCAGCTACAGAAGAGAAGAATTCCGCGACCGAATGCGGCGCTCCGCTATCCTAAAGGTAGGTTTTGACTCGCCGTAAATTCTTCACGATTTTGCCGGCGGCCGCGAGTGTCCCTGTTTACGGTCATTTCGTTGAGCCGCACTGGCTGGACGTCGTTCGTCTTTCAATTCCTGTTCCAGGTCTGAGATCGCGGGTGCGGATCGTGCAAATGTCCGATCTTCACGTCTCGGCCTTCGTTCCTCTGGAGATCATTGAAGACGGCGTTAAACTCGCATTGCGCGAAAAACCGGATCTTTTTGTTCTGACGGGGGACTTCGTAACGAACTCCGCGCCGTTCGACGAGAAGCGCTACGCGCGAGCGCTCAAGCATCTCGGCCGGACTGCGCCGACCTACGCTTGCCTTGGAAATCATGACGGCGGATCATGGTGCGCGGGCATAGGCGGCTTCGCCGACACAACCGTGGTCCGTTCTCTGCTCCAGAACTCGAGGGTAATGCTTCTCCACAATCGTTCCGCAGTGATTCGGGTGCGAGGAACCGGGCTGAACCTGGTCGGAACGGGCGACTTGTGGAACCACGAAGTCGACGCTGAATCCGCATTTTCCGCAATAGACTCGTCGCTGCCAGTGGTTCTTCTTGCGCACAATCCGGACACGAAGGATGTTCTCGGCGATCGTTCCTGGGATGTGATGCTGTCGGGACACACACACGGCGGACAGGTGATGCTGCTCGGGGTGGAGAAGGAGTTCGTCCCAGTGAAGGACAAGCGCTACATCGCGGGACTCGGCGAGTGGCGCGGGCGAAAGTTATACGTCACGCGCGGGGTCGGGAGCCTCGGCGGCATCCGTCTGAATTGCCGGCCCGAAGTGACAGTTCTGGAACTCACGCCTGCTGCTATTTCCAACAGCCTCTGAGCCGCGCCATTCGCGGGGAGAGCAGCGCATTTAGTATATTCAGGCATGAACGTCAGTTTATAGCCGGATGTCGGGAGGTCCGTTCCATGAGCCTCAGTCAGCTCGCGTACTCCATTAAGGAGTCACCCACGCTAAAACTCAACGAAACCGCCGCGCTTCTTCGCGAGAAGGGCGAGCCCGTGATTCACCTCGGCGGCGGTGAACCAAAGAGCAAAACTCCACTCGACGCGATACTACAGTGCACATCGCTACTCAACACCGGCGAGATCCGTTATACGCCGGCCGATGGCATCCCAGCCCTGAAGAAAGCGGTAATCCGTTACACCGAAGAGCACTACAAGAGGCTCGTGGCGGCCGACAACGTCGTTATATCCAGCGGGGCCAAGCAGTCGATCATGGTTGCGCTGCACGCAATCATCAACCCGAATGACGAAGTCGTGTTCCCCGTCCCCTATTGGGTGAGCTACCCCGATATGGTGCGGATCGCCGGCGGCGTGCCCGTACCCGTGACCGCCAGCGACGGCAGTTTCCAGCCGTCGATCGAAGATATTGAGGAGGTTGTCGGCTCCTACACCAAGGCGGTTATCCTCAATTCACCGAACAACCCGAGTGGGGTCATGTATTCGCGCGATTTCGTTGCCGGGGTAGTCCGGTTATGCGAAGAGCGCGGGCTGTGGCTCATCATGGACGACACCTATAACCGGCTGGTATTCGATGGCCGTCAACCGGTGAACTGTTACGAGTTTGCTCAAGACCTTTCGGAGCAATCCAAACTCATAGTCATCAACTGCGTTTCCAAGATGTACGCAATGACCGGTTTCCGGATTGGCTGGACGATCGCGAACCGGGAAGTTGCACGGGCGATGACGAACATCCAGTCGCAACAGACCTCCGGGCCGGCGGCACCGTCGCAATGGGCGGCGGTGGGCGCGCTCAACGGCGTTCAGTCCTCAATCGAATCGCTGCGGATGACGCTCGAGAACTCACGGAACGTTATGATCGCCCGCTTGCAGGCCATCCCAGGCGTACAGGTCGCGAAACCCGACGGAACGTTCTACTGTTTTCCCGATTTCAGCGCGTACGAGCGCAGTTCGCAGAAACTGTCGGAGATGTTGCTTGAAAAAGTCCGGGTGGTCACGGTTCCTGGCAAAGAGTTCGGAATGGAAGGCCGGCTGCGGCTCAGCTTTTGCGGAACTTTGAAGGAAATCCGCGAGGGCGTGGAGCGGATCCAGTGGGCGCTCGACCCGAACTCGGCGAACGAACTCTATCTCGGCACCCGCAAACTGGTGAGGGACTGGGCATGACTCCCTATTCCGACGTCGCCACTCCCTCCACTCGCGAAGCGGGACTCGGCGCGAGTGTTTTCGGGCTCGAAAATCACGGCCTGACACGGCTGCATCGAGCCTACTGGAACCTGACTGAGCCCGCGCTCTACGAAGAAGCCATCTTCCGGCGCGAAGGAAAGCTCTCCTGCATGGGTCCGCTGGTGGTCAGTACCGGTAAGCACACCGCCCGCGCCGCCGCCGACAAATTCATTGTTCGAGAAAGCAGCACGGTCGAGCGCATCTGGTGGGGCGAATACAACCGGCCATTCAATCCTGAAAAATTCAGCACTCTTCTGTCGCGTCTTCAGGGTTATCTGCAAGGGCGCGATGTCTTCGTTCAGGACTGTTTCGCGGGTGCCGACCCGGACTATCAGCTGCCGATCCGCATTATCACCGAACAGGCCTGGCACAGCCTGTTCGCGCGCACCATGTTCCTCAAACCCGCGAACACCGACGCGTACAAGCGGCACGTGCCCGATTTCACCGTCATCTGCGCGCCTTCGTTCCAGGCCTCGCCGCTGATCGACGCCACGCGAACCGAGACATTCATCGTTGCGAACTTCGCGCAGCGCATCGCGATCATCGGCGGATCCAGCTATGCGGGCGAAATCAAGAAGACAATCTTCACGGTTCTCAACTACCTGCTGCCGCTCGAGGATGTGCTGTCTATGCACTGTTCGGCGAACGTCGGCGAGGATGGCGACGTCGCCCTATTCTTCGGATTGTCGGGCACAGGAAAGACCACGCTTTCCGCGGATCCGTCGCGGCATCTTATCGGCGATGACGAACATGGATGGAGCGACAACGGCGTCTTCAATTTCGAAGACGGATGCTACGCGAAGGTGATCCGCCTTTCGCCGTCGGCCGAACCGCAGATCCACGCCTGCACTCGCAGGTTCGGCACCGTGTTGGAGAACGTTACGCTCGATTCACAATCGCGCCTGCTCGATTTGAACGACGACCGCGTAACCGAAAACACACGGGGCGCTTATCCGCTCAGTTACATCGACAACGCGCTTCCAGCAAAGCGGGCGGGCCATCCGAAGAACATCATCCTGCTTACTTGCGATGCTTCCGGTGTTCTTCCTCCCATCGCGCGGCTAACGCCGGACCAAACGCTGTACCACTTTATTTCAGGCTATACGAGCAAGATCGCGGGAACGGAGATCGGGCTCGGAACTGAACCGGAAATCACCTTCTCCACCTGCTTCGGCGCGCCGTTCATGGTGCATTATCCGCACGTGTACGCCAATCTTCTGAAGGCTAAGATCCTGAAGTACGGCGTATCCTGCTGGCTGGTGAATACGGGTTGGACGGGCGGACCGTTCGGCGTTGGGAAGCGGTTCGCGATCCAACATACACGGCGTTTGCTCAACTCGGCTCTCAGCGGGAAACTGCACGATGTGCCCTATCGTCAGGATCCGCTGTTTGGCTTCGATGTCCCGCTTGAGTGCGACGGCGTGCCGGCCGATGTGCTCGACCCCTCGAAGACGTGGCCGAGCGCCGACGAGTACTATCGCAAGTACGATGCGCTAGCGGCGCGATTCATCGAGAACTTCAAGCTGTTCGCCGCGGGATGCCCGGACGAAGTGAGGCATGCGGGACCAAAGCGTTGGAGCCGCTCCGTAACAGCGTAGTGCTATAACGGAATTATTCGCGTTCACACGCGGCGTTCGCGGCCCAATCCTTGATGAAGAAGACCTCGCTCGCGAAGAGCAAAATCAAAATCCTTCTGCTCGAAGGCATACACCAGAGTGCCGTGAGCGCCTTCCGCGCCGACGGCTACACCGATGTCGAGTACCATCCGAAGGCGTTGTCCGAGGATCAACTGATCGAGTCGATCGGCAAGGCGTACTTTGTCGGAATTCGCTCGGCAACCCAGTTGACGAGCCGGGTTCTGGAACATGCGCCACGTCTGATCGGCGTGGGGTGTTTCTGTATCGGTACCAACCAAGTGGACCTGCACTTCGCGCAAAGCCGTGGGGTTCCCGTTTTCAACGCACCCTTCTCAAACACGCGTAGCGTCGCCGAGTTGGTAATCGCGGAGACCGTTTTGCTGATGCGCGGCATTCCCCAGAGGAATGCCGCGGCGCATCGCGGCGACTGGATCAAGACAGCGTCCGGCTCGCACGAGGTTCGCGGGAAGCGCTTGGGCATTGTCGGGTACGGTCACATCGGGACCCAGGTGGGTCTTCTCGCGGAGTCGCTGGGCATGCAGGTGTTTTACTACGACGTCGAAACGAAACTTGCGCTCGGCAACGCCCGGCCAGTCCAATCGCTTGAAGAATTGCTGGGAATGTCCGACGTCGTCACGCTGCACGTGCCGGAAACTCCGCAGACCGCCGGGATGATGAACGGCGAACGTATCGCTCAAATGAAGGCGGGTTCGAAACTCATCAACGCATCTCGCGGGACGGTGGTCGATATCGACGGGCTTGCCGAAGCGCTCCGCTCCAAGCACGTCACCGGTGCTGCCGTCGATGTCTTTCCATCCGAACCTCGCGGCGCCGGAGATGAATTCCGCTCGCCTCTGCGCGGTTTCGATAACGTGCTGCTGACACCTCACGTCGGCGGCAGCACCGAAGAGGCGCAGGAGAATATCGGAGTTGAGGTGGCCGAAAAGCTGATCAAGTACAGCAACAACGGGTCGACACTCACGGCGGTGAACTTCCCCGAAGTCTCGCTTCCGGAGCATCCCGGCAAACACCGCCTGCTCCACATTCATCGCAATCAGCCCGGCGTACTGTCGCAGATCAACGCTGTGTTTTCGGAACGCCGCGTGAACATCGCGGCCGAGTTTCTGCAGACGAATCCAAACATCGGCTACGTCGTCATCGACGTTGAAACCGGTGAGCGCGCAGCAACCGTGCCGTTGAAGCGCGGTCTGGAGGCAGTGCCCGGGACGATACGCACGCGGCTTATCTACTGAGGGTAAGCCAAATCTACTTCGATTCCGGTTTCACAGTCGCGCGCCCGCCAGGCCCGTAGACGAGAGTCGACAACAGCCGCAGGAAGAGCTCCTTCGCTGTCGGAGGAGGGGGCGGAGGAGGAGGCGGGGGCGGCTTCA
The DNA here is from genome assembly GCA_963720745.1 of uncultured Acidobacteriota bacterium. Taxonomy (GTDB): domain Bacteria; phylum Acidobacteriota; class Terriglobia; order Bryobacterales; family Bryobacteraceae; genus TMP-7. The sequence continues at coordinate 3,944,524 of CAVRGO010000004.1, forward strand.
GCAACTCTTGAACTTCACCCACCAGTTCCTGTATCCTTCCTTCCATTCGGGAGACATAAGCCCTCTGTTCGTCCAGGTTGGTCCTGTGTGTGGCTAACTGATCGCCGAAAAATGCGTTGGCGGACTCCAACTCAGCGATATATCTTCGGGCCTTGTCGTACTCGGCAGCGTACCGGTCGAACAGGTGAGCGTACCGTTGGGAATAGCTGCCACTCTCCAGGTGTTGCGCGACGTTGAACAGCAGCGGCAGCCAATCGGCCCCACTCGAATTCGATCGCGTTACGGCGTCCTCGATCCATTCAATGCCGGCTTCGCGAGGTTCGGGCAACCATGGGATTGCCGCGAGGCTGTTCAAGGTATCGAAGCGTTCAGCCGCTGCGGGATAGAGGCGTCCGAACAGCCGATGGAGACCTTCGCTCGCCGGCGCCTGGTCGAATTCCTCCGGCTTGTACCAACTGAAGTCGGTGTCGCCGTGGAAGTCCGGTCCGAGGAAGTCACCCAGGACGCGCACCAGCCTGTCGGGGTCCTGCATCGCCTCGCGGATTGCTATCACGAGGCAGTGATCCGGACGATCCCGCACAATCTGAAGAATGCGGCTGTGATAAACGCCATACGAGATAAAGACCTGCTCGGGACTGCGCAGGAACCGCGGGTCCGGGACACGCTTCAAATAGGACGAGAACACTCCCATCGGATGCCGGATCGGGATCAGAATTTTGGCGTTTGGAAGAAGGTGTAGCCAGAGGTCTGTGAAAAGCACCGTCCTGGGATCCTTCCAACCCCACAGCCCAGCAGACTGCGATTGCTGTAGCAATGCTTCTCCCCGGCTGACTATCTCGTCGGTTAATTCGAGCGGTGAGATCTCGTCTACCAGAGGCGTGTCGGAATTGAAACTACTTTCGGTATTCGCGGCAGTTCGCTGCTTCAGTTCCTGGTGAAACGCGACGAAATCCGCGTCCTCGAAATACCCGCGCGGGTTGATCTCACCCGCCGGAACCGCCCGGTTGTACATTCGGACTCCGGACTTCTCGAGCAGCGAAGCAATAATCGACGTCCCGCTGCGCCCCATCCCCAGAACAATGACCGGCTGTCCTTCGTAATCCATAGCTCAGAACCACAACCATTCGTTGAGCCAGCGCCTGCCCTCGCCGAGGCGACAAGCTGAAAACAACACTGGGTTTGCGGTTAGCAACATTCTACATTGACCGAACTGTTATCTGGGGATTGTAAGGGCCGCGGGACAGTGCAGTGCGGCCCGAGTCGGGGGTGGAAAAACGAAGAACCGCATCGGACAACAAGCCTTGAGGTACATGTCGGCTCTCATCCGATGCGGTCCGCCCATCCGCTACTAAAGGGACGGGCTTGGATCCTGGCGTCCGGGTTATCCGGTCATAACTCAACGATACGTCCGCGAAGTGGCCCGCGTCCAAACATTCCTACCGCGCGAACGCCAGACAAACCGCCGGAAACCGAAGATCCGCGGGAAGCTCGCCAAAACTGTCGGGGCATTCCAGCCGCCAAACCTGCTCGTGGTGCCGCCCAATCGGCTGGCCAAAAAAACCCCTCTGTTGCAACCACCAATCCGAAGAAATGAGCGGTTTTAAAATCGCAACACCGGCTCCCGCAAGCACGCTGTATCACAGCCCGCTCGCCTCTCCGTCCTGCCAGTTGCAAGCAGAGGGCAGGTTTTAAAAGAGTGACTTCATCAATTCGCTTACCATGCAGCAATTGCGAGTCCTCTCCGCCGCTGCTCAGAATCAACTACTTACAGTCTTCGGACCTGATTTAGGTGCGGTTGCCTCGGGGCAGGCAGTGTGTCCCTATGACACAATGGGCACTGGACATGACGTTTTCCTCGAAAGTGTTCCTGGCCTTACTTGTTCTCGCACCCCTCACCTTCAGCCAGACCGACGAAGAGTCCTTTCATGTGTACAGCGAACAGCCCCGGTTGCTGCTGCGTCCCCGCCGTCTGCGACTGCTGAAACGCGAGCGTGACCGTCAGTCGATGCGCTGGGAACAGTTTCAGACACTTATGGCGGGGCAGGCCCAGATGCCCGAACCGGGTTTCGCATTGGCCCTTTACTATGCGGTGACCGGGGAGCCCGCTTATGCCAAACGAGCGATCGCTTGGGCCGAGTCGTCCGTCGATGTCCGACAGGTGGCGCTCGTCTATGATTGGTGCCACGACGCGTTAACACCGGTTCAGGATAAGGCGATAGCGGCAAAACTCTCGAAAGCTGCGGTCGCGCTGGCCGCCAAGGCTGACCTGCCCAGCATTCGCGACCGCGCATTTGCGGCCATCGCTATCGCCGATGTCGACGCGGCGACCTCCACCAATGCCATGCGCGACATCGTGCAGAATGCCTGGCGTCAGCGGGAGGTTCCCATTCTGCGTGCCGGTTCGACGATGCCCTCCGTCGATGACATCGCTGCGTTGTATGAACTGCTGCATGCCGTGCGCGACAACCTCAATATCGACCTGCGGGAGAATGCCGGAGCGTGGTTCCACGAATTGCCCCCGCTGCACCTGCTGCAGCACTATCCCGCACCCTATCCGGCGCCCGAGAACGAGTACCGGATTCCGGCCTATGACGCCGATACGGCCCCGAACCTCTCGCGGGCCGCTCTGTCGCGAGCCACGGAACTGAGCATGGTCGCCTACGACAGTAACGCCGGCGATAGCCAGTTTCTCCAGGGCTGGCTGATGCAGGACCGCTATCTCATGCGTTCCCCGTTCGGCGTGACTTACGAGTTCCTCTGGGCCAACCCCTATCAGCCCGGTCTCAGTTATTACCATTTCCCGCTCGCGCACCACGACCCGAACTCGGGCGTGTTGTTCGTGCGTTCGTCCTGGGACGATGATGCGATGTGGTTCGGGCGTGTCGGCCACGAATGGCAGATGTTTCGCGATGGCAAGATCACGGCTCTCACCACCAAGAAGCCTCGCGATCCGCTGATGATCGGCGAGACAGCGCTGTATATGGCGCACGAGCCGTTTCAGTTTGGCGTGAAGGACGCCTCGCGCGCCTATGTCATCGGACTGGTACCGCGTGAAAAGTACGAAGTGGAAGTGGACGATCAGGAGGCTGCCGAGGAAACCTCAGACGGAGCCGGAACGCTTGACATCGTTCTCTCCAAAGAGACGACGGGGGGAATACGGGTGAAACCCTGCGCTCAAACGAAGTGACGGGGTGCCCGCCGCGTCATTCCGAACGCGGGAGCTAATCCCGCGAGCAGCGCCGTTAATATCAGCAGGAGCGGAGCGACGCTCCAGGCCACGGCATCCCGATACGAGACTCCGAACAACATCGCGGCCCCCACTGTAGCGTTCGCAGGATCAGCAGATCCAAGGTCTCGCTGGAGAACGTCGAGTTTTTCGGCCGCAGCCATGTGGTGGATAACCTACCGCAGTAGTGGAAGTCAATCACCACTCGAATGCCCAAAAAGAGCGTGTTAGACTCGACTCCGATGGCACACGCCTTGGAAACAGTGATTCGCGAAGCATATGCCGCATTCGGCCGCGGCAACGTTGACGGATATCTTGACGCCTGCACCCCGGACTTCACATTTTATGTTCCGGGAAACGGCGGAATCTCAGGTTCGTTTACCGGCAAAGCCGGCCTTTGGGACCTCGCAGGCAAGGCCATGAGCATCACCGGCGGGACGTTTCAAGAGGAAGTCGAGGATGTCCTTGCGAACGATTCCCACGCCGTTGTCCTGGCGCGGCATCGATTCACGCGAGACGGCAGCCCCAGAGATTACAGGACCGCACACGTATACGAATTGCGCGACGGCAAACTTGCCTGCTGTTTTGAGCAACCTCGCGATCTTACGGCGTTCGACGAAGCTTGGGGCCCGGCCGCCGATTCCACCAAAACACAAGGCGCGTGACAGGGCCCTCCCTCGAGTGCTCAATCGGCCTCGCGTCCTGCCGTCGTCGCTGGAGTATCGTGTTTCTTGTACCGGTGAGCCGTGAAATCTATGACACCCGCATCTCGGATTCGGTCCATTCCCGCCCTGCTGTTCATCGCGCCGACAATGGTTTTCTGGCCTGGATTGGCACCAGGACAGCAGAACTGGACCGCGGCCGAAGACCACAAAAACATGATGGACCAGCTCGGCATCAAGGCCCTTCGCACTGGTCCCAGCGGGAATGAGAATGCGCCCAACCACGCCAACTACGACGAGTCCAAGGCAAATCCCTTTCCCGACTACCCGCAGGTGCTGAGACTGAAGAACGGACAGGAGGTCAAGACCGCCGAGCAATGGTTCACGAAACGCCGCCCCGAGATTGTTGACGATTTCGAACGCGAAGTGCTCGGGCGTATTCCCGCCGCAGTTCCTCGAGTGATTTGGAAAGTCACAGAGACGGTGGAGGACAGAGTCGGACCGTATCCCGTCATCGCGAAGATGCTCATTGGACAGGTCGACAATTCGTCGTTCCCGTCCATCAGCGTGAATATCGAAATGGTGCTGGTGACACCGGCATGGGTCAAGAGCCAGATTCCGGTGATGGTCCTGTTCGGACGTGTCGCGCTTCCGTCGACGCCTCCGCCAGCGGCGTTCGCCCGGTTCGCGGCGCTTGCCGGTAGCGACCCGCCCGCCCCAATGCAACTCATCGCCCACGGGTGGGGCTATGCCTACCTCAATCCCGTCAGTGTCCAGGCCGACAACGGCGCCGGACTCACCAAGGGAATCATCGGGCTCACGAATCGCGGCGAACCGCGCAAACCGGACGATTGGGGCGCGCTCCGCGCCTGGGCTTGGGGAGCATCCCGCGCTCTCGACTATCTCGAAACCGATCCCGCCGTGAATGCCCGGCACGTTGGTATCGAAGGGGTTTCGAGATACGGTAAAGCCGCGTTGGTCACGATGGCGTTCGACACACGATTCGCGGTCGTCCTCGTAGGCTCGTCGGGGGAGGGTGGCGCTAAACCTCATCGCCGCAATTTCGGCGAAGCGGTGGAGAATCTTACCGGGTCCGGCGAGTACCACTGGATGGCCGGCAATTTCCTGAAGTACGGCGCTTCCGATGCTACGTTCGGCTCGAAGAACGCCGGGGACATACCGGTCGACTCGCACGAACTCATCGCGCTCTGCGCTCCCCGTTTGACTTTCATCAGTTACGGAGTCCCCGAAAAGGGCGATGCGAAGTGGTTGGACCAGCAAGGAAGTTTCATGGCGACAGTCGCTGCCGGCCCGGTATTTCGCCTGCTCAGCGCAAAGGACCTCGGTGTCTCCGCCGACTATCGAAACGCGAAAATGCCGCCCGTCAACGTAGGTCTGCTCGACGGTCAACTCGCATGGCGCCAGCACGACGGCGGGCACACGGACGGTCCGAATTGGAAATACTTCATACCCTGGGCCGACAAATTTCTTCAGCACTCCCCTCCGGCGCCGCCGCCCTTCGCGGCGGACGTAGCGGTGCCGCGAACCGACGCGAACTCACTCGTTGCCCATTCACAACTGCTCGAGAAAGCCAAACAGGGGCGGATCGATCTATATTTCGAAGGCGACTCCATCGTACGGCGTTGGGGCGCAACCGATTATCCGCAACTGCTCGACAACTGGCGCAAGAACTTCTTCGGATGGAATGCCGCCGATTTCGGATGGGGCGCCGACCGCACGCAGAACATTCTATGGCGCCTCGAACACGGCGAGTTGGAAGGCGTGAATCCGAAAGCCATCGTGCTGCTGGCCGGCACGAACAACGTCGGAAACACGGCGCCTGCGGAAGGTGACGACGCAAAAGCGGCGGACATCGCTCGTGGTGTGGCCGCCATCGTCCGGATCTTCCGCGAGAAGGCGCCAGATGCGGTGGTGATTGTCACTGCGATTTTCCCGCGAAACGATAATTCTGCTGTCATGTCCACCATCGACAAGATCAATACGGCCATCGCGCGACTCGATGACGGCAAGCAGGTTCGGTTTGTGAACATCAATGACAAGTTGGCCGACCGCAATGGCAGGCTGTTCGAAGGGATGATGAATCCGGATAAATTGCACCCTTCGTTGGCGGGTTATCAGATCTGGGCGGACGCCTTGAAGCCGATGTTGACAGCAGTGCTGGGAGCACCCGCAGGCGAGGATCATGCCCCTGCGCCGACGGGCGACCCCAGCGCTCGGCCCCCGGCCTCGGCACAGGTTCGGTAAGGCGCACGAACTAATATAGGTGTCTATCGTTCCGGCACGCCCGGCTTCTCCTGCACCGATGCGCGGCATGTCCATGATCTATGCGGTAGTACCGAAGATCGCGGGTCATGCCGGCTAGAACTCACCGGTTTCGGACCCGTTCAAAATCTCTTGCTTATTACCCGCTATCGCTTAAACTAGAAAAACTGTGCTAATGACCCGATAAGTCGGCCGTTGACGCAATACGAAGGGGAGAAAGTAGTCAGCAATGAGTGACCCCGTCAAGCCGTGGGACAGCGCGAAACCCTTCAAGCGGATCAACAACGACGAGATCCGTGCCAGGCAGAATCCCCAAACGGCGAATGGTGATGGTGTCGCGTGCGGGTGTCAACTCCCGTCTGCTTATCCTGACCGGCAGCAGGTATTCAGCGACGCGTTCAAAGATTTCAAACCGGGCAAGTTACAGTCCATCATCGAGGAACTGCAGAAGAGGGCTCATCAAATTAGTACCGGGTTGAAGCTTGTCGCTTTTCTCATCAACCCGGCGTCGTTGATCGCTGCTCAAAAGATCGCCGACTTGGTCGACGAGGTACTCAAGAAGACCGACGACGAGATCAAAAAGCTACTATCACAAATCGGTCAAAAGCTCACGGAACGAGCTCTCCGTGTCATGCCACAGTGGGTTCCCGTCCTGCAAGGCGCTAGCAACGAGAGCGTCACTACCGATCAGATCATCGAAGTTGAGGGCCTCGCCAGCCGCAGCTTCATGAACCCCATCGATGTGCCCTTCCGGCAATGGCACAACTGGTTCAATTGGAACATCCACATCGTGCCGGAACCGGGGTACAATGTCACGGCAGCCGAGGATCCGCCGAATACGGATGGAACCGCGTTAGCAGAAGTGCCGGTCGTCCACAACACCCGTACAATCTCGGTGCAATGGGACACGGGCGCGCTCTGGCGCCCGGATTTCCGCACCGAAATGGCGAAGGGCTTCGACCCCCACGCTATGGTCGCCTACGACGGACCCATGATGCTGGATGATTGGGCGTGGCCCATGACCAACAGCTATGTCTGGGCAACCGGCCGTTGGGTCTACGACTGCAGCCGCACCACGGACGACGACCCGCCGAAGATGTGCACCATGATCAACCCGTGCAAGGCCGTTGCGTCGGCGCGATGGCAGGCGTTCGAGTTCCCAGAGAACGAACTCGAGACAGCAGTCCCCGCGATCCAGTTCATGTTCTTCGCCTGCAAGCGCGGCGGCTATATCGATCACCCCACGATCACCGATACCGACTACGAGTTCATTGTCGACCTGCCCCACATTGATCTTAAGCCGCAGGTGCCCTACCCGATCGGCCATACGCCCGAGTTCCCGCACAACACCATCGTGATGCGCCCCCGCCTGCTGCTGAACCTGGACCAGGCTCCCTTCGCGACCGCCGATTCAAAACCGATAGAACCGATTATCGAGATCATCCACCCCGACGACCCGAACAAAATACCGGAGCAGGTGAGAGTGCGTGTCCCTTTGACGACACTGCCGCCTGAAACAGAAGCATGCGGGTTCATTATTTCGATGGGTTGGTACGACCCGACACTCGCGCAAGCGGAAAAGGTTAAGCGGTGCGAGGTCGAGTTCACGCATTTTTCAGGCATACAGAAAGTTCGAAACTCGCTAGTTACGGTGATCCGCAACGAATTGAACCAGGACGAGAAGCAGTTGCTGCACGATATCGAGCACAGAATCGGCGATATCGATATCCTCAAAATCCTCGGTAAGCAGATCAAGGTCGACGATGTACCGTTTTTCGGCAAAAAACTCGAGGAACTGGGCGCACTGATCGTGAAGGAACTGCTCGAGTTGTTCGGAGAAGTTGTCGAGGAAGACTGGTTGCTGCGCATCGGTATTAATGGCAGATGGCAGGTGCGCTACCTGGACCGCTTGAGGCAAAGCAACATCAAGAAACTTCGGCTCGAGGTGGTTCGTTCGCAACTCCGCCTGGGCGACGACGATCTGTTGTCTCTCGCGGCGAACGGTGCCGAGTTCGGACCGGTGGGCGAGATCATGCTGAAAGACGCCGGCGCTCGCACGTTCAAATTCGACGGCACGACACCCGACTGGAGTCATATTGTCACACCTGATGCAGATCCAGCCAAAGCGAACGAAATTCGGCTGAAGATGGCAGTCGCCTATGCCCTCGACCTGCTCGGGCGCGGCATCGCGGGCTTCGGGCTTGGCCGGGACAACCAGCCTCTCGGATATCTCGACCCTATCAAATCGTCTCCCGTTTCTTCCCAGGATCCGAACCTTCAGAAAATGTTCCGCGGCCAGAATCCGGTTCCGATTGGTAGCGCCGGTGTCGGCGTTCACAACGAATCGCACGAGAAGACCATGTTCTTTGCACGAGCCTTACCCGAACAGAAGATTCTGGTGGAGAGTGACTCTACGGACGATTACACGATCTTTTACGACTTGAGCATCGTCAAGCAGGATGACGTATGAGACCGTCCTTCGACGGTCCGGAACCCGCGGTTCAAATCAGTAAGTTGACGACCAACCGGAAGCTTTTGTTATGGCTCAGACGCGCGTAGTTCAACAAGGCGATCACATTTCCAGCATCGCCGCCCAGGAAGGGTTCGCCGACTTCCATACGATATTGGATCACCCCGATAATGCCGACCTTGCGGGGGAGAGAGATCCACATGTGCTCTTCCCGGGCGATCAACTCGCCATTCCGGACCGCGAAGACGGCGAGGAGTCAGGAGGTACCGGGAATGTCTATACTTATCAGACCGATCTGTCCCCTCTGTATCTCCGGTGCGAGTTACTCGACATCGACGGAAAGCCGATTCCTGCCGCGAACTGTAACCTCAAGATCGAAGCAGCCGATGTCCCCGATCAGGCAACCAACGCCAAGGGTATTGTTACGCAGCCGATCGGTCGTCAGGACAAAACAGCGGCCATCACTGTTCACCTGCCCGGCGCGAAAACTCCTCCCAAGGCGGCAGCCGACGATGCAGCAACAGACCCGCCACCGGACGTTACTATCCAATTTGATGTGAAGATCGGCAACCTTAATCCTGAGACAAAACTCTCCGGCCAGCAGGCGCGGCTGAATAATATGGGTTACTTCGCCGGATTTACCGTGAAGGATCTGGATCAGTTACTTTGGGCGGCCGAGGAGTTCGCATGCGACAACGTTCATAAGCCGGTGGTGAAACGGCCGGAGATCAGCCCTGCGCCGCCTAGCGGGGAAGACGACTCCGCGAATTCCGACTCGGACTCAAGAACCGGAATCCAGGATTCCGGTATCGTCGGCAAACTCAAAATCGTGCACGGGATCTGATCGATGGCCAACCCGCTTTTCCTCGAAGCTGACCCGTCCGGCATCGTCGCCACTCATCCCGAGCGGATAACATTGCCGGTTCTCGCCGCACCCATTCCCGAAGAACAGAAGGACAAGAACTTCAATGCGATCCGGCCGCACCTCATCGCGATCGGTTGCATGCGTCTTCCCAACAAGGGGTTCGCGTTCGACTCGTCCGTTGTCGTTCCCGATGCCGAGCGCGCGTTCACGCGCCTGGCAAAACTCATGAATCAGTTGCGCGACGTAGACACGGCGAACCCGAAACGATTCCCGCCCTGCGCAGTATTCGGCCACGCGGATCCCACCGGCGAGCCCGATTACAACAAGACTCTCAGCGGCCGGCGGGCGCTCGCTGTGTACGGGGTACTGACTCGCAACATCGATATTTGGGAGGAGTTGTTCCAGAACAACTTCCATGGCGACGCATGGGGCATCCCCTCGATTCAGACCATGCTTTCGATACCGCTGCGGAAGCCTCCAAAAGACGAACTCGAGCCGGCCTTCTATACCGGGCCGATCGACGGCGCGAAAACGGAAGAGACGAAGCAACAGATCAAGGACGCCGTATCGGCATATCGTATGGCCCGGAATCTCGGAAGCATTCACGATGTCCGGCTGCACCTGTTCCGGGAATATATGGATGCCATCTGCCACGACGCCGCCGGCGAACCATTCATACTCGATCCCAAGAACGACTTCATTGCTCGCGGGAAGGGCGGCAAGTCTCTGAAGGGCGATGTTCAGGGCTGCGGCGAAGCCAACCCTATCTTTCTCCTCTCCAAGGAGATGGAGAAGGACTCGCTACAGAGCAAGGAATTCATCGAGTCACGCAACGACATCTATAAAGTCGATCGCCGCGTCATCGTTTTTCTTTTCCAACAAGGAACCGAAATCGATCAGAACAAGTGGCCGTGTCCCGCTGCGCGCGAGGGAGACGCCGGCTGCAAACTGCGCTTCTGGTCCGACTACAAAAAGCGGTTAAGCGAATCCGACCAAAATCGAACATTCGGCGAGAACATGTCCATCCTGTCGGTGGACGACGCCAACAACCTCGTGGTAACTCCGGTGGAACAAACGGGGAACACGATGGCCTGCCGCTTCTATCACGCGTTCGCGGTGAACTCGCCATGCGAAGCAAAGATCAAGGAGTGGGTGATTCGTTTCGTGGTCGACTCCTTCAAAGGTCAGCGCCCCTTGCGCTATCGCAGGTTTGTATTCACTGCCGGAGAGTCGGCCAGCGCGGCCGTAATCCGCGGCTTTACGGATGAAAACGGAGTGCTGCGCATTCCGGTGTTTGACGACAAAGCCAAAATGACTTTACGTCTGGACGCGGCCCGCGTAACGGGTCCCGACGTCATGCCGGCGGATAACGATCCGAATCCGCCGGATGAGAGCAAGTTCGTCCAAATCAATTTTGACGGTGGCGCGTTGCACCCTCGCGAAATCTCCGACGAACTCGCCGTTAAACAGCGCCTGTACAATCTCGGATTCGGGGATGGTGGACCGGAAACCTGGTCGACAGATGTCTACGCGATCGCGCTGCGGCATTTCAAAAAGCAGACCGCCAACAAGCCGGACAATCGAACGGATGATGACGTCCTCACCAGCGTCATGAACGAGCACGATCTCATGAACGTACCCGCACCAACCCAGGACTCCGCTCCTTAAAGCCGCGCGAATGCTTTAAAGTGGCCGCCACTCCTTGCGGTCCATGCCTGGAAAACAGATGAAAGCCTGACCTGCAACAATGCCCTCGAAACGGACTTTGCCTTCGCGGTCGAGCGAGCCAGTCATCAACGATTGATCCGGCAGCCGGACCTTGTAAGGTTCCCCAGGCACCGGATTGTTGTCCCGGTCCACCAACCTGAACTCGATCCAGGTCTTCTGGTATGGACACGTCTGCGTGATTTTCGTGCCCGGGTTCGAATCGGCCAACTGCTTCTTTTGAGAATCGCGGATCTGTAACAACGTCGTGCCCCTTGGAAAATGATTTAAAACGATCGCTCCGAGTTTTGCAAGAGTTTTCGTGCCGGCGTTCGCGGCGCATAACCTACACTTTCATGCGGAAACCCGAGATAAGTAAGGCCGCAGTCAGGTCGTGCTGGGCCTGCTGGCGCCGGTTAGGTCGTAGCGAAGAATCGGCCGGGACGGCACACGCCGGGCGACGATTCTGAAGCCCCCACGTAAGAACGTCGACGCATAACCCGTGCTTGTGGCACTCGGACTCAGGCGCCATCCAGAGGGTATGCTTCCACTGCTGGTGCGCCCGCGTCTTTGGCCGCTTTCAATGCCGCTGCTATAAGCGCCGATGTGATTCCCCGCCTTCGGTAACCCTTTCGCACGTAAAAGCACGACATCGACCACACCGGCAGATCATCCACGCGCTTCAGACGCCACGACCGGCCTAACCACATCAGCGAACTGCGCGGCGTCAGTTGGCACCCACTCACCGCGCGATGTCCGTCAAACGCCAGCAACCCCGGCGGCGGACCAACTTTCACTATCTCCAGAAATGCCGACTTGTTCGCCTCCGCGGGCTGCCCGCGGTATGCATTTCCCTTGCGCCAATACATGCACCAGCATCCGTTACAGGCACCCCTCGCTCCGAAGAGGTCTTCCAGCGCAGGCCATAGATCGGGCGTGAGCGGATTGATGTTGAGCTTCATTGCGAGACGCCCGGCACCTCCGAAGGATACCAAGCGCCTACACGAGTTTTCGTCGCTTGCCTATCCCGGCACCTCCTCGCCGCAATCGACACCGGGGGTGGCGAGCTTTCGTATGCGTTCGGGCGCAAGCCGCCCATATCCGGGATCGTCCGATGGAGCCTTCTCCGAAAGTGAGTGCGCGTGCCGGATGGGAACCCTTGCGGACGGTCAGATCCGGCCCGGCTCGACTCGTGGTCTTGTAAGCAAATTCCGGCGCGATACAGAGGGCATTCCGGCCGTAAGACTGGTCGTAGAACGATTTACTCTGGGCAATTGAAAATGTGCTACGCTGTCGTGGTCCCTGGAGCCCGCATGAAATTTGAATCGTTCCGGCCGCATTTTCACGGCGAGATTCTCACCCCGGAGTCGCCTGAATATGACGGCGCGCGCCGCATCTGGAACGGAATGATCGACCGCCGTCCGCGCGCGATCGCCCGCTGCACTGGACCGGCGGACGTTCAGGCTGCGGTCCGTTTCGCAGTCGATAACAACGTCTATCCCGCGACCCACGGCGGCGGCCACAATGTCGCGGGTCTCTCGATGGTGGATGACGGATTCGTCATCGATGTGGCACCGATGAAAGGCATCTACACTAGCCAAAAGACGCGGGTCGCGGTCGCCCAGACCGGCCTCACGTGGGGTGAATTTGACCGCGAAACTCATCTCTACGGCCTCGCGACGACAGGTGGCTTGATCTCGACAACCGGCATCGCTGGGTTGACGCTGGGCGGTGGAGTCGGATGGCTCATGGGACGATGCGGACTTGTTTGCGACAACACCATCTCGTACGACGTCGTTCTCGCCAGCGGTGACCTGGTCCGGGCAACCGCAGATGAACACCCCGAACTGTTCTGGGGATTAAAAGGTGGCGGCGGAAACTTCGGAGTCGTGACCTCAATCGGCTATCAGATGCATCCCATTGCCACTGTGATTGCCGGCATGGTCCTCCACCCCCTTTCGAAAGCGCGCGAGGTGCTGAGGTTCTATCGTGATTTCGTTACGTCCGGTCTGCCCGATGAACTGATCGTTTATGCGGCCAGCCTGTCCACGCCCGACGGTCAAGCTGTCGTTGCACTTATGCCGACGTGGTGCGGAGACGATTTGTCGGAGGGAGAACGCGTACTCCAACCACTGCGAAAATTCGGTACTCCCATCGCCGATGCGATTTCGACAATGCCTTACCCCGCCTTGCAAACAATGCTCGATGCGGCCGCGCCATTCGGAAATCGCAATTACTGGAAGAGCCGTTTTCTCGGAAGCTTTCCCGACGATGCCATCGACAGATTCATCGAGTTCGCCAACATGCGAACCTCCCCTCGGTCCATCGTCGTGGTGGAACACTCTCACGGCGCCGTGACACGCGTCGCGGCCGACGCCACCCCGTTCCCGAATCGTGACGAATCGTTTGATCTCGTCGTAATGAGCGCCTGGACGAATCGTGATGAAGACGAACGCCACATCGAGTGGACTCGTGCGTTCTATGCCGGTATGGCCCCCTGGGCGGCTGGTTCGGTGTACGTGAATGCTCTCGACCAGGATGACGCGAGTCGAGTGGGTGAAGCTTACGGCAAGAACTACGCCAGGCTCTGTGCGGTGAAAGCCGCCTACGATCCAGAGAATCGCTTCCGCCGGAACCAGAATATTCAGGCACGCACCCAAACAGCAACATCGTAAAGCGCACAAGCGTGCGCCCACCGCGGTCCTATCCGGCAATCTGATTCGACGAGCACGCGACTTCCGACGTCCCAGGCACCGGCTGAAACAATAGCGCAAAATGTAATCGAGAGTTTGCCGAACCGTCATGAATCGGCCCAGTTCGGTTTGCTAATCTTCCTCTCGCCATGACGCGCAGGGGAGGCCCGCGCGGTGGATTGTTTCTGATTAGGCTCTACTCAGCTAAGGAGAATCGAAGTGCATAGAAATCGGATGAACGGCACGTGCTGCCTGTTGCTTGCGATTGTTCTCGGGGCCGGTCTTCTGTTTGCCGACGGATCGTCCGGATCCGGCATTATCGCGATCACGAATGGCGCTCCCGTCGTTCAGGACTTCAACACGCTCGCGATCGCGGGCACCTCGTCATCGCTTCCCGCCGGATGGTATCTCACCGAACTTGGGACCGGCGGAGCAGCCGATGGCGCCTACTCGGCGGGTACCGGGTCGAGTAATGGGGGAGGGGCGTACAGCTTCGGCGCTGCCTCGAGCACCGAACGGTCGCTCGGCAGCCTGGGCAGCGGCAGTGTTTCAACTATTTTTTACGGCGCCAGATTCGTGAACAATGCACCGGGCCCCATAACGACTCTGGCCATTTCGTTCGACGGCAAAATGTGGCGGCGCGGAACGGCAACGTCCCCAGCCGACGGACTGACTTTCGCTTACAGCACCGACGCCACCACACTGAGTTCCGGGACCTTCACAGCGTTCCCGGCGCTGAATTTCGCGTCTCCGGGTGCGGCTTGCTCCAGCATGCAGAACATGCCTACCGACGGCAACTCCGGTGGGTGCAAAATAACGATCACCGCGACGATCACCGGTCTGACGCTGAATCCCGGCGCCACTATCTGGATCCGGTGGAGTGACACCGACACGCTTGGCTCGGATGACGGATTGGCGATCGATAATGTGAGCGTCACGCCGACCGTCAGTTCGGACCCGACTCCGCCGAGCATCACTGCAGCGTCGGCCACACCGGACACAGTGAGTCCCGGGCAGCAGACTCAACTCACCGGAACCATTATTCCGGGATTCAATCCCCTGTCCCAGACCATCACCGTAACCTGTAATCTCAGTTCTATCGGAGGCGCGGCAGACCAGACGTTGCCAGTCACTGACGCCACCTTCAGCTATAACGCGATTATCGGCACCGGCACGGTGCTGGGTCTGCATTCGCTGCCCTGCACGATTCGGGACGATCAGGACCGCTCCAGTGCCTTCAACATCAACGTGACCGTTCTGCTTCCGCTCGACCCGAGTTGTGGTGCCGCGGCTACCCCCATCAGTTCGATTCAGGGACCCGGAGCGCTGAGCCCGCTGGCTACGCAGACCGTCGATGTCGAGGCGATCGTCGTCGGTAACTTCCAGGGTTCGAGCCGGCTGTCGGGCTTCTACGTGGAATCGGCGCCTGCCGACCAGGACGGCAATCCGGCAACCGCGGAAGGCTTGTTCGTGTTCAACCCAACGCCCGTGAATACAGGCGACCGCGTCCGCATCCGCGGCAACGTGAATGAATTTCAGTCGAACACCGGTGCGGCTGTTTCGCACCTGAGCGAACTCGGTTCCGTATCTTCCGTCCAGGTTTGCAGTTCGGGGAATCCGCTCCCTGCACCCGTCGATGTCATCCTGCCCGTTGCGAGCGTTTCCGACTGGGAGCGCTACGAAGGCATGCTGGTACGATTCAACCAACAACTTGTCGTCACTGGCAACTTCAACCTGGGTCAGTTCGGTCAGATCGATCTGGCCCCGAACGTCTTGTACCAGCCCACGCAGATCGCCGGCAACACCGGATCCTGGGCGGCGGCAACCGATCTGAACAACCGCAGCCGGATTGCGTTGGATGATGGCAGCAACAGTTCCGGCGTGAATCTCAATGGAGGTACGGTTGCTCCGTATCCGCCGCCCGGTTTGAGCGGCGAAAATACGTTGCGAGTGGGTGCGCTGGTGAACCCGAACGGTAACAATCCACCCACTCCCCTGGTTGGTGTTTTCGACGACCGGTTTGGTGCCTATCGAATTCAACCCGTTTCCTCGATAACGTTTTCGAACTCACCGAATCCACGGCCGAACACGGCGGCGGTGGCTGCATCAGTCGGGGCGCGCTTCAAAATCGTCAGCGCCAACGTGCTGAACTTCTTTACTACGCTCGGCGCACGCGGCGCCGCGACTGCGGACGAATTGAACCATCAGCGGGCCAAGATTATCGCCGAACTGAGCAAGGCGAATGGCGACATCTATGGCCTGAGCGAATTGCAGAATTTCGCCAATGGCAACACTAACGGGGGCACTTACACGAATTCGGCGATTGCCGATTTGACCGCGGCGCTGTCGGCTCCTACGGGCAAGAACTTCCGGTTCATCGATACGATCGACCCTGCCAATCTGGCCCCCGGCAACACGGTCGCCGACAACGGAACCGACGCGATTCGCAGCGGAATCCTGTACAATGCCGCGACAGTTACACCGGTAGGCAAGGCGGCTCTGTATTATCAAAACGACCAGAATCGTCCGACACTGGCCCAGACATTCCGCCCATCTGCGGGCGATCGTGCGGCCGACCAGACCTTCACGGTCGTTGTGAACCACTTCCGGTCGAAGGGTTCGGCTTGCGGCGTTGGGAACGACGATCCGTATCAGGGCAATTGCAACGGGATGCGTCTTTCCATGGCGACCAACGTTCGTAACTGGTTAGCCAGCAATCCGACCTCGGATCCGGCATGCAGCGATCGTGAACTGATTCTGCTGGGCGACTATAACGCGTATTTCGGCGAAGATCCGATTCAGGCATTCACGGCCGGTGGGGCCTATACGGATCTCATTCAACTCCTGCTGGGCGATAAGGCGTACTCGTACAATTTCGGCTCTCAATCGGGATATCTCGATCACGGGCTGGTCAACAGAGCGGCACTTCCGCTGGTGAAGGGCGTTGCCGAATTGCACACTAACGCCGACGAACCGGCGGCGCTGGAGGCGCTGGATACTAACGTGAAGAGCGCGCAGGCGAACGCTGGCTACTACGCTGCCACTGAGTTCGCAGCCTCCGACCACGACTCGTTTGTCATCGGATTCAACCCCCTGCTCGGCGACTTCAACGATGACGGCGTGCTGGATGCCAAGGACCGCACGGCCTTACTCGGGGCGCGCGGGCAAGCCGGCAGCCAGATTCAGGACCGCCGCATGGATCTGGACCAGGACGGTGTGATTACCCAGGAAGACTTCCACATCTGGCAGCGATATTTCCAGAGCTGGAAGCACGAATAACGCAAGAGCGGCGCGAGGTTCACTGATTTTCTCGCGCCGCTCCATAGCAAACTCCCCACGCGAAGTACATGATTCGCCGTGGCGCGCACAAGTTCACTCTCCGGATCGACGACATGCCGGAGTTATACGATCTGCATCGTGATCCCGACGAGATGCACAATCTTGCACTCGATCCACCACACCGAAAAGTTGTTGACGATCTGCAGGCCGAGTTGTTCGCGTGGTATGGGCCCGCCCGGCGGCCGCCTACGCAACAGTGATTCCCGGTATCCAGTGCACCGCATTATCACGGAAGATCTTTTGCACGACGCTCTCCGGCAAACCCAATCCCTGAACCTGGCGATCTCGAAATTTCTGCGCCGTTCTGGTAGAGAAAAAGTTCCAGTCCCATTGATGCGTCTGACGTAGTTGCTCCGCCGCCTTTGCGTCGGCGCCTGGCGCCAGTGTGAAGTCCGTCCCGTACAGGACGCGGTCCTGATATTTCATCAGGAAATCGCGCGCCTTCTCATGGTCGCCCGCCGCGAAATACCGCACACGCGCAGCCACGTCCACCGCAAAGTTCGGGTACTGATCGAGACGCTTTGCGAGCCGATCCCAATGCTCCTCATCACTGCCGAGATGGCAACCAACTACGCGAAGCCGGGGATGACGCTCGAGGACGCGGTCGCGCGCGGCGAGAATCGCATCCTTACTCGGAATTCCCGGCCGGCCGTACATGTGCCATTCCGGATGCCGGCTGTAGTACCCGATCTCGGAGTTGTTCTTGTCGAGCGGCAACCACGCGCCGTCGGGTTCGGCGAGATGAGCAATCAGCGTCTTGCCCGCTTGCTGAATCGCGTCAAAAACCGGCGACAGCGCGGGATGATCGGGCAGCAGATAAGCCCCGGATTTGCCTTGAATTCCCATCCCGATGTTCTTCCAGATCTTCACGGCGATGGCGCCATCGTCGAACGAACGCCGGAGCGCGGCAATGGTTCGCTTCGAAAAATCAGGGGACTCGAATCCCCGCGCGTCAAACGCGGTTGCCCACGCGATGCGGCCTTTGCTCGCGCGATGAGCTTCCACCGAGCCGCGAATCATCTCATCCAGATCCGAACTCTCTTCGCCGATCGCCCTCGATACGCAGATGCTCAGGCATCTCCAGTGGTCGTTCTCCAAAGACGCAAACAACTCCGGGGCGATCCGGTGAATGTGGGTGTGCGTGTCGATGCGTTCGAGCGCAGCCCCGTTCAACATCGCTGCGGGCATCAATGCCAGAAATTCGCGCCGCTTCATGCGCGCAGGTTCCTCCTCGTCATATTCTTGAACTCCTCCCGTTACTCCGGTTTTGCCTGGAGCAGCAGATGCTTCTGAAACTGGACATTCAGCGTGGCGGTGGGCCCGCGAACCGTCCCCATATCTTTGCCGTCCACGTAATCGATAACACGGTAGACGCGGTTCGAGAGGCCTCGCAGTGAGATCGTGCCGTTCCATTCAGGCGCGAAGAACGCGTAGAACATGCTGCCTTCTTTGCGAATCGCGTGTGCTTCCGGCCGGTCGAAACCGATATCGTAGAGGGTTCCCTCATACTCGCCGCGGGACAGCATCTTCTGCTTATAAATCTCGATCCATTTTTCGAAATTCTTCTCACGTTCGGGAGTCAGGTCGCCGCGCTTTCTTTCAGCCGACCCTTCGGGCCACGTGAAGTTCGTTCCCACCACGCCGCCGACGCCGACTGTGGAAGCGAAATCATCCTTCACCATATCTACGTGATCGCCGAAGTACGCCACAGAGTCGCCTTCGAGCGCTTTGAGCGTCTTCCCTTTCGTCCGAACCTGCCACGCAGACCGGGGATCGGACGCCACCGACATATTCATATACGGCAGCGTAAAGAAGGAATAAGCCGTACCGCACGGGCAGAACTCGACCAGAGCGTCCGGCTTCACTTGGCGCGCAGTGTCGTAGATGGCTTTGAAGAATGTGGGCATTCCCTCGACCGACTCTTCCGGCCGCTCGTGTTTATGCGCCGGGTTGTAGCACGGGGGAGCGCCGTTCATGTGCTGGCCGTCGAGTTTGAGCCCATCAAACCCCCAATCCTTCAGCGCCTTCCTGACGATCGCTTCGTGATACGCCACGACTTCCGGATCTGCCGGGCACAGGTACCACGAGTTCCAATAGGAGATCTTCTGTTTACTGCCATCGGCGTTCAGTAGCAGCCAATCCGGATGTTTCGCAACCAACTCAGTCCCGGGATCGGCGGCGAGAGGCGCCCACCACAACTGAGCCTTGAATCCCTCGGCGTGAATCTTGTCCACCAGCGCCCGCATATCTGCGTCGCCGTTCGAGTATTTTTGCGGCTGCAGAAACCAATCGCCCTGCGCGGTCTGCCAGCCATCGTCCAGAGTCACCCAGGTGAAGCCGAGTTTTTTCACCACCGGCAGCGCGCCGTAAAGTTGGCTCGGCTTCATCTTCCGGCCATATCCCCACGCGCACCAGATCGGACCGAACGCACTCTCGGGCGAAGCGTCGAAGTGGAATCCTTGCGCGATCATAACGTCCCGATAATCGCGTAGTGTTTCGAAGTAGTCACCTGTGTGAACGGCGGCGAAAGTACGGAACGTTTTCAGCGTGCTTCCGGGCTTCAGCGTCATGCCGCGCCGATACTCCACCGCTACCTCGGCGTGGCCCGCATCCGGCATCGCCACCGGCAGAGAAACCAGCTTCGGAACCATCTCCAGGTGTCCGACACCCAACCCGGCATCCTGCCGCCACACATCGATTACCGGAGTCCCGCCGCCATAATCGGCGGCATTCATGCCCAGAAAATTTTGCTGCTGGAAACCGGGCTTCAGCGGCAGCACCCAGTCCGGGCGCTTCGAGTATGAGCCGCTTTGGTATGACCAGAACGCCGGTTCGGCGTTGGGAGTTCCGGCGCGGACAGCGTAATGCTGGTTCGTCCATCCGTCCACCGGTAAATCCGCGGTTCCCGTATTCGTGTAGTCGACTTCAAAGAACGCCATCCGTGGAAAATGATCGTACACCGCGACGATGACTGTCTTCTTTAAAGACGATGCAGCGCCGGTGATGATGGTTCGCACCCCGGAACCCAGGCGGTCGTGCACACGTTCGCGCCGCTGGCTCCGCAGGCGGAAATCCGTCACGTCTTTGCCCGATATCCGCAGAAACTCTGAAGGAGTGAAATCGCCGAGGATGCGCGCATGCCCGTCCACCAACGCCACTACACGACTGTGCAGATCGCCGTCGAATTCAATGCGGATGTTTCGCCCGTTGACGCGAACTCCCGTCGCGGCAAACATGGGTACGCAGAGCGCTAACAAGGCGAACGAGGCGACTCTCCGGTGCACTCGCCGTCTGCAACCATCTTTAACAATCGAGTTCAGCATATCCCGCTCGTTCCTAGTTTACGCGCGGGCGTCCGCCGGCCGTGGCGGGCGGGATCACGTCACCTTCATGCACGCCGCTCGGCCGACTTACACGGCGGCACATAGTGGAACCGAACCAGATAGATATTCTCGCCTTTGCCGTGCTTCGCGACTTTCAGCAAATCGATGATCCCGAGGAATCCCGATTCACGCGCCAGTTCCGGAGTGATGTCGTAGAGTCCGATCGGCTCGATCGAATCCACCTCGATCTCACCCTCTTCCATCCGGTAGCGGTGACCGGCTTTTACACGGGGGTGCTGCCAGATTCTGACGCTACAGGTGATCTCGCCGCGTTTGACGCCATCGCGAAGCCGTTTCGTGAACACCATTGCCAAAGTGTACACGGTGAAGTCGCGGTCTGACTCACGCTTCGATGAGAACCACACGGCTTAGACTTCGATCCACAACTCCTGCTTCCTCGGCGGTACGACAATTTCGAACCGGTCGAAAGAGACATGAAGCTGCGCGCTGAAGTGACCCTTGAATCCGACGTTATAATCCAGCATGAACGGCGGAGCTTGGGTCAGGCGCAAGTCAAACTTGCGTTCAGGCGTCAACTTCACACCAACCGCGTCGAAGGTCAACCGCTTCACCAGGGCTGGCCAGCCCCCCCGCTGTGCGCCGACGAACCACTCGTCCTCGTAGTGAACTTCCATGTACGCTTTCTCGGGGTACCACCCCATCGTGAATCGCGCCTCCAGTGGGTCGCCATCGGCCCCGGCCATGTCCGCCCGCTCCATCTTAAACGCGCAAATCAGATTGATAAGAACCTCGAGTTGCTGCCCGTATTCCCCTTCCTTCATCTCCTCCAGGCCGGGAACGATTTCACCGCCTCCCCCATCTTCACCAAACGCGCAAAACTTCAGATAAGTGTCCATCGGCGTGTCCTTGAAGAACCCGACCAGCGCGCCGATGGTCATGACAATCAAGCCGGCGACAACGAAGGGCGTCGCCGCTATGCCGAACGCCACCGAGGCGATAAAACCAGCGGTGGAAATCGCCGCCCCAGTAACCGTGATGTATGCCGAAGCTGCGCCGGTGTAGTCATGCTTGTGCTCGCCATGCTTCGCTTCGATCACGCCTGTGATGATTTCGAGAACCCCTGCGACGATGACAATCCCGGGCCTCGTCTTCAACAGCAGCCCCAGCAGCTTGCCTTTCGTTCCATGCGCGAACTCGAGCAGGATCGCCGAAGTATCCGCCATCGAGCGCGCCAGCGTCAAGCTATTTACCGTGGAACGGCTCTTGACGAATTGGCGTACGGACAACGCGAGATCGATCAACTCGACGATCCTCGCGAGTTTCAACCACTTCTTCTTGTAAGGATGATAGGTGATCTCTTCCCATTCCTCGACGAGTTCGTGCGCATTCGGCGCCTTGAACCCCAGGCTCTTCACGGAGTGCGCATAAGCCTCGGCAGCCTTGTGCGGGTCGATAATCTCCATAGTGCCGTCCACCATGATCCAGATGTTGAACTTGCCGTGCGCTGCGAGGACGCGGAACATCTCCACTGTGCCGCCTCTCTCGACAAACAACGGCGCGAGTTCTTTCACGGTCTCCAGCACTGCCAGCGCGAATTTCCGAGGCAATTGATATTTGGCGGCTGTCTCATCTTCCTCCGGTTCGTCGTGATATCCCGGCAGTACCTCGCGGCGAAACCACTTGAAGCGCTTATCGTCAATCAGACGGGCCAACAACTCACGTCCCGGCACGGCAGTGCCGGCGCCTTGAACGCTAACCAGCATCGGCAGCAGAAACTTCGGCCAGTGCTCGTCGGGGTGTTCGTAATGCGCTCGAGAGAGAAAATGAATCGGATCGGACTGATACCAGTTCGAGAGATAGAACCACCAGCGCTCGTTCTCCTGAATCCGGTGGTTCACTTGTTCCCAGTACTGCTGAACGAACTTATTTGTCCGCTCCGCCACCGAACTCATCTCGTGCCCGTAGCTTGTGTCGTAGTTCTTCAGCACCAGTTGCACAACATACGCGAGCACCAACTTCTGCTGCCGCTTCTCCACGTGCTCGCGCGCCGCCGCACTCTGCTCCTCATCAACCGTCATGTACTCGTACAAATCGTTGCTCGCAGACGATGCCAGCAGGTGGAGGTGCAAGGCAACAGTGATCGGGTCGAGTACTGGCACCTGAAGCGCGCCCGGCCCCTGGCCAGTAACCAGATTCGGATCCCATTGCCCAAACGTTTTAGGCCCCGCCCCATTCAAATCGGACGTGCTCGGCAACACGAAGCTGTAGTCGTCGAATGTTGTAGCCGGAACCCACAGTGCGACGTTCTGCCGCAGTTCTTCAACAGATCTGCGCGATAGCGGAACGCGAGTCGCGAAAAAATAGTGGACCATGCGCGACCCTCGCCACCGGCGCGCGAATCGCATGGTGGTGCCGATCTTGCTCCACTGGCGCCTCTCCGGCAACGGTGACCCTTTGCCATCCAGCGGTGCCGGGTCCGGGAAACGCCGCTCCCCGAGTTTCGCCGCTTCGATTTGACCGTCTTCAGCAAGATGCAGTTCCTCGACAAGAGTCGGTTTGTCGTCGCTCCAGGCCCGGCGCGAGAACACGTAAATGTAGCGCTCACCCTCTATCGCACGTGTTGTTCCCCATTCGTACTCCTCGGAGCTGTCCTGCATCCACACCGCGATCGGACACCAGTCGTCGCTGAGGTTGGGATCGGGAGCGGCGCTGCTCTCCACCTTCAGCGTCGTCCACTCGACAAAGCTCACCGGTGCGGTTAACACAGCAAGCGCGGCATCGTAAGCGTGCTCGAGCGTCTCCATAATGAATGCTCCTACTCCCCGCCGCCCCTGAGCGCTGAGTGGGGCCCGGGCTTCTGGTCCAGATTCGAATCGCTGTAAAACGGTCGCGGCGGCACAGTGGTGTAGTCGGGCACGCGGAGATTGGTTCGCGGGGGCGCCCCGTCTTTCGTTGAACACCGTTGGAACACGTCGGCATCGTTGAGCATCACGTCATTCTCCGGTACCTTCGCGAATAGTTCGACCGTTGTACCCGAATCGCCCCGTTCGAGTTTCAACGTCAGGGCACCGCCTTCAGCCACAGGTTCGAATGCAAGCAAATACGTAAGAATCGAATCGTAGAGAGGCACCGAGTCGGTGGTGAGCATCTGTGGAAAGTGCTGCCCGGGATGCTCGAGCACCACCGTGTCCTGCGGGTCGTTCGGATCGTCGAGCAACACGTAGTAGGCTCTTGTTGCGATCGTGTCGCGGTGTCCGCGGTTCTCCCCCACTCGAGTAACCGGTGTCTTGCATTCCTGGGATTTCGGTGTGCTCGGTTTCGGCGGCACGAGCCCTTTCACCGGCGTGCGTTTCGGCTTGTTCTTCGTCGTCTTTTTGAATTGCGTCGCGCTCATGCGCCCGATTCCCCCGCGTACACCGCCAGTAGTTTCTCTCGAAAAGCACCGTCCATCAGGCGTTCGACATAATCCGCTATCTCGTCCGCGGTGGGCGCATCGTTTTCGTTCTCGCCCGCCGCGCCGCTATCGTTCGTGGCGTCTGAGCCATTCTCGTCCGGGTTGTCGGCCTGATTCCCTTGCGCCCCGGGCCGATCCACCTCGGGTAATCCGTTTTTCGCCCGAAACGACCTTACGGCGACGAGCACCGGATCGTCCAGATCTTCGATCGGCTCCTCCGACAGCGAGCAGCGATACCCCAAATTCGACAAACGCCCGCGCGTTCCGGAAGCCAGTTCAACCGGATCGATGTGGCCGATAGCAAGTTCCCGGTCGATGGTGGGCGGCGCCTCAGCGGCCTCGCTGTCGAACAGCCACGCTCGCAACCGCGCCGTGGCCTCCGTCGCGGGTACATCAATCTCGACGATGCCGCCGGCCACGGTTGTCCCCTTGATCTCGCGTTTGCCGACGTTCACGGTAAAGGGCTTTCCTTCGTACGGTTCTCCCAAACGGTTGACGAGAGCGATCCGCAACTTCACCTTCGGCAAGTTAACTACAAACTTGTGCAGGTGGTCGGTCGCGATTGAAAGCCGCTTTTGTGACACCTGGTCCGGCACTGCCACTTCATCGCCCGGCGCAAGGACGTTTGGGTTCAGCCGCTTCTTCGGTAACTCCTCATTCCCCGCAACTTCCAGAAGACGCTCCCAACTCCGCAGTCCGAAACGCGCGGCAATGCTTGACAGGCACTCTCCTTGTTGCACTTTGTGAACGGCCATTATGTTATTGCTCCACTCACGCTAATCCCGTTCGATTTGCGCCCGCCGGACGCAGCATCTCCTCAATCACTACCTGCGGCCTTCCGCCGCAAAATTGGACACGCATCTCAAAAGGCTAGGTCCGTCCCGCCGCGTTCCACCCGCTCCCGGGCATATAGTTGAACTTGCGCCGGCCGTGATTTCGATTTCGGTAACCAGGTCGTCCGTGCGCCGCGTCGAAAATTCGGGATTGGCGAACAGCTCATCCCCCGGCAGTCTGAATCGCGCTGTCAGAGCAGACCTCGGAGGCACAA
The DNA here is from genome assembly GCA_963720745.1 of uncultured Acidobacteriota bacterium. Classification (GTDB taxonomy): domain Bacteria; phylum Acidobacteriota; class Terriglobia; order Bryobacterales; family Bryobacteraceae; genus TMP-7. Next base: position 3,969,612 of record CAVRGO010000004.1, read on the forward strand.
ATGTGCACCTTTCTGACGCGGCGATTGCTGGCAGTACTCATAGCCCTCGCCGCCGGAGTTGTCGCGCAGACCGCGCCGGATGATGCCACGATCATCCGCACTACCACCCGCCTCGTCACCGTAAATGTCCTGGTACGGGACAAGAACGGACCCGTCACGGACCTGAAAAGAGACGACTTCCTTCTGCGCGACCCTGGCAAGCCCCGGCAAGTCTTGTTATTCGACGTCAATGCCGGCTTCACGGCTCGACCGAAGCCTAATGCCCCGGAACTGAACCTGTTCACGAACACAGTCGAGAACGGCGGCGATTCCGCAGCCATCATTACTGTCATCCTGTTCGACGGCCTGAACACGCGAATTGCTGACCAATTGCATGCACGGCGGTCCATCGAGCGCCTCCTCGCCGGCCTGAAGCCACACGATCGGGTTGCCATCTACACGTTGGGAAGAACGCTTTCGATTTTGAGCGACTTCACCAGCGAAGCCGTCCGGACGAGTGCCGCATTGGCCAAGTATCACGGGCGGGGCGACTCGAATTCATCGGCGACAAGTCCTCAACAGTCGGGAACCACTGGAAAGGCCAAACTTGACGCCTTGATCGAAACCGCCTCCAGGAACATGACCGACTGCTATCAGCTCGACTCGGTACGGACGACGGCGCTCGCCCTCGAAGCGATCGCCGATCACCTGGCCCCGCTGCCCGGTCGCAAGAGCCTGGTATGGGTGTCGAACGGTTTTCCGTTTGCTGCCGGCACCGATGAGAACGGGTTCACACGTCCTACTGCTGACCGTCGTACCTTCGGCACGGAGATCGAACGTGCCCAGCGGGCCGTGAATAGGGCCGACATCGCCATCTACCCCGTGGACGCTCGCGGCCTCACCGGCCTGTCCGCGGACATGAAAGCCGAAGGGGCGACCACCAGCGTCCAGGCGCGAACCTCCGCACTCTTGACGCCGAAACCTGCCCACCAGGAGACGATGCGTATGCTTGCGGATGAAACCGGCGGAAGGGCGTATTACAACACAAACGATATCGGTTCCGCCCTGCACGATATCATCGACCGCGCTGGCGCTACTTATACGCTCGGCTTCTACCCGAGTCCGGATACTCTCGACGGCAGGTACCACGACCTTCACATCGATATCCCGGCGCGGCCTTCGCTGACCATTGCTTCCCGGAAAGGCTACTACGCCGCCACAGGCGACATTCCCGAAACGGACTCCGTTCAGGCCGCTATCGACACTGCGGTGTGGAGCCCGTTGGATGCCAGGGCGATCTCGATCGTTGCGCGCCTCAAAAGGGCCGGCGATTCCCTCGAAGCCGAAATATCGGTATCGCCTCGGCAGCTTTCATTGCAGGAAACCGACGCCGGTTGGAGTGGAATGATGGACGTCGTCACTGCGCAATACGATGGGGCCCGTACCGTGCTGTTCGCAGGCGCGCAGACCACGGCCGTCCGCCTGAGCCGTGAGGCTTACGCGGCTAGCACCGAGCAGGAACTTCGATACACGGCTTCTGTTAAGCTGAACCCGGCGGCGCGTCAACTCCGCATCATCGTCGTTGATCGGAACTCCGCGGCCTCAGGTTCGGTCCTGGTACCCATCACGGAAATTCGATAACCGACCGAAGTGAAGGGGTGTGCAAATGTTCGAATCGACGTTGTGGCTTCTCGTATCGCTGCTACCCGGCTCGGGCTCCGACAACGATACCATGCGAACGGTCCAACAAGGAGTCCTCAATGATCTGGCCCGGGTGCCGACCTACACCTGCACCGAGACCATTGATCGAATGCAGCGGACCTTCCCGGAGCAGCAGTTCCGGCCTGTTGACCGTGTTCGGGTCGAGATTGCGATTGTGAATGGGTATGAGATGTTCGGTTGGCCCGGCGAAGACAGAATCGCTCAACGCGATTTGACGCGAATGGTTGCCGGCTTCATCGGCAGCGGCGATCTCACGATGCACGTTCGCGAGGTGTTCAGCCGTCCGCCGGAAGACATCGTTCGCAGCGGATTCGAGGACCGGCAAGGACACGCCGCGATTCGGTACAACTTCCGCGTCACGGCTGACGACAGCGGATGGCGTGTGCGAGCAAACACCGACGAAGTGCTTCCGGTCGGTTATCACGGCTCATTTTGGATCGGCCGGGATTCGCTCGACCTGCTCGAAGTGGATTTCGAAGCTGATGACGTTCCGCGCGTTCTCGGCTTCGCCGATTTCTCGAAAGTCATTCGATACAGCCGCGTCCGTATCGGCGATGCGAATTTCATGCTCCCCCAACTCGTGCGGACGTCCGCTGCCGACTTGAACGGCGAAGATCGCCTGAACGAAGCCCGCTTCGAGCAGTGCCATCAATACTCGGTCGAGAGCGTCATCCGTTACGATGCTCCTGAAGATTCTATCGACAAACGGGCGAACGTCAATCCACCGCCTGTCGCATCCTTGCCCGACACGTTCGAGATCAGCGCTTTGCTCGAAAATGGAATCGACTCCGATGGCGCGGCGATCGGCGATCCCGTCCGGGCACGCACGCAGCAATCCATTCGTGTAAACGGCACCACCGTCGTTCCGAAAAACGCAACTTTGGTGTCGCGAATCGTGCGCATCAATGTCGTCCAGGGCCATCGCTATTTGGATTTTGTACCGACCCACTTCCTCGCAAACGGCCAGCGAATCGACTTGCACAAGCGCAGGAACGAACTGCGGATCGAACAGCGCAGGGCTCCTCACAATCAGGTGGGGTTCACGCCGCAATATGAAACCATTCCCATGCCGATCCGGGCCGACGGACAGCGCTTGCGCTTGCCAGCGGGAACCAAATTTGTCCTCGTCAGCCGCCGCGAGCACCTCTGAGCGCATGAGCCCTGCTAAGTGCCAACGCCGATCTTCAGTCAAATGGGTTCTCATCCGCCGATGCGACGTACACGGCAGGTAAGGGCACTCCAAGAAGCCGGAGATAGACGGTCAACTGTCCGCGAATTTGGTACCAATGGTTGAGCATGAGAAAGCGGCCCACGGCAGTTTTGGGCAACGGTTCACTACGAAGTCGTTTGGCACCCGCGAAGTCAGGCTGATACGGATGTTACCGCACTCATTCGCCACTTTGAGCGAGCGGTACCCAAATTGATTCAAACAACCGGACCCTGAATGCGCGCCCGGCGTCTCGGGCCGCCGCCATGCTATCGTCGGCCACAGATGTCATCGCGCTCCCACCCTTTCACCCACCTGCTTACTTGCACGATGGCGATTGTCGGGCTGATCGGTCCGCGTGCGTGGGCCGCCGGAGAAGGACGCGTGTACATCTATGCGCAACGCCTGACCGCGGCCCGCTCGTGGCTTCCGATATGGGCTGGCAACACCGTCGCCGCCGAGTTGAAGCAGGGTAAATTCTTCGCCATAAACTTGGCCCCAGGCCGCTACACCTTCCACCCTGATCGAGGCGTACCGGTAACGGTCGACGTCCATCGCGATGAGGATCTATATCTCCGCTTGGATTGGAACTATCAACTCGGTCGAGCGCCGATTCCCGTCCTTACGAAGGCGCCCTCAACTCGAGCTCAACCGGAGATGGTCTACCTCGTCGACGTCGAGGCAAGTCGCGTACGTTCCGCGTCGGTGAAAGACGAGATCCGCGCCCACCGGTTGAGCGTCGGTTGAAGCAACGCGACGAACCGGCCCCTTAAACCAACACCACGGCACACATGGCCTGCCAACGATACCGCAAGAACCGACGTGAGTAACCCCAGCCGTCCGGTGCTTCCAACCACTAGGCCCGCACGCTCTGCCCGGTGCGCGCTGACTCCGGAATCCGTCAAAAATCAAGCCACACGATCGACGCCTGAGCGAGACTATCATTGAATGCCGCACGCGCAGTTCTCATTCGAAGGCGACCTCTCCCTCTTCTTACTCCCCTCATTGCGCGGGCGCGACGTCGAGCGCTCCTGGTCTGACACCGACACGCTCATGCACGTCGTCGAATCCCTCGGTGTCCCGCACACTGAAGTAGAGCGGATCGAACAGAACGACGACTGCGTCCGTGTCTATCCGCACCGCCCCCAGCGCTTCGAGAACCCTCGGTTTGTCCTCGACCAGCATCTCGGCCGCCTCGCAGCCTACCTGCGCATGCTCGGGTTCGATGTGCTCCACTCGGTTCCTTCACCGGACCCCGAGCTAGCGGCGATTTCCAGCCGCGAAGACCGCGTCCTGCTCACCCGCGACGTGGGCCTGCTCAAACGAAAAGAGGTCCGGCGCGGCTACTTCGTTCGAGCCACCGATCCGCGAGCGCAGTTGACAGAAGTGGTGAAGCGTTTTTGCCTGCTCGACTCCATCGCCCCGTTCACCCGCTGCTTCCCATGCAACACTCTTCTGCAACCTGTGGACAAGGCGGAAATCGCACATCAACTCCCGGAGCGCATCGCAGACCTGCATCAGGACTTCATGCGCTGCCCCACCTGCGGCCGCCCGTATTGGAAGGGCTCGCACTACGACCGTATGCAGCGGCTGATCGAGCGCATCCATCAGGAGGCTTCCGGCGCCGAACAATCCGGCTGCGGCTGAAGCGATCCTCGGGGGCCGCGCTCCGAGTCCGCCACGGCCCCTCCCAACACCCGCGCACCCTCACGTCAGCCCCATACTCAACCTCCTCCGTTTCCACAACTCCCAATCGAACGCCACCCGCGAGACAAACACCGACGTGAACAGGTTTGTCAACAGCCCGATCACCAGCGTCGCCGCAAACCCCTTCACCGCCGGAGTGCCGAACGCGAACAAAAAACCACACGACACGATTGTCGTCACATGCGTGTCCACCAGTGTCGCGAACGCCTTCGCAAACCCGGCCGCCAGGGCAGCCGCCGCCGATTTCCCGGCTCGCTGTTCTTCGCGGATTCGCTCGAAGATCAACACATTGCTATCCACCGCCATCCCGATCGTCAGCACCACGCCTGCAATCCCCGGCAGCGTCAGCACCGCGCCGAAACAAGCCAGCGCGGCAATCAACAGTACCCCGTTCAACATCAGCGCCAGCGTGGCGTTTGCGCCGGCCCAACGGTAGTAGATGAGCATCGCGGCCACTACCGCTGCCAGCCCCACACCCGCCGCCTGCATCCCGTGCCGGATCGAATCGGATCCGAGCGAAGCCTCCACAGTCCTCTCGTGTACCACCTCAATCGCCGCCGGCAGCGCGCCCGAACGCAGATTCACAGCCAGATCCTGCGCCTCCTCTCTCGTCGCCGCTCCGCGGATCTGCCCCGAGTCCCGAATGATATCCTCGATCACGGGCGCGCTCAGAATCTCGTGGTCCAGTACGATCGCCGATCGCTGGCCCAGGTGCTCCCGCGTGTAACTCTCAAATCGTCGCGCCGCATCCTGGCTCAGCGTGAACACTGTAACGGGATAATCCGTCGAGTCTGTTGCCGCCCTTGCATCGCGCAGGTCCGTCCCGCGAATCACCGGGTTGCGTTGCACCAGGTACAGCGCCTTCACACCCTCCGCCGAGGCTCGCGTCCCTAACAGTTTCGTTCCCAGCGGCAAAACTCCTCCGTGCCGCGCCATGGCCTCTTCTCCTGATGCATATGGACCGCCCTCCACCGCATACCACTCCAACACGGCCCGGCTCTGGATCAGGCTCTTGATCCTCGCCGCGTTGCTCCCTCCCGGCAACTCGATCAACAACTCGTTCCCACGGCTCCCATACGGCCGCACCGGCGTCTCTGATAACCCGTAGGCATTGATCCGCCGTTCAAGGATCTCCCGCGTCTGCTGCACCACGTCGCGCCGCCGCTCGGGCGATGCATCGTCCACCTTCACGCGCGCAATCAGGCTTGCGCCGCCGCGCAGATCCAACCCCAGCCGCACCGGTGCATAAACCATCGCGGCAACGCTCGCTGCCACCACCGCTACGATGAACAACGTTTTTCGAACCAGCGTCCGCGTCATCGCACACCTCCGGAAGGAAACAGCACCCTCAGCGGACTCCAACGGCTCCGCCACTCGTTCCAGCCCACCAGCAGCGGGCACGCGATGAAGACCGAGGAGAACGTGCCCACCACGATCCCGATCGTCAACGCCAGTGAGAACCCGCGCAGCACTGTGCCGCCAAACAGCAGCAACGACAGCGCGGTCAGAAGCGTCAGGCCCGACGTCAGCACCGTCCGGCTCAACGTCTGGTTGATCGCGCGATTCACTGTCTCGCCGAGCGCCTCGCGCCTCCCCGCGCCCAAATCTTCGCGAATCCGATCGAACACCACGATCGTGTCGTTCATCGAGTAGCCGATCAGCGTCAATAGCGCCGCCACCACCGTCAGCGTGATCTCCTGGTTCAGCAGTGAGAAGATCCCGAGCGTGATCGCTACATCGTGAACCACCGCGATCACCGCGGCCACGCCGTACACCGTTCGAAACCGCCACGCCAGGTACAACAACATTCCGCCCGATGCGCCGGCCGTCGCCATCATCGCCTGCCGTCTCAGGTCCGCGCCGATCTGCGGTCCGATCACTTCAAAGCTGCGGATCGAATACCGGCCGCCCACCTTCGACAGCGCCTCGTCGATGGTCTGCCGCAAACCCGTGAGGTCGCCTTCGTTATGCACTTCCGTCGAGATGAGCACTTCGTTCGATCCGCTCAAATCGTGCGCCCCGACGACGGACACTCCGCTCAACCGCGTGGACACGGCCGCTCGGATCTGTGCCAGTGGCGGCGTCCCTTCCCACCGGACCTCCATCACCGCGCCGCCCAAAAAGTCGATGCCGTACCGCGGACCGCCTTTCACCACCAGGCTCATCCATCCGGCAACGGTTAATATCAACGATGGCAGGATGAACCACCATTTCCTACCGAGAAAATCGATACGAGTATCCTTGAAGAACTCCATGAATTCCTCCAAAACTCTTCGCTGTAATCCGTAGGAGACCCGTCGCACTCGCGTGCGGGCGCACTCCTACCTTACAAACATCGATGAGAAAATTTGTTTTTAGAGGAATCTCGGTGGGGGACGCCGGAAAAGAGGCCCCAGAATCTTTGCGCGTCCTGGCCCGCTGTTGCGCGATCCCGGCTCGATCCCGCGCGTGCCGGCTCAATCGGGACCCCGGCTACGGGCGCTATCGCACCGTAGCCGCCGAAATGCGATTGCAGCAGTTTCGCTGCTTGTACGGAATCAATCGATGTCGCCGGCGGCGGCGGCGCCGACATGCCATTGGCTGCGTCCAGTTTGACGCCTGTGTGGCCGCCGGCCGTCAGTACGATCGCCAGAGCCACCACTCCGGCGAGCGCCCACAGATGTGCACTCCGCCAACGCATCTACAACGAGGTTAATACACCGCTTCACAAATTCGCCAGCGAAAGAATTCTCCCCGCCATCCGGCCGCGAGCCGGCTGAAATCCCGTAACGAAATCGCACGGCGGCCGATCTCACATTCTGCTGAACGTCACTGTACGGGAGTGATTGACAGTCTCCCACACGCGAATGCAACAGGAGTTCTCCAAAGTCAGCACTCCGAATCGCCTTGCTTCTGGCAAGCTGCTATCCTTTGTTTTCGCGGAACATTACACCTTCGAACGCATCACTCATGCCTGCCTGGTTAACCTATCTCCAGAGTTAATCAATAACCGCGGCGTGAATCGTCGGTCAGGCTTTCGATGTTCACTCTTTTATGAATGTCGGCTTCAAGCGTGACGCGAACGGCGCTTCGAATATTTCTTCGTCCATTCGGGTTTCGGGGGCCTCGCGCTCACCGGAATCAATCGATTCGGTGAGATGGTGGGATGCTCTTTACGCAACTTCACTGCCAAATGTTCACAACCAACAGGGACCCTGGAATATCATGCTCCTGTAGATTACCTAATGACTAACGATGACGGCACAGACAAAGCCGGCGTTCTGCAGGGCACGCTGATTCTCCTCGTTCTGCGGACCCTGGAAGCACTCGGACCGCTGCACGGTTACGGCATTGCGCGCCGCATCGAGCAGATCAACAGAGACGTCCAGTACTCCATCGCGACGCGCACGCACGAGATCGGAATCCGCATGGCCGTGGGCGCACAGGCGGCGGAGATTTTCCGGATGATCATCGGTGAGGGACTGAAACTCAGCCTGACCGGATTGATGCTCGGGCTGCTTGGAGCAATATGGTGGGTCAGGCGGGCTCCAGTCTGCTGTTCGGAATTACCCCTACGGACCCATTGACCTTTATTGCCGTATCGTCATTGCTGGTTGCGGTCGCCCTCGCGGCCTGCTGTTTTCCCGCGCGGCGCGCAATGAAGATCGAACCAAACATGGCGTTGCGTCAGGAGTGACCGGATCTTTGGCAAACAGCCGCGGCACACCCCCACAGAGCCGTTTAAACCGGCCGTTTATCGGCAGAACGCCGCTGCCGAATCCCTGACCACAGCAGCACTAGCCCTCCGCCTAACAGGCCAATTGATGCAGGCTCCGGGGTCACCGTCACGGTCACACCGCCGGTGTAGTCCAACGCCATCGCGGGCGTCGCCACCGCAACCCCGTAAACCGGACCGCTGCCACTGCCGCTGATCGTGCCATTGCTCCAGAAGTCGACCACTCTGCCGCCGCCGATCTCGAACATCAACCCGTAAATATCCAGATATCCGCCATGCAACGGATAGTCGGATGCAGTTTGTTCTGATCCCGCAGGCCAGAACAGGTTGTCGTAGGTTAGGAATCCGTTGTTCTCCGGCGGCAGGCCTCCGCCAACCGCGAACCTGCTGAAGTCGTTCGGCGCCAACGTATTCAAGGGCTCCGGCATGTCGTGTGTGATTGGCACCAGCGCACCGATGGCTGCGTTGATAATATTCAGCCCATTATTCGTGTCAGTGAAGGTGCCGCTAACATCGGTCACTTCAAGGGCTCCGGGATACTTCAGGTCCATGGTGGGGCCATAGGTCACCACCACCGTCCCATTAACCCCTGGGCCTGTGAAACTCAAGGGGATTGTGTCTGCCTTCGCCGCATGAGGAAGCGAAGCCGCTATCAGCAGCATGGCCGGGACAACCAGTTGTTTTCTGATCACGACGCAAACCCTCCGTTTGTTTGAATGTCGTTGTTCGCGCGTAGTGATCCCCATTTCCGGCTATATCCGCCGTTCAAGGCCGAATGTCAGGAGCATACCCGAATGAGGAGAACCCGTCGCGTTCTCATGAGATTCCACTTGCAGAATTTTGTTACGCACAAAATTCGGCCTCGACGCCGACGTCCGCATCCGGACGCGGAAGGTAGGTCTCCCATTTCCTTGCTGGTCCGCAACGGTGGTTTCACACGCCGATCTGCCCCACCCAGGTCCGCCCGGCACTCCCCCCGCTCTGACGCCTCGCGAGAGCCTACACTCGATCGGGGACAACCGGCAAGCCGCCCCGGATATCGCCGATTCTCAAGCACGGGCCGCGAGCCGAGCGAGCGGTTGGCGGGCGTGGGGCGCCTCAAATCTCCTATTTCAAACGAGTACTTTGTATGATAAAGTTACTTGCGTGCCACATTCGCTCCAGCCTCCAAACCGGCCCGCTAAACCGCGCAAGCCATACGAAGCAGCCGAGAGGAGGCCCTTCTGCGTCGAAATCGTCATTGTTTACCTGCCCCGCTATCGGTACGGACACGAAGCTGACTTCGTCCCGCCGATCACGGGTATTCATCTGGCAGCCTTGACGCCCCCTCAATACCAGGTGCGTGTGACTCATCAGCAGGTGCAGCCGGTTGACTTTGGCACCGACGCCGATCTCATCGCACTCTCCTTCTTCACTGGATTCGCGCCAGAGGCCTATCGCCTTGCTCGCGAATTCAAAAAGCGTGGAAAACTCGTTGTCGCGGGCGGGCCGCATGTCACTTTCAATGCGCAGGAGGCGCTCGAGCATGTCGATAGCGTGGTGCTTGGCGAGGCGGAGTCGATCTGGAACCAACTCCTCGATGACGCCTCGACCGGTCGGCTCCGCACGCGATACGTTGGCGCCTCTCAGCCGCTCGCCGGATTGCCGACGCCGCGATATGACCTTCTTCGGGGCAACTTTTTCATTCAGCGCGTCGTCCAGGCTACTCGCGGATGCCCGTTCACCTGTTCATTCTGCACTGTTCCCACCATCAACCCGGGCTTTCGCACCCGCCCGATTGCGGATGTGATCAAAGACATCGAATATGACCGGTTCCGGCATTGGTGGCAGCGCAAGGTTGTCTGGTTCTGGGATGACAATCTGACTGCAAAACGCTCGTATATCCGTGAACTTCTTGCCGCCATGATTCCCCTCCGGAAATGGTGGTTGACACAGGCGAGCATGGACATCGCCAATGACAGAGATGTTCTGGATCTGATGGAGAGGTCAGGCTGCATCGGCATTTTCTTCGGCATCGAGTCTTTCGGCGCCGCGTCATTGCGAGACGCGCACAAACCCCAAAACAAAATCAGCACCTACAAGGCACGAATTCGAGAGTTGCACGATCGCGGGATCTGCGTCATGGCGGGCTTTATCGCAGGTTTTGACGGCGACACTCCGAAGAGCATCGTGGCGATGGCCAGGCAACTCTACGAAACGGGCGTCGATGTTCCCTTCCTGAGCGTATTGACGCCTTATCGGGGCACCCCCGCCTACAGCAAACTGGCGGATGAAGGAAGAATCCTGCATACCCGAGGCTGGGAGTTCTACAACGGATATAACGTCTCGTTTCAGCCTCGAAACATGTCACCGGAACAGCTACTCGAAGCACACCGGGCCCTCTGGCGCGAGGCCTTTTCTCTGAAGTACTCCCTGCTGCGGGTTCTGAGATCGCTCGGCCGGCTTCGTCTTGGAGCCTTCCTGATGTGCCTGGTGATGAACGCGTTCTATTGTCTGAAACGTCTCCGAGGCAACCAGCCCATCGCGTTCGATCCGTCCGCATCTCACCCCGAACCGCTTCCTACAACCTGTAGCTTTGCGCCCGCCGAATTGACTCACATCCACGCCGGAAAGCCGAACGACGCCGCCGCAAACACGTAGTTCCTGTGCGGAACTGATCCGCTTGGCGAGTGGTCGTGATGGCGAGCATTTTCTACCGGCATCAGTCCGAGGATTCACGGTCAATGGGCGACCGAAGGGGCCGTCTAACTCTCTTTTCGCGAACTGCTACGCGTCGAAGCTCGTCGCGCCGGCGTCGGGCCAGCTTTGGTGTCAGTACCGGGTGCCATTGTCTTCCCGCCCTCACGCGCCACATCGAGACGGGTGCGCTTCCCTCGGGCATTGAGTTTGAAATGAAGGCGCTGTCTTTTGAAGGAAAAGAGTGTCGAACTCAACGACTCGAAGGCGCTCATGTTCCAAAGGAACGGTACGTCCGCGGGGGTGCTCTTCGGCACTGACATCAACCGGCAAGACAGACGATGAAACGAGATCAGACATGATCGGCCCGCTGCTTTCGTGAACGCGCATCCGCCGCTGTCCGCCCAGGCGCAGCTCGAAAGTTTCCGAAGTTGAGAGTCCATCCGGAACGGAGCGGAGAGATCGAATCATTTGGCGCCGGGAATCGTCTCGAGACAATTGTGCGTCTGGAGAGAGCCCGGCATTGGCAAGACACGTTTGGTAAATGGACACTCGTGACCTCCGCCCTGCCATCGTGTAACTTTCGGTCCCCGAAAGCACTCGAACGAAGCGGGATTGTGGATGAACTCGTGCGCGAGGTCTCGCAATCCGCGATCGTCATCGCTGACCATTGCGAAGCTCGGCACAGAGAGGACATCTGGCGACAACTTTTAGGGCGTCATCCTCATTAGGACGAACAGGCGTGCGCCATGCTTGCTCAAATCGAAATTCTCCGGTTGAATGAATAGGCCGGGAATCGTTGCCAAGGGGTAGGTGCCGGCCACTTCGAGATTCCGGAATCGATGGCCGTCAGCTCCTGACGGTCAAAGCGGTTTTGCGGACACCAACGACGACTCTCCCGCGCGCTAACCTCGTGCAACACAATACGCCCCCGTTCGGCACGCGACAATAAGAACATCGCAACCGACCCCATCATTCCCGCTCGCCAGCCACGAGAGCGAGCCGGCGCCGCCTTTCTGGTTTCCGCAGGCATCCTGCTCAGCCGCATCGCCGGACTGATTCGCGAGTCCGTCTTCGCCCACTTCTTCGGCAACTCGCCCGCCGCCGACGCGTTTCGCGCCGCCGTGCGAATCCCGAACGCTCTGCAGAACATCCTCGGCGAAGGCACCCTCTCGGCGTCCTTCATCCCGGTGTATGCCGGACTCATGGCGCGCCATGAGGATCGCGAGTCAGGCGCCGTCGCGGGAGCGATCGCATCGCTCCTCGGCTTAACCACCACCGTTTTGGCTGCCCTCGGAATCCTCATCACGCCCTGGCTGATTTTCATCATCGCGCCCGGGTTCCAGCACGACGCGCGCCGCGATCTCTGTATTGCGCTCGTCCGCATCCTGTTCCCCTCAACCGCGATCCTGGTATGGTCAGCGTGGTGCCTCGCGATTCTGAATAGCCATCGCAAATTCTTCATCGGCTACGCCGCGCCTGTGCTGTGGAACGCCGTCATGATCGGCACGCTTGTCGCTTTCGGTCCGCGATCAAACATGCCTCGCCTCGCGGTACTTACCGCATGGGCAGCGGTAGGCGGCAGCTTGGTTCAGTTTCTGGCGCAACTGCCGATCGTGCTGCGATTAGTACCGCACCTGCGCTTCGCATTCGGCTGGACAAATGCAGTGAAGCGCGTAATCCACAACTTCGGCCCGGTATTTACAAGCCGCGGGGTTGTTCAGATCAGCGCGTATCTCGATTCGATCATCGCCAGCCTGCTGACGCCCGGATCCGTGGCCGCCCTTGGTTACGCCCAGACGCTGAGCCTCCTGCCCGTGAGTTTGTTCGGCATGTCGATCTCCACTGCCGAGCTCACCGAAATGTCCCATTTGGTGGGCGTAGAACGAGATGTATCGAGTGAGTTGCGGTCGCGGCTCGAGCCGCGACTGCGGCAGATCGCGTTTCTGGTCGTACCATCAGCGGTCGCATTCCTCGTTTTCGGCGATGTCATCGCTGCGGTCTATCGCTCCGGCCGGTTCACGCAAGCCGACGCAATCTTCGTGTGGCGTATCCTCGGCGGTTCCGCTGTCGGGTTGCTCGCCTCCACGATGAGCCGGCTCTTCTCTTCGACATTTTATGCGCTCGGCGACACGCGCACACCGTTTCGACTTGCTGTTCTCAGGGTCACGTTGACCGGCGTGCTCGGGTATATGTGCGCGATCTGGCTCGTGCCGGCCTTCGGTTTGGATCCACATTGGGGTGTGCCCGCACTGACCGCATCGGCCGGCTTCTCGGGATGGCTGGAGTTTGCACTACTACGGCGGGCCTTGGTGCGGCAAATCGGAGCGTTTCACGTTCCGGTGCGATTGATGGCCCAGTTTTGGAGCGCGGCCGCGCTTGGGTGCGGATTCGGATGGCTGGTTCGATTCGTAACGCGAGGGATACACCCCGCGGTGGCGGCGATCGGAATCCTGGGCGTGTTCGGCCTCGTCTACTTTGCGGCACTATATGCGGTAGGAAACGAGAACGCGCGCAGCCTGCTGGGGCGCGCCATGCGCATGGCGAGACTCTCTTGAGCGGCCTTCGGTCGATCATTGGAATCTGTTTCAGCGCACCTTTGATAATGCGTGCTTGATCGCGAACCAAGCGGCGCACACTTTCCTCGATTCGGATGATTTCGTCCCTCCTTTGTCCGGTTACGCCGCGCCAGGCTCAATGCCGCTGTGCAGAGTAGATACCGCCGGCATCGGGTTGTTCTACGGGCCGTGCATGCCAGTGCCAGCGTCATGCCCACCACTGGGAGTACAACGGTTCCCATCGGTCGCCCCAGCCGCAAACCGGCGTTACTCAGATCGAGGAAGGGGCAACGACGTCCGTGCTCGTCCACCGTCCCGTGACGAAATTCAGTGACTGGCACAAGACCGCGTTTAAGGGGTCGTGTTGACCAGCAGTGTGACATCGCCTGAATACTGGTTGATAGTAATCACATCCTTCTTACCGTCTCGGTTGAAGTCAGCCACTCCCGTCCAGACCGGTTCCATACCCGCCGCGAAGTGTCCTCCGCTGGTGAACGAGCCCTCGCCGTTTCCGAGGAGAACGGCGAGAGTATCTGTGCCGCCGCTCGCTATCAACAGATCGGGATTCCCATCGCCGTCGATGTCATCCACGGCGGCGAACGTTCCACCTTCATAGATCGTTGCCGGCTGGAAAGTTCCGTTGCCGTTGCCAATCAGCACCCACGTCGCTTTCCCGGCCGCAATGAGATCCGTCTTGCCGTCATGATTCAAATCGGCCGCCGCCAGCGAATCGGCGTCAATCCCCGCCGCGGCACTGACAACGCTTTGAAATGTTCCGTTGCCATTTCCGAGCAGCAGCCAAATGCCATTTGCGGGCCCGTTCACCGCGACGTCGAGTTTTCTGTCGCCATTGAAGTCGCCGATCCCAAACGGACTTTGGGATCGCGCAGGAACGCCGAGAAGCTTGGCAGTCTGGAACGCGAAGCATCGGCGAAGTCGGGGAAGAAGCTCGACATGGGCAAGGCATGCATCCGATTCAAGAAGCTCGAAGACCTGCCGCCGGATGTGATCGGCAAGGAAGTCAGGCGCGTCCCTCCTTCACCGTACATTGAGCTCTGCGGGACTTCTCTGACGCGTGCGTCAAAGTCGGCGGCCGCAAAATAAGCGGCCCGCCACGTCCGGACACGCAGGCAATAACCAGCCGGCCAAAGGCTTCCCGCTGTGCTCCCCTCTTTAGGCGTTATGCTCGGCCATTCGGACGCGGCGCAGGAGCATCAGCTTTCAGGTTCAATGCCAATGTGGTCGTTCACGGCTGCGCGCGTGCGCTACTTGCAGCCAACGTACCGCTCGGTCGTTTTGAGGCGTTCCCAAAGAGAACCTGAATCTACTCCGGTTCGCAACCCGCCAAATGGCACAGCCGAGCACATACCGTCCTGAGATCATGAGGCCTGAGCCCTCTCAACGCCCGCTCTTGCGGTCGTGCTCGCGGACGACGCGCCAGATCGCCTTCAAGATCACGAACGAAGAACCGCAGCCTTTCTATTT
Organism: uncultured Acidobacteriota bacterium; assembly: GCA_963720745.1. GTDB lineage: Bacteria > Acidobacteriota > Terriglobia > Bryobacterales > Bryobacteraceae > TMP-7. The sequence goes on from CAVRGO010000004.1 coordinate 3,984,661, forward strand.
GCCTTTTCAGGCGCCGCGCCACTTGGGTCTACTGCCGTTTGCGTACGAAGCGGGCGCTCCCGCAACTTTGACCGGTAGCGCCCGACTCCCGGTGGCCGAGGACGCAAGATCGCAAATCCGTGCCATGGCGACTATGCGGGCAAAGAGGATCAGTTCGGCAACGCCGACCATACAGCAAAGTCCGTGTGAAGCAATTCTCCAGGTGATACAAGAGTGTCCAATCCTTTTGATCGCCAGCGGGCTTCCGGAGCGGCCTCGCCGGAGCCTTCGATTAGGATCGACAAGAGAGATCTGGGCGCGAGAGTTCGCCCGATCGCGATCGACATGACACAAGCGAAAGGTCTGGTAGCTCGGCACAGTCCGATCCTGCGCCACACTGTAACCGGCCGGGATCTTCCTCCGTACGGCAGTTCGCTTTTCTCAAATCAACGGCACGAGCGTTTAGCCGATGGTCGGACGAGCAGACACGGCAGACTCACCCCTCATCCCGGAGCGTTACCACAGGGTCAATGTTCGCAGCCCGGCTGGCTGGAACGAATCCGGCTAACAACCCGATCGCTGCCATGGCCACGCACGCCGCTGTAAAAGCCACGGGGTCAAGTGGCGACACCTCGAACAACAAGTTCCTAATGACTCCTGTTAGAGCAAACGCCCCGAGCAGCCCCAGCCCAAGCCCCGCTGCTGTGAGAACGAGAGCATTCCATAGGACTTGCCTGAGCACATCCGAAGACGCGGCACCCAGCGCCATACGAATGCCGATCTCCCGCCGCTGTTGCGTCACTACCTGCGAAAGCACGCCATAAAGTCCGATCGCAGTCAGCAGCACAGCGATCACCGCGAAGGCGCCGATCAGTTCCGCGGGCCGACTGGCGCCGACAAAGGTCCGCCCTCGCACCTGCTCCATGGTCGCGACATCCGCGAGGGGCAAGTTCGGATCGACCTCATGAATCGCCTCGCGGATGGCGGGCATCACCGTGGCTGGTGCCACAGCCGTCCGAGCCAATATTTTCACGGACCCGGCCGGCGCCTGGGCCAGTGCGGCATAGACCACCGGCGGATCGGGATCGCCCGGCCATGACACCCGCTCGTTACGAATCACGCCGACAATCTGCACCTCAGGAGTGAACGGCTTCTTCTCCAGATAGAGCGGCGTCGAGACGCGCACAACTTTGCCGACGGGGTCCCTCATCCTGACGACGTCCGCTAGCCGCGCCGCCAGCGCCTGGTTGATTACGATGACCAACTGAGCCCCTGCACGATCGTGTTCCTGAATGCCACGGCCGGCCAGCACCGGAATCCCCAGCGCCCGAAAATACCCTGGATCGACCCGCTTGAACCGCACCCTCACCATCGTCTCAATCCCCGGCACCCGAATCCCTTCGCCGTTCGTGATCCACTCTAGCGGCAGTTGTGTCGCAAGTCCCGCCTGCACAATACCCGGAGCCGCTTGCAGGCGCCGCGCCGCTGCCTCATAGAAGGCCGCGGCGTGCTCCGCCGTCGGGTAGGCGCCCGGTGGCAAATTCGTGGACATGGTGATCACGTTGTCCATGCGTACGCCGGTATCCACGTCCTGCAATCTCAGCAGGCTCCGAAACAGCAGCAGGCTTCCGCACATCAGCACCATCGAAAGCGCCACCTCACCGACGACGATCGCCCGCCGTGCCCGCGCGTGCCCGCCACTCGATCCACGCCCCGACCGATTCAGCGATCCCGCCAGGTTGCCTAAGGAAACGCGCAGCGCCGGCAGCGTGCCGGTGAACAGCGCCACCCCGAACGCCACCGCACCCGCAAAGGCAAGCACTCGCACATCCAGCCTCACATCGGCCGTGAACGGCAGCGAATCCGCCAGCAGTGGCCTGGCCGCGCGGATCAGCAGGTCCGCGGCGCCGATCCCTGCCGCTCCTCCCACCAGGCACAACACCATGCTTTCCGTCAGCAATTGCGCGATCAGCCGGCCGCGGCTCGCGCCCAGGGCCGCCCGAACCGCCAGCTCCCTCGCCCGCAGGGCGCCCTTCGCCAGCAGCAAGTTCACCACATTCGCACAGGCGATAAACATCACCAGCGTCACGGCGCCGAACGCGACGTGAATCGACCGCGCCAATATGTCTCCCACCAGCAACCGCGCCAACGGTGCAACCATCACCGTGCCTTGCCGGTCATCCGCCGGCTTCGAGGGCAACAGGGCGGTGTTGATGGCCTGCATCCGGTCGTTCGCCTGCCTCAAGGTCACGCCGCCGGAGAGCCGTGCGTATACCGTCAGCCAGTGGATCTCCGCGGACATCTGGTCCGGCGTGAAGGACAGAGGCTTCCAGAACCTGGTTTTATCCCGATCGAACGCACCCGCCGCCAAAACCCCGATCACCTGGTAAGGTTCGCCGTCCAGCATGGGACGGCGTCGAAGAATATCCGGATCCCCGCCGAAATCGTTTTGCCACGCAGCATGGCTCAGCACGATCACCCGCGAAGTGCCCGGCTTTTCTTCCTCCGCGGCGAACGTTCGGCCAAGCGCGGCGCTCACCCCGAATACCCGAAAATACTCCGCGGTCACGGCCTTGCCTTGAAATCGCGCCGGCCCATCCTGATCCGCCAACGTGGCTGAGACCGGCACCTCCGCCGACATGACATCGAAAATCCCAGCCAACCGCTTCCAGTTGAGGAACTCTGCGGCGGAGCTGGCATTAGTCACTCCTGGCCGTGGTGCCTCCCACACTCGTACAATCCGGTCCGGCTGTGAAAACGGCAGCGGCTTCAACAGGACCGCATCCATGACGCTGAACATCGCAACGTTCGCGCCTATTCCAAGTGCCAGTACTCCCGCCACTACCGCGGTGAAGCCGGGTGCCCGACCCAGTGCCGCCGTCCCGTATCGCACGTCCTTCAACAGCGCTTCGATCCATCGAAAACTGCGCCGGTCCCGGTGTTCTTCCTTCACTTGCGCGATTCCTCCAAAGCTGGCAAGCGCCGCCCGGCGGGCCTGCTCGGGCGACAAGCCGCGCGCCATCGCATCCCGTTCGGCCAATTCCAGATGGACCTGGATCTCGTCCTCCAATTCCCGGTCTAAGCGGCGCCCGCGCGCCAGCGCTAGCAGCCGCGCCCACAGTCCGCGGATGGTCATGACGATTCCAGAAAGCGCGCCACCATGGCCGTCGCGCTCTCCCATTTTTCGACCTCGATCCTCACTTGCTTCCTGCCGGACCGGGTCAGCGAATAAACCTTCACTTTCCGGTTGGTCTCCGAAACACCCCATTCCGTCCTGATCCAGCCTTCTTCCTCCAAACGGATGAGGGCGGGATAGACCGAGCCCTGGCTCAGTTGGAGCGATTCGCCGGCAACCTGCTCGATCCGCCGGGCAATGGCGTAGCCATGCAAGGCACCCATCGTCTCGAGTGTCTTCAGGATCAGAAGATCCAGCGTTCCATAGGGGATTTCGGTTTGTTGTCTCGACATGTCGATAGTAGACAGCTCATAATGCGACAGCAGGCAGCGCCGTGTCAAGCCCATCGTCACCCCGGAAGTTCAGAAAATCCGCATCCCGTCACTATGCCGACTGACGCCGCCCGTGGGTGCGATGTGGAAGACCGGCCTGACGCCGGCGGACTCGATTCTTGTCTCCTTCTCCAAACGGCTACCGGGAACGTCTGTAGGATATCGAGCGGACAATCGGAAAGTCCCCGCCTCTTGGAACCGTGAGAACCCTCGCAGGTCCAGGCGAGAGTCTGCCGCTCCCCGAAGGAGGTCTACGCGAGTCCCCCAACGGTTTGCTGGCGCCATCCAGTGCTATTGTGAGGAGCCTTCCGATCCGGATCAGTACCGGCCGGATCACTGCCCGAAGTGTGAAACACATGTCCTCTATGTGCCGACACCTTCTATACGCGCACACTGGTGGACCTCGGGTCGAGGGCACGATCCGCTACCTCTGCCGCTGTTGCAGACGCACCCTGTCGCTGCTGCCGGAGTTTGCCTTGCTTCTGCTTCTCCCTCACGAAGAGGGCTGTCTCCGCAGACACCAAAGTTGCCCAGGTCGACAAACTCAATGAGGGTACCGGGCATTCCGCCGTTCACACCGCTTTTTCCACAGCCCAACTCCTTCAAAACTAGTAAACCCTCCACTCAAACACCACCCGAAAACTTGGACCCCGCCGCTACCATCAAGACGGGAATGCAAATGAATGCCTCAGCCCGCGCCGCGGTCAACCACGCGCCAAACGATACGGTCTACACTCTTCGCGACGACCTCGCACGCGCCCACTCACCGGCCAATGCGCACGAACGCATGCTCATCACGGCCATCGCCCAAGCCTGGATCCGTCTCCAGGCCGCCTACGACCTCGAACGGCGCCTCTTCGAAAAGACCGATCCGCTCGAACTCTTGTCCAACGATCTCGAACGGTTCAAAGTCATTGCGCGCCATATCTCCGAGTGTGAACGCATCTGGCGGCGCGCCGTCGAGGAACTCGAGCGCGCCAAACGGAAGCGCATCGACGCGGTCACTGGACCGTATAAGCCCTCGCGAACTAATGTTCGTGCGCCCATCCGCACCGAACGCGTTCGCCCCGATCTTCCGGAACCCGCGCCCGAATCCGATACACTGAACCCGTTACCGCCATGTCCCGACGACTCAGCTTGATCCTTTTCGCCCTCCCGGCTCTAGCCGCCGTCCGCGGCAACGCTCCCGCACCGGTCGTCGCGCCTAAGGTCGCCGACCAATTCGTGCCGGCGCCGTATCAGAGCCAGCGCATTGAGGGCATCCTCGGCGATCGCATGCGCATCAACCTCGAACAACGCTTACTCCATATCGACGAGAGCGCGCTGCTCGACGGTTTTCAACACCGGCCCGGCAAGCATCCCTGGATCGGTGAACATATCGGGAAGTATCTCCATGCCGCCTCCAACACTTGGCTATATACCGGCGACCCGCGCCTTAAGACGCAGATGGACCGAATGGTCCGTGCGCTCATCGCGACCCAGTTACCCGACGGCTATCTGGGCACTTACTCCAACGATCAACGTTGGACCAGTTGGGACGTTTGGGTTCAAAAGTACGACCTGATCGGGCTGCTCAGCTACTACCGGATTACAGGCTACGCTCCAGCGCTTGCCTCCGCGCGTAAAATTGCGGACCTGCTCGTCCGCACTTTCGGCGATAAACCTGGTCAGCGCGACATCATCGCCGCCAGTACCCACGTCGGCATGGCCGCCACCAGCGTCCTCGAACCTGTGGTGATGCTCTACCGCTATACCGGCGAGCCTCGATATCTCGGTTTCTGCCGCTATATCTTACGGGCTTGGGAACAGCCGAACGGGCCGAAGCTCATGTCCTCTCTCAGGAACACCGGCAGCGTGTTCAAGACGGCGAACGCGAAAGCGTACGAAATGATGTCCGATCTCGTCGGCTTGGTTGAACTGTATCGGGTCACCGGTGAACAGGCTATGCTCGATACCGCCCTGGCCGCCTGGAACGACATCGCTAGCCATCGTCTCTATATCACGGGGACCACCAGTGCCCACGAACATTTTCAGGACGATTCGGTGCTACGCGGCGAGGAATCGGACGCGGTCGGGGAAGGTTGCGCCACAGTTACCTGGCTGCAATTGACCTCGGAGTTACTGCGCATCACCGGCGATCCACGCTATGCGCAGGAGCTCGAGCGAACCGTTTACAACCAACTGCTCGGTGCACAGAATCCGTCCAACGGCGATATCTGTTACTTCACTCCGCTGGACGGCCGCAAAAACGCGACTCCCGGTATTAACTGCTGTGTTTCGAGTGAGCCTCGAGGTATTTCGATGATCCCGTCTCTGGCGTGGGGGAAGCGCACGAAAGGAATCGCCATCCTTCAGTATGCGCCGGGGCATCTCGATACCGATGTCGCTTCCGTCGAATCCTCGACAGCGTACCCGCTCGACGGCGCAGTCACGCTACGCATCAAACCGGGCCGCGTCTCTGGCTTCCCTTTGTATCTGCGAGTCCCCTCCTGGACCCGTCGCTACACTGCAACCGTCGCCGGCCAAACCTTTAACGGCACACCCGGAGAATTCCTGACTCTTCACCGCGAATGGAAGGCCGGCGACGTCGTCAACATCAAAATCGACATGACCGTTCAGGTCCTCTCGGGCAAGCCGACTTATGCGGAATCCGTCGCCATTCAACGCGGCCCGCAGATCCTCGCGCTCGAGGAAGAATTGAACCCGGGCCTGCCGAGTCTCGACACTACCGGCCCGCGCGATATCACGTCCGCCTCGCTCGTCGATGCGTCGGCGGCCCTGCCCGTCACCTGGCTCGGCAAACAGGCTTATACCATCGACGCACTTGATCGAAAACTCACGTTGGTTCCCTTCGCCGATGCGAAGTCGTATCGCGTATGGCTCTACTATCCGTAAAGCGATCGCCTACTCGAAGACCTCTCCGACAGGCACGATCTTCACCGCGTCCTCTTTGATCTTGAGCGGATATGCGGCCACAATCTTGTCTTCGGCGACGATATCGCCGGGCTTTGGAGAATTGTAAGTCATCGGCGAAGCCTCGCTGCTTATGAGTTTTTGTTTCAACGCCTCGCAATTCTGCGCAACAACTACAATCTCCATGTTCTTACTTTGTAGGTGTTTCTTGATCGCGTTATTGACATCGCCGCGAGTGAGTTTCGCGAGCGCCTTGTCGATATAGCTCTTGTAGTCCGGAATCCCGTAATACTTACTGTCGATCAGGTACCCTAACTCGGCTGAGTTAGTCTTCATCAACAGGTTAGTATACTTTTGCACGAAACTCTTTGTCCTTTGAAACGCTTCTTCGCTCAACCCTTCGTTAATGAGATTATCGAATTCGAACAGCGCCAGCCGTAGTGCGAACACTGCCGTGTCGGGCTGCAACGGCCGGATCCAGATCTGGAAAATCTGGCTCGACCGCCCGAGGTTCGGGCTCGGTTCGAACCGGAACATACCCTGCGGGAAGTATTCAATATAGGCGTAGTCCCCATAGTTCAACCCGCGAACCGCCCGCATCCGTTCGTACAACCGTCCGCCGCTCAACCTGTGCGGCCCGAAATACGACTGCGCAACCAGCAGCGCCGCAAAATCCGGATCGCCGCGCCGGACATCGATTGGGAATCCCAGCGAATAGGCGACTGCCCTCGTGTTCTTCTCGACCATCGTCACCTGCCGGCCATCGATTGCCTCGATCTTCAATGGCGCGGCCGATTCCTTCACACCCTCGGGCAACTTCGCCGTGAAGTCCTTCTTCACCCGGTCAGGGAAGCCCGCCGGGAAACCGCCAGCCAGCCCGATCATCAAGTTGTGCTGCGTGAAATGCAGCTTGTAGAACGCCTTGAGATCGTCAATGGTCATCGATTTCAGCGCTGAAATCGTCCCGGCGTTCTCGTGCCCGTACCGCGTCCCTTGATATATCTGGTTATACAGAACCTCTTTGCCGAGTTCTTCGTCGTTCGAAACCCGGAGCGTCACCCGCAGATAATTGACCGCATCGTCGCGCAGCCGCCGAAAATCATCTGCTCGCCAACCAGGGTTCAATAACATCGACTTGAGCAGTTGATAATAGTTTTCGAGATTGTCGATATGTGTCGTTCCCGAAAACGTGATCATCTCTTTATCGACTTCACTTCGAACACCGGCCGCCATCGGGAATAGCTTGGCGACAATCTGTTTATAAGTCAGGTCTTCCGTCCCGCCATCCGACAGCATCGCGGCCGTCAGCGCCGCTGCTCCGGCTTTTCCCTCAGGATCATCGGCGGAACCGGTCCGCAATACGACACGAAAAGTGACGAGGGGGTTCTTGTTCGGAATCGTCACCATCGTCGGCTGCGAAAAGCCAATCGCTGCCAACGACGCAGCGAGAACCAGCGTCAACAGGGGCCTCATTTCGATTTGCCTCCCGTCAACGTGACAATCGTCCGGCCGTCCTCAACGAAATACTTGCGCGCCGTCGCGCGAATGTCTTCAGGCGTCACCTGGCCGTACAACTCGTAAAGCTTGTTGATCGTCTCCGGACTGCGCCGCAGCGCGACGAATCGAGCCACCGTTCCCGCGATCGCTTCGCTGTTATTCATCGCCAGCGCGAACTGATATCGCAAATGATCCTTCACATCCTTCAGTCTCTCGGGACTCACCGGCGCGTCTTTGAACGAGTGGCACGTCTCCAGGATCGCCGCTTGAATCTTGTTCAGTTCGTCCGGCTTTTTCACTCGGGCCAGAACCGTAAACAAGTACGGATCGACATGGTTCTCATAATCCGCGCCGAGGAAGTCCGCCGATTGCTCCTGGATCACCAGCCGTTGATACAGCTCTGAGTTCTCCGAAAAACCGAGGTACCCGATCAGGTCGAGCGCCGCGACATCGTTCAGCGTGTCGGAGTACGCCGGCGCTTTGTACGCCACGGCGATCCAGGGCAGGGTCTCGGTGGGCCAGTCGATATGCTGGCTTCGAGGTCCCTTCTGCGGAGTCTCCGCCGGAATCTGTGCCTTGTAATCACCGTGCTTCCAATCCCCCCAGTACTTCGCTACCAGCTTCTGCACCTCGGGCGGTTTCACATCGCCGGCCACGATGATCGTCGTATACTCAGGCCTGTAATACCGCGAGAAGAACTGCCTGCTGTAGTCGTACTGCTGCGGCATGTCTTCCACATCTTTGAGGTAACCCATCGTCGTGTGCTTGTAAGTGTGCTTGTCGAACGCCGTATCGCGCAGCACTTCGAAAAGCTTCTGAGTGGGAGCCGCGCTGTTCTTGTTATACTCGCCCAGCACCGCCAGTGACTCCGTCTTCAATACCTCCGGCGTATATTCCAGATTCTGAAAACGGTCTGCCTCCAGCCGCAGCATCTCATCGAGATCTTCTTTCGAGAAGGTCGTGTGATACGAAGTGAGGTCGTCGGACGTGTAAGCGTTCGAAGCGGCTCCGGCTTCCTTCAGCGCGGCTTCGTACTTCTCCGGCGGATTCTGTTTGGTGCCGCGAAACATCATGTGCTCGAACAGGTGCGCGAATCCACTCTTGCCCGGTTCAATTTCGTTGCGCGAGCCGGTCTGCACCACGATGAATAGCGACACGACGTTCGGATAATCGGTAGGAATCGTGATCAGCCGCAATCCGTTCGGAAAGTCGTGCTGATCGTAGTTGTAAGGAAAGATCTTTTGCGTGGGCGCCGCCGCAAGTAGCGCGGGGATCATGACGCAGGTCGACAACAATATGCGAAGCATACAACTCCAGTTTCGCAGACTTGCAAAACCTGCCCGAAACCCTCTAACGTTACTCCGTGAGGTTCCCACGTTCCAGCGGCATCCTGCTGCACCCGACATCGCTGCCCGGTCCCTACGGAATCGGCGAGTTGGGCAGTCAGGCCTATTCGTTCGTCGACTTCCTCGAGCGTGCCGGCCAGAAGATCTGGCAAGTGCTTCCGCTCGGCCCTACCGGTTATGGCGACTCCCCTTATCAGAGCTTCTCGGCGTTTGCCGGCAACCCGCTCCTGATCAGTACCGGCAGGCTGCTCGAGAACGGATATCTGACCCGCGATGACCTTCGCGACTGTCCCGCGTTTCCTACCGGCCGCGTCGACTTCGGATGGGTGATCCATTGGAAGTTCCCGTTGCTTGCCCGCGCCGCCGAGCGCTTCTATCACGCAAAGCGTGAGACCGCTGCGTTCGAGCTGTTTCGCGAGAAGGCTTCGCTTTGGCTCGACGACTACGCGCGATTCATGGTCGGGAGACAACCCTACAGCGAGGAGGCGCAGCGTTACTGGCAATTCGAGTTCTATCGCCAGTGGGATGAACTCAAGGCGTACACCAACGCTCGCGGCATTCGCGTCATGGGCGACTTGCCCATCTACGTCGCGGGCGATAGCGCGGACGTCGCTTACCATCCCGAACTCTTCGAATTGGATAGCAAAGGCAAGCCGAAAAAGGTTGCCGGCGTCCCGCCCGACTACTTCAGCGCCACCGGACAATTGTGGGGCAACCCCATTTATCGCTGGGACGTCATCAAGAAGAACGGATATCGGTGGTGGATCGATCGCTTCCGCCACATGATCGGCCAGGTGGACTTCATGCGCCTCGATCACTTCCGCGGCTTCGAAGCCTATTGGGAAGTCGCCGCATCCGAGAAGACCGCGATCAACGGGCAGTGGGTGAAAGGACCGGGCGCCGATCTGTTCGAGGTAGTCGAGAGCGAACTCGGACCTTTGCCGATCGTTGCTGAAAACCTTGGCGTCATTACGCCCGAAGTGGAAGCCATCCGCGAACAATTCGGTTATCCCGGCATGAGCGTCCTCCAATTCGCTTTCGGCACCGATCCGCAGGCCCCTACCTTCCGCCCCCACAACTACCCGCGCGAGGTCGTTGCGTACACCGGCACGCACGACAACGATACGACCCTCGGATGGTGGAGCAGCACTGCCCGTTCAGACAGCACCCGCAGTGAAGAGGATATTGAACGGGAACGCAAATTTACCCGAGATTATTTACGTACCGGCGGCCACGAGATCAATTGGACGTTCATTGCCACAATCGTGTCTTCGGTCGCGGATACAGTGCTCACGCCGCTGCAGGATGTGCTTGGTTTGGGCACGGAAGCGCGTATGAATCTGCCCGGCCGCGCGGAGGGAAACTGGAATTGGCGCTTCCGCGAGGGCGATCTCACAGAAGCGCATGCACAGCGTCTTCGCAGATTGGCGATGCTGTACGATCGGTGAATATGCACAAGCCCCAGCTTGGGTTCTGGCAAATCTGGAACATGAGTTTCGGATTCCTCGGCATTCAGTTCGGCTGGGGACTCCAGATGGCGAACATGAGCGCCATCTACGAATACCTCGGTGCGCGCGCCGATCAGATCCCCATCCTTTGGCTGGCTGCTCCGCTCACCGGCCTTCTGGTGCAGCCCATCATCGGCCACATGAGCGATCACACCTGGAACCGCCTCGGGCGCCGCCGGCCCTACTTCCTCACGGGCGCCATCCTGAGTTCGCTCGCCCTCGTGTTCATGCCCAACGCCGGAATGCTCTGGATCGCCGCGGGCCTGTTGTGGATCCTCGATGCTTCCATCAACATCAGCATGGAACCATTCCGCGCGTTCGTCGCCGACATGCTTCCCGAGAATCAGCGCACTCAGGGTTTCGCGATGCAGAGCATCTTCATCGGACTCGGTGCGGTGGTCGCCTCTGCCCTGCCCTATCTGTTCACGAACGTCTTCGGCGTGACAGAAGTTCGGGTCGCTGGTTCGATTCCCGTATCCATCCGGCTCTCGTTCTACATTGGTGCCGCGGCGTTCCTCGGCGCCGTGATGTGGACCATCCTCAGCACGAAGGAATACCCGCCACGCGACCTCGAAGCGTTCCGCCGTATGAAGGCCGGCAAACGAGGTCTGCTGTCGAATGTGCAGGAGATCGTCACCTCGATTGCCGAAACGCCTCAAACGATGCGGCGTCTCGCGCTGGTGCAGTTCTTCACGTGGCTCGGCCTGTTCTGCATGTGGTTGTACTTTGTTCCCGCCGTCGCTCGCAACGTGTTTGGCGCGCCGAATGAGAACTCGCCGCTCTACACTCGCGGAGTCGAATGGGGCGGCGTCTGTTTCGGCATGTACTCCGCCGTATGTTTCCTGTTCGCGTGGGGCCTGCCTGCGATTGCGAATCGCCTCGGACGTTGCGGCACCCACGCGTTGTGCCTATTGTGCGGCGCTGCCGGTCTACTTTCGGTGGCAGTGATTCACAATCAGTACCTGCTGCTGCTTTCGATGACGGGCGTCGGCATCGCTTGGGCGAGCACGTTGTCCATGCCGTATGCCATCCTTTCCGGCAGCGTTCCTTCGGAGAAGACGGGCGTCTACATGGGAATTTTCAACTTCGCCATCGTGCTCCCGGAGATCCTGGCTTCGCTGGTGTTCGGGTGGGTGATGGCTCATCTGCTTGGGAACAACCGGGTTGCGGCGGTGGTGGCAGGCGGAATTTGCATGATCGTCGCGGCGGGGCTGATGGCTCGCGTCCACGAACATTCCGCCGTTAACGCGGAGGCCGCCCTTGCGCCGGCGCCGTGATGGTCTCGGAAAGCGCCATTTTGGAACGGGATCGGCTGCTCGCGCTGCTTCGTGAAAGGATCGTCCATTTCGCGGCATCCAGATTATCGAGGGAGGCCGCCGAAGACCTGGCGCAGGAGGTGCTGATCGTGCTCCATGAAAAGTACTCCCATCTCAACCGGATCGAGGACCTCCTGCCGTTATCGCTTCAGATTGTTCGGTTTAAGATTCTGGGCGCTCGGCGGAAGATGTCGCGCCATGGTGAGTACTCGCAAGTTCCTTTGGACGAGTTGCCGCTCGCCGGACCGAGCGATACCGAACAGGAAACCGAGCGTCATTTGATGGTAGAGCGGTTGCGCCGCGCGCTGCCCAAACTCGGCGAGCGCTGCCGCGAACTGCTGAAATACAAATTGGAGGGAAAGTCGTTTCCGGAGATCCAAGCCAGGATGAAGGCGGCTTCGATCAACACGATTTACACCTGGGATTACCGTTGCCGGAAACAATTACTTGAGTTGATGGGCGGCGATTGGGAGCAGATGTGAAACCGGACGAAATCAAGCAGCTTTTGGGCGGATACGCCACCGGTACGTTGACTCCCGACGAGCAGAAAGCGCTGTTCGACGCAGCACTGCAGGACCAGGAACTCTTTGACGCTCTCGCGCGCGAGCAGCCTCTGAAAGAGGTGCTCGATCATCGCACAACTCGCGCCGAATTGATCGAAGTTCTCTCGCCGAAGCCGTCCTGGCGCGATTGGCTCCGTTGGCGGTATCCGATTGCCGCTGCCGGTGCGCTCGCGGCGGCCGCGGTAACTATCGTTGTGCTGGTTCGGATCGACCAACATCGGCCTGCACAGCAGGCGATGCGCAGCGCCGAAATCGCGGACGCCCGACGTCCCGAAACGGCAGTACCGCCGCCGGAACCCGCGGCGCCCGCTCCACAACCGCGCGCCGGTCAGCCCTCAACATCGAAAAAGCGGCAAGTGGAAACCTTCAACGCGCCAGTTCAAAAGGCCGCTGAAGCAAAAGTCGCCGATCACATTGCGGACCAAATCCTGCCAACACCGGCTGCAGTCGCAACAGGTGAGGCGCCGGCGAATCCTCTTCGAACCGTGGCGCCGGCAATACCGCCTCCGGCGGCGGCGCCCGCGGCTCCGGTTACAGCAGAAGCCGAAGCGCGGTTCGTGCCTTTGGAGAAACGGCAGATGACGCCGCGCCGCGTGACCGGCGGCGTGGTGGGGGGAGTTCCGAGCGGGCTTGGGGCCGGGGCTGTGATGGCTCGCGCTCCGCTGACTCCGCGGGCGACCTACACGGTGAAGCCGCTCGCCGGGGGCGCCTATCAGCTTGTGGTGCGGTCGCCGGCGCCGGGCATTTTGTACCTGTTCCGGCGGACGGAAAAGGGTGATTGGGAAACGCTAATTCCGGGTGGGCTAAGCACCCGTTCGAATGCTGAAACAACAACGCCCAGTTTTGTTTTAAACAAAAATGCGTCCCCGCCGCAGATTCTGGCCGTGATCTCGCGAACCGCATTGACCAGCCTCGCGCAGGGCGGCAACGCGCTCACTTCGGCCGTCAATCAACTACGCGCGGAGCCGTCATCGGACGGGCTCAGCGTAATTCCGATCATTATTCCCTGATGCTTCCGCTCTTCGACGAACAACCGGCGTTCCGGCGCGAGGCGCTCGCCGCGAAACTGCAAAACCTCGCGAAACAACAGATCTACATCGGCACGGGTTCCTGGAAGTACGAAGGATGGTGCGGCCAGATCTACTCGCGCGAACGCTACATGGTCCGCGGCAGATTCGCACAGAAACGTTTTGAATCCGATTGCCTATCCGAGTACGCCGATGTATTCCCGGTCGTCTGTGGCGACTTTTCGTTTTACCAGTTCCCTTCTCCCGAATACTGGCAACGCCTGTTCGCCTCGTCGGGTTCGAAGCTGATGTTCGCTTTCAAGGTGCCGGAGGAGATCACGGCGAAGCAGTTCCCGGTGCACGCGCGCTACGGACCCCGCGCGGGCGCGGAGAATCCGACTTTTCTGAATGCGGACCTGCTGCAGGCGAACTTCACCAGCCTGCTCTCGCCCTACCAGGCGCGGGTCGCCAGCCTGATCTTCGAGTTCGGCACGTTCGGGAAGCGCCATTTTGAGAACGTCGAGGAGTTCATCGCGCAACTCGATCCGTTCGTTTCGCAACTTCCGCCCGGATTCCAGTATTCGGTGGAAGTGCGCAATCCGGAATTCCTGGTGCCGCAGTACTTCGACATGCTGCGGCGCCATCGCATATCGCACGTCTTCAATGCCTGGACTCGCATGCCGGAACTGCAGAGGCAGATCAAAATGCGAGACGCCTGGACCGCCGATTTCTTCGTCACCCGCGCCTTGCTCGCCTACGGGCGGCCGTACGAACGGGCGGTGGAGAAGTTCTCGCCATATCAGTCGATTCAAGAAGAGAATCCGGGAGCGCGGGGTGCGATACGCGAGATGATCCGGACTGCGCGCGAGCAGGCGCGGCGCGCCTACATCTTCGTCAACAACCGGCTGGAGGGAAACGCGCCCGGAACCATCGAAGCTATCCTGGAAGATGATTAAACATTTCGATTCGATTTTGTTTGATTTCGACGGCGTGCTCGTCGATAGCGAACCGTTGCATTTCGCGTGCTGGATCGAAGTGCTGAGGCCATTCGGGTTCGAGTTGGGATGGGACATGTACGCCAGATCGTGCATCGGGGTGGCGGACAAGATCATGATTCGCCAGTTTGCGGCCAATCTGAATCTGGAATTCGACGAACTCTGGGCGCAGTATCCGAAGAAGAAGGAACTGTTCCGGTCGCGCATGGAGACGGCGCTCACGTTCGAACCGGAAACAATAGAACTGCTGGCCGAACTCGAGCCAAAGTACAAAATGGCGGTGGTTTCATCCAGCGCGCGCGTGGAAGTGGAACCGTTGTTGGTCCGCGCGGGCATTCGGAAACATTTTGAGGCACTGGTGTGCGGCAGCGAACTGGTGCCCAACCTGAAACCGGCGCCCGATCCCTACATGAAGGCCGCCGAACTGCTCGACGCGCGAACTCCGCTGGTGGTCGAAGATTCGGAAGCGGGCGAGCAGAGCGGACGTGCCGCGGGTTTCGAAGTTTTGCGGTTGGCCGAGGCCCGGCAACTGGCGACGCGTTTGCGAAGCGCGCTGGAGCGTTAACATACAGCAATGAGGTCGAAACGTCTTCTTATCCTGCTGGTACTGTTGATTGCGACGGCGGCTCTCGGTTTTGCGTATCGCCGCCCCTTGTATCTGTTTGGATTGGTGCTGGCGGGAAACAGCCCGGTGTGTCCGGTGCGACAGGCGATCGCCTGCGACGATCATATTCACAAGCTCGAAGCCGCGCATAACCGGTTAGTGAAAGAGAGCAAGAAGCTCGCCCACGATGACGCCGGTTTCGATCAATGGCAGACTTCGGCAGGGACTTACTGGATTCCGAGCGGCGATCGTTTCGTGCTGCCGTTCAACCTGGCAGAGCAGGAACTGAAGATTTACGGAACGGGCGAGCAGGCCGTGAAATCCGGCGATGTCGTGCTCGACTGCGGAGCAAACGTCGGTGTGTTCACCCGGGTAGCGCTGAACGCGGGTGCATCCAAGATCATCGCGATCGAGCCGGCTCCGGAGAACCTGGAGTCATTGCGACGAAACTTCAAGGACGAGATCGCCGCGGGCCGTGTTGTCGTTTATCCGAAGGGAGTGTGGGACAAGGATGATGTCCTGACGCTCCACGTCGATCCCAAGAACACGGCGGCCGATACATTCGTGATCGACCTGAAGGATCCAACGGAATCGATTCAGGTGCCGCTGACGACGATCGACAAGTTAGTGCAGGAACTGAAGCTACCGCGAGTGGATTACATCAAAATGGACATCGAGGGAGCGGAACCGAACGCGCTCCGAGGCGCCCACGACACCATTGCGAAATGGAAGCCGCGCATTTCGATCTCCGCCTATCACCGGCCGGATCATCCAGTAGTGATTCCGCAGATCATTCGCGAAACACGTCCGGACTACGTGATGGAATGCGGACCGTGCGCCGAAGCGAACGGACACATCCGGCCGGACATTCTCTGGTTCAGATAGCCGATCGTGTCACAAACTGCGCCAGGATTCCGGCAACTGCGAGGGCCAGCAGCAAGCCGACGAACTGCATCATCCCAGGATTGTCCGGCTCGCGAGCGGCATCCTTCGTAAACAGGCGGTAGGCGGCACCGATCGCGATCAGGAGCAGCATTCCTTCCGAAGTCACGAACCAAAGCGTGACCGCCGCAACAAGACAGATCAGGCGCTGTTGACGAGTGAGCGAACGGAAACCGCGCGAACCGTCGAGTTGCCAGACGGGGATGAGATTGAAGAGATTGATGACGGCGCCGAAGTGCGCGATGGCGCCCCAGATTTTGGAGCCGGTGGCATACGCCACCAACAGGGCGGCGATGGCGGCACCCAACCCGTAGATCGGGCCGGCGAGGCCGACTCGGGCATCCTCGACGGCGGAGATGAAGCCCTGCTTCATGCGGATGAACGCGCCCAATCCGGGAATGAACATAGGCGCTGTGGCCGCGACGCCGTAGCGCCGCAGGGCGAACACATGGCCCATTTCATGAATGTAGATGGAGAAGACGCTACCAAGGGCAAACCACCAGCCGAACAGCGCCCAGTACACGCCGACCCAGGCAAACATCGAGAGCAGGGTGCTCATTTTTGTGAGCCCGAGCAGGAGGAATTTGCCTTTGGTCAGCAGGAGGACAAGGACGGATCCGGCAGCAGCGCCGCTCCCTTTCTTCCAGCCTGTCCGGGCGTGGGCAGGAGTCGCCGCGATCTGCGCATCCAGAGCGGAGATCCGCGCCTGAATGCTCGTGTACTGGACCGTGTCTCGCGGGAGGAGCAACAGGCACTGCTGCCAATGCGCGCGAGCGGCGACCAGATCGCCGGTCCGTGTCGCGAGTTGCGCCTGTGAAGACAGTTTCTCCAGCTCCGGGGACCGCGTCAGCGTGTGACACACCGGACAGCTCAGAACAGCGGAGTCAATCTGGGCGCCACATCCGGCGCACGCGAGGTTCACCATGGATCAAGAACCAGCCTCGGATAACTTATAAGGCCCCGCGATGAAAACGGTATGCCGCCTGGTGAGCGCCCACGCTCGCTGAAGACCGATAAAGATGATAAACAGCGATATCAGGCCGGACAGCGGGGACGAGATCAACTCCAGAAACGGCGCAATCATCGCCAGGGCGAGGACATAGACCAGTGCGCGAGAGAGGGAAACGGACGGCTGCTGTTCCGCAGTAATTGCCGGCTGATCCGACCGCGCCTGCTGCTGAGTCTGCGCCGTCTGCTGAGCCGGCGCTTTTCTCGTTTGATAGATAAAAACGGGTATAAAACTCGTCGTAATCGCGAAGTAAGTCAAAGTCACTGCCAGTATCTGCTGGGGCCGGCCGCCCAACCCGTTAGAAGCGTATCGAATCGCTTTACCTACCATGATACCAACGACGATCGCGATCAAACCGACTTCCAGGCCGGTAGCAATCGCTACGATTGCATACAGAGCGCAACCAGCGAGCGCAGCCCCACCGCCATACAGCGCGGCCCGCATTAGCGAGGCAGAAGGCGGCGCCTGTTGCCCGGACTGAATCCGTCCGGCGCACATCGGGCATATCACTTGGTCTTGCGCATGGTAATACTCTTCTTGAATCAGCGAATGGCAGATTACGCAATGCTGCCCCGACGGAGTCTCGCCAATCGGCTGAGCTCTCCGGAATTGTAGTTCCTCCGGCGGAGGAACATCAGGTTCCGGCATAACCCGAGCTTATCACGTACCTTTCGATGTCCACCGGCACACGCGAGTGCGGGTTTGTTTTGAGCGAATGCTGTCAATGCCGCACTAACTGGCTAAGTACCCCCGACGAAATCAGAGAGGATACCTGCTGAATATCGTTTGACAGAGGACGGTCGTGAGTCCATTCAGGCGAAACGCTGCGAACGCGGGCGCGAGCCTGCTCAATCAGGGGGCCGGAGCGGAGCGGGGCAAGGCAATCCAGAGCGCGTGACGCACACAGCGCCTCGATCGCAAGCACGTCGCGAGTGTTACGGACAACCTGCTGCAACTTGATTGCCGCCGTCATTCCCATACTGACGAAGTCCTCTTTATTGCCGCTGGTTGTTATTGAGCCAGTCGATGCGGGGTGGGCGAGTACGCGATTCTCGGCGACCAGTGCGGCGGCGGTCACCTGGACCATCATGAATCCGGATTCGAGGCCGGCGTGGTTGGTCAAAAACGGCGGCAGATGCTCGTTCAGCGCCGGGTTCACCAACCGGTCGATCCGGCGCTCGGAGAAGCCGGAGAGTGTCGCGAGTGCGATAGCAAGATAGTCGAGATTGAGGGCGAGCGGTTCGCCGTGAAAGTTGCCGCCCGAAATCACTTCGTCGCCAAAGACCAGCGGGTTATCGGTCACGGAATTCAGTTCGATTTGAAAAACGCGGCGAGCCTCGGCAAGCGTATCGCGAACCGCGCCGTGTACCTGCGGAGCGCAACGGAGAGTATACGCATCCTGTACGTGCCTGCAAGAGATGTGACTCATGCGTATCTCGCTTTCTTCGAGTAAGTGCAGTAAGTTACTCGCACTTACTAACTGACCGCTGTGTGGACGAGCTTCGTGAATACGGCGGTCGAAGGCGCGAGGCGTTCCTTTCAGGCTGTCGAGCGACATGGCGCAGACCACGTCGGCCGTGCGGGCAAGGATTTCGGCATCGATCAGCGCAAGGCAACCGATGGCAAGCATGCCTTGTGTGCCGTTCACGAGCGAGATCCCTTCCTTGGCAGCGAGCGGGAGCGGGTCGAGACCGGCGCGAGACAGAGCGGTTGCGCCGCCGAGCCGCGCACCTTCGAATTCGGCTTCGCCCTCACCGATCAGAACGAGGGCCATGTGGGCCAATGGGGCGAGGTCGCCGCTGGCTCCCGCACTGCCGCGTGAGGGTACAACCGGGGTGATTCCGCGATTCAGCAAGTCGCACAGGCGGTCGGCGACTACGGGGCGGATTCCCGAAAAGCCCTTCGCGAGGACGTTGGCGCGAATCAGCATCATCGCGCGGACAACCTCGCGGCCGAGCGGTTCGCCCACGCCGACGGCGTGCGAGCGCACGATGTTCCGCTGGAGGAGTGCGAGATCATCTTGGGAAATGCGAACATCGGCGAGCAATCCCACTCCGGTGTTGACGCCGTAGACGGCTTCGTCGCCCGAAGCGAGCCGTTCCACCACAGCGCGGGAAGCACGCATGCGTTGGTGTGCCGCCTCGGCGATGGAGACGGGTTCCCCTCGTACCGCGACTGCCTGGAGATCCTCGACCGAGAGTTGATCGCCCGTCAGTGTGACCATAAGGGTCATCGTAGATCAGGACCGGGATGCAATGGAGACATCGGGGGTCTTGCTCTTGCTGCAGTGTTCGGCTCGGCGCCTCTCCTTCCGGACGCGAGTAATACGGGCGATGCCCCAAAGGAGGAGGCAACTGAGCGCGCTCACCGCGACGGCGACGGCCGGGTCGGCCGACCTCCCTGCGAGGATGAGCTTTGCAAAGTACGACCAGACCACACCCGCTCCGAATACCCAGAGCGAGTTTCGTCCGCATTCTCTAACGGCTGCGACGAGGCGGGTGTTCCACCTCCCGTGATGCTGGTTCGCACGGCTGATGACTACGGCCACGGCAATCAGGTGGACTAATCGCAACGGGCCGACGCTTACCTTGCCGGCCAAAGACAGCAAGGCGGGAGCGGTATTGATCCGGAACCGCGTGCGGAAGAGCGTGGCGAGGCTCGGCGACATGCCCGCTACCTTCAGCCAGAACAACGAAACTGCGACAATCGCAGATGCCATTTGGAACCAAGGCTTGGCGGCAATGTTCCAGGCGCGTCCGAGAACGTGCCGGCGTCCGATCAGCACGCCGAGAATGAAGAGGAACTGCCAGGCGGATAAGCTGTATTGAGCCAGCGTGCCCCCATCGGTGCCCGTCAACCGGGCAGAGGGCTACAATTGTGCCGCGATATATGCTCCGGCGGATGCGACGCCGACGACCCAACGCCGGTTCTCGGCAAGATAGACGCCAATTGGTGTGATGGCGGTCGAGAACATATAGAAGGGCAGAATACCAAGAAGCTGCCGCGTATAAGTAGGCGCTGCGATGTCGACAAGAGCAAGAGTCGCCTATATCGTACGGCAGTTACTAAGTCCAGTTGTTTGCGGCTGACCACTAATAAGATCTTACCTGCTGTTGTAGATTTGGATTCATGACCGGCCAGTAAGACAGGCGGGGGCTCGGTAGAAGTTCGAGGAGCCGGTGTCAAGAAGCCCGTCACCCGGTTTCTCTTGACCCAGACTGTAAGGCAGGCGGTTGCGGGGAGAAGGATACAGGCGAGTCCATCGACGGCGAGTGCTTTGACGACGCTAGTCGGGTAATTTGCGAGCATCAGCGTTGCCATATACGACCAGACCACGCATGCGCCGAAGACCTGAAGGGAGTTCTCGCCACGGGTGCGAATGGCTGTCATCAGCGAAGAATCCCAAATCCGGTGAGACCGGCTCAAATAAGTCAGGGCCACGACGACCACGAGAAGGTTGAGTATTCGCAAAGGTCCCATGGTTGCCTTGACCGACAAACCCGCAGCGACTGATGCCTCATACAGCCAGAACTGTGTGTGAAGCAGGCTTGCGAGGCGATGAGCGGTTAGTGCCCACCGGACGCAGGTCAAGGTACCGGCGCTGAAAACGCATGCGGCTCTGAACCAGTCCTTCGATACCAGGTTCCAAGTTTAACCGTGGAGGCTACGGTTCCCCAGCAGAACGCCGACCATGAATAGAAACTGCCAGGCCGGGAGGCAGAAGTAAGCCAGTGTGCCTTCATTTTGACGATGTAAGTCTGAAGCTGGACATAAACTGAGCTACCGCGTACAGGCCGGCGCACGCGGCCAAAGCCAGCCGGCTTCGATTCGCTGCGAAATAGAGACCAACAGGAGCAATTGCGGTTAGAAACAAGTAAAGCGGCAGGATTCCGAGGACGCTCGGCGGTAAGTGAGTGTGGCAATCTGAATAAGTGTCCAGAGTGGATGATCCATCCCGGCATATAAGACCGGAGTACGCAGATATACGCCGTGTGATGCGAGGTAATAGAGCAGTAGCAATGTGATGGTTGTAGTGGCTACGAGCCACCGATAGGTCTGCGCACACTGTCTTGCGGCTTTGTTAGCGGTAGCTAGGAAGCCGTTAGTGCAAGGCTGCTTCGTATATACCAAGCCGATTACATACCCGGAGATGAAGACGAACACGCCGGCAGCGTCGAAGAACGCGAATCTTTGAAGGGTCTAACCGGCGAGGAAGTTATGACCGATGTGGTCGATGCACATCATGAGGAGTGCGAGACCACGAAAGAAATCGATTCGCGGGTCCCGGTGAATGACGGCAGGCACGCACAGAAGGCGATGCAGTTCGATGACCAGCGGCGCCGGCCCGAATTGAGCCTGCGCATATTGGGAATCAGCACGGTTTTCAGCCGTCGGACCAGAGAGTTTCGGATCTGAAAGACTCCAAGTCCGTAAGCATGATTCCCGGTTTGTATGACAGGTTACTCGACAGGGCGAGTGGCCGCAAACGGCCGTGCCCCGGCCAAAGCCTCAGGGCACGGGTTTGCGATCTGCGCTCGCCGGGCGTCCAGGGGCGTGCGAAACCGGACAGTTTGTGACGAAACCGGACACCTTTACCGGCCGTCCGGCCGTCTGCTTAACTCTTTGACTCCACGAAGAAATTCGCTAGATTCGCCACCAGTCGCGGTGTTGCCCGCACCGGGGTGTCCCCCCCAATTAGTGAATCGGGGCGGACAAAGCTGGAGTGGGAATTGCCGGGGGAAATTACCTGACGCCTGAAAATGGAGGAGGTCCGTCCGCAAGCTGCGTGCCTGCATTGACACACTGCTCCGATGACCGTTTCACGACGCGGGCCGATCCTCGCCCAACCGTTGGGATGTACAACTATGAACCTTTTTCGAAGTTCGTTGGTCCTTCTGCTGGTAATGGCATCCGGCTACGCGCAATCACCGGAGGTCAGCATCATCGATCCGAAGCCGCTGCCGTTCGTCGGATCGTTTCTGAGGCCGTTCCACCTGGAGCGCCGGATCGTTCCTCCCGCTAAGCTCGAGAACTCGCCACGGCTCGAGTCGCTGGTTCGGGGAGGCAACCTGTATTTATCGGCCCAGGATGTGATCGCGCTGGCGCTCGAGAACAATATCGATATCGCGGTACAGCGCTACGGTCCGTTTTTGGCGCGGGAGGTTCTGCGGCGAACGCAGGGCGGGGGCCCGTTGCGCAGCGTCGGGTTGGCGATCACGCCGGGGCCCACCAGCGTGAGCCTGGCTGGTGTGAACGCGGGGGTGGTGGGCTTGTCGGACACCGGATCGGGCGTCAGTTCGGGCGGCGGCATCGTTATCCAACTCGGTACCGCGCCGGTCTCGCTCGATCCGTACATGTTCGTGCTGGCGAATTTTCAGCATTCCACGATTCCGCAAAGCAATACCTTTCTGAACCAGGTGCCATTTCTGCTGAACGATTCACGCACATTTCAAGCGGGCTACGGGCAATCGTTCGCGACCGGCACCAACGCTCAATTGGTATACGGGAGCACGCGGAACCGGCTGAACAGTCCCGGGCCCCTGCTCAACCCGTACACGAACGGATTCATCGATTTCTCGGTGACGCAGCAACTGTTGCAGGGGTTCGGGCTGGCCGTGAACACACGCAATATCCGGGTTGCCAAGAACAACCAGAAGGTCACCGACCTACAGTTGAAACTGCAGGTAATCACGACCATATCTGCGGTCTTGAACCTCTACTGGGACCTGGTGAGTTTCAACGAGGACGTACGCATCAAGCAGCGGGCGCTGGAGGCGGCGCAATCGCTGTATGAAGGCAACAAGCATCAAGCGGAACTCGGCACACTGGCGGCGATTGAGGTAACGCGTTCGGCGGCGCAGGTTTCGGCGAGCAAGGAAGACCTGCTGATTGCGCAGACGAATGTGGCACAGCAGGAAGCGGTGTTGAAGAACGCGCTGAGCCGCACGGGTGTGGCGAGCGCGTGGCTGGACGAGGTACACGTCATTCCGCTGGACAAGATTGTGGTGCCCGCAACGGACAATACGCCGCCGGTATCGGAACTGGTGGCGCAGGCCATCGAGAGCCGTCCCGACCTGGAGCAGCGGCGCATCAACCTGGAGAGCACGAAGATGAACGTTGCCGGAACGCGGAGCGCGCTGCTGCCGAGCCTTCAGGCCTTCGTGGATCTGACCAACAACGCGCTATCCGGGGAGCGCAACGCGCTGCACAGCGGTCTGGATCCCGATCCGTTCGTGCTGGGCGGATACGGCAATGTGCTGGGCCAACTGGCGCGCCGGAACTTCCCGAGCTACGCGGTTGGATTCTCGTTGAACATTCCGTTCAGGAACCGCGCCTCGCAGGGAGACTACGTGTTCGACCAACTCAACATTCGAACCGGTGAGTTACAGCTACAGAAGGCGATCGCGCAGGTGCGTCTGGATGTTCGAAACGCGGTGATCGGTCTGCAGCAGGCGCGCGCACGGTACGAGACCGCGGTGGCAACGCGAACCCTGGCAGAGCAGACGCTGGAGGCCGAGCAAAAGCGATTCACGTTTGGCGAATCGACGATCCCGCTGGTAGTTCAGGCGCAGCGCGACCTCTCGGTGGATCAGACCGCGGAGGTGCAGGCCATGGCCAACTACACGCATGCCAAGATCGCGTTCGACCAGGCGGTAGGGCAGACGCTGGATGTGAATCACGTTTCGATGTCGGAAGCCGTGTCGGGCCGTGTCGGGCGGCAATCCGTAGTGCCGGCGGAGAGACCCCGATGAACCTACAAACGATTCTGCAGAAACCGCTGGCGCTGTTCGCGGCAGGGCTGTGTCTGATGCCTCAGATTTTCGCCCAAGGACCGGCCCAACTTGTGCAGCCGCCGAATCACTGGATTCTCATCCGGCCGTACGAACCGCCGACGCTGCCGCCGGTTCGGATGGAAAACTCCGGGCGTCTGGCTTCACTGATACGCGCGGGCAAATTGTATTTGACGGTGCAGGACGCGATCGCCGCGGCGATCGAGAACAACCTGGATCTGGAAGTGGACCGCTACGGGCCAACCAACGCGTATTGGAACCTGAAGCGGCAGCGGGCAGGCGGCGCGCTGCCGGGCGTTCCCAGCGGAAATACGGTGGCGAACCAGGCAACCTCCGGGCAAGGCGTTTTGGGAAGCCAGGTTGCGGCGGGAGTGAGCAACGGAGGGGGCGGCGGAAACGGAGGCGGCGGCTCGCAGACCATCTCGCAGATCGGGCCCATCACACCAAACCTGGATCCGGTGTTTCAAACGACCAACGCTTACTCGCACCAGACGTTTCCACAGGCCAACACGGTGCAGAGCCAGACGCCCGCGTTGATCGACACACGCCACATCTATAACAACCTGGTGCAGCAAGGGCTGATTTCGGGAGGAGTGGTGCAGGTGACGGGCAACGAATCGTACCTGGCCGAGAACTCGCCGAGCAACAACCTGAACCCGTCGCTGGCGCCGGTGGCGCAGATCTACGTCCGGCACCAGTTTCTGAACAGCTTCGGCGTCGGCGTGAACAGCAGGTTCATACGCATCGCAGAGAAGAATATCGGCGGGGCGCGGGAGACCTTCCGGTCGCAACTGTTGAACCTGGTGTCGAGCGTGGTGAACCAGTATTGGGACCTGGTGACCAGCAGCAACGAACTGGATGTCCGCCGGCGCGCGCTGGAAGTGGCGCAGAAGTTTCAAGACGACACGATGCAGCAGGTGAAGCGCGGCTATGTCGCGGGGTCCGACTTGTATCGAAGCGAGGCACAATTGTCGACGCGAAAACAAGAACTCGCGATTGCGCAGGTGACGGTTCGCCAGCAGGAGAACATCTTGAAGAACACGCTCAGCCGGAACGGCCTGGCGGATCCGCTGATCGAATCGGCGGAGATCGTGCTGCTGGACAGGATCGAGGTTCCGGCGCAGGATGATCTGCCGCCGTTGCGGACGCTGCTGGCCAAAGCGCTCGCGAACCGGCCGGATGTCGCACTGGCGAATATCACCGAGGAGACGCAGGCAATTTCGGCGGAGGGGACGCGGAATGCGATTCTGCCTTATCTGCAGGGCATCGCCTCGACGTCGAATAGCGGGTTGTCGGGCGTGCCGGTGGCGGGCCAGCCCGCCGATCCTTACTATGTAGGCGGTCTGAGTACGGCGCTGGGGCAGATCTTCCGAAGGAATTTTTACAGCACGCGGACGCAGATCGCGTTCGAGGGGATTTTCGGCAACCGGGTGAGCCAGGGCGATTACGGCATCGATCAATTGCAGTTGCGCCAGGGAGAGTTGGTGAAGCGGCGGAACATGAACCAGATTGTCGTGGACATTTCGTTTCAGATGACGGCGCTGAGGCAGGCGCACGGGCGGTACACGGTGGCGCTGGACGGGCGGAAACTACAGGAGCAGTTACTCGAGACGGAGCGGCAGAAGTTCACGTATGGTATCTCGAAGGTGAACGATGTGGTGGATGCGCAAGGGTTCCTGGTGGCCGCGCAATTGGCGGAGTTGAATGCGCTGGCGGCGTACAATCGCGCACGGATCGCGCTGGACCAGGTGGTGGGAAATACGCTTACGGTCTATCACGTGTCGTTTGATGACGCGCTGGCGGGCAAGGTGTCGCGGGAGTCGGCGTTGCCGGGTTCGGTTGGTTCGGGCCGTTGAGGAGTGAAGGAAAATAACGCGTTCAGGTGGATCGTGGCGTGCCGCCCTCCAAGGAACTACATTGAGATAACCCGGCGGGCGCTGACCGATACTGGCGGAATTCGCTCCGGGTGCGGTTTGCGTGATCCGGGAGTAATTCGGACAGATCATATGTACGGGATGGCGTTTACAGGTTCATGTGGGTTGCTTCCGGGTTGCCGATCCGACCACAAGCAAGGCTGAGCGCACCGCGCATTAGGCGGCCGTGGTCGCCGCAAGGCTGCTGTCTCGGAGCGCCTTGATATCGCGCATGGGAGGCTGGCCGAAAAAGCGGCTGTATTCGCGGCTGAACTGGCTTACACTCTCATAGCCGACGTCGTACGCGGCCCTGGTCGCATCGATTCCTTCCGTCAGCATCCGTTGCCGGGCTGCCTGCAACCTAAGCTGCTTCTGGTATTGGAGCGGGCTCATGGCGGTTAGCGCCCGAAACTGATGGTGCAGTGTCGAAACACCCATTCGTGAGACTTCGGCCAGTTCCTCCATGCGCAGAGGCTTGGTGTAGTTGGCCCTGAGCCAAGCAATTGCTTTCGCGGTTCTATGGCTCAGATCGCCTCTCGTCGCTATGGCACGGAGCCGCTGACCTTGTTCAGTTCTGAGCACGCGATAGATGATTTCGCGCTGAATCAGTTGGCTCAAAAACGGTATGTCCTCGGGCGTATCGAGGATCTCGATGAGTCTGATGCAGGCGCCTAGCAGTCCGGTCGTCGTAGCACCCACCGCCAGCCCGTGATCATGCGAAGATCCTTGAGGCTCCGGCAGGTCCTCCAGGCTCAGCACCTCGCCTACCATCGGCATGTCCAACCGGAGAAGCATCGAAAGAAGCGGAACGTCTTCGGATGCCTCGACGATCTGGCTTTGAACAGGAATGTCGATCGATGAAACCAGAAACGACGATCCGTCGCAGAGATATTCGGTACCTCCTAAATTGATCCGCTTGCGACCTTGGGCGAACACGTTGAGACTTGGTTCGTAGCTGCCTCGATGGCATGGGCTCGGGGAGTTCCGGCGGTATAGTGTCAGTCCGGGTACCGATGTTGGATGTTCTCCGGCCGATACTGCGTGCCCGGCAATCCTGCCGGCCAGCACTCTTCTGAGCTCGATCAATGCCGGATTGCGGTCTGGTTCCTGTTGTTTTGCTTTTGCCATTCGTGCCACCTTGTCTTCAGCGTACCGCGGCGACGGCAATCAGGTGCACAAAAGCCACACGATAAACAGGATCAGGCAAAGAATCGGCAGGATCGGGAAAGCGCTAAGGGACGAGCCCCGGCTAATTTGAAATTGGGGTTTGAATCTGATGAGAAACCCAATGGCACTCCTGGCCGCCCTGTTGCTGGTGGCGGCCGGCGCGGGCCAGGACCGTAGTGACGCCCGAGATCGTTTTGCTGGAGCGTGGCGCCTGGCCCGGCTCGAACAGCCCGGAGCCGACGGCAAGATTCGCGACGTCGATTGCAGCGGACTGTTTGTTTTCACCCGTGACGGGCACGCATCCGTCCAGGTGATGGACCGGCATCCGCAAGCTGCCAAGGCCGCCGGGCCCGAGCAGTACTCGCAAGGCGGCTATGAAGCATCGTGGGGTACATACCGGGTGGACGATCGCACTCATACGTTCACGTTCCATATCGAGGGCGCGCTGGTCCGCACCCTGGTCGGTAAGGACCTACCGCGTTCCTATGAGTTTTCGGGCAATCAACTGATCATCAAATCTACTCGTGGCGATGAGCATTGGCGTGTTACTTGGGAGCGATATTGAGTATGCCAAAACGTAAGCTGGGTCAGAGCACCCTTGAAGTGTCTGCTCTCGGTCTCGGTTGCATGGGGATGAGTTGGTCCTACAGCCCGATTCCGGACCGGCACGCGATGATCTCGCTGCTGCGGTCCGCCGCAGAGCGGGGCGTCACGTTTTTCGATACGGCCGAGGTATACGGTCCATACACGAACGAGGAACTGGTCGGCGAGGCCCTCGCTCCCTTCCGGAGCCAGGTGGTGATCGCAACGAAGTTCGGTTGGGCGGCCGGGTCCGAGGACGAAACCAGGTGGAGCAGGCTGAATTCCCGACCGGAGCACATCAAGCAGGCTGTCGAGGGCTCCCTCAAGCGACTGCGGGTTGACACCATCGACTTGTATTACCAGCACCGGGTTGATCCCGACGTTCCGATTGAAGACGTGGCGGGCGCGGTTAAGGACCTGATCCAGGTGGGTAAGGTCAAACATTTCGGCCTGTCCGAAGCAGCGGCAACCACGATTCGCCGTGCACACGCTGTTCAGCCGGTGACTGCCGTGCAGAGCGAGTATTCGCTGTGGTATCGCGAACCGGAACGGGAAGTCCTGCCGACCCTCGAAGAACTGGGGATCGGCTTCGTTCCATTCAGCCCGCTCGGGAAGGGTTTCCTCACGGGGAAGATCGACCAAAACACGACCTTTGACAGTTCCGACTTCCGCAATTCCGTGCCTCGCTTCAATGCCGAAAACCGGAAGGCCAACTTGGCCTTGGTCGGTCTGCTGGAGGCCATCGCGAAGCGAAAGAACGCCACGCCGGGCCAAATCGCGCTTGCGTGGTTGTTAGCGCAGAAGCCTTGGATCGTGCCTATTCCCGGCACGACCAAACTGCATCGCCTGGAAGAGAACATCGGAGCCGCGGCGGTGAAGCTTACAACAAGTGAACTGAGAGACATCGAAGAGGCCGCTGAACGGATACCAGTGCAAGGTGCCCGTTACCCGGAGCAGATGGAAAAGTTAAGCAACCGATAGAGGAGAACTATGCGAGGAACAGTTTTGTACGGACCCCGTGACATCCGGTTCGAAGATCGGGAAGATCCCAGAATCGAAAAACCGACAGATGCCGTAATCCGCATGGCGGCGACATGCGTTTGCGGATCGGATCTCTGGCCGTATCGAGGCATACAAGCGACGAACGGCCCGACGCCAATGGGGCACGAATACTGCGGATTCGTCGAAGAAGTCGGCCGTGCGGTGAAATCCGTGAAGCCGGGTCAGTTCGTTGTGGGTTCGTTCGCGACCTCCGACAACACCTGCCCACACTGCCAACACGGTTATCAGTCATCGTGCGCCCAGCGAGAATTCGTGACGAGAGCGCAAGCGCCGTTCCTGCGGGTTCCTCTCGCCGATGGGACCCTGGTGCCGGCGCCCGAGGCGCCGTCTCGCGATCTTATACCGAGCCTATTGGCAGCTTCCGACGTTCTCGGCACAGGGTGGTTCGCAGCCGATGCCGCCAATGTAAAACCGGGATCGACCGCGGTGGTAGTTGGGGACGGGGCGGTGGGTCTGCTCGCGGTGCTCGCGGCCAGGCAGATGGGAGCCGGGCGAATCATTGCCATGAGCCGCCACGAATCGCGACAGAGGCTGGCGCGAGAGTTTGGCGCGACAGACGTTGTGTCCGAACGCGGTGAGGAAGGCATTGCGCGGATCAAGGAGCTGACGAATGGCGTTGGTGCCGATTCTGTGCTGGAGTGCGTCGGAACCAAGGAATCGATGCAGCAGGCGATTCAAGTAACCCGGCCTGGCGGATTCGTGTCGTACGTTGGCGTTCCGCACGGAGTCGAACTGGACGGACAGGCGCTGTTTTTCGCTCACGTGCACCTGCATGGCGGCCCCGCCCCGGTGCGCCGCTATCTGCCGCACTTGATGGACCTTGTGTTAAGCGAGAAAATCAATCCCGGCAAAGTGTTTGACCTGACTCTGCCGCTCGAACAGGTTGCCGAAGGCTACCGTGCCATGGACGAGCGTCGAGCCATCAAGGCGCTCTTGCGGCCGTGATGCCCGAAAGGACGAACCGATGAAAACCTGGGCAGAAGATGAACTGCACAGAATTGCCGAGACCGACGACCTGCACATCTCGCCCTTCCGCGAGGACGGGAAGACGTATGGAACGCCTACCTGGATTTGGTCGGTAGTGGTCGACGGTCACCTCTATGCGCGTGCATACAATGGCCGCACCTCGCGTTGGTATCGGGCGGCCATGAATCAGAGGGCAGGCCGGATCACGGCTGCCGGAATCACTAAAGAAGTGACGTTCGAACCGGTCGACGGAGCCATCCAGGCGAGTATCGACGACGCGTACCGGATGAAGTATAAGGACAGCCCGTACCTCAGCCCGATGATCGGCGCACAGGCGCGCTCCGCAACGGTTGAGGTTACACCGCGCGACACGAACTCGAAAAAGGAGATCGACTAATGCCACACATCGTTGTGAAGCTATGGCCAGGCAAGTCCGAGAGTCAGAAGCAGCGCTTGGCCGACGCGATCACCAAAGACGTAATGGAAATTCTGAACTACAGCGAAAAATCGATTTCTGTGGCGATGCAGGAAGTGAAGCCTGGGGATTGGGCAGCCGACGTGTACAGACCCGAGGTCCAGGGCAATATCGACCAACTCTACAAAAAGCCCGGATATGACGAGCGCGATCTTCCAACATGAGAACTGTCGCAATGCTCGTGTTGCTGCCGGTGTTTGCCTGGGCTCAAAGTGAGCGTCCGATGAAAGGAAGGAAATCGAAACCGATGCCACTACAAGATGACACCAGAGCGGTAGCTCCGGCACTGGCGCGGTATGCGCAAGGCCCGCTCGCCGAACTCTGGAAACGACCTGAACTGAACCTCCGAGACCGCAGCATCGTGACGCTGGCTGCATTGATCGCACGTAACCAGACGGCCGAAATGCCTCACTATTTCGAGGTCGCGCTCGACAACGGAGTGAAGCCACGGGAGATTTCAGAGATTATTACGCACTTGGCTTTCTACACGGGGTGGGGCAACGCTGTTTCGGCGGTGGAGTTGGGTAAGGCAGTGTTTGCCGCGCGAGGCATCGGAGCCGATCAGCTTCCTCCTGCTTCACCTGCTTTGCTGCCGCTCGATCAGGAAGCTGAGCAGAAACGCGCGGCGGGCGTTGAGCAGCAGTTCGGAAACGTTGCTCCTGGAATTGTGCAGTACACCACGGATGTCCTGTTCCGGGATTTGTGGCTTCGCCCCGACCTGGCTCCTCGTGATCGAAGCTTGGTCACCGTGAGTGCCCTGATTGCCAACGGCCAAGCTGCACAGATTCCGTATCATCTGAACCGGGCTATGGACAACGGCCTCACGCAGGAGCAGGCAGCAGAAGTGATTACGCATCTTGCCTTCTATGCTGGCTGGCCAAATGCGTTCACGGCTCTCCCTGTCGCTAAAGAGGTGTTCCAAAAACGCGGCCATCAGTAGGGTGCGGCGGATTATTGGAGGACGACCCGCTCGGAAGTGAGGGCGTACAGTGCCCCAACTTGACGTTTCACCCCAAGCCGCTTATGGCTCGGAATCGGCATCTTTGGCAAGATCAGGAACGACAAACGCCCGACACTGATCCACGCACCCGAGCGGCTTTCAGTTGGCGGAACAGCGACTTCACGTCAAGGTGAATCGCCGGAAGCAAGGAAACCTATCGTTCGAATTCCCGAGGCACGCTACCGGTTGGATTTCCCCTCCGAACCAAAATTCGGCTGGCGACGTATGCGCCAGTTCATAGACGGGATTCGCAATGGCGTTCAGGCTCACGCAATGAATCATGACGTTCAGTTAAAGACCAAACGGAGAACAGACGATAAGTAGACCATGCAGGTTCATCTCGCAGTATTGGGCGCGCTTGCCATGTCATGGGGCGGCTTCTTGATGGCGGAGACCGCCGATAATACGCGACTCAAGCAGGTGATCATCCTCGGGCGCCACACCGTGCGGACGCCGAATACGCCTAACTCCGTCCTGAATAGCTTCTCGGTTCTTTCGTATCCAACCTTCCCCGCATCGGGGCTATCCGTAATCACGCCGAACGGGCGGACGAATGAGACTATTCTTGGCGGATACTTCCGACTGTGGTTAACGCAAGAGAAATTATTGACGGGTAACGACGCAGTGGACAATGCCGCCTTCTACCTACGAGCGGACGGGACCCCGTTGCTTGTCGACACCGCGGAAGCTTTCGCTAACGGTTTGCTTCCGGCCGCCTCGGCGACTGTAAATTCCACGAGTTCACCGGATCCGTTGTTCCATCCGGTGGATGCAGGCGTCGCGCAATTAAATAAAAAGATGGCCATCGCGGCTGTGAATGGACGCCTGGGCGGGAATCCTCAGGCGCAGGCGACCACATACGCCCCCGAACTCGCGCTCCTGCGTTCAGTTTTGTTTGATTACCCCGCGGGCACGACGCCGCCGCCAGCCACGCCGGCAAACAGAATAGACGTAACCGCTGCCCCCATTACCGTGACGGCCGGATCCAGCGCGTTGCCCGTCAAGCTCGGCGGCCTGCTAACAATCGACACGGCTCTCGATCCCTTCATCATGCAATATGCGGATGGGCTGGCGCCTTCCGACGTTGCCTGGGGGAAGTTGGACGCCGGCGGTATCAGCCAAGTATTTCGGCTATACGACCGAACGCTCGATCTGGAATACCGCACACCCTATCTGGCTCGTGTGCAGAGCTCCAATCTGGCCTCGCATATCGTTCGCACGCTGCTGCAGGCGGCCACCGGCAATAGCATGACCGGTGCGCTGGGGACTCCATCGGACAAGATAATCGGGCTGATCGCTTCGAACTTCAATCTCACCGGACTTGCCGGCCTCCTGAATCTCGACTGGCTCGTGCCGGGATACCAGGCCAACGTCGCCGCTCCGGGCGGCGCGTTAGTATTCGAACTCCGCCAGTCGCTGACGACCGGAGCGTTCGTTGTCCGCACCACCTATACTACTCAGACGATGGATCAGCTTCGCAATCGCACCCCGCTGACGATGGAGGCGCCGCCGGCGGTTTCCCCAGTGTTCGTTCCCGGTTGCAGCGCCCACAATTCGACTTTCGACTGCGCACTGGAGCATTTCGTAACAGCCGTTGGGCGCGCGGTCGACCCAAAGTCGGTTGACCTAAACAACTAGAGGAAACGCGATGTGCCTAGCCGGCTGCGTCCAGTCCAGACGTGGCATCCGGACAAACCTGCGCGGTCGAGCGTGCGTACTTCCCTCCAGTTCTGTGGAGACCGAGATGAGAACGCGCGTTTCGAGGAAGTGGCGCCTGACGACCGGACTGTGAGCACCACTTGGTCGCAAAACGCCCGACTCTCCCCGATCCCGGCAGGGGGAGTAGTCGGACGGCCAACCTCCATGAGCGTTTATAAGCGGCCAGGTGGACGCAGCGCAACCGAAATTGCCCCCAAGCCCGCGGTCACCCGACTTAACGGCGGCACATTACGGCGTTGCTTTGATCTGGTAAGCTTGGCTGATTCAATCTCATGTCGCTGGCTGTAGCGTAAGCGGGCGTAACGGATCCCCGCACGGTGGGCAATGGCCGCATCGAGGAGGGTGATTCTTTGGTAGACACGGCGCGCATTCTACAAGATGGAGCCTTACTGTCCGTCCTCGCTTCGACATGCCTGCTTCTCTTGCTGCGGTTCAACCCGCGCGTATTCTTAGGGCATTATCCTAAGGAGATCCGAAAGCTCGTCCCTCCGCGATCGATGAAGGAACGCCGGATGTCTATCTTATTGGGCGCGCTGATCGGGGCTCCCTTCACTTGGGCCTTGTTTTGGCGAACTGCGAATCTAGAGAGTCACTCCTTCTGGGAACGCTTCGCCTATGCTTTCGGCGTGCTTTTCATCTTCAACGTCGTGGACTTGCTGATCCTCGACTGGCTCATCGTGTGCAAGTTCAAGCTGTCCTGGGTGGTCCTGCCCGGCATGGAACATATCCCGATGCCGATACCGTACCTCCATCACTTCAAGGAGTTTTTGCTGGGAACCGTCGGTTTAGTGATTGTAGGTTTTGCGATTGCTGCTCTGCTGAGTGTTCAGTTTTAGCAATCGACCTAAGGAAACATGGGCCGACGGCGCCAATGCGTCTGCTCCATTGGGTACCGACGTCCGGCGGGGCGCACGTCAACTTGACGTATCACACCCTACGGTGGTTGTGGCTGCCAAAGCGCGATTGTGTCAGCAGGTGAAGAGCGGCTATGTTTCGCGGGGCCCGACTTGTGTCGAAGCGAGCCTCAATTGTCGACGCGTAAACGCGAACTCCTCTTCAGATGACGGCGCTGAGGCAGGCGCGCGGGCGGTACACGGTGGCGCTGGACGGGCGGAAACTACAGGAGCAGTTGCTCGAGACGGAGCGGCAGAAGTTCACGTATGGTATCTCGAAGGTGAACGATGTGGTGGATGCGCAAGGGTTCCTGGTGGCCGCGCAATTGGCGGAGTTGAATGCGCTGGCGGCGTACAATCGCGCACGGATCGCGCTGGACCAGGTGGTGGGAAATACGCTTACGGTCTATCACGTGTCGTTTGATGAGGCGCTGGCGGGCAAGGTGTCGCGGGAGTCGGCGTTGCCGGGTTCGGTTGGTTCGGGCCGTTGAGGAGTGGAGGAAAATAACGCGTTCAGGTGGATCGTGGCGTGCCGCCCTCCAAGGAACTACATTGAGATACCCGGCGGGCGCTGACCGATACTGGCGGAATTCGCTCCGGGTGCGGTTTGCGTGATCCGGTAGTAATTCGGACAGATCATATGTACGGGATGGTGACTATACGCTCACGTGGATGATCGAATCCGGCGCACGCCTTCGGTGCCACATTCCAGTAAACCGACACATCGGGCAGTGTCAGACGTCATGCGTACGCGTGTTCGACCGCGGTAGACGCGGCTCTGTGCAGCTACAACCGCCCGAGCCAAGAGCCCCTCACAGCAGCCGTCAGGAGTGGTCGCCCGCGGCCGTTGACGGAAGTGCCACAATGTCGAATTGCTATGCATTCCGAAAATCCCCGTAGCCGACGCGATTTTCTTCGGAAGACACTCGCCACGGTGGGTGTGTCCGCACCTTGGGCGCCGGCTCAGGTTGTGCGACCGCCGGCACTCGATGCTGATGTTATCGCCAAGTTTCGCTCGAAGCTGAAAGGAGATCTCGTTGCCCCAAAAGACGCCGCTTTCGAAGAAGCGCGACGAGTTTTCTTCTGGAATCCCAACACAGAACGAACACCCGCGCTGATCGCACGCTGCATCAGTGAAGACGACATCGTTCGTGCTCTTGAATTCGCCGACGGACATGAACTTCAAGTCGCTGTGAAAGGCGGCGGCCACAGCCCGATGGGCTGGGGAACGTCAAACGGCCTTGTCATCGACCTGGCTCAGATGAAGAGAGTGACAGTCGATCCGCAGAGTCGCACCGCTCGGGTCGGCGCGGGCGCCTTGAGTGGAGAGGTCATGCGTGCGGCGGGTGCTTACGGACTTGCTCCGGTGCTGGGTCAGTGCCCCGGCGTCGGAGCTGCCGGCGTGACGCTCGGAGGCGGCATTGGCTGGCTTTCCGGAGTCTATGGAGCCGCGTGCGATAACCTGCTTTCTTGTCGTATGCTCACGGCGACGGGTGGAACTCTGTCGGTGGATGCCGAGAGAGACGCAGAGTTGCTCTGGGGCATGCGCGGGGCTGGAGCGAATTTCGGAGTAGTCAGCAGCTTTGAGTGCCGCCTGCATCCCGTTCGTCTGGCGACGTCCGGCGACATCTACTACTCGCTTCGAGACGCGCGGACCATAGTGACGTTCTTCCGCGGCTTTCTGGCCGGCGCGCCAGATTCGTTTCAGGCATCACTGAACCTGACACGCGGTGAGCGGGGCGTGTTCATCAGTCTGTGTCATGCCGGTGAGGAATCCGAAGCCGATCGATTGCTTCGGGCTCTGCGAAGAGTGGCTAACCCCGCCAAAGAAAGTATCAGACGTCTGCCATTTAGCGATCTCGCGGGCAGAGCGCCTGTGGCCGCACGTGACGCCGGATTCCGGTGCATCGCTACGGTCTATCGAAATGAGTTGTCGAACGAGGTGATCGATCTAACGCTCGACCGCCTGTCGGCTGCCCCGCCTGAAGCCGTGCTCGGGATCACACACTATATGCACGGCGAACTTTGCCGGGTATCGCCGGACTCGACGGCATTCCCACTTCGCACTTCTGGAGGAGTTCACATTCGTTTCGGATTGGATTGGAACGATCCGGTGGCTGCACAATCGCTGATGAACTGGGCCGAAGACGCGCGCGGGCTGCTCCGGCCATCATCCGGTGAACGGATTTACGCTAATTACCAAAGCCATGCCGGCAAGGAGACAGCGGAAGCCGTGTTCGGTAGTAACCTTCCGCGTCTGGTCGCGCTCAAGAACAGATACGACCCGGCCAATCGATTGCGTCGAAACTCAAACATTCAGCCGCGACT
This sequence comes from uncultured Acidobacteriota bacterium, assembly GCA_963720745.1. Taxonomy (GTDB): domain Bacteria; phylum Acidobacteriota; class Terriglobia; order Bryobacterales; family Bryobacteraceae; genus TMP-7. Next base: position 4,020,743 of record CAVRGO010000004.1, read on the forward strand.
CGGGTGAGCAGGCCGGGTTCAGTTGCGTTGGCTCGACCAGCACGTATCTGTGCACGGATCCAGACTGAGATACGGCGTTCCCGTCAGCGATCCAGGCGGAAGGCCGGGCCGACACACATTCCGGAAGCCGGACTTGAACATGAATCGGCCCACCTCGGCATCGCGCGTGATACGGCCATGTGGCTGGCCATTGACGTCGCCCGCCTCATTGCTTCGGCCTGATTTGACTTCGACTATTGAGGCGTCACCGACGCCTGAGATGCGATCCGTTAGATTGCTGGAGATCTACACTGCGCGACTAGCGCGCACGGCAATTCGATTGTCCGCGGGCTCTACTTGCCCGTGGTCCCCAGGTACTTATCGAACCAGAGTAGTGTTTCTTTCATATCCTGCTGTTGCAGCAAGACATGGCCGGTATCGAACGGCACGTATTTCTTTTGGTCGTCTGGCGTTCCCAATAACCGAAACATCGGAATTTGGTCGGTTTCCGCCGGGTACAGGAGATCATACCGACCGTTCAGCATCAGCACTGGGACGCGAACGCGGCTGGCGAAATTGATCTCGTCAATCTCCGGGGGCTTTCGTTCGGGCGAAAGTCCTCCATGCGAGAACACGGCAGCACGGATCCGGGGCTCCTGTGCGACCATGATTACACCCAACCGGGCTCCGTCGCTGAGGCCGTAATATCCTAGTCGGTCATGAGCAATGTCTGACCGCGTCTCCAAGTAATCAACGGACCTTCGCAGGTCCTTACCCTGCTGAATCACCAGGTCCCTCTCGGCAGTCGGACCTGGCGCTCCACCGGCGCGGCGTTCATAGGTCCCCTGGTACGTGGGGAACAGAACGGCTCGGCCGGTCTTCATCAGGAACTCGATTCGCTTAATATCGGATTCATCTATCTTCGCCAGGAAGCGAGCGCTTCTCGGCGGAAAGAAAATGATCGTTTGGTAGGGCGCCTTGGTATTTTTTGGAACGTAGAGCGCTGCAATTACCCGCTGACGATCATAGCCGGCATTGAAAGTGATCTTTTCCGCTCGCCAGTAGGCCGAACTATCATCCAGTGATTCCGTGACCGCCTCTAAATCCGTTCGATCGTAGGAATAGAAACTTCGTAGGATTCGGTAGACCTCGTCTGAAGCCGGTTGCTCCTTCCGGCGATCTCGGGAAGGGCTCTCGACTGGCTGGGTGAGCGCATCCGGAAGCGCATCAGTGAAGTACTTCACGCAACGAAACCCATTTGCTGCCGACCGGTCAAACGGCGACATGGAGGTCATGTTGCTGTAGACGAAACGCTCGTCATTCCAGGCACCGCCCAGAATATACCGACGCTTTCCGGTCGCATTGGAGCACCATTCCCTCACATTGCCGGCCATATCGAAGGTTCCGAAAGGTCCGAGGCCAGCGCGCGCGCTAGCACGCTCAGGGCCGCTGCGATCGAAGTTACTGAAGTGCAGGATATCGGACCAAATCCCGAGGTTCGCGGCCCGGAACCAATGGTAAACCGTCGGAAGTCGTTTATGCGCAAATGCGGAATACGCTGCCGCCTCGTACCAGCTCACACCACTGACGGGAAAGTCATCCTGTCGTGACGGATAGCCGCCGGCTTCCCACGTGGATGGTCCTGGCCTTCCGGTCACATCACGGAACTCGTTCATCGCCTGTTCCCAGGTAAGCACGCGGCCTTCCCTGATGAATTGCTCGCGCCAGAACTGGCGGTTCTGATATCCACCGCTGTCGATGAACTGCTTGTACTGCTTGTTGGAAACCTCGTACTTGTCCATCCAGTAATCGTCCAGATGAACCGGATTCAAGCTGAACAGCCGGAAGTCACCATGCGGCACATGAATCATCTCCAAAGGAACGCCGCCTTCCTGATCGAGGGTGAAGTCGATCGTGAGGCTCTGAATGCCGGCCGCCGCTTCCAGGGTCCGAAATCCGGATTTTTGGCATTTCCAGCGATAATATCCAAGTGGCAGCAGGAAGTTCTCCATTGGAGTTCGGCCAATAGACAACCACTGACTGTCGGGGTCGTCATACGCCTTGACGTAAACGTCGGCGCCGCTGGGAGAGCTGTGAATGGAAACCGGGTGGGAGATCTCGCGGAGAACCCTGTTCAGCGCCGGGTCATCCGGAATAACCCGGCGCGCTCGTATGATTAGCTCGAACGCGGCGGGGTAGAGTCCTGCCGTTGCCAAACGATCGGCCTCCGGAACGGCAATCCGGTGCGCCCATCGAGCGGGCGCGGCTCGATAGTACAACCATGTACCGGCCGCAGCAAGCAGGACGGCTAAGAGTGCGATTGAAATCAGGATGCTCCGAGGGGACCGCTGCATTGTCGCTGGTGCGGTTGGATCTCGATTCAACCGCGCCTCTAATGCCGATTCGGCCTGATTGTTGGGTGTCTCCGCAGGCGAGACGTCTACCGGGCTTTTGAACCGGTAACCGCGCCGCGAAACCGTCTCGACGTAGCGAGGATTTTCCGCCGATTCTCGAAGGACGTCCCGCAGCCGTTTCACGGCTGCGTTGATGCTGTGGTCGAACTCGACGATGGTGGCGTCGGGCCAGAGCCTTGCGCGGATTTCCTCGCGCAGTACCACCTCGCCCGGCCGCTCCAACAAGGCGACCAGTATTTGGAACGGCTGCTCCTGCAGGCGGACTCTCACGTCATGTTTGCGTAATTCACCGCTGCGCAGATCAAGTTCATACGGACCAAAGCGAACCAATGAAGATTCGGAACGGGGTCGTGACCTGTCTTCCATTGAACGGCGGGACAAGTTTACCATCTCCTCGTTGACTAAACAACGCCTGCTTTTTGAGTGACTTACCTCGTGACTGACAGGTGATTCGGATTTCGCTTCCAATGCATCGACCAAATCGGACGCCGCTGGCTATAGTCGGATGTCCGAATCTCCAAACTCAAAGGAAACTGCATGAAAACCCAACCGACGATCACGAATAAGGTGACTCACGTATTACTAGGCGCCTTTTCGATGCTTGCACTAGCCGTGCCCGCCATGAACACGACGGCCTTCGCACAAAGCGATTCTCGTTTCGCACAAGGCGATTCTCGTGACGAAAATGATTCTCAGATCGAGGGAAGCTGGATACTGAGAAACGAACGCATCAATCAACAGGGCTTTACCTTTACAGCCGTTGCCTCATTCGCGGCAGGTGGCGTCTGGTCAGCGGTCGGCTCAATCGACCCGCAGAATTCGGCGCTATTCGGAAGCTGGAAGCGCGTAGGTCAGAATCGGTACGATTCGACCTCGTACTTTTTCGTCTTTGATCCCGCTGGTAATGCGGTCGCGATGGTTAAGGTCAACCAAACATTTCAACTCACCGGCCAAAATCAGCTGAAGGGAAATGGCGTGGGATTCGCCTGCAATCTCGAAGGCGAGAACTGCGTGAGCGTCCCCGCGGTGACTATTCGGATCACGGGACACCGGATTGTCCCCGAGAGCCTCTGAAAACACCAGGAATCTCTGACTGAAAAGAAGAAGACACGGGTGTTGCTCGGTGTGAGCCGGCGTGCTGAAGCCAACACAGCACCCGTTCATCAGGAAAGAACGCTACATGTCCGCATAGTCGGCGTTCCGCCATGCCCGCGCCCGAGGGAACCGTGCCTGGAGAACGGCGTTACGGAACGTGGCCAGGAACAAGAGTGTATCGCCAAGTGCGGGGGCGGTTATGTCGCGGGGCGTCAGGCTTATATTGGACCGAGGCTCAATTGTAGAAGCGGCGAATCGAACAGAGATCTTGCCTGCTGGACAGGATCGAGGTTCCGGCGCAGGATGATCCTGCCAACGCGACGTCGCGGGCGATTTCGGCGGAGGGACGCGGAATGCGATTCTGCCATATCTGCAGGGCATCGCCTCGACGTCGAATAGCGGGTTGTCGGGCGTGCCGGTACCCGCGCCAGATCCTCGTCTTCATCTCTCTAAACTCGACATGCCGCAAACGATACGAGCCTTTTGCCCTAGCAGCCCGTGGCAGTAGTAGGTGTCTTCCAGGCGGCCAGTCCAAAACAAATCACTCGATATGTGCCTGACTCGGACGGCGGCATGGGCATCGTGCCGCTACTTTGTGATGCAAAGTGTCCCATTCCCGGGCCCGTTGTCCTGGAGTTCACCCAAAGCCACGAAAAAATGCGCGCAAACAGCATAAAGGGCTGCAAAGAAAGCCCCTGTAACTGCCGGGGCTTTCCTACTCCCATGCTCTGGCGCAGGATTAACGAGAGATTGAACGCGGCTCCGTGCACCAGCAGTCGCTTCAGAATGTTCTTCCGACCCTGGAGGTGGACCCGCCGCATTCCGCCGGTCTCATACAGATGTGCGAAGCTCCGCTCGGTCAGTTCGCTCCGCAATTTCTGTAGGCGCTTGTTGCGGTCGCCGCGCACGCGCCGCCGATTCTCATACGTCCGCTTCTGCTCTTCCGCCTTCCCCTCACCCTGCCAGTTCCGCCGCCCACGCTCCGGCTCGGGGATGTAACTTCGCACTTCCTGCTCATGTACATCCTTCAGCACGGCACCGCTGTGATAGCCCTTGTCTGCTACCACCTCTTCGACGCCCTGTTCATTAATCTGGCGGGCCGCAGTCTGCGCTTCTGCCAATGTCCGGTGGATCGTCGTCGTGTCCCCTTGGTTGGCCGGTTGCAACGTCACCGCCAGCAGCGCCCCACTGGTCAGATCCACAGCATGCTCGGCCTTGTGGGCCAGATGCGTCCGCCCATCTTTCATCTTGGTGATTCGCGCGTCAGGGTCACTGGGACTCATCCACTCTTGGTTCGATCCCTTCTTCTTTCGCTTGCGGTCCAGTCGCGCCAACTGTTCGCGCGTCGGGTTCTCGATCCCGGCGGCCTTGGCCAGTTCTTTCAGGTAGTCGTTGTAGCTTTGCCCGTTGTCCCGTCGCACTATACTCTTCAGTGCCGCATTGGCCTCCAGGGTAGTGGCATCTATCGACACCGTCCGTCCGTTGACCAGCCCCTCTTCATTGAGGATTTTCAGCACCCATCGAAAAACCGCCTTGTGCGTCTCCAGCCAATACAATCGCCGCGTGCGCGAAATCGTGGAATGGTCCGGCGTCGCCTCATCCAGCGCGTAGCCCAGAAACTTCCGTAAAGACAGTGAGTCACCCGTCCGCCAGGCGATTCCGCGCTCTGAATCCAGTCCTTCGAAATACCCGATCAGCAGGGACCGGAAATACACGCCCGGTGCCACGCTGGGCCGACCGTACGGACTATCCTTGTAGAACTTGCGGCAAAGTCGCTCCACCTTGGCATCAAACTTGTGCTCATCCAGAATCTGATTCAGCCGGTCATAAAAGGCATTGGCGGGCGTCTCAACCACATCACTGGTTGCGATCCACAGATCCTGCTGCCGCTCCCGTTTCCGCCTGGTTCCCATCGCCATGACTTATAGACGCTCGAAACATTTCAGAAGTCACATGTTTGGACTTCCGATCTCACTATTACCACGGGCTGCTAGCGTGCTCAACATATAGTGTTCTTCCAAAGCGTGACTCTATTCTCGAACAATCAGTCAGTCCGGTATCACATCGGTCCTAAACGATCGTCAGAACAGACCGATATGATAAGTGCCGGAGGCGGGTAGCCTTCGAAAAACGTGAAACGTCCAGATAGAGCAGTCTTTCTCGCCCGCCGCCACATCTTTGTGGTGCTCGCCCCCGCTTTGTCCGGGTTGTGCGCTTTCGCACAACTCCACCTCCCAATCACTACGGCTAGGCAGGCGCACCACCTTCCAGTTGACCAGGCCAGGCTCGGCTACCCAGTCCGCCTGCACGCCGTTGTAACGTACTACGACACTTTCATTGACAACCGCCATGCGGCCATGTTCGTTAAGGACAACACCGAGTCCATCTTCGTCTCTGCGCCGCTCGAACCCCTGCTTCCCATCCGCCCAGGTTCGATTGTCGACCTGGAAGGCGTGACCGGTCCTGGCGATTTTGCTCCCATCGTGCAATTACGCAAGCTGACTGTCGTCGGCCGCACGTCGCTGCCCCATGATGGAAGGCCGATCAGTTTTCCTCGTCTCCGCTCGGGCGCCGATGACGGCCAGTGGGTCGAGATCGAGGGAGTCATACGTTCATTCACCCTTTCCGGAGGAAACGTCTCACTCGACCTCACTCTCCGCGACGGAGATGTCCGAGCCATCACGGTAAAACAGGACGGCGTGGATTACGCCCGCCTGGTGGATGCGAAGGTGCGCATTCAGGGACACGCGGCGCCCATCAGTAATCAGAATCGCCAGATGATCGGCGCCACGCTCCTGTTCCCGGGTGTTGAAACCCTCACCATCGACAAGCCCGCGCCACCCGATCCCTTCGCCCTGCCCGTTCAATCGATCGATCACCTGCTTCGGTACAGCGGCGGCGACGAGTTCGTCCATCGCGTCCACGTCCGCGGATCAATGACAGTGCAGTGGCCAGGACGCCTGGTCTGCGTTCGCGACGGTGGACACGGCCTATGCGTGCAGACGGCCGAGACGAGAGCCTTTGATCCGGGCGACGTCATCGACATCGCCGGATTCCCGTCCCATTCCGAAAGCGGCGTTACCTGCATCGATTCGATCGTTCGCAAGGCGTCCTCTGCCCCCGATCGCTTGCCGCCGCTTGTACATGCCGGGGAGATCCTGGCCCTAAGCCGTGATTCTGAATTCGTCCGCATCGATGCGACCCTGATCGGCCATGACCCTGCCTCCGATGATCCGGTCATCATCGTTTCGTCCGGACCTAATATCTTTCCGGCGATTCTCCCCAAGGGCTCCGTGCTGCCGCCGTGGAAGGAAGGCGGCCGCCTGCGGCTCACCGGCGTAACGTCTCTCCGACACGATCTCGAGAAGTTCATGCACTGGGATGTTGCTCAGCGCCCGCGGAGTTTCCGCCTGCTCCTCCAATCCCCAGCCTCGGTCGAAGTTCTCGAGCAGCCTTCCTGGTGGACCGCTCGCCATGCCCTTATTGTTCTGAGCATTGTCTTCGCTGGTACGCTCACGGTCCTGTGCTGGGTAGCCGTCCTCATCCGGAGGACTCGACGGCAGACCGGGATCATCCGAGTCCAGCTTGAACAGACTGCCGCTCTGAAAGAGGCGGCCGAATCAGCTAATCGCGCCAAGAGTGAGTTTCTCGCCAACATGAGCCACGAGATCCGTACTCCCATGAATGGCGTGATGGGCATGATTCAGCTCGCCCTCGACACATCCACTTCGCCCGAACAATCGGATTATCTTCGGACCGCCAATAACTCCGCCGATGGCCTGCTCGACATCATTAACGGCATTCTCGACTTCTCGAAGATTGAGGCCGGAAAGATGGAGCTTGATTACACTACCTTCGATGTATGCGAGTTGCTCGAAGAGTGCGCACGGGTCTTCTCGACGAAGGCGGCGGAGAAAGATATCGAGCTGATCTGCGCCGTCCACCCCGACGTGCCCGCCCTGATCACCGCCGACGCGACCCGACTCCGCCAGATTGTGGCGAATCTGCTCGGCAATGCGGTAAAGTTCACCGAACGGGGCGAAGTCCGCCTGATTGCGGCGCTTGAAGCAGAGTCCACGCTCCACTTCACAGTCTCCGACACCGGTATCGGAATCGTGCCGGAAAAACAGGAGATGATCTTCAAGGCATTCGAGCAGGGCGACAGTTCGATGTCGCGCCGTTACGGCGGCACAGGTCTAGGTCTCGCCATATCCTCGCGTCTCGCCCGCGCCATGGCTGGCCGCATGTGGGTTGAAAGCACGCCCGGTGTTGGCAGCGATTTCCACTTCACGGCCGTCGTCCAAATAGTGTCCACCGGAGAGATGGAAGCACCTTCGTTGAAGGACATTCCCATCCTCGTCGCCGATGACTGTCAAGCGAGCCTCGATCATATCGCCACTCTGCTCAAGCACTGGGGCATGAAGGTCTATAAAGCATCAACCGCGGAAGCCGCCATCACACAGCTTGACCAGGTCCGCATCGCGCTCATCGACTCTTCGCTCCCCCACTTTGATACACCCTGCCCGGCGTTGCGGATGATCGGTTGCCGCGGAACATCCACGCGTAGCTCCATTGCCAAGCCGATCCGTCGTGAAGAACTGAAGCAAACTATCCTCACCACACTCGGCATCTCTCTGGCGCCCGAACCGCCCGTGGCGGCCCGTTCGTCATTGCCGTCACCAACTCAACTGCGCATTCTCGTCGCGGAGGACAATATCGTCAACCAGCGAGTAGCCCGCGCGATGCTTGAAAAGCAGGGTCACCAGGTCAGCGTCGCCGCCAACGGAAAGCTAGTCCTTTCGCTGCTCGCCAAGCAACCGTTCGATGTCATCCTGATGGACGTTCAAATGCCGGAATTGGACGGCTTCGAGGCTGCCGCCGCTATCCGCGCAGCCGAAGCCGGCACTGGGCGCCACCAACCCATCATCGCGATGACCGCCCACGCCATGAAGGGCGACGCCGAACATTGTATCGCCGCCGGCATGGATGCTTACGTCTCCAAGCCCGTCAAGCAAGAGGTCCTCTTCGCCGCGCTCACGGAGGTTGTCTCTCACGCGACAATGGGCTCATGCGCCCTATCGCGCTCCTAGTGCTTACGGCCCTGCTCAGGCGCGCGGCCGATTAGGGGTTCCAGTTGGTGTTCCGACGCTGACCGGCCCAGCACGCGAGCTATCCTCCGGAGGGCTTCTCAACCGCCCCGATGCCCGGCGCGTCATCCCTGTTGAAATACGCCGCGCACCCTGGATTCTAGATTCTTCTTTTCCTAGCCAGTTGGCCTTCTGCTTTCGAGTATGAGCCGTTACCGGCAAGCCCAGCCCCGCGAAACTCGGGCTGTACTCGATAACGGAGAGCGCCCGCTCCTCCATTTCACGCTGAACCAGCACATGATGCCCTTATGGGCGTTTGTCGCTGGCATTGCGAGTGTGTCAGGTGCGGCGCGGCTATGTCGGGAGGCCGACTTGTATCGAAGCGAGGCACAATTCGGCGGAGATTGTGCTGCTGGACAGGATCGAGGTTCCGGCGCAGGATGACCTGCCTCCGTTGCGGACGCTGCTGGCCGAAGCGCTCGCGAACCGGGCGGACGTTGCACTGGCGAACATCACCGAGGAGACGCAGACGATTTCGGCGGAAGGGACGCGGAATGCGATTCTCCCTTATCTGCAGGGCATCGCCTCGACGTCGCACAACGGATCGTCGGGCGTTCCTGTACCGGGGCAGCCCAGCGATCCCTACTATGTAGGTGGCCTAGGTACGGCGCTGGCGGGCGACTCCAAGCCTGGCGCGGCAGGCAGGAAGCGTAGCCAAGTTGATTGACACAAATAACTTTATTATGTAAAGTTATTACCACATGTAGATACCACAAGTGAAGATGTCACCCTCTAGCAGGCTGCGGAAAAAGTAAGTGCGCTCTTGGCGTATAAAACAATACACAGTACAATTGTTTTATGCGTGGCTCCGATACCCAGCAGTCGGCGATGTTCAGTTATGTGTCGCCGGAGGATCGCGTCCCGGCCGATCACCCCTTGCGGGCCATCCGCCAGATCACCGACCGCATCCTGTTGCAGATGTCCGCGTTGTTCGGCAAGATGTATTCGACTTTCGGTCGGCCTTCGATTGCACCCGAGAAACTGCTGCGGGCGTTGCTGTTGCAGGTGTTGTACTCGGTCCGCAGCGAACGGATGCTGATGGAGCAATTGAACTACAACTTGCTGTTCCGTTGGTTCGTGGGATTGAACCTGGATGATGCGGTATGGGATGTCACGGTGTTCACCAAGAACCGGGAGCGGTTGATCGAGGCGGAGGTGGCCAAGGAGTTCTTCCATCAGGTGGTGGCCCAAGCGCGGGAACTGGACCTGATGTCGGACGAGCACTTTACGGTGGATGGCACACTGCTGGAAGCCAGCGCCAGTCTGAAAAGCTTCAAGAAGGTAGATGGAGGCGAAGAGACGCCGCCGGACGATCCCGGCAACCCGACCGTGAACTTCCACGGGGAGAAGCGGAGCAACCAGACCCACCAATCGACGACGGATCCGGATGCGCGACTGGCCCGCAAGGGCGGGGGCAAAGAGGCGAAGTTGAGCTACAGCGGCCACGTGTTGATGGAGAACCGCAACGGACTGGTGGCCGATGTGGAAGTGCTGCAGGCCACGGGTACAGCCGAGCGGGATGCGGCGTTGGTGATGATGGAAACGATTCCAGGCAATCATCCGGTGACGGTGGGCGCCGACAAGGCCTATGACACGAAGGACTTCGTGGCCGAGGCGCGGAGTCTGAAGGTAACGCCGCACGTGGCGCAAAACAACAAGCGCCGCAAGAGCGCGATTGATGGGCGGACCACCCGGCACGCCGGGTATGGGGTAAGCCAGCGGAAGCGTAAGCGGGTGGAAGAGATCTTCGGCTGGATGAAGACGATCGGTGGGATGCGGAAACTGAGGCACCGCGGACTGAAGTTGGTGCAGTGGGGATTCACGCTGGCAGCGGCCGCCTATAACTTGGTACGCATCCGGAATCTGTCGCCGGTCTTTGCCGGAGGGACTGTATGAGGAGTAGTGTGTCTCCACGCCGGAAGGCGGAGCTGAGGGCCACTAAAACTCATAAAATCAGCCGTTTTAGGCACGCCCACGCACATGTGGGTCTGTGTGTGCTGTCGCTTATTTACTAACCGGACCAATTGCAAGTAAGTGGGATCATTCGCGCGACTTACTTTTTCCGCAGCCTGCTAGGCGGGTCGCGCTGGCTCCCCGAAATCACCACGCCCCCGAACCCCAGGCACTGTGCACGAACGAGGGGCGGCGATGACGTTACAGCTTCGCGATGTATCCAAGACCTACCCCAATGGCGTGCAGGCGCTGAAGAACGTGACGCTCACGATTCCGGCGGGGATGTACAGACTGCTCGGCCCCAACGGCGCCGGCAAGTCTACGTTGATGCGCATCCTGGCCACCTTGCAGGAGCCCGACGGAGGCAGCGTCCAACTCGGCGGGATAGACGTGCTGAATCAGCAGGATGAAGTACGCCAGACGCTTGGATACCTACCGCAGGAGTTTGGCGTTTATCCGAAGGTGAACGCCGAGGATCTGCTCGAACACTTTGCCATCCTCAAGGGCATTGCCGGGCGTCGGGCGCGCAAAGAAGTGGTGGAGGCACTGCTGCGGCAAACGAACCTCTGGGACGTCCGAAAACAGAAACTGGGTAGCTACTCCGGAGGCATGCGGCAGCGGTTTGGCGTGGCCGTGGCGCTGCTGGGCAATCCGAAGCTGATGATCGTGGATGAGCCGACGGCCGGCCTCGACCCGGCCGAGCGCGTGCGATTCTTGAACCTGTTGAGCGAACTGGGAGAGAACAGCGTCGTCCTCCTTTCCACGCACATTGTCGAGGATGTGAGTGAGCTGTGCACCAGGATGGCCATCATCGACAAAGGGGAGATTCTGCTCGAAACCGAACCACTGCGGGCGATTGACGAGCTTCACGGCCGGATCTGGAGCTGCGAGATTTCGAGGGAAGCTCAACAGGATCTGGCACGAGAGCACGCGGTGATCTCGACGAAGCGCTACGGGGGACGCACTGTCGCCCACGTTTACTGCGATTCGACGCCAGGTCCCGGCTTTGAGCCGGCCAAGCCAGCCCTCGAAGATGTCTACTTTAGCGCCATTGCAGGACGAATCGGCCGGCGACGTGAGCACCAGGAGCCGGAGGGAAGACCGTGAAGTTCCGGGAGATCTTCCGCTTTGAGTTCGTGTACCAAGCGCGCCGCGTCCGCACCTGGCTCTATTTCGCGGTCCTATTTGCCGTCGCTTATCTGCTCATGAGGACCGCGGGTGCGGGAGATGGCGTCGTCAATTCCCCATACGCCATTGCCGGGCAGACTGTCCTCACCTGCGTGCTCTGGATTTTGATGGCCCCTGCCGTGGCCGGCAGTGCGGCGGCGCGGGACACGCAGACGCGGATGCATTCCCTCGTCTTCGCTGCTCCCATCAGCAAGGCCGACTACCTGGGTGGACGATTTCTCGCGGCGCTTGTTCTCAATGCGTTGATCTTGCTCGCCGTGCCACTGGGCATCCTGGCCGCCCTGTTCTTGCCTGGCGTGGACCCCAAGATTGTGGGCCCGCTTCGGCCGGCCGTATACCTCAGTTCCTACGGTGTTCTTGCGTTGCCCACCGCCTTCACCTTCACGGCGGTCCAGTTCTCGTTGGCAGCGCTGAAACGCCGAGCCATCGTCAGCTATTTGGGCAGTGTGCTCTTCTTCGTCATTGCTTCTATCGTGGCTGCCTTGGTTGTCAACGTCCTTCAGATGCCGACCCTCGGCCAGTTGCTGGATCCCACATGCCGCATCACCGTCCTTGTCGTCATGCCGGACACGTTGACACCGCACGAGAAGAACACCGATCTGATCGGACTGCAGAGCTGGATAATCGTGAATCGGCTCCTATGGGTCTCTCTCGCTTCGGCCGTACTCGTGTTCACCCATGCGCGCTTTCGACTCGGTCACCGCGCAGCGTGACGCTTAGGATTCCGGTTCCCCAGCTGCGCCGGAAGTTCAGCTTCGCGACTCACGCGCGACAGACGTGCGCCATCGCGGCGACTTCGTTTGGGGATGATCGCGAAGAGTGCGGCCGGTCTCGTTGCTCTAGCCCTACCTTCGCATTCCTGAACGGCAAAAGGGCATTGTCGGTGGCTCCAGTGCTGTAAGAGATGGTCAGCGCGTGCTTTCGCCTCGAATATGTGCTACATGAAAGATATGCATGTATTCGAACGGGATGTGAATGGCTGCCGCTATCGTATCGCGGCCCAGTCGGTGTGGGACCCGGCCCGTGGTCGCTCGGTTGCGCGCCAGATTGTGCTTGGCCCGGCAACAGCGGCGCCGGTCGCCGATCTCGCCGCCACGCGAACCGTGGGTACGCGTGCCGTTGGGGATGTCGGCGCTCTGATTTGGGTCGCCGAGCAACTCGATCTGATAACCCACATCGACCGGGCATGCGGCAACCTGGGCGCCAAGGACGGCCCCTCTGTCGGCGAGTTGGCTGTGGCGGTCGCCATCCAGCGGGCGTGCTCGCCCGGACCCAAGCGGGACTTGGCGGAGTTTCTGGATGAGAGCGTGCCGCGCTTGTCGTGTCTGCCATCTTCGGCATTCAGCGGACAGGCATACCATCGGGTGGCCCAGCAGGTCAGTGATGAGCAATTAGAGCAAGCGCAGGTAGCTATTGCGAAAGCGGCGGTGGCCCGGTTCGAGCTTTCAGCCGACGTGCTGGCGTTCGATACAACCAACTTCGACACCCACATCGCGACGGTAACACCCGGCAAGTTGGCGCGTCGCGGGCATGCTAAGAGCAAACGGCGTGATCTGCGCGTGGTTGGGCTTGGCGTGCTGGTCAGCGAGACGGGCCACGTGCCGTTGCTATACCGGACCTATTCGGGGAACAGTTCGGATCAAACCGTGCTGGGTGACTGCCTGGATGGGTTGAGTGCGCTACACCAGTCGCTGGACGAGGGGGAGGGACGTCCACGAGCGCAGCGGACGCTGGTGCGGGATGGCGGAAGTTGGAGTCCTCAGTTGGAACTGGATCTGGACGTGGCCGGCTACTACAGCCTGATCTCGTTACCGCTGGGACATGCGGCTGCGGAACAGGCGCTGCAGATGGCGGCCAAGCGAGGTGCAATGAAGTGGCTGACTGGCAAACTGAGCGAAGTACGCGCGGCGCGCGTGCGAGCGAAGGTCGGCAAACTGGACCGCACGCTGGTGGTGGTGGAGAGCCAGGAACTGCTGGCGGGTCAGAAACGTGGCATTGCGGTGGCGTTGCGCAAAGCGAAGGCGGAGTTAGGCAAACTGGATCGACTGGTGCAAGCGAAACGCATCTCGCGCAGCAGCCTGGAGCAACGGATAAAGAAGACGCTTGCCCGCGAACATTTGTCGAACTTCGTGGTGACGAAGGTCGGCGGAGGCGACACCAATCCGACCTTACGCTGGCATGTAGATGCGGCGTTGCGCCGCCAACTGGAGAAGACCCGGCTCGGACGGCGGGTGCTGTGCACGGATCAACACCTGTGGAGCACGGGCCGGATTGTGCACGGGTTCCGTGGTCAGTGGAACGTTGAAGAACTGTTCCGCCGGGCCAAGAAGGGAGGCGTGGTGCCCTGGGGACCGTCGCATCAGTGGGCGGACGGGTCGCTACGTCTGCATACCTTTGCCACTGTGCTTGGGCTGATGCTTGTGAGTCTGGCGAAGATCGCGCTTGGAACAGGCAACTCCGCCCTCGCGATGATGGGCGAGCTAGCCGAAGTCCGCGCGACCCTGGTGCGTACGACGACGCGCGGGCCGGGGCGTCGGGCGACCGTGATGCTTGCACCGGACCTGACAGCCCAACAGCGCCGGGCGGTGAAAATCTTCGACCTCGACCGCTGGATGCCAACACTTCTTTCATGTATGACTAGCCGACCTCTTCGTACATGATTGATGCCCAAAACCCGGATTTACTTAACTTTGATGCGAAGGTAGGGCTAGCGGTCGCGATGTTCGTAGTCCTGTTGATGCCTGCACTCATAGCTCTCAGGGGAGTTTCGCTGCTCCCCAGATCCGCGCACGTCCTCACCGTTCTGACCGCCCCGGTTGCCGACAATCCACGGCTTCCCTGGGTGCTGATCCCGCTGCTCATCGTGTTCTACGCAGGTCAGTTGGTCTGGCGGGAACGAGACGCCGGGCTAAGCGAGATTGCGGACGCGACCCCGGCACCTGAATGGGCCCTCTTCCTGGGCAAGTTCCTCGGACTGAGTCTCGCGCTTGCCGTGTGGATGGCCTTCGTGGTGACGGCTGGAGTGCTCGGTCAGATGCGGATGGGTTACTGCGATGTCGAGATCGGGCTGTACCTGCGGATCCTCTTCGGACTTCAACTCATCGACTACATCCTCTTTGCACTGCTCGTCTTCGTGGTGCACGCGGTGGTGAATCAGAAGCACGCCGGCAACCTCGTGGCACTGATCGCATACGGGGTCATCGTCTCCCCGTCCACCGTCGGGCTTGAACACCACCTGCTCATCTATGGATCCGGTCCGAGGTGGACCTACTCGGACATCCGCGGTTTCGGCCCGTCCCTCGGGCCGTGGCTGTGGTTCAAGCTTTACTGGGCGGCGTGGGCAGTGCTGCTGGCCGTTGCGGGAAAGCTACTGTGGGCGCGCGGCGCCGAACGCAGTTTATGGTCGCGGCTCCGGGTGGCGCGCCGTCGTGCCACGCGCGCGACGGCCGGCGTGGGCGCGATGGCCGCGGCGCTTATCGTCACCCTGGGCGGTTTCATCTTCTACAACACGAACTCGCTCAATCGGTACCGTTCCGCGTCGGAGGAGACAGCGCGGAGCGCGGAGTACGAGCGGCACTACGGAAAGTATGCGGACGTCGCCCACCCAACCCTCGTTAGCACCAAGCTTCGTGTCGAAATCTATCCCGATCGGCGGGAGGCGGAGATCCGCGGCACCTACGTCCTCACGAACACCAGCAGCGCGGCGATCGACTCCATCCATGTGACCACCGCCCCAGGGGTCGAAACCGGGGCTGTATCGGTCGACCGACCGGCGTCGCCCGTGCTCGTGGATGACGACCTTGGCTACAGCATTTATGCGTTGGAGAAGCCGCTCAAACCCGGCGACTCGCTGCATCTCCGCTTCGAGGTACATGTGGCGCCGCATGGCTTCCGCAACAACGGAGTCGATGTCTCCATCGTTCAGAACGGCAGCCACTTCACGAATCGGGATTGGTTGCCTGCTATCGGCTATCAGCGGAATCGTGAGCTCGATGGTGCCGGGGTTCGAAAGCAGTATGGACTCGTTCGACGGCCCGCCGTTCCATCGCTTGACGACGCCGAAGCGCGCCGGATCCGAGTCGGCGGCGACCCGATCACCTTCGAGGCGATCGTGGGGACGAGCGGGGATCAGGTCGCGGTTGCGCCGGGGGCTCTCCGCCGCACGTGGACGGAAGGCGGGCGACGCTATTTCCATTACGTCGCGGATGTGCCCATCAACAATCGGTATCGTGTGTTCTCGGCCAACTACGCGGTGCACGAGGAACGGTGGACACCTGCGACGGGCTCTGGCCAGCCCGTCGCGATTCAGATCTTTCATCACCCTGGGCATGCCGGGAATCTGGGCCGCATGGTGGCGAGCGTTCGCGCCTCGCTCGATCACTACACCCGGCAGTTTGGTCCCTACGCATACAGCTATATCAGGCTGATCGAGAAGCCTGTCCCTGGCATCGGTGTAGCAACGGAAGCCGCGACCATTGAATATGGCGAAGGATTCTCGCTCCTGAATCCAGGCGACGGCCCGCAAGAGCTGGATCTGGTGTTTGCAGTCGTCGCCCACGGGGTCGCGCGCGGGTGGTGGGGCATGCAAGTTGCGCCCGCAGACGTCGAGGGCGCGGGGTGACTGGACGTGAGCCTGGAAACATACTCCGCGATGCGGGTCGTCGAGGAGACTCTCGGACCCGAGCATCTGCGCCGATACCTGCAGCTCATGCGGGAAGAGTTTAGTGCGCCCCGCACCCGCGCGGCTCCGCCACTGCTTCGGGCCACCGACAGGTTCGCCTACACCCGCAGGGGTCCGTTCGCGCTGTACGCGCTGAGCCGGTACATCGGAAAGGAGGAGGTGAACGCAGCACTCCGGCGCTTGCTCGAGAAGTATGGCTCGGGAGCGCCGCCCCTCGCGACCTCACTGGATCTTTATCGGGAGTTGCAGGCGGTCACGCCGGATTCGTTCCAATACCTGCTACACGATCTCTTCGAGAAGAACACCTTCTGGGAATTCGAAACGGAGCGGGCGACGGCGCAGCAGACCGAAGCCGGAGCCTGGCAGGTGACGCTCGACGTGCGAGGGCGCAAGGTCGTGGTAGACGAAGCGGGCGTCGAGACTGAGGTGCCCATGGATGACTGGATGGAAGTCGGTGTTTTTGACGAGGGCGAGCCGTACCTTCAGAGGCACCGCATCGGCTCCGGAAAGCAGAGGATTACGGTAACGGTGCCGCAAAAGCCCGCCCGTGCCGGCATCGACCCACGCCACCTGCTGAGTGACTTGGGGGAGACGGACAACAACATCAAGGCGGTGGAGATTGAGAGATAGGAAGGATCCGGCCGCCGAGTGGTCCGCAAGACTCACGCTCGGCCGTATTCGTCAGTTGTTGGCGAAGCATCGCATCCCGAGAGCGAACCGTTGCGCTGGTGAGAGAGCAGCAACCGTCAATTGACGTTTAAGACGCGGCTGAAGGGGATCGCCTCGACAGTTCACGAATAGTATTTCGCGAAGGTGAACGAAGTGGTGGACGCGCAGGGATTCCTGGTGGCCGCCGCGACTGGCGGAGTTGAACGCGCCGGCCTCCTATCATCGCGCGCGGATCGCGTTGGACCAGGTGGTGGGGGATAGGCTCACGGTTTACCACCACGTGTCGTTTGATGAGGCGCGGCGGGCTGCCGTCGGGGTCGGCTGGCGGAATCGCACACCGTCATGAGCGCGCCAATCCCGAGCCAGAACCCGATAATCGGGCTCATTCCCATTCCCACAAGGGGTACAGGGAAGGCGCCGAATAGCGGCATCAACGTGCAACTGAGGAAGTAGACAAACAATGCAACGGCGGGCGGATACGCATCGTCGTGGGGATGGTTCAGTGCGAAGAGCGGAGACGCCGTCACTGCCGCAAGCGAAGTCACGCAGAGGGCGGCCATGCCTCCGGAAACGGCACCGGCCAGTTTAATGATGCCCTCTACCTCGGGAACCGGCGCCAGTGGATCTGGGCGGGTCCAGGCAGGAACTGCCGCGAGCGCGAAGAACAGACTCGCTGCGAGACGAGCGTGATCTTTGGAATGCGTCGTCCAGAGCGTGACAATGATTGCTGCGGCAAACGCGGTGGCCTGCGAAGCATCGGGCTGAAGACAGAGCTCAGACTGTATAACCAGCGCGGCCCACCATATCCAGCGCGATCCGCTCCGCGCTGTCGCCGCGATGGCCACGACGGCGGCGGGCAGGCATAGGAAAGCGACATTCAAGTTCAGCGGGCCGAGCGATCTCCAGCGATGAACACCTGACTGTCCTGAGCTGAACAGGCTGATCAGCAGCGTTAGCGGGGTGAGCGCCAACACCGTGCGGAAGAGGGGAGTCGGCCAGATGCGGGCGACCAATCGTGCCGAGACGGCGCCAATCACCCAGACGGCCGCATTGCGTGCCCAAACGCCAGGCCCGACACCAGCAGATTTAGCAACCATGCAACCCATACCAACAGCAAAGAAGGAAGCGATGGCGAAGCTGGAGGCAAGCCGCGTCGCCCAGCGTGGCGTTAAGTTGCCATGCCGGACCGCGGGCGGGACAGTAGATGGCGCGTGTGCATCGCTGGCTCGGGGCTGCACTGGGCTCATGTGGGGTATTCACTACGGTACCGCGCAGAAAAAGCCGATCTGGTTCCGATCCAATCCGGAATTGGCATCGTCCTTGTGTGGCCCGGCTTTTCTCTTCAGGTCGATATTCGTCCAGGGTCTTCCCGCTGGCGCGAGATGCCGAGACTCCCCGATACGTCAGCTCTGGACGAACCTCAAATGTGGCGCGCTTCCGCGACGTGGGGCAACGGCGGGGTCCAGATCGTCACCATCCTGTCAGGATGAACAGTTCTTTGACGACGATCGGTCGCGGTTCCACTATGGTGGGCCTTCTAATGATGTTGGCAGCACGGTCCGGAACCCACCTATGGGTGTTGCGGGCAGGCGAGGTTCTAGGTGCAGTCGGAGTCGTCTTGCTGATCGTCCACTTCTGGAGCCGGTTGCGGAGTTGATTGATGGCGGCGGATGGGAATCGGCCATTTTGGGGCGAGTTCTTCCAGTGCTCTCATCGCCGTCACTCATCATGATCCTTAACGAAGCCGGCGCGTGGGGATGCTATGGCTGTCGAGGTCACCAGCCCGGCGCGCCAATGGCTACTCGCAGGGCGACGGAGAGGACCGACGTGAGATACGCGCACAGAACCACCGCGGTCGCTCCCTGAAGCACGCGGGTCGCGATCTGCCTGCGCTTCCCGCGGCGCCGAATGTGCTTGTGGCAGGTGGTGCGAAGGCGGGCTTCGCGGCGCGTGTCGGGCGCATATTCGGGCAGGGCTTGCAGTGCGTCAAATAGCGGGTCATTGGTCATAACTTCGCTCCTCCGTGTGTTCAAGCAGTCCGCTCTCGTTCAGTTCGCGCGACAGCAGGGCGCGTGCCCGGCTCAAGCGCTGCCGGAAAGCGTCGGGCGCGATCCCGCACAGCGCGGCGGCTTCGGCGGGCCGCATGCGCTCGATGCCGACAAGCAGCAAAGCTTCGCGGTACTTGGTCGGGAGTGCGGCCAGCGCAGCTTCGATCCCGGCTTGCAGCTCGTTTGACATGGCCGTCTGGAGAGGCGACGGCGACCTCTCGTCGGGCCACAAGAGCACGTCCGAAGTGTAGGACTGCTCGCGCCCGCGCGAACGGCAGTAGCTGATGTAGAGGTTTCGGGCGATCGTGAACAGCCACGGCGCGAGGCGCGTGTCCGGGTCGAGCGTCGCACTCGAGGAAACGAATCGCAGCCACGTCTCCTCGAGCAGGTCCTCGGCGACGTCGGCGCTTCTCGATAACCTGCGAAGGAAGTTGTATAGGCGGGCGTTGAACTCCCTGAACACATGATCGAAGGCGGCCGTCTCGCCAGCGCGTATGCGCCTTACCAGCCACACTTCGAACTCGTGCTCCATCGCTTTCATAACGCCCGAAGAGCCGGATCGTGACATGTCACGAGCTCGCCGGCTCAAGCGTTATTCCGAGTATAGGAGCTTATATGAACCCCCTTCGCGGCGCCAGTTACGCCGCCATTATCGGAATGATGATTTCGCTCACGCCGGCGTTGGCGGGGGCCTATTTCGCCATACGCCCGAGCGAGCGCCTGCTGTCCTACATGCGTCCGTTGTCGCTCGCCGGGATCTTCGCCGCTCTGTGCACGATTTCCTTGGGCCTCACGAATGGGGCGATCGGGTTGAGCCGGCAACCACACTTCAGCTTGGAGATGCTGCTGGGCGGGATCTCGGAGGTATTCGCGGCCGCAGCCGTTTCGTTCGCGTTTCTCACTGTGGCCTGGGTTTGCGTCGCGATCGGAATGCGGCGGCACGGCGGAATGTAGCCTCCGGCGTAGTGATCGCGCGCACAATACAGTTTCGGTGCGAGCGTCGATCCCGGAGAACGGTGGGGCGCTACCGGGATGTGGGCAGCAGGAACGCGGAGCGTACTACCCGCGAGTGCTCACTGAAACGTAACGGTGATTCGACCGTTAAGGAATCAGCGCGAGAAACGGAGCGCTTGCGATCGGCACAATGATAAAGGGCATCTGGTTTGAAGGGTGCGTTGCTGAGTGTTTTAACGGCTGTCGCAAGCGCGGTAGCGTTTCTGTTCTGCGGCGGAGTACTATTCACGGCGCTGCAGGCCAAGATCATTGCGGTGGTGGCGGCGAGCGCGGTGAGCATAGGCGTGAGCCTCTGGCGTCCGATTCGGCCCGTTCTCTACGGCACCACGCTGGCAGCCGCAATGATCCTGAGCCCGATAGTCGTGACTGCGATCACCGGAGCGACGAACTTATCTGGCCTGCTGGTCTTCTTCACGGCTGCATGGGGCCTTGTGACCGGCGGCTCTGCTGCCCTATTCGGGTCTTGGATACGCACTCGAAGGTTTCCGCAATCAGCGGCTACCGGCATCGTTATTGCAGGAGCAACAGTGTTGATCATTTCGCTTGGCTTGCCGAGATACCGTCAAATCGATGAGCGTACTCAGCTTCTTTTCGCGATCCAGGACATCCGGCGGGCGGAACTTGCGTATGCTGCCGCGCGAGCGGACCATGCATTCACGTGCAATGGTCCGGACCTGAAAGGCTTTGAAACCGGCGATTGGCGGAAAGACCCGCAGATGGCGGAAGTCGGGGTCGAAGATCTCAGTCAGATTCACAAAGCGGGGAGTCTGATCTATCTGCGTTGCGATCCATCGTCGCGCCGGCGATGGGTGGACATTGCTGTCATGGGCGACGTAGGCGTGAGCGCACACCTCGGCCCGCCGGTCTTGGGCCGATAGATGATGATTATTGTTCGCGCGTCCTATCCTATTGCAGTAGGATACTTTGCATGCAGCGCGGCAACCCATCACCGAAACTTGCGATTACGATAGATCCGAAGGTTCACGAAAAGGTCCTTGCGGCGGCCGCCGCGAGGGAGTGAGCGTGCGCTCGCCTGGATGACAAGCGCGGCGCGCGAGGCACTACAGCGGCGGGCTGGTTTGGCGGCGATTGCTGAATGGGAAAAGCAACACGGACCATTCACGGCTGAAGAGCTGGATGAAGCGCGACGCAAGGTACGTGCTCAAACACCAACGGCACGAGCCATCCGGCGCTCGGCGTGACCACCGTCGTCTGCGACGCCGCCGTTCTGGTGGCCGCGGACCGGAACGATCGGCGCATGTGGGCTGAACACAAGGCGCGATTGGAATTTGGGGCCGTTCCGGCGGTTCCCGCGCCGGGAGTTGCCCAAGTGAGCCGGTCGCCGCGGCAAGTTCAACTGCGAGGCTTCTTGACTGGGTGCGTGGTTGTTCCTCTTCACGAGAGGGATGCACACGAAGCGGGGCGGCTATTGGGCTTCACCAAAACGCCGGATATTGTTGACGCAGTTGTCGTGGCGACAGCCGCTCGGCCGCCTGTATCTTCGGCTATCGTCGGCCCGCCATCGTGTCCTTTGCTCACCCGGGATGCGTGGCGACCGTTTCGCAGGTAGGCCACTTGTCGAGCACTTGCTGAAGCGCCCCGAGATCCTGACGAACGCCGCCGGCGGTCATAATGATGTTGCGATCGCGAGTCCAGTGGTCGCGGTACCAGGTGCAGGACTCGAAAGTGTCGTTGCGTTCCTTGCGCCACCTCTCGGAGCGCTCGCGATAGTCGCGAAGCGTTGTCGCAGCCGATTTCTCCGATGCCAGATTGCGAAGCTGATAGGGATCGCGACGGTTGTGGAACAGCAGTTCGCTGCCGTCTCGGCGATAAATGGCATAGGTGTATTCGTGATCGCGAAGGCCCCGCCATTCGGTACCGTCCTGCCATGCGGCGGTCGTACCCATGCCTTGCATGTGCGCCACCTCCGGCCCTGAGCCCCCTTGTCCGAGCACGTGACGGCTAAGGTCGGTGCCTTCGACCGCGCGCGGGACGGGCAGGCCCATCATCGACAACATCGTGGGCATGATATCGGGTGTCCCGAGCAACACATCGGAAACGCTTTTGGCGGGGATGCGGCCGGGCCATCGCACAAGGAACGGAACGCGGGCCGCTTCCTCGTAGAAGATGTATTTGGCGCGGCGTCCGTGGGAGCCAAACATCTCGCCATGATCGGAGGTGAAGACCAGGATGGTGTTGTCCGCAAGGCCCTGCTCTTCAAGCGCCTTCATGATACGGCCGAGGTTCCAATCGATGTTGGCGCTCTGCGCGTAGTAGGCGCGCTGGAACGAATCGACCATTTGCGGATAGTTTTCGGGGAGGCGCGCCCACGCGTCGGCGTACGGGTCGGAGACCTCGGAGTAGTTCGGGCGACGGGGAAGGGTGACGTTGCGAAACAACTCGGCGTAGTCGGGCGGGACGTTGTTAGCATCCCACGGGTCGTGCGGCGGTCCCCAGGAGAGGAACAGCGCGAACGGTTTTGCGTCGTTGCGTCGCGCGCGGAGGTACATGATTGCAAGGTCGGTCTGCGAGTCGGGTTCGTACTTCTTGTAGATCTGCCGGTTCGCATCGTCGCGGAAGTAGGGCGCGTTGTAGTAGGTGTGATTGAAATTGTACGCGGCCCAGTATTCGTCGAAGCCCATGCGATAGCGGCCCGGGGGCACGAATCCGTTACGCGTCAGCTCGTGATGGCCAAGTTCGTTCGCCCATAGGTGCCACTTTCCGAGGTACGCAGTGCGATAGCCGCCGCGCGCGAGCACATGGCCGAAGCATTCGTGTTCGGGACTGAGGCGGAGTTCGTTGATCACCATGCCGGTGCTCGACTGGTACTTGCCGGTGAGCAGCGAAGCGCGGTGCGGAGCACAGACGGGCGTCGAAGAAACGGCCTGGTGAACATTGCAGCCTTGGGCTGCGAGCCGGTCGATGTTGGGCGTTCGGGCGTATTCGTCGCCCGCGTAGCCGCAGGAGTGGTATCGCAACTGGTCGGCAAAGACGTACACAAGGTTGGGCCGCGCAGCGCCGGCAGGAGCGCCGAGGCTTGCAGTGGCGGCGGCGAGCGGGGCCGCGCCGGAGGAGGCGAGAAACTGACGTCGAGTGAACATCGTTGAAGAGCTGTGCGGGCCCCGGACGCGTCCCGCTCTTTCAAGGTACGGGAGTCCGGAATGATTTCACAAATTCGGGGGCGGGGGGCGGCGCGCGGAGCGGACGACGGGTGGACGGGCCATCGTAGAATGGGCACGGCTCAATGGAACGTCTGCCCTACCTGGCAACGCAGGCCGCGGCGCCGTACGAAGCGTTGGGACAGCTGCCGGTGTGCGTGTTGCTGGACAATGTGCGAAGCCTGTACAACGTCGGATCGTTCTTTCGGACCGCGGACGCGGCAGGGATTGAGAAGCTCTATCTGTGCGGGATCACGGGACACCCGCCGCACCGCTCATTGAAGAAGACGGCACTCGGCAGCGAGGAACGGGTGGCGTGGGCGCACACATGGCACGCGGCCGATACGTTACAGCATCTGCATACGCGAGGCTACGAAATTGCCGCGATCGAAACCAGCGTTCATTCGGTGGATCTTTTCGACTGGCAGCCGCGGTTTCCGGTGTGCGTAGTGTTTGGACACGAGGTGGACGGGATCCAAAAACATCTGCTGGAGAATTGCGACACGCACGTGCGGAT
Source organism: uncultured Acidobacteriota bacterium (assembly GCA_963720745.1). Taxonomy (GTDB): domain Bacteria; phylum Acidobacteriota; class Terriglobia; order Bryobacterales; family Bryobacteraceae; genus TMP-7. The sequence goes on from CAVRGO010000004.1 coordinate 4,044,606, forward strand.
TCCGATGCTCGGGTTGAAGCACTCGCTGAACGTCGCGACGGCGGGAGGCGTGGTGATTTACGAACTTCTGCGGAAGTACCGGCGGCTGGTGGAAAATAGGGAGACTCTATGAAGTTCCTCATCAGCGCGCTGTGTCTGGCAGCGATCGTCCGGGCGGATCCGCCAACGATGTTTCCCGCAGTTCGCGGAACGCACCACATGGTGGGAGCGGCGAACAACCAGGAAGTTGCGGCCGGGTTCCGCATCCTCGAGATGGGCGGCAATGCCGTGGATGCGGGGGTGGCGACCGTGCTGGCCGCCGCGGTCACGGAGCAGAGCCGTTTCGGGCTGGGCGGTGAAATGCCACTGCTGGTGAAAATGAACGGGAAGCCCGTGGTTGCCATCAGCGGCATAGGCGTTGCGCCGAGGCGGGCCACAGTGGACTTCTACAGCCACCGCACGCCCGAGCCGTGGGAGGATCCGAACCGCATGGCTCCGATCCCGGGCGAGGGCATCAAGGCCGCGATCACGCCGGGCGTGTTGGACGGCTTGCTGCTGGCGCTGCAGCAGTACGGCACGATGTCGTTCGCGCAGGTGGTGCAACCGGCGTTCGAATATGCCGAGAATGGGTTCCCGATTGCAGAGGAGTTCGCGGCGTTCCTCACCTCGTATCGCCGGATCATGGATCTGTGGCCGGCTTCGCGCGAGTTTTTCTACCCGAACGGCGCGGCCCCGGAGCGCGGCGACCTGGTGCGCATGCCCACGCTCGCAAAGACGCTGCGGCAACTGGTGACGGCCGAGAAGAAGGCGCGCGGCAATCGCGCCAAGAAGATTCAGGCGGTGCGGAACGCGTTCTACCGCGGCGACATTGCGAAGCGGCTGGCTGCATTTTCGGAGGCCAACGGCGGTCTGATCGCGTATGACGACCTGGCCGGCTTCAAGGCCGATAGCGACGCGCCTAAGGTGACCACGTATCGCGGCTACGAAGTGAACAAGCCGGGATTTTGGACGCAAGGTCCGGTGATGCTGGAGGCGCTCAACATCCTCGAGGGGTTCGACCTGAAAGCGATGGGGCACAACACGCCCCAGTACCTGCACACGGTGATCGAGACGGTGAAACTGGCGTTCGCGGATCGCGACCGCTACTACGGCGACCCGAAATTCTCGAAGATTCCCGAAGAGATTCTGCTGTCGAAAAATTACGCGGCGGAGCGGCGGAAGCTGATCGATCCGAATCACGCTTCGATGGAAAGCCGGCCGGGAGAGTTGGGCGCGTCAGCGCCGATGACGACAGCCGCGGCGGGCGTGTCGGATGCGCACGATACCACGTGTGTGAACGTGTTCGACAGCCAGGGCAACGCGTTTTCGGCGACACCGAGCGGAGCCTGGCTTCCGAGTGTGATCGCCGGGGACACGGGAATCCCGCTGAGCACGCGGCTGCAATCGTTCGTGATGACGCCGGGACACGCCAACCAGTTGGCTCCGGGCAAGCGTCCGCGCGTGACGCTGAGCCCGACGCTGGTTACCAAAGACGGCGCTTTCTTTGTAGAGATGTCGACGCCGGGCGGCGATAATCAGGACCAGGCGTTGCTACAAGTGCTGCTGAACATCATCGAATTCGGGATGACGCCGCAAGATGCGGTGGAGGCTCCGCGGTTTCAGACGGAGCATTTCTACGGATCGTTTGCGAACCACGAGTTCGTGCCGGGAAACGTGACGCTGGAGGGCCGCATGGGAAAGAATGTGGCGGACCAGTTGGCGGCGCTCGGGCACAAGATCCGGCTGGCTACGGACTGGAGCAACAGCTCCGCGCCGACGGTGATTTTGAAGAAGGGCGGCGTACTGCATGGCGCGGCGGACCTGCGCAGGGCGCGCTTCATCTTCGGACGATAGTGCATCATGACGCAAAAGGAAAAGGCACAGCGGCTTTTGGAACTGCATCACGGCGAGCAACCGCTGGTGCTGGCGAATGCCTGGGATGTAGCGAGCGCGAGGATCTTCGAAGACGCGGGCTTCCCCGCAATTGCGACGACCAGCGCGGGCATCGCGAACATGTTGGGGTGGCCCGACGGCGAGAGTATCCCGCTCGAAGAGATGTTGGATATCGTCGGGCGCATCACGCGCGCGGTATCCGTCCCGGTAACCGCGGATATGGAGGCGGGGTACGGTGACGTGGAGGCGACCGCTCGGGGCGTGATCGATGCGGGCGCCGTGGGGTTCAATTTCGAAGACAGTTACAGTAAGCCGGGACTCGCGGATCTGGACAGCCATTGCGCTGCGATCCGGCGCGCGGTTTCCGTGGGGGTGGAATCGGATGTGCCGCTGGTGATCAACGCACGGACCGACGTGTACCTGTACGGCGCGGTGCCGGCCGAGCGGAGATTCGATGAGACGGTACGGCGGTGCCGCGCATTTGCAGAAGCGGGTGCGGCCTCGGTGTTCGTTCCGGGTGTTACGGACGAGGAAACGATTGCCGCACTGGCAAAGGCAATCGATTGCCCGTTGAACATCCTGGCGACCTCCGGCGCTCCGCCGATTGCGCGGATGGGCGAGTTGGGCGTGGCGCGCGTGAGTGTCGGGTCGGGGCCGATGCGCGCGACGATGGGCCTGACGCGGCGAATTGCGCGGGAGTTGCGCGATCAGGGCACTTTTCAAACGATGCTCGACGGGGCGCTGAGCTACCTGGATGCGAACAAATTGTTCATGGCGTAGCAGGTCGTGATGTCCCGCTCACCGCGGACATTCTCCGAGGATAATCCCTAGCAGAGTTGTCCGTACTAATACTTACCTCTTTCCTGACGATATGCAGAACAGGCAGGCGAGATCGTCTGCCGAAATATTGGAGGGAGGGACATGATCTCGCTGAAGCGGTCGATGGACTCGTACGAGAATCTTCGTGCGGCGGTGGACCAGTCGGTAACGGCACTGCTGGGCACGTTGGACTCGCTGAGCCAGTACATGGTTGAGACAGACCATGCTGCGATCGACCTGTTTCGCAAGAACCTGAACCATCTTTCCGACCGTGTGCGAAATGCCGAACGGAACCACCTGGAGACGGAATACGAACAGTTTCCAGCGGATCTTAGGGGGATTCTACGTTCTTATCGGGATCGGGCGGAGAAATATATCGAGGGGTTGAAGTCAGACATGAAGTCCGCGTCAGAGGCCCTGTTTGAGCTTCTCGAATCGATGCAAGCCAACGACAGCGATGCGGAAGGCAACCTGAAGGCGGAGCTTTTGCACCTGCAATCGGTTATGAGCATCGAAGGGGTGGAGACGATCCGGGCCGCCGTGCGAACGAGTACGGAACGGATGCAGAAGTTTGTCGAGCAGTTGCGAGCCGAGAAGCAGGCCGTCATCGTGCAGCTTAAGAGCGAGATCAATGTTCTGCAGAGCCGGGTGGAGGATCTGGAGTGCGCGAAGAAGACCGACGCGGCGACGGGCCTGAGTAACCGCGACGAGTTTTTGCGGTTGCTGCGGCGGGCGATGACAGGCGGCAAGGAACTCGGAGTGGTACACGTGTGGCTTCGCAACTGGATGCAACTGATCGTGACCTCGCCGGCGCCGGTGAGCGAAGAATTGATCGGAGCCTTCGCTAAGCGGCTGAAGAATGCGATCCCGAAGGAAGCGGTAGCGGGCCGGTGGCGTGACGATGTCTTCTGCATCGTTGTGCCGACGCAAGGGCTGCGTACGATCTCGTCGGCGGTGATTACGGCTTGTGACGGCAACTATGCCTGCGTGCACGAGGGCCGCACGCAACGTCTGCAACTGCAGTGCATCGTGACGGGGCTCCCGGCGCGCGACGGCGAGGAAGCAGATGGCCTTGTCGCTAGAATCGAAAAACTACAGCACGTAGTGTGACGCAAACGGCCGGGGCGGCACACCCACGGAGGCGGGCGTACTCGACGCGTGTGTCGGACGCTGGCCGTGTTCTCGTGCAAGCCGGGTTCATCAAAGTACGAAGCCGTTGTGGATGCATGGGCGTGTAAGCCGCGTATCCGGAGTGGGTTGCCGTTTCGACGCCACTGTAGTTTCGCAATGAGCGTGAGGTGGACGGCGTCGAGCGCCTTCGGGATCTCGGGATTCTGCATGAGCCAGTGCCAGACGAAGCCGCTGTGGAGGTTCTCGGCGCGGAGCAGGGTTATGCCGATATCGATGCCAATGTCGTCCGTATCGAACCAGCCGGTAGTCGCCCTACCGTGAGAGTCGTTAGTGCCGTTCTGGGAAACTACTTGAAACTGCGCTCCCGAGTTACGCCCGTACTCTGCGGAGTAAGTATTGGATTTCACGCTGACCTGTTTTACGGACTCCCGATTCGGAGTTACTACGGGGCACCGCCGCAGTTGAGGCGTTGATACTAGCTCCATCCTCTATGTAATTGTCTGCCGACACGCGCTGGCTTTGGCTCTGATGAGCACCTGATTTTCGGCTTGAAAGATGGAGGTATTCGAACCGCGGGCCCAGTACTGTTGGGGAGGTTGAGGGAGTTGCCGTTACCGCCGCGGGCGCCCCCGCGAGAATATCGACGCTGGTGGTTTGATAAGTCTTGAAGCCGGTGGCCGAGAGCTGAACACTCGCGCGGAACTGCGAGTAACCCGCAGTGCGGCGAGTAGCATGAGGCCGGCTGCCATGGGGAGGCGAGGCGTAGTGTTGCGCATTAGACATAACCTCGGTAAGTCTGCGCATTAGACGCATCGCCGCGAGATATTCGTTCATACTTACGCCGAGACGGTAACGGGCTCCTCGGCAGCGGTGAAGTAAGCACAATCGGGGTGGTGGAACACGATAGCGCTGACGCTCGCTTCGGGGTCCATCATGAAGCCTTCGGTGAGTTGAACGCCGATCTCCTCGGGGTGAAGGAGATTCCAGATACCCTGCTGATCGTCGAGGTTCGGACAGGCCGGGTAGCCGAAGCTGTAGCGTTTGCCGCGATAGCGGGATGTGAAGCGCTCCTGCATGGTCATGGATGGGGGATCGGGGAAACCCCAATCCTCGCGAATCCGCCGGTGCAGCCACTCGGCACAGCCTTCGGCGGTCTCGATGGCGAGCGCCTGCAGCGCGTGCGCTTTCACATATTCGCCCGCGAGTTTGGCTTGTTCGCTGCGGTCGCGAATGCCTTCGCCGGCAGTGCAGACGAACAGGGCGAGATGATCGCGCTGCGCGGGTTCTGGATCGAGGATGTAGTCACTGAGACACAGGCCGTCGGATTTCGCCTGACGGCCAAAGCGCCAGGTGTGCAGGGGCGTCTCGCCGCCCGGCGCGTACAGGTGGATAGCGTTCCCGTCGCGCTCCGCCTCGAAGAACTGCCAGACAGCGCGAACCTTCATAAATCCAGCCGCCCAATGCCTGACGTCTTCTACCAGGTGGAATAACTCGAGGGCCTTCGAGTCGCGCTCGGCGAGTAACTTCTCGAAGTTACCTTTGAAGCCCAGGTGACGGCCGTACAGCATGTAGGAATTGATGTAACTCCAGACCTCGTTCAACTGCGGAACGTCGCGGACGCGGCGGTCGAGGTACGGCGCAGAGGGAATCGGGATGCCCGTCCGGACTTTCGGGCTGCGGGCTTCGCTCTCCGGCGCGGCCCCGCGCTCGGGCCCTTCGAAACCAGTACCAGGCTGGGTGTGCGTGTGAGTCTTCAGAAGATTGTCGCGAGTGGCCGGATCCATGATCTCGTTCATCAGCCGGAGTCCGGTCATGGCGTCTTTGGCGTAGAAGGTAGGGGCACCGTAAGCGGGTGCGATCTTCAGATTCGTGAATTTTTCGGACAGCGCGGCGCCGCCGACAAGCAGCGGCACCTTCAGACCGTGGTCGTGAAAGTCGGAGCCGGTGATGACCATCTGCTGCGCGCTCTTGACGAGCAGACCGGATAATCCGATCGCGTCGGGACGATGCTGCTCGAAGGCTTGAATCAACTGCTCCGGCGGAACCTTGATGCCGAGATTGATCACCCGGTAGCCGTTGTTGGAGAGGATGATCTCGACGAGGTTCTTGCCGATGTCGTGCACGTCCCCCTTGACCGTGGCGAGCAGGACTTTTCCGCGGGACGAGGATTCCGTCTTCTCCATGAATTGCTCGAGGTGGGTGACGGCGGCCTTCATTGCTTCGGCTGATTGGAGAACCTCGGCTACGATCAACTCATTGTTGTTGAAGAGGCGCCCGACCTCGGCCATCCCGGCCATGAGCGGCCCGTTGATGATGTCGAGGGGAGCGGCGCCTTCCGCTCGCTTGAGATCGAGATCGGGAATGAGCCCGTCTTTGGTGCCTTCGATGATGTAATTGGCGATGCGCTGATCGAGAGGCAGATCCGCCGCCTTGACCTTTTCCTTTTTGCCGGCCTTGCGGAAATGATCGGTGATCTGCGCGATCCAGAGTTGGTTGATGGCGACTTTCTGATCGTGCGTCTGCTGCCGCCAGTCCTCGGGCGCGCCCACCAGCGACTCCTGATCGGATGTTTCGAGTGGAGTGTTGAACAGCAGATGCTCGGCCAAGCGCCGCTCTTCTTCGGGAATGGACGCGAACCGCTCCAACTTTTCGGCATTAACGATGGCGAGGTCCAATCCGGCTTTCGTCGCGTAATAAAGAAAGACGGAGTTCACCACTTCGCGAGCCGCGGCGGGCAAGCCGAAGGAGACGTTCGAGACGCCAAGGATCGTTTTGACGAGCGGGATACGCTCCTTGATCAGCCGAATGGCTTCTATGGTCTCGACCGCTCCGCCAATGTAATTCTCGTCGCCGGTCGCGCAAGGAAAAACGAGCGGGTCGATGATGATGTCGGTGGCCGGGATATCGTATTTCTCAGTCAGCAGCCGAACGGAGCGTTCCGCGACCTCGAGTTTGCGTTCGCGGGTGAATGCCTGTGCCTGCAGTTTATCTTCATCGATGGTGCCGACCACCAGCGCGGCGCCGTAGGCTTTGGCGATGGGACAGATGCGTTCGAATTTCTCCTCGCCATCCTCCAGATTGACGGAGTTGATGATCGCCTTACCCTGGCAGTAGGTGAGCGCAAGTTCGACGGCTTTAGGGTCGGTAGTGTCGATCATCACCGGGGCCTTGATCTTGCGGATCAACTTCTCGTAGAAGAGCGGGATGTCGTTGATCTCGTCGCGATCGCTCGACTGAAGACAAACGTCGACGATATGGGCGCCGTTGCGAATTTGCCAGCGCGCGATCTCGGTAGCCTCCTCCCACTTCTCAGCGGCCACCATGTTCTTGAACAGGCGGGAACCGATGACGTTCGTCCGTTCGCCGACGATCAGCGGCCGATTCGAATCCTCGGCTTCGACCAGGTCGATGCCCGAGAAGTAAGTGCGCGGAGCAGGCGACCGATGGGCGCGTGGGGCCTTCCCTTCGGCCATCTGAGCGATGGCGCGGATGTGAGCGGGCGTGGTGCCGCAGCAGCCGCCAACGATGTTGAGCCAACCGTGATCCGCGAATTTTTCGAGTTGGACGGCGAGCGACTCCGGCGTCTCGAGATACTTCCCTTCCTCGTTCGGCAATCCGGCATTCGGGTAGCAGGAGATGCGCGTGGACGCCATCTCGTGCAGCGTGCGGATGTGGTCGGTCATGAACTCGGGACCGGTAGCACAGTTGAGGCCGACCGAGAGAACGCCGGCGTGCGCGATGGACGCGTAGAGGGCGTCGGCGGTCTGTCCGGCGAGCATGCTGCCCATGGGTTCGATGGTGCCGGAGACCATGGTAAAAACGGTGCGGCCGAGTTCGCCGGAAAGCCGGCGGACCGCCAGCAGGGCGGCTTTGACGTTTCGGGTGTCCTGGCTGGTTTCGATCAGGAGCACATCGACGCCGCCTTCGACGAGCGCCTTCGACTGTTGGTAGAAATGATCGACGAGTTGCGGGAACGTGACTCCGCCGGTGACGGTGATGGCTTTTGTCGTGGGTCCGATGGAACCTGCGACGAAGCGCAGGCGGCCGGGCGTCGAGAACTCGGCAGCGGCTTGACGGGCAAGGCGGGCGGCCGCAGTGTTGAGTTCAGCAGCGTGATCCCGAAGGCCGTACTCGGCGAGTACGAGGGGCGTTCCGCCAAACGTGTCCGTTTCGACCATGTCGGCGCCGGCTTCAAAATACGCGCGATGGATGTCGAGGATGACGTCGGGGCGGGTGAGGACGAGATTCTCATTGCACCCCTCGAGCGCGGGTCCGCCGAAATCGGCAGCCGTGAGTTGGTGCTGCTGAACCATGGTTCCCATGGCGCCATCGAGTACCAGGATGCGCGTCTCCAAAGCGTCCAGTAACGCCTGCTGCCGAATGTCGAAATCGTTCATGCTTTCCTTCATTGTAACGAGAGGGCCCGGCGCGACTCTGTAAACGTGCCGGCGGTGGGCCGTACTCAGCGGCGGCGGGAAGGTTGAAGGGCGGTCGAGGCGCGCGGTGCCGCGAGAGAATCGGGTTCGTTTTGCGATTCGGGCGGCATGCCGAAGTTGATGTAATCGAGGATGGCGGCGTCGACGGATTTGGCTTTGATTTGTACCGCGGCTTTGCGGCCCTGCATGAGTTCGCGGTGGGCCTTGTAATAGGACCGTTCGGCGGCGGCGCGATAGCGCTCGAGTTTGTCGAGCACGTTGCCGTTCCTGGACATGGCGGAAAGGATGCGGGCGTCGGGGTCGGAATCGCCGTCGGGTTCGGTGAGGATCTGTTCGAACGCAAGTTGTTCGAAGCGGCCGATGCGGGCGAGTTTCCAGCGGGCCTGGATCATCTGGCGGACGAGGAAGTTTTCGTGTTCGCCTTTGGGCCGGAACTCGCCGGTGAGGGCGGCGCTGAGGGCGGCGTACTCGGCTTTGTTCTCGTGGGCGAGGACGGAGGTTTCGGCGGCGGAGAGGCCGTGCCGGGTGGCATTCGCGGAGGAGGCGGCCTTGCCTGCGGGCGTGGACGGACCCGTGGAGAGTTGTGCGTTCTGGCGATTCGCGAGGATCTGGGCGGTGGTTGCCATGGCGCCCCCACTGTAGCAAGAGGGGGTCGAATTCCCGGGGGGTGGGGCGGCGGGGATTTGTGGGTAAGCGGTTTTGGTTCGTGTAGGTTGAGGGTGGGGGATGGCTGTGGAAAAGTCGGTGTGACTGCCGTATACCGCAGGAGCGAGTGGCGATCCTAAAGAGTGCCGGCAGGACAAAACGCGGCAGGTCAACGGTGGCAGAGCAGGATTCCCCAGAAACGTCGATGGAACAGCAAAATTGTGCCGGACGATGAATGCGTCGGTGATCTTCAGAGCCAGGCCGCTGCAGTCAAACACACTGCAATCACGATTGAAAAAACAATAGGTAGGATAGAGAGGTGCTCACAACCGTGATGGCGCCAAATAAAAGAGCGAGAGCCCACACAGTGACTCTGCCGGAAGGTCGCCTGGCTGCCACACTAATACCTCCGCGAGATAAAACACGCCGTGCGAGAATCCAGCCGCGACAAAGCGGTCCCAATATGTCCAGCTGAAACCCTGTACGTCAAAGTGAATTGACCGCATTGAGCCAAGAAGCGCATCAACTCCCCATGTGGTACCTGACTGGCGAAAACCAAGTGTATGACCGGTAGCAAAAAGCAACAGAAGGACAGCCGCGATTCGATAGAGAATTGGCGCTTTCGTATACCCCCGAAAACCTGTCTACCGACAGCCGCTTGCCGTCAGGGGTGGTTCTCGCACCATTCTTCCAAAGCTGGGCCGGAGGACGCGCAAGTTATTGGAAGGCTACGGCGACCGGATTTCCGAACCGAGCGAACGGAAAATTCTGAGCTCTTGCGGAAAGGCCTTGCGGAGCGCCGGAAATTCTGATTATCCTCGAATCCATGCTGGAGCACATCGCCTGGATTGAGCTCATCCTCTGCTGGATCGCATGGGTGCTTGCCTTCCTAAAGCCGAGCCGCCAGTCCGCCGGCCAGAAGACGACTGAGCGCGCGCCTTCATCGCGGCTGGGGATCGCGTTCGTGTTCATAGCCTTCTTCCTGGTCTGGGTCTACTTTCGCCCTGCGGGATACCACCAGCCAAAGGCCGAATCCATCGCTTCCATGATTCTCGGACCATTTGTCGTGGTGCTGGCCTGGGCCGCCGCCCACCGCTTGGGAAAGCAGTGGCGCTACGAGGCGGCGCTCAGCGAGGACCACGAGCTGATCCAGACCGGCGTTTACGGCTGGCTCCGCCATCCCATCTACGCCGCCATGCTGGGCATGTATGTCACTACCGGGCTCGCGTGGTCATGGTGGCCCAAGTTCCTCGCCGGCCTGGTTTTCTTCATCATCGGAACCGAAATCCGGGTTGCCGCCGAGGAGAAGCTGCTTATCGGCCGTTTCCCCAGCTACGCCGAATACCGTACGCGCACCAAGGGCTACATACCGTTTGTACGCTGACGAGATCGCAAGGGGCATTTGCTTTGACCTGGTAACTCTAGCAGCCCGTGGCAGAAATGGGGCAAATTCGGAGACGGGAAAACCGCCTCAATCAAATCAATGACTTAGGCGCGTGATTATGTCGCATTTTGACTTCCACCACGGGCTGCTAGGGGTTATACCAACGTTGGGAAACCACCGGTGCAGTAGCATATCCTGATGACCGTGGAATGGCGATTGGGTGGAGGATCTTGGTTGACACGGCCCCAATCTCCGGCCTTGACTGTTGATTGAAAACGCGATAGGGTTCATCAAAACCGCTTAATGCGGAATTCTGTGGAGGTGAGGAGAGTGAAGCAACGAAGGAAAGCTGCGAATGCGGCCATTACGCTGTCATTCTTTACCGGCCTCGTATTTCTGGCAATTCATTCACCTGGCGCCTCGGCGCAGGTGCTTTATGGTTCCATCGTCGGGACCATCACCGATCAATCCAACGCCGTCGTTACGCAGGGGACGGTGGCAGTCAAAAACCTATCAACCGGTTTAGCCCGCGAGGCTATGACCGACCAGACCGGCTACTACGCAATCCCGAACCTGCAGGAAGGAACGTACGACGTTTCGATCAAGGCCGCCGGCTTCAAGCCGGTTACCCAGAAGGGTGTCGTTGTTCGCATCAACAACGTCACGCGCGTGGATGTCAGCCTGGAGGTCGGCGGCCTCGCGGAGTCGATCACCGTCGAGGCCAGCGCTGCAGTTCTGCAGACCACGAAAGTCGATGTGAATACCAACCTGGAATCGAAGGCGATTACCAGCCTTCCGCTGGGGGGCTACCGGAATTACCAAAGTCTGATGAACCTGGTTCCGGGCGCCACGCCTGTGGCATTCCAGAACGCAGTGATCGATACTCCTCAGCGCGATTTCACGACGAACATCAACGGTCAGGAGCGCGGCGCCAACAATACGAAAGTGGACGGTTCGGCCAACATTCTGGTGACCATGCCGCACCACATGGTGTACGTCCCGCCCGTCGAGAGTATCGAGGAAGTGAACATATCGACAAACAATTTCGACGCGGACCAAGGGATGACGGGCGGCGCTGCTGTCACAGTGGCCACTAAGTCCGGGACCAACGAGTTTCACGGCAGTGTGTTCGGCTATAACGCCAACAACGTGACCCGAGCAAACACATGGGATGAGAATCGTACGGGCACCGCCAAACCGAATGGCAATCGAAACATTTTCGGCAGCAGCATCGGCGGGCCGATCAAGAAAGGGAAGCTTTTCTTCTTCACGGATTGGGAGGGTACGTTTGAGCGCGTGGGCTGGTCCGGGTTGTATTCGGTCCCGACTGCCGATTTTCGCTCAGGGAATTTCAGCCGAATGCTCGGGGATCAAATCTACGACAGCCGCGGCCAGGCGATCTTGGTACCAACCACCGAGGGCAGCACTACGGCGCTCAGGGAAGGCATGGTTTTCGATCCGTACTCGGGCAACCTCGACGGCACGGGCCGTTCGGTATTTGCCAGCAATGGACGGATCAACGTGATCCCCACCTCGCGCCTGAACCCCTCGATGTTGAAGTTGCTGGCGCTGGTTCCCCAACCCAACCAGTCGGGCGACCTCAACAACTACTTCAACCAGGCGTCGCAGCCTCTCGATCGAAATAACCTCGATGCCAAGATTAACTGGAATCGCAACGAGAAACATCAGATCTGGGGCAAGTACAGCGTTATGGATGCCCTGGTCAACGGCAGCTTCGGCCTCGGCGCGGCAGGCGGCGACTGTCTGTGCGGCGGCGGCGTCGGTGCGGGTCATACTCTGACACAGTTGGCCGGCATTGGGCAGACGTACACGATATCGCCGACGTTCCTGGTTGACGGCACCATAGGATGGACGCGGTTTGGGCAAAACGTGCGCCCGCCTGACCTCGGCACGAACTTCGGCAGCGATGTGATGGGGATTCCGGGCACCAACGGCCCCGATGAGAAAGAGAGCGGAATGCCCGCTTTCTATATCTCCGATTACTCCTCCCTTGGCAACACGGAAGGGTGGAACCCGCTGTACCGGAACGATCAATCGTTTACGGCCAACGCCAACGCAAGCTGGATGAAGGGCAAACACGAGATCCGGTTTGGTCTCGAGTACCTCCACCATCTGATGAATCACTGGCAGCCGGAACTCGGTCAAGGCCCGCGAGGTGCGTTCGGGTTCGACCCAGGCGTAACGGCCCTGAACCCCGACGCTCTCGATTCAACCGTCGGTTTTCAAGGCGATACGCCGTCATTCGAGAATGGCTGGAACGGGTTCGCGGGATTCCTGTTAGGCGCCTCTACCTATACCGGCAAGAGCAGCCAGTTCATAAAGATGAACAGCATGGAAAACGTGTGGGCTCTCTACATCCGCGACCGTTACCGCGTCACCTCCAAACTCACCGTCAGCTTGGGCGTGAGGTGGGAGGCGTACCCCACCAGGACGCGCTCGGCGGGCATGGGTATCGAATCGTATGATCCCAGTACGAATGAGGCTTTGATCGGCGGTCGTGGCGGACTGCCGAGGGACCTCGGCGTGGGCTGGAGCAAGAAGCTGTTCGCTCCGCGCCTGGGCTTCGCCTACCAGTTCCGCAGCAACACGGTCATTCGAAGCGGGTACGGAATCACGTACCACTCGCACCCGTGGGGCGCCCAAGCGTTGCGGGGTTGGTACCCGCTGACGGTCATCTCCGAGTTCGGCGGGCTCAATGGCTATCAACCCATCACCACCGGACCTAACTACGTGGCGGCGGGTGTTCCAAACAAGCCGCTCGGTGGAGATGTCGGTATTCTCCCGATTTGCTGCCCGGACATCAGCACTGGGCGAGTAGAGGTACCGAATTCGGCCGAACTAGGCTATCCCGTCGCAAACCAAGAGTTGAAGCGGGGCTATATCCAGTCCTGGAACTTTATCATTGAGCATAAATTCCCGGGCGAATTCCTGACCTCCATCGGGTACGTCGGGACGGCATCCGTGAACGGGTTCGCCTTTCTCGACATAAACGCTTCGCAAATTCCGGGCTCGGGTGATGACGGACGCCCGCTGTATCAGAAGTTCGGTCGAACCGCTACCACCCGTGAGTGGGACGGCCGCACGCACAGCAACTATCACTCGCTTCAGGCGACCGTCAACCGTCGCGTGACCGGCGGGCTCTTCCTGAAAGGGGCCTACACGTACTCCCATTCGATTGACATGGCGAATTACGGAGACTGGACCGAGTTCAACTGGAACGCGCCTAGTGTCTTCGATCGGAACCGGGCCACGTCGAATTTCGACAGAACACATGTGTTCCAGCTAGGCTACGTCTACGAGTTGCCGTTCGGCAAGGGCAAGAAATGGGCCACTTCCGGTCTCCCCGCGGCCATAATCGGCGATTGGCAGTTGAACGGCCTGTTTGCCGCCGTTAGCGGAACCCCGTTCACTGTCACAGCCTCCGGCTCCAGCCTGAATATGCCGGGTAACCTGCAGACCGCCGATTTGATCAACCCGAATGTTCAGACGTTGGGCTTTGTGGGTAACGATGGGACTTTCTTTGACACCACCGCCTTCGCACGGCCCACTGGAGTCCGCTTCGGCAATGTCGGCCGGAACGTAATGCGGGGACCGGGTACGGTGAACACCGACCTCAGCATCTTCCGCACCTTCAAAATTACGGAGAAGCTGAACGTTCAGTTCCGGGCGGAGTCATTCAACCTTACCAATACTCCGCACTTCTCGAACCCCAACGGGAATGCCAACAGTTCCAATTTCGGAAGGATACTCTCGACGAGTTCGTCGTCCGCAATGGGCCGCTCTCGCGAGTTCCGTTTTGGTCTGCGGATCGGCTTCTAGCAACTGAACCAGACGCGGGTGTCGGCCCCACCGAGGCCGGCACCCACCCCTCCGAAAGATAAATTCCCGATCCTTTCTTTCCATTCCCCAAGTGAAGCGCGGAACGACTCGGCCGGTTTTGGAGACCATGAGCCCGTCTGCTCCGTATGTTTCTCACCCGGTGGGTCCAGATTGCCGGCCACGGCGGCAACGGAGTCCGAGCGACACCTCGTTCGGGAAAGCATCCCGCAAAGTCGCACAGCGTCCCGCGCGCCCATCTGGCCGTATCGCGCCCAACCCGCTGGTTGGCCGAAGAGATACCAAAGTATTCTGCGGACGCCGCTCTCGGCGCCTTCGGGGCGAGAGCGCGGTACCGGCCGGAACCGGGCCGCGCTCGGGTGCGGGCCGCGGATTAGCAAATCAGCAGCGTGTAGCAGTAGAAGAGGTGGGTGATGCAGTAATGATTCTGGGTGCAATCCAAGGTGTTGGGCGGCCGGAGTCCGCCCGACACTTTCCCAAGGTCGGCGTCGGAGAGTTCGATCATGCCGGCGGGGTTCGACGGCAAGGCCGCGCGTTCCCCGGGACTCAGGCTGTTGCGATAAGCGGGATCTTTCCAGGCGCGAATAACATTCGAATTGGACATCGTGATCTCCAGGTGTGGACCGGGCTAGCCGATCCGGCAAGTGCAGGTCCACGCGTCGGTGATACAACCGCGGAGACTGCAGTAAAACGAACAGAAGTTGTACCAGGTGGGAAGTGCGAATCCACCGGCGATTTTGCCCAGGTCTGCGTCCGAGATTTCCAGGGAGCCCGCGGGATTGGCGGGCAGGGCGGCTCGTTCCGAGTCGCTGAGACTGTTGCGATAAGCCGGGTCTTTCCAGGCCCGGATCACTTGCTGTTTGAGCACGTGAGACATTCTTTCTCCTCCACCGGTTGCATGCGCAGGCGGGAGGAAAACCGGGTCAGGCCAGCAGGATCAGTGAGGGTTTAAAGCGACAGGTTCTAGTACTGGTAGGGCGGCTTAGTGGTCCGAGACCAACAGTGTGAACTGTGTGAACTTAACAACCTTGCAATAAGATACCGGTACATAATATACTTTTCCAAACGTAGCAGCTATTTTTTCTTAGACGAACTACGTCTGGGTTACGGTCTGGGAGGACTCTTGAAAAAGCTCTGCCGGTTGATGGGGCTGTGCCTGGCGCCAGCGCTCTTCACGTTAACGACGCCCGTATATGGTGCACTGGTTCTGACGCCAGAGGGTGTTGCCGACGGATTCACGCTAAGCACGTTCGTCAGCGGATACAACGGGTTTTATGGGCCGCTGTCGCAAGGAATTGCCACCAACGGAAACGTCATCACGGGAAGTGCGCTGCCTGGAACCCTAGCCATCTACACCCTCAAAGACGTTGATGGGCAAACCCTGGCGGACGCCCTGACGACGATTCCGTACACGTGCGAAACCGACAATTGCATGTTTGCGATGGCATCCGCCGGCGGGCAGGTCTACGGCGCTCAGGTATCGTTCGGACAAAACAATCACTACGGGACGTACTACCAGTTTGCGAACGATGGGACGTTCCTTCCGACTGCGATTCCGAACCTTCAGTCTGCCGGTCTCTTCAGCTATTCGGGGATGTGGGGGAACCCTGTCAACGGACACCTCATCTCGATCAGCAATCAGGGATTGGTGGATATCGATCCGCTGACCGGCACTTTTCGAGTCATCAACGGGGCCGCGTTTGGTGATGGGATCACCGTTGCGCCGGATGGGTCCACAGTTTTCATCGCTCAGGGCGGAACCGTACGGTCGTACGATATGGCGACGGGCAATGCGCTTCGCACTTACAGCCCCGGCCACGGCCCGGACGGAATGGGCGTCATCCTTGGCGGGACGTTCGACGGCTACCTGATCATCAACAACACGGATGGTACGGTAGGCCTTCTCAATCCGAACGTGGCGGACGGCGACCCGAATCAATACAGCGTTATCGCTGACGGAGGAACACGGGGGGATTTTGTTTCGAGAGACACGAGCAACGGCACGCTGTTCCTCTCGCAAAACGAGCAAGTGGTTCGGCTATCGTGCGACGGGTGCTCGTTCGGCGGTACGGCGACACCTGAACCGGCCAGCTTGGCTTTGGTTGTCGCCGGGCTCGCAGGATTGGGCCTGCTGAAACGTAAACGGATTATCTAGCCGCTCAAAACCCAACCATCTTCCATCGAGCGGCAGCGGAATCCGCTGTCGCTCTGTCAATCCTTCCCACCTCCAGAAAACCTGCTTGGCCCGAAGGGCACTTTTGCGGCGCGCTATTCGTTGTCCCGCTTTATCGCCAGCGCTCCGAAGGCCGCCCGGAATATTTCGTCCGGCACCAGTTCGGGAGTCAGCAACCTCTGGAACACCAGCCCTTCGATCATGGCGTGCAGAACACGAACCAAGTGGTCAGCCGGCATCGGAAGATCTTCCTCTTTCGTAACCGTGCGAAGCCACTGCTCGCCGAGCGCGTAGCTTTGAGCCGTGACCGCCGTCACCTGCGCGCGCATCTGTTCGTGAGTGAACGTATATGCCAGGCCGGTCAGACGCCCCACCACCGCGGCAGCGCGGTCTGGGAGTGCCGCAAGCGTCGCGTCGGCAATAGCGCGCAGGATCGCCGGAAAGCTGGAACCAGGGGGGACCCGCGGCTTGATGGGAGCCCAATAGGTTTGCCCTAATGCGATGAACAGATCGTCGCGATTCTTGAAGTTTCCGTAGATGGCCCCGGTCGTCATCCCGGCCCTTTCAGCGATGTCTTCGAGGGTTGTGTGTTCGTGACCCTTTTCACGAATCAGCGATCGGGCCGCTTCCAGGAGTTTGGCGCGTGTCCGATCGCGTTTATCGCCTTTGGGTTGCCGGCGGCGGGAACCCCCTTCCGGAACTGATTCGACCATGTATTGATTTTATAGTAATTTTATTTTATAGTACAACTATAATAAACAGGAGGCGCGGGCCTAGCCCACTGAAATGGATAGAAGAAGCGAAATCGAAGCGGCATTACAGAAGGTTGTAGACACCGGACAACTCGCGGGGGCTGCCGCTCTCGCCTGGCGCGACGGAGAAGTCATGACCGTCTGCGTGGGCTGGCGGGACGTAGAAGCCGATCTGCCGGTGGAGCGGGACACGATTTTCAGGATCGCCTCGATGACGAAGCCAATCACCTCCGCCGCAGCTCTCACATCGGTGGAAGAAGGCCGGATCGCACTGAGCGACCCCATTGCCCGCTTTGCCCCGGAG
This sequence comes from uncultured Acidobacteriota bacterium, assembly GCA_963720745.1. Lineage (GTDB taxonomy): Bacteria > Acidobacteriota > Terriglobia > Bryobacterales > Bryobacteraceae > TMP-7. Next base: position 4,062,019 of record CAVRGO010000004.1, read on the forward strand.
TTTTCAGATATGCGGGTACTGCGATCTCCCAGCGGTCCCTTGAGTGAAACGGATCGGGCAGAACGCCCGATCACATTTGAAGACTTGTTAACGCATCGGGCCGGGCTAACCTACGGCGACTTTCATCGAGGCCCGATTGCGCAGGCATACCGCGAGGCGCTGGGGGCTGATATCGACAGTGACGTCGCGCCCGACGATTGGATTGGAAGGCTCGCAAAGCTGCCTTTGATCGGCCAGCCCGGGTCTGCAATGCATTACGGCTGCTCGACCGATCTGCTGGGGCTGCTGATGGCGAGAATCGAAGGCGCCCCCCTCGGGGTCGTGCTGAAAAGACGTATTTTCGACCCGCTGGGCATGAAGGACACAAGCTTCCTTGTCCCGCGAGAGAAGCGGTTTCGCCGTGCGGCTGCCTACGGGTTCGACGAACAGGGACGGCTGACCAAGCGAGTGACATGGGGTGGTGTCGTCGTCGCAGAACGGCCGGAGGATATGGCCTACGAATCCGGCGGCGCCGGGCTATGGTCCACAATAGACGACTATCTGAAGTTCGCCCGGCTATTCGTAGGAGGCGGTGAGGTGGATGGCGTGCGTCTCCTGCGTCCGGAAACGCTCGGAATGATGGTGACCAATCGGCTCACAGACAGCCAGCGCAAGACCTCCGGATGGCTCGGCCTGAAACCCTTTGCGGCAGGTCGAGGATACGGCCTGGGTGTCTCGGTGGTGTTGGAGCCTGACCAAACGGACCTGCTGGGCCGCGGCGGCGTGGGATCCGTCAGTTGGCCCGGAGCATTCGGAGGTTGGTGGCAGTCCGATCCTCAAGAGCATTCGGTGTTGATCTTCCTGGCTCACAACATGATCGACCTGGCGCAGATGGCCAAAGGGATCGGACTTGGCGTGTGGGGCGCCATCGAGAAGTTCGAACTGTTGGCGTCGGCTTAGCGGCGCTAGCAGCCCGGCTTGCGACGATTGTCTCAAGTCGGAAACAGTGACTACTAGTAGTACTTAGCCGATGTCTAGTAGTTCTTGTATCCCATCAAGGTACGCATTATACTTCTTGAGCACGTAACGCATCCTGTGGCATGCGTTACGTTTGGTTACTTTTCGGAGGGGATCTTGAAACAACTGTGCCGGTCAACGGTGCTCTTTGCAGCGCCAATACTTCTAACTCTGGTAAGTCCGCTGCATGCTGCGTTGGTTCTCACTCCAGCGGGTGTTGCCGACGGCTTTACACTCAGCACTTTCCTCAGCGGATACAACGCTCAATACGGTCCGCTGGCGCAAGGAATTGCGCCGAATGGAAACGTAATCACCGGTAGTCTGCTGAATCGAACGATTTACACCTTTACGGACGTCGACGGCCAGACCCTTGGGGATGCCGTCACAACAACGTCGTACACCTGCCAAACCAGCAACTGCAATTTTGCGATGGCCACGGCCGGCGGTCAGGTTTATGGAGCGCAGGCATTCGGGGGCATCTATTACCAGTTTGCCAGCGACGGGTCGTCCACTCCCATTCCGAATCTTCAGGCTGACGGTCTTTTCGGCCATCTGGGAATGTGGGGGAATCCGGTCGACGGGCACATCATCGCGGCAAGCAATAAAGGGTTGGTCGATATCGACCCGATCGCAGGGAGTTTCCGCGTGATCGCGAATGTGTTCCCTGACGGTGTCACTGTCTCTCCGGATGGCACTACGGCGTATATCGCAGTCGGGGGTGGTGTCAGCGCGTACGATATCGCGACCGGCACGTTCATTCGCTTTTTTCCGACGGGTCATGGCCCGGACGGTATGGGCGTGATCAGTGGCGGGACGTTGAGCGGACAAGTAATCGTCAACAACAACGACGGCACGGTTGGGCTTCTGAATCCGAGCTTGCCGAATGGCGATCCGAATCTTTTCACGATCATCGCTAACGGCGGAACGCGCGGTGATTTCGTGTCGCCGGATACGAGCAACGGAACGCTGTTTCTCTCCCAGAACGAGCAGGTGGCGCGACTCTCGTGCGGACCCGACTGCTCGATTGGTACACCGCCGACCGTGCCCGAACCAGCCAGCCTCGCTACCGTGCTCGGCGGACTCGTCGGATTGGGTCTGCTCCGGCGGAAGCGTGTGATCTAACTACTGCATCTCGTTCGTTCGTCACCGAGCGGCAGCGGAATCCGCTGCCGCCTCCCTAAATATCCAGCTACAGAAGCCTCAACGGTTGCAACGGTTGAATCAGGGTCGCGGCCGGTAGTCGCATCGCGTAGACTATACTTCTCCGGATTGGGAAGCGGGAAAGATCAGTCGCCGCGGGTGAAAGTCGAGGTTTCCTCGACCGGGTCGTTGCCGTAGCGTGTGCGGCCGCCCCTCTGGCGCTGACGTTGGCCGGGCCATTCGAGGCGCATATCCTTGCTTACCTCGTCCAGCATTTCGACATCGCACTTGCGCGTCTCGAGCGCGAACGCCGTCAGCAGCAGGTTGTCGCAGATGGCGTTGATAACGCGCGGAATCCCCTGCGATCGGAGATGAATCTCGGCGATGAGTTCCGGCGTGAAGATCTTCTGGTCGGGCATGCCCGCTTTATCGAGCCGCACCTTGATGTACTCGGCCGTGTCTTGCTCGCAGAAGGGCTCGAGGCTGCACCGAAGAACGATGCGCTGTTTCAACTGCCGCAGGTTCGGCGCGTCGAGTTTCCGATCGAACTCGGGTTGGCCGGCGAGGATGACCTGGATCAGCTTGCCGCGCCGGTTCTCCAGGTTGCCGAGCATCCGAACCTCTTCGAGCACATCCCAATCGAGGTTGTGCGCCTCATCGATGATGAGAACGGTGGTGCGGCCCTGGTTCGCTTGCTGAATCAGCAACTCGTTGAGGTGGAACAGAACCTCAGTCTTCGACCGGCGTTCGCACTTCAGATTCAGATCGTAGGCGATCATTTCGAAGAACTGATCCGAATTGATGCGGGAGTTGAATATGAAGGCGAACTCGATGCGCTGCCCTTCGAGGAAATCCCGGAGGCATTCGAGCATGGTGGTCTTGCCGGTGCCGACTTCGCCGGTGAGTACGATGAAGCCTTTTCGCGACCGGACCCCGTAGATGAGATTTGCGAGCGCCTCCTCGTGCTGTGTGCTCCTGTACAGGAAGCTGGGATCCGGGCTCAGGTTGAACGGACTTTCACCAAACCCGAAGTAGGCGTTGTACATATCGAATACAGGAACCGGCGCCACCCAGGCCGGGCGCGCTTCTAAAAGCATAGTAGCACGATGGGCATAGCCTATGAGCTAAGATTTTGCCGATCATGTACTTGCGGGCTTAGCCGGTACCGGGGGAACGGTCCGGAACCACGCGGCGCGTACTTACTCGACGCGCAGTTCGACCCAGCCGGAGATGGTGGCCGGACGGTTGCCAAGGAACACGATGCGCCGGGTTTTCGGAAAGGGCAGCCCGGTCTGAATGGCCCGCGAGTAGAACGGCAGGTTCCGCAGGATCCCGCGATAGGCTTCGTCGCTTGTGTCCGCAAACGCCGTTTTGCTTAGGAACCCGCCTCCCCAACCGATGCACAGGAGGCACGCCTCGTTGCCCGACTCGCGCAGTGCCGACAGGCGCGCTTCGACGGCCGACATCGCTTCGGCGACGCCCGTCAACCCCAAACGCGCGGCGTATTCGCGATGCGACTTGAGCTGCTCGGCCGCATAGTCGTTCGCGGCGGAAAACACCTGGGTGCGATCGGGGGTCTTCCAATGCAAGACGCGCGTGATCTCGGGTCGCTTCAGGAACTCGCGTTCCTGCCATTCACCTTCGAAACTGCTGCCGGGAACTGCCATCTCGGCAAATAATGGTGTACTTTCGTCGGGCCGCTTTCCATCGACGGTACCGCGCGGGCTCTGCTTCCATCCGAGTTCGAAATTGCCGGTGCCGCGAGCCTGCATAGTGGAGACTCGCAGCAGGTACACCTTGAATTGCGAAAGTGCAATAGGACCGGAATCGGCGGCCGCCAGGAACTTCATCCGGTCGGCGCCGGACGCTCCGAGCGATGCGTTTTCCGCGCCGGTGGAGATGCGCCGCATCATGCGTTCGCCCGCCGCTCGGTTGGAAGCTTCCTGAATGGTCTCGTGCGTCCAACGCTTGAACAACGCAGCCGTCCGCAGGGCGCCTTTCACCGAACTCGCGGGAAGGAACGGGCCTTCGAGGCCGGAAGCGAAGGTAGGAATGAACAGATTCTCGGCTCGCGCCTTTTCCCAAAACGCCGTCATTCCGGGATGCTCGAACGGGATTCGGCGCCCGGCGAAGTTCTGGGCGAACCCTCCCCAACTGGCGAAGTCGAGCTTGTCGGACTTCTTCAACTGGTTCAGATAAGAATCGAGCCTCGGCCCTTTGGCGAGCAGTTTGAAAATGCGCCGCTGGTCGAGCACGTTGACATGATCCTTCCAGACCATGTAGTCGATGGGCGCGAGTTTCTGACCATCACCCACCAAGGTGGGAGTCAAGCACGTGATGCGGTACTTCACGCCACACCTCCTCGGACCGGAATCGGAAGGGCGAGGGCAAATCCAAAGCGGTAGACCGGATGCGAGAAACCCTCCGGGGCAACATCGGCGGCAGTGCCGATGGGCGGCCGGGGCGAGACGACGACCGAGCCTTCGGCCAACATTCGGGTGGCCCGCTTCAAGGCTCCCCACCCGGCTGCGCTTTCGACGCGTCCGCCTCGAACCACGATGAAATAGTTGCCGCGGTTCCAATCGATGGGTTCCTGCTCGCCGGGAGAGAATACGGAAAGCAACCACCAGGCATCCACGCTGATGTCGGGCGTTTCCGTGTAGCCCTCGAGCACGAGTTCGGGAAGAGTGCCTTCGCTGAATTGCGGGGCTTCCGCGCGTCCCCAACCGCGGGAGCGTTCCCCGCCGAAACCGGTATCGGCGAGCAGGCGAAACGCCGCCTGCACCGGTGTACCCCAACGCTGGCGGGCATCTTCCGTGGCGAATGACACGGCGCACCACAATCCGGCCTCGGCGGCAAACTCAAGGCAGGCGGCGGTGTGGGTGGCAGTCGCCCCGGTAACCCGGTCGACGGCCGCCGCACGGCGCAGCGCAGTGCGGAACGGGCCTTGCTGAGCGCGATCGGCGGGGAGCACGCAGCCGGTTGCGCCGTCCACGGTCCAACGATCCTCCTCCAAGGGCTGATCGGCGGCAAGCCGGCTGATGAAGGGCAACGGCACGAAGCGCGCGCCCTGCCATCGAACTTTGCCCGAGGAGTGAAGCGGGGGCCATAAGGTGCGTGGAGGAGGAGCGAACAGCACGTCGCGCTGAAATGGGAAGCACGAACTGAAACGCACTGCGGGCTCGCCTTCGCCGGGATTCGCTGTTGCGGTGATCCACTCCTCGAGCGAGTCGAGTTGAGAGATCGCGTGCGTAATCGCCGAATACAGCGAGTCGCTGTGATAGATGGGGTCGATACCGTTTCGCGCACCGGAGGCCGGGCCGATACGCCACGGACCTGCCGGACGCAGGCGCACGATGATTCCGGGATTCATGGCCGCGCGGCCCTCCTCAGACGAGTCGAGCGGCGAATCCGGGATCGTTCACCGCGCCCTGTAATCCGGCGAGATCGGCGCCTTCACCGAGCGTCTCTTCGCCTCCGCCGGATGCATAGAAGGCGCGATTGCGCCAAGTCAGTTTGAGGCCGGAGAAGCGCACGCGACCGCTGCCGCGTGAACCTCCGCCGCCGAGCGAATCGTCTTCCAGCAACCGCATCGCCTCGAGCACCCGGGGCGGAAGGGCGGTGTCCTCTTCGCAGAGAACATCGAGCACCATGCGCACTTTGAAGCGAGCGCCGGCCGGGACGCGTTCGAGCGTTCGCGGGTTGGCCTGCGAGGTGATCCGGTCGATGGCGTTCTCGCTCTTCACCTCGGTCAACTCGTCATCCAGGTTTTCGCGCATCTGCGCCGTAATGCTGTCGGCGATCAGGGGAGCGTCGAAGACGGACAGGCGCGCGGGGGTGGCATTGGCGCTTTCGAGCGCGTCGCCGCTGGTCTTCTCCATGCGCCCGGGATTCCGGCCGAACAACAGGCAGATCTCGTCGTCAGGACGATCGCTTTGGTGAATGCGAACCTCCTGCCCTTTGCGCTTGGAGAGAAAAACCAATTCACCGGGAACCGCGGCTCCCGTGGCCTGCTCGAGCAGCGACCGAAGCCGGCCGCGCAGCGAGCTGCCCGGTACGTAAGGCATTCCGAAGGCGTCCTTGACTACGGGATTGTCGGCGCCTCCAATTTCGAGCGATCCTTTGCCGGCCCCGATGTGCAGGCCGGTCTGGCATTCCAGTTCGCCTTCCAGGATCATTTTTCCGATCAGTTTTAATTGCGTATCCGCCGTGTGCGAACTCATGGAAACCTCGCGTCCTACTCGTTGTAGGCGATGATGGCTTCGAACAGGTCCTTGAAGCGTTCGTAGCCGCGCGCATCGTTCTTGCGCGTAACCTGCAGCAACAGCTTTTCCAGCGTATCGAGACTCCGCAGCGAGTGCCGCGCGATGGTATAGGCGAGGCGCGCGCGCAACATCACGAATTGATGCTGGCGTTCGCCTTCCGGAGTCCGAACAGCGCGGCGCACCGCGTTGTAAAGCCGGCGCAACTGGGTCTTGGTACCGGAGTCCATGTCGCGCATCCGGCTCACCACGATGTGGGCCTGGTTGTCGAGATAGAGGCTGTCGGCGATCAGTTTGTCCAAATCGATTTCGGGCGGTCCTTCGGGACGGCCGCCGCGTCCGGCATCTCTCCCGCGTCCTTCTCCGCGGTCGCCGCGATCACGATCGCGATCGCCGCGCGGGCCGGGGCCTCCTCCGGGTCCGCCTTCGCGGGGCGGCCGGTGTTCTCGATTCCTCGATTCGCTTTGGTTTTCAGCCATGTTGCTCGAGCCTCAATTAGTGTGGTCTTCGATGGATAGTCTGGCCCATTCGAGCGCGACGCGCCCGCTGGGACGCAGCTTGACGTGCGCCGGGTTCTTTCCGGCAAGGTCGGCGATAACGGCCGTCCGCGCTTTTTGAAATTCACGGTCGCGCGAGACCGGCAGAATGCGGTTGAGTCTCCGGTGAAAGCGCCAGGGCCGCTCGGTGGAACGCCCGCGGCGCCGCGACACCAGCGCGGTTTCGCGATAGATGCCGCACAGTTCGTTGATATATTCGGGTGACGTGCCGAACTCACCCACCATACGGGTCAGTTCGTCTTTCAGTTCGGCCGCGTCCGCCAATTGCTTCCACTCGAGGATGCGCCCGAGGGCGTAAATGCAGTCCTTGTCGGTGCTCTTGGCGATTTCGAGGCGCCGTCCGGCGTCCTCGAACACGGATGCCAGCGACGCATCGGGCTCAGGCGCGAGTGCGATGGCCATGCTGATGGTCTTCCCCTCCGCGCCGGGCAGTTCTTTCAGTGTTTCGGCGGCAAAGCGCTGGAACACGCGGTGAATTTCGCGCGCCAGCGGCAGCAGCGCATCCCAAGCTCCGAAAACCGCAAAGTCGTCGCCACCGCTGTAGATGATGCTGACCTTTCGCCAGTAGTCGGGCATGGAACAGAGGATCTTCAACTCGCCCGCAAAGAACTGGCGGTAGATCATGGACAGTTGCAGGTGTTCCTCGATGGTCTGCTGGCGGCGCAGGCGCGTGGCGAAATTGTCCACGTCTCCGCGAAGCACTCCCCAGATGGAAGCGCCAACGGCGCGCTCGCCAAGTTGTGCGGGACTCGCAATATCGTTATTGTCCATCAGCGCTTCATGGCGCAGGAACGGAACCGCATCCACCGTGCCGTCGAGCGTCCAGTGCTGTTTGCCGCCTTCGATCAAGACATGGCCCGGCTGTTCAGGGGACCAACTGACGGTTTGCGCTTCGCGCAGGTGAACCGCGAGAGAACGGAAATAGGCCTCGTCCACCGGGTCGGCGGCGGGTTCGAAGGGAGCGAAGAAATCCGGAGCCCGGTTCGCCGCCGGGGACGAGCGCCGGCGCTGCATCTCCTCATTCAGGCGCTTGCGGACATCGCTCCAATCGCCGAGGTTCTCGGTGCTCGCATAAACGAGCCGCACCATGCCGCCGGTGAGGCCCGCGATATCGGCGGCGGCTGCGTTCAGGAACTCGGTTGCCTGCGGGCGAACCTCAGCCGGGAGCACAACCAGAAACTGGTCGCCGCCGCTGGCGCCAAGCAGTATCCTGGCCAGCCCCAGTTCCGCCAACAAGGCGCGCGGAAGCAACTCGCTGATCAGACTGATCCAGTGCGAGCGTCCGAGAAACGCTGATGAATCGGAGTCGACGGAAACAGAAGAAGCGAGGAACTCGTCTATACCGAGCAACTTGCCATGGACAAAGATCTGGACGGACATGAATCGGCCGCGAACACAGGTTCGGTTCGAAGATTCACTGTATCACAGGCCGGGAGGTTCGCCGAATCGGATTTCAGAGTGCTAAGTTGTGGTTGTGAGTAGTACAAACTCGTTGATGCCGCCGTCGATGGAACCTGGCGACCTGGAGAGCCTGGAACGGGCAGTTCGGCTGCTCGAGAATCCGGGATTCGCGGCGAGGCTGGCGAACTACGCCGGTGTGCCGCTGGAAGCGTTGTTCAAACGGCTGCCGCAAAGTGCGACCAACGCGGTGCGGCACTCGGTCTCGGTGGCGTTGGAGCGGTGCCTCGACGTCGCGCTGCTCCGGTTCGACAAAGGATCGCGCGTGCTTCGCTCAAAGAATATGTCGAAGCTCGCCGTGGCCGCAACGGGTGCGACAGCAGGCGCGTTTGGTATTGCCGCGCTGGCGCTGGAACTACCGATCACCACCGCGGTAATGCTACGGGCGATTGCGGAGATCGGGCGCACCGAAGGGGAGGACGTCAGATCTCCGGAAGGGCGCGTGAACTGTCTTCAAGTGCTCGCGCTGGGTGGCCCCGCCGAAGGAGACGATCAATCGGAAATCGGTTACTTCGCGGCGCGCGCCGCATTGGCTCAGGAAGTGAGCGCGGCCATCCAGTATTTGAATGCCGCCGGCTCGCGCGAATCCGCACCTGTGCTGGTCCGGTTGCTCGAAGCCGTGAGCGCGCGTTTCGGGATTGTCGTTTCGGAAAAGGCTGCTGCCGGGGCGGTGCCCGCCATCGGTGCGTTGGGTGCCGCGACCATCAACGTGCTGTTCATGGATCATTACCAGGGAATGGCGCGAGGACACTTCGCGATTCGGCGGCTGGAGCGGAAGTACGGCGAATCGGTGGTGAAGCAGCACTACACGAAGATCGTGGAACAGCAGCGCCGCTAGCGTCGCCGCCACGACGGGCCATCCGGTGATGCTGGCTGGTCGAAGTCTTTTTGCCGACGCTGGCCAAGGGTGTCATCTTGCGGCGCCTGGCGCTGGTATCGGCGGCCGGCCTCTCGAGCTAGACCGGCGCGCAGTCCGCCGCATGCAGCGAATCCGGAATAAAATACGGCACGGAGCCGCTGCGCGCCCATATCTTCGGCCGCCCGCTCGCGGTGATTCTGGATCCGAACGTAAACGGATCGGGTGTTTCCTCCAGCACCCGGTGAACGCTCGAAAAGCGGTCGGCCCTTTCGCACTTCGAACCGAAGAACGTCCTGATCTCAACCGGCCTCGATCGCGCGGACCGTCGGCGTTTCCACGAGGAAGTATTGTAGACGGATCATGCGGTGCATAGTCTCGCCGGCCACGAATTGCGAACCGGGTAGTTTTCGGCAACGCGGCACGTGAAGGTCTGCGGCTCTCGCAACTCATGACGGAGTTGCGGTCGGCGGGGAACTGGAACGTTCTCGCGGCCGCGGCGAAGACAATTGCGGGAGGAATTGTTTCGAAAAATCGGCGGTTACCTGGAGCGTCCCGACTCTTGAGCCTGGCCGGAGCCGCGGCCAAGGCGCACACGATGAATTGTACGGTTCCGGAACAACAGGCGCCGCAACGGCTATTCGCTTTCGATCCGGCGGGAATGGCGACATACCGGTCCCTGGCGCTGTTGGCGGCGGACCCGGCGTACTCGCGCCGGGCCATTAACGAAAGCAAGACAGCGGCACCGGAGTGGTGATCTTCGCTCCGTTCCTCCATCGCGATTCCGAGCGGCTGCCCTATGCGGATCGCTTCGCTCCGGAGTTGTGGCTCGATCCGCCGACCGAAGCGCACCGTTCTCTGATTCCGTTCAGCGACGGACCGGCGATGTGTCCCGGACGGAACCTGATTCTGCTTCTCACGACGGCGCTCGCCTCATTGATGCGGCATCGAACGATCCGGCTGAAATCGGGCGCCCGGATCACCGCCGGAGAGGCGCGTCCGGCGACGCTGAATCATTTCGCGTTGCGCTTCGAATTCGTCCTACAAATGCGTCATTTCAACCGAGGTTCCGAGAGGCGGTGGCTGTTTTCAACCAACACATTCCATTACATTAACTGGCCCTCATACATGCAACTGCGAGGGGGGTCGTCTCGTCTCTTCAGGTGTAGGGGGGAGCGAGATGAAAAAGATTTTGAATTCAGGAATCATCGCATTGCTGGCGGCGGGGCTCACGTTCGCAGGGGACGGATGGGCAAGAGATTCGCGGCACGATGATCACGAGCGATATGAGAAGAGCGAGCACGATCGGAATCGTGCCTACAACGACTCCTATCGCTACGGCAACAGCCAATACGACAACAGTTACCGCTACAACAATAGCTACCGCTATGACAACGGTTACGGCTACAACAGCAACAACTATCGCCGGGACGGCTACTACGGCAATGGTGGTTACTATGAGCGCGATCGCTCGGCAGGTAAATCTGTCGCGATCGTCGGCGGCAGCGCTGCGGCGGGTGCCGTAATTGGCGGTTTAGCGGGCGGCGGCAGAGGTGCGGCGATCGGCGCGATCACGGGCGGAGTTGCCGGCCTGATTTTCGACCGCGCTACGCACGACAACGACAAACACCGCCGGTAAAAGTTCGCGATCCTCCTGGTTCGCATGGGCCCTCCGACTTGGGGGGCCTTTCTTTTTTGCACACGCACTACATTCCCTGAATCGCACATCAACGGTTTAGCGATTCGGTGGCCGTCGTGCAACAAACTGCCAGAGGGCGCGAATGCTAAAGAAGCTGGTTCTTGGGACACTGCTCGCTGGATCGTTGGGGATGGCGACTCCATTTGGCCACGTTTACTATCAGACGCTCGAGATGAACGGTTACTGGGAAGCTCCCGAACCCTGTTTCGTATACATCTCCACCAAACCTCACCCGAAAGTACCGGCGCTTGCTCATTGGGAGATCGCGTAGGCGCGGTCACTGATCGGAACTCGGCTGCGGTTATCGAGGAACCGGAGGCAGTTGCGGTCGCGGCGGTGGTATCCTCCATTCGATGAGCCTATCCAGACGCGAATATCTGTCTCTAGTTGGCGCCGCAAGCGCAGCCGCATCGATGGCGGTACCGGCCGGCGCTGCGCAAACCGGTAAAGCACTTCCCGGAGACTCGGATCGCGATCAGCGAATGCGCTGGTGGCACGAAGCTCGGTTCGGAATGTTTATCCACTTCGGCCTCTACAGTGTCCTCGGTCGAAGGGAGTGGGTACTCGAGCAGGAGGCGATCCCGCTCTTCGAGTACGTGATGCTCGCCAAACGATTCAATCCCCAACCGCACGCCGCCCGTCAATGGGCGCGGCTCGCCAAACGCGCGGGCCAGCGCTACATGGTGATGACGACGAAGCATCACGAAGGCTTCTGTCTTTTCAACACGAAGTACACAGACTACTGCGCCCCGAAACAGGCCTGCGGGCGGGACTTGGTACAGGAGTATGTGGACGCGGCCCGCGCCGAAGGTCTGCGCGTTGGATTCTACTACTCTCTGATGGACTGGCACCATCCCGACGGCCAACGGTGTGCCACAGACGAGGCGGCCCGCAAGAGATTCGTCGAATATATTCACGGACAGATCCGCGAACTGCTGACCAACTATGGCAAGATCGACATCCTCTGGTACGACGTCGCACAGCCGCTGGATGCCGCGGGATGGGAATCCGAGAAGATGAACCGCATGGCGTACGAACTCCAGCCGGCGATCATTCTCAACAACCGCAACAAACTGCCGGGCGATTTTGGCACGCCGGAACAACGGATCACCGCGGAAGACCGTCCATGGGAATCGTGCATGACCATGAACGGAAGTTGGGGTTACTGCAAAACCGATGACGACTGGAAGTCGGCGCGAACGATTGCGCGGAATCTGATCACGTGCTCGCGCGGCGGCGGCAATTACTTACTGAACATCGGACCGCGGGCGGACGGATCGGTGCCGGAGCCGTCGGTTCACACGCTGGAAACGGTCGGCGATTGGCTATCGCGCAACGGCACGGCTATCTACGGTTCGGATCGCTGCAAAGTGAGTTATTCCGAGGTAGCCAATTTCACGCGCCGCGGCAACACGCTGTACATCCACGTGCACTTCTGGGACGGAGACACGCTCTCGATCGGCGGGCTGGAAACGAAGGTGCGTTCAGCGAAGTTGATGGGCAGCGGCGAGTCCGTGCAGTTCGCGCAGGATGAGACGCGTCTGCTGTTCACGGGACTGCCGGTAACGCCGCCCGATTTCCCGGTGACCGTCATCGAAGCGGAATGCGAATCCGAGCCCGTGCAGGCCGATCGGCTGGTGATCCGCAACCGGCGGCGGGGCAGCGCGTAGGCATCGCGATGCGCGAAGTAAACTGTTCGACCGTTGGCGTGAGGACGATAGCGTGCACACGGGGCAAATCTTCCAGGCGCTACTCGCCGCCAACGAGCCAGTGCCGGTGTTTCTGCCCATGACAATCTCCTGTGTGGTGTCTTGGGCGTCGCTCGTTTCGGTGCGGCAACATCGCGCCAAGCCGGTCACGCCTTCTGGCTCGGGAGGATGCGAACCTGCCGCCGCTTTGTAAGGAAGGCAAAGGCCCACTGCAACAGGACGAATAAACGGTTGGCGAAACCAATCAGGAAATAAATGTGCACCAGCGCCCAGAGCATCCAGCCGATAAATCCGGCAAAGCGCACAAAGCGTAGATCGGCCACCGCATAAGTACGACCGACGATGGCGAGATCGCCCTTGTCCCAATACCAGAAGGGCGGCGGCGGCTTGAGGTCAAGCACGCGTCGACGAATGATACGGGCGACATATCTCCCTTCCTGAATGGCGGGCTGCGCCACACCCGGCAGCATCATGGGATCCTTTGCTTTGAAGCCAAGCAAATTACGCGACGGCGCGACGACATGGGCTGTATCGCCGATTGCAAACACTTCCGGATGACCAGGTATTGACAAATCGGAACGAACAAGGACTCGCCCGGATTTGTCCAACGCTGCGGCGAGCCAGCGTCCGGCAGGCGAGGCCCGTACCCCGGCACTCCAGAGCACAGTGCTCGCCAGGACCCGCTCGCCGCCCGCAACAATGCCCTGTTCATCGATCATGGTGACACGTGTGCTGGTGTGGACTTTGACTCCAAGCCCCTCCAGGTGGCGCTGCGCCTGGGCCGAAAGCGCCTCCGGATAAGTGGGCAGCACTCGCGATTCTGCCTCGTACAACAGGACTTTCGTCGCCCGGGGATCGATTTTGCGGAAATCGTGCGCCAACGCCATGCGCGACATTTCGGCCAAGGTGCTAGCCATTTCCACTCCGACCGTTCCAGCGCCAACCAGCACGAAGGTCAACAACTGCTGAATCGCTTCCGGCGAAGACTCGCCAAGCACAGCGAGTCTCTCGGCGCGCTCAAAGGCCAACAGGACCTTCCCACGGATCTCTTCGGCGTCCTCCAACGACGCCAGTCCGGGAGCGAACTGTTGCCACTCGTCGTGCCCAAAGTAGTTGTATTGAACACCGGTGGCGAGGATGAGGAAGTCGTACCCCAGATCAGACTGCGACAGGCGGACCCGCCGCGCCTCCAGATCAACGCCGGTGACCTCGTCCAGCAGCACCTCAACGTTGCGCTGTTTGCTGAGCATGGAGCGCAACGGCCCGGCGATTTCGTCGGCAGACAGCAAGCCCGTGGCCACTTGATACAACATGGGGCGGAAGAGATGATAGTTTCGTCTGTCAATGAGCGTGATACTCACAGGAGCGCCGGCTAGGCTGCGTGCCGCATAGAGTCCGGCAAAACCGCCGCCGACAATCACCACGCGAGGAGAATCTGAGGGCATAGCTATCTCCGGACGTCAACTTCGTGCAGGGCTATCTCGGTTTGCCCGTTGCGCTCTCGCCGCCTCTGTTCCTGTTACGCCTGACTTGGATAGCGGCGCTCTTACTTACTTGCTCCATCCGGCGTCCAACTTTCAACTAATATGCGAACCTCGGCATCGGGCGTAAGTTACAATTTCTCCCCTGAGCTGAGATTACGCACTCTGCGGACGCGTCTTCGGTAACGAATTCGTAACGTGCAGCCAGTCCTCGAATCGCGTCTTGCCGAGTCGCGCGTCCTCGCTGGGGATCAGTGTCCTCTCACTCACTGCGATCCCGTAGTAGCGCCCCTGCGGGTCGGAGATTACCTCGCGTGGATCTTTGCGCGCCGCCAGTTCGCGCCGGATGAGTTCGTCTAGGCGAAACTGTTCGGGCCCCCCTATTTCAGTTGTGCCATTCATCGGTGAACTCATTGCGATTCTGGAGAGTGCGCTCGCAACATCGTCGGCTGCCATAGGCTGGATGAGTGACGGAGGCAGGCGTACTTTGTTACCTTCCGTGGAAAAGTCGGCAATCTTGCCGACGAATTCGAAGAACTGCGTCGCTCGAACGATCGAGTATGGGATCGAGGAGGCTTTGATCAAGTTCTCCTGAGCAAGTTTCGCGCGGAAGAAGCCGCTTTCGAGCAGACGTTCGGTTCCTACCACCGACAGCGCCACGTGATGTCCCACACCCGCGGCCGCTTCATGGTCGAGGAGGTTACGGGTGGATGTCTCGAAGAAATTGAGCACTGCGGCATCTTCCCATGAAGGTGAGTTTGTTACATCGATGGCTACGGAGGCTCCATTCAGAGCATCCGCGAGTCCCTCGCCCGTGAGGCAGTTGACACCGGAAGTGGGCGATGCGGCTACTACATCCTGTCCCTGCGTGCGAAGCTCTTTGACAAGTTTCGATCCTACGAGACCGGTGCCACCGACTACTACGATTCTCATGATTGTCCTTTCGTGTTTAACCGTCACAGTTCAAATTGGCGGTTGTCCCCTAGCTGGACTGATCAGCCCACTGTTTCGTGACACCAGGCTGACGTCGATTGTCTACAAGATTCCGATCAGGCGTTTGCGGGTACTAATCCAGATTGCCCAACATCCGGGAGCGAATACTCCGGCAACGCCGCTCTCGATTCCAAACGCCCATTCGCGGGCTGACCGGAAGAGCGCCGCATGGGCGATACCCCGATTTGGCGGTTCCGTTCAATCCCGGAACGCCCATCGCGCAGGTACATCCGTGCCGCGTTTGAAAATCAGTGAGTGCCGAGTGAAAATGCCATTCGCCGCCGGCAACGGCCGCGGTGTGGGTCAATTGGGTGCAACGGGCACCCGGCGACGCACTTCATCGAAGAAGTTGAGCAGGAATTCGAGCCGGCTATCGCCTCCCGGCTCATCGTCGGCGGCCGTGAGAGCCACCACCCGTTTACCGTCAGGCGCGGGATCATAGCTTCTGGTTGTACCGAAGTGGCTGATCTTTGTTGGAAACATACGTGGCGTCTCAGGAACGAACGTATCGCGAGACGCGCTGTAGGACACGGTCTTTACCTGGCGAGTGGGCCCAAGGTACAAGAAGAACAGCTGCCGCCCGTTTCGCGACCATGCCGGGTAGCCGCCTCGGTCCGTTGATACTTGGCACTCCGCCGCTCCATGCCGAAATCCCTTCACGTACACCTGGTAGTCGCCGGACTTATTGGACATATATGCGATCCAGCGCCCATCGGGCGAGAAAGCCGGGCCTCTCTCATGAAAAGAGGTGCGGAGAAACACTTCGGGTCTCCCAGCCCGCAGCCCTGACGGGCTCGATTTCACGGGCACGGTCCAGATGTCCGCTCCCGTCTTCGGATCGATCTCTACGAAGGCCAGTTGTTTGCCGTCCGGTGAAAACGACCACGGCGTTTGTTGATTGCTGCTATGTGACAAAACCGAAGGCTCACCGGTTCCGTCCGCGCGGGTCCACAGCATGTCTCGGGCCGCTCGAAATACGATGTACTGGCCATCGACGCTCCAGACCGGAGTGGTGTAACCGCCCCCGACGGTCAGTCGCGTCATGCTCCCGCGGTCCAAAGCGTAGACCCAGATGTCGCCCCCGGATGTGAGTGCCAACCGTTTGCCGTCGGGCGACAAGGTGGGCGAAAGATAGTTCCCTGGGACGGGCAGCAGCGGCCTTGTACCCCCCGAGTTATCGAACCATCGCACGGTTACCAATCCCTGGCCGGTCCTTGAAGTTCGATAAACGAGGGCCCCGGTCTGCGTAAAGTCAATCTGCGCGCAACCGAATGCGGCGCTATAGGCGATCTCGTCAAGCACGCGCACGGGCGTACCCCGGAGTTCGAGGGCGTTCGAATCGAACGGTATCGCAAAGAGGGTGCCCTTATTTAGATAAACCAGGTGGCCGCTCGTCAGGTACCGTCCCCAAGTCCCGCCCTGTACGAGTGTTCTCACGCGGCGGTCCTTGGTCGAGATCACCTGAATCGCCGCTCCATCCACACCCGTGACGGCGGGATAGGCCGTAAACAGCACCGCTTTGCCGCCCGGCAGCACCTGCGGCCAGCGATGGACCATCTCTCCAGGGGACAGTTCGGTCAACGGGGTCAGCGCACCGCCGCTTGCGGGAACCTTGGACAGCGTGAAATTGCAGCCCGCAATGATGGAGCCATCCTCGCTCCAACTACCGCCGTGACCTAGGGGGCACTTGGCCAAGACAGTCGCCTGGCCGCCTGCGATGGAGACCTTCCTCAGATCGTCTCTCGCGAAGAAGCCCACCCATTGCCCATCCGGTGAGAAGAAGGGAGATCTTCCCTCCTCCGTGCCGGCCAGTTCGCGCCCCGCGGGCTGATCGAGAGATCTTGAGAATAGCTTTGAGCCCGACATGTAAACCACTCGCCGGCCGTCCGGCGAAATAGCGGCGCTGACTAATGATTCCGAACTCGGGGGTAATTCGGTCCCCAATTCGAGATAGAGCCTGATCAGTGGCTGATCCGCTGCACCAGGACGCTGCCGGCGACGCGCATACTTCACCCCAGCCCAAACCAGGACGATGACGGCGAGGATCGCCGCAATGGGAACCCATCGCTGAACGAGCCGGAAACGGCTCCGACCCGAATCTTCCGATCTGCTTGCGGCACCACTTTCTATCAAAGGGACGGCTGACGGTTCCAGGACAGGTTCGGAGGACATGCGCTCCATCGTCCCGATGAACCGGTAGCCACGCCGGGCAACAGTTTCGATGTACCTCGGCTCATCCGCTGAGTCGCAGAGGGCGTCGCGTAGGCGCCTCACCGCCACACTGATGCTGTGATCGAACTCAACGACGGTGTTGCCGGGCCAGAGGCGTTTGCGAATGTCCTCCCGTGAAACAACCGCACCCGGAGACTCCAGAAGCATCCGAAGAATCTGAAAGGGCTGCTCCTGAAGGCGAATCCGGAGACCCCCCTTCGACAGTTCTCCGGCGCATAGATCAAGCTCGAACGGACCGAAACGTAAACTCGCCCGCCGGTGGTTATCCCCTGCGCAATCGGTTCTCGGTTTCATCCCAGGCCGTTCCGAGCCTGGAGACGAGTTTACCACGGCACTCTCGATGAGTAGCCACGAGCAACATACTTCATTTCAGGGGATTAGCTCGTGATCGAGATTTGACGGCCCAGTGATCGCGTGTGACTGGAATTTTCAGCCGCCCAAATCGCAAACTCTCGTCTGCAGCGGTCTTCAACCGCCCCAAGGAGGACTTAATGAAATTTGCTCGAAACAGCCCACCCCGTCCGAGTGCGCTCTTCGCTCTCGTACTCACCGCGTCGTCCGCCGGTACCGTTCAAGCCACGGAATGGCAGGCCTGGGTGGGAATGCAGAGCCGGGATTTGGGAAGCCAGGCGTTGGCCTTTCTTCCGAACGAATACTGGATACATGCCAACGACAGTATCCGTTGGACCCTCGCCAGTACGGAAATCCACACGGTCACATTTCTGATGCCCGGCCAGGTCCGGCAGCCTTTCTTCGGCCAGTTTGGAATTCCGATCGGCTGTCCAGGCACGACGCCCGACGGTTCCAGCTACGACGGCTCTACCTGCGTCAATTCCGGTGTGATGGGCACCTTCGACAACATCTTCGGCCCGCAGAGCTATTCGGTGAGGTTCCCAAAGGCCGGCAATTACAAATTCTCCTGTTTTGTGCACTTCGATATGACCGGCGCGGTCCACGTCCTGGACCCTTCCGAACAGCTCCCGTACGAACAGACTTTCTACGACCGCGAAGCTCTGACAGACGGAGCGGCGCTCGTGGGGGTGGCAAGCAGGCTGACGAAACGTGGCATTGCCGAAGATAACGACGGGGGTCCGGCGGCCAAAGTCACCGCCGGTGTCGGCGATATCGTTACCACCAGTGGCGGCGGCTCCCAGACGGCGGCGCTTTTCCGATTCCTCCGCGACACGATTGTTGTTCGTGTTGGGGACACAGTGGAGTGGACAAACCTGGACCCGTCGACGCCTCACACCGTGACCTTCGGGACGGAACCGGCTGACCCACGCCCGCCATCACTTCCGCCTGTGGTGACCACGGACTCGGACGGCGCTCGGCATGCAACCATCAATTCGATTAACGACAGCGCGAACTCCGGGCTGCTGACGCTCGCATTTCAAGACCGTCCCAACCTCGCACAGTCGCCGCTCGGAACGACGCGATTCCGGGTCACGTTCAAAACGGCCGGCACCTTCCGCTATATATGCGCCCTTCACGACAACGTAGGAATGAAGGGCACGGTGATCGTTCATTAGGAGAACCGTATGAATCGCACGTTCTATTTGCTGGGGTTGATGATCGCGCCTGCCATCCTGGCCCGTGCGCAAACGGCGGATGACTTTCGGGGAGCATTGGTCACGCCGCCGCTGCCCAAACCAAGCTTCGTTCTCGCCGATACATCCGGCCGTCCATTTGATTTCGCAGCTGCGACCAAAGGCCATGTCACGCTGCTTTTCTTCGGGTACACCTACTGCCCCGACCAGTGCCCTATGCACATGGCTGTACTGAGTGCCGCGTTGAAGAAACTTCCCGCGCGAACCGCGGAGCAGGTAAAGCTGGTCTTTGTCACCACGGATCCGGAGCGCGATTCACCCGCGGTGCTACGCCGCTGGCTGGATCTGTTCGATCGGCGCTTCATCGGCCTCACGGGAACCGAACCGGCGATCGCTGCGGTGCAACGAAAGGCCGGCGTTCCCGTGGCAGTCAAAGCCGGACCGGCGCAGGGCAATTACGCGGTGAACCACGCGAATTTCGTCCTGGCCTACACGAAGGACAATCTCGCTCATGTCATTTATCCCGGCGGCGTCAGCAAGGACGACTGGGTGCACGATCTGCCCCGCCTGATCGATGAGAACTGGATTCGGTAAACGTTGAACAACCGGTTGGGTCATTCCGGCCGTTACCACGTCGTATGCTCGTGCAACGCAACCCGCCGGGTCCGTCGCACAACCGCTGCCAGTGAGGGTAACTATTGGAGTTCGATCTTCAGCAGCACAGTATGAGGACGGTAAGATGACAAAGGCAGGCGGGGCTTCACGTCAGGCCAGACGATTGTGGACGCACAGTTGATTGAGCACAATCCCGAGCAGAGTGCTGCCGGGCTCCAGCTTGACGCAACTTCAGTGAGGTGGTCATGAGACCAACACCCTTCCTTCGCGAATTTCGCGGCGACCTGGTGCGGCCCGGGGATGCTGAATACGAGCGCGCGCGCCGGATCCACAACGGCATGATCGACCGTCGTCCGGCACTCATCGCCCGCTGCTCAGGTGCGGACGACGTGATCGCCTGCGTGCGCTATGCACGCGAAAACGGCGCGCCGGTATCGGTTCGCGGAGGCGGTCACGGGGTCGCGGGATTCGCGGTTATCGATGGCGGCCTCATGATCGACCTCTCGCCGATGCGCGAGATAAGCGTCGACCCGGTCCGGCGCACTGCGCGTGTCGGGGGCGGCTGTACCTGGGGCGATGTGGATCGCGACACCCAGGCGTTCGGGCTGGCAACGACGGGCGGCTTGGCGCGGCCGACCGGGGTTGCAGGTCTCACTCTGGGCGGCGGGCACGGATTCCTGATGCGGCGTTACGGGCTGGCGTGCGACAACCTGATATCGGCCGAGGTGGTAACCGCGGGTGGGAATCTGCTAAAGGCGAGCGAGGACGAGAATCCGGAACTGTTCTGGGCGTTGCGGGGCGGCGGAGGCAATTTCGGCATCGCGACGTCGCTCGAGTTCCGCTTGCATCCGGTGGCGCAGGTGCTGGGAGGGCTGCTAATTTATCCGCTCGAGCGGGCTCGGGAGGTGTTCCGCGAATACCGGTCGCTGACGGCAGCCGCTCCCGACGACCTCGGCTCCCTCGCCGTCATCGGTAGGCTACCCGACGGCACTGCGGTGACGGTGGTGATGGTCTGCTACTGCGGCGATGTCGCGCTAGGCGAGAGACTGCTCGCGGGGCTGCGCAGTTGCGCGCCGCTAATTGTCGACCAGGTGGCGCCGATGTCTTATGCCGCCTTGCAGAGCATCGTAGAGAACTTTAATCCGCCGGGGCTGCGCAACTACTGGAAGTCGAGTTATCTCGGTGGTATTCCGGAGGCGGCGGTAGAGACGATAGTGGACCGCTTCGCCCTGGCGCCCTCCCCGTTCACTCATGTCGTGATCGAGCATCTGGGAGGCGCGGTGTCGCGGGTGGGGCAGGGCGCGACGGCTGTGGCGTATCGCGAGAATGCCTACGACCTGCTGATTGTCGGCATCTGGGAGCACGCGGCGGATGACGAGCGCGGGATTCGGTGGGTGCGCGAACTCTGGAACGCGATGCAGCCGGTGGCATCGAGCGGCGTTTACGTGAACTACCTGGGCGATGAGGGCGCGGCTCGCGTTCGAGCGGCCTACACGCCCGAGATCGAAGTGCGGTTGCGCGAAGCGAAACGGCGGTTCGACCCGGAGAACGTGTTCCGGCTGAACCAGAACATCGACCCGGCAACCGCTGGGCACGCATGAGTGCCGGCGAAGGCTGTGGGAATGCATTTTTGGCAGCGCTCCGGCGAGCAATTGCGGGCACGAGACATGGAAAGCCGCGATCAAATCCAGGCCGATCTTTCAGGCGTGAGGCAGGGTAGGCACTGTTTGAGAAGGGAAAGCGTTCCAGCTGCTTTCTGCTGGGTTCAGACCCGGCTTTGTATCCGCAACACAGGCGGTATTGCCGCATCACTCAAGGGACAAGCCCGAAATTGCCCGAATGATCGCAAGCCTTCGGCGCATAGCGATAGCGGGTCTGCGCAAGACCGCGACGGCTTCACGACATTCTCGAAGTTCCCGTCCGAATGCGAAGAACTGGCGCCAGGGCAGTTTCGTACGGAAGGCCTCGTGGCTCGTCAATTTTCGGCCCGGCCATACCGCCCCCTGAGGCGGCCCTGGCGTGATCGGCTTGGAGTCGCTTCCCGGAGTACTCGAGATCGGCATTAAAACGAGAGGTCGGCAAGTGTTAACTGTCCGATGCTAGAAATGCCTGGCGGCGTTGGCAGCACACCCCATCCCGGCGGGGACCTATCAGCTCAGTTCTCAGCATGCAACGGCCGGTCGGACGCGCCGGCACGGCGGATGATCGGGCGTCTTTCCACCAGTGCGGTGTCCTTGAATCGTCAGTACTCTCGTGGACCATTCGGAATGGTCGGACCGTTACGAGTGATCAGTCGGCTTGCACCGGCGAGGCTCCCGATTGCTTGCCGCCCGAGAACGGCCGCTTCGCTGGTGGGATCTGCGTTCGCTTCGGAAGAATAATATCCGTGCGATGCATCCGCCTGTGCTATGCTTAAGTTGTCTTTGCCAGTCCTGCCTATTGCGCACACTCCTCATCGCTCGGCACTAACCCGCCGTCCCTGTTCGATCTTGCCCGTTCGCCGTGCTGCAAATTCAGAAAGAAGATTCAATTGAAAAACATTTTTGTAGGTAATCTCAGTTTCGGGACCACCGAGGATACGGTTCGTTCCATGTTCGAGGCATACGGCTCGGTTGACCGTGTGAACATCGTCACGGACCGTGACACAGGACAAGCCAGAGGCTTTGCGTTCGTCGAAATGAGCGTCGATGCAGAAGGGATCGCCGCAATCAACGGTTTAAACGGCAAAGACGTCGATGGCAGAACACTGAATGTCAACGAAGCTCGCCCGAAGACCGAACATGGATCGGGCCGCGGGTATGGTGGCGGGAACCGTGGAGGCTCGCGCCAAAGCCGCTGGTAGCTCGCGAATTTGAAAAGGTGCGGCACGAAAAGTGCCGCACCAAGGGTCTGTGACGGATAAGGAACAAATTGCCAAAAGAAGACGCAATCGAAGTAATGGGCAAGGTGGTTGAGAAGTTCAAAGCAGGAATGTTCTCGATCGAGCTCGATGCAGGAAAAATAATCCTCGCGACGATGGCCGGAAGGCTCCGGCGAAACCGCATCAAGATCATGAATGGTGACAGAGTTTCACTCGAGATGTCACCATATGACCTCACGAAAGGCCGGATCACGTACCGGCATAAATAACCTCCTTCGCCAAAGATTACTTGGGCGGTTGTGATTGCGGATTGACGACACTCCGGGTGGATGCTCAGCCGCTGCGGAAAGCCGCCCGGGAGCACGGTGTGATCGAGGACTGTAAGCCTTAGTCCAACTCGGCTTTGAGCCCGGAATGAAGACGGGAGCCGTGCTGTCCGCCAGCGGTTTTCTGATGGGCGTTGTGGGGATCTATGTCCGGTACCCTCAATGATCCTGTGCAATAACGCCACGCGTACAATGGACAGTGCCGCTGCGGTTCCAATGGGATCTTGAGAAGGCCGCGGCAAATCGTGGGCTTCCGGCAGGCGTTCGCAACTCAAGCCCAGAATCCACGTACAATCACACCGCGATCCCAAGCGTCCTCCCTGTTGGTTGTACATCAATCTGTCAAGACGGTCGACTACGGCCCTCGCTGGTGAGGGCACTACGTCCGCATCACATCGGCCGCCGATCTGGACGACGCGTTGCGCGCCTGGCTGCAGGAATCGCATGACGTCGTTGGCATGCAGATCGATCTCGCGGAGCCGCGCGTCGGGAAGAGCCGCCGGCACGATAGCAGACTGGCGGATGCGAGCCTCAATTCGCCGCGATTGGGCCATCTTTGGCGTCATCCGTAGTCGAATCCCGATACGCGGTTGCCTCAGTTCGCTGTACTCAAGTCGGCGAACAACCCATCTTCGTCGGTCTGCATCTGGCCAAAAACGTCACCTAATCATGGCCGGAGTCGACCCTTTTCGGCCGGGTCGAATTCACCATCCGCGTTCCCACCGACTTTTCCACAGCCCCGCGCCGCCTAACGCCCCACAAAGTCAATAACATCGAAAATTTCCTACCATCGGACCTCTTCCTCCCCGATGCTACCGTGAGGGTGGAATGAGTTCCCTCCGCAAAATCCAAGCTAATCGCCGGAACGCGCAGCGATCCACCGGCCCCAAGTCCCAGGAAGGCAAAACCGCTTCCTCCCACAACGCCACCCGCCATGGCCTCTCTTGCGACCGCCTCGTCGTCCTCCCCGGCGAATCCCAGGACGACCTCGATGCCCTCATCCACGCCCTCAACGACGAGTTCAAACCCGCCACCGAAACCGAGCGCCACTACGTCGAGCGCATGATCCACGCCCGCTGGAAACTACTCCGCGCTCAGCGCCTCGAAGCCGAAGCTTTCGAGTGGGTCCTCGAAGGACCCGAAACCCTTTCCTCTGCCGACCGCCGCATCCTCCGCGATCTCAGCGACCCCTCCGGCCTGATCAACCGCGTCGAGCGCTACGCCGCCTCCGCCGAACGTGCTTATTCCAAAGCCCTTAAGGAACTGCTCCAATACCGCGCGCAGACCGCCAAACAGGAAAAACAAAACAAAGCCAGGGCCGCCGAACACTGGCTCAAAACCGAATTCGAAAAACTACAGAACGAACCCACCGACCCTTGGGACGATCCCACCCTCGCCCCTCCGCAACTGATGCGTCCATCCCTCGCGGATCCCGTCGAACCATCAGCTGGCCCTCAAACGAACTCATAACTATGAAAGATATTGGTAACGCGTCGAGTTCATTGAGCCATCCCCGCCAGCAATGTAGCCTATGCGCGGAAGTGTCGCACAACTACTGGGACGAAAGCGCTTGCACTCAATCGCGCGAATACCTGATACAGTAAGGAGCACGGTGGAGCGAGTGTGGAGCCCGGCCCTGCGTTTCGCATTGGCCCGGAGTTGCAATTCGGCTCATATTGTTCGCTGGATGAACAATCCGATGTCCCTTCTGTTTGATGCGGATGCGGGATCGCTAATGGCGCCTGCCGCACAACATCGCACTCATTTGACACCTGCAGCACCCATGCACTATAGATATGTAGTTCCCATCGCCACGCACCTTGCGAACTCCATGAAGAGGCATTCGTGACATCCAGACTGATCTCGCTTTCGCCGCTCGATCTCACCATCATCACGGTGTACTTCCTCGTTGTCCTGTGGATCGGCTTCTATTTGAAGGGCCGTTCGGGAACGGGCGAGGATTTCTTTCTTGCCGGGCGGGAAATGACCGCCTGGGTCGCCGGTCTCAGTTTTCTCTCGGCGAATCTCGGCTCCCTCGAATTGATGGGGTGGGCGGCGGCTTCCTATCAGTACGGTATTCTCGCAACCCACTGGTATTGGATCGGCGCGATTCCGGCGATGCTGTTCCTGGGCATCGTCATGATGCCCTTCTACTACATCTCGAAGACGCACTCGGTGCCCGGCTATCTGCAACTGCGATTCGGCGAATCGAGCCGCGCGCTGTCGGCAGTGAGTTTCGCGTTCATGACCGTCCTGATGTCCGGCATCAACATGTATTCAATGGCGCTGGTGATGAAGGTGGTGCTCGGATGGGACATCCACTTCAGCATCTGGGTGTCGTCGGTTACAGTAGCCGTCTACGTGGCCTTAGGCGGACTCCGTTCGGCCATCTTCAACGAAGTGCTTCAGTTCTTCCTCATCTGGCTGGGGGCTTTGCTGATCCCGATTCTCGGGTTGATCGAGGCCGGCGGCTGGAGCGGACTACAAGCGCGAATCCTACACAACCTCGGGTCCGCCAGTTACACGCATCTGTGGGGCACGCTGGGATCGTTCAGCGACAATCCGATGGGCATCCATTGGACCGGTATTGTGCTCGGGCTTGGATGGGTGATCTCGTTTGGTTATTGGACGACGGACTTCCTGGTAGTGCAGCGCGTGCTGGCCGCCAAGGATCTGCGCGCGGCGAAGATGGCCCCGATCATCGGCGCCACATTTAAAATGGCGGTGCCGTTCATCGTCATTCTTCCAGGTCTGCTGGGCCTCGCGCTTCTTCCCTACAAACTGACCGGCGAAGACGTCGCGGTCGCTACGGGTGGTCACAGCTACAACGAAGTTCTCCCGCTGATGCTGGCCCGCTACTGCGGCCCGGGTCTGATGGGACTCGGCATCACCGCGCTGATCGCCGGATTCATGTCGGGCATGGCAGGGAATGTCAGCGCGTTCGCTACTGTATGGACCTATGACATCTACCGCGCGTTCATGCGGCGTGATGCGGCCGACTCGCACTATGTGAGCATGGGCCGTTGGTGCACGATCGTCGGAGTGCTCGTCAGTATCGGAACCGCGTACCTGGTGATGCAGTTCAAAAGCATCATGGACTACGTCCAGGCGCTGTTCAGTTTCTTCATCGCACCGTTGTTCGGAACAGTGCTGCTCGGAATGCTATGGAAACGGGCGACCCCCGCGGGCGGCTTCTGGGGCCTGCTGTGCGGCACGGTCAGTTCCATCGGGATGTGGGCATGGGTGAATCGCGATCCGTCCGCACTTCGGATCATCGCACTCTCGCCCGATGCCAAGCCGATGGCCGAGAACATGTACCGTGCCTTGTGGAGTTGGATCATTTGCGTGGTGGTCACTGTCGTGGTCAGCTATTTGACCCGGCCTAAACCCGAATCCGAACTGACGGGCCTGGTTTACGGCTGCACCGAAATCCCGTCGGAAGGAGATATACCGCTGACACGCCGTCCGATCTTCTGGGCGTGCGTCGTAGCCGTTGTGTTCGTTATTTTGAACCTCTTGTTCTGGTAAACGGTCATGGAAAACAGAACGATATCCATTTGGTTTTTCATCGGGAGCCTGGTGCTGTTCTACGGCATCCTCATCTTCTGCTACGGCATTTACCGCTTAGCTAACCCACCCGCAACCGCACCCGTGCTCGCCAATTTGCACGCCGACATCTGGTGGGGCGCATTCCTGATCGCACTCGGCGGACTCTATTGCTACAAATACACTCCTGGAAAGAACTCTTAACCAGACCTACAAATTATATGAGCAATACTTTTGGAATTATCGTCGGGAACCGCGGCTTCTTCCCGGATCATCTTGCCAAGTCGGGCCGTGAGGAGATCCTCGGCGCGTTGGAGAAGGCGGGGATGTGCGCTATCGCACTTACTCCGGAAGAGAGCAAGTACGGGGCGGTGGAAACCCGCGCCGAAGCGCTGCGATGTGCCGAGTTGTTCCGCGCGCACGCAAATGAAATCGACGGCATCATCGTCACTCTGCCCAACTTCGGGGAGGAACGGTCGATCGCGGAGGCACTGCGAAACG
Organism: uncultured Acidobacteriota bacterium; assembly: GCA_963720745.1. Lineage (GTDB taxonomy): Bacteria > Acidobacteriota > Terriglobia > Bryobacterales > Bryobacteraceae > TMP-7. The sequence continues at coordinate 4,088,797 of CAVRGO010000004.1, forward strand.
CGGACTTGCCGGTACCCGTTCTGATTCAGGCGACGCCGGATTCGGCGGGGCGCATGACCATCGCCGACCGCCGGGACAGCTTCTGCGGGAAGATGTCGGCGTGCAACAACCTGAAGCAGTACGGCATTCCGTACTCGCTCACGACGCTGCACACGGAGGCTCCCGATGGCGCGGAATTCGAGCGCGACCTGGCTTGGTTTGCCGGCGTTTGCCGCGTAGTGAAGGGCCTGCGGCGGCTTCGCATCGGAGCGCTTGGCGCCCGTCCCGCGGCATTCAATACGGTTCGGTACAGCGAGAAGATTCTCGAAGGCGCGGGCATTTCGATTGAACCGCTCGACCTCTCGGAAGCGTTCGGCCGCGTCAACCGTCTCGGCGACACGGACCCCGCCACGTCGCGCAAACTCGACGAGATCCGCAATTATGTCAGCACCGAGGGCATTCCGAAGGATGCGCTGCTCCGCATGGCGAAGCTCGGAGCCGTGATCGAGGGCTGGATGAAAGACAACGCCCTCGATATCAGCGCCATCCAATGCTGGACTTCGATGGAAGAATTCTTCGGAGTGGTTCCCTGCACCGTCATGAGCATGATGAGCAACGGGCTGATGTCGAGCGCTTGCGAAGTGGACGTGTGCGGCGTCATCGGCATGCACGCGCTGCGCCTCGCCTCCGGTACTCCGAGCGCGCTGCTCGATTGGAACAACAATTACGGGAGCGACCCGGATAAGGCGGTCTGCTTCCACTGCTCCAACCTGCCGAAACATTTCTTCGAGGATGTGCGGATGGACTATCAGGCCATCATCGCCGGCACGGTCGGCAAGGAGAACACTTTCGGAACCTGCGTCGGCCGCGTTAAGGCCGGGCCGATGAGCTTCGCAAGATTCTCGACCGACGATTCCACCGGCCAGATCCGTGGTTATGCCGGGACCGGCGAGTTCACCAAAGATCCGCTCGAGACCTTCGGCGGAGCGGGTGTCGTTCGCATCCCGGGTCTGCAAAAACTCCTGCGCTACATCTGCGAAGAGGGCTTCGAGCATCACGTGGCCGCGAATTTCTCCGACACCGCGGCGTCGGCCGTTCACGAAGCCGCGAGCAACTATCTCGGCTGGGACATGTACCTGCACTCCTAGAGGAACACGAGTATGAGCATTGTCGCGGGTGTCGACTTCGGCACCCTCAGCGTCCGGGTTTCCATCGTCGACAGCGAACGCGGCCGTATCGGTTCGGGCACGGCCGAGTTCCCTCTGCACCGGCGCCGTGACGATCCCGATCACGCGACTCAAAGCCATGCGGACCACATGCGGGCTCTGACGGAAGCCACGGGGAAGGCCCTGCAATCGGCCGGGGTTCCCGGTTCGGCGGTGGAAGCGCTGGCCATCGATACCACGGGATCGAGCGTCATTCCGGTGGACGCAAATCTCGAACCACTCGACGATTACTACCTGTGGTGCGATCACCGGGCGTGGCGGGAAGCGGCCTTGATTACCAGCACCGCGCACCGCCTGAATCTCGAAGCCATCGAGTGGTGCGGTGGAGTGTACTCCTCCGAATGGGGCTTTTCGAAGCTGCTGCACTGGTTGCGCAACAACCCCGATAAGCGCGAGCGTATGGCCACCGCGCTGGAACACTGCGACATGGTTGCTGCCGTTCTGTGCGGCATTAAGGACCCGGACAAGGTGCCTCGCAGCATCTGCGCCATGGGGCACAAATGGATGTGGAACTCGCGCTGGGGCGGATTGCCTGCCGACGAGTTTCTCACCGCGGTGGACCCTTTGCTGAAGGGCGTTCGCGACAAGCTCGCGGGCGAGTACTCGACATCGGACAAGATCGCCGGGCGCCTTTCGCCGGAGTGGGCGGACAAACTGGGACTGCGGGCGGGCATTCCAGTTCCGGTCGGAGCGTTCGACGCGCATTGGGATGCGATCGGCGCGGGGTGCCGCACGGGCGATGTCGTCAACGTGGTGGGCACCTCGACGTGCATCATGGCGATCACTCCGGATGCGACGCTCGTGCCGGGCGTATGCGGGGTCGTGCCGGGCTCGATTCATCCCGCCATGACCGGAGTCGAAGCCGGACTATCGGCCACCGGGGATATCTTCCAGGCGATCGCGACACGCGCCGGCAAGACGGTCGCCGAACTCGGCAGTGAGATCGAAAATTACTCGGCCGGACAGACGGGTCTTCTGCGCCTCACTTGGGATAATGGCGACCGGACGGTGCTGGTGAACCCGGAACTCGGCGGCATCACACTCGGCTGGAACCTGACCCACACCGCGGCCGACGAGATGTTCGCCGCAATCGAGGGGACCGCGTTTCATACCCGCATCATTCTGCAGCGGATGGAGAGCAAGGGCGTGCCGATACGCCGCGTCGTGAATGGCGGCGGCATTCCGCAAAAAAACGACGTGCTGAACCAGGTTTATGCGAACGTGCTGCAAAAGCCCGTGCTGGTGCCTTCGAGCGAAGTAACCAGCATCGGATCGGCAATCTTCGCGTTCCTGGCTTGCGGTGCATTCGCATCGGTCGAGCAGGCGCAGGCGGCGCTCTGCCCGCCCTTCCGCGAGATTACGCCGCAGCCGGCGTCGGCTTCCGCTTACAACGAACTGTTCGGGTTGTACCGCGAGTTGTACTTTGCGTTCGGCCAGCCGGCGAGCGAAGCCGTGCGGGTGGGACACGTTTTGCCGCGGCTGCGAGCCATTGCCGCAGCCGCCAGGAAACAAAATGAGACTCAAGCATCTGCGTGACGAGGTTCTCGAGGCGAATCTCGAAGTAGTGCGGCGCGGCCTCGTACTTTATACGTTCGGCAACGCCAGCGGCATCGACCGCGACGAAGGCATTATCGCCATCAAGCCGAGTGGCGTACCGTACGATGAACTGACGCCGGACCTGATGGTGCTGGTCGATCTCGACGGCACGATCGTCGAAGGCGGGCTGAAGCCCTCGTCCGACCTGGACACGCACCTCGTGCTCTACAACGCATTCGACCGTATCGGCGGCGTCGTTCACACGCACTCACGCTACGCCACGGCGTGGGCGCAGGCTCGCCGCGAAATACCCTGCCTCGGCACGACGCACGCGGATTACTTCTACGGCGCGGTGCCGGTAACGGACTCCCTCGCCGAACACGAAGTGAAGGGTGAGTATGAACGGACGACGGGCGATGCGATCGTGCGCCGGTTCCTGGGCATCGATCCGCTTTCGGTTCCCGCGGTGCTGGTGGCGAATCACGGCCCGTTCGCCTGGGGCAAATCGGCTTCGGCGGCAGCTCATCACGCGGTAATTCTGGAAGAAGTGGCATTCATCGCGGCACAGACGATGGCGCTCCACAGCGCTCCGTCGATGCCGCAGTGCCTGCTCGACCGGCATTTTTTCCGCAAACACGGACCGGGGGCAACCTATGGACAAGGGAGTAAACAATGAAGCTTAAAATCGCGGTCGTCATCGCATCCGCCTGTGTGATGCTGGTGTCCTGCGGCCGCCCCGACTCGGGCGCGGAAAAGAAGGAGACAAAAGGAGCAACTGTGGAGCAGCGCGATTTCGGCAAGACCGCTAGTGGAGAGCCGGTAAGTCTCTTCGTTCTGACTAATGCCAAAGGCATGCGTGCCGAGATCATGACCTACGGCGCCACCGTCCGGTCCATTCAAGTGCCGGATCGCACCGGCAAGATGGGAGACGTGGTGCTGGGATTCGACAACCTGGACGGCTATCTCGGAACCGAACCCTACTTCGGCGCCGTGGTCGGGCGGTACGGTAATCGTATCGCAAACGCGCAGTTCAAGCTGGACGGGAAAGAGTACCACCTCGAAAAGAACGATGGTCCGAATACGCTGCACGGCGGCAAACAGGGATTCGATAAGCGCGTCTGGGAAGTGAAGGACTCCGGGGCCGGCGATAATCCGCACGTGACGCTCACCTATCTCAGCAAGGACGGAGAGGAAGGCTATCCGGGCAATCTGAACGTGTCCGTCACTTACTCGCTCACGGCCGACAACGGGCTGCGAATCGATTACGGCGCTACCACCGACAAGCCGACGGCCCTGAACGTGACGAACCATTCGTATTTCAACTTCTCGGGAGCCGACGATATCCTGGAGCACGAACTCCAGTTGAACGCTTCGAAGTTCACTCCGGTGAACGCGACCTTGATCCCGACCGGAAAACTCGAGGATGTAGCGGGAACTCCGTTCGACTTCCGCCAGATGACGGCGATCGGCGCGCGCATCAACGAGAAGAACGAACAACTCGAGCGCGGGCACGGCTACGATCACAATTTCGTGTTGGACGGCAGCGGCATGAAGGTGGCGGCGAACGTCTACGATCCGAAATCCGGCAGGACCATGGAAGTCAGCACGACACAACCGGGCGTGCAGTTCTATTCGGGCAATTTCCTGGACGGAACCATCAAAGGCAAAGGCGGCAAAGTGTACGGGCATCGATCGGGCCTTTGCCTCGAGACGCAACATTTCCCGGACTCGCCGAATCAGCCGAACTTCCCCTCGACCGTGCTCCGGCCAGGCGATAAGTTCGAATCGACGACGATCTATAAGTTCGGCACGAAGTAGAGGAATGGGAGGACAGACCGCCGATGGATCGCCGTACTTTTTTGGGAGCCGCGAGCACTGCGGCTCTGTCCTCCGCGGCTGATAAGCCTGTTCCGATAATCGACACGCACATTCATCTCTTCGATCCGACACGTCCGCAAGGCGTGCCGTGGCCGGAGAAGACCGCTCCCATTTACAAGCCGGCGCTACCGGACCGGTATCGAAAGATGGTGGCGCCGCTCGGCGTCACTGGTGCGATCGTCATCGAGGCGAGTCCGTGGCTCGAAGACAACCAATGGGTGTTGGATACCGTTGCGAACACGCCGATCATCGTGGGCACGATTGGGAATCTGCAGCCCGGTGAGCCGAAGTTTGCGAAGAACCTGGAACGCTTCCATCGGAATCCGCTCTTCAAGGGCATTCGCAACGGGAATCTGTGGGGGCGTGACCCGGGCGGCGGCGCTGCACAACCCGGCGTGATCGCCGACCTCAAACTCCTGGCACAGGCCGGCCTCACCTTGGATACTGCGAACCCGAGTTCGGCGCTGATGGACGGCATCACTCGGATCACCGATCTCGTGCCGGATCTTCGAATCGTGTTGGATCACCTGCCGCAACTACCGGCCTCTGACCGCGGCCATCTTCGGGAACTCGGCAGCCGTCCGCACGTCTTTGCGAAGCTGTCGGCCGTTTTTCGCAAGATCGACGGACAGATCCCGCGCGATTTGAGCGTGTATCGTTCCACGCTCGACGAACTTGTCGCGATCTTCGGTGAAGACCGCATCCTCTACGGAAGCGACTGGCCGAACAGCGACCGGTTGCGGCCGTATGAAGACGGACTGGCGCTCGTGCAGGAGTATTTTGCCACCAAGAGCCGGTCCATGGCCGAGAAATACTTCTGGCGGAACTCCGTTGCGGCGTATCGCTGGACCAAGCGTGACCCGTCACAGCCGGGCGAGTAGCGTCACGCGATAAGCGATACCGTGCGTGCGAACGTCCGCTTGGGTGAATCCTGCCGCCAGCGCTAAGTCCCGAAGCTCTGCGGGACGAAACCCGGCCGCAACCGAAATCGGTGCATCGTGTGCCGTCACACGATCCCATCCGAGCACCGGACGCGTGGCCGGAACGAAATAATACGGGAGCAGGGCGCGCTCGAGATCCACCGCGAGTACGGCACGCCGCGCGACAACGCGAAAGCCGGCAAGCATGTTCACGAGTTGCTCCGGCGTGAAGTGGTGCAGGAACAGCGAGGAGAACACAAAGTCGAATGACCGCTCGGGAAAGGGTAGAAGAAAGGCATCCGCCGCGACCCTTGATACTGTGGCGTCGGTGAGATGGTGCGGCACTTTGTCGAGCACGGTCACTCGGGCGTGCGGCCGCATCCGGCACACCGCCTCGGCCATGTCGCCCGACGCGGCACCGACGTCGAGCATCGAAAACGACTCGGATGGTGTGCTCGCGCGGTCGAGCAATTTTCGAAGGCTGGAGTGGCCGCCCCAATACCGGTTCAAGCGAGTCAAATCCGCGAGGCTGTCCCGAGCCTGCTCGAAGGGAAGTTCATCCAGGATCTCGGGTTCGATGACGCGGTGCCGGAACGAAAGGCGCACAATCGAGATTGTACGCGGTTCGGAAACAACGGCGGTTTCAGTAAAATGGAAAGCTCATGGACATTTTCACGGGCCATATCGGCTGGATCGAGGCGATCTGCGGCCCGATGTTTTCCGGCAAAAGCGAAGAGTTGATCCGGCGGCTGCGGCGCGCGCGTATTGCCCGCAAGCGGGTACAGGTGTTCAAACCGGTACTAGACGACCGGTACTCAAGCCATGAGATCGTTTCGCACGGCGACCACCGCATGCCGTCTGAGGCGTTGAATTCGGTTTCCGAAGTCATCGCCCGGTTGGACTGGCGGACCCAGGTGGTCGGCATCGACGAAGCGAACTTCTTCGGTGCGGGCCTGGTGGATGTCGCGCAGCAACTCGCCGACAGCGGCAAACAGGTGATCATCGCGGGGTTGGATACCGACTTCATGGGCCGCCCCTTCGCACCCATGCCCGACTTACTGGCGCTGGCCGAATCAATCACCAAAATGCTCGCGATTTGCATGCGGTGCGGTAATCCTGCCAAGCACACGCAGCGGCTGGTGGAATCCGAAGAGCTGATCGTGGTGGGCGCGGTTGGCATGTACGAAGCGCGCTGCCGGCGTTGTTTCGAACCGGGTGTACCGAAACAGGAGTTGCTCGATTTCGCTCGTCCGCATATCGCGCAGAACAACGGCGCCGCCTAGTTCATTCGAACGGCTCGAGCGCAACGGTCATGGTACGGGACGTGCAAGAACTCTCCCGCAACCGGGTGGGCTCCAGACACATCTCACTTGTGTCAAGCTATATAGGAATTCGGAGCTTCGGAAGGTAGTTGATGCCCGCGTGGTCCTATTCTCTTGGGCGAAGCTCGAAGGTAGAAAGGGGTATGTTTCTATGAGTATCAGCCCAGGTGCTGCTAGTACCGCACCATCCTACAATCCGCCGCCGCCCGCACCTGGCGCAGGCGGAAAGATTTGGGTCCTATTCGGACTTGTTGCGGCGTTGATCGCAGGGAATGTCTATTCGGTTCTGCAATTGAACTCGGTAAAGGCGGATTTGGTCAAAACGAAGGACGCGCTTTCGGCCCAAATCGCGAAGGTGGAAGAAGAGGGCAACGTCAGCGCGATGAGTCACCGGCGCACGGTGGAATCGCTGAAGGACCAACTCGACGCCTCGCGGCGCTTGGCCAGCCAGGCCGCCGGACAGGCGAAGATCGATGCCATCAAGCGTAGCGAGGAGTTAGCGGCTCAGCTTACCCGCGAACAGGCAAAGGCACAGGCGCAGGTGCATGCCGAGATTTCGCAGGTGAAAGATGTGGCCACGACGGCCACCACCAAGATTGGCGAAGTCAGCACGGAAGTCGGCACGGTGAAAAGCGACTTGGGCACCACCAAGTCGGAACTCGAGAAGACCATCGCGAACCTGAAGCGGGTCACCGGCGATCTCAGTTCCCAGGGATCGCTGATCGCCACCAATTCAACGGAACTGTCGGCGCTGAAGGCGCTCGGAGAGCGCAACTACTTCGAATTCAAGATCCCGAAATCGAAGGAGCCGCAGCGGGTCGGCGATATCAGCATTCAGTTGAAGAAAGCCGATCAGAAGAAGAATCGCTACACCATCGAGTTAGTCGTGGACGATAAGCGCGTCGAGAAAAAAGATAAGACGATCAACGAACCTGTCCAGTTTTTGACGTCGAAGGCGCGGCAACCTTACGAGATCGTCGTGAATTCCGTTTTGAAGAACGAGATTGCCGGCTATCTGGCGACTCCGAAAGTACAGAACGTCCGCAACTAGTTTGGAATACCGAATCGATGATGCGCGCCGCAGTCCCGAAAGGCTGCGGCGCTCTGCTGTTTGTGCCTAATCCTTCCCCGCGGAGGCGATTGCCTGTGGTACGAATCGCTCGAGTTCGAAGGACTCGCGGACGACATTCCGCCCGTCGCTGAGGTCCTTCAACTCACCCGCCGCAATCGCTTGAACCAGGATGTTCCCAATCGCCGTGGCTTCTGTCGGACCGGCGACCACTTCGCGTCCGGTTGCGTCGGCGACCAGTTGGTTCAGAACACGGTTGCGCGAGCCCCCTCCGACAATATGAATGACGTCGATCCTGCGGCCCACGATCGATTCGAGACTCTCGAGCACGCTGCGGTAGCGCTCCGCCAGACTCTCGAGAATGGTCCGGCAGTACTCGCCGACGGTCTGCGGTTCTTTGACTTTGTTGGCGCGGCACCAGGCGGCAATCTTGGATGGCATTTGTCCCGGATGCAGGAAAGCATCTGGATCGATCAGCGCGGCAGCGGCGCCGGCGCTCCCGGCCAACTTCATGAGTTCTTCGTACGAGTATTCCTGGCCTTCGTCCGCCCAGGAGCGGCGGCACTCCTGCAACAGCCACAATCCGGCGATATTTTTCAGGAACCGGACCTTGCCGCCAGCCCCTGCTTCATTGGTGAAGTTGAGCGCCAGCGAGCGATCGTCTACGACCAGCGAATCGAGTTCAAGCCCCATCAACGACCAGGTGCCGGAGCTGATGTAGCACCACGAATCGCCGCGGGCGGGCACCGCCGCGACCGCAGAAGCCGTGTCGTGTGCCGCCGTCGCGTAGACGGGCACTGGGCCGAGTCGAGTTGAGTCGGCGAGTTCCGGCCGCAGCGGTCCCAGCAGGGACCCGGGCTCGACCAGCGGCGGAAGAATGCGCGAGGGCAGTCCGAGACGGTCGAACAATTCCGTTGCGAAACGTTTTTCGCGCCCATTGTAGAACTGCGATGTGCTGGCGATAGTGACTTCGGAACGTTGGACGGACGTCAGCCAGTAGTTGAGCAGGTCGGGCATGAATAACAGCCGGCCGGCGGCGTCCAACGCAGGCGACCCTGCAAGCTTCATGGCGTACAACTGGTACAGCGTGTTGAACTGCATGAATTGAATGCCAGTGTGTTCGAAGACTTCGCGGCGAGGCACCACCTCGAACACCTTCTCCGGCACACCGTCGTTGCGAGGGTCGCGATAGTGCCGGGGGCAATCGATGAGCGCACCATCGCGGCCGAGCAGTCCGAAATCCACGCCCCAAGTGTCGATCGCGATCCCCGCGATCGGGAGTTTGCGCTCCCGTCCGGCCATTGTGAGCCCGCGGAGAATCTCGTCGAACAGCCGGAAGCTGTCCCAGTAAAGACCAGTAGGAAGATGCACCGAGACATTCGGGAAACGGTGCAGTTCTTCGAGGGTCAGCCGTCCGTTTGCGAGCGAGCCGAGCATCACCCGGCCGCTCTCGGCGCCGAGATCTACCGCAAGGTAATGAGCCATTAAGGATAGGTCTATCAAAACCGCGCGCGCCGGTGCGGGATTGCAAACGGGCGGCCGCGGCGTGAAGAGGCTACGGCTGCAGAAACGCGGCCTTCCCGGGCGTCTTCAATTCGGCGTACAGAGCGACGAGATCCCGGCGCGCGGTGACCACTGCGTCAAGCGAGGGCTGCCTGCCGGGAGTCACGATCCGGTAGCCGGCGAGCAACTCGGATTCAGCTTCGGGATATCGCTTCTCGCGCAGCAGCGCGTCGCCCAATTCGATTCGTGCTGTTCCCGTCAGAACGTTGTCCGGCGCCAGAGTCTCGGAGTAGATCTGAATGGCCTGCCGGAAAACCTGCTCGGCGTGCGGATAGTCCCGGCGCGCGACGTACAACTCGCCGAACCGCAGAAGACCGAATGCAACATGCCTGTCTTTATCGCCAAAGGCTGCGCGATAGATGCGGTCCATGCGGCGGAAGTCGGCCTCCGCTTCATCGAGATTTCCTCGTTTCAGCGCAAGGAAACCGAGCCAGTTCAAGGCTAACGCAACAAACGGGTGATCCTTGCCGACGACGTGTTCCTGCGTTGTCCGCGCATGCTCGAAAAGCGACTGCGCCTCATCGTACTTCTTCTCGAAGATCAGAGTCTCCGCGAGCGCCTCCGTATCGAGAGCGACTTCGTAGTGCTCCTTCCCATACCACGCATCGACGATCTCGATGCCGCGGCGCTCATTCTGCTCGGCTTCGGCGTACTGGCCCAGTTGCTTCTGTATCTCGCCGAGGTTCATCAGGTCCTCGGCAACGCTGGGGTGCCGGTCTCCATAGATCTCGCGATCCAGCGCCAGCACCCGGCGATTCAGGGGTTCCGCAACGGAGTCATGACCCGTAAGATGATGCGCGTTGGAAAGGTACGTCAGGCTTTCGACAAGATCGGCCTTCTCGGCTCCGGGCAACGACTGGATTCGAATGGCCTCGTTCAATACATCAATCGCATCTTTGAACGCGCCGCGTTTCTCCAACGCCGATCCAAGGGAGGACAGCGCATTACCGAGTCTTGCGTCGTTGGGCGACAGCCGCCGCCGATCGATCGCCACCGCGTTGCGGAGTAACTGCTCGGCTTCGGCGAAGCGGGCCTGATCGAGTCGAAGAATGGCCAGCGCCACCAACGCATCGGCGACGTCGGGATGGTCGGCTCCGAAGATCGAACGCCGGCGGTCGAGCCCGGCCTGCAGCAACGAATCCGCACGCTCCATACTGCCGAGGCTGTGGTAAATGCCGCCGAGCGTCTCGTAGAGATCCGCCTGAACCGCCGGTTCGTTGTTGAGGATGCGGGCGGAACCGACGCCGCGTTCGAGCATGTCCACTACGCGAAGATCGCCGGCCGGCGCGGCGTTGTAATCGCCACCAAAAAGCCCGAGCACAAAACGCTGAATGCGCTGGGTGCGCGCGGCCTGCTGCAGCGCCGAGTCGCGAGCCTGCGCCAGACGCGCGGTGTAGAAACCGATCAGGCCGGCGATCACGACCAGCACAGCGGCTGAGGCAAAAACGGCCTGACGGTGGCGGCGTAGAAACTTGCCGGCGCGATACGTGAACTTGTCGGGTCTCGCGTTCAGCGGTTCGTTTCCGAGGAAATGATCAATGTCCTGCCGCAGTTCGACTACCGAGTGATACCTGTCGTCAATGTCTCTTTTGAGAGCTTTGAGGCACAGCACATCCAGGTCGTTCCACGCTGTCTTGCGCGCCTCGATTCTGGTCGCGGAACGAGACGGCCTCTCCGGCCCCTGCTGGTTTGACGCAATCGCTGCAATATCTGTGGGCAACGATCCATCGATCGAATAGGGATGCTTGCCCGCGAGCAGTTCGTAGAGGATGATGCCAAGCGCATACACGTCCGTGTAGGTGCCCACCGGCTCGCGACGGATCTGTTCCGGGGCGGCATAGGCGGGCGTGCATCGTAGTTGCGTCTGATCCACGGGTTGATCGACGTTTTCGAGATGACGCGCGATGCCGAAATCCAGAAGCTTAGGCGTTTGGTCCGGCGTAACCAGGATGTTCGAGGGCTTGAGGTCGAGATGAACCACGGCCCTGTCGTGCGCATACTGCACTGCATCGCAGACCGAACGGAACAGCGACATTCGCTGCTCGAGCGACGACCCGTGTTCACGGCAGAAGTCGTCCAGGCGCGTGCCGTCCACAAATTCCATGACGGCAAAGGGCGCACCGTTCGGGTGAACGCCGATATCGTACAGCCGCGCAATATAGGGATGCTCCAGTTTGGCGAGCATCTCGGTTTCACGCGTGAACCGGCGGCGCAGGTCGCGATCCGGTGCCGTGAAGCGCAGGAACTTGATCGCGACATCGCGCTGCGTGGCGTCATTGTGGGCGAGGAACACTTCGCCCATCCCACCCTTACCAACAGTCCTCAGCAGACGATACCAACCAAAATCGTCGAATGGAATCTCATCGGGGAATGCGTCGAGGACGCGGCTCGCGAGTTCGAAAAGATCGCAATCCAAGGCAGAACTGCTGTCCATGGCAGGCTACCCGGCGCTGGTCGCGCTGTTTTGAGCCAGGTGGGCCTTGGCTTCCTGCCATTCGCGCTCGACGGTTCGTTTGCTGAGCCGCAACGCCGCGGCGGTCTCTTCCGTAGTCATACCCAGAAGGAACCGGCAGCGGACGATCTGCGCCTGTTTGGGATTTGCAGTCTCCAGCCTGTCCAGAGTCTCTGCAACGGTGATCACGTCCTCGATCGGCAGTTCTTCGTTTTTCGGCAGGTCGACCGCCACGCGCTTCTGCGCCTGCTTCCGGCGAGTTGCATCGATGAGGATCTGGTGCATCGCGCTGGCCAGGATCGCGATCACTTCCTCGTACGATTTCGCCGCGAATTCGGGCGGATCCTTGCGAAGCTTGACGTAGGCCTCGTGGACCAAGGCTGTCGGATTCAGCGTCGGATTAGTGCCGTTCCATCGAACGCGTAAGGCCAGCGAGCGAATTCTGTCATAGAGCCGCGTGAAAACCTCATCCAGGGCAACGGTGCCTTCAAGCGGCGGGACCAGATCGGGATCGTCCGGTGCCGGCTGTTGCGAACTCCCCATGGCGGTGTTTGCTCCCAGTTTGCGTACTAGTTCGATGAAGGCCAGCGCCCAATGCCGGCCGGTCTAAAAATCGTAACAGAACTGGGAGAAACAAGATGACTCGTGTATCGCGTCTGTCTGCCCGATCCATGTCTTGCGGAGCAGCCATGCTCGGCTTAACTCTGACTTTCGCCGTTGACCTTCAGGCTCAAACGCCGCCGTATGCGCCATTTCAGAACGCCGTTCTGACTGGCGGTACGAATACTCTAACGGTGACGAGGCTGCCGGTGGTCACCGCACAGGGGATCCTATATAAGAACCTGACGTTGATGTTCGACGTCGATGTGACAGGCAACATCACTCTCGCACCCGACTCGCCTAAGATCACTGCGTCACCGAATCTCGTTGTTTCCAAGTTCAAACCCGGCAAGTATGCGGGGCCGGCAACGGTCTATCGTGGAGACTTTGCCATCCAGGTCGCCGGGCCGGGCGTTGCCGCTGGAGGCGCAACGGAGTGGACGGCTACCACACCGCAGGGAGGCGACACTCAAACATACCCCGGAACTGCGACCTGGTACGTTGGACCCCTCGCAACCAATCCACTTTCGGGGCGATTGAAGGCAGCCGGCATCACATCGACAGCATGGAGTTACGGCGTCAGCAGTTCTGCGTGGGGCGCTGCGTGGCCGCGTAACGGCTTGATCGGAGTCAGCCAGGTTGGAAACACGATCACGTTTGTGAGCTTCAGCACGTATGTGGCGAGCGGCAAAAATCAGGACTACAACGAACCGGTCGACCAGATCACTTACACGCTGGTTCCGTAAAAAAGGGCTGCGCCGCGTGCGTAGGGTGTACGAAAAGGAGACTCGGGATGATAGTTTCGAAACGCGCCTCATTCCGCCAGTTTTCAGCCGCAGTGATCGCCTTGCCGTTCATCCTACTGTGCGGCGCAGCGGCTCTCGTCGCGCAGCAGAATCGCGACCTCGCTGGCGATTACGTGGGAATGCTCGGACCGCTTCCAATCAGGTTGCACGTGGTTGCGGCGAAGGATGGAACTCTGACCGCGAACGTCGACAGTCCTGATCAGCAGTTGTTCGCGCTACCCTGTACCGACTTGATCATCAACGGGCAGGCGATCCGTTTCAGTGTCCCAAACGTCCACGGAGAGTGGACCGGTGTTCTGAGTTCAGATGGCACCTCCCTGAAAGGAGTATGGAAGCAGGGGCGGCCCATGGCTTTGAATCTGACGCGCAGCACCGGTTCCACCTCCGCAGCTAAGTCCGCTGGACCGACGGTCGCTCGACCGCCTGCATCCGTTTCTCGAGTTGAAGGCGCGGCGGCATGCGCCTCGTCCTTTGGACCTACCTACTGGGACGGGTCCGCCTGGAAACCGATGACGGCTGCCGCCCACCTGGGAGCCGACCGCGGTGTCTCGTTCAGGAATGGGCTGAAGAATCCATTCAATCCCAGGGCGGGGATCACGAACATCATCACCTTCAAAAATCCATCGGCTGCCTTGAGCTTGGCCTCGAGCCCGAGATTCTGTGTATCGATGCCGTTAAACGTCGATCCAACCGTGATTCTGATCGGCGTTGTGGACGTGAAAAAGAATCACCGGGAGTTGGAGACATGCGCCGGACCTTGTGCATCGCGAGGCCGTACCGCAGACGACTGGATGCCGGAAAAGCGGGTGCAGCCTGTCGAAATCAAGCGAGTGTCCGATTCCGCCGTCGAAATCACGCCGAAAACCCCTCTGAAGCCGGGCCAGTATATTCTGGGCGGGCCTGCCACGGTCGGGTTCTACGATTTCGGTGTGTCCGCCGAAACCGCGAATCCGTAGCGGCAGTCGCCTCGTGCGTGCGGAAGTGCGCTATAGCTTCGCGAGCAGGCGTTTGGCCTTGGCGACATCCTCCGGCTTCACCCAGAGGACCGCGCCGTAGCGCCCGGCGCCCGCACACAGCACCTGGAGTGATGTGGCGTTGATCCCGGCGTTCCCGAGCGCCGCGAGAATATCCGCCGCGACGCCGCATCGCTCAGCGCCTTCGATGAGAAAAGCCTTCTTTTTGGCGCCGGTATCCAAACCCATCTTCCTGGCGGTGGCGCGAAACAGTTTGTCGTTATCGGGGATGAGATCGATCTGCGATTTCCTCCCCACCGGGAATCCGGAAAACGCGAGCAGGTTCACACCCGCTTCCTTCAGCGCGCCGAGCACCCGCGCACCCTCACCGGGTTTGTCGGGAACAACGGCGGTGTAGTAGTCCACAACTTTCACTTCTTCAGGCATGATGGTCCCCTCCTCAGGGTCACGTTCAAGCTTCAAACCAACCGGTGCCGGGCATCTGCGATTTCCTGGCGGCTTCCTCATTCATCTCCACGCCAATGCCCGGACGGTCCGGCACGGTAACGAAACCCTTCTCGATAATCTCGCCTTCCTTCACGAAGTTCCGCCAAACGGGCAGGCGGCTGATCCAGTGCCACTCCAGCACCAGGAAGTTCGGAATTGCCGCACAGACGTGGCACGACGCCATGTACCCGATCGGCGATACAACGCAATGCGGAGCCACCGGGACATAGTAGGTATGAGCCATGTCCGCGATCTTGCGCGCTTCCAGCAGACCTCCGCACTTCTGAATGTCGGGCATGATGATGTCGGCGGCGCGCTTCTCGAGCAACTCTCGGAATCCGTACCGCAGAAACAGATTCTCTCCACAACAGATCGGAGTCGTGGTGGAAGCGCGAACGTCGCGCATGGCATCGATGTTTTCGGCGGGCACCGGCTCTTCGAGCCACAGCAGGTGGAACGGCTCGAGTTCCTTAGCAACCCGTTTGGCCGTGGTCATGTCGTAGCGCCCGTGCATATCTACGGCGAGGTCGATTTTCTTGTCGAACTGCTCGCGGACGAATGCCACCTCTTTCACCATGCGGTCCACTTCGCCGTTCGACGCCGTCCAGTTCACGCGGTCGAATCGCGCCGGATCGTTCGCTTCATCGATATCGATCTTGGCCGCGGTGAAACCCATCTCGGCGATGCCGGCCAGGCTGGCCTTTGCGTTCGGATCGTCGGGATGGTGGTGCGCCGAATCGCAGTACACGCGGATACGGTCGCGCACTTTGCCGCCGAGGAGTTGATAGACCGGAAGTCCGGTGGCCTTCCCCGCTATATCCCAAAGCGCGATTTCCACTCCGCTCAGAGCTGTGACATATTGCCCGCTTTGCGCTCCCGCGAAGATACCGAACCGGCGGATCTGCTCCCAAATCGCCTCGACGTTCAGGGGATCGCGCCCCACCAGCATGCGCTTCCAACTTCGGATGATGGCTGCGCCGCCGATGGCCGCATCCGTCGCTTCACCCTGCCCGATAATTCCCTGGTCGGTGTAGATGCGGACATGCAGTTGAGGACCGTGCGCGCTGACGTAGGCCGTCCGCACGTCCGTAATCTTCAGCTTGGGGCGCCCATACGGTGAAGTCCGATCCTGCAATGCGATCGCTAAACCCGGTAGCGCCAGCGGACCGGCCGCGGCTCGGAAGAAATCTCGTCGGTTCATTTCTCCGCCTTCGTGGAAATCAGATGCGTCCTTGAGTTCGGGCTAATCAGATCTGTTGGCCCGCTTCCTTCTCACTGTCGTATCTTATCGTGGGCGGTCTGAAATGGAAACCGGCCGGATCAGATCAATCGCGTGATCTACTCGGCACGCACCGCTTCGGCAGGATCGATCGCGAGTACTCGCGAGGTTGCGCTCCAGCAGGCGACGAAGCCGGCCATTGACAACAGGCCCGCCGCGATAGAGCAGGCGACAACACCCAGCGGTTCCGCGTGCACAAGCAGATGTTCCAAATATTGCCCAGCCGCCATCGCGACCGCGACGCCCGCAATCATTCCCGCCGCGACAGGGGCAAGGTTTTCCCGAAGCATCATGTTCCGGATCCGGTGATGCGGCGCGCCGAGGGCAATTCGAATTCCCATCTCACGAGTGCGGCGAGCGACCGAATAGGAAGCAGTGCCGTACACGCCGACGACCGCCAGGAGTACAGCGACGGTCGCAAGGAACAATGTGGCAACGGTATAGAATTTCGGCCGCGCGACGATGCCGGAGAGGCGCTCTTCGAGCGTCTTCACGTCATAGACCGGAACCTCGCGATCGATCGATCGCACGGCGTCGCGGCACGCCGGCAGCAGCGATTCACTTCCCTTGCCCACCCTGGCGACAAACGTCAATGCGGGCGGCGGTTCTTCCTCGACCGGCCAGTAGACCTGGGGCCCACCGGGATCATCGGGGCCACCGAGCCTGGCGGTTCCGGCGATGCCCGCTATTACATACGGTTTATCACTCCATGGCGATTTGAGACGATGGCCCAGCACCGCCATGCCTAATCCCGTCCTCATAGCGAACGCTTCATTGACGACGACTCCGATCTCGGGACGCTTTGCCTCGCCGAAATCAAGATCGCGCCCGGCAAGGATAGGCGTCCCTATCGCCTGGAAGTAGC
This sequence comes from uncultured Acidobacteriota bacterium, assembly GCA_963720745.1. Lineage (GTDB taxonomy): Bacteria > Acidobacteriota > Terriglobia > Bryobacterales > Bryobacteraceae > TMP-7. Next base: position 4,105,752 of record CAVRGO010000004.1, read on the forward strand.
CGGGCGTCGCGGCGTTCATCACTACTGGACCGACAGTGCGGCCGTTGTCCAATTGAAACGCACTCGCCATCAGCACGTCGTTCGATAGCGGCAGGTGCGACACCGCTCCGGCACTCACAACACCACGCACGGCGCGAATCCGGTCCAGCGCCTGCGTATAGAACTGCCACTCGGAAGCGCCACTGCGGTACTTCGTCCCCTGAACCGAGACGTTCAACGTAATCACGTGCGACGGCTGGAATCCGAGGTCCGCGTGGATCGTTCGAAGGAACGTACGGCCCATCACGACGGAGCCGGCGAGCAAGGCCAACGTGAGGGTCGCCTGCAGGGCCACCAGCAGCGAACGAACGCGAACTGGCCCTACCTCTCGCGCTCCCGGCTGAGTCCGCGTCAAATGATTCGACAGATCGGTACGGCCGATCACCATCACCGGGATTACGCCAAACACCACCGCCATCCCCAGCGCGAGCATGAGAGCGAACGAGAACACCCGGCTGTCGAAAATCGTGTACTGCTGTGCTGCGAGTTGCGCCGGGACAACGGACGTTGCGATTTGTGCGACCCAGTAGGCGCCGAAGAGGCCCAAAGCCGCGCCGGTCATCGTAAGAGCTGTTGCCTCGGTAATCAGTTGTTGCATCAGCCGTGCCCGGCTCGCGCCTAAAGCGGAGCGCAGCGCCAACTCCTGCCGTCTTTCGGTCGAGCGGGAAAGCAGGAGTTGAGAGACGTTCGCGCACGCGGCCAGCAACACCAGCGCAATCATCCCCGCAAGAACCCAAAGCGCCTGGCGTACGGGCCCCGCAAGTTGATCGCGAAGCGGAATCATGCGCGGCGGGTCCTGGTTGATTTCGATACGCGCCGCGCGAGGCGAGGTAGCGCTCGCCTCGGCCTCGAACATGCCGCGTGCCCGAGATAAGCTCAACTCCGGCCTCACCCGGCCGATGGTATGAAAGACGAATGCACCCCGCTTCGGAACCCTCTCATAATCGAAAATGCTGGATACCCAGATGCTGGTGCCCGCGGGATAGTCAAACTTTGGCGGAGCCACTCCGATAACGGTGAGCGGAGCACCGTTGAGGCGCAAGGTCGCGCCGGTGACGCGATAGTCTCCACCGAACAGTTGCTGCCAAAGAGCGTAGCTGATTACCGCCGTCGCCGCGCGTCCGGGCACGTCTTCATCCGCGGAGAAAGGCCTTCCAACCGCCAGCCTCGCTCCCAGCAGTTCGAAGAAATTCGCCGTCGTCTCGGCAACATTCACCCGAACAGCGTCACGCTGCGTGTTCAAGTTCATCTCTGAGGACGTGAAGGCCGCCGTACCCTGGAGATAGGCGCTGCGGGTCCGCCATTCGAGAAACGCCTTTCGTCCGTGTCCCGGCCCAACCGCCGGCCGCCACAACTCAGCGAGTTTTTCCGGATGCACAAACGGCAAGCTGCGCATTAACAGGGCGTTTACGACGCTGAACACACCGGTGCTTGCGCCCATCGCCAATCCCAGCGCAAGCACTGCCACCAAAGCGCTCAACGAGCGCGTGCGGTATAGCCGGGCCGAATGCCACAAATCGCGGGAGACCTCGCGAAAGAACGCCAGGGGGGCCGAGAGCGCGAGATCCTCAATCGTTCTCAGCCAAAGCCAGATGCGGCCGCCGATGCTCGCCGTGTCGCGATAGTCGTCGAGGAACTGCCGCTCCATCACGGTGGCGTACTCTTCGCGAAATCGCGCGGGATAGAGCCGAAGAAGCCAGCGGTAGACTCTCGACGGGTCTCGCATGAGGGTCACACCTTTTCGGGAAGTTCGACGCGCGATTCGGCCAGGCGCACCAAGTCCCGTAGCCGGAGGGCTTCTGCCTGAACGACGCGCAAGCCGAGCGCCGTGATGCGGTAATACCGGCGGCGTTCGTCATCAAGGTGTGGATCGGGGCGCTCCTCGGATTCCTCGATCAGCCCCTGTTCCAGCATCTTGTTAATGGAGCCGTAAAGAGCTCCGGAACCGAGGTTGAGTTTTCCTTCCGTGCGCTGCAGTATCGCACGTTTCAGCGCGTAACCGTGGCGTTCACCTTCGGTGAGCGTGAGCAGCATGTGAAAAACCGGCAGCGGCAGGGGAAGGAGCCGTTCGACATCGTTTCGTTTAGGTTTTGCCATACTATGTCAAACTTTGATCTATTATGCCGCCGGGAATAGCATCTGTCAATCCGAAAGATAATCCCGGCTGCCGCACCGATTTTCGGAACTTTCAGAAAACGCTGATATCATATTTCACACCTCGATCACGGGGCGACCTCACTGGGAGGATAATCCATGACGATTCGCTGCGCCGCGGCGATTGCTTTCGCCGGCTTCGTTGCCTGGGGACAACAGCCGGTCACCGATGTCGTGCTGGCACCGAAGCCGCTCGAGTTGACGAAGTATACGCCGCCGCACAAACCGCACACCAAAATCTCCGACGTGAAAACGAAGCACTCCGGCGAAGCCAGTTGGGGGCAGACGGTGGTGGACGACGATTACTACACTGCCGCGTACGTGCAGCGGAAGCCCGGCACGAGGGAGTTGCGATGTCTCCATCCCGATACCCGCGCGTGGTGGATCGTGCTGGACGGGCAACTCCGCTTCGATATCGAAGGGCAGCAGCCGTTTGTCGCATCGAAGGGTTACATCGTGCAGGTGCCGATGCAGACGTTCTACTCGATCGAAACGGTCGGCGACAAGCCCTCGCTTCGCTTCGAGGTGCTGCCGGCAAAGGCGAAGACGCTCTACCCGTCCGATGTCACGCCCCCGCAACTGCGCGGGTTCAATTGGAATCCGGTCCGATTTGCGCGCCGTCCGGGGATGTACGGCGAAGGCAACAAACCGTTCCGGACGTTTGAAGAACTCGCGGAGAATGTGGAGAAGCGGCACGCGCCGGTGACGCAGAACGTGATCCGGGACGACCGCGGCGTGGCGAATTTCATCTACGGCTATGAGAAGAATCTGCCGCCGCTCAATCCCAAGGTGAAGGGCCATTACCATCCGGAATGCGCGGAGTTCTGGCTGATCATGGCCGGACAGATTCGCTATCCGATCGAAGGGCAGGACGTCGTAATCGCGAGCGAAGGCGACTTGGTCTACGTGCCGAAGTTCACCTACCACGCCCCGCGATTCCACGGGCCCGGACCATCGTGCAGGCTCGCGATGAACGGCTATCCGAACATCGCACACCTGTTTGAGGCGGAAGCGTCGCAGTAACGCTATGGGATGCGATTCCCGGCGATATACACGGAATCGATGGTGCGCGTGTTCCGGATGTTCGAGAGCGGATCCTGGTTCAAGACCACCAGATCCGCCCACCTTCCCGGTTCCAGCGTGCCGAGATCTTTGGAGACTCCAAGGAACTCAGCTGAAGTTCTGGACGCGGCGGCGATCACCTGCATCGGCGTAAGCCCGGCCTCCACCATCAGTTCCATTTCCCAATGCTCGAAGAATCCGGGAAAGCGCGCCGGAGGTCCGGTGTCGGTTCCGAAACCGTACCGCACTCCTGCATCGGCGAGGCGCTTCAAATTGCGTTTCGCGGTCTCGAGGAATTCGGGATATTTCGGATAGTCCGGATCGGCGGCGATCTTTGCCTGGTACTCCTTGCTCGCGAGTGTTTTGACAACTTCGGGCGACACGGACCGCGTGAAGAACGGATCGTTCAGGAACGGAGCGGGGCGGCCGAAGACGAACGTCGAAGCTTCGCGCGCGAGCGTGGGAATCTGCAATGTGTTGTGCGCCTTCATCGCGCGGATGAGTTGGTCATCAATAGGACGGTCGCGAACGCTGTGGGCCAGCGCATCCAATCCGGCATCGGCCAGCGCTGTGGCATCGCTCAGATAGAAAATGTGCGCGGCCACCTTCAGTCCGGACTGGTGCGCATTGGCAACGATTGCCTTGGCGAGATTCAGCGGGATCTTCTCTTCCTTGCCGAGATGATCGTCCACCCAGATCTTCACTACGTCCGGATGCTGCGCCGCCAGTTCGGCGACGTCTTTCCGCACGTCCGCTTCCGTCGACACCTCGAAGGGAACGCCCTTCATTCCGGGCACGCGAGTGGGGTACCCGCCGGCGCCGGTGAATCCACGGCCCGCGGTGAAGACGCGTGTCATGACAGGGCGCGAGCGGCGCTGCTGGGCGCGCAGATCGTAGATCAGCGGGCGGTCGGTTCCCATGCTCAACACCGACGTGACGCCGTAGGCGGCGTACGTCTTCAGGTTCTTCTCGACATTTTCGCGGGTGTAGAACTTCGGATCCTGCACTAACCCCACGACATTCCCCAAATGTCCGTGCAGGTTGATGATGCCCGGCATCATGTACTTGCCGTGCAGATCGATGGCCTCGGCGCCGGCCGGCACCTTCACGGTGGCCGCGGGTCCGGCCGCGCGTATGCGTCCGTCGATTACGACCACCACCGCATCGCGCACCGGTGCGCGGCCGGAACCATCGATCAGCGTGAAATTCCTGAACGCCTTCGTTTCGGCACTCGCACAAACGCAGAGGATCAACGCAGCCCAGAGTCGCAGGTTCACCGTTCCGTCACCTCGCGAAGAATGCGTGCGGCGCGCGACGGGTTGAAAACTCCGCAGGAACAAAACCGCGTCATGTAGCTGGCCGCCTCCTCGGGCGTACGGCGCCCTTCTTTCACCCAATCGACCATCTTCTTTGCGAGCGAACTCGCGATCATTCCGTGCCCGCACATCGTCGACAGCATCAGGACACGATCCTCGGGCATCTTCTCCGTCTTGCCCTCGAACCCGAGCGAGTACCCGACGCTGTGGCGCGGAATGTCCGCCGCCCGGCAACACTCGCCCGCGCCGTCGATCGACGTGGAGATGTTGATGCTCAATCCAAGGTCGGCCGCTTTCACCGCCTTCACGAAATCCTCGGCTGCCGTGAGATTGTCGAACACCGCAGCCGCGGTTGTCGGCGTGTCGAGCCCGTAGATCACAGTGTGAAAATCGAACTGGCGATCGCGGTTCCAGTGCGACAGAGGAGTCAAATCCTTACACGGCCGCAGTGCGCCACCGTGCCGCGCATCGCCGAGATTCACCGGCCGGAAAGGCAACGCCATTTCGAGAAAACGGCGGAGTTTCGGAACGCAGTCCTCATCGTTCTTTCCGCGCGACGCGATGGCGAACACAACATAATCGTCGTGAAAGCTCGCGGCATCGCCGAAGCGGTGCAGTGTATTAGTCATACGTTCGCCATCTCCTTTGCCAGTGATGCCGGCCGGTTGGTCACGCGGCCCAGGCCGATGTTGGTCTTCGCGCGCGCAAGGTCATATCCCAGCCGTTCGAGGATGGGACCCACAACGTTCTCCTGGCCCTGCTCATCGCATCGCGTGCCGACTCCGATCGCCACCACCGTGTTCACGCGCTTCTCGATATCCCACACCAGACGAATGATCTCTTCTGTGCGCTCCACCGCGGTTTTGATCTCGACAATCGCCGACAGCACCTTTTCGTTGAGGATGTCTTCCCGAAGCGTGCCCGTGGAAACGTCGGTCATCAGCGATGTCACCGGGTTCTTCTTTTCGAATGAAACTCCCGCGCGCGCCAGCGCATGACACATCAGCTGTATGTCCCGAAAGCGGACCCCGATTCCGGGCCGTCCGAATTCGATGGTGAAGCCGACCTCTCCAACATTTACCCGGCCGCTGACGTCGTTCGTTTTCACTTCTTCCGTGCCGCGGCCCTCGATGCCGGTCGATTCGTGCGGTACGCGCGGATCCGAAAAAGCGCGCCGCACAACGCGCGGCCATACGAGCGTATCCGGTTCGAACGCCGCAGTCGGGCAGACATCCGGTTCCGGGTCGAATCGTACCCGGGCCCAACCGAGAACCTTGCGCAGCGTGCGCACGAAGGTCGGGTTCATGTGCTCCTGGCTGAGTCCGCTGAAGCACGAGTAGCACTCCACGCACTCATCGCGGTCGATGGTAGCCCGCTTGATTTTCGGATCCACATAGATGGCGCCCATCGGACAGACGTAGGTACAGTTGCCGCACGCCACGCATTTTTGAGGGTTGATTTGCATCGCCTACACCTCGGAAATCCTCTGACTCGCGTCGATCTTGAGAAACAGCAGAGCCGCTGCCCCACACATCGCAGACGTCGCAAAGAACGGAGCATCCCAGCCGAACCCGCGCACCAGGTAGGCCAGCGCCGTGGGTGAAAGGGCGCCTCCGATGTTACCGCACATGTTCATCACGGACGACGTCGATCCTGCAAACTCGCCGGCGATGTCGAGCGGCAACGCCCACGTGACGCCGACCGTGAGTTCGAGCGCGAACACAGCGACGCAACTGAAGCAGACACTCCGGATCGGATCGCTCGTGATGGTGGCGGGCAACATCGTCAGTCCGGCTACGATGAATCCGAACACGGCTACCGACCGGCGAGCCATTTTGAGGCCGACACCCCGTTTCAACAGGAGGTCGGAAAACCAACCGCCCGCAAAATCGCCAACGGTTCCGGCTGCAAGGGGAAGGCCGGCATAGAACCCCATCTCGCGCATCGAGAACTCGCGGTGCTGCTGCAGATATGTAGGGAACCAGTCCAGGTACACGGAGATGCAATAGGCGTAGCAGAAATACATCAGGGACGTGTACCAGAGGACTCGGCTCGACAGGATTCGGCGCCAGGGTACGGACCTCGACCCGGTGGGTGCCCGGTAGCCAATCGCCGTCGCGATCAGATGGCGTTCGCTCGGGTTGGTGCCCCGGTGCTGCTGCGGATTGTCGCGGTAATAGAGGTACCAGCAGATTGCCCAAGCCACGCCCAGGGTACCGAACGAGACGAAGGTCGCACGCCACCCGTACGCGGCAATTAACGCGATGACGAGGGGCGGTGTGAATGCAGCGCCCAGGCGCGAGCCCGCGTGCGTAATTCCCTGCGCGAAGCCGCGCTCGGTGGGGAGGATCCATCGCGATAAGGCGCGGGTGGCGATGGGGAACGCGCCGGATTCTCCGACTCCGAAGAGGAAGCGGAAGATCGCCATAGAGCCCGCGTTCCACGCCAGCGCCGTGATGGATGTGAAGAAACTCCACCACATCACGATCAGGCTGAGCGCTTTCCGAGGACCTATTCGATCGCCGAGCCAGCCGCCGGGAATCTGAAACAGCGCGTATCCCCAGCGGAAACTGCTGAGGATCCAACCCATCGTGACTAGCGATAAGCCGAGATCGTGCTGAATGGAAGGGGCGGCGGACGCAATGACCACGCGATCCATGTACGTGATCATGTATGCAGCGACGGTAAGCGCCAGAATGTTGTGGCGAACCCGTGTGGGTTTACCTACCGGAACGGCGGTTCGTACGGCTGCTGATTCGAATGATGGCATCCTTCAACCCAGAGAATGCGCCGAAGATTGGTTTAGTATATCAGCGCGATTCGGGCGGGTTGATGGAATGCCCCGGAAGTCCGGTCGAAATCAGGCGTTACGCCGGCGAACAAGCCACGGCTCGAAAGCTCCGGGGTCCTCGTAGATATCTTGTTCGAGTTCGCGGAACTGAATGTCGAGAATGGCACGTTCGATCGCCGAGCCGAGTAGCGGCTCACCGGTTTCTTCGCGCCTGCGGTCTATGAGAGCGAGAAGATCCTGCCAAAGTTTCATGCGATCTGCTACGTTGTTGCTCATCGCTGCCCTCCTGAGAGGGAAAGGACCGAAGTCCGTTATCCTATTCCGCTCTCATAGGAATACGCGTTAAAACTCGCGTACTCCCGCCAAGTTAGTGGGGAAAACTTTCCAAACGTTTCTGGGTGAATGTACCAGGACGTCAGTTTTGTAATGAAGGTTGCAGAGAGCCGGCGCCCGAGTTTTTGGGTGCGAGCTCAGCCGAGAGCCTTGCGGAAACGCGAGAGAATGGCGTCGGGAGCGACGTGTGCCCACGTTTCATTCACCTGCATGGTGATCCATTCGCCTACGGGCACTCGCGCGCTGATTCCCACAGCCTCGAGCCGATTCCGATATACCGGCGGGTTCACGTTGAACACGCGCATCTGGAAAACGTTCGTGCCGTTCGGTACCCGCCGTATTTCGAAGTTGCCGTCCTTCGCAAGTGCTGCGAGGACCATTTCCGAGCTCTTCACGCCGGCGGCGAGTCGCGGCTCGAATCCATCGATGTAATGCAGAGCGACAGCGGCGAATGGCCACACCTGGTGCAGGCCGCCGCCGAACATCCTTCGCGTGTCGTGCAGATTTCCGAGCAACGCCCGAGGTCCGGCCAGTACAGCACCGCTCGCGGCGTTGAAGTACTTGTACATCGAGATGTAAACCGTATCGAAGAGAGCGGCAACCTCGCGCACAGGCCGCCGCGTATAGGCACTCTCGATGAACAGCCGCGCGCCGTCGAGATGCATTCCCACTCCGCGTTCGCGGGCCCAAGCGGCAACCCGCTTCATCGTTTCGAAATCGAAGCGTTCGCCCAGCAAGCGGCGGACGGGAGTTTCGATCTGCACAGCTCCGACCGGAGCGGGCACGCGCCCGTTCATGGCATCCGTCGCCGCCTCGTCGACGTGCTCGATCGTGAACGTCGCCTTTCCCGGCGCGAGCGGCACCAGATGCAGGCCGCTCAAGGTCTGCGCACAATCGCCGCAGTCGTTGAACAGATGCGAATCCGCCTGTACCAGCACACGGCGGCGCGAGCCTGCCAGCAGACGCACCGCCATGTGATTCGCGAGCGTTCCAGTCGGCATCCAAGCCGCAACCTCCTTTCCCAGCAGCGCCGCCATCCGCTCCTCGAGCTTTCCGACGATTCCTCCGCGCGAGTAGTCGTCTGCCTCCACGCCGGCCGTTGCAGCATTCGAAAGCACTCGCGCATACTCATCCGGCTCCAGCGGAATCCCGTCGCCGTAGGCGTAAATGCGCTCCTCGGTTGAAGCCGCCGCTCTCGCCTGATATGCCGCGAGTGGTGCTGCCAGGAAACTCCTGCGATGCATGATGAGGGAAATAATAGCAGGCCGGTTCGCGGCCCGGCGTTTCTTCAAAACGGTCATTATAGAAAGAGGCAATTCCTGCTGGCCCAGTGACTCAACAAGCTACCCGAAGCGGTCTCGCACCGAAGGAAATCCGCGCGCAACTGCGCCGCATCCTCGCGAGCGACGAGTTTGCGTCCTCGGAGCGCATGCAGGAGTTCCTTCGGCGTTCGGTGGGCGAAGTGCTGGCCGGACGCGCGGATGGCCTGAAGGAATACTCGATCGGCGTGGAAGTGTTTCGCCGCCCGGAATCTTTCGACCCCGCGATCGATCCCATCGTGCGTGTCGAAGCGCGTCGCCTGAGGTCGAAGCTGGAGCGATACTACGCGAGCGAAGGGCGCGGCGATCCGTTGATCATCGAACTGCCGAAGGGCGGCTACTGCGCAGCCTTTCGAAAGCGGACCTCAGCGGAACCGGCGGCGAGTGCCGCTCGAACCCGGAACGCTATCGCGGTGCTGCCGTTTCAAGCGGTGGGAAACTCGCCGGAAGCTCAACAATTCAGCGAGGGCCTGACGTGGGAGTTGACGCACCGCCTGACGCGCATCGACGGACTGTCCGTTGTGGCGCCTTCGTCGGTGGCGCGGCTGCCGGAGGGGTTCGCAGACCCGGCGTCGGTGGGGACCAAGCTGCAAGTCGGAACAATACTGACGGGTAGCGTCCGCCAGGCAGGCGACCGCATCCGGATCGTCGCACAACTGGTATCCACCGCATCCGGCGTTTGTCTTTGGTCGGAGACTTACGACCGGCAACTGGAGGACATCCTCTCGATTCAGGATGACATCGCGCAGGCCATCGTGACGCGATTGCGAATCGAGTTCGCCACCGATCTTGTGCCGCGCCGCCGCCCCGCCGCTTACAACGCCGAAGCGTATCGCTTGTATCTGCGGGGCCGGGCCGTTTGGACAACGCGTACAGAGGCAGGCATCCGTCGAGGTCTGGAACTCTTTCGCGAGGCTGCCGCTCTGGACCCGAATTTCGCTCTCGCCTATGCCGGAATGGCCGACGCATGGACGCTGCTGGCCGATTACGCGCTCGAGCCTCCAACGGTTGCGATGCCGGCCGCGAAATCGGCGGCCCTGCGGGCGATCGGCATTGACGGATCGCTCGCCGAAGCCCACGCGTCACTCGGACTCCAATCCGCCTGCTACGAGTGGAAGTGGGAAGATGCCGAACTGCACTTCCGCCATTCCATCGATCTCAATCCCGGATATGCGGCTGCGCATCACTGGTACGGAGGAGACCTGCTCGCCATCCTCGGGCGATTCGATGAAGCAATGGACGAACTCGAACTTGCATGCGAGTTGGACCCGCTGTCGCCCATCATCGCCGAAGGACGCGCGCACGCCCTATTCCTGAGCGGGAAGCTCGAACAGGCGCGTGACTCGATCGAGAAACTGATTCGAGAATACCCGGACGTCTCTAAACTCCATTCCGCGCTGGGCCGGGTTCTGATCCACATGGGCCGTCATGCGGAGGCGATCGAGCATCTGCAAGTCGTCGTTCAGTTGAGCGGCAGGTTGCCGAGGCTACTCGGCGCGATGGGTCAGGCGCTGGCCCTCAGCGGGAAACCGGACGAGGCACGCGAGTTGTTGCGTGAAGTCGAACAGCAGTCCGAACAACGTTACGTGCCCTCGTCGTGTTTCGCGTTGATCCACGCAGGTCTAGGAGAACACAGCCGGGCGCTCGATTGGCTGGAGCGGGGCTTCGAGTTGAAAGAGCTGCCGATGACAGCGATCGGTGCGCACCCCGCTTACGACAGTCTTCGAGCCGAGCCCCGCTTCCAGGCAATTCTGCGCAAGATGGATCTGCCGGTTTTGCGTTAGTGCCGAATTAATTCGCGGTAATCGACCGTATAGGATGCTTTGCGCCGCGCTGCGAGTTGCGACACTTCGCCGAGCAGCTTTTCGGACTCCACCACCGTCGCGCTTCCCGGAGCGAGATGTGCGCGAAGCACGGGCAGGGCCTCCGCATACAGTTTCGCGGATGCGCTGAACCGTCCTTCGGTGCGCAGAAGGTCCGCGAAGTTGACCAGCCCCATCGCGTACTCCACGTTCTGATCGCCGACGGTCGTTCTCCAAATCGATAAGGCACGCCGGTAAGCCACGTCGGCTTCGTGCAACCGGCCGGTGAGCTTATACACCTGCGCGAGGTTGTTGTACGCGGCAGCAATATCCGGATGCTGGTCTCCCAACGCTTCCGTTAGTTCGCGCACTGCGGCGTCGAGCGTGGGCTCGGCGCCCGTATAATCGCCTAAGGCCAACTGCACCGCACCCAGCATCGCGGTGCCGCGTGCTACACGGCCCGCATCGTGAGGCATGACAGAGGACCGGATTTCAAGTGACCGCTGTGCCAGGTCCTTTGCTTCCGTGAGCCTGCCGGCCGCGAGCGCAATCGCAGCGCGCGTGTGGAGGACATCGGAGTATGGCGAAGCGTCCGTGGTCGAGTGTTGACACAGGATTCGCTCGGCCCGTTCCGCAGCGTCTTGCGCAGGGGCGTACCGGCCCCCGGCGCGAAGCAACTCCGCGATATTGTTCCAAGTAATTCCCGACTGCAGGCTATCCTCGCCGTGCAATGCGTCGTACAGCCGCAATGCATCTGCGTACATCAGCCGCGCATCGTCGATCCGGCCGAGGCGCCGGTAGAGCGCTGCGAGGTTGTTCATGGTGGAGGCGATGTCGGCGGTCCGCCCTGCTGCTTCGAGATCCGGCAGTGCCTGCCGGTCCATGGCTTCAGCCTCTGCGAAGCGTCCCTGGTAATACAATGCCGCTCCGAGATTGCTGGCAGCCGTGCCGCGAGGCCCAGCCTCGTCAGCACACTTCAGCACCGATCGGAGCGCGGCCTCTGCACTGCGGTAGTCGCCGGACTTGAGCAACTGCGCTCCGTCGGCCGCGAAAGCGGCGGGAATCAGCAAAACCGCGATGATCAGTTTTTGTTTCATGCGCCCTCTTGACTAAAACTGCGATAGAACGGCGGTCCTTTGTCAGTGGCATGGAGTAAAAAGCTTGTAACGACTTACGGCCGAGAGTTGGAATTGCGTGACGGAGTAGGACTTGTTGCAGCACGTGTACTCGAGCGCTTACCGTAAGGTGGCGGCCGGGCTATTGTAGTAGCGTGCGATTGTACACGTTCTTGCTTGTTGCAGTGCTCGCATCGGCGCAGGCGCCGCCATTCCGCAGCCTCGAGCGATTGTCGGCGCAGCCTGTCCTGTCACCCGAGGGTACCGGTTGGGAGTCGGCCGGTGTTTTCAACCCGGCGGTGGTGCGCAAAGGAAACCAGTACGTGATGCTCTATCGCGCCCAGGACAAAGCCGGGGTATCGCGCATCGCATACGCAACCAGCAGCGACGGAATGCATTGGGCACACCGCGCAGAACCGGTGTTGAGTCCGGAGGCCGAGTACGAGAAGAATGGCGGTGTTGAAGACCCGCGACTGGTGAAGATCGAGGGCAGTTACTATCTCACTTACACGGGCTACAACAAAAAGGACGCGCAGCTATGCATCGCTAAATCGGCAGACCTGATGCACTGGGAGCGTCTCGGCGTCATCATGCCCGCGTACAAAGGGAAATGGAACGTCGGCTGGACGAAATCCGGTGCGATCCTGGACCGCAAAATCGACGGCAAGTACTGGATGTATTTCATGGCTGATGCGAAAGACCGGCCGGGGCAGATGGGTGTCGCGTTCTCAACGGACCTGAAGAAGTGGACGGAAGCGCTGGACCATCCAGTCGCGCCGACCCGCCCCGGCAAATTCGACTCGAAGGTGGCCGAACCCGGCCCGCCGCCGGTGCTGACGCCCGATGGCATTCTGCTGATCTATAACGGCGCGGACGACAATCTCGTGTACCGCACCGGTTGGATATTGTTCGATCGGAATAACCCCACGAAGGTGCTCGCCCGCAGCGATGCGGGCATGTTCGAGCCGGAGAAGACCTGGGAAAAGAAGGGACAGGTGCCGAACGTCGTGTTCGTGGAGGGAATGGTCCGGGACGGTGCACGCTGGCTGTTCTGGTATGGTGGTGCGGATCGGTACGTCGGCGCCGCTGTGGGACGATAGACGCGAATACCCGAGTGACGGAACAAGGCCTCCAACTGACTCGTATCATGAAGTAGATGGGCACCGGCAACGCCATCGTCGCGTCCGAACTCACGAAAATCTACCGCGCCAGGTGGAGCGGGCGCGAAGTCCGGGCTGTCCAGAACCTCTCGCTCTCCGTTCGCCGCGGTACCACGTTCGGGCTGCTTGGCCCTAACGGAGCCGGGAAAACGACATTCGTGAAGATGCTGCTTTCCGCCGTCCATCCGACTGCCGGAAGCGCGCAGATCTTCGGCCGGAATGCCTCCGAGCCGGAAGCGCGGCGGCCCATCGGATACCTGCCGGAGAACCACCGTTTTCCAACCTACTTCACCGGCGCGGGGATGCTCGATTTTTATGCCGCACTGTCCGGCATGAACGCGGCCGATCGCGCTCGCCGCATTCCGGAGTTGCTGGACTTAGTGGGACTCGATAATTGGGGACACGTCCGTCTGGGCAAGTACTCCAAAGGCATGCTCCAGCGCGTGGGGCTGGCGCAGGCCATCATTCACAATCCCTCGCTGCTGATCCTCGACGAGCCGACGGACGGTGTCGATCCGGTGGGACGGCGTCAGATCCGCGATATATTGCACGGCCTCGAAGAGCGGGGCGCCACGATCTTCATCAACTCGCACCTGCTCGGAGAGGTGGAACTCTTCTGCGAAGAAGTTGCCATTCTGCGCAAAGGTAGTCTCGTGCTTTCGGGACGCGTTGCCGACCTGACGAAAGGGAAGGGTTACCGGCTGAGCGTCGTCAGTCTTCCGGAATCGGTGCGAGACGCCATCATGGGGATTGCCGCGGCCATTTCGGAGCGCAACGGATTGCTCGAATTTCAGTTCGCCGACCGCGAGCAGGCAAACTCCGCGATCGACCTTCTACGCGGCGCCCACTGCGAAATCGAATCGCTGACGCCGACCACCAGCACGCTGGAAGATGTGTTCGTCAACGCCGTTCAGGGTGCATCCGAAGAACGGCCAGCGCCGCAGGAGGTGGCTGTTCCATGACCGCCACAGCCGCTCTCATCCGAGATACTTTCCGCGAGGCATTCGCGCGAAAAATCTTTTGGGGACTGTTTGGATTATCGACGCTGATGATCCTGTTCTTCCTGTTCATCATGAAGATCGACATCGTCGAGGGCGCGGTTGCAACGCTGACGCTGTTCGGAAAGCAGAGCAGCCGCCAGATGGACGTGAATCGACTGGTGAGAGATGTTTACGGCGGAATCGCCACGTTCCTGTACACGTGGGGAATGGCCCTGGCGGTGTTTGCATCCTCCGGCCTGATTCCCAGCGTGCTGGAACCCGGCCGTATCGAACTGATTCTTTCGAAACCGGTATCGCGCGTGCACATCCTGTTGGGACGTTTCGCCGGCAACATCGCCGTAGTCGGCTTGAACACCGCGTACCTGGTTCTCGGCGTCTGGGTGATCCTCGGCCTGAAAACACGAATCTGGGGCCCGCAGTTCCTGTGGGCTATCCTGACCACGGTCTTTATTTTCGGAGTGCTGCTGGCGGTGGTCGTGCTCATCGGCGTGCTGTTCGAAAGCGCCGCGCTGGCGACGATGATCACCGTTGGCCTGATGATCATCAGCCCGATTCTCGCGCAGACGTCCACCATGATGCGGCTGCTCAGTTCCGAAACGTCGCGGACGATTTGGCGCACACTCTACCAGGTGTTGCCGAAGGTCTACGATATCGGAAGGCTGACGCTCGACCTGGTGCGGGCGCAACCGGTTCAGGGGTGGGCGCCGGTCTACAGTTCCGCGCTGTTCGGAATCGCCGTGCTCGGCGCTGCTGTTTATTTCTTCCTCAAGAGAGACTTTTAGTGCGCAAGCTCATCACGTTGATGTTGGGAGTAGTAGTCGTGTTCGCCGCCGGATGCGGCCAAAAGCAGAGTAGCGCGGTCCGCGTCGATCCCGCACTGGCCACGCTGGTGCCTGCCGATACCGCCATTCTGGTCGGCTCAAAGCTGGACAAGCTCCGCGAGACGCCGACCTACCAGAAGCACTTCAGCCAGATGTCGCTGCCGCGCCTCGACGACTTCGCAAAGGAAACGGGACTGGATCCGCGGAAGGATGTCTGGGAGGTGCTGTTCTGCTCGAATGGTTCGAACAGCGGCGTTTTGATGGTACGCGGGAAGTTCGCGCCCGGCGAACTCGAGCCGAAACTCGAACGCCAGGGAGCCACACGCACTCGCTACAAGAGCTACAACCTGTTCGGCGACGAGCGCAATTCGGTGTTCTTCATGAATGCGTCCACCGCGCTTGCCGGATCCACGTCCGCACTCAAAGGCATTCTCGACGGTCTCGACCGCTCCGGCTCCGGAATTCCCGCTTCGCTCAAGCCACTCGTCGACGCGGTGCCCGACGGCGCGCAGTTCTGGGCGGTGTTCAACGGATCGGCCATCGCGCTGCCGTTCTCGATGAAGGGCGGCATCGGCCTCGACCAGATCCTTCGTTCGGTGGAGAACGGGCGTTTCAGCGCCAACCTCACGAACGGGTTCGATTTTCAAGCGGTGGGCACGTGCACAAACGATCAATCGGCCAAGCAGATTCGCGACCTGTTGAAGGGTCTGATCGGTATCGGACGCCTCAGCACATCGCCGGACCAGTCCGACATGCTGAAGGTTTTCGACAGCATCAATATCGATCAGCAGGGGCGGGTGGTGAACATCAGCGCCGATATCGCGCAGGATGTCGTGGACAAGTTCGTCGATACGTTCGTGGCGCGCAAGCCGGCGTAAGCGGCCACTTTACCGCTTGGCGGCCGGGATGGCGTCGCCCAGATTCATCGAACCACCGCCCTCACTCACGTAGTTGCGGTTCCACGCCGGTATCTCCACCGTCACGTCGCCTTTCACTACGCACTGGCAGCCCAGGCGCGACCGTAGCGTGAGATCTGCAGCCATGTCCAGGCGGTCCGCCTCGTCGTCGTCCATCGGCGTTAAATTCTGTTCGCCTTCCTTCACCCAAACGTGACACGTCGTGCAAGCGCAATTGCCGCCGCAGGCGTGTTCCAGGTGCAGGCCGAAGTTCAGGGCGATGTCGAGCAGCGATTCGGGTTTACCGTGTTCGCTGTACGGCAACTGCCCCGATTCGAACTCGACCGTCTTCCCATAGTTGACGAAAGTGACCTTAGGCACATACACATTGTACCTGGGGGTTGCGTCGGACTTTCCGATTCGCTCCTGAACCGACATGTATAATCGAACACACATTCTCATCGCCCTCGCTCTTCTCGTGGCGCTAGCCGTTCTCGGAACCGTGATGCGCATGCGCGCACCAGCGCGCATCGATCTGCCGTACGATCTTCAATCGGCCGCGCTGGCTGCCGAGTTTGCCAGCACGCCGGAAGACCTCGTAGCGGTATTCGGCTCGGACCACCGGTATGCGAAAGAAATCGAGCAAGAGCAATATATCGACTTTCCATTCATCGCCTGCTACGTGGCGCTGTTCGTAATTCTCGGATGGGCGTTCCGGCACTACGACATTCCCGCCGCCAAAGCAGTGTCGTGGACCGTGATCGTGCTGGCCGTCGCAGCCGGAGTCTTCGACGTCGCGGAGAACATCAGCATTCTCCGCGTCGCCGGGTCAATGGGCGCGACCGTATCGCCGGTGCGCAACTTCTCATTGCCGAAGTGGGGCCTGGTTTTCGCAGTGATGCTGCTGGAATCCGGCGTATTTTTTTTCTGGCCCAAGCTGAAGTTGTGGTGGCGGCTCGCGGCGGCCGCGGTCGGATGCCTGTTCCTGTTTACCGGGGCGGCGGGACTGCTGTTCACCGCACTTGTCTCGGTTCGCGATATCGAATGGACGGGCGGAGTGATGACGTGGGCGCTTGTCGCGCTGCTGTTCTACCTCGCGGCGGCTGCGGCCTGGCTGAAGCCTCCACGCGCGATTCCGCTGATCAAGAGATGAAACTGACGCGCCGCGATTGCGATACTAGCATCAGTGTTCCATCAGATTGAACAGGAATTGGCGCGAGTGTTTCGCGCCCATGTCGCGAGCCGGTATGGAGCGGACGTCCCGGTCGTCATTGAGCAGCCCAAACAAGCGTCGTTCGGCGAAGTCGCCGTCCCGGTGGCGTTTCATCTCGCCCGCCAGTTGAAGCAGGCCCCGCGGAATATCGCGCAGCAACTCATCGCCGGCTTGCCACCGATAGAGGGCGTCGAGGCGATGGAGATCGCCGGGAACGGATACATCAACGTACGCTTCAATCGCGGGCTCTACGGTTATGGCGTGCTCACCGGGCAGACGCTGCAGATCGCCCGGGCCGACGAGGGAAAGGTCATCGTCGAGCACACCAACATCAATCCGAACAAGGCCGCGCATATCGGCCACCTTCGGAACGCGATTCTCGGCGACACTTTCGTCCGTATGCTCCGCATCGGCGGTTATCGCGTCGAAGTGCAGAACTACATCGATAATACGGGCGTCCAGGTGGCCGACGTCGTCGTAGGGTTCCATTACCTCGAGAAGCGCACGCCCGCCGAAGTGCAATCGTTAATCGGTTCGACGGAGCGGCCCTTCGATTACTTGTGTTGGGATCTGTACGCGCGAGTATCGAGCTACTACAACGAAAACCCGGAAGCCCGGAACTGGCGCTCGGAAACCTTGCATGCCATCGAAGCGAATGAAGGCGTGCAAGCCGAAATGGCTCACCTCGTGGCCGATGCGATCGTGCAGGCTCACATCCGGACCATGCTGCGGATCGGGATTCTCTACGACGTGCTCCCCCGCGAAAGCGAAATCCTGCACTTGAAGTTCTGGGCGACCGCATTCGAGCAGTTGAAGGAACGCCAGGCAATCTACCTGGAACAGAGCGGAAAGAACTCCGGCTGCTGGGTAATGCCTGCGGCAGCTTTCTCGCAGGATACGGCGAACCCGGACGACAAGGTGATCGTGCGTTCGAACGGCACTGTTACCTACGTCGGCAAGGATATTGCTTATCAACTCTGGAAGTTCGGCCTTTTGGGCAAGGACTTTCATTACGCGCTGTTATTCACGTATTCCAACGGGCACGAACTGTGGGTTTCCACCGACGAGCCGCAGCCTGAAGGCGCTCCGCAATTCGGCAAAGGAACGCGCGTCTACAACGTCATCGATTCCAGGCAGTCCTATCTTCAGGACGTCGTTGTTGCGGGACTGCGCGCGCTTGGGTATCGCGACCAGGCGAATCGCTCGATTCACTTCTCCTACGAGATGGTGGCGCTATCGCCGCGCACTTGCGTCCAACTCGGCATCGAGCTGTCCGAAGAAGATAAAAAGCGCCCGTATGTCGAGGTGTCGGGGCGCAAGGGACTCGGCGTAAAGGCCGACGACCTGGTGAATCAACTGATCGAAACCGCGCTGGCGGAAGTAAATTCGCGCCATCCCGAGGCTCCGGAACAAGAACGCCGGCTGGTGGCGACTCAAATTGCCATCGGCGCGCTCCGCTATTTCATGCTGAAGTACACGCGGAACTCGATCATCGCTTTCGATCTGCAGGAGGCGCTAAGCTTCGAAGGCGAAACCGGGCCGTATGTCCAGTACTCTGCCGTGCGGGCGCGCAACATTCTCCGGCAATTCGAGGCGCGGGGCGAGGTGATTCCGGAGTTCGCGAAAGAACTGACGCGCGATGCCATAGCCCGCCAACTCGCGTCCGAAGATTTTTGGCAGTTGCTGCTACAGGCGTCGAAAGTGGAGGTGGCGATTGCACGCGCCATCGATTCGGGGGAACCCGCACACGTCGCCAAGTACGCCTTCCAGGTCGCGCAGGCGTTCAACAAGTTCTATCACGAGTACCCGGTGATCGCGGAGAAGGATCGAGAACGCCGCACCTTCCTGCTCTGGATGTGCGATTATTTCCGCTCTCAACTGGAACGGACGCTGGGTGTGCTCGGCATCGACGTGCCCGAGTACATGTGATGCTCAGTTCGGCTGTATGATGTCGCCCCAGACGATCTGGTATGCCTCGACCTCGTTGTCGAGATTGCGGCCCGCACGGATAAACACTCGAGTGTTTCGCTTCAGACCCGCCGCGTTGATCCGCTGGCCGTTGCCGATGTAACGCGTGTCGCTCCGCAGCACGATAACTTTTTCACCGTCCGCGCGCGTGCGCAGCACCAGCATTTCGGGCTCGATGCGGACCACCACTCCGGCAAAGGTCAGGTCGCCGCGGGGAGCAAACGATTCCGTGGGACTCATGCCGCGGCGCAAGCGTTCCCGCGCCATCGGGCTGACGGAGGGGTCCAGCGGATCCATCACGTGAACCGTTCGGGCATAGCAGACCTGGCTGCCCGGCCGGCGATCCGACACGATTTCGAGGCGATCGCCCTCCGACATGGCGCCTGGAGCGACGCGCTGGTTATCCCGTTCAAAATAGGTCTTGGCGTCGTAGGCGCATTCGTACACGTGGCCCTCGATGGTTTTCACGTTCAATTCACCGGCCGGCCCAGCGGCCTTCCAGGTGACTAATTCGCCGCGCAAAATGCCGATCGGCGCCTGCTGCGCCAGCCCAGCCGCCGCGAAAATGAGAGGAACACAATAGCGCATACGAAGTCGCGTTTCTGCTTATCCTACCTACGATATACAAGCACTAGTCCGGTTCTGAAACTGCCGGATGTTACAATAGCTATTTTCGATCGCTTGCACGCCCCAAATACATCCTTGCCGTCGACTGAAACCGTGCTTACACGCGCGGGCGACTGGTTTCTGAAATCCGGAATCCAGGACGAAGCCGGTGGCGTTGCCCGATTCTATAAATCTGACTCTAGCAGCAACGCTCGGGTTTCCGCCGAAATTACAGGATACGCGGTCAGCACGCTGGTTTACCTGGCCAAAGTCTGCGGACGCGCGCAATACCTGCAAGCTGCCGAACGTTCTGCGCAGTACCTGGTACACCAAGCGTGGAGCGAGCACACTGCAACGTTCCCGTTCGAACCTGTCTCGAATGGAGATTCGGCTTACTCCTACTTCTTCGATTGTGGCATCGTGGCCCGCGCTTTGCTCGCCATCTGGCGCGCCACCGGCAACGACGAGTACTTCGAGCGAGCGAAGGAGTGCGGGCTCTCGATGGCTTTCGATTTCATGGCCGAAGAAGCCATGCATCCGATTGTTCGCTTGCCCGATAAGCATCCGGTACCCTACGAACGGCGTTGGTCGCGGCAGCCGGGCTGCTACCAGTTGAAGGCGGCGATGGCTTGGTACGAACTGGCCGAGAGCACCGGGCATCGGGAACTCGCCAGCGCATTCGAACGGATGCTGTCGTACTCGCTTGCCACGCATTTGAGTTTCCTGCCAGGTACTCCGCACGATACTGAAGTGATGGATCGCCTGCACGCTTACGCCTATTTCCTGGAAGGGTTGCTGCCGGCGGCGACGCTGCCCGAACATGCCGCGGCGCTTCGAGAGGGGATCGGGCGCGTTGCTTACCATCTGCGGAGGCTCGAGGGTCAGTTCGCGCGCTGCGATGTCTACGCGCAACTGCTGCGGCTCCGACTGTTTGCCGATGCCGAAGGCGTGATTGCACTCGATGAGGCCGCGGCGGATTACGAGGCCGGGGTCATCCGCGATTTTCAGGCCAATGGGAACGATCGCCCGACGACAGGCGGGTTTTGGTTCGGCCGTAAGTATGGCGACCTGCTTCCCTTTTCCAATCCCGTCACAACCGCCTTCTCGCTGCAGGCGCTCGCGCTGTGGCAGGAATACCAGGACGGCGGAATCCAGACCCCGGTTCTCGCACTCATTTGACCGGCATCCCAGCAGGCTCGCGACCGCACGTCAAAATACTTTTCGCTAGCTGCCGGCCCGACCGGATTCCGGTTGTCGTGGAGCGCTTCCGGCAAGTCGCTCCGGAACTGCCGCTGATCGTCGTCTCGGAATTCGAACCGCCTGAAGGCGAATGGATTCCGTATCACATTCTCTATAGCCTCGAAGAGAACGAGCAGCGTTGCCGCGTACGGATCGGCGGACGAACCGTCGCAATAGGGGCGATCGTGCTGGACTCGGAGGCGTCTTTCTGGCCGCTCAAGCGGATCGCGTTTCGGCTCACGGAATGGGGGCGAATGCTGGTGATCGACGGCGCGCTCGAGATGGTACGGCTCCATCAGCGCGAATCGGGAGAGATCTGGCGGTATGCGCGGCGCAACCTCGCCGATTGGGTTCGCGCGCAAACGAGTCCCGGCGGTAAGGCGTACACGTGGATGTGGCGGTTCGCGCATCCTCGCGAGCTTCGACGTCCGTTTTACTACCGGTTATCGCTGCTCGCCGGCGTGTGGCTGGCGCGGCGAAGACGTTCGGCACCCGCCGCTCCCGACCCGGTTCTCGAAGCGCCGCTCGCCGATGGTATCTCGGTCGTGATCCCGTCTCGCGATGGCCGCGAACTGCTCGACGAGTGCCTGCCGGCGGCCGTCGCACAGTTGTCGGACTGCCCGAGCGAGATCATCGTGGTGGACAACGGCTCTCGAGACGGCACATCGGCTTGGCTGGCCAGCGAGTATCCGTCTGTCGCAGTCGAACAGTCCCAATCACCGCTATCGTTTGCACGCGCCGTCAATCGAGGCATCCGTCGCGCGCGCTTCTCGCACGTGTGCCTGCTGAACAACGACATGATCGTGGATGCGGGCTTCTTCGACGCATTACGCCGCCCGTTCGACCAGGTGCCGGACCTGTTCTGCGCGACGGCACAGATCTTCTTACCCGAAGGCCTGCGGCGCGAGGAAACCGGAAAGGCGGTGATGCCGCTGCGCCGCAAACACGATGAATTCCCGCTCCGCTGCGATGTTCCGATAGACGGAGAGGACCTTTCCTACGTGTTGTACGGCAGCGGCGGAGCCTCGCTATACGATACGCGGAAATTGCGGGCGCTCGGGTCGGTGGCCGAAGTATTTGAGCCGGCATATGTCGAGGATCTCGACCTCGGGTTCAATGCATGGCGGCTCGGATGGCCCACCGTGTTCTCCGCCGCAGCCCGAGTCTTACATCGCCACCGCTCGACGACGTCGCGCTACTATTCCGACCTCGAACTCTGCCTGACGCTGGAACGAAACTATCTCCGGTTCCTTGCGCGAAGCGTTACCGAACCCGGCCTGTTCGCGGCGATGTGGCGTGAGGCGATCTGGCGTATTCTACTCGCTTCCCTGAAGCAGGGCGAGTTCGTGGATGTTCTCCGGCAAGCAGCGCTGTCGTTCGAGTGGAGCGAACCGCGGCCGCTGGCTCGCATCCCCGAGGCTGAAGTGCTGGCGGCGGGCAGCGGAGCGATTGCCGTTTTTCCTGGCCGTATGGCGGCGGTGCCGCGGCGGATGCGCGTGATGGTGGTCAGCCCGTATGTCCCGTTTCCGCTGTCCCATGGCGGCGCGGTCCGGATATTCAATCTCATGCGCCGGGCGGCGAAGGACGTGAACCAGGTGCTGGTCTGTTTCGTCGACGAACTCGAGGCGCCTCCGGACGAGTTGCTCGACATCTGTGCCGAGGTCGTGTTCGTGCAGCGCTACACCACGCATGCCCGCCCGTCGACGGACCGGCCCGATGTCGTGGAAGAGTTCGACTCGCCTGCGATGCGCGCCGCGCTATACCAGACGGTCCGCAAATGGAGCCCCGGTATCGCACAACTCGAGTTCACGCAGATGGCACAGTACGCAACCGACTGCGCCCCGGCCCGGACCATCCTGGTGGAGCACGACATCACGTTCGATCTGCATGCGCAGTTGCTCGCTGAATCCGAGGATTGGGAGCGGCGACGCGAGTACGAGAAGTGGGTTCGTTTCGAAAAAAAGGCATGGTGTGATGTAGGCCGGATCCTCACTATGTCTGACACAGACCGCCTTCTTGCCGGACAAAACATAGCACGTACACTGCCGAACGGCGTCGACATCGAACGATTTTGCCCGTCGCCGGACGCCCCCGAACGCGCCCGCCTCCTATTCATCGGATCCTTCGCGCATCTGCCGAATCTTCTGGCCCTGGATTTCTTCCTGCGGGAAGTCTGGCCACTGCTCGACCGGCTTCAACCGGCGCTGCACATCATTGCGGGGTCCCGCCCCGAGTATTTCCTGGACCGCTACAAGGATCGGGTGGCGCCGCGCCTCGATCTCCCGGGCGTTGAACTCGAGGGATTTGTGGCGGACGTGCGGACTGCGTATCGCCGGGCCGCGGTGGTGATCGCGCCGCTAGTGGCTTCCGCCGGCACGAACATCAAAATCATGGAAGCGCTCGCGATGGGGAAGGCGATTGTCACGACACCTGCGGGCATCCACGGACTCGAGGAACTGGAACACGGGCACGACCTGATGGTGGCAGCCACAGGCGCGGAGATGGCGGCCGAAATCACGCGTCTGATCGAGCAGCCGGATCTTCGCGCGGAAATTGAACGGACTGCACGAACGTCAGCCGTGCGGCGTTACGATTGGGACGTCATCGCCGGAGAGCAATACCGCATTTACCGGGAGTTGTTGTCGGAGGAGACTGCATGACACCATACCCGTGTCTTCGCGCACCCGCGCCCATCGAAATCGATGGTGACCTGTCGAAGCCGGCCTGGCGCAACGCTGCGCGTTCGCCCCGCTTCGTTGACATGGTGTCCGGCGAACCCGGGTACTTTGACACGCGATCGGCAGCGTTGTGGGACGAC
Organism: uncultured Acidobacteriota bacterium; assembly: GCA_963720745.1. Taxonomy (GTDB): domain Bacteria; phylum Acidobacteriota; class Terriglobia; order Bryobacterales; family Bryobacteraceae; genus TMP-7. Next base: position 4,129,405 of record CAVRGO010000004.1, read on the forward strand.
CAGAATTTGTATGTCGCGTTCTGGGTGGAAGAGCCGTTCGTGGAGGCGCACCTCACCGAACGCGACGCATTGATCTTCAACGAGAATGACGTCGAGGTCTTCATCGACGGCGGGGACTGTTACTACGAATTCGAAATCAACGCGCTCGGCACAGTGTACGAAGTGTTCTTCATCTGGCAGGACGCGATACGCCGTTTCAACTCAACGGAGTTCGACGTGCGGTCGCGGAAGGCGTTCAGCTTCGGCGGCGACTACGATCGTCAGGCGAAGACGTTCTGGCGGGGTACGCATCCGCGCGGGCTGCGATGGGCCTTTCTCGATTGGGATTTCGCGGGCATGCGTTCCGCCGTCGCAGTCGACGGGGAATTGAATAATCGCGCGGTGGTGGATCGGGGCTGGACGGTTGAAATCGCTTTTCCTTGGGCGGGCATGACGTGGCTCGCCAACGGTCGTCCGATTCCACCGCGCGACGGCGATATTTGGAAGATATTCTTCGGGCGTTTCGAGAAGCTGACGTTCGGCGGAACGGAATTAAATCCGCATCCGGCGTGGGTGTGGTCGCCGCATGGTGTTTACGACACCCACATGCCTGAGCGATGGACCGCCGTCGAGTTTCACGATACGCCGGTGGAACTTAGCGGCCGTTCTCGCTAGGCGGCCATCGCCCGCGGGGCCTCCTGCTGGTGTTTCATCTCCTGTTCGGCGCGATACCAATCCTCCTCGGGCGAACCTTCGGGACAGCCGCGGCTCTGCGACATCTGGTAGGCGAGTTGGGCAACCTGGGCCTCCTCTGATTCCGAGTCACCGGACATCTTCATGCGATCCAACTGAGTATTCATCGTGCTCCTTTCATTCAGTGCGACACGTTTATCGTCTCTGTAAGTAATGACGATGAGTGGTATGCGATCGCTGGTGCTAAGAGCAGACGAGTAAGTACACTTAACGCTTCCTAACACAGACTTACTCGCAGAGCTTACTTCTTAGTAACTGCCGCCAGCCGCTTGCAGGACTCCGCACGTTCGCGAACGGTTACAATGTCGGCCGCCTGCGGTGCGTCCGTCAGGTAATGATCGAATTCCTCTCGCGCGCCGGCATAGTCGCCTTTGTGATACAAGACTTCTCCCAGGAGCCGGTGAAGGCCGGGATACATCCCGTTCGGGTCCGAGTGGAGCCCGGCCCGGGCAGCCTGCTCCGCATGATCGAATCGCCGCAGGTTGAAATAGGCGCTGCCTTCGGTCAGGTAGACGCTCGGAAACGCTCCAGGCACTAACCGGTTGGCCTTCGCAGCCCAACGCGCGGCGTCTTCGGAGTTCTGATCGTCCGCCGCCATCTCGGACAGTTGCACAACCGGTTTGGCATAGGCCGGGTCGGCCGCTACGGCCTGCTCGTACGCTTGTCGCGCCGCGTCGCGTTGGCCCGTGAGTTCGAGCACATAACCCTTAGCCTGAAGCGCGGCGGCGTATTGCGGAAATGCCGATATAGCCTTATCCAGCGCCGTGAGCGCCTCGTCCGGCTTGCCCGCATTGAACGCCTCGAGCGCCTTGGCGTAATTCGACCGGGCCTTTCCGGGGGCGTTGCGGCCCAATTCGCTGAACACCGCCTTCCCCTGCTCGCCGACGGATTTCAGGACCAGATCGCCGACATTCAAATCGGCAGGCCCCTGCGGATGTTTGAGCGTGACCAGGATCTCCTCGAATCCCGGTATTCGCACCTGAACGCGGCATCCTTCCAGTGCCGGCAGCGAATTTGCGAGACTCGTCCGGGCTACCTGCTGAGTTCCAATCACAATGTCGAACCGGCCTTTGGTGTCAGTAAGGGTAGCGAGCGCTGTTCCGCGGCAGGAATACTCGACCGGCACCGGCTCGGGCGGCGGTTGCTTGCTCTCGAGCAACACTCTTCCGGAGACGGCGAGTTTCACATTGAACCCGAGAGCATCGCCTGGTATCGGAGGACCTTTGAGGCCCGTGCCGGGAGTGCCGACGGGAGTAGGAGCAGCGGGCGCAGCAGGCCGTTGTCCGCACACTGCCGCTGCAATGCTGAGAAACAACAGAATCGACCGCATGCTTCAACGATTTACGTCTTGAATGCCGAAGTCAAGGGTCGCGCCAGCAAGGCTTTTCGGCAGCGCGCGCGAAGACTTTACGGTTCTTAACAGAGGAATGCCTGAAAATCCCCCTTAGGGCTGACGTAAAAATAACATCACAGATGTGGTGCGATCGTGTAATTCCAGGCGGGTAGTGTTTTGCTGGGTTTGAGATGAAGGGAACGAATGGAGTGAGGGTCTGGTTTGAGGCCGGTGGGATAGAAGGTGGGATCCAGGTAGGCATTCACAACCAAGCCGGTTTGGGTGGTAGTGTTGCCAATAAAATGGAGCATCTTGGCATAGCTGTCCAGTGGTTCGGCCGCCCAGTTCTTGGAAATTTCTGAAAACAGCCGATGCTCGATGGGATTCCATTTCGATGCACCGGTGGGGTAGTGGGCCACCGTGACAGAGATGTGGAAGTGGTTACATAGCCGCGACTGCAGTTCGGTCTTCCAGGCCCAACATCGGCAGCCGTTGCTACCACCGGTGTCGGCCAGCACAAGAAGCTTCGAAGGTCGGCCGTAGCGGCGTGATCCTTCCCGTTTCCACCAGGTGGCGATAGAGTGAACGGCGAAGGCAGGGGTGTCATGGGAGGTGCCGACGAATACCGAGCCTCGATTGTGGGGCTGGTCGTAAATGCCGTAAGGAATGCCCACCCCAATAGCATCGGTGCGGAAATCGTGGTCATTCACCGAGACGGGCACACGATCCCATTTGGCGCCAGAGTTTTTGAAGTTGCCGATGAGCTCGCGTTTTTTTGTGTCCACGCTAATGATCGGTAGACCTTGCCGCTGAAAGCGGGTGCGAAGAGAAGAAATATAGTGGAACTGCTGGTTGCGGTCGGGACTGGAGTTGGTGGCAATCTGCTTGCGGTTCACACGCAGTGAGAAATCCATTTGATGGAGCAAACGTGCGACCGTGCTGGCGGAGACAGGGATATCGACCAACTGTAGCAGTTGAGCGATCTTCTCCGGAGTCTGGTGGGTCCACTTCAGTCCGGTGATCGGATCGCCAGCCGTGTCGTGCTCCAGCAAAATCTCGATGGCCTCGATTATTTCAGGCGTTTTTTTTCCACGCGCTTGCGGCCACCACCAGTTGTACGCACACGGTCCACTTCTACATCCTGAGCCAGCAACTGCTGGCGTCCGTGGCTTACCGTATGAGGATCGAGGCCCAGAAAGTCGGCCAGTTGGCGGTCGCCCCCATGTCCGAGTTTGAGCGACTCCAGACCGGCGAACAAACGTCGCTGCTGCTCATTGAGCAAGCTATAAAACAACAGGATGGCCGTCTTCAGTTCTTCGGGCGATATTTCCAAGACGGAAGGATCGGCGAGAGCGGGAATAATCTCGATCGTGCGGCGCGCCAGGCTTTGTTGTCTTTGGAGGCCGCGATCCTTGGCAGTGTAGAGATACAGGCCGGAGACAAATTGTCGCGCCATGCGGCCGCGCTGTACCAGTTGATGTAACGCATCCTGCACGTCGACGTGCAGCAGACGAGCCAACTCCTCGGCGAAATAACCGCGCGGTGAGTGGTTGACGAAGGCCTCCGCGGTCGACAGCAGAGTGCCGAAGCGGGAGAACCAAACCCCATTGTGAGACCAAAGGCCATTCGCATCGAAAAGCGCGAGTTCCCGCAGGGTGTAATAACGGCCGCGGTGCGAGTAGCTGGTCAAATAATCGAGTGGTTTCAGTTTCCGGAAGACGGTGATGGTGACCGATGTGCCGAGAACCTTTTTGAATTCTTCGAGCGTCGCAACTTTGTTACGAAGCAGGAGTGAGTGCAACGGTTCAGAGTGGTAGGAGAGCGGCCGCATAATGTTATAGTTCCGACTATATGAAATCTTCTATCGGAACTATAACAGAACTGGATGCTGTTAACCACTTCTGCGCAATGTGCTTTGCTACCTTGCAAGCAGCGGGGTACGAGAAACGGCCTGCTCGCCATCCGGCGTCTTAGCAGCTACTGATTCTGACCGATAACCGATTACTTGCGAATAGTTATTCTTGCGTCAGCCCTTAGCACCGCCGATCTTATGGTCATGATGTCCGTAAGTTCGATCCTCGGCTCGCTCGCGGCCTGCCAGACCGGGAGCAGTTCCATTCAGTCAACGGCGCTCGCCGATATTTCCAGTGTTCTCCAAGATCCATCGCCACAGATTTCCAAACTCGCCAGCTACATGCAGCAACTGAAGGACTTGCAGAAGTCCGATCCGGAGAAGTTCAAAGCCGTCACTTCCGAAATCGCGGACAAGCTGAACGACGAAGCGAAGAAAGCGGGTGATTCCGGCGACACCCAGCAGGCCAGCCGCTTAACAGAATTGGCTGACAAGTTCGAGAAGGCATCGCAAGACGGGTCGATGCCTGATCTTCGCCCTTCGGGTGGCTCAGGTTCGCACCGCGCTCACCACCACCACGGCGCTCCGCCGCCTCCCCCGCCTGATGATGATGACAACACTACTTCAGGCGACTCCTCAAGCAACGCCCCGAGCAGTTCGACCGCAATCGATTTGACGAGTCTGTTCCAGCAAAATCTCGGCTCGGACCCGATGGCGACCCTGACGAGCGTGCTCGACAGCGTGCTCTCCAGCCAGCAGAGTTAGCGGGCGCGTACGACGCGCCCGGGTTAGGAAGTTGTTTGCTCCGATTATGGTAGAAGGACTACCGGGGCGCGCCACATCGCGAATTTCTGCGCGGAAGGATCCACGACGCTGACCTGGCAAGTGTATCGGCCGGGCTGCAGCTTTTCCAGCGGGAAACTGAACCGCAGCGGCACCGCCTTCGACTTCTCGTTCAAGCCGTCGGCGATCTGTAGCGGAGCGGTCTCGAACGCCTTTACTCTTCCGCGATAGAAACCAACGCGCGCTACCATGAACTGGGTTGCGGCGGCTCCGGGTTGGTACGCTTCGAGGTAGACGAACATCTCCTGGTCCCGGCGAAACACGCGAGTGACGCTGGGCACTAACTTCTCGTCCTGATTCACCAGCGGATTGGCCGCGATGAGCTTTTTATTGCGCTCCGCGGTGGCGAGTGTGGCATTCAGTTTCTCGCGTTGATAACTCAACACCACGGAACTGATCGGCAGGCGCTTCTGGTCCGTCGTAAGATCGGGAACCACGAACTTTGTCTCGAACGTCCCCATCTTCCCGGTTTCGTTTTCTCGCGCCAGGAACTTCAGCGAGTAAGTCCCGGGTTGCAGGGTGAAGCCGGTATCGTATTCGAGATTGCGCGACGATAGCTGACCTGCGTTCTCGCCCTTCAGCTTGACCGTTATCTCGTCGCGAACTGTACCCTGAAGCGTTCCTTTCGCGTCCTTCACCTCGCCGATGAAATCGAGGCGCGTGCTCTCCGCGCCGCCCTTTCGCGCAAGCTCGATATCGCTGCCCGGGATCTTGACGGACACTGGGACAAAGTACCGGTCCCGGCCGAGCCTGAAATAGTTCACTTCGAGAGCAATCGACAGGTCGGTGACCGGATCGCCCAGCATCAGGGCTTCCTGTAACTGCCGCTCGCGGTCGGAGTCCGAGAAATGCCGAAACTCCTTAGAAGCGAAGTATCCGCTGCGGTAATCCAGCCTGGCACTCAAGTTCTTTGCAACGGCCACCTTCACGCGACGGTAACGGCCGTCAAGCGCGCCATTGGTGCTGTAGTAACCAAGGATGTAGTAACTTGCGATTGCCTTCTGCGCCTGTACGATGCCCTGCGAAAGGTCGTTGGTGTCGAGCATCGCTTTGCCACCAGTGTCGGCGGCGAGCGTGTATAACGACTCTTGCTGCTGCTGGAACTTACTCTGCGCAGTCCGCTGCGAACTCCCCGAATACATGCCTTGGCCGCCCGGCGAAGCTTGGGTGGCATCGCCGAGAGGAGCGGATGCCACTAGTCCCCGCGCATCGACCGGATAGAAGGCGACATTCGACCGGATGGCCGAGTTGATCGTCGCACGCAACTGCGCCTGGTTATCGATTCCGGTCTGGCTCATGCCGCTCGCGAAGTACACCAACGCCTTCTTTTCCGGTAAGCTGGCGAGCATTTTGGCCGCGGATTCGAGCGCCGCGAGTTTGCGGTCGGTGTTGAAGATGTTGAATTCGCTGTCATCGGCGGTGTAAGCGTCGCCCGTGTCCCCTTCGCTATCGTCCCCTGTACTTCCGTTTGCCATGCCCGTATCGCCCACCGTCAGCCCCTGGATGACCTCCGCGAGGTCGTCGCGATTATTGGTGAAATCCAACAGGACCTTCAAATCGGTGGAATATGTCATAACTGCTACCAGATCGGACTTGGTGAGTTGGGTGGTGACGAATTTCAGCGCCGCCTTTTTGGCGCGGACCTGATCCGCCACCGGCATTCCGGCCTGATCGAAGAACAGCACCAATAACCGGCGATCCTTGTACTTGATCTCGGCCGGCCGCGCAGGCGCGATCTGAACGGGCTCCGCGGCTTTGGGTGCGTCCGCTGGTTTCACAGCGGTCGACTCCCTCGTCTTCAATGCGGGCGAAGCCAGCGGCTCGTCTGCCAGGCGTTGATACTCGAACACCTTGATCCGCTGAGGCTTTCCATCTTCGGTAATCGTGAAGTCCGAAGGCTTCAGGCCCTCCAGCGGGTTGCCGCTTTTGTCCTTCACCGCTACGTTCACGATGACGAGTTGCGTTGTGGTTTGGAATTTCACAGCCCGTCCGGAGGGAACGTCCGGCGGCGGCTCGAAGGGAGGTGGAGGCGGCTCCTGTGCGAAAAGCGCAAGTTGCGCGATGAGTACGGCACTGATCGGTACTCGCATGGCTTTAGAACCTGAACCGCAGACTCGCGGTAATCTGTCGCATCTGCGCCGCACCCGTCGCTAACCCATAATTCTGAGATTCGAGGACCGTTCCCCAACTCGTGATCGTGACGTGGTTGAGCAGATTCTGGGCCTGAAACTGTAAATCGGCGCTGCGTCGCTCGCCGAATCGGAAGATGCGCCCAATCGACCCGTTCAGGAAAAATGTGGTCGGGCCGGGAATCGTGTTCCGTCCGGCATTACCCCAATCGCCCGTGGCCGGCGACACGAACGCCGCGGTGTTGAACAACATTCCAGCCGCTTCGACCGGAAGTCCCGTTGCGTTCGCCCGCACCGTATTACTGACCGCCGTTCCACTCACTTGCGAAAGGTTTCCTCCAACGATGGCCGTGAACGGACTGCCCGAACGCGCCTTAATGCCGCCGCTGATGGTCCAGTCCTTCATCAGAGCTCCCTTCCGGCCGTTCATCAGCGTGCCTCCGGCGACCCCCATCCCGGTGCTGTACTGCAGCATCAGGTTCAGGTTGTGCCGGGCATCGAAGCTCGACAGCCCACGTTCAGCGGATAGATCGAGCCAGTTCTGCGCCACCGGTGTATTGCCTTGCCCACGGCCGCCGGTTCCGGCATTGTCGATCGACTTCGAGAACTGGTAGGAGGCATGCGCCCCGATGCCGCTCCGGAATCGCCGGTTCAGTTGGAACTGCGCGGCGTGATAGATGGAGTTGCCGTTCGATGTTTCGTAGATGAAGTTGTGCGGCAATGCGGACTCCGCCGCGCCGGGTGCAACCGAGTTCGGAATGTACTGCTGATCGAGCCGGGTGCCCTTCGTTCCCAGGTAACCAACGGTGCCGAACATTCCCCACGGCAGATCGTGCTGCACCGAAACAGTCCAGGTCTGCGCATATCCGATCTGGTAGTTCGGATCGATCGCATAAGTACTCGACAACAGGTCCGCGGACGATAGTAAGAACCCGTTCGCGATCGTCAACGGCGTCAGTCCCGAATTGGTGGCGCTGAGCACTTGGGCGAACGGCGGCTGTTGCGCCATGTTACTGGCGATCAGGCTGTACACCGACGTGTTGTAGTAGATCCCATAACCGGCGCGAACCACCATCGACCGGTTCGAGTTAGGCCGCCAGGCGATCCCGACACGCGGCGAGAAGTTATTGCGGTCCGGGCGAATCAGCGAATCGGGTAACTGGCCATAGTAACTTCCAGACTGTCCAGCCTCGATCGGAACTACCGCCGAGTAACCCGGCGAGATGTCGAGGTTCACTAATCTGCCGTACAACTCGGTGTAAGGAGTCGCGTAATCCCAGCGGATGCCCGCGTTCACAGTGAACTTCGCGTTAATGCGCCAGTCGTCATTCAGGAAAACATCATACGCCGAACCGCGGAAATATTTATCCGGATTGCCGTACCGGACTGATGCGGTGTCCGGCGTGCCAAGCAGGAAGTCGGCGAGATCGTACCCGGTGCCGGTCTGTGCTACGCCGTCCACCAGTAAGCTGGTGGCGAGTCCTGTGAATGAATAAGTGCCCCGCCCGTTAGAATCGGAAAACTGGTTGAACTGCATACGGCGATATCCGCCGCCGATGATCACCGTATGGCTGTGATGCGTCCAGATAACGCTCTCGGTGACGGAACCGGTCTGGTTCCGGTTCAGCGAGGCATTGCCATCCGTCAGGTTGCCATAGTTCGTGAACGCGAGGTTGGGAGGACCCCAGTTCATGGGGTTCTGCGACGTACCCGCGATGCTGAGGTCCGACGCGACATTGTTGACGTAGGCGAAGTATGGCGACAACTGCTGGCGGTTGCGGCTGAAGGTAAACTGCACGTTGTTGATCACGCGAGTGGTGAAACTGCGCGACCAACCCAGTTGGGCGTTGATCCCGCGGCCTGCGCCGGTGTCGATGAATTGAAAGAGGTTGGGCGAGGTGTTGTCGGTGCCCTGATAACCGATCCCGACATTGAACCGGTCCTTATCGCCGATCCGGATGTTCATCACGCGCGCGTTGATGTGTTGGGCATTGTTCACGCCCGTGTAGGAGGTCTGATAGTTGCGCGCGGCGAACGGAAGGTTCGGATCGGGGAAGTACTGCAGAAGCTTCAGCGCCGTTGGATCCAGGCGGCTCACCGGAACCTTGTTGTCGGGGAACTGCAAGCCGGTGGTCGGGTCATAGATTTTCAACACGGAACCCTGGACCGTGGTTTGCGAAAAATCGCCTATGCGTTCCAGCGCGGTCGGCATGTTCACCGGTTGCGAAATGGTACCGGTCCGGTTCCGCTGGAACTGGAAATTGACGGTGAACATGATACGGCGCTCTCGCGAGATCAGCTTCGGGATCTGAAGCGGGCCGCCGAACATGATTCCTGCGCGGGCGCTGGCATACGCGGGCTTGTCCACGTTCGCGCCTGTAACCGAAAACGTCCGTGCATCCCACACCGAATTGTTCAGGCTGAAAAACGCGTTGCCCATATAGAGGCTGTTTGAGCGCCGGTTATTGCCGAAAGCCATGGCATTGCGTCTGCCCTGCCATTCCGCACGTCCCCGTCCGGCGCGCGCACCGGCACGGCCTCCGAATCGTCCCGGAAAACCGCCTGGCCCGCCAAAGCCGCCGGGTCCTCCAGGGCCGCCCGGTCCTCCTCCCATGCCAGGCCCACCGAAACCGCCGCGCCCCGGTCCGCCGGCCCCACCTGCCAGTCCCGCCGGTGGGCCGCCTTCACCGGCTTCGGGCGGACCGTTCACGCCCAAGCCCATAGGCCCTTCCATCCCAGGCCCCATGCCGGGCGGGCCCCAGTCGTTGATGCGCGGCATACTCAGCGCCGTGCTCATGCTGCCTTGAACGATGAAGGAATTGGCGGCGCTTTGGCTGAGGTCGGCGACCTCCTCGGTGCGGAGGCTATTATCGGGCCCAAAGGCGCTCGTGTCGGAGGACTGGTTCACATCCAGGCGCTGAAACTGGCCGCGTTCGGAACCCGCACGCATCGCTCCGGTACGCCCGCCCTGCCCGGGTACGCCCCCCGGGAAACGCGGGGCGCTGCCCGCAGGCCGCGAGCCGAACCCGCCTGGGGGACGCTGAGCCGCAGAGGCCGCCGGTTGAGGGCTGCCAGGTGCCGGTACGGCAGGTGCCTGGGGCGTTTTAGCGGCGGTGGTCGCGTTTACGCGCTGCCGAAGCGCTTGCTCGGTCAGCAGTTTCAAATCCCACTCAGAAGCGGCGGAGCCCCCGCCGACGTGAACTGGGCGGCTCAGGTTGTCAAACCCAAGCATCTCGATCTGAATCGACCATTCCCCATCGGCCAGATCCCTGAAATCGAACACACCTTGATCGTCGGTGGTGGTTGGGATCTTCGTAGCCCCCCGGACGGCGGTGACAGTCGCGCCGGGAACGGGGAGTCCGTTACATTCGACAGTTCCTTTGTATTCAGCGGCAAAGGCCGTGGAGAGGAGGACTGAAGCGGCCAAGCACGGCAGATGAGGGCGGATTCGTGCGAGCAGGCTGCAAGGCATGTACATAGGGCTAGGCGCCCCAAGATCGCGCCAGGTTTCCTCTAGATTCAAGAACTTAACACAACTTAACACGCTCTTTACTCAGGCACCAGCGTGGGCCGAAGCCGGAGCCTCGAAAACTGCGCAGGCGCCCGGCGATGCAGGAACCGGCTTCTCGATTCAGAAAGATAGGCCCGAATCTCTATCGACAATAGGTAATTACTATGGTATTCTCCTCCTATGATTGGGCTGAGCCACCTCCAACGACTCGAGGCCGAGAGCATTCATATCCTCCGTGAGGTAGCTTCCGAATTCCAGCGCCCGGTTTTTTTGTATTCGATCGGGAAGGACTCATCGGTCCTGCTTCGGCTGGCCCAGAAAGCCTTCCACCCCGCCCCGATCCCCTTTCCCCTGCTGCACATCGACACAAGCTATAAGTTTCGCGAAATGATCAAGTTCCGCGATGAGCAGGCGGTCCGGGTGGGGGTCAAGCTGATCGTCCATACGAACCAGGCTGCGCTCGATGACGGAGCGAACCCATTTCGGCTCGGCACACAGCGGTGCTGCCAACTGCTGAAGACCACCGCGTTGCTCGATGCGCTTACGGCGGGCGGGTTCGATGCGGCCATCGGCGGAGCGCGACGCGACGAGGAGAAATCCCGAGCCAAGGAGCGGATCTTCTCGGTTCGTTCCGAGGCCGGCCAGTGGGATCCGAAGAATCAGCGCCCCGAACTGTGGAACATCTTCAATTCCCGTCTGAAGCCAGGTGAAAGCATCCGCGTGTTTCCGCTCTCGAATTGGACCGAACTGGACATCTGGCACTACATCCACCTGGAGCAGATCCCGATTGTTCCGCTGTACTTTGCCAAGCCCCGTCCGGTGCTGGTGCGCGGCGATGCGCTCCTGTCTATCGAACAGCCTTTCGTTCCACGGTTGCCCGGAGAAGAGCCGCAAATGGTGATGTGCCGCATGCGTTCGCTCGGTTGCAGCCCCTGCACCGGAGCGATCCGGTCCACAGCCGACACTCTGCCCAAGATCATCGCCGAGATTGTGTCGTTCCGGCGCTCCGAGCGCGAGAATCGCGCCATCGATCACGATCAGGACGGATCCATGGAAATCAAGAAACGCGAGGGTTACTTCTGATGCTCGCGGCCTACGCCGAACCCCAATCCGACGATTTCGCGATTGAGGAGTTTCTCGAGCGCGAGCGGACGAAGAGCCTGCTGCGGTTCACGACGGCCGGCAGCGTGGATGACGGCAAGTCCACGCTGATCGGACGGCTGCTCTACGATTCCCGCAACGTCTACGAAGACCAGGTCGCGTCCATCGCGAAGTCGACGGTGAATCGTTCGGCGGGGAAGATCGACTTATCCCTGCTGACCGACGGCCTTCGCGCGGAACGCGAGCAAGGCATCACCATCGATGTGGCATACCGGTATTTCGCCACGGCGCGCCGGAAGTTCATCATCGCGGATACACCGGGCCACGAACAGTACACGCGCAACATGGCCACCGGCGCATCCACCGCCGACCTGGCCATCATCCTGATCGACGCGCGAAACGGTGTGCAGCCGCAATCGCGCCGCCACGCCTACATCTCGGCGCTGCTCGGCATCCCGCGCTGCGTGATCGCAGTGAACAAGATGGATCTCGTCGATTTCAACGAGTCCGTGTTCGACGCGATTCGCGAAGAGTTCTCATCGGTGCTGGCACGGCTCAACGTCATCGATTCCTGGTTCGTGCCCATCAGCGCCCTTACCGGCGATAACGTCGTGAACCGGAGCACAGCGATGCCCTGGTTCGAAGGTCCGAGCCTGCTCGAGTACCTGGAGACGGTGGACATTCCCACACAGGCCGACAACGAACCTTTCCGATTCCCGGTTCAGCGGGTGCTCCGCCCGCATCAGGATTTCCGAGGCTACGCGGGACAGATCGCTTCGGGCAGCATTCGACCCGGCGACGCGATTACAGTCTGGCCCTCCGGGCGCAGCACTCGTGTGCGCACCGTCGAAGCCTGGGAGGGACAACTCGACCGCGCGCACGCGCCGATGTCGGTGGTGCTGACGCTGGACGACGAGGTCGACGTCAGCCGAGGCGATCTCATTACGGAAGCATCGGAGCGGCCTGCGATCTCGCGCTCCTTCGAGGCGCACGTGGTGTGGATGTACGAGCAGCCGCTCGATCCCGCCCGTCCGTATTTGCTGAAGCACACCAGCGATACGGTGCAGGCACGCGTGGCGTCGATCGGGCACCGGGTGGACATCAACACGCTGGAGCCGGTCAAGGCGTCGTCTCTTGCCATGAACGGCATCGGGCTGGTCCGCATCGAGACTGCGCGGCCCATCGCGTTCGACGCTTACCGGAAGAATCGCACCACCGGCGCCGCGATTCTCATCGATCCGGCCACCAATGCAACCGCCGGCGCACTCATGATCGACCGGGCGATCTCCCATGATGCCGCCGCCGGCCCGGTGCAGGCTTCCGAGCGCAGCGCGCGCTATGGCCACGAGTCAGGCACGGTGTTCGTCGGCCGGCGTGAAGCACTGGCCACAATTCTCGAACGCAGGCTTTTCGACCGGGGCGCAAACGTCGCGGTTCTGAACCAGTTCGTCGACATGAGCGCCGCCGGAGTGCTCGCCATCGTGGTCGGGGACTATCCTCCGACCCTGCCGTTGCTCACCGATGACGATCGCGCCGCCGACCAGATCATCCGCTCGCTGGAACTAAAAGGCATTATCCATTCCGAACAAGGACTCGCCGATGGAGAAGGTATCTGACATGACCCTGGATGAACGAATCGAACAGGCCCAGGCGCTCATTCGCGAGCAACTGGCCGAAAGTGGGACACCTTGCGTCACCAGCAGTTTCCAAACCGAGTGCGTCGCGCTGGTGCACATGTTGATCCGCGAGAAGCCGGATATCCCCGTGCTGTTCCTCGACACCGGCTATCACTTCGCCGAGACGTACACGTATCGGGATTTCATGGCGCAGTCGATGAACCTGAATTTGGTGAACCTCCGGGCAACGCGGAGTGTCGCCGAACAGGAAGCCGAGCACGGAAAGCTCTACTCCACGGCGCCGGACCGGTGCTGCGGCATGCGCAAAGTGGAACCGCTGTTCGCGGGTCTCTCGAAGTACGAGACCTGGTTCACGGCCTTGCGGCGTGAGCAATCGCCCAGCCGCGCGAACCTGCAGCACGTCGAACCGTTCAAATTGCCTTCGGGCAAGTCGCTGAGCAAAGTCAGCCCGCTGGCGCTGTGGACCAACAAAGATGTTTGGCAGTACTTGAAGCAGAATTCGCTTCCCGTACTTCCGCTGTACGAGCTGGGATACACGAGTATCGGATGCCAGCCTTGCACCATGCTGCCGGTGGATCCGGAAAACATGCGCAGCGGCCGGTGGAGCGGACACCAGAAGCTCGAGTGCGGGATTCACATTCAGGCGCAATAAATGTTGGAAGTCGCCATCGGCTTCGGAATCGCGCTGATGCTCGGCTTGACCGGGGTGGGCGCCGGTGTGTTGACCGCCCCGGCGCTGTTGCTCATCCTGCACACACCGGCGAAACTCGCCATCGGCACTGCGCTGATCTTCGGCGCCGTGATCAAGTTTGTGGCGGCCCCGAATTATGCGTGGCGCGGCCAGGTGAATTATCGGGTGCTCGGATGGATGCTGGCGGGCGGACTTCCTGGCGTCCTGTTCGGCTCGATTCTGCTCGATCATGTCGCGCGGACGCGATCCCATCTGCTGCTGGGAATCATCGGCGTCATCATCGTCATGAGCGCCGTACTCAATCTATGGCGGCTGCTCGGCGGTAAAACGCCCGAACCGGCTCGCGACCGTCGCCGCTGGCTGCCATTCGTCACACTGCCCATCGGGCTGGAGTTCGGATTCTCTTCCGCAGGCGCCGGAGCGCTAGGCTCGGTCGCGTTGATGAGTCTCACCTCGATTGCCGCCGGACAGATCGTCGGGACCGACGTTTTCTTCGGGCTCGGCGTGTCGCTGCTGGGCGGAGGTTGGCAGTTCACTGCGGGGAATTTCGATGGCGCCCTGCTTGCGAAGTTGATGGCGGGCGGAGTACTCGGCGCTCTGGTGGGCGCACACCTCTCGGCGATCATGCCGCCACGGCCGCTACGGTTCGCGCTTTCTCTCTCCTTGATCTCCGTCGGCGGACAACTCTGCTGGCGCGCGCTAGGCGCGTAGTGGCACGCGCGCGGCTCATCCTGAGCCAAGACCACCACGGGAGTCGGTGAGGCCCTTCTCAGCATCCTGTTAGTTAGTGTCCCACAAATAGCTGGACAAGAAATCAACCATGGGTCATAATCAGTCATGCCCCGCCTCGTCGAGCCCCTCGTCCTGTCAGTGGACCAGTCCAGCGAACTCCAACGCTGGGTGGGAGCCTTGGGAACTCCACAACAGGTAGCGCTACGTTGCCGCATTGTCCTGGCACTTGGCGCTGGCAAAACGGAGATGGCGATCGCCGCTGAGAACGGCGTGAACCGTAAGACGGTTCGTCTCTGGCGTGACCGCTTCCGTGGCGGCGGGCTCCAGGCGCTTTGGGAGATTGCTCCAGGCCGGGGCCGGAAGCCGAGTTACGACGCAACTCGAATCAAGGCCGTCATTGATGCCACTCTGCAAACCAAACCCAAAGGAAGCACGCATTGGAGTTGTCGGACGATGGCGGTGGCGCAGGGGATCGGCAAGTCCAGCGTGAGCAGGATCTGGCGTAGCCACAACCTCAAGCCACATCGAACAGAAACGTTCAAGCTGTCACGTGATCCCAGATTCCTCGAGAAACTCACGGATGTCGTCGGTCTTTATCTGAATCCTCCTGATCAGGCGATTGTGCTTTGCGTGGACGAGAAGAGCCAAATTCAGGCTCTGCAACGCACCCAGCCCGGGTTGCCGCTGAAAAAAGGGCGCTGCGGCACCATGACCCATGACTACAAGCGACACGGAACGACGACTCTGTTTGCGGCGCTCGATGTTCTCGCCGGTAAAGTCATCGGCGACTGCTATAAGCGTCACCGCCACCAGGAGTTTCTGAGGTTCCTGCGCCGCATCAACCGCGACTTCTCCGGCAAGGCGCCGCTGCACCTGGTGATGGATAATTACGGCACCCATGGAACGCCCGAGGTGAAGGACTGGCTCAACCGACATCCCCGCTTCAAGGTGCACTTTGTCCCAACCAGTTCCAGTTGGCTGAACCTGATTGAACGTTGGTTCGGCGAGTTGACCAGCAAAAGAATCCGCCGCGATTCCTTCTTGAGCGTCGATGACCTGATCGCCGCCATTAACGAATTTCTCGTCGCTTGGAACGAGAAACCCAGACCCTTTGTCTGGACGGCCACCATCGAATCCATAGTCAGCAAACTCGCGCGCTGCAGCCAAACCCTTGAACAGATCCAACCCGGTTGCACGGCTCCAAAGACCCGTAAACGAAAGACCAGCTAATTCGGGGACACTACATTAGCGGCTGTCAACCTCGGTCACTCGAACGAGATACGACCACCACTTTTCTGCCAATTTCTGTTGCTGTTGTCGCCTCCTGAGTCAGAAGGCAGAGACGACAGGAGCCATACTCAGTATCCGTATATTTCTCTATAGCTTGGGTGCGGTCCGTCTGCCGCGTGGAGTCCATTTGGAGTCCAAACTCACCTCAGTCGCCAAAACCGATCATTCGTACGTGGACTCCGCGCGCCGCCAATATAAGTCGCGTTCCTTCATTTAAATGGGAGGATGGTAGCCATTGGAGGCATGCTCAGTTACGATCATGTGCTCGTCATTTTGAAATACAGAGGACAAGTTTTTCCGATCTCCTATACAGAGGGAGTGCGGGTCACGCCGTCCTTCGCGCAAGGGGGCGCGTGCGTTGCGCCCATCGTTGGCTCCTGGACGCGCGGTGCCAGGCGGTACGGTCGCGCGCTACGGGCCAGCCGTCGCGCGGCATCGGATGAGGGTCGCCGTTGCGCGCCGCCCTGCGCTCGTGGGGAACAGGCTGGCTGGCCGCATCGACGATGCCATGAGATAAACTGCGAGCGTGACTTTTAGTGGGACGCGCGCAAGGCGGCGGCCAACTTCACCAAGCACGCCATAGCCTTTGAAGACGCGGCCACGGTGTTCCTCGATCCGCTCGCGACCACCTTTCCGGACCCCGATCATTCGAAGGAGGAACGCCGGGAAATCACCATCGGCTATGCAATGAAAGGGCATCTGGTGTTCGTATCCCATTGCCCGGATTCGGATTATTAGCGCGCGCCGAGCTACAAGAACCGAACGCGAACAGTATGAGGAAGGAATCCACGGCTGAGTTAAACGACGACTTGCGGCCTGAATACGATCTCTCGCAACTGAAGAAGCGTGGCGTGCGCGGGAAATACTACCGGCGCGCCGCTGCGGGAACGAACCTGGTGCTGATTGAACCCGATCTCGCGATCCTGATCCCCAATGCAGAGGCTGTGAACCGAGCGCTCAGGGTTCTGGCCGAGGCCGCCAAGTCTACAACTCCTAAACGCAGAGGAGCGCGGTAGATTCACAACGGGCTCAAATGCGTCTGGCGGGGGAACGTCCCGTCCGTCCCAGTAGCGTCGAATGCAAAGCCAACAATGAAACCACGCCTCTGTTACAGAACCGGGGACCATCACCCGCGGTACAGTGCTGGCGTGCAACACGTCGTTCTCTTTGTCGCGGTGGCGATTGCCTCTCCTTCACGGCTCAACCGGCGCTTGCCCAACGCGCTGCGCTGTACAACAACGCCGAACTCGAGGATGTGTACTCCGTATACTCGACTTTGTTGCGCGAACATCGAAAGGGGTGGGGTTGGGACGAGTACGGCATACAGCGCAACGCAGAGGTTGAGAATCTCGAAGTGGAAGGGGCTCGACCCGCCAAACGGAAGGCAAAATACAGGGCGGAAGTGGAAGATTTTATCCATCGCAGCAAGAAGGCGTTTTCGCTGACACCCCGGTTCGATCAAGATCTTGCATGCTCGGTGATTTCCGAGGCGGAAGTCAGGGAGGACATCCAGAGATCAAACACACCTCCAGCGCCACCGGCCCCAAGTCAGGTCGGACCACCCGTCCGGCCGCCCGCTGCGCGATTCCGCCACATTTTTGTTTTCTCAGCAGTCGGGTTCAACGCTGATCGATCTCGTGCGGTCGTCTACGTCGGACACCACTGTGGGATGCTTTGTGGAATGGGGACATTCGCGGCTCTAACGAAATCAGGCGGGAAGTGGCGGCTCGACCTCAAATATCGGCCCGCTGGCGGTCCCTGGAGGTCTTGAAGGTACAGCGAATTGATGAAAAGCGTTCAGCAGGCCGTCGCGGTGGTGCCAGTCGTCCCGTCGCCGCAATCGGGCCCTCAAACTGGAGTCCACGTGGAGTCCAGACTCGCCACGGTTGCACCTTAGTCCACCCAGATAGCGCCTAAAGTCTTGTGTTTTCAGTGAGTGGTGGGCCCGTGGCGACTCGAACGCCAGACCTCTACCGTGTCAAGGTAGCGCTCTAACCAACTGAGCTACGGGCCCGAAAGGTGCAGTAAACTCCATCATAACACGCCCTCATTTACATCTCGATCGAAACAGCTCCGTGGACCTCCAACCGGTCGACAATCGTGCGGAACGAGGCGCCCTCCCAGCTACCTTTCAGATCCCGCCCGTCCGGTTCCCACCTCACTCGCGCCGGGCGCCGCGGCAGCCGCAACGTAACCTCCAACGGCCCCACCGAAGGGACCCATTCAACCACTGCGTACTCAGCCCCCGCCTGCGCCCCCGTCATGTTCGACAGATGAAGAATCCAGTGGCTGTCGCTCTTTTTTCGTAACGCGATCTCGACAGTCGCCGGGCCGGCCACGTTCACTATGGGCGTGAAAACTCGCGCGACCACCCGCTGCAGAAATTCATGCAACGCCGGCGCGTGATGAACCGCGTACGACCCGCCGAGCGGACCTCCAATAACGGCAATCTTCCCTGCCCCCGTCTGCACGAGTACCGCCGCCGAAGTACCCTCTCCCCGGCTGTCCACCGAAGAGAACCTGCGTTCAATGACCTCCCCCGCCGAAGGGTCCAACTCCGCCCATGCCCCCCGCATCGAGGCGAACGCAGTCGCTCCGACAATCCAACTCTCCTCGCTCCGCACCTCTCCGGGCCGCCCGGCGAACGACGCCTGCCCCGCTCCGATGACGACAAGGCTCCCGCCCGAACGCGCGTACTCGGTAAGCGACCGCCGTGCGTCCGCTCCGATATCGGGCCAGTCCGGCACAACGATCAACGGGTAAGCGGAGGCGTCCTGGAGTCGCCAGTCGGGCAAGATGTCGACCGAGTAGTGCGCTGCCAGCAGGGCATCGATGACGCCCCGAACGGCGTTGACCGCCGAACCCCAGCCACCGAACATTTTGCCGGACCGGGCATAAAGCGCATAGCTCGAAAACAGCACGGCTACCTGCGGCACCGATGTTGTTCGGAAAGCGATCGCCTTGCGCGCCAGGCAGAATCGCGAGACATCCTCCATCACGTCTACCAGGCGATCGTCGATCCAACCGGCTCGCGTCGGATTGTAGTAGATTTCGAATCCACCGCCTTGCGGAATCACCGCCGCTGCTTCCTGCTTCAGTTGAACGGGCGACTTGTGGATTTTCGTCTCGAGCGTCCGGTCGGCAAGGAAGCCCCACGCCATCAGGTCCCAAGGTTTCCCGGTCGCCGCCAAATAACGAGCTTCCAAATGAGCCGTGGATACCGGCGTGTTCCCCAGAAAATCGCCCGACAAAAAATCGACCGGGATCTCCGGACGCTCAGGAACATAACTGGAGTACAACCAGTTACTCGCAATCTGCACGCCCGGGGAATGCTCGTGCAATCGGCCGACGTAGTGCGCAACGTATTTTCGAAACTGCTCACGGTTCAATTCCAGGAATTCGAGCCATCCCGCGTCTCGCTCCGATTTCGGCAGTTCCGCAATTCCCGTTCGTTCCTGGAACGCTTTCCGTACACCAACCCCGTAGTCCGGCGCCACTGACCAGCACTCTCCATCCACCCACACCCCGTCCAGTCGATACCGGCCGATCGCCTCTTCCAACTCGGGAATCATCAACTGATCGACATACGGCCCAAACGTACTGGTGTTATGGTCGTCGGACGTGCCGTCCGGACGCACGCGTGCCCAATCGGGATGCTGCGCGACGGCGACTCCGTCCCATACACCCGAAAAATGGATGTAGAGCCCAACACCGCGTCGAGCGGTCACAGCCCGCCAGATCTCGAGCGAGTCCTTCACGATGCCCGGCGCGGCTGTTCCAACTTTCGATCGATACCCGAGATAACCCACGTGGCCTTTGCAGTCGTACTGGACGTAGTCGGGATGCACGCGCGCGAGCAGGCGGTCCACCATCTCGGGTGTCACGTCTCGTCCCAGCGCGTTATCGGAAAGCGACGGGTGGAGATCGAAGTGGAGCCCGAAATAGCAGTCTTTACGGTGGAGCCTCGGCGGATCTTCAGCTCTGGATAGCGGTGGCGCAATCACGCACGCGCCTGCCGCCCGGAGAAAATGCCTGCGATTCAGGGTCATTGCCCATTAGCATATTCCTTATGAAGATCGATCTCAGCAGGAAGACCGCCGTGGTCACCGGCGGGGCCAGCGGTATCGGCCAAGCGATCGCGCGAACGCTCGAATCGGCAGGTGCCAAGGTCCACATTTTCGACCTCACATCGGAACCCAGCGTGAACGTTGCGAGTTCCGCATCCGTCCGCGAGGCATTCGGCCACATCTCTCCACCCGACATTGTGGTTGCCAACGCGGGAATCGGTGTTCCCGGGAACCTCAGTGACACCAGCGACGACCTCTGGCATCGCACGCTCTCCATCAACCTGACCGGCGCCTTCTACACCGTCCGCGAGGCTGCGGCAAGAATGAAGGGGCGGGGCGGAGCCATCCTGCTCACTGCGTCGACGAATTCCTACGACGGCGAGCCGCAGTTGACTGCTTACAACGCTAGCAAGGCGGGGTTGCTCGGATTGCTGCACACGGCTGCGAACGAACTCGGCCCCTACGGGATCCGTGTCAACGCCTTGTGTCCCGGTCTGATCCGCACCCCGCTTACCGAATCGCACTTCTCGAATCCGGCGGTGTTGAAAGACTACTTCCGCCACATTCCACTGGGACGGGGCGGACGCGCTGAGGAAGTAGCCAACGCCGCCCTGTTTCTCGTGTCGGATCTGGCGACTTATATCACCGGAGCCACGCTGTTCGTCGACGGCGGCCAGATGGCCTCGAAGTTTGGCACCTGGGGCGATTTACCCGCGGAATTTTCGGGCGACCACTGGAGATTGATACCCTAGAATCTTATGCCCCAACCAGTTTCGCAAGCGCCCAAACGGCTGCTGTTTGGCCCGGGCCCAACCCAAATGGAAGACAGCGTCTACCAGGCGATGGCGCAGCCGGTGGTAGGACATCTGGATCCGTATTTTTTTGAGGTGTCCGCACGTGTCCGGCGCGGGCTCAACATCGTATTCGGTACGTCGAACCGGATGACCTATGCGCTATCGGGAACGGGCAGCGCCGGCATGGAGGCTGCTGTTGCAAACTTCGTTGAGCCCGGCACCAAGGTAGCGGTGCTTGCGGCGGGGTATTTCGGCGACCGGATTGCTGAAATGGCGCGCCGGCATGGCGCTGCCGTTTCGCGCGCCGACAAGCCCTGGGGGGAAGCGTTCGACGCCGGTGAAGCCCGTGCGTTCGTCCAGCGCGAAGAACCGGACATTGTCGCCTTCGTTCATGCGGAGACGTCCACGGGCGCACTCCAGGATCCGGCGCCTATCTGCCAGGCGGCTCGCGAATTCGGCGCCCTTGTGATCGCCGATACCGTTACTTCGCTCGGCGCGGTTCCGGTCGGGGTGGATCCACACGGTATCGATATTGCATACAGTTGCTCTCAAAAAGGGCTGAGCTGCACGCCTGGTTTAGCGCCTATCACCCTGTCATCACGCGCGGTGGAGCGGCTTAACAGGCGAGTCACCGCGTGCGATACGTGGTACCTCGATTTGAAACTCCTGAGAGACTACTACGACGGCCGGAAATACCATCACACCGCCTCGGCGACGCTGCAATACGCGCTGGATGCAGCGCTGTGCGCAATCGAAACCGAAGGGCTGGCACAACGATGGGCGCGCCACGCGGACGCTCACGATTACTTCGTCCATCGCATCGAGGAGATGGGACTGAGCATGCTGGTCGCGAAAGGCCGGCGCATTCCGAACCTGAATACCGTTCGTGTGCCGGGCGGAGTAGACGAGGCGCGGGTGCGCACATCGCTGCTCAACGACTTCGGCATCGAAATCTCCGGCGGATTCGGTCCCCTCGCCGGCAAGATCTTCCGCATCGGGCTCATGGGCCCCCTGGCGACGCGCGAAGGCGTGGATCAATTCCTGGACGCGTTCCGAAAGGTCCTCTCGTCTCAGAACTGACCGGCACTCGCCGGCATTTGCCGTACAAACGCGATGAAATCGAGCGGCGGTGGCGTGCGGCCCATTGCGCGCAGGAAACCCGAGACCTGACCTCGATGGTGAGTGGAATGGTTCACCACGTGCAAAACGATGTGCGAGATGCGGTTCTTCCACGGACGGCCCCGCGTGTCCGCGTATTCCAGTTCCCGTGCGGAGTCTCCATCGTCGAGAGATGCCGCCCAGGCACGCCACTGTTGTTGCAAAGCCGGCCACTCGGTTGCGAGTGTCTCGAGCTTGCGGTCCCGGTCGGAGACGAACGGTGCTAAAGGGATCCGATGCTCGAGCCGCGCGAGCCACAAGCGTTCGGCGCCGAAAATGTGGGCCAGCGTCCCGCTGACACTCTTGTCCGCCGTTCCGAAATCGCGCAGCCGCTCTTGCTCGGTAAGCCCCTGCGCAGCCTGAAGCAGGCGGGCGTTCGCCCAACCGCTGTATTCGATGTGTTGAATCAGGACTTCGGCCGGAATCGGCATATTGAGAATTAGCATACGATAGCGCGACCTCGCTTGAGAGGCAGCCTCGATACGAGATACTAGTCTTAAAGACACTTGGTGAAAGACGATTCGAATGAATCGGGGTGGGACCGCTTCACCTCGGGTGGGGAGGCAGCGCTGTGTCTGCTTGACCATCGCGGTGTTCTCCTTGAGGCGAACGCCGCGTTCTGCCGTCTCTTGGACGTGGATAACCCGTCGGATTTGGCGGGCTGCCGTCTCGACGAACTTTTCGACGGAGGAACCGCCATTCCACGGGCCCTCGAAGAGCTGGAAATTCAACCTCATAGCAAACAAAGCGTACCCGTCACCTACAGCAAAAAGCAGAACACTCGCATTCTCTGCCGGCTGAACCTGTCTGCTGTAGAAGCGATTGACGCGCTGGCAGAGCGACTCTTGTGCGTCGTCGAACTCTCCTCAGCTCAACCCCACCAGGTAAGCGACGAGATTTTCCGGTCGGTGGTGGAAAGCTCGCTGGACGTGGTCAGCATCCTCGCCGTGGACGGAACCGTGAAGTACGCCAGCCCCGCGCTCGCGGAAGTCACGGGTTTCCCTCCGGAGGAACTGGTGGGCCGCAGCGGATTCGAGTTAGTACACCCGGACGACCTCGCCGCGGTGATGAGGATTTTTCAGGAGGGGGTGGAAGGACACACCAGTTCGGGAGTCGTGGAGTACCGCTATAGGCATAAGAACGGCTCGTGGCGGGTACTGCAGTCGCTAGGCCGCAACCTGCTGGGCCATCCGCTGGTGAACGGAATCCTCCTCTCCACTCGCGATGTCACCGAACCCCGCAACATGGAAGCGGCGCTGCGTGCGAGCGAGGAGCGCGTCAAGCTTGCACACCAGGCTGCTCGCATCGGCGATTGGGAATACGATTTTCGAACCGAAACTGGAACCTCGTCGGAAGAGAATCTGCGCATTTGCGGTCTCGAGGGACAAACGGCGGCAATCACCCCGTCGCACTTCTACGAACTCGTACACCCGGACGACTGCGACACGGTCAGGGCGGCAGCCGACGACGTGCGCCGCGGCGTTCAGCCGCCGGAACTGGAATATCGCATCGTTCGACCGGACGGGCGAATCGTGTGGCTGCAATCGAAACTGAAGCTGATGTGCGACGAGTCCGGACAGCCGGTCCGGATGGTCGGAATCAACATCGATATTACGCAGCGAAAGACCGCCGAAGCCCGGCTCCGCTACAGCCAGGACATGTTTCGGCGTGTCTTCACAGCGGCGCCCCTCGGGATGGCACTCTGCGACCCGGCGACCGTTCGGATCCTGAAATCAAATGAGTCGCTAGCGGCAATGTTCGGATACTCGCCGGATGAGATGACCGGGAGAACCACGGTGGAACTCACGCACCCGGATGATGCCGCTCGGGATTTCGAACTCAGCGCGCAAATGCTGAACGGCGACATTCCCGGATATTCCATGGAGAAGCGTTATGTCCGGCGGGACCGGACTGCCTTCTGGGGTCATCTGACCGTGTCGTGCATTCGGGACGACGAGACCGGCGAAGTGCTCGTCGTACTAGCGCTCGTTGAGGATATTACGGACCGCAAGAATCTGGAAGAGCAGCTCCGGCAGGCGCAGAAGATGGAGGCAGTGGGCCGGCTCGCCGGTGGCATTGCCCACGATTTCAATAACCTGCTAACCGTCATTCTGGGCTATGCGAATCTGCTGAAGGACCGGCGTGACCAGCCGTTATCGACGGCGGCGGCCGCGCTGGGCCATATCATCGACGCCGGCGATCGCGCCAGCGTTCTCACACGCCAACTGCTGGCATTCAGCCGCCGACAGGTACTCTCGCCCGAGCTGATGAATCCGAACGATCAACTGACGCGAATGACGGAGATGATTCGCCGCCTGATCGGCGAAGATGTCGAGTTGACGTTGACTCTCGATCCACTGGTCTCCGCCATTCGCGTGGATCCGGGGCAGTTCGGCCAGATCATCATCAACCTCGCCGTCAATGCCCGGGACGCGATGCCGTCGGGCGGCACGCTGCAATTCCGAACCGAACGCGTGCCGACTCCACCTGACCATCCTTTCGCGGCGAAGTGCCCGGAATTCGTCCGCATTCTGGTGATCGACAGCGGCACCGGGATGACGGAGGAAGTCCGCCAGCGCGTCTTCGAACCGTTCTTCACGACGAAAGAGCCCGGCAAGGGCACCGGGCTGGGATTGTCGACCGTATACGGGATTGTCCAGCAGAGCGCCGGCATCATCGAGGTCGCGAGCGAACCCGGGAAGGGCTCTACGTTCGAACTATCGTTTCCCGCCGAGCGGCAACGCACCGTCGAGGAACAGAAAGCCATCGCGAGCGAGCGGGACGTACTGTCCGCAAAAGTTCTCCTGGTGGAAGACGAAGAGGGCGTGCGCGCCTTGGCCAAAGATCTCCTGGTGGCTTCCGGGCTAAGCGTCGTCACGGCCGAGGGTCCGTCCCAGGCCCTCGAAAAGTTCAGCGACGAGATCGACCTGGTGATCACGGATGTCGTTATGCCGGAGATGAGCGGCCCGGCGCTTATCGCCCGCCTCCGCGAGTTGCGCAAGGATCTGAAGGTCGTCTACATGTCGGGCTACGCTGACCATCCCGCACTAGAAGACGCTTCGATCGAAGACGGGGCGGTGTTCGTGTCGAAACCGTTCTCGGCCGCAAGACTACTGGAAGCCGTCGCCGCCGCTGTCGCAGTGGAGAACTGTCCTCGCTGAGTCTGCCCGGGAACAAACACTCGTCAGTTCGCGTCTTCTAGTGCGATGCTCCAGCTTCGCTTTTCCGGCGGTCCTGCTGGCCCCATCGAACCACCCAACAGGATCCTGAATTCCTATTTGGTCCTGATTCGTCACTTTTCGGGCGCTTTTTTGAACGGGAATCCCTATCGCCCGAAAGCGAACCCTCAGCCAGTCTGGCCCAGATACTCGGGCTGCTCGCCGTCCCAAGCGCATTCTTTGTACTCATTTTTCGCCCCCTGACACTCGTCCGCTGGGATTTGGTATTGGTCCGGTACGCCTTCGTTTCGTTCTCAATGATCGTTCTGGGACTGGTAATGGTCTTCGAATGGGAGGCGCTGTTTCCAGACCGCCGCGACTATCAGATCCTCACGCCGCTGCCTCTTGAATTACGGAAGGTATTCCTTGCAAAAGTGGCGGCGCTCGGCATCCTGCTCGGCGCGTTCCTGGTCGACGTGAACTTTTTTGGCGTACTGTTCTGGCCCGGCATTGACGCCAAACCCGACACGCTGGCCATCATGACTGTTCATTCGCTGGTCGTACTGGCGGCTGGATTATTTTCGGCGCTCGCGGTCGCGGCCATCCACGGATTGGTGATCACGCTCTTCCGCGGACCCATGCTCCAACGCGTGTCCGTCGCCGTCCAGATGGTACTGATGGCAATGCTCGTGATGCTGTTCTTTTTGACGCCGTTTCTGGGACTCTCGATCCGCGGGTTCGCCGAATCGAATCACCCGCTGTTGCGCTGGTACCCCGGATTCTGGTTCATGGGACTTTATGAATGGCTCCGCCCCGCGACCCGGAATGCCGCGCTCCTCTCGGTATCCCACTATGCCGTTTTCGGGCTGATCGGGGCTGCAGCACTTTTCGTTGTCACATACCTCCCCGGCTACCGTCATCACGCTCGCCGTGCCATCGCGGCGCCGCTGCCGCGCGCCACGGGACCCGGCCGAATCCGCGTGGCCGCTGCGCGCTGTCTTCATCGCACGCTGTTACGGCATCCCGTCGAACGAGCCGTCTTCCACTACATCAACAGCACTCTCACACGCAGCGTCAAACACCGGCTGTTTCTCTCGACCTATGCCGGGTTTGGCGCAGCCGTCGCGGTTCTGAACATCGCCTCGGATCGCGAAGGCATCGTGACTCTGCCGCTGACTCTCAGCTTCGTCCTGCTCTCCGGGATTCGAGCCGCCTTCAATGTGCCTTCCGAACTCCGAGCCAACTGGAGCTTCCAGATCAGCGAGGACGATTGCATTCCGGAGTATCTGCGAGCCACCCGGAAGTGGATTTGGGTATCGGCGATCGCGCCTCTGTTCCTGGCGCTGTTGCCCGTGGAAATACGTTCCTTCTCGTGGGGCATCGCCCTTTTTCATACCGTGTTCGGTGTCATGCTCGCGCTGCTCCTGACTGAAATCCTCTTTTTCGGTTTCCGAAAGGTGCCGTTTGCATGTGCTTACTTCCCGGGCAAGGTCAACCTGGTGGGGCTGAGCGTCATCTATCTGTTCGGTTTCACTTGGTACAGCCGCATCATGGCCGGATGTGAATCGTGGCTGTCACGCCGCCCGGCTGCGGCGATACTGTGCTTCGTTGCCGCTGCCGCCCTGCTCGCCGGTGCTTCGTGGTGGCGGAATGCGCGGCTGCGCGAGTCGCATGCCGTAATCGATTATCTGGATTCTGGCGATCCTGTCGTGCGGACGCTGGATCTTGCTTCGTAACGTTCAAAGGGACTACGCGAATGCTCGAAGTCAAAGATCTTACCAAGTACTACCGAAATACGCCGGTTGTGGATCGAGTGAATTTCGCGATCAAACCCGGCGTCGTCACCGGATATCTTGGGCCCAATGGGTCCGGGAAGTCGACCACGGTGAAGATGATTACGGGCTTGATCGAGCCCAGCGGCGGGAAGGTGTACCTCGACGGTAACGACGTTCGGCAAAATCTGCCCGCGTTTCGCCGCCGCCTCGGCTATGTTCCGGAAGAACCGGCGCTGTACTCGTATCTGACCGGCCTCGAGTATCTTCAACTCGTCGGTAGGCTGCGCAGGCTCACCGAGCAGCAGATCGACCGCCGCGCCAACGATTTGCTGGAACTGTTTTCACTCGGGCCCCACCGCCATGCCCCCATATCCGCCTACTCCAAAGGGATGAGGCAGCGCGTCCTCATCGCCGCATCCGTGCTCCACAACCCCGACGTGCTGATCCTCGACGAACCTCTATCGGGGATGGATGTAACCCAGGCGCAGTTGTTCCGCTACGTATTGGACGAACTCGCACGCAAGGGCAAGACGATCCTGTATATCTCGCATGTGTTGGAAGTGGTGGAAAAGGTTTGCGGGCGAGTGATCGTGATTCATCGCGGAAAAATCATGGCCGACGATTCAGTGGAACGGCTCCGCGAATTGATGAACCTGCCTTCGCTCGAGGCGATCTTCGCCGAACTCATCGAGCAGCGGGACTTGCGAGGCATGGCTCGCGATATTGTCTCAGCCGTGCAGTAACGCCCGACGACTAACGATCCCCGTCCAGCGCCCGGACCAATTGCGCGGATGCAACAGTCGGCGCCCAGTACCTCTCGATGTGCTCGATGACGAGTTGTGTCCCTTGGTCGTGCGCGACGAAGGGACGCCGGGCCGGGTTATACATCGAGTCCGTAAGATCGCGGACCAGAATGCAGTGCACTCCCCACTTGGTCATTTGGCGAATGGCAAATGTGCGGTTCAGGATGCACATGTTCGCATGCACACCGGCAACCAGCAGATACTTGATGCCCCGTGAGTGAAGCGCGTTGTACACCTCTCGCCCGTTGTCGGAGATGAGGTCGCCCTCGCCGATCGCGATCGCCGGATGCTCGCGCGACCACGCCCGGTAGTTCACTGGGAGGGGATTGTTGGGCGTATCGCAGCCGCCGTCGGAGTCGTCGATCGGTAGCGGCGGTTCGACAATCGAAAGCGGCGCCGGAGGCGTTACCGAAGGTATCGCGAGAATCGCCTTCCGCTGCGGAGCGTCGCGATAGTAGTCCATTGTTTCGGAGGGCGCGTGAATGATCAGCACGCCGTGCTTCCGCGCCAGATCTACTACCGGCGCGATCTTGTGCGCGAGCACCTCAACGCGCTGCGTCGCTCCCTGACACCAGTGCTTGTCCCACATGTCACATAGGATGAGCGCTGTTTCTTTCGGTGAAATCGCTGTATCGAATGTGACGGCGTGCCACTCGCCGGAGCCCTTGAACGGTTCGACTCGGCTTCGAAGCTGCAGATGAAGCATGTTGTCCGGTGCGGCGGCAGCGATCAGCAGTACGCCGAAAACTGAAACGAACGCGGCTGGCGCGAGACGACGCATGAAGACATGATATGTCTAATGACTCGCGTCTTCATAGACGATCTCTACTTCCCCGAAGCACTCCGCTGGTACGGCGGCCGGCTTTGGTTTTCCGATTTCTATCAGCAGGCGGTGTTTGCCGCGGATTCCCAAGGC
Organism: uncultured Acidobacteriota bacterium; assembly: GCA_963720745.1. Classification (GTDB taxonomy): domain Bacteria; phylum Acidobacteriota; class Terriglobia; order Bryobacterales; family Bryobacteraceae; genus TMP-7. The sequence continues at coordinate 4,157,927 of CAVRGO010000004.1, forward strand.
AATTTAGAACGAATCCTTGATGTGCCCGCCCAACCATCGGGCCTGGGGTGGTTGCCGGATGGGCGGCTGCTCGTAGTGTCGATGCTGGACCGCCAGGTTCTGCGGCGCGAACACGACGGGCGCGTCGTCCACCATGCGGATCTCTCCGGTTTGGCAACGTTTCACTGCAACGACATGCTGGTGGATGCGCAAGGGCGGGCGTACGTCGGCAACTTCGGTTTCGACCTCGATGCGTACTTCGCGAAGTCCGGTGCCGAACGGTGTCCCGCCGTTCTGGTCCGCGTCGACCCGGACGGAGGCGTCGCAGTGGCGGCGGACGATCTGATGTTTCCTAACGGCATGGCGCTCACCCGCGACGGCCGTACCCTGATCGTTGCCGAAACACTGGCATGGCGGCTCACCGCTTTCACGGTGGACGGCGGCGGCGGCCTTTCGGAGCGGCGGGTCTGGGCCGACTTGCGCGGGCCTAAGGTGATGCCCGACGGCATCTGCATCGATGCGGAGGGCGCAATCTGGACCAGCAACGCGCTTGCGGCGGAGGTGCTTCGAGTAGCCGCGAACGGTGCGATCCTTGAACGAATTCCCACCACCCGGTTGAGCTTCGCTTGCGCATTGGGCGGCGATCACTCGCGCACGCTCTTCATCGCGACCGCGGAATCATCACGCGCCGCGGACGCTTCCGCGCATCGCAGCGGCCGTATCGAAGCGATCGAGGTCAAGGTGCCCGCCCTCTGACCCTGTTGCAACCCGCCTTCGCGGTGCGGTTCAATCGAAGCGCACGGAGGCGTTACGAAGACACTCAATTGCATCATCATGAATTCCGCGCTCCTGGCCGGAGCGGCCATGTCGATCTCCTGTTTGGCGGCTGATCGCGTGCAGACCGCGAACGGCGCCGTCGAGGGGATCACGGTCAAAAACCCCGCGGTGCGCACCTTCCGGGGCATCCCGTTTGCCGCGCCCCCGGCCGGCGATCTGCGCTGGCAGGCTCCGCAGCCCGCAAAGAATTGGAGCGGCGTCCGCAAACTGGATAAATTCGGACCGCGCTGCATGCAGGCTCCCATCTACTCCGATATGCAGTTCCGCAGCAACGGTGTGAGCGAGGACTGCCTTTATCTGAATGTGTGGACTCCGGCGAAATCGGCCAGTGAACGGCTGCCCGTACTGGTCTACATCTACGGAGGCGGATTCCAGGCGGGCGACAGTTCCGAAGGCCGCTACGACGGCGAAAGTCTCGCAGCACGCGGCATCGTCTACGTCAGCATGAATTACCGGCTCGGCATTTTCGGCTTTTTTGCACATCCGGAATTGACGAAGGAATCCAAGCACAACGCGTCCGGCAACTACGGATTGATGGACCAGGCGGCGGCCATCGAGTGGGTGAAGAAGAACATCGCGGCCTTCGGCGGAGACCCGAACAAGATCACCATTGGGGGCGAATCGGCCGGATCGTTTTCCGTCAGCGCACTGATGGCATCGCCGCTCTCGAAGGATTTGATCGCAGGCGCAATTGGCGAAAGCGGAGCCATTCTCGGCCCGACACTCCCCGCGCGGTCGCTCGCCAAAACCGAAGCCGACGGGGAGAAGTTCGGGGAAACGATCGGCGCTCCGACGCTCAAACAGCTGCGAGCCCTGAGCGCCGAAAAACTCCTCGTGGCCGCGCCCAAAGCTGGCGCCATGCGATTTGTCCCGAACGTTGACGGATACTTCTTCCCGGAGAGCCCGATGGCAATCTACGCGGCGGGAAAGCAGAGTCACGTTCCGCTGATGGCCGGTTGGAACGCTGACGAAGGGACTCCGCAGGTGCTAATGGCCAAAGAGAAGCCAACGCCGGAGAACTTCAAAAAGCATCTGCAGGAAATGTTCGGCGCCCAGGCGGACGAAGCATTGAAGGATTACCCCGCGGGGTCGGACGCTGAAGCGCTCGAATCCGCCAAGGCGCTCTCCGGCGATCAGTTCATCGCTTATTCCACCTGGAAGTGGATTCAGATGCAGAAAAAGACTGGCGGCGACGCAACCGTTTACCGGTACTTTTTCACTCGTGCGCGTCCGCCAAAGCGCGGGACGATGGTGAACGGCGTACCAGCCAGCCAGTTCGGAGCAACGCACTCGTCAGAAATCGAGTACGCGCTCGGCAATCTCGACTTCAACAAAGTGTACGATTGGACGCAGGACGACCGGAAGATTTCGGAGCTGATGCAGGGCTACTGGACGAACTTCGTGAAGAAGGGCGATCCAAACGGGTCGGGGTTGCCGCAATGGCCGCCCGACGGTGAACAGAATCAAGTGATGCGAATCGATGTGAATGCCCAGGCGGCTCCGGCCACTAACCAGGCTCGGTATCAATTCCTCGATTCGTTCTTTACGAAGAAGAGCGATTAACGGCTCGACTCGCGACTCGCGCCGTCGCATGAGCACAATCGTTGCCAAGCCATAAGCAAGCATCGCCCACGTTGCCGGCTCCGGCACCATATCCGCGATCGTCAGGTTTGCTGTCAGTTTCGATCGGCCTGGCGAAACCAAGTCACTCACTAACTACGGTGCGAGCAACTCCCCGATTAGCTGCTTCACTCGTGCCTCGGTACCGGGCGCTGCGTTCGAAGCTCCCGGCTCATATCCTCCCTGCTGGAAGGCGAGATCGGTGCAGAGGTAGCCGGGGCTGATGTCCCCATACCCGGCGACAGCGACAAAGCGCCCATCCGCCGATTCCTGCGCGAATCGTTGAAACTCGACGAACGGCTCGCCCGGAAGGTGGATCAGCACGACGTTGCCGATGCGCAGAGCGCAGGCCGGAAGCGGATGCGCGCCCTTAGCGGCAAAAGCGATCGTGATCGCCGCCCGGTATTGGGCCGCCGCGTCCGCCGGCAGGCGATCGATGTCCGGCAGATCGGTCCGGACCGGCAGTGTCAAGGGTAAGTATCGCCATTGTAAGTGCGCCGCTCGTTCATAGCGCGTCGACTTACTCGATTCCTTCATCGCGTTGTACAACCGATCCGCCAATTCCTGCCGTTCCGTATCCTTCCCGTGGTTGTACTTACCAACCGTCACGTTCCCTGCACAACCAGTGAAGTAAATCTGAGGAATGCCTTCTTCCTTCTCAAACCGTTCCCTGGCCGCTCCGGCAAAATCCGACGTCACCCGGCCATCGCAGCAGAACGTCTGCGGATGCGTCGCATAGTAGTGCAAACGAACGATCGGCCGAGTGCCCCGTGCGAGCGTCACGGTCCGAAGCTCACTGTCGATATCACCCTCGGGTTCGTCCGCAAGTTCGGGAGTCTTGGCGGTGGTGCTAAACCGTACGAGAATCCTGCCATCCTTCAGAATGCGGCGCGCGCTGGCCACTCGCTCCACCCGCGCCTTCCCGCTACCGACCTGGTCGAATGGCTCGAGGTGCGACACCGCGTCGCGTATCGAGCGTTCCAGCCGCGCCGCGAGCTTCTCGAGAAAAGTATTGCTCATCCTCAGCCCGTCTATGTGCCTCTCCTCGAGCAGGCGGTACCCGTCGCCGTCCACGTAGGGCGCGGTGTGTTGATGCAGGGATTGCAAGGCTACGCGCGCCGCAATCGTCCCCGCCGCAACGGCCATCCGCGAACGGAGCATAGCGTGAATCGAACTGCCAATCCCGCACCAATCGATCGCCGCGATTACATAACGGTGAGCGCCGTCGTCGAGCACAATGCCTTTGCCGAGCAGCGGATCGAGCACCACCGTCGCGGGCTGAACCCAGATGTTCGGCTCGCCGGCGTCGGGTGTCGCATCGATCGTGAATACCGCCACCTTGTACACGGGAGCTGCGTGACTTACCAGAACAGCAATGAGAACCAGCAGGATGCAACGCATGGCAAGATTGAGATTAGATGATACAGGAACACAATCCTATGAAGAATGCTCTAGTGGCAATTCTGTTTCTCGGCGCTTTCCTGTTCGCGATGCCATCCGCGGATGCGGCAGGCCCGATCCGGGTGATGATTCTGGACGGCCAGAGCGGCGGGCCGTATCACAACTGGCGCCTCACCACGCCGGTCATGAAAAAGGAACTCGAAGACGCTGGTATCTTCCAAGTGGATGTCGTAACCGCACCACTCTCCGGCGGCGACTTCAGTGGTTTCAAGCCCGATTTCAAGAAGTACCAGGTGGTGGTTTCGAATCTGGATTCGCCCGAGTGGCCGCTCGATCTGATGACCGCTTTCGAGGAATACGTGAAGAATGGCGGCGGACTCGTGTCGGTTCACGCGGCGGACAATGCGTTTCCGGCGTGGAAAGCCTACAACCTCATGATCGGCATCGGAGGATGGCGTGGCCGTAACGAAAAATCAGGCCCGATGTGGTACTGGAAGGACGGCCGCGTGGTCCCCGATAACGCGCCCGGCAATGCAGGATCGCACGGCGCGCGATTGCCGTTCCTTATCGAAACTCGGACCGAGCATCCCATCGTGAAAGGGCTCCCGAAGGCCTGGGTGCACGTGCCCGATGAATTGTACGCGACCTTGCGAGGCCCCGGCGAGAACATGACCGTCGTAGCGACGGCCCATTCCGACCCCAATAACAAAGGTACCGGCCACGACGAGCCGATTCTCATGGTGCTCAATTACGGCAAAGGCCGCATCTTCCATACGACGCTTGGCCACGATGTCGCTGCCCTCAGCGGCGTAGGCTTCATGGCCACATTCCAGCGCGGCACCGAGTGGGCCGCCACCGGCAAGGTGACTCAAAAAATACCCGCCGCGTTCCCCACTTCGAACACCGCCAGCTATCGTGTGGACATCGCGGCGATGGACCCTGCCTTTCAAAAAGGCGCACGCTGACGCTCAGCGCTCCACCCGCTTCGTCATCCTGTCGAGAACATCGCGATCGAGCTCATAGCCGAGACCCGGCTTGATCGGTGCATGGACATAGCCGTCCTTCGACACGCGAATGCGGTCTTTGATGTAGGGCCGGTCTGCCGTACCCTGAGGCACCGTCATCTCGAACCAGACATTGTTCGGCATCGCGAGTTCGCAATGAAAGTGTACGGCGTGGTCGAACGTTTCGCCCCAATTGTGCGGCGCGCATTCCATGCCGAAACATTCAGCCAGCCGGGCAATTTTCATCCCGCCCGTGATGCCGCCGACATTGTCCACAATGAAACGCACGACGTCGACTGCGCCCCGTCGAATGTATTCCGCATAAGAATAGGGCGAGAAGATGAACTCGCCGATGTGAATCGGGATATCCAGCGACCGGCAGAGGTCGGCGAGCGCGTCGATATCCGTGGTGGGAACCGGATCCTCATACGCGACGTAGTTCAGTTCCTGCAGCACGCGTCCAACTTTGAAGGCTTCGTCGCGCGTGTACACACCGACAGGATCGTTTAGCAGAATGAAATCGTTGCCTGCCGCCTCCCGCACTGCTTTGGCCACTTCGATGTCGAGTTTGTAATCGTGCCCGCCGTTCGGCGAAGGCGGATGGATTTTGTACGCCTTGAATCCCTGTTCCTTGCACAGCCGCACTTCGCTAACGAAATCCTCAATTCGGGCGTGATGCTGAGAACTGGCGTAGGCGAGAACCTTGTCGCGGTAAGCACCCAGGATCCGGTACACCGGCAGATTCACGGCTTTGCCGAGACAATCCCAAAGACAGTTATCGATGGCAGAGGCATACGACAATTGGCCCAGGCGCCGCCGCTCGGGCTCCCATTGTGCGGTCAAAGCGGGAAGGTCGAGGACGCTCTTGCCGGTGAGTGCCCGCTTTGCGTACTCCAGCCATCCGAGGTTGCTCCAATTCGGATGCCAGTAGCGGTTCGCGAGCGTATAGTTGCCTTCGATACCGCTGTTAGTGACAATCGCGGCGAGCTGGCTATAGCCATTGTTAGTAACGGCGCCGCCGCCGGGATCTATGACATAGACCTTCACCTCCTTGATCGTGAGATCGGGTAGGTCGGTGGACTTGACGCCCGCGGCTTGTGCTGCCGAAACGGCGGGAGCAGCGAGGGCGGGAACGCCGGCCGCGGAGGCTTTGAGGAAGTTGCGGCGGGAGCGCTGTGCGGGTTCCATCGTTGGGGATTATACTCGTTTCCGCGTCCGTTCCGACGCGCCCGCCAACGCCGGCGAATTTCGGCTGCATGCTTCCGCACCCGTACTGCACGAACTGTTGCGGCTGCAGGCCCGCGATCAGCGTATGCTTGAATGATTTGCGCCTATGGGAAATCCTGATCATTTGGCCGCCTTGAAACTCGGCTCCTATCTATGGAACCAGTGGCGGGAGGAAAACCGTCACGTAGTGCCGGACCTCCGAGGCGCTCACTTCAAAGAGGGTCGATTCAGTCGCGCAAACCTGTCCGGAGCCGATCTTACCCTCGCCTATTTCGGAAGGGCGGACCTTACCGGAGCTGATCTCACGAACGCGCAACTCTCAGGCGCATCGCTCCGGCACGCCAACTTCAGTAAAGCCAACCTCCGCGGCGCCAGTCTCGCCGGCGCGGATCTCACGCGTTCGGATTTCTTTGGGGCGACACTCGAGTTCGCGGACCTGTCGTCAGCCTATCTCGAAGGAGCGATTTACTTTACGAAAGCGAACCTGGACAATGCCAGATTGTCCGGTTCTGATCTTCGCTTCGCCGTTGCTGCCGAGACCACGTTTTGCGGTGGAGATCTGAGCGGATGTCACATTTACGGAATATCGGTCTGGAATGTCAAACTAGACGGAGCGTGTCAGCGCGATCTCGTTATCACGCCACGCAACGAGAATCCCGTCACAACCGATAACCTTCAGATCGCGCAATTCCTGTACCTTCTAATGAACAATCGGACCATCCGCGATGTAATTGAGACGGTGGCAAAGAAAGCGATCTTGCTCCTGGGGAGATTCCACGATCAACGCAAGGTTCTTCTGGACCGGATCCGCGATCGGTTGCGGGAAACAGGATTGGTACCGATTCTTTTCGACTTTGTCGGTCCGTCAAATCGAGACACCACGGAGACGGTATCGATACTCGCTCATCTCTCGCGAGCCGTTATCGTCGACATAACGGATGCGAAGAGTGTGCCGCAGGAGTTGTCGGCGATCATCCCGAGCCTGCCATCGGTCCCGATATTCCCGATCCTTGCGAAAGGGCACGATGCTTACGGAATGTTCGAACACTTCTCCCGGTTCCCGTGGGTTCATGAAACCTTTTCCTATGAGAGCGCCGAGGACGTGTGCCTCTGGGTCATGAGCGATTTCCTCCGAGCAATTCAGAATGAACACTGATCGCTTTCGAAAGCCCGCGCTCCACCGGACCCGGGAGCAGAACCACCACTCGGCTGTCGTTTCGGTCTAAAGACATCGGTCCGCCGGTACCTGGGATAATGCAACGACAGTCGCGTGCTCCATCCTTTCCGACCGCCGCCGTGACACCTTTGCTCTATTCGTCTCGGAGGGCGTTCATCGGATCGAGGCGAGAGGCGTGCCGAGCCGGTATCATGCTCCCGATTGCGCCTGCTGCTGCAAGCGCGATGCCGGCGGCTCCAAGGTGGACCGGGTCGCGGGCCGAAAGCTCGAACAGCAATGACGCCGCTGTCTGAGCCAACGCAAGAAAGCCGAAGGCCCCAATCACAAGACCGAAGAACACAAGTATGGCCGCTTCCTTCAGTACCATCTGCATGATCTGACCGCGTGTAGCACCCAAAGCCAGTCGGATACCTATCTCGCCACGTCGGCGCACCGTCTGATAAGCCAGAACGCCGTAGAGACCGATGCTGGCGAGCAGTGCGGCCAAGATACCGAAGAAGCCGGATAGTGCGGCCAGGAGGCGCTCGCGTATGAGACTGTCGGAAATCCTCTGTTGGAATACCTGGAACTGCAGTCCCGTGCCCGGCCGCCACGCCGCGATGCGCCTGCGCACGGCCGCCTCGACCGCCGGGAAGGCGCTGAAGAGCGAATGAAGATCATGGTGCCCGTGACTCCCGGCGGGAACTGCTGCACCGATCCGTACACCATCGGCGGCTCCGTAGCTTGCAAGGCGAAGTACCGGGAGTTCTTGACAAGCCCTACGATCTCATACTCCGCTTCGGGATAATCCGGCTCCGTAGCTGTCCGAAACGTCTTCCCTATTGGCTCGGTGCCGGGGAAGAAGGTCTGCGCAAAGATCTCATTGACGATTGCTACCTTCGGGGAGGTTCTGCGGTCGTTCGAGCTCAAGTCGCGGCCCGCCAGGATCGGCGTCCCGAGGGTGGCGAAGAAATCGGGACTGACCCAGGTGAACCTTGAATCGCGGGTCGCGAAGTCGGTGCGGACAACGAGGCTCCACATACCGCTTCCAATGAGGAAGTTCGTAGTGGCGGCGGCGGATATCACGTGGGGCGCGGCGCGCACTTCTTGAAGCAGTTGGCGCACTACCGTATCCTCGCGACCTTGTTTGCCCAGCTCAAAGCTCGCCAGGAGTACGCCTTGGGCGCGGAAGCCCGGGTCCATCGTGATGAGACGCCCGAAGCTGCTCACGAACAGAAAATGCTCCCGCGACCAGTATCAACGATATCGATACCTGAATGATCACCAGCAGGCGCTGAAACCCTAGCCGGCGACGATCCGCAGTGACTCCGCGAGCACTTGCTTTCAGCACTTCGGCGGCCTGACCTCGTGCCGCGCGAAGTGCCGGCGCCAGGCTGAACAGAACGCAGGTCAGGCAAGTAACGCCGGCGGTGAAGGCCAGCATGCGCCAATCCGGAGTGAGATCGAGATTCAACCGGTTACCGTCGGTTTCGAGGAAACGGAGGATAGCGCGGCTGAGCACTGACGCGAGGGCGAGGCCCAACGCCGCACCCAGTGCGGCCAGCAGCAGACCCTCGGTCAGCGTTTGGCGAATCAGACGGCCGCGGGCAGCGCCGAGAGCCAGGCGCACGGCGAACTCCCGCTCGCGCCCCCATGCACGCGCCAGCATCAGATTGGAAAGATTTGCGCAGGCAATCAGGAGCACCAATGCCGTCAGGCCGAGGAGCAGCCACAACGACCGGTTGTACTCGTCGCGCAGGCGGCTCACCCCCGTGGCGCCCGCAAGGGCCTCCAGTCGGGACTGAAGATAATAATTCTCGGTGTATGTCCACAAATAGCCGCTGGGTTGCGTTGCCTGCATTAGGCTCGGACTGATTGCACGAAGATGCTCCGTCGCCTGTCGAAGCGTCCAGCCCGGTTTCAGTTTGCCCATTACGTCGAGCCATGAATAGTCACGCCGAGTGAAAGGTGCTGTGTCACCGTCGTTCAACACGGAAACGGAGCACAGCGGCAGGGCTAGATCGAAATCTCGCCCGACTTCGGGACCCGAGAACCCGGCCGGTGCAACACCAATGACTTCGACCGCATGATCCTGAACAACCAAATGCGAGCCGACAGCGGAGAGACTTCCACCGAATTCGCGTCGCCAGACGAATAACCCAGGACCACCGCCGGCGCGGGACAGCCTCGGGAATCGTCTTCGGAGCGGAACAGCCGCCCGGCGGAGGGCAAAACCCCGAGCGTATTAAGAAATTCCCCGGTTACTCCGAGAACCGGCATGTGGCGCGCTTCAGCCCCCTCCCCGATTCGCAGTGTCGTGTATGCCCAGGCGAAGACGCCCGAGAACGCCTGCTGGTGTTCGCGAATCTGTTGAAAGAGCGGATAGCTCAGATTCTCCGAATACTGCGAAATGCCGAAGTTCATGTTCGGGATCCTGATTCGGGCCAGCCGGTGCGGTTCAGGTACGGGCAGGGTGCGCAAACGGATGGCATCCAACAGTTGAAATATCGCTGTGTTGGCGCCGATCCCGAGCGCCAGTGTGGCGATAGCAGTCAGCGTGAAACCCGGGCTTTGACGAGCATCCGAACTGCGTATTGCATGTCGCGAATAAAGTTCTCGACGTAGCTGGTACGGCACATGTCGCGGCATTCCTCTTGAATCTGCGCCATACCTCCGAAACGCCGAAGCGCGGCAGAACGCGCCTCCGGCGGGGCCAGACCGAGACGCAGATTCTTTTCGATTTCCTGATCGATATGGAACCGCAGTTCTCGGTCCAACTCTCCCTCGATAGCGTTGCAGCGTAGCAACGACCGCAGCCGCAGGCGCAAAACATCGAGCCACCGTTCGAGATGCATACGGTCTACTTCTCCGCCATTCGGATCACAAGCCCGACGGCGCCTGACAGCCGCTCCCATTGCGCCAGCTCCTTTTCGAGTTGTGCGCGTCCCGCGCGCGTGAGTGTATAGAACTTTGCATCCCGCCCTGTCTCGGTTTTGCGCCATTTGGCGCGGAGCCAGCCTTGTTGTTCCAACCGGTGGAGGGCGGGGTATAGCGCCCCTTGCGTGATCTGCAACACGTCCTCGCTGGTTTGTTGGATGCGGGCTGCGATTGCCCACCCGTGCATCGGCTCCAGGGCCAGCGTACGTAGAATCAGAAGATCCAGCGTGCCTTGAAGGAGATCGGATGGTTTGCTCATACCTGCGCCGGCTACAACCGGACAATACCTAATTAACTGACAACAGCCGCCGCAAGTCAAGACTAAATTTAACCGGGAACGCGATTCAGCCTTCGGACCTCCGCAACTGGTCGAGTTCCTCGAGTTCCCGCTGAAGTGCGTTGGCTTGACGCCGCCGCTGCCACAGGTTCACCCCTGACCACACCACTAGCAGCGCGATGAACGGCAGCGCATTTACTATGTGCTGATAAACCGGCCAAACCCTCCCCAGCACCGCGCCCAGGAACACAATACACGCCAAGAGCATCGGCCCGTGCCACAGCCACAAACTTCGCAGGTGATCCCGGCGTTCCTGCAGTTCGTGCCGGTAGTAATCCATCGATGCAGCGGCAACCGCATCCGGTTCCGGCACCCGTGGTCCCCAGATCCGCCGCCGCATAGCGTACAGCGAGATCGCAATCCAGACGAGGATCAACGCGAGTCCCACCTGCACGACACGATCCTTCGCGAATCCGAAGCGCCAAGCCACAACGGCTATGAACAGAATCGGCGCCGCAACGCCGGTAATAACCTCAGCGCGCGTTCTCGAGTACAATTCTCGCGCCCGCCGGTTCACGATTCGATTGATATTCATCAACTGCTCCTCTTTCGGCTGGCTCCGCCAGAGCGCACCCGGATCGATGGGCCCGTGCGCATCAGAATCGATGGGCCCGTGCGCATCAGACATGTTGCTGCTCCTTGAGAAAAAGACGCGCCAAAACCTGTTTGATTCTGTGCACCTTCATGGCTACGTTCGCGGGCGAAAGCCCGGTGATCTCCGCGATGGCCGCCGCGTCCAGGTCCTCCAGGTACGACAGTAGGATCTGCCGGTCCAGCGGCTTCAGCACCAGAATGAGTCGCGATAGCCGCTCGAGTGCCCGGCTCCTGTCGATATCCGGAGTCAAGTGCTTCGCCGCGGCCGTGTCTGCCACCTCTTCCAGGCTGACGAACGTTACGCGTCTCCGTTGCTCCCTGTTGACATAGCTGACGGCGGTGTTGTGCGCTACGCGAAAGCTCCAGGTCTTCAACGAACATCGGCCATCGAACACAGCAAAGCTGCGCCACAACTGCAGGTGGATCTCCTGCCGTAAGTCGCGGCGCTTCTCTGGGTCCGGCTCATACCCGGCGGTGAGCCGGTCGAGAGCCGCGCCAAACTCGCGTGCTGCGGCCGCATACAACGCGTCCTGTTTCGACTCTGGCGGGCCCTCTGCGGCGCGCTCCATACTTAAATAGTCGAACTCCCGCTAGCTTTCTAACAGCGATTCTGATGGGCGCCAAGGAGCACCGGGGATTTACCGGATCCAGCATCGCCCCGATCTCTTGAGCAAGCGTATAATCGTACAGAATCCTGGGAGATTCTGGGAAATCCTAATTCCTGAGAGGGGCTGAACATGGCAGTAGTTTGGGGCCTGCGAGTAGATGGAACCACCGGTTCCATGACCGCAGATGACATCGTCGCATTTTGCTATGCCAAGGCAAATTGGGGCAAGACGAAGCCAATCACAAAAGCGTTTCAACGAGCCGCGGAGTACATGCTGAACTATACCGGCAAGGGCGGCGGAACGGTGTACCATTTCGATGGCAAAATGGTTCGCCATGACACCGAAAATGCTGGGGAATGCACAGTGTTCTTCACCTACGATTCCGGCATTTGCAGTATCGTCGGCGTGGGTGAACACTCAGGCAAGAAGAAGGACACGGCGAAATATACATTGGCGTGGCACAGTAAGAGCTGGGTCGTAAGAAAAACCGACGGCCTGCTGACCAGGGAAGTCGATCTGAATACTTATCACGATCCGGCGGCAAACATCCAGCCGCAGAGCGTTCGAGCAAGTGTTCTGAACCGCCAGTGACCCGGCGCGTTGGTTTAACCGGCAAAAGAACCCGGCGGACGCGGTCGCCGCATTGTTGCACGGGTCGACACAGGCGCCCGCCGGGCATAAGCCGTTCAACGCTGAACCCGGATCAGGGCACCGAACTCGAGGCCGCGAACGTCGGCGACGAGCCTATCTGCTCGGCGTTCCCTGTCGCTGGCCAAATCGCATAATCATAGAAGTAGGTTCCCGCCCCATCCACCAGCGTCATCGGATTGTTCTCCCATCCGGGAACAAGGTGATTCTCAGCCATTGCGCGAACATCTCGGAAATGCAAAGGCCGTAAGTAGCCGACCTCATTGCCGGTCGCGAGCTGTTCGATGATCTCATCCACGTTTCCCACAAGGTCGGGACGAACTGAGGTCGCGTGAATGTGAAGGTGCGGACCCGCCGACTTGCCCGAGTGGCCCATCCTGCCGACAAGTTGACCTTCGACAACCGGCGTCCCCGGCTGCAGCAGATTGTTTGGAATCGATCCATGCTGCAAGTGCACGAAATGAATGATCTCGTTGCCGTGCAGGATGTACATGAGATTGCTGTCCGTGAACTGCCAGAGAATCACCTTCAGAACGCCGGTTTGCGTACGGAGCGGAGTCACGATGGTCGGTTGCGTTGTTGGGATCCTGGCCATTGCGAACGCGTTGGTTGAACCTTCGGTTTCACGCGTGTAGAGAAGCCGGAACGTCACCGCCTTCGTGGTGTCGTCCTGATTTGCCTCATACGCCATAAGGCGCAGTTTCCCCGAAGCGGTCCGGAAGCCCAGCGCATAGGCTTTCGTCTTGAAGAACGATAGATCGATCTGAGTGCCCTCTTCCCCGGTCACGTCCCCGCGCCGTTCAATCATCCCGTTCGTCAATACATCCCAGACGATCAGTTTCACTGTTCCGTCAGATGTGCGGACAGCCGTTGCGATCTGCTGCGAATCCTTTGCCGCCAGCGCAAGCTCCGTAATTGAGCCGAGTCCCTCGGCATCGCCTACCCGATTCAGCGATACGGCGCTGGTGTTTCCCGTGGTCAACCCACCGATCCCGACATCCCACACGATGAGTTTCAACCGATCATTCGCGGTCTGCACCGCGCCCACGAGCCGGCTCGATGATAGAGCGAGGAGATCGAAGTGTTTAATGCTACCGCCGGTTGCTTCGCCAATGCTGCCCACGGTGAAATCGCCTCTTCGAGAACTGGTGTACCGTTAGCGAGAGCGTCCCTCCCGCCGTCCGTCCCAGAACTGCCACTCGGTTCGAGGTGAGTTTCACGACCTTTGCATCGGTCACCCCATCGCGCTTCGGGAAAACCGATGCGTCTTCGATCCCCGCGAACGCTACAGTTTCATCGGTCTTGATCAGCACAGTCGGCGGCGGAGCTTACAGCAATTACGACTACTTTGAGACGAGTTTGGTGAACTGGTCTTCCGATAACGACGCCTGCGCTCAGGCATCGTTTTGTTCCGGCTTGCGGGACGGATCTAGCTTTCGAACGGCACTGCCGCGCCCCCGGGTGCGCACGTCGCCAACGAGAAAACGGTGGTAACCTGTGTAAACAATTCGAGACCAGCATTACGGACATAAGGAGCGCTACCAATGTACTTCGCGCAGATGTATTGCTACGGAAAGGACCCCACGGCTGCGGGGATCACCGGATTTCAAAGCTGCATTGGAATTGTATATGTCGGAAAAGACGACGTGTACGCAGCCCACATTCCGAATACAGGGACGAAATTGAATGGTGCCTCACGATTTGCGTCTTTTATTACGGCTGATAACGGCAAGCTTGGGGCATCAGGTTTCCTGAACGTGTTCACAAACGGTAACCAAAGGGGCGATGGCATCGTTGTCGAGGCAAAGTTGTTGAAGGAGAACCTGGGCCACCCATACACAACTTTGTATCGCCTCAAGAACATTACGACTGCTACGGTCTATGTCCAACGGCAAGCCCCCAATAGTACCAATGTGAAGCTGTACGTAAAAGATGACACCACGATTACATGGCAGGATGGGGGAGCTACTCGGTCCGCTTGCTATGATATGAAATATTCAGAGAGCTTCAAGGATCCTAAAATCCCCAACACTTTGGATGGATTCACGGAAATTAGTAGTGCCAGCTGTGACATCATTCACATCCCCTGAAGTGAAGTATTTTAGCCGTGAGCGTCAACCCGCGGCTTGAGTGCTGCTTCAGCGTGAAATGGAGAGCGGGCGTTCCTTGCTGGCGAGTATACAGCCATTTTCGAGGGCCTTGTTTGGACGGACACCGCCGATGTAGGTCTTCGACCGCTTGATAGAGTTCGTTTGATAACGGAATTTCCGGCGGCCGGATCGGCGATCGAACTCCAATTGATTTTGACCCGATCGCGGTTAATCCGACGAGTCCATGCGCGGCTCTCACGGCGGAGCATCTTCAAACTTCGGGGATTCATCGGTCCCCAGGCATTGCCGCGAGAACAGACTGATTTCGATCTCCGCCTGGTTGAGCCAACTGCCGTGAGTAGGCGTGTAATGCACGGTGCAACAGTCCCAAATGTCGCCTCCCAGCTCTGGCCCGTAGAGATCGGTGAGGGACGTGCGAGTGTGGCTGCTGAGATTATCCATCATCAGATGGATCGCTCTTGCGCTGGGGTATTGAACCCGCAATTGGGCGATCCCTTGCGCCAATTCAAACCCGGATCGAGTCGGTGTAGCGAAGGTGAAAGCCGCCCCCTTGGGCACCACAGCGCAGAATACGTTCGCTGTCCCGCACCGTTCCTATTCGTTAGCCCGCCGCCCCTCCCCGTCCTGGTTTCGCGGGCCACGGCCGACGAATATCGTCATGCAGAGTGACTGGCTTCTCATCTAAACAGACTACTGGTTCAGCAGGATCATACGGCCTTTCATAGGCTTCCAAGACGTCTTCCATCTGGGCGATGCAGTCGTCATCAGTTCCGGCGCACCACCACATTTTTTCCCCGCCCGAGTACATGATCGGGCTCGACTATCATCTCCCCTTCCATTACCTCCTCGGCCAGATCTTCCCCACAGTAGTAACAACCTGCTAGACTAGTGTAGTGTCCCCGAATTAGCTGGTCTTTCGTTTGCGGGTCTTTGGAGCCGTGCAACCGGGTTGGATCTGTTCAAGGGTTTGGCTGCAGCGCGCGAGTTTGCTGACTATGGATTCGATGGTGGCCGTCCAGACAAAGGGTCTGGGTTTCTCGTTCCAAGCGACGAGAAATTCGTTAATGGCGGCGATCAGGTCATCGACGCTCAAGAAGGAATCGCGGCGGATTCTTTTGCTGGTCAACTCGCCGAACCAACGTTCAATCAGGTTCAGCCAACTGGAACTGGTTGGGACAAAGTGCACCTTGAAGCGGGGATGTCGGTTGAGCCAGTCCTTCACCTCGGGCGTTCCATGGGTGCCGTAATTATCCATCACCAGGTGCAGCGGCGCCTTGCCGGAGAAGTCGCGGTTGATGCGGCGCAGGAACCTCAGAAACTCCTGGTGGCGGTGACGCTTATAGCAGTCGCCGATGACTTTACCGGCGAGAACATCGAGCGCCGCAAACAGAGTCGTCGTTCCGTGTCGCTTGTAGTCATGGGTCATGGTGCCGCAGCGCCCTTTTTTCAGCGGCAACCCGGGCTGGGTGCGTTGCAGAGCCTGAATTTGGCTCTTCTCGTCCACGCAAAGCACAATCGCCTGATCAGGAGGATTCAGATAAAGACCGACGACATCCGTGAGTTTCTCGAGGAATCTGGGATCACGTGACAGCTTGAACGTTTCTGTTCGATGTGGCTTGAGGTTGTGGCTACGCCAGATCCTGCTCACGCTGGACTTGCCGATCCCCTGCGCCACCGCCATCGTCCGACAGCTCCAATGCGTGCTTCCTTTGGGTTTGGTTTGCAGAGTGGCATCAATGACGGCCTTGATTCGAGTTGCGTCGTAACTCGGCTTCCGGCCCCGGCCTGGAGCAATCTCCCAAAGCGCCTGGAGCCCGCCGCCACGGAAGCGGTCACGCCAGAGACGAACCGTCTTACGGTTCACGCCGTTCTCAGCGGCGACCGCCATCTCCGTTTTGCCAGCGCCAAGTGCCAGGACAATGCGGCAACGTAGCGCTACCTGTTGTCGAGTTCCCAAGGCTCCCACCCAGCGTTGGAGTTCGCTGGACTGGTCCACTGAGAGGACGAGGGGCTCGATGAGGCGGGGCATGACTGATTATGACCCATGGTTGATTTCTTGTCCAGCTATTTGTGGGACATTACACTAGAGAACTTCGTCAATTCTGAGGCTCTCTTCGCCGTAGTGCAACGCTGTGGTGCGATCGTTCACTTGACATCGCCTGCTATCCTGAGATTGGGAACAGGGATTCCCGCAAAAAGGCCGCTCCTCCGAGCGGCCTTTCCCATTTATCAGGAGAATTTTACAAATGCCAGAGCAGACCCGCGTCGTTATCCCCCGCCGTAATCTCAACGCCCTCCGCCCCGGCGGCCCTCGTACCGAAGAAGGCAAAGCCATCTCCAGCCGCAATTCCCTCAAACACGGCCTCACCGCCCGTCAAACCGTGATCCCCGGCGAAGATCCCGCCGAATTCGAGCTCCTCCTCGAAGACCTCACCGCCGAGCGCCGGCCCATTGGCGAACTCGAACTCCAACTCACCGGCGAAATCGCTGCCTGCCTCTGGCGCCTCGCCCGCGCCCGTCAGCGCGAAGCCGATCTGCTCGAGACTTGCGGCGACCTCTTCACCACCAACCACAATCACGCCGACTTCGACCGCCTCCTCCGCTACATGGGAGCCATCGAACGGCAACTCAACAAAGCCATCGTGCGCCTCGACCAACTTCAGGCCGCCCGCCGCAAACAGGAAAAACACCAGCCCGCCGCCACCACTCCGGGCCCCATCGAAGCCCCCAGAGTCCTCACCGCGACCGCCTCCGCGCCGTTGTCCACCACTATGCCGGAGTTCGTTTTGTCGCAGCCGAAATCCGCGCCGCCGGCTACGTCCGAACCCTCTTCGGAACCCGCCCCGCAACGCCTCGCATCATGACTGAAACCACCCGCTATGACACCCTGAACTTCAAAAACCGCATCCTCCGCCGTGCAAGGATCCCTGGCCTCACGACAACTCTACCCAAAAGAAAAGGCGGCCGAGAGTCAACCTCTCAACCGCCCTTCGATCACTATCGACTGGCCACTAGCCGCTGGCCACTGGCCACTGCCTTTCGACTACTCCGCCAGCGTATCCGCGTCCGCTTCCGGCAACCCGCCCGAGTACATCGTCCGCGCTTCCTCGTCGTAACCAGGAATCGCTTCCATTACATCGGGCTCTGGCAGCATCTCCTCTTCCACCACGTCCTCGCCCGCGATCTTCACCGCACGGTAATACTCCATGCCCGTGCCGGCCGGGATCAGGCGGCCCATGATGACGTTCTCCTTCAGACCCCGCAGGTAATCGACCTTGCCGTTGATCGCGGCTTCGGTCAATACACGCGTCGTCTCCTGGAACGATGCCGCCGAGATGAACGAATCCGTCGACAGCGACGCCTTCGTGATTCCCAACAGCACCGGCTTGCCTTGTGCCGGTCGTCCGCCCGCATCCAGAACCCGCTGGTTCTCTTCGCGGAACTTGAACTTGTCTACCACCTCTTCCGGCAGGAACTCCGTGTCGCCGATGTCGTCCACCTTTACCCAGCGCATCATCTGACGCGAGATGACTTCCAGGTGCTTGTCGTTGATGTTGACACCCTGCAACCGGTAGACTTCCTGGATCTCGTTCACCAGGTACTTCTGCAGTTCCTTCTCGCCGAGCACCGCCAGAATGTCGTGCGGATTCCGTGGACCGTCCATCAAAGGATCGCCCGCCTTCACCCGCTCTCCATCCTGGACATTGATGTGTACGTTCCTGGGCAGCAAGTATTCGCGAACTTCGCCGTCGTCGGACGTCACCGTCACCTTGCGGTAACTCTTCACGATCTCGCCGATCTTGACGATACCGTTGATCTCCGACATCGTCGCCGTGTCGCGCGGCTTGCGAGCCTCGAACAACTCGACCACGCGCGGCAGACCGCCCGTGATGTCCTTGGTCTTCGTCGTTGCACGCGGGATCTTCGCCACCACGTCGCCTGCGTGAACTTCTTCGACATCCGTCACCATCAGGTGGGCATGCGTCGGCATCAGGTAGCGCTTCTCGTCCGAACGCGTCCCACCGGTCGGTCGCACGATCACCTGCGGAACACGCTTCTCATCGGGCGAGTCCGTGACAACCCACTGCGACATACCGGTGATTTCGTCCACCTGCTCCTGCATCGTGACGCCATCCACCAGGTCTTTGAAGTGAACCGTACCGGTGACTTCGGTCAGGATCGAGAAGGTGTACGGATCCCATTCGAGCAGGATCTCGTTCTCCTTCACCGGAGCTCCGTCCTCGAACAGAATCTTGGCGCCGTACACAACCTGGTAGCGCTCTTTCTCGCGCCCCTTGTCGTCCACGACGGCCAGAATGCCGTTGCGGTTCATCGCGATCAGCTCGCCTTTGGCATTGCGAACCGTGTTGATGAGCAGGAATCGCACAAAGCCGTCCGACTTCGCATCCTGCTTGGACTGCTCCGCCGAACCCGTCGCCGTGCCGCCCACGTGGAACGTACGCATCGTCAACTGCGTGCCCGGCTCGCCGATCGACTGCGCCGAGATGATGCCTACCGCTTCGCCGCGCTCCACCATCCGCCCGGTCGCCAGGTTGCGGCCGTAGCAAAGCTGGCAGACGCCGCGCTTCGATTCGCAGGTCAGCACCGAACGGATCTTCACCCGCTCGATACCGGCCGATTCCACCGCCTTCGCCAGGTCCTCGGTGATCTCCTGGTTAATGTGGACGATGATGTTGCCCTCGTAATCGCGCAGATCCTCGAGAGCCACACGGCCCACAATACGATCGGCCAGCGGTTCGATGATCTCGCCCGATTCGACGATCGCCGAAACGTCGATTCCATCGCCCGTGCCGCAATCCGTATCGGTAACGATCACGTCCTGAGCCACGTCGCAGAGGCGGCGCGTCAGGTAGCCCGAGTCGGCCGTCTTCAATGCGGTGTCGGCCAATCCCTTGCGGGCGCCGTGCGTCGAGATGAAGTACTGCAACACGTTGAGGCCTTCGCGGAAGTTGGCCGTGATCGGCGTCTCGATGATTTCGCCCGAAGGCTTGGCCATCAATCCGCGCATACCCGAAAGCTGGCGGATCTGCTGTTTCGATCCGCGAGCGCCGGAGTCGGCCATGATGTAAATCGGGTTGAGGTAACGGCCGGTGCGGTCGTCTTCCTCCATCACCTTGAACATTTCTTCCGAAACGCGCTCGGTGACCTTCGACCAGATTTCAATGATCTTGTTGTAGCGTTCGCCCTGGGTGATCGCGCCTTCCTGGTACTGCGACTGCACTTCGATCACCTGCTTCTCGGCGTCCCTTACGAGAACCGCCTTCGAAGCGGGCACCACCATGTCGTCGATGCCGATCGAAATGCCGGCGCGGGTTGCATAGAGGAATCCGAGCTTCTTCACCTCGTCGAGCATTCCTACCGTGACCTGCAGCCCGAACTTCAGGTAGCAGTACTGCACCAGTTGCGTCAGTCCCTTCTTCTTCAACAAGCCGTTGATGAAGGGCATTTCGTCTGGCAGTACATCGTTCAGGATCACGCGGCCTACCGTCGTGTCCATGTACTGCTTCACGTATTCCACTGGCTCCGTCTTCAGGATGTTCTGGCTGTCGAATGCTTTGGTCAGATCGATCACGCGGCCGGTGTAGCGCAGCTTAATCGGGGTCAGCGTCTCCACCTCGCCCATTTCGAGCGCGATGAGAACGTCATCGGGCGATGCAAACGTGCGGCCCTCGCCCTTGGTGCCCGGACGCGCCTTGGTCAGGTAGTACATGCCGAGCACCATGTCCTGGGTCGGCACCGCGATCGGTGCGCCGTGCGCGGGCGAAAGAATGTTGTTCGCCGAAAGCATCAGGGTCGATGCTTCGATCTGCGCTTCGGGCGACAGCGGAATGTGAACCGCCATCTGGTCGCCGTCGAAGTCGGCGTTGAACGCCGTGCAGACCAGCGGGTGGATCTTGATCGCCTTGCCTTCCACCAGCACGGGCTCGAAGGCCTGAATGCCGAGCCGGTGCAGCGTGGGAGCGCGGTTCAACAGGATCGGGTGATCCTTGATCACCTCTTCCAGGATGTCCCACACCACGGGGTCTTGCTGCTCGACGAGTTCCTTGGCCTGCTTGATCGTCGTGCAGTGCCCGCGCTGCTCCAACCGGTGATAGATGAACGGCTTGAACAGCTCCAGCGCCATCTTCTTGGGAAGACCGCACTGGTTCAGCTTCAATTCGGGGCCGACCACGATCACCGAACGGCCGGAGTAATCGACGCGCTTGCCGAGCAGGTTCTGGCGGAAGCGGCCCTGCTTGCCCTTCAGCGTATCGGAGAGCGATTTCAGCGGGCGATTGTTGGCGCCCCGCAGTACGCGTCCGCGGCGTCCGTTGTCGAACAGCGCGTCCACGGCCTCCTGCAGCATGCGCTTTTCATTGCGCACGATGACGTCGGGCGCATGCAGTTCCATCAGCTTCTTCAACCGGTTGTTGCGGTTGATCACGCGGCGATAGAGGTCGTTCAGATCGGAGGTCGCAAAACGGCCCCCATCCAGCGGCACCAGCGGACGCAGTTCCGGAGGAATGACCGGAATGACATCGAGAATCATCCACTCGGGCTTGTTGCCCGACTTGCGGAAACTCTCGGTCACGCGCAGACGCTTGGCGTACTTCAGCTTCTTCTGCTGCGACGCTTCGGTCTTCATCTTCTCGCGAATCTCGAGACTGAGACCCTCGATGTCGACCTTCCTCAGCAGTTCCTTGATGCCTTCGGCGCCCATGATGGCGACGAACTTACCCGGGAACTCCTGGTCGAGTTGACGCTTCTTTTCGTCGCTGATCACCTCGCCGCGGCCGAGACCGGGCACTTCACCCGGATCCACCACGACGTAGGCTTCGAAGTACAGCACGCGCTCGAGTTCGCGCAGCGTGATATCGAGCAGATATCCGATGCGGCTCGGCAGACCCTTGAAGAACCACACGTGAGAACAGGGGCTCGCCAGTTCGATGTGGCCCAGACGCTCGCGGCGTACGCGAGACAGAGTTACTTCAACACCGCACTTGTCGCAGATCACGCCGCGGTGCTTCATCCGCTTGTACTTGCCGCACAAACACTCCCAGTCGGCGATAGGACCGAAGATGCGGGCGCAGAACAGGCCGTCACGCTCGGGTTTGAACGTGCGGTAGTTGATGGTCTCCGGCTTGGTTACTTCACCGTGGGACCAGCTCCGAATTTTCTCCGGGCTCGCAAGACTGATTCGAATCGAATCGAAGTCCGCAATCAAATTCGCTCGATCGTACGGAGAGGATCGGTACATGTATTCTCCTCAAAAACCCTAAGACGGCCGCGAATAAACGCAAATTCATTCGCGGCCCAATCGGTTACCTTCGAAGAACGCTCAAACACAAATTTAAAAAAACATTCGCGTTCATGCGCGTTCATTCGCGGCTTATCATCAGTCCGCAGCCAATGCGGTGTCGGCTATCTCCCTCGGCTTCTTCATCAGCTCGACGTCCAGACAGAGCGACTGCAACTCGCGGATCAACACGTTGAACGATTCGGGCACGCCCGGCTCCGCCGCGGCCTCGCCCTTCACGATCGCCTCGTAGATCTTCGCGCGGCCGTAGACATCGTCCGACTTCGCCGTCAGCAACTCCTGCAAGACGTAAGCGGCGCCATATGCTTCAAGCGCCCAAACTTCCATCTCGCCGAAGCGCTGGCCGCCGAACTGCGCCTTGCCGCCGAGCGGCTGCTGCGTAATCAGCGAGTACGGCCCGATCGATCGAGCGTGGATCTTATCGTCCACCAGGTGCGAGAGCTTCAACATATAGATGTAGCCCACCGTCACCGGCTGCTCGAACGGGGTCCCGGTCATGCCGTCGTTCAGCTTCACCTTGCCCGAAGTCGGCAGAGTACTCTTGGTCAGCATGTCCTTGATATCCCGTTCCGCCGCGCCGTCGAATACCGGCGTCGCAAAATGAACACCCAGGGCCTGCGCCGCCCACCCGAGGTGGGTTTCGAGAATCTGTCCGACGTTCATACGGGAAGGAACGCCCAGGGGATTCAGCACGATCTCCACCGGCGTGCCGTCGGGAAGATACGGCATATCTTCTTCCGGCACGATGCGTGCGATCACACCCTTGTTCCCGTGGCGTCCGGCCATCTTATCGCCGACGCTCAGCTTGCGCTTCATCGCGATGTAGCACTTCACCAGCTTGATGACGCCCGGAGGCAACTCGTCGCCTTTGCGAAGCTTAGAGATCTTCTCCTCGGTGATCTTCTCGAGCACCGCGATTTGCCGCGAGGTCATCTCCTCGATCTCATCGATCTGCTCGTTGAGGTGTACATCCCTCTTATCGAGCTTCATGCGCTTGAGATCGCGGCCGCGAAGTTTCTCGATCAGGTCGCGCGACAGTTCGGCGCCCTTCGAGAGCAGTTTCTTATTGGTCTTTTCGTCGTGCAGGTCCGCCAGCAGTTGCTTGCCTTCGAAAAGGTTCGACAGCCGCTTTGCACGTTCGTCGTTCAGGATTCGCTTCTCGTCTTCGAGGTTGCGGTGCAGCCGCTCCACCTGCGCCTCGAGAATGATCTTCGACCGCTCGTCGAGTTCGGCGCCCTTGCGCGAGAACACCTTGGCGTCCACGATGGTGCCTTCGATGCCCGGCGGGCAGTACAGCGATGCGTCCTTGACGTCGCCGGCCTTCTCACCGAAGATCGCACGCAGCAGTTTCTCTTCCGGCGTCAGCTGGGTCTCGCCTTTCGGCGTCACCTTGCCCACCAGAATGTCGCCCGGCTTTACAGTCGCGCCGATGCGAATGATGCCGCTCTCGTCCAGGTTCCGCAGGAAGCTCTCGGCGATGTTCGGAATATCGCGCGTGATCTCCTCCGGCCCCAGCTTCGTGTCGCGGGCTTCGATTTCGAACTCTTCGATGTGGATCGAAGTGTAGTAGTCCTCTTTCACCAACTTCTCGCTGACGACGATCGCGTCTTCGAAGTTGTAGCCGCGCCAGGGCATGAACGCCACCAGCACGTTCCGGCCAAGAGCGAGTTCGCCCTTGTCGGTACAGGGACCGTCGGCCAGCACGTCGCCCTTCTTCACCCGCTGCCCCACCTTTACGATGGGCTTCTGGTTGATACAGGTGTTCTGGTTCGACCGCTTGAACTTGGTCAATTGGTAGATATCGGCGCCGACTTCGCGCGACATCTGGCCTTCATGCGCCGCACCGCCTTCGACGCGCACGATGATCCGTTCGGAGTCCACCGAATCCACCACGCCGGAGCGCTTGCAGATCACCACCGCGCCCGAGTCGCGAGCCGTCACCCGCTCCATCCCGGTGCCCACATACGGAGCATCGGCGCGGAGCAGCGGCACCGCCTGGCGTTGCATGTTCGATCCCATCAACGCGCGGTTCGCGTCGTCGTTCTCGAGGAACGGAATCAGGCTCGCCGCAACCGATACGAGTTGCTTCGGACTCACGTCCATGTACTCGATTTCGTCGCGGTGCACCAGCACAAAGTTGCCCTGCTTGCGGGCGTTCACCAGGTCGTTCACGATCCGGCCGTCCGGATCGAGCTTCACGTTGGCCTGCGCGATGATGTATTTGTCTTCTTCCCAGGCGGAAAGGTAGTCGCAGTGGGCCTCGGATTCGGCCTGCTGCTTGTTCTTCTTGGCGAGATCCGCATTCACCTGCTCGGATTCACCCAGCATCACGACGTCGTTCACCTTGTAGTGAGCGTCGCCCGGATTGAGAATCCGGACTTCCTCCACTACGACGCCATCACGCACCCGGCGATAGGGGCTCTCGATGAAGCCGTAATCGTTGATCCGGGCAAAGCACGACAGCGACGAGATCAATCCGATGTTCGGACCTTCCGGCGTTTCGATCGGGCAGATACGTCCGTAGTGCGTCGGGTGTACGTCGCGGACTTCGAATCCCGCGCGCTCGCGGCTCAAACCTCCTGGTCCCAAAGCCGACAGACGACGTTTGTGCGTGATCTCCGACAGCGGGTTGGTCTGATCCATGAACTGCGAGAGTTGGCTCGATCCGAAGAACTCTCGGATAGCCGCCATGACAGGCTTCGCGTTCACCAGGTCGTGCGGCATCGCCGTCGACATTTCCTGGTACACCGACATCTTCTCTTTAATGGCGCGCTCCATGCGCACCAGGCCGATGCGGAACTGGTTTTCGAGCAGTTCGCCCACGGCTCGCACGCGCCGGTTGCCCAGGTGATCGATGTCGTCCACGCTGCCGATGCCGCGCCGCAGCTTCAACAGGTACTTAATCGTATCGACGAAGTCCTTCTGGTCCAGCGTCCGCTTGTCGAGCGGAGTCTGGTCGGCCTTGTCGTACAGCTTGATGTTGAACTTCATGCGGCCCACGCGCGAGAAATCGTACTTGCGCGGGTCGAAGAACATTCCGTTGAACAACTGCGTGGCCGTGTCCACTGTCGGCGGATCGCCCGGCCGCAGCTTGCGGTAGATCTCGAGCAGTGCGTCGTTCTGGGTCTTGACCGGATCCTTGCGCAGGGTGACGGAAATCACGTTGCCGGCATCGTCGCGCTCAGGGAAGAAGACCTCGAATTTCTCGATACCCGCTCCCTGCAGCTTGGTGACTGTAGCCGGCGTCAGTTCCTGGTTGGCCTCGATCAGCACTTCGCCGGTTTCCATGTCGATGACATCCGCCGCGACATAGGCGCCTTGAAGATCGCCGACTTCGATCTCCACCTGTTCGATCTTGTTCTTCAGGATTTCCTTGAAGAGACTTTCCGTGATCTTGCGGCCCTGCGGAACCACCGCTTCGCCCGCTTTGTTGTTGATCGCGTAGGAGAGCTTCAGGCCCTTCAGCCCGCGTCCAACCTTCCAGAAGAGCTTTCCACCCTTGATCGAGATGTCGCTGACTTCGTAGAAGGCGCGCAGGATGTCGGAATCGCTCTTGAATCCGAGCGCCCGCAGAAACACCGTTCCGTAGAACTTGCGCTTCCGGTCAATACGCACATAGAGCAGATTCTTGTTGTCGTATTCGAACTCGACCCAACTTCCCCGGTAGGGAATGATCTTGCCGAGGTAGTATCCCTGCGCCGGGACCTTTTCGAAGAAGACGCCTGGCGAACGGTGCAACTGGCTGACTATGACGCGCTCGGTACCGTTGATGATGAAGGTACCGTTCTCGGTCATCAACGGAATCTCGCCAAAGAACACTTCTTGTTCTTTGATATCGCGAATGCTTTTTTGTCCGCTTTCCGGGTCCTTGTCGTAGACCGTCAGGCGAATGGTGACCTTCAGTGGGGCGGCATAGGTCATGCCGCGCTCTTCGCACTCGGGCACACCGTATTTGAGTTGCAGGTCGACAGGGTCGCCGCAACGGTTACAGAAAGTGACGATGTTCTTATTGAAGGTGCCGCAACGATGGCAGAGCACCTCGCCAGCATGGAACGGGTCCGTGCGAATCGTGGCGCCGCAACTGGGGTTGCGGCAGGTGGAGCGCAGGTGATGCAGACCTTTGAGGTTGCCGCACTTGCACTCCCAGTTTCCGATCGAGTAATCCACGAACTCGAGTTGGCTCAGTCCGCGAAAATCGGAGATCGGGAAGACCGAGTTGAACACACTCTGCAGTCCGGTGTCCTCCCGCTCGCTCGGGAGCAGGTCCATCTGCAGAAAGCGCTCGTAGGACTTCTTCTGGACCTCGATCAGGTTGGGGATCGGAATCGAGGTCTTGATCTTCGAAAAATCAACTCGTTCGCGGGTGGCACCGTTTGCCGAATTTTGCATTTCCACTCCTCAGGATCGAACGGCGACAAGAGGCCGCGCGTCGATCAGCATCCTGCGCCCGGGCTCAAAAGGGTAGCGACAGGCACGTTGGAGCTGATCGCCGGCAGCCGGCTATCAGCACGATTACGGAGAACAGCAACCGCGGAGCCCACGGGAAGCGGAACTCGCGGCGGGTATTGGTCCAGGATAGACAGCCCGGGGACCGAAGAATGGCAGCCGAACTTGAAAAGTTGCGGGGACTTCGCCGGATACACCTCGCCCGTCGTGAAAAAGGGCAAGACGAGGCTTTGCGCACCCGATCGCGCGGGGCACACCGAATCGAAGGATAAGATCACAGGAGCAAAGGTCCGGGGCTGTCTCCGGTCAGAATCTATCTAAATGTAGCAAGAAATCGCCGAGCAAGTCAAATGCCGAAATAAAGCAGACGACGGCCCTGCCCAGGGAACCATCACCGTTGTTTCCCCGACACACGCACGCCGGATCTCGCCGCAGTCCTCCAGCGCCGTATTCCTTAATATAAACGATGCCGCGCCAAACAAAAAGCGCCGTTCCGGACGGATGACGTTTCTCTACCGTCCGGAACGGCGCGTGCTTGTTCGGGAACGCCTGTCGCTGCCGCCACCATCGCGAGAAGGTGATCGGCAACCGGCTCACATTAGAAGTACACGGTCAACGAAAAACCGACGCCTACCGGCGGCAGCTTCTGAAACAGTTGCGGTAAAAAGCCGGTATTCGCAGGCGGGGGCGAGACCTGGTTGAACATCTGCTTCAGTACGGCGTCGCGCTGTTCCAGCCGTTCGAGCGCGGTGGGCATCTCGCGCGACAGTTGCCCGCGCAGGCTTTTCTCGAGCAGCAGGTCGGCGAGACTGTTCGACAACTTGAGATTCAGCGCGGGCCCAAGGCTCGGAGCGGTCGTTCTCAAGATGCCGCTGATCGTCTGAACGCCTTGCTCGCGCCCGTTCAGGATGGATTGCAATTCGTGGTCGCGGATCACGACACCGTGATCCACGAACTGACGGTAGATTTTTACGCTCGGCGGCATCGGCGGCTGAGGGTTCAGCGTCAAGTGGAAACCGAGGGTGCTGCCGTTGAGTAACGACCAGTCCCACTTCTTCTTATCGGGCATGCGATTCCTTTCGCTTCTGCTCGCCGGGTTCCGGAGAGAAGGTCACGCCGTCGTAAGAGCACCGTCGCAGCGCCGTCCAACCGTCCGGCAAGCGGTCTGTCGTTTGGTGAAGTTGACGGCCGCAGCGTTTCATGTGTTGAAAGGATGTAAAGGCCTATGGTGATCGATCACACGCGAGGGCAGGTGGTAGCATGACCGACATGAGGTGTCGTTCGTTTGTCTTCCTATTTACAATTTCGTTCTTTACCGTCGCTGTCTCAGGCGCCACTTACTATGTGGACTCGAGAGGGGGTGAGGATGCGAACTCCGGCACACAGGAGAAGCCCTGGCGTACCCTCGCGAAAGTGAACGCCGCGAAATTCGAGCCGGGAGACCGCGTGCTGTTTCGCGGCGGATCTGTATGGAAAGGACAGCTCGCCCCTACCGCTTCGGGAGCGGACGGATCGCCCATCATCATCGACCGCTACGGGAGCGGCGCTCTTCCGCGCGTGGACGGTGCAGGTGAAGTCGCGGATGCGATCCTCGTCAAGAACGTCCAGTGGATCGAGATTCACCATCTCGAAGTGACGAACCTCGGTTCGACGCCCGCCGATCGCCGTGGTGTTCACATCTTTCTCGACAATTTTGGAACAGCCAAACACATCGTGATCGCGGGGCTGTATGTTCACGATGTCAACGGTACGAATCAGAAGAAGGATGCGGGCGGCATCATCTTCCGGACCAACGGGGACACGACGCCCAGCCGGTTCGATGGCCTGACGATCGAACGCAACATCATCTGGAAAGTGGACCGGTCGGCGATCGCCGCCCAGAGCTACCACTGGCGGCGGACGCACTGGTTTCCAAGCCCGAACGTCGTCATCCGGGACAACTACGTCGAGGATATCGGCGGAGACGGGATCGTGCCGTGGGCCACCGACAACGCGCTCATCGAGCACAACATTGCGCGGCACTGTAACATGCGCGCGAAAACGTACAACGCCGGCATCTGGCCGTGGAGCACCGACAACTCGGTATTTCAATTGAACGAGGCGGCATTGACTCACAGCACGCTGGATGGTCAGGGCTTCGATTCCGACTTCAATTCGCGCTCGACGTTGTTCCAGTACAACTACAGTCACAACAACGAAGGCGGCTTCATGTTGATCTGCACTCCGGGCCGGCGCAACGAGGGCGAGAACCTGGGGAATATCGGAACCATAGTTCGATACAACATCAGCCGCAATGATGGTGCGCGCATATTCCACCTGAGCGCGGCCGAGAAGACGACCGTGCACGACAACGCCATCTACGTTGGCCGCGGCGCGGATGTTCAGATGCTGATCACCACCGATTGGGAAGGTTGGGCGAAGGGAGCCACATTCCGCAACAACAGCTTCTTCGTCGAAGGCACAGCGCGATACGGCCACCAAACGAAACGCAATTCCGACGGAACCTATGGGCTTGCACCTGGTTGGGGACCCGCCCAGGAAATCGTCTTCGAAGGGAACCGCTACTACGGAGAGCACGTCGGTCGGCCGGAAGACTCCGGGGCGGTTGTGCAGGAGACCTTCACACCTCCACTGCTGAACTGGAACGAACCGAAGTTCGATCCGGCGCGGCCCGAAGCATACAGCCGGTTTATCACCCAGCATCGCCAGTGGATGCTGAAACTGTTTGAAACACAATTTGGACAGCCTGTAGTTTTAGGCCGATAGGATTGGCTCATGCGTCGAATCGTGCTAGTCCACTGGAAACCTGCGGAGGCCGAGCCAAAGGCGGAGACCCTGCGAAAGGCGGGGTACGAGGTCACTGTGATCGCGCCGCAGGGTTCGCCCCAAGTGCGCGGGCTCACACAAGGTGCCGTGGCAGTAGTCATTGATTTATCGCGCCTCCCCTTGCAGGGACGGGCAGTGGCGGTGGAACTTCGCAAGCGCGCGGAATCGAGGCACGTGCCGATTCTGTTTGCCGGAGGTACGCCCGAGAAACTGGAAGCAGTCCGCGCACTGCTGCCCGATGCCGGTTTTTGCGAGTGGGACAATCTTCCGGAGGGACTCGAAAAATACTTACAATCCGCGCCCGTTGCACCCGCAGTGCCGGACACTATGGCCGGCTATTCCGGTTCGCCGCTGCCGAAGAAGCTCGGCATTCGGGCTAGGTCCGTAGTCGCGTTGCTCGGTGCACCCGCAGGATTCGAAGCGGAACTGGTCCCACTGCCGGAGGATGTAAAGTTCACGCGGAAACCGGCCGGGGCAAGCCGTGTTTTACTCTTCACAAAAGCTATGCGCGACTTGGAAAGGCAGTGGCCCTCGGTAACGAGTGAAAGTGAACCTGGCGCGACGATTTGGGTGGTCTGGCCCAAAAAGGCGTCGGGTGTGCAATCGGATGTCACCGAGCAGGACGCGCGTGCCTTCGGGTTGTCGACGGGTTGGGTGGACTACAAGATTTGCGCCGTGAACGCGATCTGGTCGGGCTTGGCGTTCGCCAGGCGAAAGGCTGCCGCGAAAGGGGCGAAATGAATCCATGCGTCGGCGGGTGCCTTCCAGACCAGGCACGCCGGCACTCCGGCCAATTCGTTCTTCATCGGCGACGAACTTCGTTCGGATGCGTTTATCGCCAGGTTCAGTTCGGATGGCGTGCTTCAGTGGTCCACGTTGCTGGGTGGGTCGCGACGCGACGCGTCGGTCTCGGTCGGCGGCGATGGCTATGTTTACGTCGCAGGCACTCGACCCTATTGGCAGGAAGTTGGAGGCAAGAGTTCCGCGATCGTCTTCTCCGGACCGGCCCCCAGGCAACCGCAAGGAGTGACCCAGATCAACTTCGTCGTCCCTGAACTCGCTCCGGGATGCTATGAGATCTACGTGACGTCGGGCAGCCTGATCACAAGTCAGGCCGGCGTCACCGTCGTGATTCGTTAGCTGCGCGCATCAGTCGAACGAAGGATGAGAGTGAGCCGTTGCAGGTGTTGCCTCGTACGAAATCTTCCAGATCGATTTTCCGCCGTCCTCCGAGACCAGCAGACTGCCGTCCCGCATCTGAAGCAGACCCACCGGTCGGCCCCACACTTCCTTACGATCCGGCGCCAGCATCCAACCAGTAAGGAAATCCTCCGGCGGTCCGGCGAGTTTGCCGTTCTTGAATGGAACGAATGTCACCGAGTAACCTACTCGCTGCGAGCGGTTCGATGAGCCGTGGTTAGCAAGAAATGCTCCGCCGCGGTACCTTGCCGGAAATTGCTTGCCGGTGTAGAACAGAAAGTCGAGCACCGCAACGTGGTTCTCGAGCGGCAAATCCGGCACGATGGCGCGATCAACGAGGTCTTTCCGTTTTTCTTCGACGCGGGGATCTTCATGCGCGCCGAGATATGAATACGGCCATCCGTAGAACGCACCGGCGCGGATTTCGGTGAAGTAGTCGGGCACGAGTTCGTCGCCCAGACCATCGCGCTCCTGCACGGTGGCCCACAGGCGGCGGGTGCCCGGGTAGAAGCGCAGGCCAACCGGATTACGCACTCCCGAGGCGACCACTTCGTGCCCCGTCCCATCGGGGTTGAACCGATTGATCGCCGCCCGCATCTCCGGGTCGCCCGTAACGACGTTCGCGGATGAGCCGACCCCCAGGTACATCTTCTTCCCATCCGGGTCGAAAAGTACCGTCCGCGTCACGTGCCCTTTGCCGAAATCCTTCATCGGCACTACTTCCTCGCCTGGACCGGCTGTCATCGTCTTCGGGTCGTATTTGTAGCGCCTGACGGAGGTGGTCTCAGCGACATACAGATACTCGTGCCAGAAGGCGAGGCCGTAGGGGCGATCGAGTCCCGTGAGAATGGCGCGCTTTTCAGGTTCCCCCGAGCCCCCGGGGGGAAGCACGAAGACTGACCCGTTGGGGACCATATCGCTGACGAGAACCTCTCCGGACGGGCCCAAGGTCATGAAGCGAGGCCGTGAAAAGCCGGTCGCAAACTTCTCGGCCTTGAATCGGGGAGGCAGGTTGAGCACCATTCCATCCGCCTGCGGAATCACCTTGGGTCCGTTCGCCACGGATGGCGTAGCGTATGGCGGCGGCAGCGAGGGCTGCGGCGACTGCGCCACGAGAGCGCCCGCAAAGGCAAGGCAGACGGCGGGAACAAGGAACCTGAACATAGGGTTCATTCTACTCGACTTCCGGATGTTTTTCCGCGTTCTTGCAGCGGCATCCGGCGGACTGCGAAACCATATAGACAATCTACTGCCACGGGTATAGACTGTCTATGGCCATGCCGGATAAAGCTCCCTCCCAGGACAGGATCGAACTGCTGCAAGGCACTCTCGACATGCTGATCCTTCAAACGCTGCGATCGGGTCCGCAGCACGGATACCGCATCAGCCAGAGTATCCGCGATGGCTCGAACGAAACATTCCAGGTGGAGGCGGGCTCGCTCTACCCGGCTCTGCACCGCCTCGAGAAGAGGGGCTGGATCTCTTCGACGTGGAAGACGTCGGAAAACAAGCAGCGAGCCAAATACTACCGGCTCACTGCAGCCGGGCGCAAGCAACTCATAACCGAGCATTCGCGCTGGCAACAGCTGGTTGCGGCGGTTTCGGCTCTCATGAATCCGCGAGAAAGCAATTCCTGAGGGAGAAGACGATGCTTGAACTCCGTCGCGTGACGAAACTCTATTCCGGGATTCCGGCAGTCGAGGACGTGAGCTTTATCGTTCCCGCCGGTGAAGTGGTGGGCTACCTGGGGCCGAACGGATCTGGCAAATCGACGACGATTAGGATGATCGCCGGGCTCATCGAGCCGACCTCCGGATGCATTCTCTATAACGGCGAACCTATCGGCCGGAATCCATTCGCGCACAAGCAACGGCTCGGCTATGTCCCCGAAGAGCCGCAGCTTTACCCCCACTTGACCGGCGCCGAGTACCTGGAGATGGTGGGCCAGTTGCGCGGCATCGACGAGAATTCGCTCGCTGAAAAGGTGGATGGTTTCCTGCGCCTCTTCTCGCTCGATCAAGACCGCTTCGTCGCGATCTCGTCGTATTCGAAGGGAATGCGACAGAAGGTCCTACTGGCTGCAGCTCTGATGCACAACCCCGACATCGTCCTTCTCGACGAACCTTTTTCGGGGCTGGACGTCAACTCCGGGCTCGTGCTGCGGAGTCTCATTGGAGGCCTCGCCCAAAGCGGCAAGGTCGTGCTGTTCAGCTCGCACGAACTCGAGACTGTCGAACGCGTGTGCTCGCGGGTCGTGATCCTGCACAAAGGGCGACTGGTCGCCAACGACTCCATTCAACAACTCCGTACTCTCATGTCGGTGCCGACTCTTGAAGGTATTTTTTCGCAACTCGCACTCGAGCAGGACACCGCATCCATCACCTCGGAAATGATGCATCTGATGGAGGCCTGACATGCCCCTCGAGCGGCGCCAGTTTCGCGTTCTCTATCGCGATTTTTTGTATCGCATCGTCGATCTCGAACTGCTGTCGGCATCTGGAAATTTGCAGAAGCTGATGGCTCACATGGTCGCGTTACTTGCGGCCTTCAGCTTCGTCTATTCGATCTCGGTAGTTCCCAACTTTGCGCTTTCTACCCTTCCCGCCGAAAAACTGACGTCGGCGGTGTCGAACCAGGTTGAGTTTCTGATCGCCTTGACGATGGCCGTGAGCGCGGTGCTTTTGTTGCTGGCGTGGAACACGATACTTCCCGAGCGGAGGGACTGCCTGATCCTGAGCGTGATGCCAGTGCGCATTCGGACCGTCTTCACGGCCAAAGTAGGGGCAATTGCGACCGCAGCGGGCATTGCTATTCTCGCCGTCAACGTCTTCACGGGTCTCTGCTTCCCGTTCATGGTCTCCGGCCCGCGAGCCGACCTGCCGACGGTAGTCCGTTGCTTTGCGGCCTACTGGGTCACCATGGCGGCCTCGGGCGCCTTCGTATGCGCTTCGCTCATCGCCGTTCAGGGGATCGCGATTCAGTGCTGCCGCCACCGGACCTTCCAGAAGATTTCGGGTTTCGTGCAGGCGGCCGCATTCTTCAGCATTGCCGCGCTGTTCCTTCTCGAATCCACCATCGAACCCGGATACTTGCCGTCCTTCTGGTTCTTCGGGCTATTCCAACGTTTGCTGGGCGCCGAGCCAGCCGCTTACGTGCCACTCGCGATGCGAGCCGTCTGGGGCCTTGCGGTGGCATCGATTGTCGCCGGCGCCACCTTCGGTCTCGGATATGCCCGCACTCTCCAGCGGATTATCGAGCAGCCGGACATCTTGCCACAAGACCGGCATCATCCCGCGGCGGTCATCGGCCTTTCTTTAGTCAAACGCGTGTTTCCGAATCCTCTCGACCGGGCCGTAATCCTGTTCACGGCTCGGACTGTCGCTCGGAGCCGCCAACACCGACTGCTCCTCGCCGCCTACTGGGGAGTGGGTGCAGGCATCGCACTCCTATATTTGAAGGATGTCTTTCGCGGAGCATACACCACCGTGCTTTGGCACATCGTGGGCCGGCTACCCGACGCAGTGACATGGAACAGGCCGAGTATCCCGCTGGTTACGGCGAGCCTGGTGCTCCTCGTATTTGCGGTCACCGGACTTCGCGCCGCGTTCGCCCTGCCTATGGCTCTGCGTGCGAATTGGATCTTTCAAATCACCGAACTCGAGCACGCCGAGGAGTACTTCAAGGCGGCCCGGCACGCGCTCTACTGTCTCGGCGCGCTGCCCGTGTGGATAGCAGCGTCCCTGTTTTACTTCATCGCCTGGCCCCCGCTGGCTGCGCTCCAACATTGCATCATGCTTGTGCTCACCGGAGTCCTTCTGGTCGAAACATCGATGAAGGGATTTCGGAAGATCCCGTTCGCGTGCTCGTATTTACCGGGGAAGGCCAACCTCAACGTGCGTCTCGGAATGTACGCGGCGGTTTTTCTGCTGCTCGCCGACCGGGGTGTGGCCATCGAACTATGGGCGATGGAGGACCCGACAAGGTTCGCGGTCGTGTTTGCGATGCTCACGATTGCCGCCTACTGGGTGCGACGCCGCGCCCGCGCGTTCGCCGCCGAACTCCACGTCCGCGTTCAGTTCGAAGATGTGGCCGGCCCTATAGTTTCACCGCTCGACCTGAGTTCGGATACGCCGCAGATGTTCACTGCGACAGACCCCATCGAGGCAGAATTACGGTTCCATGTGCAAATGGCCGCCAGCGAGCGACAGGCCGAAGGAGAACCGGCGATTGTCGCTCACTACGCGGCGCTCCGGGAGACCGGCAATCTTACGCTGATCAAGGAAGAGATTCGAGCGGTGTGGCGCGATACTTCACTCGACGCACTACTCCAGGACACCCGGATGGCGATCCGCAGGCTCATGCGTTCTCCGTTGTTCACGATTGCCGCGGTCGCGCTCATCACGATCGGCATCGGCGTCAACGGCTCTGTGTTTTCGCTGTTCCGTGCCGTGACGCAGCGTCCCATGCCCGGCGTTACCGCGACCGGTCTGGTGTCGTTTGGCGCTGCGATCGACGGACGCGAGGACGATCCGGGAAACAGTTGGCCGAACTATCTCGACTACGCCGCTTCGTCACGGACCCTGCGAAGCGTCGTCGCTCGCGGGTTCGGCCGCTTTGCCCTGAGTGCGGGGAAGGCGACGTACGCGGTCCGGGGCGGCCTGGTTACGCACAACTATTTCGGGGCTCTCGGCGTGCGCCTATCGCTCGGCCGCGCATTCACGGAAAGCGAATACCGCGATGCGAGCACCGGACTTGTCGCCGTGATCAGCGATCGCATGTGGCGCGAGCAATTCGACGGCGCGCCGGATATTCTGGGACGCGGCATCGCGCTGAACGGCCACCCGGCGACCATCGTCGGGGTGGCGCCGCCGCGGTTCCGAGGCGTACAAGTCGCCGAACGGCAGGATGTGTGGGTTCCGATTCTCGCGTATTACCGTCTGGAAAACCGGGAACGCGTTTTGAACGATCGCTCGTTCCGGATGGTGGAGATCGTTGGGCAACTGGCCGCCGGCGCCACAATCAGCGATGCGCAAGCCGAATTCGACGTCATTTCGCGACGCCTCGAGAACTCGTTTCCGGAAGCCAACCGGCGGTTCCGTGTGCTGATGGAGCCTTATAGCGCGATCGGTGCTGGCGTACCCCCGATCCGCCGCGTTCTGAGCCTCCTGATGATCGTCGCCTCGCTGCTGCTGCTCGTCATCAGCGCGAATGTCGCCAATTTGATCCTGTGCCGGTCCGTTGCGCGCCAGCATGAGATGGCAGTGCGCAAATCGCTGGGCGCTCCGCTCGCGCGGGTGCTCGGTTTGATGTTCACCGAGGGTCTGGTGATTTCAACGGCTGCAGCAGCAGCCGGCTGGTGTATCGCCACATGGACAACGCCCGCGCTCCTCAGACTGCTTCAGGCGCCTGCCGATATTTCGCTGAACCTATCACCAGACCATACGTTCACGCTATATGTGCTGCTGCTCGCCGTCGCGACCACAATCGTCTTCACCAGCCTCCCGGCACTCGGCGCCTGGCGTCAGGATCCGCTCGAAACGCTGAAATCGCGAGAGTCGGCGGTGGTACCGGCGAACAAGCGCCTACTCACGGGCCTGGCGCTCTTCCAGTTGGTTGCGAGCGTAGTTCTGCTGACCGGTGCAGGACTGGTGCAGCGTTCGTCGGGCGCGTTAGATGCGTTCGATACCGGTTTCAAGAAGGATCATCTTCTGTTCGTGACGGTCGATACCGCCGGCGCGGCCAAGAGTGCGGCAGAGAACGCCGTGTTGCTGAACGAACTGTGCGTGCATCTGCAGGGAATTCCCGGGATCGCAGCGGTGTCGTATGCAGAATATGCGCCGCTTGGATGGAACGGCATGAGGTTCGACCATCTTAGGGGCGACCCGTCGCGGACTCCCGTCAGTTCCGACTACAACGTTACGGGGCCGAGCTACGTCACGGTCGTCGGTGCTCCGCTGCGGGCCGGGCGTGACCTGAAGCAAACCGATGGCGGTGGCCCACCCGTTGCGGTCATCAATGAGAATCTGGCGAACGCGCTTTGGCCAGGCCGGAACGCAATTGGGCGAATACTTCAGATCGAAGATGAGGGCCGGAGCGTCGAGATCGTCGGAGTCGTGAGTAATGCTTCGTTTTCGGATATCCGTGAGGAGGGCCGCACCAATATGCTGTTCCTCCCGTTCGAGCAGCGTCCGGCCGGCCCAGGCTATGTCCATTTTCACGTGCGATACGGCGGCGCTCTGAAGGATGTTGTGCCCGCGATCCGCAGCACGATCCACGATACGAACTCAAAGGCCCCTGTCGTTACGATCGAGACCGCTGACGAGCGGCTGCAATCGACCCTTCCGCTGAAATGGCTCGCATCTCTCCTGGTAACGTTCGC
Source organism: uncultured Acidobacteriota bacterium (assembly GCA_963720745.1). Lineage (GTDB taxonomy): Bacteria > Acidobacteriota > Terriglobia > Bryobacterales > Bryobacteraceae > TMP-7. Next base: position 4,194,555 of record CAVRGO010000004.1, read on the forward strand.
AGTAGGCGCTCTGGTGCTGGCGGGCATTGGTCTCTATAGTCTGGTCGCACTCGGAATGGCGCGCCGTACGCGCGAGTTCGCTATTCGAATCGCTTGCGGGGCGTCTCCGGTGCATATCTGGCTCGAAGCATTGCGAGGCGGAGCTGCGCTTACCGCGGTAGGACTCACCTTGGGGCTGGGCGTCAGCATCGTGGCGTCACACTTGATTCGTGTCGCGCTCTTCGGGGTCAGCACCACGGACCCCATGACATACGCTTCCGTGGTGGGGCTGCTCGCCGCCACCTGCTTCGTCGCCTGCCTGTTCCCAGCGCAGCGAGCCACCAAAACCGATCCCGCGAAGGTGCTGCGCCAGGAATAAACTAACTCGTAGCACTTACTGTGACTGCGACGCCAACCACGACCTTCGATTTGTTGGGCCGGGCAAAAGACGGGGAGCAAGACGCGCTGTCCCTGCTGTTTGCACGCTACCGCCGCCGTCTGCTTGTGCTCTGCCGTTACAAACTCGGCCCGAGCCAGGCGATACAACTTGAGCCCGACGATCTCGTTCAGGAAACGCTGCTCCGGGCGCACCGCGACCTTTCACATTTCACGTATCGCTCTCCGGGAAGCTTCATGCACTGGCTGTCCACGATCGCCGATCACGTAATCGCGGACGCCGTTCGACACCAGGGGCGCGCGAAGCGTCACGCTGAGGACATCCTGCGGTTCCGCTCTCCGAGCAATCCGGAGGGACCTGAGCCAGCCGATTCTCTGACGCCCAGCCGCATACTGCACCGGGATCAGCGCCTGGCACAACTACTGCTCAAACTGGATGCGCTGCCGCCGCATTATCGTGAGGCGCTACTACTCGCGAAGATCGAAGGCATGACGACCGAGGAACTCGCGACCCGTCTCGGTAAGCCGCGCGAGGCGGTTTCGCTGCTGGTGTTTCGTGCGGTGCGAAGGCTTCGCGAGTTGATCGACGCGGAGCGTTCCGGTTGAACGGCGATCGCGAGGAGCGGATGGCGGCGGCGCTGACAGCGTTTCTCGACCGGCAGGCCGCCGAAGAACGCGTCTCCATCGAATCGTTCCTTCGCAACTACCCGGATCTCGCCGACGAACTTCGTCCCGAACTCAGAGCGCTTACGGAGATCGATTGCGCGACAGCGCCCGAAGAGGCGGACGACGCATTGCCCGCCAGACTTTCCGGATTGGATGTAGCGGAGGAGATCGGATCCGGCGGAATGGGCCGCGTACTGATCGCCGAAGATGAACGGCTTGGACGCAAGGTGGCGATTAAGACGCTGCATCCACGCTACGCCAGCAATCCCGAATTGCGCCAGCGATTCATGAACGAGGCTCGCGCGATGGCGCGCATCAGCCATCCGAACATCGTCCGGATCTACAGCCTCGGGCCCGCCAACGAACCTCCGCACTTCGTAATGGAGTACCTGGACGGGGCTCCGCTGAACGTTGCGGCTCGGGCGCTTCCGTTCAGAGAGAAAGCGCGGCTGATGCACAAGGTGCTGCTCGCGCTGGCGTTTTTGCACGAACAGCGCGTGATCCACCGCGATCTCAAACCGGCGAATATCCTGGTTGGCCGGGATCTCGAGCCGAAACTGTTGGACTTTGGTCTCGCGCTGGATGCCGGCACGGACGCGCTGCGCCTCACGCATGCGGGCCAATTCCTCGGCACGCCCGACTACGCCTCGCCTGAACACGCCCACACGGCATCGGCCATCGATGCGCGAAGCGATATCTTTTCCATCGGAATCATTTTTTACGAGCTCCTCACGGGCGAGCTCCCGTTTCGCGCGCAAACTCTCACGGCGCAAGTGAGGGCGCGCTGTGAAGAAGAGGCCGTCCCTCCACGCCGGCTAAACCCTGACGTTCCCGCCGAGCTCCAGAATGTCTGTCTGAAGGCGCTCGAAAAGGATCCCGCTTCCCGTTATGCTTCGGCGGCCGAGATGGCACTGGACCTCGAGCGTTATCTCGCGGGTGAACCAGTGCTGGCGCTGCCGGTTTCGGTGGCACGTGCGATGAGCGGCCGGATCGAGCAGCATCTCCGCGAGCTGGACGGGTGGCGCAGCGACAAACTGCTGACCGAGTTCGAGTACGAGAATCTGCAGAAGGCTTACGGGCGCCTGTCCGAACGCGAGGACGCGTGGATCATGGAGACCCGACGTCTCTCAATCCAACAGGTGAGTCTCTATTTCGGCGGATGGCTGCTGGTGATGGGCGCCGCGCTGATCGTGCTGTTTCGTTATCGCGCACTTCACGGAATCGCGTCGGTGCTGCTGGCGATCGCCGCCGCGGGCCCAACGGCATGGCTTGGCTTGAAGTTGTGGCGGGGGGGCCGACAGCGGATCGCGATCGCGTTTCTGCTGGCTTTCTGTTTGCTGCTTCCGGTGACGATCCTGGTGGCGATGGGCGAGTACGGAATCTTCGCGGGGCCGTCCCGCGGCCGCGAGGATCTCGAGTTGTTCTCGAAGCTGCCCTCGTTCCGCCGCACCAGCAACGCCCAACTATGGTGGGCCATCATCCTGTCGCTGCCCGCTTATTATTGGCTACGGCGCTTTACACGATCGTCCGTGTTTTCGCTGGTTCTGTCTACGTTCGCTGCGCTGCTGGCTGTGGTGACTCTGCTGCGGTTGGGATTGATCGACTGGTTGGACACAGATCCCGGGCGGCCGTACTTCTACCTGATCCCCTGGGCAGTTATCTTTCTCGCGGCCGGACTGGCGCTGGAGCGCCGAAGGCTGACCGGCGATTCGCGCTATTTCTACCCGTTCTTTGTCGTGTTCACATACGTGTCCCTGACGGGGCTGGCGGCATTCCATCAGCCTTACGCGAACTGGTTGCAGGCAGCCGCACCGTGGACTCGGAGCCAGGTGGAGTATCTGTTCCTGATCAATGCGGGCGTCTATCTGTTACTTCAGTGGGCCTGCGAGATTCCCTCTTCGCCGCAGATGCGATCGGTGGCGCGCGCATTTCGATTTGTCATTCCAGGGCATGTCCTGATCTCGCTTCTGCTGCTCGGAATAGCCGCGCCGGAGCACGGGTTCGAATCTCGAGTTTTCGAAGTACTGCTGCCGGTTGCAGCCGCCGGCTTTGTATTCGGGAGCATTCCCAAACAGATGAAGAATTTCTTCGCCAGCGGATTACTGTTTCTCGCGGTCGGCCTGGTGCGGCTCCAGCAGGACCTTTTCAAGGACCAGGTGCTCTGGCCGGCGTTTCTGCTCTGTTTGGGGATCGTGGTGATGCTGACGGCGGCGCGTTTGCGGCGAACCTGACAATTTCGAAACGCCTGGTGCAATTCCACGCCTCTGGCGGCGCTGTTCTCCATTGAGAGGAGAATTCCAATGCGCCTGACACTCGCGGCGCCGGCGATAGCGCTCGCGCTTCTGACTTCCGGATGCGCCAGCCTCAAATCCGTGCAGCCGCTGGCAAGCGAAACGAACACCACTTTCGATCGCAATCTCATCGGAGTCTGGACCGACGCGGACGGCGAAGACATCATAATCGTCCGCGAAGGGCAGTCGATGACTTACGACATTCTGTGGATTAGCGATGGCGGAAAGGAGTCGCTGCGACTCGTCGCGAAACTCGTGGAGTTGGGAGATTCCCGGGTGCTGGATGTGATGGAGGCGAATCCCGGGACTTTCGCCGTGCCTTGCCACGTGTTCGTAAACGTTCGGAACACCGGCGATGACCTGCAGATCAGCTTTCTCGATTCCAAGTGGATTCAAGCCATGATCAAGGACCAGTCGCTCGCGCACTTCGAGGCAGATAAGAGTTTGGTGATCACCGCTCCCACAGAGCAACTGGAGGCCTTTATGCTGAAGTACGGGACGGTGCCCGAAGCCCGGGGCGACCCCACCATCCTGATGAGACGCTAGGAGCAACAACGATGTCGATTTCGATCGTCAGACTCGGCACGGCCAGGAAGGATGACGAAGGCCTGCGGTTGGGCACCGTCCGGCGCCCACCGCGAGGCGTCCCGAAAGCGGAATTTGCGGCTCGCGACTTCTATGACGTCTGGCTGCCGAACCTCGCGCCGAGCGCCGAGTTGGTAAAGGAAGCGTTGTCCGCCAACGACGACCGGGATTGGCAGACGTTTCGGAAGAAATACCGGCACGAGATGAGCGAACCCGACGTGAGTCGTGTTCTGGACGTACTCGCCGCGCTTTCGCGTCAAACGAATTTCTCGGTAGGCTGCTACTGCGAAAACGAATCGCGCTGCCACCGCTCAATCCTCCGCGAGTTGTTGATCGAGCGGGGCGGCGACGTCCGCTAAGAATCTACAACGAAAAATATCATTATCCTCTTTACAGTCGATCCGCCGGTCCTCTAATCTAGTATTTACTAACTTAGCGTTCACTAGGCACGTTCCCCCTATTCTCATGGCTACTGCCAGACTTACTAGCCAAGCCCGCCGGGCTGCGATTCTCGATGCCGCTGTCCAACTCTTTTCTGAAAAGGGCTTTCGGGGCGTAACCACGCGTGAACTCGCGGCGGCGGTGGGGGTCTCTGAACCCGTCCTCTATCAACATTTTGCGACGAAGCGCGAGTTGTACCGCGCCATCATCGAGGAGAAAGTGGTTTATGACACCCGCGCAATTCCGCATGATTTCTGTGCGGCGTTCGATGTCTCCAAGGGCGACCGTACGTTCCTGATCGACTTGGCCAACGGCATCATTAACTGGCACAAGAGGGACGTTGGCTGGGTGCGGCTGCTGATATTCAGTGCCCTGGAGCATCACGAACTTAGCGAAATGTTCTTCGAACGTTACGCGAATAGTTTCTTCACGGAATTTGCCGCCTACTTCCAGCGCCGGATTGACGCCGGGGAGTTTCGCGATGCGGATCCGATCCTGGCGGCCCACACATTCGTGGGTCTGGCTTGCCACTACGGGACCAACCAGGCGCTGTTTCACCGCGGGACGCTGGATTTGCCGCAGCAGCAACTCGTAGAAGGCTTTGTTGACTTTTTTCTGGAAGGTATCAGGAAGCGTTCATGAATCGACGCATCTCGCCGTTTTTGATTTTCTTGCTGGTGGTCGTTGCAGGTTGTGGCCGCGGCGATAAAAAGACCGTGGAAGCCGCATCGAAGGCGCCCGACCCGATCACTGTTAATACACAGGCCGCGCAATCGCGCACGCTCGAACGCTCGATTAATGTAACCGGATCGCTGAATCCGGACGAGACGGTCACGATCAGCCCCGAGGTGCAGGGGCGCGTATTATCAATCAGCACCGATTTTGGGAAGACCGTCCGGAAGGGCGAGATTGTGGCGGAACTGGATCGAACCGAATATCAGATTCAGTTGGACCGTGCTCGCGCCGCCTACAACCAATCGCTCGCCCGGCTCGGCCTGAAGCCTGGCGAAGAGAACGCGCCGCCGTCGTCGACCGCGACTATGCGCCAGGCGCAGGCACAACTCGAGGACGCACGGTTCAAATTCGAGAGCGCCGCGCGATTGGTGAAGACCGGCGATATCTCCACCGAAAGATTCACCGAATTGGAGAAGGCGTACCGCGCACGCCAGGCGGCGGTGGATGCCACGCAGGACGAACTGCGCACGCTCTGGATGAGCATGGAGGGCCTGAAGGCGGAGGTCCGGATGGCGGAAAAGCGACTGAACGACACGATCGTGCGCGCTCCGTTCGATGGCGCGATCATGCAGAAACTCGTCTCGGCGGGCCAGTACGTGAAAGAGAACACGGCGTTGTTGACCATCGTCAAGGCGAACCCGCTGCGCCTACGCGTCGAGGTTCCCGAAACCGCCACCTGGAACGTCAAAATCGGCACGCCCATGACGTTCACGACCGATGCTGCACCAGGGCTTGAGTTCCACGCCACGGTTCGCGAACTCAACCCGTCGCTGGATTCGAAGAATCGTTCTCTCACGGCCGAAGCCCGGCTGAACGAGAACGACTCGCGGCTCCGTCCCGGCATGTTCGTACAGGTACGGCTCATCACGGAACGCGCGGCCCAGGCCGTGATGGTACCGAAGCAGGCAATCTATAGCGTGGCCGGGCTCAGCAAAGTATTCGCGATCCGGAACGGCCGCGCGGTCGAGTACCGGCATCGCCCCCGGGCGCGAGATGAACGGCTGGGTAGAGGTCCCGGCGGACCAGATTCATCCCGGCGAGTTAGTGGCGGTAAGCAACGTGCCGCTGCTCATTAACAATTCGGAAGTACGCACGACGGGCCGGTGATCGAGCATGCAAAAACTAGCCGAAATCTGTATTCGCCGGCCGGTGTTCGCCACCATGCTCATCATGGCGCTGGTGGTAACCGGCCTGGCGTCTTACTACAAGCTCGGCGTCGATCTGTTCCCGAAGATCGAATTCCCGATCGTTACGATTCAAACGACGTTGAAGGGCGCCGCACCTGAGGAAGTGGAGACGCAGGTCTCCAAGCGCATCGAGGAGGCCGTCAACACCATCAGCGGCATCGACGATCTGCGATCTACCTCCGCTGAAGGAGTATCGCTGGTCTCTATCCAATTCATGCTGGACAAGGATCCGGATGTGGCGGCGCAGGAGGTGCGGGACAAGATCTCGACGGTGCTGAGCCAGCTTCCCAAAGACACCGATCCGCCGGTAGTGCAGAAACTCGCCACCGACGCCTCGCCCGTAATCAACATCGTGTTCGCGTCCGGCCGCGACCTGCGCGAAACGACGCGCGTGGTGGACGACCGCATCAAGAAGAATATCGAGTCGCTCGGCGGCGTCGGCGAAGTGCGCTTTGTCGGCGACCGCCGGCGCCAGATTCAGGTGTGGCTGGATGGCGAGAAGCTGTATTCCTACAACCTGAATATCGACCAGGTGCGCGCGGCACTGGCGGCGCAGAATGTCGAAGTACCGGGCGGCCGCGTGGATCAGGGCTCGCGCGAATTGTCGCTGCGCACGCTCGGCCGCATCGAAGATCCGAGGGATTTCGAACGCATCATCGTCGCGAATGTCGGCGGATCGCCCATTCGCATCAGCGATATCGGCCATGTGGTGGACGGGGTTGAGGAGCCGCGTTCGATGGCGCGTCTCGACGGACTGCCCGCCGTCGTGCTCGAGGTTCGCAAGCAGTCCGGCACTAACACGCTCGACGTCATCAACAACGTGAAAGAGCGCGTGGCGGAACTGATGCGGGGGCTGCCGCCCGATTTCAAGGTCAGCTACACGCGCGATCAATCGAAATTCATCTCGGATTCGTTCCACGCGGTGCAGGAGCACTTACTGCTCGGCGGAATATTCGCCGGGATCGTCGTGCTGCTGTTCATTCGCAGTTGGCGCTCGACACTGATCGCGGCGGTCGCGATTCCGACCTCCATCATCTCCACCTACACGCTGATGAAGGTGATGGACTTCACGCTGAACCAGATCACGATGCTCGCGCTTGTCCTAACGGTCGGCATTGTGATCGACGACGCGATCGTCGTCCTCGAGAACATCTTCAAATTCGCCGAGGAGAAAGGCATGTCGCCGATCGAGGCGGCAATTCACGGCACGCGCGACATCGGACTGGCGGTGCTTGCGACGACGCTCAGCCTGATCATCATCTTCATCCCGGTGGCGCTGATGAGCGGGATCGTCGGGCACTTCATGTCGAGCTTCGGCTACACTGCGGCGTTTGCGATCGGCGTATCCCTGATCGTCAGCTTCACACTGACGCCGATGCTCTGCTCACGATTCCTGAAGCCCTCTGCGAACGGGAACGGCGGGCACACGAAGGACACGGTCATCTTTCGCGCGTTCGCCGGGCCATACCGGCGGATGCTGCACTGGTCCATGGCGCACCGCTGGGTGATAGTGACGGTATCGATCCTGGTTGTTATATCCATCGGCCCGCTGTTCAAGATGACCGGAGTGTCATTCCTTCCGGAGGACGATCAGAGCGAATTCGAAGTGACGGTCCGTACGCCTCCGGGTTCATCGCTGCAAGGTACCGACCAGGTGATGACCCAACTCGAAAAGGACCTGCGCGAGCTTCCGGGCGTTCGCAACCTGCTGACGACGATCGGCGCGGATATTCGCAAGCAGGTGGACCGCGGCTCCATTCTCGTGGAACTGACTCCGATGGAACAGCGCAAGGAGAACCAAAAGGCCATTATGATGATGGCTCGCGAGAAGCTGGCGCGGTATCACGATCTATCGCTCGGTGTGCAGCCCCCTTCGGTGATTCAGGGCGGCGGTCCGGATCGCGAACTGATGTTCTACGTGCAGGGTCCCGATCTCAACAAGCTGAACGAATACGCGGACGTTATCGAGAAGAGGCTTGCGGCAACACCGGGAGTCGCCGATCTTGATTCATCGTATGAGGCGGGGAAACCCGAGCTACGCGTGCGCATCAATCGCGACAAAGCCTCCGACCTGAACGTGAACGTCGCCTCCATCGCGACGGCTCTGCGAACTCTCGTGGGCGGCGATCAGCAGGCGACGACGTATCGGGAAGGCGACGATCGCTACGACGTGCAGTTGCGCGTGGACAAGGAATTCCGCGATTCGCCGAACGCGCTCGAACGCCTGTTCGTCCCTTCGGCTACGCTCGGCAACGTTCCGATCTCGAATGTGGCTCGCCTGGAAGCGGCGGACGGTCCGGTTCAGATCGAACGATACAACCGCCAGCGGCAAATCATGCTGAGCGGCAACATCGTCGGCGGGCAATCGCTGAGCGCCGTGCTTCAGGTGCTGGAAGAGACGGTCAACGACTCTGAACCTACCGACCGAATACCGTGCGGGAACCGTGGGCCGCAGTAAGGAACTCGGACGGGCAGCGGCCAACTACGCCTTCGCGTTGGTGCTGTCGATCGTGTTCATGTACATGATTCTTGCGGCGCAGTTCGAGAGCTTCATCGATCCGGTAACGATTCTCATCAGTTTGCCGCTATCGGTGCCGTTCGCGCTGCTGTCGCTGTTGATCATGCGGGAGAACTACTCGATCATATACACCTCTCTCGGAATTCTGGTGCTGTTCGGAATCGTGAAGAAGAACTCGATTCTGCAGATCGATCACATCAAGAATCTGCGAAGGGACGGGCTTCCGCGGATGGAAGCGATCTATCACGGTTGCGAGGACCGGTTGCGTCCTATCCTGATGACCACTGCGGCGCTGGTAGCCGGCATGCTGCCGATGGCCTTCGGCGGCGGTGCGGGATCGGGCTCGAGGAGAACAGTGGCTATCGTCGTCATCGGCGGGCAGACGTTGTGCCTGCTGCTGACGCTGTTGGTGACACCGGTAGCCTACTCGATCTTCGACGACATCGCGCTCCGGTTGCGCGCTTTCGCGACGGCCGGTTTCCGTCCGGCATGGAAGGTGGTCCGTTCACACACGATGTGGCTGATGCTCCTCGTTCTGCTGCTGGTCGTACCGGGAGCGTTCGGCGAATCGCAGAAGCCTGCGCCGGCCGTGCTGGATGCTCCGGCGCGCGTCGGGGTCACCATCACGGAACACAAGCTCACGCTCAAAGAGGCGATCGAAATGGCGCTCGAAAACAATCTCGAGATCGAGATCGAGCGCACGAACACCGCGAGCGTAGCCACGCTGATCAACGCGGCGAAGGGCGCATTCGATCCGACATTTCGCTATTTACCGGGAATCGAGTCGCGCAATACACCCGCGGCGTCAGTCCTACAAGGCGCCGGAGGCGTGCTGTCTGAACACTACGCCACCAATAACTTCTATTTCCGCCAGCGCATTCCCTGGCAGGGCATGCAATTCAACGTCGATTTTGAAAACAGCCGGACCTCGAGCAGCAACACTTTCGCGACACTGAGCCCGTATCTTTCGTCCCGGCTGGTTATCGGAATTTCGCAACCGCTGCTGCGCAATCGTGAGACCGACTCGGTTCGATCGGAGATTCGCCTTCGCCGGAAACAGCTCGATGTAGCTGAATCGGACTACGAAGTGCGCGTCATCGACGTCATCACGCGGGTGGAGCAGGCGTATTGGAACCTTGTGGCGGCACGGCAGGACGAGCGGGTTACGTCGGATGCCGTCGATCTCGCGAAAGAGCAGTACGCCCGCAATCAGCGCATGATCGAATCCGGCACTCTCGCGCAAATCGAGTTGTCCGCGTCGCGTGCCGAACTCGAGCGGCGTCTCGATACGTACTACGCCAGCGTCGGCGTGGTGACCGAGGTGGAGAACAACCTGAAGATGATGCTCGCGCCGGACCGTAATGCGGCGATCTGGGGCGATCAACTGGTGCCAATGGATGTGAAGAGTTCCGAGATTCCGGAGACGGACGATCTGCGAGAAGCAATTGCCACCGCGCTCCGCCGGCGTCCGGAGTTGAAGTCGGTTCAACTGCGGCAGGAATCGAACCAGATCGACATAGAAAACGCCCTGAACCAGGTGAAGCCACAACTGGATCTGGTTGCGAATTACGCAAACTCGGGCCTGGCGGGAACGGTTCGCCCTGGCGACAATCCGTTCTCCGCATCGCAGACGGCGTTGTACACGCGATTGAACCAGCTTTCGGCGGTTGCGGGATTGGCCCCCATCTCCGGCGGAGATTTCGGGTCGCTTCCGCCGTCCCTGATTGGCGGATACGGGTCGGCGCTGTCAGGGCTGTTCGGCGGCCATTATCAAAGCGTGCAGGTCGGCCTGGCGCTCGATTTCACGGCGCGGAACCGGACAGCGCAGGCGCAGGTTTCGCAGGCGGCCATTGCAGCCAAGCGGTTGAAGTTCGAGCAGGCGCGTGCCGAACAGCTCATCGAAGCTCAAGTGCGAAACGCGCTGCAGGCTATCCAAACGGCTCGGCAGCGTATCACCGCGGCTGAGGCGAGTGAGGCGGCCGCCAAAGAAAAGCTCGAGAGCGAAACACGCCTCTTCCAGTCCGGCGAATCGACAAACTTCTTCGTCCTGACGCGCCAGAACGAGTATCTGGATGCCCGGCGGCGGGCCGTGGTCGCTCGACTCGACTTCAATAAAGCGATCGCACAACTGGACCAGGCGCTCGGCGACACCTTGAAAACCCACGGGATCACGTTGAAATAGCACGCCTTCGCGAAGACGGGGACGTCCTGGCGGCGTTCCCGTGTGCCTCAGCATAAAACACTTTTCCTTTCGCTCCGATTCCGGTAAAACATAGATATAGGTTTCTGTTGCTGTGAATATTCAGAGGAAAAAGTCTCGTCGGCTGTGTGCGAGCAAATGTTTACAGTGTGGATACCGTGCCACCGGATATCCACGCGGTTTTGAACAGCACCGCTAAGTTGCACGCACGCAAGGCGTGAGGGGTTTTTCCTTGATCGCAGGGGACCACTCGGCTAAAGTAACTACTGCTTCCCCGATGGCTGCCGCCGATACAACGCTCGATAGAGGTCTTCCTGTCAATATCGATGCCGAGCGCTTCGTGCTCGGGTCGATCCTGATGGACGACGCGATCTTCCTTCAGATTGCCGCCGCGGTTCAACCCGAAGACTTCAGCCTTGAAAAGCATCGCCGCATTTTTGCGCGCATGCAGGATCTGTACGATCGTGGCGAGCGCATCGACCGGGTCTCGCTGGCTGAAGAGTTGATGCGGCAGAATCAGCTTGAATCCGTGGACGGTCTCAGCTATCTGGTTTCGCTCGACGATGGTTTGCCCAAGTTGTCGAACCTGGACGGCTACGTCCGCATCGTCAAAGATAAGGCTCTGCTGCGGAAGATCATCTTCACGTCTCAGAAGCTGATTGACCGCTGCGCCCTTCAAGAAGAAACCCCGGATGAAATTCTCGCCGGAGCCGAAGAGACTCTGCTGCGGCTGGGCGAGGCGCGCGCATCGAATTCTCTGGCGAACCCTGCGCAGATTATCGAGGAATTCCAGGGCGGGCTGAACGCGTTCCTCGATCCCAGCCGCCGCATCAAGGGAATCAGCACAGGATTCACCAAATTCGACGAAATGACCGGCGGATTGCACGCGGGGGAATTGTTCATTCTTGCCGCCCGCCCATCGATGGGAAAAACGGCGCTCGCGTTGAACATCGCGCAGCATGTCGCGGTACAGAATCGCGGAACGGTAGCGGTATTCTCGCTCGAAATGTCGAAGGAGTCGCTGCTGACGCGCATGATGTGCGCGGGTGCGCGAGTGGACCAGCAGAAGTTCCGCGCGGGCTTTCTGAATGCTGAAGAACGGCGAAAGCTTCATCACGCGGCCGAGCAACTGATTGAGGCTCCGCTGTTCATCGACGACACGCCGGGTACGACGCTGATGGATGTTCACGCCAAACTGCGCAGACTCCGGAACGAACACGGCTTGGCGCTCGTTGTACTCGACTATCTGCAGTTGATGAGCAGCCGCGGGCGCTCGGAAAATCGCAACCAGGAAATCAGCGCAATGTCGCGCGGCTTCAAGCTACTCGCGAACGAACTGCAGGTTCCGTTTCTCGTGCTCTCGCAACTGAGCCGCGCACCCGAACAGCGGCCCGGCGACCACAAGCCGCAACTCAGCGATCTGCGCGAATCTGGATCCATCGAGCAGGATGCCGATCTCGTCGCATTCATCTATCGCGAGGAAGTCTATAAACCCGAACGTGAGGATTTGCGCGGCTTGGCAGACCTGATGCTCTCCAAGCAGCGCAACGGTCCGACGGGCGTCATCAAAATGGTGTTCCTCCGCGAGTGCACGAAATTCGAGAACCGCACGACTGATGCTTTTGACGAAGACACTGGCGAGTAGGCGATCATGGGCGCGGGACATTATGCCGCGGCGGTGATGTTGGCCCGTGCCGGACCACGTGTGAACACCGGGCTGTTGTGTCTGTGCGCGATCGCCGGGGACGTGCTGCTCGGGATTTTCGTCCTGGCCGGCATCGAGGAGGTCCACATTCCGCCGAGTTTCCCGGCGCGCCACTACTTCGAGTTCACCTTCCCCTACTCGCACGGATTGGCAGCTACCTTAGTGTGGACCGCAGTTGCTGTGCTGATCGTCAGGTATTGGCTACCCTGGCCGGCCGCCTTCATAGCCGGTGCCGCGGTACTCTCTCATTTCGTTCTGGACGTGATCGTCCACGTGCCCGAGATCCCGGTGGCCGGAGAAGATTCGCGCAAACTCGGCCTCGCATTGTGGGACCGGCTGTCCCTGGCGTTATCGATTGAAACGGCACTGGTGCTCGCGGCGATCGTGCTTGCGCACGGCGCAGGATTACGAATTCTGTTGGGAATTGTGGGTGCGGTGATGATCGGCGGACAGGCTCTGATGAATGCCGCGCCGAAAGCGAACGTACTCGCTTGGAATTGGATTGTGACGGGACTCGCGATCAGTGCGATCGCTTTTGTTTTAGATAGAAAGAAGCGGCGGGCCGAAACCCGCCGCCCAGGATAAGAGTTTACATATGAGCAGGCTCGCGGTTAGCGCGTTCCCATTCGTCGACTTCGCGCTCCGCCTCGTCTTTGGTGTATCCGTATCTTTCTTGAATACGGCCGACAAGCTGGTCTCTTTTGCCAGAGACCTGGGTCCAGTCGCTATCGGTCAGCTTGCCCCACTTTTCTTTGGCCTTGCCCTTCCATTGCTTCCAGTTACCTTCTACTATGTCCCAGTTCATATCTCTCCTCCGGCATATCCTTGTGCAAGGGGATGGCCATCCTGTAAACCGTTGACGAAACGATGGAAAACGATAGGTTTTTTGCAAATTATTCCGATTCACCAGGTGTAAATACTCACTATGAATTCCGTTCTACTCGAGACGAACTTACCCGGTTTCGACTTAGTCGGTCGCGGAAAAGTCCGGGACATCTATCGGATTGAAGACGAACTGCTGATCGTGGCAACGGATCGCATTTCCGCCTTCGACTACATTCTTGGAACGGGAATACCCGATAAGGGTAAAGTGCTCACCCAGATGACTCTGTTCTGGCTGGAGCACTTGAAATCAATCGTTCCGAACCATCTCATTACAGCCGAGGTACGGGAATACCCAGCCGCGCTGCGGGCGTTCGGCGATCAACTCGATGGACGCTCGATGCTGGTGCGGCACGCCAACATGATCGACATCGAGTGTGTCGCACGTGGGTACCTATCTGGATCCGGCTGGAAAGAATATTCGCGCGACCGGAAGGTCTGCGGCATCCGGCTTCCGGAGGGACTGCAGGAGAGTTCGAAGCTGCCGGAGCCGATCTTCACTCCGGCAACGAAAGCGGCAGCGGGACACGACGAGAACATCTCTTTCGAACGGACAGCGGGCATCATCGGGACGGAACTGGCCGAACGGCTGCGCGACCTCACGATTTCCCTGTACCAGTCCGCCGCGGAGTACGCGAAGGCGCGCGGCATCATCATCGCGGATACCAAATTCGAATTCGGCTTTATCGGCGACGAACTGATTCTCGCGGATGAGGTGCTTACTCCGGACTCTTCCCGCTTCTGGCCGGCCGAACAGTATCGTCCGGGAGGTCCGCAAGGTTCCTACGATAAGCAGTATGTGCGCGATTACCTCGAGAGCATCCATTGGAACAAGCAGCCTCCCGCGCCGGCGCTGCCGGATGAAGTGGCGGCACGGACCAGTGAGAAGTATCGCGAGGCGTATCGCGCCTTGACGGGACACTCGTTGTGAACTATTTCGATCTGCTCTTGTTATTCATAATCGGTTACTCGGTTGTCGGCGGGTTCCTGTCCGGATTCGCCCAAGTCGGCATCGGTTTCGCGGCGACACTGATCGGCATTCTCTGCGGTTTTTGGCTTTACGGAATCCCTGCAGCGTGGTTACATGAGTATCTGCGCAGTGAAACGGCGTCGAATCTGCTCGGCTTTTTCTTCGTGTTTTTGCTGATCGTGGTGGCGGGGCGCATCATCGGGCGCCTGATCGCGAAGATTTTCAAATGGGTGGGTCTGTCATGGCTCGACCGCTTCCTGGGCGCAGGGTTTGGGTTCGTCCGCGGGGTTGTCGCGGCGGTGGCGATTGCCACGGTGATTACCGCGTTTGCCCCGAATCCGCCGCCGCGGTTCATCGTCGAATCGCGGGTGATGCCCTACGCAACTTCGGCAGGCCGGGTGTTCGCGGCGTTTGCGCCTCACGATCTCAAGCAATCGTACCGGGACAGCCTCGGGAAATTGCGAGTTGTGTGGGATCACGTGAAGCTGCCCGCAAAACCGGAGAAGATGAAAGGAGAGACTCTCTGAAGCACTCGGGCAATGAATCTTCTAATCTTCGATCTTGACGGCACGCTCATCGATTCCAAGCAGGACCTGGCGAACTCCGTGAACGCCACGCGCGTCCACATGGGGCTCGAGCCAATCAGTGACGACATCGTGTCCTCGTGGGTGGGAAACGGTGCTCCGGTCTTGATACGCCGGGCCATGGGTCCGCAGGCGCCCGAAGCGGAAGTGGAACGGGCGCTCGCGTATTTTCTGAGTTACTACCGCGAACACATGCTCGATAACACGGTGCTGTATCCCGGCGTTCAGGAAGGCCTGGACAGGTTGCGGCAAACCGGAATAGCCATGGCGGTGCTCACGAACAAGCCGGTCCGCTTCAGCCAGGCCCTGATCGAAGGGCTCGGCGTCGGTCCGTGCTTCTTCCGGGTCTATGGCGGGAACAGCTTCAATCAGAAGAAACCGCATCCGATCGGGATCGACACGCTGCGAGAAGAAGCAGGAGGAACTTCGGCGGAACAGACGCTGATGATCGGCGACTCCGCAGTGGATGTCCTCACGGCGCGGAATGCCGGAGTTCCGTGCTGCGGCGTGACCTGGGGCTTGCAGCCGGACAGCGTTCGAGCCGAGCGTCCGGACCTGCTGGTGGACCGAATGGAAGAGCTCACGGCCTACGTGCTCGCGTCTCGAAACGGCCGGTAATGTACCGGCCGATTCACGAATTTCGGCATCCGCGCCTCACTTCTTTGGATAGCCCACCGTCTGTGCGAGAGTGATTCTCTGATTGGGGAGCAGTTTCAGCACCTTCGCCAGTTCCCCACGGTTGATCGACGCACGCACCACCGTCACAAGACCTTCGGATGCGCAGAACAGGTACACGTTCTGCCCGATGAATCCGGTTTCCGCACCGGCATACAGCGATCGGTCTGAGTCCGACGAACTGCCGAGACGCGAGTAGTCGGCTACGTATACAAGATTGACGGGCGCCTGTGCCACGAAGGATTGAGTACCCGCCGCCGCGCGATGATCGCCCTCGGCGACTGCATCCAAGCGCTGCGCCTTCGCGTTGTACAGGTAAGCCGCTTCGCCTGTCACGACGTAAACATCGATAATTTGCCGGTTCATCGCAGAGGGTGCCGTGCGATGGCCGTCCGGCCGATTTACACCGTAGGCGGCCCACAGCAGGTTCGACAACACTTGCGGCGAAAGCTTTTCGGCGCTGAATTCGCGGCCGCTTTTGCGCTCGCTCAGAGCCTGCATGAAAGGCATGCCGCCCGTCTTGGTGGGACCCGGCAGTGCGACCGGGCCCCCGGCAAATGCCAGGGTGCCGGCGATCCAGAAGAGTGCAAACGTTCTCAAAGACATAATAGGTTTCCGGGAACATTCTACAGCCGCGTGCGCACACATTTTGTTTACGATTTTTTGCGCATCTATTGAGGATAGGTTCGCGTCTGTACGAGCGAGAGGGGGAAGAAGATGACGCAACCAACCGTTGCACCGAAGGCAATCGTGACCCGGGGCGCCGTTCATTGTCCAATCTGCACGCATAATGTCGATGCGGATATCGTTCATGCCGGGCGCCGCATCGCTGTGAAGCCGGGGCAGAAATGTCCCCGTTGTGCGTCGAGCCTGGACGCCGCGGCGATTCTGCAGTTTCATCGCGCCGCGTGAGGGGATAGCTGTTCCCACTCTGGCCCATATAGACCGTCCGTACTAAGACGTCAGCATACTGGGCAGAC
Organism: uncultured Acidobacteriota bacterium; assembly: GCA_963720745.1. GTDB lineage: Bacteria > Acidobacteriota > Terriglobia > Bryobacterales > Bryobacteraceae > TMP-7. Next base: position 4,211,349 of record CAVRGO010000004.1, read on the forward strand.
GAGGGGGGATTCGCTATATTGGGAACAGGGGATTTACTTGAAACGCAAATCACTACAAGTACCTGGGGAGCGGGTCATCGCTTCTGATCTGCTCGAGCAGGCGAAGAAGTCGGTTCAGCCTGACACGCTAAAGCGCACGGCGAAATGCGTTGTGTGCGGTGGCGAGTGCTCGCCGAATGCGATCGAACACCTGTGCTGGGTGTGCCGTCGTCTGAAAGTCAGCGCCTGGCGTGATAGCGATCAGCAGATGACGGCTCAGGAATAGAGTCACCTATTCCTCGAGCGCGTGCCTTCTCGTAGACGAAGGCGCCTGCCGCAACATCTTCCACTCCCAGTCCGTTCGATTTGAATATAGTGATGTCGCCGGGTTCCCTGGCGATTGAAGCTGCGTCCTTCAATTCCATCAGGCGGTCGGTTTCCCAGTCTTTTTCGCCCCACGCGAGCACCAGGTCGCCGGCTTCCATTTTCGCCTGCTCGACCGAATCGACAATAATCCAACGAGCACAGTTCACCAGGTCTCCAGGTAGTTCGCGCCGCTGAGCGTTGTTGGATCCCATTGCATTGATGTGCGTCCCGGCACGGATCGCGGAGCGTTCCAGCACCGGTTCCTTCGAGAAGGTCGCGGTGACTACGATGTCGGCGTGCTTCACTGCCTCCGCTGGTGTCGACATCGCGACAACAGCAATTCCGTAGGCCTTCGAACAATCCTCGGCAAATCCTTCACGCCGCGCCTCGTTCCTGCTGTAAACCTGGACCTCGCGGAGTGGACGAACCTGGAGTATCGCCTCAATCTGCGTGCGTGCCTGAAAACCGGCACCGATCACCCCGAGGGTTTGGGCGTCGGGCCTCGCCAGCAGATCGGTTGCGTATCCTGATACCGCGCCGGTCCGGATCTGCCCGAGGAAGTTCGCTTCTATGAGCGCCAGCGGGCGGGCAGTAGCGGCGTCAAAAAGCATGAAGTAGAAGTGCGCGCCGTAGTTGACGTTTACCGCGTAGAACTTGGTCCCGAAGTATGGCCCCACCGCGCCCGCCATGCTGTGCAGCACCGATCCGGTAGGGAGGTACAGGCGGCGCCGCGCCTGATTTGCCGCGGTCCCGTTCGCGAGAGCTTCGAAAGTCTCGCGCATCAAGCGAATACACTCATTCATCGGCAGAAGCTGCCGGACTTCGTCTTCCGTGATGTAGAGCATGATCCCTCCGAACTGCCGACTCGTTTCCGAAACGCCCGAGCCCAACGCTCCGAAGGATTTAACGGGTCGAGGGGTCCGCCGAGTCCGGATCGAGTCCGAGATCGCGGACTGCCTGCGCAGCCTTCACCGGGTCGAACTTACCATCCCGAGCGAGCCGCGACAGCGCGGCCGCTACGATCGCTTCCGAGGATATCTCAAAGAAGCGGCGAAGGTGCTGGCGGTTGTCGCTACGCCCAAAGCCGTCCGTCCCGAGTGTGACTAACCGGTTCGGGAGCCACGGCGACAACTGATCCGGAACTACCTTCATGTAGTCCGTTGCCGCGACGATCGGAGTCTCGACACCTTCGAGTGCTTTCAGGATGTACGGCTGCCGCGGGGCTTCGGCGGGGTGAAGACGATTCCATCGTTCTACGCGAAGCGCTTCCCGGCGCAGTTCGTTATAGCTGGTGACACTCCACACATCCGAGTCCACCTGATACCGCTCAGCCAGCATTTCCTGCGCACGGAGCGCTTCGTTCAGAATCGGACCGCTGCCGAACAACTGGATCTTCGCGTTGCCGCCGTTCAGTGCCCGCCGGAAACGATACATGCCGCGGAGAATCCCTTCGCGGATATCTTCGGAAGGCATGGCGGGCTGCACGTAGTTCTCGTTGTAGATGGTCAGGTAATAAAAAAGGTTCTCGTTCTCCTGATACATCCGGCGGATGCCATCTTGAACGATAACCGCGATTTCGTACGCATAGGCCGGATCGTAGGTTGCGCAGGTTGGAACGGTACTCGCCAGAACAGGGCTGTGCCCGTCCTGGTGCTGGAGTCCCTCGCCAAGCAGCGTCGTGCGCCCAGCGGTTCCACCCATCACGAAGCCTTTTCCGCGGGAATCGGCGAACGCCCAGATGAGGTCGCCGACGCGCTGGAATCCGAACATCGAGTAGTAGGTGAAGAACGGAATCATCGGCACGCCGTAGTTCGCATATGCTGTGCCGGCGGCCATGCAGGAGGCCATCGAACCTGCCTCCGTAATTCCCTCCTCCAGGATCTGCCCGTCCTTCGCTTCCTTGTAGTAGAGCAGTACGTTGCTGTCCACGGGCTTGTACAACTGGCCCTGGCTCGCGTAGATCCCGATCTCGCGGAACATCGATTCCATACCGAAGGTCCGCGCCTCGTCGGGGATGATGGGAACCACCAGGCGACCGATCTCCGGGTGTTTGATCAACGCCTTCAGCACGGCTACGAATGCGGAGGTAGTGGATGCCTCGCGTCCGCGCGAACCCGCAAGCGTATCCTTGAATAACTCGAGCGGCGGCGCTTCCAGTTCGATCGGCTTCGCGCTCCGGGCCGGCAGCGATCCGCCGTTTGCGTCCAGGCGCTCCCGGATGTATTTCATCTCCGGGCTGTCTTCCGGCGGCCGGTAGAACGAAATCGTGTGTACGGCTTCATCCGGAATTGGAATGTCGAACCGGCGGCGCAGATAAACGAGTTCGTCTTCGTTCAATTTCTTCTGCTGGTGAGTTACGTTCCGGCCCTCGCCGGCTTCGCCCAACCCGTAACCCTTAATGGTTTTTGCGAGGATCACGGTCGGTCCACCGGTGTGCTCGATAGCGCGCCTGTAGGCGTTGTACACCTTGACGGGATCGTGGCCGCCGCGCCGCAGCCGCCCGATCTCCTCATCGCTCAGGTGTTCGACGAGTTTCAACAGCTCGGGGTATTTGCCGAAGAATTCCTGCCGGACATAAGCTCCGCCGCGGGCCTTGAATGCCTGGTACTCGCCATCCACGCATTCCTGCATGCGCTTCAGCAGGAGCCCGGATTCGTCACGGGCGAACAGGTCGTCCCAATCGTTGCCCCAAATGACTTTGATTGCATTCCAACCTGCGCCGCGGAATGCGGACTCGAGTTCCTGGATAATGCTTCCGTTGCCGCGCACCGGCCCGTCCAGACGCTGGAGGTTGCAGTTGATGACGAAGATCAGGTTGTCGAGCCTCTCGCGCGATGCAAGAGTCAGAGCACCCAGGGTCTCCGGTTCATCGGTTTCGCCGTCGCCCAGGAATGCGATCACCTTGCGCGGGGTCTTCGCGATAACGCCGCGATTCTCCAGGTAGCGCATGAACCGAGCCTGATAAATCGCGCAGATCGGGCCAAGCCCCATGGATACCGTCGGAAACTGCCAGAAATTCGGCATCAGCCAGGGGTGCGGATAGGAGGACAGCCCCGGGTGGTCGCGCAGTTCGTGACGGAAGTTTTCCAGGTACTTCTCATCGATCCGGCCTTCCAGGTACGCGCGCGAATACATCCCAGGCGAGGCGTGTCCTTGAAAGTAAATGAAATCGCCCGGCTCGTTTCCGTAGCGGGCTTGGAAAATATGATTCAGACCGACTTCGGTGAGCGTCGCGAGCGAAGCGTAGGTGGAAATGTGCCCACCGATATTCGGGTCGTACTTGTTCTGGCGCACGACCATCGCCATCGCATTCCATCGCACCAGGCTCTTGATCCGGCGTTCCACAGCACGGTCGCCGGGATAGGGCAGTTCATCGTCAACAGGGATCGTGTTTACGTATGGCGTGTTGAGACGCAGCGGCGCGGTAACACCGAAATTCGATGCGCGACTCATCAGCCGTTGGAGAAGATAGGAGGCACGGTCAGCCCCCTGCTCGTCGATGAGTTGCTCCAAAGCTTCGAGCCACTCGCTGGTTTCGACGGGATTCAGATCTTCTGGTGCGTCAACTCTAGTTTGTAACATTGTCCCCCAGCTACTTATTCAGGTTAACGTGCCGTGCGATGACGGTGCAATTTGCCCTCATGCCACCTTTGCCTTGTAGACGGTTCGGATCGGGTGTAGAGTCTTAAGAATCTGCCTGGAGGAGGCAAGGATATGGCCGACGAACTTTTTAAGAAAGTAAGCGATTTTCTGGGTAATACGCGCCCTTGGTACAAGTTGCCCACATTACTCGCGGTTCCCCGTCTGATTCAGATGCGGAACGACATGCGACAAAAGAACTTACACGATACCGAGGAACCCCCGATGCCGATGCGCGACCCCGGCCAGCCGGTGCCTCCGGAGGTCGTCGGAGCGCGAACCTATGAAGGCACGTGGAACGATCTGGGCTGTCCTCACATGGGTGCCACCGGACGCCGTTTCGGCCGCAACTTCCCGCTCGAAAACACGTTTCCCGACACCGCCAACCTGATGAATCCGAGCCCGCGCGAAGTAAGCCGCAAGCTGATGACGCGTGACAAGTTCCAACCGGCGACGATCCTGAATCTGCTCGCTGCCTCATGGATCCAGTTCATGGTGCACGACTGGTTCGCACACAAGAAATCGGATACGCAAACACTCGACATTGCGATCGCGGCCGGCGACAACTGGCCCGACAACCCGATGAAGATCGGCGCCACCGAGCCGGATCCCGCACCTCCAGGGTCGAAGCGGCCGCCCGCCTACGCGAACCAGAATAGCCACTGGTGGGACGGCTCGCAGATCTACGGAGATGACGAAGCCACTTCGAAGAAGATCCGATCGTTTGTCGACGGGAAGCTGAAAGTGACGCCGGAGGGCCGTCTATTCATGGATCCCTCCACCGGGATCGAAATCACCGGCTTCAATGAGAACATCTGGCTCGGCCTGAGCATGCTGCACACGCTCTTCACGTTGGAACACAACGCGATCTGCGACATGCTGAAGAGTCACCACCCAGACTGGCAGGACGAGCAACTGTACGAAAAGGCTCGCCTGATCAACGGCGCCCTGCTGGCGAAGATCCATACAGTGGAGTGGACGCCCGCCATCCTGCCCCACCCGACCATCCAGTTGGCCATGAACACGAACTGGAGGGGACTCGCCGGAGAGGACGTTCAGGACGTCTTGCAGTTCCTGAACGAAAGCGAATTGCTGGGCGGCATCGTCGGTTCTCCCACCGATCACCACAGCGCGCCCTACTCGCTCACCGAGGAGTTCGTGTCCGTGTATCGCATGCACGCGTTGATACCCGATGAATTCACGTTCCGATCCGCAAAGAATGACGAAGTGCTGGCTACGGTCGACCTGCCCGATTTATCGGGCGTGAAGTCCCGCCCGGTGCTCGAGCGATTCACTTTCGCCGACCTGTTCTACTCGTTCGGGCGAATGTATCCGGGCGCAGTCCGGCTGCACAACTTCCCGAAGCACTTGCAGGATCTGCAGCGCGACAACGGCGAGCATTTCGATCTGGCCGCCGTCGACGTCCTGCGCGACCGTGAGCGAGGTGTGCCGCGCTACAACGAATTCCGCCGCCTCCTTCGGAAGGAACCCGTGAAGTCGTGGGAAGAGTTCACCGACAACGCGGAATGGCGCGAGGAGGTGAAGAAGCTTTACGGCGGCGATCTGGAGAAGGTCGATCTGATGGTCGGTCTTTATGCCGAACCGCTTCCGGAAGGCTTCGGCTTCAGCGAAACGGCCTTCCGCATTTTCGTTCTGATGGCCTCGCGCCGTTTGAAGAGCGACCGCTTCTTCACCAATTCCTGGGGTCCGGACACTTACACGCAGGAAGGCATCGAATACATCCGGGACAACGGAATGGCGAGCATCCTCCGCCGGCATGTTCCTGAGGTGGCACCTGCCATGGACGGAGTGGAGAATCCGTTCGCTCCGTGGAAGGCGATTACTGGAAAATCGTTCTCGGCTGGCGGATCTGTATAAACCCGCAGCAGCGCGCACCGGTGTCGGGCCGGTGCGCCTATCGCGAAGCGAGATGGTCAGTGGCCGCCTGCTGCTGCCCCGTCCTGCGGATCGATTCGAAGTGATGTTCGATGAAATCCAGTGCGGGCTTGTGCAGGTTGCTGACCGTCTTTACCGTGTCCCCGAAATCCAAGGCCGTGTCATTCGACGGCGTGTATGCCGGCCATGCGGGCAAACCCTTTCCGTTGGGGTCGCCAGTCTTCGCGAAGTTCACCCAATACGATGACATCGTTTCAGCCAGCGCCCGGTCGGTACCGTCCCACTGGCGTGCACCCGAATGCAGGTTCTCGAACACGTATGCGATCTCCGACGCATGGAAAGCCCCGAGGCGGTCCTTCAATGGGCCGGGCGCAGAACGGCTGAAATAGTACAGCCAGGCGTTGCTCTTGCCAGACTCCGCAGTCAACTTCGCCCACTCGCGCATCTGCCATCCGAACGTGTAGTCGCGGAAACTGGCATAGTAGGACGCTTTGGCCTGCTCATCATCGCCCGCTGGATAGACCTTCAGAATCGCGTCCGCCGCCGCGCCGAAACGCGACCGCACCATATTCACGAACGTTTGCGCGGTGCCACCAGCGGGCCATGGAGCCAGAGCCGTCCCCTCGTCCGCGTTGTAGCCAACGATCACCGGCACGGGATTCTGTTTCCCCGACGCGAAGATGGAGTACACGTCCTGCGGCAGCATCCACCCGTCCACGTTCGGCGGGAACTGCATGGCTTCCGATGCATTCAGTACGTCGGCCGCAGGTTTCTTACGAAGCGCCTCAATGGAGTCCGCGCCCATCTTCTTTGCGAATTGCTTTCCTCGCTGCTCGGCTTCCGCAGGGCTTACCATTGGCCCAAAAGCCCCTCCGCTCTCACCGATGGCTCGTTCGAACAGGCCCTTTGCGAGCGGCGTCGCAACCAGGTAGTTCACACTCCAGGAACCGGCAGACTCGCCGAAAATCGTCACACGGCGAGGATCTCCGCCGAACGCCGCAATGTTCCGATGTACCCATTCGAGAGCGGCAATCTGATCGAGCAAGCCGTAATTGCCGGAGGCGTTGCGATCGGACTCGCGCGTCAGGTCCGGGTGCGCGAGAAATCCGAACACTCCGAGCCGGTAGTTGATCGTGACAACCACCACGCCTCGCTTCGCGAGCGATCCACCGTCATACGTTGGTGTCGATCCCGAGCCTCGAGTCAGCGCCCCGCCGTGGATCCACACCATCACCGGCCGTTTGTCCTTTGAGGAATTCGCAGCGGTCCAGACGTTCAGATACAAACAGTCCTCACTCACCGGCTCGGGGTCCGAGTGATACACGGAACGTGCGGGATACGGCGACTGCATACAATTCGCCGAAAAGGAGGTCGCGGCGCGCACACCGCTCCAATGCGGAACCGGGTTCGGGCCTTTCCAACGAAGCGCGTCCACCGGCGGAGCAGCGTACGGAATGCCCTTGTAAACACGCACCTGCGCATCGCGCCCGGCCTCGCCGCTCAACAGTCCGGAGTCGATGCGAACAGAGCCGGCGGCGAATATCGGAGGGATGGTCACCGCGAGAATAGCCCAGGGCCTCAGCGAAAGCATTCTTTGATTCTGCCACGCGGCCGGCGTCGCGTCCTCCGGAGTTGTGGCACACTTGAATCCAATCAGGAGAAGGCGCATGGCGCAGTGGTGGGAGACGTTCTTCGACACCGATTTCGTGAAACTGTGGACCGGTTTCACGCCTTCCGACGAATCCGATGCGGCGGGCCTGTGGGCGCTGCTACGGCTGGACCAGCAGAGCCGCGTTCTCGATGCTCCTTGCGGGTGGGGGCGCCTGTCGCGTCTCCTGGCGCTGCGAGGAGGGACCGTGGTAGGCGTCGATCAGTCGCAACCGGCTCTCGATCGTGCCGAAGAACTTCGCGGCGACATCCCCCGCGACCGGTTGCGCTACCTGCGGCACGACCTTCGAAATCCACTCCCGGAATCCGGCTTCGACGCCGCCTGTAACGTCTTTAGTTCGATCGGATACGGCACCGATGAGGACGACTTGACGGTTTTTCGCAACCTGCGAGATGCCGTGCGCCCAGGCGGCCTGGTGCTGGTGGAGACATCCCATCGCGACCTCGCTGCGGCCACCCTGAGCCGCGGAATGAAGCCATCGAGACGGTTATCCGACGGAACCCTGGTTGTCGAAGAACCGGTGTTCGATGCCATCGCCGGGCGCGTCAACACCACGTGGTATTGGTATGGTCCATCGGGTCAGGGACAGAAGCCGGCGTCGATTCGAGTTTATTCGGCTACTGAACTGGTCAAACTGCTCGAACAGGCGGGACTCCGCTACGTCTCCGCGTTCCGCGGCTGTTCCACCGAGCCATTCGTCGGAAGTGGACCGGACATGGGCGGCCGGTTGGCGATTCTCACTGAGCGTCCGAGTGGCTAGTTTGGATCCGCGTCGCAATGTACCACTTGTTGCCCCACGCATCTGTCACCCCACCCGAGCGTTCCCCGTAGGGTTGATCGGACGGAGCGAGCAGCGACACCGCGCCCGCCCGTATCGCGTTTGCATGGACTGCGTCGACATCGGGGACGTACAGGTGCAGCGCGGCAGGCATAGGCGTCCAGCCTTCGTGGGATTCGCCCATCTCGAGGATCGAATCTCCCAATCGCATTTTTGCGTGGGCGATGGCGCCATCGGGCTTATCGACACGCTCAGCGACCTCGGCCCCGAACGCGGCGATGAGGAACTCCAGCAATTTCACAGCACCGCGCGGGTGTAGGTACGGCGTTACCGACCGCATGCCATCCGGCAGAGGTTTTGCCGCCGTTGGCCGGCGCGTCGCGATGTACCAGCGGTTACCGCACACGTCCCGCACTGTGGCTTCGCGATCTCCATAGAACTGGTCTACCGGATCGTGCAATGCCACTCCTCCGGCATCCAAGGCCCGCTGGTAGGTGGCATCCGCATCGTCGACGTACACGTGAAGAGCGGCCGGCGTCGGCGGGAAGTTGCGCGTTGAATCCGCGATTTCTATAAAAGAGTCGCCGATGCAGACCTCGGCGTGATGAACGCTGCCATCCGGCCGCGCAAGCTCGCGTTTTACCTCCGCGCCGAATGTCCGCGTGACGAAGTAGATCAACTGTGCAGCAGCTTCGACGGACAGATAGGGAGTAAGGCTATGAAATCCTTCCCGAGCGTACTGCTCTGTCATTTTCCCTGTTCACCTTTCGCGTACGGAGCCCGATGACGGCAACTCCATATCCGTGCGGTAGTGTAACAGGTGACGGGCGGCAATTTCGAGTCGCGACGAACGGCCCTGTTAACACCGGCGAACAGACCGTCATTGCACACGGCTAACGATCTGAAATGAATCTTGGCCGCGGATGAATCCGTTCGTTATCCTCGAAGGGAAGTGGCCACTCCCGAACAGATCGGACGCCGGGTTGCGCTGACAAGTATTTTTGCCAGCGGCGCCCTGGCGGCTCTGAAGATCACTGTAGGGTTGATGGCCCGATCGGCCTCCGTGGTGTCGGATGGCGTCGAATCCGGCGCCGATGTTCTCGCATCCGGCATTGTCCTGTTGGGGCTCAGTATTGCGTCGAAGCCCCCGGATGAGGAACATCCGTACGGCCACGGCCGCGTGGAAACACTGGCCGGGCTAGCCGTCGGCCTGATGCTGGCGGTGACGGGCTCCGGCATCTGTTTCGGCGCGGCTCAGAGATTCCACTCGTCCACAGTGCCTGCGATGTTCGCGCTCTGGCCGCTCGCTATCTCCATGCTCGTGAAGAGCGCGCTCAGCATCACGAAATTCCGGTATGCCCGCCGGATCAATAGCGGTGCGCTGGCTGCCGACGCGTGGAACGATACCGTGGATATCCTCTCCGCGTTGACCGCACTAGTTGCGGTGTCGCTTGCCATCTGGAGGCCTTCCCGGTTCGGCTCAGCCGACGCTGTGGGCGCATTCGCCGTCGGTGTTATCGTCGTCTTTCTGGGCGCGCGCGTAATCTACGAAACCACTCAACAACTCATGGATCGAATGCCCGCGCCCCGGTTGGTTGAAGAAATCCGGAACAGCGCGTTGGGCGTTCCCGGGGCGCTCGCGATCGAGAAGTGCTACGCCCGAAAAACAGGGCTGAAGTATCACGTCGATCTGCACCTCGAAGTCGACCCCGAGATGACCGTGCAGCAATCGCATTTCATCGCGCATGAGGTGCGTGACCGGGTAGTGGCGGATCTCGATTGGGTGGCGGATGTGCTGGTGCACGTCGAGCCGCACGCCGTGGCTACAATCGAATCTGGGCCACGATGGAAAACCGGGAGATAGCGCGAGTCCTTTCCGAAACCGCCGACTTGATGGAGATCGCCGGCGAAGATGGTTTCAGGATTCGCAGTTACCGTAATGCGGCGGGCGTTCTGGAAAGCTATCCCGAGCGGGTTGCCGACATCGCCGCGAACCCGGAGCGGAAAGTCACCGAAATACCGGGCATCGGCAAAGGCCTGGCCGGAGCCGTCGAGGAGATTCTGCGGCGAGGTTCGTTTGACCGCCGCGATCAGTTGCTCGAAAAGTTCCCGGCGGGAGCCCTGGATTTCCTGAAGATTCAGGGACTCGGCCCCAAGAGTATCGCCCTCATTTGGGAACACTTCCGTATCAGCACGATCGACGAACTCGAGCGTCTGTGCAAGGAGCAAAAGCTGCGCGGATTGCCGCGCATGGGTGCCAAGCTCGAAGAGAAGGTGCTGCGGTCCATCGCCTCCTACCGCCACAGCGCCGGGCGATTCCTGCTGAGCTTCGGCCGCAGGACCGCCGATGAGTTGATCTATTTGCTTTCGGAGACGGAGGGCGTCCAGCGCCTTTCGGTGGCCGGCAGTCTGCGGCGTGGCAAGGAGACAATCGGCGATCTCGATATCCTCGCCACGGGGCCAGGCGCGACCGCCGCGCTCGAGCGCTTCGTCCATCTGCCGAAGGTACACGAGGTGCTTGGCCACGGCGGTAACAAGGCGAGCGTCAAATACGGACTGGAAGGATTGCAGGTCGACCTTCGCACGCTGCCCTCGGAAAGTTACGGCGCCGCGATGCAGTACTTCACCGGCAGTAAGGACCACAACGTCACGCTCAGAACTCGTGCCCTAAGACTCGGCTTCACGCTGAACGAGTACGGACTCGTTCGCATGGAGGACAATGCCCGCGTTGCCGGAGAGACCGAGGAAGACGTATACGAGAAACTCGGCCTCGTGTGGATACCGCCGGAACTGAGAGAGAACTGCGGCGAAATCGAAGCCGCTGCAGAAGGACGATTGCCGCGGCTGATCGAATTGTCGGATATCCGCGGCGACATTCATATGCACACGCGCGAAACCGACGGGCGCGCGACGCTGGAGGAGATGGCCGCCGCCGCCCGCGAACGCGGCTACGACTACATCGCCATCACCGATCATTCGAAAGCGCTGGCCATGGCGAACGGACTCGACGAAGCGCGGGTTGTTGCCTTCGCGAAGCAGGTACGCGAAATCAATCAGCACGATCTCGGCATCCGCATCCTTTCGGGCATAGAGTGCGACATCCTCCGCGATGGCGCAATGGACCTGGCCGGCGACGCGCTCGCCGAACTCGACATCGTCATCGGTAGCGTGCATAGCAATATGAATCAGGAGGCGCCCGAAATGACGGATCGTCTGTTGCGAGCGTTGGAGTGCCCCCAACTCAAGGTCATCGGACATCCCACCGGGCGAATGCTACTGCACCGCGAAGCGTATCCGTTCGATTTCGAAGCGGTGGCGGCCGAAGCCGGGCGCCGTGGTGTGTGGATGGAGATCAATGCCAGTCCCGAACGCCTGGACCTGCATGGGCCTCTGCTGCGCATCGCAAAGGCGAAGGGTGTAAAGTTCACCATCGCGACCGATGCGCATCACCCCAAGCATCTGCTGAACATGCCGTTCGGTGTGATGATGGCCCGACGGGGGTGGCTCGAAGCGGGCGATGTCATGAATACGCAGCCGTATGAGCAGTTCCGGCAGGCATTGAAAAATTGAGCAGCACCGGAGGAACAAAATGAAACTGGTCTCATCAAAAGAACTATTGCGAACGCCGATATTTTGGGTGACCGAAGACGACGCGGTCGAACCGGGAGGGTTCGAGATCAAACGCGCCATCGTCCAGCATCACGGTTCGGCCGTGATGATACCGGTGGATGAGAAGAACCGAATCTTGCTGGTTCGCCAATATCGTCTTCCCGCGCGACAGTACTTGTGGGAACTGCCTGCTGGACGCCTGGATCCCGGCGAAACTCCGTTGAAGGCCGCCAAACGCGAACTCGCCGAAGAAACCGGCCTCTCCGCAAAGAAATGGACCAAGCTTGTCTCCTACTATCCGAGCCCGGGGTACGTGGGCGAGAAGATGACGCTCTTCATCGCCGAAGACCTGAAGGAAGGTGAGGCGAAGCCGATGGAAGATGAGCGTATCGAGACGAAGTGGTTCACCCCGAAGGAAATCGACCAGATGATCGACTCCGGGAAGGTTCAGGACGGCAAGACCGTCATTGGTTATCTATCCTGGCAGCGGCACCGTCGAGCCACGCGAACATCCGCCGCAAAGCCTCGGCGCGGTGGCTGACCTGCATCTTCGCCACGGGAGCCGCCTCGCCAAAGGTGCAGCCGAACGGCTCGTAGAAAAACAGCGGATCATAACCGAAACCCTGAGTACCGCGGGGCTCGCCGGCAATCGTACCGCGAACGACACCGCGGAATGTTCGGACCAGTGCGCCGGCGCGGGCGAGCGCAATCACACACACGAACTGCGCCCCGCGATTCGGATTGTCGCCTAAACGTTCGAGCAACAGCGCGTTATTCGCGGAGTCCGTCGCACTCTCCCCGGCGAATCGCGCCGAGTAAACGCCCGGCTCACCTCCGAGCGCATCCACCTCCAACCCGGAGTCGTCAACGAACAGCCAGTCGCGCGTGTACGCCGAATAGTACAGAGCCTTCTGAACCGCGTTCTCCTCGAACGTGTGCCCAGTTTCGTCCGGCGGCGCAATGTCGCGCAGCCCCGGAAGCGGCTCGACCGCTCCAGCCACGCGGAACTCCTTCAGCTTTCCTGGATTCGTCGTCGCGCACCGGACCATCATGCCAGTCCGAGCGCCGCCTTCTGCACCTGAACCAGTTGTGAGATCCCGGCCCGTCCTATTGCGAGTAGTTCAGCTAATCGCGGATCGTCGAAGTCGTTCCGTTCCGCGGTTGCCTGCAACTCGACAAAACGGCCCGCCCCGGTCATGACGAGATTCATATCCACGTCCGCCGCCGAATCCTCCTCGTAGCAAAGATCGAGCAGAACCGCATTGCGGACAACTCCGACGCTGGTCGCGGCAACGAAGTCGCGTAGCGGCCATTGTTTGATTTCACCGGCGTTCTTGTACGTTTTGAGCGCCGTCGCTAACGCGACATACGCGCCCGTTATCGAGGCGGTGCGCGTTCCACCGTCGGCCTGCAGCACGTCGCAATCCAGGATCACGGTGCGCTCGCCGAGCAGCGACAGATCCACAACCGATCGCAGCGCCCGCCCGATCAGCCGTTGGATCTCGAGCGTGCGGCCCGATTGGCGTCCCTTGGTGATCTCCCGCGGCGTTCGAGTGATGGTGGCGCGCGGCAGCATCGAGTATTCCGCTGTCACCCAACCCTTGCCGCCGCCGCGCAGCCATTGGGGCACGGTCGGTTCGATCGATGCGGCGCACAACACCCGCGTGTTGCCGATCTCGATCAGGGCCGAGCCCTCCGCCGTCTTCAAGTAAGAGGTCGTGATCTGGACCGGGCGCATTTCGTCCGGCTTTCTTCCGTCAACTCGCATTTATGAACCTGATTTCAAAACTGCATAGAAAAGCAACATGATCAGGCCGAAGATCGCGAGTATGAGAAACAGGCAGGGCAACGCTTTGGTGGCGCTCTTCGCCGCCTCTTTCTTTTTCGATTTCGGCGCTTTGAACTTAGCCATGATGAGGTGCGAACCACCGATCAGATTTTCAAATAACGTGCCGCCTGGCGAAAGAACTCGTCCAGCGCCGTCAGGCTCGGTTCTTCGAGGTCCTTCACCGTGATGGATACCACAGGACGGTTGCGCTCGGCGAGAGCCAGTTGGGTCGCGAGGAACTGCGCCCAATGATAGTCCGCCGTGTAGCCCGCTTCGGGCATCGAAGCCGCGTCCTCGGACAACAGGACGGTTGAGAAGCAATGCCCGTGGCCGATGATCATCTCGTGAAAGGAATGATTCATTGCCGGCCCTTCGTAAACGTCCACTGGCATCTTCAGACGGTTGCGAAACACGGTCTCGGCAGCGCGGTCGAGCACGCGCCGCATCGCGGCACCCGTCTTCGAGTACCGCATATCGCCGAAGAAGCTCAGTTCCCCGTACTCGGTTCTATTTTCGCCCGCGCTACGCAGTAATGCGGCGTATATCGCCGGCGCCGTGCTCGTTTTCGGCGCCACCGGCACTCCCGCCCGCTCATAACGAAGCGTCACCCGATTGCGCCACCGGGCCTGGTGCGGTGAATCGAAAAAAGCCTTCCATTGGCGGGATTGCACAATGCCGCCAGCCCTCTTCGCATCGGCGTACAAACGGTTGGTGATGCTCTTGTACAACTCCACGCTCGGCTGCGTAACGAAGTTCATCTGCCGCAAGTAGGCGAGGCCGAACACGGCGTAGTGAATGAACTGCATGTACGACGACAACGGAGCTTGAGCGGGGACGTTCAGAACCGCCATCGGATACCCCGCACGCCGCAACAGCGATACTTTCTGCGCGTCGGGGATCTTTTCGCCCTTGATCTGAACCACGAGAAACACGCGGTCCTGCCGCGGGTCCTTGGGCGGATGGTAGTTCACTGTCTTCAGCCGCTCCCCGATGACGATCTTGATTCCGGTTTCCTCGCTCTTTCCGAGGCTCTCTTCAAAGTCCTGCTTGGTCCACAACGCGGCGCCCGACCACGATTTCGGCAGCACCAGCGTAACCTTATCGCGGCCTGCCGATCCCTGCGCGTGCAGAAATGCCGCGAGTTTCCAGGCGGTCGCAATCTCGTCGTCCTTGAGCTGCGTAGCGCTCATCCACTCGGCGAGATCCGTGCCGGCAAGCCCGAGCGGATACAGGCTGCCGCGCGTGAGCGGCGCGCTGTGGCGTCCGGCGGTGGAGTTCGCCCCGTCGAGTTGCAGTTCGATTTTGCGATAACCGCGCTTGGAAGCGAATTGATCGAGCAGCGATCCCGGCAAAGTCATGTACAAAAAATTCGGCCGCGAATCGATACTGGAGGCATCGTACAGGGCGGACAGTTTCTCGAGATTGACAACGGGCTCGTACGAGGTCATCCCCATCGCCATCCCGACTACCAGCGTCCGCTTCAGTGCGTCCGCGAGCGACAAGCCGGATCGCCGCAGGATGTCGTCCAGGATCGCGGCGAGTTTCGAGGGATCGGTTGAATCCAGAACGTAACAGCGCGGGCCTTTTCTGAGCAGACCCGTCGCATTGTACATAGCCTTGTCTTCCGCCGAGCCACCCATGCCTGCCCAAATGAGGTGCTGCAGAGGACACGAGTGCGCCGCTTTGATCGAGGCGCGAATGTCCGCCAACTCGCGTGCGATCGTCAGCGGCCATTCCGGATTTTGCGCGGCTTGCCAGCTCAGGTTGAAAACACCGTAGCTGTTCTTCGTTACACGCCCTTCGCCATCGACTTCAGTGCCGATGGAGATCAACACATTCTTGGAGGGATCGAGCGACGCGATCCCTTTGCGCCGCACTCGGAAATCAAGTGCTTTCAGTCTGGCAAGGACGCTATCTGAGGAAAACTGCTGCGCGAACCGGTCCGATGCCGGTTCGTCGTGATAGAGGGAGAGAGTCACGTAATTACAGATGTAGCATAGGGGCACGCACGCGGAGCAGTGTGAATTGTGGAATTATGTCTGATCTCGGGCTATTCGTCGGGGTGGGCGTACTGCTTCCAAGCTTCGCAGGATTGCAGTTGCCGGATCGCTTTCTCGAGCCGGTCGGCTTTTTTCTTTGGCCAGACGTGCCCGCGACTCTGGTTGTAGTCGTGAGTGAAGTCTTCGAGCGCTGCGATCATTTCGTTGAAGCTCTTCTCGAACCGCTTCTTCTCCTGTTTTTGATGGATCTGGACCATCTGTTCCATCGCGTCGCTCCGGACCGCGTTGACCCGCTGGGTGAACTCGACTGTCCGCACCGGATCCTGTACCGATTGCGCCATTAGGACGAAGAGAAGTGGTAACAACATCACGCACCCCCTACACGTGGAGTGTTGACTCCG
The DNA here is from genome assembly GCA_963720745.1 of uncultured Acidobacteriota bacterium. Classification (GTDB taxonomy): domain Bacteria; phylum Acidobacteriota; class Terriglobia; order Bryobacterales; family Bryobacteraceae; genus TMP-7. Next base: position 4,227,514 of record CAVRGO010000004.1, read on the forward strand.
TCTTCTATATATCACAGCAGGTGCAATTTTGTTTCAATGAAATTACAACTGTGACAATTTCTGGTTTCAATCAGGCCGGAGCATGCGTTGCAGAGGATACGTTTTGGCGTGAAACGTGCTCTTTTGCAACCGATGTCGCGGAACATTCCGGCCCTGTCGCTGTTCGTTTGCTTTTTCTCATCTTGTGCGCCGGCAAGTGCTGTCACGCTGAATGCCCGTGCGGGATTCGAACAGAATCGCGGGCAGTTTCCGCCATCTGTACTGTACGCGCTGCGGCCCGGAGCATACCTCACTTCGAATGCCCTCGTGCTATCCCCCGATCAGGTCGTCATGTCATTCGAAGGGAGTCTTCCCGCCTCACGGGTGTTGCCCTCCGACCCGCTTCCATACCTCGTCAACATTTTCTCCGGCAGCAACCCGCAGCAATGGCGCACCGGTATCCAACGCTTTGGCCAGATCGAGTATGAGAACATCTACCCCGGAATTGACGTGGTCTTCGGCGCGCAAGATTTCGCGTTTCGCTTCGTCGTAGCGCCGGGCGCCGACCCGTCGAAGATCCATCTCGCGTACAGCGGCACGAACGTGACAACCGGGCCGTACGGTGGCGGGCTGTTGCTGCTGTGGTTGAAGACCGGCCGGATTGGGCAGAACTCCGTCGCTTACCAGGACACTCGGACCGGGCGCACCACCGTGAACGTGGGCTTCACGTTTCTGGGCACGAACCGATTTGCATTTGCGATCGAGGGATACGACCCGGCGTTTCCCGTAACCATCGAAACGACACTGCCGTTGACCAGTTCTTCGGGCGGAGCGGGGGCTCCGTTGCGGATTTCGCGCTCCGGGGCAATATACACGACGTGGGCCGAATCGCCGATCGTTACGAAGTCAGGCGACTACACCAACGCCACCGAACCGGTGAACGAAGTTTGCGGCATCGGGTCACTGAATTACACCCAGGCATGCCAGGATGTCGCGGTCGCCAAGTACTCGGCCTCTGGCGATCTGTTGTACATCTCTTATCTTCGCGGCACACGCGAGGAGTCGCCGGCAGCCATTGCAGTGGATCAATCTGAGGGCGTCTACATCACTGGAATAACCAACTCACTCGATTTTCCCGTCACCTCAGGCGCTTCGCAATTGACGTATGCCGGTCCGCCTCCCTCGTTTCTGCACAACTACCCCGAGGGCCAGACGGGCGGCGACATATTCGTGGCGAAACTCGATGGCAAAACCGGCGTGCCGCTCTATTCGACCTATCTCGGCGGCACGAACTCGGATTCCGCGACATCGATTCACATCGACGATGCGGGCAATGCCTACGTCGCCGGGCCCTCGAATCCCGACCTTCCCGTGACACCCGGAGCGCTCCAGTCGACGCCGTGTGTTCACAATCCGCCGCCCGGCACCACCGGCACCTCGCAACTCTGCCAACTCGGATTCGTCGCGAAGGTCGGACTCGGGGGCGCAGTCTCGTGGCTCACTCAACTGCCGCCCACACCCACTGCCCTGACCGTTGATTCGCAAGGCAACACCTATTTCGGCGGATCGTCTGAAGCGGGCACCGGCGTATTCATCGCAAAGCTGAACGCTTCGGGTTCGGCGCTCGCCTACAGCAAGACGTATACGAACTACGCAGCCTCTGGCGTCGACGACATTGCGGTCGACAGCCACGGAAGCGTTTGGTTCTCCGGCCCCGGAACGCCGGGCGTGATGACGTCGTGGATCGATGGATATTATCACGGCTTCCTCGCCAGGTTGTCCGCAAGCAGCTCGCAGGTGCTGTACGAGACCCCGTTCATCGGCAAACTCGCTGTCGATCCGAACGACAATCTGTCCATTTATACGCAGTGGCACGGATCGTCGATCGTCCGCACGCCTGGCGGTCTTCTCAACTCTATCTGCGCTCCGGTGATGATTTCCAAACTGGCATCCAACGGTTCCGTGCTGCTCAACCGTCCGGTCACCATAACGAACGCCATCGGTTTCACCTGGGACGCCAACCTCATCGGCTTGACATACTCCGGGAACGGCACGGCTCTCAACGTGATCCCCATCGCGGCTGCGTCGCCGCCGGACCTTTCCTGCATGGTGAATGCGGCGAGTCTGTCCGTTCCGGACAACGTAGCGCCGGGCGAGATCGTGACCATCCTCGGACGCGGCCTGGGCCCGCAGGCGGGAATCGCGACAACGCTGGACAGCACCGGAAAAGTGCCCCGAGCATTGGCCGGTGTTCAGGTTCTCATCGATGGAGTTCCCGTACCGATCTTATACGCTGATGCATCGCAGGTGAATGCGATCGTGCCCTTCAGCCTAACACCGGGAGGCACCGCCACCATTCAACTCAATTTCCTCGGCGCTAAGACAGCACCGGTTCCAGTCAAGGTCGCCGAAGCACAACCTGAACTCTTCACACTCGATGGCTCCGGAGCGGGACAGGTGCTCGCGATCAATGAAGACGGGGCGTTGAACGGGCCGGCAAATCCCGCTCGTCTCGGGTCGATCATCACGGTCTTCGCGACGGGAACCGGCACGACTTCTCCGCCCAGTGAGGAAGGGACGCTGGCAACCGGGATCTCCGCCCGACGGGTAGGGAGCACTGCCATTACGCTGGGCGGCCCCATCCCGACTGAGGTGCTCTACGCCGGGTTTTCGCCCGGTTCGTTAACCAGCGTCACGCAGTTCAACGTTCGGCTCCCGTCCTCTCTACCGCCCAATTCAAATTGGCCGCTGTCGGCATGGCCGATCTTCGCCGGAACCGGTCCCCTGACGCAGATCGCGACGGTTGCTCTCGCACGCTGACCGTCGCACATTCCGATATTACAGGTCTTTTCATCTTTTGATTGCCATCTCAGCGAAACGCCGCCATCCGAGGTTTCACTATCTATCGCACGTTGATTCGGAGCACAACAGTGGAACAGAGGGTTCATCGAAGTTATCGGATTGTCTGCGGGCCGGCGGTACTCCTCGCATCTTCGGTATTCGGTTGGGGTAAGGAGATTGCCCCAACGATGCATGCGTGCGATCGTCTCTCTCCGGCCGACATTGAAAACGCCGTTGGAGATCGGATGAGTGGGGGAGAACCTTGGATCAACACGGCGACCGCCAATGGTTGTGTGTTCAAGTCGAGTAATCGAGGCCGAATCATCGTGCGGCCGCGTGCCGGCCGGAATTGGATGGCGGAGCAATCAGAGAGGATGCGCGAGGAGACACGGACCGGACGGTTTCAACCAGTTTCAGGACTGGGAGAGCTGGCATTCTCGCTTACGTCAGGTTCCACGCACATACTTTGTATATTCGCGGGCCCCCACTATTTACAGATCTCGCTAATTGATTCCGGCTCCGCTGACTCGCACTCCACGGCTGAGCGATTGGCCCGGACTGTCCTCCACCGTCTGCACTCGCGTAGCAATCATCCCGCTGCGTTCCTGGCCCCGCACACAACGTAGGCGCAGCGGGGCTCTGAAATCAGAACGTTATTTTCACGTTATTTCACTCGCCGGACCACTGTTTTCGGATACAATGCTCGAACAGCCTTTGGAGTCCACCATGCGACACCTCACTTTCGCGCTACTCGCTTGCCTGGCGCTGAACGCCCAGACGAAAAAGATTCTAGTCCTTAACCCGGATCCTGCGATGCTCAGGGAACTCGAGTCCGCATCGTCGAAAGCCCGGCTCGTGCCGGTTACGCAGTCCTCGGTAATGCAGGAGATCGGCGACGCCGACGCGTTTATCGGTGAGCTGACGCCCGCCCAGGTCCGAGCCGGAAAGAACCTTCAGTGGGTCCAGGTGATGAGCGCGGGAGTCGAGCGCGTTCTACATCTCTCCGGCGGCAACGACCTTCGCGACAGCAAGATCATCCTGACCAACAACAAAGTTGTCCAAGGCCCCGAGATCGCCGATCATGCTCTCGCCATGCTGCTGACCCTTACGCGCGGCATCAACACCTTCCTGGCTGAGAAACCGCAGGAGAACCTTACCCGCAGCCCATATCACGGCATCGAGTTGCGCGGGCGCACCGCGGTCGTGATCGGAGTCGGAGGCATCGGGACTCAGATCGCGATCCGCGCGAATGCTTTCGGCATGAGTGTCATCGGAGTCGATCCCGAAGACAAACCTTTCATGCCGTTTATCGCGAAGGTGGTGAAGCCGGACCAGTTGGACGAGGTGTTGCCGCAGGCCGATGTGGTCTTCGTCTCGGCGCCGCACACACCGAAGAGTCACAAGATGATGGGACCGAGCCAGTTCGATCTGATGAAGAAAGGATCGTATTTCATCGCGGTCAGTCGTGGCGGACTGTACGACCTGAACGCGCTGGTGAAGGCGCTCGACGAAAAGCGGCTCGCCGGCACCGGCGTCGATGTCACCGATCCCGAACCGCTCCCGAAAGGGCATCCGCTTTGGAAATTCGAGAACGCGATCATCACGCCGCACATCGCAGGCCGTTCCGACAAGGATCGGGGCAGAATGGTCGCTACCATTAAAGAGAACATCGCGCGATTCGTCGACGGCAGACCGCTCGTGAACGTAGTGGATAAACAGAAGGGATACTGACAGCCACACCTTGCGGCAACGGCGGCCACCCCCGGCCATGTACAATTTGTACTGCGGAAGGAGGTACCAATGATCACTCGCAGAGAAGCTTTGGGCGGCCTCGCTGCAGCCGCTCTGTGCGCGGCCAAACCGGCGCCCGCCTCAACAGTTGCCATCGCGCGCTGCCGAACCTACAAGGACGACGTCTACGGCAAACTGGCTCGCATGTTCGACCAGATCGGCGGCATCGGCCCCATCGCGAAGAACAAGACCGTCGCGCTGAAGCTGAATCTGACGGGAAATCCGAAGCGGTTCCCGCTCGATCCAGCGATGCCCTACCGCACCGATCCGGATACGGCGCTGGCGGTGCTGCGTCTGCTCGCGAAGGCAGGCGCAAAGCGGATCCGCGTCATCGAGACCTTCTTCCCTGCCCGCCAGGAGATGGACCTGTGGGCGCGCTACGGGCTCGACATCGCGGCCATCAACAACGCCGGTCCGAAGATTGAATGGGAGAACGCCCAGAACCTCGGCTACGGCAAGAAGTACGTTCGCGTCAAGGTTCCCTGGGGCGGCTATATCTATCCTGCCTACGACCTCAACCACTCATTCGTGGATTGCGACAGCTTCGTATCGATGTCGAAGTTGAAGAACCACTGGATCGCCGGAGTGACGATGTCGCTCAAGAACAACTTCGGCATCACGCCCTGCTCGCTCTACGGCGGCGATTGTGGTCCCGATGGTAACGAGGAACCAAAACAGGAGCGAGGACCGGTGTGCCACAACGGCGCGCGGACTCCACCCAAAGGCGTGCCTCAGGAACTCGACGCGGCAACCCCGCGAGATTTCGGCTATCGCGTCCCGCGCATCGTCTCCGATCTTGTCGGAGTGCGCCCCATCGATCTGACGATCGTCGATGGCATCGAATCGATTCGGGGCGGCGAGGGAGTCTGGAACCAGGGCGTGCAGATCATCAAGCCCGGCGTGTTGCTCGCAGGGAAGAATCCGGTCTGCGTCGATGCCGTTTGCATGGCGGTGATGGGCTACGATCCAAAGGCCGATCGCGGCACAAAGCCGTTCGTTCGCGGCGACAGCACGTTAAAACTCTGCGAGGCTCAGGGCATCGGCACCACCGACCTGAATCGCATCGAAGTCGCGGGCCTGAGTATCAAGGAAGCCTACTACGACTACGGTCCCGGGCCGGTCGGGCATACCATCTGAAATCGATTTGATTACCGCTAGAGGCGCCGCATGGGCGTGGCGCCTCAAGTTCAGCGCGCTGTAAGCGCGGGGCGTACGCGGTCGCGGTACGCCATCGCCTGCCGTAGCACCTCGCGGTATTCCGTCACATCCACATCGCGTTCGGAACAGGCGATGAGCAGCGTTCCTTCATCGGTGAAATTGCCGTCCCATTCGATCACCTCGTCGTCGCTCCACTCGTCGCGGTACTCCTGCATTTTGCCGTCAGCCATGCGGTCGAAGTAGGCACGCAGGTTCACGCTGGTCTCGTCGGGAGGAGTGCTCCAGGACTCTTGCTCGAAGTTCCAAATCGGTTGCTGCATATCAGGCCTTAGCTTTCAGTGGTAACACATTCGCCTGCAGCCGGCGCATTCCTTTGAGCCAACGGTCATAGTCATTCGCCTTACGCCGGAAATACTCGGCCACTTCGGGATGCGGCAGGATGAGAAAACGCTCCGCCTCCATGCCTTGAACCACCGCCTCGGCCACTTGCTCCGGCGACAAGGCGCTTTCCACCAGGAAGCGTCCGGCGCCGCTTTCGGAATCGTGCAGCATGGCGGTCCGCACACCCTGCGGGCAGATGGCGGACACTCGAATGCCGCGGTCACCATAAGTGATCGAGAGCCACTCGGCAAACGCCAACGCCGCGTGCTTGGTTACGGAATACGGCGCCGAACCGATTTGACTCAGCAGTCCAGCGGCCGAAACGGTCTGCAATATATAACCTTCCTCACGTTCGAGCATTTGAGGAAGTACCACGCGTGCCGCGTAGACATGCGACATGAAGTTCACATCGAAGATGCGCAGCCACTCGGCATCAGCCACCTCTTCGCCGCCCTCGACCATGATGCCCGCGTTGGAGCAGAAGATGTCTACGCGCCCGAACTGTTGGGTCGCCTTCTCGATGACATGCGCAATATCCGATTCGCGGGAGACGTCGGCGCAGAACGCTTCGCTCCCCACCTCTTCCGCGATCTTTGCGCCGCCTTCCGCATCCGAGTCCACCACGACGAGGGTCGCCCCTTCCTGATGGAACCGTCGAACCAATGCCCTTCCGATGCCGTTAGCGCCCCCGGTAACGATTGCTGTCTTGCCCGCCAGTCGCATCCTAGTACCTTACGTACTGACAGCAGCCGGGTCAACCCCGCACACGCCAATTTTTCTTTTCGCGGGTTTCAATTGGCCGGATTTAATCGTTTTTTCTGGACAGTTCGCCTGAACGCTGATAACATTAAGTCAAACCCAAAATAGACCTGAGAGCTAATCAAATGATTGCTGAGATTGGCATGGGATCTCTATTGAGTTACAACGAGCGCGAAGCTCTATCCCGGTTTGTCCTGAAACTCATCTCCGATGTAGAGAAAGTCACCGCTTTGTTCGAATCTCGCGGAGCGGATGCCAGTTCATCCCGCGCTGCACAAGCCCACCTGCAAGCTACGCTGGACTATTTGCAGGAAGAGCCGCAGGAAGAAGAAATTGGCTGTTTTCCTGACAACGTAGAGGCTTCGCCCGGCATTCATGTTTCCCCGCGCTAGAATTGAACGTTGGAATCGCGAAAACTGACTGCATCGCAGGTCCGGCAACTCCTGCCCGACATGCCTTTCAACTCGCTCGTCGGTATCCGTTTGAAACGCCTCCACGCCGACGGGCTGACCATCGAATGTACCGTCCGGCCCGAACTGCTGAATAGCGCAGGCGTGGTTCACGGCGGCGTTTCGGCGACGCTGGTTGATGCAGCCGTTGGAATCGCGCTCTGGCGCCACTTCGGCGGCAGGCGCCGCTGCACAACAGTCGAGTTGAAAATTAACTACTTCCGTCCGATCGTTTCCGGGAAAGTGTTCGCCCGTGCCCGCTTAGTGCGCATCGGTTCCTCCATATGCGTTGGCCACGTCGACTTGAGCGACTCCTCCGGAAATCTCGCCGGCACCGCCCTCGCCACTTATATGTTGCTCGACGGTGTCCGTAAGATTTCACACGCTAGCTGAGCTCGACGCGATCCATCGCCAGGAATTCCTTGATGTGGGGATGGTCCGATTTTTCCAGGTCAGCCGTGAGACCGAAGAAGATCGCTTTACCTTCGTAGAGGATTACCACGCGGTCCGCCACTTTCCGCATCAGTTCCAGATCGTGTGTCACGACCACTGAAGTGAGCTTCAACTGGCGCTTCAGCCTGAGCATCAGATTGCCCAGGTGATCCGACATGATGGGATCAACCATCGTGGTCGGTTCGTCGTACAGCACGCACTCCGGCTGTGCGGCGATGGCGCGCGCGATCGCAACAGCCCGCTTGTAGCCGGTCGAGAGGTCGGCAGGATAGACGTCTTTGTACTCCACCAGATCCACCATCTTGAGCAGACCATTCACGATTTCTTCTTTGTTCGATTCGTTATAATCCTCACGCAGTTCCAGACTGAAGAGTATGTTTTCGCCGACCGTCAGCGAATCGAACAGCGCGCCGGATTGGAACACCATCGTCACTTTCTTGCGAATTTTCCGCAGTTCTTCCTCGGTCGCGTGCGTAATGTCGGTGTAGGAAACGAACACCTGGCCCTCATCGGGTTTGAGAAAACCCATGATGTGTCCAAGGCTGACCGATTTTCCGACCCCGCTGCGCCCGATGATCGCCAATGTCTCGCCCGCATCTACGTGAAAGCTCACATCGACTAAAATGGGGCGGTCGAACGTCTTATACACGTGGCGAAATTCGATGTAGTGGGAAAGCTGCTCACTCATGGGCGGCCCAGTCCTCTGGTGTATTGATGTTGGCGAAGACTCCCCGGTCTCGCGCTGGAAGATACCGGACCTTCAGAACGGATAAAGCCGATCGCATTTTGAGCACTCCGCGGTCGAGCGCGTCGAGTAATTTCGGTCCGGATTGCGAACGGTATACGGCGCACAACGGCTGCGGCCCGCTGTCGCTCAAGGGCACGACACACTCCACCTCGTCCGCCGAAGCCAACGCTCTTGCGGCAAGCCACTCGAGCGTAGCCGCATCGATATCCGGCATGTCGCAGGCGAGCATGACATTCCATTCGGATTCGCTATGGCGCAGGGCGGTTACCACGCCCCCGAGGGGACCGCAGCCGGCCCGATCGTCGGCAATTACCGGCAATCCGAGGTGCTGGTAACGCCCGGGATCGCCGATGACAGTCACCGATCCAAATGTTTGGCGCACAATCGAGGCCGCTCGTTCCAGCAGGGTGCTGCCTCGGAAGACGAGCAGGGCTTTGTCGCTCCCCATTCGCGTGCTGCCTCCCCCGGCCAAAACAAAACCGGATGTGCCAGGGAACGCTAAGGACATGGCGGGCGGCGCTCGGATCGGAGACGTCCGTGCGGGGTGCCGGACGCATGAGAGAATAATAGCATTACATCGACAGAGACTTACGTTGCATTCATCGTTTTTCAGCAGCGGCGGGGCCCGCGCCTTACGGCTTTCCATTCAGAACAGAATGTTGTATATTTGTTTTTCAATATGTTGGGCGTTTATGGCTTGCGGATTCGCACAAACCGCCTCGGCAGCCGAAGTTACGCACAAAGTGACTACCGTGGTCCGGGCTGACCACAAGTCCGGCCGGCTGGTGCGCCGCGTTCTGGTCGACCCGAAGATCAAGCTCCCCCGCCCGGCGAACCAGCCTTCTGTCGGCGTTTCCGCCTCCGGCCCGTCCGCGGATCTGAGCCGGATCGTAGACGAAAAAGCTCGGTCCTACGATGTCGACCCGCTCCTGGTGCACTCCGTCATTCAGGTCGAAAGCAACTACGATCCTTATGCTCTTTCGCCCAAGGGCGCCGAAGGGCTCATGCAATTGATCCCATCCACGGCTCGCTGGCTGGGCGTTCGCAACACATTCGACCCGGTGGACAATATAGATGGCGGGGTCCGGTATCTGAAATATCTGCAGTCCATATTCGGCGACGACCGGCTGGCGCTCGCGGCTTATAATGCCGGGGAGGGCGCAGTTGCCCGGTACGGGTGGATTCCACCCTACCCGGAAACGCAAAATTACGTGACGCAAGTCTCTCAAAAATACGGAGATGCCAAGCGGGCCGCAGCCGAGGCATCGGTCGGGAAGGTCCCGAGCGCGGCAAACCCGGAACTTTCCCCGGCGGATGAGCATCCCAAGTTAGAGCAGTATCAGGACGAGCAGGGCAGGATCTGTTTCCGCACGAGGTGAGGTATGCCGAGGATACTCTGGCACCGGGAATTATGCCGCTGGGCGGCGTTCTTAATCGTGTGCCTGTCCGTCGCCTTGCCTCGGGAATCGCTGGAAGCCGCGAGCCGTGCCCGCAGCAATCATGCGGCGAAGCCCTCTAAACGCACGGAATCTTCAGAGCCCGGCGGGCATGTTATGGCCGTCCGCCATTGGTCGCTCGCCGATGCAACGCGCATCGCGATTGAATTCGATGCCGATTTCACCTACCGTTCCGATCATCTGCCGAATCCCGAGCGGCTGTTCTTCGATATTTCCGGAGTAAAACCAACTCGCGTCCCCAAGGGAATCGAAACCATCCGAGTCAACGACGGACTGGTGCGCCAGATCCGGGTTGCAGAGACGCAGCCGGAAGTGACGCGCATCGTTCTGGACCTGCGCTCGAAGGTGGAGTTTTCCGCTTCCCGGTTGTCGAACCCCGAGCGGCTGATTATCGAGGTGCGGCCCGCCGGCGCGGCTCCGTCAGAACCGCCGCCATCTCAGACAACGCGGCGCATTTTCGAACCGCCCCAGAGGTTGTTGACCCCTGTACTCACGGGCACTCCTCGGCTTTCGGCAGCAAAGGTGCTTGTCTCGCCGCTTGCCCCGGAGCCATCGACGACACGCGTCATCGACGCGATGACCCCACAGCCGGTTCTTCCGCCGTACACTGCGCCTCTATCGGCGCGTACGCGACTCATCCGCGTGAAGCAGCCCGCCGCGGAAACGCCCGTTGCTACCGAGGAACCAGTCGCAATGGTAGAGCGTCCGGCACAACCGGTCGAAACCACTCGAGCGTATTCGGCAAAACGCGACTCAACCGGCGACAGGTCGATGACCCGCGTGCTGGGCCTGAAGCTGAATCGAGTAGTGCTCGATCCCGGCCACGGCGGCCACGATGTGGGGACAATCGGGCCTTCCGGTCTCACGGAAAAGGACCTGGTGCTGGATGTCGCCAAGCGGCTCGGCGATCTCATCGCTGATCGGCTCGGCAGTGAAGTGATTTACACGCGTTCCGACGACACCTTCGTTTCCCTCGAAGAACGGACACGCATCGCAAACCGGCACAAGGCCGATTTGTTTTTATCGATTCACGCGAATTCCTCACCCGTGCGATCCGCTTCAGGCGTCGAGACCTATTACCTGAACTTCACGACGAATCGCGCGGCGCTCGAAGTCGCGGCGCGTGAGAACGCGAGTTCGGAACGGTCGATTTTCGAACTGCGAGACCTGCTTCAGAAGATCGCGCTGAAAGACAAGTTGGAAGAGTCGCGCGAGTTCGCCGCTCGCGTTCAGAATACGTTATCCACCTTCTCTGTTCGAAGTAATGCCAACGCGAAGAACCGCGGCGTGCGGAAAGCACCCTTCGTGGTGCTGATCGGGGCGTCGATGCCGTCGATCTTGTCGGAAATCGGCTTCGTCAGTAATCCGCACGATGAAGCGTTGATGAAGAAACCGGAATACCGCCAGAAATTGGCAGAGGCTCTGTACAAAGGCGTCGCCCAGTATGCGTCGAGCCTGAGCCACTTCCAGGTAGCAACGCAACAGCGTAAGGCTGATGGTGAATAGGTTCTAGACGGCTGCGACCGGTTGACCCATGTAGACAACGCGATCGCGTCCTTCGCGTTTGGCGCGGTAGAGAGCCTCGTCGGCCGTCCGCAGCAGGGTCTCGCCGGAAATCTTGACGCCCGGAACAGAACTGCTGGCGCCGAAGCTCGCCGTGAGCGTCAACGGAACAGTACCGATCACCAGATCCTCTTCGCGGAGGAAGCGGCGCAGCCGTTCGGATTGTCCGAAGGTGCAGGCTTCGTCGCATCCGGGCAGCACGATCAGGAACTCTTCGCCGCCGTACCGTCCGATGGCGTCGTAGGAGCGAATCGAGGATTGCATCCGGCGCGCGGCCTCGCGCAACACGGCGTCGCCGGCGAAATGACCGTAGGTGTCGTTGATGCTCTTGAAGCGGTCGAGATCCGCCATCACCACGCCCATGGCCCGGTTCTCGCGTTCCGCGCGGTCGAGTTCGCGATCGAGAATTTCGAGGATGGAGGAACGGTTCCAGATCCGAGTGAGAAAATCCTTGGTGGCCTGCTCGCGGAGCGCTTCCCGCGCTTCCAGGAGTTCATTGTGAAGTTCGATGATGCGCGTCCCCGCGCGCAGCCGGACCTTCAATTCGTGCTGATCGAACGGCTTCGTGAGGTAGTCGTCAGCACCGGACTCCATGCCCTCGATCAGATCTTCCTTGAGGCTCTTCGAGGTCAGCAGCAAGATGTAAGTGTAAGTGTCGGTTGTGCGTTTTCGCACCAGATGACAGACTTCCGGGCCCGTCAGCCCAGGCATCACCCAATCCAGGATGGCCAGGCTGGGCGAATTCTCCTTCTGAAGTTCGTTCCAGGCCTCCAGACCGTCGCAGGCCACCACGACTTCATAGCCCCATTTGCGCAAAGTGGCATCCAACAAATGCCTCGACACGATGCTGTCGTCTGCGATAAGGATCTTCATTCTGTTCGAGGAGTCCTCAGGGATGCCCCTACCAGCCCGGCGCAACCTCTTACCGGGCGTGTCAGAGGATTCAAAGCCACCGGCACTCCCAATCCTTCATATCCAAACCACATATCGGCTGCACAAACGGCCAACCTTAGTCAAATTGCACGGATATCTCTAGTGTAAGAGTTCTAGAACTATCATGGGGAACGACCAAAATAACCAAACCGCTGTACTGGTACTTCGACACGTCCCATTCGAGCACCTCGGGTATGCTGCAGACGTGCTTCAGGAAGAGAATATCGGCTTTAGATACTGTGAGATGGGCGAACCGGTGAGCCCGCAGGAGTTGCGCGATGCGGCCGGCTTGATTGTCATGGGAGGGCCCATGTCGGCGAACGATCCCGAACCTTGGGTGGAACGCGAAACGGCAGTGATTCGCGGCGCCATCGATGCCGGACGCCCCGTGCTCGGCATCTGCCTGGGGGCGCAACTGGTCGCCAAGACCCTGGGTGCTCAGGTCTATCGCAATCGCGTCAAAGAGATCGGATGGTCCGAGGTGCACTGGACCGCGGCGGCAGCCAGCGACGCGCTATTTGCGGGATTGCGGTCGCCCGAAGCGATCTTCCAATGGCATGGCGAAACATTCACTCTGCCCGAGGGCTCCGAAAAACTCGCGTGGACCCGCGATTGCGACAATCAGGCATTCCGGTGGGGCCAGATCGTGTATGGACTACAGTTCCACCCCGAAGTTACGCCCGAGATGATCGAGGATTGGTGCCGTCAGGACGCTAACTGTGGCGATTTGCAAGAGTTGACGGCACCTGTCGACGCTTACGCGCACACCGAAAGCCAGCAGGAACTTTGCCGCACCGTCTTTCGCCGCTGGGTTCGTTCTGTAATTTTCGGCACAGTACTAGAAAATACGCCAGTACCAACAAAAGACTAGCCGTAAGCATCTGAAATGAATTAAGATAAAAGAGTATTGTATCCATTCCTCAGATTGCGAGAGGGACCATGATCTATTCGCGCTCGGCCGAGTACGCAATCCGTGCGTTCGTCTTTCTGGCTCAGGTGCCTTCGGGCAAATATGCCATGGTGAAGCAGATTGCGGAAGAGTCCGACATACCGTCTCACTTCCTTGCCAAAATTTTGCAACAACTCGCGAGGCAAGGGTTTCTTCGCTCCAGTAAGGGGCCTACCGGAGGTTTCACCTTACGTTACGCAGCTAACGACATCACGTTGCTCCAGATCGTGGAAGCGATTGACGGACTTGCAGACTACCAGCGCTGCATCGGCGGCATGATGGAGTGCAACGATCAGATGCGCTGCGGCATGCACGATAGCTGGAAGGCATTGCGTTCGCGTATCATAGAGTATCTAGAGGGGACGACGGTCGAGGATCTGTCCAAAGCTCTCGATCAGAAGCGTCGGTCGCTGGATCGGCAGAAAAAACGCCGTCCGGCTGCTGAAAGGGCCGTCGCGACCCGGCGAGTCTAGCGAACAGAGGAGAACGGAATGCACAATTCGGTCCTGGTTCCGATGGTCGTTGAGCAGACCTCGAGAGGGGAACGCGCGTTTGATATCTACTCGCGCCTGCTCAAAGAGAACATCATATTTCTGGGAACGCCGATCGACGACCAGGTCGCGAACCTCGTCATGGCCCAGATGTTGTTTCTGGCGGCTGAGGATCCGGAAAAAGACATCTCGCTGTACATCAATTCGCCCGGTGGTTCGATCACCGCTGGTTTGGCGATTCTGGACACTATGAATCTGGTGCAGCCGGATATCGTCACGTACTGCCTGGGGCAGGCGGCGTCGATGGCCGCAGTGCTGCTAGCCTCCGGGACCAAGGGCAAGCGCTATACGCTGCCGCACTCCCGGGTGCTCATCCACCAGCCGTCCATGAGCGGTCTGGCCGGGCAGGCTACTGATATCGACATCTACGCTAAAGAAATTCTGCGGATGCGGCAAACGCTGAACGAGATCCTGGCCCATGCCACCGGCCAGCCGGTCGACCGGATCGCCCGCGACGTGGATCGTGATTACATCATGGAATCGGAACAGGCCGTCGAGTACGGCATCGTGGATCGCGTTATCGCCAGCCGCGAATTGTCCCCGGTTCCATCCCGCTAGTTTTGCTTCTTCCAAGGGCGAGATCCGTTCTCGCCCTTTTCCATCCTGAAACACTCTCGTCCTTCCCTGGGTCATTTAAGCAGAACACTGTTCTGGAGGTGACAAGTGCCTAGAGGAGCGAGCCCCAAACGCGAGAAAGAATATCGGGAACTCAAGAGCGAGTTCCAGAAGTCCGGCCGCTACCAGGGCCGGCAAGAAGAAGTGGCATCCCGCATCGTCAACAAGCAGCGCCGGGAATATGGCGAGACGAAGGGTGAAAAGGCCAAGGATCGTAAAGGTGAATCCCCCGACCGGAATCTGCCCATCAAAGACTACCAGCACCTGACGATTCCGCAGGTGTCGAACCAAATCGGCAAGCTCAGCACAGGGGACCTGAAGAAGATCAAGAAGTACGAGCAGTCGCACAAGCACCGGAAGGGTGTGCTTCAGGCGATCGACCGCAAGTTGGCTGCGTAGCCGTTGTGTGCGGGACCGGCCCGCCCGTAGGTGCCCGGTTTTGCGGCGAAGGGAAATGGTTGCTGTGCGATAATTTCCCTCGTGCTGAGAACCGAATTTACGCTACGTTTCGCGGCGGTATGCCTGATGGGGACCGCGGCCGCACTCGCCCAGCCGCCCACACAGCCGCAAACGGAACTGCTGCGGCAAGGCCAGCAGTTGCTTCGCCAGGGCAAGACCGACGAGGCGATTGCAACCTTTCGCAAAGAGCTGGAGCGCTCCCCCGATTCCGCCGCAGCACTCTCCGCCATTGGTATCGCGCTGGATCTCGACGGCCGAACCGCCGAAGCGAAGAAGTATTTCGCCAAGGCCATTGAACTCGCGCCCAACGCACAAGCGAAAGCCGCCGCTCAACGCGCGATGGCTATGTCCTATGCGTTCGACAACGATTGTGCAAATACCATGAAGTACGAGCAGACGGTATTCGATCACTGGGTAGCGGAAAAGAACTTCTATCAACAGGGCGAAATGATGACGGAGGGCGCCCGCGTTTGTCTCGAGGCCGGCGACTACGATGCCGCCTATAAGCACTACAAGCTCGGCCGCGATGCCGGGCTGAAAGAACCCGACATCAAACCCGACCGCGTCTCGTTATGGAATTACCGTTGGGAGCATGCGCAGGCACGCATCGCGGCACGCCGGGGCAATAAAGCGGAAGCCGAGAAACACGTCGCCGCAGCCAAGGCGCTGCTCGACAAGGATCCGGAGATGGCCAAGGCACAGGCGATCTTCTACCCGTACCTGACCGGTTATGTCGCCCTCTATACCGGCGATCCAAAGACGGCTATAGACGATCTGCGGAAGGCGAATCAGAACGACCCATTTATTCAATGTCTGATCGGGCAGGCGTATGAAAAACTCGGCGATCGGGCTAAAGCGGTGGAGTACTACACCAAGGCATCCACGACCACGGCCCACAACCCGCCTGCCGCGTTCGCCAAGCCGTTCACTCGTAAAAAGCTCGCCGAATTGAAATAGAGCGCCTCATTAATTCACCGGCCGGAATGGATCGGTTGCCGGAATGAATTCCACCGGCACTTCGGTAACGAACGTCTTCAACCAGCGCGCGCACTCGTCCATGCCGGGCTGCTCGGAGGGGACGTGCCCGACTACGATCAGCGCCTTGCGCTTACCTTGAGCGGAGGCATCGCGGACGTATTCAGCCGTCTCCCATTCCCGCGTCTCGCCGATGATCAGCAGTTCAACGTCGTCGCGTTCGAGCGCCTGCATCTGCATCGCGCTCGGCGCCGCGCCGACGATCAAAGCAGCCTTGGTTACCTTCATGCGAGGATCGCCGATCAGGCGCACCGCATTCGCGTTCAGTTTCTTCTTCACCTCGGCAGCGACGGCGGCCACCGTCGATTGCGGAAGGCGCACCCTGTTGCCGCTCTCGGGAACCAGGGCCTTCTCCCACCCTAGCCACCGGAGCACGCCCGCCGTGACTCCGTCGGGCTGTCGCATGTGCCAGTGATCGTGGAACCGCCAGATCACAAGGTTGTGCTGCTTGATGTATGCCTGCTTCTCTTCGAGCACCGGATCCTTGACGCGCTCGAGCGCCGGGGCCTTATCGAAATGATCGTAGAAAGTCGGCTCGTGCGTGATGATCAGATTCTTGCTGGAAGCCACCGCCTTATGCAGGACATCCCATGTGGCCATCATCGTCGTGGCGACGCCTGTCACCGGGGTGTCCGGATTACCGGCCTTGAAGCCATCGATCGTTTCCGCGCGCCAGGGAATCCCAACGTTCTTCTGGATGCGTTGAATGACTTCTTTCGCGGTGATCGTGTGGTTCTGTGCGGGCGCCGCTGAACAGGACACAGCGGCGGCGAACGCAACAGCGAGAGTATGTTTCGCGAGCATGACTGTTCATATCGTGACAGATTCCGGTCACGCCAGCTTTGCGTGAATGCCGCGAAGATCGTCAACGAAGTGCCGGTACTCGTCGTGGCGCCGCTCCGGTTCGGGCATGCGGAGCATTGCCGAAGGATGAATCGTCGCCATGATCCACTTCGTCTGATCGCCGGGAAAGAACACGCCCCGATGCTTCGTCAGTCGAAACGCGCGTCCGAACATCGCCTGCGCCGCCGTTGCCCCGAGACATATGGTGACCTCGGGACGAAGCGCTTCCAACTCGGCTTCGAGCCAGGGGTGGCACGCGTTGATCTCCAGCGCGGACGGTTTCTTGTGAATCCGCCGTTTCCCGCGCGGTTCGAATTTGAAGTGCTTCACGGCATTGGTGACATACACCGTGCGCCGGTCGATTTCGGCTTCCTCCAGCGCCTTGTCGAGCAGACGTCCCGCGGGACCGACGAACGGGTGGCCTCGCAAGTCTTCTTCATTTCCGGGCTGTTCGCCGATGAGGATGATTCGCGCGGAGGCAGGTCCCTCGCCGAATACCGTTTGCGTCGCGGTCTTATAGAGGGGACAACCTTCGCAGCGTTTGGCGGCCGATGCCAGGGTAGCGAGACTCCCGCTTGCCGGTACGAACGGCGCTGCCGTAGTTCGCTCAACAGTGGGCATCGCTTCCCTGCCGTTGGACTGGCGTTCTAAGCGGCGCGTTACAGATCGGGCGCGTTTTCGAGGCTGCGCCAGAGATACCAACTCGCGACGGAACAGTAGGGATGCCACCGCTCGCCGATCCGAGTCACATCGCCAGGCTTCGGCATCTCGCCAAGGCCATAGGCCCTCTGAATCGCCGCCCGCACACCCAGATCGCCGATCGGAAGTACATTCGGCCGGCGCAGGGCGAAGATCAGGAACATGTGCACGGTCCACACGCCAATCCCCGTCACTGCCGTGAGGCGGCGGACGATCTCCTCGTCGGGAAGCGAATGACACGCCGGGAAATCGAGTTCACCGGAGAGGGTACGTTCCGCCAGATCCCGTATGTACGCGATTTTCTGACGCGACAATCCGAGCGCCTGCATCTCAGCCGGAGTCAGCGCGAGGACAGCCTCGGGCGTTATCGGCTCACCAGTGGCGGCAGCCAAACGCGAGTAGATCGTGGCCGCCGCCTTTCCGCTTAACTGTTGGAAAGTAATGGCCCGGACAAGCGTTTCGAATACCGGTTCGCGATACTGGATCTTGTACGGTCCGACACGTTCGATGATCGACCGTAGAACCGGATCGGCGTTTTTCAGGTGGAGAATCGCTTTTCGCATGAACACGCACTTCGGCGCACTTCACATTCTAGGAGCAGTCGGCAGCGCCGAACAACCGCGCGCCGCTTGCCGAGGCTTCGCGCGGAATTCTGTAACTCACAGATAACGCGACTCGTCCCAAGAGTAGTCATGAAAGGCCCGCTCGCGCTCCTGCTGGCGCCGCTTCTGGTGTTCCCTGCCCTGACCCAGGAACCCACGATCAAAGTGGACGTCGATATCGTGAACGTTCTGTGCAGCGTTCGGAACAAGTCCGGTGGGCTCGTCTCGAACCTGGGCAAGGACGATTTCACTGTCTTTGAGAACGGTCAGAAACAGGACATCAAGTACTTCGCTCGTGAAACCGACTTGCCGCTGACTGTGGGATTGCTGGTGGACGTGAGCCTCAGCCAGGAGAACCTGATCGAGATCGAGCGCCGCGCAGCGTACCAGTTCTTTTCATCGGTGCTACGGCCAAAGGATCTCGCGTTTTTGATCGCATTCGGACAGGACGCCGAACTCCTGCAGGATTACACCAACTCCCGGAAACTGCTGCAGAGCGCGTTGGACCAACTGCATGCGAATGGACCGGTGGGCGGACTGCAACCGGGTCCTGTGCCCACCGCAAATCATCCGAGAGGCACGATCCTGTTCGATTCGGTGTATCTCGCGTCGGCGGATCAACTGAAGGGGCAGGTGGGACGAAAGGCGCTGGTGATCATCACCGACGGTGTCGACCAGGGCAGCCGGTACAAACTCGAGGACGCGATCAAGGCAGCCCAACTCGCCGATGCGATCGTCTACGGAATCTACTACGTGGATCCGAGCGCCTATGGCGGTGGATGGGGCAGTTGGGGCATGGCGCCCAGCGACCGCGATCTGAAACGCCTCGCCGAAGACACCGGCGGCCGCGTACTGAAGGTGGACCGCAAGCACTCGCTCGAAGACATCTTCAAAGAGATCCAGGAAGAAATGCGATCTCAGTACGCGCTGGGATACTCGCCGGCCAACACCACAAAGGACGGAACCTTTCGCAAGATCGACATCAAGATGGCGGACAAGAATATGCGCGTACAGGCGCGCAAAGGATACTTCGCGGTTCGTGCTGCTAGCGAGTGACCTGGCCGGCCTGCGGCCGTCCTGTTTTCTCCAGGTAATCGCGAATCGCTGTTTCCAACGGCGGCATCGGTTCTAAACCGATTTCGGCCATCCTCTTATTTTCGAGAGCGGAGAATCTCGGGCGGCGCGCCGGAGTACGGTACTCGCGCTCGTTGGTGGGGCGGAGTTGCGGATGAAGGCCGGCAGCCTCGAAGATCATGCGGGCGTACTCATACCACGAGATCGCCTGCCCGCCTCCGATGTGAAAAACGCCGCTCTCTTTCCGCGCGACGAGACTCACCGTGCGGGCCGCCAGAGCTGGGGCGTAGGTTGGCGATGCCACGTGGTCTTCAACCACGCGAATCGGATTGGGCGAGGACGCCAAACGCAACATCAACTCCAGAAAATTTCCGCGCGCGGTCCGCAACCCGCCGGGACCGAACACACCGGATGTTCGGATGACGAGAGGATTCGCGAGATAGGCTTGTGCGTACAACTCGCCCGCCAACTTCGATACCGCGTAGGCTCCGAGCGGGTGCGGCAAATCCGTTTCGATGTACGGCCGGCCCGAGGTGCCGTCGAACACATAATCGGTCGAGAAGTGCACAAAGGAGGCATCCACCTGACGCGCAGCAAGCGCCAGGTTCCGCACCGCTAACGCGTTCACGGCGTAGGCGGCCTGCGGCTCGCTTTCGGCGACGTCCACCATGTTATAGGCGGCGGCGTTCACTACCACCGCCGGATCCAAATCAGCGACGGCGCGCTCGACGCGCGAACGATCGGTGATATCCACCTGATTGCGTTCGTATCCTTTGACTTCGTAACCGCTCGCGGCGAACTCGCGCATCAACTCGACGCCTAGTTGACCACCGCATCCGAATACTGCTACGCGTTGTGTCATTCCCAATGGTCAGCATATCGCAGGCGCTGCCGCGTCGATCAGGGTTACACGAAGGGACTTTTCGGATTCGGTGATTCATACCTGAAAACCTCGCGGCATCAATGGCTTATGAGCGACGGACCCCCTTGACTTTCATCTGTAACCGGTGAATAATTCTTGGAAGTTTCCGCGGGTCTCATGCCTGGGTTGTGTATGAGCCCGGTGACGATAGAGGGGGTTAGAAACATCCAATGCAACTCTGTAAGTTGCTGAGACTGGGCGCGGTTTCTTGCCTGACCGCCGCTTTTGCGTTCGCTCAAGTCCCTACCGGATCGATTTCTGGAATCGTTTCCGATGAGTCCGGCGCGATCATTCCGAGCGCGCAGGTCACCATTTCAAACAAAGCAACCGGTGCGATGCGCAATCTGACGTCTGGGCCAGATGGCGCGTTCAGCGCCCCGTCCCTCAGTCCCGGCGAGTATGAAGTAAAAGCGAACATGCAGGGGTTTCGCACGACGGTTCGCGATGCGACCGTGGAAACGGGATCGGTCACCACGGTGGACATGCGCCTTCAGATCGGCGCCAGCAAAGACGTTGTCACGGTCGAGGCGGCAACGGCACAGGTGGAGTATCAGAGGCACACGATCGATGGTGTCATCACGCGACAGAAGATTCAGGAACTACCCCTGAACGGGCGCAGCTTTCTCAACCTTGCCTTTCTCGAGCCCGGCGTTACTGTGAGTACCGGGTCCACCTCCCAGTACAATTCGCTGTTTAATGTTTCGATCCTCGGCGGGTCCACGAGCCGGACATCCATCTCGGTGGATGGCGGCAACATCCGGAACTCGATCGAAGGCAATACGGGAATGAACTTCTCGCAGGAGGTTGTGCAGGAGTTCCAGTTATCGAGCGTGAGTTTCGACCTGTCGACTAGCATTACGAGTGTCGGCGCAGTCAACGTCGTCACTCGCAGCGGCTCGAACGATTTTCACGGGAGCGCCTACTACTTCTTCCGCGATCACAACATGGCCGCCTATCCCGGCTTGAACCGGAACCCGATCAACCCCGATCCCTTCTTCGTTCGACGCAATCCCGGGTTCTGGCTGGGTGGACCTGTCGCGAGAAACCGCTTGTTCTGGTTCTTCAACTACGAATACATCAACCAGACCCAGGTCTTCACCTACGTGCCCAACCTGCCCTCCGCCTCCTCTCTCACCGGCAATTATCTCAGCCCGTACAAGGGCAGGAACCTGAGCGTAAAGCTCGATTACAACATCAATGCGAACCATCGGCTGTTTGCCCGCTACTCGCACGACGGCAACAGCGGCTTCGGCCCGAATGGCAGCGCGACGCTTCCATCCAACTGGCTGCGCAACACGAACTGGTCCGATCAAAGCGTTCTCGGAATCACCAGCACACTGCGTCCGACACTGGTGAACGACTTCCGGTTCAGCTACCAGTACTGGCAGAATCGGAATCTGTTTCCGGATTCGTCGGTATGCGAAGGGTGTCTCGGCCTGAATTTCCCGCAGGTGCAAATCAACGGCACGAACGTCACGATCGGCAACACGTCGAACGCGACGCAAGGCCGCGACCTACGCCGCTATCAATTCCTCGACACCGTCAACTGGCAGAAGGGAACGCACGGAATCAAGTTTGGATTTGAAATCGAACACGCCCCCGGCACGGGATTCTGGGGCTACTGCGACCCGGCCTGCGCAGCGGTGGCATCGCCCGAATTAGTGCTGGCGAACGTCCCTTCCCAGTTTGTTTCCTTGTACTTCCCGAACCTTCCGAGCCAGGTGAAAACCGAAGAAGACTTCCTGAATCTGCCGTGGCTTGGCGGCGTTCTCGGCATCGGCGACCCGAGCCAACCTCCGCCGTACAACGTGGGTCAGGCGAAGATCAACAACCGGTATCGTCTCTTCTACCAGGACACCTGGAAGATCCGCCCTCGTTTCAGCCTGAACTACGGTCTCGCGTGGAACTTCGAAAGCACACTGGTGAACCGCGACATTCCGAAGCCGCAATACCTGTCTCCGCTCTACGGCAACGACCTGTCGGCCACCAACAACAACTACCACAACTTCTCCCCGATGCTCGGCTTCGCGTGGACCGCCGACAAATCGGGCAAGACCGTGGTGCGCGGCGGATTCGGAATCTACTATGACACCGAGGTTTTGTGGCAGAGGCTACAGGAACGCGCCTATATCGGGCCGGTGGGCAATGGGCGCATCCAGTATCAAGCCAGTGGGCTGACGAACACGTTCCCCGGCATTCTGGATTTCAACACGCTCAAACCCGTGCCGGTCGGCGCGCCACTGCCGGCGAACCACTTGAGTAACCTGACTCTGCGTCAGTTCATCCAGATCATGGATCAACAGGCGCCGGCTGTTGCCGCGGCGATCGCTCCGAAGAACCTGAACGACCTGAGCGTGCGCCTGATCGACATCACCAAACAGGCTGCTCAACTTTATCCGCACGATTATCCGGTCCAGCGTGGTCTCCACTTCAATATCGGAGTGCAGCGGCAATTGCGCAGCGATATGGTGCTGTCGATGGATTTTGTCCGGCGGGTATATCTGAACACCAATCTCGGTGAAATCGACTATAACCGCTGGAACCGCTTCATCGACGGCAACCGGGCGCCTGTAATCCCGGCATGTACCGGCAACCAGGCCAGCATCCCCGGTTTCGGCTGTTCCACGGGGAGCATCACGTTCTGGACGCCCGGCGGCCGGCAGGTCTACAATGCGCTGCTGGTCAAGGTGGACAAGCGCTTCGCAAACCGGTATCAGTTCACCGCCTCCTACGCGTTCACGGACCAGCACGGCTACAACGGGTTGCTGAACCTCGATCAGTGGAATTCCAGTTGGGGCCCGCAAGGCGGACGGCACATTCTAAACGTATCCGCGATTGTCGATCTCCCGTGGGGCTTCGAACTTGGAGTAATCTCGTCCACCGGCAGCAAGGGCCCGGTGACGGCGTCAATCCCCGGCGTCGAACTGACGGGCGATGGAACAACCAGCGAGCCGCTGCCCGGCATTCCGATCAACGGCATCAATCGCGGATACGGCAGGAGCGACATCGAGAAAGCGGTGGCCGCGTGGAATCAGAATTACGCGGGAAAGATGGACGCACTCGGCAAGGTGATACCGCAAGTTGTGCTCCCCCAGAATTACTCGCTCGGGGACAACTTCAACTCGCAGGACCTACGCCTGAGCAAGAAGTTCAGTTTCCGCGAGCGCTACACGTTCTCGATATTTGCCGAGGGATTCAACATTTTCAACATCGCGAACCTCGGCGGGTACAGCTTCACGCTCGACCAGTTGCGTTCAAATCAGACCTTCGCGTTCGGGCAAGCCACCTCGCGAGCCGGGCAGGTGTTCGGCAGCGGCGGCCCACGGGCCTTCCAACTCGGAGGGCGGTTCCAGTTTTGACAGCGGCTCCTCTTCCTCTTGTGAGCTGACACAGGCCCGGCCCCCTGCCGGGCCTTTTTTAACGTCGATGAGCCTACTTTCCAGTTGCATGGCGCGGCGTCTCGGAGCTAGGCTCGTGTGACGTGGAGGGATAAAGATGTTCCAATTTGACGAGCATAAATTGTTTGAAGCTTATGTTCAGGCGTTCGGTCACACACTGGTCAGTCCGGCGCAGACGGCGGGCGCCGGAAGGCTCCTGGGACTCCTCGCCACCGATCCCGCCATCACCGATCTGCGCTGGGTTGCGTATATGCTCGCAACCGTCAAACACGAGTGCGCGGACACTTGGGAACCGATTACCGAGCGGGGAGCGTTATCGTACTTCAACAAGTACGAGCCCGGTACCCCGCTGGGCGAGCGGCTCGGCAACACGCAACCGGGCGATGGATTCCGATACCGCGGGCGCGGCTACGTCCAGATCACGGGCCGCACCAACTACGCGAGGCTCAGCAAGATTCTGGGCCTCGACAACCATCTGATCACAACGCCGGAAATGGCACTGGTCCCGGATGTCGCCTACCGCATCATGTCGGAAGGAATGCGGCGGGGACTGTTCACCGGAAAAAAACTCGGAGACTTCATCACCACGGATACCTGCGACTATACGAACGCGCGCCGCATGATTAACGGGCTGGATCGCGCCGATCGCATACGTGACTATGCAACCGGCATCGAAGCCGTGCTTCGGCAAGGTCTCATTGCAGACAATCCAGCGGGCGATGCTCCGGGCACTCCCGCCGATCAGACGTCCGAATCGGCTTCCGCGACTACTCAGAATACGTAGCCAATCTCCGCGCGGTACGAACGCGGTGAAACGAAGTGTGTACCGCTGAAGGTGGACAGGAAGTTATAGAGTGCCACCTCATCCGTCAAGTTCGTCACCGCAAACTGAAGAGTCCATCTCGGCCCTTCCTTCTTTCGGAGCAGGTTGTCGGATCCGGCCGCGAGATCGAAAAGGTTTCGCGGTGCAATGCGCGGCGGGTTCCGATCGGCACCGTAGGTGCCCTCAGCCGGAATGGTGATCAGAGCCGCACCGAGCGGCTGGTTGGCCGGACAACTCGTGATCGGGTCCGTCCGGCCCGCCACCTGGTTTCCGCAATAGAGACCGATGGTCGCTTGTTCACTGGCTGTCAACCCGAGTGCCGCCGCACGGTCGGCAACATCCCCGCCTGCGACCATTCCGCTGTCATAACGCCAGGTGAACGCCATCCAGGGACCATTGTTTTTGTACTGATAACGAAGCTGGGTAGTTTGCTGAAACGCCTGGTCGTGGTCGATTCGAAACACGCCGGCATCCACCGGCGAGTTGAAAATGATGCCGCCGTTTTCGGGGCCGAAGAAACGGGCGCGTGTGTGTCCCATCACAGTGAAGGCGCTGAACCCGTGAATCGGCGCGAGATTCACGCGAAGTGACATGCCGTCGATTTTCGACTTCCGCCATTCAATCGGGAACTGGATCGGGCTGTTGAACAGCGTGTCGAAGTCAAAGGCATTGTGCGTGTATTTCCAAAAATACTCGCCGTCCACTACGACATACTTCCCGATCGCCTGTTGGATGCCCGCACCGTACTGGTCGCGGCGTCCCGGCTTGAGTGCCTGCGAACCGAAAGCGCCGAATATGTTCGATGCCAATCCGCCCGTCCCCGTGGAACTGGAAAGTACCAGGTTTTCGTTGTACGGCGTTTCGAAGAACCGCGCGTACGAGATGCGAAAGACGGTTGCCGTGGGCTTGTAGAGATAGGACAAGCCGAGCCGCGGCGACACTCCTTCATCGCTGCTCAATCCGCGGTAGATATCCCCGCGCAAGCCTGCCATGATCGTCAGGCCGCCCAGGCTGATTGAATCCTGGACGTAGAACGCCGCTTCATCGATGTCGGCTGTTCCGCGAAAATCGAACAGGCCACCCCCGCGCGTGAGATCGTACGGAATGAGCCCGGGTTGCAACGCGGGATTCTGCAGGTAATTGGCGCCCTCGCATTGCGACGGATCCCGCAAACCGGGAGCGGCCACCGGCTGCCCATTCTGATCGAGACAGACCGGATTGAATGCCGGATCAGTGATGCCGAAGTTGAATGTCTCGTTCAGGTGGTATCGCATCAACTGGGCGCCGGCTTTGAAGTTGTGGATGCCCTTGACGTACGCGAAATCCGCCTTGGTGCCGAAATTCCGCAGCGCGCGATTCTGCGAAACGGTGGCCGGGTAGTCCGCAAACGGATCCGCGCTCGGGTAGTAGTGCAATTCATCCTGGCGATAGTAGGGAGTTACCGTGAGGGCACTCGAAGCATTAAAGAGGTGTACCCACCCCGGAGCGATGTTCACCGTTCGGATGAGTTGCCGTTGATTTTGCCCGAGCGTCTGCTGGGCGTAGGTGTTGGGGATGTCGAAGAACGAACGCCCGAAAAAGAGGTTGAGATGCGCCGTGTCGTTCGGCGTCGCTGACCAATCCAGGCGGTCGAAGATCTGCTGGTTGTCGCCCTTGTCGTGCAAAGGAAGGAACTCCGGCGTGTCCAGGAATCGCCCCGACCGCGTGGTATTGGCGACGAAATAGTTCCCGATCTTGGCTCCGCCGAACCCGACACCGAAGTTCTCATTGACGGTTCCGAACGAGCCATAGGACAGCGACACCTCGCCGAACGGCTTCGACGCTCCAAGGCCGGAGCGAGTGATGGCGTTCACCACCAGGCTCGCCTTGTCGCCGTATTCGGGCGGCGCCACTCCGGACATGACCTCAAAGGAACTGATCGCGTTCAAAGGAAGCTGATTCGAATACTGTTTACTTTGTTGATCGGTGATCGGCTGATTGTCCACCGAGAACCCGGTCTCAGCGTGATCTCCGAGCGGGTGAAAGAAGCCGTTCGAGTCGGCTACAACGCCCGGCGAGGAGTTGGTGATTACATCGCTGACACCTGCGGCGGGAGTGGATTTCGGGAGTTTGCTGAACAGCTCACGATCGATATCGACGTGCGCTGTGGGAACACTCTCCACAAGGTCGGTGGAATCTGAATGAACCTCGACACTCGATACCGCGGTAGCAAGCGCGAGTTGCACTTTTAGATTGACCGGCACAGTAGAGCGCACTGGCACATCCTGGCTGGTCGGGGCAAACCCGGGAGCCACAACTTCGAGATGGTAGAAATTCGGAGGAACGTTTCCGAACCGCAGCAAGCCGCTCGAGTCGGTTTTTGCATTCCTCTCGAAACGCGCCGCTCGATTCTCCAATTTGGCAACGGCGCCTCCAACCGCGGCTCCGGACGGATCGACAACGATTAACTCGATTGTTCCGGCCGATGTCGAAGTCTGAGGCGCCGCGCTGAGACTACCTAAAAATGCAGCAAACAAAATGATTCTGTGATTCAAACCATCCTCACGTTGATTTGTATTTTGTGTTTGAGAGCCAACTGAGCAGGGCGGAGCCGCCCTGAATCGGAGATCACAGATAGACGGGCGGAGCGCGGGGTATTTTTGCGACGAGCGAAACTTCGGAGGCGTTCCCCGATCGCAGGAGTGGGAGAAACCAGAGCGCCGGACCCGCAAATACCGGCACCGCCACAAACGAAGCTTCCAGGCAAGGCAGATGGCCGGCAGCGCAGATCTCGCAGTTCGCCGTATGGCCGTGCGAGGGCGAATAGGACAGAACCGCCAGCCATAGCAGTAACGTCACCGCGAGCAGGGCCGCCGCGGCCGCGATCTTGCGCGTCCTGGAAAGGGTTCGGTTCAAGGGCTCGGGGATGTTCGGCCAGCCTCAAGGGCCGCACCGAGGCCATACACTTTTACGTCGACTGGCCGGAGCAGGTTACATTCTGACGGCTTCGCACGGGAATTCGCGGAAGCGGCCCGCCTTCGGCATCAGTTATCCTATAGATAATTCTGACATAACCAAGCATGCCTCGTTACTTCACTTTGGCCGACGCCCAACGTCTGCTGCCGGACGTCGAGCGAGCTATGCGTGAGGCGCTCAAATTGTACAACGCCCATCAAGCCGCAGATAACAAATATCAGGGGGCGATGCGCCGCATCACCATGCTGGGCGGCGCGCTCGTGAACCGGGACGAGATCGCCGAACTGCGGACGTCACGCGACTCGACCCTCGTCGACGTGCAAACGGCTGTAGAGCAGATACATGAGTACGGCTGTCAGGTAAAGGACTTGCGAATCGGGCTAATCGACTTCCCCACGCTGTACCGCGGACAAGAGGTGTTGCTGTGCTGGCGCTTTGGCGAGGACGGGATTCACTTCTGGCACGGCTTGGAAGAGGGCTTCCGCGGCCGTAAACCCATCGACCAGGATTTCCTGGCCAATCACCGCGGCGACCCCGTCAATTAACCCGGGCACCGTCCCAGGAGTCTCTCCCGGGACGGACCGGCACGTTTCCCGGACTATCGAAGCGACGCGGTTTTGCGGGGGTGGGTGCGCGCCGCACCCTTCGCTTTCGGCATGAACAGCCCTTCGATCACGTCCTCAGGGATAGTCAGCGTGAGCTTCATCGTACTCGCCTGAGTGGACAGTTGCAGCGTGTCGAGCAACGTCGCGATCTTCTGGGCCTGCGGGTCCTTGTCACGGTTGAGTTGCACTAGGCCCGCAATGAACCGGACAACATCCGCCAATGCAGCCGCGTCCTTGTCAGAACGCGTCAGTGCCTCGCCGCTGATGCGAACGGAATCGGCGGCAAACTTCACTCCACCATTCGCCTGAAGAACGGCCTGCATCAGATTCCCATTCATCGCGCCACTGAGGTTCGGATCGGAGAATTTGCCCGGGAAGAGACCGGCCATCGGGCCGGTAGTCAGGAACCACGCATCGTTGGCGGCGCTCACCGTTTGGATTTTAGCGAGCAGTTCCTGCGACAGTCCGGTGCCGTGCGACTGGTAGCGATCGATGGCGGCCTTCACGGCGTCGAGATGGCCCATGATCGCGGTGCTGGCATCGAGAAATACGATCGCACCCGGCATATTGCCCTGCTGGTGGGTCAGCAGATCGAACCCTTTGTAGGTGGTGAGTTCCGCTCCAGCATCTCTGGCCGTAGTGGTAATCGCACCCGGATTGAAAACGCCTTTCCCGACCACCAGGATCTGCTGCTTGTCGGCCGCCCCACTCGTGCCCAAAACGATTTCCGATAAGTCACGGCGAGGGTCAAAGCCTGTATCCGCGATGAACTTCTGGAAGCCCGGATCGTCCGCCTGCATCCGCGACAGCACATACCGTCCGAACGGGGAGGCCTTGCTGGCGTCCACCTGGATCCCGGAAACAATGGTGGCATCCGGCATCAGGAGTCCGATTAAGCTGGGATCCGAAGCGGCCGATGCGGCAACGGCAGTAACCAGGCAGATAAAGAATGCGTGCTTCAGTTTGTTCATACCGGTCCTCACTTCCTCCTACGGGACCTGGAAACAAAAAGTTCCCTGCCTTGATTGTACGCGCGAATCGGGCCGGAATTCCGGGTCCGTCTGGTGCGGCACGCCTGGTGCGGTCGCTCGGAAACCGGCATCAGCCAATTTTCGAGATTCGCGATTCCAACCAGGCGAGGTTACCGACTCTCGTTTGCTCTTTTTCTTCGGCATCCGGGATGCGGCCTGGTTGCGCGGGCGTCGTGGGTTTCGCTTCGCTCGCGGGAGGCGGCCCGTCTTGTACCTGAGGCGGCATCGCCTTCGCGGGAGCGTCCACAGGCTTCGCATTCGGCGACGCAGGCGATTCGGGCGCCGCCGCCTCGACGGGGAAATCGGCCAACGCCCGTTCGGCTGCGGTCCGTACTTTCGGGTCCGGATCCTCCAGCGCACTGTTCAGCAGAGCCAGGTTACGTCGATCCCGGGTCTTACTGACCACCCAGATCGCCGTGGTCCGGTAGGTGGGCTCCGGGTGCGCGGCCAGATCGTGGAGGTGCGGCCAACCCGATTCGTCTCCCAGCAGATGCAAGCCTACCAGCGCATTCCCGACAACTCGATTGTTGGTGTCTTTGAGCGCCGCATTGAGCGACTTCCGTGCTTGCGCAGTGTCCACGCCCCACAGAGTTTCGATCACGTTGGCTCGTGTGCGCGCATCGGTGGACGTCAGTTGGCGCTCCACCCAGAGCGGGTTCGATACGCGCTTGCCCATCAACATCGCGATTTTCGCCGCGACGACCGGATCGGAGTCCCGGGAAACGCGCGCGAGCGTCATCGTCAAGCGGCCGCCCGCGGACGTTTCGTCCAAAACCGACAGAGCCCGCAGGAAAGTGTCCTTGGTGACGCTGGGATCGTCGGCCAGCGCCGATACGAGTTTCACGTCGAACTGTAAATCGACTCGCATCAGTGTCCGGCACAGTGCCAGCAGAACGCCACGTTCGAAATTGCCCGGATTGACGATGTAGGAGTAGAACTCCTGGATTGCGAGCAAGTACCGGCAGAGTGCCTGCTCCACTGCGGAACCCGGAGGCTGCCGGACAAGGGACATGATGGCGCCGAAGAACGCGTCGGGACTCTTGAGCCCCAAGTTCCGCCACAGCGTTTCAGAGAATTGCATTTGCGGCAGATTCGGCAATATCTTCTCGAGGGATGTGCGTAGCGTAGACTCGACAGTCGTCGGAGCCCGCGAAAGCAGGGTCGCAATCGTGTCCTGTCCAGGGGCGCTACCGGGTCTTGTTATCGGGGAAGCGTATCCGCCCATGTCATAGCCTCGACGTGCCATTCCGACGCCGTACCGGCCGGAATAGTTCGCGCGGCCGCCAGTCGCGCGACCTCGTCAAAATCGGATCTTTCGAATGCCAACGCCATCTCGAAGATGCTTCTCATCTGTTGGTCCGCATCGTTTTTGTTCAACAACACCGAAGTAATCTGCTCGTCCAGGGCCATCTCGCCCAATACTTCGTCCAGCGGCCTTCCGACCATGGTGTCCAGCAGCGACAGAAGGCCGACCAGGAAACAGGATGCCGCTCGATGGGAGTAGGCCATCCCTTCCGAGGCGCGCTCACAAAACCGGGCACGCACGAGCGAAGCCGTCACGAGTTCGGCAGGCCTGTCCGTCGCCAGCGCCGGCAACGCTGCCATACTCACCCATTTCCGGATTCTGTTCTCACCCAAACACACGAACGCCTGCGCGATCGTGTGCACCTCGTGCCGGAATGAGAACGCCGCCGAATTCACAAAACAGAGCAGTTTCCGGGCTAGCGCGATGTCCAGCCGGACGATGCTCTCGAGCCGGTCAAAATCCAGGTCGCGACGCTGCGCTTCGCTGATCAGGCGCAGGCAGGCCATCTTCGAACTCGGGATTTGACGGCCCGACACGATCTCCGGCCTGGCGAAGAAATATCCTTGGAACAGTTCGCAGCCGTCGCTCAACGCAGTCTTGAAATCGGCGTCCGTTTCAATCTTCTCCGCGACGATCTGCAATCCCTGTTCGTGAAAATAGCGGCAGATTTCGTGCCTTTGCGTCGTGTTCAGGGCAGGAAATTCTATCTTTGCGTAGTCCGCCAATCGAATTAGCGGCCCCACGGCTCTGGAATCGACAACATCATCCAGAGCAACCGCGTAGCCTGCCTCCTTCAACCGGCGGCATGCCTGGATTACGGGGGCATCGAGCGTAATATTCTCTAGAATCTCGATTACCACCCGCTCGCGAGGCAACAGGAACGCGCGATCCTCAGTGAGCAGATCGCGTGTGAAATTAATGAATCCACGCTTCGAACCCAGTACTTTGCCGCAACCGATTTCCAGAAATGAGTTAGTGATTACTGTATTCGTCGCCAGAGTTCCGTCGGTTCCGCTGTACGACGTCATCGTTCCAGACCGAAACAGAAGCTCATACGCCACCGTCCGGCACAATCGATCCAGAATCGGCTGACGTCCTACAACGACATCTTGCCGATTTGAGGGTTTATCGCAAGCCTGGTGTTCGAGAGTCGTCAGACCCATTTGGCCGTCACCTTACACGTGGTATCGGCCAAATGATCCCGGTTCATGAGTTTTGGAGCAATAGAGCTACGTATTACCGCACGTTTACCTTCACAAATGTAGGGAAGCCTACAGATTTGTGGGCTGAGATCGGTGCGAGGCGGAGCCCTACGAGCTCACGGCGGTCCCGGAACCTTCTTCAATTTTGTGGTACCGGTCGATCTCCAGATTCGTAAAGCGCTCCACTCGCTTGCTCGGCGCGGGCCAGCGGATTTCGACGTAATCGAGCTTGGCGGCCGCCCCGAGTCCGAGCACTTCCCGCGGATCGTGCGACGACAGGTAACTGCCCCCCGCAGTTTTCAGCCTCTTCCTTTTCGCCCCGCCCGCCGACCAGCTGATCCGGGCACCAATTGCATCCCGGTTGCAAGTGGCCCCCTCTAACTTCAATCCGACCCAATGATTCCCTGCTCCGGCGTTGTTCTTCAGCAGCAGCGGAGGATCGCCGTTGTTGCCGACCAGCACGTCCAGACGGCCATCATTGTTGTAATCGCCGACCGCCATCCCGCGCGCGGAGAACATCCGCTTGAACACCGGCCCCGCCGTGTCGCTGACGTCGCGCATATGCCCTCCGTCGTTGTGGAACAACAGGAGCGGCTCCTTATATTTGACCTGCTGCGAGTAGTTCTCGATCATGTCGTCCGGATGCCCGTTGGCCAGCATCAGGTCCACCAGGCCGTCATTGTCGTAATCGAAGAACTTCAGACCCCAACCGCTCAACAGCCGGGTTGCCTGCGCAACACCATTCTTGTGAGCGACATCGGCGAATGTTTCGTCGTGGTTGTTTCGATAGAGCGAGAACATCTCCTGATCGACATTCGCGACGAACAGGTCGTCCCAGCCATCGCCGTCGATGTCTCCGGCGTCCACGCCCATGCCAGAACGCGCCTGGCCGTTATCGCTGAATCCCACCTCGGCCGCGAGCGCAATCTCTTCCCATTTATTCGCGCCGCGGTTGATGAACAGAAAATCCTGCACCGTGTCGTTCGAGACGAACAGGTCCATGCGGCCGTCGTTGTTGACGTCGGTGGCGACGACCCCGAGCCCTTTCCCGAGTGCCTTTGCGATATCCGTGCCCTTGCTCACCTCGGTGAACGTGCCGTCGCCGTTGTTGTGGTACAGCACGCTGGCGGTGGGACGGAAGACGCGGGGAATGCAGTAGTACGAGCGGCCGAGTTTATTGTCTCCGCAGGAAATCGAGTGCGAGCTGTACTCAACGAACGAACACACGAAAAGGTCCAACCGGCCGTCGCCGTCGTAATCGAACCAGACCGCGGAGGTGGACCAGCCGGGCCGCGTGATGCCGGCCTTTTCGGTAACGTCGGTGAAGGTGCCGTTGCCGTTGTTGCGATAGAGCACCGGTTTGCCGTACGCGGAAATGAAGATATCCGGGAAGCCGTCGTTGTCGAAATCTCCGACCGCGATTCCCTGCCCGAACAGTTTCGCCGTGAGTCCCGCCTTGGCCGTCACGTCCGTGAATGTACCATCGCGGTTGTTCTTGTAAAGCGCGTGCGGAAGCGGTTGCTTGGGCTCGAAGAAATCGCAAGGGCCGCTGTTCACCAGCATCAGGTCCATCCAGCCGTCGTTGTCGAAGTCCAGAAACGCGCATCCCGGCCCCATGGTTTCGGGCAGCCAGCGTTTCGGCGACATCGCATTGTCGTGTTTCCACTCGATGCCCGATACGCTGGGCGGCACCTCTTCGAACAATGGAACGGCTTGGGTCCTCGCCAGGGGCGCAGCAGCGAAGATGGCCAATAACTCGCGGCGGGTGAAACGCATTACTTTCATTGAACCGTAAAGAAGGCGTGCTCTTCGGCCCGCGTCGCTCCCTGCGCAACCACAGCCCGAATCTCGTACTGCCCCGCAGGTAATGCGGATGAGGTTGCGACATAGGGTATGCGGCCGAGTTTGTCCGGTGCCGGCAACTCGGGCTTGGCCTGCGCCACAGCCTGGCCGTCCTTCAGGAATTGCAACGTGAGTTGAGGCTTTTCGGCAGTTCCGTTCTGCGGGTACACGACGAAATAGAACGAGACGGCGCCGGAGACCTCACCGCTCAAGCTCGGGGTCACCTTCCCGCCGGAAAAATGCCACGGATCATCGGGACTGTCGGGTTCGGTGGATTGCTCGACACGACGGATCACCGCGAGGCTCGACATCGCCACTCCGCCGGGATGGGGGGTCACCATCAAAACCGAACGCCGGGTTGAGACTTTGAGATTCTCGCGGTCCAGCACCGCGGACTCGAGCGTGTACCGTCCCGGGGGCGCCTGGAAATAAAGGATCGTGTTGAAGACTCCGCGCCGCGTTTGTTCGAGTTTGTCCGCGGGTACCCGGAACGGCACGTCGCGCGACAACTTGTCGACGACTCCACCCTGGGCATTCTTCAGCAGCGCGAGCACCGAGATGTGACCGTGGTAGCTGTTGCTCTCCTTGTTCTCGCTGAAGGAGACGTTCTGGAGCGGGACCTCGAACGCAACGCTGTAATAGCCGGGAGCGAAGTGCATTGCCGCGGAGTGGAACTCGAAGGCGCGCGGCAGGGGCGTGGTCGACAGCGCCTTTAACATCGGCACTTCAAAAGCCATCAGCGAGATGCCCTGAACGTAGGGCAGCGCGAAATATCCCGAACGGCTCTGAACACGAACGTCCGGACGCGCGACGTGTACGGCGATTTTACGGAACGAACCGTCGAACTCATCGATTTTCGGCGCGTAGGTGATGGCGTAGTACGATCGAACGTCTTCGGCGATGTGGCGCAAGGGTTGGCGAAAGTCGTTGGTGTTCGCGATCAGGAATCCACCGGTCGACTCGGCAAGATCGGCGAGTGCGTTTTGCGAGTTGGCCCGAATGGCGTCCTCGGCCTTATCGAAAATTTTGGCCTGATCGGGCGTGACGGCCGCCTGCTGGTTCTTGCTCGCCGCCGTGGCCTGGTTCATGCTCGATTGCGCCGCCTGCCCCAGCATCTCGGTGGATTGAGCATTGAGCCGGTCGGTCATCAGGCCGCGCGCGTCGATCGCATAAACGCTGACGTTCGCGTGATTCGCCGCGCCGATGGTCTGTTGGAAATATTCTGCCAAACTCGCCGGCACCTGCAAACCTTCGGAGAAATACATCACCGTCTTGCGGCCGGGCAGCCGGTCCTGTTCTTTGACGACGGCGAGCAGAGCGAAGATCGAAGCCCGTCCCTGCTGTTCGCGCGAAGCGGCTTGCGAAAATTCGAGCATGTTGAGTTGCATGCGGGCCATGGCAGCCGCGGCAGCGCTGTCACCCATGCTGTTCGAACTCACTCCGGCCCCGGTCGCGGTGTCGGCGCTCGCGGATTCTTTCAACGTGTTTTGGATCTGGTCGGAGAGATCGGGAAACGACGAGTAGGCTCCCGATGTCGCGCGTTCGATGGCGCGCTTCAACAAGGCGCGATCGTTGGTGAATTGTTGGAGGATCGACAGACGCTGGTCGATGGCAAATACCGAGTAGTACAGGTTCTGCTCGGCACCGGCGCTGATCAGGTCCATGGCGGCCTGCTTGGACAGGCGCCGCGGATCGTTTCCCAGGCGATCGAAAATCAGCGTCACCAGCCGGACCTGGCGGTTCGGATCGAGCCGGCTCACGCTATCGCTTGATTGCGGTTCAGTACCCGACGCGGGCGCCGGAGCCTGCCCATCCACCAAATGAAACCCGCGGATCACCTGCGGCACGCCTTCATCGGTGATCTGAATCTCTTCCGGTTTCAGATCGCGGATGGGGTGCCCCTTTTTGTCGCGCACGACGAGATCGAGCAGGACCTCGTTGGTGCCGCCGCGGATCGCTGGAGGAGTTTGTTGCGCGATGGCGACGGCCGCGAAGGCCAGAGCGGCTGCTGCATAACGTTTCATGGCTAGTTCGGGTAGGGGTCGCCCTTTCGTGCGACGCGAATCTGGTGATCGGTAAACGTGAAATGCGAAGCGGGGAGTTCGACTCGCGGCATGTGACACGAGGCGCAGTCTCGAGTTCCCACGGGGCAGCGCTTTCCATCAGCGGTCGCATGGCACGCCTGGCATTTCGAGTCGTAGAAGGAAATATCCCGAACGACGGATCCGTGAGGGTCGTGGCAGGCCGTGCATCGGATCCTCGCGTCGGAAGCGTCGTAGCATTTCGAGTTGGTGAGGCGGTACGGTTGGAACCGTACGTTGTTTGGACCGCGCAGGGGCGACCCGGCGACCTGCGCCCAGGTGCGGTGGCAAGCGCCGCAAAAATCGGATTGTTCTTCGGTGGACAGCTTCGCCAGCGAAGGCATCGCGGCTTTCTTGGCGATGTGGTCCGCGGCCGGTCCGTGGCAGCTTTCGCACCAGACGCCGACGGTCATTTTCGACCACTCCAGTACGTTACCGCGGAGTCCACCGGTGCTGTGGCATCCGAAACATTGCCGCGTGTCGGCGTCGTCCATTCGTCGCCCGAATGCCTCGTCGATATTGGCCGGAGTCGTATTTGCGGCACCCATCGTGAGATCGAGCCCTTTGATCGCGACGTAATAGGAAACGCGGCTCTCATACCAATGGCCTTCGTGCTCGAGGACAAACGTCTGCGCCGCGGCGCCGTGTCCGAATGCCCAGGAGATGGGGGCGGAAATCGTCTGCCGTCCATTCGTCACCACATACACCGGCTCGTTACCCTGCCGCGCGATGGTGTAGTTGTAGCCCGAGTTTTCCATCGTCAGCCGCGTGTTCCCGCGTAACACCGGCGACGCTGCACCACTCATCAAAGCCTGCGCCATCGGAGTCGCGCGATAGGCCGCGAATTGTTTCTGATGACATCCGGCGCACGCGCTCGCACCTGCCAGCACGGCGTCCAGCGCAACCGGACGTCCTACCGCCCCGACCGGCGCCGTGATCTGTCCCAGCAGCGGAACTAGGCCGATGATGCTAACGACCGCGAATTTCATTCAACTTCACGAACGCCGCACGTTCGCGCGCGGCGTCCTCTTTGCGTCCTGCCTTCGAGTACGCCGCTGCCAGAGCGTACCGCGTTTCCGGACTGTCGGGGGCCATCTTCGCGGCGGCTTCGAGTTCCTTGATTCCTTTCTCCAACTCTCCCGTTTCTACAAGCGCCCGCCCGTACGCGTTGTGAGCAATGAAAGAACTCTGGTCGAGTTCCACTGCCTCCCGGGCATACGGAAGAGCGGCGGCAGCATCGCCCCGCTTTAAGTATTCCAAAGCCAGAACGACCCGGACCGGTACGTGTTTCGGCGAAATCTCGAGTTCGTGCTTCAGTTCGGGCATCGCCTTCTGGGGTTCATTTACCACAAGAAGGCAACCGTAAAGATAGTGAACATTCGGCGCGTTCGGATATCGAGCCACCAACTCCTCAAAACCCTTCTTCGCGTTGGCTGCTCTCCGCGCATTGCTCTCGTGAATTGCGCGACCCGCTAATATGACAATGTCCCGCTTTTCGGGCGGCACCTCGTTCGGCAGCATAGGCATCCGAAGTCCGGCGAGACCTTCTGCCTCGATGATCGTGTTCCGGTCGTTGCCGAGGCGCGCAAACGCCGCAAGCAGTTCGTTCGCGCGCTCGTACTGAGAGTCGCGAATCAGCAGCAGCGCCAGATGGTACCGTGAAACATTGTCCAGTTCGCGGTTCGTTCCCACGCCCAACTGCCGACCGCGTTCCAGGTGCAGCATCGCGCGGTCGTACTCACGCGTTTGATATTCGCAGAGCCCCACCATGACGAGTCCGGGGGCGCTGTCCTTCTCAAGCAGATTGAACCGGCGGAAAGCATCTCGGGAGTCCGCATACAGATCTGCCTCGTACAGCAAGGTACCCAGATACCACCAGCCCTCTTTCCAATCCGGCTTCAACTTCACGGATTGGCGGTACAGATCCACCGCCTTCCCTATGTCGTTGGCTTCGCGCGCCGCCGTGGCTTCGGCCGACACTTTCGGAAATGGCGTCTGAGCGGCGGCGATCAGTGCGGTGGCGAAAAACAGAACGAACCCACGCATCAATTCTTCACCCCCGGCTGCTGCGCCTGCCGTTCGCTGTTGAGTTGCAGGACGATCTTCCGCTCCCGGTCGCCGTCTCCCTTGCGCTTCAAACGATAATAAGCGGTCGCCAGCGAAACGTGCGCCTCAACGAAATCCGGATGGTCCTTCACCAGGGACTCCAGTTCACCTGCCGACTGATCCACCATTCCCTGCGCGAGGTGGACGATCGCGATCTGGTATCTCGTTCCCGGATCGCCGGGCCGGAGTTCGAGCGCATGCTCCAGGTATTTCAGCGCCTCGGCGTTTTGTTGATCCTGTTTCAACAGCGATCCAACATTCAGGTTCGCTTCGAAGTCGTTTGGGTCCTGACTCAGCCCCTCGCGGAAAGCGCGCATGGCGCCAGCGGCGTCTCCCGTCGCGAGCAGCGCCATTCCATAGAAGGTCTGAACGCCGGGGTGTTTTGGGTTCGCCTCGACGGCCCGCTTCAGATCGGTGAGCGCGCCGGCAAAATCGTGCGACTGGAATTTCGAGGTGCCCATCAACATCAGAGCCTCGGCTGAGTTCGCATCGCGCAGAATGAGATCGACCAGACGCTGGCCGCGCGCCACCTGGTTGTCGCGGATCAGCGCCGTTCCCAGCAGGTAGGCGAACGCGCGATCATCGCGCAAAACGGATTCGTAGGGCGATAACGTTTCGATTGTTCGTTTGAAGTCCCCGAGGCGAAAGTAGGAATCCGCAAGTAGCATTAGCGCTTTGCGATTCTCCGGTTGGAGGACGCGAACCTGTTCGAACTGTTCGATCGCCTCCTTCATTCGCGCGGTCTTGTAATAGGCAAGGCCGAGATTAAACCGGGAGCCAGGGTTCCGCCCGTCGGCCTTTACCGATCGATGGTACTCCTCGATCGCCTCATCGAAGCGGCCGAGATGCGCCAGCGCGGCGCCGAGGTTCGATCGCACCTGAGCTATATCCTGAATGGCCAGCACCGCCCGATACTCTTCAATCGCCTTCTCATAGCGCCCTGCTTCGTGGTCCGCGATGGCGGCCGCCAGCTCTTGCTGCGGCGATTGGTTCTGGGCGGCAGCCAGAGTACAAACGAAGAAAGCGGCGGCCCGGTACGACATGCGAGATTACTTCAGTATAAAAAACGGGGACGCGGCTGGTGACGCGTCCCCGAGAGTCTTAGGTGAAGGGGGACCTAGAAGTAGAACTTGATCGCGAGCTGGATGGCCCGGCGTCCGAACTTCGTGTCGGCGAAGCCGAACCGGTTGTTCTCGAGCTTGCCGTTTGTGCCAAAATTGAGGCTCGAGTTCGGGTCGCTATCGATGAAGGACCGGAGCGGATGGTTCAAAAAGTTGAATGCAGAGGCCCGGAACTGCACCTTCCGATTCTCCCCAATCGCAAAGTTCTTGAACAACGAGATATCGCTGTTGAAGAAAGCCGGCCCTTTGATGTACGGGAAAACGTAATCGCCGTTGTGTCCGGGTGACGGCAGGGCAAAGCAACTCCCGTTGATGTACTGGCCGTCGCTGAGGTTGGATGTCGGATCGCAGGTCAACACCGGTGCCAAGCTGACGTCGGGAGTGCCCGCTACCGTTTTGTTGTTGAGTGCGCCGCCATCCGGCAACTGTCCGGAGAGGTTGAAGTTGGCGTTGTTTGTGCCCGCCGCCTGAAGGTTCACGCCGCTTTGGAGCTGGGTGATGCCGGAGATCTGCCACCCATTCACCATTCCGCCGATCACCTTATTTCCCTTGAACCACGTCGGGAAATCATAGGAATACGCGGCGTTGAAGATGTGCGAACGGTCGTATGCCAGCGGGCCATAGTTCTGCCGGATGTCGATTTGATTAGCCGTGTTGCCCTGGCTTCCTCCGCGGATGCCAAGCGCCTTCGACCAGGTATAGTTCACGGTAAACACGCTGCGTCCGGACTGCCGGTTCCAACTGGTCTGCAGACCGTTGTAATTCTGATATACGTTGTGCTGGCGCAGAGTGATCCCTTGGTAGTTTTGGAATTTACGGAGCGAATCTACGTCGACGTTGTTCGGATCGGGGTAGTTCAACAGCGTTCCGTATGGAATCGCGTCGAAGTTGCCCAACCCGTTGTTGAGAAGGTTGTCACTCTTGTTCCCAACATATGCAATTTCGAACAGACTCTTGCCCGGCAGCCTTTGCGAAATCGTGAAGCTATAGCTGTAGGTCACCGGGAACTTATCGTCGTTCAAGTCGGCGACAGTGATACTCGTTCGCGTAAGTTGCGGTTGAATTGTCTCGACTTCCTGCAGCGTGACGCCATTGCAGGAATTCGCGCAAAATGCGCGGACTCCTGCAGCCGGGTCGAGCGGATCGGTGAACTGCGGGTTTGGATAACGGAACACGCCGAATCCGCCGCGAAGCACTGTGTTGCCGTTGCCGAAAATGTCGTACGCGAATCCGAACCGCGGCGAGTATTGCAGAGTCGGCGTCGGGAATCCCGATAGAGGAATTTCCGGATTCTGCTTGTGCCACTTCAAGCCGGTAAATGTTCCAAGCAAGCTTGGATCATTAGAATATGCGGACGGATCGAAAACCGCGAATCCCACGCCCTGGCGATCGTACCAATTGCCCAGATGCTGAAATCGAATTCCGTATTCGAGCGTTAACCGGCGACTGACCTTCCAGGAATCCTGCGCAAAGAACTCGAGGATATTCAGCCCTTCGTTGTGCAGGATGTTGTAGTTGTTGCCGTTGTACTGCGCCACGCGGCCGAGCAGCAGGTCGGAATAGCCATTCCCCGACGAGTTGCTGCCCCAGTCGGCGAACACCAACTGGTCATTGGAATTGTTGTTCGACGGCTGGTTGTTGATGATCTTCTCGTAGTACATGCCGAACTTCAGCGTATGCGTTCCCCAAACCTTCGAAACGTTGTCGGAGAAACTCGGCAGATGCTTCACTGCAAATAGGTTGTTGCCACCAGGTCCGAGTTCGAATCCCGATGGATTCAACATGGTGGCGACGCTCGACGCCCAACTCGTCACCTGCGGAATCAGATCGATGCCGTTCTTATAGAGACCCTTGTACGGGTAGCCGACCGCTGCACGGCTGACCTTCTCCGGACTATCGAACGTGTTCGGGAAGTCGATATAGGTATATCCCGCGACGAATTCGTTGGTCAGCGTGGGGCTCAAAACGTTCGTCAAACTCGCAGACACCGACTGCGACTGGTTCTTGGCACTGATATTCGAGGGATAAGGAACCTGCTGCGGGTTGCGCCACCACAACCCGACCGGGAACTGTTGCAGTTCGTTCTGAAGGTTGTAGCGCACGAACAGCTTGGTGTTGTCGCTGATCGAATAGTCAACACGGCTCAGCCATTGATAGCTGTTCTGATCCACGTCCAACGCTTTGACATAGTTGAAACCGTCGCCCTCGGCCGCTGAGTTTACGTTTGGCTTCGGATAAAGCTTTGCCAGTGCCAGACCGCCCGGGTCCATTTGACTCAACGGGATCATTCCGCCCGGAAACTGATCCGTTTTGACGTTGGTACCGATCCCGGACGGTATTTTCGGGCCGAGCGTGGCCAGGTAGGCCGGGCTGAAGTTTCCGGCGAACATCTGGTCAGTCGGAACAAATGCGCTGAGTACACCCGTGTCGAGCGTCTGCGCATAATACTCGTAGCCGGTGAAGAAGAACAATTTGTCGCGATTCTTGTTGAAGTTCGTGCCGGGAATCAGAACGGGACCACCGATATTGCCGCCCGGGAAGAAGTACTTATTCTGGGGCTTGTCCTGACCGGTCTTATTCAGACGCCACTCGTTCGAGTTCATCGAATAATGGCGGGCATACAGGTAACCGGTGCCGTGGAAATCCTTGCCACCCGATTTGGAGATCGAGTTCAGCACGATCGGTCCTTTTGAATTCTCGGCGGAGAAGTTCGAAGTCAGAACCTTGAACTCCTGGATCATGTCGGTGTTCGGATTCACTGGGGTCGCGCAGTTGCAACCTGGATCCGAAACGTGCGAACCATCCGCCGTGATGTCCATCGACTCAGGACGCGTGCCGTTGGCGGCGAAGTTGCCGAGCGCACTCTGCTTCCCACCCTCGCCGTTGCCGTTAATCCCGATCACTTCGCCGTTGTAACCGGCCTTGTTTTCGACGCCGGAACCGGTCTGCGCCATCCCCGGCATGATCTTGATGAATTCGGCAGCACTGCGGCCCACTACCGAAATGTCCTGCAACATCTGGGTGGTGATGACGGTAGATTTTTCACCGGAATCTGTAGGCGTAATCGTCGCGGCCTCAGCGGAAACGGTCACTTGCTCGGTAGCCGTACCGACCTCGAGCACCACCGTGACGTTGCGCTTCTCGGCGCCGGTAAAGGTCAGCCCGGTGTTCTCGTACTTCTTAAAACCCGATGACTCGATCGTGACCGTGTACGAACCCGCCGGAAGAGCGGCAACGGTAAAATACCCGTCCTGGTTCGTCACCGTCCGGCGCGTATCACCCGACTGCTCATTCTTTACAACGACCGTCACATTCGGAATCACGGCCTGG
Source organism: uncultured Acidobacteriota bacterium (assembly GCA_963720745.1). Classification (GTDB taxonomy): domain Bacteria; phylum Acidobacteriota; class Terriglobia; order Bryobacterales; family Bryobacteraceae; genus TMP-7. The sequence goes on from CAVRGO010000004.1 coordinate 4,269,575, forward strand.
CTGTTATCCAGCACCGTACCCGTCAGTGTTCCCGTGATGCCCTGCCCGAACATCGTGGCTACCGATAACACGGTTCCCAGGATGAACAGAGCCCAACGGCGGTTCAGTCTAAACATGGACACCCCTCATGTGCATTCGTTTAACGTCCGACAAAGCCGGAGTTCTCTACAGAAACCCAGTAGTGAAGACTTGGACTAATATAAACGCACTAGTTCAGGCTGTCGAGGATAAAGCGGCTACCGTTCCGGGGGCTAGCGCTTCAAGTGATTGATTCGGCGTACCGTTACAGTTCAAATTACGGACGGTTAACGACCTCCGCCCTTTACGGTTACACTTTGCGCAAAACATTGTATTTACACATTCCGCGACGATGGTATATACTGCTGAACAACCTGGGGCGGGTCTCTGTTGACAAAGCAAGAACCACACGACTACTGTGCTGAACGCGCAGAGCTCGAGACAATACTTAACACGGGTATCTTTTCGCGCTCGGCCAGTCTGGCGCTGTTTCTGAAATACATCTGCCAGCGAACCTTCGAGGGGAACGCGGATCAAATCAAGGAATACAATGTTGCGACCCAGGCCCTCGGGCGCCCCGCCGATTTCGATCAGAAGAAAGATTCCATAGTCCGGGTGGAGGCGCACCGGCTGCGGAAGAAACTGCAGGATTACTATAGCGGGCCGGGCCGGTCACACACACTTCAAATACGGCTGCCTTCAGGAAGCTATGTTCCTCAGTTCGACCGCATCGAACCGGAGACTCTCCTTAGCCTCACTCCGCCGCCGGTGTCCGAGATCGGGGCGATTCCCGCCATCGCGTTACCGGAACCAAAGCCGCGCCGGCCGGACATCGTAACGAATCCGCCCCAGCCGGCTGGTTTGTGGATAAAACGGTTCGGCATAATTGCCGGTCTGGCGCTGATTGTCGTGCTTCTGGTGGTTTCCGCCTACCGGGTCCGTGCGTTCGGGCCGGAGAGTCCGGAATCGGCGACGGTGATAGCCGACCGTCCGATTCCACAACCGGGTCCGGAGGTTCGTCTACTCGCCGGGTCATCGGTTGCGCGGTATGTCGACCGGCTCGGCAACCAGTGGGGACCCGACCGGTTCTTCATCGGCGGCGACGCGGCGAACGTCCCTCCGCGCCCAATCGCGCGATCTCTCGATCCGGTGATCTTCCTGAATCGTCGCGAAGGGGAGTTCGCCTATGACATCCCATTGAATCCCGGCACATACGAACTACGGTTGTACTTCGCCGAGACCGTATTTGGAGAGGGCAATGTCGCCGGAGGTGGCGAGTCGAGCCGCATCTTCAGCGTTCTGGCGAATGGAAAACCGCTGTTCTCCGCCGCAGACATGCTTTCGGATGTGGGCGGAAGCAATACCGCGAACGTAAAGGTATTCAAAGACATTCGTCCGGACGCTGCCGGCAAACTTCATCTCGAATTCCGCCCTACGATGAAGGAAAAGCCTTTCATCAATGCCATCGAAATCGTGCCTGGCACACCGGGCCGGATGCTGCCTGTCCGGATCGTTGCTCGTGACACGCCGGTCGGGAAATGGCAGCCTGATCATTTCTATACCGGCGGGCAGATGGTTTTGCGGCACGAGCGAGTGGCGGGCGCCGACGAATCCGAAATCTTTCAGAACGAGCGGTACGGAAACTTCAGCTACGCGATCCCGGTTGCCGAAAACAGCCGGTACACCGTCAAGCTCTACTTTTGCGAAAGCTGGTTCGGACCCGGACGGCCGGGCGGAGGCGGCGCGGGCGCGAGGCAGTTCGACGTCTATTTGAACGGCGAGGCACTACTGCGCAACTTCGACATCTTTCGAGAAGCGGGCGGCTGCTTGCGGGCGCTGACCCGCACTTTCCGGCACATCGCGCCGAACGCCCAGGGGAAGCTCGTGCTTCAGTTTGTTCCAATTCGCAACTACGCCCTGATCAACGCGATCGAGGTGACGGACGAAACCCAGTAGACCGGCCGCGGTCGTTCAGGGATTAAGCGCCGGAACCTGTTCCACAATATGAATCCCGAACCCCTCGAGCCCGGGAATGCGGCGCGGATGGTTCGTCAGTAGCCGGATCGTCGATAAACCGAGATCCGCGAGGATTTGCGCTCCGATGCCAATCTCGTGCTGATAAGCCGGCAGGTCTGAAGAGGGAAAGTTCGGTTGGGCACCATGCGTCACCAGCCGGCTTGTTCCATTTTCGGCAGCGATCTTGAGCCCGGGCCCTGTCTGGTGCAGATACACGAGCACGCCGAGCCCGGCTTCGCTGATCTTGCGAAGCGCGGCGCGGAGCGTCGCCTGGCAATTGCATTGTGCCGATCCGAATACGTCGCCGAGAACGCAATGTGCGTGCATGCGAACCAGCACGTCCTCGGCACCCGCCACTTCTCCGCGCACCAGCGCCAGATGCATCTCGCGCCCGAGCGACGTGGCGTACTGAATCAACCGGAACTCGCCGAACTCCGTGGTCAGGCATCCTTCCGCATGACGCCGGATGAAACACTCGTTCTGCAGCCGGTAACGGATCAGTTCGGCGACGGAGATCATCCGAAGTCCGTGCTTTTCGCAAAACTCCTCGAGTTGCGGCCGCCGCGCCATCGACCCGTCTTCGTTCATGATTTCGCAGATGACACCGCCCGATTGAAGACCAGCCAGCCGCGCCAAGTCGACAGCAGCCTCCGTTTGTCCGGCCCGAACCAGCACACCGCCCTCCCGCGCGCGAAGCGGAAACACGTGTCCGGGCCGCGCCAAATCGCTGGGACGCGACGCGGAATCGATGGCAACCCGAATGGTATGGGCACGGTCGAACGCCGAGATCCCCGTTGTAACTCCTTCGCGTGCCTCAATCGATTCGCAGAACGCCGTGCCGAACCGCGACGTATTGCTCCGCGACATGGGCGGAAGTTGCAGACGGTCGCAGATCTCGGGAGCCAGGGGCAGACAGATCAGACCCCGCCCGAAACGAGCCATGAAATTGATGATTTCCGGAGTGACCTTCTCGGCGGCGACCGTAAGATCACCTTCATTCTCCCGGTCCTCATCGTCCACGACAATGAGCACCCGGCCCGCCCGAAAATCCTCAATGGCCTCCGGAATGGAAGCAAACGGCATAGTAGAGTCATTTTCAGGATAGCGGAAGCGTTGAACTGATTTACGACTTCGACGTGCGATACTTATGTCTACCCTTCCGGAGCTCATCCGATGAAACGGCTTTTTGATCAACGCATCGCCATTCCGATTTTGGCGGTTCTGGCCCTGCTGACCCTGGCTTACCAGGCGCGTTTGTCCTGGGAAATCGTCAGCCGTCTGTCGAACCCCGGCGGCACTATCCAGGAGCCTTTCACGTTGGGACTGCCGGGGAATCGAGTCGCATCCGTCGGCGATACGGCTTCGGCCGCCGGTCTTCGGGCAGGCGATGTGATCGTCAACGTCAACGGCACGCCGATGGCCGGCATCGGCACGATAGCGCGCGCGTTACGGGCATCGAGCCCGGGCGGCAAGTTGCAGTTGACTGTTGAACGGGGACCGGCCCGGGCAAATGTCGATGTGCCGCTCGGGACACAACAGGGCGGCGTTTGGGCCCGCGCTTCTTTCGATGTTTTGCTGCACGTGCTGACACCGCTTTTATGCGTCGCGCTCGGATTCCTTGTGGCATTCCAACGTCCGTTCGATCCGCTTGCATGGCTCGTGCTGGCCTTGATGCTGAGCTTCGCCGAGACCGCATCCGCGGGTGACATCGCCTACGGGTGGGAACCCGGCATTCGTCCGCTGGCGGTCGTGTTCTCGGAAGCGTGGGCGAATAGCTGGCCGGTATGGATGTGCCTGTTCGGCATTTACTTCCCCGAACAGATCACGTTCCGGAAGCGCCTCCGATGGGTTCCCTGGGTTGTGATCGCGCCGGCAGCGGTCTGGGTGGTGATTGTCAGCGCCGTATCGGTCCTGTCGGTCGAGTCGTGGCCTGCAGCAGTCCCGTGGTCTGGCGTTGCGCGCGTCATGGCGCCGTACCTGCTCGGCATCTATGCCGTTCCCATCTCGTTTTTCTTCTGGAACCTCGGCTATAAAAGCGGAAAGCTGCCCTCGCCCGACGCGCGTCGCAGAATTCGCATGATGCTGTGGGGAACAGCGATCAGCCTCACTCCGCTATTCGTGGGCCAACTCATCGCATTGTTCGGCCGTACGAGGATGGAGGCGCTGCCGCGATGGTACACCATTCCGGCGCTGCTCCTGCTGTTCCTGTTCCCGGTGACGATGGCGTATGTGATTGTAGTGCAGCACGCGATGGAAGTACGGATGGTGCTGCGGCAGGGCCTGCAATACACGCTCGCGCGCAGGGGCATGACCGCGGTTCGCGTTCTGGCGGTAATCGCGATGATGACGTACATGTTCGATGCTGCGGCTCATGACAGAATGAACCGTCCCCGCACGCTCATCATCGTTACGGGCGGCGCCTTGGCGATCCTGCTCCTACGGCGCGGAGCGGAGCGCGCTTCCCTGTGGCTCGACCGCAAATTCTTCCGCGAAGCCTACGATTCCGAGCAGATACTCTCGGACCTCAGCGACAAGGTCCGAACGATTGTCGAGACTCGCCCGCTGCTCGAAACGGTCGGGCAGAAGTTGTCGGATTCGTTGCACGTCGGGAAACTCGCGATGCTGCTCCGCGAGGGCGACGCCTACGAACCGGCCTATGCTTGCGGCTTCGACCAGCCGCCGCCCATCCGCATTCCCGTTCAATCCACCGTGATCGCCACGCTGCGCAAGGAAGGCGGCCCGCTGCCGGTGTTTGCCGACAACCCGAACTGCTGGGTCCACACATTGCGGCGCGAGGAAACCGAGATGCTGTTGCGGCTTGAACCCGAACTGGTGCTGCCGCTGGCAGTGAAGGAAGAGATTCACGGGTTCATCGCACTGGGCGGAAAGCAGTCGGAACAGCCGTATTCGTCCACGGATCTGAAGCTGTTGCGTTCAGTTGCGATCCAAACCGGACTGGCTCTTGAGAACAGCCGACTCACGGCGGCGGTGGCGAGCGAGGTGGCGCAGCGGGAACGGCTGAATCGGGAACTCGAGATCGCTCGCGAAGTACAGCAGCGCCTGTTTCCCCAGGCATTTCCGCCGGTCCAGGGACTCGAGTATGCGGGGACTTGCCGTCCCGCCCAAGGCGTCGGCGGCGACTACTACGATTTCGTTCCCGTTCCGAACGGACAGTTCGGGATCGCGATCGGCGATGTCTCGGGCAAGGGGATTCCTGCGGCCCTGCTGATGGCGAGCCTGCAAGCCTGTTTGCGAAGCCAGGCGATTTCCGCGTCATCGGATTTGGCGGGCCTCATGGCAAATATGAACCGGCTGATCTACGACGCGTCTCCCTCGAACAAGTACGCGACATTCTTCTACGCCCAGTATGATCCGCCGACCCGCGTGCTGACCTACGTAAACGGAGGCCACAACGCTCCGATGCTGTTTCGCGGCGACGAGGTGATCCGTCTCGAAGACGGTGGCCCGGTGGTTGGGCTGTTTCGTGGGGGGCGCTATGAACAGTCCTCGCTACGGCTCGAGCCGGGCGATGTGCTGGTGGCTTTCACCGACGGCATCTCTGAGGCGATGAACCTGGCCGAGGAGGAGTTCGGCGAGGAACAGATGATCGCAACCGTGCGGGGATGTTATGCATGTTCCGCGGCCGCTGCGGGCAGAGGCAGTACCACGATTGTCGAAACTGCTCCGGCGGCGCAGATCATCGAGCGATTGATCGCGGACGCCGATGCGTTCGCGAATGGCGCGCCCCAGCACGACGATATGACAGTGGTCGTAGTGCGAGTAGTGTAGCTACCGCGCCGCTCGAATCGGCATATTGGCGGTTGCCGCGGATCACAGTTCGCGAGCACGGCAGGCCTGATGGGCGCGATGTTCACCGATGGCTTACGCGCGCCGGGCGAACGATCATCAGACGGACTCGGCTCAAGACAGCGATCGCGTCGGGATGAACTCGGCGCAATCGGCTGATGCACCTCCTGCTGCGAACCAATTCTTATCCCTTACCAGTTTGTGGCTCAACACCGTTCTTAATTCGTCACAAATGCGTCGAACAGTGCCACAGCCCTTGCGTCGACTTACCCGTTCTCGTGGCCTCCAATAACTGCCTAATACGGCCTCTTTATCCGTTGAGCGGAATTCGATCCCTGTTAGACTCTCCGTATGTTGCGAACACTTTTTCCGTTATTGTGTTTCTTTTTTGTCCACAACGCGTTATCGGCGCAGCCAAAACTTAGCAGACCACCCTCGGAATCGGACTATTTCCAGTATGTCTTTACATCCATGGGAGACCCATCCCTACCTACGGCAGAACGAGGACTGCGACGTCAGATGTACATCGAACGAATGGGATTTGACGCGTCGGAAGCCCTAATTCTGGACGATGCTGTGAAGGAGTTTCAGACTAGTTTAGCTGCACTGCGTACGCAAGGCCTCGCAGTATTTCGCGGCAAAAAACAGGGAGCCATGCTGGACGAGGCTGACAATTCGCTTCTACGCCCGTTCCGGGATTCACATCAAGCGCGAATTGTAGAATTAGGAAACCGCTTATTGCGCATGGTTCGTCCGGAAACAGCCCGGACTATTCGACTGACAATTGCGCGTAAAGCTCATTAACAGAGGTGTAATGCCATGACTTATAACCTTTTCAGATCTTTCATACGATTCGCATTTCCGTTCATTCTGTTCGGCGCAGCGAACTTGCATGCGCTGGATCTTGCTCATTTCAGGACCTGTGTGTCATCCTCTGGCTCGGGGTCCACTTGCACGCTCGATCCAAACTGGTCGGGTAGCACACCTGTCCCTTGGGATGTGACAGGCAGCCCGATTGCCATCGAGCGCGCCGTAAGAGCTGAAGGGAATACCAACTACCTTGGCCAAGTGACACTGAAACGAATGGGTTATATCCGCAATATCATGAATATCTCATCAACGGTGGCCGGCGTTACCGTGAATAATTTAGTGTTTGATGGCAATCGGGCGACATACGCCGGCGGCGCCTACGTGGATTTGAAGTTCAAACTGGATCTTGGAACAATTGGATAACCAACTCGACGTTTAGGAACGCTCCAGATTACTCGGTTAGCGTGAACTATTACACCTATATTCAGTACTGCCACTTCTACGATGCGAAATATGTCGGCGTATTAACATTCAACGAGTACAACAATAATACAGATATAGGGATCTATAATTCCTATTTAGCGGCATTGGCGCGAACGCCGTCTATTTCAGCAGCGGTACACGGAACTCAATTATTTACGACTCTGATTTTGTCAATAACCATAGCACGTGCCCTTGGGATTCTGATGGTGGACAGATCTTGCTCGATTCGACAACGAGTGGCATCTTCGTGCAAACAATGATGTTGATGGTGCTTATGCCTACTGTCCCGCTCACCCTAACAGTTCGGCCGGCCACCATCGCCGCCCGCTACTGATGAATCTCACGAGGCACGACAATGCTGAAACAAACAGCAGGTGTTGAAACGCCACTGGGCCCCAATCCATCGTGGTCGTGAGGATGAAAATAGCATCAGTAGCCAACAGAGCCGTCGCAATTATTGCCGTCCGGGCGTTCAATAACACGCGAATCGAGTAATAGAGCATGATGAGCACGCACATACCCGACGCGACTACCGGAAGGCGCACCGTGTAAATCGATGGGCCGAAGAGCTTCAACGGCAGTAAGTATGCCCATGTCTTAATGCACCCAGATAAGTCATGAGCATCAGGGGAATGTGATGGCCGGCAACGGTCCGCGAATACGCGACGCCCCGATCGCTGTAGATCGGCAAAGCAAAGAGCAGCTCATCGTATTGCAATCCAGGGTAGCCAGCAGACAGAACTGCGAAAAAAAGAAAGACACAACACAAAAGAACTAAGGGCAGTAAAAAATGGCGATCGACTGCCAGCCAACGTTGGATGGGTGCGTGCATTCAGTTCAGTATTCAGAATAACCTTTCCACTGCAACGTAATTGCGCCGGTGGAGATACCTCCGGCGGTTCGGCACAGCAATCTCCAAAAGTGTCCGTTTTCACGCGAACGACAAATATGAGAGCGGGGACGTGACTACAAACAGGCGAAACACTCCGCTCCAACCTAGGCGATTCACGTGTGAACACCTTCACCGATTCCGCTCTGAATTCATGGGTTTCGCGATAGTCGCCTCGAATCTCGATTTGGATCCGACGCGTGCATCTTGCGGGCGGCGTTGTAGTCATCGGCATCGGTGTCTACTCGCTCGTGTCTGGCTTAAGCACTACCGATTCGCCGCGCAAAATCCGATAGCCGCCGATATCAAGACCAGCGCCATCAGTGCCGGAAATATCAAATTGACGCGCATCAACACTCCTTCGAAGTACACAACTGACGTGGTGGCTACTTATAAGTTATTTGCCGCTACGCGGCCCACCCGGCGCTCTTCTCTCCCCACTGCCGCGCTATGATGAGGCCGTGAAAACCCGCGCGCTGGTTTTACTGCTGTTCTCCGCAGCCACACTCGCCGCTCAATCACCCCCATGGAAACTCGTGTTCAGTGATGAATTCAACGGACCGGCGGGAGCCCGGCCCGATGCTTCCAAGTGGGTGTACGATCTGGGCGGTAACGGATGGGGTAATCGCGAACTGGAGGTCTACACGAACAACACCGAAAATGTTTCGCTGGATGGCAAAGGGGACCTCGTCATCAAAGCCATCAAAACGTCAGCGGGAGGGTACACCTCCGGCCGCCTAAAGACCCTGGGCAAGTTCGATTTCACCTATGGCCGCATCGCGGCCCGAATCCGAATTCCGTTCGGACAAGGGATCTGGGCCGCCTTCTGGATGCTCGGTAGCAATGACAGTAAAGTCGGCTGGCCTCAGTGCGGCGAGATCGACATCATGGAAAACATCGGGAAGGAACCGAACACTGTTCATGCGACGGTTCACGGTCCCGGGTATTCCGGCAAAGGCGGGATCGGCGAGAAGTTCGACTTCTCTCAGCGCATTGCCGCCGATTTCCATGTTTTCGAAGCCATCTGGACTAAGGACCGGCTCGAATTCCTCTTCGACGGCAAGCCTTACCAAGTCGTCACGCCCAAAAATTTACCGAGTGGCGCAAAGTGGGTTTTCGACCATCCTTTCTATATCCTGCTGAACCTCGCGGTGGGCGGCGGTTGGCCCGGCTATCCCGACGCATCCACGCAATTCCCGCAGGAATTAACGGTGGATTGGGTCCGCGTCTGGCAGCGATAGTCTGAGCGCGCGTCGAGATCTCGCAGATATTCCCATGGGGTAATTGTGAATTGGTGCGCATCTTCTCTAATCTGAATAAAGTGATTCGGGTCTTTTTACTTTTATTCAGCAGTTCCTTCGGGCTGTTTTCAGCGATGGCGGTTGATGCAGCCGTGAATTCGGCGCTCAGCACTGCACAGATTGCGGTGTCGGTTCCGTCGACCGTTCCATGGGGTATGGACGTCCCGATTACAGTATTCGTCCAGTCTGCGACGGGAGGGCCTGTCCCGACGGGGACGGTTACCTTGCGGGATGGCTCGGCGACGATCACCACCGGGCCGCTGAGCGGCGGGTCGTTTACCTTCATGACTCGGTATGCGGGTCCTGGATCGCATACGTTGGTTGCGTCCTATTCCGGAGACTCAAACTACGCAGCGGCTGAGTCCAGTCCGGAGACCTGCACGGTCGACCTCGTACGAACGCAGGTGTTGTTGTCTGCCGTACCGGGTCCAACCGGAAAGATTGAGGCGATCGAAGCGAGCGTGATCGCGGATGCAGGCACCGCGTCGGGCGCGGTTTCCCTGTACGAGGGCACTACCCTGTTCGCGACGGTGACGTTGAATAACCTCGGTGTGGGGTACTTCTATACGATTGCTTTCGGTCCAGGCAGTCATACCGTGACGGCTACTTATTCGGGTAATGCGAACTCGAAACCGAGCACTTCGGCGCCCCTGGTGTTCCAATTGGGTCCAAGCCCGACCACAACTGAGATCACCAGCATTGAACCGAGGCAATCAACTTATGGTCAACCGGTGACTGTACGCGTGCGCGTTTCGGGGAATCCGATGCCGGCCGGCAGCATTTCCGTTCTGGATGGGGCATCCGTAGTCAAATCCGCTGCGCTTGATGCGAACGGGCAAGCGGTGGCGACATTACCGCTATTGCAGGTAGGAATGCACACGCTCAGCGCCGCCTATGCCGGCAATGCGCAGGCGGCGGCCAGCACCTCTGTGCCAACCAGCATCACTGTTGCAAAGGGGACCGTCACACTCACCGTGTCCGCGGCGCCCTCTACCGTGATGAGCGGCCAGAGCGTCACGTTGACCGCCAAGGTGGATGCGTCCGCCGGTGCGCCGACCGGATCCGTCGCTTTCCGATCCGATGACGGAAATCTCGCGACCGTAGGACTGACGGCCCAAAGTGCGACAGCAATTGTGAGCCTTGCGGCAGCCGGGCAGAAGACGATCTCGGCGACCTACAGCGGCGATGCAAACTTCGCATCGATTCGTCAGCACCACCAAGGTGCAGGTAGTGGTTCCCTCGGTAACGCTTGAAGTGTCTAGAGCCTCGATCCATCCGGGGGAAGCCGATTCATTGACCGCGCGCGTGAACGGATTGGCGGGACTGCCCTCCGGCGGAGGGGTTGTCTGGTTCGACGCGGGTGCACAGATCGGCACCACCGCAGTGAATAGCGCCGGTATCGCGACTCTTGACCTCCCTTCCCTGGCTGAGGGTGTGCACGAGTTTACGGCAGCATTCACCGTTTCGGGTGCGATCTCCGCGCGATCGAACATGGTGGCGGTCAATGTTTCGCAAGCGACTTTCACAACCGCGTCCGCGGCGAGCGGCGCCTTGACGATTGCACCCGATTCCTTAGCCTCGGCTTTTGGGACGGATTTGGCCACCGGTACGGCTCAGCCGCAGTCGCTTCCGTGGCCCACTGAGTTGGCCGGAGTGAAACTTCGAATCGAAGACAGCGCCCGCAGTACTTTTGACGCGCCGCTGACGTTCGTATCACCATCGCAAGTGAATTTTCTGGTTCCGGCGCGTGTGGCTATCGGGATGGCGAAGTTAACCTTGAGTAGCGCGACCGGTACCTTCGTCAGTGAGATTCAAGTGCGACCGGTAGTCCCCGCAATCTTCGCTGCCGATGGCAGCGGCCGGGGAGTTCCCGCCGCGATGATTGTCACCGCGCACCCGGACGGAACACGTGAAACGCGACCCGTGTTCACGTGCGACAACGGCATCTGTAGTCCGGCGGCAGTTGATCTCGGCGCGTCTGATGATGAGAACGTGCTGGTGCTATACGGGACGGGAGTTCGCAACGCGGAGAGCAAACGCATCTCAGTGCGGATTGGAGTTGTGAACGCGACCGTGATCTATGCCGGAGCTCAGAACGAGTTCGCTGGCCTCGATCAGGTAAATGTAGCAATCCCGTCTGCGTTGGCTGGAGCGGGGCTGGTGAACCTGCAATTGAGTGCGGACGATCAGGCCGCCAACACGGTCACGCTGCGGTTTCGGTGAGTGTGTCGCCGGGGAGCAGTTACAGCCGGCTCGCAGCGTCGTCCGCGCACGCGTTGAGATCAGTGGCGGAACTGAATGCCGAAGATGCCGCCGCGAATTCGCGGCGCGATCCCCACCGGGTTGGCACCGCCGTTCGCTTCATGAACATCGGCGTCAACCACTTGATAGCCGGCGACAAAAGCTATCGACGGCAGGCCGATGGCGACATACGCGCTGCCCTGAACGAAGTGGCCGTAGTCGCCGAGCGCCATGCCTTTCAACTCCACATTGGCGCTGAGCACTCTCGGGATGAGGTAGGTACGGTATTCGAGCCCGACCAGCGGGATTCCGAGTTGCTGGCTGCGTGTCGCCGAAAGGCCGGTGCTGTTGCTCTTGATAGTGCCCGAGGCATCAAGATAGGCCGCGCCTATCTGAACCCCAGCATGACTCGTTCTCCGGTTCATGAAGTCGTACTGATAGCCGCCGAACACGTAGGTGAGATCCGCTTTCGAAGCGACAGTGTCCTCGATGTCATACACCCTGCCGTTGAACTCGATGGATCGCGATAGCGTGTTGCTGCCTTCGAACGAGTACGGCGCGCCCTCCAGAATGATGCGATGCCGGCGTCCAGGTTTCGCCACCAGCCGCCCAAAGAATGTCCACCGCTTCTCGAGGTTCAGATCGCTCTGCAGATCGACGGGCAAAGGTCCAGCCTGTAGCGTCCCGCCAACGCGCGAACGCCACCCGAGCGCTGTCACCTCGAAGTGAAAATCCTCAGCCGCCGCAGGAATCAATGCGAATGACGCGAGGAGAAGAACAAAGCTCCTCTTCATACTTCAGGAGACACCCACCGTACTCGCATCGTTTCGCGGAAACGGCGGGCCGCGCCCGGATCGCCGGTGCTCGATCGTCTATCTTTTGGCCAGAAACTCGAGTATCTGAGCCTCTTCGGAGCGAATCCTGTTCAGCGGCTCTTTGGCTTCGATCCGGAAAAAACGCCCGATCAGGCCGTTGTTCACCGACGAGACATAGACCTGACCGTCTCTCTCGTACACCACGATCGTCATCGGTGCCACCGCAACGCTGCGATTCCGGTTGTGCTCGACGAAGGTGTGCGTGTAATAAGGATTCGAGATTTGCAGGACGCGGACGGGGACGTTGGTTGGCTCCTGTCCTCCTGTGTCGCGCTCGAATGCCATGGGTTCTGAAACTTTCCAGCCGCGCTGTGCCGCGTTACCGGCGATCGTCTGGACCGTGGCGTTGAGGTTTTGCGGGCTGCGGTACTCGCGCACCACAGAGTTGCGGATTGTCAGAACGACGCCGATGTTCGTGACCCAAACCCCTGCCACGAATCCGAGAAGTCCCCAAATATAGCGGTTTTTTGTGATTACGGTCATCACGCCCTCCCTGGTTCACCGCTCGCAAGGGCGAGTGAATTTCCCGACTGAATTCTAACGCCGGGACCAGAATGCTACAAGGGTGTTTTTATGATGGTCTGGATTATTCGATGACCTGGTCGAGCATGAGGGAGAACGCGCGCGATTTCGATTCGACTCGCGTTTTCAACTCGGCCAGTTCGCGTTGGAGGGTGCGGAGTTCGTCCGCGAAGTGGAGGCAAGCGAGCACGGCGACACGCGCCGTGTCGATGTTCCCCGCGCGCGCCGAGATGATCCGCATTCGCTCATCCACGGCGTTGGCCGCAGCTTCGAGTTCCGCCGGATCGCCGGTCGTGCCGAGCGTGTACGTCTGGTTGCAGATCGTCACGCGGACCGTATTGCTCTCGGCGGAACCCGCTGCCATGATTTATCTACGTATTGCTCAGCACGTCCATCTGGCTGAGCAGCTTTTCGATCCGCGACCGGACCTGCTTGCGTTCCTCGCGCAATTCGTCCAACTCGCGGTTCATCTTCTCAGTTTCCTCGAGGGCCAACCGAGCCTCGCCGCGCGCTTCTTCGCGCTCGGACTCGACAGCCTGGAGACGCTGCGTCAATTTCTGATTCTCTTGCTTCAATACACCGACCAGTTCAACGGCGCGCGCAATGCGCTCCTCGAGACTGGCGAGAGAATCCACTTCCTGTTGTTCACGCGCTACAGCCATTGCATTACGCCTTTGCAATCGCAGCCTTCGCCTGGTCCACTAATTGGCGGAAAGCTCCGTCATCGGTGGCCGCGATATCCGCCAGCACCTTGCGGTTCAGTTCAATCCCGGCCTTGTGCAGCCCGTTCATGAACTGGCTGTACGAAATACCCGCCGTCCGGCAGGCGGCATTAATGCGCACGATCCACAGCGAACGGAAGTCGCGTTTCTTGTGGCGGCGCCCAACGTAGCCGTAACGCAGGGCCTTCTCGACGGCCTCCTGCGCGGCACGGTAGAGTTTGCTTTTGGTAAGAAAAAAACCGGATGCCAGTGCAAGCGTCTTCTTGCGGCTGGCCCGGCGATGGGTTCCACGTTTTACTCTCGGCACGTTTTTCTCCTTTTATCAGCAACGTCAAAGGCGGATCAGGCACGTGCCACGCGCACTGTCCGCACAGTTGCTTCCGTATCAGTACGGTAGCATGGTCTTCAGGGCTGGCTGGTTCGCGGGATCGGCAACCACGCCCTGCCCTAACCGGCGCTTTCGCGAGCGCGGCTTCGAGGTCAGGATGTGGCGTGCAAACGCGTTCCGGCGTGTAATCTTGCCGGTCCCGGTTTTTTTGAACCGTTTGGACGCACCCTTATGTGTCTTCAATTTGGGCATAGAAATGTCCTAGGGGTGTCTAGCGGTGAGGCTGACCTTCGTAGTATAGCACGCAAAGCGGCCGGTTCCTTTTCAAACGTGAAATTCCAGAATATCTTCATCTTCCACGACATGCGTACGCTCCACCATCCGGCCGTCATGATCGTGGGATTTCCGGAACAGCCGCGCGTATTTCAAATGATCCGCAAAATCGCGATGGACGTGCAGCGCCGCGTCTTGAACCGTTTCACCCCGCCGCAGAATATAAGGAACATCGAGGTCGGGTTTGTGCGCCGGTGGCTTCGAATAGAATCGGACGACATCCAGAGCATCGAATGTCGTTCGACGAAATTCATCGAGGCCCGCCCCGGTTTCCGCCGAAACGCCGAGGTAAGTGAACCGGCCGCCATACAGGTCGCGAACGGCCGCGAAATTTTCGGGCCCGCCCGGCCTGTCGAGTTTATTCACCAGAAGGAACCTCGGCGCCCGTACTCTCCAGCTTTCGAGTTTGGCGGTGATCCACTCGATTTCGTCGAGCACGCCCTCGTCGCCCGGGTCGATCACAAGCACCGCCATATTCGCCGGCCGGATCACCTGCGGAAGCCACGGTTCCGTGAATTCTTCCGACACCGGCGGCAGGTCCACCAGTTGGATGGGAACGTTCTCGAAAAACATCATGCCCGGGACCGGCATTCTCGTGGTGAACGGGTAATCCGCCACTTCAGGTTGGGCGTGCGTCAAGGCGCGCACGAGGCGCGACTTGCCGGCATTCGGCGGTCCGACCAGCACTACCTGCCCCGCCCCCTCGCGCTTCACGATCCAGGCGGGCGCCGAGTGCGCTACGCCCTTCTTCTGCGATTCCTTGCGCTCCCGCGATAGCCTGCGCTTCAGATCCGCGTGAAGTTTCTCCGTGCCCTTGTGTTTGGGCAGGGTCGCGATCATCTCCTCGAGCGCGGCGATCCGCTCCTGGTGCGTCTGAGCTTGTTTGTACGATTGCTCGGCGGAGAGATAGTCGGGCGTGAGATTTGCGGGCACCGGTTTGCCCCTGGCGAGCAGCATATCATCGCCGCTGCTGCGCCGCACCGGATCGGAGTTAGAATCGTTTCAAGCGACTGGGCATGATGCGATCACTCGGATTGGGACTCCTCGCTCTTACGCTGACCGTAACGGCTCGCGCCGCCGACCAACGCGAACAGTTCGAAACTCAGGTGCGTCCACTCCTGGCCGCGAACTGTTGGACCTGCCACCGGGATTCCGCGATGGGCGGCCTTCGCCTCGACTCCCGTGACACGATTCTGAAAGGCGGCAAATCGGGACCCGCCGTCGTTCCCGGCAAGCCGGACGACAGTCTTCTGATCCAGGCAATCAATTACCGGCACGAGCGAATCCACATGCCTCCGGGCGGTCAACTCCCGCCCGCCAAAATCGCCGTCCTTACCGAGTGGGTTCGGCAAGGCGCGTACTGGCCCGACGGCGACAAAGGCGCTGCCGCGAAAGCGTCCGGATATATCGTGACCCCGGAGCAGCGGGCATTCTGGAGTTTTCAGCCCGTCCACAAACCCGATCCTCCGCCCGTGCGCGACTCCGGCTGGGTGAGGAATGCGATTGACCGGTTCGTCCTGGCGCGCCTCGAAAAGGAAAGCCTGAAACCCGTGGCCGCCGCGGATAAGCGCACGCTGATCCGGCGCGCGACCTTCGATGTCACCGGCTTGCCTCCCTCGCCCGAAGAGGTCGCGTCATTTTTGCGCGACGATTCGCCGAACGCGTTCGCGAAGGTGGTCGATCGGCTGCTGGCGTCGCCGCGATATGGCGAGCGGTGGGCGCGGTACTGGCTCGATGTGGCGCGCTACGCCGACGATCGCTTTAACTCCACCGAAGAAGATCCGTACCCGAACTCCTTTCGGTATCGGAACTGGGTGATTCGCGCCTTCAACGAAGACATGCCTTACGACATGTTCGTCAAAGCGCAGATCGCCGGCGATCAGATCCCGTGTTCGGATCCGGAGAAATACCGGCCCGGACTCGGCTTCTATGCGCTGAGCCCGGAGATGCAAGACGATCGCGTCGATGCGACCACGCGCGGGTTTCTCGGCCTCACAGTCGCTTGCGCGCAATGCCACGATCACAAATTCGATCCGATTCCCACCCAGGACTTCTACTCGATTCAGGGCATCTTTGCGAACACCAAACTCGACGAGTTTCCTCTGGCTCCGAAGGATGTTGTCGATTCCTGGCAGGCCAAAAAGAGAGCGCTCGATCATCAGAAGTCGATTGTGGACCGGTTCTTCGATCAGCAGCGAATAGAACTCGCCGAGATTTTCGCGGCCCAGACCGCGC
Source organism: uncultured Acidobacteriota bacterium (assembly GCA_963720745.1). Classification (GTDB taxonomy): domain Bacteria; phylum Acidobacteriota; class Terriglobia; order Bryobacterales; family Bryobacteraceae; genus TMP-7. The sequence continues at coordinate 4,286,155 of CAVRGO010000004.1, forward strand.
GATATCTGCTTGCGGCCCCGAAAGTCGATTCCGCCGCCGGCCTCGACGCCGAACTTGTTGGCAGATGGAGCAAGTACCTGGCTGAACCCCGGAAGGATCATCCGTTCCTGAAACCGTGGTTCGCGGCGCAGACCACCGAAGAGAAGCGAGCCGCCGCGGCGGAGTTGCAGGCGCTGGTCATGGCCGTCAACGAGGAAAAGAAGGAAGTCGACGAGAAGAACAAAATCACGCTTGGCTTGAACCCCGACCGGTCACAGGTGGCCGGAGCGTCGCTCGCGTCGCTCGAGCGCGACAAGTACATTCTGTGGCGCGATCTGTTCGAGCGATCTTCGAAGGACTCGGCGGGATTCTTCAAGACCGAGGACGGGCTGTTCTACTTCTCGAACAAGAAGGTCGAGAGCGTGGTGGAGGGGCCCTGGAAATCGTACCTGCAATCGCAGCAGGCCGAACTGGCGCGGCTAAAGAAAGAGTTGCCCGAGCAATATCCGTTTCTCCAGGTGATTGCCGACGAGGAGAAACTCACGCCAGGGCGCGTGCACATTCGCGGCGACAAGAACAACCTGGGAGAAGCCGCACCAGCGCGATTTCTTCTGATCCTCTCGCCCGCCGAGCGGAAGGTATTCACCACCGGAAGCGGCCGGCGCGAACTCGCGGAAGCGATCGCCGACCCGCACAATCCGCTCACCGCGCGCGTTATGGTGAACCGCATCTGGCAGCATCATTTTGGGCGCGGCATCGTTGGCACTCCCAGCAACTACGGGCAACTCGGCGAACGGCCGACGCACCCCGAATTGCTCGACTACCTGGCATCCCGCTTCGTGGAAAGCGGCTGGTCGATGAAAGCGATTCACCGCGAGATTCTGTTGTCGGCGACCTATGCCCTCTCCTCGGAAATCGATCCGGACGATACCGCAAAGGATCCCGAGAATCATCTGCTCTGGTGCGCAAACCGGCGGCGGCTCGATATCGAAGCTCTGCGCGACTCGATGCTGTATGTGGCCGGGACGCTCGATCCGAGTCCCGCCGGGAAAGCCGCTTCCTTCGACGACAACAACCGGAGGCGCACGATATACGGATTCGTGAGCCGCCGAAAACTCGACGGCATGCTCGCGCTGTTCGACTTCCCGAATCCGAATAACACCGCGGAAACACGAAACGCAACGAATGTTCCGGTGCAGCGGCTGTTCTTCATGAACAGCCCGCTGGTCGCCCGCGAGTCGGATGCTCTCGCCGCGCGTTTCACGGGTGGTGACGAGCCGCGAATTCGTCAGCTGTACTTGACCCTTTTCGGGCGCGAACCCGACGCGGAAGAATTGCGTCTGGGACGAGCGTTCGTCAGAACGAGAACCTGGCCTGAGTACGCGCAGGTTCTGTTGAGTTCGAATGAGTTCCTGTTTGTGGATTGAAACGATGAAACGGCGTGAACTGTTGACGAAAATCGGCGCGGGCTTCGGCATGGTAGGCCTGCAAAGCCTTTGGGGAGCCACCACCGTGGCCGAAGATCCGCTCGCTCCGAAGGCCCCGCATTTCCCGGCCAAGGCCAAGCGCGTCATCTATCTATTCCTGAACGGCGGCCCTTCGCAGGTGGACACGTTCGATCCGAAGCCGGCGCTCGACAAATACAACGGCAAGCCCGCTCCATCGGGGAATCTGGAGACGGAACGCAAAACGGGCAACCTGATGCGCTCTCCGTTTCAGTTCCGGCGTTGCGGAAAGAGCGGCATCGAAGTCAGCGAGATCTTCCCGCGCATCGGTGAACGGATCGATGACATCTGCGTCATCCGCTCCATGTACACCGACCGCCCGAATCACGAGCCTTCGCTGCTCATGCTGAACAGCGGCGACAAATTTCCCGGGCGTCCCTCGATGGGATCCTGGCTGACTTACGGCCTCGGCACGGAAAATCGCAATCTGCCGGGATACATCGTGTTGTGCCCCGGACTGCCCGTAATCGGGCACCAGTTGTGGAGTTCGGCTTTCCTGCCCGCGGTCCATCAGGGCACCTACATCTCACTCGACGAACGCGATCCGAAGAACTTGGTTCTGAATGCCCGGAACACCCATTTGACGCTGGATGAGCAACGTCGTGACCTGGATCTGCTGGCCGAATTGAACCGGCATCATCTCGCCTCACGGCCGGGCGACTCTCAACTCGAAGCGACGATCCACTCGGCCGAGATCGCCTTCCGCATGCAGACCGAGGCGCCGGAAGCGCTCGACATCACGCGCGAGCCGCAACAGGTTCGCGAGCGCTACGGCGATCACGACTTCGCGCGCGGATGCCTCATGGCGCGCCGCCTGATCGAGCGCGGGGTGCGCATGGTGCAGGTGTATTTCGGCAACTTTCAGCCGTGGGACAATCACGACGACATCGAACTGCACCGGCCGCTCGCCGCACAAGCCGATCAGCCGATCGCTGCATTGATGGACGACCTCAAGGCAAGCGGATTGATTCAGGAGACGTTGATCATTATCGGCGGCGAGTTCGGACGCACACCCGCAGTCGAGGTGGGCGGACTCGTTAAGGTCCAGAACGGGCGCGATCACAATAACCACGGTTTCACCTACCTGCTGACCGGAGCCGGTATCCGCGGCGGAATGGTGTACGGCGCAACCGACGAGTTCGGGTTCAAGGCCGTCGAAAAGCCGGTCCACATTCATGATTTGCATGCCACGGTTCTGCGCGCGCTCGGCATCGACCACACGCGGCTGACGTATTTCTACAGCGGCCGCAACTTCCGGCTCACGGATGTTGCCGGAGAGGTGATCCAGGAAGTGCTCGCATAGATCAATAGCCGACCGCACGTCCGCCGCGGCGCCCGTCGGACCATCCGATGCGCCATTTGGTTTCGGGCTCGATCATCACCGCGTGTACGTCGCCTTGCGAGCGAAGATGCGGGTTGATGATGTGCCCTATCGCCCGCAGTTTCTCGGCGACGTCGAAGACCAGCGCCCCGGGTTCGGCGTCCACCCGATCGGGCATGAACTGCTGGTGAATGCGCGGATACTCGATCGCGTCGCGCAGCGACATTTTGAAATCGATGACGTTGACGATCACCTGGAACACGGTGTTCGGAATCGTCGATGAACCTGGCGACCCGAGCGCAAACCACGGCGAGCCGTCTTCCTGAAGAACGATGACGGGTGTCATCGAAGAAACCGGGCGCTTGCCGGGCGCGATGGACCCGCGAGAACCTGCGCGATTGCTGAACCCGGGCATGATGTCGTTCAACAGCACTCCGGTCCCTTTCGGAATCACTTGCGATCCGTAGAAACCGTTCAGGGTATAGGTGTTCGAAACGACGTTTCCGGCGGTGTCGACGATGGTGAAGTGGGTTGTATCGAAGGACTCGTCACCGCCCGGTTCGACGTCGGCGGCCGGAATCTCGGAGCTCGGCGTAGCGCGGTCCAGCCGAAGATCGCGCGACAGTTCCTCGGCGTGTTCCTTGCTGATGAGTTGGGGAACAGGAACCGGGTTGAAGGCCGGATCGGCAGCGAATGCCGCGCGGTCGCGAAACGCACGCCGCATCGCTTCAATCATCAAGTGTCTCGAACCCGAGGACCCTTCACCGCCGAGCTTTGCCGGATAGCGGTCAAGGATATTCAGCATCTCGAGCAGGGCGACGCCTCCGCTGGTGGAGGGCGGCACCGCCAGAACGCGGTGGCCTCGAAATGTGCTTTCGATCGGATCGTACGCGATGGCCTTGTAGTTCTTCAGGTCGTCGTAGGTGATCGTGCCGTGGTGGGCGCGCATATCGGCGTCGATCTGACGGGCGGTCCGGCCCTCGTAGAATTCGCGCCATCCGTTCTTTTGCAGGCGGCGCAAAGTTGCGGCCAAATCGGTCTGACGCACGGTCTCGCCTTGGCGCAGTGGACGGGTACCGCCGTGGAGGAATACCTTCGCGGTCTCCGGGAAGTCCTTCATCACGGGAACTTGCAGGGGCAGGATGAGATCCATGCGCTGCGACGCCGGGAACCCTTCCGCGGCAAGACGGCGCGCCGGTTCCAAAACCTCTCTCCAGGGCTTGGAGCCGAACATCTCGTGCGCCATGGCGAACCCGGCCACAGTGCCCGGAACCGCGGAAGCCGAATAGCCGACCCGCGCGTCGCGTGGATTGGCGAACATCCCGGGATGCGCGGCAGCCGGCGCGGTCTCGCGGTAATCGATGGCTTTCGATCGCCCGTCCGCCATCCGGATCAGCATGTATCCGCCGCCGCCCAGGTTTCCTGCTTCCGGATGCACGACGGCCAGGACACAGCCGACGACGATGGCGGCATCCACGGCGTTGCCTCCACGTCGCAACATCTCGAGCCCCGCCTGGGATGCGAGTTCGTGGACCGAAGCGATCATGGCATGGGCCGCTCGCTCCGGCTGGTCCACCATGGGCCGTTCGGCCTTGAGTTCGAGTCCGCTTTGCGAAACCTCCTGAGCGCACGCCGTCACCGCAACGAGGCAGAGGACGCGAAGCAGCATTAGTGAACAGGATAGCGCTCGCCGATGCCGTAGGAAACAGACGCGAGTAGTCCCTGGCCTATACAGCAAAATCTGAGAGCAGTTCCACCCAGGGTCAACCGATAAGGACTACAGAGTGCGACTCTGCCGGGGCTGTCCTCCCGCTCGCAATTTGTCGCCAGGCAGTAATCAGGACAGTCCGCGGAAGGGTTTGCCGGCTGCATGGCTCAAAACATGGAAAAGACCGTCGTCGTGGTCGAAGACGACGACAGCTTACGCCTGTATCTGCAGGAAGTAATTGCAGCCCAGGGCTATGATTGCGTTTGCTTCCCCGACGGCGCCGCGGCACTGAACCATCTGTCCGAATCTGCGCCTCCCGATCTTCTGCTCTCGGACATCAATATGCCGGGGATGAGCGGATTGGAATTGTTGAGGATCGTCCGGGCGATCGATCCTTCTTTGCCGTTCATCCTCATCTCGGGACTTTACAATCTATCCTCGGCGCTCAGCGCGCTTCGAGTGGGGGCGACGGACTACTTACTGAAGCCGGCTCGCCCCGACGAGATTCTCAAGGTCCTGAACCGCAACATCGAAACCATCGGCCAACCCCACCAGCAAGCGGTCCGGCTCGCGCTCGGAGATTATTTGAACGCCCGTCGTGTGTCGGGCGGACAGAGCGCGCGTCAATTGATTCCGCTGTTCGACATGCTCGGCTTCAAACGCTTTGAGACATTCCAGCATTCTCAACGCGTCGCCGGATACGCCCTGCTGTTGGGACAAAAGATCGAAATGTCCACGAATCAGCTGGATACGCTCGAGATCGGTTCCCTGCTTCACGATATCGGCAAGGCGGCCATCCCGCACAACGTGATCATGAAGCCGTGCAAACTCACCGAAAGCGAATGGCGCGTAATGAAACTGCATCCGCAACTCGGATGGGAGTTACTCACCGATCTACCCGGTCTCGCCGCCGAAGCCGATATCGTTTACTCGCACCACGAACGATTCGACGGCAAGGGTTACCCGAGAGGCTTATCCGGTGAGGATATTTGCATTGGCGCGCGGATATTCGCTGTCGCGGACACTCTGGACGCGATGACGTCCGACCGCTGCTACAGAAAAGGTCAACCCACAGAAGCGGCCCGCATCGAGATCGAAAAGATGTGCAACACCCAATTCGATCCGCGGGTTGTCGAATGCCTGCGTGCGACTTCTGACGCCGAGATCCTTCGGGTCCGCACAGCTCATCCTGATGAGGCGCTGCCCTCGCCCACAGATTCCAACGGAGACAATGCATGAAACGTAGTTTAGGGTTACTACTGACGATCGTTATTGGGGTGACCCCGGCTATCGGTTCCGGCACCGATGAGGTTGCGCCGGATCTCGCGAACCTGAGCCTCGAAGAACTCTCGAACATCAAGATCACATCGGTGGCCAAGCGCCAGCAGCGACTCTCGCAGGTGGCAGCGGCGGTCTATGTCATCACGCACGAGGATATATGGCGCAGCGGCTTGACGAGCGTGGCGGATATCCTGCGGCTCGCGCCGGGCATTCATGTGGCACGTATCAACGGAAGCCAATGGTCGGTGAGTTCGCGGGGATTCGGCAGCCGGTTCTCGAACAAGCTGCTGGTTCTGGTGGACGGCCGCAGCGTTTACACCCCGGTTTTCTCAGGTGTTTATTGGGATATGAGCATGCCCATGATCGACGACATCGATCGCATAGAGGTAATTCGGGGTCCCGGCGCCAGCATCTGGGGCGCGAACGCGGTGATGGGCGTTATCAACATCATTACGAAATCGACACGCGACACTCAGGGAACTCTGTTGACGGCCGGCGGAGGAACCTCGGAGCGGACGTTCGGCGCTCTGCGCCAGGGCGGCAGAACCGGCTCGATCGGCTACCGGGGGTACATCAGCGGCGCAGTCCGGGCGCAGATGCAAACCGGTACCGGGGACGGGGCGGCAGACGACTGGTCAAGCGCACAGGGTGGGTTCCGTATCGATGCAAACCGGCGCAGCGACTCTCTCATGCTGGTGGGCGATCTGTTCCGAAACGACCGCAACGAGGTATCGACGGTGCCCTCGGTCGAGCAGATGAGCATCCTCGAGCGCCGGAGTCATTTGACCGGCACCAGTTGGAATCTGATGGGCGAGTGGCGGCGGCAGTTCAATGACACCGACCAACTGCGAGTGCGGTCGTCGTACGACGTGATTAACCGCCCTGAAAACGTCCTCACTAAGATCGAGACCCGCACCTGGGATTCCGAACTGCAATACGATGCGCAGGCGGCCAATGCTCATTTCTTATCGCTAGGACTCGGCGCCCGTGTGGTTTCGGATGCAACGGAGGGCAATTCGATCATCAGTTTCAACCCGGCGAGCCTGCAATATCGGACGCTCAGTGTTTTCGGCCAGGACGAGATTCACCTGGCGCAGGACCGGGTATTGTTCACGCTCGGGGCAAAGTTGGAGCACAATCCGTTCGGGGGCTGGGGATTGGAACCGAACGTTCGCTTCCTCTGGGCGCCCACTTCTTCGCACACACTCTGGATGTCGGCGGGCAGAGCGCTTCGCACCCCGACCCGGTATGACCAGTATGCTGACGCAATCGTCGATATCCGCCAGCCGAGTGCCGAGACGTTCGGATTCCCGGTTGTCATCTCGGTTCATGGGAACCCCGAAGTGGCGAATGAGGCGATTCGCGACTACGAAGCAGGATACCGTGCGCAACTGACGCCGGCGATCGCGTTTGATCTCGCGCTGTACTTCAATCAGTTCTCAAAGCTGCAGTTCATGGAAGTAGGAAACCCGTCGCTGGTGTTGGGCTCGCTACGTTACGTGCACCTTCCAACGTTCTTTGAAAGCGGGTCGGATGGCTGGGCTCGCGGAGCCGAAGTCTCGGCGAGTTGGCGAGTTTTCCCGGATTGGAAACTCGCGGCCAGTTATACGAATCAGACTCTGCAGCGGTATCCCGACGCACTCCACGAATCAGCGCTCGCATTACCTCCAGTCGGCCAGGCTCCTCCGCAGCAACAGTGGAAGGTTCAGTCCTACCTGAACCTGACCCAGAGAGTTCAGTTTGATGTGCTCTTTTTCAAGATCAGCCAAGTCGAGGTTGCCACGGCCCAGTTGGGTTCAGCCGCGATACCGGCTTACACGAGTCTCGATGCCCGGATTGGGTTTGATGTCAGCAAGCAATGGGAGCTGAGCGTTTCGGGCCAGAACCTTCTGCAAGCCCGCCATCTGGAACTGTTGCCTGAAGCGCTCAACGCGGCCAGTTATGTCACCCGGGGCGTGTATCTGAAAAGCACGTGGCGCTTCTAAGCCGCTGAGCTCAGCCGTGGTGACGAAATGACGACCAGAGGGCACGCTCCAGGATGGCAAAACGCATCGCCGCCGCGCGATCGATTGGCGCTGGTGTTCGGGATATTGGCTGTCGGCCTGCTGCTGCCAGCGTCGAACTCCGTTCTTGCGGCAGACGCCTCGGAAAGCATGGAGGGCCGCGTCAAATCGGCGTTCATCTATAACTATGCGCGGTTTGTCGAGTGGCCTCAATCCCGCGGTCAGGGCCCGTTCGTCATTGCCGTCCTCGGAGAAGACGAACTGCGTTCGTTTTTGGAGCAGACGATACAAGGCAAGACCCTGAACGGACGACCGCTGCGTCTGATCCATCTCAAATCGGTTTCGGATTCCGAGGCCTACCACATGCTGGTCATCGAGCGCTCCGAAAAGCGGCACATGAAGGAGATCGCCCAATCGCTGGCCGGTAAACCGGTTCTCTCGGTCTGCGACTTCGACACCTGTAATCGCGACGGCGGCACGATCGGGCTGCAAGTCATCGACGAGAGCGTCCGTTTTTCCATCAACCTCGAGGCGGCGGAACAGTCAGGACTACGCATCAGTTCCCAGCTTCTGAAGCTGGCCGTGAACTCCCCGAGGAAACGTCAATGAGTGGTTATTTCCGATCGAAACTTCGGAATTGGCCGATCCGCCGTAAGCTGATCGCGAACAGCCTGTTCACTACCTGCGTCGTGTTGCTGCTGGCCGGGCTTGCCGTGATTGGCTACGAGGTTTACCAATACCGGCGCGATGTCGCCGCGGAACTCAGTTCGATTGCGGACATGATCGCCGCAAACAGTTCTTCGTCTCTTATCTTTTCCGACCAGGAATCCGCAAGGCGCACTCTCGCTCCATTGAGAGTCGAGAAGAGAATTGCCGCAGCCGTCATCGAGAAACTCGACGGCAGCGCCTTCAGCACGTTCGTGCGTCCTGGCGGGGACCACCAGACGCCGGTGAAGGGTTCCGGAGAACGAGCGGTCCTGTTCGGCGTCGGCGGCAGCGAGTTGACCCTGCGTCGGGCGATCCTCGTGGATGGCGAAACCGTCGGCTGGGTCTACATACGATCCGACCTGCCGGACCTTCCCAACCGCCTCGCCCGGAATCTCTCGCTGATGCTGTTGCTGCTCGGGCTGGCGGGAATCCTGGCCTGGTCCATCGCTTCCGTTTCTCAACGGGTCATTTCGAGCCCGATCCACCATCTGGCGGAAGTCGCCTCCGAAGTATCCACGGCAAACAACTACTCGGTCCGCGCCGTTCGGGAATCGGAAGACGAATTGGGGCTCCTCGTCGACGCCTTCAACGGGATGCTCGAAAAGGTCGAGCGCCGGGACCGCGACCTCGAAGAACAGGTCGCGATTCGCACCGCCGAGCTGACGACTGCGAATCAGGACCTGATCGCAGCACGCGACAAAGCGGAGGAAGCGGCGCGGCTAAAGAGCGAGTTTCTGGCGAACATGAGCCACGAAATTCGGACGCCCATGAACATCATCATCGGAATGACCTCGCTGAGTCTCGAGACCCAACTGGACAATAAGCAGCGGCGTTACCTGACCATCGTTCGCAATTCCTCCGAGTCTTTGCTCACCATCATCAACGACATTCTCGATTTTTCGAAGATCGAAGCCGGCCGTCTCGATCTGGACCCGGTGTCGTTCGATCTTGCTGAGCGACTAGCGCAAACGAGTTCCGTACTCGCGGTTCGAGCCCAGGAGCGCGGGCTGGACCTGCAGATGACCATTGATAGGGCGATTCCCGACGTTCTTGTCGGAGATCCCGTGCGCCTGAGCCAGATCGTCACGAACCTGGTCGGGAACGCAATCAAGTTTACTCATACCGGCCGCGTCACCATCTCAGCCGCGCTCGAATCTCAAAATCCCGGTTCCGCAACAGTTCGTTTCCTGGTTGAAGACACAGGCATCGGGATCGAGCCGGAGAAGCTAACGAAAATCTTCGACCCGTTCACGCAAGCCGATGGTTCGACCACGAGGCGCTACGGGGGTACCGGTCTCGGCCTGTCCATCTGCAAAAAGCTCGTCGAGATGATGAATGGCGCGATTTGGGTCGAAAGCGAACCGGGTCACGGCAGCCGATTTTCATTCACGGCATGCTTTGCTCTGCCGGAACCGGTAGTCGCAAAGGCGGCACAGGAACCGGTGATGCACCGGTCCCGCGCCGTCATCATCCATCCGGACTCAACCGAACGCGTCAAATTAGCCGAACTCCTCGAGGGCTGGCGCATCGATGCAGCGCCAGTGGACGTACCAGCGGCGGCCGATGTTATACGCTGGTCTGCCCGCGTCGACCGCCCGTTTTCCTTCGCCCTCTTGAATCTCGCAAACGCGCTTGATGAAGACAGAAAGCTTCTCGCGAAATTAAAATCGGACCGCGACGCCGAACATCTACCAATCATTCTCATCGGAGACCGCAGCCTTCCCCAGGCTGAGTGCGAAGAACTCGGGGTCTTTGCGAGTATTCGTTGGCCGGTTCCACACTCCAAGCTGCTTCAGGTGATTTCCGGCCTGATCCGGGAAGATAAGGGCCAGGAGGCGGCTCGCAGCCCCGCTACCGAGACGCGATCTCTTCGCGTCCTGCTGGCCGACGATGTGTCCGGCAACCAGGAACTCATGACCGTAATCCTTGAAGACAAACTCGGACACAGCGTTCGCGCGGTAAGCAATGGCAAGGAGGCCGTAGCCGCTGTCAAGGAGGAACCGTTCGATATCATCCTGATGGACATCCAGATGCCGGAAATGGGAGGCCTCGAAGCGACGAAGTGTATCCGCGAGTTCGAGGCGGCCAAAGGTAGGAGAACTCCCATCATCGCCCTGACCGCGCACGCGATGAAGGGCGACCGCGAGTCGTATCTTGCAGGAGAGATGGACGGCTATGTCAGCAAACCGGTCCGGCGCGACGAACTGGTCGCCGAAATTGAACGGCTCACTGCAAAAACAACCGTAGCACCCGAGAGGTCTGTCCCCGAAATCGCATAGAGGCTTTATCTAGATGGAAGTGATCGCACTACAACTGCAACACCCAATCGAACAGGACTCAGCGGCGGCAGGTCCTCCCGCGATAGAGATGGCCGCATCTCTGATGCAGACGGCCGCTCAATACGCCGTTGAGACAGACGCATCGGCGACCAAGCTGTTCCGGTCTCACGTGGACACAATCACCGCGCAACTCCGCGAAAACAGTCCTTCGGCGCTGGGTACAACCGTCGCGTCCGTGCTCTCCGACTTCCGGGGGGCAATTCGTGCCTATCGCGACCAGACCTCGGCTTACGTGGATCGGCTGCGGCAGGAACTCGTCAGCACGTCGGAGGCATTGGCCGGGCTACTGACGGGCGTACAGTCCGGCAGCAGCGAGAGCGACCGGATGCTCGCGCAAGAGGTGAGCAAAATCCGAGGTCTTGCCCAGTGCGACAGCATCGCCGACATTCGAGTCGGCCTGGAGAAAAGCACTCAGAGCCTGACACAGTATGCCGATCGCATGCGCCGCGAGAAGGATGCGATCATAGCGCAACTTCAAAGCGAGATTCAGACACTCCACCGGAGCCTGGACGAAGCGCAGCGGGCTTCGCGGGCGAATGCCGTCACTGGCATGATGTCGAAGGATGATTTCATCCGGCTCGTCCGCCGCAAGATGATCGGCGGGGAGCGGATCGGCGTCATTCACATAGCGCTTCGAAACCTCCATGAATTGTCTGGCGAGTTTCCGGACTCGGCCCGGCAGGAACTGGTAATCGCATTCTCGCGGCGAATGAAGAACGTCATTCCGCCCACGGCCAACCCGGGCGAGTGGGGCGATGCCGTTTTCTGCATCGTGGCGCCCGACAGCACGGTCGGCCCCACTTCCGTCAGGTTGGAATCGGCTTGTTCGGGCCGGTACGTCCTCATGTGCAATGGTTCGACGCGGAAGTTCGAACTCAGAGCCTCCATTACTCCGATCCTCCCGGTTTCCTCGGATGACTCGGAGACACTGTTTGCCAGGCTGCACGAATTAGACAACTCCTAACACGGCGCTACAGCGTTCCACGGCGCATAAATATTCGGACACTTACGCCTTGAGCGTAGTATCGTGAAAGCAATGCGGGTTCTCGTCGTCGAAGACGAAAAACGAATCGCGGACTTTCTGTCCCGCGGAATTGAAAGCGCTGGATACGCCGTGGACGTGGCGGGTACTGGGACAACCGCGCTCGATCATGTCCACGCAACCGAATACGATCTCATCATTCTCGACCTGGGTTTGCCAGATATGGACGGGCTCCAGGTATTGCAGAAGATTCGCAACCGGAAGACCAGTCCGCCCGTGCTGATCCTCAGCGCTCGTGACGCGGTGGACGATCGCGTCAAGGGTCTCGAACTCGGCGCCGACGACTATCTCGTAAAGCCGTTCGCATTTGTCGAACTGCTGGCCCGGGTCCGTGCGTTGCTGCGGCGCGGCCAGCCGACTCCCGAACGTCTGCAGGTGGGCGACCTCATCCTCGATTGCATCCGCCGCAAAGTATCGCGAGGCGGCGAGAATATCGAACTAGCGCCGAAAGAGTTCAGCATCCTCGAATACCTGATGCGGAACCGGGGACGCCCGCTGAGCCGGACCATGATCGTCGAGCATGTGTGGGACATGGACTACGACGGCCTGACGAACATCGTCGATGTCTATATTCGCCACTTGCGCAGCAAGATCGACGACCGGTTTGCGACGAAGATGATCCAGACGGTTCGCGGCATTGGATACATGCTGGATTTGCCCGACAATATGGACAAGCCGGAGCCCGCGGAGAATGCGGCGAACACGAATACTCCCGGCTAGCGAGGGTCGCCGGTGACGTTGTTGCCCAGACGCTTCCTGCGATTCATTCGCAGCTTGCGATTCCGCCTCGCAGCGAGCTATCTGCTCTTCTTCACGGTTCTTTTGGCAGGCATCGGTATCCTCTTTCGCGAGATTTTCATTTCCATCCTCTACGATCAGACCGAGGCGGCTCTCGAAGAAGAGTGGGGAGCCAGCAAAGGCTACCTACGTTTCGAGCACGAGCGCCCGCTCTGGTTCTATGACCGGTTCGATCCAGAGGAGTCGCTCATCGTCAGCCGCATACAGCGCGTCGAAGTGATCACCGATTCCAACGGCATTGTGCTCGAGGTGTCCGACATATATCGCAGCCTCGGCATGGACAGCCCGGAACATATCCAGCAGGTGCTTCGGTCGAGCCAGGGAACGATTGTCACTCGCGAGGACGACCAGGGCACTCCGTTCATGATCCGCCAGGGCATGGTGCCCGACGAACACCGGCACGAGTATTTCATGGCAATCGGGCGTTCGATGGGCGACGGGCTTCGAACGATCAACCGGTTTCTCTGGCGGTATTTCGCGTTTCTGCCGCTGCTCATCGCCGTGTGCGCCGTGCTCGGCTGGGTGCTCGCTGGGCGCGCGCTCGGTCCGTTGAACGATCTGGCCGCGACGGCGCACAAAATCACCGGATCGAACCTCAGGGTGCGAATTCCGGTCCGAAACGCCGGCGATGAACTCGACGATCTCATCGAAGCGTTCAACCGGATGATGGAGCGGCTGAAGCTCTCCTTCGAACAGATCCGCCAGTTCTCAACCGACGTCTCTCACGAGCTTCGTACTCCGTTGACCGCGATTCGCGGTCAACTCGAAGTCGCCCTGTTCACTGCCAAGTCGCCCGAGCAATATCAAGAGGCCATGGTGAATGCCTTGCAAGACGTGGAGCAGCTTTCGAACATCGTACGGGCGCTGCTGTTGCTATCGCAGGCTGAATCCGGCCAGCTCGCGCTTCAAATGGCGCCCGTGAATTTGAGCCGGATCGCGGAAGATATGGTGGAGCAGTACCAGATACCGGCCGAAGCGGGCCGAGTAAACCTGTCAGCGGATATCCAGCCCGATTGCCTGGTGCGCGCCGACCGCACGCAGATGGAGCGACTGCTATCGAACCTGCTGTCGAACGCCATCAAGTACACCCCCGAAGGCGGCTCGGTCACCGTCCGCCTGGCGAGCATGGCTCCAACCGCCGGTATGGTGCGCCTGAGGGTAGAAGATACCGGCATCGGTATCTCCGCCGAAAAACTCCCCCACATTTTCGACCGCTTCTATCGCGTGCGAACTTCACGCACCAACCAGGTTCAAGGACTCGGCTTGGGGTTGAGCTTCGTGTCCTGGATCGTGCAGGCGCACGGCGGCCGCATCAACGTCGAGAGCGAAGAGGGAAAGGGATCGTGCTTTACGGTATTGCTGCCAGCCACTCTTCCCGCCGTAACGCAATCGCGGCCCGCTCCCGTGGAAGTCTCCGAGCCGTAGATCCGGGGCCGACAATCACTCGTTCACCTTAGTACCTCTTTTATTCTAAAAAGAGTCCCGCCGGGCGCGATAAGGATCTTGTGAGCCGGTTTGCTGACAATGCCGCCAGAATCTTCGAAGCAGCAGAGTCAGCCGCTCGCTCGGGACATTCTCTTTCGGACATGACCATTCTGATCAGTTCCGCTGGGGGGGTTCGGATGATCGTCGATTCTGACTGGTCGCTCGAATCACTCCAGGCGCACCACGGAGCACAGATGGCATTCCGTGTGAGCCAGCAGGAGACGACGGTGCGAGTCGAAGGGCGGGCAGGTTGGAAGACTTGTTTGTTGAAAACCGCAAAGCCCGATGGGGTAGCCCGCCTCCTGCTTGGGTCTCCGAACTATTACCCCGTCACCCCCGCACCTGCCGCGCTGCTTCCTCCGGCTACGACAGCCGCCTGATTACCCTCCCAACAGATCGCCTTACACCGAAGTGAGTGCCGCCTGCATCATCGCGCGTGCAAAGCCGACATTGTAGGCGAACCCGGTGTAGCCCCCGCCGCCCGGATAGAAATTGCGGAACTGCGGATTCTCGCGGTCGGCATCGAGCGCTCGCGGGTGCTCGGGATAGATGGTGCCGGTATATTTGTTGCGGATTAATTCCTTCATCACCGCGAACATGTCCACCTGCCCTTCGTCCAGGAACACTTCGGTGTAGTCTACGTAGGGCTTCCGCACGATCACGTTTCGAAAGTGTACGTGGTTGATCCGCTTGCGGCTGCCGAAATAGCGCGCCACCTCCACCGGGTCCTCACCCATCTCGCGTGTCACACCGCAATCGAACGTGATGCCGTTCGACGGACTATCGACGATACTCACCAGCCGCTTCCAACCCGCGAGCGTCGCCATGATCTGGCCTGACCCGCGGCTCAGCGGCACCGGCGGATCGTTCGGGTGCAGAGCCAACCGTACCCCCGCTTCTTCGGCCACAGGGATGACGGCCTTTAAGAAATACGTGACGTTGTTCCACATCTCATCCAGACTGTGGACACCTTCGGCCGGCAGCGGGGGCAGATCTTTGGCCTTTTCGTAATCGTAAGCGGTCAAGCCCGCGCCGCCCCGTCCTCGCTGCTCGTAGTACCCTTCCACCAGGCGGTGCGAGTAGAAGTTGTATTCGATCACCGGCAATCCCGCTTTGCCGGCGGCGCGAATGGATTGACGTATTTTGTCGATCTCTTCGTCGCGGCCCGGCTGTCCGTATAAGGTCTTCGGGAAGCCACCGATCATCAGGTTGTACAGCGTCAACCCGCCGCTCTTCAGCCGCTCGATACGGGCGCGAAGCGCTTCCTCGGTCCAAGGCAATCTGGGACCGCCGGATAGGACATGAGTGACTCCCAACTGGCGGATTCGCCGCATTCCTCTTTCATCTTCGGATCCCGCGGAGAGTCCACCCGCCCCAGTTTCCAAACAGAGTTTCGGGGTGTCCGGCCCCTCGACGATGGGCCATGCGGCGGGCGTTCCAGCGGCCCCCGCCAGCGGCGGCATCATCATCGACGCACCTACGGCTTGCATGGCACGCCGCCGGCTCACAACAGATTTCATGGATTCTCCCTTCCTTTTGGTTCGAGAATCCAAAACTTATATCACACTAGCCGCGGATGAGACGGATCGCCTCGGCGACAGCGCTCGCTTGCTTCACCTGGCGGTCGCCATTGCCTTCCTCGTCCACTTTGTCGCCTTCACCGGGCGCGAGAAACAGGTTTGCCTCCACGCCGTGCTGCTTGGTGTACAGGTCCCAATAACGCCCGCGCGCCGTATAGAGTTCGTCGTGATTCCCGCGCTCCAGAATCCGTCCATCTTCGACTACGAGGATCTGGTCGGCCCGCCGGATCGTTGACAAACGGTGTGCGATGACGAAGGTCGTGCGGTTCTTCATCAGGAACCGCAAGCCTTCCTGGATCAACGCCTCCGACTCCGAGTCCAGGCTCGACGTGGCTTCGTCAAGGATCAGGATACGAGGATCGGCAAGGATCGCCCGCGCAATCGACACCCGCTGACGCTGTCCTCCCGACAACTTCACACCGCGTTCTCCAACAACGGTCTCGTATTTCAGGTCGAACCGCTCGGCGAACTCGTCCACCCGCGCGATGCGGCACGCTTCGAGAATCTCGTGCTCGGTGGCATCAGGCTTGGCGAACGCGACATTCTCGCGGATGGTGCCATCGAACAAAAACGTGTCTTGCAGCACGACGCCAAGTTGGGTGCGGTAAGAGTCGAGACGAACTGCGGAGAGGTCGGTGCCATCCACCCGGACCGTGCCGCTCGAAGGCGAATAGAACGCCGCAACAAGTCCGATGATGGTGGATTTTCCGGAACCGGACGGTCCGACCAGGGCGGTTACGCTGTCCGGCTGTGCCTCGAAGCTCACATCCCGCAGGACGGGCTTTCCCGCTTCGTATTCAAAGCTCACGTGATCGAATACAACGGCCCCGGATACCTGCGGAAGCGCTATCGTCCGCCGCGGATCATCCTGCTCGCGCCCTTCGCCGAGAATCTCCCTCGTACGTTCCAGGCCGGCCAGCGCTTCAGTGAGTTGCGTGCCGATAGCAACGATCTGCGCTACCGGAGCGATCAGAAAGGCGAGAAACGCAGTGAACGTCACAAAGTCGCCCAACGTGATCTGACCCGCGTAGATCTGGCGGGTGCCGATGAACATCACCGTCGCACCCACGATGCCGAGCAGAACGTTCGCCGAAAGTCCCATCACGGAAGTCGCTGTGAGCGTCTTGAGCACGTTGCTCAGCAGGCGTCCAACACCCGAAGAGAACACATCCTCCTCACGAGATTCAGCGTGATAACCCTTCACCACCCGTACCCCGCCTAAGGTTTCCGTCAACCGCCCGGTTACTTCAGCGTTGATTTTGCCGCGCTCGCGGAAAATGGGCCGGATGGACGCGAACGCCTTTTGCAGAACGATGCTGAAGAAGAGGATGAAGAACAGGGTGATGCCGGTGATCGGCGCGCTGATCCTGAGCAGCACTATGAGGGAAAACACCGCCGTCAGCAGCCCACCGACGAATTCCACCAGTCCGGTCCCGATCAGGTTTCGGATACCCTCGACGTCGGTCATGATGCGCGACACGAGAGTCCCGGTCTTGTTCGCGTCATAGAACCGGAGTGGGAGCCGTCCGATGTGCGCCTGCACCTTGCGCCGCATGTCCGCGATGAGCCGCTGCGCCGCTTTCGAGAGCAACTGCGTAAGTGCAAAAGAGGTGACGCCCTGAACGATGGTCGCCCCAAGCACCGCGAACAGCAACGGCAGCAGAAGCGAGCGGTGATTCTTTCCGATGACGTCGTCAATCAGGAATTTCGAGGAGGCCGGCAACACGAGCCCCGACGACCGGTTGATCAACATCAGGAAAAAGCCGCCGATCAACAAACCGCGGCGCGGCGCGACCAGTTCGCGGATGTCCGGCCAGAGATGCCGCAGCCGGAGCGAGGTGGGTTTGTTCGGGTTTGCCGGTTGCACAGTGCTTGGATGAGGCGGATGATTCATCGATGCTGTTATTTTCACCCACCGGAGTGGGGCGGCGGCCCGGGGGCCGCCGCTGAATTAGAATAATTGCGCCGTTTTCAGTGCTTTGCGCTCGCGTTGACTTCGGTGGCTACCATCAGGGGCCAACGCGTCGGAGAGTACTCCATGGTCGCTTTTACGAGACCGGCGTTGAATCCATCGGCGCCATTGCGGAACCGGAGATGATAGAACTTCTTTTCGCCGTCGACAGGCGTCGCAAACGGCCCGTAGTATTCGGGGATGTAAATGCCCGATTCCTCGGGAATATCCGCTTTATAGGGCAGCACTCCGCCGCCGATGGTGCCGAGCGCGGTAGCAATGCGCTTGGCTTCTTCGAGAGTTACAAATTGACTGGTCATGGGTTGCTCGTTTTCAGAACGCGATTTTCGTCCCGTTCCGCCTAGAGGATAACGTCCACTATGCCTTTGACCCTTCGAGTTGACAGGCGGATGTCGAATGTTTTCATGAGCTTAGGTTTATTTTCAAAACGTGTGAACGCCGATTTTCGAGGGGGCCGTTTTTGGAATCTGCCGCCCACACGCCCGCGCCTTCCCAGATTTCAGAACGAAGCCAACGATAGCTGGTATCGGCGATCAACTACGCGTAAAATAGGCCAGCTAGCATACAACTGACCCTGGTGAGAAATGGCTTACGTACCGGGCTTCGACTGTGACGTCTTTTTGAGCTACGCGCACGGCGACAACGAAACGAACTGGGTTTCGTTTTTCCACGAGCGGCTGAAGAGCCGTCTGCGGGAATTCCTCGGCGTACAGCCGGCGATCTGGTGGGACGAACGGCAGCTTGGCGGAGATTCCGATTTCACTGAGGAGATTCGCCTGCGTATCGCCTCCAGCGCTGTCGTGATCGCCGTCGTCTCGCCGAGTTATCTCGCATCGCGCTTCTGCCGTCTCGAGCGCCAGGCCTTTCAGCATGCCGCCGAGAGCCAGGGCGGCCTCAAGGTGGGCACCAGCTTTCGGATCGTGAAGGCGGTGAAGACTCCAAAGGAAGGCAATGCGCACCGCGACTTCCTGAAAGACGCTCTCGGTTTCGAGTTCTTTCGCCAGATCGGCGATCGCGATTTCGACGACTTCGTGCCGGGCGAGCGCGAGTTCGATGATGAGGTGAGCCGTCTCGCACGCAGGCTACGCGATTTGCTGGGAGAAATGCGCCGCCTCCGTCAATCGATCTACATCGCCGAACCCCCGCCCGAGCTCGAGCCCACCTGGGAAATGGTGCGAAGAGAACTTTCGGCCAACGGCTACGGCGTGGTCCCGGTCGACCGGTTGGACGAGTTCTTCGCACCTGAAGCATTGGTGGCGGAGATGCGGCCCGCGATTCTTACGGTTCACCTGCTCGGGGCCGGCTATCACGAATTCTCGGTCCGCCAGGCCCGCCTCGCGTGCGAGTTGCAAAAGCCCGCCGTCATCTGGGTAGCGCCCGACGCAATGCGCGACGACCGGCAACGCCAGTTCATTGCCGATCACGCCGGTTTCAGCAAGAGCGGGATCCGTTACTCGCTGCTCACCAACCATCGCGACTGGCAACTGTCTCAAATGATCCTCGATGAACTGAAGCCGCGCCGCGAAATCCCGTTAGCCACGGCCGCCAACGGCGGTGCCGCCAGCATCTACCTCATTTGCGACCGCAAAGATCCCGACGAATCGAATATGGCCGCGCGGCTTCGCGACGACATCATCGGGCGGGAGAAGATGCGCGTCTTCCTGCCGGAGATCGACCGCGATCCGAGTACGGTGGACCAGGCGCATTGGAAGAATCTGTCGATGTGCGACGGAGTGCTGTTGTACTGGGGCCGCGCCGGCAAGGAATGGTTCTTTGAGAATTTCGGCGATGTTGACCGGGCCTCACGCCGGGTTCGCCCCGGCAAGCCGTTTGTGTCCGAAGCCATCGTGCTCGGCAAACCCGACGATCCCGCAAAGATGTCGGTCACCGCTCCACTGGTGGTTCGCGATTTTAGCGAGCCAAGCATCGATCGTCTCGAGCCATTTCTGGCTCCACTGCGCCGGGCTTCGGGCGCCACGGGGAATTGACGATGCAAGCGGCAATAGCAGTGGGCAACCCGTTCCCGGGAATCCGTTCCTTTGAACGCGACGAGTCGTTTCTGTTTTACGGGCGGAAGGAGCAGGCCGAAGAACTTCTGCGGCTGTTGAGCGATCACCGGTTCGTTGCAGTCGTGGGTGCATCGGGAAGCGGCAAGTCGTCGCTGGTCAAAGCCGGCCTGGTTCCGTTGCTGTACCGCGGATATTTGCCGGGAGCTTCATCTCACTGGCGAATCGCGGTGATGCGTCCCGGCGGGCGGCCGATTTCCGCCCTGGCGAAGGCCTTGCGCGACAGCGGCCCAGAGTTTCAGGCCAGCGGCGAGGGGCTCGCTGCAACACTCGAATCAAGCAGCCAGGGGCTGGTGGAAACCGTTCGCAATTCGCCGCTGCCCAGTCCGACCTGCCTGCTGGTCATTGTCGATCAATTCGAAGAACTGTTCCGGTTCCGGCGCGAGACCGAATCCGCTGACGGTGGCCGCGAGGCTGCGCGGTTCGTCAGCCTGCTGCTTGCGGCGGCGTCCCAGGCCGAACTGCCGATCTACATCGTGCTCACGATGCGGTCCGATTTTTTGGGCGATTGCGCTCGCTTCGCAGGCCTTCCTGAAGCCTTGAATCGCTCGCAACACCTGATTCCGCGCCCTGACCGCAAGCAGATGGAAGAAGCCATTGTGCTGCCGCTCGACCGGACGCCTGCCGAAATCACTCCTGTCCTGGTTCAAACGCTTCTTAACGATACCGGCGACGATCCGGACCAGTTACCCGCGCTCCAGCACTCTCTTCGCCAGCTCTATCAAGCCTGGAAGGACAACGGATGCAACGGCGAATTGGATCTTCCGCTATACACGGCGACACTCCGCGTTGGCCGTTCGCTCGATTCGCACGCGACGGCGCTCTTCGAATCGCTTTCCGAAAGCGGGCGCAAAGTGACGGAGCGGCTTTTCCGCTGCCTCACTGCCACCGAGGACGGACGCGCAGTGCGGCGGCCCAAAAAGCTTCACAGGATTTATGCCGTGCTGGGTGCGGAATCCGAGCAACAGCGCGAAGAAATCGACGGCATCATCAGACTGTACGGCTCCCGCGAGAACTCGCTCGTGTTAATCAGTACCGCCGGCGAGGACGAAGATCCGGTGATCGACATCACCCACGAGAGCCTGATTCGGCAGTGGCGGCTCCTCAGAGAGTGGGTAAAGGCGGAGGCGGAATCCGCCGACTGGATTTGGCGGCTCGCCCGCTCGACCGAGTTGTACCGCCGCGGAAGCGCCGGTTATTGGGGAGATCCTGAAGCGTCGATTGCGGCCAAGCGCGCCGCGGAGGAAAACTGGAACGCCGCCTGGGCAGCGCAGTATTGCGAGGGTTTCGACGAAGCGATGGTGTTTCTGCGCGAGAGCCGCGAGCAGATCGAACGCGAGCGCGTTGAAGAGGAGGACCGGCGCCGCAGGGAGATCGATACGGCGCACGGACTCGCCGACGCGGAACGTAAGAAAGCGCAGGCCGAACGGCGCGGCCGCATCATCACTCTCTGGGGCGTCGGCGCTTTGGCGGTGGCGCTGGCAGTCGTGCTGTGGTTCGCGTGGCGTTTGAAACAGGAAGAAGGCCTGGCTAACGATCTGCGTCGTGCGGCGCAGGCTAGTGAGGATCGCGCGAAGGCTGCCGAAAATATAGCAAACGCGCGCGCAGCCGAAATCGAAGCGTCGCGTGCAAAAGGCGACGAGCAACGGCGCTTAGCCGCGATGGCAGAACAGTACCGCAAACAGGCTTCCGACCTCTCAGCAAAAGCGGCCAAAGCCGAAACGGCACAGTCGGCATCCGACGCCGCGATACAGCGAATTTATGAACTCCAGAAGGAACTGTCGGCGGCGACTTCCGAGATTCAGCGGCTCAAAAACACTCCTGTTCAATCCACTCCACCGGATTCCTCGTCAACTACGGTGAAAGAGCTTCAAGGTCAACTTACTCGCGCAAATTCCACAATAGAGGACCTGCGGAAGCAGCTCGCCGAAAAGGAACGGAAACTAGAGCCTTCCGTAGCTCCCGGTATCCAGCAGAAGCAGGACACGCGGCCCGCTGCCGCCCTCAAACCGGTGAGACTGCGTGTCTCTAATTACAACGGCCAGACACCGGGCCCCAAGAGCAGTCTCATAGCGAAGATTCCGAATCACGCCGACGTCGTGTCGGCTATCGAATCAGGGGTGGCCGACTTCGACAACGCTGCAACGGGATCGAACGTTCGCTTCGTTCTGCGGGATGAATCCGGCGCGGAATCCGAGTGCGCGGGCTCAGCGGTTTCGGCGGCAGTGCGCTGCACCATACCGGCGGGTAAATACTGGCAGTTCATCTTCCCCGGTTCGGCGGGAATCGCTCCGATCACCAGCCGGCTCAACTCCGACCCCGGCCTGCGGCTTCCGCTCAGGAAATATCACGAGTTGGACACCATCGGTTGGGATTCTCTTTCGCCCGTAAAGAAGGCGAACCTGTTGATGATCTTCGTTTTGATGCGAAAACAGTCGGGGTGGTCTCCGTTCGTATCGTCCAGCAGATCGCAACACACCATGTGGGACAGCGTCCATTCCATCGCTTCCGTTTCCGAAGAACGCGTGATGGTAGCGTTTCTGGGTCCCCCACCGGCTACTCCGCCACCCGGATTCGAAGTGGGAAGGATGTTGACCTTCAAACTGCCCGGATGGGTACAGGCGCCTCGAGAGTGGCTCACCGCCTCAACCAGTTGGGTGGAGAAGAACGCACAACCCGGGCTTCAAATAGACTTTATGCGATCGTCTACCAACGGAGAAGAGCATTGGTATGGTGTGGTGTCGATGGTGGGCATCCCCGCTTTGGCGACGCGGATCGATGCAAGCATGAAACCTTTGGATCGCCGGATTGTGTCGGCTCATCAGGCATTGGAGACGGGGATGGGAGTCTACCCCGGACTGTGGTTGGAGCCGAAGACGAAGTGAGGCTGCTCGAGAGGTGGCGTGGCGCTCTCGAGCGTGCCGTCGTTAGTTTAACCGGAAATTGATTTCGATCTTCGCGCTCACCATCACCGGCTTCCCGTTCTTCGTGCCGGGCTCGAAAAGCCATTGACGGACTGCCTCAATTGCGTTGCGGTCCAGGTCGGGATGGAGCGACTTCAGTACGTCGAATCCGCTCGCTTTCCCCTCGGTTCCGATGATCACCGACAGTACCACCGTTCCCTCGATGTGGGCATCCCGCGCCGCTTCGGAATATTGCGGCTCGACTTGGTGAATCAACTTGGGCGCCTTGACGTCCCCGCCGACCTTGTAAACTTGCTCGGCGGTTGCGGGGCGCACGAGCAGAATGGAACATAGTACGAACAGCAAGGCTCCGGTAGCGACGGCGGCCGCACGCCGTGTGAGACGCCGCCGCACCGCCGCGTCCAGTACGTGATCCAGCCGTGATCGAAGATCGCCGCGTCCCCCGCTCATCGCACAGGCAAGCAGATTTCGTTGGGGCGCCGCCGATTCGAGCAGCAACTCAGCGTACGAAGACGCTCGAACGCCATCGCCCAGCACGGCGTCGTCGCACGCAAGTTCCGCCTCCCGCCGCATGCGGGCCGCGAGAACCCATGCCAGCGGATGGAACCAAAGCAAGGTGGTCGCCGCGGTCGCCAGCAGATTCCACCACAAGTCGCCGCGCCTGATATGCGCGACTTCGTGCATGAGGATTGCACGGCGCTTCGCTTCGGGCCAGAGGTTCGCTTCCGGCGGGACCAGAATAACCGTCTGCCGCAAACCGCAGGTCAGCGCCGATCCGACTTCCGCGGTTCTGATATCCGGATATGCTCGCGTCCAGTACGGTTCCACAAGAGGCCGCGCGCGCAACGCAAGTCCACGGACAACCCGGCGACCTGCCATATGCCGGATGGATAGCAGTACCGCGCCGGCGAACCACATCATGACTGCGATTCGTGTCCAGTCCACCGCCGAGCCCGGCAGCGATGTGCCGGCTGCGCCGGTTGCTTGCAAGGTGAACGGAACCGCCAACGGGACCGAGTACGCCGCCGGCAGCAACGACAACAGCGGTATCGCGATCGCACCCGCGAGCACCGAGGCGCAAACCAAATGCCGCCCGGCCGGAGCGCCGGCGCGAAGAATGCGAAGGAGACCACAACCGGCCAATAGCCAAATCGTAATCCTGAGCAGGGCTATACCTGCAAATACGTTCAGCGCGTGAGTGCTCATCGCGCCTCCTTCTTTGCTTCATCTATCATTTTCGACAATTCATCGAGATCCGACTTCGTCAACGAGCATGTACCGGGATCGAGAAACGCAGCGACCGCCTGCTTCGGGGAACCCTCGAAAAAGGTTTGCAACAAGCGATCGATAGCGGAGCGTTTCGCCGCTTCGCGCGGGACTGCGGGCGCGTAGATGTAGCGGAGATCCTGTTCGGTATGGGACACGAACGCTTTGCGCTCCAAAATACGCAGGATCGTGCGGACGGTGGAGTAGTTCGGCTTGCCCGGCAGGCGTCCCTGGATCTCCGGCCCGCTGGCTTTCTTCAGCTCAAACAGGATGTCCATGATCTGGCGCTCGCGGCGGCTGAGAGCCGTTTCGGTGCTGGGAGGTTTCGAACGAGTGGCCATCTGCGTATAAATTAGCTACCTGCGTAAAAATTAACACCGAAAAGCCGGTGCGTCAAGCCCTATCTTGAACTCCTGTGCGGTAACCTGAACCGATCGCGCGCCATCGTAGTCGTAGGGTTTCACGAGTACGGCGGAAATGACTCTATACTGATTGCGTACGGTCCCGATTTGCCGACTGCGTGAGGGCATTTTCGCCCGTGAGATTGTTATATAACCTAGCTTTTGCACATGGGAGGGAAGAAGACGATGGTGAACTGTCCGGAATGCGACGCCGTGCTCGATGTGGAAGAAGAAGATTTGGACGAAGGCGATACGCTGAGTTGCGATGAATGCGGCGCAACGCTGACGGTGGCAAGCACCTCGCCTCTGGAAATCGAAAGCGCCGACGACGATGAGGACGAGGACGATGACGATGACGATTTCGATGAGTACGACGAAGATGAAGAGGAGGAGGAAGAGGACGAGGAGGATTGGAAGTAGTAGCCTCTGGATCGGCGCCATCCTGCCGGTCTCGATATCGCTGGCGGTAGCCGTGAGCGCGTCGAGCGCCGCGGAGAAATCCCGGAAAGAAAAATCCAGTGAGTCCTATTCACTTGTGGCTGGGACGGTATTCCGCGAGCCCGGCTTCGCCGTCTCCGGAGCGGAGGTGACGCTCGAAGCGGCGCCGGATGCTCCGTCGGACGGTCCTAAAGTCAAGAAGCAAAAGAGTACGACGGGTGCCCGGGGCGAATTCGCGTTCCGGGTACCTCCGGCCACGATGAAGTACCGCCTCAGGGCCACCGCTAAAGGCATGAAACCTCAGGAAAAACCAGCTTCCGTTAACGGTGAGGAGCGAGTCGACGTAACTTTCCTGCTAGAGCCGGAATCGAATAAGTAAGGGAGAAGTTAAATGATCTCAAAACGCACTCTGGTGTTAGGTGTGCTCGTCTGTTTCTTCACACTCGTGGTGCCGTCCGCCGCACAGAAGAAGAAACGCGAGGACACGAACACGAGAACAGTGCATGGGGTGGTCACCGACCGGGCCGATAATCCGGTCAATGGCGCTGTGGTGCAGCTAAAAGACACGAAGTCGCTCCAGGTGCGATCCTTCATCACCCAGGACAGCGGCAAATATCATTTTGCCGGGCTGAGCACCAACGTGGACTACGAACTCAAGGCGGAACATCAGGGAGCGGCCTCCGATACCAAAACCCTGAGCGTTTTCGATAGCCGCCATGAAGCTATCATCAACCTGAAGGTCAGCAAGTAAACGGTTTATGTTCCGGAACGGCGCGATCGCATTTCTCGTACTCGCGGCCGCTTGTGCGGCCCAGACCAAGCTGGTCCCGTTGAACGAGACCGGTTATCAGAAAGTGATCGCGTCGCACAAGGGGAAGGTGATCCTTGTCGATTTTTGGGCGACGTGGTGCAAGCCATGCAGGGCGGAGATGCCGCAACTGGTTGCGCTGGCGTCCAGGCTGAAGAATCGCGGCGTCGAACTGATCACGGTCTCGGCCGACGAACCGGAACAGGAGTCGGGAGCGGTGAAGTTCGCCGCCGAGACGAAGATGCCCGCGCCCAGCTACATCCGCCGTGCGAACGACGACGACAAGTTCATCGGATCCGTGGATGCGAAATGGGGCGGCGCGCTTCCGGCGCTGTTCATTTACGACAAGTCCGGCAAAAAGGTCAGGTCATTCGTCGGAGAGACCCCGATGAAAGACATCGAGAGCGCGGTCAACAAACTGTTGTAACTCATGCTTCCGCCGCCGCGGCTGCGACTGCGGCGAGACCTTCCTGCCGCCGCATATCGCGATTGATCGTTCGCGAGCCCGCCCAGAGCACTAAACCCAGCGCAATCGAAAGAATCGGAATTGCCAGCATCGCCTGCTGCAAACCGACCGCCTTGTAAGCCTCGGTCACCAGGCCCGACCCGGCCGCTTCGGCCGCACGCAGTGCCAGTGAATCGCTGAGCCGTCCCGTCAGGTAGGGCCCGAGCGACGCACCGCACATGTACATCAACATGAAATAGATGGCCATAGTGCTGCCGCGCCTGGCCGGCGCCACGATGTCGTGAATGGAGGAATACACCAGCCCGTAGTACGTATTCAGAGCTCCGTAGGCGACGGTGAGCATCACGATGACTGCGAGCATCGAACCGCCCGGCAACAGGATGCCGATAAACGAGAATGGCGCTGCCAGAGCAGTGGTGAATGCAGCCGAAAGCAATCTGCCGTCGCTGCGGCGACGTACGATGCGATCGCCCAGTGTCCCGGCGAGCAGCGCCCCCGAGACTCCTCCGATCAGGTAGATCGTCCCGGTGTAGATGCCCGACTGGGCGAGCGATACGCCGTGAATCCGGCTCAGGAACGCGGGCAGAAACGTTCCCATCGCGTACATGTCGAAGTTCACGAATACCCCAGAGGCGATGATCCACCACAAGGTCGGTATTCGCAAGACACTCCACATCGACCCGACCGGTTGTCGGGCAGATGCATGCCGAACCTCGGCGGCGCCGCGCTCCGGTTCGTAGATGAACAGTAAAGCGGGAATCAGCAACAGCGCCGGTGCGGCGGCCAACATCATAGCGGGGCGCCATCCAAATGCCTGCGCCACAGGACCGCTGAAAAAGTAACTCAGCGCTCCTCCGACAGGTACACCCAGCATGAATAGCGCGAGTGCGCGCGACCGTTTCGCCGCCGGGAATAGATCACCAATCCAACTGGTTGCTGTCGGCGCGGCAACGGATTCTCCGACCGCAACACCCAGGCGCGATACCACCAGGCCCGCGTAGCTCACGGCAAGCCCCGCGTAGCCGGTCAACAAAGTCCAGATGAGAATGCCGATTGCCAGAAGCTTCTTGCGGCTCCAGGAATCGGCCAGACGACCCAGCGGCACTCCCACCAGCGCATAGAGCCAGATGAAAATGCTGCCGAGCAGCCCCAGTTGCGCGTCGGAGAGGTGAAACTCCTTGCGCATCGGCTCTGCAAGAGCACCCGCCACGTGGCGGTCGTAAAAGTTCAAGGTGTTGATCGCAACCAGGATCAACAGCGGGAGCACCAGTCCCTTGCTGCGCATGGTTAGGAATCGTAGCACAGGCCGGGGCGAGTTCGGCGGCGCCCCGGCCCGCTACGGTTCGTGGAGCCAGTTACCGCTTGCGTGGTTCTTTTTCCGTTACCGGTTTTTGAGTCTTCGAGGTTGCACCGCGCAGGAGTTCTCCACCGACACCGCTCGATGGCGACCAGGAGATCGGTCCACCTTGCGGCATTGACGATCGCACTTCAGTGCTCCGCTTCTGGCTAAGCTGCCGGTCCTTGTTCCGGACGGTCTCCATGTTCTCGTTGGTGCCTTCGATGCGCTGCTCCGTCAGACCTTTCGTCTTCTGCACCTGGTCGATCGGATTCTCGATATAGACCCACTGTTCGCCGTCGCCCCACGGACCTTGGCCTTCGTTCCATGGGCCGCGCGCATCCTGACCCGTGCTCATATTGAAGTAGGAATGCGTGAAGCGGGGATCTCCCTGCAGCACTCCCGGCGGGAAATTGTGATCGATGTCGCGGAGCGCCGCGCGAAACATCTGGAAATGCGCAATTTCACGGGTCATCAGGAATCCGAGGGATTCTTTCACGAGAGCATCGTCGGTGAACTGCATCAGGTACTCGTAAACGATTTTTGCGCGAGACTCGGCGGCGATGTTGGACCGGAGATCCACCGTAAGGTCGCCATTCGCGTTCACATATTTCCCCGACCAGGGGAAGCCGTTCGAATCGGTCACCGTGGGACCGCCGCCCGACAACACCAGGAATTGTGGACTCGTCAGTGCTTCGTGAACCAGATCGTCGCGCCCTTTCGAGCCCTGCATCACTTTGGAAAGGCTTGAACGCTCGACCGCATCCTTTAATTCGCCGTTGACGCCCGACAGCAACATTGTGATCGTTGCGCCAACTATTTCCAGGTGACTGAATTCCTCGGTCGCGATATCCATCAGGAGATCGTATTTATCCGGGTAGGAATGCCGGCATCCGAATGCCTGGACGAAATACTGCATGGCGGCCTTCAACTCGCCGTTTCCGCCTCCGAACTGCTCGAGAAGTAATCGCGCAAAGCGTGGATCCGGCGCCGATACACGCGCGTCGTATTGTAGGTCTTTTACGTGGTGAAACATGGTGAACCTCGCGAATGAGGACGCGATCAGGTTCCCAGGCTTTCGCTATAACAGTGAGCTACATTGCGAGTTTCACACTTCCGCGGGGGTCAATTTCGGCGAAAGTATGTGAATTATCGCGAGGGCAATGAGATACATGGAGCCCGCGATGATGAAAAGAGACATGTAGCTACCGGTCCACTCCAGAATGTAGCCTGAAGCGGTGGCGACCAGCATGCCGCCGATACCACCGGCCGTTCCACCGATGCCCACCACCGAACCGATTGCCCGCCGGGGGAACATGTCCGAAGTCAACGTAAACAGGTTTGCCGACCAGCCCTGATGCGCCGCCGTGGCAAGGCTGAGCAGCGTCACCGCCACCCAGAGGTCCGCAGCGTTGGCCGCAAATACGATGGGCACAACGCTTACCGCGCACACCAGCATCGCGATTTTTCGCGCAGAGTTTACGGAACGGCCACGCTTCAGTAGCGCCGACGAGAGCCAACCGCCGCCGACGCTGCCGATATCCGCCGCCAGGTACACGATGATCAGCGGCGGCCCGATAGAATCCAGCGTCAATCCGTAATTCGTGTTCAGGAACTTCGGAAGCCAGAACAGGTAGAACCACCACACCGGGTCGGTCAGGAACTTACCGATCGCAAATGCCCATGTCTGCCGCAAGGGAATCAGCCGCGCCCAGGAGATCCGGTCGGTCGCTTCCGGGGGGTCACTCTGGATGAATGCGAGTTCCTGCTGTGAAAGGCGCGGGTGTGCGCCGGGCCGATGGTACAACGATATCCAGAGGATCAGCCATGCGAATCCGAGTGCTCCGGTCAGCACGAAGGCCCACCGCCAGCCGTAGTTCAATGCGATCCACGGAACGATGGCCGGAGCAACCACAGCTCCGATATTCGCTCCCGCGTTGAAGATCCCCGTTGCCAGCGCCCGCTCCTGCTTCGGGAACCACTCGGCTACCGTCTTGATGGCTGCCGGGAAATTGCCGGCCTCGCCCAAGCCCAACGCGAAACGCGCGATTCCGAATCCGAGCGCGGAGTTCGCCAGCGCGTGACCGATTGCTGCCAGGCTCCACACCGAGATAATCGTGGAGAAACCCCGCCGCGTGCCGAACTTGTCCATCAATCGTCCGGCAAAGATCAGCCCGAATGCATAGGCCGCCTGAAATGCCGTGACGATGTATCCGTACTCGATCTCGTTCCAATGAATCGATCGTTGAAGATCGGGAGCGAGGATACTGAAGATCTGGCGGTCGACGTAGTTTATCGTCGTCGCGCAGAACAGCAGCGCACAGATGGTCCATCGGAAATGTGGAATCGTGCGAGGCGCCCGAGCGGTTTGCGAGCTATGTACAGCCAGGGTGTGCCACCTGATATCGTATTTTGTTCCGCTCCAATTCTATGAAGATCACCGACATTCGAGCAACAACCGTAACGGTTCCCTTACTGGCGCCGCTTCGTCACGCCAACGGTTGCCATTGGGGACGCTTCGTCCGCACGATCGTGGAAGTCGAAACCGATACAGGCATTGTCGGCGTCGGCGAAATGGGCGGCGGCGGTGAATCGGCCGAGGCGGTTTTCCGCGCCATGAAGTCGTACCTCCTCGGGCACGATCCGGCGCGCATCGAGGAGATGCGATTCAAGATCGCCAACCCGACCGCGTCGCTGTACAACAATCGTACCCAAATCCTCGCCGCACTCGAGTTCGCGTGTCTCGACATTATCGGCCAGGCGTGGGGCGTGCCCGTTTCCGAGATTCTCGGGGGGCGGCTGCGCAGTCATGTGCCCTTCGCGTCGTATCTCTTCTTTTGCTATCCCCATCCCAAGACCCGTAAGGGCGAGGTTCGGACCATCGACCAGGTGCTCGAAAATGCGCACGACCTGAAACGCCGATACGGATTCACGACGCATAAAGTGAAGGCCGGAGTGTTTCATCCGGACTACGAACTGGAGGTGTACAAGGCAGTCGCACACGAGTTCCCGGAGGACCGCATTCGATACGACTGCAACGCGGTCTGGTCCACCGAGCAGGCGATTCGTTTCGGCCAGGCGATCGAGGGATTGCGGAACGACTATCTGGAGGATCCCGTATATGGCATGAACGGGATGCGCCGCGTGCGCCAGATGGTGCGTGTGCCGCTCGCCACAAACACCGTGGTGGTGAACTTCGAGCAACTCGCGGCAAACGTACTCGACACGGCGGTCGATGTGATTTTGCTCGATACAACTTTCTGGGGCGGTATCCGAGCGTGCGTCAAAGCCGCGGGAGTCTGCGAGACGTTTCAGCTTGGTGTGGCGGTACACTCGTCCGGCGAATTGGGTGTACAACTCGCGACGATGCTGCACCTGGGCGCGGTAATCCCGAACCTCTCGTTTGCGGCCGACGCGCACTACCACCACCTGGCGGACGACATCATCGAAGGCGGACTGATGCGATACGAAGATGGATCGATAGCGGTGCCGGACACTCCGGGCCTCGGCGTCAAGTTGAATCGCGACAAGTTGCAGGAATATGCCGAGCTATATCGGAAGCTGGGCGGTTACGCCTACGACCAGGATCCGCTCCGGCCCGGTTGGGCGCCCATCATCCCGAATGACCGTTGGGCGGATCCGAACGATGCCCGAATACCTGCCATCGAGTTGTGAGTGCGCACAAGCGCATCACAGAACATCGGCGAATCCGCGCTTGAGTTGGCGGAAGAACAGCCCTCCGACGATGAAGAAAGCGGCGCCATAGGCGGCGACGATAGCGAGTTCGTGCAGATCCGGCCACCGAGTGGAGAGCAGCCGTTCCCTATATGCCCGCACTACGAAGGACAGCGGGTTCAATTTCACGATGAGCCGGAAACGTTCGGGCACCTGGCGTTCGGAAATGAAGATCGGAGTGATCCAGAACCACAGTGTGAGGGCGACGGTAACGACTTGCGCGGTGTCTCGCAGATACACGTGAAGACTCGAAACAATCCACCCGAGTCCTACCGCGAGCAGTCCCACCAGGAACATGTACACCGGCAGAAACAGGACCATGGGACTGAGGTGCCCCAGCACGATAACGACCGCCGTCATCGCGAGTGCCAGCGCAATCGTGTGGTGGATCAAGGAAGATAGGAAGATCGAGACCGGAATCACTTCGGCGGGGAACACGGTTTTCGTTATCAGATTGGAATGCTCGAGCAGCGCAGCCGACGAGCGTTGCACGGTCTCCTGAAAAAGAAGCCACGGCAGAAAACCGCAGAACAGAAACAGCGTGTAGTTTTGAGTGAGATCTCCCTTGGGAAGCGGCACGCGCAGGCAGATCTGGAAGACGAAAGTCCAACTCA
The DNA here is from genome assembly GCA_963720745.1 of uncultured Acidobacteriota bacterium. Lineage (GTDB taxonomy): Bacteria > Acidobacteriota > Terriglobia > Bryobacterales > Bryobacteraceae > TMP-7. Next base: position 4,317,930 of record CAVRGO010000004.1, read on the forward strand.
AAAGCAGTACTAAGGGGTGGATCACACCCCACAGCCATCCCGCGGCAGAACCGACGAAGCGCTGCTGGAAATCACGCCGTACGAGTTGGAACAGAAGCGCCCGCCGCTCGACGAGGTTCCGCAGAAAATGCGCGCCCGGTAGTCGTTGCATCGAAAATTCCAGACTAGCATTGACGGTGCTTGATATAACGGGGATGTAAATGGCTCTCACGCTATCCGACAGCAGCTTCACGACGGTGCTCGAACGTCTGAAACAGGCGAATCAGGGGCACGAACAGCGATATCCCGGCGACTCGAGCGAGCGCCAACCAGTGCATGTCGTCTATGGCGGCGCGCAGCGCTTCAAGTTCGATACGGCCAAGCGCATGGGGACCATCGCGCTGCAGATGCTGAAAAGCGAAGTGCCCGACGCCGGCATCCTGGCCGCGGCAACGGGCATGGCGCGGAACATGGCCGAGTTGGTGTATCCGCGGATCGTCGGGAAACTGGCGCGCGAGCCCGTCGAAGATTTTCGAATCGACTTCGAGGATGGCTACGGATATCGCGCCGACAGTGAGGAAGACGGGCATGCGCTGGACGCCGCGGGCCAGGTGGCGCGCGGAATGCGGCAAGGAACGCTGCCGCCGTTCATCGGGATTCGCATCAAGCCGCTGACGACGGCGCTGGTTCGCCGCGCAATGCGCACGCTCGATCTTTTCCTGACTCAAGTGCTCGAAGGCACCGGAGCCTTGCCGCCGGGTTTCGCCGTGACGCTTCCGAAGGTGACAACGCCGGCTCAGGTATCCGTGCTGGACGAGATGCTACTGGCGTTTGAGCAGCGGTACGGACTCGAAGGACGTTCCACCAGAATCGAATTGATGATCGAAACTCCGCAGGTGATCGTCAACCGGGCCGGCGTGTGCGCGATCCCGGCTCTGCTGGAGGCCTCTCTCGGGCGTTGCCGGAGTTTGCACTTCGGACCGTATGATTACACGTCGAGCCTGAGCATCACGAGTTCGCATCAGAGCCTCGGACATCCATCATGCGATTTCGCGCGCCAGATGATGCTAGCGGCTGCGGCGGGTACCCGAGTCTCGGTTGCCGATGGGCCGACGAAATTGCTGCCGGTGCCCGCGCATCGATCCGAACACCTACAGCCCGACGAGATAGTGCGAAACCGGGACGCGGTGCAGCGCGGAATGCGCGCGCACTATGACGATATTCGCAGGTCGCTTCGCGATGGGTTTTATCAGAGTTGGGATCTTCATCCAGCGCAACTGCCCACGCGTTACGCCGCGACGTATGCGTTCTTTTTGGAGGGACGCGAAGCCGCGGCGCAGCGTTTGCGGAACTTTCTCGAGGAGGCATCCCAGGCGGCTTTGCTCGGCAATTTGTTCGACGATGCCGCTTCCGGTCAAGGAATTCTGAATTTCTTCCTTCGCGGTTACGGTTGCGGCGCCCTGACCGATGCAGACATCGCGGAAACGGGACTGACGATGGAAGAGATTCGAGAGCGGTCGTTCCAACGGATTCAGGAGCGCTACCGCGAAAGCCGGTGAAGCGCTCGGCGAACGTGGTGGCGCGTAACACGCACCGAAGCCCGGTACAGCAGCCACGCGAAGAGTCGCAGATCGAAATCGAAGGGTTCAGGCGGTTGCACCACGATTTGAGCAAAATCAAGATGCCTCGGATTGATCAGATCATTGAAGGTGCTCGGAACGACCCCTGAACTGACACGCAGTACGGGGTGACCGGCATCAGGGAAATATGTTGTGTTCGATCCGAGTGAGAATCGCATCCACCTTCGTTATGCCTTGCTCAGTGTCAAGCCGAGAAGACGGAGCGCCGATTTTCGAGTAGAGGTAGGGGAGTCAAGACCCAGTGCGACGCTTTGTGCTCGTCGCCGAACACCGCGACCGCCTGAGCGATTACGGGACAATCCGGGAGATCGGAAGCTGCGGAGCAGTCATTGCGTTCCTGCTTCGATCGTAGCTGCGCAACTGGAGGCGCCGAGCGGATTCGAACCGCTGAATAAAGGTTTTGCAGACCTCTGCCTTACCACTTGGCTACGGCGCCTTAGATTTTCAGGATACCGCACGTGACTCGGGAATCAAACTCATCGCCCGCTCTGTTACGGCGCATATAGTCAGGCTCGGGTTCACTCCCAAATTCGCAGCGAGCACCGAACCGTCGCACACATACATGTTCCGATATCCGAAGACCCGGTTCTGCGCGTCCACAACACCCGTCTCCGGCGATTCACCCATCGGGCAGCCGCCTAAAATGTGCGCCGTCCCCGGGGCATCGAATAGAATCTCCGTGGTCATGCTCATGGCCGTTCCGCCGATCAGCGCGGCCGCTTTCTCCGCAAACGCGTTCGCCTGCGGGATATAGGTCCGAACTCGCGACCCGCGACTCGCAAGCACCTTCTGAAACGGCCACCACCATCGCCGCCGCAGGCGCATGTCGATATGGCCTTCGAGCGTCTGCATGCACAGCAGGATGAGCGATTCGCGCGCCCACCCGAACGGGTGCAGAAACCGCACCGTCTTGACCGGATGGCATACCAAACCGACGGCAAGGTTCTTGAGCCACAGCAGAATCCGCGTCCATCCGGGGCGCCCGTTGGTCAGCAGAGTCCCGAACACCGCCATCGCATCCGATCCTTCGGGATAGCGCGTCGCCTCGACGTGAGTGTCGTCATCGATATAGATCCCCGACCCGATCGCGATTCCTTTTGACAGGTCCTGATCGCTGCCCGGCACGCGAACTCCGATGAGCGATTCAGCGTTCGTCCGCACGCGGTTTCCCAACTGGTCGCTGAGCCCTGGAAGGGAACCACGCTCCTTCAGCCGGAACAGCAGGTCCATCGTCCCCAGCGCCGATGCCGCGAATACTACTCCGCGGCACGTGAACCGGCGCTTTTGTTTCCGCAGCCATGCCGTCGATTTTTCGGTGCGCACTTCGTAACCGTCAGCGCCGTCGGCCCGACCGTTGAGCGGAACAACATCCACTACTCTCGTTTCGGCGAAGACGCGAGCACCGTGCTTCTCGGCGAGATACAGGTAGTTCTTGTCGAGACTGTTCTTCGCGTTGTACCGGCACCCGACCATGCAGCCGCCGCACCCGATGCAGGTCGAGCGTTCCGGCCCTTCCCCGTCGAAATACGGATCGGCGCACGCAACACCGCCCTCGTCGCCCTCGGGCCCTTCGAACACAGCGACATTCGTGCGGTAAAACGTTTCGCCGACGCCCACAGCGTCCGCCGCGCGCTTCAAAACGTGGTCCGCCGGTCCGAGCACCCTATTTTCGATTACCCCGAGCATTCGGAGCGCTGTCGCGTAAAAGGGCGGCATCTCGCGCTTCCAATCTGCCAGACCTGTCCACGAGCCGTTGTCCCACACCGAGTTTTTGGGCACCAGCAGCGTATTGGCATAGGTGATGGAACCACCGCCAACGGCGCACCCGTGCAAGATCAGGACGTGGCGAAACATCTGAATGTTGAAGAACCCTCGCAGCGCCAGGCGCGGCCGCCAAATCCATCGCCAGATACGCCAGTTCGTGTGGGGAAAGTCGTCCGCCGTCCACCGGCGGCCCATCTCCATCACCCCCACCCGGTATCCCTTTTCCGTAAGGCGATGCGCTGTGACACTGCCGCCGAAGCCCGAGCCAACTACGATGTAATCGAAGTCCGGATTCGAATCGGACATAGCGCCTCAATCGTATGCAGGCGCGCGGCCGAACACAAGCGGCTCAATAGAGGATTTTCATCGAAAGCTGAATCTGCCGCGAAGGTCCCGCCGTTCGGCTGATCAATCCGAAGCCCGCGCCGCGGATAACGTTCGCCGGCAATCCCATGTTCACCAGGTTGAACGCGTTGAAAATCTCCGCGCGGAACTGGAGCATCACGCGTTCCGGGTGCCCGCCTGTTCCGATCGCGGTGTCCTTGATGAGCGAGAAATCGAAGTTGTGAAACATCGGCCCGCGAAACGTATTGCGTCCGAGGGTGCCGAACCGTCCTGAATTCGGACCGGAACCGCCTGCGATCCCGATCGGAATCGAGAAATAGGATGGGTTGTTCTCACCGAGCCCGAAGTAATCTTCACGGACCGTCCGGCTTGTGGACAGCACCGGTGTTCCCACCTGGTCCGGACGATCGGCGCCGTTCGATCCCGCCGCCGTCTGCTGTATGCCTGAGAAAACCGTGAACGGTGCACCGCTCGCGAGGGTACCCAATCCGAGGAGTTGCCAGCCGGTGGTCAGACGCCGGGGCATGCCCGGAAAAGCCCGATCGAGACGAAGTTCCTGAATGGCACTGAACGAGAATGCATGCGTGATGTCGAATGTGGACGGACCTTTCTCCGAGGCACGATTGTGCGGATTCTGCGGCGACGTTTGTAGCAACGTGCCGGAAGCACCGCCGAAGAAACCGCCCAACACCGCGCTCGTATCGTCGATGGATTTGCTAAAGGTATAGCTCGCCTGGAAACCGAGTCCCGCTCTCAGCGAGTTCTTTCCCACCGAGGTCTGCAGCGAGTGATAAGTCGAATGCGAATGGCTGGTTTCGATCCAGATGGGACCGAAGCCGCCCTGCACCCGTCCTTGCGAATCCACCAGCGTATAGGGAGCGTAGGCACCCTCCGCGCCCGCATACCCGTTTGGACTGTCGATGCATCCAAGCGCCACTCCCGCCGTCGCGACGTACGCTGCACTAGCGATGATGTCGCCGAAGCTTCGCTCCAACCCCGCCGTCCAACTTCCGATGTATCCATTGCGAAGGTCAGGGTTCATTCCCTGTACCGCGAGCGCTCGTATTTCTTTATCGGGGCTCAGCGCGGCCAGATCGCGTTCAAACCTCATCACATCCATTTCGGTATTCGGTGCGACATCCTTCGAATCGCCGGTTTTGAAGATCGGTTCGCCGGAAATCGAATATGCTTGGGGCAAGGTCACGGCGCGAGCAGAATTCTGGAACGGCACCGGCCGTCCAGGCTCCGCTGTCACGTAAGGAGCGACGACGATAGGCAGATTGCCGGTAACGGCGTTCTGCTGCCAGAGATTGATCAGCAGCGTTGTGATTGCGCCGCCCGCACGAAACACGGTGTGTTCGTCGATTTTCCAATCGAGGGACAATCTCGGGCCCCAACCGCCACCGCCAAAACGATAGTGCGGCTGCGAATTGATGAGGTAGTTCGCTGTCCCGCCCTGGTACAGAGGATCGACGTGCTGCCCGGTCGCGTCGCTAACGTAGAAACCCGCAGTCTGTTTGTTCGCCTCCGAGATCCTGGACTGCAACTCGTACCTCATCCCATAAGCGACCGCAAGGCGGGCGGAAATTTTCCAAGTGTCCTGAACGAAGAAGTTATAAGCCTGACGTCGCACTGCCGCGACACCCATCCTCTCGCCTTGACCGAACAGCAGCGGCGCCGCCGTTACGGTGTATGAGAACGGAGTCGCTGTCAGAAAGCCCGTCAATGCGTCGGGCAGCGGGTCGCCGGGCGCGATATTGTGAAGACCACTCTCCGACCGGATTGCCACCGGTGAGTACGCCGCACCTCCGCCAAAGCTATACGTGCCGTTCGGGGCTGTTCCGAAGACAGTTGTATCGAGGTTCACCCGAGCCTCTACGCCTGCCTTCCACGCGTGTTTCTGTCGTGTCCACGAAACGGTCTGACGTGCTTGAAAGAGATTGCCGTAAGCGCCAATCGTCGATCCCGATGCCGAATTGAACCCTTCATACAGACTGTCGCCGAATACGAGTCCCGGCTGCGTGCCGTTCAGGGTTGGAAAGTTCGGCGTAGCGCGGATAAAGCCCAGGTACGATTCCAATATCAACGCCGGCGATTGCGTCCGTATATAGGACATGCCGAAGTTTCTCTGATGGTCGAAGAAGCGAGTTGCAAAGGTCGGATCGATGGCTGTCTGGCTCGGATTCGTCAGCGGCCCATCTACATTGTTGAAGTTGAATCGCGCGAAAAACTCGCTCTTGTTCGAGATCTTGTGATCGAGCCGGATCGAGAACTGATCGCTAACCGTTCGAACCTTGGAAGACGTTGCATACGTCCGCGCGCCGTACGGCCCTTGCGGATCGTTCGGAAGCGGATAGCGCGCCAAGACCTTCGCAATCTGCGGATCGACCGGCACCAGCAGCACTTCGCCGGGGATCGCCGAACTGTCGCGCCCCTGGCGTTCTTCGAGCGTGGGGACCGGGATCACCTGGGTCGTTCCCAACACTTGCCGGAATCCCTGATACTGGCCGAAGTAGAAGGTGCGGTCTCGCCCGTTGTAGACACCCGGGATCACCAGCGGACCTCCGTTGGCGAAGCCGAACTCATTCCGGATGAACGGCGGAATGCGGTCCGGCTGCGCGATGGATCGGCGATCGAAGAAATTCCGAGCATCGAAAGCCGCGTTGCGAATGAATTCGAACAGGCTGCCGTGCAAGTCGTTGGTGCCGGATTTGGTCACGATAGCCGTGTACCCGGCGGCGCCGTGTCCGATCTCGGCGGGCAACACACCGGAACTCGACTGAATCTCCTGGATCGCATCGACGTTGAAGTTAGAGAACGTCGCACCGCCCATTTCCGGATCGGTCGTGTCCACTCCGTCCATCGCGAAAACGGTCGCGCTTCCCCGTTGGCCGTTGACTGTGAACTGCTGAGTGAAGTTGGCGGCGCCGTTAGTGTCGCTCTGCGTGCCGGCCGCCAACAGCAGCAACTGGCTGAAGTCGCGCTTGTTCAGCGGTAATGCGGACACTTCTTTGCTGGACAGTTGCTCGCCGCCGGTGGATTCCGAGGCCGGCTTTTCACTCGAACTTGCTGGCGCAGGTCTTGATTTATCCAGTTGCGCGGATGGCGTTTGCGCAAGCGCCATCCAGCCGGCGAACAGGAGTCCCGGCAGTACAGAGGAGGCCGCGGTCCGATTTCTCATCTGACGGAATCGTATCGAGCCGCAACCGATTCTGCAAACACCCGCACCGGCGCTGAGTCCCAGCACTCAGTGATCGAGGCCAAAGTCCGGTTGTTTCGAGGTACCTGTCACCTTAATGCGCAGGAACGTTCCTGCGCCATTCTTCGCAAAGAACGGATCCACGGGTTTCAGCAGCCAGTGCTTCCAACCGGTCATCGTCTCGGATATTTTTGCTTGCAGACGGAGTGCGCCGTGCAGATCGAGTTGGTCGCGGGCGAGATCGACGTCCCCCGCCAAATGCACATCGGCGCCGGGAACGCCGAACGTCAGGCGCCGGAAGGTCAGTTTCTGATTGTCGAGCAGGAATGTGCCTCGCATCAAAGAGACCACCTCGTCGATTTCAGTGTTCTTTGGTTGCCCCTGCCCGCGGCGGCTCAGCTTGTCGATCTGGTCTTGGATATTGGAACGAAGGAACCTGCCGTCCCGTACTTCGAACGAACCGTCGAGCCGGAGTTTCTCTTTCACCGTCCCATTCAGCGGAGGAATGCCGATCGTCGTATTCAGTGAGATGCGACCTTCCATAAAGGGCGTTCCCTTCATCGCCAACCGGAGCAGGTCCGGCAGATTGCCGTTCGGCATCCGGACCTTCAGATCGATGGAGTGCTTTCCGAGATCCTCGTGTCTGATGACGGCGCCCGAGGTCGTGAACGATGTGGAACCCAAACGCGCCTTGACGGGTTGCAGCATCGTGTTGCCGTTGGTGCCGTCAACGAGCGCGTCGAACTGAGTTTGCAGCGGCACGGTGTTTCCAGCCGAGGTCAGGCGGAAATCCGGGACGACGGCTTGGCCGACCGTGTGCAAACGGGAGAGGGTTCCGTCGAAGTTGCCTTTCGATTCGAGAGTACCGGCGATACCCGAAAACACTCCCAGGTTCGCATTCGTGAACGTATAGGCTCCGTTCAGCGCTGTGTCGCCCGGCTCGCCGGCTGACCACGGCCCGAAATCGCCTTTGGCGTGAACATCTCCGGGCGGCTTCGGTATCGTCAGCGTGGCGTCGTACTTCATGGCGACATCCGTACCGGCAGACCGCATCTCAAGGCGGGAGATATTAAATGTGAGGGGCGCCTTCCCCTTATCGCGCGGTAATAGCGCCAGCACGCCGTTCCTCATCGAGACGCGATCGATAATCACTTTTTGTTTCGATTGGGAAGGAGTGCTCGAGCCGAAATCCGGCCGGCTACCCTCCGGGGGGATGTTCAAATGCAGGCCTTCGATCGACACGAAATTAACGGTCTTTCGATCTTCGGTGAGGACGGCGAGGTCCACGTCGAAGGCGCATTTTTGCATTGAGATCAGCGGTGGCGCGTCAGGGCGGCCGCGCATTCGCATGGAGATTCCATCCGCCTCCACCTTCACATGGACCCCGCTTCCGCGGTGGACCACAAGTTGTAGGACCGACAGGTTGGGCATCCAGATCCGGAGCTTTGCAATCTGGACGTCGCTGTTGAAACGATCGCTGAGGTATTGCATCGCCTGCTCGCGAATCATCGGTTCGAAACGTCTAGCGATGATGCTGGCGGCGATGAAGATGCCGGCTAGAAAGACTACCAGGACCGCGGCAATCCCGATCAGCCAGCGCTTTTTGCGTTTGCTCATCGGGTGTCGCGCGCCATCCCCATTCAACTTATGGACGCTGATATAGAGTAACGGTTTCGACAACTGCGGCAGGCGCCGCGGGAGCGTTCGTCAGACTCCGACGAACTCGATCCGCTGTACCTGCCGCTCGAAACAGAGGCGCGCCGCCGCCAGCCGCAGTTCGACTTCCGAAAGCGACAGCCGATAGCTTCGGGCGATCTCTTCGACCGAGGTGCCTTCTTTCGCGTCTAGATACATTCCGTAGTAAAGCAGATCAAACATCGAACCCTCCTGGCTCGTTCCGCTGCACATTAGTGCTCGATAGCGGATTTTCGTTACAAATACGTCCGATAATCTTCGGAGGATGACTTTTTATTCCGAACGGCTCGTACTTTCGTCCTGGGAGCCCGGCGAATGGACCCTCCTGCGCCCCATCGCGACCGATCCGGAGGTAATGCGCTATATCAACGGCGGCATGCCCTGGACCGACGACGAAATTCGAGGGTTCGTGGACCGGCAGGTCCGTTGCCTGGCCGAACGCGGATTTTGCCGGTGGAAACTGACCGAAAGGGCGACGGGCGAAATGATCGGTTTCTGCGGAGTCGGCTACTGGCGGGACGCTTTGGATCCCGAAATCGGCTGGTGGCTGGCGCGGCATCGTTGGGGTTGCGGTTTCGCTTCCGAAGCCGCCGTCTTCGCGCTGCAAGATGCGTTCGAACGCACTGCGCTGGAGCGCATCATGTCGATTGCGATGCCGGCCAATACCGCCTCCCGCCGGATCATGGAGAAACTCGGGCTCACATTCGAGTGCGATTTCGACAGCGGCGGAGTTCAACTCGTGCGCTATGCAATTCACCGCTCCGAATACGAGTCGCGGTACGGCCGGCGCCTCGCCGATTGTGGACGGTAGCTATTTCGGCAGCTTGGTGGTTTGATGGGCCGCAAGACGCCACTTGCCGCCCTGTTTCACCCAGACGTGCATCATCATCAGATGATCGTTAAACGGGCCTGTAGCGTTCGTGCCGATCATCCGGACGATCGAATGCGCGACCGCGGTGTCGCCGTAGAAGATAACGCGTGTGCTCTCGTGGGTGATGCTGTCGTATTTCTGCGCGCCGCTCTTCATCCGTCCGGTGTATTCCTGCTTGGACTCGATGTTGCCGGTCGAATGGGCATAGATCAGTTTGTCGGCGAGCATGCCGTCGAGTGCTGCGAAGTCGCGCGCGGCGACGGCTTTGGCCCACCCGTGTTCGGCGTCTTTGATCGCCTGCTCGGTATCGGCCGCAGAGGCAAATGTGGCGGTGGCGATTGCGATAAGGAAAGATAGCAAGATCTTCATCGGTTCGCATCATATCAGCGCGACGTCGCACAATGGAAAAAGTCGCATGAAGCAAGAGCAGTTGGATGCCGTGATCGTGGGAGCCGGCGCCGGAGGTGGTATCGTCGCCAAAGAGTTGGCGTCGGCGGGCTGGACAGTCGTTCTCCTCGAGCGAGGGCCGTGGCTGAAAAACTTTGGCCACAACGAACTCCGTGACGCCTGGGGAACCGGAATCGACCGCGTACCGTTCGGCCCCGCGCCTTCCGACGTGAGAACGGTTCGCCGTACCGATCGCGACCCGGTACGAATTATGAAGCCTCGCGAAGGCCTCTATGGGACGCTTCCGGCGGTGGTCGGCGGAGGGACTGTGTACTACGGCGCCATGGCCTGGCGATTCCGCCCCGAGACGTTTCGACTACATTCAGTTTTAGGGGCCATAGACGGCGCAAACATCGCCGATTGGCCGATCACCTATGACGATCTCGAACCGTTTTACGAAAAGGCAGAGTACGAGATCGGCGTCAGCGGCGACGAGAACCCGTTCGGCCCTCCGCGCCGCCAGCCGTTGCCGCTTCCCCCGGTGGGCGACAATCGGGAGGCTCAGGTCCTGTTTCCCGCTGCTCGGAAACTCGGATGGAAGCCGTTTCACACCCCGCTCGCGATCCTCTCGCAGCCGTACCGGGGCCGCACCGCGTGCGTGCAATGTGCGTACTGCAACGGATTCGGATGCGAAGCCGGAGCGAAGTCGTCCACTCTCGTCAGCGTGATACCGGAAGCTCTGCGTACCGGACATTGTCGTTTACTCCCGCGAGCTTTCGCGCGCGAGATCACCGTGGATGCTAGCGGCAGGCCTGATGGCGTGTTGTACCAATCGGCCGGTTCTTCAACCTGGAACAAAGTCAGCGCGCGCGTCATCGTGGTTGCGGCGTCCGCGACGGAGACGCCGCGCCTGCTGCTCAACTCGAAATCGAAGTTTCACCGCGCCGGTATCGGAAATCGTCACGACCAGGTCGGCCGCAACATCGACAACGACGGCGGTCTGTTCGCCTATGGCCTGTTCGACCAGGTGGTGACGGATCAAACGGGCCCGGGCGTCTGCTTCGGTGTGGACGACTTTCAGTTTCGCGAGCACTCCGCCGGACGCCTGGGCGGAATCCTCAGCAACTACCATACGCGTCCTCCGCTCGGCTTCACGCATCGCGTTCAACTGCCCGAGACGATCAGGCCGTATGGGCGCGAGTTGAAGGAATTCTACCGTTCGTACTTCCTGCGCTCCATCTGGCTGTATGCAACGTGCCACACTTACCCGCGCGTCGAAAACCGGGTGGATGTCGACCCCGAGGTTCGCGACGGCCGCGGCGTGCCGGTGAGCCGGATCACCTATCACCAACACCCCATCAACGCCGACGAACAGGAACGCATGGCGGAGCGGTGCGCACAACTGCTCCAGTCGGCGGGCGCTACCAGCATTGTGAAACCGCACATCGTCCGCGAGTCCGAAGCCGGCATCTCGACACACCAACTGGGGAGCTGCCGGATGGGTAACGATCCCGCTTCCTCAGTGACGGACCGCGCCGGACGAATTCACGACGTACCGAACATCTATATCGCCGATGGGAGTCTGCTGGTAAACCCCGGCGGTGCCAACCCCTCGCTCACGATACAAGCCCTTGCCTATTGGGTCTCGAAGCACATCCTCGACGAGCACCCGCGTGTTGCGTGATCTGATCGCTGGGCCCATTGTGGCAGCCGAGTGGCATCATCAAATGAATGCGGATACCGGTGCTGATCCTGTTCTGCTGGGTGGGCCACGCTGCGACGTTGCGTTATTGGGTGGAAGCCTGCACGCCAGCTCAAACCGGATGTCGCTCCGGTGATCCGGTGCTCGCGAGGTGGGCGCTGGAAGCGTGGCAAGTCGCGTCGAACGGCCATCTTGTCCTGAAGGAAACGCCCGACCGTACAACCGCCCAGATCCGAATCCATTGGGTAAGCGGCACGGGCGGACTGTTCGGCGAGACGCGGCCAATCGTGGTAGATGGTGTACGGGGCGCCGAGGTATTTGTGCTGCCCACCATTGTGCCGGCAACGGAGAAGGACGATATTCTGCGCGATTCGATCATCTATCTCACCTGCGTGCATGAGACGGGACACGCCTTGGGATTGCCGCATACCGCCGATTTCGGCGACATCATGTACAGCTTTCAATACGGCGGCGACATTCGGGAATACTTTGCGCGATACCGGCGCCAGCTCGCATCACGCGACGACATCCGAAAGCACTCAGGGATGTCGCCGCGCGATCGCCAGCATCTGATTGACGTGTTGAGAGCGCGCGCCCTGTCACGGGATATTCCGAACGCGCACCCTAAATAAGAGCCGCGCGGTGTCGACCTACTTGGAGCCGGCCGCCAACTCACCGACACCGGGTAAGCGCAGACGCATTTCGCCGATGTTCTGGTTGAGCGCGGCGAGCGCATCCTGGAGTCTCTTGCGATCGATGCTGTCCGACGGCAGGGAGTCGATCTTCGCCTTGGTCTCTTCCGCCTTCTTGCGGAACGTCAAATCGTTCAAAAGCTTCACCGCGTCGAGTGCCGTGTCCATCGCGACTTCGCTGTTGTCCTTCTGGTTGAAAAACCGCCCGAGCACGCTGGCGCTGGCCAAAAGTGGAGTGAAATTTGAAACTCCGTCCACGGCTGTGCCGTCGACGCTGACCACCACAACAGGATCGTCGCCGTCGTAAGGGCGCGACGTGACTTTGTCGATCAGGCCCTTATTCGGGTCGAACACGAATTTGCTGTCAATCGTCCCCGACGAGAGGATCCAGTATCCGGATTTCGGCACGCCACCGCCACCGAATTGGAAATCGAGTTGAAGGCTTTCGCTCAGGACGGGATGCCCGTTCAGTACCTGATTGCCCACATCGCCCGCGAGTTTGATCACCGTGCTCGCTCCCAGCAGATAACCCTGCGCCGGCATGAAGATGGGCACGTTCGACAAGCTGCTGAAAAGCGTGCTGGCCCGAGTGAACAACTCCTGGTTGAAATCTTCGAAGACCAGATTGATGCTGATCGTAATAAACGGACTGGCAACGGCTGGAGAATAATAGACGAGTGCAGTTCCCTGTTCTGCCGCATCCGGACCGGAAAGCGCCGACTGCGGCGTAACACCCGGCTTGAGGATGTTAATGGCCCGCGCGCCCGCCGACGTGGTCGTAATGTCCCGAACTGACGAACTCAGCAGCATCGGCTTCCTGATACTAAAAACGTGCTTTTCGGGGAACCTGCCAGTGTAGATTCGTCGGATTACGACGCTCAGCGGCCGACCAAAATCTACAGGTTGAAATCCGCGGAAATCGCCGACTGCTTCTGTGGCGCTGACGCCGAAAGACAGGGTCTCGGGCGATTGAGTACGTGCAATGAACTCACTTTGCTCGAGGACTGTTGTCTCGAGCGGTCGATAAACCGGCATACTCGCTCCTCCTTCCAAGAGTGCGGCCGAAGCATTATATACGAATCGTTACCGAAGAGAGGGCGAATTATCCGCGCCACGAATTATCCGCGCCCCCACACGCGAAGTCTTTGAGCGTCCTGCCCACTGACGTGATGCAAAGGCTCTTCGTTATCATGACGACTGTACATTCTGGACCTTTCAATGATTGGCGAGATTCTCGATGGCAAATATAGGATCGACAAGCAGCTTGGGGCGGGCGGCATGGGCAACGTTTACCTTGGGACCCATCTCGGAACAACCCGCGTCGTAGCAGTCAAGGTGATCGCTCCCAAGTGGGCCTCGGATCCGCACTTTCTCGGGCGTTTTCAGCGGGAGGCGCAGGCCTGCGGACGGCTGCGGCATCCGAACATCGTCAATGTCACGGATTTCGGAATCGCCAATGCCCGCGGTACCGATTTCCCGTACCTGGTAATGGAACTTCTCGACGGGGAAACGCTTTCGGCCTTCCAGAGGGCCCATCCGCGCCCGGCGCTGACGCTGGTTGCAGACCTTCTGGACCAGATCGGACTGGCCCTTGCGGAGGCACACCAACACGGAATCGTTCATCGTGACCTCAAGCCGGACAACATCTGGTTGGAACCAGATGGTCGCGGCGGTCACACAGTGAAAGTGCTCGACTTCGGTGTAGCAAAAATGAATTTGCCGGGCGATTTGCCGCCGGCTACAGCACCATTGACGGACGGCAACACCGTGGTCACTCCAGGAAGTGCGGTCCCAACCGATCAGATGGAAACCGCCGTGATCGAAACCAACGAGTCCCCACCCGCGGCTACCCCGGCGCAAGCTCACGAGGTGGAGACAGTGGCGTTGTCGGCGTTTCCTTCCAGTCCATCCTCTGGATCATCCTGGAGCGACGCGGACGGGCAAACCATGCCCGGGAGCCTGATCGGAACCCCCGCGTACATGTCGCCGGAGCAGGCGTTGGGCAAGGAAATCGATTTTCGATCTGATATTTATAGCCTGGCGGTCGTGGCCTACTCGCTGGTATGCGGCCAACTGCCCTTTGCCGGCAAGAGCGCCGATTTTTTGAAATTTCACCTGACGGGGAGTCCTTCACCGCCGGCCAAAGTATCCAAAGTTCCACCCGACGTGTCGAACGCGATCCTCGCCGGCCTCGCGCGGGCCCCGGCCGATCGCCCAGCCAGCGCAATAAGTTTCGCACGCCGGTTTCACAACGCTGTCGACGCTGAATTTCTGGCGCTACGGAGATCGAAAGCATTTCTGCTGCAACATCTCGCAACGTTTGTGTTCCTCGTGTTGCCCATCTATTCCGTAGTCGTGTCGCTCACGGCGCTGCTCGGTGTTCTGAGCCGGAAACTGCTGCCATGGCCAATGCTGCAGATGGTGCTGATCCCACTGGTGGCCGCGGGTCTGTTTGTCGTTTCCGATAATGTGCTTCGGGCTGCCGCGGCACTAGTGGCATTGGACGAACGAGTTCGCGTCAGGAGATTCCTCTGGTTCCGGGTGATCTGGAAGCTCGTCAAGACCATTCCCACTCTCGTCCGAACGCAGGTTCAGGCCTTGTGGTTCTTTGGACCTGGCTGGGTGATCGGCGATTGCTTATGGCCCGTGATCTGCACGGTTGAAAATCTCTCGGGGAAAGCAGCTCTCCGGCGTTCTCGCGATCTGATGGGGGGCTTGCGTTCAGCGGGACGCGCACTCGCAATTCGCCATTTGGCCCTGGCGGTATTCGCGCTATCGGACCTCATCAACAGCTTTGCTTCGTCCTTGCGAAGCGGTCAACTCGACCAGCCCAACGTCGTCATCAAATCAACGTGGTTTCCAATGTTCGCGCTATTCGCGGCGGCCCCCCTGTTCCTATACGACCGTACGGCCGCCCAAGAGTACGGTCCGTTGCTGCAATTGGACCGCACGCCGGAGGTGCCGATTACGGCACGCCCACTCTCCATCAGCTCGATGATCTGGTTGACGGCCGGCGCGATTGTTTTGTTGTATCAGCCAGTGGCGCTCTGGCTTTTCGGCTCGCGGTGAAGTAAAGTGGCCCCGGTTTGCAAGACCAAATTTCGCCTTCAATAAGCTTCGCTCTGGGTCGGCGGGTCTGGTTCGTGGGGCGGCCGTAACCGCCCCTGCCATTCAGGCGCTTGAGTCGGCGCTCCGGTCGCACCTCTGCGTTGCCATATCCTCCGCTCAAGTGCAAATATTGTAGCCGAGTTATTCGGGCCACAATGCGTTAAACCTCGGGGGGTTGGGGGCTGGCCCCCATGTTCTAAGAAGATCCATTCCTTGTTCTCGGTTACGGCACCCTATAGCATTCCGCAGGCGTCCGATACTCCAGGCTCTGATGCGGTCGGGCATGGTTGTAGAACTGAAACCACTTGGCGATGCCGCCTCGCGCCTCTGGCACCAACGCATATTCCCGCAAATAGACCTCCTCATACTTCAGCGAGCGCCACAGGCGTTCGATAAAAATGTTGTCGAAGCAGCGCCCACGGCCATCCATGCTAATGGCGATCCCCCGTGTCTCCAGTTCGCCGGTGAACTTCGGACTGGTAAACTGCGAACCTTGGTCAGTATTGAAGATCTCCGGACGCCCCCGGCGTAGCGCCCGATTCAATGCCGCCAGACAAAAGTCGATCTCCATCGTTAGCGATAGCGCCCAACTCAACACGTACCGGCTGTACCAGTCCATGACCGCCACCAGGTACACGAACCCGCCCGCCATCCGAACGTAGGTGATGTCTGTGCTCCACACCTGGTTGACTCGCGTCACCTCGACCCCGTTCAACAGGTACGGATAGACTTTGTGCGCCTCACCGGGCTGGCTCAGCTTCGGTTTCGGATATACGGCCTCGATGCCCATCAACTGCATCAGCCGCTGGACTCGATTCCGGCCCACCTGGTACCCTCTGCCGCACAGCCATTCCCGGATTCGCCGGCTTCCCAGGAAAGGATGGCGCGTGTATTCTTCGTCGATTAGCCGCATCAACATCAGGCTCTCTTCACTCTCGCCCCGAGGCTGGTAGTACAGGCCCGATCGGTTCACGCCCAGCAACGCGCACTGTCGCCGAACGCTAATCTCCGCATGGTCTTGATCCACCAGCAGGCGCAGCTCGTCAGTCGAGCACGCCGACTTTTTTTTTGAGCCAGTCCAACTCGACCTTCAGCCGGCCAATCTCTTGGTAAAGCGCGTCGGTTTCCGCCCCATCGCTGGGGGCCTTGCGCGTCCGCCCATCCACGAATAGCTCCGGCAGTTGATCGATCGCCGCCTTGCGCCACTTGGCAATCTGCATCGGGTGTACCTTGAACTGCGATCCTAGTTGGCTCAGCGTTTTTTCACCCCGGATCGCCTCCGTGGCCACGCGTGCCTTGAACTGTGGACTGTACTGTTTCCTCGTCGTTGTCATCGACTGCTCCTTATCAATGACTCCGCCGAAAGTTTAGCTTATTGCCTGGTCTGAATTCCTGGGTCCACTATAAAGAATCACTCTGCGTAGGAGCCATCAATCCACGGGGGCTTATCGTTATGCTAGCCGTATCGCACGCGGACTGAGTAATCGAATCGGCTTAGGATCCCGGCACAAGGCGCTTCCGGAATCGCTGATGCCGCGGTCGTTACCGTATTACAAGCGCCGCAGTCTACAGCACGAGTCGAGCACCGGTGCGAAGGTGTGCTGGACAGCCAGACTTAAAGCTTGAACCGGCTCAGGTCGAATTCGGCCGGTTTCATATGCCATCCCTTGATGGAGGTCAGTTCCGCGCCATCGCCGCGGGCGGAGGCGGCGATACCCAGATCATCGCGACCGGCATCCGTAGTGCCGTATAGGGCAGCCATGCCGTCGTTCGCATAAACTTCGAGCACCCGCTTGTCGAGAAAGATACGGAGATGGTAGCGATCGTTTTTGCCGAGCAGCGTGGTCGCCTTTCCGACGCTCAGCAACCCTTCGCTGTTCATTGTGATCGAGGCGCCGGCCTTTCCTGAATCGGACCGGCGTAACTCCACAGTAACAGCGGCTGCTTTGCCTAATGCTAAGTCGCATTCCAGTTCCATGCAGTCGCCGCGAATTCCTCGAATAACGGTCGGAGTCGCGGTGAGCGGACCCGACGTTGCCGCAGGGAATGGCGCGGTTCGTAATTTTTCAAATTCGGCAGCAGGCCGCTGCCACAGAAAGCCGTCCGGTCCGATGGACAGTATGCGCGGCAGAGTCATTACGCTGTTCCAGCCCTTCGACGGCGGATTTTCGGTCCGGCCCCACAGCCAGAGAATTGTCCGGCCGCTCGGATCTGTCGAGATGTTGCTGGCGTAATCGTCGCCGGCATCCAGGACCCCACGCGTCTCCGGTATGAACCGCGGACGATTCAAGTCCAGAGATCCGACAAAGTACTCACAGGGCTTTTGCGGAGAGACGATAAGTACCCACTTGCCGTCGAGTTTGAAAAGGTTCGGGCATTCGATGTTGATGATCTCGCGGTCGCGGCAGGCGAAGACCGGTCCCAAGTGTTTCCATTTCGTGAGTTCGCCATTAGTAGCGCGATACAACTGCACCTGGCCGGCCCCACCCCATTTCTGCCCGCTTGTGTTGCCACCGCAGACCATGTACGTGACGCCGGCTTCGGTGAACAGGAACGGGTCGCGCCAATCGAAGACCTTCAATGCACCGTGGGCCACCGTGGTGAGAACGGGATTCTGCTGCGATTTTTTCCACACGATCATGTCGTCGTCCACAGGGGCGGCCATCCACTGTTCGGGTGCTCGGTTTCCGATGCTTGTATAGAAGATGCGGGGCTGACCTTGGCGGGTCATCATGGCTCCGCCGGAAAACACGGCCGTCTCACCCTTTTCCTCGGACGGAGCGAGAGCGATGGGAAGATGTTCCCAATTCACCAGGTCACGGCTGCGGGCGTGTCCCCAATGCATGTGCCCCCACAGCGAACCATACGGGTTGAACTGGTAGAACAGGTGATGCCAACCACGGTAAAACATTGTGCCGTTGGGATCGTTGTTCCAATTCGCAGGCGGATGGAAGTGGTAGACGGGACGCTCGGGATCAGCAGCAGCCGTGGGGATAGCCGCCTTTACGGATTCCATCGCCATCTGCAGCGGGTCTTCGGCAGCACGGATCTGTGACGAGGCGAGAGCAGCAGCCAGAAGGGAGCGGCGGGATATCATGCGATCTTCATTCTACGGCGATTCGTAGCGGTCACTAGCCCTACCTTCGCATCAAAGTTAAGTAAATCCGGGTTTTGGGCATCAATCATGTACGAAGAGGTCGGCTAGTCATACATGAAAGAAGTGTTGGCATCCAGCGGTCGAGGTCGAAGATTTTCACCGCCCGGCGCTGTTGGGCTGTCAGGTCCGGTGCAAGCATCACGGTCGCCCGACGCCCCGGCCCGCGCGTCGTCGTACGCACCAGGGTCGCGCGGACTTCGGCTAGCTCGCCCATCATCGCGAGGGCGGAGTTGCCTGTTCCAAGCGCGATCTTCGCCAGACTCACAAGCATCAGCCCAAGCACAGTGGCAAAGGTATGCAGACGTAGCGACCCGTCCGCCCACTGATGCGACGGTCCCCAGGGCACCACGCCTCCCTTCTTGGCCCGGCGGAACAGTTCTTCAACGTTCCACTGACCACGGAACCCGTGCACAATCCGGCCCGTGCTCCACAGGTGTTGATCCGTGCACAGCACCCGCCGTCCGAGCCGGGTCTTCTCCAGTTGGCGGCGCAACGCCGCATCTACATGCCAGCGTAAGGTCGGATTGGTGTCGCCTCCGCCGACCTTCGTCACCACGAAGTTCGACAAATGTTCGCGGGCAAGCGTCTTCTTTATCCGTTGCTCCAGGCTGCTGCGCGAGATGCGTTTCGCTTGCACCAGTCGATCCAGTTTGCCTAACTCCGCCTTCGCTTTGCGCAACGCCACCGCAATGCCACGTTTCTGACCCGCCAGCAGTTCCTGGCTCTCCACCACCACCAGCGTGCGGTCCAGTTTGCCGACCTTCGCTCGCACGCGCGCCGCGCGTACTTCGCTCAGTTTGCCAGTCAGCCACTTCATTGCACCTCGCTTGGCCGCCATCTGCAGCGCCTGTTCCGCAGCCGCATGTCCCAGCGGTAACGAGATCAGGCTGTAGTAGCCGGCCACGTCCAGATCCAGTTCCAACTGAGGACTCCAACTTCCGCCATCCCGCACCAGCGTCCGCTGCGCTCGTGGACGTCCCTCCCCCTCGTCCAGCGACTGGTGTAGCGCACTCAACCCATCCAGGCAGTCACCCAGCACGGTTTGATCCGAACTGTTCCCCGAATAGGTCCGGTATAGCAACGGCACGTGGCCCGTCTCGCTGACCAGCACGCCAAGCCCAACCACGCGCAGATCACGCCGTTTGCTCTTAGCATGCCCGCGACGCGCCAACTTGCCGGGTGTTACCGTCGCGATGTGGGTGTCGAAGTTGGTTGTATCGAACGCCAGCACGTCGGCTGAAAGCTCGAACCGGGCCACCGCCGCTTTCGCAATAGCTACCTGCGCTTGCTCTAATTGCTCATCACTGACCTGCTGGGCCACCCGATGGTATGCCTGTCCGCTGAATGCCGAAGATGGCAGACACGACAAGCGCGGCACGCTCTCATCCAGAAACTCCGCCAAGTCCCGCTTGGGTCCGGGCGAGCACGCCCGCTGGATGGCGACCGCCACAGCCAACTCGCCGACAGAGGGGCCGTCCTTGGCGCCCAGGTTGCCGCATGCCCGGTCGATGTGGGTTATCAGATCGAGTTGCTCGGCGACCCAAATCAGAGCGCCGACATCCCCAACGGCACGCGTACCCACGGTTCGCGTGGCGGCGAGATCGGCGACCGGCGCCGCTGTTGCCGGGCCAAGCACAATCTGGCGCGCAACCGAGCGACCACGGGCCGGGTCCCACACCGACTGGGCCGCGATACGATAGCGGCAGCCATTCACATCCCGTTCGAATACATGCATATCTTTCATGTAGCACATATTCGAGGCGAAAGCACGCGCTGACCATCTCTTACAGCACTGGAGCCACCGACAATGCCCTTTTGCCGTTCAGGAATGCGAAGGTAGGGCTAGGACGGACGAAGCCTCCACCGTATGAGGAGGGAGAGGATCGCCGCGCCACGCCCGGATCGATATGCATCTCGCCGGAGTGCGATATTCTCACGAGCATGGAACCGGCAGCGACCATCAGTCGGGAGGTATCAGGTAGCACGACGGCGCCGGCGAGCGTCCGGATCCGCTCAATCGACATCTTCCGCGGACTGACGATGGTGGTGATGATTTTCGTAAACGACCTCGCCAGCGTGCAAGGCCTGCCGTGGTGGACTTACCACTTCCCATCGAGGAAGAGCGGCATGACCTACGTCGACGTCGTCTTCCCTGCCTTTCTCTTTGTCCTCGGTGTCGCGATCCCGATCGCGATTCGGCGGCGCCTGCAGCACGGGGAATCGCCGTTGCGGCTCTGGACTCATATCGTGTTGCGATCGTTCAGCCTGGTCGTGCTCGGCCTGGTGCTGGCCAACGCTGGGAAGGCCGACCCGCGTCTCACCGGCGTTCCGGCGGGCGCGTGGGCGACAGCTGCGTTGGTGGGCGCCATTCTATTCTGGCTGGAGTATCAGGGCGCGGGGCGGCAAACGATGTACCGGATTCTCAGGTACTCGGGATTAGCTGTCCTTGTTCTGTCGCTGGCGGTTTTCCGGCGCACGACACCCGCGGGCGCGGCGTGGCTCGATTTTCGGTATTGGGAAATTCTCGGACTGATTGGTCGGGTTTATCTTGCCGCGTGCATTCTTTACTACCCCGTGCGCAATGTGAAGTGGGCTCCCGCCGCAATCTTGGCGGGGCTGACGGCGTTGAACATTGCTTCCCGGCTCGGCATGACACCGCTTCAGAGGTTGCTTCCCTACGCGTTGTGGCCGTTCGATTCCGGTGAACTGCCCTCGATTGCGATGGCGGGCATCGTGACGTATCAAATCTTCTTCGAGGGGCGGTGGGCCGCGACATTCGAGCGGAAAACGACGTTGGCGCTCGGGTTCGCAGCTCTATTGTTTGCGGGAGGATTTGCGTCCACCTCATTGGGAATCTCGAAAAACGCCGCGACTCCGGCGTGGTGTTTGTACTCGTGCGGGATCAGCGTCACGCTATTGCTGGCCATCTACTGGCTTGCGGATGTGCAGCAACGGACCGGATGGGCTGCGTTCGCGAAACCGGCAGGAGCGAACACGCTGCTTACTTACCTGATACCTGACCTGGTGTACTTCGCGGTGGCTCCGCTCTACGCGCCGTGGGTGCCAGATCGCGGATGGACTGGTGTTGTCAGGTCGGTGGTGTTCACGGGTTGCATACTGGCGATTTCGTATGTGCTGACGAAAAAGCGCATCCGGATGCAGCTGTAGATCGATCTCCGTTCAGTGGAGAATCGTCTTTCTGCCACGGCAAAACGGCCGTATAGAATCTGATTAGTTTAGCCCGTTGATGCGGAACGTCTTCATCAGCTACCGCCGGGACGACTCGTCTGGGTTTGCCGGACGGATCGCCGAACGCCTGCGCGCGAAAATCGGAGATGAACGAGTGTTCTTCGACGAGCATTCGATCGAGGACGGCGCGGACTGGCAGAAGACGATCAACGATCAGATGAAAGCGACCACGTTGCTCATCGCGGTGATCGGGCCGCGCTGGTTCGATGCCGAGCGCCGTGCCCGGCTCGCCGATCCCAACGACAAAGTTCGCCAGGAGATAGCGGCAGCTCTTGCAACGAAAACTGCAATCCTGCCGGTCCTGGTGGAAGGGGCGAGAATGCCCGATGCCTCCGCGCTGCCGGAGGACCTCCGTGGTCTGACCTCGTTTCAGGCTCTGCCGCTACCCGAGCCATACTTCGACCAGGGGATCGAACGAATCCTGCAACGATTGGAGCGTTCACGAAGAAGGCTCTGGATCGGCGCCGGTGCGGCGGCGTTTACAATCGCCGCCGTTGGCGCAATCTGGTTTGTGGTGTCGCAGACCGGGATCGGCAAATCGATCTACGTCGTTCAGGTATTCGAAGAACAGAATGGGGCCGCGGTCCCGAATGTGAAGGTGCGGCTCAAGAGTCTGGTAACGGAAGAACTCGCTGTTCAGACCACCGACTCCGAGGGCCTCACGCGATTTCAGTTGCGAAACGGCAGCATTCTGGCGCTCGGTCTCGAGTACCCTTGGGAAGGGCGCTGTATTGGTGCGCGATTGCCGGCGTTCGCGGCGCCGAAACTTCCCGCCGTCACGCCTGTGTACCTCGATAGCATCCCTCCCCGGCTGAAGGGCACGTGCGGCGACACCGGAGCGAGCAATGTCCGATCCGTTTCCGTACGTTATGGCGTGCCTTCACCTGCCGCCAGAAGCGGCGTTGTTACCGGACAGTCGACGTTTTTGCGCGAGCATCTTCCATGGGGCACTCCGGCCGCCCCGACAATCATCAGCAGGCACGGTTATGTCGTGGGCTTCGATTCCGGGATCAAACTCGCGCGTTGGGTCGGGTACAAGGTTGCGTCGCAAGGCTCACGAAGGCGGCTCATGATCCCGTATTTGCCGGATCCGCAAATCCCGCCCGAATCGCAGCTCGCATCTTCGGCGTACGTCAACAACCCGTACGACCGCGGGAACCTGATCCGCAGGCTCGATGTCGCCGCCGAGGATGAGCGGGAGGCCTTCTATTTGTCAGTAGTCGCTCCGCAGGCGGACCGCATGAACCGCGGAGTCTGGGTGAAGATCGAAGAGGCTGCAACGCGTGCTGCAGCGAGCGGCGATGTGTGGGTACTCGCTGGAACAGCATTCGTTCCCGCTCCGGGATCGTCCGAAGTGGTCACGCCCAGATTGAGCGGTAACGTGCCGGTCCCCACTCACTGGTTTCGAATCGCCGTTCGCAGGAACCGCGAAGGCTCGCTCGAGGCGCTCAGTTTCCTGGTGCCGAACGACTTCACGGTTGTGGACCGGCCCGAGCAGTACTTGACCTCGATCACGAATATCGAGCGCGTCACCGGGTTGCGGCTGCTCGCCGATTTGCCGGAACCCGATCGCGCTAGGCTAACAGCTCGCCCGGCAACGTCGATGTGGCATTTCGAGTGATAGGAACGGACTCCGACTGCCGCACCCGTATTCGAGGTCGGTATCCTATCCACAATGCTCTTTCAGGTTCTGGTATTCGACGGCTTCGATGAACTCGACGCGGTCGCGCCGTGGGAGATACTCCGGCGCGCGGCCGCCCGCAAACCCGGTTGGCAAGTCGATCTGGTAACGATCGATGGCGTGGACGAAGTGACCGCCGCGTTCGGGTTGCGTGTCCGCACTGGAGGCGACAAGCTCGGACAATCGGAAACGCCCGACGTGATCGTCGTGCCGGGTGGAGGTTGGGTGGCATGGTCGCCGCGCGGCGCCCGAGCCGAGGTGGAACGCGGTATCGCTCCGGAGATGCTCGCCCGGCTTTCTCGTCAAGGCACGATCCTAGCCGCCGTGTGTACGGGGGCGATGCTGCTTGCGTCCGCGGGCCTGTTGAAGAACCGGCGGGCCATCACACACCACAGCGCGATCGAAGAACTCCGCGCCTTCGGGGCGGAGATCGTTCACTCGCGCGTCGTCGATGATGGCAACATCATTTCTGCGGGCGGCGTCACTTCGGGGCTCGACCTCGGTCTGTACCTGGTGGAGCGATTCGCCTCACCCGAACAGGCGCGTGAGATTGCCGGTCAAATGGAGTACGAGCGCGCCGGGTTAGCATGAAAAAGTATGAGGCGGCGTTCGTTTAGTATAGGTTTCATCTTCTCGATGACTGTCTGGGCGGCGCAGATAAAGGAACCCAAGCCGGGATTCAATCTGTTCTCGAAAGAGCAGGACATTCAGTTAGGCAAGGAAGCCGCCGCGCAGGTTGAGAAGGAGTACGAGGTCATCCGCGACCCGTGGCTCCAAAACTACATCTCTGCGCTGGGGGCGAAGCTTTCAAGGTCGCGGCACGCAGGCGATTTTCCGTACACGTTCAAGGTTGTCGCCGACGAGAGCATCAACGCTTTTGCGCTTCCCGGCGGCCCGATGTTCATCAACACCGGGTTGATCAAAGCCGCGGAGAACGAGGCCCAACTGGCAGGCGTGATGGCGCACGAGATTTCGCACGTTGCGCTGCGCCATGGCACGAATCAAGCTTCGAAAGCGAATCTGATTCAACTGCCCGCCGCGCTTGCGGGTCACGTCGGCGGCGGATCGATGATGGGATCTCTGGCGCAGGTAGGTGTGGGGCTCGGCGCCAATTCGGCTCTGATGAAATTCTCGCGGAATGCGGAGTCTCAGGCTGACTGCAACGGCGCGCTGATGATGGGGGACGCCGGATTCAATCCGGTGGAAATGGCCCGTTTCTTCGAAAAGCTCGAAGCCGAGGCGGGGAAACAATCCCGAATGGCTTCGTTTTTCTCATCGCACCCGAGTCCCGGGAATCGGGTTACGGCGGTGGAAGATCTGGTCCGGTTGCTTCCGCAGAAGAACTATACCGATGGAGATACGGCGGCATTCAAGCGAGCCCAGGCCATCGTCGACCGTCTGCCGCCTCCGAAGCCCCGGCCCGCGCCTCCACAACTGAAACGCTAAACTTCTGAAGGGGTGTCGATGAGCCAGACTATGCAGAGCCGGCTGGGTTTGCCGGTTCCGCCTGCATTTCATAACCCGGAACAAGAGAGGCGGCACCGGAAGCAGCGGCTTGCGGCGGGGTTCCGCCTGTTCGCGCGCTTCGGATACGACGAGGGTGTCGCGGGTCACATCACGGCGCGCGATCCCGAGCTTAACGATCATTTCTGGGTCAACCCGTTCGGTATGCACTTCGCACAGATACGCGCCTCAGACCTCATTCTGGTGAACGATCGGGGTGACGTTGTAGAGGGCGCCCGGCCGGTGAACCGTGCCGCGTTCGCGATTCACTCGCGTGTACACTCGGCGCGTCCCGATGTTACAGCAGCGGCGCACGCGCATTCGATGTACGGCAAGTCGTGGTCATCGCTGGGACGCCTGCTCGATCCGCTGACGCAGGATGCCTGTGCTTTCTATGAAGATCACGCCTTGTTCGACGATTACACGGGTGTGGTGTACGCAACCGACGAAGGCGATCGCATCGCGAGAGCCTTGGGGGAGAAGAAGGCGGTGATCCTGCGGAACCACGGCCTGCTGACAACCGGGCGAACGGTGGATGAGGCGGTGTGGTGGTTCGTCACGATGGACCGCAGTTGTCAATCGCAACTGCTGGCGGAAGCGGCGGGCAAGCCGGTGCGGATCGAGCACGAGAACGCTGTGCTCACACGAGGGCAGGTCGGATCGCACGAGGCCGGATGGTTTCAGTTCCAGCCGTTATGGGATTGGATCACGCGGCTTGAGCCGGACCTGTTGGAATAGCGAAATATCCGGCGTTGGCTGCGGACATTTGGTACGATCTGAAAGGAAGCCGCACCAAGCTGGAGTGGCGGAACTGGCAGACGCACGGGACTCAAAATCCCGCGCCCTTCACTGGGCATGTGGGTTCGACCCCCACCTCCAGCACCATCCTCAACGTGCAGGGCTCTACGCCGTTAATGGGGAAGCCACCCGCAAGCGGTAGTTGACTTTAGCCGGGTGTTTCAGGCCACTACACGCCCGCCAATCGCTTCCCGCAACTCCTCTACGAGTTTCAGGACTCCTTCGGCCTGCGATGTCATCTCTTCGCTCGAGGCTGCGGATTCCTGAGCAGTTGCCGCTGTCTCTTGCGTGATCTGCTGCATGTGAAGTATCGACTTGGAAATCCCTTCAACGCCAGTCGCCTGCTCGCGACTCCCGGTGCTTACGTCTTGGATGAGTGCACCCAGTTTTTCACTGATGCCCCGGCTCACATTGAGGGATTGGACAACCCGATCAAGACCTGCTTTGCCGGCTGACGTCGTTTCAATCGCCTGCTCGATCAAGGAGGTGGTGTCCTTCGCGGCAGCGCCGGCGCGGTGCGCCAGATTCCGAACCTCATCGGCGACAACCGCGAATCCCATGCCGGCCTCACCGGCACGCGCGGCCTCGACAGCCGCATTCAAGGCCAGAATATTGGTCTGAAATGCGATTTCATCGACAGTTCGTATGATCCGAGCAATTTGAGAACTCGAATCGGTAATGGCCTGCATGGAACTGGTCAGTGCCTGGAATTGAGCATCCACTTCCTGGTTGATCGCCGTCGATTGATCCACAAGAGTGGAAGCCGATCGAGCGTGATCAGCATTAGACTCCGCGATGCTGCGAACCTCCTCCGCGGATGCGGAAGTCTCCTCGAGAGACGCAGCGTGGTCGGACGAACCCTTCGCAAGTGTTTGGCTGGCGGAGGAAACGTGCGCCGCAGCGATCGTCAACTCGTTCGCGCCCCGCTCGAGTTGATCAGCCGTTTTCCGCAGGATGTTATTCACACTGCGAACCGTCATGGTTGCAAGACAGCCTGCGAACAGTATCAGAATTCCGGTGGCAATCAGACAAATGCGGGTCCGGATCATCGCCGCATCCACCTCTCTCTGGGTCCGTTCCCCGAGCATCCGTTCGAAATCGCGGATAGGTGCGTTGATTCGCTCCCGAGCGGCTTCGTATTTAGCATCATGAACCAGCGACCGGGCAAGTTCCGCGTTCGGGGAATCGCGTCGCG
This sequence comes from uncultured Acidobacteriota bacterium, assembly GCA_963720745.1. Taxonomy (GTDB): domain Bacteria; phylum Acidobacteriota; class Terriglobia; order Bryobacterales; family Bryobacteraceae; genus TMP-7. The sequence continues at coordinate 4,344,895 of CAVRGO010000004.1, forward strand.
TAAACTGGCCGTTACCGTCGTCGAACTGTCCCTTCATCGCATGGAACGCCGCCGTTTCGGTGGCAACAAGATCGTTCGACTCCTTGTCGGAAGCCTCTAGTTTGGCCACTTCGTCAGGCGCGATTCCCACCTGCTCGAACATTTGTCGAATCGAGACCGTGCGGCCGTCCGGCCACGCAGCACGCCCACTCTGCAACGCATCCAGTTGCTGATATTCTTTCTCCCGATCCGCATTGCCGGTCACGACATAGGCTCGGACCAGCCGGGTCAGATCATCTGATGTCTGCCGCAGCAGAACGGCGATCCGGTAGGATTCTTGCCGCCGGGTCTGCGAAGAATTCAGCGAACTTACGGACCATGCTGTCAAAACCAGAAGCAGGACCAATATGACAATCACTGCCGACGTAGCTAACGCCAGAAAGCGGAATCTCTTTGCAACGGACATAGTCATGTTTTAGATTGCGAACTGCAACTGCAGACGGAATTGGCCGTCCGTTGCGGGCGCAACGCCCCGCGCACGGATGGTCAGCCAGGTGTAGTCGGTCTGTAATTTGATGAAGTGACCACGCAAATACCAATTGATGCCCACCGACTTTTCCCGCATCGCCAGCGGCGAATCCGGACTGTTCACTCTGCCAAAATCGATGTTCCCGATCCGCGCCGCGGCTTCGATACGGTGTGGAAGCACGTAATACCCGCCTTGGGCGTATCCGGCCCAATCGTCATAGCGCCCGATGTGGGATGCCCGTACGACGCGCCGGTAACCGGCGGCTTGGAATGTGAATCCGCGCTGACGGAATGCTATGTCCGACGTGAAGTTCGCGGTCCGGTCACCCGCCATCAGGTTCTGTACAGGCGACTCAAATGCAGCCCGGGTGTAGAGCGCTGCCGCGCCAAGGGTCAACTGGGGAGCTTCGGGCTCCGACGGATCGGTTTCGATATAGGCGAACGGCCCGAGAAGGTGAACATCAACGCGCGCAACCGCGCCCGGCCTTCCCACCGGAGCCGTGCTCGGGAGTTGATCGACCGGCGTGACTCCCGTAATTGCACCGGCTGTCCATTGGAACCGTTTGCGTGTCATCGATACCAGCGAGCCCCACGCGTAGGGAGCATTTAGCGCGGCATCGACCGCCGAAATGTCGGGAAACAGCAAATTTGAAGGCGCCGTAAGAAACTGGCGGCTGAATGGAATCAGGAATCGACCGGCCTGAACACGCCACCCGGAAGACAATTCCCGCGCGCCCCAGGCCTCCAGGAGGAAGACACCCGCTTCCCCGATCGTGCTGCTGCCAGCCTGCACGAAGACAGTAGTACTTTTGTCAGCGATGGGAGACGCGGTGACCGAAAACTGACTGAGCGCAAGATCGGCGCGGCGCTGGGCAGGATTTGTGACTCGAAACTGACCGAATCCGTTGAACTGCCAATTCACGCCCACGAACGGACCTGACACGCTTACTGGTGGCGTTGCATCCTGTCCCTTGGCGGGGAAAAGTGCGAACAACAGAACTGCGGCAATCTCTCGCACGCAAGCGGAGGCTCTTTTGCACGTTGTGTTATTTGACCGCGAGCGGTGGTATGACATTGCTCTCGTAGAACTCATCGGTACTAGGGGCGGGTATCTTTAGGAACCACGCGGGTTTCAATGCGCGGAACTGCTAGGCCCGACGGAGCGCGTGCGATGACGTCCCTAAGCCGATCGTGTTTCTTCGCTTGAAATATGCTGGTGACGATGCGCCGCCGATTGCTGCTCGCCCTCATCATCGTACTCTCGCTGCTCTCCGCCGAAGGTATCGATAGGCATAGCATCGATGCGGCAGTTGAACACTCGATGCAGTCCTGGCAGGTGCCGGGCGTCGCCGTGGCAATCGTGCGAAACGATGGCGTCACCTATCTCAAGGGCTTCGGCGTTCGCGATGTCGGGCGGACCGAAAAGGTGACACCTCATACGATCTTCGCAATCGGGTCGAACACGAAGGCGTTCACCGCCGCCGCCATGGCGATGCTCGTCGACGAAAAGAGAATGACCTGGGACGATCCCGTAAGGAAGCACATCGAGTTCTTCCACCTGAGCGATCCGCTGGCCGATCAGATGGTCACGCTCCGCGATCTGATCACACACCGCACAGGACTGAGCCGCAACGACCTGCTTTGGTACGATTCGCCGCTCACTCGCGAAGAGATTCTTCGGCGCATCGCATTCCTGAAACCGGCGCAACCGTTCCGCGCGGCGTGGCAGTACAACAACCTGATGTTCCTCGCGGCCGGGTACGCCGTCAGCACTGCTTCCGGAACCACCTGGGAGAAGTTCATTCAAACCCGCATCTTCGATCCTCTGGACATGGAGACCGCCGATTTCCACGTTGAGGATGCACAGCAGGCGCCCGATCACGCGACAGGGCATTCGCTGGATCGCAAAGGAATACCATCCCGCGTACCGTGGCGGAACATCGATAACATCGGCCCGGCAGGCGAAATCAACGCGAGCGCTTTGGACCTGGTGCATTGGGTCCAGTTCCAACTCGGCGATGGGACATTCAAAGGCCAGCGCCTGATTTCCGCAAAGAACATGGCCGAAATGCACACTCCCCAAATGGTGATACGCCCCGAGGACTGGGGCCGGTCGTGGAATCCGGAGACGCGCCAGATGACGTATGGCTTCGGGTGGACGCTGCAAGATCATCGCGGATGGCATTTGGTATCCCACGGCGGCGCGATTGACGGCTTTCGATCGAACATCACTCTGGTTCCCGACGCGAAGTTCGGGATCGTGGTGCTGTCCAACCTCGGACAGGAGAACATGCCCGAGGCGCTGCGGTTCGATCTGCTCGACATACTCCTGGGCCTGCCTGCGCGCGATTGGGATTCCGAGTTGCGCGCGCACTTCCAGAAGGAGACCGGCGACGAACTGGCGGCTCAAAGGACGGTCACCGAATCGCGCCGCACCGATACTACGCCATCCCATCCTTTGCAGGTGTACGAAGGCGATTACTTCGATCCGGGCTACGGGACACTGAGGATCACCAAAGAGGCGGGAAATCTCGTCCTGCACTGGAGCCGGCGGCACGATGCACTCGAGCATTTTCAGTACGACACGTTCCGGAGCCCACTCTCGCTCGTGCAGTTTCATTTGGGTCCGGACGGAGCCGTTCGCTCCGTCACTTATCTGGACATCGAATTTCTATTGACTCATCCCGAGCACTGACATAGACTGTCTATGTGACTAGCGCTCAGCGCGATGCCATACCGCCCGGCACGCTGGATATGCTGATCCTTCGCACGGTGGCGCGTGGCAGCGAAATGCACGGCTTCGAAATTGCCAACCACATTCAGCAGACTTCTCAGGACGTGCTGCAGGTGGAAGAAGGATCGCTCTACCCCGCCCTGCAGCGCATGCTGCTGAAAGGCTGGCTGAAGGCAGAGTGGGGCAAAACCCAGGAGAACCGGCGGGCTCGTTATTACAAGCTCACACCGGCGGGACGAAAACAACTGGAAATCGAGATGCAGCAGTACCGTCGCGTTTCCGAAGCCATCGCGCGAGTACTGCAGCCTGCTTGAGGTACCCCCATGGGATTGGGCGAACTGTTCCGCCGCGTCTCTTACATCCTTCGGCGTGAAAGAATCGATCGCGAACTCGAAGAAGAGATGCGCCTGCACCTGGAATTACGGGCACGCGCTTTGGAGGAACAGGGGATGGCGCGCGGCGCGGCCGAAGATAGCGCCAGGCAGCGTTTCGGAAATCGCACACTCTTTAAGGAAAACAGCATGGAGATGTGGGGATGGACCGTCATCGAGACGCTAGCGCAAGATATCCGATTTGCCGCGCGACTGCTGGTAAAGACGCCCGCATTCACAGTCGTCTCCATCCTGACGCTCGCCATTGGGCTCGGCATGAATACTGCCGTGTTCAGCATTGTCAATGCGGTGATGCTACGCCCGTTGCCGTATCCGAACGCCGAGCGCCTGATCTCGTTGTGGGAAGAACATCTCGCCGAATTGCCGGACACCATGAATTCGTCGGGATCCACACTGAGTGCAGGCCCGATGCGAACTACCGTTTCGGCCGCCAACCTGATGGACTATCGCAGCCGGACGAACGTATTCGACGGCCTCTCGGGGGTGCAGTTCGATTCAAAGAACCTGACCGGTGTGGGGAGTCCGGAACGACTGCTTGGCGAGGCGGTAAACGCGAACTTTTTTTCGTTGCTCGGAGTGTCGCCCACGCTCGGCCGCGACTTCACAATTCAAGAGGACCGGTTTGGCGCCGCTGCGGTGGTAATCCTCGCCGACAGCTTGTGGCGCAGGCGCTTTGGGGCTGATCCGAACGTTCTTGGCGGCGCCATTTCGCTCGACGGCCGGTCCCATACGGTGATCGGAATTCTTCCGGCGAGTTTCGATTCTCCCAACCAGTTCGGCAACACCGAACGAATCGAATTTTATGTTCCCGCCGCGTATTCGCCGGAATTGTTGAACAGTCGCGGCGATCATGAACTGCGCGTCATCGGACGATTGAAACCCGGCGTCTCGCTCAAAGAAGCACGGGCTGAGATTGCCTCCCTATCCGCGGCGCTCGAACGTTCGTTTCCGCAGACGAACAAAGGGCTCCGCGCGGCAGTCGCTCCCTTGCGCGACGATATTGTGCGCAGTGTTCGCATATCGCTGATCGTATTACTCGGGGCGGCATCACTGGTCGTGCTGCTGACGTGTGTAAACGTGGCAAATCTGTTCCTCGTGCGCAGTGCCTCGCGCACCCACGAAACCAGCGTGCGTTTTGCATTGGGCGCGAGCCGGCTTCGTATTGTCCGTCAATGCCTGGTAGAGGGACTGCTCGTGTCGGGGGCGGGATGCCTGGCTGGAATCGGGCTCGGGGCGCTGGCGCTTCGCGGACTGATGCTCATGGCGCCTCCCGGAATTCCGCGCCTGGAATTCGTTTCGATGGACTGGCGCGTATTCGCCGTTGTCGTGTTGTTGGCGACGGCTGCTGGAGTGCTGTTCGCCATTTCACCTGCCTGGCACGCGTCGCGGAGCAGGCCGTCGGATTCGTTGAAGAGCACAGAACGGCGGTCCGTCGGACCGTCTCAAATCCGCTGGCGGTCGGCGCTGACGATTTCAGAAATTGCCATCTCGGTGGTGTTGCTGATCGGCGCGGCACTGCTGTTGAAGAGTTTTGTCACCGTTCTGGGCGTCGATCTCGGCTTCGATCCGGAACGTGTGATCGCGATGAACATCAGTCTACCGGAGTCGCACTATAAGAACGCCGATGCGCGGTGCCGGTTCTTTGAACAACTCGAGACTCGTGTGCGAGTGCTCGCCGGCGTGGAGGCGGTCGCATACGCGAATCGCATGCCGCTGCGCGGCGGCTGGGGAAGCGGAGTACAACTCAGGAACGGACAGAGTGGTGACTCAGATTATCAGGCGGTGAGTCCAGGCTATTTCGACACCCTTGGCATTCCGCTCGTCCGCGGCCGGACGCCGACTCCGCAGGACGGCCTCGGGCAGCCGCGTGTCGCGGTCGTGAACCAGGCGTTTGCGCGACGGTTCGCTAAAGACGCCGACCCGATCGGCTTCGTCTTCCGAAGAAACGAGCACGCGCCGTGGGTATCGGTGGTTGGGATCGTGAACGACATTCGCCGTAGCGGCAAAACAGGGAGCATCGAGCCACAGGTTTATCTTCCGGCCGCACAGACGGACGTTTACCCGGTTCGCATCGCAGATTTTGCGGTTCGGGCGGCGGTGGACCCGCGCCGTCTCGTGAACGAGATCCAACGACAAGTTTGGGCGATCGACAAGGATCAGCCGATCACGAATGTGCGAACGCTCGACGAGATCCTCACGCTGTCCGTGGCGCAACGGCGCTTCCAAACTCTTCTGCTGATCGCCTTCGCGGCAGTGGCGGTAGCTATTGCGGTGATCGGGATTTTCGGCGTGCTGTCATACTCTGTCAGCCAACGCACCTCGGAACTTGGGCTCCGAATGGCGCTCGGTGCCTCTCCGGCGCAGATCCTGGGTCTGGTTCTCAAGCAGTCGGTGCTGCTGGTCGGAGCGGGGGTCGGGTTGGGGCTAGGTGTCGCATATGCACTCAGCCGCTATCTTCAATCCCTCCTGTTTGGAGTTCAACCGCACGATTGGCGGACGTATGCCGGTTCCGCAGCCCTGCTGAGCCTAGTGGCGCTCCTTGCTTCGATGATCCCGGCACGGCGAGGCGCAGTGGTCGATCCCGTTATTACCCTGAGATACGAGTAGCCAGGGTGGTACTCTTAAGAGGAAAGGATCGAATTGTCTGTATCACCGAAGGGGCGGAGGCCCCGTGTACTTCTCACCTCTGTTTTCGGACCCTACGCGATCGATGACGAGTTCGGCAGCCGCTCCATCAACCCGATGGAGTTGTACCACAACCAGGTAACTCGCGCCCAAGGCCCATTTTCGCTTCGCATGTTTCACCGCTCCTGGGGCATTCTGATGATCCAGGCCAATATAAGCGCCCCCTGTACCGTGCTCGATTTTCCGAGCCGCGAAGCGTTTGCCAACGAACTGAAAGCGCAGCGGTACGATATCGTTGGCATCTCGTCGATCATCGTGAACGTGGGCAAGGTCCGCGAGATGTGCCGCATGGTCCGCGAACTTTCGCCCAATTCCGAGATCGTTATCGGCGGTCACGTCACGGCACTTCCGGATATCGAGCAGAAGGTGGATGCCGACCACTTCGTTCGCGGCGAGGGCATCGCCTGGATGCGCCGCCACCTCGGTGAAGACGAGCAGGCGCCTTTAAAGCATCCGATGATCAAGTCGGGCTTCGGACGGCGTTTTCTCGGTGTCCCCATTCCGGACTGGGGAAACTCGACGGCGGCTACCATCATTCCGTCGGTCGGCTGTCCGATGGGCTGCAATTTCTGTACAACGTCGTCCTTCTTCGGCGGTAAAGGGAATTACACCGATTTCTTCGGCAGCGGCGACGAATTGTTCGAAGTGATGCGCGAGTCGGAGACGAAACTCAAGACCAAATCGTTTTTCGTGATGGACGAAAATTTCCTGTTGAATCGAAAGCGGGCCATGCAGTTGCTCGCCCGCATGAAGCAGGAAAAAAAGAGCTGGGAGTTCAACGTCTTCTCTTCCGCGAATGCGATCAAGAAGTACACCATGCAGGACTTGATCGAACTCGGTGTTTCGTGGATCTGGATGGGTCTCGAATCGCCGCGCTCCGGTTACGACAAGCTGAAGAACACACGGACCCTCGATCTTACGAGTGAACTCCGCGCGCACGGCATCCGTGTCCTCGGATCAAGCATCGTCGGACTGGAGCACCACACTCCCGAGAACATGGTGGAGGAGATCGAATACGCCGTGCGGCACAACACGGATTTCCACCAATTCATGCTCTACACGCCGGTGCCCGGTACGCCGCTCCACCGCCAGGTCCGGGAACAGGGCCGGCTACTGGACGTCGACCTCGCCGATATCCACGGCCAGTTCAAGTTCAACTTCCAACATCCGGCAATCTCCCGCGATGATTCCAAGCGCTTTCTCGATTACGCGTTCCAGCGCGATTTCGACGAGAACGGCCCGAGCATGTACCGCATTTGCCGTACGACATTCGAGGGTTGGAAGCGTTACTGCAAACACGCCGACGAACGTATCCGCAAACGCTTCGAGCGCGAGGCGGCCGTGCTGAAGATCATCTACAGCAGCGGATTGTGGGCCATGGAGAAGAAGCTGCGCGTGACAAATGTCATGGTGGCCGATAAGATCCACGCATTTCGCAAGGAGTTCGAACGCGCGATGGGTCCGCTTTCTTCGCTTTCGGCCGGGTTGCTCGGCCCGATGTTCCTGTGGGCTGTAGCACGCGAGCAGAAGCGGCTCGAACATGGCCAGACGTATGAGCCCCCAACGTTCATCGATCGAATGAACTGGTTGCCCAAACAGGGACTATGATGGTCCCTGGACGGTGATGGCATCCGGCAGCGCAGATCCTGGAACGGCTCGTGGAGCGAAAGCCCGCCTGTTCGCCCAGAATCGGATTTTGGGTGTGCTGGCGACAGTGTCGAAGCACACCCGCGGGCAGCCTTTCGCGTCGTTAGCGCCCTATGTGGCCGACCGGCTGGGCCGGCCGTTATTCCTTTTGAGCGAACTCGCCGTTCACACGAAGAACCTGGCGGAGGATCCTCGGGCGAGCCTATTTGTCTTCGACGGCGAGGCGCTGTCGGATCCATTGTCCGCGCAAAGGATGAACCTGCTGGGAGAAGTGCATCTTCTCCCGGCCGGCGACATTGCAGCCGCGCGCCCGTTGTATCTTCAGGCGCATCCCGAGGCGGCGCAATGGTTCGATTTCGGCGACTTTGCGCTGTACCGGCTCAGCGTCAACGAGGTTTACTACGTCGGGGGCTTCGGCGAGATGGGATGGATCTCCGGGCAAGACTACGCACAAGCGATTCAGGACGGAACATGATCAAAGGGATCGAACATACAGCGATCGCGGCGGTGAACGCCGCCACATTGGCGGAGTGGTACGTATTGGTGCTCGGCTTCACCATCGTCTACCGTTCCGCCAATGCGATTTTCGTGAAGGCTCCGGACGGAACGATGATCGAGTTGATCAACGCCGAGGGCACTCGCGGGGAGCACACGATGAAAACGCCCGGAATCCGGCACCTTGCGTTGACGGTCACCGAATTCGACCAGGTATATTCGGATCTTCGGTCCAAGGGCGTGTCCTTTGCCGGCGAACCGAGTGAAAGCAAAGGCAACAAGGTCGTATTCTTCACGGATCCGGAAGGCAACTATCTGCATCTGCTCGAACGCGCGACTCCGCTGGCGTGACGCCTGTGACGGGTCGAGGCTGAAGCCGGGAACCGCCGCGCGCGAAACGGCGTCCACAAATTCTATGCGATTCGCTCTGGTGGCGCTAATGCTTGTTGTGTCCGCATGCGCCTACCGTCCGAAGCCGTCGGCGAACTGGCGTGTTGCGGCCGTTGAAGGCGGTCACCTGCTGATCCCGCCGCAAGCCGTGCCCACTACTCAATTGACATTACGGAATGCCCGATCCCGCCGGAGCGCTCCAGATTCGAAGTGCCGCGTCGAACTGCCGAAGATCCGGCTCGAGTGGGCGCGCCGCACCGCACACGTCACCATCGCCGCCGATGAAGTCGAACCGCTCCGTTCCATCTCGCTCAGCGGTGGAAAAGGCCCTTCGGAGGCCGGTGTGCCGCTGAGCGACCTCAGTTGGTGGAAGAACTTTTCGAGCGAATTATCCGCGCGCGAATCCATCGGGTGTGTGGGCGCCGCAGAATCGGAGCGGTTGCTCCAACGGATCATCGACAATCTGGCGATGCCGTCGCTCCTCGCCTTTCAATTGCGATACGGCAACATCGCCGACACCGGATACTTCGATCTGCAGCCGAACTTCGCCTTGCGGTGGGTGATCCCCATCTCACATAGCGGAGACGTCCTGCGGGGCTTCGATACGCTGATTTACGACGTCAAGCCCCGGGCCGCGGGCGGCGTAAAGCTCGAACTGCGTTCGACCGAACGGGATGTGCGAGGTAGCGTTTCGAACCGGCACAGGCGTGTCGCCGCACGGATGGTCATTCCCTCTTCGGCGCTCCATTATCGCTACTTCTTCAGGGCATGGCAGGTCTCGCGAGACCGGAAGATGGGGCTGTTGGTGACTTCGCGCGTCGAGACGTTGGACGGCCTGACCCGGCGGTTCGAAGCGAGCCCAGAGACATTCTGCAGCTCGTTGAAAGGGAGCGACGCAGCCTGCATCACAGTGCCGAACGATACCACCGTTTACCCGGAGGTCCGCGTCGTCGTGAATGGAAAGCCGGCGTATCTGCCGGTCGGCGCGACACTCCGCGAAGCCCTCGGGAAGCAATGGAAGCCCGAAGATTTACCGCGCCTGGCCGTTCTGCGCCCATGGGGTGGACGCCTCGTACTCGTGGATTTCGACAGGTCTCGGCAGGATATTCTGCGCGTGACCCTCATCGGCGGCGAAGACATTCGCTGGTGAGTTCGAATACCTGGGGATGATCGCGATCGATCCGGCGGAGCACACGGACGAAGCGCTGCTTGGACGGAAGCTTTTCGAACCGGAACAGGTGCGCGGGACACCCGCAATCGCTGGATCCGAAACCATTGAACAGCGGATCGCCTCCGAGCCCCGCCTGCAGGACCGCCGCCCAAACATGCTCCCGCCGTTCCGATCCGACGCTGAACCAGATTCGATCGAGTATTGCCTGTCGGCGTAGATAGTCGATATGCCAATGCGGCCTCGAGGCGCGCTGCAGGTGGTGCGTCAAGCGCGCGCGCAGCCCGCCCGGCCCGAGCGCACTGCCTGCATACAGATAGAATCCCCTTGTAAATCGCAGCGATCCCATCCGGCCGACAAAAATATCAGTAGTACGCGGCACACGACACACCAGCACATAAGTCCCCGGAGTTGACTCCCGCGGATGCATTGACAGAGAATCAGGTCCGAAGGTTATGTCTTCTATGAGATTCGTCATCCTCCTGCTCGCGCTGCCGCTGTTCGCCGCGGATACCTGGAAACCGGACACGGTTCTGTACGGCGCGGCTTATTACCACGAATACATGCCGTACGACCGGCTCGACAAAGATATCGCACTGATGAAGGACGCGGGAATAACGGTGGTCCGGATCGGCGAATCAACCTGGAGTTCGTGGGAGCCGCGCGATGGCGAATTCCAGTTCGCGTGGATGGACCGCATCGTCGACAGCATGCATAAAGCCGGCATACGGGTGATCATGGGCACGCCCACCTACTCGATTCCACCATGGATGTACAAGAAGCACCCGGAAATAGTCGTCACTCACCTGGGCACCGCGCCGCCGCTATCCGATCCGTGGTACCCGAGCTATCCGTCATCGATGCCGCCCGGCGCCTACGGTCCCCGGCAGAATATGGACCTGACGAACCCCGACTATCGCCGCTACTGCGAGCGGATCATTCGCAAAATCGCGGAACGATACGCGAAGCATCCCGCCATCGTCGGCTGGCAGGTCGATAATGAAACGGCCCCGAACGGACTTCCCCTTCCCGCCGTGCAAAGCGCGTTTGTCGAGCGTTTGAAGGAGAAGTTCGGGACTCCGCAGAAGTTGAACGAGTTATGGGGACTTGTTTATTGGGGTCAACTGGTCGATAGCTGGGACGATTTCCCGCCGCGTGACGGCATCCTCAATCCGGGATACAAACTCGAATGGGAACGCTTCCAACAATCGATCGTCACGGACTTTCTCTCCTGGCAGGCGAAGATCATCCGCGAGTACAAACGACCCGATCAATTCATTACCCACGATTTCGTTGGCGGTGTCCGGACCAACGTGAACCAATGGGCGATCGCCCGCAGCCTCGACGTCGCAGCGACCAATATTTACCACGCGACACAGGACAAACTGGACGGCGAGGCGATCGCGATGGGCGGCGACTTCGCGCGCTCCGTCAAGCAGCAGAATTACCTCGTGACGGAGACCAACGCTCAGTCCATCGGCTGGGATTCGCGAGCCCAATTCCCGCCTTATGACGGACAACTGCGACTTGCCGCCTACGCGCACATCGCCAGTGGCGCCAGCATGGTCTCCTACTGGCACTGGCACTCGCTGCACTACGGGCAGGAGACCTACTGGCGAGGGATTCTCGGCTACGACCTGGAGCCGAACCGCGCCTATCGCGAGGTGTCGCGCATCGGCAACGAATTGAAGCGGATCGGTCCACAACTGGCGACCCTCCACAAGGAAAACAAGGTCGCCATCCTGTACAGCAACGACTCTTATCACGGCATCCGATACATGCCGTTCAACGATAACGTCGACTACATGACCATCCTCCGGCAGTTCTACGACGCGTTGTACCGGATGAACGTGGAAGCCGATTTCGTGACACCGGATACCGAGGACTTGTCGCGCTACAGGGTGCTGATCGTGCCGCCGCTGTACGTCGCTTCCGATGAAACGCTGGAGCGCATCTCACGGTTCGTCGAAAATGGCGGACAAGCTGTGGTGGCGTTCAAGAGCGGATTCGCGAACGAGTATTCAACTGTTCGCTGGCAGCGTTCGCCCGGACCGCTGAGGCGCGCTGCGGGAATCTCTTATCAGGAGTTCTCGAATCTCGTCCACCCGATCGCACTGACGCCTGACGTGTTCGGCTTGGGCGATAAGAACCGAGGTTCGGTTTGGGCCGAGTTGCTGGTGCCCGACACTGCTGAAGTGGTCGCGAGTTACAACCATCCGTTCTTCGGAAAATATCCGGCAATCACCCGGAATCATTTCGGGAAAGGGACACTGACCTACGAAGGAACCGTGTTGAGCGATGAACTGCAGGAGGCGGTAGTCCGAGATGCACTGCAACGTGCGGCCTTGACGGGACCCGATCAACGCGTACCCATGTGCGTGCGGCATGGGGTCACAAGCCAGGGGCCGGTGCATTTCTATCTCAACTTCTCGGCATCCGCGAAACAGGCGCCCTATACGTATGGCGACGGAAAAGACGTGCTTTCCGGAGCCGCCGCGCGACGGAACTCGACGTTATCGGTCGGGCCGTGGGATGTCGCGATTATTCAGGAGGGACGCTGAGCTTTGGAAGCGGTACAACCGCCCGGTCACAGCAGCGCCTGGACGCGATCGAGAGCGTCGCGATCCTGGACGCTTCCCTGCCCCAGCACAGGACTTCCCCCGCCGCGGCCGCCGTTGGCGCTAACGGCCTTTTTGACAAGATCGCCCGCGTGAATACCGGCGTCTTTCGAAGCGGCCACCAACAGTGAGGGCGGGTCGTCGCAGATTGCGATCAGCACGGATTTCGGCCCGCTCGTGAATCCCTGCGCCAAGGCGCGCAGTTCATCGTCGATGCGCGATTTACGGAGGAGCCGCCGCAATCCATCCGGTCCCGGTGCAGTGCTCTCGTACAAATCGCGCCCCTGCCGCTGCGCCGCCTCCGCCGCCAACTTTCGATACGCCTTCTCCAATTCGATGAGACGCGAGGTTTGGGATTCGATCAGGCCCGGGACTTCGTCCGGCGCCGCTGACAACAATCGCGACACTTTCGACAGAGCGTCGAAATCCGCTGCAGCACGCCCGATAGCGCGCAAACCGCAAAGGAACTCGATCCGTACATTCCCGCGAATCTTGTCGAGTTTGCGGATTGCCACCGGACCGATCTCGGCCGTCGAACGCACATGGGTACCGCCGCAGGCGCTGCGATCGAGATCCGAAATTGAGACGATCCGCAACTCTCCCTCGCGCTCCGACGGTTTGCGCAAACCCAGATCCGCGGAAGAGGCGGCGAACGTCACCGCAATCGGACGGTTCTCGAACACGATCTCGTTGGCCCGGTTCTCGGTTTTCCTCAACTGCGCCGAATCGAGCGAGCCGGCAGCGACATCGATCGTCGAGGAATCGGACCCAAGGTGGAAACTCACCGTCTGGATGTTGAACAACTGCGCAAGCACGGCGGAGAGCAGGTGCTGGCCGCTGTGCTGCTGCATGTGGTCAAAACGGCGGGTCCAATCGATTTCACACCGGACGGTACCGGAGACGGAAGCTTCGGCATCGCCGGTGACGGCGTGGGCGATTCGATCGCCCTCGTCGATCACGTCGCTGACGGGCAAGGTGCCAATCGTGCCGAGGTCGGACGGCTGACCTCCGGAGGCCGGGTAGAACGCAGTCCGGTCGAGGTATAGTTTGCCGTTTCCGAATGCGACAACTTGCGCGTCGAATGCGCGCAGATACGCGTCGGTGTAATACAGCCGTTCTGTCGGATTCACTTTATGCCGATGATATCGGGTTCTTGCGGATTCCCAAAAGTTGCGGGGACTACCAGGGCGCCATTATGCGAACCGCTGTGCGCGGCTCAGACCCACTCGAGGGCGCCCTTCTTGTATGCCCAAACGTAGCCGATGACCAGGAATGTCAGGAACACAGCCACTTCGGCAACGCCAAACCAACCAAACTGCTTGTACCGGACCGCCCAGGGGAACAAGAAAATCGTTTCCACGTCGAAGATGACAAAGAGGATGGCGATAATGTAAAACCGAACCGTGTAGCGGCCGCGGGAATTGGACGCTGCTTTGATACCGCACTCATACGCTTCGAGTTTGGTGACAAACGGAGCCGCCGGCCGCACCAACTTGGCCGCCAACAGGACGACGATCGGAAACAGGATCGCGATGGCCAGAAACAGAAAAATGGGGATGTACCCGGAAGGCATACCAATTTCAGATTATCACGTCCGGATCCCCTCCATCGCCAATCGAAAACGGCGGGAGTATTCCCGAGTACAAAGCAACAAACCGTACCTTACGATTTCGCTCATGCCGGCCCCGATCGCGCCGATGAGATTAACTGGACCGGTATCCAAGAGTCTATGGCCAAACAGTCCGGCAGCGATAGCCTTCATCCCCGCCCCACCATCCTCATCGCGGATGATGAGGCGGATGTACGCGAGTTCATCAAAATTTGCCTGAGTGCCGAATCGAATTACGACATTCTCGAAGCTGCGGATGGCCGTGCCGCGCTGGCAATCGTTGAAAACCAACGAGTCGATCTCATTATTACCGACGTGTGCATGCCGGAACGGGACGGGTTAGAGGCAATCCAGGCCTTACGCCGAAACGGAAGGCCGCTGAAAATCCTCGCAGTTTCGGGCGCTTTTGACGGGTTCTTTCTTCGCACTGCGAAGATGTTCGGCGCCGATGCGACCTTAGGGAAACCCTTCAGTCCGAGCCAATTGAGCGCGTGCGTCGCGGCCTTGCTCAACGATACCGCTACCCCCGACCGGGCCGTCGTCGGAACTTGACGCGATCCCCTCTCGCGGTAGGGCGCACTACCATACGGAGGCTATGGGAGAAGGAAGGCTTTCGATCCATCCTGTAATCGGACCGGATGAAAGCTGTACACGCAGTCAAGGAGGATCTGCCTGGCGCCGAGCGAGTCGGCGACGATCCTAAAAGTGACTCACCTCGGACTCGGGCTGCTGCGCTATTCGGGTGCGCCCTGACACTCGCGGCCGGCACCATCGATCTGTCGATGGCCCGGGTCCACCCCCCAACAGCACTGGCGGGTACCACGCTGCTGGCAACCGCCGTTTCCTTGGCCCGGCGCCGCCGCTGGGCGCTTTACGTCATCGGTTTCCTCGCCAGTTTGTCCGTTCTCCTCCACTTCATTCACGCCGAGGAGGCGATGCCGTTCAACTACGCGCTCGCCCTGCTCGGAACGGCCGTTTTCCTGAGACAGGTCTTTTGTTTGCCGTCGCGATGGACGCTCGACACGAATGTTGTTGAACAAGGCCGCGCCCGGCTGGTGGCCTCACGGTTCGGCGACACTGTACAGGACTTCTTCAAAACGCTGCCGGATAAGAGTTTGTTCTTCACGGCGGACGGGTCGGCATTCGTCGGATATCGCGTCTCGCACAACTTTGCAATCGCGCTGGGCGATCCGGTCGGGCCACCCGAGGAGATCGAGAACGCGATCCGTGAGTTCATGCAATTCTGCCGCATTCGGGGCTGGAATCCCGCGTTTCATCAGACTGGACCGGAACATCTGGCGATCTACGAATCGCTAGGGCTTCGGCGAATGAAAGTTGGAGAGGATGCGATCGCCGATCTCACGACCTTCACAACACTCGGGCCTCGGATGAAGGAGATCCGCAAATCGATGAACCGGTTGGATAGGGCGGGATTCCGGTTTCAGGCGTTTCCGGCGGGTGCGCCCGCGCATGTGATCGCGGAAGCGCGTTCCATCTCCGACGAGTGGCTTCACTTGCCGGGGCGGCGTGAACGGCGGTTCACGCTTGGCCAGTTTTCCGAAGATTACCTCTCGCAAACCCCGTTCTTTATGGCCTTCGACAGTGCCGGGAGAGCCGTGGCATTCGTCAATCTCGCGCCCTCTAATTCCCCCAGTGTCGCGGGAATGGACCTGCTGCGCCGTCGCGCGCAGGCTCCCAACGGAATCGTCGATTATCTGTTCGTTCATGCTTTTTCGGACCTGAAGGCTCGCGGCTACACCCAGGTGAACCTCGGGCTGGCGCCACTATGCGGCTTCGCACCGGGAGAACGATCCCACTGGGAGGAGCGTTTCGTTCACCGTTTCCTGAAACACTTCAGTCGCATTCTCAATTTCGAGGGACTGCGGACTTTCAAGGCGAAATACGCGTCCTTATGGCAGCCGAGATACATCGTGTATCCGTCGGCGCTGAGCCTGCCGCTATTGGGTCTGGCTCTTCGCGGAGCGACCGAAATCGATGCGCGGCGCTAGTTTTGTCCTGCTGCTCATTGCAGCTACCGCGGCTTCCGGGGCTTCCTTCCATCCCGGGAAAAACCGTATCCCCCTCCGCGGCGAGCAGCAGGACCTTTATTACTTTCCTCCCGCAGGCAGTACTTGCCGCGGCGTTGTCCTGTTTACACCCGGAGACGGCGGATGGCGCGGCGCTGCCGTAACTACCGCCCAGAAACTCGCATCCTGGGGTTATCGGGTTTTCGGCTGGGACACTAAGCGATACCTGCGCGGTTTCACAAACGGCACACAAACCCTCTCCGAATCGGAAATCTCTAGGGACATCCTGACGATGGAGAGAGTGGTGGCACCCGAACCGGACCAACGGATCCTGCTGATGGGGTGGTCCGAGGGCGCGGCCATCAGCGTAATCCCGTCGGCATCCAAGCAGGGGAAGAAGGTTTTCTTCGGCGTTCTGCTGATCGGACTTCCGCGAACCGGAGTGTTGGGCTGGCGTTGGAAGGACGATGTTACCTACGTCACCAAAGCCGAGCCTGACGAACCGAAGTTTCAGACGAGCGGCTATCTGGCGGAGATCGCGCCCCTGCCGCTCTGCGTCGTTCAAGGCGGCGCGGACGAGTACACGCCTGCCGCGACGCTCGCACAGCTTTACCAGGGTGCCAGTTCGCCGAAAAGGTTGTTCGTAGTACCCGGCGCCAATCACAATTTCAGCGGCCACGAAAGCGAGTTCTATGCGCGTCTCCAGGAGGGTCTCGAATGGATCGAGCAATCGCAGCCGCACTCGTAGCCGGGGATGCCGAGCCAAGTCTCCGGCTACGATTTTTTGTTCAGCGGATCCTCCCCTGGGTTCTGTCGGCACTCGCCTTCTGGTTTGTTCTGCGCGATCTTAACGCTCATGAAATCTTTTCGAGCTTTGCGCACATCCAATGGTTTTGGGCAATTTGCGCCATCTTACTCGATGTCATGACGTATGTCCTTCAGGGCGTACGCTGGAGTGTGCTCCTGCGGCCGCTGGGACGACTATCGCCGTCGCAGACGACACAAGCGATTTACGTTGGTCTGTTCGCCAACGAGATCCTACCCCTGCGCGCGGGCGAGGTAATCCGCGGGTTACTGGCTGCGGGTCGGCTGAACGTCGGCGCCTTTCGGGTTATCCCTTCAATGGTTTCGGAACGTCTGCTGGACGGAGTATGGCTGGCGCTGGCAGTCGCTTGGACAGCTCACAGCATCCCGCTGCCGCCAGCGCTAGCAACGGCAGCCACCATATTTTTCACTCTCGCCATAGCCGCGAGCATCGCGTTTTTCGCATATCGGTTAGTGAGGAACCAAGCCTCACCGTGGCATCAGCTTGCGATAGCCGCCGTCTGTTCGGGCGGAATCATCGTTGCGCAGGTGAGCGCGTTCTGGTTCGCCCTTCGAAGTTGTGGACTCAACACAACTTTTTGGGCGGGCGGCGCCGCGCTGGTCGTCATCCGCCTCGGAACGCTGCTCCCCGGGGCACCCGCGAATATTGGCACGTACCAATTCTTCTGCGTGCTTGGTCTAAGTTTGATTGGCGTCGCGCGAAGCGCTGCCGCATCGTTTTCTATCGTAGTGTTCGTTATGTTAACTCTGCCTCTATGGACGTTGGGACTGGTCGCTCTCGGGCGGACTGGGCAGTCGCTCCATCAATTGCGACAGGGAGTTGCACATGAGTGACGACTCCCGGCATCACGACGAAAGGGCCCGGTCGCTGGGTCACGGCCTGCATCTCACGTTTGGCCATCTCGACCGGAAGACTCTCGCCGATTGTTTCGAAGACGTTTTTCAACGGCCGGCTGCGGGACCGTTATGGGAAAAATTCGTCGTCGTGTACCTGGCCGCCTTGCAGTCGGAAGGTTCTAAACCGTCCGAGCCGGACCCTGAAACGGCACGTTCCTGCGATACTCCAATCGCAGTCATGACGTGTTCATTCATTTCTCCGGGCCGCAAATTGGAGTTGCTCGACGTACACTGGACCGCGGTATGACCTCGAGCCCGGCATCGTGGGCGCTCGCTTCGCGGATCACCCAAAAGCGCGTCCTGGCCGTACTGGTTGCCGGGTTTGCACTGGTGATGCTGCTGCTTCTGGCGGCGGCCGCGATTGCCGTTCGCAATGGCCGGGAAATTCAGACGGATGCCGAGCAACTCGTTAGTGAACAGGGCCTTACCGCCCGGCTGGTAAACCAGGTCCGGGTGGAGCAGGCAACGCTGAACTCCATCTTCTACCAACTCACCCGCAATCCCGACCCTACTTACCAGGCAGACCTGCTCCGCCAGTTGGATAGCGCCGGCGATTCCATTTCGCGATTGGCGCGTAATGCCGGGAATACGCCCGAGACGGGGCTGTGGCAGGATCTCGACCGGTCAGCACAGGATTTCACGGCCGCCGCGCGCGAAGTCATCGTGTTGGATAACAACACCGATACGGCGATTCAAAGCCTGTTCAAAAGGCATGAAGAGGTAATGGGAATCGTTCGAAACCTGACGGACGCCAGCTACGCCCGTGCCCGGCGCGCCGAAGCGCGTGTCGCCAGGGAAGCCCAGGAAGTGGTACACGAATCGCTGGGTCTGCTGGGAGGGAGTTTCCTTTTGGCGCTAATCTGCGCGGCCCTCACGCTGCGTTTCGCCACGGCGATGTTTCGCCGCATGGAACGGCAGACCAGCGAACTCAGCCGGGTTTCTTGGCACATGCTGCGGGGGCAGGAAGAAGCCGCGCGGCGGTTCTCGCACGAACTTCACGACGAGCTCGGCCAAAGTCTGTCGGCCGTGAAGGCCAACCTGGCGCTGCTCACGGCGGATAACCTGCCGGTACGGCGTGCCGATTGCCTTCGGCTGGTGAACGATTCCATCTCGAACGTGCGCGAACTTTCACAACTCCTTCGACCCGTAATCCTCGACGATTTCGGGCTGGATGCGAGCCTGCGGTGGCTCGCCGAGAAATTCGGCCAGCGCACGGACGTGATGGTCCAGTATGATTCGGACGTTTCCGGGCGGTTGCCGGACGAGACAGAGACGCAGTTGTTTCGCATTGCGCAAGAGGCGTTGACAAATGTGGCGCGGCATTCCGGCGCGAGCCGCGTCGACATCCTGCTCCGCGAACTCGACAACAAGGTGCATCTCACCATTACCGACAACGGATGTGGCTTGAAAGCGAATTCGAGACCGGGCCACTATGGAATCGGAATGGTAGGCATGCGCGCACGCGCGCGGCACGCTGGTGGCGATTTCGCCGTACGCAATGCCGCGGCGGGCGGGCTGGAGATCGATGCCTGGGTGCCTGCCATCAAAGTCGAGGACAATGCAAACGAGCAAGACGCGCATTCTGTTGGCCGATGATCACGCCCTCGTACGGAAGGGGTTCCGCCTCATTCTCGATTCGCAACCGGACATGGAAGTGGTCGGAGAGGCCTCCAATGGCCGCGAAACACTGCTCATCGCAGAGCAGCTCAAGCCCGACCTGATTGTCATGGATGTTTCGATGCCCGAACTGAATGGGATCGAAGCGACAAGGCGCGTTGCCGATGTGTCCCCTCGTACACGAGTGCTGGCGCTTTCCATGCACAAGGACTCGGTGTATGTACGGGAGATCCTGCGCGCGGGCGCGAAGGGCTACCTTCTGAAGGATGCCGCCGATGACGACCTGCTAGTGGCCGTTCGCGCGGTGTCGAGAGGCGAGGGATACTTGAGCCCCGCCGTATCCGACGCCGTGTTGATCGACTATCGCAGGCACGTCACCGATCCGATCGACCTGCTTTCCTCCCGCGAACGCGAGGTTTTGCAGATGATCGCGGAAGGTAAGACCAACAAGGAGATCGCGGTTGCGCTTCACCTCAGTGTCTACACCGTTGAGGCGCATCGCGGGCGCGTAATGGAAAAGCTAAATCTGCACAACACCAGCGACATGGTCCGGTTTGCGCTTCGCAACGGCCTGATCCAGTAAAACGATTCACCCAAATTTCCGCAATTGTGCGTGGCGGGTTTTTCGCTCCACGAGAGCTTGTCTGTTCAGGAGGAGCGAAAAACATGGGTTTCCGGTCGTTTGATTGTACTCTTGCGGAGACAACGGATCAGCGTGACAAGGTCTACCGTCTGCGCCACGAGTGTTATTTACGGAAAGGCTCGATCGCACCACGGAGCGACGGCAGGTTCTCGGATGAATACGACGAGTTGCCCAACAGCTTCAGCTTCCTGGCGAATGATGTAGAGCACGGCCCGGTCGCGACGGTCCGAATCACAGTGGTCCGCCCGGACATCGGATGGAAGAAGAGCCCCGGAGGTACGGTGTTCGAGGACCATCCCGCGTTCCACATGATGGCCGGTGAATCGTTCGTCGAGGCGAGCCGGTTGTGTTTCGGGCGGCAGGCACGGCGTGATGCGTTCGTCCGCCTGTTGGGCTACAAAGCGGCGGTTGCCGAGTACTGGGGTGTGGAATGGCTGGTGGCCTGTCCGCGGCTCGAACACACGGACGTGTACTGCCGCATGTTCGGATTTCGACCGATGGCGGAACCACGGCAATACTTCGGTGTCGATTTCAAAACTCCGCTACTGGGCATCCGCCGGAGAGAACTGCAGGTATGGGTGAAGCATGAGTTGCGAATGCGCCACGCCTGGACAGCCGCGCGTGCGCAACTTCGCTTCCGCCGCGAAATCTGGCCGGTCGTCGAGTTGCCGATACCTGCCTGATTTTGCCGCTCTCAACCTGGTGCGCGACGAGTTTCGGAACCTGAGCGGGATCTGCGCTGTCTAACGTCAGAAGCATGAGGCACCGCAGCGTCTGGATCTCGGTTGTCCAGCTGGCCGGTCTGATCGGCACGGGCGCCGCGATCTGGTTCGGATCGATCAGCCCCCGCTTGCGCCACCACTCGGTAGCCGAGATTGTTACCGATGCGTTCCTGTACGCGCTGCTAGCCTTTGGATGGGCAGTTTCGCTGACAGTGCTGCTCTCGTTCGCGCTCGGGCGGCCGGCTCGAACGCAGGCGCTTTCTCTTGTGCTGCCGACAGCGCGGACCGCCGTGTGGTTTGCGCCCGCCGCGATCCTGCTTGCGCAAAGGTCACCGGCTGCGCTCATCCCTGCGATCGCGATCGTAATTGGCACAACACAGATTCTGTACACCGACTGGATTGTCGTGGATCCTGAGCGCCGCTCCCCGATTCCTTTCGCGATCTCTCTGGCTACGGCATTCGCACTCGAAGGCGGCGGCGCGGCGGCATTGTTGGGACGGCCGATCCTACCTCCAATGTTGTTCAGCGCCGGCGCGGCGCTGCTGACGTTTCTGATGCTCGCCGGCGGTGTCGTACATGCCAGACCTAGCCGGAGCCTGCCGCAGTCGGCGTTCGGCGTCGTGCTGACAATCATACTGGCTGCAGGCCTGACCAGCGTTCACATGTATTATCGATCTCACGGCCACTCCGGCCCTACCACCGACACCGACGAACCCGTGCGCAACGGCGAAGTGGGCCCAAACGACATCAAGGTGATCGGAGACGTGTTCCCGGGTGTGATTTTGCGCCCTCCGGTAAAGCCGTACACGGTACTGGTGGCTCCGCGACCGTCGTGGATTGCCGGCTCGCTCTCCGCGTTTACTACGCATCCGTACAGCATTCCCTTTACCGGCGAGTACTGGCTCTATCGGCCGCCGCAGACACGGCCGCCCTACGGAGCGGTGCTGCGCACCGGCGACCCGGTCGAACTCGGATTCCGCACCACCGATCATGCGGTGTTGACGATGAAAGCGCGCCAGCGGCTCGATCATCCCGTCGATCTGCGATGCTGCCGTGCGCTTCGGCTCGCGATCTCGAATGAAGACCAGTTCCCGGGCACAGTGGCCCTGGAGGTCGTGGTCTCTGACACCAGGGGCCATCGCCCAAAACCTTTCAGCCTCGGTTCCGAAAAAGTGACGGTCTGGCCCAGGGCGAAATCCGAATCGACAGTTTATGAGACCCTGGAATTCAAAGTGCCGGGCGGCTTGCGCGAAGCTGACCAGATCGAAGTGATCATGCATCGCGACCTGGTTCGCGCGGACCGCAGCGCGCGGATCTCGATCGAACGATTCGTGCTGGTTCCGGCCGAGGGAATTTGAATGTCCACTGATACCGACCTTCGTAAAGAACTCGCAGATCTGATGAACCGCTGCAACGCTCATGCGTCGTTTGCCGATACGATCAAGGATTTCCCTGTGGAGCGCGCGGGTGTGCGGCCTGGCGGTTCGCCGCATTCAGGTTGGGAGTTATTGGAGCACCTGCGACTCGCGCAGGACGACATCGTGCGTTTCAGCGGCGCCACCGCGAAGAGACGGCCCGCCGGAAAGAATCCTCCAGACGACTACCACGAACTCGATTGGCCTTCCGGTTATTGGCCGTCCTCACCGGCGCCTAAGGATGCCGAAGAATGGAACGGTTCGGTAGCGGCGTTCCGCAAGGACCTGGATGCATTCATTGCATATTTGAAAGATCCGCAAAACGACTTGCACGCGCCGTTTGCCTGGGGCAGCGGACAGACGCTTCTGCGCGAAACGCTGGTGCTCGCCGATCACAATTCGTATCACATCGGGCAATTGATGCTCGTGAAACGAATGCTCGAAGCCGGCGAGGAAAGTTGACCGGCGGCCTTATCGCCGCGCCGTTTCAGATGGCTTCGAGTTCCTCTTCGAGCAGTTGCTTCTGATAGAGGTCGGCATAATAGCCGCCATTAGCGAGCAACTCTTCGTGCGAGCCTTCCTCCACCACGGTCCCGTGCTCGAGCACGAAGATCCGCTCGGCGTTGCGAATGGTTGAAACGCGATGCGATACCAGGATCGTCGTGCGGCCTTGCATCACATCCGCCAGAGCGGATAGAATCCGTTCCTCGGTGAGCGTGTCCACACTCGAGAGCGCGTCATCGAGGATCAGAATGCGCGGATTGCGAAGCAGCGCCCGGGCAATTGCGGTCCGCTGTTTCTGGCCGCCCGACAGCGTCAGTCCGCGTTCGCCGACCATGGTCTTGTAGCCTTCCGGAAATCCTTCGATGTCCGGACCGAGGCCCGCAATCTGCGCCGCACGCCGAATCTCCTCGTCCGTCGCGCCCGGAACACCGAACGCGATGTTCTCGCCGATGGTGGCGCTGAACAGGAACGTCTCTTGAGGAACGAATCCGATGTTGCGCCTCAGATCGTGGGGCGACAAATCGCGAACATCAACTCCATCGACGGTAAGCCGGCCTGAGCTCGGATCGAGCAACCGTGGAATGAGATTCAGGAGTGTCGTTTTCCCGCTGCCGGTGTGACCGACGATGGCGACGGTGCTGCCGCCCGGAATTCGAAGGTTGACGCTTTCGAGGGCGGCGCCGGTGGGGTAGCGCACCGCTGCGTTATGAAACTCGATCTCGCCCTGAAACGGCGAGGGTATCGGCGTAGTTTCGGGCGGGTCCGAAATCGTGGGTGTCGCGCGGAGCATCTCGTTGATGCGGCTGAGCGAGGCGGTACCGCGCTGCATGAGGTTCACCACCCATCCCATTGCGATCATCGGCCACACGAGCATCCCCATGTAGGTGTTGAACATCACGAAACCGCCCAGCGTGATGTGCCCGGTGAGCAGGCGGTATCCGCCCACCCACAACACGATCAGGAACGTAACGCCGATGAGACCTTGCAGCAGAGGCATGAATACACCGGAAAGCCGCGCCAGGCGGATGTTCTCGACGATGTACTCCTGATTCAGGCGTTCGAACTGCCGTAACTCCGATTCCTCCTGAACATAAGCGCGAATGACGCGCACGCCCGACAGGTTCTCTTGAACGCGGCTGCTGATCTCGGAGAACATCTTCTGAATGGCTTCGAACCGGTCGTGAATGCGGCGGCCGAAGTAGATCACCGCGAAACTGACGAACGGCGCCGGAAGCAGCGACAGAAGCGTCATCGGCCAATCGACGGAAAGCATGACGGCCACGGCGAGGATCAATGTGAAGCTCGTCTCACACCAGTACATGATCCCCGGCCCGAGCATCATGCGTACCGCGTTCAAGTCGTTCGTCGCACGAGCCATGATGTCGCCCGTCCGGTACTGTCCATAGAAATCCCAGGAGAGGCGCGCGAGGTTCGAGAAGAGGTCGTTACGGATGTCGTACTCGATATCGCGCGAGATGCCGATCAGGATGACGCGCATCCAGTACTGGAATACACCTTTCAGGGCGGACACGGCCACCAGAGCGGCAGCCATCAGCACGACGGTCTTCAGCAGGAACCCACGATTGAGGGAGTCGATGCCGCTGCGCATAATAAGCGGCAGCGCCGCGCCCAGCACGTCCTTCAGAATGAGCGCGCCCATGCCGAGCGCAAATCCGCCTCGATAGCGGCGGATATAAGGCCAGAGTGTAGAGAACGCTTGTTTCATTCAGAGACCGAAGGCTCCGGTAATCGTCTTGAGCCACTCCAGGCCGACCGCTTTGCGGCCCTCGCGCTCTTCCCACCAGGAGCGCAAATGGAACTCAGCGTTCGGAGCGCCCACCGGGTACATTGTCAGATCGGGTCCTTCCGCCCGAAAGAGCCTCGCGGAACGGCCGGTATGATAGTCGCTCGTCACCAGGATGTACGACTTGACCCCGCGCCGCCGCAACTCCGGGACGAACAACTTTGCCTCGTCGCGCGTGGATCGGCACTGATTGGGAATACGAACGAAGTAGGATTCCGGGAAGCCCTGGTGTACCGCGAACGAGATGGCAAAGTCGCATTCAAATCCGCCGTAGCGCGGCCCCGGCCCACTGACCAGCACGTTCGGCGCGTAGCCTTCCTTTACGAGTTCCGCGGCTTCCAGGATGCGGTTGCCAAACCAATCCCCGGCTAACACGACGACAGTGTCCGCTTTGTGCGGGGGGCCGGCACTGGATAGGAAGGTGCCCATCCCGCGCAGCCACAAGGGCGCGCTGACCCACGCCACAAGCAGCACCACGATCAGAATGGCGGCAGGAGCGAAGAGACGCCGTAGCGGAGCTCTCACTGGTTACTTCTCGTCAGAGGATTTCTTCGGATCGATGTGTCCAACCGTCTTCAGACGCTGGAACATCCGTTCCACTTCCGCTTCGTCTTCCGGCCGCAGCAACTGGTACTTCGGCGAGGGCAACTGCTTACGCTCCGGTCCGGCATTGAGAGCTTCGCCCCAGAACTGGCGGTAGGGAATACCGTCGATCAGGGACTCTCTCGCGTAACGTTGCAGATGGCGCAAGAGGCTGTTGGCGGAATCCAAATCGCCGGGGTAAATTACCAGGATTCGCGTGTTGTCCAGTAACGTAAGGTGAACGACTAGCGGCGAAACCCACCCGGTCCGGTCGAGCCGGCGAATCTGATTCCACGGAATCGAGCGTCTATTTACCTTCAGGTGCGTCTCGTAAATCTCGATCGGCGGCTGCAAGGCGATGAAGAGAACGATCGCCGCACTTGCAAGAAAAAGAAAAGCAGGAAGAAAAGCGGGGGGCCAACGAAAACCGACCCACGTGGAAAATGCCGCCAGGCCTAACGCGATGAAACCTGCCGACAGGTAATGGCGGGACGGCAAATATCGCGACATAGGCGCAGCCACAATCTCAGCGTACCCCCGGATAGCTCCGCCGTCAATGCGCCGTGTCGCCTACTGTATTCTGCGCCGAAGCGCGCAGCCGGCCGACACCCGCCCAGAAGTAATGGACCCCGCTCCAGGTGGTTGCAATTACGGTGAGAAACAGGAAGGGGCGCTCGATGCGGCCGCCAATTGTGCCGAGCCAATCCGCCTTCGAGAGTAGAATTACCAGCCCGGTTAATATCTGAATAGCGGTGCTCACTTTCCCCCAAACGCTCGGAGGGAAGTCGCGGATTTTGGTGAACAGGAAGAGGATAGCGAGCGCCAGGAGCATCACTGCGTCTCGGCCGAAGACAACCGCGGTAACCCACCAAGGGACGGCTCCGGTCAGTGCCAGGGTCAGATAACTCCCGCTGAGCAGCAGTTTGTCCGCAATCGGGTCCAGGTACGCCCCGGCCCTGGATTGCGCGTGCAACCGCCGCGCCAAAAAACCGTCGACCACGTCCGAGACGGAGGCCACGAACCCCCACCCCAAAGCGGCTGCATATTCATGAATCCAAATGCAATACAGCACAAGCGGGACGAGACACAAACGGAGAAGACTGACGAGGTTCGGTAGCGCGCGGATCAAGTGTCAGGATAGCAGTGCGGCAGCAGATCGAGAACCGTTTGGCAGCGGAGCGTCACGCAACCGTAGAGCTGAGGGGAACGTCGTTCTCCATGCCGGAGGACTTAACGATGAGATGCTCCGCATATTTTTTGGCCGGTTTGGCCGCACTTTCCACGATTAGCTACGGCGCGGAGAGGCCGCGCCTGTTCATCACGGAAAGCGGCGCCGTGGCCGTGTCGGGCCGCGCGAACCTGGGCGATTTGAAGGGATCGATGGCGCTGGACGGCGGCACCACCCCGAACAGTACCGAGGTAATGCGTTCTTTTCAGAATCACTGTCCTGGCGTGCTCATCACAAGCAGTCGCGATAAGGCGGATTACATCGTCCGCTTCGACCATGAAGGTGTCAATCCCACTACGCTGTTCGTGCGCGGCAACAAGGTCGCCGTGTTCAACCAGAATGACGATCTCGTGTATACAACGTCGACGCGGTTGCTGAACAGCGCCGTCAAGAACGTCTGCAGGGCGCTGATGCGAGTGCCTGCGAAGTGACGAACCGGACAGGGTTCGAGATACCCAAAAAGTACGGCCCGGCTAAAGGGATGCCGGGCCGTACCAAGAGAAACAGAAACCGCAGCCCTACTGGGACGGCGGATTCGGGTTGACTACCGGAACCGTCACAATATTGCTGACGTAAACATCCTGCGCGATGGTGAGTTGCGTTTGGGGGTTTGTCGGCAGATCGGAGTTTAACTCCAGAACCACTTTGTATAAGCCGATCGTGCCCGGCACCGCTGATGCGGAGATCACGTTCGCCGTACGTCCACCGGCCAGAGATGATACGAATGAGTTCGGATCGTTCTGAGCGGGCCCGCTGTACGGTGCACCGGTTGCTTGAGCGACTTTGGCTTCGTCCGGTTTTACAAGTCCCAGACCTGTCGCCCAAACGTAGATCATCTCTCCCGCGATTGCCGGATTCTCCTCCGTCACTGTCGCGCCTTCGATGTTGCCGCAGCACAAGTGATCGCTCGACGGGCTCAGCGTCAGGCTGGCATCGGTGCTGGTTGAAGCCGACACTTTCACATTCATGCCGCCATTGCCCGGATCCTTCGCTTTCAGGATGACTCGCGCAAACGATCCGCCCGCTTCCGCCGTGACCTTCTCTTCCGTGTTGTTGTTGATTAACGTTATGAACGCATCGCGGACATTGGCCAGGCTATCGTCCTGCTGCACCGTGTACGTGTAACTCCGCTCGTCGATGACGATGGTTCCCGTATCTCCGCCCTTGATCACACCGTCGACGAGGAGGCTCAACATCGGATAGCTCGTCGAGTGATACGCGATCGCCGGGCGAGGATCCTCGCCCGGCTGCGCGAAAATCCCGGGATTCTGTTGCGTAATCGGCACCGCGACGGCGGTGCTCACAGTCACCGTTCCGTCCGAATGCTGCGTACGAACCCACGAGGTGATACTGGTGGTGTCGGAGACCTCGTACGGCACCTGCGCGTTGATCTCGTTAGGAGAGACCATCAGCAGCGGAGCGCGAATGCCATCGAAATAGACCTCAACATTGCCGAGTTCCCGCGGCAGGTCCGTACTGGTCGAAGGCGCGGAAACTGTAGTATCCGCGAGGTTCTGGCCTTGAATGGTTACGAGCGTTCCCGGCGCAATCTTAGCCGCATCGCCGCCGCCGCTCGGGTTCGTGGTTGTCAGCGTCAGCTTGGCGCTGTCCGAAAGCGTGTAGCTCAGCGTGATGTTGTCGCCTTCGCTGCCCGCAAAACGAGCGGTTAGCGTAATGGAGTTGAAGGGAACGTTGGCAGTGGCAAGCACGGCAGGATTCCCATTACCGGCGTTGATCGCCGACACCAGGCCCAGGATCACCTGTTCGATTCCGTCGTCCTTCACTGCCTTGTAGGAATACGTATTGTCCACGCCGTTATACGAGATGGTGAGTTTCACTTCGTCGTTTTCGGCTGGACCAGTGGTAAACGCAACCGATCCCACGGCGTACACCCGAAGGCTCGCTGCATTGCGCACTCCATCCACCGGGATATTGCCCGCTTCGGGAGTGAAAACCAGGACTCGGCGGTCATACGGGTCGGCAACGTAAAGGTTCATGCCGTCCCAGGCGAGCGCGGTCGGCGTGCGGATCGTATCGGCGCTGGATCGCTGGAGATTGGGGTTGAACAGATCCTCGGCATCGGTGATCTGGTCAGAATTGAAGTCCCTCTGTCCGAGCACTACGTCGGCCGAGGCGCCGTTCGATACCGGGATGCTGTTGAAGATCAGAACCCGATCGTTACCGCCGTCTGCAATATACAGGCGCGTCCCGTCGGAGAGAGCAAAGCGCGGGAAACTCAGCGTTGACGCACACATCGTCGGATAGATATCGTTCCCGTTGGCATCTTGCGCGCCCGTTGGGGAACACATCTTTTTGACATCGTTGCCGCCTTCAATCGTCGTGTCCGTGTCCGGTTCTCCCACCACAACATCGGCGGGTTGAGTGTTACTGTCGGGAATCGAGTTCCAGATCAGGACCCGCTGGAAGCCCAGGTCGGTGACGAACAGGTGCTTGCCATCGCTGGTCACAGCGACGGGATTGAGAAGATTGTTGGCTTTCGCAGCCGTGCTCAAGCGCGTCAAGTCGGGCTCCGGCGCTGTCGTGAAGTTCGGCTGTCCGAGCACGATGTCGGCCTGTTGATTATTTTTGGTCGGCATCGAACGCCAGATCAGAACGCGATGGTTCTGGGTATCGGCAACGTACAACCGTCCATCCTGAATCCACACGCCTTGTGGCCCGCGGAAACTGCTCGCACTCACGACCACCGGCTGCTGAATTTTATCGAAGCTCTCCTGGCCGAGTACGATATCGGCGGGTGCGGTGTTCGACGCCGGGATATTATTCCAAATCAGAATACGGTTGTTTTCCGTGTCGGCGACGATCAGCGATTTTCCATCGGACGCGACGGCAGTGGGCAGCCGCATGCCGGTTTGCGAGATCGCAACGTCACTGGTCGTGAAGTCCGGTTGCCCGACAACCACATCGGCAGTCGAAGGAAAGTCGTTGCGTCCGGTGCAGATTGCGCACCGGGATCCCAAAGGAATCCGATCGGTGGGGGCCGGAAACTTCGAAGAGATATTGCGATAAATCAGAATACGGCGGTTCTGGGGCGTCGTGTCGAAGAACCGGCTCGAGTCGGCGACGAACAAAGTGTCGTTCGCATACGCCACACCGCCCGCGGCACCGAGGTTCCGATCGGTAGTGAGCGGCAACTGATCCGTAAAAGTAGCTTGGCCGATGATCATGCGAGCTCCCTGGCCGGTGACATACTGGCCGGCAGAGGAACCCGCGCAGAGAACGGCGAGCGATAGCAGCAAGGCCGGAAGATACTTCATGACTAGCTTTGTTTTGAGGTAGATAAGCCTAAGTATATCAAGGTGAGAGACGCGCACCACCGCACACGCGTTCCACACGGACCCAATCTCTTACCGATCGCCGCCAGCCCGCTTCGATTCGACGCGCTCCGCGAACCGTCTAACGTGAACGACAAAGCGCTCGTGCGTACCTTCGGCGATCTTTTCCCTTTCATCATACGCCTCCACCTGGAACCGTACACGGCGTCCTTCGACTTCGGTCACCACCGTTTGCAATCGCACGGCCATCCCCAAGGGCGTAGCTGCCAGGTGCTTCACGGAGATTTCCGAACCGACCGAATCGTAGCCGTCGTCGAGCAGAGGCTTGATGGAATCGCGGCAAGTAATTTCGAGCAGCCAGACCAGAGACGGTGTGCCCAGCACCCGCGCACCGGGAACGCCGAGGAAGTCGATGGCGGTGTCGTCGGTGACCGTTGTGCTGCGCTCTCCGGTCACTCCAGCCACAATTCCCTTCATAATTCGTTCGTTACTTGGTTTAGCACTTCGCGGACCTTCGCCGCCAGCACCTCAGGCGCAAAGGGCTTCTCGAGAAAAGCAACCGATCCGTCCAGGACCGAGCGATCGGTGAGCGCGGAACTCGTGTACCCGGAAACGAACAGGACACGGATATCGGGCCGCGTCTGCCGGATCTGTCGCGCCAGTTCCACACCGTGCTTGGAGTGCAACACCAGATCGGAAAGCAGGAGGTGAATCTGGTCGGGGTAGGCCCGCGCCATCTCCAGCGCGTCCTGGGCTTCGTTCGAAGCCAGAACCTTGAATCCGTGTAATTCGAGCGTGTCGCGCATCACGTTTGCGACACTCGGATCGTCCTCCACCAGGAGAATCGTCGCGGAGCACGCCGCCTGCGGGCGCTCCTCCGACGGGAGATGCAATACTTTCGGGCCGGCGGTGCCGGCGACCGGCAAATACACTTTGAACGTCGTCCCTTCTCCAATTTCCGTGTACACCCAGATGTCGCCGCCGTGCTGCCGGACGATCCCGTAGCTGGTGGATAATCCGAGACCGGTTCCCTTCCCTGCTTCCTTCGTCGTGAAGAACGGTTCGAAAATCTGTGCGCTTGTCTGTGCATCCATGCCTGTGCCCGTGTCGGTGACGGACAACATGATGCAGCGTCCTGAAAGAGGCGCGGAACGGCGTGGCGGCACGTCGGCGTGGCTGAGAATGGTTTCGTTGGTTTGGATAGTGAGCCGGCCGCCTTCGGGCATCGCATCGCGCGCGTTGATGGCCAGGTTCAGCAGCACCAGTTCCAACTGGCTCCGGTCCCCGAGCACCGGCCCGATGTTCGCCCCCAGTTCAGTTATCAGCGTGACATCCTCGCCGATGATTCTCTGGAGCATACGTTCCATGTCGGCGACCAGCGCGTTCATGTCGAGCACAGTCAATTCAACTACCTGCCGGCGGCTCAATGCGAGGAGCTGCCGGGTAAGGCTGGCCGCCCGGTCAGAAGCGCGCAGCACTTCCTGGAGGTCGGTCACGGACTGCGATGCCGCCGGCAGCCGGTTCATGACGGTTTGCGAGTATCCGGTGATGACCGTGAGCAGGTTATTGAAATCGTGCGCAACACCGCCGGCCAGACGGCCGATCGCCTCCATCTTTTGCGCCTGGCGGAATTGATCCTCGAGTCTGCGGCGCTCGGTTACATCGGCGATCAGGCAGATCATGCCGGTGAAGGCCCCGTGCTCGTCTTTGAGTAGTTCGGGCCAAATGTTCACATCGATGACCGACCCGTCGCGCGTGTGGCAGCGCGTCTCCAACATCCCGGGATTGACGCCCAGCCTCGCTAGCCTGAGCCGCTCGACGATGTGGGGGAACTCGGGATCGTTCAGCAGCGGAAACTCCCGCCCGAGAACTTCGGCTTCCGGCCAGCCCAGAATTTGCTCAGCGGCTTTGTTCCATCCCTGCACCTCGCCCTTCAGGTCGAACACGCAGATGCCGAGCGGGGACGTTTGAATGATCGTCTGGAGCCGATCGTTCACCTCGCCCAGGCGGCTCTCGGCAAACTTCCGTTCGGTGACGTCGCGGGCATTGACGACGAACCCGCTGATGTTCGGATCCGACATGAGGCGCCGGCCAATCGCTTCGAGGACACGCCACAGCCCCTCTTTCGTCCGGACGCGGCACTCGAGCGTGCCGGCCGCCCCGCCCTCGCCGAGTCCGGTTAACGCGGTCCAGGCAGGCTGAAAATCCTCCGGATGGACCATGTCTGCCAGTTTTGCTTCCGCCAACTCTTCCGGAGTGTATCCGAGTACTCTTTCCACGGCGGGACTTGCATACCTGATCGACCCGTTCTCTCCAATGATGGTGATGATGTCGAGTGCGTTTTCGAGCAGCGAACGAAAGCGTTCTTCGCTGTGCTTCAATTCGAGAAGTGCCTGCTTGCGTTCGGCGGCGTAGCGCATCGCCCGAATGAGGAGGTGGCCGTCAACTTGGCCTTTGACAAGATAGTCCTGCGCGCCGTTCCGCACCGCGCGCACTGCCAGTTCGGAATCGTTACGCCCGGTGAGCACGAGAATAGGCAGTTCGGGACTTGTTTTCTGAAGCCGCTCCAGTCCTTCGAGACCCTCCGTGTCAGGCAACGAGAGATCGAGCAGCACGACATCGAAACGGCCACCGCGAAGCCGGTCCTCGGCCTCCTGCAGCGTTCCGGCGGGCGAAAGCCGCACTTCGATCGCACCGACCTGGTATAGAGCCTCCTGCAGCAATCGCACGTCAGCGGGGTTGTCTTCGACGACCAGAACCCGATTTACCATTCCCTCGCTTCACATCTCGCACCCGGCGCGCACGTCCCGTCGCCCGGTTTCTGAGCAGAACTCAACTCGAACGGTAGAAGTCTTACGAGCATATTGTAGTCCCTTTCTCTCAGAAAGCGACGGGAAACAGAAAGAATTCTAAGCTCGTTGTGTCTCGATATTCAAACATAACATCCCAGACATGCCATTAGAACAGGGCCACCCTGAGTACTATCGTTGCAGAACCAGCGTGCCGACGGACTGAACCTTGTCGATATCGAATCCGGTTCCATCGTCTACGGGATAACCGCTCACGGGCAAGGGATCGCCCTCAGGACGAAACAGTTTTGCCTCGCGATATTTTCCGAGGACATGCACCGTAACATTTTCCACCGGAAAATCGGAGTAGTTGACCAGGTGCAGCAGTACCGTCGTATGATCCGGCATTTCTAATAAATTGGACAACATACTCGAGACATTGAAGAGACGGGCTCCGAGGTTCTTGCGTCCGGTCATCGAGTTCAACTCGCGCCAGATGTCGTCCAGTTTTTTCAAATCGTCTTTTTCGAGTGTGATCTGATCTGGCCGCGGCATCGGGAATTTCCACCCGGGCGGACCCGTCAGAAGCGTTCCACCGGCTCGTGTGAACGCCTTCA
Organism: uncultured Acidobacteriota bacterium; assembly: GCA_963720745.1. Classification (GTDB taxonomy): domain Bacteria; phylum Acidobacteriota; class Terriglobia; order Bryobacterales; family Bryobacteraceae; genus TMP-7. The sequence goes on from CAVRGO010000004.1 coordinate 4,378,103, forward strand.
GCACATCGCGTTGGCCAGGGGTGAGGGACTCCGGATCCACGTTCACCGCCATTTTTGACGCGCTGAGTGTGTCCTGATCGACGTGACTCTTCGGAACCGGACGGACGGGCGTGTGCTTTACCGCGATCATGTCGAGAATACCGCCGGAAAGTAGAGCACCGCTATCGACGTCCTCCACCAGCGCTAACTGTGCGAAGGGCTGGGCGCTTCGCCACTGACGATTGCGTTCGTAGTATTCGAGCACTTGGGCGATTCGCTTCCAGCCTTCCAGGGCCGGCTTATCGCGGGCCAACAACTTCGTATTGAAATCGTCGTCCAGCGCGACCACCCATCGCGCACCGGTCATCGCCGCGTCTCCGATCGCCTGAAGATACCGCGCGACCGGATAGGTCTTGCCCGGCGGAGGCTGGTTGGCGATCCACACCATCGCATTCGTCGAGGCTCGCACGAACCGCAGGAAACCGGTGTTTGTGTCGATCCACGGCGCACCGCTGGGCGCCGATTTGGTTTCACCGTCCGCGTCGATTTGCACGCCCGGCCACACTCCCTGGTAGGTGCCGACCACGGGTGCCGATCCGTCCAGCCGCATATCGCTCCGCATCGTCAAGGCAACTGTCGCCAGTTTGGAATCCGAAAGAACTTTCTCGAGCGTGATCCGCTGTTCCGGGTTGAAGTCGCCTTCGAGCACGCCGCCTGCGAATCGAAGGTCGATCGCCTTGCGGACTGCCGACATCGGATCGGACTGCGGGCGGATGACCGCGAATGTGGAGATGCCTGATTCGCCCGCTTTCTCGTTGAACGCTTTGGACCAGCGCGGTTCCTCAATCAACACGCAGTTCACCGGCGATCCCTTAATGAGATCCAACGACGCCGGATCGCTGCTGGCCCAGCGCGCAGGCACGAGATCGGGAAGCGCGGCCAGCGTTAGTAACGCAAACAGCATACTTCTAAAGTAAGCTATCAGCTATCGGCCGTCAGGCGAGCGGCGGGCGAGGGGAACACGTCGGCACCATGCGAATTCAACGAATCTCTACCGCGGTGATCGAATCGAATTTCGATTGGACAATTGTCAAGATCGAGACGGACGAGAATATAACCGGCTACGGCGAATCGTTTCTCGGTCCGGGGCTGACCTCCATCATCCGGGAATTCGCTTCGATCCTCGTCGGCGAGGATCCGTGCTCGTTCGACAAACTGCTCCGGCGCATGCGCTCGAGCTGCCTCTACGCGTCACCCGGCCTGGTATGGCACGCCATCGGCGGAATCGAAACCGCGCTGCTCGACGCGATCGGCAAGCGTCACAAGATGCCGGTGTGGCAATTGCTGGGCGGCAAATATCGCGAGCGCGTTCCGATTTACGCCGACTGCCACGCCGGAGATGCGCTCGAGAGCATCACCCCTCTTCTGGTGCCCCGTACGCCGCAATGGCTGCGGGAAGACGGCGGGGAAACGCACAAGGGCGTCGTGAGCCTGAAGCATCACGGCTGGGATGCATCGCAAAAGGAGCATCTGACGCCGGATGCCTACGCCGCACGCGCGCAGCAGATGGCGGCGCACGGGTTCCGGATGTTGAAGTTCGATGTGGACGTCCCAACGCCGTACGAAACGGACGAGTACAATCGCGACCTGAGTCCGGTGGAAATCGACTATGCCGCGGCGCTCGTCCGCGCGGTTCGTGATGCGGTCGGAATCGAGGTCGGGCTCGCGATCGATTGCCACTGGAACTACAGCGTGGACGCTGCGATCGGACTTGGGCGAGCGTTGGAACCGGCGCGCCTGTTGTGGCTGGAGGACCCGGTTCCCCCAGACAACATCCGAGCTGTCGGCGAGGTCCAACGAAACACGCACACCACGATCGCCACCGGTGAGAATCATTATTGGCGCCTCGATTTCGAGCGTCTCATCACCGAGGCCGGACTACGCGTGCTGGCGCCCGACGTACAGAAACTCGGAATCTGTGAGGGGAAGAAATTAGCCGATCTCGCGGATCTCCATTACGTGAATCTGACGTGGCACAACATCAGCGGACCCGTGGGGACCATGGCAGGCGTTCACCTGGCCGCTGCGATCCCGAACCTGCTCGCTCTCGAGTGGCACGCGGCAAGTGTCCCCTTCTTCGACGAACTCATCAAGAACTCCGACGGCCCACTGATACGCGACGGCCGGATACGAGTGCCGGACGTGCCGGGACTGGGGATCGACCTGGATGAGGACGTCGCGCACCGCTATCGAAAACCCGGAGAACCCTTCTTCGAATGAGCATCCATGAATATCTTACCGAACCGTGGCTGCGCGGCCCCAACTTGTCCATCCATCCAATCGCCCGCCCCCTCGCGCATTCGCTGACTCAGGTTCGTGAAGATCTCGAACGCTGGACCCTGGACCTCTCGACGGACGAGCTTTGGGCCCGACCAATGAATCTCGGCGCGGTGGGATTTCACATACGACACATCGGGCGCAGTGCGGATCGCTTGACCACCTATCTCGAAGGCAAACAACTATCGGACGAGCAGATGACGGCGCTGCGCTCGGAAGCCGAGGCCGGCGCTGCACGCCCCGAACTGTTGGACGAACTCGAACTGAACCTTCTGCGATGCGAGTCGGTGGTGGAGGCGCTCGATCCTCGGACCTGGCTCGATGCGCGTGAAGTGGGCCGCAAGCGTCTGCCCACTACCGTCGGCGGGTTGGTGACGCACATCGCCGAGCACAGCCAGCGCCATGTGGGCGAGGCGATCATCATCGCCAAAGTTCTCAGAGCGCTTCGGACCGGCTGATTGTTCAAGCGCGGCTGCGGCGAAATGCGAGAATCGCCACCGTGCCAATCGCAACAGCGGTGATCAGCGCCGCGGTGCCGTTCCGACGAATCGACGCATTCGGTTGCGTAATGAGCGAAACCGCATCGGACAGCGCCACCACCCAGAACACCGCGGCCGTAAGTCCGATCAGATCGGCTCCGCAGGTGCGAATCACCAGCCAGACCACACCGATCCACAGCGCGACGATGGCGGCGTGGACTGCGAATTGCGCCAAAGTCAACGACCGCGCGATCGCCACGGCGATGATGGCCAGCGCGAGTGCGATCAGACGCCGCCGGACGTGCATGTAGCGCATTCCGGCGAAGATCAACGCCGCGGCGACGGCAACCGAGAAGACTGCCGTCAGGTAACTGTGGGTGATGGGGCGCAATCCCGGTAGATACGAATCCAGATCGGCGATACTCCAGAGGGCCAACGTTTGCCGCGGGCCCGGAACTTTGTTGACGGCCCAACCCGCGAACTGCGCGGTCCCTGCAAGCAGGAGAGCGGCGGCAGAGGCGCGAATCAAAGAAGGCGGCGTGAGTCGCGAACGGCCAAGCGCGGCCTGGCGGAAGACATCCGCGGCCAGCACCGCGGCAGCGATTCCAATACCCGTCAGCGCAATCAGAATCGCACGTCCGATCAGGTACTGGCTGACGAAATTCTGCTCGGGCATGGCGGTGTCGTAAAAGGACATTGCGGCGGTCCAATCGTTCACGGATGCGAGAGCCTCGGCGGCGGACGCCGCCAAACCGGGCAGCAGGTACGCGAGCCAATGGAATTGGGTTTCGTGCGCGCCCAGACGCCGCAGGAACAGCACCAGCAGCGGCATCGCAAATGCGCCCGCCAGAGCAGGCACGGCGAAGTTTCTCAGCGACGGCTTCGTGAAGTCCCGCAGCCAGTCCTCCGGCAACTTCAGAAAGCGTCGAAAATTCGAAGGTTCGGCGCCGTGCAACTCAATCGACATTCGCGCCCGCGCCTCGCCTGCGTGAAACCGCGGATCCTCGAACACGAATTCATAATCGGTTCGATGTTCTCGCCGTTGAACGCTCGAGTCCACGAGTTGCATGCCGGAAGCCGGCAGCACCGCTCGCGCCTTGGCTAGCGCTTCGTCGGCCATCAGGCGCGCACCCGCAGCCTGCTCGTCCAGCAGATGATCGGTGCGAATGACGTTGCCCGCCTGGTCGATATAGATACGCCACTCTTCCTTTTCGAGCGGGCGGAAGAATCGCGTCCGCCAGACCGCAACCGGCTTTCGCTCCCGAACAATGCGATTGGCCTCGGCCCGGCCGCCGACGCGCCGCAGATATTCGAACTCCGATAGATCGAGATTCGAAATGAAATCGGTACTCGTCCGCCAACGTTCGGGGTTCGGCACCCGGGTCCGCGCCATTGCTTCCGCTTGTGTGCGAGTGATACGAATGCGGATCCAATCGCCGAACCGGGGAGCCGCAACGGTGAGCAAAACGATTGCAGCGATAGCAGCGGCCAGGATCAGCCACCTTTGTGCGAGCGCCGGCCGAACTACGCGGATGAGATGGGAGGGCACCAGTTCTGCGGTGGGCGGCAAGTTCGCCGCCTCCGGTTCAGCGGGCGACTCTTCGAGAACGGTGAATCCGCGGTTCCGGATGTAGAGCACCACGGATACGATCAGCGGCGCCGCAATCGCGATCGCTAGAATCCCGCCGCTCAGACGGTAGAACCACGATGACGCGCTGAACAGGTTCAGCCCGATCAGCAGAGCGTCGATGGTGTAGTGCCACACGAGCGTGGAAACGATGCCGAACCGCAGCATCAAAAATCCCGCGCCAACACCGATCAGTCCAACCTCGACGCCGCGGATCCACGGCGGCTGCTGCGGATAATTGGCGTGGAGGAAGCCCCAGATAAAAGCAGGAACCACCACCGCGATCCAACTCACGCGAAGCCAGCGCTTCAGCAGCGGAATCGCCAGCAGCCGGAACCAGAACTCTTCGGCACCGGAGGCCATCATCGCGATCGCAATCGGATAGAGCCACGGGAGCGCGGTAGAGAGGAGGTCCGAGTATTGAACGTCCTGTGGGCTCCAAGCACCGAAACGGCGGCCGAGCAGGTAGAACGCCACCAGAAACGCCAGATGCAGAGCCGCAAAGCCATAGCCCGCAACTACCGCCCGAAAATACGTACCGCTCGATGCACCCTCGCGGGTCAGTGCGCCACGGATCCCGAGGCGGTCGCCGATCTGCCTGCGATACTCCGGCTCGCCGGCCGCGCCGGGGATGATGATGTAGAAGAAGACGCCGACACCCGCGCCGAGACTTCCGAGAACCACTAACAGTAACGATTGGAAGTACGGCGAACTGGTCGGGAATTGATCGATCAGCAGCGGGATGGAGTTCAACTGGCTTGCGATCATCATCACGCCGGCCGCTCCGGATATGAGGAGCAGCGGGCGCCACTGGATCTCTCGTCTCCGCAAGCCGCGAATCAGCATCAGGAGCGCGGCGATGGCGAGCGGTAGCCAGAAGGCCTGGGCAATGGCGGCGTAGAGATCGTTGCGCGATCGTAAGCCTGCGAACTCCCGCTGCCACGATTCGGGCACATGCAGGTACTCGCTGTAACGGCCGACCTCGGATCCTTGCACCACGACGGTCCGCCAGTAGGTGGCCTCCTTCGCGCGAAATCCTTCCTGCTCCCACGTGAACCGGTAGTCGTAGCGGTTCGGGCGCTGCTCGAGTTGATCCTCCACCAGCCGAAGCGTCGTATTCGTCACTTGCGAGATAAACTTCCGCGCCAGCGCGAGCGCGTCATCGTGCGACAGGCGGGCGCCCGGCGCGGCTTCCGCGAGGACGTGCTGGAAACCGGTCATCCTGCCGTCGGTCCGCAACCAGACGAAATACTCCTCCTGTTGCGGAGGACGGAACCATCGCGCCCGCCATCGCCAGACGGCGACCGGTCCGGACATCAACTGGTTCGCGCGCTGCAGGCCCAGTTCGCGTTCCAGGTAGATCTGGGCGTTCTCATCCGGGTCGAACACCGTGAGTTCCGAAAATCCGGCGGTGGACCATTGCTTCGAGTGAACGAACTCCACCGCTTTCGACGTAATCTGCCCGCGGGTCAAGCGAAGATCGATGGATGCCTGAGGGAAGGCCTCGTCGTACTTCGCCCAAACGTAGACGGAACAGAGGAGAATGACTGTAGCGACGCCTATCGTGAGGCGCAAATTCCTTCCCGCAAAAGGTTCAAGGTTCACTGTTTTGCCCACCGGGTCCGAATCACTATGTTATGATCCCGTTTTCGATGGAGTTGCCGGCCGGACTCGCCCTGGTCTTTGATATAGACGGCGTGATTGTTGATTCGATGCCCGTCCATACGGAGGCGTGGCGTGTTTATTTGAGCGGTCACGGCATCGATAGTGCCGGCATTGCGGTACGCATGCATGGGCGCCGCAACGACGATATCGTCAGAGCGTTTTTCGGTGAGCATCTCTCGCCGGATGAGATCGACGGTCACGGAGCCGCCAAAGAAGCGTTATACCGTGAAATGATGGGTAGGAGTTTAGCATCACACCTCGTACCCGGAATCGAACGGTTCCTCGAGGGGCACAGCCGCGTGCCGATGGCAGTTGCTTCCAATGCCGAACCCGCTAATGTGGATTTCATCCTGGAGGGAGCCCGCCTGCGCCGGTATTTTAAGGTAGTTATCGATGGCATGCAGGTGGAACGACCGAAGCCCGATCCGGAGATTTACCTGCGTGCTGCCGATAGATTAGGCGTAGCCCCGCTTAACTGTATCGTCTTCGAAGACTCCCCGGCGGGCGTCCAGGCAGGGTTGGACGCCGGTACGCGAGTAGTCGGGGTGGAGACTCACGGCGCCTTGGAACGCGTCGTTTTGCATATTCCGAATTTCCTGGCACCCGAACTCGATTCATGGCTTCGAGAGCAACATTCCGCGTGATTTTCAGCCGCCGGCGGCAGTTTCGGTCCGCGCTTCTGACCGCAGTGTTGTGCTTTGCACCTTGCACCTTCGGACAGATGCCGTTGAGCCTGCGAGAGGTGCAGACGCGCACGGGGGCGGATAACGCACCCGCATTCGATGGCCGGCAGGTCCGGGTGGCCGGTGTCGTTTCCACCCGCCCACTTTGGGCCGTGGGCGCGTACGTCGTCGGCATCCAGGACGAAACGGTTCACGGCGCGGTGCTCGAAGGGAATCCGGTAGACTTCGCGGGTCTTGCGCCGGGAACCCAGGTGGACGTCACGGCGACCGTCCATAACCGCGACGGTATGGCGATCCTTTCGCCCTCCAGTATCCGCCCGATAGCGAAAGTTGCGCCCCCTTCACCGCACGACGCCTCACTAAACGACGTGGCCACGCGACGGTACTTAGGCGTGCTCGTCACCACAAGAGGACGCGTCCTGAAATCGGCCTCCGCCGATACCGGCGATTATTTAATCGTCGGCACGCGGCTCACAAACGTGAGAGTGTTCCTGCCGAAGCGCCGCAACGACGTCGGCGGCAACCAGCTAGCCCGGTTCAATACCGGCGACCAGATTCAGGTGACGGGGCTGGCGATGCAGAAGAGTCCCTTGCCCCCGTACGACGCCTCGTTCCAGGTCCTTGTCCCGGATGCGAAGTCGGTGGTTCTTCTCGGACGCGGCACACTGATACCCGCTTCGCTGCTGGCGATCGCAATCGCTGCGATCTGTCTGATCATGGCGGTATGGTGGTTGCGCGAACGCCGCATAGGCGCACAGCGTCGGGCGATGCGGTCGGTCAATACACTGAGCGAGGAAATTGTTGCGGCCGTTTCGCCTTCCGAGATCTTGGGCAAACTCGCGGACGCCATGCCGGTGTTCATGAGCACGGCTGGCGTCCGCGTGCATGTCTACGTCTACAATCGAAAAACGAGCTGCCTCGACCGTGTTGCCGGTGCGTCCAACCCGGAACCGTTATCGATTAACGTCGAAGTTCCCGCGGGCCCGCTGGCCACCGGCGTTGCGCTCGCATTTCGGAATCGTAACCCTGTCAACATCCCCGACACGCGCCGAAGCCCATTTTTCAAGGGAAAAATGGAACCCGGGTTGCCTCGATCGGTGCTGTTCGTGCCGATGCTCGCGCAGGGCGAAGCGATGGGCGTTCTCGAGGTGAATCACGTTGATGGGGTCCGCCACTTCACTCACGAAGAACAGGCCGTTACGCAACACCTCGCCAATCAGGCTGCGACCTCGCTCCGGCTGCATGAACAGCGCGCCATGCGCGAACAGGTTTTTCGGAGTGAGAAACTGGCGGCCACCGGCCAATTGATTTCAGGCGTGGCAAGCGATCTGCGGTCGCCGCTCGAGAGCATCCTCGCCGTCTCGAAGCGGCTCGTAGGCGGTTCGACCGATGCGGTGGTCGAACGGGAGTTGCGAATACTTTCGGAAGAAGCTCAACAGGCATCCGAAATCGTCGCCCGCCTGGTTTCCATTGCAGGTACCCAGGATTCTGAATCCCGCCCGATCGAACTGAATGCCCTGCTGACGAACCTGATCCGTTTTCGAGAACGCGAATGGAAGGCACTCGGAATCGAGACGGAGACCCAGTTGTCGCCGGAGCCGCTATCGATTCTGGCCGCGCAAGGTCAGCTCGAGCAGGTGCTTCTGAACGTGCTGGTACATGCGGAACAAAGCGCGCTCGATTGTGTCGAGAAGACCATCGTGATCGCGACCAGCCAGGTGGGACGGCAAGCGCTGATCAGCATTACGTTTAGTTCGGGCGAGGAGACGCGCGATCCGTTTTCGCCGTCTTCGGATGGCGCCTCCGGCGGGTTGAGCCTCGCCGTCGCAAGCGGAATTGTCCGCAATCACAACGGCCAGACACGGTTTTCCCGCGTCGGCGCTCGTGCGGCCATCGAATTTGAATTTCCCTTATCCGGCGACTCTCAGGTTGTCGCAACGCAACGGCACACTCCCCATCGGGAACATGCGCTGACGCTGCTGTTGGTCGAGTCGGATGCTTCGCGGGGGCGGCGGCTGGTGAAAAGTCTGAGCGACCGCGAGCATCGCGTGGTGCCGGTGCGAAGCGCCGAGGAGGCTATCGATCTTACACAGCGCCTGAGATTCGATGCAGTGTTCTCGTCCGTACGCCTCCCGGGTCAGAACTGGGTCGAGTTCCTGGAACGAATCGGTGACCAGGTCAGCGCTTTCGTTCTGATGGGCGACGGGTACGACCCGGAATTCGGATCGACACTGCGCAGCGGCGAAGGATTTCTGTTGCGCAATCCTGCAGATGAAGCCGAGTTGGACCGGGTTCTGGCAGACATCGAAGCAGCACTCTGGCCGGACGGTTCCAGCGGGACGGATGTAGGCACGCGCGGTTCAGCCCAACCGGTGCGCTGAATCGCCCACTCTTGATCTTTTTTCTCTTGGAATCAATAGATTAGGCCTGGAACATGGATTGCATTCGGTACCCAGAGGAGCGTTCATGCCAGAGAATCCGGGTGTCGGCCAGAATACTGCCCCGCGGAAGCGTAATCACAAAGTTCCCCGCCACGCACTTCCCGTACGCGATCCGCAGGTTCGGGCTGCCGACCACGAAGAAGTTGCGACCGGCTTCGGATGCGATGTCTCGCAGATCGAGGCGCTGAGATGCCTCCAATGCCGTGATCCCAAGTGCATGGATGCTTGTCCGATCCAAACCGACATCAAGGCGTTCATCGCCGAAGTTGCAAAAGGCGACTACGATAGCGCCTTTGAAGTGATCGAGAAGACGAATCCGTTCCCCGGCATTTGCGGACGCGTCTGCCAGCACGAGTTGTATTGCGAGAAATCGTGCCTCCTCGACAAGAAATTCGAATCGGTCGCAATCGGATCGCTCGAGCGTTTCGTAGCCGACTATCATCGCGAAAAAGGCGACCGTCAACCGCCGCCTTTGCCCGAGCCGAACGGATTGCGCGTCGCGCTGGTCGGTAGCGGTCCGGCATCGCTCATATGCGCGAACGATTTGGCGCGGAAGGGATACAAGGTGAGTGTGTTTGAAGCCCTGCACCAGTTGGGCGGCGTGCTCGCTTACGGTATTCCGCCGTTTCGTCTGCCGCGCGACATCATTGCGGACGAAATCGAGCGGTTGCGCTACTTCGGCGTAGAATTTCACACGGACTACATCATCGGGAAGACGATCACGGTCGAAGAATTATTCACCCAGGGGTTCGCGGCGATTTTCATCGGTACCGGCGCCGGACTGCCGCACATGATGGGCATCCCGGGCGAGAACCTGATCGGAGTCTACACCGCGAACGAGTTTCTGACGCGGCTGAATCTGATGCACGCCTACGAGGCAGATGCGGACACCCCGGTTCGAACCGGCAACCGGACCGTGGTGGTGGGCGGAGGAAACTCGGCAATGGATGCCGCCCGTTGGGCGAAGCGCCTCGGCAGCGAGTCCATCGTTATGTTCCGGCGCGGGCGCCAGGAGATGCGCGCGCGAATGGAAGAAATCGAGCACGCCGAAGAGGAAGGTGTCGAATTCCGGTTTCTCGCGGTTCCGATTCGGTTGATCGGCGATGAGAACGGAATCCTGCGCGAGATGGAATGCTTGCGGATGGAACTCGGACCGCCGGACGAATCGGGACGTCCGTCGCCGGTGCCGATCGAAGGGTCCGAGTACCGGATGCCGGTGGATACCGTGGTTATGGCCATCGGGCAGAGCCCGAACCCGACCCTGCAACAGGCAACGCCGAAGTTGCTGACCAAACGCGGAAAGATCGTCGTGAACGATACCGGTGAAACCAGCATGGGCCGCGTGTTCGCAGGTGGTGACGTGGTGCGGGGCGGATCCACCGTGATTCTCGCGATGAAGGACGGACGCATCGCGGCCGAGGCGATCGACAACGCGTTGCGAGAGGAGCACCCGGAGAATTTCGCGCATCCGAACGTCGCGGCCCAGCCATCCGTGCGGTTCCGGATTGTGGAGAAGCAGGTGATCACTCCCGAGATCACGTCTTTCACCATCGAAGCGCCAGCTGTCGCCGAACGATGGCAGGCCGGGCAATTCGTGATCCTGCGCCCGAATGCCGACAGCGAGCGGATCCCGTTGACCCTCGTTGACGGAAACGCCGGAGCCGGCACGATCCGGCTGGTAGCACAGGCGATCGGAAAGACGACACGCGTACTGGCGGGATTGAATGTGGGCGACTCGCTCGCCGATTTGTTGGGACCGCTGGGGCGTCCCGCGGACGTGAAGAAGTTGGGAACGGTGCTGTGTGCCGCAGGCGGAGTCGGCGTCGCGGAGTTGCTTCCCGTTGCACGAGCGTTTCGAGAGGCCGGCAATTACGTGATCGCGATGTGCGGCGCACGCTCGGCGAATCTCAGGATCCTGGACGAGGAACTGAAGCGAGTAACCGACGAACTCCACTGGGCCACTGACGACGGCACGTTCGGATTTCACGGCAACGTGGTCCAGATGATGCGCGATTGGAAGTCGCGGAACGGATCGCGCGTCGACATGGTACACGTCATAGGACCCATTCCGATGATGCGCTTCGCTTCCGACCTGACGCGGGAATGGGGTGTCCACACGAAGGCGAGCCTGAACCCGATTATGGTCGACGGTACCGGCATGTGCGGCGGGTGTCGCGTGACAGTCGACGGCAAGTCGCTCTTCGCCTGCGTGGACGGTCCCGAATTCGACGCCCACCACGTCGATTTTGACGAGCTTTCGCGCCGCAATCGCGCCTATCTCGACCACGAGCGCAAAGCGCGAACCGATCACGATTGCCTCATCGGCCTGGGTCGCTGAGCGGCATTCCGCTGAATCCGCCTCAACGCGCGGCCCATCGCTGACGCTCCCGGCACGCACGAAAAAACCATTGACTCTCGCTCTCGATGCGGATATATATCAACCGATATATAGATGCGAAAGCCCCCCGAACCCGAACGTTACCTCCCGTTAAAGCCGCACTGGTTTCACGTTCTGCTCTCGCTCGCCGACCAGGAACAACACGGCTACGGAATCATGCAGGAAGTGCTGGAACGTACGGAAGGTAAGGTGCGGCTCTGGCCCGCAACTCTCTACGGGACCATCCAGCGCTTGATCGACGAGAAACTCATCGAGGAATCGCCCAAACGGCCGGCAGCGGATGTGGACGATCCACGGCGGCGATATTACCGGCTCACAACATTCGGACGCCGCGTGCTGGCGGCCGAAAGCCAGAGGCTAGCGGACCTGGTTCGAATCATTCACTCCAAACGAGGATTGTTGAAGAAAGAGGCTGAGCCGTGAACCCAACGCGCGGCGACCCCGAACGTCCGGTGGCGCTCACATTGCGAATCTACCGCGCAGTGGCAGGAGTGTTCCAGCAAGAGTTCAGGAATGTGTAAGGCGACGAGATCGTCCAGACCGGGGAGGATGCCGTCGAGCAGATTTGGCGGCGGCACGGAATCGTGGGCCTGCTTCGCCTTCTGCTGGACATCGTTCTCAGCCTACCGGTAGAGTATTGGGCGGAGTTCCGGCGCGACGTTCGCCACAGGTGGCGTGGGCTGGCGGCCTTGCCGGGCTTCACTGCGGTCGCGGTCACATCCCTCAGTCTGGGAATCGGTATCGCCACTTGCGCTTACAGTGAGGTGAACGGGTTGCTGCACGATTTACCCGGAGCCACGAATCCGGATGAGTTGATCGCCGTGCAAGCACCGATCTCGTATCCCGCCTACAAACGATACAACGAATTGCGCGACCTCTTTTCATCGACCTTCGCGTACGTTGCGCCGGTACCGTTTGGCATCTCGACGAGTGGGCCAGCGGAGCGCACCTGGGGTCAATTAGTGACAACGGGTTATTTCAGCACCCTCGGAGTCCGGCCGTGGCTGGGCCGGTTCTTCGACCAGCAGGATGACAAGCCGGGTCAGGCGCCGATTGTGGTAGTGAGCTATCGCTACTGGGAAGATCGGCTCGGTTCCGACCGGAGCGCGATTGGAAAAACGGTCCGCATCAACGGGCATCCTGCCACGATCGCCGGCGTCGGACCGGAGGGTTTTGCCGGCGCCTCGCCTGTGCTGTTTCCCTCGGATGTCTGGATGCCCGTTACCGCCGGGGCGAACGTCGCACCCGAGTTGGAGAACGGTGCTCTGCAACGCCGCGATCTGCCGATGTTCCAGATGGTGGGGCGCCTGCGGCCGGGTATTCCCGAACCAGCGGCGCAAGCGGAGTTGAATAACGCCGCGCAGCAGTTCTCACAATCCTACGGCGAAGCGGATAGAAATCAGAAGGGCCAGCGAATTGTCCTGCTGGCGGGAGGCAAGACTCTACCGTTGCGGAAGCAGGATGCTCCGTTTTTCCGGGAGTTCCTGTTTTTTCTCGGAGGACTGTTGCTGGTGATCGCGTGCGCCAATGTTGCAAACATGATGCTGGCGCGCGCTACCGACCGGCGGAAAGAGATCGCCGTCCGATTGGCGGTCGGGGCCAGCCGCGGCCGGTTGATTCAGCAACTGTTGACCGAGAGTCTCCTGCTGGCTTCCGGAGGCGCGGTGCCCGCCTTTCTCTTCGCAGTCTGGGCCATGCATCTCTTCTCGAAATTGAAGATGCCGATTCCGATCCCGGTGGCCCTGAATCTGAATCCGGACTGGCGCGCGCTACTCTTTACGTTCGGCGTCACCATCGTGACGGGAATCGTATTCGGCCTCGCGCCTGCCTTCCGCGCCACCCGGACCGATCTCGTTCCGGCTTTGAAGGAAGACGGCGAGGTTCGCCTCGGCCGCCAAAGCCGCCTCTCTCCGCGCAATTTATTGGTACTCGGGCAAATGGCGGCTTCACTCACACTGCTGTTAATCATCGGGTACCTGGGGTATGGAATACAAAGCACGCTGGGTGTCCAGGAAGGATTCAACGCGAAGAATCTGTATTTGATCTCGATCGATCCCGTGCGTGACGGCTACTCGGCTCCACGCGCCTCCGCGTTTTTCGAAAAGCTTCTGCAGAGAGTAAGATCGTTGCCGTCCGTTACCGCGGCCGCGGCGTGTCTGACCGACACTCTGCCCGTGGCGCTCGACGGCAACCCGGGAGTTCGTTTCGATAGCCCGGGCAAAGTGCCTGCAGGAGTGCGCGATGCGCATTGGGCCCGGCGGCACATCGTGGGACACGAGTACTTCGAAACAGCCGGTATTCCGGTTCTGGCCGGACGCGGATTTCGTAAACAGGACGAATCCGACACTTCGAACACTATCGTTGTGAGCCACGAAGCGGTGCGCAGATTCTGGAACGGCGGCAATCCCGTGGGCCGCCGGATCGAGCTTGGCAATGGCGAAGCGTCGGGCGGATTCGGCGCGATGCCCGGGACAATCGACTATCGCTCGTCCGTTTTGACCAAGGGCATCCGATCGTTCGAAGTAGTTGGCGTAGTGGGTGATGTCTCCGAAGACCTGGTGGCAAGCAAGAAACACCCGGCGGTGTATTTTCCGTTGCGGCCTTCGGACTACGCCCAACCATCACTGCGCGGCGTCACACTCATGCTGAGAGCGGTGCCCGGTGCCGACGTTTTGAGCGCCGTCAGAGCCGAAATCGCAGCAATAGATTCTGACATCGCGCCTTTCAACGCGCGCAGCATGGTCGAACATATTGCGCAATTCATGTCGGCTCTCCAGTCGGCGTCGTGGACATACGGCTTAATGGGCTTTTGCGGACTGGTGCTCGCCTCGGTAGGTCTGGCCGGAGTGACGGCTCACTCCGTTTCCAAACGCAGTCATGAAATCGGGATTCGCATGGCGCTCGGCGCGCGCACCTGTGACGTGCTCGGCCTGGTGATGAAGGAAGGTTCAATCCTGGTCGTCGCTGGAACACTCATCGGCTTGACGCTGGCGCTGCTGGGAATTCGCGCGCTCTCCGGAATCTTCTTCACTGTCGCAAGCGTCCAAGGCTATGACCCGATCCTGTTCGTGGGCGCGCCTGTACTTCTCGCCGGCCTGGCTCTGGTGGCCTGCTACATCCCTGCCCGGCGTTCGACGCGAATCGATCCGATTGTCACGCTGCGGATGGAATAACCGCTGACAACAACATCATTCTCCGGTCACCGCTGCTTCCGCGCGCAAACTCGTTGCGTGGACCGTCTCCTCACCCATCGGCGCGGGCCTTGGCAGCATCAGCATCAACGCAGCCGCAAGTACCGTGAGGGCCGCGATCTCGAGGAGATAAACGCGATACGACCCGGTCAGATCGAAGGCACGGCCCATGAGTATCGGACCGATCGCACCGGCGATGGCATACGCGGTCCATGTGAAACCGTACAGTGTAGCGAACGATCGCAGGCCGAAATAGCGCGACAACAGATACGGTGTGACGTCCGCTTCACCGCCCATCCCGAACCCGACCAGGGCCGCGGCCAGCGCTCCTCCCGCCGGCGTGTGTGCGTTCGAAAGGATGGCGACGCCCGCTGCCGAAAGAATCAGCAGCGTGAATGCGACCCGAGGCGCGAACAACCGGTCCAGCAGCCAACCCGTGGCCAATCGTCCGAGAAGGCTGGCTCCGCCCATTGCGGATATCGCGATCGCCGCGCTTTCACCCGGTACACCGCGATCGGTCAACAGCGCGGAGAGATGCGTAATCGCGCTGTTCTGTCCGATGGACGTTAGAAAAAGAACCGCAATTAGGATCCAAAACGCTCGCGATCGAAGCCCTTCCCGTACAGTTGCGCCGGCGAGTTCGCGCCGGCCGGATGTGCGGGTCATTGGATTTTCGCGAACTGTCCAACCGACGACAGGCAATCCAAAAATAAGGACCATCGAACCGAGCGCCGCGAATGCTCCGCGCCACCCCAGGTTGGCGATCAATGTTTGGGCCAGCGGGGGTAACGCAATCGCACCCACCGATCCGCCTGCCATCAGCATGGCCAGCGCCATCCCTCGGCGGTAAGTAAACCAAGTCGAGACGGCGCGCGAGTAAGCCATCTGCGCCGTACCGTTCCCGACGATTCCGAGCACCACGAATACCGCGTACAGGTGTACGATCCGCGGCGTCAACAGCGCAAGAGACGCGAATGCCGTACCGAAGACCGCGATACAGGGCAGAATGACGCGGCGAGGCCCATATCGGTCCAGCAGCCGGCCCAGCGGCGGCGAGCAAACGGCGACGGTCATCGCTGCGATTCCGAACGCCGCGGAAACCGATTCGCGCGTCCATGAAAACTGTTCGCTGATGGGTTTGAGAAAGATGCCGAACGTGTAGACCAAAAGCGAGGCGAAGCTGACGAACACGCCGGCCGCCGAGGCGAACACCACGCGCCACCCCGCGTAGCGGAGGTCCCGCTCGTTACGGCTTTCGGGCGTATCCATTGGTCGCGGACCGTATGCCGCCTCGCCGGTGCGCCTCCTCCGACAGGGCATGGACTCCGGACGCGTCGATCCACCGGTTGTAAAAATTGAAGAGCGCACACACCGTAATCGCGTAGTAGATCGATTCATCGTCCCATCCGGCTGCGTGCAGCGGGTCCATGTCCGCCGCCGTTATCTCCGGCGAGTTACGATTCACCTTCTCGACGAAGCGCATCAGCACCTTTTCGCTTGCGCTGAGCCCGGATGTCTCAAGATCGCGCAGCACGCCCTCCACAAACTCCTCGCCCGACAGCCCTCCGAGATCTCTCCCGGCGGTCTTCGATTCCTGTTCCAGAATCACTGCCGCGACCGCGGCATGCGACTTCAGTCAAAACGGGCAATGATTCCGGGCCGAAGTGTATGCGGCGATCAACTCCCGCAGCCCCGGACTGAGCGGCGCAGGTTCACGCATCATTTCCTGTGTGAATCGTGCCAGGTGATTGGTCGCATCCTGTTTGAATGCGAACATGTGCCAGATTTGCGGATACTCCTGACCAGCCGCCTGCGTCATCCGGATCATGTCGAGATAGTGACCGGGCTGCGGTTTCTGCTCCACACCGGTCAGGAACATCGGTTTCATTGGTGCGCTCATACGTGAAAGTAGGAATTCAGAACATCAACTTTAAAGCAAACTGCATGAGTCGAGGTGGAGCCGCGGAGAAGATCCTGCCGAAATTGGCCGAATTCAGATCCGCTACCGGCAATCCGAAGTTCGCGTGATTGGCAACGTTGAACGACTCGGCGCGGAATTGCAAGCGCAGCGTTTCTGTAACCGCGAAATTCCGCATCAGCGACATATCGAAATTCGTCAGCGCCGGTCCACGCGCGATATTGCGTCCCGCGTTGCCGAAACGCCCCGCCTCCGTTTGCGGATTGAGCCGGCGGAATGCCGAACTGTTGATCCAGGCATCGACGGTATGCGGGCCGGCATCAGGATCGCCGACAAGATCGGGGCGGCTTGCCGCAAAACCGGAAATAGGCGGGCTGTTTGCCTGTAGCGAGACGTTGGTGGAATCGGAAACGGTGAAGGGAGTCGGCGAATTGTGCGTTGCGATCACGTTCAACTGCCAGTTACTGGCCAACATTCGAACAGGGCGCGGCGCATCCTTGCTGACGTGCGGCTCCCAGCCTGCACTTGCAACGAAGCGGTGACGCGCATCGAACAGCGAGGGCCCGTGTTCCGCTGCAAGATCGAACGGATTCTGCGCAAGGTCGTTTTCACCCGCGAGCGGCTTTGCCGCGGCTCCCGAAAGGTTCATCGCGGAAAGATAGTCGAGCGATTTCGAATACCAGTAGGACACGTTGAAGCCGATCCCCGAAGTAAACCTGCGCGAGAGGCTCGCCTGCCCGGAATGATAAGTGGAATTCGTGATGTTCGCCAGCATCGCGACCGTCGAGAAATCGCAAGCTCCGCCACCGGCCGGACAGTTCGCGTAGATCCGGCGCTGATCGGCATTCTGCGCATTGGCGCCCGGCCCGTAAACAGCCGGGTTCGCCTCGACGTTACGAGGAAGATGCGTACCCTTGGCTCCCACGTAGCGCACCTCCAGCACGTACTCTCCAAGCAAGGACCGCTGAATGCCGAAGTTCCAATTCTGTGCGTAGGGCGGCTTTGCTGTGGCATCGATCGCGAACACCGTCGAAGGCCGCACGAACGTATCCGGCTTCGGATAGGCACGACCTTGATAGGGATTCGAAAAATTCAGCCCTGCTCCGCCGTATTGGTTGAACTGCGCCCAGGGGAGCGCGCTGATGGGCCCCTGAGAAGCAGTCCCTGAACCGTTTTGAAACTGGTCGTAGTAAATACCGTAACTGGACCGGATCGACCACTTACCCCGCCCCGAAGGATCCCACGCCAAACCGACTCTCGGCATGAACGCGTGATAGTCGGCGGCGATTCCCTTGCCGATGCCGGGATCTCCCGGGAACAGCAGGCCTCTCGGCGCATCCGGCATCACTTGCGATTGAGCGCCTGGAACGAAGGCATTGAGGCGGTCGTAG
Organism: uncultured Acidobacteriota bacterium; assembly: GCA_963720745.1. Classification (GTDB taxonomy): domain Bacteria; phylum Acidobacteriota; class Terriglobia; order Bryobacterales; family Bryobacteraceae; genus TMP-7. The sequence goes on from CAVRGO010000004.1 coordinate 4,396,212, forward strand.
AGTTCGCGAATAGGATTAATACGCTCGTAGCGCAAACCATAGTTCAGCGTCAGCCGGTTCGTGACGCGCCATTCGTCCTGAACATAACTGCTGAGCGACCATGCTCGCAGACCTCGGTGGAAATCGCCGAGGCCCTGGTAGAACACGACCGGAGCGCCGAGCAGCAGGTTGGCAATAGCATCATTGGTCGGGAAAGTCGATGCGAATACGAAGAACGCGTTGGGCGCGATCGCCTGGAACATGTTCAACTGAGTGCGCATGAATCCGCCGCCGACCTTCAGCGAATGCGCGCCGTGGAACCAGGACAGCCCTTCCTGCACCTCGTAGCTGTTCTGGACGGAATCGCGCGGTCCCGTGATCGCTCCGCCGATGGGCGAATACCCGCTGATGTTAAAAAACGGAGGCCCCTGGCCGCGCTCGTTCGCCGAATCGAATCCAAAGCCGAAGGCGGACGGCGGCGTTCGATTTAGCCGGCCGTCGAAATCGAAGAGATACCGGAAAAAAGTCAGCCGCAGGGAGTTGCTGACCAGCGGCGAAAACAGATGAGTGCTCGCGATCACTGCCGAGTGCGTCGTGATGTCGTCTCGCGTCGCAAACCCCGGAACATCCGATCCTCGCACCGAGATGGGATTAATGTTGTACCCGCCGGAGAACGAATAGCGCAGGAACAACGTGTCGCGCGAGGACAAATTGTAGTCGAGGCGGCCACCCGCCTGATCGAAGAAGTTTGTCCCCACTACGGTGGCGCGAAAGATGGATGGCGAAACATTTCCGAGCGGGTACATATCCAGCACCTTTAAGGCGATCGGATTCAGCGCCTGCGCAGGAATTTGATTGTTCGGAAATGCGACACCGCCGGCGGCGAAGTTGATTAGTGGTGCTCCGCGTCCGGAAAAATCGCCGGCTCGTTGGGCGGCGGTCGGTACGGTGGCCGAATTCGTATAGCCCTGTTTGTTGCGAAACCCCTCGTAGTAGCCGAAGAAGAAGAGGCGGTCCTGTTTTATCGGGCCGCCGAGGGTTCCTCCGAATTGGTGTTGTTTGAGGGGTTCAACGCTGGACGAAAAATAGTTGCGAGTATCGAGTTTGTCGTTGCGAAGAAACTCGTACAGATTGCCGTGAAACTGATTGCTTCCTGCGCGGGTGACAACACTGGTCGTGGCGCCGCTGGTGCCGCCGTATTCCGCGGGCGCGCTCTGTGTGAGGATTCGAAACTCGGCGATCGCGTCCACGGGGATCTTCAGCGCATAGCCCCCATCCATTCGATTCACGTTCTGCGCGCCGTCGAGCAGATACAGATTCGACTCGGGACGCATTCCATTCACTGCATAGGTCTGGCCCTGACGCAGGCTGCCGCCGGCAGTGGTCACGCCCGCGGTCAAGGGCGCAACCCCCGTTTGCAGAAGCCCGAGTTGCGTGAAGTTCCGGCCGTTGAGCGGCAGGTCCAAAACCTCGCGTCCGCTGACGACCTTGCCAAGCGTGTTCGTTGATGAGTCGACCATGGTTGCATCGCTCATGACAGTCACGCTTTCCTTCACTGTCGCTAGCTCGAGCGGGACTTCAATGCGGACCGTCCGGCTGACATTCACGACGATCGGTTCTTGCGTGAATCGCGCGAACCGTGCGGCGGCGACGGATAATCGATAATTGCCGACCGGCAGCAACGCCACTCGAAATAGTCCGCTGTTGTTGGTGCGAACCTCCTTTGCAAAACCCGTGTCCAGGTTTCGGACTGCAACTGTCGCATCCGTCACGGCACTCATACTGCTGTCCGTTACGATGCCTTCTATTGTTCCGGTCGGGTCCTGAGCCGCCATTGGAAGCACGGCGAGCACGGACATGAGCGTGGACACACGTATGAAGCAAAGGCGGGCCCCTCGGCCCGCCGAAATGATCGGCACAGTGGGTTCGCCTCCCAGCAGCGAATGAATCTTTCAGAAGACTACAATGGGCCGCGTCTGCCGGCAATAGTCGGATCATATTACGCCCCGCGTGACGGTCCCCGTGAAGTGTTTTGCGTTCTTAACCCCTAGCCCTACCTTCGCATCAAAGTTAAGTAAATCCGGGTTTTGGGCATCAATCATGTACGAAGAGGTCGGCTAGTCATACATGAAAGAAGTGTTGGCATCCAGCGGTCGAGGTCGAAGATTTTCACCGCCCGGCGCTGTTGGGCTGTCAGGTCCGGTGCAAGCATCACGGTCGCCCGACGCCCCGGCCCGCGCGTCGTCGTACGCACCAGGGTCGCGCGGACTTCGGCTAGCTCGCCCATCATGGCGAGGGCGGAGTTGCCTGTTCCAAGCGCGATCTTCGCCAGACTCACAAGCATCAGCCCAAGCACAGTGGCAAAGGTATGCAGACGTAGCGACCCGTCCGCCCACTGATGCGACGGTCCCCAGGGCACCACGCCTCCCTTCTTGGCCCGGCGGAACAGTTCTTCAACGTTCCACTGACCACGGAACCCGTGCACAATCCGGCCCGTGCTCCACAGGTGTTGATCCGTGCACAGCACCCGCCGTCCGAGCCGGGTCTTCTCCAGTTGGCGGCGCAACGCCGCATCTACATGCCAGCGTAAGGTCGGATTGGTGTCGCCTCCGCCGACCTTCGTCACCACGAAGTTCGACAAATGTTCGCGGGCAAGCGTCTTCTTTATCCGTTGCTCCAGGCTGCTGCGCGAGATGCGTTTCGCTTGCACCAGTCGATCCAGTTTGCCTAACTCCGCCTTCGCTTTGCGCAACGCCACCGCAATGCCACGTTTCTGACCCGCCAGCAGTTCCTGGCTCTCCACCACCACCAGCGTGCGGTCCAGTTTGCCGACCTTCGCTCGCACGCGCGCCGCGCGTACTTCGCTCAGTTTGCCAGTCAGCCACTTCATTGCACCTCGCTTGGCCGCCATCTGCAGCGCCTGTTCCGCAGCCGCATGTCCCAGCGGTAACGAGATCAGGCTGTAGTAGCCGGCCACGTCCAGATCCAGTTCCAACTGAGGACTCCAACTTCCGCCATCCCGCACCAGCGTCCGCTGCGCTCGTGGACGTCCCTCCCCCTCGTCCAGCGACTGGTGTAGCGCACTCAACCCATCCAGGCAGTCACCCAGCACGGTTTGATCCGAACTGTTCCCCGAATAGGTCCGGTATAGCAACGGCACGTGGCCCGTCTCGCTGACCAGCACGCCAAGCCCAACCACGCGCAGATCACGCCGTTTGCTCTTAGCATGCCCGCGACGCGCCAACTTGCCGGGTGTTACCGTCGCGATGTGGGTGTCGAAGTTGGTTGTATCGAACGCCAGCACGTCGGCTGAAAGCTCGAACCGGGCCACCGCCGCTTTCGCAATAGCTACCTGCGCTTGCTCTAATTGCTCATCACTGACCTGCTGGGCCACCCGATGGTATGCCTGTCCGCTGAATGCCGAAGATGGCAGACACGACAAGCGCGGCACGCTCTCATCCAGAAACTCCGCCAAGTCCCGCTTGGGTCCGGGCGAGCACGCCCGCTGGATGGCGACCGCCACAGCCAACTCGCCGACAGAGGGGCCGTCCTTGGCGCCCAGGTTGCCGCATGCCCGGTCGATGTGGGTTATCAGATCGAGTTGCTCGGCGACCCAAATCAGAGCGCCGACATCCCCAACGGCACGCGTACCCACGGTTCGCGTGGCGGCGAGATCGGCGACCGGCGCCGCTGTTGCCGGGCCAAGCACAATCTGGCGCGCAACCGAGCGACCACGGGCCGGGTCCCACACCGACTGGGCCGCGATACGATAGCGGCAGCCATTCACATCCCGTTCGAATACATGCATATCTTTCATGTAGCACATATTCGAGGCGAAAGCACGCGCTGACCATCTCTTACAGCACTGGAGCCACCGACAATGCCCTTTTGCCGTTCAGGAATGCGAAGGTAGGGCTAGCCAGTACGAGCGATACAATCGCGTTGGGACTGAGATCATGGCCCTACGTTTCGCCGGTCTATTTGCCGCCGCGCTCCTGCTCGCCCAGGCGGCCGAACCAATTCGTCTTCATCCTGAGAATCCCCACTATCTTCTCTTTCGCGGACATGCGACTGCGTTGATCACCAGTGCGGAGCACTATGGCGCTGTACTGAACTCCGCGTTCGACTATCGGCGGTACCTGTCTGCGTTAGCGGGCGGCGGCATGAACTATACGCGTCTGTTCGGCGGAAGCTATGTGGAAGTACGCTCAAAATCATTTGGCATTCGCAGAAACAATCTGGCTCCCGCTCCCGGGATGTATGTTGCGCCTTGGGCGCGCAGCCAAACGCCCGGATACGAAGGAGGCGGAAACAAATTCGATCTCGACCGGTGGAACCCCGATTTCTTTTCGCGCTACCACGAATACCTCGGGGAAGCTTCCAGGCACGGCATCGTTGTGGAAGTGACGCTCTTCTCTTCGCATTATCAGGAGATGATGTGGAAGATCAGCCCTTTGAATCCGGCCAACAATATCAATGAAACCGCTGCTATCGACTGGAAAAAACCCCATACACTCGACAACGGAAACATACTGTCCGACCAGGAAAAATACACGCGCAAACTGATCAGGGAAGCTAACGAGTTCGATAACGTGATTTTCGAAATCCAGAATGAGCCTTGGTCGGACCGGACACTGCTGGCCGGTGTCATCAATCCGTACCTACAGGGACCGGCGCGCGATCGCTATCCGAACTCCATCGACGTTGCGGACGAGCTTTCGATGGCGTGGCAAGCCAAAGTTGCGGAATGGATCACCAGTGAAGAGTCGAACCTCCCCAACAAGCATTTAGTCGCCCAAAACATTTGCAATTTCCAATTCCCAGTCGATACTTATTCCCAGAAAGCGAGCATTCTCAATTTCCACTACGCCTATCCCGACGCCGTCACCGAGAACTATGGGCTGGGCAAGGCACTGATCTACGACGAAACGGGATTCCTCGGACAGTCTGACGACGCGTACCGGCGGCAGGCTTGGAATTTTATGCTCTCGGGCGGTACCGGATTCAACAATCTCGACTCCTCTTTTACAGCCGGCCACGAGGATGGAAGCGACACCGAGCCGAACGGACCCGGCGGCGGCAGCCCGGCGCTGCGCCGTCAACTGCGCGTTCTAAGTGACTTCCTCAGTTCCTTCAATCTCGCGAAACTATCGCCCGACAGTTCCGTCGTCAGGCATGCGGGCGGTGTCTTCGCACACGTACTCTCGGCGCCGGGACGAGAATACGCGATCTATCTCGATGGCAACGGGCCGAGTTCTCTGATACTGAGCCTGCCGCGTGGCGAGTACTCGGCCGAATGGATCAACACCAAGACGGGCGAGATTCAAAAATCCGAAAAACTCGCGGGCGGCGAGACGGCCGTACAGAGCCCCGAGTTCACAAACGGCAGTGCATTGAGAATTCGCAGCCGCTGATCGCGCCGCGGCCACGCTATTTCTGTTCGGGTTTCTTCCGCATCGAATCGAGGATGTCGAGGATACCCTTCTTCTTCTGCTGCGTTGCGGCCGGAGTTCCGGGTTGGGCCTGCTGACTCTCGGATTTCGATCCAGTGAGTGCACCGAGTATCCCTTGAATTCGCGACGCCGCGCCCGCTGGATTATCACGCGTCGGAAGCAAACCCTCCAGCTTCATTTTGGCCATGCGCTCCGGGTCGGGCTGGAAACGCAGTTTGTCGAGCGTTCCTGACACCAGCGCCGGAATCACGAGTTCGCCCTTCGAGTTGGCCAACACGGTCGACATCAAACCCGCGATCTGCGTTTTGCCGCCCGCCGGGTTGATCTCCTTCGCCAGTACGGTCGTGAGCCGCATTTTCAGTTGCTGATCGGTCAGGCCGAGGGTTCCACTTCCGTTCAGCGAGCCGCCATCGAAATCGAGGTGTAGATCGTCCGTGTTCGCGATTCCGTTCCGAAGGTGCAGCGTCCCCGCGAGTTTCAGGATTTTCGTGTAGCTCTCACTGCGCTTGGAGTACCCGAGCAGTTTCGCGATCCCCGCCAGTTCGTTCAGCAACTGGACACCGGCGAGTCTGCCATCGGTGACATCCAGTTTCACTGTTCCATTCAACGCGCGTGTGAAATCCTGGCCGGGCGCTGGATTCGCTTGCACCTGAATGTCGCTGTTCAGCGTCCCGAAGAACAACTTCCGCATCGGCGTCGTAGCGGACAGCAACTGGTTCGCATCCACCTTGATCAATTTGGAGTTGATGTTGAATGTCGATTGCGCCTGCCGTGTATCCAGAGCGATGCTGCCGGTTTGTTCTCCGCCAAACGCCTTCGAACTGAGCGGATCCAGGCGAATAATTCCATTCTCGAGTTTGCAGGTGGCGTGCACGTCCGTAAGCGCGATCTGCTGGTACACGATCGAGCCCGCCGTAATCGTTCCAGTGCCGTGAACCGTGCTGGCGCTGCCCGTCGTTGCCCGCCCCTTCTTGGCGGCCGGCGCATCGGCCAGCATCTGCTGCAACTCCGAAACATCGAGCTTGTCGATCGCGGCGGTGAGGGCCAATTGCGGATTGGCGAAATCGGTTGCCGCAAGGCTGCCCCGCGCGTGCATCGAACCCAGCCCGAGTACGACATCGTTCAGCGACACGCTGTTCTTGCCGGCACGGATCGCCGCCGTTTGCACTTCGAGCGGTTTCGTCAATTGCGGAAGTTGGAGCTTCGCGTCCCGCAAGGCTCCGGTCGCGTCGATTGCGGGGTCTGACATAGGCCCATTCACACGGGCCGACATCGACAGCGTTCCCGAGCCGCTGATACCCGGCGCGGCGCCGAACGCCTCAGCCAAACGCAGAAGGTCCGCCAGCGCGGCGTTGTTCAGGCGCAGTTCGCCCGTCATCGCCGGAGGCTCCGCCTTCGTTCGCAACTCCGCGCTTATCTCCGCGGCGACCGCTCCTACTTTCAGCGTTCCCCCGATGACCTTCATGACCCCCGTGTTCAAATCCCCCTGGATCTGAAATTCGGCGCGCGCCGGATCCCTCAACGATTTCCCGGCGACTTCAACATTTCCTTTGCCCGAAAACGCCGAGTCTCGACCCTGTAAATTGACTTTCGCGTTCACCGCACTGCCGGAGGGGCCAGGCACCTGTATCCCGCCGTCGAGTTCGAACGGCCGTCCGGGGCCGTAGTTCCGTAGAGCCAGGTCGATGTGGTCGTAAACCGTGCGCGCCTTGTGCTGTTGAAGATCCGTTAGACCGACCCGGCCGTTCTGAATCTGCAGATCCGCGATCTCCAGGCTTCCCCCACCACCGCCGCCCGTTTGCGAACCGCCAGCACCACCCAGCGACGACGCGTTCCAAACGCCCGCCACATTTCGGATCAACTCGATCTGCGGTTCGATGACCCGTAGCGACTGCACGTTCACCTGTCTTCGCAATAGCGCTGGAAGGCTCATGCGAACGTCAATCTCCTTCACCTTGGCGAACGGAGCTTGTGAAGGGAACTGCGCGGATTCGCCGATCGCCACGTCCTCGAGCCGGATCGACAAGGGAATGATCTTCAACCCGAGCTGGCCGATGGTGACGCTGCGTTGCAGGCGCTTCTCGAGTTGCGCCCGAATCGGGTCGCGAAACTGATTGGCATCAACCAACAGGAGCAGCGCGAGGATCGCGCCGAGGATGAGGACCAACAGGCCCGCCGGTATGAGAATGATTTTGCGCATGGCGGTCTGATTCATCGTAGACGATACCGCCGCGTTGCGCCAACGGGCACACCATAAAAAAGGCCGGGCAAAAGAGCCCGGCCGGTTCAAGGGTGAGGTGAGTTCTACAAGCCTTTGTTTGCCATGAATTCGATCAGGTCGACAACCCGCATCGAATAGCCCCACTCGTTGTCGTACCAAGCGACGACTTTCACGAGATTGCCATCCAGCACTTTCGTCAACTGCGCGTCGACGATGGAGCTGTTCGGGTTATGTAGCAGGTCCGTCGAAACCACGGGTTCTTCCGTGTAGGCGAGGATGCCTTTCAAACTGTTATTGGCCGCTTCTTTCAAGGCCGCATTCACTTCTTCAGTGGTTGTGTTCTTCTTCAGAACGGCAACTAAGTCTACTACCGAGACGTCCGGGGTCGGCACGCGCATCGCGTAGCCGTCTAGTTTGCCCTTCAGTTCCGGCATCACCAGTCCGATCGCCTTGGCGGCACCGGTGGTGGTCGGGATCATGTTCAGCGCGGCGGCACGGGCCCGGCGCAGATCCTTGTGCGGGAAATCGAGGACGGTCTGATCGTTGGTATAGCTGTGGATCGTGGTCATCGATCCTTTTTCAATACCGAACTTGTCCTGAAGAACTTTCACGACCGGCGCCAGGCAGTTGGTGGTACAGGAAGCGTTCGAAACCACCTTGTGCTTGGCCGGATCGTACATGTTGTCGTTGACGCCTAAAACGATTGTGACGTCTTCGTTCTTCGCCGGAGCCGAGATGATCACCTTCTTGACGGACCCGCGCAGATGCTTGGCGGCCTGCGTCGCATCGGTGAACTTCCCGGTCGATTCGACGACGATCTGCGCGCCGACACCCGGCCAGTCGATTTCAGCCGGATCCTTTGTCGCAAAGATCTTGATTTTCTTACCGCCAACCTTGATGGAATCGCCTTCCGCGGCGACATCCTCGTGCAGCGGACCAAGGATCGAATCGTATTTCAAAAGATGAGCGAGGGTCTTCGTGTCGGTGAGATCGTTCGCGGCGACGAACTCGATATTACTATTATGCAATCCGGCTCGAACGACGTTCCGGCCGATGCGGCCGAAGCCGTTGATGCCAACTTTGATTGCCATGCGGATCTCCTGTGTGGATTGGTTTTCCTTATTGATTTTAGCAGACCGCCAACTCCGTTTCAGATGGGGCTATCTGATTTAACGGGCAGAACAGGTTATAGATCTGTGTCACTGTCACTCAGGGCGTGCGAAATATCACCCTGAACATTGGGCGAGTTGACGCGACGCCCCCCAAGCCGGTAAAACAGCTTTGGAATTCGCACTTAATTCGATTCACCTTACCTGATTATCCGCGAGCGAATTTCTGTTTCTATTCGTCGCTCTCGAACCGATCAAATTGAAAAGAAAATTGGCATCAGGAATGCTTGCGTTTTCGAGTCCTTATTTGGAATGCAAACATGGCGTTCGTGGTCATTCAAGATCTTGCTCCTCATTTCAAGAGCTTGATGGATGACCTTGTGGCACGCTACACGTCGATGCCGCTGCGGATGGCTATTGACGGGCTGATGGTCGAGTCGAACACAATCTACCTGGTCCCGCCGGATACGAAGATGACGTTCCATAAAGACCATCTGCGGTCGGCGCAGCGAAGAGCCAACCAACCGATCGATCCTCCCATTGATATGTCCCCGGCCACATTGGCCTCGCAATCGCGCACAACCCACGATCGCGATCATTCTTTCCGGCACCGGCAGCGATGGATCGCGGGGCCTCCAAGGGCTCCGCGACGATCGCCCGATTCAAGCTCCCAGCAACGCGGCCGCATTCTCATCATGGACGCTCAGGAATCGATTCGCCAACTTATGGCCGACATCCTGAATCACGAGGGGTACCAAGTGGAGGCGGTGGCCGTCGGAGCGGAGGCTGTCGAGCGTTGCAGGAAGGCGGTCGAATGGAAAGAACTGTTCGATGCCATCATTCTCGATCTCACCGTTCCGAGCGGCATGGGAGGCATTGCCGCAGCGGCTGAGATTCTCAAAATCGACCCAACCGCGAACTTGCTGGTGGCGAGCGGCTACTCGAATGATTCTGTACTGTCGAGTTACAGAGAGTACGGGTTCTGCGCCGTGGTCGAAAAACCATACACTCTGCACAAGCTTGCCAGTGTGCTGGAGTGGACGGTGCGATCGGCAGATGACGCGCGTGCGGCGGAGGCATAGCATGGCTCAACCTACCTACAGAACGAATGCAGGCGCGAAAAGCGCGGGCGGCCTACGGAACTCCTGGCGATTCCGCATCGGCATCGCGCTCCTGATACTGGGGTCCGGCCCGCTGGCCGGATTCGTTGTTGCCGAAGCGCTCGGGCTGATCGCCGATCCGAACCCCAACCCTATTGGACTCGGGCTGCTGTTCTTCCTGACCTTCCCGATAGCGGCGATCTTGATCGTATCGGCGGTTTCGCGAACCAGTTCGGCGCGCCAGCGGGCAATCGAATCGCAGGACTCATCGCACCAGCGCTTTCCAAAGTAGTACTGCGAGACCGGCGAGGAATCCGAGCGCCGCCTGATACTCCTGGTTGACGCGGTAGACGTGCCAGGAGAATCGTTTGGCCGCCGTCGCCTTGCTCGGGCGCGGGAGCAGAACCGGCACGCGCGCGGCATAGGAAGCATAATCCGGAAATAGTTTTCGCAAGTGCTGCTCTTCGAGTTCGATCACCGGCAGATACACGCCGCCGAATACCAGAGCGAAAATCAACCCGAGTTCCCAACGCCGCGCGGCGATGACGAATCCCAGCGCGACGATCAGGGTTCCGAGATATAAAGGGTTCCGCACGTATGCGTACGGGCCGCTGGTCGCAAGCTGCTGGTTCTTTTCCAGGTGCCCGGCGGCCCATCCGCGAAGAATGAGTCCTAGAAACGCCGCGGGTACTCCAATGGCCAGCGATAGCGCGCTCGGCGAAGCGAAGTAGAGAAACGCGGCGATCAGCAGGAATCCGGCAGGCACCCGCAGCCGCGCCACCGTATCTGCGTAACGCTTCGGAAACCAATAATGGCGCTCGCCGCCCAGAGGAACCTCCGAGCCGCGACGCATTGACCGCGACTCGCTCAACGGCTTGTCCTCTCGCGATTGAATGCCAGCCGGATCTGTAGCGCGTCCAGTACCACTTCCGGAAGTATGGCTTGCATGCTCGCCGCCACTCTGGCTCCGCGTTTGTAGGTCGTCGCCGCCGCGGAATCGCGCAGCAGGGTGAACGTACCGCCATGAGGCCCGTTGCGCGCCGGATCCGTCGGGCCGAAGATCGCCACACCGGGCCGCCCGAGCGCCGCGGCAAGGTGCAGCGGACCGCTGTCCACACCGATGATACCTGCCGCGCGGCGAGTCGCATCGATCAATCCCTCGATGCCGGAGACGTGAATCTGGGCCCCCTCAATCTGCGCGAGCCTCGCCTCGGTGCCCGGAGGGCCGTTCACCACCAAAATCGACCCTCTTTCGCGAAGCGCCCGCGCTACCGCGATATAGTGCTCAACCGGCCATTGCTTGGAGGCCCACCCAGCCAGCGGGCACGCCAGGATGAACTCCTGTTCCGGCAGTACGCCCTCGGGACGGCCTTGTGGGATAGGGAATGCACGTCGCAAACGTGTGGCGCCCGCTGCTTCGGCGAGTTGCAGATACCGGTCGACGACGTGCAGGGCCGTTGCGGGCACCCGCCGCGAGTAAGCACAGCAAGCCACAGGTTCGCGTGCGCACCTCCAATCGAAACCCACGCGGATCTTACAACCCGCTGCCGCAACAATCGCCGCTGATTTGATGAGCCCTTGCAGATCCACCGCGACGTCGTACTTCTGTTCCCTGAACTGCCGCCAGACCGCCCGAATACTTGCGATCCGGCGCCGGTCGAACTCGAGGATATCGTTTACGAAGGGATTGTCCCGGAGAAGGGGCTTCCATTTGGGATCGATCACCCATGTCAGACGTGCTGACGGAAAACTGCACTTCAGGCTCGACACCGCCGGCATCGCATGCACGACATCCCCCATCGCGCCGAGCCGGACCACCAGGATACGCAGAGGCTCCATTAGTTACTGGAAACCGGCATCTCGTGGCGGCGACGAACACGTTCGGTCAACCGCTCGAACCGTTCTCGATCCGCATCTTCTTCACGTATCACCCGAATGCCGCCATCGCTCCAATCCGGTGAAGCCGGCGACCCGCACTCGGGGGGAAGCACGACATAATCGATCATTTCGAGCGCCGCAAGTACCTCGGCGCGTCCGCGCGCGTCGAGAATCGGATCGGGAGGTTCGGAGAGCAGCACCACAACAACCTCATTGTCTCGCCGCAATTCGCGAATCCGGCGTGAATGTTCAGCCGTAACCGGGTCGAAAAAGCCGCAGATGAAAATGGTTCGCCCACGGCGGGAGGACTCCCGAGCCTGCTCAAACGTTACGATCTTATTCCGCGTGTCCAAAGCTTCAGGATACCTTTTGAAGAATTGCGAGTGCCTCGTTCACCACGCGCTCGCTAGTTACCGCAGTCATGCAACGGTGGTCGATCGGACACTCGCGCAGCAGGCAGGGGCTGCACGAAACCTGTTCCCGGACAATGGTCGCGCGTTCGCCGGTCGGTCCCGTCGCGATGTGATCGGTAGCGCCGAACACGGCGATGGTGGGCGCACCCGCAGCCGACGCGATATGCATCGCGCCGGAGTCGTTCGTAACGAACACACGGCACGCTGTTGCCATCTCGATGAACTGCTTTAACGTCGTCTCACCCGCGAAGTTGTGCGCCTTCACTCCGGCTGTCCGAATCGATGCCGCGATTTCTTCGCACAACGCCCGCTCGTCACCGGATCCGAATACGGCGACGCTTCCGCCTAGATCGCTCGCAAGTCGGATGGCGGTTTCGGCGAATCGCTCGGGCAGCCATCGCTTCGCCGTGCCGTAAGCAGCCCCCGGACTGATGCCGACAACGGCGCTTCCCAACAGCGCGCGTCCGCCCCGGGCCGCTTCCTCCGCTCCTTCCAGCCGAATTTCAGCGATGTCCGGCAGGCTCGAAACGATTCCGGCACGGCGCAGTAATTCCAAGTAATAGTAGCGCTGGTGGGCAGGTGTATCCCCCGGCTTCGGAACCGCGACCGCCTTTGTGAGCAGTAGCCCCCGCCCGTCGCGATCGTAGCCGATGCGCACGGGAATACGGGCCATCCAGGCAATCAGCGCAGCCTCGAACGCGTTCTGAAAAAGAATGGCACAATCGAACTTCTCGCGCCGCAGTTCGGCGGCCACTTCGAATTTCCTCCCCCAGTCGCGCAGTCCAGGCGCCGCCGTGTACTGGATGATCCGCGAACACCACGACTCGCGCGCGTATAAATCGGCCACCCATGAACGCGCCAATACCGCGATCTCCGCCCCCGGAAATCGTTCCTTGATCGCGCGAAACGCCGGCAGCGACATAACGGCATCGCCCACCCAATTCGTCGCACGCACCAGGATTTTGGAATAATGCACTTAACTTCATTGTAGGAAGTACGGGCATGTCTCCACTCGAACAACTGGACACCTCGGGATTCGTGATCCTCGAGAACTTTGTGGGTGAGAAGCTGCTGTCCGAACTCCGCGACCGGGTGGAAGAGCTGTTTGTACGCGAGGGCGACGCAGCCGGCGCCGAATTCAAACAGGAAGAACAGACGCGACGGCTCGCGAATCTCGTCGATAAAGGCGAGGTGTTCGAGCGTGCGGTAATGGAACCACGCGTTCTCGAACTCGTGTCCCATGTTCTTGGCCCCGAGTTCAAGGTGAGCAGTCTCAACGTGCGCTCCGCGAATCCGTTTTCTACCTGGACCCAACCCCTGCATGCGGATATGGGCGCGGTTTCGGATGAGCGAGGATTCTGGGTGTGCAACACGGTGTGGATGCTGGATGCGTTCACGCCGGACAATGGCGCTCTGCGCGCCGTGCCGGGCTCACACCGCTGGGGCAAGTTGCCGCAACAGGAACTCGAAAATCCAGGCGCCTCCTATCCCGGCGAGGTGCTGGTGACCGCACCAGCCGGAACGGTAGTGGTGATGAATTCGCATCTGTGGCACGGCGGCACCGCCAATCGCACCGGGGCCCACCGGCGCGCGATGCACGCGTTTTATTGCCGCCGGGACAAACCACAGCAGCAGTATCAAAAACGTCTGCTCCGCCAGGAGACCCAGAACCGGATCTCCGCGGAACTGCGTTGGCTTCTTGCGCTCGACGATCCGTTGAACGACGAACTCAGCGCGGCCGGATCCGGGAAGAGCGGCTTCCTCAAATAACGGCGGTCACTCATATCGCAACGCATCAGTCGGATTGACGCGCGCCGCCCGTCGCGACGGCAAATACGCGGCGAGGAACGACGCGATAGCGAGCGCGGCTACAGCACCTATCACCACGGTGGTGTCGTACGCCTTGACGCCATACAACTGGCTCTCCGTCAAACGCCCCAGGGCCAGCGCAGCAGGAACACCGAGGATCAAGCCGACCGCGAGAATCAACAGCAATTCCCGCATCACCATCGAGCGAATGCGTCCCGTTCCAGCGCCGAGCGCAAGCCGGATTCCGATCTCGCGAGTGCGCCGCGTAACGCTGTACGCCATCACTCCGTACAGCCCGAGCATCGCCAACAGCGTTGCGACGATGGCGAAGGACGCCGCCAATTGCAGCACGATGCGGTCCTGCCGGACGTTTAGCGCGATCTGTTCCTCGAGCGGCCGCAAGCCTTGCAGCGGCAAGTCCCGATCGATGGAGGCCATTACGCGGCGAATCTGCGGCACTACTCGATCCGTTGGAAGAGCCGTCCGGACGTAGAACGATAACTCGCCGATGTCCTTGGATTGCCGCCACGGCGTATAGTACACGCGCGGTGTTTTCTGCTTCACGCTCGAATACTTCGAATCCTTCACCACCCCGACGATCTCCATATCCGGCAATTTTTTCGGGTCCCAGCCCGGGGTTAGTTTGCGGCCGACCGGATTCCGGTTCCCGAAGAAGTGCTTGGCGAAGGTCTCGTTGATCAGCGCAACCTTGGGACCGGCTTGAGTGTCGTTGTCGCTGAACTCGCGGCCCGCAACGAGGGGAATGCCCATCTTTCCGAAAAATCCGGCGCCCACTACGTTGAACATCGAGTGAGTGTCCGCCTCGGGACCGTTCGCGAATCCCTCGACCGTCAGGTTATTGCCCCAGTTGTTGCCGGCGATGATCGGCACCATTGCGGAGCTGACGCTGCTAACGCCGGGAATCGCCGAAAGCTCCTGCTCCATCCGGTCGAAAAGCGTTTGCGACTGTTGCGGCTTGTAACCGTTCAACTCCGGCGACACTCCGAACGTGATCACTCGTTCGGCGCGAATCCCCAAATCGACGTGCAGGATGTTAACCAGGCTCTTCAGAAAAAGCCCGGTGGGAATCAGGAGCACGGCCGAGATCATCACCTGGGCGCACACCAGAGCCTTGCGTACGCGCGCGGGCCCTCCGCCGCTGGTCGTCTGATGCGCGGCTTCCTTGAGTGTCGAACCCGGCGCGTTGCGCGAAGCGTCCCAGGCGGGATAGAGCCCGAAGATCAGGCCGGCGAGAATGGAGACGCCAATGCTGAACAGCAGCACCGGCCAATCGAGCGATGCCGAGATCCAGTAGGCCGGATCGTCGGAAACGACCAGTTTCGCCAGGAGCAGTTCGAGCGTCCACCATCCGAGCACGATTCCCGCCGCGCCCCCGGCCAGCGATAGCAGCCACGCCTCGGTCAACATCTGGCCCATGATTTCGGCGCGGGTGGCGCCGAGTGCCGTGCGAATCGCGAGTTCCTTCCTGCGCTGCGCCGAGCGGGCCAGCAGCAGGTTTGCCGCATTCGCCATCGCAATCAAGAGCACGAACACGGTGGCGCCCATCAACGTGTAAATGGCCACCTTGCTGTCGTCCCGCGTGCTGCTCTGCCCCTGGCGTCCCTCCGCTAGGCGTAACCGCGATTGCCGGAAGCGCTTCACGAAATCCGCATTCCGGTCCGTAATTTCCTTGGCCTGTTGCTCTACCAGGCCCACGTAGACCGTGTTGAGAGCGGTTTCTGCCTGCTTCATCGTGATGCCGGGCTTCAGCCGCCCGAACGTGTACAGCCAGTAATCGTCGAATTTGTCGGTGCCGTCCCAACCCGGCGTTAGGCGCGGCTTCATCGCCAGCGGAACATAGACATCCGGCTCGTCGCCGAGCGTCGTGCTGGTAAAGGTTCGAGGCGCAACGCCCACCACTGTGAACACATTGCCGTTGATCCGGAGCGGTTGGTTCAGAATTGAGGTCTGCCCGCCCAGACGATCTTTCCAATAGCCGTATCCGAGAACCGCAACCGGCTGTCCGGCACCGTGGACATCGTCTTCGGGCGAGATCATCCGGCCCATCAACGGCTTGATTCCGAGCGCGGGAAAATATTGACCCGATACGACCATCGCGCCGCCGCTGATGGTCTGATTGCCGAACGCAAGGTTCGCGCCGAAGTTACGGAACGCCGCGAGCGCGGTGAGACCGCCGGGATTCCGCTCGAGTTCGCGGAAAACACGATAGCTGAAAACCGAATCAATGCCACCCGGGTTGCTGGTGGAGGTTCTTCCGCTCTTGAATTCGCCGGGCGACTTCAGCACCACCAGATCTTCGGGCCGCTCCACCGGAAGCGAGCGCAGCACCATCTGGTACATGAGTGAGAAGATCGCGGTGTTCGCGCCCACCCCGAGCGCCAGCGACAGAATTACCACGCACGTAACAACAGGCGTTCTCAGAAGAGTGCGCGTGGCGAACCGAATTCTTGCCACCATTCTTGACAGCACCTCGCCGTTGGATTGTACACTACCCGCTGGGATCCCGCGGGCCGTAAGAATAAGATACGACGGCGCGGCGGCAATGGTTCCGCAGGATGATGACTGGAGGCGCGAAGCAGCAACGGCAGGAAAATCCCGGGCGCTATTTCGCACCGTGTGTTAGAGTTCAAAATCATGGCAATGCGCAGCGTGAATAAAGTGATCCTCGTGGGGCATCTCGGTCGGGACGCAGAAACGAAATATACACCCTCGGGGGCAGCAGTAACCAAGTTTTCGGTCGCAACCAACCGCCGGTTCAAGGACCAGCAATCCGGTGAATGGAAGGAAGAAACCGACTGGACGAATATCGTCCTGTGGCGCGCCGAGAATCTGGCCAACTATCTGACGCGGGGCAAGCAAGTGTATGTCGAAGGGCGCCTTCACACGCGAAGCTACGACGACAAGGACGGCAAGAAGGTATACGCAACGGAAGTGGTCGCCGAGGATGTAATTCTCCTCAGCGGCCGGGGAGAAGGCGGCGGTCCGCAACCCCAGGACGAGGACCCCGGACAGATGGCTTCGATGCCGCGGAGCGCGCAACAGCAATCCCGGCCGCGAGTGGCTCAGATGCCCTCGCAGAACGAACCCACGGAAGGCCCGGCCAGCGGCATTACCGACGACGACGTTCCGTTCTAAACAGGACTGTCTGTACGGGTGTGCGACATGGAAGTGAAAATCATGCTGCCCGACGCCCCTCCCAATAGGTCTCGAAGCGACCATTGAGATGGCAGCATCGCAAGGCGATGATCGCGTTGGCCCCGCGAATCGTCCAGAACATGCCAGATTGCTTGAGGCGGCAACCGATTACGGTTTTGCGGCCAGCTTCGATGACGCCTGAGCCGATGAACAGGTGCTGACGGCGGAACTTCGGGTAGCGCATACGCTCAGCGTTGCGCTCGAAGTAATTCGCCTCGGTGCGAATCTTTTCCAGAACTTCGGCATTGGTGGATTCGGTGGAGCGCAACGAGAGGACCAGCTTTGGGATCTTGCCCTTGTCGAGGAGTCGCTTCTGGTGGACCTTCATCCAGGCTTGCTGTCCGGCTGGATCGTTGGGATACAGTCTGCGGGCCAGGTCCCACAGGTGCTGGCGAGCGTGATAGAGATCGACGATCTGCACGGCGCCGGGAAAGTGCTGGCCGGCCAAGTTCCAAATCCATTCGGCGCCGTCGCCGATGACAACCTTCTTTTGCGCCCGGCTCCAGCCCCGGTTCCAGGCTTCCAGATAAATGCGCCGGCCAAACTCTTCGGCCGTTTCGATGGCTCCGGTATAGGTAGTGGAATCCGGATCGCGAACGGCATAACCTTCTTTGTCCCACCCGGTTTGTGTGAACACGCATCCCAGCTTGACCTCCCGCGTGTGGGCCGGCTGGCCGTCGGTTTTGCCTGGTGCGTCCCTCCGTCTCTTTCTGCACCACGGGCACTCCGGTCCCATCCATTTGCACATACAGAATCGGAATCGGCTCACCCACAATGACGGGCAGGTCGAGTTGGACGGCTTTACGGATTTCCCGCTGCTCGCGCGCGGCGATGTCGGCGCCGATGGCCTCCGCCGTGCGCTCCACCGATTTGGTGGTCACTTCCAATCCGGCCAGAGCCTTCATCTGCTCCCGGCCGCGATCAAAAGGTCCTTGCTGGCCCACTATCGCATCCATACGACGCACTCCGGGTGAGCAGTCGCGGTTTTCAACATCCAGTTGGCGGTCCACCGGGAATTGGCCGTTGTGACAGCGCGGGCACAGATACCAGGGCCGCGTCAGTTCCACTTCCCCCAGAGCAGTGAGAATGCGCCGCGAGCGCAGTTCGCGGTAGTGCGCCTGACTGCCGCATGGACAGGGGATGTTGCGCTGGTCGGCGGCAGGCTCGGGGAACTGCAACAACTGACCGAGGGCCCCTGCGCCGGCCTGATGCAGAGCGGCTCGGAAGGCCATCTCCACCGCTTCCAGATCCAACTCGCCAGTCTGCTTGCGTTCCGCGAAGATGCGGCCCAGCAGCCTGGTTACTTCGCGCGCGACCTCGGCCTGGATCGCCTCCGCCGTTTTTTTTCCTCTGGCGTCAATGTCTCCTCAACCGGACGCGACTCACAGATCTTCTCATTGACCTCAAGCAGACCCTGGCCGAGATCCCGGAATCGGTGATACTCGGCGACTTCGCGCTCAGCTTTGCGCAAGGCGGCCGGAGTGGCAAAGGTCTCTGTCACCGTCTTGCCGCTCACCTTGCGGGTAAGCCGATAAAACGGGCCGTGACCGGGATCGTCCTTTTGGTGACAGTGGCAGCGCGGGTTACCGCAGCGGCCGCCGGTTGTGCTGATCGAGCCTGAGCGCATATCCCCCAACTGCGAGATCTGCCGCTGAATGGCGGCGCGTCGTGCTTCCAGGGTGGGCAAAGAGTCGGACATCGATGAGCCTCCTTTACCTAGCGTATATCTACGCTCGCTTTTGCGCCCCAAAAAAAGAAGAACTCACATTGCCCAACTTCCACGTCGCGCACCCTGTCTGTACATCGTGGTAGCTATCATGGTATGATTCATGCCATGAGGACGACCATCGATTCTGCCGGGCGCCTCGTCGTTCCTAAGGAACTCCGCCGGCAGGCTCAACTCAAACCAGGCATGCCTCTGGAGATTCGGTTCCGTGAAGGCTGCATCGAGATCGAGCCGGCGCCGCTCGAAATCAACCTCGAGCGGCGAGGGCGCCTGGTCGTGGCCGTTCCTCGGGAGAGCGTAACGCCCTTAACATCCGAGGTCGTGGAAGAGAGCCGCCGCCGTCTGCGCCGCGAGCGCGCCGATGCCTGAGGATGACTTCCTTCCTGCCCGACACCAGTTGCATGGTCGCGGCGGTGTGTTCCTGGCATGAACACCATGATCGAGCTGCCGATGCAATTGAGAGCCGCCTCGACCGCAGGGAACGAATGGTTGTGGCCGCGCCGGCGCTGATCGAAACGTACTCGGTCTTGACCCGTCTCCCAGCACCCCATCGCCTGTCGCCGGCCGCCGCGCTGAGCGTGGTGGAACCCAACTTCCTGAGAAGAGTGAAGATCGTTGCGCTCGACGCGGAGGCCTACAGCATTATTCTGCGAGGCGCTCCGGTAGCCGGCGTCTCGGGCGGGCGGATTTACGACGCCGTGATTGCCGCTTGCGCTCAGAAAGAAAAGGTGCAGACACTGCTGACGTTTAATGAATCGCACTTCCGTCAATTCGCGGATCCCGATCTCCTGGTTGTCGTGCCCTGAGTGAAGGAGGTCTGGGCTCGTGTGCTTTCGAGAATCCCCCGGCAAACAGGACAGCGTCGCAAGACCGGCGACCAGGATGTGGTCCGAAACTGAACACCCATGGGCCGCGAATCCCGGCCAATTAATTGAGTGCGTCGGCTTATCAATCTGAACACGTCGACCATCCCCGTAAAACCGTTCTGAGGCACGGCCTTCGTTTTCGTCTCGGCTCGGGACGACAAATGGAAAAGCAAGGTGCCGTCCACGGCCTTATCGCCTCCTTCGAAAGCGCCAACCTGGTCGCACTCGGCGAGCGGCACTGGGCTCGAGAGGACGCCGAATTTCGTCTGAAGCTGATTCGCGATCCAGCATTCGCACAGACCGTGACCGATGTCGTGGTCGAGTTCGCAAATCCGTTCTACCAGGATCTGCTGGATCGTTATATGAACGGCGAAGCGGTGCCGTCCGCCGTCCTTCGAAGGATCTGGCAAGACACGACGCAGCCAGGCGCATGGGACTCGCCTGTTTATGAGGATCTCCTGCACGCCGTGCGGAAGGTCAATGCTGTCTTGCCCGAAGCGAAGCGTCTACGCGTCCTGGCGGGCGATCAGTTCATTGACTGGAGTCGCTCGCCACAGCCTCGGCTGAACGACGAACGCGGCAACTCCGCTGCCTCCGTGATCGAACGCGAGGTCCTGAACCGAGGCAGGAAAGCGCTCGTGCTATTTGGCTCAGCGCACGTTTACCGAAACCGCCCGGCAACGATTGTCGACATCCTTCAATACAATCCCAAGGCAAGGTGGTTCGTAGTCGTCCCGGCTGGCGGGCCGGACCTATCAAATGTTTTTTCCGGTGTGGAGGCTTCATCCTCCAGCCCGAAACTCGTGTTGCTAGGCCACAGCCCAGTAGGGGACCTCTACGCGAACGACATCTTGGAAAAGAGCGCCATGCGAGTGAAGCTCGTAGACGGAAAGCCGCTACTTGTCGATGGGAGGCCCGTCCTTATCCCTGCGCAGATGTTCGAATCTCACCTTACGATACGGCACGTGGCAGATGCATGCCTCTATTTCGGTGAAGCACCGACGGAATTTGTTCAGCCGCCAGCGGCCCTCTACGATGGAACCGAATACGCCAAAGAATTGCGGCGGCGGCGGGCGATGTGGTTTCACTGAAGTGCGGCCGAGCTAACCGGCGCAGAGACCAAGTAAACGCGGTTCCTATTCTTCCCGCAGCGCAACGATCGGATCCACCGCGGAGGCTCGCCGTGCGGGAAGATAAGCCGCGGCCACGGCGGTTCCCATCACCAATACCGAAACCGCAAGAAACGTCGGAGTGTCCGTGGGCTTGATGCTGTACAGAAGCGATGCCAGGAAACGCGTCAGACCCCACGCTCCAATCCACCCCACTGCGAGCCCAATCGCCGACGTGCGCAGCGCTTCCGATAACACCATCCGCAGCACGTTCGCGCTCTTCGCCCCCAGCGCCATTCGCACGCCGATCTCGTGCGTCCGCTGTTCGACTCGATACGACACGACGCCGAAAATCCCGACCGCCGCCAGCGACATCCGATCGCCGCGAAAATCGCCAGCAGCGTCGTGTCGAACCTCTGTGGCCCAATGAACTGCGCAAGATCGTCTTTCATCGAACTCACGGCAACAAGCGGCTGGTCTTTGTCCACCGAGGCCACCGCACGGCGTATGGAAGGCAGAATCCGTTCGGGCTCCCCTGCCGTACGCACTACCAATGCGATCGGCGGCAGCTTTATCGAACGGTACTGCGCATACGGCACGTAGATCTCCAGCATCGAATCGCGCAGCGGTCCGATATGGCGCGTATCGCGAACGACACCGACGATCGTCATCCACGGGAGATCGTTGTTTTTGCCCACCTTCCGAATCTGCATCCCGATCGGATTCACTCCGCCGAAAAACAACCGCGCCAATTTCGCATTGATGAGCGCGACCCGTGGCGCCCCCTCCACGTCATGCGGAGTAAAGCCGCGCCCGCGTTCGATCGTGATCCCGAGAGTAGAGAAGTACTGTTCGTCACCGGGGCGGAATTCGGCCTCGGGATGTCCGGCTGTGTTCGGTGTCCTTCCGAAGATTGCGAAATTGCCGCCGGCCGATCCATGCATGGGAACCCCCACGGTAGCTGTCGCCGCAAGCACGCCGGGCAGCCCGCGCACGCGCTCCAGCGCCGAACCGAGGAAGTTCAGGTATTGCCGATCGTCCGTGTAATGCGACGGGCGCAAAGCGAAATTTGCGGACAGGATGTGTTCAGTGTGAAAACCGAGATCCACAGCCAGGATCGCTTGAAAACTTCGGATCAACAGGCCGGCGCCCGTCAACAGCACGAAGGCCAACGCAATCTCCGATGCGATTTGCGCGCTGCGTAAAGCACGGCGCCGTCCGCGGACGTTCACGGATTCCCGCAGGTTTGCGCCCGCGGTGCGCAATGCCGGGGCCAAGCCGAACGCAATGCCCGAAGCGATCGAGATCGCGCCGGTGAACACGAGCACACGCCAGTCGATCCGAGCCTCATTCAATCGCGGCAAGGTTTCGCGCGCTATCGCGACAAGCGCGTCCATACTCCAGCGCGTTACAACCAGCGCACCAACGCCGCCGAGAATCGCAAAGAGAACGGACTGGGCGAGCAGATGCGACACCAGGCGGAAGCGGCTTGCGCCGAGCGCGGACCGTATCGCCATCTCTCTCCTCTTGCCGGCAGCCCGTGACATGACCAGCGTCGAAACGTTGATGCAGGCGAGCAACAATAGAAAGCCCACAGCGCCCGCCAAAGCGAACAGCGCCTTGTTGAGCTTCCCTACGATCTGCTCCTTTAGCGGAATCATTTGGACGCCCCAACCTGCTTCCTCGGGAATCGATTCACCCGTTTGCCGCGCCTCGGCGTCCAACCTGGCCTGCACCTGTTCGAATGTCATTCCCGGGGCAAGCCGCGCCAGCACCATCAACGAATGACTCGTCCGGTTGTCCCGCTGCGCGTTGTCGATGATCAGCGGCATCCACGCGTCGACGTGCGCACTGACGGTGACTGGCGGAACGAACCCATCCGGCATCACGCCGGCGACGGCGCACGGTGAACCATCCACGGAGAGCGCGCGTCCGGCGATGCCTGGGTCGGAACTCAACCAGTTACGCCATAGGCGGCTGCTTACCAAAAGCGCGCATTGCGCTCCGCTTTCCTCTTCCGGCAGGAAAGCCCGGCCCCGCGCAGGCTGTATCCCGAGAGCCTTCAAATAATCTCCGGCGATTCGCTGTATCTGGACGCGCTCCGGCCACGGCCCGCCGCTCAGCGTCACAACATCCCACCCCCATGCTCCAGTGGACGCGAAGAGCGACCGCTCGCCGCTCCAGCTAAAGTAGGCGGCAGGTGAGGCGCTGGTACGAGGGCGCACCGCTTTTCCCTTCGGCGCTGTCTGCCATACCGTCACCAGCCGGTCCGGTTCCGGATAGGGCAAAGGCCGCAGGTAGATGGTGTTGATGAAGCTGAAAATCGCGGTATTGCAGCCGATTCCGATCACCAACGTCAATATCGCGGTGAGAGTGAAACGCGGGTCGCGCCGCAGCGCGCGCAGAGCATACAGCCAATCGTTCGCGTACACGGGCACCTCCGTGTGGTGCATTCCCGGGCCCCTGCCGGGGTTTCAATGATCGTAGCAAGCCGCCGTAGCAAGCCGCCGGATCGCGATGGCGGCTACGCTGATAAACTGTACATTCCCGTGATGCTTCGCTCCGCAATCCCCGCAGCCATGGTCTGTCTCGCCGCCGCGGCACAAACGCAGAACCCGCCGAATCGGCCGGCTGCGGCTCCCGCGCCCGCATCACAGGCAACCAGGGCGGCTGCATCGCTGCGTAACGAGAACGTGCAGGCGAACCGCATCGACTTCGACGCGCTAAAGCTCAGCAACGTCCGTCTCGGCGTGAATGTCACCATCGTGCCGTTGGCGCCAGTGGAAGCCACTTACTTCGCGTCGGAACACGGGCGCGCGCCGGGAGAACTCGCGGTACTCCGCCCCGCGGCCGCGGTGTCGGGTTGGCACGCCGAGTTCTTCGAATATCTGAAGAATTCCATTTTCAACGCCCGCACGTTTTTTCAGGTCGGCCCGGTGCGGCCATCGCGGAGCAATCAATACGGGGCGCGATTCACCGGTAACGCCGGGCGTTTAGGCGCCCTCACCGGCGGCTTCCAGCAAATCAAATCCCGGGGAATGGTAAACGGCAACGTACTCGTGCCGCTCGGTACCGAACGGACGCCCCTGGCTATCGATCCCGCTGTGCGCACCGTGGTGCAGCGCTTCTTGAACGCCTACCCCGATGAACTCCCGAACCGGCCCGACTTCGACCTCCGGGCACTCAACACGAATTCGCCCCAGCGGATCGATGTTCTCGACGGCAACCTGCGCCTGGACCGGACTGCGGGGGAGCACGACCGTCTGTTCCTGTCGCACGCCATATCGCGTCAGAGGATCGAAGCCTTCGAACTGGTTGCCGGCCAGAACCCGAACACCGAGATCCACTCACACCGGTCGCGCGCGACGTGGCGGCACGAGTTCTCGGCGTCCACGGATGCGAGCGCGGGCATGGGGTTCACACGCGTCATGAGCGACCTTCGTTCGGAGCCGAACGCCGTTGGCCCGCGTGTTCGAACGGGCTACCAGGTGGAAGAACTCGGGCCCGACAGCCAGTTCCCGATCCACCGCGCGTTGAACACTTATCGCTGGGGCGCTATCGTTTCTCACCGCCGGGACTCGCACACCATCACAGCCGGCGGCGACATCAGCCGGGTCCAGTTGAACGGAATAGAAACCAACAACTATCGCGGCGTCGTCTGGTTCGGCAATAACTTCGGCCGCAGCGCAATCGACAACATGCGGATGGGTACACCCACCCTCTACGAAGTCACCGTGGGAGACATGGCGCGAGGGTTTCGCAATTGGAACGCGAATCTCTATGCAGCCGACCAGTGGACCATCACACCGCGTTTTCAGATCTATTACGGGATTCGATACAACCTCGATACCACCCCAACTGAAGTCAACAACCTCAACGCGATTCCGTATGGCTGCGACTGCAATAATCTGAGCCCCCGCTTTTCGCTTGCCTGGAGAGGGCCGCACGCATGGGTTGTGCGGACAGGCTACACCGTATCGTTCGGTCAGATTCTCCCCGTCACTTATCAACAGGTGCGTTATGACCCGCCGGGGTCATATTACATCCAGGTGCAGAATCCGGATCTTCTCCATCCCTTGAGCGGAATCGACCTGACGAATCCAAACGTCCGTACCTCACCGACGTGGCTTTCGCCGGATCTGGCGACGCCTTACTCGCACCAGTACAACCTCAGTGCGGAGCATCGCATCAAGAACGCCGTCTTACGGTTCGGCTACACCGGCAGCCGGACCTTCAAACTGCTCGACGGCTATATCGGAAATCGGGCAGTGCCCGTCGATGGCGTGGCCCTGACGACCGCGACAGTGGATCAGCGGCGCGCCGATCCCCGGTATTACGACGTCAAGTACATCATCAACAGCGGCGCGGCGTATCTCGATGCCGCCCAGGTCGGGCTCGATCTCCCGTACACGCGCGGTCTCATGTGGGGCATGTCGTATACATTCGGAAAAGCGCTGGACACGGGAGCCGATTACTCGGGTACCGGCGCCAACAACGACATCCTTAAGGGCCGTGCACAGTCCCAATTCGATTCCATCAAGGACCGCAAAGCGCTTAGTAACTTCGATTCGACGCACGCCTTTGTCGTGTATGCATCCTATGAGGTCCCCCGCTTCGGCCGCCGCTGGACAGCACTGACGAACGGGTGGCAGATCTCGGGTTCCACCATGCTGAAGACCGGTACCCCTTTGACGTTGTTCGTTGGAAGCGACGCACCGGGGTTCGGGAATGTGGACGGCGGCCCGAGCGACCGCCCGAACATCGTGGATCCGAGTATTCTCGGAATGACGATCGGCGATCCGGATACGGCGCCGCAGATTCTCGCCCGCGGCCGCTTTGCCTACATTGCACCCGGTGAATCCCGCGGATCGCTGGGCCGCAACACGTTCCGAAAGGGCGGAATTGCGAACGTGAATGCCGCTGTCTCCAAGCTTTGGAAATTCAAAACCAACGGCTATTCGGTTACGCTCGCCGGCGAAGCGTACAACCTGACGAATCATCCGCAGTTCGATGAACCGCAGCGGAATTTGAGTTCGCCCGCCTTCGGCAAAATCACGAATACTCTTAACGACGGTCGCGTGCTGCAACTGGCTTTCCGCTTCACGTTGTAGACCTGGTTCAAAAAGTCAGAACGCGCGATTCTCCCGGCTTCAACGTCACCTGAACGGACCACGCATCGCGAGTAGATTCGATCGCGATCGTACCGCCCCGTTCCGAGGCGATTTCGACACGGGCGAGTTTACCGCCTCGGCGGCGGGCAGAAACCAGGTACGCTCCCTCGGCGCGCAGCGTGTGAAACTCGGCATCGTTCCACGTGTCCGGGATGGCCGGGAACAATACGATCTTGCCTTCATGGCTCTCGAGCAGCATCTCTTGCAGACCGGCCGGCATCGCGAAATTCCCTTCGAGGGTGAATGGACGGTACGTGAACTTCGAGTACCCTTTGCCCGATTGATCGCCGTTCACGTGAAAACTGTTGCGCGAAGTGAATGCCGTCGCGAAGATTTCCAGTGCGCGTTCGGCGCGAGCGCCATCCCGTGCCCGGGCGGCGAGACTCGCCAGCCACGAGAAGCTATATCCGCACCACTGCGATGTTCCTTTTCGATCCAGATCCGCCAGCGACGCGCGAATGATCCGCCGCGACGCTTCGCCTTGTTCCCAATCGATGAGCCCGAGCGGGTGAATGGCCATCAGGTGCGAGAAGTGGCGATGCGAAGCGGGCAAGGGATATCCCTGCGCAACCAGCAGTGCCCCATCGGCGCCCACCGCGAAATCGGGGAATTCGGCGAGCACCTGTTTCCAGCGCGCCCGATCCTCTTCCAGTTTCAGTTCGCCGGCCAGTTCCGCCGCTTTTTCGAACAACCACCGGTCCAGCGCCAGATCGTAATTCGTGACCGTCGGGAACCACGCCTCGGGACGGTTGTCGTTGATCTCGGGCGACGAACTCAAAGGATGTGTGCGATGCCATGTGCGTCCTTGGTCGCAGTGAATGCCTCGAGAAACACTGCTACATCGCGCAAGTAAGGATAGGCGCGGTCGCGCAGAAAGTCCCGGTCGAGGCTGTAGCGCCAATGCAGATAGAAATGGTGCGCCAGCCAGGCCGAAGTCGTCGCCGAATGCGTGTACTGCCGCCATCCGCCGATCTGGTGGCCTGCAATATCGGCGGTCATCGGCACGTTCAGTCCCGGCAGTGCGAAGAATTGACGAGTCCATTCCCAAGCTGTGTCGCGAGTCTTCCACAACCAGTCGAGATAACTCATGCCCTCTTCCAACCGGTTGCCCGAATATGCCGGCCAGTAGCTGAGTTCCGTGTTCAGGTCGTGGTGATAGTCGCCCTTCCATGGCGGCAACCGTCCGTTATCGGCGGTCCATACCGCCTGCAGCGTAATGGGTGGCGCGCCTCGCCGGGCTGTCGCGCCCCACTTGTACGTATCGAGATACCACTGGCGTTCGATGATCGGATTCGGCACGGTCACCGACGATTGGGCCCAGAACATCTTCCACCACTGCCGGTGTGCTTCAAACGTCGCACTGAATCCATGTTGGAGCGCTGCGTCAACGCGCTTCCGTGCAATCGCCAGCGGATCGTTTCCATCGTTGCTCGAAGCGATGGACCAGGCGACTAACCTCTGTTGTGCGGAGTCCTTCCATGCGGCGTAAATCGCGAATCGGAACCCTGCGTACCCCTCCTGCGTGAAGGCTCGCCATGTTGTCCCATGCGTTGCCACCGGTGCGGGATAACCGAGCAGGGCGAGGTCGTCGGTGTGCGTGGGCGTGCCACGAAATGGCGGAGCTTCGAGCTTCACCTGCGGCAGCAGCGAACCACTGACTCGCACCATTCCGACCGGTGAATTGGCGTCCACAAATGCCTCCGCGCCAGTGCCGTCGGAGAAGGTCGTCACTGCAAGCGCATCCGACAGCGTCAACGAGGTCTCGCGGAACTGCGCCTGCACCGGGAATTCGAGTTCAATCCTGCCCGCCGGAATCTTTGTAGGAGCGGCGCGCCGGTACGGGTCTTCGTAGACGCGCAGCAAGTCCTTCACCCGTCCCTGTTCGTGCCACTGCTTCATCACTGAAAACTTGTAGTCCGGTCCGTGAAACTCCGGAACCGGGCGCGTATCCCAGAGATCCGCGCGATCCAGCGAGATATGCAAGGGATGACCGTCGCCCCAGATCAGCGCGCCGGTCATGCCGTTGCCGAGCGGCAGCGCTTCATCCCAGACTTTCGCCGGGGTAGTGAAGCGGAGCCCGTGCCGCGCCTCCGGGTAATGAACAGGAATCGCCTGCGAAAACGAGACTGCGGCGGCCAGCGGAACCAGCAAGGCAGTTGAGCGGAACATCGACAACGATGTTATCGCCGGTCGCGGGAACGGGGCCAGCCGTCGGTGATAAACTCGGGTTTCTCCCCATGAACGAAACTGTTAAATACGTCCTCGATGAAGGGCGGATTCCGAAATCCTGGTACAACTTAGTAGCCGATCTTCCAGCCCCCCCTCCTCCGGTTCTGCACCCCGGAACCCTGCAACCGCTCGGCCCCGACGATCTGGCCCCCCTGTTTCCGATGTCGCTCATCATGCAGGAGGTGGCCACCGAGCGCGAGATCGAGATTCCCGGCCCGGTGCGCGACGTCTACCGCCAGTGGCGGCCATCGCCTCTGTTCCGCGCACGACGCCTGGAAAAAGCGCTCGATACGCCTGCGCGGATTTACTACAAGTACGAAGGCGTGAGTCCTACCGGAAGCCACAAGCCGAATACGGCGGTGGCACAGGCCTTCTACAACAAAGAGGCGGGCGTGCGGCGCATCACTACCGAGACCGGCGCGGGACAGTGGGGCTCGTCCCTTGCGTTCGCCGGCGCTCTGTTCGGACTCGAGATCGACGTCTACATGGTGCGCGTCTCCTATAACCAGAAGCCGTACCGCCGGGCGTTGATGGAAGCCTACGGCGCCCGTTGCGTCGCATCGCCCTCGGAAGAGACTGCCAGCGGCCGCGCCATCCTCGCCGAACGTCCGGATCATCCGGGCAGCCTCGGCATCGCGATTTCCGAAGCGGTCGAGATGGCCGCGCAGCGCGACGATACGAAATATGCCTTGGGATCCGTTCTGAATCACGTTCTGCTGCACCAGACGGTGATCGGCCTCGAGGCGATCGAGCAGTTCCAGCTGGCGAACGACTATCCCGATGTCCTGGTAGGATGCACCGGCGGCGGTTCAAATTTTGCAGGTCTGGTCTTCCCGTTCCTCGGCGAGCAGCTTCGCGGCGGCAGGAAGGTGAACATCGTGGCGATTGAGCCCGCCGCCTGCCCCAGCCTGACGCGCGGCAAATACGCCTACGATTTCGGCGACACCGCGCACCTGACTCCGCTTACAAAGATGTACACCTTGGGTTCGCGCTTTACGCCGCCGCCGTTTCATGCCGGAGGACTGCGCTATCACGGGATGGCGCCCCTGATCAGCTACATTCAGGAACTCGGGCTGATCGAGGCTCGGGCGCATCACCAACTGGCGTGCTTCACCGCGGGCCTGCAACTGGCCAAGACCGAAGGCATTATACCTGCGCCCGAAGCGAACCACGCCGTCAAGGGAGCGATCGACGAGGCGCTGCGCTGCAAAGAGGAGGGCGTCAGCCGCGCGATCCTGTTCAACCTCTGCGGACACGGCCACTTCGATATGCAGGCCTATATCGATTACTATGCCGGCAAACTGGTGGATCAGGAATACGACGAGTCCGAACTCGCAATGGCGCTCGCCGGATTGCCTTCCGTTCCCGCATAGGATCGGAAGCCGGCCCGCCCGGACACCTGAATTCGCTATAAGTTCTATCATTCAGATCGATAAGGGATAGAGGAAGGGTGCTACGTTTTCCCGACTTCTATTGCTGCTAGGCGTCAGCGCATGTTGCGCTGTCGCCCTCGATCCTGCCAAGCCGATCGGCCACTACCGCCACGAGGTGTGGGAAGAAACTGAGGGTCTGCCTCACTACACCATTAATTCGATCTCGCAGGATCGCGACGGGTACTTGTGGCTGGGCACGTACTACGGTGCTGTTCGCTTCGACGGCAAGCAGTTCGTCGTCTTCGACACTTCGAATACACCCGAACTGAAAACAAACCAGGTGTGGACGTTGGCGAAGGACCAGGGCGGCGTCCTCTGGATGGGAACCGGGCGCGGTCTTGTCCGGTACTCCTCCGGACAATTCACGAACTATCCGACTCCCTCATCCGCACGGGTTTTGCTCCCCGTCGCAGGAGGGCAGGTCTGGATGGGCACGAGTGGCGACGGCCTATGGTCGATGCGCGGCGGGAAACTCGCGCAGGTCGGGCTTGCGGGCGAAACGGTTCGCGCCCTCGCCGCGGACCCGCAGGGAGGTCTCTGGGCCGGTACGCACCAGGGGCTTTACTGTTATCGCGGTGGCCGGTTCCAGCGATTTTCGACGAAAGACGGACTTCCCGATGACAGAGTGATCTCTTTACATTTTGACGATGAAGGCACGCTATGGGTCGGCACACGTTCGGGAATCGCGTACGTGAAGAATAGCCGTGTCGTCGGCTTCGGCCCCCAGACCCTCGCACGACAGACCATCTGGACCATTGAATCCGACCGGGACAGGAATGTTTGGATAGGTACGCTCGCTGGCGGCATCATCCGGGCAACGCGGGGTAAGTTCAGCTACTTCAATAACCCCGACCCATTGGCCAGCCGCGCAATTACAGCCATCTTCGAGGACCGCGAAGGCGCGCTCTGGGTCGGCGCCAACGGCGGCGGCCTCAGCCGGTTTCGCGACGTCGCCTTCTACACGGCCACTACCGATGATGGATTGAACAGCAATCTGGTGCAGGCTGTTCACGCCGCACGGGACGGCCGCATTTGGGTGGGTTTCAACAGTGCCGGAATAACGCGCCTTTCACCGGATCTCATCGAGCACGACTCCATTCGCAGGCGGGACGGCCTCTCTTCCGATGGGGTGTGGTCGATTTGTGAAGACCATTGGGGAGACATGTGGTTCGGCACCTTTAACGGAGAGCTCAACCGGCTCCACAACGGCAAGATCAGGACCTTCCGGCCGCGGGACGGATTACCCGGCACAGCGATCCTCACGATCTCGGAATCCCGGAATGGAGATTTGTGGGTAGGGACATTGAGTAACGGCCTGGGCCGCATGCGCGGTGGGACCTTCAAAACATTCCACAAGTCGGACGGTTTGGCGAGCGACCAGGTGCGTGTCGTGCACGAGGACCGCGCAGGACGTCTCTGGATCGGCACAAACCACGGCCTCACGGTGTATGAGGACGGCCGCTTCAAAACATTCACAAAGCGGAACGGACTTTCCGGCGATTTCGTCCTTTCGATCTATGAAGACACGTCCGGGACGCTCTGGATCGGAACCTTCGATGGCGGGTTGACGCGGATTCGCGACGGAAGATTTACGCAATACGGGCTGAACTCGGGATTCCCGGCCGAGGTGGTCTTTCAAGTTCTGGAAGACAATCACGACAATCTCTGGGTCAGTTCCAGCACCGGCATTTTTCGCGTAAGCAAACGCGAACTCGAGGCGTTCGCCAACGGAACTGCACCGCGGATCCGGTCTGATGGCTTTGAAATATCGGAAGGTTTGAACAGCCGCGAATGCAACGGCGGCCGGCCCGCCGGCACCAGAAGTGCCGACGGA
Source organism: uncultured Acidobacteriota bacterium (assembly GCA_963720745.1). Taxonomy (GTDB): domain Bacteria; phylum Acidobacteriota; class Terriglobia; order Bryobacterales; family Bryobacteraceae; genus TMP-7. The sequence continues at coordinate 4,427,758 of CAVRGO010000004.1, forward strand.
CGGCTCTGGTTTCCGACGATGAAAGGCTTGGCTGTCGTCGATCCGGATAAGATCCCGTTCAACCCGAATCCGCCGCCTGTCGTCATTGAGAATTGTCTCGCGGACACAAAGGAATGCCGGTCTGCCAACGGAAAGATCGTGCTGCCCGCCGGCATCCGTAATATCGAATTCAAATTCAGCGCGCTGAGTCTGCTGGTTCCCGGGAAGGTGAGGTTTCGTTACCGCCTTAACCCCTACGACACCGATTGGGTAGACTCGGGTACGCGGCGCAGCGCGAACTATACGAATCTCGCGCCCGGCAACTATTCGCTCCAGGTGATCGCAGCCAACAACGACGGCGTGTGGAATAAAACCGGCGCATCGATGGAGATGCGGATCGAGCCACACTTCTACCAAACTCGCTGGTTCTACATCTTGTGCGCCATCGCCGTCGTGGCCATCGCGTGGGTCGTGCATCGTATTCGAATGCGCCGCGTGGTTAGGCTGAATGCGGAGTTAGAGGCTCGCGTGGCGGCACGGACCAGCAGCCTGGCGGAAGCGAATGGTCAGTTGAACCGGGCCGTCGAGGAGTTGAATTTCGCCCGCGCCCGCGCTGAAGAGGCCAGCAAGGTTCGCGCTGAATTCGTGGCCAACGTCAGCCACGAGATCCGCACACCGATCAACGGAATCATGGGACTGACGGCACTTGTACTCGAGACAGAACTCGGCGAGGAACAGCGCGAATATTTGGGTTTGGCGCGGAAAGCGGCGGAGTCGCTCATGTCGGTACTCGACGGAGTGCTCGACTTCTCCAAGATCGACGCCGGCCATCTCACCATCGAAGCCATTCCATTCCCAGTCAGAACCACCATCGAGGATGCCGTGCAGATTCTCGGAGTGCGCGCTCAGGACAAGGGATTGACTCTCGGCTGCGAATTCGCGCGTGGTCTCCCGGAGGTCTTGGTCGGAGATCCGAGCCGTTTGCGGCAAATACTTCTGAATCTCGTCGGAAACGCGATCAAGTTCACGAGTAAGGGCGGCGTCACAGTCCGCACCGAAGTCGACTCAGCCGCCGGCAATCGCGTGAGTCTTCATTTCGGCGTCGCAGATACCGGTATCGGCATACCGCCCGAGAAGCAGGCGGTCATCTTCGAACCGTTCCGCCAGGCGGACAACTCGACAACCCGCCGCTTCGGCGGTACGGGTCTCGGATTGGGCATCTGCGTTCGCCTGGTGGAGGCGATGGGCGGCCGTATGTGGGTGGAAAGCGGCGAGGATGTAGGGAGCACGTTCCACTTCACCGTGTCCTTCGAACGCCATTCCGGCGCTCCCGCCTCCGCACTTCGCGAGACACTGAACGCCAAACCGGCCTCGGTGCCTCCGCTGCACATCCTGCTGGCTGAGGATAACCAGGTCAACCAGATCGTTGCCGCCCGGCTGTTGGAGCGGCAGGGCTGTACGGTGGAGATCGTCGGGAACGGCGCCGAAGCGGTGGCCCGAGTGGCCTCCCGGAGTTACGACCTAGTTCTGATGGACGTCCACATGCCCGAACTCGACGGCTGGGCCGCGACCAACCAGATTCGCAAACTCGAGGAATCAACCGGCCGTCACACTCCGATCATCGCGATGACGGCCCTGGCGATGACGGGCGATGCCGAGCGCTGTCTTGCGGCAGGCATGGATGCCTACGTGCCGAAGCCTCTGGATATCCAGCGCCTGATGGAGACCATCAACGCGGTGGTCGCAACGCAGCACCCTTCGGGCGAACCACTCGCGACAAAATCCTGAACGGCCCCGAGCCCGACAGGCGTCCCGCGAGTCACTCCTTTTTGGCCGGCGGGAGCATGGGCGTCCGGCGATAGATCGTTTCGAAATCCGGCTTCGACCCGACATTGATGGCACTCGAACTGGACCTGGATAGACCCGGCCGTTCGCCGGGCATGCGTCCCGCGGTTCGCGGTGTCGTATCTTCCGTCGTCGTCGATTCGCTTCTCACCCGGCCGCCGCTCTCAGACGGCCGGTAGTCGACCCGGTCGATTTCCTCTTTCGGAATCGCAGTCTGCTCATTCTTGATGACGACAACGATGTGCTCGTCGTTCGCCTCGTCCATCTTCGCGATAACAGCCTTCTTCGAGTCCTTCTTGAAGATCCGAAGTTCGGTGCCGCTCTTGAGTTCGCGAACCTTCGCCCACGGATCCGAGGCGCCATATAGCGCCAGCGGTACCATCAATGCGATCATCCATCGCAACATTAAGCAAACTCCCTTCTGAGTGCTTCAGGCCGCCGCGATTTTGTCCCAGTCGGCAGGCTCGCCGAACTTGAACCCTTCAATGCCGGGCGCAATGCTCTTCAGCATTCCCGTCAAGACGGCTCCCGCGCCCACCTCGTAATTTCGCGTTACGCCGCTCGCCGCCAACTGCCGGACCGAGTCCGCCCATCGCACCGGATTGGGCACCTGTTCATACAATCCTCGACGCGCCTCGGCTCCGGTTCGTATCTCCCGCGCTTCAAAATTATTGATCAGGGGTACCGAAAGATCCCGGAACGTTGTGGCCTCGAGGTCTACGCCGAGCCGTTCCTGTGCGGGTTTCATCAGCGCACAATGGAACGGCGCGCTCACCGGAAGCAACACCGCCCTTCGGGCACCCGCCGCTTTCGCAAGTTCTACTGCCCGCTGTACCGCCGCAGCGCGTCCTGCAATCACCACCTGATCGGGCGAGTTCAGGTTCGCTGCCGATACCACTTCACCCTGTGCCGCCTCGCTCAACACGCCTTCCAGTTTGCCCTCCGGGAGTTTCAGCAGCGCAGCCATGGCGCCCGTTCCCGGCGGCACCGCTTCCTGCATGTACCGGCCGCGTTTCCGCACCAACCGCACGGCATCCGCGAATTCAAGCGAGCCGGCCGCCACCAGCGCCGAGTACTCGCCCAGGCTGTGTCCCGCAACGTAATCCGGCTTCAAGCCCTTCTCGGTCAACACGGCCAGTGCCGCAATGGAAACCGTCACGAGCGCCGGTTGAGTGTTCTCGGTCATCTTCAATGCATCATCAGGCCCTTCGAAACAGAGCTTCGATAACTCGAAACCGAGCGCCCGGTCGGCTTCCTCAAAGACCCTCGCCGCCGAAGGATACTGCTTCGCCAGGGCCTTGCCCATCCCGGAGAACTGTGAACCCTGGCCCGGAAAAAGAAACGCGATTTTCGACATGAAACTCCCATTTTACCGACGGCAACGCCGCCCCGCTTGCCGAGCCGATGCTATGGAGGCAACTCACGAAGGCCGCGCCTGCGAGTTCCCGGCCGGCCGCGTTTGCGATGATTCGGCGCGTTTTGCAACCATAGAAGCAATGCTGAAACGGGTCTTATTTACTGTTTTTGTATTCGCGCTTGCGGCCGGCGCCCAATCGCCGTTCGGAACGGTCACCGGAATTGCCGTTGATCCGAGCGGGGCTCCCGTGCCCAACGCCGGCGTTACCCTGACAAACCTGGATACCGGAGTGAAGCACGATGTCCAAACCAATCAGGCGGGCATCTATTCCGTCCCCAATCTTCCTCCCGGGAATTATCAGCTCGTCGCAGAGGCGAAAGGGTTCAGCCGCTTCGAGACCGTTTCGTTTCAGTTGCAGGCGTTTCGAACTGTCCGGCAGGACCTGCGATTCGAACTCGCCGCCGCATCGGCCGAGGTGACCGTCAGCGAGTCGGCGACCAGCGTCCTGCAGATCGACACGCCCGCAATAAACCAGGATCTGACGCGCAAGCAGATACTCGAACTTCCGACTAACCTCCGCAGCGTCTACAACAACTCCGGCGATTCGGGATTAACCAGCCAGATACTGCCGATGACGGTTCCCGGCGTCGTTCAAGTGGGAGCAGGCGCAGCGTGGCTGGTTCCCGGAAGCCGCGCCAACGGCGTCAAACTTCGGGTCGATGGAATCGAAACGACGTTCGGCAATTTCGGTTCGCCGGACCCGGTGTCGCAACCATCGATGGAATCCATCCAGGAGTTCAACGCGAACGTTGCGACGTCGCGCGCCGAGTTCGGCGGACAAGGCACCATCACCACCGTCACCCGCTCGGGAACAAACGCCTATCACTCCGATATCTTCTACTACGTCCGCAACAGCGCGCTGGACGCCCGGAACCCCTATCTGCTTTCGAAGACCAACCAGAATCTGCACGACTATGGCATTTCCGGCGGCGGTCCGATCCGGAAGAACCGCACCTTCGGCTTCTTCACCTTCGAAGGAATCCGCGGGGTGCGCGCCTATCCGCTCCCGCCGACCGCGGCCAGCGTGCCGACCCTCGCGTACCGCGCCGGGAACTTCGGATCGGCCACCTTGAAGAACCCGTTCAAAGATGTGAACCCGTTCTCGGGCGGTACCATTTCGCCCCAATTCCTGAGCCCGCAGGCGCTGAAGGCGCAGGAGATCTTTTTCCCTTTGCCGAACGCCGGAACAGGACTCGGCGCCAACTATCGCGCTTCCTATAACGGACCCGAACTGCACAGCATGGTCGAGGCGCGCATCGATCACAACTTCACCGACCGCAACTCCGCCTTTATCCGGTACTCGTGGAAGAAGGACGACTACCGCATTCCCGGTTCGCGCTCGCAACTGCCACCCACATCCGTTGGGACCTCCACCAACATCCGCCGCGTCAATTTCTTCACCCTGGGCGACGTTTTCACCTTGCGCCCGAACGTGATCAACGAATTTCGCGCGGGCGTCGTGGTTCTCGTGTCGCAATCGGATGCGGACGTAAAAGGACAGGCACTGCTCGATGCCATAGGTATCCAGGGCTTGCCATCCCGCGAAGGGATCAAAGGCATTCCGAACATCAGCATCACGGGCTTCAGCACCGTCACGCAATCCTTGCTGAACCCCGTGAATGACGGCCACTGGCAGCTCTCGGATAACATCACGTGGGTCACCGGCAAGCACACGTTTAAGTTCGGCGGCGAGTATGTGAACTGGTTCGTCAACCGTTATCTGACGACCAACAGCGGGCTGTTCGGCAGTTACTCCTTCACGGGACAGTATACTGGCGTGCCTTACGCGGATTTCCTTCTGGGCCTGCCGACTTCAGTTACCAGAGTCGATCCCTATCCGACGCAGTACAACCGGTTCTTCGATTGCGCGATGTTCGCACAGGACGATTGGAAACTGACGCGCCGCCTGACCCTGAACCTCGGTCTACGGTACGAATACAACGCGCCTGCCACGGTGAAGGACGGCAACATGTACTCGTTCGATCTCGCAAGCGGCGCCATTGTGGTGCCGAACCAGAGCTCGAAGAACCTGTTCAGTCCTTACTTCCCGGCCGATCTTCCAGTGATCACGGCCGCGGATGCGGGTATTCCGGAAAGCTTGCGCCGTGCGGACAAAAATAACTTCGCGCCTCGCCTCGGCTTGTCCTATCAACTCGACCAAAACGCCAGGACCGTCCTGCGCGCCGGGTTCGGCATTTATTACGGTCACTACTCGGGTGCGATTCCCGGCGCACTCTCGAGCGGACCATACTCCTTCTCCACGACTATCAACAACCCCTCATCGGGACCGGTGTTCTCGCTCGCCAATCCGTTCACAACCGCGGGCGCCGCGGGCGCTGTTACATTGAGCGCAATCAGTCCCGATCTGATCAACAACTATTCCACCCAGTATTCACTATCGATCGAGCGCGAACTCAGCAAAGACATGGGCCTTCGGATCAGCTATATCGGGACGAAGGGAACGCAATTGCCGTATCAGCGGAACGTCAACCAGCCTCCGGCCTCGACGGTGCCGTTCGCCCAATCCCGCCGGCCCTATCCGCTGTTCAACAACATTACTTACGCCGACAACGGTGCGAACAGCTCGTACAATTCCCTTCAGACGACGGTCTTTAAACGCTTCTCGCACGGACTTCAATTCAGCTCCTCGTGGACGTGGGCGAAGGAGTTGAGCGAGATCGACGACACCGGGAATGCGGAGCTGAACACTACCATCGAAGACGCCTACAACCGGGCGCGCGACCGGGCCAACGTTTATTCGGTGCCACGGCACGAGTGGATCAACAACGTGCTGTACGACCTGCCGTTCGGAAAAGGGAAACTGCTTGGCGGCTGGCAGTTGAACGCGCTCGTCAATCTGGCTTCGGGCAACTGGCTGACGCCGGTCTACTCCGGAACCGATCCTTCGAACACGCGCACCACGAGCGGCCGGCCGGATCTGGCCGGACCGATCACATACCCGGAGACGCTTACGAACTGGTTCTCTTCTAGCGCGTTCGCAGCGCCGCCCGCCAACGCAGGCCGGTTCGGCACGGCCGGGCGCAACATCATCGAAGGTCCCGGCTATATCATCGTGAACCTCGGACTGCTCAAAGACATTCGCTTCGAGCGAATCGGGACGATTCAATTCGGTATCTCGTTCCAGAACGCGCTGAACCATCTGAACTACGGGCAGCCGACCGGTGCCTCTTATTCGAACGGTACCGGAGTGCTGTCGATTGGGTCGAGCGCGGGAGTTATTTCCGGCACCGCGATCTTTCCGCCGGCGGGAACGATGCGCACCGGCCAGTTGAGCTTCCGCTGGTCGTTCTGAAGTGGTAGGCTGCCAGACAGGGGGTACGTATGCTGGCACGATTTGTTGCCGCCGGTGTGGTGGCGTGCTGGTGTTGTGCTGCGCAGACCGGGGCTCCGGCGAAAATGCGGGAAGTGAACGTCATAACCGAAGTGCCGCGGAATATGCTGAAGTTCAACCTGAAGGGGAACCTCCGTTCGCCGGCCGTAAATCTGCGCTTGGATAAAGAAGCAACAGCGCCGCCGTCTTCGTGCGCGCACATTATCCTGAAACGGGTGACCCCTTCGGCTGACCGGGGACTGCTGGTGCCCGCTCCCGAGAAGCCGCACATGCCGATTCACCGCGGTCTGCCGGTGTGCCCTGAAGACATTCGATAACGCGGGCCTGCGCCAGGCGGTTCAGCCTCCGCGAAGGTCGTGATATTCTGGCGTTGGTCATTTTAAGATCCCAAAGGAGCTATCCGAACCGATGCGCGTAGGCGTTTTTACACCTCTGCTTTCGCAGTTCCCGCTCGACAAGGTCATCGAGAAACTCAAAGGACTGAACATCAGTACCGTCGAGTTGGGCACCGGCAACTATCCCGGCGATCCGCACTGCAAGCTGTCGATGCTCGACAACCAGAGCGAGCTGAAGGAGTTCAAAAAAAAGCTGGACGACAACGGCTTTTCAATCAGTGCGCTTTCGTGCCACGGCAATCCGCTACATCCCGATCCCGCAGTCGCTAAGAACTATCAGGAGACCAGCCGGAAGACTATCTTGCTTGCCGAGAAACTCGGAGTTCCGGTCGTCATCGACTTCTCCGGATGTCCCGGTGACAGCGACACGGCAAAATATCCGAACTGGGTAACCTGCCCGTGGCCTCCGGAGTACCTCGACGTTCTGGCCTGGCAATGGGAGAAGAAAACACTGCCGTACTGGAAAGCGCACGGCAAATTCGCCGCCGATCACGGCGTGAAGGTCGCCATCGAGATGCACCCCGGCTTCGTCGTTTACAATCCCGAGACGATGCTGCGGTTGCGCCAGGAAGCCGGTCCGTCCGTCGGCTGCAACTACGACCCGAGCCACATGTTCTGGCAGGGCATCGATCCCATTAAAGCGATCCGCGTGCTCGGCGATTGCATCTTCCACGTGCACGCCAAGGACACGCAGATCTACGATTACAATCTGCCGAAGACCGGCGTCCTCGATACGAAGAAGTACAGTGACGAGCGCAACCGTGCGTGGATTTTCCGTACGGTCGGATACGGCCACGCCTATCAGTGGTGGACCGAGTTCATCTCGACGCTTCGCATGTTCGACTACGATTACGTGCTCTCGATCGAGCATGAGGACACCCTCATGTCGCCGGACGAAGGCCTCACCAAGGCCGCTCAGTTCTTGAACCAGATCATGATCAAGGAAGGCACTACCGCCGCCTGGTGGATTTAGGCGGCACCACACATTCCGGCGGGCTTCAGCGGATCCGGCTGGAGTCCCGCCGGACCCTCATACCGAAGCCCACCTCACCTTTCCCGTCGACCTTTACAAATTTTCGTGTGTCTGCCGGCGAACTGATTCACATTCCGACCATGTATGCCGATGAGCCTACCAATGGCGAATGCTGTTTCACTCAAGACAAGCGCCCCGGACCAGTTCGTCATCCGGGAGAAATCGATCGCAGACCTGCTGCGGGCACACGGAGCGTGGCTGGAAGGTAGGCCGGGCGGCCAGCGCCTGGATATCAGCGGCTTAACGCTCAACGACATCGACCTGTCGGAAACCGACCTAAAGAAAGCCCTCCTGGTCTCCACCACGCTGTTGGATGCCAACCTGGCAGGCGCCGACCTATCTGGTGCGCAGCTAAGCAGCTCCGATCTCGAACGCGCCGTGTTGACTCGCGCGGACCTGACCGGCTGCGAGGCAACGGAGGTGAACCTGCAATTCGCCTGGATGACCGGTGCACGGCTGTCCGAATCCAAAATGCAGCGTATGTCGTTTCGCAAGGCTCACATGAAAGAGGCCCGCTTGTTGGAAGCGACGATTCACGAATCGTCTTTGTGGGGTGCTGACCTGGCTGACGCTTCGTTTCATCAGGCCCGTCTTTTCGATTGCGACTTCTCTGAATCCGTTATCGATCGGGCGATGTTTCTGAATGTCCGCCTGAGCCTTTGCCATTTCAAAGGAGTTCATGGAACAGGCGTGAACTTCACGGGAGCCCGGCTCGAGGGGTGCGACTTCACGAAATCCGATCTCGACGCCGCGAAATTCAACCGTGCTTCCTGCGGACGCTGTAATTTCCATGCGTCGGCGCTGGCGGATGCCGATTTCCGGGATGCCCAGCTAAAAGGCACAGACCTGAGCCGTACCTCGCTGAGGCGCGCGCGATTTGCCGGCGCGGTGATGTTCTCAGCCGATCTGCGAGGCGCGGATCTGACCGGGGCGAAGGAGATGACCAGCGAACAATTGCTGCAGGCGCTGACCGACGATCGGACTATCCTGCCCAACAGCACGCGGGGACCCTACCTGCGTTATTCGCGCGCGGAGCGTCCCTCCAGAATGTAGGTTCCTAGTCTCCCGAAACGCGTCGAGGTGTCAAGGTTCGGAAGGTGGGGACTACTCGCAGCCACGCCGGAGCCTGCAGGTCGCGCGAACGCGTCCGCAGCACGGAAAGTCCGAGCATGCATGCAATCAGGCACACGGAGAACGCTGCCACCTGGTAATTGTCGAGTGCGTCTTTGAAGCCGCCGAACCAGCGGCCGTACACGATCTCGATGTGAACCCAATAGACCAGCAGGGACGTTGTGCCGAGTTGCTTCACCCAACTCCAGCGGTCGCGTACAACATACTCGCTCCACAGATATGCAAACGCGATGATCACCATCAGCACGCCGAGTTTGATGACGACCAGGCCCGGGCTGTCGAGCCAGAACTCCGACTTGGGATACAGCGAGTAGGGCAGGTTCGAAAAATACCGTCCGGTAAGGATCAGCGCGAATCCGCCAATCGCCGACCATTGCATCAGACGATTGATCTGATCCGCCGTAATCGATTTGAGGATCGAGCCCGCACTCAAACCGAACGCGATGAATGCAGCCCACGGGAAGAAGGCAAACAGGATGTAGTTCGGAACGAAATAAGCGCTGACGCTCGCCGGCAACCAACTCCAGTCGGTCGCGGAGACCAGCGGCGAGATGGCTGCGATCGCGAACCCCATGACCGCCCCCCACCGGATCCGTTGTGCGTTCGAGATGAGCGCGAGCGGGGCAAGTGCCACGAACGTGAGGGCCATGCAGTTCAACACGTCCACTTTGAACAGGTCGGTCCACGGACTGTTCGGCAGCCCGAAAACCCACAACTGGAAGCGGAACAGGAAGGCGAGAATCAGCAGGTAACGCGCGCGCTTCAAGGCAGCCCACAGTTTGTCCCGAAGAGAGAGCGCCTGCCTTTCGCCGCGCTCCATGATGAATGCAAAAGTGATTCCGGTAAGAAAGAGAAAGATGGCCGGCCCGATTCCGCCCAGGAACTGTGATAAAACGTACGGACCCGAGTCCCTGAGATCCGATCGGGTGAATGAATGAAAGGTGTGGCCTTGCAGCATGATAACTGCCGCCACGCCGCGCATCCAGTCGAGAAACGGTAAGCGAGGGCGCTTCGGTCCTGGCATCGAATGTGAATTTTGCAAGATGAATTCCAATTTTATCGCTGGGGAGTAACTCTTTTCACCCCAGGCGGGAGGACGAGCGACAGGTCCTGGTCCGACAACGGCGGGTTCAACTTCACATCGCTGTAGGTAATCAAGGTGTAATCCTGATCGTTCTTATGAATCTTCTCCTGGACCGGATAGCCCGCGTCCTCGGACATCCAAAGGTCGGCCTTTTTGAAAATGTCGAGCGCCTGCTTGGATTTGGGGACAAGTTCGAGGTGCCATGCGGGATGTCCGCCGATGTTCTCGGAGCCGATGAGCCGCACCTTATAATTCCTTTCAAGTTCCTTACCGGAGGTACCGAACCCGAGCAGCAAGAACTGATCTAGCTGGTCGCCGTACTTTCCGACATCGTACAGTTCGACGACGTTGCTCTTGGGATAGAACACCTGCACCTTCCGAAGTTCCACCGCGACGACTTTGCTGTTTGGACCTGCAAAATCTACTCTGCCGGTCAAACCGGTTTTGGTCCGGCGCAATTTTACCGTCGCGTTCAGCGTTTCGTTTTCGTTGATGACTTCGGTGTGGGTGAGCTGCGTGAGGGTCGCGCTCATGCTCTGAAACGTCGCGGCGGATTTATCCATCCGTGCCAGTACGTCGTTGAGCGAATCGGCGGCGAGCGACGGGACTACCGATGCGATGAAGACGAGTGGAAAGGCGATGAAGGCAGATCGCTGGCTCATGACGGGGAGATGCTCTAACAGGCTTACGGCGTTGTGAACGCCATATAACCTTTGAGGTCCTTTTCAGAATCGAAGATCGGCTCGATCCGGTTCACCTGGTGCTTCTTTCCGGTGCGAGAACGAATGAGATCAGCAGCCTTGCCGGAAAGCTCGTTATCAGGAATCCCGTCGAGCGCGGCAGGCTCGACAAAAAAAGCGCTTCCGTGATCGGCGGGCACCATTACAACGTCGCTGGCTTTCGGCTGGTCACGAAACCACTCTCTCGGTGTCAGGAAGATGAATGCCAGGATCACAGCCACCATGACGTCGTACTGCCAGCCTGCGCGAGGATAATCCCAAAGAACGAAACGTTTAAGGCCGTTCATCCACCTTCAGTGTACCAGATGGTATCTGAATACCCTTGGTTTCTGAAACTTACGGAATTTTACGAAACGAAGCCAAGTCCGATCAGCGGTACTTGCGGAGAACCGCCAATACGCGGCCTTGAACCTGGACGCTCTTCTTCGGAACCCGGATCGGTGCCATGGATGCGTTCGCCGGCTGGAGCCGAATCTCATCGCCCTCATCGAAGAAGCGTTTGAGGGTGGTTTCGTCCCCGTCCACAAGGGCCACGATGATCTCGCCGTCGCGCACGCTGTCCGTCCTCTGCACCAGGACGTAGTCGCCATCACAGATGTGATCGTCCACCATCGATTCGCCCCGCACTTGTAGCGCAAAGGTGGCCTCGTCGTTCATGTAGTCGCCGAAGTTCAACGATTCCTGAACGGGGAAGGGATCGACAGGTAGCCCTGCCGCGATCTTGCCGAGCAGTGGCACGTCGGCCTTCTGGCGCTGCGGTTCGTATCGCTTCTGTTCGTCGAAGTACTTCTGCGTCACTTCCACCGAACGGCTCTGGTTATAGTTGCGCTTGAGGTAGTGCTTCGATTCGAGCGCAAGGATGTGCTTGTGTACTGTCGCCAGAGAGGCGAGACCCAACCGCTCCGCGAGTTCCTCGAAACTCGGGCTGTAGCCGTGTTCTTCGACGAAACCGGAAATCGCATCCAGAACTTCTTTCTGTCGCTTGGTAAGGGCCATAGCAAACCTCTTTCGATTTTCGGCGAAGAAAAGGGGAAAGTCAACAGGTCTTCGTTGTAGGCTCATGGTTTAGCCGCGATAATGGCCTCTTTTTGAAAATGCGTTCAGAGCGGCGCAACGTTTGTCTCAAAAATTTCACAATCTTTTGATCATCCGTATCGGGTTCTCGCGCGTATACAGATGTGGAACACAGATTGCTCAAGTAGTTGTTGAGCGTGGGGGGTTAAGAGCGTATGCTCATCGCAGGTTTGGTGGTCTTCCTCTTTATATTGGGCATGTTTCTGCAGATGCTGACGATGTCACCGGACAAAGAGCCGGAGTGGCAGATTGACACGGACAGTGAATCTCCTACCACAGTCGCGCGGCATGAGTCGGACTCGACACCCATCGCGGCATAGTGCGCTGGTTCGTCTTCGAACTGAATTCCTTTCCAATTTGAGAACAGTCGCTGGTTTCGCGGCGCCATTTGCGTGTGCTGAGCCATGCACGCCTTCTCGAGGTACTCCTGTGGTAGGCAGCAGCTTCGGCCAACCGGCGGAATAACGACGTAGCGATCCGAGGAGGCTGCGTCAACGACGATGCCGCGAATCCGTGGGCGCACGGAGATGTCGCGATCCGCGGCGGCCGAATCGTGGGTTAGGCCATTCAACCCAGATCACGCATCACAAGATCATCGGCAAGGCGAACTGGGGTAACAGAACTGAGAGGATCGCCCTGATCGAAGCGGCCCGCGCCCGCGGCGTCGACGGTACGTTAGACGCGTACCCGTATGATGCCTCGAGCAGCGGCACCGCGGCGATGTTTTGCGGTGAAGGCGGCGAGCAGGGCCTGCTGACCGGTTGAAGAATCCCGCACTCCTCCAGCGGATTAAAGCGACCGTCGTGGACCGCCTGCAAGACGATCCGGGCGCTGGAGACGCCGCGAACGTGATGGCATTTTGCCCATTCGATCACTCGCCGGACGACCGCAACCTGGCCCAGAGCCGCCGAGACCGCCATCGAGATCCAGCAGAAAAGCGGCTGCTCCGCCGTTGTCACGCTATCAGCTAACCGGATATCGAAACGATCCGGCGGCCGTTGCGGACCTTGCCGAATTTGGAAACCCGCACCGGTATGCAACGGCTTTGACTCGGTTCTGCTAAACGGCGAGCCGTGATCGACACAGGGGAGCAGACCGCCGTTCGGCGGTCAGGTGCTCTAGCTACTTTCCGGCGCAAAATTCAGCGGTTAAGTCCTTTCGATCGAGCGGCTGAGGCGACAGGTTTCTGCAAGGTCGTACAAAGTGCCGTCCTAAAACATTTTTGCCAGTCCATGTGTTTTTCTTCTTGACGGCCAAAACAGACAAGCGTATCTTAATAGTAAGTTATGCGTAAGCAGCAACAGCGGCTCATTGAGCGACTCCTTCGCGCTGCGGAAACCATGGTCCAAGGTGGCCTGTCGGAGACCTCTCGCCGTTGCGGCAATCCCGGTTGTATCTGTTATCGCGATCCCGAACGCTTGCATGGACCGCACCTTTACATCACGTACCGGGAGGACGGCAAGAGCCGCTCTTTATACGTCCCGCCAGAGCATGCCAAGACCGCTCGTCGAGCTCAACGAGCCTTTGCGGCCTTTTGGGAGATTGGCTGTTCTCTCGCCAAGTTGAACCGCGACCGCTTACGCAAACAGTGGCAGCAGGAGAAACAATCGCGCACGCCGGTCGGCGCGAGGAGGACTCCCCGTGATTGAGGCGCGCCGGCAGCAACTCCACTTCGGCGACGGCCTCATTGCGGAAGAGGTAAGTGATCTGCGCGAAGAGTGGATGAAACATGCCGACCAGGTGCTGGAAGACGAGCAACTGGTGGCAACCGTGTATGAGGCTCTGGCGAAACGTCATCCCAAGAGCCGCACGCGCGGACGCCATGGCACACCGGCGGAAATCGTGATGCGGCTCCTGCTGCTGAAGCATATCCGCAACTGGAGCTATGAGGTGTTGGAGCGTGAGGTCCGGGCCAACTTGGTGTATCGCGATTTCACGCGCGTGGGAGCGGCGAAGGCGCCCGATTGCAAAACCATGGGCCGCTGGGGACTGGCGCTGGGGCCCGAGACGGTTGAGAAGATTCATGCACGCGTGGTGGAGATTGCCCAACAAAATCAGGTTGTGAAGGGGCGCAAAATGCGCCTGGATACGACGGTAGTGGAGACGAATATCCACTATCCGACCGACAGCAATTTGCTGGGTGACGGGGTACGTGTTCTGATCCGCGCGATGAAGCGGATCGCAGAGATCGCCGGGCAGCAGGGAGCCAAGCTCCGCGATCGGAGCCGGAGCGTGAAGCTCCGCGTGCTGGAGATTGGACGCATAGCGCGCACCAGAGGTGGACCGAACCGGGAGCGTTTGCAGCAGGGATATGAGAAACTCCTGTCCACGGTAGGCCGCGTGGTCGGCCAGGCCAAACGGTTTTCCGGCGAGATAGTTGAAGGGGTGAAACGATGCGCGGACGTGATGCAGCAGGCCGCTTTGGAAGGACTGCGAAAAGAACTGGATACGTTTGTGCCGAGGGTGCAGCAGGTGATGCGGCAAGCCAAACAGCGGATCTTCGACGATAATATGCACGTAGCCGAAAAACTGGTGAGTATCTTCGAGCCCACTACCGAAATCATTCGCAAAGGCAAGGCGAGCAAGCCTACCGAGTTTGGCAAGCTGGTCAAAATCCAGGAAAGCGAAAATCAGATCATCACCGACTATGCCGTCTATGAAAAGCGGCCCAGTGACTCAGAGCTGGTGATCCCGGCCCTCCAGGCGCATGAGAAACAGTTGGGCTGCGTTCCCCGGCTGGTGGCGGGCGATGCCGCATTCTACTCAGCCAGCAATGAAGCCGCTGCACACGACAAGGGCGTGAAGCGGGTGTGCATCCCGAATCGGTCCACCAAAAGCACCGAGCGGAAGCGCGAGCAAAAGAAGCGCTGGTTCAAACAAGGCCAGAAATGGCGGACCGGCTGCGAGGGCCGCATCAGCGTGTTGAAGCGGCGACACGGCCTTCGACGTTGTATTTACCGCGGCGATGCCGGTATGAAGAGGTGGGTCGGACTGGGCGTGATCGCGGACAATCTCTACCACCTCGGAACGGTGTTAGCCGAACGCAAAAAACCGACTTTTTGAAGTGGACCAAAATCAATTACTTGACTGCCCGGCGGGACGACCGTCGGGCAATTTGCTATTTCTGACACCGTGCGCCGGTGCTCGGTTCATATCAAAAAACGAATTTTGCGCCGGAAAGTAGCTAGCCTCCGGCCCGCAACGCTACCCGCCGCAGTCGATTGCCTAAAGTGGAGCGTTCACCCGACCGATCAGCAGCTAGGGGGTAGTCCGATATATGGCGACCGAGCGGCGAAGGCGAGCGCGAAGGCCCAGCGTTCGAACACAGCCGGAAGTATCCGTCGTCCTCGCGGACGAGGCATTTACTGCGCGCTTGATCAACGCGAGCGAAGACGGGCTCGGAATCGAGACACGGCGCCCGCTCGATGTCGGAAGCCGGCTACACATAAAAGGGAATGTGATGTTCGGCACTATCGCTCACGTGCTGAACGTGGAGGGCGTGGTCCGGTGGTCGCTGCCGGCATCAGGTGGCGCATTCGTGGCCGGCGTTGTCATTGAACGCACATCCCCAGCGGGTGGAAAATTCGAAGATGCGGGCGATCTCGACTACTACGAAGTTCTCCAATTGAACCCGAATGCCGATCCGGATACCATCCACCGCGTATTTCGCATCCTCGCTCAACGTTTTCATCCGGATAACGTCGAAACCGGCGATGAATCGTGGTTCAAGGTAGTGGTGCGGGCATATGATGTGCTCAGCGATCCTACAAAACGGGCGGCTTACGATGCCCGACGCCCGGTGCGGGAGCAAGTTCGCTGGCGAATCTTCGAAAACGCCGAGGCGGCCCGGGGAATTGAGGCGGAACGCCGGAAGCGGCACGGCCTGCTCTCTCTGCTCTATGTTCGCCGGGCCAACTCCCCCACCGAGCCGCACATGTCGATTCATGAGTTCGAGCGGCTGCTCGGCTGTCCCCGGGAACACCTCGAGTTTGCGTTGTGGTTTCTGCGGGAGAACGGCTGGATTGCTCGAACCGATAACGGCAAATTTGCGATTACGGCGAAAGGCGTGGAGCACGCGGAGGTTCTCGGCGATTACGGCTTCCTGGGTGAAAATCGAATGATTGAAGCACCCGCGCAGCAATAAAAAACCGGCCGAGCGAATCACCCGGCCGGCATTTGATGTTCCGTTCCTTTGAGACTCAGCGGAGTTCGAGGATTTCCTTTTCCTTCACCTTGGCAGCCTGATCGAGTTTCTGAATATTGGCATCGGTCATCTTCTGAATCTCGTCGTGCGCCCGCCGATCGTCGTCCTCGCTGATCAGCTTGTCTTTCAGCAGTTTCTTGACGAGTTCGTTCGCGTCCCGCCGGACGTTGCGCATCGCGACGCGGTGATCCTCAACGACGTGGTGCAAACGCTTGACGATTTCCTTGCGCCGCTCCTCAGTCAGCGGCGGAATCGGTACACGGATCATCTTGCCGTCGTTCGAGGGATTGAGTCCGAGGTCGGAGGAGCGAATCGCCTTCTCAATCGGGCCGATTTGGGAAGCATCCCACGGCTGAATGGTGATCATGCTCGGCTCCGGCACGTGCAAAGTCGCCAACTGGTTCAGCGGAGTCGGCGCGTCGTAATAATTGACCCGGATGCCATCGAAAATCGAAATCGATGCGCGGCCCGTGCGTATGCCCGCCATTTCGTGCTGCAGGTCCGACAGCACCTTCTCCATTCGGGCTTTCGCATGGCCTTCCACATCTTTGATGGACTGAAAGCTATGTGCGGTAGCAGTTTGATCGTTTTTCATGAGTTATCTCTCCGTCACGGTTTGCCCCAAGCCGTAGTATATGACGTTTGGATTGCACGATTCGGCTAAGCGAATCTGCGTCAATGAATTACGGTACCGATCGATTCGCCGAGGGCCATCCGCATGATGTTACCGGGAACGTTCAGGTTGAAAACGATAATAGGAAGCTGATTGTCGCGGCACATCGCAACCGCCGACGCATCCATTACACGCAACGCTTTCGCGAGTACTTCCAGATACGTGACCTCGGGGTACAACACTGCATCGGAGTGGAGCAGCGGATCCTTGTCATACACGCCATCCACGCGAGTGGCTTTGGCGATGATGTCGGCGTGAATCTCGAGCGCCCGCAGAACAGCGGCGGTGTCGGTGGAGAAATACGGATTCGAAGTTCCCGCCGCGAAGATCACGATGCGCCCTTTTTCCATGTGCCGGATCGCTCGCCGCCGGATATAGGGCTCAGCCACCTGGTGCATCTCGATCGCGGTCTGCACCCGCGTGGGCACTCCCTGCTTTTCGAGAGCGTCCTGAAGCGCAAGAGCGTTGAGCACGGTGGCCAGCATGCCCATGTGATCGGCCGTTACACGGTCGAGGTTGCGCGCCGCCGCCGCGACGCCCCGGAAGAAGTTGCCGCCGCCCACGACAAGCCCCAGTTGAACTCCGGTATGTGCGACTTCCGCGATGTCGCGCGCCAGCGAAATCACCCGGTCCGGGTCGATACCGAACGACTCCCGGCCGGCCATGACCTCGCCGCTGAGCTTCAGTAAAATACGTTGGAATTTGGCCATGGATTAAAACGCAAGACCACATGTACGAAAGGCGCCCTTTTGACGGGGCGCCTTCGAGAAATGCTCTGCTTTACTGCTGAGCGACCGGGGTCGCGGCTTCGGGCGCCGGAGCGCCCGACCCACCTTGATCGCCCACCTTCATTCGCACGAACCGCGCAACCGAGATGTTCTCGCCGAGCTTGGCGATCTTCTGCTTGATGAGGTCGCCGATCGTGATCGTGTTCTCTTTGATGAACGGCTGCTCGAGCAGGCACACCTCTTCATAGAACTTGTTGAGGCGGCCTTCGATGATCTTGTCCAGCATCTTTTCCGGCTTGCCTTCGTTCCGCGCCCGGGCACGGTGAATTTCTTTCTCTTTTTCGAGCGCTTCCGGCGTCACGTCTTCCTTGCGCACGAACTGCGGATCGGCTGCGGCGATCTGCATCGCGATGTCGTGCACGAGTTGCTGGAAATCGTCGGTCCGCGCCACAAAGTCGGACTCGCAGTTCACCTCAACCATCACGCCGAGCTGATTGCCGGAATGAATGTAGGTTCCAATCATTCCCTGTTTGGTGCTACGCGTCGCCTTCTTGGAGGCGCTTGCGATTCCCCGCTTGCGTAAGACCACTTCGGCCTCCGGCAGGTCGCCCTTGGCTTCCACCAGGGCGCTCTTGCATTCCATCATACCGGCGCCGGTGCGCTCGCGAAGTTCTTTAACTAAAGCTGCGGTAATTTCAGGCATATATACTCACTAGCTCGATTCCCGGGCCAGCCCGGACGCAGTTTTCGCGATTCCAACGCGTTGCATCCTGCACTGGCCGGGTATCGAGAGATGCTCAGTGCTCGCTGACGTTTGTCCCGACTTCCTGCTGGGGAGCAGGCGTTTCGGAACCAGGACCCTTGCGCGGCAACGACATGGACGGAAGATCTTCATCGGAGAGTGTCTCCGACATCAACTGCTCGGCGTACTTCGGATCGAAGTACGAAGCGTCGACCGGAATCTCTTCGACAGCAGTCTCTTCGCCTTCGCCGACGATCTTCTCGGGGCCGAAGTCGTGCTCGGTCGCAAGCGCGCGGCCTTCTGCAACAGCGTCCGCGATCTTCGTCGTGAACAGGCGAATCGCTCGAAGAGCATCGTCGTTACCGGGAATCACGTAGTCCACTTCGTCGGGGTCGCAGTTTGTATCGACGACGGCCACCACCGGAATCCCGAGCTTCCGGGCTTCCTTCACCGCGATGGATTCCTTGTTCGAATCGATAACGAACAAGAGATCCGGTAAGCCGGCCATGTCCTTGATTCCGGCGAGGTTCTGTTGCAGGTGCTTGCGTTCGCGTTCGAGCCGGCCGATCTCTTTCTTGGCGCGCCCTTCCCAATTCACTTCGGTAGCGAGCGAGTCCAATTCTTTCAGCCGCTTAATGGAACGCTGAACGGTGGTCATGTTGGTAAGCAACCCGCCGAGCCAACGCTGGTTCACGTAGTACTGCTGGCACCGCGTCGCCTCTTCCGCGACGGCATCCTGGGCCTGGCGCTTTGTTCCGACAAACAGCACCGATTTGCCCTGGGCCGCCATTTCACCGACAAAACGCATCGCATCCTTGAACAGCTTCAGCGTTTTCTGCAGGTCGATGATGTAGATCCCGTTGCGTTCGCCAAAGATGTACTCTTTCATCTTTGGATTCCAGCGCTTGGTCTGGTGCCCGAAGTGAACGCCCGCTTCGAGCAATTCCTTCATGCTGATTGATGGCAAATAGCCTCCTTCATTTCATTCGTGGCTCCACACACGGTCCAAACGAGATTTGTGCGGGAGATTCTTCAGTGCGGAGGGTAGATGGCTCCCGGCCGGGAATGGCCGGGAACAATCGCCAGCGCTACCACCCAAATATTCGAGCGAGGACCCGAGGGGGCAGGAAAGGGGGATTCTGCCGAAGCAACAACTAGCGCTTGGAGAACTGGAACCGCTTGCGAGCGCCCTTCTGCCCGTACTTCTTACGTTCGTGTGCTCGGGCATCCCGGGTCAAGAATCCGAGCTGCTTCAGCTTGCCGCGCAACTCGGAGTTGAATTCGATCAACGCGCGTGCGATGCCGAGCCGGGCGGCACCGGCCTGACCCGTCAATCCGCCGCCGTCAGTGAGAATCAAAATATCGAACTTGTCCGCAGTTTCAGTCGCCAGTAACGGCTGGCGTACCATCGTGCGGGCTGCTTCGTTCATGAAATAGTTGTCGAACCCCCGGCCATTTACCGAGATCTGACCTTTTCCCGGCCGGAGGAAAATACGAGCGACCGACGTTTTCCGACGGCCCGTTCCCAAATACTGAACCAAACCTGCCATGTCCCTCGCCTACTCTAACGCCATTGCCACCGGCTGTTGAGCCTGGTGGGGATGCCGGTCGCCAGGGTAAACCTTAAGCTTCCGGTACATTTGCTTGCCGAGTTTCGTCTTCGGGAGCATCCCCGCGATGGCATCCTCGATCATCTTCGCGGGACGCGTTTCGCGCATTTTGCGAGCCTGGATTTCCACCAAGCCGCCGGGGTAACCCGAATGACGGCGATAAAATTTCTGCTCTTCTTTCCGGCCAGTGAGCCGGACTCTCGAGGCATTGATCACGATCACGTGATCGCCTGTGTCCAGGAACGGAGTGTACGTCGGCTTGTTCTTGCCCATCAGGACCATAGCCGCCTTGCTGGCGACGCGGCCGAGGACTGCGCCGTTGGCATCGATAACGTGCCATTGACGGGCGATCTCGTTCTTGGACGGAAATGCGGTTTTCATCTAGACAGACCTTCTCCGTTCGAGACTTACAGTGTTTCCAGTGTAGCCGTTCGACGCCGGAAGTGTCAAACTTCCGTCGATTTTTCGATCATACCATTCGCCAGGTATCAACGTCCGTCAGATCACGTCGGCGAACGAGCGCCGGAGTTTGCGGAACCAAGCGTATCCGAGCAGGAAGACCGCAATCGCCAGAACCCACAATTTCCACAGAGACGACCAATCCGGAGCGCTCCCTTCCAGGAACACCGCACGGTATCCACGGACGAGCACAAATAGGGGGTTCTTTCGCAAAATGGGCAGCGTCGCGGCCGGCAGTTGCGCTTCGGAATAGCAGATCGGTGTGATGAAGAACCAGAGCGTCAGCAGGAAGGTCATCATCTGTCCGAGGTCCCGAACATAGGCTCCCAAGGCTGCAAGGAACCAGCAGAGGCCGAGCGTGAACAGCAGTTGCGGGATCACGAGCACCGGCAGCCATGCCGCACTCATAGGGATCGATCCACGAAGAACGAGCAGCCCCATCAGGTACACGATCAGGGCAAACATTTCGGTGGCCAGGCCGGACAGCACCTGCACGACATTCAACGTGTCGAGCGGGAAAACGAGTTTCTTGACAAAGTTGCGATACTCGAACACCAGATGCGGCGAGCGGCCCACCGGTTCGCTGAAGGCCAGCCACGGCAGCATCCCGGCCAGGAAGTACAAAGCAAATTCGGTCCGGCTGCCGTTCGGGCCGAAGCGGGTGCGGAGAACAATCCCGAACACGAAGAAGTAGGTGGACATCAACAGCAGCGGATTCAGGATCGTCCACAGAATGTCGCCGAAGGATCCCCGGTAGCGGGACACAACGTCGCGCTTCACCATCGACTGAATCAAGCGACGGTTCTGCGAGACAGATTCCCAGGGTTGCGAGAACAGTTGCGGGATTGTCCGCCGAAGTGAGCGCCGCCGCAGTCCGCCGAGGGTCGTCACCCGCGCTGCCGTCACCGTGGCGCATCCGCCCGCGACCTCGGCGTCGATCACGATAAACGGGGCGCCATTCGCATAAAACCAGCCCTCTCGCTCGTGAATCGGAGAGAGATACACGCGATACGGACCGTCCTGCGCGGGCAGTGTTAGTTCTGTTTCGATGGCCTGGCGGGTTCCCGGTGCAACATTCACATCGAGCGGAATCCATGCGCCCTCAGTGATAAACGTCGATGTGTCGGGATCGTACACCTGCCAGCCGATGTGATGCCCGTTGCGGCTGTGCCACTCGGTATTGGTCCGGTTCTCAATTGTGAACCGGACTGTCACCTGGCCCGACTCTCCGCCGGCAGTTTCGAGCCCGTGGTACCGTACGCGCATTCGATTTCAACTATACAGCCAGGCAGGATACCGCTCGCGCACAGGTCCGATCTTACGGCCGACGGCGTAGATGCCATCGCCCCGATGCTCTGCCGGAAGAATGTAACGTTCCAGCAAACTGCGGACCCATCCGAATTCCGGGTGCGGTTCATCGAGAAATGGACCGGTATCGAGCAGCACTACCTCGAAACCCGAGTTGTCGAGCAGGTCGAAGATTTCGTGGGGCGTGTACTCGCGGTTGTGCCGGGCGTCGACTTGGCCGTCCTCGCGAGGACGTATGTAGGCAGGAAAGAGGCCCGGCTGATAGCCCTGCAATAGTCCGGCAATTGCCCGGAGGGAAACGATGTTCGGAGTGGTGAGGACGATATGGCCTCCTGGCCGAAGCACGCGATTCACTTCCCACATCAAATGCATCGGGTCGGCGAACAGGTGCTCGATCAACTCGCAGCACAGAACGGTCGAGAAGTAGCCGTCAACGTAAGGGAACCGGTCCTTCTCGGCGTCGAACAGATCCAGAATGCATTCGAATTCCGAACCGCTTTCGGAAGACACCTTCCTCATGTCGTGGGCGCCCGCGGGTCCGTAATAGCAGCCGCGCACTTCGCCATAGCCGAGTTGGGTTCGCAGCGCAGGCGTAATTTGAAGGTACGCTCCCATTTCCAGAACGCGATCGTCCGAAGTGCCCGCGGGCGTAATCTCCAGCGTCTTAGCGAGGCGCGTGATGTGACTTTCGACGTACGCCTTCGCCTCCGGTGCGGTCCACGACCTGATTTCGGACGCCAGTATTTCCGGCGATTGTGCCGGCGGCTGATGGACCACCGGATCCACGGGCGCAGTTTCGAGGGCCGGCGCGGGAGGCGGCTCGGGCACTGCCGGCGCGGGTTGTACGGTCCGATGCGATACGACGGTATCCAGGAATTCGAGGTAGCGGCGAGCGGCGATTTCCCACGTGCATTCGCGCTGCACCCACGCACGGGCATTCGCGCCCAGCGTACGCGCGAAATCGGGCCTCGATACGAGTAGGTTCAAATACTCGAAGATGTGGTCCTCTTCGGTGGCGTCGACGGGCACCTTCAAAACGATGTCGTCCGGGTATTCTCGAAACGAACCGATGTCACTGACAATCACGGCTTTGCCCATGCCGAGCGCGCGCAGCAGAGTCCCCGAGCTTTCGCCGACCGTCGGGTAGCGCAGGTTCAAGACGATGTCGCACGCGGCGAGATACCCGTTGAAATCGTCGATCGATACAAAGCCGAGGCCGCGCACGTTCGGAACAAGCCCGAGCGAATCAATCAACGAATCCAGTTGTAGTTCGGGATGAGGTTCGCCGGCGAGGATCATTTTGGCGGCTGGTTCGATGCGGACCAGGCGGCGAAAAGCACGAAGCGATTCCGCGATGCGCTTGTAAGGTTTGAGGAAACCGAAGATTCCGGCCAGCGGAGTTCGTTCCTCCAGCCCCAGCCGGTCGCGGTAGTCGTTGCGCGATTGATCGACGATCCACGCGCCGTGCCAGATGCGGGCGATCGGCCCCGCGTAGCCCGCGCTGCGGACCTCCGCCGCGACGGCGTCGCTGTGGACGATGACCCCGCGCGAACGCTCGAGAATACGCCGCAACATCGGCACGCCATCATAGTCCGGACCGCGCTCCAGCGTGTGTACGTAACGCTTCGCATAGGCTAGCGCCTCGGCGCCGCCGTTGTACTCCACTTCGCGCAGATACGCATCCCAATCGTTGCGCCGAATGGTGATGTCGGTAATGAGGTGATGGAGGTTGGCTTCGTGCAAAACAACAACGCCGGGATGCGCGAGCGCCATCTCGTAGGCGGCGACGTGGAACGGGTTGTTACCAATCTGGTAGAGCGAGATGTCGTAGCGCGAGGCGTCGAAATGCTCGGGACGATCGGTGAAAGTATCGACCTCCGCGAGATGCCTCAACGGTGGGAGTAATGCGGCTGAATAATCGGCGGTGCCGCTCCTTGCGGGCGGTAGAGGTGAGAAAAAAGCGATCCGCATCGTCTAGCGGACTAACTCCACCGAGAAGGTCGCAAGCGAAAGCGGGATCTTGACGAGCAGCGGAGTGCGGGCGGGGGTCTTGTCGAAGTAGGCTTCGAAAGTGATGTCGGTGGCAGGCCCTTTCACGGTAATGTTGAGCCGGTCAGCCTCCACCTGCTTGTCGCTAACCACGATGGGCTGCGTTCCCGAGAACTGAACGCTCACCCGGTATTCGGCGCCGAACAGCACCACCTGCGGCGGCGGGAGGCGTCCGTCGTTCAATTCATGTCGAAGGTAAGCGAGATAGGTAAGCGCATCTTTCGCACAACTCTGGATAGCGATTTCGGATTTCCCGCCATCCTTGGTCTGCCGGGTAGCCACTCGGTTGTTCTGATCGAATTTCGTGGTCTCTTGAGCGGAACGCCGGCCGTGCTGGTACGACTTCGACAACTCGGTCGAGCACATATTCGAGTCGGCTGTGCCACGATAGCGGTCCAACACCTGAAAACCGGGGATCGCGGCGTCCACGTTGAACTCGGTTTCTACACGCGCCGCATCGTCCGTCTTGATCCGCGTGGTGCGCAATCGCGCCTCTCCCAGGCTCAGGCCCGTCGGCCAGTTGATGTTGTAGACGAGTTGTTCGGCGGCGGGCGGCGCGCCTTCCGCCGAAACGGCGTTTTCAGCACCTGCGGCAAAAACAGCGAGAAGAAGCAACCACGTGTACATCATGATTATCGGGGCACCACGGAAACAGGCTTTTCGACGCGTGCCTTCTCTCCGGCGCCCGCAACCTCATGATACACGTCGAGAGTTTTTTGAGCCGCGCAGGACCACGTGAAACCGGAAGCGCGCTGCGTGCCGAGACGCTCCATACGCGTCCGGAGTTCGTCATCCAGCAGCACGTCGCGCATCGCTCGCGTGATTTCGCCCGGCGAGTAAGGATCGAAGGGCAGTGCGGCGGCATTCGCGACTTCGGGCATCGCGGAGGTATTCGAACAGGCGACGGCGCGCCCGCATGCCATCGCTTCGAGAATCGGCAATCCGAAGCCCTCGTAGAACGAGGGGAACACGAACAGGTGGCAAGCGCCGTAGAAATTCCGCAGGTCTTCGTCCGACACCCACCCCGTGAAGTGGATGCGTTCGGCCACCACGGAGCGCGCCGCTGCGCGCAGTACCGCCGGGGCAAACCAGGTCTCTTTGCCGACCATCACCAGGTGATGCGGAAGATGAGGGCAATCGCGAATCAGACCTTCGAAAGCGCGAATCAGCCCCAGGTGATTTTTCCGGGGCTGGAGGTCTCCGACGGTCAAAACGAAATTCGATGGAATGGCGGGGAACTTTCGCCGAAGCCAGACCAGCGCCGTGTCACGATGCATCGGCCGGAAAGTGCTCGAGACGCCGTTGTGGACGACAACCACTTTTTCCGCGGCGATTCCGTACGTGTTCAAAATCGCTTTGCGGGAGAATTCGCTGGGTGTGAGAATCCTGGCGGCGGTGCGCACGCTTCGCTTGACGGTCAACTGCAACTGGCGAGCGCGGAATTCCGTGAAATACTCCGGATGTTCAAGATAACTGACGTCATGGACACTGACCACCGTCGGAGCGGTGCAGAACAGCGGAGCAGTGTATTGAACGTGCAAAAGATCGGGCCGGTCGCGGCGAAGACTACGGGGGATATCGAAACCGAGACGCCGGTAGGGATTCGTCGACACCCAACGTCGCATGAATCGTTCCGGAACAATTTCGTCCGCCTTCGGTTTGGCGATGTAGGCGAGGTAATTCCCATTCGGGTCCAGCCCGGCATATTCACTCAGCAGGTTACGAACGTACACCTCGTTACCTGTGAGATGACAGCCAAGCGTATGGGCGTCAACCGAAAAGAGCATCCACGTTTTCCAAATAACTGCACTTCAGTCTAGTACCACCGGAAGCTGCCGTGCGTAAATGACTGAAGCCACACAGGGCAGAGACGGATGGCGGGACGCGGAGGAACCGACCGATCACCCGTCCTTGTTGAAACCCGTGAATCCTGGATGAGTTTCGACCGGACCCTGTTTCGAACCTCTATTCAGTTTAACAGCATCGATCTGGAATCGCCGCTCGAGAACAAGCATCAACCCAATGTTTCACAAGGAATTTACAGCAACTGAACATTAACAAAAAACAACGGCCGGGGGAGGGGTTTCCCGGCCGTTGTCTTTTCCAGCAATTTGCTCGAAGGTCACCTTAGAACATGTAAAGCGGCGTTCCCGGGACCGGTTCAGCCGCACCCTCGTCGGGAGCCCCCGCGCCGACCGGCTGCTCTTGAAGCTCTTTGACTGGCCGGCAGTAGATACCGGCGTCGCCCAGGTAAACTTCCAGTTCCGACGGCCGCGGCAACGAGCCTTGGATCAGGGCATCCGACAACGGATCCTCGATGTACTTCTGCAGGGCCCGCCGTAGCGGTCGCGCGCCGTAGCTGCGGTCGGTCAGGGTCTTTTCCAGAATGTACCGGGCCGCGTCTTCCAACACCCGTATCTTAATCTGCTTGCTGACCAGGTTCTGGTTGATCTGCTCGACCAACAGGTTGATGATCTTCAGCAGGTCTTCGTCCGTCAGGGACGTGAACAGAATGACTTCATCGAGGCGGTTGAGGAATTCGGGATTGAACGCCCGTTTCACCTCGCTCATCACCATGTCTTCCACCTTCTGCGGAATTCCGGAAAGCGAAGGCGCTGCGAATCCCATCTGCCCCTTCTTGTCCAGGAACCGCGCGCCGAGGTTCGAGGTCATGATGATGATCGTGTTCTTGAAGTCGACCGTGTTGCCGAGACCATCGGTCAACTGGCCATCTTCGAATACCTGGAGCAGGATGTTATAAACGTCCGGGTGCGCCTTCTCGATTTCATCCAGCAGGATGATCGAGTACGGCTGGCGTTTGACACGTTCGGTGAGTTGGCCGCCCTCCTCGTAACCGACATAGCCCGGAGGCGAGCCGATCAACTTGGAGACCGAATGCTTCTCCATGAACTCCGACATGTCAAACCGGATGAGCGATTTCTCGCTGCCGAATAGGAAGTCGGCGAGCGCGCGGGCAACTTCCGTCTTCCCGACGCCGGTGGGTCCCAGGAACAGGAACGACCCGGCCGGGCGCTTGGGCGACTTGAGTCCCGCGCGGGAACGGCGGATGGCGCGGGCCAGCGCGGATATCGCTTTCTCCTGGCTGATGACGCGCTTGTGCAGTTCCTCTTCAATGCGAAGCAGCTTGGTAACTTCTTCTTCCTTGATGGCGGTCATCGGCACACCGGTCCAGCGCGCCACGACATCTTCGATATCGTCCTTGGTCACGCAACCGGTGGATGTGTCGTCCAGGTTGTACTTCTCGCGAAGCTGGCGCAAGTTCTCGCGTTCTTTGCGCTCCTCGTCTGAATAGAAGCGCGCCTTTTCGAACTCGTGGTTCGCGATGGCGTTCTCCATCCGGTGAACGATGAACTTGATCCGCTTCTGGATATCGGCGACTTCGCCGGGCAGCGTCGTCTGGCGAAGTTTCACACGCGCGCCGGCTTCGTCGATCAGGTCGATCGCCTTGTCGGGAAGGAACCGATCGGGGATGAACCGGGTGGAAGTATAGACTGCGGACTCGATCGCTTCATCGGTGTAAGCCACCGCGTGGAACTTCTCGTACCGCTCCTTGATCCCGAAAAGAATCCGGATCGCGTCGCCTTCGCTCGGCGGCGGAACCTTCACCGCCTGGAAACGGCGTTCGAGTGAGCGGTCCTTCTCGATGGACTTGCGATACTCGCCGGGTGTCGTGGCGCCGATGCACTGGATCTCACCGCGGGACAGGGCCGGTTTCAGAATGTTAGCGGCGTCCAATGAACCTTCGGCCGATCCGGCGCCGACCAACGTGTGCAACTCGTCGATGAAGATGATGGCGTTTTGATTCTCCATCAACTCCTTCATGATGGTCTTCAACCGCTCTTCGAACTGGCCGCGGTACTTGGTACCGGCCACGATCAAAGAAAGGTCGAGGGCGAGGATGCGCTTGTCGGACAGGAACGAAGGAACATCGCCGTCGGCAATGCGCTGGGCCAGTCCTTCAACGATGGCGGTCTTGCCGACGCCGGGCTCGCCGATGAGGACGGGATTGTTCTTCGTGCGCCGGCAGAGAATCTGCACGACGCGTTCGAGTTCGTAGTCCCGGCCGATCAGCGGATCCAGAAGTCCGTCCATGGCGGCCTGGGTCAGGTCGCGGCTGAACTCGGCAAGCAGCGAACTTTCCTTCGGACGATTCGAAGACATTTTCTCGGACGAGGACCGGGCGATCTCCTCGCGGACTTGCGACAGGCGCAATCCGCGTTCGTGAAGAATCTCGGCCGCGAACGATTTTTCCTCGCGCAATAATCCGAGCAGCAGGTGTTCGGTCCCGATGTGCTTGTGATTCAGCCGCTCGGCTTCCTCCGCGCCATAGGCGAGAACCCGCTTGCACTCGTGGCTGAGCGGAAGGTCCACCGACGTAGAAACCTTCTCGCGCATCGTCGTGTGCGCCTCAATCTGCTTTCGAATGGAATCGATCGCTGCGTGCGACCGCAGGAATCGATTCGCCAAAGCCTTGTCTTCGCGGAGCAGGCCCAGCAATAAATGCTCCGTTTCGATGTAAGGGCTTCCGAACTGGCTGGCTTCGTATCTTGCGAAGAAGATAACGCGCCGGGCCTTCTCCGTGTAACGCTCAAACATAATGCTTGCCCTCTTTTGATGATCCAGGATCCGGTGACGACCCGACTACTTCGAGTCTACCCTTCTCCAACTTCAGGACGCGGTCGCCGCGTTGCGCGAATGTAAGGTTGTGTGTGACGTAGATTGATGTCAGACCGTGAGTTCGATGCAGGTCTTCAAGCAGAGCCATAATCATCTCGCCGGTCCGGTAATCCAAGCTACCTGTCGGCTCATCCGCAAGCAGCACGCTGGGGTTGCCCACCAGAGCTCGCGCAAGAGCCACGCGCTGTTGTTCTCCGCCAGATAATTCGCCCGCGCGATGACCCGCCCGGCTCCGCAATCCGACTTCATCCAACCTCGCCAGCGAGACGGGAGCTGCTTCCAGTGGAGTCACGCCCCGTATCAGCAACGGCATCATCACATTCTCGAGCGCCGTGAATTCCGGCAGCAAGGAGTGATTTTGCCAAACGAACCCAATTTCCCGATTACGAAGCTCGGCGAGCTGGGCATCGGAAAGCTGGGATATATCCTTATGTCTAAAGTGTATCGTACCGTCCGAAGGCCTGTCCAGACCGCCCAACAGATGTAGAAGCGTGCTCTTGCCGGCGCCGGACTCGCCGATCACGGCCAATCGTTCGCCGCGGCGCACCTCCATGTCCAGCCCCGAAAAAATCACCAGTTCGTCGTCGCCGGATGCATAACGCTTCGACAACTGCTCGGTACTAATCAGGATTTCCTCGCCTGCGGTCATCACGGGCGCCCCTGCCTCTTTTTAACGCTAACACGACACCCGGCGCCTGACACCTGACTGAACGGGGAGGCTGAACGTTGAAACCGCGTTAACGATCGGCGGATCTACATAGCGGACGTATCAGTCTGTGCCGGCCTCCCGCGTTCCGTCCGGCATCGGTGTCTCCAGGGCGATGCAACACAGGTTGCTGCCCAATCCAGGGATGGTTTCCTTTAGGCAGCCCAATTGCCCATAAACGTGTTAGTCGATTCGCTTTAAGTTGAGGAGAACATGATTTCCCGAAAGAAATCCATTTACTTGCCTGCGGTACTGCTGGCTGGCTTGGGTTGTTTGGACACAGCGAACGCCCAAACCGGACAGTTGACGGCAAGTCCCGCCCAGGTCGTATTCAACGTGCAACCGGGCGATGTTTCCAATCCACAGGTCATCCAACTCGGCACCAGTAATTCGCAGTCGGTACAGTTTTCGCTTCAGACGGCAACGCAAACCGGGGGGTCCTGGCTGGTAGTTTCGCCGGGAAGCGGCAACACGCCGGCACAGATTTTCGTCAGCGCTACGTCGTCCGGTTTGACGACGGGCACCTATAGCGGAGTGATCACCGTCACGTCGTCGGGCGTCACCAACAGTCCGTTCTCGATTCCAATAACCTTCAACGTCGGCAGCCAGTTGAACACCTCGCCGGCCAGTCTCTCATTTACTTATCAGACCGGGTCCGCGTTACCGGCCGCAAAGACACTCGCAGTCAACAGCAGCGGTGCGACGGCACTGTCCTACACGGCAGCGACGACGACCACGGCCGGTGGATCCTGGCTGCTTGTCACGCCAACTTCCGGAACCACTCCGAGCAGTCTGTCCGTGAGTGTGAATCCCTCGGGACTGACGTCCGGAACTTACAACGGAACTGTTCGGATCAGTTCGTCGACCCAGGGCACCAGCGCGTTCGACGTGCCCGTTACCCTGACGGTGAATTCGAAACCGACGCTCGCCGTGTCGCCGTCTAGCGGACTGAACTTCGGTTATCAGACGGGAACCTCGGCACCGGCATCGCAGATCTTGACCTTCACTACCGACGGTGCTGCCGTCCCGTTCAATCTCACGCCCACGACGGATTCAGGCGGTAGCTGGCTCGTGCTGAACTCGTTCAGCGGGTCGGCATCCAAGACGCAACCGCAAACGATCTCGGCGAGCGTGAACATTACGGGACTGCTGCCTGGAAGCTACGCCGGGCACATCGTGGTGTCTGCACCCGACGCGGCCAATACGACATTCTCGATCCCGGTGAACTTATTGGTCAGCGCCAATCCGCTGCTGATACTCGGTGCTCCACCGGCGGATTTCAATTACCAGATCGGCGGATCGGTACCCGTGGCGCAATCGGTTGAGATCACGAGTTCTTCGACGCCGATCAGTTTCAGTACCGCCGCAACCACAAGCAGCGGGGGCAATTGGCTGGTGGTTGGTCCCGCAAGCGCGGTGACGCCGCAGCCGATTACCGTCAGCGTCAGTCCATCGGGATTAGCGCCAGGGACTTATGAGGGCACGGTCACTGTCACTGCGGCGGGCGCCGGCAACAGTCCAGTCTCGTTCCCCGTGAAGCTGACAGTCGGAACCGCGATGATGCTCAACGCGAGCACGAGCGGTTTGACGTTCAACTATCAAACGACCGGCACGCAGTTACCGCCCGCGCAAAACATCACAATTACCAGTTCGGGCGCTCCGCTGAATTTCACTGCCACCACCGCTACATCGTCGTGCGGCGATGCGTGGCTCAGCGTTTCACCCGCATCCGGTGCGACAACCGGGCAACTGACGGTGACGGTCACTCCCACCGGCATAGATCCCCCCAAGACCTGCACAGGTACGATTTCGGTGAGCGCACCGGGGGCATCCAATACGCTCAGCATTCCCGTGTCGTTGAACGTTTCATCGACGCCGCTGCTCAACATCACGCCGACGTCGCTGACGTTCACCGCACCGGAGGGAACCACTGCGCCGTTGACGCCGAAGGTGATCAGCCTGACCAGCACGGACTCGAGCACGGCCATACCGTTCAACGTTCAGATATCGACGTCATCGGGTGGTACGTGGCTCTTCCTGGCAGCAAGTGGTGGAAACAACACGCCAAGCAACATCAGCGTGACTGTGAATCCCAGCGGCCTTCAGATGGGAACCTATCAAGGTACCGTCACTGTCACCTCGCCGAATCTTCCGGCGGCGCAGACCATCCCGGTGATGTTGACGATCAGTTCGAACACCACGGTCACGGCCACACCAGCCTCGGTCACTCTGACGGCTCCGTCGAACGCGACAACAGCCGTCACGCAGCAGGTTCAACTGGCGGCTACGGGCACAACGGCCCCGGTAACGTTCAGCGCAACGGCTTCCACAAACCTGGGTGGAAACTGGCTGAGTGTATCGCCGTCGGGCGGAAATGCGCCGGCGACTCTGACCGTGTCTGCCAACGCCAGCGGCCTGTCGCAGGGCACCTATACGGGCCAGGTGACGGTCGTTATTCCGGCGGCCTCAAATTCACCGCTGACCATCCCGGTGACCCTGACTGTGGGGCCGGCGCAGACGATCAGCGTGAATAACAGCACCCTCGCATTCACCTACGCGATGGGCTCCAGCACGCTGCCCGCGAACCAGACGCTGAACGTGACGAGTACTGGCGGTCCGGTCTCGTTCAACGTCGCGGCGGCAACCACCAGTTGCGGCAACTTCCTCACCGCTTCGCCGAAGAGTGGAACGACACCCGCCACGATCACCGTTGGCGTCGACGTCACGAATCTGTCGCAGGGCACCTGCAAGGGTACTGTGACGATCAGCGCGCCGGGTATCCAACCGCAAGTAGTGAATGTCACTTTGACGGTTGGGGCGGCGCCGGTTCCGGCCCTCACGGCGGTCGTAAACGCCGCGAGTTTTAGTCCGGGCGCGGTTGCCCCGGGCGAGATCGTGACGATCTTCGGCACGAACATCGGGCCGACGACGCTGACCACCTACATTCTCAACCCGAATAACACGTTCGCTACCAAGGTGGCCGACACCGAGGTGCTGTTCGACACCATTCCGGCGCCCATTATTTACGTCCGAAACGACCAACTCAGCGTCGTTGTGCCGTTCGACATCGCCGGACGGCCGACGGTCAACATCACTGTTCGCCGGCAGGGCCAGACCTCGGCCGTGCTGGCAGTGCGCGTCGTGGACCAGGCGCCTGGGATCTTCACCATCAATACCCAGGGATTCGGGCAGGGCGCGATCGTGAATCAAGACGGTACTGTCAATGGACCGACGAATCCTGCGCCGAAGGGCTCGGTGGTTGCGATATTTCTCACTGGAGCCGGGTTGATGGCAACGAATCCGGCTACGGGTTCCGTGCTTCCAGTAAATCCGCTGCCCGTGCTCAGCAACAGTTCGGTGAATGTGACGATCGCCGGACAGCCAGCGACCGTGTCTTACAAAGGCGGGGCTCCGCTCTCGATCGCTGGGCTCTATCAGTTCAACGTCGCGGTGCCCGATGTTCCGGCAGTTGTTTCCGGACCGCAGGCGGTTAGTTTGTCGGTGGCCGGTGTGCCGGCGCAAGGGAATGTGACGATTTACATCCAATAAACCAAGCACCCGCAAGTTTGCTACGGCCGGCACCCGAAAGGGATTGCCGGCCTTCTTTTTTGGGCTAGGTTACAAAAACTGTACGGAAAGCATTTTTTCCGACAAAAGGGTCTGATAAAGTTGGATTTCGAGGTCTACTCATGCGGTTCGTTCAGAAGCTGTTCCTCAGTTTCGCCCTATTGGCCTGCCTGTCCAGCGTTTTCGGCCAGTCGATTGCGCCAGCCCAGGATTCGATAACGCTAAAAGCGCAACCCGGCGGCGTTTCTCAGAGCTTTCTGCTGGGAGTCAACTCCTCGGGTTCCCCGCTGGTTCTGAACATCTCGGTCTCGACGTTCGGAACGGGTTCGTGGCTGTATGCCAGTCCCGGCATCTCGGGCACACCCGCGTCTATCATTATTTATGCGAACGCCTCACAAATGGCTCCCGGCATCTATAAAGGGGAGTTGCTGATCAAGGCAGCAGGCGCCACGAATACCCCGCTTTCGGTTCCCGTCACATTCACGGTGGGCGACGTCGAAAATGCGACATCGCTCAGCGTGGCTCCGCAATCCCTCGTCTTCAACGGGCAGGCCGGGGGCGTCGCGCCGGCGTTCCAGGCGATCGCCGTTACCTCGGTTCCGGCCGCTGTAGGATTTGCGGCGTCAGCTTCCACCGATAACGGATTGAACTGGTTGATTGTGTCGCCGCTGGTGGCAACCGCGCCTAGTTTGCTGAACGTTTCGATCTTGACCGGCGGGCTGGGGCCTGGCCTTTATCGTGGGGCGATAACGCTCACGCCATCGACAGGCGGTTCCCTGGAGATTCCCGTAACCCTGAATCTCACCTCGGGGATCAACATCTCAACCAGCGCCACCGGGTTCCAGTTCTTCTACCAGATCGGTTCGTTCTTTCCGCCCTATCAAACCTTCGATCTAACCGGATCCGGAGGGTCGCCGATCAGTTTCGCGATCACTCCATCCACCACCAGCGGAGGTGATTGGCTCGCGGCGACCCCGCTAATGGGCGGCACGCCTCGAACGATTGCCGTTTCGGCGTCAACCAGCGGACTGGGTCCAGGATTCTATAAAGGGAACCTTCATATCTCGGCCCCCACGGCTTCGAATCCGAACATTGATTTGCCGGTAACGCTGACCGTCGCAAACGGTGCACTGTTAACTGTCGGATCGCCGCCGGCGAAGTTCGTCTACCAGATCGGCGGGACGGTGCCGGCGACACAGACCATACCGCTCGGAAGTTCGGCGGCCGCTTTGAACTACTCGGTGACGGTCAATACCGCGACGGGCGGCAACTGGCTGGCGGTTTCCCCTTCATCGGGAACGACACCGCAATCGCTCAGCATCGCCGTGAACCCCGTGAATCTGGCCGGAGCGGAATACTCGGGAACCATCACGATCACTGCACCGGGAGCGATGAACAGTCCGGTGACGATCCCGGTGAAACTCTCGGTGAATGCCACGACCACGCTGACGACCACCGTGCCATCTGTGGAATTGAATTATCAGATCAGTGGTGCGAACCAGGTGCTGGCGCAATTCGTCGGGGTGGGCTCGACAGGCGGATCCGTGAACGTCACCACGACCGTCGTGCCTGCAACCTGCGGCGCCAACTGGCTGCGCGCCTATCCGGAATCGTTCACTGCTCCAGCATCCATTACCGTTGGAGTCGAGCTGTTGGGCTTTGTGACCCCGACATCTTGTTCCGGGACCGTGGTTCTGACACCGGCCAACGGAAGCGCGATCGTCCAGATTCCAGTAACGCTGCGAGTATCGACAACACCGTTGTTCAACATCACGCCTCTCGCTTTGGCATTCAATGCCGCGTTCGACGGAGCGGCAGCTGCGCCGCAAACCATCAACATCAGCACGACCGACAACTCAAACGTGGTCTTTAGCGCATCGCCGAGCACCGGGACTTCGGGCTCCTGGATCCGCCTGCAAACCAGCAGTGCCACCACACCCGCGACCGTCACCGTACGCGCGGACCCGACCAATCTCTCGGTGGGTTCATACAGCGGGTCGATTTCGATCACGTCTCCGGCGTTGACACCCGGCCGCATCATTCCCGTCACCCTCAAGGTGACTTCGACGATAACGGCCGCAACCTCGCCGCGGTCGCTCGCTTTTTCACAGGTCGTGGGAGGGTCCGCACCGAACTCGCAGAACCTTACGTTGACAACACCGGGAGCGCAGATTTCGTTTGTCACCACGACATCCACGACGAATGCAGTGAACTGGTTGTCGGCCGCGCCGAATATCGGGACAACCGCATCGACGATACGGGTGAGTGTGAACGGGACCGGCCTGGCTCCGGGCCAATACAACGGGTCGGTGATTATCACGATGCCCGCGGCCGGCAACAGTCCATTGACGGTGCCGGTGACTTTCGCGATCACACAGGCGCAGACGATCAATACGAATCCGACGGCGATTTCCTACACCTACGCGGCCGGCAGCGCGAATCCTCCAACCCAGCAGGTGACGGTGACATCGGCCGGCGGTGGTCCGCTGACCGTCACCGCCGCGGCTGCAACGACGGGCGGAGCAACGTGGTTGACCGTCTCTCCCGCGACTGCCGCTACGCCCGCGACCTTCACAGTCTCGGTGGTACCGACGAGTCTTGCGACTGGATCCTACAACGGAACCCTTACTTTCACCGCGGCCGGCCTGCCGGGGACTCCCGCTACCGTCCCCGTGCGGCTGGACGTGATCGGGGCACCGTCGCCGATTGTTAATGAGGTCTCGAACGCGGCAAGCGGCAAGCGGAGTGCGGTCTCTCCCGGTGAGATCGTCACGATCAAAGGCCAGACACTCGGTCCGGCTAACGGCGTCGAATTCAAATTGACGCCGGCCGGCAACGTCGATACTGTCCTGTCCGGTACGAGACTGTGGTTCGACGAGTTCGCGGCGCCGATCCTCTATACCTCTGACGGCCAGATCAACGCCATCGTGCCCTACGAGATCGCGGGGCGGCAGACCGTTCAGATATCTGCGGAATACAACGGCATCCGTTCCGCGCCGGTTACGCAACAGGTGTCCGTCGCAGGGCCGGGGATCTTCACCGGCAATGCGACCGGTAGCGGCCAAGGCTCGATTCTGAACGAAGATAACAGCGTGAACGGAGCGGCTACACCCGCGGCGAAGGGCAGCATCATCCAAATCTTCGCGACCGGTGAAGGCGTTCCGAAACCGCCGCTGCAGACCGGATCCGTGACCGATGGCATTCACAAACCGGATGGAGCGGTGGTGGTGCTGATCGGAAACTCCTCGGCGGATGTCCTATTCGCGGGATCGGCGCCCGATGCGGTAGCCGGTTTGTTCCAGGTGAATGCACGCGTTCCGGTGAATGCGCCGTCCGGTCCAGTTCCGGTCGTCGTTGTAGTCGGAGGCGTGTCGAGCCAGACGGGCGTCACCGTCGCCGTTCGCTAAGCCGGCCACGAGTTCGCTAAACTTTTTTGGGCTTCGACTCGGCGGACGAGAGTTCGACCGCGCGCCGGAGCCCTGCCAACGGCAGTTCGGGGATGAAGGCATCGAAGAGATCCTCGTCCTCGAACAATCGGCCGAGGCCGCCGGTGCCGAGCAGCAGCGCTTTATCCCCCGGGAAGCATTCGTTGCGAACAAGCGTGACCAGCGCCCGCACAGTCGCCAGCGTCCCGTGATACAAGCCGGACTGGATGCTTTCGACAGTCGACCGGCCGAGCACCGAAGGTGGCCTGACAATCTCTACTGCCGGTAATCGGGCGGTATTCGCTTCGAGCGCGGTCATGGAGGTGTGCATGCCCGGTGTTATTATGCCGCCCAGATACTCCCGATCCTTCGTAACCGCGCATAGGGTGGTCGCCGTGCCGAAGTCGACGATCAGGAGGTTGCGGGCGGGATAGCGCTCGACGGCTCCGATGGCATTCGCGATCTTGTCGGCGCCGACTTCCAGCGGATTGCGATAGCGAATTTTCAACCCCGTTTTCGCTCCGGGGCCCAGCACAAACGGTTCGAGCCGGAAATACTTCCGAAAGCAATTTCGCAGCGAGTGCACTGCGTCCGGAACTACCGAACAGATCGCGGCCATTTCAATCGCTTCGGGTTCGATTTCGTTTTCGCGGAGCACCGACCGGAAGAACGTGCCGTACTCGTCCGACGACGCGCGGATCGTTGAAGTGCGACGGAAGGCCGTCTTTAGTTCATCGCCGGCATACACGCCGGCGAAGATTTGCGTATTGCCTACATCGAGACAGAGCAGCATGCTAATGGCCCGGCGCGAGTGGAACATTGTCGATGAGACGCACGCCTTCGAGAAATGCGGCGGCGAACCGGCGGCCCCAATGGTCTTCGACGTAGTCCACCGATAAGCCTGCTCGTTGCAGCACCCGGCTGGCGGCGTTCGCGTCGGCCGAGCCGACGAGCGCCTGGTGAATACAGGCGGCCTTCGCCCGTCCCTCCGCCGAAAGCAGCGCATTTCTCGAACTCGCCGCGAGGCCGGAAGCTTCACGAATCGTCGGACAGGCGATGATCTTCGTTGGAATGAAGAATTCCTCCGCCATGTCCTGAATGGTCTGCAGTTGCTGGTAATCCTTCTCGCCGAAATACGCGCGGTCCGCGCCAACCAGGTTCACCAGCTTGAGCACTACCGTCGTGACGCCCTGAAGAAACCCGGGACGATGCGCCTCTTCCATCACTCCGGTCATGTGATTCGCTTCAATGCGGAACCGGCGGCCCCGGGGGTACATATCGCCGGCTTCGGGCACGAACACCTCGTCGGTGCCGAGTGTCCGCAGAAGTTCGAGATCGCGCTCCAGCGTGCGGGGGTAACGTTCCAGATCCTTCGGATCGTTGAACTGTGTCGGGTTGACGAAGATGCTGACGACAACAATTTCGTTCTCTTCCCTGCACCGTTCCACGAGCGACGCGTGTCCATGATGCAGCGCACCCATGGTGGGCACGAATCCGATGCTTCGGTCTGTGAATGTGCCCCGCCGGGCTCGCCATTCTTCGACGCTGTGGGATACGCGCATCATTGATAGCTTTCCTCCGGCGCTGGGAACGATCCGCTTTTCGTGGCCTGGTCGAAGCAGGCAATCGCGTTATGCACAGCCGACGTTCCATCCAGAAACGTGCGGACGAACTTCGGACGAAAGTCCGCGTTCATCCCGAGCATGTCCTGGAGCACCAGAATCTGTCCGTCGCATCCGGCTCCCGCGCCGATCCCGATCGTCGGTATGCGGAGAGAGGCGGTGATCTTCTTCGCTAATGAGGCAGGAATGCACTCGAGCACAAGGGCGAATACGCCGAGATCCTGGAGAGTCGCGGCACGGCGAACGATCTGTTCGGCTTCAGCTTCGGTCCGGCCCCGCACCCGGAAGCCCCCATACGCGTGAACCGATTGCGGCTGCATTCCGAGATGACCCATCACGGGAATACCGCTTTGGGTGAGCCGTTCGACGGCGTCTTCATGACCGTCTACGCCCTCGAGTTTCACGGCGTGAGCGCCCGCGCTCATCAGTATTTGGGCGGCATCGAGCGCCGCCGCCACGCCCTTCCGGAACGAGAGGAACGGCATATCGGTGACGATGAATTTATCGGCGGCTCCGCGCGCCACAGCTTCGGTGTGCAGGCGCATCAGTTCGATCGTCGCGGACACGGTGGAGGGGTGTCCGTGCATCACCATGACGGCGCTATCGCCGACGAGAATCGCGTCGACTGGCGTATTCGCGATCAGTCGAGCAAAGGTGTAGTCGTAGCAGGTTATCATCGAGAGCCTGCGGCCCTCGGATTTCGCGGACAGAAAAGCCCTTACACACATGGTTGGCACTCTGGAGAGCTTCCCCGCTCGGGGAGAGAAAAGTAGAGGTTGTTCAGCATGGCCATGGTACCTGTCAGAGTTTGATCAAGTCCCGGACGACATGCAGCCATTCAGGCGGCGCGGATCCGTTGTCGCTGCAGTTAAGTCAGCGCACTATGAGTGTATCAGGCAGCCTGCGCGGCGGCTATGGCTTGCCGCACCCAATTTAAGCTGCGTTCAATCATCGGCCCGCCCGCACCTTCGCACTCGATACTGAGAACACCGGTGTAGCCGGAATTCCGCAAGACGGCCAGGCATTGCCGGATATTCTCCGCATTCACGCCGTCGCCTATTGCGCAATGGCTGACGGCAATACCGGTGAGTTCGCCGCGCATGCTCGATGCGAGGCTCGGGCTTACGTCCTTTATGTGAACGTGGCTGACTCGGTTGCGGAAGCGCTCGAGAAACGCAACCGGATCCTGACCGGCGATGAACGTGTTCCCGGTATCCATGTTCATTCGCAGGCACGGCGAATCGCAGAACCCGAGCATCTCCTCCATAAAGTCCGGCTTCGTCGTGTAGTAGCCGTGCGGCTCGATGTTGATAACGATCCCGTACGCCTCGGCGACGCGAACCACCCGGCTGTAGAGCCGTCGCATCTGTTCCAGCACTTCGCGGTCTGAGGCGCCGGCCGGCTTGTCGCGGTCGTCCGTCGTGTCCACCATCGAACACCCGGTTAATTTCGCCCAACGAATGGTATGCAGGATGTACTCGACACCGAGGGTCTCGGCTTCGGGACGCGACATGGGGAAGGCGGCGTCGAGTTGCGAGAATCGCACGCCATACTCATCCATCTTCCTGCGCAGGAGCAGCGGGTCCTCCCAGAGCGCGACATGCGGTTGGTAGCCGAGCCCGTGTATCCAACTCACGCCGTCGATGGTGCCGCACTCCATCAGCCCCACTCCGTTCCGGCGAGCCCACCGGAGGCACTGTTCGAAACTCCAATAGCTGCTGTTGAAGGCGTCGGTATGAAAGCCGATCTGCACGTTGCTTGTCCTCGCTGTCCGCACTGTATCACCGCATGCTTTTGCGTGCATCATAAGATCGGATGCGAATTTTATTGTTCAGCGGAAAGGGCGGCGTTGGAAAAACGAGCCTCGCCGCCGCAACCGGCGTTCGGTTGAGCCACCACGGATATCGCACGCTGGTGATGAGCGTCGATCCGGCCCACAGTCTCGGCGACGCGTTCGACCTGGGTGGCGCACTGTTTCACGGCAAAACTGCCGACCCATTGGCGATCAACGATCATCTGGCCATTCAGGAGGTCAGCATTCAGACCGAGATCAAACGCCATTGGGCGGAGATCGCGACCTACATCATGGGCGTCCTGCGGACCACCGGCTTGGGCGACATTCAGGCGCAGGAACTCGCAATCCTGCCCGGCATGGAGGAACTGAGCGCGCTGATGTACGTCAATCAGTACCGCCGGGAAGATCGCTACGACGTGGTGATCCTCGACTGCGCGCCGACGGCGGAATCGATTCGCTTCATTTCCATGCCGACCACCCTCGACTGGTACATGAAGCACATCTTTTCGTTCCAGCGCAGCCTTTTAAAGGCGGTGCGCCCGTTGGCCAGCCGCATTGGTCCGGTGGATCTGCCGCCCGACAGCTATTTCGGGAATGTGCAGCAACTCTTCATGCGTCTTCAGGGTATCGAGGATGCGCTCGAGGATCCGGCTGTCACCAGTGTCCGGCTGGTCACGAACCCCGAACAGATGGTGTTGCGGGAGACACAGCGCGCATTTGTTTACTTCTCGCTGCACGGGCTGACGGTGGACACGATCATCGCGAATCGCGTGCTGCCTGACGCGGTGCAGGACAGTTTCTTCCGCGAATGGCGTGAGTCGCAGCAGCGCACGCTGCATGAGGCGGAGGAGTACTTTGCGCCGGTGCCGGTAAAACGGGTGCCTTTGATGAAAACGGAGGTACTCAACGTCAACCGTCTGGAAGACGTGGCGGCCCTGATCTATGCTGAGGGCGAGGATCCGGCCAAGCCGCTGCGGACGGAGCGGCCTTACACATTCGCCAACGTCGATGGCCGCTACGAGGTTCGGCTGGCGCTGCCATTCGCCACCAAAGGCGAGGTGAGCGTATTTAAGAAGGGCGACGAATTGACCGTCGAGATCGGAAGTCTGCGCCGCCACATCGGCCTTCCGACCAGTATGTCGGCGCTGGCACCGGCGCGCGCGCGGCTGGATAATGGTGTATTGACAGTGGAAATGAAGGAGGCGCAATGAGCAACGAACGGTATAACTGCAATTGCGGATGCATGGGAGTGGGACCCGCGGTGACCGACCTGCTGAACCACCTCGGACCGAAAGAGGCGCGCGATCATTTTCGTGCCTCGCGTGTGGAGTTCCTCAAGGGGATCCGCGCGCTGATCGACGATCGTATCAATCGGCTGTCAGTGAAAACTGAATCGCAGGGCACGACGGTTCCGGTCGAGTAACTTGTCGCGGCCTGAGCCCCGCTGGCCTGCGCTGGTGGCGCTGCTCGCAATCGCCGGTCTGCGGTATGTCCTGCCGTCCTCGTTGAGCGTCGGACCGAACTGGCTGCTCGTCCTGCTGGTAGGCGCGTGGGCCATTCCTTCTTCGCTGCTTCACCGGGCGGGATACCATCGCACAACACAGATTGCAGGCCACATTCTGACGGGCATCGTGAGCGTGGACATCGCCAGTTCGCTCGTACTGCTCGTGGCGGGATTGCCTTCTCATCGGGAGTCGCCGAAAGACCTGCTTACCGCGGCGGCCGCACTATGGGTCGGCAATATTCTTCTGTTTGCGTCTTGGTATTGGCGGCTCGATGCCGGCGGACCACATCGAAGAGCATCACGCCACCGACACGACTGCGGCTCGTTTCTGTTTCCACAGATGACGCTGCCTGACGATATGCGCCCGCCGCATTGGCGTCCGGGATTTGTCGATTACCTGTTCCTGGCATTCAACACGAGCACAGCGTTTTCGCCAACAGATGTGCCCGTGCTTTCGCGATGGGCAAAGGCGCTCATGATGGTGCAAGCGCTGATTTCGCTCGGCACGGTGGCCATCGTCGCCGCCCGTGCCGTGAACATTCTGTAGTTACTTCAGGATCTTCACCTTAATGCTGCGGAACCACGCGTCATCGCCGTGGTTCTGCAACGAAACCGGACAATCCTTCTTTGGCTGCTTCGCCAAGAGTGCGAGGACTTGCGGCGCCACCGACCAGCGCTTGTTGATCCCCTCCATCGCCGCGGGCGAATTGAGCGATGAGTCCACAACTTTCACGCCGTTCAGCCAGTGCTCAACGTGTTCGCCGCGCACGATGATGTGGGACTGATTGAATTCGCCGACCGGCTTCAGCACGACGCCGGTTGGCGCCACCATGTCGTAGAGTGCGCCCGCCGTATGTTTGCTGTTGCTCTTGGCATCACCGTTCGATCTATCGTCCGTGATCTGATACTCGAATCCGACGACGTAGTCCTGCCCGTGATCGGGCCGCGTTTTGATCGGCTCCGCCAACGAGCGTTCCACCTGCGCTTCGAAGCGCTCGTGAGGCTTCGAAGGGACGATCCAGATGGTGTCCTGAATCCGATACTTCACACCGCTGTTGCCGCCGGGCGAGATGCGCCACTCGAATGCCAGATCGAAGTCGCGAAACTTGCGCTGGGT
The DNA here is from genome assembly GCA_963720745.1 of uncultured Acidobacteriota bacterium. Lineage (GTDB taxonomy): Bacteria > Acidobacteriota > Terriglobia > Bryobacterales > Bryobacteraceae > TMP-7. The sequence continues at coordinate 4,470,015 of CAVRGO010000004.1, forward strand.
GAAAAGATCCTCTGTGATCCGCGCGTCCTTGATCGTTCGGATACACCCGTCTTCGATGCTCCACGCGTCTCCGGGCGGCGTCTTCTGCCGGGGGTCTACCCATCCGTTCAGGGTTTTTCCATCGAACAGAAGAATCCAGCCGTCCTTCTTCTCCTGGGGCGTGAGAGTGTTCGGCTGCGCGGCCGCCCAGGCTGCCGTCAGCAAAATCGCTCCGAGGTATTTGGTCATCCTTACTTGTTTACCAGACGCGGCAAGGCGACGCGGAAACCATCGGATCTCCCGCTTTGCACGAGAACGCCTCCCGGAACTGCGGAAGGTTCTGCACAACGCCATTCACACGAAACTGTCCGGGCGAGTGCGGATTCGTCAGGGCTTGCAGGCGCGACGATTGCTCGGTGGTGTTTTCGCACCAAATCTGAGCGTAGCCGAGGAAGAACAACTGCTCCGGAGTGAAGCCGTCCTTCTTCGGTACAACCTTGCCGGCGAGGCTGTCCATCAGGGCCATGTAGGCGAGTTGGATTCCGCCGTTGTCGGCTGCGTTTTCTCCGAGCGTGAGTTTGCCGTTCAACTTCACACCTTCAACCGGACTGAAATCTCCGTACTCGCTGACGACACAGGCGGCGCGATTTTCAAATGCCTTTGCATCCGCCGGGGTCCACCAATCGCGCAGGTTTCCGGTCCCGTCGTATCGGCGGCCCTGGTCGTCGAAGCCGTGCGTCAATTCGTGCCCGATGACGACACCGATCGCGCCATAGTTCACCGCATTGTCGGCCTCGGCATTGTAAAACGGCGGCTGAAGGATTCCCGCGGGGAAGTTGATGTTGTTCTGCGATGGCGCATAGTACGCATTCACCGTGGGCGGCGTCATGCCCCATTCGGTCTTGTCCACCGGCTTGCCAAGCTTGTCGAGGTTACGGCGGACTTCGAATTCACGGGCGCGAACGGCATTGCCGAAGTAATCGCCGCGAACGATGTTCACGCTGGAATAATCGCGCCACTTGTCGGGGTAACCGATCTTGTTGCTAACCTGCTTGAGCTTGGTCAACGCCTGGTCCTTCGTGGCGGGCGTCATCCAATCGGCCGACTTGATATCGTGTTCCATCGACCCTTCGATTTCGCCGACCAGTTGGAGCGCCTTCGCTTTGCTGGAACCGGCGAACGCTACCTCGACGAATTTCTGCCCGAGCGCCTCACCCAGCGCGCGGTCAGTTGCCTGCACGCATTGTTTCCAACGCGCGGGCATCTCCTTCGCACCCTGAAGAGTCTTGCCGAAGAAATCGAAGTTGGCCTCGCGGAACGCTTTCGGAAGCAGATTTGCGTTCGAGTCGAGGACGTGCCAGCGGAGGTACGTTTTCAATTCGTCGAGACTCCTGGACTGGAGTTCCGCATCCATTCCTTTCATGAAGTCCGGCGAACCGACGTTAAGAGACTTGATCGGGGGCAGCCCTGCATCGGTGAAGAATTGCTTCCACGGCACCTCCGGAGCGATCGCACTCAATTCCTCGACCGTCATCTTGTGATAGGTGTTGTCGGGATTCCGCCGTGCAACACGATCGAGCGAAACCTTGGCGAGTGCGGTTTCTATACCTATCACCGTCTTTGCTTCGGCCCCGGCGTAGGAATCGGTTTTTCCTTGCGCCTTCGCCAGCAGGTCGAACATCGTTCGGACGTTCTCTTCGAATTTGTCCCGAAGCGCTGTGGAACGAGGATCGGTCTTCAGATAGAAATCCCGGTCGGGAAGGCTCAAGCCTCCCTGGTCGACGTTGGCGATCTGGTCGTTCGAGTTTTTGGCATCGGGACGGACGCCGAAAGCGAACAGTACCCGCACACCGCGCCGGTACAACCGGGCCACTTCATTGATCACATCGGCCTTCGAGTGCAGCTTGTCGATGCGTGCCAGATCGTCCGCGATGGGTTGCACGCCTTTCGCTTCGATGGCCGCATCGTCCATGCAGGCGCCGTAGTAATCGCCGATCTTCTGGTCGATCGGGGTGCGGCTTTGCGAAGCAACCGCCGCTTTCTCGAGGATCTGCCGCTCGATTTGGAGATTCTGTTCGGAAAGCTGATCGAAGCGGCTCCAGCGCGAACGGTCCGCCGGGATGGGATGGCTCTTTCGCCACGCGCCGCAGGCATATTGATAAAAGTTCTGACATGGACTGACGGACGTATCCATCGCGTTCAGATCGACACCGGAAGTGGAGGGTGCGTCCGCGGCGTAAGAGACTCCGGCCATCGCGAACAGGCACACCGGGAGCAGTAATCGGGAAGACATACCTATAATCTGATTCTATGCCCCGTTTTCCGCTCCTGATACGGAGCCTGCCGGTCCTCGGCTGTCTGGTGATGCCGATGGCCGCTCAAGATAACTACGAGATCCAGGTGTACGGATCCGAAACGGTCGCCCCGCACACCGTCATGGCTGAAATCCACTCGAACTTCACATTCGAAGGCACGAAGTCGCCGGTGGCTGGCGTTTGGCCAACAAATCACGCGCTCCACGAGACCCTCGAAATCACGGCGGGCCTGAATAGTTGGGCGGAATTGGGGTGGTATTTGTTCACGGCGAACACGCCGGGCTATGGCTATAACTTCGTGGGGACACATATCCGGCCGCGGGTGCGAGCGCCCGAATCCTGGCACTGGCCCGTTGGCGTCAGCGTATCGACGGAGTTCGGCTATCAGCGAGCGATGTATTCGAGCGACACCTGGAATTGGGAAATCCGTCCGATCATCGATAGAGAATTAGGGCACTGGTACCTCTGCTTCAACCCAACAGTTGGAAAATCCATTCACGGGCTGACGGCTCATGACGGCTGGGACTTCTCGCCGAATTTCAAGTTCAGCTATGACGTCACGAGACGAGTCAAAGCCGGGCTCGAGTACTACGGTTCACTCGGCCCCATCGGGCTCGTCCAACCATTTCGCGATCAAGGCGAGCAACTCATTCCGGCTCTCGACGTCGACTTCGGCCCGCAATGGGAGTTCAACCTGGGGGTGGGCGTCGGGATAACGCAGGCCACCGATCATTTGCTGGTGAAAATGATCATTGGGCGGCGCTTCAATTTTCACTGGTAGGTCTAATGCCGAAGCTGCTACACGCAGCGAGAGCTAAACGTTCACCGGAGTCTTGCGTTGTGTTCGTGGATTGACGTCCGCGGCGGCCGCCTTCGGTGGAGGTGCCGGCGCGACACCCGCCGCCGCGCGCAATTCACTGAACGATTCGGCCAGGTAATCGCGAAAGAGTTGGCCGTCCGGGGCCGCCTGTACGTCCGAAGTGATGCCCAGATGAAGATTCTTGTTGTAGCTGAGGATCGCCACGCCCAGTCCGACGTTGTTGCCGACGGGTACGTGCGGATAGTACATCTCCACCTGACGTCCGCCGCTATATAGCGGAATCATCGGGCCCGGCACATTGGTGCAGACCATGTTGATCAGCGGCGAAGGCAGCGACATAAAGGGCAAGGCTCCGAATCCGCTTTGCAGTAGGGCCGGCGCAGCGCCGGCACACGTCGCGAAGAGCGCGATCAAGTCGGCAACCCGCGCACCTTTCAGTGCCGCACTCCGAGCCGCCACGGCGTGCAAGCGGGCTACCGGATTTTCGATATCCAAGGGGACACTCAACGGCAGCATCGAAACCAGATTGCCGGTGTCGCCCCGCGGATCCTCGGTCCGGAGACTTACGGGGACCATGATGCGCACGAAGCGGCCCTGTGTGGATTCGCGGTGCGCGGTCACGTATCGCGCTACGGCGCCGGCCACCGCCGCGAGCACGACGTCGTTGATGGTGCCGCCTAGTTTCGCCCGAATCGCTCGCGCTTCTGCAAAAGCGAAAGTAGTCCAGCAGTGCTCGCGTACCCCGCAGCACGGCCGGTTGAATGGCAGCCACTCGACGGGCCGCAGCAGTTCCGGCGCAACTGACAGCAGCGTGCGGAGGCCGGTTTTGTCCATCAATCCCTGTGCGACCTTCACAAACTTCACGTGCGCCTCGACGGCCCGCTCAACCAATGCCGGCCATCCCATGGCAAGACTTTCGACGAGCAACTCGCCGGCCCCAGGCAGTGGCGGAGCTTCAAGGGGACTCCGTTCCTGTCTGCGCGGGATGGGTGTCGTATCGAGCAGGAGGCTCATCAACCCCGTTGCGGAGACGCCGTCGACAAGACAATGGTGTACGCGCGAGATCAACGCCGAACGTCCGCCCTCGAGACCATCGACAATCGTGAGATCCCACAATGGCTTGTTGCGATCCATGAGAGGCGTGAAAATGCGGCCGGACAGTTCGGAGAGTTGTTGGTCGGTGCCCGGTGGATCGATACGCAACCGGCGAACGTGGTTGCGAATGTCGAATTCGGGATCGAACTCCCAAGCCGGGTGCGTCAGGTTGAACGGCGTGAAGATCAGGCGCTGCAGGTATCGAGGGATTTCCGGCAAGCGTTCTTCGAGGATGAGTTCGCCCCCTTCAGGAAAGGGCCCGTCGAGGGTGAAAACACTGCCGATGTGGAGCGGCATTTCGCGGCGCTCCAGGTAAAGGAACATTGCATCTTCGGAGCGCATACGGCGTCGAAGCATTTGTGCCATCGGTCTTCCTCCTCATTCAGGAACGTATTCGGAGCATCAGAGTCGTATATATTCTATGTCGGTATGGAAACACAATGTGGTGCGGTGAAGACGTTGTTCGATCTGACCGATCGCGTGGCTCTCGTTACGGGCGGTTCACGCGGTATCGGCAAGGAGATTGCCGAAGGATTCGCCGAAGCCGGTGCGTCGGTGTTCATCCTGGCGCGCCGGGAGCAGTGGCTCGAACCGGCCGTCGCCGAACTGCGGGGCTGCGGATTCCGCTGCGACGGCATGATCTGTGATGTTGCGGATCATCTCCAGGCGAGCGCCGCTGTCGATCGCTGCATTCAAACATTCGGAAAAATCGACGTCCTGGTAAATAATGCGGGTATCACCTGGGGTGCGCCGGCCGAGGACATGCCGCTCGACAAATGGCATAGCGTTATCGAAACGAACCTCACCGGTGCGTTCCTGTTCGCTCAGTTCGCCGGGCGCCATATGATCGCGCGCTCGTACGGCCGCATCATCAACGTGTCTTCCGTGAATGCCGTGCAAGGCGGCATCTCGCCCGACATTCCTACCTGCGGCTATGTCGCATCCAAGGGAGGCTTGATCGCCCTGACCCGCGAACTTGCGGTGAAATGGGGCCCGCACGGTATTCGCGTGAACTGCATCGCGCCGGGACTCTTCGAGACTCGCATGACCGCGCTGATCTGGGATAACGCCGAACAGGCGGTCCGTCACGCTGCCGCACTGCGGCGCGCCGGACTTCCCGGAGAGTTGAAAGGCGTCGCTGTATTCCTGGCCGCCGACGCCTCCAATTACATAACCGGGCAGACCATCATCGTGGATGGCGGAATGACGCTGGCCTGAATCACTCGTAGCGAAGCGCCGTTGTCGGGTCGATGCGAACTGCACGCAGCGCTGGACCGGCGCTCGCCAGCGAACCAAGAATAACGAGCAAGGAAGCGACCGCGGTGTAGGTGATCACGTCGGTTGGCTTCAGCCCGGGCACCAGAAACATCGAAAGCGGCTGCGTGATGAACGCCGCGATCAACAGCCCGGTTCCGGCGCCGGCTGCGACAAGCACGAAACTCTGACGCAAGACCATCGCAACGACAGCGCCCGGACTCGCACCCAACGCCATACGCAATCCGATTTCCCGCACGCGGCGGCTGACGGCGTAGGCGAGCACACCGTACAATCCCAGCGCAGCCAGCAACAATCCCAAGCCACCCATCGAACCCAACAGAGCCGCGCCCGCGCGACTCGGCAGGAACGCAAACCCCAGCGCCGCTTTCATGGGCCGCGCTTCGACAGCCGCCGTGTCGTCGAGTTGCAGCAGAGTCGTCCGGAGTTCGCGGGCGACGGATTCTGGCGGCAACCCCGTCCTTATCAGCAGGTGAATCGTCGCGCCGTAGCCGCCTTCCTGCGCAACCGGCTGGTACATGGCCGCCGATTCGTCTTCGCCCAGGCTCATGTACTTGCTGTTTCTGACTACGCCGACGATCCGCAGCGTCTTCTGTCCGCGATCGAGTTCCCAACCAAAGGTGTGTCCCACGGCGGGACGGCCCGCAAACAGCCGGTTCGCCATGGCCTCGTTCACGATGGCGACCTCTTCGGCGCCTTTGCGATCTCCGGCATCGAAGTCGCGGCCCGCGACGAGCGGGATCGCCATTGTGCGGAAGTAGTCGGGCGATACCGCGTTCATCTGAGCCCGGATCGTTTGACCGTGCGTATCGACGTCGGTTCTCATGTTGGTAGCGATGGTCCGTCCGTCATTCAGCGGAATCACTTCAGCCAGCGCGGACGATTCCACTCCCGGCTGATTGCGAACAGTCGCGAGCGCGCGGTTTGTTATCTCCTCACGTTGTTCGCGCGTCGGATACCGCTCGGGAACCAGGCGCAGGGTGGTCCAAATCGTGTGTTCTGCGTCGAATCCCGGATCCATGCTGCTCGCCTGGGCGAGGTTCCGCAAAAACAGGAAGCCGGTTACCAGCAGCACCGCGGTCACGGCCAGCTGCCCTCCAACTACTACGTTGCGCAACGACCACGCCCCGGCCCCGACATTACGCTCCGCGCTCTTCAGTCCGGTCAGCACACTTGATCGCGTCGCGGCGAAAGCCGGCATTACTCCCGATACCAGCGCGGCGCCGATAGCCACCAGCAGAGCGTAGCCAAACAACTGCCAGTCGGGCTGCAGCGACAACCGAACCGGAATCGGCAAAGGCAACGGCAACCCGTCGAGCAGATCCGTCAATAGCACTGTTAGCCCGACTCCGGCGGCGGTGCCCAGAATTGCCATCAGCAGGCTCTCGGCAAGCAACTGTCGAATCACGCGCGCGCGCCCCGCACCCAGCGCCAGCCGCACCGACAATTCCTGCCGACGGCTGACTGCACGCGCCAGGTGAAGACTTGCAACGTTGGCACATGCGACGACCAGCACCAGTCCCGCAACCACCATCAGCAGGGCGAAGAACGCGACGAACACCATCGCTTTCCTGTTCTTCAACCAGGCTGTGCCGACCACTTCTTCAACAGCGGCATTCCGAGCCCGCGGCTCCCCCGTCGGAGGGAATATCTTGTCGATACGCGCGCAAATCGCCTTCAATCTCTCGAGACCCCCGGCAGAGCTTACACCGTCGGGCAACCGCACCACCAACTTTACGGGTTCGCGTTCGTCTGTCACCGGCACGTACATCTCCGGCGCGAAACCAAAGCCCACGATAGTGTGATGATTCTCAGGCAGAACTCCGAGGATGGTAAACGGACGGCCGTCCAGCACGAGGGTGCGGCCGACGACGCCCGGGTCGCCGCCGAAGCGGGCTTTCCAGAAGGCATAATGCAGAACGACGCCGTTCTTTTCCCCCGGCGCTATTCCGCGGCCCAGCATCACAGGAGTACCGGTAACTTCGAAGAAGTTGTCGGTCACGCGCATCACCTTAAGCCGGCGACTCTCACTCCCTTCGCGCCAGTTCACCTCCGACTCTTCGTGTATGCCCGCGACGCCGGCAAATACGCGGCAATCGCGCACCATCCTGTATTCCCGCTGTTCGGCATGGCTGCGGCCACCCAAGCGCATAGTGACGATACTCTCCGGCTGCACGGCCGACGGACGGTTGATGAGCAGTTGGGTCGTCAACGTGAACATCGTGGTGTTCGCGCCGGTTCCGAGCGCCAGCGAGAAGATTCCGGCGGCCGCGAATCCCGGCGATCGAAGGAACGCCCTCCACGCGTATCTCAGGTCGCCGCCCAAATCTTCCAGCCACTGGAAGTGCCAGGCTCGGCGCGAATCTTCCTGCGCCCGCGCTGACGGCCCGAATTCGCGCTTGGCCTGTAGCTTCGCTTCCTTTCGCGTCAGCCCTTGCGCCTCGAGTTCTTCTGCCCTCATCTCGAGGTGAATGCGGATCTCCTCGGCCAAATCCGATTCGAATTTCTCGCGACTCCCCAGGTGTCGCATCCGGTTCCACAATTCTTTTGCCCGATTCATCCCTGCTCCTGTTACACGGTCCTCATCACCAACTGAATGGCGCTTACCAAGCGGTCGAACTCGCGAGCTTCCACGGCCAACTGCTTTCTACCCGCGGGCGTCAACTCGTAAAACCGCGCCTTCCGGTTGTTCTCCGATACTCCCCACTCCGCTTTCAGCCAGCCCTTAACCAGCAGCCGGTTCAGCGCGGGATACAGCGATCCGTCCTCGATTTCGAGTGCATCCTCGGAGGCGTCTCGAACCCGCTTGGCGATCGCATAGCCGTGCATCGGCCCCCGCGACAATACGCGCAGGATCAACATAGCCAGCGTTCCGGGAAGAAATTCGCTCGCGATCGGTTCCGGTTTACTCATTGCTCCCCTTTCGTCTCTATGTATAGACACAACGAGGGAGCAGCGGGAAAAGTTCCGAGCGTTCCGGATTTTTTCAGGGCAGGATAACGGCAGCGCCGTCGATACGGTCGCCCTTCACCGCCTGGAGCGCCTCGTTCGCCTGATCGAGCGAGAAGGAGGTCACTCGCGGGCGCAACCCGATATCTGCGGCGATCTGAAGGAATTCCGTCGCGTCCTGCCGAGTCATGTTCGCGACGCTTCGTATTTGACGTTCGCCCCACAGCAGATGGTCGTAGTCGAACTGCGGGATACGATCGAGATGAATCGCGTTAATAGCGACGACGCCGCCTTTGCGCAGGCTGGAAAGCGCGGATATTACGACGTCGCCGCTGGGGGCGAACGTAATGGCACGATCCAGTTCCACCGGCGGCTTCTCGTCTTCACTGCCCACCCACTCAGCGCCCAGCGAGCGGGCGAGGTTGCGATGGGAACTTCCCCGAGTGGAAACGTACACCTTGCAGTTCCACGCGTGCAGCACGGCGATCGCCAGGTGCGCCGATGCGCCGAAGCCATACAACCCGACTCTCTCGTCTTCCTGCACCTCCGCAACCCGGAGACTCCGATAGCCGATAATGCCGGCGCAAAGCAGCGGAGCCGCGTGCAGATCGTCCAGCGCTTCGGGCAGCGGAAACACAAAATCCGTTCGTGCCACGGCATACTCCGCATACCCGCCTGGAACGGAGTAGCCGGTGAACGTTGGGGCATCGCAGAGATTCTCGTACCCGTGCTTGCAATACCAGCAGGTCCCGTCGGTTCCCCCGATCCAGGAGACTCCGACGCGAGTGCCGTCCGCCAGACCGGCCGCCGTGCCGCCCGCAACTTCTCCGACGATCTGATGGCCGGGGATCATTCCCGGGTGGATCGGCGGCAATTCGCCTTCGACAATGTGAAGATCGGTGCGGCACACACCGCAGGCGCGCACTCGAAGTAGAACCTGTCCCGACTGCGGTTGCGGACGTGGGATGTCTTCGATGTTCAGCGGGTTTGCGGCAGCCTTGGCGGGCAAAGTTAGGATCGCGGCTTTCATATCAGTTGCCTTCTTCTATTCAGAGCGCAGCGCGGCACCCGGATCAAGCACGACGTCCGAGAATCTCGGGTGTACCATACGGACGGATGAAGCATCCGACTCACGTTGTCATCAATCAGCCGCCGCCGCTCGCGGATGTGAACCTCTTCACTACCGACGCTGCTTTGATGGAATCCGTAAAGCGCGAGTGCGCCGCGTGGGCCGTTTCGCAACTCGAACAGTTCGGCGCGGCGGTGGGAACAAGCGAAGCGATCCGTTGGGCTTTTCAGGCCAACGATTACCCTCCGGTACTCGAAACTCACGACCGCTTCGGGCACCGGCGCGACGAGGTCGAATTCCATCCCGCCTGGGACGAATTGATGCGCCTGTCGGTAGGAAACGGGTTGCACAATCTGCCCTGGGTGGACGAGCGGCCCGGTGCACACGTTGCGCGCGCGGCACTGATGATGCTGGCGGGCGAGAATGAGGCGGGACACTTGTGCCCGTTGTCGATGACGTATTCCGCGGTGCCGGTGCTGCGGCTCGATCCGAATCTTTTCGAGCAATGGCGCGCGCAGCTATCCTCGCGCGTGTACGATGCTCGCTTCATTCCACACACGGCGAAATCCGCCGCGTTGATCGGCATGGGAATGACGGAGAAGCAGGGCGGCTCGGATGTCCGCGCGAATACCACCATTGCCGAACCGGACGGCGACGACGGGTATCGCATCACTGGCCATAAATGGTTCTGTTCCGCCCCGATGTCGGACGGGTTTGTCGTCCTCGCGCAGACCGGCAATGGCCTCACCTGCTTCTTTCTTCCGCGATGGACTCCGGATGGTGACCGCAATGCTTTCCACATTCAACGTTTGAAACGCAAGCTCGGGAACCGGTCGAACGCATCGAGCGAGGTCGAATTCCAGGACGCATGGGCGAGGCGCATCGGCGAGGAAGGCCGCGGCATCGCGACCATCATGGAGATGGTGCAGCACACACGGCTCGATTGCTGCATCGGTTCGGCCGCGCTGATGCGCCGCGCGGTGGTGGAGGCACTCCATCATGTGCGGCATCGCGCGGCATTCGGCAGGATGCTGGTGGATCAAGCGCTGATGCAGGCCGTGCTCGCCGATCTCGCGCTCGAGTCGGAGGCGGCTACGCTGGTGACGATGCGCCTGGCGCGAGCTTTCGATGCGCGCTCCTCGAACTCCGGCGAGCATGCGTTTGCCCGCCTTGCAACTGCGGTTGCGAAATTCTGGATTGCCAAGCGGACCCCTGTGCTCGTTGCCGAGGCGCTCGAGTGCCTCGGCGGCGCCGGTTACGTCGAAGAATCGTTCATGCCGCGACTCTATCGCGAGGCTCCGTTGAATTCGATTTGGGAGGGGTCGGGCAATGTGATCGCGCTCGACGTGCTGCGCGTCATCCGGAAAGAACCCGATGCGGTGGATGCCGTGCTCGCCGAGATCCGGTTCGCCAGGGGCTCCGATGCCCGCTTCGACAAGGCCGTGGAAAGGCTCGAGGCGATGATTGGCGGGAGCCCGTCTGAAGCGGACGCGCGTGTGGTCGCCGAGTCGGTCGCAATATTGCTCGGGGCTTCGCTCGTGCGACGCTTTTCGCCGGACGCGGTTGCGGACGGGTTCCTGGCGGCGCGCCTCGCAAGCGAGCCCGGCCGAACCTTCGGAGCGTCTCGTCAACGGCTCGGGAAGACACGCGCGATTCTCGATCGTTCCTGGCCCGGATGATTGCCCTGGCCACAACCGTGTTGGGTGCGGATGTAAGCTACAGACAAATGCGTTCTTATCGTTCACTCCTACTCCTGATCGGTGCGCTCGTTGTCGGCGTACCCTCGTTCGCACAAAGCGGGCCGAACGCGGTTCGTCCCGAATGGATCCCGCTGTTCAATGGAAAGAACCTCGACGGCTGGGTTCCGAAGATCACCGGTTACAAGCTCGGCGACAACTTCGGAAACACGTTTCGCGTCGAGGACGGAGTGATGAAGGTCGGATACGAGAAGTACGATGAGTTCCGAAACCGGTTCGGCCACATCTTCTACAAGACCCCGTTCTCGCACTACGTAATCAAGGTTGTGTACAGGTTTACGGGCGAGCAGGCCAAAGGCGGCCCCTCCTGGGCGTTCCGAAACAGCGGCATCATGATTCACTGCCAGCCGCCCGAAACGATGGGCAAGGATCAGGACTTCCCGATCTCCATTGAAGTCCAGTTGCTCGGCGGCGGTCCGACGGGCGATCGTCCCACCGCGAACCTCTGTACACCGGGAACGAACGTCGAGATCGACGGAAAGCTGTTCACGACACACTGTAAGAACTCGACCTCGGAGACTTTTCGCGACGATCAATGGGTGACAGTAGAAGCGGAGGTGCACGGATCGGATAAAGTGATCCACCGCGTGAACGGGCAGACCGTTTTGAGTTATGAAAAACCCCAGATCGGAGGAGGGTCGGTAACGAACTTCGATCCGGCTGTGAAGAAGGACGGAATGCTACTCGAGCAAGGATACATTTCGCTTCAGTCGGAAAGTCATCCGGTCGAGTTTCGCAGCGTCGAGTTGCTCAATCTGAGCGGCTGCATGGACCCGAAGGCTTCGAATTACAAGGTCTACTATTCTCATCGGGACGATTCGCAGTGTAAGTATCAGTGAGCGCACATCTGAGGCGCGGCTTCCACGAGCGAGATTCTGCGGGAGTGGTCTGCGGACCCTTGGTCCGACGAACAACGACAAGCCAGGGCGGAGACGATACGGCGGGCCTGGCGCGCGCCAGTGGCCGGGTCTTCGACCCAGAGTAGATCGTCCGGCAGTTGCTCGCAGAATCTCCGATGAATCTCGGAAATGCTGTCGGCGAGGACTGCGGCGTGCCCTGTGACGCCGCCAGCATCAATCCCTTCTACACCGCGATGGGCTTTGACTACGAGTTGCAGGTCGCGTTTGCGGCGATCCTCGCTGTAGTCGTTCTTCATCGCCCGTTCGATATCGATGGGGTGCGCGTCGTGCCTCTCGATGAGATTGGAGTAGTAGCAGTTCATCGCCCGCACCAGGTCGGCGAGCGAGCCGAGAATGGCGGGAGGCAGGCTGCGGCGGAAGCCGGCGGACTTCTGGGTCAGGTCGAGAGCAAGGCAGTAAGCTCGGCGCGGTGACGGGCGCTGCCCGTAATGAGCAGCGGCTCCATCAGAGACTGGAGTTCGCCTCGGTCTTCCGCTTCTATGTCCGGTTCCATAGGCGCGAAATTAGGTTGAGTACAGATAGTTTTTGAGGTCTGATGCGCCTTGAATGGCTGGCGGAGAGGGAGGGATTCGAACCCTCGGTAGAGCTTTAGACCCTACGACGGTTTAGCAAACCGCTGCTTTCGACCACTCAGCCACCTCTCCGGCCTGTGAGGGATCATTGCAAGAGTATCACACCGAGCCTACTTCTTCGCAAATATGGCGATGTACTGGCTCCCCGGGACGTGATCGTGACGCGACACCAAATGGAATCCGTTTGATTCCACTTCCCTCACCAGATCGTCCGCGTCGATCCGAATGTGGGTCAACGCAAGATCGGAATTCGAACCGCCCATCGCGCCGCGCCGTTTATAGTACTCGATGATTGCCAGCCGGCCTTGCGCATGCAACGCCCTGCTCAAATGTGCGAGCATCTGCGCCGGATAATCAAAATGATGGTATGCATCGAGCACCATGATGAGGTCGGCCGAGTCCGGGTACAGCCCCGGATCGTGATCCGTACCTAATAGGAACCGTATGTTCCCCAAGTTCTCGTGCTCCGCCTTGGCGCGCGCGGCATCCAGAAAATCCGTCTGAATATCCTCCGCAACCACCACTCCCGTCGGGCCAACTGCACGGCTGAGATAAGGAAGCATATAGCCGACGCCCGTGCCGAGGTCTACTACCGTCATGCCCTCCCTCAAATCCAAAGCGCCGACGAGCTCCGCCGGGCGCTGCCGCGCATCTCTGTCCGCCGCCGAAAGCGAGGCAGCAACCTGCGCACGACCCGCGGGCGTCCGGTAACCGGCATTCGCCGTTCCAGCCACCTGGCCCCAGGCCGCGGACAGCACCACGACCCCCAATAACGTGAATCTCATAGCGAAGCCTCCATTGGCATGACGAGTGGCGGTTCCAGAAGGAAGTTCATGTCCCGCATTTCACGGATGGCGGCACGCACATTCTCTTCCGACGTAGGTTCGACGGTAATGACAAACGGCAGGTCCCGCCAGTTCTCGATCGGCAACTGCAGCACCGAATCGATACTGATGCCTTGATTGGCCAGCGCCGTTGCCAGCCGGGCGATGATGCCAGGGGCATCTTCTACCCGAAAACGGAGGTAATACGCGGCCCGGTTGAGTGTAATCGAGATCGGCTTGTACTCTCCCAAACGTTCGTGCGCGAATGGGGAGACACGCTCCGGGCTGCCGCATCGGATCTCTCGCGCCACCCGCATCAGGTCGCTCACCACCGCAACACCGGTCGGTTGTGGGCCTGCGCCGCGGCCGTAGTAAAACGTATCCTTGCCGTACTTCCCTAACACCCAGACAGCATTGTAAGCGCCCTTAACGCCTGCCAGAACCGTCGACAACGGAATCAGTGATGGACGAACGGCCAGCAGCAATCCTTGGTCGGTCTGCCGCGCCGAGCAAACCAACCGGATCGTAAAGCCCAGTTGCTTTGCGTATTGAAAATCGACCGGCGTAATGCGGCGAATGCCTTCCATGTAAATATCGGACGGGGTGATGCGCTCCCCGAAGGCTAGCGCGGCGAGGATCGCGAGTTTCGAGCGCGCATCCGGACCATCGACATCGGCGCTCGGATCCGCTTCGGCGTAACCCAACCGCTGCGCTTCTGCCAAAACCGCATCGAATCCGCTTCCGTGCTTCTCGATCTCGGTCAGGATGAAATTGCTGGTCCCGTTCAGAATACCGAACAGTGCCGTCACCCGGTCGCCCGATATTCCCTCCCGGAGTACTGCGTGGATGGGTATGCCTCCGGCGACGCTCGCTTCCATCGCCAAATTGATCCGGGAACGGATCGCGCGGTCCCAAATCGCCGACCCATGCTCCGCCATCAGCTCCTTGTTAGCCGTTACAACCGATTTTCCGTGATCGATAGCCGAGTCGATAATCTCCCGAGCGACCCCGGTTCCGCCGACTAATTCGACAACAATATCGATCTCGGGATCAGAAACGACCTCCCGCCAATCAGTAGTGCGCTTTACAGAAGGAGGTACTGGAGGTACTGCGCGGGTGTGGATAGACCGGCTGCATATTGCCGTTAACTCTAAACAAAAGCCTAGTTTAGCGGCGATTTGGTCATGGTTCTCGATCAGGATCGTGAGGGTGCCAGTTCCTACATTCCCTACCCCTATGATTCCCAGCTTGACTTCTCTCATGTGTGGATCATAATAATCATACCGGGACCATAGGTCGCGCGGGTGAATTGTGTGTACCCGGTCTGTTCGCGGTGTAACCGCAACAAGCAACGAAACAAAATAAGGCACCCGCGGATCAAAGGTAGGGTTGGCTTAAATGCGAATGACACAGGCTGTCCGCATCGGAGGTGGGTTGGCCCTGTTGAGTGGGTTAGCATTCGTTAGCTCAGTTCACGCCAACACGCTGAGTTACTATTACGGGTACAGTTCCCCGGCTCTGGCCGCTTGGCAATCTTCGGATTCCTACGGCAGCCAGAACGTCAGTTTTGTGCCGTTCACTCCCATGGTCACGGGAGTCAACGGCGGTTCGCTCAACGCTTTTGCTCCCCTGATGTCCGGTGTAAATAGCGGCACGCTCAGCGCGTACAATTCCGTCGGCGGCATGCAGACGTCGTACTCCGCTTTCAGCAATGTCGCTTCCGTATACGGTTACAGCAGTGGTTTGAGCAGCACTTCGGGTTATCAGAACCTTGTCTCGAACGGTTACACCGGCATGGCGTATTCGCCGATGACGACGGTACTCAGCAACTATGGGATGGTCAGTTCGACTCCGTCGTCCTATCTGACTGCCAATACGTCTGGGAACCTTAGCGCCTGGTTCAGTACGTCAACAACTGCCAGTTTCAGTCCTAACATCATCTCTTCGGGTAGTTACGCACCCGTGAGTTTTGGGGCGCCGGTGGTGAGTAACTTCACAGCGCCGGTACCGAGCACTCCGCCGATCGTTTCGCCGACAACGAATCCGATCACTCCGCCGTTGATCCTCGACAGTCCCGAACCGGGAACGATCCTGCTGGTCACCGGGGGGCTTGCCGGTCTCCTCTTTCTTCGGCGGCGCCGCGCCTCCAACTAGGAATCCGGTGCGCGCGTAAGCACGATATCATGGGCTTACGCGCGCACCATGAAGTCCCTCTGGCTCTCTCTCCTCCTCCTCGTGTTCGTAATTCTGGGTCTGTCGAGTCCGGCTCAGGACGTTGAGGAGTCCCCTGCCCAAGGTAGTTCTCGCCACGAGGTACGCCTTCCGAACGGGCGTCTCCAGAAAGACGAGATCGTCAAAGCCGATCATGCGCAAAATGTGGATGACGCCGAGGCGCTGGCCAAACTTGCCGAAGAGCTGAAAACCGAATTGGCGAAGAGCACCGAGTTTGTCCTCTCCGTATCCGCGATCAAGAAGACCGAGGAGATTGAAAGACTCGCGCGTCGCATCCGCAGCCGCATGAAGCGGTACTGAACTGCTTCCGCTTCTGTTTCTGTGCCCGTTACCGGGTTCTCGCCGAGACGCTTTGTGATACCCTGAGCGTTCAGGCTATGCCCGTCACTCGCGAGAAGGCTCAACTGATGAGCGCATCCGAGATCGACCGTTCGCTGGTCCGGCTTGCGCACGAAATTCTGGAACGAACGGAAAATCTCGATAACCTGGCCTTTATAGGCATTCGCCGCCGCGGCGTTCCTCTGGCGCAGCGCCTTGCGCGCAAGATCAGCGAATTGGAACATCGCGAGATTCCGGTCGGCATTCTGGATATCAATCTCTATCGCGACGATCTGTCCACCGTGTCCTCGGCTCCCGTGCTCAACGCCACGGAAATCAACTTTCCCGTAACCGGCAAGGACGTCATTCTCACCGATGATGTGCTGTACACCGGCCGCACCATTCGCGCGGCACTCGATGCCCTGTTCGATCAAGGGCGTCCGGCGCGCGTTCAACTGCTGGTTCTCATCGATCGCGGACATCGTGAACTCCCTATCGAAGCCCGCTATGTCGGCCGTATGGTGCAGACAACCGAAAATGAAATCATCGAGGTGAAGTTTCGGGAAGTGGACGACCTGGAGAAAGTGCTGCTCGTCGAACGCGTGCCGGACGGCGAGAATCTTTGAGAGCCGCGATGTCGTCAGGTCTGCTCGGAATTGAACCTCTCAGCCGCAGCGAGATCGAAGCCGTTCTCGTCCGCGCCAAGGATTTTCAAGTCGCCCAGAATCAGCCTCTGAAAAAACTCGACATCCTGCGCGGGCGGATGGTGGTGAATCTTTTCTTCGAAGCCTCGACGCGAACCCGCACGAGTTTCGAGATCGCCGCCAAACGGCTCGGCGCAGATGCAATATCCATCACGGCGGCCGGTTCCAGCGTCTCCAAGGGCGAGTCTCTCGTGGACACCCTGAACACCCTCGCCGCCATGCACCCCGACGCCATTATCATGCGTCACTCGGCTTCGGGTGCGCCGCACTTCCTCGCCCGTTATCTCCCGATCCCGATCATCAACGCCGGCGACGGCACACATGAGCATCCGACGCAGGCACTGCTCGATGCACTGACCATTCAGGACCACAAGCACCGTCTTGAAGGCCTCCACGTCTCGATCATCGGCGACATCGCGCATAGCCGCGTCGCACGGTCGAACGTTTATCTCCTTTCAAAATTCGGAGTCCGCGTGGTGCTGTGCGGCCCGGCGTCGCTGCTCCCTCGCGAGCTCGAACATATGGCCCCCGGTGTGACCCTCACCACCGACATGAATCAGGCTATTCAGGGCGCCGACGTGGTGATGATGCTGCGCGTACAACTCGAGCGTCAGCACGAATCTGCATTCCCTCCAAACGAGTACTTCCAGTTCTATGGCTTGCGCCTCGAACATCTGAAGATGGCTAAACCGGACGCGATCGTCATGCATCCGGGCCCGATCAACCGCGGCCGGGAATTGTCTTCAGAGGTCGCGGATTCACAACGCTCCGTAATTCTGAACCAGGTGGAGAACGGCATTGCGGTGCGAATGGCGGTTCTGGAGCGAATCCTTTGCCAATGAGAGAACTGCTGATCCGAAACGGCAGGGTGATCGACCCTGCATCCAACCGTGATGAGATCGCGGATGTGTTCATCCGCGGCGGCAACATCGTTTCGGTGGCGCCGAACCTGGATGCCGCGGGGGCGAAGGTCTACGACGCAACGGGGTTGGTTGTCGCACCCGGCCTCGTCGATATGCACGTTCATCTGCGCGAGCCGGGATTCGAGCACGCCGAAACGATCGAGAGCGGCGCGCGCGCCGCCGCTGCGGGCGGATTCACGACAATCTGCGCGATGCCGAACACATCTCCGATCAACGACAGTGCTACCGTCACCAGCTACATCGTCGAACGGGCGCGGCGGCATGCCGTCGTGCACGTGTACCCCATAGGCGCGATCACCAAGGGCAGCGCCGGCGAGGAACTTGCGGCCGTCGGAACCATGAAACAGGCCGGCATCGTCGCCATCTCCGATGATGGGCGTCCCGTGATGAACGCAAGGTTGATGCGCCGCGCTATGGACACCGCCCGGTCGTTCGGTTTGCCTGTCATCAACCACTGCGAGGATCTGAACCTCAGCATGGGCGGCGACATGCATGAGGGCGCGCAGTCGGTGCGGCTCGGGCTGCGGGGCATTCCCGCCTGCTCGGAAGACGTGATGGTTGCGCGTGACATCCTGTTGGCGGAAGTCACAGGCGCGCACTACCACGTCGCTCATATCTCGACGCATCACTCGGTTGAGATGGTCGGATTCGCGAAGGCGCGCGGCCTGAGCGTTACTTGCGAGGCCACGCCGCATCATTTCGCGCTCACCGACCAGGACGTCGAGCCATACGACAGCAACTACAAAATGAAACCTCCGCTGCGGGGCCGGTGCGACGCCGAAGCGGTAGCGGCGGGCCTGATCTCGGGCACTATCGACGCAATCGCCACGGATCACGCGCCCCACGCAGGCAGCGAGAAAATGCAGGAATTCGAGCGCTGCCCGTTCGGCATTATCGGACTCGAGACATCCATCGGACTCACGCTGCGCGACTTCGTGCATTCGGGAAAGATGTCGCTTTATCGTATGGTGGAAGTGATGAGTACTAACCCGGCGCGAATTCTCAATCTGAACGCCGGAACGCTGAAGCCGGGTTCTCCAGCCGACGTGACCATTATCGATACCGAGCGGCGGTGGACGTACGATGTCAACAAATCCCTCTCAAAGAGCCGCAATTCTCCCTTTGATAAACAGATGTTCCGAGGGGGAGCTGTCGCTACTATCGTGAACGGTACGTTTGTCTGGCGCCTGGACCGGCACTAAAGGAGGCCTGATGCTCCCATCGCCACAGCGCACGTCCCGCGTGGGCTGCGTGACGTTGATGGTCGTAGCCCTGGTGTTGCTCATCGGCACCCGCGCATTCGCATCCTGGATTCTCGAATACCAGTGGTGGCGTGAAATGGGGCAGTTTGAAACGTGGATCAGCATGATGATCTACGGCCTTGCTCCTGTCGCCGCGCTTTCGGTGATCGCCGCGATTGTCTTCTGGGTGGCCCATGCGCGGGCGCTGAAGGCGGCCGGTACACGCAACAGCGAACATCCGCTGTACGCACGGCTGGCAACAGCGGGCGCTATCCTCGTCGCCATCCTCTTTGCGATGATCGTCGTCGACTCGTGGGCCGTTGTCCGGTTCTTCGGAGGCCAGGGCATGTCGGGCGAAGGTTGGCGCGATCCGCACTTTGGTAAGCCGCTCGGTTTTTACCTGTTTGACCTGCCGTTCTATTCGATGCTGCTGCACGCCCTGCTCGGGTTGTGTGTGGTCGGCGGCCTGGTCTATTACGTCACGGCGCGCGCGTGGCGGATTACGAGAGATTTCCCGCGCGTCGAAGGCGAGTTCCGAATCGAGCTTTCCGATTTCCGCGCGATGGCGGGGCTGGAATCAAATTTTCTGCGCTTGCTTCTGGTTGTCTTCCTCCTCGGTCTCGCGTTCCGTCTGTACCTGGATCGGTACGACCTGGTGTTCAACAATCACGGCTTCATGGTCGGTATCGATTGGGTGAACGATAAGATCTCCATTCCGCTGCTGTGGGCCAGCATGTTTGGCTGCGCTGCCGCCGCCGCTCTATTCGTGGTCCGCCGTTGGCGTTCGGCCATCGTCGTTGTTGTCGTTCCCTTCGTTTTGCAGTTTATTGTTCCGCGGATCGTGGCCGGAGTCTACGTTCGCCCGAACGAACTGTCGATCGAGCGCGACTACATCCGCAGCCACATAGAAGCCACCCGGCAGGGTTTTGGGCTCAACACCCGCTCGACGCGGACGGATCTCGCCACAAAGCCTCAAAGCACCATCAACGTAGCCGCAAACCGCACGATGCTCGAGAACGTGCGGCTGTGGGACTGGCAGGCGTTTCACGACACGGTCTCGCAAATCCAGCCTCTCCGGCCCTTCGTGTTTTCCGACACCGACGTCGATCGTTACATTATCGACGGCAACCTGCGCCAGGTGCTGATCTCGCCTCGCGATCTCGATTTGACGCAACTCGGCGATGCCCGCTCGCTCTGGACCAATCCCCACCTCGTGTATACGCACGGCTACGGGCTGGTGATGGCGGAGGCAAACCGGATCACGCAGAACGGGTTGCCGGTACTCTTCGTCGAAAATGCCCCGCCCGAGATCCACACGACAAGCCTCAAGCTGATTCGCCCTGAACTCTACTACGGCGAGAATTCGCACGAACCGGTGTATGTTCATACGCAGCAGCCCGAGTTCAACTACCCGTCCGGCTCGGAGAACGTTCATACAACCTACGAGGGCCGCGGTGGCTTTCCGATCGATTCCTTTCCGCTGCGAGCGGCCGCTGCGGTGTCCTACGGCGACTGGAACATCCTCCTGACCGGTCAATTGAACGCCAGCAGCCGCATGATGATTCACCGCCCCATCCGCGATCGTCTCTCGACGCTAGCCGGGTTTGTCCAGTGGGACGCAGACCCGTATCTCGTGCTTTCGAACAACGGCCGCATGATCTGGCTCGTGGACGGATACCTGGTTTCTAACTCGCATCCCTATTCGCAATCCGTCGAGATTCAGGGAATCGGATCCGTCAACTACATGCGGAACTCGGTGAAAGCGACGGTCGATGCCTATGACGGCACGGTGAAATTGTATGTGTTCGATCCGTCGGATCCGCTCGTCAGGGCATACCGGAGCCTGTTCCCCAATCTTTTCACGGATGCGGCGGCGATGCCCGCGGACCTGCGAGCGCACATCCGCTATCCCGAAGTGCTGTTCCGGGTACAGGCGGAGATGTACCGCACTTTCCACATGCGCGATCCGGAATCCTTCTATAACAAGGCCGACCTCTGGGACATCGCACGATCGCTGAATACGCAGGAAGGAACGCCCGCTTCAGCGAAACCTACTTACTTGATTGCGACATTACCGGATCAAACAACCTCGGAGTTCGTGCTGATGCTGCCATTTACTCCGCACAGCAAGGAGAACCTCATCGGATTAGTGGCGGCGCGCTGCGATGGCGAGCACTACGGCGAACTCGTGTTCCTCCAACTCGCAAAGCAGGAAATTATTCTGGGTCCCATGCAGATAGAAGCCCGAATTAATCAGGACCAGAATATCTCCAAGGATCTAACGCTCTGGAACCAGCAAGGTTCGCAGGTCCTGCGCGGCCAGATGTTGGTGCTGCCGATCGATAACACATTCCTGTACGTAGAACCGTTATACATCCAGGCGCGCGAGGCGCGAATGCCGCAACTGAAGAAGATCGTGCTGGCGGTCGGAGATACGCTGATTTACACCGACACATATGCCGAGGCGTTAGCTCAACTGACCGGCACAACATCAGCGCCAGCCGAGCAGGCAGCGTCGCCCGCAGCCGCCGCGCCCGCGACGACACCCGCGGCAACCGCCGCACCTCCACAACTTCGCGACCCGCGAATTGATGAGATACGCCAGCGACTGCAACATTACCGCGATCTTGCCTCCCGAGGCCGCTGGTCCGAGGCCGGCAAGGAACTCGAGGCTATTCAAAGCCTTGTGCGAAAGTAAGCAGTTACTCCAGCAGCTATCCTGACTTACTCACGAGATACCGGCGGTGCACCAACGCCGGTATCTCATGATTCCATGACGGCGTCAGAGCGATCGAAGGAAGTTCAACAGATCTTGCTGTTGATTGCTGCTCATGGACCTGAACGCTTGAACGGAAGCGTTGGCCTCCGATCCTTGACTCGCATGGGCCTGTATCGCCTCGACGAGATCGGAGGTCCGGCCGTCGTGGAGGAAGAACAGCCGCTGTCCCAAGCCCCACAGCGGCGCGGTCCGGAATTCGTCGGGGCCCGCCAGCCCTTGCGAAACACCGTCGGCAAGCCCCGATCCCATTGAGTGAACCGCGAGATCCGAATATAGATTCACGGTTCTTCCTGCAAGTGGAGAAGGTGCTGTGGGGCCAGTGGTAAGGCTAGGAGTGTGACAGAGCGCGCACCCGGCACTGACGAATGCATTGGCCCCGTTCGATGCGGACGCGGTCGCCGGCGCCGGTGTAGGCGGCGCGAGAAGCCGTGCGAAGATTGCAAACTGCATAACGTCCCCGATATGCCCCGTACCTAAGTCGGTGCTATCGTTGGGCGATGTCTTGAACTGGCAGGAAGGTAGGTCGTCGCGCTTGTTCGGGAATAGTTCGTTCGACACACCTTGCTCCACAATCAAGCTTCTCCCGAGAAGATAGCTAACGACTTATTCTGGGCTTTCCATCCGAACCGAGTCACGGTACCATCGTTCCCATTCGTGTTGAGTTTTCCGCTGATACCAGCGGCGAATTTGCGGGCCCGGTTGTCCAGTAAGTTCGCGCGTAGCGTATCGTCGGCTATCGATTCGATGAGGCCGTCGCCGAACAGGGGCGTCGGGATTCGGAACGTCAAATTCGATGTGTTCGAGAAGTTCGGTTGGGAGATACTGCAGCCCGGCGCGTCAGAGCGGCCGGAGATCGTAAATAACCCGTGTACCCCGCCATCTTTCGTTCCATCGGGATTTGTTTTGAACCGCACCTCACGGACCGGTCCGTCCATCCGGAGAAATGGCGGTATTGTGTTCCTTGCACCGAGCCTCGACGCCGCTGCGAACTGGGGATTCACCGCCGGACTTGTGCCACCAACAGCCGGAAAAGCATGGCATCCCCCGCACGAATCCAGATTGAAACGCGGTCCCAAGCCCTCTGCGGTATCGTCTACTTGCTGAAACGTCAGGCCGGATGAATCAAACGCGCTACGTTGCTCGGCGGAAAGCCCGTCGATTGGCCCACCCGCGCCCGCCGTTCCGGTTCGCGGTCCAGGATCCCTGACCTGCGATGGCCGCGGTTGTGTAGTAACTTGCTGGCCGTAAAGAACATATCCGGAAACCAGCAAAATGGAAACGATGAAGGATACTATCGATTTCGTCTTGTTTGATGTGCAGACACACCTCACCCCTTGGATACAATCAGTCATTTCGATGCTCCTTTACCTGGTGACGCCGTGTAGACACACAGCGGCTGAGTAGCGCGCCCGGCGCTACTGCAAATTACCTGCTGTCGGACGCGGATTCAAAGCGCACTTAGAGCGCGCCGGTAAGTATTCCGATGCGCGTTTGCTCATACGTCACGCCTCGGGCGCTGTGATGCAAACGCGATGTTATTTTGCGTGGCGAAAAAGGAACGCCGTGAAAATCAAGGTAAGTGGTGAGCGCAAACTTCTCATCAGGCCCCCTGTTTCACCGCCTGATTGTTAGGGCCGCTCACATGCCCAATCGGCGAGTCCGAGAGTACCATACGTACTAGTAACGCGTCAATACATAGTTTGAAGAAAAACGAAGGCTCTTTGGTCAAAGAAAAATAGAAAAGAATCAAGCGCCACGGCGTGCGTTATGCAGGCCGACTTGCTGAGATATTCAACGCATAGCCGATGAGTGCAACGCTATCGGTGTGGTTAGTACAACAGACGCGAACTTAGTCGCGAAGTTATCTGGGGGGGCAGTTCAATCCGGATTCAAGCACTTATCGGCGCTTCGGTCTTTGCCATTCCTCGGCGTGGATGCGCCCACAGCATCCAGGCACCGAGCGCCAGGAGTCCGAGTGAGATCCACTGCGTCAAAGACAACGGCAACCCAAACGGAAGTGCCTGCTCATGGTAGCGGTAGAACTCAATGACAAACCGGAATACGGAAGACACCACGAGGTACAGGCCAATGATGGTGCCGGGACGGTGCGGCTTGCGAAAACGCCACAAAAGGAAAAGAAACACCGATGCCTCAGCCACAGCCTCGTAAATCTGTGTCGGATGAAGCGGCTGAAAAAGCGGCACACCCGTCGTCGTTTCGGGGTTGTGGAAAGTGATCGCCCAAGGCTTGTCGCAGACCACACCCCAACAGCAGCCTGCGGCGAGACAACCCAAACGCCCTATCGCATGTCCGATCGCGATTCCCGGGGCGAATGCATCGGCGGTGATGAGCCACGGCATTCCATATCGCCGGGTGTAGTAATACGCGAATGCGACTGCGGCGACAAGTCCGCCGTGGAACACGCCGGCTGATTGAAGTGTGGCGAGCGAGAAAATCTGCTCCTGGCCGTTCAAGAAATAAGGCAAGTCGAACAGAATCATGAGAAGCTTCGCACCCACCAGGCCGGCCAGCGCGCAATAGATCCCCAGGTTCATCACCTTTTCTCGATCGAGCCCTGAGCGTGTGCCGAGCCGGACCGCCACCCACAGCGCCACCAGGAACGCGATCGCGATCAAAACACCATAAGTAGGTAGCGAGAAGGAGCCGATACTAATCAGTTTGGGAAACATGTCTTTCGTCGTGCCGCTGGCGGGTTCGCCACATATCGAGAAGCAGTAACCCGGCGCCGATTGTTATGGCACTGTCGGCGACATTGAATGTAGGGAACTGGTACGAGCCGAAGTAGAACTCGAGAAAATCCGTGACGGCGCCCCGAATCACGCGGTCGTAAACATTGCCGGTGGCTCCTCCGAGCACCAACGCCAGACCGACGCGCAGCATGAGGGTTGGCGCCAAGCCTCCGCGCCACGGCTGTACCAACAGTCCCGTGATCAGGAGCATCACACCAACAGCCAGCGCGATCAGGAAGAATGTCCGGAACTGGCTGGTCGAATCCGCGAAAAGCCCGAAAGCAGCACCGCTGTTCTCCGTATGCACGATGCTGAAGAAACCTGGAATCACCGGATAGTTATCCCACGGCGAGACTCGATCCCGGATGATCAGCTTCGTCGCACGGTCGAGAACGAATACTCCCGCCGACACGAGAAATGGATAGATCCGGGCGATCGATTTCATCAACAATCCTGCACCGTATCACGAACAGCTGAAGCGCAATAGGCACAGATGGTCGGGAATGCCGGGTCCGCTGCGACGTCGGCCTTGTATTTCCAGCAGCGCTCGCACTTGGTCCCGTTCGAACGTTCCACTGTCACTTCCACCTGCCCGGACGAACCGCTTTCAAGCGATACCTCGGAAACAATGAATAGCCCCGGCAACTCCGGCGCATACTCTTCGAGCAACGGCAGCAAATCGCCATCGGCGCTCAAGTGCACGCGCGCTTCGAGCGGCGCGCCGATCACCTTCTCCTGCCGCGCCGTTTCCAGGCTCTTCAGAACCTGGTCTCGTACGGGAAGCAGGCGGTCCCAATTCGCGGCCCGCGTTCGCGCCTCTGCTGGGATATCGCCGGTCAGGTCTTCCGGCTTCGGAAACAAAGCGATGTGGACACTGTCCGGGGCGCCGGCGCGCTTCCGCATACGTTCCCATGCCTCATCGGTCGTGAACGCCATCAGCGGCGCCAACAGCCTGACGAGCGCCTCGTTGATGCGGTACATGGCCGTCTGCGCGCTACGCCTCGCGTGCGACGTCGCGGCGGCAGTGTATAGACGATCCTTCAACACGTCGAAATAGATGGAACTCAAATCGATCGTGGCGAAGTCGTACGCGGCGCGGTAAACCTTGTGAAACGCGTATTCCTGGTACCACGCGAGGCATTTGCGAACCAGTTGCTCGGTCCGCAGGAGAATCCACTGGTCGAATTCCAGCAGGTCTCGCCCGGCCACGGCATCCTTGTCAGGGTCGAAATCGTGCAGGTTCCCCAGCGCATACCGGAACGTGTTGCGCAGTTTGCGGTACGCGTCGGCAAGCCGCTCGAGAATCGTGTCGGAAAGCCGCACGTCCTCGCTGTATTCCACCGACGCGACCCACAGCCGCAACACCTCAGCGCCATATTTTTTGATGATCTTTTCGGGCTCGATCACGTTGCCGAGCGACTTCGACATCGCCCGTCCCTCGGCATCCAGCGTCCAACCGCTGGTGACCGATTCGCGATAGGGCGATTCACCTCGAAGCCCTACTGCGATCAGCATCGAACTCTGGAACCAGCCGCGGTACTGGTCGCCGCCTTCCAGATACATGTCCGAAGGCCACGGCAACCCGTTTTCCTTCGTGAGCACCGCCAGGTGGCTCGATCCCGAGTCGAACCACACGTCGAGAATGTCCGACTCTTTCCTGAACTCGACACCTCCACACTTGGCGCATCTCACATCGTTTCCGATGAGTTCGCGAGCCGGCTTGGTGTACCAGACATCGGCCGTGTGTTCGGCGATTTGCGAAACGACCCGGCGGAGCACATCCGTGTCGCACAAGGGCTCATTGCACGACTCGCAGTAGAACACGATGATCGGAACGCCCCAAACGCGTTGGCGGGAAATGCACCAGTCGGGCCGGCTCTCCACCATGTTGATGAAGCGTTCCTCACCCCAGGCCGGCATCCACTTCACGGACCGGGCGGATTTTACCGTGCGCGTGCGAAGGTCGTTGCGATCCATCCCGATGAACCATTGCTCGGTAGCGCGGAAGATGGTCGGCTTGTGACAACGCCAGCAGTGGGGATAGCTGTGCTCCACCTTCCGTTCCGCCAACAGAGCACCGTGTTGTTTCAGAATGTCGATAACGATGGGGTTTGCCTGCCAGACCGTCTTGCCGATGATCTCTTCGGGCAAACGTCCCGCCGCGCCTTCAGCATGAAAGAAACGGCCATATGCGTCGACAGGACAGTAAGTTTCGATTCCGTACTGCCGGCCGACGATGAAGTCCTCAGCGCCGTGTCCCGGCGCCGTATGCACTGCACCCGTGCCTTGCTCGAGCGTCACGTGATCCGCCAGGATCCCGCGGGATTCGCGATCGATGAATGGGTGCTGGAACACCGCTCCTTCAAGGACCGACCCTTTGAACCGCGCGACAATGTTCGGGGCGGACCAACCTGCAACCTCGGCAGTAGCAGCCAGTAAGTCCTCGGCAATGATGTACACGTTGCCGCCGATTTCGGCGCCAACATAATCGAAACTCGGGTGGTAGGCGATGGCCATGTTGGCCGGCATGGTCCACGGAGTAGTGGTCCAGATAACTCCATAGACGTGTTTGCCTGCTAGTTCGGGTGCGATCCCCGCAGGATCCGACTTCAGTGCAAAACGAACCCAAATCGACGGGCTGGTGTGGTTCTCGTGTTCGACCTCGGCCTCGGCCAGCGCGGTTCGATCGTTGATGCACCAGTTGACCGGTTTCAGGCCTTTGTAGATGTACCCTCGCTCGAGAAAATCGACGAAAGCGCCGGCGATAACAGATTCGAACTTCGCCGACATGGTGAGATAAGGGTCTTCCCAGCGGCCGAAGACGCCCAGTCGCTTGAAATCCTCAGCCTGCAATTTCACATACTTAGCCGCGTATTTCCGGCACTCGGCACGAATGTCGGCCACGCTCATCTTGGCCTTTTTCGAACCCAGCTCCCCATCGACTTTGATTTCGATCGGCAGCCCGTGACAGTCCCAACCGGGGATGTAAGGGGAGTCGAACCCCGCCATCGTCTTCGACTTGACGACGAAATCCTTTAGGAGTTTATTAAATGCGTGACCTAAGTGAATGTTGCCGTTGGCGTAAGGCGGCCCGTCATGAAGGACATAAAGAGGTTGCCCGGCGCGGGCCGTGCGGATCTTACCGTAAATTCCCGTCCCTTCCCAGCGGGCGAGCAGTTTCGGTTCCAACTGGGGCAGGTTCGCCTTCATCGGAAAGTCGGTACGAGGAAGGTTGACCGTCTGTTTCAGGTCGACTTGAGCTGGGTCCATGCGGTGTTTCTTTCATGGTAACATCCGCGTTTCCCCCGACTTCGCGCTTTTGGTGTCCGTGAATCGCGCGCCGCAGCATCTCGAGATCCCGCGTTTGCCGAAGTACCTGGTCCACAACCACGCCAAGGCGGAATACCCCTTCTTCCGGCTTGGAGTACACGACTTCGCCCAAGTACATTTGGTCGGGCTGATCTATACGAACCAACGACCCCGAAGGTAACGGCTGCGACACAACGAGGCTGAGGCCCTTGCCGGATAAATCCGTGATGCGTCCGATGATCGGGTTCCCTGGAGGATCGGTGAGCACCGTAACCCGAACATACTCGTTCACCTCAATACGCGTTTCCCGGCGTCGTTCCACGAGAATCTCATCGGCCCTGCCCAGCGTATTGTGAGCGATTCGAAATATCTATCTGTTGGTTTTGCAACTTTTACCAGAATGTGGTTAAACAGTAGATACGGCTATGTATACCGATCCTGGCTCCGGGCTATTCTTCATCCAAGTCCTTGCCGCCACTGGGCTGACACTGCTTTACCGGTTCCGGCGCGCGATCACCGCGCTCTTTGCACGAAAACAAAACGAACCCGAATCCGGGAAATAAGGTGCGGGTTTCATTTCGGGACCCCGACGGCCGTGTTTGCCGCATGGGCACCCGCATTCTCCGCCTGATTTCTCCTCACGCCGTTCCGAATTTTCGAGGCTTTCTTTCTTCTCCCCTTGCGATCCGTTGGATGAATGAGGGGATCCTCGTCCACACGGCGGAACTGCCGTCCGATATCTACCGGAGTTTGCCTCCCGAGGTTCAGCAGTTCATCGAACCGGGCGGCATCGCAGTCGAGCACGAGCCGATCTCGTTTCCGAATTACCCGTACGAATGGTCACCCGGCATGCTCCAGTCAGCGGGCCGTCTCACGATCGAAATGGCTCGGTCCGCAGCGGCCGGTGGATTCACTCTGAAAGATGCGACGCCGTACAACTTGATGTTCGAAGGTCCGAACGCCGTGTTCCTCGATCTGCTCTCGTTCGACCGGGCGGACCGCCTCGATCCGCTGTGGCGGCCGTTCGCGCAGTTCACGCGAACATTTCTATACCCGCTGTACGCATGGTGGTACGCCGGAGTCCGGCTGGACGAGACGATGTCGATTCAGCGCGACGGCCTGGAACCGAACCGCATGTGGCGTTTGTGCCCGGGCTGGCGGCTGGCGTTGCCTCCACTGCTCGGCGCCGTTACTCTTCCCGTTCTTTTCGACACCCGGAAAGAGAGCACGACGGACTACCGCCCCCGCCAAGCACGGGATGCGAATGAGGCGTCGTTCCTTCGCAACCGGGTTTTCAATCGCGCGCTCCGCCTCATCGGGCAGCGGGCCCCAACAGGCTCGGGCAGCGAGGCTGCGAGCTACATGGAGTCGGGCCACACCTACTCCGATGCACAGTTCGCCGCGAAGGAGGAAACCATCCGCGAGGCGGTCGAACGCCGCCGTCCGGCAAGCGTCCTCGATATGGGCTGCAACACCGGTCACTTCAGCCTGCTCGCCGCCAGGACAGGCGTGCGCGTGGTGGGCATCGACCAAGATCCCGAAGCCGTGGATACACTCTGGAGGGCTGCCCGCGCCGAAAAACTTCCCGTGTTGCCGCTGGTTGAAAATATAGCCCGGCCCCACGGCTCATACGGCTGGGAGAATGATGAGTTTCCATCGTTTCTCGATCGCGCCCGCGGACGATTCGAGTGCGTGCTGGCGCTCGCTCTCCTGCACCACCTGGTTGTGTCGGAGCGAGTACCGCTCGACCGTATTCTGAACCTGCTCAGCGAACTCACCACGGACATGGCCATTGTCGAGTACGTCGATCCCGCCGATTCCCAGTTTCAACGCATCGCGCGCGGACGGGAGTCCCTCCACACCGGCCTGACCGCGGCGGTGTTCGAGACTGCGGCGCGGCAACGATTTCGAATTGTTCAGCAGCGGGAAATCACGCCTACCCGCGTCATCTATGTCCTCCAAAGGTCGTCGAGTTGAACCGGACCCAGCGCATTCTGGTTTGTCTCGCGTTCGGTTTCCTGTGCTTCGCCAATACCTGGGTAGAGTTCGGCCGAGGCGAGAGCGCTTATTATGCGCATTTCGATCCCGTTCACGCGATACTTCCAGGCGTGCTGATTTGGGTCGCGATCCTGGCGTTTGCGATGTTCGTCATCGAGGAGATCCTGAATCGGCGAATTCGACCGCTGCCCGCGCACTTGCTGTTCTTCATTGCCTGTCTGATCCCGCTTGGAGCCGCATCGTTGGGGCTGCTCAGAATCCTGCCGTTCGATCTGGGTCCCATTATCCGCACCAGCTGGTTCTGGCCCACGGTTTGCCTGCTCGGCGCCGTTCCAATTGTCGTGGCCGTTCGCAGGCCCGGCTGGGTTCACCGCACGGTGCGGGACGTCCTCCTGTATTCCTGGCCTGTACTCGCGCTTCTGCTGGTGCAGGCGGCTCGTGGGACGCTCGTGAAATATCCGCACCCCGCTTATGCAGATGGCCCGTTCGAGCCGGCATTCGCCGGCACACCTCCAGTCCGCGCGATCTGGATTGTCTTCGATGAACTGAGCGAGCGGATTGCGTTCGACCACCGGCCCGACACGCTGAGCTTGCCGAACTTCGACCGGTTCCGAAACGAAAGTCTCTTCGCTCGCGCAGCCACGGCCCCTTCGACGGCGACCATTCTTTCGATGCCGAGCCTGGTCGATGGCGAGATCGTTCAGGCCACGATTCCCAAGGGGCCCCGTGAGGCCTTGCTTCAGACTAATTCGGGAGAGATGTTCTGGAGCGCCGAGCCCAACGTCTTTGACGACGCCCGCAAACTCGGGCTGAATGCGGCCATCGTCGGCTGGTACCACCCCTATTGCCGAATACTCAACCGGAACCTGACGCAATGCTACTGGACGGCTCCGTGGCTCGTGTCCGGCGTCGAGGAACGATCCCACACGGAGGGGCTGCTGGGTCAGGTGTGGGATCGCGCACGGCTACAGTTTTTCGCGCTTCCGCTGGCCGGACACCTGCCTGGTGCGTTCGCGGGCGTAAATCAACGGGTGGAAACCCGCGAGCGCTTGGACTATCTTTTGGCGCATGCGCGAGCGATCGTTGCCAACCCATCCATAGGACTCGCGCTGATTCACTTGCCGGTGCCGCACCCGCCAGCCGTTTACGATAGACGGTCCGGCCACATGACCACGGTTCCCGGAAGCAGTTATCTCGACGGGGTGGCGCTCGCCGACCGTCTGCTGGGGATGCTTCGCGCCGACATGGAGCACGCCGGACTATGGGATCGAACGGCAGTACTGATCAGCGCCGACCACGGTTGGCGAACCGCGTTCTGGCGTGCCGACCCGACCTGGACGGCTGAGGATGAGGGGAACTCGCACCAGGATACGACCGCCGTTCCGTTTCTGTTAAAGATGCCGGAGCAGAAGACAAATCGCTGCTATGACCGACCCTTCAACACCGTAATCACCCGGCGTTTGTTGGATGCGATCCTCAGCGGAGAATCTGAGTCGGTGGATGATGTCGTCGCGCTAATCGATCACCGGTAGGAGAAAACCAGCCAGATCAGCAAACCCACGATCCCCGGCAGCAAGATCTCGACCCAGGTCTTCCAATCCATTCGCCGGATTCGCTGTGCCGCGCGGCGCCGGGCAGGACGCTGCTTCAAACTCGAGGGCAGGCCTTGCAGGGCTTTGACGATTTCTTCCCGGCCCTTTCGATCGGCAATGAGGATAGTTGCGGCGTTGATGCCGCTCGTCGATTCCTGGAGCTTTCGGCGAAGACCCGGAGGCACTTCTTCCACCGACCGGAACATTTTCGTCTTCCCGCCCACCGAGATGAAAATGGTTGAAGTCTTCAACGTCAGCCGGTCCATAAGTATGCCTCTCAGGATCGGGCGGCTCTCGGCGTGCGCACCCCGACAAATTCGGGCGCGTACTCTCCTGAATATTCGAGCGTCACCTCAATGAACCCCAACGCAGCCTTCGAAAGGGCCTTATCCTTCCTATAGATTAGACCAAGACGCCGGATCATCGGTTCCGGCGCGAGCGAAATTGCCTTCAGTTTTCCGGCCTCCACTTCTTCCTTACAGTGGGATGCGGCCAGGAACGAAAGCCCCAATCCGGCCATCACGAAACGTTTGATCATTTCCGTGGAATCGAGTTCCATCGAAATGGAGATTTCGTCCTCTACCGGCTCGAGGAAAGCGTTCAGGCGGGCGCGTGTCGTACCGGATTTCGGAAGCAGAAGTTGATAGTTGATCAGGTCGCGGCAGGTTACCTGGCGGGAATCGGCCAGCGGATGATTCGCGGGTGCAAGCAGCTTGATCTCGTCCGAGTGAATTTTGACGACCTGCAGCTTTTTTTCCTGTACCGGAAGTTGGGTGATGCCGAAATCAGCCAGGTTGTCGTTTACCGCCTGAACGACGCGAATACCGTAGGAGCGATCGACCAGCAACTGTACGTTGGGGAAGCGTTTCTTGTATTCCGAGAACACCTGCGGCAGTACATAGATGCAGGTCGCTTCGTTGGCGGCGATGACCAGTTCGCCTCGTGGAACGCGCTCGAGTTCGTTGATCGAATCCTGGGCCCGGCGGCGCAGATCGAGGATCTGCTCTGCATACTCAGCGAAAATCTTTCCCGCGGCGGTAAGCGCGATACGTGTGCCGAGGCGCTCGAATAGAGAAGTGTTCATTTCCTGTTCGAGCTGGCGCACTTGGGCGCTAATCGCGGGCTGGGTGCGATAGCAAGTCTGCGCGGCCTTCGAGAAACTCTTCAGCCTCACGATCTCGAGGAATGTATGGAGCTGATCGAGATCCATAAAGGAATACTGTCGGGAACGGCTGTATCCCAATTCTAACAGGAGAGAGGCTGAATTATACGCCCCTGTTATTATGGCGGGTATGCTGGAATCCGCAGTTCTGCACGGTATGGCGCACGGATGCGTCGCCGGCCCGCCCATGCCGGCGGCGTACTTGAATTCACTGAAGTGACGAATCGCATTGCATGGTTTTGTGCGGCACTCGGCACCCTGGCCGTCGCGCTGGCACAGAAACCCGAAAGCGTACTGATCGTCAGTAACGACTCCTCCGCACTTTCACGCTCCGTCGCCGAGTACTATTCGCGCAAACGCGGCATCCCGGTTCGCAACGTCTGCCGGATTCATGTGCCCGTCACCGACGAGATCTCCCGCGCGGACTACGAGCGGTCGATCGCCCAGCCTATAGCAGCGTGCTTGAGCCGCGGCAAGCTTCACGAATCGATCCTCTACATCGTGACTACGGCAGGTGTTCCTCTTCGTATCCCCGGAACGAGTGGCCTGGGTGGGAGCGTCGCCGCTGTCGATTCCGAACTCACTCTGCTGTACTCGGACATGCTCGGCCGCGCGCACGGCACCAACGGATATGTCCGCAACCCGTTCTTTGATCGAACCGACCGTCCGAAATTTCAGCATCCGGAGTTCCCGATCTATCTCGTGACGCGGCTCGACGGCTACGATTTCGCCGATATCAGGGGCCTGATCGATCGCGCTTTGATGGCGAAGAACCGTGGGAAATTCGTTTTCGATTTGAAGGAAGGTCCTGAAGTCGAGGGCGACGATTGGCTGGCGCGCGCAGCCCAACGCTTACCGGCGGATCGTGTGATCCTCGAAAATAGCTCGCGGGTTCTCTACGACGAGGCGGACGTCATCGGCTATGGCTCCTGGGGTTCTAACGACAAGAACCGGCGGCGCCGTCTGCTCAATTTTCGCTGGCTTCCGGGCGCGATCATGACGGAGTACGTTTCCACTGACGCTCGTACGTTCAAACGTCCGCCCGACAGTTGGACGTTCGGGAATTGGGGAGATAAGAAAACATGGTTCGCCGAATCGCCGCAATCGATGATTGGCGACTACATTCACGAAGGGGTCACGGGTGTGTCGGGGCACGTAGCCGAGCCCTATCTCGGTTTCAATCCACGCCCCGAAATCCTGTTTCCAGCCTACTTCCGCGGAAGAAATCTCGCCGAGAGTTACTATCTGTCGATACCTGGATTGAGCTGGCAAAATATCGTGGTCGGCGATCCTTTATGCGTCGTCCAGCCGTAGCAGCCACAATTTTCTCCTGACCTGGCAGCGAACTGAGCTAACATAGCCTGACAAGCGCGGAGGTGGCGCATGGCTGAAGACGTTCTTTTTACGCCTCTGGTGTTCCGGAATCTGACGGTGAAGAACCGCGTGTTCCGATCGAATATTTCTGGCCGGTTCGACAACTACAACGGGTCCGGCAACCAGGCGCGCATCAACTGGGAAACCAAATTCGCCCGCGGCGGGGTGGGCGCGATTCTTTCCTCCTTTGTTCCGGTGCAACTGCGGGGCCGCATTGTGCCGAACTACGCAACCATCGATTCCGACGAGAGGATCCCCTTCTGGCGGGAGTTGGGTCGTCGCGTCCACGAATACGACTGCCGGTTTATCCTGCAACTCAGTCACGGCGGCCGCCAGCGCGACATCGGCGGCATCGAATTCGAGACGGGTTTGAGCTCAACGGGGAACGAAGATCCGATCCACGGCTTTCCGTGCGAGCGGATGACCGCCCTCCAGATTCAGGAAACGGTAAATGCCTTTGCCGAGGGTGCGCGACGGGCTCGCGAAGCCGGTCTTGACGGGGTGGAACTGCACGGCGCGAACGGCTATCTCATCACTCAGTTCCTCTCGCCCGCTATTAACGACCGCGACGACGAGTACGGCGGTTCGCTCGAAAACCGGGCGCGATTCGTGCTGGAGATCGTTCGTGCGATTCGCAAGAGAGTAGGAAACGATTTTCACCTGCAGATGAAGATCAGCGCCAACGACTACAACAACGACCTCAATCCCTTCGATCCGAAGGGCACGAGCATCGAAGACTCCCTCCAGGTTTGTGAGTGGCTCGAGCAGGCCGGCGTCGATGCCATCCACGTCTCGAACGGAAGCTTCTTTCCGCATCCGCGGAACCCGGCGGGAGAGTTGCCGATCGAGGAGTTCGTGAAATCGTACGACACCATGATCTCCAGCGGCTCGAAGACGTTTCGCAACTACCTTGCATTCCGCGGCACGCTCAGCGGGGCACTATTCAAGCAGGCGTGGGAGAAGCCCCACGGAGACATCGTGGAAGGCGCGAATCTGCCGGATGCGGAGAAGATCAAGGCCGCCGTCGGGATCCCGGTCATCTGCACGGGAGGATTTCAGACCGCGTCGGTGATTCGCCAGGCGATCAGTTCGGGAAAATGCGATGCAGTGAGTATCGCCCGATCGCTGGTGGCGAATAACAACCTGGTCGAGTTGTTCCGGCTGGGGTACGACCGCGCACCGAAACCGTGCAGCTACTGCAACAAATGTCTGGTGAACGTGGTCGAGAACCCGCTGGGTTGCTATGACGTCCGTCGCTTCGGGTCGAGGGAAGAGATGATCAACGAGATCATGACTGTCTTCTCGCCGGCCCCATTCACCGAACACCGCGCGGCCGGAGCGGACGGATAATCCGCCGCTACCCAAAGCGAAAGGCCGGGACGGTCAAGCTCCGGCCTTTCAGTGACGCAAAAACGAAACGGTTAGCGCGCCGCGAGAAGGGCGCGCAAGTGCCGGGCCCGTTCCGGCGAACGAAGCTGGCGCAACGCCTTGGCTTCGATTTGCCGGATCCGCTCCCGCGTGACATCGAACTCCTGGCCGATCTCCTCGAGCGTGTGCTCCCGCTCGCAGCCGATACCGAAACGAAGACGGATCACCTTTTCTTCCTTCGGCGACAGCGTCTTCAGAATGTTTGCGGTCTCGTCGCGAACGTTGGAGTCGATCACGGCATCTACCGGAGAACCGACCCATCGATCTTCGATCAGATCGCCCAGCGCCGATTCGCCATCGCGCCCGACGGGCGTTTCGAGCGAAACAGGATCGCGGGAAATCGTCTTCAGCTTCTGAACCTTTTCCACCGGGATATCCATCCGGCGGCTGATCTCTTCATTGGTCGGCGCGCGGCCAAGTTCCTTCTCGAGTTCGCGGGTGGCACGGAGGAACTTGTTCATGCTCTCGTTCATGTGCACCGGGATGCGAATCGTCCGGGACTGGTCGGCGATAGCGCGCGTGATGGCCTGACGAATCCACCACGTCGCGTAGGTCGAAAACTTGTAGCCGCGGCGATACTCGAATTTATCGGCGGCGCGCATCAACCCGATGTTGCCTTCCTGGATGAGATCCAGCAGGTGCAAACCGCGATTGACGTACTTCTTGGCCACCGAGACAACCAGTCGAAGGTTGGCTTCAACCAGGTCCTTTTTCGCGCGTTCGGCCTCGATCTCGCCCTGGCGGATTACCGCGAGCGAGTGCTTCATGTCGTTGATCGAAGCGCCTGCGAGCGTTTCCCGCTTCTTCACCTCGCGCCGCAATTCGCGGATGCGCGATTGATTCGTGGGAACGCTCTTATCGTCGAGCCGTTGCAGTTCGGCTGTCAGGTGCGATAGCTCGTCCGCAGTACGTTCGATCTCGCGTGTGAATTGCTTCCACCGCGGTAGTTGCCACGGGATCGCTCGGATTGCACGCGAGGTTTCTACTTTGCAGCGCATCAGCTTGCCAGTCCACTTACGGCGCAATTTTTTGTTCGCCGGCGGAATGGATTCGATCTTCTCCCCAAGCTGAGCCTGCTTCTTGTGGAGCGCCGAAACGTCCACGAACTGCTGCTTGATTTCTCCGCGTTTCTTATTGTCGGCAGCGCTGCCGTCCTCGACATCGCCCAAATCCACGAATTCGTCGAGTTCCTCCGCGCCCTTCTTGATCTGCTCAGCAATTTCCACCACCATCAACTGCACGATGGCGGACCGGCTGATTGCCTTCTGCATTCGCAGTTTGCCGCGTTCCATGCGGCGGGCCAGATCGACTTCCCCTTCGCGAGTCAGCAACGGGACAGCGCCCATCTCGCGGAGGTATACTCGTACTGGATCGTCGGTGTAGATGGATTCTTCAGGTTGTTGGGCCTGGAATTCATCCCCGTCGTGTACTTCCTCGGGATGGAAAAACGCGGTCTCCTCGTCGAACGGGAGGCCTAACGGCTCATGGCTGTCCGTTAAAAACTGATCTTCGAATTGGTCCACGTGTAAGCTCACCTCCCCCAATCTGTCTTGTTGGCTATGCCTTTGTTTTTGTTGGGGTATTGTAATGTTGAATCCCGCCGCACTCCGACCCGGCTTTGAAGACACCGTTCCCGATCGAAAGGACCGGAAATGATTATAACATTGGCGCTCTTCGAAGTTAAGTCCCTAATTAAAAGATGTTTCCGTACGCTTTTGGTTACAGTAAAGTAGCTGTTTGGCGGTGATTTAAAGTAATCTGCTTTACGTTACTCGCGCCTGCCCAGACAGCACTTTCCAGCGACCTTCAGGGCCGTTTCTGTAACATCAAGATCTTCAACTCCTCCAGAAATGCCTCCACATCCTGGAAGTCCCGGTACACCGAAGCGAACCGTACGTAGGCGATCTTGTCCAATCCTTTGAGGCGGTCCATCAACATCTCCCCAATGGTGGTGGTTGCCAGTTCGCGATCCGGACTGTCGGCGAGCCGGTTCTCCACCTCGTCGACAATTTCGGCCAACCTGGCCATCCCGACTGGACGTTTTTCGCATGCTCGTAACAGGCCGGCGAGTACCTTCTGGCGGTCGAACTTTTCTCGCCTCCCGTCTTTTTTGATGACCATATACGGGATTTCGTCACTGCGTTCATAGGTGGTAAATCGGCGGGCGCAGGAGAGGCACTCCCGGCGCCGGCGGATGACGTCACCTTCCTTGCTCTCCCGGGAATCGATCACCTTGTCTTCGCGGTGTCCGCAGAACGGGCAGGTCACTCAGTTGTCTCCTCGGTCACGTGGCGTAGATTGCCCCAGTTGAGGCCCTCGCGAAAGGCGAGGACGACGCCGAAGGGAACAATCACCAGGAAGGTGATGGCCCACAGCGCGACGGCGAATCCGGTAGCCGCTTCCAGGCTAACTCCAAAAAGCTCCGTGAGCACGATCACCGCCGCAACTTGCATACCGCCTCCGACGCCGGGTATCTGAATCGCCGCGCCTAGCGAAACGAAGCCCATGAACACCACGATGTCGATGATGGAGAAGCGGGCCGTCATGGGGAACGCTCTGAAAACAAAGATAAAGCAGGCGATAATCAGCATCCACTCGAGTACCGAGTAGGCCAGCAGCAACCCGACGACGCTATTGCTGCGTGTCGATCCGAAACCCTTCGAGAAAGCCGACATTACGCCGCTGATCCGCTCCTGGTGCCGCTCCGGGAGGAACGACAGCGCCGACATCAGGCGGCGATGCATGGTGTCGGAAAAAAGCCGGAATGCGAGCAAGAGTGCGAGGCATGCGCCACCGGCTACCCCGAGGATAATACCTCCCGCCTGGAGGATGACTTTCACGTGCGGGCCAGGTGTAAGACCGGTGTGGGGTATCTGGCTCAATGCGATGCCGAAGATCAGTAGAACCATCAGCAGATCGAGAATACGTTCCAACAGCCATGCGGCCATCTGAGATGAAAACGGCACTCGTTCCTTCACTGCGACCAAATAGGGGCGGACCAGTTCGCCGGCACGCCCGAAGAACACGATGGCGGTAAACCCGATGGCCGTGCAGACGAAGATATTCCAGATGCCAGGGTGGGGCTTGACCGGGCGCAGCATCACCTGCCACCGGAGCGCGCGGCCCAGATAAGTGAATATGATGGCGACGCAACTTGCGGCCAACCATCCCCAATGTACTCCTGCGAAAGTTCGGATGAACTCGGCCCACTGAAAACCGTTAGTGCGAAGCCGGTAGACGACGAATGCCGTGCAAACGGCGACCAAGGCGATCAAAATGAAGACGGTTGTGTGCGACGACTTGCGGGCTATGACGCCTCCTCGGGCCGCAATGCGATCCGCCGGTTACGGGATGCCACCGGCCGATCTGGTATCTCAAGGGCGATTGGTGCGGCTAGAATGTTAGTCTACACACGCGGCAATCCTCGCGCAGAAACCGATCCGGCGGCCGGAGGCGACTAGCTGTGGTTTCCGTTAAGAAATGGCGGCAGCAATTTTTGCTCCGTAGCGGGGTAAGCCACTCTTTTGTGTGAACTTTCGATGAGGAAACCTCGTTCTGATTACTGGAAGGTAATAAAGGGGCCGGACGGCGGCAACCGACGCCCGGTGGACCACCAGGGTTCATCTGCCGGTCCGATACCAGAATTGCGAGGAAACGAGGCTTCCGATGGCGACCGCGCTGGCACAACCGATGGCAAAGGGCATAAACTGGCCCCTGCCGACGGTGCTTGCGTGGCCGCTGGTGGGGAGAGCCTTGGACGCTGATACCCAGTTAGTGGAGCGATGCTTGGAAGGCGATGACGCCGCTTGGGAAGACCTGGTAAAGGTCTATACGCGCCGGGTGTACGCGATCTGCTACCGTTTTACCGGGGCGGATCACGAAGCGCAGGATCTTACGCAGGAAGTATTTCTGCGGGTATTCCGAAGTTTGAAGAGCTTTCGCTCCGGCGAGGGTTCTTTCCAAGTGTGGCTTACGCGGCTGACGCGGAATCTATTGATTGACCATTACCGCCGAACCAAACTGGACCGGATGTCGGATTCGATTGAAGAACAGATGCCGGTGCTGGAGGAAAAGACGGCGATGTCGGCGCGGACCGACGGGCTGCTGGCGGGCCGCGAGGCGAGTGAGGTTTTGCAGGCGGCGCTACAGAAATTGTCGCCGGACCTGAGAGAGACGGTGATTCTTCGCGATCTCGAAGAAATGGAGTATCGCGAAATTGCTCGGATTTTGAATGTCCCGGAAGGGACGGTCAAGAGCCGGCTGAACCGCGGCCGGGCGGAATTGGCGCGCGTGTTGCGACGCCAGAACGTCATGGTATGACGCTGATGAAGGCGATATGAACTGCGCGGATCTCGAAATACTGCTCTGCGACTACGTGGATGGAACCCTCCGCGCTGAGCAGCGGTCCGCCGTCGAGGATCACCTGGCGGCGTGCGGTCCGTGTGCCGAACTGGTTCGCGACGCAGCGAGCGCAGTTACGTTCATGGCACGGGCGGCCGGACCGGAACCTCCAGCGGAACTGGTCACGCGGATTCTGTTCGAATTGCCTGCGGCACAGCGAGCCGAGCACTCGGTGTCGAAGTCGGCTTGGAAGCGGTTTCGCGCCAGGTGGCTGGAGCCGGTGCTGCAGCCGCGATTCGCCATGGGCATGGCGATGACGGTGTTGTCGTTCGCGATGTTGGGCCGCTTTGCCGGCGTCGAGGTACGGCAACTGAAGCCCGCGGATCTGGACCCGGTGAAAGTGTGGATCGCGCTCGAGGACAAGACGCTCCGAGCTTGGGAACGAGGGGTCAAGTATTACGACAGCCTGCGGGTTGTCTATGAAGTTCAGACCCGCCTGAAGGATTGGGGAGACCAGGCGGACGCGGACCGCGCGCGGAAACAGGCGGGAAAGAAGAACACGGCAGATGCGGGCGAAAAGAAGAGCCCGGTTGAACCAACAGGAGGCAGCCGCTGACCGGGACCCGGTCAGCAGGAAGGTGATACGACAATGAATTGCGTTAATCATCCGGAAGTATCAGCTGTTGCCTATTGCCGCTCTTGCGGAAAGGCACTTTGTCAGAATTGCCAGAGAACTGCCCAAGGAACCGTTTATTGCGAGGAACATATGCCAGTTGAACAGACTATGAACGCGAGTGCCGGCGCGGCTTCTTATTCGCCTTATACAGCGCCGGCGGCTGCCCGCCCTGCGCCCGTTGCCGATTTGAGTGTCTCGCCGGGACTGGCATTTATCTTGGGACTGATCCCGGGCGTCGGTGCCATCTATAACAGCCAATACGCCAAAGGACTTATTCACGTACTGATTCTCGGAACGCTGATCAGCATCGGCTCGAACGGCGGATTCGATGGCGGAGCGGGACCTTTGTTCGGCTTCGTGATCGCCGGCTTTTATTTCTACATGCCGTTCGAGGCCTACCACACGGCACGGCGCCGGCAACTCGGCGAACCGGTGGATGAATTCTCGAGCCTCATTTCGGTGAGGAAATCCAACCGGTTCCCCATCGCTCCGCTGCTGCTGATCGTGATCGGTGTTCTGTTTCTGCTGAACAACCTCGATCTGCTCCGGTTCCGCGACGTGGCCCGTTACTGGCCGGTGTTTCTGATCGCGATCGGCGCTTACATGCTGTACTCCCGTCTGTCCGGTGACTCCGCCACCCCGGTGAACCCGGAGGCCGCCAATGAACAACGCTGAACTCCTCCAGGCGGTGCGCGGTCCCATTATGCTGATCACGCTCGGGATCCTGTTCGCCATCGACCATTTCGGCCAGTTCAGCTTCTGGCGCACCTGGCCGTTGTTGGTGATCGTATTCGGGCTGATGAAGCTGTTGGAGCGGGCAGTGGCGCCTCCCGCGCCGCCGTACCCGCCGGACGGAGGAACGCCTGTATGAGAAGAGGCTCACTGGTTGGTCCGCTGATTCTCATCGGAATCGGCGTTCTTTTCCTGGCGCGGAACCTGTACCCGCAGCTTCCGTTCCTGGACTTCATGGCCGAGTATTGGCCCTTTGTGCTGATCGCCTGGGGTGGGCTGAGATTGGTCGAGATCCTGTTTTGGGCCGCCCAATCCAAGCCGCTGCCGTCCAACGGTATTTCGGGCGGCGAGTGGGTGTTGGTGATCTTCCTGTGCCTGATCGGATCCGGAGTATATGCGGCGCGTAATTCGTCCTGGTTCGGTCCGGGGCGAATACGGATCGGCGGACTGGAGGTTTTCGGCGAATCGTTCGACTATCCGATCAGCGCCGAGAAGCAGGTTGCGAAGGTATCGCGCGTCACGCTCGAGAGCTTCCGCGGCAATGCCCGGGTGACGGGCACCGACGGCGACATGGTGAAGGTGACGGGCCGGAAGACGATCCGCGCGATGCAGCAGAACGACGCAAATTCAGCGGATCAATCGACACCGCTCGAGATCGTGGTGAACGGCGAGCAAGTGATTATCC
This sequence comes from uncultured Acidobacteriota bacterium, assembly GCA_963720745.1. GTDB lineage: Bacteria > Acidobacteriota > Terriglobia > Bryobacterales > Bryobacteraceae > TMP-7. Next base: position 4,511,834 of record CAVRGO010000004.1, read on the forward strand.
GGCCTAACCAGGACCGCGTCACGAATCGCTCCACGCGTGTGAACGAAGATTTCGAAATCTCGGTTCCGAAAGGTGTTTCGTTCGACGCAGTTGGGCAGTACGGCGACTTCGATGTTTCCGAACTGACTGGCAACGTCGAGATTACGAGCGACAATGCCGGCGTCCGCATTCAGAACGTCGGCGGCAATGTGCGGGTGGATACGCGACGTAGCGATATCGTGCGGGCCTCGGGCGTGAAAGGAAGCGTTGACGTGAAGGGCGGCGGCACCGATGTGGAACTCGATTCGGTGCAAGGTCCAGTGCTTGTGTCGGGCACCTTCACGGGCACAACGCAGTTTCGGAGCGTCGCGAAGCGCGTACGGTTCGAATCGTCGAACACAAACTTCAGTGTGGAATCGGTGCCCGGCCAGTTGCGGATTTCGCTCTCAGACCTGAGCGGCAACAACCTGGTGGGTCCGATTCAGTTGACTGGCCGGACTAAGGACGTCCAGTTAGCCGATTTCACCAGCAGCCTCGACCTTTCGCTCGAGCGCGGCGATATCGAATTGCGGCCGAATCAGACCGCCGTTCCGCGCATGGACGTAAGAACTCGCTCGGGCGATGTCGACCTGGCGCTGCCGCCGAACGCGAAGTTCCAGATCATGGCGAGCACGGACAGCGGAGACCTGACCAATGATTTTGGAACCGCGCTCACCGAACAAAGCGAAGGCCGCGGCGGATCGCTGCGAGGTGCGACCGGCGACGGTCCGAAGATCTCGGTAACCTCGCACCGCGGTTCGATCACGGTCCGGAAGGTGACCGGCACCGAACAGGCGGTCGGCATTCCGCCGGCGCCCGTGCCACCCAAAGCACCGGGTTCACCTTCTTCCCTGAAGCCTGTGGAACAATAGCGTGCGTGCCGGCGGAAGTCTCGCCTGTCATTTGATATTCCTGCTTGGAGCCGCGGTGATGGGCGCGGCTCCACCTGTTTTGCAGTCCCCGAAATACGACAACTTCACCTCGACCAAAGGGCTGGCCCTGATCAAGTCGGCTGAGCGTGCCGGCGTCGCACTGCGCCTAACGCCTGCCGAACAGTGGAAGTCCGGAGCCGCCTGGTTCGAGGAGAAGCAGCCGGTACGCGACGGGTTCGAGACGGAGTTCCGATTTCAATTGAGCGGAGGAGGCGGACTGGGACACGGAGCCGACGGCTTTGCATTCGTTCTCCAAAACAGCGGTCCGTCCGCTGTGGCCGGGCGCGGTGCCGCGGGAGGATTCGCACTCGGTGACGGAACCGGCGATCCGAAAAGCCCAGGTATCGCGAACAGCATCGCGGTGTTCTTCGATACCTTTCGGAATCGGGACGCGGGCGACCCGTCGGGCAACTACGTCGCGCTTTGCACTAACGGTGCATTGCCGGAGATGCGCTGGCCGCCGCCCAGGCTCGCGGCGACCACGAAGGTCGGATTCCGGCTGAAGGATCACAGAATACACACGGCCCGAATCGTGTTTAAACCTCCGGTACTGTCGCTGTATCTCGACGATCGTGGGGAGGCCGTACTGGTCTCCTCGCTCGACCTGGCGAGCGTAGTCGATCCTCGAGGCCGCGCCTACGTGGGATTCACGGCCTCGACCGGCGCAGGGTACGAGAATCACGATGTTCTGAGCTGGTCATTCGCGCCGCTTCGTCCCGACATCAGTTCCGCGATGGTGTCCTCCAGCATTTCTTATCTAAAGGTGACGTGCATGCCCGAGAAGAACTTGTGCACGCCGGCGCAGGGAATCGCGGAATCCGCGGGTACAGGGAAATATCACGTCATTTTGCCCGCGCACCTGGAGTGGGGCGTGAGCATTCCGGCACCGCCGGGCGCCAACGTTACCGTCACAGACGCCACAGGCATGATCTGTTGGGACCTGGCGGCGCGCGGTTCGGAAGGCTGCAACGGGCCGCAGGGGAATGGGACGAACGCGGGCAACGCCGATTTTGTTTCGCCCGATCAAATGGCGGGGGCGCTCGTTCATCGGGCCCTGAACGGCAAGACATGGTTTTCGGTGAACGACCGCAAAGGTAATGGGTTCGCCGATAACGAGGGATATTTCGAGTTCGACGTCGAGGTGAAATGAAAGCGGCGGCCGCCGCGGTGCTTCTGCTACATCTCGCGTTCCTGCTTTGGGTGATCTTCGGATCGCTGGTCACGCGGGGGAGGATTTGGATGTCCGCGTTGCACGTACTGTCGCTGATCTGGGCGATTGCGGTCGAGCTCGGCCCGTGGCCGTGTCCGTTGATGACGGTTGAGCAGAACCTGCAGGCACGTGCCGGCATGACACCCTACCGGCAGTCGTTCATGGTTCACTATCTCGACCGGCTCGTGTACCCCGACGTGCCGGAAGTCTGGCTCACCTTGGGTGCGGTGGCGGTGTGCGGTCTGAATCTCGCTATCTATTTGCGCCGCGCGCTCGACCGGCGCTGAGGGCGTTCGTCATTGGGCATTCCGTCCCGCAACCGAACACTCACATTTCACAAGTACAACCTGTGCAGGCGCCCGGGACGGCACATAAATTGCGACAATCCTGTCCGAAATGAGCTCAGCACTGAATCTCTTGTACGACCTGCAATATGCCGCTCGGTCGCTGAGGAAGTCGCCAGGGTTCACCGCCACGGCCATTCTGACGCTGGCACTCGGCGTGGGCGCCAACTCTGCGGTTTTCAGTCTCATCAATGCGGTGCTGCTGCGGCCCCTCCCCTATGCGCAGCCGGAACGGCTCGTACTGGTGTGGGAAAGCGCCCCGTTTTTCGGTCTGCGCGACAGCCCCGTCGCGCCGGCGAACTATGCGGATTGGCGAGCGCGCAGCAAATCGTTCGAAGAGATGGGGGCGCTGGAGACGAATCGCTTTCGACTGGCGGGCGAAGGCTCTCCGGAACTCGTCGAGGGCAGCCTGGTGAGTGCCAGCCTGTTTCGCGCATTGCGGACCGAACCTCGCCTGGGCCGCGTATTCCGGGACGAGGAAGATCGTCCGGGAGCGCCGAAGGTGGCCGTGCTCAGCGAGATGTTTTGGCGGCGCCGGTTCAACAGCGATACCGGGATCATCGGCAGGACGATCCGGTTGAACGATGCTCCGTACACAATCGTTGGCGTGCTGGCCGCTGGGACGGAGCCTCCGGCCGAATACAGCGATCGAATCGGCGAAATCTACGCGCCGTTCGGCAGCGAGTATAGCGAGCAGGATCTCGCGAATCGCGGCCGTCACAACTGGATGGTAATTGCGCGCCTCCGCCCGGGAGTTTCTCTGAAGGAAGGCGATGGCGAGATGCAGTCGATTGGCGCGAGCCTGGCGCGCGACTTTCCGAACACGAATGAGAAGGTCGGCGCGTTCGTCTCGCCGCTGCGCGATCACTTTGTCGCGTCCGGGCGCCGTGTCCTGTTGATTCTCGCGGGGACTGTTGCTTTCGTGCTGTTGATCGCGTGCTCGAATCTTGCGAACCTGCTGCTGTGCCGGGCTGCGAACCGGAGCAAGGAAGTGGCGGTGCGCGCGGCGCTCGGGGCGAGGTCCTGGCAATTGGTCCGGCAGTTTCTCAGCGAGAGTCTCCTGTTGTGTGCCGCCGGCAGCGCGCTCGGGCTCATACTGGCAAGTTCGACGTTCCAGTTTCTGGCGCATCTTGCTCCCGGCACGATGAGCGGGATGAAATCGCTCGAGGTCGATGGACGGGTACTCGGATTCACGATCGCGATCGCAACGCTGACCACGATCGCCTTCGGGCTGATCCCCCTGATTCAATACCGCCGTCTCGATATCAGCCATTCGCTCAAGCAGAGTTCGCGGACACTAGCCGCGGCAGGTTCGAGCCGCCTGCGGTCGGTGCTGATCTGTGTCGAGGTCGCGCTCGCCTTCGTGCTGCTGATCGGGGCCGGGTTGATGATCCAGACGTTCGCGAGGCTTCGCGGCGTGAACATTGGCTGCCGCACCCAGAACATCCTGACCTTGCGGACACCGGCCTCGGCGGCCCACCGCGGCAAGGAGAAGAGTCCGGCGTATCAGGGCGAGGTATTGCGGCGCGTGACAGAGGTGCCGGGGGTCATTTCGGCCGGCTTTATCAATCACATTCCTCTGCTCGAAAAGGGCGATATCAGCGGCGTCGGAGCCGAAGGGCACGAGAAATCCGAGCGGTTCCAGTGCAACTCGAGGATCGCCGGCCCGGGATACTTCGCGACGATGGGGATTCCGCTGCTGCGCGGCAGATACATCGAGGAGCGGGACCAGGAAGGCGCTCCATACGTCGTAGTGATCAACGAAACGCTGGCGCGCATGGTGTGGCCCGGTGAGGATCCGATCGGCCGGAAGTTGTACTTCGGCGACGAGTACAAGGTCCCGGTGGTGGGGGTCGTTGGTGATGTTCGCCAATCGGGCCTCGACATTCCATCGAAACCGGAGTTTTACGTGTCCTCGCTGCAAGGCGCCGGCTGGCCCCCGAGTTCTCTGGCGATTCACACACGAGTCGCGCCTGCGAGTGTTGCCGCCGCGGTCCGGCAGGCGATCTGGACCGTCGACCCCGATCAACCGATCACGGAAGTGGCGAGCATGGAGCAGATCCTCGATAGCGAGGTGTTTCAGAGTCGGCTTCACATGTTGCTTCTGGGGACGTTCGCTGGTTTGGCTCTGCTGCTCGCTGCCATCGGACTGTACGGCGTGTTGGCGTACCTGGTGGGACAGCAGATTCCCGAGATTGGAATTCGCATGGCGCTCGGAGCGGCACCCTCCGACGTCGTCCGGCGGGTGGTCGGGCAGGGATTGCGCCTTACGGCCATCGGGCTCTGTGCCGGTCTGGCCGGTGCGCTGATCGTTTCGCGCCTACTCAGCAGCGTTCTGTTCGGCGTCAAGCCGACAGACCCGGCCACATACATTGTGGTTGCGGCGGTGTTGGCTGTCACAGCGGCGGTGGCCAGCTACCTGCCGGCTCGAAGAGCGATGCGGGTGGACCCGACGGTGGCGCTGCGGCAGGAGTAAGGGCCGGCGCAGGTCAGGCGCCGAGCTTGGGCGGGTATTTGTTCAGCACGCGCATCAGGAGTTTGGCCGAGCGCGGCGTCTTGACTTTACCGCTCATAACGTCGCGATTCGAAACCGGTTTGCCATAAAGAACCCCCAGCGCGTCCGAGTCTTCCCGCAGGGCGGCGCCTTGCAGCGACACGCCCGCGAACAACCCCGTGGATTGCGACCAGGACAGGATCTCCGACTGCAGCGCGAGATTGGTTTGCGCGCCAACGCTGCGCCCGACGGGCCCCGCGGCCGCGCTCGCGTCGACTCCCAACGTAATCTGGTTCGCGAGAAGGCGCTGTTCCGCGTTCTTGTTCATGACGAGCAGCAACAGGTTGGTTTCCCGGCCTCCGATCTGAAAACCGAAACTGCCGCCTTTGAGCGACACCGCGCCGGGTCCTCTCCAGCCTGAGCCGTTCGGCTTGCGGCAAGCAATGAATCCCGAACCCCACTGCGCTCCGACGACAAGGCTGTAGCTGGTGAGCCCCGGCATGATCACCACACATCGAGCACTGCGAAGGATGGCATCGGGGACCTGCCTGTCCGATGACGACATGATTTCATCGAACACAACCGCAGCGCTGTCGAGCCGCTGGATCATTTTGAGCTCGGGCGAACCGGGCGAGACGATCGTGTCGATGGTCTTACGCTTGATGCAGTTTGAGAGCGATAGAGCCAGAGCGAGGTAGAGCAACAGGTAGAAGAATCGCATTCGCTTCTAACTCATAGACTCCCGTACCGGCCAAAATTGATCGTCGGGGCGGGGTGGCGGCAATTGAGGCGTGCGCGGCCGCTCTACCGGCGGGAGAAAAGGGACAGGATTCCGCCCTTGGAAGCTGGTTTCTTTTCGGCCGTCGCGTCCTGCGGCGAGAGGATGGCGGCCATCTGCGCGATGCTCTTGCCGATGCCGGTCGTCGCCGGGATGGGCTTGCCTTCGAGAAGCGCCTGTTGCACGGCTTCGTAATCGCTGGGCACCACCTGCACCACATCGGCGTGCAGTGCCGAGGCGATCACCTCCCGGCCCAAACCGATCTCGTCGTCATAGCGGTTCACGATAATACGGAGTTTGGAACGCGAGATGTCGTGCTGATCTAGATAGGCAAGCGCGCGCTGCGCCCCTTGCAACGCGGGCAGTTCGTTGGTGGTGACCAGCAGAATTTCGTCCGAGCCGGTCACCACCGAGAGATTCCACTCGCCATAGACACTGCTGGTGTCGAGGATCACGTTGTCGTAGTTCTTGCGGGCGTAGTTGATGATCGCCGTTGCGTCGCGCACCTCGGCTAAGCCCTCCAAGGGCGTCTCCGGCGCGAGCAGAACGTCGATATTGTTCGTTTTCGCCACCATCGCCTTCCACAGGTCTGCATCGAGCGTTTCGGCCCGGTGCAACACGTCGAGGAAACTCCGGGCGGATTTCAGCTTCAGAAGGAATGAGAGTGTGCCCGTCAGGGGATCCAGATCGGCGAGTAGAATCCGCTCGATACCCATCCGCCGCCATTGGAAAGCGATGTTGCAGGCGACGGTGCTGGCCCCGCAAGCACCTTTGGCCGGAACCGCACAGTATACGCGGCCGCCGCGCCCGAGGCCAGACTCGCTGCGGGACTGCGGAATGAGCTTCGCCAGGGCGGTCTGTAGCTGATCGGCGTTGAAGGGCTGGATCAGAAATTCGCTGGCGCCGAGGCGCAGGGATTTCAGAATCAGATCCGGATCGTTGGCTTCGAGTAAAACAACAATGCTCGTGCCCGCGCCGAGTTCGAGGATCTGAGGGATGATCACCAGAGCCCGATTGCGGTCCGAAACCACATCCAGGAAACAAAGGCTGCCCGCGTCTCCCCGAAGCTCTGCCTCTACCGCATCGGCCCCAGGGTAGTGCCGAACTTCGCGCACGGAGGCGCCGGGGAGACATTGCATCAGCGCTGGAGTCAGTTCCTCCCAGACGTTACGGTTGGGGCCAATGCAACAGACCTTAACCGGGCCAGAACGGTCCGACATTTCGGTGGTCTGGGCGTTTGTGGTGAAGCTGGGCATCGCGATTCTGACGATCGAGACCTCGGTCCCAAGTAACCGCATCGGCAAGAAAAATGGAAATTGTGAGAAGGATTTTTGACATACGGGACTAAACATTCGAGGGATATGGCGATAAGAGGAGTATGCCCTCCGAATATGGGAACGCCCGGCGGCGGGCAAAATGGCCCGTTATCCGCCACTTTTTCTCGGGCGGGCCACTTTTGAAAGGCTGAACAGGTGCGTCTTCGATGAATTCGTTCGATAAAAAAAGGGTCGCGATTTGCGACACGCAACCATTGACGGCTGAAGGGGTTCGGACCGTTCTTTCCAACTGCTCGGATTTGCAATACTCCGACTACTCGGACTCGCTGGCTGGGGCGTCGGAGATGATCCGCCGCACGTCCCCCGACATCGTCCTCCTCGACAAAGCCTTTGGCATTCATGCCGTTCTGGAGTGGGTGGGCGATACCCATAACCAACACCCCCAGACGTCGATTGTGGTTTGGGGAGTGTCTTTGACGGAATCCGAGGCGCTGCGTTTTTTGCAGGCCGGCGCGCGCGGTATCGTCCGCAAAACGTCTCCTGTGAATCTGGTGCTGTCCTGTCTGCGGACGGTGGCACAGGGCCGGAACTGGATGGAAGATTCCGTATTCAAAGATGCACTGCGAGCAGATCGGTATCCACGTTCGGAATTGACGGCTCGTGAGCAGCAGGTGCTGGAATTAGTGGAGCAAGGCTTCAAGAACAAGGAAATCGCGCTCGAACTCGGTATCCGGCCGGGTACGGTAAAGATCCATCTGAAGCATATCTTTGAGAAGACCGGGGTTCGCGGCCGTTACGGGCTGGCGTTGAATGGGTTGCGGGACCGCGGCGCGTTTTCTCTGACGGCGTGAGGGGCGCCGGCGAGAGCGGGCGGGTTCGCCATTGATCGGAAGATCGCGAACCCGCTGAACCGCGCCGCCGTGGTCTCTTCCATAGGCGACGTTACAGACCAGACGTTCTGAATCGGGCGGGACCGGGAAGGCTCTGCTATCCTGTGGTTTCGTGAAGAAAGCATTCCGTAGCCTGCTGTTGGTGCTGCTCGCGGGTGCAACCTCGATTCACCGATCTGAGGCACAGCAGCGGTCGAGTTTGCTCGCCATACTCAGCGACGAACTGGATCGAAACTTCGAAGTTCTCAAACAAAAGGCCGACCCCGCGCCGTATTTTCTCTCCTACGCCGTCGATGAGAACGAAGGCGACATCTTGAGCGCCTCGGGCGGTGCACTCACGCGCCAGAACCATTCGCATGGCCGTTTTCTCGATGTCACCGCGCGGGTTGGCAGCTACGAACTGGACAACTACCATCGCACCGCCGGTGCACGCCCGCGGTTTACGGGCGGCGTTCCGATTTCTCTGGACGATAATCCCGCCGAAATTCGCAGGACCGCATGGCTCGAAACCGACCGCGTATACCGGCTCGCTTCGGAACGCCTGATTCAGATCAAAACGAATCAACAGGTGCGGGTGGCTCAGGAGGACGACTCCGCCGATTTCTCGCACGAAACACCGGTTCAATACAACGAACCACCCGCAAGAATCCGTTTGACGGCGGCGGAGTGGTCGGTTCGTCTGCGAAAACTGTCGGCGGCGTTTGCGAAATACCCCGGCGTTTTGAACTCGAGCGTCACGCTGATGGCGCAGCGCGAGACGAAGTATCTGGTGAACTCCGAAGGATCGAAGATCGAAACCGGCCGCACCTCTGCCCAGATCATGATTTCGGCCGCAGGCAAGGCCCCCGACGGTATGGACCTCGCAGTCAACGACAGTTTCGAAGCACCAGACCCTTCGGGGCTACCGAAAGACAGCGTGATTCTTGCGGCAGTGGATAAGGCGGGAGCCGATCTAAGCGCATTGCTGAAGGCGCCGCTGGTGGATCCGTATGTCGGTCCCGCAATACTTTCGGGCCGCGCCGCCGGTGTGTTCTTCCATGAAATTTTTGGGCATCGCATCGAAGGACACCGGCAAAAGGATGAGTCCGAGGGGCAGACCTTCACGAAGAGCGTCAACCAACCGGTGCTGCCGGACTTCCTGTCGGTGATTTTCGATCCGACGCGGAAGTCGATCGGCGGAACCTTTTTGAACGGCTCTTATGCTTACGACGATGAGGGCGTCAAGGCCCGGCCGGTGGTGTCGGTCGACCACGGCATTCTGAAGGCGTTCCTGATGTCGCGTTCGCCGATCAAGGGATTCTCGCAGTCAAACGGGCACGGGCGCCGGCAAAGCGGGGCCGAAGTGGTGAGCCGGCAATCGAATCTGATTGTGGAGTCGTCCAAGACGGTATCGGAGGAGCGCCTGCGGGAGATGTTGAAAGAGGAACTGAAGAAGCAGAACAAGCCGTGGGGGCTCTACTTCAGCCGGGTTACGGGCGGGTACACGCTGACGGGGCGGCGCGGACTGCAAGCGTTCACCGTCATCCCGCTGGTGGTCTATCGCGTATTTGCCGATGGGCGCCCGGATGAACTGGTCCGGGGTGTCGATATCGTCGGAACGCCGCTCGCGAGCTTCGCAAAAATCATCGCCACATCCGATAAGCCCGAAGTGTTCAACGGCACATGCGGCGCCGAATCGGGGGCTGTTCCGGTATCGGCGGTCTCGCCGGCCATCCTCATTTCCGAGATCGAGATTCAGCGGAAGGAACGCTCGCAGGACCGGCCGCCTTTGCTGCCGCGCCCGGCCACCGAGGTCCGGCAATGAGACCGGGCTTGGCCGGAGCGGTGGTCGTACTCGCAGGAGTGACACTGGCGGGCGTCTCGGCGCTCGTGGCACAAACGGGTTCAGGCGACTCCGGCGGCAGCGCACATGGCGATCCGATCCTGCGCGCGATGGTCGATGAACTCGAGCATTCGCGGGCGCTGCGGGTGACCGACCTCGACAAGCCGTATTTCATCGAATACTCGCTCGAGGATGCCGATGTCTTCACAGCGTCGGCCTCATTCGGGGGCCTCGTCACATCCCACCGGACGCGCTCGCGGATTCCCCAGGTGAACGTCCGGGTCGGCAGCTACGATTTCGACAATACGGGCCACGTATTCTCGGGTTACACGAGCGGTGCCCGCTTCGACGCGGACCAATGGCCGTTGGACAACAGCTATCCCGCGCTGCGGCAATGCTTCTGGTTAGCGACGGATCGAGCTTACAAGAGCGCTCTCGAAGCCATCGCTCGGAAGCGTGCTTCACTGAAGAGCGCTGCGCGGCCTGAATCGCTTCCCGACTTCGCCAAGACCGAACCGGTGAAGAGCGTGCAGCCCGCGCAGCTTACGACTTACGACGACAAAGCCTGGACCGACCGGACCGTGAAGCTCTCGGGCTTGTTTACGGCCTACCCGGAATTGTACGCGGCGGGTGTCAGCACGCAGGTGTTCGAGGGAGTCGACTATTACGCCAATTCGGAAGGAACCGTTGAACGTTCGCTCGACAACCTGGTGCAAGTACAGGCACGGGTGAGCGCCCAAGCGCAGGACGGGATGCCCGTTCACGACTCGGTCTCCATCGCCGCGCTCGATTTGAATGGCGTGCCCGGTGAAACCGAGTTGCGGCGTCAGTTCACATCTGCCGCCGAAAATGTTCGGGCTTTGCTGAAAGCCCCGGTTGGCGAGGGTTACAGCGGTCCCGTGCTGTTTGACGGCGTATCGGCCGCGCAACTTCTGGCGCAACTGATCGGCGACAATCTTCGGATTTCGAGGCGTCCCGTATCGGACCCGGGCCGGCCGGCGCCATTCATATCGAGCGAGTTTGAAAACAAACTCGGGTCCAGGGTGCTGCCGGAATGGGTGGATGTCGTCGATGATCCGACACAGACGGAGTGGCAGGGGCACCGGCTGCTCGGAAATTATCCTTTCGACCTGGAAGGTGTTCGTCCACAACCGGTGATCGCGGTGGAGAAGGGCATGCTCAAAAGCTTTCTCACGACGCGCGAGCCGGTTCGTGAAGCCAACGCCTCGAACGGACATGCCCGGTTGGCGGGGGCGTACAGCGCGCGCGGAGCGGCTATCAGCAACTTGTTCATCAGGGCATCGGAATCGAAACCGGTGTCGCGCTTGAAGGCGCAACTGATCGAACTGTGCAAACAGCAGAACAAGCCGTACGGGATTCTCATCAAGAAGCTCGACTATCCAACCTCCGCATCGATGCGGGAGATGCAGAACATTTTCGCTGGAGCGGCGCAATCGGGCCTTGGCTCGAGACCGGTGAGTCCGCCGCTGCTGGCCTACCGGGTGTATCCGGACGGGCGGGAGGTTCTGGTTCGAGGCCTGCGATTTCGCGGCCTCTCCGCTCGCGAACTGCGGTACATTGCGGCTGCGTCGCAAGAGAGCTACATTTTCGATTTCGTGAATAACGGTGCGCCGTTTGCGATGATAGGAGCAGGCGGATTCCTCGCACCGACCTCGGTGGTTGCGCCCGCGCTGCTATTCGATGAAATCGAGTTGGATCGCGCCCAGGACGATTTATCCAAGCCTCCGCTGGTGCCGCCGCCGCCCTTGGACGCCACACTTCGATAGCATTTTCGTGTTCAGCAGGTCGATATCGTACCGATGCGGATCCTGAGCAGATCGGTTTTTCGGGAGATCGCCGTCGGCGCCCTCCTGGGCGGCGTCCTATTCACGTTTGTCCTGTTCCTGCGGAAGGCCGGCCAGCTTTTCGCGATTCTGGTGCGTAGCTCCGCGCCGCCGAAGACAGTCGCCTATCTTTTTTCGCTCACTTTCCCGGAGGCGCTGACGTTCACGGTCCCACTGGCCGTGCTGGTCGGGGTGCTGTTAGGGCTCAGCCGGATGTCGGGGGACGCGGAAATCACCGCTATGCGAGCTGCCGGCGTATCGGGGCGAAGCGTCACGTATCCGGTGCTGAGCTTCGCTTCGCTGGCGACGATTCTTGTCGCGTGCTGCTCGCTGTGGCTGACCCCGTGGTCGATACGCGAGAGCTATCGGGTTCTGAACCAAGTGGCGGCAGCGCAGGTGACGGCGGAGATCCAGCCAAGGGTATTCGACGAGCAGTTTCCGCACAAAATTCTGTACGTCGGCGATGTTATTCCAGGCACCGTGGTGCAGTGGAGGAATGTTTTCCTCGCCGACGTCACGCCGGCGGCGCAGCGTCCGCAGAGCGCGCAGGATTTCGGCGATTCGCCCCGCATCACGGTAGCGGCGGGTGCGATCGCGACTGCGGATGTCGCGCACAATCGCATTCAACTATCGCTGGTCAACAGCAGTAACTACGACGTCGAGAAGGACCTTACGAAGTACTCGATCAGTTTCTTCCCAAAAGGGACGCAGGTGGTCGAGGCGCAGAAGCCCGCCGAGATTCGTGCCTCCCGTCCATCGAGCGAGCTGGATACCTTGCCGCTGTACCGCGAGGCGTACCGCGCCCCGGGGGTCGATCCGCACCGCCGAATCGAGGCTAGAATCGAACTGCACCAACGTATGGCGCTGCCGCTGGCCTGCGTTTTGCTGGCGCTGGTCGGTATTCCGCTGGGGGTGTCCTCGCGGAAGGGCGGCAAGTCGGGCGCCTTCGTCGTGACGGTCGCACTGGCGTTCCTGTATTACATGGGGTTGATCAGCCTGATTGGGCTGGCGCGGCAGGGCACCGTGCCGGTTCCGATCGCCGTCTGGACGCCGAACACGATCCTGGCAGTGGTTGGCATTGCCCTGATGTTCACGCTGGAGCGGCCCGGAGACAGAGACTGGATCGGCAAAGTTCGCGGGTGGCTTCTGGAGCAGTTCGACGGCGTGCGCACGCGATTTACGGGGCGCGTCGCGAAACGCCGGCAGGGTACCGGGTTGAAGTTGCCGCTGCTGCCCCAGATCATCGATACCTACATTCTGAACAGTTTCCTGTTCTACCTGGTTCTGCTGCTCGTCAGCTTCGTGCTGATGGTGCACGTGTTCACTTTCTTCGAACTGCTCAGCGACATCGTGAAGAACCGGATTCCGATGTCCGAAGTCATCGAGTACCTGTTCTTCCTGACTCCGAAACTGATCTACGACACCATGCCGATGAGCGTCCTGGTGGCAGTGCTGATCACCTTCGGAGTGTTCACGAAGTACAACGAGATCACCGCGTTCAAAGCCTCGGGCGTCAGCCTGTACCGCCTTGCCATTCCAGTGCTGATCGCCAGCACGGTATTGAGCGGGGGTCTGTTCGCGTTCGATCACTACTACATCCCGGAGGCGAATCGGCGCCAGGACGCTCTGCGCAACGTGATCAAGGGACGTCCGCCGCAGACCTACCTGAGGCCCGACCGGAAATGGATCTACGGGCGCGGCGACCGGATCTACTACTACAAGTACTTCGATACGGCGGAATCGGTGATGGTGGGCGTGAGTGTATTCGAACTGGAGATGAAGCCGTTCCGGTTGACACGCCACATCCAGGCGGAAAAAGCCCATTGGGAACCGGCGCTGAACAAGTGGGTCTTCGAAAACGGGTGGAGCCGTGATCTCAACGGCATCCACGAGACGCACTTCGAAGATTTCCGCGGCAAAACGATGACCTTTCCCGAACTGACGGAGCCTCCGAGTTACTTCGTGAAGGAGGTAAAGCAATACTTCCAGATGAACTTCGAGGCGCTCGGGGCATACATACGGGAACTGCAGCAGAGCGGGTTCAACACGGTGCCGTTACAGGTGCAATACCACAAGAAGTTCTCGGTGCCGCTGTTCGCAGTCATCATGGCGTTGATCTCGGTGCCATTCTCGTTCCTGGCGGGCAATCGCGGAGCGATGGCGGGGGTCGGCGTGAGTTTTGCCATCGCGATCGCATATTTCAGCGTCAGCATGCTGTTCGAGCAGATCGGGAATCTGAATCAACTTCCACCGGAAGTGGCGGCTTGGTCCCCCGATGCGATTTTCACGCTCACCGGGTTGTATTTTCTCGCAAGAATGCGGACCTAGAGCCGATAAGTAGCGACATGGTGGACATGAACATCCCAGTTTTGGGTGTGGCCCGAGCCGAGTCCAGCCTCGCCACAGCAGCAAGCAGGATTGCGCGCGCTCCGCTTTCAGCGGCCGAAGACACACCGGCCGACACCGTTGACCTGAGTGCCGAGATGGTCGCCCTTATGGAATCCCGCGACGGCTTCGAGGCGAATATTCAGGTCGCAAAGACGTTCGATCAAATGAATCAGTCGGTTCTGGATATTCTGGCGTAGCTACTTCTCGAGTTTGTATCGACTGACGAGTGAACATCGGTCCGGCGGAACCCGCCGCTTTCAAGCGACAGGGTGATCGTCCGTTTATAGCCCCACAACACGTTCAGATGAAATTCGGTTCCGTAGCTCGCAGGAAACCAGACGGTCGGTTCGACTCTCCGGTAGTTCACACTGAATCCTACCTGCCGGATGTTCGTCCCGAAGAAGGCCCGAATCGCCCACGGAACGTGCGCCGCCAAATCGGTTAGAATCCTCGCAGGCTGAAGGTCCTCGGCATCCACCCAGATCGTCCCCTTCCAGGGCGTGCCGTCGCAGTCGTTATCGGAATCGCCTCCCACGTGAATGCAGTTCTCCTTGCGAGCGGGCTCGAACAAGATTTCGTGCGCAGGCCGTCCGTTGATTACCGCCTCGCCTTTCAGGGTGAACCTGTAGTGTGGAAGATCGGCCGCGCGGATCGGGAACAGATCGTGAGGAATGCCGTCGCGGGATTTCTTATCGTCAACTAAGAACTGGTAACATCCGAGAGGAAACTGCCGTCGATGTCGATATCCTTGTATCGGTATCCGGGCTCCGTGTTGGGATACATCTTGCCGTCTTTGCGGTATTCCCCCGAAAAGGAGGTCATTTTCTTGTCAGTACCTTCGGGTCCAGGCAGCACGGCGTACGTGCGTTTCTCCCACCGCGAGATCTTGCCGTTGCTGCGAACAAGGCTACTGCGTACCAATTGCTCGTACACATACTGCCGTCGGGCATCCGTTGTTTTTTCGATGTTCTCAGCCATTTTGGACATAATGACCGCGGCGTCCGGTTGGGCGCCCGCAAGTGAAAAGCAGATTGGCGATAGCAGAAGAACGCGAGCCGCCGCGAACGAATATTTGCGTGCCGTCATAACCCGCCGATAGAGAATACGTATCAGCGGGGGGCGGCGTACTCAAGAAAATTCACTTCACCAGCCCAGCGGATCGGCCGGCGAAGTTCAAGACGACGGACGGGAAGATGCCCAGGATCAATGTGCCCGCGGCAGAGGCGAGCATGGCGACGCGCAGACCGGGAGAAACCACTGGAGCATCCTTGGTCGCTTCACCGGGCTCCTGCATGTACATGACGACGATGATGCGGAGGTAGTAGTAAGCGGCAACGGCGCTGTTCAGAAGTCCGATCACCGTCAGCCAGACGAGGTTGGAATCCAACGCCGCCTTGAAGATGTAGAACTTGCCGAAGAATCCGCCGGTGAGAGGAACGCCGATCAGGGACAGCAGGAAGATGGTCAGCATGGCCGCCACCATGGGCTGCCGGAATCCGAGACCCGCCAGATCGTCCACATTCACGTACTTCTCGCCCTGCCGTGCGAAATAGGTGACCACCGCAAACGCCCCGACGTTCATGAAGGCGTAAGCCGCAAGATAGAACATTGCAGCGGCCGTGCCGATATCCGAATTCGCGGTTACCGCCACCAGAACATAGCCGGCGTGCGCAATCGAAGAGTACGCCAGCAGGCGCTTGATATTGCTCTGCGTAAGCGCGGCGAAGTTGCCGATCACCATGGTGGCCAGCGCGGAACCCCATACAAACGGCTCCCACCGGCTGGCGATGGGACCGAAGGCAGTGATATAGACGCGCAGAAGCACAGCGAACGCGGCCGCTTTCGGGCCTGCAGACATGAATGCGGATACCGGTGCCGGCGCGCCCTGGTAAACGTCAGGCGCCCAGACTTGAAACGGCGCCGCGGAAACCTTGAACGCAAGTCCGACGAACATGAGCGCCGCAGCCGTGCCGACCAACGCGATCGGCGGAGCCAGTTCGGGGGTCACCAGTGCACGGCGGATCTCCGTCAGGTTCGTCGTCCCGGTAATTCCGTAGATCCAAGCAATGCCGTACAGCAGGAAGGCCGTCGCGAAGGAACCCAGCAGGAAATACTTCAGAGCCGATTCATTGTTGCGCTTGTCGTCCCGCAGATATCCGGCCAGGATGTAGCTCGCAATGGACGAGATCTCGAGGCCGATGAACACCATGATCAACTCGTTGGCACTGACCATGACGCTTTGCCCGGCGACCGAGAAGAGCAGCAAGGCGTAATACTCGCCAGGATTCGCGCGCTCCTGCTGCAGGTAGTTGGCGGAGGCCAGCACGGTCAGCAGGCCGACTCCGATTACGAGTACACGGAAGAACGTCGCAAAACCATCGACGATCACCATGTCCTGAAATCCGGTGCCTCCGACGGCGGAAGCCGCAATCGTACCGAACAGTGCTCCGCCCAGGCCCAGCGCAGCGACCCAGGAAAGAAACGGCTTGGGCCGCTCGCCCATCGCCGCTTCCAGCAACATGATCAAAGTCCCGACTACGGCCAGGACAATTTCGGGCAAATATCGAAGGTAGTCGTTCGCGGTTGGTATGAAGTTATCGAGCGACACTCGTCACCTCCGCCAGGCCCGGCAGCGGGCGGTCTACTTTCACTCGCATCTCCACTCCAACCTTACTCTGTTCGAGAATTTTGACATTTTGGGCGCTAATCGGCGGCATGAAGCTCTGCGTGAAGGACCCCATCCACAGCATCAGAACGAGCAGCGGAGCCATGGCCAGCCACTCACGCCCGTTCAGGTCCCGGAGATGGTGCGATACCTCTTCGTTCGCGCGTCCGAAGAATGCCCGTTGATACATCCAGAGCATGTACACCGCGGACAGGATCACACCGATCGCGGCGAACACCGCCCAACTGAAGTTCGCGATTGCGGCGCCCTGCAGCACCAGAAACTCGCCCACGAAGTTGTTGAGCATGGGTAGTCCGACGCTGGCGAGAGTAGTGAACAGAAATACTGAAGCCAGCATCGGAGCGGGCGTGGCGACTCCGCCGTAGGCGTCGATTTCGAGCGAGTGGCGCCGCTCGTACAGGTAGCCGACCAGGATGAAGAGGGCGCCGGTCGACACGCCGTGGTTCAACATCTGGTACACGGCACCGTCCAACCCCTGTTGTGTGAACGAGAAGATGCCGAGTACAACGAACCCTAAGTGGCTCACCGATGAGTAGGCCACAAGCTTCTTCATGTTCGGCTGCACCATGGCGACCAGCGCGCCATAGATGATGCCGATGATCGCCAGTACAATGATCCAGCCCGCGCAATCGCGAGCGGCGGTGGGGAACATCGGAAGGCAGAACCGAACCAGGCCGTAAGTCCCCATCTTCAGCATGACGCTCGCCAGCATCACCGAACCCGCTGTGGGAGCTTCGACGTGAGCGTCAGGCAACCACGTATGAAGTGGGAATAGGGGCACCTTGATCGCGAACGCAATGAAGAACGCCAGGAACAGCAGCAACTGTTCCGTGGAAGTCATCGTCATGCGTCCGCTGGTGATCATCGCGAGGATCTCGGTGTAGTCGAACGTTCCCGCGCGGTTGTAAACGTAGATGATCGCGGTCAGCATCAGTACTGACCCGGCCATGGTGTAGAGGAAAAACTTCACCGCGGCGTAGATGCGGCGCTCGTGCCCCCAGACTCCGATGAGAAAGTACATCGGCACGAGGGAGACTTCCCAGAACACATAGAACAAGAACAGGTCGAACGAGATGAATACCCCGATCAGCCCGAACTCCAGCAGTATCAGGAACGCGAAGAACTCCTTCACGCGCTTGCTGATGTAGCGCCACGAAATCAGAACGCAAACAGGCGTCAGCAGCGTCGACAGGATGACCAGCCAGAGGCTCAACCCATCGAGCGCGATGTGGTAACGAATCGGAGGAGAGGGGATCCAGATGGTGTTTGTCTCGAAGGTCATGCCCGCGGGTTGAGCAAACCAGTACGGGCCTATCAACCCGAGCGAAAGCAGGAACGTGATCACCGACACTACCAAGGCGATACTCCGGGACATCCCGGGTTTGTCTTTGGGAACAAACAACAACAGCAGGAATCCGGCGAGCGGCAGGAACAGAACGACGTTGAGCAACATTACCGCCCACCTCCGAGCCCGATATAGATAATGACCAGAACGGAGCCGAACACCACCCACGCGGCATAGCCGCGAATGTTCCCACCCTGGAACAGCCGGAGCACGTTGCCGATGCCGCGCGAACGGGTCCCGATGCCATTCACCGTTCCATCGATGAGCCCGGCGTCCACGCCGCGCCAGAGCACGACACGCGAACCTTCCACCACCGGATTGACCACCGTTGCGTCGTACAGTTCGTCAACCATGTACTTGTTGTAGACAAGCCGGTAGAAGCCGCCCAAACCCTGCGCAATCGCGCCCGGAATCGAGGGCTTCAGGACATACATGAAATAGGCCAGCGCGATGCCCAAGAGTCCCGCGCCCACCGAAATGTAAACCAACGAGGCGCTGTGCGGGAATTCCGGAACGGGGATCAATGGCTCCAGCCATTCGGGCACGTTGAGGAAGCCGCCCGCGAGGGACCCGACGGCGAGGACCATCAGCGGGATGGTCATGACCAGCGGCGATTCGTGCGGAGTGCCATGTCCGTGCCCGTGATCGTCACCGTGCCCGTGACCCTGCGCATCGGGATTCGGACCGCGGTAGGTGCCGAAGAACGCGAGAAACAGAGCGCGGAACACGTAAAAAGCCGTCATGCCCGCGGTGATTACGCCGAGCCAGAACATCCACGGCGCATGATGATAAGCGGCGACGAGGATCTCGTCCTTCGAGAAGTAGCCCGATGTGTACGGGAATCCGGAGATCGCGAGACTGGCACAACAGAGCGTAATGAATGTAACCGGCGTGTGCTTGCGCAGGCCGCCCATATAGCGCAGGTCCTGCTCTCCGCCGAGCGCGTGAATGACGCTCCCGGCGCCCAGGAACAACAGCGCTTTAAAGAAGGCGTGAGTCATCACGTGAAAGATACCCGCGGAGTAGGCGCCCGATCCCTCAGCCAGAAACATGTAGCCCAGTTGCGACACGGTGGAGTAGGCGTACACCTTCTTGATGTCGTTCTGCGTAATGCCGATAGTCGCGGAGAAGAACGCCGTAGCCACTCCGATGATCGCTACGACGTTTAGGGCGATCGGCGCCAGGTTGAATAGGTCCGCCGAACGGGCCACCATGTACACGCCGGCTGTGACCATCGTCGCAGCATGGATCAGCGCTGATACCGGCGTCGGGCCCGCCATTGCGTCCGGCAGCCAAACGTATAACGGAATCTGCGCCGATTTGCCGGCTGCCCCGAGCATCAGCAGCAGGCAGATCAACGTGACGACGCCCCCAGACGGCTCAGCGGTCATCCCTTTCGCCGCCGGAAAGACTTTCGCGAAATCGAGCGACCCGAAATGTACGAAAATCAGGAACATCGCCAGCGAGAAGCCGAAGTCGCCGATGCGATTGACGATGAACGCCTTCTTACCAGCATCCGCGGCGAACTTCTCGAGGAAGTAGAACCCGATGAGCAGATAGCTGCAGAGCCCCACACCTTCCCAGCCGACGAACAGCACCAGGAAGTTCGACGCGAGCACCAGCACCAGCATGAAAAACATGAACAGGTTCAGGTAGGAGAAGAAGCGGTAGTAGCCCCCTTCGTGCGCCATGTACCCGATCGCGTAAAGGTGGATGAGCGCGCCTACGCCGGTAACGACCAGCAACATCACCGCAGTCAACCGGTCCACGGCGAGGCTGGCGCCAATCTGAAGCGAGCCGCTTTGAATCCAAGTGAAGTACGTCTCTATGTGAGCCTGCTCGATGGGCCACAGTCCGGCCAGGGTCTTCAACACCCAGGCAAACGACAACAGGACCGAGCCGATGGCAACGATATTCACCATCTGCTTCGACATTCGACGGCCGAAGAATCCGTTGATGGCGCTGCCGAGCAGCGGGAATATGGGAATGAGCCAGAGGTTCATCGTTTAGTACTTCATCGAATCGACTTCATCGATTTCGAGCGTCTGACGATTCTTGAAGACAGTGAGAATGATGGCGAGACCCACGGCCGCTTCCGCCGCCGCCACTACCATCACGAAGAAGGAGAAAATGTGTCCGTCAACCTGCTTGAACTTGTAAGAGAACGTCACGAAGGTCAGGTTCACCGCGTTCAACATCAGTTCGATAGACATGAAGACCGTGATGATGTTGCGGCGATAGAGGAAACCTGCGACCCCGAGTCCGAACAGGATCACGCTCAAAAGCAGGTACCACGATAACGGGACTGCAGATGGAAGATTCGGCACTTACCGGATCTCCTTTCTTGCGAGGACAATTGCGCCGAGCAGCGCGATCAGGATCAGTATGGATACCACTTCGAACGGAAGCAGATATTCGGTGAAAATCTTGACTCCAATCGCCTGTGCGGAACCGCCCGTGAAGCGCCCGAACTGTACGCCCTCGGTCTTTGGAAGCATACCCTGAACGATAAACGCTATGAGACCGACGAACACCGCCAGAAGGGGAATACCGAACCAGCGCGCAAACGTCGTTTTGGCGATCTTCTTTTCGCCTCCGGCGTTGAGCAGCATGATGACGAACACGAACAGCACCATAATGGCGCCGGCATAGACAATCAACTGGGCCGCTGCGATGAACTCGCCTCCGAGAAGCAAGTACAGGACGGCAAGCGATCCCATCACGCCGATCAACGAGAGGGCGCTCGAAATCGGGTGTGTCTGCACGACGAGATTGATCGCGCAGATAACGGCGATCACAGCGAAGATCAGGAACAGAATGACATCCATTTCTATTTCCCCGTCAGCGCCACCAGCAATCCGGTGATCAGCAGATTCACCATCGCGATCGGGAACATGAAGGTCCATGCGAACCGCATCAGCTGATCGTAGCGGAAGCGCGGCAGCGTTCCGCGAATCCAGATAAACAGGAACAGGATGATCCCGACCTTCGCCGCAAACCAGAACAACGGAAGGATGATCGACTGCACAACCGGGATCAGGAACAGTACAGCGATGCCGAAAAAGACGAGCGCCGCCGCGGGCAGCGTGATGCGGTCGAGTTTCCGGGCAGGGTTCAATCCGTGGTACAGGGAGACGGCTCCGGCGAGCGCGAAGATGATGGTTGGCACAAACTGGGATCCGAACGCTTCCGGGAACAGGGGCTGCCAACCGCCGAGGAACAGGATCGTCGCCATGCACGATACGGTGAGCATGTTGGCGTACTCGGCCATGAAGAAGGCCGCGAACTTCATACTGCTGTACTCGGTATGGAAACCGGCAACAAGTTCGTTTTCAGCTTCCGGGAGGTCGAACGGAACGCGGTTCGTCTCGGCAAAAGCAGCGATCAGGAACAGGATAAAGCTGAAGATCTGAGGCCACGGCCCCTGGAATATCGCCCATTTCGGAATGAAGCCGAGATAGTAGCCCTGCTGGGCAATCACCAGCTCGCGAAGGCTCAACGTATTCATGATAAGCAGTGGCGCCGCCACCGCGAGTGCCATTGGCAGTTCGTAGCTGATCATCTGCGCTGAACTTCGCAAGCCGCCGAGCAGGGAGTATTTATTATTCGAGGACCATCCGGCCAGCGCCACTCCGTAAACGCCGACGCTCCCTATGGCGAGCACGAACAGCACGCCGATGTTCAGATCTGTGAGTTGCATCCACGTTCGCACGCCGAACACCTGGATCTCCGATCCAAACGGGATCACCGAAATGGAAATCAACGCAAACGTAACCGCGAGGAAGGGCGCGAGCAGATAGAAGACCTTGTTCACGTGCGAAGGAATCATGTCTTCCTTCGTGATGAGTTTGATGACGTCCGCCAGCGGCTGCAGCAACCCGTGCGGCCCGACCCTCCGTGGCCCGACCCGCAACTGAATATGCGCGATCACCTTCCGCTCGATCCACTGAAGATAGGCCAGCGTGGTCATCAGGACGAAAGCGACGATCGCAGCTTTGATGAGGGAGAGGAGGAAGAAGTTCATAGCGTGCAACGAAGTTGCGAGCAGTGAATTGGATGTTGTGAGTTGTGAGTTGTGAGTTGTGAGTTAGGTGCTCGGCACAACCGACCGCGACAATCCAGTGATGAGGCGCCCAACCTCGTCTGCCTGCTGCAGTAGTCTCGATAATTGCGCTGTTTCAATGTAACGAAGCCTTTCCGCAATGACCAGATGCGTCTCTACTTCACTGAGCGATCCGTACGCGATGCTCAGATGGTGCACGAACTCGCGTTTACCGTTGCGCCCTGGACCTTCGGCGATATTCGAAGGAACTGAGACAACTGCACGCCGCAGTTGACTCGTCAGCCCATAGATCTCTCGGCGTGGAAATCCATCAGTAACACGATAAACCTCCACGACGAACTCAATCGCTTTCTGCCATGCGATGAGTTCGGTGTACTTGAATCGCCGCACGCGAACTCACAACTCATAACTCACAACTAGTCGCCCCCATACAGCCGTCCCGGCCCCTCGACCACTTTCCCCAACATCCGTGAATAGCGGCCTAGTGTACCCGAAGTGAACAGTGTATCTCGCGACGAGCGGATCAGGTCCGGCCGTGATGCCGCCGGCACCGGTCCGTTCACCGGCATCGTTTGCGCTGCACCGCCGGTGGTCAGGACGGGCAGCGGCACGCTGTATCCTCTCACCGACTTCCGGATCTCATCTAGTACCTTGTCCGGTTTCCAGATGCCCAAACTCAAACCCATTTCCTTTTGAAGCAGGCCGAAAATCTCGAGATCCGGTTTCGTGCCCATGACCTTGGCGCCGGCCTTCAAGCGCTGGACCTCGCCCGTGACGTTTGTCACCGTTCCATTCTTTTCGTACGCGGATGAGGCCGGCAACACGATATCGGCCCGGCGCGCCGACTCCGTCATGAACAGATCCTGCACGACGACGAAAGCATTGGCACTAACCAGCGCGTGACTCTTCAGCGGGTTCGCGCCGACGATCCAAAGCACGTCGAGCTCAGTCGCACCGAGGATCGCATCGTATGCCAGGCCCGGCTGCGGTGCCGGATGATATCCGGGCAACAGATCCGGAAGCAGCCCCATGTCCGACGCGCCGCGGGAATTGGAGTAATCGACCAGGCAGACGTACTTGACGGGAATGCCGAGCGAATCGCCGAACGCGACTAACTGGCGGACGGCATCGCCCTTAATCGCATCCCCGAACAGAATGGCGAGTTCGCTTTCCGATTTCAGCGAGTCACGCAACCCTTCGAGTGCTTGAATTTCAGAGCCCTCGGCGGCACGAACGGACTTCACTGCGTACTTGTCCTCGCGAACGGCGCCCGGAGTGACGACGTAGATATTCGTATTGTGGTGGCGCTTGCCGGCGCGAATCTGGAACGCGAGCAGGGGATGCTGCTGCGACAGATCGCTGCCCACGACCAATGCGGCCTTCGTCGTGTAGAGGTCCGCTACTGTTGCCAGCGCGCCGCTCTTTCCGCTGAGCGCATCCAGCAGTGTCGCGATATCGCCCGTACGGTGATGATCGATGTTCGCCGTACCCAGACCTTCTCGGGCAAACTTCTGAAGGTAGAAGTTCTCCTCGTTGCTGGTGTGGTTCGACCCGATCACGCCAAACTTCCCGCCCCGGTCCTTCACCTCTTTGAACTTCTTCGCCACTACTTCGATCGCCTCGCCCCAGGAGATCGGCTCAAACCTGTCGCCCACGCGGCGCATCGGCGATTGCAGGCGCTCATCGTTATCGTAGAAATCGAAAGCATAGCGGCCCTTCAAGCACAGGAATTCGCCGTTAATGCCGGACCGGTCGCGATTGTTGGCGCGGATGATGTGACCGTCGCGAACACCGAGCGTCGTCTTGCAGCCATTCGAACAATGCGTGCAGATGGTGCCGGTGTGCTGCATCTCCCAAGGACGCGTCTTATAGCGGTAGGTGCCGCTGGTAAGTGCGCCCACCGGGCAGATGTCGATGCACGCGCCGCATTCGTCGCATTCGAGATGGTCGCCCTTGTTCGGAGCGATTTCGGACAGGGCGCCTCGATTGATGATGCCGAGGGCGCCGACGCCCATCCCTTCATCGCAGATGCGCACGCAACGGTAGCACAGGATGCACCGGGGGCCATCGTAAAACACCACCGGCGACCATTGTTTTTCGTCGACGTGCAACTTCATTTCGGTGAACCGGCTCTCCCCTACCCCGTACCGGAACACCATGTCCTGCAGTTCGCACTCGCCGCCTTTATCGCATACCGGGCAATCGAGCGGATGATTCGTCAACAAAAATTCGAGGGTGGTCTTGCGAGCTGCGATCACGGCCGGTGAATCGGTGCGAACCACCATGCCTTCGGTCACCGGTGTCGTACAGCGCGACCATCAACTTCGGGGCCTTCTCGATCTCGACAAGGCACATGCGGCACGCCGCCTGCAGCGTCAGCCCTTCGTAATAACAGAAAGATGGGATCTCGATGCCGGCGTCTTTCGCCGCGTCGATCAACAATCTTCCGGCGGGAGCCGTGACGGTTCTTCCGTCGATCGTAAGCGTAACTGAATCCGGCATAGTTTTTGATCAGTCCTGCCTGCGTGTAGCCGCTAAACCAGGCTCAGAGAGTGCACCTGATCGAACGGGCACGTGCCGTTCAGATGTGCCTCAAATTCGTCTCGGAACTTTTCAACAATCGAGATGGTCGGCATGGCCGCCGCGTCGCCAAGCGCGCAGAAAGTGCGGCCCAAAATGCTCTTGCTCAGATCACCGATCAGGTTGATGTCGCTGGCCTCGCCTCGCCCTTCGTGAAAGCGCACCAGGATCTTCTTCAGCCACGTGGTACCTTCACGGCACGGGATACACCACCCGCAGCTTTCATGAGCGTAGAACTTCATGATGCGCGTTGCCGCCCGCACCATGCACGTGTTCTCATCCATTACAACAACGCCGCCGGAGCCCAGCATGCTCTTGGCCTTGGCGAGCGTGTCGAAATCCATCGCCAGGTCGCATTCTTCCGCTTTCAAAACGGGACAGGACGACCCGCCGGGAATTACCGCCTTCAATTTCCTGCCATTGCGCATGCCGCCGCCCACCTCGTCGATCATGCGAAGCAGGTTGAAGCCCATCGGCAACTCGTAGACACCCGGCTTATTGATATGCCCGGAGAGGCAGAACAAACGCGTTCCGCCGTTTTTCGGTGTGCCGAGCGCCGCGAAAGCGGCGCCGCCGTCGCGAATGATGGGCGGTACAGCGGAATACGTTTCGACGTTGTTCAGGATCGTGGGGCATTGCCATGCGCCGACAACGGCCGGGAATGGCGGCTTCAGCCGCGGGATTCCGCGCTTCCCTTCGATGGAATCGAGCAGCGCAGTTTCCTCACCGCACTCGTAGGCGCCGGCGCCGGTATGCGCGTAACAGTCGAAATCGAAGCCCGTTCCCTGAATATTCTTCCCCAACCACCCACGGGCGTATGCCTCGTCGATGGCTTTGTTCATGTGCTCGATCAGGTAGCGGTACTCACCGCGAATGTAGATGTAACCCTTGTGCGAATCAACCGCGAGCCCCGCGATCATCATGCCTTCGATGAGCTGATGCGGATCGAACTCCATCAGCAGGCGATCCTTGCAAGTACCGGGCTCGCTTTCGTCGGCGTTGCAGATGATGTATTTCGGTTTCGGCGACGTGCGAGGGACGAAGCTCCACTTCAAGCCGGTCGGGAAACCCGCTCCGCCGCGGCCGCGGAGGTTCGATGCCTTCACTTCGTTGACGATGTCGTCGGGCGTCATCTCGCGCGCCTTGAGGAACGCCTTGTATCCATCGTTGGCCAGGTATGTGTCGATGGATGCGGAATTCGGAAGTCCAAAGCGCTTGGTCAGCACCTTGACTTCCAACGGACTCGGTTCGTTGTATTGCTGCATGTGGTTACTGGGGCTTCTTTCCGTACGCCTGCCGGATATCGTCGATCAGTTGATCGAGCCGCTCGGGCGTCACGAAATGATGGAAGTCGTAACCGACCTGGATTGCCGGGGCCCAAGAGCACGCACCCATGCACTCGACCTCTTCGAGCGAGAAGAGGCCATCCTCGGTAACTTCCTTATTCCCGATGCCGAGCTTCTGCGACGCATGCTGATACAATTCTTCGCCGCCGACCAGGAGGCAACTGATGTTCGTGCAGACCTGGATATGGACCTTCCCCAGCGGCTTCTTGTGAAGCATGGAGTAGTAGCCGATGACTTCGTCCACCTGTAACGGCGTGACATCGCATCGTTTGGCGACTTCCTCGATGAGTTCCTGGCTGATGCGGCCGACCTCATCCTGTGCGTACAGCAGCATCGGAACAACGGCGGAACGCTGCCGTCCTTCCGGATAGCTCTGCAGCATTTTCGCGAACCTCGCTTCCAGTTCCGGAGAGAATGTCATCTCGGTAAAGTTGGCAGGCGCAGCTTGCTCATTCGAATCGAATCCCAGCGGACTTGAGCAACATCTTCCGCGCTGTATTTGCAGGCAAGCTGTCTTTATCAATCTTAGAAACCGCACGAACATGGTGTCAAACGTAGAGAACGTATCGAATGCCGTCGAGCGTCCGTGTGCTAACAGTGGAAAGGGATGACGGAAGAAGCGTTAAAGCTCGCGCGGATCATCTGGGATTACCACCAACTCCGCCACGAACCCATTCCGGCCGACGTGATTGTCGCGCTCGGAACAAATGATTTGAGGGTCGCTGAATTCGCAGCGGATCTGTATCGCCGCAGGTTCGGCGGGACGCTGCTGTGCACCGGCGGCTTTGCGCATCATGACGATCTGCTCGCCACCGCGTGGCCGAAGACCGAGGCCGAGATGTACGCCGACGTCGCCGAGCGTGCGGGCGTTCCGCGCGATCAAATTCTTCTGGAAACTCGGGCTACGAACACCTCCGAAAATATCCGATATTCCCGCGACCTTTTAGCCAAACATTGCATTCTGGCGCGTAACGTCGTGATCGCGGTGAAACCGTTCATGCAGCGCCGCGTCTGGGCGACGATGGCGGTGGAGTGGCCGGAGATGCCCGCCTCGCTCGCATCACCGTCGATGACGCTCGATCAGTATTTCACCGCCGAACTGACCCCCGAGAAGATCACGAACATCATGTTGGGGGATCTGCAGCGGATCTGGGTGTACCCACGACGAGGCTGGTCGGCGCCGCAGCGGGTCCCCGACGCCGTGATGCAGGCCTACAACCGGCTGGTCGAAATCGGATTCGACCACCACCTGATCCCGGAATAAACCGAACGGCCGAACGACAAGCGAGCGAGTCGAGCCGGCGTTTCCGCGCGAACCGTCTATAATCGTGTCGAAACCGGAGGCTTTGCGACGGATATGGCGATCGAACAAATCGGCGGAAGAATTCGCTTCATCACAGAGGTCGAAGACTGGATGCAGGATCAATGGTCGACCGAAGTCTTCAACTTCTCAGCCTCGCCGTACACACACGATGAGATGGAGATCACGCGCCTACTGGACGGAATTCTGCATGATGTCGTGTTCGGAATCGGTGGCATCGACGAGATGGTTCATCGGGCGCGAGCACAGTCGAACCGGCTGATCCGCGGCCGCCGGGCCGGCAAAAAGGAGCAGCATCTCAGTACCTGGATGGGAAACACCTTCGATGCCATGTTCAAGGACCGGTTTGTTCGCGAGCGCGCCTCCGGCTCACTGCGGCCGTGGGGATCGCGGCTGGATTTCGTGCCGGCGGGGGTCGCCGGGCCCGACGTGTTCATGAGAGGCAGTCCGATGATCGCCTGGGATGTTACGACACAGGCGGAGATCGAACGACATGTCCTGCGGGATTCAATTCGAAGGCTGTACGACCGTTATTACCTGCTGATCTGGGACGAACCGCGGACGAAGCCCAACGCCATATTGAAGGCGCTGGGGCGAGGAGCCCGGGCCTAGCAGCCCGTGGCAGAAATGAGGCAAATTCGGAGACGGCAAAACCGCCTCAGTCAATGACTTAGGCGCGTGATTATGTCGCATTTTGACTTGCACCACGGGCTGCTAGAGCGTCCCAGACGATACCGATCTGCTGAGTCAGAATGCGGATTACAGCGGCCGGCCGAACATTCGATAATGCAAAACCGGTCAGGAGATCCAGCCGGTTCGATGCTACCGGTCCACGTCGCCGAGGACGAAGTCCATGCTTCCCATCGCGGCGATCGTGTCGGCGATGAGGCAGCCTTCGATCATCGGTCCAAGTCCCTGGAGGTTGCCGAAACTCGGGGTTCGCATGAAAACGCGATACGGCTTCGACGTGCCGTTGCTGACGATGTAATACGCGATCTCTCCGCGCGGCGATTCGATGGCCGTGTACACTTCGCCGGCGGGAACCCGATAGCCCTCGGTGACGATCTTGAAATGGTAGATGAGCGCCTCCATCTGCGTCTTCATCTTTTCGCGATCGGGCAGCAGCATCTTCGGCGCGTCCGCCTGCCACGGTCCCGAGGGCATTCCTTCGAGCGCCTGCTTTACGATCTTTTGGCTCTCGCGGAACTCGGTGAGCCGCACGCGATACCGCGCGTACACGTCGTTTGCGGAGTGCGTCGATACCTTGAAATCGAATTTCTCGTAACTCGAGTACGGCGTCATCTTCCGCACATCGAGAGGTACCCCTGCGCCGCGGATCATGGGACCGGTGACCCCGATGTCGAGCATGTCCTCGAGCGCGAAGAAGCCGACACCCTGGGTGCGCCGCAGCCAGATCGGATTCTTCTCGAGCAGTTCTTCATACTCATCCACCTTGCTCGGAAACGCGTCGATGAACTTGCGCACCACGTGCTGCCAACCGCGTGGGGGTTCGAGCGCCAATCCGCCAGGGCGAATGTAGCTGGTCATCATCCGCTGGCCGGAGAACATCTCCTTGATGCGGAGGATGTCTTCGCGCTCGCGGAAACAGTAGAAGAACACGCTCATCGCGCCGATGTCGAGGGCGTGCGTGCCGAGCCACACCAGGTGACTCTCGATGCGCTGCAACTCCGCGAGCATCACGCGCATCCACTGCACGGACTCCGGAATCTCGAGTTGCAGCAGTTGCTCGACCGCCAGGGCATAGACGAGGTTGTTCGAAAGGTTCGCGAGGTAGTCCACGCGGTCTGTCAGAACAACTGCCTGCTGCCAGTTCCGCGTTTCGAACTGCTTTTCAATCCCCGTGTGCAGGTAGCCGATATCCGGCCTCGCCTTCATTACGGTTTCGCCCTCCAGTTCGAGGACTACACGCAACACGCCGTGCGTGGACGGGTGTTGCGGCCCCATATTGAGGACCATGTGCCGCGGACCACCGGGCACCGCGGGTGACGCTTCCGGCGCCAGCGATGAAGCGGTATGTTCTTCGAGTGCCTTCATGACCTACTCGTTCTGATAACTGTATTTGTGCCCGTGAACCGGATAGTCCTTGCGGAGCGGATAGCCGTCCCAGTCGTCCGGCATGAGAATGCGTTTCAGATCCGGATGGTTGCGGAAACGGATTCCGAACATGTCGAACGTTTCGCGTTCGTACCAGTTCGCAGAGCGCCATACTGACGTTACGGAATCGATTTCAGCGTCTGTGCCGCTAACCCTGCACTTCAACCGAAGCCTCAGGTTCCGTTCGATGGATTGAAGATGGTAAACGACTTCGAACCGAGGTTCGGCCGGAAACCAGTCCACGGCAGTCACCGAACTCAGCCGCACGAATTTCTGCTCGTCTTTCAGATGCCGGCAAACATCGACGATTCGGGCAGGTTCGATGAACAAAGTCACTTCGCCGAGCGCCAGCGTTCCATCGATGATGGCGCCGCCATTACGGTCGTTCAGTTCCCGGACGACGGGATCGTTTAGGATTTCTTCGGAAACCATTCAGTACCTTTAGTACAGAGACTTTTTTTTCCGTGGGCTATTCCTTCGACCAGTCCAATGCACCCTTCTTCCAGACGTAATAGAAACCGACCAGTACGAGCGCGATGAACAAAAGCATTTCGATGAAGCCGAACAACTTCAACTGCCGGTAGACTACCGCCCACGGATACAGGAAAATCGCTTCGATATCGAACAGAATGAACACCATCCCGACGAGGTAGAACTTCACGCTGAAGCGCTCCCGGGCAGAACCGGTGGGCGCGATACCCGATTCGTATGGCGTGTCTTTCTGCGGACTTTTCGCGCGTTTTCCGAGGAGCGCCGAAACGCCGATCAAGCCCGCGGCGATTACGGCGGCGATAATGACCTGAACCAGAACGGGAAAATACAGCTCAGTGTAACTGTTTGGCATTGAGTGCGGAGAGGCTCGGAGTGCTGCGGTCCCTCTAGTCGAATATAATGAGGGGCGGAAGACACTGTCAAACCGGGACCTCGTGCTATCATGCCGTCCTCCGAAACACCTACGATAGAAATTGTTCTGAATGGCGAACGCCGCGCGGCGCCCGCCGGGCTGGTTGTCGATGGCCTGTTGGCATACCTGGAGATTGACAACTCGCGCGTGGCGGTCGAATTAAACCGCCAGATTGTTCGAAGACCGGAATGGAACCGCACCACCATACGTAGCGGTGACCGGCTTGAGATCGTACAGTTTGTTGGCGGCGGTTGATTTGCCCGCTGAAGTACCGCTACACCGCCGCGAAGTGCCTATTGACACCTTCTGCAGGTCGGATACAATTTTGTAAGTTCTCGTTCGGAGAACGAACTAAAAAAACGTGAGCGGCACAACATGTTAAAAACAAGAAAGAGCCGTCCTGATACGAACGTCGCAAGCCGGACCTATACCAGCAGCGAGGTGTCGAACGTCGCGGGAGTCAGTCTCCGCCAGCTCCAATGGTGGGACGAGCGCAAAGTAGTGTCGCCGCGCCATGAAGGGCACAAGCGCGTGTACAGCCCGGAGGAGGTGATCGAGATCACCGTCATCGCCGAGCTGCGGCGGAAGGGATTCTCGCTCCAGAAGATCCGGCGCGTGCTGCGATTCCTGCAGCGCGAGATGGGACGGCGCCTGGCGGAGGTGATGCAGGCCGAGTCGGATCTGCACCTGGTCACCGACGGGAAATCGATCTACCTCGAGGACCGGAGCGATCGCATCATCGACCTACTGAAGAATGCGCGTCAGCCAATGTTCCTGGTTTGTGTGACGGACCAGGTGAAGCGGCTGAACGAGCCCGCCCGAAAGCCCGCCCGCTCGGAAGCGGCTGCCTCGGTCGCCCGCCGCGCACGAGTCGGTTGAGGACAGGGGAAGTCTCAGTTATCTGGTTCGCTCGACACGGCGGTCTGCCCGCCGTGCGGTGTTGTTGTTTTGTGAACCGGTTTCGGTAAAGAAACTGCGAAACCAGCCGGACCCTTTCTTCAAGTAACCGCGTCTAATCCAGCAGAGCATGCTGTCCGTGATTGACCCGGAGGGATCGGCGGCCCGCTGCTATACTTAAGGTTATTGGAGGGCGCATAACCCGAATGTCGTCGCGTCGACACACCTTTCTGCTCGTTCCCCTGCTGATTTTGCTTTCATCCGTCCTGGGCGGATTCTTCGGTCCCGAGGGCGTTTCGGTCGCTGCGGCCGCCGGCCCCGAGGATGACATCAAGACCAGCCTCAAATCGTTCACGAAGCTGTACGACTTGGTTGAAGATAACTTCGCCGATCGCATTACCCCCGACAAGGCAATCTACAAAGGTGCCATCCCCGGCATGCTGCGGACCCTCGATCCCCACTCTAACTTCTTCGATCCAAGGGATTTCCAGCTACTGAAGGAAGATCAGAAGGGTCATTATTACGGCGTCGGCATGACTATCCAGCCGAAGAACGGTAAGACGGTCGTGATACGGCCGTTTGGCGGTGCGCCAGCCTACAAAGCCGGCATACGTCCGGGCGACATCATCCTCGAAGTTAACGACAAGAAAACGGACAACCTGTCGAGTTCCGAAGTCGCCGACCTGTTGAAGGGCCCGCGCGGGACTCACGTGCAGATCGTGGTTGCCCGCGACGGCCTGGATCGTCCGTTGACCTTCAACATTGTGCGGGACGAGATCGAGCGCAACAGCGTGATGGAACCGTTCTGGATCAAGCCGGGTATCGCCTATACGGACATCAACCAGTTCAGCGAAACCACGAGCAAGGAAATAGAAGACGGTCTCAAAAAACTCGGCGAAGCCAATATCAAAGGCCTGATCCTCGATCTGCGCGGTAATCCCGGCGGGTTGTTGAACGAAGGCGTCGAGGTGGCCGGTCACTTCCTCAAGAAGGGAGACGTGGTCGTGTCGCAGCGGGGCCGGGGATCCGCGGAGAAGCCGTACTATGCTCGCCGTGGCAATCAGGGCCGCGATTATCCAATAGTCGTACTGGTCAACCGGTATTCGGCGTCGGCCGCGGAAATCGTAGCGGGCGCGCTGCAGGACCACGATCGAGCCTGGATCCTGGGCGAGAACACGTTCGGAAAGGGATTGGTGCAGACCGTTTACCCGTTGTCGGAAAACACGGGTCTGGCGCTAACCACCTATCACTACTACACTCCGAGCGGACGCCTGATTCAGCGCGACTACTCGCACATCTCGTTCCTCGACTACTACTATCACAAGAATCTGGACGCGAAGAATCCGCTGGACGTCAAGATGACCGACGCCGGACGCACGGTGTACGGCGGCGGCGGTATCGCTCCGGACGAGAAGTACGAACCTCCGAAGCTGAACAAATTCCAGACGGAAGTGCTGCGAAAAGACATGTTCTTCCAGTTCACGGCCAACTACTTCGGCTCGAAGGAGAAGGCGAACCTGCCGAAAGGCTGGAGTCCGGACGAAATGGTGATGAACGAATTCCACGACTACATGTTGAAGAACAAAGTGGACTTCACGGAAGCCGAGTTCACCGAGAACCGCGATTGGCTGCGGAGCACGCTGAAGCACGAGATGTATATCACGGCATTCAGCGCCGAAGAAGCTGACAAAGCGGCGGTGGAAGACGATCCGGTCATCGCGAAGGCACTCGACGCCATGCCCCAGGCGAAGGCACTTCTGGACAACGTCAAGAAGATGCTGGTGCAGCGGTTTAACAAGCAGTAGCCGGTATTCCTGCACTTGCTACGATAGTGAGTTGCAGGCTCAAATCACTGTTCTCGATGCGGGCGGTCAGTACTGTCATCTGATCGCCCGCAAGATTCGCGACCTCGGTGTTTACGCCGAGGTTCGTCCCAGCGAAACCCCCTCCACAGAACTTTCCAAAGCAAAAGGCATCATCATTTCGGGTGGACCGAGCAGTGTCTATGAACCCGGCAGTCCGACCGTGGAGCCCGGTGTGTTCTCGCGCGGACCCGCCGTCCTGGGTATCTGCTACGGGCAACAGTTGATGGCATATCTGCTGGGCGGCAAGGTGCGTAAGGGCGACAAGGGTGAGTACGGGTTTGCGCGACTCGATATCGAGCGTGCGAACCGGTTGTTCAACGGCCTTGCGCCCCAACAGCAAATC
Source organism: uncultured Acidobacteriota bacterium (assembly GCA_963720745.1). Lineage (GTDB taxonomy): Bacteria > Acidobacteriota > Terriglobia > Bryobacterales > Bryobacteraceae > TMP-7. The sequence continues at coordinate 4,545,296 of CAVRGO010000004.1, forward strand.
TGGATGAGCCACCGGGACGTGGTTGAATCAGTGCCGCCCGGATTCGAGACGCTGGGCCGCACTTCGACGTGCGAAATAGCCGCGATGGCCGACGATACACGCCGCCTGTATTCAGTGCAATTCCACCCTGAGGTGGTACACACACCGCACGGCAACGAAATCCTTGCCAACTTCGTGTTCGGCATCTGCGGCTGCGAGCGGGATTGGAGCGCTACCGGCCAGATCGAATCGCTGGAGGAACATATTCGCGCGACGGTGCGCGATCGCAATGTGTTCTTTTTCGTCAGCGGCGGAGTCGATTCGACGGTCGCCTACACGCTCTGTCTCCGAGCGCTCGGGCCGGAGCGGGTGTACGGGACATATGTGGATACGGGGTTGATGCGGGAAGGCGAGACGGAAGCTGTTGCGGAAACGTTCGCCAGGCTCGGTGCGACGCACTTTCGTGTGGAGAACGCGGCGCCCGAATTCTTGGACGCCCTCGCCCAGGTGAGCGACCCGGAGCGCAAGCGGCACATTATCGGCGAACAGTTCGTCAAGGTACAGGAGCGCATCCTGCAAGAGGGCCACTTCCTCGACGGTCAGTGGATTCTCGGGCAAGGCACCATCTATCCCGACACCATCGAATCCGGCGGAACGGCGCGCGCCGATGTGATCAAGACTCATCACAACCGGGTGGCCGGAATTCAGCGGTTGATCGAAGCGGGCCGCATCGTCGAGCCTCTGACGCAGTTCTATAAAGATGAAGTGCGGCGAATCGGCGGCGAACTCGGCTTGCCTGCGGAGATGCTCGACCGGCATCCGTTCCCGGGTCCGGGGCTCGGGATCCGGTGCTTGTGCTCCGACGAAATGGCTTCGGTGGTCAGCAGCCCGGATGGCTGGATTTTGCCGGTTCACTCTGTCGGTGTTCAGGGCGACTCGCGCAGCTATCATCCTGTGCTGGCCCGAGAGTGCTTCCCTTCCCGTCTGGACGAACCGGCCGAACTGGTAAACCGGATTGCGGGTATCAATCGCGTGGTCGTGAAGGTAAGCAGCCACGCTGCGCTCGAGGACATTTCGGTACTGCGGGCGGCGCTGACCCGCGATAGACTCGAGCGTCTCCGGCGCGCCGATGCCATCGTGCGGAATGCGACGCACACGTCCGGTTTCGACGCACAGGTATGGCAGATGCCGGTAGTGTTGATTCCGGCAGGTACGCACGAACGCCCGGACTCGGTGGTGCTTCGGCCCGTCGACTCGGTGGATGGGATGACGGCGCAGGCGGTGATCATGGCGCCGGAGTTGCTCGATTCGATTGCCCGGGAATTGCTGGCCATCGACGGAATCTGCGCAGTGTTTTACGACGTCACCAACAAGCCGCCCGCTACGATCGAGTGGGAATAGTTCAGGAGATCAGCGATCAACCGAACGGCGGCGGCATTGTCCCCACAAAAAACTCGGACCGGTTATCAGCAGCACTCGAGCGTACGACCGTGGCAAATACCTCATTCCCCATGTTGCGAAGTTTTTGGGCCGGCACGGTTTCTTGCTGGGATATTACGCTCTTGCCTGGCGAACCTAACGGAAGCCGGACACCTGTAGAGCGCGATCGGAATTCGCTCTCTCTTCCTGGCTCCACCCAGGACCTTGACCGTAGTAGCGCAACGCCAGCACCGTGATGTCGTCGCTTTGCGGTGCGTCCCCGGCGTGTGCCCGAACCGCTTCAAGAATCCTATTCGCAATCGCGGGCGGGTGCTCGTTCCCGGTTTCCGCCAGCAGGGCCAGTAACGCCGCTTCTGAAAATTCCTGCTGAGCCTCGTTCTCCGCCTCGGTGATCCCGTCGGTATATAGCAGCAGTCCGTCTCCGGGAGCGAGTGTTATGGAGTGCGTTTCAAAAGTCATGCGCTCGAGCGCGCCCACAATGAGGCTGCTCGGTATTTCGGCCATGCGCGGCGAACCGTCGTGTGGGAGGAAGATCGGCGGATTATGGCCGCCCAGGGTGCATTCGAGCGTTCCCGTCGAGAGTTCGAGTACCCCATAGAACAACGTCAGGAACATGGCCGGATCAGTATCGCGGCTGAGCACCCGGTTGACGTACGTCACGCATTCTCCCGCACTCAACTGCTGCGCGGCAGTGGCACGCAGGAGCGTTCTCGCCGACGACATGAAGAGAGCGGCCGGCACACCCTTTCCCGACACGTCGCCTACGACAATCGCAAGGTGATCATTGTCGACTGGAAAGACATCGTAGAAATCTCCCCCAACCGCACGGGCTGCGATCATTTCGGCCTGAATCTGAACATCGCTGCGTCCGGACAGAACCGCGGACGTGCGCGGCAGCATTGACTGCTGAATCCGGGCCGCCACCTGCAATTCCCCCTGCAGCGCCGACAGACGCTCCTGCGCAGCGCGGCCTTTCTTCAGCGTTTCGAGCTCGAGCGTAGCCTTATTGATCGTCGCCGCGAGATCCTGGAAGTCGATCGGTTTGGTGACGAAGTCGAAGGCTCCGCGATTCATCGCTGTGCGGATGTTCGGCATATCGCCGTACGCAGAAACCACGACGATCTTTACAGGCCGTTCGAGGCCTGCAACGTGACCGATGAGAGTGAGTCCATCCATTACCGGCATGTTGATGTCGGTGATCACAAGTTCGATCTCGGGTTCCCTCTCGAGGGCCGCTAGCGCCTCCGCTCCGTTACGGGCAAAGCGCAGGTCGATGTGACCGTCGATCGACTTTCTGCGGAAGCGTTGCCGCATCATCAACTCAACATCGGGTTCGTCGTCGACAAACAGTACTCTCGTAGACATGGGGATCACCTCCTCGGAACGCGAACAATGAATTCGGCATACGAGCCGGGCTGGGAATCGACTAGAATCTCACCCCCATGGGCGTTGGTCACGACATCGAAGCTGATCGACAGCCCGAGCCCGGTTCCGCTGCCGGTCGGCTTGGTGGTAAAGAATGGTTGGAAGATTTTGTCTTTGAGCTCGGGAGGGACGCCGAACCCGTTGTCGCGAATTCGGACCTCGGCCCAACCGTCTTTCGATCGGGTGGTTATTTCAACACGCGCCGGCGCCCCGCTCTGTTGCCGGTGCTTCTCCAGCGCCGAATAAATAGCGTTATTCGTAAGGTTGAGAAACACACGAGCCAGATCGGATGGGATGCATTCAACGGCCGGCGACCGCGGGTCGAAGTTCGTCGACACTTCCAGTTGGTCACAGTTGGCGGTCCAGGCAGTTCCATGCCGCGCCAGATGGACACTCTCTTTTACCAGGTTGTTCAGATCAGCCTGTTCGCGCTCGGCCTGTCCCGAACGGGCGTGCAGGAGCATTCCGGCTACGATCGAGTCGGCGCGTTTCGCGTGCTCGAGAATTTTCGAAAGATTCTGCTCGAGCATGTCAGACAGATCGGCGTCGGGAGGGCCTTCTTTCAGTTCTGTTGCGAGTTCGCGCGATAGCTCCGCGAAATTCACGATAAAGTTCAGCGGGTTCTTGATCTCGTGTGCGACCCCTGCGGTGATTGAGCCGAGTGACGCGAGACGCTCCTGCGCGACAATCTGCTTCCGAAGCCTGCGTTTCGATAGGGAGGCCCCGATTCGTGCACGTAACAGTACCGGCTCGAAAGGCTTCGACAGATAGTCCTCGGCTCCGGCCTGAATGCAACGGACGACCGATGAAAGGTCGTCGAGCGCGGAGATCATGATGGCGGGAATGTCCCGCATCCGCGGCGCCGCCTGCATTCGCTGCAACACTTCGTACCCGTCGATTCCAGGCATCATCATGTCGAGCAACACCAGATCGAATTGCTCTGCCGCCAACTTCTTCAGCCCCTCCTCTCCGGTACCGGCGCACGCGAGCCGGTAACCGTCGCTTTGAAGCATCCGTTGCAGGACATCACGGTTTGCCGGGTCGTCGTCGACAATCAGGACGTACTCCGCTCCCGCCTTTCCTGCCTGTACCTGCGCCAGTTCTGCGACTGGCGTTGTCCCGCAGCCGATGTCGAAATCACGCAGCCTGAGAACCGCAGCTCGAATGCGACCGAGATCCGTTTCGTAAGCCGAAACGTCGAATGCTCCGCCCGCGCCGGCGGCAAGGTGCTCGATAAAATCGAGTTGCGGGCGCAGAAGCGCCTTAAGCGACTCCAGGCGGTCCGCGGCACCTTCATCCGTGAATTCACCGGAGAGTTGCCCCGCGATGGACGAGGCGAGCTTCCGCGCTCCGGTAACAAGCTGCTCGAAGTATTGCGCCGCTACCGTATCGGATTCATCTCGTGCGAACTCGAGAGCAAGCTCGCCGTAACCGACGATATGATTCACCGGCGTTCGCAGGTCGTGCTTGATCTGTCGAAAGTCCATGATCGGCCTTTTCGTCTCTCAGCGGCACGCTTGCCCCAGCAGGCGCTCCATCTTTTCGAGGAGCCGCGGAAGGTCGATAGGCTTTGTGTCAAAGTCATCGCAGCCTGCGTTCATGGCCTGCTCTCGATCGGAGTCCATTGCGTGTGCGGTCAGGGCAATGACTGGAATCGCTCTGGTCGCCGGATTCGACTTGATGCAGCGTGCGGCGTCCCATCCGTTCATCACCGGCAGGCTCATGTCCATGAGGATCAGGTGAGGAGCGATAGTCGCGGCCTTTTCAACGCCCTCCGCTCCGTCAATCGCGGCAATCACTTCATAGCCACGGCGGACGAGCCGCCGCGAGAGCATGTCGCGATTCATCTCGTTATCTTCCACTAACAGCACTGTTGGCATATTGCTCGTTCTCCGATCGCGCCGTGGGGTGTGCTGATTCGGTGCCTTCGCGCTTTCCCAGGCCGGCGACTGTCAAGGGCAGCTTCACGGTAAAGGTGGTTCCAACTCCGAGTTCGCTCTCCACGCCGATGGTTCCTCCCATCATCTCCGCGAAGTGTCTCGATATAGCCAGGCCGAGACCCGTCCCCCCGTATTTGACGGACACAGAGGCGTCGGCCTGTTGGAAGGCCTGAAACAGCCGCTTGGTCTGCTCCGGCGTCATGCCGATGCCCGTGTCGGCGATCTGAAACATCACGCGATCGTCGCAACCGGCAACGGGCATGGCACTGAGCGTGATGGTGCCCTGCTGTGTGAACTTCGATGCGTTGCCGAGCAGGTTGATCAGCATCTGACGCAGTTTCGCCACGTCGGCATGCATCCGGAGCAGGGTGGGTGCTACGTCCATCCTCAGTATGTTCCCGTTCTTCGCAAGCAGTGGTTGCAGCATGGCCGCAACGTCCGAGATCGTCTGTGGAATGGAGAAGGTCTCCAGGTAAAGTTCCATCTTGCCCGCCTCGATCTTTGAGATGTGGAGGACCGAGTTGATAAGATCCAGGAGGTGTTTGCCTGCTGATTGAATCTTCCCAAGATCGGCCGCAAATGACGGTTCGTCCATATCCTGGGCCTCTTCCTGCAGCATTTCGCTGTAACCGATGATGGCGTTCAACGGAGTTCGCAGTTCATGGCTCATTCGCGCCAGAAACTCACTCTTGGCGCGGTTCGCCGCGTCGACGGCAAGCATTTCCGCCTTGTGGCGTTCGCGTTCCTCAGCCTCCGCGGCAAGGGTGGACAGCAGGTGCAGATTCTCCAGGGCGAGGCTCGCGTGGGATGCAACGGACTCGAGGAGTGCTCGGTCCATGCTCGTGTAGGGCTGCTCGCCGCGCCTGGCACCAAGGGCGATGAACCCGAGCAGTTGACCTCCCCCGGCGCAGGCGACCAGCATCTCGATGCCGGCTGTTTCGATGGTGCGGCGCTCTTCGCAACTGAGAACCGCCATAGCCGTGCGGCCCGTCTCATGATGGATGCCCACAGCCCGGGGTCGCCGCGGCAGTGCGCGAGCAAGAGATGCGGCCATGGCGTCCGAGGCGGTCGGAGTAACGCCATGAAGCGCTCCGGTCACGAATCCGTGACGGGTTTTGAGAGCGACGAATCCACTCTCAACGTGCAGTCCGCGGCGGATACATTCCAGCGTCGCTTCTGCCATAGCGCTTGCCGTCGGGAAATGCCGGCTGCGAAGACTGCCAAGGATCTGTTCGGCATCGTAGGCATCGCGGAAGAAACGGCGGTCTACCCATTCGCGCAACCACTCAACCAGCGATTGCTGCGCGAAGATAGCAACGCACGCAGAGGCGATGATGGTCTGAATCAGCGCCTGGCGCGAAATGGCGGGCGACATCGCGGCGAACAGGACCGCACCGAAGCAACCCGCCAACACCAGCGATCGCAGGATGGCCAATCCACGTCGAGCCAACGCATACTGGACGCCCTGGCGGACGATGACCCGTACATCCATCGCACGGCGAACTACGATTACGTATGCGAGAGTGGCGGGGAACAGGCCCATTAGAAGGATGGATGGCAGAACCAGCAGCGCCGGCACCGCCTCGAATGGCCCGCGTCCGCGCACCAAACCGGCGATGATCAGCGCGGCCGTCGGCGCGAAAGCCACCGTCGAGCCGGCAAGGATCACCCGCAAGCGACGACGGCTGTCGGCGGACGAGACATGAACCAATTTCCACGCTGTGACGCCGAGAAACGAAATGGCCCCAAGCAGGCTAACGGGCAACTGCAGCCCTGCCGCAAGCGACGGGACACTACCGAAGATCGAGGCTGCGCGGATGCTCCAGTAGCTCACGAAATCGGCGATCACGCCAATGGCGAGCACCGCTGATAGCGGCGCCAGAGCAATCCACCGTAGCCGGACAAAGCGCCCGCCTACGTTCGATTGTTCGGGAAAGCGTATTCCAAAGAGAAAAATCCAGAGGCCAAATGTCGATCCCGCCCAGTCCTCGAAAAGCAGTCCGAGCGTATAGCCAGGAGCCTGCCATCCTGCCAGCGGGTTCGCGGCGGAGAAACTCAGCAGCGTCGCCAGCAACAGCCATGCGGTCGGGTCGGCGGGACGGATCAAGACGACGAACGTTCCGAGAGCAAGGCACAGAGCAGGAACCAAGATGTGTGAAGTGATGGCGAACAGCCATGTTCTGACGCTTGGGCGTTCGGGCAGTACCGGCGCGAGTCGGATCCCCGCGGTGGTGCTTCTGCCGTCGCGCGTTCTCAAACCGACTTCAAGTAAACGGCCCGGCTCACTCGCCGACAGCGCATCGCGCAGCACTCGCGCGCCAGTGAACGGCTGGTGCGCGACCGACTCGATGCGGTCGCCTGGACTGATACCGGCCTCCTGCGCTTCGCGGCCAACCGATTGAATCACTCCGGCGGTGGAGTGCGCCAGTGGCTGTCGAGCGATGGTGTGTGCGTGCCCGGTCAACCTGAGCACATGCCAAGCGGCAAGCGCCTGGTACGTCAGGGCGACCAGAAGAACCGCTGCAAGACCGGCGTACAGCCATTTTGCCTGCATGGGAGCTGAGCGCGGGAGCGACGGTACCATCATCGATTACGCTCCCTTCGAACCAGAGGCTGCAATCGCGGCGTCCGCTTGCGCGCCGTCTAACAGGAATCTCGGGAAGCTGAACGGATCGCGCCCGAAGTAGGTTCTATAGCGCTCCCAGAACCGAGGACGGTGCCAGGGCGGAGAAGTAGACATCAGGGCGGGCACAATCGTATCCGCGAAGTACATCTCGACATGCCTTCCATCTTTGGTGCGAACTTGCCCGCGCCGCTCACAGGAAAAGAAGTCCTTGACACGTGAGAAGGTGATAGCCGACATATTTACGCGATTTGGAGCACCGGCCGACTCCATGCGAGAAGCCAGGTTGACGGTGTCGCCCCAGACGTCGAATGCGAACTTCCGCCGCCCCACGATGCCTGCGATGACAGGCCCCGTGTGGACACCGACACGAACGTCCCACGACGCGGCAACCTCCGTCCTTGCGATGTTTTTGGCGGCGTCGATGATCTCGAAGCTGGCAAGGATCGCGTCTACCGGATGCGAAGAACTGCGTTCGGGCAGACCGCCCGCAAACATGTAGCTGTCGCCGATCGTCTTCAGCTTTTCGAGCTGGTATCTCGCGGTAATCTCGTCGAACACGGAGAAATACCGGTCAAGTACCGCCACCAGGTCGTCTGCCGGCAATTGCTCCGTGCTCAGAGTAAATCCGACGAAGTCGGTGAAGACAACCGTCGCATCCTCGAAATACATGGGCTCGACGGTGCCCCGGTCACTGAGTTCCGATGCCACCTTGGCGGGCAGAATGTTCAGCAAGAGATTCTGCGCGATCTCGCGTTGGCGGTTCAACTCGCGGCTTTGTGCTTTTTCCGCCTCACGCAGGCGCTTGCGATCGTAGAGCGCCCCGACCCGCGCGCGAAGGACAGTGGGGTTGAAAGGCTTCGGTATGTAGTCGTCGGCGCCGAGCCGTATGCATCGAGCTACGCTCTCCACATCATCCACAGCTGTGATCATGACGACGGGCAGTTCGCGCAAGTCGCTATCGGCTTTCAACTGGCTCAAAACGCCGATGCCGTCCAGTTCGGGCATCATGATGTCGAGCAGAACCAGGTCCACGGCAGTGCGGCGAACAATCGTCATGGCCTCAGCGCCATGACGCGCCACGATGACGGAGTAGCCCTCCTTCTCCAATCGCCGTCGGAGCAACTCGCGGTTGCCGTCGTCATCGTCGGCCACCAGCACCACCGGAGTACGGATCGGATCGACGGTGGTACTCATATGGCAGGTAGACGCGATGCCGCCTTCGTGACGGATAGAAGCCTGTCAGAGAGTGGCCTGTGATGCTTGTCGAGATCGATGACTTCGACGGTTTCGTGGTGGGAGAGCGACGTTCTTATGTGGTCTTTCATATCGTCAAAGAACGAAACGAGGTGGTGCACCTCGCCGACAATCTCCGAACAGGGCAGCACGCAGATTAGAAAGCAACCTGCGAATCGTGCAGATGCGGAATCGATGGCATAAATCAGGTCGCCGATTTTTTTCCGCACGAGGCCGTAGGATGGTTCCCCAACGCGCGTTCGTGCGTATTCCTGGAAGTGATCCCAATCCTCGAAACGCAGCAGCACCACGCACAGTACTCCGTCGCGAACCATCGACAGGTCAGCCGGATCGAGGAGGCGTAGGAAAAAATGATTCCATTCGAGGACGTCCACGCGCATCTTCTGGCCAGTCGCGAACAGGCGAGCCGCGAATGGAAGCTCCACCGAGCCGGTGGGATCGGTCGTCGTCATGACTACGTAGGTCAAGCGTTCGTCATCGGGCTGTAGAGTGTCCCGCTGCTCTTTGAGGTCCACATTGACTCCAGAATGGGAGCTCGAGATCCTGTCATCGAGCACATTCTCGGCGAAGATTGGGCCTCTTGGGACATTTTAAGCCGGGCGGGTACGATTCTGACCAGGCGAACGCGAATTGGTCCCAAACCCGCCGTAGGTTGTATTCCGGAGGCGCGGACGCTGTTTCGCCCGATGGGGATTCAGGTCAGGATGCTGAGCAGGTGTTCGATGCAGTTCTAGGCGTTCGGCACGTCCCCGATTGCCGATGGCGGCAGCTTCGGGCCGGGCGGGTGCGGCGGATTCGCCGGCTTTTCGGCCGGAGGCAGCGGAACCAGACGGGCAGCGACCGCAGTGACGCGTCCAACGATTTCCGCTTCCGCAGGCATCGCGAATTCGCGGGTGTTCACACCCGAAAGCGGGTGCGGGATGATGATGACGCTTCCTTTTCGGAACTCGCACCACGAGCACAGGTATCCATCGCGCACCTCGATGAAATAGATGGGCCGGTCGTGCTCGCTGCGATGGACAGAGGACACGACGGGGCGCTGGCGATCGTCGATCTGAACCAGCGATCCAGGCCGCAGCAGCGGATACATGGTGTAGTCGTTTAGTCCGATTAATCCCCAACGTCCGCGACGGATGTCGATATGCTGCAGAAGGCCCACCGGCACTTCGCCCCAAACCTCGACCATCCGTGAGAGCAGGCTCGATTTCTGCAGATTGAAGCCTGGATCGAACCTCACCGGGAAGGTGATGCGTCGCTCGACCGCATCGGCGCCCGAGTCGATCAAGTGCGTGGCCGCGTGGTCAAGTGAAAGGTGCTGACGCATTGTATCCGCCAGGTCCACGTACAGTGCGAGCAGATCCGTTACCCGGCAGCCGTAGATAACGCTCAGCGAATATAGCTTGTAGACACTCGGTGTGGACTCACCATTTTCGATTTGTACCAGCCGGGCGTGGGATACGGTGAAGTCGTCGTTTCCTTTGTCGAGCGCGATTTTCCGGCTGAATTCATCGACATCACGGGTGGTCATGCCAAGCCGGACTCGAGTGTCTCTCAGCCTGTCGCCAGGGGTCTTCGCCTGCACGGTGCCTCAACGAGTCTCACGAGTATAGCAGGAACGGGGTGTAAAAAAACAACACGACGCGAAGGATTTTAACGTGCCATTATCGCAGGTGCCACGAATTACGTCGCATTAGTCTGTAACGCAATTCTCACCAAGAAATCATTAGGTTGGCATATTGCGTGTGATGGCCGACATTGCTGTAAATCTGCGTCGATTTTTTAAGCCTGGGAGGGGCAGGCGCAATCTCGAACTGGGTTGTGTCAGAATCCCGCGAACACGTTTCATGGGGATCGGGACTGTCGAAATCCGTCCCACCGATTTGACGAGTTTATTCTTAGACCGACTCTAGCAGGCGTATTCGGCCAGCATTAGAAGAATCGCCTCTTCGCCGCTCGTTCTTTGATTGTGCGGCATTCATGGCGCTGCTGGATTATTTGGCTGAATCTCTTTCGCCGAGCACCGCCTTCCGCAACAGCGCAGGGGGTAACAAACCTTGCGCCAGAACGGTGTCGTGAAAGCGTTGATCCGAGAACTCCTTGCCCCAGGATTTCTGGGCGGCGGCGCGAAGCTCCAGCAGGCGTGTCAACCCGTCGAAGTAGGAGACCGCTTGGCCGGGCATGCGGAACGTGTAGCGCTCGACCTCCTCGGTGGCGAAGGCATCCGAGAATCCGAGTTCTTCGCGAAGCAAGCGCCTGGCCTTCTCGGGCGTCGTCGTGCCGTTCTGCAACTCGGGATCGAGAAATGCACGAGCGGCACGGTGCAGCCGGAACTGAAGCGATATGAGCTTCCCATCATCCGGCATATATGGATACATCAGCCATTCGGCATACAATCCCCAACCTTCGATATTGGTGCTGTTGTAGGCGATTACTGCACGAGCTATGGAGACGCCTCGTTCCACCATCGCGCTGAACTGAAGCTCGTGCCCGGGACGAGCCTCGTGCGCGGTCAGAGTCCACGACGCTGCGGCAAATGTGAAGTCGTCGTACTTGAGCGTCCTGCCGCGCTGGGCCATCGATTCCAGCGGCAGCACAAACTCGCCGCGCTCGCCTTGATTGTTCATCAAAGGTGGTGGCGTCATGTGCGGCGCTGGTTGTTGCGCGGTTTCGGCCGATGTCGCAAGCCTGATGATTGCATCGCGATCGGGCAGCGTCAACAGGTGCTCCCGCCGGATGATCGCTTCGATATCGGCCAGCCGGCTGCGGTAATGCGGCAGGATCTCTTCCCCGTTCAACTGCTGCTTCTTCAGTTCCGCCAGAACGGAAATGAAGTCCCGGCGCTTCCAGCCATGTTCACCGGCCACTTTGGCTGCAAGTTGGTCGATCTCACGCCGGATCTCCACGTATTGTTGGTGCGCCATCCTTATGAGATCTTCCGGAGCGTAGTCGACCCCATAGCCGGCAAGAGCTATGGAATACAGTTCGGGCGGCAGACGGAAGTCGGTGCGGGCCCGCGGCAGAACTTGACGGCGCACGAAAGGGTCATGTTCGGCGAGTTGCGTCCTTAGCTGCGCGTAGGCCGTTTCGTAGCCTTCGATCTTGTACTTCTCGAACAACTGGCCAATTCCGTTTACGTAGGCGCCGGTTGTGCCCAGGTCCCTTTCCACCTCAATTCTGGCGGGTCCGATCAGTGTGGGCTGTTTCGCTTTGGCAACGAACAAGTCTTCGGACAGCGTTGAGAACGGCTTGTATCCGGGCTCGACTCCCGTGTACTTTCTCAGCCGCGCCAATGCGGCCTTTCGCCGGTCGGGGCTCCCTTGATCGTTGAGCAGCGTCTGTATCCCAAAGAAGATGGTGCCCGCGACATTCTCATACGGCAGCAGGAGTCTGTCGTTTGCATCGGTCTCACGCAGGCTTTGGTTGGCGGCGTCTATCAGGATCTCGAGATCCTGGCGGACCGCAGGATTATTTTCTCCACTCAGCCGCTTCTGCAATTCGCTGCGCGCCGCGATGAGATCTTCGCGAATGTGAGCGGGCTTCTCCGCCGAAGGAATCGAAATCTGCTCGTCCAGCCCGGCGGCGCCGCTCGCAGACGCCTGTTCGGGTGCGTATTTCGCCCAGACCGCGAGCAGTACCGATGCGTTCTCGTTACTCTTCTGAACCCAGGATTCGCCGTTTCCCACTGGACCGGCCAAGCCAACTAGAGACATCGCAGTGATTAGGGTGAGACGCATGTTTTTTACTTGCTTCCATTCGGCGGGTCAGATAGCCACCGAAGAGACGTCCGGCGCGAACGAATCGCCCGTTGGAAGTGACCTCCACTCCGGATTCATATCGACGGCGGCCTGGCCCGGCGGCCGTTGGAACCGAATCAGCCCGGCGCTCTCGAGGCGCTTCAAATACTCCTTGAGACGGATGCGTTCATCGACGCGAAGAGCGTTGGTCAGCGTCCTGAGCGGCGAACCGGTCGCCCCTGCCTTCCTCAGTAGGTCGTAGGTGCTGGTGTCGAGCCTCATGCACTTGCTGTCGGAGGCGATCCAGTACGCTGGGCCGTCGGCCGGCGTCAGCGGAACGATACCGGATTGCCACTCGATAAGCCCGGGATAAGTTGGTTCGACGTGTTCTTTGAGCAACTGCCGCTTCCGGTCGGTACGCCGCTTCCGATTCGACAGCATCACGCTGATGCTGAAAGGAGTATCAATCAGCCTGCCGGTCAGCCGTATGGCCTTCGATTCCCAATCTGGAGTAGCGGTGGTGGGCCCGTCGTCTCGAAATGGGTTGTCCCGAAAGAAGCGGCGTCCGTAGCGGTTGTAGTAGATCATTGAGTGGAGTGAGTCGGTGCCGCCTGCCCAGGGCCTGCCGAGCACGCGTGGAAACAGTCCGCCGTGGTCGTGGAACGATGCATCGAACTCTTCCGCCAGCAAGTCCGAACTGCCATGCGGCTTCCCGTCGGCTGTCTTGGCGTCGTAAGCCCAGACGCGCGTGGAATCAAGGCCCTGGATCTGAATGAGTTCGATTCCGAACTTCTCCGGGTTCTTGGCCAAAATCGCCGAGCCCGTCAGTAGAAACGTGCCCAGTCCGCCGGTGGACCAGTACTCTTTGTGTTCTTCGACAAACTTGATGGTTGACTCACGCTCGGCTGACGTTTCCGTTGGGAATCCCTGGAACGCCATCAATTGGACCGCGATTCCGGCGTCACTGAAGTTTTTCATCGTGACCCCCATGTACTGTACTTTTGTGCCTTTGTCGATGAGTTCGAGAATCCGCTGGTTGCCGGACTCCATGCCGAACGAGACACACACGCATCCGGCACCGGCCATTTTTTCGCATCGTTCAGGGCTGAAGATCTTCTCCAGGCGGAGTTCGGCGCTCCACTTCACATGGATCCCGGATGCAACCAGCGCGTCCGAGAGCCGTTCCAGGTATCCGGGCGCCATCACATCCACGGCGAAATAAACGTACTCGACTCCCTGGCTCTCGACCGCCTGCCTCAGGTCGGCCATCACCTGGTCGATCTTTCGCTCGCGCCACGGGGAGGTGGGTTTGTCGTCGTTCAGGCCGTAGTCGCAGAATGTGCACCGGTTCCAATAGCAGCCGCGCGTCGGCGAGTAGTTGATGCCTCGATTCGGGGACAGGTACAACTCCCACCGATGCGAGTAGACCGGCGGGGCGAGTGTTGCCACGTTCTCGTAGTGGATCTGGCAAGGCAGGTGGATGGTGTCCGATTCGCGATCGTAGGTGATTGTGTTCACCGGCGCCGCCAGCCTTCGTATATCGCCTTCGCATCTTGCGATTTCACAAATCGCGCTTTCCCCTTCACCCACCACGATGGCGTCGCACAGACAGAAGAACCGCTTCATCTGGGTCTTGTCTTTCAGGTGCTTGTAGAACTGGCTGATGGAGGTCCCACCCAGCACCACCATCTTTTCCGGCCAGAAGGTCTTCAAGGCATGTGCGAACCACATTGCATAGGTGATCTGGTAGTCGTACACGATACTGATGCCGAAACAATCGGCCGCCACGAACTCCGGATCGCCGGTGAGTTTGTGCTCGAAAAATTGCGTGAACGGATAGGATGTCCGGCGCGCCAGTTCCATGTTGAGCAGGTCGTTCAGGTTATAGATCGAGAAGCTTCCGCCACTGGTCTGACGGAAGTCTCCGATGGAGGCCGGATAGGACAGTGCTCCGAGCAGCCCGAAATAGTCATTCAGCAGGCGCACGCTGTCCTGGTAAACATCGTAGTCGGCGAACCTTTCGCGGTCCCGGAGACTATCGGCCGCGCGTTCGATTTCGGCCGCGGAATGGCGAGGCGCGGCAAGCAACCTCAAATACTCTTCCTGCTCAAGACCGGTCAGCGCCTGGCGCTCGCGAAACGCGGCGATGTGCCGCTCGGCTTCGCCGTAGAAGAAGAGTACGTTCTCGCGCTGCAGACAGTAATTGACGAACTCGATATTTATGTCGCGCGATGAAACATCCTCTAATCCCTGTGCTTTCAGCTGACCAACCAGGTATGCCGTCGCGTGGTACGGCATAGTGGGATCATCAAGCGGCGAGTGCATCAGGATCATCTTCATGACAGGCCTCCAGGTCGCGATTCTTCGGACGTTTGCGCTCATCCCGCCGGCTTCAAGCCGACGTGGCCATATACGCTCCGCGCAGGCGCTGCAGCATCGAGTTGAAGTGAGATGCTGCGACGGTGATTTCTTCCATGGCGGAATCGTCCAGTTCGTCGGGATTCGTTTCGAGCAGGTTGCTGCCGTAACCCAGACGATCGGTGGTGTTGCGAAGCCTCGCGGCCATGCAGGATGCCAGTGCAAGGTAGAACCTCGCCGCGAAAGGAGGATCGTCGTTGAGCTTCTTGCTCAGCTTGGCGCGAGGAATGCTTAATACATGAGCGTTCGTCAAGGCCTGAACTGTGGCAGCAGGCGGCCGGGGGTCGACAAACGATATCTCGCCGACCACCTCGCCCGACAGCAGACGCGCAACATGGCGGGAATCGCGCCCAATCGACACGTCAAACTGGCCGTCGAGCACAATATGCAGCGAGTCAATCGGTATCCCGGCATGAATCAACACGGCTCCCGCGTCCACATGGCGCCGCGATCCGTTTTCCACCAGCCATTCCACATCGACATCGTGAAGCCGGCCTAATAACTCCAGTGCTTTTCTCATTGCAGTTCACTCCTCAAAAGAATTTGCCCGCCGTTCGGAGCCCGAGTCCGTCATGGATGAAGCGGAACGCGAAAGTGAATACCGGAGGCCGCGCCACGCCCTTGCCAGCTGTTGCGCCCCGGCGGAGCCAGCCAGGTCTTCCACAGTGAACCGGCACAGGGCGGTCAATAGAGACGCCCCATCACGGTCATCGAGTGGACCTTCGATCTCCGCACAGGCGAAAGTCTCTAGATTCAAAGCAGCGCGTTGCACCAATCCAAATAGAGCTCCGAACGCCACGTCACCTAGCGGCGGATTCCCACGGTAGTTCTCCAGCCTGCCGCCGGGGCGGTACTTCGGAAAGTCCTCCAGCCCGAAAAAATGCATCATCAGCTCCGCCCGGAACCTCCCGAACACCCGGAGGATCGCGTAGAAGTCGGCGATCAACTCGTCGATCAGCCTGTTCTCCATCGAGCCGAATACACGCCGGGTGAAGTAATGGGCGGCCTCATGCTCGATTCGGAGTTCCACCGATGCCCGCAGCCACTCATCGGAGCCAAGCCTCAACGAAGCGGCCGGAACGGCGCTGTAGGTGCCTGAACTCAAAATGAGAAATGCGTCCTGATACAGGTGCCTGGCGGCGCGAATTCGTTCAAACTCCTGCGGCCACTCGGCTACCGCATGTTCCGCGATGAAACTGTCCCGCAGACGTCCGATGCGATCGACATTGTTGTAGCCGGCAACCACGCACGCGCCCATCGAATCGGGAACTGCAGCCGGCTCGTTCCGGTGGACAAACGCCTGCACCAGCGTTACGAAATCACGCCGCGTGCCAGCCACGATGCCGGGAATTCGGCCTGCCGGCGTCGCATGGATGATCACACGCCCGAGTTCGGGAGATGCGAGCGGCGAATTCGTACCACGCGTCCGGCTAACGATGCCCCTTAGTGTTGCTGCCCGGTACGCCGGATCCTTCGAGATCCCCGCTTCGATTGGAAAGCACAACTGGGGCAGGCGCTTGCCGAGCGGCAGCAGGCTTCCGGCGGCCAGGGTCTCGGCGGCGTACTCCTCCCATATCGAAACGAACGGTTCATCTTCCAGCGGCAGTTCGGATAACGCCGCTAGCGCCGCGCCGAAATGGTTCTCGTTGTATGCCAGCAACTCGCGCTGGGCATCGGACGGAGTGCCCAACTCAGCAAGCACCGCCGAACGGGAATGTGCGGTCGCGCTCGTCATGCCAGTTGCCTCAACGCGAGTTCGCGGAACAGCCCTTCCTGCGCCATCAACTCGTTGTAAGAGCCGCTCTGCACGATATTGCCCTTGTCGACCACATAGATCCGGTCGGCATTCATGATCGTGCTGAGGCGGTGGGCAATCACGATTCGCGTTGTCTGCAGCGACTCCAGGCTGCGGCTGACGGCCGACTGGGTAAGATTGTCCAGAGCGCTTGTCGCTTCATCGAACAACAAGATGCGCGGCTTGTTCACCACCGCCCGCGCGATCAGCAGGCGTTGGCGTTGGCCGCCCGAGAATCCGCCGCCGCCTTCGCTGATCACCGTGTGCATGCCCATCGGAAGGCGCTTTATATCGTCTTCGATGCCGGCCAGCCGCGCCGCTTCCCAGGCGTCGTTGATGGTCAGGTTCGACGAGCCGATGATGTTCGTGAATATATCGCCGCTGGCGAGTTTGCTGGTCTGGAGCACCACCCCCATCTGCCTGCGCACCGCCTGTACGTCCAATCCGGAAAGATCTTTACCGTCGTAGTAGATGGCGCCCGATTCCGGCACCTCAAAGCCGAGCAGCAATCGAAACAGCGTGGATTTTCCGCAGCCGGATGAGCCGACGAAAGCCACAAATTGGCCGGCCTCGATCTTCAACGAGATGCCCCGCAGAACGAGTGGCGACTCCGGCTTGTAGCGGAACGTCAGGTTGCTGACCTCGATGTCGCCGTTGAGCGGTCCTGGCATGCTGCGCGCCACATCGACTTCGGGTAAAGTTCGGAGGATGGGGAGCGCGCGTTCATACAGCGGCACGACATCCAGCACGGTTGTTACCGAGGAACTCAGCATCAACACGGCGGTCAGAAACTGCGTGAAACCGGCGAGGAAGGCCAGGAAATCGCCGGTTGACATCGGTGGAACCGTGGGATCTGCAAGCAGGTGGGCGTGGTAAGAGAACAGTACCGCCTGACACACCAGTGGATACACTGCAACGAAGACCCTCAGCATGTTCGCCGTCTGGCGCGACCGGATTGAGATCTGACGCTGTTGGGAGAACTGCCGGGCCCAAGCCGCGAAGGCGCGTGCCTCCGCGCCCGCGACTCTCAATTTGGCGACACCATTGATGAACTGCGAAACCATGCCGGTGGTCGCGCCGCGCATCCTGAAGATCTCGCGTCCGGCCCGCATCTGTAGTCCCCCGCATAAGGCCGACGTCAGGAACGCGACGATCACCAGTCCGGTGGCAACCAGCGCCAGGCGCCAGCTGTAGAAGAACAGCAACGCCAGGCTGAACAAGGAGAAGATTCCCGACAGGATTGATGTGAGTGTCGAGCCGGTGATGGCCTGGCGAATCTGGATGATCCCGAGGCTGCGCATTGCCAGGTCGCCCGAACTGTAGTTGCGGAAGAACGGGACCGGCAGGTTCAGCAGGCGGTCCCACAACGCCGCCTGAATCGACGAGTCCATCTTTCCTTCCAGGCGCAGTACGGCAAATCCACGAGCCACCATCAACATGGCAATGGAGAGCACGATGACCAGCAGGAAGATCGACATGCCAAGCACTTGCGTCCGTTCGGCGGCCGGCACGTAGTTATTGAAAAGAATGCTGGTTGCAAACGGGATGGCCATGCCGAGGAAGCCGGCTCCCATGCCCGCCCAGAGGATCGTCGCAACTTCGCGGCGACAGCCTTGAAGGCCAAACCGGAACAGATCCAGCAGGCCAAGCGCCTTATTGGGGAAAGGACGATAGAACACGTAGGCGAGCGGACTCAGCGTGAGCGCGAGTTCGGTTTTTACGGGCGACGATACACGTTCCACCGGGTCGTATATTTCGTAGCGGCCCGGCGACGCTGGCAACAAGGCAACGGGTCGCTGGTCCTTGTCTCTAAAAGCGACAATCGGACCGCCGTCTTCCCTCCACCAGTCCGCGCGCAGGGCAACCCGTCGCACGCGCACGCCGGATGCACGCGCAATCTGCGCCACCGGGTCGGGCATCGGGATCCCGCGGAACATATCGGGATGTGGCTTCAGACGGATTCCCAGCGCGCCCGCAGCCGCCTCACAGGCCAGGAACACCGGGTCTGGAAAGGTGGTTGTTTGCGTTGCGGCCGCGGGAACGCTCGCAAGCGGCGTCGCCAACTGCATCAGCCCCGCCTGCATCAGTTCGGCATCTCCCGCGAGTTTCGCGCGCAGCCTCGCCTCTTCGCGGTCCCTCAAACGACGATAGTTGTCGACGATTCGGCTGACCGCCAACGTCTGGAATCGACCAAACCCGGACCACGTGGGATCGAGTTCGGCGAGGTCGGCCGTTGAGTGTCCCTTCAGCACACTTCGCGGTGCCGCCTCTATCCAGACGGAACGGGTGATGGGGAACAGCGCCTCCGCGCCAATACGCTCGCCGGCGCGGCCAGGAAACGTCGAATGACCTTTTTCGTGCTTTACCCAGACAACGCCGCCGGGCGGTGCCACGGGCTTCGGCTGAAATGGAATGGTCAGCGTGCGGCCGTGGTCGATCGCAACGGACGAGTCCGGCGTCCTCCCGTCGGAGGCCGTACGCCCCAGATTCAGAATCCACCGGTCGATCAGGTCCGCCGTACCGCAAGACTCCAATGCAAGGTTCTGCTGTATGTCGAGTAGAGGCAGCCTCTCGATGCCCGCTCCGGGCGATGGCGTAGCGGTCAACCTCATCTCGCTGCCGGTTGATGGCAATCCGAACAGCGCCCCACCGGCTTCTATCCGCAGCAAGTGATGGCGGGCGCCGGGCATGCCCGATTCCGCAAGCGGCTCAAGAAAGACATCGAGAGTGCCGTCGCGCACCATCCAGACGCTCGAGGGATCCTCGATGGCGAAGGAGCGATCGCGCAGCGGGCTCGGGTACGATGGTCCGGTGATTGGGAAATCGGTAGTGGACATATCAGCCTGCCTGCGTGAGCCTCGCGTAGGGTCCGTCGACCTGCATCATCGATTCGTGTGTCCCTCGCTGCACCACCTTGCCTCCTTCGAGGAAGATGATTTCGTCGCAATCTCGAATAGTGCTGAGGCGATGCGCGACGATCAGACAAGTGCATCCCCGCCGCCGCAGATTGTCGTCGATTGTCCGTTCCACCTGTGGATCCAGGGCGCTGGTCGCTTCGTCCAGGATTAGCAGCCGTGGATTCGCCGCCAGGGCGCGCGCGATTTCGAGACGTTGGCGCTGGCCGCCGCTAAGATTGCGGCCGCTTTCCTCGACCACCCACTCATATCCACCGGTCCGCTGCGTGATGTCGTCGTGGATGCATGCATCCTTTGCGGCTTGAATGATGGTCTGCTCTTCCACCGTAGGATCAAGCATCGCGAGATTCCCCCTCACCGCTCCTTCAAATAGGAATATGTCCTGATCCACCAGCGCGACGGAGTTGCTCATCACGCATCGCGGCAGGTGTTCGCGCTTACGTCCATCGAAAAGGATCTCTCCCGACCACGGTTCATACAGGCCGCTGACCAGTTTCGCGACGGTCGATTTGCCGCTTCCCGAGCCGCCGACCAGTGCGACTCGAGAGCCTGGTTTTAGCTGCAGGTTGAAGTTCTCGAGCAGCGGCGGGTCCAGGCGGCTGTAGCCGAATGTCACGTTCCGCAGTTCCAGGTAACCCTCCAGCCGACGCGTGTCGGCGTCGATTGATGTCGTGGAAACGATATCCGGCGCGTGAGCATCGGTGGCGTATTTGAGCACGTCGTTCAGCCGTCGTAGGTCCCCGTCTGCCTCTTGCAATTTGCCGCCGAGTTCCACCATGCGATTCACGGGTTCGACGAAACTCGCCATCAGGCTCTGGAATGCGATCAGCATGCCGAGGGTGAGAAAGCCGTCCACCACACGCAAGCCGCCGATGGCGAGCACCGCGACTGAACTGAGTGAGGTCAGAAACGGCGGTACGGCGGACAGTACCTGGGACGAAACGCCCAGTTCCTGAGCCGAGTTCACAACTTTGGCCTGATATCCGGACCACCGCGCAAAGTAGTCCGTCTCCGATCCCGTTGACTTCAGTGTTTCGATCATCTGCAGGCCGGCCAGCGATGTGCCGAACAGCTTCCCGTTCTCCTGCAGAAGCTTGCGATTGTCGTCCGCCCGTTTTCGCGACACCCATCGCAGAGCCGCCATATTGAGGATCGCGATCACAACACCGGCCGCCGTCAGTTGCAGATCGTACTGCGCCATCAGCGCGATGTAGAAACCGATCAGCAGCAGGTTGACGATGTTCGTCGCCACCTCGCCCGACAGAAGCATCGCGACTTTATCGTTCACCTCAACGCGCGCGCCGATCTCGCCGGCGAACCGCTGGGCGAAGAACTCCATGGGCAGCCGCAGCACATGCCAGAAGAAGCGCGAGGACGACGTGATCGACAGCTTCGTTTCCAACCTCAACAGACTCTGCTGCTGGAACCAGGTGATGACGGTCTTAACCACCGCCGTTGCGCACATCGCGACCAGCAGCGGCTTTAGGTAATCGGCGTTACCGCCAATGAGAAAACCGTCGGTGTAGACCCGCAGGAACGCTGGAATGATGAGGTTCGGAAGTGCCAGAGCCAGGGTTGCGAATACCGCGTAGAGCAGTCCGAGCCGCGCACCCGGCAGACGATGTTTCAGCGATTTGAGAAGTGTCTCGCGCTCGCCGCCTTTCTCAAACTCGCGGCCCCGCTCGAAAGTGAGAACCACTCCGGTGAACGACTGGTCGAACTCCTCTATCGAGACCGTACGACGCCCGACCGCCGGATCGTTCAGGTAGACACGCCTTCGTCCGAAGCCCTCGACAACTACAAAGTGGTTGAAGTTCCAGAAGACGATGAAGGGCGGAGCCTGCTCGCGCAGGTGCTGCGGCTCTTTCTTGTAGCCTTTGCCCTGCAGTCCGAATTCCCGGGCCGCGCGCAACAGGTTGTTCGCCTTGCTGCCATCGCGCGATACGCCGCAGGCCAGCCTCAGCTTTTCGAGCGAAACGTAACGTCCGTAGTAGGCGAGGATCATCGCCAGGGATGCGGCGCCACACTCCACCGCCTCCATCTGCAGGATCGTCGGAGTTTTCGCGCGCGACCGCCTGAACCAGTTCCTGAATCCGGAACTGGCGGCGGGCAGACGCAGCGGGAACGTGTTCGTGGACATGCCTACATCAACCCCGTCTTCTGTTTCAGGTACGGCAGCACCAGGTTCATCGGTTTCTGCCTGCGGGTGACGATACGGACGTCGCAGATGGTGCCGCCGCTCACCACGATCGGGGCACCTTTCGGTGTCGACCACTTGAAGCCGCTGGGAGTCCCAGGGTCTTTCTCGAGTTGAATGCGCAGTTCGGTCACCGGGCCTGAGTTGGTCAGCGACCGCACCAGCGATTCGTTCTCGAAATGGCGCATCATGGCGGCGTTCGTCGCCGGGTAATTGAACACGTAGGTGATCTTGCCTTTGATGAAGCCGTATTCTTCGCGCTTGACGATCGTCGGTGAAACCTGAGCTTCCATTCCCGGAGCGGCGTCCTTCGCTTGCGACGAGGGAAGGTAAGCTAAAATCTCCAGGTCCTTCGCCTCCGGTTGCACGCTGAGAATGGGCTCGCCCGTCGTCACTGTGGCTCCGGTATAGCTGCGCACTTCCACTACCTCGCCGTCATACGGACTGACAACCTCCTCCGAGAGGGTTAGCTCCTTGGACGTCCCGGCGAGTTCGCGCTCGACCGTTGCGATCTGCGACCGCATCGCGTCGTCCTCCTGTTGCGGCTGCGACTGTAGAGAAAACGCTTCCGCCTCGAGATGTTTGTTCTGCGCGCGGAGCGAGTCGATGTCGTTCTGAATGGATACCAGCCGCTGACGCGCCGAGATGACCTGCTGCTTTGTTATCAGGCCACGGGTGAATAGCTGTTCTTCAACCGGAATCTGCTCGGTCGCGAACTTTGCCTCCTGCTCAAGGGCCGCGACGCGCCGGTCGTTGTTGGCGCGCTGGCGATTCAACGCATCGATCTGGAGTTTTACGGAGTCCTGCCGTATCTGCGAGGTGCGCTCGCGTTGCTCCCGCAATTCGGCCAGTTGCTCGCGCCACGCCTTCATCTTCTCCACCAGCACGGGTTGGGCGATGTGCGCCACCACCTGGTTCGCCCGGATGCGATCCCCCACCCTGACAGGCATGCTCATGATTACCCCTGAGCCGCGCGAAACGACATTCAGGATGCCACCCGTGCGAACGATGACGCCCTGGCCTTTGGCTGTCGTCGGGATGCTTCCTTCGTATCCCCACACCACCGTCATCGCCAGGATGGCGAACACAGCGATCAACCCGATCCAATCCTTCGGCCCGGTCACGCGCAGAATGTGGTCCAATTGCTCAGGCGAAGCGAGGCGGGCCAACGAGACCTGCCGGAAGATGCGAGTGTTCATTTTCCACCTCCAAAGGCGGATGGAGTTGGTACAGCTTCAGTTCGTGGTTGCGGGTTCTTCACCGAAGGTATCTCGACGTCGTGGAACGGTGTGCTGGTGAAAATCTCCGGCCCTACAATCTGTTCGGCTCTGTCCGGCGCGAAGATGGTTCCCGTTGCGTAACGTAGATCGACCAAGGCCATTGCGTACGAATACTCCGCGTCAACCTGGTTCAGCAGGGCATTGGTGAGCCGATCCTCTGTGGTGAGCACATCCACCACGGACGCCAGGCTCAGCCGGTACTTCTCGCGCTGGCCTGACAGAGCGGACTCGAACGACTCAACGGCGCGGCGCGCAATGGCCACTCGCTGCGCAGCGTGGCGGACCCCTTCAATCGAAGTCGACACAGCCGACGAAATCTGGCGGGCAATGTCTACGCTCCGCAGTTCGCTCTGCCGCTCGGCGCTGCTGCTCTGCAACACCTGACCGCGTGCAAAGCTGTTCGCGTGGGGGAAGGTGTAGGACAATCCGCCGATAACGTTTGCGCCGTGCACTCCGGAAAACGGCGAAATCAGCAGTCTGTCCACTCGTGTGCCTTCGCGAAGGCTGGAGTAGCCGGTTGAGAATGTGAACCGCAGATCGGGTCGCAATGTATCCTTCGCTGCGACAGTTTGCAGGCGTGACTCCTCGATCCTCTTCTTTGATGCCAGGTAGTCGGCCCTGCGCTGCAGGGCTTCGTGCGTGTAGAAGTCGAGTGCCAGCGAGTCGGCGGGTAACAGGCCGTCCTGATCCACGGACGGGAACGGCGTGCCCGGGTCGCTGATGGTCCGCAAGTCGGCGGAGCCGAGTCCCATATCAACGGCGAGTTGAAGGCGGGCGGCAATGACGCGCTGCTCAGCGGCCAGACGCGCCGAGGAGCGGTCGGCCAGGTTCGCGTTGACATCGTTGATCTCGGTTCGCGGCGAGAGTCCTGCGTCGATGAACGCCTGGACGTTTTCAACCAGCGATCGTCCGCGTTCCTCGGATGCTTGTGCGATCTCCAGGCGTCGCATCGCCGCAACCAGGTTCCAGTAGCTGGCTACCGTGTTCGACACGAGTTGCGCGGCCGTGTGGCTGACGTCCAGGGCGCTCGCGTCCACTTCGATGATGGCGGCCTGTTCCTGCGCGCCGACCACTGCCGAGCCTCTCCCACGCAGTAGCGGGAAGATTACTGTAACTCCCGTGGTCGTCGCGTTCAGTCCGTTCGAAGCGGCCAGATTGTTCGTGTTCCGTGTAACGCTGATGGCCGGCTTTACGATGACACCGTTTCGGAACATCTTCTCGATGCCGCCGCTGATACTGGACAGATTGGCAGCTTGTGACGTGGCGAAGAAGCCGCTTTGCGCCGCCTGCAACTGGTCCAGGCGCGATAGCGGTGTGGTGGTGCTATCCTGCTCGATGCCGGTCTGCAGCAACGTGTCGAAGCGGCTTGTTAACTGCAGCCTGGCCCCCTCGCTGATTCCCATCTGCTGCTTCGACAGTTGGATGATGGGGTGCTTTGCGAGGGTTGATGCAACCGCCTCGAGCAGCGTGAGGGCATGGCCGCTAACGGCCTGCGGTGCATTTCCCTCCGCCGGCCACAAAGGGGACATAAACGCCGCCACAGCCGCCGCCAGCGAGAATCGAAGAATCCTGTTCCGATGCCGTCTGTCCATGGTCGGGGCCCGGTCTAGCTCGACGCGTCGGCAAACGCGCTAAAGTTCTTCGACGACCATTCGCACCGGTTCGCCGCCCGGAATCCCGCAGTATGAGTGCGCCGCGCCCATGCGGGAAGCTGGCGCGAAATCATCATCAGGTGCGCCAGCACGTTCGTTTGAGCCACAAAGTTGACCGAGACGGAGATTGCCGGTTCCAGGGAAACCACGTGATGTGCCCAGCCAGCCGGAAAAATCAGCATCTCGCCTTCCTCGACGACGGTTTCGTGGATCACTAGGGGAGCATCCGCGAGGCATTCGGTGAGTGAAAACACATCCCGCAGGCTGGAAGGTCCAGGTTCCGCAATCCGACCGAGGATCTCGGGCGAGAACAGCAGAAATTTCTTTCTTCCGGCCACCTGCGCCGACAACGTGTGTGTCATGAATTGATCGACATGCAGCGGCGTCACCGTGTGCCGGGGACCCATGTAGATCCACGCGAATGTGTCGAGATACCACTCGCGAAGTTCGCCCAGGAGAGGGTCGTATATGTTCTCAATGAACGGCG
Organism: uncultured Acidobacteriota bacterium; assembly: GCA_963720745.1. Lineage (GTDB taxonomy): Bacteria > Acidobacteriota > Terriglobia > Bryobacterales > Bryobacteraceae > TMP-7. The sequence goes on from CAVRGO010000004.1 coordinate 4,570,438, forward strand.
GCAGCGAGAATTCTTTCATCAGTTCCGGAAACTTCTGACGGATCGGGAAACTGACATAAAGAGGCATCTCCGTTGCATACGTACTGAGCGGACTCAGGCTGGGCGCTTGGCAATACAGCGTGAAATCGCGAAGGCGGACGCGTCGGCTGTCCTCGTACGAGATCAAATTGGGTGTTGCCACCAGACGCCTTTCACCGTAGATCCGGGTCAGGTAGTCGAAGCTCCAGCTGTGCGGTCGCGGCCACGCGCGAGCGGAGTCGGTAATGATGACGGGACTGCCGGGACTCTGCAGAAATTCGTTCAGCTTCTCCGCCGTCATCCCGCTTCGGCGCTTTACCGGCACGACCGGCACGGATGGAAAGGGATCGTAGGGATTCTGAGTTTTGTGGATAACCTCAGCTAACGCAGGCATGATGCACCTCGAGTCGTTCGAGATCGGATGAAGGCAGCAGGTCCGCGATGGGAAAAACTCGCGTTCCGGGATAGAGTCGCTCCAGGCGGTCGAGGAGCGTGGATTCGATGTACTCGCTATGCGCCTTCTCGGTATAGCCGCTGTGTAGCGATCGGCAGATGGTCGCCGCCTTCGGTTTAATGCAGTTTTTCTCGAGGAAGCGGAAGAATTCATCCAGTCGCTGGTCCACTACCTCGGCTTCCGACACAGTTCGTTCGGTTCGCGGACCATCGTCATATATAAGATAGAAGCGGCCATCATCGGCCACAGCGGAAACTTTTGCGCCTGGCGAGATGCGCAGCCAGTGATAGGGATTGTCCCGAAAACATCGATATGTGTTTTCGGTCACCTCGATCCGGCACTCAGGCAGGTCGGGATGGCTGTTCCAGGCGAAGTAGTCCAGATCAATATCGAGCAGCACTGGTTCCGCCGGCTGAATCGAATTGCGCGCGGTCAACGGAGCGTACTCAATGGTGCGGCTCTGGAACCGGGCTGACTCGTCCGGTGTCTGGGTGGTCAGCGAGAAAGTCAATCCACGGCGGTCCGCCGGGCTGATGGTGATCCTTCGCCACGCACCCGCACTCGGAGCATGTTGCGCGCGCATCCAGAACAGCCGCTCGAAATGCCCTTGATAGACGGCAGGCCAGACAAAATCGTTGATCGTGAGTTCGCGATACACGAAATCGGCGAGATCGGCCAGTCCGGTAATGGAGGCCATAGGGCGCCTCAGTCGCGGCAACGCCATATCGGCGTGCTCGTCCACATGAAGAAGAGTCGCCGATCTTGTGTCCAGCCATTCGGCCCGTGACGCGTAGTTCCAGGCGTAGAACGCCTCGTGATGCTCTTCGAGAAGGATGATGGGTAGTTGGCCTGCCATGACGATTAGACCTGAGCCGCCGCCAACGCCTTAACCGAACGGTTCGAAGTGCGGATAGCGTCGAGATAGGGCGCCATCCGGCGATCCACAAATTGCCGCATCCGGTTGCGCTCGAAGCATACGTCGAAAATGTAGCGATAGCCGCTGGTGCGTCGGATCGATTCGGCCAGTAACGCGACTGCCCGAGCGGAACCTTGCAGTGCCGGATCGACAAACAGCGTTCGACAGCCAACGACGCCTGGCCCGACGTGAAGTACGATTGACCATCCCACTAGCTGACCCTTGAACCGGAGCCCAAGACTACCTGGTGCGAGTTGCATGGATTCCTCGTGCAGAAATGGGTCGAGCGGTTCCGGGAACCAGCCTTCGGCCTTACGCCGGTTAATGTAAGCACGCTCATCGTGTGTGAGTTCACGCCAGTCGAAGATCTCGAAGTCGTCGGAAAGCGTAAGTTTCATCCAGGGGGCTTCGCTGAGCCTTTCATGTTGGGTCTCACAGAAGTAGGCGTGCGGTTCCGGTTGGGACCAACCCGACTTGATCAGGAACTGGACGGCGGTATCGGCATTGGTACTCTCAGCCATATAGAAGAACTCGAGCCTGTGAAACCCGGCCCGGGCGGCTTCTGCCTCGAGTTTGCGCAGGAGCCGCGTCCCGACTCCCATGCGACGGTGCTTGGCCGAGACGTGCAGGCAGTAGATCTCCGCCGCGTCTTGATTGCCGACTCTCGGACTCGCTACCGTCACCCCAACGGGTTCGCGGAACAGCGTTGCTCCAACGATGACGCTGTTAGGTGCAATTCCATTCGCCTCGAAGTTGGCTCGCCCCATCCGGGGAATAACGCTCGAGTAAGCCGCCAGTTCTGATGGTTGGATTGCGTTGATGACGTACATAGGGCTGGCCTTTTGCAGAACGGTGCCGCGAGGTTGAGCGGCCTGTTTCGTCGACAGGCCGCTCAACGACCGGATTTAGAGGACGACGTTGTTGCGGTTTGAGCCGCCAGCCACATGGGCCAGATCGGCTTCGGACAGTTCCTCCACTTCGGGAACGGGATCCGGCAGGATGATAGTGCGGTTCGCACCGGCGTTGTCCACAAACTGAACCCTGTAGCCAGCCGGCAGCGGCAGGTCGGTCACCTGGGAAAGCGCTGCACTGGGGTCGCTGAGCGCGAGGGCGCGGAAGGTCGGGTCGGCAACGGCGCGCGCCTTGATTTCCAATTCGACCTGGTCAACTTTTTCTTGAGTCCATTCCATGGTTCAAATCTCCTTGAGTGAATTTGCCGTGCAAGGCTCCCAGAGCCGTCCGCAACATCGACCGGGCGTATTGCAGGGACGCGAAGTCCCCACGCTTGAAACAGCTTTCTGTTCCCGGGCTGGCGAGTTGCGATAAACTCAGCGCCTTGCCGGACAGGGAATTGAATATCACGCAAGCTCAGGTCGGGCCGTTTGAATCCGAATTTGGGTTTGACGCTTTCCAGCGGTGTTGTGCCGGACCATGCAGCGCTGAAGGTGGCCGCGTGGCGCAAGTGATGGTGCAGAAGGTGTTTCGCGATTACGAGCGCTGGCTCAAACGCTCGGGGTCGAGGAGCGGTGAACGAGGACGGTCCAGCATTTTCGCGAGGTCACAATGCTTACCAAGGTGCTCAGAAGCCTCTGGATGGTCGTTGCCGGAGTGCTCCGATATCCAGCGCCGGGGAATAAGGTTTTCGCTCGCGCTTGTCGCGTTTGGGTCCAGGATCGAAATGTAACCTCAGCGCCGTGCAGCGATCGTCGATCGGTTGCCTTTGATCGTCACTCCGTGAGGCAGCGATCTGCGGACCGAAACCCGCTCAGGATCTCACGTTTAGACGATTGATGACCTTCGCTGCGGCTGCAAGCCTCGCGTCGTTTTGTAACCAATCGCTGTTCGTTCGCAAGGCGCGCACGGTCTTAACCTACACTCCCTCCTGCCAAACAACCTTGGAGGGTTAACGAAAATGCAATGCTACTCTGAACAAATCGCCGGAACGTGCGACTTATTCGATGGGCCGATTCCACCACCGTGGCCGTGGCCGGCTCCTCCGTCCGGTGATTAAGTTCCTGGAGAGGTATCCTGCCGGGCCTTGCCGCTCTTGAGCTGACGCATATGCAGTGTTGCGAGGGCAATCTTCATGTTCGACCGGAACAGTTCGGAACTAACGACGTCGCAACCGCCTGGGATCAGCATTTGATAGGCACAAAACTGCTGCCAGGAGGACATCGTCTCGCTCCACTCCGCTCCTGTTGATACAAGGTACCGCTCTAGTTCGTCCACCAAGTCGGCGAGTTTCAACGAGAGCACGTTTCGAAACAGCGATCGATGACAAGATTCAAGAGCGCCCTGCGCGGATGCTTGATCGTAACGTAGACTCAACCCGTCGTGATAGTAAATGCCAGTGTTGTAGTCGCGCGTCGAGGCAACATACACCAGCCTGCCAATCAAGGTTTCGATGCTGCTTAGTGTCCGGAGTTCGAGATCTTCGGCCGCAAGACGAACGCGTGTGGTAGCGTCGGTTGGTACCGACTGACCAGGCGACATAAAGTAACGGCCCCTAGTTTAGCGCAGGAGCCTGCTGCAGTCCCACCTCGGCCAGCATCTCGTTGCGTAGAATGGCCAGTCGGTCGCAGAACCGAAAGAGTTGGCCAATCACCGCGTGCGTGTGAAATGCGCCATACAGGACAACCGTGACGGAAACCGCGAAGTGAATTGCAAAAAAGGTGAGCGCATGTAGCAGCACACGCGCTTCATTGCTGGGACGCAACGCTGCTTGATAGCGGACTGCCCGGCGGTGGTGGGCCAGGATGGCCAGTGCTTCGCGCCGGATCTGCCGCAGCCAGTGCAGCGCGAGCGTCCGCCGTTCGTCCAGCAAAAGGCGAAGCAGCGCACGCGAGCCTTCCAACGAGATGAAGTCCAGGTCGGCGGTATCGAAGATGCGATTCAGTACTTCGCGGGGCGGCAATCTGTCGGCATCGGTTGCGCCAAGTGCGGCGCGCAGCAGGTAATCGTCGGCGTGTTGCTGCCGGAACAGGACGAATGCGAGAACAACCAAAAGCGCCAGACCTGCGCCGGCAGTGATGAGCGGTCCAATCATCGAGAACTCCCTGGAAACAGTCCCGAGCGCAGACGCCCGAACGAAAGTTCGGTTTCGCGAGAGATCGCGTCATAGCCGTCGTTTGGGCTCCCGTCGGCGCCCTCCATGGATGTGAACTGCGTCAACGACCAGAGCGCTACGCACCAGACGGCGAGGCAAACGCAGTACTCCAGCGGTTGCAGGTAGCTCCAAGCGGTCTGAAAGCGCTGGCCCAAGCTGTCGCGGAGGGTGAGGTTAAACACGGTGGTGGCGACGAACCACCCGTAGCCCAGTGCGATACCCATCAGGTTTCGCCCAATGGGAATCGCGTAATAGAGAACGAGAGCCGCAAACGCAACCAGCATCAGCGACTGAATCACACGCAAGTCACGCTCCAACTCCACAAGGGTTAACATCAATTCGTGGGTGGAAGAACCGCCCAACGACAGCCGCACAATCGCCGAAATCGCGAGCACCGCAATGACGAGGTTCGCCAGTTTGCGGACCCCAGGGAATGCGGCGAACGCCTTGTGGAATACTTCGAGGGTCACTGCCAGGCCGAGCAGGAGCGCCACGAATTCGGTGATCCAATAAAAAGTCGGGTATACGGCAGGCGCGCGGCTCGCCACCAGCAGCGCCGCTATCGACGTGAGCAACACCAGAGTGATGTAGGTGAAGAAGGCCGGGTAGCGCCGGTAGACACGCTGCTGTGCCACTCTTCCTGCCAGCACCGCCAGCAGGACAATTCCAACCCAGCCCACTAATTGCTGATACAGCGCAGAAGCCATGATGAAATAGCCTCGATCGCCCGCCGATCCTACGGTACCGAGTAGTATACCAGAAGCCCTCCGAAAGCTCCGCCGCGGGTGAAACGCGGCGAAATCCGAACTACTTCTCGTTGATCGCTGGATTTCGCGTGGCAGGAGAACCTCAAGCCCAAGCATGAGTCGGTTGTTGCCGAGCTTACTAGGTTTGATGGACCGGTTGCGCGCCGACGATCGGAAATCAGTAGGGCTGAGGTACGCTGAAAGCGCACAGTTCGAGCGCTCGTATTCCGTAAGATGGAAATCCCTCCGTTCGGAGCTGGCTAACGGTCCCAGCCGTGAGTGTCACTGGTTTGATTTATCTGGCGAGAAGCGCGGGTTGTAAGGTGCGCCCGTCACGGCGCGCCTCGGCCGGGTTCGAGGGGGCTTACACGACCGCTAAGTCTCACAACACCATGCTCCACGCGGCTTCGTTCAGGTTCATCAATTGGCCCCATACCCCAAAGGTCAAAGCTTGGAAGGTCCACGCCCGGTCTCTTCGATTGGTTACGAACAACATTACCCTCGGTCTTGTCCGGTTGCTCCCAGAATCCGGTCGACCCCGGACTCAGTGTTCCGCGGCGTTGAATCGATCTCAGATAGCAGTTGCTCCTGTACGTTGGGGGATGATGGGAGTACAGCATGAACGGCCCAATTGACCAGACCGAATATCTGCGAAAGCTCCGAGAGATTTGTCGCTGATACCAGGTGAGCCGGCTTTCCGTTTTCGGTTCGGTAGCGCGAGGGCAGGTGCGGCCCGACAGCGATGTGGACCTGCTGGTGGAGTTTCTCCCGGGTGCACGGATCGGAATGATCCAATACGGCGGTCTGATGCTCGCGCTATCGGGGCTAATGGTGCGGAACGTCGATCTGGTCACGACACGTGCACTCAGGCCCGTTCTGCGGGACAGCATTCTCCAAGAAGCTCAGCTCCTGTATGCGGCATGAGGCGTTGTATCTCGAGGACATTCGTGACACAGCCGATTCCATTGCTCGATTCATCGCAGGATCCGATGAGGTGTCGCTCCGCGAATCGGACGCGGTTGCGAGTGCGTTGGTACGCTGTCAACGCCGTCCCGCCTGACGCTAGCGCCGTTGAACAACCTCTTGAACGCACTTGGGTTCGTTTTGTTCCGGCGCGGGAATACCCCCTGATCCCCACTGTTGAATTTCGCAACAAGCGGTCCGCCAATTGCAGTACTGATATTTCCGCCGGTCATGGGACACTAGTTCAGAGGAGTTTTTTCTCTTTTATGGCGTTAGCAACCACCAGTAATTCCAGCGGTTTGGAGACGGCCCACCCGCTGGATGCATTCTTCACGCCCAACAACGTAGCGGTAATTGGCGCAACGGAGAACCCCGGAAGTGTGGGTCGTACCACCCTTTGGAACCTCATCAGCACTCCTTTTGGGGGAGCGGTCTTCCCGGTCAACCCCAAACGTTCCAGCGTGCTAGGTATCAAGGCGTACCAAAGTATTCTCCAGGTACCAGAACGCGTCGACCTTGCGGTGGTCGTGACGCCCGCTCCGAGCATCCCCGGAATCATTCACGAGTGCGGCCAGGCTGGCGTGAAAGCTGCGGTGGTCATCTCCGCGGGCTTCAAGGAACTCGGGGCACCCGGCGTCGAACTCGAAGAGAAACTTCTCGCTGAAGCGCGCCAGTACAATATGCGGATTATCGGCCCAAATTGCCTCGGGTTGATGAGCCCGCCGACCGGTGTCAATGCCACGTTCGCGCGCGGCATGGCGATCCCGGGTAATATCGCGTTCATCAGCCAGAGCGGAGCGCTCTGCACGGGCGTTCTCGATTGGAGCTTCCAAAACCGGGTCGGGTTCAGCGCTTTTGTTTCCACCGGATCGATGGTGGATGTCGATTGGGGCGACTTGATCCAGTATCTTGGCCGCGATGCACGGACCAAGGCGATCCTTATCTATATGGAATCGATCGGCAATGCCGGGTCGTTCCTCTCAGCGGCTCGCGAAGTAGCGTTGTCGAAACCGATCATCGTCATCAAGGCAGGACGCACGGCGGCTGGCGGAAAAGCGGCGGCCTCGCACACCGGTGCACTCACCGGCAGCGACGACGTCCTCGATGCCGCCTTCCGGCGCGTTGGAGTGCTTCGTGTCGAACGAATTTCCGACTTGTTCTATATGGCCGAGGTGCTCTCGAAGCAACCCCGTCCGATGGGCCCGCGCCTGACCATCGTCACCAATGCCGGCGGCCCGGCCGTGCTGGCAACGGATGCACTGATCGCGAGCGGCGGAGAACTTTCCGAAATCGCTCCCGAGACGGCGGAATCACTGAACAGCTTCCTGCCGGTGCATTGGAGCCACGGCAACCCTATCGACATTCTCGGAGATGCCGGCCCGGATCGCTACGCCAAAGCGCTGGAGATCGCGGCAAAGGATCCGAACAGCGACGGCATGCTCGTCGTATTAACGCCGCAGGCCATGACCGATCCCACCAGCACCGCTGAAGCGTTGAAGCCGTACGCGAAATTAGGGAATAAGCCCGTGCTGGCCAGTTGGATAGGTGGCCCTGAGGTGCAGGCCGGCGTCGACATTCTGAATCGCGCCGAGATTCCAGTGTTCCCCTACCCCGACACAGCCGCGCGAGCCTTCCAGTACATGTGGAGGTATACGTACAATCTTCGCGGTCTTTATGAAACGCCCGCTGCCACCGAGTCGGGGAACATGCACGCCGGAACTGTAGTGGATCGCCTGCTCTCCGGCGTTCGCAACAGCGGCCGCACGCTTCTCACGGAGTTTGAATCGAAGAACGTGCTTGCCGCCTACGGCATCCCGACCGTCGACACACGGATCGCCACCAACGTGGACGAAGCGGTCCAGCACGCCGAATCGATCGGCTTCCCGGTCGTGCTGAAACTGTACTCGGAAACCATCACTCACAAAACCGATGTCGGCGGGGTGAAACTCAACCTCGCGGATCGCGATGCGGTTTCGGACGCCTTCAAGTCGATCGAAGACAGCGTCAAGCAGAAGGTAGGCGCGGAACATTTCCAAGGCGTCACCGTTCAACAGATGGCGAAATTGAGCGGCGCTTACGAGATCATCATCGGCTCGAGCATCGATCCTCAGTTTGGACCGGTGTTGTTGTTCGGCCTCGGCGGGCAACTCGTCGAGGTGTTTAAGGACCGCGCTTTGGCGCTGCCGCCGTTGAACACCACGCTGGCCCGGCGCATGATGGAGCAGACACGCATTTACAAAGCGCTCAAGGGCGTTCGCGGACGCAAACCCGTCGATATCGCCGCGCTCGAACAATTGATGGTCCGCTTTAGCCAGCTTGTCGTCGAGCAGCCGTGGATCAAGGAAATCGATATCAACCCGTTGATCGCTTCACCCGACGGGTTGTTAGCCCTGGACGCTCGCGTGTTGCTGCATGAGACCAACACCCCCGTTGAAAAACTGCCGCGGCCCTCGATCCGGCCGTACCCGACAAAATACTACGCCGAATGGCAGTTGCCGGACGGGACACCGGTCATCATCCGCCCGATTCGTCCCGAAGACGAACCGTTGATGGTGAAGTTCCACGAAGCTCTTTCGGACCGGACGGTTTACTTGCGGTATCTGCACGCGATGAAACTGAGCCAGCGCGTCGCACACGAACGCCTGACCAGAATCTGCTTCATCGATTACGACCGTGAAATCGCACTCGTCGCGGAGCGCACGAACCTGGAGACAGGTGAACGCGAGATCATGGCCGTCGGGCGTCTTCAAAAACTGCACGGGACCAAGGACGCTGAACTGGCCGTGCTGGTGAGCGATCCCTGGCAGGGGCATGGAATCGGGCCGGAATTGGTGGCGCGCCTGATGACGGTTGCGAAGGATGAGAAGGTGGAACGCATCTGCGCCGATGTCCTTGCCGATAACTCGGTGATGCAGCGAATCCTTTCCAAGAAGGGCTTCAAACTGCACCGCGAGATCGGCGACCCGACGATCGCAGCCGAAATCAGTCTCTGAACCCTCCAAAAGAGGCGCGGGGCAGCTAGCCCGCGCCTCACCCGTTCTCTCACCCTGATAGCAACACACCTGAAGCCGGACGCCTATTCTCAGGGGCGAAACGGTAGGAAAGCGGTTCCTCACGGCATGAGTCGGCTGCGGACAACTCATTTATTAAAAAATTAACGTTCGATTGTAAATCCGAGCCTAAGGTTCAACAAGACCAATCAAACCCCTGCAAGTTACTTGAACAATTGTAGTTAGTGTGTTCTTTTCTATTGCGAACGATCTACAAAGTCTGTTAGTTTTGACTCACCTGACGTAACGGGATACCTCCAGTTACGTTTCGATATCTCGTTGGGGAGTTACCATGAACACTAACTCGCCCAGGGGCCTTACACGGGTGTCCCTGGGGTTACTCGCAGTGTGCCTGTTTGCCTCTTGCCTGGTGTACGGCCAGGAAAGCACGGGCCGGATTTTGGGCACTGTCATGGATGAGACAGGCGCTGTCGTGCCGGAGGCGAAGATCGTCGTCACCGGTTCAACTCTTCCCCAGGGGCTGGAAACCACCAGCGACGCACGGGGCAACTATACACTCTTCAATGTTCCGAGTGGACTTTTTACGGTAACGGTCAGCAAGGCAGGTTTTGCGACCGTTAGGCAGGAAAATTTGAACGTAACTCTCGGAGCGCAGGTCACCTATAACCCGAAACTCTCGGTCGGTCAGGTCACCCAGGTGGTTGAGGTGGCCGATTCAGCAGTATCTTTAGATACTACATCCAGCCGGACTTCCACCAATATTAGCGCCGTCCAGTTCGACGGTATGGCCAAAGGCCGAACCTTCAACTCGATCCTTGCGATGGCTCCTGGAGTTCGCATGGAGGTGAAGGCCGGAAACGCGGGTGTCGGCGGTATCCAGGTCGATGGTGCTAGCGGATCCGAGAACGCGTATGTCATCGACGGCGTCGACGTCAGCGATGTTCGGCGCGGCTCGCTGCGCGCTCAGAATGCCATCCCGTTCGAGTTCGTGCAGGAAGTTCAGATCAAAAGCGGGGGCTTCGAAGCCGAGTTCGGCGGCGCGACCGGCGGCGTGGTCAACGTGGCCACGCGTAGCGGCTCAAATCAGTACCACGGCCAGGTGGTCTTCAATTGGACTAACAGCGGCATGAACGCGAGCGACCGCGGATATTGGCAGCGCTCGAATAACGATGCGTCCCTGGCGGAATTCATAAAGCCGAAAGAAGACAGCTACAGCATTTACTACCCGACGGCTACTATTGGAGGGCCGGTGATCAAAAACCGTCTGTTCTTTTTCGGCAGCATCTCGCCGGAAATCGAACATACGGATCGCACGATCAACTTCGCCGATGCAGGCACGAAAACCTACGCGCAGGATCAGAAGCGGTACTACAGCCTGGGCCGTCTCGATTTTCAACCGACGCAGAAGATCCAGATCAACACTTCCTACATTTGGTCTCCCCAAAAGATCAACGGCTACCTGCCGAGCCGCGACCCGCGCCTGGCACCGCCATCAAACGATCTGAGTATTCAGGGCGGTTACAATCCCTCGCAGGCTTACACCGTATCCACAACTTACTCCGTGACTCCGCGGCTGGTGCTGAGCGCGCGCTATGGATACCGGTATTTCAACGACAAGCTCGGCAACTCCGGACTGCTCGGCAACTACGGACTCTCCAGCGATCCTTATATCGTCTATTTCGATTCCGCCATCAGTGTCTCCGGGGTTCCCCAAGCGTGGCAACAGCCGAATAACTTCAAGAACGTGTCCAGCACATTCGGCGTGCAGAAAGACATCACCACCCGCCATAACCTCTATCTTGATGCCACCTATGTAATGGGGAAACACACGTTCAAGGGCGGCTATCAACTCGCTCGCTTGCACAACGAAGCGCTCGACGATTTCACGAACGGCAACTTCAATATCTATTGGGGTGAGACATTCACCCGCGGCAGCATTCAGGAAGCGACGGGCCAGTACGGCTACTACATCTGGGAAGACGGCGTGAGCCATACCGGAAATGTCAGCAGCCGTAATCAGGGCTTCTTCATCCAAGATGCGTGGAAGATCCATCCGCGCGTGACACTGAGCCTCGGGATTCGTCTCGAGAACGAGTTCCTACCGCCTTACCGGGCCGAGCAGAACGGCGTGAAGATCGCGAATCCGATCTCGTTCGATTGGGGCTCCAAGATTGCGCCGCGCCTCGGTGGAGCCTGGGACATACTCGGCGACGGGCGCTGGAAGCTGAGCGGCAGTTTCGGGATCTTCTACGACATCCTGAAGTACGAACTCGCTCGCGGCTCGTTCGGCTCCGATCACTGGATCAGCCACGTCTACAAGATCGACAGTCCCGGCGCGATCGCTTCTCTCGGGATAGCCAATCCAGGCGCCATGGGCTCGGAGATCACGAATTACGACAACCGTACCTTGCCGATCAATGCGCAAGGCGTCATCGACGGGATCGATCCGGATATCAAGCCGTACAAGGCACGCGAGTTCTCGTTAAACCTCGATCACGCCCTGACCAGCCGGCTTGTTACCGGTGTGCGATACGTGCGCAAGGATCTGCTGCGTGCAATCGAAGACATCGGCGTTCTGGATTCCGAAGGGAATGAAGTTTACCTGATCGGCAATCCGGGTTTCGGGCAAACTCGAAACGACCCGACGCACACCTACGACGGGAAGACTCCGAATGGCACCTACCTGGTTCCGAATGCGGTCCGGCAGTACGACGGCCTCGAGTTCCGCATCCAGGGCCAGACCCGCAATCTGAACTTCATCGGAAGTTACACGTGGAGCCGCCTCTGGGGCAACTACGCCGGCGCCGCAAACTCCGATGAGTCAGGACGCTCGGACCCGGGCGTATCCCGCGCGTTCGATCTACCCTACTACTACTTCGATGCATCGGGCAGCCAGGAACACGTCTTCGGACGCCTGGGTACCGACCGTCCCCACACGTTCAAATTCTTCGGCAGCTACGACGTGAACTCAAAGCTCGGCCGAACCAATTTCGGACTCAACCAGATTGCCTACTCGGGCACACCGGACACGTCGACGATCATTTACGATTCCGCGCCGACGGAGCCCTACGGCCGCGGCGACTTGGGCCGCACGCCGGTTCTCACGCAAACCGATCTGCTGATCAGCCACACGGTCAAATTCTCGGAACGTATGAGTGCCCGGTTCGAGGCGAACATCATCAACCTGTTTAATCAGGCTGCCGTGATTTCGCGGGTTACGCAGATGAACCGGTCGGGCGCGGTGTCGGTCAGCCGGCTTCCGCTCGATCAATTCTTCAGCGGATACAATCCGTTGAACTACATCACAGCGAACGGAGGCAGCGGCAATGTCCCGGTGAATCCCATTTACGGATTGCCGGGCGCGAGCTACCGCGCGGGCGGCGGACCGGATACAACGCTCGACCGCTACAGCTCGGCTTTTGGAGTCGCCTACCCGAACTTCGGCGCGTACCAGGATTTCCGCGTGGTGCGCCTCGGAGTCCGGTTTATTTTCTAGCTAACGAGTAAGTGCCTGCGGCAACTCACGGGTGCGGCTCGGTAACGGATGCATGTTACCGGGCCGCGCACGTGATTACCTAGCAGGCTGCGGAAAAAGTAAGTGCGCTCTTGGCGTATAAAACAATACACAGTACAATTGTTTTATGCGTGGCTCCGATACCCAGCAGTCGGCGATGTTCAGTTATGTGTCGCCGGAGGATCGCGTCCCGGCCGATCACCCCTTGCGGGCCATCCGCCAGATCACCGACCGCATCCTGTTGCAGATGTCCGCGTTGTTCGGCAAGATGTATTCGACTTTCGGTCGGCCTTCGATTGCACCCGAGAAACTGCTGCGGGCGTTGCTGTTGCAGGTGTTGTACTCGGTCCGCAGCGAACGGATGCTGATGGAGCAATTGAACTACAACTTGCTGTTCCGTTGGTGCGTGGGATTGAACCTGGATGATGCGGTATGGGATGTCACGGTGTTCACCAAGAACCGGGAGCGGTTGATCGAGGCGGAGGTGGCCAAGGAGTTCTTCCATCAGGTGGTGGCCCAAGCGCGGGAACTGGACCTGATGTCGGACGAGCACTTTACGGTGGATGGCACACTGCTGGAAGCCAGCGCCAGTCTGAAAAGCTTCAAGAAGGTAGATGGAGGCGAAGAGACGCCGCCGGACGATCCCGGCAACCCGACCGTGAACTTCCACGGGGAGAAGCGGAGCAACCAGACCCACCAATCGACGACGGATCCGGATGCGCGACTGGCCCGCAAGGGCGGGGGCAAAGAGGCGAAGTTGAGCTACAGCGGCCACGTGTTGATGGAGAACCGCAACGGACTGGTGGCCGATGTGGAAGTGCTGCAGGCCACGGGTACAGCCGAGCGGGATGCGGCGTTGGTGATGATGGAAACGATTCCAGGCAATCATCCGGTGACGGTGGGCGCCGACAAGGCCTATGACACGAAGGACTTCGTGGCCGAGGCGCGGAGTCTGAAGGTAACGCCGCACGTGGCGCAAAACAACAAGCGCCGCAAGAGCGCGATTGATGGGCGGACCACCCGGCACGCCGGGTATGGGGTAAGCCAGCGGAAGCGTAAGCGGGTGGAAGAGATCTTCGGCTGGATGAAGACGATCGGTGGGATGCGGAAACTGAGGCACCGCGGACTGAAGTTGGTGCAGTGGGGATTCACGCTGGCAGCGGCCGCCTATAACTTGGTACGCATCCGGAATCTGTCGCCGGTCTTTGCCGGAGGGACTGTATGAGGAGTAGTGTGTCTCCACGCCGGAAGGCGGAGCTGAGGGCCACTAAAACTCATAAAATCAGCCGTTTTAGGCACGCCCACGCACATGTGGGTCTGTGTGTGCTGTCGCTTATTTACTAACCGGACCAATTGCAAGTAAGTGGGATCATTCGCGCGACTTACTTTTTCCGCAGCCTGCTAGACGCGTTGTTCGATCAGACCCTCGATCTGCTGCATCACCAGCGCGGCCGGATCCGCAGTGCGGCAAACTTCAACCGCAGCGATCGGCACGCCGATCCGGATTACGAGCCGCCCCTGTTCGGAAATGCCCGCCGGAACCACTGGCCGCCCCCGTTCAGCAAGCAATTTGAACAACCGCCCTGTCTCTTGCAGCGGCGGTGCTAAGCGCCCAGCTCGGGCGTCTGCGCCTTCCGGAAAGATCCCGATGGGGCACGCGAGTGTCGTTTCGTCTTTCAGGAGCCGCCGGATGCTGCCCGCGGCGACTGCGGGATTCGTTCCGGCGAAAGGGACCGCGTAACACCACGCCGCGTGTGCGACTCGTGGCAGAAGAACATCGCCGGGCGAGGGAATGCTCAGGGGCCCGATTCGCCATCTCGGCCAATTTCCGGTTACCAGCCATCGTATCGGTGGATCGGCTGCGTATCGGTCCGCGACGATCATGGACAACGCGGACGCAGCGTGCGCGACCCAAAGCTGTTTGCGCTGGTAGTGATTCGCCGCAAGGACGAAACGGCCGCTTGCAGGAAGGTTGTCGATGCCTCGAACCACAGGTCCTGGATGCATCCTTGCAACGAAGCCGCGATACACGGCGGTGATGTCGGAGCGCGAGAAGTTCATTACCGGGCGTGTGAGATATGCAGCGAGCAGGCGATAAGGGACGCGGTAACGAAGGTCGTCAGACATAGCGCCCTTTCCACAAGGTTCGCGTTCCGGTCAACGTCCGGATCATCCCGGAGAGAGCGATCAGTTGAAAGACATAGATTGCAATCGGAGCCGCCAGGGCCCGGCGGAGACTGCCATACCAGGGGATGAGAAAGAAAGTGGGAGCCAACAGAACAACGATGGCCAGCAGCGGTGCCCGGCGGGCGGCGATCACGACAACCGGAAGCCAGGAAGTCAAGAGAATCGAAGCGAGGATCACCTGCAAGCCGGTGCGCGGATTGGCACGGAGAAACCGGAACGAGTTCTTTTCGAATCCGCGCCGAATGGCTGTGAAGCTGTCGTACATGCGGACATTGCCGAGCCGTTCGCAGCGTAGGACACGCACCCGCATTCCTTTCGTCTTGGCAAGTCGCGCGAATGCAACATCCTCGATAACACTGCCGGCAACCGCGACGTGTGTGCCGGCCCGTTCGTAGGCTTCGCGCCGGACGAGCAGGCACTGACCGTTAGCGAGCGCCTCGGCATCCCTCTCTGAATTCACCCGATGCGCGCTGACACCGCAAAAATAAAGCGCGAAAGCATAGGGCAGCAGTATCCTTTCCGCCACGGTCCTTGCATGCTGCCTTAAAAAGACGCTCGCAACATCCAGGCCTTCGCTTTCAGCATAGGTAATCAGCGATGCCGCAAACTCGGGCGCGTACCACGTATCCGCGTCGACGAACAGCAGCCACTTCGAATGCGCGGCAGCGGCACCCGTGTAGCAGGCGTTCGGTTTGCCCATCATCCCCGGCGTCAGCGCCGGCGCCTGAACCACCTCCGCTCCAGCCTTCCTGGCTTGAACAACCGTCGCGTCGTCGCTCGCATCGTCGACGACGAGAACGCGGAGCGTGGGAAAGCTGGATATGGCGCGAGCGATCACCCGTTCCTCATTTCGCGCCGGTATGATGACCGTGACATCCGCCTGGCCGCTTACTCGGGGGAACTCCGGCAGCAACATATAATTCCGGCGTGATTTCACCAGAAAGAATGCAATCCCTATTCCCACGATACCGGCAATCCAAAACTCCACGTCAACCCACCGTGCGAACCGTCGGCCCGGCGACGCCGTCCGGGAATAACGGCCGTTCTGAATCGGATTGCCAGCAGCCACTGCCATCCATGGCTCGCGCCTGAATCATCCGAGCGGAGGCAGCGTCGAGGGCAGCAGTCCAGCGCCGCCACGTAAAAGGCGAGAGCGGATCCTCGAGCGTAGCGTCCACCCAAACGCCTTGATCCGCGCGAACCTGGACCGCGCGTATCCCGCGGTCTCCCGCAAAGGACACACCTCCGATTCGCAGTTGCGTTCCGGAACGCAAAATTCGATCGATGAAGGATCCGGTGTGAACCATGGGTTCCCTCGTGTAACCCATTTTCGGCCATGTTCCGAAGTACGGATGCGAATGAAACGCGATTTCGCCGATCCACTTTACGTTCTTGAAGCCGTAGTAGCGCGGCACCATCAGGCGCATCGGGAATCCATGAACGCGATCGAGCGACTTCCCATTCATACCGATCGCGAACAATGTCTGTCGCGAGTATGCGTAATCAACCGACAGACTGTCGCCATGTCCATCGACGCCGATGATCGCCACTTCACTAATTTCGGGGGGGAGCGACTCGCGGCTCATCAGTTGCCCGAGTCGTATGCCGGTCCACTGCGCCGTGCCCATGAGATCGGATTTCAGCGTATTGCTGATGCAGCGCATTGTTGCATAGTAAGTCGCGTGGGGAAGCGACAGGACGTCGGCATAGGTCAATTCGCGAACGACTCGCGCGTCAACGGTAACTCGCAGGCGCCAGGCTCGCGCGTCGATTGCCGGGTCAACGGTGTTCTTGCTCATTCCGTAGAAGGAGGGAACAGGCGTAACCGCATTGCGAACCAAGCCGGGCGCGAACATATCCAGCGGCGGTTGAAAGGGCGCCAATTCAACCGGAGCAGCGGAATGGGCGGCCATTCCCGCATTCCGTATAAGACTCTCGACAGCGACAGCGACCGTCCCCGCCATCATTACGAGAGCAAGCCGGCGGCTTCGGTTGAAAGATGGGCGAGCATCGAGAGCGAGGGTCACTGCAAGAGCCGGGCCCCAGAACGACAGCACTCCTGCGATCGAACTGTACCCGAAGATCTTCACGAAAACCAGGGCAAGCGCAGGACCGGCGATAAGGCCCCACCGCCGCGACAAGGCGATCAACGTGACGGCAAAGCCCAACGCCGCCAGACCTCCCGTCATGGCGAGAGGCTTCGCGAACTGGCCCAGATTTCCCAGCAGCCAGACCGCATATTGATTTGGCGTTCGCGCCATGATCCACTGCGCGATCGTATCGGTCCAGAGCGGCACTCCCGCGATGTAGAAGCACAGGTAGTGGATTATCAGTGCCACAAGCGTGGCGCACGAACCCGCGCAGATCCCCCGGCTCACGCGTGCAGCACCCGTCGGATTGCCGGCGCCGCTGTGCCGCGGAGGGCGATCCAGTATTTCTGAATGGCCGGGACTACGGCACGGTGCTCGAAAACATCGTAGCCCGAAATCTCGATTCGTCGAAGAATCGCGCGGTAAACGTCCGAAGCGATCTGCACGGCGAAGCGGCCGTCCGGATGTAGCAGTGCGATTCCCGGCGCGGAGCGATTGTAGTAGTCCCTCGCGCGGGCGATCTGGTAGCGCATGAGTTCGTGGAAAGCATCGTTGCGGACGCAGCTTAGTAACTCGCGTTCCGAATAGCCGAAGCGGAGCATCTCCTGTTTGGGAAGATAGATGCGTCCGCGCTTCAAATCTTCGCCGACGTCGCGCAGGATGTTGGTCAATTGCATCGCGATCCCCAGGTCGGTGGCATACGACAGCGCTCCGCCCGAGAAGCCGATGACGTGCGCCATCATCAGGCCCACGACGCTCGCAACACGGTAGCAGAAGACCCGCAGTTCGGAAAAACTCGCGTACCGCGTTCCGTTCAGGTCCATCCGCATGCCTGCGATCAATTCAAACGGGTAGTCGCGTGGAATGGCATAACGATCCAGCGTATCTACGAACAGCGCGAGCACAGGATGATCCGAATGGCCTCGAAACATCGCCGAGCGCAGCGCCTCCGACCACGCCGCGAGATCGCGCCGGCCCTGCTCCACATCGGACGTCTCGTCCACAAGATCGTCGGTGTAGCGGCAGAACCAGTAGACCGAATGCGAGGCCTGTGCGAGATGCCGGGGCAGGAACTTTGTCGCGAGATAGAAGCTGCGAGATCCTTTTGACGTCGCCTCTGCCGCCTGACGGTGCCCGTCGTCACCTTGCATTCAGCAACTCCCCGGTCGAGTGGGATCGTGGAGCAAGTCCGAAGTCACCTGCCACCAGCTTTTCGACAATCTTCGCCGACGAGAGCACGCCGGGAATCCCCGCCCCCGGGTGAGTTCCGGCGCCGGCGAAGTATAGTCCTTCAACATCCTCGCTCGCGTTGTGCGGCCGGAACCATGCCGATTGCGAGAACACCGGCTCGAACGAGAATGCGGCCCCCGCGTAGCTTGCGAGGGTCGTCTCGAAATGGAGCGGCGTGAGAATCCGTTCGGTCACGATATTTTCACGCAAACCCGGAAGAAACCTGCGCTCGAGTTCTCCCAGGATCAGATCGCGGAAACGCGGAGCCTCCACGGTCCAATCAATTCCGCTGAGTTGATTCGGAACCGGAGCGAGCACGTAGAAACAGTCGCATCCGGGCGGCGCCATCAAAGCATCGGTGGCGGTTGGACGGTGTAAGTAAAGGGATACTTCCCTGCCCAACACCTTGCGGTTGAAGATATTGTCCAATAACTCGCGGTAGTTTTCGCTAAGTATGATCGTGTGATGCCGGATTTCGGGATAAGTCCGGCGAGTGCCGAAATAGATCACGAAAAGAGACATGCTGTAACGCATTCGCTCCAGCCGCCGGTCATCGTTTTTGCGCCGCGCTTCGGGCGCGATCAGGCTGCGATAGGTGTTGGCGACGTCAGCATTGCTCACGACGGCATCGGCACGGATCAATCGTCCATCGTCCAATTCCACGCCTCGAACGTGCGCGCGGCCAGCGCCGTCTTCAGTCACGATCCGCCGCACCGGACTGCTGAGCCGCACGTTGCCACCCAGACTTTCGAACACGCGCCCGAACGCGGATACAATCGCGCCGGTGCCGCCCATCGCGTAGTGGACACCCCAGTGCCGCTCCAGGTAATGGATTAGAGCGTAGATCGACGTCGTTTGAAACGGGTTGCCCCCCACCAGAAGCGGGTGAAAGCTGAAGACGCGCCTCAGCATCGGATCGTGGATAAATTTCGAAACGAACCCAAATACCGTCCGGTGAGCCCCGAGGCGCGCCAAGTCGGGCGCGATCCGGACCATGTCGCGGAAATGCAGAAATGGTTTGTCCGAGAGTTCGACAAAGCCCTTATCGAAGATGGCTTTGGCGTGCACCATCAGGCGGCGGTACCCATCGAGATCGCGCGGCGAGAACGCTGCCACTCGCCGCTCCATTTCCGCCGCATCGCCGTTGTACTCAAAGTGCCGCCCGTCGTGGAATTCGATTCGGTAGAAAGGATCGACGGGAACGATGCGAACGTGATCCGCGGTCCGGCACCCGGCCGCACCGAACACTTCATCGATCAGGAAAGGGGCGGTGATAACGGTCGGGCCGCCGTCGAACGTAAAGCCGTGCTGCCGGTAAACATAGGCTCGTCCGCCAAGCTGATCCCGGGCCTCGATCAACTCGACCTCGCACCCGCGGGCCTGAAGCCGTATGGCCGTGGCCAACCCGCCGAAGCCGCTACCGATGACTACGATCTTCGGAGAGTTTTTCATTCAAGTAATCCACCAGTTCGAACAGTGGGTTGTTGGATCCG
This sequence comes from uncultured Acidobacteriota bacterium, assembly GCA_963720745.1. Lineage (GTDB taxonomy): Bacteria > Acidobacteriota > Terriglobia > Bryobacterales > Bryobacteraceae > TMP-7. The sequence continues at coordinate 4,590,166 of CAVRGO010000004.1, forward strand.
AACCGCGCTGCTGCCGAACAAACCTCGAGCATTTCTGCCTCGGCCGGTTCGCGTTCGGCAATATCGCCATCCAAATAGTCGTCCACCAATTGAAACGCACGGCCAAAGTGCCAGGCGAATTTTCGGAGCGCAGGCTGGTCCGCTTTGAACGCGGGCGCGGACACTCCGCCTGCATCTACCGCAAGCTCGAACAAGGGCACTGTTTTCAATTCGGTGATGATGGACGAACACGCGGGAGTGGCACACTCGAGGTCCATGGCCTGCCCTTGAATCAGGGAGCCCGCATCCAAAACCGCCAGCAGAGTTCTTTGGAATTGTTCGAGAGGGCGTCGATTCCCGCTTGCGACAACCGGATCCACTGCGCTTCGGGCCGCCAGCGCAACCATTGCAAACGCAGCGAGGATCGCGTTGGCTTCGCCGTACTTCACGTGAACGCTCGGGCGGTTACGGCGCATCGGCGCGTCGTCCATGCACGGCAAATCATCGACAATCAGCGAAGCGCAATGAACCAGTTCGGTGGCGACAGCAGCTCGCAGAACGGCCGGTGTCTCGGCCTGGAGTACGCGCGCTACCCGCAAGGAAAGCAAGGGCCGAACGCGCTGGGCTCCGCCGAAAACCGCGTATCGTATGGCTTCTGCAACCGCACTACCCGGGCCTGCTTCTGGAAGCAGTGCGTCGAGTTCGCGCTCGATCGTTTCCCGATCGCGTGAGAAGCCGGGCGGCGTCCGACGCAACGCCGGCGGACGGGAAGCAATTGGCGAAGGGATCGCGCTGGAATGACACGTAGGCGTCGTCACAGGTCCTTAGATTGAGAGCCGAAGCGGTCTGGTGCAATTTCGATTGCGTACGATTCGTTATCATGGCTGTAATGGTCCAGCGGGAGACGCTCGATGACCCGCCGGTGCTTCCATCGGTAGCGAAAGAGAAGCTTTCCGAGTTAGAAAGAACGCTCGGCCAGGCGATTCGAGGCAAAGCCGAGGTGTTGCGCCTCGCCCTGGTGTGCGCGCTGGCAAAGGGGCATCTGCTCATCGAGGATGTACCTGGGGTTGGCAAAACAACGCTGGCGCAAGCGCTGGCGAGGGCCGTTCATTGTAGCTTTCATCGCCTGCAGTTCACCAGCGATATGCTGCCGAGCGATGTCCTGGGCGTCACCATTTATAACTCCCAGACTCAGGCTTTCGAGTTTAAACCCGGTCCCATTTTCACCAACATCCTGCTGGCGGACGAGATCAACCGGGCCACACCGAAGACGCAATCGGCACTGCTCGAAGCCATGAACGAGCAACAGATTACGATTGACGCCCGATCGTGGCCGCTGGAACAGCCATTCATGGTGGTGGCCACACAGAATCCGGTGGAACATCACGGTACTTACCCACTGCCGGAGTCGCAGCTCGACCGTTTTCTGATGCGAATTCGAATCGGCTATCCGGATGCCGAGGCAGAGCGTGAAATTCTGCGAAGTTCTGAACCGCATCGCGCCGATATCGTTCAGCCCGTTGTAACGGGTCCCGAACTGATCCACATGCAAGCCTTGGTGAACCGGGTGACCGTGGATTCGAGCATCGTCGACTATATGTTGGCCGTGGTGGACAAGACGCGCAACCACGAATCGCTCGCCTTGGGTGTAAGTCCGCGGGGAGCCCAGGCGCTGTACCGGGCCGCGCAGGCGCTGGCAATGGTCGAGGGACGCGACTACGTCATTCCGGACGATGTAAAGCGGTTGATCGTTCCGGTCTTCGCGCATCGCGTGGTCGTCAGTTCGCGTGTCGCCCTGGCGAACCGCGGGTCGGAATGGGCGGACCGCATCCTGCAAGATATCCTCATGATGGTAGACGTGCCGTTGTAAAGCGGCCGGTATGACGCCGACCGATAGTCAGGCCAAGGGGATAAGCTTTAGGCCAGGAACTTACCTAACTCAGCAGTTCTTTATCTCGCCCAAGCCACAATTGTGCTTTTCGTTACGAAGATACTGGGCAATTTGCTTATTCGGCTGCTAATATTGCTATATCAATTCCAATAAAAACGGGTAAACCGTCCGCGGAAGATGGGGTTCGAATAATTTGTGGATCTTCGTCCATTACGCACGACGTTAGTGTACGTAGTACTTGCGACGCTTTGGATCCTGACCAGCGATCTTGCTGCAGAGCGGCTTGGCCTGCACGCCACAGCTTCCATGCTCAAAGGGACCATCTTCGTCCTAACCACGGGCGTGCTGTTATACTCCGTACTCTTCCGCGCTCAGACGAGTCTCACCCGGTTTCAGAAAGCTACCCGCGAAAGCGAAGAGCGGTTCAGCTACGTTGTTGAGAACGCGCTCGAAGGCATTCTGATCGTCGGTGGCGGACAGTTACGGTATTTGAATGCGGCGGCGCTGTCCTGCTTCGGCGGTGGAGAACAGGAGCGGTTGCTCGGCTCTCCGATTCTCGGTCGGGTTCACGAGGCACACCGCGAGCAACTGCAGGCAACTATGGCGCACTTAGATGAGAATCCCGGAGCGGTACCCCGGGCTCAATTGCAATTCCTCCGGATCGACGGCACCGCATTCGACGCGGAATTCTATTGCGTTCCGTTCTTATACGGGGAGGAACGCGGGGCAATCATCTTCTTCCGCGATGTCACCGATCGGGTAAATGCGGAAGCCGAACGCCAGAAACTCGAGGCTCAATTTCACCAGGCCCAGAAACTCGAAAGCGTAGGACGGCTGGCAGGCGGCATCGCTCACGATTTCAACAACTATCTCACCGTCATCAACGGTTATGCCGATCTGGTCGCATCGCAAATGGGCCCGAGCGATCCGATCCGTAAGAGGATCCTCGATATTCGAGAAGCCGGCATGCGGGCCGCGTCACTCACTTCGCAACTCCTGGCCTTCAGCCGGAAGGACGTCGTGAATCTGAAACCGGTGGACATCAACCAGATCGTCCGCGGAGCCGATCGCATGCTGCGGCGCCTTCTCGGCGAGGATATCGTCGTGGTGTTGGACCTTGCCCCCGAGGTCGGCCTGGTTATTGCGGACGAAGCTCGATTGAACCAGGTGATCATGAACCTCGCCGTCAATGCCAGGGACGCGATGCCGAGCGGAGGGACGATCCAAATCCGAACCTCTCCCGTCGAAGTGCAAGGTACCGACAACGGACAGCCGCCCATCGCTCGTACCGGTCCGGCGGTCAACCTGTCGTTCTCGGATACCGGCACGGGCATTGAACCGGCAGTGCTGGAACATATTTTCGAACCCTTCTTTACAACTAAGAAGGAAGGACACGGGACAGGGCTCGGCCTATCGACCGTGTACGGGATTGTTAACAGCCTGAAGGGTTGGATCAGTGTCTCCAGTCAAGTTGGATCCGGAACTACGTTCGAGATCTTCCTGCCGAGGTGCGAAGCCGGCGTTTTGAGTGCGGTTGACGCGCACAATGAGGGCCAGGCCTTGCGGGGAACCGAGACGATTCTGCTCGCCGAAGATTTCGAACAGCTTCGCCAATTCGCCGCGGTGACACTGGAACAACTCGGCTATACCGTGTTGATTGCCGCCAACGCAACCGAGGCGCTCGAAATCATTCGCAATTACGGGGGCCGCATCGATGCGCTGGTTACCGACGTCGTCATGCCCGGCACCACGGGCCGCGAACTTGCGACCATCGCGAAGAGCGTCCGCCCCTATATGAAGATACTCTTCGTCTCAGGCTATACCGCGGACATCGGCGCACAGAACGGACTGGTGGACGGCATGCCTCTGCTCTCGAAACCCTTCACGCGGGAAGGCCTCGCCAAGAGTGTCCGCGGCGTACTGACGCAGCCCGCCACACCTGCGTAAAGGGCACCACCGCCTCGTGCAGTTTCCTGATAGCATACTTGCACCATGCTGCCAGACTATATTGCCAAGACTGCGCCGAATCCAAGTTCGAATCGCGCGCCGTGGTATATCAACACCGCCCCAACCTATGCAGGAGTGTTCCTGTGGATCGCGTTTTATCAATCGCTAGCGGGGGGCATCATCGACCGGGCTGGTCTGGGGGTTTGCATGTTGGCGCTCGTCGTTGCTGCTCTGCTCAGCTACGGGCTGTACTACTATGCCCCGGCGATGCTCGGAATGAAAACGGGCCTTCCGCTGTACGTGGTCGGTAGTTCGACCTTCGGCACACTCGGCGGCTATTTGATGCCCGGCCTGCTGATGGGGTTATTGCAGATCGGCTGGTTTGCCGTGAGTACGTTCTTTGCAACCAAGTTCATCCTGAGCGGTATCGGATTGAACGCGGACCCAAGAACGCCACTATTCAGTATCGTTGCCGTCATCTGGGGTTACACGATGGCCTACATCGGGGCGAAAGGGATTCAGTATGTCGCCAAGGTCGCGCTGTATCTGAACGGCATCGCTTTTCTGATGGTGTTGGTTGTATTTCTAAAAACGATGGGCGGCCTCAGCGCCCATACTGTCGATCCCGCGAAGGCAGCACCGCTAACCGCGTTCACACTGCTGATCCAGGCGGTGATCGGGTTTTTTGCCACCGCCGGAGCCGCGGGCGCCGACTTTGGAATGAATGCCAGAAACGCGCGCGACGTACGTTTGGGCGGACTGGTCGGTGTTGCGCTTGCGATCGTTTATGCCGGTGGCTTGCCTATCCTTTCGGTGGCCGGAGCCAGGGCTCTGAACCCGAGCGTCACCAGTTTCACTTATGACGGAGCGATCGGTTCCATCGGGGGTGTTGTAGCGTCCGCCATGTTTCTTCTTTTCGCGATCACATCGATTCCGTCGGCCTGCTTCTGCGCTTTTATCGCGGGAAACAGCTTCTCGACGATGATTCCCGGTGTGAAGCGGATATCGTCGATGATGATGGGTGTTACTGTCGCGATCATCCTGGCAGTGACGGGAGTGGCCGAAAATCTGATCGGCTTCTTCACCATCGTTGGGGCATCTTTCGGTCCCATCTGCGGCGCGATGCTCGCCGACTACTTATTATCTGGACGCAAATGGGCCGGGCCGCGGCAGGGAATCAGCGTACCGGGCTATGCGGCTTGGGCACTCGGATTCGTCGTCGGCATCCTGCCGTTCCTTCCGGTCTCGGATAGCATCAAGAGCGCCGCGCAACCCGCGGTCGTGTACAGCCTTGTTACAGGATTTGTCGTTTATTGGGTGCTGGCGAAAACGGGGCTCGAGGCTCCCGTCATTGCGACGGATGGTCAGGCCGCCCGCGCGTGACGTGGCGGTGAGTGATTGATAGCCGGACGCGCGTTACCATGGCCGCGCGTTCGGGAAATTAGTTGCTCCGAAGTGCTTCGGCGATCGCCCGCTCGGCTAACGGCGCCATCAACTCATAGCCCGCATCGTTGGGCACCAGCCCATCCACTGTCAGATCTTTGTTCATCACGCGTCCAGCCACAAGCGCCGAATAGTAGTCGAGGTACACCGAACCGCTTTCTTTCGCGTATCGTTTCAGCCAACCATTAACGCTCAGAATCTTGCCGACAGGACGCCGCAACGTCACTCTCTCGGAACAACAAACTGGAGGCACCGAAGCCAATACAACCCGGATGCCGTGCAGTTTTGCGAGTTCCACCATGGACATGAAATGTTCGGCCATCGTAGGTTCCGGCGACGGTCCCATAACGCTCGCGATATCGTTTGTTCCGGCCTCGATCACCACCACCTTCGGCTTCAAATCGATGACATCCTGCCGGAACCGAACCAGCATCTGCGCGGCCGTCTGCCGTTCTACTCCGCGGTTCAAGTAATGCTTGCCCGGAAAGAATTTGGCTTTGCCCTGACCCCAACGCCCGGTAATCTCGTCGCCAAGAAACACCACACGGTCTTCGTCCGGCTTCAGCTTCAATTCGGTATTGTCGCTACCGTAAGTAGTAAGTCCGCCCCAATCGAGCAGGATGCGGCGGTAGGCGTCCAACTCCCTTTCGAGTTGCTGCCGAGTTATGGGCTCGTCGCTTTGATATGCCCACAGCCCGCCGATCGCCAGCAGCAACGCGAGCGATACGGCAAACTTCATGGCTTCAGCCCGAAGCAGTACACGATTCCTTCAAAGGTATTGATGTACACGTGTCCGTTCGCCAGCGCGATACCGCTGAAGTGGTTCCACTTCGGGATCTGGTTGCCGCTGGACCAAAGCTCTTTACCGGTCTGCGCGTCGAGAACGTAGAGCACAGCGTGCGTCGATAGCGGGACCCTTCGGGACACCCGAAAATCCAAGCCGACGTCCGGGTAGGCCTGCGACGTATTCTCGCCGCTGCCGTAGGCGAAGATCATTCCATTCGCAATGATTGGAGGTTCCGCCTGGTTCATGTCACGGGAGATCCAGGCCGGAACCAACTGCAACTTTCCATCGACGGATTCCAGTTTGAACGCCGCGATAGCGCCTTTGCGCACGTCGCCATACTCGATCGGCGCTTTGAATTTCGAATGCTTCGGACCCCAGAAGGGAGAGAGAATCCAGCGCGTTCCATCGCTGTCTTCCCAGGTCGCCATCGAGCCCCAGATGCCGGCTTCCGCGAAATCGACAATCTCGTTGCACAGCAGCGGAGTGCGATAGACGGGCGTGCGGTGATCGTCGCCGCCGATCGACTCCGTGTCCATCAGGTAGATACGGCACTCCTTGCTCGCGTCAATCATGTACTCGCGGCCTTTGTAGTCGAAAATCGCGGGCGTGACTTGCATATCGAGATCGCGCTTCCACAGCCACTCGGCGTTCGTTGGCCCGTAGTAGTCCACCAGTTCGAGGCTCTTTGTTTCGGGATTCTGCTTGACCCCGATGATGCCGTTGCCGTACAGCCCGATCTCTGGGTCCCAACGGCCATCGCCGGTCCCTGTGTACATCACGAGTTCCTTGCTCACGGCGGGACCAGAGCGTCCCCACATGCCGCCACCGGCCGGTCCCCAACTGCCTACCTTGTTTGTGGCCAGATCGTAGGTGTAGGCCATGTTTGGGTTACCGCCGCACCCCTGGGCGGTGTGCGTATAGATAACGTTGTTGACCAGATTCAGCGCGTACGGCTTCCCATTGGGCGGCATGAATTTTTCGGGGGGCCCGAGCGGCACACCGTCCGCGGCGTTCAGTTTGTGCAATCGACCGTCCCACGATGCCGCGTAGACAATGTAGTCGCCGGGAGCCTTCCCCGGTCCAACCGTCACGTTCGCTGTCATGCCGCCGGGACAAAGGATACTGGGCCCGCGTCCACCGGGAGGATCCTGGTATGTGCTTTCGAAGTGATGCTTCCAGATCAACTCGCCGGTTTTCGCGTCGAGGGCGAAGACGTTGTCCGAAACGCCGGCTTGGATCACCATTTCCTTGGGGCCGTTCTTAGTCGAAACCCGCCCGATCACCAACGGTTCCAGCAGTGAGTGCATCTGGCGCGGCTGGTTGTCCAGCTTGCGCTGCCAGAGCAATTTCATATCGTGAATGTTTGCCTTGGTGAGTGTCGTCTCGTCTTTCTGCCAGTTGTTCCGCCGGGTATCGCCGCCGTCAGTCAGCCAATCCGCGCCCCTCGCCGGACCCGCGGCCATCCACAGAAGCAGCGGGAGAACTATACCAAAAACCCTCATCGTGCCACAATATACCAAACCTCCATCACCGCTAGAGGACGGGCAGATCTTGCTGCCCCAGTATCGAGCGGCGGGAGGGACCGCTCGGACGAGAGGATGCCACCGGGCGCGACGGCGCCGGCGAGAACCGTTTGCCGCGCGGCTCAGTAACTGCGCTCGAATCAAGTGGCTCATCTGAGCGACGAGCGTAAGGAAAGGGGTAACATACCGAACCTTCGATGCGCGCTCAAGCCCGGAAAGTTCGACTAGCTGTGCGACTCGGCACACTACCTGCGTACCTGGTATTTCCTAGACCCCTACATTGATGAATTTTTAAGTTATTAGATCTTGCAATCGAACCTGGTTCACTGTATGTTTGTTGAACTCTAATGAAGCACCACCGAACCTTGTTGCGATTCATAGCAGTAGTGATCGCTGTCGGATCTTACTGCTTGTCAGCCGCCAGTCTTTGCGTGAACCCTGCCGGGAAGAATGGATGTTCGACTAGTATCGGAGCGGCCGTTGCCGCGGCGTCGCCCAACGCCGTCATCCGAGTAAGCAAAGGCATCTACCACGAGAACGTCGTCATTGACAAGCCGTTGTCATTACTGGGCGACGGTGCTGAAAGCACCATCATCGACGCAACCGGCCTGTTGAATGCGATCAATGTAGATGGAGGACACGATGCGGCCCACCTCGACGGAGTACGACACGTGATCATCAGCGGGTTTACGGCGCGGAACGCTAACGCCCAAGGCATCGTTGTCACCAATGCCGCCGATGTAACTATCACCCACAATCATGTGATCGGGAACGACAAAAGCCTCGATGTCGCCAACTTAGTTTGTCCGCCACTGCCCGACTATTTCCAGGGTGGTGAAGGCTTCGACTGCGGAGAAGGTATTCATCTCAGCGGAGTGCACCACTCTATCGTTGCTTCTAACCAGGTCGATCACAATGCCGGCGGCATTCTGATCAGCGATGACACGGGCCCGAATCACGACAACCTGATCTCCGGAAATACCGTAGAGGACAATCCTTTCGACTGCGGGATCACCATTGCGTCGCATCATTTTGTACAACCCGGGCCGCATCCGCCCACCGATCCCAGGGTTGGCATCAATCGGATCACGGTGGCCGGCAACACTTCACAACGGAACGGTCTGGTGACCGGCGAAGGTGCCGGAGTCGGCATATTCGCGGGCCCTCCCGGCGCTCAGAATAACGGCAACGTGATTACGGCGAATATCCTGCGTGACAATGCGTTACCGGGTGTAGCACTGCATACCCACGAGCCCGATCAGACCTTGAATAATCACCTGATCTTCGGAAACCTGATTTCGGGTAACGGTCCGGACAGCGATCCGGGTACGACTGTCCCAACAGGAATCTCGATCTTCAGTCCGGTCTCCGTTCTGTCGGGAATCGTGATCAACGCAAACGTTTTTAAAGGAGAGGGCATCGATATCGGAGTGAATGCGCGGGGATCTATCCAGGTACACTTCAACGCGTTTTTCGGAGATATCGCGATCGACAACATCGGCTCCCTGGCACAGATCGAGGCAACGCACAACTGGTGGAAATGCTCCAAAGGGCCGAACACCAATGGTTGCGCGGCAACCTCGGGCGGTAACATCACCACGAGTCCGTGGCTCACAAATCCCGCGCCGACGAATCAATTTTAGGTTGACGAGGCGGCGTGGGGACGGACATTCCGCGCGCCGCCACTTCCGAAATCGGCAAACGTAACCGCAAGGCAGGTTTAGCGGGATGCTGGACGCGAGGTGAAGCGCAGCATCGCGCGCAGCAGGATGGCCAGCAGTACGCCCGTGATCACACCCAGCGTATTCGCGAACATGTCGTGCCTATCGAAACTGCGCCCGGGCACTCGTATCTGAGCGAATTCGAGAAGGACGCCCAGAGGCACCATCGCCGAAGCCAGCACCACTCCCAATCCCAGCAGTTCGATCGCAAGCACGGGCATGACCGCAAGGATTACATAAGCGGTAAAGTGCCCTACTTTGTCGTTTGCGAGAAGCGAGTCCGCATGGATTTCGTGCAGCGTTGCCGCCGACATCAGTGAAACTGCGATTACTGCGAGCACCGCCGCGAACCACAACACCAATAGAGTTCTGCCAAACCGGGATTGAATCATGTCAGGTCCGCAACTGGAGTGTCTGCAGCCCAGTGCTCTATTTCATTTTACAGGCGATGGCTCGAGGTACGCGATGTAGCCGCGAAAAAAAACTTCTCGACTCTTCCCGCCGAATACCGGTCCGACCGTTTCGACGCACCATTCGCGAACGTCCGAGAGGACGGCGCCTGCGCGAATCGCCGCCGCAACGTTGGTCTCGGTCATCATGTATTCGATATAGGAGCCGGAGTCCATGGGAAGTGCGATTTTGAAAGTCTCGTGCGCTGACAATCGGAATCGCCAATCGATGGCGGCGAGCGTCTCCGGGTCAAGCGATCGAGCTTCGTTGGCCGGCATCGGGTAGCGGCGCATGAACTCATTGAACCAACGGTCGAGCGCAGGCGAATCCTCGAAGCTCCGCCCCTGTGAGAAGTCGTACACGATCAGCAAGCCGCGCGGGACCAACACACGTTGCGCCTCGCCGAAAAAAGGCGCGAGATCGACGTAATTGAGCGACCCGGCGGCAGTTGCGATATCGATCGAGCGGTCCGAGATCGGCAATCGCTCTGCCGCCGCTACGATAAATCGCGCACCAGGCGCGGTCGTTGAGGTCCACTGAAGCATGGCTTCCGCCGGTTCAAGACCGATCGTCTGATGCGCGACGGTGTGAAGCGGTGCCGTAGACAGTCCGGCCCCGCAGCCGATGTCGAGAGCGCGTTTCAATTTCCGGTCGATCTTCAGATGACGCTTGATCCGCTCGACGACCCGCGGATGCACCGGCGGGCGGGCCGTGGCGTAACCGGAGGCCATTGACTGGGTACTGAACGGGTTATTCATCTTACGGGTTCCATATGCACTCTACAGGAGTTCGGGGTTGACTTACATCCGAAGGTCGCGTATTGTCTCCAACATGTTCAGAACTGGCCTGCTATGCCTCGTCGCGATGACAATCTCTGCGCAGGGATTGAGATCCGGCCCTCCGCTGCCGCACAAAGTGGTACCTGGCTGGGCTCAATTGCCGAACGGCTGGAACTTCGGCGAGTGCTCGGGTGTGGATGTCGATAAGGACGACAACGTCTGGGTTTTCAACCGCGGCAAGCACCCCGTCATTCAGTTCAGCCGCTCGGGAAAGTTTCTGCAGGCATGGGATGACGTCCCGGTGAAGAGTTCGCATGGAATCCGAGTCGGTCCGGACGGCAGTGTATGGGGGATCGATGTCGACGGGCACACCCTCTTCAAGTTCACAACCGCCGGCAGGATCTTACAGGTGATCGGGGCGCCGATGCAGCGGCCGGGCACGATGGAGTCGAAGGATGCTTTCAACCGTCCCACCGGTATCGCATTCGCTTCCGACGGCAGTTACTACGTGTCGGACGGGTATATCAACTCGCGCGTAGTGAAGTTCTCGCCGGATGGGATTTTCGAGAAACAGTGGGGACAGAAAGGCACGGGCGATGGCGAATTCAACCTGGTGCACGACGTTGCAGTTGATTCGAAGGGGCGTGTATATGTGGCCGACCGCGAGAACCGCCGCATCCAAATCTTCGATGCAAACGGCGCATTTATTGGCAAGTGGGACGATGTCGGATCGCCTTGGGGTCTGTACTACGTGGCACGTGAGAACGCGCTATACATGTGCGACGGCTACAACAATCGGATCGTTAAGTTGAATACCGAAGGCCAGGTGCTGGGCGTGCTCGGCAGTTACGGCAAGACGGCAGGAAAGCTCGATTTCGCGCACAACATTGCCGTGGACGGCCACGGCGACATCTACGTTGCAGAGATCAAGAACTGGCGAGTGCAGAAATTTGCGAAATGAGGTTGCGCGCAAATCTGGCGGCGCTCAACCCGGTGAGCCGGTAAGCGGCACCTTACTTCTGGGTTGAAGTCGAGTTTGGCGACGTCGACGAAGCTGCGGGCTTGGAATCCGTCTTCGATTCTGATTTCGATTCCGAAGAGGATTCCTTACCGCTGCCGTTCGACTTGCCGCCGCGGGCGTAGTCGGTGATGTACCAGCCGCTGCCTTTGAATTGAAGTGCGGGTGCGGACAATAGACGATGTACCGCGCCGCCGCAGTTTTCGTGGACCTTCAGCGGGTCGTCGGAAAACTTCTGCATCTTTTCAAAAACTGCACCGCATGATTCGCACTGGTACTCATATAGGGGCATAGTTCTCCAAATTTACTGTTTAGGCTGCGCCGGGATGTGCAGCGGCGTCATCGAAGGTCCGGTTTGTCCGCTGTCCGACTTGTTATCAGAAGCCACCTGAGGCGCGCCTTTTGTTGCAACTTCGATCGCTTTCTTCAGAAGCAGATCTTCACCTTTCGGAGCGTTCTGCTGCTGCGGCTCCGGCTCCGCCGAGTCGTCGTCCGATTCAGCCTGCGGCTGCTGATCGATGACAGCAACGCTGGGCGTGACGCCGGTATCCTGGATCGCCTTACCGGAAGGCGAATAGAACTTCGCCACCGAGAGGATAACGGCGCTGCCATCGTCCATCGTCAACGCCTTGCGAATGGCGGCATTCCCGTAAGTTCGCTCGCCCACTACCTCGGCGCGCTTATTATCGAGTAGCGCGGCCGCGGCAACTTCAGCGGCACCCGCAGTTCCGCGGTTCGCAATTACTACGAGCGGCAGTTTGGTGATTGTGTCAGAGGCTGTCGCCTGGAAGTCCTGCCGGGGATATTTCTGGCCCTGCACATACGAGAGCAGACCCTTATCCAGGAACAGGTCCGCCAATCGCACCCCGTCTTCCGGACTCCCGGTCGGATCGTTGCGGAGATCGAGAATCAGGCGCTTCGCACCAGCCTTTTGAAGGTCTTCGACTTTCGATCGCACATCGCGGATCCGCGCAGAATCGATAGAAGGAACCTCGATCAGACCGATCTGATCGGCCAGCATCTTCGCGCTGACGCTGGGGTCGTGAATCGCCGCACGCGTCAACGTGATCTTCATGGGTTCGGGCTTGCTGAACCGGAGCACACCCACTTCGACCGTCGCACCGGGGTCACCCTCGAGCAGCATCTCGGCGTAGACCAGCGGCATATCGCGCGTGGACACATTATTGATGCTTTCGAGAATATCTCCCGTGTTCAGGCCGGCCTTGGCCGCGGGCGAACCCGGCAGCGCATCCACCACGCCGACGTAACCGAGGCGCTTCGAAATTACCAGACCGACGGACGCTTTCTTGTTGCTCTTGTTCTTCTGATACTGCTTGTATTGATCCGCGCTGAGATAACTGGCGTAAGGGTCGATGGACTCGAGCAGACCGTTCAACGCGCCCAGCGTGACGTTCTTGAGATCGGGCTCCTCGACGTAATCGCTCTTGATGCGCGAGAGGACCTCGGTGTAAACGGCAAGATGCCGATATTGTTCGTCGTCGGTCGACGCGTTGCTGGCGTGGCGTGCTCCCAGGAGCAACACAATCACCACGCACGTGGACATGGTGACAACGAAATACTTCAGCCGGCTGTTCATAGGGAAAGAAGGGCCCTCGCTACCAATATTTTAGCAGCAGTATGCAAATCTGCTAATGGATTAGACGCGTGACGTGGCATTTGGGATGCCACAAGCTGGCATCGGGTCGCGAATCAACACTGTCGAGTGCGCTTTGCTATATTTTTCAATGGTTTGCAACGGCCCGAGAGAGAACGGCCCCCGTCAGACAAAGCCCCACTACGATCAGCAACGCCCAACGGAGGGTTAGAGCCTCGGCAGCCAGCCCAATCATTGGCGGCCCGACGAACAGGCCAAAATAGCCGCTCGCGACAACGGTCGGAAGCGCGGCGGAAGCCCCTGCCTGGGACAGCCGGCCTGCCTCGGCGAATGCAATCGGCACGATGATGGAACAGCCGAACCCGACGAGCGCAAATCCTATCAAGGCAGAGAGTGTATGCGGGATCAGGATTGCCAGGGCCAATCCAGATGCGGCAAGGAGGCTCCCGCTTCGGACCAGCAACTGGGATGAGAACCGCGATCGGAGGGTATCGCCGGCCAGCCGGCCGATTGCCATCGCCGCAGAGAAGACCGCGTAACCCGCCGCCGCACTCGCCGGACCGGCGCCGAGCGAGTGAGCGAGATACAGCGCAGTCCAGTCCGCCATCGCGCCTTCGCTGAGGAAGAAACAAAAGCTGATAGCGCTGAGTCCGAGGATCGCCGCGGAGATGCGAAACCTCGTCCGTTCGGTGAATCTCGCCGTAGTCTCGGGGAGGAGTTGTGGGATGACTGCGAGAACGATGGCGAAATAAATGACGGCGGCAAGCAGGAAGTGCGCCCGCACCCCAACTCCGGCCTTCGCCACAAAGCCGCCGATACCCGATCCGCACATTCCGCCGATGCTGAACATCGCGTGAAAGCCGGACATCATCGGCTTCTGCGCGCGCTGTTCCACGACAACGCCTTGCGCGTTCATCGCGACATCCATCGCGCCCGCCGCGAAACCGAGCAGGCTCAGTGCGAAGCCGAGGACCCAGGCCGAGTTTGCCCAAGCGGGTGGCGCCAGCGCGATGCAGAACAGCAGAGACGCGGCCGCCGTGACCAACTTCGAACCCGACCGTGCGATAAACCAGCCGGCCAAGGGCATCGAGATCATCGATCCGGCAGCGATGCCGAGAAGCGCGAGTCCGAGTGAACCGGTGGAGAGTCCTAACCCCGATTGAACCGCGGGTATGCGCGACACCCAAGTGGAGAATACCGCGCCGTGGATGAAGAAGATGATGAGAACGCTGATGCGGGCACCCAGAAGGCCGTATGGCACACTCTATGATTGCCCGGAAGGATGGTCCGGGGCAGCAGTGCAGCCGCCCCGGATTGCGGATTGTCAGAAGTTCAAGCGCAACGACATCTGGACCTGCCGGTTCGTACCAAGACCGACCGTCCTCTCCACTGTCGAATTCGCAATACCGAATGCTCCACCGGCGGCATTCAACGTGAACGGCTGGCCTGGTTGAATCGTGGGCAGCCCGGCACCGAGCGTCGAGGGTGGATTCGAGAAGTTCGCACGGTTGAACAGGTTGTACACCTCGGCGCGATACTCCAGCTTGAACCGCTCACTCAGCGCGAACCGCTTGTGCAGCGTCAAGTCGAACTGCGTGAGTCCCGGCCCATGCAGGGCGTAGCGGCCAAGATTTCCGACCCGGCCTGGAGCAGGCACCGAGAACGCGGCCGGGTTCAAAATGTACCGGCGATCGCCGGTATGCAGGAACGGATCTCCGCCAATATAATCCGGACGCCGCTGGTTGCGGAACGCTCCACCCCAGGGAACGTTGATTACCGGAGTCGTGAGTACGTCTCCGTTCTGTACGACGGGACTCGAGACAATCTGGCCGGTGGCGTTGTTCGCGTACACGATATCGTTTCTCGTGATCTTCAAATCGATCGGCAGGCCAGTGCGCGCATTCCAGATACCGCCCACTTCCCATCCGCCAATCAATGTATCCGCGAATCGCGACAGACCAGCGCCATGACTGCGGCCTCGGCCGAACGGCAGCTCATACAGAGCGCTTACGTTCACGTTGTGCCGTACGTCGAAAGCGTTGTTGCCGCGGTCGAGCGCGAAGTTCGTCGGATCGGCAGCAGTCTGCGCCTCATTTGATCCGCCGGTGTCCCCGATGGAGTGGCTCCATGTCCACTGCGAGCCGATCGTGAGTCCGCGGCTGAATCTGCGGTTCAGCGTTGTCTGCAGAGAATCGTAGTGATCGGTGCCGCCGCTCGTTTTGAAATCGACCTGGTTGAAGCGGTTCCCGAACTCGAGTACCGGAGACGCGGCTCCGGTCGTGCCGTTCATGGTGAAGCCGACGAGTTTGTTGGCCCAGCCACGCAGGAACAGGTTTCGTCCCTGGCTTCCCACATAGGCGACGGTCAGCACCGAGTTCCACGGCAACTCCTGCTGGATCGACGCTGTGTACGACAGCACCTTTTCGGGAAGCGTATATCCCGGCGCGTATGCGCGCGGCTGGTATTGAAGATTCGGATTGTTGATGTTGTAGCCGGCGCGGATAGCCGCGATGTCGAGCGGGAATACTGTGAGCGGGTTCCCGGCCGACACTGTCGTGCTGATACGGTCAGTCTCTACCGGCTGAATTTGATCCTCCGTCTGGCCCGGGCCGTAATAGTAACCGCCGCCTACGCGGAGCACCGTCTTGTTGTTGAAGCGAGACGGCGACCACGTGATGCCGAGACGCGGTCCGAAATTCAGCTTCGAACTGTTGTAGAAGGGGGTGTCCGATGGGAGCAGTCCGCCGTGCACCGTATCGAAAATCGTGGCGAGATTCCGGTCCTCGCGAATCACGCTGTAATATTCGTACCGCAGTCCGTAGTTAATGGTCAGGTTCGGACGCAGTTTGTACTCGTCCTGAGCATAGAGGATGAGGTAGTGCTGTTTGAGAAACCGGTCGCCGGTAGCGCCGTTGTTGAAGGGGCTGGGATCGCTCAGATCGCCGAGATACTGAACGTTGCTGGGAGTGTTGTTCAGCAACCCGTTTATGTCCGAATACGTATACGTCGTTCCGCCCAACCGGTTCGTGTAGATACGCACTGGGCGGACTTCAAACCCGAACTTCAGGGCGTGGTTGTTGTTAATCCAACTCAGGTTGTCGACGATCGAATATGTGTAGTTCGTGTACGGCTGCCCACGACCATTCTGCGTGCTGTTCGAACGGATGAGATTGCCCAGGTTGGACGCACCCGCGCTCGCTCCCTGGCCGCCGATACCCGGAATGGCAACTTGACCTGTGAAGGATACCGAGAACGCCGACGTGTCCACGCCAGGGATGGCCGGCGCAAACCCCGAAACGCGAGTCTTGCTGCCGTTGAAGCCGAGCTTAGTTTCATTCACAAGGGTCGGTTTCAACACCTGTTGGAAGCTGAGCAGCACGTTCTGCGGAGCGCCGGTGACCAGTTGATCACTTCCGCTGACATCGAGCGGACTCTGAGCGTATCCCTGGTCGCGGAAATAGCGGAGGTACATCGAGTACTTGTCGCTAATCTTGTGATCGAGACGGAAGCTTCCGTAGTACTCATCGATGTTGGTGCCGGCATTGACCCGCGCCAGATCGAGCAGCGGGTTTGCGGTGGGCGTCTGTCCCACCGGATAGCCTGCCAGCAGCGGCTTGATTGAAGCAACCGCGCGGTCCCGGGCGGCGAGGCTCGGCACGGATGCGATCAGATTCACGCCCGAGCGCTGTTTTAGGGTTTCAACGGACGCGAAGAAGAACGTTTTATCCTTTACGATTGCGCCGCCAAAAGAACCGCCGAATTGATTCAGCCGGAGAGGACTCTTTGTAGCACCGTCGAAGAAATTCCGTGCGTCCATGGAGTCGTTGCGGAGATATTCGAACAGGCTGCCGTGATATTCGTTGCCTCCGCTCTTCGTCACGACGCTGATTTGACCACCGGTTCCCGTACCGAACTCCGCCGGATAGTTACTGGAATCGACCCGGAACTCCTGCACGTTCTCGAGACTCGAGGTGAGCCGGAAACCTGTGGAGATTTCGCCGTTCAGGTTACCGGGCGACGAATCGATAATCGAGGTCGCTTCGATTCCATCGAATCGGAGGGCGTTCTGCTGGTTGGCTCGTCCGGAGAAACGGATGTTATCATAGCTGCCGCCGCCCGCGGTCTGCGCACCGGGAGCGAGCAGGTAGAGTTGCGAGAGTTGGCGCCCATTCAGGGGCAGCGTGCCGACTTCGCGGGAATTGACATTGGCGCCGATCGCCGCGGAACTCGTATCGATTACGCTCAGTTCGCCCGACGATACGGTCACTTCACTTGTCACCGACGCCGGTTGCAGGGTGATAGTGAGACGTCGCTCCTGACCCACCGCCAGGTTGAGATCCTTGTATTGCTGAACACCTAACCCCGCTCCGGTCGCCGTAACGGAATATGTGGCGGGCGGAAGTTGGGTGACAATATACGACCCTTGCTGATTGGATTTCGTGACTCGCTCTTCGCCGGTCTTCTGGCTCTTGACGGTTATCGTCGCTTCCGGAACGACGGCACCTGTGGAGTCAACTACGGTTCCTGTGATCCGGCCGGAATCGGTTTGACCAAATGCTATTGAAGTAAACAGCAGTAACAGAAGCTTCCTCATTCATGAACAGGAGTAACAGTAATCCGGTTACGGCTCCATGACAAAAACATCAATATACGTTTACGGAGCCGATGCAGCTTCGGGATTAGTCCGGCAAAGAGTGAGACATGAGAAAACTGCGGATAAAAGCAACGCGGAGTGGGCACGATTCGGCCTAAAATGGCAGTTTGACGGCTCGAATCTTCATTCGCCTTATCCTCGCCGTACTGGGAATCCTGGTCGTCGCCCTGACGGCGATCGACTTCCTGGTATCGAGTGTTGCTGAACGCACGTACATCGATACGCTCCGGCACGACCTGCTCGAGAAGGGACACATGATCGCGAATGTCCCCCGCGACGTCCTCTTCCGCGATTTCCGCAGCTACGCAATTGGAGGCGGAGTTCGATTGACATGGGTCGCCGAGGGTGGGCGTGTGCTCGCCGACTCCGACAATGATCCGTCTCACATGGAGAACCATCGCAACCGCCCCGAACTGATTGCGGCGTGGAGCGGGCGCGACGGTTGGAGTGTCCGCCCGAGTCCCACCATGGGCGTGAGTTTTCTGTATGCCGCCGTGCCGGCGCACGGGGGCGCCATGCGGCTGGCGGTCCCACTGTCGAAGATATCCGAACAGGTGAATGCTATCCGCAAGAAGGTGTTGTTTTCGACGGCGCTGGCGTTTCTGCCCTCGGTTGTATTGACAGCGTTTCTGGCGCGCTATTTCTCACGAAAATTGGGCGCCATCATCGAGTACGCCGCCAAGCTGTCGAAAGGCGATTTCAACGCCCCGCTGGACAGCCTGGGAAACGACGTGCTCGGAGTGCTTGGGACGAAACTCACTGAAACAGGCGAGAAACTCAAAGGAATGTTTCAGCAATTGGAGCAGGAGCATTCCGAACTCGAGAAGCTGGAGCGGGTCCGGAAGGACTTCGTGATCAACGTCTCGCATGAGCTTCGAACGCCCCTAGCCTCCATTCAGGGCTATACCGAGACCCTCCTGGATGGTGCGATTCACGACGAGGAAAACAATATGCGGTTCCTCGGCATCATCCGGCAGAACGCTGAGCGTTTGCGGCGGCTCACCGAAGACCTGCTGACGCTGTCGCGAATCGAGTTGAAGCGTCACCGCTTCCAATTCGCCCACTATGACGTGCGAAAACTGCTGGTGGAGCAGATAGACGCCATGCGGCCGATGGCGAACAAAAAGAACATCGAGCTCAGAGTCGAATACCCCCCGGAAGGCACAGAGGCTTTCTGCGATTCGGAAGCCGTGCACCAGATCGTCACCAACCTGGTCGACAACGCGCTGAAATATACCCCGGAAGGCGGTTACGTCGAGATCGGCGCCCGCGCGGTGCCAGGCGACCAAATTATGCTCTACGTTCGCGATACCGGAATCGGAATTCCGGAGGAGGATTTGCCTAGACTCTTCGAGCGCTTCTATCGTGTCGACAAGGCCCGCTCGAGGGAATTGGGCGGGACGGGACTGGGTCTGGCCATCGTCAAGCACCTGGTCCGTGCGCAGGGCGGCGAGGTCGGTGTGGAGAGCGTGCCGAACCAGGGGTCCACTTTTTATTTCACGTTGATGACGGTGGACATCGGCCTTCCCGAGATCCAAGGCGTCCAGGCGGAGTTCCCGATGGAATCCCAGGTTGTCCGCTAATTCGGCCCGGTTAACGAATAGTGACTCTGCCGTAATAGAATTGTAATGAAGGTGCGGTTACAGTAGTGAGTGATGAAGAAGATTGTCCTCATCGAAGACGACGCCGACCTATTTGCCCTTCTGAAGTACAATCTCGAACGCGAAGGGTTTGCGCTCGTGGGATCCCAAACCGGGCGCGGCGCGATTGAGCTGTGCCGTAAAGAGCATCCCGATCTGATCCTGCTCGACATCATGCTTCCGGACTCGGATGGGCTGGACATCTGTAAAGGAATCCGCCGCCATCCGGAGCTGGCTCACATTCCGGTGATCTTCCTTACCGCGCGCGCCTCGGAGACGGACCGGATCGTCGGTCTCGAACTCGGCGCGAACGACTACATCGTCAAACCGTTTTTCATTCGCGAACTCATCGCGCGCATCAAGATTCAATTCCGAAGCACTCCCGCGCCCGCGCGGACGTTGAAGGCATCGGGGCTCGAACTCGACCGGAGCAGTTGCCGGGTGCGGCTGAATGAAGCGGAAGTTCCGTTGACCGCGACGGAATTCAAGCTTCTCGAATTTCTCATGGCGCGCCCCGGTGTCGTTTTCAGCCGGGAGCAGTTGCTCGACGGAGTGTGGGGACACGATCGCGCGGTTACCGACCGCACGGTGGATGTGTACATCTTGCGGCTGCGGCAGAAAATCGAGACGGATCCTGCCAACCCGATGTTCATTCGCTCAGTTCGCGGCTTCGGCTACAGCTTCGACCAGCCGGCCGCGGAAGTCAGTCTGGCTGCCGTCTAACGCCTTCCGTCGCCGACTGTCCTGGATGGAGCAGTGACGCATTTTTCTATCACAATAGGGGGAGTTTGTACGTCACAAAGTCGGGGAGGTGAGGTAACTTTGAAATCTTTGAAATTGCTGACTGCCTTGTGCCTCGTGGCGGGAGTTGCGTCGGCGCAATTTGGGGGCGCAAGCCGGCGTGCGACCATCACCGGCAGCCGCGGCGATCGGGGCAAATGCACCATCGAAGTGGAAGTGGACGGGGTTGCCGAAGTAGAACTGCGCGGAGACACGGGTTTCATTCGAACGCTGTCCGGCCAACCTGCAACTTTTCGTCGCTTGGAATGCACCGATGCACTGCCCAGAAATCCTGCCGATTTTCGTTTTCAAGGGGTCGATGGCCGAGGAAACGTGAACCTGGTCCGCGACCCGCGACAAAATCGCGGCGCGGCAGTCGTACGTGTTGAAGATCCCAAGGGCGGACGCGAAGGATACACGTTCGATCTCGAATGGGCGGGTGGATTTTCGGGCGGAGGCCCCGGAAACGACCGCAGGCGCATCGACGATCGTCAGGACCGCGGAAACGATTACCGCGGCAACGATGGATCCTATTCCGTCATCTGCGGCTCGAATGGTCGCCGCAGGT
This sequence comes from uncultured Acidobacteriota bacterium, assembly GCA_963720745.1. Taxonomy (GTDB): domain Bacteria; phylum Acidobacteriota; class Terriglobia; order Bryobacterales; family Bryobacteraceae; genus TMP-7. The sequence goes on from CAVRGO010000004.1 coordinate 4,610,961, forward strand.
ACTGCGAGTCCGATACGCGGCATGGAGCGCGCCTGATCCGGCAGATGGGCGGCGCCGAGTGCCGCGAAGGCTACTCGTGGGGCTTCGATAATCGCGGCGTGTGGGTCGATCGTGGTTGCAGAGGCGAGTTCGAAGTCGGCCGCTAACCACCTGCACGAATGTTTTGAGGAGGTGCGAGCCGAATCACGATCCGCTCGCCCTCCGTTTCGATCGACGCATTCCGGAAACTCCCACTCAATCCCGGAGCCTCAATTTTCACAATCCCGTTTTCGACGCTGACGTCCGGTTTCAATCCCGTAAGTATGGTCCACGTCACCACGCCGCTGAACAACGGATGAGGCCCGGCGCCGATGGTGACGGCGCGCCCTTTCATCATCTCCAGCGTTCCTGCTTCGTTCCCGAGTTTCAGATAGCGGGAGTGCAGCACCTTGGTCCCGGAGATTCGAGTGACGTTCATCGGGTCGAAGCCTTTCATCATCAGCGGGTGCTCTTTCGTTGCTGCGATAATCACGCGCCAACCTGCCGCCGATTGGAACTCCTCATCCACTTCCTTGCGAGACTGCAATACGGCCGCCACCGCGCGGCGCGACTCTTGCTCCGCCGCCGCGCGTTCTGCCGGCGTGAAATCACAACGAGCGTCCGCGTCGCCCGGTAGAAGTTCGTCAAGCGAGTTTGCGGCATGGGTTTTCCAATCGGGCGAAATGCGATCGAGAACAAATGCAATCGCAGCGCCGGTAACATAGGCGCGATTTCTGATGTCGCCTGGAGCGAAGGTTCGGCTGAGATCGGGTTCCCTGCCGCTCACACGGTCCTGAATATATTGTGCGAGTCCTTCATTCAGTTCCGTTGCGCGCTCATAGGCTGGGAATTCCGGAGACATGCGAGAAAATCTCTGCCGTCGCAGATCGGCCACTCGTGCGGCCCAGCACGCGGTTTGAGAACGAAGAGAGCGCCGCACGGCTTCGTACTCGAGTAGCGCGAGTCCCGCGGCGGCGGCATCATCGTCCGGGTAAGTGAATAAGATCGCCTCGTTGCCTTGCCATGTCGGATGAGTGCGCCGCTGGTATACGTGAAAACACTCGTGGGTCAGTACTGCGGCATACTCGAAAGCCGAGCGTGCATTGTCGTCGGCAATTAAAGTTGCCGTGAGCACTCCTCCAATCTCCGCGGCGGTATTCGCCTGTATCGCGGGATGACGGCCATCGTAGACCCGCAGTTCGGGATTCCCCTCTACCGTTCGGAAGTTCGTGGGTGGAGAAGGATGGCGTCGAAGCCAGGTTTGATGCCCGTCGAAGACTGCGACCGGCATCGTATCGGGATGAAATCCCGGCCACTCCGCGCGCGACGATACTCGATCGAATTCCTGGAATATTGCGGCAACATCCGCGGCGAAGGTACTGGCAAGGGTGAGAAAGAAAACGGTAAGAGTACGCATGAAACGGACATCCTGAATACGCATCCTATCTGCTTCAGGAGGAGACGTGCTACAGAACAATTCGAACCGCATGATCCTGGTGACGGGCGGTACTGGTAAGCAGGGCGGTGCCGTACTCCAAAAACTCCGCGCTCGCGGGTTCCCGGTACGAGCCATCACCCGCGATCCGGAAAAGCCTGCCGCGCGGCAACTCGCCGGAGATGGAATCGAACTCGTCAAGGCCGACTTCAACGACGAAGATTCGCTCCGCCGGGCCTTGCAGGATGTTTATGGTGTGTTTTCGATGTCCACTCCGTACGAACAGGGACCGGCGGCGGAAGTGGAACAGGGCAAGCGCCTCGCCGACGCCGCGCAAAACGCCCGGCTTACCCATTTCGTGTTCACCAGCGTCGGCTCGGCTGACCAGGATACCGGCATCCCGTTCTTCGAAAGTAAGCATGAAATTGAACAACACGTTCAACGACTCGGATTTCCGTACCTGACCATCCTTCGGCCGACTTACTTCATGGAGAACTGGCTGGGCGTGAAGGATCAGATCGCGAACGGTCACCTCTACTCGCCGCTCAAACCGGACACCCGCCTGCAGCAGATTGCGGTGGAGGATATCGCTGTATTCGCCGCATTGGCTTTCGAGCATCCTGACCATTGGTATCGCAAGACCGTGGAACTCGCCGGGGACTCGCTGTCGCCGAAAGAACAAGCGGCGGCATTCTCGCGGCGAATGAACCGCGACGTGAAATATGAGCAGGTTCCCTGGGATCAATTCGAGCAGAAAGCCGGGCCTGCGCTCACGACCATGTTCCGCTGGTTTGACGAACGCGGGTATCGCGCAGATATCGACGCGCTTCGCGCCGATTACAGCGGCCTGATGAATTTTGAAATGTGGCTGAAGGAGAACTGGACCTAGGAATGGTGGACCTGATGGGATTCGAACCCATGACCTCTTCAATGCCATTGAAGCGCGCTCCCAACTGCGCCACAGGCCCACGATTGAAGATCTAACGCCCAATATAACATATCCTGGTACGAGAACATTTCGACAAACATGCATCGCAACGAAGCTTGGGAACTCCTCTGCGAGTTCACGAAAACCGATAATTTGAGGAGGCACGCGTTAGCTGTTGAGGCGTGCGTCGCGGCCTATGCCCGCAAGTTCGGCGAGGATGAGGAGAAGTGGTCGGTAACCGCCCTGCTGCACGATTTCGATTGGGAAATCCATCCCGAGTTACCCGATCATCCAGTGAAAGGCGAACCAATTCTGGCGGAACGCGGCGTGGATCCAGAAATTCGCAAGGCGATTCTCTCACACGCGGACTTTACCGGGGTCAAACGGGAATCCCAGCTCGAAAAAACATTGTTTGCCTGCGATGAACTTGCCGGCTTTCTGACCGCTTGCTCGTACGTGCAGCCGTCACGCAGCATCCGCGACGTTCAAGTGAAGAGTGTTCGAAAGAAACTGAAGGATAAAGCCTTCGCGCGGGCTGTCAATCGGGACGACATAACGACCGGCGCGTCGGAATTAGGCATTGCGCTCGACGAACATATCGCATTCTGCATCGAAGCAATGGTGCAGCGCGCCGACGATCTGGGACTCGCGGGATCCGCATCGGCATAGGCCGTTATCTCTGATGTTTGTTCCTTTCTAGCGCGCGCCGGATCGGCCGTGGTGTTCTGACTACGCACCCGGGGCTGAAGATCGTGTCCCAGTGCAAAGCGGGATCAGAGATCTAACTCTGTACTTCGCCTCGAGGCGGATATCGCCTTCTTGGGCGGACGTCCGCGTTCCTGCACTTACAGCCTGTGGCTGCCTTCGCTAGCCGGGTACTTGGAGAATGGAAATGAACGAAAAATGAAGTAACTCGCGGCAGTAGGTGTCGCCGCGAGCGTTGTCCTGCGCGGCCCTTCATTGCCGCGGAAATGTGGCTCCCCTGAAGCCGCCGGACCACCCGTCAGCACAACCAGGTGGCCGGTTGTAGCCCTGCTAACGAATTAAGCCTCTTTCGTCGCTTTCGCCGCGGCCTTCTTACTCGCCGCCTTCTTTGCCGGTTTGGGTCCTGATTCTTCCCCCTTCCGGTACTCAGCCCAACGTCGTTTCTGGGCGGCGGCGATCCGTTTTCTGGCGGCGGCGCTTAATGGCCGTCGGGTTCTCTTAGTGGGGGCTGTTCCAGTCACAGGCGCGGCAGCCGAAGCGGTCTTGCGCGGTCCACGAACCCCGAGCATCTGCCGAACCTCTTTGATCTGATCCTCGAGCTTTGACTTCTGCGCCTCCAGCCCTTGAAGAGCTGCCTCGAGTAGCGCGTTGTTCATTGACTTAGGACTACGTGGCATTTAACTCCGATTCTATATCAAGATACTAAGTTCGTGTAAATCAATTTTTCGAAGGAGCCTCACAAATCAGCGTGACAGGTCCATCATTTTCTAAATGAACGCTCATCATGGCCTGAAAAACGCCGGTTTCAACGCGTAACCCGGTTTGCCGCGCCCGATGGACAAAATACTCATAGAGTAAGCGCGCCTGGGCCGCCGGTGCGGCATCGTCGAAGCTTGGACGCCGGCCCCGCGAGCAATCGCCGTATAAGGTGAATTGCGATACCACTAACAGCACCCCCTGCGCCTCCTGCACATTCCGATTCATCTTGCCGTTCTCATCCGGAAAGATACGCAGCCCGGCGACTTTCTCAACAAGATACTCGGCTTCGCTTTCCGTATCCCATCGGGCAATTCCAAGCAGAACCAGGATTCCCCGCCCGATGCTTCCTGTAACGTTACCATCCACTTCTACCCGCGCACTCTTCACCCGCTGCAGCACTGCTCGCATGGCTCCAGTATGCCAGTAAGAAGCGCTGCCGCCGCGTGCCTAAAGCCGTTCGCGTCCGGTCGCCGAAACGTATTGACGGCGGCGCGATCTCGCGGCCACACTAAGGGGGAACACACCCATGATCGAAACTTTCGCTTACGCCCGCGCTGGATTGCTCGGCAATCCAAGCGACGGCTACTTCGGCAAAACCATTGCTCTTAGCGCGAGGAATTTCCGCGCCCGCGTGCTCCTGTATCCGAGTGCCCGCCTGGAAATCAAACCGTCAAAAGCCGACATGCCGATCTTCGAGAGTCTCGATGACTTATACGCTACTACCCGTTGGCGTGGTTACTACGGCGGCATCCGCATTATCCAGGCTCTGATCGTAAGATTGATGGACTATTGCACGGAACGGGGTTTCGCGCTGGAGAATCGGAACTTCACTCTGGAATATGAATCGACGATTCCGCTGCGGCTCGGAATGGGGGGATCGAGTTCTATCATCACGGCCGCTCTACGTGCCATCTGCCAGTACTTCGGAATAGAGATTCCGCTACCGATCCAAGCCAAGCTCGTGCTCGAAACCGAAACGAAAGAATTGGGCGTGCCAGCCGGACCGCAGGACCGCGTGATCCAGGTTTACGAGGGTCTCGTCTATATGGACTTCAACCGCCAACTTATGGAAACTCGCGGTTACGGCGAGTACGAGCGACTGGATCCGGCGCTGCTTCCCCAAATTTACCTGGCCTATCGGACATCATTAAGCGAGGGCACAGAGGTATTTCACAACAACGTGCGAGACCGTTGGATGCGCGGGGATCCTGAAATTGTCTCTGCCATGCAGCGATGGGGCGAAATCGCCGCGGAAGGACGGCAGGCCTTGCTGAATCGCGACTACGGGCGGCTAGACGAATTGATCGATGCGAATTTCGACCTCCGATCGGAGATCTACCAGATCGGCGCGGGTAACCTTGAGATGATCCGGGCAGCACGAAAGGTTGGAGCATCGGCGAACTTCGCCGGTTCCGGGGGAGCCGTCGTCGGAGCCTACGCTGACGAAGACATGTTCCTCCGTCTCCAAACGGAAATGAGACCCCTCGGAATCGCAGTAGTAAAGCCCATCGTCGAGGCAGCTAAATAGAGTCTTAGGTGGTCCGTAGAGTATTTGCCGGATGGCCTCCCGCGCCAGGATGCCTATTATTGATTTGGAATGCTCTATCAAAGGAAAACTCGTCTGAAATCCTATGGGCAGGGCTCAATCCACCTCGAAGAGGAAAGCTCTAAGTTGCGGGTTTCCGGGTACGGCAATGGCGACTTCGTGAGCCTGAAAGATGAGTTCGGCACTACCTGGGCCGGGTTCTCGTATCGCGGAGAAGATAACCGAACCTATTATCACGTCACCAACCCCGACGGTAAGCGGATGACCGGCGTGGCCAATGACTCCTCCATTAGCTTTCGGGACGACAGCGGACGGTTATTCAAGGGACTCCGCGAATAGCTCAGACTGCGCATTGGATGCGGTACGACTCGCACCCCCTTGTCAAACAGGCGTACCGCAACGCCGAGCGTCGCATTGCGCTTCTTGGCCCGTACCGCTCCCTAGCCGGTGCTCGCATTCTGGTCCCGTTGCAGTATCACTCCGGCGTTCTGGCGACAGCCTGACCTTGGCGAATCGCCTATCATAGAGGTTCAGACGGGCCGCCACGGCTCGTTTCCCGACGATAATGCCGTCAAAGAAGCGCGTAGGCTATAAGGATGCCGGCGTAAACATCGATGAGGCGGACCGCGCGGTCGCTTCCATTCGAAAGCTGGCGAAAAAAACGTTCAATCGCTCTGTGCTGACCGACATCGGCAGCTTCGGAGGCGGTTTTTTCCTCAAGGGTTGGAAAAATCCTGTCTTGGTCAGTTCGGCCGACGGTGTGGGCACGAAGTTGAAACTCGCGTTCCTCACCGGACGCCACGACACTATCGGCGAGGACCTGGTAAACCATTGCGTGAATGACATCGCAGTCCAGGGTGCCGTACCACTGTTCTTCCTCGATTATTTTGCGGTGGGCAAATTGGACGCTGCGGTCGTAACGCAGGTGATCGCCGGCGCCGCCCGGGGTTGCGAGCAGAACGGATGTGCCCTCATCGGCGGGGAGACCGCCGAGATGCCGGGAATGTATCTCGACGGCGAGTACGATCTCGCCGGTTTCATCGTCGGCGCTGTCGAACGAAAGCGAATGATCACCGGCGAAAAGATTCGAAAAGGTGACCGGCTCATCGGTCTTCCCTCCACCGGACTTCATACCAATGGTTATTCGCTGGCGCGTAAGCTGTTGTTCGATATAGCGGGTCATAAAGCAAACGATCGCGTCGCCGGAATCGAAAACACCGTTGCCGACGAACTGTTGAAACTGCACCGCAGTTACTTGAAACCTATTCAAAAGTTGCATGGAGCAGGACTTCTGAAAGGAGCGGCACATATTACAGGCGGCGGGATAACGGAGAACACCCCTCGTATCCTCCCCGACAAACTCGGCGCTCAGATCGACGTCGGATCATGGCCCGTCCTCCCGATTTTCGAACTGCTGCGTAAGTTAGGGAATATTCCGGATGACGACTATCGCCGCACTTTCAATCTGGGCATCGGCATGATCTTTGCGGTAAGTAAGCGCGATCTCGGGAAAGCCAAGAAACTGCTCGACCGTCTCGGCGAAACGCATCACGATATCGGTGAAGTCGTGGAAGTGAAGGGCGGCGGCCCGCGCGTGGTCTACCAATGAGACGCCTCGGCATACTACTTTCCGGGCGCGGTTCCAACTTCGAAGCCATCGCGGCCAGCATCGCTGAGCACCGCCTCGACGCCGAAATCGCTGTAGTCGTATCGAACCGGTCGGAGGCCCGCGGCCTTGAACCCGCTCGAGAGCGCGGATTGAACGCCGTTTGCGTGCCCTCAAAAGGCGTTGAGCGTCAGGAATACGATAGGCGCGTGGTGGAGGAACTCCGCCGTCATGACGTCGAACTGGTTTGTCTGGCCGGGTTCATGCGGTTACTCAGCGGCTACTTCATCCGAGAGTTCCCGATGCGCATTCTAAATATTCACCCTTCTTTATTACCGGCGTTTCCCGGGCTTGATGCGCAGCACCAGGCTCTTGAACATGGGGTGAAGTTCAGCGGCTGCACCGTCCATTTCGTGGACGAGAACCTCGACGCCGGTCCGATTATTCGCCAAGCGGTGGTGCCTGTCCTGGACGAGGACACCGCAGAGACCCTGTCGTCGCGCATCCTGAAAGAGGAACACCGCATCTACACGGAAGCGATTCGTATCGTTCTCTCCGGCAGTTGGAAGTTGGAAGGCCGGCGTGTCATAAACGCCGGCGAGTGCGCAAGTAGAGGGATGTAAGGAGATCCGAATGACACGTCGAGAACTGTTCCGCGCCGCGGGAGGCGCGGCATTGGTTACACCATATCTACGGAGCGCGGAGCCTGGGCCCGACCGGTTCTATTTCGCGGTAATCGCCGACACCCATATCATTGACCCGTTCTATAGCGGGCCGGAGGGTAGCCCCGAAGATACCGACTCCATCTTCAAAACGACAGAACGGCTAACGGAAACACGCTCTTTTCTCAACGCCCTTCGGCCCAAACTCGACCTGACCTTGCTGGTGGGGGATTACTTCCACAACTATCCGTCCGAAGACATCGATTTCTATTTCCAGAACGAAACCCGCATCGATCGCGCCAAGGCGCTCACGGATGGTTTCGCCATGCCGGTCCATGCCGGATTCGGCAATCACGACTACGCGGTTCCTAAAGTAACTCGCGAGATGTCCCACGAGTTATTCCGGCGCAAATTTGGTCTGAGACCGTACTATTCGATTGAACATAAGGGATTCCAGTTCATTCACCTGAATAACTTCCTGGGCGATACCTGGAAGGCGGGAGGCCCAAAGTACGACAAGGGGTCCGGCAGCCTCGGCGAAGAGCAATTGAACTGGTTTGAGGAACAACTGAAGGCTCACAAACCGTCGTTCGTCTTCATCCACTACCCGCTCATCATCGTCGCAGGCAAGGAAAAGGCCGATTACGGTATTCAACCGCTACTCAAAAAGTACAAAGACACCGTGCAGTTAGTTGTATCGGGACATTGGCATAAGTGGTTCGAGTTCGGCCGCTCCTATGGTCCGCGGCATCTCGTCATTGCCGCCACCCGTTACGATCCGAATGCCTATCTCATTGTAGAAGCGGATCGCCGGCGCGCCACTCACCGTTTGCTGAATCTCGACCTCGTCGATTGGAACACCCATTACAGCCAACCGTATCGCGGAGCTTCCAGCTAATCGCACAACGGCCGGATTCGAATATTGCAGAACCACACAACCGAGTTGTGGTTCTGCAACACAATCGGGGATTCGCCCGGTGACGCCTCGTGATAGGACAACACCTTCTCGCCGTTCAGCCAGTGTTCCACCTCGTTACCGTGCACCACGATCTTCGATTCGTTGAACTCGCCGACCGGTCGCAACTGTTTGGCCGCATTCGGTGCCAAACGCCCATACAGTGATGCAGCCGATTTTGCAGAATTGCTCGATGCATCGCGATCGCCGCCGTCATCCGCGATCTGATACTCCGCGCCGCGCCCCCGCGCCTGATACCCTTTCCCGGTCTTCGATGCCCATTTATCGATGCGGCGGATGAAATACTTCACGCCTGAATTCGCTCCCGGACTTACCTTCCACTCCCAGACCAGTTCGAACGATCTGAACACAGCGGCAGTTCTTAGGTCTTGGACGCCGTCCCCGCTCGGTACAGTCCGCAGGCATCCATCGTCAATTGCCCATGCCGCGGTTGGAAACGGGCCTCCGGTCACCTCCTGCCACTTTGAAACATCGTGACCGTTAAACAGCGCCTCCCAACCCCCACAATCGGTGGGCGCCGCCATAGCCACCGCACCCAGTAAGATCACGAATCCGCTCGCCCGCATGTTTCTTCATGCTAACTCGGGGCTATAATGACGAAACAAGAGGAGGGCGAACTGGGTTGTCGTTGCGCGTAGGGTTCTGGATGTTAATCCCGTTTGTGCTGTCGGCCGCGGACTATACTCCGGCCGAACGGCGTCATTGGTCATTTCAGCCACGCAGGCATCCCGAGATTCCGACCGTCAGCGGTGCGCCGACTCACATCGATGCTTTCATCCGCGCGAATCTCGCCAAGCAAGGACTCGCGCCCGCGCCTCCAGCCGACCGACGCGTGCTCATCCGGCGGGTCACGTTTGATCTCACCGGACTTCCACCAACTCCTGCTGAAATCGCCGCCTTCGTCAACGATCGCGATCCAAGGGCTTACGAGAAAGTGATCGATCGCCTGCTCGCCAGCCCGCGTTACGGCGAACGCTGGGGACAGCACTGGCTCGATCTCGTTCGCTACTCCGAGAGCGACGGCTTCGAATACGACACGCATCGGCCCGATGCCTGGCGGTACCGCGATTACGTCATCCGTTCCTTCAATCGCGACAAGCCCTACAACCAATTCGTTCGGGAGCAACTCGCCGGCGACGAAATCAGCACCATCGACGAAGAGGACCGCATCGCGTCGGGCTTCAACCGGCTCGGGCCCTTGCGCAAGAACGCAGGGAACCAGGAGGTTGCCAGCAGCCGAAACGAAGTCCTCACGGAAATGACCAACATCGTTGGATCGGCTCTGCTTGGAGTAACCCTTGGGTGTGCGCGTTGCCACGATCATAAATTCGATCCGATCCGCCAAAAGGACTACTACCGCATTCAGGCCTATTTTGCGGCCACGGTTCCCGACGACGTGCCGTTGGCAAGCGCTGAAGAGCAGGCCGCTTACAAAGCGCAAGTCGACATCATTAACCAGCAGATCAAAGCGCTGAAAAAGCAGATGTCCGAAAGCGGCGCCACCGCGGCCGATATCGAGAAGAAGGCCGATGAACTGGAGGACCAGAAGCCCACGCCGCTGCCTTCGTTGTTCAGCGTCGCCGACGACTTCAAAAGCCCGACCCCCATTCATGTGCTCGCGCGGGGCGACTACCAGAACCGCGGCGACCGTGTGTACGCACGCCCGCTTGGCGTTCTGCTGCCCGACGGTACGCCCGAACTTCCACCCACGACTCCCTCACCGCGTGAGAAGCTTGCCGACTGGGTCGTCTCGCCGGATAACCCGCTCACCGCACGCGTCATCGTTAACCGCATCTGGCAATATCATTTCGGGCGCGGGATTGTCGCGACGCCCAACGACTTCGGCCGGATGGGGATGCGCCCGTCCAATCCGGATCTGCTGGACTATCTAGCCAACGAATTCGTCGAAAACGGTTGGCGATTCAAACCGCTGCACCGGGCGATGTTGCTCAGCGCCGCCTACCAACAGTCCTACCACTCGTCGGCCGAAGCAAAAGCGAAAGCGAAGGATCCCGATAACGCATTGGTCTGGCACTTCGAGCGCCGCCGTCTAGAGGCCGAAGAGATTCGCGATGCCTCTCTCGCCATCTCGGGCAAACTGAACCTCAAGACCGGAGGTCCGGGAGTCATCACTCCCGCTGATGCCGAGCTGATCACCTTGCTCTACAAGCCTTCGCAGTGGAAAGTGAACCCGGACCTAAACGAGCATTACCGCCGTAGCGTCTACCTGCTCGCCAAGCGCAACCTCCGCCTGCCGTTGATGGAGGTGTTCGATGCGCCCGACACGCAAATCAGTTGTCCTCGCCGCGAATCGAGCACCCACGCTCCCCAAGCTCTGGAGTTGACCAACGGCGATTTCGCAAATCGTATGGCGCGCCTCCTCGCCGGACGCCTGCGACGCGACTGCGCGAGCGACAGGAACTGCGAAGTTCGCCTCGCATACGTGCTCGCCACCGGCCGTCCACCGACGCCGAAAGAACAGACGCTCGCGGCCGCGTTTCTGAAAACACAGCCGCTTTCCGAGTTCGCACTCGCCGTGCTGAACCTCAACGCATTTCTCTATGTGGAGTAACCGCCATGCCTGAGCATGTTCGTTTCACCCGTAACCGCCGCGAGTTTCTTTGTGACGCTTTCTGCGGATTCGGATCGCTAGCGTTCGCCTCGCTTGCCCGCGCCGCGTCGACGAATCCGCTTGCCGCGAAATCGCCCGAGTTTTCGGCGAAAGCAAAGTCCGTCATCTTCCTGTTCATGGCCGGCGGCCCCAGCCATATCGAAACGTTCGATCCCAAACCGCTACTCAACAAACTCGACGGCCAGAAACGTCCGGCTGAATTCGGTGAAGCCAAGTACCAGTTCATCAGCGGGCAAGCCAAGCTCCTGGGGACGAAGCGGACCTTCCGGAAGTATGGCCAAAGCGGCATCGATGTCTCAGACCTCTTTCCGCACCTCACAACATGTGTCGATGATCTCGCCGTCATCCGTTCGTGCCACGCCGACATGGTCGTTCACTCAGCGGCGCAATACCAGATGTTCACCGGCCGCATACTGCCGGGATTTCCGAGCATGGGATCTTGGGTCATCTACGGACTTGGCTCGGAGAGCGATTCCCTGCCCGCCTACGTCGTACTGCCCGATCCGAAGGGCGCGCTCGAGGCCGGCCAGCCGATGTACGGCAATGGCTTCCTTCCCGCCGTCTATCAGCCGACCATGATGCGCAGCGGCGCCAAGCCCGTTCTCAATCTCGACCTGCCGGAAGGAGTGTCGCTGCCCGAGCGGACCCGCACCATCGATCTCATCAAACACCTGAACGAAGCTTCGATGACGCCCGGCGATACCGAGTTCGAAGCACGGGTAAATGCGTACGACCTCGCCTTCAAAATGCAGACCGAGGCCCCGGCGGTTTTCGACATCGGCAAAGAATCCGCGGGCACGCGTGAGATGTACGGCATCGGCCAGGAATCAACCGATGACTACGGCCGCCGCTGTCTGCTGGCGAGACGCCTCGTCGAAAAGGGCGTACGTTTCGTGTGCGTCGTTGCAGGCGGGGGACCCGGCAATCTCCAGTGGGACGCGCATGAGGACATCGAGGAAAACCACATTCGCATGGCGTCGCACACCGACCAGCCGATCGCCGCATTACTTAAGGATCTAAAGCAGCGCGGGCTTCTCGATTCGACCCTGGTCCTGTGGGGCGGCGAGTTCGGCCGGTCACCCGAGGCCCAGGGCGGCAAGGGACGCGACCACCACAACCTCGGCTTTTCGATGTGGATGGCCGGCGGCGGCATCAAGGGGGGTCAGATCGTCGGCGCAACCGACGCTATTGGGTTGAAGGCCGTCGAGAGCCCCGCCCACCTTCGCGACATTCACACCACCATCCTTCATCAACTCGGTTTGAGTCAGGATACGTTGAGCTACTTGCACCAGGGACGGAAGGAGAGGCTGACGGAAATTCGAGGCGAAGTGATCAGCCAGCTTGTTTAGCGCACTCCGGTTGTGCACGCGCCGCGACATCTGATAGAACCTCCTTATATCCGATAGTCGCGCCCCCAGAGTTGAGCTTCAGCGCCGGACGTCGATTCATATCCGAAAGGAGTGCTCATGCGCAGACGCCCATTTTCAACCTTGCTCCTGACTTGCACCGTATTCGCCAAACCGGCCCTCGTCACCGCCCAGGCGCAGCCAACCTGCGAATCCCTTAGGAATCTGCGCCTCGATCGCGCGACGGTCACCTCGGCGACGACGGTGGCATCGGCGCCTTTGACGACACCGCCTAATGCGTATTTCAAGCTGCCGCCCGCCACAGTTCCCGAACATTGCGAAGTGAAAGGCGTTGCCCGTCCGACCTCCGACTCCGAGATTCACTTCGAACTATGGCTACCTCCCCCTGAGCAGTGGAACGGCAAATACCTCCAACACGGCAACGGAGGATGGGCCGGTTCCATTCCCAGTTATGGGTTGGTCACTCCGGTCGCACGCGGTTATGCCGCCTCAGCAACGGATGATGGACACACCGCCGGCACCATCCCCGACGCCAGCTTCGCTGTCGGGCACCCGGAGAAACTGATCGACTTCGGTTTCCGCGCTGTGCACGAAACCGCAGTTCACTCCAAAGCCATCATCCGCGCTTACTACGGCAAGGAACACACGCAGGACTATTTCGTCGGATGTTCCGATGGCGGACGTGAAGCGCTGATGGAGGCGCAGCGGTATCCGGAGGATTTCCGCGGCATCATTGCCGGAGCCCCGGCCAACAATTGGACGCGCCATTTCACCGGCTTCATTTGGAACGAACTGGCACTCAACGCCGATCCGGCCAGTAAGATTCCGGCAGCCGCATTGCCGGCCATTCAAAAAGCTGCGCTATCGGCCTGCGACACTCTCGACGGTGTGAAAGACGGACTCATCGAGGATCCTCGCCTGTGTCACTTCGATGCTTCAGTGCTGAAGTGTGGCGACAGTACGCCCGGCAAGGACTGCCTGACGCAACCGCAAATCGACGCACTCCGCAAGATCTACGAGGGTCCGAAGAGCCCGAAGACTGGCGAGCAGATTTACCCCGGATACGAACCCGGCACGGAGGCCGACGCTGCGGGCTGGTCCGTTTGGATCCTGGGTCCCATCCAGAACATGTTCGGGAACTCGTTCTATTCGGGCGCCGTGTTCGAGAACCCGAAGTGGGACTGGCGCACGATCGATCTGGATCGCGATCTGAAGATCGCGCACGAAAAGACCGGTTGGATTTTGAACTCCTACAATCCCGATCTGCGAAGTTTCCGCGCGAACGGCGGCAAGTTGATCCAGTACCACGGATGGGGTGACGCCGCGATCGCGCCGCGTGATTCCATCGCATACTACGAGAAAGTGAAGCAGTTCCTGAGCCAGTATCCGGACCCTCGCAGCGGATCGCCGAAGCCCATCCAGGACTTCTACCGGCTGTTTATGGTGCCCGGTATGGGGCACTGCGCAGCTGGAAGCGGCCCGAACAATTTCGGCAACGGCGAGGTCGCCAATCCGAGTGAGTGGCCCCAGGATGCGGATCACGACGTCGTCCTCGCCCTCGACCGTTGGGTGACTCAGGGAGTCCCTCCCGACGTCATCATCGGCTCGGGCAAGATCGACGGCGCGCCGATGACACGGCCATTGTGCACGTACCCGAAGGTAGCGCGCCACAGAGGGCAAGGCGATACCAACGACGCCCGCACCTTCGAGTGTGTCGAGTGAGGATGGGCCCTCGCGGATTCACCCGCCGGGAATGGTTCGCTTTGGCTGCGCCCCCGCTTGCGAACTCGGCGAGTACGGAACAGGTCCGTCCCCTCGCTGAATGGCGAAAGGCGGCCGGAGAATCCGGTGGCGTGGTCGGAACGTCGGCCCTGCATCTTGAATCGGGGAAGCACATCAGCCTGAACGGCTCCGAGTCGTTCCCGCTGGCCAGTGTGTGCAAACTCCCCGTCGCGCTGCATCTGCTCGCGGAGGTCGATGAAGGGAGGCGACGGTTGGATGGCGAAATCGAGATTCTGGCTCGAGACGTCCGACCCTGGGTGAGCCGCGTCGCTGAGCTCTGGCCTTCCCGGACTCGGTACCCGCTCCAAGAATTGATCAGACTGATGATTACCGAAAGCGACAATACCGCCGTGGATGCGCTGTTCCGTGTTGGCGGCGGACCGGCGGCGATCACGGCGCGCCTGCGCGGTTGGCACATCACCGGCATGCGGCTCGACCGCAGCGAAGGGCTGTGCAACCTCGAAGCCGCCGGCATCGCTCATTTGCCGCCCGAGCCGGAGTGGACGCCCGCGATGTTCGACCGCCTCTTCAAATCCGCCACTCCGCGGATGCGCAGTGCGGGCCTGACCCGGTTCCTCGCGGACCCGCGCGATACCGCCACCCCCGACGCAACAGTCGAACTGCTCGCCCGCGCCTTTCGCGGCGAATTACTCCAAAAGCGCACGACCGAACGATTGATCGCGATCATGCAAGCCACCCAAACCGGCGATCAACGCTTGAAGGGACTGCTGCCGCCCGGTACAGTCGTCGCGCACAAGACCGGCACCACCGCCACGGTCGCAGGACTGAACGGGAGCACCAACGATGCCGGCGTTATTACGCTCCCCGGCGGAAAGGGACACCTCGCAGTGGCGGTGTATGTCAAAGCGAGCCGCCGGCCCACCGAGGTTCGCGAGCGGATCATTGCGAGAATCGCGCGTGCTGCCTTCGACGCCTGGATCGTCTGAAACTCTGCGCTACACTGGACAAAATCATGGAACCGTCCGAAGGCGAAGTTACCCAGTTACTGCGAGCCTGGAGCAACGGCGACCGCAGCGTCGAAGATCGGCTCTTCGACGCCGTACTCCCCGAACTGCGCAAACTCGCGTCGGCGTTCCTGCGCCGCGAATCGCCCGGACATACCCTGCAGCCCACCGCACTGCTCAATGAAGCATACCTGCGATTAGTAAACGCCCGCGAGCGGGATTGGAATCACCGGACCCACTTCTACGCCATCGCGGCGCGTATCATGCGCCGGCTCCTCATCGATCACGCACGAGGACGCCGCCGCGGTAACGAAATTCCCGTCGAAGGGCTGGCCGATCTCCTGCGCGGTCGCGAGGCGCAACTCGAACAGGCCATCGCCGTCGATTCTGTCCTCGATGAACTTGAAGCCAGTCACGCCGATTGGTGCTCAGTGGTCGAGATGCGTTTCTTTCTCGGATTAACGGAAGAGGGAACCGCGGAAGCACTGGGCATTCCGCTCAGGACGGCGCAACGGCGCTTTTCGGACGCGCGCCGCTGGCTCTACGAAAGGCTCGGCCCCGATCAAAAACCCATCGCCTGATTCAAGCGGCATCGCGACGCGAGTTGAGCCGTAGAGCCGCCAGCATCACCTTCCCGAAAACTCCGCGCCTGCCCGGGTCGAGGAACAGCCACGATAGAACGCGGACCATCACCGGCGTGCGGAAACTAGGATCTATTTCCTTCCTGCGCCGCAGAACGCCCGCGAGCGTCTCGCGCGGCCGTTCGCGAAAGTCGTCGAGCATCGCGGTCTGATGCACGCACGAAATTGTGCAAAACGGTGCGCACCCTTTCACCGCCGCCGCTTCCCGAACCAGATCGTCTACCGTGTACTTCTCGAGCGGGATGCCCGGATGCCCGCGCTGCTGGGAACAATAGTGCACCAGTCCGTCTTCGCACACGTACAGGAACCGGCCGCCTGCCCGGCAATGCCATTCGTTCGGCAATCCTCGCCCGATGTTCTCCTGAAAGCTGTCGAAATGCGCGAACGAGAACAGCGATGTGTCCAGCTTCCGGAACCGCTGGTACCCCTCCCTGTGCTCCGGTGCTAGCGCTTTCAGTTGGCCCGAGTGATCGTGCAGAATCCCGATCGTGCTGGTGAATCCCAGCGCGCGCGCGCGTTGGCCAACGACAAACGCGTCGTCCGGGTTGCGGACTCCCGCGCCAAGCACGGAATTGATGGTCACGCCGAATTCCGCTCCTTCGGCCAGCCAACGCAACTTCCGGTCCAACACCTTCAGGCTTTTCTTCGACACCTCGTCCGGCACGACGTTATCGATGCTGATCTGCAAATAGTCGAGCCCCGCTTCGTTCAGTCGCGCGATTCGCTCCGGCGTCAGCAGCAGGCCGTTCGTGATCAACGTCGCAATCGCGCCGCACTCGCGGATTCTCCGGATCATAGCGTCGAGATCCGGATGCAGCGTCGGTTCGCCGCCGCTCAAGGTGATGATCGTCGTTCCTAACTCTCCGAGCTTGTCGATGCGGCGCAGCATCGTTTCGAGCGGTACGGGCGCGGAGGTCTTGTCGTACTCGTTGCAGTAACTGCAGTCGAGGTTGCACCGGCGGATCGGAACAATCTGGGCGAGGATCGGGTGTCTGGCCGATTGCATCGCGCGCGCAAACAGGCGCACCTCACGAATCTTCCGATCGACTTTCTTTAACATCTGTCAGTCTGACGCACGGCCCTCGACTGTTTGTACTTTGCGTTCCGCCCAGGCGGTTCTACGACCAGTTTGAGACATCCGGCACCATCGGAGCAAGCCCTGGCACGCACGTTGCAGCTTACCTCTTAACACTTCTTTACAGTATGACGAGAAACTATCCATCGTCCGAATTGGTTCGATCTGTGTGTGACGATGCGAATCACCGATGCAGGCCGTTCCGCTGTCTTCCTCATTCCGTGATCCGTGCGGCTTCGTGTTCCTCGAGGAAGGGAGTCACAAGCGCGCCGTGACGTTTCGCGGCCGCTCCGGGTACGACCGTCTCATGAACACGGGTCTGTACGATGAACTTACCGGCCGCTCGTTACTCCTCACTCATACCGAGGCTCCCCCGCCCCAGCCACAGCCGGCCGGCAGCCCTCTCTATACTGTGCTGTGCCCGGACCAGGTCCAGGTCATCTCGTATCCATACGAATGGTCTTTTGATCAATTGAAGGACGCGGCGCTCCTCACACTCGACATTCAGCAGCGAGCCATGGATTATGGCATGAGCCTGAAGGATGCGTCGGCGTTCAACGTTCAATTCCGTGGAAGCCAGCCCGTCTTCATCGACACACTATCGTTTGAGGAAAATCGAGCCGGCCCGTGGATCGCCTATCAACAATTCTGCCGCCATTTCCTCGCGCCGCTTCTGTTGATGTCTCACATCGGGCCGCGCGCGAACCAATACCTTCGCGTGGAACTTGACGGCATCCCGCTCGACTTCGGCTCGCGCATGCTGCCTATGTCCACGTGGCTCAACCCCGGACTCCTGATCCACATTCATCTTCACGCCCGCGCTATCGCCAAGAACATGGCTACGCCCGTTCCTCGGCGCTCTTCTCGTGCTCGCGATACCAAGCGGGCTCTCGTTCAATCGTTGCGAACAGCGATCGCGTCCATTCGTCCGCCGCATGCCCCATCACCGTGGCTCGCATATACCGAAAACTCGTCCCATTACCCGCCACTCGCAGCGGTTTACAAACGCGCCGTTGTCAAACAGGTACTACGAAATCACGCCCCGTCTCTCGTCTACGATCTGGGCGCGAACACGGGCGAGTTCAGCCGCTTGGCCGCCGAGTCCGGCGCCTACTGCGTTTCCTGCGATTCGGATCCGCTGTGCGTCAATGCCGCGTACTTGCGAGAGCGCAATGCCCGCAGCCGTGGCATCCTGCCGCTCGTCATCGATCTTTGCAATCCTACGCCCGCGGCGGGCTTCGGTCTCGATGAACGCATGAGCATCTTCGAGCGGCCTGTGCCCGAACTGGTTCTCGCGCTCGCGCTTGTCCATCACTTGAGGCTCTCCGGAAACATACCCTTTGCGCACCAGGCTCGGTTCTTCCGCCGCCTCACCCGGAATGTCGTTATCGAATTTGCGACGCCGCTGGACCCGATGGTGAAAGCAATGGTCGCGCAGCGCACTCAGCCGCTCCCCGACGACTATTCGCTCGAAGCCTTCCTCGCAGCGTTCGATCCGCTGTTCTACGTGCGGGAAGTCAATCCGCTTCCCGAAATGAGCCGGTTCCTCTGCACGTTCGAGGCCCGCAATTGAATTTGGCTTTCGACAGCTCGCGATGGTGTGGACGCGCTTTATTTCTGGTGGCAGTTGTCATTGGTCCGTACCTGTCGTTTCTGGCGGCTCACCGGTATCCGCTCGGCCGTGTCGAATGCGTCGTCACCTTAGCCGCGTTTGCCGTCTGGATCGCGATCCTCGCTTTCGTTCTCCGCCAGCGGCAACTGTTCGCGCTAGGCCTGACTACCGCCTTCGCGGCTGCCGGAGCCGTTCATTTGCAGCGCGTTCTTCCCTCTACGGCCCCACCGCTGCCCTGGTTCTACTTCGCCGTTCTTCTTGCGATACTGTATGGGCTCTGGATGGCGATGGGCGATCGGCTCTTCCAATTGGCCGCCGTATTCTCGTTATCGGTCATCGGTGCCAGTCTCCTGAACGGATTCCATGCTCCGCTTAACGCCGCGAATGCTCATTTGCCCGGGCATCCCGTCCGCGGCCACTTCGTCTACATCGTTCTCGACGAGCACTTGGGAGTCTCCGGCTTCCCGGACGACATCCCTCTCTGCCGCGAGGCTCGCGCCGAGGTGCAATCCCTGTATCTCCGTTACGGCTTCGACGTGTTCCCGAACGCGTTCAGCAACTACCCGGTGACACTCGATTCGGTTCCCGCTATCCTGAACCGGCGGCTCGTGCGCAAGGATCTCGAACAGGTGTCCGGCGAACGCATCGATCGGTTCGGCGTCTATCACTTCGACACGGCGCGATTTTTCGATACCTTCCGACGCCGCGGACTCTCCATCGATGTCACCGAATCTCAATCGATGGACTTTCTTGGTGCACGTCCCGGAACACTGATCGCCTATCCCGATTCGCTCAGCCGGATGTCCGAAGCCCCCATCAATTGGAAAGACAAGGCGACGATCCTGATGGGCCGCTACCAGCACTCGGATCCCGTATTCCGCGAATTCAAAGGTCTGCTGCCCTTCCTTGTTGGCGATCGTGCAACCTACCCCCTGGCATCCGCCGCCCTATGGCCGCGCGAACTCCTGGCGCACATCGTCGCGGCGCCGCGGCCGACGCTCTTCTTCGTGCACCTCCTGCTTCCCCATTTCCCGTACCTCTATCGCGCCGACGGATCCATTCGCCCGCGTTCGGAATGGGCGGAAGATCAGGCCGACGGGCGCTTGCCCGACTCCGCATATCTTTCGCGATACAACAGGTACGCCGAGCAGGTGCTGTTCGCGACGTCGCAGATGCGATCGCTCCTTGCGGCATTGCAATCGGATCATCTGCTGGACTCCATGACCATCGTGGTGCACGGCGATCATGGCAGCCGCATTCGCCGGATCGATACACGCGGACTCGCGCCTGATCCGAGCAGGCGGTATCCCATCCAGGCATTCGACTACGCCTCCACGCCCGCGCCCCAGGATCTACGCGATCGCTTCTCCGCGCTGCTCGCCGTCAAACCGCCGAATCAACAGCGCGGCAGTCTCGTGCCGGACCACAGCAGTGTTCTGCGGGTTCTGGCTCAAACGATTTTTCACGAATCTCCGCCGCGAGGTTCCGACAATCTGTACCTGTTCGACTCGACTGGCGCGGCGGTCGAAATTTCCTCCGAACGCTTATGGGAGACCGACTAATGATGATGGCCTTGCTCTATCTCGACCCCGCTTCCGGAAGCATCGCGTTCCAGGTCGCGATCGGGAGCATCGTTACGGTGCTCGCCGCGATTCGCTTGTGGTGGACCGGACTCAAGCGTCTGTTCGGCTACTCCGACCGCGAGAAATAGCCGCTACCACGCGGTCCGCGTTGAAGGCCGTTGCAGATCGTGTGAATTCCGAAATCGCGAATAGCCGGCAGCATCATCTCAGGATCTTTCCGTCCGCGCTCAGGCGCAGGCGTTCGCCGCCCCAGTCCACGGTATTTCCGAAGAGTCCCGCAGCCCAGATCGCAGATCCCCACAGATCGCGAAACGGGATAAGCCACCAGAGGCGGAGCACTCCATCGTCGCGAAGAACAAGGAATCCGGCGGTGAGTGCCATCGCATAACGCAATGTGATGAGAAGTGCGGCGAGCGGCCAGAGACCACCGATGGCGGCGAGAACGGCCCACAGTGTCGCATGCGTGATGGGCAGCCCGGCGTACCCGCCCGGGCGCGACACGCGAATGGTTCTCGCCCACCGCAGTTGATGATTCCAGACATCGGCCCACCGTGCGCCCGACAAATGAGTTTCGACGACAATCTCCGAAAGGCGGCAGTGCAGCCCGAGGGCATGGATTCGGCGTCCGAGTTGATAGTCGTCTGCGAGATAGTCGCCCACTGAAAGGATGCCGCCGATTCGTTCGAGGTCGGACCGGCGTACGGCGATGGTGGATCCGAGGGCGAACTCGTCGATTCCGACAAACGGCGACACCATGGTGCTGGGGGCGAAGTCGGTGGCGACCCCGAGCGCTTCAAAGCGTGCGGGCGCACTCTCCGCCCGGGCACGATAAACACAGGTGACCAATCCGACGGATGCGTCTTCGAGCGGCGCGACAACAGTTGGCAGGTAGTCGGGCGGCACTCGAATGTCGGCATCGGCGATAACAAGCACCGATCCTTGCGCTTCATCCACCAAAGCCGAAAGCACACCGACTTTGGCGTTTGGGGTGGAGGGTGTTGTCCGTATTAGCTGGATTCGCCGCTCTGGAAATTCACGCCGGAGACCCTCGATCACCCCTATGGCCGGATCGTCGGGTCGCGAGACGCCGAGCAGTATTTCGAAATCCGGGTAGTGCTGGGTGAGGTTGGACCGAAGCGCGTCGCCGAGGCCGGGGTCGGCGCCATGGACGGGTTTGAGAATGCTGACCGTCGGGACGAACGACGATTTCACCCGATGGCGTTTCCTGCGGGACCATGCCGCCAAGATTGCGACCACCTGATATGCGGCGGCGATTGCGGACACCGCAATCAGCAGAATCCGCAGCAGCACCTCGGCACCGTTCAGTGCGCCACCAGCGCGACGCCGCAGGCCACCAGGCCCGCGCCGGCCCACCGCCAATGGTCGATGTGCTCGCCGAGAACGAGTCGGGCCAGAATCGTTTCCACCACAAAACTCGCAGCTGAGGCGGGGACGACAAAGCTCATATCCGCGATCTTCAGCAGCCGCATGAACACGAAAAACGAGATCGCCATGCAGAGGATCGCGACCACGAGATACCGCTTCTGAACCAGAGTGTACAGGTGTCGGCCAATGCCGGTGGGATGGAAGCCGCGAAGTTCACCATGGCGCTTCATCTCCAGGCTTTGAAGAACGTCACCCGCGACGGTGCTCGCCACCATGAGGCCCAGCAAAATCCATTTCATGACCGGCCCACCCCGGCGACATTCGCGGAAGTGTTCTTAGGAGCCGTTCGAGCTACCAAGGCGATGCCGGCGACGATCAGCAACGTTCCCATCCATCGTTGCGGCGTGACATGTTCTCCAAGAAATGCCTTGCCAAGGAGAGCCGAAGCGACGTATCCGAACGCCGTTATGGGCAGCACGTAACTCAAGTCCGCCCAGCTCAACAGCGCCATGCGGGAAAGCAGCCAGATAATCAGCAGTGCGATACCGCTGGTCACCCACGGATTGAAGATAGCGCGGATATAACTGGCCGGCGAAAGCAACGAATCCTGCGGGTCGTGCTTCAGGCCCCAGGTGAGGAATAGATTCCCCAGGGCATTGCTGAAGATGACGATGATTGCGAAAACGGCGGTCTTGACGCGAATACGCCTGGAACTGAGGTCCATCGGAAGTCAAACGCTTTCGCGTCCCGCTTCGGAGGCAGCCAGCGCCACCGCAGCGGCTTTCTGTTCCTGCACGAACTTCTTGCGCTTCGATCGAAGACTCAGATACTCGGTCGCTTCCTTATACAGCCGTTTGCGCTCCTGGCCGTTGAAAATCGCCTTTCGAACGATTCGCCATGCGGCCTTGGGGCGGAAGTAATACTCACCGTAGAAGCGCTCTACCCACTCCACCAGTTCTCCGCGGTCGAGCCCGGGGTAGATGACGTTCGGCAACTGGTGACCTTTTTCGTCGGTCATGCCGGCGATCGAGATCAGCCCGTTCTGCGTTGCGTAATCGTAGAACTCGGTGCCGGGATAGGCATGCGCGATCGACACCTGTATTGTTTCGACGTCGAGACGCTTCGCGAAATCGATAGTGCGGCGCAGGCTGTCCCGCGTCTCACCCGGGAGGCCGACGATGAAGTCGCCGTGCACCAGCAAGCCGAGTTTCTTGCAGTTCGCCGTGAACCGCTGGGCCATGTCGAGCGTGGCGCCCTTCTTGATGTTTTTCAACACCTGGGCGTCGCCCGTCTCGTATCCGACGATCAGAAGACGGCATCCGGCGTCCTTCATCGCCTTCAGCGTGTCGTAGTCGGTGGTGACGCGGGACGTGCAGGACCATGTAAAGTTCAGCTTCTGCAATTCCTTGCAGAGCTGAATTGTGCGGTCCTTCCGGTAATTGAAGGTGTCGTCGTCGAAGAAGATTTCCTTGAGGCCCGGGAAGTTGTGGAGCGCCCACCGGCATTCGTTTGCAACATCCTCGGCGGAGCGTAGGCGCCACCGGTGTCCGGAATGCGTCTGCGGCCACAGACAAAACGTACACATCGCAGGGCAGCCGCGCGACGTGTAGAGCGATATGAACGGGTTCAGCAGGAACGGAACGTTGTATCGGCGGAAGTCGAGATCGCGCTTGTATACCTTCGTGACCCACGGGAGATCGTCCAGCTTTTCGACGAACCCGCCCTCAGGATTGTGCACGACATCCCCATTGCGGCGATAACTGACGCCGGGGAGTTCGGAGACGGCGGTTCCATTCGCGAACGAGGCGATCTGGTGATCGAATTCGCGGCGCACAACAAAATCGATAACTTTGTTCTCGCGCAGAATGGTCTCCGGTTCGACGGTCACTGGAGGTCCGACGAAAGTCACCTTTAATTTCGGATTAATGTCGCGCATCATTTCCGCGATTTTGATGTCGACGTGAAATCCGGGAGTAGAAGTGAATAGGACGAGAAGTTCGAAATCCTTGGCCATGGCGACCGTGGATTCGATCGAAAGTCCGTGGGGGGGAGCATCGACAACCTTACTGTCGGGAAGCATGCCGGCCGGGTAACAAAGCCAAACCGGGTACCAGTAGGATTCGATTTCCCGGCTGGCCGGCCAGCGTGAACTCGCCCCGCCATCAAAGCCCTCAAACGACGGGGGATTCAGAAGTAGCGTTCTCATCGCGTTTCCCTGAGCTTACGGTACTGTGTCGCCGAAACACAACGATCCCTGCCGGAGGGCGGAATCGCGGAGTTGAACTGCTGAATTGAGCACTTGACCGGGCACATCTTCGCCGGAGTGCAAATTGCGGCGCGGGCTGCATCGCCGCGTTTACTGCGAATCTCGGGCAGGAACGAGAGCGGTCGTCGCCGCCTGTTCCTCTTCATGACGGCTGATGTTCTTGTAGTCGATGCTCATCTGAGCGGGACCCCAAAAACGCGTCCGCACCGTGCTTTCGATGTGCCGGGGAATTGCTACCCCGTCCTTAATCTGGTACTCTCGAACGAACTCAACTCTTTTCAGGAAGATAGACGGATTCTTAACAAAGCGTCCCGCCTCGCGCACCGGCAGGTAGGTACCCGCGTCCACCCACAACTCGCCCTTGAACAATCCCACCATCTTCTTGCGCGGCGAAATCTGGAACACGTGGACCTGGCGCCCATCCCGCTCCACCACTCCCTTGTACTTGAATTTGTAGTTCTTAGGAGTAATGGCGAGTGACGACATGTCCTGCGTCTGCCGTTCGGCGGTCAGATAGCGCACGATGACATCGTTTTTGATGGTGTTGTCGCCGATGAACTTCAAGCCCTGATAGGTGATCTGCCCAAGCTTGGAGATCGACCGCAAGGCCTGCATCTTACCGCTTTTCTTGAGTTTAGGCAAAGCGGCATCGATTTCCATGTCCATCTGCATGCCGCGCAGGGTAGATTGCTGCGCCTGCGTGCTGGCCACGTAGCGATCAACAATTTGCGTGGCGACCGGGTCGAGAGACTCCATCGCCGACGGAGGGGCCGCAAAAGCGAAAGACGCAGCTAAGAATACAAGTGCAACTTTCAAACGGAAACCTTTGTAAAACGAGCCTGCTATGTTCATTTACTGTAACAGCCTGAAAACTGAAATACAACCATTCGAGACTCACCTAGTTGGATGCACGCCCCCCCGCCCGGGATACGAATAAGCGCCCCGTTCGAAGCAGATGTCACTGCATAAAAGCTCTTATCGGTTACGCGGAAATTGTTCCTCCCTTCAGATCACGAAATCCGAAAAACGATTCTCACCGATCAGCCATGCTCCTCGATGAGCGAGCAACCGGATTGGGCCAGTGCGCAGCGCGCATGTTCGAACTGCACCGTCGTGTGATGGATATGAAATCTATCGCACAGAACGCGGTTAATTCTCTGCAAGATAGCGTCGCTCGACGAGGGCGGTTGATCCTCGATCTGGACGTGACAGCTCATGGCGTGAACGTTCGAGCCGAGCGTCCAGATGTGCAGGTCATGAACGTCAATAACGCCGTTTACCTCTTCCATTGCCTTTACAACCTGCTGAAGCTGGATTCCCGCGGGTAAACCTTCAAGCAGGATGTTCAAGGCCTCCCTGACGATATCCCAGGCCGTCCAGATGATCAGCGCGCCGATGAGAATCGACAGAATCGGGTCGACTCGCTCCCATCCGGTGTAACGGATCAGCACCGCACCGATGATGATCGCTACCGAGCCGAGGGCATCGCCGAGCATGTGAACCCAGGCGGCGCGGATGTTCAGATCGTTCTGCTTACGATGCTGTAAGCTAAACATTACCAAGCCGTTAACGACCAATCCAACGGCGGCCACCCAGATCATCGTGACTTCTTCGACCGGGTGGGGGTACATCAGCCTTTGGTAGCTTTCATAGAAGATGAAGCCCGCTATCAGCAGCAGGGTCAATGCGTTGACGAAGGCAGCCAACACCCCCGCGCGGTGGTAGCCATAAGTTTTCACGTCATCCGCGGGCTTGGACTGCAGGTAGAAGCCGAAAGCCGCCAGCCCCAATGCGAGGGCGTCGGTGAAGTTGTGCCCTGCGTCCGACAGCAACGCCAGACTGCCCGCGTGTATCCCGGCAACAATCTGCACGACGACAAACGCGATAGTCAGGACGAGCGACCAGATCAGCACACTACCTGTCGCGAAATGATGGTGCTGATGGTGGGAGTGATGGTCGTGCGCCAAGACGTCTCCGCCTTCTCCGATGGTATCGCACTGAACTTAGTGACGGTACCCTCAGAACCGTGTCACTTCTGTGAACTGGAAGTTGCGTACTTTCAGCGCTGGTACCACCATGTCAAACGTCTCCTCGCCGGAGGTTCGTTCTTCGCGTGATTTATCCTGTACGTTGTTCAACAGTTCCACCAGGCTTTGGTTGAAGCGAAAATTGCGCAATCCGCGAACGAGCCGCCCATTTTCGATGAGGAAGGTGCCGTCGCGAGTCATTCCGGTCATGATCTTCTCGTACGGATCCACTTCGCGGATGTACCACAAGCGCGTGACGAGTATTCCCCGATCGACGCTTGCCACCATTTGGTCGATTGTCGAGTTCCCGCCGTTGAACACGATATTGGCCGGTGCTTCGCCGATTTCGTTCGGAACCGGGAACCCATGGCCCGTGGGCGATTGCTCTGCCCTTACGGCGGCACTGCGGCACCAGGCGAGCTCCCGAGTAACGCCCTGATCCACAAGGGAGAGCACCTTCCGTGGAACGCCTTCGCCATCGAACGGCGGTCCGGCCTGCAGCGGATGATAAACATCGTCCACTATGCTGATGTCCGAGCCGAAGAGCCTCTCGCCCAGGCGCGATGTAAGAAAACTGCGCTGATCCTGAACCGCCGTTCCGCTGAAATCGCCGAACATCTGCCCCACCAGGTCGAGCACCGCCGGAGGTTCCAACACGACCGTGTAGCGGCCGGGCGGGATCTCGCCGGGCGAGGCCGACATACGCGCCTTCGTGGACGCGCGGCGGGCGAGTTCCGCGGGATCGAATGCGTGCCGGTCGGACGACGAGGCTTTGGCCCACCCGGAACTGTCGGCTGCCGTTGCCGTAATCGAGAACTTCGCCATGGTCTCGGCGTGAAACGCGAAAAGTCCGCGGCTGTTGAGGATGGCTTCGGCTGTAGAATCGGTGGAGTAGATTCCGGCGGCGACCTGTCCGGCGCCTTCCACGACGCGGATGGATTCGGCGACTAAGGCCGCGCGTTGATCGGGCGTGCAACTCGCGGTTGACTCGAAATAACGTTCGAGGGGCGTGACGTGGGCCGGCTCGAATAGGGGCAACAATTCGGGATCCGGTTCCAGGCAGCGAGCGGTGGCTATGGCGCGCTCGACAGCGCGATCGACGGAGTCGGTATCCCACCGGTTAGTCGACGCGCGCGCGGTCCGCTGATCGAGCAGCACGCGGATCGAGACATGATGAACCTGCTCGGCGACATTCTGATGGATGGCGTTATTCGCGAACCGCGTCAATGCTTCAGTGCCGGCGTGCAACAATACTTCGACATCCCGCACACCGCGAGATTGCGCGGCTTTCGCTGCAATATCGAAGATCTCGCGACAGCGTGCGGGAGTGAGCAAGTCAAGCACCTCAACCGGCATACGCGCCCCCGATGTTGATGTTGCGGAACCGCGACGGACTCGCGCCGTGGCCGGTGCCCATCACCTGTTCGGGCTGTCCTTTGCCGCAATTCGGGACGCCCCACAGGGTCCAATGGCTTCGATTCGCAATGGCATCGCAGGAGTTCCAAAACTCCGTGCTGATGCCGCTATAGCTCGGGTTCTTCAACATGCGGACCCGCTTGCCGTTGCGTATCTCCCAGCCGATCTCGCATCCGAACTGGAAGTTGTACCGCTTGTCGTCTATCGACCAACTCTTGTTCGTCTCCATGTAGATGGCGTGATCGACATCGAACACATCCTCGAGTGTCTGTTCGCCCGCGAGTAAGCTGACGTTCGTCATGCGGATGAGCGGGATACGGGCCCAGCCGTCGGCGCGCATGGTTCCGTTCGAACGGTTGTCGCCAACCGTCGCGGCCGTCTCGCGGGAGGTCATGTATCCGGTGAAAAGTCCGTTGCGGATGACGTCGGTCGATTGAGCCGCGACGCCTTCGTCATCGAAGGCGAAGGTGCCGAGCCCCGGACCGTGCTCGAGACGAGCGTCACAAACCACGTGAACGATCTCGGATCCATAGGCGAGCGAGTTCAACTTGTCCAGCGTCAGGAAACTCATTCCGGCGTAGTTGGCTTCCGAGCCGAGCACGCGATCGAGTTCGATCGGGTGGCCGATCGACTCGTGAATCTGGAGGCCGAGTTGGCTGCCATCCAGGATGAGATCGAATCTGCCCTGCGGACATTGATCGGCTGAGTGCAGCGCGACCGCCTCCTCCGCCATCCGCGGCGCGTTCCCCAGCAGATCGAGTTCGTCGACGAGTTCGTACCCTTTCAACTGGTACTGGCCTCCGAAGGAATTCGGGTACGACCGTTTTTGGATCTCGTCCTCGCGGAAGCTGTAGGCGGTAAATCCGGCCCCGCTGACAGTCCGGGTCTGATCGATGAGGCTGCCCTGAGTGGACGCGAAAATCTGGCGCGTCCGCGTGAACGACATGCAGGACTCAGCGAGGGTGACACCGGAGTTCCGTTGAAGCTCAGCGTCAATTGACAGAAGCAGCGCCGCCTGGCGCTCGATGGGGATCGCGAAAGGATCGATAACGCAAGGGCTGACCCACGTGGCTTCGTGTTTCTCCTCGAAGGCGAGGGCCACATCCTTCTTCTTGGCTTGGGCGCCGGCGCGCGCGATGGAGACCGCGAGTCGCGCGGCGCGTTCGATGCCTTCCTTCGTCAAATCGTCGGTCGCGGCGAAGCCCCAGCAACCGTTGGCGATCACGCGGATGCCCAGCCCGTAGGATTCGCCGGTACCGATCTGCCCGATTTTTCCATTCTTCGTGCCGATGTGACGGTCTTCAACAGTGAGGGTCCGCACATCGGCGTAGCTGACACCTGCGCCGGTAGCGGCGTCGAGAGCGTGAAGTGCCAAGTCGCGCATAATTTGCTTCCACGATGGTAGCCGTTTCGGACGCTGCGGCGGGAGTTCATACGAACATGCTCGACCGCACGCTAGAATGGGCTTTCGGGTATGAAGAAGAGCTTCGTGGAATCCACTCGCGATTTTGTGTCGGAGTGGACCGTGACGATCCTGATTCTGTTGTTTGGCACGACGACGCTGATGCAGGCGTTTGTGGTGCCCACGTCTTCCATGGAATCAACCGTCATGGTGGGCGATCACATGATTGTCGACAAGTTGGCCTATGCGCCGCCGGGCGACTTGTCGAAGCACCTGTTGCCGTACCGGCACGTACAGCGCGGCGACATCATCGTTTTTCGCTGGCCTCCCGACCCGAAGCAGAACTACGTTAAGCGCGTCATCGGCATGCCCGGCGATCACATTCGAATTGTGAACAAGGACGTGATCCTGAACGGCCGGAAGTTGATAGAGCCGTATACGCAGCACATCTTTCCGAACATCGAGCCGTATCGCGACAATTTCCCTTCGGCTCCGTTCGGTCCGGTGGATGAACGCGGGGTCGCCATGCTTGCCCACAACGTCGAGAACGGCGAGATCGTGGTGCCCGAGGGCCATTTTTTCGCGATGGGCGACAATCGCGACAACTCGCTCGACAGCCGTTATTGGGGATTCGTACCGCGGGACAACATCATCGGCAAACCTTTTGTAATCTTCTGGTCCTACGACGCGCCTACCGAAGACCTAGTGGACTTCACGGCCAAGCACTTCATCGACCTGGCGCAGAACTTCTTCACGAAGACGCGCTGGAATCGGACGCTAATGCTGGTTCGCGGTTATCCGATCAAATAGAGCGCCGATGGCCAAATCCAATCGTTACGGGCTGATTCTCGCCGGAGGGCGAGGCACGCGCTTTTGGCCTCGAAGCCGCCGCGCGCGATCAAAGCAGGTGTTGAGCTTCTTCAGCGAGCGGTCGCTGATCCAGGAGACGGTGGACCGGCTGTCGCCCGTCCTGCCGCCAGAGAATATCTGGATCCTGACCAACGAGCATCTGCGGGGCGAGATTGTGAAGCAGTTGCCGGAGGTTCCGAAGAGACAGATCCTGGCGGAGCCCGCGCAGCGCAACACTGCTCCGGCAATCGGGCTGGCGGCACACATCTTGCAGGAAATCGATGCCGATTCGGTGATGGGTGTGTTCCCGGCGGACCATATCATCACCAAGCCCGCACGCTATATCCGGCTGCTGCGTCCCGCTTTCAAAGCCGCCGAGCAGGGCAAAATCGTCGTGCTCGGAATCCAGCCGCGCTGGGCGGAAACCGGCTACGGCTACATCGAATTCCCGAAGGGTGCGCCGAACAACCTGCCGATCCCGGTGGAGATTTCGCGGTTTCGGGAGAAGCCCGATCTTCCGACGGCGCGGAAGTTCCTGCAAGCCGGGCGGTTCTATTGGAACGCCGGGATGTTCTTTTGGAAATCGTCGGTGCTGCTCGATGCGCTGCGGCGGCTTCTTCCGAAAACGGCGACGCTGCTCGCGGCGATTCCGCCCGTATCGAACCGGAACTTTTCGACCGTGCTTGCAAAGACTTTTCCTCTCTGCGAGAACATCTCGATCGATTTCGCGGTGCTCGAAAAAGCGGAAGGCGTAGTGGGGTTGCCCGCGGACGATATCGGGTGGAACGATGTCGGAAGTTGGAACGCGGTGTACGAGCTTCAGGCGGCAGGCGCGGGTGCGAACGTGGCTCGCGATATTCTTACGATCGATGCGACCGGCAATCTGGTGGACGCCAACGGAAAGCTGGTGGCGCTGCTGGGCGTCAAGGACCTGGTGGTGGTCGATACTCCCGATGCCTTATTAATTGCAGATCGCCGCAGGTCGCAAGACGTCGCGGAACTCGTAAGAATGCTCGAGAAGCAGAATCGCGACGAGTTGTTATAGCGCGCTCCAGGCTTTTGAGACCGTAGCGCTTCGCGCAACACGCACCTATAATCGCGGCTATGAACCCGCAACCAGCGTCCGCGCAGTTTCAGGTGTGCGGCGCGTGCAAGCACAAGTGGCCGAGTTGCGAGGAGTTCCTTCGCGATCCATCGATTCGATTGCTCGGCCTGCAATCCTTCGTCGCGCGGCCGGACGCGAACGTGCTGGTCTTCGAGCATAGGTGCGGCAGTTCGATCTCGGTTTTTTCACGCCGGCTGCATCATCTTCTGCCAGATCCGCCGCCAGATCCACCGCCACCTCGGTTGATGGGCACCGAATTGTGCCGTGGACATTGCCGCCAGTTGGGCGACCTGGAGGCGTGCGACGCGCCTTGCAGCAACGCCCGCGATCGCGATCTGATCAAACATGTTCTGGAAATGAAGAAGGCCCCGCCGGTATAAGCGGCGCGATTCAGCATTCGGTACTGAATCGCGCCGGAGTGGACGGTGGAGGCGCGCCGGATCAGGCAGCTACCGCCTCGATCAACCTGGGGTGAGTCGATGACCTGCACTTCAGGTGTGATCGTGACCAGGGCACCCGCTGTTTGCGGAGCAAAGCCAACGCAATCCACCGCTTTGATCGGTGAACGCAGCCCGGACCAGCCGGCTGCAGTTCTTCATATCAGAAAACGGGAAAGCGGGCGTTGGTTTGCAAGAGTTAGCGGACGCCGCGTCAGGACACCAGTGCCGCGACGACGCGCGACGCGAGTTGGTCGAAGCTCAGAATCTCGTAGAGTTCCGGATCGGACATGATTTTTGCGACGAGCGCCACGTGCATCGCGTGGCCCGCGCGCTCAGCGATGACATGCCCGAGCAGGGGACGCCCGATCAGTGCGAGGTCGCCGATAAGATCGAGGGACTTGTGCCGGCAGCATTCGTCCGGAAAGCGCAGGCCCCCCGGATTCAGAACGTGATTCGTGTTGAAGCACACCGCATTATCGAGCGACGCGCCGCGGATCAAACCCATGTTGCGCATCTGATCGAGTTCCCGTTCGAAGCCGAACGTCCGGGCGGGCGCGATCTCGGCGGCGTACCGTTCCGGAGTCACTTCCATATCGACCACCTGCCGGCCTACCGCAGGGTGCGCAAAATAGATGTCGCAAGTGAGCAGGAACCGGTCCGCCGGCAGAATCGTGATTCGTTTCCCGTTGCCTTCGACCGAAACTGGCCGCTTGATGCGCAGGTACCGCTTGCGCCTGCGGTAGGTTTTGATCCCAGCCTGCCGCAGCAATTCAATGAACGGTTCACCGCTGCCGTCCAGAATCGGAACCTCGAGGTTATCGATATCGATGTAGGCGTTATCGATGCCCATGCTGTACAGCACGCTCAGCAGATGCTCGGTAGTAGAGATCAGGACGCCCTGCCGCATCAGGCTGGTCGCATAGCTGACCCGAGCCACGTTCTTCCAACTGGCCGCGATTTCGAAATTGTCCAGATCAGTGCGGATGAATACGATACCGGTGGAGGGAGGAGCGGGGCGGATACGGATACTGACCGGGACACCACTGTGCAGTCCTACCCCGGTTGCCTCGACGGCCCTCTGGATTGTTGTTTCGAAGCGCAAACCTATCTTCCTCCCAGTCTCAACAAGTCACACCAATTTCAGACGTATCTCTACGGTAGCAATCTCCTGGCCTAGTGCGCTGAGTATTGAATCGAAAGAACTTCCCAGTTCCCACTGTGGCTTTCTTGCTACACCTTGCAGATTGTAATCGTGGCGGAACAACGACACCGGGACCGCCTTCAGTGACCTGGGCACCAGCCAGGTGCTGTA
Organism: uncultured Acidobacteriota bacterium; assembly: GCA_963720745.1. Taxonomy (GTDB): domain Bacteria; phylum Acidobacteriota; class Terriglobia; order Bryobacterales; family Bryobacteraceae; genus TMP-7. The sequence goes on from CAVRGO010000004.1 coordinate 4,643,456, forward strand.
TTGAACAGCGGAAAATTTCCACAGTACCAGAGTAAATGGCCTGAAAATCGGATATAGTGGTGTTTTCGGAGTAATACATGAACCGGCGTCGATTCCTAACTGGTGCGGCTGCCGCGGGGTTCGCCGGTGCGGGCTGCCGCCGTCAGCCGGCAGCATCCAATTACCGCACCCTTTCCGCCGCCGAGGTGGCCACACTCGGTGTTCTTTGCGACCAGATCATTCCCACAGATCAGGACCCCGGCGGGTACAGTGCGGGAGCGATCCACTTCATCGATATTCAACTAACACAGCACTATCGGAAGTTTCGCCCACTTTACCGGGAGGGGGTTGCGAGGGCGGACCGTATTGTAGAGTCCAGGTTCGGGCGTCGCCTGACGGAGTTGAACGCCACGCAGCAACTCGACTGCGCGAAGGAACTGGAGAAAGCCGATCCCGAGTTCTTCAACGTGCTGGTAGCGCATACGATGCAATCGTTCTACGGATCGCCCCGTCACGGCGGAAACCGCGATTATGCAAGTTGGCGCATGTTGGGCGTTCCCCCGATTCCGGTCCGCGGGCGCAATCAATACGATTTCACGAAGGCCCGCACATGAAGAAGGTGAACGCCGTGGTGATCGGCGCCGGTGCCGGTGGAGGCGTCGTCGCCAAGGAGCTCGCCGAGGCGGGACTCAGCGTTGTGCTGTTCGAACGCGGCAAATGGTACACGGCAGCCGATTGCCGGAAAGACGACCTGAGAAATCAACGCACCAGCCAGTTAGGCAACGCGTTTGGGCCGGATGACGAAGGCAATCCTCGGGTATGGGTAGATGTTCAAGGGCGCGAGCGGATTGTCGCGCCTAGCGAGGGCGGCTATTCCAACAACGCCGCCTGCGTTGGCGGAGGCACGCTCAGCTACGGCGCCATGGCGTGGCGCTTCATGGAGCAGGACTTCCGGATGCGATCGACTTATGGTGCGCCGGAAGGCAGCACGCTAGAGGATTGGCCGATCACCTACAACGATCTGGAGCCGTATTACGAGAAGGCGGAGTGGGAAATCGGAGTATCGGGCGACGATTCGAACAACATTTTTAAAGCCCAACGGCGAAAGCCGCTGCCCATGCCCCCGCTCCCACCGAATCGTGAATGGGCGCTGCTGGAGCCCGCGGCGAAGCGACTCGGTTTGCATCCCTTTCACATTCCGATGCTTCGCAACTCGGTTCCATACAACGGTCGCGGAGCGTGCATGCGCTGCCGGTGGTGTGTCGGGTTCGCATGTGAGGTGGACGCTAAATGTGGCACCCAGAACACGGTGATCCCGAGAGCGCTGGCCACCAGGCAGTGCGAACTGCGCACCGAATCGATGGTCAGCCGGATCGTAACCGACGACCACGGACGGGCCACCGGCGTTGATTACTACGATGCTAAGGATCGCCTGCAGCATCAACCGGCAGATCTTGTCGTTGTTTCCGCGTGCGCTATCGAATCGGCGCGTCTGCTTCTGAACTCAAAGAGCAAACTCTTCCCCAATGGCATCGGCAACCGTTACGACTGGGTGGGCCGGAATCTTCAAGGCCATACCTACACGGGGGCGCTCGGCGTTTTCAAAGAAGACATCTACGACGATATTGGACCGGGCGCGAATATCGCGATCTGCGACTACAACCACGGCAACAAGGGCCTTCGCGGCGGTGCGATGCTGGCCAACGAATTCATTCGTCTGCCCATTCAATTTGTCGCCATGTTGCCGCCCGGTTCGCCGCGATGGGGTAAGGAACACAAAGACCTGATGCGGTCGTTGTATCGCCGGACGGTGGCGGTGCAAGGGCCGACGCAGGAGATGCCGCTGTTCGACTCGCGCGTGCAACTCGACCCGAAGGTGCGCGACCGTTGGGGCCTCCCGGTGGCGCGATTGTCGGGAGACAAGCACCCGCACACTCTCGAGATCGGCACTGCCATGACCGAGCACGCGGAACGGTGGTTGAAGGAGGCGGGCGCAATCCAAACCTGGAAGAAACTCCCGGGACGGGGCGTTAGCGGTGGACAGCACCAGGCGGGAACGTGCCGCATGGGCAACGACCCCAAAACCAGCGTTGTGAATCAGCACTGCCAGGTGCATGATTGTGAAAACGTCTTCGTGGTCGATGGCAGCGTTCACGTAAACAACGGCGGGTTCAACCCGGTGCTGACTATCCTGGCCATCGCCTACCGCGCGTCGGACTACCTGAAGAAGAACTGGAGACAGGCATGAGGCCGGTTTTGCCGTCAGCGGCCATGCTGCTCTTTCTGACCGCTGCCCGGCTGCCTGCGCTCGGCCCTGAGTTTTGCGAAAGCTGCCACGAAATCCGCCCTCTGGTGGATAACTGGAAAGTTTCCACGCATCGCAATGTCCCGTGCACGGGTTGTCATGAGTACAGCACGGTGCGCAATGTTCAGCGGGCTGTCGCGCACATGCGCGGTAACGTGCCGGAGCAGCCGCACGTCGGAATGGCCGACCTTCCCGCCATTATCGAGAAGTGCAAGGGTTGTCACCAACAGCAATATGCGGAATGGAAAGCGGGGCCCCACGGCGCGACCTACACGCGGATCTTCACCAACGCGGACCACAACCGCAAGCGCGAGTTGATGAACGACTGCTTCCGATGCCACGGTATGCATTTCGAAGGGAGCATCGGGGAACTCGTTCAGCCGGTCGATACGCGAGGCCCTTGGCGCCTGGTAAAGCCCGACATGGCCAACGCTCCGGCGATGCCCTGCATGGCCTGCCACTCGATGCACAGCGCCGGCGCTCCGTCGTCAAAACCCGACCAGCGTTCGGGTCTCAAGCAGAGTGTGATGAAGCCGTCGCTGGCGCTTTTCGACCGGAGGAGCCGCATGGCGGCGTCGGCGAGATGGCTGGCCTTGCCCGCGATGCTCGACAGCGGCCGCGCGGTGAAGATGAGCCCCGATGCACGTCAGGGGCTTTGCTATCAGTGCCACGCGCCTTTGGCTGCGAACGAGGTGGCAAGCGGTGACGATCGGACACCGGTTGGCGTTCACGAAGGTTTGAGCTGTTTTGCCTGCCACCAGGGACATCAGCAGAACACGCGGGCGTCCTGCGCCACGTGTCACCCGCGGTTGTCGAATTGCGGTATCGACGTCGAAAAAATGGATACGACGTTCGGCGACCCGAAAAGCCGCCACAACGTTCACACGGTTAAATGTTTGGATTGTCACCCGACCGGTGTTCCGAAGCGCCGGGAAAGGAATCTCCAATGAATCGCACTACTCGCAGACAGTTCCTGGGCACCGCCGCCGTGGCTTCCGCCGCCGCGGCTTCAGCGGCGCCAGCCACGCCCTCATCCACCCTGCGCACGGTTCGATTCCGCAATAACGAGATCACGCGGCTTGTGATCGGATCGAACCCGTTCTACGGGTACTCCCATTTCAACTCGCTGCTCGACCGCTTCATGCGCGATTTCTACACGCAGGATCGGCGTATTGAGGTATTGAAAGCCGCGGAGCGAGCAGGCATCAACACCTGGCAGGTGCACTACAACGATCCGACCATCGAGGATTGGAAACGTTACCGTGCCGAAGGCGGCCGCATGAACGTGTTGCTGCTTGCGGATTTCGACCTGATGAAGAATTTGAAGTTACTGCCGGAGGTCGCGAAGCTGAGTCCGATCGGCATTGGGCATCACGGAAATCGCACGGACGAACGGTTCCGGGCCGGCCAAATGAACCTCGTGCACGACTTCACGAAGGCGGTGCACGACGCAGGCGCCCCGGCAGGCGTATCCATGCACAACCCGGCAGTGATGGCCTATATCGAAGACAAGGGCTGGGACCTGGATTACTACATGACGTGCATGTATCGGGTAAGCCGCACGCCCGAGGAGACCAGGGCCGAGTTTGGCGAGGCACCCTTGGGCGAATCGTTCATGGAGAAGGATCCGGAGCGCATGTGCACCATGGTGCGCCAGACGAAGCGCACGTGCTTCGCCTTCAAGTTGATGGGAGCCGGGCGGAACGTTGCCAGCCTCGACAGTATCGAAAAGGCGTTCCGCTACGTCCTGACTCACATCAAGCCGCAGGACCCTGTCATTGTCGGCATGTGTCCGAAGTTCAAGGACGAGATTACGGAGAACGTCGCGACAGTGAAAAAGATCTGTGCCGAGCGGGCGACGTAGTTTTCCCGACGCCGTGTTGTTGTTTTCGATCGGCTTCTAACGAATCGCCGCGAGCAGTGAAGCGCACACCTGCTCGCGGCACTGCTTTATGATTTCTGCCCGGTTCAGGTCCGGCCGATAATCCCTCTAATCCCTCAATCCCTCCGAAACATTTGCGTCCCTGCTTTCGCCAGTGCTAAAATCCTCGCCACTGCTTCGTGCCGGCACGGTAACGAAGCGAACTCTGGGAGGCTGGGCATGGGGGCACGTCTCTACACTTTTTCGCCCGCGCTCTTCGCGCTGGTAATTCTCTTCACCTTCACCTTCCCACTAAACGCTCAGATCGACACCGGATCCATCGTGGGGACCGTGCGCGACCCCAGCGGCGCCGCCATTCCGAAAGCCAGCGTCACCGCCACCAACACCGCAACGAACGTCACACTAACTACCTCGACGAACGATGCCGGTGAGTACCAGTTCACGGCTCTGATCCCAGGCACATACCTTGTGAAGGCAAGTGCTCCCGGGTTTAGTTCGCAAGCCGCCGCCGACATTGAGATTCACGTGCAATCCCGTCAATCGGTGGATTTTGGGCTGAAGGTTGGCGAGATCACGCAGGTGCTTGAAGTACAGGCGCAGAGTCCGTTGCTGCAAACGCAATCCGCCGACGTGGGCGCAGTTGTTCAGTCTCAGCAGATTCGCGATCTTCCTCTGAATGGACGGCGCTACGCAGATCTGGCATTGCTCGAAGCGGGTATTCAGAAAAATTTGACGAACCCGAACAACCCTGCGCCGGACCGGTTCAGTTCGAACGGTAATCTCGAATTGCAGAACTACTTCTCCCTGGATGGTGTCGACAACAACTCCGGCTCCACCAACCTGCAGGAAGGTACGGTCCAGGTGGTGCAACCGCCGCCGGACGCGCTGCAAGAGTTCCGGGTGCAAACCCGCACTTACTCGGCCGAGTTCGGCACATCGGCCGGCGCGGTAATTAATGCGTCTATCAAATCCGGGGCCAACGGGTTCCATGGAGACGTCTGGGAGTTCCTGCGCAACAGCAAACTCGACGCGAATCCCTTCTTCAACAACGCTCGCGGAACTCCCCGAGGCCGATTCAGCCAGAATCAGTTCGGGGGCACGCTGGGTGGCCCGATCATCAAGAACAAAACGTTTTTCTTCGGCGACTACCAGCGATTCACCAGCCGCCGCGCGACGTCGGTTGCTTCTACAGTTCCAACACCGTTGATGAAGCAAGGCAACTTGACCGAACTCGGATTTTCGCTCGCGTCGAAGGTGCCGGGACAGGCGGGTTGCATTGCGGGCAATGTGATCGCCGCGAGTTGTCTCGATCCGGTGGGCGTGAAGTTACTCGCGTTGTTTCCGGACCCGAACATCGCCTCGGCTGTGGGGCTGCAGGGAAAACCCGGAAGTTGGACCGGTCAGCCGAATTACCAATTCCAATATTCGGTGCCCAACGACACCGATTCATGGGACCTTCGTCTCGACCACAACCTCAACACGTCGAACCGTATCTTTGGACGCTATAGCGACTACACCGTGGACCGCCAGGATCCGCCCTGGACCTCGGACCCAATTGCTGGGAACAGCAACTTCGCCACCCAGTACAGGATTCGCGGAAAGGGTGTGGCTCTTTCCTGGACCGATGTGCTTTCGCCCGCACTGCTGAATGAGCTACGCGGCGGCTTCAATCGCATGAACGCGCACAGCGACCCGATCGGGCTCGAACTCGGCAACTCGCTGGCGGGCGACTACGGGCTTACCGGAATTCCTGTGAGTCCCAACGCGGCGGGCATCCCGCCGATCAACATCAACGGGCTGAGCCGTCTCGGGTCATCTCCGTGGCGCCCTCAATATCAGGTCTCGCAGGTGTGGCAGTTACTCGACAGCCTGAGCTGGCTGCACGGGAATCATTCCGTGAAGTTCGGGTATGAACTCCGCCGTCAGACTGTGAACTTCCTGGATATCCGATCTCCGCAAGGGGAAGTTACGGCCAACGGAATCTATACCAATACCGGATCGTTCGGAGTGCCGGATCTCCTGCTCGGCGATATCGGCTCCATTCGCTTTACGACTCCAACCGTAGTCCACAATTATCAAATAGCGAATAACTTCTATGCGCAGGATTCGTGGCGGGTGAAGTCGAATCTGACCGTCATTTACGGCATACGCTACGAATTGTTCTCGCCGATCCTGAACAAGAGTAACTCGCTGGCAAACTTTACTGCCGCGAACGGAGGCGGTCTGTTCACCGCTTCGGACGGAAGCTGGCAGGACCGGTCCACACTCCTTCCCGACAAGAACGATTGGGCTCCGCGCATCGGCATCACTTATCAGCCGGCGAGCAAATTGGTGCTTCGGGGCGGCTATGGAGTGTTCTACCAACACTCGGTCCGAATCGGCTCCGAGTCGGTGCTCGGCTTGAACCCGCCGTTTGTTATTGATGGACAGATCGACCAGACACTCGGCAGCACGACTCCGATTTTCCAATTGCAGAGCGGATTCCCTGCGTCGATGTTCACTCCCGCGCTGGTCGATTTGACGCGGCTTCAAATCCGTGCGCAGGATCCGAACCAGCGGACCGGCTATGTTCAACAGGTGAGCTTCGGACCCCAATTCTCATTGAGCGAAAGCATGGTGCTCGATTTGTCGTATGTCGGAAACTTCGGCCACAAGATGGACCGGCTTCGGAACCTCAATCAAGGCCGGATTACCGGTTACGCGGCCAATGGGGACCCGCAGGTGCTGTTTCCGTTTGCGAACCTGAATACGACACTGACGAGTTCGACGGGCAACCATGCTTTTCTCGAATACGCGACAAACGATGGGAACACGAGTTATAACGGGCTTCTGGTGTCGCTGCGAAAACGCTACTCGAAAGGACTCGGGTTCGGCGTCAATTACACCTGGAGCAAGAACCTGTCGGACTTCGTCGATAACCTGACCGGCGGCTCAACACCGGCGGACGCCTACAACTATTCGCTCGAAAAGAGCTTCTCGCCCTTCGATACCGAGCATCGGTTTGTGTCGTATGCAACCTACGAATTGCCGCTCGGCAAAGGAAAGGCGTTCGTCAATCGCGGCATAGCCGCCAACATTATCGGCGGTTGGCAGGTGAATGGGATCGTAACGCTTCAGACGGGCACTCCCTTCTCCGTTACGGCGTCCGACTTCAGCCGCACGGGCGGAAGTCATCAGAGCCGCGCCAACATCGTCGGCGACCCGTACGCCGGTGTCTCGAGAAGCGGCCGCGATTTCGTCAACCAGGTGGCCGGATTCTGGCTGAATCCCGCCGCTTTTGCGAACCCGGCTGTCGGCCACTTCGGAGATGTCGCGCCTCGCGCATTCCATGGCCCGGGCATGCAGAACTTCGACCTGAGCCTTTTCAAAGCTTTCAGCTTCAGGGAAAGCTACCGGGTGGAGTTCCGAACCGAGTTCTTCAACGCGTTTAACCACGCGAACTTCAACAACCCGAATTCGAGTTTCAATCCGGCCAACACAGGCTCATTCGGCCGTGTCTTCGCGACGGTTACCGATCCGCGGGAGATCCAGTTCGCACTGAAGTTCTACTTTTGAGGGGTGGTGATGAGAAGTTTGATCATCGCGGCGGTTGCGGCGGCCTTGGCGTGCGCGCAACCTCCGTACCATACGTCGATCGTGCCCGGTAGCGTGGCGCAGGACATTCCCGCGAACCGCGGGTCCGCTGCACTTTGGCAGAGCCTCAAAAAACTGCACACGCGCGCCAGCATGATCATGATCACGGCGCATCCGGATGACGAAGATGGCGGAATGCTCGCTTACGAGTCGCGCGGTCAAGGCGTTCGGGTCGCATTGCTGACTCTGAACCGCGGCGAAGGCGGCGCGAATGTCATGTCGCCCGATTACTTCGATGCGCTCGGCCTCGTCCGCACGATGGAACTGCTCGCCGCCGATCGTTACTATGGCGTCGAGCAGTACTGGACGCGGGTGGTCGACTATGGTTTCTCGAAAACCAAAGCCGAATCGATCAACCACTGGACTCACGACCGCGTGCTCGCAGATGTTGTGCGCGTAGTTCGGATGGTCCGCCCGCTGGTTGTCACTTCGGTGTTTGTCGGTGGGCCCTCCGATGGGCACGGGAATCACCAGACCGCGGGAGCGATGGCGCAAGAGGTATTCAAAGCGGCCGCGGACCCTAAGATGTTTCCCGAACAGATCCGCGCGGGTCTGCGGCCTTGGCAACCGATGAAGCAGTACGCCCGAACTCCCTGGTTCGGCCGAAGCGAGAACGAATTCTCAGTCAATGTCGCGATTCCGGAGGGGACTTACGATCCGATGCTCGGAGCCTCGTATGTTCAGGTTTCGCGCGAAGGGCTGGGATTTCAGAAGTCGCAGAATGGCGGCGGGATGATCCCGAAGGCGGGGGCCGTTACGAGCACGTACCACCGCTTCCAGTCCACCATTTCGTTTCCCGACCATGAAGAGAGTTTCTTTGACGGCATCGATACCTCGCTCGCCGGGATTGCACAACTCGCGGCGGGCGGCGACACGGCGTTCTTGAAGGCCGGCCTGGCGAAAATCAACGCCGCCGTCGAGGGAGCGGTGGCGAAATTCGACGGCGCGCATCCGGATCGGTCGGCGCCCGCCCTGGCAGCAGGGCTGAGAGCGACGGTCGCGTTGATCGACGAACTCGATAAAAGTCAGTTGCCCGTTGAATCGAAATACGACGTCCGGCATGAACTGGAAATCAAACGCGTGCAGTTCAACAATGCGATCGCCCAGGCACTCGGACTATCGATAGCGGCAACGGTCGCGCCCAGCCAGGAGCCGAACCCGCGGTTCGCCGCCTTTATGGGCGATCCCGAAACATTCCGGATCGCGGTGCCGGGCCAGAAGTTCGACGTCAAGGTGCACGTCGTGAATCAGAGCGCGACCCCCGCCGCGCTCGATGGCGTGCGCGTTGAACCAAATTTGCAGAAACAGGCGTGGACGGTAACGACGGCAAGCGACCGCGCATCACACGGCGGGATTTCGGGCAATAAACCGGTCGACCTTCGGTTTTCCGTTAGAGTACCGGACGATGCCGAGTTCACTCGCCCCTATTTTTCGCGGCCCGACATCGAACAGTCCTACTACGACATTCAGGATGAGCGATTCCTCAACCGCCCGCTCGCGCCGTATCCGCTTGCCGCTTGGGCGGATTTTACGTATGAAGGCGTTCCGGTGCGAATCGGCGAATACGTGCAAACAATCAGGCGGGAAAACGGGGCCGGCGCGGTATATGAACCGCTGGTTGTAGGACCCGCTATCGGCATTACCATTTCCCCACGGTTTGGAATCACTCCGCTGACATCCGGCTCGTTTCAGATGACGGCTGTCGTTCACAGCAACGTCAAAGGGCCGGCGAAGGGTTCGGTGCGGCTCGATCTTCCGGCAGGATGGAACTGCGATCCCGCGTCCGCGCCGTTCGAGACCTCTCAAGATGGCCAGGACCAATCCATCCGTTTCACCGTCACGCCTTCGAACCTGTCCGAGAAGGCCTACAAGATTACCGCGGTCGCGGACTTTAACGGTAAGCAATACCGCGAAGGCTATGAGACGACGGGGTACTCAGGGCTGCGCCCGTACTATCTCTACCGTGCCTCGAGTTACCAGACGACGGGCGTGGATGTGAAAGTCGCTCCCGGGCTGAAAGTTGCTTATGTGATGGGAAGCGGCGACGACGTACCTGCGTCACTCGAACACCTTGGGATTGCTGTAACGTTTCTTTCTCCAGCCGACATTGCCAATGGCGATTTGTCGAAATTTGACGCGATCCTGTTTGGAGTTCGCACTTACGCGGCGCGCCCGGAATTGGCAACGTACAACAACCGCATCCTAGAGTACGTAAAGAACGGTGGAGTAGTCGTTGTCCAATACAACACGCCGGAGTTCGACAAGAACTATGGGCCGTTTCCGTATGAGATGGGGAACAACCCCGAGGAGGTCACCGATGAGGCATCGAAGGTGGCGATTCTTCAACCAAGTCATCCGGTTTTTCAATGGCCCAACAAGATCACGGAGCAGGATTTTCGGGGTTGGGTGGAAGAGCGCGGCTCCAAATGGATGAAATCATGGGATCCTAAGTACGTCCCGTTATTGGAGACTCACGACGAAGGCCAGCCCGAACAGAGGGGCGGACTTCTGTACGCGAAATCTAACAAAGGTGTGTACGTCTATAATGCGTATGCTTTCTATCGGCAGTTACCCGCTGGAGTGCCGGGTGCCTATCGAATTTTCGCCAACCTTCTCAGTTTGCCAAAGAATCCCAATCGCTGATCGGGAGGCCCTGCGATGAGATTTCGCAACGCAGGGCTCGTAGTCTTTTTCGCGGCATCTGCAATATTTGCGCAGGATACGCAGACACCGAGCGAGGCGAATCGCTCGGGGGTGATACCCACACAGGCACCACCCTCCTCCGCTCAGGATCGCCGCGACAGGATCTTCTATCCGAGCGACACCGAGCGGTTCAAACCGCTGATGCACAAATTGATAGCGAACGTGGCTCTCGATCAGGCGGATATATTCACGAGCCCGTTGCGCATCAATAAGCACAATGTTGGCTGGTGGGTCGGCATCGCCGGCGCGACAGCCGGGTTGATTGCTACCGACAATTGGACATCGAAACAGTTACTCAACAGCCGGGACCAGGTGGCATGGGGTGGACGCGTTTCGAAGGTAGGTGCGTCCTACACGCTGATCCCACTGGTATTCGGATTCTACGGATACGGCGCCTTGAGGGATGATGCCAAGGCTCGGGAAACGGGAATTCTCGGTGCCGAAGCACTGATCGACGCGCTGGTCGTAGTGGAAGCGATGAAGGTTGTTACACGCAGAAAGCGTCCGGACGCGGATTGCTGTCAAGGCGACTTCTTCAGCGGGGGCACGTCGTTTCCTTCAGGTCACTCGATGGAATCGTGGGCGTTGGCGTCTGTGCTCGCTCACGAGTATCACAACTATAAGTTCGCGCCGATTCTCGTGTATTCTCTGGCGAGTGTTGTCAGCGCCTCGCGTTTCGCGGCGCGCAAGCACTTCGCCTCCGACATCGTTCTGGGCGGAGCAGCGGGCTGGTTTATCGGGCGTTATGTGTATCAAACCCACGTGAACCACGGTATTCACCAACATGCGTTCTTCAAGCCGAAGGTAATACCGATGGTCGAGCCGGGAAGCGGGACCTACGGCATCGCGCTCGCCTGGGGGCACTAGCCCTACCTTCGCATCAAAGTTAAGTAGATCCGGGTTTTGGGCATCAATCATGTACGAAGAGGTCGGCTAGTCATACATGAAAGAAGTGTTGGCATCCAGCGGTCGAGGTCGAAGATTTTCACCGCCCGGCGCTGTTGGGCTGTCAGGTCCGGTGCAAGCATCACGGTCGCCCGACGCCCCGGCCCGCGCGTCGTCGTACGCACCAGGGTCGCGCGGACTTCGGCTAGCTCGCCCATCATCGCGAGGGCGGAGTTGCCTGTTCCAAGCGCGATCTTCGCCAGACTCACAAGCATCAGCCCAAGCACAGTGGCAAAGGTATGCAGACGTAGCGACCCGTCCGCCCACTGATGCGACGGTCCCCAGGGCACCACGCCTCCCTTCTTGGCCCGGCGGAACAGTTCTTCAACGTTCCACTGACCACGGAACCCGTGCACAATCCGGCCCGTGCTCCACAGGTGTTGATCCGTGCACAGCACCCGCCGTCCGAGCCGGGTCTTCTCCAGTTGGCGGCGCAACGCCGCATCTACATGCCAGCGTAAGGTCGGATTGGTGTCGCCTCCGCCGACCTTCGTCACCACGAAGTTCGACAAATGTTCGCGGGCAAGCGTCTTCTTTATCCGTTGCTCCAGGCTGCTGCGCGAGATGCGTTTCGCTTGCACCAGTCGATCCAGTTTGCCTAACTCCGCCTTCGCTTTGCGCAACGCCACCGCAATGCCACGTTTCTGACCCGCCAGCAGTTCCTGGCTCTCCACCACCACCAGCGTGCGGTCCAGTTTGCCGACCTTCGCTCGCACGCGCGCCGCGCGTACTTCGCTCAGTTTGCCAGTCAGCCACTTCATTGCACCTCGCTTGGCCGCCATCTGCAGCGCCTGTTCCGCAGCCGCATGTCCCAGCGGTAACGAGATCAGGCTGTAGTAGCCGGCCACGTCCAGATCCAGTTCCAACTGAGGACTCCAACTTCCGCCATCCCGCACCAGCGTCCGCTGCGCTCGTGGACGTCCCTCCCCCTCGTCCAGCGACTGGTGTAGCGCACTCAACCCATCCAGGCAGTCACCCAGCACGGTTTGATCCGAACTGTTCCCCGAATAGGTCCGGTATAGCAACGGCACGTGGCCCGTCTCGCTGACCAGCACGCCAAGCCCAACCACGCGCAGATCACGCCGTTTGCTCTTAGCATGCCCGCGACGCGCCAACTTGCCGGGTGTTACCGTCGCGATGTGGGTGTCGAAGTTGGTTGTATCGAACGCCAGCACGTCGGCTGAAAGCTCGAACCGGGCCACCGCCGCTTTCGCAATAGCTACCTGCGCTTGCTCTAATTGCTCATCACTGACCTGCTGGGCCACCCGATGGTATGCCTGTCCGCTGAATGCCGAAGATGGCAGACACGACAAGCGCGGCACGCTCTCATCCAGAAACTCCGCCAAGTCCCGCTTGGGTCCGGGCGAGCACGCCCGCTGGATGGCGACCGCCACAGCCAACTCGCCGACAGAGGGGCCGTCCTTGGCGCCCAGGTTGCCGCATGCCCGGTCGATGTGGGTTATCAGATCGAGTTGCTCGGCGACCCAAATCAGAGCGCCGACATCCCCAACGGCACGCGTACCCACGGTTCGCGTGGCGGCGAGATCGGCGACCGGCGCCGCTGTTGCCGGGCCAAGTGTTAGCGGCGGCGGGAGAGGGTGCCATTTTGGCGGGCCCGCGGGGACCACTCCGCCAATGGTGAGTGGCGGTGACTGGCCACCAGCCGACCTGAACTGGTTTCAAAGGAAACGATGGTGACCGGCCGGCGGGAGTCACAACCGCGCCGCCGCTGGCGGGGGAAAAGAGAACGCCTGAGAGGAGAGGAAGGCGCGCGGGCAGCTGATCTTTGCGATAGAGTTGTTGATCTCGTATTGATCCGAAGATCTGCTGCGCCCCGGAGAGGAGTGCAATCCTCTCCGGAGCAGGAGCTTCTGGGAGCAATGACCTCCCTTGGGCCCTCCCGAGAGTGCTACAAGCCATCCCGAAAATCAAGCGGGCGGCCCGCGAAAACGGCTGGCGCGCCGACCGCGGCCTCGACTGTGTCTGCTCAAAGGATGTGAGCAGCGCTTTCGGCCACGACGGGCGCTGCAGCGCTATTGCAGCGAGCCGTGCCGGAAGGCGGCGCGGGCCTGGTCGCGGAGGAAGGCGCAGGAGAGCTACCGGACCACGGCGGCCGGCAAACAGAAGCGCAACGGCAGAGCCGGCGTTACCGGGAGCGCGTCAGGAGCCGAAAACCACCAGTAGACGAAGCCGTTCCAGAGGGCGCGAGGGTAATCACTAAGAAGTTTTTTCGAGGCCTGTTGTGACCGGCCAGGCTGCTACGTGGGATTCGTGCGCCAGCGGCGCTCGCCGTCGCAGCACTTCTGCTCGCACGAGTGCCGGCGTGCGATGGAGCGCGTCTGGGAACGCGAGCGACACTGGCAACGGACACGCGCCGGTTGAGCGGAATCCGACGCGCGGCGATGCATCCAGGCGGTGGGAATGGCACCGCCAGTTAACCATGACGTATTGATCGGCGTCGGCCACTGGCTTACATTCAACCTGTCCCGCAAGGAAGGGGACGCGAGTGCTGCGCTGGGCCGACAACAAGCTGCTCGATCTGAAGTGGGAGGAGATCGGCGAACACTACGGACGCTATCGCTTACACGTGCCGGAAGCGGAACGCGCCATGGCTCGGTCGCTGGAGCGCTATGGGCAGCTGTCGCCGGTCGTCGTGTGCCGGCGCCAGGACCGCTACGAACTGATCGACGGTTTCAAACGCCTAGGCGCGGTACGCGGACTGGCGCAGATCCCGCGTCTGTCGGCGCGGCTCATGGAGGCCGATGAGCGTCAGGCGAAAGCCGCCATCTATGGGCTGAATCGTGCGGGGGGACGCACGCGGGAACTGGAAGAAGCCTGGATCATCCAGGCGCTGGTGCGGGAAGACGGCTTGAGCCAGGTAGAGGTGGCAGAGCTGTTAGGACGCCACAAGAGCTGGGTGTGCCGGCGACTGGCGCTGATCGAGCGGTTGGGACCGAAGGCGAAAGACGAACTACGCGTGGGATTGTTGACACCCACAGCGGCGCGACAGATCGTGCGGTTGCCGCAGGGCAACCAGAAGGAAGTGCTGGAAGCGATCCGGCGCGAGGCGCTGTCGAACGCGGAGTTGGGCGGCGTGGTGGATCTCTGGCTTCGCTGCTCCGAACGACGCCAGCAAGAGTATCTCCTGGCGCATCCTCGCGAAGCGCTCTCGCAGGCCAAGGGAGTGCTCCCCGCGGTGCGCGACCCGCGGCTGAGCGAAGCCGGAAACCAGGTATGGAAGCGCGTCGGAATGCTGCTGGATGTGCTGGGGCGCATGGAAGTGTGGCTGGCGCACCAGGGGCGCACCGGGCTGACACCGCAGGATCGGGTGATCTTATTGCCTCGTTTCCAAAGGCTGGCGCGGGATGCCGGAGCGGTGGCTGCGTTGAGCCGGGATTTCGTCGGCGAACTGGAGCGCGCATGAAGGAATCGACACGCAACGAGATCATCCGCCTGCACTATGGCGGTGCTTCGCAGCGCCGTATCGCAAAGCTCCTGGGAGTCGCCCGCAAGAGCGTGGCCCGCGTGCTGGTGGGGCACGAAAAGCACAGGGCAGAACCGGTGGAAGTGGAACGTCCCCGGCGGCCAAGTGTGCTGGACCCATTCGCCGATCACATTGCACAACTGCTGGAGCGCTATCCGAACATCACAGCGGTCCGCTTGCATGAGGAGTTGTGCCGGCGGGGTTTCCAAGGGCACTACACGATCGTGCGGGAGCGGTTGCGTGTGCTCCGGCCGCACGCGCCGAAACTGCCTGTACAGCGATTCGAAACCGGTCCAGGGGTGCAAGGCCAGATGGATTATTCGCCGTACGATATCTCTTTCACCGCCGAAGGCCGTCGCCGGGTACATGCCTTCAGCTACATTCTGGCTTACTCCCGCCGCCAGTACGTGCGGTTTGTGGAGAAGCAGGACTTTGCCACCACCATCCGGGAACACGTGCGGGCCTTCGAATACTTCGATGGTCTGTGCGCCACCTGTCTGTACGACAACATGAAAGTAGTGGTGACTGGTTATGATGGCGATCAGCCGATTTACAACACCCGGTTCCTGTCTTTCGCCACGCACTACGGTTATCAACCTTGGGCATGCCGCCCCCATCGGCCGCAGACGAAAGGTAAAATCGAACGGCCATTTGCCTACCTGGAATCCAACCTGCTCAACGGCCGCACCTTCACTTCGCTGGAGCACCTCAACGAGACCGCGGCACTCTGGCTTGCGGAAGTCGCCGACGTGCACTTACACCGGGAAACCAAGCGCCGCCCCATCGATCTGTACCAGGAAGAGAAACCGCACCTGCTACGTTTGCCGGCGCGAGCCTACGATACCGCCCAAGTCTTCTACCGCACGGTGAACCCGGAAGGTCATGTGGCGTACCTGCAGAACTCCTACTCCGTGCCATGGCAGCGCATTGGTGAACTGCTGCCGATACGCATCACGGAGAAGGAACTGATCGTCTACGGCCCCGAGGTGAAGGAGATCGCCCGTCATGAGCTGTACCCTTCCGGAATCAGCGGGGAGAAGCGCCGTCTTCCCGAGCATTCTCCCGGACGCGATCACCATCAGAAATACGAGTTGCTGAAACAGCGTTTCGCGGAGTTCGGAGCGGAGGGAGTCCTGTTCCTCGACGAACTGGTCCGCACCAGGCGCCGTGGTAAAGATGAAGCCGGGCGCGTGCTGGGCCTGCTTGCCATATACCACCGCGAGGATCTGGCGCGCGCACTCCAGCGCGCCGTCCGTTACCGCGCTTGCTCCTGGTCCGCGGTGGAGCGGATCCTGGCGGCGCAGGCACGCCCCCGATCCGGGTGGGAATCATTGCAGGCCGAGGCGCAGGACCAACTTGATGAGATCCTCCGGCAGTCTCCCGTAGCCACTCGCTCCCCGGCGGAGTATCAGGCACTGCTGGAAGAAACGGTGACCCACGATGAAAGCGACGAAGACGACGACCCCTCTGCGTGACCGGTGTTTGAGTCACTGCGCGACGCTGGGGATTCCGCTGGAAGGCGCATCGCTGGACGAGGTACTATCCAAGGCGGAGAAAGAGCATCTCTCTCATCTGCACTTCCTCGATCTGCTGCTGGGGACTCAGGCCGACGCGCGTCGCGAACGCGCTGTCGCGCGGCGGATCCGGGAAGCTCGCTTTGCGGACACCAAGACCTTGGAGGGGTTCGACTGGCGGTTCAATCCCAAAGCCTTCGACCGCGTGCAGATTGAGGAACTGGCCACCGGCGATTTCATCCGGCGCCGTAACAACCTGATCATGGTCGGCGGGATCGGAAAAAGCCACATCATTCAGGCCCTGGGACAGAGAGTTTGCGTCCAGGGCTACCGCGTTCTGTATCGCACGTCCGCCGAGTTACTCGCCGATCTGACGGCTTCCCTTGCCGACAAGACTCTTCCCGCGCGCCTGCGCTACTACACACGGCCGGACTGGTTAATAATCGACGAATTCGGGTTCGACCGCATCGAACGGACCGAGTGCGCGCAGGCGGCTCACTTGCTCTACAAGATCATCGCCGCACGCAGCCAGAAGCGCTCCACCGCGCTGGTGACCAACGTGGACTTCGACAAATGGGCCGAGTATCTGGTCGATGGCCCGCTGGCGATGGCGCTCCTCGACCGCCTCGTCGAAGGAGCGATCATCCTCAAAATCAAAGGCAAGACTTATCGCACCCCACTGGTCAAAAGCGAAGAAAACCCCACCTGAGAGGAAGCCATCAGCTTCCCCATTTCTGCGCCTACCGGCGGCCAGAGCGTAACCCCACACGTGGCTCCCTCTCAACCGCTGAACTGGTACCCCTTCTCGCCGCCACCGACAGCCAAGCACAATCTGGCGCGCAACCGAGCGACCACGGGCCGGGTCCCACACCGACTGGGCCGCGATACGATAGCGGCAGCCATTCACATCCCGTTCGAATACATGCATATCTTTCATGTAGCACATATTCGAGGCGAAAGCACGCGCTGACCATCTCTTACAGCACTGGAGCCACCGACAATGCCCTTTTGCCGTTCAGGAATGCGAAGGTAGGGCTAGCGCATCTCGGCGACAATAGAGCAGATGGCACATCGTGCACTGCTCTTACTGGCGGTTGCCGCAGCGCTCGCGCCGGCACAGGACCGTCCCTTATCATCTTTGCCCTATACCCCGAGCCTGGACACGACTGCGATGGATCGCAGCGTGGACCCATGCGTCGATTTTTTCAAGTACTCTTGCGGTAGTTGGAACAAGAGTAACCCCATTCCTCCGGATCAATCGCGCTGGAGCGTTTACTCGAAGGTTGCCGACGATAATCAGCGTTTCCTGTGGGGGATCCTGCAGGAGGCTTCCAAACCTTCAGCAACCCGGAACGCGTCCGAACAGAAAATCGGCGATTTTTTCGCGGGCTGCATGAATGAAGGCGCGATTGAGAACGCCGGCGCCGCTCCCTTCAAAGAAACATTGGATGAGGTCGATGCCCTGAAGTCGACGAAGGGTTTGGGCCCGCTTCTTGCAAAGCTGCACATGAACCTCGGAAGCCGCGGGATGCTATTCGGCTTCTCATCCAACCAGGACTTCGCCGATTCAACGCGCATCATCGCGTTCGCCGGCGGCGGAGGGCTCGGGCTTCCGGATCGGGACTACTACACGAAGACCGATCCGAAGTCGGTTGAAACTCGAGCCAAATACCTGGCGCACGTCGAGCAGATGCTCGAACTGAGTGGATATTCTCCCACGCAGGCGAAGTCCGGCGCAGCGACGGTAATGGATATCGAGACCGCGCTGGCGAAAGCGTCGCTCACCCGCGTCGAAAAGCGTGATCCCTACAAACTCTTCCACAAGTACGATCGAGATGGAATCGCGACGCTCACTCCCGCGTTCGATTGGACGGGCTATCTGAAAGGCTCCGGCGTCGCTGTCTCCGAATTCAACGTCACCGAGCCGGCGTTCTTCAAAGAGATGAATACGTTGCTCGAAACGCGGCCGGTGTCGGATTGGAAGACGTACCTTCGGTGGCATGCGACACGCAGCGCGGCACCGTTCCTCTCGTCGAAATTCGTGACTGCGAATTTCCAGTTTTACGGTTCATACTTGCGCGGAGTGATGGAGATCCAGCCGCGCTGGAAGCGCTGTGTTCAGTACGTCGACCGCGACCTCGGCGAGGCGCTCGGCCAGGTGTTCATCGACAAGACGTTTTCGCCGAAGACAAAGGCGGATGTTCTGAAGATGACACGCCTTATCGAAGACGCGATGGGCACGGAAATTCGCGAATTGTCGTGGATGAGCGATGCGACGAAACAGCGTGCGCTGGAGAAATTGAATTCGATCGTCAACAAGGTGGGATATCCGGACAAGTGGAGGGACTACAGTTCGCTCGAAATCGTCCGTGGCGATTTCATGGAGAATGTCCAGCGAGCGAATGCCTTCGAGCGCAGGCGCGAACTGGCCAAGATCGGGAAGCCGGTGGATCGGGGCGAGTGGCAGATGACTCCGCCCACCGTGAATGCCTACTACGATCCCCAGATGAACGACATCAACTTCCCCGCGGGAGTGCTGCAACCACCGCTCTACGATCCCAAAATGGACGACGCTCCGAATTACGGCAATACGGGCGGGACAATCGGCCATGAACTCACGCACGGCTTCGATGATGAGGGGCGGCAGTTCGACGCGAGAGGGAACCTGAAGGATTGGTGGACGGATCAGGATGCCAAGCAGTTCTCGCAGCGCGCGGACTGCGTCGCCGCACAGTACGGCGACTACACCGTGATCGGTGACATCAAGATCAACAGCCGTTTAACACTCGGCGAAGATGTAGCCGATCTCGGTGGAACCCTGCTGGCGTACATCGCGTGGAAGAACGCGACGAAGGACCAGAAACTCGAACCGCGGGACGGCTTGACACCCGAGCAGCGTTTCTTCGTGGGATTCGCGCAATGGGATTGCGGGGATGAACGGCCCGAGAGCAAGCGGGTTAGCGCCGTTACGGACCCGCACTCGCCCGGTGAGTACCGCATCAACGGGGTAGTTTCCAACATGCCCGAATTCGCAGCGGCATTCTCGTGCAAAGCAGGTCAGCCGATGGTGCGCGCCAAAGCGTGCCGTGTCTGGTAAGACGCTACAGCTTGATGACGTAATGAAACACTTCAACCGCGTCGGCCCGCCGCTGTGCTTCGTCGGCGGCGTGCTGGGCAGTTTCTTTCTGCAACTGCGCCTCGCGTTGCGCAAGATCCGGCTGTCCCAGTTTCTGGTAGATACGGGCGAGCCGGTAATGATGCTGCGGGTTGGAAGGCTCGAGTTTGACGCATGCTTCCATTTCCGGACGTGCCGCCTCCCAATCCCCGCGCCACTCATAGGCGCGCGCCAGTTCACAATGCCCGATCGCGTCGCCCGGTTGTGCGAGTTGCTGGAGATCCTCGAAAGCCGCGGTATCGTCGCGGTTCGCTCGAAGACGGGCGGCGGCGCAGAGTGCGTCCTTGGTCCTGCACAGCGCTTCGACGGCGCGTGGATCCGGTGCTGCGGCATCAAGCGTCATGCGGCCCAGGTAAGTGCGAGCGGGCGCAAACTCCGGATCGATGCGCAACGCATCAGCAAGACTTGCAACTGCCTCGTCGTTCTTTGCTATCGCGAAGTATGCAACGCCGAGCACCGTCGGAATTCGCGGTGACTGTGGAAACGCCGTTGCCGCCTGGCGCAACACCGTGATGGCCGGCTCAAACGTGTGGTGCCGGACGAGTTCGTACGCCAGGTTCAGCCGGTACTGCTCCTGATTGGGCGCAAGTTCCGCGGCACGTTGATACGCCTGAGCGGCTTCGACGTACTTCCCGCGCTGCTCCTGAAGGTCGCCGATGAATGTCTCGATCACCGGATTCTGGGCCCCCGAATGCGCAGCCTCCGCGTGATGCAGCGCTTCGTCCAACAGGCCGGCGGAGCGTTCCGCCACCGCGGTAGCGAGGAGGATGTTCGGATCCTTCGGGGCGAGCGCGAGGGCCGTGTTCATCTCTTCCGCGGCGGTCTTGTGCTCCCCGAGCCCGGATGCGATGGCCGCCCGCAACCGGAACCACGGGATTCTCAGTCGTGAATCCGATGGCTTCGATAGCTGAGCGATGGCGGCCCGCGCTTCAGTGAATTTGTGCTCGCGCGCTAATCGCATCGCGTGTTCGATCTGGTCGAGCGATGCCGCTTCCGCCCAGATCACTCCGGCGGCGAGCAGCAGTGCGATCGCTGTCCTCAACTCTGCGACGATCCTTTCACGGGGTTGCGCAACACCCCGATACCCTCGATATCCACCTCGACAATATCGCCTGGCTTCATCTTCCGGGTCGCGCCGGGCGTGCCGGTGTAAATCACATCGCCAGGAACGAGTGTCACATAGCGGCTGATGAAGCTTACGACTTGCGGACCGTTGAATAAGAGATCCGAAGTGTTCTGCTTCTGTACCACTTCGCCGTTGAGCCGGGTCTGCAACAAGACATTCCCACAATCAATGCCGCGCACGATCACCGGGCCAAGCGGACCGAATGTATCCGCACCCTTCGCGCGCCACCATTGAAGGTCCTTATCGGGACCGCCTTGCCAGTCGCGCTCGGAGACATCATTGCCGCATGTCGCTCCGAAGATACACTCCTTTGCCCGTTCTTCCGTCACGTGCGAAGCTCGTTTGCCAACGACGATGACAAGCTCTCCTTCGTAATGAGTGTTTCTCGAATCCGCGGGGATCGTAATGGGATCGCCCGCGTTTTGAAGGCACGTAATGGGCTTGTAGAAGATCTCCGGACGGGATGGAGGCTTTGCGGTTCCGATGTGACTTCGGTAATTCAACCCAACCGCGAGTACTTTCGAAGGCGTACAGGGCGTGAGAAGTTTCACGTCGGGAAGGTGGAACTCCTTGCCGGTCCTCTTATGGTTTCCAAACAGGTCGCCGTCGATCGCCGCGATCGTCTCGCCGTCGAGAATTCCATAAGAGCTGGACGATCCGGCGCGGAACCGCACGAACCGTGTGGCGGCGCCTGCCGCGGTGCGCTGTCCCATTGCTCCGGAGGCCGCCACGAGCGAGCCGAGAATGATGTCGCGTCGTCGAGTCTGCATGGTAAACGCCATCTTACCGCCGTCACGAATGTGTCATCCGGGCCTGATACCCTGTCCTCTATGCGGACACTTTTCGCGTTGATTCTGCTCGCCGGTACTGGCCTCGCCGTCGATCTGCCGAATGGGTGGAAACTCACGCCTGCCGGGCGTCACGTGGTGACCGAAGATTACGTTTTGAATGTGCTGCCGAGCCCGGACGGAAAGCGTGTCATCGCCTTGAATTCCGGTTACAACCCGCATGCACTGACCGTCATCGACCCGCAGAAGGTCGAAATAATGCAGCATGTCGGTCTGAAATCGGCATGGCTCGGCATGGCCTGGGCTCCGGATGGCAAGACGCTGTACGTTTCCGGCGGCAACGGGCAGAGCCGGCGCAATCCGACAGCGGCCCCCGTCTACGGGTTTCACTACGGAGACGGCTCGCTGTCGAAGGAGCCGATCGTTGAGTTGCACCACCGGTTGCCCATGAATGAGATCTACTGGTCCGGGCTCGTGCACCATCCCACGAAACCGTTACTCTATGCGGCGAACCGCGGCACCAGGCCCACGCCGGGACACGTCGTCGTGTTCAACACTCAAACCGGCGAACGCGTCGCGGAGATCGCCGTCGAGATCAATCCGTACGATATCGTGCTGGACGCGACGGGCGATACTCTGTTCGTATCGAACTGGGCGAGCGATTCCGTATCGGTGATCGACACGGCCACGAACAGAGCCCGCGCTGTGGTTCGCGTCGGCCATAACCCGAATGACATGGTTCTCGGGAAAGACGGGCGGCTGTTCGTTGCATGCGCGAACGAGAACTCGGTTTACGTGATCAACACGAAAACACTGAGACCCACGGACGTGATCTCGACCTCGATGTACAAAATGGCGCCCCTAGGCTCGACACCGGACGCACTGGCAGTCGATCCCACCGGGAGAATTCTGTTCGTTGCAAATGCGGATAACAATAACATCGCGGTGATCGATGTCTCCGATGATGACGGATCGAACATCCTGGGCTTCATTCCGACGACCTGGTATCCGTCGGCCCTGAGCGTATCGGCGGACGGTAAATTCCTGTATGTCGGGTCGTCGAAGGGGCTCGGGGGCTACGCGAACCTGACGGGGCCTACCAGTCCGCTATCTCCAGCGGATGCAAAACGGCACATCGGCGCGCTGCAACGGGGCAGCGTCAGTGTGATCCCACTCGGCAATTTGAAAAGCGAAATCCTCGAGTGGACGCGCCAGTCCCTTGCTGACTGCCCGTACAACGACGATCTGCTGGCGAAAGCGCGGCCGCCCGCAGCCGGACCTTCCCTGGTGCCTCAACAGGTCGGGGCAGGCTCGCCCATCAGGCACATCATCTACATCATCAAAGAGAACCGCACCTACGACCAGGTGTTCGGCGATGTATCCAAGGGGAACGGAGACGCCAGGCTGGCGATCTTCGGTAAAAAGGTGACGCCGAACCAGCACAAGATCGCGGAGCAGTTCGTGCTGCTCGACAATCTTTACTGCGATGGCGAGGTTTCGGTGGACGGGCACTCGTGGTCGAACTCCGCCTACGCGACGGATTTCAACGAGAAGCGGTGGCCACCGCAATACGGAGGCATCAGCACGGCCACGAACGGACCGGCCAACATTCCGTCGTCCGGACACATGTGGGACCTCGCTGCCAAGGCGGGCTTGACCTATCGCTCTTACGGAGAATACGCGGCGCGAGTCAGCGACGAAAGCCAGATGGACGCAGCGCCCGGCGTTTCGGGTCTGGTCGGCCACGTCTCGCCGAAGTTCCGACTGCCCGGTATGCGCGACACAGACAACGTGAAGGTGTTCCTCGAAGAATTCGAACAGTACGAGAAGAATTTCGATTCACCGAATCCAGCGGCCAAGCTGCCGAATTTCATCGTAATGAGCCTGCCCGAAAATCACACGCGCGGAACGGTGCCCGGAGCTTTCACGCCTGTCGCGATGGTGGCCAATAACGATTGGGCCGTGGGCCAGTTGGTAGATCGCGTGACTCACTCGCGCTACTGGCCGGAAACCGCGATTTTCATCATCGAAGACGACGCGCAGAATGGGCCCGATCACGTGGATGCGCGGCGAACGGCGGGGCTTGTCATCAGCCCTTACATCAAACGTGGAACGGTTGACTCGACTTTGTACACAACTTCGTCGATACTACGAACGATGGAATTGTTGCTCGGACTTCCACCCATGACGCAGTACGATGCCGCGGCCATGCCCTTGTATGCCTCTTTCGGCACATCACCGGATCTCACACCGTACGCGCACATGGAACCGCAATCCGACGTGAACGCCAAGAACATAGAGACTGCATGGGGCGCGCGCGAGTCAAAAGCGATGGACTTCTCGGACGTGGACCTCGCTCCCGAATTCGCTCTGAACGAGATCATCTGGAAGAGCGTGCGAGGCGCGGACAGCGAAATGCCGCTGCCCGTGCGGCGCTTCCATCTCAGGAACTGAGCGGCTATCGAGGGGCCGGCGCGGTCACTTCTTGATCATCGCTCGCAAGCCCGTGCTCCTCGAAAGCGGCCAGTTTCACCCAACTTCGCAGCACCTCCGCAACTCCCCACGCCTGCGCGATACAACCTCGCGGCGTGAAGGGAGCTTCCGCATCGAAAACTTCGCTGATGGATCCCACGCAGGCCTCGGCAAGATGCGGGACGAATCCGTTTAGGCACCGGCGAGCCGATTCCGGATTGTCGGGATGGACCTTCAAGTGACAATCGATATACGGTCCAATCAGCCACGACCAGACGGTACCCTGATGGTACGCGGCATCGCGTGCCCGAAGATCTCCGAAGTAGCGTGATTTATAATCCGGATTTCCCGGAGCTAGCGACCGAAGACCGACGGGTGTCAGCAGTTTCGCAGTGACGATATCGAAGACGGGCTTCCACTTGCTTTCGTCCAAGACGGGATGCTCGAGTGAGAAGGCGAAAAGCTGGTTTGGGCGCAGGGATGAATCATTGCCGCCCTGCTCGGCGTCCACGACATCGTACAGATACCCGCCCTCTTCGTACCAGAAACGCCGGTTGAACGATTCCCGCGCTCGCGCTGCGTGTTCGGCAATCGAGGGGGCCGCATCGGAACGGTCCTCTTCGATTAACCAGCGCTCCAACAACTTCAGTGCGTTGTACCACAGCGCGTTAATCTCAACTGCTTTGCCGCGCCGAGGCGTGACCACCCAATCGTCAACCTTCGCGTCCATCCACGTCAGTTGATAGCCGGGAGCGCCTTGCAACAACAGACCATCGTCAGGATCGACATGAATGCCAAACCGCGTTCCGCGAAGATGACAGCTGACGATCCCCAGCAGTTTGGGTAGCACGCGGTGTAACAGGGACCGGTCACCCGTGTACTCCAGATATCGGTCGATGGCGTGAAAGAACCACAACGTCGCATCGGCAGTGTGATACAAACCGTCGTTCTTGCCTTCCGGAAACAAGTTGGGAATCAAGCCATCCCGGATGTAGTGGGCAAAGGTCCGCAGGATGTAAGCGGCCTCGACGTGACGTCCGGTAGTGAGCGTGAGTCCTTCCAGACTGATCATCGTGTCGCGGCCCCAATCGGTGAACCAGTGGTAGCCGGCGATGACCGATCGGATTTCATCGCCCGCGGCTTTTGCGCGTGCGGTGTCCTTCATGCGGCCGTTCGGAATGATGATGAACTGGTCGGCAGCAAGTACGAGTTCACCGGCAGTTCCCCTGCGCGCGCGTGGGTCGGCCTCGGTCAGCAGTCGTTTGCGGCGATCGTACTCCGCGTCAAAGGCTTCCTCCGGAGGCATGGCGTGCATTACTTCCCAAGCCTCCGTGGACGCCACCAGAGTCGCGCTGTGACCTTGGCTCACCGACAAGTGCAGATAGCCGAGACTCCAGAGATCTCCGCGCGCCGCATATCCCCGAAGCTCTTCCGTCCGATACAGAATCTCTTCAATTCGAGTTTTCTCGACGGTGAGTGCCGCGTCATCTCCGTACAGCAGGAACCGGAGCGGCGGAAGCGGGGCATCGGACCTGACTTCATATTGGTCCTTGTCGATGACGCACAAGGTGTAGGCCGTTTCGTAATGCTCGCTTACCGGTGAATTGTGGGGCCGGAATTCGATCGAGGGCCGAAGAGAGAGCTTGATATTGCTGTCGCCGCTGAGGATCGAGTAATTCACATAAACTGTGTTTTGTCCCCTCGGCATCATAAGCCGTTTCTCGAGGCATACTTGTCCCACCTGGTAGCGCCAGATCGGAAGCCCCATCTCAAGCCTGAATTCGCGCAGGAAATCGGCGCCATGAAGTTGCAGCTTCGAACCGACGCGTTCTTCGCCCCCAAGTTGCACCTGACGTCCGTCCGGAAGCTCGAGTGTCTCCACCATGTCGTTGAACATCATGGTACGCCCCAAAGGGGTGGGCAGCGCCGCAATCAGGTAACCGTGAAATCCGCGGGTGATTACTCCGGATACCGTGCCCGAAGCGTATCCCCCTAGGCCGTTTGTGATTAGCCATTCATGGTTCAGGAGCAGTTCAGATTCACCCGGTTCCGGGCTTGACATCGTTCGGATCAGGTCGCTCATCGTTATCCTTCTGTGAGACGCGCCGCGACGGGAGAGTTACAGCCCGAGGTCCGGGGCGGAGAACAACCGCCGAACGTCCAGGCACCCACCAGTTCTGTTCCGTCTCTACTGGCGGCGTACCGCAACCGCCATAGCCGGGATGTTCGCTTGACCAAAGCACTTCCCAACCACGAGCTTCGGGTGGCGCGAGTAGTGGTTCCGGCGCAGGATCAACATGCAGATCGGCGCCCAGATTTACGATCAGAAGCCGGTCGTCCCCATTGCCTCCGAAAAAGCGCAGCAGGAACGCGCGTTGCGCCAGAATCGCGCCGTCAATGCTGCCCGGCCGTTGCGCGCTGAACACCGGATCCTGACGCCGCAGTTCCAACAGGTCGCTATGCAACCGAACCGCGCTCGCGTTCTTTTTCACTTCGGACCAATCCAGTTGGCATTTCTCGAACGTGGTCCGGTTGCCCGGGTCGGGGACACACGCCGCCCCTTCAGGAGTCGCGACGCTGGGGAATTGAGACATGAACTCGATGCGCCCCTGGCGGACCTGGGCAGACAGCTCTTCCGGGTGATCGGCAAAATAGTAAAAAGGAGCCGACGCCGCAAACTCCTGGCCCTGAAAAAGCATCGGCGTTCCCGGGCCGAGCAGTGTCAGCGCGGTCATGGCGCGCAATGTCGCACTATCTGCGAGTTGATGACATCGCGACCCGCGTCCCGAGTTTGCAATCTGGTCGTGATTCTGCAAAAAGGTGACGAACCGCGCGGGTGGCGTATCCAACGACGGCGTGCCGCGCCGCCTCTGCTGCCACTTGTACCACTGTCCCTGATAGAGAAATCCGTATTTGGCGCAGCTCACAAACTCTTGTGGATTGCCAGCGTAGTCGGTGTAGTAAGCCTCGCTTCGACCGCTTAAAGCAACCATTGCAGAATGGTGATAGTCATCGTTCCATATCATGTCCAGGCCGTAGCCGTTCTGCTGTGGCGGCCGTACCAGCTTTGTGTCTTGGGGCTCGTTTTCGGCGATGATGATCACCGATCGTTCTCCCCCCGCGCTTTTGGCCGCGTGACAAATCGCCGCAAGGATGTGTTCGGCGGAGCTATCGAAAATATCCTGCGTGGCATCCAGCCGCAGGCCGTCCAAGTGGAATTCGCGAACCCAGTACGCTGCGTTGCTGGTAATGAAATCTCGGACGGCGCAGGAAGATTCGGAATCGTAGTTGATCGCTGCTCCCCAGTCGGTCTTGTACTGTTCACTGAAGTAATACTTCGAGAACGCTCCGAAATAGTTGCCCTCCGGGCCGAGATGATTGTAGACGACGTCGAGGACGACACCGATGCCGAGGTTGTGCGCCTGGTTGACGAAACTTCGGAAATCGTCCGGTGTTCCGTAAATGCGGGTCGGAGCGAACGGATGAACGCCGTCGTAGCCCCAGCCGAATGTTCCGCCGAACTCGCTGACCGGCATTACTTCGATGACGGTGATGCCCACATCGCGCAGAAACTCGAGCTTGGTCGCTGCGCACTGCCAGGTTCCTTCGGGGGTGAAGGTGCCGACGTGCATCTCATAGATGACCTGCCCTCGCAATCCCACGCCGCGCCACGCTCGATCGGTCCATTCGAACGTGTCCGGGTTGATCACTTGCGATGGCTGATGGGGGCCGTTTGGCTGGAATCGCGAAGCAGGGTCCGGAAAGGTATCGCCGCTCAGACGGTAGCGATAGAGCGTACCCGCTGAAACCTCGTCGAACAGCGCCGAAAAATATCCGGAGGATGGTTCCGGAGACAGCGAGAACGCCCGCTCAGTCGGGTCATACAACAGAACGTCCACTTTTTCATGGTCTGGAGCCCAGACCCGGAAATGCACGCCTTTACCGCCAGCTAACACCTCCGCGCCGGCGGGCATGCGCCTCTGTATCGCATCCTTCACTTTGAGTTAGATGCTCCCGGTTACAGGAGATTTCGAGGAAGCTCAGGATGAGCGCACATCCGGCGTTATCGCGAGACGGGCGCCGGAGCGGGCTTCTGCCCGTGCGCAATTTGCTGGCCGGTTTTGCGTCTGACCCAGAAACCGCTCACGCGTTGCTGGATCAATTCCATATAGATGTAAACCACCGGCGTGAGATAGAGAGTGATCAACTGCGAAAAGATCAACCCGCCCACAACCGCCAGTCCGAGCGGACGGCGAGCCTCGGCGCCGGCACCAAAGCCAAGCGCGATGGGAAGACTACCCAACAAAGCGGCGGCGGTGGTCATCATGATGGGCCGGAACCGGATCAGGCAGCCCTGATAGATCGCTTCCTGCGGGCTCTTGCCTTCGTTCCGCTGCGCGTCGAGCGCGAAGTCGATCATCATGATTGCGTTCTTCTTCACAATGCCGATTAACATGATTAGCCCGACGAACGCGTAAAGGCTCAAATCCACTTTGAAGATCATCAGTGTTAGCAGCGCGCCGAAACCGGCCGACGGCAAACCCGAAAGGATCGTCAAAGGATGAATGAAGCTCTCGTACAAAATGCCGAGCACCATGTAGATCACCAGCACGGCGATGATCAACAGAATCCAAAGGCTCTGGAGCGAGGTCTCAAACGCTTGCGCGCTACCCTGAAAGCCGGTGATTATCGTCATCGGCATCCGCAGTTCGCGCATACTGCGGTTGATTTCTTCGACCGCCGGCCCGAGTGCCACACCCGGGCGCAGATTGAACGAAACGGTCACGGAGGGCAACTGGCCGGTGTGATTCACCGTGAGTGGACCCACCGTACGCCGCAGCGCCGTTACTTCCGACAGCGGGACGAGGTTGCCCCCACTCGAGCGGACGTAGAGCTTCGACAACTCTGCGGGATCGCGCTGGTAGCGCGGCTCGACTTCCATGATGACGAAGTACTGGTTGGAAGGCGTGTAGATAGTAGACACCTGCCGGTTGCTGTAGGCGCTGTACAACGTGTTTTCCACCTGGTCCGCTGTGATTCCAAGCGCGAGCGCCCGATCGCGATTGATGTCCACCGTGATCTCGGGATTCGTCAACTGGAGATCAGTCGTGACGTCCTGAAGAATCGAGCTTTCCCTCAGTTTCGCTTCAACGCGCGGCGCCCATTCATTCAGCTCCTTTGTGTCGGTGCCGCTGAGCGTGAATTGGTACAAGCTCTTCGTCAATTGGCCGCCGATGCGAATAAGAGGCGGAACCTGAAGAAAGACGCTGATCCCGGGAATCCTCGCGAGTTTCGGCCGCAGTTCCTCGATGATCTGTTCGGCGTCCAGTTGGCGCTCGTCCCGGGGTTTCAGCCGCATGAACACGCGCCCCGTGTTGTTCGGGCCAAAGCCGCCGATCGACGACATGAAGTTCTCGATGTTGGGATCTTGCCGGAGCACTTTGGCCACTTCGCGCTGATGCGACGCCATCGCGTCGAACGAGATTCCCTGGGCCGCTTCCGTGAATCCGAAAATCTGGCCTGTATCCTGTGTCGGGATGAAGCCTTTCGGTATCTTCACGAAGAGATATCCGGTAGCGACGACGATCACCATCGATGCCATCAACGTCAGGAAGCGGTGGCGCAGAACTCCACGGAGGCCCCAGTCGTAGAGGCTCAACAAGCCATCGAAGAACTTCTCGGACCAGCGGAACAGGCGCCCATGACTTTCCTGGTGCCGGAGGAAGCGACTGCATAACATGGGCGTCAGCGTGAGGGAGACGAATCCCGAAATGAGAATCGCGATTCCGATGGTCACGGCGAATTCATGCAACAGCCGGCCGATAATGCCGCCCATAAACAACACCGGAATGAACACCGCCGCGAGCGAAATCGTCATGGACACGATGGTGAAACCGATTTCGGCGGACCCATCGTAGGCTGCCGCCATGCGGCTCTTTCCCATTTCCCGATGCCGCACGATGTTCTCAAGCATCACGATCGCGTCATCGACGACGAAGCCGACCGACAGCGTCAATGCCATCAGCGAAAGATTGTCCAGCGTGTATCCCGCCAGGTACATCGCCGCGAACGTTCCCAGAATCGAGAGCGGGACCGCCAGGCTGGGGATGACCGTGGCCGACACATTTCTGAGAAAGAAGAAGATGACCAGGATCACCAGCACGATCGTGATCAGCAGCGTCGTTTTCACGTCGTCGATCGATTCCCGGATGCTCTGCGAGCGGTCGTAAAGGATGTCGAGGCTCATCGCCGCGGGCATCTGGGCCCGGAAACTCGGCAGGACAGCCTTGATCGAATCGACCACCGCAACGGTATTCGTCCCCGGCTGCTTCTGAATCGCCAGCACCACCGACCGGACATCGTTGAACCAGCTTGCCGACTTGTCGTCCTGAACGCTGTCGATCACACGCCCGAGTTCATCCAGTCGAACCGGGTTCCCGTTCCGGTAGACGATGATGATGGGGCGATAGGTCGCCGCCGTCAGGAGTTGTCCTGTGGCCTGCACTGTAAACGCCTGATGCTCGCCGTATAACGTGCCTGTCGGAAGATTCACGTTGCTGCGCGAGATCGCCTGCTGCACGTCATCGACGCTAATGCCGCGCGTGGCCAGTGCGTCAGGATCGAGTTGCACCCGGACCGCGTACTTCTGCGCGCCGAAGATCGAGACCTGCGCGACACCGCTGATCGTAGAGATCCGCTGCGCCAAAATCGTATCGGCGAACTCGTTCACAGTGGAGAGCGGCAGGGTCGGCGAATTGAGAGAGATGTAGAGGATCGGTTGGTCGGCAGGATTCACCTTCTGATACGAGGGCGGCGTGGGCATGCCCGTGGGCAATTGCCGCTGGGCCTTTGCAATCGCTGACTGAATATCTTGCGCCGCTGCATCGATGTTGCGATCGAGCGCGAATTGGACGGTGATGCTGGTGGACCCGAGATAACTCGAGGACGTCATCGAATCGACGCCCGCGATGGTAGAAAATTGCCGTTCGAGCGGAGTCGCGACGCTCGACGCCATCGTCTCCGGGCTGGCACCGGGAAGGCTCGCGGTGACCGCGATTGTCGGGAAATCGACGTTGGGTAGATCGCTGACCGGAAGCGTGCGGTAGCTGATGACGCCAAACGCGAGAATACCCGCCATAACAAGAGTCGTCGTGACCGCACGGCGAATGAAGAATCCGGCGATACTCATCGCCCCGGCCCTCCTGTGTTGCTGCTGGCCTGCGGGTCTGCCGGCGTAGCCGCACGGCTGACGATCTGGACACGGGCGCCGGGCACGAGTTTCGAGTGGCCATCCGTAACCACCTGCTCGCCCCGATTCACGCCGCCGACGACGATCTCTTCTCCAGTGCTGCGGCCCACCAAAACGGACCGGTAGCGGGCTATCGAATCCTGCCCCACGACGAACACGTATTGTCCTTTCTGTCCGGCCTGGACCGCCTGGGATGGAATAACAATCGCATTCGGCTGCATTTTCACCGTCAATACAACATCCGCGAACTGACCGGGCCAGAGTTGGTGGTCGTGGTTTTGAAAAGTCGCTTTCATCCGAATGGTACCGGTCGTCTGATCGACGGCGTTGTCGATGAAAGACAGTTTGCCCACCGCGGTATGCGAGTCGCCCGTGGGCGTCGCTTGAACGACGAGCCCCGTGGAGAAACGCGTGCGGATTTCGGGCAACTCGCGTTCGGGCACCGAGAATGAGACGTAAATCGGTTCGATCTGGTTGATGGTCACCAGCGGCAGGTCGTTCGCTTTCACGACGTTGCCTTCCTTGATCAGCAGGTTGCCCGTACGGCCCGTGATCGGTGCGTACGTGGTCGTGTATTGCAATTGCAGGCGTGCGTTCTGGATGGCGGCGCGGTCGGCATCCAGGGTCGCCTGCCAGGCGGCCGCTGTGGTTTGGTACTGGTCCGACTGTTGCCGCGCGACGATTCCCTGGCGAGACAATTCGGCGTACCGGGCGGCTTCGGCTTCGGCATTTCGCGCCTGGGCGGCGTCCTTGGCCAGGTTGGCTTCAAGTTGCCGGATCATCTCCTGTTGCGGACGCGGGTCCACTTGAAACAGCTTCTGCCCCCGCTCCACCATTTCGCCTTCGGCGAAGTACACCTTCTGCAGTTGGCCGCTCATCTCCGCCTTCACATTGATCGTGGAGTAGGGCTCGACGTTTCCGATTGCGCGTACCTGGATCGGAATTGTCCGCTCCGCTACCGGAGCTACCGTGACGGGCACGGCGGGAGGCGGGTCCGCTGCACTGGCCTTTGGATCGTGCGCCCGCGAGCATCCCAAACAAAGCGCAAAAAGAGCTACGGATACACCAACTGCGAATGATCGCGAGAGTCGCATGCTGAAAAGGCCTGAGTGAATTGGGCGAACGCGTCTAGTGCCCAGGTTTCATCTATGTCTCTATCATCCCCTAAACTGACCCCGGCGGTTGCAGCCGGCCGACCACGAACGGCACTGTCAATTTGCCGCCGGCTCGCCGCGAGGAAGCGCTTCGGCCGCGGGCAGGGTGAAGAAAAACGTCGCACCCGCGCCGGGCTGCGACTCTGCCCAGATGTCGCCCTGGTGCCTTTGGACGATGCGCCTGCACAGCGCCAGACCGATGCCCGCGCCGGGCACATCCGCGCCGTGGAGACGTTTGAAGGGAGCGAAAATCTGGCCGGCATCGCGGGTTGAAAATCCGATGCCGTTGTCGCGCACTGCGAAGCGCCAGTACGGGTTCGACCGTTCCGCTGTAATGTGAATCTCCGGGCGGAGGCCAGGCTGCCGGTATTTGATGGCATTAGAGATGAGGTTTTGAAACAACTGAGCCAACTGCGACGGGTCGCCCTGGACAACCGGCAGGTTGTCGCACCGGATATCAGCGCCAGCCTCGGTAATTGCGGCGGTCAAAGTCTCGAGTGTCGAAGCAACGACATTCTGGCACGAAACGGGGCGCAAGGAAACAGTCTGTACACCGCCCGCCCGCGAGAGTTCCAGAAGTCCTTGAATCAGGTCGCTCATGCGGCGCGTACCGTCGATGATGTAGCGGACATACTGTTCGGCATCGGCGCCGATCGCATCGCGGCACTGACGTACGAGCAGTTGCGAAAACGCATTGATGGTGCGCAGCGGTTCCTGAAGGTCGTGGCTCGCCGCGAAGGCGAAGTGCTGCAGCTCCTCGTTGGCGCGGAGCAGGGATTCTTCGTTCCGCTTTCGATCGGTGATGTCGGAAAGTACTCCAACCATTCGCAACGGGCTGCCGTCCGGGCCGTAGTCAAACTTCCCCCTCCCTTCCACCCAGTGTTGCGAATCGTCGGGCCAGATCACCCGGTACTCGCTGCTGTACTCGCGGTGTTCGCGCGCGGCGGCTTGGATTACGCGCTCGACACCGGCCAGGTCCTCCGGATGAACGGAGTGTGCCCACGCCTCATAGCTGGCAGGCCTGTCGCTCGGATCGACACCGAGCAGCCGGTATTGACTGGCGGACCAGGATAGTTCGTTGGTCCTCAGGTCCCAGACCCAGGTGCCCATGCGGCCGGCTTCGAGTGCCATCTGAAGCCTGGATTCGCTATCGCGCAAAGCCTGCTCGGCTTCATGCCGGTCCGTGACGTCCATCGTCGCGCCGAGCATGCGCACCGGGGTGCCCGCATCGTCGCGGAACACCCGCGCGGAGGTAAAGACCCAGCGAATCTGTGCGTCCCGCCAAACGACCCGGAACTCGATCTCGTATTCGCGAGTGCCCTCGAGGGCGTCCTGAATTCGGGAGCGAACGATCTCCTGATCGTCGGGATGCACCAGCCCGGCGAAATCCTCGACACGCCCCCCGAACTGGCCCGGAGGTACACCGTGAATTTCGTATACACGTTCCGACCAATCGATGAGGTTCGTTGGGATATCCCAATCCCACACACCGATTCGTCCGGCCTCGAGCGCCAGGCGCAGCCGGTTTTCGCTGCGCTCGAGTTCGGCGCGTGTGCGCCTGTGCTCGGTTACGTCGCGAAATACGAGAACGACGCCGATCACCTCGCCCGCGACATCGCGAATCGGCGCGGCGCTGTCGTCGATAGGGATCACCCGTCCGTCTCGCGAATGAAGCACCACGTCACCACCGAGCGCGACGGACCGATTCTCGCGCAGTACGGTCGCGGCGGGGTTGGCCGCGGGATCGCCCGAGCGGGCGTCGAAAATTCGAAATATTTCTTCCAATGGCCGCCCGCCACACCGCGCAAACGGGACACCTGTGAGTTGCTCGCATACGGGATTCACGAAAGTGATTCGCGATGCCGCATCCGTCGCGATCACAGCGTCGCCGATACTCGCCAGCGTCGTTTGTATGAGATCGCGCGCTTGTTCGGCTTCCTGTTTGGCGGCCAGCACCAGGCTCTCATACTGCTTCCGTTCCGTTATGTCGCGGAAGTAAACGGCGATTTCCCCGCCAGATGCCGGGTATGCGTTGAATTCGTACCAGCCGTCGAGAATCTCCTGGTCGTTCTCGAAATGAACCGGACTCGCGCTGGAAAGGGCGCGGCGGAATTCGGTCTCGACAATTCCGCCGGCAAATTCCGGGTATCGATCCCATAAGCTCGCACCGAGCAGTTCATTCTGCGGCAGGCCCAGCACGCGCTCGGCTGCACGATTCACGTACACGAACCGGAAGCCGGCATCGAGTGCAATAAACGAGTCGGTAATGCTGTTGAAGATCTCCGTAATCCGCTGACGCGACTGGAGCAGCGCTTCCTCAGCGGCCCGCTGTTCGGTCATGTCTCGAACGACGAGCACGGCGCCGGCCGTTTCGCCATCCCCGCCGCGAATCGGAGAGGCACTGTGATCTACCGGACGCCGCCGGCCGTCTTTCGAAAGAAGTACCGTTTGTCCAGCGGGATGAATCGTTCTCTGCTCCTTGAGCGCCTGCTCGATAACAGAGGGTTGCGCCCGCTCGTTCTCGCTATCCGCGGAGCGGAAAACCATCGAGATCGGCAACCCCCGTGCTTCCGCGTTCCGCCATCCCGTAATCTGCTCAGCGGCCGGGTTCATGAAATCGACCAGGCCGTCAGCTCCTGTTGAGATCACTCCGTCGCCGATACTCGCCAGCGTCTGGTGGTATCGAAGACGAGTACCATGCTCGGAGTGTCTGGTGCGTGCGAGCAGTCCCTGGAACCCGGCGATCAGACAACCGACCGCGACGAACAGAGCGAGCCCTAAGTATTCCGACGGGGTGTGAAACGCGAACCGGAACCACGGGCGGCTGATCAAGAACGCCGCCGAGAGCATGCTGAGCGCTACCGTCGTCAGACCTGGCCCCACTCCGCCGAGCGCGGAAACCACCACCACTGCAGGGAAGAATGTGATGTAAGGAATTTCCGTGCCCAATTGGTCTCGGAGGAAATGTCTGGCGAGCAGAGCAGCCGAGGTGCCGGCCGGCGCGAGCAGATATCGACCTACTACTATCAATCGGCGCGAGTTAGGGCCGGACGCCTTGAGCATCGCCGCGATTGTCTCACAGTCATCGAGACAACGTGTAACGTGATATCTGTTGGCTTCTGTTTCGGGTCTTATCCGCTGGTAACTGTGGACCCGCCGAGGTCCGCGTCAACGCTGCCGGTCGATGATAATGGGATCATACCCGGCTGTGGACCCAGATAGAAGAACAAGTGGAATCCAGGCGCGCACTCAGTTTTCGTTTACTGGCTGGATTGGTGGTGACACTGTCCGCGGTTGCCGTGTATTTCGGCTATACGATTGTCCAAATCCGCGGGTTGCGCGACCTGCAGGCCAATATCATCGACCGGAATCGCACCGATTCTTTGTTGCTGCTGCGCATTCAAAACAACCTCAACTCACTCGGTCTGGCTATGCGCGACATGCTCGATTCAAGTGAACCATACCCGCTGAGCGCATGGCAAAGCCAATTCCACCGAATCCGCATCGATTTGGAAGACGCAGTCCAGCGGGAGGCGCGCATCTCGCCTGCTACTCGCACCTTCGACCAAGCCCGGTACCTGACCTCCCAAATGTCGCAGTTCTGGGATGCGCTCGACCGTATCTTCGCACTTGCCGAGCACGACGAGCAGGAAGCGAAGGACCGCATCAGACTCTCGCTGCAAGCCCGCCAGGCCGCGCTCAGCACCGCCGTCGCCCGTCTGCTCATCGAGAATAACGAGAGCGAGGAACAGGCAGCCGAACAGATGCAGCGGATCTATGCGCGGGTCGAGCGCAACGTGTACTTATTCCTGGCCGCGATGCTGATTGTCGTGGCAGTGACGAGCGCATACCTTCTGCAGTACAACCGCCGCGTCTTCGATCAGGTGACGACGCTGTCGCAGCGGCGCAGCGAACTGGCGCAGCAACTCATTTCGATGCAGGAGAACACGTTCCGGCACATCTCGCGCGAGTTGCACGACGAGTTCGGGCAGATTCTCACTGCGGTGGGCGCGGTGCTCCAACGTGCGCAGAAGAAGGTGGACGGATCGGAATCGGGCTTGCGTGCCGAACTGCTGGAAGTGCGGGAGATCGTCCAAAGCGCTCTCGAAAAAGTGCGGGCGCTGTCGCACGCGCTGCACCCGGTGATCCTCGAAGAAATGGGACTGGAAAGCGCTCTGGACACTTACTTGCCGGCCTTCGAACAGCGAACTGGGATCGCGATCCGTTATGAGAAAGACGGCGCGGGAAGGGCGCTGGATGGGGAGGTGGCAATTCATCTCTACAGGGTGCTGCAGGAGGCGCTCAACAATGTCGCCCGCCACTCGCAATCCGCGGAGGCAAGCGTCCGATTGCGGATGTCTGCCTCCTCGGTTGTGTTAGAAGTGGAGGACAAGGGGATCGGCTTCCGGGAGCGTACGCGTCAAGGGATGGGATTGATTTCAATGCGGGAGCGTGCCGAGTTGGTGAATGGCACCGTCGAGTTTCTCGATAGCACAACAGGGGGAGCGCTGGTGCGAATGACCGTGCCGCTGGAAACAGAGGAGGTGCATGCCGGAAGCTCCGTCTGAGGTACGCAACACGATCTCGGTGGTCCTGGTGGAGGATCACCTGTTGGTGCGCCGCGGATTCAAGCGAATGCTCGAGGACGAACCGGACATTCGCGTAGTTGCAGAAGCCGAGGACGGCCACGAGGGTGTCGAAGCCGTCACGAAATTCAAGCCGGCAGTTGTGGTGATGGATTTCGCGCTGCCGAGTATGAACGGCGCCGTCGCTACCCGGCACATGCTGAAGGCGGCTCCGGAAACAAACATCCTCATCCTGAGCATGCATTCCGAGCCCACGTATGTACGGATGTGCCTGGACGCCGGAGCGCGCGGATACCTGCTAAAGAACGCGATGGATCTGGAACTGGTGGATGCGGTTCGACGCGTTGCGGTAGGCGTCCAGGTGCTGGACCCGCGACTGGCGTTGCCCGCCGACGATTCGAAGTCTTCCGCACCTTCGCTGACTACTCGCGAACTCGAGGTGCTTCAGTTGATTGTGCTCGGCAAGTCGAACAAGGACATCGCCGTGGTGCTCGGGGTCAGCGCAAACACGGTAGCGGTGCACCGCGCCAACCTCATGCAGACGCTGGGTATCCACAACACGGCAGAACTGGTCGTATACGCGATCCGGAACGGATTGGTGAGCATCGCTTGACGCGCCGGACCCTCCTGTTCGGAACACTTCCGCTGTTTGCGACAGCCAGCGGCGATGCCGGGTTCCGCCTCACCGACGTCACCGCACAGGCGGGAATCGACTATGTCCACAACAGCGGCGCGTTCGGTTTGAAGTATCTGCCGGAAACCATGGGCCCGGGCTGCGCCCTGCTCGACTACGATGGCGACGGCTGGCTCGACATCCTGATCGTAAACGGGATGGATTGGCCAGGACACAAGAAAAAGCGGACCACGCTGCACCTCTATCGGAACAATCGAAACGGCACGTTCACGGATGTCACGCGGCGCGCCGGTCTCGACATTGAGATGTACGGGATGGGCGTGGCGGTCGGCGACTACGACAATGACGGATTCCCGGATATTCTGATCACCGGGATCGGCGAGATCCGACTGTTTCAGAACACTGGGAAAGGCCGGTTCCTCGATGTGACGTCGAAGGCCGGGCTGAGCGGCAAATCGGCGTTCAGTACATCGGCCATGTGGTTCGATTACGACCGCGACGGGCACCTCGACTTACTCGTCTGTAATTACGTGAAATGGGCACCCGAGCACGACGTGTTTTGCAGCGTCGATGGCAAGAATAAATCGTACTGCACCCCGGAAGCATACCTCGGGTCCACCTGCTGGTTGTTTCACAATCGCGGGGACGGAACGTTCGAGGACGTTACGGCCAAGAGCGGGATCTTCGATACCAGTTCGAAATCGCTGGGCATCGCATTGATCGACTACGATCGAGACGGCTGGCCGGATGTCATCATCGCCAACGACACGCAGCCCAACAAGCTCTATTGCAACCGCCGCAACGGTACCTTCGAAGAGATCGGAGTGCGGGCCGGGGTCGCCTTCAGCGAGGACGGAAAAGCCCGGGCGGGGATGGGCATTGACGTTGCCGATTTCGAAAATTCGGGCATTCCTGGAATCGCGATCACGAACTTCGATAACGAAATGATCGCGCTCTATCATTCGGTGAAAGGCTCCGGATTCGTGGACTTCGCGGTGGAATCGGGCGTCGGACAGCGTTCCCGATCGAGCCTCGGTTTCGGCTGCGTTTTTTTCGATGTCGATCTCGACGGTCGGCTCGACCTGCTGGCCGTTAACGGTCACATCGACGCGACAGTCCGCAATGTGCGTGGGAACGTCGGTTACGCGCAGTCCCCGCACTTATTCCTCAATCAGGGCCGAGGTATCTTCCGAGATATGGCGCGCGAGGCAGGCGCCGAGTTCGCTTCGCCGAAAGTGGCACGCGGTGTCGCTTGCGGCGATTTCGACCGCGACGGTGACGAGGACGTGCTGATCACGACGAACCACGGCCCCGCGTATCTCTACAGGAACGATGTTACGAATGGCAACCGTTCGCTCAGAATTCGGCTAGTGGGAACGAAGTCGAACCGCGATGGAATTGGTGCTGTGGTTCGCGTTGTAACTCCTGACGCAACGCAGTCGCGAATGGTCAAGAGCGGGTCGAGCTACCTGTCGCAGTCCGAGTTGCCGCTAACTTTCGGTTTGGGCAAACGAGACACCGCCGATCGCTTGATCATCGAGTGGCCGAGCGGCAAGACCGAAGAACACAAGAAGTTGAAGTACGGAGCGTATGTGTTCCGCGAAGGCAGTTTGCCCGAGGGGCCGGGCAGTTACTGACGAGCTTCGTCCGATTCCTCACGGCTGCGATGAAACGCGAGCGGGTTCAAACTGCTTGCGGCGAGGTCGCCCGCGCTTAACCCTGGCAGCCACCGCGCCAGATCCCTTTTTCGGTTGGCATTGTCGGGTTCGGTAACGCGCGCTCCGTCCGCAAACCAGATAATGGTCATCGCCTCGCGCAGTCGCCTGGTCGCGTTCGCTGGCGCGCCATGAAGTGTCCATCCATAGTGGAATGTGGCGTCGCCCGCCGGCATCCCAACTCCCGGCGCGATCCGAAGCCCGCGCGAACGGATGTAGTCTTCAAACCTCGATTCCGACTCGTCGCCGATCGGAATGTT
Source organism: uncultured Acidobacteriota bacterium (assembly GCA_963720745.1). Lineage (GTDB taxonomy): Bacteria > Acidobacteriota > Terriglobia > Bryobacterales > Bryobacteraceae > TMP-7. The sequence goes on from CAVRGO010000004.1 coordinate 4,683,060, forward strand.
TCCCAAATACCGGAGACGGTGCGACTCGGTCGCGAATCGCAGCGTTCCCATTTCCGCCGAAACGTCCACCAAGGGCATCCACATGGTGACGGTTTGGTCGGTATCGAGCGGCCAATAATGCTGGTCCTGATGCCAGGGTGTAATGCCCCCGCCCGGTTCCTTCAGAAGCGCCTGGTCGTGGTAAATCCGAACGCCTTGCACGCCGAGCAGGTCGGCCGCGAGTTTCGCAAAGCGCCGCGAGAGCACGAAGCGCCGGACACCTGCATCCTTTTCCCAGAGATTCATTCCCTTTAGGAATGCCTTTCCGTAGGTGTCGCGTTGCTCCATCGGCGCCATCTCCGCGCCGAATTGGTCGCGTGCAGCGAGGATAACGGGACGATAGGCCGCCACTTCTTCCGATGTAGCCACGCCGCGCAGCAGCACATGACCATCGCGGCGGAACCTGACGATTTCCTCCGGTGGCACAGGATAGTTGCTGGACAGATCAGGAAGCGGCAAGAGCACCCGCTCCCTCTGCAGCCTCAACTGTGTAGATCTCCGGCTGGACTCCTGTTTCGGAGAAGTAGGCGGTGGATACCGCCGAAGCGAAGTCGTCTACGCCGGGCGATTCGACGAATGCCACCATGCACCCGCCAAACCCGGCGCCCGCCTGCCGCGCACCGATCAGCGCCGGTGCGGAACGGATCGCCTTCATCATCGCGATCATCGATGGCGAGCAGATCTCGTACAAATCCCGTGCGCCGTCGAACGAGGCCGAACACAAATCCCGAACGCGGCCTCGATCCCCGCTGGACAATGCTGCCGCAAGCTCGAGCACACGTTCGTTCTCCTCGATGATGAAACGGCAGCGCTTGCCGATGTCGCCCGCAATACCTGCTTCCCGTAACCGGGCCACGGTCGCTTCACGCAGCGCGGGCACACCCAGTCGAGTTGCTCCCTCCTCGCACTGCGCCCGGCGGAGGCCATATTCTCCTCCAGCCAGGTACCGCTGTGACTTGGTATCACAAATCACTACGCTAATGCCGGAGGCGATAGGGACGGGCTGTGTCGAAAGGTCGCGACAATCGAGCAACAGTGCACACCCAGAGCGTCCCAGGCAGGCCGAATACTGATCGAGAATGCCGCAACTTACTCCCACATACTCGTTCTCAGCGCGCTGGCAAAGGCTCGCCATCTTTTCGGGCTCGAGATGCCAGCCGCCTAGCGATTGGAAAAGAACCGCGGTAGCGCACTCGAGGGCGGCCGACGAACTCAGCCCGCTGCCGAGGGGAACGGTGCTATGAATCACCGCATCGAAGCCTTTCAGACGCTGGCCCGCGGCTGAAAGAGCCCACGCCACGCCGCGGACATAATCGCTCCACACCAGCGGACGGTTGCGATCGCGGATCACATCGACCACAGATAAATCAAAGCAATCGGAGGAATCGAGGTTGGCAGCAAACAAACGGACACGGCCACTACCGTTCTCTTGAGCCGCGATCCAGGTATCGCGGCTGATCGCCATCGTGAGCACAAACCCAAGGTTGTAGTCGGTGTGGCTACCCATCAGGTCGACGCGTCCGGGCGCCCGTACCCACGCACCGGGTTCTGCTTGAAATTGCTGCCGGAAAATCTCGGCTACGTCATCGCGTCTCATCAAAGGCCTCCAGCATCGCTTCGACACTCTCTGCGGGTATATCGGACTGCATTCGGTGAGAGGGGCCGAGGAGCAACCCGGTACCCTCCGAAGCAAGGACTCGAGTGCAACGGCGAACCGCATCGCGAATGGCCGTGCTGTCCCCGCGCGGAAGAACGTCCTGCGTCGAGATGCCTCCGTAAAAACTCAGCTTCGATCCGTATTCGCGATAGAGCCACTCGTGGTCCACCACCTCGGGCTGCACCGGATTTAGAGTCGTTAGCCCGATCTCGACCAGATCCGGGAGGATCGCGCGAATATCGCCGTCCGAGTGCAAAATCACCGGCAAGCCCGCATCCAGGAAGACGCGAAACATCGCCGCCAATCGCGGCTTGATCAATTGTCTCCACAGCCGGGGTGAGAACAGCATCGCCCGCTGCGCTCCATAATCGTCGCCGAAGTAGCCGGCGTCCACACCCGCAGCGACAAACCGGCGCGCCAGTTCGACCTGTATCGACGCGATCCGGTCGAGCAACTCCGACACCCAATCCGGACGATCGAGCATGTCCATCAGCAGTGTCTCGAACCCGCGCAGCGACCAGGCTCGCTCGAACAGGCACATTCCGAGATTCGGAACCACACAATAGCTGGTGCCACGGCTGTTGATGGTAGCGGCGGCGTTGTCGAGTAGACGAGGTTCATCAGGGTTCGGCCACCGAAAGGCATCGAGGTCCAGCGCCTGTGCCAGCGGTGCAAATGCGTGCCAGTATCCCTCGGTCCGGGTGTCCCATCCGGCGCCCCACCAATCGAACTCAGTCGCGCCATCATCGCTGACCTGCCTGTCGTATCCGACATCGACCCGCAGCAGGTGATTCCCCAAATGGTCCGGTACGGCTTCAAGCTCAATGCCGAAATGTTCCGCGAGCAGCCGCCCCATTTTCCCGGTGTAGTTGGCCTGTGTCGGTAAACGAACGACCGGTTGGCGCCGGAGTGCTGCTAAAACGCGACGCTTCCGGGAGAGGTCTCGCAGTTCTGATTTCATATCACCAGAACAAAACGTTCAGGAGTAGGAATACGGTCGCCACAATCGCCGCCCAGAAGAGCGGACGCTCGTACAGCGGCCTTTCGCGCTCGGATGGGACGGAAGTGAAACCATAGACTAGCCCCTGCAATTCAACTGCAGATTTCGGAGCCGTCACCATGCTCACTCCGATGGTTACCACGACGCAGGCCAGCCACGACCAGATGAATCGATAAAGGTTTTCCGCCATCGCCTTCGCGTGCGGCGACATCGCGATTGTTGCCAACGCCGATGGATCCAGCTTCACCCACAGCCACAGCGCGATCGATGTGAGCGTACCGACGAGCAGGCCCCAAAATCCGCCGGCCGGCGTCGCGCGCTTCCAGGTCATGCCAATAATCACTGTTCCGAACAAGGGGATGATGAAGAATCCGAACAGCGCCTGCACGTAATCCATGATGCTGGCGAATTGCATCACCAGGTAAGCGGCTCCGATGCTGACGGCTAGTCCGGCCACCGTGCACCACCTGCCCATGCTCAGATAGTGCGCATCCGGCGCACTTCTACGAAGAACAGGGCGGTAAATGTCGTATGTCCACACGGTCGCAAAGGCACTGACATTACCCGCCATCCCGGACATGAAGCCGGCGATGAGCGCCGTTACGCCCAGTCCGAGCAGTCCCGGTCCGAGGTAGCGTGCCATGATGAGCGGCATCACCTCGTTGTAGCTGTGCCCGCCGGTGGCAAGCGCTTCCGCCTCTCCGGTCAGCTTCCAGGGAAGGACGGCACGCCCCAGCAACCCCGGGAGGATGACGATCAGAGGCACCATCATCTTAAATGCGGCTCCGATGATGGGCGCCATTTTCGCCGAGCGCAGATCGCGAGCCGCCATCACACGCTGGACGACCAGAAAATCGGTGGTCCAGTACCCGAACGCGCCGATCAGGCCGAGGCCGAACACCATGCCTGTCCAGTGCACGCCCATGGGGTTCGCCGCTGCCGAACCCATGTTGCTCCACATGTGAGTGAAATCCTCATTCGGGAACCGTTGAGAGATGCGTGCCAGCATGCCATTCCAACCGCCCGCCTCAATCAACCCGAGAATCGGGATCAACAGCGTTCCCGCCCATATGAGGACGAACTGGAGCACTTCATTGAAGATCGCCGACAGCAGCCCTCCCAGCGCGACATAGATGCCGACAGTCAGGGTTGAGATCAGGATGCTGAATTGAATATCCCAACCCAGCATCACCTTCATAACCACGGCCATCGAGTACATGTTGATGCCGCTCATCAGCACCGTCATCACGGCGAACGAAATGGCCGAGAGCAGCCGCGCACCTTCGCCATACCGAAGCTTCAGGTACCCGGGCACCGAATGGGCCTTCGAGACGTAATAGAAAGGCATCATCACGATGCCGAGGAACAGCATCGCTGGGATCGCGCCAAGCCAGTACCAGTGCGTGGCGAGAAGTCCGTATTGATAGGCGGAGGCGGCCCACCCCAGCAATTCGAGGGAGCCGAGGTTGGCCGCCACGAAACTGAGACCCGCAATCCAAGCCGTTATGCTGCGTCCGGCGAAGAAGAAATCCGTCGAGTGCCCGGCTTTCTTTTTCAGATAGAAGCCGATCCCGAGGACCATTGCGAAGTACAGGGCGATGATCGCAAGGTCGACGGGCGCTAATTGGAACATGAGTGCCTCACGGAAATGATTCGTGGCAGTCGTGTCAGACGAATACAACTTATCACCCTCGAACCCGGCGAAGAGTTCGAAGAGCCATGCGGCTCGCCATTTTCCGTAAGATGGCAGGGTGCTCATCTGCACACGGCGCGTACTTCTGATGTTTCCGGCAGTCGCTCTGGCCGGCTCCACGAATGTTCGCGACATCCAGCGCCGCATGGAACTCGTGATGGGAGAGCCGCCTCGTCGCGCGCGCAAAACTGGCTCAGGAATCGAGATCATCGAAGAGCAGTCGACGGACCGCTACACCCGCCGCAAACTCACCTATGTAGCCGAGCCGGGCGACCGCGTGCCCGCTTATCTTCTAATTCCGCGCCAGCGCGCCGGCGCCTTACCGGCGGTGCTCTGCCTGCACCAGACCACCCGAATCGGAAAGGCCGAACCCGCGGGCTTAGGCGGCTTGCCGAATCTGCACTATGCCCACGAACTCGCCCTCCGCGGGTACGTGACCCTCGCGCCCGACTATCCGAACTTCGGGGACTATCACGTGGACCCGTACGCTCTCGGCTATGCCAGTGCCACCATGAAGGGCATTGTCAATCACCGGCGCGCGATCGATCTGCTTCAAACCCTGCGGGAGGTCGATCCGAAACGCATTGGGGTCGCCGGACATTCGCTCGGCGGTCACAATTCACTCTTTGTCGCGGCATTCGATCGGCGCCTACGCGCCGTGGTCACCAGTTGCGGATTCACATCGTTCCACAAGTACATGGGAGGGGATCTTACCGGATGGTCGCACAAGGGGTACATGCCGCGAATTGCCGGCGTTTACGGCAAATCTCCGGACCGCATGCCGTTCGATTTCGCCGATGTACTTGCAGCCATCGCACCGCGGCCGCTGTTTGTGAATGCACCGCTGCACGATGCGAACTTCGATGCCTCGGGCGTGGACGACGTCGTGAATGCGGTGCGTCCGCTGTACGAAAAAGCCCGCGCCCGGGTCCGTATCGTAGTCGTGCATCCCGATGCGCAACACGATTTCCCGGCGCCCATCCGCGAGCAGGCGTACGATTTTCTCGATCGATTCCTCAAGCACGCAGATAGGGATTGAGGAAGCTATTCAGCGCTTCTCGAATGAAGCTCTTTGATTCTTCTGTGAGCGGCCGGTCGGCGCGCATCAACCCCATTCCGCCGCGAGCTCTCGTAGTTTCTTTGAAGATGCCGCGCGCTGTCAGGACATAATCCTCAGCGCCGGGAATACTGGAGAACGCCAATACTCGCCCGAACATGTCGAACGCTTCTCTCCGTTTCCCGCTGTGCCATAGGTCGAATGCGGACGCGTACACGTCAGCGAGTCCAGTGATCGGACAGTGGCCCGAAAATCCGAGCCGCATCTCTTCGATCATCGTGCGGACGCCTTGACCCGAGAACACCGCGAGCTTTCCATCGCTGCGCTCGATGATCTCGCGAACGCGCGCCAACGGGCGTCCGGCTTCGTCCTTTACGGCCCGGAGCGTGGGCACTCCGTGAAACATGCGGATAACCAGGTCGACGCTGACATCTCCAGCCGTTTGCGCGATCAGAGGCAGGTCGGTCGCCGCCGCGATGGTCTTGTAGTATTCGATGAACTCCGCCTCGTCCTTCGGATGCTCAGGAGGAAGCGAGATGATGGCATCGGCCCCATGTTGCGCTGCATGTTTGGCGAGGCGTCTCGCCGCCGTGAGATCCGATCCGTTGGTCTGAACTCCGATGACCAGTGCTGTGCGGCCACCTTTGCCTGCGGAAAGGATCGCCTCGGCCCCCGCGAGGCGTTCCGGCTCGGAAAGCGTGGTCCAGCCGCTCGCGATCTGCGGCCATACGAATCCGTGAACACCGCCGCGGTTGCAGAACTTCACCTCGGTAGCCAGACAGGCGAGGTCGAGCCTGTCGTCGGCGGTGAATGGCGTTTGCCCGATCGGAAATACCCCGCGTAGGGGCTTGCTGCCGGTCGCCGCATCTGTCCTGGCGCCCAAACACATCGCGATCGCAGTCAGACCGCAGGTGTGAAACAGCTCGCGCCGCGCGATGTCCCGTGTGTTCATCTGTCGCCTCGTACCGATCGTCGCATAACGGCGGAAATGAGAGGCGCGCTTGATGCAAGAAGACGAGCAAACTGCAGCGGACCGCAAGCGATGAAATGGTACGCCCGAGAGGATTCGAACCTCCGGCCTCTTGCGTCGGAGTTCTCGGGTCATGTCCTAAGTTATTGAGGCCAAAGCGTGCAGCTACGGCGGACGAGGCCCGAATACGGCCTGTTCGGCGCTGATTGCACAAGCTTCGCGCAATTCTTTCGCGACAGACATGCGGTTGGCTTCAATCAGCGAAGCACCGAAATTTGCCGCATCGCCGCAGCCCAATCAGCAATGTTCACTGGACGTACATCGCGGGTGTCGCCGGTCATGGCACCGGCGAAGAGTCGGGTCAGCGGATCAGTTGCAGTCGACGCCTCTCTAATGTTATTCATCGTCAACATCCTGAAATCCACTGCTGTTTTCGTCGCGAATACCTTGAGGAAGTCGGTGGCGGATTTCTGGCCCTCCGGAACGTACGCCTCGATGATGCTGACCAGTGACTGCCCGGGTGCGACTTGCTCCCTGGCACCTTCCACAGTGAGCGGGACCACCGAGATGCTGCCCGTACGCGCGAGATCAAGCAACGTTACGAAGAGCCGCGCCTTCGAACCGTTGGTGATAACCACCCGCAACCTGTCCCCGCTGACGATCCGCCCGTCCATCCGCGGCTCCACCGGTTCAATACGCAGGCTCACCATTCGGGCGGACGTCGGATTGTCCAACGAAAGGATCTGATACCACTTCGCCCAACTTCGGATCCGGGCGGTCAGGGTTGGGAGCGTGTCGCGTCCCGCGGCGTCGAGCGTGGGCGAAAGCGGAGTACCGTCGCTGGCCGCGGTCTGAATTCCACCAGTGAGCGTGCGAACAAGCATGTCGGCTCGCGCTGCTTCGTTAGTCATTTCGAATTGCGATTCTCTACTCAGCGAGTCGCGTGCGTCTGAGAGGATTTGCGAAGCACTCGCGTTTTCCCAGTAGATGCGGAAACGGAAGTCGCCGTAGCGCCGCTCGCGTTCAATGGCGCGCGAACCCTCGGCTATGGGACCACCAGAGACGATGTTCGCATCAGAATTGAAACTAGAAGCCCGGACAACTTCAATTCGCGCGATCGCGGTTGCCTGCCCGAAGTCTTTCGTTCCGGACGAATACACGTCGAAGATAGAACCGGCCGCAATGCCCTGGATGGATCCGGCGTTCATGGACACGGCTGTTCGCCCGCGTGGAGAGACCAGGTAATACGGTTCAGCGGCAGAGCCCGCGCCCCCGAAGATGAGCCTGTCCGCCGCGCCGCCTTCGAGTTGAGGTTCCTGCGACGGATAGCGCGCTGACACCATGCTGCGGACTCGATCCATCACATCGCGCCAGGTGGCATCCGCAGCCGCCGAACTCAGCTCTCTTGCCAGGAAGTACGACATGGCGCCATGAGCCGTTCCTTTCGCGACATGTTCGAATGAAACCTGATCGGAGCGACTGCCCGCTATATAGAGAATGCCTCGGTCTGACGGTCCCGCCAGCGCGGGTACATCCCGCTCGCCGGAGCGTGGTGGCTGAGGTCGTTTGTCCTCCGGTATCGACCTGGCGAGTGCGCCGCGCACGGCTGTTCCGGAATGGCAACTGTCAAGAATGACGGTGACGTGCTCCGTCTTCTTCTTCAAATCGCCCACCAGAACACGCAGTTCGCTGTCGGTGATGTCGAACACCCTGCCCTCCGGATCTCGTGAATCCCAAGGCACGATCGTCTGTTCGTGACCCGATGCTCGCGTGAGGTCCGCGACCGTCGATCCGTGCCCAGCGTAGTAAAACACGACCTCGTCCCCCGGCGCGGCCTTCTCAATCAAGTGGGACCGAAACGTCTCCATTATTGCTTTGTGCCCTGCTTTTTCATCTGTCAGCGTGACAATGTCCGGAGGAGCGAAACCGAACTTGCGAACCAACAGATCCCGGAATCCTAGAATGTCGTTGATGCAGCCATTCAGGGCCGGAATGGCTGGATTCCGGTAGTGATTGATGCCTACCAGCAGTGCGATCCGTTTCGGCGCGCTAAAACACATCGATGGGACCGCCGCCACGATGGCGAAGATCAGCACTGGAGTCCTAAAGTGGGGGCGTCGTGTCAGCATACCTCAACGAATGCTTTCTATTTTCTTGCGTAGTCGTTTTCGGGTGTCTCGATCACCGGTGAGCGCGAACGCCTTTTGCCAAGATGCTGCGGCCGAGTGCGCTTCACCCGCTGCGGATTCCGAGTCGCCGAGGGTCTCGTAAACTGCACCGCTTTCTGGTGCCAATTGTGCCGCTGCGTGTGCTTGCTCCACGGCTTTGACGCCGTCATTCGCCGCAGCATAAAGTCGCGCTAGTGCGAGTCGAGCCGCAACGTACTCAGGTTTCTGCTTCACCACGAGTTCAAACTGCCGGATTGAATCGGCCGTTCGCTGCTGTCGATCCAGACTGCGCGCCAGGCTCAATCGTGCCGGTAGGAAATCCGGGTCGCGTGCCAATGCTTCCCGCCATAACGCCTCGGCTTCCGTGAACCCGCCCCGGCGCCCGGCCAGCAACACCGCCAGATCGTGCCGCGCGATGACGTTCGCTGCATCCTTTTCGAGGCTGAGCCGGTAGTACCTTTCTGCCTCCGAAAAGTGTCCCTGCGACGCCTTCAGGTGGCCCATCGCGATGTAGGGTTGCGGCTTACTCGCATCCAGGGACATCGCCAGCCGGTAGGATTCCTCCGCCTCTCTCCGCCTGTGCAACTTTTCGAGGAGCAGTCCTTTGTTATAGGGCAAGTAGAACGACTTTGGCGCGAGGCGGCGTGCCTTGTCGTAGGTCCGTAGAGCCGCCCCGTAATCTCCCGCCTCACTCTGTGCGAGCCCGAGATTGTGAAGCGGATACACCCAATATGGGGAACGCCGCACAGCTTCATTGAAAGCAGCCGTGGCCAAGGGGATGTCGCCGCGCTCCAGATAGGCGATGCCCAGAGCGTTATACGAATAGCTTCTTTCGGGATCGAGCCGCAGAGAGCGTTCGAGAGTCCGAATGGCCTCGGGATACTTCTTGTCGAAGATGAGTGTCCGACCTTCGCAGAACAGTGCCCGGCTGTTCAAATACAGACTGTCGGAGGCGAGCAACGCGGCGGATTCGAAATACGCGGAACCCGCAAGAAAACTGCTTCGCGTTTGTGGAACCTGCTCGCCTTTCAAATAAAGCGCGAGGACGTTCTGCCCAGCCTCCTCCAGCGCAACTCGCAAGCGAGTCGCCTGCGCCAGATATTCATCGCCAGGAAGACGGAGTTTCAGCGCACGCAGAAACGTGAATGCGCATTGATCCTCGGTGGGCAATAAGCGCCCGTGATCCAAAGCATCGTCGAACTGCTTCTGTAACAGATCGGTGGCCTCGTATCGGAGTTGCCGGGCAGTGCGCTGCGGCGGAGCGACCATGGCGCGCTTAGCCAGCAGCACCTCGCTGCTGAAAGGCAGTAGGGAGATTCCTTCGCGGTCCTCATGCGCCATTGCATACTGCGCATCGATGTCGCCGAGCTGTTTCGGGATCTGCTTGCCGGCGGTGCTTTCAGGGACTTTGTCGATCACGTATTGGGCAAACTCGTCCATCGTCACTCGATGATCGTGGTTGAAATCCGCTCTTCCATTCCAAGCCTCGAGAAGAAACTGGCTGAACGCACCGTGTCCTCCACCGAATTGCGTGCCCTCGATCGCGTATTCGTTTCCTTGAGCCGCGAGTAAGCCGAAGAACTGACCTTCGTCCTGAGCCATTGTCTCGGCCTGCCGGTTCGTCCTCGATTCAGGCGTCACAATTTGGCCGATGCGTCCTGCATGGCAGACATCCACGAAAAGCAGCAGCCGGTGCCCGTGCGTCATCTCGTCTTCGAAAAGCTTGCGAATATCCGTCATCGGGATCGCAGTGGTGGCGAGATCTTCGGGGTCGCTGTCGTAGGTCAGGACGTATCCCCGCGATTTACCGGAACTGTCGGCCACCACGCCGTGCGAAGCGATGAATAGCAGGATAGTGTCGCCAGGCCCTGCGCGTGTCTTGATGGTGGATTCGATTGCGGCTCGAATCGCCGATGTAGTTGCCCGCTGGTTCGTCAAAAGAACGAGGTTCTCGCTGGGCACACCACCTCCCCGCGGGCTGTGCAGCATGTCACAGAGGGCTTCGGCATCCCGGTGTGCGAAGCGAAGCTTGGGCACCGCTTGGTTCTTGAAATCGGAAATGCCCACCAGAAGAGCATAGGAGTTCCCGCTGGCCTGCCTGGCCGTCACCGGGCGCACGTCGCGCACCGCTGACGCCGCCTGCTCCAGATCGAAGATCCAACTCTTCACCCATGCTGCATCCGGCCAATTCCCGGCGATGCCGCGCAATTCGGCTGCCGCATCGAGTGCCAGGCCGTGCTTCTCGAGCAGTCGCACCAGCGGCAGGCGGCGGAAGACCTCGCCAGGCGCGGTCTTTGCAGCGGCACTCAATGGCTCGAACTCCGCGGCAAAAGTCGCAGGCAGGTCTTGGATTCGCTTCGTGAATCCTGCTGTTCCGATTCCCGCAGGTTCATCGCTCTGAGCGCCTGCTCCAGCATGTTGCAGATTTGGATCGATCGAACGCGGCAGCGGCGGAAGTGAGCAATCGTCGCCCCGGGAAATAGCGTCGATTCCGCCGGCACTCGCTCTTAACGCCCGCGAGGTCTCGAACCGCACCTCCGTTGCACCGGATATTTCGAAGATAGCTTTGTCGCGGCAGGAAATGAATCGAACTTTTCCTCCCGAGGCGCGGATGGTGTCGCCGGAGAAGAAGATGTCGCCGGGCCTGGCTTCGAGGCTCAGGCTCGAATTGGCCGGCGTAAAGCGCGCCGCCCCCGTGGCTTCGACCGCCAGCGCCAACGGAACTTCACGATCGGTCTGCGCGGACAACGCTCCCACTGTAAAGGCAAAGATGATTATGCGAAGCTTCACGGCCGCATTCGAGATCGGCAACTTTATCCTGTGATGATAGAACACTCCTGGTTTTGTTGTAGACTCAGGAAACTCATGCCGATTGGGCGCACAATCGCAGTGCTGGTATTCGCCTCGTGTGCTGGGACGGGCCGGGGACAGACGACCCAGGCTTTGGTTGCGGGCAGCGTGCTCGATCGGCTGTCCGGAAAGGCAATTGCGCACGCTTCGGTGATGTATCGTAACGAGACGACGGGGGCCAACGGCTCAGCATCTTCGAATTCGAGCGGCTACTACGTGCTTCCCCTTCTCTCGCCTGGCAACTACCGGATCGCCTGCTCCGCACCCGGTTACCAGCCCGGAGAGCTGTGGAACCTGGATTTGGCGGTCGCAGGACGGCTTGAGGTGTCGTTCCGGCTGCGACCTATTAAGGACGTTTGGGAAACGGGCCAATACCGGAGCTTGTTTTTCCCCGACAGCGAGGCCGTCCTGCCCTTCTTCGGACCCGATCTCGATCCAGGACGGTCGAGCAGTTTTGCTGCCGCACTCTATTCCCATGGCTTTCTCGAATCGAGCGTTTCTACGGTCATCGATCTCGGCTTGATCCGCAATCTGCCGCTCGCTGGGCGGGACGTGTATTCGACACTTGCCGTAAATCCCGGTGTCGCGGCCGACACCACCACAGGGCGCGGTCTGGGACTTTCTGTGAACGGGCAGAGGCCGGCATCCTCCAACTTTCTGCTCGATGGAGTCGAGAACAACAACGCTCTGGTGACCGGTCCGCTCACTGCGCTCGCCCCCGAAATGATTCAGGAATACCGGGTGTCGATCAGCGCGTGGTCGGCCGAATTTGGCCGCACCTCGGGATATCTCGCCAATGCAATCACACGGGCGGGCGGCGAATCGTGGCACGGCACAGCGTACTTCAACTTGAAGAACGACGCATTCAACGCGAACGATTTCGAACGAAATGCCCGCGGCGAGCCGCGCACTCCGTTCCATGAGACGCAGTACGGCTTTCAAACTGGAGGACCCGTGTGGCGCAAGCGTCTTTTCGTTTCTGCTGGCCTCGAGATGTATCGTAGCCGCAGCGAGACCGGAGCGATGAACGTCAATCTTCCCACCGAGTTTTTCACCAGCCAATTCAGCGACTCCAATCCCGCGCGCCTCCTGTTCGAAAGATTTCCAACACCTGCGGCCGGCCCATCAGACGATTATGTGGTAAATGTCGCTGTACATCCGACGGTTTCAATTGACCGGACGCTGGCGCTGACTCGTGCGGATTACATTGCTGGCCCACACCGCTTCAGCCTGCGAGCCGCGATCAACCGCACCGATTGGCCCGACTTCATCTGGTATCCATATAAAGACTTTCAGTCCGGACTCGAGCAGCCTGCCGCGAGCGTTGTCGCCAGCTACACCGCCGCAATGGGTGCGAACGTGACGCACGAAGCGCGTGCGAGTTTCAGCCGTGCCACAACGCGGTGGGACCGTGCGCATCCAGAGATTCCGACGCTGGTTATCACTCAGACTCTACTCGGACCCGACACCACGCTGCGCGATCTCAGCGAGCCCACGTTGCTCCCCGGCAGCCCCGCACTCTACGGATTCCGGAACACCGATCGGACCGTGCAGCTCGCGGATAGTTGGCTATGGACCAGAGGTCGGCATATCGCAAAGGCCGGCGGCGGATTATTCGTGCGAAATCCCGATGGCCTGATGACGACGGGAAAGGACGGCCGCTACTCGTTCGACAGTATTCTGGACTTTCTGATCGACAATCCTGCAACGCTTACGGCCGCGCTGAGCCGCAGCCAACTTCCGAACTTCGCCGCACCGAACTACGACCGCCATTACCGCAATATCCAATACTTCCTGTTCGCCCAGGATACGTGGCGTGCGTCCCGACAATTGGTATTGAACGGCGGCATTCGGTACGAAAACTTCGGCGCACCTTCAAATACCGGTGCGATCGTCGATCCCGCGGCGAAACTGGGCTCTGGACGCACGCTCGAACAGGCGCTCGCGGGCGCATCGCTGGCAGTGGGATCACGCACGCTTTGGGGCAGCGATTACCGAGATTTCGCGCCGCGCTTCGGTTTTGCCTACGACGCGTCGCGGTGGCACGGTCCGGTGATTCGCGGCGGCTACGGCATCTACTACGACCGTCTCTTCGACAATTTGTGGACCGGCACGCAGAACAACAGCATCGTGGTCCCGCCCTCGTTCGATTGCCGGCTTGCCGATTGCACCAACTATCTTGCGCCCGTAAACACAGTGGTTCGGCAGTTTTCAAAAGTACCCTTTGGATCGGACTTCCCGGGCTTGACGCTTATCGATCCCAAGCTTCGTAGCGGGTTAGTTCAAAGCTATTTCCTTGGCGCCACGCAAGGGATTTCGGAAAACCTCAATTTCGAGGTGAATGCGCTGGGCTCGCGCGGCCGCGGCTTGCTGACGACCGATATCGTGAATCGCTCCGGAGCTGTAATCAACACGGCTCTTCCAGAAATTCTCTGGCGCTCGAACCAGGGGTCGTCGGAACATCATGCCTTGATCGCCACTCTTCGCTACCGGCCGCGGCGAGGTTATCTGCAGGCTTCCTGGACGTGGAGCCATGCCATCGATAATCAGAGCGACCCCCTCCAGGGCGAGTTCTTCAACCTCTCAATCGTCAACTTCAGCGGACGCGAACAGGCGCAGACGTCTGCTGCATTTTCAAGACAATTCGACAGCTCTGCCGATAGAGGGAGCGCGGATTTCGATCAGCGCCACAACGTCGTTGTCTTCTCGTGGTTCGACATACCGTCCGCTCGTGGACTTCTTTCGGTGCTTACTCGAAACTGGCGTGTGGCCGAAGTTGCCGCGTTTCGTACCGGGTTTCCGTTTAGCGTTCTCGCCCCCTCGACAGGAGCCATTGCTAACCAACGCGCCAGCCTCACGGGTTCTCCACTCTCTACATCCACAGGTTCGGCTGCGCAACCCGGATCGGTTATTCTGCTCAACCCAGGCGCTTTCATCGCGCCAGCGGCAGGCGTTCTCGGGAATACCGGACGAAACGCGTTTCGAGGCCCGGGACTGTGGAGCGCCGATCTCTCAATCAGCCGCACGACGGCAGTTCCGGCGCTGGGGGAATCGGCGCGTGTGGTGCTACGCGCGGATTTCTACAACGCCCTGAACCATGCGAATCTCAACAACCCCGATCCCTTGATATCGTCGCCTACTTTCGGCCAGGCTACCCGCGGACGCGTGGGCCGCGATACCGGATTTCCCGCACTGATCCCACTCAACGAAACGGCGCGCCAGGTGCAACTCGTCCTGAAGATCGAGTTCTGAGAAATCGCCTGTCGCTTCACTCACCGGATCGGCAAATTGGCGATGGGGCTGGTTTGGCCCGAGACCGTGAGCATCAGAGGAACGGCATCGCCCGGAGTGACGCCATCCGGAACGGTCAGGTTCACCTGATACAAACCGGCATAACCGGCAAGCAGACCTGCATAGGCCACCGAAGCCGGATTGCCGCCGACCGTCGCCGCAACGCTGTCGCGAACTGGCACGGGAGGACTGGCTGCGCCGTCGTCGACCGCCTGAACCGGAAGTCCGAGACCGGCGGAATACAGAACCAGAACATCGCCCGCGCGTGCAGGTGCTTGTTGAGTAACCAGGAACGGCGGGTCCGTCCCGCGATAGGCATAAGCGATTGCCGCGCCTTGATAGGTGAAGACTGCCGGTTGCGCAGGTGCAACATCGATGGGAATTGGGCGCGAATACGTCAGCCCCCGCTGAATCAGCAACTGGTGCGTCGTGTTGAGGTTCAACCCAAAAGGCACTATCGCATTGATCTGCCCTTGACTCGCATAGAACAGCGGAACTGCTTTGTCGCCGATAATCACTCTTGCGCTGCCGAGTTTGGCCGGCAGTGGATAGGCTTGAGCGGCATCGACGTTTTCAGCGAGCCGTTCGCCGTAAATCGAAATGATGCTGCCGGGCGCGAGCGGCACAAACGAGACCGGACTGGCAGTACTCACCACTTGTGCCGGAGTAAATTTCGGCGGATCCTTGCTGGAACTCAGCGCACCGTCCACCTCGCGCGTGCCGCTGATCTTCTGCGCTTCATTCGCAGCCTGAATGACAAGCGAGACCGATTGGGTGCTTGTCGCTGTCGTCCACGTCCCCTGCCATGTCCCGGTCTTCAGAGAGGTCAGTTCCAATGCGCGGTCGCCGTTCGAGAAATTCACGGTCACCGACCCCGAAACGTGCGGATTACCGCAATCGTCGGCGACATCGACCGAGAGCGCGACCGGCCATCCCGCCGACACTGTGAATGCTTGTGGGAGCGTCGTCACGGCCGGCATCAGTTTTGTCGGCACGCAGCCCGCATCGTTTGATCGGCGGCGCTTGGAAGGTGCAGCAGCGGCGCCGTCGCCGGAACCGATAACGGTTGTGACCTTCACCGGCTGCACACGGCCGTCGGAGAATTCGAACGTCAGCGTCCCAGAATATTCGTAGTAGGGTTGCACGAGCACGCTGGCAGGATGCGCCGGATCCACTTGGCCGACGCGGGGTACCACCATCAGATCTGCCAACCCGTTTCTTGCCGGTGAATCGGTCCGGTCTGTCCGATAGCTGAGCGTGGAGCCGCTCACGTTGTAGACAGTCAGGTTTTGTGAAGGTGTTGCATAGGGGCTGATGTCCGAAGGCCGGCGCATAAGAATCAGTTCCGTCGGTTGTACCACCGCCCCCGGGTTTGAGCCCTCAGGAAGAACCTGTAAAAAAGCTGTCAGCACTTGAGGTGTATTCGCTGCACCTGGAGCGTCGATGCGCACCAACCCGTAATAATCGCCGGGCGCCAGGTCTGTGGCGTTCGCTGTGACGGTCACCTGGGGCACTGCCGCGGTGGCATCACTCGATCCCGAAGAAGGCGTCGCAACCAGCCAGGCGCCACCGGACAATGTGGAGGTAGACGCCTTCCAGGACAGTACGCCAGTGCCGATATTAACGACTCCGAAAGTCTGTGGCGGAACGACGCCTCCCTTCGAAACGCCTGTGAAACTCATTCCGGTTTGAGTGAGCAACAGACCTTGGGCAATTTCGCTAATGGTCATCGTCACCGGTGCGGTGAGTTGCTGTCCCGAATCGCTGGTAAACGTGACCGCTCCGGTGTAAGTGCCCGGGGTGAGTCCGGCGGGATTCGCGGTGACAGTCACCGGAACGGGATTTCGCGGAGTCGCCGTCCCGGTTGAAGGCGAGACCGAAAGCCAGTTACTCGAGGAATTCGTTGACGCAGTCGCGGTGAACTGAAGAACCCCTTCACCGGCGTTCGATACCGTTGCGACAATTGGCCGGGCGGAAGAGCTCCGCGGGTAGGTGAACGAAAGGTTCGGGCGATCTAGGGAAAGTTGTGGAGGTCTTGCCTCACCAACCGTCAACGCGACGCTCACCGTAAGTGTTGCAGGAGTCGCCGCGGCTGGCGAGATCGTAATGGTGCCGCTATATGTGCCTGGCGCCAGGGATGCAGGGTCCGCGGTGATCGAAAGCAAACGGGGAGTCGCGCCGGCAGCGGCATCGACATTCAACCAGGCGGCACCGTCTTTCGTGCTGGCAGATACCTGGAAATCGAGACCAGCGAGTTCGCCCTGCACCTTCAAGGTCTGCACAACCGGAGCGCCGCCCGCGGACGCATTGAACGATAGTGTTTGTGGGGATACGGCCATGACGGGCGGGGTCGCCAACATGACTCGAATCCTTTGGTTGGCGCCGTCGATCAGATACACGTTGTCATTCTTGTCCACGGTCAGTTGTCCGACCCCGCCCGTATTCGTGCGTCGAAGCGTCACCAAGGGAGCCAGCTTGCCGTCGTTCAGGTTCGATCCGTAGGCGGACCAGATCACCATCTCGCCACTCGGCGAAATCCGGACCAGCCCCTGATAGTTCACTGACGTATAGATATTCCCAGCCCTGTCGCCAGCCACGGCTGTTACCGGAAAGGTGCCGGAGAGTCCGGGGACCGTGCTGATGATGCCCTGAGGCGTTACCTTACGGATCTTCGAATTGTAGATATCGGCGATCAGCAGGTTCCCAGCGGGATCAAAGGACATGGCCCAGCAAGAAAGTTGCGCACCGGTCGCCGGTCCTCCATCGCCCGAGTAACCAAGGACACCGGTGCCCGCTGCGACTTTTGCGTTTCCTTTCGCATCGATTTGGAAGATTTGGGCTAGCCCGGCATTGCTGTAATCCTTGAGCGCGTAAACAACGCCCGTCGCATCCACCGCCAGCGGTCCGAAGAAGCCCTGCGCGAACGTGGAAATTATGCCGGTGGGGGAGAGTTTTCGAATGCGCGTATTCCCGGCATCTGAAATGTACAGGTTGCCTGCGGGATCAAGCGCCAATTGCTGCGGTCGATTCAACGTGGCAGCGACACCCGGACCACCGTCACCAGACAAACCACGTAAGCCGGTCCCTGCGATCGTTGTGATGATACCATTCGAGATTTTTCGAACCCGGTTCAATGCGGTTTCCGAAAAATAAACGGTGCCGTCGGGGGCCACGGCGAGCCCATCATCGTTGTACGCAATAGAACGAACGTTGATGGGCGTGAGCGTGGCGATAGTCCCGTCCGTACTGTAGAGGCTGGCGTTTCCCGCGAGCGTCGTTGCTTCGCCGCTGGACGACAACCGGACTAGTTTCCCATCGGAGGTCGACAGCAGCAGATTTCCCGTTCGATCGGCTGCGACGCTCCAGACAGCCATTCCCGCCGGTGTAATGTCGGTGCTTGCTCCTCCGCTGAATTTGTGTAGTCGTTGGCTGGCGTCCACGAAGTAAATAAGGTCCTTGTTGACTACGGCCAAACCACTAGCATTCACGTTGGCATCGCTTGCCACTGTCGTGATGGTCCCGTCTCGAGAGACCTTCCGGATTCTATTGTTCAGGGCATCTCCGATGTACAGATTGTCTTCCGCATCGAATGCGATTGCCTCGGGAAAATTCAGCATGGCGGAGGTAGCCGGTCCCCCGTCGCCGCTGAAGCCGGGAGTGCCAGTGCCGGCGACCACTACCGACGTGCCATCGGCATTGAAGCGAACGACCCGGCCGGTTTGGATGTAGGCGCCGTACAGGTTTCCCGCGCTGTCTCGCGCCACCCCCGAAAGATCGGGTGGTGGTAATAGACCTCCGTTACCTGAGTCGCGCCAGGGCGGGCAGGCTCCAAACATCGAAACCGTACCTGCCGTTACCTTCAGCAGTGCACAGGCGCTTGGCAAATAGAACGACCCCGTATCGTCGAAAGTGACGGGCGCTGTGAACAGAAACCGCGATGTACTTGCTGCGGGGCCAAGGACCGGCGTCGTCTCATTGCTGCAAATGCCGTTCCCCGCAAGCACGGATAGAATCCCGTCCGGGCCGATTCGCACAAGCGTGCATCCGCCTGCCCAGAACACCGGGTTGCCGGAGTTGTCGACCACGCCGCTGTTCGCGCTGAGAATCGGTGTTGTGAGAGCGGGCTTGCCGTTCAGGTTGAGCGCGACGTCAGTTCCGGCGACAGTAGTAATCACTCCCTGTGCGACAGCCGGCATGGTTGTGGCAATCATCAGCCCAGCTAGTTGCGTAAATCGACGTCGAACACCGATCATCTCCCCTCCGGTTGCTGCTGCGTACTTGCTATATCTAAAGCGAAAGTTCGCCGATACTTCCGCCAAACGGCGGCCGCCCACTTGGTATCGATCATTGGACAACGACCATGCCGATCGCCTTTTTCTTGTCAGCGCTCTGCTTGGCCGCGGCTTCCTTGCAGCTATATTCCAGGGTCGAACTGCCGGTGATGTAGTAGGTCCCAGGTGCTTTCGGCGCGGGAAGTACGCCCTTCACCTCACCTTTGTCGCTCCAGCCCGGACCCATGATGTCGGATGCGAAGCATCGCGAAGCACCGCCCACCGCGTGGTCGATCCCGTAGTACAGTTGCACGATGCACCCGGGGCAGTACGCGTCCTTCTTGCTGATCCGGCCGTCCCAATCGAACGAAATACTAATCTGCCCTCCCGGCGAAACTCGGGCGGCGTTGCCTCCGCCGTTGAGGGAAACACCCCGAAAGGTTACGTCGCGGCCGTCCATCGGTGTCAGCGTGACTGGACTAGGAACGTCGGACGCGGGCGCTGTACGCGCGCGGGCTTGAGTGGCGGGCGGAATCGCAGTGGCGGCATTCCTGGTATTTGACGCGCTAGGAACACCGGCCTCGGGAAGCGCTCTCGTGGCCTGGGCTGACGCCGTTGCGGGCTGCTGCTGCCCCACCGGTGCACCTGCGTTCACACGGGCTTGCAATTCCTTCATCTGCTTGTCGGTCCAGTCGGCGTACCGAATCGCTTCCTCGCGAGTTCGCTTTGCGACATCTTCTGCGCTTGCCGCCCGCTGTTCCGATTGCTGCGCTCGCGCGCTTTCTCTTTCAGCTTTCGCCTTCTCGATGACGGCCCAGCCTAGCAGAAACGCCAAGGCCACAATCACCACAGCTACTCCGCCCCGGATGGAATTCAGCATGCGCTTCCGTTGGCGTACCGCTTCGGCCGCCGCTTGGCGACTGCGCGCTAAGTAATCCATGGCCGCTTCGAAATCGCCGTCCTGCCGCGAGTAGCGCTTCGCCCATTCGGGCGATGGTCGAAATTCATCCCGCCAATTGAGCGCCAATTGAAGGTCCGGATCTTGAAGCAGCGCCTTGCCGCCGCGAGCGCTTCTGACTAAGTCCAAGTAGTGGTCGCGGGCCACACGCTCCGCATCGATCCACTCTCGAAGCTGTCCCCATTGCCGGATGAGGCTTTCGTGAGAAATGTCGATTCGCAGATCGCCGTTTCCACTGTCCGATACCACCAGAAAACAGCGCCCGTCCGAGTTGAAGCGGTCCACGATGGCTTTTGCTGCGGCAGTTGTCGCTCCTGTCACTGCCGCGAGTTCCGAAAGATGCGCAGGCCGCCGGACCCGGCGCTGATTGAGATCGGTGTCGGTAAGGCATTGGAAGACCTTGGCCGTGACATCGCGGTCCGCATCCTGAACCGCCTGTTGCGCGTGCTTCGATAATGCGTCGCGCAATCCCCCCACGGCCTCGTAGTGCGGCAAATCTATTGCTCCCGCCCCCGTCGCCCGCCAGGCATCCCAGGTCCGAAGAAGGGCGTGTTGAAGAACCGGAAGTTGATCGGATCGCCCGCCGACGTCGTTGAGAACCGTATCGAGCAAACGCGGGGTAATCGTGCCGCCGGCGAGCAAGGCCGGACCCTGCACGCTGTCGCGAAGTTGCTGACGCGTGAGCCGGGGCACGAGATAGCGGCTCAGGTTCATGGCTTCCGGTAGGCCGTAAAACACATCGCAGTCGCCCAGGAAATCGGAGCGCATCGTCAGCACGACATAAAGCGGCAACTCTCGGGCTGCCGATAACGCGAGGATGAGATCTACGAAATTGGCGGCTTCTTCCCGCCGTGCGCCGCGTTCTCGCCGCGTCGAGGCACTCATCAGCGCCAATTGCTCTTCGTCTTCATTGCCTCGAAAGCTGAAGATCTCTTCGAATTGATCGACCAGCAGCAGCAAGTTCGTATCGGCACCGAGGAGAGGAGCCAGATAGTCGATCACTGCATCTGTTTGATCGGCTGCGATCTGGTTGGTCAACGCGGCGCTCGCCCCCGGCTCTTCCTGCTTCGACGTTGCACATAGGGCAGCGGCCAGGTTGGACGTCGGTGAATCGCCCGGCTTCATCGACGTGATGAGCCACTTGTCCCGCTGATCGACCATGAAACCGCCCATCAAGGCCGGGATGAGTCCGGCACGGATGAGAGAGGATTTGCCGCATCCCGAACTGCCCACAACGGCTAAGAAGCGGTTTTGTACGAGCCGCTCCATCAATTGCGCCGACTGCTCCCGGCGGCCAAAGAAATACAGGCTGTCTTTGCTGTCGAAAGGCCGCAGACCGACGTAAGGATTTTCAGCCTTGGCACGCGGCGTCATGCGTGCGCCCCTCGATTCCCCCTCACGAGCAATGGATCGAGAGTGGAGGGATCGAAACGCTTGGTGTTCAGCATGACGTCGCAAATCCCGAAATTCACGGCTTCGGGCGGCTTATCGGGCGGAGCGACGTATACTCCCATGCGGGTAGGGAGGCCATTCGAGGTGATAATCTTGAAGCCCTCGAATACCCGGTTGAGCACCCATTCGCGGGCGACTCCTCCGTACACGACGATGAACAGTTGCGCGCTCTTGAGGTTTTGTTCGAACAGCGCCAACCCGGCCGTAGGGCTTTGACCCGTCGAAGGCACGGTTAGCGCGGTGATTTTTTTCTCTCCCAGGTAACCCACCAGGTCCGAAACATAGTTCAGGTCTTTGATATGCAGATCGACGAACGCTGTGCCCGGAATATCCTCGTCGGAAGCCGCTTTTGCGGCCTGGTCTTCGAGAGCTTTTTTGGCCGCGAGTATCTCTTCCAGCATTTGCGTTCGCCCCGCGCGAATGATCTGGAGCCGGCCGGACGAACGAGGCCGGTCCAGCAGATTCTTAACGAAGCTGGCGTAGCTGGGTTCTTCGATCGCTTCGATTGCGAACGAATCGGGCATAAGGATGAGTTGCGATCGCGCGTGCTCCAGGGCAAGACTCGTCTGCGCCACAGAAAACGTCTGGTCCGGCGCGTCTTCATCGATCGGCGTGCCGGGGAGATTTCCGAGCATGTGTACCGAGAGGTCCGCCTGTTCGATAGCCTGCCTCGCCGCTTCAGCATGTTCCTTATCCATGTACGGCGGGGGTATTTTGCTGATCACTTCCACGCCTTGGCGCTGCAGTTCTTTCTTCAGGAATCTGCGGTCCGAAGCGAGTTCTTCAGAAGAGGAGGCAAGAAAAACGCGAAATCCCGGAGCGGAGTTTTCGGCCGATGGATCAGGCGCTTTTGCCGATGCCGCCCCGCGTGATTGTCTGATCTCGTCGAGAACCACCGCAAGTTCCGAAACGAGCCTCCATTGCATATCCGAGAACTCACCGCTTTCCGTGTCGAGCGGTCTGCCGAGTCCACCAAGCCGGCTATCGAAGAATTCGAATCCTGATACGCCTTTGCAGGCGTTGGGCCACTGATCGAAAGGGAGGTGAAACAGCAGCACCGGAAAGATTCGGGCGTGACCGGTGGCGGTCTTCAAATTACCGGTGTCGCTGAACCATTGCAGTTCTTGCTTACAATAATCCCGCTTGAGATACGCCGGGCTGACCAGCGAAATCATGATTGCGGAACCCTTCGCGGCGTTCTGGATTACATCGTCGAAAACCTGGGAGCGGTCGAGCTTCGGATCCCACCACACGCTCACGGTTTCTCCCATGCGCTTCAGCAGCTTCGCCGACAGGTGCTTGCCAAAAGTTTCCACCCACCTCTCTTTGGCGCCGTCGCTCTCGTTGTCGATATGCGCGTAGCTCAAAAACACGTCGTTCTCGAAGCCGCTCACGTATGCCATAGGTGTACCAGTCGTTGGTGGCCCAGTTGGGTTCTGAGTATACACGGGCGCGGCTCGACGAGCAATCCTGCGAATTACCTTCATTACCTTCGAATTACGGTCGCTCAGTTGCGCCGTGTATGGGCCGATCGCGTCATGAGCCCCTGTCACGTGCTCGCCTGTGCACTGATAAGACTAGCGCCTGTCGTCGCAACGCTCGATACCATGCATGGGAACTCGGCGTCCGAATCGCAACGTCGCCGAGGCTGGAGTTTGTCGACGACCTCCTCTGTAGCAGCAATAGGAGGGATCGTTGGCTTTCGCGAAAGCGAGCCCGAAACCGCTTGCAGCCTAAGCCAAAACGGTTGTTACCCATTGCATCGCGACCAGGAGTTCGTGGAAGAAAAGAGGCGAGCGCCAGGAGCGCACTGAATCGCACCACGGCAGACCTGGCAAACTCGCCGAAAGCGCTGCCGGCTTCAGGAAGGGCGCACGTCCGCATCGAACGCGAATCGCGCAGCCGCAAGTACGAGACGATGTCGGCGGCCCGCGAGTTGAGTATTGGCACCTGACCTTTCAGGGGTACCTAGGGTACTTGAAACTGAAGCCGGAGCAGTCAAACATCTTCTTCAAGCTGATGGAAGCGCCCTACCATCAGCATTTCACGATCATGATTGCGAACTTGGTCTACAACGAGTGACCGAACTTTCTGGGCAATCGTCCGTCGGTAGCCCCTGCTGAGCCGGTTGCGGGATTACTGCCACACTGTGATCATCAACGGGCCCTCGCTGCGCGAACCGCAGGGTTGAGGACTCGATGATGGATGCCGGCTGCGACCGGGATGAATAAGTTCGCCAGGTGCTCGAAGCGTACCGGGAATCGCCGCTCATCCGGGGCGCAGCCGCTCGGAGCGGTTCGCTCGCTGGCGTACTTCCTGCCGGTGATCGCTCATTCGGAGTTCTGGGACACTGAAAGAGGCTCAGACCCAGCTTCGCCACGCTGACGCTCACACCACCATGAACAACTAACAGAAGGCGATCCCGGAGAGCGTTGCCGCGGCTGTCGAGAGTCTTGAAAAGAGTTGCAACAAGCGGAGCAGACCACTGCGGAGTCATACGACGCAGCTATCCGCGACAGCAATTCCGAAACGAAGACTCTCGCCAAACGGCCGTCCTGCACCCACGTGCAAAACTCGGACACCGAATGCACAACTTTGAGGAGGAAATCTTCGGGGCTGGCGGGAACCGCTTAAAATCCAAAGGCTTATGTGGTACGCCCGGTAAGATTCGAACTTACGACCTCTTGCTCCGGAGGCAAGCGCTCTATCCAGACTGAGCTACGGGCGCGAATAACAGGTACGCACAGCCAACTGCCAAACCGCTCTCCGGGATGCGGCCTGCTGTATCGATCTCAGTGTAACAAACAACCAATCCCGCTCATCGTGCTGAGCCGAGTGAACCAACCCCTGGCCCACTTAACTTGTGCGTTTCTTCGTGTGGACCGGGTGCTTTGCCGCGCCGCCTTCGTTCAAAAGCTTCTCGATTTCGGTCCGGATGAACTGTTCGTCCTGCATCTTCGCGTCTCCCAACGGCGGAGTCTGCATCCGAATGACGCCCTTGCGGTCGATCAGCACCATCTGCGGTACAACCCAGCGATCGGCTCCGTTGATCTGCAGGAAACTCAATGCCGGATCGCGCTCGCTCGCGCCGACCTGGAAATTTACATGGAAGTCGCGGACGAAGTCCGGCACCAGCATCAAAGCCATCGGATTGACCGCGACGGCCAGCGGCTGAAAACCCTTCGGTCCGAATTCCGTGTTCAACTTGGAAACCATCTGGGACGTCACCTGGCAGTGTGGACAGGTGGTGAAGATGAATTCCAGCAGGACAACCTTTCCCTTGTAACTGCTGAGCAATGCCTGTTTGCCTCCCGGATAGCTGATCACAAATTCCGGAGAAGGACGGGGGACCGGAGCTTCGGCAAAAACAGCCGACAACGACAATCCCAGCAAAACGGCGGTAGCACCCAAAATCCGCATATTTTTAGTCTAGCGTAGCCGGACGCAAACCTTCGACAGCAGAAATTGTAGCGTCCGTAAGCTTGATCTCAAAACCACCCCGGTCCGACGTTCCTGCATAGCGCGCCTCAGAATCGTCTTTCACCATCAGAATTTTAGATTTCTTACTGAGTACAGTGCGATACGCCTCGAAGAATTCGCGCGCCGCCGCATTATCGGCCCACTCTGCAGCGAATGTCAGCAACGGCGCTCGCCCTTGCTTCGATTCGTACAAACGAAAGCGGCCGCCCTTCCACTTCGGCGCGATGCGATCAGCCGTGGCGTTGTCCAGGTATTGTTGAAGCAGGATCTGGAAGTCGAGTTCCCCGACCGATCCCTCGGCCAACTCTCGATAGCCCTTGGGAGCGTGTTGCGTGGTCGGGTGAGAAGGCCGCAAGCCGGCCAGATACTCGGCGGGATGCATGACTTGCTGTGTGCTCTCAGGCGCACGCCGGAACACCTCGCCAAATGCGGCCGTTCCCATTTTCTCGAACACGACATTCTGAAACGACAATCCCGCGGTGTACGGAAACACGAGCGACTCGCGAAGATACAACGGCGACTTTTCGAATACCGGATACTGAGATCCGACCGCCCCCGCGGCAGCGCCCTGCATCGAATCGATCACATAGTCCGAGACTTTCGCCTCGCCGCCTCCGAGCTTCGATACGTAAGCCCACATGAGCCACGTCGCCTGCCCTTCAATGACAGCCTGACGAGCCGTGGCCTCATCATCATTCTTCGCGCCCTTTCGCAAGTATTTTCCGAGCGGGAAGTTCTGGTCCGCCAGGGCATGCGCCAACTCATGCACCAGCGCGGCCCGCTTCTCGAGAAACGAACTGGAGGATTCGGTGATGTACAATCGCTTCCGGTCGTAATCGTAGAACGCTGCGGCTTGCTCGGTCATCAGATCGATCATGGCCGATCGCAGATCGTAGTCCTCGGGCAGAAACCCGAACGTTTTCAGAACAATAGATTCAACACGAATCTCCTCGGGCTTTACCACCTCGCGGATTCGCTTCTGAATGAACTCGTTGAGCTTTTCTTTCGAAATGTAGTCCGAAGGGACTTTCCGTTTGATTTTCCAGCCGGTAATCTCGCTCAGCCCCTGGAGGATCGGCTCGACCTGAGAGAACAATTGCCGCGAACTCTCGGTCTGGGCGGCGGCACACGTCCCCCATAGCAACGCCACGACACAGGCGGACCCAAGTTTTCTCTTCATGCGCGATCAGGTTAAACTACTAGTGTCCACTTTCTTTCCTGGAGAAGCACAAACATTGGCAGACGATAAGCTCTATTCCGCGGAATATCTCGGCAGCGGCACGTTCATCATCAAGAAGCCGAAGCGCAAAGCGATGAAACGCCGCCAGTCGAAACTGAAGAGCCCCCAGCGCGGCGCCCGCAAGTAAACATTGATCATCTCCGATTTTCGGGTCCATCCGGTAGCCATCGCCGACCCGCCTTTGCGCAGTTCCTACGGACTGCACGCTCCCTACGCGCTGCGCACCATCCTGGAGTTGCGGACCACGGACGGGCTGACCGGCATTAGTGAGACGTATGGCGGCGATCAGCAGTTGTCGATTTTCGAGTCGCTCCGTCCACGCGTGCTGGGAATGGATCCTTTCGCGCTCACCTCGCTTTGGCGCGACCTGACGAGTTCGGAACCCGGCGCCGGCGAGCGGAGCCAGACATATCTCGTACCCGGAGAGAACCCAGCCGATCGCGGCGCCCGTGCGTTTGCCGCGATTGAGATCGCGTGTCTCGACCTGATCGGCAAAGCCGTCGGCAAGCCCCTCTGCGACGTGGTCGGCGGTCGCGCGCGCGACGCTGTCCCGTTCTCGGCCTACCTGTTCTACAAGCACGCCGGTGGTGGAGGGATGGGCGACGATCTCCGGGAAGACGAATACGGGGAAGGTTTGACTCCTCAGGCGATGGTCTCGCAGGCGCGCCAGATGGTGGACACCTACGGATTCCGCGAGATCAAGCTCAAAGGCGGCGTTCTCGACCCCGATGAGGAGATCGCCACCATTCGCGCGCTCCGCGATGCCTTCGGTTCGGCCTATCCGCTCCGTATCGATCCAAACTGTGCCTGGAGCGTTGAGACCTCCGTCAGAATCGGTCTGGCATTGAAGGAGGAGCTGGCCGACGGCGGCTACGTCGAGGATCCGACGGCCGGCATGGACGGAATGGCGGAAGTCCGCCGTCAGTTGCGTGCCGGGGGCCTCGACATTCCGCAGGCGAGCAACGTCGCAGTCACTTGCTTTGCGCATGTGCCGCAAGCATGGCGCGCTGACGCCGTACAGATTGTGCTTTCGGATCCGCATTACTGGGGCGGAATTCGCAAACAACAGCAACTGTCGTTGCTTTGCGAAGTGCTCGGCATGGGCCTGTCGATGCACTCGAATAGTCACCTGGGCGTGAGCATGATGATCATGGCGCATGCCGCAGCCGCCAGTCCGCACCTGACTCACGCGTGCGATACGCACTATCCCTGGCAAACCGGACACGACGAAATCGTGGCGGGAGGCCGCGTCCCAATTGTCGACGGCATGATTCGCGTTCCCGACAAACCCGGACTCGGCGTCGAACTCGATTACGATCAGGTCGCCCGCGGCGCTGCCAGATATCGCAGTTTGCCGTATCGAAAGCGCGACGACGAGGCTGAAATGCGCAAGCACGTCGACGCAAACTGGACGCGCATTCTTCCGCGCTGGTGATCATCGCGATCATCGCGCACCGGGATTGACCCGGCGAAACACCCGGCCTACACTCGAAATCGGCAACGATCCGCGCCGCAGGAGCCAGCCGTTCCGTACAGCCTCGATCCCTCATTGCTCGAGGTGACTCATGACATTCGAACTTCAACAGGCGGCCGGCCCCAAGGGCGCCGCAATGGCCGCTGGTGCGCTCGCATTCAACATAAGCGTGCTAGCACTCATGCAGCGCGACGTCGCTGGAAACGCGTTTGTTCGTCTCCCGTTTTGGCCCGCATTCTTCCCCGCATCGAAACCACGAGATGCGGCGACAGTGAAGACCCCAGATGGTTCGATCGTCGCAGGCTACGTTGAAGACGTATCCGGCAATCTGCGCGTCGTTCAGGTGGACGACGGAAAGGTGTACCTGCAGGAGCAGTGCTGTTTCGGTTGGCTCGCCGTCGATATTGACGGCGCTCCCGCATGCTGCGACAAAACCGCCTGGCAGAAACAGCATTGGCAGGCGTTCCACAAGCAGGCGCGCGAGAACACCGATCTCATGAAGAACTTGAACCTTCCGGGTTTTCGTGCGGATTTCCTGAACCATTGCCTTGCTGATATCAGGGAACTCGTTGTGGAACAGGTCCGCAATCCGATGGATTTCGCCGGTCACCTCGGGGTGTATCCCACAACAGACGGCGGTGCTTTTCTGTCCGCCGGGAGAGTGGTATCGACCTGATGACCGGCGGCGTAAAAGCGCCCGAATTCACGATCGATCTCGCGGAAATCGAGTGCGACCTATACGCAGCCCTCGTCTCGAAGAGGAGCATCGACGACATCCGCAAACAAGTCGTGAGCATTGGAAAGCACCACTTCGGCGCCGCCCGCGGTGCCGCGCTCAAAGCCCACCCGGCGATTGCGGCGTACTAGCAGAGAATCACGCCGAGGCGCGACTCCCGCACCCGCGCCTCGTCACGCCGGCTCACTTGCCGAGCTTCTTTTTCTTGTACTCCTCATACTCTTGTTTGAGGGCCGGGATTCGCGGAGAACTGTACAGATCGCTGGACTTGTAATGCCCGGTCATGAACTTGTCCTTCGTCCACTCGTCGTGGATGTGAGTCACGTCCGCTTTATCGACGATCTCCTTCACGAATTGCGGAGGGATGAAGTACACGCCGCCGCGGTCGCCGAGCACGACATCGCCCGGCATGACGGTCGCCTTCCCGATACGCACCGGGACATTCACTCCCGTCAGCATCACCCGCTGATAATCGATCGCCGATGGATCCGATCCCCGATAGTAGACGGGCATGCCGATCGGGAAGATGCCTTCCATGTCGCGGATTCCGCCGTCGACGACGAATCCATTCTTACTAGCACTGAAAATGGCGGTGGCGAGATTGTCGCCGACAATTGTCCCGCCCTCCACCGTCCCGAACAGATCCACCACCAGCACGTCGCCGGGTTGCAGCATGTCGATGACGCGCTGATGCGGCGGAATACCGGACACGCCTTTTTCCTTCGCGTCCTCCGTCATCGGTCCCGCAATATCGGGACGCATCGGCATGAACTGCACTGTCACTGCGCGTCCAACCAACTTCTGATCGGGATGCATGATCTGCCATTTCCCTTCGAACTGATTTCGGAATCCTTTCCCGGGAAGCACGGACCAGACTTCCTCGATCGAAAGTCCCTTGACCTTCTCGAGCATTTCATCCGGAACCTTCGGACGCCCGTCGGCGAAGCGGTCGTACGGATTGGCAGTCGTATATCGCACCATCTGGTCGTGTGTGAGCGTGAAAACCTGGGCCGGTGCGGTCAGGGCCCCGGCAACGAGGAGAAACCAAGCGAATCTCATTCCGGGAAATCTATCACAGTCGCGGGGATAGCTCGGCACGGTGCGAGTATCCTAAGAATGTGGCTAACGCACTGCCCCGACTCCGCATGGACCTCGACTTCATGCCGTCACCTCTCGAGGACCGTCCCGGGCTCCTCGTGCGGGATCCGTATCATTTCTCGGACGCGACGCTGATCATCCCGCCGCAACTCGTCGCCTGTCTCGAGCTTTTCGATGGGGAACAAACGGAACTCGATTTACGGCAAGCGTTGGTCCAGCTCACCGGCGACCTGGATGTCGGGGAACTTCAGCAGCATTTAATGCAGACCCTGAGCACCGCAGGGTTCCTGCGTGATGAGGCGTTCGAGCAGATGCGCGAGTTGCGGTTTCGCGAGTTTGCCGATGCACCTCATCGCGAACCCGCTCATGCCGGCGGAGCGTATCCGGCATCGGAGGCGGAACTGCGGTCAGTGCTGCGAAACTACATGGGAGAAGCAAGCGGGAACGGCCGCCGCCACGCCGCTTTGGCCGCCATCGCCGCACCCCACGTCAGCCCTTTCGGTGGGTGGGAATGCTACCAGGCTGCTTACAACCTGCTCTCGCCCGACTACGCCGACCGCATCTTCGTGATCCTCGGAACCTCGCATTACGGCGAACCCGACCGTTTTGGCCTGACAAGAAAGCCGTTCCGGACACCTTATGGCGCAGCCCGCACAGAACTCCCGCTTGTCGATGAACTCGAGCGGCGCGCGGGCGACTCGATCAAGATGGAAGACTACTGTCACGCCGTCGAGCACTCGATCGAATTCCAGGTGGTGTTCCTGCAGCATATGCTCGGCCCGGACATTCGGATCCTGCCGATCCTCTGCGGTTCCTTCGCCAACAGCATCTATCGGGGCGGGCTTCCTGAAAGCACTTCAAGAGTGGCGCAGTTCTTCGATGTGCTGGGCGACATTGCGGCGCGCGAACAGGCTCGGCTGATGTTCGTACTCGGAATCGACATGGCGCACATGGGCCGGCGCTATGGCGACTCATTCGCGGCACTGGCCGACGTGGATGAGATGTCGGGCGTTTCTGAACGCGACCGCCGTCGTATCGATCACATCAACGCAGGCGACACGGATTCGTTCTGGTCGGACGTTCAGGTGAACCATGACGATTTGAAATGGTGCGGCTCTTCACCGATGTACACCTTCATGAAAACCGTTCCCGGAGTTCGCGGCGAGTTATTGAAGTACCAGCAGTGGAACATCGACGAACAAAGCGTCGTCAGTTTCGCTGGGATGGCGTTCCACCAGGCCTGAACCGCCCGTATCAGGACACCATCGGCAGTATCTGATCGATTGCGCGGTTCGCTTCCTGTATCGACGCGCGGTGATCCATAATGCCGGTAACGTCGGAATTCGCGAAAGCGACTCGGCCAACAGGATTCTTACGCAACACCTCTCCGGGGGCGGGTTGCCCTCCCTTGCCGAAGAAGAAGCCCGGCTGGGGACTCAGATACGCGTGCCCCCAACGGTTGAGAATCAATCCCGCGATGTCCCGCCGCGCGTCGAAGCCGGACTGGGCGAACATCATCGACAGTTGCTCCCGAATTCTTCGCTCGTACTCGCGGAACGGAGTACTCAGCAGTTCAGCACGGCCGCGGCTGGTCTGTTCTTCAATCGTTTTGCCCGGGTACGAGAAAAGAATCTTGAGCGTCAGCACCACGGAAGAATCCGGCGAGACGCTGTCCGGTCCAGGTCCGAAGGTGGCCATCTTCCGCACCGCCGCGACATTACCGATGCCTTCAAACCAGCGCGTTTCGTGAATACCGAGTTTGTAGAGGAACTGCCAGTTGCGCACGGCCACATTTGCCACCAGCGCCGGGGATCGATAGAACTGCGCGTACGCATCGCGGTGCGACGCCGGAAGATCCTGAACGACGTGCTTCGAAGTCCAACTGCCACCCGCCATCACCACGCTGCGCGCGCGTACGCGGTACAGTTTTCCAGCGCGACTGTATACGATGGCCACCGCACTCGCCGTTTGCGGCGAACCCGCATGCTGGACGGAAATGACCGTGCACGACGAGCGGATCGCTGTCGCAGGCGTGCCCGGCGGGTCAAGCGCCTTTCGATCGACGCTACCGCGTGAAACGTCGGCCATGCTGAGCGGCCCGGGAATCGAGTCCGGCATCAGCGACTTCACGATATGCCGTGCGACACCGGCGTTTCCGCCCGGAAACATCTGCGCACCTTTGTCGTACTGCCAGGGCAGCAGCACATCGGCCGCATACTCGGCGTACGCCGAAAGAGCATCGGCACCGATGCCGGAACCGCCTCCGGAGATCGGCGACAAATACCTGCGTACCGTTTCGCGGCTCATTCCGTACAAAGTCATCAGGTGTTGCTCTAGCGTGATGCTGTCCAGGTGCCGCGATTGAGCATCGCCGTGCGTTGCGGGCTGCGCCTTGGCGAACGCCGCACTGTCATGGTGCATGTGGAGAAGTTCACGTCGCGCTTCGTCCGGAATCGGAGCGCCTTCGAGCCGCTTGCCCCATGGGTCGACCAGCAACATTCCGGGGTCCTTGCCAAACTCGGGGCCGAAGAAGAACGCCGAGGTGGGACCGCCCTCGAAATAGTTCGTACGCCCCAACGGCATCGCCGGTTTTCCACCCGCCCACGACTGGTATTCGAACGTCATCTGATCGATGCCAATCGAGCGGTAGAAGCTCTCGAGGAATGAACCCGCGAGAGGCGGGAAGAACATCGCGGATGCCTGTTGGCCGATGAGACGGTGTCCTTTAATGCGGAATTCGTTTCGCTTCGCCAAGCCGCCGAAGATCGGATGATCGTCGAGCACCAGGCAGCGCCGTTTCCCCGCAGTCTGCCGCTGAAAGAACAGCGCCGCAGCGAGGCCGCTGATTCCGCCGCCAACGACGACGCAATCGTACAAACCAGCATCGTGAATCGAACCAGGCGGCACGCGCGCATAAGCTCCATCGCGGATCTTGTGCCCCTCCGCCATCACTTCGTAGGTGTTGCCGTTCGCTCCGGCGTAATCGCCCGCACCGCTTGGTCCGTTCCAATCCGTGGCCGCGTCGGCAAGAAGGTCCAGTGGGCTGAGACCACTCAGCAGTGCGCTCCCAGCCCCGAGTTTCAGTCCGTCAAGAAAATCCCGGCGGGTAAACTCCGGCCCATCGCCCGCACCGGTTTGGGAAGAACTTCTGCGCATTCAAATCTACGATACGCCTTGTGAATGCTAAGCTTGCCACCCACCGCCCAGAGCGCGGTACAACTGCACGAACGAATTCAACTCCTGCAGCCGCAGATTCGCGAGCACGAGTTGGCCTTGAAAAAGGTTGCGCTCAGCATCGAGAACCTGGAGATAGCTGTCGAGTCCTCCTTGATACCGGAGCCGGGAGAGACGCGTCGATTCCGAAAGGGCATTCACCAACCGCTGCTGTTGCTCCAACTGTTCGCGCGTGCGCTGATACCCGATCAAGGAATCCGACACTTCGCGGAACGCCGTGTAGATCGAGCGCTGATAAGCGATGACCAGTTCGCGCTTCTGAGCTTCGGTGAACCGGACCCGTGCACGGACCTGGCCTGCATTGAACAGCGGCAGCACACCCGCCGGGCCGATGGTCCAGAATCGCGCGGGGCCCGTGAAGAGATTTGTCAGCGCGCGGCTTTGTCCGCCGAGAAAACCGGTCAGCGATATCTGCGGAAAATAGAGCGCGCGGGCGGCGCCGATCTGCGCGTTCGCCGCAACCAGGTTCTGTTCCGCCTCCCGAATGTCCGGTCGCCGCTCCAGCAGCGAAGACGGCAGCCCCGGCGGAGGCTCCGCCGGGACGTTGAACTCCTCGAGTCCCTTACCCCGCGGGATACTTCCTGGCGCGTTCCCCAACAGGAGGCTGATCGCGTTCTCCGTCTGCTCGATATCGCGCCTGGTGCTGGCGATCTGGGCCGTGGCCGTATAGAGGAATTGTTCGGCCTGATGCACATCCAGTCCAGTCGAGGCTCCCCGGTTGTGGCGCAACTCAACCAGGCGCAGACTGTCTTGGGCAGCATCACGCGTCTGGTTCGCGATCTGGAGTTCCAAATCGCGCTCGCGCAACATGAAGTAGTTCGTCATCACGTCGCCGATGAGAGCGACAACCACGGCGCGGCGTCCTTCTTCGCTCCCAAAATACTGAGCGCGTGCGGATTCGGTGAGACGGCGGAGCCTGCCCCACAGGTCCAACTCCCACGACAATGCCGCTCCTGCCTGCGTGTAACTGGTACTGAGATCGGTACCCGCCGAAATAAAACGAAACGAACCCACCGAAGACTGTCTTTGCGCGGCGAACGTACCCTGAACGTTGATGAACGGGAACTCGTTTGCGCGCGTGATGCCGAGTTGGGCCCGCGCCTCCTGAATTCGCTCCGTAGCGATCCCGAGATCGAAATTCTGCTGAAGCGCCGTCCCTACCAACTGGTTCAGCGCCTCGTCCTGGAACAGTTTCGACCATTTCGTCGTCGGCGATCGACGTCTCGGAAGGAGCCGTCTGCGCTCCCCGATACTGATCCGGCGTCGCGATCTTCGGGCGCTTGTAGTCGGGTCCGACGGCGCATCCGGCGAGAGCCAGACATAGCACGACGGCGAGAGCGTAGCGCAACGTCATCCCGCCACCTCCGGTTCCGGCGCCGCGGGCTGTGCACCTTCAGCCGGACGTCGCCTCTCCACCATCCGCTGCACCACCACGTAGAGCACCGGCACGATGAACACCGCCAACAGTGTCGCCGCATTCATGCCGCCGAACACCGCGGTTCCCAAGCGAGCGCCGCGAAGATGCCCCGGCGCCGGTCGCTATCGCCAGCGGAACGACGCCCAGGATGAACGCGAACGAGGTCATCAGAATTGGCCGCAACCGAAGTTGCGCGGCTTCCATGGCCGAGTCGTGAATCGACCGTGCCCTGTTCGCGGCGCATCCGCGCGTACTCAACGATCAGAATGGCGTTCTTCGCCGCCAGTCCGATCAGCGTCACGATTCCGATCTGCGTGTAGATGTCATAGGGGTACGACCGCAGCCAAACCGCCGCGAGCGCGCCAAACAAGCCGAGCGGCAGCGCCAGGATCACCGCGAACGGAATCGACCAGCTCTCATACAGCGCCGCCAGGAACAGGAACACCAGCACGGCCGCGAAGCCGAAGATGACGCCCTCGTGCCCCTGCGCTTCCTTCTCCTGGTAGGTGGTGCCGGTCCATTCGTAGCCGAAGCCTGGCGGCAGGTGCGCCGCCGAGAGTTGTTCCATCGCTGCCGTCGCCTCGCCGCTGGCGTAGCCCGGCGCGGGGGTGCCCAGCAATTGCAGCGCGCGGAACCGGTTGTAGCGATACACCACGTCCGGACCCGCAGTCGGCTTGACGGAAGTCAGCGTCCCGAGTGGGACCATGTCGCCGCCGTTCGATGCGGACGTAGAAGCGGTTCACGTCAGACGGCCCGCTCCGAAACTCGGGCTCCGCCTGCAGCAACACCTGCCAGGTATGTCCGAACACGTTGAAGTCGTTCACGTACAAGCCGCCCAGAAACGTCTGCAGCGTGTTGTAAGCGTCCGTCACCGGGATGTTCATGGTCTGCAGCTTGGCGAGATCCACGTCCACCTTGTACTGCGGAACGTTCGGATGGAAGGTGCTGACGATGTCCGCCAATCTCCTTAGTATTGCCGCGCGGCCTGGGTCACCGTCTCGGCCGCCTGTGCCAGTGATTCGATGTCGCCGCCGGCGCGGTCCTCCAGCATGTACTGGAAGCCGCCGGTGGTGCTGAGACCGAGGATGGGCGGCAGACCGAAGGCGAACGTGAACGCTTCGGGCACCTTAGCAAAATCGCGTTGCGCCCGCGCCAGAATCGCTTGTAGTTGAAGGTCCCTGGAGGTTCGTTCGTCCCACGGCTGCAAGCGCACGATGAGAGTGGCGACGTTGGATGCAGACGTACGGGTGGCGATGTCCAGGCCGCCGAGTGTCAGAACGCCTTGTACACCGGGCAGCCCCATGACGATCTTTTCGAGCTTGCGGCTGGCGGCGTCCGTACGTTCAACGGAAGCCCCGTCGGGCAGCCGGATCGAGGCGAAGAACGCGCCCTGATCTTCGTCCGGCAGAAACCCTCTCGGCATGGCGCGGAAGATGAGGCCCGCGGCCAGCCAGAAACAGAACAAACCCACCAGGGCGAAGGCCGATCTGCGGATCAGCGTGTGAACGCCGCCCAGATATCGGTTTGTCGTCCATTCGAAAGCGCGGTTGAACCAGCCGAAGAATCGCGCCAGCGGACCGCGGCTCTGACTTACTGGGCCGCAGCAGAATCGCCGACAGCGCCGGGCTGAGCGACAGCGCGTTGAAGGCCGACAGCAGCACCGAAGCGGCAATGGTCAGCGCGAACTGCTTGTAGATCTGGCCGCTGATGCCGCCCAGGAACGCCACCGGAATGAACACCGCCGCCAGAATGCACGCGATCGCAACCACCGGCGCGGAAACCTCCTGCATGGCGTGGATGGTCGCTTCCCGCGGCGACATGCCGTGGTCGATCTTGTGCTGCACGGCCTCCACCACGACGATCGCGTCGTCCACAACGATACCGATCGCCAGCACCAGCCCGAACATGCTGGTCATGTTGATCGAGAAGCCCGAGCAGCGGGAACAGCGCGAATGTTCCGACGACGGCCACCGGCACCGTCAGCAGCGGAATCAGCGTGGCGCGCCAGTTCTGCAGGAACAGGAACACCACCAGGATCACCAGCCCGATCGCCTCAATCAGCGTCTGCAAGCACGTCTTTGATCGCCGCTCGCACGAACATCGTGGAGTTGTAGGAGATCATGTAGTCCATCCCCGCGGGGAAACTCTGCTTCGCGGTCTCCAGGAACTTCGCGACACGGTCGGCCGTCTGCACGGCGTTCGCGCCGGGCGAGAGGAAGACGATGACGTTGCCGGACGGCGCGGCCGTCGACACGGTTGAATCCGGCTATAGGTCTGCGCGCCGAGTTGCGCGTGTCCGATATCGCGGATGCGCAGCAGCGATGCATCCGGCTGCGCGCGCATAACGATGTCGTCGAACTGCTTGAGGATCCACCAGGCGGCCCGGCGCCGTCACCGAGTACTGAAAATCCGTGCCGCGCGGCGCGGGCGGCTGGCCGAAAGCGCCCGCCGGATTCTGCCGGTTCTGCGCCTGGATGGCAGCGCTGACGTCGGTCGCCGTGATGCCGTACTTGGCCATCTTGTCCGGGTTCACCCAGACGCGCATCGAATAAAACTGGTTCGAACTGAGCCGCGCCTCGCCCACGCCTTCGAGGCTGCCGATCTGGTTCAGCAGATTGAGCTGCGCGTAGTTGGTCAGGAACAGCGAGTCGTAGCGGTTCGTCCGTAGGGACCAGGCTGATCGCCATCAGGAAGGCGCTCGACACCTTCTTGACCGTCACGCCCTGCCGCTGCACTTCGGGGGGCAGGCGCGGCAGCGCCACATTGACGCGGTTCTGCGTCTGCACCGCGGCGATGTCCGGATCGGTGCCGAGCTTGAAGGTGACCTGGATGTTCAGCGTGCCGTCGTTTCCGCTGCTCGACAGGAAGTAGAGCATGCCGTCGAGGCCGACGAGTTGCTCTTCGATCGGCTGCGCGACCGTCTTTTCGAGATCCTGGGCATTGCCGCCAAGATAGTTGGCCGTGATCTGCACCACCGGCGGAACCACCTCCGGATAGGTCGCCACCGGCAGATTGGGAATCGCAACGACGCCGAGGATGACGATCACGATGGCGATCACCATCGCAAAAACCGGGTGATCGATAAAAAATCGCGCCATGAAGTTCCTTACTGTCCGGATTCGCCCGGAGCGGCGTCAGGCTTATAGGGCGCCGTCTGCACCTTCGAACCCGGCCGCACTCTCAACTGACCGTCCACGATGACTCGATCGCCGGGCTTCAGCCCCTCTTCGATCACCCATAACTCGCCGACACGCGCACCCGTTGTGACTGCACGCGTAACTACCTTGTTCTCGCTGTTCACGCTGTAGACGGTCTGCATGTTCTGCAACTGCTGCACTGACTTCTGCGGCACGAGGATAGCGTTCCGGCGCTCTTCGGTCTGGAACCGCACCCGGCCGAACTGTCCCGGCAGAAGCGTGTGCTGCGGGTTTGGAAACTTCGCTTGCAACTCGAGCGTTCCGGTCTTCGGGTCCACCTGGTTCAAGGTGTTCTCGATCTGGCCTTTCTGGGGAAACTCGGTGCCGTCGGAAAGAATCAAGGTGAGCGGAACGTCGTGGTTCGTGTTCGGTCCGCGCTTGCTCCAGGCCATATACTCCGTTTCCGTCACCTGGAAGCGCACCCAGATGGGATCGAGCGGGAACGATGGTAGTCAAAGGTTGTGCCGAGGTCGGAGTCACCAGACCTCCTACGGGGACCAGCGAGTCCCCGACGCGTCCGTTGATCGGCGCGCGAATCACGCTGTAGTCGAGATTCAGTTCGGCGTTGCGCAGGGCTCCTTGCAACGACTCCACTTTGCCCTGGTTCGCCTGAATCTGCGTGCGCGTAGATAACTCGCTCTGCTGGACGGCCGCCTTCAGCGCAGCGACGTTGGATTCCGCCGCCCGCAGTGCGGCCACCGCCGCGTCCAGGTCCTGTTTCGAAGCGGCATCGGCCTCAACAAGAGGTTTTAGCCGCTCGTAATCCTGCTGTGCCTTCAGCCGGTTCGCTTCCGCGGAAGCGAGATTCGCCTTGGCCTGCAACAACGATACCTGATCGCGCGCAAAAGCCAGGTCGGCCTCGCTCTGCCGCAGGTTGCCGCGAGCCTGGGTAATGCTGGCTTCGTACGGCCGCCGGTCGAGGACATACAGCACCTGTCCGGCTGAAACCTGCGCCCCCGGCTTGAACAACCATTTTTCGATATAGCCGCTGACGCGTCCGCGAACCTCGACCGTGTCGCGCGCGTATGTCTGCGCGGCGAAATCGGCGTAAATCGGCACGTTCTGCGGTTCCACGGTGGATACCGTAACCAGCACGGGCCGCGGCGGACCCGCCGCTTTCACGTCTTTCGATTTACATCCCGTAAAGACGCCGGTTCCCACAACCAAAATGCCGGCCGCCAGAAAAAGATTGCGGCGGCTTCGATTATTCACTGACATATTGCCTGCTCTCCAGGAAAACGAACTCCGGCCAAGAAGACTTCCGTGAAGGTTCTCGCAGCTTCCGCATCGGACGGAGATTCGGCGCGAGCGCCCGACAACACCTGCCGCAACACGCGGTTGTGGCACATACTCAGAAAACAACGCGCGAAGCCGTGAGGGTCAGCACTGCGAAACTTCCCCTCTTGCTGGCGCGTGCGAACATACTGTTCGATGAAATGCTCAAGCGGTTCGATTTTTCTTTCGCGAAATTTTTGGGCGAGTTCGTGCCGCTCGAGCGCGCTGTAAAGCATCACGCGATACAACTCAGGCTCCCGGCCAAAACTTTCCAGGAATTTTAACGCCAGTTGCGAAAACACATGGAAATCATCGCGTTCGGCGGCGTATGGAGCTAATTCCTCGATCCACTGTTCGGTGGGAATGCGGCTGGACGCGAAATCGAGAATGGCGCAATACAGCTTTTCTTTCGTCCGAAAATCGCGGAATATCAGAGCTTCGTTGATGCCGGCAGCATCCGCAATCTCTTTGGTTTTAGTCCCCTGAAAACCTTTCTGGGCAAACAGGCGGATGGCTGCCGCAATCACCTGGCTGCACCGTGCGCCATGCGTCAGCCGCGAACACCGCTCACTTTTTGAGACGGCTGTATCGCCGCCGGAAGTTGGTTGCATTATGAATAATACCGATGCCCAGTTGGTAAGTACTTACTTACTTAAATCTAGCACAACTGCGCTTCAGGTTCGAAGATCTTTTTTAGGGGAACGGGCGGGCACGGCTATGCGATCGAACCGTGCCCTAGCGGAGGGGAACGAGACCGGCAACGAAGCGATCCCTCAGCGTCGCAGTAGTTTGATGTTTCCGTTGCTCGTTGACAGATCGATCAGCGGACCACCGCCGCCCAGCGAGCCGTCGAGCGAATTCTTGCTGGACATACTGCGAGTCAGCACATCGAAGTCGGTGGTAATCGATGAATTCGAGGTTCGGGCACGCACGCGGGCCGACGCCGAATCGGGCAATCGTACCGTGATGGAGGAGTTCGAAGTGTTGGCTCGAACCTCTCGCACCGCATCCAGGCTGAGATCGATATGGCCGTTCGTGCTTTCAAGCCGCACCGACTGGTTGGGGTCCGGTTCGATAAGCCGCGCCTCAATGCCCCCGTTGCTGGTGCTGGCATCGAGCGCCCCCTTGTTCATCTCGACGTGGATCCCTCCATTCGAAGTGTGCAGACTGGCGTTGCCCGTATAATCGGTGGCGTCAATACCACCGTTCGAGGTGCGCGCGTCGAGGGCTCCGTTGAGTTTCCAGATCCGGATCCCTCCGTTGGAGGTTCTGACATTCGAAACGCCCTCAACATCCTGAATTTTGATACTGCCGTTCGAACTGAGGATTCTGTCCAACTGAACGCGGCGCGGGACTCTCAAGTTGTACCGGGCACCGCCGTTGCGTGTACTGAACGGCTGAATCGTCCGGATGGTGAGCGAGTTCGGACTGTTGGCAATGTCGATCCGAATGTCGTTCAGGCCCTGTTGCGAACTTGCGTACTTCGTGCCGTTGATCTCGACCGACTCTTTCTCCCACGTCGAGATCTCGACCGAGCCGTTCATGTTTTCGAGAGTCACCCGCCCGCCCGAGGACAGCGGGTAAGAATAATGAAAGTCTTCCTTGTAGCGGTCGAAATCGCCGAACCAGGCCTCATCGCAGGACGCAAAAAGAAGAACGGGCGCAATCACCGCAGCCGAGCGCACAGCCAGACGCATAAACCTTCACCTCTAGCCGGAATAACGAGAAGGGAATCCGAAATGTTCCATGCTACTTTGGACAATAGACACTCGGCACAACCCGGTGGGGCCCTGCCTGTAAGTCACTGATCTCACATACGAATGAAGAAACTG
This sequence comes from uncultured Acidobacteriota bacterium, assembly GCA_963720745.1. Taxonomy (GTDB): domain Bacteria; phylum Acidobacteriota; class Terriglobia; order Bryobacterales; family Bryobacteraceae; genus TMP-7. The sequence goes on from CAVRGO010000004.1 coordinate 4,723,449, forward strand.
CTGGCATTGAATCGCGGCGAGATTGCAATACGCATTCTGCGCGCCGCCAACGAACTCAAGCTTCGCACCGTAGCGGTGTACTCCGAACAGGACCGTCTCAGCCTTCACCGCTTCAAGGCGGATGAAGCGTACCTCATCGGACACGGCCAAGGTCCCGTTCAAGCTTACCTGGACGTGGACGGTATCGTAGGTCTGGCGCGGGAAAAGGAAGTGGACGCGATCCACCCCGGCTACGGTTTCCTGTCCGAGAATCCGGCTCTCCCTCGGGCATGCGAACGCGCGGGCATCACCTTCATCGGCCCCAATGCAGAACTCCTGGAATTACTGGGCGACAAGACGGCGGCTCGGCGCTTGGCCGAGAAGGCCGGCATTCCAGTTGTTCCGGGAACAGAAGACCCGCTGACCGATCTCGACCGGATCGCCGCAGTCGCACAGGCTATCGGATTCCCGCTTATCGTCAAAGCCGCATTCGGAGGCGGCGGCCGCGGAATGCGCGTGGTGGAACGCGCCGAGGACCTGGTGCCGCGAGTTGAAGAGGCGCGCCGGGAGGCGGCGGCTGCGTTCGGCAACGATGCCGTGTTCCTGGAACGCTATATCCGCCGTGCCAAGCACGTCGAGGTGCAGATCATCGGCGACCGGCACGGCAACATCATGCATCTGTACGAGCGCGATTGCTCCGTCCAGCGGCGTCACCAGAAGGTAGTGGAGATAGCGCCGGCGTTCGGAGTCGCGCCGTCGATCCGAACGGCATTGTGCGATGCCGCGGTGAGTCTCGCCCGCACGGCAGGTTATTACAACGCCGGCACGGTGGAGTTCCTGGTGGATACCGAAACCGGGGAATGGTTCTTTATCGAAGTGAACCCGCGGGTTCAGGTGGAACACACCGTCACCGAGATGGTGACGGGCATCGATATTGTGCGCTGCCAGATCCAGATCGCACAGGGCCTGGAACTTCACGGACCCGAGATCGGCCTGCCTCCGCAGGATCAGATCCCGGTTCACGGATACGCACTGCAGTGCCGCGTGACAACCGAGGATCCCGCCAACAACTTCACGCCGGACTACGGCCGAATCATCACCTATCGATCACCTGCGGGCTTCGGCATCCGTCTTGACGGAGCGTCGGCCTACAGCGGGGCGGTCATCACACCGTTTTACGATTCGCTGCTGGTGAAGGTGACGGCATGGGGCCGGCGCTTTCCCGATGCGTGCCAGCGCATGGACCGGGCACTGCGCGAATTCCGGATTCGAGGCGTGAAGACGAACATCCCGTTCCTCGAGAATGTCGTCAATGACGAACAGTTTCAAGCCGGGCAGCCCACGACATCGTTTCTCGAACTGAACCCGAGCCTGTTCCGGTTCACGCCCCGGCGGGACCGCGCCACGAAACTGCTCACCTACCTCGGCGAAGTGATCGTGAACGGAAATCCCGAAGTGGCCGGGAAACCGCGCCCCAAATCGATCCAGACGGCGCCGGTGCCGGAACCCTCTCACGCCGCACCTCCGGCAGGCACGCGGCAACTGCTCGAGCAACTCGGTCCGGAACAGTTCGCGGATTGGACCCGTTCGCAGAAACGTCTGCTGATTACGGACACGACCTTCCGCGACGCACATCAGTCGTTGATGGCGACACGGGTGCGAACCTACGACATGCTGCGGATCGCGAATTTTGTTTCGCACCGCCTGGCCAATCTGTACAGCCTGGAGATGTGGGGCGGCGCCACCTTCGACGTCGCGTTGCGGTTTCTGCTGGAAGATCCTTGGATGCGGCTGCGGCGTCTCAGGGAGGCGATCCCGAACATCTGCTTCCAGATGCTGCTCCGGGCATCGAACGCAGTCGGGTATACGGCTTACCCGGACAACGTCGTCGAAGAGTTCATCCTCGAAGCTTCCGCCCAAGGGATCGACATCTTCCGCATCTTCGATTCGCTCAACTGGCTTCCCAACATGAAGGTCGCGATGGAGGCCGTGAGAAAGACGAAGAGCATCTGCGAAGCGGCCGTGTGCTACACCGGCGATATTCTCGATCCCCGGCGCGAGAAGTACTCGCTCAACTACTACATCCGGCTTGCGAAGGAACTGGAACGGATGGGCGCGCATGTGCTCGCGATCAAGGACATGGCCGGGTTGTGCAAACCGTACGCGGCGTACAAACTCGTGAAGGCGCTGCGCGAGGAGGTCGGACTCCCCATTCATTTCCACACTCACGATACCAGCGGCATCAACGCGTCTTCGATTTTGAAGGCGTCCGAAGCCGGCGTACACGTCGCCGATGGTGCGGTGGCGTCCATGAGCGGCACGACCAGCCAGCCGAACCTGAACTCGGTTGTAGCGGCGCTGGCGAACACGGAGCGCGATACCGAGATCGATTTCGACTCCCTCAACCTGGTGGCCGATTATTGGGAGACGGTCCGGACCTATTACCGGCCATTCGACAATGCGCCGCCCTCGGGAACAGCCGAAGTGTACGTTCACGAGATGCCGGGTGGCCAGTACACGAATTTGAAAGAGCAGGCCGTCTCGATGGGCCTGGGCGCGCGCTGGCACGAGGTGGCGCAGACCTATGCCGACGTGAACGCCGCGTTTGGCGACATCGTGAAGGTGACGCCGTCCAGCAAAGTGGTCGGCGACATGGCGCTGTTCCTGGTCGGGCACGATATGAACGCGAAGGATCTCGACCGTCTCCCGGTCGATCATCACCTTCAATTTCCGAACTCGGTAGTCGAGATGTTCGCGGGTGCGCTCGGTGAGCCTGAAGGCGGTTGGCCGCCGCGCTTGCAGCGGGTTATCCTTCGCGGAGCGCAACCGAAGCCAGGCCGGCCCGGCGAGCATCTTTCGCCAGTCGACCTCGTCGAAACAAAATCCATAGTCGAGAAAAAAGTCGGGCACAAGATATCGCGAACGGACCTCATGAGCTATCTCATGTACCCGGACGTGTTCCTGAAGTTCGCAAAGGCACGCTCGGCCTACTCCGACGTGGACGTGCTGCCCACACCCGAGTTCTTCTATGGACTGCCGAAGGGCGAGGAAGTCACGATCGCGCTCGAGCCCGGAAAGCTGTTGATCGTCAAATTTTTGACCATCAGCGAACCGCACCCGGACGGCACCCGGACGGTGTTCTTCGAGTTGAACGGACAGCCGCGGGAGGTGACCATCCGCGACAAGTCCCTGAAGCCGCAAACGGAAAGCCGTCCGAAGGCCGACCCGTCCAAAACGGGCCACGTCGGGTCGCCGATTCCCGGTTCGGTGTCGATGATAGCTGTGAACCTGAATCAGCCGGTGGAAAAGGGTGAAAAGGTGATGGTGCTGGAGGCGATGAAGATGCAGACGACAATCTATGCCCCAGCGGACGGCGTTGTAAAGCAGCTATTCGTCCAGGTTGGCGATACTGTCGAGGCGAAAGATCTGCTCGCCATCATCGAATAGAGCGGAAGCTGCCGTCATCCCGTCATCCGGGCCATACTCGTGGAAGGAGGCGGACGGCAGATGACGTTCGGGAACAATTTGGATGGACTCCGCCAGGATATCCGCGATGCCCTGCGGATGGCGCGTCGTTCACCTGGATTCACGTCCATCACGATCCTCTCGCTGGCGCTGGGAATCGGCGCGAATACTGCGGTATTCAGCCTGATCGACACGCTGATGCTCAAGCTGTTGCCGGTGCGCGATCCGCAACAACTCGTGGAGGTGCTGCAACAGTATCCCGGAGAGCCGCGAGGGAACGGCTTCTGGTCATGGCGCAGCTACGAACATTACCGCGATCAAAATCACATATTCTCGGGGTTGATCGCGGCCGCAACCCCCGCGAAGGTGACTGTGCGGCGGGACGGCGATGTCGCACCGGAGACGGCCAACGGCCAGTTTGTTAGCGGCAATTTTTTCGCTGTGCTGGGTTTGGAGCCGGTGATTGGGCGCTTGCTCGCGCCGGACGATGAGAAGGCCGAATCGACTCCGGCCGTAGTCAGTTGGTTGTACTGGAAGACACGGTTCAATCTCGACCCGGCCATCCTCGGGAAACAGATGGTCGTGCAGAATCTGCCCGTGACGATCGTGGGCGTCGCGCCACGTACGTTCACCGGACTGCAGGTTGGATCCAAAACGGATCTCTGGCTCCCCCTCGTTCCCTCCGATTCCGCAAGAGTCGCGTTGTTGGCACGACTGCGAGACGGCGTATCGATAGAACAGGCACGGGCTGAAATGAAGGTGCTCTTCAACTTCACCGTTCAGGAGCGAGCCAGCAACAGCGAGGACCCGTTGATCCGGCGTCTGATGGTCTATGTCGAGCCTGCCGGAGCGGGCTTGGCCTTTCTACGCGATCGCTTCGCGCGGCCTCTGCTGGTGCTGATGATCATCGTCGGCCTGATTCTGTTGCTCGCGTGTACCAACATCGCGGGGTTGCTGCTCGCGCGCGGCGTCGCTCGCCAGAAGGAGATGTGTATTCGCATCTCGCTCGGGGCGAGCCGATTCCGTTTGGTGCGCCAGGCATTCACCGAGGCGCTGTTTCTTGCCGCGACGGGATCGCTGTTGGGTTTGGCGTTCGCTTATTTTGGGGTCAGCGCGTTGCTGCGGCTTCTCACTTCCGGTCGTCCGATCATCGGACTGCCGCAGCCTCTCGATATTTCGCTGGCGCCCGACACGCACGTATTGTTGTTCACGGCGGGAGTAGCAGGCTTGAGCGCATTGCTGTTCGGACTCGCGCCCGCCTGGACCGCCGCGATGCTGCGGCCTGTGTCCTCTCTTCGCGACGCGGGAAAATCGGGAGGCACGACGTTCCAAAAACTGTGCGGAAAGAGTCTGGTGGTGACGCAGGTAGCAATTTCGATGGTTCTGCTGAGTGCTGCCGCTCTTTTCGTGGGACACCTCTCGAATCTCGAGAATATCGATTTGGGATTCCGTCGCGATCGCGTCCTCCTGGTCGCGCTCGATCCGACTCGCAACGGATCCGCTGCCGAGCGAGACGCCGCGATCTATCAGGAATTGCTGGCACGTTTGCAAAGCATTCCGGTCGTGCGATCGGTCTCGCTCAGTGCGCCGACTCCGCTCTCAGGTGCGGGCGCTGCGGGATTCGCCACAGTGGACGGGTTTCTCGAACGGCCACAGGACCGCCGATACGTCGCCATATCCTGGGTTGCGCCGAAATATTTCGAGACGCTCGGAACGCCGCTACTCAGGGGGCGCGATTTCGATATGCAGGACCAGTCGCGCGAGGTTGCGATCATCAACCAGGCGATGGCCCGATACTACTTCAGCAATCGCAGCCCGATCGGCAGGCGCATCACGCTCGATCACGTCACTGGCAGGCGTGAGCCCAGTTCCTACGAGGTGGTGGGCGTGGTGGGCGACGCGAAATATTACGAGATTCGCGAACCCGCCCACCGGACCATATACCTCCCGGCATTCGAGAATGGCAGAGTGATCGCCCAAAACTTCATTCTGCGAACGGAGGCCGCGCCGTCGAGTGTGGCGGGGCAGGTCCGTAGCGCGATCTCGGAAGTGCTGGGCGCGGCACGCACGGCGCGGATAACGACGCTTACCGATCAAATCGATGCGTCGATTGTCCCCGAAAGACTTATCGCGAAATTGTCCGGCACGTTCGGCTTCCTCGGGTTAGTGCTGGCCGGGATGGGACTGTACGGATTGCTGGCGTATACCGTGGAACGACGTTTCAGGGAGTTCGGAATCCGGTCCGCGCTCGGCGCGAGCCGCGGCAATCTGATCACATTGGTAATCCGCGAGGCGATGAAGATGGTTGCCATCGGATCGCTGATCGGGGCTGTCGTTGCTGCGTGGAACCGGGACGTCGCCGTCAGTTTGATCGAAGGTATCCAGATGAAGAGCACGTGGCCGATCGCATTCGGCGTGGTAGTCCTGTTTCTTGTTGCGTTCCTGGCGGCGGGTCTACCGGCGTACCGCGCCGCTCAGGTGGACCCGATGGAAGCGCTCCGGCATGAGTGAGCGCCAGCATTGTCACAGGTACCGTTCCAGCCAGCCCAGCACTTCCTGCATGTGCTTGCGGCTGTTCTCGCCCTTCAGAATCCAGTGGCCCTCATCCGGGAACACCACCAGTCGCGACGGAACCTTACGCCGCTGTAGGATCTTGAAGGTCGTCATGCTCTCGTTGAGCGGGACTCTGAAGTCGATCTCGCCTTGAGTGATGAGCATCGGCGTTTCGAAATTCCCCGAATAGCGGATCGGACTCTGGTCGTTCCACTGTCCGGCCTTTTCCCAAATGGGACCGCCCATGCGAAGTTCGCGCCCCAATCCACCGTCGTTGGCGCCGTACTGCGATTCGTTGTTGATGGCCCCCGCGTGATTCACCAGGCACTTGAATTGCTTCGTGTGACCCTCGAACCAGTTCATCAGGTACCCGCCGTAACTGGCGCCCGCTGCCGCCTGGCGCGATGTGTCGATGAACGGATAACGCTGGGCGGCCTCGTCGATCGCTTGTAGAATCTGCTGGGCGGGAGTGCGCAGTACGTCGCGTTCGATATCGTCCGCGAACTTTTCGCCGAACCCGGTCGAGCCCATGTAGTTCGTTTCGAGAAGCACGTATCCGGGCGAGCACAGCAGGTAGTTGTTCCAGCGTGTCGAGAAAGCGTCCTTCGACATAGAGTTGGGCCCACCGTGCGGGAAGATCACGATCGGGTACTTCTTCGTTTTGTCGAATTGCGGCGGAAGAAACATCAGGTTGTGGACGCGTCTTCCGTCCTTCGCCGTGAACCAGAAGTGAACCGGGTCCGGAAGATCGAGCGCAGCCAAACGGTCCGCGTTGAAATCCGTGAGCATCATGTGCGAACCCGATGCAATGTTCAGCCGGACGATTTCGGGCGGCTGCCCGGATGTTTGAAAGCGCGCGATCAGACCATCTGCGACAGGCTGCACGTTCGCATAACCGCCGCGCTCCACGCGGAACAACCGGCGCGGTTCGCCGCCCGAGGCTGGAAGCTGGAACAACTGATCGAACCCATCGTCCTCGGCATCGATGTAGAGGGTCTGCCCATCTTTCGCGAGCGAGTAACCGGACACTGAGCGATCCCACTTCTCGGTCAGGAGCGCCGGGTGCGTTGTGTCCGGCCAGGAGAATCGCGCGAGCCGCGTTAAAGAGTACAGCCGTCCGCGGGCAACTGGATTGCGCTGATGCTCAGCGTAAAGCGAATCGCCCTTTGGTGAGAATCGAGGATTCGAAAAGCTCTGGCCTCGCACAGTAATTTGCTTCGGCTCGCCACCCGCGGCGGAGACGACGAACAGATGCGATTCCGTTTCCGCGCTCATCGTTTCATCGCGATTCACATACGCGGTAAACACCACCGACTTGCCGTCCGGCGCCCAGATGGCCTGAAGGGTCTGGCCGCCGCCGGTCGGATTAAACAATCCCGCGAAGCCCGGCGATTCCACGAGCTTTGACCCCTTCAGCAGGTCAACCGGCTGTGCGCCATCGGCCAGTTCCTGGACGAAGATGTGCGGCCGCTTCTCATCGAGCCACGCATTCCAATATCGAATCGGAAAGGTGTCGTAGACGCGTGCGCTCCACTTCCGATTTTTACGGTCCGCGACGGGATCGAAGTTGCTTTCGAACAGGATGGCTTTACCGTCGCGACGCCACTGCGGATCGGACGCACCCCCGGCAACGGTGGTCACACGCACGGCCTCGCCACCTTGCATCGGGAGCACGTATACCTGTGCCGACTCATCGCTATCGCGCTTAGTCACAAACGCTAACCGCGTTCCATCCGGCGACCACGCAAGCCCCGATTCCGGTGCTCGAGTATTGGTGAGACGCCGCGGCGAAGCACTTCCATCCGAGGGCACGATCCACAGATCGGCGACCTGTTTCGCGGGATCGTAGTCCGGCTCGGTGAGAGCGAACACTATCATCCGCCCGTCGGGACTGACGACGGGTACGCCTGTGCGCTTCATCAACCACACATCGTCGTGCGTGATCGCACGTTTCTGAGCCCACGCACATGCGGTCAACAGAAGGGCGAAGGCAACCCGTCTCATGCTGTTATTCCTGTTGTGCCGTTATCGAAATTCCGCCAACGCTGAACGTGGCGCTGCGCCCGGTACCGGAGTTGTTCGGCGCCGCGGTGACTGTAACATTGGCCGGCCCGGAATCGCTGCCCGGCGCGACGGCAATCCAATCCGTGCTGTTCGAAACGCCCCACGAACAACCGGAACCCGCCGTTACCGTCAACTGGGCCGAACCGCCCGCGGCCGGAAAATTCACCGTCGTAGGCGAAACGGAAATCGAGCAGGGAGTGAAACCCATGACGAAGGCATCGGAGCCGCCCAATGCGCTCTGGCGGGGGACTCCACCCAGCGGCTCAAACAGGAAGCCGGTCGAGAATCCGGCTACCAGGACATTACCCTTCGAGTCAACGTCAACGCTGTAAGCCGTCTGCGAGCCACCGCTGGCGATGAACGAGGCGTACTCGAGTCCCGCGGAGCCTTGCGTCGCCGGGTTGATTTTCAGAACGAACCCACCGGGGCCGCCCGGCAGCGTGTTCGTGATCGCGTTGCTGGTGACCGGGAAATCACGCGATTTAGTCAGTCCAACGGCGTAGATGTTGTCGAAGGCGTCCGTAGTGAGGCCATAAACCTCATCACCACCGCTGCCCCCTACAAACGTCGCGTACACGAGATGCGAAGCGGGGTTCGCCTCGGCCGACGGCTCGAGCATAGCGACGAAAGCATCCGCTCCCTTTCCATGCTGCGGCTGCGCACCGTTGGCAACGCCCGGGAAATCGGTTGAGTATGTAAAGCCCCCGATAATTACTCGACCCTTCGAATCGACAGCGACCGCGTTGGCTTCGTCCGTGCTCGAACCGCCGACGTAGCTGCTGTACAGAAGAGAACTCGTGCCGCCCGCAGCCGGGTTGAAGTGGGAAACGAATGCATCGCCACCCGACTGGTAGCCCTGTTCGTAACCAAGGCCTGTCACCGGGAAGTCGCCCGAGTAGGTGGCGCCGGTAGCCCAGAAGGTTCCGTCGGGCGCAACGGCCACACCACGCGCGGAGTCCCAATTCGTCCCGCCGAAATAAGTTGAGTACACCAGCGTGCTGGCTTCCGATTGCTTCGGGTCGAACAGCGCGAGAAATGCGTCACTGCCGGAACCGTTCACCGAACTCTGATAGGCCCCGCTCGAAGTAAAATCTGTCGAATCGGTTTGGCCCACGATGCAGATGCGTCCGGACTTGTCTACGGCGATGCCGTTGGCAAAGTCCGTGGTCGTACCGCCAAAGTACGTGCCGTAATAGATTGCGTTCGCGCCACCCGCGTCCGGATGCAGCCAAATCACGAAAGCGTCAGTTTCGCCGTTCATCGAGGACTGGGCGGCATTGCCGAGCGGGAAATCGGCGGACGCCGTCGAGCCAGCCAGGTAGACATCGCCCGCACCGGCAACTGCCATCGAGGTGACTATATCCGCAGCCGCGCCTCCGACATACGTGACGTAGACCACACGCGACTCGCGCGGCGCATTCGGATCGATTTTGGCCAGGAACACATCGAGATCGCCCTTGGCCTCGGTCTGGAAGGAGTCGCCAACGAGCGTTACGTCGGTGGATGACGTCGTGCCGGCGACATAGACGAATCCGTTACTATCGTGACCGACCGCCGCCGCGACATCCGAATAGCTGCCCGACACGTAAGCGGAGAACTTCAATTGAGGATCGATGACCAACTCACGCCTCCGGTCGTAACGCGCCACTTCGAAACCAAAGCTACCGTCGCGGTTCCGTCGAAACCGGCTCGGAACGGTGTGGCGCGTGCCATCCGCCGCCACCTGGTACGTAACCGGCACCTTGTGGACGAGACCGGCGACGAGATTGCCGTCGCTATCCAAGCGCGCGTCGATGCCGCTGAACCGCATGCGGACAGCACGCAGGTCGGCCCCGGGGTGGAGGATAACATCGTACTCCAGTGTGTCGTCCGAGGCGTGATACGACACATCGATACCGGAATAGAGGTTACGCGCTAACACTTGGCGGAAGTTCGGAATCGCGTTATGCCATTGGGTTGGATTATTGCCTCGAAGCATCTGGGTGATGGACGACATACGATCGACGCCTTCCAGCAACGCGGCCGGATTGGCGCCGTCGAATCGCAGGCGAATGTTCCTTTCCGCTGTTCGGACGTCGGCGCCTTCGGGTGAAATGACGAACCCGTAATTCAGGCCGCGGGCCGCGAATCTGTGACCGCCCGTTGCAACCGGTTCGAACCGGGCGGGCAGGCCGGACAATACTCTGGCCGCCTCTGGACTCACTCCCGCAGGCACAACCGCTGCCGCGCACACGAACGCGAAAAGACAAACTGGGAATTTGCTCATTGAACTGCTTCTGTTAGCCGATGTTTCTAGAAACCGTAAACTTCTATTTTGAACCCAAACGGGGGTGCAAAATCTCGGGGGGGCTCCGAGGCATACGGGCGACGTCTGCAACCGGGTGGCCGGAAGGCTGTGGACGTCCTTCTGCAAGCGGCCGGTTGAGCGTCAACTGAAGGAGTCCGAAAGGTGCAGGACGCCGTCGCCAGCAACAGGCTGGTTTACAAGTAGATGAGTCCACGGCGGACGCCGATAGCGACGGCCTCCGCGCGGCTGCCGGCCTGAAGTTTGTCCAGGATCGAAGCGACGTGAAATTTCACAGTGTGCTCAGAGATCGACAGTCTCCACGCGATCCGCTTGTTGCTCTCGCCTTCGGCGATCAGTTGCAGAACCTCCATCTCCCTCGGCGTCAGTGACTCACCCGTGGAAGCAGTAGCCGCACGCGCGGGAAGAACCAGCCGGTCGGCCTCTTCCGGCCGTAACAGAACGAACCCAGCGGCAACGGCTCGCACCGCGGCAATCAACTCGTCGGCCGTAACATCGCGAGGAAGGATGGCGCGAATGCGCGAGGGCCACAGGTCCGATTGGCGTGCTGCGTCAGCGTCATCACTCAACAGGATGGTGAGCGGTCCATCTGCATCGATCGACGATAGCTCACCGTCGATGACGACAAGTTCGGAGGAGGCGGGATTCTCGACCAGTTCGATGTCCGGATCATGCTCGAGGAGCGCGCGCAATCCGGCCTGAACTACCGGCGAACCGGCCACCACCGAGGCGCGAATCAAGCCGCGGCCTTCCGGGAAAGTTGCACGGCAACCTCACGATCCCGGCTCAGGTCGCCGCGCGCGAACCGGATGGACAGCGTTCCACCGGCATTTCGATCGATGGCCGCGGACAAGTCGTCCGGCGTTGAAAACTTCTGGTCATTGGCTCCGAGCAACACGTCGCCGGTTTGGAGAGAAGCGAATGCGGCGGGGCTGCCGGGGGAAACTTCGAGAACCAGCAGGCCCATCGACTGGCGCGAAGGCAGGCGTACCGGACGAAGCACAACACCCAGTTCGACGGAAGGTCCCTGGCGCAGGAACGACGTCACAGTGTTGACCGGAACAGCGAGCGCCAATCCCCCGGCGAGCATCGTATTGATCCCGACCACGCGGCCGAGCGCGTCGGCCAACGGTCCGCCGCTATTCCCGGGCGCGAGCCGGATGCTCGCCTGTATCCAATCGCGGTGGCCCAGACCCGGCAATGTGCCGGTTGCGTGAATCACTCCGGTGCTGAGTGCGCCGGTGAATCCGAGCGGATTGCCGACGGCGATTACCAGCTCACCGGGACGGAGCCGGGACGAATCTCCGATCGAGGCGGCGGATAGTTGACGCGCGTCGATCGTCAACGACGCCAAATCGCGTCGCGGGTCGCGCGATCCGAGCTGCGCGGTGTACCTCCGGCCATCGTACAGTTCCACTATGAGTTTCGAACGGCGCGCAACGTGAGCGTTGGTGACAATCAAACCGCGATCGTTCCAGATGACGCCCGAACCGCCGGACCTGGGACCGTCGAGCACCTGCACCGTCGAGCGGCGAAGCGATTCTCCAATCTCACCGAATGCTGGAATCATGAGCGTACTCCCAGGCTCGCGTCCTAATCCCTTCGCGGCCGCTCGCCGATCTTGGCTTCGACACTGGTAATCTCGCCACCGCGCAGCAGGTCGAGCTTCACGGCGGCTCCCAGGGGTTGCGTTCCCAGCGCCGATTGCACTTCGTCGGTATCGCCGAGTTCCGCACCATCGATCTTCAACAAAACGTCGCCGATGATGATACCCGCGGATTCGGCCGGACCGCCGGGCTCCACACTGAGCACGATCACGCCTCCGTCCTGCGTCAACTTCAGCTTGTGTTTGAGATGCGCGGGCAACGGCACGGGCTGCAACCCGACTCCGAGATAGCCGCGCGGCACGCGTCCGCGGCGCAAGAGTTCATCGACGACCAGATCGACCGTGGTCTTGGGGATCGCGATCGCGGAAGTTCGGGACAGTCCGGAGGTCGCGATGCCGACGATCCGCCCGGCTGCGTCGGCGACGGCTGCGCCAGATGAATTCGGGAACAAGGCAACGTCCAGGCGAATGAAGCGATCGATCAACCCGCCTCGCCAGGTGCGCCATGCTCCGCCGGCTGTGCTCACGATGCCCATCGTTGCGGTTACACCCTGATCGGTTCGTCCCACACCGAGCACCAGTTGGCCGGCTTTCAGAAGATTCGAGTCGGCAAACGGCGGAGCCGGAACTGCCGATTCGGCTTTGAGGACCGCGATGTCCGTCGCACGATCGCGCCCAGCGATGGTGGCCCGTGTCTCAGTGCCATCGGGGAGCCGGACCGCAATATCGTCGCTCTGGATGGTGTGGTCCGCCGTGACGATCACACCCGGCGACCAGAGGACACCGCTCGAGGAGAATCGCGGCCGGGCGTGAATGGTGACGATGTTCGCGGACACCCGCTCCACGACTCCTGCCAGAGTGTCTGAAAGCTGTGTGAGTTCTGTTTCCATCCTGATTCCACTATGCGCGCCGGCAGGCGTTCCGCGGATCAGGTCTTCGATCAGTGCGACGCTAGCCGATCGGGGAGGTTCGGTTGAAACTCGCGAGGGCCGCGTGTTCGTCCTTGAACACCTCGAACAATGTGCAGATCCGCGTGATCTGCATGAGGTCCTTGGTGATCTGGTTTAACTTCATCAGCTTTATAACGCCGCCGGCTTGGGCAACGGCTTTGGACGCGCTCACCAACTCGCCCAATCCGCTGGAATCGATGTAGAAGACCTCGTCGAAATTCAAGAGGATCCGGCGCCGTCCCCGGCCGAGCACTTCGCGCACGGACTCTCGAAAGCGTTCGGATCCTTGGCCAAGAGTGATGCGGCCGGTGAAATTGATCACCGTCACTTCGCCAATATCCCAATCGATGTAGTCGAGAGTCAGCATGAAAGTCTTTAACTCAACAGCATTTCGGCCGGACGAATTTCGCTCGAAGCCGCGCGTCGGAAAAACGCCGCCACTCTTCGCCTGAGTGCGCTACGCCACGCATCCGGAGGTGCCGTTGATACGCATTTTGATCGGAGATCTCGCGGGCAATTCCGGCCAGCGTTTGCGCCAGACGCCGCGACGACATCAGCAGGGCCGTCCACATCTTACACCTCCTCCGTGCTCAGGCGTGAAGGAACGAACGGGGTTTCGGAAATGCGAGTCTCCCGCGTGCCGCGAAGTATTCCGACCCACACTCTTCCGGAGTCGACCAGCACGAGAGTAACCATGACGAGGAACAGGCCGCACACGGCGGCATCCAGCCGCGCGTTGAATATGAGAGTATTCGTTTCCGAGACTTTCGCCGCAGCGATCTTGCCAGCTTCGACTGCTGCCGACAGCTGATCGGCCTGCGCAAGAAATCCGATTCTGGGCTCCGGAGAGAAGATTTTTTGCCAACTGGCGGTATATGTGACCACCACCAGCCAGGACAGCGGCAGCAGAGTCACCCACATGTACTTTGCGCGGTGCATCTTGACCAGGATAGTGGTGGCGACACAAAGCGCGATGGCAGCGAGTAACTGGTTGGCGATGCCGAATAATGGCCAAAGAGAATTGATGCCGCCCAAAGGATCGCTGACGCCCTGGATAAGAAAGTAGCCCCACGACAGGACGATCACCGCGCTGGCGCCAATCACACCCGGCATCCAGCCGACGCGACCGAGCGGTTTGTAAACGTGCCCGGCCAAGTCCTGAAGCATGAAGCGTCCCACGCGAGTACCTGCGTCGATCACAGTGAGGATGAACAGCGCCTCGAACATGATTGCGAAGTGATACCAAAAGCCCAGAATGGCATCTCCTCCCCCGCCCCGCGAAAAGATGTGAGCCATCCCGAGAGCCAGCGACGGAGCACCACCCGTGCGCGCGAACAGGGTGGTCTCGCCGACGTGTCGGGCAAGTTCAGTCATCTGCGCCGCGGTAACGGGGAAACCCCAAGTTGAAATCGTTTGCGCGGCAGCGGCGGGCGACGCCCCGACAATTCCCGCCGGCGAGTTCACCGCAAAGAAAACGCCCGGCTGAAGAACGCAGGCGGCGATCAGCGCCATGATTCCCACCAGGCTTTCGAGCAGCATCGAGCCGTAACCGATGGGCCAGGCGTGCCACTCGCGCGCTATCATTTTCGGTGTCGTGCCGGAGGAGATCAACGCATGGAATCCCGAGATGGCGCCACACGCGATGGTAATGAAACAGAACGGAAAAATCTTACCGGCGAATATCGGTCCGGTGCCATCGACAAAGCGTGTGAAGGCCGGGAGGGCCAACTGTGGGCGGACAAACAGAATTCCGACGGCGAGCATGAGCACCACGCCGAGTTTCACGAACGTGCTCAAGTAATCGCGCGGCGCAAGTAACAGCCAGACTGGAAGAGCGCTGGCCGCAAATCCGTATACGATCACTGCGACCGCGAGCGCCATCGGACCATAAGTGAACCAGGGGGCGAGCGTTGGCGAGTGGGAAACCCACTGGCCAGCGAAGATGCTCGCCATCACCAAAACGAAGCCAATTCCCGAGACCTCGAGCACCTTTCCCGGACGAAGGAACCGGAGATAGATGCCCATGAAGATCGCGATCGGCATGGTGGCGGCGATGGTGAAGGTCCCCCAGGGGCTGCCTTTCAAGGCGTTAACAACGACGAGTCCGATGACGGCCAGCAGGATGATCATGATGAGCATCACGGCGATCAGCGCGGTGAAACCTCCGGTCTTGCCGATCTCCTCACGAGCCATTTGGCCGAGCGACTTACCGTCGCGCCGCATCGAACAGAACAGAATCACGAAGTCCTGCACGGCTCCGCCGAGAACGGCCCCTATGATGATCCAGAGCGCTCCGGGCAAATAGCCGAATTGTGCCGCGAGCGTGGGGCCAACCAGTGGGCCGGGACCGGCGATCGCCGCGAAGTGGTGCCCGAACAGGATCCAACGATTCGTGGGTTCGAAATCGTGGCCATCGCGCAAGCGTTCAGCCGGGGTGGCGCGATCGTTGCGGAGAACCATTACCTTGGCGGCGATGAACTTCGCGTAGAATCGGAAGCCGACCAGATAGGTGCATACCGCGGCGATAACCAGCCAGATACTGTTGATCGGTTCGCCGCGCGAAACCGCGATTGTGCCCAGACACACGGCACTGGCAACGGAGATCGCTGTCCAGGCGAGCCACCCGAGAACACGCTTCATAACTCGCTATCATGATGGATTCGCCGGGCCGATGACAAGGATCCAGCGCGCGCGCCAGAAAATGAATGTGAGTGTAGCGCTGGCTACGACCAGGCGTACGTACCACGCGGACGATCCTGAACGGTTCTGGTACTGCGGTACCGCGCCAAACGGTCAAACTTCTAATAGATTTACCTTATAATGCAAGACAGTTGGCGTCCGTGTGCCGAGCGGCAGCAACTAAATCGGTTGCTCGTACAATTCGGATATCTACAACTGCTCGACCTTCTGACGACCATCGCCTTCCTGGTGAATGGGATCGTGGAAGGCAATCCGTTGGTCCGGTGGGCGATCGACATGTCTCCAAACCCGATCGGCGGATTAGTGGCCGTCAAGCTTGTCGCTATGGCGCTCGGGATCTACTGTTGGCGTATGGGCCGCATGCGGGTGCTCGCCCGCGTTAACCTGCTCTTCGCGGTGGTCGTCGCGTGGAACCTTGCGGCATCGATCTTCGGTTCCGTGCGGCTTGCCTGATCGCAAGCCGCATCGCATTCGCGTCTGTTTCAACCCGCGGTCTTGGCCTCGCGCTGATCGATGAGCGTGGAGAAACGCTTCCCGATCGCCAGGGCGGGGTCGAGGGGCACGTCCACAGGCTGGCAGTCATCGGGAATGCTGATTTTGGGGCGCGGATGAATGAACTTTCCGGCGAAATTGGGCAGCCACGGACGTTGTGCCTCGAGCATCTCCGACGCCATCTCGCGCGCCTCTTGTAGCGTGCAAACCGCGCCGGTCAGCGGATCCATCGCAACGGCTTGCACCAAATTTTCCGTGGCGGAAGTCAGTGCAGCCTCTGCCGCGAGTGTCTGCACGTTGATATTGGTCATGCAGAGCGCTGCGCACTGCAACGGAAGGTCGCCGATGACGGTCGGGTGCAAGCCGGCATCGTCCGCGAAAGTGGGAACCTCAACGCAGCAGCCGCGCGGCAGGTTCGTAATATAGCCGTCGTTCCGGACGTTCCCCATAAATCGAAATGGCCGGCCCGTAGCGATGGCCTCCATGATGTAGGAGCAGTATTCAACGCTGCGCTTCTCGATCCGGGTCGATTCGTATTGCAGAGGGTCGTGGCTCGAATAGTAGTCCGCAACGGTGCGGCACCAACTGTAGTAGGCGCCCGTTTCGCCGCCGAAACTCGGTTCGTCACAATAGAGGTCCAGAGCTTTCCGATTTTTGCGGAACCACGGCACGTACTCGCTCAGGTGTCCCGTGCTCTCCGTCATAAAATAGCCGAAGTGGCGGAACACTTCGCCGCGCACTTTTTCGTTCTTGTAAAACTCGGGCCTCTCGAACACCTCGCGAAGTCGCGGATAAAGGTCCCGTCCCTTGTGTTCCAGCCGGAGGAACCAATCCATGTGATTGATGCCTCCGCAGGTATAGGTGATTTCCTCCTTGGGCACGCCGCAATAACGCGATACAAGATCGAGGGTCGTCTGCACACCGTGGCACAGCCCGACAAACGACACATTTGTCGCCTTCCCAAGCGCCAGGCAATTGGCGGCCATCGGATTGGCGTATTGCAGCATGATCGCCCCGGGTTTCGCCAACCGTTCCATGTCGCGGGCAATATCGACCAGCACGGGAATCGTTCTCATGCTTCGAAATATGCCGCCAGGACCGAGCGAATCGGCGATGCATTGGTCGACTCCGTATTTCAAAGGGATCTTGTAATCGATCTCGAACGCCTCCACGCCGCCGACCTGGATCATGACGACGACGAAGTCGGCATCGCGAATCGCTTCGCCGCGATCGAGAGTGCCCCAGACAGTTCCGTCCAGGCCGTTGTCGCGCAGCATGCGCCGCGCGAAATCTTCCATGCTGCGCAGTTTGGGCTCGGTCCGGCTCATCAGCGCAAACTCGCTGCCTGCGAGCGCGGGCGTGGCGAGGATATCGCTGATCAAGGTCTTGCAGAAGACGATGCTGCCTGCGCCGATCATCGCAATTTTGTGGGTCATGAAACGGTGCCTCCAGGCGCTTAACCGAAAACTGTTTTATCACAGTCAGACCGCTTCATTCGATAATGAATTTGAGGTGCGCCGGGCGAAGCGGATTCGTATAGGATACGCTGAAGGCGCCCGCGTCGGTACCGTCCTCCATCTACGCTGTTTTTGTCTGAGTGACGAAAGTCCGACTATCCTGAATGGAACCTGTCTTCGAACCCGGCGAAATTAGAATTGCACTCAGATTGATCGGCATTGGACGTCCCTGGGGCCACGTCCCGGGGGAGGTGCCGTCGGAGCGCGACGCCCGCATCTTCCTGGATTTTGCGTTTCAGGCGGGTATCCGGTATTTCGATACTGCTCCCTCCTACGGCTCTTCCGAGGAGCGGCTTGGCGGCTTTCTGCGGTCGCTCAGCCCGGATGAACGCGCATCCCTGAGCGTGGCGACGAAGTTCGGCGAGCATTGGAACGCTGCGGCAGGTCAGCCGTTTGTCGATCACAGCCATGCGGCGCTCGCGCGGAGTTTGGATCGCAGTCTGGAATTGCTCGGAGAAGTGGATGTTCTCCAACTGCATAAGACCACCCCGGACGTGCTGCGATCCGATGATCTGGAACGAGCCTGGGACCGGGCGCGAGCTTTGGGCATACCTCAGCTGGGCGTGAGCGTCAGCGATGCGGAGTCTGCCGCCATCGGACACACAAGCCGTCGCTATCAGATGATGCAGTTCCCGCTGAACTCAGGCGATTTACGTTTTGCCCAAACCGTCAGGGACATACAATCCGAAGACATGTGGGCTGCGATAAACCGCCCGTTCGGCATGGGCAAGCTGATTGCACACGCTTCCCAGCCGGGCGCCCGGAGGGTGGAAGCGTTTCGGTTTGTTATTTCGATGGGCTTCCGCGGCGTCGTTCTGAGCGGCACGAAGTCCGCAGAACACTTGGCCGAAAACCTTGCTGCGTTCGACGAGGCAATCGCTGGGCGTAACTAGAGGCCGCCGCAAGTCCACAACCGGGTGAACCTGCGGCAAGCCCGTCAAACGCTAGTTATACATGCCTCTATCTAGTTGGATCGAAACAGATCGAGTGTGAGTTACTCCACCTCGATCGTGTCGACATTAATCGTATCGCCCGATTGCGTGCCGGCGACCTTCGCGGTTACCGAGTGCTGTTCGTTGGGATTCTTGGCGCGCTCGGCGCTGTTCTTCAGCGCATCACTTGCCTTAGTGTTACCCTTCGCGTCGAGCTTTAGCGCCGTGCCGTCAGTAAGTACGAGACTGTAGGCACTCGTCGACGAGGTAGGAGCGCATTGCGCGCTGGTCTTCTTCTGATCCATGCAGCTAGCATCCACCAAAGTCCCGGTCCAGTCCGCCGCAAAGGCGGCCACCGAGAACAATGCTGTCGCGGCGACTATTTTCATTGACTTCTTCATACCTGACTCCTTTGGGTTCAGTACGACCACGCTTGGGGCCCCAAGTTGTCTTGCAGTTACATTGCAGCTTTTAGGCCAGCGCAGAAAACAAAGAATGCAGGTACGTAAGGCTGTCTGGCTATAGGAGATAAATTACCAAGGTACTAAGAAAAACTTGCCTGCATTTTTTGCCGATCGTGAGTACCTTTGACTGTTTGGCCGTCGTGTTAAGAATCTCTTAAACCACGAGGTTCGTAACTTACGGGCGGTTACGGCCGAGTTTCTCATGAGCGTTAACCCAATCGGTGCCACTGAGTACGGCGCTCGCAAGCGAAATCTCTCCGGCAAGCACCACCGCCGCGCAAACTTCAGCAAATTTTCTGGCCTTTCCCGTCCCGTAACAGCCGAGCATCTCGAGGCATTGCCGTTGAGTCGGTAGGCCGGTTCCGCCGCCATAAGTTGCGACGATCAAAGACGGCAGCGTAATGGACCAATACAAATCCCCGCTATCCAATAACTGAGAATAGGTGATCGCCGCATGGGATTCCGCGACATTGGCCGCATCCTGTCCGGTCGCGATAAACAGCGCCGCGAGCCCGTTGGCCGGATGCGCCGCGATGCTGGCGGAACCGGCCAGGAAGGAGCCGGCTGTGTGAATTTGCCGTAAACGGAACAGTTCCTTCACGTCCGCCCCAGTCATTAGTTTCAGCAAGTCCCGCCGGACCACTGCTTCGGCGACAACCCGTTTCCCGCGAGTAAGGAGCATATTAATCTGTGAATGCTTCTTATCAGTATCAATGCTACCTGAGAGATAATACGACGACTGCCCTGGATAATTCCCTTTGATCCATTCACACGCGGCAAAGGTCGCTTTACCGGTCATATTCTGGCCAGCAGCATCACCCGTGGAGTAATTAAAGCGCAAATATCGGAGGGGCCCTATTTGATACTGGCCGATATGGATTAACTTCCCGGTGCGAGTGGTGGATTCTGCTGTAGCTTTCACCTCCGTGAGATTTTCATTGATCCACCGTCCAAATTCACGAGCTTGCAACGCATCGGGCAGAACAAATACCGGCGCACGCTGCATGTATTCTTCGACGACGGTCGTCTTCACTCCCCCACACTCGCCGATAAGCCGCATTCCGCGGTTGTAGCTTGCGACCAGCGAACCCTCAGTAGTCGCTAACGGAATGTAAAAATCGCCGACCGCGTGCTCACCAATGATGTGCAACGGGCCTGCAATGCCGATCGGCACCTGTGCAACTCCGGCAAAGTTCTCGATGTTTCCCGGTAAGACGGATGGATCGACCGAGTAGGAACCAACGTGCGAAAGGTCAGCGCCGGTCTGCTCGCGAACAAACTGCCTGCGTTCCGCGGCCATTTCGGGGGTATAGTCATTTTCCTTGTTGCGGGGGATTCGGGTGCGTGCAGCCGTCGGCGGGGAATTCGTCATTAGCTACCTCCAATATGCGATCGACGCTTGCCGTAAGGTTCTGCCAGAGCAAAAGTAGGCTACAACATTCCGAAATCTGACCTGCTACGCATACCCATACTTCGGCGCCTATTCCTCGGGCGTACCCACCGATATTTTGCGCCAGCGCGCAATCATTCGCAATGAAAATTGAACCTTCACCTCTTAATCTCCTTGACCCTGATAGGCTTAGGGGAGTATTGTTAGTCCAGGCCAAATCATGCGGGAGTGCATGCAGCATGCAGAAACCAAGGAAAACACTTGCGCTCGTCCTTACCCCCCTTCTCCTCGGGGTGGCGTGTTTCGCTCAGTCCCAAACCACGGCCGTTCTCTCCGGCTCCGTCACCGATCCATCCGACGCCGTGGTTCCCTCCGCAAAAATCATACTTACTAGCAATGAGACCGGCGCCAGCCGGGAAACTGTCAGCGATGAACGCGGTGAATACCGGCTCTTATCGCTTCCGCCGGGTTTGTACGATGTCAAAATCGACAAGGAAGGCTTCGCCGGTCAGACCCGCAAAAATATTCCGCTCACCGTAGGTGAGATGGCAACTATCAACTTCAAACTCGTCGTCGGCGCTACCGGCGAGATCGTTGAAGTGAATGCAGAAGCGGCTGTTCTCGAGACCGAAAGGACGCAGCAGGCCGCTTTCATCGGTCAGAATGCCGTGGGCAATCTGCCTATCAACCGGCGCGACTATCTGACATTCGCGCTACTTGCTCCCGGCGTGAACGACTCGAAAGCAATGGCTGATTCCACAAGCTTCCGCGTGAAACAGACTCCTGATAGTGGATTATCTTTTTACGGAAGTAATGGACGGGGAAATAGCGTCACGGTGGATGGTGGCGAAGTTAACACAGGCGGCGGCGCCGTCAGACCGACAGTAAGTCAAGAAACTGTCCAGGAGTTCCAGATCAACCGGACCAATTACACGGCTGAGCATGGTGGTTCGCGAGGTGGAGTAATCAACATCGTCACTAAGAGCGGCTCGAACGTGTTCCGCGGAACGGCATTCGGGTTCTTCCGGAACGAGGGTCTGGACGCCGGCGACCCGTTCGCGATCGTGTTGCAGGACGACCGGCTGGTTCGCATAAAACCGGATTCGGAGCGTGAGCAATTCGGCGCAACGTTTGGCGGCCCCATCGCGCGGGACCGCACGTTCTTCTTCACGGGCTACGAACAGTTGCGGCGGCGGGAGTCCTCGGCAGTGCCGGTATTGACAGATTTTTCAATCTTCCAACCGACCGCAGCCCAGGAGAAGATCCTCGCCGCTCTCCCTGAGCAGCAGTCCTCCGCGCTACGGGCGGCGCTGACGGCTCCGCCGAGCACGGTGAAAATGTTTGAAGTGAACAGCGGAGTATTCCCTTTCCGGACCGATTCTTATCAAGGACTGCTGCGTCTCGACCATCGGTTCAACGAGCGCAATCAGTTCAACTTCCGCAATAACACGAGCGGTCTTTACGATACGAACCCAAACCTGGGGGGCCTGGTAGGGTACAGCCGCGGTTTTTCGCAGGAGAACTTCGATAACACCGCACTGGCATCCTGGACCCACCTGTTCTCTCCGCGAATCATCAACGAAGCCCGCGCACAGTTCGCCTGGTACGATCTCGTGACCGACAGTACCGAGAAGTTCGGGCCCGCGATAGAAATACCGGGTTATGGCTTTTTCAACCGCGACCGATTCCTGCCCAGCGACAGCACGATCCGCCGGGAGGAACTGGTTGACAATTTCAGCATTCTGAAAGGCCGGCACAGTATCAAGTTGGGAGCCTACGCACTAATCCGGCAACTTACTTCGCAATCATACACATTCATGTCGGGCCGGTTCACTTTCGGAACGCTACCCGGCGCCTTTGTAAGTCCCGCGTTAGCTTCTACCAGCATCACCGCCTTGCAGGCTTTCAACCTGGGGCTCGCGCAATCGTATCAACAGGGATTTGGAGATCCTGTAACCCGCGGGACCAATCCCCTGTACGGAGGGTTCGCCCAGGATTCGTGGAAAATCACGGACCGCTTCACGTTGAACTATGGGTTGCGATATGAAGTGGACACGCGCTGGTATCCCCTTCCGACAAACAAGAAGAATTTTGCACCGCGCTTCGGCTTTGCGTGGGATCCGTTCGGTAGTCACAAAACGGTGATCCGCGGAGGTTACGGACTGTTCTATTCGCCCATTGATATTCAGATCGACGCCATCATCGTACCGCTCGGAGAGATAGACGGTTATCGGCAAACGGCGCAGGTGCTCAGTGTTCTCAACGCCGCCAATCCGACGGCCGCTAACGGTCCAATCAGTATTTTCAAGACGCTCCGCGCACAGAGCGTCATCGGCGTACCGACGCCGCAGCGTCCGATTCTCGAATCGGACCTGAAGCAGTTCGGGATCGTGCTGTCTCATACGGGACCGCGGCCGCCGTTGAGCGTTGTCTTCGCGAGTGCCGACAAATATCCGAATCCTTATGCGCAACAGGCAAGCTTCGAAATCCAGCGCGAATTTGCGGGAGGGTTCACGACCGGCATCGGCTACGTCTACGTTCGAGGCGTGCATCTGACTACGTCGAAAGACGACAATCTCCTGCCCGCACCGGTGAACCCCGCCAAGGGGATTCGCGACTGGGGAGCGACCGCCGAGAATCCGACGGGCACGAAGTATTTCAACGACCCGCTTCTGTTCCAGTACAACGTTTATGAAGGAACAGCGAATTCGTGGTTCCACGGATTGATTTTCGAAACGGCGAAGCGCTTCAGCCGCAACCTCAGTCTCAACTTCAACTACACGTTCAGCAAGTCGATCGATGAGACCACGGATTACAACAGCGACTTTCAGCCGAACGATCAGACCTGCCGGTCCTGCGAACGCGCCCTCTCGACTTTCGACCAACGCCACAAAGTAGTCGCCTATGCAGTGTTGCAGACGATGGATCCCGGCGACACGGTCGTGCGGAAATTGTTCTCGCATTTTACGCTAACGCCGATTTTCCGTTACAACAGCCCGCGTCCGTTCAATCTGCTGGCCGGCAGCGAGTTGAACAACGACCGGCACAACACCACCGACCGGCCTTACTTTGCAGGCAGAAACACAGGGATCGGTCCGAGTTTCTGGACGTTCGATACGCGCGTTGGCCGGCGCATCCGTCTGTCGGAACAGAAATCCCTGGATTTCATGTTCGAAGCCTTTAATCTGTTCAACAAGCTCAATTACGCGAGTGTCAACAACACGGTCGGGAACATAAGTGGACCCTTCAACCTGACCGGGCGCGAAGATCGTTCGCCCAGCGAACCTCTCGGGTTCACGTCGGCGATGGATCCGCGCCGCATTCAGTTAGGGATTCGTTTCTCGTTCTGAGTCATTTCAAGAACTGCCGTGCACCGGTAAGATGCCCGGCATCTCACCTAAGGAATCGTCATGACTTCGACAGCTCTATATACTCGGCCCAGGCCCCTGACCGGCAACGTCGCGCGCTTGGACTTCGACAACTTAGAGTATTTCGGCATTTACACGCGTCTGTTCTTCGAAGACCGGAGCTTCACAAATCTCGAAGAACTGACTTACGCCGGCCAACTGGCGGCGATTCTCAAAGAATTCGGGGTCGGAGTTGGTGACCGGGTTGTAGTGATCTCGCCGAATTCGCCCGACCTGACCGCACTCTTTCAGGCGGTTTGGACGCTCGGCGCCGTCATGGTGCCGGTGATGCCGCACTGGACGCCCGCCGAAATCCTTCCGGTTCTACACGGAGCGGCTCCGAAGATAGTAGTCACCATACCTCAGGCTGCCGGACGGATCCAGCCCGCGATGGCGGCGATGGGCTCGACGGCACGGCTGCTCACTTGCGGCGAATCGGAGGTCGCAGGCGCCGGGAACCTTCACAGCCTGGTATCCGGCACGCCGCCGCTTATGACTCCGGTTGACCGGGCGTCATCGGACATCGCCCTGCTGCTGTATACTTCGGGGACTACCGCGGCTCCCAAGGGCGCGATGCTGTCGCACGGGAACATCTGTACGGCATTCGAGAGCGCCTACCGTATGAATGGTGAACTGCCCCGAGGACCGGCACTCGCGGCACTTCCCCTCGCGCATTCGTTCGGCATGCTCATGCTGAACCTGAGCTACGGGTGGGGATTCCCGGTCGCGCTTATGCGCCAATTCGAGCCGCTGCGTGTTCTGGAAACGGTTGAGCGATACAGGATCCAGTACATGTCGGTGGTTCCCACAATGCTCGTTTACCTGCTGAACCATCCCGAACGCGGGCGATTCGACCTGTCCTGCGTCCGCAGAATCACCAGCGGCGGGGCTGCTCTCCCCGAACAGTTGCGCACCGATTTCGAAAGAGCGTTCGGCGCGAGAATCGATCAGGGCTACGGGCTATCGGAGACGGTGGCAATTGCCACCGGATATGCCGACGACGAGCACTACCGTCCGGGATCCGCAGGCCGCCCTGCACCCGGTGTGGACGTGCGGATCGCGGTCAACGATAACCAGTTTGCCGCTCCCCGGGAGCCCGGTGAGGTTTGGCTATCCGGTGGGCACGTAATGACAGGCTACTGGCAAGACTCGGATTCCACGGCTGCGGCACTGGCCGGCGGATGGTTTCGGACCGGCGATATCGGGTATCTCGACGAGGGCGGCTATCTGTACATCACCGATCGCAAGAAGGATCTCATCATCAAAGGCGGGGAGAACATCTCGCCGCGCGAGATCGAAGAGGCCTTGCACATGCATCCCGCCGTTGCGGCGGCCGCGGTGGTCGGTGTACCGGATCCAATCTTCGGCGAGACGATTTGCGCTGTGACCCAACTAAAACCGGGCGCTCAGGTGACGGAAGTGGAATTGAAAGAACATGCGGAACGCTACTTGACGAAATTCAAAATGCCAACGCAGATACTGTTTTGGCCGGAACTGCCCCGGAACTATACGGGAAAAATTTCTAAGCGCGATATTCGGGAGAAACTGAGCGCCAACTCCGCGGTATCCAGTGCTGCCACGGGGTTGGGATAATGAAACTTCAGCCCGCGCGCGCGGCTGCCGGGAGGGGTCCACGTCCTCCGTATTGCGGCCGCGCCGCGAGCTGGCTTTAACGGCGGCTTACTCCGGGCTGCCTACCCGAGTAACCGCCGCCCCTCCCATGCCCATAATCCGCTTCCATACATCCATGCGCTCTTCTGCATGGCGACGAAGTCGGACAACGTGAATGGAGAGGGCAACCACCCGAATCGCTTCCACAGGCGCGACGCGAAATCGCGCGCCACGACGGTATCCAACCGCACATCATCCCCGGCCACGTCGTGCAGTACGCCATCGAGAGTGAACAGCACCTTCCGGATCAAGACCAATTCCGGTGGAAACTTAACCCCTTCGAGACCGATCTGGTCGAGCAAACGCATTGCGTCAATCGCCGTGAGTGAACAGGCAAAAGGCAACTCCCGGAAGAACCGATCTACTTCTGCATCAATGATTCCGGTGTGCCGGGCCTGCGCGGCTTCGGCCCCGGTGTTCAGAGCGTGTATCGCCGCCCGAACGGCTTCGACATCCCGGAAGGTCATGGCGATCATCAGTAGTGCCACATGCCGCCGTTCGAGTCCGCTGAGCCGCCCCGTCAAAGCCCAATCGAGGACAATCAGTTCCTGCCGCTCCTCGTCGTAGAGAAGGTTGCCTGCATGCGGGTCCGCGTGGAAGAGCGCGCTATCCTCGCTCGAGAAAATGGGATCGGCGATCAATGCCTCCACAATTTGTGCAGCCACGCGCCGCCTCCACAGAGGATTGCCGCGAAAGGCGTCGGTGACCTTCACACCGTATTCCGCGGTCATCGCCGTAATGCGATCTGTACATAGAGCCGTCACCGGCCGGGGCGCATGTACTCCGTCCCGGCGATAAACGCGATTCACCTCGGCAAGCGTCACCTGTTCGCGCCGGAAGTCCACCTCATGCTGCAGCAAGAGTCGAACCTCGTCCAGCATCTCGGCAACCTCGCGGGATGCGAAACCGTATTCGCGCGAGGCCAGGTGAGCCGCCAACTGCTGGAGCAGAGACAAGTCTTCGGAATAGCAGAGCGTAACGTGCGGCTTGATTACTTTGAACACACCGCGCTCGCGATCGCCGGTGGACGGGTTAGACCAGGTGAATTCGAGTACCGCGCTCACGCTGCCTTCTGATAGGAGTTCCTGCGCCATCTGGACGTCGTAGGCGTCGAGCACCGCGCCGCCCAGTTGTTCTCGAACGATGGCACGGACGGCCCCACCGGTCATGTCGGCGATGCTGTTCTCCAACTTCTGCAACTCATGTCTCAATGCGGGCGACAGCCGCTTCGTCCTCGCCAGCACTTGCCCAAGCTTTTGAAGCCCCGGCGTCTTCGCGATCAGCAGCCCCAACCGCTCTTCAGTCGAAGTTTCCGCAGGCAGTTCCAGTTGGTCGACGATTTTCGGCGCGAGGCGGTCGTCGGAGATGTGCGATGCGATGAAGGCCATCGAATCGTGAACCAGCGGACGCCAATGGCTATACGGATCCGGGACAAGCTGCTCGACTTCCATCAGGTCAGCGATCCACTCACCGATTTGTGGTCTCCATTCGGGACCCGATCGTCGTAGGAGGGTTTCGATCGCGCGGACGCGATCTTCGGTTGTGGCTTCGCTGTTGAAGGCCGCAGCCAGCATTCCTACTTGATCGGCCGTCAGCGACGTCATCAGTTTGCTCAGAAGCACCGGATCGAACAAAGCACGCCTCCTCAGGTCCCCACCGTCATGGGGGCGGTCAGGAAATTCAGCAACTCATGTTGCGTTAAAGCCGGCTGTTCGCTCGGAAAAATATGGCCCGCCCGGGGTAGCATCACCAGGTGCGCACCCGGTATCCTCTCGGCGAGAATGGCGGCGTTTGCGGGCGGTATAAGGCGATCGGTTTCACCGTGAATGACGAGTGTCGGCGCAGTGATCTGAGGTAACGCACTATAGGAGTCCCACCGGACGATGGCCCAAAGTTGTCCCAAAACGCCGCGCATATCCGGACGATTCCGCCGAATGGCCTCAGCATCGCGTTCCACCACTGAACCCGGGGTGTGGGAATCGTAAAGAAAAGGTAAGAGTGCCTGAAGCCGCGCTTCCGGTGAAACCCAAGGTTTGGGAAATAGCGCTCGCACCACCTCCGGAGCAGGGCGGACACTGCGGCGATGGCCGCAGTGCGTACACGCAAGAACCAGCCGTCGAACTCGTTGCGGTTCCCGAATCGTCAGTTCCTGTGCAATCATGCCGCCCATCGAGATGCCAAGAACGTGCGCGCTCGCAAGGCCCGCCGCATCCAGGACACACGCGGCATCCCGAGCCATGGCGCGAATGGAAAATCCGCGAACAGGAAGCTTCGTGCTCTTCCCCACACCGCGGTTGTCGAACAGGATCAGCCGGAAGCGTCGCGCGAGATACGTCCGCACATCGCCCCACATCGCCAGGGAAAAGCCGAGGCCCATGATGAGAAGCAGGGGTTCACCTTCGCCTTCCTGTTCCCAATAGAGGCGAACACCGCGATTGAAGGTGTACGGCATAGGCAGCTTCAACGAGTAGCGACAGGAGCCTTAACAGGTTTCGGCCGCTTCGGATGTGTTTTCTCGGGCCGTTGTTTCGAGCCCGCTGATTGAACGCGCCTGACTTTGCCCGCAGTCTCAACCTTTGCCGGCGCCGTTTCGGCAGCACGCGTGGGTGCAGTTGCGGTGGTGGGCGCCTTCGCCCCAGCCGTCCCCTTCTTTGGTGCGGCGGCCCGGTGAGCAGGTTTGGGCTTCGCTGAGGGTACGTGTTTCTCCTCAGGTTCGGATGGCCGTTCTGCCGGAGTCTCGGGTACCGAGGATGCCGCCTCGGAACGCTCCACCGCTGCCGGCAGCTTGGCCGAAGGCCTTTCAACCGCCGACGGGGGTTCGGCAGACGCACCGACCGGTTTCGAAACCGGTTCTTCGGCCGCCGCCACGGGTACGATTTCAACTGGAGCGGGTGGGCGTTGCACGACCTCGACAGTTTGTGCAACTGGCTCGGCAACTGGTTCCGCTGCCGCCGCTGTCGGCAAGGGTTCAGGCACCGTAGCTTCCGAAACGGAGCGGTGCGCCCGCAGATCCTCTTTCCGGGGCAACCCTGTCCGCGCTGTTCCCAGCGGCGATACTTCTGCAGGCCGGACACCCGCTGCGTCGCGCAGTTCTTCGTACGATTCAATGATGAAGTCGCGGAACAACTCGCCGTCGGGCGCAGCCTGCATGTCGTAGGTAATCCCGTAGTGGAGCCGCCGGTTGTAGCTTTGAATCGCTACCCCGATTCCCACATCGCTTCCGCATGGAACGTGCGGGTAATACGTCAGCAATTCCCGTCCGCTTGTATAGAGCGGGATCATCGGTCCCGGCACGTTGGTGCAAACCATATTGACGATCAGCACCGGCTGGGGCATGAACGGAAGTGCTGCGAGCGACGTTTGGAATGTGGGCGGAATCGCACCGAGCCAGGTGCCGATCAGCGTGACGATGTCGGCAATGCGCGCCGTCTTCATCGCCGTACTTCGTACCGTGATCGCATTGAGTCGTTCGATCGGATCCTCGATGTCGAGCGGTACGCTCAACGGAAGCATCGAGATCTCGTTGCCGGGATCCCGCGAATCTTCGGAGCGAACGTTCACCGGCACGAGCAGCCGCGCGAAGCGGCCCTTCACTGGTTCCCGGTTGGCAACAACATATTTTGAGATAGCGCCGGCGACGGTGGTGAGAGCCACGTCGTTGATCGTGCCGCCGGCCATGGCGCGGATCTGACGGGCTTCCTGGAACGGGAAAGTGGTCCAACAGTGTCCGCGTACGCCGGAGCAGGGCCGGTTGAAGGGCAGCCGTTCGGTGGGGCGTACGATCTCAGGTGCGCTCGCCGCCAAGCCCCGAAGGCTGTTCAACGCATTTCCGCCAACGAAGCTCTGCGCCATCCGCATGAACGTAACTTGAAGATCCAGCACCCGCTCCACCGCGTCGCCGTACGCCGATGCCAGTCCCTCGACGAGCAACTGCCCAGAGTCGGGCAGCGGAGGCGCGATGAAAGCTTGTTGTTCAACTTTGCGGGGGGTGCGCACCGGGTCGAACATGATGTTCATGAGCGCGATCCCCGAGATTCCGTCTACCATCGAGTGGTGCACGCGGGTGATCAGTGCCGAGCGCCCGTGCTCCAGCCCATCCACTATCGTTAAGTCCCAAAGGGGACGGTTGCGGTCCATCAAGGGAGTGAAGATGCGGCCAGAGAGTTCGGAGAGCTGCTGCTCGGTTCCCGGCGGATCCAGCTTCACCCGGCGAATATGGTTGCGGAAGTCGAATGCTGGGTCGAATTCCCACACCGGATGTGCGACGTTGAACGGCGGAAACAGGACACGTTGCCGGTAGCGTGGGATCTCGGGCAAGCGCGCCTCGATCATTCGTTCGCACTCACTGTCGAAGGGCCCATCCAGGATTGCCACGCTGCCGATGTGCAGGGGCATTTCCTTCTTCTCGAAGTACAGAAACATCGCGTCGGCGCCACGCATACGCCGCCTCAATGCGGTGTGCGACATTCAAACCCTCCTCGTAGCGCGAAGCGCGCCGGGCAGCATGCCCGGCGCTCCTCATTCAGCCATGGAACCCTGTCACATCGTAGGACATGAAAATCAAATCCTGCGTGCCGCCATCTGCATCGATGACGCAGTCCGCCAGCAGCGCTTCGATGTGAAATCCGAGGTGCTGAAAGAGGTACCGCGCAGGAGTCTGAGTAGAGGTCAAGCGTGCGATGATCCGCCGCAGTCCGGCATCATGCGCCACTGCGAACACCTCTTTGGCGAGCAACTTTCCGACACCCTTGCCTCGCTGCTCCGGAGACATCATAATCCGGATTTCCCCCAGGTGCCGGGTCCATGGCAGCCGGCCGCACCGAAGACTACCGTAACCGAGCAGTTTGCCGTCGGACTCCGCAAGAACCGTGATCGCGCTGCCGTCCTGAATTCCCTCGATCCAGCGGTTCATCCCCGAGGGATGGCGGATATCGTTCATCAGGTAAAAAAGGTCCTGCTCGGGCAGTTTCTTGACGAACTGGAGAACCTCATCGCGGTCCTCGGGCGTCATCAGCCGGAAACTCATCTGCCGGCCGCCAACCGTAGCAGCCCAGGGGAAATGCTGGGCAATCAATGTAGACATAGCGCCACCTAGCGCGTGCCGACGAGTTCGGATTCGTTCACTCCCGGTTCAGCATCCAGTTTTGGCCGCGGCTTGGATGCGAGATCGGCCAGCGCCTTTTGGGCGGCGGAGAAGCTGTCAACGCTCTTCCGCATCAGTTCTGTCACCGATGTGGTTGCGTGCTCGTCGCGCCGCATGGTTGTGGCTTCGCGGGCGAATCTCACGTTCACATCAACCTGATCGGAGGCGAGATCGAGCAGATGCTTTTGCGCCTCGACAAAAGAATCGACGCCCTTCCGGGCCATTTCGATGAGGTCGACCCGTCCCTTCTCGGTTTTCTTCGGCGCTTTCTTCTCTTTCTTGACGATCAGTTGTTCCTCGATGATATCCAGGAACTTCTTTTGGCTTTCGACAAAGTCCTGCATACCCTCCCTGACCAACTCAGTCAGGTGAGCGGTCCGCATGCTCTTGCCTTCACCGAACTCTTTAACAGCCTCGTCGGTGTGCTTGCTGGCCGCATCAAGAAATCGCTTCTGCGCGTCGATAGTGTTATCGATGGCCTGCCGCATAACTTCCGCCAGACTCTCCACAGGCGTGCCGGCGAGTCCGGGATGCAAGCCGTCGGACACGATTTTGTTCTGCCGCTCGGCCAGATCCAGAAGGACCTTCTGAGCTTCAATGAAATTCTCAATTCCCTTACCGACGAATTCCACCAAGGTTTTGGCCGATGCGGGCGAAAACACGCCCAGGCGCTCACGAATCATCGTGAGAGCAAGAGCGTTCTGCTGGGCCGCAAGGTCCAACAAGATCTTCTGCGTTGCGATGAACCCCTCGGCACCCTGGCGAATCCACTCGCCAAACAGGCCGGGAATGGTACTCCGCGGGGACGCCTTAGTCGGCATTTCAACAGCCGGTTTCGCATGCGCGGGCATTTTGCGCTCCTTTCAAATCAATGCTGCATCGCAGCATCTACTGGAGTATAGGATCTGTAGGTGTTTTATGTCAAGCTAGAAGTCGAGGCTTTCGCGGCGCAAAACAGTGACTCGGATCATTCGAAAATACGGCAATCGTAGGCTCTACGACACTACGGCACGCCGCTATGCCAACCTGGACGAGATCGCACAGATGGTCCGCGATGGGGAAGAGGTTCAGGTGGTGGACGCCAGGACCGGCGAAGACCTGACCCGCACGATTCTGACACAGATCATCGTTGAAGATGCGCGCGAGCGCGGCCGCGGGCTGCCGCTCGACATCCTCCGGGAACTCGTCGCGCTTTCGGACAAGGCGAAGCACGACGTTTTGATGGGCTATCTCCGGTCGGCATTCGAAACGTATAGGCGAGCGCAACAGATGCCGGTGGAGTTCGTGCGAAGCCTGTTCGGTGCGCGCCCCGCGGAGCCCGTCCCCGACCTGGACGATTTCCGCCGCCGTATCGAAGAACTCGAGCGCCAGCTCAAATCGCGCGGCGGCAGTTAAAGCCCTGAAGTCGCGCTCAGTCGTTATTGATAGCGCAGCGCTTCCACCGGTTCCACGGCCGCTGCACGCCTCGCGGGAATGAAACACGCGACCGCCGCTACGAGCGTGAGAATCGCAATAACGCCAGCGAACGTGAGCGGATCACTCGCGTTCACCCCGAACAAAAGGCTCTTCAGCAAGCGGGTCAAGCCGAACGCGATGCCGGCACCGAGGACCACACCAATCGCCGCCAACTTCATTCCCTGCCCGAGCACGAGACGCAACATGTCCTTACGATTCGCCCCGAGCGCCAGGCGAATTCCAATTTCCTGCGTCCGCTGCTGCACCGTGTACGACATCAGTCCATAGATCCCGATACTTGCCAACAGCAGGGCCACGCCCGCGAAGATACTCAGCAGAAGCATGTTGAAGTTCTGGCGCGCGACCGCCTCCGACAGCACCTGCTCCATCGTTCGCTGCCGCGCTACGGGCAACTGCCTGTCCGTTTCGTGAATCGCTGCCTCCACGGCCGAACGCATCGTCAGAGGATCCATGGGCGTGCGGACGATCCAAGAAAGCGGGATGACGCTATTCGCGAGCGCGGTGATGCCTTCCGCCACCTGGCTCTCCGGCAGGTACATCACGCCGACGTCGCTGTCGCCCAACCCGGTCTCTCGCACACTTCCCACCACGCCGACAATTTCGCGCGGCGGATCCGCGAACTGCGGACCGATGCCTTTGCCGATCGTAATCACTTGCCCGACGGGATTCTCGCCCTTCCAGTATTTCTTCGCCATCGCCTCATTGATAATGACAACGCGTGCCGAGTTCCCCGTATCCGTCTCCGCAAATGCCCGTCCTCGCAGAAGCGGGATCTTGAACACCTTGAAGTAGTGCGCCGAGATGGAGCGCCACTGCTCGTCTCCGTTATACTCACTGCCTTTGGCGGGCGGCTTCCCCGCGATCGTGAACGGAAGGTCGATGCCGCCCTCCACGGGAAGGACGACAGTGGTGGCGGCTGCTTCCACCCCAGGCAGCCCTTCAATGCGGCGCAATGCGAGCGTGATGAGGTTGTCTACTTTCGCGGTCGACGAGTAATTGGTTCCGGTCAGCGAAGTTTGCATCGTCAGCACGTTGCGCGGGTCGAGGCCGGGGTTCACCGAGCGAAGACCGACGAACGTGCGAATAAGAAGTGACGCTCCGATGAGCAAAACCAAAGCCAGGGCCATCTCGGAAACTACCAATGCCGCGCGGGCGCGGTTTTGCTTGCGGCCGGTGCCGGACCGTCCGCTCGCTTCATTCAATGCCGTCGCCAGATTGGGCTTCGATCCGTGGACCGCGGGAAACAATCCGAACAGGATACCGGTCAGGAGTGACACCCCAATGGTGAACGCAGCCACGCGCCAGTCGAGCAGCGGGATCGTGTTCTGCACTCCGTTGGCTTCGGTCAACCGCGGAATGTTACCGGGCACAACCGCCAGCAGCGCTCGTACGCCCCAGGCTCCGAGAACAAACCCGAGCACACCTCCCAGGCTTCCGAGCAGAATGCTTTCAGTCAACAGTTGGCGGATGACGCGCCACCGTCCCGCGCCGATTGCCGCTCGGATCGCCAATTCCCGCTGCCGCCCCGCAGCCCGCACCAGCAGCAGGTTCGCGACATTCGCGCACGCGATGAGAAGCACGAAGGTCACTGCGCAGAGGAGTACGATCAAGGCGGTTCGGACGTCGCCGACTGTCGCGTCGCGCATCGATATCACCGCGACGCTTTCGGTTTTATCCATGTACTTCGGGTTTAGCTTGCGGAAACGTTCGCCAATCACCTTCATCTCGGCCTGCGCGGCCTCGATGCTGACTCCCGGTTTCAGCCGCGCAGCCACGAAGAGATAGTGGCCCTGGTTAGTGCTGTTCGGGTCCGCCTGCTGCGGGATCCAAATGTCGGCGGCCGGATCGGAGCGAAAGCTCTTCGGTAGAATTCCGATGATCGTGTAGGGTTCACCGCTCAATGTGACGCTTCTGCCCACCAACCCGGCATCGCTCGCAAACCGCGACTGCCAGAGCGAGTAGCTGATGACCGCGACTCTCGGGCCTCCTGGCGAGTCCTCCTGTGCCGTGAACGTGCGGCCCACGACTGGCGAAACTCCGAATACTTTGAAGTACTCAGAGGAAGCGTGCAGCGCCTTTACCTGCTCCGGGCGATCACCGCTGCCGAGACTCAGGCCCGGACCGGATTGATCGTAGAGCGCCATGGCTTCGAAGACATTGTTCTGCCGCCAGGTCATGTACTTCGGAATGGAATTGGAATAGCCGATTCCGTTCGGATACTTGCGCCCCAATTTGACGATACGGTCGGGTTGCGGATAAGGAAGCGGCTGCAGAAGCACTGCGTCCACAACGGTAAAGATCGCGGTGTTTGCGCCGATTCCGAGTGCGATAGCCGCCACCGCGATCGCGGTGAACCCCGGGTTACTCCGAAGCGCGCGAAAAGCGTACCGGATATCGGCGGCCAGAGTGTCCATAATCGAGTTCAACGTAGCCAGCGGTTCAGAAGTTCCACTCAGATGCGGACAAATGCAATGTAATCAATCGCCTCTCAAAGCGCTCGGCGGTGCCGATATGTATCAATAGTGTCGTCTGGTTGCGGCCGTTCAAAAATGTCGCCTGGTTTGATTCGCTTCGCGTTGCTTCTGGCCGCGCTAGCCGTGACGGTCCGCGCGGGTATGCACTCCCAGCCGAGACAAACCTCGATTGCCGAAATCAAGGCGATGGATCGGGCTTTGGCCGCGACTGGGGAGATTGTACGCATTCGTGGCGTCGTCACCTACTTTCGGCCGGCCCAATACCGTTTATTTGTGCAGGATGAGACAGGCGGCATCTACGTGGCCACCGCGCCCGTCGCCGGCATGCCGCTCGCCACGGGTCAACTAGTGGAAATTGTCGGAATAACCGGCCCCGGCGGGTACGCGCCGGCTGTCGTCCCGAAGTCCGTGCGTATACTCGGTCACGCTCGAGTCCAACCCGAGCAACTGACCGATTTTGCGGGCGTTCGCAGCGGGCGGGAGGAGTCCCGCCTCGTCCAGTTTCGAGGCAAAGTGCTGGAAGCGGGCCGGTTCGAAACGGGTCTGCGAGATTTCGAAATGGGCAAGGCCGAGTTGCTGGTGCAGGTCGGCTCGGAGAAAGTGCGTGTGATCGTGGACGAGCTGCCCGCACACGATATCTCGAACCTCATCGAAGGTGAAGTGAAGGTGACGGGTGTCGCCGGTGTGGAGTACAACAACCGCGCACAAATGATGGGCTTGGCCGTGTATGTCGATCGCGCATCCAGCATCGTCGTCACCAAAGCACCGAATCAAGACCCGTTCGCTTTGGACGACACTCCGGTTTCGAATCTGCTCAAGTTTCACCCTGAATCCCGCCACACCGGGAGGGTTCGCGTTACTGGCACAGTGACGTGGGCCAGGCCCGCTCGTTCATTCGTGTTACAGGATGCGACCGGCGGGCTTCTAATCGAAACGGCGCAGGACGCGGACCTCGCGGCGGGAGATCGCGTCACGGCGGTAGGCGAACCCGACTTCGAGAACGGGTCACTGGTTCTGCGGCATGCGACATTTCGACGTAATGTCGCGATTGTCGTGCTCTCGCCAAGACGCGTGGATTCTTCTATCCTGCTGAGCGGTACGCGAAATTATGAACTCGTGAGTGTCGAT
Source organism: uncultured Acidobacteriota bacterium (assembly GCA_963720745.1). Lineage (GTDB taxonomy): Bacteria > Acidobacteriota > Terriglobia > Bryobacterales > Bryobacteraceae > TMP-7. The sequence continues at coordinate 4,759,165 of CAVRGO010000004.1, forward strand.
GCCAATGTTGTCGGCGCCACTGCCGGGAATGGCCGTACGATCCTGAACCTGCGTGCGGGGCCGGACTTCTTTCCTGCCGACCTGCCCGAAGAACGAAGTCTTCCGCCTGGCACCAGGCTGCGCATCACCGGCATTGTCGTGCCCGAATTTGACATATACGCGAACCAGATCCGTGGAGTGCGGCTTTGCGCCCGCAGCGCCGCCGACCTCCAAATTCTGCACGGTCCATCGTGGTGGTCCTTGGAACGGGCCACTCTGCTCCTGTTGATAGTGCTTGGCGCTCATGTCGTGGGAATGCTGGTCGTGCAGGTGCTCCGCCGCCGGCTCAACCGGGAGGCGATCGCGCTGCGCAAGAGTGTCGAAGCCGAGCGCGCGATCGCAAGGGAGTACCGAGACCTCGTCGAGAATGCGAGCGACCTGATCTACACGCGCGATCCGGATGGTACCCTGATCACCGCGAATCCGGCGGTCGCGGAGGCGCTCGGGATCCCGCGCGATCAAATGATCGGCCGGAATGTTGTGGAATTGTTCGATTCCCGTGCGGGCCTGTCAGACGAGTTTACCCGGCTCGTTCTCGCGCAGGGTGGCGGCGCCACGGAGTTCATCCTGGACCGTCCGAACTCCCTCGCCCGGACGTTCGATGTGAGGGGCCGCAAGATTACAGACGCAACCGGCCGCGTGCGCTTGCAATGCATCGCCCGCGACATTACGACACGGCGCGCCATCGAGGACGAGGTCCGCCGCCTGAACGCCGAACTAGAGACCCGAGTGGAGGAGCGCACTCGGGCGCTACAGACCGCCAAGGAAGAAGCGGACAGGGCAAATGCCGCCAAAAGCTTGTTTCTCGCCAACATGAGCCACGAGATTCGCACCCCGATGAACGGGATCATCGGGATGCTCAACCTTCTGACGGGCACTCTGGCATCGGAGGAACAAATTGGATTCGCCGCAATGGCTCAAAATTCGGCGGAAAGCCTCCTGCGCATCCTAAACGACATCCTGGATTTCTCGAAAATCGAAGCAGGGCGTTTGGAACTTGAATCGACGAGCGTGTCGATCCGTCAGGAGGTGGCTGCGGTGCTCGGTCTGCTCGGCGAAACCGCTCGCGCGAAGGGGGTCGCAGTCAAGGCGGCGGTGGCCAATGATGTTCCGATGCTCGTTCTCAGCGATGGAACGCGGATCCGCCAAGTGCTGCTGAACCTGGCGAGCAATGCGGTGAAGTTCACGCAAAGCGGTGAGGTGAGAATCACCGTCCGCGGCACAGATGCGGGAAATGGGAACGTGCAACTGGAGTTCGCAGTCGAAGATACCGGCGTCGGGATCGATCCCGCCATCTTACCCATGCTTTTCGCCCCTTTTCAGCAGGCGGATGCAACCACGACACGCCGCTACGGAGGTACCGGCCTGGGTCTTGCGATCTGCAGGAAATTGGTGCGTTTGATGGGTGGCGATATCGGAGCAAGCAGCGTGCCGGGTAAAGGAAGCCGGTTCTGGTTCCACCTTACAGCCTCCCCAATCGACTCCGAACCTCTCTTGCGGAGACCCGAACCGATCGAATCCGCACCACTGAATTTGAGAGTTCTCGTCGCCGAAGACAACGCAGTGGGACAGATTGTCGCCAGGAAGATGCTGGAACGAATGGGATGTCGCGTCGATGTGGCAAGCGACGGCCAGATGGTGTTGGCGTTCCTGTCCAGGGATGACTACGACATTATCCTGATGGATTGCCAGATGCCCGTGATGGACGGCTTCGAGGCCACACGCCGGATCCGGATGGCGGAGCCGCCCGGAACCCACATTCCGATCATCGCACTGACAGCCAACGCGATGCGTGAAGACGAATTGGCTTGTAGAGAGGCGGGAATGGATGGACACCTCGCTAAGCCGATCGAAGTAGACCGGCTCAGCCAGGTGCTGCGATCTTGCGTGGCTAATGCGCGGTCGCGAACTGCTCTTCTTCGGTCGAACCCGACAGAGCTGTCGTTGACGTAAATCCGCCGGCGATTGTCCTCGCGATTTCGTCGAAATAACCCGTACCGACAAACCGCTGGTGCCGCACGGCGGCGTATCCGTCATCCGCCAATTGGAATTCGCGCTCCTGCAATTCCGAATACGCTGCCATCCCCGTCTCGGAATAGCCGCGTGCCAGTTCGAACATGCTCAGGTTCAGCGCATGGAAGCCGGCCAGTGTCACGAATTGAAATTTGTATCCCATTGCGCCGAGTTCCCTTTGGAACCTGGCGATGGTCGATGCGTCGAGTTTCGCTTTCCAGTTGAAAGACGGCGAGCAGTTGTAGGCGAGCAATTTGCCTGGGAACCGGTCGTGAATAGCCTCGGCGAACCGCCGCGCTTCACCCAGGTCGGGCTCCGAGGTCTCGCACCACAGCAGGTCGGCATAGGGTGCGTAGAGCAGCCCGCGGCAAATCGCCGCTTCGATGCCGCCGCGATACCGGCGAAATCCGTCAATGGTGCGTTCGCCTGTCAGGAACGGCTCATCGTGAACGTCGGCGCCGCTGGTAACCAGGCGCGCGCTATTCGCGTCGGTTCTGGCGATCAGCACCGTGGGCACTGCGCAGATATCGGCGGCCAGGCGCGCGGCAATCAACTTCTGCAGGAACATCGTGCCCGGCACAAGCACCTTGCCCCCCATGTGCCCGCACTTCTTGGCGGAGGCCAGTTGGTCTTCATAGTGGACACCCGCGGCTCCTGCCGCGATCATGCTCTTCATCAACTCGAACGCGTTGAGCGGACCGCCAAAGCCCGCCTCGGCGTCGGCGATGATCGGCGCAAACCAGTACGTGCCATTTCTTCCTTCAGAGTGATTCAACTGGTCGGCGCGGAGGAACGCGTTATTGATCGCTCGAACGACATTCGGCACGCTGTTGGCGGGATAGAGACTCTGGTCGGGGTACATCTCGCCCGCAAGGTTGGCGTCAGCAGCCACCTGCCAGCCGCTGAGATAAATCGCTTTCAGCCCGGCTTGCACCTGCTGTACGGCCTGGTTGCCGGTGAGGGCTCCGAGGGCGGGGATGTAAGGCTCGCGATAGAGGAGGTCCCACAATCGCTCCGATCCCATGCGGGCGAGTGTGTGTTGGATGTGAATTGTGCCACGCAGACGGATGACGTCACTGGGGGTATAAGGACGCTCGATGCCCCTCCAGCGTGGGTTTTCTTTCCATTCTCGGGAAATTTCTGTGGCCGTAGACAAACGCATACGTCCTGAGTAAAGCGCGTTTTTCGCAGCAGCACAAACGGGCTCGTCCGTCGTGGACTACTCGCCCGAAGCGTCCCACCGCGGGTCTGGTTTAGGGAAGATGGCGGTCGCACTCGGCCATTCCGGCGAGTGCTGCCTTTCGGCGGCGCTCCGTCTCCGCGGTTTGCGGAGCCCAGTTCTTCCAGCGCGCCTGATTCTTTTGAAACTGAAGACGGGCCCAGGCGTAATGCTGATTGGCCAGGAGCATCCGGCCGTACAGATCGTCCAGATCGGAAGCGGCCTCCATGGCCGTCAGCGTCGGATTCCGCACAGTGAGCAGACGACTTGAAAGCGGCTGCGCCTTTGTGACGATCGCAGCCGCTTCATCCTGCTTACCGCTTTCGAAGAGGCTCTCGGCCTCGTGGTTTAGAGCCGACAGTTGCCCCACCGTCTGGCCGTACCAAGTCTCTTTCGTTTCATCCGGCTTTTGCTCAGCGGACTGGGGAGAGGATGTGCAGCCCGCAAGGACCGCAAATGCCAGTAGAATTAGCAGGCGCACTGCTTACAGCATATCCGACGCCGCTGCACTCGTCGGCAAGCCGCTATTCGTGCGATTTCGTCGATGCAGGGCGTTTGCGGAAAATGCCGACCGCCGCGAGCGCCGCTCCAACGAGACCCAGCGTGGCCGGTTCCGGCACCGGCGCCGCGTTTACGACCTGAACTTTGAAATAGTCATCATAGCGGTCGCCGCCGCTCGACAGCCTCGCGCCGAAAAGGATCGAATTAACGGGCGTATTGGATGTGATGTTCACGGTTCGCGGATCGTTATCAACATTGCCCGGACTGTACTTGGCAGTGCCGAATCCGACACCCGGCAGGTCGGATACCGTAAGTCCGGTGAGGTTGAGAGATGACGACGTGTTGCCGAGGAAATAGGTGACGTCGGAATCGTAATAGCCGTACGGCTGAATGATGATCGACTGCGGAAACACCGGCGTGCTGAACTGAAGCAGCAGGAAGTCCACAGCTCCGTCATTGTCCACCTGGTGCTCCGGACTGCCGCAAGAACTTCCCTCGAGCGCATCGCACACACCGACGCCTTCGGCCCACCGTCCGGTGGTACCGGCTCGGAATTCGGTGTAGTGATCGCCCGTGATTCCCCAGGAAGTGAGCGTCATGCTTACCCCATTAGACACAAAAGTAAATACATTGCCCACACCACCGCCTGTTACCGTGTACGGCGTGGAACTGCCCGACCGCAGGTCAAACGTGAGCGGTGCGGCAGACAGGCTACCGAATCCGGCAATCAAAGTGACCGCGGTGAGAAGCATACTCGTCTTCATGCTTGTTTATTGACCTTTCTTCAACTAACGCTTCATACCCGCAAAGGGCGCGATAGCCCGATGTTAAAGGCCGAAAACACGCGTGAAAATGGAGCCCTGGTTCAAGTACCGGATGATGTGCGATGGTACGCAAGGGCGGAACTCGCCCGCGGGCCGTACTATTCCGCCCCTCGCGAAGAGTCTAGAGTGCGAGCGTCAGAAGGCCGGTGGTAACCAGCGCGCCGGCCCACAGAAGGTCGAGGTTCAACCATGCTCGCCTCAGCAGACCGACACCGAGCTTCTCGAACACAAGCCACGCGGCCGCCGCGGTGACGAGCAGGTATCCCGCGCCGTGCACCACCGTCGCGGCGAACCCGGTGAGAGGGTCGGCAGATGCGGCATGCGTATGGCAGGCAGGACCCGATGCTGCGTGCACGGTCATTCCGAGGAACACGGGCAGCACCATCAGCCCGGCCCCATGCGCGGAGGCCATCAGGAACGACCACAAGGTCAGGCCGCCCATGCCGACGCGCATGCCGATTCCGCGGGGATGACAGTGGCGAAAGAAACGCCACACCCCGAGCGCGACAAGCAGCAATCCGACCGGCCAGCGGACCGCAGCAGGTGTAATGGCCACTCCGGCAAGCATCGCGGCGAGAATCGCCGCACCCACGGCCAGCCCGTGACCAAGCGCGAGTGGGAAAAGAGCGCGCCAAACCGCCGAGCGGCTCTTCTCCTGCATCCCGAGCGCAACCGCAAACAACCATCCCATCCCGGGATTCAGCCCGTGGAAAGCGCCCAAACCCGCAAGCGCCAGCCAAGGTAGAAAATTCGTGGTCTCCATCGTCGTCACCTCGTCAGGCGTAACAGTACGAATCGTTTCCGCCAACGCAACCGAGCTTGCCTATCACTTCTTAAAAGGCCGTGACACGGTTCGCGGCCTGCCTTATCTGCTCGGTGCGGCCGAACACGCACTGCAGCGAAGTGCGCACCGCGAGGCGATCGCCGCCGCCCGCCGGGGACTCGATCTGATTCGAAACCTTCCGCAGGACCCATCGACACACGTGTTGGAACTACGGTTCCAAGCCGTGCTGGCGCCGGCACTGGTCAGCGTGGAGGGGTTCTGTTCGCGCGATGCCGAGCTTGCTTACGCTCGCGCCGCCGATCTCGGATCGAGACTGGGCCAAACCGGTCTGTTGTTCCCGCTGATGTTTGGGCAGGCCGCGATGCACGAATTACGAGGTGAGTTCGATAAATCCGAACAAGTGCTGAACCGCCGGCTCGAATTGCTCAAGGACTCGAGCGACACGAGCGTCACCGTCACGTCCGATGCGCTGATGGCGTGTTCGTTGTTCCATCAGGGTCAGTTCGCGCGCGCACTCGGCCACGCGGATCGCGGATCATCCACCTACAATCCCACCGAACACCTTTCGCTTATAGCGCCCTACGGAGAAACGCCGGGGCCCTCCTGTCACGAATGGGGATCCCTGGCGACGTGGTTTCTCGGGTATCCCGATCGAGCGCTTCAGCGGATCGGAAACGCATTGGAGCAGGCGCGGAGCCCCGATCACTCGTTCAGTCTCGCAAGCGTCCTGGTTCGCGCGGCCTTGCTGCGCCAATTGCGGCGCGAGCCCGAGCCACTGCTGAACGTAACAGCTAAGGCGGGCGAGATGGCTGAAGCGCACGGCTACGGTTGGATTCGGGCGACAGCCGTCGCGCTGGCCGGATGGGCGAAAGCGACTGAAGGCGACTTCTCGGATCTCCATCGCGGACTAGAAATGCTGGCCGAAATGGGCGCTCATCTGGATCGGCCGTACTTCCTGGCGTTGCTGGCGGAAACGCTGGCGGCTCAAGGCGCTACCGCAGATGCCGAAGCAGCCATCGCTGAAGCATTCCGATATGTCGGCCAAAGCCGCTCCCACTTCTACGAGGCGGAACTGCACCGGATCCGCGGTTGGATGCTCCTCGAATCCGGCATCAACTCGCGTCTCGACGAAGCGGAGGCGCATCTCCGGCAAGGGCTCCGCATCGCCCGCGAGCAGCAGGCCAGGTCATTCGAATTGCGCGGCCTCATGGACCTGTGTCTGTTATGCCGGAGACGGGGCCGGATCGACGAAAGCGTAAGTGAGTTGGCCGCTCTGTACAGGCGTTTCGATGAAGGCTTCGATACGCCGGACCTGCAGCGCGCGCGGACAGTGCTGGACGAATTCGATGCCGGCGGGGAAAGGTTCGCTGCTACCGTGCACTAGCGGAAGCACAGGCTCACCCTACTATCTTTATCCACTCGGCAACTCTTTCAACGAACTCATCTAGTCCCGCCTCGGGAGGGAACAGGTCGCCGATTACCGCGACAGAGTCCGCTCCGGCTTCGAACACGAGCGGCGCGCGATCTCGCGTTATTCCCCCGATTGCGACCAGCGGGAGCCCGGTCAACGCGCGAATCGTTCGCAACTGTTCCAGGCCTACGCATGGGTCGGGATTCTGCTTTGAAACTGTCGGGAACACCGGGCCGAACGCGAGATAATCTACCGGCTCCAGCAGCGCCGAACGGAACTGATCGAGGTTGTGCGTCGAGAATCCGAGCATTCGCGCATCCCCGAGCACCCGCCGTGCGGCTTTGGGGGGCAAGTCCTCCTGCCCGACGTGCAACCCGGCATCGAGCATCAAGGCAACATCCGCGCGATCGTTCACGACGAATGACGCTTCGGCTCGTTTTGCCAGCGCGGCGATTTCGCGCGCCTGCTCGAACGCGGCTCGCGTGTATTGGCTCTTATGCCGGAACTGAACAATCGATGCACCTGCATCGAGCATCGCTTTAGCTGCGGCCGATACGTCCAAACGGCGAGCCTCGAGCGATTCGGTATCGAGGATTGGATAGAAGCGGGGCAATCGCAAATTGCCATGATAGCTTGAAGGCATGAGCCTGTTGATGAAGTCTCCCGGCCAGGCGCCCGGAGTCTACAAAGTGGCGCGGCGCGGGTTGGAGTTGAAGTACCTGTCCTTCACGATCGTCCGGCTCGGCACCGGATTCACATCACATCGTTTCGAAACCGGCGACGACGAGGTTGCAATCCATTCCTACGACGGGCCGGTGGACGTTGCGGCGCAGACGGAGCACGGGGCGTGGCAGGCATCCATTCCGCGACGCGGCACACTCGCCGATCCGACGCCGATGATCTATGTGCCCGCGGGTTCCAGTGTCAGCGTCGCAGCGCCGGACGGAGCCGCTCATGTGGTGATCGCAGGCGCGCTCGGCGACCGCGAGTTGAAACCGTCGGCGGCACCGGCGGCTGCGAAAACCGTCGGCAAGGACAACTGGACGCGCACCGTGTACACGCATATCGGCGAGAGTGTCGCTGCGCGCCATCTCATCTGCGGCGAGACCGTAAACCAGCCCGGAGGTTGGTCAAGTTGCCCTCCGCACAAGCACGACGAATTTCACGCGCCATCGGAAGTCCCCATGGAGGAGGTCTACTACTTCCAAACCGATCCGCCGCAGGGATTCGGGTTCATGCGTGTGTATTCGCGCGATAACGATCCAGCGCCGTTTGACCACGCCTATCCTGTCGAAAATGGCGATACCGTGCTAATCCCGCGCGGTTATCATCCCGTGGCCGCGTGCCCCGGCTACACGCTGACATACTCGTGGTTCCTGGCGGGGGAAGGGCGAGTCTACGGCGCCTGGAGCGACGATCCCCGTCACTCGTGGATCAAGGGCTGACGTTCAAACCGCTGCGGCGCCAAGCACCTGTTCCGGCAGCGGCTTGCCGCGCTCCGAGTAGCGGATGACGCCATCGGGTCCGATGAGGTAAACCGTGCGGCGGACGATCGGGCCGCTCGCTTTGTAGAGCGAGGCGACGTGTTTCCCTTCGTCCACCAACAGCGGAAACGGAAAAGCGCGTTTGTTGCGAAATCGCGAGTGACTCGCGGCGCTACCCGGGTTGACCCCGAAGACGAGAGCATTTTTCTTTTCCACAAGTGCCCAGTCATCGCGAAATTCGCAAAGCTGCTGCCGGCAGGTGGGAGTTTCGTCAGCGGGATAGAATACCAGAACGACGTTGCTGCCCCGCAGTCCGGAAAGCGTTACGGGATTCCCGTCCTGGTCGGGGAGCGTGAAATCCGGCGCTGCCGTTCCGGGCGGCAGCGGTTGCGCAAGAAGCCAGTCAAGCATTCGACTACATGATAGTCGCATCGAGGGAGTTCCGCATGGACCACGTGACGTTGCTCAGTGAACTGGTTGCCATTAATTCCATCAACCCCGACCTGGTGCCCGGCGCGCCGGGCGAAAGGGAGATTGCGCGATTCGTCGCGGAGTGGATGGAGGGCGCCGGGCTGGAGGTGTTTCTCGATGAGGCCGCGCCCGGACGGATCTCCGCGATAGGCATTGCGCACGGAACCGGCGGCGGCCGGTCACTCATGCTGAACGCTCACACCGACACGGTCGGCGTCGCCGGGATGGAGAACCCGCACGAACCGCGCATCGAAGGGCAGCGGTTGTACGGGCGCGGCGCCTACGACATGAAGGGAAGTCTCGCTTCGATTCTGATCGCTGCAGCGAAGGCTGGCGAACTCGGATTGCGCGGCGACGTCATCGTCACCGCGGTGTGCGACGAGGAGTTCGCCAGCATCGGAACCGCATCCGTACTGAAGCGCTGGCAGGCCGATGCGGCGATTGTCGCGGAACCTACCGGCCTCGATCTTTGCATCGCGCATAAGGGCTTCATCTGGTTCGAAGCACAATCGCGAGGTGTCGCCGCGCACGGGTCGAAGCCGGACCTCGGCGTGGACGCGATTGCGAAGATGGGCCGTGTACTGACGGGCATCGAGGAACTCGACAACAGCCTTCGCGCAAGCCCGAGACACAAACTGCTCGGCGGAGGATCGATTCACGCATCGCTCATTGCGGGCGGCCAGGAGTTGTCAAGCTACCCGGAACGCTGCACGGTTCAGGTGGAACGGAGGACCGTTCCCGGCGAAACGCGGAGCGAGGCAGAGTCGCAGTTCAAAATCCTGCTCGAGCGCGCTGCAGCCAACGATTCGAAAGCGCAGTTCCGTTTCCGTACCACGATGGTCCGCGAGGCCTTCGAAGTGGACGCGCAGGAGCCCATCGTGCAGTTACTCCGGAAACCTGTCGAGGCCGTCCGCGGCGAGACTCCACGCCTCTATGGAGACACGCCGTGGATGGACTCGGCACTCACCTCGGCGACCGGTATCCCGACCGTCGTCTTCGGCCCGGGTGGGGGCGGCGCCCACGCGGTCGTCGAATGGTCCAACCTCGATGAAGTCGCAGCCGCCGCCGAAATACTGGTTAGAGCGGCGCAGGAATTCTGCGGTTGACCGCTATCGGAAGGACCGCTTGTAGAAGAAGTCCACTCCGAACCTGCCGTTCTCTTCTCGCGTCGCGACGGCCGACCATTGCGGGCTAAAGGCCCACTCCACCCGGATGATCTGCGAGTTCGTCTGGTTCAAGTTCGTCACGTACGTGAACGTGATGTTGCTCGAAATCTGCTGTTGCAACGTGAGGCGCGCCTGCGGCAGTTCCGATCCGCTGACGAATGTCGGATCGATTTTCAGCTTGCTGACGCCGAACACGCGAGCCAAACGGTTCGACAGAGGATTCGCAATTGCCTGCGACACAATGGCGGACTCGCCAATTTGCGAGAGCGACTGCGGCGGTGTCGCAGGTTGCTGCGCCACCAGGTTCGGATCCGAAGTCGGAGTGCGTCCCGTCGCGAGCAGCGCCACAATCTCGTTGAATTGAAGCGGGGGATCCGACCGGTGCGTCAGCTTCAGATTGTCCATCGGTCCGGTGACATTCAAAACGACGGTGACGCCCTTCGCGACAGTCTGCAGATCGATATTCAGTACCGGCCGGATGCGATTCGGGTCGAAGAAGTTGATCGACCCCTGATTCACGGTGTACTTGCTGCCGAAGAACACCAACTCGCCCTCTGTGATATTCACTCGCCCCAGCATGCCCGGACTCGTTGCCGTGCCACGAACTTGAAGGTCTGCGGTAGCTTGGAGATTCTGCGCGAGCGAGGTTTGGAAACTTACGTCCGGCGCTGTGTGGATGGCGATGTCCAGCCGCATGCCGGCCAGCGGACCCGAGGGCGCAGCCGGCACCTGGGCCGGAGCCGAAGTCCGCGATAGCAGCGATCCGAAGTCGGACCGCGGCGCGAATCCGATCTTCTGCAGCGTGACCGTGCCGGAAAGCAGGCTGCGGCGACTGGTGCCGGTCAGGCCGACCTTTGCATCGGCCACGATACTGGCTCCCGGGGGGTACCGAACACGAGTGCCGCTGGCCGTAGCCTGTAAGCCGTAACGCAGCACCGGGCCACCGTAGGAGACGAACCCGCTGGCGCTCACCTTGCCTCCGCCCGACTCAGCCGTCAGGCTCTGAATGGTGGCGTTGCTCCCGTTGAACAGAATGACGCCATTCGCCTTTGAGAGGCCGTTTGGAAAATCGATGTAGTTGAGCGAGGCATCTTGCAGTTCCAATCGGCCGTTCAACTCGGGTCTCGATACCGAACCACGAATGTTCGCCTTCGCGATGATTGCCCCGGACGAATAGATGCTACGGCTCATTTCCTGCAAGATTGACAAGTTGGTGTTTGCATTCAGTGAGAGATCGAGAGGCTGCGCACCGGTCAACGTAGCAGTCCCGGACACCGCAATGAGGGTGTCGGGACCGGTGATTCTTGCCTGCTGTACTCGCACTACACCGCGATTCATTGCAATGACGATCGGCCCTTCGTTGTGCAGCGCAACCTGTTGAGGCGCTGCCGCGACGGGGGTACTGGTCACTTGCAACCGGCTGACCGTCAGTTTTGCTGTGAGTGCATTCAGATCGGTGACGGATCCATCAACCTCAATCTGGCCATCCGATGCGACGTCCACCAGCGGCGCTCCGACCTCGCTCGGTGAAAGCAGCGGACGCAGGCCCGAGTACGTCACATTCGCAAACTGCAACTGCGCATTGGTCGGGTAGTCGGCGGTCAAGGTGGTCTGACCCTTGCCGGCAATCTTCGCGCCCGCGAGATCCGAGTTCAGGTTGAAATTCAACCGATTGCCTGCCGTTTGCGCAGCCAACCGGAGATCGCCCATTGTCGTGCCGTTCATCCCCAGCCCGGTGAGGTCTATGTTCCCGTCGAGTTTGGTTAATTGCACTTGCGTGCTGCCGGCTTGCTTCCGAATCGTCGCTGCACCGTTCGCGACCATTCGCAGCGTCCCTTCGAGACCAGGGCGATATTTCTCAACCGTCTTCAATTGAGCTAGTCTCACGTCGGTGGTCGTCAACTGGAACTGCGCCTGCCCATCCTGCAAGTCGCCAGGTGCATGAGTATACGTAAGACTTCCGTCGATGCGTGCCGGGCCGTCGGCAATCTCGAGGCGAGGAACCTCGATGGTGCGGTTTGTATAGCTCGCCTTCAGCCCAAGGCGGTCGAGCGGTTCTCCATAGATCACGGCATTGGCGATATTCACGTCCAGTGAGGCATTCGGATTGTCCATCGTGCCTTTGAACTGAAGGTTGCCGGTCAGCAGCCCTTCGACGGGAAGGTTTCCTTTACCCGCAAGCGTAAGCACCCGGCCGATCGGGAGACGCTCCACATTTGCCGACGCACTCGTTGGGTAACCTGCAGCGAGGGTCGTTTCGCCGTTGGCGCGAATCGCTGAACTCGCCAGGTTGGAATTTACATGGTAACTGACGACGGAGCCCGCGGTGCGCGCCGTCGCCGAGAGATCGCCATAATTCTCACCCTGCGCCTGTAGACTGCGAACATTGAGATCGCCATTGACAGAGGTCAACATGAACTGGGTCTGTCCGTTGACCTTGTTGAGGTCGGCCGCCACCTGCGCGCTCGTCTCCAAGGTGCCGGCGAGCCCAGGCACGTACTTATTGACGGCCTGCAACTGCCCGAGAGCGAGGCGGTCCGTCTGCATTTGCGCCTGTATTTGTCCGGTCGTGAAACTATCCGGCGGATGCGTGAAGGTTCCGGCAAGGTGAGCGGCTCCGGCGGGAGTGACAATGTTGGCCGAGGACAGCGTGATCTTCTGGTTCGTGAACGCGATGGTCGCATCCGCCAGTTGGAATGGCTGGTCGTAAGCCACTCCGTTCGAGATCAAGGCATGAGCGCTACCGGCAGGGTTGCCCACCGTACCCGTCAGGTGAACCTCCGCGTTTACGGTGCCCGTGATCGGTACGTTCGGCTGTCCTGCGAGGGCCAGCAAGTCGGCGACATCGCCGTTGCGGATCGTCGTGTTGAGGTTCAGTTGCTGTTCGGGGAGCGGCTTCCAGTTCTTGAGCCCGATTTTGGCGTTCGCCTGGATCTCCATCGAGCCGCGCCGGATGGTCGCGTTCTGCAGGGTTGCCCCCTGTGCGTTCGCCACCAGGTCCGCGCTCAACTGGTCGAAATCGCGGCCCTGAACATTGACGTTATTCGCTGACAGGTGACCCGTGATGTTCGGCGAACTCAATTTTCCCGAGAGTATGCCATTGAAATTAACGGCCCCGCCGGCGCGCAGTTTTACCGGCATCTCCTTGACGGGCTCCTTCGATGTCGCTTGCATTGCCGGCAGAAAATCGTTGAGATCCGTCGAATGAAAATTCAGGTTTAATTGCTGTCCCAGGTTGCCGGAGAGTTCCAAACGTGAATGGGGCAGGCGGATGTTGCTGGATGTGATTTCGACGTTGTCGGTGGCCCCATTGTATTTCGCATGCAGGCTCCCGCTCACCGGAACACCCCCGGTCCCCGGCACTATCGAAAGGTCCGCGTTGGCCTTCAGGCCCTTCGTGCCGGGCGCTTTGAGGTTGCCGCTGACAGTCACAGGACCCGAAACGACTCCGTTGTACCCGAGCGATTTGCCGGTGAACGTGTGATACAGCGTATTCAGGTCGAAGTTTTGCAGATTGCCTTTGAATTCGAGATTCGACATGTGCTGCAGCGAGGCGTCCCCGGTCAGCCGGCCGCCAAGCGCCCGCACATCCATGCCCGAGAGTTGTACCTGTTTCGGGGTGTACGTGAAACCGGAATTCACCGTAATGTTCGAATATCGCTTCTCGCCCTGCGCGATCGACAGGTTGTCGCCATTCACTTTACCGGTGATCCGGATGCCCGCCGTGCCGAGCGATGCCTGCCCGTTCACATTCACAGTGCCTTCCGGCTTTTGCTTTAGCTGAAAGATTCTGCCGAGTTGCCCGAGCGCGAGATGCGCGTGGAAATCAACGGGATCGTTGCCGGTCGGGTCCTGCAGTAGCCCCGACGCTTTGATAGTGGTTTGCCCCAACGCGAGATTCAGTCCCGACAAATCGATCCTGCCGTCCGCCATAGCGAACCCTACGTCGCCTGTGATCTTGCCGGGGAGTGTTTTGCCGGCCTCGGGCGACACGGTCACACTGGCCACCTTTTCGATGTCGTGCAACGAAACGTCGAGATTGGCTTTCCCCGAGATGTGTGGCGAAACCAGATGGTCCACAACACCGTTGGCCGTGATTCGCGAGTTTGCCGTGACGATCTTCGCGTTGTCGAACGCAATCCGGTCCTTGCCGAGCGTCAACGGAATCGCGAGCGCCAGGCGAAGCGGTTGATTCGCGGCAAACTCCGCGGTCAAAGGCTGCATGGCCAGGTTGCCGCTATAGGTGTTGGCTACGGCGTTGTATCCGAGGCTCAGGCGGAGATTCTCGCCTCGGGCATCGAGCGGAAGCTTTTTGTCGGCGAACAGCACCGTGCCGTTGCGGAATTCGTAGTCGCCGATTGCGAGATCCACAACCGTTTCGAGGCCCGTTTTATCGCTCTTCTTCTTGACCTTGGGCGACGGCACATTCGTAGTTCCATCCTCGGCGACGATTACGTTCGCTTTGGGCTCATCGACCGTGAGATACCGCAGATCGATAATCTTCTTCAATCCGGAGAACAAGCTCAGCCCGAGTTGGATTCGTCGCGCCTGGAACAGCGGCGGGGCGCTTGCAGGTTCGGTTCCGTGCAAAACGAACCCATCGAGCGTCGCCTCGAGCCGCCAGGGGTTGAAGTCGAACCTGGCGAGTTCGACACGGCCCCCGGTGCTTTCCTCGGTAGTAGAAATGATTTTGTCTCGAACGAAATTCCGGAACCAGGGGGTTTGGACCACCACCAGCGCTGCAATGATCACCAGCAGGATCAGTCCCGCGATCGACGCTGCGATGATGCTGAGGATCTTCTTTTTCCTGGTCACTGAAGTGCTGCCTCGTGATACCGGATGTTCGCCTCTTTGCGCGCCTGATCCAGCCAGCTGAAAAGATCGCGATCGACGCGCGCGCTCGCCAACTTCTGTTCAATTTGATCCCGTACGCCGGCGAGTGTTACCTGCTTCTCGGTTCCGGCCTTTTGAAATTCCGCACGGTGGGTTTCAAAGTACTGTTGAATCTCCTCGCTGGAAACCATGACACCCGGGCGGAAGCGGGCATCGACGAAATTGAGCACCGTGAGTTGCCACGACAGCCGCCGCCGCAGTTCCGCTTCCGTGATCCCGTATTTCTCCAGGCCGGCACGGTAGGCGGCGTCCGTCCCGAAGCGCTCCTCCTTCACCTGCGCGAGGAGCTTCGCTACGTCGTCCGCCGACGCGTCGGGGTAGCGTGCGACGGTCACCTCCCTCCGGATCAGCGTCTGGTCGATCAACCGGTTGGCCGCCTGTTTCCGAGCCGCAGGAGAGAAGTCCAACGCATCTCCATTGAGGAAATCGGTCACGCGGATATCGCGCTCAATATCGCTGGCCTTGATGACGTTATCGGCAACCACCAGCGCGACGCGATCGAGGACCACCGCGGCGGATAGGAGTGGCACAAGAACCAGCGCTGCGGCAAGGCATTTCATCAGAATGTCTGCCCGATCGAGAAGAAAAATTGGAGGTGGCCTACGTTCTGTTTCTGCACCTGGCACTGCGATGGCAGTTGTTCCGGCGGCAGATTGGGATTGCATTGCAGAAGATCGGTGATGGTGCCTTTGAACCCGTAGAAGCTGGGCGGATTGATGCTGTATGCGAGGTCGACTCGGACCGGACCCACCGGAGTTTTATAGCGCAGGCCAAAGCCGACCGCGTGAACCATGTAATTGAAATCTTTCGGGTCGCGCTGGCTCGCGCGAAACGAAATGTCACCCACGCTTCGATAAACATTTCCGGCGTCATGGAAGAGCACGCCTCCAATATTTTCTCCAATGAGAGGAAAACGCAGTTCAATCGTATTGAAAAGCACTGCATTGCCACCCAGCGGGAAGCCGGTGGGCTGTGTGGCAGGAGCACCGGGCCCGGCGGGAGTTCCGATGTCGCGAGGCCCCGCCTGGTTCTCGGGAAAACCGCGGTGCGAAACGTTGCCGCCGCCGAAGAACCGTTCCGGCAGCGGCACCGAATCGTTTCGATCCAACCCGGCGGGAACATTGAACGGGAAAATAACACCGAATGTTGTTTCCCGGGCGAGCGTCCAGTACCGGCCGAACGGGTGATAGGTCGCGTTCTTGAATAACGTCCGCAGAAAACTCCGCTGCGAACCGAAGGCGCTCGCGGCCAGGCTGATATCGGCGGTGTTGTAGAGTCCGCGATGGGCGTCGGCGGGGTCGTCACGGCGATCCTGCGCAATATTGCCGCTTACCAACCCGAGTCGCACCGGTTGCAGCAAGGCGGGAACGAGCAATGTGGGGATGACGATGTTGCTGGTGGATACCCGGCGATAGGTGTATCGGAACAGCCCTGTAACGGCACGGGTGAACTGTTGCGATATTTGAATCGAGGCCTCCTCACGGCGTGAAGAGAAGGTCCGGACGTTGTTCGAAGTCTCCCATAGCGCAGTGAAGGTGATGTTCCGGCCGTCTACGTTACGGAACCGGGGCGCGATGTAATTGAACGATGCGCGCTGTTCGAGCGTCGAGGCGCGCCCTCGCAACGTCACCATGTGCCCAATGCCGAGGAAATTCAGACGGCTGATGTCGAGTGAGATTCGCGGGCTGAATCCGTTGCCTCCCACCGGAGCACTCAAAACATCCGTGGTGCCTCCAAGTTTCCCAACCTCCGCACCCAAGCCGACGTTTACCGTGTACCGCTTCGCCTCCTCGATGTCGTAGAGAACGCGCTTGTGTTGCGTTGACCCATTGGGGTTCTGGATGGCAGTGTCGACTTTCGCGAAAACACCGAGATTGTAGAGCGCCTTCTGGCTGTCCGTCATTGCGATCAGCGACAACGGGTCGCCTCGCTGAATGGTCAAATTGTTGTCGATGAGCTGCTGCCGTGTGCGAGTAACGCCGGTCACCAGAACATCCCGCACGAACTGGCGCTTGCCCTCGTTGACGGCGTACTCGAGGTTCACGTGATTCGGTCGCATCGATGGCACCGGCCGCCAGCGAAATCTCGCGTCGGGAAAGCCGCTCGAGTAATAGCGCGTCAGAACGGTGCTCCGGTCGATCGCAACGTTGTATTCACTGAAAGGCTGGCCGGGCAATGAACTCAGAAGGCTGCGGATCTCATCGCGATCCATCTGGCTGACACCGTTGATGTGCACGTGATCGACAAACCACTGCGGCCCCTCGACCACCCGAATCGTGACGGAAATATCGCCGGCTTTACCCTGATAGTCCCGGTCGACAACCGAGCTCACCTTCACGTCCCGAAATCCGTTCGACTTATAAAGGTTCGCGATGTTCTCTTCGTCATTGTTGCGCATGGCTTCCGAGTAACGTCCGTGGCGGAGACGCCAGGAAGCCGGCTCGAGAAACATACGTTCTCTAATCGTTTCTTCGTTGAAATATTGATTGCCTTGAACTTGAACGGCTACCAGCTTGTAACGTTGCCCCTTGCTGATGACGTACTCGATGACGAGTTTTTCCGCTCCCTCGTTGCGTGTTCGAAACTTCACGTCGACGTCGTAGTAGCCTTGGTTCTGGAAATAGTCGCGCAGGTTGCGCGCGCCTTCCACTAGCAGGTCGTTATCCACCCGGCGCTCGTCGTACACCGGCACGTACTTCTTCAGTTTGCTTTTCGAAATGCCGGCTTTCAGCGCCTTCACCTCCACCGTCGGTCCCGCGTCGACTTCGATGGTCGGCTTGACTCGCCGCCGGCTCGAATCGTAATTAAGATCGGTGATGCGCGCCGTCGCCATCAGGCGGTCTTTCTTCTCGTAGGCCTTGAGTATGCCCGTTACACCGTTGCGAGTGCGAGACTCGGTAACTTGCCGGTACCACCCGATGAATCGGATCCGCCAGCCTGTGGCCCGGATAATGGCATCGTCGGACAACAGTTTGTCCTGGCCCACAATCGTCGGCCGTTCGTACTTGGCGCGCTTTCCCGTATGCAGCATGAACGTGAAATTCAGCTGCTGGATGGATGGTTCGCGATTGATTTCGCTGCGAACCGACCCCTCGTAAAAGCCGTTGGCGTGGAACAGCTTCGTAATGCTGTCTTCAGCAGCCTTTAATGTTGTTTCATCGTACGCCTGGCCCAACCCGAGTTGAGTTCCATTAGTAACCTGTCCGCGGTTCGGCGGCTGGGGCAGTTTACCGACGGCACCCACATGTCCGATAAACCACCGTTCTTTGGTGATGAATTGGACGATGACACCGCCTGCCGGGGCGGGTTCCGCCTCAACCTGGATGTCTTCGTATCGCCCCGTCGCCCACAACCGGTCGATCGCGTCAGCCACGTCGGACATGCGCAGTGGGGTGCCCGCCTTCAGGGGCTGAGCGTTGGCGAGATCGCGAGCATCGAGCGGCTGCGCGGCCGGCGAATAGCGTATTTCCGCGATAGGCTGGCCCTCGAATCGGTTTTCCTGGGCCGCCGCCAGCCACGCCAGGAGACTAAAAACGAATACAGCCCGCCACGCCAACAATGAAACCACTATCTTTTGACCCCCTCCGGGCCGTCACGTTTCATGTTCTTCCTCGATTGATGCGACGGAATCCGCAGAGGGTGGAATAACCGCGCTTCAAAGATTTCGTTATCTGTCCTCGCCGGCAGGCGCTAGCGCCCTAAATCCGATGCCGGCGACAAATAAACCCGCCATAATGATTTCGTCGTACCATTTCACTCACGGGCACCGGTATGGCGAAATCAACCACCATCGACATCGACAGAATTCGCGAGATTCCGCGGCAGGACGGGCGGCCGTCCGTGGCCATTGTGTTTGTCCATGGGTTCACGGGCGACTACAGATCAACCTGGGGCAATCTGCCCGAATACATGAAGCAAATGCCTGAACTCACCGACTGGGGCATCTACAGCTTTCGATATAACACAAGGTTCCTTCCGGATATTGTCGGGGTTTGGCGCGCCGACGCCGATATTTCAAAGCTCGCGCTGCGATTGAAGACCACCATCGAAACCGAGTTCGCGAACCACGAAAGTCTTGCGCTGGTGGCGCACAGTATGGGCGGCCTCGTAGTGCAAAGAGCGTTGCTCGACTACGAAGACCTGCGGCGCAAGATTCAATTTGTGGCCCTGTTCGGGACCCCGAGCGATGGATTGAGAAAAGCCTCCCCGTTCGCATTCTGGAAACGCCAGATCCGCGATATGGTCGAAGGTAGCCCGTTCGTCGCAAAACTGCGGAGCGACTGGCGGACGAAGTTTTCGAATGGACTGCCGTTTCGATTCATTGCCTCCGTGGGCGAGCAGGACGAATTCGTGCCCGCGGAAACCGCAATCCTTCCATTCGAGGAGAAGTACCGGGCCGCGGTCCCTGGCGACCATGTCAGCATGATCAAGCCGCAAGATCCAGAGGAGCGGTGCGTGCTCGTGCTGAAGCACGTGCTTACTGAAGATTCCGAGGCGGGCGGCCCATTGGCCGCTTCAATGCTGGCGGCTGAGCGGGGCGATTTTCAAAAACTTGTCGATGAATGGTGGCCTGACCGGATGAAACTGGATCGCGTCGCCGCCGGACGACTCGCTCTTGCGCTCGACCGCGTGGACCGCCGTAAAGACGCGATCGAGTATCTCGAATCGCGCACCGATATGTCGCCGGATACGATTGGCATCCTGGCCGGGCGCTACAAGCGCGAATGGCTGGCACGGCCTCTGAAAGAATTCGGCGACCGCGCTCTTGACCGCTACGTCGAGGCATTTATGAAGGCAAAGGACGGCGGCGACGCCGACGCGGCGTTCTACAACGGAATCAACGTTGCATTCATGAGCCTGGCCTACTACCGGAATTGGCCGCGCGCGGTTCAGTACGCAAAAGAGGCTCTCGAGTATTGCGCAAAATCGACGAACCCGAATCCGATGTGGCGCTTCGCAACCGAGGGTGAGGCGAACCTGGTGATGAAACAGTTTGATGATGCGCTTGCGGCGTACGCCAAGGCGGTCGCCCTGGTTTCCGAGCCCTGGGAATGCATTTCGATGAAACAGCAGGCATTGCGCACGGCGGATCTGTGCGGCTTCACGAACGCACGCGACGTTCGCCGGTTGAAAGATGTCTTCCGAGGTCAACCGTCATGAAACCTCCGCTCTGCTTCGTGCTGATGCCCTACGGCAAGAAGCCCTCGCCCGATGGCCGCACCATCGATTTCGATCGCGTTTACCACGAACTGATCGCGCCGGCGATCCACGAAGCCGGTCTTGAGCCCCTGCGAGCCGACGAATCCGACACGGGCGGCTTCATTCAGAAAGCGATGTTCGAAGGCCTCGTACTTTGCGAGTACGCCGTTGCGGACCTGACGCTCTCGAACGCGAACGTATTTTACGAACTGGGGATCCGACACGCTGTCCGGCCCTGGAGCACCGTGATTCTCGCCGCGGAAGGCGAGCGTCTGCCGATCGACGTTCATGCCCTCAGAACTCTGTCGTACCCGGTGGACGCGTCGGGCAACCCGGATGCGAAAACATTGCAGCACACTCGCGCGATCATGACGGATGCTCTCGCCGCGGCGCGACAACGCGTAAAGGACAGTCCGTTGTTCCAACTGCTCGATTACTACCCGCAGCCGCGGTTGGAACACGAAAAGACGGACATATTCCGCGACCGCGTAGCCTACTCGGCCTCCATGAAAGAGAAACTCGCCCGGGCTCGCAAATCCGGTGTAGACGCGGTCCGCGAAGTCGAGAAGGAGTTGGGCAATTTCGATGACGCGGAACCCGGCGTATTGGTCGACGTGATGCTTTCATACCGGGCGCGAAAAGCGTGGAAGGAAATGATCGCGCTGGTCGAACGGTTCCCCGCGCCGCTGC
Source organism: uncultured Acidobacteriota bacterium (assembly GCA_963720745.1). Classification (GTDB taxonomy): domain Bacteria; phylum Acidobacteriota; class Terriglobia; order Bryobacterales; family Bryobacteraceae; genus TMP-7. Next base: position 4,779,859 of record CAVRGO010000004.1, read on the forward strand.
GCGAGAGTGTCATGGTGCAGGAGCAGTACGCGCTGGCGTTGAATCGCGACAAGCAAAGCGAGCGTGCAGAGCGGGTGCTGCTCGAATTGATCGATCGGCGCGGGCCCAGCAGCGAGACTTATGGAATTTTGGGGCGCGTGTACAAAGATCAGTGGGATAAAGCGGCAAAGTCCGGTGACAAAATGCTTGCGGCCGGATTGTTGAAGAAGGCGATCGACGCCTATCGCGTGGGGTTCGAATCCGATTGGCGCGACGCTTACCCCGGGATCAACGCAGTTACGTTGATGGAGTTGCGGGACCCGCCCGATGAGCGTCGTCTCGAGATGCTCCCGGTTGTGCGGTACGCCGTAGCACGCAAGATCGCGAAGGGTAGGCCGGATTATTGGGATTACGCCACGCAGGTCGAACTCGCGGTGCTGGCTTCCGATCAAGCCGGCGCTGCCGAGGCATTGGGGAACGCCCTCGCGGTAGTTCGCGAAAGTTGGGAGCCGGAAACTACGGCGCGCAATATCCACCTGATCGCCGAGGCGCGTGAGAAGCGCGGCACGGCGGAGCCCTGGATCCGCGATGTCGAAGCTTCGCTGACGGACGCTGCGGCCCGTTAGAAATGCAGCTTTAGCACTCCCTCGAAAACGCGCGGGTCTAGCGCCGTGGTGATACTTCCAAAAGCGGGCGTGCCGAAACTGCCGTTCGGATTGCCCAGCGGCGGCGCGTTCATCGCGTTGAATGCTTCCGCGCGGAATTCGACCCGCAGCCGTTCACCCACAACAAACGTCTTTCCCAACATCACATCCACGGTGTTGTATCCCGGCCCGACGATCGGATTTCTTGAACTGTTCCCGATCGTGAACTGCGGAGCGGCCTCAAACGCAGCCGTATTGAACCATCTCGAGCTCGAACGCAGGGTTGAATCGAGGGCCGGGTCCGCGATCCGGTTCGGCCGCTGAATCCCGAACCCGGCAAACGCGTTGAAGTTCGTAGCCTGTGTCACCGCAACAGGGCTTCCGGACTGAATGCGAACGATAGTGCCCAGGCTCCATCCGCCGATCAGGCGCCTGCGTCCAAACGGAAGATCGTACACGAGGCCGCTCGAAAAGCTGTGCGGGATATTCCCCGTGGAGACATCCTTTTCCAGCCTGCGGTTGAGGCTATCCGCTGCCTGAAATGTGGTGGCCGGCCCGGTCAGTATCGCCGCATCGAAAACAGCCCCGGCATCGTCGATGAGGCGCGACAACGTATAAGACACCGTCCAGGAAAGACCCTGCGCAAAACGCTTTTCGACTCTCGCTTGTAACGAGTGATAGGTCGAGTGCCCCACGTTGTTGCGGTACAGCGTGACTGTTGTGAAGCGCGGAAATGGCCGCAGCAGTTGCTGCCGCGCAATGTTCGCGCCTCCGAGCGATGAGGATGCCGGAATCTCGCCGTAGTACGGATTCGCTACTTGTTCGGTCAACGATGCGCCGAGCGAAAGCTGTTCCACCGATAGCTGATTCAAGTTCACATCGGGCACGCCAAGATTGGTGAGTTTCGATCCGAGATAGCCCGCCTCGATGCTCCAGGATGTGCCTAGCGTCTTCTGCAAAGAGAAGTTCCATTGCTGCGCATACCCGCTCTTTTGATCGCGCTGGACGGCGAAGACCCCCTGCCCCAATCCGCTGTTAGCATCCGCCGGTCCTATCTGAAGCGTCGGACCATTCGCGAGTGTGAAGGCCGCCTGAATGTTATCGAGCGAGCGCTGCGACAGGCTGCGAATGAAAGGGAAAAGCGGTGTGGTGAATGGAGTAGTGATCCCCGCCTGCTCAATCCATGTCAGGCCGTAACCCGCTCGCATCACCAATGAATTTGAAAACTGAAATGCGAGTCCGGCCCGCGGTCCGAAATTTCCGAGTTCCAGGTTGCGCGCCGAGCGGGGATAACCGTTGTTGCCGAGAAACTCGAGTTGCTGCGTGTCGAGATCGAAGACGGCGCCCTGATCTCCTTGGACGGTGGACGGGAAGTTCAGTGTATACCGTACCCCAAGGTTCACGGTTAAGCGCGGAGATACGCGCCAGTCGTCCTGTGTATAGAACTCCGCGATCTTGGCGCGCGGCTTGAGCGATGTCTCCTGAACGTCGATGTTGAAGTTCTGCACCTGGCCGAGTAGAAACGAAGCGAAACTGCTGCCTGTATTCGCCAGCGGCGCGCCCGTCGCGCCCAAACCCGCCGTCAGTACGTTCGTAAATTGATACAGTCCCAGCGGATTCGGCGGTTGCAAAACATCAAGAGCTTCCCAACGCAGGTCCATGCCTGCCTTTACGCTGTGCCGGGCCGTAGTGAGAGCGAGTGAATCGATGAGTTGTGTCACCGAAGTCGTGAACGTTCCGTTGCCGCTCGATGGGGGTCCGAGTTGCTGAAATCCGGTTACATCATACGTCGCGGTCTTCAGGGCGTCGCGCGAGAACCCGCGCCGCGTATAGCCGAACCGGAGTTGATTCACCCGGTTGCCGGGTAAGGTCCAGGAATGCTCCGCGACAATGCTGTCCGCTCGCGTCAGAGTGTCGGAAATTACGCCGGACGCGATCGCGCCGCTGCCATCCGGCAGGGGAGTCACCGGCTGCGACCAATCCCGCAGAAACGTGTATCTTCCGGACAACCGCTGTGAGGCGTTGAGATAGTGATCGAGCCGGATATCAAACTGATCTTGGGCTGTCGTCTCAGTTCCCGTACGCCGGTAGTTGTTGGCCGTTCCGCTCGAAGTGGGTAACGGATAGCGGTCGAGTGCGCCCACGGCGACCGGATCCAATCGCGATGCGGGAATCGCGTTACCCGGAAACGCGTTCTGCCGTCCCGTCAGGGGATGGTAAATGGGCACGCGAAAAACGCCCTGCCGGTCGAGCAACGTCGGCACTGTACTCTGCCGCACCAATCCGGTCTCCAATCGCGTCCCCTGCCAATCTGTGAAGAAGAATGTGCGATTCCTGCGAAGCGGTCCGCCCAACACAAACCCGTACTGATTGCGGCGGAACAGCGGTTTCGGCCCTGTAGTCGCGAACAGGTTGCGCGCGTTCAGCGCCTCGTTGCGAAAGAACTCGAACAGCGTGCCGTGCAACCCGTTCGTCCCCGACTTCATGTTGACCATAATGATGCCGCCGTTTGAACGGCCGTACTCTGCCGAGTAACTGTTCGTCTCCACGCGAAACTCGTCGATTGCATCGATGATCGGATAAAAGGCCACCTGCCCGGGTTCGGGCTGCAAAACGCTGATTCCGTCGTAGATGTACTCGCTCGTGCGCGGACGGCTTCCGTTGATTCGCGGCAGTAGTGACCCGGGTGGGAGGCTGACGCCGGGCGACAGCGCAATGAGCGGGATGAAATTCCGCCCGTCCAGCGGCAGCGTGGTCACATGCTTCTGGACGGCGGTAAACGCCACAGTGCCGCGCGTCGACTGCAGCAGCGGCGCCGCCGCATTCACAACCACGGAATCCGTGACAACGCCGACCGGAAGTTCAATATCGAGGCTCAGGCGCTCGCCGAGGTGGAGTTCAAGCCCATCCCGATGAACGGTCCGAAAGCTCTCGCGGTTGATCACCAGTGAATAAGCCCCCGCCGGAAGCGCGAGGAAGTCGTAGGAACCGTCGGACTGAGTCGCGGCCTTCCAACTCGCCCCGGTGCCCTTGTTCTTTAATGCCAGAGTTGCGCCCGCAATGGGAAGCTGTGCCGCATCGCGCACGATCCCCAGCAACTCGGATTTTGTCGCTTGGGCACACGCGCCTACGGCCGAAAGAATGACAATCAGGCCCAGTCTCGTCAAGACGACAGTGTAATGTTAAAACGACGTTCAGCGCAAGCCCGGCTACTCCACCGTCTGCCCAGTCCGCGTAGTGTCGTAGCCGGCCAGCAATTCGAGTTTCCGGCGTAGGTTGGCCCGGTTCAGGGCGTCGAAGACGGTCTGTACCTCCGGCGAGTTTGCGATTCGCCGGAGAGTGATCAGGTCGTATCGCTCAACGGCGAGCGGGATAAAATCGAGTCCCAGAGCTCGCGCCGCCAACCGGGTCGCGATACAGCAATCGGCTTCTCCGCTCGCCACCTTCCACGCCGCCGGAAGGTGCCCGCTGGCGATCGTGGCATATCCACGAACCTTGGAAACAGAGACTCCCGCCGCCTTCAATAACCGGTCCAGGAGTTCGCGGCTGCCGGCGCCTTTCTCCCGGTTGACGATGGTGGCACCGGCCAAATCCGCCGCTGAACGGATCCCTCGGGGATTGCCGCGCCGCACGACGAAACCCTCTTCCCACACGGCAAAGGTCACAATCTGATAACCGCCGCGCGGGAAAACTTCTTTGACAAACGGCAGGTTGAATTCACCCGTGCGGGCATCGCGCAAATGGGAGCCCGCGACGTGGATCTTGCCCTCTTTCAACCACTCGAGCGCCTGGCGGCTGGAGCACGGCGCCGGAACCAGATCGATTTCGCTCGAATCGGCGAGGTGTTGAGCCAGGATGCTGATGCCCGGATCGCAGCCCGCGACGAGGAGTCTCTTCCTGGCCTCCCGCGTATCTGCAAAGATGCGCGCCTGAACTTCCTGTGTTGCTCCGACAATGATCGCGTCAGCCGGCGGCAGATAAATCTGCTGGATATCGGCCGGGACTGCGAGCGTTCGCCGCCCCACCTCGCAGATGCGCACTGGCTCGCCTTCAAACGGCTCCCGTGCCGCCGACAGATACTCCACAACGGCCGGCGCAGCCTCCGCGATTTCCAAGCCTTCGATCTGAAACAATTCCTCGACCGAGGTTTCGAGAGCGCGTGCGAGTTGCAGAGCAACCGCCGTATTGGGGACAAACGATCCAGCCTCGATCGCATAGATTGTCTGCCGTGTCACGCTTGCCTGTCGCGCCAGGTCAACCGCACTTATACCGCGTTTGTCGCGATATTCTTTCAGACGATTCGTCGTCTGCATCAGGTGCGTTTGCCGATCATGAGACCTGTGGGCCCAGGAAGTTGGACGTGCCGCACGTCCCCGAATCCCGCTTCAGTCAGCCACTGCTCGTACTCTGCACTGCTATAACTGGAGCCGCCAACGGTGCCGACGAGCATGTTCAGGGCGAACAGCGCCGCAATCTTTGGACCGCTCTTCTCTGGATTCAGAATAAATTCCTGAATGACGATCCGCCCACCCGAAGCACAGGCGTCGAAACAGCGCCGCAGCAAATCGCGGTTCTCGTCTCCGCTGAGCATGTGGCAGATGGAAGACACCAGCACGAGATCGTAGCCTGCACCGAATGTGTCGCTACGCAGGTCGCCGATGCGCGTGCGCACACGGTCCCCAAGTCCGGCCGCATCGATATGACGCCGCGCGATGGCGGTTACCGGCTCGAGATCTAGAATGTCCGCCGAAAGGTTCGGATTCGCCTGTGCGAACGCGATGGAATAGGCGCCGGATCCGCCCCCGACATCGAGTAGACGGCGAACGCCATCCGCGCCGGCTGCGCGTACGATCAACGGTGCGCGCTCCGCCGCGCCGCGATGCATGGCGGCGATGAACGCCTCGGTCCAATCCTCATTGCGTACGGCGCCTTCGCGACGGCGGACCGATGTGCCTGCTCGGACGGCGTCGGTCAAAGTCGACCACGTGTGCCATAGATTGACAGAGTGCATCATTGCCATGCGTCCCGGGCCCACCAGGTGCTTGGCGCTGAGTTCCGTATTGCGATACGTGCCGCCGTCTTTCAGCAAAAGTCCGCAGGCGGTGAGCGCATTCAGCAGCATCTCTGTCGAGCGGGGATTGGTGCCCAGCCGGTCCGCTATCATTCCGGACGTCGCCCCCTCGCCGAGTGCCGCAAAAATGTCGAGCTCGACACCGGTCAGGATCGTGCGGCTCTCCTGGAAAGCCCGCGTCGTATTCAACAACTGCTCGAGTTCCATGGCCCCTCGCGAATCTTCCCTTCAATAGCCTGACGCCCGAAGAAATATCAATAAGCGAGCGTTCCGCTGCGGGGTGCCTCGTCGGTGTTCGGCAAATACAGTGTTTTGCAGTGCTCGCACCGGTAGATCTCGACGTCCTTGCCGAACTTCTCAGAGACCTCGGAGCCAAAGAAGAACCAGCGCTTCAGGTGCCCGGCGCACATCTTCCCCTTATCGTTCTTCTCGTTGCACGCGCGCATCCGTGACAGGCGCCGCTTCACCTTCGTGCCATCGCTCAACGTCGTAACGAGTTGAGGATCGGGCTGCGCCTGTTCCGGCGCGGGGCTCTCGGTGGGGTTCATGGTTCCAGAATATCGTGGCGGGGTGTCAGGCCGCGACGTGAATCCCTCATACACCGGAAAAACAGATAGCATCAGCAATAGCCGCATCGCTCGCGGCACACAGGAGATCCCTCTATGAACGAGAACCGAAGGCAATTCCTGAAAGCCGCCGCGCTTGCTACGGCAGCATCACGGCAGCGTATTCTTGGGGCGAACGAACGCATTCGCGTCGCTGGGCTGGGAACCGGCGGACGATGCCGCTACCTGCTGAGCCTGCTCGAAAAGGTCGGCGGCGCCGAGATCGTCGCCGTCTGCGATGTCTACGAACCACGCCGGGCGGAAGTGAAGGAAAAACTGGCACCGGGTGCCCGCGAGTATCTCGACTTCCGCGAGGTACTCGAGCAGCGCGACATCGATGCCGTATTCATCGGATCTCCGGATCACTGGCACGTCCCGATGGCGATAGCCGCCGTGCGTGCGGGTAAAGACGTGTACGTCGAAAAACCTGTGAGCCACACGATCGAGGAAGGCCAGCAGTTGATCCAGGCGGTAACGGAGACGAATCGTGTCGTGCAGGTCGGCTACCAGCAGCGGAGTTGGGATATCTTCGCGTTGGGCAGCGAGATCGTGCAAGCCGGAAAACTCGGGCAGATCACGCTGGTGCTGTCGTCGTGGTACCAGGATTACCTTCGCAATTTCGGCCGGCTGGGGCCGGTGGACGAAAGCAAGCTCGATTGGAAGCGCTTCCTCGGTTCCGCGCCCGAGCGGCCCTTCGACCGGCTGCGATTCCTGCAGTGGCGTTGGTATTGGGACTACGGCGGCGGAGCGCTTACCGACCTTCATTCCCATTGGGGAGACGTCATCCACTGGTATATGCAGTCCCCCAAACCGGAAGCCGCCCAATCGATGGGCAAGTCCTATGCGATGAAGCAGTGGGAATGTCCGGATACGATCAACGCGGCATGGCAATATCCGGGATTCAATGTCGTCTACGACGGAACGCTGGTGGGGCATCTCGAGGGCGGAGGCATCGTATTTCGAGGCAGTGAAGCTGAGTTGAAGATCTCGCGCGACGGACTCGCACTATATCCGGAACACGTGGTCGCGGCCGAAAAGACGAACCTACCCGAGCCCTTGATTACAGCCCGGTCCACCGGCGACGGGACGGTCGATCACGTTCGTAATTTCCTTGATTGCGTGCGCAGCCGCAAAACTCCGAACGCGAACGTGCATAACGCCGTGGCATCCGCTAACGCCGCGCACCTCGGAAACATCGCCCTTCGCAGACAGCAGATGGTGCAGGCAGCCGGCCTCATATGAAGAAGCTCATCAATAATCCGGACGATGTCGTTCGAGAATCGCTCGAGGGATTGGCTCTGGCTCACGCCGGCATCCTGAAGGTAAATTTCGATCCGGCGTATGTGGTCCGCGCGGACGCGCCCGTTTCCGGAAAGGTGGCGATTATTTCAGGCGGCGGCAGCGGTCACGAACCGATGCACTCCGGTTTCGTAGGCAAAGGGATGCTCGACGCGGCGGTGCCGGGCCAGGTCTTCACGTCCCCAACCCCGGATCAGATCGAGGCCGCGACAAACGCCGTCAACGGCGGAGCGGGCGTCCTTCATCTCGTCAAAAACTACACCGGTGACGTGCTGAATTTCGAAATGGCCGCCGAGTTGTGCCAATTAGCCGGCGTGGAGGTCCGTGCCGTCGTCATTGATGACGATGTCGCAGTGGAGAACAGCTTGTATACGGCGGGCCGGCGCGGAGTGGGAACCACGGTGCTCGCGGAGAAGATCTGCGGTGCCGCCGCGGAGCGCGGCTACGATCTTCCGCGCATCGAATCGCTTTGCCAAAAGGTGAATGCGAACGGGCGCTCGATGGGCATGGCTCTGTCGTCGTGCACCGTTCCCGCCGCGGGCCAACCCACGTTTCAACTCGCCGAGAGCGAGATGGAGATGGGAATCGGGATTCACGGTGAACCAGGGCGAGAGCGCGTGGCCCTCGAAACCGCCCACGAAATCACTACCAGGCTTGCTCTCACCGTGCTGGCGGACCTTCCGTACAAGACCGGCGACTCGATCATCGCGATGGTGAACGGTATGGGCGGCACGCCCTTGATGGAACTTCACCTGGTATATCGCGAACTCGAGAAGATCCTGCAGGCTCGAGGAATCAAGATCGCGCGGCGTCTGGTGGGCAACTACATCACGAGTCTCGAAATGGCAGGATGTTCCGTGACCCTGCTGAAAGCTGACGACGAGTTGATTTCGCTGTGGGATGACCCGGTGCTTACGGCGGGACTGCGTTGGGGGCTGTGAACGGGCATGGCGATTCTGGCAAAGGATGTACTGGCCTGGTTCGATGCGCTGCAGGAGGTGTATGCCGAGAAGCGTCAACTGCTGACGGAACTCGATGCGGCTATTGGCGATGCGGACCACGGAAGCAATATGGACCGGGGGTTCACCGCGGTGCGCCGCGAATTGACGTCGAAACCGTCCGAGGACATCGGTGCGATCTTGAAGACTGCGGCGATGGTGCTGATTCGTGTGGTGGGTGGAGCATCGGGTCCCTTGTACGGAACTTTTTTCTTGCGCGCCAGTCTGTCTACGGTTGGCAAGAACGAACTGAACGCTGAAGCTCTCGTCGTGGCGTTCAAAGCAGGTGTTGACGGCGTCCAGGAGCGCGGGAAAGCGGTGCCCGGCGACAAGACAATGATCGATGTACTGCTACCCGCCGTCGATGCGATGAGCGAAGGGCATAAGGCCGGCGAAGCAATCCCCCACATTCTCGACCGAGGCGTTTCCGCCGCTGAAGCCGGCATGCGAGCGGCCATTCACATGCAAGCGCGAAAGGGCCGTGCGAGCTATCTGGGACCACGCAGCGTCGGCCACGCCGATCCCGGCGCGACGTCGTCGTACTTCTTGCTCCGGACCGCAGCCACACTGTGGCGTTCTGAATGATCGGAATTGTCGTCGTTTCTCACAGCGCGAAGTTAGCGGAGGGTGTCTGCGAACTCGCCGGCCAGGTCGCGCAAGGAAGAGTCGCCCTGGCCGCGGCAGGGGGCACCTCCGATCCCGAACATCCGATCGGCACGGATTCCTTCAAGGTACTCGAGGCTATCGAGTCGGTGTACGGTGACGATGGCGTCGTAGTGTTGATGGACTTGGGAAGCGCCGTACTGAGCGCAGAAACCGCGGTGGAGTTTCTGGACGCGGAGCGACGCGATCGCGTGAGGCTCTGTCACGCTCCGCTGGTGGAGTCGGCAGTATCCGCGGCAACGCAAGCCGCCGCTGGTGCGACGTTCGAAGAGATCGTGCAGGAACTGGAATCCGCCGTGAAGCCTACGGCTTCAATCGCCGCCGGCACTGCACAGGAGCGACGGGTGATCGTTTCGAATGCATTGGGTCTGCATGCCCGGCCCGCGGCGCAGTTTGTGAGGATCGCACGCGGATTCCAGGCGCGCCTAACAGTCGAAAACACCACCACCGGTGCGGGGCCCGTCGAAGCACCGAGCATCAACGGACTGCTGAATCTAGTGGCGAGGAAGGGCCACCATCTGTTGATGCGAGCGGAAGGGCCGGAGGCGATCGAGGTCCTCGATGCACTCGCGGCCTTTGTCGCTACAGGTTGCGGAGACCGTGCGGCACAAGTTCGTTCCGAATCCCCGCGTGACCCTGCCCGCGAGGGCCAACTGACGGGCATTGCGGCATCCGCCGGAATCGCGGCCGGTCCGGTAGTTCGTCTTCATTCGGAACCCTCTGCGATCGAGGCCCGGACGGTTGACGATCCCGCATCGGAATGGCAACGGCTACTCGCGGCGGTTCGAACAGCACAATCGGAGACCCGAGCGCTTTACGATTGGGCGCAGGCTCATGCGGGCGAGCAGGAGGCCGGCATCTTCGACGCGCAGTCGCTCTTTTTGGAAGATCCGGCGCTGATCGAGGCTGCCTCTGCAATCATCCACAACGAACATCGCGATGCGGCCTCGGCGTGGCATGAGGCCACGGCCCGCTTTGCGGGCAAACTCCAAGAGATCGACGATCCTTACCTGCGCGCACGCGCCACCGATATGGTTGACGCCGGTCGCCGCGTCCTGCGGCTGCTGGCACCCGGCACTCATGCGACCACTGCGATTTGCGAACCGTCCATCGTTGTCGCGCGCGATTTGCTTCCGTCGGAGGTCGAGAAATTGAATCCGGCACACGTGCTCGGTTTGTGTCTCGAGACCGGCAGTGCCAGCGCACACAGCGCCATCCTGGTGCGTGCGATGGCGATCCCGGCGGTGGTCGGGCTCGGGCCGGGAATCGCCTCGGTCGCGGAAGGTACAACGGTGGCTCTCGATGGAGAGCGTGGCGTGGTGTGGGTCTCTCCGGACGAAGACCTCTTGCGCAGGCTCGACCAGCGGCGGCAAACGTGGATCGCCGGAAAGCGAAGCGCCGAGCAGCAGCGCCGGGCTCCAGCCACCACGCGCGACGGCCGGCGCATCACCGTGTTCGCGAATTTGAATCACGCATCGGAAACAGCCGCAGCACTCGATTCCGGTGCGGAAGGTGTGGGCGTACTCCGTACCGAGTTCCTCTTTGTCGATCGCCGGACCGCGCCCACGGAGGAAGAGCAGATCGCGGCGTACCGTTCCATTGCGGAAACCCTGGGTACACGCACACTCGTGATTCGCACGCTGGATGTCGGCGGCGACAAGAACGTTCCGTACATCGACATCGGCAAAGAGGCGAATCCGTTCCTCGGCTGGCGAGGTCTTCGTTTGACATTAGGCAGGCGCGATCTGCTACGAACCCAGATGCGGAGCATACTGCGCGCGGGCCACGGGTATCCGGTGGAAATCCTCCTCCCGATGGTCTCGACCGTTTCCGAATTGCGCGAGGCCAAGTCGATCCTGCACGAAGTCCTGATCGACTTGGAACGTGATGGCGTCCCGTATGCCAAAAACGTTCCCGTGGGCGCGATGATCGAAACGCCCGCAGCCGTCGCCGTTGTCGATCAACTGGCGCGCGAGGTACACCGCCTCAGCATCGGCACCAACGACCTGGTTCAGTACGTGATGGCTGCGGACAGGACCAACCACAGAGTCGCCGCCTTGGCGAATCCGTTTCAACCGGCCGTGTTGCGCATGATCGATCAGACCGTGTCCGCCGGAAAACGGCTGCGGATCCGAGTGGACGTTTGCGGAGAAATGGCGGCCGACCCTATCGCAACCTCCCTGCTGATCGGTTTGGGTGTCGAGGAGTTCAGTGTCAGCGCGCCGCTCATCGCGGAATTGAAGCGCGCGATTTCGAACTGCAGCGCGGTGGATGCGGAGGCGCTTGCGCGAACGGCATTAACGCTGGATTCGCCCGAATCGGTCAGGCGTCTCATCACCGAAGCTCGCTAGAGCCCGGCTTCGGCTGTCGCAATCACAATCGGACGGGTCACTTCGTGCAAACCGGGCGCGCCGGGTGGAACGTGGGACGGCTTCACTGTCTGGAACACGGCTTCTACACGAACGCGATCCGGTATTGCACCCGCGGGCAACCGCAATTCGTAGCGAGCGCTCGCCATGCCGGTCCTCGGGTCGCGTGCGGCCGGCGAGATCCGGTTATCTTTGATGTGCCGCGTGGCCCGCAACAGCGACTGCGTGTCGGACTCTACCTCGAACACCTTCACCTGCGCTGCGCGAGATATTGTGTTGTGGTCCGGCTGGATCGCGGGCCCAGCGACCAGTTCGTTCGTGGCCAGGTCCCAATCACCCGACTCGAATAGTTTATGTCCTTCACGATCCAACACCGATACGTGAAGCCACAATCGCCGGCTCGGGAATCCAGTTGGGAGTTTGTGTCCCGCCAGGTTCCGAACCTCCACCACTGCAGAGACGGCCCGACCCGCACCCTTCGCTGCGGAAACCGTCAACTGAACGGCGGTCTTTAACCGTTCCGTCGCGCGCTGCGCCGCTGCGGGATGGCCCAGCGCCGACAGCATCGTGGCGTTCCCTCCGATCAACTCGTGCTTCCCAAACGGAGTGCGCTTTTCGGTGGGCGGGAATGGCCCGCCGGGCGGCCGGTGTGCGATGTACTGGGGCTCCCGGAGTTTCGGCATGTGGCAATCCTGGCACGTCCTCTGCTCTTCCGGATACTTGCTTTCGAGCCATTCCAGGTAGGGGCCCTGTTCAATCAGCGGCCCGTTGGCAGTCCTGACAACAACGGTGTGGCAGGTTGCGCAGAGCGCCGATTCGAGAACATGGCGCGACTCTTTCGCCTCGAACCCCGTGTGGTGAAGCATAGGCATGGTGAACGGACGGGCATGTGGCCCGAACAACTGCTGTTCGGTGTTGATGAAGAAGCCTGCGTTGTAAGACGATTCGCGCCCCAACTCGCGCTCGGTGATCTGGTGGCACACCGTGCAGGTCACGCCGTCGACTCCCAATTCGTCGAGTGCGGGAAGGGACAGCCGGTCACCGTGCACGCGTTTCGAATATTGCTGCGCAGGTGCGTGGCACCTGAGGCAGAAGTCCTGAACAGCAGCGGCGTCGGCCGACGGTTGGTCCATTTCGAACCGCACCTTTGCTCGCCAGTACGGATCTTGCGAGGAGTGCGCCATCATGCTGGATTTCCAAAGCGCATGCGGCCCGATCCATGCTGATTCCGGACCATCCGACCACGCACCTCCCGGCGCGGGGATCCGCGTGTGGCACAGCGCGCACTCGGCGGCGGGGGCAAACTGCGGCTCGGCAGCGAAGGAGCAGGCTGCCGCGACGAGGAGTATGCAAGAGATCGCGGCGATGTTCATTTGTGCGGCCTGGATTCCGCGCTTCACGTTTATCACAAACGGAATTGACACGCACTTACGGCACAGGAGAGACTCGACTGCATGCGAGTTCTCCTTTCTCTGCTGGCGGTGTCGCTCATCGCCGGTGCAGCCGAGCCGGATTGGGCACGGGTGAATGCGGAAGTGCTGAAGTATTTTCAATCGGTGATACAGATCAACTCCACGGATCCCGGAGGCTCTGAAGCGCCCGTCGTCGAGTATGTGAAGCAGGTGCTCGACACCGAGGGGATTCCGTATCAAACATTCGCTCTCGATCCGAAACGCCCGAATCTGGTTGCGCGCATAAAGGGGAACGGCAGCAGGAAGGCGGTGCTCGTGATGGGCCACACCGACACCGTAAATATCGACCCATCGAAGTGGACTACGTTCGGCCCCTTTTCCGCGGAGCGCAAAGGCGGATTCATCTACGGCCGCGGTACGACCGACGACAAGGACAACCTGATCGCGTCGCTGATGACGGTTGTGCTGTTGAAGCGATCCGGCGTGAAACTCGATCGTGATGTGATCTTCCTTGCTGAATCGGGTGAGGAGGGGAATCCGCGGGTCGGGATCGGGTACATGGTGGACAACCATTGGCGCGAAATTGAATCCGAGTATTGCCTGGCCGAAGGAGGCGGCGTGGTTCGCCGCGACGGCAAACTCGTGAGCATGAACGTCACGACTACCGAAAAGGTCCCGGAGCGGGCTCGCCTGGTGGCTCACGGCACTGCGGGACACGGCAGCATCCCTCTCCCGGACAATGCTATCGCACACCTGTCGCAGGCCATCGTGAAGGTCACGGCCTGGCAGCCCCCGATGAAACTGAACGATACCACGCGAACATTTTTCGAGCGGTTGGCCACTATCAGCACACCCGAACAGGCGGCGCGCTACAACGGCCTGCTGAACCCGGCAAAATCGGCCGCGATTCAGGAATATTTGCGCTTGCATGAGCCGATGATGAACTCGATGCTTCGGACCTCCATCTCGCCGACCATCATCAAAGGCGGTTATCGCATGAACGTGATACCGGCGGAGGTGGAAGCAACGCTCGACATTCGCACGGTTCCCGATGAAGACGTGGACAAGTTCTTCGCCGCAATGAAGCAACAGATCGGTGACGATCACGTTCAAATCGTCCGGGAGGCCGCTGAGCGCAAACCAACACCTCCGTCACGAATCGACAGCGAAATGTTCCGGACCTTGGAAGCTGTTCAGAAGCGGCTGTACGCCGGAGCCATGACGCTGCCGACCATGTTGACCGGTGCGACCGATATGGCGATGCTTCGACCCAAAAGCGTGCAGTGCTACGGGATCGGGCCGCTCACGGATGCCGAGGAATTCGCGAAAGGTTTCGGTCCGCACTCGGATCAGGAGCGGATCCTGGAAGACGAGCTATACCGCTTTGTGAAGTTTCAGTACGAGGTGGTGCGGGACATCGCAAGGTCGCGATAGCGGTGGACTACACTAGTCCTGATGCTCAACCATCTGACGCTGGATGAAATGGCAGCGGGCGTTCGCGACCGCAAATTCTCTCCAGTGGAATTGGTCGAAGCGCACCTCGCTCAGATCGAGAAACATAATCCCAATTTGAACGCCTTCGTGGTCCTGTTGGCCGATGAAGTGCGGCAGGCGGCCCGCGAAGCGGAGCAGCGCATCGTCAACGGGGCCGCGGTAGGTCCGCTGCATGGGGTGCCCGTGACGGTGAAAGATAGCTTCGACATTCGCGGACTACTGACCACATGTGGAAGCCGCTTCTTCGAAAATCTCAAAGCGCGGCGCGATGCGACAGCGGTCCGTCGGTTGCGGAACGCGGGCGCGATCATCCTGGGCAAAACGAACTGCCCGGAATTCCTGGCGAACTACGAGACCGACAATTACATCACCGGCCGCACGAATAATCCCTGGAACCTCGATCGAACTCCCGGCGGATCGAGCGGCGGCGAGGCATGTGCCATCTCATCGTTCATGTCGGCTGGCGGAATCGGCAGCGACGGGGGCGGATCCATTCGGGTACCGGCGCATTTCACCGGAATCGCTGGATTGAAGCCCACACCCGGACGCGTATCGGCGGCGGGACACGTTCCGGCCATGACTCATCCGGGAGGCCTGTTGGGCGTCGCAGGGCCGATGGCGAGGACAGCACAGGATTTGCGAATTCTGTTTGAAGTGCTGCAGGGCTACGACCTCGAGGATCCGTTCAGCGCTCCCGTGCCGTTGAGGCGGGCGCCGTTCGAGAATACAGGCATCGGGGTCATGGAGCAATGGCTTAACGTCCCGGTTCAACCCGAGATACGCGAAACGGTTCTCCGCGCGGCGCAATGTTTGGGGACGTTGGGATTCTCAGTTGAGCCGTTCAATCCCACAGGAGCCGAACAGGCGCCCAACCTGTGGTGGTTCATGTTCGGTGAGTTGCCGGCGCGAATCACAAAAGAGTTAATCGCCGGACGCGAGCACGACGCGCATTGGAGCGGAACGGAGTTCCTGAAGAAAGCGCTCGAACTCCCGGAGCCGACTTCTCGACGGGTGCTGGAGATCCTCGCAGAGCGCGATCGCATCCGCTGCGAGTTCCTGAGACAGATGGAACAGGTTCCCGTACTGCTGTTGCCGGCGTGCGGTATCGCGGCGTTCCGCCATCGCGAGCGCCGCTGGCCAACCGACGGCAAGAGCATCGGAATGTTTCAGGCGATGATGCCGGCAACCGCATTCAACTTGCTCGGTTTGCCGGGAGTGGTGATCCCATTCGGGCGATCGGCCGAGGGGCTACCGATTGGAGTGCAACTGGTTGGCAAACCGTACTCCGAAGAAATGCTTCTCGACCTTGCCATCCGGCTCGAGGAAGCAAGAGGACCCGCCCCTGCGCCGCAAGGCTATTGAGCCGCTCGCAATCGTCCTAGGCGCCGAACGCTCTCCTCGGGTTATCCCACATCAACATCCGGCGCCACGACGAGTCTAGCTGCGGCAGAAAATCGGTGTAGATAAACGTGTAGCCGCGATAGTCGCCTCCTCCGGGTTCGCCTGTGTGGTACCAACCCGAGTCCTGCGAGATCAGAGTGCGGCCGAGCAGTTGTCGCGACTGCATGAATCGCAAACACTCGAGATGCCAGGCAGCCGATTCCGGTCCTATCCCGTCGAACTCGACCCAGGCGCCGGCGCGCGCCACCTTCTCGTGAACCGAATGATCCTTTTCGTTTTGTGCATGCACCCACACTAGTTTCGAAGGATCCGCCTTTTCGTCCGCGATAATCTGAAGTTCATCGAGCGCCGCGCGCCCATCACCTGTGTGGCAGGCGATCGTAAGTCCAGTCTCGCGAGACGCGATCGCCGCAGCACGCACCAGTTTTCGGTCGAGAGCGTCGAGCGGACCGCGATTCACGCCAGTCTTGATAAATCGCGGGCGCCAGTTCTCGTGGGATTCTGCGATCCACCTTCGGGCGAGTTGTCCGGCCGTTTCCGTTCGCGCGTAACCGGGGACATACTTGTGATCCGACGCACCGTACAAACCGGTGTTGGTCCATATCTCGATTCCGGTCGCATCCGACAACCGTTTCATCAAGTCGGGATCGCGACCGAGAAACGCCGGCGTGCATTCGAGCAGCCGCACGCAGCCGAAACGCTTCACCTGCTCTAGTTTCGGGCGGGCGATCCGAAAGACCTCGGCAGGATCATAACGCCCGGGCGCGATCCGGTCGGCCCCAATGAAATCGACCATCACATGCTCGTGGACGAGAATGCTACGAGGGCCGGCGGCTGATGCAACAGGCGACGCGACCGCCGCCGATAGGAACGTCCGACGATTCACGTGGCTGTACGCAAACTTTCACCGGGCCGAAGCAGCCAGCACGAATCGTGCCTCGTGAACCCGACGTGCGGATAGTAGTCGACTGCCGCCGGTGCCGACAGCAGGATCAGCGTGGCTTGCGGGGCCTCGGACTGAGTGCGACGGATCAGTTCCTTGCCGATCCCCAGCCGCTGGTGCGAATCCCGCACTGCCAGATCCGACAGATAAGTCGCATAGCGAAAATCGGAAATCGCCCGGGAAATGCCCACCATCGACGAACCGTCCCAAGCCGTGATGACGATGTCGGCGTTGGCCAGCATCTCGCGCATGCGCTCCCGATCGTCAATCGGGCGGCGCGCTCCCAGGCTACAGGACCGGTACACGTCTATGAATTCGTCGAGGTTCAGTTGCTTACCGCTTCGGTATTCGATCAGGATTGAATCTCCTCCCACGTGACAATGCGCTTTTCATAGATGGCCTTGCGTCCCATCATCGCGACCAGCGTCGAACGCGCAGCCGATTCGGCATTGTTGAGAGGCGTTTTGTGGTCGCGAGCATTTTCGATGAAGGCCGCCAGCGATTGATAGTCGGCGCTCTTGCCGGCATCAGGCACGGACAGTTTGATGTCGCCGCGTTTCTCACGTTCGATCCAGGTGGCAGTCTGCAGATCGATCGCTCCGTTCGCGCCGAAGACCCGTTCTTTAATTCCTGAAAAACCGGGCGGGTCGAAATAGATGTGGCTGAATTCGAACCGTACGTCGTCGGGAAATTCGTAGATGACGGCGTAGTTGTCCATCGTCGTTCGACCGGGCGGTATGTCCTTAAACAGGTTGATTCCACCCGAACCCATCGCCCGCAACGGCGGCTTGTCCACGGACCAGGTCATGAGGTCGATGATGTGGCATGCCTGCTCGACGATGTTGTCGCCCGACCGGCTTCGATCGAAATACCAGGGCGTGTTGCGCGGCAAGTCGCCGCCGTGACGGTACGCTTGGAGAAACAGCACCTTGCCCAACCCGCCGCTGTGGATGAAATCCATTGCGGCTCGGCGGTTCGGGTCGTGCCGGAGCTGGAATCCCGATTGGAAAATGCCCTTTGCGCTGCGCGCCGCAAGGACCATGACACGCACGTCCTCGGGATGGTTCGACATGGGCTTCTCGCAATAAACGTTCTTGCCCAGTTCGAGCGCGGCGATGGCGATGCCCTTATGCGTGTCGACAGGGGTGGCGATGATGACGGCATCTATGTCCTTCGAATCATCCAGCAGTTTCCGGAAATCGGTGTAGGTGGCGGGCTTGCTGCTGCCGGCCCCGGTAACCTGTTGGGAAGCGGCCGCCAGGCGTTCGGGATCGAGGTCGCAAAGCGCGACCACCTTAACGCCGGGGACTTTCAGCGTGTGGCTCAGCAAGTAACTGCCCCGATTGCCGACGCCGATGACCGCCACGCGTATCGTATCGTTCGGAGATTGTGCCGCTAACAGCGCGGGCGCCGTGGCGAGCGCTGCGCGGATGGCATTTCGCCGTGTGATGTCTTTCATGGGAAATCCTGAAGCTGAACCTCTGTGATTCGAAGACCGCCGGAACCGCGATTGTAGCAAGACATACATGGTGCATGCCGCGACAAGGCCGGCGCTGTAACGTTACACGCGGCCACTCCGTTCGGGAGCTTTCCTACACGCACCCGTTTTTTTGTTCTAATTAATGGAAAGCTACTTCGGTTTCCCGTAACATGAACGAATGGCCGACGTAGTACGATAATTTGTTCGCGGCCGTTATTACTGGAAGGAGCATACTCTTCCCGATGTGGAATCGTAAGAAGGAAGAAGAGTACATATTGCCGAAGCCGGCCCCGGTGCCGCCTCCCTCGGCTGAAGTCAAGAAGGAGAGCATTCCTATGTCAGCTAATCCTGCACGCATTCCTGAGCCGTACACAGAATTGCCCCGAGGCGGTAGCGCGACCCTGGGGAAATCGGTTGTCGTGAAAGGTCAAATTTTCAGCAGAGAAGACCTGACGATCGATGGTGAGGTGGAAGGAACGGTCGAGTGTCAGGAGCACCGGCTGACTGTGGGTCCGAACGGCAAAGTCAACGCTAGCGTCAAAGCGCGCGAGATCATCGTGCTCGGCACGATCAACGGAAACGTGGAAGTGTCGGACCGCATTGATATACGCAAGGAAGCGCGCCTGGTTGGAGACATCAAGACCGCTCGCATCGTCATCGAGGATGGAGCGTTCTTTAAGGGAAGCATCGACATCACCCGTCCCGAACAACCGAAGCAGGCTCCGCAGAAGCCGGCGCCGGCCGCCGCTGCACCTCCGGCCCAGGCACCTTCCGCGGCTCCCGCTCAGGTACCGGCCGCGGCGGCGGGAGGCAGAGAGACCAGGTGACGTTAAGCGTGGGCCGGTTCGCAACACGGCCGGCCCCGGTGTGACCCGTGCGTAGCCAGACATCAACGGATACAGCCGCCGACAAGATTCATCGCCGCCACAGTCCTGGACTGGAACAGTTCTTTGCCGGACTGCTCAAGCAACCCACTGCTTCGATCCTGGATCTGGCTGGCGCGAGCCAAGCCAACATTTCCTTCATCACGAATCTCGGCCACCGGATTTACTCCGATGACATTGTGCGCGCGCTGACCACGGCGTTTGGCGACGGACCCGAGTTTTTCACGAATCAGGGGGATCCGGCGCGTGTCGACCAGTTCATGAACAGCACGCTCGATTTTCAGGTGAACACGTTCGGAGGCGCGCTGCTCTGGGATACGTTGCAGTTCCTCGCGCCGCCATTGCTGCAACAGACGCTCGATCAGCTTTATCACATCCTCGAGCCCGGTTCGACGATGCTGGCCTATTTTCATGCCGACGAGCGCGCTCAATCCGTCCCGGTTTGCTCGTACCGCATTGAAGACGAGCGCACCATTCAAATCACATCCCGGGGAATGCGGCGGGATGCGCAGTTCTTCAACAACCGCGCTCTGGAGAAACTGTTTCAGCGGTTCAATTCCGTGAAGTTCTTCCTCACTCGCGATCACCTGCGCGAAGTGATTGTGCGACGTTAGTTTTCCTCCGATTCGCGGTCGAGGGCGGCGGATCACGCCAACCAAGTAGAATCGAAATTTAGGGAGCTATATTGTCACTCGAGGACGATCTACTACAACAGCGTGTTGAACGTGCCCGCCAGATCGAGGCGCTCGGATTCAAGTCCTACGGCCACCGCTTTGAAGCCACCTATTCGATTCCGCAAATCCTGGACGAATATGGCAGCAAAACCGCACAGGAACTCGAAGCGCGAGTGGCGGTGCGCATCGCGGGGCGCCTCCAGACCGTGCGGCGCATGGGGAAGGCGGGGTTCGCACACCTGTCGCAAAACGGTGCGCGTCTGCAGATATACGTCCGCAAAGACGCCGTACCCGAGTCCGATTATGCGCTCTACCAGTTGCTCGATATCGGGGACATCATCGGGTGCGAAGGATACCTGTTCCGGACGAAGACGGGTGAACTGAGCGTCCATGTCGAGAAGCTGTATTTCCTTTCGAAGACGCTTTTATCCATGCCGGAGAAGTGGCATGGACTCGAAGATGTAGAGACTCGCTACCGGCAACGCTATCTCGATTTGATCGCCAATCCGGATGTGCAGAAGGTGTTTGTCACCCGAGCGAAGCTGATCAACTCGCTGCGGCGTCAACTCGAATCGCGCGGGTTCATCGAGGTGGAAACGCCGATGATGCAGCCGCTGTACGGCGGGGCCGCGGCGCGGCCATTCGTCACTCACCACCACACGCTGGACATCGATCTCTACCTGCGCATCGCGCCGGAGTTATATCTGAAGCGCCTGATCGTCGGCGGACTCGAGCGCGTGTACGAGATCAACCGGAACTTCCGGAACGAAGGGGTTTCGACCAAGCACAATCCCGAATTCACGATGCTCGAGTTCTATCAAGCCTACACGGATTACCGGGGCTTGATGGATTTTTCCGTGGAACTACTGCGGAACGCGGCCATCGACGCAACCGGCGGAACGAAAGTGATGTTCGAAGGCACGGAGATCGACTTCGAGACGGTGCGGCGATTGTCGATGCGCGAGGCAGTCGTAGAGTTCTGGCGCGCCGACGGCCGCCCCACGCCCGACCAGGTGAAGGACCCGGATTGGCTCCGCAGGCATTCCGGCAAGAACACGCCCGGCGAGGCGCTCACCGACATTTTCGAAAGAATTGTCGAGGAGCAACTGATTCAACCGACCATCATCTACGACTACCCGGTCGAGACCTCGCCGCTATCGAAGAACAAGCCCGATGAACCCGCATTCGTCGAGCGCTTCGAAATCTACGCCGCGGCCATGGAGATCGGCAACGCCTACACCGAGTTGAACGATCCGCAGGAACAGCGTCGCCGGTTCGAGATGCAACTCGCCATGCGCGAGCGCGGCAATGAGGAAGCGCACCAGATGGACGAGGACTATCTTCGCGCCATGTGTTACGGCATGCCGCCGACCGGCGGAGAGGGCATCGGTATCGACCGTCTGGCGATGATTCTGACTGGATCGAAGTCGATTCGCGATGTTATTCTGTTCCCGCTGTTGCGGCCGGAAGGAGAAATCGGATTGGCAGAGCGGCTGCGGGAAGCGGAAAAGATCTAGGTGTTCGGCCACTTCGAACTCTTCGTCGCTCGGCGGTACCTTCGCGCGAAGCGCAAGCAGGCGGTGATTTCGGTGATCACCTTCATATCGATCGGCGGGGTGGCGGCGGGCGTAATGGCGCTGGTGATCGCGCTCGCCATCAACACCGGTTTTCGAAACACCCTGCAGAAGAACCTGCTTGGCGCGACAGCCCACGTGACGGTTCTCGAGAAAGAACCGGGCAACGGCATCAAGGACTGGGAAGCGATCGTACCGAAACTGCGGACCATCCCCGGAGTGATCAAGGCCAGTCCCGGGCTGTACGGCACGGTTTTCTTCGCCGGACCAATTCAGGGTGCAGGCGGAGTGCTGAAGGGCATTCCGATGACCGGCGAACAGGCCGCTGCCGACGTTCTGATCCATCTGAAACAAGGCAATCTAGCGAACCTGCGCCAGTCCGGCCGATATCCAGGCGTGATCATGGGCTCGAAGCTTGCCCAGAGCACGGGCATGCTGATGGACAGCGTCATCACTGTGATGAGCCCGCAAGGCGAACTGACTCCGATGGGTCCGCGGCCCGCCTACTATAGGTTTCGAGTAGTCGGAGTTTTCGAATCGGGCTTCTACGATCTCGATTCCGCTTGGGCCTTCACGGATCTGAAGTCCGCGCAGCGGGTGCTGTCGCTGGGAGACGTCGTGAACAGCATCGAGTTGAAACTCGCGAATCCGGAGAATGCTCCGGCGGTCGCCGCGGCATGCGACAAGATCGTCGGACCGCGGCTGACTGCGACTACCTGGATGGAGCAGAACCGTCAACTTCGCAACGCGCTGCGCATGGAACGCGTGGTGACGGTAGTCACCATCGGGCTGATTGAACTGGTGGCCGCGCTGAATATTCTGATTACCCTCGTGATGATGGTTATGGAGAAATATCGCGACGTGGCGGTGCTGATGTCGATGGGTGCCAAACGCGATCAGATTCGCAGAATTTTCATGTACCAGGGTCTGCTGATCGGTCTTGTCGGAACAGCGATTGGCCTTGTACTCGGCTACGGGTTGAGTTTCCTGGCCGGTCATTATCGCTGGCTGAAACTCGATGAAGACGTCTACTCGTTGAGCTACGTGCCTTTCGATCCGCAGTGGTACGACGGGTTGTGGATCGCCGCCGCGGCCATCTTCGTCAGTTTCGTTGCCACGTTGTATCCGGCCCGCAGCGCCACGAATATCGCGCCCGCCGAGGCGCTCCGGTACGAATAGACCCGAGCGGGCGCGCGTACGCTTACTTCTTTTGTGATTTTTTCTTTTTGCCGGGTTTGCGGTCCGTTGCCGCCGGGTCCGAGCCGGGGCTCGCAGCGACCGTCGCAGCTTCCTCAGCGGCGGGTTGCGAGCGCGCTGCTTTGAGCAAGCGCTCGACACCGGCGAGTTCCGACCTCATCCTCTCGATAGCATTCAAAGCCAATTTCACGGGATCCGAACCGGCAGATGAACCATCGGCCAGGCCCGGGCCATGCGACTTCTTATTGTCCTGATCCTTCTTTTTCTTCTTGTCTTTCTTCACACTGGCACTCCTTTGCTCGACTCGTTCAGTTTCCGAAATCGCACGTCGCTGCGCAAGCACTCTCTCACAGGGCACGCGAGTTGGCGATTGCGGATTCCCGCGGTTGGCCCGATTCGACGGCTCTCATCCAGCGGCCTGGGACATGTGCTCCATTGGACGGACACGACTCGGAAAGGCGCGCGGGTGGCCGCCAGACTCGGAGTTCGTTTCGCAATTTTGCGGAATCGGATCAGGAGGAAGGTGTTCGGCGCCATCCGTGTGGCGGGGTTCGCTGCCGTTGAGAATGCGTTCGCAATATTCGGCAGTGAGAGGTTCTACTCCAGGAATCGGAGCGGCGAGGAGTTCGTGGATTTCCTGGTCCATGCGCGCGGAATCCTGGCGGGCCTGTACCTTCGACTCGGCGGCAGCGGTACGAGCGCGGGCAGCCTGGGTGGCGGTGAGTTCGCGGGTCGAGCGATGGAGTTCGCGCTCGATGGCGGCGGTATAACGAAGGATCCTCTCGAGGCGTGCAGCGGCGATGGAATCGGGATTGAAGGCGTTCTCATGCTGGACGGCTTCCTGTTCGAAGCGGCGGGCGCGGTTGAGTCGCCAGAGACATTGGGCGATTTGATCGACGAGCATCAGTTCGACGCCGGGTGCGGGCCGGTGGGCTTCGACGAGCGAGCGGCGGAGACCTTCGAAATCGGATGCACTCTCGCCGGGGAGGACGATTTGGGCGGAAGTGAGGCCATGCCGGAGGGCGTTCTGGCCGGAGGCAGCTTTGCCTTCCGGGGTGCGGGGGCCGGTCGCTTTTGTTTTGGGCATAGGAATCGTCTCTTATTTCTTTCGCATTGAGCGGAAAATCGGATTTAGAAAATAAAAAAGAGGCCAGACCCGCCAAGGTCTTACCTCTCTACTCTTATTAAACCACGCGTGGCGGTAGGGGTTTGATGGAACTTATTGATAATGATCGGGAAATTGGCTGTGAACGCGGCGTATGGACTTATTGAAACGGGGCTAACTCAGATGAGAGGCGTCTCGAGCGATGGACTTAGCAGTAGTGAAGACGCTGCTCCAGCAGGGGTCGGTTCCAAAGCGCCAGGGGAAGCGCCGGGGCAGGCAGGCAGGTAGGATGATAGCCACCATTCTTCCCAGCGATAAATATGCCGATGAGTGAGCGGGCTACCCTCGGACCAGACTGCCGCGGCGAAGCACCGAAGGTCTGGAAGCTGACGACAAGCCCATTTCGCGCTCGATGACACTACCGGTGCGTGGTTCTGCCAAAGCGGTAGCAGAGGGCCGCGCTGACAGCTGCTGATGCCAACAAAAGCGAGCCAACCATCTTCAGCCACTTCGCGACTGGAACCAGGTCGTGATCCAGCGCCATTCCTACCATTTTGTCTTTGGTGTTAGACCAGTCGCACACCAGGATCAGATCCGAGTCCGTGACTGCGACTGCGCCCGCAACTGTAACTGTCAACGTTTCCCCCAACCCGGCTCGAAATCGACGACTGCCGTTTGCGCACTCCGATGAGAAGCCGTATGGAGGAACGCCAGGAGATAGGGTGATATTCCTACCTCTGGATTCCACAACCTCGACCTGCGGCATGCAGTAACCCATGCGTTTGGCCGGATACCCACGATCAACCGCGCTAAGCACCAAGTCCGGTTCCCCCCAGATCCGCCGAATACGCCTCCACTCAGGAGTCTCGTGGACTTTGACGACTGAGGTGAGCGGGTAGTTCAGATCGCGGCCGCCTAGAGTGACGTGAAGCGGGTTATGACGGGAGTTCGCCGAATTGCCCCGGGTCGAGCATCGGGTGCATCGGGTTCCAACAAGCTGTTACCTGCGATATATTCCACACTTGGTGCGTCCATCAACCAAGGTCGGCGTAGACGTGTGCGTGGCGGTAGCTGTCCTCGGTACCCTCTCTGTTGCTTTTGGCCTTTTACTAATTCCTGGACCGAAGGAGCGTCTGAGTAACGAAGAAGCATCGACTGCGCTCACGCCGTTGGTTCGGCTCCACTTGGGACCAGTACTCCGATGCCACGACGGTACGGCCAATCTACGATAACGGCACCTACCAGGACTTTGGAGCGGAATCTGCGGACATCAGCGCGCCGGACGTGACCTCCCCTGCCAGGACACGCGACTTCGGCAATCGTGGCACGGAGAGCGCACGCGCAATTGCAGTCCCGCGATGCGATACTGGACTCCGTGCCTACCATCCTGGTGGCAGGGCCTTACGTATGTACTTCTACAGCCACGAGCCGAACGAACCGCCTCACGTCCACATCGACCGCGATGATCAATCGGCCAAGTTCTGGCTGACGCCCGTGGCGCTCGCGAGGAATCTCGGCTTTGGTCCTGCCGAACTGCGTCGTGTCTATCGTTTGGTAGAAGATCACCGTACTCTTTTGTTGGAGAAGTGGAATGAACGTTTCTCAGCCTAACCCGGGAGAGCGTGTGCGAGATGTGCACTTCACCGAGGACACTCTGGCAGTTGATCTTGCAGATGGCCGGACGATCATTGTCCCTCTGATTTGGTACCCCAGGCTATTGAATGCCACCGTGGAGCAACGTACTCGGTGGAGAGTTGCGGGCGCCGGATATGGGATACACTGGCCCGATCTCGACGAGGACTTGAGCACCGAGGGTTTGCTGCGCGGTGCGCCCGCCGCCGCCGAACGGGTGCACCTTCAGCGCTAAAGGACCGAAACACCGGCCGGCACATCTGATTGCAGGCAGCGGCTATCGCACTAATGGAAGGTAACGCCACTTGCACTTAGACCTACCATGACGTGACGGCTCCATTCATTGAAAACGCTCCATCGTCGCCCTGAATGAGCGGTGTCGGATTTCGTAGATAGGGCCCTGGCAGGTTAGCATAGATGCAACTGCCGCGGCGGTTAAATACCGCCGGTGTGAGCACCGAAACGTAGTCTACTTCGGCAAGCGCCGCATCGATCACTCTGCCAATATCCGCAAAGGCCACATCTGGATAGCCAACAACGAACACGAAACGATTGGCCCCGAGTCCTAAAAGATCTCAGCGAGACGAGTAGGTAAGTGCGCATGATCGGTCAATTCAGCATTGACCTGCAGGACACCCGAGTGAACGACGATGAATACGTCATGGGAATCTCCACAATAGGAGCGATTCTTAGCGATCCGTACTGGCAACCCTCTCGATTTCATCGGCCAGCCGACGACAACGGCGCACAGAAGCAAAACAATGCTCGCCAGCGCAGCTTGGAACTGGGCGTATGGCCGCGTATAGCCTCCTGGACCATTAGACAACGGTTTCCCCGTTGAGTTCCCGTTTGCTGGTAGAACATCTCCCATCGCCAGTGGGGCGCTGAATCGGGCGCACCTTCCGATAACCCCTGGGAAACCGGGTTCGCGGAAGTCAGGCATGTGCGAGCGCCCGCTGTCGAATCGTCGCGCGGCTGCACGTGTTCCCACCAGGAGCGTGTTGGTCTACTGCCGTCTGGCATCCCGCTGCAACCCCTCGTGCACGAGCATCTTGAGCAGCGTCTGATAACCGATCCCCTTCCGCTCGGCTATTTGGCGAGCCTTTGCCACGTCTGGAGTTGGCAAACGGAGTGCGATCTGGACACTGCTGGCGGAACCTAGTTTGGAGACGAGTTCGGAACCCTTACTCTTTTTCGCAGCCGGCTTTTGCTGCTTCAGAAACGCCCGCCCGTCGTCGCTGGCCCACAGTCGGCTTCAGCGCTCTGATTCGCAAATTCGGGCGGTTTCGGTTTCGTTGTTTTTGCCATCACTCCCCCTGTGCCTTTCGCTTGAGATAATCCCGTTTCTGTCCCGCGTCCAAATCGTACGCCGTGATGACTCTGATCTTCTCGTCGCGCTCAGTCAACACGACAGCGATCATCCGGCTCCGCTCCGTCTCGCCATAGTACACGTACCGGAGTTCGCTATTTGCGTCCTGCTCGTAAATGAGAATCGGGCCGCGAGAAAGAGCCTGTTCCACTTCAGCCTGGCTTGATCCGATGCGCGCGGCTCTTCCGTAAATTGTTCCGATCCCAATCGAACACCGTCAGTCGCATTGTATATGCATTGCATCTTCATCCGGGCTGTCAATTGTCCGAAAACCGTAGTGCTGTATCGGAGGCGAGCCGGGGCCGTTGAGGCCGGGTGAGACAGAGAGTTGACCGCCGGATCGCCTTCGATACAACGGTTTGAAGTAGGCCGAACGGAATGGCTTATCGTAGATTGCCCGCTATCAGCCGCTATCGATTTCATCGCCCGGCGACGGCGCATTGCCCCGACCAGCCCTCTTGAGTATCTGCTTTTGCTCGTCGCACTTTGCCGCGCTCCGCACGCTCTCGAAAATAGTCTTCCGTGCGTAATGCGGACAACTTCTCCGCCACCGCAACATTGATGAACTGATTCAGCGCGACACCTTCCGAGGCGGAAATTCGTTTGGCCTCTTTGAATAGCGATGTCTGCAAGCGCAAGGCAACATTATATTTTCTCATTTCGCCTGTACTCCTTCAACGCGTCCGGCGGTCGCGCGACCCGAATTCCAAACTCCCGGGCGGCCGCATCAAGATGCCGGACGTTAAACGTGCCGAGAGTGTCCGCTCCTCCGTCAACCGCCGTTTCCAACACCATTTCGTCTGCCGGATCGTTCAGTTTGGGACGCCATAGGAAACGGAGGCGCACGGGCGTGATCACGCCGGCTAAGGCATCGAGAAGATCATTCACGTCTCGGGCCACCAGACCGCTGGCGTCCAGATGCTCGGAGCGGGTGAGCACTGCCTCGTACTCCACCATCAGAGGCACCGATACAAGCAACTCGATCTTCCGATCGAGAATTAGGACGATCAGTTGCCGGGAAGCACCTCTGTCGCCCCGCAGAGCGGCCACTAGCACATCGGCGTTTACGACCAGCCGCACGGATCCTCCAAAGGGTGGTATCACATGCAATATCTCTCATCTGAGCAGCGTTCCCCGTCGGCCGTGAAACCGGCTTACCTTCGCTTGAGTAACTTCGCGTGAGTGAAGGCCAGCCCGCCCTAGCAGCAGTCGATACGACGATTGCTTTCGCGACGCTCGCCGGACGAGGAATCCGATCGCTAAAACTCGGGCAACGTCCTCAAATGTCCTTCAATCGATTCCTGAACATTTCGTTTTGTCTCGTCGATGTCTTGCCGGTACCCATGCAAGCCGGTAGACCAGGAACAGAAGTGGCCCCAGCTGTTCGCAGCTCCTCAAAGACCACGGCGTACGCGGGCGCTTTTTTCAATCCCGCCGCGCGTTGAGCGTGCCGGTTGGAACAGGATCTCAAGGGGTGGTGCCTGAGGATCGTCACGACGGTGGGTTCAGGCCAACGCACCCCAGGTCACGAACACCTACGCGCACACCGTGGAGTTCTACAGGTTCCGTAACAACCAATCGGATGTCTTCGATTCGGGGTTGCGGGGGTGTCACCGCTCAATGCGCGGGCGCGAGCGCTTTGAGTTTCTGAGCGGCAGCCGTGAACCCGGAGCGGTTTGCTTTATTGGCCGGTTGCGGAAAGCGCCAGAAAATAACAACGGGGTGCGCTACGCGCTCCCATGAGCGCGTTGCCCACCCCGCTATTCCGCTGTATTTTATCTATAGATACCTGATTGTCGGAAAGAACTTACGCGGCCAGCCGGTCCGGACCGTGTTCGACGGTTGGAGTTCGTTTGGAAACGGGCGGTCGAATCGGCACCACGCGATTGCTGAACCGGTCGGGTTCGATCGCCTTCGCGACAACCTCTTCTCGCGGAGTGGAGGCGAAGTACTCGGCCACCGGGTACAGAGAGTATGGCTTTGTTTCGGCATACGCCGCACCGAGCTTTTCCTGGACCTTGTAAACGATATGAAAGAATGTCCCGCGGTCGATTCCGAGCTTCCGGACACACAGCCGCCAATCGGCGCCGAGCAGGAACCGGTACTTGAAAACACGGTACTCTTCGTCGGTCAAGGTGCGCCGGGCGATCTGCAGGAAATCCGCAATGTACTCTTCATCCTTGCGGCCCCAAGTCCCACGCCGGTTCGGACCGGAGTGAATTTCGAGAGAAACCTTACTGAGATATTTTTCTTTTTCCACGCAATGACGGAAGCGCTGATAGCAAGCACGAAAAATAGTGCGGAGTACGCAATCGCACGCGGTCAACGAGCCGCGACGCCCAAGCGTGATTCCTACGCCCAAGCAAGTCTTACACTTCTGAGTGGCAAGCGCCAAGGTATTCGATCTAGTCCATTGCATTTTTTTGTGTCCTCCGGGCGGATTCTCGTTCCGCCCGTTTTGTTTTCTTTATGGTTTAATCCTACTCCGCTAAGAAATATCGTCAACCATAGGCGGAAATTTTTTCTTGGTAATACAATAGGATATGCCCGGACTATACAGCGCAAGTGGCTGTGGGATAGGAGGTTAGCCCTAAAAAGAAAGATCGGAATATACTTGATTAATGAGTGCAAATAATACACAACTTTTTGCAGTACCATAGACCGTATTTCAGTTTGAAATAGTACAAAAGACTCCAGTGATCGGATTTGAGGCCTTGCGCGGCCGATTGCTCGACCAGATTCGGCACCGTGTGCGGAGCGGCGAATGGACCGAACGCGCACTCGCTCAAAAAACCGGGATCTCCCAACCCCACATGCACAACATGCTGAAGGGCGCACGGTCCTTAAACCCGGATGCAAGCGACGAGATCATGACCCAGTTGGGAATCACCGTCCTCGACTTGATAGAGAGCGACGAACTCCGCCGCGCGCTGTATCTTCGCGCGAAAGCAACGGTTCCGGCGGTAGAAGTTCCAGTGCTCCGCTCCCGGTTGGGTCCTGGGCTGAGCTGGTCGGACGAACTCAGCCAGTTCGAGCGGGTCAGCATTCCCTGCCTTGCCGTCGCGCATGTGAAGCAGCCCGTGGTTGCGCGCCTGAGCGACGACCGGGCGATGGCCCCCTCGATTGGAACCGGCGACCTGGTGTTGCTCGACAGCTCCGAAGCGGCGCGGCGCAGCAGTGATCCGGAAGCATTATTTGCAGTCGAAAGCGAGCGTGGGGTCCTCATTCGCTGGATCCGGCGTGGGCGGCGCGGGTTGTACCTGCTGTCGGCGGAAGACCGCGACGAACCTCGCCGCTGGCAGCTTCTCAGCAACTCGCCGGGGTCCGCCGTTCTGCGCGCGCGTGCTATTCCCGTCCCGTCGCTATTCCCGCAGGAGACGGTGTACGACCCGTTCTCGCCACCTCGTGATACACCTCTAGAACCTGCTCCGCCGTCCGACGCCAACTGAAGCGGCTGACTTGCTGAAAACCCCGCGCGATACACTGCTGCCGCAGGTCGTCGTCGAGCAGCGCCTCGCGGATCCCGCGCGAGATGTCGAACACATTTTCGGGGTTCACAATAATGGCGGCGTCGCCCACTACCTCCGGGAGAGAACTCACACTCGATGTAATCACCGGGGTGCCGCAGGCCATCGCTTCCAACGGAGGGAGACCGAAGCCTTCGTACAAGGATGGAAAGACAAACGCCGCGGCCGCCTTATAGAAGATCCGCAGCGTATTAATCGGAACGAAGCCAAGAAAGCGAACCGACTGCTCGACGCGGCTGCGGATTACCGAGTGCCGTACCGATGGATAACGCGAAATCTCGTCGCCGATAATGATCAGGCGCAGGTCGGAATACAGCGGGTGTTGCGCCAACTCGCCCTTTAAGACGGCGAAGGCCTCGACCAGGCGCGGGATATTTTTCTGCGGCCGGATGTTGCCGGCATAGAGCAGAAACGGATAGTTGATCTGGTATCGCTCCATGATCCGGTAGCTCTCGTCGAGTTCCAGGCCGCGGGTGGGAGCCGTAAAGATCGGGTCGGGAGCGTTATAGATAAGCCGCAGGCGGCTCTCCGGGATATTCAATGTGTTCTGCACGTCGCGGCGCGTTGCGTCAGAAACCGCGATCACGCGGTCGGCGCGGATAAGGCCGCGCCTCAGCATGGAAAGCCGTAGTTCGTGGCGCCACCCCGTCCGCCGGTCCCCAAAAATAATGCTGCTCATGTCGTGGATCGTGACGACATACGGCTTCGGCATCAGGAATGGGACGGCAACAATTGGAACGTGATAAAGGTCCGGATGGCCGAATTGCGCAACCCTCGGGAACATTACAGCCTGCGTCAGAGGATTCGCCGGTCGATCGTAGAGAACCGTCTCGAAATGTTGGGGGAGGTCGGGAAGTTCCGTTGCCTCGTGCCGGTCCACGATAACGACGAACCGGTCGCGGCTATCGATGGCCGCGAGTCCGGCCAAAAGGTTACGGATGTAGGTTCCGATGCCGAAGTCGCGAATGCGGCGTGCGTCGAAGACGATGCGTAGCTGCATTTAGCTCAGAGAAGTCGAGGCCCTGTACCAGCGCGAATTGGCTCGCGGGTCAGAGCGTACTTCCGTCCCTCGCTTCCAACCTGGAGATCTTCGCCAGACGCCGGGCGTGACGTCCGCCTTCGAATTCTGTTTTGAGAAAGACGTTGATGAGTTCTAGCGCGCCGGCGGCGCCGGTGTAGCGCGCGCCAATCGTGAGCACGTTCGCATCGTTGTGCGCGCGAGTGAGTTCCACCTCATCCTTGTTAACTGCCAGCGCCGCGCGAATACCTCGCACTTTGTTGGCGGCAATCGCCATGCCGACACCGGTTGAACACACCAGGAGCCCACGTTCCGCTTGTCCCGAAGTGACAGCGTCCGCTACTGCGCCCGCGTAGTCCGGATAGTCCGTCGACGCATCGGATCCGGTACCGAAGTCTGTCACTTCATGCCCTTCCGCGGTCAGTTTTTGAACGAGTTCCTGCTTCAACGCGAAACCAGCATGGTCGGCCCCAACAGCGATTCTCATCTTTGTCAAATCTTACCATCCGGGACTCTGCCCTTCCCGGAACTCATCTTTAACTAACGCCGGATTGGACGCGGCAGTGGAGACGCGCCAGGGACTCCCTCTGAAGGAGGCGAAAACCGTCAAGGTTTCGATGAGGCGGATCGTCTCCGAATAGGTAGCCTTAAACAGGTACGCGCCATATTCGATGCCAGTGAAATTGGCGTCGTACTGATCGGCATGCCCGGCCTCGAAAAACGCTTGGCACGGTACGCACAGTTCTACTCCAGGATCGGGTTCGTACATGAGTTTCGCCCATTGGGAACGGCTGAAATGCATCGGTTGCCAGCTCAACGATGGGCACCAGCGGGAGTACATTTACCGGAGCAGCCATGGGACGAAGATGCGACCGTGGCCATCATCCGCATCACTGGCGGCAACTTCCGCTTGGTGAATCGTCTCCTCACTCAGACGGAGAGAATTCTTGAAATCAATTCGTTGCGGGAAGTCAACAAAGAGGTAGTCGATGCGGCACGGGAGAGCCTGGTGATCGGGCAGGCTTAATCAACTCTACACTGCGCCGTTGATCGTGAGTTTAGGTGGATCGCCGGCAACGCAGCGGGCGCTCAAACTACCTATTGCATGCCGTCACTCCATCCTGTATACTGAACCAAATGGTTCAGTCTTGCCAGGCCCGCTTCGATGCCTCGTTCGGCGCGCTCTCGGACGCCACCCGACGCGGCGTTCTGGAGCAACTCGGGCGTGCGGACGCTTCGATCACAGCCCTTGCCGAGAGGTTCCACATGACCCTTACGGGCATGAAGAAACATGTAGGCGTCTTACAGCAAGCGGGGCTCGTCAGCACAGAGAAGGTCGGGCGCGTGCGGACCTGCAAGCTCGGGCTGCGCGGACTGGAAGAAGAGGCGGCATGGATCGAGAGGTATCGCCAGCTCTGGGCCGCGCGCTTCGACGAGTTGGACATTGTTGTCGAGGAATTGAAACGGAAGGAGAAAGCAAATGGACGTAAGAAGAGAAAGTGAGGCCACCCCCACGAAGAACCGCACGGAGGTGGAGCGGAAGTCCGAGTGCGAACTCGTCGTCACACGCACCGTCAACGCGCCTGCGCGCCTCGTGTTCGAGGCGTGGACCAAGGCAGAACTATTCAGGAGGTGGTGGGTACCAAAATCGTATGGGCTGACCCTGCTTTCCTGCGAAATGGATGTTCGCGTTGGGGGGCAGTATCGTTTGGTGTTTCGCCACGAAGATTCGACGATGGAGTTCTTCGGCACGTACCTCGAAGTGACACCGCACTCGCGCCTCGTTTGGACCAACGAGGAAGGTGACAACGGCAAGACCGTCACCACGGTGACCTTCGATGAAAACGCAGGCAAGACGTTGTTGGTCGTGCACGATCGCTATCCTTCGAAGGAAGCGCTTGACTCCGGATCGACGGGCGCGATGCCCGAGGCGCTCGACCAACTCGACGAGCTTCTCGCCAGCCTGGGATCAAGTACTGAGACAAAATGACGCAGCCAATCCATCAAACAAACGCTTCCGGCCGGCGACAGAACGGGCGGCGTTCAGCAGTGCGGAAGACAGGTTTCCTTTTAATGACGCTCGTTACGACTGACGTGCCGGCGCAGCAGAAGCCAACGACGGGCTACGCGCCAGTCAATGGAATCAACATGTACTACGAAGTCCACGGGGGCGGCGAACCGGTGGTGTTGCTTCACGGCGCGTTCATGACCATCACCAACAACTGGGCCGGGTGGATCAGCGAGCTCTCCAAAACACGGAAAGTCATTGCCGTCGAAATGCAAGGTCACGGCCGCACGGCGGACGTCCCACGAGATATCACCTACGAAAACCTCGCCGACGACGTGGCCGCACTGCTCAATTATCTCAAGATCCCGCGAGCGGACCTTATCGGCTACAGCATGGGCGGAGCCGTGGCGATGCAGTGTGCGATCCGCCATCCGGACAAAGTGCGAAGGGCAGTCATCATTTCGTCCACGTTCCGCCGTGACGGCATGATCGCGGAAGCGCGCGAAGCTATCCCGAAACTCACGGCGGACGCTTTCAAAGGCTCGCCCATTGAGGCCGAGTACAAGAAACTGAGTCCGACTCCTGACGACTTTCCGAACTTCGTCCAGCGAATCGCCGCCACTGCCTCGAAAGGGTACGACTTCGGAGCCGACAAGCTTAAGGCCACCACGACGCCCATGTTTTTCATCCACGGCGACGCTGACGGCGTGCGGCTCGCGCACGTCGCGGAGATGTTTCGCCTAAAGGGTGGCGAGATCCACGGCGACATGAAGCCGCGCTCCGCGTCGCGATTGGCCATCTTGCCCGACACCACCCACGTGACACTGATGCAGCGCAGAGCCATCATCGTCCCAATGGTGAGCGACTTTCTGGACGCCAAGCCGTAGCCGTGCTACGGCTCGCGCCGGTTACCGAACGCGAAATTCGTACCGCAGTCAACACGATCGTCCGGCTGATCGAAACTGCACCAACGAAAGTTCCTCCTCCTGCTTCGAGCCGCTTACCTGAAAGCAGTAAAGAACGATCAGTCGCCTAGTGTAGAGAAACCAGTACTCTCTCGGGGTGGCGTGAACTGTATCATTGCTCAAACGTTTCACCTTCCTCGACCAGTTCGAGCAGGCGCGAGAGCTGCGACTTGGCTTCGTGCACGTCGATCTGCATGTCCCGGATGTTAGTCCGTTTTCTTAGCTAAGTCGAGCCAGTGTGACATTTAGAACATTTAGATGACCCAATTCGCCGGAGAACATCCCAGCCGTTTCGAGAGTAAAATCGGGCGTCGAAGGGTATAATCGAGGCTGGGGTGGCATGATGCGGTATATCCTTCCCTTTCTGATGCTTGTACCGGTGATGTTCGCCGGTTCCGACAAAAAACCCGTAGGCGAGGCCGGCAACGACAGCGTCGATATCTACGCAACTGCCTTCATCGATAAGGACGCGATACGATCCGCACTGGGCGCGGAACTCCCGGAAGGGATCATCGCCATCGATGTAAAGGTTGTTCCCAAGGGGGACGACCCCTTGTCTATCAGCCGCGACGATTTCGAGATCATCTCGCATCGTGACGGCCAGCGTTCCGGCCCCTTTGTCGCCAGCCAGATTGCCGGGAGCGCGAAATTGGTGATCAGCACTGCGACCGTCGGCGGGGGAACCTACGCAGGAAATCCGAATGGTCCGGTATGGGGCGGAATTCCGGGAACGATGGGCCGTCCAGGTCAATTGGACGATCCGAACGGTGGAGTGGTGGGCAGCGGAACCACGACTGAAACGGAAACCAAGGCCACCCCGGCCAATGATGCGAAAGAGAAAGACAAGAATGCCCCTCTGATCGCATTGCTGAATCAAAAGATGATGCCCGACAAGGAAACCAAGGAAACAGTCACCGGTTTGCTGTACTTCCCGGTCGAGGGCAAGAAACTCAAATTGAAGGATCTCGAACTGATCTACAAGGGACCTGCGGGAAGGCTGATCGTTCCTTTCGGGAACTGAAAGTTGGGGCGAGCCGGACTCCCGCCCCCTCACAATATTGATTAGCTGGCCATTTTGATGCTGTCGATCGTGACGGTATCGCCGTTCTTCGAACCTTCGACAATCACCTTATGACCGAGGTGATCCATCACCTTGGCTTTGGAGGCGTCGTCGATTTTCAGAATCTCGTCGCCAGTGACGAGCACTGGCGCTTGGCCTGATTTAACGCACGCTTCGACGCACTTCTGAGATTTCTCCGATGCGTCCAGGTGCGCTTTGCCGCACTTCGCATCCGAGATGGTTCCAGTCCACTCTTCGGCCCAAGCACTGACGGCAAAGAGCGACATGCCCAGCGCCAGCGTGAAAGCGAATCTCTTCACAGTGTAATCCTCCTATCGGAAGGGACTTCGATCTCCGTTATCCAGGCCTCTATCCCAGTTTGTCGGACCGAATAGATCCGAAAGCCCGGAGGGGAATTCGTCTTTAGACTATACAGCAATGCCAGTCACCAGGCAACGTCTATCGCCAATTACCCGTCTGGCACCGGATCTTCATGGTAATATAGGGGTTTTCCATCTGATGACCTCGGCAGTACCCACAATTCTCGAGCGCATCGTCGCCCACAAACGGAAGGAACTCGCTGCCGTCCGCGAGTCTTTGGGCGTTTTGGAAGCTCGGGCTGAAGCAGCGACGGCAGAGCGTCGCGATTTCCAGGCGGCGCTTTTGCGGAATCAGCCGGGCATCATCTCCGAACTGAAGCAGGCCTCGCCGAGCAAGGGTCTGCTTTGCCTTGATTACGATCCGGCAGGTATCGCGGCCTCCTACGAACGCGGCGGCGCGGCGGCACTGTCGGTCCTTACGGACCTGGAGTACTTTCGGGGATCGCTGGGGGATCTGGCGA
This sequence comes from uncultured Acidobacteriota bacterium, assembly GCA_963720745.1. Classification (GTDB taxonomy): domain Bacteria; phylum Acidobacteriota; class Terriglobia; order Bryobacterales; family Bryobacteraceae; genus TMP-7. The sequence continues at coordinate 4,816,071 of CAVRGO010000004.1, forward strand.
TCGCGCGTGCTGCGACGACGGTACCGGTTCTACGGAAAGATTTCACCATCGACCGGTATCACGTCGTGGAAGCGGCGGCGCACCGTGCGGACGCAATCCTGCTGATCGCCGCTATCCTTACGGATGAGGAACTGAGAAGCTATCGCGAAATGGCGGAAGCGTACCGAATGGCGGCGCTGGTCGAGGTGCACGATGAAGAGGAACTGGATCGCGCCATAGCTTCGGGCGCCCGAATCATCGGAGTCAACAACCGCGACCTTCGAACTTTCGAGGTGCGGCTCGAAACCTCGCTGCGTTTGGCCGCGAAGATGCCGGCGGGCGCGATCGCTGTCGCCGAGAGCGGCATTCGAACCTCCGCCGATATCCGGCGCTTGCGCGAGGCCGGGTATCATGCGTTCCTGGTGGGCGAACACCTGATGACATCCGCCGACCCCGCCGAGGCCCTCCGGGAACTGATCCGATGATTGTCAAGATTTGCGGGATCACGAATTCCGGCGACGCCGCCATCGCAATCGCGGCCGGCGCGACGGCACTGGGATTCAATTTCTACCCGCGGAGTCCCCGGTTCATCTCGTTCGCAGCGGCGCGCGCGATCGCGGCGGAAGTCCCTGCCGGCATTCTCAAGGTCGGCATCTTCGTGAACGAAACGCCCGAACGCGTGTGCGAGGCGGTGCCGGAAGCGGGCATCGACGTCGCGCAGGTGATCGGCCCACCTCCAGCGTCCGCGCGCTATTGGCGGGTGCATCGACCGGTGCCGGGTTTCTGTTCGAACGACCTCGACGATTCCCGCGCCGAAGCATTTCTTCTCGACACACCTTCGGATTCACTTCACGGCGGCACCGGACACACGTTTGACTGGTTATTGGCCAGTATTCCGGGAAAGCGGATTGTCATTGCCGGCGGCCTTGGACCGGACAACGTCGCACAGGCGATCCGCGCATGCCGTCCATGGGGCGTGGACGCCTGTTCGCGGTTGGAATCCACGCCGGGGCGCAAGGATCCCGATAAGGTTAAAGCATTCGTAGCAGCAGCACTCAGCGTATGATCACTTCACAGCCAGATGCGCGCGGGCATTTCGGCCCGTACGGCGGCCGATACGTCCCCGAGGTTCTGATGGCCCCGCTCGAGGCGCTCGAGAAGGCCTATGCGGAGGCGCGTGTCGATCCGAGTTTCCAAAGCGAACTCGCGGACCTTCTCGCCAACTATGCCGGGCGTCCGACACCGCTCTACCATGCCCGCCGGCTCAGCGAGCAGTTCGGCGGAGCGAAGATCTACATCAAGCGCGAGGATCTGCTGCACACCGGCGCGCACAAGATCAACAACTGTCTCGGACAGGCATTGCTCGCGCGCAGGATGGGGAAGCGCCGCATCATCGCGGAAACCGGTGCCGGACAGCACGGCGTCGCAACCGCAACGGTAAGCGCGCTGTTCGGATTCTCATGCACCGTCTATATGGGCGAAGAAGACATGCGGCGGCAGCGCCTGAATGTGTTTCGCATGCGATTGCTGGGTGCTGAGGTGGTGGCTGTTAAGAACGGCAGCCGCACGTTGAAGGACGCGATCAGCGAAGCCATGCGCGATTGGGTGACGAATGTCGAGGGTACGCACTACCTGCTCGGCTCGGCACTGGGCGCTCATCCATACCCGCTGATAGTGCGGGATTTTCATAACGTCATCGGCGAAGAGACGCGGCGGCAGATACTCGAGCGCGAGCGGCGATTGCCCGATCGGATTTTTGCCTGTGTGGGCGGCGGCAGCAACGCGATCGGGATGTTCCACGCGTTCGTACCGGACGAGGGAGTGCGCCTCATCGGCATCGAGGCGGGCGGTAGGGGGCTCGCGCTGGGCGAGCACGCAGCGCGGTTCTCGGGCGGCTCGCCGGGAGTTCTGCAAGGGGCGTACAGCTACCTTCTCCAGGACGATGACGGACAGATCTCGTTGACGCACTCAATCTCAGCCGGACTGGATTATGCGCTGATAGGTCCGGAGCACGCGTGGCTGCATGACCAGGGGCGTGCCGAATACGTAAACGCGAGCGACCAGGATGCGCTGGACGCTGCGACGGTGCTTTCCCGCACCGAGGGGATCATCCCCGCGCTGGAATCCGCTCACGCTGTAGCCGAAGCGATGCGGCAGGCGCCGGGCGCGCAAGGCGAAATTTTTGTCATCAATCTGTCTGGGCGGGGGGACAAGGATACCGATATCTACCGCGAGAACCTGAGGGAGTTGGATGGCGAAGAGTAACGGGAATCGCGCCAAACGCATACCGGCACTGTTTGAGCGGCTGCGCAACGAAAAGCGATCGGGGCTGATCGCGTACGTGACGGCGGGCGACCCATCGCCCGAGCAAACACCGGCCATCGTGGCAGCTCTCGAGCGAGCGGGAGCGGATTTGATCGAACTCGGCGTGCCGTTCTCCGATCCGATCGCCGATGGTCCCATTATCCAGCGCGGCGCCGACCGCGCCTTGCGTGCCGGCGCTACGGTCCGGCGGGTGCTCGAGATCGCCCGCGAGATTCGACGGCACAGCCAGATACCGCTGCTGCTATTCAGCTATATGAACCCGCTGCTGCGGTATGGGTTTTCGCGATTGGCGGTCGACTCCGTCGAGGCGGGAGTCGATGGCGTGCTGCTCACCGACCTGAGCGTAGAAGAGGCGGAAGGTCATGTTGCGGTTCTGAAGGACGCCGGATTGGATACCGTGTTCCTGGCGGCGCCCACCAGCACTCCGGAACGTCAGCGGCTGGTGGCGCATTTCTCGACCGGGTTCATCTACCTCGTCTCGCGCACGGGGGTCACGGGCGAGCAGGTGTCCGTATCGTCGGCCGTTGCACCCCTTGTCGAATCGATGCGAACCGAGACCGCGCTCCCTCTTGCGGTCGGGTTCGGCATATCGACTCCCGAACAAGCGGCGCAGGTGGCGCGACTGGCTGATGGAGTGGCGATCGGCAGCGCGTTCGTCCGGTTCATCGAGCAGCATCAAGCCGATGCCGATCTGCCCGCGCGTCTCGAAGAATTCACGCGACCCATCGCAGTCGCGATACGATCGGCGAGGTCATGAAGAGGGACGAGGGGCTGGAACGGTTGGAGGAGTGCCGGGAGGAGATCGATCGGATCGACGTCGAGATCCTGGCGCTGATCAATCAACGCACGCGCGTGGTGGAAGAAATCGGACGGATCAAGCGCGAACTGGCGCTGCCGATTTACGAACCCAAGCGGGAGGATCAGGTGTACCAAAACGTCACCGATCACAACCAGGGGCCGCTTTCGACCGAAGCAGTACATCGCGTTTTTGAACGTATTATCGACGAGATGCGCGGCATCCAGCGCGACCGCATGCTGGAAGTGCAGCGCAATTCCTCAGAAGGAAAGTGATCATCCGATGCTGGTCGTGATGCAGGAAGGTGCTACCGAGGCTCAGATACAAGCGGTAATCGACCGCCTGGTATCGATGTCTTTCAATGTTCATCGCTCGACGGGCGTTGTGCATACTGTTTTGGGCGGGGTGGGGCCGATGGACGATTTCGATCCCACCGTGTTCGAAGTGATGGAAGGGGTGAAGGAATGCCACCGGATCATGTCGCCGTACAAACTGGCGAGCCGGCATTTTCGTCCCGGCGGCACTGTAGTAAAAATCGGTGATGTAGAAATCGGCGGCGATCGTGTGGTGGTTATGGCCGGCCCCTGCAGCATCGAAAGCCGCGAGCAGATCGAAATATCAGCTCAACAAATCGCCGCGGTTGGTGCGCAAGTGATTCGCGGCGGCGCGTTCAAACCGCGGAGTTCACCGTACAGCTTTCAAGGCCTCGGAGAAGAAGGGCTGAAGATGATCCGCGAGGCCGCCGATCGCCACGGGCTGCTCGTCATCAGCGAAGTGATGGACCACACGCAACTTCCGATGATGGTGGAATATGTGGACATCCTTCAGGTGGGTGCCCGCAATATGCAGAACTTCATCCTCCTGAAAGAAGTTGGCCGTGTGAGCAAGCCGGTACTGCTCAAGCGGGGCATATCGGCCACTATCGAAGAACTTCTGCTGTCTGCCGAATACATAATGGCGGGTGGTAACTACAACGTAATTCTGTGCGAACGAGGTATCCGGACTTTCGAGACTTACACACGAAATACGATGGATATTTCAGCAATTCCAGTGGTGAAAAAATTATCACATCTGCCGATTGTCGCGGATCCGTCGCACGGTACCGGCCGCAGGGATAAGGTTACTCCGATGGCCCGCGCCTCGGTGGCGGCGGGTGCCGACGGATTGCTAATCGAAGTCCATCCCGATCCGGATCACGCTCTCAGCGACGGTGCTCAATCGTTAGCTCCAGTTCAATTCACGGAGCTGATGCAGCAACTCAAGGTGATCGCACCCGCTGTCGGCCGTACGGTTTGAGACCTGCGCGATGCAGCGGATAGCGATCTTCGGAGTTGGGCTGATCGGCGGTTCGTTCGCCCTTGCACTACGGCGCGCCGGCTTTGAAGGCGAGATCGTGGGCGTCAGTTCCCCCCGGACCATCGCTACTGCACTCGCTTCCGGAGTTATAGACCGGGGCGCCGATATCGAGACTGCGGTTCACGAATGCGACTGTCTCTACCTGGCGCAACCGGTGCTTACTATCATCGCCACGTTGCAGGAAATCGGCGGGAGTATCCCGCACCATGTTTTAGTAACAGATGCGGGCAGCACGAAAGCGCAGATCGTGGCGGCGGCGCGCCAGCACGTAAGTCAGGCGCTGTTTATCGGAGGGCATCCGATGGCAGGTAAAGAACAGACCGGTATCGCCGCAGCGGATGAGGCATTATTCAACAACCGTAAATATGTTCTGACTCCGGTTTCGGAGCACGACATTACTGACGTAAGATACACAACTCTTAAGAGTTGGATTGAAAGGATTGGGGCAGTTCCGGTTGTACTAGATCCCGATGAACATGACCGCCTTGTTGCGTTCACCTCCCATATGCCGCAGCTGCTTTCAACCGCACTCGCGGGGGTATTAGGCGATATGCCAGAGACGGCTCTGGTCGCGGGTCCGGCTATAAGTGAACTTACTCGCATCGCTGCTAGCCCATTTAGCATCTGGAGAGACATCCTGCTCACCAACAAGGGTCCAGTTGAAGAGGCGCTTGCAGCTATTACAGTGAAGCTAAAACACTTCCTTGAACGAGTAGGTACGGACGCACTCGAACAGGAGTTTTCCCGAGGGGCTGAGGGAGCCCGGATGTTACGCAGAGATTCGTAACGAATTCTTCCGCACTTTTCCCTTTCTTTTGTTGTCAGACTCATATAAGATTCAAACAACCTATATGAGTGCTGCGCTGTCGAAGTTAATACGTGAAGAACTAGTCCTAGCAGAAGGTGTGCGTAAACACGCCCCGACGCGGCGCGCAATGAGTCTCTACACTGCTGAGAGCCCGGCTGAGACTGTCTTTTTCGTCGATTCGGGATTTGTGAAGATCATGCGTAGAGCCCGCGACGGGAAGGAAGTTCTGATCAGCATTGTCCCACCCGGTCATGTCTTCGGGGAGGAGGCGCTGTTCATTGGTGGACCGCGTGTCTTCTCCGCTGAAGTCATGCAAGAGGGCGTTGTTTACGAAATCCCACGCGAGGTGTTCATTGCCTTTTGCGAAACCAAACCTGAAATGTGGAGAAATCTTGCGGACCTCGTCATCACAAGGCAGCGTGAATTGGAACAGAAGATTTCGCTGCTCTGCCTTCACGATGTCGAGTCGAGGATACTTCATTATTTATCAAGTTTGGCAACTGTGTTCGGCGTCAGCGCATCGAACGGTGAGTACTCCCTGCCGCTTTCCCAGAGCGAGCTGGCCAGCCTCATCGGTGCGACGCGCGAAACGACCTCAACCACGCTTAATTCACTAGCCCGCCGGGGATTGATCAAACTTGGGAGGCGGCTGCTGGTGGTATCTTCCGGGGAGGCACTGCGGGCAGCAGTGAGTGAGCGTGCACCCAGAGCTGCTCAGAGTGCGGCGACCAACTGATCCGCGTCGATCAGTGTGCTGGACCTGAGCGCTCACCTGTGATGGCTGTTCACACCCGTATCTCGCTAACTGCTTGATTCCACGCGGGTGGCGAGATGGAGTGATGAATGCACACAGCAGCAGGCGTATGCTTCGTGCCGCCCTGCTGCTGTGTGCGTTTGCTATTTCACTGTTTGGGTGGAACCCGCAGGAAGACATAAACGTCAACTCTCGTTACACCGTGGAGAGTGTGAACGTCTCGGGCAACCGAAGTTCCTCGCTGAACCTCGAACTCCGCAAAGAACTCGAAGCCGTCGTCGGGCAAAAGCTGGATAACGGCCTGTTGGACCGTCTCGCAACCAAGATCCGCCGGGATCTTCGCGTTCAGCGTGTGTCGGTCCGGGTTCAACGCGGCAAACTGCCCGATCACGTGACGGTAGAGTTTGAAATCGAGGACGGCAGCCGGAAGAACTTCGACGTCGATATCCCGAAATTCGCCTATCATTCCAGGCAGGGTTGGTCCGGAGCGGCACAGGCAACAACCAATATCGGAGCAACCAGTTTATCGTTTGGAGTGGTGAGCGATGGCGACGAACTGGCCGAGCGTTTTTCTGGAATTCGGGCTGGAGTGGAACATCCCGCCTACGGCACGAACCGCGTCCGGATTCGTTTCGCTGTAGACAGCTACCACCAGCAGTGGAACCAGAGCACGCTCGATGCAGCCGCTGCCGATCCGGGTAGCAGCGAGGATTCTCTCTATCGGGCGAGGCAGAATTTTCAGCCTACGGCCACCATCGTACTTGCCGAACCGCTGACATGGACAGTCGGCGCCAGCTTTCAAAGTTTGGAAATGCAGTTTCCGGCCGCGCGGACCGAATCGGCCAACTCGGTGATAAATACTCTGCGCCTTCACAGGGGTTGGGAGGAAGGTGGATCCACCAGACAGTCGTTGGATGCAGGTTACAGCCTGCGCGCGGCCACCAGAGTTCTTGGCAGTGACTTCGTGTACGTCCGCCACTCGGCGGATGCACGGTATGAAATCGTCAGCGGCAACAACGCGCTGACCATCGATTTCATCGCGGGGCGCGTCTACGGGCGCGCTCCGCTGTTCGAGCGCTTCATTCTCGGGAATGCTTCCACTCTTCGGGGCTATAGCAAATTCGATCTCGACCCGCTCGGGGCCGACCGCATCGTGCACGGCTCGATCGACTATCGTCACAGATTCATCACGGTGTTCTACGATTCGGGTGCGCTGTGGGTTGGGTCTACCAGTACCGGCCCGAAGCAGAGCGCCGGCATCGGGTTTCGCACCGACGGGCGGGAGGGTTTCCTGCTTGCGGTGGCGTTCCCATTGAAAGGCGGACGTTGCGATCCTGTTTTTATTGCTGGGTTTAACTTCTAAGGACTTCTGTGCGCCCTAAACCCTGGTGGTTTATCGTCAGCTTCTTCACCGGGTTCCTTCTCGCGATGTTTGCCGAGGAACTGATCGTCCATGACCGTAACGATGAGCTCCACATCAGCGCGCCGCGATTGCACTTCATTAGCGGCCCGTCGTTGGATCGATTAAGAAACGGAGCCGCGATCCCATACGATTTTCAACTCTCCCTTTCCGCCGATTCGCATTCGAACGTGATCGACCGGGCCCTCGAGCGCTTCATCGTGAGCTACGATTTGTGGGAGGAGAAGTTTTCCGTTACCAAGCTTTCGAGTTCGGGATCGATGCGGGGTGGCATCGCCGGTCGTTCGCGGGAGCGGCGCTCGGTTTCGCATTTGAGCGCGGGGGAGGCCGAAACGTGGTGCATCGACAACGTGCGGCTTTCGACCGCGGGTCTCAACGCGCGCCAGCAGTTATGGGTGCACCTGGAGGTTCGCGCGGCTGACCCGCGCGACTCGGCGCCCCTGTTCGGCGAATCGGGCATCAGCATCAGCCGCCTTATCGATCTGTTCAGCCACCCGCCCCGCTCCGGCCAGCAGCGGTGGAATCTCGAAGCGGGACCGCTTCGCCTCAGCGATATAGAACGCGGCGGTACCCGAGGCACATGAGGCGCGGAGGCAAACTTCGGAACCAGCTCATTCTCCTCTTCCTGGCGGCAACACTCGTGCCGCTGGCGCTTACCGTATGGACCAGCCTTGAACTCCTCGAGCGTAGCCTCGATTTAACTCCGCTCCGCGAACTAGACTCTTTGTCCCAATCGTTCGAGCGCCTCGGGCGCGAATACTATCAACGTTCCCGCGAGTGGTTGAAAGCCGATGCGGGGGCGGGGAGGGTGGAGGCGCGCACCTATGCCCTTTCCGCGCGCGCGACGTGGCCGCCGCGCATTCAGGAGTTCTGGGACTCCACCACCGAGGATCGCTTCGACACGACCGGCGATAGCCGCGACATCCTCGAATATCTGCGCCGGACGCCGGAGGGCGTGCAGGTCTATTCGCGCCAACTCGGAATCGGCATGCAGGACCTCACGAGGGACTTCGCGCGGTCACGCGGCGTCATCTCGTCGACCCGCGCGCACGACCTGCGGCGCGGATTCACACTTTCGTTCATTGCGGTCGCTTCCGCAGTTTGGGTGGCTGCCTTCCTCGGGTTGATCTATTTCGCCCGGCGGATCACCGCTCCGGTTGATCGTTTGGCGCAGGCGCTTACCGGTGTGGGTGCCGGAGATTTCTCGGCGCGTGTGGACGCGGCCGAGCGCTATGACGAGATCGGGCGGGCCATCACCGCGTTCAACCAGATGGCCGAGCAGCTACAGGTATCCCGCGAGAAACTGATTCACGTTACGCGGCTGGCAAGCTGGCAGGCACTCGCCCGAAAGATGGCGCATGAGGTAAAGAACTCGCTCACGCCGATCCGCCTGACGATGGAGGAAATCGCGGCGCGGTCCGATGGTCCGGACGCCGAATTCATGCGCCAGGCTTCGCAGATCGTGGTGGACGAAGTCACCAGCCTGGAGAAACGGGTTCGTGCGTTTTCGGATTTCGCGGCCGAGCCGCCGGTCGCGCTCGGTGTCCTGGATGTGAACGGCGCGGTCGAAGAACGGGTCGCGTTTTTACGAGCCGCTCACCCCGAGGTGGTCTACAATCTTCGCCTCTCGCCGACTGCGCCGGCTGCGATTGCCGATGCCGACTTGTTGAAGGCGATCGTCACCAACCTGTTGGAGAACGCCGCGGAAGCCGCGCGTGCGGGCGGCGTGGTGCTGGTGCGCACGGATATCAAAGCCGACCGGGCGCACATTGAGATTCATGACTCCGGCCCCGGATTGAGCCCGCATATCCGCGGCGCTCTTTTCGAGCCGGCGATTTCATTCAAAAAAGGCGGCATGGGACTCGGGCTGTCCATCGCGCGCAAGAGCGCGCTGTTGTGCGGCGGTGATATCGAACTGATCGACGGAGAACTGGGCGGTGCGGCCTTCCGCGTCATCCTGCCGGCGGCAGCGGAAGCCGCGGACAGTTCGCGCACCTACCGCGAATCGACATTGGCCTAAATGAAACGCGTACTCATCATCGACGACGAAGAGAATATCGGGCGTTCGCTGAAACTGATCCTGGAACGCGAAGGATACGCCGTAGCGACATGCACCTCGTTTGCTGAAGGCCGCGCCTATTCCAACCGGGTGGACGCCTACCTGGTGGACGTGCGCCTGCCGGATGGCAACGGAATCGACCTGCTGCGGCAGTTGCGTCAGTCCGGTGTGGAATCGCCGGTCATCATGATCTCGGGCCACGGCACGATTGCCGATGCCGTGGAAGCGACGCGCGCCGGCGCCTTCGACTTCCTCGAAAAACCGTTGAGCCGCGACCGTGTGCTGCTGGCGTTGAAGAACGCGCTCGAGCAGTTGGTGCTTCGCGAGGAGAACCAGCGCCTCCGCGAGATCGTCGGCTGTCCCGCGAGAATGATCGGCTCCAGCCCGGCTTGGGTTCGGGTTGTGGAGCAGGCCTCGATGGCCGCGCGTTCCGACGCCCGCGTACTGCTGACGGGTGAATCCGGCACTGGAAAAGAACTGCTGGCGGGACACATCCATGAGCACAGTCCTTTCGCGGCTGGACCCTTCGTGAAAGTGAATTGCGCGGCGATTCCCACCGAGTTGATTGAAAGCGAGTTGTTCGGTCACGAAAAGGGCGCCTTCACGGGCGCAGCGAATGCGCGGCGCGGGAAGTTCGAACTCGCGGACGGCGGCACTCTGTTTCTGGATGAAGTCGGCGACCTGCACGCCGGCTCCCAGGCCAAGTTGCTGCGCGTGCTCCAGGAAGGCGAGTTTCATCGGGTCGGGGGCGAACAGCCCATCCGCGTCGCCGTGCGCGTTGTATCGGCGACGAATCGCAACCTCGCGGACCTCGTGGCCGCTGAGAAATTTCGTGAAGATCTGTACTACCGGTTATGCGTCGTTCCGATTCGCGTGCCGAGCCTGCGAGAGCGTCCCGGCGACGTGCGAGCGCTGGCCGAGTATTTCCTGAACGAATTCTGCGGGCGCAACAACTTTCGGCCGAAGTCGTTCGCGGATGATGTGTTCGAGTTTCTTGAAGCGTATGCGTGGCCGGGCAACGCGCGCGAATTGCGGAACACCGTCGAACGGATGGCGATCCTCACGACGGGCGACCGGCTGGATGTGGATTCGGTACCGATAGAGATCCGCAACCCACGTGATAGCGCCGCCAAATCGAACTTGCGGGAAGCGCGCGAATCGGCCGAGCGCGACCACATTCGGCGCGCTCTCGAGGAGACCGGGTGGAACGTGTCGAGCGCCGCCCGCGCGCTGGGGATGGAGCGCACGAATCTTCACAAGCGCATGCGCGCGCTCGGGCTCAGCCGGCACGGTTAAACTCGACTGCTATTTGCTGAAGGAGGCGGAACGTTGGCGTCCCTTCGCGACTGTCGGTGGGGCAACGTTCAGCACCGCTGGGAAGTTGATGTCGTTCATGATGTCGGCGATGAGCCGTGGAGTGCCCTTCTGGACTTTCACCATCGACCAGAAGCCCGCCGCAGCGCCGGTAGGCTCGATCAGCGTCCCCACTGAGGCGGTGGTACAGCCCTGGGCAAGCCCATACTCCAGCGCGAGCGCGGCACCCACCTTGGCCCATCCGCGCCGGAGATCGTCCTCAGACGTCCTGGGATAGTCCAGTTCAAGATCGTTGTTCACCACCCGTACTTCGATGTGGAACACGATCGAGTTGCCTTCCTCGATGTAAATCTTCCCCTGGGATAGACGGGCTTTAATGCCCAGATCGAGAGTCTTTGCGGAAGTGGCGATGCCAACTGCCGCAGCCTGGATATTTACGTATTGAATCATCGGCATCTGAAAGCCCCTTTACAGTGATCGGCGCGGAATTCTACCCATTGCGCAGGATACTGATTGCGTAATTATAGCTCGAATCCCGTAAATGTGGCGGACTAATCACTTACAGGTTACGCTTCAGGTACGCGCAGATGTGATAGCCATCGATGAACTTAAACGGCCATTCGCCGAGCGTATAGTGCCCGCAAGGCAGCACTACGGTCCGATGATCGAGATTGGTCTCCCGAGCGTGATCGACCACTTGTTTCGAAAGATGCGGCGGGAAAGTCGTATCGTATTTCGCGTAAATAAAAAGGGATTTCTTCGAACCGCCAGCGAACATGTCGCGATACGCGGGAGGACTGATCAGCATCCACGCTTCGCGCAGTCGCTCCAGGTCGATGGCCTGCTCCAAGCCCTCGCGGATATGACGCGTCGACAGGCCCTCCCACACAACATCGGCAAAATATGTCGAGCAGTGGTTGAAGACGTTAACGCGAAAGCGGGGATCGTGGGCGCTGGCCAAATACGCATAGCAGGATCCCAGGCTGGTGCCGACAATCCCGATGTGTTCATAGCCTTCGCGCTCCAACCAATCCGCACAGCTTCGAACATCGATCACCGCCTGACGCGCCGCATCGATGGTTCTGCCGACGTTCGCCGAGACGGCATAGTCCGCGCGCTCGAGTTCGCGGGGCATCCGGTAATCGTGGTAAGGCAGGCTGATCCGGATAGCGGAGATCCCCAATTTCGCCAACCCGGCACACAGGGCATTGTGCTGCGTCGCCTGCGCGTTCCAGTGCGGCAGGACAACGACGGCGCAACGCCGACTGCCGGGCTTATGGCGGGCGGCGAACCACTGCCCATGAACAGTGTTGTTCTCCGTGTAGGGCGTATCGACGGCCGAGGTGAATCGCAAGATACCGCCATCCAGGCGGAAGTCGGAAGGCTTCTCGTAGCCGTAGAACTCCGCGCTATTCTCGATGGCGATGCGATTCAGAATGCGCAGGTACGACTCGGGTCCGTGTCCGTTGCGCGGATGAGAACACGAGCAGGGCCAGCGATCCATCCACTCGATACCCCAATCAAACGGTCGTGTGACGCGGTTGGTCGCGCGGAAGCACAGCCGGTTTTCCCAGCCGCACATCCACCGTGAATACAGTTCGTGCATTTGTTGGTCTACTTAAGAATGTAGCAAGCCGCATGCGGTTTTACGCGCTTCATACCGGTCCGGCACCCAGACGCTTCGCGATCTCGACGTTTTTGTTCATCAGGGGCATCGCGCTGGTGTACCTGATTGCGTTCGCTTCCTTCGGTGTTCAGGCCGTCGGACTGGTGGGAGAGCGCGGGATTCTGCCGCTGGGGAGCTATTTGGAGGCAGTGGCACAGGCCTACGGCCGCGGAGCGTTCTGGGTCGCGCCAGGCATCTTCTGGCTGAATCACACGGACGCCATGCTGCGCGGCGTGACGGCTGCCGGGGTGCTCCTGTCGGTGACGGTCATCGTAGGGGGGCCCACCACGCGCTTCGGACTCGGACTGTTATGGATTCTCTATCTGTCCGTTGTATCGGCAGGCCAGACGTTCTTTTCCTTCCAGTGGGACCTGCTGCTGCTCGAAGCCGGGTTCCTTGCGATTTTCGCCAACGGCACGGCGGTGCGGACCTGGCTGATCTGGTGGCTGCTGTTCCGGTTGATGTTCCTGTCCGGAGCAGTGAAGTTGCTGAGCGGCGATCCGACATGGCGCTCGCTGTCGGCGCTGCGCTATCACTACGAAACGCAGCCCTTGCCGACCCCGATCGCCTGGTACATGCATCAGGCACCTTCGTGGTTCCAAACGTTGTCGGTCGTCTTTGTTTTCGTCGCCGAACTCGGCGCACCGTTGTTCATCTTCTTCGGCCCGCGATTCCGTCTCGTTGCCGCCGCAGTGATGGTGACGTTGCAACTCCTCATCGCGCTCACCGGCAATTACACATTCTTTAATTTGCTTGCCGTTCTGCTCTGCATCCCGCTGTTCGACGACGAAAGGCTCCGGCGAACTCCCGGCCTGATTCGCGCGGCCGCAGACCGCGCCTTTCCGCCGCGCTGGCCCCGTATTGAACTTGCCACCTCCGCGGTGCTGCTGGCGTTGCTGATCACGCTCGGCCTGCTGCAGATGACGCAAGCGATGACCGTCCGGCTCCCGGCAGCGGCGCGCAAGCTTGTGGAATGGACCGCGCCCTTCGGCATCGTGAACAGCTACGGATTGTTCGCGAACATGACCACTACTCGCCCCGAAATCATCATCGAAGGATCCGGCGACGGCAGCACGTGGCGGCAATACGAATTCCGGTACAAGCCCGGCAGACTGAACCAGCGTCCGAAATGGGTTGCGCCGTACCAGCCGCGGCTGGACTGGCAGATGTGGTTCGCAGCGCTCGGAACGTATCGCGAAAATCCGTTCTTCGTGAATCTGATGGAACGCCTGCTCGAGGCATCGCCTCCCGTGCTGGCGCTGCTCGCCACAGACCCGTTTCGGGGATCGCGTCCCCGCTACGTGCGTGCCCTGATTTACGACTACCACTTCACAAACTTCGCCGAGCGCGGCAAGACAGGAGATTGGTGGAAGCGTGAACTGTTGGGCACTTACTTTCCACCCGTCTCGCTGCGTCAGCAGGGCTCGGGACCGTGAACGATCACCGTGCAACTTCGGGCGCCATGCGCTCCGATTACCAGCGACTGTTCGATATCGGCGGTTTTCGACGGCCCGGAAATGAATACGCCAAAACCCGTGCGATTTGCCTGAATCCGAGCGTACGCCTGGTGCATGTTGTGAACCACGGCCCCGGCTGGAACGGCGAGGATCAGGTGCTGAGTTATGACGAAAACGGCGCGGTGTGGTCCCAGCGCTGAACCCGGAATCCATACGGCCGCATTCTCCGCGACTGCAAACTCGCCGGCGAGGATCGCTACGTCAACACCCTCGAGTTCGTGCGGATCCTGCAGCGCGGCGACGTCTATATCAGGATCGCCAACACCAGGAATCAGCGACACGATACGGTGAGCGCCCGCATAGGCTTCAACCGTCCGCAAAATATCGGTGGTCAATTCGGCAGCGCGTATGAACTTTCCCCCAACCGATGCGAGCGTCTCCGCAAACTGCTGCTCCGCATCGACGTAATCGATTCCGGCCGGAAGGTCGGGCAGCGGCACCGCTGGAGGCGCGTTCCGCCGCAAATCCGCGAGAATCTGATCGCGGCTGCTCACGACTGCTCCTTCTTCACCAATTCCCGGAAGCTATGGCGAGGCATCGGCGGCAACTCGCGCTGCGCGCCCCACGGATTCCAGGGGCCGTAGACCATCGCGCGCGGCAACCGGGGCATGACGCTACGCATAATCGCCCCTGCCAGCCTATACGCCCATGGCGTCGCCAGCACAAATCCCATGATTGCCATGCTGAGGCGCTTCCGCAACGGCACGATCTTCTGACGCACCAGCACCTGCCGGAACTCGTAGAGTTCGTGATGAAGATCGATCTTCACCGGACACACGTCCGAACACGAACCGCAGAGGCTGGAGGCGAATGGCAGCGTTCCGTGCAAACCCGGATCGCGCTGCGGAGCAAGAATAGAGCCGATCGGACCGGGGATGGTGTAGCCGTAACTGTACCCGCCGGACCGCCGGAAAACCGGGCACGTGTTCATGCAGGCGCCGCACCGGATGCAACTCAGCGAGCGGCGAAAGACCTCTTCGGCGAGCACCCGGCTGCGGCCGTTGTCGACAATGACGAAGTGCAGTTCCCCGCCCCGGATCGGCGTGTTGAAGTGCGACGTATAGGTGGTCACCGGCTGCCCCGTTGCGCTTCGGGCCAGCAGCCGCACGAACACGGCAAGCTCCTCCATCCGCGGCACCAGTTTCTCAATGCCCATACAGGCAATGTGCAGAGGCGGAAGGCTGGTGCCCATATCGGCGTTGCCCTCGTTGGTGCATACGACAACACCTCCCGTTGCGGCCACCGCGAAGTTCACGCCAGTCAGGCCCGCCCGCGCACTCATGAACCTCTGACGCAAATGCTTCCGCGCGGCCTCCGTCAAATATTTCGGATCGGAACTGCCCTTCTCCGTGCCGAGCTGCGCGTGAAAGAGTTCGCCAATCTCTTCCTTCTTGAGATGAATCGCCGGCAATACGATGTGGCTCGGCGGCTCTTTGCGCAGTTGGACGATTCGCTCGCCGAGATCGGTATCGGTCACTTCAATACCGCGGGCTTCGAGGAATGGGTTGAGGTGACACTCCTCCGTCAACATCGATTTCGACTTCACCAGCCGGGTAACCCCGCGGTCGGCGAGAATTTTGTGAACGATCTCGTTGTGTTCGGCCGCGTCGCGTGCCCAGTGAACTTGCACGCCATTGGCTGTTGCGTTTCTTTCGAACTCTTCGAGGTAATCGGCCAGACGGGATAACGTGTGCGCCTTGATCGCCGCTGCAGCCGAACGCAGCGCTTCCCACTCCGGAAGACTGGCCGCCTGCCGGTCGCGCTTCACGCGTACGAACCACAACGACTGATCGTGCCAGTGCGCCCGCGCTTCGTTCGCCACGAACAGGGCCGCTTTATCGGCGTGTCCCGTCATGATAACCTCGCGTGCTCGAGAATCTCGGCGACGTGCGCCACGCGTATCGGGTTCTTGTCGCGCTGGATCAGCCCCTCGATATGCATCAGGCAAGACATATCGAAACCGGCGATCACTTCGGCGCCCGCGCGCTGATGATCGGCGATACGATCGCGGCCCATCATGCACGAAACGGCGGCTTCCGCCACGGCGAAGGTGCCGCCGAACCCGCAACATTCATCGGGGCGTGCGAGTTCCACCAGTTCGATGCCACGAAGTTGCTCGAGAAGGAGTCGCACTTTGTTGAACGGCGCCACCATGGTTTCCGACGAACGAGCCATCCGCAACTCGCGCAACCCGTGACAGCTCATATGCAGCCCGACCTTGTGCGGATATTCCCCATCGACCCGGGTGATCTTTGCGATATCCACCAGGTACTCGCACAGCTCGAAGGTGTGCTCGCGGAGATGGTCGAATCGGGGCTTCCCGTTGAGCCACTGATCGTAGTGGTTGCGCACCATCGAGACGCAACTTCCTGAAGGAGCGACGACGAAATCGTAGTCCCCGAAGATCCGCAGAAACCGCTCCGCCAACGGCCTCGCGTCTTCGGCACAACCCGAATTCGCCATCGGTTGTCCGCAACAAGTCTGCTCCCGCGGGAATTCGACGTTCCATCCCAGCTTTCTGAGAACCCGCAAAGTTGCAAGCCCTACGTGCGGATAAAGTTGGTCGATGTAGCAGGGGATGAAGAGGCCTATCCGGGGCATGCCGCTCCCATCCCGAGAAACACTCTGTCCAATTCCTGGATCGCTTCCTCGGACATCGGCGACAACGTCCCTATCGCGCGCGAGTTGATGTAGGCTTCGGCCGTCGATTCCAGAACCTCCAGGCGATCGAACGCTTCCAGGACATCGGCGCCTGTTACCAACACGCCATCGTTTTCGAGAATGATCGCCGGCTGAGAATCGGAAATCATTTGAGCGATCGCTTCGGGATTCTCGAACTGCAAACCGAACGGGGCGAGGGCGGGCCGGCGCACGACGACGTAGCTCTCCGGAATCGTGCGTGTATCCACCGGGGCGCCCGTGACGCTGAACGCGGTCGCATTCACCGGATATGCGTTCACAATCGCGCCAATCGAGGGGTGTTCGCTATAGATCGCGTCATGAAGCAGAACCGCGCGGCTGGGTTCTCTGCTCTTTTCCACGCGGCCGTTCTCGACGAGGACCAGTTGCGCGGGTTCTACCGACCCACGATCCACCCGGTACGGCGTAATCACAAACGACGATTCGTTCAGACGGGCGGAGAAACTCCCCTGCGTGCTGATGAACAGGCGCTGCCGGTACGCGCGTTGCACAAATTCGCTCAGGCGCCGCCGCAGTTCCTTTTCGTCGCTGCCCGGCACCCGGTCGTCAATTTCCAGCAGGCCGGTGCGGACGCGCTTCGACATCGCGAGTTCGTCGTCCGTCAAGAACCGCACGCTACCGCCGAGCAGTTCCGCTTTGATCAGGGTCTTGCCTGCAAACTCGAAGGTTTCAAAACGGCGGAACGCTTCCTGGAGATCCGTCCCTGCCGTCACTACGCCATGGTTCTCGAGAATGACGCAGTTGTAGCCTTGCTCGAACACGGCCGCGACCGTCTCGCCAAACCTGACGCTGCCCGGCAACTCGTATGCGGCGAAGCCGCCCTCTCCGCACACGTGCCAGGACTGATGGAACAGCCGCGTGTCCGGCACTTTGCGCACCATGCTGAAGGCCACCAGCGCTACCGGATGCGCGTGCACGATGCCGCGCACGCCGGGCCGCGATTTGTAGATGGCTTGATGCAGCGGCAATTCGGACGAGGGCCGCCGGCTTCCTTCCACGGTTCCATCGGGACGCACCAGAAGAATATCCTCGCGCCGCAGCGAACCCTTATCGAGGCGCGCGGGCGTTATCCAGATATCGCCGTTCGGTTCCCGAATGGAGAGGTTTCCGCCCGATGTGGTCGTCATGCGATAGCGATAAATACGCTCCATCGATTGGAGGATTTCATCGCGCGGGTGCAGAAAGGCTCTCACAACTGCCTCTGCATGTAAACCACATGCGTTTGCATGAACTCGTACAATCCGTGTTTCCCATCCGCGCCGCCGATCCCGCTTTTCCGCCAGCCGGCGTGAAATCCCTGCATGGCCTCGAAATTCTCGCGATTGATGTAGGTTTCGCCAAAGTGAATCTCCTGGCATGCTTTCAGCGCTACGTTGAGATCGCGAGTATAGATGGAGGACGTCAGCCCGTAATCGGAGTCGTTGGCGAACTCAATCGCCTGCTCGAAATCATCGAATTTGACGATCGGGATGACCGGCCCGAACACCTCGCGCCGGATGATATCCATGTCCTGTCTGCAGGCGGTGAGCACGGTCGGTTCGTAGTAGTACCCACCGTCCGAGGATGCGCGCTTTCCGCCGGTCAGCACCGTTGCTCCGGAGGCCACCGCTCCCCGAACCAGCGAATCCACCTTGTTGTATCCCGCCTCATTGATGAGCGGCCCATATTCGACAGTCGTGTCGGCCAGCGGGTTGCCGAAACGCGTTCCCTTCATCGCCACAGTCAGTTTTTCGACAAACTCGTCGGCGATCCGCGCTTGCACATAAACGCGCTCCGCGCAGTTGCACACCTGCCCGCTGTTGATGACTCGCGACGATTTGATTGCGCCCACCGCGAGTGCTACATCGGCATCGCTCATCACGATCGCGGGAGCCTTGCCCCCGAGTTCCAGGTTCACCTTTGTTATGTTTGCCGCAGCTTCGGACATGATGGCTGAGCCCGTTTCGACGCTGCCGGTGAAGCTGATCATGCCGATGCGCGGCGAAGAAGCCAGCACCTTTCCGGCGCCGGCGCCCGTTCCGTGCACAACATTGAGGACGCCCGGCGGCAGGTCCGTCGCGGCCACCATCTCACAGAACTTCACCGCGTTGTGAGGTGTTTCCTCACTCGGTTTTATGACGATGGTGTTGCCCGTCACCAGCGCAGGCGCGGCTTTTCGGGCGATGAGGAAAAATGGGAAATTCCAAGGAAGGATGCCGCCGATTACTCCGATTGGTTGCCGGAACAGGAAAATCGTTTCGCCCGGCCGATCGCTCTCCACGATCTCGCCTTCGATGCGGCGGGCCCATTCGGCCATGTAGTCGAGATAATCCGCTGTGAATGCGACTTCCACCCGCGCCAGGTCGAGAATCTTTCCCTGTTCTTCGGTGATGATTCGCGCCAGCGGTTCCACCTGCTCGCGAATTTTCGCGGCGATCGCGCGCAACGCTTGCGCGCGCTGAATGGCGGGCCGCCGGCCCCAGTCCTTCTGCGCACGAGCCGCAGCAGCCACAGCGGCATTCACATCCGCCGGCACACTAGCAGGCACCGTGCAGATCGGCTTCCCATCGGACGGGTTGTTTACTGTAATGCGCTCCGTCCCGCTCGACGGCACGAATTTTCCATCAATGAAATTGTCGTAGTCGCGCATGATGTCCCTATTCTGTCGCAACCGGCTGCGAACCGGTGAATAGGGACGGTGAAATGTAAGCGGACGCTGTGAGCGGCAACAGCGCGTGCCACCGCTTCACAGTCTGGCCGTCGTGCGCTCGGAGGATGCGCGCACCCGCACGCTAACTATCAGACGCGGACGCTTTTGCCGCCCTTCAGCATCCTTCCGCCGCTGAACATGGTCGCCGAGGTGAATACGGCCCGGCAGGCCAGGACGTAGAAATCGGTGATGCCCGGGTAGCCGGCCTTCACCTGGGTGACCAGTGATTCGAGTGTGACGCTGCTTGACTGCAGCATACGATTGCGCACCGTCACTACATTCGGAGCCCAGTTGCGGCCGCCTCGGTCGGCCTGGGGTCCGGCCATTTCCATCATGTCCACCAGAACGCTGTAGTAGTTCGATTCCCCACCCATGCTTAACCCGCTCGCCCCATGACCCAGGACTTTCGACAAGCCGTAGTTGTAGCACTGCTGGCCCGGTCCGACCGTCTCGCCGACTAACCGGTTCTGGAGTTTCGTGCCAACATGAATCGCGGCTTGAGGATCGTTCGCTGTATCCCCGTGCCGAACGTAGAAGTGTACCGACACTCCTCCAGGAACCGTGAACTTGCCGGTGCCCAGAGTGTAGCCGCCATGCGCCATCACCAGGCAATCGGTAGAATTTGTGCCATACGTCGGAAAGAACCAAAGTTGCGACCCGATCGCGACTTGCCCTTGAGTGGGCGTTACAGCAGAATACCAAGGCATATTTCATCCCCTCTTTCATTCCTAAGTGGGCGAGATCGGAGAAAAAGTGCGCAAAGATTTTAGGTTAAAATTTGCAGGTGCCCCCCACCAACGCCAAAGATGGCGCGGATAGCGCAGCCGAACTGATGCGCTCGTTCCGAAACGGAGATCAAGATGCCGGGCGCGCGTTGGTGGAACTGTTCTATCCCGAGTTGCGGCGCCTCGCTGCCTCGCACATGAAAAGAGAGCGCCTCGATCACACATTACAGCCCACGGCCCTGGTGAATCAGCTGTATTTGGAACTTATCAAGATCCGGACACTGGGCCAGCGGGACTATGAACAGGATCAGGAACGCGCGGCATTCCTGGGATTAGCGGGCCGCATTATGAAACGAATGCTGATTCACCACGCCCGCCCTCTTTCGCGCCGTGTCGAACGGGTGGATATCGGTACCGCAAGCGAGCCGCGTTCTCCAGGCGTCCAGGCTTTGTACGAAGTGGAAGATACGCTGGCTCGGTTGGGAGACATCGACCCGGTGCTGCGGGCTGTCGTCGAAATGAAAGTGTTCGCTGGAATGACCGGCGAAGATATTGCCGAGACTCTTGGCTGCTCGCGACGGACCGTTGCGAGCCATTGGAACTTCGCCCTGCATTGGCTGCAAAAGGAATGGGCTCGAAAAGTGTAGTCAATGACCCCGGCACAGTGGCGCCTCACGTGGGATATCTTTCGGAAGGCTTGCGAGCTTCCGGCTGAAGCACAGCGGCCTTATGTCGAATCGGCATCGAGCGATCCGGACGTGGTGCGCGAAGTCCTCGCGATGGTGGACAAAGGTGCGGATTCCGAAGCCGAGGAGGACGCCGATCCAAAACCAGCACCATCGAGCCGCATCGGAGAAAGAGTCGGGCGTTACGAAACGCTTTCCCTTTTGGGGCGCGGCGGCATGGGCGAGGTGTACTCGGCGCGCGATACGGAGCTCGGCCGCACCGTCGCGCTGAAATTCCTTCTGCCTGAGGCCCTCCGCGGCGCGAGCGCCATCAGGCGGCTGATTCGGGAAGCGCGGGCGGCCTCACTCCTAAACCATCCGAACATCATAACGGTGTACGAGGTGATCCAGACCGGCGACAGCGTGGCGATTGCGATGGAACAAGTAGCCGGCCAGACCCTGCGCGACTGCCAGATCGCCGGTGTCGCACCCGAACAGGCGATTCATCTGGTCCATCAGATCGCCTTGGCGCTCGCCAACGCTCACCAGAACGGCATCGTACACCGCGATATCAAGCCCGAGAACATCATGGTGCGGCCGGATGGGCTCGTGAAGGTTCTGGACTTTGGCTTGGCCCGGGAATTCGTGGGCACCGATCCGGTACTCAGCAGTGTCTCGGTCGCCGGTCTCGCGGTGGGAACGGTTCGGTATATGGCCCCCGAACAGCTTCGCGGCGAGACGGCCACCGCCGCCAGCGATGTGTTCTCTCTTGGTGTTGTTCTGTATGAACTGTTGTCGGGACAGCATCCGTTTCACAGCGTGAGTATCTGGGAGACTGCCCACGCCATTGCAAGCGTCGAACCCTGCGCACCCTCCGAGTTGAACCCGTCAGTCTCACCCGGATTGGAATCGTTGATACTTCGGATGCTCGCGAAGAACGCATCCACGCGCCCCAAGGCCAGTGAGATCGCGGCCATCCTCGAGAACGTTGATATCGTTCGGGGGCGTGTTTCCGGGCGAAGATGGAGTCGCGCCCGCCGGACGAAGCCCAGGCGCTGGCGTTGGGATTGGCTCGCCGCGGCTGTGCTCGTGCTCGTCGCGATTGGACTCTTGTTTCGGCGCGCGCCAGTGTCCGATCCCAGCTTGCAGGAACTGACCACTAACACGACGGGCAACGAGGTTACCGCAGCCGCCATCTCTCCCAGCGGTGCGGAATTCGTGTATGCGGACCGTACCGGTGGTTTCGTGCGGACCGTCACGCCGGGCCGGCCACGGCCCCTGCGCTGGCCCAACGCGCTGATCGCAAACCAGCTTCAATGGGCCGCTGACGGCAGCCGCATTCTGGCAACGGGCTCTTCAGGGCCGACGCGCGCTCCAAGCGTTTGGGAGATTTCGTTGGGTGATACCCCGCCGCGACTCATTCTTGAAGATGCCGACGCTGCATCGTTGTCGATGGACGGGACAATGATCGCGTTCACTACAAAACACGCCAGCGAATTGTGGATCGCACGATCCGACGGCCGGGACCCGCAGCTTCTGGTACCGGCCAGAGAAGGCCGCACCTATTCCGTCCCGATATGGTCCGCGAATGGCCATCGACTCGGTTATGAAGTCGAATCTTCGCAAACGTTCGAGTGGATCGATGCGTCTTCGAACAAAGTTGTCGGCACAATGCCGGACACTATCGTTGACTCGGCGACGATGATTCCCGACGGCCGTATCGTGATGCTGCGTTGGAACTCGCCGGCGAAATACAACATCAACGTTTGGGTCCAAGGAACCGATCGCGCCACCGGAGCGATGCTCGGCGCTCCGCGGCAGATCACGCGATGGAGAGGAGCGGAAAAGCGGGGATTGACGGCAAGCAGTGATGGGCGTCGAGTCCTGATTGTGCTGCGGAATAGCCAGCCCGACGTTTATGTCGCCGATCTCGCGAAGCCCGGACCGCGCCTGACGAACATAGTGCGCCTGACGTTCGACAAGACCGGAGACTATCCGCATGCCTGGACGCCCGACAGTGAGGCAGTGATCTTCGAGTCGAGCCGGTCGGGAAACTACGACCTTTACAAACAGCGTCTGGACGAATTGATCCCGTCCGCGATCGTCAGCACACCAACGGATGAGGTTTTGCCGCAAGCCTCGCCCGATGGGAATTGGGTCCTCTACATGACTTCTCCCCGGAACGGTCCTCGCGAACTATTCCGCGTCTCCATGCAAGGGGGAAATTCGGAACCGGTGCCGATCGGGGGACCACTCGACGAATTCCGCTGCTCCCAAGCTCCCGGAAGCCGCTGCGTGCTGAGAACAACGGAGAACGGGCAATTTGCTTTTTGGGATCTCGACCCGGTGCGGGGAAAAGGCGCAGAGTTGGCGCGTGTTCCGCGTACGTCCAATGTGCTCGGCGACTGGACACTCTCGATGAGCGGCAAACAGATCGCCATCCCTCTTCACGGATCTGGCGAAGCTCGCTTTCATGTTGTCGACTTGAACGGAGGGCCAACGCATCCGCGCGAGATGCGCATCGCGGGATACGGCAATCTGACGGCGCTTCAGTACACAGCAGACGACCAAGGCTGGTTCGCCACAATCCGGCTGGACACCACAGCTCAACTGCTATATGTGAAACGCGAAGGCCGGGCGACGCTACTCCGCGAGGCGCTGATAAACATCTTCGCCGTCCCCTCACCCGATGGACGCCGCATCGCGTTCGTCGATCACACCTCAGAGGCGAATGCCGCGCTGTTGGACATATCATCCAGCAGGAATCGCTGAGCCCGCCCGGCGCTCCCCCTCAGAGAATCAGATCGGAAAACGGTTGTGAACTCACGTTGCAGACGCCTTCAAAAGGGTTGTCGGTGTCGGTCATTACCAGGTTCGCCAGGAATAGTATGACGGCGAGAATGACGAAGCTGGCAGCGCCCACAGCCCACCGGTGAAACGGATACACGAACACCAGAACAAGCAGCGCTGTCGCCATCAGTTGTACCAACCGCAGCAGCGTCGGAGGAATCCGCGTCAGACTCTTGGCGACTCGCTCATCCCGGTTTTCGGCAGTCTTTCGCACAATGTCTATCAGCCTTTGGTGAATCGACGCTTCGGCCGCGTTCGCAGGAACGGTTCGTATAACCGCGGTCACCAGCCCAGAGAACGCCTTTTCGGCGATCGGATCGCGCTGTGCCCTGCTGAGACAGTCCCATTCCGAACTGAGCACTCGCTGGGAGTAGTCGCCGATCGCCCGCCGGATGGCATGACTCGCGTCCGGATTTAAGTACCGATTGAAGCGCAACAGATCGTTCAGCGAACTGCATTCCCGCACAACCAGGTTCTCCACTTCGGTGAACTGGCCCCAGATGACGAAAATTACGAAGGCGTACATCACCGCGAAGATACTACCCAACAGCAGGATCATCGTATTCAGGCCTTCCACCTCGCCCGCGGTAAGATCGTGTACTGCCGTATTGTGCAGCAGGAAGTAAAGGATCACCGCCGCGACAAGCCCCGCCACCAGGCGCGACAAATGTTTGGAGACCGCTGTCCAGTTCATGGGCATCACCACTGGCCGGCTTGCCTGACTGCAGCCGGCCGACCATGGAATTATGACCGATCTCCATATTGCAGTCAGCTAATTTCGGTCGCCGTTCTTCGCTACTCCGCCGTGAACACCCGGTACGAGCCAGGGCGGATGAAGCATCGAAAGCCGTCCTGTTCCCCTGTTTCTGCCCAATCACTGGCTGCCCGGTCGTAAGATCCCGGAGCTTGGTGATTCGGCCGTCGGTCACAATTTTGACCGGAGCGAAGTTGTCGCGGAACGACTCGACAATGAACTTATCGTTGTCATAGACGAACAGACTCACCAGCGCCGGCGTATCGACCGCGACGTACACATCCCTGCCCAAAACATTGCGGATCGCGCGCAGCACTTCCGGAGGCAGACTGTACAAATCGCCCTGTGCCTGAGGAATCGTCAGAACGTAGAGAACGCCCTTCGAATACCTGGCTTCGAGCAAGATCGGCGTCCCGGTGGTGCGCGATGGCGATGTCCAGGCGCTGACTACTTCCCACGAATCGTTGGTTGCGTAGCGGATTTCGGGAATCAGAATTTGCGAATCGGACTTCGCGTCGACCCCGCGCCCGAAGAATTGGGTTGCCGCAACGGTCTTACCCGTGTATTCGAGTTCGATGATGTCCTCGATTCCTTTACCCTGCAGCGCCTTCAGCAGTCCGGATGTGATCACTACGTTTTTGCCGGAGGTGAGTTGCTTCTTGATCTTCTCGACAATAGCCGTGTCGTACTTCGCGGCTTCAGTCAACAGGATCGTGTGCGCATCCGAAGGAAACTCCGGCACGATGTCCATCGGTATACCCGCCATTCCCAGGTAACTCGGCAGGAAGTCCTCGCCCGACGAATGGTACGGCTTGTACGTCTTCACGCCGACCGGCTTGCCCAACTTGCCGATGAACCCATCCACTTGGTTGAACACATACCCGGCTACCCGCGTGACTTCGGAATCCGCGGCCATCGCGCCGTCCTCGGTCCGCACCGGCTGGTAGATCTGCCGTATGTCGAACAGCGTGATCTCGGGGGCCTTGGCCAACAGAGTAAGCCAGAGTTGCTCGGCATAGCGGTCCAGGTTGCGCATCCCGCCCGTATCCACCCATCCACCCGCATTCCCACCGGCTTGATGTTGTCGAAGTAGCGAAAGATCGAATATCCGTGGTACTGCTGCAGGTGCTGGTTGCTGTACACTCCGTCGCGGGTTTCGGTGCCCGTGTAGATCTTGTCGAAGTACGTCGGTTCGGTTTCCAGGTTAAAGCCGAGATTCTGAAAATGGCCGTACCAGTTCGGGTACTTGATCGTGACCTTCACGTTCCGGTTGACGGCGCGCGCGGGCTCCATCACCAGGCTGCGCCTCGCCTCGTCCATCAGTCCGAGGCGGAAACCGGTCCAACTCTTCTTCCCCTTCGCGCG
Organism: uncultured Acidobacteriota bacterium; assembly: GCA_963720745.1. Lineage (GTDB taxonomy): Bacteria > Acidobacteriota > Terriglobia > Bryobacterales > Bryobacteraceae > TMP-7. The sequence continues at coordinate 4,841,813 of CAVRGO010000004.1, forward strand.
AATGCAGAGGTCGCACTTGCAACTGGTGAAGAAGAAATCGTCCAATATGATTTCGTCGAAGTTACGTGCCGTAAACTCTACCACCTCCTTGAGCTTCTGACGATGCGCCGGGTTCGAATAGCAATAGGTTTCGAACTGATTGGCTTCGTTCACGGTGACCGTGATGCCTCCCGCGACTTTTACCCCCTGGCCCGCAAAAAAGCGCTTCGCTGCGTCGATGGTCGCCTGCTCCGCGACGATCATGTCCCGGTGCGTCTCCAGGTACACCTTGTCGACCTTCACGTTTTTCGAAATCGCATTCCAGCGGCTCTCGAGCCAGGCCGGATCCTTCATCTCGCGAACCTCATACACCCGGCAATAGACTGCCACGTCGAAGTTCTTATAGTTCGATCCGCCGGCACTCACTGTGGATACAGCAGCGGCCAGAAGAGATAAACATCGGATAATCCGCATTGCACTTCGAATATAAACCGATTGCTCCTGCTCGCGACGCAACGGTTGTAATAGGCTGAAAAAGACATGCGTACCTGTTTCACACTTCTCCTGGTCGCGTTGGCGGCATCCATTCTCCCGGCACAGACCGGACCGGTAGTTCTAACTTCTCCCGACGGGACCCTCCAGATTTCGATCGCGACTCTCGACGGCTCCACGCCCTCCGCCTCCGGCGGCCAACTCGCATATCGTGTCGAACTCCGGGGCAAGGCTGTGCTCGAATGGTCGCACCTGGGACTCGACATTGAAGGATCCCGCCCGCTCGGATCGACTGTACGGATCCTCGGTTCGTCGCCGGCAACCCACGACGAGACGTGGACATCGCCGCAGGGCAAGGCCAATCCGATCCGGGACCACTACAAAGCGGTGATGGTGCGGACTTCGGAAACAGGGCCGCGCGCCAGAGAACTCAACGTCGAGGCCCGCGCATATGACGACGGCGTGGCATTCCGGTACCAGGTGCCGCAGCAAGCGCCGATTCGGGAAATGCGCCTCACCGCCGAGGCCACGCAATTCCGTTTCAGTAAACAAGGGGTCACGTATCCACTGATCCTCCGCAATTACCGCTCATCGTACGAAGACGACTATCACGAACTGCCGATGGGAGGCCTCCATCCTGACTATCTGATTGCACTGCCCCTGCTGGTGCATGTCCCGGGCGTCGCCTGGGTCGGGCTTACAGAAGCCTATATCGACAATTGGGCCGGACTTTATGTGGGTGCGGGACGCGACGCGCAGACGCTGGAGGCGCGGCTTGCGCCGCGAGTCGATGAGCCCGGTCTTGCTGTATCCACCGCAACCCCGGCACAGTCGCCGTGGCGCGTACTGCTGATTTCCACCGAACCCGGCAAACTCGTCGAGTCGAACATGGTAGTGAACCTGAATCCTCCGTCCGCGATTGCGGACACATCGTGGATCAAGCCGGGCAAAACGGCGTGGGACTGGTGGTCCGGCAGCGTCGCGAAGAACGTCTCGTTCAAAACCGGGATGAATACCGACACGATGAAGCACTACATCGATTTCTCGTCGAAGAACGGCTTCGAGTACATGCTGATCGATGCGGGCTGGGCAAAACGCGGGGCCGGACCAAATGACTCGGGGTCGGACCTGACGCAGACCAATTCGGAAATCAACATGCCCGAACTTCTCGGGTACGCAAAATCGAAGAACGTGCGGTTGTGGCTGTGGGCACACTGGACCGACATCGACCGCCAGATCGATGAAGCCTTTCCGCTATTCGAGAAGTGGGGCATCGCCGGAGTGAAGATTGACTTTATGGATCGCGACGACCAGTGGATGGTGAACTGGTATCGACGCGTTGCGAAGAGTGCCGCTGAACACAAACTGATGCTCGACTATCACGGCGCTTTCAAGCCAGACGGGTTGCGCCGGACGTACCCCAACGTGATGACGCGCGAGGGTGTCATGGGGCTCGAATATTCGAAGTGGAGCACCCGCATCACTCCCAAGCACAACGTGACTCTGGCCTACACGCGCATGCTCGCGGGACCGATGGACTACACCCCGGGTGGTTTCAACAACGTCACTCAAGCCGAGTTCGTTCCGCAGAACCGATTCCCGATGGTGATGGGCACTCGCGCACATGAGACGGCCTTGTTTGTTGTGTTCGAGAGTCCGTTCCAGATGGTGGCCGACTATCCAGGTGCGTACACCGACCAAAAGGAAATGGAGTTCATCAAAGCCGTGCCGACCAACTGGGATGAAACGCGCGTCGTGAACGGCGAACCCGCGAAATTCGTCACGATCGCGCGACGGCGCGGCAGCGATTGGTTCCTCGGCAGCATCACCGATTGGGATAGCCGCCAGATCGACGTGCCGCTCTCGTTCCTCGGTGCGGGCAGCTACAACGCCGAGATATACGCGGATGCGCCGGACGCCGCAACGTCGCCGAAGAACACCGTCCGCGAACAGCAAAAGGTGGATGCGAAGACAGTGCTGAAACTGAAACTCGCGCCGGGCGGCGGATGCGCGATCCGATTAACGCCGGCTCGGTAACGCAGTCTATTTTTTCGTCGTGAGACCCTCGACCAGGTCGAGCCTGTCTTTCCAGGGGTCGGGCTTCGCCACCGGACCACTGTTCGTGAAGTCCATCAGGACGTCCTTCTGAGGCGAGTATGACGGCCACTCCGGCAGCCCTTTGCCATTCGGGTTGCCGGTCTTGGCGAAATTCACCCAATACGTATTGGCGGCTTCAGCAGTAGCCCGGTCGGCGCCGCTCAGGTCTTTGCCGTAACGGGCGGCAACAGTGTCGAACACGAACGGAATTTCGGTGGCATGCGGCGCCCCCTTCCACTTGTTGCGCATCGATTCGGCAACGTACGAGAAACGGTACTCGTAGGCGGGCTTGCCGCATGCGGCTATGGTGCGAGCCACGAAGCGTGAGGGTTCCACCATCATCTGATCCGCGGCGATGGCTACGCCCACGCTCATAAGCGTGCCGGTTCCGCCGGCATCGTAAGCAGCTCTCGCCTTGTCCGCATTCTCGCCGAACTGATGAAACAACTCGTCCTTGCTGCGGCCGCGTGGGAACCCGATATCGGCACTGTTCGCGCCGATGAGGGTAGGAATCTTTGCGCCTTGGCCGCTTGCGTATGCGTCCGCCGGTGAGTCGACCACCAGTTTGCCATCGATCATCGGACCCGCATACGTCGGCGTTCCCATGCTGGCCATATTCAGCCCGGCAACAACCTTTTCCGCGGGAAGCGCGCGCAGCGCGGCAAGTGCCGCGGCATTCTCACCCTCGATTCCCGCCTTCTTCGCAAAGGCCACGCCCACCACCTCGGCTGAAGGCAGCCCGGTGGGACCTGTCTTGCTCAAATAGCGCGCTCCCATCAGATTCGTACGGCCGCCGCCCGACTCGATGATGGCTTTCTGGATCAAGCCCTTCGCCAGTGGTGACGTCATCATCGTGAGAACCGAACCACCGCCCGCCGACTCGCCAAATAAGGTCACATTGCCCGGATCTCCGCCAAAGGCCCGGATGTTCCGCTTCACCCACTGCAAGGCTGCGATCTGATCCATGAAACCGTAGTTGCCGAGCGGCCCGTCCGGGTTTTCTTTCGTGAGCGCCGGATGTGCGAAGAATCCAAACCGGCCAAGGCGATAATTGAAACTCACGAGCACAACCCCGCGCTTTGCGAATTGAGAACCGTCATAAACGGCCGGCGAACTTCCTCCATTGACGAAGCCGCCTCCATAGATCCACACCATCACCGCCAACTTCTTCGAGGACGGCGATGCGGGCACCCACACGTTCGCATACAGGCAGTCCTCCGCTGGAGGAACGCCGAGCGGCGCGGCATCGCCCGGAAATGGATTCTGCGCACAATCGGCGCCGTACTTGCTCGCATCGCGCACGCCGCTCCATGCCTTCGCCGGTTGAGGCGCCCGCCACCGCAGATCGCCAACGGGTGGCGCCGCGTATGGAATGCCCTTGAAGGCCACAACGCCTTCCTGCGTCACACCCTTCAGCCGCCCCGCGTCAATCTTCACTACTTCTGAAGCCCCGAAGCCGTTGCTGGATAGTGTAAACAGCGCGATCGGCAGAAGTATCCCTTTGATCATGTAATGTGTCCTTGAGTATTGAGCCGTGTAACTCTTCATGCTAACGCTTCGAAACCTGTGAACTGACGCCGAACGGGACAATCAGCGGTTGTTCCGGTACGATCGAAACAAGGTCCAGTGCCGCGCGGATGATCGCGGTCTGCACCTTTGCATCGTTCGGCTTGCCGAGCGGATATCCGAGCGGCTGGTCAACAAAGAGGGCCCGCGGCGGTTCCACACGTTCCGTCACTTCCGTTAGCAGCGTGATGGAAACGGTAGCGATGCCTGCCTTCTCGATCATGCTCTGAATCAATCCGACCGATTGATGGCACATCGGTCAAACCGGGGTCAGCAGCACCACGTCCGCGTCTTCGTCCTGAAGTCTATCGACGACCTCAGGTCCAGTGTGCTCAATGAGGCGCGCCGGCGCGGTGATCGACCCCATGAAGCTGAAGTGCAACGGCGCAACCGAGCCAATGACGCCGCTCTTCTGCAGTTCGTGGAGCCGGTCGAGCGGCAAAGCCAGATTTGCATCCGCTTCGATGCCGGCGTGATCGAACGCATCGCTCTTGTGCGCGATTCGCAACGTCCGTACATCGCTCGATGCGGGGACAACGCGATACGAACAGTCCCCTCCTCGAACCTGTGGGTCAAACGGTGGCTGATCAGGCAGATGAAACCCCGCGGTCGTAACAATCGTCACCCTGCAATCGCTTAGGTGCTTCGCGAGTCGCGCCGCGGGCCGCCAGTCGATACGCCGGTAGCGATAGGCTTGCATGAACAGGCGATAGCTTATTTTGAGGTCGGCGATTTGTGCCATGTGGTTTCGTTCGCGTCCTCGATGGTGTGCCTGCGCTGAAGCCATTTCGCCGCCGTCCAGCACAGCAGCGCCCACACCGATCCCGCCGTCCATCCCGCCAGCACATCGGTGGGCCAATGCACACCCAGGTACACGCGACTGATGCCGATGGAAACCGTCATCAGCACCGACAGCACGAGGAAATATGACTTCAATCGGCGGTGAGTCTGCGATCTCGCCAGCAGCGCGCCGATCGTCAAATACGTAACCGCCGACATCATTGAGTGGCCGCTCGGGAAACTGGCGCCGCTCGCATACATAGAATGTGGAACGATGTCCGGCCGCGGACGCTGGTAGACGTCTTTCAACAGCGCACCAATCACGGTTCCACTCGCGACGGCTCCCCAGAGGAAGAATGCCGTGCGCCGCTTTCCATCCAAAATCAAAAAACCGCCGATAGCAAGCGTCAGAAAGGTAAGGACCGTCGGGCCCCCCAGCGCTGTGACGTCGCGGGCACTCGATTCGAGCGCTGGAGGACCGAACGGTTGGCGGACGTCCGACGGATTACGCATCGCCAGGAGGACTGCGCGGTCGATGGAGTTCGTGTCGCCTTCCCTCACCTCGCCCGCCAGCGCAACAAAAATCCAGAAGCCGGCTGCGATGGCGGCGACCCCGATCAGGATTCCCCGCTCATGGCCGCCGAGCCAAATGAAAAGCCGCGTCCAGGATCGCAGAATCGCGGTCCACCATGTCATGCCTACTATTGTGCAGCCTGCTCAACTCCACAGGCGATCGTTGACGCGCTCCTTCGGGTCCCACTCGGGAGTGGGCTCGAAATACCCGCCGTCCCGGATCTGCTTCTTCAGTGCTTCCTCGTTGATGGTGAAGCCGAGCCCCGGCCCATCCGGAACCTTGATGTACCCGCGATTCACCACCGGCTTCTCGACACCGTCCACGATGTCTCCCCAGGCCGGCTGGTCCACCGAGTGGTTTTCCATCACCAGGAAATTCTCCGTTGCCGCGGCACAATGTATGTTGGCGAAACACGAGACCGGCGATCCCGCCATGTGCATCGCCATCGCCACGCCGTACTCCTGCGCCATGTCTCCGATCTTGTGGGTCTCGAGAATGCCGCCCGAAGTTGCAAGATCCGGTTGGATCATGTCCACGGCGTGCGCGCGGCACAACACCTCGAAGGGCTCTTTCAGGTAGATATCCTCACCGGTGAGCGTCGGCACGTCGATGGCATCGGTGATCTGCTTCCAAAGATCCGTGTACTGCCACGGAATCAGATCCTCGAGCCACGCCGGGTTGTACTTCTGGAAAGCTCGGCCCAACCGGATGGCTGAGTTCACTCCGAAATGGCCGAAGTGGTCCATCGAGAGCGGAATTTCCATGCCGACGATATCGCGAACCTGCGCCACCCGCTCGCCCATCAAGGCGAGCCCTTTGTCGGTGACTTCGATGCCGGTGAGCATGTGCGCGGTGCGGTCGCCTTGATTAAGGCCCGGAGCGCCGAGCGGCGCTGTAATAGTCCCGGGTATGCCACGAAGCGCGTCGATCCCGATGTCCATCTTGAGCCAAGTGAAGCCGTCCGCCAGGCGTTTCTTCATCCTGTCGATGAAGACCTGCGGATCACGCGCCTGCGGAGTATCGGCATAGATGCGAACCTTGTCTCGGTACTGTCCGCCGAGCATCTGGTACACCGGCACGTTGTACGCTTTTCCCGCCAGGTCCCATAGCGCCATCTCGATGCCGCAGACGCCGCCCGCCTGTCGAGCATGAAATCCGAATTGCTTGATTTTCCGAAAGACTCTGTCGATGCTGCACGGGTTCTCGCCGACGACGACACGCTTGAGCATCAGGGCGTAATTCTTCGTCGCTCCATCGCGCACCTCGCCGTAGCCCGAGATGCCCTGATTCGTGTCGAGCCGGATGATGGGGCGTCCGGGCAGCGGCGCGATCCGCAGATCCGTGATCTTCAACTCGGAAGGTTTCGAAGCCGTACGTATGTTCTGGAGCGCGGCGTCGAGTGTGCTACCGGCCCAGAACGTCGCCGCAGCAGCGCCGGCAAGAGAGCGGAAAAATCCTCGGCGGCCCGGAATGGGAAGTGAGTTCTTAGTCATGCAAATTCAGATGGTGGCGTCCGAATCTTATCGCCTGGTGGACCGGCTCGTCAAGCGACGGGCGTAGCGTAGTCCGGCAAAAGCAAAAACGCCGTGGCATTTCGAACGGCAGCCTGGCGGCACTCGCTATAATTTCTCCGTGACCCATGCACTCAGCGCAATGCGTAAGAACCCGGCCCTTGAAATTCTCGAGCAGATCGGCCTTTCCGATCCGGCACCGAGCGCCCGCGAGGCTCTGAGTAGTGCACGGATTCATCCGCGGGTCGTCGAGGATTTTCGGCCCCTCTGCGAAAGCCTGGAGTGGAGCCTTTCCGAAGCGTTCTGGCTGACCCGAGGATTGCGTGGCTTTCTGCAAAACGAAGTGCCATATAGCGTGAACAACAGCGGCAGCCTCTCGGCCCAAGCCGCGGAACTGCTGTTCGCCAACTGTGTCGAGGCCGCGCCCTTGGGGAGTATCGTCATCTTCGAGATTGGCGCCGGCACCGGACTGTTCGCGCGGTATCTGCTCGACGAGTTCCGCGACCTGTGTGTCCGCCGGAATGCGGACTTCTACGAGCGCCTGACCTTCTACGTCTCGGACCGATCGCCCCGCAGCGTCGAACAGTGGGAGAACTGCGGCATTTTCGCCGGCCATGAAGGCCATTTCGTTTGCGGACTGTGCGATGCGAGGTCGCCCGGCCAATTCCGGTCGACTCACGGTACCGCAGGCGTCGCTGGTCCGGTTCGCGCCATTTTTGCGAACTACGTTCTCGATTCCCTGCCCGCCTCGGTTTTGCGCAAAGGTGCGTCCGGCGCCGAGGAACAGTATATTCGGACGCACCTCGCCGATTCGGAACAGGTATCGCACTACACCAGCAAATCTCTCGACGAGATCCGGCAACTCGCCGCTTCTTCGACGGTCGAAGACCGCGCGCAACTGCTGCCCTTGGTCAGCCTGTTCGAATTCGAAACCGCATTCAAAGCGGTGGACGGACGCATACCTCACGTGGATGAAGCGATCGCTTTCGGTCACGACGTCGATCGTATTGTGCTGAACCACGCCGCTTTCGACTCCATCTCCGCAGGTCTGGACATGCTCGGCGATCGCGGGTTATTGCTCATTAACGATTACGGCGCCATCACACCCGACCAGATCGCGGGACAGGCTGGTACGCAACGGTTCGGTTCGTCCGCCGCGATCGGGCTGAACTTCCCGTTGCTCGAACATCACTTCCGCCTCAAAGGCGTCCGTGTCAGCGTTCCCGAACGCGACGATCTGCTTTCGGTGCATCCCCGCCTGCTAATGCGCGCCGACGCGAGTGAGACCGTCGGCGCGTTTCTGAAGGTATTCGACGGCCGCACGCAAAAGGCGCTGGAGGACTGCGAAACGGAGGCTCGCCAGCATATGGAGGCTGGACGCATCGAGTTGGCGCGCGAGGCCTACGACCGGGCTCTTGCGGCGCGTCCGCGCGACTGGCGCCTCATCGGTGAAGTGGCCGAGTTCGTGATTCGTGCCGCGCGCGATTACGAGTCCGGAATGCGTCTCGCGCACGCGGCCCTGGCGGTGAATCCCTGGTACAGCGTTTGGCTGTGGAACGTGCTCGGCGACGCCCTGTTCGCTTTGGAGCGTTACCAGAACGCGCACGATGCATACCTGGAAGCCCGGCGCATCGAGACCACCGATACGCGAACCTCGTTGAATCTCGCCTACACCCACGCCCAGTTCGGTGATTTTTCAGAAGCGTTGGAAGCCATCGCAGCAGGATTGGCGAGCGACAAGAACGGCCTGTTTCGCCAGCGGCTGCTCGAAAAGCAACAACACGTACTGACGTTGATCAGCCAGCGGGCGGCGACCGAACAGGAATGGCAGGCCCGGCGCCTTCAACGGCTGTCGCAATAGGGCCGGCGCGACGCGCGTACACCTACTGAGCCGGTGACAAGCAGTAAACGTGAGTTCGCGTTCCCGCGAGTATCTCGTGATCCGACGTGTACACGGGCGGCGTAACGAGTTCCTCGCCTTCGAATCGGAAGATCGGGAACAATCCGCCATCGGGATGCACCGCGCTCACTTGCGATCCCGCGGTCACAAGCACAGTGCCGTCCAAGGTCACTCCAGCGCCTGCGATCCGCCCGGGCATCGACCGCCGCCACAGCAACCTCCCCTCCGGCGAGTATGCCACCACGCTCGCGCTCGTCAGCAGGTAGATCCGGTGATCGTAGCCGACGATCGGAGGCAATTCGAGACTCTCGTCTTCATGATTGAGCAGTATCGTCTGAACCTGCTTCCCTTCGGGTGTGATTACGACCACGGCACGGCGCCCGTTCATCCCCGCGAAGATGTACATCCAACCGCTTTCGTCCACCGACATCAGCAGGGGTTCGAACTGCCCGGAGTACGCAGCCTTCACCTCCAATGCCGTAGAAAGCAGCAGCACGAGATTCTTCCCTGCCGCGTACACCGTGTCGCCGGATGCCGCTGCGATCAACTTCGGATCGAGCACGTGCAGCGACTCGAATCTCGTCACCGATTTCAGCAGTTTGAATCGATCGACCTGCACGGGGCTTCCGATCTGCACCAGTTGAACTATTGCCTCGCGCGGCGGCACCGGCTGGTGTGACGGAACCGGCATTTCGTTGCCGAACGCAACCAGGCGAACTGAGTCGCGAAACACCAGCGGCCAGGCATAGCTTTCGTCGTAGGGCAAAGCGCTTTGGAATTGCAGTTCGCCATCCGTCACCTGACGCGCCTCCACCGCGCCCGCCTTGGAGAAGAGGTAGAACAGATTCGTGTGCGGATCCATCGACAGCGCGCCGCGCCCCGCGGTGCCCGATGCGATCCTGGTCCCGTGGGCATCGAGCAGGGTCCAACCTCCCTGGTACTGCGTCAGGATGCGGTTGCCCTTGCGTAAAATCGCGGTCGCAGGCGTCGATGGCAGAGCGGGATAGCTCCAGCGGATTTGCCAACTCCGATTGCCGAGAACGCCCTGGAGGCGGGAATTCTGCGCGGCCGATCCGAGATAGCGCCAATAGGCCGAATCCTCGGGCGCCTGGAATGGCGCGCGCTTCTCACTTTCCTGCGCGGTCGTAAGAGGCTGCACCTGGTACTTGATCGGCTCGGGTTCGGCGATGCTCTTTTGACGAAGAATCTCAGTCATTCGACCTCCTTTCGCCGGCGTGGGTCTCCGGGCGGATCGCTTCTGCGCTGCGCACGCCGAAACCAGGGCAACAGCCAGAACCACCCGCCATAGACCGGCCTTATTGAACATCTCCGTTCTTCGTGAAAACCTTCTGGGCTATATGTTTCAGGTTCGCCGCGTTTGCCGCGCCCCCGGCCGGCACCCCGAGCATCTCGAAAACATACTGGTTGATCAGACCCGTCAGCGTATTCACCACGTTCGGATCGCCGGCCACATCCACTACCAGGTCCAGATGCCGGGCGTTCTTCGGAGCGTAGCCCGACGCGCCGCCGCCGGCCTTGTCAGTCACCTGCAGGTCCAGGTGGGTACCGACGTTCGTCTGCAGTTGATTGGTCGCCGCGTTGTACACCGCGGCATTGCCGCCAACCGGCACGTTCGTCATCAGGAAGCGGGGCGTCACGCGCAAGTAGCACTTGCTCATCGTGACGGTTTCCTTCCCTGCATCCGTGGTCACGTCAATGTCGCCGGTGGAGTACAGAGTGCCGTTGAGCGGAAGAATCGCGTTGCGAACCAGATTGCGCACAGCCTTCGCGTTTACAGTTGGCGCCGCCGTCAACTTCACTTTCAGCAGTACCGTCAGAAAGCCCTCAAACGGATTGGCCCCACCGTACTGGTTGGGCAGAAGAGTGACCGTGTAGCGGTCCTTTCCGGCGACATGCAGGTACACGTCCATCTTCCCGCGCGTACCCTTGGTGTAATTGATCGCCGCGTTCGCCGGCCAGTACACGTAGGTCTGCTTCGGGTACTTGGGGTGGCCCGGAATCCGATACTCCGGATACGTCGCCCCGATCTTCACCAGAAATTTCTCGCCGATGTGTTTGCGGCTGTACTCCGCGGCGTGCCACAGGTGGCGATTCCGCCGATCCACCTGGTGGTTCATCATGGGAAATAGAGCCGTCGTGGCCGCGGCATTGCCGGGCACATAGGCAGCTCCATAAAAACTGTTGCTCGTATCGAAGATCGAGCCCTCGTCGACAAACGGATCGCCCGGGATGTTGCAGAGGATGCCCGCTACGCCTTGCGAGTTCCAGTTCATCCGCTCGTAGTATTCGTCGGGAAGCGATCCGCCGTGTCCGAACTCATGCGCGAGCGTGAACGAATTCTGCGCCCACGTCTGATCCGGTGCGTTGTCGTTATCGTCCACCTCGCCCGTGCCGTTGGTGCTGTTCATCCACGCCCGTTGTCCGAGCGCGACGGCGTTGTATACCTTCATGCGGAAGTGTGCGTCTTTATCGCTCGCCGCCGGATGGACGAAAAACAGGCACTCGCCTTGCAGCTTCTTGGTATTGTCCTGCGGCAGGAACTCGACGCGATCATTACTTACCGCATCGTTACCGTTCCACCGGTTCATCAGCGCCTGGAACGAACCCTGCTGGAACGTCTTCTGCGCACCCACATTGCCGGCGTGAATTGAAGCCGGATCGAAGTTGTAGCGCAGCCGGAAGTATTCCATCACCATGAAGATCTCGTTGTCGTTATCGCGGTCGCAACACCGCAAAAGAGCGAGATCGAACCTTCCGATGCGGAACGACGGGCTGTTCGGATTCTTGTACTGCGACCACGTTTCGTGGTGCATCTGGCCGTAGTAGGGCTGTAACGCGAAGAACTGCTTTGCCACGGCGGAGGGGTACCCGATATTCTTGCCCGCCGCCGTACCGGAAGCCTGCGGGTTGTACCAACGCACACCGGCGCGCGCTCCGAAAATACCTTTTTTCGTTCGGTGGTCGAAACAGTCGAATAGCGCCGTGATCCCCGCCACCAGGCGCACCCAGTTCGGATACTCCGTCAGGTAGTTGTAGTCGTCGCCGGCGAGTTTGAGATTACTGTAGTAGCCCTCCACCGCATCCGGCTTGTAGATCCCCTCGGGGCTCAGGTTTGCGACTTCGTTGTAGGCCTTCTTGAAGCGATGATAGAAGACCGTGATCTTCTCGTCCTTGTTCAGCTTGAACGGCTGATCGGAGGAGTTCGTGAGTACCACGTCATCCAGCGAGAAAATCAACGGCTTGGCCTGATCCTTGCTCTTGGCGTGATCCGGGTCGTCCCACGCCTCGTAGAACTTGCCGTCGTACGCTGCGCCGTTCTTGAACCGGGTGAAGTATTTCGCCGACTTCCAGGTCGCCGGAAGATCGTAGAGCTTCAGCCGGTCCGCCGATGGCTTCAGCCGGTTCGCATCGGCCGGTACCGAACTCTTCAGAACCTCGATCTTTCGATCCGTTTTGTCCGCACTCACCGAAAAGGTTCCCGGCGCAGTCTCGAACATCAGCAGGCACTTCTTTGAGGGCTTCTCCGTTTTGGCGCCGTGCGAATCCTTCTGGCGGATCCACGGAATCGCGTGGACGCACTCGGAAACCTTGTCCTTCTGCAGAGTCCAATGGCCGTAGTCTTCCAGCACCATCGTCTTGTCGCCGTAGTATCCCTGGACGAGCACGGTCGGGATATTCACGCGTTCATGGCCGTGGTCGCTGTGGCCGTAGTAACGGTCGAAGTATTCGAATCGGGCGAACTGCCAGTTCGGATCGAGCGTCAGCACGACCGGAGCGTCTACCTCGCCAATGCGCCGGACCCAGTTCTTGGTCGGCGAATCGAAGAGGTAGATCTTGCCTTCGTCCTTCTTATATGCGGCGGCACCGTCGATGTACTTCGGCTCCTCGCTGAAATCCCAGATCGACTCGATCAATCCCCACGATTTCGATGAGCCAAAGTAATTGTCGGTCTTGATCGCGTCGCGGTCACTCCAACGCTTCAACTCCGTCGTTTCGGTGCTGCTGTCGCCGTTGTCGATGAACAGCTTGTTTCCGCCGAATTTGAACGTGACCCAGTCGTATTTGCGATCGATCTCGAACGACACCTTGCCGGACTCGTCCGTCTTGTACTCCCCGAGCCGGTTCCTGTTGAACACCTGTATCGGGAAATCCTTCGGGAAGACCAGGACCCGTTGCGCCGGGTCCTTGAACTTCAATTGCAGATTCACCTTGAGCGGGTGCCGGACGTACAACTCGACTTTTTTCGCCCGCGCTCCCAGGTTGCCGTTCGCTACGGAAACCGAAACATAGCTGTTCGGCAACGGGTCCTTCGATGTCTTCGATCGCGCCAGGATCCAATCCTTCTCTTCCTGGATCGCGGGTACAGTGGCGGTGACGCCGTACGTCTTCGGATCTTGGCCACAGAAGCGCGATTGAGGCGAGTGCTTCGCCACCATGGTGACGTTACTTGTTTCGACGGCGGCGCCGAGACTGTTGTCGGCGTTTATCGGCGCGAGTTGAACCTGAAAATCCTTCTTCGGCCAGAAGCGCTCCTGGCTGTGAACCTTGACCAGGATTTCCCACTTGCAGGGTGCGGCGGCCCCGCCGCCTCCCCCGCCTCCAGCCGGCAGTGGTGGAGGTGCTCCGTTTCCCATATTTCGTGATAATTATCTCTCACCAACAGTAGTGCGGATCAGTTTGCAGACTCGCAGGTACAGGTGTCGGCGGGGCCTCGCTCGGATCGGGCGGTAGATCTCCGTCGTAAGGCTCCGGCAAATTCGGGTCTGCGCCGGGTTCGGGCTCCAGAACAAATCCCACAACTTCCTCTGCTTCTTCTGGCGCGTTTGCCTGCTCCGGCGCCCTCGAGTCTTCTGGTTCGCTTTCAACATCCGGCTCGTCCCCCGGCATGGCCAGTTGAACAGCCAGGTCGAGTTTCACTTCCGGCCGGTATCGTTCCGATCGAAACACGGCCTCGATCGCGGGGAACCGTCCGCCACGATCGAAATCGTCACCCAGCGAGAATCGCAATTCCAGGTACCGCAGGAGATCGGCATCTTCGGTCAATCCGAGCAGAACGGCATTTCGGATACCGTCTCGGACCCGCCGCGCGATGTCACCGTGATCGTCAAACCGGGTTCGGATGTATGCGATTGCCCGGTCTTCGAAGCGGCGCGACACGTCTGCCTCGAAAACCCGCATCTGCTGGGGACGGATAACAAGCATACTTCCAAGTCGGGTATAGCATGGATGGCCATGCTTTTCAATCACACCGTACCAGGATACCAGGACATACCAGGACACCAGGACTGGACGCACCAGCAGCCCGAGCGGCGGACACCGTGGATTTCAGGAGAGCTTAGCGGCGCGTGGTGCAAGTCGCTCCCTCACGGTCTTTGGTGAATGGCCGATGGAGAGGACTGAGCGCTGGTTCAGTGATTCGGGGAATAACTATGACCGCTCCGGACAACGTGTTCGTTGTTGCTGCTTCGAACTATGTTGCGGGCGCTGGAAGCAACCCTTCTTCACGTACGGTGCACCGTCTGATGAAGGTGAATGGCACGTGGCCCGTGGTCGACGGAATAAACAGGCGAGTGTTCGGCACAGATGGCGAGTTTCTTGTGACGCAATTTGGCCCAGGTGACATTAGATGGGTTAGGCCGGATTAGGCCCTGGAGGTTATCGCCGGCGCTTGAACCATTCCGTTCCGATATGTTCATGGGGCGGACTGAACTTCAGGGCGGCGAACTGGGGCTTCGTTAAGGGTTTCTCGCGCAACTGTCACATATTCAATGATTGGGAAGGGGAATCGAATTGCCCAGGCGACGTTCTTGTGCCGGGACTGGACGCACCGGCAACCAAACCGGCCAGCACCGTGCGACTTTAGGAGAGCTTAACGGCGCGAGTTGTAGTACTTCTCATCAAGGCGAGCTTTTACCGAGTCGGAAATCGTGTCGCATTTGCCATTGAGACATTTGGGGATGTACAACCCGGATGGCGGCGTCTCTGCAAAACTCGCCGGCACTTGGAACAGCGATGAATCAGGTTCGCCAACCGTTAATGAAGCGAGTTCCTGCACGGTAACTCCCCCATCGTGCTCCAGGCGCATCTGAACCAGTGCGCACCCTGCATCTGGAACATACCAACCTTTCCAGACTCCGTGACGGCTCACTTGTCCGAAGCGCAAGGCACGATGCCCTCCGACAGAGTCAGCACCTTCAAATGCGATACCCACCCTCGCATCCGCCTCGCTCGAGCAAGACGTGTCAGGATCGCGCCGAACTCGAAGGCCGGGAAAGTTTTTCGGGTATGTGCTCTCTTTCGCGTTCAGTTCGTTGATCACAATTCCTTTCCCATCGGGAAAAGCAATCCGCCGTTGGCGCTCGACCAAACTCGAAAGTCTCCACACGACGGCGCCGTCACTGCGGACGGCGTCGAGATACTCATTGGTGTAGCGAAGCGTACCGGTTTTGTCGAAAGCCTTTTCCGTCCGGATGACGGTATACGCGGGCGAAGCGGCCCGAACCTTCATCGGTGCTACTCCTCTATAGACTAGCCGGCCGAGATTCACAACCAGGGCTGCAGCAACACTCCACAGCACGATATTGAAAACGCGCTTGCGACTGAGCGTTTTGATGTCCATTGTTCGCCTCTAATCGCCGCACAGGACATAGGCAATACACTGGTCGTTGAAATAGTCAAAGCAACTGTACGTGCCAATGTCACAGTTCGTGGTACTTGAGAACATATGGTCACACTGGGTTACGGCACAGTAGAAAACGCAAGCGCCATCCGGCCGCGACGTCTCCCACAGCGTTGTTCCGTAGCCGCAGAACTTGCAACACTCTGCGGAAAGAACACGCGGAACGATGAGGTTTGCGACGATCAGCGCAACAATTACGAGCAGCCTATTACGCAAAATAGTCGTTCAACTCTCCTCGATGCAGAATATTACACCGGCTACGAAGTGTTTGCAATCATAATGATCCTTGAGATCCTTGAGTGAACGGCTGTCTCGTCTCGATCTCGATCGATGCTCTCGGACAGTCGGGCGCATGCGTGTTAGGCCGCCAGCGATTCCGATATTTGGGGACGAGGTTGAGAATGGGCCTCACCGGCACCGTGCCGGGACCGGAAGCCCGGGAGCCCAACCGCCCGCACGGCGCGCTCTTGAGCGAGTCAGCGTCGTGCTCCAGCCGCCTGAACGAGTGCACACCCTGCGTCTGGAACAAACGAACCTTTCCAAACTCCGTGACTGCTCACCTCTCCGAACCGTAACGCACGATGCCCTCCGATATGGTCCGTACAATACCTTTCCCACCGCGAAACATGATCCGCCGTTGGCGCTCAACCAGAGTTGAAAGACCACAGCACCGTCGCTGCGGGCGGCATCGACATACTCAGTAGTGGTAAGCGAAGCTCGGCCCATTGAATGTCTCACGGGTGAGAAGGTATGATTCGCTTTGCGATTCTGCAATTGCACTCTGAGACCTAACCCAAATCGGGCATTTCGCTGGATGCCGGACCGGCGAAGGTGTCGTCTTGTGAAGCGTCTTCAACCGGTAGCCACAGGTGAAAGCGGGTTCCGCGTCCCGGTTCGCTCTCAACAGCGATCGCTCCGCCGTGCTCTTCCACCAGGCGCTTCGTGATGGCCAGTCCCAGTCCGGTTCCTTCTTTGGAGTGCTGACTGCTTACTCCCTGGTAGAACGGTTCGAAGATCTTGGCCAGTTCGTGCTCCGGTATGCCCACACCGGTATCGGTGACGGTGCAAAGCAGCCGGTCGCGGCCGCGTTCAAACGCGACATCGACCGTGCCGCCGCGGCCCGTGAACCTGATGGAATTGCTCAGCAGGTTATAGAGGATCTGCTTCATTCGGAGACGATCCGCGTACACTGTGAGCTTCTCGGGACACCGGCTGGTCAAGAGGATGCCTTTCATCTCGGCCTGGGGCCGCAGCGACGAGAGCACCTCGTCCACAACGCCCGTCGCAACAAACGAGGATTTCTCCAAAAGAAGCCGGCCTGCGTCCGTCTTCGAAAGCTCGAGCACATCGTTGATCAGCGCGAGAAGGTGATTAGCCCCCCGTTGTACATGCGAGACGAACTCTGCCTGCTTAAGGTTCAGCGTCCCGGCGCGTCCTTGAAGCAACAAGGTTGAGAAGCCGATCATCGCGTTCAACGGCGTACGCAACTCGTGGCTGATCGAGGCCACGAATTCGCTCTTCAGACGGTTGATTCGCTCGCTTTCCACCGCGCGCGTTTCGAGTTCTTCGTTAAGGTTCGTGAGAGAGCGCACACGGCCATCGAGCAATTCACGAGCCAGTCCGCGCTCTCGCGCCTCCTCGAGCACTCGGGTGCGCTCGCGGTATTCCGGCGTGGCAACACGCAGCAGCAGAACGTCTGAGTGGGGCGTGCCCACCGCCGTCACTTCGAGGGCGGTTTCCTCGCCCGCAAGATCCTTCTGCTGCCATACTTCGGAAGACCATGTATGCTCGGTCGATCCGCGCCATATCTGCTCGGCTTCGAAGAGAAACGATTCGAGGAACGGAAAAGCGGTCTCGAGATCGGCGCGTGCGACAGACTGCGAGGGCGACGTTACAAAGCGCATCCACCACGGCGGTGACGAAGAGTTGACGATGCGGTATGCGTCGCGATCCTTCTCGAGTACCACGACCTCCAGGGCCGCAAAGATGTCGATTCGCGCCACGCTCATCTCGCTGTATCGAAGAGCACCTGAGTTGCCGTTCGCACGAACATCGCTTCCACTCCCTCGCCCGTCTTGGCACTCGTGACGAACAGGTTCGATTCATCGCCGGCGAACGTGCGGGCCCTATCGAGTTCGATCTCCCAATCCGGTGCAAGGTCTCGCTTGTTGGCGGCGACCACGTACGGGACGGCTCCGTTGGCGGCGGTCAGCCTGGAATGAAGTTCGAGTGCCGTGTCCAATGTCCTCTTGCGGCAGCCGTCCACAACGAAGATGTACGCCGATGCGCCGCGTACGTGGAACGGTTTGATCTTCGAGAACTCGTCGTCTCCGGCCAGATCCCAGATCAGCAGCAGCACGTCCTCGCCGCCGGCAATCACCTGCTTGCGATCGATTCGCACGCCAACCGTCGTGTGATACCGCTCATCGAAAATGCTTTCCACGTAACGGCGAACAAGGCTGGTTTTCCCGACACCGTACGCCCCGATCATGCACACCTTCTTTTGGATCATCGCGGCGGTTTGGATAACGAGACGCGCAGGATCGCGTGCCGTTGGGACGCGGGATCGCTAGAGATTTTGTCCCGATCCATTGGGGAGCTCTCGGCTCTGCCGGCGCCGAAGAGATTGCGATCGAACCCCATTTCCACCAGCGCGGCAATCACTGCGTCCGCACGCTGCTGGGCCAGTTCGACGTTGGTTTCGGCCGAGCCCTTCGGGTCGGTGGACCCGATCACATCCACGTGCACCGAGCGTCCGCTCTCACGCGCCGTGTCAACCAGCGCCTGCAGATCGAACGCGATCCGGCGCAGTACCGGGATGGTTCCCGGCTCGAAGTTGGACTTACCCGTCGCGAAACCAATCGTTTCCGCCTTGAGATCGCTCATGAGGTCTTCGAGTCTGCGGGCATTGACGAACTCGGGACGCAGAGATTGATAGGGCTCTAGCCGGAACTCAACGTTGCTGGCGGGCACTCCCATTTCGGCGGTCACCTGGGCGGGGTCGCGGCTCAGCGGGTCGCGCAGTCCGGCAAGCGTGTAGCGTGTTCCGTGCCGCTCTGCCGCTGTGACCACAAAACCGGGCTCGGTCCTCATTCGCTCGACCCATGTTTCGAAGCGGGTCTGAGCGCGATAGCTGAGGAACATCCAGACCGCAAGCAGAGCAATTGCGGCGATCGATATCGCCCAAACCGCCGTGTTTCTTTTGCCGGGACGGTCCTGCAGCGCACCGACGAGACAGGCTTCGAGGTGCGGCTTGGCAACTCCGAACGGAGCGGCGTCTCCGTTGAAATCGTCCAGCGCGGCGCTCAGTTCGCGGTGAATCGTCTCGAGCTGCAACTCGATTCGACTGCGTAACGCGGCAATCGGGGTTCCCCGAATGACTGCGGCGATCAGGGCCATGGGACCGTGCTGGACCCAAACGTTGAACTCTCCCACCTGCACCACTTCGAGTTCCTGCAAGTCGATGCCTTCGAACGAGTCGGACACGAAGTCCTGCACAGCGGTGAGCATTGCCGAGACAAGTTCGGGCTCGCGCACGACGTGCGACTCCGATGAGGCCTGCTGTAGCAGAAGTCCGGTCTTCCGATGAATCAGGAACACGAGGCAGACCGAGTAGTGCAGACTTCTGGCAAGCACGATTTCGCCGTAGGGTTTGCCGGTCCGCAACGCTTCGAAACGCCACTTGAGACTGCGCAACGAGAGACTGTATTCGAGTGTCTGGTTCAGCGATTCGACGATTCGTCCCAGCGCTGCGGCCACCGCCTTTCGAATGGCGGGACCGATCACCGGATACAGGGTATTCGCGACAATGCTGGGATCCTTCTGAACGGAGGACCGGATGGCTTGGGTGACGATCGGTTCCAAAGCGGTCCGCAGCCGGCCGTCGCGAGCGGTGCTCAACCTGATGGATTGCGGCAGCACGGCCCCGACCTCGGAGGCAAGACCCGCTGGACTGTTCAGCCTCTGCTCCAACGCGGACAGGCGGTCGCGTTCAGGGCCGACCAGCAAGTGACGAAGTTCGTTCAAGCCGCCGTCCGGGGCGGGCGAATTGTGCTCGATCCGTTCGGAATGCCCGTTACCCGAGCCGGGCATATCAGTTTTCGGGAATGCGGAAGTCGCCTGTCAGCTTCATCGCTACTTCGGTCAGCATGGTGGCCAGATTGGCGCGATCGATTTTCGCGTTCTTCAACTCCTGAATGCGAGCTTCGAGCGCGGCCAGGACATGCTCCTGCGACGATTGGATGTCGTCCCGCAGATTTTTCGACTGCTGGAACATTTCATCGTGCAGCCGCCGCTGCGCTTCGTATCCCGCCTCTTCCACTTCGTGTAGTTTCGCCGAAAGTGATTCGTTCGCGGCCTTCAGTTCGTCCGCGAGTCTGCGGTCCGCTTCGGACCGTTCCTCGCGCTCTCTTCCGAGCCGTGTTTGCATGAGCTCGAATTCTCTCCGCACGAAATCTTCGAGTACCTGAATACGCCTGCGGACTTCGTCCTTCAGTTCGGCGCTGTCTTTGGCGAGATTCTGCTCGAGTTTCTGGAAGCGGGAGTCATAATCCCGCATTTGCGAGCCAAATAAAATATCGCGAATCTTGTCAACGTGGCTTGATTCGGAAATGAGGGACTTCGGTTCGCTCTGGAAAGGAATTGTGCTGTGGTTTGAGGCGTTCGGTTCTCTATCAAGTTCTTCGGCTGGGCTCATAATAGAACTCCGTCAGCAGTTCCCGCACCCGGCGCCGCCGCGTAAATCCCCACCCGGGCGTCGGAACCATTGTTCAATGTCGCTTCATTATATACGCGGTCCACTCGAAGCGTGGTTAAAAACCGCGGCAGCAACTCGGAAATCCGAGCTTATAGCGCCATTTTGATGGAAGTGCCGCCGTCGTCCGCAAACACCTGTCCGGTGATGAAGTCCGACTCCGCAGACGCCAGAAATACCGCCAGCGCGCTGATATCGTTGGGCATTCCGACGCGTCCCCAAGGGATCGACTGCCCCATCCTCTGCCGATCGTAATTCGGGATCGACTGCATGCTCCGCTCGACTTCGATAAATCCGGGGGCGATTGCATTTACATTGATGCGGTGCGGCGCAAGATCGAGAGCGAGGGCTCGCGTCAAAGCGTTCAACGCCCCTTTGGACGCAGCGTAGGCGGTGCGGTGCGCGACAGTTACAAAGCTGTGAATCGAGCCGATGTTGATGATCTTCCCTCCCGACTGTTGCAGGATCATCTGCCGCGCCGCTGCCTGCGAACCGAAATAGATGGCTTTCAGGTTGACGGCGAGCACGGAGTCAAACAGTTCTTCGGTGGACGTCAGGAAATCGACCAAGCCAGGATCGAGGCCCGCATTGTTCACAAGAATGTCAAGCCTCCTGAAATGCGCGATCACTTCGGAGAACAGGCGATCTCGATTCTCAGATCGTGAAAGGTCCGCTTGGAAACTCACTGCTTCGCCGCCCCGATCATTGATGCCGCGGCACAGAGCGGCGGCTTCCGCAGCCTCGTTGAGATAGTGCACGGCCACACGTGCGCCCGCTTCGGAGAATCCGGCTGCGAGACCTTGGCCAATGCCGCGGCCCGCGCCCGTCACGAGGGCGACTCTATTTTCCAGCCTCATCGATTCTGTCTGAGGGTATCACGCGCATCTCGTCTCAGTATTGAGATGAATCCGCGGAAGCAAGACGTCGCCGCGGCATTTATCAGCGTTCCGGCGCTGGGACCGTCCATCGTGTCAACCATATCCGGCCTCTTCGAGAATGGCCCTTGCCGAGCAAGCAGTACGCGGGCCTAGCGCTGGCCTCACTCTCATGAAACCCATAATACGTTCCGCTGCGCCGGTGATCGCGCCGGTGTTCAAGCAAGCACTCGCTCTATTGCCCGCTTTCGTGGTTCTCGTCAGTACGCTTACTTACCCGTTGTGGGCCGACCAATTAACGCTCAAGAATGATGACCGGATCTCCGGTACCATCGTCCGCTTCGACGGCAAGAAGGTTGTCCTCAAGTCGGAGTTCGCGGGTGAGGTGACTATTCCGTGGGACGCTGTAACCGGAGTCGTCTCCTCAACACCCCTGAATGTCGGATTGAAGGGCGGCCAGATGTTGGTCGGCACAGTGAACAGCTCCGGCACGACCATTACGGTGAAGACCGCCGATGCGGGCACGATTACCGCGCCGCGGGATACTGTCGAATTCATCCGGTCGAAGGACGACCAGGCTGCGTACCAGGCGGAGGTCGATCGCTATCGTAATCCCCGGCTCGTCGATCTGTGGACCGGATTTCTCGATCTCGGGTTTGCGCAAAGCAGGGGCAATGCCGAAACGCAGACGTTCAATCTCAGTGCGAACGCCGCTCGTGCAACCACTCGCGATAAGATCTCCACGTACTTTACTTCGATCTACTCGACGGGAAGGATCACCGGATCGAACGTCACGACGGCCAATGCCAAACGCGGAGGCATCAGCTACAACCTGAATCTGACCAGGAAGTGGTTCGCGTTCGGTTCGGTCGATATTGAGAACGATCAGTTCCAATCGCTCGACCTGCGATTCGTGCCCGCGGGTGGAATGGGATACCACGTGATTGCAAACCCACGCACGACCTTCGACCTGCAAACGGGCGCGACCATGAACCGTGAATTTTTCTCGACGGGATTGGACCGGACCCGCGCCGAAATCCTGTTGGGGGAGACATTTAATCACAAGTTCACGGAGCGCGCGTCGTTCCAGGAGCGGTTGTTCTACTATCCCGGCGTATCGGATTCCAGCAATCGCATCAATTTCGACTTGTCATTCATCACGGCTATCCGACGGTGGTTCAACTGGCAGCTCACGTTCAGCGATCGCTTCTTGAGCGATCCCGTTCCGGGCTTCAAGAAAAACGACACGCTGTTCACAACCGGCGCGCGTTTGACGTTCGCGAAGTGAGACGCGCACAATGACGTTGGCTTCGTATCCGGCGCCGAGGCGCACGGCCGCCGCTAGTCTGATTACCGAACTATCCAACCTTATCCCCGGCGATTCGATCAGCTTCCTTGCCGGCCGTCTCGATGAGACAGAATCGGCAATCCGAAGCGGATTGCGGCTCAGTTCGGCGGTAATCCTGGCACGGTTCAGAAGCAGAGCTGGCGATCCGTTGTTTCTCAGCCGCGCCGCCGGCCTGATCGCGAACTCCGGGTCGATCTGATTCGGGACAACTTTCCGATATTGGGTCTCGCACGAGGCTTCCTGCTTCTTCTGTTTGACGCGCGCGAACCGGAGGCGATTGGCCTTGTTGCGGAGTCGGCCGCACTGAAATCGACGTCCGCCGATAAGTTGATGCGCATGTCCGCGTTGATGATCGTCGGCGTGCTGCGACACCGGACAGCAGCCTTCGGCACAACGCCGCACTCGCTGGCGAAAATGCTCGACGAACAGGGCAGGGGCGTCGAAGCCGAACTCTCCTGTCAATTCGCCGGTCTGATCGGAACGAACGGCACCCTGCAGTTCGATGCCGGCTCGCGCCAATGGGGACCTTGGATTGTCGCCGCGCTTCTGCTCTGTGTTGTCATATCGGTTGCGCTGCTGGTCGCGGATCCCCGGAATACGCAATCGAACTCGACAGAATTGTTTGTCTTGCCGGATGGAGTCCGCATCGAAACCGGCCGCGACACCACCGAAGCCCGGTTGATCCGCGCGTTGGACAACACGACCGGCGAACACGGTTGGATTGCGTTCGACCGATTGCGATTCGAGGACGGGACAACTCGATTGTTGATGAGTTCGGATGACCAGTTCGCGAAAGTCGCTTCGATACTCAAGGCCTATCCCGTTGCGCACGTAAGGATCGCGGCGTATGCGAACGGTGAAGGCGCACGGCGCGGCGCGCAAGACCTGTCATCCGTCCGTGCCCGGCTCGTAGCGATCGAGTTGGAGTCGCTGGGTGTCGCTGCTGAACGTTTCGAAACCGAAGGCTCTGCCGGCCCACCCGGTTCGACGGCATCGGTAGCGATGCTAGTGGTGCCGACGCAACCGCGCGGCTTACGGTAAAACCGGGATGTTCTTCGTCACGCCGATCGAATAGGAGACGGTCCCCCAGTCGGTCTGGCCGCCGCTGGCCAGCGGAAATCGGCCCGAACCGTGCCGAGTATCGAGGATAGCCCTCACGGACAAAAACGCCTGGTTCCCGCTTGTCAGGTCGAAGCTCGAGTCCGGCAGCAGGGAAAATACGCTTGCCGGAACGGTGTAAGTGCCGGCGCTCGCCGGGAGACGACAGTAGAACGAAGTGGATTGCAGGAGCCACCTAGCCGGATTCGCGCCGCTACCGCTGATCGTCGTCTGAAAGGTGCCGCCGACCTGTACGTCTCCGGACCCTCCACCGGTCCATGTGACGGTAAGGGGTTGTGCCCGATTAATGGTAGCGATCGAGTCGAAGTTGGTGACGGCGAAGTCTCCCGGGAGGTCTATCGTGCGGCTGAAAGCTCCGATATCCGAGCCTCCGCCGCCCGAAATCGTGTAACTCCCCGATTGGACCGAGCCCGATGGGAGCGTCGCACTGTACACGGTGTTCGGCGTTCGCCGCAATCCAGTGCTGGAGGAGAGTCCGGGTCCGGCTAGCGCGAGCGTGGCGCCCGCATCCAGGTACCTGTCCGGCACACCGATTCCCAGAAAGGGCGAGTACGCCGTCTTCTGAAAGACGGTGCACTTGTCGATGTGGATCCCCGAGTTCATATCGGCTATGGCTGCGGCTGAGTACCTGCCGATCGAGCCGCCTCCCGATTCCGTCGTCGTCGTGATCGGGGACGTGCGAGTGCCGTCGTCGAGCACGAACGAATTGGTCGCGGTCGTTTTGAATATCGCGAACGATCCCCCGATGAGAGTGCCGCCCGCATCGATTTTCGACATCGTATCGGCGCTATAGGTGTCGCTCGAACATGAGGGTTGGCCGGGGGCGGCTATAGCGATTGTGGCGGCGTTGCTGGCTTCACCACCAGCGATCACTTGTAGGCGGGTGAAACAATCTGGACTCGCGTTTGAGGGCACTTGGAAATTGATCTGCCACAAGCCGGGGAATCCGGACGAGGTCCCGGCGTACACTGGCGCGACCTCCGTCCCGCCGACCAGCACTTTGAATTGACCCCCGGCGGATTGATCGCCGGAAGTTCCGCCGGTGTCGTTCGCCGGATCGGCGCCCCCGCCGGTTCCCCAAATCACCAACGTGTCATCGGGGTGCGCCGGGGTCAGCGACCACGAATATCCGTTGAAGGAGGTACTGCCGGTTGTCAGCCGGACAAGGCTGATACCGTTATTCACGTTGCCGATGGTCACTTGCGCCGGTCCGGTGCCGCCGCTGTTTGCAGTGGCGATCCCGAAGCTGCGGGCTGCCACTATGACCGGCTGTGGGGGACTGGACTGACCGCTGTAAGACACGACGGCAGAATACTCGCCGGGGGTCGTCGACGACGGAAGGACACCCACGGCCTGATCTGCGCGGCTATAGCCGAGTCTTGCGCTCACATCCACGCCGCCACCTTTCGGAGTGAAGGTTATCGTAGTCCCACCCAAATTCGGGGGGTAGTCCGGGGCCTGCGCCACGGCAGGACTATCCGGTCCAAGTCCTTTCCCGAAGATCGCGAAAACCGCTCCGGGCGCCAACTTGGCCTGGTAGCCGCTGGCGTTGACGATCCCGCCGGTGTTGATCACAGGTCCCGCTTGAAGCAGGGGAAGCAGCATTACTGCAAGGGAAACAACTGTTTGGCTCTTCGACATCCACCGCCTGTATGTCAATGATAGGCCGTCCGACGGAAGTTCCGCTGACGGTGAGAGCGTCGCGCCGGGCGTCCCCGTTTGGGTTCGTTCTGTTTTGGCGCGGATATCGGAGTTGACCTTGCGGGTTGTTGATTTACACTGAGTTGGGGGTGCGCGCTATGCGTGTGCCGGACGCCTGGAAGTCGGTGAGGATATCGGCTGCGCGAGGTCGCCCACTTGGGTGCTTTAACCCGCGTCTTCTCGCTCCTGCGCTCTCAGAATTGCCTGTAAGTCATTCAAAGTCGGATTGAATAAAAGGAGTTAATGGCCTTATTAGCTTAATGAGCGCCCGGTAATCCTTGGTGAACCACATGCAAGTGGTGTTTATGTATGAGCTGGGTTGACGAATACGCGGGCAAGCTACGCACAGCGGCTGAGGCTGTCGAGATGATCCACTCGGGGAATCGCGTTTACATTCACGAGGGGTGCGGCACTCCAGTTCCACTGCTGAACGCATTGCTCGGTCGCGCTCAAACGCTGCGTGATGTCGAACTCGTGCACATGCTCACGTTTGGCCCAGCCGAATATACCCGTCCGGAATATGAAGGGGTATTCCGGCACAACGCACTGTTCGTGGGAGACAACGTCCGGAACTCCGTTTGCGAAGGACGTGCCGATTACACTCCCATTCATCTCGGTCAGATTGAGGAGCTATTCACATCGGGCGAACTGCCGCTGGACGTGGCTATCGTCCAGACCAGCACACCGGATTCACACGGCTTTCTGAGTCTCGGAACCAGTATCGATTGCGGATTGACCGCCGCCCGTTGCGCCCGCCGGGTCATCGCGGAAGTCAACCGCCGGATGCCGCGCACTTTCGGCGACAGCTTTCTGCACGTCAGCCAGGTGGGAGCGATCGTCGAGACGGACCGGCCGTTGGCGGAACTGCACGTCGAACCGTCGACGCCAGTGCAGGAGCGGATTGCCGCACGTGTCGCTTCGCTCATTCCGGACGGGGCCACTCTTCAGACCGGGATCGGGGGCATCCCGGACGCTGTCCTACGGTTTCTGCGCGACCGCCGCGACCTCGGTGTGCACAGCGAGATGGTTTCGGACGGCATTATCGACCTGGTGGAGTGCGGCGCAGTCAACGGGATGCGGAAGAACATCCATCGCGGCAAGATCGTTTGCGGGTTTGTCCTGGGCACGCAGCGCCTGTTCGATTTCATCAACGACAACCCGATGTTCGAGATGCACCCAACCGCCTATGTGAACGACCCCTTCGTCATTGCGCAGAACGAAGCCATGGTGGCGATCAACTCCGCGATCCAGGTGGACCTGACGGGCCAGGTATGCGCGGATTCTATCGGAACGAAGCCATACAGCGGCGTGGGCGGGCAGGTGGATTTCGTGCGCGGGGCGGCGCGCTCCAAGGGCGGGCGGCCGATCATCGCGCTCGCCTCCACTGCCAAGAACGGGACCGTCTCGCGTATCGTCCCCGTTCTCTATCCGGGTGCCGGGGTAGTTACATCGCGGGCCGATGTGCATTATGTTGTCACGGAGCACGGCACCGCCTATCTTCACGGCAAGACGTTGTGGCAGCGAGCGGAAGCCCTGATCGCCGTCGCCGATCCAAAGTTCCGTGACGAGTTGCATGACTTCGCCGCGAAGGCGCACTACCTGACTGCTCAGAGTGCCCTCGCCGTATAGGAGGCAAGATGTCGGACACAACGAAACTCGATAAAGGCACAGTAGTAACGAATCCGGATGAGTGCAAGGGTTGCGGTCTTTGCGTGGAAGCATGCACGCCGCACGTTCTTCGCCTGGCGGAGCACCTGAACCGGTATGGCTATCACCCGGCGATGTATATCGGGCACGGTTGCACGGCTTGCGGCCTCTGCTTCTATGTTTGCCCGGAACCTGGAGGCATCGCGGTTTACCGCCGGGTTGTCGCCGCAAAGGCACCTGTGGTGCAGGAGCAGGCGGTCGCCTGAGGAGGAGCCATGGCCAAACAACTCATCAAGGGAAACGAAGCGATCATCAAGAGTGCGGTCCTGGCGGGCTGCCGCGCGTTCTACGGCTATCCCATTACTCCGGCCAGCGAGATTGCCGAAGCGGCCGCGTACTACATCCCTCAGGCAGGCGGCACCTTCCTTCAAGCGGAAAGCGAAGTAGCGGCAATCAACATGATCTATGGGGCCTCGGCGGCGGGCATCCGGGCGATGAGCGCGTCGAGCGGCCCCGGCATCAGCCTTATGCAGGAAGGCGTCAGCTACCTGGCCGGCGCCGAGCTGCCATGTGTCATTGCGGATATCATGCGCGCGGGTCCCGGCCTCGGCAATATCGCGCCGGAACAAGGCGATTATTTTCAAATCGTGAAAGGCGGCGGGCACGGATGTTACCGCGCACTGGTCCTTGCGCCCGACTCCGTTCAGGAGATGGCTGACCTCACGGCTCTGGCGTTCGAACTCGCGGACCGGTACCGCACTCCCGTGTACGTTCTGGCCGACGGCTACATCGGCCAGATGATGGAACCCGTCGAGTTCGCGAGCCGTGCCACCATTCCCCCGCCGCCCCCCTGGTCCGTTCAAGGCAACGCGGAAACGCGCGGAAATCTGATCAGTTCCATTTATCTCGATCCCGACGAGATGGAACATTATGTCCGGCACCTGAATGCGAAATACCACCGCGCCGAGCGTGAGGAAGTGCGTTTCGAATCGGTGCGGACCGACGATGCGGACATCGTTCTGGTGGGCTACGGAATCGTCGCACGAATCCTGAAGTCTGTGGTTGAAGCCGCGCGCGCCCAGGGACTCAAAGTCGGGTTGTTGCGGCCGATTACTTTGTATCCGTTCCCGACGCGCGTCCTGCGGGAACTGTCAAGGCAGGCAGCGGTGTTTGGAGTTGTCGAGTTGAGCAATGGCCAGATGGTCGAGGACGTCCGGCTGGCTGTTGAAGGCCGGCGTCCGGTTGAGTTTTACGGCAGGACGGGCGGCAACGTTCCGGCTTTCGACGAGATTTTGGAATTCGTTTGGGACCTGGCCAAACCGTACTGGCCGGCATCGATTCTCGAGGAGGTGGCCATCCATGATTAGCTGTCCGGAACATCTCGAGCACTACGAGGAATTCCAGGAGCGCGCGGGCGCGTTTTACCAGGTGTTCGATCGCAAGTCGACCGACAAGCACCAGACGCACTATTGCCCTGGTTGCGGGCACGGCATCACCCACAAGCTCATCGCGCGGGCGATCGACGAGTTGGGCGTGCAGGACCGGACCATCCTGGTGACGCCCGTCGGCTGCTCCGTATTTGGCTACTACTACTTCGATGTCGGAAACGTGCAGGCGGCGCACGGGCGGGCATCCGCCGTCGCGACGGGGATCAAACGCGCCCGCCCGGACAGCATCGTTATGAGCTACCAGGGCGATGGCGATCTGGCGGCGATCGGATCGGCGGAGATCCTGCACGCAGCCAATCGCGGCGAACCGATCACGGTGTTCTTCCTGAACAATGCGATTTACGGGATGACCGGCGGTCAGATGGCGCCGACCACGCTGATCGGGCAGAAGAGCACTACGACGCCCTTCGGCCGAAATGTTTGGAACGAAGGCTATCCGCTGCATGTATCCGAACTGCTGGCGAGCCTGGACGCTCCCGTGTACATCGAACGAGTCGCGCTGGGGAATAGCAAACAGATTCTCGGCGCAGCCAAAGCGGTGAAGCGGGCTATCGAGAACCAGGTTCGGGGCATCGGGTTCTCACTGGTGGAAATCCTTTCGCCGTGCCCGACGATCTGGAAGATGACGCCGGTTGACGCGCAGCATTGGGTGCGCGACGAACTGACGAAGGTGTTCCCGCTCGGCGTGTACCGCGATCAGACGAAAGAGAGGCAAAGACGCCCGCCGGCGCCCGCCGCGCCGCCTTTGGAGGATCTGCCGAAAGTGCTGAAGCTCGCGTCGAACGGCGCAGTTGGAGAAGAGCGGACGACGCAGTCGAAGGTGGCGGACCTGCGGATTCGAATCGCCGGGTTTGGGGGACAGGGCGTTCTGATGCTCGGCCAGGTGCTCGCCGAAGCCGGGCTAAACTCCGGGCTCGAAGTGTCATGGCTGCCCTCGTACGGGCCGGAGATGCGATCGGGCACATCGAACTGCCACGTCCGGATTTCCACCCACGCGGTGGACTCGCCACTGGTGACGAAGCCGAACGTTCTGTTCGCCCTGAATGAACCCTCGCTGCGTAAATTCATCGACTCGGTCGATCGCGACGGATGGGTTTTCTACAACAGCGACACGCTGCCCGAAGGGGTCTTCCGTGAGGATGTGCACTTCGTCATCAAGCCGTTTACGGAGATCGCGGACCAGGTGGGCGATGCGCGGGCAGGCAACATTGTGATGCTCGGCGCGATGCTCGAGGCGACCCAAGTCTTGGACCAAGCAAGAATCGACGCCGCGTTAAAACGGCTCGTGAAGACGGAACGCTGGCTCGAACTCGACCGCGCGGCGTTGGCGCGGGGCCGCCAGGTGTTTTTGCAAGAGGTCTGACCCATGCAAGGCGAGCAGGTCAACCCCAATACGGTGGTGTATTTTAACCGGCGGTATGTGCCGCTCGCAGAAGCGAATGTCAACATCCTGACGCATGCGCTGAACTACGGCACCGGCGTTTTCGAAGGCATTCGCGGCTACTGGAACGATTCGCTCCAGGATCTGTACCTGGTGCGGCCGGTGGAGCACTACGAACGCTGGCGCCGCAACTGCGGGATCATTCGTATACACCTTCCGGTGGATTCGGAGGAACTGGCGCAGATCACCGCCGAGTTGTGCCGGCGCAATCAGTTCCGGACAAATGTGTACGTCCGGCCGCTGGCGTACAAGTCGTCGGCGCGCATCGGCGTCGCTCCGGATGATAACGATGCATTTGCCATCGTCGCGATGCCGTTCGGAGATTACCTGGACAGCCGGAAAGGGCTCCACGTCGGTGTTGCGTCGTGGCGTCGCATTCAGGACAACGCGATCCCCGGGCGCGCTAAGATTTGCGGCGCATACGTGAACAGCGTACTGGCGACGGACGAGGCGCGCCGGGCGGGACACGACGAGGCGATTTTTCTGACCGAAAGTGGGCACGTAGCCGAAGGAGCGACGTGCAACGTGTTTATGGCGCGCAACGGCGTCCTCTATACGCCGCCCTCAACGGACAACATCCTCGAGGGCATCACGCGGGCGAGCGTCATCGAGTTGGCCAGGAAAGAAATGCGCCTTGAAGTCGAAGAGCGAAGCATCGGCCGGAGCGAACTCTACATTTGCGACGAACTCTTCTTCACAGGTACGGCTGTAGAGGTGGGGCCGATCGTTTCGGTGGACAACCGGCCTGTCGGGGCAGGCGCCATCGGACCCATCACGGATCGGCTGCGGGGGCTTTACTATGAAGCAACACGCGGGCGTATTCCGGCTTATCGTTCGTGGCTTGCTCCGGTTTATGAGGAGAAATTCGCCGGGAAAGCCGCATAATGGAGTGGAGAGATGCTCGCTGTGTTTCCTGAAGATATCATTGCACCCAAATTGAATCGCTTTGAGATGGCCCGCGACCTGTCGGACGCTGCGCGGCGCGAACTTTTCGACCGCATTACGCAGATGCTGCAAGATGGCTACGATTTCGACGCCGCCGGCGGCCAACTCGAACTGCTGCTTCGCGAGGCTCTCCATCCGGATGCTCGCCCCTTCGAGGTGATGAGCTACGAAGTGATCACGCGAGCGACGGGACAGGAACGAAGCCAGAGTACGGCATCGGTTTCGGTCCGGGTGCAGGAGGGTGTGTTCGCGGCCTCAGCGACTCGTAACGGGCCGGTGAATGCGCTGCACACCGCGCTGCGCAATTGTTTGTCGAACCTCTACCCGGCAGTCTGGCAGGTGAAGCTCACCGATTATCGGGTCCACATCCTCGAACCGCAAAAAGGCACGGCCGCGAAAGCGGGTATCGTGATCGAGTGGACCGACGGCCAAGACACCTGGTGCACGATGGGGGTTTCGGACAACATCGTTGAGGCAAGCTGGCACGCGCTGGTGAGCGCGATCCGTCTCGAGTTGATGCGTCTCGGCGAGCACGATCAGTCGGTGCTGGGTCTGGAAGATAATTCCTGGGCGGTGTGACACGGGGCGGGAGCACTGAGAGCGATCCGGTTGTTAGCGTATCTCGATCTCGACCCTTATACTGAACGCTCACGTAAAGTACGTCTGTGGGTTTTCCGGATTGTAGTGCGGAAACGCGTGTTCGGGCTGGTGAAATGCCGGCGTCCTTAGGATCATTCCCCCGAAGAAATCGAGGCCGACGGTGGTGCGGAGAACCGCCGGCCCGAGTTGGCTATGTCTTCACGGTGTGGAATTCCCAGCCTTTTCGGAAGACGGGCTTCAGCAACTTGTTCGCGTCTGCGTTGTTCGTGATCCGCATCTTGTCGGGGTCATATTCGAGCTTGCCTTCGTGATGAAGAGCGATCACTCCCAACAGCATCCATTCAACGAACGGCGCTGCCACATCGAAATTCGAGCAGGCCGGGTCGCCGCCTTTGCAAGCGCGGATGAAGTCCCGCATGTGACCGGGCGAGCGTGTCAGCAGCGGCGGAGGCATCTTGTAGTCCTTCATTTTCTCGACGGGGATTAAACGAGTCACGTCGCCGTAAGTGCCCGTCGTCAACATGCCTTTGTCTCCGATGAAGAGGCTGCCGTCCGGTGTCGGGAACCGGAGCTGGTCTTTAGGAGCTGCCTTGAGCGCTTCAAACTGCTCCCAGTTGAAGACTCGGCCGGGTGAGTGGAATTCGAAACCAGTGGGTCGCATCATTCCCGGTCCGCCGAAACCGCCTGGTCCACGCCCTTGTCCGCCGCGGGCGCCCCCACCAGGTCCGCCCGGACCTCCCGGGCCACCGGGACCGCTCGCGGCCCGCATCAGGAACGGCGGGTCGCCGATCCACTCGCCTTCCGGAACGCCTTCGATCTTGGGGCTTTCCTTAAGACCGTCATACCAGAAGATCTTCAGCGCGGGCATGTCGCCGTACGGCGCGAAGTCGTAGCGGATCACCGAAAGTTTCGGGAACTGGAACGGGCTGACCCCTTCCTTTTTCACGCACTCAACACCGATGATCTTCCGCTTAGACAGGTGCAGGGCCATGTTGGGCGCACCGAGGATGTGGCACGCCATGTCGCCCAGGGCGCCGCAGCCGAAGTCAAAGAAGCCGCGCCAGTTGAAGGGCTGATAAAAAAATCCGCCCCAGCGGTCCGGTTCTGTCTTGCCGCCCGCGGTGAACGGCCGGTTCTCCGCGACACCGAGCCACAGGTCCCAATCCAACGTGGACGGCACGGGCTCCGGCGGCGGGATTTCGGTAAGGCCCTGGGGCCAGAGCGGACGATCGCTCCACGCGTGCACTTCCGTGACGGCACCGATGTCACCGTTCCAGACGATCTCGGCGCACTGCCGCGTACCCTCGTTCGAATATCCCTGGTTACCCATCTGGGTTGCAACGCCGTACTTCGCGGCGGCCTGCCTTAGTTGGCGGGCCTCCCAGATGGTGCGGACCAGCGGCTTTTGAACATACACATGCTTGCCACGTTCCATGCACCACATTGCAGCCGTGGCGTGCATGTGATCCGGCGTGGCGACAATCACCGCATCGATATTCTTACCTTCCTTGTCCAGCATTTGCCGGAAGTCGCGGTACTTCGGCGCGTTCGGAAAACGGTTGAACGTCGGCGCGGCGCGGCGGTCGTCCACATCGCACAGCGCCACGATGTTCTCCGTCGGGGCGGCGGCGCCAATATTTGAAGCGCCTTGTCCGCCCGAGCCAATGGCTGCAAAATTCAGCTTCTCGTTGGGTGATTTATAGCCCGCCGCCTTCAACGAAACCGTGCCGCCGAACCCTCCCTTGGGGATGGCTCCGGCCAGCAGGCTGCCGTAAAAAAAGTATCGCCTCGAAAACTCCATTCAGACCTCCAAGCAAACGTTGCTGTCTTTCGGTCGAGCGCTCACGCCAGACAACTCTTGACGTACGCGAGACACTTCTTCGCTTCGCTGATGATATCGGATCCCTCAGGTATCGGGTACTCGAGTTCGAGGTTACCGGGGAAACCGTACTTCTCTGTCTTCAGCAATTGGAGCACTTCCTTGATCGGTGTGTCACCGGTGCCCCACACGGCGACGTTAGGACCGTGGTCCTTCTTCCTGTCCTTGATGTGCAAATTGGTGATTTTCGCGTGGTGCTGTTTAATGAACGCGACTGAGTCATACCCGGCGGCGGTGAAATGTCCGATGTCCAGATTCACACCGTTGTACTTGCCGTACGCCATCAATGTATCGTAACTCTCGAGGGTGGCCGTCTGATTCGGATCGTTCGTCGCGTCGTGGCCGTGATAGCCGACCAGCAGTTTGTGAGTGTCGGCAATGGGCGCTATACGCTTCGCCATAGTCAACGTGGTGCTGGTGGTAATGCCATGGACGCCAAGGCCCTTCGCCATCGCAAAACCGTACTCGATGTCTTCGTCCTTCATGCTGTCCTGCATGTTGTAGCAGAGCAGGGCAACCTCGACACCGGCGTCGTTGAACTTCTTCGTCACCGCTTTCCAGGTGGAAGCGCTGGTGCTGTTCCGCCATTCGGCGACCTTTTCGCGCGCCGCCTGCATTTCGGCCTGCTGCTCGGGCGTCGGTTGAGGACGGCTCGCGCGCGGAGGAGCGCCCGGACCACCGGGACCACCCGCCGCGCCTGGTCCGCCGGGACCACGCGGGCGCGGACCCCTCGGGAAGCGCATCATCGGCATCGCGGGCGCGCCGGCGAGCGCCTCGCAGTGGTTCGACATCAGTTCGGCCTCGCCGAGCCCGATGTCGACATACGCCTTGATGATCGCCTCGGGATCGGGCATCGCGATCCGGTTGAAACTATAGGTAATAGCCCCAATCTGTACGCCGTTGAACTTGGAGTCGATCCGTTTGGCGCCGAACGCCTTGGCCGCCGGGATCGATGCCAGCGCGAGTCTTCCTATATCTCTTCGTGTCAAAATGTGAACTCCCTTTCAGCAACTCCGGCTCCGGCCTACACGTATTTCAGGCCGAGCGAATCCATGATGCCTTTCATATACCCGAACGCAAGTACCTTGCCGCCCATGGTGTAACCTGTGGCCCGGCCGCTCTGCGCCTCTCCGGCGAGGGCCGGAGCGTGATCGGGACGAATGGGACCGGTAAATCCGGCTTTACTGTAAACTTCCAGGATCCGGACCATATCGGTCGGGCCATTATCGTGGAAGGTCTCGCGGAAATGTGACTTGTCACCTTGTACATCGCGATAATGCACAAAGAAGATCTTTTTCCGCCCACACCACTCCTTCGCCAGACTGTAAATATCTTCTTTCATGAGGACGAAGTTCGCCTGGCAAAAGGTAACACCGTTGTAAGCGCTGGGCACCATGTCCATGATCCGTTCGTAGGACCTTTTGCTGGTGATAATGCGGGCAATACCGCGCAGCGGGCTGATCGGAGGGTCATCCGGGTGAAGCGCCATTTTGACACGGAATTTCTCGGCTACGGGCATCACCGCTTTGATGAAGTACTCGCAATTGCGCCACATCTGCTCCTCGGATACCTCGCCGTAGCGCGTGAGGCCGAGGGCTTTGGCGGCTTCCAGATCGAACTCACTGGTTAGCGCGCCGCCGCGTTCGGCCACAGCCGGGTTGGTACGTGTCCATCCGAGGCCCGCCATGAAGTTGTAGCAGATGAGGTCGATGCCGTTCTTAGCGAGCGCTTCAATGGCCCACTTGGTGTTCTCGATCTCTTCGTCCCGCCCATCCACGCCAAGTTTGATCCTTTCGAACGGAACCGGGTGGCTCTCCACGCCGGCGATTTTCATCCCGGCTGCTTCAAACGCCTCTTTCTGCTTTCGAACCGCTTCGACGTACTGCTCGCGGCGAACGCGTTCGAGACCGCCGCCGGCGATGACGTGATTGACGCCGACCTGCTTGGCGATGCGGACGTCCGTGCTTTGGGGGTTGCCGAGGAGTTCGGTGAGATAGAAGCAGCCCTTCCCGACGATCTCTTTCGTGCTTTTTCCTGCGGCGGGCAGCGCCGTGCCCGCTCCGGCACAGGCCATCGTGGCTACGGATGTCTGGATGTACTTACGACGTGAAACCTTCATGGCGATCCTATAGAGGAGATTCAGATATTGTGCTAGGAATTACGAACCACCATGCTATCAGATGACCGGATTTCTAATAGATGTCTTGCTCGGGTCTCGAGCACCTTCGTCTTGAACACCTTCGTCGCTGTGGCTTGCTGCTTCAGGAGACTCGAAGACGTAGGGTTCCAGAGAGATAAAAACTGACTCGCGCGGAAGGCCGCGATGATCCTCGGGCAGCCTTGAGATGTACTTTCGGATTCGAAATAGGAGGGGCGATCCGTGCCGGGCGCGGCACGGCCGTGCACCTGCGTGTGCGTCACGGAGTCTGGCGGCCAGTCGCGCCAGTCGCACCGGCATTTTCCCCGGCGCCCAGTATGCGATTACAATGGGGAGCACAAGCGGTCTGGTGCGCTCTGGTGGCGGCGCTGAGTTTCTCTGGGTTTTCCGTTTGTTCAACTCCAGCCGTTACCGACTCTGCCCGCTCGGTTTGTTTTGCGCGAAGCGATTGACCGTCGTTCCCCCGGGCATGTGCACCGACCCGAATACGGGAGGGAGTGAATGAACCGACGCCGATTTCTGGCCGCATCGGGCGCCATGCCGGTATCGAGGGTGCTGGGCAACGACCGAAAGGTCCTCCTGCCGAGCGACCAGCCCGATGAGTTGAACTTCCGGCTGATGTGGTACAACCCCGTCCCGCCCATCGATCAGAAGACGTATCGATTGGAAGTCGCCGGATTGGTAGACAAGCCGCTGAGCCTCTCGGTCGATGACCTTCGCAAACTGCCGCACGAAAACCAGAGTTCCCGAATGAAATGCGTGCAGTGCTGGTCATCGAGAACGACTTGGGGCGGATTCCGGTTCGGCCACTTGGTCGAACTCGCCAAACCAAAGAACACCGCAAAAGCGGTGCGCGTCGATTGCGCCGACAAGTGGTACGAGTACTTTACGATTGACGATCTGCTGAAGCCGCACGTATTGATGGCGCTCGACATGGCGGGCAAGCCGCTGGCGGACAAACACGGTGCCCCGCTACGGCTCCTGGACCCGTCACGTTACGGTTATAAGTCGGCGAAATTGATCACCGCCATCCACTTTGTCCACGAAGGCAAGGGCAGCATGGCGTGCGATATCGGCCCGTATTACTCACCGACCGGCGAGATCAAGGCGGGTTACGATCACCCGCTCGATCTCGGTAAGAACGTCCGCCGAAAAATCATCGGAGGCGAGATCACCGAATACTGATGGTACGGTTTTCAAAAAGAACGTTTCTGCGGGGAGCCGGCCTGGCGATCGCCGGGCGGATCTTCCCGAAGTGGCTCAATGCTGAGCCTGCCCCCGGCAATAAGGTGATCATCGTCACTTTCGGCGGTGGTGTCCGCTACGCGGAGACCTTTTCCGCCGATGGGCTCCGCAATATTCCTCGGCTGGTCGAACTCCGTCCGCAAGGATATTTCTTCGGAGCCTGCACGAACGCAGGTGTGCTCTCGCACTTCAATTCGACCGCGAGTATCCTCACCGGCAACTGGCAACGCGTGGACGATTTCGGATTTCAGCCTCCCGCGAGTCCGACGGTCTTCGAACGGTACCGGAAGCAGAGGAAGACGCCTCCGACGGACACCTGGGCCGTGGCCACCAATAAGAGTTTCGCCAGCATGGGCGCGAGCGGTGATTCGATGTTCGGTCCGGACTACGGAGCAAACGTTGTTCTACCCAAGCAACTGCTGCTCGAGACCGTCGAGAACATCGTCAAACAAACCTCGTCCCAATCCGTTGCCGACCGCGAGGCGGTGCAGAGGCGGCTGGAGGATGTTCTCAGCGAGGGATACGAGGGCGTGGGGTGGACCATCTTCAAAGCGGGACGCCAACTCGACCGCAAAGTTCACGAGACACTGACGCGTGGGCTGGTAGAGTTTATCAACGGGCCCGAGGCGCCCACCTCTGGAGACGAGCTCACGTTCTTCATCGCGCGCGAAATCATGCGCGAGTTCGCGCCGCGATTGATGCTGGTGAACTTCTGGGACATGGACGTTGCCCACTGGGGCTCCTACTCGCTGTATCTGCAGGCGATCACAAAAACGGACCGCTTGACCGGCATGCTGTGGGACGAGATCCAGGCGAACCCGCATTACAAGGACAAGACGACGCTGCTGGTGTTGCCGGAACTCGGGCGCGACGGCGATAAAAACACGGCGAACGGATTCCTGAATCACCGGAGCGGCGATCCATCGTGCCGTAATACCTGGCTGCTCGCGCTGGGCGCCGCTGTTCCGAAAGCCGAGACGCTTCGTCCGGTGACGCATGTGGACGTGTGTGCCACCGCTGCCGAATTGCTGGGCGTCAAGGTCCCCGAGATTGCCGGAAGGCCGATGAAAGAACTGCTGCTATGAGTTCGCTCTCGGTGAAACTGAAAACGCTGATCGACGATGGCGTCCTGGACCGGCTTCCCGTGACGTTCGGCGCCTATTGTTTCGAGCAGATGCGGGAATGGGAACTGCTGTTCCCGGCCGAGCAGAGTTACTACGAGCGGCTATTCGAATTGCTGGGCCGTTCCCGGGCGGAAGATGTGGACCGCGTATTTGCGGGCGTGCGAGCGGCCGAGCAGCGAATGGGCGTGAACGAACGCAGTTGGCCGAAGCGGCAGTTCACGCTCGAGCAGGTCGATTTCTTGAACCGCAACGCCCACTATCCGGAATGGCGTGCGGCGATCGCGAGCGTCTTCGCCGAAATCGACCCGATACTGGACGCCGAAGTTGCGCGGCACGGTCGGGCGCGGCTGGTTGTCGTGATCGCGCCCGCGGAGTTGCCCGTAGGTCCCGACCGCATGTGGACGCGCATCGCCGAGCGTGGCCAAAGGATTTCCTTAAAATTGCCCGACGATGTGGGCGATTTTATTCCGCAACTTGTGGCGGGCAGCCCCAATGGCACTCCGATAGACGCTGAGTACGGGGCTTCCCGCGATACCGCATACGACGCTTGGGCTATCGAAGCGGACTCGAGATTTGCCGAGTCAAAGGCGCATGGACCGGCAGTGCATTTGAGCTATGCGGGATTGGATAAGTACCGCAGGCGCTTGATGCACGAGGTAAACCGGGTCCTCACGACCGAGAAGATCACGGGGCCGCGGCAGTTGAGCGCGCGTCTGAAGGAGATGAAGGTCCTGGCTGCGGAGTCCGACCTTGCGCACGATCAGCGCCTGGCGGAATTCGTCCGAAGCACACTGCTCAGCGGCAATGGTACGTTGCTGATCAACAACACGTTCGTCGAATGGTCGACGATCCAGGCGGTACGGCGCGCCCGCCCGAGCGTTTCCATCATCAGTTTCGGAATCCGCAATAAGATCAAGCCGTTCACGAGCCTGCTGATTTTTTCCGACCAGGACACGGTCAGCCCCATTCCGACCCAGGTGGACACGCTCGGTTCGTACGTGGATCTCGAGGTGTTCTACGAGTACCTATTCGAGGAGTTCGAGAAGTATGCCGAGTACCGGAAGAATACCGTGTACCTGTTTGCTGCGGAAGGAATGGAAGAAGTGCTCGTGATTGCGCCATCCGATTTCTCGTTGCGGCCGTCGAAGGATCCGTTGCCGCTCAGCGCGGTGCATCGCGAACTGCGGGCATGGTTGAATCTCGCATAAAAGAAACCCGTCGCATTCAAAGCGGCTGTCATACCGAATCAACCTCCTCTCGCCCCTTTCTCACGACGCTCGTTTGTCACGAGCCCGCCGGCATGTATCCGGCCCGCTGCCCTACGCAAATGCGGTCGCCGGATGAACTTGGCCGCCGGACGGAAAAGAGTACGTAGTGAACGGATCTAACATCTGCAATATAGCCGCCTGAAGATACCGTTCGATTATTCATCCGTTCACCGCCGCTCCAGGCAGTGCAGCCGTTTGCGCCCGAAGTGTTCTCGTTACCCAATACGCCCGCGAGAAGCCACACACTGCTAACATCATTGTTCCTGCCAAGGTCAACGCATTTTTGGAGGGTCTCCTTCTTATCTGCAGGTTGTAAGTCACTCAAATGGCGGTCAGCCCGCGAGCCAGCGTGACTAATAGCGATGAACTGTAGTGTTTGGAATCGCCAACTTATCCCTCGAAGTAACATACCTCTCAAATGATGGGTCGTTTTTGACTCCTTCGCCGCGATAACATACTGGCAGACTCTCTCATCGACTCTGCACGTCTGCCGCTAACCGAGCAGGCGAGAGATAGCAAAGGGGTTACAATTTCCACTTGTGCTTGACCTTTCGCGAGCCAGAGCGAATGCGGGCTGCCGCTTGGTTTGAGGCTGCAATACGCTCCTTAATTTCGTTGACGTACGAAAGGTCATTAGCGAACATGTCTCCGTTCTAGCCCTACCTTCGCATCAAAGTTAAGTAAATCCGGGTTTTGGGCATCAATCATGTACGAAGAGGTCGGCTAGTCATACATGAAAGAAGTGTTGGCATCCAGCGGTCGAGGTCGAAGATTTTCACCGCCCGGCGCTGTTGGGCTGTCAGGTCCGGTGCAAGCATCACGGTCGCCCGACGCCCCGGCCCGCGCGTCGTCGTACGCACCAGGGTCGCGCGGACTTCGGCTAGCTCGCCCATCATCGCGAGGGCGGAGTTGCCTGTTCCAAGCGCGATCTTCGCCAGACTCACAAGCATCAGCCCAAGCACAGTGGCAAAGGTATGCAGACGTAGCGACCCGTCCGCCCACTGATGCGACGGTCCCCAGGGCACCACGCCTCCCTTCTTGGCCCGGCGGAACAGTTCTTCAACGTTCCACTGACCACGGAACCCGTGCACAATCCGGCCCGTGCTCCACAGGTGTTGATCCGTGCACAGCACCCGCCGTCCGAGCCGGGTCTTCTCCAGTTGGCGGCGCAACGCCGCATCTACATGCCAGCGTAAGGTCGGATTGGTGTCGCCTCCGCCGACCTTCGTCACCACGAAGTTCGACAAATGTTCGCGGGCAAGCGTCTTCTTTATCCGTTGCTCCAGGCTGCTGCGCGAGATGCGTTTCGCTTGCACCAGTCGATCCAGTTTGCCTAACTCCGCCTTCGCTTTGCGCAACGCCACCGCAATGCCACGTTTCTGACCCGCCAGCAGTTCCTGGCTCTCCACCACCACCAGCGTGCGGTCCAGTTTGCCGACCTTCGCTCGCACGCGCGCCGCGCGTACTTCGCTCAGTTTGCCAGTCAGCCACTTCATTGCACCTCGCTTGGCCGCCATCTGCAGCGCCTGTTCCGCAGCCGCATGTCCCAGCGGTAACGAGATCAGGCTGTAGTAGCCGGCCACGTCCAGATCCAGTTCCAACTGAGGACTCCAACTTCCGCCATCCCGCACCAGCGTCCGCTGCGCTCGTGGACGTCCCTCCCCCTCGTCCAGCGACTGGTGTAGCGCACTCAACCCATCCAGGCAGTCACCCAGCACGGTTTGATCCGAACTGTTCCCCGAATAGGTCCGGTATAGCAACGGCACGTGGCCCGTCTCGCTGACCAGCACGCCAAGCCCAACCACGCGCAGATCACGCCGTTTGCTCTTAGCATGCCCGCGACGCGCCAACTTGCCGGGTGTTACCGTCGCGATGTGGGTGTCGAAGTTGGTTGTATCGAACGCCAGCACGTCGGCTGAAAGCTCGAACCGGGCCACCGCCGCTTTCGCAATAGCTACCTGCGCTTGCTCTAATTGCTCATCACTGACCTGCTGGGCCACCCGATGGTATGCCTGTCCGCTGAATGCCGAAGATGGCAGACACGACAAGCGCGGCACGCTCTCATCCAGAAACTCCGCCAAGTCCCGCTTGGGTCCGGGCGAGCACGCCCGCTGGATGGCGACCGCCACAGCCAACTCGCCGACAGAGGGGCCGTCCTTGGCGCCCAGGTTGCCGCATGCCCGGTCGATGTGGGTTATCAGATCGAGTTGCTCGGCGACCCAAATCAGAGCGCCGACATCCCCAACGGCACGCGTACCCACGGTTCGCGTGGCGGCGAGATCGGCGACCGGCGCCGCTGTTGCCGGGCCAAGCACAATCTGGCGCGCAACCGAGCGACCACGGGCCGGGTCCCACACCGACTGGGCCGCGATACGATAGCGGCAGCCATTCACATCCCGTTCGAATACATGCATATCTTTCATGTAGCACATATTCGAGGCGAAAGCACGCGCTGACCATCTCTTACAGCACTGGAGCCACCGACAATGCCCTTTTGCCGTTCAGGAATGCGAAGGTAGGGCTAGAAGGCGAAGAGTTCGCTATTTCCACGCTCGAGCCTGATGATTTTCGGAAAATCGATATCAGGAGACTGTTGTGCCAAGCATGTTCGGGAACCAGGTATAGATTTGACTTTGCTCCGGCCACGACGCTTCCGGCAGCCGCAGGGGGAGTGTATCGCAAGCAGTGTTGCAGCCGTGGACATCGGTGCGTGCATCCGTTATGTTGTAAGGCGCCCATGTCGAATCAGGACGTGACCCTCGTCGCAATCGATGATGATCCCGAGTCCCTAGCGCTGATCGAAGCCGCCCTGGAGCAGGACGGGCTCCGGATCGTTAGCGCGATAGATCCCGAAGAGGGCCTTCGCGTCGTGCGCAAGCTGGGGCCGCAGATCGTGCTGCTCGATCTTCGGATGCCGAAGATGAACGGTCTCGAGGTCCTCGAACGCATCCTCGCGATCGATCCGGGCACGGATGTGATTCTTGTTACTGCCGACGAATCGACCGAATCAGCAGTGCTGGCGATACAGAAGGGTGCCTGCGATTACCTGACGAAGCCGCTCGCGATCGAACGATTGCAGGATCGTATCGGCGCGCTGATCGAACAGGCACGGAAGCGTTTTCGGGCGGAGAGTCTGGACCGGGAACTTCTGGATGCATACCGGTTCGGCGATCTGATCGGGCGGAGCCCACTCATGCGCGATGTTTTCACGAAGATCGCGCGCATAGCGCCGCACTACCGGTCCGCTCTGATTATCGGAGCGACGGGAACGGGCAAGGAACTGGTGGCGCGCGCGCTCCACAATATGAGTTCGCATTCATCGGGACCGCTGGTGGTGTGCAATTGTGCGGCGCTCACCGAAAGCCTGGTCGAAAGCGAGCTCTTCGGGCACGTGAAAGGCGCCTTTACCGGCGCCGTGCAGGATCGGGCCGGTTTTTTTGAAGCGGCAAACGGCGGCACGCTGTTTCTGGACGAGATCGGAGACATGCCGCTGACAGCGCAGGCGAAGCTTCTGCGCGCAGTGCAGCAGCAGGAAGTGCAGCGGGTCGGATCGACGGCCGTGCGCAAGATCGATATCCGGCTGGTGGCGGCTACGAATCACGATTTGAAAGAAGCCGTGCAGGAGAACCTGTTCCGGCGCGACCTGTACTACCGGCTCTCGATGATCGAGATCCGGCTGCCGCGACTCGCCGACCGCAAAGAGGACCTTCCGCTGTTGACGCGGTACTTCGTCGATTATTGGGCGAATCAATATCGGAAACCTGTCAGCGGGTTGACGCGGCGAGCCGAAGCGCTTCTCTCGCGCTATCACTGGCCCGGCAATGTGCGCGAACTCGAGAATGCGCTCGGGCACGCGTGCATGATGACCGAGTCGTCCACTATCGATGTGCAGGATCTGCCGGAGTATCTGCGGGACGTTTCACCGGAATCGAGCCCAGGGGGATATCCGCTGATCAGCTTAGAAGAAGCGGAACGGCTGCACGTTCAACGGGTGCTGGATGAACTCGGCGGTGACAAGCTCCGTGCGGCAACCGTGCTCGGAGTCAGCCGCGCCACTCTGTATCGTCTGCTGAGCCGCGAGGCCGGAGCGAGACCTCAGTCCGGCGGCGGGTCTCGGGATTGAGACGATTTCTCAGTTCGACTGGTGGGAACGGCGCTCGATCATAACCATCGAAGCACTTAGCGCTGGCCGTCCGCGTGCGTCGATCACATGCGACTTACTGTGCTGCGAGGTTGCGCAGGAGGGCCGGATCGAGTAGCGGACGGCGTGAGTTTTGGGAGGACATCAGCTTTCTCG
Organism: uncultured Acidobacteriota bacterium; assembly: GCA_963720745.1. Classification (GTDB taxonomy): domain Bacteria; phylum Acidobacteriota; class Terriglobia; order Bryobacterales; family Bryobacteraceae; genus TMP-7. The sequence continues at coordinate 4,885,260 of CAVRGO010000004.1, forward strand.
CCGCCCACGTAAGTCAATTTGGGAGGGCGGCGTCGAAGCCTCTGCGCCCCCCAATTTTTCGTGCCCGGGATCCGGCACTTATCGCGGATAGGTGAAAGTCAACTTCTTCACCCACACGTGCACGTTGTGCGGGAACTCCTCGCCTTTGAGAAACATGAAGGGGCACTCGCCGGCGATGGCTTCGATTCCGTATTCGCGGCACGCTGCAAGCGCAGCATCGCTCACTGTTCCACGGCTGAGCCACACGTTCTTCACCCCGGCGGCAGCGCATTCGCGGACTACCGCTTCGGACTTCGAGGACGACACCATCACTACTACACCGTCCACGGCGGGATCGACGTCACTTAACTGCGAATAGCACCGATGACCCTCGGCTTCACCGAGGTTCGCATTCACCGGCACGACGTCGTAACCGCGCTCCAGGAACGCGCGAAACACATGGCGGCTGAACGCCTCGCCATCGTGCGATATGCCTACCACGGCGATGCGCTTGAGGCTCAGGAAATGATCGATATCGGAGCGGAATGTAACCGGCATATATCAGACCCCTAAGTTCGATATTGTATCCTGGCGTCCTTTGGGCGCGCAGGCACGAGTTGGGCCTGGTCGTCAGTTCTCGGTCCTGATGACTCGCTTCTGGTCAACCGACCGGATTTGGTTAGGTTGGACACCTTTATTTCTTGTGCAGCCGACGGCGCCTGGGTTCTCCTCTTTCTCGTCGGATCCATACTACGTCTACGCCTTTGTTTGCGCGCACTCCAGCGGTATCGTCGCGGGGTCGCTACCAGTTTCCCTTTGCTCACAGGTCCAGTTCTTAGGACCTGCCGACCTTCACGGGCGCGACGCAATGATGTGTTGAGCGGCTTCACGACCGGTCTTTACGCAGTCGGGAATGCCGATGCCGTAGTACGCATTGCCGGCCAGATGGACGCTGCCGAGAGCCGAAACACGACGCTCGATTTCCTGCAACCGCTGCTGATGTCCCACCGTGTACTGGGCCATCGATTTCGGCCAGCGGGCGATCGTGTGAAATACCGGGCTCGAGGTCAGTCCGATCAAGCGCTTCAATTCGCGGCGAGCCATTTCGATGATCGCATCATCGCTCTCGCCCAAAACACTCTCGTCCGCGGCACCACCGAAAAAACAACGCAGCACTACCTTGTCGTCGGCCACGCGATGCGAGAACTTGTTGTGAACCACGGTGCAGGCCACCAGACGCTCGCGCTCTTTTTTCGGCACGAGGAACCCGAAGCCCGGCAGAGCGACATCGATCTCGCGCCGGTTGTAGCCGAGCGATAACGTGAGCGAAGAACTGTACTCCACTCCGTCGAGCAGCCCGGCGAGTTGCCGATCCACGCCACGTATCAATGCCGCCGCATTGTATCCCGGGCACGCGAGCACAACCTGGCCGGCTTCGACCCAATCGCCACCGGCGCGCACTCGATAGCCGCCCCCCGGCAGCGCTTCAACAGACTCCGCGTTGGCGTGAACCACGTTCAAAGCCGGCGACGTCAATTGTTCCAGCTTACGTATCAACTCGGAAAGTCCGGTCTTCAAAGTGCGGAACAGCGTTCCAGCGCCGGGCCCTTTCCCGTTTCGCGCGGCACGCGCACGTTCGGCCAGCACGCCGCGAGTCAAGCTTCCGTACTTCGATTCGAGTTCTACGAATCGGGACAGGACGCTGGCGGCGCTGAGTTTGCCGGGGTCGCCGCCGTAAACGCCGGACAACAGAGGTTCCGCGAGGTAATCCAGCGATTCAGGCCCGTAATGGTCCGTGATGAATTCGGAAACGGAGCGGTCTGGCCGAGTCCCACTCGGCGGGCGCCGGAGATACTCTAGCCCCATGCGGATCTTGGTGCCCCATCCCAGCAGATTAGTCGATACCAGCGGCGCGATCTTGGTGGGCACCATCATCATCAAGCCGTCGGGCAGCGGGACAAGATGCCCGTTCCGCACGACGAACGTCACGCGGCTCTCGTCGTTCGACCCGATGATCTGATCGCCCAAGCCGACTTCCCGAATGAGTTCGGTGGCCGCGGGTTTCATGCCGAGATAGCTGTCGGGACCCGCCTCGAGCGTGCAGCCTTCGATGTATTCGGTCTGGATGACACCGCCCAGACGCGAGCGCTTCTCAAACAGAGTCGCGCCGATACCGGCTTTGGAGAGATAGTAAGCGGCGGATAATCCGGAGATTCCGCCGCCGACAATAACAACTTCCGACACCGTGCTACGGCCTGAAATTCCTGACGATATCCACTACGGCCTTCACGTGATCCACCGGTGTATCGGGCAGAATCCCGTGGCCGAGATTGAAGATGTGGCCGGGGCGAGTCCCGGTGCGCTTCAGCAACTCGTGCACCCGAGCTTTCAACTCCGGCAGCGGCGCAAACAGGACCGCCGGGTCGAGGTTGCCCTGAATGGCCGAGCGGTAGCTGATATCCATCCAGGCTTGATCGATGTTGATGCGCCAATCGACGCCCAGTACATCTCCGCCCGCGGCATGGAGTTCGCGGAAGTAACCGCCGGCACCGGTGCCGAAGTGAATTACCGGCACACCTCCGGAACGGATTCGCTCGATCAACGCGCGGGAATAGGGCGCCACGTAACGGACATAGTCGTCCGGGCCCAGAGTCCCCACCCAACTGTCGAACACCTGAATGGCTCGCGCTCCGGCGCCGATCTGAAGCAGCCCGAAGGGTCCGAGCACATCGACCAGTTTTCCCATCAACCGGCGCCACAGCGTCTCGTCGCGATACATCATCTGCTTGGTCCGCAGAAAGTTGCGTGACGGACCGCCTTCGATCATGTAACTTGCAAGTGTGAACGGAGCGCCGACGAACCCGATGACGGGCACGCGGCCGGCCAGCGCGCGGACGACAGCCTGAATCGACTCGCCGACGTAGCCCAGCTCGTCGGTGTTCGAAATCGATAAGGTGTCGACGTCGCCCGAGGTTCGGACGGGGTTATCGATCAGCGGCCCTTCGCCGGAAACGAATTGGAGTTTGAGCCCCATCGGTTCCACGGGCAACAGCAGATCGGCAAAAATGATGGCTGCGTCCACATCGAGGATCTCGACGGGTTGCAGCGTCACGGCGGCGGCGAGATCGGGGCGTTTGCAGATCTCGAGAATGCCGTGTTTTGACCGGATCTCCCGATATTCGCGGAGGTACCGCCCCGCCTGACGCATGAACCAGACTGGACGCACGTCCGTGGGACGGCGGCGGCAGGCATCGAGAAATCGGCTGGTCATTGGAGCCACGCGCATGATGTCTCCTTCTTGTCTTCGCAAACAAACACGCGAAAGCCCTCAGGTTTGTGATTTACCGCCCATTGGCGGCCATTGATGTAATACGGCTTGGTCCACGCCTCGGAATCGATCGTCTTCGGCGTGATCACGGAAACCGACAACATCCCTTCCGCGGGATAACCGGTCCGCGGATCCATAATGTGGCTCCACATCCGGCCTTCGGCATAGAAAAACTTCTCGTAGTTCCCGGACGTGGACATAGACTCGTCTTTCAGATAAACGTCTTCGATGGTAGTGGATGGCTTTCTCGGATTTTTGATGCTAATCTTCCAACCGCGCGGTTCCTTGGGTGGGGCGCCGATCGCATAAATACTCGAGCCCGCCGCGGATACCAGACCGATATTGATTCCGTTCTTGCGGATGATTTCCACCATTCGGTCCACCGCATAGCCTTTGCCGATACCACCCAGGTCGATATTCATGTCGTTTCGAGCGAACTGGATGGTATGGTTCTCGGGATCCAACTTCACCTTCCGATAGCCGACTCGGGACAATGCGCCAAACACCTCCGCACGATGCGGCAGCCGTCCGGAACCTTTGTAGAATCCCCAGACTTTCATGAGCGGTCCGACAGTGACGTCGAAGGCGCCTTCGCTCGCGCGGCTATATTTCATACATTGTGTGAGCAGATCGAACAACTCAGGCGTAACCCGGACAGGGCCCTTGCCTGCGTCCCGGTTGATCACACTGAGATCGCTGGTAGGGATATAGTTCGACAGCATCTGGTCCAGCCGTCGAACCTCCTCCGCCGCCTCTTCGGCGGCAACTCTCAAACGCGCCTGATCGCTACCGTACAGCGCCATGGTATAGGTGCTGCCCATGGCGTCTACGCTGGACTCGAGCCGAAGCAGTTCCGGTTCGTTTCCGGCTGGCCGGTCCGCCCGTACCGGCACCGTGGCGATTCCGGCCAGCACCAAAAACAAAGTTAGCACAAGGTGTTTCATCCGAGCTATGCCGGAGCGCGCTTCGAGCTGTATTTCTTTTTAGCAGTCAACGGTTTAGGAACCTACTGTTCGTTGACGAACGACGCTGATGCGCCAAAACGCCAGACGGAGTAGCTCAACTTGCACCGGCCCAGGGTTCCAACCTTCAGGATATCGCCTTGCGCCCGATTAAGGAACGTTTTCGCGACGGAAATTATTCATCCTATGAGACAAATTCCACTCTGCACGGGCCCGGATGCGAACCGGGCCGGTAGTTGGCAGACGGGTTCGAGGCTTATTTGCTCATCGACGGCGGCGCCGCGCCTTCGCTGGATGCGAAGCTTTCGTCCGGCTGGCTCGTCATCTGAAACACGATCGCCCCGCCACGCGCGACTGCAGAGTGCGGAAACCAAGCCTTATCATAGGGTTTCCCGTTGAGTGTCACCGATCGAACGTACTTGTCCTCCGTTGACTTGCGGATTGCCTGCACCACTAATTTGTGGTTGTGGCCCATATCGACGGTGGCGCGGTCGAACAGGGGCGTGCCGAATACATAGTTTCCGCTGGCCGGATCGACGGCGTAGAAGCCGAGCGCGCTGATGACGTACCAGGCCGACATCTGCCCGCAGTCCTCGTTCCCCGCGACGCCGTCGTCGGGCGTATTGCCGTACTGATGATCGAGGAGGTCGCGCACCCGCTCCTCGGTTTTGTAGGGCGCGCCGGCGTACGCGTACAGGTAGGCGATGTGATGGCTCGGTTCGTTTCCATGCGCGTACATTCCGACAAGGCCGGTCATATCCGCCGGCACCTCACCCTCGATGTCGGGCGATTGGCTGAACAGGTCGTCCAATTTCGAAACGAATGCCTGGCGCCCGCCTAACAAGGTGATGTATCCTTCCGGGTCGTGCTGAGCGCCCCAGGTTGCCTGCCATGAATTGGCTTCGGTGAAGTCGCGCCAATTCTTCGAAACACCGGTGCGCTTGGGGTCGAACGGCGCGGCAAAATCACCATCGGCGAGGCGCGGACGGATGAACCCCGTCGATTGATCCCAGAGGTTCCGGTAATTGGCGGCCTGGGCGAGGAGCATCTTGTAGTCGTCCATCTTGCCCAGCGACTTGGCCACCTGCGCCACGGCCCACGCATCGTAGCTGTACTCGAGCGTTTTGGTGGCCGACTCTTCTTCCTTATCGCTCGGGATGTAGCCGAGTTTGCGGAACCAGCCGAGCCCGCGGTAATCGTCCGCTTCCGCGCGCTTCATCATGAGTTCGTAGGCCTTGCCGTAGTTGATTCCGTCAAAGCCCTTCACGCAAGCTTCGGCGATCACAGAGGCGGAGTGATACCCGGTCATGCAGCCGGTTTCACGCCCCTGCAGCGGCCATACCGGCATTCCGGCAGGACTTTCCTCGGCTTGCCGGATGAGACAGTTCACCAAATCCGGGACGCGGTCCTGATGCATCAGCGTGTACAGCGGGTTCAGCGCCCGGTAGGTATCCCACAGTGAAAAAGTACTGTAGTTGTGCGATCCCGGAGTGAGTTTGTGGATCTTCAGGTCCATTCCGCGATACTCGCCGTCCACATCGTCAAACAACGTGGGCGCGAGCATCGTGTGGTACAGAGCGGTGTAGAAAATCTGCTTCTGCTTCTGATTCACGGTTTCGATGGCGATGCGCGACAACTCCTTCTGCCACGCATCGTGAGCGTTCTTGCGCACCGCGTCGAAATCCCAGGCCGGGATGTCCGCCGCAAGATTCTTCAGCGCACCTTCGGCACTGACGCCCGAAAGCCCAACCTTCACGTAAATCACGTCACCGGCAGAGGTCTTGTAGTGTACGAGGCATTTCAGAGATGTGCCGTTCGCTTCGTGCACGCCGGAATCGAGAATCTTGCCCGCGGACACGATCTCCATCGAGTCGAAGGGCTTCGAGAACTTCATCGCAAAGTAGATATGCCGCCCGTTGGCCCACATGCCAACGCGCCGCCCGCCGATGATAGTGCTGTTATTGACGACCTTCAGTTCCGACGACAGAACCTTCGGCGGAGCATCGGGCTTCGCCAAAATCGCGTGGGCCAGGTCGACAATGAAATGACTGCTGTCGCTCGCCGGGAACGTGTATTTGTGAATGCCCGCGCGCTCGGTGGCCGTGAGTTCGGCCTTGATCGCGTAGTCTTTCAGAACCACGGAATAATAACCCGGCTCGGCGCTTTCGTCCTGGTGCGAGAATCGCGACCGGTATCCTTCGTCCGGGTTCTCGCGCGAACCGGGTTCGATCTTGGACGGACCGGTGCCCGGCATCAACAACACGTCCAGCATGTCACCCACGCCAGTGCCGCTGAGATGCGTGTGGCTGAAGCCCATGATGGAACGGTCCGAGTAGTGATAGCCGGAGCACCAGTCCCATCCGTAGTTGTAGGTATCGGGGCTTAACTGTACCGCTCCGAACGGCACGGTTGCACCCGGATACGTGTGGCCGTGACCGCCTGTGCCGATGAACACGTTGACGCTGCGGGTCAAGTCTTCGCCGCCACCGAACAACGCCGTTGCGAGGACTAGCAGTAATGAGAATCGGACGAACATGATTGCGAGATTTCCTCTTCTTGAAGTGTATGCCTCTGAATCACCGGCGAGCGTGGGCCACGCCACATTAGAAGCACTGCCGGATGTAGGAAATTTCCACATCGGTAGACCGGAGCTGAAAATCGGATTTTACCTCTTGACAAATTAAAGACAAAAGGACTCTAATTTATCTAATTCGACTCAATGCAACTAACGCGCGCAGCCGACTACGCGGCCCGAGTGATGATCCAACTCGCGATGCTTCCGATTGGAACCCGCTCCAGCCGGAGCGCACTGGCACGGGCCAGCGAGGTACCGGAACAGTTCCTCGCAAAGATTCTGCAGGCGCTCGTACGCTCTGGGTTGGTGGTGTCGCAACGCGGAGCGAGCGGCGGATTTGCGCTGGGCCGGCCGCCGGCCGAAGTGACGATGCTCGACGTCCTCTCAGCCGTTGAGGGGCCGCTGTTTCTGAACCGGTGCGTGAACCCGGCTGAGGGCTGCAACAGGCATAGCTGGTGTGCGGCGCACGAATTGTGGGTAGAAGCTCAAGCCGCTATGGTCGAGGTGCTTCGGAAGCGAAGCATTCTCGAGCTGGCGCGCGAGTCCGCTGAAAAGCTGGCCTCCGCCAAAGCCAATCGGTGCGTGTTGGAGCCAATCGGCCGGCGGCGGCACGGGGGATTGGTGGCTTGGAGCTGACCTGGGTCGCGATGGCCGCGAGCCTCGCCATGGGGCTGGGGGCAGCCTGCCTGTTCATTTTCGCTGTGAAGAAGAACTGGTTTCACGATCTGGAAGACGCGAAGTACCAGGTGTTCTGGTCGGATTTGGAAGATCTTGTGGATACATCGAAGGAGAGCAAGACAGATGGCGACGGTTCAGAAGACCATTCCGAAAGCACATGAAGTTGAAAGCGGCGCAACGAACCGGCGCCGCTTCCTGACGTGGCTCAGCAGCGTTGGGCTGTTCGGCTCCGCGGTGCTCAGCGCGTTTTCGAATCTCGTATTCATTAAGCCGAGAGCCACCTACGGGCAACCCCAGCGGTTCAGCATCGGCAGACCCGACGAGTTCCCCCCAGGCACGCGCATTGCGCTCGATCAGCGGCGTGTGTGCATCGTGCGCGAGGGCAACAAGATGGCTGCAATCTCCACGACGTGCACGCATCTCGGCTGCATCGTCGGCCTTTCCGAGACCGGCTTTGCCTGCCCGTGCCACGGGTCGCGCTACGACACCGATGGGAACGTGACGGGCGGTCCGGCTCCGAAGCCGCTGGCCTGGTACAAGGTGACGCTGAAACCGAATGGCGAGATCGAAGTGGACAAGGACAGTGGGATCAACCCTGGGAGCTATCTGAACGTATGAGCGATGCTGCTACAAAGTCCCCGGGCCTGATGGAGACGGCGAAGCAGCTTCCCGCGAACATCTGGCGCTCGATATTCCGCAATCCGCTTCCGGAAGACGACCTCGGACGCGCGTCAACCAGTTTCAGCAACTTCTTCCTTCACATTCACCCGGTGAAGGTCCACCCGAATTCCCTGCGGCCGTTGTACACGCTCGGGTTGGGGCTGATGTCGTTCGTGTTGTTCGTCATCCTCGTGGTAACCGGCATTCTCTTGATGTTCTATTACGTACCCTCCACCACGCAGGCTTACGATCGCATGCTCGACCTCCGGGGTTCGGTCGCATTTGGGACGTTCCTGAGAAACATGCATCGCTGGTCGGCGCACGGCATGGTGGCGGTGGTGTTTCTGCACATGTGCCGTGTGTTCTTCACGGGGTCGTACAAGAGGCCGCGTGAATTCAATTGGGTGATCGGGGTAGTGCTGTTCCTGGTGACCTTGTTTCTGAGTTTCACCGGATACCTGCTCCCCTGGGACCAACTGGCTTTTTGGGCAATCACCGTAGGAACGTCGATTGCCGGTTATGCGCCGCTCGTGGGACAGCAGATGAAGTTCGTCCTATTGGGCGATGTTTCGGTGGGCCAGGAAGCGCTGCTGCGATTCTATGTACTGCACGTCGCGGTACTCCCCGCTGCGCTCACGTTGCTGATCGCGATTCACTTCTGGCGCATTCGCAAGGATGGCGGACTGTCGCGGCCCGAGGAAGTCGACGCTCCACTACCCGCCGCCACGACCACATTCAAGTTCCCGGCAGCCGTGGTTGTGAAAGCGGTCCCGATGGCCAAAGACAAGATTTACGGGCTGCAGGGATTCGTTCGCGCGACCGTTGCAAAGGTGGGAAACATACCCGATCGGACCGTATTCGCCTGGCCGAATCTGATGATCGCGGAGTTGTTCGTTTTCGTGTTGACCCTGGCGGTGATCCTCTCACTGTCGCTGGCATTCAACGCGCCGCTCGAAGAACCGGTGAACATCATGCATCCGCCGAATCCCGCAAAAGCGCCGTGGTACTTTCTCGGCTTGCAGGAGATGGTGAGTTACTCGGCGTTCTGGGGCGGCATTGGCGTTCCGACGGTGTTCGTCGTCTTGCTGCTGTTGGCGCCGTATCTCGATCGCAAGCCCGGCGGAGTGGGGCGCTGGTTTGCGAAAGAGCGGTTGCTGCCGAATACGATCTTCATGACCCTCGTGGTGCTGAATCTCATATTTGTCGCCATCGGCACGTTGTTCCGAGGGCCGAATTGGGAATTCATCAATCCGTGGAAGTGAGAGGATACCCATGCGACTCCCTCTAGCCATAGCCAGCTTCGTCATTCTCGTTGTCCACGGACTCGTTTTCTACAAGCAGTTCTTTCATAAGTGGGAGAACTACCAGACCACTTACTACGATCAGGCGCGCTCGCTTGCCAAGTCGGGAACCGAGCGTGCATCTCTTACCGACCGGGCGCCGCGCATCGAGCAAACGATCGTCACGCAGTTCGGCGAAGCCCGGGTCGATCGCTGCACTACCTGCCACATTGCAATGGACGACCCGCGCTTCGACAGGTACGCGCATCCGCTGAAGACGCATCCGTATGCGGCCGCGCTGGGCGATAGGATGGTCAACGGCAAATGGGAGCGGCGCCACAAATTCGCCGACTTCGGCTGTACCGTATGCCACGACGGGCAGGGACGCGGCCTTCAGGAGCACTACAGTCACGGGGAGGATCACTTTTGGCCCGATCCGCTGCTCGGCTACATCGTGCAGGCGAACTGGCGGAAAGAATTCCAGCCCAGCCTGAAAGGCGCGGAGTACATGGAGGCGAACTGCGCGCAGTGTCACACCGAGGACAACTTCGCGGGGACGCCGACCGTGGCGCGCGGCCGAAAACTGTTCTTTGCCACGAACTGCTACGGATGCCACAAAATCGAGGGGCTCTCGGACGGAACGCTCGCGCCGGAACTCACCGAGGTTGGCAAAAAGTTCAAGATCGACTACCTGTGGGAATCGATCGTCGATCCGCGCGCCAACAGCGCCACGTCCTTCATGCCGAAGTTTCACCTTGCCGACAACGACGTGAAGGCGCTGGTAGTGTTTCTCAAGAGCCGCCGCGGATTGAATTTCGCTGAGACTTCCCTCGAACGTTACAAGGCCCAACTGAATGCGAAAGAGAGCCCGGCCACCATGACGGAGAACGCGCCTAAGGAACCGGAACTGAAGGGCACGGCGCTCGCGTCGAGAGGCGAGCAACTGATCTCGGACCGGGCCTGCACAGCGTGCCACAAGTTGCGCGAAAAGGATGGCGGGATCGCACCGGATCTCAGCTACGAAGGACTCATCAAAGACGATCAGTGGGTGTTCGACCATTTCAAGAATCCGCGAGCGGTGGAGCCGGATTCCATCATGCCGACGTTCCGTTTCGCCGATGCGGATTTCCACGCGATGGCCGCTTATCTGGCCGGCCTCAAGACTCCTCTGGCGGCAGCGATGGCGCCCGCGGACGTTTACAAGACGCTGTGCCAGCGCTGTCATGGCGAGAAGGGCGACGGCCACGGCACTATCGCCATCTACCTGGATCCCTATCCGCGCGATCTCACCAAGGCTGGATTCATCAACAGCAAACCGATGGACCGCCTGCAGCATTCGGTGAAGACCGGCGTACCCGGCACCTCGATGCCGGCGTGGGCCAAGGTGATCACGGATCAGCAGGTGGACGGCGTTCTCAACTACGTCTTCACCACCTTCACGAAGGAAGCCCGGCGGGAGGTGAGGCCGCGCAAGGTTCCGGAGACGAACCCGGTGGCATCGAATACGGAATCGGTTGCGCGCGGAGAGCGCACGTTCGTGAACCGGTGCTCGGGCTGCCACGGCAGGAAGGCGGACGGCAAGGGTCCGAACTCGCTGGACATTCTGCCGCGTCCGCGCAACCTGCATAACTCATGGTTTGTGAATGCCGCCAGCGATAAGCGGCTGTTCGAATCGATCATGTACGGCGTACAGGGCACGGCCATGCCGCCGTGGATCGACTATGGCCTTACTCAGTCCGATGTTGGAGATTTGGTGAACTTCATCCGGAGTATCAATAGCAAGTCGACGGGGAGTCTGCATGCAAGAGTCAACTAATCAACTCGTGAGTGCCGGCGCGGACGCAGCGGTTGCGGCCGGGTCCGGAGGCGTCGTACACGAAGATACGACCGCGAAATGGTTTCTTGTCAGTTCCGTTTCTTACTTCTTCATCGTCGGAATCATTGCACTTGCGATTGCGGCGAAGTTTGTCTGGCCCGAGCTGCTCGGAACCGTGCAGTATTTGACGTACGGCAGGCTGCGGCCGCTGCACGTGAACGGCATGCTGTTCGGTTGGTTGTTGTCGGCCGACATGGGGTTGGCATTCTTCCTTATCCCGCGCCTGTGCGGAGTGAAGTTGTGGAGCGAGAAACTCGGCATGGCGACCGCCGCACTGTGGAATTTCATCATTTTGAGTGCTGTGGTCTGCCTGTTGCTCGGCTACAACCAGGGCCTGGAGTACGCCGAACTGCCGACGTGGCTGGACGTGCTGGTGGTGGTCGCGTGGATCGCGTTCGGCGCAAATATCTTCGCAACCATCGCAAACCGCAAGTACGAAGCGATGTACGTCTCCATCTGGTACGTGATGGGCACCATCCTCTGGACCGCGTTCGTGTACCTGACCGGCAACTTCGCGGTGCTGTTCACCACGGGCGTCAACCAGGCGAACTTGAACTGGATGTACGTCCACAACGCGGTGGGGTTGATCTTCACGCCGATCGGGCTCGCGCTGGCGTATTACTACATTCCGAAATCCTCGAATACTCCACTCTATAGCCACAGGCTGTCGATGATCGGATTCTGGTCGCTGGCTTTCGTGTATGTGTGGACCGGCGCGCACCACATGCTGCACGGTCCAATTTCGCAGTGGCTTCAGACCATCACGATCGCCTTCTCCGTAATGCTGCTGATCCCGGTGTGGGCCGCCGTCTATAACTTCTTCGCGACGATGAAGGGGCAATGGCACCAACTGCGAGAGAACGTTCCGTTGAAGTTCCTGATGTCCGGCGTCGTGTTCTACCTGCTTACCTGCTTCCAGGGTCCGATGCACAGCCTGCGCAGCGTCAACGCGATCGTGTCGAAGACGGACTGGATACCGGGGCACGCGCACATGGCGGTGCTGGGCGCGTTTTCGTTCTTCGCGATCGCGGGCACCTATCACACGCTGCCGAAAATCTTCAAGCGCGATTTGCACTCCGATGTCCTGGCCAACTGGAGTTACTGGTTCCTGATGATCGGTGGGTTGGGCTTCTTTGTGACGCTGTGGCTCGGCGGATTCTGGCAGGGCTGGCAGTGGAACAACCCCTCGATTCCGTTCATCGATACGGTGATAGCGTTGAAGCCGGTGTGGCTGGTGCGATTCTTCTCAGGGATTCTGATGTTCACCGGGATTCTGCTGTTCGCTTATAACGTTCTGGCCACTGCGGTCGGTTCAAAGGACCAACCGGAGCAGCGGACGGCAGCGGCGTAGAGGTAGGGAGATCCGAATCATGCTCAGAAAAGCGGATACGAGCGCAACGTGGGCCGTAATATTCGCCCTGCTCTTCTTCTTCATCGGTGGCATTCTGACCACCATCGTGCCTCCGATGGTCGATAAGAGTTGGAGCCGTCCTTTCGATAACAGCGACCCTGCCAAGGGCCCTACCGGGAAACTGATTGCGTACACCCCACAGGAGTTGAAGGGCCGAGCCATCTATGTTCGCGAAGGATGCTGGTACTGCCACACACAGCAGACCCGCACTCTTTTAGCGGACACCAAGCGTTCGGGTTGGAAAGGCGTGGATTCGCCGGTGTCAACGCCGGACGAGTTCGTCTACGATTACCCGCACATGTTCGGGACTAAGCGAACCGGTCCCGACCTGTCTCGCGTCGGCGGGAAGTACGATACGCAATGGCATCGGACACACTTCCGGAATCCGCGCGACCTGGTGCCCGGTTCGATCATGCCGCCGTTCCCGTGGATTATCGAGAACCAGGACGAGTTCGAGGCCCTGGTGTCCTACCTGCAGAAACTCGGCCGCGCGAAGGACTGGCGGCCGGATCACGATTACGAGAGGTGAGCCGTGCAGGACTACTCCTATCCAAGCGTTTTCTTCTCGTACTTCCTGTTTTTCCTGATGCTATGCGTCGCGGTGTACTTCTGCATCCGGAGCCGCAAGGACGGGTACTGGGGCAAGCGGGGTGAAGACGTGAAGCACCGCATGATGGACGACGAATAACGGAGACATCGATGGGCGAAAAGAAGAAGGAACAAAAACTGAAGAGCTACGCGGACGGGTGGATCATGGAGCGCGAGGGTATGCCGATCCCGGGATTCCTGAAACTGGCGTTCCCGATCATCGGCTTGTTCGCCTGTGGATACCTGATCGTCTACATGAACGGAGAGATTCATCACTCCGACCGGGGCCTGCTGGTGCAGGCGTTTAATCGCATGACGAGCACCGCCAACCCACTGATGTACATTGTGTGCGGTCTCGCCCTGGTGTATGTGGTGATCACGGTATTATTTGCGCTCCGGAAGTCGGACCACTAACGCATCGAGGACCGGTGTCTGGCATGAGCAACAACGGCTTTTATCACGTACGGCTACCCGACGCCACCGATTATTGGGTGGAGATGGTGAAGTGCCGCCACGCTTGTCCCGTACATACGGACGCATGCGGTTATGTCAATGCCATCGCCGAAGGCCGGTACGAAGATGCTTATCGCATCGCACGCGCGACGAACCCGTTCGCATCGATCTGCGGGCGTGTTTGCGGCGCGCCGTGCGAAGCGAACTGCCGGCGCGGCGATGTGGACGCACCGGTCACCATCCGGGCCCTGAAGCGGTTCGTCACGGACATATACGGTCCGGAAACAGGCGATTACAAAATTCATCGCGAGGCCTGCAACCAGGCGATGCTGCCCCCGAACCGCGGCGACTACGAACGGATCGCGGTGATTGGTGGCGGCGTTTCGGGACTGACGGTGGCGCACGATCTGGCGCAGATCGGCTACAAGGTGACGGTGTTCGAATCGCACGCGGAACCGGGTGGCATGTTGATGGTCGGCGTGCCGGTGTTCCGGCTGCCGCGCGAACTGGTGCGGCACGAGATCAGCGCGATACTGTCGCTCGGCGTCGAGTTGAAGTGCAACATGAAACTCGGCCGCGATTTCACGATCGCGGATTTGCGGCGCGACGGGTTCAAGGCGGTGTTTCTCGGCATCGGGCTGCCCCATGGGCGGCGGCTGAACATTCCGGGCGGCGAATCCACGGGCGTCTTCGACGGCATGGATTTTCTGCGCGCCTTTAACGAAGGCAAGCCTCTGCCGCTCGGCAAACGCATCGTCGTAATCGGCGGCGGGAACGTGGCGTACGACGTGGCGCGGTCGGCGCTGCGTCCGATTGAGTCGATGGGCCGCACGGATGCGCTGGCCGAAATGGAGCGCGGCGAGCAAGTGGCTTATGACGTCGCGCGTACGGCGCTGCGCATGAGCGCCGATAAGGAGACGCACGTCGTTTGCCTCGAAGATCGCCACGAGATGCCCGCCGACAAAATCGAAGTCGAGGAAGGCGAGGAGGAAGGCATCAAACTCCACAATCGCCGGGGACCTCGCGAAATCCTGACCGACGAAGCGGGACGCGTTCGGGCGCTGCGCACGGTGAAGTGCACCTCGGTGTTTGATGAAAACGGCCGCTTTTCTCCGCTGTTCGACGAGACGGTGATCGAGGACATTCCGGCGGATTCGGTAATCTTCGCGATCGGGCAGACCTCCGATCTGTCATTCCTTCAACCCGAAGACGGTGTGGCGACCGAGCGCGGGCTCATCAAAGTCAATCGCGAGACCTATCAGACGACGGCGCCCGATATCTTCGCGTGCGGCGATATCGCTCACGGTCCCCGGCTATTCATCGACGCGATCGCCTCGGCGCAGATATCGGCGCGTTCAATGCACGACTATCTGCGCGGCACGCGCACGGACGTCGTGCTGCGAAAGCAGTGGGCGCCCGCAGCGTACACCATGGCGGAAGGATGGCAGCGCTTCGAACGCCACGATCCTCCCGCGCTCGAAGCCGACCGCCGTGCGTCCTCTCTCCAGATCACTGAAGAACGATTCTCGGAGGACGATGCCCGGCGCCAGGCGTCGCGGTGCCTGCGTTGCAACATGAACACGGTTTTCGACACGTCGATCTGTGTTGCCTGCAACGGCTGCGTCGACGTTTGCCCGCAGAATTTGATCCGCCTGGTGCCCTTCAGCCATTTGGCAAAAGAGGAGGTTTGGCTGGAAGCCGCGGCGCGTGAATTCGGGGTCGCGGCGGCGGAAATTGCACGGTTGTCGCCTGCCGAACTCGATTCGCTCGGAGCGGTGATGATGAAGGACGAGACCAGTTGCATTCGCTGCGCGATCTGCGCGAGCCGCTGTCCCTCGCACGCGATCACGATGAAGCATTTCCAATTCTCCTGGGAATGTGTCGCCGTGCCGGTGCAGAACGACAAGGTCCTGTATTCGCCGAGGGCCGAGTGAGCTTTCTCGATTTCTCGCTACCGTTCGGTCTGGGTCTCGCAAGCAGCCTCCATTGCGCCCAGATGTGCGGGCCGCTGGTGCTGTCGTACAGTCTCGCGTCGGGCCGGGGCCTACGCACGCACGCGTTCTACAACCTGGGGCGGATCGCAACGTATGCGATGCTCGGAACTGTCGCAGGGGCGATCGGCAGCGTGTTCCGCCTCGCGGGTCACTTGGTGGGGATCGAACGAGCCGCTGCACTGGCGGGCGGCACGCTCATGATCGTTGCCGGAATACTCACCTCGGGTGTCGTAAGGAATACCGGGCTGGTGCAGATCCGCGGACGCTTCAGCATAACGCGGTGGTTCGCCAAGCCGGTGAGCCGTCTAATCTCGTCGAAAGCCCCGGTCAGCAAATTGTGGCTCGGGGTGTTATTCGGCTTCATTCCCTGCGGAATGGTGTACGCCGCGTTGATGCGGGCGATTGCAGCCGAGGGGCCGGCCGGTGGAGCGCTTGCGATGGCGGCATTCGGCCTGGGCACTTCGTTCACGCTGTTTGGAATAGGAGCCTTCTCGTCGTATCTTGGGGCACGGTTCGGCCGGTGGTCGAATCAGATCGCCGCAGTGAGTATCGTCGCGATGGGTGTTTTCCTCGTGTGGCATGGGCTGAAGCCCGTCACCGTCGGAATGTCCTGTCATCAATGAGTAAAGATGGGAACCGCGGAAACAAATCCGAAGGCGCCATCGGCGAAGACCCGGCCAGCTCCGCTACCGCCGCCGAAGCATACCTATCACCGCATCCGCAAGAACATCCACTGGTTCTGCTTCGCGATCTTCGTGCTGCTGCCGTTCACGAATTTGATGCGGGCCGATATCCCGAACCAACGGCTCTACGTTTTTGGCGCTGAACTGCTGATCAGTGAATTCGGCATCATCTTTCTGACATTGATGTTTCTGCTGTTCATGCTGATCGCCGTTTCGATGCTGTACGGACGGATGTACTGCAGCTATGCATGTCCGCAAATGATCTTCAGCGAATGGTCGTTGTGGACGGAGAACTGGCTCCAACGGAAGATCAACAAGCGCTGGGTCGAGTGGCCGGCGCGCCGCAAGAAACTGCTGGCCCGTGGCGGGTTCTACAGCACGGTGGCGTTGGCATCGATATTCCTCGCATTCGTATTTACTTCGTATTTCGTCGAGCCGCGCGATCTTCTGCACCGTCTGCTCTCGTTCGATGTTCAGACCGCCGGCGGGATCACGGGCGCGGTAGTTACTCTTCTGACCTTCCTCGATTTCACACTGCTGCGGCAGCGCTTCTGCACAACGGTCTGTCCGTACGGGTATTTGCAAGGCATGTTGGGGGACAAGAACACCTTGCTGGTGCACTATCGCGATGACGGCAAGACGTGCATCCAGTGTAAGAAGTGCGTGCGCATCTGCCACATGGGAATCGATATCCGCCAGGGGCCGTTCCAGATCGAGTGCATCCATTGCGGCGAGTGCGTCGACGCTTGCCAGGACGTACTGCGGAGGCTCGGGAAAAAGACGCTGATCCATTACGCGTGGGGCGAGAAAGGCGAAGTCCTGGAAGGCAAAGCACCGTGGTATCGCAAAGCCGGCATCCGCGATCCGAAGCGACTGATCGTGATGGCTGTCATCCTGATTTACGCATTTGGACTGTATGCCGCGATCTCTATGCGGCGGGCTGTGCTCGTGCAGGCTGAGCCGGTTCGCACCCAGCTGTTCCAGATCGATAAAAGCGGGTCGATTCGCAACACGTTCCGCCTGAAGGTCGCCAATCGCGGACGTGCAGGCGCCAAAGTCCGGATTGAGGCCGAGAACCTCTCGGGCGCTCGTGTTCTGCTGCCGGAGAATCCGATCGCGGTGCAACCCGGCTCCTCGCAAGAACAGCAGTTCGATATCGCAGTTCCGCGAATTGCGGGCGCTCCCGACGTCAACCACTTCCGCCTGATCGCTACGCCCGACAACGGGGAGAAAGCCTCCGTGTTCGAGGAGACGTTCATCATGCCTTACGAAAGGAAGAGCCATTGAACACTAAACCGTCGCATTTTCCGAAGTTCCTGGCGCTTGTGATGGCGCTGTTCATCGGTATCCTGATCTACGTCTGGATTGAGGCGAAGAAGGCAAATCCCGTCATGCTCGATGAAAAGGGAAATCCGCGCGACGGCGCGGCTGCACAGTTGCACCGCCCGTGACTCCGCAAACTGCAACTCGCGTTTTGTGCGACCTGTGCGGTCTCGAGTGCGGCCGCGATCCGCTGTCCCGCAAGATCGACGGCATGGACCGGCACTTCTGCTGCATCGGGTGCCAGAGCGTCTATACGATCCTGCTCGAAAGTGGAGTCGTCGCCAGCGGCCAGGATTTCCGGCAGACCGATGTCTATCAGCAGAGCTTGAAACTCGGGCTGATTTCCCAACGCGAGGCGCCCGCGAAGACTCGTATCCCTGAGGACGCCGCGACTCAGGAGGCTTTGTACCAGGTCTCCGGAATGTGGTGCTCGTCCTGCGCATGGCTGATTGAGCGAGCGTTGATGAAAGAGAACGGCGTCGTGTCGGCAGACGTCAGTTTCGCTTCCGATCTCGTACGCGTGAAGTATTGTCCGCAGTTCGTGCCGCCCGATCGAATCCCGCAGCGAATCGAATCGTTAGGCTACCGGACCTGCAAATACTCTGAACACGACGGGCGGGACCGCAGCGAGCGACGAGACATGCTTTTGCGAATCGGCATCGCCGGATTCTTGTGGATGAACGTGATGCTGTTCAGCCTGCCGATTTACGCGAGCTACTGGGAACCAATCTGGGAAAGCGCACGGCGAGTGATCCCGTTCATCCTGCTCGGCCTGGCGACCCCCGCGGTGTTCTATTCGGGTTGGCCGATTCTGCGCATGGCGGCACTCGGAGTCCGGCATCGCACGCTGCGGGTGGAAACGCTGCTGGCGTTGGGCATCGTATCGGCCTATTCGTATAGCGCCGCTGAAGCGTTCCTGGGCGGCCGTCATTATTATTTCGACACTGCTTGCGCGATCGTAACGCTAGTGCTGCTGGGCAAAATGATGGAACGGGAAGCGAAGGAACGGACGACGCGGGCCGTCGGTCTTCTGCATCGCATGATGCCCACCAAAGCGCGCCTGCTACACGACGGCCGCGAGCGGTTCGTGTCCATCGAGGCGCTGCAACCCGGGATTGTGTTCGTCGTAAAGACCGGTGAGCGAATCGCCGCCGACGGAATTGTCGTTGACGGGAATTCGCACGCGGACGAGTCGGTGCTGACCGGCGAATCGGCCCCGCGCGCCAAGTCGGCGGGCGACACCGTAGTCTGCGGAAGTCTCAATACCGGCAGCGTTCTGGAGATTCGCGCAACACGGGCCGCGGCGGAGAGTACGCTGCAGCAGATGATCGCCGCGGTGGAAGCGGCGATGAACAGCCGGTCGTCGATCGAGACGACGGTGGATCGCGTGTCGCGCGCATTCGTCCCGGTAGTGACAAGCATCGCGGCCGCGACGGTGCTGGTGGGGCTCGCAACAGGTTTGCATGCTGCCGATGCGATGTTGCGAGGCATCGCGGTGTTGGTGATCGCGTGCCCGTGCGCGTTGGGTGTAGCCACACCGCTGGCAGTCACCGCGGCGATTGGAGCAGCATCGCGACGCGGCATCCTGATCTCCGACAGCCGCGTGCTCGAAACAGTTCGCAAGATAGATCAGGTGATTCTGGACAAGACCGGCACAATCACCGACGGACGCTTTCGCCTGCTCGAAGCCGATGAAGACGTGCTGCCCGTGCTGGCGGCTCTGGAATGCTATTCCGAACATCCGCTGGGCGCGGCTGTGGTCGAGCGAGCGTCGATGTCCGCGCTCGAGGTGGCGAACGTGAGAGTGGAAAAGGGCAGCGGCATCAGCGGGGAGGTTGCGGGGGAGCGGGTCGCTATCGGAAACCGGCGGATGATTTCCGTTGCTCCGGATCTGGACGCTCGAGCCGCGACGCATGAAGCGAAGGGGCATACCGTATCGTTCTGGTCGATCCGCGCCCGCACCGGCCTGCTGGTGTTCGGCGACGCCTTGCGGCCGGAGGCGGCGGCACTGGTTGAGACGCTGACGGCGCGCGGTATACGAACGGCGGTGGTTTCCGGCGATAGCGCCGCGACAACCGCCTGGGCGGCACGATCCATCGGCGCGGACGAATACCGTGCCGAGGCCGTTCCCGCACAGAAGGCGGAGATCGTGCGCGGGTTCCAGGCGGCCGGGAAATCCGTCGCCATGGTGGGCGACGGGGTAAACGATGCACCGGCACTTGCCGTGGCCGACCTCGGAATCGCGTTGGGGACCGGCGCCGATATCGCGCGCCATGCTGCCCCAGTCGTGTTGATGCAGCCGTCGCTACAGCGCGTGATGGACGTCTTCGACATTGCGCACTTCGCCCGCCGTGTGATCGCGCAGAATCTGTTCTGGGCCTTCTGCTATAACGCCGCTGGAATCAGCCTGGCGGTGACCGGTATCCTCAACCCGATACTCGCAGCCGGCGCGATGGTGCTGTCGAGCCTGTCGGTAATCGCCAACTCGCGGCGGCTCGATCGCTTTGCCCCACGCAATCGGGAATAAGCGCGTGCGCTATTTCAAAGGCAAGGTAAGCCTCGGCGGCAGCGCGCCGAAATCAAAGTACTTGTGCGATATACCCGCACCGACCGCGACCACGCGGATCCCCGATCTCCCGTTTTCGAGCGGCATGCCGACCGGACCGGTAATCACCATGTGAATACTGCCGTCGGAAGCTTCGGCGCTGCGGTGCAAATGACCTGTGAAGACCCATTCCACACCGAACTGCCGGAATAGATCCAGGTAGGTTTTGCGCGTCTTTGCGGGTATATTGAAGTACCCGTCCGGTTCGTCAGCGCTATTGACGAAGTACGGATGATGCTGAAACACGATCACGTGTTTCAGCTGGTCCGCGCGCGCTTTCTGGAGTTCCGCCAGAAGCCACCGCTCCTGCGCGGCGGCCTCGTCGTGGGACTTGTCCGGCGCGTGGATCAGCGACGAATCGAGCACCAAACCCCTTATGGGGCCGGCGTCGAACGTGTAATAGTCGCGACCAAACTGCTCGCGGTAGGCGGCGATGCTTTCAGGCGTTGGCTCGTTGCCGACGTCGTGATTGCCTGCAACCCAGTACACCGGAATGGCGGAGTTCAAGCGCGCGAACTGAGTCTTGAGAGCCGCGATCTCCGCCCGGTCTCCTGCCTTGTTTACCAAGTCGCCGGTGACTATAACGAAGCTCGGTTTCAGCCGGTTTATGGAGGAAATCGCGAATGCGACGTTGGCCTGCTCCTGTTCGAAACCAGCATCTTTCGCATACATCCCGTATTGCGGGTCTGAAAGCTGCACGAAAAACAGTGGCGTGGATTGCTGCTGGGCTGCGGCCACCGAGGCTAACGCGGCCAGCAGAAACGAAAATCGGAACTTCATTGGGACGGCTCCACGGTGAGTGTCGAACGTACATCTATTCGTTTGAATTGCATCGGAAAGCTGTTACCAACATAGTAAGACGGCCATTGATCGCGGTAATGCCGCGACAATAGGTGGCCCGATTCGCCGACGGTGATGTTCTGAAACGACCCGTCGAGATCGGCTAGGTCCACGACCATTCGCATCGAGGGGCCGAGCCGGCGAGTGGTCTGCTTCACCGTGGTGGAAGATCCGCTCATCCACACCGGGCCGATACTCGAACGCGACCCAAGCCACGGCAGTTGAAACGCGATTCCCAAAACGCGAACCGGTTGCCCGAGGATGGGATGTTTCAGATCGAGAAAGTTGTACGCGCCCCACCGCCAGCCCGCGACATTGCTGCCTTGCACTCTTGCGCCGTCCTCGATCGCGTTGCTAAGGCTGGTGATCAGCAGCGAATCCCAATCCTTGAACCAGCCTGCCGGACGCTCGCGCAGAAGTTTCTCAACCACGGATGGAGCGATCTGAACTTCGTACAGATCTCCCTTCTTCGGCGACGCGCTTTCGGCGATGCTCCGCCGTAATTCCCGGTAGAGCAGGTCGGTCATCAGCGCCGCACTCGAGTCCTTGTCCATCTGGCCATTCCAGTCCTTCAGCAGACCCGCCGCTCGAGCGATCTGCTCGCCGGACGGCTTTTTGCGATCGAACGCCGCCACTGCCTGGCTTGCGAGGAATTTTGAAAAGGCCGAATAGACGTCCTTCTGAACCGTGAGCATGTTGGCAGGTTTCCACCCAGTGTGCGCCGACAGCATCGCGCGAATCTGCCGTGCGCGGTACTGCGGTGCGAATCCGCCGCTGACAGGAAGTGGATAATCGGCTGGGAACGGGTTCTGGTTGGCCGTAACGATGAGTCCCGAAGGCGGATTGAAATAGGACGGGAGTTGCTCGAAGGGAATAAAGCCGGCCCATTCAAATTGCCCGGACGAGCCATCGACCGGGACGTCGCCGGAGAAGCCTTTGCGGATGGGCAGTTTGCCGGCCGCGTGATATCCGATGTTGCCGTCCACATCGGCGTAAGTAAAATTTTGCGCGGGACCAAAGTAGCGCGACAGGGCGGCGGTGAACTGTTGCCAGTTCTGCGCGCGGTCCACTTCGAGGAGTGCAAACTGAAACGAGCCCGGCTCGGCGGCCACCCATTTCAGCGAATAATAGGCATTCCCTTCATTCAGGAAAATAGGGCCGTGGCGGGTGATCCACGACGAAAGCTGTACGGGCTTCTCGCCTTTTACGGCGATCAGTTGATTCTCCAGTTTCGCCTGTTCCTCGTGTCCAGCAAACTGGTAACGGCCGGTGCGCGGATCGATTTGCTCGCGGTACAGATCCTGAACATCGAAATGTAGATTTGTAACGCCCCACGCGATTCGCTCGTTATGCCCGATGATCACCGCCGGAAGTCCCGGAAGCGACACTCCGGTAACATTCAGGCCCGGAGCTTTCAAGTGAACCATGTACCAGGTGGATGGGATCGCGAAATCGAGATGCGGATCGCTGGCGAGGATCGGACGGCCGCTCGCCGTTCTCGCGCCGGCTACGGCCCACGAATTCGACCCCGGAAGCGGCTCCGATCCCGTGCGCACCGGGAACAGGAAACTCACCTTTGCCGGATCGCCGCCTTCGAGCATCTGCATTTTGCGCAGATCGTCCCGCCAGGAATTCGATAGCGTCTGAAACATCTGCAGTCCGGTCAGAATGCAATCTTCCAAAGTCCAGGGGCGCGGATCGTAACGGAGCAGAGCGAACTCGGCGCCGTACTTGCCCCGGTTCTCGCGCAAATAGAAATTCACACCGCGAGCATAAGCGGCCAACACATCCCGATCGCCAGGCGTCAGATGTGCCACCTGTTCCGCCGCTATTCGTCGCAGGCGCAACCGTCGAGCATCGCGGTCCAGATCGAGCATGGATTTCCCGATCACTTCGGCCAATTCGCCGGCGGCGAAGCGCCGGATGGCATCCATCTGCCACATCCGGTCCTGCGCCGTAACAAATCCTTGTAGGAAGATCGCGTCCTCCCACGACGCGGCCGTAATATGCGGAACGCCGATCGCATCTCGATCAACGCGAGCCGTATGTGAGATGGGAGCCGATAGAGTTCCGGAGGTCTTCGGCAGCGGCCGCCACAAGGCCCACCATGCCGCCAGGAGCAGTAGAAACAGAATAATCGCTATGCTCAGATTAATGAGCTTGAGGATCCGCTTGGAGGGCACTAAGGTTCCATTATCCCAGACCTCTCTTGCGAGTTTGGTGTCTGCCGCCCAAATGCGTGCACCAGCTCGGCGGTTACGATGCGGTTCCCGAACTCCGCACGAGACGGTGCCCGCGTTCACAAATGTGGACGGTTGACAGCCATGGTTTACCGTCTGCTGCTGATGGCCGTCATCCTCGCGATCAACGGTTTCTTCGCCGCCGCCGAGGTTGCTCTGGTATCCGTTCGGCGTTCGCGATTGAAGGCGATGGCCGACGAGGGCAAAGCCGGGGCGCAAGCTGCACTGAGCCTTCTCGAAAATCCGGAGCGTCTGTTATCGGTCACGCAGTTCGGGGTGACACTGGCCAGCCTGGGCCTCGGCTGGGCCGGCGAGGATACGCTGTTTCAAATCATCGTCACTCTTGCTAAGCCTGTGCTGACAGATACTACAACCAGGCTGGTCCACGGCATCAGCTTCTTCATCGGGTTCCTCATCATGAGTTACGCGCACGTGATCATCGGCGAGGTTGTACCGAAGAATCTCGCGCTGGAGAAATCCGACCGCCTTGCCCTGCTCGTAGCTCCGGTACTCGTTCTGTTCTACCGCCTGTCAGCGCCGTTTGTTTTGGTGATGGAGCGGTCGGCAACGGCGGCGTCGCGTTTGCTCGGGCTCCGCGGCGCGCACGGCGGCGGAGGCGGACATTCATCCGAAGAGTTGAAGTTCATCATCCGCTCGAGTTGGACCGAGGGGCACCTCGAGAGTTTTGAAGAAAGCGCCATCCAACGGTTGCTCGATCTCAGCGACTATCTCGCGCGCGAGATCATGGTGCCGAGAAACGATATCGTCGCTCTGCCGACGGACGCGGGACTCGATCGCGTACTAGCCGTAATGGCGGAACACAAGTATTCGCGAATTCCGGTTTATGAAGGCAGCCCGGAGAAGATCATCGGGATTCTGCACTACAAGGATCTGCTGCCGCTCTGGCAGGACAAGAAATGGGCGAATCGTCCGGAGCGCCCGTTCCGCCTGCGGCGCTTTCTGCGGAAGCCGCTTGTCGTACCGGAAACAAAGCCCGTTTCGCAACTCATCGCGGAATTCCGGGGGCACCACACCCATCTGGCGCTGGTAGTAGATGAATTCGGAACCATCGCAGGACTGTTGACGATCGAAGATGTGTTCGAACAGATCTTCGGCGATATCGGCGACGAACACGACACGAAGGCGGCGCTGCCTCCGGCCGAGGCAACCGAGATTCTGGTGGAAGGCACCATCCCGATACGCGATCTGGCAGCTTGGTACGGCATCGAACTTCCGTCCGACCATGGGTTCGAGACGCTCGCGGGTTTTCTGCTCTACAAGCTCGGATACGTGCCAAAAGCGACTGAATCGGTGGCTTTTGACGGGCGCCGGTTCACGATCCTCGCGATGGAGCGGAACCGGATCGCCAGCGTGCGCATTGAAAAAGTCACCGAGCAGCCCGCGGCTGAACCTGCGCCCGATCAGGGTAGAGGCTGAGTGCTGATTACCTTCGAATCGGTTTGGAATTTCCTGTAGTTCGAATAGGAGATGTTCACGCCTGCGCGCAGTTTCTTGAATACGGCGAGCCGCCCGTCGATGCCAATCTCGGCGTGCGACGGCAGCCACACCTCCTCATTCACGCGTGCCTGCTCGAAGCGAAACCACGAACCCTTGGCGAGGCGCGCCAGGAACCATCCAAAAGAGATGGTGTCCATCGTTTCCGCGTCCACCTTCACCCACTGAAATTCGCTCTGGTCGATCCACAGGCGGCCGTGGATCTTCGAGAACATTTTGGCACGCGAATCCGAAGCGTGATAACCCGGTCTCGGCTCGGCTTGAATGACCCAGGCCGGCTTACCGCTGATTGCCTCCTCACCCACCAGTTGGAAATTGTAGGCTTCGGGGATTTCGTTCAGGAACTTTCGGGATTCCGCGCGATTCTTCTCGTACTCGCGCCGTTCTTTGCTGCCGGGATCCTCAGCCGCCTTGCGCCGCTTCTCCATCTCCCTGCGGAGCCGTTCTTCTTCCTTGTTGAGGTCGGAGCCGGAAAGCGGTTTCCCATCTCTCGCGATGAGCCGGGAGTACGGCCGGCCGTAGAGGATCAGAACGTCGTGCGTCCGGGACTTGGTGGACTTGGCCCGGCCGGACCCGTCCGACTCAGTGATGATCTCTTTGGATTGATAGATATAGTCTTTCGACTGTTCGAAATTCCGGCTTTCGAGCGCGAGCGATTTTCTGATGATGTCGTCGACCCGAAGCGGTTCGGCGCACCACGCCAGCGCCGTGACTGCGGCTCCTAAAACAATTGCGCGTATCATCCGAGCTTGAAATCTTCGACGGGCTGGCCGGCAGTCACGTTTCGATAGGTAAGCGTGAGCAGCGGAGGAGCGATAACCGTGGTCGCCACCGCCATCAAAACGACGACGCCATACACGCCGGGCGGAATCACGCCCAACCCGAACCCGATCTGCGCTACCACCATGCCGACCTCTCCCCGGGGCACCATTCCGCATCCCACACGCAATGCGTTCCCCCACCCCAGCGAGAGCGCGCCGAGACCGCACCCGATGAGCTTCGAGATCACGGCCGCGATGAGGATCAGCAGAGCGATCCACAAGGTCGATGGGTTCCTGAACGGCGCCAGATCGAGGTGCATTCCGATACCGAACAGAAAGAAGGGCAGCAACAACTCGGTAACGCCGTGTACCAAATCGTGCACTCGCGCGGTGGTGCTTTCGGCCAGTGCCATGCCTGCCAGAAACGCGCCGATGATCGCGGCAACCCCGACATAGGTGGCCAATAATGCCAGGCCAAACAGCAGCAGCAGCGCGAGATTGAACTGCACTTCGCCTGTTTGAAGTCTGCGCTCGACGCTCGGGACGAGCCGCTGCATCGTCGGAGTGCCCCACTTCGCCACCACTATGGTGAACGCGATGGCGGTGAGGGCGGTCATCGAGAGTTTCAGGATATCGACATGACCCTCAGCCATACTGCTGACAATGGCGAGAACGATGAGCCCCAGTACATCGTCGATTACCGCGGCGGCCAGAATGATCCGGCTCGCCTCGTGGTTCAGCAGACCCTTGGCGGCGAGCACCTGAGCGGTTATACCGACACTGGTGGCCACCATAGCCGCGCCGACGAATATCGCCTCGATGGCAGGCGCACCAGCAAAGAACATGATCCCGCCCCCCAGTACAAAGGGGACGATCACGCCGAGTATCGCAACCAGGAGAGCCGTGCCGCCGACGCGCATCAACTCCGAAGCTTTCACTTCGAGGCCCACGCGGAACAGCAGAAACATCACACCGAGATCCGCCAGCGCGGTCAACACCTGATTCGGCGCAATCCAGCCGAGGACGGGAGGGCCCACGAGTACGCCCGCCAGAATCTCGCCGACGATTCCGGGCTGGCCCATCCTTTCGAAAACTTCAGAAAGGAGTTTTGCCGTCCCGAATACCAGCAGCATCGCAAGCGCGATCCCGGGGCCGTCAGTGGAGGATGCTAGCCAGAAGGCGGGGACCGGATACAAGAGCGGCATTGGAACGAACCTATGTCAAGGTTCGCAGAAAACCAGAGCACATGCGATTCCGCGCGGTTCAGGCGGTAGGCCGTTGTTGATTTTCCGGCCGCTTCTCTTTGTCCTTTTGTTCCTTCGCGGGGACAGCAGCCTTGACCGGGCTGATCAGTACGTGGGCGTTCCGGCCCTCCAACTTGGGCTGTCCCTCGACGCTGCCGTGCTGGGAAAGATCTGCCGCGAACCTCAGCAGCAGGTTCTTGCCGAGATCGGTGTGAGCGATTTCCCGCCCGCGGAACTGGACCACCGCCTTAACCCGATTGCCTTCCTTCAAAAACCGGATCGCGTGGTTTTTCTTGAACTCGTAGTCGTGATCGTCGGTGTTGGGGCGGAATTTCAGTTCCTTCACCTGAATCACGTGCTGCTTTTTCTTAGCTTCGTGCTGCTTCTTCTTCTGCTCGTATTGCCATTGCCCGTAATCCATGGCTTTGGCGACCGGTGGTTCCGCGGTCGGAGCAATCAGAATCAGATCCAGCCCGAGTTCCTGAGCCCTTCGCACCGCAGCGGGTGTCGGCATGATCTCGACGCTTCCGTCGGGAAACACAGCGCGAACCTCGCGGGCACGGATGGCTTCGTTTACATTTTCCCGGATCCGGGGGCGGCGTGGCGGGTATCTGGGTGAAATCATCGAGAGGTGGCGGCTTGGGGTCCAGTCGGCCGCAAAGACGGTAAGGGCGTAAAGCCTAAAAACATAGCCTCAGTTTAATCGGATGCTGGGCCGTTGTCCATCCCGTCTTTTCATTACAGCCCTTGTAAAACGATTAATCGTCTTTTTTTCCCTTGGAAAACCACTCTACCCATCGGTTTGGCGGCTGCGCAACGGCGGTCACCCCAATGATAAGCAGAAGGACCAGCGCACCCATGATGATTTCAGGGATCCCCAAAACCTTCCTCCCTTTCGAGCCTGACAAACCAGCGTGAAACCGTTCTCAAATTTAGCCATCATCCGATTGGCGTCGAGCGCCGCAAACGAGCGAAGTTGCGGAGCGCTGTAATCGCATGATCGAGTTGTTTGCGAGCCAGGCGAAAGTCATCCAGAGCTTGCTGGATTTCACCTCGCGTTGGATGATGTCGCGTGTATTGGGTCACCCGGGAACCGAGACGACGGTTCGCGGCAGGCTCTTTCTCTCCACCCGCCGTCGGATGGGAAAGCGGCGGTGATGTACGATTGCCTCTCAAGGTCTGTTTACCTCGGCTGAGTTCTTCGGAGGTCCACTTACTCCTGAGCATCTGATCAACCGAACCAAAGGCTCCACGCTTTGAATCAGTTGAGCGAAGAACGGAATTGGAGTACAACTGCTCGCGTCTCGCAGTTGCGAAATAAAGGAAGATTCTGAGACAGGGTAGAGCGCTCGACGGACAGGTTCCTGCGTGGCCGGCGACAGTTCTAGCGTGCCACCGTCGCGAGCATACTTTTCCAGGAGGCCTCGTCCTGTCCAACGCTAACCAGTTTGCCCCCGCGGACGAGCGGAAGCCGGAGTAGTGCGGGTTCCCTCTCGATGCGATCCATCAACTCGGTTTCGGAGAGTTTCAGATATGCCAAACCCTTGTCGATGTATGCTTTACCCTGGCGGTCGATCAACTCGTCCCAACCGAACCGTTCCACGAAATGTTTGATCTCGCTGAGGCTGATTGCCTTCTTTTTGAGGTCAATTATCTGAATCTCTGCCCGTCGTTCCTTGAAGAACCGTTCCGCCGCGCGTGTCGCCTGCGAGTTCTTCACCCCGAATATCTGGATCGTACTCATTAAAGATGTCCTTCAGTACATAGCGACGGCCTATGAACCACACTGACCGCATGGTACTAGTGGGTCCGCCGTTTCAATTCAGCCTAACTCGTTTAAGCAGAGCACGGTTTGCCATTAGTTCTACACTCCACCTGGTACTGAGACAGCAATCCGGCCCTTTACAAGCTTCGACTACTGGAGCAGAATTGGCCAACCTATGTTGTACAGCGTGCTTAGTGGGATCGCCTTAACAGCTTTTTTGACTGCGCTTCTCTGGATCTATTGCCGGACACTACTGCACCGTTCGGCGGAGCGTCGCAGGGCTTTCAGAATGTTGAGGTCGCCCGTGATCGATCCGAGCCGAATCTTCATTACCGGAATGGCGGGACAGCAGCGCGGGGAAGGGTAAGGGTTGTTTTAAAATATGTCCAGGACCCCGATTAGCTCGAGGTCCCGGCGAGAGTGAGGTAGACTGCCCTAGTCAGGGCTTGTCAGTATCGGTCTTATCTTTTACTTTTTGAGCGCCTTTTTCGGTCGCATCCGCCGCTTTGTTAACGCCTTTCTTGGTTCCTTTTTTCACCTTTTTTGCGGTCTTTTTCGCGGCGCGCTTCGTAGCCCGGCCTGCCTCTTTCACGTCGTCCTTCGCCGATGTCTGGGCCATGGTGGGCACGGCCACCAACCCGCAGGCAAGCGCTCCAACTCCAAGTGCGTATTTGAACTTCATCACGTTCCGATTATTTGCACATCGGCCTCCATCCGCACCCGGTCCGCGAATACAGACACTTACGGCCGGACCGTACCCTGAACCTGGGAGAAACTACAGTCCGGCCGTGTAACAATCGCCCGAAATGTTATTAATTCAGATTTATTTCTCGTCGCGAATTTGTTGTGACAGGTACCGCTCGTAACCGATCTCCTGAATTTGATGGAGTTGGGCTTCGAGCCAATCTACGTGGGATTCCTCGTCACGCAGCAGCCTTTCGAACAGTTCGCGGGAAGCGTTGTCGGCCTCCTGCTGGCTGAGTTTTACCGCTTCGTTATACATGCCGACGGCATTGATCTCGAGCTTCAAGTCGTTCTCGAGCTGAGCCTTGACGTTCTGCCCGACGTTAAGCTGCATCAATTCGGTCAGGTTCGGCGTGCCGTCGAGGAACAGGATTCGCTCAATGAGTTCTTCGGCGTGCTTCATCTCATCGATGGATTGCTTCTTGATGTAATCGCCGAGTTTGTCGTAGCCCCAGTTCTCGCACATCTCTGCGTGCAGAAAATATTGGTTGATCGCGGTCAGCTCTTCTTTCAGAGCCTCCTGGAGTTTTGAGAGGACCTTCGGGTTGCCTTTCATGGTAAAGAATCAGAATATCCGAACAGGCCCACGTTGTGCACTGTACCTATTCCAGCTTCTTGTGGAACCGGGAGGCGCTGACTACGAGAATGGTGACGCCAAATATGGCCATCGCCAACACCTGAGGCCAGAGCACAGAAATTCCGGTGCCTTTCAGGAAGATGCCGCGGACGACTTCGAGGAAGTATCGCACGGGGTTCAGGTAGGTTAAGTACTGGACAGGAACGGGCATGTTGCGTATCGGGAAGGCAAACCCGCTCAGCAGGAAGAAAGGTTGAAAGAAAAGGAACGTGGCCATCATCGCCTGCTGTTGAGTGCGGGAAACCGTCGAGATGAAGAGGCCCGCACCCAAGGTCGTCAGCAGAAACAGGACCGAGCAGCCGAGCAGAAACAGGAAACTTCCGCGGAACGGCACATGAAACAGCAGCAGCGCCGCGGAGACCACGAGCATCGTGTCGAACAGGCCGACGAAGGCGAAGGGAACCGTTTTCCCGATCATTAACTCGATGGGACGAATCGGGGTTACCATCAACTGCTCCATGGTTCCGATCTCTTTCTCGCGGACGATCGCCATCGAGGTGAGCATAAGAGTGACGAGCGTGATGATGTTCACCACGACGCCTGGTACGAAGTAATTGCGGCTGCGAAGATCCGGGTTGAACCACACGCGCGACTCGGAAGCGAGTCGCGGCATGTTGATCGATACAGTGGTTCCCGTCGCATAGGTTCGGCCAACCAGTTTGTCGCGCTGCATCTGCTCCAGTTTGAGTTTCGAAAATCGCGCGATGGTCTGGCCGGCATAGTTGGTAACGATCGAGGCCGTGTTCGAATTCGTACCGTCCACCAGCACCTGAACCGCGGTGGTGCGTCCGCGATCGATGTCGCGAGCGAATCCGGGGAGAATCCGGACCACAGCGTCGACTTTGCTGGCGTCGAGTAGCCGCTGCATATCCGCATCGTTATCCGGATAGGAGTAGATATCGAATCTGCCGGATCCCTCAAACTCTGCCAGCAGATCTCGGCTTCCCCGAGTATGGTCCATGTCCATCCAGGCGATACGCGCGCTTTCGACGTCCATGTTCGCGGCGTACCCGAAAATGATCAGTTGCAACAGCGGCGGCATGAACAGCATGACGCGCATCCGCGGGTTTCTCAGAGCTTGCAGCAATTCTTTCCGGATGATGACTCGCAGACGCTCTCTCATGCGATTTTCTGCCTCGCTTTCTTGCTGGCGATCACGAACACGATGACGGCATACGCCGTGAGGAACAGCAGTTCCACCCAAAGGATTCGCCAGCCGACTCCTTTCAGGAAAATCGCCTTCAGCAACGTGATGAAATAACGGGCGGGAACAATGTAGGTGATGCCTTGTATCACGGCCGGCATGTTGCGAATCGCGTAGATGAATCCCGACAGCAGGAACGCCGGCAGGAACGACGTCAGCATTCCGAGCTGGTAGGCTACCAATTGCGAGCGCGTGGACGCCGACAGCAGAATACCCCAACACAGCGCGCCGAACAGGAAAATCCAGCACGATACCATCAGCAGCAGCACCGATCCTTTGAGCGGGACCCCGAAACCGAGCACGCCGACAACAAGGCAAATCAATAGATCCGCGAAGCCTAGCGTGAAATAGGCCGAGAGCTTCCCCAATACCAGTTCGCTGGGGCGAACCGGCGTCGAGAGCAACTGCTCCATGGTGCCGGATTCCCACTCGCGCGCCATCGTCAAAGAAGTGAGCAGCGATGCGATAATCATCAGGATCACCGCTATCAGGCCCGGGACGATGTAGTTGCGGGATTTTAGATCGCTGTTGTACCAGACGCGTACGCGCGGATCGACGAGGTTCTTCAACTCGCCTCCGCCTTTCTTCTGCTGGATTTGCGATCGCAGGGCCAAGGAATACGACGACACCAGCGCATCCGCGTAGCCGACCGCGATTGAAGCCGTGTTGCTGTCGCTACCGTCGAACAGCAGCTGTACCTGTGCCTCTCGTCCGGCCTCCAAGTCTCTGCCGAAATTTTGCGGAATCGAGATGGCCATAAGAGCTTTGCTCTGATCGATGGCGCGGTCTAACTCGGCGGGACGGCTGGCGTATCCGACAATATCGAAGTACCGGGAACCGCTGAACTGCTGTATGAGGTCGCGGCTTTCGGGCGTACCGTCACGGTCGTACACCACCGTCGGAATTCTGTCCACATCCAGGCTCAGCGCATAGCCGAAGAGTGCGAGCATCACGAAGGGGAGTGCCAATGCGAGAATCAGGCTGCGCGAATCCCGCAGAATGTGCAAAAACTCCTTCCGCGCGATCGCGGTAACGCGGCGCCGGCTCATGCGGTCCTCCTCTCTTCCTGCTCGATCATCGCGACGAATACGTCTTCCATTGACGGCTCGATTTCTTCGATCCTGGAAATCGAGATCTGGCGTTCATCGAACCTGCGCCGAATCTCCGGGATAGCCGCCGCGGCGTCGTTAACGTCGACGTGGAGTCCCGCGCCGAACACTGCGGATTCAAGCACGCCCGGAACGCCTTCGAGCGCTTTCATCGAACCGAGCAGGTCCGAACTTTCGAGTGCCAGAATATGATGCGTCTCGAGCGATCGCTTCAGATCCCCCGGCGTCCCCAGCGCGATCACCTTGCCGCGGTACATCAACGCGATCCGATGACAGTATTCGGCTTCGTCCATGTAATGAGTGCTGACGAAAATCGTGTGACCCGCGCCCGAAAGCTGGTAGATCAATTCCCAAAAATTGCGTCGCGCGATCGGATCCACTCCGGAAGTCGGCTCGTCGAGGAAGAGGATTGGCGGCTCGTGCAGAATCGCACAGCCCAACGCGAGCCGCTGTTTCCAGCCCCCGGCGAGCAGGAACGTCATCGTGCCCCGCTTTTCCGTCAAGCCTGCCATACGCAGCACGAATTCTTTGCGTTCCTGACGGCGCTCGCCCGCGACACCGTAGATACCGGCGAAGAAGTCGATATTTTCTTCCACGGTCAGGTCGTCGTACAGGGAGAACTTCTGCGACATGTATCCGATGTTACGCTTGATCTGTTCGGACTGCGTGCGAACGTCGAAGCCGGCTACTTTGCCTGTTCCGTCCGTCGGCTCCAGCAATCCGCAGAGGATCCGAATCGTGGTAGATTTTCCGGCGCCGTTCGGGCCGAGGAAGCCGAAAATCTCTCCGCGCCCGACTTCAAGCGAGACATGATCGACCGCGACGAAGTCGCCAAAGCGTTTGACGAGTGCGCGGGTCTCGACCGCGAATCCGTTCCGTTCAGGCGTCGATGGGAGCGCTTCAGCCAACGGGCGCCTCCTGTTTGCGGATCAATGCGATGAACACGTCTTCGAGTGACGGCGTGATCTCCGCAAAAGACGCATTCGTCATTCCCGCGCCGGTCAATGCCCGGCCCAACTGCTCAGGAGATGTCTGAGCGGGAGACAAGAACAGGTGCAACACCGGGCCGGACGCCTCGACGCTCAACACTCCTGGTTGGCGGGAGAGCAACTCGCGCGCCCCACGTTGATTGTCCGCTGCGACTTGGTAGCAGACCTCCTCGAGCGATTGCTTCAACGCAGTTGGTGAGTCGCATTCGATGAGCCGGCCCTGGTGCATCAGGCCGACGCGATTGCAGCGTTCGGCTTCATCCAGGTAGGCGGTGGTGACGAAAACCGTTAAGCCATCCTTCACGAGTTGATAGAGAATCGCCCAGAAGTCGCGCCGGGATACCGGGTCGACACCGTTGGTCGGCTCGTCCAGGAACAGGACCTGCGGATGATGCAGCAGGGTGCACATGAGTGCCAGTTTCTGCTTCATGCCCCCCGACAACTTTCCCGCAGGCCGCTGGCGGAACGGAGCCATACGCGTCATTTCGAGCAGGCTCGACTTCAACGTCTCGCGACCCTCGCCGGTGAGCCCGAAGAGATCGGCGTAGAAGTTCATGTTCTCTTCTACGGTGAGATCGGCGTAGAGACCGAACCTCTGGGCCATATAACCGATGCGATCCTTGACCGCGTCGATCTGCCGGCGGACGTCGTGGCCCGCAACGCTGATCTGACCCTCGGTGGGGTCCATCAGTCCACACATGAGCCGCAACGTCGTGGTCTTCCCCGCCCCATCGGGTCCGACGAGGCCGAAGATTTCACCCCGTGCGATCTCCAGGTTCAGATGGTCCACCGCCGTGAGCGTCCCGAATCGGCGCGTCAGGTTGCGGATGCTGATGATGGAATCCGGCGCTTGCATGGTTACAGCACAATCTCGGCGTCCACCGGCATGTTCGATTTCAGTTCGTGATGCGGATTGTCGACTTCGACCTTCACGCGGTACATCAACTTGACGCGTTCATCCTTGGTCTGAATCTGCTTCGGTGTGAACTCCGCCTCAGAGGCAATGAACGTGACGCGGCCCCAATACTCTTTGCCCGGGTAGGAATCGGTGGTGACCCGAACCTTCTGCCCTAGTTTCACCCGTCCGAGGTCGGCTTCCTTGATATAGCCGCGGACCCACGGATGTTCGATGTCTCCGATGGTCACGACGGTGGTGCCCGCCGCGAGAACCTCGCCCACTTCCGCCGATTTCACGAGCACGACGCCTTCGATCGGCGAATAGACGTACGTGTCGGTCAGTTGCGAGTCGGACACGCCGAGCTGAGCGCGCGCACGCTCCAAATCCGCGTGACGGGTTGCGATTTCTTGTGCGCGCCGCTTCGTCTCGAATTGATTGGCCTCGCTCACCTTCAGTGCGGCCTGCGCTTGCGCGAGTTGGGCACGCGCGGAGGCGATCTCTTCTTTGCGCGGCCCTTCCACTACGATCGCGAGGCGTTCGGTCGCCTGCTTTAGAACGGCCGAGGTGCTGTTGAACTTCGAAAGCGCCTGGTCGCGCTGCGCGGTGGAGATGTCGTCGTTCTTGTAGAGGGTCTGTGCGCGCTGCCAGTCGAGGGCGGCCTGTTCGTGCAGCGTGCGCGCATCGGCCGCCGCGGCCTGCGCCTGCTGTATTTCCTGGGGCCTCGATCCGGCGAGCAGTTGATCGAGATGCGCTTGCGCCTGCCGCACGGCCGCGCGGCGCATTTCAAGGTCGCCCTCCAGAGTGGCTTTCTGCCATTGCTCGGCCGTCGCACTCTGGGCCAACATCGCCTGGGCACTCTGAACGGCCGCCGCCTGAGCGAGCTTTTGACGCCCGATCTGAACGTCGTCCAACCGGGCGATCAGTTCGTTCTTGTGAACATCGTCACCTTCGGTGACTCTGCGTTCGACGAGCTTTCCGGGGATCTTGAACGAGATATCCACCTGCGTCAGTTCCATGTTGCCCGAGAAGCGGATGTGATTCGCGTCATTGCCCCCGCGCTTGGACCATAGCACCGCTCCGGCCGTCACAGCGGCCAGCACCAACACTATCGGAATGATTTTCTTTTTCATCTCGGCTTCTCAAAAGTTATTCACGAAATCCTGAATCGTGCCCATAGCGGTGCTGAGATCGATACGGGCCAGGTTGAAGTTGAATAATGCATTCGTCTGGTTGTCACGCGCGCGTTGCAAACGGGTTTGGGCGTCGGTCACTTCGATGCTGTTGGCGACACCGGCCTTGTAGCGGCGTTCCGCCTGTTCCAGTTCGCGGCCCGCGAGTTCCAACCCTTCGCGCGCGGCACTCACCTGCGCGCTCGCCGATTGCAGCGAATCGAGAGCCAGCCGTATCTCGAGTTCCACCTGCTCGCGCAAATCGCGCGTGCGAATCTCCTCGACGCGAAGTTGTGAGGCGGATTCGGCGCGGCGGGCATCGCGCCGTCCACCGTCGAACAGCGGCACCCGCACCGAGATTCCGTACGTTCGGGTGGGAAGCGCGCTATCGACGCCGGTTCCGATGGAGCCGTAGTCGCCAAAGAAGCCGAGCGACGGAAGCCGTTCCCATTTCGTCGCGCTGTAGTTCAGCCGGGCGACGGATTCACGGCCCTTCTGCGCCAGCAGTTCGGCGCGTTCACCACGAGCGACCTTCAGCGCCTGCTCGATATCCGGCGCGGCGACGGGCTTGTACTCCATGCGATCCGTTAGCTCGACCTGTCCGTCGAGTTTCAACCCGAGCACCTTCAGCAACTGAAGATGGGCGCGGTCCCGCTCATTCTCGGCCACTACCAGACGCTGCCGGTCATTGGCCAGCTGAACCTCCGCGCGCGTCACTTCCACGCCGGTTCCCGTCCCGGCTCGCTTCTGCGAGTTGGCGAGTTTCACCAGCGCCTCGGACAACTCCAGGTTGGCCTTCGCCGTTTCCAAACCAGCTTCGGATCGCAGAGCGGCAAGATAGGCACGAGATACTTGATCCGCCACCTGGTTCTTCGTCCCCTGCGCCTCCGCTTTGGTTGCGGTCACGGTGCGTTTGGCCGCTTGAAACCGGCGAATCGTGGTGAAATCGAAAACGTTCTGGCTGCCGCTCAGGCGCGCGTCGAAAACGTTGAACGGACCGACGAAGGTCGGAATTGTCAGGCCCGGGACGGTCGGAAACTGTATGCCCATCGCTTTCAGATTCCGGGTCTGATTGGTCTCGCTCACCGATGCGTCGAAGTTGGGCAGCAGCGCTGAACGGGCTTGCAGAGCGCGCGATTCGGATTGGCGCACCAGCTCGTCCGCGATCTGGACGCGGGCGTTTCCTTCGGGCGCAAGTGCGATCTCGACGGCGTGCTTCAGGCTGAGCGGCAACACCGCCGGCCGCTCCTTCAGTGCGGGGGCAGGGGGAGTTTGGGCGAGGAGTGCTGTGCCGCAAAGTGCAATCCAGAGTTTACGCATGTAGGATTCCTTGATTTTGTTCGCGGGCCTGTTCCGCGGCATCCCGAAAACCCGCCGCGGCAAAATGGATGATCCGGCGCGTGAGAGCGGCTGTGTCATCGGCAGCCAAAGTGCCCCTGGACAGCAGCGTGATTATGCGCGACCAGGTCATCACGTGCACCATGGAGCCGATGGTGAAAAGCATGCACGCCATCCGGTCGGCAAGCGGCAATCCGGGCATTGCTCGTTCAAAAGCCGCGACGAACCGGTCCGCGATAGGCTGCAGGTGGCGCGCGAAGACGCGCTTCAGAAACTCTTCGGGAACACTATACAAACGGCCGAACAGCAAGCGGATGTGCTCAGCGCCATTCAGCAGGAGGACAGGCGCAACGAAGGCCTCCACTACGCGCTCGATGGGCCAAGTTCCTTCCGGATAATCGCGTTCGATCTGGTCGAGCATCTCGATGCGCGCTGCGTTCACCGGGCCAATGCGCCTTTCGATGAGCGCATCGATCAGCGCATCCTTCGATTGAAAGTGGTAATTCACAGCCGCCAGGTTCACGCCCGCCTTCGCCGTAATGGTCCGAAGCGAGACATCGAAGCCGTGATCGGCGATCAGGCGTTCGGCTGCATCGAGAATTCGAACCTTTGTTTCATTCATACGTTCGTTTAAATTATACGTTCGATTTGCAGTGCGCTGTCAATAGAAAAATTCACCCACGTGCCGACGTGTACAGGTGGGCTGACTTTCGTTCAGAGTACAAATCGTTGTAGCCGTAAGCAAACACGACACTTCGGCGAAGCGGGAGAAATTACACAAACCTTACAGAGCGGGGGCGAATTGCTTGTTACTTTGGAAACACGAGCCTCTGGGAGGACTTGTGACCGAACCCATTACGATTGCCGCTCATCAACGAACCAACTGGATTAACCTCAGTGTTTTTGCTCTTTTTCATGTCGGCGCCATCGCGGCGCTGTTTGCGTTCAACTGGCGCGCTTTCGCCGTTGCGCTGTTCCTCTACTGGATGTGCACTGGCCTCGGCATCAGTATGGGTTATCACCGGCTTCATACTCACCGGTCTTATAAGGTCCCGCTGTGGCTCGAGTACTTTTTTGCCGTTTGTGGAACGCTGACGCTCGAAGGCGGCCCGATCTTCTGGGTGGCTACGCATCGCATTCATCATCAGAAATCCGATCAGCCGGGCGACCCGCATTCGCCCCGGGACGGCGCCTGGTGGTCTCACATGGGTTGGCTGCTCGTCGGTGAGAGCAAGCACAATAACACGCGCCTGATGTCCAAGTACGCGCCCGACCTTGCGAAGCATCGTTTCTACGTATTTCTGAACGATTATCACTGGATCCCGCTAGTGATACTCGCGGTAGCGCTGGGGTTTGCGGGCGGTCTGCCGTTCATCCTGTGGGGCATCTTCATGCGCGTCGTCCTCGGACTGCACGTGACCTGGGCCGTAAATTCGATCACTCACATGTGGGGCAGCCGCCGATTCAACACTCGTGACGATTCCCGGAACAACTGGTGGGTGGCGCTGCTCAGTTCCGGCGAGGGCTGGCACAACAACCACCACGCACACCCCACTTCGGCACGGCATGGACTCGCCTGGTACGAGTTCGACCTGTCCTGGATCCAGATTAAAGTCTTGAAGGCTCTGCGCGTCGCGAAGAATGTCCGTGTGGCCCGGGTAGACGATCGCATCCCGGAACGGGAAGCGGCTTAACATCGTAGCGGTGTCCAACCGCGGCTTCGTACAAAATAGTGGGGTATGGTCTTCGGCGGCCGCCGGAAATCGGCCTTCGTTTACATCGCCCTTGGCGCGGGGCTCATCTCCGTCATCCTCGTCCTTTATGTCGGGTGGGTACTACTCAACTGGCGGACGGGAATCCTGCTTTTTCTAGGCATCCTGCTGCTGGCGGTTATCATTAGCGGCGTCGTGCTGAACACAATCTTTCTTGTGCGAGAGATCCGGCGTAACGAACAGCACGACGCATTCATCAATGCCGTCACCCACGAACTGAAGACTCCCATCGCGTCCATCCGCCTGTACATCGAAACGCTGCAGTCCCGAACTGTCGACGATGCCAAGCGCGAGGAGTTCTACCGGACGATGCTGGCCGACAGCGAGCGGCTGTTATCGACTATCGACCAGATTCTTCGCACCGGCCGGATCGGCCACGCTCGCCGCAAACTCAACGTTTCGGAAATCGAAATTCACGCGCTGATTGAGGAATGCCTCGCGCGTACCCATACGCTGCATCACC
Source organism: uncultured Acidobacteriota bacterium (assembly GCA_963720745.1). Classification (GTDB taxonomy): domain Bacteria; phylum Acidobacteriota; class Terriglobia; order Bryobacterales; family Bryobacteraceae; genus TMP-7. The sequence goes on from CAVRGO010000004.1 coordinate 4,924,343, forward strand.
TGCCGGCGGATTCGATTGTCTATCGTCGGGGCCCGTCGGCGGTCGTCCGCGGAGACCTGGACGAGGTTCGGTCCGCGATCACAAACCTCTTCGATAACGCCGTAAAATACTCCGGCAAGAGAGCCCAGGTTGAGGTTGAGGTGGAACGGATGGATGGCAAGTACGTGTCCATTCGTGTGAAGGATCAAGGGCCGGGTATTCCGAAGAAGGACTTGAAACGCATCTTCAAGCGTTTCTACCGTGTCCCTGGGCCAATCGCGCGTCGCGTGCCCGGCACCGGCCTTGGGCTATTCATCGTTCGATCGGTAGCGAAAGCGCATGGCGGACGGGTGTGGGCGGAGAGCGAGGGGCCCGGCCGCGGAAGCACGTTCGTTCTGCAACTCCCCGTAGAACAATGAGCCGCATATTGATCGTTGAAGATGAGCAGCACCTCGCAGACGGTCTGCGCTTCAACTTAGAAGCCGAGGGTTACCGGGTAGACGTCGTGGAAACCGGAGAGGCTGCCCTGGCAATGCTGACACCGCCTTCCGCCGCGTTCGATGTGGTGATTCTGGACGTGATGCTACCCGGTATCGATGGATTCGACGTGATGTTGGAGATGCGCCGCGCCGGACAGTACGTGCCGACACTCATGTTGACGGCGCGAGGCCACCCCGAAGATGTCTTGCGCGGGTTCAGTGCCGGCGCGGACGACTACGTAAATAAGCCGTTCGAACTCGCGATACTGCTGGCGCGCATCAGCGGGTTGTTGCGCCGCCGCGAATGGCTTCAGACTGCGCCCGTGCCGGTGTCCTCGAAGAACGACGAGTTCACATTCGGGAAGAAATCGGTCCACTTCGGATTGTTGGAGTTGCACGTTGGCGAGCGTGTCTTCCCCCTGACGCTGATGGAGGCGCGGGTCTTCCGTTACCTCATCGAGCATGAAGGGAAATCGGTGTCGCGAAAGAAAATGCTCGAGGAGATCTGGGGTCTGCGGGAAGACACCGACACCCGGCCGATCGATAATTTTATCGTCCGCCTGCGGCGTTACATCGAGGAAGACCCGACGCGGCCGCGGCATTTATTGACGGTGCGCGGAATCGGATATCGTTTCGTGGCCTCCCCTACCAGCCCGGCCTCGGGTGAGTAAGCCATACGGCATTTCCGTCTCCGTCGCAGCGATATACTTGGCCACGGATGGCACGTTATCTGTTCTTGTTATTCTCTTTCTCCTGTTTCGCAGCAAATCCTACTACAAACATCAAGGTCGACCAGGCGGGTTACCGGTCCGCCGCGCCGAAAGTCGCGATGGTTGTGTCCGATTCTCCCGTCACGGACTTCGAAGTTCGACGCGCGAAGGACGGGACGGTCGCAGTGAAAGGCAAACTCGGAGCGGTAGTCGAGGATCCTGATTCCGGCGACAAAGTGCAGGCGGCCGATTTCTCGACCCTGAACAAGCAGGGCCAATACTACATCGAGGTCCCGGGCGTCGGCCGCAGTTGGGACTTTTCCATTGCGCCGGATGTCTATAGGCGTGCGTATTATCTGGCGATGCGCTCGTACTATGGCCAGCGCTGCAATACCGCGGTCGATCTGGGCCCCGAGTTCCCCGGATACAAACACGATGGATGCCACATGGCGGGCGAATATCACCGGTCCTCCAGCAAAACCGGACCCGTGAAACCGGCGGGAGGCTGGCACGATGCCGGCGACTACGGCCGATATGTCGTCAATTCGAATATAACGACCGGCACCCTGTTATGGGCTTACGAGATGTTCGGACCGCGCCTGGCGAAAGTGAAGCTCGACATTCCCGAGACGGGCAATCGAACTCCGGACATTTTGAATGAGGTCCGCTGGAACCTGAAGTGGATGCTCTCGATGCAGGACCAGGACGGCGGCGTCTGGCATAAGCAGACGAGCGAGCGTTTTTGCCCGTTCATTATGCCTGAAAAAGACACGCTGGTCAGTTTCGTGATCGGCGTGGATCGGGAACCCTTCAAGAGTTCCTGTGCAACCGGCGGATTCGCCGCGGTAATGGCAATCGCGGCGCGCATCTATCAGCCATTCGATGCGGCGTTCGCCTCGGAATGCCGGCGCGCGGCCGAAAAGGCGTGGGCCTGGGTCGAGAAGCATCCCGACGTGCTCTTCAACAATCCGAAGGGCGTTTCCACGGGCGCATACGGAGATCGCGATTGCTCGGACGAGCATCTGTGGGCCGCCGCCGAACTCTGGCGAACGACACGCCGGGAAGAGTACAACAAGTATTTCCTCGCAAACTACGCTGAGCAGCGCAAGAGTCTGCGCGACATCGGGCCGCCGTCGTGGGGCTCCGTAGGAGCGATGGCTTTGTGGACGTATGCGCTCGGTAAACAGCCGGACGCCCAGGCTGCAGCGGATATCCGGCAGGAAGCGTTAGCAGCCGCCGACGCGATTGTCCAGCGCACGGCACGAAGCGGCTATCGGATGAGCATGACCACACGCGACTATATTTGGGGATCGAATTCCGTGGCGGCCAATTACGGGGTTCAGCTTCTCGTCGCAAATGCGATGAAGCGCGACATCCGTTATTTAAACGCAGCGATCGACAATCTGCATTATCTGCTCGGGCGAAACACTTTCGCGCTGTCCTGGGTGACTCAACTTGGCGAGAACGCGTTCAAACATCCGCATCATCGTCCGAGCGGCGCCGACACAAACGAATTGCCTTGGCCCGGATTGCTGTCGGGCGGTCCGAACGGCCGTCCACAGGATCCGGCGATGCAAAAATTGGGCAAACTGCCGCCCGCGCGGATGTACCTGGACGATCAGGAATCCTATGCGTCGAACGAAATCGCGATCAACTGGAATGCGCCGCTCGTGTTCCTGCTCGCAGGATCGCTGCCGGAGAAATAGTCATGTATCGATCGTGTGTTCTGCTGGCCGTAACCGGTGTGGTTTGCTTACATGCAGCACCGCAAACGGTCGTGTTCGAGCGCGGAGCGGCCGAACAGCGCTGGGAATTGAAACAACTCGATCCCTCGCTGCCATCGGATTGGTCACCATACGAGTTTCTGGTGCTCGAGATGCGATCGTCGACGCCGCAACGTTTCGAACTGCGTTTGTTCGATGCGGGCGGCGTGCGGCACGTGCGAATTCATCCGATGCCCGCAGCGTGGATCCGGGCAGCGGTCCCGCTCCGCTATTTCAAGGCGCCCGATCGTCAGGGTTTCGACCTGGCGTCGCTTGGTAACAAGCCGCGCGCTACGTTTTGGGTGAATCTCGGCGGAGCCCAAGGGCCGCTAAACCGAATTCAGGCAGTTGGCGTCGCGATGGAAAATCCACTTGGGCGTGCGGTGCTGGAGATTCGTTCGGTCAAGCTTTCGAGGGAGGATCCGGGCGATGCGCTGCTCGAGCCGTCGCCCGTCGTCGATGAATTGGGCCAGTGGATCTACGCAAAGTGGCCGGGGAAAGCCACTTCGGTTTCAGAGTTGAAGCGGAGGTGGGACGATGAAGAGCGGTCGCTGGACACACCGGACGCGAGCGTCTGCAAGTATGGCGGATATATTGCGTCGAAGGCGAAGGCAACCGGCTACTTCCGGGTCGAGAAGATCGACGGCCGCTGGTGGTTCGTCGATCCTGACGGCCACCTGTTCCTCTCTACGGGCGCCGATGCCATGCGGTCCAAAATGGGAACGCGCGTAGCGGGACGCGAAAACGCGTTCGCAGCGCTTCCCCCGAGGGACACAGCCGATGAGACCGGCGCCTCGTTCTATAGTTGGAACCTGCTGCGCCGATTCGGCAGTGAATGGAACCAGCGCTGGGTCGATTTTTCTTTGCGAAGGATGGCGGCATGGGGCCTCAACACGGTCGGTAACTGGGGCGATCCGCGACTCTGGAGGGCACACAAGCGGGCGTACGTCGTGCCGCTCGAAGGCTGGGGCATGGAGACGGGCGTCATGGGTATGCCCGATGTGTTCTCGCCGGATTTCGAGAAGAATGCTGACAGGGCCGCGGCCAAACAGTGCGCACCTGGCAAAAACGATCCCTGGCTGCTTGGCTATTTCGTCGCGAACGAGCCTCCATGGCCCGGCCGGGAGTCTCTGATTGTCGGCGCGATTCTTGACGGACCCGATACGGCTACGCGACGCGAGGCTCAGCAATTTCTCGCGGCGGGGGACACTCCGGAGCGGCGCCGCGAGTTTGTTCTGCGCGCCTTCGAACGATTCGTGAGCGTGACAAGCGCCGCGATTCGCAAGCACGATCGCAACCATTTGAACCTCGGCCTGCGCTTCGGCTCACGCGCGCCGGAAGAAATGATCCGCGCCTCGCGCGTTTTCGACGTGTACAGCATGAACAGCTACACGTATTCGCTGAATCCCACCGATATCGAAACCGCTTATCGCCTGACCGGCCGCCCGATCCTGATCGGTGAATTCCACTTCGGGACGCTCGACCGGGGTCTGGCGGCGGGTCTCCGGCAAACCGCCAACCAGGAGGAGCGCGGCGTCGCGTATCGCTACTACGTCGAGAATGCGGCGGCGATGCCCCCATTAGTGGGCCTGCACTGGTTCGAGTGGGTGGATGAGCCGCCGACCGGCCGGGACGACGGAGAGAACTACAATATCGGTTTTGTGGATGTCACCGACCAGCCCTATCGCGAACTGGTGGAAGCAGCCAAGATAACGCATCACCGGTTGTACGCGATCCACACAGGGAAGGAAGCACCGGTCAGCCGCAAAGCGCGAATCGACCAGGAGGAAAGATGATCGCGGTGTTCAGAATCTCGGCTGTCGCTTTGGCGAGTCTGTGCGCATTCGCGCAGAGCGATGCGACCCTGGCGTCCCGGCTCGACGAAACGATTTCCAGCGCGCTCGCGAAATCCGGGGCACCGAGCGTTTCGGTGGCGGTGGTGCAGGACGGGAAATCGGTGTACGTGAAAGCGTTCGGCAAAGCGAATATCGCCGATGATAAACCGGCCACGGCAAATACCCGCTATGCCATCGGATCGGTGAGCAAGCAATTTACCGCGGCGGCGATCCTGTTGCTGCAAGAACAAGGCAAGCTCTCGATCGACGACAAGGTGGCGAAATACTTCCCGAACCTTACGCGGGCGAACGAAGTTTCGATCCGGCAACTACTATCCCACACGGCCGGTTATGAAGATTACGCGCCGCAGGACTATATCATTCCCGAATGGCAGCAGCCGACCACTTCGCAAGCCATTCTCGACAAGTGGGCGAAAAAGCCGCTGAATTTCGATCCGGGCACTCGCTACCAGTACAGCAACACCGGCTACGTGCTCGCGGCGAGCATTGTTGAGAAAGTCGCCGGGACGCCGCTCCTTGATTTCCTCCGCCAACACATTCTCGATCCGCTCGGGATGTCGAGTGCGGGCGACTGTTCCAAGCGATCGCCGGACGATGCTACCGCCTATACCCGTTTCGCTTTGGGGCCGCCACGTCCTGTCGCCCGTGAAGGCGCCGGCTGGTACGACGGCGCGGGAGAACTGTGCATGACTGCGGGCGATCTTTCGAAGTGGGACATAGCCTTCATCGAGAAAAAGATCCTCGCGCCGAAGTCGTACGAAGAGTTCACGAAAGAGGTGAAGCTCAACGACGGCAAGCCAACGCACTACGGCTTGGGCATTTCTCTGGGCGAAGCGTTCGGCGGCCCGGTATATGCCCATAGCGGCGAAGTCTCGGGATTCCTCGCGTCGAACCAGATCTATCCGGCAAGGCGCGCGGCAATCGTCGTGTTATCGAACCAGGACGGGATCAACGTGATCTTCCCGCTTGCGCAGAAACTCGCGTCCATGGTTGTCGATCCTGAAGAGGCTGCCAAGGCGGAGACCGAGTCGAAAGAAATCCGCGAAATCCTGGAGAGTCTCGTGAAGGGGCGCATCAATCGCACCCTCTTCACCCCGAACGCCAACGCATATTTCACCGAGCGCGCGCTCGAAGACTATCGCTCGTCGCTTTCGAAACTCGGCAAGCTCGAGTCCGTCACAAAGGTCAACGAGCAACTGCGGGGCGGAATGCGGCACTTGTCCTATCGCGCGCAGTTTGCCAAGAAATCGGTCTCGTTGAACATTTACAAGACAAACGACGGCAAATACGAACAGTTCCTGGTGGTCGAGTAAGCTTTGCGCTCACGGCCGGATGCGCAGCATCAGCACTCCATGGCTCGGGACCTGCGAACTGAAACTGCCGTTCTTTTCGCCGAGATCTTTCTTCGCCCACAGGTCGCGAACGCCGGCTTTCAAGTGCGCGGGGTAGCCTAAATCGGGCCAGTTGACGGTCATGTTCGTTTCCGATGCACCGCGATTCAGAAGCGCTACCGCTCGCCCGCCGTCGCTCAACTGTTTGGACCAGATTTCGAGATCCCCATCCTTTCTGACGCGGGTTCCCTGCAATCCGGCCGGATCCTGATCCACGGCGATTACTTCTTTGTTCGTCAGAATGTCGCGGATTTCGGGGTTCATGCGTCGAATATCGTTACCCGCCATAAGCGGCGCGGCGAGAATGCACCACATGCTGAAATGGGCACGATACTCGGTATTTGTCATGCCACCGTTGCCGACCTCCAGCATGTCCGGGTCGTTCCAATGGCCCGGGCCCGCATAGGATTCCAGACCAGCCTCGCGGTCGAGGATATCGACCATTCCCAACCCGCCCCATTTCTCCGACCCGGTCCATTTGTCGACGATATCCCCCGTCGTCCGCCACAGGTTGCCGATATCTTTCGCCCACAACCAGGGTTTTGTGGATCCCCACTCGCAGAGGCTGAAGACGATCGGACGGCCACTCTTCTTGAGCGCCGCGCTCATCAGGGCATACGACGCCTGCGAATTCTGAGTGGTCGAGTTACACCAATCGTATTTGAGATAATCGACACCCCATGCGGCGTATTGGCGCGCGTCCTGGAATTCGTACCCGCGGCTGCCCGGACGATTTTGGCAGGTGCCGGTTCCGGCATCCGAATAGATGCCGAACTTCAGGCCCTTGGAATGTATGTAATCGCCGAGCGCTTTGAGTCCCGACGGAAACCGGGTGTGATCCGGAACTATGTTTCCTGTTGCGTCCCGGTCCACCTGCCAGCAATCGTCGATGACGATGTATTGATATCCGGCGTCCTTCATCCCGCTCGCGACCATCGCGTCGGCAGCGCTCTTGATGAGGTCCTCGCTGACATTGCAGCCGAACTTGTTCCAACTGTTCCAGCCCATCGGCGGCGTTTTTGCGAGCCCGTTGTCCAGGGCCCACGCCTGACCGGTTGCCGCCAAAACTACGACAGCGAAAGCGCCTATGCCCAACCCGCGTCGACTTCGTTCGCAATCCATAACTCTCATGTGTATCACTGCCGGGCAATGGTACGCAGCGTGTTCCGGATGCGGTTGTCCCACACGATGGAAGGACGGCGCCTCTCACTCCTGAGTTGAACGCGGTCGCGATTCCGTCCCTCATGAATAGTACGATTGTTGTATCGCACTCAAACCGTCCTCAATTCTGCCCATAATTCGTCACGGCGGGGACCGTAAGTACCCTCTCATTTTGATGGCCGTGGCGGCCTTGATTTTGGTCGTTGGATTTCTGGCCAAGCCGGAAAAACCTTCGCAGCCTGTTCCTTCCGGCCCCGAACTTGCCCGGCTCCAGTCGCTGGCGCAACGTAAGCGTCTGAGCGAAATCGGCGATTATCTGTCCGGAGTTGGAACAACAGTGAGCAACCGCCTCGTGTACGTTTTCGAACTCGACGCCAGTGGTTTGCTGTGGCACGATGGCCGCATCGTAACGGGCCATATACCGAATGGCGGTCCCATAACGTACAGCGTGGGACAAATGCAGGCAGCTGGTGCGAGAGCATCGCGGTGCCTGGTCCCGGCCGGTGCCGGCTTCGGCTGCCTGCAGCCTCGACGCGGAGCATTTCCGAGTTTCTCCCGGAACGCTCGCGACGGCGATATCAGTCCTGGCGAGTGGGTCCTCGCAGTGGCCGCCGACGGCCCCGCTCGCACGCGGTCCGCGCAAGGACTTTTCGAGAGCAGTGCCAAAGTTACCTGTTCCGGTCGCGTGTTCGATGAGATCCGGTCAACGGCGGTGATCGGCACACGCTTCGTTGGCGGCGGACTGTTCGACCTCGACGGCCAATTACTTGGGCCCATCATTCAGTGCGGCGAGCGCTTCGTTGTTGTGAGTGCGGATAGTTTTGCCTCGGTCTACTCGACACCGGTGCCGACTATCGATCGTATCGAGCAGTTTTGGGGCTTCCGGGTTCTGCCGGCGAACCCGCAGAAGCCCGCAGCGTCGGCAAAGGTGGCTGTAGTTTGGGCCGGCAGTGCAGCCAGTTCAGCAGGAATTCAGCCGGGCGACTCGATCATATCGATCGAAGGCCGAAAATCCGAATCGGAGAACGACCTTGGAGACGTGCTGCTGGGTTCACCCATTCCCGCACAAGTTGAGCTGAGGATCGAGCGCGGCCGCAACGTGCTTGCTCTTACGCTGCAGCGCGGAGTTCAGCCGGACGTGAACGCTTCCAGTCCGTTGGGGTTTGAAATCGGGTTGCGATCATCGGCTCCGCAAGGCGCTCCCGTGAACGACGTCCGGCCGGGAACTCCGGCCGCACAAATCGGGCTGAGGCCGGGTGATCGGATCACGGCGCCTGACCCGGCCGCCGTACTGACGCCAAAATCGGCCGCGCCAGTCAGAATAGAGTTCAGCCGCAACGGACAACTTGCAAAGGCGGTGTTGAACCCGTGAATCCGCTTGCCTCGCTCGGTCTGATTCTGCTGTTTGCGCTTCTCGCCGGGCATCTCGTTAAATTCCTCCGCGTTCCCGAGGTGACCGGCTACATCCTGGCCGGAGTTGCGCTAGGCCCATCGTCCCTCGGTTGGATCACGCCGGAAAATCTGTCGACGCTCGAGGTCTTCAGTGAGGTGGCGCTCGGGCTGATCCTTTTTTCGCTCGGGTCCGTATTCGAAATCGGGCATCTCCGCCGAGCCGGCCAAAATCAGATCCGGATCGTCGCCATCGAATCCGGTCTGGCTGCATTTCTCGTGACAGCCGGAATGTTTATCGCCGGGCAATCGTGGCAGGTTTCGCTGCTGCTGGGAGCGCTGGCAATCGAGACCGCCGCGGCCACAACGCTGATGGTCCTCAAGGAATGCAACGCCAAGGGGCCGTTCACCGAAACGATTACCGGCGTGTTCGCGTTAAACAACATTCTTTGCCTGGTCTGTTTCATGGTGGTTGCCACCGCGATCGACCTCTCGCGCGTTTCCGGACCTGGGAAGGGCTGGTTGATCTATGTTTCGGCGTACCAATTCGTGTGGGAGTTCGCGGGTGGGGCTGCGCTGGGATTTTTGATCGGCGTCCTACTCTCCGTGTGGTCGGCAAGAGTGGTCGAGCACGGCGAGCGGCTCATTCTGTTGGCCGGCTGTATCCTCCTGAGCGTGGGAGTGTGTCACGCGCTCGACCTCGCACCGATGATCGCGAATCTGACGATCGGCGCTACCCTGGTGAACCTTTCGCCCGAAAGCCGTCGCCTGTTCGCCTCATTGTCGCAGTCCGATCCGCCTTTATATGCGATCTTTTTCGTCATCGCCGGAGCCGACCTCAACATCGGCATGCTTAAGACGATCGGTGTGTTGGGTGCCATTTACGTTGCCGGTCGAACGATCGGGAAATTCAGCGGCGGCTTCATCGGCGCGCGCATCACGAGGATCCCCATCGATTCCCCGTTCACGCTCGGCCTTGGCCTGATGGCTCAAGCGGGGCTCGCCGTCGGGCTGACGCTGTCGCTGCACGCGCGGTTCCCCGAACTCGCACCGACGGTGGTGACGGTAGTGCTCGCGAGTGTCATGATTTATGAGGTATTCGGACCCCTGGGAGTGCGCTGGGCCATTGCGCGTGCCGGCGAAGAAACGCCTCGCGAGCCCGCGCAAGGTCTCGATTAACGGTTCCGGCTACTCGTAACGCAGAGCGATCGTCGGATCGACGGTCGCCGCGCGCCGCGCCGGCAGGAAAGACGCGATCGCAGCCGCAATCGTCATAGCCACCACCGCGACGGCGATCGACGTGGGATCTGCCGGTTCAACTCCGTACAGGTCCTTTCTGATCAGTTGCACCATTGCGAGAGCGGCGCCGAAGCCGGTCACAATGCCCATGGCAACGACCGTAAGCGATCCTCGCACCACCAGCCACTGCACTCCACCGCGCGTCGAACCCAGCGCCAGGCGGATGCCGATCTCGCTGGTGCGGCGAGTCACGGCGTAGGCGAGCACGCCGTAGATGCCGATGCATGCGAGTGCGAGCGCATTGCCACTGAAGAACAGCGCCAGCAGCGCGAACGTGCGTTCGTGTGCCATTTGCCTTTCGATCTGCTGCTCCTGCGTTCGAAACTCCACCACAGGCAGGGTCGGATCGATAGAGGCAATCACGCGCCGCACGGCGGGAACGATCGATAGCGGCGGGACGCCTGTCCGGATCGCGAAATTCGCTGATGCGAGAAAATCGCCCGCCTGCCGGAATGGTATGTAGACGGTCGGCGGGACCTCGGAACGCAGGTCGTTGTACTTGGCATCTTTCGATACGCCGACGATCTCGATGGGATCCTTCGATCGTCCCCATTTGAACTGCCGGCCGATCGCATTGCCTCCGAACCAACGGCGGGCCATGGTTTCGTTGACCACCACAACCTTCGGCGAGTTCTCCTTATCCGACGGCAGCAAGTCGCGGCCCAACAGGATCGGCGTGCCGATCGTTTCAAGAAACGCATCGCCGGCGACATGGACAGAGGCGCCCATCCGTTCGTTCCGTCTCGGCGTATACCCGGGGACCTCGATACTCCTGCTGGAACTGCTGCCGCTCAGTAAAGCGTGGCGCGACATCGATGCACTCAAGACGCCGGGAATCCCTTGCAGGCGCTGGTTCACGCGCTCGTACAATTCCGCGAGGGCATGGGCCTTGTACCCGTTACGGCTGCCGTCGATATAAAAGAGCAGGATGTTCTGCGGCCGAAAGCCGAGTTCCACGCGAGTAAGGTTCAGAAGCGTTCGCGCGAACAGCCCCGCCCCGATCACAAGCAACATCGAGATGGCCACCTGCGCACCGATGAGCGTTCGGGCGGCGCGTTGGCGGAACGCCGAAGCATTGGCCCCTAACTGTTTCAGCACCGGGCCTGTACTCAGGCGTGTCGCACGCCAGGCTGGGAGCACGCTAAACAGCACCGACGTGGCCAGCGATGCCGCCAAGGTGAACGCCACAACATGCCAATCGGGAGCTACGTCGATGGGGCCGGTCTCGCTGCGTGACATCAAATTCATGAGCAGCACGCTGCCCTCATTAGCCACCAGCAGCCCGAGGGCGCCTCCTGCCAGGCCGATGAGCAGACCTTCGGTCAATAGATGCCGGATCGTCCGCCATGCTCCCGCCCCGAGCGATGATCGGATGGCGAGTTCGCGAGCCTTGGCCGAGGCGCGCGCGAGCATCAGATTCGCAACGTTGGCGCATGCGATCAGCAGCGCCAGGCTGACCATCGACATCAGCACCAGGAGGAACCGCGAATTGTACTGGTCGGTGAATGCCAGACCGTTCCGGCCGTTGATCAGCAGAATCGATGGCACCTCGAACTTCTTTGGCTTCTTGCTCGCGTAGGCGGTCACCACCTGGTTCAGGATCACCTCGAGCGAGGCCTTCGCGGATGCGTCGGTCACGCCCGGGCCCAACCGTCCACCTGTCTGCACCCACCAATTGTCCGATTCATTCGGCTCGTAATAGGGGCTCGCCTCATGGGCGCGCGCGAGCGGGATGAAAACGTCCTGCAATTCGCCCGGGTGGATCCCGAAAAATTTGGGAGGTAACACGCCGATAACGGTGTAGGGAACACGATTGAGGGTCACCGTCGAACCCAACACCGCTGGGTGGCACCGAACTCCTGTTCCCACAAACGATAGCTGATGATTGCCACGGGCACCGCGCCCGTGCGATCGTCGTTGGGCTGAAATGCGCGGCCCAGTACAGGCTCTGTTCCAAGCGCCTGGAAGAAATTGGCGCTTACCGCCAAGCCGTCCGAAATCCAGGCATGCGATCGAGCGACTGCATTCATTCGGATATCGCAGAACCCGAAGATCGCGTCAAAGCCGCCGGCCCGTTTTTGAAATTCGCGGAGGGCCTCGTAGGAGAAAGAACTGCTGGTTTGACGGCCGCTTTGATAGTCTCCATAGCCGCTTGTCGAATCCACCGGCACATCGCCCGCGGAGGTCCAATTCAGGATCCGCAATCGCTCCGGCTGGTGAACCGGCAGCGAACGCAGAAACAGCGCGTTCATTACGCTGTACACGGTCGCATTCGCGCCGATGCCAACCGCCAGCGACAATACCGCGATCACAGCGAAAACGGGAGTGCGGCGAAACGATCTCAGCGCCTGGCGGACGTCCGTCCAAAGACCTTCGAGTGCAGTGAACCGCCATTCGTTGCGGCAGCGTTCTTTGATAACGGTGGAATTACCGAATTGCCGCCGTATGGCCATGACGTTCTCGTCGCGGTCGACACCGGCGCCGCGGTTACGATCTTCCTGCATCGCACGGTGAAACGCGAGTTCCTCTTCGAGATCGGCGTCCAGCCGATTCCTGCGCGCGAGCGCCTTCAGGCGCAGCCACACTGCAATGCACCATTCCGTCATGATCAGGCCTCGAGGATCCGCGCCACCGCGCCGCTGAGGCGCAGCCAATTTGCGGATTCGTCTGTCAAATACGCGCGTCCCCGCCGGGTCAGCCTATAGAATTTGGCGCGGCGATTGTTTTCTGAAACGCCCCACTCGGATTCCAATAGCCCTCGGACTTCGAGCCGGTGCAGCGCCGGATAGAGCGCGCCTTCCTCAACCTTCAAGACTTCATCGGAAGTTACGCGAATGGACTCCGCAATGTTGTACCCGTGCATCGGCCCGCGCTGCAGTGTCTTCAGGATGAGAATGTCGATCGTTCCCTGAAGTGTGCCGGCGGCGTTGTCGTCCGTTCTTCCCATAAATCTCTTAGGGGAAGTATGTACCAACCGGCGCTGGATCGCAAGACCCTTCGATAGGTCTTCTGAAGAATTTGTCTGGATGACCTCCCGGGCAAAAGGCCTACCATCTGCTTCCTCAACGGTATGTCATCGTTATGTTGCAGAAGAATCGTAATAGTCGCGTGTCTGTTGAGCCCCACTGTCGCTTACGGGCAACGCTTCACCTACGGGCTTAAAGGCGGAGTCCCGCTCACGGAACCGGACAGTTACGGCCGCGATGAATCGAAAAAATATATCGTCGGCGCCAGTTTCGAGTACCGGTTGTGGAGCGCATTCGCGGTGGAAGTGGACTTCTTGTACCGGCGTAACGGCGGCACGTTCGGGTACGGGTACAATCCGTACCTGGGTCCCGGCGCTGAAAACCAGACGGTTTCGATCACCTATCGCTCCCGCTTGAATGTCTTCGAATTGCCGGTTCTCGGGAAGTACTATTTCCGGCGCAATGCCAATCTGCAACCGTTCGTATTAACGGGATATTCCTTCCGCAAGTCTTTGACGGATGATCGTGCCACCGTAACGACGACCACCGATTCAGGTTTGGTAACCCGGACAGACAGCGGTTCCAACTGGACGCCACTTGATGTCGGCGCAACTTTTGGAGCCGGCCTGCGGTTTCGTCGTGGACGAGTCGGGTTCTCTCCCGAGATCCGTTACACGCGGTGGGGCGGGAATCCAGCCACCTCCTTGACGAAGCATCAGGCCGACTTTTTGTTCGGAATCACGTTCTGATTGAAGGGCGCCGCAGGTGCGAGGCGCACTGCCGCGGGATCCTCTATTATTCTGGAGCAGTATGCCTCGCTTCCCCGGCGTTGATTACTTCCTTATCGATTCCCAGTTCAACGAACAGGAACTGCTGGTCCGTCAAACCGCCCGGCAGTTTGTGGACGATCGCGTCATGCCCGTCGTGCGCGACTGCTTTCGCGAAGCGCGCTTTCCGGCCGAACTGATTCCCGAAATGGGGAGGCTCGGCTTCTTCGGCGCCAATCTCGAAGGATACGGCTGCGCGGAGATGAGCAACGTCGAATATGGTTTGATCATGCAGGAGTTGGAACGAGGCGATTCGGGGATCCGCAGCTTCGTTTCCGTACAGGGCGCGCTGGTGATGTACCCGATCCTCACCTACGGCTCAGACGAACAGAAGCAGCGCTGGCTGCCGCGCCTGCAATCCGGGGAGGCCATCGGTTGCTTCGGGTTGACGGAACCCGGGTTCGGCTCGAACCCAGCCGGGATGAAAACCCGCGCGCGGCTCGAAGGCGACGAGTGGGTGATCGACGGTGAAAAGACGTGGATCACGAGCGGAAGCATCGCCGACGTCGCTGTCGTGTGGGCTCGGACGGACGACGGAATTCGCGGATTTCTGGTCGAAAAGGGCACGCCCGGTTTCAGCACGTCCGATATTCACGGCAAACTCTCCATGCGCGCCTCGATCACCTCGAGTCTCTCGTTTTCAGATTGCCGCGTGCCGAAATCGGCACAACTTCCGTGCGCCAAGGGGCTGAAATCGCCACTCGGATGTCTTACGCAGGCGCGATTCGGCATCGGGTGGGGTGTCATCGGCGCCGCGATGGACTGCTATGAAACCGCACGCGCCTACTCCGTCGTCCGCAAACAATTCGATGACCGGCCAATCGCCTCCCACCAACTCGTACAGGAGAAATTGGCCTGGATGATCACGGAAATCACGAAGGCGCAACTGCTCGCGCTGCAAGCCGGGCGATTGAAGGATCAGGCCCGAATCGAACCCGCGCACATCTCCATGTTGAAACGGAACAACGTGGCGATCGCCCTCGAATGCGCGCGGCTGAGCCGTGATCTGCTGGGAGCCAACGGCATCATCGACGAGTACCCGATCATGCGCCACCTCTGTAATCTCGAAACGGTGAAGACGTACGAGGGGACCGATCACATCCACGCGCTCGTCATCGGTGAACGAGTCACCGGCGTTCAGGCATACCGGTAGGGCGGCCGCTCAGTTATTCTGAAATTTCATATATGCGAATAGTGTGCCTTGCCCTAACTCTGCTCGGCGTGTCGCTGTACGCGCAAAAATTTGAATATTGGCCCGGCACCACCTACGACGCCGCGATTCCGACCGCGCGGTCCGTGCTCGGCTACGACATAGGGGAGCGAATCTCGACATCGGCAAATCTGGTGCGCTACCTGGAGGCACTCGCGGCGGCAGCGCGCAACCGGATGAAGATGTTCGACTACGGTAAAACGTGGGAAGGCCGGCGTTTGGTTTACGCGGCCATCGGAAGCCAGGAGAACATCAGCCGCCTGCCATCGATACAGGCGGCGATGCACAAACTCTACGACCCGCGAAAGACAAATGCGGCCGAAGCCCGCCAGCTGATTGCCGGAATACCCGCGGTGATCTGGCTTTCCTACGGCGTGCATGGCAACGAGATCTCGTCTCCCGATTCGGCGCTGATGACCGCCTACCATCTGCTCGCAGCACGCAACGACAAGCTGGTCGACCAAGTGCTCGCGCATGTCGTCGTGCTGATCGATCCCATCCAAAACCCCGATGGGCGCGATCGTTTTGTTCATCACTACGAAATCTCCGAAGGACTCGAGCCCGATGCGAACCCGGTTGCCGCCGAGCACAACGAGCCATGGCCCGGCGGACGGTCCAACCACTATTACTTCGACTTGAATCGCGACTGGCTGGCCGCAACGCAGCCGGAAGTCGCCACCCAGATCAAAGCGCTGCGTGAATGGTACCCGCTGGTTTATGTCGATTTGCACGAGATGGGGACGGAAGCAACATACTATTTCACCCCCGAAGCTGTGCCCTACAACCCGAATCTGACGCAGAGCCAGCGAGAGCCGTTGTTATGGTTCGGGAAGAATAATGCGAAGTACTTCGATCAGTTCGGCTTCAGCTATTTCACCCGGGAAGTGTACGACGCGTTCTACCCCGGCTACGGCGCTAGTGTAGTGTCCCCGAATTAGCTGGTCTTTCGTTTACGGGTCTTTGGAGCCGTGCAACCGGGTTGGATCTGTTCAAGGGTTTGGCTGCAGCGCGCGAGTTTGCTGACTATGGATTCGATGGTGGCCGTCCAGACAAAGGGTCTGGGTTTCTCGTTCCAAGCGACGAGAAATTCGTTAATGGCGGCGATCAGGTCATCGACGCTCAAGAAGGAATCGCGGCGGATTCTTTTGCTGGTCAACTCGCCGAACCAACGTTCAATCAGGTTCAGCCAACTGGAACTGGTTGGGACAAAGTGCACCTTGAAGCGGGGATGTCGGTTGAGCCAGTCCTTCACCTCGGGCGTTCCATGGGTGCCGTAATTATCCATCACCAGGTGCAGCGGCGCCTTGCCGGAGAAGTCGCGGTTGATGCGGCGCAGGAACCTCAGAAACTCCTGGTGGCGGTGACGCTTATAGCAGTCGCCGATGACTTTACCGGCGAGAACATCGAGCGCCGCAAACAGAGTCGTCGTTCCGTGTCGCTTGTAGTCATGGGTCATGGTGCCGCAGCGCCCTTTTTTCAGCGGCAACCCGGGCTGGGTGCGTTGCAGAGCCTGAATTTGGCTCTTCTCGTCCACGCAAAGCACAATCGCCTGATCAGGAGGATTCAGATAAAGACCGACGACATCCGTGAGTTTCTCGAGGAATCTGGGATCACGTGACAGCTTGAACGTTTCTGTTCGATGTGGCTTGAGGTTGTGGCTACGCCAGATCCTGCTCACGCTGGACTTGCCGATCCCCTGCGCCACCGCCATCGTCCGACAGCTTCAATGCGTGCTTCCTTTGGGTTTGGTTTGCAGAGTGGCATCAATGACGGCCTTGATTCGAGTTGCGTCGTAACTCGGCTTCCGGCCCCGGCCTGGAGCAATCTCCCAAAGCGCCTGGAGCCCGCCGCCACGGAAGCGGTCACGCCAGAGACGAACCGTCTTACGGTTCACGCCGTTCTCAGCGGCGACCGCCATCTCCGTTTTGCCAGCGCCAAGTGCCAGGACAATGCGGCAACGTAGCGCTACCTGTTGTGGAGTTCCCAAGGCTCCCACCCAGCGTTGGAGTTCGCTGGACTGGTCCACTGAGAGGACGAGGGGCTCGATGAGGCGGGGCATGACTGATTATGACCCATGGTTGATTTCTTGTCCAGCTATTTGTGGGACACTACACTAGTTGGCCGGCGTACTACGGCGGTCTGGCGATGACATACGAGAACGGCTCCACGCGCGGATTGGTGGTGAAAAAAGCCGATGAGGCGACGGTTACGTTTCGCGAGACGGTGCGCCGCCACTTCGTTGCGTCGATCTCCACTTGTGAAACCGCAGCGGTGAATCGCGAGAAATTGCTCGAGAACTTTTATCAATACCATGTGAGTGCAATCGAGGAAGGATCGAAGGAGCCGGTGCGTGAATACATTCTGCCGAGGCGCGGCAACGTATCCGCGGTAGACCGGCTTGCGGCCTTGATGGTCCAGCACGGCGCCGAGGTGATGCGCGCGGCCGCCCCATTCAAGAACGGCAATGCGGAGTATCCGGCCGGTTCCTACGTGATCCCCCTCGCGCAACCCGCAAAGCGATTGGTGAGAACGTTTCTCGATCCGCAAATCTCAATGGACGATCCGTTCCTGAAAGAGGAGGAGCGCCGCCGGCGGCTTCGGTTGTCCAGCGAAATCTACGACGTCACCGCGTGGTCGCTGCCGCTTCAGTTCGGGGTAGACGCGATCGCCAGCGGCGCCAAATCGCAGGGCAGGTTCGATCCGTTCGATCCGGCGACACTCGCCGCGGGCACCGTTATCGGCGACAGAGCGGCAGTGGCGTACCTCGTACCTTGGGGCACCACGGCAGCTGCGCGGTTCCTCACTGGAGCGCTGCGTAACAACCTGCGCGTATATTCGAGCGACAAGAAGTTCGTCCTCGCCGGACGGACCTACACCGCGGGTACGCTAATCCTGAAAGTAAAGGAGAATCCGGACTCCCTGCACGACGCTGTACAGAAGATCGCGAAATCTTCGCAAGCTGAAGTCGTAGCCACCGATACCGGCTGGGTGGAGGAAGGCCCGAACTTCGGCAGCCGACGAGTGGTATTCATGCGGAAACCCGCCATCGCGCTGGCTTGGGACCGTCCCGTATTGTCCAGTTCGGCGGGGCAGTTGAGGTTCGTGATCGAACGGCAGTTCGGATATCCGGTAACCGTGATCAGAACGGACCAACTGGCATCCGCGGATCTGAGCAAATTCCAGGTTGTTGTGTTGCCGGACACCGGATCCGGCGCCGGCTACTCGGCGGTGCTAGGCGCTAACGGGGCGCGGCACCTGAAGGATTGGGTTGAAAGCGGCGGCACCTTGATCGGCATTGACGGCGCGCTGGAGTACCTCGCCTCGTCGACGGTCGGGTTGCTCTCGGTCTCGCAGGAAAACAGGGCGCTGGCTCAGCCGGAATCCCCCGCCGAACGCCAGGCCGGTGGTGCATCTCGGCCAGCTGGTTCGAACGCACCACCTCCACAGCCGGTCACGCCGGGGCCAGTGGCAACCTCGGGAGTGCCGCGCGTTCCCGGAAAGCTGCTCGCCAAAGACGAGGACCTCGAAAAGGCCGTCCAGCCGGAAACGGAATTACCCTCGAGCGCGCACGGGTTTTTGGCTACGGCGAAAGTGGACCCCGAACACTGGATTACGGTCGGCGTGCCGGAAAAGATTCACGCGATGGTGACCGGCCAGACTATCTTCGCCCCCATCAAGATCGACCGCGGTTGGAATGCGGCGGTGTTTGCCGGACCCGATCAAGTAATGGCGAGCGGATACACCTGGGACGATTACCGCAAGCAGATCGCGTACAAGCCCTTCATGGTGGTGCAGCGCGACGGCCGGGGATTCGTGATCGGCTTTACTGCCGATCCGAATTTCCGGGCCTATATGGATGGGCTAAACGTGCTGTTTGTGAACGCACTGTTCCGCGCTCCGGCCCATACCGGAAGAGGTGCTCAATTTGGGGAGAATGAATGGTGAGGAAATGAAAAACCCGGGTTCGTGAGAAACCCGGGCCCCATTTTGAAACCGTCGGTAAGGTTAGCTGGCCACCGGCGCTGCTTTCTTGCGGGAAGCCCGGCGCTTTTCTACTGGGGGCTGACGGTCGCTCTTCTTGAGGTTGGGGAGTACAATCGACAACACGAATTTCTTCTCCCCGTGATCGTCGAACTTAATTACGATATGCTCGTCAGTACAGGTCACTACGGAACCGAGCCCGAACTTGCCGTGTTCCACTTGCGCGCCCGTAGCGAAAGCCGGTTTATTTGCCATTAACCTACCTCTCTCAGAGATAGTCTAACACATTAATTTTGTTAATGCTAAGTTGTGGAAGTTCGCGTGCGGGCGGTTTGTTAGGTCCGGTGTGGACACCGGAAATCGTGAAACGGCAGACCATATCGGGACGTCCCTGCGACGAGGTTGTAGCAGTACTCAGATGAGTGATTCCTGAAAGGAACGCCTTAATCTGTTCGAAGGGAAACGGCGTTCGCGGTGAAAGGAGTAGTTCGTGAAGGCGTTAGCAATCCTGTTTTGTTGCTCGATGGCTGTTACCGGATGGGGACAGCGCCGTGTTCAGGAGACACAGAACGGCAGGACACCCGGAGTCCGGGCCCAGAGTCAGACCAGCGTACATGCAGTCCGCCGGCAGATGGTGAAGCAGAAGGGTACCCGGTCCGCCGCGGCGTCGGACGATCTTGGTCTGCCACAAGCGCCCGGTGTTCTACAAATTAATACTGCGGACCGCGACCTGACCACTGCCTTCATCAACAGCGATGTCATTCCGAAGGATACGATTTTTACGCTTCAAATCTATCCCCACACAGCTCTTACGGATTCACCAACGGCAAAACCGCTCGAGGTGACCGCAACGGCGACCGAGGATCTTCAGCCCGGCGGCGTTTTCACCTTTCCGAAAATTCCGATCTTCGGAGCATTCTGGCCCGACGGGGCGGTGACCTACAATCTCATCGTCGACGCGAACGGCACCCGGACCCACTCGGCCGGGCAGTTCCTGGTCGGCAACGCCTACTGGACGTATGACGACTTGAACATCGCTCCTTTGATCTACGAGTTTCATGAGGAGTTGTCGAACAGGCACGTTTTGTTGCACATTCCCGGGCAGTACGGACAGGATCCCGTGACTGTCGTGCTGAACTCGCCGGATCTTGGCAGTCCCCTGGTGGTCCCGGCAAGCGCAACTTCGGTCAGCAGCGATTTGACCACCCTCGTCGTTGATCTCACCCAGGTTCCCGGAATGCTGCTGGACCGGTTTGGCGAATTCGTCGTAACCGTCGGCCAAGGTGGATGGAGCGACACCCGGGTGTACACCCACATCCCGTGGAACCCGAATGACTACGACGCTGCACCGCCGCTAACCACGAATTCCGACACAAATACTCCTTCCGCCGTTCGAAGCAAACTGAGAAAGGGTCGCTGAACATCGACTGGCCCTTTCCGATCCCCGGTATCAGAGCACCTCTAACGGTGAATGAACGCCCGGATACCCGTCGCGCCAAGGGCGTGAAACCGGGTGCTGTACGTTATAATCGAGGTCACCGGAGCAGGATGCTCTCCCTACGCAATGGATGAATTGAAGAAACGATTGCAGGACGAGATTGCGGCGCTCGAATACGAGTTACGAAACGAACTCCCAAGAGAAATCCTGAAGGCGCGAGCTCACGGCGACCTGAGCGAAAACGCGGAGTACCATGCCGCTAAGGAGCGCCAAGCCTTTGTGAATGCTAGGCTTGGGCAGCTCCAGAACCGTATGCGTATGTTTTCGATGGTAGACGTCAGCAGGATCCCGCGAGATCGCGTCGGGCTCGGTTCCACCGTCGTCGTCCTCGATACCCAGAAAGAGGACGAGATCACCTATAAGCTCGTGACGAGCGAAGAATCCGATGTGACCAAGGGTCTGATCTCCACCACTTCCCCAATAGGGAAAGGACTCATCGGCAAGCAGGTGGGCGATGTCGTCAAGATCCAGAGCCCGGGCGGAGTGAAGGAACTCGAGATCCTGCAGTTGACTACTATCCACGACGAAACAGCATAGAATTGAGAGGGAGCTATGACTTTCACCCGTGCAATTGGTCGTGCCTGCAACAGGGTGATCGTCCTGATCGTCCGCGGACTCGCCCTCTCGAAGATTCACCCGAACGTTCTGACGTTTATCGGGCTGTTGATCAACATCGTAGCGGCGGTTTTATTGGGCGCGGGACGATTCCGTGCCGCGGGATTCGTAATTCTTGGCGCCGGCATCTTCGACATGGTGGATGGCCGCGTTGCGCGCGAAACCAACCAGGTGACCCGGTTCGGCGGATTCTTCGATTCCGTGCTCGATCGATATTCGGACCTGGCGCTGCTGATGGGCCTGCTGGTTTGGTACGGCTCGATCAACCGGCCGTTCTACGTAGTTTTGACCGCCATCGTAATGACCGGATCGGTTATGGTCAGCTATACGCGCTCCCGGGCTGAGAACGCGATTCCGACCTGCAAGGTCGGCTTTATGGAACGCCCGGAACGCGTGGTGTTGCTGATTATCGGCGCGCTCTTCGATCGGATGGCTCCGGTGCTGTGGATTATCGCGGTGCTCGCGAATATCACTGTCATTCACCGGATGATTTTCACCTGGCAAGAGGCTCAGCGCCTCGAAGACGCGCAACTTCGCGCTGTTCCTACCCGCACCACGAAGTCCTGAGACCTCGCGGTCAGTCCTCGAGAATCACGAACGCCATCCCGTGCTCCGCTGTGTGAGTCAGCGAGAGCGACACGTGCCGCACGCCGAGACGCGCCGCCACTTCCGCCGCCCTGCCGTGGAAGGCGAGCGTCGGTTTTCCGGTCGGCAGGTTCGTCACTTCAAAATCCTGCCAGCGAATCCCGCCGCGCCAACCGGTGCCGATCGCTTTCATTCCCGCTTCCTTGGCGGCGAAACGGGCAGCAAACCGCTCGTACTTGTTCGCTTTCCGTTGCACGTATGCGATTTCTCTCGGGGTGTAGATGCGCTCGATAAAGCGAGCGCCGAAGCGCTCGATTGCGGTCCTGACCCGTGGCACCTCGGCCAGATCGATCCCTGTACCAATGATCACACTGCCAGCGTAGCAGCGTCGTGCAGGGCGAGCCGCCTGGGGGTGTACCGGCTGCCCAAAAGCAGCCTCCGTAACCGGCGCACCCCTACAAGCGGCTCAATTCTCTTATCGGCGCGAAGACCACTTTTTCCAGACAGATGGCTCCGACAACATCTTTACGAAAATTCCACCCACGACCGACCTGGCTTGAAAGCCGCGCTGCTTGGCATCCGTGGTCCAATACCAATCGCTCAGCGGAACCCGCGATGGCGATTCCTGCGCAAACCGATAGGCCGGGCCAACAACGGCCTCAAAATCCTGCTGCGAATCGGCCAGCGTTGCCGTCCACACCACCCAATCCAGCTTCGTGTACTTCTCGCGATTGTCCAGCGGCAATCCGTACGGCTCCTGGTGCTTGAGGTAAAATGCAATCTCTCGCTTCGCCACCTCCGGTGGGAACAGGTTAAGCCCCAACAGACGGTCCCAAACCAGGTTGTACTTCTGGCTCCAGGTGCCGGGCTTGTCGAAGGCGAGCTTGTAGTGGTCGCCATCGGCGGCCAGTTCCACCCACTTGCGCGCGAAGCCCTCGGCGAGCGACCGGTACGCGGAAGCTTCCGGCGAATGACCTGTCATTTCCGCCAGTTTCGCGTAGGAGCCCAAGGCAAGAATCGCCTTGATCGAAAGGTTCGCGTTGTGGGCCAAATGACCGGCAAAATCGTCGGTAGACAGTTGGTTTTCCGGATCGAGACCTTTCTCCTTCAGATACTCGGCCCACTTGGTCAGCACCGGCCAGTATTTCTGAACGAACCCAGTGTTGCCCTGCACCTGCGTCAGACCGAGGGCGAGGATCAGCATGTTCCCGCTCTCCTCCACCGGCATCTGGTTGATCTCGTTTACTTCGCCGCCCCCGTACACTTGCCCGTTGGCGTGCGGATAGGTTCCCAGATCGTGAGGCGCGAACGGGAAACGCCAGCGGCTCATCTCCGCGTAATCGAGGATCGGCCGCAACTGCGCTTCGAGCAATGTTGGGCTGAACAGGAGGAAAAACGGAGCGCTCGGATAGAACACGTCCACCGTGCCGATGCAGCCGTTGCTGAAATTCTCCTTCGGGAAGTACAGCGCAGTGCCGTCCGCGTCCGCCACGAGTTTGTGGGCGGCGAGTGTTTGCCGGTAGGCCAGCGCCGCGAGCCGCGCGTACCTTTCCCCGCCGACGCGGCGCAGATCCGCCATCAGTTCGGAATCGAACGCCTGGCTTCGTTCGGCGAGCGTCTGGTAGTCGGCCCACCCGCTGCGGAGCAGATCGGCGGCGCCCTTCCCGTTGCGGCGCCACCACGGACGAACCTTACGCTCGAAGTATTCGAGCGAGTACAGATCGTCGTAGGCCACCATCACGTAGCGCGACGCCGTTTGCGTGCCGACTCTCCCGAACCGGATGGCCGTTGCCAATGCCGGAGTGCCGGTCCGGCGCGCGCCGTGGTACTCCGTCAAATCGTCGGAATCGGGTAGAGTGCCGTTCTTCTCAAACGTAGACAGCAGTTGCGGGCGCCGTGCCGCAGTTTCACTCGAGCCTTCGGCGCGATCCGGAGCCAGGTACAGGTAACCCCAATCGATACGGACGTCGTCCCCCACGCGTTCCAGGACGGCCTGGCTCCGCGAACCCATTCGTAGTACTGTACGCCCGTCCAACAGGAACCGGCCCCATTGAACGCCTTCATCGGGCGTGTTCACCACCAATTCCGAGCCCGCATCCAGGTAGATAGTGACGTCGTGCTGCTGGCCGTCTTTAGATGCGATGTCCCAAGCGATATACGTCAACGGGCGCGACAACACATCCAAATCGTTCGGAAGCGCGGGAGTAAGGAACATCAATTTCACCCGGACGCCCGCCCCCTCGAACCCGCAGATGGTGCGGGTCGGGAGCACTTCCAGGCTGGTCTGCGGAAGCGCGGGAACATTGCGCGGGTCGCGGCCCATGATGCGATACGTCGTCCCATCGACGCGGACGAGTCCGATCATCGATTGCGGTTTACCGGTCCAATGCCGTGTTTCATCGCCGGTCAACTGATCGGCCATCGACCACACGCTGAAATAAGGATCGTGTGCGATCAGTGGGACTGCCGGAGGCCGGAAAGGCGCCAGCGACTGCGCAACCAAAACCGCCGCGCCAAGGAAAAACGAAGCCAATTTCATGTTCACCGCCAGCGTATCATTCTCCCGGTCCTGCATCGGTTTCACCGGTGCTGGACATTCTTGAGTAATGGCCGAACCCGCCAGTCCGCCTCCGGCCCGAACCGCAGATTCCGGCCGCCCCAACCATCATGACGATCTCCGTAAACGCTTCTCACCACCGTCGTAAAAAGGCCCGTGGCGATGAGGACTGCCGCGAACCCGATCGCCAGGGTTCGGCGGGGCGCGGCAGGAGCGTGATGTTTCCAGAACGTCTCGGCATGCGGCGCCACCAGCACTAGCAGTGTTGCGATAAGCGCGCTCACCGCAATGAATCCTTCGGTCGCGATCCTCCGCTCGTTGAACGCGACCAGCACGCGCTCGAAATTCCCGACCACCATCACCCACGCGAGTGCGATCCAAATCAGTTGGCCTTTGCCAAGCCACGACCGCGGGATACTCGCGACCGGCCGTCTCAAATGACAGACGAGAAGAACGATTGTCGCCACGGTAAGCAGCGCCGCAGCGATGTCGAACCAGCCCACCGCTGATATTTCGAACGGCGCAAATAGCGGAGGTCTCATAGCGAGCGGCATGGCCCGAACCCCGGGCGCGACTTCCCTAGTCCAATCCCGGACATTCTTCACGAGGTTCAAGTAGGGAATGAGATTCAGTACGAAAATAACGGCGAACACCTCCGGCCAACCGCGCCGGCGTTCATCCATCGCCACCGGCCGCCGCGCCAGCGGACGAATCGAAAACAACAGGGCAAGCCCGTACAACAGGCCGACTCCTTGCTCCGTGACAATGGAATGCCAGTTCGACTGGTGCCAGTGGGCCCACCACTGGATGCTCGCAGTATCTTGGGTCAACACCGGGTTCCCCGGCATGAACGCAAGGATCTTGACGAACTGCGCAACCATCAGCGCGACGCCGCCGAGCACCAAACCCATTACAGTCGCTGCAATGATCTCGGTCCGCCCATGCCGGTACATGTAAACCAGCAACCCTGAAATTGAGCCGAGCGTCATCGCCCAACTGTCGCCGCGGGGTGGAACCATGCGGATGCCGAGCAGCACGGGTCCGGCCAGGAATACCGCGAAACTCCCAATCGTGATGTGCAGCAACAGCGCTGACCCTTTGCGCCAGGCACCGTATTTCTTGAAGTACAGCGCGATCCCGGCGATTGCGCCGAACATCCAGCCGAGGTGCGGCGAGAGATCGAAAAAGATTTGCGGCCAGTTGGTCAATAGATTGACGGTGCTGAATGAGATTGTGTCTCCTTGATACCGGACCAGGATCGCGAGTAGCGGGCGCATCAGTCTGCTCGCATCAAGCGCTTGTTGAATTCCGAATCCCGATAGTGCGCCAACCGCGCCGAACGCACCCAGCATTCCGATGCGCCGGAAACGGCGGTCCCACAAATCGAATGCGCACAGTGCAATCAGCGCGAGCGACGCTTCAATCCAATCGCTGTCGAGCCAGTACAACGGATTTCTCTGACGGAAATCGCCGGACCCCTCCGGCCAAAAATACTGGACAGTCCAAATCGCCAATACGAAACTGAGCGGCTGAAGAATCTCTTCGAGCCGATTCCGTTCCTCAACGGCTGCATAGGCGGTGCCGGCGACGCCCATTGCGGTCCAGAATCCGCCGATGCAGAAGACCATCAACCATCCATAGATCTGCGTCGGCAGATGACCGCTGTGTGTGTAACCGAGTGGGGGCATGTACGCCATGGACCCGCCGAAAGCCCAACCCAATGCGCCGAACATCGCGAAGAAGGGCGCGCGACTCCACCAATCCTCGCGTCCTGCAAAGAGACAGACGGAAAGCGCGCACAACGCTCCGGGGAGCATGGCGCCGTATTCGTGTCCGAAATTCCCGCGAATACCCCAACCAATTGAAAGCGACAACATCGCCGCGGCAATCGCGGGCCAGCGATCGAGCCCGGTGCGACTCGTCAGTACAGCGGAAACTGTGGCCATTCCTTGAGAGGATATCAGCGCGGCAGGATTCGACTGTAGGAGTTCACTTCCGCTTTTGGTACGTCCCCATCAGCGGAACAGCAGCGAGGATGTGCCCTTGCATCGCCTTCTCCAATTCCTCCCGGGTCGCACCGTCGTGCAGCGACAGTGTACTGTCGAGCGCGTATAACCGGAAGTAGTAGCGATGCGTGCCGCTCGGCGGACAAGGACCGCCGTAGCCGATCTTCTTGAAATCGTTCCGACCCTGCATGGCTCCATTCGGCAACGTGTCCTGCGCGGGAACATGCTCGGCGAGTTCGCTCACGGATGGCGGAAGGTGGTAGAGAACCCAGTGAACCCAGTCGCCGGACGGCGCATCGGGGTCGTGGACGATCAAGGCTAGACTGCGGGTCTGTTCGGGAATCTTTTCCCAGGAGAGAGGCGGCGAAACATTTTCGCCATCGCACGTGTACTTGAAAGGGATGCTACCGCCGTCGCTGAAAGCTGCGCTCGAGATTTTCATGGCGAAACTCCGTCTTCACGGGCCGAGGAGATCCTTTCTCCAGGCCTGGTAATGTTCTTGACGCAGCGCCTCGAGCCCGTTTTTGACGCGGTTCAAGGCGTAAACGCAACTTTCGAAGTCATCGGCGAGGCGCCGGAAGAGCGGAGCCACGCGCCGGTACTCGAACTGATTGAATGCTGCGACGATCCGATACGATTCCTTCCCCGCCCGCACATAGTCGATCATGCTGTCGAGCCTCAGCCCGCGCCGCGGTAGCTTCCCGACATACTCGGGAAACATTCCGGTGAGGAACAAAGTATAGTCGCCGATGTGTTTGCGCACTTCGCGCTCGCGGTCGAACGAAGACGCCTGCAACAGCGGATTCGATTCCAGCAGCATTTCGCCGACATCTTCCAAACGTTGGCCGCGCGAATTTCGAATCCGGTAGAGTTGATCGGCGTGTACGAAGTCGAGCAGCACATTCGAAACGTACATCGAGACTTCAGGATCGGCAGGCAATTCCTTTGCCACCAGACCGGTAAACAAACGTGACAACGGGTGCTGCGAACTAATACGCAATTCTGCTGATATCGTAGCGCGGTGCGCCGTACTCCGGAATGCCGGCCGATTCCAACCTCCGCCGGTTGTGCGATCGCGATTACCCGCCCAAAGCCTTTAGCAACTTCGCACCGTTGGGAGTCCCCATGCCGGTGCAGCCATCCCATCCTCTCTTGGCGCTATACAGGCCCTTCAATCTCCCGTTGATGTCGTTGTTGCCCGAGGTGATGTCGTTCAACGAACTGGCCAGTTTGGA
The DNA here is from genome assembly GCA_963720745.1 of uncultured Acidobacteriota bacterium. Lineage (GTDB taxonomy): Bacteria > Acidobacteriota > Terriglobia > Bryobacterales > Bryobacteraceae > TMP-7. The sequence goes on from CAVRGO010000004.1 coordinate 4,951,850, forward strand.
ATAGAGGAGCGTATTCAAGAACCCGACGGGTTTGCCGCCCTTCGCCGCGAGCCTTTGGTTGATGAGAGCCAGCAACCCCGCCCATAAAGGCGCCACCGCACTCGTGCCCCCGAAGACATACGCTTTGCCGCCGACAATCACCTGGTAACCGGTCTCCGGGTCGGCGTCAGCGGCAATGTCGGGCACGCCTCGCCCGGTCTTCCCTTTCGGAGATTTTGGGACACCCGCTTTCGATTGATAACTCGGCCGGGAGAATTGGTTGCTGACGCCTCCCCCGGTTGCGCCGCCATTCACACCCTCGTTCCAGACCACTTCACTCGAAATCTTCGTGCCGGATCCGGTGAGTTTTGTACCGCCGCACCCGAGTGCATAGGGAATCGACGACGGGAAATCGACATGCGGCTTTCTGTCCCAGTTCGAAACATCCATATCGGCCGATCCGTTATCCCCTGCCGCACAGCAAATGGTTACGCCCACGGCGGCGGCATCGGCGAACGCCTGCGACATGCCGTCGAGAAATTGTTTCGGCGCCGAATCTTCGCTCAGGCCCCAGCTAATGGAAATCACAGACGGCTTGCGAGCCGTATCGTGAATCGCTGTGTTCACGGCGTCAATAAATCCGGCGGTAGTGTTCGGCGCGAAGTAGACGGCAATCACGGCGCCTGGCGCCAGCGCACCGGCCACTTCGATGTCCAGCGCAACCTCACCGTCGGCTCCGGGGTCCTTGCCGGGAACGTTCGCTCCCCCGTCCACTCCGACCGAGACAACCGTCGGCGTTGGAAGACCGACGCTCTTGAAGTACTGGTCCAGATCCGATACCGTGAATCCGGTGCCCGTCGCATTCCCCGCGGTATCGGTGTCGTTCAATTCGATAATCCCGATACATTGGCCACGTCCGTTCAACCCGCTGGGGAAACCGTACAACTTGCCGAGTTGGGGCACACTGAAACTTCCGTCCGATGCGCGGGGCGCGGCCACAGGCTGCGTTTCGCCGGCCTCCGGACCCTTTGCGCCGAAACTCGTTCCCTCGGATCCGCGGACCCGGTAGTGTGGTTTCGCCACGGGGCGGTTGTCGAGGCCCTGCACGGCTTCGACTACGCCGGCCAGATTCGCGGGGACCGAAACCTTGCCGGTCCGTCCGCGGTAACGCATGCCGTCAACTTCGTAATTCTTCAACTCGACTCCGAACGCCGCGCTCAGATCGGCGACGGTGCCGGTGAGCCGTACGACGCGGGCTGCGACATCCATTTCGACAACGGTCAGGTTGTGGTCGCGCGCAAAATCGTAAATCTGTTGAAGGTCCTTTGGATCCGCACCGCTCTGCTGTGCGAGTTCTTCACGTGTCAAATACTTCCGCTCGGCTGGTAGTTTGCCCGATTCAGCGAGGGTCTGCTTCAAAACGCGACCAGCGCCCCTGCGCGGCCTGAGCCGCACGGTAACCTTGGCGAGTAAGTTTGGATCGGTCGGACCGATCGCCTGTGCGCCCGGCAGCGGTTGTCGCTCGCTGCCAGGAATCGTGACGCGCTTCTTTGACACTGCCATAAGGTCGAGTGTGGACCACGGAAGCCCGAGTTGCAAGCAAGGCTCTGCTACGATCGATCAACGACCTTCTTATGCTGCGCACCGTCTTGCTGTCGCTCGCGGCTATTTCAGTGATGCCGGCCGCGCCGGAAAACATCGCTGAATTGAAAGCGGCGTTCGCAAAGCCCCCCGACGATGCACGCATCATGATGCGCTGGTGGTGGTTCGGGCCTGCCGTCCAGAAGCCGGAAATCGAGCGCGAACTCCGCGTGATGAAGGACGCGGGTATCGGCGGCGTCGAAGTGCAGCCGGTGTATCCGCTGGAACTCGACGATCCCTCGCGCGGATTCCGAAATTTGATTTACGGCTCGCCCGAGTTTCTCGAAATGCTGCGGTTCACGGGAGAGAAGACACGCGAACTGGGCATGCGAATGGATCTCACGCTCGGCAGCGGATGGCCGTACGGCGGACCGCACGTTCCGGTAACAGAAGCCGCGGCGAGACTCCGGTGGGAGCGCGTGAAACCGCAATCGCGCCGCGTGCCCCTGCCGGACCTCGGACACGGCGAGAGCTTCATTGCGGCATTTTCGGCCGGCACCAGGCTCGAACTCAAGACGATCCACGACGGCGTCCTGTGGCTCTCCGCGGAGGATCCTCTGCCCCAGGAAGTATGGTTCTTCATTGCGGGAAGAACCGGCATGCAGGTGAAGCGGCCTTCTGCCGGAGCCGAAGGTTTCGTGCTCGATCACTACAGCCGTGAAGCGATCGAGCATCACTTGCGCACCGTGGCCGACCCGATGATGGAGGCGCTCGGCGACAATCGTCCGTACGCCGTGTTCTGCGACAGCCTGGAGGTTTACGGCGCCGACTGGACGAGTGGGTTTCTCGACGAGTTCCGCAAGCGCCGGGGCTACGACCTGAAGCCGCACCTTCCTGCGTTGGTCTCCGGCGATGGCGCAGAGACGATTGCGGTCCGCCACGACTGGGCGCGGACTCTCACAGAACTCTACGAAGAGCGGTTCGTAGCGCCAATTCACAATTGGGCGAAAGCTCACGGAACACTCTTCCGCATCCAGGGCTACGGTCTTCCGCCCGCCGTCATATCGAGCAACGCTCTCGCCGATTTGCCGGAAGGCGAGGGTCCGCAATGGAAGATCCTTCCCGCATCGCGGTGGGCCTCCTCCGTCAGCCACATCTACGGGCGTCCGGTGACTTCATCCGAAACATGGACCTGGCTGCACTCGCCGTCCTTCCGCGCGACGCCGCTCGACCTTAAAGCCGAGGCGGACCTGCACTTTCTGCAAGGCATCAATCAGTTGATCGGACACGGGTGGCCGTATACTCCGCCGGGCGAACCTTACCCGGGCTGGCGATTCTACGCGGCCGCTGCGCTCGGTGAAAAGAACCCCTGGTGGATTGTAATGCCGGAGTTGTCGCGATATCTGCAACGCGTCAGTTTCATGCTGCGGCAGGGACGGCCCGCGAGTGATGTCGCTCTCTATCTCCCGAACGCCGACGGATGGTCGCATCTTGGTCCGGGCCGCGTTCAAATGATCGAGACGTTGAAGGAACTGATCGGGCCCGCAGTCGTCGCCCGCACGCTCGAAGCCGGGTACGGATTCGATTTCTTCGATGACGGCGCGCTAGAGACAGCGGGACGAGTGGACGGTAATCGACTGATGCTCGGCGCGAATCCTTACCGCATTCTTGTGCTGCCCGGAGTCGAAACGATCCCCGCGGCGACCGCCCGGAAACTCGAAGCATTCGTCAAAGGCGGTGGCGTGGTCATCGCCACGCGACGTCTGCCGTCCACGGCACCCGGTTTGGAGGCGACGCCTGAAGACACTGCGGTTGTTCGGAACGCCGCGTCACAGTTCCGGCTGGTTCAGGACGAACAGCAGTTGGGCGAGGCGCTGCACACAGCACTTGCGCCGGACGTTGCCTTTTCACCCGCTGCGCCCGATGTGGGATTCGTTCACCGGAGCACGCCGTTTTCGGAGATCTACTTCATTGCCAATTCCAGCAATCGGCGTCAGAGGGTGGATGCCGCGTTTCGCGTGAGTGAGTTGGAGCCCGAGTTCTGGAATCCCATGACCGGTGATACCGCAGCGGCACCCGTACACGACCGCCAAGGCGTTGTGACAACGATCGCGCTGGACCTCGAGCCATACGGCTCGCGCGTGATCGTGTTTTCCAAACAGGCGGCAACGGAGACATGGGCGCAGAAGGAAGGTCCAGCAATGGTTGCGGATCTGAGCAGCGCCTGGACCGTGAAGTTCGGTGAGTCGGGTCCCACTATCAAGATGGACGTTCTACGATCGTGGACCAACGACGAACGGACGCGCTATTTTTCCGGAGTGGCCATATACGAGCGCGATTTCGACACTCCGGCCGGTGGCGGACGATTTCAGTTGACCTTCGGCGAGGGCAACCCTCTTGAGCCCACGCCCCTGCGCAACGGGATTCGGGCATGGTTCGATCCGCCGGTCCGGGAAGCCGCGATCGTCTTCGTCAATGGCGAACGCGCCGGCGCACTATGGTGCCCGCCGTATAACATCGAGATAAGCGCCCACGTGCGGCCCGGTCGCAACCATCTTCGGGTTGATGTAGCAAATTTGGCCATAAACTACATGGCTGGACGTCCCCTGCCTTCCTACCGGCTGCTGAACCTGCGCTACGGCGTGCGGTTCGAACCCCAGGACATGGATCAGGTGCGGCCCGTGCCCGCCGGTTTGCTCGGACCTGTTCAATTGACCAGATGACAAGTGAAACTCCTCCGCTGCTCGAAATGCAGCGCGTTCATGTGATGCGCGGCGACAAAGTCGTGCTGAGCGATTTCAACCTTCGCATCGAGGTCGGCGAGCACGTCGCGATCCTCGGTCCGAACGGCTGCGGGAAGTCGACGCTCATCAAAACAGTCGCACGCGATCTTTATCCTCTGGCGCGGCCCGAATCCGCCATGCGCATCTTCGGGAAGGACCGCTGGAATGTGTTCGACCTGCGGTATCTGCTCGGCATCGTCTCGTACGATCTCACGGCCATCTGCACACGCGATTTTACTGGCCTCGAAACCGTGATTTCCGGCTTCTTCAGCAGCGTTGGCACGTGGCCGCATCAGCATGTCACCGCCGAAATGCGCGAGCGTTCCGAAGCGGTACTCGACCGGATCGGAGCGCGGCATTTAGCAGACCGGATGCTGACGGAAATGTCTTCGGGCGAAGTTCGCCGCGTACTGATCGGGCGCGCACTGGTGCACGATCCCAAGGCCCTGCTGTTCGACGAGCCGAGCAACAGCCTCGACCTGCATGCCCAGCACGAACTTCGCGAAATTCTCCGCAGCCTCGCCCGTTCCGGCACCGCCATTCTCCTCGTCACGCATCACCTTGCCGATATCATCCCCGAGATCGACCGGGTGGTGATGCTGCGAAATGGGGCCGTCGTGGCCGACGGAGTGAAGCAGGACCTGCTTACCGAGCGGAGGTTGTCGAACCTGTTCGGTGTAGCCGTCTCACTTACGGATCGCGATGGGTACTACCATTGCTGGTGAGTATGAATAACGGCGCGAATGTCTTCGAGGAGCTATTTCACGCGCTGGAATCGCGTTCGGCGTTCCTTACTTCCGAGCTTGTTTACGCCTGCCAGGACGTGTTTTCGCTGCTCGATGCGGTCGATGCGGCATTCGGCTCAATGGAGCCGCCCAACGATCTTGCCGAACGGCTGGACTCGCTGGAGGTGTTGTTCACAGCGGCCGCACGGTCGCTGGCGGACACGGCGCTGAACGCTCAAGCGCAAAGGCGTCCGCAGCAACGCGCGCTCACCGCCATACAGGAGTTCGATTCGGGTATCGAAGACGATGTGCGGCTGCTGCCGCGAACGATTCAAATCAGCGGGCGCGACTTAGTGGAATCCCTGGGTGCGCGCGCCTCTTCCACCCTGGCGCCGCGCTGGCGGGAACTGTGGCAGAGGGCCCGTCCCCTGGAGTTAAGAGACACGGTTTCGGACCATCTGCAACGGTTCGTTTTGGCCCGGTCCGGGTTAGATGGCGAACTGATGCTGGCCCTCTCGCAGACGATGCTGTTGTGTTTGGCGCCTTGGCAGTCGGTGCGCCGCACTGTGCTGCTGCGGCTGGGAGGCGAACGAACACCGGATACCGCGGTCGCCGATGAACTGACATGGTGGTCGCAGCAGGCGGCCGAGCAGCGTGCGCGTCTGGAGCGGATCCTCGGCCGATATCGGGCGTGGGCTTCGACCATTTCGTCGCGCATCGCGTCCGCCGTCATCCGTGCGCCGCGCCCCGCGTCAGAGTCCACGAGAACGAGTCGTGCCGCGCGCCGGCAGGACCACCTGAGTTTCTGGGCCCGTCAGCATCGTGCCATCCAGGCCGTGTTGGATCTGGAGCGCCAACTCATCCGATTCGGTGCGGCACTGACGCGAGAAGCCGTGGTCAGTATCTTGGCCGTGGACAGGGAGCGGCTCGAACTCGGGCTGGAACTGAACGACGCCATCAGATGGCTGCGTCAGGGACCGGCTGACGCGGATGATCCATTCCCCCCACCCGGAGCGAGGCTTGCCGCGGCTGAAGAGCGTCTCTCGGAATGGAGCCGCCGTGCCGTCGGCGTAGTGCGCGAGAATCTGCCGGCCACTTTGGAGACCATCCAACTGGTTCAGATGCTGCCGGGCTTAGGACGGCCGTGGCGCGACCTGGAGCCAGCCCGTGCGTTCGTCGTCTCCATCGAGCAGGTATCGTCGCCGATCCTGCTGGGGGGTCTGCGCGAGGCCGAGTCGAATCACCGCACCGTTGTGCGGAACATCGAGCGCGCAAGAGAGGTGGTGAATTTCGGGCTCGAAACCGCCGCCTCCGAACACGATGGCGAACGGTACATCGAAGAATCGCGTGCCAACGCACTCGCGCTGCTCGAACATCAGGTCGAGTCGATGGCCGACACGCACGCCGCTGTTGAGAGCGCCGCGGTTCGCGCGGAAGCTCTCGCGTTGCTCGAGGGGCTCGCTGCCATCGAGAAGAGCCGGGTGGGATTTCTCGCCTACGCATCGGGGCGGCGCGGGCGCGAAGCATGGCGGCAACTGCAGAAGCTGTTCGCACAGGCGATCAAGGCCGGATCGCGCCGGTTTTGGGAGCAGACCCGCAAAGCGTATTCCTGGTCGCTGCTGAAGATCGGCTGGATGACTCTTCCGCCGAAGCAGGCGGCACCGATCGTCCGGCGTCCGCGCCTCTGCGATGCGCTCGAGTTGGAATTGCGAACGCGCGATCTTCCGGCGATCTACCATCGACTCTTCCGGCTGGCGCCGGTGGAGGATGCTCGATTCCTGGTGGGGCGCGAGGCCGAACTCGCCGGTCTGGTTGAGGCCGAACGCATGTGGGACCGCCGCCGCGGCGCTTCGGTCATCATCGTCGGCGCGCGGGGAAGCGGCAAAACCAGCCTGCTCAATTGCGCCAGTTCCAGCATCTTCAGCGGCCACGAAATCGTGCGCGCGCAGTTCTCCGCGCGGCTGAACACGGCCGAAGAGATGGATGCCTTCTTGCGAAGGTTGTTCCAACTCGACGCGGGCACGGACTTGATTCCCGGCATCGCATCGCGGCCGCGCGTCGTGGTCCTCGAGGAACTGGAGCGGACATTTCTGCGTGTGATGAACGGTTTCGACGCGCTGCGCCGATTGATCGACGTTCTATACACGACTTCGCGATCCACGCTGTGGCTGTTCAGCGTCAACGAGACCGCTTTCCGCTACCTGGATGCGGTGATGGGAATTGGGCGGCACTTCTCCCACCGGCTGAATGCGATGTCCGTTGCCCACCAGGACCTGACGAACGCGATCCTTCAACGCCACAACCTCTCCGGCCTGCGGCTCAGCTTCGCGCCCCTTCCCGAGCAGGACCCGCGCGTCAGCAAGATCCGGCGCGCCCTGGGCTTCGAACAGGACCCGCAGGAATTGTTCCTGGATTCCCTCTACAACCAATCGGAGGGGATCTTCCGGTCGGCATTCGAGTTGTGGCAAGCCTGCATCGAGCGCGTGGAAGGCGGAGTGGTTCACATGCGTCAACCGCTCGCGCCCGATTACGGCCCGCTCACAGATCAACTGAACGTCGACGACTATTTCATTCTCAAAGCGGTTTTGCAGCACGGAAGCCTGACGCTCGAGGAACTGGGCAAGGTGCTGGACGTGCCAGAGGAGATGAGCGGTCAACATCTGGACCGTCTACAATCGCTCGAGATACTGGAAATCGAGGCAGCAAATCCAGGACTGCGCATCCGGCCTGAAGCGGGACGCATTGTGAGAGAGGCGCTGAGCCGCCGGAACATGCTCTGATCGGAAGGGAATGGATGCGCATACCAAATGCTCAAACAGATCTGCTGAACTACTTCACGCTAACCCGCCTCTTCACGGTGATCGTGATCTTCGCGCTGACTTGGCTCGTCATTCGGTACGCGACACGTTTTCTCGATGTCGTCGCTCTACGCGGTCCGCGAGCCCGTTTCATCGTGAAGTGGGTAGAACCGGTTCTGCGTCTCACGCTCTGGTTCTCGGCGGGTTTTGTCGCATTCAGCATTCTCTCGCCGACTCGCGAAACATTTTTCGCCGCGGTCGGATCGGTGGCCATCGCCATCGGCCTCGGCGCGCAGGACCTGATAAAGAATCTCGTCGGCGGCCTGGTCATCGTTGCCGACCGCCCCTACCAACTCGGAGACCGAGTCCGGATCGGGCAAGCCTACGGAGAGATCGATCACATCGGGTTGCGCAGTACGAAGCTCACCACTCCGGATGACACGCGGGTAACCATCCCGAACGCGGAGGTGCTGAACAGCCTTGTGTTCAACGCCAATTCCGGCGTCGCGGATTGCCAGGTGGTAACCGACATCCTGATGCCGGTGGACACAGATCCGGAGACCATCATTCGCATCGGCTATGACGCCGCGTACACCTCACCGTACACGTATCTGAACAAGCCGGTGGTCGTCTTGGTTTCAGACGAGTTCAGCCAGCGGCCGTACCTGAAAATTCGGGTGAAAGCCTATGTGTTCGACCATCGTTTCGAGCCGAAGATGATGAGCGACATTACTCGCCGCGTGAAGAGGGAGTGTCTTCGCATTGGCTTGCTCGATGCGTGGCGGGAACCAGCGGCGAATCCTAAGGCGTCCGCCGGCGCAGTTTGACGTCGTCTGAACGGTGACACAAAGCACGGTTTAAACGCCGAGCACCGGTTGACCGGAAATTCTGGACCAGCATGATCTGAGCCGTCGCGCGATCCATGTTCAGGTAATACAACCATCGTCCGTCCGGAGAAACAACCAGCGCGCCTCCGGTGGTTCCCAAATAATTGGTTGTCCGGCCTGGAAGCCGTGCCACGGTGCGGCGCTTGCCCGCAAACGGAACAACTTCAATTGCAGGCCCGCCTTCCGCGTCGGGGTCGAGGACATAGATACCTGTCGCCGACAGCGCCCAGACTGCGCGCGTGCCGGTCTTCACGGCTCGAGAGGCTGCCCCGCCCTCACTCGGGACCTTCCAGATGCTCGCGTCCGGACCACTGAAGTAGAGGGTCTTTCCATCGGCAGATTCGGCGAATGGTCCTTTGCCGCTGCGTGCCAACAGAACTGGCGTGCCTCCATCGGATGGGATCTTCCAGACCGTGGCTCTCGGTCCACCGTAGAACACGAATCTCCGTCGTACGATTCAACGGGCCACCCACCCTCTCGCCCGGACGGACCGCCGTAAAAGAGCAGCCTCCGATGAAATCGGTTCAGCCGTCAACGCTGCATGGCGCGCCACCAGGACCGGTGATCCACCGGCAATTGGTGCCTTCCAAAGCGCATCTCCATCGCCGCGGTCCGATTCAAAGTAGACCCATTGGCCGTCACGCGACCAATTCGGCGGATCCTCCGGGAACTCGCCAGTGGTTATGCGCTTTGGCGGCGCACCTCCGTCCCTCCTCACCACGTAGACACGTCTCCAAGGGTTGGATCCTCGAAACGCGATGTATCTTCCGTCGGGAGACCACTGCGGTGCACCGGCCCCCGGCGGACCGGAATCGGACAGTCTCACGGGTTGTGAGCCGTCGCTGTTGGATACCCAGATCTGATGCGTCCCCGAGCTGGATGAGGTCCAGGCTAATCTTTGTCCATTCGGCGATAGCGCTGGCAACTGATCGAAAAGCGAGTTGGTGATTCTCACTGGAACGGACTCCGTTCTACCAAGCCCGCTGGCTGGCGCGGCCACCCTCCAAATATGTTCTTCATAGGATGCTAAGAAAACGTCAACTGGTTTCCGGACCTGGAGATCGACGCCAGGAAACGCCGTTGCTGCCGATCGGAAGAGGAACGGGATCACCTCCGGAGCGGGCGACACGCCACAGCGCGAATACCCCGCCCCGTCGTGAGGCGAAAATGATGCTGCGGCTATCGGCCGTCCAGTCGATACCTTCGATGAACTCGTTGTCATGCGTAAGGTGCAGTGGGTCCGCTTCCGGTTCTCCCTTGTCCGACAACGGAAGGACATAAAGGTTGCTCATCGGATGAGCGGCGTCGCGAGAGAAGGCCAGCATGCGGCCGTCGCGCGAAAAAGCAGAGAACCCGTCTTGTAAACCAGGTGGTGGCGTCGTGAGCTTTCGCACTTCGCGCGTACCGATGTCGAGGAGAAAAATACTTCGTGGCGACTCCGGAGATTCTTTGTCTACGAAGGTGAGAAACCGTCCGTTGGGCGACCAGGAAACGCCGCAGAACTCCCGGCCGCTGATCAGCGAGCCCAGCCATGAGCAGTCGATTTGCGAGACGTGCAGCGTTTTCTCCACACCCCCGGCTGACGGGACAACGATCAATTCCATTCCGGCGAGGGTGGCTCGCAAGAAAGCAATACGAAGCCCGTCAGGCGACCAGACGGGCCGGTACTCAGGCTCCGGACCGTTGGTGAGCCGGCGGGGTGTGGTCTCATCCGCCAGCTGCACATAGATGTCATAGTTCTCCCGCGCTTCCGGGCCGTTCCACACGAAGGCGACCTGCTTGCCATCCGGTGAGATTGCGGGTTGCGTTTGCACTCCGGGCGACACGTTCAACGCGCCTACCTTCATCTGCGGGACAGCCACCGGCGGCCGGAACGCCACGAACCAGACCGCGAGGCCGAGAACTGCGGCCAGGACCGCGCCACCAGCCCAGGCGAAGCTGCGATGGCAGCGCCGCGGAGGCGACATGGCAGGCGCCAGCGCCCCGGAATCCGATTCCTCCTGGAGTTTCCCCAAGGCGATCTTCAGTTCCGACATCTGCTGAAATCGCCGTCCCGGATCTTTGTCCAGGCAGCGCCCGATCACGCCTTCCAGTTCCACCGGCGCTCCGAGAACCAATTCGCTGATTGGCTTCGGTTCATCGCGCAGCAGGATCGCCGCGAGTGTGGACACCTTGTTCTCGCCCGAAAACGCCCTGCTTCCCGTCACCATCTCGTACAGCACCGAGCCGAGCGAGAATATATCCGAACGACTGTCTACCTCCTTGCCCTGAGCCTGTTCCGGCGACATGTACGCGACAGTGCCGAGAAGGACTCCCGGTTGGGTCGTGAGTTTTTCGGAGGCCGCCTCGATATTCTCGGCGAGGCGGCGAGTTTGGCCAAGCCGAAGTCCAACACCTTCACCAATCCAGAATCAGTGATCATGATGTTGGCCGGCTTGATGTCCCGGTGGATGATGCCCGCGGAGTGCGCGGCTGTCAGAGCGTCGGCTACTTGCGTACCGTATTTCAGCGTCTGCAGCAGAGCGAGCCCCTGGTCGCGGATCAACTGCTCGAGCGTGCGGCCTTTCACAAACTCCATTGCAATGAAGGTTCCTCCGCCGGCGGTATCGATGTCATGAATTGTGACGATGTTGGGATGACTCAAGGCGGATGCAGCCTTGGCCTCCTGCACAAACCGCCGTTTCCGCTCCGGGTTGGCGACGCTCTCGGGCGGCAGTATTTTCAAAGCCACGATCCGGTCCAGGTGGGTATCGCGGGCCTTGTAGACAACTCCCATGCCACCCTCGCCGACTTTCTCGACGATTTCGAAATGGGATAGTGTACGCCCGGTGAGATCGACTGGCGAAGCCGATTCCTCCGGAAAATGAATTGCCGCCGGCGGCTGAAAAAAACCCTGCGCTTCCGTCCGGCAGGCGAGAAGCGATTCGACTTCTCTCAACAGAGGCTCGTTGTCTCGACACGCATCTTGAAGATATGCGTGACGCTGATCAGGCTCCAGTTCCAATGCCGAGTTGTAGATCCGCTTGGCTTCCTGGAACCGGGCCGGGTTCATACGCGCGCTCCGTGCTTCAACTCGCGGAATAGGCAAACCCTGGCGTGGTCCCAGTCGCGCCTCACAGTCCGGTCGGAGATACCCAGCACGTGAGCGATTTCCCTTTCGCTTAATCCGCCGAAGAAACGCAACTCCACCACCTTGGCTTCCCGGGGATCGGTTTCCGCGAGGCAGCTCAGCGCATCGTCCAGCGCGATCAGATCGCGGCCCCGCTGCGGCGACGGAATGCTGGCTTCGCTGAGTTGAACCGGCATTGTGCTGCCGCCTCGCTTCTTCGCACCGCGAACGCGAGCGTACTGCGTCAGCACCTGGCGCATGATTGTCGCAGCAACGCCAAAGAAATGGGCCCTGTCCTGCCAGTCGATCCCGTTCACTCCCGTGAGCTGGAGATAGGCCTCGTTAATGAGAGCGCTGGTTTGAAGGGTGTGGCCCGGACGCTCTCTGACCAGATAAAAATGCGCGAGCCGGTGCAGTTCCGCGTACGAGAGACACAAGTTTATCGAGTGCCGCTCGATCGCCGCCGCGCCAAGCCTCGAGCAGAACGCTCACTTCGTGCTGGCGTGTCTCCGTCATTGTTGCCGCCCGCGAAGAGAGTTGTCCCGACGCGGTTCAATTATATCCAGATGGTCCTGTAAATCAACCGGTTCGTGCGTATCGCATCACGATGTTTGCGGGAATATGGCCGCTTTTGAGCGCTATTCGCACATTCAGATGTGAAACGGTCAACAATTTGCGGTCTGGCGGTCCGACGCAAAACACCGTCCGCTTGAGGTAACGAAGGAAAGAAAACGGATTTATATGATCGGCCCTGCTAAAGTTTCGGCAATATCTCGCGGCGTGGCGACGGTTTCTTCCCTTACGGTCGCAGCGCTGGACATCGTGCGCTTCTTGCTGCTGATTGCAGTGTTGATTCCGCGAGCCGCTCAACCCAAGGGCGTTGCACAAGTCCCGCTTCCGCCGACATGATCGGAACGCCCGATGGGACGGCGTACGCTAGATGGCAAGCAACGGCGTCGCGTTCCGCCTGGCAGTGGGCATATGGTGGGCCGGTCGCTCAGAACGTCGGTGTCGACTACACGCTGACCGATCAGGAGAAGCAGCACCTGTCCGGCGTCGACGCGAATCCCCTACTTGAATGGATGAGCGCCCACACCAACGTCACCGCGAGCACGGCCGCCCGCAACCACTTCGAGCACTGTTTCGCTTTCACCGGCCACTTGCGGGGGCCGGTTTTGACGATGCACGGGATCCTGGACCCGCTTGCCAGGGTGTCTCACGAATCCGTGTACCGCGACCTCGTTGTTGCCGCGGGTAAAAGTGGCTACCTGGCGCAGGCACTCGTAAACACCTATCATGCGGGCGTTCTCGATCGAACAGTACCTGGACGCATTGGAGGCGGTGGACCACTGGCTGAACACGGGCGTGCGGCCAGACACCTCGTTCTTTCCGGCGAGCCACGGATTCGACACAGGTTTCGTCCCGCCACCTTGGCCGTATTGACTGCCCGGGTGGAGATTCGCAACGGAAATCATTCATATCTGTTACTGACGAAGGCAGTCGGCGGTCCAGCCGATTCCAAGAAGAGCAACACGCGGCCGGCCCGGCTCGGCCGGAATATCTCAAAGGAAAGGACAACATATATGCTTCGTTTCATACTTCTGGGCACTCAAGCGAAATGCGCAACCCACGTCCTGCTTCCCGCCGGCTTGACCGGGACTCTGGACGGGGCTGAGTACCAAATCCGCGTCCCAGCTAGCTGGAACGGCACACTACTCGTCTGGGCACACGGTGCCGTATCTCCAGCCGTTCAAGTCGCGCCTTCGACATTGCCGTCGTTGCCAACGCTCGAAGATCAGCTCTTGCGGCGTGGATATGCACTAGCTGGCATCTGGTATGAAGACTCGATAAAGGTTGGAGTCCAGCGGACCGTAGCACTGACGAATTTCTTCAAGGCTGCGTTTGGCAACCCCCGGCGAGTCATCGTTTGGGGCATGTCTCTCGGTGCGCAAGTGACTCTTGATTTGATCGAAAAGTATCCAGGGATTTATGACGCAGCGATCTCCGCTTCCGGGTCGGCCAGCAGGGCGAAGATGGTCGATTTGATGGTGCGCTACTCGCTGGCGTACGAAACTGCGTTCGGCTGGCCGTCAGCGTGGTGGGGGCCCATCGAGAATGTACGGGATGATCTTTACGGCAATGAGGCGACCCTGATTGCGCCGGTTTTTGAGTGGTACGACGGGACGAACTTCGGGCGGTGGGAGTTTATCCGGTTGGTGATGAAACTCTCTGCCGACATCTGGTGGAACGTGCCTCCGCCAGACTTGCCTGGATATGCAATCGACGGATGGTTAGCGACCGCGGTGCGCTCGCTTTACGAACAGGAGTGCGCTGTACCGATCGCGGAGAACGTTGGCGCTGTCTATACGCTAATGGATGACGAGAAGGCCTATCTTTCGGGTCTCGGAGTGAATGCTAATTCATTGCTCGAAACAATGAACGCGCACACCAATACTCGACGAGCCGTTCGGCTCGCAACCACCTCAACCACTACGGCACAGGCGACTTGCGCCGGCCAGTTCTGACGATGCATGGAATCCTGGACCCCATAGATCCCGTTGCCCACGAGCCCGCTTACCGCGATCTCGTTGTCGCAGCCGGTCATGCCGACAAGTTGGTTCAAGTCTCTGTCGACACTTGGCACGGCCCGTACTCCGCCGCGCAGTATATCGCCGCGCTCGTTGCGATCGAGCACTGGTTGGATACTGGTGTCAAACCGGACGCGTCGTTCTTTCCAGATAGCCAGGGGTTCGTCAACGGTTTCATCCCCCCGCCTTGGACTTATTAGGCGCCGATATACGATCGACCTTCGTGACGTCCACGGCGGCATTGCTAACAGACGCGGGGGCATGGGGCAGGAACGGCCGGGTGTGAAACCACACGAAGCCTTCTGGATATGTCCGTTCTTACCTCCCATTCGCACATGTAGATGCGTAAGGAGTTGTGGCCCCGGATCGAAAGGACGCGGAATTATATGATTTCTTCAACCAAGGCTTCGGCACTATTTCGCGGCGTTTGTGCGCTGGCGCTCGCAGCACTGGGCAGCGTCTGTGCCAACACCTTAACCGTCAGTAACCGGAATGATAGCGGTGCCGGTTCACTGCGCCAGGCAATTGCCGACGCGGCGGCGGGCGACATTATTACCTTTGACATCAAAGGGACCATTACTCTGACCAGCGGTCCACTCACGATCGCGCGGGACCTGACGATCCAGGGCCCCGGCCCCATCAAGCTGAGGATTAGCGGCAATCACGCCAGCCGGGTGTTCGTAATTAACAGCGGAGCGGTGGCAATCTCCGGCATTACGATTACGGGCGGCATGGCCGATATCCATTCGCCCGACCCGACTGCCGTCGGCGGCGGAGTTCTCAGCTACGTAAACCTGACGCTATCGGACGCAATCGTTTCAGACAATTCAGCCGTTGGCGATAAAAGCGGTGGAACCTATGGCACGGGCTGGGCCATCGCAGGCGCTATCAAACGTCGACAGGCACACGCTACACGCGCGAGGCTGTCAGACAACCCGAGTACGCGGCAGGCTCTCTAACCAGATTCTCGCTGAACGGTGCCGTGGGAAAACACGCACCTGCCGCGCTTCGCCCGGTTTCGATAATGTATCAGGCATGACCCGCCGACATCTCCTTTCCGCGCTCGCGTTGCCGACCCTCGCATTCGAGCGGCTACGGGCTCTGCCGCCTCTGACCATTCGCGATGCGAAAGTGATCACTACCAGCGGCGGGCGCGGCTACCGTTGGATATTCCTCAAAGTCATCACCAGCGAGCCTGGACTCTACGGCATCGGAACCGCGGGCAATCACTATCAGACTTATGCCGTCGTGGCGGCGCTCGAAAAGCACTTGGTCCCGTGGCTGATCGGGAAAGATCCGGACCGCATCGAAGACCTGTGGCAGAGCGGCCATCTGCGTACCTATTGGCGCAACGGCCCAATCAACAACAACGTTCTGAGCGCCATGGATATGGCGCTGTGGGATATCAAGGGCAAGCGGGCCGGGATGCCCGTCTACGATCTGCTCGGCGGCAAGGTGCGTGATGCAGTGCCCTGTTACGACCACGCGGGTGGCGGTACCAAGGAAGCGGCCGTCGAATCGGTCCAGAAATCTATGGCGGCCGGCTATCGGCACATTCGCGTTCAGTTCGGGCCATACGGCGGCGGTGGCTTCATCCCGAAAGGCGAAGGCAATCGTCCTGAAGGCGGCGTCCAGGGAACAGTGTTCGATGAAGAGCAATACGTGGATACCGTTCCGCGGCTGATGACGTACGTTCGCGAAAAGGTCGGCTTCACTCCAAAACTCTGCCATGACGTTCACTCGCACCTCAGCGGTATGAACGCCGTCGAATTCTCCCGGCGCATGCAGCCGTTACAGATGTTCTTCATCGAGGATGTCCTCCCCCCAGAGCAGTTGGAGTGGTACCGGCAGATACGCCAGAACTGCACAACTCCGCAAGCCGTCGGCGAAGTATTCTCGCATCCCTTTGAAGTGGTCCCTCTCATCAAGGACCGCCTGATCGATTACATCCGATGCCGTGTGTCGGCCATGGGGGGCATCTCAGTCGCAAAGCGCCTCGCTGTTCTGTGCGATACCTTCGGTGTGCGCACGGCCTTTCAGGAGGGCGGCGAGAACGACCCCGTGAATCAGCTTGCGGCATATCACGTCGACATCTCGAGTCCGGCGTTCGGCATCCAGGAAGAGAATCACTTCCCCGAGGTCGTCCACGAACTACTTCCCGGGTGTGCGCAGATTCGCAAGGGATATATGTACAGCAACGGCAAGCCGGGCCTCGGCATAGATATCGAAGAAAAACTCGCTGCGAAATACCCGTTTGGCCCCATCCCTGACGGCGGCGCCTGGCCGCTGGATCGAACGATGGACGGTGCGGTGGTGAAGCCATGAAGTCACGCAGAAGCTTTGTTGCAGAATCGGCGTCCGCGATCGTGGCCATGCAGCGTGCCATCGCAGCGGAGCCGAATCGCATCACCATCGATCCGTCTCCGAAGTTCGAGATCTCACCCTACCTCTACATGCAGTTCATGGAGCCGCTCGGGACCACCGACAGTTCCGTCGAGGCCGCGTGGGACTATGATTCGGACGACTGGCGCAAAGACTTCATCGAGACGACCAAGGACTTGGCCCCGGGAGTTGTTCGATGGGGCGGCCTCTACAGCCGCTACTACAAATGGCGCGAGGGCATCGGGCCCGCCGCGAAGCGACCCTGGCAGCGCAACTACGTGTGGGGCGGCAAAGAGACCAATCGCGTAGGTACGCACGAGTTCGTGGACTTCTGCCGGCGCGCCGGAGCCGAACCGCTCTACTGCGTGAACTTCCTCGCCGACGGCGAGCAACGATATCGCACCACCCCCGAAGGCGACCGCACCGGCGACGCCGGCGAAGCGGCCGACTGGGTATCCTACGCCAACGACCCGGACAATCGGGAACGCCACTCCAACGGATCCCCCGAGCCCTACAACATCAAACTCTGGCAGATCGGGAACGAAACGTCCTACGGCAACCGCACCTTTACAAGGGATGAATCCATCGCGCACACCATCGAATTCGCGAAAGCAATGAAAGTGCGTGATCGCTCCATCCGGCTGATCGGCTGGGGCGACCGTAACCGTCCACTGCCCGATACGCTTTGGGCCCGCGACCTCGTGAAACGTGCGGGGGAGTATCTTGATTTCGTCGCGATCCACATGATGGGCCAGAGTCCGCGCCGCCCCGACACCGTGCTGAAGGGGCCGCGGTATCAGAAGGATCCCGAGCGCGCCTGGGAAGAACTGAAGGAACTCGCGGCCAACGTTGAGACGAGAGTCGCGGAACTCGCTGCCGTGCTCGACGATCTGCACGCTCCTCAAGGAATCGCAATCACCGAGGGCCACCTCAGCTTGAGTCCGCACAACGCGAATCCGATCCTGACGGAGTGGTTGTCAGCGGTATACCACGCGCGATCTCTGAACCTTTACCAGCGCCACGGCAATCGTGTGAAGATCGCGACCGCCGCGGACTTCGAGGGCAACCGTTGGACCGTGAACGCGTTGCTACTGCAGACGCCCGGCCGGCTCAGCTATCTGACTCCCGCCGGATCCATCATGCGCCTGTTCCGCCGCTACAACGGCACTCACGGCGTGACAGTCGTCAACAGCCCGTCGGACCTCGACATCGCGGCCAGCCGCTCCGCGGACAAGATATACCTCCACGTCGCGAACCTCAACTACTCGAAACCGCTGGAGTCGGTGATCGCAATCGGCAATCTGAAGGTGAAGGGCGGCCGTGTCTACGAGATCGCGCCCGATGATCCGCGGCAGGCCGTGGGTCCGGATCAGCCGGACGTTTTTAAACCGCGCCTCCGCACAATGCCTGACGCGCCCGCGCCGTGGAGTTTCCCGCCGCGTTCTGTTTCCGCGATGGAACTCGACGTCGGCTAACCTTCGGCTAACCTGCGTACGGGTGCTTGTACGGCGCGCGATAATCGCGCTTCAGCAGTTTGGCCGCGGCGGGATTGCCGGCAATCGTCTCCTTCTGACGATCCCAAACGACGCGCGAACCGGTCTTGTACGAAATCATCGCGAGTTGCACAGTGGCGGTCGAGTAGAACCCATCCTCCGGCACGCACATAGGCTGTTTCCGGTTGCGAACGGCCTCCAGCCAGTTCTGCACGTGCTTTAAGCCTGTGTCGCCTTTCACTTCGAACGTCTTGCGCTCGGCGCCCTTCTCGTTCGGGATTACCACCCACCGCGAGTCCGTCACGAACACGGTCGCCTTCTCGCCGTAAAATAAGATCCCGTTGCTCAGCTCGGGAGTGTACTCGACAGCGCCCCACAGGCGGTGGCGCCACACCACGGGGCAACGCTCGAACTCGAAGTGCGCGGTAAGTGTATCCGGCGTCGTGATCTTTCCTTTGTACTCGTAGAGTCCGCCGGCCGCATCGACGAACTTCGGCGTCGACTCTCCAAGGATCACGCGAGTGGCATCGATGAGGTGAATGCCCCAATCCACCAGGTGTCCGTTGCCGTACGGCTCGGCAAGTCTCCAACTCTTGTGCCCGATTGCCGGGCTGTACGGCCATTTGGGCGCGGGCCCGCACCACAGGTCCCAATCGAGACTCGCCGGGGGATCCTGCGGCGTGGCATCGGGTGTTGCGGCCGTATAGTGAATCTGCACGTCGGCCTGAACGATCCGGCCGGCGTGACCATCGCGGATAAACTGAGCCACCTGTTGATACGCGTCGCTTTGTCTCCGCTGGAACCCGATCTGGACTACGCCCTCGTTCTTCTTCGCCGCCTCCACCATCGCGCGACCTTCGCGAATGTCGTAGGCGAGCGGCTTCTCCTCGTAAATGTGCAGCCCCTTCTTGCACGCGGCAATGAAGACGAGTGCGTGCCAGTGCGGCGGAGTTGCGTTGATCACCGCCTGAAGCCCGGGCATGTCCAACAGTTCCTGATAGTGCTTGAACGTCTTCGGCCGCGAGCCCTGCTTCTTTTCGATATCCGAGGCAAACGCCGACAGGTGCTCGCTATCCACATCGCATACGGCAACGATCTCTACGCCGCCCGCTTTCAGCGCGTTCTCGGCGTCCACACCGCCGTACCAGCCACAACCGATTACACCGAGTTTCAGGTTCTGTTCGGCAGCGGCGCCGTACACCAGCGGGGCGCCGAGCGTTCCGAGAAATTGCCGTCGATTGGGATTCGTCATTTCGTTGTTATCTTATCCCGCTCCCGGCCCTTCGATTGGATGCGGCCGCTACTTGTCTCTCCGGACAGCCTGGATGATCACTTTGTTCCGTTCGGCCGCATCGCGAGCCGTGATGAACCGCTGCATCTCCGCTGCGGATTCCGCCGCCTGACCCTCGGACCGAAGCAGCAGCGCGAGCCGGTAGTGAGCATCGGGAATCGTCGGATCCAGAACGATCGCCCGGCGCAGAACCTCTGTCGCCCTCGTCCGCTGATCCGATGTGGCGAGCAGTTTGCCGAGTTCCGCGAGCACGTGCGCCTCCGGGCATAGCCGTTCCGCCTCTTCCAGCGTTGCCAGTGCTTCGTTCGCCTGCCCCGCTTCCCGCAGCAGCTTTGCGTAATTCAGAAAAGCCCAGGAAAACGGTGCGCCCTGCGCTTTGCTTTCCCGTATGGCGGCGACGTACAACTCGCGTGCGGTCTTCTTCATGTTCAACCGCTCGGCACAGAGTGCGAGATACGTCATCGCGGCGAAATGCCGGGGCTGCAATCGCAGCGTTTCGCGCAGCCAGGACGCAGCCTCGTTCGGAAAGTCGGCCTCATAAAATAAACGTCCGATGTAGTAAGTGGTCCGCGCGTCCTTTGGGTCGAGACGATTCGATTCGATCCACGCCCGGTAAGCGCCGTCGTAGTCCTTCAATTCCAGGTTGATCTCGCCCAGCGTTCGGAACGCGGCAGCGGAGTTCTTGTTCAGATCGATGCTTCTCTGAACAGATACTTTCGCCTCCGCAAACTGCTTCTGAAACAGTTGCACCTGCGCCAGCCAGTACCACCCGCGATCGTCGTCCTGGAACGTCTGCGCGTAGCTCGTGAGATACCCGGCCGCGCGCGGCCAATCGTTCTGCTTCGCCAGGCAAATACCCTGATAGAGCGGCCGCTCGACCGCCTTTTCACGCGCCTTCTCGGACGCATCGAACTGCTGAACGGCAGCGTCAATCTTGCCGTCTTTGTAGAGGGTCAGCCCCTTGTCGAACAGCGGATTCTCCGCGCAACAGGCGAACCCCGCCACCACTATCAGCGCAAGCACAGCATTGAGCCGCATCATTCGCCGCCCCGCCGCCGTGGCTCGCCCGTCAACAACCGGCCATCCGGCTCCGCCAGCACCAACACTGTCCTGCTCTTCTTCCGCGCGTCGGCGTTCAGCGATACACCGATCTGCCGCTCCTTCGCCGCGGCATCCGGCTCATTCAGCCGCGCGAGAACTACCGAAAGCTTGTAGTGCGCCGGACCCGATTCCGGATCGGCCTCGATCGCCGCCTGATACCGGGCCTTGGCGCCGGCTACATCGCCATTCCGCATCAACAGGTCGCCGAGAGCGATGTTCGCTTTCGCATGACGTGGTTGAGCCCGGAGCACCGCCCCCAGTTCTCTCTCCGCATCGGCGAGCCGCCCTTCATCCAAATCGAGTTGCCCAAGTTCATACCGCGCGTCGAGCTGACTTGCATCGAGTGCCAGACTCTTCTCCAGATGCTCCCGCGCTTCCTCCGCGCGGCTCAGCTTCACATCGATCCAGCCCAGCGCGTACTGGGCCGGTGCATAACCCGGAACCCGCCGGTCGAACTCCGTAAAAAGATCGTGCGATTTCTGCCACTGCTGGAACGCAATCTCCGCCCGCGCATACATGAAAAGCGCGAGGTTATTCGTAGGGGAGAGACGGTGCGCCTTTTCGAAAGCATCCAGGGCGTCCACCGAAAGATCGCCGCGAAGGCAAAGCGTACCGAAGTGGAGCAACGTGCGAATATCGCCCGGATGCGCCTTCTTCGCGCGCAACAGAAAACTCAATGCCTTCTCGTTCTGCTGCTGCGATTCGGCTGCCGACGCCGCACCATTCAATGCTCGCGGATCATCAGGCGCCAGAGCCAGCGCCCGGTCGAAACTCGCTGCGGCCCGCGCCGGCTCCGCTCTAAGTTCCACCCAACCCCGCTCGGCCCAGTACGCCGCCTGATCCTTCAGCAACGGTTCCAACCGCACCAGCGCATCCAGTCCGCCCTTCTCATCGCCGGTGCGAATCCGCGACGCCGCCAGGCTGTAAGCCACCCCGGGCTTCTCGCTGCCGAGTGCGACAGCCTTCGACAGGTATTGCTTCGCCGCATCGTAGTCGCCCTGCCGGAAATACAGGAAACCGGCGTTCTCGTTGAGCGCTACCGAATCCGGTGCGAGTTTCAGCCCGCGCGTAAACGCGTCGCGAGCGGCCGGGTAGTTCTGCATCTCCGATTCGGAAATGCCGAGAAGGTTCCACAACTCAGCATCTCCGCCGGATTGTTGGAGGAACTCCGCAAGCATCTTTGCGGCCGATTGGAAGTCGCGGGCTCCGATGCGTTCCGTCGCTTTGGCCGCGACGCTCTGTGACGTTTCGCCGTACGCCAGCACAACTGCAGTAACGGCAACCGCAACGCAACAGCTAAACTGCATCACGCCCCACTGACAGTCCAGCATAGCGAATACCGGCGCGATAATTTACCCCGCCGGTATTCGCAGGACCGTCTAAAAATTGATCCGGAACGTGAACTGAATATTTCTCGGCGTATCGATGGTGCCGTTAACGAGTCCGAAGTTCGGATCGTTCGGCGATTGATTACCCGCCGAGAAAATATGCCGGTTGAAGGCGTTCAGGAATTCTGCCTTCAATTGGAAGCTGACCGGCTCGCGGATCCTGAAGTTACGGATCAGGCTGAAGTCCTCGTTCTTGTACCCCCACGTTCGAGCATCGATGTTATTACGCGGGAAGTCGCCAAGGCGGAACGGCTGATTACCCGTTCGGTTCGCATTCGGGT
Source organism: uncultured Acidobacteriota bacterium (assembly GCA_963720745.1). Taxonomy (GTDB): domain Bacteria; phylum Acidobacteriota; class Terriglobia; order Bryobacterales; family Bryobacteraceae; genus TMP-7. The sequence continues at coordinate 4,974,236 of CAVRGO010000004.1, forward strand.
CCGCGAAAGCTGCCCGGTTAAATTGACGATCCGTGAACGGATCGAAGTTGCCGCTTTGGGCCGCCGCGGTCAAGACTTCCTGGCCCGGGACGCGATCGAACCGGATGCACTGGTCCCATCCCGGAATACCCGCTGCGCCGCAGAACGTCGTTGGTATTCCGCTCTGATAACGCAGCACTCCGCCGAACTGCCAACCGCCCAGGATCGCGGCTCCGATGCCTTCCTTCATGAATGGCTTGCCGCGGCCGAACGGCAGTTCGTAGATGAACGAAGTCACGAACATCACCGGCACGTCCTGGCTGCTCACTGACCGGTCGAGGCTGAGATTCTGCGGATCCTGCACCTGCGCGATTCCGCCGTTGATACCGGGCAACAGGCTGTCGGAATCGGTGATCGTCTTCTGCCACGTGAACGAAACCTGCGCCTGCAAACCGGCCGCAAAGCGCCGTTCCAATGTTGCTTGCAGCGAGTCGTACGCCGCAGTGCCGCGGTTTTGGAGAACGTCGGTGTAGATCCACTGGTACTGGGGGAAAGGCCGAAGCGCTTGCTGAACATTACCTTGGAAGCCCGCGTATGGAACCTGCACACCGGCAGTATTGCTGTAGACATCCTGGAACAGTTGATCGCCCAGCGCTGTATCCGCCCACGGAATGTTATTGACATTGTCGATCGCCGAACGCAGGTGGTTCGATCGCTGCCCCACATAACCGACGGTCGCGATCATGTCCTTCGTCACCTGCTCCTGTATCTGGATCGTCCAACTCTGAATCCTCCCAGGCTGGCCATATTCGGGTTTAACGTAGTCCATCCCGTTCTGCCCGTTCTTCTGCGTTGGATCGAGCGACGGCGGGATGGGCACATCGGGGAAGCCGGCATCCCAGTTGAAAGCGCGTGTGAAGTTGTCCGCGGTCGAGATCGTCGGCGAAGAGGAATACCCCTGTTGCATGCGCCCACCGAAATCGGTGTACTGCAGCGGCGAGTAGTAGATCGCGTATCCCCCGCGGACCACGATCTTGTCGTGGAATATCCCCGGAGTCCACGCAAATCCCAACCTCGGCGCCCACGCTTTGTAGTAGGTGTCGGCCCAGCGTGGGTTACAGCCGTTGCAATTGTTCGCGAATACCAGTGCGCCCGGTTGCCCTCCGGCGCCTGGGTTCGGCGCGGTCGGATCGAAGTTCGACGTATCGTTGTTCGATTCTTTGCGCGGCACGTCAAGGTTGTATCGCAGCCCGAGGTTCAACGTCAGGTTCGGTCGGACTTTGAAATCGTCCTTGACGTAGAAGGCATAGTACTGTTGCGTCCAGCGCGCTACGTGCCCCGTAATCTGACGTCCGGCGCTGGCCAGATCTCCCAGCAGGAAACTCGCAATACCGTTGCCCGTGGTAGCGCTCAGGGTCTGGCTTGCAGCGGTCTGCGCGCGCGCGAAGTTGTAGTAACCGCTGTCGGTGCCCAGATTGAAGGGCGAGAACAGCTGCGTGCGCACGTCGGCGCCGAATGCCAGGCTGTGCTTCCCGCGGATCCAACTCAGTTGCTCGTTGAAGCGGAAGCCGCCGTCAATCAGGTCGTCCTGGTTACCCCTGCCGAGGCCGAGGATGCTCTCGCCCATGCCGACGTTCGGGAATTGGCGGCCCGGTGCCGCGGTAATGTTCGTGATCCCGACTTTGTCGGCCCAACTGAAGTCACCGGCATTCGCCTGGGACACGGAGGTCGTCACATTGATGCTATTGGTTCGGTTCCACCCGATGTTCAACGCATTGAACATCGTCGGCGATATCGTATAGTTCCAACCCGTGCGCAGGTAATGCGTGATGAAATCCTGCGGCCACCCGCCCGGATCGATCGGCGCCGGCGCCACTTGCGTTCCCGCGTATCGCGTATTCTCTCGTGCGTGATAACTGAAGTAGACCCGGTGCAGATCGGATACGTTGTGGTCGATGCGGAACTCGTACGCTGTATTGAACAGCGGATTCACCGCCGAAAAGACATAGTTATTCGCTATGATTCCGTTCGTGTTAATGCCGGGAAGGTTGGATGTCGGCATGTACGTCAGGAAGTTCTGCGACACCGTCGAAATGCGGTTCTTCGGAATCTGGTTTCCCGGGAACGCAGTGCGGCACAGCACCCCGTTCGGTCCAGCCTTCGTTGTTGCAGGATCGAAGATCTGGCCCGCGAATATCGGCGAGCCGTCACAAGCGTTCGTGCCCACCTGGTTGTTAGTGAGGAACGCGCTCAGGTCGCCATTCCGCTCGGCGTCGGTAAGTACCGTACTTACCGGCGAACCGCCGGCGTTCTCGCGATATTGCTCCCAGTTAAAGAAGAAGAAGGTTCTGTCTTTCCCGTTGTAAATCTTGGGGACAATTACCGGACCACCCAGGTTCAGCCCATAGTCGTTCTTCTTGTCGATCGGCCTCGCCTGTCCCCGCGCGTTGTCAAACCAGTTGTTGGCGTTGAACGCCTCATTCTTGAGAATGTCGTATGCCGTCCCGTGCCATTCGTTCGAACCCGACTTCGTCGTGAAGCTTTCGACGCCGCCAGTCGTGTGGTCGTATTCCGCCGGGAACGTTGAGGTGAGAATCTTGAACTCTCGAATCGCCTCCACCGACGGTCCCGCCTCGTCGAATGACGATCCGTTTTCCGCGCGAAGAGTGCTCGCGCCGTCCAGCAGCACCTCGTTTCCGAAGTTCTGTCCCGCGCCCGTCTTCGAAATGAAGATCCCATTGTTGCTGTTCGCGGTTCCCGGACCGGTTACGCCCGGCGCAAGGAACATGAACGCTTCCGGCGATCGCATTGCGCCCACGCCGCCGAGCGCCAGCGGTAATTCCACAACCTGCCTGGTGTCGATCACCGTGCCAACGTCCGAACTCTCCGATTGAACCGAAGTCAGGTTGGCGCTGACTTCCACCGACTGCGTTACAGCGCCTACGGGAAGCGTGAAGTTCACCGCCGTCGTATTGCTAACTAGAACTTCGATATTCGTTTGCTTGACCGTCTGAAATCCTGGCGCCGTCGCACTTACTTCGTACTTACCGACCTGCAATCCAGGAAAACGAAAGGTTCCCCCGGCCGTGGATACAGTATTCGACACCGAGCCAGTCCCCAGGTTCGTCGCGGATATGTTCGCGCCCACGATGCCCGCGCCGCTACTATCCAGCACTGCGCCCGCAATCACGCCCTGGCTGGTCTGTGCACTTAGTTGAATTGGGAGAACGGCTAGCGCCAAAAGTACAGCGAGAGATGCGCAAGGCAACACAGCCTTGGCCACCATCCTGGTTTCCTTCACTTGAACCCCTCTTCGCAACAACAGCGCACGTTCGTACGCACCCAGAAGCGCCGATCAAATGAATGGCGCACTCCTTCCGAGCGACTCCACGCCCGGACTGCTACAGTCACTCTATAAAGACCGCCGCAGTGCGACAATGGGAAATTCTCACTATTCACTTCGGCGTGGTGGTACAAATGCTCCTGGATATTGGTTGTAATTAGAAAAATTAGTTACACGTAGAAGTAACATGTTAAAACGAGCACTTACGCGACGAAGAGTAATTCAAAACCTGCCCGGAGTCATTACTCTTACCGGATGTGTTCGTAAGCATACCCGGAAAATCGCGGTAGTTCCCAAGACAACCGCCATTGATTATTGGGAAAGCCTGCATGCTGGAGCCAACAACTCCGCGGAAAGCCTGAAGGTCGAGCTCTTTTGGAACGCGCCCCAATCCGAAAGTAGTTATGCACAGCAGGCCCTGATGCTCGAAGATGTCATCCGCCAAAAGGTGGACGGCATCGTGCTTGCGCCGTCGCACGGCTCCGTTCTTGCGTCCGCCGTTCGTCACGCCAAGGCAGAAGGCATACCGTTAGTGGTCGTCGATTCTCCCGTTGCCGTGGACCCGTCTGAATACGTCGCCTTCATCGGGAGCGATGCCGAAGAGATGGGCCGGCTCGCGGCAACTCGAACCGGCTCGGCCCTCGACGGTAGCGGCGCTGTCGCGGTTGTCGGCGTGAGTCCGACTGTGGAGGCGGCAGTGCGGCGCGAACGCGCCTACGCCGCCGTGATGGCGTCCCGATTTCCCGGCGTCCGGATTGTCGACATACGGTACGGACTCTCCGATCACGTCCGCTCGCGCGAAATCACCACCGACATCCTCGCCGATCATCCGGCATTGGACGCTCTGTTTGCCTCCGACCAGTTCGCTACGCGCGGCGCATTGATCGCTCTCAGGACGCTCAAAAATCACAGGGTCCGCTTAATCGGCGTCGCGCAGGAGCAGGACCTCCTCGAGTACATGCGGCACGGCCTCATCGATTCCTTGGTCGTACAGGATCCATACTCGATGGGTAAGTTCGCGGTCGAGATTCTTGGCAGTGTTTTTGGTGGCGAGTATCGCGGTCCCGCCAGAATTCAGACCCGCGTGGCCATCGCCACTCGCGAGTGCCTGAACGAGCCGGCCATCCAACAACTCGTCGCGCGCCGCTGAAGTCACCTCTCGGGCGGTTGCACCGAGAAGTTCCGCCAGGATGCAGGTAACCCGAACGTGCGCACCCCCACTGCTCCGGCACGCTTCGCACAGTCGTGGTCAAAGTAAGTAAGCCGCGTCTGCGCGCCAGTCCCCATATCCCATGCCGCGGCTTCGAAGTAACATCCCTGCGCGAGCAGTCGCAAATGGAACCATTCCCCGCGCCGCACATTTACCCTCAACGGCTCGGCGATCAGACGAACCCACGAATAGTTCGCGCGTCCCAGCAACAGCACACTCCCTTCGGAACCGATTCCGAGATAATACCCGTCATAAGCATCCACTCCCACCGAAGGGTCCGTCACTCGAAAAACGATACCCGCATCCCCCCACAGCGCATCGGCCGGGTCGGCATTCAGGCGCAGGTCCGTCTCTACGATGTAGTCCGACCAGCGCGGATTCCCCGTTACTGCTTTATCGCCGCGCGCGCCGTTCAAATCGTCGAGAACACCGTCGGTAACGCCCCAGGATCCCCCGAAAAAGCGCCATCCGGAAGTGTCGCCACTCCGGAACGAATCCCGATACGTCGTCAACAGGCGCCCGCGGAAGAACACGAAATACACCAGTCCGGCGGCCGCCAGCACCGGAATGAACAAGATGAACCACCGTCGCTGCCAGCGAGACCACGTTACTGCCTGCCGGGCCTTCATCAACGATTCGGCTGACTTACCGACAGCAGACCTCGCACTAAAGCGACGTGCGTTGCCTGGGTACGATCCTTCGCCCCCAGCTTGAACATCAGGTTGTTGACGTGATTCTTGACGGTGTTCTCAGCCACGTTCAGATGATGGGCGATCTCCTTGTTCGTCATGCCCTCGAAGATGCACTGAAGCGTCTCCATTTCACGCTGTGTCAATTCGGACCGGTTCATGCGTTCGTCGTAGCGCGCGGCCAGGCGCGGCGGAATCCAAACGCCGCCCCCGCAAACCCGTCGAATCGCTTCAAGGAGTTCGTCGCTTCCGGAATCCTTCAGAATGTACCCGTGCACTCCCGCCTGTAGCGCCTGGTAAATATCTTCCTCGCTCCCGTAACTGCTCAACATGATGATGCGCGGAGCAGGATCCAGCGAACCGAGACGCCGCGCCGTTTCGACTCCGCCGCAATCGGGCATTCTCAAATCGAGCAGGACCACGTGCGGGCCCACTCTTTCGGCCAGCGCAACCGCATCGTGCCCGTTCGCGGCGTCTCCGGCGACCTCCATATCCGCCTGGCTCTGGATCAGCGTACGGAGCCCAAGCCGCACCACGATGTGATCGTCAACGATGAGTACCCGGATCATTGCGAAAGCCTCAACCGGCCGCTGCCCGAACGAAACCGCAAGAACCACGGCTGCCAGTTCACATTTCGCAACCGGAAGTTTCGCGCCTGCAGCGGCACGCGCACCGACACGACAGTGCCTGCGCCCGCCGATGATTCGATGCGGAAAACCGCGTTGATTCTCTTCGCCCTTTCGCTCATGCCCAGGATTCCGAAGTGCCCGGCTTCGGCTGGGTGGAAATATCCCGTATCGAACCCGGCCCCGTTATCGCTGATGCGAAGCGTAACATCGGTGCTTCCAAACTGCAATGCAATTCCAATCTCGGTCGCGCCCGAATGCTGGAATGCGTTAGTTAGTGCTTCTTGCCCGATCCGTAGTAACTGATTGATAACCTCATCGGGTAAACGCACCGGCTTGCCGCCCTGCATCGGCCTGATCTCGACGCCGGTTCGGGTCCGCATCGGATCGCACGAGGACAATAGCAATGCAAGTAAGTCGGGATTGGTTTGCGTTAGTGAGCGCAGGGCGAATATTGAACGGTGCGCCTCTTCGCGGCAGTGCCTTACGAGTTGCAGCGCCATGGTAAGGTGCCGGTCAACAGTGTTTGCGCCACCCGATGCTTCAAGCTCTTGCGCAAGCCCCTCGAGTTGATAAGTCAGACCCGAGAAGCCTTGCGCCAGCGTATCGTGCATCTCGCGCGCAATTCGTCCGCGCTCCTCCACAATCGCTTCAAACCTGGAATTCAGCGCGCGATGGCGGAACCTGTAGAACGCCGACAACAGAATCACCGCCGCACAACCAAGCCAGGCCGCATGAGTCAGGTTCCACCAAGGCGGCGGAGTTACCACGCGAATATCGTCGGTCGATCGCAGCAGGATAACAAAAGCGTTACCCACTGTTTCCTCGGCCATCGGATGCTGCGCTGCTACTCCCACCAGCCGCAGGATACTTCCCTCCTCAACGGATTTCGCAAGTTCCGTACTTCCGGTCACAGGTGAAGACAACTCGAGTGACGCTCCAAACAGTTGGTGATCGCCTTCGAGAGTAAGCCGTAGATAGCCTCTTCCGACCGTCTTTTGTAACAGCCGCCCTTCGGTATCGATCAGTTGGCTCGCGAAACTGCCCTCGGCGGCTTGAACCGGTTTCAGTGAGAGCGGCACCGGCGGAGAGCCCGACCATAACCTGCGGATGCGCCGCGGATACAATGCAGCCGAAGAGTTCCACGGACGGTACTCGCCCTCCATCTCCACTTCATCGCCGATCGCCAGGCGAACCGGTTCTGGAGGAACCACCGGAATTGCACCGGTCTGATCCTGCACGTAAACAATTCGCTTCCGGACGAGAGTTACCACTCCGCGCAGGACGGCACTGCGTCCGTACTCCGCATGCAGCGGGCTCGCTAAAGAAGCGATCGATTGCAGATGCCGCTGCGCGTCCGCCTCCGCGCCGCTGTTGCGCTCAGGTGCCTTTGCAGTTTTCGGGCTTGCGATTGCCGTGCAGACAAAAATCATCGCGAGCAGTAACTCCCGGCGGGGAAGACCGCCCGGCTGTCGCTCCCAGTGCCGGCGTCCTGTCACTCTCTGGATCTTACGACATGTCCGGCCGCGTTTCAGCGCGCCGCGGTTCCACAACGCGTACGATGCGGTCGGCCGGAGTATCCTTCAGAGTCTGGACGATTCCGCTCGGCCACCGAATCTCGAGCAACGAGACACCCTTGTCACGGCCGAGTCCGAAATGCACGCGCTTATCGCTGGCCGAGAGATAGCTCCCCGACGTGTTGACCATTCCGTATTGCTGCACCCCGGACTCACTCACGATTCGAATCTTCGCGCCGGCGCCGTCGCGGTTGCTGACGCTCCCCTGCGTTTCAACCAGCAGCCAGTGATTGTTGTTCCCCAGGTTCCGGAGAATCATCGCATTGCCATCGAGACAACTCACCGCCGCGTCGATGAACCCGTCATTATCGAGATCGCCGAACGCCATCCCCCGCGCGGCCACCCGTCGCTCGAATGGTTCTCCGGAAACTTTCGAAACGTCCTCGAATCTTCCCCCGGTGTTGCGCATCAACAGGAGAGGCTCCAGATAATGAACCGACGGTTGCGTCTGTTCGATGTTGTCCATCACGTGCCCTTGCGCCACCATCAGATCCTTCAGCCCATCGTTGTCATAGTCCACGAAGTTCAGCCCCCAGGCCGAGTGCAGCATCGTGATCGCACCGACCCCGGATGACGAGGTGACATAGTCGAAGTTGCCCTTGACATTGCGATACAGCGCATACTTTTGATTCGCCAGGTCGCCGATGAATACGTCCGGCGCTCCGTCATTGTCATAATCCGAGAACGCAACGCCCATCCCGGAGTAAGTCCTGCCATCTTCGTCATAGGCCAGCCCGGTTGTCGCGCCCACCTCGGTGAATGTACCGTCCCGGTTGTTGCGAAAAAGCTGCTGCGGCATCGCGTCGTTCGCCACCAGAATGTCCGGCCAACCGTCGTCGTCGAAGTCGTTGAACGTAACGCCGAGCCCGTTCCCCGGCAGCCCGGCTATACCGGCTTTGGCGGTCACATCGGTAAAGGTCCCGTCTCCATTGTTGTGATACAGGATATGCGCTGCGGGCTTGAACACGTCCGGATGGCAATACCCGCGAAACTTCCTGGTCTCGTCGCCGCACCACGGATTCTTGTGGATGTCCCAACTCAAATATCGCGACACGAACAGGTCGAGTTTGCCGTCCCGGTCGTAATCGACAAAGCACGCGCCCGTCGACCATCCTCCCGCACCGGCACCCGCCTTCTCCGTGACGTCCGTGAACGTCCCGTCCCCGTTGTTATGGAACAGAATATTGCGGCCGTAGTTCGTCACATACATGTCCGGATGGCCGTCGTTGTCGTAATCGCCCACCGCGACTCCCATCCCATAAGAGTGCCCACGCACACCCGCCCGCGCCGTCACATCGGTGAACGTCCCGTCACCGTTGTTCTTATACAGCCGGTTCCAAAAACGCGGATCGGACTTGTCCGGCTCGCGCCCCGCCATCGACTCGTGCAGCGCCGCGCCGTTCACGAAATAGAGATCGAGCCGGCCATCGCCATCGAAATCCAGCATGCCCACGCCGCCGCCCATCGTCTCGATCAGGTACTTCTCGGTGGTGCGGGACGTTTCGCACCGGAACTTCACGCCCGCTTCCGCAGCGGCGTCCTTGAACTTCGGCAGCGCCTGTCGCGGCGCTTGCCCCGGCAGTCGCGCAGCCGGATAAGCGCCCGCGATGAGGGCCAGCAGATCGCGCCGTCGCATCAATCGACGATTCCCTTTCCCTCCACAACCGTCACGTAGCGGTTCACAGGGACCGGCGATAAGCGCTCAACCCGTCCCGACGGTAGCGGCCATTTGATCGAAACCGAATCGATCCGAGGCGCGCGACCTGCGCCCAACACAATTCGCGGATCGTGGGCCGATAGATAACTCCCCCCATTCGCCTTCATCATCGAACGGCTCTGGCCGCCAAACTGCCACGTGATCCTCGCGCCGATCGCGTCGATATGACAATCCTTCCCAATCAGCCGCAGGCCGACCCAGTTATTGCGCCGCCCCGCTTCGTTATGCAACAGCAGAGGTCTCGCCCCGTTGTTGTTAATAAGTACATCGATGCCGCCGTCGTTATCGTAATCGCCGATGGCCAATCCCCTGGCGGGCCAGCGCTTCTGAAACGCGGGACCCGCCTGTTCGCTCACATTTATCCACCGTTTCCCGGTGTTCTGGAACAGCAGCAGCGGCTCGGCCCAAGTTACTTTCGGCGAATAGGAATCCACCATGTCATCGGGATGTCCATTCGACACAAAGAGGTCCTGGTTACCATCGTTGTCGTAATCGAAGAACTTCAATCCCCACCCACTCAGGTAATAACTCGCACGCCCGATACCGCTTTTATCCGCTTCATCCGTGAAAGTCGTATCTCCGTTGTTGCGATACAGTGCGAAACGCTCGCGGTCGATATTTGCGACAAACAGATCGAGGTTGCCGTCGTTATCCACGTCCGCTGAATCGACGCCCATCCCGGAGCGCGCTTCGCCGTTGTCTCCGTACGCCACCCCTGCGGGAAACCCGATCTCCTCGAACTGACCCTCGCCTTGATTTAAATACAAGTAATTGGGTACTGTGTCGTTGGCCACCCATAAATCGAGCAGCCCGTCGTTGTTGACGTCTGTGACGACTACCCCGTGGGCCTTACCCAATTTCTTCCCGATCACTCCCGAATGCCCGGTTTCGGTAAACGTCCCATCGCCGTTGTTGTGGAATAGCAGGCTGGCCCGTCCGTCGAACACACGCGGGATACAGTAGAAGCGTTTGCCCAATTGGTTATCGCCGCACTTAGCGCTGATTTGTAAGTCGTACTCCACGAAGTTACAAACAAACAGGTCGAGCTTACCGTCGTTGTCGTAATCGAACCAAACGGCGGACGTGGACCATCCGGCGCCCGCAACACCCGCCTTTTCCGTCACGTCTGAGAAGGTCCCATTACCGTTGTTCCGGTACAGAACGTTGCCGCCATAGCATGTCAGGTAAAGATCGGGATACCCATCGCCGTTGTAGTCGCCGACGGCAACCCCCTCGCCCCAGCGCCCGCTGTCCAGCCCCGCCTTCGCGGTGACGTCGGTAAAAGTCCCGTCCCGGTTGTTCTTGTAGAGCGCGTTCCGCGGCGCCTTCGCTGGATGAAAGAATGGCGCAGGGCCGGTGTTCACCAGGAAAATATCCATCCAGCCGTCATTGTCGTAATCCAGGAACGCGCACCCGGAACACATCGATTCCGGCAGCCAGTGCTCCGGCGATTTTGCGTTGTCGTGCTTCCAGGTGATGCCGCTTCGATCTGAAGTAATTTCACGAAAGAGAGGTTTTGAGTCGGCGCTCGCGCTGCGCATCTTCGGAACAAACGCGGCTGCTGATGCCATCCTGAGTAGCTGACGGCGGGACAAAACGATCACGCCTTATTCTAGAAGGGTGCGCCTCGCGTTGTGTATCTTGCTGCTCTGTGCGCCGGGTGCGTTCGCACAGAACTCCGGAACCGGCCAGACACTGCAGCGCGCATTGGCCGCACATCAGCGGCGCGATTTCGCCGAGGCGATCAAGGCTTATCGCGAGGTGCTCGCCGCGCGGCCGGCGCTCACCGAGGCCCGCCTGAACCTTGCGGCGGCACTCGGCGAACTCAAGCGCTTCGACGAAGCCATCGCGGTTCTCGAATCCGCCCCGCCGGCCGATCGCGGCAAACTGGAAATTGAGCAGAACCTGGCGCTCGCCTACTACGGCAAGGGCGACCTCCCCTCAGCCGCCCGGGAACTCGAAAGACTAATGGCCGTACACCCATCCGACCTTCGCGCAATCAACTTGCTGGCGGATTGTTACCTGCGGTTGAAACTCGCGTCGAAAGCCGTTGCGCTCCTCGAGCCCGCGTTGAAGGCCCACCCCGGTGACTCCAACCTGAATTACCAGTTCGGGTCGGCACTGATCCGGTCCGGCCGCGTGAAGGAGGGCATCGATGCTTTGGAGAGAGCAGGGAGACTCTCGAGCAATGCCGACGCGTACCTGCTTGCGGGTGCCACCGCACTCGACACCGGCGAGATCCAACGCGCGAGGGCTGATCTCGACCGCGCAGTGCAATTCAATCCGAGATTGCCCGGCGTGTGGACCTGGGCCGGAATGGCGCGCGACCGCGTGAGCGACGAAGATGGAGCCAAGCAGGCCTTTCACAAAGCACTCGAGCAGCAACCGGACGACTTCGAAGCGAATCTCCACCTGGGCGCGATTCTGTACCGGGAGCGCGAACTCGACGCGGCGAGGCCATACCTGGAGCGCGCGTTGAAAATCCAACCCTCGTCGAACCTCGCGCAATATGCGTACGCCCTCGTGTGTTCCGCCCTCGGCGAGACCGATACGGCAGTCAAGCATCTGGAGACCGTGGTGGCCGCCGCGCCTGAGTGGGTCGAACCCCATATCAAGCTCGCATCCCTCTATTTCCGTCTCCGCCGCCGGGCAGACGGCCAGCGCCAGCAACAGATCGCCGAGCAGTTGAAACAAGACAATCGCGGTCAGCCCGTGCCGTTCCCCACTCTCGAAGCCCGCCCGTAAGCGTCGCGAAGAGTCGACAGGTCGCCACGAAACCCTCCACTCCTCCGGATGCATCGATCTGAGTGCCGTCCCTGCATGCCGAACGGCGGACTCAAAGAACTTCGCCAACGCGCCGCCGGTTCCGCTCCTTTCTGCGGGCCAGCACGATGCAAGCACTCAGAATCGCTGCCAGTACGCCCGGCAGTGACGGCTCCGGTACAGGCGTTGGAGAGAAGACGCCAGTGATGGGCCCTCCAGGAGCACAGCCGTCAAAAGTACAAAGCTCCACAGTAGCGAGAACTTGATTCTCATCGTTTATGCCGAGTGCGTATACCAATGAGTATTTGGGGAAATTAGGGACATCAAGTACGCTATATTCTGCAATGTCGCAGCCTCCCAAGTCGGCTATTCCGTCAAAACCAAAGCCGATGCACGGGCCGTGACCCGTGTCGAACACGTATAACCCATTGTCATTTATCCCAATAGCGGCCCAATCCAAATCGGTACAGTCGAAGCGGAGCCCGCCAACACAGACCACTTGCCCACCGTAGCCATAGGCCAAACCATGACCCGTCTCCGAGAACACCAACCCAAACACTTCACCTTTATGGTTACTGACCGCCACCCACAAACCACCACCGTCGACGCCGTCGGGCCAGTTGGCGGGCACGACACCGCTCATTCCGTAATCGCCGAAGTAGTTGTGATTTCGGTCGAAATTCACGCAATCCACAACGCCGGAGTCGCACGTGTAGAAATACCTATACGTGGGAATGCCTGCCAGATCCGCCATCGCCGGCAGCGCGAATAGAACGTACATACAAATGGACCGGTACATCGTAGGTACTCCTGGCCGAGTATCCTATCACGAGTATCCGAAGGAAGGGAGAAGGCGGGTGACGGTGCGGGAGGATGGTCGACTCGGAGCGTAAGCCGCGTAGCCTCCCGCCACGCTCTAGCAGCCCGTGGCAGAAATGGGGCAAATTCGGAGACGGGAAAACCGCCTCAATCAAATCAATGACTTAGGCGCGTGATTATGTCGCATTTTGACTTCCACCACGGGCTGCTAGGGCTCTGAAGGTGCCGACAGCGGCGTTGCTTTGCGTGAAGCGGAATCGGCGGTTACGAATGAATCTCCGGCCGGAGTGAAACGGAGGTGGTCTTGCTGGCACAATATCTCGTTGTATCGAAATTGAGGCGTTTGCATGCACAAATCTAGTCGATTGACCGGCTTAATATTGGCGTGGCTGGGGCTGATGGTACTGTTGAACAATCTCGGTAAGCCGCGCATTGAAGCACTACACGGCTCGGACGTCATGGGGCTCGTCGCTTCCGGCATATGCTTCGGAGTGGCCTTTGTAGGATTGATCGGCAGGCTCAAGCTTCCGAGTGAGTAGTTGGGAAACTTGAACCATGCGTGACACCGTAGCTGCCATCGGCAGCGGCGCCTCGATGCTAGGGCTCTTGTTCGCGCTGGCGGCATCGCGGGACACGTATCCGTGGGTTCTGCTGGCCGGGAAAGTGTTGATCGGCCTGGGCATCGTTCTGTTCATTATTCGGGCATGGAGAAAGTGGACGGCGTGAGGTTGACCAGCGGGGGTCATCTTGGTCCGTGGAGACCCTGAATGCGCGGATCTATTCGTTCGGCATAGGCTTGCATACCTGCAGAAGAAGATCCAGACGAAGGAGGAGGTTGGCCGAGTTGATGGCGGAGCACGTCGCGTTAAATAAAGACATTGGGGAACTCTGACCGGGGACTGGGTTCCGCACGATACGCGGGATCAGATCGTGGATTTCCTCCCGCGCTGGTCGGAGAAACCGACATCGGTGCCCGGCTGTTCATTGGATGGCTCGACATCATCGCCAGCAAGTTCTAGGACTGGCGGAAACGCTACGGGAAGGTGAACGAGGAGAGCGGCTGGGTTCCCCGCGATTTCTGGCTGGCGGATTGGGAGAAGCAGGCCGTCATCGGCTTTCATCTCAAGAACCCGCTGGAGGGCTACCGCAGGCTGACATTTATAATGATCGACGCGGACATCGTGGCGGTGAGTCCGGCCAGCGTATGGCGCGTGTTGGGGCAGGCAGGACTTTTTCCAAGTGGAACGGCAAGCCGTCGAAGAAGGGCACGGGCTTTGAACAGCCGTTGACAGCGCATCAGCACTGGTTTATCGCCGTGTCGTATATCAATATCAGCGGGCATTTTATTACCGCAGCATTCTGGACGGCTGCAGTCGCTACATCGTGAACTGGACCTGCGGGAGTCGATGACCGCGGCGGACATCCAGATCCTCTTGGAGCGCGCCAGGGAACTCCACCCGAAAGCGCGGCCCCGGATCATCTCCGACAATGGTCCGCAGTTCATTGCTAAGGACTTCAAAGAATTCATTCCGGTATCGGGCACGACCGACGTCAGAACTTCGCCCTACTATCCCAATCGAACAGGAAAATCGAACGTTGGCACAAAATCGCGAAAAGGAGAGTGCATCCGTCCGGGAACGCCGCTGTCGCTGGACGATGCGCTGCGGCTGGTGGTGGGCTACGGGGACCATGACAACGATGTCCGCTTGAACAGTGCCCTTGGCTGCATCACAACGGAGGGCATGCTCGCCGGCCACCAGCGGGGGATCCATGCTGAGAGAGACTGGAAGCTGCAGGAGGCACGAAAGCAGCGTCAGATCAATCAGCAGCAGGCCGCGTGAAAAAGACGCCGATAAGCCTATTTTCGGTCGTGGCGGAACACTACTAAACACTGGGCCGCCAGGGTCGAGCTATCGAGTGACGTTAGGCCCCCTGGTTCCCAAGTTGAACACGCGTCCGGGTTGACGTAGCATTTCTAGAGCGTGGCGGGAGGCTACGCGGCTTACGCTCCGAGTGACGGCCCCGAACGGGCGTTCTGGTGGATCGAAACCTGCATTTTCAAGGAGGGCGTTGACATGGCCAGTATGATTGATCGTTCCCACGAGGCACGAAAGAAGCGGAAGCCTGATCTGTTCCTCAGCCATAGTTCACGCGATAAGGCAATTGTGCGCCGACTCGCCGAGGATCTGTCTTTCCTGCAGGTTGATGCCTGGCTCGACGAATGGGAACTGCAGGTTGGCGACAGTCTACATGATGTGATCGCCTCAGCAATGGAAAAGGCTGGATATGTTGCTGTAATTCTTGCTGACAATTATGCAGATTCGCGATGGGCACGTGAGGAGCTAAAGCAAGCATTGGCCCGGGAGCGACGACAAGACCAAAGTGTCGTGCTCCCTTTGATTTTTGGGGAGGTTGAAATACCAGCGTTTCTCGAAGATAAGGTGTACCTCGACTTCAGAAACAACTACCACGAGGGGCTGTCGCGCCTCGCAGGCATTGTCCACGCAATAAGTCGCAAGCGTATCGAGGATGCGATCACTACCGTACAACCACAAAAAATCAGTCAGTGCGTCAAAGTGCTTCGTTATTGTGGCATCGAACCTTATGTAGTTATCGGCAAAGACGATTGGTCGGAGATCGAAGCTGCAGGCGGCAGGGTCGCGGGCGAACGCGTCCGATTCGATCCTGAATCAATAGCCTCGCATCCGAAGACTTCACACCGGCTTCGAGAGCTAATGAAACGTCTCGAGGCCGAAGTGTGGACTGACGATTCCCATTGGTAACAGATGCAATCTAACTGTCCGCCGGCGCCACGCGGCCTGCGTGAATGATTCCTTTTCAAGCCAGTCTAGCTCCGCGGCGTCAATGGGCATGAATCCGGGGGACCGCCTAACTTGGTTTCTCCTTGAAACCAGTTGCAGACGCCTATCTTCTCAAGGAGGATTTCCACCAACTCTGGGACTATGACTCGCCGGGTTGGGCGGGCAAGCTCCTGGATGAATAGTGGCGCCAAGTCATGCGCTCCCGCATCGAGCCCATCAAGAAGATCGCCCGCTCTCTTCGCCACCATCGGCCGCTCATCCTCAACTACTTTCGTGCCAACAAGCAGTTTTCTAGGGGCATCATCGAGGGCCTCGACAACAAGGCCAAAGTGGCCATGAGAAAGTTCTACGGTTTTCGTACCTTTCCCGCCCTCGTAATTGCTCTCTATCACTCACTTGGTAAGCTGCCTGCGCCTGAACTCACCCATGATTTCTTCTGACGAGCCTCTTTCTTAGGATGCGGTCGCCGCGGCGTCCGCGAGGACAGGAGCCGCCTGTGACTCAGGACGCATCAGCAAATAGAACGCGGCGAAGTGCGTGATCATCAGCACTGGCACATAGAGGATCGGGATAGCGTACGCGGCGCCCAATTGCCCCGCCAGCGCCGGAAGGCCGACCTGGATAGCGTGGTAGTAATCTAGAATCAAATCGGTAGTCCCCACGAGATTGAAGGCCACGACGAATAGCCAGAACAACGGACGTATTCTTGCCGTGAGAAGTGCCAGCATGGCCAGCATCCCGGTTGCCAGGTCCATGTAGGCGGCGAACCCGGCGAAGTGTGCGGGGAGGTTGGGGCCGACGACACCGGGAAGAATGAAGACGAGCCCGAAGAAGCGGAAGCTGTGTAGAGTGGCGATCAGGCGTTGTGCTTCAAACCGGTCCATCGACTTTAGCCTCGGCAATCCGTACGAAGCGAAGCAAAGCAGCCACGCGGCATAGCCCAAAACGAGATGTATTTGGAAAAGAGTTTCCGGGGACATTTTGGCCTCCTTTACATCGACCGCTCTTAAGATGATCTATATAATCCTATGGATTCAGATTCTCTCCAGGCCGGCAGCCCCGGATGGATTGCATCGTGAGATGATTGCTAGCATCTTAAAGTAACCATGCGTTACCTGGAGCATAAAGCCGGGATCCATCGGAAGATTGTGAACGACGCCTCTCGGCGTGTTCGCGCCGAAGGCTTGAATGGCGCTGCTGTTCAGCCGTCATGCGCGACGCTGGCCTGACCCATGGCGGCTTCTACAAGCATTTCGGGAGCAAGGATGGCCTGCTCCTGGAGGTCGTTGAGCGAGGCTTTCCGGGAGATGGCCGAGTGCCTCGCTTGCCCCGCGGAAGTGTCTCAGCCCGGGACTGCGTGGAAGAGGGTTGTCAAGGCTTACCTCAGCCCGGAGCACTGCGATCATCCTGAGTACGGGTGCCCGTTGGCGGCTCTTGCGCCCGAGTTGGCGAGAGCCGATGAAATGATGAAGGTCCAGATTCAGGGGGAGCTCACCAAGTGCAGGGATCGAATGCTTCCCTTTATGCCGGGCCGACGGGTTGCCGGCAAAGAGCGTAGTGTCGTGCGGATCTTTTCAACGATGATCGGGGCAATTTCAATCGCCCGCATATTGGCAGACCCAGCGGCACGAGCTCCAGTACTCGCGACCGCACAGGATTTTCTCTTGCGCAGCGTCCGTTGAGATATACACGCTGCACAAAGAGCCTTGGCACCCTGCCGACACCGGGCAACGTCAGTTCCCGGGACAGAAGACAGCGCGACACTCGTAGCCAGGTGGCACGATGACCTCGCCCGCGAACTTTCACGAGCTCGCCGCGGCTCAGCGCAAGAATGTTGTCGAACTCGCGCAGAACCGCCTTCAGTCGAACGCGCGTACGGCCAACTCGCCGCAAGCGACCCCTTGAAGCTCTGCGACCCTGCCTCATCCCAGCCCAGCGGCGGTCGATGACCTACACCCCGCAATTGCCGCAGCCCAACTTCCCGTCAGCGATCTGGGGCCGTTTGCGCGGGCCGGACACAGGCCGACTTGCTCGACACGAACGAATTGGCGATCTGGACCGGAGTCCGAAATCGAACGTTGGATGGCTGCGCTGCATCCGGACGGTCGTGTCGTCACCATTGTGATCGTTCAGGTGACGTTCTCTTCGGGATTGCGAGATCGCCGTAGCTCGGCGGCGGTTCGAATTGGCGCAGACCTGCATTTTCACCTCGACCCCGAATACCCGCCATCCCCACAGCCAACATCAGACGACGTTCCCACCGACTTTTCCACAGCCACTGCCCACTAAACCATCGTAAAATCAACAACATCCGAAACCGCCCACCATCGAGCTCCTCGCTCCCCAATGCTACCGTGAGGATGGCATGAGCTCCCTCCGCAAAATCCAAGCCAATCGCCGGAACGCGCAGCGATCCACCGGCCCCAAGTCCCAGGAAGGCAAAGCCGCTTCCTCCCACAACGCCACCCGCCATGGCCTCTCTAGCGACCGCCTCGTCGTCCTCCCCGGCGAATCCCAGGACGACCTCGACGCCCTCATCCAAGCCCTCAACGACGAATTCGAACCCGCCACCGAAACCGAGCGCCACTACGTCGAGCGCATGATCCACGCCCGCTGGAAACTACTCCGTGCCGAGCGCCTCGAAGCCGAAGCCTTCGAGTGGGTCCTCGAAGGACCCGAAACCCTACCCTCTGCCGACCGCCGCATCCTCCGCGATCTCAGCGACCCCTCCGGCCTGATCAACCGCGTCGAGCGCTACACCGCCTCCGCCGAACGTGCTTATTCCAAAGCCCTTAAGGAACTGCTCCAATACCGCGCCCAGACCGCCAAACAGGAAAAACAAAACAAAGCCAAAGCCGCCGAAGACTGGCTCAAAACCGAATTCGAAAAAGTACAGAACGAACCCATCGATGCGTGGGACGACCCCACCCTCGCCCCGCCACAAATGATGCCGCCAACCTCCATGCCGCCCACAACCCCTTCACCCGGCCTCGACCCGGCGCCCGCCAACACCTAACTGGCCACCGGCCACTGGCAACTGGCCGCCAGGACAGCTCACAACTCACAACAACGCCCGACCTCCGGCAACTTGTGATACGAATGAAGCGAAAAATCTTTTCCGGCTTGTAATAACGAACCGCGATTCCGGTCTTTAGGTGTGAAAACACAGGAGGTGCACCCTGGAACTCGCGGTTAGAGAGGAATCGGTCACGACAGTTCCGAGCCAGATCGAACGGATGTTCGAAGAGTGCCACGGGCTCGTTTTTCGTACGGCGTACCGCATTACGGGTAATGCGGCCGACGCCGAGGACGTGCTCCAGGCGGTTTTCCTCCGTCTTCTGCGCCGCGACGCTTCGGCTGAGCCGCTCGAGGACCCGCAGAGCTATCTGCGGCGATCGGCCGTCAATGCGTCGCTCGATATCGTGCGTACGCGTCAGGAGGCCAGGAGCGTGCCGCTCGAAGAGTCTCCGCCCGGTGGCTCCGGCCAACCGGCAATCGATCAACCGGAACTGAAGGACAGTCTCCGGCGCGCGATGGCCGCGCTCAGTCCCAGAGCGGCTGAAATTTTCGCGCTCCGGTTTTTTGAGGGCTACACGAACCCTGAGATAGCGCGCATGCTGCGCATGTCCCAGGTGCACGTGGCGGTTCTTCTCCACCGCACTCGAAAGCAGCTTCAAAAGGATATTCGATCGTATTTAGGAGTTCGGTCATGAACAAGCTGGATCAGATCATCAACGACATTACGAACGAGCAGGTCCCGCAGAACCGGATCGACGAAGCCGCCGCCCGTGTGCGCCGTACGCTGTTTGCTCGCACGAGCAGTGCGCCCGAACGCATCCGCAGTTGCGCGGACTATCAAGCTCTCATCCCCGCCTACTTATCCAGAACGCTATCCGCCGGACGGGCTCTCCTGTTGCAGGATCACACCCGCGAGTGCGTCGGTTGCAGACATGCTCTCGACCAGGCGCGCGCCGGACGAGTCCGAACGTTGGTGCGTCCTCAAACCCCGCCGACTCACAACATTTCTAAGGTTTGGGCGATTGCCGCGATTGCCATCCTCACTTTCGGCCTCGGCGCGATGCTCGTCACCCAAATGATTCCCGGCCGCGGCGGCAATGCGTCCGTGCAAACCGTCAGCGGTATCCTCTATGCCGTGTCCGATACCGGCAGCACGCCAATTTTTTCAGGGCGCGAAATCGCCGAAGGACAGCGCGTCCGCACCGCCAAAGCATCGAAAGCCTATATCCGGCTCGGCGACGGTTCGATCGTCGAGATGAACGAGCGCTCGGAGCTCTGGTTCAACCACGGTCTGCGCGGTACGAAAATCCGGCTCGATCGCGGAGGCATCATCGTGCAGGCCGCCAAGCAGCGCAAGGGCACTTTGGACGTGCTCACGGCCGATTGCACGGTCTCCGTCAAAGGTACGATTTTCGCGGTGGAACGGGGCGTGAAAGGCTCGCGGGTCAGCGTTGTGCAAGGTTCGGTGAAGGTCGACCAGGGTTCCGCTTCGGCGATGTTGAAGCCCGGCGACCAGGTAACGACCAACGCCAGCGTCAGCAGAACTTCCGCCGCGGATGCGGTCTCCTGGAGCCGCGACTCGGCCCGCTATCTTGCTTTGCTCGGCGAATTCAGCATCATTAAGAAGGGTCTTGAACAGATGCCGGCCACCGGGTTGCGCCACGAATCGAAGATGCTCGCGTTCGTGCCTGGCGACACTGTGCTGTATGCGGCCGTCCCGAACCTGGGCCCGACACTCGCCGAGGCCGAGCGTTTGTTCAACGAACGATTGCAGCAGAGCGAGGTTCTGCGCACCTGGTGGGACCAGCAGAAGGACGGCCCGAAGGTGCAGGAGATGGTCCATAAGCTGCGCGCCTTCAGCGATTATGTCGGCGACGAAATCGTGCTGACGATCAGCGGCGATTGGGAAGGCCGTTACACGGCTCCGATGATCCTCGCTGAAGTGAAGCGGCCCGGGCTCGACGCTTTTCTGACGAACGAGATCCGCCAGTTCCAATTGAAGGGCGACAAGGATCTGCCGCAGATCGTGAACCTCGACGCGCCGTCTTCAACGAATCCTGCACGGCGCCCGATGCGCCGCTCCCAGCGGATAGCCGCCATGGGCAAGTCCGACAACCTCTATTTCGGTGTTCACGAAAAGGTGTTCGCCATCGGCTGGAACCAGGAGCAGATGGATCAACTGGCTGCGCGAATCGCCCAGCCGTCCACCGACAACGGCAACAACGGATTGTTGCAGCGCGTGAAGAAGTCGTACGAGGACGGCACCCAATATCTTCTCTGCGTGAACATGGAACATATCGCGAATAATTCCGTAAAGAAGGAAGGAACGGAGGATGTCGCGAAACTGAAGACCGGCTTCGAGGCCATGCGATATCTCACCGTGGAGCGCAAGGAAGTGGACGGACGAACTGAAAACCAGGCGACGCTATCGTTCGCCGGACACCGTTCCGGGATGGCCGGCTGGCTGGCCGAGCCCGCTCCGATGGGCAGCCTCGATTTCGTTTCTCCGGATGCGACCTTCGCCGTTTCGATGGTCCTCAAGAGCCCCCAATGGATGCTGAACGATTTGTTTACAACGCTCGCGGCAAAGGACCCGAAGTTCGACGAACAACTCGATGAGCTCCACAACCAGAGCGGACTTCGTCTCAGCCCCGCGCTCGGTGAACCGCTGGGAGGAGAAGTGACGTTTGCGGTCGATGGGCCGCTGCTGCCGCTGCCATCGTGGAAGATCGCGGTTGAAGTCTACAACCCCGAACAACTGCAGGCGAATATCGAGCAGGTCATCGACGCGTTCAACCGCAACGCGAAGTGCACCAATTGCAAGATCACGTTGACTAAGGAAGTCGTGGATGGGCGGACGTTCTACACCGTTTCCACCGAACGGATTTCTTACGAGATTCACTACACCTATGTCGACGGATACTTGATCGCGGCGCCCAGCCAGACGCTGTTGACCCGTGCCATCCAGAACCGCGCGGTGGGCAATGTGCTGGCGCGTTCGGAAAACTTCCGCGCTCAATTGCCTCACGACGGGCGGATCAATTTCTCCGCTCTCGTCTACCACAACATCGGCTCGGCGCTGAGCCCGCTGGCCGAACAGATCGGTTCACTGGGATCGACTCCGGAACAGCGGCAATCGATCCAGGCATTAATTGCCAATTCGAAGCCGGGCCTCATCTACGCCTACGGCGATTCTGATGCGGTCACCATCGCGACGTCCGGTAGTTTCTTCGGTTTCGATCTGGACACGTTCGCTCTGCCGGCACTGATCGGTAGAGGCATGAACGTCGGGAAAGGCGCAATCAAGCAATGAACCATACGATCGAGCTGGCCGGGCTGAGAGTGAAGCTGGGTTCGAGGATCATCCTCGACGACCTCACGTGCTCTCTGTCCGGCCGCACGATCGGCCTGCTCGGACCCAACGGAGCCGGTAAGTCCACCCTCATTAACACCCTCCTCGGATTTCACAAACCCATCCACGGCACTGCCCGCATCTTCGGCTACGACATACGAACCGACCTCGACCGCATTCGGGCGCTGGTCGGCTTTATGCCGGAGAACGACTCCTACATCGCCAACATGACCGCTGTTTCATTCGTGCGGATGATGGGCGAATTGTCGGGTCTACCTGCGGAAGCGGCACTCGAAAGGGCCCACGAGGCGTTGTTTTATGTCGGGCTGGGCGAGGCGCGCTATCGCAAGTTGGGAACGTATTCGCTTGGCATGAAGCAACTCGCCAAGCTCGCGCAAGCCATCGTGCACGGACCCAAACTGATCATTCTCGACGAACCCACCAACGGACTCGACCCCGTGGCGCGGCAGCGAATGCTGAAGATGATCAAGGAAATGAAAGAAAGCGGCGACGTCAGCATCGTCCTTTGTTCGCACTTGCTGCGCGATGTGGAGGAGACCTGCGAAGAGGTGCTGATCCTGAAGCAGGGCCGTATCGTGCACTATTCGAACCTCGAGGAAGAGCGTAAAGCCAATCTGCGCTTTGTGGAGATCGAGACGCACGGGGACGATTCGGGCTTCGTGGACGCGCTCGAGCAACTCGGATGCGAGTGCGCAATGGCGGGAGACCGGCGGCTGAAGATGGTGCTCTCGGATGGCATGGAGATGCGCGATATCTACCGAATCGCCGCGGATCAGAACATCCAGTTGCGAAAATTGAACTACCGCCGCGACAGCCTCGAGGACATCTTCCTGAAAGCGATGGAGACCACCAATGGCCGTGCATAAACGCTCCTACCGGGCCTATTCCGGCGCCTACACCGCACGCTGGTCGCGATTCCTGATCCTCACGCGCTATGCCATGCGCGGTATCTTCAAATCGCGCTTCATCACCGGGATGTATGTGGTCGCATTCTTTTATCCGTTGGTCCTGATCGCGTTGATGTATCTGAATCACAACACGCGCCTGCTCTCGATGCTGAAGTTCGACCGGGACCATTTGTTGGATATCGGCGGCGCCTTCTTCATGTCCTTGATGAGCGTTCAGAGCGCATTGGCGTTCCTCGTCACCTCCTTCATCGGCCCCAATATGATCGCGCCCGATCTGGTGAACGGTGGATTGCCGGTCTACTTCTGCCGGCCGCTGTCGCGCGCCGAATACATCTTCGGAAAGGCGTGCGCCATTGTGATTTTGCTCTCGTGGATCACCTGGGTTCCCGGATTGATAGTCTTCGGCGTCGAGACCAGCCTCTCCGGTCCTGCCTGGGGTTGGGAACACATCAACTACGCCGGCGGCGTGCTGCTCGGCTCGGTGTTGTGGATCGCGGTGCTCACGCTGCTCGCCCTGGCGCTCTCGGCCTGGGTTCGGTGGAAACTGGTAGCGGGCGCGCTGATACTCGGCGTCATGTTCCTGACCTCAGGATTCGCTGCCGCGATGAATGCCGTCCTGCGCACCAAGGCGGGCTTCTACCTCGATCCTGCGGTCCTCGTGACGGTGATCTACTCCAGGATGTTCGGCGTGTGGGCCGATAGCGGTATCCCTGTCCTGAACGCCTGTTTTGCATTGATCCTGATCTGCTCGTTTTGCGTATACCTTTTACAGAAGAAGGTGCGTGCATTCGAGGTGATCAAGTGACGGCCGATAACCAGCACATCGTTTTCGACAACGTCTCGAAGTTTTACGGCGACGTGCTCGGCGTCAACCGTGTGTCCTTGTCGATTCCCCCCGGCATCACCAGCCTGGTGGGTCCCAACGGCTCCGGCAAGACGACGCTGATGAACCTGATGACCGGGTTGCTCCAACCGACCCGCGGTTCCATCAGCATTCTCGGAGTGTCGCCGAACAATCCGGAGCAACTGTTTCGACAGGTCGGCTACT
Organism: uncultured Acidobacteriota bacterium; assembly: GCA_963720745.1. Lineage (GTDB taxonomy): Bacteria > Acidobacteriota > Terriglobia > Bryobacterales > Bryobacteraceae > TMP-7. The sequence goes on from CAVRGO010000004.1 coordinate 4,998,128, forward strand.
GCACACAGTGGGATTCGTTCCCCCGCGGTTTCACCGGATATCAGTTCGTCTACTCATTCCTGCGCCTCTACGGCTGCACGCACGCCGAAGCCGACGAGTTCGCCTGGCGCGCTATCGAACGTGTGAATCTCACCGAGGCCGCCAAGCGCAAAATCGCCGGGTATTCGAAAGGAATGCGTCAGCGCATCAAACTCGCCCAGGCCATCTGCCATGGACCGTCGGTGCTCGTTCTGGACGAACCTCTGAACGGCCTCGATCCGCTGGTTCGCGCCGAGTTTATCGCCATGCTGCGAGCCCTCGCCGAAGAGGGCCTGCACATCATCATTTCCAGCCATATCCTGCACGAAGTCGACATGATTTCCGACCAGGTGGTTCTGCTTACCAGCGGATACGTCATCGCCGAAGGAAAGATCCGCGGCGTGCGCGGCGAAATTGAGGAGCAGCCCATGCAGGTGCTCGTCCGCTGCAGCGATCCCTCGCGGTTCGCAGCGAAGGTTTTCGAGCAGGACAGCGTCGTCGAAGCCAAGGTTCACAAGGACGGCAAAGGACTCCTGATCCGCACGCGCGATCCCGATAAGTTCTATCTGCTGCTCAACCGCATCGCGCTGAACGGTATCAGCGTCGAGTCCGTGGTCCCGGCCGACGATGACGTGAACTCGTTGTACGAATACCTGATCGGCTCGGAGGAGAGTACGAAATGAAGACGCTTTGGTTCCGGCAGATCGGCGCAATCCTCCGGCTCGAAATGCGCAAGACGTTCTTTGCGAAACGCGGCCTCTGGGTCTATTTGCTGGCAGCCTTTCCGCTCGTGATCTTCCTCGGTCACTCCATCGAAAGGATCCTCCACCACCGCGCCTGCGACTACGGGATGGACACGAACATCTTCGCCACCATCTTCCAGATCCTCGACCTGCGGCTCGTGCTTTTCTTCGGGTGCCTCGGTATCTTTATGAACCTGTTTCGGGGCGAGTTGCTCGACCGAAGCCTGCATTATTACTTCCTCGCGCCGGTGCGCCGTGAAGTGCTTGTGGTTGGCAAATACCTCGCTGGGCTGCTCGCTGCTATCGTTATCTTCAGCACCAGCACGATCCTCCAGTGGACATCGCTCCAAATCCACTTCCCCTACGACATGGTGATGTCGTACCTTCGGTTTGGCAATGGCTGGTCGCATCTGGCCGCCTACGTAGGTGCGACAATACTCGGATGCGTGGGCTATGGCAGCGTGTTCCTGCTGGCGGGCGCCCTGTTCAAGAACCCGATCGCACCCGCGGCGATCGTCGCCGTTTGGGAAAGCATCAACTCGTTTCTCCCCGGCGTGCTTCAGAAGTTTAGCGTCATCTACTACCTGAAATCGATGTGCCCCATCGAGGCCTCGCCGGATGTCGGCCCGCCGTTCTCGCTTCTCGTTGTCAACGCCGATCCGATCTCGCCGGCCATCGCTGTGCCCGGCATCATCGCATTCACTCTCCTCGTGCTGGTCGTCGCCGCCATGCAGGTACGAAAAATGGAGATCAACTATGGCGCCGAATAGCCGGTTGTAGAAAATCTGCCCGAATTGTAACGGTTACTATGGGGTAGCCGGTCCGCCAAATGTCATTGCGACCCTTCCGAACGGATTCAGCCACTTAGATTGACCATTCGATAGTCGGCTTTTTATCTTTCCAGCCAGGAACCCGAGATTTTAACCTCCCGAAAGGGTTATACAGAAGATCTGGGATTTGCATCGAAAGTTAGTCTGGGTTCAAATCTTTGACCTTAGGGGGTCGCATAATGCGTGCAAGGGCAGTGTGTCTTCGCACGGTTTCTGGGCTGCTCTCGGGGGTTCTGCTTATCGGAGTTATTTCCGTTAGCGCAGTTCGTCCCGCGTCAGGGCAAGTGCTCTATGGATCGGTTGTCGGTACCGTGACGGATCCGACGGGCGCTGTCATCCCAAATGCAACCATCACGTTAACCAGTAACGAAACCGGGTTGTCGAAAGAGGCGAAGAGCGACGAAGGCGGCCGCTATTCGATTGTCAATGTCCTGCCGGGAAAGTACAGCGCCAGGGTTGTGGCAACAGGTTTCCGCACTTTCGCACAGACATCGATTGATGTCAGCCCGAACGAGGTCGATCGCATCGACGTCAACCTCGAGGTTGGCCAAGTCAGCGAAGAGGTGACAGTAGCCGCATCGGCGGTCGCCCTGCAAACCGAGAAGGCCGACACGCACGGTGTCATCGAAACCAAGGCGATCACGAGTCTTCCGCTGCCGGGTTACCGGAACTACGAGAGTCTCATCAACCTCGTGCCGGGCGCCACGCCCGCGGGTTTTCAGAACTCCATCACCGACACTCCCGGACGCGCGTTGACCACGAACATCAACGGCGGCAACCGCAATACGAACATCACTCGTATTGACGGCGCCGCCAGCGTCAACGTCTGGCTTCCGCACCACGTCGGCTACGTGGCTCCCGAGGAAACCATCGAGGTAGTCAACATCACGACCGGTGCCGCCGACGCCGAACAAGGCATGGCGGGATCCTCGGCCATCACCGTAGTTACTAAGTCGGGCACGAACTCGCTTCACGGCAGTGCGTTCGAGTTTCACGACGACCAGCACCTGAAAGCCCGCAACTTCTTTCAAGCCGCTGGCACCACCAAGCCGCTGAGCATCTATAACAACTTCGGCGCAACACTCGGCGGGCCGATCAAGAAGAATAAGTTGTTCTACTTCGTGAGCTACGACGGAACCAAACAGCGCCAGGCATCGCCGGGCTATTACACGGTCCCGACCACGGCACTGAAGGCGGGCGATTTCAGTTCCATATCGACCCTGATCTACGACCCGCAAACCGGCAACGCGGACGGCACCGGCCGCACCCCGTTTGCCGGCAACAAAATCCCGCTGAACCGTTTGGATGCCATCGCTCAGAAGATTCAATCCTTCTATCCCGATCCGAACTACAACGGTCCAAATCTGTTCGCGAACAACTACACCGCGTCCGGCGGACCGATTCTGGACCGCAACTACTTTGACGCGAAGATCAACTTCGCACAAAGCGACAAAGAAATGATCTGGGGGAAGTACGGCAGGATGTGGGCCACCGCGGGGGGCAGCGCAGTATTCGGTGTCGCCGGCGGGCCGGGACTTCCGGGATCCGATCCGGGAATCGGTGACACCTTGATTCAGGTGTTCACGCTGGGCCACAGCCGGACGATCTCACCAAACCTTCTGCTCGATGGCGTCGTGGGCTACGAACGCCAGGGGCAGAGCGTTCTACCGAACGACTACGGCACCAACTACGGCCAGCAGTTCGGTATTCCGAATACGAACGGCCCTGACCCGCGCCAGAGCGGATTCCCCAACATCGCTATCAGCAACTACACCGGCTTCGGCGTGCCGAACTGGATGCCCGTGACTCGCGTTGAGGAGAGCTACACTCACAGCGACAATCTGACCTGGACCAAAGGCGCGCACGAACTCCGGTTCGGGTTCGACCTGGTGCGGCATCACTTGAATCACTGGCAACCGGAGATCGGCCAAGGCCCACGCGGGTATCTGGGCTTCAGCGGCCAGGCGACGGCGTTGAACGGCGGCCCGGCTCCCAACCAGTTCAACTCGTATGCAGCTTTCCTGCTCGGACTGTCCGACGATGCCGAGAAGAGCCTCGAGTACATTCTCGCCACGGGGCGCGAATGGCAATTCGGATGGTACGTGCGCGATCGCTGGCAAGTCAGCCGCAACCTGACGCTCAACATCGGCTTGCGGTATGAGTTGTATCCGCTCATGACGCGCGCCGGCAAAGGCATCGAACGGTTGGATCCCGCCACGAACCTGGTTTACCTGGGCGGACGCGGGGACGTGCCGGATAACGCGGGAATCAGCGTGAGTCACAAACTCTTCGCTCCGCGCATCGGTTTGGCCTATCGCCTTGGCGACCAGACGGTGGTTCGCGCCGGCTACGGAATCAATTACGATCCGATTCCGTTCTCGCGGCCTCTACGCGGCTGGTATCCGATTGTCGTCAACCAGGCGAACGTCGCGTCCGGCTTCGGATGGGCCAGCACCTTCGAGCAGGGTGTCCCCAATACGCAAGGCCCCGACCTGTCTACGGGTATCGTTCCCCTACCGGCCAATGTGTCTGAACGCAGCCCGAACAGCTACATCCATCGCGGCTACGAACAGACCTGGAACGTCACGGTCGAGCGGAAACTCCCGCTGGATTTGGTCTCGTCCGTGGCTTACGTGGGTTCCCACTCGGTCCACCTGCTCGCGGACTACGACATCAACTCCGGCTATCCCGGCTCCGGCACGACTGGGTTGCCTTACTATGCTCAGTTCGGCCGTACCATTCCGACCCAGATGTGGGATGGATACCTGAGTTCGAATTATCATTCGCTGCAGGTAGCCGTGAATCGCTCCTTCACCAAGGGCCTGATGCTGAAGGGTGCCTACACGTACTCGAAGGCGATCGACTACACGGATGATGACGGATGGGCCGGCGTGAATTGGAACTGGGGTCCCGTGTTCCAGCGCAACCGCGCTGCCGCCGGATTCGACCGCACGCACGTTCTGCAAATGGGATGGGTGTACGAACTGCCGTTCGGCAAGAGCAAGATGATGGCGAAGCAAGGATTACCGGCGGTCGTGCTCGGCGGATGGCAGGTGAATGGCGTTCTGTCCGCCTATACCGGCACTCCCTTCACAGTGACCGCTCCCGGCAGTTCGCTGAACGCTCCCAGCAATTTGCAGACGGCCAACCAGGTGTTGCCGCAAGTTCAGTTGCTTGGCAATGCCGGTCCTGGTCAACTCTATTACGACAAGAACGCCTTCGCGCCGGTCACGGCAGTGGCGTTCGGCACCAGCGGACGCAACATTCTTCGCAACCCCGGCGTGTTCAACACCGACCTGGATATTACCCGCGAGTTCCCCATCAAGGAACGAATACGGCTGCAGTTCCGGGCGGAGTTCTTTAACTTTGCGAACACGTCGCACTTTGGCGGTCCCAGTACGAGCGTGACTTCGGGCACCTTCATGCAAATTACCAGTGCATCGGGTGAACGACAGGTTCGTTTCGGATTGCGGGCTGCGTGGTAGTAGCGTAGCTTTGATGCTTCGAGAAGGACGGGCGGCATTGCTGCCCGTCCCTTCGTTTATATCTGTCTCTCACTTACCGAGGCTCTGCCGTCGCGCTTTGATCGCCCCGATCGCCTGTTGCGCGGTAGCGGACTTCGGATCGATGCGGAGTATTGCTTCAAACTCTGATTGTGACGCCTCGAGTTGATCCGTTCGTGCGTAAGCCATCCCCAACCTGCCGTGTACCTGAACGTCATCCGGCCGCAGCGTCAAAGCTTCCTTATACCGTTCAATCGCAGCCGAGTCGTTCTTCGACTTTGCGAATTCATCTCCCCAGAGGATCAGAACATCGCTGAGGTGGTCCGCCGCCTTTGGATAATCCGGGCGCTGGGCGAGCACGGCCCGAAAGCCTTTCGCCGCGAAGTCCCACTCCTGGCTGGCGGCCTGAACGCTTGCCAAATCGAAACGCGCGTCGATGTACGACGGATCGATCGCCAATGCCTTGGTGAACTGCGCCGCGGCATCGCTCAGTTTCCTGTCGGTGAAATACGCAATCCCGAGTTCGGTGGCTGCCAGGGCGCTGTGCTGGTCCGTACGGCACGCATTCTGGAAGTACGGAATCGCATCCGACGAATGTCCGCGATTCAGCAGAAGGTCGCCCATGTTGTAGTTCGCCGTGAAATCGTCGGGGTACTTCGCGAGCTTTTGCCGGACGGCCGCTTCGAGTATTACGGCGCGTTGATCGCCCTCGCTGACCGGAAGCACCTGCATCCAGAAATGGCCCATCTCCTGAGTGGCCGAGTTGCCGCCGACAACGCGTTGCGGAGGATGGTTCGGATTGCGCACGTTGCCGGTTGAGTTGTCGTAGTGGTAGCGCATCGAGACGACCGTTCCTTGCGGCAGAAACAGCGGCTTGCTCAGCCGAAAGACACCTTGCCAGTTGAGATCCCAATCCGGGATGCGAATCAGCCACTTCTTTGTACCGTCGGGTAACGTCGCGTACGCCTCCATCAATTTGGCGAGATAGTGCGCATGAGGGTAAACCGCCAACACATTCACGTCGAGCGGTAGTCGGAAGTCGTCGCTGATAAGAAAGTCCTTGTCGCCGGCTGGGATATCGATTCCGCCGTCGTGCTCGAGTTGGATCAGCATCGGGAACTTCGTCTGAGGTTTGTCGGTGAAGTACACACCGACTACCGGATCGACGGTCTCTTCCTTACCGGTGGGGCGCAGGTGAACGTTGAGCACCAGGTCCATGCCGGGGGTCGCACGCCAGGCCATGCCGTCCGGTTCCACTACCGGATCGCTGCCGGGCTTCCACGACAAGAAGTGGCCGTCCGGATCAAATGTGTCCTCCTCGAACGACAGGTCCATTCCAGGGAATCCGTCACCGGGCACCTCTTCCCGCCGGCGGGCTCCGCGGGAACGGTCGAGAACGACGTTCGCATGATGGAAGACGATCGGATTGCCGGGCCGGACCTCGATGGCTCTTACCCATCGTGTCGTCTTAATGGGTACGGGCATGATGAAGTTCCAGAACGTCTCGGGCGCATCGGCCGCCAGCTTGTAGGGCCGGGCAGCGTGCAGTATCAAGTCCGGTGGGCCAAGTTGCCAGTCGCTTACGAACTTGGGCGGCGCAGGTGCGTGGAGGGCGGATCCCGCCGGCGATCCTTCTTTCACCCACGTCCGGATGATCTGAATCTCCGCGTCGGTCAGGCGGCGCTCCTCGAGAAAGCTACCATAGCCGTGTTGCGGGAGCCAGGGCGGCATGAACCGGCGCGCCGTCACCTCGGCGATTTGCGCCGCGCGGCGTTTGACATCGGAATACGCGAGGAGAGGGAACGGGCCCGATTCGCCGGGCCGGTGGCAAGGCGCGCACTCGCGGTAGATGATCGGAGCGATGTTCTGGTAGAAGGTGACTCTTGCGGGATTGCTGCTCGGCGCCGCTGCCAAGAGCGGCAGGTTGACAAGAGCGAACGCAAGCGCACCAATCGATGCGACTCGACGATTGTGGATGCACGCGAATAGAGGAAACACAAGCCCAGAAGCCGTAGCGCTCACCGACCAGTATGCAACAAATCCGGCTCGAGTAAGGCTCGCTCAGCCGGACGCCGTCGAATCGACGCCCGGCTTCAACTGACAACTATCTGTCGTCGTCGCGATCATCCCAGTTCGTGGGATGGAACGCGGCGTCGCGTGGAGTCTCTATCCAGCGCCGAAGGGCCTCGGCGTTGAGCTTGAGTTGTACCACCGTAGCTTCGTCCGGCTCGATGCTGGTGACCAGAAGCCGGCAGTTCTTGCCCTCCGGCCGCATATAAACCATCACGAGTTCTTCCCCGTCGCCATGGCGCGAACGCACTTGGATAAACGGCGCCCATCCGCGGCCAACCGCGTCGCGAACCACTTCCCGGAGATCGCGGCCCCTGCGCTTGTTGTGGTCGAGATTCTCGAAAACCGCCAGGTCAATGTGGCGTGCGCCGGCCGGCCGCGCCATAAACATGAATCCATTCACCAATCCGAACAGCGGAATCCGCGTCGGAGAAGTCCTGAACTCAGCGGAAATCGCATCGACAATGTCCTTGAAATCCCGGTCCACCGCAGGCAACAGCGATGGAGCTATGAAAGCGCACACGATCGCGAGAAGAACCGCTCGACGCATCGCTATTCCTCCTTCTTCGACTCGCCGCCCGACCTTTTTCGTGATGGCGTTACCTCATCCATCCTCGGTATGCCGAACCGCCCGCCCAACTCCTGAAGGTCTTCCGGGCGAATGGGCCCAGAGATATGTACGATGGTCAGTTCCCTGGGTTCCGTGGCGAGGACGGTCAGCGCGGTGATTTGGCCGTTTTCCGTTTTCAGGTAAACCTCGGCATTATCGCCGCCCTTCTTGCTGCGGACACCCACAATCCGCGACCATCCGGGCGCCTTGAGTTGGGAGCGAAGCGAGTCCACGTCACTCTCCAGGTACTCGCCGGGTTTGTCGAACTCGAAGCTTCGAACCCAGATGCCTTTGAGTCCGGCCACGAGTTTCTTCACACGCGCCTCGTCACTATCCTTGTCCGAAAGGAAACGGCTCGCGAGTTGGAGCAGGTTCTGATCCAGCGTCACATCAACCGTTTCCGTCGCTTTGTCCGCCAGCTTTTCGATGCCCGGCGGAAGCTTGATCTCCTGCGCCATCAATGGCAGCAGGGACAGAAACACCACGAGTGTGTATCTCATCTCTTCCCTCGAATTATTCCCCTTGTTCGAACGCCTGAAGCTTGCTCTCGATCTTGTGCAACTTGGCGCTGGTGATTTTCAGCGCCAATTCAAGCTGCGCCTTGGCTCGTTCGCCCGCTATCTGTTGCTGCCGCTCGCGCTGCCACTGGAGGCCGGTAACCAGCAGGACTGCCGCGAGCGCAACAGTCGCCCAGCGAGTCCACCAGAAGCTGCTCCACAAGCGCCGTGGACGCACGGGTTCGACAGCCGCCGCGGCGAGCACCCGGCCTTCCAGCCAGGGCGGGGGTTCTTTACGCTCCAACGCCTGCTTCAGTTGCCGCTCGAAATCGTCCATCACCGTACTTCTCCCAAACTACGTCCAATCTTCTCCCGCAGCATGGCCTGCGACCGCTGCAAGTGGCTCTTTACCGTCCGCACCGGCATGTCCATCAGGCGAGCGATTTCGTCCGGCATCAGGTCTTCCTGATACCGAAGAATCATGACCATCCTCGGCTTCTCCGGCAGAGACGCGATCAACATCTGCAACTTCCGGCTCAACAGCACATCCGACGGGTCGTCCCGAACCGATGGTTCCGGCACATCGTCGAGCGCAACATCCGAGCGAAGCTTCCGCTTTCGCGCGTAGTCGATCGAACGATGGCTGGCAACGCGCCGCAACCAGTACGTAATATGATCCGGGCTCGCCAGCTTGTCGAGATGACGGTACAACTCCAGGAATACGTCCTGCGCCACCTCTTCAGCCGCGGCCGAATCGCGAAGGAAATGGTACGCAATGCTGAAGACCATCGACTGGTGAGTTCGGACGACAGCGGCGAACGTGTCCTGCGCTGGTTCCACTGCCGTGTCCTGGCTCACCATCTTCCCTTCACAAGATATATACGAACGGGCCGTCCCGGGGTACGCAGGTTTTTGGCGGGCCTCGCCGGTCTGTGGTCCGGACGGCGGGATGTCGTGGCGCCGGCTATTCCTGGTTGAATTCGGTGCTGACCCGAAACGCCTCGACGTAGTGACCGTCCTTCTTCTGCGCCCGGCTTTTCAGTTCGTTCTTCAGCTTGGACAGGACGGCCGGGTCCCAATCGGCCCGGTACTTTCTGATCGAGGGCTCCCACTGGCTGACGTGCGCAGCCGCGGCCGCGAGTTTCTGATCGATGACGGAATCGATATTCACCCAGTGGTTCGCATCTGCGTTCGTTACGTAGAAGTAGGCTTCGGCCGGCACCTGCCACGGTTCCAGGCCATCGTGCAGCCGCTGGTTCGGAAAATAGAGGTGCCATTCCGCCGCCCGGATCGCGTCCATCGTGTTGTTCGCGGCCATCCGGTGATCGGTCTTGTGCCAGCGGACATACTCCGATCCCGGGTCAATCGAGAGCACGACGTAGGGACGGACCGTCCGTATGATCTTCGTGACCTGCTCGACCAAGTCGCGGGGATTCGCATACTCGAGCATCCCATCGTGGAATTGGAGCCAATGGATGTTCTGTTTTGGAACACCGATAATGCGGCACGCTTCTTCTTCCTCGGCCATCCGAATGCGCGCCAGCCTCTCGCTGGTCATCTCCGGATCGTAGGAACCCTTGTCGTCGTTCGTGTAGATGTAGATCTGGATATTGTTGTTCTGCTTCGCAAGTAATGCCAGGGTTCCGGCGCAACAGAACGTGTCGTCATCCGGATGCGGCGTGAACAGCAGGATGGTCTTGTTTTGGAGCTTCTCGAGTTGAAAGGGCTGTCCAAAAGCGGCGGACACCGCGAGCGCAACGGCGGCTGCGATTCTCATGCTTAGAAATTCTACGCTTTTGCGAAGCCGCGCCGGGCAGCCCTTTGTATCGGATTATAGAAGGATGCCGTTGAAGTTCACCACCTCGTATCTCGAGGATTCGATTGCGGTGTTGCGGTACTACAAAAAGCTGTCTGAACGCGCGATGGAGCAGGTGCCTGACGACGACCTGCAAAAGGCGCTCGATCCGGAAATGAATTCAATTGCGGTCACCGTGAAGCACATGGCTGGGAACATGCGCTCGCGCTGGACCGACTTTCTGACTAGCGACGGCGAGAAGCCGGACCGAAACCGGGATACGGAGTTTGAGAATCCGCCAAACACCCGCGCCGCGCTCAACGAGATGTGGGAGCGCGGGTGGGCGATTGTCTTCTCGGCGCTCGAGCCGCTTTCAGAGGCGGACTTGACGCGTACAATCACGATTCGCGGAGAGCCGCATTCGGTGATGCAGGCCATCAACCGGCAAATTGCTCACTATAGCTATCACTGTGGGCAGATCGTTTTTCTCGCGAAACACTTGAGTGGAGGTGAATGGAAGTCGCTCACCGTTCCACGCGGTCAGTCCGCCGCATTCAATGCGCGAGTCGGGGCCGGAGAAGCGAGCCAGCGATAGGTCGTCTCCTGATGCGGGATGTACGCATGATGATCTGTTACAGCAGCGGCGGCGGCATGATGATGATGGGTTCGGGCATGACGGACTCCTGTTTTCCAAATCGGATTTCGTTTTGAAACGCGACCGTTCCGGAGGAACCTCTTGGTGTTTCACTTTGGAACGGAGACTGCGTTAGCACAGGAGTGAATGCACTCGGCATTCCATGCCGCCGAGGCGGGGGTAGGTCACGGACCTAGCAGTGCTCGATCACGAGGAGAGTTCACACGTCCCCTTAGGACCGGCGAGATCGACGTGAAATTGTGGATTGGCGGAGTTCTCGACCTGCTGATCGAGCCCGAGGAGTTCGAACATGTGCCTGAGCTCAACGGCATTCCCGCCGACGGCGAACCCCGTGACGCGGCAGCCCGCGGGTGAATCGCTCGAAGGATGTATGGAACCCGAATTCCACTGGATGAACGACGGCAGCACTCCGTGACGGTCGTCGTTGAGGTCGAGTTTGCGCCATTTCAGTTCGCGCCCGTCCGGGCGTTTCCGAGCGCCGTCCGCAGGCCCGTGGAACGCGATGCCGGCACGCCGGAGGCGCTCTGCAATCACATCGATATTGTCGGTGTGAACCACCCACCCGAGCAGGCGCGGTTCGTGCAGCGTGGGCAGAGACGGGAACGCTTCCAGTTTCTTCTGTGCCGGGTCCGGAGCCATGAGTTCCAGATAGCGCCGGCCGCCCAGCGATAGCAGAGCGTTGCGGGTACCGCGGCCCGGATGCACTCCGCCGTAAGCGGCACGAACACCAGTCTGTTCTTCGACGAATTGCACGACTCGATCGAGATCGTTGCAGCCGAGAATGATGTGATCGAGCGACGCGGGGACATCGGTAGTCGCCGCGATTCCGGAGGTTGAAAGGATCTGTCCCATGGCCAGGAGGAGCGACCGGCGCGATACCCGGCCTGCAATTCCGGACTGAGTCCGCTCGAGGGGAGTCGTCGCTTTCGCGGTCATGAGGATAAGGATACAACCGCCGGGCGCGTGTCGTTGGCGGTTGCCTTGCACTCTCATCTGAAAAGTTGGATGTGACATGAAACCCGGACTGTGCTGTTGTGCCGTCCTGACCGGCTCGCTCGTCGTTCTGACCGCTAGCAGCCCGTGGTGCAAGTCAAAATGCGACATAATCACGCGCCTAAGTCATTGATTTGACTGAGGCGGTTTTGCCGTCTCCGAATTTGCCCCATTTCTGCCACGGGCTGCTAGTGGTCAAACGGACCGCCGCGCGCAACTTCCACACCTGGAGCAGCGCGGTACGGTTACGCAATTGATTGTGGATGGCGCGCCGTTTCCTGCGCTTGGTGGGGAGTTGCACAACAACGCCGCTACCAGCCTCGATTACATGAAAGCAATCTGGCCGCGGTTGTCGGCGATGCATTTGAACACGGTGCTGGTGCCGATCTCATGGGCTCTGCTGGAACCGGCGAAAGGACGGTTCGACTACGCGCTGGGGGACGGGTTGATTCGCGCTGCGCGGGCCGAGAATCTGCGCGTTGTCTTGCTGTGGTTCGGAAGTTGGAAGAACACGTGGTCCAGCTATGCGCCGGATTGGGTGAAGCGCGATTTCGAGCGGTTCCCCAGAGTGCAGCTGTCGAACGGTTCCGGGACCGAGCGATTGTCGCCGTTCAGCGAGGCGAACCGCAACGCGGACGCTCGTGCGTTCGCCGCGCTCATGCGCAGAATTCGTGAGATCGACGGAGGCACTCATACGGTCATCATGGTGCAGGTGGAAAACGAGGTCGGGGTAATACCGGATGCGCGGGACCATTCTCCGATCGCAAACGCCGCTTACGACGGGGCGGTTCCAGCGGAATTGATGGACTATCTTCAGAAGCATCAGGCGACGCTGGATCCCGACCTCCGGAAAAATGGCAGGCGATGGGATTGAAGACGTCGGGCAAATCGGAGGCGGTGTTCGGTGCGGGTCCGGAGACCGAGGATCTGTTTATGGCCTGGCACTACGCGCGATACATCGGCAAAGGACGTATATAGACGTATATAAGGGAGGGCAAGTCTTTTGTCTCCTCCTCCAGTTTGGCCAGAACAGGCAGAACGGACGATGCCACGCATACTACAATCACCCAAGCATTGCAGTGTAAGAACGTCGTGTGGCAGTCGCGGCTCCTTCACATGGACACCATGGCTACCGAGCGCCTCTCTCCGGCCTGCGTGGCATGCCACATGCTTCGCACGCACGCGCGGTCGAAACCGCCTTTTTGAGATTCTGTGCAAGGACGAGAAGGAGACGAAAACCGGCTCGCCTATATTCGTCTTGGTCGTCCGGCCGTTCACGAAGCTGTAGGATGTGAACCTGTGGAACACCACCCCTGGCAGGGTTGTGCAACGCAGAACAGCGTTTATTGCTGAGACAAATCCGTTCTGATCCGGACTATATAGTTGTCCCGCAGTGTGTCTACGTGCGTCCAGAAGCGCATCGGTGCGCCGATAAATGAAGTGCCATTCTTATGCGCGTCCGCCCGTGCTCCCGTCGCGAAGCATACCTCGAACATTGGCCGCCGGGAGCTATGAAGGAATCCCCCGGTTGTGCCGATTACTTTATCGAGCTCACAGCTGACCCAATTCGTCGGATTAAGCCATAAAAGATCTCCGGAGATAAAAGAAATAATAATGATTAAGCAGAACGCAGGAGTACCCACGAACGGCGCCCCCCCTGCGCCGAATCGTCTAGCGATGAACCGCCTGGGACCGCAAAGATCCGCGGCAACGCCTCCGCCTGCGAAGAGAACCGCGGAGTCGAATGGGCACGGCGAGGATCTCGCCCAAAGCCGCATCGCCGCCAAGAAGCTCGCGGAAGAAAAGGCTCGCGCACGGACCGTAGCGCGCGCTCAGGCCGTGGCGGAAAAGTTGTCCACTGCCACCGACCAGGTATCCAGCGCAATCGCTGAAGCCACCGGCGCTGTCGAAGAGCTGGAAAAGACAATGCATACCATTGCCGCGGGTGCGGATCAGGCATCGACAGCCGCGGAGGAGTCCAGAGCCGCCATTAATCAGATCGAAAAGGCCTCCGACAACGCCAACGGACGCGCGGAAGCTTCGTTGAAGCGAGTGACCGAACTGCAAGCCCTGGCGAAATCAAGCACCACCGACATCGAGACGCTGATCAAGGGAGTCGGCGATGCAGCCGATGCAAATCTCGAGTCGGCCAAGATGATCGCCGAATTGGAGCGCCAGTCCGAAGAAATCGGCAAGATCGTTCATGCCGTTACGCGAATTGCCGATCAGACCAACCTGCTGGCACTGAATGCTGCGATCGAAGCCGCGCGGGCCGGGGAGCACGGGAAGGGATTCGCCGTGGTGGCAGACGAGGTGCGCAACCTCGCGGAAATGAGCGAGAAGAGCGCGCGCGGAATTCAGGAAGTGGTCAACGAGATTCAGAGCCAGGTGAAGGTGGTTGCCGGAGACACGGAAGCGGCCGGAAAGAAGGGCCGCGAGGAAGTGGAGAAGGCCAGAGTCATCACGCAGGATCTGGTCAAGACAGGCGCCGATCTCGAAGAAATCCAAGTTAACTGTGTCGAGATTCAGAAGAATGCGGCTGAGGCTCTGGCCGGGGCCAAGACGTACCTGAAGGGCGCTGAGGAGATCGCGGCGGCCGCCGAGGAAGCCACCTCCGCCTGCCAGGAGGCTCAAAAATCGACGCAGGAGCAGTCTAAGGCGTACGCGGAGATGGGCGACGCGGCCCGCTCACTGGCCGAAATGGCTGAGACATTAAAGACCTCGACCAACGCTCAGAAGTCGGCCGAGGAACTGGCCGCAACCGCCGAGCAGTTGTCGTCGAATGCCGAAGAATTGAGGTCATCTTCCCAGCAGATTTCCACCGCCATCGAGCAGATTAACAAGGCGGCGGGCGCGCAGGCCAAGGCGGCGGAGGCGTCCAACGCCCTGGGGGTGCAGTTGCGGCATGCCGCCAAAGGCATGGGAGACCGCGCCGAACTGAGCGTAGAGAGAGCCCTTGGCACCCAGAAACTCCTCGCGAGCAACAAGGCCAACGTGGACCAGTTAATCGTGAATATCGGCAAGAGTGCGGATGCATCCTCCGAATCCGCCAAGAACATTCTGGAATTAGAGGAACGGACGCGCCGGATCGACAAAATCGTTGATGCCATTGTCATGGTCACGGTTCAGACGAAAATGCTCGCCGTGAATGGTAACGTCGAAGCGGCACGCGCCGGAGAATACGGCCGGGGCTTCTCGGTGGTGGCCGGCGACATTCGGTCCCTGGCCAACGAAAGCAGCGAGAACGCCGACAAAATCAAGGATCTGGTGAAGAGCGTACAAACGCAAATCACCAGGGTTGCCGGGGATATTGAGTTGGCCGGCAGCAAGGGCAGGGCCGAGGTGGAACGTGCGAAAGTCGCGACGGCAAATCTCGAGAGAATCGCGAAAGTCTGCGACGTAGTGGTGGCGGACATCCGCGAAATCGCGAAGGGCTCAGGCGAGGCGGCCGCTGGACTCGAGCAGGCAGGAAAGGCCAGCCAGCAGATCGCTGCCGCAGCGGAAGAGACCGCGCGCGCCTCTACCGAGGCGGCGGGTGCCTCGGAGCAGGGGCTAAAGGCTGCCCAGGAGATCGCCCAAGCCATCGAGGATATCGCTTCTCAGGCTGATGAATTGCAAAACGGGTAGGCGGTAGAGCGTGGTGTTGAAAGGAGACTCTGATGGAAACAGACACTCTACAATCCTCCTCCGCCCTGAAAGACGAAAGCCAACTGGTCACGTTCCTTCTGAAGGACGAAGAGTTTGGTTTTGACATCATGTCGGTCCAGGAAATCATTCGCCTTCCCAAGATGGCAAAAGTCCCTCGCACACCGGCTTACGTGGAGGGCATCGCCAACTTGCGCGGCGTCGTTCTGCCCGTCATTGACATGCGTACCCGTTTCGGCATGGAACGGGCTCAGGAGACGGATCGCACCCGCGTTTTGGTGGTCGATATCGACGGCGTGAAGACCGGTTTGCGCGTGGATCGCGTAAAACAGGTGACCCGGGTGCTCCGAAGCGAAATTGAGCCGCCGCCGGCGGCGATTCGCGGGACCAGCTCGGACTACCTCGAAGGTGTTGTGAAACTCGATAAGGGACAGCGCATCGTGATGGCCCTGAATGCTGCCCACGTCTGCGAGATCGGGATGTCTCGCAAAACGGCCGCAGCGACCAGCATGGCTTCAGCATCGGAGGCTGGAATCGGCGAATCGTCAAGCCGTTCCACCAGTGCCGACGCCGAAGTTCAGAAGATGGTCACCTTTCGCGTCGCGAAAGAGGAATTCGCATTCCACATGGAGCACGTCCGCGAAATTCTCAGGGTGCAGGCACCCAATCAGGTACCCGATGTTCCGGACTACGTGCTGGGCGTGCTCACTGTTCGCGGCCAGATCCTGCCGGTCATCGACCTGCGACGATTGCTCCAGCAGCGATCGCTGTCCGATGAACTCGTCGATAGCTGCCGGCCGCTGCGAGAGGAATACGAACGCTGGATCGATCAGGTTGAAAAGCTCTTTGCCGGCGGCTCGCCGACGAAGGTGGACGGTTGCATCACGGAGCAACTCCGCAAGTGGCTGGCCGAAACCAACAGTTCCAGCCAGACACTGATGGAGGCGCTGGCGAAAGCGCGCGGTCTAAACGAAACAGTCGCCAAGCAGCTTCAGGCCCGCGCGAGGTACGAAGAACGCGGCGATCGGGATGCGGCGCATGCCTGCGGGGAAGACGTGGTCTCCAGGGGACGGGAAGCAGTTGCGGCATTGCGGCGGTTTGAGCAGCAGATTGCGGAGAACATCCAGGAAGACCAACGCATCATTGTGGTGGATGCCGATGGTTTCGTGGCGGGCTTGGTGGTGGACCATGTCCATGAGGTTTTGAATGTGCCCAAATACTTGATTGAACCACCGCCGCGCATCACCTCGAACGGCGGAATGGAACTGTCAGGCGTAGCCAAACTTGACGACGGCTCCCGGTTGATCATGGTCCTGGACGTGGCCCACCTGATGAAGGACCAGCAACTCCGCGAGGTAAAGACCTCGTCGGCCCAACAGGTCGAAGAACACACGGCCGGTAAGGTGCAGACCTTGGGACTGGGAGCGCAGGAGCTCAGCGAAGTACAACTCGTAACATTCATGCTGGGAGCGGAAGAATACGGCGTTCCGATTTCGCAGATTCAGGAAATCGATCGTCTCGCAAAGATCACAAAGGTGCCGAAAGCCGCCCAGTTCATCGAAGGCATCACCAATCTGCGCGGCGAGGTCATCCCGGTGCTGGACACGCGCAAGCGCTTCGAACTCGAATTTAAACAGGCCGACGATAGGACCCGCATCATCATCGTAGACCTGGGCGGAGTGAAAACCGGCCTGGTAGTGGACTCGGTGCGCGAAGTATTGAATCTTGCCAAGAAGGACATTGCCCCGCCGCCGGACGCAATCGGGTCGGGAATCGATCAACAGTTCATCTCCGGTATCGGTAAGGTGGATTCGGGCAAGCGCATGATCGTACTGCTCGATGTCGAGAAAATTCTCTCCCGTCAGGAGCAGGCGCATCTGTCGGAATTAACCGCTTAGCGGAACTCTCAAGCCGGGGCCAGCCATTCGGCCCCGGCTCTTCTAAAGCTATGAGCAAAATCAGGGTGCTTGTGGCGGACGATTCCGCCTTGATGCGCCAAACACTAAAACGAATCATCGCGGCGTCGGCCGACCTTGACTTGGTGGGACTCGCGCGAGATGGCGAGGACGCGGTGGCGAAGGCCAGGGAACTCCGGCCCGATGTCATTTCCATGGACATCAACATGCCCAAACTGGACGGGATCACGGCCCTGCAGATGATCTTGCAGGAGAAGATCTGTCCGGTCGTGATGCTCTCGTCGCTCACGCAGCAAGGCGCTGCCACCACCTTCGAATGCCTCGAGTTGGGGGCGTTCGACTTTGTTGCCAAGCCGGATGGCACCGTCTCATCCAACCTGGGTGTGGTGGCCGATGAGCTAGTCCGAAAACTCAAAGCTGCCGCATCAAGGGGCATTATCAACCGGCTTCAACGCAATCGCGAGCGTCGGCAACCCCGGGTGCCGGTTCGCGCCACATTTGAGAACGTCACCCGGCAACGCGCGGTAGCTATCGGAATTTCCACCGGCGGGCCGGCGACTCTGCAGGAGGTGCTGCCGCTCATACCGGTTGATGTGCCTGCCAGCCTCTTCCTGGTACAACATATGCCGCCCGCATTTGTGGCTTCATTCTCCAGGCGCCTGGACGAACATTGCCCGCTCAAGGTGGTGGAAGCCCGTTCGGGCATGCGCGTGGAGCCGAGTATCTGCTATGTGGCGCCAGGAGGAATGCATCTTTGTTTGCACCGCAAGATGACCGGGGATGTGGTGATCCGAACGCCCACCACACCGGCGACCCTGTTTATGCCCTCGGTGGGCGTCATGATGGAGTCGGTTCTAAGCATCTACGGCAAGGATACGGTCGGCGTCCTGATGACGGGCATTGGCGATGATGGCGCGGATCAGATGGTCGCCATCAAGCAGGCCGGCGGATACACGATTGCCGAGAGCCAGGAAACGGCGGTGGTGTACGGCATGCCCCGCGAGGCAGTGGAACGAGGCGGGGCTTGCGTTGTGGCGCCGAGCCACCAAATCGCAGGCGAGATCGTAAGAGCAGTACGGAGAACTGTTGAATGACCAGCCTTGAAGAATACATCGGAAAGTTGGGCTGCGCCGACGAGACAGAGCGCACCTACGCCGCCGAAGACCTTGGGTACCTGAATGTCCCCGAGGCGGTGGCGCCTCTCCTCGAACGGCTGCAGCATGAACCGTCGCTTACCGTTCGGGACGCCATCTTTCAGGCGCTGAGCCGGATGGATGGAGTCGCGTCTATCGAAGGCTCCGTGCAATTGCTGGAAAGCGAAGATCCCCAGATCCGCAATCAGGCCGTAATCGTGCTGCGTTCCAAGGGGGTACGGGCAATCCCGTTTCTGAACGCAGCCCTGCGAAGAGGCGATAAGCACCTGAGGAAACTGGTTCTTGACGCACTAAGCGGCGTTCAAACCGGTGATGCGGGAGAGATTTATGCGGCAGCGCTGAGCGATCAGGATCCAAACGTGGTGATCACAGCGGTGGAGAACCTCGGTAGGATTCGGGCGGCTGAGTTCCGGACGCGAATTGAGGAATTGCTTCAAGTAGACTCGCAACCAATGCTGACCGCCGCCTGCCTGGAGGCTTTGGTTGGCATCGGCCGGGACTCCTCGCTGGATGCAATTCGTCGCCATTTCCCGGATCTGGCCGTCGTACCGGACTTTCTGTTGGCTCCCTGCTTGAAGGCATTGGGCGCCCTGGGGTCAGCTCAAGAGTTTTCTGAAATCGCCAATTTGTTGCCAGTCCGGGGCCATCATCTTCGGCCGGCGATACTCGGCGCGCTGAAAGGCATACATTCGCGTTGTCATCCGACCGACCTTGACGACCATCTTGTGCCTGCTTTACGTGTTGTGATCGAGAATGGCGATCCCCCCTTGTGCCGGTACCAGGCGGTGCACGCTCTGGGTCTCTGGGCCGATCGGGACGACATCCGCGCGTTCCTTTTGTCCTGCCTGACAAGCTGCGAACGCCTGATCCGCCTTGCAGCCGCAGAGTCGCTCCGAGCCACGAAACGGCCGGAACTAGACGCGGTACTCGCTGCGCGCGCGCTCGAGGAATCCGACGAAGAGGTTTTGCAGGCCCTCACCTGCTGATCGGAACCAATGCCAGACCTTTCGGTCGAACAATTTCAAAAGTTGAGCCAGCACATCTATCAGAGACTGGGGCTGCACTTCGATGACAAGAAGATCTACTTCCTGAAAACGCGAGTGGCGAAGCGCATGGCCGCATTGGGAATAGACAAGGCGCAGGACTATGTTTTCATGGTCGCTTATGCCGATCCGGAGGGACGGGAAATGCAGGCCCTGGCGAATCTGATCACGACCAACGAAACCTACATGTTTCGCGAGTACGAGCAGTTGCAGGCCTTTGCCAATCATTGCTTGCCAGAGGTGCTCTCCGCGAAACAGGCCCGTGGGCAGAGGACACTGCGAATCTGGTCGGCCGGTTGTTCTTCCGGAGAAGAACCATACACGTTGGCAATGCTTTTGCAGGAAATCTTCCCTCAAGCTCAGTCGTGGGACTGTGAGATCGTGGCCACCGATATCGATGAGAACATGCTTCAAAGGGTCGTGGCTGCGCGCTACGGATCCCGGTCTGTCGCCGAAGTTCCCGAAGAATATCGGGAGAAGTATCTGATTGAGGACGGCGACGAGTACATCGTGAGACGGCGAACTGCCGCCCTTGTCCGGACCCGTCATCTCAACCTGCACGATCGGATGGCCATGCGGGCCATGCGCGACTTCGATTTCGTTTTCTGCCGGAACGTGCTGATCTATTTCGACGATCTTTCGCGTAAGTCGGTGGTGGATCACTTTTACAATGCCCTGAACCCCGGCGGCTATATCTTTTTGGGCCACTCCGAATCGATAGGACGGGTATCGACAGCTTTTAAGTTGAAGAGGTTTGAGAATCACCTGGTTTATGGCAAGGAATGACACCGTGGATAAGAAGAATACGATCCTAATCGTGGACGACTCCGAATTCGTCAGGAGCTATCACTCCTACATACTGGAGCAAGCTCATTATCGGGTGATTACTGCCATGGACGGCAGTGACGGGCTGGAAAAGCTGTACACGAACCCCTGCGACTTGGTTCTGACAGACATCAACATGAGCAATATGGACGGGTACGAGTTCATCCGGCGGGTGCGTGCCGATCGCAAATACTGTTCACTTCCAATCATCATCGTGTCTACGGAAGGTGAAGCCAAGGACAAGATGAAAGGATTTGACGCGGGGGCAAATCTCTATATCGTCAAACCCAGTACGCCCGAAATGATGGTTGAGAACATTCGCATGGTCCTGAACGCCGGCTGACCCGCTCTGAGAGGATAATCCCATGCCGTTTTCACTTGCCAGCGTCGAAGGTAAACAGGTTCTCAAACTCGAAGGCGGGGTCACCGTCCGGCATGCCCAGGACCTTGCTACTCTACTCGGGCAGCAACTGGAAGACGGCTTGCCCCTTGTAGTGGATACCGCGGAGCTTGAAGACATCGACACCTGTATCCTCCAGCTCCTTTGTTCGCTGTTCAAAACCGTACCGACGGTCAAGTTCGATAGCCCGTCGGGTACCTTCCTGGGTGCGGTGGATCGCTGCGCCCTCACGCGGGATTTGTTCGGCATAAAGGAGGATTCGTGAAGAACATCATGACGGTGGACGACTCGTCCAGCCTCCGGCAAATGGTGAGCGTTGTGCTTCGTGGCGCCGGATATAACGTTGTGGAGGCGATGGATGGCCTGGACGCGTTGTCGAAACTGAACGGTAAGGAGATGCATCTCTTTCTGACCGACATCAACATGCCCAAAATGGACGGACTGGAATTCACTCGCAAGCTTCGGGCAATGCCGCAATACAAATTCGTTCCCATCGTTCTGTTGACCACGGAATCGCATCCGGAAAAGAAACAGGAAGGCAAAGCAGCCGGCGCCACCGCGTGGATTGTGAAGCCATTCGATCCGGATCAACTGTTGGCTGTTGTGAAGAAGGTTGTGCGCTGAAGCGCGACGGGACGGAGGACGTAAAACCAAACCATGTCAGCCGACGTTATGGAGCAAATGCGGGGCGCGTTTCGAGCGGAGGCTCTGGATCTGCTGATTGAGCTCGACTCGGCTCTTCTGGCGCTGGAAACGGAGCCAGGCGATTCAAACCTGGTGCACCGGGTGTTCAGGGCCATCCATACCATCAAAGGCTCAGGCGGAACAGCGGGCTTCACGCACCTTGCGGGGTTTGCCCACAAGATGGAGGCGGCCTTCGATCTGGCGCGTGACGGACGTCTCGCCGTCACGCCGGAGCTGATTGATTGCGGCCTCAAAGCCTGCGATGTGATCCGTCTGATCATTGAAGGCGCGGCGGATGGGTCGACCGTTCGCGGTGAAGTGGAAGTAACCGAGGCGTTCACAAGACTATTGCCGCCCGCGGAGAATGCGGTTGCGGTACCAGGCCGGGAATCAAAGCCCCGAGCTGAAAATCGGGCTGCGTTTGAAATCGTCTTCAAACCGAACCGCGAGATGTTCTATTCCGGAGCGGACCCTGTTACCCTGCTCGATGACTTGCGGGAAGTGGGGCGGGCCCACATCACGGTCCACGCGGAACTCGTACCGCCCTTGACTTCGCTGGAGGCCGAGCACTGCTATCTCTGGTGGGAGATTCTGCTCGTGACCGACCGCGATCCAGCGGCCATCAAGGAAGTATTCGTATTCGTAGAGGACGAATGCGAGGTGCGCATCCGGCTGCTGGAGGATCAGGGCGGAACCGTCGCGCTTCTGGGTTCCGTGCCGGCGGAGGCGTTCGATCTGTTCAAGACCGAATGCGAGGACCACCTGGAGCGGATCGAAGCCGATGCCCTGGCACTGGAGAAGCACCCCGAGTCCAGGGACAACCTCGATTCTCTCTTTCGCGGAATTCACAGCATCAAAGGCAATGCCGGCGTGTTGTTGGGACACGTCAGTAGCGCCGGCCTGCTCGACAGTCACCCGCTGCAACTGCTGTTTCGGGTGGCCCACAGCCTCGAGTCGCGTCTGGATCCGTTCCGCGGGGTGAGCGCCGGCCTCGTGCCAGAAGCGACGATCCAGATCGCGCTGGAGAGCTGCGACGCGATCCGCACGCTGTTAGGAAGTCTCACGCACAACGGCGCCGGTGGACCGGTATCGCCGGAGTTGCTTGGCCGACTCGGCATCGAGAACCGCATCGAGGCTGAGGTCAAAGATACCCTGGACGAGCGGGAAGCCGCGTTTCGCAATACGACATCACAGTGCATCGAGATGATCGCGAGTTGCCTCGGGCGCTTGGAGGACGATCGCAGCGAGTCCCGTGGACCCGTGCTTGAAACCTATCGCCGTGGGCTGAAGACCCTAGCGGCGGCCGCTCAATACCGGGGGAACTACCCGGAACTGGAAGAACCCATCGCCCACCAACTCTGTGTTCTGGATTCCGCCATCAGAGCGGGCGAAACACCCGGGAGCGAAGAGCGATCGGTCCTCGGAACGGCCTTCCGGGCGACTTGTGCGGTCCTCGACCGCATGTCACCGATCGGTAGCGATAGGCGCGTTGCGGAGACTGCCGATCCGACCCAACCCGCGCCGGGCCCGGCCGAGCGCCCCGGTACTGCTGCGTCCCCTTCCACGATCCGAATCGATCAAAGCAAGTTGGACCGCCTGATGCGGGTCGTCGGGGAACTGCTGGTGGCACGGGGGGCATTTCCGCTGCTTGTCCAGAAACTGAACGACGGCGCGGATGGCATGGCCATGGTCAAGGAACTGAAGGAGGCCGGTTCGAATATCTCCCGCATTGCCGACGAACTCCAGACCAGCGTCATGTCGATTCGGATGCTGCCGGTCAAGACGGTCTTCCAAAGATTCCCGCGCCTGGTGCGGGATCTGGCCCGGTCGCTTGGGAAGGAAGTTCGCTTAGTGCTTGACGGAGAGGGGATTGAACTGGACAAGACGATCCTCGAACAAATCGGGGATCCGCTGGTCCACGTAATTCGAAATGCGGTGGACCATGGCATTGAGCCGCCGGAGGAACGCCGGGCAAAAGGAAAGGACGGGTGCGGGCAAGTGACCTTGCGCGCGCACCATGGAGCCGGAGGTGTCGCTATTGAGATCACAGACGACGGCCGGGGGCTCGACGCAGGCGCACTCAAACGGAAAGCGATCGAGAAAGGGTTGCTCACGCCGGAGGCTACTGCCAGCATGTCCGACGAGGCAGCCTTTCAGTTGGTATTCCTGCCAGGCTTGACGACTGCAGCCAAACTCAGCGATGTTTCCGGCCGCGGAGTTGGAATGGATGTCGTCCGCAGCAACGTGCGCAACCTCCAAGGCACAATCGAGATCCGGTCAAAACTGGGCGAGGGTACCACCTTCCTAATGAGACTGCCCACCAGTCTCATGATTTCAAAGGGAATCCTGTTGGAAGCTGGAACCCAGGAGTACATTCTCCCACTCAGCAATATTCGCGACATGGTGAAGTTGCCCCGGGAAGAGACGCATGAGTACCGGGGGGTGACCCTGGCGCAGGTTAGGGGGACGATTTACACCGTATTTCACCTGGCGGAAATGTTAGGACTTGTGCCCGCGCAAACGCCGGAGCTCTCCGTAGCGATCGTGGAGGCAGGCACTATGAAATACGGACTTGTGGTCGATAAGTTTCTCAGCGAAGTGGAAGTACTAGTAAAGCCGCTGACTGGCGGACTAAAGGAATGTAAGGAATTTCAAGGCGCGGCGATCATGGGCGACGGGCGGGTAGTACTCGTCCTGAATGCCTTGGAGTGCCACAGCTTGGACCGTACCGCATGCAATTAACTGTCCACCCGGAAGAGCAGGCTGTAGCTCCGTCCCCTGGCGCACAATTTTCCTGCTGGCTGAATTCGGTTCGTAGCACAGTTACAAGAGTGCTCCGCACGGGCAACATCCACCGACGTACACCTGCGAGTGATCCGGAAACGGACTGGACTAAAGCCCTGGAGCAGGTGATCGGAGATCTTGATCGTCTGAACCAGGAAACAGAGCGGGACTTTCTTAGCATCGGCGGAAAGCTGGCTGAATTCATCGAGGCCGTAGGTTTGATTTCGTCAGAGCTAGCCGCTTTGCGGGACCTGATTTCGGGGGAACATGGTCTCCGCGCATCCCAGGCGCTTACGTGCGCGTTGGATCATTCCACGGACATGCGGTCGCTTCACGCCGACCGTAATGCCGGCCTGAGCGATATGCGCCAAGAAGCAATGAGGCTGAAACAGACGCTTGCCGGATTCGAGGGGACCGTCTCGACCTTTCGCACGCTGGGAGTGCTGACGCGGATTGAAACGGCGAGACTTGGGAGTGTAGGCGCTGACTTTGGCAATCTGGCCGACGACGTAAAGGCGCTGGCAACGGATGTTCAGGCTAGAGTCGAAACCGCTCTCGTTGCCGCCGTCCAGCTGATTCCCCCCATTCAGAGCGCCACGCAAAACATCTCAGCTTTGGACGAGGGTCAGGCGAAGAACTTGCCCGGGATCATCTCGGGGGTCTTGGCCAGCATCTCAGCGTTTCGCGACATACAAACCAGAGCGCACGATTCATCCGGTCGAATGGCAGCGCAGTATGAAGCAATATCGGACGCCTTTAAGAAACTGATCGTATCGATTCAGTTCCACGACATTACGCGACAGCAGGTGGAGCACGTGATCGGGGCTCTACGCCGGGTCCGTGCCATGTTCGAAGGAGAAAGCGGCAATACCAGGCGAGATCCGCGTGGCACCGTGGCCGCGATCATCCTGCAATCGTCGCAGCTCGCCGACGCCGAGAAGAAATTCGCCGCATCCGTCGCGTCGGTTATCCACAACTTGGACGAAGTCGCCAGCCGCGTACGGGAGATGGCCGAAGAAAGCAGAATGCTATCAGGCCTCTCCGAGGATGAGAAGAACTCGTTTTTCCTCGAAATGGAAAAGGGTTGTACGGCTATTCTGGGCGGTCTCAGCCACTGTGCTGAAGCAACAGCTGCCACGCGGGTCACCAGTATCGACCTTGCACAGACAATCGCTCGAATGCGCGGGTCCATTGATGAGATCCAGGCGATCGAAATCCAAATGCAGCGAATGGCGCTGAATGCGGGCATCCGCGCCGCCCATATTGGCCCCCTAGGAGATGCACTGAGTGTTCTGGCCGGCGCGATGCAGCAGGGGGCATTCGAATCGAGGCGATGCTCCGAATCCCTTGTCGATGCGCTCGCCTTGATGAGTCAAGGCGCTACCAACCTGTTCCGGGCGCAAGGAGCTGACCCCGAGGGCGAGGATAGTAGCGTGGAAAGCATGCGAAAGGCGGTTGCGGAACTGCACTCTTCAAGCGAGCGCAGTTTCGCTCAGATCGCCCGGATCACGGCTTGCGGCGCTCGGCTTCGCGAAAATATTTCAGCGACTCGTGCCAGCTTTTCTGTTGGATCGACGTTCGCCGACGCGGTCGGACGCGCGCGGGAGATGCTCGCGGAAATCGGAGACAAGTATCAGGCCGATTCTTCGTCCCAGGGTGACGAAGGTGTGGAACAAAGTCTAGCCGACTTCGCCAGGCACTATACAATGCAGGCAGAGCGCGACATACATGGAGGGACCGCCAAAACCGTGGTTGGACCCCCACTTGCAGAGGTGAGGGTCCACGCAGCTGAGTTGTCCGAAGAATTGGGGGAGAATGTGGAGTTCTTTTGAACGCCGAGGCGCCGGTCTTTGCTCGTTCCATGTTTGCTGCGAAAAGGTCGGAAGCCCGATGGGACTAAGGACACGGGTTTAGTACGAACGTCTTTTCGAATAGGAGCAATGATTCAATGGAACCTGGCCATTCGGAAAGAAGAGGAGAAGAGCGCTTCCTGATCGACGCTGGAGCAGCAGTCACGGTCAAGATGGACGGCCAAGTTGAGTGCACTACAGTAGATATCAGTGGACGCGGTGTCCTTCTTGCAATTCAAAGCCCCGGTCCACCTTGCGGTGGGAGATGAGGTCATCTGCGATTTTAGGGTCTCGTACCAAAGGCCTATGTCGACGCGAAGCAGCGGCGCGAGGACGGCGTGCGGCAACAGATCCACGACCGGCAGTTGCTGGCCCTCGAAGACCGCCACGGGCGCGAGCGGCGTGAAATCAGCCGCCGCGATCAGGCACTGAAAGCGGTCGAAACACGCGAGCGCGAAACATTGGAGCAGGCGTTCCGCCGCGAGGAAACCCGGATGCGCCTGCGCGACGAAGGACTGACGCCCGAATTTTCCAGAGCGGCGGCGCAGGAACGCGAGCGGCAAAGCCAAGGCGACAGCCGGGGCATGTTCAATCGCATTGCCGCCAGACCGCCCGAACCGGGCGAGCTGTCGGACACGTTCCGCGAAAGCGCCGCCAGAAAAGAGCCGCAGCGCGAGACGGACGGCGGACGCACACGAAAGCCGCGCAGCCCGAGCCGCAGCCGATAGGTTTTAGAAAGCAAGACAACCATGAAATTCGTATCCGATACCGAAAAAGAAGACTCCGTCGAGGAAATCGAGAGTGCTCGCACCTGCGAATGTAGTCCATCGGCCCCAACGATCAGATCGAATCGATCCTGCCGGCCGTCTGAGAGCGTCACGATCGAATGGGCGCCGTCCCGCGCGATCGCGCTGATCGACACGTTGAAATGGGCCGGGATTCCCTGACAGGCGCCGACGAGCGCGGACGCGAGATCGGCCCGCGCAATGCTGATGAAGCGGCCGCGCTGTGCTTCGTACAACGGCGCAAGATTCATGTGCGCTTCCTCGCGCCCGTCGCGGTCGACCATCCGCAACCGTTCCATCTCGAAACTGTGCTCGCGCAACGTCGAGATGATTCCCATGCGCTCTGCGATCTCGTAACCGAGTCCCCAGAAATCGATGAGGTAGCCGCCTGATCGAACCGCTGGCGCCTTCTCGAAGAGCACCGGATCATGTCCCGACCTTCGGAGCCAGTAGGCGAGTGTCGGGCCAGCGATGCCCATGCCATTGATTGCGACTCTCATAGTAGTGTCCTCCTCGTCAACAACAGGACTCGGTGCAAGCCCGTCTCCCGCTAACGATGCTCAGTCATGCGCGCGTCGCGACGACTTCGAGATATTCGGCATCGACTGCGGTGCGTCCGGCCACATCCATCCCGTCGCGCTACTTGGCGTGATAAACCGCAGTAGCGCGGTTGCCAACCACCGACCCAATAACGGCTCCTATCAGGGCCCCGGCAGCTCCCGACCCAACGATGATCGCCGGCTTGAGATTCGCGAGGTCTCCACCGCCGCCGTTGCTAAGGCTCTCACCGCCAGCCACGCCCAAACCCAGTCCAGCCCCGGCGCCAATGGCCGCTCCGATCAGCGCAAAACTCCGGCGTTTGCCTGAACGGACACGGACGAGCGAAACCTCAGAGCGCGGCACGGCGACAGTTCGATGCTTTACGTTGACAATAATGGAATCGTCAGAGACGCCCACTAGTTCGCCTTTGATTGCTGCACCCTGGCGGTCTATTACCTCAATAGGCCGCCCCGGCGTCAGGCCATGCAGACTCGCCCAGGAGCTCGAATCGGCATTTTGTCCCAACAATGTCGAACCAATGCCGGCTAGGACCAATAACAAGATCCGAAGCGAGAACATCTTTCCTCTCTCCATAATATTTCCTCTGTCCATAATCTCCTCCTTGCAATTTAAAATTGATTCTTCTAACCCCAGCGGATCTTCAATCGGAGCAGTCGGTCTAAGCACGAGTTGCGATCACTTCCAGGTACTCGGCTACCACCACCGTGAACCCGTCGTCCCCGCGATTGTCCGCCGCCCATAACTCCTCCAACTCCTCGTGAAGGCTTTTTCGGCCGGCGCGATCGAGTGACGCGAAGGCGCGGTTCACCGGCCCGTTCACCGGCCGTAGTACAGCCGGAAGAAGGTCACAACCTCGGAAGGTGGGAACGGGTACTCGAAGGTGTATTGTCTTCGCGTGACCTTCAGATCACAGGCCTGAGGACCGAGTCGCTCCCGCACGACGGCCTCATCGCCCCACAGCAACGGTGAAGGCGTTCCTGAAGGCGCGATGAACTTCGCAATCGCGCGGAACATTTTCCCTACGAATCCTTCCGCAGTCCAGTTGGCATTGCGATGGTTCCACCGGGAACGCAGACCCGCGCGAGTTCTCGCCACCAACTCGGGCCGCGGCGCAAACATGGCACCGACCAGACTGACCACCACGTCGAAGCTGGCGTCCGGGAAGGGGAGAGATTCCGCGTCGCCAACGCGAAAACGCGCCGGGAGGTGTTCCGCCGTCGAGCGCGCCTGAGCTCGTGCGATGAGGTTTTCGGCGATGTCCACGCCAGTCACTCGCACGCCTTCACGAGTTGCGATCAACGCGAGTTGGCCAGACCCGCAGGCTACGTCCAGCAGATGTGCTCCGGGCGCCACGTCGAGACGCTCGTAAAAGGAGTGCGCGCCGTTTTCCATGAAAACCTGAGAAACGGTCGTAGTCTCCTGCCATCCAAGTCGTCCGCAAGCGCGACTTGAGGCTCTCGATATTTGGTGCCCTTGTCAGCGTGCTCATTTGTGTCCTCCCCCGGGAGTGAGAAACGCAAGAACTCCGGCCACCAGAAACAGCGCCGGAACGTCGCCCCAAAGGTGTCCAACGTGCTCCGGGTTCGCCAGAGCCTGTGCCGCCATGATTCCGGCGTGCACGACGCTAGACCACACCGTGAACCAAATGAGGCTCAAGTGTGCCAGCGGTTTGCGACTGGCCACCAGAAGAAAACTCCCAGCGTTGCGTAAACGCCCAGAATCATCTGGAGATAGTCCGGAATGTGGCCGGTGTGCCACGACCAGCCAGGTGGCCAGATCTGAGTGAGCGTGCAAATTCCGAATATAAAGGTCACACCCACCAATTGCAGCGCAACACCCAAGTACTTGATGCGAACTGATTGCGCAACGCGCTTTCCTTCCGAGCCTGGGGGCTGGAATTGCGGCTCGCGCGTGGAAACCTTCTCAATCGGTCTTGCTTGGGTCATTTGACATTTGTATTCTCCTCGTAAGTGAAATTTGGGTTGACTTCATCAACCAGCCCCAGTATGCGCTGCGATTTGACAAAGACTCTTTCCCGTACGTCCGGCTTCTTTGACCCGTAGGCGCGATCATGACAAGTGCTTGCTCGCTCGTCCTGAGCGCTTTGCCAAACGTCTTGCGAGCAGGCCCGAAGAATGGAATGGATGTGCTTTCCGAAGTTTCGAAGGGGTCAAACTGGAAGGGGCGATTATGGCACCGGCTTCCTCTCACCGCCCGGCGACATCGTCATCTTCCCCATGGTGACCCCGACATTATTGGCAACGGCGCTCAGGCTGAGACCGTGGATTTGGGGAGCGATCTGCACCAAATCTTCGCTCGAGGCCTCACGCTGGCTCGCACGGGCGGCGGAGGCGACGTTACGAAGTTCGTCTGTGGTACATGTCCCGCGATCCACAACTGAGCCGGGTGTTTCTGGCCGGACTGCCAGCTATTTTTCAAAGTAGGTATCCGAGATGACGCGGCAGGGCAGTGGTTGGAGAACTCGATTCGTTTCTGGCGTCGAGGAGGCTGATACCTCGCGCGCGGGCGGAGAAGCCGTGCTAGCGAAACTGTCAGAATTGCTCTCCGTCGAGACGCTCCGGCGTTACATAACGGAATTGCCTCCCGAGCAAACAGGCTGGCTAGCCGGCGTACGCGATCCAGAAGTCGGGCGGGCGCTCGCGTTGTTGCATCGCCGTCCTGCCCATCCTTGAACAATTGCCGATTTGGCGCACGAGGTCGGGCTGTCACGTTCCGTTGTCGCCGAGCGCTTCAGGCATTATCTTGACGAACCACCAATGTCATACTTGACCCGGTGGCGGCTGCAACTCGGAGCACGGATGCCGAAATCAAGCAGCCGTAGTGTTTGCGGCGATCGCCGCCGAAGCCGGGTATGAACCCGAAGCCGCGTTCAAGCGTGCCTCTAAGGGAGTATCGCGTCCCGCCATCGCGTTTTCGCAACGAATTTCGCAGCGGCGAGAAGGTGCCATCGATCAGGAGTGAGGACGAGATGCGCTCTGGCCGGCAGGCTGAGCCACGAGAACCGAAGCTCCCGTTCCCAGACCACTGCGGTTGGGGCACTTTCGGCTCAAGCCGACGAAGAGTTGTTCACTATGTTTACCCGACTCTCGGCACTACCGATAGGAGTTCCTTGAATGTTGGGAGTGCACATACGGATTAAGAACCCGTATTTAAAACATCAAAGAACATTGAGAAGACGGGGGAGACCGTGATCAGCGCGTGAGCGTGCTGCTCGGAAGTTATTGAAAAATGGTAGCGCTAACGGGAATCGAACCCGTATTTAAGCCTTGAGAGGGCTCCGTCCTAACCGTTAGACGATAGCGCCACGTCTTTCCTCAGTATAAACAGTCGCGTACGGATTTGGCCACATCAGTGTGCGAGAGCTTTTCGTCGTCTTGCGCACTCTGTCTGCGGAGGTACCCTGATCGTGGATTTACAGGAGCGGAAGCGTGCGATTCAGACCGCGATCGCGCAGATGGAAAAGCAGTTCGGCAAAGGGTCGGTACAGCGGCTCGGATCGCAGTCCGCAGTGACGGTCGCGACGATATCGAGCGGATCGGTTTCACTGGATCACGCGCTCGGCGTCGGAGGATTTCCCAAGGGCCGTGTCGTCGAGGTCTTCGGGCCCGAGTCGTCGGGGAAAACGACCATCGCTCTTCAAGTGATCGCTCAAGCACAAGCCGAGGGCGGGACTGCCGCCTTCATCGACGCCGAGCACGCGCTGGATCCGACTTACGCCAGGAAACTCGGCGTGGATGTGGACAATCTGCTCGTTTCGCAGCCGGATTATGGAGAGCAGGCGATGGAGATCGCCGGCGCGCTCGTCGCAACAGGCGCCGTCGATGTGGTGGTGGTCGATTCCGTGGCAGCCTTGGTCCCGAAAGCCGAATTGGAGGGAGACATGGGGGACAGCCACGTCGGACTGCACGCGCGGCTGATGTCGCAAGCCCTCCGCAAACTGACCGCCAGCGTCGCCCGCACGAATACCTGCCTCATCTTCATCAACCAGATCCGGGAGAAGATCGGTGTGATGTTCGGGAATCCTGAAACGACCACCGGCGGCCGCGCGTTGAAGTTCTTCGCCTCAGTGCGGGTGGAGATTCGGCGGACGGGCGCGATCAAGGACGGCGAAAGCGTCATCGGCAACCGCACGCGCATCAAGGTCGTGAAGAATAAAGTAGCTGCGCCCTTCAGAGAGGCCGAAGTCGACATTTTGTACGGCGAAGGCATTTCGCGGGAAGGCGATCTCCTTGATCTCGGCGTGGCCCAGAGCGTCGTTGAAAAAAGCGGATCGTGGTTCAGTTTCCAAGGCGAGCGGATGGGCCAGGGGCGGGAGAACGCCCGGCTGTTCCTGAAGGAGAACACGGACGCCCGTGGAAAACTGGACACGGAAGTACGGAAGAAACTCGGAATGGCGCGCGCGGAGGCGTCCCAGAGGCTCTTGGACGGGGTAAAAACGAGTGCCGGAGCGTCCGCGTGCCTGTAAAATGGGGTTCTGGAGCACTCATCTTGTAAAAAAACTCGAAAAAACGGCGTTTTGACGCGTTTGTCTCTTTACACGGTCATCGCAATCTCTTATGATGAGTTACGACAAAACCACGCCGAAATGTTTGAAACGTCAACGTCGGGGTGGAGTTGAAGGAAGACCGAAAGGGAGAATCAGATGGCAGCGACCAAGATGACTCAGACGCAGATGGTTCGCGAACTGGCTGAAGCGACGGGCGTAAACAACAAAGTTGCGAAGCAGTTTGTAACGAAGCTCGGCGAGATGGCGATCCGGGAAACCAAGAAGAACGGGATGTTCATTATTCCCGGTGTCGGACGCCTGGTGCGCGTGGAGCGGAAAGCGCGGACAGGCCGGAACCCCGCAACCGGCGAAGCAATCAAAATCCCGGCGAAGAAGGTTGTAAAGTTCCGCGTAGCCAAAGCGGTGAAGGACGCAATCGTTCCGCCGAAAAAGAAGTAAAGCAGACTAGCAATCGTTCAACGGAAAAGCCCGCGGCAGCGTTCATTACCTGCCGCGGGCTTTTTTCGTGTGCCGAGCATGTTCGACAGCTCGGGGGTGAAAGTTCCCTTGACAAACCTGATGGAGGTGAAGTCATTGCGAAGCGGAGGGCGTTACGCGCGCGATTCACTTTGGCCAGTTCCGCTCAACGCGAGATTCAGACGCCGCCCCACGCGAAAACGAACCGACTTCGCGGCGGGCTCGGATTTGCGCAACTTCGCGGTCTGCGCCATGGTGAAACGTTCGAGGTCCCGCAGGCGGATGGCCGTGCGATTGCACTCGGAGAGCGTGGCCATGGCGTTCTGCATCCGGTCCACCCGCTCGCGTTGCTTGAGCTGCTCCAAAGGCGACGGAGTGCGATCCCGGCATTCTATGGCGGGCGACTCCGGGACGGGAACATGGAACTGCGCGACACGATTGCACCAGCTTCCGCACCGGGAGGCAGGCACGGAGTTAAGAGTGGTGCAAGCTCTCGCCCGACATGCCGGAAGGGTTTATTGCCAGCCCCCGCCGAGCGCCTTGTAGAGTTGGACCACCGAGAGGGTTTCATCCAGTCGGAGCCGTGCGAGCGTGAGTTGCGCACTGAAGAGATCGCGGTCGGCGTCCAGCGCATTGAGCTGTGTGTCCACTCCACCGCGATATCGGACATACGCAAGGCGAAGCCGGTCTTCCAAAGCAGCCACCAGGAGTTCCTGCTTCTCACGGCTTTCGCGGACGCGCTGGTGGGCGATCAGGGCATCGGAGACTTCGGCGAATGCGGTCTGGATGACCTTTTCGTACTGCACCAGCGCGTGTTCGCGCTCCGCCTGCGCCAGGCGAACGCCAGACTTGATCCGGCCAGCAGTGAATATGGGCTGCGTCACCTGCGGCGCCAGGTTCCAGGCGCTATGGGGCCCGCTAAACAGGCTCGAAAGCTGCGTGCTGGCGCCGCCGAGGAATCCGCTGAGGCTGACCTGCGGGAAGTAGGAAGCACGCGCGACGCCAATCTCGGCGTTGGCGGCGACCAGGTCTTGCTCGGCTGCGCGGATGTCGGGGCGGCGCTCGAGCAAGCTGGATGGTAGTCCGGGCGGAACGTTCGGGGGAAGGTCCTGTTCCGTAAGGCTCCGGCCGCGAGTGATGCTGCCCGGGTTTTCGCCGAGGAGGAGGCTGATCTGGTTCTCCTGCTGCTCGATCTGTTTCTGGGTGGCGGGAATGGTTTCCGCAGCGGCGTACACCAGTTGCTCGGCCTGGCGCAGATCGAGCCGTGTCGAGACACCGCCGGTTTGGCGCTGGCGCACCAAGTCCAGCGATTCTTCGCGCGTCTGCAAGGTTCGCCGGGAGATTTCGAGCTCGTAATCGAGTTCTCTCAGCGTGAGGTAGGACGTCGCAACGTCGCTGACCAGCGTGGTCACCACTGCCTTGCGGGTTTCCTCGGCGCTCAGCAGGTTGGCGCGGCCGGCTTCGGTAGCCCGGCGTAGCCTGCCCCAAATGTCGATCTCGAAGGAGAGAAGTTGTAGAACGGCCGTGCCGAAAGTGCGGTTCTGTGCCGGCAGGAGGGTCCGCGGGATCGGTGTGGCGCCGTCCCGCGATAGACGATTGAAGTCGACGCTGCCGCCGGAGGCGACATTGGGGAACTGCTCTGAACGCGTGATGCCCAGGCTGGCGTGTGCGGCTTCCACTCGGGTGATCGCCTCCCGCAGGTCGTAGTTGCGCACCAGGGCGGTGCGGATCAGGTCTTGCAATTGTGGGTCTTTAAAGACTTGGAACCACTTGAGGTCGGCGAGCGATTCGGGGTGACCCGGCGGGAGGGGTTGCGGCGCGCGAAAGGCTGCGGGGGCAGCGATAGTAGGGCGCTTGTAGTTCGGCCCCACCGAGCAGCCCGTCGCCAGGACTGCCACCAGCGTGAGAAACGATCGAGCGCGCATCTTCAGTCTCCTTCTCCGTGAAGGGGTTCCGGCGGAACGAGTGGCAGAGGTTGCCGCGCCGCCCCTGAGACTTTTTCGACAGCGTAGAAGATGGCGGGCACCAGAAAGATTCCGATGCCGCTTGCCGCTGCCATCCCGCCGATGACGGTGGTGCCCATGATTTGCCGCGCGACTGCGCCGGCGCCGCTGGCGGTCCACAGCGGTACGCATCCCAGAATGAATGCAAACGAGGTCATGAGGATGGGGCGCAAGCGCAGGCGTGCGCCTTCCATCGCCGCCTCCGCGAGCGGCTTGCCCTTCTCGAACGCATCCCTAGCGAACTCCACAATCAGAATTGCGTTCTTGGCAGCCAGGCCGATCAGCATCACCAGGCCGATCTGGGAATACACGTCGTTTTCGATCTGCACCAGGTAGGCAGGCGCTGTGTAGGTTAGAAACATTCGGCGCAGCCACAGAACCCCAAAGGCTCCGAATACGGCGACCGGCGTACTGAGCAGCACGCTGAACGGCAAAGTCCAGCTTTCGTAGAGCGCCGCCAGAATCAGAAACACGAAGAGCAGGGAGAATCCGAAGATGGCCCCGGAAGAAACGCCCTCCTGCGCCTTCTTCTCCTGGAAGGAGATGCCGGAATAGTCGAAGCCCATCTGTGCGGGCATGGTTTGCGCGAAGGTTTCTTCCAGCGCCTTCATGGCCTGTCCGCTGCTGAAGCCGGGCGCTGCGCTGCCGTTCAGTTGTGCAGACCGGTATTCGTTAAAGCGCATGGTGAACTCCGGGCCGTACCCCGGTTCGAAGCGGGTGAGGGCGGAAAGCGGAACGCTCTCACCGGCGGAGTTGCGGACGTAAAACTGACCGACGTTTTCGGGGCGCGTGCGGTAGTCGCCTTCAGCCTCAATGTAGACCTGCCACTGGCGGCCAAAGCGGTTGAAGTAGTTGACGAACAGACCGCCCATGAAGGTCTGGATGGTGCGGTAAACGTCGTTGATGGCGACTCCCTGCTTGATCACCTTGTCGCGATCGACTGCCACGAACTGTTGCGGCACACTGGGCAGGAACGTGGTGTTCAGGCTGCCGATCTCCGGCCGTTTGCGCGCCGCCGCCATGAATTTATTGACATTGCCGGCGAGGAAACGGACGTCACCACCGGAACGGTCTTCGAGAATGAACGTGAATCCGCCGGAAGTGCCGACGCCCGGAATGGCCGGTGGCGAGAAGCCGAAGGCCACGGCTTCGGGGAGTCTGCTCAACTCGCGATTGAGCCTGGCCTTGATGGACTGGAATTGCTGCGCGCGTGTTTTGCGGTCGTCCCAATCTCTCATTCGGATGAACGCAAAGCCGCTGTAACTTGTTCGCACGAGGCTGAGGAGGCTGAAGCCCGAGACGCCGGTGACGCTTTCGACGCCGGGAATGCCGGCGGCAATCTTCTGGATTTTCGCCATTACCTCTTCGGTACGTTCCAGCGAACTCGAATTCGGAAGCTGGACATTCAAATAGAAGTAACCCTGGTCCTCATCGGGAACAAAGCTGCTCGGGATCTTGCCGCCCACCCAGAGGCCCACCACGGCAAAGCCGGCAAGGAGCAGAAATGCAAATCCGCTCTTGCGCAAAACGGCGCCGGAGAGCCGGACATAGTTGTTGGTGGCGCTATCGAACATGTGGTTGAACCAGTCGAAGAAACGCGCCAGCAGCCCTCGGCTCCGTGCTCTGGGCTTCAGCAGCAGCGATGCCAGAGCGGGGCTCAGCGACAGCGCGTTGAATGCCGACAGAATCACGGAGATGGCGATGGTTACGGCGAATTGCTGGTACAAGCGGCCCGTGATCCCTGGAATGAAGGCCGTGGGGATGAAGACTGCCGAGAGCACCAGTGCGATTCCAATCACCGGCCCTGAGATTTCCTCCATGGCTTTGAGCGCAGCCTGCTTTGGGTTGAGGCCTTCTTCAATGTGGCGCTCCACGGCTTCCACCACTACAATTGCGTCGTCCACCACCAGGCCGATCGCGAGCACCAGGCCAAACAGAGACAGGGTGTTGATGCTAAATCCAAACAGCGGAAAAAACACGAACGTGCCGATCAGCGACACCGGAACCGCGAGCAACGGAATCAAGGTCGAGCGCCAGCCTTGCAGAAAAAGGTAAACCACCGCGACCACCAGGACGATGGCGATTATCAGTGTTTCTACAATCTCCTTCATGCCTTGGGTAACCGCCAGGGTAGTGTCAATGGGAATGGTATAGTCGACGTCGTCCGGAAAACTGCGCTTGGCCTTCTCGAACAGCTTCCGTACCCCTTCGGCGGTGGCTACGGCGTTGGACCCGGGCAACTGGTAGACGGCCAGGATTGCACTGGGCTTCCCGTTGAGGTGTCCGGTGATGCTATAGTCCTGCGTTCCCAACTCGACTCTGGCAACATCGGCTAGTCGCACAATGCCGGTTTCCGGGGTTTCGCGGATGACAATATTCGAAAACTGCTCGGGAGACGTCAAGCGGCCCTGCGCACGGACCGAGTAGGTGAAAGGCTGTCCTGGCGGGATGGGTTCGCTGCCCACCTGCCCCGCAGGGTTGACCGTGTTCTGCGTCTGGATGGCGGAGACGATTTCGGGAACTGTTACACCGAGCTTGGCCAATCGATCGGGCCTCACCCAAATCCGCATCGCGTACTGTCCGGAGCCGAAAATCTGAACCGTGCCGACGCCTTTCACACGGGTTAGCGGATCGTTCAAGTTAATGTATCCGTAATTTGCCAGGAACTTCGCATCGCGTGTACCGTGGGGCGAGTACAGTGCCACGAGCATGAGCGGAGCCAATACCGATTTCTGAACGGTAACGCCAAATTTGGTGACCTCCGCCGGTAACTGCGACGCGGCTTGGGTCTCGCGGCTCTGCGCCAGGATGAGGTCGGTATTGGGATTGGTCGCAGGGTCGAAATCGATAAACATCCGCATTTGTCCGTTGGCAGTGGCATTCAGGGAGTACATGTAGTTCATGTTGTCGACGCCGCTCATCTGCTGTTCGATGGGGGTGGCAACGGCTTGTTCGATAGTCTGGGCGTCGGCGCCTACGTAAGTCGCGGTGACCTGGATGTCGGGCGGAGCGATGTTCGGAAACTGCGCTACCGGGAGTTTGGCAAATACCACGGCGCCGACGATCACCGTGAGAATCGCGATGACCATGGCCACGATGGGACGATGGATGAAGAATCGGGACATGACGATTACCTCGCATGGAACGGCTTCGGATCGACGATCATGCCGGTCCGGACCTTTTGTAGCCCCGCGACGACGACCCGTTCGCCCGGCTTGACGCCGCCGCGAACGATCCACTGGTGCCCGACTGTATCGCCGAGCGCGGCCGCGCGGATCGTTACCTTGTTGGCGCTATCCACTACGGCTATTTCGTGCGTGCCCTGGAGATCGAAGACCGCCTGCTGCGGAACCAGAAGAGCGCCCTTCTGCACCTGGATAGCGGTGCGCACCCTGCCATACTGGCCGGGCCGCAGGATATTGCCGGGATTCGGGAACAGACCGGCCACTCGAATGGCGCCGGTGCGAACGTTCACCTCCCGATCGGCGAAGTAGACCCTACCTTTGTGCGGATAAGTAGTTCCGTCGGCGAGTATCAAGTCGAGTTCGAGATGCCGGTGGTTGGCTTCCCTTTGCTCGACAGTGGGAAAACGGCGGGTATACGCGAGATACTCCTGCTCGCTGACAGTAAAGTAGACCTTGATCGGATCGAGGGTCGACACGGTGGTGATCGTGCCACTCGCAGGACTCACTAAGGCGCCCACCTGCAACTGGGCGATGCCGGGAATGCCATCAATGGGCGAAGTGAGGCGCGTGAATCCGAGGTTGATGCGCGCGGTCTCCGCGGCCGCCTTGTCGGTCTCGACCGCCGCGAGAGCGGCAGTGATCTGGGCTTCGCTAGTGGCGGCCTGAGCCTTGGCCGCCTGGAGTTGCGCCTTCGCGGCCATGTTGTTTTGTGTGGCGTTATCGAGATCCTGCTGGGTGATGGCTTCGGCTTGCGCCAATGGAGTGTAGCGATTGACATCGAGCTGAACGCGGCGCTGGTTGGCCTCGGCGACCGCTACGCCGGCTTCAGCCTGGGCCAGTTGCGCACGGGCCTCTTCCAGCCGGCCCTCCGACTGCGCCAGATGTCCTTGCGCCTGATCAAGCGCGGCCTGGAACGGACGGGGATCGATCTGAAACAGAAGTTGACCCTTCTTAACGAACGTGCCTTCGGTGTACGCCTGCTTGATGAGATAACCCGAGAGCTCGGCTTTGATATCGGCGTTTACCAGGCCATCCAGCGTGCCGATCCACTCCTTATAGAGAGGGACGTCGCGCTGTTCGACATCCGCCACTTGGACCTGGAGCGGCGGAGTAGGTACGGCTCCGCTTGTGTGAGCGCAGCCGGCGGCGATGGCCAGGGCTGCCAATAGGAACAGGATCAACAGCAGACGCGATCGCGGGCCCGCGCCCGCTAGTGATGTACAACTCTTCGGCAAGACATGCATTTCGTCATTCCTCCCGCGTGGCTCGTTGCCCGCTGAGTGCCGCGCGGGCTTCCGTCCGGCCAGTCGGTAGTAGATCGAGCACACATCCGGCCAGACCGATAATGCCGATGATGTCGCTGATAAGCCGGGTTTTTTGCAGGGCGCGTTAGCGCACCGCGCGGGCCGCGTTCTGACCGCATTTGGACACAGTCGAAATATCGCCAGCTCTCAGTTGAACCTGGCGCTCAGTCCAGTGGCCGAATTGCTGCGAGCGATTATTGAAATGTGCTGGACTGGCCAGGGTCCCGCCTCAACCCACTTGGGAATACGAGCAAGGTGAAACGATGATCTCGAGCCGTCCGAAGAGCCGGACGCCGCCGGCCCGAGCACCGAGCAAACGCGGCCCCATGAATGAGCCTTGGCGGCTGACTCGGCTCCCCGGACCCGTATCTCAAGCCGCGTTGACGATGAGTGTTGCCGTAAGCCTCGGCAACTTCGCAACGCTTGCGCCGTACTTAGCGGCCCTAGATGGCAGACGCCTTCGCGGAAGCGGTGCTGGTGCGGGCCTACGTAAGCCCAGCAATGTCGACCGTTCGACTCGCTGACGTTGACCGCAATCAGGTTGGACAGCAGTCCGCCGACCGGCGGCACAACACTTCATTGCTTGCCAATAAGTTGCGGATTCACTCGCTGTGTCTCGCGCATGGCTTGCGAATTGCTCCTCGATGGGCGTCCGCATCGCTGGCGAGCGGACGGGGAGTTGAAAGCAATGAGGAGTTTGACCTCTGTTCTAATTGGCCTGTTGTGGTTTCAGACTGCCGCGCCGGCCCAGACAATCAACAACTACGCCGCACCGGACGCGGGACGCGCGGGCAACACAGCCGGGACCGGCGTGGTCGGCGCGGATGCCGCGACGAACGTCCCCAGTTACACGCCTCTCACTCGAAGCGAACGATGGCGGCTGTATTTCGTGAGCGCGTTTGGGCCGGCGCGATTCTGCGGGCCGCCGCCGCTAGTGGCATCGATCAATGGAGCGAAACGCCCAAAGAGTGGAGACAAGGCAGCGAAGCGTTCGGCGAGCGCTTCGGTAACTCGCTTGCAACGCACGTGATCCGGGAGACACTGCAATCGGGCGCGGCGGCCGCTCTGGGTGAAGACAATCGTTATTTCCCATCGGTCGACACCGGCTTCTGGAAGCGCACGGAGCATGCCGTGTCCTCAGTATTCGTCGCTCGCAGTGAGGCGGGGCGGGAGCATTTTGCCTACTCGCGGTTCGGTGCGGCCATGGGGTCGTCCTTCCTTTCGCGCGCCTGGCAGCCGCCCAGTGAAACCAGCTCCGGAGACGCGGCGGTCAATTTCGGTGTCACCATGGCGCTCGACATGGGCTGGAACGTATTCAAGGAGTTCCGCCCGAAGCGGCTAGGGAGGCACTTTTGATGCGCTGGTGTCATCTTGCAAGCGTTGGGTTCGCGCTGGCGGCACTGCCATGCCGCGGAGCTGGGCAGGCCGTCCTGTGGCAAGCGCCGGGGAACATTACAGTGAGCGACTGGATTTGGGGAGCAGGGGGCGAGGCCAGGGCTCCGAAGCCACCATACGAGTTTGTGGACGAAGACTTACACGGAACGAACCCGAAGATCCGGGTGCGTGACGCGAAGGGCGATCGATGGATCGTCAAATTCGGCGGCGAAAATCACGGTGATGTCTTCGGCTCCCGGCTGCTGTACGCACTGGGCTATCTGACGGAACCGAGCTATTACGTGGCGAGTGGCACGATTACGGGCGTTCATGGTCTGAAGCGGGCGAAAGCATTCGTCGCGCGGGATGGTTCGTTTCGCTTCGCCCGGTTCAAGCTGCGCGATTCCAAAAGGCCGCCAACTGTGGGTGGCGAGGCGTGGTCGTGGAACGACAATCCCTTTGTCGGAACGTTACAGTTGAACGGGCTGAAGATACTGATGATGCTGACCTCGAACTGGGATGCCAAGGATGCGCGCGACGGCAAGGGCGGCAACACCTCCATTCACTCTGGGCCTGGACCGAACGCCAGCCAGCGCTTCTACGCATTCGACGATTGGGGCGCCACGATGGGGAAATCGGGTGGCTTCTTTAAACGCGACAAATGGGATCCGGCGGGTTACCGGGCACAGACGAAGAACTTCGCACGGATCACTACGGACGGGGCAATCCACTGGAACTACCTGGGCAAACACAATCCGGATATTGTTTCTGGTATTTCGGTGGCTGACGTCCGGTGGCTGATGACATACCTGTCGCGCGTCAGTGATGAGGAACTGCGGGCGGGATTGCGGGCAAGCGGCGCCACAGAAACGGAGATTGGCGCCTACACGCGCGCCATTCGGGAGAGAATCGCCCAATTGCAGCGCCTGACCGATTGGGCCGCACCCACCACCGTAGCGGCTAAGCAAAGGCGGGACTGACGTGATCCGCCTTATCCGCTCGCTCGTCCGGCCGTACCAGCTACAACTGGCCGTGGTTTCCTTTGCGATGGTGGCGGAGACCGCGATGAGCCTGGCGGCGCCGTGGCCGGTCAAAGTGGTGCTCGACAATGTGGTGGACTCGCGGCGGCTCCCGCTTTGGGTAACGAGGTTTATGCCGGTCGCCACGATGGGGCGGGTTGCCCTGTGGGCTGGAATCTTCACCGTAGTAATCGCCGCGATTGGTGCCGCGGCGTCGTATCTCGACGCGTACTGGAGCGGGAGTGTGGCGCAGAGCGTCGCGCACGACCTGCGCATGCGCACCTATCATCATCTGCAGCGCCTGTCACTCTCGTATTACGACAAGCACCAGGTCAGCACCTCTCTAAGTACTCTGACCACCGACATCGAAACCGTTCAGGACTTCGCCTCGTCGGGGATTCTGGCGATGCTGATCGACGTGCTCTCCGTCGCGGGTATGTTCGTGTTGATGGCCTGGCTGAACTGGCAATTCACCCTGATTGCGTCAGCAACTGCTCCCCTGTTGTTGTTACTCATCTACCGTTTCAAGAGCGCGGTGAAGCAGGCAACCAAGGAAGTCAGACGCAACCAGACGGAGATCGTAGCGGTCGAGATGTACGGCCTGCAGTCGCAGCGTGTGATCGAAGCGTTCGGCACGCAGGACGTGGAGGAGGCGCGGCTGAGTAAAGCGAGCCGGGCGACCGTTCAATCGGCGATGCAAGCGCGCAGGATCAAGTCTTCACTCGGACCTTCCGTGGCCCTTCCGGTCGCGTTGTGCACCGGATTCGTGCTGTGGCGCGGAGCCGGCCTGGTAACGGCGGGCGCCATGACCGCAGGAGGACTGATTGTCTTTCTAACATATTTGGGACGATTCTTTAAACCGGTGCAGGACCTCGCCAAGATGACCAACTCCATCGCGCAAACTTCCGTGGCCACGGAGCGGATTCGGGCGATCCTGGAAACCGACGACGTCATTCGAGAAAAGCCCAATGCTCGCGTGCCGAACAGGCTGCGCGGAGAGATAGTCTTCGATCGTGTCGCCTTCGGCTATGAGGCTGATGTTCCCGTGCTGCGCGACGTGAGCTTCCACGTGAAGCCGGGGGAGTTTGCCGGCATAGTCGGCCCGACCGGCAGCGGAAAATCCACCATAGCCGCCCTGATTCCGCGATTTTACGACGTGACTGACGGGCGTGTGCTGATTGACGGCGTGGACGTCCGCGACTACCAACTGCACGGGCTGCGTGAGGAATTTGCGTTCGTCCTCCAGGATACGGTCTTGTTTCGCGGTACAGTGCGGGAGAACATCGCTTACGGCCGGCCCAGCGCCACCGATGAAGAAATTGTGAGAGCCGGACGGCTCGCCAACGCCCACGAATTCGTTGAACGTATGCCGCACGGGTACGAGACGACGGTCGGCGAACGAGGGCTGACCCTGTCCGGCGGACAACGGCAGCGGGTTGGAATTGCCCGGGCTCTCATCCGGAACAGCCCGGTGCTGATTCTCGACGAGCCCACCGCAGCGTTAGACCAGGAGGCCGAGGAGCAGGTGATGGCAGCGCTGGAACGGCTGATGGAAGGGCGAACGGTGATCATGATCGCCCACCGGCTCAACACACTCCGCCGCGCGGATAAGGTGATCGTGATCAAAGACGGGTTCGTCGCCCAAGAGGGGAGCCCGGAACATCTGCTGGAGACCGGCGGCGTGTATGCCCGTCTGCTCCAGGAACAGCAGGCCCGAAGCGCCGAGGCCTTGGGATAGGAAAGGAGACATTTGTGTCGCGGTCCCTCATCGTTTTGCCCGACGACTCTGCGGAACCTCTGCTGGAGTTGATCCACGGGGCCAGCCAATCTCTGCGGATTAAAATGTTCGCGCTCTCGGACCCCCGAATCCTCAGGGCTCTGATCAGCGCCCATGGCCGCGGCGTGAAGATCCGCATCATGCTCAATCCGGCGCGCCGCAGCGGCGAGATTCAAAATACCGGATCGCGCCACGTACTGCGCGAGGCCGGAATCGACGTGCTGGACAGCAACCCGGCGTTCGAGGTAACACATGAGAAATCGATGGTCTGCGATGATACGGCTGCGCTGATCGGCTCGGCGAACTGGGATCCGGATAATTTCGAGAAGACGCGCGATTACGGCATTGTCACCAGGTACGCGGCGGAGGTGAGCGAGATTATCGAATGCTTCGAAGCCGATTGGAGCCGGCGGCCTTACGAGCCGCCCAAGTCCTCCAACCTGATCTGGTCTCCAGGTAAGGGACGCGCGCAGATTGCCGAGTTCATCGATCGCGCGAGGCATTCCCTGTATGTTCAGAACGAACGCTACCAGGACGCGATCATTGTGGAGCACCTGGTGCGGGCGACCCAGCGCGGAGTGAAGGTTCACCTGATGACGCGGCCCTCGCATTCGCTGCACGCCGGCAAGCTGGTGGAGGGAGTGGGAGACCTGAGGATCATGAAGGACGTAGGTATCGGAATTCGCAAGATCCGGCATCTCCGGCTGCACGCGAAGATGCTGCTGGCGGACCGGTCTCGCGCTATCGTCGGGTCGATCAACCTGGCGCCAGGCAGCTTCGATAAGCGGAGAGAACTCGCAATCCGTGTGAAGGATGGCGAGATCGTGGAGCGGCTATCGGGCGTAGTGCACGATGATTGGGAGAAATCACGCGCGCTCGATCTCAGCGACCGCGGACTGCAACTCGACCTGCAGAGCCATCCCGAGGAAGATAGTCTCGCGCGGGTAGGCTTGACAGCCGCCGGCTCACCATCGGCCGGCGAGTAGTTTAGCCAGCCGGGCGAATTTTGGCGAACAACTTTACCGCTGAAATGCTTCTCAGAGGTGAGCACTTCAAACCCGAAGGGAAAGCCGTTGAAAGAACCTCAACTAGTTTATCTTGCCCGGCACGGTGAAACCGCATGGTCAATCAGCGGACAACACACCGGAATTACCGACCTGCCCCTCACCAGACGCGGCGAATGTAACGCTCGCCGGCTCGGAGCAAGGCTGGCGGGCCTGGAGTTCGCCTGCGTGTTTACCAGTCCGTTACAGCGCGCAAAGCAGACTTGTGAACTCGCCGGCTTTGGGTCAAAGGCGGAAGTTGATCTCGACCTGGTCGAATGGAACTACGGCGATTATGAAGGCCTGCGCACCGCGGAGATTCGCGCTAAGCGTCCGGACTGGGAAATGTTCCGCGATGGATTTCCGGGTGGAGAATCGTTCGATCAAATCGCGGCGCGCGCG
The DNA here is from genome assembly GCA_963720745.1 of uncultured Acidobacteriota bacterium. Lineage (GTDB taxonomy): Bacteria > Acidobacteriota > Terriglobia > Bryobacterales > Bryobacteraceae > TMP-7. The sequence goes on from CAVRGO010000004.1 coordinate 5,042,580, forward strand.
GACCGCGTCGTCAAACGCGTGCGATCTGTTGACGGCGCGGTGCTGCTGTTCTCCAGCGGGCACTTCCTTCGAGTTCTGGCGGCACGCTGGCTAGGACTGAAACCGCAGGGTGCCCGATATTTTCTACTGAGCACTGCGAGCCTGAGCGCCCTGACGTATGAACACAGCGTGTCGGAACCGGTCATCGGTTTGTGGAACGACACGCGCCACGTAAGCGAGGAATGCCTGCAGGAATCCAAGTGAACACTAAGAACGTCATTGCAACTATGCCATCGACCCAAGGTCCGGCGTCTCCGGATCCGTACGAGTACGGTCTCTTCGGGACGAGGAACGGGCTATTCGAACGCCACCTGCTATACGACAACGTCATCGAGCGCACCTCCGCCGACTCCCGTGATCGCTTTGAGGCATTTGCTCGCGCGGTTAGGGACATCCTTTCTCAGCGGTGGGTGTCGACCGAAAGTACGTACGATCGCGTGAATCCGAAGCGCATTTACTACCTTTCGATGGAGTTTCTGATTGGCCGTTCACTGGCGAACAACGTTACAAATCTGTGTCTCGATCCGGCCGTTCGAAAAGCTGTGGAGCACGATAGCTTTGACTGGGCCGCGCTGCTGGAGGAGGAACCGGACGCCGCGCTGGGGAATGGCGGGTTGGGGCGGTTGGCAGCCTGCTTCCTCGACTCGCTGGCGACGATGCAGCTACCGGCCATGGGCTACGGCCTTCGCTACCATTATGGGTTGTTCAAGCAATCGTTCAAGGACGGCTGGCAGCAGGAGCGGCCGGACAACTGGCTTCGCCGCCAGGATCCTTGGGAGGTAGCCCGGCACCAGGAGCAGGTCGAAATCAAGTTAAACGTATCGTTCGAATCGCGCGCCGGTGAACTACGGGTCGTTAGCGGACGCCCATTCAGCCTGATCGGCATTCCGTACGATCGGCCCATTGTGGGCTATGGCGGAAAGACCATCAACACGCTCCGTCTTTGGGAAGCGGCTGCGCCGGACTATTTTGACTTCCAGGCATTCAGCCACGGCGATTTCGTGGGCGCTGTCGCGGAGACTTTGGAAGCTGAGTCGCTCACGCGAGTGCTGTATCCGGACGACTCGACGAGCATGGGCCAGGGGCTGCGATTCGTTCAGGAGTACTTTCTGGTGGCCTGCTCGCTCGCCGATATTGTGCGGCGCTTCCGGCGAATCAACTCCGATTGGCAGACTCTACCGAACCAGGTGGCCATCCAGCTTAACGAAACGCACCCGAGCATGTCAGTGCCCGAGTTGATGCGCATCCTGCTTGACGACGAGCACCTCGGTTGGGAGGAAGCTTGGAACTTGACGCAACGGACGTTAGCGTATACCAACCATACGCTGCTTCCCGAGGCGCTCGAGAAGTGGCCACTGGACTGGTTCGAGACGTTCCTGCCGCGACATCTCGAAATCATCCTCGAGATTAACCGGCGCCTGCTCGACTCGGTCCGGACCCGTTTTCCCCGAGATGAAGGACGCGTTCAGCGTGTGAGTCTGGTGGAGGAGACTCCTCAGCGGAAGATCCGGATGGCTAACCTGGCGATCGCCGGCTCGCACAACACGAACGGAGTCGCTGCCATCCACTCGGAGTTGCTCCGCACCATGACCGTCAAAGATCTCGCGGAGATGTTCCCCGAGCGATTCAACAACAAGACTAACGGCGTAACCCCGCGCCGCTGGCTTCATCTGTCGAACCCTGCGCTGTCTCGCACGATTACAGAAGCCATCGGTGATGGCTGGGTCAAAGACCTCAGCCAGTTGCGCAAGCTCGAGCGATTTGCCGCCGATGCCGCCTTTTCCGATTCATTCCGCGAGGCGAAGAGAAGTGCCAAAAGCCAGTTTGCGGATTGGCTGCGATCGGCGTCCGGAGAAGTGGTCGATCCCGAAAGCATTTTCGATTGCCAAATCAAACGCATTCACGAGTACAAACGCCAACTTCTGAATGCGCTGCGCATCGTGGTGCTGTACAACCGGCTGCGGGAAAATCCGGGACTCGATATGCATCCGCGGACGTTCTTCTTCGCCGGGAAAGCGGCGCCCGCGTACCAGTTGGCCAAGCTGATCATCAAGTTCATCAACAATCTGGCCGGTACAATCGATAGCGATCCCGCAGTGCGGGATCGCATCAGGATCCTGTTCTTGCCGGAGTACGACGTCACGCTCGCAGAGAGGCTCATTCCAGCGAGCGATGTGTCTAACCAGATCTCGACCGCTGGCTTTGAAGCGAGCGGTACCAGCAACATGAAATTCATGATGAACGGAGCGCTCACCGTGGGAACTCGTGACGGCGCAACCATCGAGATGGCGGAGGAGGCCGGGGAAGAGAATTTCTTCCTCTTCGGCCTCACCGCGGATCAGGTCGCGAACAATCGCGGCTGGTACAACCCGCACTGGCACTACGAGAACGAACCGGAGACACGGGCCGCGCTCGACCTGATCTTTTCTGACCACTTCAGTCGGAATGAGCCCGGCGCGTTTGAGCCCTTGCGCGACGCTCTCCTGACGCACGGAGATTACTACATGCACCTCGCGGACCTGAGCTCTTACATTCAGGCACAGGAGCGGTTGGGTGAACTCTATCGCGATCCGCTTGCATGGGCGCGAAAAGCCATTTTAAACGTGGCCGGCTCCGGGAAGTTTTCGAGCGACCGTACGGTTGCGGAATACGCGTCGGATATTTGGGCGGTGAGTCCTTGCCCGGTGCGGTGAAACAGAGGTGACACGATGAATGCAACACAGTTACTCCACAACTTAGGCCAGAGTATCTGGCTCGATAACATTACGCGCGAACTGCTGAACAGCGGCACGCTGAAGCGGTACATCGACGATCTTTCGGTGACGGGACTGACTTCGAATCCGACCATCTTCAATCACGCTATTAAGAACAGCACGGCGTACAACGCTGCGATCACCGCCCAACTGCAAAGCGGGAAGTCCGGAGAGGAACTCTTCTTTGAACTGGCGCTGGACGATCTCACTCGTGCCGCCGGCCAATTTCGGCCGATCTACGACAGGACCAACGGAGTGGACGGCTGGGTGTCGCTGGAGGTCTCTCCGCTGCTGGCCCACAACACCGAGAGGACGCTCCGAGAGGCGAGCGATTTGTACGCCCGGGCCGGGCACCCGAACCTGTTCATCAAGATCCCTGGCACGAAGGAAGGCTTGCCTGCTATCGAAGAAGCAATATTCGCCGGGATTCCGATTAACGTGACGCTCCTGTTCTCGCAAGAACAGTACCTTGCCGCGGCCGAGGACTTTCTGCGAGGTGTCGAGCGTCGCATCGATGCCGGCCTCAACCCGGATGTCGGCTCGGTCGCATCGGTCTTCGTGAGCCGTTGGGACGCGGCAGTCGCGTCGAAGGTACCCGAGTCGCTCCGCAACCGGCTCGGGATTTCAGTGGCCATGCGCATTTATCAGGCCTACCGTTTCATGCTCGATTCTCCCCGCTGGCAGCGAGTCTACAACGGTGGCGCGCGTCCCCAGCGGCTGCTCTGGGCGAGCACGGGGACCAAGGACCCCAAGGCTTCAGACATTCTGTACGTGAAAGCTCTCGCCGCTCCCTTCACCGTAAACACAATGCCGGAAGCCACTCTGAAGGCCCTTGCGGAACACACCGAACTCGGCTCGATCCTACCTGCCGACGGCGGAGCTTGCGAAGAAGTGCTTGCCCATTTCGCTCAGGCCGGAATCGATATCGACGCATTGGCCATTCAGCTTCAGGATGAAGGCGCAAAGGCGTTCGTCAAATCGTGGAACGAACTCATGGACGTGATCGAGTCGAAGAGCGTGGCGATTCAGAAGAGCGCGCAACTAGCGTAGGGACAATCCAACTCATGAAAACGAGAATGCAAGCAATCGAAGAGACAGCGAAAACATATTCGGCCATCGGAAGCCCGGCGTGGAAGGCCCTCGAATCCCACTATAGAAAAGTTCGCAAGCTGCACCTCCGCAGGTTGTTCGCCGAAGATCCCACACGCGGCGAGCGGCTCACGGCCTCCGCCGCCGGCATTGAACTGGATTACTCCAAGAATCGCATCACCGACGAAACCCTCGCGCTTCTGTTCCAGATCGCACGAGACGCGGGACTGCGGGAACGCATCGACGTGATGTTCTCCGGCGGCAAGATCAACATCACTGAGAACCGCGCGGTCCTTCACACCGCGTTGCGCGCTCCCGCCGGTGCATCCGTCATCGTCGATGGGCAGAACGTCGTTCCGCAAGTCCACGACGTTCTGCGTCGCATGGCCGAATTTTGCGACCAGGTGCGGAGCGGCGCATGGAAGGGCCATACGGGTAAGCCCATTCGCAGTGTCGTGAATATCGGGATCGGCGGTTCCGATCTCGGTCCCGTTATGGCCTACGAGGCGCTCCGCTACTATAGCCAGCGCGACATGACCTTCCGCTTCGTCTCCAACGTCGACGGCACTGACGTTGCCGAGGCCATTCGCGATCTGGATCCCGCGGAGACACTATTCATCATCTCCTCCAAGACGTTCACCACGCTCGAAACGATGGCCAATGCTCAATCCGCCCGTGCCTGGTCGCTGGCCGGATTGGGAGGCGATGAGAAATCCGTCGCGCGGCATTTTGTCGCCGTCTCGACGAATGCGAAAGAGGTGGCGAAGTTCGGTATCGATACCGCCAACATGTTCGAGTTTTGGGACTGGGTCGGCGGGCGCTACTCGATGGATTCCGCTATCGGACTCTCGACCATGCTCGCCATCGGCCCAGAGAATTTCCGCGCCATGCTCGACGGCTTCCATCAGATGGACGAGCACTTCCGCACCGCGCCGTTCGAAAAGAATCTTCCGGTGATCATGGGTTTGCTGGGTATCTGGTACAACGACTTCTTCGACGCCCAAACGGTCGCGGTCCTTCCATACGACCAATACCTCAAACGCTTCCCGGCCTATCTGCAGCAGTTGACGATGGAGAGCAACGGCAAGCACGTCACGCTCGATGGCGCGAACGTCAAGTGCGACACGGGCCCCATTTACTGGGGAGAGCCGGGGACCAATGGCCAGCATTCGTTCTATCAACTGATTCATCAGGGGACGCGGCTGATCCCGTGCGACTTCATCGCGTTCGCGCAGCCCCTCAATCCGCTTGGACAGCACCACGACATGCTGATGGCGAACGTATTTGCGCAAACAGAAGCGCTCGCGTTCGGCAAGCCTCCGCAACAGGTGAAAGCTGAGGGCACGCCGGACTGGCTCGTGCCGCACCGCGTATTCGAAGGCAACCGGCCTTCGAATACCATCCTCGCCGCGCGGCTGACACCCGAGACGTTAGGCAAGCTGATAGCCCTATACGAGCACAGCGTCTTCACGCAGGGCGTCATTTGGAACATCGATTCCTTCGATCAGTGGGGCGTGGAACTCGGCAAGGTGCTCGCCAGCCGGATCATCTCCGAACTCGAAGCCAAGGACGAGCCGAAACTGATGCATGATAGTTCCACCAACAACCTGATTCGCCGCTATCTCCGGCTCAAGGAGAACTCCTGAGGTCCGCCGGCTTCAACAAGCCGCTCTACACTCCGCCCTTCGACCATCGCGCCTCGTTTCAGACGAAGATGTTCGGGTGGAAGGGATCGCTGACGGCCGAGCAGACTGCCGAAATCGCCGCAGCCAAGCAGGTGATCTACGGCGGCTTCAAGGCCGCGGTTCAGGACGGCGTACCGGAGCGAAAGGCCGGCATCTTGATTGATGAGCAGTTCGGTTCCGCGATTCTCCGCGAGCCGCGACGCACCACTACACCACCGCCTGTTGCGTCGAGAAGAGCGGTCAGGATGAATTCGATTTCGTAATTTTCAATGCCTACTGGGAGCCGCTCGAGTTCGAGCTTCCAAACGGCAATCGCAGTCCCTGGCAAAGGTGGATTGATACCGCGCTCGATACGCCGAACGACATCGTGCCCTGGGCGGATTCGCCCACTGTTCCCGATTTGAAGTATGTGGCCGGGCCGCGCTCCGTAGTAGCCCTGCACACCGAGATGGCCGAATGAAGCGAGTTTGATACCGGACTGCCGAGTTGAGCGTGATGCCTATTGCCAAGACAGCGCGTATGAAGATGTGGGAATGGAGATGCGGCAATCGAGTCGCAAGCGCTGGTTCTGTTATGGGCAGGTCCCGAGATACATTTTGCGCACGCCGGTTGGGGCCGCAGTGGGCATTCAGTTTTCTGGTGAATCCAAACTGCGCATAAGTGTTTTTCTTAGATGGGTATGACTATCTGACGAGGTAGCGCGACGTCAAAGCCTCGCCTAGAAAGTGCCCGGGCCCCCAGTCTACAGCTGGATCGTTCCGCGCCGGACTGCGATCGCACCGCCGCACGAGTCACTGGCGAGTAGTTTCATGATGTGCATGAGATCTACTTTGATTGTCCGCCGCAAAGTTAGTCTACCCGACCTGTATCTGAATCGAGAAGCTGTACACAGAAGAGGTCACCAGATTCCTATTCGAGGTCGCTTGCGCGCCTCACGATGACGTTCAATCCACAGGTGTAACCAATCTCCTTTACGGGGATCCAAACCCCACCAAACCAGCCTGTGACCTGTCTACCCGGGAAGTCACCTCCGGAGGTTACCGCCGACGAGAGGGCCGTGAGACATTCATCGCATCTCCTTTCACAGATGCATGCGACATACGGCTATCGATGCTGAAACAAACGCTTCACACCATCGCCGAGAGTCTGAAAAGAAGGTCGGCCAGCGAGAGCACGACAGACCGATGTTCACGGACCGAGTCAGCTGGTCGACATAATATGAATCTCCAATGGACCGCCCGCGCAAAACTGGCGTTTGAGATGATGAGAAGTCATTTGTCGAAGTTCCGGCGGCACATCGTGCCTCTGGAATCAAAAATGCAGTTGGAACGTCTGACCTTCATCCATGGCTCAACTACTATCAGTAAACGTCGGTCTCCCGCGCGACATCGAGTGGAAGGGCCGCATAGTGCACACCGGAATCTGGAAGGATCCAGTGCACGGCCGCTGTCATGTCGGCCGGTTGAACCTGGACGGAGACGGCCAGGGCGATCGTGCCGGGCATGGAGGTGAACAGCGAGCCGTCTTCGTGTATCAGATCGCGTCGTATCGCTATTGGCAGGAGCAATTGAAGAGGCCCGAAGTGGGCGACCTGAAATCCAGCGGACAGTTCGGCGAGAATTTCACCATCGAAGGAATGCCCGACGACGGGGTGTGCATCGGCGACCGGTATCGCATCGGGAGCGCACTGTTCGAGGTCACACAACCTCGTGTCACCTGCTATCGCGTTGGCATTCGGATGAACGAACCCCGAATGCCGGCGCTGCTGACGTCAACTGGACGTCCGGGATTCTACTTCCGCGTTCTCGAGGAAGGTGAAGTTGTCGCGGGCGACGAAATCGTGAAAGTAGGAGAGGCCAAGGAGCGCATGACAGTCGCCGAGATTAACGCGCTTCTCTATTCGCCGAATCATCCGCGCGGTCAACTCGAACGGGCGTTGCGAATCGAGGCCCTTTCGCCGGGGTGGCGCGAGTCGTTCGAGGCATTGCTACGGAGTTCTACAACTGGAAACGCAGGTCTCATCCCGGAAGCGGCCGCGCATCCAGCTGCACCGGGATTTCACCGGCTCCCAGTAACGGCGATCGATCGCGAGTCTGCGGACGTTCTCTCCATAACAATGCAGGGTCCGGACGGTCAGCCGCTGCTGAAGGCTTTGGCTGGCCAGTACGTGGTCATCAGGCTTCAGCAGACTTTTGGAAGTGTGCCCATTTTCCGCAGTTACTCGCTTTCGGGTCCTCTCTCGACCGAACGTTATCGAGTCAGCGTGAAGATCGAGCCGAACGGGGCTGCGGGAACGTGGCTGCGGGATCATCTGCGAGTTGGCGATATTCTCGACGTCAGTTCGCCTCGCGGCAGTTTCATTCTGCAAGTCGGAGAGCGGCCGGTGGTCCTCGTCAGTGCGGGTATCGGGGCGACACCGGTGCTGGCAATGCTGCACGCGCTCGTTTCGACCCGGTCCAGCCGGCAGGTGTTATGGTTCCACGCGGCTCGCGATCGTGAACACCATCCTTTTGCCGCCGAAGTCCGCCGCCTAATGCTGGCTCTCCCTCGTGGCCAAAGCTACATCTGTTACAGCAGCCCGACCTCTCATGACAAGTTGGGCGAGGATTTCGATGCAGCCGGTCATTTGTCGCGACCTGTGTTCGAAGAGGCCCGTACCCCGCGAGAAGCGGACGTTTACCTTTGTGGGCCAACTGCCTTCATGGCTGATATGAAGGGCGTACTTGGTGCGTACGGCGTCTCGCCGGAACGGATTCACATCGAGATCTTTAACGGCAGTGAGCCCATGAGTCCTGGTGTGGTCCGGGCAGCGACGGCGACGCGCAATCCGCATGTACCCGAGAATGACGCCGACACGGGGCCGCTGGTCTCGTTCGCGCGCAGCGGCATCGCCGCCCATTGGAACGCGTCAGCCTATCAGAGCATTCTGGAATTGGCCGAAGCGTGCGACGTTCCGGTCCGTTGGTCGTGCCGGACGGGTGTGTGTCATAGCTGTGAGAGCGGTTTGGTTTCGGGTGCGGTCGCCTACAGACCAGAGCCGCTCGACAAACCCGCTGAAGGCAACATCCTGGTTTGCTGCTCACGGCCGGTTTGCGATGCCGTCATCGATTTGTGAAGCCAAGCCCCAGCCTGGCAGCCATGTTTACAAGCTCGGCAAGCGAATCGGCTTTCATCTTCTGCATCACTTTTCCGCGGTGTGCCTTCACCGTGATTTCGCTGATTCCCAACTCGCCGGCCACCTGCTTATTGAGCTTTCCAGTGACTACCAACGCCATAACCTCGCGCTCCCGTTGGGAGAGCGATGCATATTCGATGCGCAATGCCTGCATCTCTGTTTCACGGTCCAACGCGTCGCGGCTCCGTTCGATAGCCTGGCGAATCGCATCCAGAAGGGCGTCATCCGTAAACGGCTTCGTGAGAAATTCGACGGCGCCCGCCTTCATGGCCTGCACGGACGTCGGTACATCGCCGTAGCCTGTAATAAAAATAATCGGCATGTCGGTCCTTTCGCGTGCAATGCGTTTCTGCAGTTCCAGACCGCCGAGTTCCGGCATCGAAACATCGAGGATCAGACAATTTGGTGCGGATGCTCGAGGGCGCGCAAGAAATTCGGATGCGGACTCGAACGTCACAGGCTGCCAACCTTCGTGGCGAATCAGCAACTCGAGGGATTCACGCACGGAAACGTCGTCATCAACGACAAACACGATTGGAGTCGGCTGCGTCGTTGAGCAGATCGTGAACATGCCGCCATCGCCCTGCACTGACATGGTCTTTCTTGTCTGCGACGAACTCCTCATTCTAATGTTATCGCCGATTGCAGTCCCTTCAGTAGATCCGTATCGCTGAATGGCTTTATGAGGCAAGCCGCTGCGCCTTCCTCGACTACTCGAGCGCGAATCGCTTCGTCCCTGTTCGCGGTGATGAAGATGATTGGAACCCGATTACCGCGTCGGTTCAACTCCGCTTGTAACTCGATACCGCTCATCCCAGGCATGGCAATGTCGAGAATGAGAACCGTTGTGCGATCCAATACGTCCGACTGAAGGAATCCTTCGGCCGATGAGAAGGTGCGCGCGAAATAGCCGAATTCATTCAGCAAATCGGGCAGCGACTCCCGGACGGATTCGTCGTCGTCGACCACGGAGACAAGAGGACGCACGGCTGTCATAGCTTTTGCGCAGATGGCGCGGTTTTCTCAGCGAGCGATTCGAGCGGAGTGTCCAGGTCGAACGTCCGTGAGGCGGGACACCGCCCATCTTACGCATATATCCTCGCTGTTCACCCTGGCCACCCGGGCCTTCCCGCCGGTGTTCAAGGTTGGAACGTTTGACGACCGGCAATACCCCTATGCTGATTAAACCAGACAATTCACTGCGGGCCTATCAGACGAAAGTATTGGTATTCAGGACCCGCCCCGTCCAGCAGCACGCATCAAAATTTCAGGACCTTGGGTAGCGGTTCGCATGACCCAGACCGATCGCACGCTCCGGTGGCGGTACTATGAGTAGTCGCGAGTCACGCCACGATTCCTCGAGCCGGGGGATCTGTGCTGTTGCTCCTGGGATCATCTTTCGACTCCCGATACTCAAGGCCGAGCGGGCCAACCGCAGTCACTTGGGTGACGTACTCGCCCGACTTTGCCCAGTGAAAATGCCAGGTATTGCCGGGGAGTACGATTACGCTGCCGGGCGGAGGGGCGTGCAAGATCGGTATCAAACTCATCTCCTAATCCGATATAAGAACACGCCGGCAATCACGGTGTAGACTCGATCTCCGGGATGCCGATGCGGCATCAGCTTCAGGCCCATAGGTGCGTTGACGCGATAACGTAGGGATCAGGTGCGGATGGTTCTCCAACGACAATCGCGAGCCGGACCGAAGGCGGGAACGCCGGCAACGGCTTCCATTCCACGTCCTCGGCAAGGATCGATCGAAAAGCGTCTTGTCCTGGATGATGGCGGGTCGTCATCGGACTCCCCCTAATTTAAAGGAACTCCCGGGGCGAGCAGCTATCGTCGCAGCCTCTTCACCCCTTGGATCAGTCCCTCTATGCGGCTTGGCTGGAGGCCAGCACGTTCATTAGCGCGCGCGCCGCGGCGGTGGACGAAGCCGGGTTCTGCCCGGTGACGACACGGCCATCGACGATCGCGAAGGGTTCCCAATCCGCCGCCTTCTCGTAAAGGCCGCCGACTCTTCTTAACTCATCTTCGACGAGAAACGGAACAACGTGCGTGAGTTGGACCGCCGCCTCCTCGCCGTTCGTAAAGCCCGTCACGCGCTTGCCTTTCACAAGAGGAGCACCTTTGTACTTGACGCTATGGAACACCGCCGGCGAATGGCACACGGCCGCAACCGGTTTGCCGGAATTGTAGAAGGACTCAATCAAAGCGATCGAATCGGGATTATCGACCAGGTCCCACATCGGGCCGTGTCCGCCCACGTAGAAGATGGTGTCGAAATCTTCCGACTTCATGTCGGACAACCGGACTGTCTGGGAGAGCGCCTTTTGCGCACTCTCGTCTTGTTTGAATCGCGACATGGCGGGAGTCTGATTTTCGGGAAGATCGCTCTTAGGATCGATCGGGGGTTGCCCTCCTTTCGGCGATGCCAATGTCAACTGCACTCCGGCATCACGGAACACATAGTATGGCGCTGCGAATTCTTCCAGCCAGAAGCCAGTCTTGCGGCCGGTGCTGCCCAATTGATCGTGAGACGTGAGTACCATCAGGATTTTCATTGTGGGCTCTCCTTCGGCTTCTGATTCGCACTCCGGTGGCCATTGCCAAAGCTATGAGCAATAACAGCTGCGCCGAACAAGAGAGCCAATTAGTGTCGACGGATAGACTCCGCAGGCCGACCTGTCGCAAGTTGGAAGCTCGCATCTTCCAGACAACACCGGACGGCGTTTCGGAATCGGATCTGCGAGGTCGTCGAGAGAAGCTTTCAATGACTACGGAAACCGTACAGGAAATTGCAGCTGCAAAGTAGTGCCTCGACCCGGCGCACTCATCAGCTCAGTTGAAATTGCGCCATGTGGGCATCGCTCAGGGTTCGCGGCGAATTTCGAATCCTGAAGGGCAAACTCAACCGGAACGCGGACGACTCGAGCGAGCCGCGGATTGAGCAGATGTTGATCCGTCCTCCGCGAATTCCAGTGAGCCGCAGCGTGATCAACACCTTCGCACCGCCGGCTTCTTCGACGTCGAGCGGTTCCCGGCATACATTTTCAAATCACGGAAGTCTCACGCCCGTTGAACGACGCCTCACTGGTTGCGGGTGAGCCCACCATTCGCGGCGTCACTAGACCAGTCGAGCTCCGGGTCGCGGAAGTCTCGCCGCCGACCCCGGGTTCGTGGGGCAACCTTCGTATCGCGGTATCAGCCGCAGCCACAATCAGCCGTCACGGCGACTAAGCCTCTGGCTCAGAAGCTCGAAGGACAGCTCGATGTAGTTTATCAAAGGAGTAGGCGGATCTGGCCAAATCGCTTTGGACGAACCCAGGGGAGTCGGGCGCGATCAGATGGTTAACGATCCGCAAGCCGATTGAATAGCCGCTCAAACGTGCGTGAGGAAGACGGTAGTCCGTGAAGTAGGATCATCGCCGGCGCATCTTTCGCCTGGCCCCCGATAGAAGATCGACCGACCGTCGATTTTGATCGTTCGATACTGTGCTGAACGCGTCATGGCAGGCTTCCGCGCTGGGCGTTCCAGGCCGATGCCCGTAGCGATGGTCATACCTATTACCCCTCGCTCCCCTGGATCTCGAATATGAGTTCCACTTCGACAGGGACTCCAAGCGGAAGACCTGCGATCCCGTACACTGGGCGGCAGGGATTCTTGCCTGCACCAAACACCTCTTGCAGAAAATTCGACGCTCCATCGGCCAGTTTTGGCTGATCGCGCACGTCCCCGGAGGTCGCCACCATCACGCCGAGGCGGACGATTCTTTTCCGCGGTCAAGCGATCCGAGATGCTGGCGAGCAACCGCGACTGCGTTCAGAGCGGCGAGCCGTGCTGCCTGTTGGCCCGCGTTGATGTCGATTCCTTCACCGAGGCGCCCGATGAACTTTGCGATGCGGCCCTCGGTGGGGAGCATCCCGCTCAGAAAGAGAAGGCCGCTGTTTGGTTCGTCCGTGCATAGAGTGCCATCCCATTTGAATGCGCGTTTGGCGCCTGCGGTACAACTATTGAGTTGTGCGGCGACTGTTAATTGGTGGTGGTCAGAGTCGATAGGCGGAGTCCGCCGATCGACACCAAGACGAGGTCAAATCTGCGACTTGAATGCCCGCCTGCCGTTCACAAGCTGCTCCCTGGGGCCACCGGCTGCACCTCTGCCCACGGAACTGTAAATGCGCAGGTGGCACCGAGCCTATCGTTCGACTTCGGCCACAACCGGCCTCGATGCAACTCGATAATGGAGCGGCTGACCGACAATCCAATGCCCATACCGCTGCCTTTTGTCGTGTAAAAAGAATCAAAGCCTGTCGACGCTCTGGCCCTCGAACCCGACCTCGGAATCCTACACGCGCAGACGCACGTAGCTATTCTCCAGACATTCGGTCCTGATCAAGAGAAATCGCGGGTGGTCGTGAACCCGCGGCCATGGCATCGGAGGCATTGCGGAGCAAATTCGAGATGACTTGCTGGAGCTGAATACGATCTCCAATGACCAATGGAGCGTCATCGGTGAGCTCCGATCGCACCGAGTCGCTCATTGGCAGCAGCAAGCTCTTTAGTTCTTTGTCCAATGCGCTGGTCCAATTCCCTGGCAACTCGCTGTTGTTCAGCCAGCTTGCCGCCCTGCTCCAACCCCATCGCCGCCTGATTCGCGGCGACTTCGAGAATCAACTGCTCCGTCTGCCGGGGGAAATCGGTCCGCTGAGAGACTACAGTGACAATACCGATCTCGCCATCAATCCCAAGCCTCGCGGAAGTCACGACGAATTCCGCGCCGTTGATCGACAGCCGCGCAGGGGAAGGCCATTTACGATGCAAATCGCCCAGCGACTCATCAAGAGCATCTCCGATTCCATCCGGGCCGTCTAGCCTTCTATTGGTACAACAATCCGCGCCATCTCTGTGAAATGGCGGCCATCCGAGCCGTTCAACCGAACGAACACCAACGCGAGACGGAGCATACTAACGAGAGCATCCATTAACGTGGTGACAATATCCTGAGATCCGCCGCCGGTCCATAGCGCCGTCAGCGCCACGATGCCGACGAGATCGTTCAGGCCGTGACGCAGTCGCTCGACTTCCTCGACGGGAGACTCGCGCGCCGACCCCACATCAAATCGCTGTTCGGCGAACGGTCTGTTGACCTCGCCGCTCTCGAAATTCGGGCAGAAACCGCTCCGGGGGTACGAAGAAAGGATTCTGGTGCAGGACTCCGCCGATGATCACGAGTGGATGCGTCCGCACGATGTCGATGACAGTGTCCCCGGTAAACCGGCCCAGATGATATGTGCAAATGACGGCATCGTCGTGACGCCGCCAGACATTGTTGACGCGGGACTCGAATTCGATCAGGTTTTCGAGGTGCTCGTGACCGTCCGCCGCCCAATCCATCCGGCACACGATGCGACTCATCGCGAACTCGCTTTCGGCCTTGTTGCCGGCCAGTTCTTCGAAAACCGCCAGCATCCGGTCAGGGTCGAAACGGCCGTCTCGGAGGTAAGTATCCGTGTTTGCGCGAAGCTCGAGCTGACCTGTTTGTTGAGCATTCGCACTGTCGATCCCTACTGCGGAGAGGCGCTGAAGATGTTCAGCGCGCTGGTCCGGATTCACGATATGAACCGCTTTGTCGCGGCGTTCAAACCCGTCCTTGATGAAGGGGAGCAGTACGCGGTATTCCTCTTCATCACTGCTAAATAACGCGCACACATGACGTACCTGATCGAGCTGAGATCCTGCAAGCGATATCGGCCTCATCGCTATTCACGACCTCCTGACTCGAATTGAGCGGCCGCCGTGGTCACGCACCCTTTACAAGAATACATCAGCCACGCCGGCCGATCGATTCGCACGTGTTATAGGTTGCACGCGGGGCCGGCGAGTCGCCGGACAGTCGACATCACTGCTCGCGCTGAGGAGTGAGTTCGATAGCTGGAGCGTTTGGATGTACTTCCGCGAGATAATCGGGGCCGGGTGTAGGGGAAATATCACCGTAGCCCGCAGCCGCTCGGCTGGCGCTACTTTCGAATGCAGATTCGAGCGATACCAAAGTCTCGCCAATACCTTCGTCCAATTGCCCGGCTTCGCGGCGTCTGGCTTAATCGATAGAGAATACCGGCAATACAGCCGAGTTTTCAGAGAACGGAGAGCGCCATGATTCAAAGACCCGTCAGCGCCGACTACGTCGAAGAAGATATCGTTGGCCATAGTCCGGCCTTCCTGAATGTTCTTAACCAGGTTGAAGTCATCGCAAAGAGCGATTCCGTCACCCTGATTCAGGGTGAAACGGGTACCGGTAAAGAAGCGATCGCCCGCACCATCCACCGCCAAAGTCTGCGAAGCAACGGCTCATTTGTGAAGTTGAACTGTGCAGCAATTCCAGGGACCCTGTTGGAGAGCGAGCTTTTCGGTCACGAAAGAGGGGCATTCACCGGAGCGTTTACTCAAACGCAAGGTCGCTTCCAACAGGCGGATAAGGGAACACTCTTCCTCGACGAGATTGGAGACCTGCCGCTCGAATTGCAGCCGAAGCTGCTGCGAGCCCTGCAGGAACAGGAGTTTGAGCCGCTGGGCAGCGGGCGGACAGTTCGCGTAAATGTGCGTGTGGTCGCCGCGACCAACCAGGATCTTGCTCAAATGGTATCGGCCCGGCAATTCCGTGCGGACTTGTACTATCGCCTGAACGTCATCCCGATCTATCTCCCCAGCTTGCGCGAGCGAGCAGAAGACATTCCTCGGTTGGTGGAGCACTTTGTCCGTAAGTTCTCGGTTCGCCTCAACAAACGAATCGACACGATACCGGACGAAGTAATGGAATTTCTTAAACTCCGTGATTGGCCCGGCAACATTCGCGAGTTACAGAACGTGATCGAGCGCGCGGTCGTACTCTCGCCAGGGCCCGTACTGCGCCTCGCCTTGACTGGGTTGAAGCAGATTCCGAAACACGAATCGGTAGCTGCCTCGCGCACGCTCGCAGCTGCGGAGCGGGATTACATTCTTGAAGTGCTGGAGCAGGCGAGCTGGATTATTGGCGGACAATATGGCGCTGCCGCCCGTCTGGGTTTGCCTCGGACAACCTTAATCCACAAGATGCGAAAACTAGGCATCGAAAGGCGACGTTCGCAGCGGCGGCGTTCAGTTCCGACGGAGCCGTCGGTACCAACCGAGGGGTTCTCCGCGAGCAACGCTTCCGCTGCCTTTGCCGCGGCTTTCTAGATCGACAACAATGCCACTGGGCGCGCCATCCGGAGGCATCACTGTTGGGCGGGCAAACTGGACTTTCTTCGGCAGTGATGACGGCGGCAGGACGGCGGCCGTCTTACGAAGCTTCGTGGCGTCCTGTCAGCGCCTGGACATCGATCCCTTTGTCTGGCTCGAGGATGTAACTGTCGCGCATTGCGACGCATCCCATCGGCCGAGTCGCTGAGTTACTGCCCCATAACTGGGCCCCAGCCAAGGCCTGATCCTTTTCACCCCCGCTACACGCGCCCCGACTTGCCGGTATGATCGGTCATTATCGGACGCTTACCTTTCTTTGGTCGGCAGAGTCGATGGCAAGCAAAGAAGGATAAGGTTGCTGCCGAACGCCAGAGACGAGTTGCAGCGGAGCGGCGAGGAAGGAAACCCAAGAAAAGCCCGTCTAGCGAAGATATTGGCTGAAATAGAAGCCGAGAAAGCCGCAAGGCATCGGAAGCTTGAGGCCGACTGTGCGGCCATTGCGAAATCGACAGGGGACAAGAAGATAAAGACTTGACGGTGCGAGCGGAACAACAGGTCCGAGCCTGTCAAGCGCTTGGGCTGTACTGGCGCTGCTTCATAAATAACGGCCCGCTCGGCTCTGACAATTGTTGCACCGCTATTCGAACCTCCCAAAGCGTCGGATAGTAGGTGGAGGCGGTTGAGTTGCGCTGTGTTGCGCAACTCAACCGAAACGACCGAAACGGGAGCACCACCGTACTACTCTCGACTGCGCTAAACTCGAACCACTCGGGACTATGAATCGAAGAACATTCCTGCAATCTACCGCCGCCGCGTTCGGTACCACGGTTGCTGCCATGGCCGACGCGCCGATGCCAATGACCACGCTCGGCAAGACCGGACTCAGGATTTCGCGCTACACCGTGGGCGGCTATCACATGCGCGTCCGCGGGCAGGAAGAGGGGGTCCGCATCATCCATCGCGCGATGGAACTCGGCGTGAACATGTTCGACAGCGCGTGGTTGTACCACGACGGTGCGAGCGACGAAACCTATGGCGTGGCGCTCACGCCTTCGATGCGCCAGAAGGTCTATCTCATGTCGAAGGCGCACAGATACAGCCGCGCTGAAGCGATGGCACAGCTCGAGGACACGCTGCGCCGGATGAAGACCGATTACCTGGATGTCTGGCAGTGCCACCAGGTGGTGACGCACAAAGAGGTCGATCAGATTCTTGGGCCGAGCGGTTCGCTCGAAGCCTTCGTGAAGGCAAAGCAACAGGGCAAGGTACGGCACATCGGTTTTACGGGGCACGCCGACCCGACGGTTCACCAGCGCCTGCTCGACAGCTTCGATGGCTGGGAGACCGTACAGCACCCCGTCAACTTGATCGACCCGCACTATCTCAGCTTCATCAACAGCGTACTACCCAACATACGCAAGAAGGGGCTGGGCGTATTCGCGATGAAGTCGAACGCGATGGGGCCGATCACGGCGAACAGGATCGCGACTATTCAGGAGTGCATCCGTTTTTCCGCCAGCCAGAATATCGATACGGTGGTTAGCGGCGCGGAGACCGTTCAGCAACTCGAGGAGAATGTCGCGGTGTTGAAGACCTTCAAGCCGATGTCGAAGCAGGAGATCGCCGAGCTATTGAAGCGGACCGGGCAAGGTAAGGTGGGGCCGGAGATCGAGCGCTATAAGAAGAAGCCGGAAAGCGGCGAGTATCCCTATCACCGCGACGGCGAACCGGTTTAGCCGGCCGTCGAACGCGCCACGGCCGCCCGTCCGCCGCGCGCTCCGTCGCGCAAAAACGGCGATGCCCGCTTCAGGGCTCAGAGCCGACGATTCTGAGCCGTGCAGCGGGCAACCGCGTCGGAGGACACTTCAGACTAGCGAGGGACAGTCGCTCGGATCGATTCCTTGAGTGCAGATCGAATCTCATCGCGGTGAGCTTGTATCTCCGCGCGAATCCGATCCCTTTCGGCAAGCGCCTCGGCCCGATGCGCCGGAAGCTCGATACTTAGCGGTGTCACTTGCCACCGCGCCGGGCCGGAGAAGACCATCCGGGGGATGCTTGCCACTAACATGAAGAACCCGATCACCGCGATTGCCACGGCATCGGGATTCCTTCGGAACATTATGCAGCCTCCACGTTCTCCTCGACAATGCGGCCGTCGAACAGGTGGATGTTGCGGTCCGCGTACCGCGCGTACCGCGGATCGTGCGTAACCATGCAGATGGTGGCGCCGCCGCGATGCAGTTCGCGCAGCAAATCCATCACCGCTTCACCATTGGCCGAGTCGAGGTTTCCAGTAGGTTCGTCCGCCAGCAGGATCGAGGGATCGCCCGCCAAAGCTCGAGCCACGGCGACGCGCTGCTGTTGACCGCCCGAGAGCTGTGACGGATAGTGCTTCACGCGGTGCGACATGCCAACGCGCTCCAGCGCCTCGTGCACGCGCTTCTTGCGTTCGGCGCCCGGCATCCCGCGGTAGGTGAGCGGCAGTTCGACGTTCTCGTACACGGTGAGATCGCCAATCAGGTTGAACGCCTGAAAGATAAATCCGATCTCGCGGTTACGGATGCGGGCGCGCTCGGAGAGTTTTAGGTTCTGGACGGCTTTCCCGTTCAGTTGGTAGCTTCCATCACTCGGCGAGTCCAACAAGCCCAAAATCGCGAGCAATGTGGATTTGCCGCATCCCGAAGGTCCGGCGATCGAGATGTATTCGCCCTTCTGGATATCCAGGTGAATACCCGCCAGCGCGTGCGTCTCGACTTCGTCGGTCATGAAGACCTTCGTCACACCTTCCAGGTGAATCAACGATCCGTTCGGGTTCATCTTAAAAAGTTCTCCTCGTGCTAGCCTAAACGTCTAATACGTTCCTGCCGCCTCGTCAGTTCAATCGAATTCGATTTTGAGCATCCCAGGTTGACATGTCGGACAGAATCACCTGGTCACCCACCTTTAGACCGTCCAAAATCTCGATGGTGTTTACGGAACTGCGGCCTAATTTCACCGGGACGCGAATCGCGTCCTTGCCATCCACATCCAGCCTGAACAGCGTAATCTGACTGTTCGGCTGTCCGAACACCGGCCGGCCAACATAAACGACGTCGGCCAAACGTTCAATCTCGATGGTCCCATCCACACTCAGGTCGGGACGAGCCGAGGAGGGCAAGTCGCCCAACAACTTGACGTCCACGGTAACGGTCCCGTTGATGGCGGCCGGATCGATACGCATCACTTTCCCGTCGATGATGCCGTTCCGGGTGTCGATGGACGCATCCTGGCCGACCTGCACATCCTTCACCTGGGTCTCCGGAATCTTCAGTTCCGCCTTCAACCGCCAGGGTTGGACTATTTTGGCGAGAACCGCGCCGGGCGCAACCCGCTGTCCGGCTTCCACGTTCACTTCCTTCAGCACGCCGGTGGTACCGGCGCGAACCGTCAACTGCTCTACTTGCTTTCGTTTCAATTCGTAAGCGGCCTGCAGTTTTTCGATCTGGACACGCGAAGCATCCAACTGGGCCTTGATCATATCGGCCAGGATGGTCAGGCGCTTTTTATCGTTCACCAGCCGTCCGGCGGTCTCGTCGAACTTCGCCTGGGACAGCCGCACTTCCAAATCCGGCTTGAGGTTCAGTTTCTGCAACTCTTTGTCGCGCTCGAGCGTGAGCTTGGCCTGAGTGTAATCGGACTGCGTCTTCGAAACGACGCTCTCCTGGTCAAGGCGCTGGCTTTCCAACCGGACTCGAAGGTCCTCATAGTTTGCCTTGGCCTGCTTCACCTGCCATTCGAGATCGTTGGCCGCCAACTCCATATCGGGATTACTGAGCACAATCAAAACGGTTTCAGGACTAACGTTCACGCCCGGCAAAAACATTCGCTTTAGGACGATTCCGTCGAATTGGGCGGGAATCTGAATGACGTCCTCCGCCACCAGAGTGCCGAGACCTCGCACTTGGCGCAGCATGGGCCCCCGCTTCACCTGGTCGATCCAAACCGTGGAGCGCTCAACGGTTGGGGCGGCGGGCTTGAGTCGCGAAAGACCGAATGTAATTAATGGGATGGCGATGATAACGATAGCGGCAAGAATAATCCGGCGGATCAGCTTCCTGCGTCCTGCGCCCTTGCGTTGAATATCCATGGCAGTCTCAATTGGATAACGGCAAACACCGGGCCACTTGTTCGATGAGAGCTAAGCGACGGAAACAGCAGGGCTTACGCCACCAACCGGGCCACGATTCCAGCCACATGTGTCCGATTTTGGGAAACCCGCGTACGCACCGGGACAACGATCCGAAAAACCAGCGATACTGATTGGTATGTTGGCGCGACCGCAGCCCGACGAACACGATCCGTACTATTCCCGCTACATCTCCCTGGTAGCGGATGGCGATATTGTGTCGCTGCTTGATAGATCCAAATCGCTGCTGAGAGTCCATGAACATCTGTCCGCTTTTGCCTTCCATTTGCACATAGAGAAGAGTGCGGGGTGATCTAGCACCCCGTGGCAGAAATGGGGCAAATTCGGAGACGGCAAAACCGCCTCAATCAAATCAATGACTTAGGCGCGTGATTATGTCGCATTTTGACTTGCACCACGGGCTGCTAGCTAGACGGTTTGGAGCTCACCAAGACAAGGAGAATTCGATGTGGTTCCGATCTCTCGTCTTGTCCTCTGTGATGGCACTGATCGCACATTCAACGGAAGTTCGTGCGGTCGGTTGGCCAGCAGTAATGACGGATTGTAACAGGCTGAATGAAGAGGTCCTGACTCGCGCTGCAAATGGCGGATGTACGGAAGCCGAGCGCACGCTCGAAGCGGGCACTGCTCACGGAAAGCGACTCGATTCTGTATGTGCCGGCCTGATCCTGGCCAACGTGGCCAGTCTCCTTATGGTTTCGGGCCGGTTCGAAGGGGAGACGGTTGCCGAGCGCTCGGTTCGCATTCTGGAGGGCACCGGCCCTTCGGACCACCCCGCGCTGCTGCGACCTCTTCAACTTCTTGCGCGCGTTCGATTTGCACGGGGGAAGACCGGCCGAGCGCGGGAAGTATTGACGAGGATGCAGCTGATTCGGATCCACCGTCCCGAGGATCGATCCGCAATGCGCGCTAGGGTCGCGGCGTTTTTGCAAGCCGAAGGCAAATGGCGAGAAGCTGCCGCTGAACTGTCTGAAGCGATCCGGAGTCTGCAGGAAGCCGGGTATGGCGAAACAGCAGATGCTGGAACACTCCTGCTTGGTCTCGGCTGGATGCACATGAAGGAACGGCTGTTCGATGAGGCGCGGCAAGCGATCGACGAGGCGGCCACAATCTTCGAGCGCTCCGCGAACACGGTTCCTATGGATCCCGTGCGAGGGGGACGTTGTTCGCCAGGCAAGGGATTTGGCAGGAAGCGGAGCGGGAGTTCATGCGCGGGCTGTCGCTCGCCGACCGCGACCCACGAATCGATACGAACGTGGTCCGTGTCGTGTTGACCGACTGTGCCGTCGCCCTCCGCAAAAACCATCACCGCCGGGAAGCTCGTGCCATCGAGAGGCGGCTTCAATCTCTGCCCCGATTGGGCGATCACGTCGTAGATATCACCGAACTGCCTCGCCGCGGAACGGCTCGGAAGTAGCTTCACGTTACCGCTGAACGTACTACTCGCCGCCCGAAAAATCTTTTCACTTGTCCGCCCTATGTTGCGGTACCGCGTGGGCTCTTCCGGCAGATAGGCAACCCAGCACTCAACAGTGTAGGGGACAAAGAAGGCGCGAAAAATACCATGAAGGCGGGATGGTACAAACATCCAGAGCTCGATATATTCGGACCGGTAGCGTTCAGGAGACCGAATCGATATGAAGTTTCAGCACCTCACTATCGTTGTCGTGATTGCCTTCGCCGCGAGTTGGAGTGCAGCCTGCAAGAAGAAGGCTGCTAGCGCACCACCTCCCCCACCGGTTCCCGTTCAAACGGCGAGAGCGGCGACACCTGCTCCACCGCCTGACCGGGTTCAGCCGCGGCCCGCAGCCGTTCCAGAAACTACACGTCCACGGATGCCCGATGCCGCCACCCGCCAGCAGATCGACACGCTGCTGGCACGGATACAGGACGCGTACTTCGACTACGACAAACATCACCTCCGGCCTGACGCGGAAAGCACTCTTCAGGCTGATGCCAAAACCCTGTCGGACATCATAAGGCAGTACCCCGACTTCAAACTGCGCGTCACCGGACAGTGCGACGAACGGGGATCTGCCGAGTACAACCTCGCACTGGGTGACCGACGGGCCGCGACGGCGAAAGAATATCTCGTGACACTCGGCTTGCCCACCGGCCAGATGCTCACGCAGAGTCTCGGCAAAGAGAAGCCGGTATGCACGGAACATAACGAGGATTGTTGGCAGAGGAACCGGCGAGCCCACCTGACCGCCGCCGATTCCGACAATGGCAGCTAGTCTCCGCACCTTCCTCTCTCTCGGTGGCGCGGGATGGGGCACCGGACACGAATGCCGGTGCCCGCTTCTTTTTTTGGGGGGCCAGATCTAGTCGGTGACGCTGGTTCGGCGGCCTGCGGATTCGCCTCGCAGCCAAATGAACAGGCGCGAGTGGGGCGTCGGCGAAGGCCACGGGACTGCGATTCGTAAGGTCTGCCGCGCGGCTGCACCACCCGGCACTGGTGCGGGGATTCCATCTACGGGCACGCCATTGTGCGAATCCCACCCTGTTTTTTCGATGACGTCAAGATCGCGGCCTTCGAGAATTCCGAGGTATGTGCTGGGTCCCAAAGACTCGCTCGTCAGGGTGAACTTCTCGACGAACGGAACACGCACCACACGGCCTAAAGAGAACGGATCGGAACGGCCATTCGGATCCATTGTGACCGTCGCTGTCAGATCGCAGCCGGGATATCCCACCGTACCCGGATCGATCGAGAGATACAGTGAACCGGAGCCGGCGAAATTCAGCGTCGCCCCTTGTGCCGCCTCTCCCGGCGATAGTTTGACCGGCTGGCGCAGCTGCCCGGCGCGGCAACCCAGGTCGATCTGTGGACGAGCGCCCGCCGCGACGCCTTCCGGCTGGACGGTCGAGACGACGAATCCGAGGTTGGCCCCGGTTGGAAGTTCGTCATCGCGCATCTCCGTACCGCTTTGCTGCGACATCGCCTTCTGCGCCGACACAATCGCCGGCCGTGGACCGACCACTTCAAGCGCATCCGGAATTGTAACCGGCGATTCTAGCCCTCGCACTTTCATCGATAGCGGAAATCGCTCACCGATTCGAGCGCCCGAATTCAGGTGGATTTGTCCGTCCCATTCATCGTGGCGCGCCGAGCCGCTGATCGTGGCGGCCTCCGAGTTCAACGACTCGATTCGTGCCAGCCCGGTTCCCTCCAAAACGAAAGACTGTTGCGGCTCGCCGAGGTTCACGCGCACTGGCAGATGGGAAATTACGGGGTTCGGAGGCAGCACGGTCACCGGAACTGGATGCCGTACTCCATCGGACTGGGAGATCAGCAACCGGTAATCTCCCGGTGTCGCGGTGTCGATATCGACGCTCAGGCTCGCCTGTTCTCCTCCATTCTTTGTCCGCGGAATATCGAATGGCACTTCGACCGGCTTCGCGCGATGAGCGGCGACCTTCTCTAACTCCACTTTGCGAACGAACTCGAAATCGGCGCCGGCCAGTTCGGCGGTAACGACGCCGCTGCCCTGGATCAAGCGATCACGCGAGGGCAGATCGATCCGCACGCCGCGGAAATCGTCGTAGGGCCGAAGATGGATCACGCCGAGACTCAGGGCATCCCAATCCCACGTGGCCGTCAGCCGGTAGTCGCCTGGCTTTGCATTTGCTTTGGTGAGATCGACGATTAAGGACCCGGCAGTTGCATCGACGGCCACCGGAACAGGCGCTGCGCCGGCAGCTAAAGGAACCAGGCGCCAATCTCGTGCCCGCCCGAGTTGTTTCGAGTCCGAACCCTCGGCCGTTTGAACTTGAACAGTCGACTTGGAACCCGTTGCCACGTATGCGGGATCGTTCAGCGCCGTGATGGGAGGCGGAAAATCGGGGAATCGATAAGCCCAGAGATAGGCGGGACGCGTTCGCGATTTCGCGGGCTGATTCTTGGCACAGAACGCGAGCGTGTTGCCCTCCGACACCTGAGCAAACGCCGATCGGAATTCGGTATTGGGGAACAGCATCGCTTTGAGATTCGTCACGAGTGCGGTGCCGCCTGCCGCAAGGCCAACTGTATTTCCGAAGAACAGCCCCGCTACCGCCGCCGCAAGCCCGCCGGTCTGTTGCATCTGAATGACGCTCGGCCCAAGAGGATCGTATGTGGTGGCGGCCGGCAGCAGCGCGCTCAACAATGCTGAGGCCTGCTGATCGGTTGGCGCCTTCGGATCGAGCCTGGGCACCATCACGCCCCACCGCGAGGAGAATCCTCGCAAAGCCGCATCGGCGCCACCACCGGATTGTTCGGAATTGGCCAACTCTTGAACTAGCGATTCGACTTCTGAAGTTTGCTGCGCATAATCGGCGAGCTGGGACAGGAGGTCTTCATTCCGCGCGACGAGCGACTTCACCTTGCTCATGTTCAGACCGTCCGGGCCCAAAACCACCGCCAGAACAGACGTGTTCTTCGGCAGGTCCCACTCCTCGTGCTGGCCGGCTTTGCGGGGAGGCAGCGTGACGAGGTCGCCGCGCGTTCGCGGAACGATCAGAACCGCGATCTCGCTATTCTTCGGCGACCGTGCGGACAGGTGAACCGGCTCCCAAATGAGTTTGGCGTTTGCGGGAAGCATGGAGACTTCCTTGATAGGAATGCCGCTATTCCTGTCGGGCCGGTAGACCGAGACCCGAAATCTTCCGAGCGGCATGCTGCCTGCGCAACCCGGCGGCAGAGGTGTGGATGCGGGCGTGTTCGCAGCAACAGACCCACAAGCCACCAGCAGAATCAGCAAGGCAGTGCGGTTCACTTTTCGAAGACGCGCGATCGTGCTCGAAAGTCGAACTCACCGGATCTTTTCTGCTTGCCAGGAACGTGAACGACCGGCCTGCCCGGCTCACGTCGAATCAGAGCAATGTACGTTGTGGTAACGTCATGAAATCGGAGGAGACAAAACAGGCGATGCGGAACTGGCTGCTGTTCGCGTTCGTGACCTTGCCCTTGGCGGCGCAAAGCTTTACGAGCATCGCGTGGAGCAAGCTTCCATTGCGTTTCGAAAAGACCGCGGGACCACGAGACGGCCGGGATGCCATCTACACTGCACGGGGGCCGAACTATGGCCTGTTTCTTTCCCGTTCCGAGAACCGGCTGAGGTTGCAGGATCGGTCGCACGGTACGACCGCTGAACTTCGGACCCGGCTTTCGGGAAGTTTGCCGGATGCCCGATTGATTCACGGCCGGCGTTCGCCGGGAGAGACCAACTACTTCATCGGCCGCCAAGAACAATGGAGAACGGGAATCAGCGCTTACGAAAGCGTTCGGTACGAACAGGTCTATCCGGGGATAGATTTGGTCTTCCATGGCGCGAACGACGAGTTGGAGTACGACTTCGATGTCGCGCCGAACGCCGACCCCACTCGCATTCGTTTGGAAATGACAGGACAGAGAGACCTGCGGATCGACGGTTCCGGAGACTTGGTCGCATCCACTTCAGCCGGTGAGGTGCGGTGGAAGCAGCCCGCAGCCTATCAGGAGATCGACGGCAAACGCGTCCAGGTCGCAGGCCGGTTCGTATTGTCCGGCAGGCATGATGTGCGCTTCGAAATCGGCCGGTACGATCGAAGCCGCGAGTTGATTATCGACCCGGCGCTCAGCTACCTGACCTACCTGGGGGGCACCGCGAACGAGTTCAGCCGTGGCATTGGAAAGGACGCGGCCGGCAACGTTTATGTAGCGGGAAACACCACGTCGTCGGACCTTCCTTCGCTGTCGGCATATCAGCCCAACCTGAAGGGCTTGACGGCGAACTGGGTTTCCGGCGATGCCTTCGTCGCGAAGTACAGCGCGGCGGGCAAACTCCTGTATTTGACCTACCTCGGCGGTACCGGCGACGAAGGAGCGATGGGGCTCGCGATAGACGCGGCGGGTAACGCCTACATCACCGGAGCGACCACCTCGCGCGACTTTCCGGTAGCGAAAGCTTTCCAATCCACCTACCGCGGTGAGGGTGGGAATGTCGGCATTCGAACGGGAGATGCGTTCGTGGCCAAGCTCAATCCGACCGGGAATCAGTTGCTGTACTCAACGTATCTGGGCGGCAGCCGCGACGATGTCGGAATGGCGATCGCGGTCGATTCGAGCGGGAATGCCTATGTCGCGGGAGCGACGCTGTCGTTCGAATTTCCATCATCCGACAACGCTTATCAGAAGCCATTCAAAGGCAGCGGCGGCTTGCCCATTCCGACGCGGTACGACCCGGGCGACGCATTCGTCGCCAAGTTCGATCCGAACGGCCAGCGCCTGGCAGCCACCCTGATCGGCGGGGGCGGCAGCGAAATGGCTTCGGCTATTGCCGTGGATTCGTCTCAGAACGTATACATCGGAGGCTATACGCTGTCGACGAATTTTCCCGTGACAGCCGGCGCGCTCAAATCGAGCTTCAGCGGGAGCGAACAGCAGAATGAGTTCTACAGCAGTGGCGACGGCTTTCTGACGAAGTTCAATTCGAACCTCTCCGGTTTGGTCTACTCGACGTATTTCGGCGGACCCGGAGACGATGCGATCACTGGCATTGCGCTCGATAGTTCAGGAAACCTCTATTTCACCGGATTCTCGTCCACGACAAACCTCCCCGTCTCCGCGGGAGCGTTTCAATCGAAGTATGCCGGCTATGTGACTCTTCCGTTTCTCATCGAACAACTGCTGGGCGATGCGATCGTCGGAAAGCTCAATGCGAACGGCTCGGGGTTGATGTATCTGAGTTACCTTGGCGGCAGCAACAACGACGCCGGAAATGCGATACAAGTCGATAGCGCCGGAAACGCCTACGTCACGGGTTTTACGGAGTCGGCAAATTTCCCGACCGCGGGTAATCCCGCGCAAGCGTCCCTGGCGTCCCTGCCCACGGATCGTAGCGAGGCACCCTATTTTCAGTACGGCGATGCGTTTCTGACGGTGGTGAATCCGCAGGGGAACACGCTGCTCTATAGCACGTATCTCGGCGGCAGCAGCGACGACATGGGATTCGCGATTGCGATCGACGGCAACGGCAAAGCCTATATCAGCGGCTGCACCATGTCGGCGAACCTCAAGAGTACGGCCGACGCCGCTCAAGCCGCCTACGGCGGCACGAAGAACGTCATCTCGTTTCTGCGCGGCGATGGGTTCTATGCGATGTTCTCGGACCTGGTGTTCTCGTTGCCGGCGATCCAGAGCATCAACACTTCGGGAAGCGCGACGACCATCGCTGCGAATTCGTGGACTGAGATAAAAGGCTCGGGCCTCGCGACCGGCACGCGCATCTGGCAGGGTTCGGACTTCGTGAATGGACAGATGCCGACATCACTCGATGGCACCACTGTCACGATGAACGGCAAGCCCGCGTATGTCTACTACATCAGCCCGACGCAGGTGAACGTACTGACACCGCCCGACCTCGGAACCGGCAACGTGCAGGTACAGGTGACCAAGAACGGAATCCCCAGCGTTACCTACTCCGCTCAAGCGCAGCAGTACGCCACATCGTTGTTCCTTTTCGGCGCGGGACCGTACGTTGCGGCTACGCATGCCGATGGAAGCTATCTGGGACCGACGACGCTCTACCCCGGGGTGACGACACCCGCCACACCGGGCGAGAGGATCGTCCTGTACGGAAACGGCTTCGGGGCGACCTCATCGCCGATCGTGAAGGGATCGGAAACGCAGGGAGGCACGCTCCCATTGATCCCGGTGGTTCGAATCGGAGGGCTGAACGCGAAGGTTAGCTTCGCGGGTTTGATATCGCCGGGCCTGTTCCAGTTCAACGTGGACGTTCCGGATGCGGCACCGAATGGTGACGACCTCATCACCGTGACGTATGGGGCATCGAACACTACGCAAGCCGGCGCAGTCGTCACGGTGCAGCGCTAATCCACGCAAGCCTCTGTTTCAGAAGGAGAAAGCTGTCGTTTGGGTTCGTTCTGTAAAACAACTGCAAGGCGATTTCGACTAGCGAATCCGAACGTGCCGGCCGGTGGCGAACACGCTGATCGCGACGCCGGCACCGAGGCCAGTAGCTCGAAAGGTCGAGGCCGCCCGCACCGGTAGCGATACCAGGAAGAGTTGATCGTAGGGGATTCCCGGCATATCTCGCGACACCGGGAGATTGGCCAGCAGCGCCGGTGGGACCGCGAACCTTTCCTCGCCGCCGCGGACCGTACAGACGCAGGTGCCACCCGCTGTGGTGAGTTGATCGACGTTCGTGGCCACGACCACCATCAGGGAATCAGCGGCTGCACCCGTCCACTGCGGGACCAGAGGTCTGCCGCGGTCGATGATGTCGAGTTGGTCCCGGTTAACCCACTCGAACGGCTGAGGGCCCTTCAACGCCACATCGAAGGGACCGATCCCAGGCCCGCCCGCGCCGCGCAGATGGAAAGTGCCGGGTTTCAGGAACAAGGGCACCCACTGCCGGTTCCGAACGTCGCTACCGAGAGGCGCGCGGTAATATCCGGGCACGCCCATTTCGCGCGGTATGTCGCGCTTCTGTCCTTCCACGTTTAGGAGCGTGAGTGCGGCGCCGGCGTCGAGCCCATGTTCCGGAAGTTCGGACATGAGCGCCGATTCGATCGAGTCGGGTAAGACGGTCTCGGCCTGAAAGCTGCTGGTATAGGCGGTACAGGATCCGGTTGGCGGCAGCAGCAACAGCGGCGAAAGGATCGGCTCTTTCTTCTTGGCCGCAAAGATGACAGTCGCCCGGTCGTGTGTCGAATCAACGGAAGAGTTCGGCGCCCTCGTACGCGTCCGAGACAGCAACGCTACTCCGATGCTGGCCTCGTCCAGCAACGGAACCGGACCCGATTCGCATGCGCCGCCTCCGCGACGAATCGACATCGTTACGACGTTGCTCGCGCGCGGACCGGGGAGCCGCAGATAGACGGGAACGTGGCAGCCCGCGGGAGATGTCGCGGGGAGAGTGAATGTAAGCTCTTCGATTCCGGGTTGAAGAGCCCGCCCGCGTCCTCGTGTTTCCGAATCTCCGACGATAACGACGGAGGACCTCGCGCTGCCGAATCCGGTTGCCGTTATGGCGACCCTCTGGCCGGGGCGAGCGGACGTTGCATTCGTATTCGGCGTTCGCGCGCCGTCGGGTCCGATGTTCTCGATCTGTCCCGGACCCCAGCCTTGTCCATTCCGGCTAAATAGGCCGGGATTCGACGCGACGATCGTCATCGGAAACGGATCGCTTTGCTTACCATCGACGATTACGACGAGTGGCGCAGTGCCCAACGGTGCTGCAGCCTGCATCACCGCCTCGATCTCTTTGGGATGAACGGTTAGAAGAGGGATCGGCGAATCGAGACCCCGAAGGCTCACTCGCACGCTCTTCAGGGAGGAACCGAAGCGTACGCCGCGGATGGTGAATCGCCCACCACGCGCGACGGGTCCGCCGGCGAGAGTCGGCGGAATCCGGCTGGCCGAGTTGAAAACGCCGTTCTGCCCGATGGCGGGCTGGGCTGCAGCGCTGGTGATTGCGATGCAAGGGGCGAACGCGATTGTCAGGAAACGGTGATGCACGAAACCCAGGGAAGTTCCTGCCATGATCCGTCCGGGCGTTTCTCGAACACCTTCCACTCATAGCGCGCACAGAGACTGCCGCACCAGGTGGATATCGCGGACAACGCTAGTGTCCGGCTCGGATTGAAGTAAACATCGGACAACTGGATCAGGTCAGTGACGCCCCGGAACTCGTCGGACGAACTCTCGTCGTCTTTGAGTGAGGAACGCCGGGATTTGACAAACTTCTTCACCTGTTCCGCAGACACGAGGACATAGGTCTTCGTAATGGTGAACTCACGTTTGAGCTTTCGCGGAGGATTGTCCTTGCGCCGCTCGAAGTCGCTGAGGACTTCGCGGAAATCGGCGGCACGGTCCGCAGGCGGCTCAATACACGGATCGCCCGGTGTTCCCGGCACGGTCGCCGCCATGATTAGGTATCGTTCGTTCGTGTTCGCTCCGTGACTTGTCGTCAGATTTGTCAGCATCTGCGAGTAGATCGCGTAGACGTCCTGCTCGCGGGCGGAACTCTCCGAAGCGCCGGTTTGCGACACGGCGGGAACAATCGTCGATACAGCGAAGAGCGCGGATATCAGGACGGATCGCACCATGAGCTTCTCTTCCATATATTGCCTTGAACGGAGATCAAACGCACGCGCTATTATCGTCATTCGCCATCCATCACCATGAGTTTCTGGCGCACGGCGGTGAAAGTTGCCTGGAAGGATCTGCAGGGTTCACGCGCGAAATCGGTTTTCATTGTCGTGGCGATTGCGGTGAGCGTCGCGGCGGTGACCGGTGTCCGCGGAGCGTCCGGTGAAGCGCGACAGGCGATCTACGGCGATACGCGCGCGTGGCTCGGCGCCGATGTGTGTACCGACACAACCGAGTCCGTTTCGGAATCGCAGGCCGCCGCGTTGAATGCGCTGAATGCCGCGGGCATTCGATCGACGCTCGTCACACGATTTCTGACGATGGCGGCGAGCGACGCAAGCCCCGACCCCGGCCTCATTTTTGTGAAGGTCATCGATCCCGAAGTGTATCCGTACTACGGCGGACTCGCGCTGTATCCTGCCCGCCCCCTGCCAGAATTGCTTCGCCCCGATACAGCGCTCGTTTCCGAACAGGTGAGAGACCGGTTGCGAGTGCAGCAAGGCGATGCCATTCAGATCGGCGGGCGAACTTTTCGCATTTCCGCCATCATCGGCGCCGAACCCCAGCGATTCGCCGGCGTTCTGGGGTTGGGCATGCGGTGCATGCTCTCCCGTGAAGGCTATGAGCGAAGCGGACTGGGCCGCGCGGCAACGCAACTGACCCATCGTGTACTGTTGAAACTGCCCGAGAGTGTGAGTATCGAAGCGGCGCGCCGGAGGCTCGAAGACATTGTGCCCGGCGGCAACATCATCGATCATCGCGAGGCGAACCGGCAAGATGCGTTGAAAGCGGAACTGGCGATAACGTTCCTGAGCGTGACTGCTTTTCTCACGCTGGTGCTCGGGACAGCGAGTGTCGCCATCGCCCTTCGTCAGCACCTCGAGCAACGAATGAATACGATGGCGGTGATGCGCGTGCTTGGAGCACGAAGTCCGCAGATCACTTCGGTATTCCTGATTCAAGTGGCGTGGCTTATCGGAGTGGGAACGGTTGCGGGAGTCCTTGTCGGGTTAGCATTGCGGGCACTGCTACTCACGATCGCGAACCGCTACCTGTTTCTGTCGTCGCCGAGCGCCGCCCATCACTACGGAATTTTCGCAGGGGTCGCGGCCGGCCTGCTGGCGGCGCTTCCCGCTGTTGTCGAGCCCTGGCTCGCGATTCGTCATGTCCGCCCTGGCATTGTGTTGCGCCGGTCGGTTGAGAGTTGGACCGCCGGTTTACCGCGAGTATCGCGGCTAAGTCTGTATTGGACCGCGGGTGCGCTCACGACCGCGGCGCTCGGGGCGATAGCCGCCGGTATGCTCGGATCCCGCATCGCCGCGCTTTCGATTCTCGGCGCGCTCGGTATTGCGTTCGCGGTGGCGTGGTCCGTAGCAGGTCTGCTGCTCCTCGTTGCAAGGCGCATCACTGTGAGCGTGCGCGGACACCGCGTTCGATGGATCTCGCACGGGCTGCTGAATCTGTTGCGCGACGGCAACGGAACTCGCACCCTCATCGCCGGTGTTGCCCTGGGGTTGATGGTGGTTGTGGGAACGCTCGAAACCGAAGGCATCGTCGCAAGATCGGTGATCGCCACCCTTCCATACAGCGACGCAGGATTTTTCATCGCCGGATTTGGCGAATCGCATCGAGAGCAACTGCTCGCGTTTCTGAAGACACAGCCGGGCGTTGAGCGAGTTGAGGTCTCGATGCACGCCGCGGCCAGTATCGCACGGGTGGACGGCACCCCGATTCGAGAGATTCAGGCGCGCACTCCCGTAGGTTCCTGGTACAACATCCAATGCGAGACTGGAGCATCGGGCGGAATCACGATAGGCGACGACCTGGCCCGCGCGCTAAAGGTTCACGCCGGATCGGAGATCGAGTTTCGCACGCATGGCGCGGTGGTTCGGGAACGCGTGCAGACGATCCGGGTGCTCAGTTCGCGCGAACGCTTCTGGTATTCGTTCTCAGGCAGCTGCGACGGGATCGGACAGCAGGACCGGTTCTATGAAGCAACTGTTTGGACGCGTTCGAATCGTACCGACGAAGTCCGCAAGGCGATCAACAATCGCTTTCCTGCATTGGCGGTGGTTTCACCCGACGAACTGTTGCAAACCATTCGAGGCATCAGCCGGGACGCGGTGCTACTGATCCGAGTGGTCGCATGGTTCGCGTGCGTCTCGGTTGTGGCGATGCTCGCCGCAACTGTCGCGGCATCGCGGGGCCAGCGACTGCGCGAGATCGGCATCTATTCGGCCCTAGGCGCCGCGCCCCGCTACATTCGCAAGATGTACAGCGTCGAGTTCGCGATGACAGGATTACTTGCGGCGGTGACGGGAATGCTCCTGGCAAGCGGATTGACCACCGTTCTGTTGGCGATCCTATTTCACAGAGTTCAATTCGTATTCGGCTGGCGCGCCGCCGCCGGCGGTCTCTTTGCAACACCCTTCGTTACCCTCCTCGCAGGATGGTTGCCGGCCTACGGGCTTGTCGAGCGCAAGCCTATGGAAGCGCTTCGCCGCGAGTAACAAGCGCGCGGGTCCCGACGAGTTCTACGGCACGTTCACGGCGGGGCCGCACGAGCAGCCACAACAGCCAAAAAACGCCAAGGGCGAAGGCCCCAGCAACAAGGATGTACACCGGCCAAGGTCCCATCAGGTTCATGAGAGTTGTGCCACCCGGTTTCGCGCGCAGGAATGCGAAGTTCACGCTGAACCACCAGTCGTAGATTCCGACCAGGCCGATGTAGATGGCGAAGCCGCGATAGGCTCGCCAGATCGCGCCCGGTCGCAGGGGAGCGATACGTCCCGCGACCAGAGCGATGGCCGTAACGATCAACGCGCCGTGGTTCACGAAGAACCGGGCGGGCCACACGGCGCCCATGTCCGGCGTGAGCACCGCCATCCCGGCACCGGCCAGGCCCGCGAAGTAAGTGAATTCGACGGCGCGGTATCCGAGCGTCAAACAGGCGAGGACCGCAACCCAGGTGGTGACGTTGCAGAGGTGGAGCGGAACCCGGTCAGGAAACGCAACGCCATCGTGAAAGTACCGTTGCAATTCGCCGCCCACCAGCAGTAACACAAGTGTAATTCGAATGCTCCAAAGCGGAACCCAGCTACGACGGCCGGAGACCGCGAGAGCCGCACCAAAGGCGGAGATGGCCGCAAGCCACAGAAGATGATCCGATCCGTAGGCGCGCATTTCGAAAATCTTAGCATGGGTGGCCGGGCGCACTGTTTCGCCTGGATTGCGCACGAGCAAGTTGTCACACAGCAACCGGGAAGACCGTCTAAGGGGCGTGCGGTACATGGCATTGGCAACGGACTTCGACGGGACGCTGGCGCATGACGGGCGCGTGAACCGTGCGACGATCGAGGCGCTCGAGCGGCTAAAAAAGTCCGGGCGCAAACTGGTGATGGTCACGGGACGCGAACTGGAGGATCTGTTCTCGACGTTCAGCGAGTGGGACCGCTTCGATTGCATTGTTGCGGAGAATGGCGCACTAGTCTACGATCCCGCAACCCGCCGCGAAACGAAGATCGCGGAACCGCCGCCTGCCACGTTCGTCGAAAAGCTCCGTGAGCGCGGTGTTGAACGGATCTCGACGGGCAGGGTCATCGTGGCAACCTGGGAACCTTGGCAGGACCTGGTGCTCGAAACTATCCACGAACAGGGACTCGAACTTCAGGTGATCTTCAACAAGGGCGCCGTGATGGTACTGCCGTCGGGTGTCAACAAATCGACCGGGCTCAAATGCGCACTCGATGGGCTCGGGCTGTCTGCCCACAATGTGGCTGGAATCGGAGATGCCGAAAACGATCATGCCTTCTTATCGGTATGCGAGTTCTCGGCCGCTGTGGCCAATGCACTGCCTGCACTGAAGGACCGCGCCGACTGGGTGACAAACGCCGATCACGGCGAAGGCGTTCAGGAGTTGATCGACCAACTGCTCTCCGACGATCTAGGTTCGGCGGGCGCGGCGGTGAGACGGCACGACATCCGGCTGGGGTTCGATGGCGACACTCCGGTTTGTTTACCGGCCGCGGGTGCGACGGTATTGCTCGCCGGCGGCTCGGGCGGCGGCAAATCGACGCTCGTCACAGGACTCATCGAGAGGATCGCGGAGGCCGGATATCAGTTCTGTGCAATCGATCCGGAGGGCGATTATCCCGTTTTCCCCGAAACGGTCGTGCTCGGCGACAGCAAGAACGCGCCGACCAATGACCAGATCCTGTCGGTGATCGAAAAGCCCACCGTCAATGCGGTAGTGAACCTGCTTGGCGTCCGATTCGACGACCGCCCGCAGTTCTTCAACACGCTGCTTTCCGCGCTCCACAAAATGCAGGCCGCGAAAGGACGCCCGCACTGGCTCATCGTCGATGAAGCGCACCACGTACTGCCAGCCGCCGAACGTCCGCCGGATGAGCAACTGCGGTTGGAGAACGCGGTACTGGTGACGCTCGAGCCCGCACGGTTGAATCATGCGGCGCACGAAAAGGTGACCCATGTAGTAGCAGTCGGCGAGAATCCTTCCGCAATATTCCGGTCGTTCTGCCGCGATGAGGAGTGCCCGCCGCTCCGGGAAGGCGACCTGGAAAAAGGACGTGCGCTCGTGTGGCACCGAGGGTCGATGGACGCGCCTCGCGAGTTTCAAGTGGAGCAGCCGAAGACAGAAGGTGTCCGCCACAGCCGCAAGTACGCGAGCGCGGAGCTTACGCCCGACCGCAGCTTCTATTTCCGTGGCCCGAAGGGGAAACTGAACCTGCGCGCGGACAATCTGGCTTCGTTTGTCCGGATGGCGCAGGGTGTCGATGACGATACATGGGTATACCATCTGCGGCGGGGCGAGTATTCTCAATGGTTCCGCGACAACATCAAAAACGAGGATCTTGCAGACGCGGCGGAGCGGGTGGAAAAAGCGGAAAATATGTCTGCCTCGGAGAGCCGCGAACTCATTCGGAACGAAATCGAACAGCGATACGCGATCCCGGCCTGACTCAGAAAACGTGGCCGGCGTGACGCTTCAGGATGATCGGAAGGTTCTGTGAGAAGGCGGAACGCGCCAGCACCATGTCGCATCCGGCCTGTTGCGCCTGCTGCTTCAATTCCCCTTGCACGTGGGACACATACCCGATGAGACTGATGCCCTTGGTTTCTTCATCGGCCTTGAGCTTCGAAATCAACTTGAGCGGATGCACCGCGTGTGAGTTCAGGTCGAAGATCATCAGCATGGGCTTCGACTGAGCGCGATCGAGCGCATCCTGATCCGATTTCACAAACTCGACGTCCAAGCCGAGGCGCTTCGCTACGTCGTTGATCTTGACGGTGAAGAACAGGTCTTCGAGCACCGCAACAATTCTTTTTTTCTCGTGCTTGCCCATAAAAACAGGTAAATCCAGAGCCGAGCCCGGGAGCCGGCCGTTCGCAGACAACACTTACTCAGAAACCAGTTACGATGGCGGAAGGGATACCCCTATCGTAACCAGGAACCGCAGTGCGCGCAACGTGCAGTAGCGGTTTTGTTTTCTCGCGCCCGATTTCTAAACGACCGGATCGCCGTGGACCTCCACCTCGTCCGGATCGACACCGAGCAACTCAGGTTCGGGCAGGCGTCCTGTCGAATTCGCCCAAGCCCAGAAGAACGCGGTGGTGCTGCTCAAGCAGCCTGCAATAGCGCCGATAGTGCGGGGCGACCACTTCTCCGATGCGATTCCCGCGCCCATCATCGAGAGCATCATCGTCGACCACACCAACGTTTCCATGGTGGAGAACACACGGCCGCGGTATTTGTCATGAACGTGACGAAGCAACTGCGAAAAGTTGAGCACGGAACTGACGGCCACCGCGGAGCGCGACAAGCCGATGAACAGCAGAGCTAGAGGGTAACTTTGGGCTTGGCTGAAGATCACATACGTCGTGCCGTGTACGATGTAGCAGATCGAGATCGTCCACTTGTACTGGCTGAAGGTGATTCGTTTGCCTAACCAGTGTGCGAACACGCCTCCGACAACAAGACCGGTGCCGGCCGCGGCCCAGATCTGCCCGATGCCGGCGGCTCCGCGATTAAACACGAGTTCGCCGAAGAGGCTGAAGAGGATCTGCGCCGCGCCGCCGCCCGTCGCCCACCCCACTCCCACTAAGCCGATAGCGAGAATGAGCGGCGACGATCGCATGTATCGCAGGCCTTCGGAATACTCGTGCCACGGCCGGACGACGCGATCTTCGGACAGATCCTGGCGATTCACGCGGAAAGCGCCGTGCTTGGCCTGTAGTTGCGAGATGCAAAGCGCGGAGAACAGAAACGACAGCGCGTTGAAGACGAACGCCATCCGATAACCGAACTGCATGACGGTGGCGCCGGCCAGGAACGCGCCCACGGCGGTGGTTGTCCACTGCGTGCTTTGGGTGACCGAGTTGGCGGTATGCAACTCGTCTTTGCTCGCAATGGTGGGGAGAATCGAAGCCCGTCCGCTGGTGAAGAATGGCGAGGCGAACATCAGAATTCCGCTCAACAGGTAAAGCAGCCACGTATCGCCCCGTCCGACGCACAGGATGAACAGCAGTGCGATCACGGTGCGCACGAGATCGCTGGCGATCATGATCCGCTTTCGGTCCATACGGTCCAGTAAGACGCCCGCGATCGGTCCCGCCGCCACGGCGGGGAGCGCACGCGACAGCATTACGCCGGTGACGACGAGGCCGGATCCAGTGGCGTGGATCGCGAGGCTGAACACGGCGATGTTGTTGAAGTGATCGCCGATTTCGCTGACAATCTGGCCGAACCACGTATAGCGGTAGTTGCGGTTCTCCCGAAGGAGGTGGTAAAACCCGGCCATTATCGACGTTCCGTAAAGTATACGCCGCCGAGCACGAGTGCCGCGCCGGTGGCGAATGAGGGAGCGGGCAACTCGCCCAGAAAAACGATTGCGAACAGGGTTGCGAGCACCGGCTGAAGATAGGAGACGCTGGAGACTCGCGATGCCGGAAGATAGCGAAGGGCGTAGGAGTAGATCAGGTATCCGGCAATGGACGGGAACAGCGCCATATAGAAAACGCCGGTCCAGGCGCTGATGCTCACGCGCGCCAGATCGTATCGCAGCGCATCCCAGACGGTGAACGGAAGGAGCAGAAGCCCTCCCGCCACGAACGCGAACATGTTCACCGTCAGACTGCCGAACTCGGCGGCAATCCGCTTTCCGAAAACGCTGAAGACCGCGAACACCATGGTGGAGCAGATCATGATGAGGTCGCCGGCGAGAGAAGCGCCACCCGTAGCGGAGCGCCCGACCTGAAGTACAGCCACGCCCGCGAAAGCTATCAACATGCCGGTCAATTTCCGGCCGGTAAGGCGTTCGTGCCCGATGTAGGAAGCCCCGAGCAGCACGAACATCGGCCCCATCGCTGTGATGACGGATCCGTGGGCTACACTCGTGCGGCTCAGTCCGACTACGAACAGCAATTGATTGCCGACGACTCCGAGCACGCCCAGCGCGGCCAGTTTGGGGATGTCCCGGCGGGTCCACTTTCGAACGCCGTGCTCCACCCTATCTTGTGCGACGGCGTATACCGGCCACATGAACACGCCCGAAAGCACCGTTCGGAAACAGACCACGAGAACGGCAGGCAACTCGCGGACCGCCAGTTTGGCGAAGATGAAGTTCGCCGACCAGAACAACAGCATTACGCCGAGCAAGGAGTAAAGCTGCGCACGCGTGGGCCTGACACCCGCCGCAGTCAAGTGATGGTCTCCTCGCGCACTGTGATCCGCCGGATGTATTCAAGGTCGAGATCGTAGCCGAAGCCCGGCTGATCGCGCACTTCGATGGTGCCGCGGCTAGTCACTTCGACGGGTGGCGTGATGATGTCGCGGGCCCAGTAGCGCTGGCTCGCCGACACATCGCCGGGCAGCACGAATCCCGGCAATGTGGAAAGCGCGACGTTGTGCGCGCGGCCCACCCCGGATTCGAGCATTCCCCCGCACCACACGGGGATGTTGGCAGCACGCGCCACGTCGTGGACGCGCTTGGCGCCCGAGAATCCGCCGACACGCCCCAATTTAATGTTGATGATGCGACACGCGCCCATCCGAATTGCCTGTTCGGCCTGGCGAGCGGAGCGAATACATTCATCGAGGCAGATCGGTGTTTCGAGAGCCGCTTGCAAGCGCACATGGTCGATGATTTCGTCGTGGCCGAGCGGCTGCTCGATCATCATCAGGTAGAACTCGTCCAACCGTTTCAGATGATCGGTGTCGTCCAGCGTGTAGGCCGAATTCGCGTCCGCCATCAATTTGATAGACGGAAACCGGCGGCGGACTTCTCTCACAACGTCGATGTCCCAGCCGGGTTTGATCTTCATCTTGATCCGCTGGTATCCGGCGTTCAGTTCCTTATCGATCTTGCGTAGCAACTGATCGACAGAGTCCTGAATGCCGATCGACACACCGCAGGAAATCTCGCTGCGCGCCCCCGCTCCGATCTGTTTCCAAAGAGGGACTGCGTTGCGCCGGGCTTCGAGATCCCACACCGCGGCTTCGAGTCCGCCGCGCGCCATGAGGTGTCCGCGGATATGCGCCGTCCTGGCGGCGACTTCTACCGCCGAATCGAACCGACAACGGAGCACCCGAGGCGCGACGTAGTTGCGCAGGATCAGCCAGGCGGCGTCGGTCCACTCCTCGTTGTAGAACGGATTCTCGCCCGCGGTAACTTCGCCCCACCCGGACAGGCCGTCCGCGACTACTTCAACAAGTACGATGTCGCGCTCGTAGGTGCGTCCGAAACTGGTCTCGAAGAAGTGAACCAGCGGCATCCGAATCTGCCGCAGCCGCACCTCGTCTAACTGGATTCCCATTTACCGATGAGATACACGCCGGCATTGGCGTTCCTTTCGAAGCCAATGACAGCGAGCCCTTTCCCGAAATACTCGACGAACTGGTTGCCGATATCCCCTTGAATGGCACGTGCGCGGGCGGGGTTGTCCGAACGAATGGCGGCAATATCAGCCGGCACCGCTATCCGCGCCTCGATTGCGGATCGCGGAAACTCGCTATCGTCAACGGCAGCCTGCGCGCGCGGGCTGGCGATCCACCACTCGGCAACGAGGCGGTCCGTCGGCAGGCCTCCATGCAGATGGCTGGTTGTCGTGCCGTATTGGTTCGGCAGAAAGCGGCGAACGATGGCACCGAGCCGCGCCATATTGAAAAACGCGTTCTTGATTTCGAGCGGGTCGAAGGTCCACTCGATGAGTTCGATGCCGCGCGCCAGCGCGTCCTTCCGCTGTTCTATCTTGAGCCGGCGCCCGACGCGCGCATCACGATACTCGGGCAGGACGCCGAGCATGTGGCTGTGCAGGTAGTATCCGCCACCCGGCTTCAAACCGGGAATCGCGAGACAGAATCCGATCATGCGCTCCCCGTCGAACGCGCCAAAAGCCTGCCCGCCAACCTTGGTGGCCACCACGAACAAGCGCACGGGCAGAAGTTCCACGTCGGTGAAGCCCCAGATCTCCTGCTGCAGTTTCACCGCTTCGTGGAAATCGGAATGGTGCGACAGTGGCCGGATCCCGATCATACAGACCGCTTGGCTTGCTGCCAGAGGTCCTCCATCTCGATAATGTCCGACTGTTCGGGGCTCTTGCCGCGTTCCCGTAGTTGCTTTTCGACGAAACCGAACCTGCGGCGGAATTTGGCGTTCGTTCTGCGCAATGCCTGCTCGGGATCCACCTTCAGAAAGCGGGCAACGTTGACAACGACAAACAGGAGATCGCCGAGTTCGTCCTCGATTTCTTCGGGCGAGGCAGACTCGCGCGCGCGATGCAATTCCTCGAGTTCCTCTTCGAGTTTTTCGAAGACTTGTTCGACGTTCTCCCAATCGAAGCCAACTCCCGCGGCTTTGGACGTCATCTGCTGAGCCTCGACAAGCGCGGGCATGGCGTGCGGGATGCCGTCGAGCAATCCTTTTTGGGGTTCACCGCGGCTGGCTTTTTCTTCCTTCTTTATTTCATCCCAGCGGCGTTTTACATCGTCAGGAGTGTCGGCACTGGCATCCGCAAAAACGTGTGGATGCCGGCGCACGAGCTTCTCATTGATGGCGTCGAGCGAATCCGCGATATCGAACAGGTCTTGCTCGCGCGCCATCTGTGCGTAAAAGACGGCCTGAAGCAGATAGTCGCCGAGTTCTTCGGCGAGGCTGCGCCAGTCGCGGCGGTCGATGGCATCCAGCACCTCGTAGGTTTCTTCGAGCGTGTAGGGCTTGATGGTATCGAAGCTCTGCGCGCGATCCCACGGGCAGCCCCCGGGCGCACGCAGCCGTGCCATCAATTCTATGAGCCGTTCGAATTTCGAACCGCTACTGCCGTCGGGAGAAGAAGACATGCGCAGAAAGAGTGGTTGAAAACCCCTGAATTTCCAGCGTATCATGCCCGCTGCCGCACGAACTTTCTGTTACCGGCGCAGCATCATGGCGGCCCAACACCCGAAAACCGGGAAGGCCAAGTAATCCAATCCTATTTGCGAACAGTATGCCCAAGAGCATCTTCATGGGGCCATAGGCGAACATCGGGTAGTCCATCACGAGGTTGATTGCCAGCCAGAGCGCTCCGGTGCAAACGGCGTCCCGAAGCGAAACCAGGCGTTCACGAAAGTAGAGGGAGAAGAGCACGGCCGGCGGTGATGAGGACGATCAGCGTCATCACGGTATCGAAGAGAGGGCCATTGAGACGCTTCAGCGGAAATGCGGCAAATAAGAGGACGAACGGGATCAACCAGCTCGCAAAACCGAGCGGAACGGCGCGTTTCCACGCGATCATACATACTCCAGGAGCGAGTATATACGCGCGCTGCGGCAGCGGAAAGGCTGCCATTCAATGTTTTCAGTGTTGAAGGGTCCAACTGCGCGATGACCTAAGCGAGTGCAAGATTCAGGTTCTCGATCGCTTCGTCGATTTCCGCGGTGCTCTTGTAACCAAGCGTGACAGAGTCGACACCCGCGTTCTGGAACGCGTAACGCATCGCCGCCTTACGGTCCTCGCGATTTGTAAAAGCGCCCTCGCCCACCAGCTTCATGCTGATGACGCCCATGCCGTCTGTCTTCACCTGCTTCACGTGAGTGACCACCTCGGGAACGTTGCCCGGTCCGTTGGTGGCGTAATCCTCGGCGTCCATCTTGGTGCCTTTGTGGTTCATACGGATCATTGCGATCTGAAGCCACTTGTTGCCGGGGAATTGCCGCAAAGCGGGCAGCCCGTGGACGGACGCGCCGTAGCCGATGAGTGCATCCTTGTGTTTTGCTTCGAGAACTCCATCCTGCCAGCGTTCGGTGTCCTGCGGCCAGCTGGCGACGTGCTGCCAGTGCAGCAGCATGACGTCGAAGTAATCCGTGTTGGCGAGTTTCCGCAGCTCGTCGATTTTCTCCTGCGGATCGACGCCGGGCCGCGTTGTGACCTTCGACATGAGGCGATAGGTATCGCGCGGGATGCCCTTCAGCGCAATGCCGAGCATCTTGTGCATTTCGCCGTACGATTCCGCTGTTTCGAAGAAGCGTATGCCGTGGTCGTAGGCGTATCGCACTTGACGCGTGAACTCGTCCTGCCCGAGCTGACGCTGCGTTCTGCCGGCGAACGTTCCAGTGCCGAATGCGAGGCGTGTGACCTTCACCCCCGATTTTCCGAGTGTTACCCAGTCCGTCGCCGTGCCGCGGGTCGCCGCTCTTACCGGCAGATTCCCAGTGCCGAGGAGTGCGCCCGCCGCGAGTCCGGTCTTGAGAAAGTCGCGTCGAGAATAGTGAGCCATTCGTCCCTCCAATGCGCCGAATCTTACCACGTTTGACGGAGTGAATGCTGAAAAACACTCGCGGTGACGGTGACGAGGCGCGGAGATCCGGAGTAGCATTGCCATTATGCGTGACAACCGAACAGAGGCGCAGCAGAGTGCGAATATTCTGGAACCCGGAGCCAGCCTGGCGGTGATCGGCGCAGGAGTAATGGGCCAGGCGCTGATTCAGGGCATAATTCGTGCCGGACTGCTGGCGACTGACCAGATTTGGGCCGCTACCAGAACTTCCAACTCCGCCCAGGCTCTACAGCGCGATCTGGGAATCGGCGTGGTTACGCGTTATGAAGACCGGCTGCCGGGTACGCGACTGGTGCTGCTGTGCGTAAAGCCGGCACACGTGCCCGCCGCGGTCCATCGTCTATTGGAGAGCGGCTTGCCGAAGGACGCGCTGCTGATTTCGATTGCCGCCGGCGTAGCGACGCCGAAGCTCGAGGAGTTGACCGGCACTACGAATCCGTGGATTCGGGCGATGCCGAACACACCGAGCGTTGTGGGCGAAAGCATGACGGTCATCTGCGGCGGGAAGTATGCAACAGCTGAACATCTCGAACTAGCGCAACAGCTTTTTGCCGCGGTCGGGAAGTGCCGGTCCGTGGACGAACAGTATTTCAACGCGATCACGGCGCTGAGCGGGAGCGGGCCGGCGTACGTTTATCTGATCATCGAAGCGATGGCGGATGCGGGCGTTCGCGTTGGCCTGCCGAGGCAACTCGCGCTCGACTTGGTTGCGCAGACGGGAGTGGGCGCGGCGAGGATGGTGCAGACCACCGGGCGTCATCCCGCCGCGTTACGCGACGACGTGACGACACCCGCCGGATGCACCATCGGCGGCGTGTTGATGTTGGAGGATGGGAAAAT
Source organism: uncultured Acidobacteriota bacterium (assembly GCA_963720745.1). Lineage (GTDB taxonomy): Bacteria > Acidobacteriota > Terriglobia > Bryobacterales > Bryobacteraceae > TMP-7. Next base: position 5,085,532 of record CAVRGO010000004.1, read on the forward strand.
CCGGTCGGTGCTGGCGCGGGCCATCGAAGAGGCCGCGCACATCGCGCAGGGCCTTGGGCACACGCGAAAATAACGCGAGTAGCGGCAAGGCCGTCGGAAATTTACTGTCCCGAATTGCTGCTATCAAGACCGCGCAGAAGACGGGTCGCCTCGTCCACCTGCGCGTTGAAGGCCTTCAAAGCCGCGGCTACTTTGAGAGCCTGCTCATTGGCTTCCGGCCAACGCGATCCTTCTACCGCCTCTCGGATTCCGGGGAGTGTCTTCGCCCCGTATCCGGTGTACAGGCCCGGCGCGTACAACTCGTGCTTGTACCAGTCGCGCTTCGGTAGCCCGTCGGAAGCGAGCAACGCGCGTTCGGTGCGGAACAAGGTTTCATTCACTTTCGCAAGCGTGCGAACGGACGCATCCGTCAGCCGGCTCTGTGCCGCCGCGAGTGCATCTTCGTAATCCTTCGCGCCGGATTCCATCTTCGACAGTTCGGCGTAAACCGGTTGAAGATCGACATTCTTGGAGTTCTCGCCTGCCTCTTTGTGGATCTCGTCGGCATAACCCCGCAGCGTTCGGACCAGCCCGCCGAATTCATACGGAAGCACCGGCGCACTGGCAAGACGCAGCAGCGATAGCAGGTTCACCTGCGCGAGTGCGCGGCAATACGTGAAGTCCTTATCTGAAAAGTTCGTGTACCAGTGGAAGGAGTCGTAGATGGAATGATAAACGCCGCCTCCACCATCGCCGCTAAAACCGAAGTTCAGGCTGGAGATGCCGATGTGATCGATGAAGACAACGTAGTCGGAGCCGGCGCCGAGAGCACCCAACCGCAGCGAAGTATCTTTGTTATTTCCCCGATGCTGTTCGCGGTGCGCTTCCAGCAGACTCTTGCCGGAAGACGGATCGTCGATGTCCTTCGCAATTTCGTTGACGAACTCTTCCAATCCATGCGAGCCTGAGGCGCCTAGCGTGCCCTTACCGTTGGAATCGGAGTTGATGTAGACCGCGAGTTTCCGATCGAGGTCATCGGGGTGCTTCTCGGCCCACTCCGTCGATCCCACCAATCCGAACTCTTCCCCATCCCAGAACGCGATTTTGATGGTCCGCTTCGGAGTCCAGCCGTGTTGGACCAGTCCGGCCAGCGCGCGAGCGGTTTCGAGCAGAGAAGCGGCGCCGCTGACAGGATCGTTGGCTCCGTTGACCCAGGCGTCATGGTGATTGCCGTACATGATCCACTGATCCGGATAAGTGGAACCCGGGATGGTGGCGATGACGTCGTAGAGCGGCTTGTTCGTCCAGTCGAAATCCAACTTCAGGTGCACTTTAGCCGCGCCAGGGCCGATGTGATATGTAACAGGCAGCGCGCCGCGCCAGGGTTCGGGAGCCACCGGACCGCCGAGATTCGCCAGCAGGGGTTGCGCATCGGCGTAGGAAATCGGCAGGACCGGGATCTTCATCAGGGTTTTGGATTCGTCTCGTGTCAGCCGCTTCGAACCTTTCTCGGAGGCCCAGCCGGGCGAGAGCGGATCACCGGGGTAGACGGGCATATCGACGACGCTCCCACGCTGCACGCCCTCAGCGGGGCGGTAGGGGCCCTTCGGATAGGCATCGCCCTGGAAATAGCCGTCGTCACGCGGGTCCGAGTAGATGAGACAGCCGATCGCGCCCGCTTCTGCCGCGACCTTCGGCTTGGTTCCCCGCCAACTCTTTCCATATCGCGCGATGACGATTTTGCCCTTTACGTCGATGCCCGCCTTCTTCAGGTACTCGTAGTCTTCCGGAACGCCGTAGTTCACATAGACGAGTTGGGCCGTTACATCGCCACTGGCGGAATACGCGTTGTAGGTGGGAAGCTGGTTGGCGTCGCCGCTATCTTTATCGGCCGCGATTACCGGTTCCCGAAGTTGCGCAACAAAACGCGAGGGAGACACCATCTCGAGCGAGCGGACAGTCGGGTATGGCAACAGTGCCTCGAACGTTTCGATGTGCGCGTCGAGACCCCATTCCTTCAGGAGGCCGAGGATGTAGTTAGCCACCGCTTTGGATTGCGGCGAGCCGGCCTGATGCGGTTCGGAGGACATCTTTTGCGCATAGCCGCGGATGTGGCCGGCATCTGTTGCGGCCTTAGCGCGGTTTTCCAGTTCGCGTTCGCCCGCCACCTGAGCGGCAGGGAATCCACGAATCGGCTGGACAGAATTCGATTGGGCGGACAGTACACCCGCCGTAAGTATCAGGGCCAGGTAGGGCTTCATGACTGAAGGGAACGCTGCGTAAGAAATGCGAGAAACTCTTTCGGATCGCGAGTCAAACCAGGGAAGGATGCGATCACTTTGCCGTCGCCGTCCATCAGGGCGTAGTAAGGGATGGCGACGGTTTTGAAGGTGCTCTCCTGGAGTTCCTGGTTCTCGCGGGATGCATCGTCCGTGCCGTCGGTATACAACTCCACCAGGATCATGTCCTTTACGGCGGAGGCGATCTCGGGACGCGGGAACATGTTCGCCTTCATCCAGTGACAATTGGTGCAGGCGTAACCGGTGAAGGTGACGAGAACCAGTTTGTTCTCCTGCTTAGCGCGCGCGAGCGCTTGCTTGTACTGATTCTTCAGCCACGCCTGCGCTTCACCGCTTTCGGCGGAGGCCTTGAATGCGCCGGCCCGTGCAGGGGGAACGTATGCCTCCAGCGGACCGAGGGTCGCGCCGAACATCCCCGGCAACAGACTCACCGCAAAAATGAGGAATGCGGATGCGACCAGCAGCCGTCCCACTCCGAGATGATCGTCGGCCTTAATGCCTTCCAGGCGAAGGAACCCGAGCAGGTACAGGCCCGGCAATGCAAAGAACACGAACCACGCCGCCAGAAACAGTTCGCGCGAGAGCAGATTGGTCTGCAGAACCAGGTCGACGTTGCTCAGGTATTTGAACATCGCGGCGAGGATCACGAATCCGAGCACAACCTTCACTCGCGCCATCCAGCCGCCGCTGCGCGGCAACTTCTTCAGATACGACGGAAACATCGCGAGGAAGAAGAACGGAGTCGCGAGACCCGCGGCAAATGCGACCATCCCGAGCACAGGCTGCATTCCCTTCGCCTGAACGGATGCGGCCAGTAGCGTGCCGACGAACGGACCGACACAGGCAAACGATGTCAGCGAAAAGGTCAGGCCCATCAGCAGGGTGCCGGCAAATCCGCCGCGGCGCGACGCGCTGTCGAGTTTCGTCAGCAGGCCTGATGGCAGCGTGATTTCGAACGCGCCGAGCAGGCTCAGCCCGAACGCGAAAAACACGGCGGCGATGAAGGCGTTCACCCACGGGTTGGAACCGAGTTGAACGACGCCAAACGGTCCGGCTATGGCGGTGACTGCGAAGCCGAGCGCCGAGAACAGCACGATGATTCCCAGGCAGAAGACGATGGCCTGAGAAAGACTGCCGCGCCGCGATCCGGTCTGCTGTCCCAGGAAGAATGAGACCGTGATCGGGATCATCGGAAAAACGCAAGGGGTGAAGATCGCCGCCAGGCCGAACCCGAAAGCAAGGGCCAGAAAACGGCCGAGTTCGGGAGAACCCGCGGCATCCCCGCTCGCGGAAGTTGGTGCGGACTTGGCAGCAACGGAAGCTTTTGGCGGGGCCTGAATATCGGAATATCCGGCGGGGACTGCGAAGGACTCGAGAGCCGGGGAGGACGGATCCACGGTCAAGGAAACCGATGCGGTTTTCTTCTTCGGCGGCAGGCACTGACGGTCGTCACAAGCCTGGTACCGGACCTCTGCTGTCAATTCCAGCGGACCAGGGGGCGCGTCCTTCTTGAGTTCGGGGAGCGCGATGAACTCGGCTTTTTCGGCAAACCATTCGACGTCCAGGTTGAAGTTGGGGTCGAACTTGCGCTCGGGAGCCGGCTGTAAAATTGTGACTTTGTCGACCGCCGGACTGTCCGCAAGCTTCAGAGTCGTGGCGATCGGTCCGCCCGGGGGAGTTGTGGGGGAGTACAGATGCCAACCGGGTTGAAGCGTTGCAGTGAGCTTGAGCGGAACTTTGGAGCCGGGTGGAACGTTGGTATGGCTGGCCGTTAGCGACCATTGGACGGGATCCAGCCTCTGCGCGACAAGCGGCGAAACCGCCAGCGCCAACAACAAGGCGCAGTTGGTACAACGGATCATGTCAGTTCGGCTTTTGCGGTAGCTCCGTTATTATGAGCCGCGGACCAGCGGGTCAGTTCACTCTCGATTTTCTCATTAATGTGCCCGCTGGCGAATTCCGCCGCAACCCGGATCGCGTTCCGGATCGCCTTCGCGTTCGACCGGCCGTGGCAAATGATGCAGACGCCGCGAACTCCGAGTAATGGCGCGCCGCCGAACTCGGAGTAGTCCACGCGCTTTTTAAAATCGACAAAGGCCGAACGCGCGAGCACGTATCCGATCTGACGCGTGATGGTGGCGCGCAGGGATTCCTGCAGCATGTGCTTGATCACATCCACCAGGCCTTCACTGACTTTGAGAGCGACGTTACCGACGAAACCGTCACAGACGATCACGTCGGTTTCCCCGGTGTAAATGTCACGACCTTCCACGTTTCCGACAAAGTTGATGTCGAGCGATTTCAGCAGGGGAGTTGCGGCGCGGGTGAGATCGTTTCCCTTGTGCTCCTCTTCCCCGATGGAAAGCAGGCCCACGCGCGGGTTGTCGGTTCTAAAGATGACGCGCGAGTAGATTTCGCCCATCACGGCGAACTGCGCCAGCAGCCGCGGCTGACAATCGACATTCGCGCCGACATCGACCACCACCACGGGCTTGCCTTTGACGGTCGGGAAAGCGGAGGCCAGCGCGGGACGATCCACGCCATGCACCATTCCCTGCACCATTTTGGCGGTCGCCATGACTGCGCCGGTGTTTCCGGCGGATACGACACCCTGGGCAGCGCCCTCGCGCACGAGACGCGAAGCGACACGGATCGATGAATCGCGTTTGGTTCGCACCGCGCGCGCGGCACTGTCGTCCATCGTGACGACTTCACTAGCGTGCCGAATCTCGATCGGCAGGCCGCGCCAGTTCTGTTGCGCCAACTCCCGCTGGATCACCTCCTCGCGTCCTACGAGGATGATGCGCACGGCGAGTGAACGGGCGGCCTGTATGGCGCCTTCAATTTCCGCTTTGGGCGCGTGATCGCCGCCCATCGCGTCTACAGCGATGGTGACCATGGGGTTGGCGCTGGTCGTACTTACTGTTCTTCGACTTCAATGACCTCGCGGCCCTTGTAGCGGCCACAGTGAGGGCAGGCGCGGTGCGGCAATTTCGGTTCATGGCAGTTAGGACACTCTGCAACCCCAGGGGCCCGCAGCGAATCGTGCGTGCGGCGCGCGGCAGTGCGTCTCTTGGAATGTCGTCGTTTCGGATTCGGCATCGTTCAGTCCTTGCTCGTTAAATTCTTCAAAGCGGCCCAGCGATCGTCCACCGGCTTGGCGGAACATCCGCACTCCACCTGGTTCCGGTTCTGTCCACATACCGGACAAATCCCTTTGCAAGTATCACTACAAACCCGCTGCATCGGAAGCGACAGGAGTATATGCTCCCGCAGAATGTCGCCCAGTTCCAGGCCTTCCCCTTCGTAAAAAGCGATCTGGCTCTCGCCCTCGTCGATTTCGACCTCCTCGCCATTCCGGCGAGGCTCCGGTTCAGGGCGGTAGAACAGATCGAAGTCGGACTCGAGCGGAATATGCGCTAGCTCCAGGCACCGGTCACAGTCCGCCTCGAACGTCACCTTTAAGTGACCTCGCACACGGATCTCGCCCAGCGTATTGCCCAACAACTCGACCGAACCCTCGGCTTCGAGCGGCGATACCTGTCGCAGCTTGTGCTCGGAAAACTCTATCTCGCCCGGCGGAAACGCAACATCGAAATGAGCTTTCCGCAGCTCCAGTTCCCTTACGCTGAAAAACACACGCACCTCGGACAGATCCGCCGGACGGATGAACTCCCAGTATAGCAGGCGAATTCAGTAGCTTGTCCGATTTCCGGCACCCCCGCGGCGAGAACCCTTAGTCGGGTGCGACCACTTCAGCCGCGAGCTACCTCGACATTTTTACCACATCGGCACAAAGTCTTTCCGTTCTGGCACGTCCGGGTAGAAGGTTCTCATCGCTCACGTAGAAGTTACCGCGTGCTGCGTAATGGACGCTACAGGCACTGTTGGAAAGTTCTGGAATCCAAGCAAATACAATGTTGAAACGATTGGCATTTGGTGTGCACTCTGAGAAGTGCAATGGAGACGCAAAGGGCTCAAGGAAAAGAGGCTGCTCTGCAAGCAACCCCCACCAAATCCCTTCAGTCGTATATACCCGATTTTTGACTCACCGAATAAACCTACCCAGCCCATTCCTTGAGCGCGGATCCTGAATAAGCAAAAGAAAGCCGGTTTCAAACCGGCCTTTTCTTTTTGGGTACGCGCCGGACGCGCTTACAGCTCAGCGATTCTTCATTACCGGGTCAGAGCCTCCCAGGCTGTTCGTCAGCACCACGGTCACCGAACCGATCGCCGTCTTATCGCCCGAGAGATTGATCGGGATGCGCAATCCCTCGAACATGCTCCCGCCCGCGGTCGATTTCGCCGCGCCGTAGAACTCGTTGAACAGCGCCGAGATATCGCGAGTTACCGAGTTGTCGCCTTGCAGAGTGGCGTCCGCCGCCGCGCCGAAAGTCAGCGTAAACGAGCGGATCTCCCGAGTGGGCGAGTAGCCCGAAATGACGATGTCGAAGCCGTCCGCCCGCTCGTTATCGAAGGCCACGTTGGTGATGATGGGCTTGGAAGCCGGCACGACGATGTCGGTGGCCGGAGCGGGCGAAGACAGAACGTTCCTTTCTCCATCGATTAATTGCACGATTTCGATGTGAATGGTGCCGGCGACAGTTCCGCGCTCCACGTTCGGTAGCGGGATGTTCGCGGCGTTCGCCGGAATCGTGAACTGGCATTCTCGCTGACACGGGTCGGAGAAGTGGACCTGCGGGTTGTCGATCGGGTTTTGCGAGCTGGGAATGAAGGTCAGGATCACCTTTCCGTGAAGTTCCACCGGCGTAGGCGATTGAAGTGTCAATCCGGCCGAAACCGGTGTCAGCGGGTTGGCAGGCGGCGTCGGGACTGTCACCGTTATGCCCGGAATCACAGCGGGGTTCACGACGATAGTGCAGGAGGCGCTGCCCGGCGTCGCACCACTGCTATCGCTCATGGTGACGGTCGCGGTGAACGAACCGGCGGCGGAAGCGGTACCTGAAACCGTGGTGGTCGCTCCCGCGGTGGATCCTAGCGAGAGCCAGGAAGGTCCGCTGAACGACCAGGAGTATGGCTCGGTGCCGCCCGATCCCGAGAAGTTGATCGAGACGGGCGATTGGAAGGCAACCGGTGCCGCCGGGCATCCGGATGCGACACTCACCACCAGGGCCGGCTTCTGTTCGGTGACAGTGATGGTGCAACTGAACGTTGCCGGGGGCGACTTCGCGCTGTCGGTCAAAGTGACTGTGAATGAAAACGTTCCAACGGCTTGGGGAGTACCGCTGAGCGTTACGCTCGCCCCGGAGGTGCCGCTGAGGCTGAGGAAGTCCGGCCCGGAGAGGCTCCACGTGTAAGGCGCCGTTCCACCCGCAGCAGTTAGCGGGATGCTGACCGGGCTGCCAACCGCAGCGGAACCCGGGCAGGAACCGACGATGGAGGCGTTCAGTTCACCCGCCGCCGGATTCACCGGGAAGCTACACGAGAAGGTCTTTGGACCACCGTTGGCGGCGTCGTTGACCGAGACGGTGAATGCGCCGTTGCCGGTCGAAGTGGGTGTGCCCGAAACAGTGCCATTGCTGAAACTAAGCCAGGGCGAGCCACTGAAACTGAAGTTGTAGGGCGGTTGTCCACCGCTGGCGGAGACAGTCGCGGAGACAGCGGTCCCCACCTGGGCAGAAGCCGGGCAACTGCCGGAGATCGCCAGGACGGGGGCTGTGATGTTGACCGTGCACGGACCGGCCGTGGCGGTCTCACCACCGCTTGCCACCTGGAGGCTGAAGATCGAAGCGCCAGCGGGCCCTCGCGGGGTGCCGGAGATGACGCCGTTCGAGAGGCTCAGGCCTGTCGGCAGGCTCCCGTTGACGATGGAGAATCCGTACGTGCCGGCCCCCGCGCCACCGCTTGCCGCAAGGGCGAACGGAGCGTATGCAACGCCGATCACGCCGTTACCCGGACATGCGCTGGTGAATTGCAGTTTCGGCGGATTGACGGTCAGCGAGCAGGCGATTTCCGCCTGCTGATCCTGACTCGACACGGACAGCGTGAACGCGGTGCTTGCGGGCGGTCCCGCCGGCGTGCCGCCGATCCGATTACCGCGCAGGCTCAGTCCCGCGGGCAAGCTGCCGATCGCGACTGCCCAGTTGTACTTCCCATCGCCGCCGGTGGCGGTGAGGTCGGCGGAATAGGGAGTCCCCTGGTAGGCGGGAGATGCCGGACAGCCGGAGGTAATTTGCAGTTTGGGAGCGCCGATAACAATCGAACACTCGAGAGTTCGCGTTTGCTGGAGCCCGCCGGCACCCGAATCCCGCACGACAATCGAGACGGGGAACGTGCCGAAACTAGTCGGAGTCCCTTCGATAAAGCCAGTCGCGGAATTGAGGATCAATCCCGGCGGAAGGGAACCGTTGACAGTATAGCTGTAGGGCGGGGTACCGCCGGAGACGCTCAGGCCCACCGCAAACGGGACGTTTACCGTGCCCTGCGCTGCCGTACAACCGGCGCCGATGCTGAGGGCCGGGATGATCGAAATCGTGCAGGAGTAAACGGCGCTTTGGCCCGGATAGATCACCCGGTTACTGGTATCGCGCACCTGGATCGATACCGGGAAGTTGCCGCTGACCGTCGGCGTTCCACTGATGGCGCCGGTGGTCGGATTCAGCGTGAGTCCCGCAGGTAAACTGCCGGAGGTCAGTTGCCAGGCATAAGGCGCGACGCCGCCGGTTGCAGCCAGGGTCAGGGAGTACGGTTGGCCTTCGACGCCGCGATTCGCCGGGCAACCGGTTGTGACGGTCAACCCCTGAGTAATCACGATGCTGCAGGAGTACGTGACGAACTGCTGGATTTCGCCGGCATCGGTTATCCGAACACTGATGGGATAGGTGCCGCTTGCGGTAGGAGTGCCCGAGATGGCGCCGGTGCTGGTATTCAGCGAGAGTCCCGGCGGGAGCGGGCCCGAAGCGAGTTGCCATGTATATGGCGCAGTCCCGCTGGCGACGGACACCGTGAACGAATATGGCGACCCTTGCACGCCATTCAGTGCGGGACACCCGGCGGTGACGGTCAGTGTGGAGGCTATGACGATGTCGCACGAGTAGGTCGCCGTCTGTTGCAGAGCGCCGGCGCCCGAATCGTGGACGGTAACGACGATCGGAAAGCGCCCGCTCGAGGTCGGTGTTCCGCCGATGACGCCGGTGGCCGGGTTCAGCGTGACTCCCGCCGGCAGTGCGCCGGTGGTGAGTTGCCAGGTTAACGTACCCTTGCCGCCAGTCGCGGACACCGGGAACGTGTAGGCCGAGCCCTGAACGCCGGATCGAGCCGGGCAGGACGCCGTGATATTCAGCTTCGGCGAAATGACGATCTGACAGGTGTAAACCGCAGTTTGCTGGTTGCCGACTCCCGAGTCGCGGACGGTGACGGTGATCGGGAACGTGCCGCTTGCAGTTGGCGTTCCGGCGATTGCACCGTTCGACGTATTAAGAGTCAGGCCCGGCGGCAAAGTTCCGCCCGTCAGTTGCCACGTCAGAGATCCGGTCCCGCCGGTAGCGGCGACCGTGAAGTTGTAAGGTGTCCCTTCGATCCCTTCCTGGGCCGGACACGGCGCCGCAATCGCGAGCGTTGTGCCGATGATGATGTTGCAGGAATAGGTGACCGTCTGACGCAGCGGTCCTACACCGGAATCCGAAATACTCACGGTTATTGGATAGGCCCCGTTCGCAGTGGGCACTCCGGTTAAGGCTCCGGTGGACTGATGGAGCAAAAGGCCCGGAGGCAATGCCCCTCCTGTCAATGTCCAGGTGAGCGGCCCAGCTCCGCCGATCGCCGACACGTTGAAAATATAGTCGGCGCCTTGGATTCCCCCGGTCGCCGGACACGGCGCGGTGAGAACGAGGGTAGGCGTAATTACAATGTCGCAGGTGTAGGTGGCGCTCTGCTGTAACGCTCCGCCCGAATCGACGACCCGGATAACGACTGGGTAAGTGCCCGCCACCTGCGAAATACCGCTGATCAGACCCGTGCTGGTATTGAGCGTCAAGCCAGGAGGCAGCGGACCGGACACGAGATTCCACGTGTAGCCCGGCACTCCACCGGCAACGCTGATTGGGAACGAGTACGTCTGCCCCTGCAGACCGGTGTTGGCGGGACACGTCGCGGTAATGGCCAGCGGCGATACCACGGTGAGCGTGACCGGCACGGTCAGCGGACTGTTTCCAGCACCGGGCACCGTAACGACGATCGAGCCGTTGTAGGTACCAGGAGCGAGTCCGGAGGGATCCACGGAGATCGTGAGGTTGGTTGCCGGAGAGAACTGAACCGTTCCGCTGGACGGGCTGACGGACAGCCACGTACCGCCCGAAGGCGTAGTTACGACCGCCGAGGCGGAGAATCCGACGGCCTCGACACCCTGATCGTTCAAATTAATCGCCAGCACCTGCGGGGGCGGCGTACCTCCAGCCGACCCGAAGGCGAGCGATGCGGGTTGCGACTCGACGTTGAACGGAATCGCGACCATCAGGTTGACGGGAATCGTTTTGATGCCCGTCGAATCGTTCGGCGAGAGTATAGTGACGCTACCGGTGTACGGTCCGGCGGCGAGCCCGGTGGGATCCACGGTGACGTTCACAGTATCCGGAGTCGATCCGGAACGAGCGATGTAGGCCGTCAGCCAGTTGCCGCCAGAGGTGGTCACTGGTGCCGCGCGATATTCAAGGTTCGCGCCTGTGCTGGAGATAGCGACTGTCTGAGGCGTCGGGCTTGGGGCCCCGGCATTCACATTGAAGTTCAACGGAGTGGCCGGCACGCTCAGCGAAGGAACCGGCGATATGACGAAGGTGACGGTGACGGTCTTCGCATTCGTGGGCGACTCGAGCGGAGTGATAGTCACAGTTCCGGTATATGTGCCGGCGGCGAGACCGGACGGATTCGCCAAAACCGTAACTGCCCCTGTCTGGGCGGAACCGTTCGCCGAAAGCCACGTGCCTCCCGGCGGGCTGGTTACGGACGATGTGATCGAAAGGTTGGCAGTCGTATCCAGTCCGGGAATCGCGAAGGTCCGGAACACTTGAGCCGTGGAGCCTACAAACGCCCCGATCGAGACGGATGTTGGCGTGGTCAACGGCAGAACCGTGAACGACACCGGGATCGGAATCGGACCAGCGCCGCCGGAGACGGATACGCTGCCGTTGTACGTTCCAGGTGCAAGATTCGTTGGATCGGTCCGCACCGAGAGACTGGATGGCGTCACGCCGCTGGACGGTGTGACTGACAACCAGCTACCGCCGGCAGCGGTGGCTCCGAAGGCGATCGGACCGCCGGTGCTGGTGACGGATACCGGATTCGTAACCGGCGTGGGCCGCGGGTTGCTGCCAATCTGGTACACCGCGGAAACGGACGATGGATTGGCGGACAGCGATGGAGAAGATACCGTATACGTCACCGGGATCGTCAGCGGATCGGCACCCTGCTGATTCGAAAATGTGACGGACCCGCTGTAGACTCCCGGCGATAACCCCGTGGTGTCCACGGATACCGTGAAGAAGGCGGGAAGCCCCTCCGCTACGCGCGGAGTCACGTGGAGCCAAGCTGCGCCGGCCGGTGTGGTAACCGTAGCCGAGGGAAACACCGATACCGATCCGCCCGTATTCAGAAACACGTACACGGATTGCGAAAACGGAGCGGTACCACCCGTGGTAAATGCGAAATCCAGTTCGGAAGTGTCCGAAGAAAGCGCACTCGCAAACACAGTGATCGTGACGGCGATCTGCTGTGAGGACGGCGATTCACCGATCGTCGACTGAATATCGACCAACCCCTGGTATGTACCCGGAGTAAGTCCACCAGGATCGACGGAAACCTGTAAGTCGCCGGGCAAGCTCCCGGACGAAGGACTTACACTCAGCCATCCGCCTTCACTGCCTGGGGTCGTTGACGGTGCGGAGGCGAAGTAGGATCCAGGCTGGCTGCTGGCCAGGTGGACCGTTTCCGGAAAAGGCGGCGTGTCGCCGACCGTGTAATAAAAGCTCAGAGTCGAGGTGTCGGGAGTTGACCCTCCCGAATCGCCGGCGACCACGAACGTTACGTAGATCGTCAATGCCGGGCCAACCGCCGGAGTGACTGTGACCGACCCCACGTAAGTGCCGTTCCGCAGCCCGGTTCTGTTGACGGATACGGTAAGTGTCGCAACGCCACCGGCGGTAGAACCCGTTGCCGGAGTGACGGTGAGCCACGGATCGTTGGCTTTCGCGGTGAATGAAATCGTGCCTTGGGTAGAACTCGACAGAGATACGGTTTGCGATGCGGTTCCATTACCGCTGACGTCCACGGCGAATCCTAGTCGCGTGGGAGACGCGCTAACCGAAGCCGGGTAAACGTAGAGCGTGACCGGCACTGTCAGCGTGTTCGTAGAACCCGTTGCGTTGACGGTAATCGTTCCCGAGTAAATACTGAACTGGTTGAAGTTCAATCCCGAGGTGTCGAGGGAAACGGTAAGTGTCGCCTGGCCAGATGTGATGGTACCGCTCGTCGGGGATACCGTAAGCCATTTGCCGCCGGTCGGCGAAGCAACTTGGGCAGTCGCAGTAAAGGGCGTAGAGGCAGCCGAACCGTAGAAGATGGAAACGGTCTGACTGGGCAAGGTATTGCCGTAGGTGGCGGCGAAGAAGACGCCTTCGGAATTCGTCGATAGCGTCGGGCCGGCATCCTGGGTGACGTTGAACGTAGTGCCTGCTATCGTCACGGTGCCGAACCTCGGCGAACTATCCGCATTGGCCGCGATGCTGAAGGTTACGCTTCCGCTGCCGTTCCCAGGGCTGCCGGATGCCACGGTGATCCACGGAACTCCCGAGGTCGCAACCCACGAACAGCCGGCACTGGTCGTAACCGTCACGGGCCAAGTGCCACCGCCTCCGGTCGCCTCGAACGGAGAAGTCGGCGTCCAGTTGAACGTGAAGTCGCACGTCGAGATCTTGGTGATAAACGTATCGTAGGCACCGGCGTTATTCGACTGGAACGCCGCAGTGGTCGGGAAGTCGGTAGATGTTGTGGAACCGGCGATGTAGGCAGCACCGTTGCCGTCGATGGCGATACTGCTTCCCTCATCCGAGGCCGCGCCGCCGAAGCGGACCGATAGTGAAAGCGCGGCGCCGGACGCGTTGTACTTCGTGAGAAACACCTCGCGGCCCGATCCCTGCGAGATCTCCAGCGATCCCACAGTGGGGAACAACGGAGAGGAGGTGGTGCCGGCGACGTAGGCATTACCGGAGCTATCGGCAGCGATTCCGAATCCGTAGTCTTCGCCTCCGCGGCCCAAATAAGTCGAGTAGGTCAGCGTATTACCCGCGGCGTTGATTTTCGAAACGAATGCATCGGTTCCGCCGCCATGTTGGCCTGCTGCGGATTTCGCGTCGGGAAGTCGGTAGAGGTGGTGTATCCGGTGAGGTAGGCACTGCCGGTGGAATCGACAGCAACCGCTAGACTCCAATCGGTGCCCGCTCCGCCCAGGTACGTCGAATAGCTAAAAGCGTTGCCGGAGGCGTTGACTTTCGCAATGAATCCATCCACGCCGCCGGCGTTTGCGGATTGGAGAGGACTCGCGGTCGGGAAGTTTTTTGAACTGGTGCCGCCGGTCACGTAAGCGTTGTTGGAGGGATCGACCGCCACGCCCTCACCCGATTCCGCCGCGCTGCCGCCGATGTAGGTCGAGTATACGAGCGCGCTGCCAGTGGCGTTGATTTTTGAAAGGAAGGCATCCCCGGCGCCGGCGTTGTTGGCCTGAATGGGGCTGGCTGTCGGGAAGTTAGTGGACAGCGTGGTTCCGGTCACATAGACGTTGGAACTCGAATCGAGGGCGATGCCGGCGCCGTAGTCTTCAGCGGAACCGCCGAGGTATGTCGAATAGAGAAGTGCGTCGCCTGTTGGATTGACCTTGGCTACAAATGCATCGCGTCCGCCGCCATTCGAACCTTGAAGAGGCGACACGGTCGGAAAGTCCGTTGAATCCGTTAAACCGGTGACGTACGCATTGCCACTGCTATCGACAGCGACGCCCTTTGTCCAGTTCGTATTGGAACCGCCGATATAAGTGGTATACACGCGCGAAACGCCATCGGGTGAAAGCTTCGTGATGAATCCTGCGCGCTGGAACGACTGCCGGCCGAAGCCGGGAAAATTCGAAGAATCGGTGCCGCCAACGATATAAACGCTACCTGCTGCGTCCACGGCAACGTCGCTGGCGAAATCAACGCCGCCCCCGCCGACGTAGGTGGAGTAATAGAGCGTGGGATCAATGATCAGTTCGCGAGTGCGATCGTAACCCGAAACCTCGAAGGAGACGCGGTCGCGTCCGTGGATCACGTATTTTCCGGCGACTTCCACGCGGCGGTTGCCGGCGTACTGGTAGAGCTTCGGCTTGCGCTGCCGCATTTCGCCGGTCTTGGTGACCAGCACCAGTTCGCCGCCATCGATTCGCAGCCGTTCGATGCCATCGAATCGAAGGCGCACCTGGTTGGGGTCGGCCCCGCGGGCGACAACAACGTCATATTCCAGTTCGGTCTCGTTGCCGTAATAAACGAGATCAACACCACGATAAAGCCCGCGGTACTGGACCCTGCCGTATTGAGGGACGTTCGTGTACCATTGCGCGGAATCGTTCCCGAGGAAATAGTTGCTCTTACCGGTTTGAGGCGAATCGCCGGCGAGTTTCACGTCGTCGCGCGCGCCTTCGAACGTCATGCGCACCGTGGCCTGGTCATCGCCTTCCGGCGTTGTCATTCTGATCGTGGCGCCCGTTTGGGTGAGATACAAAGCGTAGCCGCGGCCGCGCGAAAGAAACTTGACGTCCGCCGGAGCCTGTCCCGCGTTGGGCTCAAACGGTATCGGCAACTTACCGAAGTTTTCAAAAATCCGAGCTTTACTCGAGGAACCCAGGGCGGCATGGGACGCCGGAACAAGCCGCGCACTACGGGCGCTCTGGCCAGCCATTGCCGCACCGGCATGAAACCGGTGGACAGACGAACCCTCCTGTATAACGAACGGAATTGAAGCAACTGTGAGGATTAGAACTGCCGCCGAATACCAAGGTCCTGTTTTCATTGTTTGCTCGCGGTTACTGCAATGTCCGAAATGAGCGATAGGACCGGTTCGCCAGAACCAGCCACGCTCAACAGCCAATAACCCGCAGGCTGATCGGTGAGGATGGCGATGCCGTTCGGTACCTGGACCGCACGCAAAGCTGTAGCGGGCGCGGGCAAGGAAACCGGCTTCGTCTCGCCGGATTGAATATCGATACAGAGTGCCGTTTTCGAGTTGCTGTTGAGGGCAACCACCGTTCGGCCATCAGAGAGCACTGCGACGCCGACAGGATGGTCAACTCCTGCATCGGCTCCAGCCAAAACTTTCGATTGAGGTTCCCGGCCGGCATCGAAGCTGATCGAGAGGATGCGATTTCCACCGGCATCGGCAACCAGTGCACTGCTCGCCGAGACGAATTGAAGGGAAGCCGCGTTCACGTCCGCCAGAACAGGGGCGATTCCGTTGTCGGCGCCAATGCGGAAAACACCGCCGCCGCTAGCCGGACCACTTACCGCGACCAGCAGCGTCGAACCGTCTTCGCTGGGCGTAAGTGCCGTGACGTCGCCGGAGAGCGAGCCGAGATCCAGGTTACGAACCGAGGGCAAGTCCGGTAAACCTCGAATGACTTGCACGCGCCGCAGTTCTTTCGAGTAAATCGCAGCGGTTGAACCGGAGCGGCTGAATTCAATCGAATCCGCCTGCAACATGCCGCCGTCTAGGACCCGTAGCGATGGCGATGCGGTCCCGAGGCCTGCGAACACCGAGATCGGCTGATCGTCGTTGCGCTCCGCAATCGCGTAAGCGCCGGAGGGCGATATCCAAATACGTCCAGTCTCCGCAGGAGCCGTTAACGTTTCGCCGAGTACGGCGGCGCCTGCCGCGCCAACCACCGGGCGCACCTGCCCGGTCCTCAGATCAACCAGCAGCCCCTTGACGGGGACACGCAAGCCCGCCGGCGAGTTCGCGGCCGAACTTGCCAGATACTCCACTTTCTTCTCCGCGGCCTTGGAAAATACGGGAATCACGATGGAGAGACAGACAGCCGGTAAACAGCGGTATGAGAGTGCGCGCATAGTCCTCGAATTACCCCAGTAATGCGAAATCGGATTGACGATGGAATGGAACCGAGTTGTCTAAGGCAAGCTGGGCTGCCCGACACTCACCGTCGCCGCCTTACCCGCGCCGCCACCCGTAGCGGCTCGAATTCCCAGCACCGTGCCCGCTACCGCCGCTCCAACCACCGCGATCGTTGCGGGTATTCCAATACCAAATAAGCCACCGCCCCCCGCGCCTGCCGCCGCTGCCGCCGCGCCGATGACGTTCGATTGCGCGATGACGGTGGATGCCGACACGCCCTGATAAGTGGCGGTCACCCGAATCTGATACTGCCCGGCCTGTTGGTTCGGTCGAAAATTGCGAGCCACGGCCCGGCCGTTTTGATCCGTAGTGACTGTCAACAGGCGTCCACTATTGCCGAAGGTACCGCCCGGACCGGAGTTGGGAGCAGTGAAACTGACGATCGCGCCAGCCACCGGCTTGTGATTCTCGTCGGTGACTTCTACGATCGGTTCCCGCCCTACACGGCTCCTGATATTGTTGATTGCGCCGTCGCCCTCGATGATGAGGATGTTCAGCTTTGGCTGCGCCGCATCTTGCCCGTACGCGGACATCGCCGCATAAAACATCAATACAACGGAAAACCTTGCTACCAGAGCAACTGTTTGCCTAGCCAGAATCCGCCTCCGAATGTGTTGGGTGACCTGACCGAATGTAGCCCAACTCTCCTTAGAAATCAAGGGCGTACGTAACTGAAAATAGCGTTTGAGTTCCATTCCTTCGCACATGCGCCGGTGCTCTACAATCAGACCTGACGCACCTATCGCCCGTCATGCGCCGTACTAAGAAACCAGTACCGTCCAGGGTAATTCGTAGTTCCGAATCCAACGTCCGTAATCTTGTCATTCCGGCCGTGCTTATCGCGCTCGTACTGTTGATTTATGGCCAAACGGCCGGTTTTGCCTTCGTCAACTTCGATGACGACCTGTACGTTTACAACAACCCCGCTGTGCAGGCCGGGCTTACGCTGACTGGATTCTTTCATCTCTTCGCCAGCGTCGATCCGTACTACTGGCATCCGTTGACGATGCTCACCCACATCCTGGACCAGGAGTTGTATGGGGCCAATGCAGGCGGGCACCACAGTACGAATATCGAGTTGCACGCAGCGGCCGTTTTGCTGTTTTTTTTCGCGCTCCGGCGCCTGACGGGCGCGCAGTGGCGCAGCGCTTTCGCCGCCGCACTGTTCGCAGTGCACCCGCTTCACGTGGAGTCCGTCGCGTGGGTGTCGGAGCGTAAAGACGTGCTGTGCGCGGTCTTTTGGTTCTCGGCGATGTGGGCCTATGCGCGTTATGCGGAGAATCGCACATGGCGGCGCTATCTGGTTGTCGCACTCTTCTTCCTAGGTGCGCTGATGGCCAAACCGATGGCGGTCACTCTACCGTTCGCGCTGCTGTTGTTGGACTTCTGGCCTCTGCGACGCTGGAGCCGCGATCGCGGCGGCGCACTGGTGATCGAGAAGATGCCATTGATAGCTCTATCGATTATCGACAGTATCGTCACCTACCTGAGCCAGACACACTATGGCGCAACCGAACTGGTTCGGGACTTGCCGTTCACTAGACGCGCCGCGAACGCCGTGGTAGCATACGCCACTTATCTGACGAAGACCGTCTGGCCGCATGCGATGAGCGCGATCTACCCCTACCGGCGGTCCATCCCCGGTACCGAAGTGGCGGCGTGCCTCGCGCTCCTGATTGGAATCACCGTACTGGTACTATGGCGGGTCCGCCGTTATCCCTATTTCGCATTCGGCTGGGCTTGGTTTGCCGGTGTCTTGATACCCACCGTCGGCATCATTCAGGCCGGCTATCAGCCGAGCGCCGACCGCTTCGTCTACATTGCGCATGCGGGGCTGTTCGTGGCGGTGGCGTGGGCGGCGGGTGACGTGGTGGAGCGCTCGCGGATTTCGGCCCGAGTTGCGAGTGTCGCGGCAACAGCGACCGTGCTGGCTCTGTCATGGGTGGCGGTCGTTCAGACCAGCTATAGGAGAGACGGCGTTACGTTGTTCCAGCACGCGGTCGAGGTGACACGGGAGAACCCGATCGGTCAAACGCTGCTCGGCTACGCACTCGAGAGTCGGGGGCAGTTGTCCGAAGCCCAAAGCCAATTTTCCGAGGCGGTACGTATCGACCCGGAGTACGGGCCCGCTCACAATGATCTCGGCACCGTTCTGGCGCAGCAAGGTCAGGTGGCCGAAGCGACACCCCAGTTCGCGGCTGCCGTCCGTCTGATGCCCACGTTCGGTCCCGGCCGGTATAACTACGCGATGGCGTTGATGAAGACCGGCCAGCCCGAGGACGCGTTGCGCGAGTTCGACGTAGCGCTGCGATGCTCGCTTCCCGATCCGCAACGATTCACAGCGCTGAGCAATGCCGGGGTGATTCTCATCAATCGCGGGAGGGCGCGCGATGCCGCGGACTACCTCGACCGAGCCCTTCGGATCGATCCGGCCTCTGGCCCCGTCCGAAAAAACCTGGCATTCGCACTGTACAACCAGGGACGAGTGGAGGACGCAATCGAGCAGCTTTCGACAGCGTTGAGGTACCAGCCGGGGGATGTGGATGGCGCGAACCGGTTGGCCGAGATGAAGGCTGGCGCGGCCCGGACTGTTGTGCGCTGATCTTTTCCGATCTCAGTGAAACGCCTTATGCGGCTGGCCGTTCGGTCTGCCGATGTTCAGGTATGTCTGTGCTGTTGGCACTTGTCAGCGGTTTCGCTTCGATAATGGCATACGGCCTGTTGTTCGCGGGCGTATACCGGTTGTTCACCATGGCGAACGATCTTTCGGAGATCAAACAATTGTTGCGCGACCATCGGATTCAGCGCAGTCGGGTAACCGATGAACCGCAAAACGAGCCCTGGCGGGACCCATCCGTTTTCAGGCTCGAATAATCGGACACGAAGCTACGCATCTCATAGATTCGGCGGTATGTTACCGGCCAAAGCCTCAGGGCCCCCGAGCGGGTGTATACTCCAGTCGGATTGTGTCTTTCCGGAGGAACCGATGTTAACGTCTTCTGGGACTCGCACTCGTTTTGACCGGTGCCGCCTCGGCCGGCCGATCCTCCTCAGTGTCGCGCTCAACCTCGGGTATTACTGTCCTGACCCTCAGCAATCGCCGTGCACGTCAATTCATCGCTCTGTCGTGGACTCTGGAACGTACAGCCTGACCTTCTTTGGTGGAACCGGTGCTGGGAGCTATCTAATGCTGGCCGAGGCGAATGGTGATTCTTGGCCGCATAACGGAGGCAGCCTCACAGCAGAGGCTTCAATGGACGGTGTCTCTGCCTCGTCAGATCTACCGCCAGTGTACAGTACATCTATCAACCCGATGATCTTCGGAACCGAGATTACGGGGACCTACCGACTCAGTTTGCAGGCGTGGTCGTCATGGGCATACGTTAGCGGCGACGCATACATACAGTTGTTGGAGGTCTCCGACGCTGAGGGAAATCCGATCCCGTTCAGCTACACGTTCGAAACCAACGCTGTCCCCGAACCCGCGACGGCGCTGCCATTCGCGCTCGCACTCGGACTGTTCACGTGGGCTGCGGCCACGCGTCACTTCGGTAATTACGCTACACCGGTTCGTAAAATGTAGAATTGCGAATCGGCATTCACACCTCCATCTCGGGCTCGCTCGAGAAAGCCGCTCTCACGGCGGCTCGCCTCGGCGCAAACACGTTCCAGATCTTTTCCGCCAGTCCGCGCATGTGGCGCGCGGGTCTGCCCGACGCCCAAGCGGTACTGCTGCTGAAAAAGGCCCGCGAGAGATACGATCTCCGGCCGCTCGCGATTCACGATAACTACCTCATTAATCTCGCGTCTTGTGACGAGGACCTTCGCGCCAAATCCGTCACCGCATTCCGGGGCGAGATCGAACGCGCGCTCCTGATCGGCGCCGAGTTCCTGGTGGCACATCCCGGCAATTGCAGAGGGCACACCGTCGAGTTGGGGATCTACACGTTTTGCAAATCCCTCGGCGAAGCGGCGCAAGGGCTCAACACCCGCGGATTGAAACTGCTGCTCGAAAACACGGCGGGCTCCGGCGCCGCACTCGGCAGCCGTTTCGAAGAGTTGACGGTGATGAAGCAGTACGCGGCCCAATTCACGGATCTCGAGGTCGGCTTCTGCATCGATACGTGCCATTGTCTCGCGGCGGGATACGATGTCGCGACCGCGGACGGGCTGCGCAAAACGATGCGGCTGCTAGACGCGGTGCTGGGCCTCGAAAACATCCCCGTATTCCACGCAAACGATTCGAAAACAGGGCTTGGCTCGCACGTCGATCGTCACGAGCACATCGGCCGAGGTTATATTGGAGAAGAAGGGTTTCGTCGAATCCTGTCCCACCCTAAGCTCCGCGGGAAAGCCTTCATCGCAGAAACACCCGTCGACCGAGAAGGCGACGATTTACGAAACGTCCAAAAGCTCCAGAGCCTATGCCGGAAAAGTCGTACGATCACAAAGAAATCGAATTGAAATGGCACGATCGGTGGAAGAACGATTCCGGGATCTACGCCAACGAAAAAGATTCCACGCGCCCGAAGTACTACGTCGTAGAGATGCTGCCGTATCCGAGCGGACGGCTGCACATGGGGCACGTTCGTAACTATTCGATCGGCGACGCGCTCGCCCGCTATATGTGGATGCGCGGCTACGACGTGATGCACCCAATGGGCTGGGACGCGTTCGGACTGCCGGCAGAAAACGCCGCGATCAAGCACGGCCGCCCGCCGCGCGAGTGGACGCTCGCAAATATCGCCGAGATGAAGCGGCAGATGAAGCGGCTCGGATTTGCCTACGACTGGAGCCGCGAGATCTCGACCTGCGAGCCCGAGTATTACCGGTGGAACCAGTGGTTTTTTTTGAAGATGCTCGAACGCGGGCTGGCCTACCGCAAGCAAGCGCTGCTGAACTGGTGCCCCGAATGTGCCACCGTGCTGGCCAACGAGCAGGTGGTGGACGGTTGTTGCTGGCGTCACGAAACCACGCGCGTTGAACAGAGAGCACTCGAGCAGTGGTTCTTGAAGATCACCGATTACGCGGATGAATTGCTGAAGGACACCTACACGCTCGAGGGCGGATGGCCGGAGCGCGTTCTGACGATGCAGCGCAACTGGATCGGCCGCTCCGAGGGGACGGAAGTGGATTTCACGCTGGAAGAATCCGCCGAAAAGATCCGTGTTTTCACGACTCGGGTAGATACGATTTTCGGGGCCACCTGCGTAATTCTGGCGCCGGAGCATCGTTTGGTGGAAGGCCTGGTGGGCGACGACGTGAAACCGCGCGTGAAGGAAATGGTCGACGCGCGCGCACACAAAGATCCGGGCGACCTCGAGAAAGAAGGCGTGTTCACCGGTCGCTATGCCATCAACCCGTACAGCGGCGAAAAGGTTCCGATCTGGATCGGCAACTTCGTGCTGATCGGCTACGGCACCGGCGCGATTATGGCGGTACCGGCGCACGATGAGCGCGATTTCGAATTTTGCAAACAGTACGGTATACCGATCCGCCCCGTTATCCGCCCGGTGGACGGCGAACTGGCGGATGCAGCCACGATGAAAGAGGCATTCACCGAGTACGGTGTGACCGAAAACACGGGTCAATGGTCCGGCCTTCCGAGCGAACTCGCAAAACTCGAGATGAGCCGGTTCGCCGAGAAGAACGGATTCGGCAAGCCATCCATCACCTATCGCATTAAGGATTGGGGAATATCGAGGCAGCGCTATTGGGGCACGCCGATCCCGGTAATTCATTGCGAGCAGTGCGGTATCGTTCCGGTACGCGAAGATCAACTGCCGGTGGTGCTTCCGCTGAATGTGGAGATCACAGGCACGGGCCGGTCGCCGTTATGGGACGTGCCTGCATTCTTGAATGTCGATTGTCCGAAGTGCGGCGGGAAGGCGCGGCGCGAGACGGACACGATGGACACGTTCGTGGACTCCTCGTGGTACTTCTATCGCTACACCGACTCGAACAATGCGAACGCCCCGTTCGATTCGGGAATCGCCGGCAAATGGTTCCCGATCGATCAATACATCGGCGGAGTTACGCATGCCATCCTGCATTTGATTTACTCGCGGTTCTGGACGAAAGTGATGCGCGATATCGGCATGGTGCCGAACGCCGAACCCGCCCGCAACCTATTCACGCAGGGGATGGTGCTGAAGGACGGCACGGCGATGTCGAAGTCGAAGGGAAACATCGTCGATCCCGAAGAGATGGTGGAGAAGTACGGCGCCGATACCTGCCGGTTGTTCGTGCTCTTCGCTGCGCCGCCCGAAAAGGACATGGACTGGCAAGAGTCCGCCGTCAGCGGCCAGCACAGGTTTCTCGAGCGCGTATTCCGGTTCGTGACACGTAACATCCAGCGCGACCCCGGCCCGGCGGGAGCCCCAGCCACCGACGGCGACCGTAAAGCGATTCGCAAATTACATCAAACGGTGCGCAAAATCACCAGCGATTTCGATAATCGGTGGCATTTTAATACTTCGATTGCCGCCCTGATGGAATTGGTGAACGCGCTGTATGACGTCGAGAAGGAGATGACGGCAGCCTCAATTCCCGAGGTGCTCGAGAAGCTGATTCTCCTGCTGGGACCGTTTGCTCCGTACACGGCCGAGGAGTTGTGGGAACAGTTAGGCCGGAGCGGACCGGTGTTCCGGCAAGGCTGGCCGTCGTTCGATCCCGAACTTGCGCAGGAAGAGGCCGCCGAGATACCGGTTCAGGTGAATGGGAAGCTTCGCGCGAAAATCACCGCACCGTTCGGGACACCAGCTCCGGAATTGGAGAAACTCGCGCTCGCCGAGCCCAAGATCCAAAGCGCCGTCGAAGGCAAGCGAGTCATCAAAGTGATCATCGTACCCGATAAACTGATCAACATCGTCGTGAAGTGACGCCGGTACGGTAACCGCTTTCGCCGCAATGAGCTGCGATACTTATAAACAGCGTTGGACGTCTAAATAGCGTTGGACGTCGAATATCAGGCGCCCTGCTATAATGTGAGTTTCCCTATGCATTGTGACGAGAGTCGGAGTACGTCGCAACCCACTAAGAGAATCCTGCTGTTGCGTCCGCGCGGTTTTTGCGCCGGCGTGGTGCGGGCAATCGATGTGGTTAAAATCGTCCTCAATCTCTACGGTCCTCCGATCTATGTTCGGAAGGAAATTGTCCACAATCGCCACGTTGTCGATGAATTGCGCGCCGCTGGCGCAATCTTCGTTGAAGAGCTGACCGAGGTTCCGGAAGGAGCGCGAGTCATCTTCAGCGCTCACGGAGTATCGCCCGCGGTGCGTCTGGAGGCGCGGGAACGCCATTTGGACGTTATCGATGCAACGTGTCCTCTCGTAACGAAAGTCCACATTGAAGCAGTCCGGTTTGCCAGGAAAGATTACACCATCGTTCTGATCGGACATAAGGATCATGACGAGGTGGTTGGAACCCTGGGCGAGGCTCCCGAATCTACCGTATTGGTGGAATCCGTGGAAGACGTGGACAAAATCAACGTGAAGGACCCGTCGCGAGTATCGTTTATTACGCAAACCACTCTGAGCCTGGACGAAACACGTGACATCGTCGCACGGCTGAAAGAGCGGTTCCCGGCAATTCAGGGTCCGGCGGCCCAGGACATCTGTTACGCAACCGAGAACCGGCAACTCGCGGTGAAAGCAGTCGCGCCGCAGTGCGGGGCCTTACTGGTTGTGGGCTCTCAGAACAGCTCGAACTCACGCCGGTTAGTTGAAGTTTGTAAGCAGGCTGGAGTTCCGGCGCATCTCATCGACGACCATCGGGATGTTAATCCCGAATGGCTGCGCGAGGCCGCCACTGTCGCGGTTACGGCGGGCGCTTCCGCCCCTGAGCACTTAGTTCAAGAGCTCTTGTCGTATCTCAAGTCCGATCTCGGCTTCTCTGAAATAGAGGAAGTCGAACTGAAGGACGAAGATGTCCGGTTTTCCCTTCCCGCGCGTCTCGATTCGGCGCCAGTTAAGCTAACAACCATCGCTAGCTCAAGAGTATGAGTTCGGGCGTACAACTTGCCGATACGTTGTCGTCGGCTGCGGGTCAGGCTACGCGCCGTGCGGCTCAGGCGCTGCTGGACCGGCAATATCCGGAGGGTTACTGGTGGGCGAACCTGACGGCCGATACGACACTTGAATCCGATTACATCCTATTGCAGCTTTGGCTTCACCCACCGGACAACGGCGTTTGGAATCCGCCAACACGTCCAGTTATCGAAAAGGCTGTTCAGGCCATCCTGAGCCGGCAATTACCCGGCGGCGGATTTAATATTTTTAACGGTGGCCCACCCGATATCAGTGCGACTGTAAAAGCATACTTCGCGTTGAAACTAGCCGGCGTCGCTTATGACGACCCCCGTCTTGCCGCCGCGCGTAAGTGCATTCTCGATCTGGGCGGCATTCAGGCAGCCAACAGCTATGTGAAGGTGAACCTCAGCCTGTTCAACCTTTACCCGCGAGAGGGAACACCCGCGATCCCGCCTGAACTGATGTTGGGCGGACGCCTGATCTACGAGATGTCCTCGTGGACGCGTGCCATCGTTATTCCCTTATCGATAGTTCATTCAAAGAACCCGGCGCGTCCGGTCCCGGCCGGGTTCAATCTTCAGGAATTGTTTCAACCTGGCGTGCCTGTAACGTTCTCCTTTGGCGACAAGCTCGTCAGTTGGCGCACTTTCTTTATCGCGTTGGATCGCGTTCTCAAAGCGTGGGAACGTTATGGCTCGCAAACGATCCGGTTGCGCGCAATCCGCCGCGCCGAGCGATGGATGCTCGAAAGAGCCGGATACAGCGACGGCCTCGGCGCCATTTATCCTTCAATGCAGTACATGATTATGGCGCTCGATCTGCTCGGCTACCCGCCGGATCATCCGGACCGCGTCGAGGCCCAGCGGCAGTTCGACCGGCTCATGGTCGATTCGAAGGACGAATTCTTCTTCCAGCCGTGCTTTTCGGTGGTTTGGGACACCGCGATTGCTGCGTATGCGCTTGGCGAATCCGGGATGGCTCCGGTATCGGCGATGTCACGATGTGCCGACTGGCTGCTCGCAAAGGAAGTCCGGCGCAAGGGTGACTGGTCCGTAAAGCGACCGAACGTCGAACCATCGGGTTGGTATTTCGAGTTCGCCAATGAATGGTACCCGGATATTGACGATACGGCGCAGGTTCTGCTGGCGCTCCATCACGCCAGAGCCTCGAACAATTCCGCGCACCAGGCGACCGTGAAGCGAGCCATCAACTGGCTGCTGGCCATGCAAAGCAAAGATGGAGGATGGGCAGCCTTTGATGTGGACAACGACCTGACCATGCTTTCGCACGTCCCGTTTGCGGACCACAACGCGATGCTCGATCCGACATGCCCCGATATCACCGGACGGGTGCTGGAAGCCCTGTGCCTGCACCTGGACAAGAACCACCCTGCGATCCGGCGCGGCGTCAAATATCTGGAGCGCACGCAGGAGCCCGACGGTAGTTGGTACGGGCGTTGGGGCGTGGACTACGTCTATGGAACGTTCCTAGCGTTGCGCGGCTTGGCGGCGGCCGGCGAAAGCGATCGCGAGGCTCACGTTCTTCGCGCCGGCGAGTGGCTTCGTTCCATTCAGAACGCCGACGGCGGGTGGGGCGAAAGCTGCGAAAGCTACCGTAACAACACGTACACGAGTGCTCCCAGTACGGCATCGCAGACCGCGTGGGCAGTGCTCGGGCTCTTGGCCGGCGGAGATACCACCAGTATCAGCTTGCAAAAGGGAGTCGAATATCTGATCGAAAAGCAACGATCGGACGGGACGTGGGATGAAAATCTCTTCACCGGAACAGGATTCCCCAAGGTGTTCTATCTGACTTATCACTACTATCGAAACTCGTTCCCATTGCTGGCCCTATCTACTTACTTGAAGACACGAACCGAGTTCGGGATGAACCGCACATGAGACTACCTCTATCCATGGTTGCCGGAATGGCCGGCTACATCGCTCGCAACAAAATGCGGCCGCGTCCCGAGTGGCAGAAAACGGTAGCGCCTCCGAAGGATCCTTCGAATCCGTTCAAGATCGTGTACACGCACGTCAGCACAGGTGAAGATCGCAGACCGCACCCGATGCTGAACAAGCGTTTTCCGATTGTGCTGATG
The DNA here is from genome assembly GCA_963720745.1 of uncultured Acidobacteriota bacterium. Taxonomy (GTDB): domain Bacteria; phylum Acidobacteriota; class Terriglobia; order Bryobacterales; family Bryobacteraceae; genus TMP-7. Next base: position 5,112,108 of record CAVRGO010000004.1, read on the forward strand.
CTCGAACCGTTACATGCCTGCAATCTGACCTGTACGGGGTGCGGACGAATCCGGGAGTACGAGAACACGATCTCGCAGATGCTCACGCTCGAACAGTGCCTGGCGGCATCGGACGAGTGCGGCGCGCCGACGGTCTCCATCTGCGGCGGTGAGCCTTTCCTTCATCCCAAAATCGGCGAGATGTCCACGAAACTGATTGAGCGCGGGCGCAACGTGATCCTGTGCACGAACGGGATGTTCATCAAGAAGAAGATCGGCGACTTCCGGCCTAACGACACATTTTTCTTGAACGTGCATCTCGATGGTATGGAAAAGACGCATGACCTCTGCGTGGAGCGGGAGGGCGTCTTCCAGGCCGCGATCGAAGGTATACAGATCGCGAAGCAGAATGGTTTCAAGGTGATGACCAACACGACTGTGTACCGCGAGACCAGCATGGACGAGATCTGGCAGATGTTCGAGTATCTCGAACAATGGCAGGTGGACGGACACACAATCTCACCAGCATATGGATATTCCGCGGTGAACGACCGCGACATATTCATGACTCGCGACGACATCAACGAGAAATTCAAAGACATCGACAAGATGTCGCGCCGCTTTCCGATTATCAACTCGCCCATGTACTCGGAGTTTTTGAAGGGCGATCGCGAGCTTCCGTGCACAGTTTGGGGCAGTCCCACGTACAACGTTCTCGGGTGGAAGGGACCTTGTTATCTGATCACGGACGCGCACTATAAAACGTTCGAGGAGTTCATGACCCACACACAGTGGGAGGCTTACGGTCCTGGTAACGATCCGCGTTGTGAGCACTGCATGGTCCATGTCGGCTTTGAGCCTTCGGCCGCCATCGGTCTGAACTCGAAATTCACGGACAGCTTCAAACAACTGTCGTGGTTGCTCAGCTAAGGAAACGCTTGCCGGTGCTGGAGCGCGGCCCGGCAACCGCGATCAGTCGTAGCGCCGCAGTAACGGTCGAGCATAGCGGTAAAGCGCCGGGTGCCGCATCCAGTCCAGACGCGAACCACTCCCGTCCGGTTCGTGCCACACTCCGTTGAAACCCACCTTAGTTACGGGGGCCAGCGGGTTCCTGGGCTGGCACATCGCTCGTGGTTTGATCGGGCGGGGTCACCGGGTGCGGGCAATGGTGCGCCCGGGTAGCCGCCTGATTGAATTGGAAGGCGTCGAGCGTGTTGATGGGGATTTGCGAGATCCGGATTCGGTGATGCGCGCCATTGCCGGTTGCGGCGCCTTGTTTCATGCCGCCGCAGATTACCGGCTGTGGACACGGGACGCAACCGGGATGTACCGGTCGAACGTGGACGGGACGAGGAACGTTTTGGAGGCCGCGCGGAAAGTTGGAGTGGAACGCGTTGTTTACACAAGCACCGTGGGGTGTATCGGCATACCTCGAGAAGGGTTGGGCGACGAAACAACGCCGGTGAGTTTGGAGGACATGACGGGCCACTATAAGCGGTCGAAGTTTCTAGCCGAACGTGTCGCCGTCGAGTTTGCCGGCGCCGGATTGCCGGTCGTGATCGTGAACCCCACCGCGCCGGTTGGAGATCATGATTTCAAGCCGACCCCGACCGGGAAAATCATTGTGGATTTCCTGCGCGGAGCTATGCCCGCTTTCGTGGAAACCGGCCTGAACGTTGTGGACGCGGAAGACGCGGCCGCAGGGCATATTCTCGCGTTTCAGAACGGCAGCCCCGGCGAACGGTATATCCTCGGCGGGCAAAACATGACGCTTCGAGCCATTCTCGAGCATCTTGCCAGTATCAGCGCATTGCGAGCGCCGAAAATTCGCGTCCCTTATATGCTGGCCTACGCCGCCGGGGTTATCAGCACCGCTTCCTCGTATGTTACTGGAAAAGAACCGCGAGCCCCGCTCGAGGGCGTTAGAATGGCCCGAAAAAAGATGTGGGTTTCCTGCGATAAGGCACGACGTGAATTAGGATTCAGTGCGGGAACCGCCGACAACGGGTTGCGCAAGGCGGTTCAATGGTTTCGAGCCAATGGATACGCTTAAGCCGGAACCTCCGAACAAGCGGACGATTCTTGTTGTGGCTGCGGAAGCGAGGGAACTCCAAGGAGTTTTGAAGCGTACTCGTGTTCGCACGCTGCAGTGGGGGTTGCGATTCGCCTGTGAAGGTGACTTGAATGGTAGTAACGCGGTTTTTGTGGCGCACGGCCCCGGAATGCAACTGGCGGGGGCAGCGGTGGATACCGCGCGGCGCCATATGCGCCCTGATGCCGTTGTGAGCACGGGGTTTTGCGGCGCCCTGGATCCTGCGTTGAACGGCGGGGATGTTTTCATCGCCACAGCTGTGGTGGATAAGGATAGCGGGAAGACGTATACCGCGCACGAACCGAAGCACGTGCGCCCGGCGGCCGGGGTGGGCGATATTGTGTCAGTCAATCGGGTGGCTTCGAGCGTTAAGGAAAAACAGGAGTTACGTGCAACGGGAGCGCGGGCGGTGGAGATGGAGGCGGCAGCGGTTGCAGTGCGAGCCTGGCTGTGGGAGGTGCCGTTCTATTGCATCCGGAGTATATCCGACAGCGCGTCGGAGGGATTTGAAATCGATTTCAATCGCATGCGCGATTCAAACGGACGGTTCAGCCGCAGCCGCATTGTACTGTCGGCGTTATCCAAGCCGTGGACCCGTATCCCTTCGCTGCTCAGGATGGAACGAAGTTGCCGGCGGGCCGCCGAGTCCCTAGGAGACTTTCTTGCAGACTGCCGATTTTAGCCGGACTGAATTGTTACCCGTCGCAAGCGGTATTATGCGGGCCGCCGTATATACCGGCGCGGGGAATATATCGGTGGACCGTGTCCCGGTCCCGAGGATTGGTCCCGGCGAAATTCTGGTGCGCGTGGAAGCGTGTGGCATTTGCCATACCGACCTGAAGAAAATCGAGTACGATCTGCTTCCGCCGCCTCGAGTGTTCGGGCACGAAACTGCTGGGATCGTGGCTGCGGTGGGCGAAGGCGTAACGAAGTTTTGCCCCGGCGACGCGGTCATCGCGTTCCATCACATTCCATGCCGTAATTGTTTTTACTGCGAGCACAAGCTGTACGCTCAATGCCCCGGCTATAAGCGCGTAGGAATCACGGCCGGGTACGGAGAAGCGGCCGGCGGCGGGTTCGCACAATACGTCCGCGTCATGGATTGGATTGTCCGAGACGGTGTGGAAATTGTCCCTCCCGGCGTATCCCTCGATCGCGCATCGCTGGTGGAACCTATCAATACCTGTCTGAAGGCGGTTGTCCAGATGGACCCGCAACCTCGGGAGACCGTAGCGATCCTGGGCCAAGGGCCGATCGGCCTGATGTTCACGATGCTGGTGAAGCGCAGCGGAGCGCGGATCTTCACCAGCGATACGTTTGGCAGGCGGCGATCGCTTTCCTGCGCGGCCGGAGCGGCGATGGCGTTTGACCCGCGAGATACGGAGTTCGAAACCACGGTTCGCAAGGCGACCGACGGCCGCGGGGCGGATCTGGTGATCGTCGCCGTTTCCGCGCCCGGGATTGTCGAACAGGCGATGCGGATTTCCCGCCCTGGAAGCCGCATCCTTTTGTTCGCCCAAACCTCTCATCAGGAGCGCGTCGAAGTGTCCGGCGCGGACATCTGTATGGGAGAGCGTATGCTGTGCGGCGCCTACAGTGCGTCGGTAGATCTTCAGAGGCAGGCTGCCGATCTGGTGTTCAGCGGTGAACTGCCCGTCGATAGTTTGATTTCTCATCGAGTGCCCCTCGACGATATCGGCTCTGGAATCGAACTTGCATTGCATCCAAACGAGCAATCATTGAAAATAGTGGTTCAGCCACAGAGGTCAAAGTGAATAACCTGATGATGGCCGCCGTGCTCTACGGAAAGGAGCACCTGCAGATCGAGCCGGTGGCTGTTCCGAAGATTGAGAAAGGCGATGTCCTGGTTCGGGTGAGAACCGCACTCACCTGTGGCACTGACGTAAAAGTTTTCCGCCGCGGATATCATGCCCGGATGATCGTGCCGCCAGCCCTGTTCGGACACGAGCTTGCCGGCGATATCGTTGCCGTCGGCGAGGATGTGCATAACTGGCATGTGGGCCAGCGTGTGGTAGCGGCGAATTCGGCACCTTGCCTGAATTGTTTTTTCTGCCGCCGCGGGCTCGAAAATCTCTGCGAAGATCTGCTGTTTAACAACGGCGCCTATGCGGAATTCATTCGCATTCCTTCGCGGATCGTCCAGCAGAATTTGCTGGAGATTCCGCCCCGTGTTACCTACCAGGATGCTGCACTGGTAGAACCGCTGGCTTGCGTTCTCCGCGGGTTGGAGGAAACTTGTGTGCAAGCCGGAGACAACCTGGTTGTAATCGGTCTCGGTCCGATCGGTTCGATGTTCGTGCGCCTCGCCCACCTGTTCGGAGCACGCGTTATCGCTATTGGCCGCAGGGAAAGCCAGTTGGATCGAGCCATGCACATGGGCGCCGACGAAGGCCTGGTAGCGGACGATGGCGTAGACCTGGTGCCGCGAGTCAAGGAACTGACGAACGGCCACGGAGCCGACATCGTGATTGAAGCGGTAGGAGTTCCGGACGCCTGGCAGAGTGCCGTCAGAATGCTTCGCCGTGGCGGGATTGTGAACTTCTTCGGCGGCTGTCCCACGGGTACCAGCATCAGCCTTGACACCAACCTGCTGCATTACTCCGAACTGACGTGCAAAGCCAGTTTTCACCACACGCCAAAGCACATCCGGAAAGCGCTCGACCTCATCGCAGAAGGGCGAATTACCTCGCGCGATTTCGTGAATCGCGTGGAACCGTTATCGAATTTGCTGGAAGTGATGCGGCACCTCATGAGCCATAACGGCCACATGAAGACCGCCATCATTCCATAAACGAGAATGCCGCGCCCGCTGCTCGGACCGGTGGATTTTATCGCGTCCGCCGAGTCCATGCGTGCTGTGTGGAGTCCGGAAGAGGCGCTGGGCTATACCCGCTGGCTGGCTACCCACCACTACGAGAATTTTCACGTTGTCAGTTTCCTGCTTCCCAAGCGGTTGCACCAGGATTTCTACAATGTGTACGCGTTCTGCCGGTGGGCCGACGATCTGGGTGACGAGATCGGGAACGTCGCGGAAAGCCTGCGGCTTCTGGCGTGGTGGCGGAAAGAACTTCGCGAAATGTATGGGGGACGCGCCGCCCACCCCGTCTTCGTTGCACTGCGCGGAACCGCCGAGCGGTATTCCCTGCCCGCGCAACTATTCCATGACCTGATCACTGCCTTCGAGCAGGACCAGACGGTGACGCGTTACCGCAACTGGGATGAGTTATTCGGCTATTGCCGCAACTCGGCGAATCCGGTGGGGCGGCTGGTGTTATATCTGTGCGGCTATTCGGATGCGGATCGTCAGGCATTATCGGACGCCACCTGCACCGCCTTGCAGCTCGCGAATTTCTGGCAGGATGTGACGGTGGATCTCAAGAAGGACCGCATATACATACCGCTCGAGGTTCTGGATCGGCACGGCTACCCGCTGGAGGACCTGTTCGCGCTGCGATTTACTCCCGCATTTGCGGCGGCGATGCGGGAGATCGTCGACAAGACCAGACAGTTATTCCTTGTTGGCCTGCCGCTCGCCGGCACCGTGGATCGTCGCCTGGCCGTCGACCTCGACCTGTTCAGCCGGGGCGGTATGCGTGTGCTCGACAAGATCGCCGAGCAGGACTATGACGTACTGACGAGCCGTCCCGCGATTTCAAAACTGGAGCGAGCACGGCTTCTGGTTTCTGCCATCGTGCGCCGTGCGGTCCTTCATCCCGCAGCATGACCGTCGAACAATCGTACGAGTACTGCTGCTCGGTGGCCCAGCGGCGAGCGCGCAACTTCTATTACTCCTTCGTCCTGCTTTCCAAGCCGCAGCGGCAGGCGATGTGCGCCATCTATGCGTTCATGCGCTATTGCGACGATTTGAGCGACGATGAGACGCAAAGCGATCGGGCGGGGGCGATAGCGCGCTGGCGGGCGGATCTCGAGTCGGCGCTGGAGGGTCGGTTTTCAGGCCATCCCCTGTGGCCGGCGTTCCACCATGCGGTGCGCACGTACGAAATTCCGCATCGCTACTTCTTCGACATGATTGAAGGCGTAAGTTCCGATCTCGAGCCGCGAACCATATCCACATTCGACGAATTGTACCGCTACTGCTACCTGGTTGCGTCGGTTGTCGGATTAACAATTATCCATATTTTTGGCTTTGAATCGCCCGAGGCGTTACCGCTCGCCGAAAAATGCGGGATTGCATTTCAATTGACGAACATACTTCGGGATGTCCGGGAAGATGCGGGGAACGGCCGGGTGTATCTGCCTTCGGAGGACTTGGAACGGTTCAGCGTTCCCACAGATTCGTTTCGCGCGGCGGAAGCAACCGAAGCATTACGGGAAGTTCTGCGTTTTGAGGCGTCTAGAGCCGAATGGTACTATTCGGCAGGTCTGCCGCTAGTGCGTTTGGTTGCGCCCCGTAGCCGTGCCAGTTTGTGGGCGCTGATCGAAATCTACCATCAATTGCTCAGGAGGATTGAAGCTTCGAATTTCGAAGTCCTGAAGCATCGGGTTCGTGTTCCGACTGCGAACAAGGCGTGGATTGTAGTCCAGGCATTTAGTGGAGCCGCCGACCGCGCCGTACAGAACGATCAAAAGCCACCGGGTTCTATCTGATTCCGCCGACGTACAGGATTTCCTGTAGGGTTCCCTAGGGACACAAGACAATACTGATACGCAATTTGAGGAATTTCCATGGGCTCTTCCGAGAGGTAAATTAGAACTTCAAGGATTCTGATTATGTCTCTTGGATACCCGGTAATAGAAAATTTGCCCTCTTTCGCCGAAGTGGTCGAAAACGTTCGCAACGGCCATCCCGCCGGCCTCGATCAACTTTATTCAGTGTTTCGAATCCTGTCAGCTTCTCTGCGGCGACAGATCGGGTACCAGGATTTTGATGATCGCGTTCACGACATGTTCATTGTGGTCGTGGAGGCGATTCGCGAAGGAAAGCTGCGCGAACCTGGCGCGTTGCCGAGTTACATACACGGAGTGGCGCGACTGTCGCTGTTCTCGAAGATCGGCGTGAAGATACGGCATGAACGCCTTTCGGGAACGCTCCGGCACTGGGTGACCAGTCGCCATCGGACGGCGACCCCCGAGGACGCATTGGCGGAACGCGAGCGCACCGATATCATGCGCGACCTGCTCTCGACGCTGTCGACGAGAGAGCGCGAGATTTTGACGCGGTTCTATTTGAACGAGCAGTCGAAGGATCAGATCTGCGAGGAGATGTCATTGACGGACACGCAGTTCCGGCTCGCAAAATCGCGCGCGAAGCAGCGGTTGAGCCGGTTGGGACAGCAATTCTTGAACGTGGTTGGGGCGCCCGAAGTAGCGGAGACAGCGCGCGCGGCTTAGTGGTGCGCGGATGCGTGGTAGAGAAGGCGCGCTAGCGGCAGGGTGCGGTACACTGAAGTTTCATCGGGCCGTGGCGCAGCCTGGCTAGCGCGCTTGCTTGGGGTGCAAGAGGTCGCGAGTTCGAATCTCGCCGGCCCGACCATTTGCCTCTTTAGAATCAATCCCACTAGGTTCCCCCCAGCCTTCGCCGGTGGCGAGTGTGCCGCGTAATCCCAGCCCTATCCGTTCTTATATTGCGCGAGAACCCAGTCGCCCATGTTGGCCGCATCCCCCGTTAGCTTGCCTTGTCCCTGGATTACCATCACGTCGGTTTTTCCGGTGCCGGTGCGGAGAGTGATGGCGACGTTGCCCTGATCGTCCATCCAGGTGAGACGGCCCCGCATCATCTCGGTACCGTCCTTCAATCCTTCTGACCGGAAGCCCTTCTCGTCCGTCTTGGCGATCTGGAGCCAGGTTCCGCGAATGTCGGAAAGCGGGAGGCTCACCTTTTCGCCAATTTCAAACACGCCTTCCGCCGTCTTGCCTATCAGAGCGCTGGACACGTCCTTCATGCCCGATTTGCCGAAGAATACGACGCCCCCCGCCTCGACCCCAACTATACTGCGGTACAGAGTCATGCAGACTTTACCCCTGACCTTGGCGAGTTTGTCCGAACCCACACTCACGGCCGGTTCCCCGATTGCCTCGGCCAACGATTTCCATTCTCCGAGGTAGCGCTGTTTGGCGGTCGAGGGCTGGAACTTCAACAGATAGTCTTTCTTCTCTTCGAGCTCTTTTTTGTACTGCGGGTCGATCTCGTCAACCAGCAGATCGAGAATGATCGGCAAGTGGTCGCTGATGTGGTCATGGTACAGATAAAACGCTCGCACCTTATTGTTGACGAACGCGCTGCCGTATTCCTTGTCGAGAGCGTCACAGAGGTTCTGATCGTTGTTCAAAATGTCTTCGATAAAGCCCAGGATATTGAAGACGCCGCAGTTCACGATACTGCCCTGAAGGTCGGCGCCCTTGATTAAGAAGTTATCGTAGGCGTAGGTGTGGATGTCCTTTTTTTTCTTGGGAGCCGATTTCCCACCAGTCAGCACATTAATGCCGACGGGCTTGGTGGTGAGGCCTGTCTGCGTGCCGCCAACCGGAATGATGTAGCCGTCTTTGATCAGAGTGGCGAACGTGGACTTCTTTGCGCTCTGGACAGTCTCGTTATAGGGATCCCGTTTGATCCCGCCTGGTTCGTAATCGAGGTTGAAGTCGCCGACGAGAATGCTTCCCGGCGCATTCTTCACCTGGACTAGTCCTTGGTTGGTGTGGACGCCCAGATTCTGGAGTAAGAGCACGCTTTTAGCCCGGTCCACCACCAGGTCTGTCTTGTCCTTGGCCTTCATCTTGCTCACCTCGCCCCAGATCGCGTGGAAGAGCACAATCGGAACCGCCTGCCGCTTGTTCCCATTGATATCCATGTAGAGAGGAATCACGTACGGCATGCGGCTGTTGAACTTGGTAGATGGGTTCTGATAGCCGAGTTGTGCGCCGGTATGATCCGTCGAGCAGAGTCCCGCGTGATTGGGGTCAAGCCAGACCGCCTTGTCGCCGGAAGCCAGCGCCAGTCCGCCCATCACACGCGGAGGCAAATCGATCGCCCCTTTACGCCACAGCAACGTGTATGTCTCGACATCGATGGCCGAGAATGCTGTAGGGGTCAGCAGGTCGCGTAGCGTCTGGAGGGCATGGTCCTCCGCCCCGGGATCCCTGGTTCCCGTCCCCGCGCAGAACCGGCAATTGTCCTCGAGCCCGCTTCCTCCGCAGCGTGTGCAGTAGGGATCTGTCAGGCCGCGTCCCTGACAGTTCACGCATTGCAGCCTGCCGGTTCCCGTGCACTTGGGACACGTGGGCCCTGCGCACGAAGGGCACGGAGTAGATCCGGTGTGGTTACACGCCGCGCACAGATACTGAGGGTTCGCTCCGGTCCCTTCGCAGGTGGCGCAATCGACTTTGAGTACTTTCTCGCCGGCGCCGCCGCAGTCGTCGCAGGGGGACCTGACCTTTCCGGTGCCCTTGCAGTTAGCACAGGATTTCGAGCCCGAGCAAATGCCGCAATTGACGCAGCCCTTGGATCCGCAGGCCAAGCAATTCTTCGGCATCCAACAGCCGCCCGCCCCATTGCATGCGCCACAGACGAGCCCATTCACTTGGCGGGCACCCCCGCAGGTTGGGCAAGCCACCGCTACAGGCCCACCGCAAGCGCCGCACGTCACAAGTCCGGAACCTCCGCAATTCCCGCACTTTCCCGTAGCGTTGCAGTTGCCGCAAAGATATTCCTTTTCTCTGGCTCCGCGGCATTCTGGGCAGGGGGCTTTGACAAAAACGGTCTTAGCGCCTCCGCAGGTTTCGCACGCGAAATCCATGACTACGCCCGTTCCATTGCAGAGCAGGCAAGGCTCCGTCACATTCTGCATCTTTTGCAGGCCGTTGCAGACCGTGCAGGCCGTCCGAAGCTTGAACTGGAAATCTTTCATGCCGCCCGAGGATTTGGTTGCGGCAAGCTTCATGCAATCCTGGATGGTAATCGGTGTTTTCTTGTGAGTGACGCTATAGATGGGATCGAGCGCTTCCAGGTCCAGCCACCATGGCTCACTCTGTTTGGGGTGCGTTTTCAGGATCCCTTTTTGTAGGTCGCTCAGGTCGAACGCGGGCGGAAGATTCACTTTCCGAAACGCCATTTCGCTTCCGAAAGGCCAGTAGAGCAGGTCGCCGTCCGACAGACTTTCAGCTCGCTTCTTCACCTCGTCGTAATACTGATCGTTGCGCGGCGTGGATTCGTCGTCCAGCGGATCGTAGGCGCTCTTCGGCTTCGGGGGCGGAGTAATCAGGAGATACCCGAAACCGGTTTCGGGTTCGGCTTCGATACTCGCCACTGCCTCAGTGAGATCCACGTCCGTCTCGATTATCATGAGCAGATCGACTTCGAGTTTCTCGGCGACAATTTTGACGAACTGGTTGATCAGCGCATCGCTGCTGATTTTGCTGCCCTTGTAATCGCGAATGTTCCAGGAGAGGATGCTGAAGATTTTCTTCCGGGGAGGCGTGGATACCGCGTTGAGGTTGGTGGAGGGGAGCCCCTGCGACAACGACACGGTGGAGGTGACGGGTGTATTCGCTTTCGTCAGCGCATTCTGACGATTCTGCAGGATGGTGGCGAGGTCGAGTGACGGCATCGGCTATCCGGGGGTCAGGCTCCGCTCGCAAGCCACGGATCGGGATCGAAGAGATCGCTGACGTCGTGGTAGCGGTCGAGCAGGCGGCGCGTGGGGTCGTCCGGTTGTCCTGTTTCTTCCAATTGAAATCGCCGCTGAAAGGATCGGAGTGCGCTTTGGGTTGGTTCGTCGAGTTCGCCTTTCTGAAACGGGTCGCGGAGATAGCCGAGGTTGAACATTCGCTTCTGGATTCCTTCGACCTCATCCATGGGATCGAGATGTCCGAACTGCAGGCGGATCACCCGATCGCCTCCTTTGGTTCGCAAGGTGATTTGGCCTTCGCGGGAGTCGGGAGGAATCCAGTGTTCCACGATTCCCTGGTTAGTGGTGGTGCCTTCGTACTTCGAATTGCCGGCTTCTAGCACGTAGGGGACACCGGCGTGCGGCGTTTCGACATCGAAGATCTGGATCCGAAACCGCACCGGCACTCCCTTCCGCCGGAACTTGTGTTTCTGGTCCATCGGCGCGCTGACTTCTTTGCGCCTCTTCTCCGGGACGACGACGACATCACCCGGAAACAGGACGTTCATGTTCTTGCGCTTGTCCATCAGCGCGGCGTTGTTCGGGTGGTTCCAGACGGTGTCCGGGAACAGGCCGGCGGCCGCGGCCAGGCTTGGTATGGAGTCGCCCTCCACTACGGTATGGTTCACGCCGAACCTCCATTGGCTTCCGGCGATGCGGAATACCAATCCCACGCGTCCGTATCGAGTTCGGGGAAGGAGATTGTGCAGGACCCTCCGTCCGGGCATTCGACGCGCGCTTTGCCCTTTGCGTCAAGAAAACCCGAGCGCCTGCTTCCGCCGGGAAGAGTGATTTCGTATGCTTCCCAAGGAATGGGGCGGTCGTCTTCGCCGACCAGTGCGATTTCCACCCAGTGCGTATTTTCCGCAGCGAGGGGGCAGGGTTGGACCGCGTCGTCGGTCCCGCTATCCTGTGCGCTCGGGATGCCCTGGCTCGGTTCGCTCATTCAGAATTCGTTGTCTTTACCTGGCGCAGTTCAAACTCGGTCCACTCGGCGAACCGCCGCACACGTTCCTGCGCGGGCGAGTTCGTGTCGGCGAGGAAGCGAATGGCACGGGCGGGATACGCCACGGGACCGGGGAGGAAGCCGCCGTAGTGCTGCAACACCATGCGGAGAAAGAGATTGACGTCGCGCTCGTCTCTGACGTGGAACCGGCGACATTCGGCGAGTCCTTCGTCGATATGCGCCGCCACGAAGCGGGGGTCCAGTCCAAACTCAGCGGCGCGGGAACCGTAGTGCCACACCATACGATCTCTTTGGTTCTTGCGCATGCGCTGATTAAGCGCGCGCAGTTGCTCCGCGCGGATGAGAAGCATTGCTTAAGTACTCGCTATGGCGCCCGTGTATTTCGCCCAGGTTTCCTTAGTTTACACCGGGAGTATTGGATTAATCCAGATAAGAGGAAGGGCATTGCGCCAAAATCCTGGCACGCACTGTGCGCTACCGAGGCGCGCCCGAGCTCGTTTCCCACAAGGGCCACGCACGATTTCTGTTCGCGTCTCGACTGAATAAAGCGGCATTGAATGGCCGCTTTTGCGTACCTCCGACGACCTGCCATCCTCCACAAGCCGAACACCTATCAACCTCGATTTGATTCGATGAAGAATCCGATTTGTCTACAGGCGGCCTGCGCTCGTTTGCCGCGCGGTGCCAGCGTTCCAGGTCGGCGGTGGGATGCGCTGGGGGGAATCGTATTCGCCAGCTCCAGTAGCCGCTGGATGGCATCCATGCTGACTGATCGATCGGGCGGAATGACAATGGCGGGAACAACCGTCTGTGCGAGAACGCGGTCCGTATTGGTGACGGTGAGTCCATATCGCGTCTGGTGGCGTCCTGGACCATCCGCACTCCCACACGGCACTTCACGGCCTGTATTCGCGCCGGCTCCACTTTCGTCACGCCGGCGTGGGCATCCCCGTCAAGTGATCGATATCTTGGGGACGGCGGATCCAGCGGTTCCCTGTTGCCCAGAGAGTGTTCTGCTTGTATGGACCGGCCAAGTCGCCGCGAAGCAGCGGCGGTCGCGCCACGCTCTTCACTCGAAAGGGAAATGATGAATCGATCTCGAGCGGCAGGTACGAGACCGCACTGGCTCGAGCTACTTCACACCGGCGGCCTGCAAATGCGAGACATACTTCTTGTCGACGGCGAGAATATGACCGATCAACCATCGCTGCAGAAACGTAAGTACGTCTTGTGAGACGGTGGCTTTGCCTTTCCGGAAGTCGCTCTGAAGCTGCTGCACCTGGGCTACCAGTTTGTCGTGTTCCGCCTTATGCCGGTCGTAATCCGGGTAGCGGTGGGTCTTCATCAACGATTCCTCGGTTGAGAAGTGGGATAAGGTGTAGCTGGTCAGTCCTGCGAGAACCTTGCCGACCACGGCATCGCCTTTGCCACCGATAACGGCGGCGTACAACTCATTGATCAAATCGACCAGACGCTGGTGCTCAGCATCAATTCGGGTCAAGCCGACACTGTATTTATCGCTCCAGGTGACCAACTTCCGGGAAGCCGCTACGTCGGGAGTACTCATATGTAAGGGGTGCCTAGGGGACGCGAAATTCTCGGCCGGGTTGCTCCAGAAAATTCTGACGATATTTTTATTCATCGCGAATACTAGTTGGTCGATAAGAGCAGCAGATCCCGACATTGACTATCGCTGCGGCCGCCCCGACACACATGCAAGATCAGGAAATCGTCACCGAGTTCCTCGCCGAGAGCTTCGAGAACCTGGCTCGTTTCGAAGGCGAAATGATCGAGTTGGAGCAGCGGCCGAACGATCCCGGTCTGCTCGCGAGCATATTCCGCACGATACACACGATTAAAGGCACGTGCGGATTCCTCGCGTTCACCCGTCTGCAGGACCTGGCTCACGTGACCGAGGATCTGCTCGGCGAAGTACGTGACGGGAAACGATCTTTCGACAAGGACCTGACCAGCCTCATCCTCGAGTCGGTGGACGGAATCAAGCGGATGCTCGACGCCATCGAGGCCACCGGAACCGAAGGAGCAGTGTTTGAGGTGGACCTGATCGCGCGGCTCGAGCGGACGCGGGATGGTGTTCCCGATCTTGCACCCGCGCCTCCAACCGGTAAGGCACCCGCCGCGCCGGTACTCGAAGCGGCTGCACCCGCCAATTCTGCCGCCGAGGAGCCATCTCCTGCCCCGGCAGCGGCGCAGGGGTCCATCGCCGACTCCAGTTTGAGGGTGGATGTGGCCCTGCTCGATCGGCTCATGAACCTGGTTGGCGAACTGGTCCTCACGCGGAATCAGGTTCTGCAATGCAGCGTGCTGCACGAGAACCCCACTATCAACGCCATTTCCCAGCGGCTCAACCTGATCACCAGCGAGTTGCAGGAAGGTGTCATGAAAACGCGCATGCAGCCGATCGGTGTCGTCTTCAGCAAGCTGCCGCGCGTCGTTCGGGACGTTTCGACCACTCTCAACAAGGACATCGTGCTAGAGATGGACGGAGCGGGTACTGAGCTCGATCGCACGATCATCGAAGCGATCAAGGACCCGCTTGTACACCTGATCCGGAACGCGTGCGACCACGGCATCGAAAGTCCCGCCGACCGCCTCGCAATTGGCAAACCGGGCCGCGGGCGCATCTCGCTCCGCGCCTTCCACGAGGGGGGTCAGGTGAATATCGAGATCACCGACGATGGTGCGGGCATCGATCCGCAGCGTGTCAAGCGCAAGGCCCTCGAGCGTCAATTAGCGACCTCGGAACAATGCCTGCGAATGTCCGATCGGGAGGTGTTGAATCTCATCTTTCTCCCCGGCTTTTCGACCGCCCAGGCCGTTACGAGCATCTCCGGCCGCGGAGTCGGGATGGATGTTGTCAAAACGCACATTGAAAAGATCGGCGGTATGGTCGACCTCTCCAGCCGTTTTGGACAGGGCACCACGGTGCGAGTCAGAATTCCGCTTACCCTGGCGATTATCCCGGGCCTGGTCGTCAGTTCGGGCGGCGAGCGATTCGTGATTCCGCAGATCAGCTTGCATGAACTCATACGGCTGGAAGGAGATGCCGTTCACAAGCGGATCGAGTACGTTCACTCGGCTCCTGTGCTGCGCAGGCGGGACATGTTGCTGCCGCTGGCCGATCTGAGCCAGGTGCTGGGCCTTCCTTCGCAACGGCCGCCCGAGGAAACGAGCATCGTTGTGCTGCAGGCGGATGAGCAACGGTTCGGTCTCATCGTTGACGCGATTAGCGACAACCAGGAGATCGTAGTGAAGCCCCTGGGCCAGCAACTCAAGACTCTGAACTGCTATGCGGGCGCGACGATAATGGGCGACGGCAAGATCGCGCTGATTCTCGATGTCGCCGGGATCGGGCAACGCGCCGGAGTATTCGCTGTTTCGGTAGACACTGCCCACAACGGCACATCCGCGACGATCAACAGTTCAGAAGGCGATCGCAGAACACTGCTGCTGTTTCGATCCGGTTCCTTGCAGCGAATCGCCCTACCGCTTTCCGAGGTGGCAAGGCTCGAGAAATTCCCGAGATCGCGAATGGAACAGGCGGGCGGGTACGGCGTGATTCAATATCGCGGTCACATTCTTCCCCTGCTGTCGCTCGCCGATACACTCGGCGAGATGGGAAATAGCGATGCCGACGAACTGAACGTGATTGTTTATCAAAGTTCCCGAGGCGCTGTAGGACTTGTCGTGGACGAAATCATCGACATTGTTGAAGAAACCATCGAGAGCCACTGCGGATCGGTGCGCAGCGGACTACTTGGCTCGGCGGTCATCGGCGGCCGGGTGACGGACATCCTGGATGTGAACAGCGTGCTCGAATCTGCCGCAGTGCCCTGGACCGGCTCTCTCGAACGGCTCGAGGCTGCCATTTCCGGTGCAAACGCGGTGGAAGCAGAGCCGGAGGTTGTCCTGTGACACCCGGTGCGGACCGAACCCGGTGCCAGTATGCCACGTTCATCGTTGGCGCCCAGTATCTCGGGGTTGAAGTGTTGGGCGTTCAGGAAGTGCTGCGCGACCAGCGCCTGACCAAGGTTCCACTGGCTCCGGATTCTGTTGCCGGCTTGATCAACCTGCGCGGGCAAATCGTTCCGGCTATCGAGATGCGCCGCCTCATGCAACTGGAGCCGCGCGATCCGGATGCGACTACTTTTAGTGTCGTAGTGCGGACCGAACACGGGGCGGTGAGCCTCCAGGTTGACGGGATCGGAGATGTCATTGAACTCGGCGCGGACTCGTTCGAGCCCCCGCCGCAGAATCTCAATCCTGAGCTGCGAACGTTCCTTCGCGGCGTGCACAAGATTACCGAAAAAAATAATGCTGGCACACGCGATCGATTGTTGCTGGTCCTCGATAAACAGCGAGCAGTGGATGTTGGCGGTGCAGAGTAGGCGCGAAGACAAGGAGAGTTTATGCCGACACGGAATGGTCACGTATTGGAAGCAGAACCGGTGGCAGAGTTGAATTCTGGCGAATGGATGCGTCCGCCCTCGCCCCCGCAGACCGCGCGTGCCCTGGCGCAGCGCTTTGGAATCGGCGAGGCCAGCCTGGCCCGGCGGCGCGAGTTCGTGCGCCTGGGCGAAGACGATCGGAAGATCCTGATGCGCCTGGCGTCATGGGCGGTTCGGACCGCGCCGGCTATCGCGCGCGAGTTTTACGATTTCCAATTTGCCTTCGGCCCGACTCGTGCTTTCTTTGAAGAAATCGCTGTTATGCGCGGCATCTCTATCACGACGTTCCGGCTGCAACTCGAGCAATCGCAGGCGGGTTATATCACCTCCGTGTTCACGGGCGCCGAGCAGAACTGGGGCATCGCCTACTTTGAGGACCGCCTGAAGGTGGGCTGGACGCACGATCGGATCAACCTTCCGTTCAAGTGGTATATCGGTTCGTACTGCGAACTGCAAAGGCTCCTGCGAATCCACCTGCGCCAGCACATCAAGGACTCGAAGACGGCAAACCGCGCCGAGGAGGCCGTTTCCAAAGTTTTCAATTACGATATGCAGGCGGTCGGCGACTCGTTCGTGCTCAACACGCTGGAGTCCATGGGGCTGAATGTAGCAGCCATCACGGAAACACCCGGCGGGGACAAGACCGAGAATGTGAGCCAGGTGAAGGAGGCCATTCAGGTCCTCACCCAACAATGCACCGCGCTCGCCGAAGGGCGCCTCAGCGACCCGATTTTCGATACGTTAGCACCGTGCGCGGGCCGCTTCGGCGAGGCCTTCTCGCGCATTCGCGAAAACTTCCGCGACAGTATGATGCGGATATCGCAAAGCGCTTCGGCGCTTGCCGCGTCGGCTGAAGAGCTCACGGCCGTCAGCCAGCAGATGGCCGGCAATGCCGAAGAAACCGCGGTTCAGGCTAACGTAGTAGCCAACGCGAGCGATGACGTGTCGAGGCGTGTTTCGGTGGTCGCGACCAGCGCCGAAGAGATGCAGGTTTCGATCCGTGAGATTTCGAAAGCCGCGAATGAATCGGCGAGCGTGGCCCACCACGCCGTCACTGCCGCTGAATCCGCGAACGAGACCGTTCAGCGCCTCGGGGATTCGAGCGTCGGCATCGGCAAGGTAATCAAGGTCATCACGTCGATCGCCCAGCAAACGAATTTGCTGGCGCTGAATGCCACCATCGAGGCGGCTCGTGCCGGTGAAGCGGGCAAGGGCTTTGCCGTGGTTGCCAATGAAGTGAAGGAGCTTGCCAAGGAAACGGCACGCGCCACCGAGGATATCGGCCAAAAGATCGACGCCATTCAAAGCGATGCCCGCAGCGCCGTGGACGCCATCGCGCAGATCAGTAACATCATCCGCGAAGTCAACGATATTTCGAACAATATTGCAGCGGCGGTCGAGGAACAGACCGTAACAACCAACGAGATAAGTCGCAATGTGACCGAGGCGGCGACCGGGACAGGTGAAATCGCTCAGAACATCTCCGGCGTGGCGACGGCGGCCCAGGATACGACAAAAGGCGCAGCCGATACGCAGGTCGCGGCGCGCTCGTTGAGCGAGATGGCCGCGGAACTTCAGAATCTGGTTCGCCAGTTCCGTCTGTGATGTTTGCACCATGACCCGAGCCCTGGTAGTTGACGATTCCCGCGCCATGCGAATGGTCCTGACTCGCATTCTCACCGAGTCGGGGTTCGATGTCCTTCAGGCCGGTGACGGGCGGCAGGCGCTGGAAACGATCGATCGTGAAGCCGGCTCGATCAAACTCGTCCTGGTGGACTGGAACATGCCGAACCTGAATGGTCTCGACTTCGTGAAGTGCGTTCGCGCACGTCCCGATCTGCGGGGCTTGCTCCTGCTCATGGTCACCACCGAAACCGAGCCGGAGCAAATGATCCGGGCGCTCAACGCAGGCGTCGACGAGTACGTCATGAAACCTTTCACGCGCGAGGCGCTCGAGGACAAGTTGCGCTTGCTCGGAGTGCTGCAATGAGCGTTGTTGCGGGACCCGTGTTCCGGCAGCGCAAGAGCGCGGGCGAGAAGATCCGCGTGCTGGTCGTCGATGACTCCGTTGTCATCCGGCACCTACTGCGTCAGGCGCTGCAAGAAGAGCCTGCGATCGAGATTGTCGGTGTGGAATCGAATGGCGCCGGCGCGCTCGCATCTATCCCTGCGCTGAAGCCGGATGTAGTCACCCTGGATATCGAGATGCCGCAAATGGACGGTCTCGAGACACTTCGCCGGATTCGCGCGTCGTGGCCGCGGCTGCGCATCATCATGTGCAGCAGTCTCACAACGCGCGGCGCGTCGGCGACTTTTGAGGCGCTGTCGCTTGGGGCCGACGACTATGTGGCGAAGGGTTCGAGTTCCGGGACCCTAGAACAATCGCTTACTGTGCTGCGTGGCGAACTCGTCCCGAAAGTCAAACAGTTCTTTTCGCTGACCGAGGATCGGATCTCCACCGCTGTTTCGGTGCGGAAACCGGCGCCGCCGCAGCCTGGTCCGCGGAGATCGGCGGCGGTCAGTGTCATAGCGATTGGTGTGTCGACCGGCGGACCGCAGGTTCTGCAACAGCTGATTCCGCAGTTGCCAACCACTTTGAGCGTTCCCGTTCTGGTGGTGCAACATATGCCCGCCACCTTCACGAGGTTACTCGCCGAGCGGCTCGCGGCGGCGAGTCGATTACCGGTTGCCGAAGCGGAGGACGGGCAGGAACTTCTACCCGGCCATGTATTGATTGCCAAAGGCGATCATCATCTGAAAGTTCGCCGCAAGGGAGCGCAGTACGTAACCGTTCTCGACCGCGGACCGCACGAGAATTCGTGCCGCCCGTCGGTCGACGTTCTGTTCCGGTCACTAGCTGAGAACTACGGCGCGAACGTGCTTTCTGTTGTTTTGACGGGCATGGGCAGCGACGGATTGCGAGGAACCGAAGTGCTCAAATCAGCGGGCGCGTTGAGCATCGTGCAGGACGAAGCCACCAGCGTCGTCTGGGGGATGCCGGGCGCGATTGCTACGGCCGGTCTGGCGGATCGTGTTCTGCCCGTGGCCGAAATCGTTCCAGAAATACTACGCCTGAGCGAGCGCCCGGGGACGCAGCGGTGACGACCGACAGCCCGCTAACCGCGGAGAACTACAAGTTTCTCCAGCAGTATATTCATCGCGAGTCCGGCATCGCGCTCGGCGACGACAAGCTGTATCTCCTCAAGTCAAGGCTGATGCCGGTGATGGAACAGGAGAAACTGGGGTCGCTCGACCAGCTTTGCATGCGGCTGCGCACGCAGCCGAACGAGGCGCTGCGGCGCAAGGTGATCGAGTGCATGACCACGCACGAGACACTCTTTTTCCGCGACCCGGCCGTCTTCGAGGCGCTGCGTTCGGAACTGCTGCCTGAAATCGTCCGGCGCCTTCAACTCAAACGGGAACTGCGCATCTGGTCGGCTGCCTGTTCTTCCGGGCAGGAGCCCTATAGTCTGGCGATGCTTTTGCTTGAAGCGGGATTCGGCGACTGGAACGTTCAGATCCTGGGCACCGATCTCTCCTCGCAGATTCTCGAACGCGCCAGGCTCGGCCGGTACCTGCAAATCGAGGTGAATCGCGGATTACCGGCGCAGTTGCTCGTGAAATATTTCCAGCGTCAGGGACTGGAGTGGCAACTCAAGGATCAGGTACGCCGCATGGTCCAGTTTGCGCCGCGCGATCTGCGCCAGCCGGTGGACGGCTTCGGTCCTTTCGACCTGGTGTTCTGCAGGAACGTTCTCATTTACTTTGAACTGGAGACGCGCAAGCGCATTCTCGCCGGCCTGCACCGGGTGCTCGTCCGCGGCGGGTACTTGCTGCTCGGCGCCAGCGAAACGACCTTTAATCTGGATGACAGATTCATCCGAAAAGCGGTCAAGAACACGACCGTATATCAGGCACCGCCCTCGGGAGCATCATCATGAACGACCTCTTTTCCACCGCCGGCCTGCGGCCCATCGTCTCCGAAATCACCCAGTCCGTTTTCGAGACGATGCTCGGTCTCGATGTGCAGGCGGCCGATGCTTCGGACACGTCCGGGCCGGATGACCTCACAGCGGCGGTATATTATGCGGGCGAGTGGAAAGGCGCGTTTCTGGTTCAATGCTCAACCTCGCAGGCGGCAGATTGGGCTTGCCGCCTTATGTCGCTCGAAGCGCCGATCTCGGGTGAAGACGCACGCGACGGGTTGGGCGAAGTAACCAACATGCTGGCCGGCAACCTGAAGCCGTTTCTGCCGCCCGGCGTCGGGCTATCGCTCCCATCCGTCGTGCAGGGCTCAGACTACAGCATCCGTATCTGCCGCAGCAACCTTGCCGAGAAAATGTCCTTTCACGACGGCACGGCTCCGTTCGTCGTTACCTTCGTGGAAGTGCTCAACAACGCCTGATCCCGGGCCAACCTTGCGAGTAGGCCCGTCGCTTTCATTGACACGTCATTAACCGGTCGCCCGTTCATAACGGAGCGAGCCCGCTATCCCACAGCATCCCGAGGCGAGGACCTCGGCGGCAGAACCCACTTCCCAATCACCGATTGTTCAGTGGCCATTCCGAATAGCGTGTTGTGATGGCAATGGCCGTCAACAAGCGCCTTCTGTAACCTGCAGGCCCATACGCCGCTGGGCAATGGTGTTCGGCAGTTCTTCAGCAACGCCTGAGTCGGATTACAAATCCTGTGATTTTGCCGATAAGTGAAACAGACGAGCATCGCATGAGAGGTTCCCCGTAGAACTAAGGTTTGGGATAAAGAATGAGTGATTTACGAATTCCGGCAGAGAGTGCGCCCCGAGGCAAACACGTGTGGACGGTTGGGAAGCGGCTTACAGCCGGCTTCGCGACGATGGTTATTCTTCTTACTGCAATTGGCGCGACAAGCGCCTTTGTGATGCATCAGGCTTCTATAGCAACAAAGGCCATCGCCCAGGGATTTCTTCCAGAAATGAAGGTGACAACCGCGTTTGAACGGGAGATCCTGAACGCGAGGATCCATTTCATTTACCACGTGACCATCCAGAAGCCCGGCGCTTTGGAACTGGGGTGGACGCGATTCCGTAATGCACGCGCGCTCGTTGCCGATCTGAAGGGAAGTGTTGCGCGAGAAGATTTGACTGATCTCGTTGGACTCACACAGCAACTGCTCGCCGATTTGGATAGCTACGAAGTGCAATTGAACAAAATACTCGATCTCGTAGCCAGCGGCACTCGAAGTGGTGACGAGTACACGAGGACCGTCTCTGAGTGGGCACGGCTCGGGGGAAAGCTGGTTGGCGCAGCCGCTGAGCTAAACCGCCGATCTAGCGAACTCGCCTTGGCGGAAGCAAAAGTGCACTCCCGAGAACTTGACAGCACGGTCCCGCTGATCATCGCCGGATGCATCATCGCGGTAATTGTAGCCGTGGTCCTCGGGTACCTGCTTGTCCATGCCATTGGCAGAATGCTCCGGAGCGGGTCTCGCCGCCTGAACGACGCCGCGGATCGAATGCTCTGCGCCTTCGAGGAGATCACCCGGCTTTCACGCTCCCTCGCCGAAGGAGCAAGCGAACAAGCATCTGCCGTCCAACAAACATCCGCCTCTTGCGAGGAGATCACAGCTACTGCCCGCAAAAATGCCGAGAACTCAGCGTCGATGGCCGAGGTGTTGGAGCAGTCGGCGACTGTTTCCGAATCGGGCATGGAGGGCCTCGAACAACTCCGTGCCTCGGTCGCTGAGGTTGCTCAGGCCAGCCAGTCCGTTTCCGCGATCCTCCGCACGATCGACGACATCGCTTTCCAAACAAACATCCTCGCGCTGAACGCGGCGGTGGAGGCGGCCCGGGCCGGAGAGGCGGGCGCGGGATTCTCGGTTGTGGCGCACGAGGTTCGGAATCTCGCACAGCGATCCGCTCAGGCCGCACGAGAGACAGCCGAGTTGATCGAAACCTCGACACAGAAGGCGGACCGCAGCCGCACTCAGGTTGATGCGGTGGCCGAGGTGATGCGCGCTGTGGCCAACCACGCTGGATCGAGTCGAGGCCTCGCATGTGAAGTGAGCGCCGGAAGTGCGCAGCAGACGATAGATATTTCGCAGATCGCGCAGGCAATGGAGCAGATCCACAAAGTCACGCAGCATGTCTCGGGTAGCGCCGGAGAAACGGCTACGGCGGCCGCCGAGATTTCCTGCCACGCAGTGGAAATGAAGAGCATCGCAAAAGAACTGTCCGCCTTCGTTGGATAAGCTGGACTCGTTCAGTGCCACCTGATTCCTGAACTGGCTCAGTGGACATCCGAAGCCGCGCGGTTCTCGGTCTGAAGTGGCGTAAGTTTCGAACCGTCTCACCCGCCTTCCGATGAAACGCTTCTTGCGCCGCCATCACAACTCCTCCGATGCGACGAGGCCTGGCAATCAAACTCTCCTTCCTGTCCCTTCTGGCTGGATCGGCCTGGGGCGCGTGGACCACGGAAACAATTCCAACCAGCATTGACGTCCTGTACTTTCAGCAATACATTTTGTACCAGCATCCTGGATCGGAATTCGCCAGCGCTTACCGCGCCATCTACGACGTGAACGGTGTGAAAACCGGCGAGAACATAGCTCTCGCGTATCGCAGCGGCAAACTGCGCATCGACACGAAGTCCGGCGCAAGCTGGAGCACCATGACCTTTGCTGATTCCGGCCGATACCCGTCGGTCGCGCTCGACGCACGAGGCCGCGCTCACATGAGCTTTTACAACTCCAGCGACAAGAAAATCTACTACGCCCACCCGGTCCCGCCCGGTGCCGGTAACTGTGGCGCTCAACTCAGCTACGCCTGCGAACAGGTCCCGGGCAATTTGTGGGGCAATCCAGTCGGACGCAGCGCCATCGCGATCATCGGTTCCAACGTACATATCATCTACGAAGCGCCGTACCAAAGCGGTTTGCAGCAGGTGTTCTACTACACGAAGCCGATCAAC
Source organism: uncultured Acidobacteriota bacterium (assembly GCA_963720745.1). GTDB lineage: Bacteria > Acidobacteriota > Terriglobia > Bryobacterales > Bryobacteraceae > TMP-7. The sequence continues at coordinate 5,135,207 of CAVRGO010000004.1, forward strand.
AGCCCAGCGTGGGCCGGTCCGAGTCAGGCAGGCGGCGGCTATGGCATTACCGATCTCGCGCTGCGCGCCGATGGCAATGGTGATCTTCATATGCTGATCGTTGATGGCGAAACGACGCAGTGGTACAAATTGAACGGCGCCGCCTGGACCACCGTCGGCCCAGTTGTCGGCAGTGGCGCGATGGCCGTCACCGCCGCCGGCCAGCCACGTCTTTGTTACCGCGATCCGGCTACGAACCAGCTCGTTTACGCGAGCTCGAATGGAGTGACAGGGTACGCGCCCACGACGATCGATTACGACTCGGGCGCCTTCGGAGTCTGCGACATTGCCGTTCCCGGGCCGAACGGAATTCAGCTCTTGGGCTACTACAATCCCCGGATCGCCTACTTCGATTCGCCCAGCAATGCCATCAAATACGCCACGCCGCCGATCGCCGCCATTGGCGGAACCCCATGGTCTGTCAACACGGTCGCCAGCCTAACCGGCGTGAAACGCGTCGCACTGAGTCTTGATAAAGCGGCAAAGGCCATCATAATCTATTACGATTCTGCCGCCCGCACCTTCCGGCTCGCTCGCCAGCAATAGGTCCCAGCAGCATACGAATGGCCGGCTTTGTTGGAACTTATCATCCGGGCGCGGTGTCTGCCTAGATGAATACAAGATGCTGACATCCGATTTGGAAGCTCTACTGCAAGACGGGCGAAATGCGATCCGCGGGATGGCTCGCACGCCGGGTTTCACGATTCTGGTAGCGGCAGTACTGGCAATGGGGATAGGGGCCGGAACAACTGTGTTCAGCATAATGAACAGCCTGTTCCTGCGGCCCCTTCGCTATCCGCACGCCGAACGCCTGGTCCTGATTGGGGGGGCCTACACCCGTGGGCAACAGGTGGGGCCGATGGCTCCGGTCCGGCGCCTGGATTACCGGGAGTGGCGAAAGCAGGCGCAGTCCTTCGAGCGAATGGCGGCATACCGTCCGGGACCGTTGGTCGTTAGTGTGGGAGGAGAGCCCAAGCGCGAGCGCGCCGAGAGCGTCGACCAAGACTACTTCGAAGTGCTCGGGGTCCGGCCGCTGCGCGGTCGGGGATTCTCGGCAGGCGACTATGTGCCCGGGGCTCCGGCGGTAGTGGTGCTGAGTGAGGAGTACTGGCAGAGAGCCCTGGACGGACACCCGGAGGCGATCGGGTCGCAGCTCCGCGTTGACGGTGCACCCGCAACCGTAGTCGGAATCATGCCTGGACGGCTGCGCGCGACGCTGATCGAAGGCGGACCCCGATTGTGGAAACCGCTGATTCTCGCAGCCGAGGAGGCGACACCAGACACCGGGAGTCTCGCGATATTGGCCCGCTTGAAGGCGGACGTGCCGATCGAGACCGCTCGGGTAGAGATGTCAGTTATCGGGAAGCGTCTGATGCAGCAATCAGAACCCGACCGGGACGGCACGATTCGGGTTGACGGGTTGCAGGCGACGCTGCAGTGGGCGGCTTCGGCGCCGGCCGCGAAGGTGCTGAAGATCGTGGTCGGATGCCTGCTGCTGATCTCGTGCATGAACGTGGCCAGCCTGCTGCTCGGGCGGGCGGCGGAGCGGCAGAAGGAGTTAGCCCTACGGCTCGCGATGGGGTCCGGGCGCTGGCGGCTCATACGGGAATTCCTGATCGAGAGCACGGGCTTCGCACTGGCGGGAGGAGCGGCCGGGGTCGCGCTCGCGATCGCTGCAACACGCTGGTGCAGCAACAAGATGGGAGCGCTATTGGCAACCGAAGGGGTCGACGGGTTCTCAATCGACACGCGTGTTCTGGTGTTCGCGTTGGCCGTGTCGCTCGGAACCGTGGTGGTATTCGGAGTTGTTCCGGCCCTTCTCAGTTCGCGGGTAAATGTGTGGAGCGTACTGAAGCAATGCGGGACAGGGCAGTCGGCAAGCCCCAGCCGGCAGCGTTTGACGCGACTGCTGGTGGCATCCGAAGTGGCACTGTCCGTCATGGTGGTGACTACCGGTGGCCTGTTGCTGTACAGCCTTCAGCAGTACTGGCGATTCGATTGGCGGATTCCGCTCGAACACCGCCTTACGATGCAGGTGACCCCGATGGAACGCGTGTACAACACAAGCGGGAAGAGAACGCGTTTTTATGCGGAACTCCTCGATCGGGCGCGAGCGTTGCCGGGAGTCGAGTCGGCGGAACTGGTGAATAGCATGCCAGTGCACGGCGATACACCCGGAGCGCGGGTGAAGACCGATTCGACAGAGCCCATGCAGTTGACTTACCGGATGACCAGTTCCGGGTACCACGCAGCGTCGAGGACGCCCTTGAGGGCGGGCCGGCCGTTCACCGCGAATGACACAGCGGGAAAGCTGCCGGTGGCGCTGGTTAGCGAGTCGCTGGCCGCAAAGCTTTGGCCTGGCAAGACCGCTGTCGGGGAGCGAGTGCAAGTGAATGGGGACTGGACCACGGTGGTGGGGATCACGGCTGATTTGCCGCAGAGTGTAATGAAAGCGCCCAACTACGAGGTATGCGTTCCGTATTCGCAGGCCGATCCGAAGTCGATGCGTGTGTTGCTGGTCGTTTCAGGTGATCCGGCGGCGACGGCTTCGGGACTGCGAGAGGCCGTCCGCGGGTTGGATCCGGACCTTCCGCCGGGCGAGGTACAGACGCTGCGGGCCGCCAGGGACCGGCTAGGGGTACCGTACGAATTCATCATCGGACTCTTGGGCTGGTTCGCGGTTTCGGCCCTGTTGCTGGCCGGCGCCGGAATCTATAGCGTTACGTCGCGAGCAGTGGCAACGCAGACTCGCGAGATGGGAATCCGCATCGCGTTAGGAGCGGATTCGCGCCGGGTGTTCTCCCACGTGCTCCGGACTGGAGTTGGGATGACGGCAGCGGGGACACTGGTCGGGACCGGACTGGCACTCGTCATGGTGAGGGCGGTACTCACGAAAGTATGGTGGATGACGCCGGTATCTCCTGTCGCCTGGGCGGTTCCGGTCGCGTTGCTGATGGCCGCGCTGGCCCTCGGTGCGGCGCTGGCACCCGCTCGGCGGGCGATTCGAGTGGACGCGATGGTCGTGTTGAGAATGGAGTAACGAAGTTCCAGGCTCAGCGACGAATCGACAGCGGCTGGGTTTCCCTCATCCTCCGCTGATCGCGGGAAATATCGAAACCTCGTCACGATCCGCGATGGCTGTCAGGAGACCGCCGGTGTAGCGGATGTCTTCCTTGCCCACAAAAACGTTGATGTGCTCGCGGATTTGGCCCTGTTCCGTCAGGATACGATCTCGAATGCCGGGATGTTGCTCGCACAGAATTTTCAAAGCTCCGGCAAGGGTGGGAGGGGACGGTTCGATGCGCACGACGCTGTTACCGCCGGCGAACGGACGGAGCGGGCCCGGTATGAAAAATGTGATCGCCATCAGCGCTTCGCTTTCGGCTTTGGCGAGGCGCCTGGCGAAGACCGTTGGTCGGCGCGCGCCGGCTTCCTCGCCGGAGCCCCGGTCGCCCCGGCCGCACCAATCACAGCCGTTTTCACGCAGACAATTGGCGGAAGGCCCTCTATAAGTTTTTCCCAGCTTCTCCCTTCGTCACGCGATCCATACAATCGGCCGCTGCGAGTTCCAAAATAGATGCCCGACGGGTTCAGCGAGTCCGTGGCCATGCCGTCACGGAGGATCGTCTCGTAGGCATCCTTCTGAGGCAGACCGCGCGCAAGCGACTCCCACGATTCGCCCGCATTGCGCGTTCGATAAACACGCAGGCGGCCTTCCGGAGTACAGCGGAACTCGTCGGATTCGATCGGCACAACATACACGCAGTCGGGGTTGCGGGGATGCACCGCCACGGCAAATCCGAAATCCGAGGGCACGCCATTCGCAATGTCCTGCCAGCTTACGCCACAATCGTCGGAGCGATACAAGCCCCAATGATTCTGTAAAAAAATGCGTTCCGGACGAAATGGGTGCATAGCGATTTTGTGCACGCATTGTCCGAACTCCGGATATCGTTCCGGCGCAAACACTACTCGAATGCCGCGATTTCGTGCCTGCCACGTACGGCCGCCGTCCTCGGTGGCATAAACGCCGCCTGCAGAAATCGCAACGTACATCCGATCGGGGTTCTGCTCGTCCACCAGTATGGTGTGGAGGGTCAACCCGCCCATGCCGGACGCCCAGCGCGGCCGGTGTGGATGGTCGAACAACCCGCGAACCAGCGACCAGGTCTCGCCATCATCGCGTGATTCGAAGAGGGCAGCCGGCTCGACGCCGCAGTACAAAGTATTCGGATCCGCGGCCGTTCCAGGGCAGATCTGCCAGATGTTCTTCAGGCTCACGCCTGAATCGGCAGGGAACCGGATCGGCGCCTCGTTCGGCTCGGTCCAGGTCCTGCCGTAATCGTCGCTCGAGCGCAGGAATGCGCCCCAAAGGGCGCTATAAGTGGAAGCCCAGAGCCGGTGCCGTCCCTGCCGGCTGTCCCAAGCGAGCGCATACGTCGCCTGACCGGGGAAATACGGTCCGGCCATCTCCCAACGCATTCGCTCGGCCGGCGAGCGCAGCAGAAACGCTCCTTTCATGGTGCCGACCAGCAGAAGTACATCGCCGTCTTTCACCGCAATCGGCTTGGTCCCACGATGAACAAAAGTTCTTACTCCGCGATGACCGCCGGTAGGTGCCGGCAAGATGCTCGCCGATTGAACCGCCTCGAGCGCTGCTTGAACCTCGCTGGCACGCTGGTATCGTAGCCCCGGTTCCTTCGTAAGGCAGCGGAGCACGATCGCTACGAGGCCGGCCGGTGTCCGCGAAGGTAACGGCGTCGGCGCTTCGTTCAGAATGGAGGAACTGACCTCGAAGGTGGTCCTCCCTCGAAACGGCATCTCGCCCGAGAGCGCCTCATACAGCAACACCCCAAAGGCCCATAGATCGCTTCGATAATCTCCCGGTTCCCCCCGCAGGACCTCTGGCGACATGTAGGACAAGGTGCCGCCTGTAGTCGATGACCCCAGCGAGTCCATCGACCGTGTTGCCCGCTCGCCTTCCGCTTCGGTAGTAACCCGGATGGCCAACCCGAAATCCAAGACCTTGACCAAACCTTCGGGCGTCACCATCACGTTGGAGCTTTTGAGATCCCGGTGCACGATGTTGCGCGCGTGAGCATGACTCAAAGCTGCAGCTATCTGGGTGCCATATCGCATTACCGACTGGTATGACATCCCACCCTCGTGTATGAGCGAACCGAGTGGAGCGCCCTCGATCAACTCCATCACGATATAGGATTCACCCTCAGCTTCACCGACCTCGTGCACCGTGCAGATATTCGGGTGGGAGAGGGCGGAAGCCGCGCGCGCCTCGCGCACCAGCCTCTGCTGGGAATTGGGGTCGAGTTTCTCTCCGAGAAACTTCAGCGCTACATCGCGCTCCAAAACCCTGTCCCGCGCGCGGTAGACGACCCCCATGCCCCCTTCGCCGAGCTTGGAGATAATCTCGTACTGCCCGAATACACTGCCGATCATGAGGTTTGGTTTGAATTCTCCAAGCGCGCCGAGTCAAGCGGTCGAGTGCCGCACCGCCTAAGATTCAATATAGCCTCTCGAGACGTGCCGAACTCGAACTTGGATGTCGCCTGGCAAAATCGGTGGAGCATTCGGTACGCCGCACACGTTTGGACCGCGCCGCCGCATGGTGCGTATCGGCTCGAACACAGCATTGCGGTATGCGCCGCGACTGTGTGCGCCGCGACGCTTACCCAGCGCATCGCGACGCATACAGATCTGGCCTTCCAGTGATCATTAACGCCGTCGCAATGATCTACAGATAACCCGACCCTTTGGCTCTTTTCGCGCGTATACTGGACGCAGTTCTTAGCGAGCGCAAGATCTCCGCTGGAGAACGTCTATGGCAATCAAAGAAGATGCAATCAGGTTCTTGACCAGCAACAGCGCAATACAAGAATCAATTTTTCTGGACCAAGAACGACAAGTACAAAGTCTACCCATCGGCTTACCGCAAAGACATAGCTGATGCCCTGAAAAACGGCGGCCTGATTATTCGCGACCAGCAGAGGATCCCGTTCGGAGCTAGCGGCTCTTACGGCCAACGCATGGATCTGCTGGCCTTTGGTTACGGCTTCGATATCAAAGACTACCACTGGCAGGCATCGTTGGTTCACGAGTGCACCCACGCTCATTTGGACATTCAGTCGTTTGGAGCGCACTCCCTAGTGGACTACGAAACTGTGGCCCATATAGCTGAGGCTGTATTCCTGGAGGCCATACACCGCCAAGCGCGAGATTCTCAGTCACCTGTCTGGCTGACCAGCCAGGACATCGCTAAACGTATCCTGAATGGAACCTACTCGCTGACTAATGATGACGTCAGTCCTCTCGTGGCCGAGTTGCAAAAGGTCCCCGCTTACCGCAACCAGATGATCGACTCGAACGGCTTCAACCGCAGTGTTGGCGATAAGATCTGGAGACATGTCTGATATCGCCTAAGGAGAAGCGGTTGAAGTTAGCGCAATTTGCCCGCTTCTAACTACGGTTTGATGCCCGGAAACAAGCGATATTCGACGCTCAGGCGATCGCTCCGCATCTCGGGTGTCACATAAGTCCGGTGCAGCGTACCGCCGAGAAGCACGAGTCCGTCGCCAAGCTGCAACTCCGGTGCACAGAAATCGTCCGAGTCGAACCGGTCTCGCAGCATTTGGTCGTCGAGTTCCGAGAAGTGGAGCAGCGAATCTAAACGACAACCCACAAACTCCAACGACGGCCGATCGCCCGTGCAGGCATGCAACGGAATCCAGCAGGTCATCAACTGAGTCATCGGAGGCATTGCAAGTTCCTTTACCGGCGGGAACTGGACCCCGAGCCCGCCGTCCTGATGCCAACTGTTCGGGTGATAACCCCGCGGGGCCCGGGATGGTGCGAATCGTTTCCGGACCCACGACTGATCCATCCGGCATGCGACTTCCATCCCCATTGCCCCATCGAATAGCTGGTCGAGACCGGCTACACTCAGCGGACCCGAGACCTCTTCGACCGTACTTCCGAACTCTTGGAGGGCAACGACCAGCGCCGAGCGCGACAACGTGTTGTACCGGTATGCTTCCGCCAAACCGCCGGCACCACTTTCAGCCCTTGTGAAACAGGCTTCCGCGGCACGCCGGAGTGCGGCCAGAGTATCGACAGGAAACACCTGTCGCAGCAACGCGAAGCCGCGTGCCCGAAGTTGTTCCAGATGACGCGTCGTGCCGCCGGGGAGATCGCGGCAGCACGGACTTCCTATTCGGTCAGTCACATGGCATATCCTTCGCAGTCGATGAGACGTTTGCCCGCGTCTTGTGTCGATCGGACGCTGCCGTCCGCCATCACGAAACCCAGAGCGCGGCCGGGCTTGAGCGCGGTTTGCAGCATCGCCAAATCCGATCCTCCTGGTACGGCCAGCCTCTGAACCGCCGGTAGTAACAGTCCGATGAGGATCGCGATTATGCCATTATCCTTCTTGATGATTTTGAACTTATTGCCCTTTGAGAGGCCGATCAGGATCGTGTTAACGCCTCCCGGATGGCTTTTCCGGAGCGACTGCACCAGCGCCGTTACCGACTGGAAGGCTTGCACGTTTGACTCGGCCGTCTCGAAAACGCTCTTCACCGCCCGTCCCCCGATTAGTACTGACATCACTCATCCCCGCCCTTTCGAATCGGATTCTGTTCCAGAAACTCTTCGATAGTTTAGCCGAAGAGGGGAGCGTTTCAATGGGCGTAAGCCCGTTATGCGGCCCGGTTGCCTTCCCACCAAACCGGCAAGCCTCGGATCGATTCGAGGACAAAATCCGGATGGATAGGTCCGTCCAGGTCAGAGCTGCGGAATTTGCCGGTCTGAACGATCGCCGCTTTCAACCCCGCTGCTTTTGCTCCTCCTACATCCGCCTCGATATCGTCGCCGACCATCAGGATGCGACCGGCCACGAGCCTGAGGCGCGCGGCTGCCGCTTCAAAGAAGGCAGTATCCGGCTTCCCGAAGACAATAGCTTTCGTTCTGGCCGCGTGCTCCAATGCGACAACGAACGGCGCGACATCGAGCGCGATCCCATCGGGCGACATCCAGTAGCGCGTCATACCGAGCGCGATTAATTGCGATTGCGGGTTGTTGTGAAGCAACCGAAAAGCGCGATTCAACGTGCGGTAATCCCATCCTTCTCCCAGGTCTCCAACGACGACGAACGAAGCCCCATCGTCCGGGATGCGCGCGAGGCCGGCGAATTCGGGTAGCGCCGCCGGGGGTACGAACAGCGCAACAGGTCCTGCCCGGTTGGCGCGCAGCCAGTCGGCAGCCGCGACACCCGGCGTCAGGATATCCGATTCGCCTGACGGGATTCCGAATGAGCCCAGTTTGCTGGTGAGGTGGGCGCGAGATCGCGAAGTCGCGTTGGTTACGAAAAGGTGCGGAATACGCTCGGTCCTCACCCACTGAATTGTCTCGACCGCACCAGCTATCGGTTGGTCACCGTTGTAGAGCACGCCATCCATGTCGAAGAGGATTCCGGCGAGGTCCATTGAAACGTGCAGTTCAGGCTATCACAGAGTCCGCTGCCGTGTGCCTCTCTCGCGGGCAGAAGAACAGGGTCCGGCCGCCGAAGAATCGCCGGTCAAAAGCGCTTCAGGTTCCGCAGCATCGCTTCGGCGTCCTGGTTGATCGAGTGAACCACATGCCAACTGTTGTCCATCGCGCCGATGTACCGCGCGTCTTTGCGATCGTTGCCCATGAGGATGATCGACAGCCCGAGTTTCGGATACGTCAGCCGCCGGTACTGGAGTTCGCCTTGATCGGAGCGCCACTTGTCCTCCGCGGGTGGTCCGAGCTTGTTCACAACAGAGTAATAGTCGTCGTTCGTTGTAAACCCCAACTCGGAATGCATCACCGGCTGGTAGCTGATTCGCTTTCCGGTGGAAAGAATCGCCACGATGACTATGCAGGCCACGATGCCCGCAGCGATCACCGTGATCAGCATCCGTCCGACCCGCGACTCCGCCCCGCCCTCCAACTTGATCCCAACCACCGGCGGAGGCGCTGCCGGCGAGGCGGGGCCTGGGCCTGCATAGTCGTTGACCGCGCGCGGCATCTCGACAATTCGCCGTTCATGCGGGGTCACCATGCCCCCCCGATACTCGAGTTCCTTATTCAACCCGACGATCACCACCGGTTCATCGATCCGGGAAACCTCGCCAATGAACCGCCGCGGAATCCAGATCTCTTTTCCGGTCGTGCGGTTGAGCACCAGCATCTCCGACCACGTGCCCCGCCGAAAAGCCCATTCGTTGTGCTCGATGCCGAGAATGGCCGGGTAGAAGGAAAAGGGGCGGTCGCCGAGCTGTTCAATCGAGGGCGGGACCGGTTGGGGCATCTGCCATTATTGTATTCGAGCGGGCTGGTGGCACCTGGAACCTGCGGCTGACTGCGACGGGAATATCACGTTTGTCTGCTCATTCATGCTCGCAAGCTGACGAAGCCAACCGGATGAATGAACGTTCAACCGTGCCTCAGTTGGAAAGGTAACTACGACTGTTATTTAAGTCGTCGCAGATCGCAACAGCAGGTGTAGTTAATTTCCGCATGCAGAGTTATCAGTAACTACAACGAGCTATTACGCATCCATTAAGTCACGCTGGGAGTACCTGCGGATTTACTAACGTCATTTGTTCACAGAATGTCATTGACAAGGCCGTCTCCGTGTTTTACTCTCCGGTAGGAAAAGTCAACTCTTAAAGGTAAGTAGCATGTTGAACGCAACCCGGCGGAGCCACCGCGTCTCGTCTTTGAACTCCTCGCCGGTTCCCCCCGACTCTCGGTTTGAGTCCCCTTCCAGCCTTGATTCCGAGTTGCCGCTCCAGCGCATCTATCGGTGGGAACGCGAGAAAGCAGGGCGCACTTTCCTGACGCAGCCGTTTCGTGGCGAAATACTTGAATGGACCTGGGCGCAGGCTGTACGAGAAGCACGCTGCATGGCCACATATCTTCGCGCTCAAGGTTGGCCGCGCGGCTCGCACATCGTCATCCTCTCGAAGAACTGTTCCTGGTGGATCATGGCTGAGCTCGCGATCTGGATGGCCGGCCACGTCAGCGTTCCAATCTATCCCTCGTTAGCAGCCGAAAGCGTCAGAAAACTGATCGAGCATAGCGATTGCGTGGCATGCTTCGCCGGCGCGGTGGACGATGAACGCATCATGAGCGACGGAATTCCTTCGGGTCTGATGCGCATCGCGTTCCCAAACTGTCCCGGACCCGGCACAACCTTGTGGGCTGATGCGATTGCAGCTTCATCTCCCATCGAGGATTCGCCTCTTCGCCGGGCCGATGAGATCGCCACCTTGATCTACACGTCAGGAACTACCGGTGCACCGAAAGGCGCGATGCACCGATTTGCATCGTTCGCCTACTTTGTGGCGGCGGTTACTCGGGTGATTGGGGAAGGAAACGACGACCGGTTGTTATCCTACCTTCCGCTGGCGCACATCGCGGAGCGGGCGCTAGTGGAAGCGACCGGACTCTATCTCGGATCGCATTTCTTTTTTGTCGAGAACATCAAGACTTTCCCCGCTGACTTACAGCGCGCGCGTCCGACCGTATTCTTTTCTGTTCCCAGATTACTGACCAAGTTCCAGCAAGGAGTTTTTGAGAAAATACCTGCAGAGCGGCTGGACTTACTTCTACGCATTCCCGTAGTAAGTCATTTTGTACGGAAGAAGATTCTCCGGGCGTTGGGACTTGACAACGCACGATTGCTCGCTTCCGGCGGTGCTCCTCTTTCGTCAGGCACGCTGAAGTGGTATCGCAGCATCGGCGCGAACATGGTCGAGGGATACGGGATGACAGAGACCGGAATCACCCACACTCCGGTTGGCGGCCAGAGCCGGCCAGGCTTCGTCGGCAACGGCGTTCCCGGCGTGGAAACGCAAATCGGTGAGAACGGCGAAATACTGGTGCGAAGCCCGATGAACATGGTGGGCTATTACAAGGATCCGGAGGGCACCCGCCAGGCGTTTACCGCGGACGGCTTTTTCCGCACAGGCGATTTGGGCGAGATGGACGCCGATGGATGGCTCAAGATCATCGGCCGCGTCAAGGAGCAGTTCAAGACCAGTAAGGGAAAGTATGTCTCACCTGCCCCTATCGAGCACTTGATCGGCGCGCATCCAGCGGTGGAGGCCTGCTGTGTAATGGGCGCCGGCGCGGCGAAGCCGTTCGCCGTTTTACTCGTCACTGAAGGGATCTTCAACACGGAGCGTTCAAAGCTGGAGCGCGACTTGACGGAACTGTTGGAACAGGTGAACGGGCAAATCGAGGCGCACGAACGGCTGCGGTTCATGGTTGCGACCAACGATCCGTGGACGATTGCGAATGGACTCGTCACGCCAACGATGAAGCTGAAGCGTAATCTTCTCGAGAACCGCTATGCGCCCCACCTGGACTACTGGATGGCGCAAGACAAGTCGGTGATCTGGCACGCCTCGGACCTCACGGACCTGATCACCTGAGCGCGCGAATCAGTCGCCGATCACAGTCACCACGATTTCGCGATCGCGCGGGCGGTCGTCGAAGTCGCAGAGAATGATCTGTTGCCACGTGCCGAGGTGCAACTCACCCTCGCGCACAGGATAGCTGCGCGCCGTGCCTGCCAAGGCGCTGCGCAGATGTGCGAAGCCGTTGTGATCTCCCCAGCGCGCGTTGTGTGCGTAGTTTTCATTCTCCGGCGCGATTGAGTCCAGCGCTTTCCGCAAATCTGCGACAGCGCCCGGTTCGAACTCAATAGTAGTAATGCCGAGCGTCGAGCCCGTCCCGGCGATGTTCGCGATGCCGGTGCGAATGCCGCTCGCACGAACTGCCTGTTCCACCTGCAACGTGATGTCGACAACGTCGGTGTGGCCCCGGGTCTTTATGCGAAGGATCGATTGGTGTGCCGCCATCGCGCCAGACTATGAAGCGAGTTTCGAAACCAGCATCCATTTCAGAATGCCGCGCGGCTCGGCGCCGAAACTGTGTACTTCGATCGCGAGCATCGCGCCCTTTTTGAAATCGATCTGCAGGTCCGGAACGCCCAGGAGGTATGCGCCAAGGGCACTAAAGAGCGGCTCATGACCAGCCAAAAGAATCGCGTCCTCATCGCGATGCACCCGGATCTCTTCCCAAACATCGCGAACACCGGCGCCAGGCGTCAGAGCATTGCTGCGAACCAGTTCTCCCTTGTACTCGAGCGCATCGGAGGAAATGCGAGCCGTCTCCAATGCTCTGCGGTAAGGACTCGTTAGGATCAGCGAAACCGTTACGCCGGCTCGCCCGGCAAGCCGCACGACATCCTTCACCTTGTGCCGGCCCTCGTTTGTCAATTCACGGTCAGCATCCTCGCCGGAGGAGGCGGCGGTTTCCGCGATGCCGTGACGCAACAGGTAGATCTCCATGCGAACCCTCATTTTGGCATACTGGCAGTCGAGCCCCGCGCGTCCACCGTCAAGCCACCGACGAATGTTTATACGGTTATGAAGCTAAGCGAGTTCTCATTCGATAGTGCCGCGTTTTACTTGACGTGCGCATCCGTGATCAGTATTTTGTTCTCCATCGCGGTGAGCAATATTCTGCTCGCGCTTGCACTGGCGGCGCTGCTCATTTCCAATCACCGCGTGCGATTCCCGCCCTTTTGGATTCCGTTGCTGGTCTTCTTTGCGGGTACGGTGATCTCGATGTTGCTATCCGTCGACCCGAGCAGCGGCCGCCCGCAGATTCGGAAGTTCTTCGTATACCTGATTGTTTTACTCGTGTACAGTACCGTACGCGAAATTCACCAGGTACGGGCTCTATTGCTGGTCGCAACCGTCGTCATCGCATTTTCCGCATTGTGGAGCCTCGTCCAGTTCGCGCAGAAAGTCAATGCGGCGCGCGAGCTCGGGCGCCCATTTTACGAGTACTACACGTCGGAACGCATCACCGGGTTCATGAGTCACTGGATGACCATTGGAGGCCAGGAGATGATTCTGCTCCTTATGGCTTCATCGATGTTGCTGTTCTGTCTGGAGGCACGGTGGCGAATCTGGATAGCAGCAGCGATCGCGGTTGTGTTCGTGTCGCTTGTCGTGGGCTTCACGCGCAGCATCTGGTTCGGCACGTTCTGCGGGGGTGTTTATCTCATGTGGTTTTGGCGCCGCTGGGTACTGCTGCTGATCCCGATCCCGATTTTGCTGCTTCTTCTTGTGAACCCGTTCGACGTGCGCGAACGGGTGGTCAGCGTTTTTCGTCCTCACGGCGACACGGATTCGAACGAGTTCCGCGTAGTCTGCCGGAAAACCGGGATTCGTATGATCGAGGCGCACCCATGGTTCGGACTCGGCCCGGAACAAGTGAAGGCGCAAATGCTTCAGTGGATTCCACCCGATGTCCCGCGCCCCCTGCCGACCGGCTGGTACGGACACCTGCACAATATTTACCTTCACTATGCGGCTGAACGTGGAATACCAACCATGCTGGCGCTAATGTGGATGCTAGGAAGAATACTGTACGACATGATTCGCGCGGTCCGCAGTTCGCACAGCCCGGCACGTCGCTCCATTCTGCACGGCGTTATCGCGGTGATGATCGGCATGCTGGTTGTGGGTTTTTACGAACTCAACCTCGGCGATAGCGAGGTGCTCACGTTATTCCTTGCCGTGACCACCTGCGGTTACGTGGCGATCGACGCCTCCGACGAGAATCTAACTGGTGAAGTTCCCAGGAAGATTACAGCGACCGTGCAATCAGTTCCTTCATGATTTCGTTTGTACCGGCATAGATTCGCTGAACGCGGCTATCGGCCCACATCCGTGCGATCGGATACTCGACCATGTAACCGTAGCCGCCGTGCAGTTGCAGACACTCGTCGACTATCTGACACTGCTTGTCGGTCAACCAGTACTTCGCCATCGCCGCAGTAGGGGCGTCCAGCTTTCCGGCGATCAGGAGTTCGATACAGTTGTCCAGGAAAACGCGGCCGATGTGTGTTTCAGTTTTGCACTCGGCCAATTTGAAACGCGTGTTCTGGAATTCCAGCAGCGATTTGCCGAATGCTTTTCTATCCTTCACGTAGCTGGTCGTAATTGCGACAGCCTGCTCGGTGACCGCCACCGCGTTCACCGCCACAGTCAGGCGTTCGTAAGGCAATTGTTCCATCATCTGATAGAAACCTCTACCTTCGACCTGCCCGAGAAGGTTGACTGCCGGAACGCGAACGTCGTCGAAAAATAACTCACAGGTGTCCTGAGCGTGCATTCCGACTTTTTCGAGTGAACGTCCAACGCGGTACCCTGGCACGTCCTTGGTCTCCACGACAATCATAGAAATGCCCTTGGCGCCGCTCTGCTGGGAATCGGTCTTTACTGCCAGACAGATGATACCCGCATGCCACCCATTTGTAATGAACGTTTTTGAACCATTGACGACATAGGAGTCGCCATCCCGGCGGGCGGACGTCTTGATCGACTGAAGGTCCGAGCCGGCACCCGGCTCACTCATCGCAATGGCACCGACCATTTCGCCACGCGCCATTCGCGGCAGCCAGTCCTTCTTCTGTTCTTCGGTTGCGCAACTAAGGATGTAATGGGCGACGATGCTGTGCACACCCGACCCGAAGTTGACAGCGGCATAGGCCAATTCTTCCATCACCACCGCTTCGTGGGCGAACGTGCCATCGCCGCCGCCATAGGCTTCGGGTACGTCTGTCAGCAGGATTCCTGTTTCGCCGGCTCTGGTCCATGCGCTTGCGTCGGGCCGGTGTTGGAGCCGCCATTTCGGTTGTTCGGGTACGAATTCCTCTTGTATGAACCGCCGCACGGTTTTGCGGAAAAGTCGCGTCTCGTCGGATACCCACGGCGATTCATAACTCACAGTTGTGGCAGATTTCGGGGTCATGGGTCGAATCCCTCTGTGGATTCTACCCTAGCTGAAAGCGCATGTTCTTGGCGAACAACAAAAATGCCAGCCCGGAGAGACCGAGCTGGCTTTGAATGGCAATCTAAATTACTGGATGACCCGGCTAGAGATTTTTTCCGCGTCCACGTGCAACGCCACGCAGACTGTCTTCGGGGAGTGCCGCACCTACAGCGCCGGCAAGTGCGCTGAGTGACGCACTTGTCATTTGCTGCATGTACTGCGCAGGCATGCCTTCGGCTTCCTTCATGAAATCGAGCGCAGACTCACATTCGTTGTAATCGATGCGTAGCATGTCGCCCCCCCGGATCTGATCGGTGGCGATCAGATTCGACATCGGATGCACCAAGGCCTTTTCAATGGCTCGTTTCAGAGGACGGGCGCCGTACTTGACGTCTGTTCCTTCCCGCAGCAGAAAGTCCTTCGCCGCATCGGTAGTAGTAAACACAAACGCGTTCACCCCTGCCGAATCAAAAACCCGCTGCTGGACCATATTCAATTCGATATCCAGCACGCGGCGTAACTGTTCCTGCCCAAGAGGTTTGAAAACGACGATCTTGTCCGCGCGATTTACGAATTCCGGCGGAAACTTTCGGCGCGCTGCTTCCACACCGCTCTTGGCAATCTTCGTCGAGGTCTTGTCGCCCACCGTCCCGCATTCCATTTCTGCACGGTGCGGCGTGGCGAATCCCAGTTTAGGGTTCAAAATGGCACTCATCTCGGCGGCGCCGACATTACTGGTCATAAATATCATTGCCCGCGAAAAATCAACTTTCCGATTGTCACCGAGCGTGAGTGTCGCCTTGTCGAGAATGCCGAGAAGCAGGTTCCACAACGCATCGCTGGCTTTCTCAATCTCGTCAAACAGGACGAAGCTGATCTTACACTTGTCCGTGTGGTATTGATTCAGCACTTCCTGGCTAAGCAGCGGGTGCGTTTCGCGGTGTCCGAGATATCCCGGAGGCGAACCAATCAATTTCGCAATTTCGTGACTGTGCTGGAACTCCCCGCAATCGATCTTAATCACAGAGCGGGGATTCTTGACAAGGCATTCGGCCGTCGCCTCAACGATGCGGGTTTTGCCAGTGCCCGTCGGACCGAGGAACAAGAAGGTCCCGACCGGACGACCAGGTGCATTCATACCGGTTAAGTGCATCTGGTAAATGTTAACGATCTGCTCGATGGCCTCATCTTGGCCGACGATCAGCTTTCGCAGGTTACCCTCGAGGTTCTCTGCGTCGCGCCCCGTCTTCGTGGGGTCTAGTTTCATATTGAGCCGAACCATTGTTACCGCCTCTCCCGATTTCATTGCAAGCACGCTGCGTGCCACGATGGCGAACTGGTGTGGTGTAACCGGCATTTGCCAAATCGACTGAGGAAATAGGGGCGAGCCATCGTAACTTGGTCTGCTGGTCTGATCACGCAAGGACCCATGGGATAAGTGGATTCAGGAGAAAGTTTATAGCCATGGAAAAATGTCCAAGGCGAACTACTTCACAAACCCTTCATTCCAAAGGATCCGGTTCCTATCACGCATGACTCCGAAGTGCAAGTCACGCCAAAAGGTTTCATCTTTTTGGCCGCGTTGGCCGTACTTCGACTCTGCTGACGAGCGTTCGTCCCGGCATTCGAAGTAGCATCATCACGATTGCGGCGACATCCTCCGGTGCGATCTTCCAGTCCGCGCCTCCGCCAGATCCGAATTCGGTGGAAACGCTGCCCGGCATGATATAGCTGACCCGAACATTGTCGTACCTGTGATCGAGCATCATGGCTTCACTGAAACCGTTCAATCCGAACTTCGAAGCGTTATATGCAGCTCCGCCAGCAAACGCGTTCTTTCCTGCCAGGCTGCTGATGTTGATGATGTAGCCCTCGCCGCGGCGCCGTAGCATCGGAAGAGCCTCGCGGGAGCAATAAAACACTCCCGAAAGATTTGTTTCCAGCACCGAATGCCAGTCCTCGACAGAGAGTTCAGCAACGGGCTTGAAAACTCCGACTCCGGCGTTATTGACAAGTATGTCCAATCCCTCGAAATTCTCGCCGGCAAAACGGAAGAACTGCGCTACGCTCGCTGGGTCTGCTACATCGGCAGCGATGCCGATCGCATTACCTCGGCTGCGTAGTTGGGCGACGGCATCTTGCGTCGTTTTCGGAGTACGGCCGCATATCGCAACCGAAGCGCCCTCATCGAGTAACTGTTCCGCGATGGCGCGTCCAATGCCCTTCGTGCCACCTGTGACAACCGCATAACGGCCTGAAAGAATACCCATGCATTCGATGTTAGCGTGAGTGGACTCAGATCTTCGCCAAACCCCACACTTCGTACGCGAGTTTCATCGCGACTGGGAAGTTTAGAATTCTTCAGATACAAAATGATTTTTCCGCGATGGTGAGATTCGTGTGCGAACAGTATGCAACAACGCCGTGGCCCATGTTTGAACCCTTTCAAACGATGGCCCGCTTGGCGCACATGAGGAGTTCAGCTAGGGGTTCCGATGAGCGTTCTAGCACCTTCTGCCATATTTCAGATACCGCACCGGTAAATTCTCGCATGTCGATCACTTACCGGATCCGCTCTGAAACTTCGTTCAACGTTCAACAGGTTCAAGGCGCAATGAACTCGTAGCTGCATTCACTTTGTGAACTTGCGTGCAGCGTTCAAGTCTTCAGCGGCGCCAGCGGAATCGCCCGAGGCACGCTTCGCATTCGCACGATTCTGAAAGGCGTTCGCGTAGTGCCGGTCAAGACGTATCGCCTCGTTGAAATCCTTGATCGCACTTGAATACCGCTTGAGTAAGTAATAGGCGAATCCGCGGGCGTTGTACGTGCGCGAATTACTCGGATCGAGCTGAATCGCCTTAGTTAGTTGTTCGACAGCTTCCGCGTATTGCCCCGCTTTCGTCAGGGCACGACCGCTCTGGTTGAGCGCGGATGCGGATTGCTTCTCGGGGGCAACTGCGGGCGCTTGCGGCTGTGGACCAGGCGTGCTTCGCTTTGTAACTTCCGGCGCGGGCGCAACGGGAACGGTCTTCGGTGTGGTCGCGACCACGGCCGGTGGAACCGGGGCGTCCAATACCGGTGACTGAATGATAACCGCACTCTCTCTCTTCGCGGGAATCATGGGCCGAATCGGCTGTGGTAGGGGCGCCGGATCCGTAGCTGGGGCGTTCACCACCGTCAGCGGTCCGGGCACTTTGGCTTCTGTGCCGCCCTCACGTTCGCGCCGGATCGCATCCTCTATGAATTTTTCCTTGGCCTTTTCGTAAACCTTGCGGGCGTCGTCATAATCCGGCTTCAGCTCGAGCGCGCGGCTGAGATCGGCGAGCGACTTGCCGTATTGCCCAAGAAGGTACAAGGCCGTTCCGCGCGCGCACCATGCCTGCGCGTTTCCCGGAGCCAGGCGGATCGCTTCACTGCGGTCGGCCAGCCCCTTCTCGTGCTGCCCGAGTTCGTGATACGAACCACCTCGCGCGAGAAATGCCTCGTACATCTGCGGCGCCAGCCGGACCGCCTGATCCCGGTCCGCCAGCGCCGCGTTATAGTCGCCCAGAGCGGTGTACGCCGCGCCGCGCGCCAGGAAAACAGCCGGGTTGTCCTTCTGCTTCTCGATTGCCTTGGTGTAGTCGCCGATGGCCGACCGAAGATCGCCCAGATGCGCGTGTGCTCCGCCGCGCAACTGGTACGCCGAAGCATTGTTCGGATCGATCGCGAGGGCGCGATCCAAATCCATAACCGCATGCTCGAAATTCCCCAACTCGCCGAAAGCGGACCCCCGCGCCGCCCAGACCTCCGCAAAATCGGGCTTCAGATGCAGCGCCTGCGAGAAATCCTCGATCGCCTCCTGGTATTTGTGCATCTCGGCGTATTCGAGCCCCCGGCCTTTCCAAGGCATGGGATCGTCAAGGCGCAAACGGATCGCCCGGGTATAGCTTTCGATCGCCTTTTCGCATTGCCCGAGTTTGCGCAAAGCATCTGCTCGATTATTGTAGATATCCGGACTCTCTGCTCCGAGAGCCAAAACACGATCGAAATCGCTTACGGCGCGATCCCATTTCCCGGCTTTCAGATAAGCCGCGGCTCGCAACCGGTACAACTCGACATCCGGCCCTTTGATCTCGACAGCAGTGGTGAGGGTTTGAATCGCATTTGCGTACCGGCCGTCGTCGTATTCGGTCTTTGCCTGCTCGGCCAATGCGTCGGCGCGGGCGATCTTAACTGAGCGTTTCAGTGGAGGTTCGGCTCCCGCCTGGATGGCCAACAACAGGATCGTCACATACTCCAGCGCTCGCAACATCTATTTACCTCGTTCTGGAATGGCCGAACTGCCGCGCGAAAGGTAACCCGGGCCTTCGATGGTACGCTGAAACCGAAAGGCCATGCGCCGCGACTCTCTTCTGGACTTCTTCGACGACCTCGCCGCGCACAAAGATCCGTTTCTCATCCACGACGACGGTTTCCGCACCACGGTCCGCTCGTACCGCGAGACCGCCATGGCGGCGCGCACCTTCGCTGCACACCTACAGAAATCAGGTGTGCGACAGGGCGACAAAGTTCTCATCTGGAGCGAGAATCGTCCGGAGTGGATCGTCGCTCTGTGGGGCTGTCTCCTGGCAGGCGTGGTTCTGGTGCCCATCGACTATCGCGCCTCAATCGAAATGCTCAAACGGGTTGCAGCAAAGGTCCGGGCCAGGCTCCTGCTGGTCGGCGACGAGGTTACCGTCACCGGTCCGGATCTCACAACATGGCGATTGAGCGAATGGGATTGGACGTTACAGGAATCCGCGTCCGTGGTCGCAGCGGGGCGCGACGATCTCGCCGAGATCATCTTCACGTCCGGAGCGACATCGGATCCCAAAGGCGTCCTCATCTCTCACCAGAACATTTTGGCAAACATTGTTCCCGTTGAGAAGGAGGTCCACAAGTACCGTTCGTACGGTACCCCATTTTTCCCGATCCGATTTCTCAATCTTCTGCCGTTGAGCCACATGTTCGGGCAGGCGATGGCCACCTTCATTCCACCGATGCTGCCGGGAATCGTGGTCTTCATGCGAGGCTATGCGCCCGGGGAGATCCTCCGTCAGATTCACAGCCGCCGCATCAGCGTTCTCGTCTGCGTGCCGAAGATCCTCGAGATCCTTCGCGATCACGTCATCCGCCTGTTTCCAGAAGCCGCACAGGACCCGGGAGATAAAATTCACTGGCTCCGCCGTTGGTGGCGCTATAGGCGAATACACCGTCTGCTCGGCTGGAAGTTCTGGGCGTTCGTGGTAGGAGCGGCCCCGCTGCCGCCGGAGTTGGAGGAGTTTTGGTCCCGGCTGGGCTATATCGTCATTCAGGGATATGGACTGACGGAAACCGCTCCGATCGTCACACTGAACCACCCGTTCCACGCCCGGAAAGGCACGGTCGGCTCGCCGATCGGCGGGGTCGAGGTAAGGATCGCAGACGACGGCGAGATTCTGGTCCGCGGTGAGAATGTCACTCGCGGGTATTTCGAATCGAGCGAGCCCGGCGCTTTTGACTCCGAGGGTTGGTTGCACACCGGCGATATCGGCGCAATTGACCGCGAGGGCAGACTCTCCATTCGTGGCCGGAAGAAGGAGATGATCGTCACGCCGGAAGGGCTGAACGTCTTTCCGGAGGATGTAGAGCAGGTGCTGAACCGGATCGCGGGCGTCCGGGACTCCGCGGTCGTCGGCCGGGATCGCGTTCATGCGGTGCTGGTGCTCGATCCGGGTTCCAGCGCTGATGACATCGTGCGACAGGCGAACGCCGGACTCGAGGATCAACAGCGAATACGGGGTGTCAGCGTCTGGCCGGGCCCGGACCTACCTCGTACCGAAGGAACGCAGAAACTGAAGCGGCACGAGATTACGCGCTGGGTTGAGCAGGGCGCCGGCGCAACCGGATCGGCCGCCGCGTCGAACGCTCCGCCCGCCGCTAAAGTTCTTCAGCGTTACGTCGCAGGGCGCGATATTTCAACAAACACGACGTTGGACGACCTGGGGCTCAGTTCCCTGGAACGCGTCGAATTGATGATGGACCTGAACGTCAGCGAACCGCAGTTCACCAGCGCTCGAACCGTCGGGGAATTGATGGAACGGGCTCAACCCGAGCGTGCTCCTGCGGCAACTCCCGTCGCAACTGATTTTCCGAGTTGGAATCGCAGCCTGCCTGCCCGGATTCTGCGCGACGTGAGTCTTGCTACCTGGATACTGCCGATCGGCCGGATTTTTGCGTGGGTGCATTCCGAGGGTCTCGAAAACCTCGCCGGCCTGGAGCCCCCCGTCATCTTCGCACCCAACCATCAGACGCACCTGGATGTCCCCGCGATCATGATGGCCCTTCCTTACCGCTGGCGCCGCAGGATCGCACCCGCAATGTCCAAGGAGTTTTTCGCGGCTCACTTCCATCCCGAACAATATTCCTTCACGAAGCGATTCACGAACAGTTTGAACTACTACCTGTCGACGCTATTCTTCAATGCGTTCCCCCTGCCGCAGCGTGAGGCGGGCGCGCTCGACACGTTGCGCTATGCAGGTGAACTGGCGAGTGAAGGTTGGTGCATTCTCGTCTTCCCCGAAGGCAAGCGCACCGAGCACGGAGAGATCCACCGGTTTCAGCCGGGGGTCGGCATGATGGCCTCGCGATTGAAAGTGCCGGTTGTACCGGTACGCCTGGTCGGACTGGAGAAAATCCTGCACCAATCCTGGAGAATGGCGAAGCCGGGCCGCGCCGTGGTGAAGTTCGGGAAACCTCTGCACCTCGACGGAGACGACTATGCAGCACTCGCCACACAGGTGGAGAATGCTGTGCGTTCGCTGTGATGTTGGCGCGCAGCCTCAGGCCGAACGCATCATTTCATCCCAGGTAATCTCGCGCTTCGTTTCGATCGCCATCCGTCCGAGAATTGCAGTGAGCGTGCTCTCCACAGCTGTCCGCGTCATGTCGTACGACTCGCCCGCGAGAATCCCTTTGAAAAACGCAGCCGTCGCTTCGCCCGTGATGTCGGAATTCGACTCCTCGCGCTCCATGAGGCTGGTATCGCGAAGGTCGTCGGCGCTCTTGTACCGCACGTCCGGCGTCATCCCGTGAAGCCCCATGTACTTCCTCGACGTCTCCAACATTCCTTTCGAACCGTAGAACTGCTCTTTCACATCACGGTACCCGGCCGTGTGCTTGATGGAGATCAACCAACCCTCAACGCCGCCGGGATACTGGTAGATCACGTTGTGATGATCCGTTGACCAGTCGCCGTAAGGCAGCGGAAACCGGAGCCCGCCGCGTCCCACCGCGCTCGTCGGGTGCACGTCATTCGCAAACCAGTTGATCGTGTCGATGCCATGGCAGTCCTGCTCGACGATAGGGCCGCCCGAAAGCGCATTCCAACTACCCCACCGGCGCAGTTTCTGTTCTTCAAGCGGTAAGTCCTTGTATGCGCCCCCGTCCGTGGTGGGCGGAAGATACCCCAGCACCCAATAGCTCATCATCAGCTTCATCTCGCCGATTCTGCCGCCGGTCAGGTATCCGTGCGCCTTCAAGTATTGCGAACTGAAACGCTGCTGGAATCCGAACTGGATGCGCTTGGACCTGTCGCGGCGTTCCCAAGCCTTGAGAATCCGCTTGCACCCTGCGACATCGGCCCCAGCGGGCTTTTCGCAATAAATGTTCTTTTTGGCCAGCACGGCGGCTTCGAAATGCTCCGGGTGCAGAAAAACGGGTGTGGCGATCAATACCGCGTCAACTTTCGGATCGTTTAGCAGTTCGTGATAATCCCTATACGTCGTGGCGCCGTCGGCGCCGGGGATGTTCGTCTTTGCAGCGTCGATCCGGTCGGCATAACGGTCGCAGATGGCGGCAATCCGCGCGTTCGGATCCTTCGCCATCAGCGCCCCTACGTACTGGCCGCGTCCCCCTGTCCCGATAATTCCGAAGCTGACCGCTGAGTTTGCCTGATATCCAAAGGCAGTCTTCGCGCCGAGAATCAATGGCGCATTTTGAATGATGGTTCGTCGAGTAATCTTCATGATGTCCGATCCTCAGTAACGCCCTCGGCAAACCAATCGTGCTCGAGTGGCGAAGTCGGCTATCATTCTATGCCCGCGAGCGTATTGAGTTTTGCTGCCACTCCCGCTATGGCTGTCCGTTGATCCTGCGAATGGCGGTCGTGGCCGTGGGTCCGACCCGCGGAATCTTCTCGAGTTCGCGCAGGACCGGTATCGACGGCGACGCCGCGGGGCCGATGAGACCAAGCGCAATCGCGACACTGCGTTGGACGTGAACGTTCTCACCCGGCGCTCTTCCTGCGGCAATGAGTTGATCGAGAACCGAAGCCGCTGCCGCCCCCTGCCGGCCAATCGCGTCGGCCGCGGTCATGCGCACACCCGTATCGGAATCCCGCAACGCGCCGGCAAGCGCCGGCAGTGCGGGCCTGGCAGCATTGCCCATATCGCGCAATGCCAGAGCGGCCATGCCGCGTAGGATCGGGTCGGGGCTGTGCAGCGTCCCGATCAATCCGGCCAAATCCGAGGGAACGTGCGGAGGCGGCGTTCGGTCCGGCGTCGCGATCCTCGCGAGTACCAGGGTATCGATGCCCAGGTTATACCCCGACGATCGCAGATCCTTACCGGCGCACACGAATGAGACGACATGGCGGCCTTTTGACAATTGGTGCCACCCTAGTAAGTGGTCGGCTGCCACGTACACCTCCAGCCCCCACGCTTCGATTACGGTGCCGTTGCCTGTGTTCGCGCCGGGTTCGTGTTCGAGTTCGCCGTTCGCATCCACTGGCTTGCCGTCCAGCAACGCCCGGTATTTGCCGTAATCCGGGGCGTGCGCTATCTGCGCGATCAATTCGTATTTGCCGTCCTCACTGACTTCCAGCGGTATGTCGATCCGCGATCCAGCCCCCTTCGCATTCAGGAACAGCAAGTCGCGCGACCAGAATACTTCTTTCTGCACCTCCACCTTGCCGTTCTCGGTGCGAACCTGATCGGCCAGCGTCTCCACTTCGATCTGACGAGCATTCCCCTGGGGCAGCCGCGCGGAACCATACGGCGGTTCCCGGAGTCCTGTTGCGATGCCCTCCTGATACCAATACGCGACGGACGAAAACAGGTCGGCCCGCTCCTCGAACGCAGAACGCACCGAGCCATCTTTGTTATATGTCCAGCCGGCGTGCTCGAAGTCGAACCGCAGACTTTGCTGAAATGGGATCGGATCGCGCAGGTGCCACCGGTAGGCGCTCATCCGCGCTCCAACTCCGGTTCCTTCCGCTACGGGCACGCCCCAATACGGACCTTCCGAGACGCGGAGGCTCCAGGCGTCGTTGAAGTAATCTTCGGTGCCCGTGCCCTGGATGCTGGCCTTCTTGTCGCCATCGATATAAAAATAATCGTCACCTTCTCCGAACCACCCAGGCTCGTTCTGAATCACGCTGAGCAGCGTCCCAACGTAGCGTCCCCGTCCTCTGATCGACAGGACCTCATATGGCTTGCCCTTCTCTGCAGGAAGTTCCTGTTTATACCACGCATGAAAGTATCCGATATCCGGAGGAATCGCCTTCACCTTACGCCAGTCGACGTGGTAATAAAGGTTCGATAGCCTCCGCCGGCCTTCGTTCGTAATCGTGATCCTGCAGGCTTTCCGGAACGGCATCGGCCAGTACGAGTTGCGCGACCGCCCTTCAGAACCGTTCACGACCATCAGCGAATGCAGCGGACGCTCGTAGCCGAACCCCGACGCGAAGAAATCGCCAACCGGCGTGTCGACGCTGGGCGTGCCGCTGTGATCGTAGTAAACGCGAAGGCGCAACAGCCGCGGCCACCCGTATTCATTGGCAGCCACGGTAAGCCAGATATGGGTTACGATCCCGGGTCCTTCCAGATCCGCCAGCACTACTGTTTCTCCGGGAATCGGTCGGAGGCTGTCGTCGTTGCTCGTCGGATCCGGGTTGTTACTCGACGAGCGGTAAGCGCGCGAATCGTCGAGTCGTGCGATGTCCAGCAGGTCCTGAGCGACAGTCCCGGTCGAGAACAGAACCAGCAGTGCAACAGCCCGGCTCATTTCGCTTCCTCGACGGTGATGGATGTCGGTTGCGCCATCGCTCTCAGCGAGGAGACATCGAAGTGCTTGTAAAGATCGAGACAGAACGCTTCGGGAGCATCGGTATAGAACACCGGCGCATCGAGCAGACGCTTCAACGACGGAATCGCTTCGTGAAACACTGCCTCGGAGAAGAGTTTCGGCGACAATGCCGCCGCAGTGAGGGCGGCTAGTTCCGTGCGCAATCCGGAGGTCTCGATACGAACCTCGGCGGCGCCCGACCGGTGTTGGATCCACGCGGTCAAAGCTGTGAGTTGTGCGGCTTGGATGCCGAGGGGACGATCGCCGAGCGCGTTGAACATCTGCACGTAATGGTAGGGTCCAGGCTTCTGCGGTGCTCCGTCGCCGTGAAGGAACAGATCTACCGCGAAAACGTTGTCGCCCCTGTTCACGCGATCTGAAACTGCCGCACCGGCTGCAGCCTTCCCCTTATCGTCCAGCACAATCGTCGCTCGCGCGTTCGGCTGCGCGCTGATGGCGCGGAGCCACACGGCAGTTGCGCTCAAGCCGTTCGAGAACTCAATGCGATAGGAGTAAGTCTCGAGCCCCTTGCTTTTGCTGTTGTCCAAAGGCCAGGCGCGTGCAACCGTAACCGGCCGGTACCGCAGAATGCTTTTCAAATCGCCGCCTTCTTCGCGGCGTGCGGCCAGGCGCTGCGCAAGAGTCAGGATCGTCAAGTTGTCTTTAGGAATCCCGACGCTCATCTGGTCGTACGTCAGCAACTCGGCGGGTGCTTCCCGCTCCGGCGCTTTCAAGCCGAAGTTCTGTGCGGCAAAGCGATAGAACGCCATTCGGTTGTCGAGTTGGTAATTGTGATTCGATGGGTCCAGGTTCTCGTGCCAGCCGAAGCGAGTGTCGGCGTCCAACATCCGAAAAATGGGGTGGATCGCGTCGTAGACGTCGGGCTTGACCAGCGGAGCCCGGAAACAACAATCGTCCTCGGCGTTGTATATCAACAGAGTCGGACGTGGCGCCCGGAGCGCAGTCAGCACCGGATAATCGGCGAGGGTCGCCATATCGGTCGCATTCTGTTCGTAATCGCCGGTATCCGCGACGCGCTCGATGCGGGCGCGCATCGCACTATATCCCGCCACCGGAGTTGACAGCGTCACCCGCTCGTCCAGCGAACTGAGGACTATGGTTTGCCATCCTCCGCCTGATAGCCCGGTGACCCCGATGCGGGCTGGGTCGGTGTTCGGGTGCGCAGCCAAATAATCGATACCCTTGCGCATCGCGAGATAGAACAAGCCGACACCGTTGGCGCCCGCGAGGTCGAGTTGTGCGGCGTTCCAGTGCTGATTTTCCTTGTTCCCCAGTTCGCCGAACGAGAGCCACTCCAGGTTCAACGCGAGCATCCCCATGCGGGCTTCCTGAATGCACCGCTTCTGTTTGTACTCGACGCTCTTGCCGGGCGCGCCGACGTGCCCGTTAACGTTCAGCACGGCGGGCACCTTGCCGGCGAGCTTAGCAGGCTCGTACAGGATGGCGGCGGACCAGAAGCCCGGCACGATCTCGTATCGAAGCCGCCGCATGCGGTAGTCCGTGTCGCGCGACGGGATCACTCCCAAATCCTCGAATCGCGGCGGAGCCGTTACCCATTCGCGAGGCCAGCCATGGAAGACAATCTCATCGAGAAAGCGTTGGCGAATGCGCCTGGCCTCCTGCTTCCATGCCGTTGCATCCGAGAAGACCGGGGGCGGTGGGGCTTTAGCAATCAGGTAATGGCGGATTTCGCTGGCCACCACATCGGGTGTGGTGAGCGGTTGGCGCATCCGAGCCGTGACGTCGTCAGCATCCGTCTGCGCCATCGCAGTCAGGCAAAGCATCGAGAGGAATAAGATGTGCCGCATGCGATGGGGATATTACCACGCCGTTCGACACCACAGCGAATTCAACGACCGGATCGCACCGATATACTAATGGAACCATGTCTTCCCGCAACATCATTCTTCCGGCTGCCGTGCTCGTTTTTGCGGTTTGCGCCGCAAATGCGCAAGTACAGCGGCCGAAGATCGTCGGCGTGGCGCACATCGGCCTCAAGACGAAAGATCTGCCGGCCTCCCGAGAGTTCTACGGAAAGTATCTTGGCTACCAGGAGCCGTTCACGCTCGACAAGCTCACCGGCGGCCTGATGCTGACCTACTTCAAGGTCAACGATCACCAGTACATTGAAGTGTTCCCGGGCCTCGAGAGCGAAACGGCGGACCGTCTTTCGCATATCGCGTTCGAAACCACCGATGCCCGGCAACTGCGCGACTACCTGGCGAGCCGCGGCGTCGAGGTACCCGCAGCGGTGCGTCCGGGCCGCGATGGCAACCTGAGCTTCATGATTAAGGACCCGGACGGTCACGACGTGGAGTTCGTGCAGTACATGCCGGGCTCGCTGCATTCGAAGAATTTCGGAAAGTTTCTGCCGGCGACGAGGATCTCCGGGCGGATCATCCATGTCGGCGTGACCGTCAAGGACCGCGAGGCTTCAGCCCATCTCTACCGGGACATTCTCGGATTCCGCGACATTTGGCACGGCGGAATGACCGACCAACGTGTGGATTGGGTGGATATGCGCGTTCCCGACGGGACGGACTGGCTCGAATATATGCTCAACGTCCGCAACCCGACTCCAAAGACGCTGGGTGTCATGCATCACATGGCACTCGGAGTTCCGAGCGTCGAGGCGGGCTACAAGACGCTGCTGGGGAGAGAGATGAAGATCGATCAGGGTCCGAAAATCGGGCGGGACGGAAAGTGGCAGTTGAATCTATACGATCCCGATCTCACTCGCGCCGAACTCATGGAGCCCAAACCCGTTCAGACTCCCTGCTGCTCGCCGATACTCGAGTGAGTGGGTTCCGGTAGCAGTCGGGCGCGCTTCCGGAACCCGGACCATAAGCTACTTCTGATGCATCTCTTCGAGACGCTTCTTCAAGTACTGCTCGTATTCCTGCTTGAGAGCGGGATCTCGCGGACTGCCATAAATTTCGCTGGACTTGTACTTCCCTTCGTCGAACTTCTTGCGCGTCCATTCGTCGTGAACGTGCGTCGTGTCTGCGCGATCGCAGACTTCCTTGACGAGTTTGGGGGGGATGAAATACAGGCCTTCGCGATCGCCGACCACGACGTCGCCCGGCAGGACCGTGACACCGCCGATTCGCACCGGGATGTTGATGCCCGTGAGTGTGACGTTTTTGATGTACGAGGGATCCGCGTGCCGGAAGTAAGCCGGCATGTCCATCTCGGCAATTCCCTCCAGATCGCGAATGCTGCCGTCCACGACGAGTCCTCCGCCATGCGTGGCTTTCATAATGTAGTAGAAAAGGTTGTCGCCGACCATCGTCCCGTCTTCTTTTTTGCCGAACAGATCGACCACCAGGACATCGCCCGGCTGAAGCATGTCTATAACCGTCTGATTATTAAATCGATCGATGCCGCGTGCCTTCGCTTTCGCGCGAGCCACCGCCTCGATATCCGGTCTCGCGGGCATGAATTGCGCGGTCACAACGCGGCCTATCATCTTCTTGCCGGGATGCAGGATGTGGAATCCATCCGCATATTGATTGGGATAGCCCTTTGAGGGCAGCACTGCGAAAATCTCTTCAGCCGACAGACCTCGGGCCCGTTCCAGCAGATCGTCGGGGACCTTCGGGCGCCCGTCGGGAAACCGGTCAAACGGATTGTCCGGCGTGTACTCGATCATCTCCTCCTTCGATAGCGTAAATAACTGCGCCCGGACAGCAGCCGGGGCTAGCAGCATACATGCAAACGCGCCCAAAACGGCGGCGCTCGTCGGCCTCATTTTCGTACCTCTCATTTCAACTCCGGTTCAGATATTCGAAACCCTCAATCATTCTATTCGCAAATCCGGATTGAAAAATCCGGAATGCCGCTTCGAGACCTCCCTTCTTGTCATATGCTAGTGACGATCCTACGGAAGGAGATCTCGATGAGTTCAAAGTGGTCTCGCAGAAACATGATCCAAGCCGCGGGTGCGGCCGCGCTCGCGCCAGGTCTGGCCTCGGCCGCAGCGCCATCCCGATCGTGGCCGATCATAGAAGGTCCGGACACGCCCAAGATCAGCCTCGGCGGCGGAATGGACGAAGCGGGTATTCGGCGCTTGAAGCAAATCGGCGTGAACTATGCGCTGGGCGGCGGCCCAAGAATCCCCTGGCAAGAGGCTGACCTGCGCGAGCGAATAGAAAAGATGAAGGCCGGTGGCGTGACCCTGTATAACCTGATGATCGGCGGGTTCAACAACGCCATCTACGGCCGCCCCGGGCGCGACGAAGACATAGAAAAGGTGCAGCAGTCGATCCTCGCTGCGGGCAAAGCCGGGTTGCCGGTTGTCGAATACAACTGGTACGCGCACCGCGCGATGGAGGGCTACTACGAAGAAACCGGACGCGCTGGTTCGGGAGTCACGGCTTTCGACTACGACCGCATGAAAGACCTGCCGCCGCTCGAGAACGAAGGCGCCCATACCCTCGATGAAATGTGGTCGACCATCGGCTATTTCTTGAAAGCGGTGGTGCCCGTGGCTGAAAAGGCGGGAGTGCGGCTGGCTCTGCATCCGAACGATCCACCTGCGCCGCTCAGCCGCGGCTCGCAGCAGATCATGGGGACGGTTGCCGGTTGGAAGAAGCTGATCTCGATTGTAGATAGCCCATCAAACGGCATCACGTTCGATTGCGGCGTGACTCGGGAAATGGGAGAGGATCCCGTTGAAGTATGCCGCTACTTCGCCAGCCGCAAGCGCATCAACCACATGCATTTTCGAAATGTCATTGTCCGCAAGCCGTATGAGAAATACGCGGAAGTTTTTATCGATGAGGGGCAGGTGGACATGTTCGGCGTCATGAAGGAGTTGGTGAAACAAAAATACAGCGGCACCATCTACCCCGAACACCCTCGCGCCATCGACTACGATCGCGAGCGCGGCCCGATCCGTGGATACCCGGGTGGCGGCGGCTACGCGGCGGAGGTGTACAACGTCGGGTACACGCGGGCAATGCTGCAGGCGGCGGTCGCTTCCGTGTAAGCGCCGGCCCGCGCACTTGATAACATTCGTTCATGCGAAATCGCTGGTGCCCCCTGGTTGCCGGTGTCATTCTGGTCGCGAGTGCCCAGACGCGCCCGGCCCTCCCGGCGAACTACGACGAAGCTCGTGTCGGGGCGTATTCGCTTCCCGATCCTCTTCTGCTCGCCAACGGAAAACATGTGCGAGATGCGCGGACGTGGTTTCGGCAACGACGCCCGGAAATCGAACATCTTTTCGAAACGGAGATGCACGGGCGTAGTCCGGCCCGTCCGCATGACCTGAGCTTCAACGTATTCGATAAGGGGACGCCGGTTTTCGACGGTAAAGCGGTCCGCAAACAGGTGGAGATCCGATTCTCGGCAAAGGGAAACACCCCGGAAGCAGACCTATTGATGTACATTCCGGCGGAGGCACAAAAACCCGTTCCGCTGGTGATGCAAATCAGCTTCGTTCCCAACTCGCTATCAATCGACGATCCGGGCATCCGGCCGGGCGAAATGTGGAATCGCGAAAAGAAGCGAGTGCCAGCGGGAACGGAGTCACGATTCCCCAAGTGGAACATCGATGCGCTCTTGGCGCACGGCTTCGGCGTCGCAACGATCTACTACGGCGACATCGACCCGGATTTCGACGGCGGGGTTTCGCTCGGAGTGCGCGGGCTTTTCCTGAAACCCGGTCAGCAGCAGCCCGCTCCGGACGAATGGGGCGCCATCTCTGCTTGGGCGTGGGGCCTGAGCCGCGCGATGGACTACCTCGAAACCGATCGATCTGTCGATGCGAAACGAGTCGCGATCTTCGGTGTGTCGCGGCTCGGCAAGACGGTCCTGTGGGCGGGCGCGCACGACACCCGATTCGCTCTGGTCATCGCAAGTTGTTCGGGTGAAGGCGGCGCTGCTCTCAGCCGCAGGGACTACGGCGAGACGGTAA
Organism: uncultured Acidobacteriota bacterium; assembly: GCA_963720745.1. GTDB lineage: Bacteria > Acidobacteriota > Terriglobia > Bryobacterales > Bryobacteraceae > TMP-7. The sequence goes on from CAVRGO010000004.1 coordinate 5,166,204, forward strand.
TACATCTCAACGTGAACTTCGGATATCAGTTCTGCCGCAACTATCAGAAGTATGGCGGCCATGTCGATCAGCTTCCGTTCGATGCGCATATGCTCTTGGCCCTGATTGCGCCGCGTCCGTTGTATCTGAGCACGGGCGATCAGGATCGCTGGTCCGATCCGAAAGGCGAGTTTCTCGCGGCAGTCGCGGCCGGGCCGGTATACGAATTGTTGGGCAAGCAGGGTCTTGAAACCGGGCAGATGCCGCAGCCGGGGCAGGCCATCATGCACACTGTCGGCTATCACATGCACTCGGGCGGACACGGGACCATTCCGTCGGACTGGGAATACTACCTCAAATTTCTTGAAATGCACCTCAAACCGGGGATGTGAAGATGCGCGCAATGCTCTGGCTCGTTCTGCTGGCCGCCACGCTGGTTCATGCGGAGAACGGTCACGATGCATGGCTCCGCTACGCCCCGATCGATGACCCGCAACTCCGAGCCCACTATGAAGGGGTCTTGCCCGCCGTTGTCGTCACGTTCGGCGATTCCGAGGTCGTCAGGGCGGCCCGTGGAGAATTAATTCGCGGCGTGCGTGGCATGCTCGGCCGAACACTGCGGATGGAGACAACGGTGCCGTCGAGCGAGGCCGCGATTCTCGCCGGCACGCGCTCGGAGCTTCGAAAAGCGGTGCCGTCCATCACGTTGCCGGGTGCGATCGAAGAGGATGGATTCGCGCTGCAGTGGATGGTGCTGAACGGTCATCGAAATCTGTTGATCGCCGCGTCGAATGATCGCGGCGTACTTTACGGGATCTTCGCACTACTACGGAAGATCGGTCTCCACGAGCCCATCCCGGCTTTGAACGAAAAGCAAACCCCCTATGCGCCGCTGCGTTGGGTGAATCAGTGGGACAACCTCGACGGCACTATCGAACGCGGATACGGTGGGCGCTCCATTTCTTTTGAAAACGACAACGTTCGCGAAGACCTCGCCGACGTTTCCGATTACGGGCGTTTGCTGGCGTCCCTCGGAGTCAACGGCTGTTCCATCAACAACGTCAACGCCAATACCCGTGTGATCACGGCGGAGTTCCTTCCTCAGTTGGCCCGCGTTGCCGCTGCGTTCCGTCCTTGGGGTGTACGCCTGGTCTTAGCCGTTGATTTCAGCAGCCCTCAGAAGATCGGCGGGCTCAACACGTTCGATCCGTTGGATCAGGGAGTGGTGGAGTGGTGGAAGCAGAAGGTGGACGAGATCTATCGCATCATTCCCGACCTCGGTGGGTTCGTTCTGAAAGCCGACTCCGAAGGGCGGCTGGGCCCTTCGGTGTATCATCGTACTCACGCCGACGCCGCGAATCTGTTGGCGCGCCCGTTGAAGCCGCACGGTGGATTCCTCTTCTATCGCGGGTTTGTCTACGACCACCACATGGATTGGCGAAATCTGAAGAACGACCGCGCCCGGGCCGCCTACGACAATTTCAAAGAACTGGACGGCAAATTCGACGACAATGTCGTGCTGCAGATCAAGCACGGACCTATCGACTTTCAGGTGTGCGAACCGGCATCGCCTTTGTTCGGTGCGCTCGAGAAGACCAACCAGGCGATCGAACTGCAAATCACGCAGGAGTACTTCGGGCAGGCGCGCCATCTCGTTTACCTGGTGCCGATGTGGAAAGAGGCGCTCGATTTCGACATGCACGCCGCGCCTCAGCTGCCGGCGCCCGTTAAGGCACTGGTCGCGGGCAAAACGTTCCACCGGCCAGCCGGCGGATTCGTCGGCGTCGCGAATGTCGGCCGCGATGACAATTGGATGGGGCACGATCTCTCGCAAGCGAATCTGTACGGCTTCGGGAGGTTAGCCTGGAACCCGGATCTCACTTCAAAGCAAATCGCGAACGAGTGGGTGCGGCTCACCTTCAGCAACAACGCCCGCGTAGTCAACACCGTCTCCGGAATGCTGGGCCGCAGCTGGCGGACCTTTGAAGACTATACGGGCCCGCTCGGATTGCAAACGCTCACCGAGATTACTGGGAATCACTACGGGCCGGCTGTTGAGGCATCTGAGCGCAACGGCTGGGGACAGTGGCATCGTGCGGATGAGAAGGGCGTCGGCATGGACCGCACTGTCGCCGCCGGAACCGGCTACATCGGTCAGTACCGCCCACCCGTCGCCCGAATGTACGAGTCGCTGAAGACCTGTCCGGACGATCTGCTTCTCTTCATGCATCATGTCCCATACACGTACGTGCTGCACGACGGCAAGACGGTGATCCAGTACATTTATGATTCGCACTACGCGGGTGCGGCGGGCGCTCAGCGCTACGTCCGCGACTGGGAGTCGATCGAAAGTCTCATCGACGAGCAGCGATACACTCGCGTGCTCCACAAGTTGGAGTATCAAGCCGGACACGCACAGGTGTGGCGCGATGCCGTTTCATACTGGTTCCGAAAAACCTCCGGAATCCCGGATGCCCACGGGCGCGTGGAACATCACGCCGGGCGCACCGAGGCCGAGGCGATGAACCTTTACGGCTATTCCGTCACACCGGTAAGTCCGTGGGAAGCGGCATCGGGATCGCAAGCCGTCCAGTGTCCGGCAACGCATTGTTCTGCATCCGTGAAGTATGCCGGCAAGCCGGGGTGGTTCGACATCGATGTCGAATACTTCGATCAGAACAACGGCGCGTCCCGATTTCGCCTGTTCGTCGCGGACCAGGAAGTATCGGAATGGGTTGCGGATGACACGATTCCCACACAGGGGATCAACGCCCATTCCTCGACGCGCCACCGGACCAGCGGGATCGCGCTCAGGCCAGGAGATGTAATTCGCATAGAGGGCATTCCTGGCGGCGGCGAACCCGCCGCGCTCGATTACATCGAGATCCGCCCCGCGTCCGGGCAATAGCCCAAACGTTTTCAAACCCTGACCGCGGACGCCAACGCTTGGATATTCGCAGCCGGCATACCCGGGCTGACTCCGCCTCCGACAGAGAGGATCAGCCTCTCGCCTTCGCTTTCGTCGATCACTTCGCGTGCCGCGTTCAGTACCATCTCAGGCGTGCCGCGCACGCCTAAATCGAGAGGAGCGACATTCCCCATTGGGGTGATCCGCCCCCCTGTTTTCTGGCGCACTTCACGCACCGGAATGTTGTGGCTCCAATTCAGAACATCGAAACCGGTATCCGCCAAATCGGCGAGGCACGATCGTGCGTTCGCATCGTTGTGGTAGACCTTCACCCACTCTGCGGGAAACGCATCGCAGATCTGCTTCAGGTAGGGATGCGCCCACTCCCGGTAAGCCCGCTGCGACAGGAGCCCGACGATATCGTCGAGCACGAGAATGCCTTCCACGGAATCGCCGATCACGCCGGCTTGCGCCTTCAACCAGTCAATAACGCCCCGGGTAGTCAATTGAAGAAGCGAGTGGATCTCGGCGCGCGCTTCGGCGATATCCATCATCATCTCCGTCACGCCGCGCAGGAATGAAGCGATACAGAGGGGCCCGCGCGCCGCGACCACCGGAATCGTGTATCCGGCTTGCCGGATCCGCGGAATCTGCATTCGATACCGCTGAAGCGCAAACGGCATCAAGCCATCAATCGCAGGATTGACGGGCGACATGGATTCCACATCTTCGAGATGCAACAACGTCCGCGACTGATCGGGGGTTTTGTTCTCGTGAAAGTGAATCCTATTTCCGAACGCCGAGGGCTCGATCGCCATCCCGTATTCGACCCACCACGACGGGAAACAGATCACATCCGGGAACTCTTGAATGACCTTCAGATTTGCGCCTAACCATATTTCGGGATCGACGAAATATTGAAGATGGCTGACGCCTACGTACCCAGGTATCCACGGGCTATCGACGATCAAGGCGAGGGGCGTTCGAGCCGGCCGGACTCCCTTGGCTGCCTCTTTGAAGGCCTGCCATTGTTCGGGTCGCATGTTAAGATCGCGGCGGTCTTGACTTCACTCCAGGACTGCCTCAAAGTGAAGTCTATCACTCGAACCGCGAGGTTCTCGGAGAGGTAAGAAAAGGAGCACCTGAATGAAATGGCTGCTGGTTTTGATGGCCGTGTTTGCGCTCACCGCATCGGCCGCTGACATCACTGGAAATTGGAAAGCAACGGCTGAAGGTCCGAACGGGAGTATGGAGCGAACCTTCACGTTCAAAGTAGACGGAAATAAACTGACCGGTGAGACGACAAGCTCGCTGCTCGGGAAATCGACGATCGAGGATGGGAAAGTCGAGGGCGACAAGATCTCGTTCACGATCAAGGCGAAGTTCCAGGACAATGAGATGACGCTGAACTATACGGGCAAGGTTGTCAGCGACAACGAGATCAAACTCGCGGTCGAGGCCGCCGGACAGACGATCGAGTGGGACGCAAAGCGCGTATCGTGATGATGCGCCACGCGGCCTCGAAAACCCGCGTCAGAGGCGCTTGATGGTTTGAAGCCTTTGCGCGGCGGCCGTCAACGTACTCTCGTTCTTACAGAAGCAAAAGCGCACGATCTGGCGGCCGCGTTCCGGGTGCGCGAAGAAACTCGATCCCGGTACCGCGGCCACCCCTACGTCCTCGATGAGATGCTTTACGAACGCTGCGTCATCCGGATAGCCGAAACCCGAAATGTCGCAAAGGATGTAATACGCACCGCGTGGAACAAATGGCCGGAAGCCGGTGTTGCGCAGCGCGTCCAATAAGTAATTGCGGCGATGATGATAGGCGGCGCTCAGATCCCGATAGTAATCCGTCGCCAGTTCGATGGCAATGGTTCCAGCCTGTTGCAGCGGCGCGGGGGCATTTACTGTCAAAAAATCGTGCACCTTGCGGATGGAATCGGTCAGGTCCGCAGGCGCGAGCACCCAACCAACCCGCCAACCAGTGGCGGACCAGGTCTTGCTCATGCTGTTCACCAGAATGGTGCGGTCACGCATGCCGGGAAGCGCCGCCATCGGGCGATGCTCGGCACCGTCGTAGAGTATGTGCTCGTAAATCTCATCGGTGATGACAAGCGTGTCGAACTCCTGCGCGAGGTTGCCGATCGTGCGCAGTTCGTCAATGCTGAAGACGTGACCGGAAGGATTGTGCGGCGAATTAACTATGATGGCTTTGGTCCGGGAAGAGAATGTGCGCCGCAGTTCCTCTGCATCGAAGGTCCATGAGGGCGGCTCGAGGGGAACCACCCGAACATCGGCACCGCATAATAAGGAGTCGGGCCGGTAGTTCTCGTAGAACGGTTCGAATACGATAACTTCGTCGCCCGGGTTGGTGGTGGCGAGCAGCGACGCAATCATGCCCTCCGTCGCACCGCAGCACACGGTCACTTCACGTTCCGGATCGTACTCGATCCCATACTCGCGGCCGTATTTTCGCGCAATCGCTTCGCGGAATGGCTTCGCCCCCCAGGTGATCGTGTATTGGTTGATGTCGGCGTGGATAGCGTCGCAAGCGGCGTGCTTCAGAAAATCCGGCGCCGGAAAATCCGGATACCCCTGCGCGAGATTGACAGCGCCCGACTGTACGGCGCGACGCGTCATTTCGCGGATCACCGATTCCGTGAACCTCGCAATGCGCCCGCTTTGGAAACGAGCGCGAACATCGGATGGACCGCTCATGATGCGCTCGCCACCGCCGCCTCACCCCAAACCCGATGAAGCACTCCGGTCACCGCCCGTTCGAGAACTTCGTTATTCGACACGATCATTGATTTTACTTCCGTCGAGTAGACGTTCTCAGAGTCTCCCGTGATGCAGCTATGCGGTCAAGTGGTCCAACTGCTCTTTGATGTAGCCCAATAGGGCGGCGGGATTCTGCGTCCCGTCCACGGGGAGGCGCAACACGCCCGCCGGCGTGAACTGCGCACCTTCGGTGTTGCTGACGACATTCATCAGCCTCGCTGGATCAATCTTGGACGCCTGGTGGAACTTCAGGTTCAGCGCGCCCGCCCGGCGGTCAATCGCCTCAATCCCGACCTTCTGCGCGATGCCCTTCAACAGCGAGAATTCGAGCAGATTGACGACAGCTTCCGGCGCGGGGCCGTAGCGATCCGATAACTCGGCGAGCACTTTTTCCGCCTGCTCGCGCGAATTCACGTCGGCGATCCGCTTGTAGGCGCGCAGTCGCTGGTTCTCATCGGCGATATAGGTAGCCGGAATACGAATGTCCAGTCCGAGGTTCAACGTCGAATGAATCTCGAGCGGCACCTCTTCACCCCGCAACTCTTGAACGGTCTCCTCGAGCATCCGCACGTACATATCGAATCCGACCGCCTCAATGTGCCCGTGCTGTTCACCGCCCAGCAGATTCCCCGCGCCGCGCAGTTCCAGGTCGAGCGCCGCGATCTTGAAACCCGCACCGAGGTCGCTGAACTCCTTCAATGCCGCCAAACGCTTCCGCGCGATCTCGCTGAGTTCCGTGTCCTCGGGAATCAGCAGATAAGCGTAGGCTCGCCGGTTCGACCGTCCGACGCGGCCGCGCAACTGGTACAACTCCGAAAGCCCGTGCCGCTCCGCGTTTTCGATGATCATCGTGTTCGCCAGCGGGATGTCTAGCCCGTTCTCAACGATGGTGGTACACACGAAAACGTCGTATTCGTGCCGCATGAAGCCGAGCAGCACCTTTTCCAATTCGGACTCGCCCATTTGCCCGTGCCCAACTCCGATGCGGCAGTCGGGCAACAATTCCCGAATGTGTGCCGCGCGTTCGAAAATCGTGTCGATTCGGTTGTGGACGTAGTAGACCTGGCCGCCGCGCGAGAGTTCCTGTTCGATGGCGGTCTTGACCAGGTCCGCATCGAAATGCGCCACCACGGTGTGAATGGCCAACCGGTCCTTCGGCGGAGTCTCGATCACCGACATGTCGCGGATACCGAGAAGCGCCATGTGGAGCGTTCGCGGAATGGGCGTCGCGCTCATCGTCAGGACATCGACGTTCTTCCGGATCTGTTTCAATCGCTCCTTGTGCCGCACTCCGAACCGTTGCTCTTCATCGACAACCAGCAGACCCAGGTCGCGGAACTCAACATCCTTCGACAGAAGCCGGTGCGTGCCGATGATGATGTCCACCTTGCCCTGGCTAATCTCTTCGATCGAGGCCTTCAATTCCTTGGTGGTTCGAAACCGGCTCAATACTTCGATCCGTACCGGGAAAGGCTGAAATCGTCTTCGGAAGGTCTCGTAATGCTGGAATGCGAGCACGGTGGTGGGCGCAAGCACCGCCACCTGTTTGCCGTCGCCGAGAGCTTTGAATGCGGCCCGCATCGCCACCTCGGTCTTGCCGTAGCCGACATCTCCGCACAGCAACCGGTCCATCGGCTGCTCGCCCTCCATATCGCGCTTGATCTGCTGAACCGCTGTAACCTGATCCTTGGTGGGCGTGAACTCGAAAGCATCCTCGAATTCGCGCTGCCAGTTACTGTCCGCCGAAAACGAGAATCCCTCGGCCATACGGCGCTCCGCGTACAACCGCAGAAGTTCGTCGGCCATGTCCCGCATCTTCGCCTTGACCCGCGTCTTCGTGCGTGCCCAGGTGGCGCCGCCGAGTTTGTCCAACTGAGGTTTTGCATCGCCCGCGCCGCGGTACTTCTGGATGAGGTCCATGCGGGTGAGCGGAACGTAGAGCTTCGTTTCGCCGGAGTACTCCACCAGCATGAAGTCGCCCTTCTGCTCGCCCTGCGTGATTTCGCGGAGCCCGAGAAATTTGCCGATTCCGTGGGTGGCGTGCACGACGTAATCGCCGGGTTTGAGATCGGCGATATCTGCCGCGAACGCCGCCATTTGCCCTTTGGTGAGCGAAGGCCGCGCGACGAGATCGGAACGGTCGAAGAGGTCTTCGCTACCAATGAGCACCAGTCGCGCGTCAGGCAGAACCACGCCTTTGCTGACAGCGCCGCGGACCAAGTATGTACTTGCGGTGTCGCCCGTCAGGTACGCGCGATCCGTCAGCGTTGTGCGGCCGTCGGCGCTCGGATCGAGTCCCAGTTGAAACGGAACCGAGTACTCTTGCAGAATATCGGCGAGCCGCTCGAGTTCCCCAATCGTCGGCGCTAAAAATGCCACGCGGTTGCCCTGCTCAACCAGCGTCTTCGCCTCGGCGACGGCCACCTGCATGCTTCCGTGAAACGCAGTGGTCGGCCGCGTCGAAATGTGCAGCGACTCGTGCGAGAAGGTGCCGAGTTCCAGTTCCCGCAATTGCAGCTCGGTATGATTCGCAAGCTGCGCCTGCAACTCGCCCCATCGGAAGAAATTCGCCTCAGCGCTGACCGGCGTCTCGCGGTCGGGATCGGCCAGGCGCTTCCATAAACGCTCGGCCGCGGCTGAGATCTGTTCCGGCTCGTCGATGACGATCAGCGGATCGGCGGCGAACGACAGGATGGAGTTCGTCCGCGGCTTGATCATCGGCACCACGAACTCCCACCCCGGGAACGCATCGCCCGGGCTGACCACCCCTTCGTAGTCGATTGCTTCCCCGAGCTGGTGAAGCAAAGGACGCGAGCGGGGATACTCCACCAGAGGAAGCACCAGCGCATCGGTCACCTTCAACGCCGAGCGTTGCGTCTCCGCATCGAAGCGCCGGATGGAATCGATCTCGTCGCCGAAGAACTCAACGCGCACCGGACGCGTGGATTCCGCCGGGAATATGTCGAGGATGCCGCCGCGAACGGAGTATTCGCCCACCATTTCCACCGGTTCGCGCCGGTCGTAGCCGATGCTCTCCAGATGCGCGGTGATCATTTCGAGCGGCAGTTCTTCGCCGACCCTCAGTGTCAGCGCGAGTTGACGGTAGAACTCCGGCGCTTCGGTCCGGAGCAGCGCCGAGCCCACAGGCGCGATGGTCACCGGCATCTTGTGGGTGGCGAGCCGCCACAATCCTATGGCACGCTGCTCGGTGATCTCCGAGTGCGGCGACAGGCGCTGATGCGGCAGAACATCGAGCGCCGGAAGCATCTGCGGGCCGTGGGTTGCCGGATCCACCAGCAGATGGAAAAATGTTTCGGTCAACTCCAGCAGTTGTTCTGCCTGTTTGTTACCGTCTACGATCACCAGCAGCGGCCGCTCGGTCGCTTGCCACAGCAGGATGACGTAAATCGCCTTCGCAGTGGTGGTCAGTCCGGACAGAGAGACGCGCTGCGTTTCCCGTCGCAGGATCTGTCCCAGCAGTTCCTGGAACGCGGCGTTCCGCGAAAGGCCATGGAAGAGATCTCGAATCGCAGGGTGTACCAATGGCGCTACCGTTTCACTAGCCGCTGGAGGATCTTCTCAATCATACGCGTACTCGAGTGGCCGGCTTCGAGCGGCAGTGCGATCACCTTGCCGCCCGCCGCTTCCACCTCCTCGCGCCCGGCGATAAAGTGCGACCAGTCTGCGCCCTTCACAAGAACGTCCGGCAGAAGTTCCGCGATCAACTCCCTCGGTGTTTCCTCCCCGAAAAAGGTGACGGCATCCACGGCGGCAAGCGACGCCGCCAACTCGCCGCGGTCCTGTTCCGGTATCAGCGGACGGCTCGGCCCCTTCATCCGCGAGACGCTGTCGTCGGTGTTCAGCGCCAGCACCAGTACGTCGCCGAGCGACTTGGCTTGCTCCAGCAGACGCACGTGACCCGGATGCAGCAGGTCGTAGCAGCCGTTCGTGAAGACCACGGTCTTTCCCGAGGCTTTCCACTCTTTCCGGCGGGTGAGTAACTCTGTACGGCTGTAGATACGGCCCATCGAATGAATTAACTTCATTGTAGCGTCGCGAAGCTGACGAAACGGCTCCGGCTCAACACTCTCGCAGGTGGCCTGGCCGGTCATACTGCTTTAACAATCCTCCCGAGTTTTTCCATTGCTTTGAAGCGCCAGGAGTGCTAAGCTCAAGTTGTACGTGGATCGATTTAGGATCGTTAACCCGATCCAGCTAATTGCAACCACGCTAAAAAGTGCTAAAGGCGAGTCGGTCTTCACGAGTTTGAACCCTTAGGGCCTAAAGCACCCTAGGGGCTTTTTCTTTTTGGGGCCGGTCGCCGTTCCACTGACTGATCCGAACAGGGTCCAGGAGCGGAAATGAGCTATCGGTTTGACAAAGAAACTGCCTCGCCGGTGCTGCGCGGCGTCGAAGGTGAACTGGTTTTTATCCGGGTCTATGTAGATCCGCGATCCCTCGAAGATCTCCTCGAGGCTCTATGCAGTCTCGATTTTCCGATTAATCCCGAGATTCGTCACGGTCACCCCCACACAATCGTGGAATTCCCTGCCTACGACCGTCATGTGGGTGAAATCAGGAATGTGATCCGGCGGGCGGGAATTACAGGGGCGACAGTGGAGCTGGCAAATATGATGCGGGCTATTGCCTGACGCAGCCGTCAGGCCCGAGCCGAAGTCCGCCCAACTACGTGGTGGTCGTCTTCGTTTGCTTGCAGGCTTCGATCCGCTTCTCCAGCGCTTTCATCAGCCGTGAGTGGACGTCCTCAGGGATGTTCTGAGCCTCCTGTCCCTTATAGACGCTCAAGGTCTTCCGCGTAGTGTCGAAAATGACAAAGCAGTTCGGACACTCGGTAACGTGCGCGTGAAGTCGAATTCGCAGCTCCTGGTCCGCGGTCTCGTCCAGGTATTCGTTCAGCTCTTGCAGAAATTCCTTACAAGTAAGCAAAAACGTCGTCTCCCTTGCGTCTGAAGAAGCGCGTGAGCTTCTCCCGAAGTTGTAGCCGAGCCCGCAGCAGGCGGCTCTTCACGGCGGGAATCGAAATATTCAAAGCTTGCGCCGTTTCCTCGGTACTTAATTCTTCGATGTCGCGAAGTACAAAAACGGTTCGAAAAGCTGGTTTTAGACTTTGAACGGCGTCGGAGAGAATTCGGCCGAGTTCTGCTTGCGAAAACTTCTGTTCCGGGTCCTCGTCCCAGACCGCAATCTCCCGAACCACCGTCTCTTCACCGGTGTCCACCGGCTCATCGAGCGGCACAGTCCGGTCCGACTTGCGTTTCCGGAGCTTCATCAGCGCCTCGTTTACCGCAATCCGGACCAACCACGTATAGAATTTCGAATTTCCCTGGAAATCTCCCAGGTGCTCGTACGACTTCAAGAACGTTTCCTGTAGAACGTCCTCCGCATCCTCATCGTTCTGAGTGATATTCTTGGCCAGACGATAGATCTTGCGCTCATACCGGCGAACGAGATCGTTGAATGCATCGAGTTCACCGCCTCTGGCACGAGTAACCAAATCCAGTTCGCCGTTGCTCACTGGTTCGTTGCTGATATTCGTTTCGGGCACGCCTGCTAGCCAGTCTAGCAGGCGAGGCGCAGCCGGTGACAGTCAGGTCCCGAACGGAGTACCCAACCCACTTCGACGTCCGAATGTTGCCCGCAAGCACAACGCGGGCACATTACCCGGCTAAACTAGGCACCGGGCATGTCGGCCTTGTATACTTTCGGAAGGTGTCGCACCTGATTTGCCCTGAGTGCCGTAGTACGATTGTGAACCGGTCGCGGCGCCGAAGCACGATCGACTTCTTGCTGTCGTTTTTCGGCCTGTACCCGTACCGGTGTGCCTCGTGCATGTACCGGTTTCGTAGTTTCGGAAGCGCACGCAACTAGCGCCCCGACGGGAAGGACTAACGGCGGTAGTCGTACCCGCGCCGGTCATATCCCGACGCGCGAAAATCGCGCAGCATGGTAACATCGCGGGCCAGCACGTCGCGGGCGCGCGAGTTCAGCCCTCGCCCCCGAACCAGGTGATCCATATTTTCGATCGCTTCATCGAGCGCGTGGTGGTCGAACTTGCCCCGTCGCAGCCGGTCGTCGAATTTCGATAACGCGCGCAATGCATGATCTACTCTGCTGCGCTCGTGCCGGTCGTAGGCGCCGAAGCTCGCGGCACGGCGCAAGTCGGACATCGCGCGATCTACGGGATTGCCGCCCCGGTCCCACGTTCCATACTCTCCGTGCGAGTCGCGATAGCGGTCGTCACGTTCGTAGCGCCTGCCGTAATCCTGTGCAAATGTGGTGGTTCCGAAAAGTACCCCGCCTATCAGGACTGCCGGAAGAATAACTCGCCGCATATTGCCCTCTCCTCTCTCGCTCATACGACGCTCCCTCCAAACCCGCAGGTACGGATCGGAAAATTAACTTGCTTTAGGATCGCTTCTAAGGGGTTCCTACAGTACCATTGGTCGGCGATAATAAGTACAGCGCAATGCGAGGTGATTTCTGGGCCACCGTCCAGACCTTTACCTTGAACGACTAATTTCGCACTGTCAACTAATCGGGGGCTAAGCGAAGATGCAAGATCTGCAACCACTAAAGCGAATCGTCCTCATGGAAGACAATCCCTCGGATATCTTCTTGTTGCGGCGCGCCCTCGACGAGCATGGCGTCGCTTACTCGCTGGAGGTAGTTGGCGACGGTGAGCGTGCACTCGCGATTCTGGACGATGTGGAGGCGGGGCGCCAACCCGTTCCCGACCTGCTGATCGTCGACCTCAACCTTCCACGCCACGACGGAATCGAGGTGCTGCAAAAGCGCAGTCTCATCGATGCCGTCCGTGATGTCCCGGTGATGATCCTCACCTCCTCGGATTCGCCACGAGAACGCGAGCAGGCGGAAGCATTGAAAGTCAACGATTTTGTTCGCAAACCGATTATGCTCGACGACTTCATGGCTCTGGGCGGCCGCGTTCGGAACCTCCTCAACGGCCAGTCAGTGGCGCCGTAACCGTTCAATCGCCTCACGCATCTTCGCTGCCTCGGGCCAGTCGGGATGGTAATGAAGGAATTCATCCAGTACCTCTGCGGCCCGACCGGGTTCCTTCCTGCGCAGGTAAATTTCAGCGAGCAGCAATTGCGGGTGCGAGAAGTGCGCCGGATCGAGCCGGCGCGCCTCGTTCAAATACTTCTGCGCGAGGCCCACTTTTCCCAGAGCGAAGTAGTTCATCCCCAATTGTGAATTCGCCAGGGCATCGGACGGACGCGTGAGTACCGAGTATAGGTTGAACCGGTACGCTTCATCCACTTTCTCCTCGGTCAAAAGCACTCCGCCCAAATTGACCAGCGGCTCGAACGCGGACGGATCCGCCTTCAGCGCCCTTCGGAAATATACCTCCGCTGCGTCGAACCGGCGTTCGTGATAAGCGATCGTCCCGAGGTTGTTCCAGGCTCCGGCAAATTGCGGCGCGAGTTCCACCGCCTTTTCCAAATGCGCGATTGCTCCGGGCACATCCCGCTTCGATAGCTTCTTCTGAGCCTCGGCGTACTGCTTCCGGGCGCTGTCCGGCACTGCAAGCTCGGCCGTCGACACCGACTGGCCCACCGATACCATCGCATCTTGCTCCAGGTGAACCGCGACTTCGAACCGCCCTTTGCCGTCCACCGAGGACGGACCGACATCGATGGTCGCCCGCTTCTCGCCATACCCTGGAGCAAAGGCGGCGATCGTGTACTGCCCGGCGAGGATACGGCTGAACTTGAAGCGCCCTCGCCCGTCGGTGAGCGTTGAAGCGCTGAATGGACTGGTGGCTCCGAACAACGAAACCGATGCCTGTACTTCGGGCGTCACTTGCCCTTGCACTTCGAACGCGCGCTCAGCCGCCGCTGCGGCCGGAACGGCGCTCGCCAGGATCGCGAACGCGGCGAAGGGCCTCCACATCATCCACTATCAGTATGTGATCGTTTCCGCGCCCGGGGGTACCCGGCGGCCTGAACTCCCGCTGGCCCTTACCATCGAATTCCCCTGCATCCGAAAGCTTGCCGCTTCTCGGGTCGAACCATGAACCCCGCAATTTCCCGGGCGCCACCTTGCCTGCATTCACCACAAAGGGCTTGCCCGCTGGCGTGTAAAAGAACGCGTACCCGTCGCCGCGCGTCGCGACGACATGATCACCGCCCGAGCCGGCGTCTCCCGCGATCAACGATTGATCGGGAACCCGGCTCAGCATCGGGCGGGTCTCCATAAGCGCACGCACGTGGGTCATCTGCGACGACCCCGGCAGGTGCAGCGAAGTCTTCCAATCGCCGCGAGCGAATCCCACGGGCTCGCGTCCGCTGCTGAGCATCTGCCATATGTCATGACAACCGTACGTATGTCCGTGCGCCCCGGCAAACAGCGCCCAGTACGCGGCTTGACGCACATCGTGCTCGTCGAACCATCCTTTCTCGGCAGGCTTCCAGTCGATGGGATGATTCTCGTACCGGGGCTCGGCGTCCATGCAGGGCTTCACCGGTGTCCGGTTGTAGTCGCGCTGGATCATCTCGTAGTTCGGGTTGTTGCGCATGTTGTGGCCCGACTGAATCATATTGAAGTCGAGCCACGCCTCGTTGTGCAACCGCTCCGCCGACGAGCTTCGCCCGTTCGGATGAAAACTGAACAGGTGCCGCCCCCCATCGCCAGCTTTTAATCCGGCTGCCATCGCACGCCACACCGGCTCCACACCTTCAGGACTGCGGTCCCCACCGAGAATCCAGATAATATTCGCGCTGTTCCGGTACCGCCGGCCAACAATCTGCCCGTACGTGTAAGCATTCGACGGGTTGAAGATGACCGAAGCTGTCTTCTCCCAACTGCCCTTCACCACCTTGTTACCCCACGTCGGCAGCATCCCGATGTACATGCCGCGTCGCCCCGCGGCCTCGACGATGTAGTCGACATGTGCGAAGTACCGCTCGTTCGGCTTGGCCGGATCGTCGTCGCGCAACGGAACCTCTCCGTACGGATTCGGCGCATGCAGTCCGTCGAGTTCAGCCAGGACAACCGCTTGAATCACGGTGAACCGCTTCGCAGCGCGATCATCGAGATACTGCTCGGCCTCCTCGCGATTCAGACGGTGGAACAACTCCCATGCCGTGTCGCCGAGATAGAAGAACGGCGCGCCGTCCGAGTATGTCAGGAACCGGCGATTCGCCGAAACTCTGAGGTCACCGATCACTGTTGACCTGGGACTGTCTGCGCCGAGGGCCAGCGCGGCTCCGGCCAACGAAGCGGCCGCTTGCCGGCGCGAAATTTTTGCAGCCATGTCTTCATTTTGCTACGGTGCAAATGAATGCGTCAGTTCACTCATCACCTCGAGATCCGCACGAACGGCAAGGGACTGTACGAATTCACGCGAAAAGCGTCGGCCTGGGTAGATGAGTGCAAAATCCGCACCGGGCTGCTGACCCTATTCGTTCAGCACACCTCGGCATCCCTCACCGTGCAGGAGAATGCCGATCCCGACGTCGTGAAGGACCTCAATGATTTCTTCGGACGGATCGCACCCGAAGACAACCGTCTTTACCGCCATACCGTCGAAGGCTCCGACGATATGCCCGCGCATATCCGTGCGGCGTTGACACTCACTCAACTGTCGGTTCCGGTGATGGATGGAGAACTGGCGCTCGGCACGTGGCAGGGAATTTATCTGTTCGAGCATCGCGCCATCCCGCACAGGCGGTCCGTTGTGCTTCACCTGCTCGGCGATTGATCCGGGGCAAGCACTACCGTCACCGTGACCGCATCCAGATCGCCGTTCAGCTTCTGCACCGCGTCGATGCGGACGGTCGTGCCCCTCGAAATCTTCGATTCGTCGACCTGTTTTCCGGACGACATGAATTTCGTCTTCTTCGTGCGTACGAACGTCATCTGGTTGTCCGGCTCCGGCTCGATCACGATCTCGTTTTTCGACAGAATCTTCAACGCTCCCGAAAAATTGACGAGAACTTCCTCACTCTTCTGCGCGAATGCAAGGCACACAACGGCCGAAATTGTGAGAAGAAGCACAACACGCGCGCGGTGTATCATAGATCCATTACATAGGACTCACCATGGGTATTTCCAGACGCAGATTCCTTGAATCCACCGCATTGACCAGCCTGGCAGGTTCGGTGGCCACCGGCGCGGAAGTTGACAGCAAGTCCGGCATGCCGACGCGCGTGCTCGGACGCACCGGGGCCCGGGTCTCCGTGCTCGCTTTCGGTTGCGGCAGCCGATTTCTCGCCTACAAGAACCCGGATAAAGCGGTGGAGGCACTGACCCGGGCGCTCGACCAGGGCATCACGTACGTAGACACCGCGTACAGTTACGGCAACGGCACCAGCGAGACTTGGGTCGGCATGGTGATGAAAACCCGGCGCAAGGGGATTTGGCTGACCACAAAAGTCGAGGATCGCAACGGTGACAACGCCATGCGAATCATCGAAGGAAGCCTCAAGCGCCTGCAAACGGACCACCTCGACCTGATTCACGTTCACAGCATGACCACGGCCGAGGATCTGGCGAAAGCGGAAGCGAAGGACGGCGTCATCCAGGCGCTGTTGAAGCTGCGCGACCAGAAAGTTACCCGCGCCGTAGGCATCACCAGCCACACCGACCCCGCGGTTCTGCGCACAGCGCTGGAGCGTAACGATTTCGATTGCACCCAGATGGCCCTGAACGCCGCGCGCGCCGGCATGCGCAGCGCTCCGGGAGGAATGGCGCCGAACTACATGCACGACAGCTTCGAATCGCTCGCGCTGCCCGTGGCCAACCGGAAGAAGATGGGCGTCATCGCCATGAAGGTGTTCGCGCAGGAAGGCTTGGTCGGCAAGGCTCCGGTCGAGAAGCTGATCCAGTTTTCGATGTCGCTTCCGGTGTCGGCCGTCGTGGTGGGAATGCCGAGGCTCGACTTTATCGATCAGAACATCGCCACCGCCAAAGCGTTCAAGCCCATGCCGGCATCCGAGATGAAGAAGTTCTCGGACGAACTAGCGACCGAACACAAAGCGCGCCTCGACACCTGGTTCCACGGTCACGTGGACTGCTGATCGCGCCTGCGGCCGTCACGCCCCCAGTTAATCGCAGAAGAAACGAAGCGCGTTGGAAATGTACGATTTCATTTCTGCGCGCTTCACCACCGCATCCAGGAAGCCGTGCTCCAGCAGAAACTCGCTTCGTTGAAAACCTTCCGGTAGCTTCTGCCGGATCGTCTGCTCGATCACGCGCGGTCCCGCAAACCCGATCTGCGCGCCCGGTTCGCCGATGTTCAGATCCCCGAGCATCGCAAAGCTCGCCGTCACACCGCCGGTCGTGGGATCCGTCAGCACGCTGATGAACGGCACCTTCGCTTCGTCCAACCGCATTAGCGCCGCGGAGATCTTCGCCATCTGCATCAGGCTCACAGCGCCCTCCTGCATGCGCGCGCCGCCCGATGCCGACACGATAATCAACGGTGAATTACGCTCCATGGACCGTTCGATGGCGCGCGTAATCTTCTCGCCCATCACCGTCCCCATGCTGCCGCCAATGAACTTCAGTTCCAGCGCGCAGATGTTCACCACACGCCCGTCCAGTTTGCCGGTTGCCGAAATGACTGCGTCGCGGTGGCCGGCCCGGTTTATAGCCGCCAGGCGTTCCTTGTACGGCTTCGCATCCACGAAGCGCAGAGGATCCGTGGACGACATTCCGTGCTCATGCTGCTCGAACTCGCCCCCGTCGAACAACAGCCTCAAACGGCTCGCGGCATCGACGCGAAAGTGATATTCGCATTTCGGGCAAACCTGGAGGTTCTCGTCCAGCGCCTTGCGCCAGATGATCTGCCCGCAGTGGTCGCACTTCAGCCACAGACCCTCCGTCCGGACATGCCGTTCGCTTTCGCCGCCGCCTTCTTCCACGGACGGCTTCTTTCGCGTAAACCAAGCCATGTTACGTATCTACGGTATCACGCAGAACATCCGCCCTATAATAAGCAATTGCATGGATACTCCACAGCCGGAGCCGCCGCGCGCGGACGATGAACCGTTGCTCTACTGCCCGGTTTGCAATGCGCGGTTGACCGAGCATCGCTGCAAATTGGTATGCGACCGCTGCGGTTATTACATGAGTTGCGCGGACTACTACTGAGGAAATACCGATCATGAGCGAACTTTCCAACCTCCTGGAGCGCTTCCGCAGAGGCGCCGAACTGGTTGCGATGTCGATGACAGGAGCCGCCGGACCCGAACTCGACTTCATCGCCGAGCCCGGCAAATGGAGCGTCCGGCAGATTATCTGCCATCTCGCCGATTCTGAAATCGTCGGCGCCATGCGCTTTCGCCAGATCATCGCCGAGGACAAACCTCGCATCCAGGGCTACGACCAGAATCTCTGGGCTGCGAACCTCGACTACAGCCATCGCAAACCCTCGCACGTGATAGAAGCGTTCCGCCTGATGCGTGGCGAGAATTACGAGCTTCTGAAGGATCTTCCCGAAGCGGTCTTCGCGCGTATCGGCATTCATTCCGAACGCGGCGACACCACCTTGCTCGACTGGCTGAAGATCTACACCGCGCACGCT
Source organism: uncultured Acidobacteriota bacterium (assembly GCA_963720745.1). Classification (GTDB taxonomy): domain Bacteria; phylum Acidobacteriota; class Terriglobia; order Bryobacterales; family Bryobacteraceae; genus TMP-7. Next base: position 5,184,443 of record CAVRGO010000004.1, read on the forward strand.
GAAAAACACACGGTCCAGATCCGCACCGTCCGGGCCGCTTACAAGGAATCGAAGTCGAAGCCGAAACCCGCCGCTCCGTAGGCGGATCACGCGCCCGGCGAGCATTCGCCTTAATCACGGGGTCTCGAATCGCCCGCATAGTATCATGAACCCAACGCATGTCGCTTCGCCTCGCCACCGCCCTGTTCGCCGTCTGTACCTGCACCCGATTGTCCGCCGCGGTCCCCACCCCGCGCGAGCATTTCGGCTTTACTCCGGGTGACGAACGCGAGCTGGCCAACTACAAACAACTCGTCACGTACTTCGAAAAACTCGCCAAAGCGAGTGACCGTATCCAACTGCGCGAGTTCGGCCGTAGCTCGGCCGGCAAGCCGATGTACGCCGCCTTCATCTCCTCGCGCGACAACCTGCGGCGTCTCGATGACTATCGCGAGATCAATCAGAAACTCGCGCTCGGCCTCCCCGCCGACCCGGCCGAAGCGCACCGCCTCGCAGCCCAGGGCAAAGTCTTCGTGTGGATCGACTCCGGGCTGCACGCCAGTGAAGTTGCACCTTCCCAGCAGGCGCCCGAATTGGCGTACCAGATGGTAACCGATGAGAGTCAGGACGCCCGCCGTATTCGCGACAACGTCATCTTGATTCAGATCCCGTGCATCAATCCCGACGGCCTCGACCAGGTCGTCGCCTGGTATCGCTCCAATCTCGGTACGCCCTACGAACTCGCCCCCTTGCCGCGCCTCTACCAGAAGTACGCCGGCCACGATAACAATCGCGACTACTACATGCTTAATCTCGCGGAGACCCGCAACGTCACCGCGCTCCTGTTCCAGCAGTGGTTCCCGCAGATCGTGTACAACCAGCACCAGGCGCCGCCCTTTCCCGCGCGCATCTTTGTCCCGCCGTACGCCGAGCCTCTCAACCCCAACATCCCGGCACCCGTTATGGAAGGCATCAACATGATCGGCGGGGCGATCCGCGAGCGCTTCGCGCGCGCCGGCCAGCCGGGAGTCCTGTCCTATTGGGGCTTCGATGCCTGGTGGAACGGTGGACTGCGCTCCGTGCCGGCGTTCCACAACATGCACGGCATCCTTACCGAAACCGCGGGCTACCTGTACGGCAATTCGAAGAACTACATGGCTGCCGAACTCCCCGAACGTTTCGGCAACGGGCTGCCCACCAAGGATCCCACCGTTTTCTATGAGCGCCCCTGGATGGGCGGCAAATGGGGCGTTCGGCAGGCCATCGATTACATGCTGACCGTCGATCGCGCCATACTCGACCTCGCCTCGACGCGCGCGCCGCAATTCCTCTACAAAGCCTGGGAGATGGCTCGCGCAAACATCGACGGCGCAGCGGGAAACGGCAAGCCCTGGGCCTACATCATCCCGCGCGACCAGGCCGATCGCATGTCCACCAAAGCCCTCGCATGGCGCCTGCAGTATGCGGGCATTCGCGTCGAGCGCGCCTCCACAGGCTTCAACGCGAATGGCCGGCAGTACCCCGAAGGCACCATTGTGATTCGCACCGCCCAGCCCTTCCGCGGATACCTAGTCGACCTGATGGAACCGCAGCGCTATCCCGAATTGCGTTCCGGCGTAAGTGGCCCCACGAAGCGGCCCTACGACATCGCAGGTTGGACGCTCCCCATGCAGATGGGCGTCGATGTGGACCGTACCGAATCGTCCGTCAATGTGCCGCTCGAAGAGAACCCTCTCGAAATGGAACCGCAGGAATCGGAAGACCACCGGGACAACGGGTTCTTTCTCACTATGTCGCGCCTGCTGAAACAGGGCGCGAAGGTGCGCTGGTCCCGTGAAGGCCGCCTGCTCCGATCCGGCGATTCCGACTTCGCCAAGGGCGCTTACGAATTCTCACCGCCCAAGGTCGCGGTATATGAGCCGTGGACCGCCAACGTCGATTCCGGCTGGACCGCCTGGCTGCTCGACGCATTCCATGTGCCGCATTCGATGATCCACAATGATGATTTCCGCAAAGGCAATCTGCGGGCCCGCTTCGATACCCTCATCCTCGCCGCGCAATCCGCGAATTCCATCCTCAACGGAATCCGCGAAGGCGAACGAAACGAATCGCAGCCCCCGCGCGACACCGAAAATGTTCTGCAGCGCCCCGAGTACACCGGCGGAATCGGTCTTCCGGGACTCGTCGCGCTCGACGAATTCGTTCGTGCCGGTGGCACGCTGCTCACTTTCGACACGGCCACGGAACTGCCGGTACAGCATTTCCCGCTCCCGGTGCGCCTGCTGCTGCACCCCGTTGCCGGAACGCGGGATTCCGAAGCGCCGGCCGGCTACTACTGTCCGGGCTCGATCCTCCGCATCGCTGTTGACAACGAGCATCCGATCGCCTTCGGAATGCTCAACGAGGCATATGCGTTTTCGAGTGGCGGGCAGGCCTTCGACATCACGCTTTTGCCGCAGTTCAACCGCGGCGACCGTGAAATCAAGACCATCGCTAAATACGCCGATCACAACCTGCTCGCATCGGGTTGGATCAGTGGCGAGCGCGCCGTTCTCGGACGCCCCATTCTGCTCGAGGCGCGCCACGGCGATGGCAAGGTCATCCTGTTCGGATTCCGGCCGCAACATCGCGGCCAGACCTTCGGCACGTTCAAACTGGTGTTGAACAGCATCTTCCTGGGATCATCAAAGGTACTATGAGGCTCCTCCTTCCTGTTGTAGCCGCGTTGTTGCTCGCCGGCTGCTCGCCGAAACGCTCGGCCTCCGAGGACGTCGTCCTCGAATTTGTGCACGGATCGCTCGCCCTTTCTCCGGTGTATGCGACCAGCGTCGGATACCACGTACACAACGGGCTCCGGCTCGATCAGCAATTCGACGACTATAGCCCGCAAGGCGTCGCCGCTCAGCGGTCGTTCTATAGCGATTTCCGCACTCGCTTCCAGCAGGCAATCGATAGCGGCAAACTCAATGCGGAAGAGACCGCCGACGCACAACTGGCCTTGAACCAATCGGCTCTCAGCCTCTTCGAACTCGACAGCAGCGAGAGCTACAAGCACAATCCGACCTTGTATGTCGAACTGATCGGCAACGCGCTGTTTAATCCCTACGTGCTCGAGTACGCGCCGAAGCCGCAGCGCTATCGCGACATCATCGCCCGTCTCCAGAAGGTATCGACGGTTCTCGACCAGGCCCGCGCGAACCTCATCGACGCGCCCGAGGTTTGGAACCGCGTCGCGCAGGAAGAAAACGACGGCAATATCTCTCTGGTGGACGTGACGCTGCGCACCAACTGTCCGGCTGAACTCAAGCCCGATTACGACCGCGCCGCCGCCGGCGCCCTCACATCCCTCCGCGACTTCAACACCTGGCTGCACACGCAACTCTCGCAGCACACCTCCGATTGGCGGCTCGGAAAAGAGAAGTACGCGCAGAAGTTCAAGTACGTCATCGCCACCGGCGTCACTCCCGACCAGTTGCTCGCCGACGCTGAAACCGTCATTAAAGAAACGCGCGCCCGGATGGCAGAAATCGCCAAACCCGAATCCGTCGAGAAGGCGCTCGACCGCATCGCGCAGAAACATGCCACTCCCGAGACTTACTTCGAGGACGCCAAACGCGATCTCAACGAAGCTACCGCCTTCGTGCGCGACCATGGCCTGCTGACGCTCCCTTCCCGCGGCAATCTTCAAGTGATCCCCACGCCCGAGTTCATGCGCGGCATCTACGGCGTTGGCGGATTCTCTCCCGCTCCCGCCCTTCAGCCGGAACTCGGTGCGTTTTATTGGATTACGCCGATCCCCCCGAAATGGCCCAAAGAGCGCATTGAATCGAAGCTTCGCGAATACAATATGTACGGCTTGAAAATACTCACCGTGCACGAGGCCATGCCTGGCCACTACGTTCAAGGCGAGTATGCCAATGACATTCAGCCCACCAGCCGCCGGCTCATTCGCGCCGTTTACGGCAACGGACCCTATGTGGAAGGATGGGCGGTTTACGCCACCGAGATGATGATCGACGCCGGTTACTACAAGGACGATCCCGGGATGCAACTCACTTGGGCGAAGCAGTTACTCCGCGCCGTCGCGAATACCGTGCTCGACATCCGCATGCAAACCATGAACATGACCGATCAGCAGGCTCTCGACCTGATGATCAAGGACACTTACCAGGAAAAAGAAGAGGCCACGGCGAAATTGCAGCGGGCACAGTTATCGTCTTGCCAACTCCCCACTTACTTTGCCGGTTGGCGCGGTTGGCTCTCCGTACGCGGTAAGTACAAACAGCAGCAAGGCGCTTCATATCAGCTCCGTAACTTCAACGAAGCCGGTTTGAAGGAAGGTGCGGTGACGTTGCCGGGCTTAGGGAACCTGCTCGCCGGAAACCGATGAGGCGATCTATCGGCGTGCTCGCGCTGGCGGCGGTGATCTTTGCCGTCCCAGCGTGCTCCATCCGGAAATACGCGATCAAGCAGGTGGGCGGAGCCCTCGCGAAAAGCGGCGGGACATTTGCCTCCGACAACGATCCTGAGCTCATCCGCGCCGCGATTCCTTTCAGCCTCAAACTGGTCGAAGCGCTGCTCGAGCAGACTCCGCGCGATGCCAATCTGTTGCTCGCCGCCGCAACCGGTTTTACCCAGTACGCCTACGGGTTCGTGTACCTCGATGCCGACATGGTGGAGGAACACGATCGCGCCGGAGGCGCCGCGATGCGGGAGCGCGCCACCAAACTGTACCTGCGCGGCCGCGATTACGGCATGCGCGGCCTTGAACTGAAGCACCCGAACTTCGCGGCATCCCTCAAAGCCAATCCCAAGCAAGCCGTTCAGGATCTGACCGCGAAAGAAGTGCCGCTCATGTATTGGACCGCGTTATCGTGGGCCGGCGCCTTGGCGGCCTCACGCGATATGTTCATGCTGCCGCAGATTCCACAGTTCGAAGCTCTCCTCGAACGTGCCCTCGAAATCGACGAAGCCTACGACGACGGCGCGCTCCATACCTTCATGATCGCCTTCGAGATGGTCAGCCCCACGCGGAGAGGCGATAAAGCCGCCCGCGCAAAACAGCACTTCGAACGAGCAGTTGAACTATCCAGGGGCCACCAGGCCGGTCCGTACGTCTCCTATGCGGAAAGCGTTCTGCTGCCGGCCAAAGACCGCGCGGGGTTTGAAGCAATGCTGAAGCATGCGCTCGCCGTTGATGTGAATGCAGAGCCATCCCACCGTTTGCAGAACCTGCTTCTCCAGCGTCGCGCGAAATGGCTGCTATCCCGCACGGACAAACTCTTCCCGTCGAAGTAAGTCGCGTCTGTAACCGACTAACTTAGTGCGCCAGTGACTTATCGAAAAAGGAAGCCATGATTCCGAGCGCCTCTTTCGTTTCAGGCAGCTCGTAGTTATACCAGAACGCATGCGGCAGCGCCTCGAACACAACTAACTGCGCGTTCACACCCGCCCCCAGAAACACACGGTGTAACAGCGTAGTCCCGCTCAGCAGGATATCTCGCGTGCTCGTCACGAATAACGTCGGCGGGAATCCCTTGACATCCGCATACCGCGGCGACAACACCGGGTCCTTCGGATTGGTGCTGCCCACATACGCGCTCCGCTCGGCCGGCCGCTGCGGTTGTTCGCCGCCGAACCCGCTCAGCGTGAACATCGCGCGCGAATCGTCCCACTCCGTGATGTCTCCCGTCCCCGAGAACACTCCGAGCGCCGCCGGCAGCGGGAGTCCCAACTGCCGGAGTTTCACTGCGGTCTCCGCTGTCAGAATCGCGCCGGCAGAAGTCCCGAAGAGTCCGATGTGCGACGCCTTGTACGTCTTCAGCAACTCCTTGTAAACCGCAACCGCATCGTCCACCGCCGCGGGAAACGGGTGCTCGGGCGCAAGCCGGTAGTAAACCGACACCACCTTCGTTTGCGTCAGATTCGCGATCGGTATCCCTTCCACCAGGGATCCGGAATCGACGACGAATCCGCCGCCGTGCACGTTGATTAACACCCGGTCGCTCTTCTGCTTCGGAACCTGAAGCGGAGTGATGACATCTGTCCGTACTCCGCCGATCGTCTGCTCTTCCACCCGCACCGGAAACAATTTCTTGGCCTCCGCCGATCTAGCGACTCGGAACGCGTCGGTCCGACTCCGGTTCTCCTCAACCGATTGCGGACCGCTTCCCGGCTGCCGTGACAGCATCGCCCCAGCCTCCGGGCTGACGGTCTCCGGCACCGGCATCACGCGCATAATGCGTGCCGTTCCGTCCGGATCGATCTTCGCGGTGTTCGATTGCGGCACGCATCCCGGCTCGCACCGCTGGCCAAAACTCGCGAAAGGAACTGCGAACAGAAGCAACGTAATGGTGCGCATGGGAGTTGTCCTGAGCATAACTCATCCACTCCGGACTTTCCCGCGGAAGGGTCAATCCCGCCTGGGCGGCCGCTGGCGCTTGCGATCGCGCAGCACCTTCCACGCCGTCACGAGTTCCTGGATCGCCGACGCCTTGGGCAGAAGATCCCCATGCATGCGACAGCGTTCATACGCTTGCTGGTACGCGCGCACAACCCGGAACGGATCGATACCGGCCAGATGCCTCCTCAGATCCGTGATCTGTTGCCGGCTCAACGGCTGGTCGAATTCTGACGGATCCGGCCGGTACGCCACGGATCTCAGTATCACATATTCGCCGTTTGTTCGCCATCGGCTCGAGCAGTAGTCTCACCCTTGCGCGACGATATTCCACGCCACGTGAACAGCCAACGATGGCCATAGCGAGTCCGCCCGATGACATAACCAGGCCAGAAGGAGCCCCTTGCAGAAGTAGTTCGGCATCAGAACCGGAACCCGGTGCCCCACCGCGAATGCCACCGCCGACAAGACGATCCCCGAGGCGACGTAGCCGTGTTTTCGAAACCGGCCCAAGAGGCACCCGCGGAAGAGAATCTCTTCGAACGCCGGCCCAGCCACCGCGACAGCGCACCAGGCCATCGATAATGACCAGCCGTTCAGTTGCGGCATCACCCTGCCCGTCGAGGTCAGCGGCTCAGTCCCCGCGGAACGCCACCACCGGATGGTAAGGTCGATCGCCACCGTCGCCAAAAAAATGAAGCCAGCCAGTCGCCACGATTTCATGGCCGGAATCTTCCAAGCCGACAACGGGCTCCACACTCGATTCAAGCGTCGCCGCAGCACAGCCACCGCTGCAAGTGAAGCCGCAACCTCGCACCACCAACCCAGCGCCGATCGAGGCAAATCGGCGTCACGAACCGGTGACGAATCCGACGAGAGCAAACGAGCATTCGAATAACCCAGCCGCCGCCAGTCCGGCGGAACTGTGACGCGGTTCTTGTCACGAATGTACCTGAGGACAATCTCGTCCGGTGTGAGCACGTCGACGCGGAACGCTGACCGGTCGCTCTGGGAAGCACCCCAGGCGCGGAGCCCGCGGTGGTCCCGCGGCATCGATTCGAATTGCCACACGTCGACGACCTCGACATCGTGATACTGAAGGGCGTTCTGCTCGATCACGAGCGGAATCCCGAAGGGGAGTGCTACAAGCAGGCTGATCAGCACATCACCGAACCACTCGAGAAGCAGAAATCGCATGCGCGGAATTGCCGCGGCAACCGGGGTACCCATTTATCATCCGTTTCCGGTCATCGATCGTTCCGAATGTAGTGAGATTCCATTCCCTCAGTATTTCGTTTCCCCGGCCTCATCCAAAAATCGGGTGTTCGACTGATGGTATACTGTCCAACAAATTCCTTACACGGAGAGTTACAGGCATGAATGTCCCGTTTTACGGCCACACCCGTCAATATCACAACATTAAAACCGAGATCGACGCGAACCTTCAGGAGGTTCTCGAGAGCGGTAATTATGTGATGGGTCCGATGCTGGCGCGGTTTGAGAAGGAACTCGCCGCGTTCCACGGCATGCAGTACGCCATCGGCGTCGGCAACGGCACGGATGCGTTGTGGCTGGCCTTCATGGCCCTCGGCATTGGCCCCGGCGATGAATGCATCACGACTACCAACACCTTCTTTGCAACCGCCGAGGCTATTTGGATCGCCGGAGCCACCGTGGTGTTCGTCGATTCCGATCCTAAGACGAGTTGCATCGATCCGGCCAAGATCGAAGCTGCTCTTACGCCGCGAACCAAGGCGATTGTGCCCGTTCATTTGTATGGGCAATGCGCCGACATGCGTGCCATCCGTGACATCGCGGACCGGCACAAACTGCTGGTGATCGAGGACAACGCGCAGGCCATCGGCGCCCGCGGCAAGGATTTCCGAATTGGTGAGTTGAGCGATGCAGTCTGCACCAGTTTCATCATCCAGAAGAACCTGGGCACCTTCGGCGACGGCGGAGCCGTTGTCACGAACCGCGCCGAGGTGGACCGTGTGGTCCGGCGGCTGCGCAACCACGGGTCGGAGAAGCGGTCCTGCCACAGCATGGGATACAACAGCCGGCTCGACGATCTCCACGCCGGCGTGTTGAGCGCCAAGCTCAAGCACATCGATGAGTGGAGCGACCTCAGGCGGCAGTGGGCGGCGCGATATTCCGCGGGCCTGGCATCGGCGACCAAGTTCACTCTGCCCGTCGAGACACCGGGATACCGGCACGTCTATCACCTGTACGTCATCGAGACCAAGGCGCCGGAACATCGCGATGCGCTGCTCGGCTTCCTCAACCGCAACGGAGTCGATGCGAAGTGCCACTATCCCATCGCCATTCACCAGCAGGAAGGATACCCGTGGGGCAAGGAAGCTCGCATCGCCGGTCCGATTCCTAACTCGGAAAAGAACGCGGCGAGTTGCATTTCGCTGCCGATGTTCCCCGAATTGACGGCCGACGAAGTCGACTTCACCATCGCGAAGGTCCTCGAGTGGGAGAAGGCGGTGTAGCGGATGCCTGCGACATACAAAGTTCTCGTGGCCGGCATGGGCAAGCGCGGCATGCATCATGCCGCCGCGTTTCAGGCGAACAATCGCTTCGAAGTTGCCGGAGTGTGCGATATCGATTCGGCCCGCGCCGATGCAGCGGCGGCGAAGCTCGGGGTTGCGGTGAAAGGAACGGACGTGCGGCAGGTTGCGGCCGCCGTGCGTCCCGACATCTTCTGCTTTTGCACCATGCCCACCGTCCGCACGGAGATGATTCGGGCAGGGATCGAAAGTGGGGCGCGGCTGATCGCCATGGAAAAGCCCGTCGCGCTCTCCAGCCGGGAAGGATTCGAAATCCGCAAGCTGCTGGAATCGAGCGGCGTCTTGTGCGTGGTCAGCCACCAGCATCGCTACGGCGAGCACTACCGTAAGGTTGGCGAACTGATCGCCGGCGGCGCGCTCGGCCGCGTTCATACCGTGTACGGGACCGCCACCGGTTGGATGATGCACATGCTCTCGCATCTGATCGACTACATGCGGTGGTTCAACGGTGAAGCCGAGGCGGAATGGGTAATGGGGCAGGCTTCCGGCCGCGGCAAAATGACCGACCCGCATCCATCGCCGGACTACATCGGCGGCTTCATCCACTTCGCGAACGGAGTGCGCGGGATCGTCGAATGTGGCGCCGGCGCGCCCGATGTTCCCGAAGTCGACTACTGGTGGCGGAAGTGCCGGATCGGCGCTCAGGGGACCAACGGCTACGCGGAAGTCCTCACGGGTGGTGGCTGGCGAGCCGTCACCGGTCAGGGCGTACAATCCGGGCCGGGCTGCATGAACTACGATCTCGACATGCCGCCCTATGTCCAACAGATGGCCGACTGGCTGGACGACTCGAACCAGAAGCACCCGTGCAACTTCGACAGCGCCTATCGCGGATTCGAAATCATGATGGCTCTTTGCCGTTCAGTCGTTCAAGGCGGACAGGTTCCGCTGCCGCTCACTTCGCCGGAAAACGAACTCGACCTGCTGGACAAGTTTCTGCCGGCAAGGCCCGTGATTCTCTCCATGCCCGCGAACGCCAAGGAGTACCCTGATCATCGCAGTGCCTAAATCAAAAGGAGTTGAGGATGCCTGAAATTTCAGAAGGTGAAGGCTCGTTGATTTCTGAATGGTCGCTCGCGTTGCGGTTTCGCCGCCGCATTCCGCTAGCGTTGCTGCTCCGCGCCTCGGAGCAGCAACCGGCATCTGAGCCCGTCAAGCGCAAAACGACCCCGAACGGCAAGACGTCAGGCAAAGCCGCGAAGCAATCTGAGGACACGTCCCGGCGGTAAACTACCGCCGGTGTTCCCCATCAACACTCTGCGTCGTGGCGATCTGCGCCAAGGCCCCCACGCCGCTTGCTATAACAGACCCATGCGCTTTGAGGACTACGCGCCGCGTCCGGCCCACATCAAATGGCTCCTCGATTCCGACCCGGCCATCCGCTGGCAAGTAATGCGGGACCTCACCAACGAATCGCCCGGCGTAATTGCGGCCGAGCGCGCTCGCGTAGCATCCGAAGGCTGGGGTGCGCAACTTCTCGCCCGCCAGTCTCCCACCGGCAAATGGGGCGGACGAAAAGCAGATCGTGGGTTACTGATTACCTTCTACAGTCTCGTCGTATTGAAGGATCTCGGTCTCGAACCCGCCAGCCCGCAGTCGCGCAAAATGACCGGCCGAGTCGAGCGCCTGGTGTTTCAGTGGCATAACAACCGGCCCTTCTTTCACGGCGAAACCGAACCCTGCATAAACGGCAGGATCCTCGGCCTCGGCGCATATTTCAAGGAACCGAATGACGCGCTGGCCGCCCAACTGCTCAACGAGCAACTGGAAGACGGTGGGTGGAACTGCGAAGCCCCGAAAAGCCGGCGCTCCTCGTTTCACACCACCATTTGCGTGCTCGAAGGGCTGCTCGAATACGAACGCGCCGGACGCAAATCGGCGGCCGTTACCGCAGCCCGCAAGAGGGCCGAGAATTATCTGCTCGAACGCAAGCTACTCCGATCCCTTCGCACCGGCGAAATCATTGACAAGCGCTGGCTGCGCTTCTCGTTTCCGGCGTTCTGGCATTACGATCTCTTGCGCGGGCTCGACTACCTGCGGAATGCAGGCATCAAACCCGACAGCCGCGTCAGGGAAGCCATCGAAACCGTTATTGCGCGCCGCCATCAGAACGGCCGCTGGCCGCTTAATCTACTTCATCCCGAACGGATTCCTTTGGCGATGGAGACTGCGGTCGGCAGCGCTAGCCGCTGGAACACCCTGCGCGCGCTGCGCGTCCTTCGCTGGTACGACAACTCGGTACCGACGCAGTGACACGTGCTTTCTCGCCCCACAGGCTCAGCCCGCGCCTTGGGCCGATGCAGCGGCAGCATCGCGCTTCGACTTCCCGCGGAAGCGTGCGGGAGGCACCCCAAACTCGCGCTTGAATGCCCGGTTGAAGGCCGCTTCGGATCGGTAGCCAACCTCGGCGGCGATACGTGCCACACCGTGGCTCGAGGTGGTTAGCCTCTGCGCCGCCAGTTGGAGCCGCCACCGCGTCAGATACGCGATGGGTGCGTCACCGAGATAATGCTGGAATCGCTCCGCCAGCACCGACCGTGAAATCCCTGCCGATCTTGCAAGCTCCTCCACTGTCCACGGCCGGGCCGGATCCCGGTGCAAAAGCCCGAGCGCAGTCCCGACTTCCGCGTCGCGAACTCCGGCGAGCCACCCCGTCTCTCCCGGCGCCAGCATCGATACATAGCGGCGCAGCGTTTCGACAAACAAGACCTCCGAGAGCCTTGCCCGGACCGCCTCCCCGCCCGCGCGTGGTTCCGCCGCATCGGCCACCGATAAACGAATCGAGTTCTCCAACCATTTGCCTGACGCGTCATTTCCGATCGGAACACGCAGCAGTCGCGGAAGCCCGGCCAATAGCACTCGACTCACGTACGGATCGCAAGCCATGTAGCCGCAAACGAATCTCGTAATCTCTCCGCCGCCCCCCATCCGGGCAACGTTCAGCCCTTGTGAAACGACACGCTCCATCTCTTCGGCATAATCGAGCGGTCTCACCGGTGGACCATTGCCCATGATATGCGGGTCACCGTGCGGGAAAACCACGATATCGCCTTCGCCCAAAGCAACAGCGGGACCATCTTCGAGACGTGCAGTCGCGCACCCGTCGGTGAGCAGGTGAAAGATGATCACGTGCCGTCCTTCGGACGCGAAGTAGGGTGCCACCATCGACGAATGCGGTGAACGGACTCTCCATGGGGCGGAGAACTCGGCGTTGTAGAACAGCGCACCGTCGAGGCGTACGGCCTTCAGGACTTCCGATAAGACATCCATGCGAACAGCCCACGCGTGGCGCGACGCGCTGCAAATCGAACCAGGCGCACGGGCAAGTGAGATCAATGATACCGCGCCCCGGGCAACCAGGCCGGACTCTCGAGCAAGCCGCGCGCCGGAGTTTTCACGCGTTGTCCTATATGAGCGCTTGCATGAGCGAGCCGCGGAATCGCCTCAACCAACGACAAGGAGATTTTTGAAATGGCAACGACAAGTGACATACTGGATCGTCATCTGAAGTCTTTTGCTGCGCGCGACGTTGATGGAGTGCTGGCCGATTACTCGGCGGATGCAGTCCTATTTACGCCTGCCGGTCCGCTAAAAGGCCCGGACGCGATCAAGCCCCTCTTTCAGACCCTCATATCAGAGTTCCGGAAGCCCGGCTCTTCCTTCACCCTCGAGCAGTCTTACGTCGATGGTGACCACGCCTATATTCTCTGGAATGCCGAAACAGCGGAGAACTTGTATCGATTCGCCACCGACACGTTTGTCGTGCGGAACGGCAAGATCGTAGCCCAATCCTTCGCCGCCAAAATCGAACCGAAGCGCTGAACGGCACCGCCGGGCCGTGAATCTGCCGGCAACCCGCGAGCGGCGAAATGCACAACTGACGCACCCGTCGCTCGCCTGCCGGGCGTTCCACTCGCGGCCAATTGCAGTGATCGCATCGCCGCAGAGTACAATTCAGGCCATGGTCAGCATTGTCGAACAAGCGAAGCAGAGTCCGATGAACGCGACACCGATTGGCCGGGGCGACTCTGAAGTACAGTATCGGGCGTGAATACCTGCGCGACCATCACTGCCTGTTGCCTCAAGGACCTGATCGGCATGTACCTTGGTCTATTCATGGGCGCTGGTGAGGAGGGCGGCAAGGGAAGCGAAATGTCCACGACGATCGACCTGAGCCCCGAAAGCTCTTTGTCGCCGGGGCGCTCGACGTCTGGAGATCGTCCGCGAGACCAGCATGGAACTTCCTAAAACGGAGACGCTCAAACTTGCCGGGAACGATCCCTCGAAGTGGAATGCTGTGCAGTTTGACGACAGCAAGGCCGCGACCGTCGACATCTATGTGACGTGGAAGGGAGTGCAGTTCACGAAAGTAGGAGAACGCGCGTCCATTGTATCCGCCGACGCTCATTTCGTAGCCTGAGCGGCGAATTCACCCGCTTCGCCGCCGCGCATACCGCACCAACGTCATTGCGCGACCAGGTTGCGGAGAGTAGCCGGCAGCACGTACGCGAATCGGGCTTGAATCACTCGTACATGGCGCTGCCACCAGATCCCACCGGCAACTATGCCCACCCCGAGAGCAGTCAGCGCAATCGGAAACATCACGCTATCCTGAACAGCGAATACGACAGGTACCCCAGATAACCGAATAGGCCGAGAGTGCCACACGCCGTTACAGGATCTGGAACCGGAAAGTCTTCAGGTGGTTATCCAGGAACTCCAAGTGTGCGAGGGCGGCTTGCGGCGCCTGACCATGTAGGTGCTGACACTCGTTTCGCCGACGTCGATGCCGAGCCTAAGCAGTTCGCCGCGGATGTGAGGCGCTCCCCACAGTGGATTTTCCCGGCTCAGCAACAGGATCAGTTGCCGCACTCCTTCGGTACCGCCAGTCCGCCGCGCCCGCCGCGGCGAATCTTCCAGTGCCAGAACAAGCCTAAGCCCTTACAATGCCAGCCAATCATCGTGGCGGCCTTGACGGGGAGAGGCCCAGATTCCCTCTCCGCTCGAAACCGAGAACAACCAATCCAGAGAAAGCGGTCCGCCGCAGTCAGTTTGGGCCGGTGGACAGAGCGCTGGAGGACGCCGATCTGATGGCGCAGGGCCAGGATCTCCAGTTGAAGCGCGGCACGGATCCGAAACGAGGCGCAGACGAAGGCGAAAGGGCCGCCACAAAGAGGTCCGAAGGAGAACTGAGGAATCAGCGACAACTCTCACCTTATCAACCTGATCGGAGTTTGCGAGAACCACAGTCATTTCGATGGGCGCGGAGCAGGCCGACAACGGCACGACCGGCTGGAACGAGGGTGTGAGTGTTGTCTCGTTCTCCAAACCACGTAAGTAAACCGCGATTCGTCGAGACGCTGCGTTCGATGCAGATTCTGTCTCGCAAAATGCAGGTTTTGCCTGACGTCTGACACGTCGCCTGGCCCGGGAGTATGCCTTTCCAGCGCCAGTCTCTGCTCCCGTCTCGCTATCTTCCGAACCGCTGCCTCCCGATGCGTCTTGGCTATTGCCGTGCAGTAGCGATAGCGGAGGAAGTAAACAATGCTACTTCTCATTATCGTTCTGTTGCTGGTGTTTGGAGTCGGCGGTGGTTATTACGGATATGGCCGCTGGGGCTCCGGTGGAGGGGCTGGTATAGGACTGGGCTCCATACTTGTGATTCTCTTGATCGCCTACCTCTTAGGCATGTTCCACTAAGCCGGAAATTGCCATCAGCGAATCCTCGAAATGTTCAGAAGAACGGACGGCTCGCAATCTGCCGAATTTTCTCTCGATTTCAGGAACCGGTGATTGGTGAGTATGCAAAGAAGAACGGGTCTTGTCGCCGCGGGCCCGACTTGTGCGTTGGCGGGGCTGGTGACATGGGCTGTGGTACGAAGTCAATCCGGAATCCAATACCGGAAGCGGCGACTGTCGCACACCAATCAATCTATCTGTTTCGGCAACGCGCAACCCGATCGCCGTAGTAACTGTTCAGGTCGGCTCGCAGATGTCGGGCATGATCCTGGCCTTGTACGCCGACTTCAGCACCAAAGTGACTGAGGGCCAGTTGCTCCCGCCGGAGGATTCGCCGCGCCGTTGGCCGGCGAATCTCTGCAGTACCTACTACCGGCGTTGGACTTCAACCGAAGGGATCCGGCCCGTCGACAGATCCACAGAGCAGGAGAATTGGAATCCTGCATTGCGTCAATTCGGCCGCGCCGCCGCGATTCCGGTCACGCGATCGCTCCGGCCGGGTCTGTCGTCCGGCGCCACGTTGCTGAACGTGACATTCCGGAATCCACGCTTTCGATTCGTGGCGTGGCGGCTGCCTGGCAGGCTCGGATGACACCTGCCGCGCTGTCTCAATGCCACGTTCCGGGTTCATCGTAATCTTTGCGATCGAGGTTTGCGTCTTCGTTTCGCCGGTCGCCAATTCCAGTCCGTCCGCGCCGCTCAGCGGGATCCCTTTGTTCCCGGACGCCGCGAGCACCGGAGCCCTGCCATCTACCGATATTCCGGCTATTCGTTGGCCTCCACGCGATCCACGCCCATTCGAGATCGATGGCTTAACCTTCTCTCCCACCTTGAGGATCGTCGATCCGGAAGACGATACGGCCCCCTGTCTGCAGCGGATCCTGGAGGAGTTGTACATTGCCGCGCCCATCAATTCCCCGGAATCTGAAATCCTGGGGATTGGCGGGAATGCGCCCATTGCGCACGAAACGGCGCCATGCGGCCGGTTGTCCGGAGAGATTCCGAATCCGGCCTAGGTCGCCTTGTATTTCGACTTCGGCCAACCCATCGACGTTCACTTCGATTGTGCACTTTAACGTCCACCGCGTTTCCGATGATGTCTGCGCGCTGCGCCAAGTGTCGGGGCGGCGAGCATCTTCTCATCACCAAAGGCGAGGCCGAGAGCGTGCTTGACCTCTGCCGGACTGTGATCGTCGACGGCGCTCCCCAGCCCTTCGACGACAGCCAGCGAGCCCAGGCAACAGAGCCTTCAAGAGGCTGAGTGCGGACGGGTACGCCCTTGGGGTCGCAGTCCGGAAAGTGGAGCAGCAGGACTCTTTTTGCGCTCGCGGCCGAGCAGGAAACGACGCTGGTGGGGTTTGCGGCATTCCTTGACCCTCCCAAGGAGGGGATTCTCGCAATTCTCGAGGCGCTTGGCAAGAACGGTGTTTCAGTGGTCACATGACCGGCGACGACCAGTATGTAACTTAGAGGGTAGCCCACGATGTCGGGTTGGCGGGCGACCGCATTGTCACCGGCGACCAGGTGGATACGATGGAGGCGCCGTGCTCCGCCTGGTATGCCAGGGCGACATCGGTGACGGTATCAACGACGTGCCCATCACTGCACACTGCGGATGTCGGCATCTCCGTGATGAATGGCGTGGATGTGGCGAAAGACGCTCCGGAGTATCATCCTGCTGGAGAAGGACCTGGCGGTCTTGAACGAGGGGGTGATCGAGGGAGGCGGTGACACCTCGCAAGTCGCCGTCTCCGACTGCAATGTCGATCCTGTTTTGCTGTACCCAACCAAGCGGTGGCAAATCGGTTTCATTCGCCAGTTCATGACGATCATCGCCCCATCAGTTCTTTGACCGGTTGATCGAGGTTGATTCGTCCGCCGCAAGCGCTGCTCCCGATGGTGAGGCGCGAGAGAGAGCATTGTCGGCCTCCGGACCATCTCTTTGATGTCCAGGAGCTAAGAGAGAATCGCGGCACATCTTGCGCTTCGGGTGCAGATCTTGCATTTCCGCCCCGCGGCGGATGACCTCGAGGATGCCGGACTCCAGAACGACGATCCCCAGAGCTTGCGCAGCCCGCATGCGCGATCGCGACAATGGCCGGACGCAGCCCTAATGGCGTCCAGCACCACGCTCGCGACAAGTTCGGGCTATCTAGGCGGCGCTCAGTGCTCGGCCGATAGAGGGCTAATCCCTCTTACGGCGCATTAACGGTTCGAGCGTGGCCACCCACGTGCAACGCAGGAGCCTGAAAGGTATAATTATGCCCGAATCTCCCGGAGGAGCGCTAGAGACCATTCTGGTGGTTGATGATAACAGAGCGGTTCTCGGGTCAGTAGTGGCGGTCCTCGAACAAGAGGGCTTCCGGGTTCTCTCCGCGGAAAGTGGCCCTGGTGCACTCGAACTGGCCGAAGGCGTTCGCGGTAGGATTGATCTGCTGCTCTCCGATGTGGACATGCCAGAGATGTCAGGCCCGGACTTAGGCGAGAACTTAAAGAAGGTCAGGCCGGACATGCGTGTGATGTTGATGTCGGGCGGAGCAAACGGAAACCTGCTCGTTCTCAATTACGGCTGGGCATACATTCAGAAGCCATTTGTGTCAGTGAAGCTGGTTCAGATGGTCAATGACGTGTTGCATTCACCCAACAGTTCACAACCGGGTGGTCAGGAGTTCGATAGCCGCAAGACCTCGATCAAATGATCGGCGGAATGATCTACTTTGACCGGTTGAGTCGAGATTAAGTTGCCGCGGTTCCGAACAGTGTCCCGACGACAGCAGTCATCGCCATGGCCAAGGCGCCCCAGAACATGACACGGATTGCGCCTTGCATCACGCGGGCGCCGCCAGCGCGGGCTGCCAACCCTCCTGAGAGCGCCAGAAATAAGAGCGAAGTCCCAGAGACGAGAGGGATCAGTAAAGGCTCCGGCGTTACGGCGGTCACCATCAGGGGCAAGGCCGCGCCAACGGCGAAACTGCCTGCGGACGCCAACGCCGCTTGAATTGGGCGGGCGCTGAACGACTCGGAGATGCCGAGCTCATCGCGGGCATGGGCACCCAAAGCGTCATGCGCCATCAGTTGCTCCGCGACCTGTTCGGCGAGCCCGGCATCGAGGCCCCGAGCGATGTAGATCGTCATCAGTTCTTTGTGCTCGCCCTCGTTATCCCTTTTCAGTTCCGTGCGTTCGAGTTCGAGATCGGCGTCTTCGGTGTCCGCCTGTGAGTGCACGGACACGTATTCACCGGCCGCCATCGACATCGACCCTGCGACCAGGCCCGCAACCCCCGCCACCATAACGTTGCCATGAGTGGCGTGCGCGGCTGCCACACCGAGCACCAGACTCGCTGTCGAAAGAATTCCGTCGTTGGCGCCCAACACTGCCGCACGGAGCCAGCCCACGCGCTCCGTACGGTGGCGTTCTCTTTGGCGTATGGACACTTTTGTCATTCCGCTGCGCCCTCGTGACTTCTAATCGACCTCAGCTATAGCACGACCGTGATCGCGAGCCTGACACTCGGATATTCGCGATTGTAAAGGTAGTACCCGTCATCGTAATCGACATAGACATCATCGGCCTGGTACCAGTTCTCCGACCAATATTCCGGCCAGGGATCCAGAAGCAGAAACGAAAAGCCTCCGTACGAGAAGCGGGGGTAGCCCATGTACATGGTGGGGCGATTCGACATCCTGAACCAGTGTTGACTCCCGAAAGAGAGACTGAAGCGGTCCTGTGGAATGTAGTAACCGCCATAGCCTCCACGCTGTGTCCACGAGCGATGGTCGTTATCCCATCGTTGGGCTCGACTCTGCTGCCATGAATCATGCCCCCTCCAGCCGCCCTGCTGTAGCCATCCCCGCTGCCGTTGCCAGGCGACTGCTTGCTGCTCGGAACGTTGTGGTGGCCGCTGTTGCTGTTGTTGCCGGGCTTGCCGGGAACGTTGGTCCTGGTGGCGCTGTTGGACCTGTTGCTGTTGTTGCTGGCGTTGTTGGTCCTGCTGGACCTGCTGCTGTTGTTGCTGGCGTCGCTGATCCTGCCGGCGCTGTTGAACCTGCTGTTGCTGCTGCGGCTGTTGGGCCTGTTGTTGGGGCTGTTCGGCCCCCCGCTGAGATGGCTGCCCTTGCCGCTGTTGTTGACGTTGCTGCCCGCGAGCCTGCGGCTGCCTTTGAGGCCGCTGCTGTTGTCCCTGTCCTTGTGGCTGCGCAGCCTGGCGCTGGCCGCCTTGTTGTTGCTTTTCGGGCTTGCCTTGCTTTTCGTTCTCCCGCTCGTGCTGACCGTACGCAGGGTTGATCGCCCCCAAAAGCAAAAGCAGAGCAGTACCACTGATCGTCTGAATGTATCGCATAGTAATCTCCTCCGTTCAGGTCGTTATCGGGTTCATCCGCTTATGTTTTGGTTTCGTGCACCACGTATTCGGCCGGTGTGCCAACAGGCATCTCGTCACGAACCGTGACGACCGCAGGCGCTCTCTCCGTGGGCTTATCTGTCGTCCCGTAATCGGCGGCAGCCTCGGGAGCGGAGGAGATGTCCCGGGCGCCGGTCTGTTTCAGAGCCTTCTTCGCCCGGTCACACCACTCCGGACTATCGCAGTGAACCGACATTAGAATACCGCCACGCCTGATTCTGCCCGCGTACCGCTTGGCGACGTACTCTGTTAGACGCAGGCCTGCCACAAATCCGACGATCCAGCCCAGCGCCGCACCCGCGCCGGCGCCAGCGAAGGCAGCCAGCGCCGGTCCGGCCGCGACAAGGGATTCGAAACCCGCGACCGTCACAGTCTGACTGGAGATCAACCACGCCAGTGCGGCCCCAACCATCGCACCCGCCGCGGCTCCCACCGCCGCACCAGCGGGTCCCCTGGTGTGTTTCTCGTGCGCGAAATCCTTTGAACCTTGGTTATCGGAAGACAGGACCGAAATATCGGTCGTCCGATACCCAACTTTCTTCAGAACGTTGATAGCATCCGAAACCGTTGTGAGATCCGGATAGATCGCGATGACCGACATGTTCTTTGACATTGAGTCTTCCTCCTTTTGGAAGTGTCTTGTCTGTGCCTGTGCACGAGTCGGGCCAAGCATGCGGATGTCATCCACGTCGAAGCGGAAGAGTGCCTGCGGCATCGTTGGAGCAGTTCCTGCATTTCGGACGGCAGCAATTGCACTAATTCGCGATCGATGCGCAAGAGACGGCGCATTTTAAGGCATTTTCGCATTGGCGCCCAATCTGCCTATACCCAAAGCGAATCGAAATAGAAATCGATAACTCCTATGACACATTTTCGGATTGCATTCGCGGCCTTCGCTGGTTGTATCGGCTTTGCGCTGCTGCCAAGCCTCCAGGCGGATACCTGGGACAAGAAAACTACGCTGACCGTCACTGAACCTCTTCAAGTGCCGTCGTGCTGCACGCCGGGACATACCGTAACGCTTCAACCCGGCGAATACGTAATCGCGCTGGTTGACTCCCTGTCGGACCGTCACATCGTCCGGATCTTCGATAAGGATGGACAACACGTCATCACGACGATCCTGGCGATACCGAACTATCGTCTGCAGCCGACCGGGAAAACGGTATTCCAATACTGGGAAGTCCCCGCCGGACAGCCTAAGGCCCTCCGGGCATGGTTCTATCCGGGCGATAACTTCGGGCAGGAATTCGCATACGCCAAGCAAACCGCTGCAGAGATTGCCGCGTTCACGAAAGTCCCAGTTCCCGCAATCGCAGTGGAGACCACCGGGGAGGAAGATCTGAAAACCGCGCCAATCGTTGCAGTAGACGAGAGCGGAAAGACCACCGAACTGGTGGCGACAATGCCCGAGCGCCAGGGTCCTGACATCCAGCCTCAACTGGACGTGGCACCTCTTGCCGCACCGGTTCAGGAGACGGCTGACCGAACTCGGACCGCTGAGGCCGAAACACCCGCACCAACACCGACGCTGCCACATACGGCCAGCACCCTGCCGCTACTCGGCTTGGCTGGACTAGTGACATTAGGCTTGTTTGTCGCCATTGAAGGGGTTCGCGCCAGGCGCCGGCACAATCTCAACACGTAAGCCCAATTGCGCCTGCGATTCGCCGTGGCCTGCAGGTCGGGCCACGGTTGCGGAGGGAAGCAGAATGCAAAGAGACGTTCTCATTCTCGGGTTGGCGATAGCCGCGCAAATACTACCTGCACAGGTCCCCGCATTTGAGGCGCCCGAGGAACCGCTGAAGCTCAGCGTTACCGCCGAACTGGTCCTGCTGGACGTGAGCGTCAAGGATAAGGCTGGCGAGCACGTCTCGAATCTGAACAAAAGCAACTTCAGCATCTATGAAGATGGAACGCTCCAGAAGATCGCGCATTTTGCGAGCGACGACGTACCGGTCACGGTTGGACTGGTTATCGACACGAGCGGAAGCATGCGCCAAAAGTACGGAGAGGTAGTCACGGCTGCCTTGGCGTTCATTCAGGCGAGCAACCGGAACGACGAAGTATTCATAGTGAACTTTGGCGACCGGGTCACCAGCGGTCTCCCAGGAGACGTTCCCTTCACGGCCGACCTCAACCGCCTGCGCACGGCCCTTTGGATGGGCGTACCTGGCGGACGGACGGCTCTCTACGACGCGATTCTCTTTTCCCTCGTTCATCTCGGGAAGGGCCAGTCGGACAGAAAGACCCTCATGTTGGTCAGCGACGGAGGAGACAATAACAGCGCACATGAGATCGACGAGGTCACGCGCATGGTTCGAGAGTCCCGCGCGACGATTTATGCGGTCGGCCTCATCGATGTGGACGATCGCGATTGTAACCCGGCGCTGCTACGGCGACTTGCCCACATCAGCGGTGGGGAAGCCTTCTTTCCCGAAGGGCTCCCCGCGGTGTCTGGCATCTGCCGGCAGATCGCAGCCGATATCCGCATGCGGTACACAATCGGCTACGTTCCGGTTCGAACCGGCGAACGGGGCGCGTTGAGGAGAATCAAGGTGACCGCCTCTACCCCGGGCGGGCACAAACTGGTAGTACACACGCGTACCAGCTATGTTCTTCCAGACAGACGCCCACCAGTTCACCAGCACGGCGGAGCGGGCCGGAAGCGAGATTTATGAGAATTCGTGTGATCCACCCGGCGGCGGCCTGCCGGAGCGTGGGCCGATATTGGTTGTTAATTGTCGCCGTGGTTTGCCTTGGGCTCTACAGCAGTGTATTTCTCGAACGGACCCTATATCAAAAATACGAAAGCTGGGCATTCGACCGGACAGAAGAGCGCAGAGGCGCTGCTGCCGTTTCATCCAACGATCCGATTACGTCCCGTCACCATCTCGTTAGCTCGCGCAAATTGTTGCCGGCGTCAGACTCTCCGTCCCCAGTCGCGGCCATCGGACGACTCTCGATCCCACGACTCCATCTGTCCGCGATGGTGCGTGAAGGCATTGATACAAACACCTTGCTACTTGCTGTCGGACACATTCCAGCGACGGCCCTGCCAGGGCAGACCGGAAACGTCGGAGTGGCGGGGCACCGTGATACGTTCTTTCGCGAGCTGAAAGATTTGAGAACCGGGGACTCGATCCAGTTCACCACGTTGAGTGGAGGCTTCACCTACGTGGTTGAATCGCTCGTCGTCGTCGAGCCGGACAATGTGGGGGTGCTGGCTCCGTCATCGGAAAACGTCCTGACACTGGTGACCTGTTATCCGTTTTCCTATATCGGAAATGCGCCCAAGCGGTTCGTCGTACGGGCCAGGCAGGTGTCGCCGGAAGCGGCGCCGCAATCGAATGTGGAATGATGGAGGCGGGCGGCCCTCTTGCCCGAAGGGGGTGGATCGTGACACACGATTCCGTAGTACCGGCAGCCCGGATTCTTGTCATTGCGGACAGCCGCTCCGGCGTGTTCCTGCTTAAGCGGGCGCTGAATTAGCAGACTCTCTGCGGCAGCGCCGGTACCAAACTTGATCCTGATGGACTGAAACCTGTCCAAATACACCGGCGAGGAAATCCTGGACGAGATTCGGGCAGCAAACCACCTTGACGGCGTCGCGGTTTGCGTGTGGAGTTCTTCCCAGTCCAAGCGAGATCAGTCTCTACTCCAGGACGTAAGGGTTTGACCGCTTCGTCATCAAGCCCGTCGGTCTTGAACAACTCATGCAGATCGGAATAGTCATCAAGGATCTGCTGGCAGAACGTGCGCCGGCTAAGTGACGCCTTGCATTCTCCGTTCGAGAAGGTGCACTTTCATTCAGCCTTGCTGGTCTCTGCTCTGGACTGGCACGCCACGTGCACCTGAGCTCTGTTGCACTTCAACGTGAGGCTGATCGGTCTCGGCGCAGAAAGGTAACGAAGTTGTCCTGGTGCAGCTTTTTCAGAACCTGATTTCCAATCCGATCAAGTACAGAGCCAAGGAGACACCGAGAATTCATATCTCAGCGGAGAAATGCGCGGAAGGGTGGCTGCTTGCCCTGAGAGATAATGGGATCGGTTTCGATCCGAGGTACAGCGAACGGGTGTTTGGCATGTTTAAACGCTTGCATGGAAGCGAGATTCCCGGCACCGGCATCGGTCTGGCGCTTTGTAAAAGAATCATCGCGCGTCAGGGTGGACGCGTATGGGTGGAATCGGAAGCGGGGCGGGGCGCCACGTTCAAGTTCACGATTCCTAATGGCAACAAAGATGCTCACTCTGGCAGCGCGCAGGCTGAGAATGGACGACTCTGACAAAACCCGCACGGAACACGAAATCGAGCGCCTAGGCAAAGCGCTCGACGCGGAAACGCTGCGTTGCCTGGCGGTCCAGAACCGGTTGGACCGGGCGAGTGCGGAGTTTGAAGAGTTCATCTCTGTGGCGGCGCACAACCTGCGCGAGCCTCTCCGCGATGTGGCATCATTCAGTGAACTCGTGGCCGAGACCTGTGCGGGCCGCCTCGACTCCGAAATCGCCGGGTACCTCGAGCGCATCCAGGAGGGGGCGGCCAGGATGCAATCTGTGCTCGGTGACATAGTGGACTACTGGGTAGCCGGTACGGGCGACGCGCCGGTCTCCCGGACTGACATGGAAGCGGCACTTTGCCAAGCGCTGCTCTCAACAGACCAGCAGTTGGCCGGCCGCGGTGCCGAGATTACTCACGACCCTTTGCCCGAGGTGACTGGGGACTTCGAAGTGTTGGCTAAGGTTCTGCAACATTTGATCGTGAATGCCGTCGCGTATTGCGATAAGCCGTGTCCGCGGGTTCATGTCTCATCCCGGCGAGAGAATCTCGAATGGGTGATTTCGGTGAAGGATAACGGTCCCGGAATCGAGCCGCAGTTCCAAGATCGCATATTCGGTGTGTTCAAGCGCCTGCACGGGAAAGAGTATCCCGGAAGTGGTCTCGGACTCGCCTTCTCGAAGAAGGCCATCGAGTGGCACGGCGGTCGCATTTGGGTGGAATCGACACCTGGGTCGGGATCGACATTCTATTTAGCTCTCCCACCTGTTGGTTAACCCGCCTTTCGCTCTGAATCAGCACGGCTGAGGCCTGGTGGGCGCCGGAGGAGGCACAGTGTGAGCTTGCCGAAAGGACACACCACAGTCCCCGCACTCTGTGCCCCAACTGTCCTTCTTAGAAATTCCATAAGGGCTGAAATTCGCGACTGATCCGCGCCAGGTGATCGCCGATCTGCATTGTCGATCGGTGGAGCTATGGTGGGATGACGCAGCTGAAGCCTTGGGTCGGCAGCCGGCTCTTGATTCTGTTGGGTGCAGACAAGACTGATCACAACGAGCAGGACTCCCATCAAGGCAGTTGATTGACCGTGTGCTTAAGCCGCACGCCGCTCGTATCGCTGATGTAGTCCGCCCAATACCGGTGTTGAGACGAGGCGGCTGCACTCCGGTCGCTGGATCGGTTGCCGGTCCAGGGTATCCTTCTCCAATGCCCGGTGAACGCGGTTGCGATGGAAATACGTTGCGAACCGTCGAAATGCCGGCCCAACCTTCGCTTGTTGAACACGATCATGTGATCCAAACACTCGCCGCGAATGGTGCCGATCACACGAAGAAGTCGACCGACACAAGTGTCTTCAGGTGACTATCCAGGAATGTTCTCCAAGTCCGCGAGGGCGGCTTGCGGGCGCCGGACCATGTACTTGCTGATACTCGTTTCGTCGATGTCGATGCCGAGCTTAAGCAGTTCGCCGTGGATGTGAGGCGCTCCCCACTGTGGATTTTCCCGGCTCGGCAACAGGATCAGTTGCCGCACTCTTTCGGTACCGCCAGTCGCCGCGCTTGCCGCGCGAATCTTCCAGCTCCAGAACAAGCCTAAGCCCTCACAATGCCAGCCAATCACCGTGGCGGCCTTGACGAGGGAAAGGCCTGATTCCTACGCGCCCCAAACCGAGCACAATCAAGCCCAGAGAAAGCGGTCCGCCGCAGTCAGTTTGGGCCGGTGGACAGAGCGCTGGACGACGCCGATCTGATGGCGCAGGGGGCAGGATCTCCAGCTGACATTCTGAACAGGAATAGAACAGGCGGCGTTCCCGATGAAATCCAGTAAGTCCCTATATTATGTTGGTGAGCCGGGCGGGTCTCGAACCCGCGACCCTCTGATTAAAAGTCAGATGCTCTACCACTGAGCTACCGGCCCCTTGCCGCGGGTGGGTCTCCATCCAGAATATCACGCCCACCACTCCATCCCTCAAATAGATCCCTCACCATCACCAACACCCACCCCACTTCCCGCTCGACCCCCCGGAAGCCCAGGCGCAGTCTCTGGGTTGGAACGGCGAGTCCACCGCAACTCCGCGCCGTTTGCAACCTGCCATTACCTGAGTTCGACCGGTGCCGCCGCACGGAGCATCCTTCCCGCAATCCAGGAACTCCTCGAATACCACGACCGTGAAACCAAGGCGGATTCCGTGGCCCCGGTCGCCTCGCGCGACGCGCCGTGCCCGTCGCCGAAGCCTACCGGCCCAGCAGCGATTCCAACTTCGCCATCGCCGGTTCCAACCGTTGCGGCTCGTCCAGCACCGGCCGGAAGATATCGCCCAAACTCGCAAATCTCGCCGCCGCGTTTTCGATCGTGAAATGCTGCGGCAGCAGCCCGGGCTTCACTTCGCTCCACTCGAGCGGCGTCGCCACCGGCGCGCCTTCGTGCGCGCGCAGCACATACGGCGCCGAAATCGTCTTCGATGACGCGATCTGCAGATAGTCGAAATACACGCGCCCCTGCTTGCGTTTCGATACCGATCGCGGCGTCGTGAACAGCTTCTCGTTCGCGCTGATCACCAGGTGCGACAGGATCTCCGCAAACGACCGCACCTGCTCGTACGTATAGACCGGCTCCAACGGCACGTACAAGTGCATCCCGTCGCCGCCCGTCGTCTTCGGATACCCCTTCAACCCGAGCGCGTCCAGTTTTGATCGCGTGATCAGTGCCGCCTCGACAATCATGTCGTACGGACACTCCACCGGGTCCAGGTCGATCAGCATGAAGTCCGGATTTTCGAGCGACCCCACGCGGCTCATCCACGGGTTCTGATCGATGCAGCCGAGATGCGTCAGCCACAGCAGCGTCTCGCGATCGTTCGCAATCGCGTAATTGATCACGCGCCCCTCGGATGGGATCGGCTCGATCCGGATCCACGGCGGCAGGTCCTCCGCATTCTTCTGGAAAAAGTAATCTGCCTCGATCCCGTTCGGATACCGTTTCATCGACAGCGGACGATCGTGCAGATGCGGCAGTATGATGTCGGCCACCGCATCGTAGTAGTTCAGCAGGTCGCGCTTCGTATAGCCGTTCTTCGGATAGAAGACCTTATTCAGATTCGTGAACCGCAGCTTCTGCGCGCCCACCGGAACGCTCAATTCCTTAACGTTCGGCGGAATCAGCGGCCCTCGCTCCTTCGGCGCTTCCGGCTCGGCCTCCCCTTCCTCGGTCTCAACCGATTCCCGCACGCACGACTTCGGATCGACATCCGGCCGCAGCCCTTGGAACGACGGCGCCCGCAGTTGACCGTCATTGGTCCACTCGACGAACCGTACCTGGCACACGAGTTCGGGCTTCACCCACGTGATCGGACGGTTGGCCTTCGGCTTCCTGTGGAACGGGTTCTTGTTCGTGATCAGCGGCTGCAGTTTGTCGTAGAGCTCGCGCACCGTCTTGTCGTCGAACCCCGTTCCCACCTGCCCGGCATGCCTCAGTTCTCCGTCCTTATAAATCCCCAGCACCAGCGAACTGAAGTACTCGCGGTCGCCGTGCGTGAAACCGCAGATCACGAACTCCTGCTCGTTATGAACCTTGAACTTCAACCACGAGTGGCTTCGCCGCGATTCGTATTTCGAATCCGCCCGCTTTGCCAAAATCCCTTCCAAACCCGCCTGCCTTGCCGCTTCCAACATCTCTGGGCCGCTCGTTTTGAACAGCTCCGATATGCGAATGCGATCGGTTGTCTCCAGCACCGCCTCCAATGCGCGCGATCGATCCCTCAGCGCCGCCCCGCGCAGATCGTAGCCGTCCTGGTACAGCAGGTCAAACGCGAAAAACGTCACCGGCGTCGAACGCGAAAGGTGCGCGATGCTGTTGGGATCGCTTACCGTGATCCGCGGTTGGATCAGCGAGAATCGCGGCCGTCCCTGCTCGTCCAACACCGCGATTTCCCCGTCGATAATCGCCGATTGCGCGCGCACATAATTCGGCAGCACCGTCAGTTCCGGATACTGCCGTTCGCAACGGTTGCCGGTCCGCGACAGGATGTACATCTCGCCGTCCTCGATGAAACACAACGCGCGGACGCCGTCCCACTTGATCTCGTACAGCCAATCGCCCGCCGTCGGAATCCGCTCCGCAAGAAATGCGGCCATCGGCGTCACCGCTTTCGGCATCGGGCTCTTCGCCGCGCCCTTGAAATCGCCCGGCGCCAGCTTCGCGTGTCCTGCGTTCGCCCGCCGCGGCGGCAGGTCCTCCGCAATCTCCTGCTGCGTTCTCCCCGTCTTCACGCTGTACGCGAATTGTTCAATGTCCCAGTTGAGCTTCTCGTGGCCGTCGCGCTTCTTGATCACCAGCCACTCGTTCCCTTTGCCCCGGCCCTTCATCAGCACGATCGCAAAATCGCCCGTCAACTTCTCGCCGTGCATGCGGAACTTGAAATCGCCGCGCTTGATCTGGTCGGCCGGATCAACGCCCCCCAACGGCTCGTACGTGCCGCGGTCCCACAGCATGACGCTGCCGCCCCCGTACTCGCCCTTCGGGATATTGCCCTCGAACGTCCCGTACTCGATCGGGTGGTCCTCCACCTTCATTGCCAGGCTGCGTTTCGTGGGGTCGAGCGACGGCCCTTTCGGGACGGCCCAGGACGCGTACACGCCGTCAACTTCCAGGCGCAGGTCGTAGTGTAGCCGCGTCGCATCGTGTCTCTGTATGCAGAATCGCAGCGAGGGTCCCGGCGACGCTTCAACGGGTGCAGGCTCGGGCGTCTTCGAGAACTCCCGCTTGCGGGCGTATTCCGCAAGACGCGGTTCGGCGGAGGAGGAGGCGGGCTTCTTCGTGCGCGGCAAAACTCTATCTCCGGTTCGATTCTAGCGTTCCCGTCTTCGGCCGCGGCCTCCGGAATCGAAAAACCGCTATGTAAACGCCGATCGCCGCCAGCAGAAGCACCGATCCGATCATCAGGTGCCGGTGTACCGTGTCGATCACCTGGTGCCAGTGCTCGCCCACCTTGTACCCGATCGCCAGGAACGTGCACACCCATACCGCGGCCCCGCAATACGCATACCGCGCGAACGCCGAAAACTCCAGCTTCGATGTGCCCGCTACAATCGCCGTGAAGTGCCGGACGCCCGCAATGTAGTAACCCACGAACAAAGCCCAGTGGCCGATGCGGTTGAACCACTGATGCACCCGGTCCAACCGCGCCTCGCTCACGTGAACGTAGCGCCCCCATTTATGGACGAACCCCAGCCCCAACGTCCGGCCGATCATGTAACTCAGAGTGATCCCGCACATGCTGCCCGCCATCGCCACCAGGGCCGTGGGAATCATCTTCAAATTCCCACGCCAGATCAGGTAGCCGCAAAACACCAGCATCGTTTCATCCGGTACCGGCAGGCCGACAATCCCCAAAACCAGAAGCCCGAAAATGGCCCAATATCCGTAGTTGGTAACCCACTCCAGAAGGAATTCCATTCGTCGCTGGTTCGAGCATAGCAGGAGCGCCTGTCCTCACTGGCGTTACCATGACCATTTGAAGGGAATTTACTCATGAACAGACGTGACTTCTTCGGAGCCGCCGCCGGCGGTCTCCTCATCCTTAAGCCCGAACTCGTTCGCGGCACCGCTCGAAACTCCGCCATACGCGTGGCCCTGTTCGGCTGTGGCGGACGCGGCACGGGCGTCGCGGAGTCCTTCACTGAACATACCGACGCGCAGTACGTCGCCCTCGGCGACCTGTTTCAGGAACAGACCGAACGCGCCCAGCAGACCATCAATCAGGCCTCGGCGAAAAAAGGCAAGGCGCCCATCGACTCGAAGATGCTGTTCTACGGTCCCGACTCGCTCGCCAAAATCGCGGCATCGAACGACGTGGATCTCATCCACATCGCTACGCCGCCCTACTTTCACCCGTCCCATTTCGAGCAGGCTGTCGCCAGCGGCAAACACGTGTACTGCGAAAAACCGGTGGGCGTCGATGTGCCCGGCTGCAAACGCGTGCTGCAGGCCGGCGCGAAAGCCAAACCTGACCAGAGCATCGCCATCGGTTTCCAGTTGCGGCACGCCACACCCTATGTGCAGTTGATCGAGCGCGCCAAAGCCGGCGAGATCGGCGACGTCGTCTGCGGACTTTCGCACTACTATGCCGGCGCCATCCCGCGGCCCGATTGGCCGAACGCCAGCGCGAAGGAACGCCGTCTGCGCAACTGGATCTACGATCGTGTGCTCTCGGGCGACATCATCGTCGAGCAGAACATCCACCTCATCGATGTCAACAACTGGATGCTCGGCGCGCATCCGCTGTCCGCCCAGGGCACCGGCGGACGCAAGGGCCGTAAGGACCACGGCGACTGTTTCAGTCACTTCAACGTGAACTACACCTATCCTGGCGACGTGCACATCACCCTGACTTCAACGCAGTTCATCGAAGGCGGATGGGATGTCGCCATGCATTTCTTCGGCACTGCCGGCAGTGCCGAGATGCACTACGATGCACCCGTGCGCATCACCGGGCCGAAGCCTTGGGAGTTCCCTCTCGGAAAGCAGGAACAGGTCACTACCAGCAGCGCCACTCTCGCGGGATCCTTCAAGGGTGCGCTCGACGATGCCGACGCCATGAAGGAGCAACACTTCATCGCTAGCATCGTGGACGGCAAGCCGGTGAACGAAGCGCGCCAGGGCGCCGAATCCACACTCAGCGCCATCATGGGCCGCCAATCCGCTTACACGGGCCGCTCGTGGACCTGGGACGACGTCATGAAATACGACGAAGTCTGGGACGCCAAACTCGACGTGCGAAAACTATAACGCCAACAGGTTGCTCAACTTCAAAGGTTGCAAATAATCTGGCGCAGGTAGCTGCGAAAACGGTGCCCGAGGTCGCCGTCTTCGAGCGCCAAGGCGACTGTGGCTTTCAGAAACCCAGCCTTGTCGCCCGCGTCGAATCGGCGGCCATCGACGACTACTCCGTAGACCGGGCGCACTGAGATGAGCTTGCTTAACGCGTCGGTCAACTGGATTTCTTCGTTTCGCCCCGGTTTGAGATCGGCGAGAACACCGAATATGTCCGGCGTGAGAATATAGCGCCCGATGATGGCGTATTCCGATTCCGATTCAGCAGTCTCAGGCTTTTCGATAACTCCATCGAGCCGTAAAATCTCCGCGCCCCATGCCGACGCTACAGCGGTTCCCCAAGCAATGCCGTAATCGCGCGCAACCTCCCGCGGTACTCGCTGAAGCCCGACAATCGGTTCCCCGAACTCGGAGTACACTCGGAGCAACTGCGCCAAACAAGGTGTTTCAGAGATGATGATGTCATCCGCCAGCAAGACCGCAAACGGCTGACCGCGTAGCATCGGTTGGCCTTGCAGCACCGCATGCCCCAGGCCGAGCGCTTCATGCTGGCGTATGAATGCGATGGTCGAGTTTCGAGCAATCCCCCGAATTCTTTCGGCAATTTCGAACTTACCCCTCGAGACGAGATTGTGCTCCAGTTCGAAACTATGATCGAAATGATCCTCGATAGCTGCCTTACCGCGCCCGGTGATGACGACGAAATCGTGGATCCCCGAAGCGCACGATTCTTCGACGGCATACTGGATGAGAGGCTTATCTACGATGGGGAGCATTTCCTTCGGCAGCGATTTCGTTGCGGGTAGAAAGCCCGTGCCGAGGCCAGCCGCTGGGATAAGGGTTATCTGAACGGGAGCCACAATCCCTCGGTCACGCGTGAGCCGCACTATGAACATCCACCAGATTCGCAGGTTGCCGCGTTTTCGCAAGAACGGACTTCCAAAATATTCCAGTATCGGGGATGCGCTTGCGGCCGAGTACAACTAATTTGAGTGGCACCAACACATATTCAGTAAGCCATTGGCTAATCATGAAATCGGTATAACCGGCCATAGCGTTGTCGACCGCTAGTGTGCCAAGCCTCTGGCCGAGAATGATGTCCATGCAACTCGGCGGGATGGCGCGGAGCAGGTGACGAGGTTCATTGGTAACAACGCGAAGGAGTTCCCACTCCGGCTCATTCGGCCTGGCTGTCTGCCTAAGCCCCTTGAGCAACCCTTGACTGACAATTTTCAATCCCGCTGAACGTAGTGCGTCTTCGGTTTGTCCCTGGATCCGCTGATTTCGCTCACGGAGTTCGATGAACCTCTGCAGTTCTTTCGCCTCCAGCGGCGTAAGCCCGATATCTGGATCGTTGATGTACTCTTGCGCATCTGTCGGGATAGCAGTTTCCGCCATCACAATAATGCCGTGCGGAGGCCGATTCTCATCAGGGTGAATGGTCTTTCGCAGATGCTGGACTAACCCCTGCATGCTGAATTTGACCTCCGGAATCAGCGCCGCGACACAATGACCTGTGGCGCTAGCAAGTACGGCGTGACTTACGACAAAGCCGGAATCAGATCCAAACAATTGGACGACACAAAGCCTTGGATTGGAGTGAACTTCCGTACTGAGATGTTCGATGACCTCACGAGCTTTCTCCACGGCCGAGAGAAACCCGAATGATTGCCATACCCACAGGATGTCATTATCCATCGTTTTGGGTATTGCGACTACCGACAATTTTCTATTCTTTCGCAGCGGGTTTTGTCGAGCGATCTCGTGTAATGCGTGGGCGGCCTTCATCGTCCCGTCACCGCCGATAACATAAAGTATGTCTATGTTGGCGTCGAGAAGGCGCCCGTCAACTTTTTCGAGGCGAGCAACGCGATCGGCAGAGTGCAGTAGTTCCCCTACGCGCGACGTCCCGAGTATAGAACCGCCCTCATGGGCATGGTCCGGAGTAGCTACAACAGTGTTGTTTAAGTGGATCGGAATCGACTGCGGTCTTTCCGCAACCAGCCGCACACTCCGTTCTCTCCGCCCGCCCGAAAGAAACCCATCCTGGAGTCCATAGATGTGTACTGCCCCTCCTTTGCTGTCCTTCGTGTAAAGCCAATGCCTTTGGACAATACCGTCGATAACGGCATTCACCCCAGGAGCGATTCCCCCGGAAACCATAATAGCGACGCGAAGCGTGCTATCCGGAGCGAAGTAAAGCCTGTCTCTCGGCCCAGCCTCCGGAAACGTTAAGCCTGGGGGCTCACTGGATTCCCGGGTCGTCAGAGCCTTGACGAAAACACAGGCGTCAGGGGGACGGCGCTTTCCGATAACTTCTTCCCTGAGTTGATTATCGTGCGTGGCCTCACCACACATTTCGACATTGGGCCAGCGTTCCGGGCAACCCAGCAGCCACTTCTCATGAACATCATCAGCTGATTGCTCGGCAAAGAGTCTCGCATTTTCAGGTAAGTCCTTGGGACTCTCTCTTTCCCCAGCAACACCGGAAGGGAAATACCGCAGGGTGTCCTGGTAGTGCTGAATGATGTCCTTTTCGTAGTTGAAGAGATGCGGATCTGCCGGAAGGCCGTCAACATAGCGCCACGGCACGTGCAAAGCCCTTGCAAGATCCTTGGCAATCCCTAACGCATTTGCGTCGTCGTCGGCAACACGAGGGCTACGAAGCCGTGGGCAGCCTCCATAAGCCGCAAGCTCATTCCGAAAAAGCGAGTCCTCACGATCGCGGGCACAGAGGCAAACGAAAACGACGCGTCGGCTCACGTCGGCTATAGCCTCCATCTTGAGGCGCCAGAATGTCGCAAGTTCGTCATTTACCTGGTACCGTCCCAGCGTCTCGCCGACAAAAAAGACCAGATTCTCGCTGGCCGGGATCTCTTTGTGGATCTGCTCAAGGAAGTCATCATGCGAAAGTCCGTCTTCCCAAAGCGCGACGACTCTCGGAAGTGTGGTAAGAGTAAGCCTCTTTACACGATGAACAAGATCTTTGTCTCTCTCGGTATAGCTGAAGAATGTAGCCATCTGGATTTCCTCGTTGGCCGTTGTTTTCACGAAATCTGCTCTGTGTTCATACCAAAATAGATCCGTAATTGCAACGGGCCACCGATAAATTTGCCACCGATGGATTAGGCAGCCAACTCCGCGCTCAACCGCCTGAGCCCTTCCCGGAACATCGCGCTGTCCACGCCCATGCCCACGCGGAAGTGCTCCGGCATCTCGAAAAACCGGCCGGGTACCGCGGTCGTCTCGTAGTCCGATCGCAGCCGGCTCAAAAACATTTCCATATCGCTCTGTTTTAAACGTAAAAACGCCGTTGTGCCCCATTCTGTTCGCACCGCCCCCACCCTCGATTCCCGATCCAGAAATTCGTCGAGCGCCGCCCGGTCATTCTCCACAACCCGCCGCGCGCGCTCGCGAATCGCCGGCAGATGCTCCAGCGCGATAACGCTCAACAACTCGGCGGGATGCGCCGGAATCGAACCGAACACATCGTTCATCCGCCACATCGTTCGCGCTAGTTCTGGCTCTGCGAGAATCCATCCGCACCGCAGCCCGCTCAACCCGTACACCTTTGTCAGGCTGTTCGTCACGACAAACTCGCGGCCCAGGTGATACGAAGTGCGTGGCGTATTCTCGTACACGGCATCCAGGTAAACCTCGTCCACCAGCACGCGTGCCCGCACGCTCGCCGCGATGTCGCCCACTTCCCGAAGTACCGCATCCGTGGTCAACACGCTCGACGGATTGTGCAAATTCGTCAGCACGATCAACTTCGTGCGCGGCGTAACAACCCGCCGTATCTCGGCCGGGTCCACTCGCCATCCGTCTTCTTCACGCCTCGCGAACCGCTTCACGTCAGCCTCGAAATAGCGCGCCGCCGCCACCAGCAGTTCGTAAGCGGGTTGCTCGATCACCACTTCGTCGCCCGGTTCCAGCACCGCCGCCATCGCCAGGTGATTCGCCATCGATGTGCCCGCGGCGGCGACAACGCACTCCGCATCCACCTCGTACTTGGCCGCGATCGCATCCTGTAACGGACGATATCCGTAGGTGCTGTTGCCGTTGATCTCCAATTGATCCATCGTCACCGGCAACTCGCGCAGCGGGAATCCGCCGACCCCGCTGGTCGCGAGATTGTATTTCGCCCGGCTCTGGGTCTTCGCCCAGTACATGTATTCCGAAAATCTCTGCTTCATCGTTTTGAACGGCTCCAATATAGATACACGGGAACTCCCGCTACCAGAATGCCGAATCCGATCACGCTGTTCTGCGGTTCGCTTAACACGGTGCTCGCCACAATTCCCACGCACGACAGAACGAACAGCGCCGTCGTGTAAGGATGGCCGGGAGCGAGATACAGCCCATCTGTCTCAGCCGGCCGCCTTCTGAAGACAAACAGCGATGCAGCCGTCATTCCGAACGAAATGAAATCGACCGAGACCACGTAGTTCAGAATCTGTTCGTATCGTCCCGATACCGCGATGATCGTCGCCGCTACGCCCTGCACCAGGATCGCGACCACAGGCGCTCCACTTCGCGGCGAAACATACCCGACGCTCGAAAAGAACAGTCCGTCTTTCGCCATCGCATAATACACTCGCGGTGCCGTCAGGATTCCCTGGCTCAGAAACCCGAGCGTCGAAATGGCAATGCCCAGGGCAATCCACCGCGCGCCCTGCTCGCCCAGCGCCGCCCGCATCACCGATGATGCCGGCGTGCGAGTGCTCGCCAGCCCTTCCGGCCCCAACACTTTTACGCACACAAAATTCACGGCCAGGTAGAGCAGCACGACTCCGAAAACACCCATCAATAACCCGCGCGACAAATCCCGCTTCGGATCCCGCATCTCTCCCGCGACAAAACTCGCGGTCTGCCATCCTCCGTACGCGAATGCCACCGGAATCATTGCCGCGCCAATCGCTCCCAGCAATCCGAACGACAGCGGACGATCGAGCATCGGTGTTGCAGCAGTTCGTCCGCCGCCGAGTGCCAGTCCGGCGATCACCAGCGCTGCAATCGCGCCCGACTTCAACAGCATCAGCAGGCTCTGCACATTACTACCCGCGCGTGCGCCGAAACAGTTGATGATAGTCAACCCTGCCAGCGTCACCGCCGCAATCAAACTGTCGCTAGCGCCAAGGCCTGTGATCTCGCGAAAGTACTTCGCGAATGCCACCGCCACCGCGGCCATGCCGCCTGTCTGTGTCACCAGCAACAAAACCCACCCGTACACGAAAGCCACTGCCGGATGATACGCCTCTCGCAAATATAAATACTGTCCGCCGGCTCCAGGCAGTCTCGTCGCCAGTTCCGCCCAGATAAACGCCCCCAGCATCGCCAGCACGCCGCCCGCCGCCCACACCCCGAGTATCAATGTCGCCGTGTGAACGCGCAGCGCCACAACATACGGGTTTATAAAGATCCCCGACCCGACGATCCCCCCCATCACGATCATCGTGGCGTCGAACGGCCCCAGACGACGGTTAACTTTCACTACGGTGTAGTATGAATGAACCGGCGCGGGGATGTTTTTTTGAGGTTGCGTGTTGCGCTCAATCTTCATCAGCTACTCGTCGAAAGATCTCGCCGTTGCCGAGACGATCGAGCAAGCTCTGCTCGGCGAGAAATTCGATGTCTGGCGCGATCAAACGCGTCTCGAAACCGATTGGCCTCGTGAGATTGCATTGGCGCTTTCCAACGCCGGCCTGTTGTTGCTCGTGTGGTCCGGTCACGGTGCCGCATCGAAATGGGTTCAGCATGAATGGCTCACGGCGCGCGCGCTCGAGAAACCCATCCTCGTTTGTCTTCTGCCGCAGGCTCCCGATCTTCCTGTGCCCCTCGCGCATCTTCACGCCGTCGTCTTCGAAGACCCCGCTACCGGGACTCCCCGGCTACTGGAGCGCGTTCGGAATCACGCCGCCGCGCGGGTTCGCTACGACTACACGATCCTGCCGCCGAACTCCTATATCCCGTTCAACCCCAATCCCGATTTCCGCGGACGTCAGTCGGAACTGCTGGATCTGTATCTCGATCTGATCGGCAATCTGAAGAAGATCGGCATCTGTCAGGTCGGTGCCGTCGGCATGGGCGGTGTCGGCAAGACGCAACTGGCCGTCGAGTTCGCCTATCGCTTCAGTTACGCCTTCGAACACGTTTTCTGGATGGATGCGACGGATCCGGGAAAGTGGATGGGTGTGCTGCTCGATTTCGGCCGCACTCATTTCGACATCGTAGTTTCGGGCGAGCCGGGTAGCCGGCGCGTTGCGCTGCTGCAACTGCAAAGCCGGTTGAAGCACTCGACGGGCAGTCTGCTCGTCTTCGACAACGTTGGCGACCCGCTGTCGCTCAACGGCGATATACCGCTCGAATCTTCCGGCCTCACGGCATTGACGCTGGGCGCGAACTTGCTGTTTACGTCCCGCAGAGCAGTCAACCTGCCGGGCGTGAAGATCGCCCGAGTTGACATCCTCGAGCCCCGCAGTGCGCTAGCGCTCCTGACGGAGCATCGACAGCCATCCGCGGACGAAGAGTGGAAGGCCGCGCGCGATATCTGCTCGTCTGTCGGATATCTGCCGCTCGCAATCGTACTCATTTCCGCTTTCTTAGCAGCGCGGCA
Source organism: uncultured Acidobacteriota bacterium (assembly GCA_963720745.1). Taxonomy (GTDB): domain Bacteria; phylum Acidobacteriota; class Terriglobia; order Bryobacterales; family Bryobacteraceae; genus TMP-7. The sequence goes on from CAVRGO010000004.1 coordinate 5,221,259, forward strand.
GGACGTCAGCTTCGCCGAGTATCTTGCCGAACTCGAGAGAGGGCTGCTGAACGCCATCGATCTGACGGGCCTCAGCGAGGAACAACTGGCGACGCGGCACGTGGCGGCGGTCGAGAAAACGTTTCTCACGCAATGGAACACGCTCGACAACCAGGACGCGAAGTCGGTTCTGCGTTTTGCCTCGATGCTGCCGGAATCGGCGATCGTGTCCAAAGCGCGGCTCATGTTGTTATCTGGCCTCGAGCACGGGCCATCCCTAGTGCGGGATCCGGTCGCTCGTGCGTTCGCGGCAATCACCGATCTCCACCTCGCGGAGGAAATGCAGAACGGATCCGCGATCCGGCTGCATCCTCTGATTCGCGAAGCGCTGCATCGCACCATCGACGATCCTGCGCTGCTGAAAATATCGGCTGCGCGCCGGGTGAAAGACGCCTACGCCGATCCTCGCCGTCTTGAAATGGACTGCCACAAACGTGGAGTGGGCGCTGTCGCGGCGGACATACGGCTGGCGCTTTCCTGGGCCGGAGGCGACGACTTCGATCAACTGCGCGACTTGGGACGCGTGCTCGATCACGAGGCCGATGCCTTGTCGCAATATTGGCCCCCAAGCGGCTACTCGTCCGCTTTCTTTCATCAGCAGTTGCACTATCGCGCAGCCACAATGGGCGCAGCCGCCATCGCGCAGGCATTCGCCGCCGCTGGCAAGGGCAGTCCGCTTCTGATTAAGGCCGGCGGCATCGGAAGCCAATCCAAAGCCGAACGGCTGCGTCTTCGCGGTCATGCCAACCAGGTTATGGGTGGCCGCCTCTTACCGGGCGGCCGCACCGCACTCACATCATCTTGGGACAGCGATTTGATCCTGTGGGATCTCGAAGCCGGCGAGCCGGTCCGAAGATCGTCGGGCCACAAGAAAGTAGTCAACTGCCTTGCCACCGATGCGTCCGGCAAGATTGCCATCACCGGGTCCGACGATTGCAAACTCGCGGTGTGGGACGTTGAATCCGGCACAGTGATGCACTACCTGACGGGGCACCGCGAATATGTTCTGGACGTCTGCCTCTCCGATAATGGCCGAATCGCCTTGAGCGGAGAGCGCGGCGTGTTGATCGTCGCGTGGGACGTGAAGACGGGCCGCCGCCTCGCGGAGGCCCCCGCTGGCGCAGGGCTCGGATTCAAAGGGAGCATTGCACTTTCCGCGGACGGAACCTGGGCTGTAGCTCCCTTCGGGCACGATAAGTTCGCGGGAGAGTTGCTGCTTTGGCGTGTCGCCACCGGCGATGTGGTCTGCCGCTATCGCCTTCCGGAGGCGATTTGGGGAGCCTGCTTCAATGAGGCAGCGGATCGGCTGTACCTTTCGGGCTCGGATGTGGTCTACGCGTGCGATCCTTTAAGCGGCACGGTCTTGCGGACCTACCAGGCACCCACAAACATGGAACTTTCGTTGGGAGTTCTGAAGTGCCGCAACGGAATCCTCGCCGCCGGAGGCTCCAAGGGAATCGTTGCATTCTGGAACGCTGAGTCCGGCTTGCTGATCGGCGCTCATAAGGGGCATCCCCTCGAGATCAACGACGTCGATCTCGATGCTTCGGGACAAATCGGACTGACTGCATCGTCCGACCGAACGGCGGTGGTCTGGGATACATCCCGAGGTTCGGGTGCGCAACAGTCGCCGCATTCCGATATGGTTTCGGCTATCGCTTTCCTCGACGCATCTCATCAGGCGCTATCCGCGGATTACAGAGGCATCGCCTGGTGGGACACTCGCCGCTACACGTGTGTCCGGCAACAACCATTCTTGGTGAAACACGTGGTGAGCGTTGAAGGTGTCAGCAGCACCGGCGATCGAGTACTTCTGCGGTTCGCTAACGATGAAGGCCGCGGCCTGTACGAGACTCACTCCGGCCACGCCATCGCGACGTTTCAAGGAGAGTTCTCGGATCGCATCATTGAGACAGGACTGAGTCCCGATGGCTCGCTCGTCTTAACCAGCGTCGCCCGCAAACGCGTGGCGTTGTACGACGTGAACTCCCAAAAGACCCTGCGCTCGGTGCAACTGGACACGATGGTTCACTCAGTCGCGATCTCACCCGGCAACCGTGTCGCCCTTCTCGGATGCGACTACGGCAAATTGCTCCTCATCGACCTCGCAAACCTCAGCGTCATCGCTTCGAACAACGATGACGAAGAGAGCATCATCGCAGTAGCCGTTAACGACACTTCGGAACTGGCCGTGGTTGCGCGTCACAATGCGACCGTTGAAGTGCGGAAACTCGAACGGCTTGAAGTGCTGGCCCGGCTTGCGGTCGGAGACCGGGTGCACGCGGTCGCGGTCCGCGGCAGCACAATCGCCCTCGGAGATAGCCGGGGAAACGTCCACTTTTTCGACCTGAAAACGTAGCCTGTACACGCTATCGGCTATACTTCACGCTATGCGCACTCTTGTCCTAGCAACCCTGCTAATGGTGCCACTTGCCGCCCAGGATAAGGTCGATCTCGGAATCGTCGATCGCATCAAATCCGAAGCTTTCGACCGCTCAAAAGTGATGGACCATCTTTACTATCTCACCGATGTCTACGGTCCGCGATTAACCGCCTCGCAGGAGTACAACGAAGCCGCGAAATGGGCAGTTGACCGCCTGAAAAAGTTCGGATTGGTCAACGTTCATACCGAGGAGTGGCCTTTTGGGCGCAGTTGGTCCGCAAAACAATACTCGGTCGAGTTGATGGAGCCACGCTATCAGCAACTCACCGCCGTGCCGCTCGCCTGGAGCGCGTCCACCGACGGTCCGGTCAGCGGAGAGTTGGTCATCGCACCTCTCAAGTTCTCGTTCGGCGAAGGTCCAACCAGGAATGAGCAGAACTTGAAAGACTTCGAAACGAAATGGGCCGGAAAACTGCGCGGCAAGATCGTCCTGCTCAGCAATCCGAAAACGCCGGCCAAACAGGATAAGCCGCAGTTGCACCGCCTCAGCGACGCCGACCTGGCCTCCACCGCCAAGGCTCCGGACCCGATTGAAAAGTTGTCCGCAAAAGACCTCGACAACCTGCAATGGCCCGACGATCCGGAAGAGCGCATAAAATTCGTCCGCAGCATCCCGATGTCGGCGATGGAGAAAATCTACGACCTCTACGAGGACCTCGCGGCGCGCAAAGGCGAGATGCTCGCGAAGGAAGGCGTCGCGGCGGTGCTCGTCCGCGACGATCGCGCGCACGAAGGCATGGTCTTCGCGGAATCAGCCGGACCCTGGAAAGCGGGTCGCACCCTGGCTCCCCCCACCTTCGTTCTCACGGCGGAACAGTACAACCGCATTGGCCGTCTCGTTGAGCATAAGTCTCCCGTACATCTCAAAATCAATCTCAAAGCAGCAGTCTCCGACAGCGACACCGATGCCGCGAACATCATCGGCGAAATCCCCGGCACCGGACCGCACAAGGACGAAGTCGTCATGATCGGCGCCCATTTCGATTCCTGGCACGCCGGCACCGGCGCCACCGATAACGGCGCCGGCAGCGCGGTAATGATCGAAGTCATGCGGATTCTCAAGGCGCTCGACATCAAGCTCGACCGCACAGTGAGAATCGGTCTTTGGGGCGGAGAGGAGCAGGGACTGCTCGGCTCTCGCGCCTATGTGAAACAACACTTCGGCGATCCGAACAGAACCGCCGAAAAAGCAAAACTATCCGGCTACTTCAATCTCGACAACGGCAGCGGCCGGATCCGCGGCATCTATCTTCAGGGTAACGACGCCATGCGCCCGATCTTCAGAAGTTGGCTCGAACCGTTCAACGATCTGGGCGCTTCCACCATCAGCATTCGCGATACGGGCGGCACCGATCATCTGTCTTTCGACGCAGTCGGCTTGCCCGGGTTCCAGTTCATCCAGGACCCGCTCGACTACGGCTCAATCACACATCATTCGAGCATGGATACTTACGACCATGCGATTCCCGCCGACCTGATGCAGGCCTCGGCAATCATAACGACGGTCGTCGTACACGCAGCCAATCGCGAGCAGATGCTACCGCGGCGTCCGGTCGCGAAAGCCGATTGAGACTCAGCGGCCGCCGCCGATCAATTTGGTGCGCGTCAGGAAGCTCGTGTCGAGCTTCCCTTCGATGAAGTCTTCGTGCATCAGGATGCGCTGGTGCAAGGGGATCGACGTATAGATCCCCTCCACTACGAACATGTCCAACGCCCGATTCATCCGTGCGATCGCCTCGGTCCGATTGCTCCCATAGGTAATGAGTTTGGCAACCAGCGAATCGTAATACGGAGGAATCACACCGTCCGTGTACGCTGCGGTGTCCACCCGCACGCCGATTCCTCCCGGCAGGTTCAAACCGGTAATGCGCCCCGGCGAGGGAGCGAACGTTTCGGGATGTTCCGCGTTGATGCGGCACTCGATCGCGTGCCCGCGCAGTTGAAGCGGTCTCGGAACGATATCGTCCAGATGCCGCCCGGCCGCGATCATGATCTGGCTCTTCACAATGTCGATGCCGGTAACGAACTCCGTTACCGGATGCTCGACTTGCACTCGCGCGTTCACCTCAATGAAGTGAAGGTCTCCGTTCTCGTCCATCAAAAACTCGGCCGTTCCGGCATTCGTATAACCGGCCGATCGCATCGCGGCCTTCAGGCTTTCTGAAATCCGCTTGCGTATTTCGGGCGTCACCCCGGGGGACGGTGCTTCCTCGATCAACTTCTGATGACGCCGCTGGATCGAGCACTCGCGCTCGCCTAACACTTCAACGTTGCCGTGCTCATCGGCCAATATCTGAAACTCGATGTGCCTCGGATTTTCAACCAGCTTTTCCATGTACAGTTCGCCGTTCGAAAACGCCGCGGCCGCCTCGCTCTGCGCCTGTACGTACAACGCGGAGAGATCGGCGCCTTCCTTCACCACGCGCATGCCTCGCCCGCCGCCTCCCGCCGCGGCTTTCAGCATCACCGGCAAACCGATTTCGCGCGCCAGTTCTTCCGCTTCTTCCGGACTGCTCAGTGTTCCCTTGCTGCCCGGAAGAATCGGCACGCCGGCCTCTTCCATCACTTGCCGCGCGCGCTGCTTCAATCCCATCGTGCGGATCACGGCCGGCGGGGGGCCGATGAACTTCAGCCCGCACGCTTCGCAGACCTCCGCGAAATCGGGGTTCTCGCTGAGGAACCCGTAGCCCGGATGAACCGCATCCGCATTGGTGATCTCCGCCGCGCTGATGACGGACGGAATGTCGAGATAGCTGCGCGAACTCTTGGCCGGGCCGATGCAGATCGCTTCATCGGCGAAGCGAACATGCAGGCTGTAGCGGTCCGCCTCCGAGTACACTGCGACCGTGCGGATGCCGAGATCCTTACAGGCACAGATAATACGCAACGCAATCTCACCGCGATTGGCGATAAGAATCTTTTGGAACATTTCTCAGCGGGGCCGGATGGCGAATAAAGCCTCGCCATACTCGACAGGCCGTCCATTCTCGACGAGTTTCGCCACGATCGTGCCCGCGATCTCCGACTCGATTTCGTTCATCAGCTTCATCGATTCGATGATGCAGAGCACGTGTCCCGGCTCAACCATGTCGCCAACACGCACGAACACCGCCGCTCCGGGCGATGGAGCGTCGTAGTAGGTCCCCACAATCGGCGACTTCACGAGTTCGTGCCCTTCATCGAGCGTCTGCGGTTTTGCCGAGGCGCCCGTGCTGTCGCCTTGTGAGGGCGGTGCGGTGTGGGCCGGTGCCGTGTGTGCCGCGGGCGTGGTGTGCCCTTGCGGGGCCGCAACCATATGAGTTTGTGCGGCGGCCGGAAGGACATACTCCTGCATCATTCCGGCTGTGCGGCGAATCCGAACGCGATTGTCCCCGCGCTGAACCTCCAACTCCGCAACACCGCTCTCGTTGACTACTTTGATTAGTTCTTTGATCTCTTCGATGGTCATTTCAGAGCGTAATCAATTCCTTCGGAGTGGGAGTCAACACTTCATGTCCCCCCAGTGTCACCACCACAGTATCCTCGATGCGGATACCCCCGAATCCTTCAATGTAAGCGCCGGGTTCGATGGTGATCGTCATCCCGGCTTCAAGTCGTGTCTTGTCTCCCCGTCCTAACCGCGGCGGTTCGTGAATCTCGAGCCCCAGGCCGTGGCCTGTGGAGTGCGTGAACGCACGGCCCAACCCGTGTTTCTCGAGAACCCGGCGCGCGGCCCGATCAATCCGCCCGGCCGTAACTCCGGGACGCACTGCATCGATTGCCGCCATTTGGGCCTCGAGCACCGCGCGATACATCCGCACGGTGGCGCGGGATCCGCGTCCGAGATGGAGCACTCGCGTCATGTCGCTGGCGTAGCCATCCCGGCTCGCGCCCATATCTATCAATACTATTTCATTCGAGCCGATGGCACGCGATGTCGGGCGGGCGTGCGGAAGTGCCGTGCGCTCGCCCGCCGCCACGATGGTTTCGAAGGCCGGCGCCTCGGCACCCAGGTGGCGCATCTGATAGTCCAACTCGGCGGCCAGGTCCGCTTCCCGCATGCCCGGTTTTACTTTCTTCACCGCGCGATCGAATGCTTTCGAATTCGTCATCACCGAACGGCGAATCGCTTCGATCTCGTCGTCCGTTTTCACCATCCGCTGCCTGAGGACGACATCGTCGATTCCCTTCAGATGAGTGCGCTCGGACAACTGCTCGACCAGGAACAAATACTGCTGATACGAAAGATGGTGCTTCTCGAACCCGACATGGCGAAAACATTTTCGTCGAATTTGTTTTATAACGGCAGGGATCACCCCGCCCTTTCGCACGATCGTCGTCTTCGCCGAAACCTCCCGTCCCGCTTGAATCGTGTAACGCGGGTCCGTGAAGAACATCGCCGAATCGGGCGTCACCAAAACCACTCCGTTGCTGCCCGTGTAACCGGTCAAATAGCGGACATTCGCCGGCGACGTAATCAGGAACGCTTCGATTTCCTCAGCCCGAAAATCGATGGCGGGCCGGCGAAACGGCTGCGGGCCGCTCACGGCTCGAGTACCAGCTTGCCTGTCGTCTTGCGGCTGGCGAGATCGGTTTGCGATTGTCCCGCCTGCGCGAGCGGATAGACCCGGTCGATGTGGATCTTCAGCGTTCCCTGCTGCAGCCAGCGGAAGATGTCGCCCGCTCGCCACATGAGTTCGTCACTGGTCGCCGCATAATTGCCCAGCGAGGGACGAGTCAAAAACAGCGAACCTTTTTGATTCAGCAACAGCGGAGACATTTCGGGCACCGGACCGCTCGCGTTTCCGAAAGTAACCATCATGCCGCGCGGCCGGATGCAGTCGAGGCCCGGCATGAAAGTCGCCGCACCCACCGAATCATAGAACACGTCGACACCGCGGCCGTTCGTTATCTTCTTCACCTCAGGTGCGAACTCCTGCTTCGTGTAAACGATCGCGTGGTCGGCGCCCGCATCGCGCGCGAGTTTGGCCTTGTCCTCGGTGCCGGCCATGCCGATCACAGTAGCACCGAGCATCTTCGCCATTTGAACCAGCAGCAGACCGACGCCGCCCGCGGCCGCGCTGACCAGGCAGGTGTCGCCGGATTTCAGAGCGAAAGTGGAATGGGTCAGATAGTGCGCGGTCATGCCTTGCAGCATCACCGCCGCCGCGGTCTTGAAGTCGAGCCCTTCGGGCATCGGCACCAGTTGCCAGGCGGGCACCGCTGCATACTCGGCGTGCGATCCTCGCGCCATCGCATACGCTACGCGGTCCCCGGGCTTCACATTCTTGACGTCCGCTCCGGTCTTCTCGACGACACCCGCCGCTTCCATCCCGAGTTGAATGGGAGACGGCGCTTTATACAGCCCGGTCCGGTAGTAGATATCGATGAAATTCACTCCCGACGCCGCAACTTTGACGAGCGCCTGCCCGGGACCAGGCTCCGGAACCGGCAGGTCGCCGTAGATCAGGTTCTCGACACCACCGGGTTGTTCGACATAGATCGCTTTCATATTCATTTCCTATTCAAAGCAACTAACGAGTTTACCTTGGAACGGTATAATGGGCGAAATCACCACCACATGAAGCACATCGACGAAGTCCGCGGGTTCGAACGCACGATTCTTCTCGGCGATGAACCGCGCCACACGACGCGAGGCAACGTCACTTTGACGAACTGCATCGTCGAGGTGATTGAAGGTCCCCTCGGGAAGATGCTGTCGCTCCGCTTCTATAATCAGCCTTATTACTGGTACAAAGTCGCGACGGAATCGGCGCAGCAAGGCCGTCCGTTATTCGACGCCGATACACCGATCGGCGTCGAGATCGATCTTGGTCCCGAACTGGTGCAATCTCTCGTGCAACAACTGGACGCGCAGTTGCCGAGGTTCTTCGAAACGGTGCAATCGAGCCGCGACGATTCGAGGGAAAACGGACCGAAAGTGGACGAAGAAGACCCGGGCTGATGCTGGCGCGCCCGCCCGGGCCTTTCGAACTACGGATGAGTGGGCTGGGCGGTCAACGCCGGCTGCTGTTGCTGCGGCTGCAGCGGTTGTTGCTGAGTCGCCGGTTGCTGAGTTGCCGGAGCCTGACCCGATTGTTGCTCGCTCTGGATCGTGCTCTGCAACTGCTTACCGATGATGTCGCCCGACACCACCATTTCCACGCGGCGGTTCTGTTGCCTGCCGGTCGCGGTCGCGTTCGACGCTACCGGGTTGCTCTTTCCGAATCCCTGCGCGGTAATTGAGTTCATCGGGATACCCTGCGAGACGAGATAGTCCCGAACCGATTCGGCGCGCTGCTCCGACAGCTTCTGATTGAATTCATCGCTGCCGATGCTATCGGTGTGACCCTCGACCTCGAGGCTCAAGCCCGGATGCGCCAGTACGATACCGGCGACACGCGACAGTTTCTCTCTCGCGCCCTGCTTCAACGTGTACTTGCCGAAGTCGAACAGCACATCCGACATGTTCACGATCAAGCCCCTGGCACTCTCACGGGTTTCGAGCACGGTGTTCAATTGCTGTAGCAACTGTTGACGGAGCCGTTCGCGGTCAGCTTCGGCCTGCTGCCGCATACGGTCCGCTTGCTCAGCCTGCTGGCGCGCGCGGGCCGTTTCGGCTTCGGCCTTCTGCTGTTCGGCTAGAGCCGCCTGGCGGGCGGCTTCCGCATCCGCGCGAATTCGCGCGGCTTCGGCGCGCTGCTGTTCAGCCTGCATCCGCGCCTGTTCGGCTTCTTCCCGCGCTCGCTGGGCGGCGCGCTCCGCCTCTAACCGCGACTGGTCGGCTTCCATCTTCGCGCGCTCTGCCGCCAGGCGCTCGCTTTCGGCACGGGCACTCTGGGCTTCGGCTTCAGCGCGCTTCTGAGCTTCCAGTTCCTGTTTTTGCGCCGCGGCTTCCGCCTGCGCTTTGGCTCGCGCTTCGCGTTCCGCCGCTGCCTGGCGTTCCTTCGCCAAGCGCTCTTCGTCCTGCCGGCGGATGGCGATGAGCCGCGAATCTTCCGCGGTCTGCACCGCTTCGCGCGCAGTCATGGCGACCGGCTTTTTGCCGGCTTTCCGATCTTGATAGGCCTGCGCCTGGTTCAACAGACCGGATGCCTTCTCGTAAGTTTCGCCCGCGTACTTATCGGCCCCGGTCCATTGCGCAATGCGCACCGCATTTTTGGCCTCGTACAATTCCAGCGGGACCTTCGGATCGAGGGCGAGCGGTTTCAGATTTCCAGTTGCGGCGTGTGCGGTGTACTGCCCGCGGCGCAACAACTCGTAACTGGCTTCGATGGTTTCGAACTTGCCTTTCGTGTCCTGCCGGATCACGTTCTCCATCACGACGACGTCGCTCGGCTGCGAAACAGCGAAGTATGGTTCGGCGGTGACGATCAAACCGAACGCCTGAAGTTCCGTGGTCACGTCGAGCTTGCTCTTCGTGCCGTTCAACAGAATCTCGCCCAGGTTTGTAGCGCGCCCTTCCGGCGTGATGGCCCACATCACGTAGGTCAAATACTCGGGCCCGTAGCGGCTCGCCGGTTCGAGATTGTCGAACTCGACTTCGATCTCGATATAACCCTGTTTGCTCTCGACCTTCGCTTCTCCACGCGCGCGCGGCAGCAGCTCCGTACCGCGGAAATCGATTTTGGTTGCCCCGCCCCGATGACGGTAATTGATAGCGCTAGCCGTGCGCTTCACGACGGTGACACGGTAGATCGGCATCGACTGTCCGCCTTGCGTTTGCGGAGCCGTTTCCGATTGCGGCACGTTCTGCGTCGGATTCGGAATTTGCGCGCAGGCAAGACCGGAACACAAAAGCAAAGTGGAAATGGCCTTCATCCTGTATACACCTCTCCTTCAAACTGACGTTCGAGCAATCGCCCTGCCAGCCAGTGGCAGGCCTTTGGATTGATAACGTTACTTCGGGTCATTGCCCGAGGTGACATGTAACTTCTACAAGGTCCGGCTAGGTTCTACTGCTACCGCCGACGGGGTGATGGGGGCCGCTCGTCGAGTACTGAGCACTAACGTAATCAGAGCCCCCAAGTAGCAGATTCCGCCGACAACGACAGTCATCCGCAAGCCGATATAAATCGCTAAGAAGATGGCACCCGCCGATCCCAGAACACTCGCGGCGGCGTTCAACGACCAGGCCCATCGCACCGAAGGGCTATGCATTTTTTCGAGCCGAGCCAATCCGGTCGGGAACGGCATTCCCATGAGAAACGCCGGAGGCACAATAAGGACTGACGTCAGCACAACCTTAAGTCCTAAAGGCAGCCCGACGAGCAAAGTAGTGAGCGGCGCGGCGACGAACGCGAGCACCGTCACCAGTACGGGAATGGATGCCAGCACCAACCGCCAACGATCGTCATCCGCGGCAATAACTCCGCGGCTGAAGTAGCTTCCGAGTCCGCTGGCAACCAGCATAGAAAAGATGATGACCGTGAGCGCGTACGTGGGATGTCCGAGGAACAACACGAATTTCTGAATGAGCGCAACCTGAATCAGGATGTAGCCGGCGCCGATGAAAAGGAAGTAGAACAAAAACCCGAAGACGCTGCGGTCGGAAGGCAGTTTACTGCCGAGCAGGACCCGCGGCAGAAGCAAGATGACGAGAGTCGCAACCAGGCTGACGGCGACTACACTGAACAACATCGGAACCGCGCGATTGATTTTGTAATCGGCGCTGAGCGTCGAAGCGTTTTTGACGAAATCCCAAAGGTCGCGCGGCTGTACGGTATAGAAGAAGAACGGACGGTCGTCGCTGAGAGGCGTCACGTCGAACGGGTAGCTCTGGTAGAACTCGTCAATGTCCCTGGCCCTGAGCAGCCGTGCAAAAGCGTTCGTGCCGATGTCGCCAGGCAAATAGACCTTGTCCATCTTGCCTTGGGAAATGCCCGCGCGGGCGCGAGCGAGATCTTCTTCGCTGAACGGCTTGCGCGAAATCAGCACGGTATCCTGAGCGCCCCACTGATGGAGCAGGCTGGTGTTCTCGCGAACGACGATCACGTGACGCCACGGATCTTTTTCGCCGAGTTTTCCGAGTGCATCCACGGCAAGCGAGAGCAGGCGAAGCGATTCGCGCGGCGGATCGAAACCCCAGCGTGTGAAGGTGAGGAAACCGTCATCGGTGAGGTGCGTGAGGTAATCGTAAAAGGCGTCGGTGGTGTAGAGGTTGTTCTCGGAAAGCGCAAAGGCGCCCGCCGCGGTTGAAGCCCAGGTATCGACGAGCGTCGCCTGCAGCACCTGATATTTTTCAGTACTGCGCCGAACGAAAGCGCGGCCGTCCTCGACATGGATGTGAACCTCCGGCCGGAAATACAATCCGTGGCTGAGGTTTACGAACTTCTCGCGCATGATCGTATTGGCGATGATGGGATTGATTTCAACGCCGGTGATATCCTTGCTGCCCGATGCGAGCGCGCGGCCGACATCCCATCCGCCGCCCGGGCCGATGATCAACGCTTTCGCGCCGGGCCGGATGACGTAGGGAAATCCGGGTCCCTGATGCAGCAGGTTGAAGCGGGTATTGGCATCGAGATGATCCCAATCGTAGGGCGGCACACCGGTGGACGCGTCAGCATCGATGATGATGAGGTGATTGTCGGTGCCGCGTTCGGGCGTGAGGGCAATCCGCGAAAAGCTGTTCCACTTCACAAACTGTTCTTGTGGGAGTTCCTGGCCCTTGGCCCACTTGATGTCGATCATGTGGTGCGTCCCGTTGAGGAACATCAACCCGACCAGCACCAGAGCAAAGAGAACGCCCGCGGCGCGGGGCAGTGTCTCGCGGCCGATGTTGTACCAGATGGCCGCGGATACGGCAAAGAGGACTCCTGCCGCGATCACCGTATTCGGACCGCCGAAGAGATTCAGCAGCGGAATGAGGGCGAGGCATCCCGCCGAAGCACCGATGAGATCGAAGAAATAGACACGGTCGACGCGTTCGATGGTTTCCGAGATAGCCAGCGAGATAATGGCGCCGGATAGAAAGAATGGACAGGCGCTAGCGAAATAAACGAGCGCGAGAGTGCCGTTGCCCGGGTGTCCGGTGCGCGTGATGACGAATGTTAAAGATAGAACGATGATTGCCGCGTTCGTCAAAGCCATCGTGCCGAGCTTCGAGAAAGTGGGGCCGCGCCGTCCGGCGACGACGTACGAGAAGACACCGCCGGCGCCCAGTCCGAACAGGGCTATGGAGATGGCCAAAAAAGCAAAGTGGTAGTAGAAGACGACCGAGAAAATGCGCGTTAGCGAGAGCTCGAGCACGAGCGTCGCCAAAGTGGTAAGCCCCACTCCGAGGTACACGCTTCCCCAGTGTGCACCGGCCGTTTTTTTAACTGAACTGATGCGAGACAATATTTTATCTTAACGAGTCACAGTCCCACCCTGTTTTTCGTTCGGGGCGGTTCTCTCGTATATCCAGTCGACGTATTCAAAGCTATTCCGGTTCTGCGAATCGGCACGAAAAGGCGTCAGCCGATGGAACCGTTCCCAATCGAGGTTTCAATCGCTAGTGGCTCATTGCATAAATGGTGTAATTGACGGCGATGCGGAGGCCGAGCGAGGAATACTGCTCCGGGTAACCAGGGTCGTCGGCCCATTCCCAGGAGTCGCCCACATCGGAGTTGAAGCAGATGGCCACCATGATCCGTTTACGGTCGTCATAGATTCCCATCCAATGGGGCGTGGCTCCGTCATTCCTATATGTCGTTCCGCGGCGGAGGGCCCACACGCCGGGGATCTGCACACGTTCGTTCAGGTCATAGACCGTATGAAAGATCGAATCGCTGTCGGCGATTTCGGTAATCGGGCGGTCGGGAAAGACGAGTTTCATGCTCTCTTCAAAACGGTCCCATTCCTCGGTGCCCCAGAAGTCATCGAGTAACAGGAATCCGCCGCGAAGAAGATACTCGCGGAGTTTCTTCGCCTGCTCCTCAGTCAATTTCCAATCGCCCATTTCGCCGGCGCACAGCCAGGGCCAGTCGAAGGCGTCGTCGCCATCATCGAGATTGACGGGCTGTTCGACCGAGCGCGCGTGGATACGGGTGAGGCGGCGCAACGCGGAGGCGAAGTGGCGGTCGGCGCGCGGGTAGTCCTGGGTCCAACTGGTGCCGCCTTCGCGCCAATCCATCATGCGTCCATAGCGAAACCAGCGCCCGAAGCGGGCGTTCGGATGCTGCGGGTACATGAGCCTGCCGAAGGTCCACTCGGTCTTTTCGGTCCAATCGGGCGGGAGCACTACGTTGTCGTGCGGTTCCATGCTGGGATACACGCGAAAGGGCCGCTGCACTGCATAGAGCACGGTAACGGCGGCAGCCAATAATCCCAGTCGAAGCAGGGCGCTTCGGAACATGACGAGCCTTGCCCAGAGCATAGCAAGATCAACGAACCGGTTTCAGGCGCGGAGGACGGGCGCCTCGAAGTTTTGTTCCAAGGACGGGAACGTAGGTAAGTTCGGAGCGCTCGCGGGCGCAGCGCAACATGAGTCCGCCGCGGCTCATGTCACCGCGTCCGACGAATTCGGAAGGGAAATGGAGGCGGCCGCCGAAGATACTACATAGAATGTCTACATACTTGGGGCTGGCGACACTGCCGAGAAGCACAAAGACAGAATCGGCGGAAGATGTCTCGGCGAGCCTGCGCGCGTCGCGTTCGAGCGGCAGGCGGTAACGTTCGTCGGCGGCGTCGATGGGGACACTGGCGAGGGCACGCAGGTCGTCGAGCGTGACCGGCGTGTCCGGCGATTGCAGTCCGCTGCCGGAAGTGATGACAAAGGACGCGTCGGCGAAAGCGGCGCAATAGGCGAGTTTGCCACGGAAATAGAGGCCACTGAGAAACTGGAAGACCTCTCCGAGTGTTGCGCCGCCGTTGCGGAGTTTGAGCGCGAGTTCGAATTTCGCCTGCTCGTTGAGGAGCATTTGAGCGCGCTTGCCTCCGGGAAAGGCGGGGGAGAGGAGGAAGGTCTTCATTTGACGGGCCTCCTGGAGAAATGGACGTACGTGAACGTCTCAGGGATATGGGAATCGTAGTGGCCGTGCTGGTTCCAGGTCCAACCAGCGGCGGGGTCGAGGCGGGCTCCGTCAGGGCCGATGTGTTGGAAACGCGAACAGTCAATGCGCCACACGTCGCCGTCGGCGGGCGGCAGGGAACGCCCGTCGGCGAGCCACTCCATTCCGCGCCAGGGGAACGCAACCTCAAGGCTCCAGCCGTACTTTCCATCGACGTGCACCGCGGAGCGCATGCCCGGAAAATCCCAATCGAGGAAGCCGTAGCGAACGCCGCGCGGATGGACGTGACCGCCGATGCCGTCGATGATCATCAGGTTCGCGCCTTCTGGATTCCACTCCGCCACGTTGTACTTACTGCCCTGGTAGTACATGTCCTTCCAGATCCACATCACCTCATAAACGGTGTTGTAGGCGTTGACCTCGAATTCGTAGTAGGCGTCCTGACCGGCGATGAATATCTCGAGATCGTTGTCGAACCAGATCTTCGAATCGCGCTCCGTGAAGGTCGCCCAAACGTTCGTCTCCTCGGCTGTGAATCCGAAGTAGAGATTCTCGTCGTCCCAGAGAATGCGGACGCGCGTGTCGAACCAGGCGGGCTCACCGGTAACGATGTCGATGAAGGGACCCGACGCGGGCGCGGCCTGCCAATCGGGCTCATCGAGTTTGCCGTCGAGGGTGATGGGGCCGGTGGTCCGGCGGGCGGTGTAGTGGGCTAGCATAGCGCGTTGACCAGGCCCTCCATGGTAAATGGGTTCGCTTCGGCGGCGATTTCGACACCGTGCATGCGCAGTGTGGAAGAGGTGACGGGTCCAATGGAAGCGACGCGAACACCCGCGAGCGCGTCGCGGCCCGCGACAGCCAAGAAGTTCTTCACGGTAGAGGAACTGGTGAAGGTGATCCAATCCGGCTTCCGACCCGTTGAGAACACTTTTGCTGCTCTTGATTCGGCGTCGGCGGGGACGACTGTCCGGTAGGCTTCGACAACATCCACCAACGCTCCGCGGCGGGCGAGTTCCTGGGGAACTAAATCGCGAGCCACGGCGGCGCGTGGAAGGAGGACGCGTTTGGCGGAGAGTTCGATGTTGGCGAAGGCGGCGACCAGGCTTTCGGCGACGTACTGTTCCGGCATCAGATCGACTTTCAGGTGAAGGGCTTCGACGGCGCTGCGTGTGGCCGGGCCGATGGCGCAGATACGCGCGCGGAGGGCCCGCAGATCACGCGATGAAGAGTCGAGGCGATCCATGAAGAAGCGGACGCCGTTCGCACTGGTGAAGATGAGCCAATCGTACGTTTCGAGGGCAGCAATGGCGCGGTCGAGCGGTTCGGGATCGAATGCGGGGCGGATTTCGATAGTCGGAAGTTCGAGCACATCTGCGCCGAGCACGGCGAGACGAGACGCGAGTTCGCCGGCCTGGCTGCGGTCCCGCGTGATAACGATGCGTTTGCCGAACAGGGGAAGGCGCTCGTACCAGTTGAATCGGTCGCGCAGTTTGACGACCTCTCCGATGATGATGGTGGCGGGCGGCTTCATGCCGGAGGCGGCGATGCGGCCGGGCAAATCGGCGAGCGTTCCGGTGAGGGTCTCCTGATCGGGACGGGTGGCCCAACGGACTGCCATGGCGGGGGTTTCGGCGGAGCGTCCGCGGGCGATGAGTTCGCGCGCGATAGCGGCGATGGTGGTGAGGCCCATGAACACGACGACGGTTTCCGATGCGCCGACGCGCTCCCAATCGATGTGCTCCACACTGTGGCCGGTGACGAAGGTGACGGCGGAAGTGTGCTCGCGATGGGTGAGCGGGACGCCGGTGTAGGCGGCGATGCCGAGCGGTGTGGTGATGCCGGGGACGATTTCGAAAGGAATGCCGGCGTCGCAGAGGGCATCGAGTTCTTCGCCGCCGCGCCCGAAGATCATCGGGTCGCCACCCTTGAGGCGAACGACGGTTTTGCCGGCGCGGGCGCGTTCGATGAGCATGCCGCAGATTTCGTCCTGCGAATAGACGTGCTCGGCGCGTTTCTTTCCGACGTAGAGCCGCTCGGCGGCGGGCGGCGCGAAGTCGAGCAAGTGGTCGCTGGCGAGATGGTCGTAGAGTACGGAGTCGGCCTGTTGGAGGACGCGCCGGCCTTTGAGTGTGATGAGTTCGGGATCGCCCGGCCCGGCGCCGACCAGGTAGACCTTGCTCATGTCAGCGTGGGATTAGCGGGAGCCTGTGAAGTTGTGTAGACCGCTTCGAGAATGGCGCGGCCGCCTTTTCCGAGCAGTTCCTGGGCGAGGTCGGCGCCGATGCGCGCCGCATCGGAGACAGCGCCCTCGCGGCTTCCTTTGATGACGCGGCCACCGTCGGGCGCAGCGATCACGCCGCGAAGGAAAATGCGGCCGCCGCCGATTTTTGCGTAGGCGCCGATGGGGACCTGGCAACCGCCGCCCAGAGTTGCGAGCAGGGCGCGTTCGGCTTCGATGGAGGTACGGGTTTCGTCGTGGTTGAGCTGGCGTGCGAAGCGCGCGCCGGTACCGTCGTCATCGCGAGTTTCGATGGCGAGCGCGCCTTGTCCCACGGCAGGGCAGACAATCTCTTCGGGCAGCAGTTCGGTGATCCGATGGGCCCAGCCGAGGCGGCGCAATCCGGCGGCGGCGAGAACGATGGCGTCGAACTGTCCTTCGTCGAGTTTGCGGAGGCGCGTGTCGAGATTGCCGCGGATGGTTTCGATGACGAGATCGGGGCGCACAGCGCGGAGTTGGGCGGAGCGCCGGAGGGAACTGGTGCCGACGCGCGCACCCGCCGGGAGGTCGTCGAGTTTGCGGCCGATCATCGCGTCGCGCACGTCTTCCCGCTCGGGGACCGCCTGGAGTGTCAAGCCCTGGGGCAGTTCAGTGGGCATGTCTTTGAGGCTGTGCACTGCGACATCGACCGCTGAGGCAAGCAGCGCGTCCTCGATTTCTTTCGTGAACAGTCCCTTGGTGCCGACCTTGGCCAGGGGAACGTCGGTGATCTTGTCGCCGGTGGTCTTGATGATTTCGATACGGCAGGTTTGGCCGAGTTCGGTGAGACGCGACTCGACCCAGCGCGATTGCCAGAGCGCCAGTTGCGAACCTCGGGAGCCGATGACGATCACTGGCCGGCTCCCAGGCGGAAGACTCTCCGAATGACGTTGGCAAAATGCGCGCCATCGGGCGCGGCTGCCTGCCGGCGCAATTCCGAGATGGGACCGTGGGCGATCTTATTAATGATGCCGCGAGTCAAAGCCTCGATGGCTTCCTCCTGTTGCGGCGTGAGGTTGCCGAGCTTGCCGCGCACGCGTTCGAGTTCGGCGACGCGCACCTGTTCGAGCTGTTCCTGAAGGCTGACGATCATGGGCGCGATCTCGCGGGCTTTGAGCCGCGACATCATGCGCTCGACCTCTTCGGCGATGATCTCTTCGGCCTGTTCGGCGACTTTCCTGCGTCCCTTGACGTTTTGGTCGACGACGCGCTGGAGGTCGTCGATGTCGTACAGATAGACGTTGTCGATCTTGTTGACCGCTGGCTCGATATTGCGCGGGACGGCGATATCGATCAGGAACATGGGGCGGTTTTTGCGCGCGTCAATCACCTTGCGCATCTGATCCTTGACCAGGATGTAGTGCGGCGCGCCGCTCGACGCGATGACGATATCCATCTCGGGGAGGGAGGCCGTGAAACGGTCGTAAGGAACGATGGTTCCGTCGAAGACCTTGGCCATTTCGACGGCGCGCTCGTGGGTTCGATTGGTAACAAAGATGCTGCCGACACCCGACCGGCGCAGGTGGCGGGCCGAAAGTTCGGACATCTTGCCGGCGCCGACGAGGAGCACTTTCTTATCGTTGAGGGAACCGAAGATCTCGCGGGCAAGTTCGACGGCGGCGTAGCTGACGCTGACGGCGCTCTGCCCGATTTCCGTTTCCGAGCGGACACGCTTAGCAACATTGAACGCCCGCGAGAGGACCATTTCAAGGAATCCGGAAACGGCACCCTGGGCTTTGGCGACGCCGTAGGCGTTTTTGAGCTGGCCGAGAATCTGGGGTTCGCCGACGACCATCGAATCGAGGCTGGAGGCGACGCGGAAGAGGTGACGAATGGCGTCGGGCCCCTGGTGATGATAGAGATATGGGGCGACCCACTCCCGGGCGACCTGCTGCGAATCGGCGAGGAACTGTTCGATGCATTCCTCAGCGTCGGTCTGTTCGTCAGCGGTGACGGCGATCTCGACGCGATTGCAAGTGGAGAGGATCATGCCTTCAAGCAGGCCAGGGCGGCGGCGAAGGTTGTCGAGAGCGGCGGCGAGTTGCGCCTCAGTAAAGGCGATGCGCTCCCGGACCTCGACGGGCGCGGTGCGGTGGTTTAAGCCTGTAATGAGGAACTTCATCGCACCAGCTTGTCGGCCTGAAGACCGGCGTGCGCGGCCCATGTCAGGACCGAGAATCCGAGCACGCTGAGCGCCATGACGGCGGCTTTTCGACCGCGCCAACCCGCGGTCATTCGGAGGAAGATCATTACGAGGTAGAAGAGCCAGGTGATGAGGGATATCGCGATTTTCGCCTGCGCGATCCAGGCGGTTCCATATTCGATGAAGGCCCAGGTGCTGCCGACGATGACGCCGAGCGTAATGAAGACGAAGCCGAAGCCCATGGACCCGGTGATGAGGTTATCGAGGGTCATGAGCGGGGGCAGACGGTCGGCGAACCGGGAGGCGGTCTTGGTTTTGAGCTGCCGCTCGCGAACCAGGTAGAAGAGGGAGGCGATGGCGGCGAACGCGAGTCCGGCATAGCCGAGCAGCACGAGAAAAACGTGCAGCAGGAGCCAGGCATTGCGGACGCGGATATCGGTCCATGTGGCCACGGGGAATTCCATCGAGCCGACCTGGGTCATGAGGAAGACCAGCGGAAAGACACAGATATTCAGGCTGGCGAATTGGTAGCGCCAATAGACCACCAGGTAACCGAGGGCGATCAGGAATCCGCACAAGGACAGGGACTCGCTGAAGTTGTTCACCGGAAGACCACCGGTTCCGACGCCCAGTTGGACGATGGCGACGAAGTGCAGGACGACGCCTACGCAGAATGTGCCCATCGCCACTTTGAAGAGTCCGGACTCCTTGCGGAGCACGGTCAAGATCGCGTGGAGCAGGCCGATTGAATACAATCCAGTCGCAACGCGCAACCAGACGATGCTCATTTCAAGCATTTGGCGGGATTAGCTCTGCTTTTATTATAGCCAGGGTGGTTGCGTGCTCGGAATTATCCGGAGCAATCGGTGGTGAAGAATGAGGGGCGACGTGGAAAGTAGGTTGGCGCGCAGCGGACGTTTCCGGCGCTGCGGCGGCGATGGGAACGATGGGAGCGGGTGGAGCGGGGCGGTCGCGGCGGGCGTTGGGGGAGGCAAGGGATTCGCGCTGACGGCGGCGCTGGGTGCGGCCGAGTTCGTCCATGGCACGGCGCCAGATGCGCTCGCATTCGGTGACGTGACGGTTAATGGATTTGAAACGCTCGAGATCGGAGGAGAAGAGTTCGAGGGGGTCGGTTTTTTCGAAGATCCGCCGTTTCAGGTGGTAAGCGTCCTGGAGGCTGTGCCAGGCTTGGGCGATGGCGGTGACGAGCATGCGCTCGTGGGCATTGGCCGGGTTGAAGGATCGCGCAAGGTCGTCGCGAAGGGTGTAGACCGGGTCGAGGCCAGGTTCTTCACAGGCTCGGGCGGAAGCGTTCATGAATGTCTCTCTACTTTCATTGTATGGAGGGGTTTGGTAATTTTCGGCTGGAGCGAGGTGGGGTGGGGTTTTGGAATCAGTGGGTTAGGGAATTTGGGAAGCGTGTGAACGGTGAATTGCGGGGGGAGAGAAACGGAGGATGAAATGGACTCGAATGCTGTTCATTGAAGGTTTTCCGGGGATGTCGCAATACAGTGCCTGGCGCTGCCGGGCGTTGAAGGTTGTCGAGGCTGATTCTCCCGCCTGGGCCGGCGAGTCGAGGGACGGTCAATTGGATGAGTAGGTCAAGGCGGCGTTTTGGTCGGTAGGTAGCCACCACGGACACGTCCGCTCATCACTGGCGAGGTTCGTTGTGAGTGGTCCCCCGGGCGGCCAACTTCGCAAGCTGCTCGTCGAACCAGGGAATCCAATCCTGGCTCGGCATCAAGCGCCCGGCAGACTTGAGGCTTGCTAGAATCCGCCTCCCTCGAACCAGATGACCTTGCCGCGCCTCCACGTTTTGGCCGTGCTCGAGTGTGCCGAGTTTGGCGCACGAAACCGCCACATCAGTTTGCCACACGGTGTTGGCCGGATCCCGCCCGACCAGCGCCTCGCGGATCGCCAGGCTCGCGCGGTAGGCCTTCAGCGCCCCCGCCCCGTCGCCTTGCGCCACCAGCACGTCGCCGATTTTGTTGTGGCTCACCGACAGGTCGCGCTGCCACCCGGTGTTGGCCGGATCCCGCCCGGCCAGCGCCTCGCGGATCGCCAGGCTCGCGCGGTAGGCCTTCAGCGCCCCCGCCCCGTCGCCTTGCGCCACCAGCACGTCGCCGATCCGGTCGTGGCTCACCGACAGGTCGCGCTGCCACCCGGTGTTGGCCGGATCCCGCCCGGCCAGCGCCTCGCCGATCGCCAGGCTCGCGCGGTAGGCCTTCAGCGCCCCCGCCCCGTCGCCTTGCGCCACCAGCACGTCGCCGATCCGGTCGTGGCTCACCGACAGGTCGCGCTGCCACCCGGTGTTGGCCGGATCCCGCCCGGCCAGCGCCTCGCCGATCGCCAGGCTCGCGCGGTAGGCCTTCAGCGCCCCCGCCCCGTCGCCTTGCGCCACCAGCACGTCGCCGATTTTGTTGTGGCTCACCGACAGGTCGCGCTGCCACCCGGTGTTGGCCGGATCCCGCCCGGCCAGCGCCTCGCGGATCGCCAGGCTCGCGCGGTAGGCCTTCAGCGCCCCCGCCCCGTCGCCTTGCGCCACCAGCACGTCGCCGATCCGGTCGTGGCTCACCGACAGGTCGCGCTGCCACTCGGTGTTGGCCGGATCCCGCCCGGCCAGCGCCTCGCGGATCGCCAGGCTCGCGCGGTAGGCCTTCAGCGCCCCCGCCCCGTCGCCTTGCGCCACCAGCACGTCGCCGATTTTGTTGTGGCTCACCGACAGGTCGCGCTGCCATTCGGTGTTGGCCGGATCCCGCCCGGCCAGCGCCTCGCCGATCGCCAGGCTCGCGCGGTAGGCCTTCAGCGCCCCCGCCCCGTCGCCTTGCGCCACCAGCACGTCGCCGATTTTGTTGTGGCTCACCGACAGGTCGCGCTGCCACCCGGTGTTGGCCGGATCCCGCCCGGCCAGCGCCTCGCGGATCGCCAGGCTCGCGCGGTAGGCCTTCAGCGCCCCCGCCCCGTCGCCTTGCGCCACCAGCACGTCGCCGATTTTGTTGTGGCTCACCGACAGGTCGCGCTGCCATTCGGTGTTGGCCGGATCCCGCCCGGCCAGCGCCTCGCGGATCGCCAGGCTCGCGCGGTAGGCCTTCAGCGCCCCCGCCCCGTCGCCTTGCGCCACCAGCACGTTGCCGATCCGCTCGTGGCTCACCGACAGGTCGCGCTGCCACACAGTGTTGGCCGGATCCCGCCCGGCCAGCGCCTCGGCGAGACGCAGAGCGGCCCTGTAAGCCGTCATGGTGTTTGCCAGATCTTCCGTGAGTCGAGCGACATCGCCTAATCCAACCTGGGCTGCCATTTCTCCCCAAACGTCACCTGTCGCCGTGGCGATGCGTAAGGAGTCCGATAACGCGGCTCGAGCTTCCTTCAGATCACCCAGCGTGATCAATGCGAGACCCAGAAGGCGAGCCGTCCCGGCATCCTGAGGGTCGCCGGCCAATGCTTTGCGATAGAACGCCACCGCCTTGGCCACATCCCTCAGCAGCGCGAGGTTGGCGACGTTACGTGCGGCTTCCGCCATGCCCTGGCGCGCTTTCTCGGCCGCGAGGTTTTGTGCGTCGTATTCCCGCTCAAAGGCGTCTTCCGCCGCTTCTGAGTCGCCGCGCGCGAGCGCGGCAAAGGCGGCAGCGAGCCCTGGACGGTCAGCGGCGGACGCCTCCGCCAACTTGCCTCTGAGGTCGTCAACAGTGCGGCGAAGGGCGTCGATCTGGCCGGTCTGCCAATGACGCTCGTGCTCAAGCTCATCGATGCGCTGTAGCATTGCGCCGGTGTTGTGCAGCAGTGTATCCAAGTCCGGCCCCACCGGCAGCCCGCTGGCCTCAGCGATCTCGCCGATCAACCGCCGCGTGTCGTCCTCCCAGCCGTCTTCAGAGACCAGGCGCGCGTTCCAAACTTCAAACAGGGCGAGCAGCTCAAATGGCAGCCTGTTCGCCGGAACATCTTCGACGTTGAGGCCTTCTACGAGCGTAGGCACGAGCGTGATCGAGTCGCTGGCCAGAGCGGTGAGGAGCTCATAACGGACCATGTCGTTTTCGTCGTGAAGTCGAAGTAAGTTGTCAGCGTTTGCCCAACGTGGGCCAATCACGGCCACGCAGACAGCACTGCGCGTCAACGCCGCATTAATCTTTTCGCGCCACTTGCCGACACCGATGCTCCGCACGTCGCGAAACACCCGTTCGCGCCCGAACGCGATGCGTAGCCAATCGTAAAGACGGCCGCTGGCGCCGCGCGCATCGTCGCGACGGTAGCTGATGAAAATGTGGTCGCGAGCAGGAAGCGGCTGGTCCATGGTTGGTTGCTGCTCTTCTACTTTCCGCTTTTGGCCCGTTTGCGCCATTTACGGGGTAACAATGTCCTATTTAGACATGGTATATCCAGCGTGTACCAGGCACATTTCTAATGAACGGTCCAGCCAAAGTACACCTCAACCACGCGAAGCTTGTGCCGGTGAAGGTGAAGACTTCGGTGTTCGTCCCCGGCCGCCACCAACCTTCGTTACCTCGTAGGTCACGATTACTTCGTCACCGGACTCGACGATCCGAACGAAGTTGAACTGCCGGCCCTGCCCGGCCCCCTGGCCGGCAGCGATCAAAGTAGCCCGCGCGATCCGGTCCGACATCGAGCGGGGTGGAAAGCGAGAAGCCGGCGGCCAAGGTCCGCTCGTGAATTGTCGATCACCAGATGCGAGGGCGCGGTAGACGTCGCGCACGATTTGAGTTCGGGTCGGCGTGCAGTGCTCCTCCGCGTGGGCACTGTCATCGAACAGCGCGCGACATGGGAGGTCCAGCCGGCGACAGGCCAGCGCTGTGCGGAACAGTCCAGACTGAGCGGGCAATGCAGGAATCAAGTTGTCGACGGTTAGCTGCCATATCGCGGAGGTTCCCTTGGCGCCGGCACCGCGGGCGGCGCCTTCGAGTTTAGCAACCTCTGCGACGGTGTCACGTCCAAGAATTGACCATCCGGTCTGGAGAGATATCGGTGAATCGACTGATCGCAGCGTGCACGCCCGCGACGGTTCTGCTGGCGGCGGTGATGGCCCAGGCTCCGGCTCCCGTCTTCCGGTCGTTCGGCCGCGTCCAGTTGCTGGAGAAGACCAGCGAAACATCGGCCGGCGTCAACATTGGCGACCTCAACGGGGACGGGCTGTCCGATATCGTGCTCGGCAAGGGGCGCCACTGGCCGCTCTTCAACCGTGTTCTGCTCAACGACGGGAAGGGCGGCTTCGCCAGAAGCAACCTAGCTACTTTCCGGCGCAAAATTCAGCGGTTAAGTCCTTTCGATCGAGCGGCTGAGGCGACAGGTTTCTGCAAGGTCGTACAAAGTGCCGTCCTAAAACATTTTTGCCAGTCCATGTGTTTTTCTTCTTGACGGCCAAAACAGACAAGCGTATCTTAATAGTAAGTTATGCGTAAGCAGCAACAGCGGCTCATTGAGCGACTCCTTCGCGCTGCGGAAACCATGGTCCAAGGTGGCCTGTCGGAGACCTCTCGCCGTTGCGGCAATCCCGGTTGTATCTGTTATCGCGATCCCGAACGCTTGCATGGACCGCACCTTTACATCACGTACCGGGAGGACGGCAAGAGCCGCTCTTTATACGTCCCGCCAGAGCATGCCAAGACCGCTCGTCGAGCTCAACGAGCCTTTGCGGCCTTTTGGGAGATTGGCTGTTCTCTCGCCAAGTTGAACCGCGACCGCTTACGCAAACAGTGGCAGCAGGAGAAACAATCGCGCACGCCGGTCGGCGCGAGGAGGACTCCCCGTGATTGAGGCGCGCCGGCAGCAACTCCACTTCGGCGACGGCCTCATTGCGGAAGAGGTAAGTGATCTGCGCGAAGAGTGGATGAAACATGCCGACCAGGTGCTGGAAGACGAGCAACTGGTGGCAACCGTGTATGAGGCTCTGGCGAAACGTCATCCCAAGAGCCGCACGCGCGGACGCCATGGCACACCGGCGGAAATCGTGATGCGGCTCCTGCTGCTGAAGCATATCCGCAACTGGAGCTATGAGGTGTTGGAGCGTGAGGTCCGGGCCAACTTGGTGTATCGCGATTTCACGCGCGTGGGAGCGGCGAAGGCGCCCGATTGCAAAACCATGGGCCGCTGGGGACTGGCGCTGGGGCCCGAGACGGTTGAGAAGATTCATGCACGCGTGGTGGAGATTGCCCAACAAAATCAGGTTGTGAAGGGGCGCAAAATGCGCCTGGATACGACGGTAGTGGAGACGAATATCCACTATCCGACCGACAGCAATTTGCTGGGTGACGGGGTACGTGTTCTGATCCGCGCGATGAAGCGGATCGCAGAGATCGCCGGGCAGCAGGGAGCCAAGCTCCGCGATCGGAGCCGGAGCGTGAAGCTCCGCGTGCTGGAGATTGGACGCATAGCGCGCACCAGAGGTGGACCGAACCGGGAGCGTTTGCAGCAGGGATATGAGAAACTCCTGTCCACGGTAGGCCGCGTGGTCGGCCAGGCCAAACGGTTTTCCGGCGAGATAGTTGAAGGGGTGAAACGATGCGCGGACGTGATGCAGCAGGCCGCTTTGGAAGGACTGCGAAAAGAACTGGATACGTTTGTGCCGAGGGTGCAGCAGGTGATGCGGCAAGCCAAACAGCGGATCTTCGACGATAATATGCACGTAGCCGAAAAACTGGTGAGTATCTTCGAGCCCACTACCGAAATCATTCGCAAAGGCAAGGCGAGCAAGCCTACCGAGTTTGGCAAGCTGGTCAAAATCCAGGAAAGCGAAAATCAGATCATCACCGACTATGCCGTCTATGAAAAGCGGCCCAGTGACTCAGAGCTGGTGATCCCGGCCCTCCAGGCGCATGAGAAACAGTTGGGCTGCGTTCCCCGGCTGGTGGCGGGCGATGCCGCATTCTACTCAGCCAGCAATGAAGCCGCTGCACACGACAAGGGCGTGAAGCGGGTGTGCATCCCGAATCGGTCCACCAAAAGCACCGAGCGGAAGCGCGAGCAAAAGAAGCGCTGGTTCAAACAAGGCCAGAAATGGCGGACCGGCTGCGAGGGCCGCATCAGCGTGTTGAAGCGGCGACACGGCCTTCGACGTTGTATTTACCGCGGCGATGCCGGTATGAAGAGGTGGGTCGGACTGGGCGTGATCGCGGACAATCTCTACCACCTCGGAACGGTGTTAGCCGAACGCAAAAAACCGACTTTTTGAAGTGGACCAAAATCAATTACTTGACTGCCCGGCGGGACGACCGTCGGGCAATTTGCTATTTCTGACACCGTGCGCCGGTGCTCGGTTCATATCAAAAAACGAATTTTGCGCCGGAAAGTAGCTAGGGTCGTCTCCCGATCGCACGTATTCGGCCGCGCTCGCGGATGTAGACGGCGACGGCAAGCTGGACATCGTCGTCAGTAACGACGATCCCGATCGCAAGCTCGTTTACCGCAACGATGGGAAGGGGCATTTCACGGAGTTCGGCACGTTCGGCAATCGGAAATGGAGCACGCGATACGTGACGCTGGCGGATCTCAACGGCGACGGTTTCCCGGACATCATCGCGGCCAATCGCGGCGACGAGCACGGGGCCTCGCCGAGTTTCGTCTGCCTGAACGATCGCAAGGGCCATTTTCCCGCGTGCGATGCCCTGCCAAGCGAGTCGGCGACATCGATCGTGGCCGCGGACCTCGATGGCGACGGGAAGGTCGACCTGTTTGTGCCGCATCGCGACGGCGGTCAGAGCTTACTATTGTGGGGCGACGGGCAAGGGCGGTTTCCGACAGCGACGAAGGTGGGGGCGGAGAAGGCATGGATCCGGATCGGCGCCGCGACCGACCTCGACGGCGACCAGCGCCCCGATCTCGTCTTCATCGACGAGCGGCTGGGCGGGGCCTTCGTCATGTTCAATCGCGGCGGCCGGCGATTTGGCGATCCGATGCCGCTGCCGGGGCCGAAGCGTGCACCGTACGCGCTGGCCGTCGCCGACCTGAATCGCGACGGGCGGCCCGATATTGTGGTGGGCTGGGTTGAGAAGCCGGGGTCGGTGTACTACAACCTGGGCAACGGGCGCGAATACCGCGAGATCGCGTGGAATGACGGCAAGGGTGTCGTCTACGAGATCGCCTGCGCCGACCTCGACCGGGACGGTTGGCCGGACATCGTGGCGGCGCGGTCGGACGCGCCGAACGCGATCTGGTTCAGCACGAAGCTGAAGTAACAGGCGGGGTCGGGGACCAGGCTCTTCACAGACTCCGGCCGACTCCCGGCAGCGCCAGACAGTGTTGCCTTATTCTTCCCCGAAGCCGATTCCCGGCCCGCTAATTCGGGTAGCGAGTGCTTCGGAAGGCGACAGCAGATGGGATGGCGCCTGACGAATCACGACCCTCGATCGCAGACTATGAGATCGCGCCGAGCGCACCTACTGAACGCGAACGATAGCCTGCCCTTGCGAGGCCTGGAACAGCGTACTTCCCAGAAAACGGATCGCGATCGTGTGTTGTCCGATCGGCAGAACCAAGTTGGTAATCGTGCCGTTTATCAGGATGCTGGACGGCAGGATCGTGTTGCTGCTTCCATCGCTAATCGTGCCGGGAGCCCCGGCCGGAATGGTGGGAGCAGGCAGTTTCTGAATCAGTGCGCCGTTGTCACGGATTTCGATACCGCCGCCGAGCGAAGTCCCTCCGGGGATGGTGACACCCGCATTCCCGATGGACAGCGTGTATCCGATCGAAAACGGATTGCTCACGATGGATTGCGCGCGCACCGTCATAGCCGTGGCAGCGGCACTCATCGTGACCGGAAAGGAGTCTGGGATGCCAACAAGTCGCCGCTCTGGGCGTAGGAGAATGTCACGCTGCGCGTGTTGAACGGAAGAAGGATGTTCGCAGTGCCCTGCGCGACTCCCAGCCCGGTGGGATCGGGCGTGAGCAGAACCGTCCCGACAGCCCTTCCGTCAGCGAGCACGCTCACGTTTCGATTGACGATGCCCAGCGAATCCGGCCACGCCGGACGCGCGTTCAACGCGCCCGGCGATCCCAAAGCATAGGTCAACGACGGAGTTACTGCCTGCAAGACGGTGGGAGCACCTGTGACCTGGGCGCACGACAGGGTTCCCAGACCGGAAACTGGCCGGTACTTCGAGTCTCCGGAATAGGCTGCGTCGAAACAGACGAAGCCGCCGCGCCGGTCGGCGATGGTGGGCTTGTAGCTGAATGTGGCCACCGAGAGGGGATATGACGGCACAACGCTAAACACAGGGGTGTTGATGGCCTCCAGGATTGCCGTGGAAGCGGCGCCATTTGCCGGCTTAACGGTGCCGGAACCGCTGGGCCGCAGGGCGAGGTCGATAGTTACTTTCGCGCCCGTCAGATCGGGTCCGGACGGAAGCCACGTTCAGTGTGATGGAGGAAGGCGTGGCTAGTCGCATGGGAGCGATGGTGAGCGACATCGACGGGATGCTGCTCACAACGATCTCTGTGGCCGAGGCGGAGGCGGGCTCCACAAAGAGATTTCCTCCGTATGTGGCGTTCAGAGACAGGATGCCGGATGCGGACGAATCGCCTCCCGCAAGGGGACAACAGATGGTGTTTTCCGTCGCGAAGGCGGCGCCGGTGGCGAAGATGGCCTTTGACAAGGTGGAACCGCCGGCCGTTATGTTGATTGTCCCCGAGAAGTTCACATTTCCTCCGTCGGCAAGCAGCGTCGTTCGCGTAGCAAGCGGCTGTCCGGCGACGATCGCTCCGGAAAGTCCGGAAATCGCCAGGGTGGGGCGCAGTTTGACGTTGAAGGGGACTTGCACGCTGATCGACTTTGTGGCGGAGAGGATGGCTTTCAAAGTGAGGATAAGCCTGCTGCCTAAATCGGCACGAGCCAAGTCGACGACGGGTGTGCTGGGGAGATTTCCGTTCACGAGCGTTCCGAATGTCGAGATCAACCGGGAATTGGCGCTAAACGATTTTCCGGCTGCGTCGATCTGCACAAGGTCGAAGCTGATGTGCCCGTTGAGCGCCGAAAAGCCCGTCGATCCGCTGACCAGCGCGCGTTCCAAAGGATGATAGGTGCTCTGCGAGAATCGGAACGACGGGCTGGGGCAGCACGCCGCAGGCGCGGCTCGGCCCCTGACCGTCAAATCCGCCGGTGGCAAGAATGGAGCCGTCCGCCAGAACGACCCCCGTTATTCCGGTGCGGGCGAGCGTCAAAGATCCGGCCTCCTCCACGGAGTCGGATGAGGGGTCGAACAGTTCGGAGGACGCGAGAACCATTTGGTTCGGATCGCTCGCCCGCCGCCGATAGCCCGGAAACCGGGTAATGCGATCGAGGCCTCCGCGGCGGATCACCGATCCGCCCGTGATCACCACGATGCCGTTTGTCTCCGACAGTACCGCCGTATGATCCTGGCGCGCGTACTTGAGCGTCGATGCAAGCAGTTGAAAGGTGTTCGTCTCCGGAATCCAAACCTCCAGGGCATTCAGATCCGATGTCCCATCGGTTCCGCCCGCCAGCAAAACGCGTCCATCGAGTAGGGCGGTCGCCGAATGGCCGGCGCGAGGCATGGACAGTGTTGCCGTTTTCACTTCGCCGGTATCGGGATCCAAAACCTCGGCCGTATTCAATGGGCCCGCATCGTTCGTGCCGCCGGCAATCAAGAGCCGTCCGTCTCGGAGAACGGTGACGGAACTGCGATCCCGCAACGTCAACACGGCGGGCAGAACGCGGATGGTGGAAGTGTCGGGATCGAAGACTTCGATTTCGACGGCATTGCCCCCGATGATCAGGGCGCGGCCATCGGCGAGCGCGACCACGGTAGTGCCTGCCGCTCGCGGAATCGTCGAATCCACCGAGGTCCAGGTGTCGATCGAAGGTTCGTAGAGTTCGATATTGGGCGCTCCGCCACCTGCGACCAGAACACGGCCGTCTTTGAGAACCGCGCAACCGTGTCCGGACCGCGCGGCAATCATCGGCGCGGCGTCCGCGAACTTCTCTTCGGGCGCGAATTGATAGATCTCGGCCGACGTGAGCGCCCCGTCGGCGGTTCCTCCAGTCACAAGCACGCGTTCATCGGCCATGCGAACGGCGCAGGCTCTCGAGCGGGCCTGCTTCAGGAGGGCGGTGGGTCGCCAAGTCCAGTTTTGGGCTTCTGTTGGCGGGATGGATTGGGCTGCTGCCCGAGGAAAGAGAGCTCCCACGCAGACGAGGAGAGCAACACGACTCAGTGGAGTCCGGCGAATCGACATAGGACAATCGACATAGGACAAAGGATACAACAGCAGGCGGGAAAGTACCTCTTCTATTCGCAGGCTCGATGGAGGCAGCCCGCCGTGCCCGCGCTGGCCGCCGCTTGGCTTTCGGACCAGTACGTTGTACCGCTCGCCTAAAGGCCTGCACGGGGCGGACGATAGACCCTGGTCGCAATTGGTCGCAATCGCTGAATCAGTCCCTGCGCCTTGTCTCGCATAGCCTTTCCGTTGGTGCCCTCGGCGTGACCAAGATGTTAGTGTCCAGGCGACCTTCATCGCGCGTCGTCGTACAGGTCGTTACGCGTCCAGCGGCCGACATTCACAGCTCGTTCTGCCCGGAGTCGTGCGAAAAGGGTGGAGCCCGCGCCCGCCGCAACCCTTTCGTCCTCGACGGCGGGCGTGGCTTTGGCGACGGGCTCGCCGTGCCTTGTGATGATGACGCGTCCGCCCTTCCTCGCTGGTCGAGGAAGTGTAAACCGATGGCGCTCCGAGAGGCAGGTTGGCGGCTCCGGCGGCCTCGTCCGCTTTACGCGTCTGGTTTGGGGGGTTGCCAGAGCTCGATTTTGTGGCCGTCGAGATCGTAGATCCAGGCGAAGCGGCCGTACTCGTGGTCTTCGCGTTTGGGATCGATCCGAACTCCGGCACTCGAAATCTTCGCGAGCAGCGCATCGAGGTCGTCGACGATGTAGTTGATCATGAACGGGGCATCCATATACTTGCTGGACGAGGGAAAGACGCTCCAGACGGTGAAGAGTTCCGTGTCAGGGGCGTCGTGCTGGCGCCACGGGAACATGTGGCCCTCGGGTCCAGCGGCGACGCCGAGTTTCTGCTGGTACCAGTCGCGGAGTTGGTCGGGTTGGTCGGATTTGAAGAAGATGCCACCGATGCCGAGGATGCGGCCTTTGCTGATTTCGTCTGACATGACTAGACCGATTCTAGCTCAGGGCTTTTGCGCGGGTCGAACGCGAGGCAGTGCGTGGTTGGCGCCAATTGCAGGAGACCAGGGATCAGGAGAGGCAGAAGCAAACACCGGGGCGCCATCGTTCAAGCGTTTTCACGCCGACTGCACCAATCCCGCGCAAGCCAGATGCCGGCGTACGCTGCGGTATGCCACTACACTGGTCTAGAATCGTGGGTGCATTGTCGCGACAACGGATACTGCTCTGCATCCTGACCATCGCCATCGTCGTGGCCTGTGCCGTGGTTGTCTTCTATGCCGCTTACGACCACGATCCCCCGCTCGCCGATTCTTATCTCGCCACGGCACTCCTGTTGTTGTTATTGAGCCTGGACGCGGGCTCTTTCAGGCAGTGTCGTATCGCGGATACCATCAAGCCTCAATACCTCAGTGCGTCGCACGCTCCTGATCGGGCCCGCCCTTTAGCCGAATCAGCATGTTCGTTTGAGAGCGAAAGCACTGCGAAAATGCAGTGCCGGCCAGGCTTTCACAGTTGTTCGGTATAAAAACGGAGGCACATTCCATGTCCGATCGCATGTTGGCAGATGTGAATTTCACATCCGTCCGCGAAGCACACAACAGGAGCTATAGACCGCCAATGCGGTTAGGCGGTTGGTGCGCGGCCGTTACTCTCGCCGCGCATTGTATGGTGTCAATCGCTGCAGCCCAGCCACCAGCCGCACCCCACGATTCGTCCCCGCACCGTATACGTTTTATTACGGTAGATGAACACGTCAAACTCGAAATTCTCGATTGGGGCGGCACTGGACGACACGTGGTGCTTTTGGCTGGTCTCGGAGGCACGGCTCATGTGTTCGATAAGTTCGCCCCTGAACTTACCGGCAGAAACCACGTCTACGGAATAACGCGTCGCGGATTTGGTGCATCAAGCCATCCCCCAACTGTGAACGGCAATTATTCCGCGACCCGGCTAGGCGATGCGGTGCTGGCCATATGTGAGTCGCTCGAACTGGACCGGCCGGTTCTCGTGGGTCATTCGATCGCCGGCGAGGAGTTGAGTTCAGTGGCCATCCGGTATCCAGAGAAGGTTGCAGGGGTCG
The DNA here is from genome assembly GCA_963720745.1 of uncultured Acidobacteriota bacterium. GTDB lineage: Bacteria > Acidobacteriota > Terriglobia > Bryobacterales > Bryobacteraceae > TMP-7. The sequence continues at coordinate 5,253,334 of CAVRGO010000004.1, forward strand.
TATACCTCGACGCTGCGGGTCCCTACGCCTATTACGACCCCTCGCGTGGAGACGCTTGGATCGACTCATTGGAATTGAGGAGAAGACTCGAGCTATTGATCCCAGGTAAAGGCCCGCAAAGCATGAGGCAAGTCGCGGACGAACTGCTGGCCGAATTGCCCAGGTTCGAAGGAACATTGAGCGAATGGCGAAAGTACCTGGAGGCCATGCCTCCGCTGCCCACCTCGGTCGAGCCAGTGCTCAGTCCTGCGCAAGCGGTGCTGGAAGGCCAGGAAAAATTCGCGGCAATACGAGTGCCTGCACTTGCCATTTACGCGATCCCGAAGAACCTTGGGCGGGCGTTCGCTAACAATGCGACCGCTGCCGCAGCGGCCGATGCGGCGCAAATCGCATTCGACGGTGCGCAAGCGGCAGCTTTCGAGCGTGCAGTGCCTTCGGCTCGCGTTGTGGTTCTTCCGCACGCTAACCACTTCGTATTTATTTCGAACGAGGCAGATGTGCTACGTGAGATGCGCGCCTTCCTGGGCATGCTCGATAAGTAACCCGCGCCGGGTCAGTCCAGATGGAGGGGGTAGCCTCAGCGGTAATCTGGAACGATGCCTCGCACCGACCAGACCCGCGCAGGAAGAACGAAAGGCGTGTTTTCCGTCGTCAGCGAGAGGCGGCGTTTGACATCGTTGCGCAAGACCTGCAACTTGTCTGGAGGCAGACGGCGAACATACGCGCCGGCCGGACCCTGCCCGAGAAGAAACGGATCCCAATAATCTGCGAAGGACTCGAATTTCATCTGTACGTCGATTGACTCTTCGCGGACACTCTCTAAGCCACCCTCTCTCCACAGAGCTGACAATTCACCTGCACGGCAAAGCGGCATGTGCTTCTCGTCAAGTTTCTCGGCCGCCGGATCCATGCCGGCAGCGGCGTCCCAGAACGTTCGCAGCATCCGCATCCCGTCGCCATAGTCCCAAACGGCTGCTGAGAGCTTGCCGCCCGGCTTTGTAACGCGACGGATCTCGAGCAACGCCCTCTTCGGATCGGGGATGAAATTGAATACAAGCAGCGAGAGGGCGGCTTCAAAGCTTGAATCGGCGAAATGCAGAGTCTGCGCATCTCCCACCTCAAACGCGGCTCGATCCGGAAAATGATTCCTGCGGCCGGCGTACGCGATGTATTCCTTGGACGGATCGATCCCCACAATGCGCAGGTGGGGCTTGCGTTCAGCGATTGCATACGCCAACGACCCCGTGCCTGAGCCTACATCGAGCACCCGGCCCCGTTCCGGCAGGCCCGTGAAGGCAACCAGCCGCGGCGCTACAAGACGGCTCCAGCGGCCCATGAACCGGTCATAAGCTTCGGCGTCTCCGAACATGTCAGGCTGGCTTTTGAGGACCGTAACCAGAGGCACCAGGAGAAGAGTCCTCCTCAGCATCTCTCGATTCTAGCCGAAGGGCTGACCATTTCAATCCACGCCGGCACCACCAGAATTGTTACCGCAATGTCTCTGTTCAGGTCACTCGACCCGCAGCGCGATGGCCGGGTCGACACGTGCGGCGCGAATCGCCGGAATGAGGCACGCGGAGAGAGCCACAGCGGCGAGCAGCACGGCCGTCGATCCGAAGGTCGCCGGATCGCCTGGGTCGATTTCGTAAAGCAGCGTTTGCAGCACTCGCGTGAGCGCGGCGGCCGCTGCCATTCCGAACGCCAAGCCGAGCACCACGACTGCAGCGCCGCGACCCATCACGAGAGAAAGCACTCGACCGGGACCGGCGCCGAGCGCCATGCGGATTCCGAACTCCCGCGTTCGCAAGGCGACCAGGTAGGCGATAACGCCGTACGTTCCAGCGACCGCGAGCAGAGTGCCCGTGGCGGCGAACAGGCCCAGCAGCCAGGCGTACAGGCGCTGATTCGTGAGCGAATCTTCGACCACGCGTTTCATCGTTGAGATCTGGAACAGAGCCTGCTCCGGGCTGACCTCCCGGATCGCTGCACGGATCGCGGAGGTGAGATTCTCGACGGGCACGTAACCGCTCACTACCAGCGTGGACCCGTTGCTCCGAATCTGGGCGAAGTTCTGGATCATCGTGGAAAACACGATCGGTGTCGCGGGTTCGCTCAGGCGCGCCTGGCGAACGTCGGCCACGACCCCTACGATGAGGCCGCGATCAATCTCGACTCCGACGGGATCCCGATCGCGAAAATACTGACGCGCCAGAGCCTCATTGATGACAATCACCCTGGGCCGATCGGCCACGTCGAACCGCGTGAAATCCCGGCCTCGATGAATCGCCACGCCCATCGCGGTGAAGTAGCCGGGGGTCACGTAGCGCAACTCGCAGGGGAATACGCCCGCGCGGCCCGGAATCTGGAACCCCGCCGGCCATCCGGAGGCCTGCAGCGGCAACATCGAAATGAATCCGCCGGCGCGGACTCCGGGAATGCGTGCGACCCGCTCCTGTATCGCCACCGCTTCCGGTCCACCGGTGAGCATCATGTGCATTGTGAGAACGTTCTCCGTCCGCACGCCGGCATCGGCGCGCTGCAGATTGAGAAAAGTGCGGATCAACAGGCCCGCGCCCGCCAGAAGGACGAAGGCCAGCGCAATCTCGGTTACGACCAGTCCATCGCGAACGGTGGTCCCACCAGAGCGGCTTCTCAGCGTCGACGATCCCCCGCGCGCTGCGGCGAGCGCCGGCGCCAATCCAAATGCAATGGCTGCCGCAGCGCAGACCGCGAGAAGAAACGCAAAGACGCGCCAGTCGAGACCGATGTCTCCGGCGCGCGGAAGTTGGCCGGCAGCGGCCCGCACCAGAGCGCTGCTGCCCCACACGCCCAGAGCCAGGCCCGCCATCGCGCCGATACCCGATAGCAGCAGGCTTTCGGTGAGGAACTGGCGGACGATACGCCTGCGCGACGCGCCGAGTGCGGAGCGAATCGCAATCTCGCGTTCGCGCGCGGCGGTTCGGGCAAGCAGCAGGTTGGCGACGTTGACGCAGGCCACCAGCAACACCATGCCGACCGCCCCCAGCAGGACCAGCAACGATCTCCGTGTGGAGGCGGTGACAACATCTTTCACCCGGCGCAGCCTGACGAGGCGGCCGGCTTGGGTGGGGCCCGGCATCACGCTCAGTTCCTGCCGGGCCGCTTCGAGTCTGACGCCAGGCCGGAGACGAGCCACTACTGCGTCAAACCGCCCTTGCACAATACGAGGCATCTCCCATGGAATCCACAAATCGATGCCGGACGCGCGGTACGGGAATTGGAACTCCGCAGGCATCACGCCGATGATCATGAAAGTCTGGCCGTCGAGGTTCAGGGAGCGGCCCACGGCCTCCGAGGCCGCGCCGAAATGCGCGAGAGAAAATGCGAGGGACACGACGGTGACGTTCGGCGGATCGTCAGGCGCGATTGTCCGCCCGGCGAGTGGCGTGGCTCCGAGAAGACTGAACAGTCCCCGCTCCGCCGGCACAACCGAAACCTGCTCCGGCTCGCCCATACCGAGAAGATTGCCGCTCGAGACCTGGTAGGTGATGAAGCCTGTGAACAAACGGCTGTGATTGCGAAACTGCAAGAAATCCGTGGGCCAGACGGGGCCGCTGGTTTCGACGCCGGAGGCGCTTCTCGGCTGTATCTCGTTCACCTGTACGAGCCGATCGGGATCGGCATAGGGAAGCGGGCGCAGCAACACCCCGCTGATCACGCTGAAAACGGCGGTGTTTGCCCCGATTCCCAGCGCGAGCGTCACCACGGCCGCGCAGGCGAAGCCTGGCGTCTTAGCCCAGCCGCGGAAAGCGAAACGCAGATCCTGAACCGCACCCTCAACCCATTTCATCGATGATGAGACGATTTCAGAAACCCTTGTGTTAACGGATCCGGCTGGTTTTATTCGGAGGATGCAGAGCCCATGCGCCCCTCCCGTACCGGAGTCCGGACCGGCTGGTTCAATTCTCTCGCGGGCGCGACGCTGTTATGGCGATCGGACGATTCCGCTGACGGCTCTCAACTCCGGATCCAGGGCGTGAGGACGGTGTAGACCGGCACAGCGGTGGGGCGCGATTTGCGGCGCCGGATCAAGCGGCGCTCCAGCAGATGCGACAGCGCGGTTTGGACGGACCGCTTGGAGATTCCAACGAGGTCCGCGAGCACACTGTGGCTTATCGCGACGGACGCCCGGCCCGTTCCGTGCGTGTGGCGGTAGAGCTGGAGATAGACCAGGAAGGCCGCGGCCGAGCGGCTGTGCGCAACCAGGTCGCGCATCAACGTGTCAACGAGGTAAGGATCCGTTTTCATCGCTATAGCAAGGATAGCTATAGCCAGTAGTTCTCCGGTTTGCGCGCGGCGGCATTGATTTCGCAGCGTGGTGCTGGCATTCTTGGGCGGTATGATCAAACGGATCAAATTCCTCGGCATCCCGGTGCGGGATCAGGAACGGGCATTGAAGTTCTACACGGAGAAACTCGGGTTTCGCATCCTGACGGATCAGGAGTTCTCGGAAAAGCAGCGGTGGATCGAACTTTCGATACCGGGAGCGGAAACCGGCATCGTTCTATTCACGCCGGACGGGCAGGAGGATCGGATCGGGACTTTCGTCAACACTTCTTGGGAAGTGGACAATGTCGAGAAGACGTACGAGGAACTGGGGGCGCGGGGTGTGGAGTTCGCGGGGCCTCCGCGGAAGGAGCGTTGGGGTTCGTACGTGATTTTGAGAGATTCGGAGGGGAATCAGATTGTGCTGGGCTCGCGTTGAAGGACCGTTGTCAGTTCACAAAATGCGCAGCATCTTCCGTTCGGCCGCGGTTTCCGAAGACTCGCCGACTTCCAGAAATCCGTGGCGGCGATAGAGGGCGAGGGCGCGCTCGTTCGTTTTGAACACGGCCAGGGCGACGCTACCGGCGTGTTGGTCGCGAGCCCACTCGAGGATCGCTGTCACCAGTGAATCGCCAACGCCGCGTCCGCGAGCGGAGGGCGCGACCCACATCGAGATCAGTTCTACCGAGCCGTCGGGATTCGGACTGGTGGCGCTGGCCATACCCGCCGGGGTTTGCCGCCACTCCGCGATGAGGTTGAACGGCACATCTGAGAGCCGCGTGCGCCAGCGGGCTTCGGTATCACCTTCGCCCTGCCAATAGGCGAGCGTTGCACCGAAGGCGTACGGCGCCTCCTCGAGTGCCTGCAGTCGTAGTTTGCGCCAAAGCTGCCAATCGCCGGTGTCGAGTTTCCGGAGGTAGATTTCGTTGCCAGGCGAAGGCGGCATTCCTGCTCTTCATGGTACGCAATGTGCGCGCGTGCACCCTCTGCCCTGTGCGCCAGAATCGCAAAGGCCATTCCGAAGCAAAATGTAATCCCATCCGAAGACAATCCTCAAGACTGCACACGACCCTTTGCAGCACCATCATCCAGGAGGTAACCGAAATGCGCGTCACTATCTCCACCGCGCTTGTCGCAGCGATGTTTACAGTGCCGGTCTGCCTGGCCCAGGTGAGGGTTGTGTTCGATCCCAGGAGCCCTGACGCCGGCCCCATCCCGGCCGATTTCCTTACAGTGCCGGATTCGCAGCAAAAAACCGGTTTGCGGATCAACCTTCCGATGCTGCCTGATTGCAAAGTCGATCCAGCCACGTGCTCGGAGTTAACGCTGCTGAACCAGAGCGACGGATTCAGCCTGTTTCCGCGATTAGCCGTTCGTTCCAACAGCGCGATCGATCGACACGCTGCGCGCCGGCGTGTTTGTCGTTTGGCTCGATGGTCATGCCGCGGACGATTTCGAATTGTTCCCGCCCGGTTATGTGACCTCGGTCAACCAGGTCCTTTGGTACCCACAAACAAATACGGCGTTCATGACTCCGGACACGATCCTGGCACACACGCGCCGCTACGCCCTATTCATCGCCGATAAGGTAAAGGATGTCCACGGCAGCGCCGTCCAAGCCGAGGCAGGATTCCAGTGGTGCCTCGACGAGAAGATTGGCCGCGATTACTGCACACATTTGGCGCAGGGCGTGCGCTCCTATGCCTCGCACGTGCGCGGGAATGTTATCGGCGGATCGTTATTCACCACCCTCAGCGTGACGCCGTACATGGAAGGCGTGCACGCCCAGTTGCAGAGCATTGCTCCTGAAACGCAACCCGCAACTCCGAAATCGACGTTCGAGGTTTCGTCGCTGGGTTCTCTGACCCTGCATCTGCAAACGGCGACGAATCCGGACCAGTTCGCCGACACGCTGTTGCCGCTGAATGCGCTGGCCCGGGTACGAAGCCGTGCGATGCGGCAGGTCGCAATTATCCTCGCTGACGTTTCCAAATTGGAAATTTTGGCCGTCTCTACCACCGGGGCAGAATGCAGTAACCTGTCGTAATGAATCCGGCCGCCGACCGCCGCGCCATTCCCGTGTATCTGCTCGCCACGTGGACCGTCAGTTCCCTGTTCTATTTCCTGATCATCAAATCCGCGGGCACCAATGCCGCGGGCGGAGCCTACACCTCGGGACTGATGTGGTGCCCGGCAATCGGGGCGCTGGTCGCCTGCAAATATCTCAATCGCCCGATCGCCGGCCTTGGTTGGCAATGGGGCCAAACCCGTTACCAGGTTCTCAGCTACCTGATTCCTCTCGGCTATTCCACTTTTACTTACTCGATCGCCTGGCTGACGGGCATCGCTGCGCTAAACCCGATGCAGACTGGTGAGGCCTTTTCGCGTTTCTTAGGCCTCGGTCCATTGTCCGGACCTTTCGGCATTGGCCTCTATTTCCTGGTGGTCGGGACCATCGGTGTAATCCAAAACTGCGCCACGACTCTGGGCGAAGAGATCGGCTGGCGTGGATTCCTGGTGCCCGAGTTAGCCAAACGCTTTTCGTTCACGGCAACCGTCGTGCTGTCGGGCGCGATTTGGGCGTTGTGGCATGTGCCCATCATCGTCTTCGCCGGCTACAACGCGGGGACCGGCTGGTATGGTTTGGCCGTTGTCTCCGCCAACATGATCGGTCTTTGCTTCGTGCTGACGTGGCTGCGCCTGAAGTCCGGAAGTTTGTGGACCGCTGTCATTTTGCACGCTTCCAGCAATCACTTCATCCAACATTTCTTCGACCCCATGACCGCGTACACCGGCCGCACCAAATACATCCTCGGAGAGTTCGGCAAGGGCTTCACGCTCGTAGTGGCTGTGCTGGCCGCCTACTTCTGGATGCGCCGCGCGGAAGTGACTCGCGACTTGGAACTCCGATCCTTCCACGCCGCTCAGTAAGTGGGGACGCGTAGTGCGAATCCCTCTTCCGAGTTATTCCTGGCGGAGGGTTTCGGACGGCTCGAGCATCGATGCGCGAAGCGCGGGAATGCCCACCGCCACGGCAGCCGACACCAGCAGAATGGCCAGCGTCAGCAGAAACGTCAAGGGCTCGATCGGCTTCATGTCGTGGAGTTCCTTCTCGACGTACTTCGCGCCGAGGAAGACGACGGGAATCCCGATGAGGATTCCGGAGCCGGCGAGCATCAGACCTTCGCGCAGGATCATCTTGAGAACATCGCCCGACATGGCGCCCAGGGCCAGGCGGACTCCGATCTCGCCGCGGCGGCGGGATATGCTGTACGACATCACGCCATAGAGGCCAATTACGGAGAGGATGAGGGCGAGGGCGCCGAAGCCTCCGCAGAGCGTGGCGAACATGCGCTCGCGCTGAATGCCTTTCGAGATCTGCTCCTCCATGGTGGCGACATCCACAAGTGGGAGTTTCGAATCGATTTCGGCGATCGCCTGGCGAATGGCCGGCAGCACGGCCTGCGGCGCCGGCCCGGTGCGGACGACGACTGTGGTTTGCTGGCTCTCGGGATCGTGAGGAAGCCAGAGAACGTAGGGCCGATCCTTGATCGATGTGGCGGCGATCGCGGGGGCGATGCCGATAACTTCATAAGCCGGGCGCTTGCGGCCGGGGGGCCCGTCGGCGGATTCAATGAGGCGGCCCAGGACGGAAGGTCCACCAAGCCGCCGCGCGAGATCCTCGCTGATGATTGCCACCTTTGCGGAGGTTCTGACATCCGCCCACGTGAAGTTGCGGCCGGCGGCCATTCGCCGGGTATACAGCGTCAGGTAGTCGGGCGTAATGCCGTTGACATTGACGTTGAAGGATTCCGTGCTGCCGGCGAGGCGGACGCTGTCCCACCATCCGCCGATGTCCATCGGGCGAACCGAAGCGAGTCCGACGGCAGTAACTCCGGGGGTCGCAGCGAGGCGTTGCTCGACGTTGAAGTAAAAATTCTGCAGTTGCGATTGGTCGTAACCGGAAGTGCCGGGGCGAAGGCCGAACATGATGAGGTTGCGGCGATCGAAACCGGGATCGGAGGATTCGACGTCGATGAGGTTGCGGGTGAACAGCACGGCGGTCATCACAAGAATGACCGACATTGCCATTTGGACCAGGACAAGGATGCGTCCGCCGGTCCAGCGGGAGCGTCCGGAATAACCGTGAAGCCCGCTGCCTTCTCGAACAAAAGGCGCGCTGGGAAGCCGCGAACTGTGCCATGCGGGAAAGACCCCGAAGATCAAGAGCGCCACGGCGGTGGATACGGCAACGATGCCAAAGATGCGGGAGTCGAGTTGAATGGCGAGCGGACCGGATCCCCGGCTTGAGAGAAATTGACCCAGCAGGTTCGCGGTAAGGTACGCGATGACGATGCTGGCGGCACCGCCGAGCGCGGCGAGCAGTGCGCTTTCCGTAAGGAACTGGCGCATGAGGCGGGCCCGGCTGCAGCCCAATGAGATGCGGGTGGCGACTTCATTGCGCCGGGCGGTGGCGCGGGCCAGCAGAAGGTTGGCGATGTTGGTGCATGCGATGGTCAACAACAGGACAACCAGCCCGGCCAGCACGAGGAGCGGGTTGCGAAACTCGCGGCGAAGGACTCCGATTCCGCCGGCGCCGTCGTCGAGACGGATATGGGGAGCCTTCGCGAGGTCCTTGGGCTGCCGCGACCAGGTGGTGGGAAACACGGAGTCGAGCACTGGCTGAAGTCCGGCGTTCGCGATCCCGGGCAGGCGTCGCGCAATCAGTTGAACACTCCAGAAGCGGTTATTCAGGAACATGCTGGGCTCGTCGGCGTTCTCCGATACGGCCCGGGCCGAGTGATGCAGGGGCGTGTAGATGTCGGCCGTGTCGCCGGGGAACAGGCCGTAGAAGTCCGGCTGGAGAACACCGACGATCGCGCGGGGCCTGTTGTTGATGGTGATAGTGCGACCGATGACGCCATCCGGGGACGCGAGTTCGTTGGCCCAGAAACGGTAAGACAGGACAACCGCGGGCGGGGCGGCGTCGGTATCATCCGCATCGGAAAGCAAGCGGCCCTGGGAGGGAACAACTCGGAGTACTGAGAGAAAGTTGCCGGCGACCCCGCGCTCTTCGGCAACAGCGGGACGGCCGCCGAATGTGATGCTGACCTGGCCGCCAAATGTATAAGCGGCGATTTGGGCGCGGTCCGCGGCGTTTTTGCGGAGCGACTCATAGGCCGGGTACGAGAAGAAGTCGGCGACGCTCACTGCGCCGTCGCGCAGCATGCTGCCCGATGCGCCGTCGGCCATCTCGCGCGGAAATCCGTGTCCCTGCCAATCGATAAGAACGAGTTGCTTCGGATCGGGAACCGGCAGGAGGCGCCACATCACGATGTCCATCAGGGAAATGATGGCGGTGTTGGCGCCGATGCCGAGCGCGAGCGAGAGTATAGCGGCGGCGGTGACGACAGGCGCGCGGCGCATCATGCGGAAACCGAAGACGATGTCCTGCCGCAGACCGGTGAACCAGGCGAGGCGGCGCTCGTCTCGGCATTGCTCCTTGAATTGCTCGGGACCTCCGAATTCCTTGTGGGCGAGAAGCGCGGCCTCCGCGGGCGTGTGGCCCTGGCGAATGTACTCGGCGGCCAACGCCTGAAGATGGTGCGCGATTTCGCGATTGAGATTTGATTCAGCCCGGTTCCAAGGGAATCGCATACCTGTTTGCTCCTTACGATTCGAGAACCATGCCGATGGCGCCGGTATAGCGCTGCCATTGGCGGGTCTCCTCCTGCAGTTGCTTTCGGCCGGCCGGAGTGAGCGAATACATTTTGGCCATCGGACCGTTGCCCGAAGGCTTCCATTCCGATTTGACGAAGCCCTTGCGTTCCAGGCGGTGGAGCGCTGGGTAAAGCGACCCCTGCTGCACCTGGAGGATTTCCTTCGAGGTTACGAGAATGCGCTGAGCGATTCCGTAGCCGTGAAGGGGGCCTTGTGCGACGGTTTTCAGGATAAGGAGGTCGAGGGTGCCTTGAACGAGTTCGGTCTTTTTGGGCGGCATACCTTGGATGTCTAGGTACTAGTTTATACGAGGTAGGTAGATTGTCAAGGTAGTATCGACGGTCCGGCGGCACTACTCCCCTGCCCTGAGCCCCGCTTACTCTTTGTCGTTCCGCCGCAACTGCTGCGAACGTTCGAGCATCTGCCGGCCTTCGTCGGCTTTGCCTTCCTGCACCAGCGTTTGCCCTAGCAGATAGTGGGCCGAGTAGTTCTGCGGATCCATGCGGATCGCCTGCCGCAACATGCCCTCCGCGTTCGCCAGTTCTTTCTTCTTCAGGTACGACTTACCGAGAAGAATGTAAGGGCCACTGTAAGTGGGATTCAGCCACACCGATCTTTGAAGATACGGAATTGCTGCGTTCCAATCTTCACGCCGCGTGTAGGCATCGCCGAGCCGGTAGTAGGCCATCGCGAAGTTCGGATTGATGGCGATTTCCTTTCGCATCTCCTCGATCCCGCGATCCAGTTCGCCGCGAAAAATCGCGAGTTGCCCGATGAGATAGTGGGCTTCGGGAAGGTTGGGGTTCAGTTCCAGCGCGCGTGCCAACTCCTTCTGCGCGTACTCCTCGAATTCCTGCCGCACCATCATCTGCGCCGTGATTAAGTGCGCCGACGCCGAATCGGGTGGAATGTCGAACATCTCGGCGAAGTTCTTCACCGCCTTCGCAGCGTCGCGGTTTTGAATGTATGCGTTCCCGAGCATGTAATAGACCTCGTTCGCGCGCACGCCCGATTGAACCGCCTTCTCCAGGTATTCGATGGCTTGCGGGATTCTCGCGGCCAGGTAGTAGCTTTGGCCCAACAGCAGTAGGATTTCCTGGCGCTTCGGCGATCCCTCGGGTTCCGCGTCAAGCGCGCGCTGAAGCGTCGCGGCCGCTTTCGCGTACTCCCGCTGCCGGTACAGTGCCAGCCCCGCCGAGTAATCCGAAACCGGCGCAGCTTGCAGTAGCGCCAGCGCCAGCACTGCCATGGCCCACATAAGGCCAGTGTAAGATGGCAGCCTTCAAACGTGCGGATGCAAAAGATAGTGCTGCCGCAGCAGATCCTTCCCGTAATCGTTGCCGTTGGGGGTTCGGACCACGCAGTGGATATGCTCCTTGTAAGGAGCATCCGGATAGAGGTGCCGCAGGTTCGCCGGGCGCTGATGATCGAACTCGATGAGAATGACGGGGCTGTGAATGCGATAGTAGAACACGCTCTCCGGTTTCGTTTCGCCGATCCACGCGAAGTACGTTCCGTCGATGTGCTTCTTCACCTCGTCCATCTTCACGCGCGCATGGCCGTCGTCCATGTTGTCCACATACAACGCGATCAGTTCGACGAGTTGCTTGCGTTGTGCCGCCGGCAAGTCTCCTGCCCGGACTCCCGCGTAGTCCAGCACGATGTTGTCGCGAAACGCTTCGGACAGGTTGTTGTTCCCCGTCTTCGAGAAGCTGAGGATCGCTTTCTTGCGCTGTGCCTCGCCGAGCGCATGCACCATGGCAAGACCCTTGTTCTGCTCGTCCTGGAGGATCACGGTGCCTTTGTAATTGCCGGAATCCGCGCGCACGGGCTCGGAGCCGATGAAGTACGGCGTCATCACCACCTGGTCACCCAGCACGAAGTAGTTGATGATCGCGTGATGACCGTCGAGTTGCCAGCCCCAGGGCTCGGTGGCGGAAGGCTTGCCCATCACCGTGATGTAGTAAAGCCATTCGCCGTACTCTTCGAAATTGTTGTGATTCAATTCGCCGAGCGTGTAATTGAGCCGCATAATGTCGCGCGTCAGCTTCAACCCTTTGGCGCTTAGCGACGCGCGCATCAGCCCGAAAGCTGCCTCGCGCTGCGGCTCCGACATTTCTTTGAACGAAACCCCCTGCCGGACGTAAAAGTGTTGGTTCATCCACTTCCGCCATTCGGGGTCGTCCACTCCGAACATCGTTTTTGCGCGTTGCTCTTCGCTGAGTGCCGCCAGAAACGTCTCAGCCGCTTTGCGCACGGGCTCGGTGGAAACCCCGCTGGAATGGAGCGGAAACAGGTCCGGCTGCACCTTTCCATTCGTCGTGATGCCGCGGAAGGGTTCCGCCAATCCCTCGGTTTCCGCCTGGCGCGACATGCGGACGAACGCTTCGGCACGGCTCTCGGCCCGCTTCTGAGACCACGCCCGCGACTGCAGAAACGCTATCGCCAGCAGAATCGAGAAACTCGTGATAAGGATCAGTCGGGTGCGACCAGCCCCGTTGTGCATCCGGCACCTCCGTCGGTACGCCAGAATATTCGAGTACTGTAGCACACACCAAGTCGGGATGAGCCCTGCACGCACGATGCCGGTGGCTGGTATTGTGTCTGTCGGACATCATGATCAGGCAATCGGGAATAGCGTTAATCGTTGCCGTCGGAGCGGCATTCGCACTGGCAATCCGCGCGCAGGAATCCGGCGAATCGTACCCTGCCCCATCCAACGTGCGCGGCGCTCAATATCCGCGCATCGATAAGGACCGGCGCGTGACGTTCCGTGTCAAGGCGCCGGAGTCGAAAAGCGTCTCGGTCGCGGGCCGCGCCGCCGACAGCGGGATGAACGTTAACAAACCGTACCGATGACGCGCGGCGAGATGCCTTTGCTTACCGGTCCAACAATTCCTCAACTGTGGGCTGCCAAGTGCTATCCCGGTGTTCACCGGGCGCGATGACCGTGCATCCGTTCGCCCAACAGATGACCTCATTGTTATTGTCGTCAGTCTTGTCATCGATGCTCTGAAACAACAGATAGTCGCTCGCATACACGAAATTCTCATAGGCGTGGACTGGTATGCCGCCCAATGCTACAGAAATGGACCGCAGCATTCCCTGGCAGCGACCCACCTTGCATGCCAGCAGAAAGAAGCGAGCGTCGGGCGCGAAGACGGGACGAAGAGCGATAAGTTGATTGATGTAATCTTTGGTCCGGTTATCGAGGTCCGCCGTGAACAGTGACTCTCCGATGTGAAAAGAAAAATCGCTTCCGTGACCTGCAAACACGAGCTTTCGGATTGGCCGGTGACGCCTGAAGAACTCCATGTGAACGCGATTAATCAGGTCCTTGACGTTCTTAATGGGAGCGCTACCCGGCAAAGCTCCGAGCATGTTGTGCAGATAGTCGTCCGGATTCTGAGTGCCTCTGGCACCTTGAGTGCCAGGCGCCTGAACGAGATATAGATCCATCGTTTTGAATGACATATGTACCTTTACTTACGCGTGACAGCAATCCCCGGGAACATGGGTTCCCAATTTCTATCCCGATCTTCACCGGGAGCGATGATTTTACAATCGCCGTTCGGCCAGCAGATGACTTCGTTATTGTCGTCGTCCGTTTCGTCGCTGGTGCTTCTAAACAAAAGGTAGTTAGTCGCGGTAACGTAATTGTCGTAGGCGTGGACTGGGACCCCCAAGGCGAGCGAGATGCGCCGCAGCAGTCCCTGGCACGCACCGACCCTACACGTCAACAGGAACACGTGAGCGTCCGGTGCGAACACGGGACGTAGTGCGACGAGCGCGTGAATGTTGTCAAGAGTCTGTTGCTCCAGATCCGCGGTAAACAGCGAGGTTCCGATGTGGAATCCACCATTCTCGACCAGTTTGCCCGGTTGACCGTAGTCTGTAAGATCGATGACTTCTCCCCAGCCATGCCCCGCGATAATCAGATTCCGAATCGGCCGGCGCCAGCGGAAGAACTCCATGTGAGCACGGTGAATGAGGTCTTGAAGATCCTTCACTGGGACACTGCCCGGCAAAGCTCCGAGCATGTTGTATAGAAAGTCGTCCGGATTCTGACCATTTTTGTTGTCATAGCTCGGCACCCCAGGTGCCTGAACGACATATAGATCGATCGTGTTGAATGGCATATAGACCCTGACTCCGTTGGCCCGTCTTGGCAAGGACCATTCGCCCCGGTCCACGCCTTGAACCGCCAGTTTCGACAACCGCTTGTGGACGCGCGCGACCGGCGCGACCGGCGCGACCGGCAAGAGACAGACTGGTGGACAGCCTTTTGTCCACGTCTTCACTCGGTCCGCTCTCTGGCACAAGGCGTTTCACCCGGGCCAGCGTAGGCGATGCTTCTCGATTCGTTGGCTCCGAAGCGCCACGCAAAAGGCCGGCTCGCCCCTCACTTTTAGAAATCGGAAACGGGAAGCAAAACCCGACACCGTCCAGCGGACGGATGGTCTTTATTGGGTTTGCGAGATCGAATCGGCCGCGAGCTGGCGGGCGGTGGTTACTTCAGGGTTGTCGGTCCCCAGGGTCTGCTGCAGGTTGTAGGTGGCAGAGTGAAATGCCGCGCGGGCCTCTTGAAACTTACCCTCGGCCCGCAAGGCGCGGCCCAGGGCAACGTAGGCACGGCCTATGTGGCACGAAGAAGCATCGGAAGGCGTATCCCGGCGCAACAATTTCAAGGCGAGGGCAGCATCATTTTCGGCCTGTTGGGCACGACCCGCGGCAAAGCGGATTGTCGAGCGGCGGATCAGAAAAACGGGGAGGTACCCGGCACCTCGGCTACCACGTGCGCTCGCAGCATCCACCGTCCGCACGGAGTCATCGGCAAGTCGTAAAGCGGTTTGACGATCGCCTCTGGCCAATGCAAGAAACGCCTGCTCAGAACTTATTACTGCGAACGCGTCGTTACCGGCGGGGTAAGTGCGTCGCGCTCGCGGTTCCACCTCGCCAAGCATCTCTGCGGCGCGCGCGAATTCACCTCGGTAGCGGTAGATGCGCGCGCGCTCGAACAGCGATTCCGTGATCACCGTCTCGAAACCAAGCTGCTGCGCCCGCAGGTACGCGCGCTCGGCATACGTTGCCGCCTCATTAAGGCGGCCAAGTTCGCGGAGCACCTTGGCATAGTTATTCAGAACCATCGGCGAGACGCTGTCCTCCGCGCGGCCGGACCGCCTGAGTTCGATGGAGCGGCGAAAGATCGCTTCGGCATCAGCCGGCCGTCCAATCTGGTACAAGGCCATCGCCCAGTTGTTGAACAACACGACGGCGGCTTCGGTGTTGTCCCGCCCCATGGAAGAAAGCAGCGCAGCCGCCTCTGCGAACGCTGAAACGGCAATTCGATTCTGCCCGGCCACCCGATAGGATTCAGCCAAGTCCGTCAACGTCGCGATCTCGGCTGTGTCTGATACAAACGGTGAAGTTGCGAGCACCCGGCGTGCCGCCTGCACCCGGAAGATACCTTCGCTCGCGTCGCCGCGGGCCCGCGCCACCGTGGCGCCGTCCAGAAGACAGCGGTTCCTGACGCTCGCGAATTGCGGCAGGTCCGGAACGGCGCTAAGGCCCTCCTGGAACAGAGCCTCGGCGCGCTGAAACTCGCCATCCTGCGCCAGTGTGGCGGCCAAGGCGCAGGATGCCTCCGCCCGGCTCGACGCATCCGTCAGGCTCCGCGCCAGCTTGTACGCGCGTTCGAGTAGGCGGCGAGAGTTGGCAGTCTCGTCTTCGACCGCGTACTGCGAGCCGATGGCAATCAACAATTGCACGCGATTGGTTTCGTCGCCTGTACGCTGATGTTGGAGGATCTGTTCGGCGCGCCTGAGCAATTCATCGACGGTGAACGGCTTACCTGAGGGCGCTGCGTCCGAGAGCAGGAACGTATTCAGGTCGTTAACGCCTTCGGCGCGCGCCAATTGGCGGTACGCGAAATCGCGCTCCGCGCGGGCGGTCCTGGCCTGTACCAACGTGCCGACAACGCCAGCGGCGGACGCGAGAAACGCCATTGACGCCAGTGCGACCGCGACGCGATTCCGACGGATGAACTTCGCCGCTCGGTATGCCATCGTGTCCGGCCGCGCTCTTATCGTTTCACTATTGAGATATCGGCGAAGATCTTCGGCAAACGCGCTTACTGTTGCGTATCGTTCTCCGGGGTGTTTCTTCACTGCTTTGGCAACAATCGTCTCGAGATCTCCGCGAAGCGCGCGGTCGGCAGGCGCGGCGGACGATAACGACGGCGCGTCCGTATCGAGGATGGCCTTCACGAGGTCTGCCGGAGTATGCGGGACGGCGCCGGCAGGATGCTTGCCGGTCAACAGCACGAACAACAGCACGCCAAGCGCATACACATCCGTGGCCGTGGTGACGGGATCGCCTGTAAGTTGTTCGGGGGCGGCATACTCAGGCGTGAACGGTGTTCCTGCCTCGCCGGTGAGGAGTGTGGTAGCGGCACCATCGCCGGGCGCTTCAAGCATCTTGGCAATACCGAAGTCGAGCAGCTTAACCTCGCCATCGACGGTGAGCAGGATATTCGACGGCTTGATATCGCGGTGGACGATCAGATTGGCATGCGCATGGGCGACCGCATCGAGAACGTCGAGAAAGATTTTAACCCTCGATCTCACGTCGACCTTTCGCTGATCGCAATAACGGTTGATGTGCTCGCCTCGAACATATTCCAGGATTAAGTACGGCTGACCAGCGGCGGTGATTCCCGCGTCCAGAAGCTCAGCGATGTGCGGATGCGCGAGCCGGGCGAGAATCTGACCCTCGAGTTTGAATCTCCCCTCACCGGCCGAAGCGATGACCGCGGCGTTCAGGAATTTGATTGCCACCAATCGTTCGAATCGACCATCGGTGCGGCTGGCGAGCCATACGGATCCCATGCCTCCCTGACCGATACGCGACAGAAGCGTGTATGGACCGACTGTGTCGCGCTCGTGAACCCCCGCAAGGTCCGGGAACTCGGCCGGCCGATGTTCCAGAAACCCCTCTCTCTCGGCCGCGACGTGTTCATCCAGCAACTTTTGGATCACAGCTGCCAGTGTGGCATCCTGTTCACGTACAGAACTCAGCCAGACGGCGCGGTCTTCGTCGGACATCCCTAGCGCCTGGTCCAGGTACGGGCTGACTCTACGCCAGGATTCCGGGCTCAGTCCAGACATCATTCCTCAGAGGCGAACTTGGTTGCGGAGACGATCATGCAGGTAGATGCGGGCCTTCTGCCAGTTCCGCTGGACGGTACGTTCCGAAACAGCACGCATCGCGGCTATTTCAGTGAAAGAAAAACCGCAGAAGAATTTCAGGTCAACAACTCTTGCCAGCTCTGGTTCGATGCTCGTAAGTTCGTCCAGCGCTTCACTCATATTGACCAAACCCTGGTGATCGCTAAATTCGTCCGCCAGGTTTTCACCGATCGACGTAATCTCGAACTGTCCGCCCCTTCTCAGCGCGTTCCGGCTGCGAACATGGTCGATGATGATTCCTCGCATGGCACGTGCGGCATAACTCATGAATTGCGCGCGGCTGGGGAAGACGGATTCGCTGCGGCCGGCCATATCGAGGTAGGCCTCGTGCAGCAGCGTTGTTGCGCCGAGCGTGACCGAAGAACCGCGTCGGGCCAGTTCCCGCGCCGCAAGCCGGTGCAACTCCGAGTACAACGCCGCAAACAGGGTCTGCGCGGCCGAACTGTCCCCAGTTTCCGCCGCGTCCATGAGTGCCGAAATGGCTGGTTGCGTCAGCATCAGGCCAGAATACCGCAGCACAGATTTTGCCGCATTTCGAATGTGCAGTCAAGACTGACTGAGTGTGTCAACTCGCCAATACTTGCGCGGCTTCCGCACGCCAGAGACACTCTATACAAGGCTATTTCGCGAATAAAATCACTCGGTTGCGGAGTTACGTCAAGACGAGAGATGGTCACATGGGATTTGATTTATGCTTCAGAATGCGCCGTTGCGGATGGACAGAACCCGGCGAGTGATCCCTGTGATCCAGAAATGTGATCCGGCTACCGCTTCGATAAGATTGTACTTGCGCACACTCGAAGCACCTTGTTGTCGGGTACCGGGTAGATTGATTGAACAATGCTCACTACGGATCCCGTTCGCCCGGGCTTTCAGTCTCACGAATCCCTGATTCTCGATGGGTTCGCATGGATTGCTGCGTTCAGCGGCGGCGGCGCTCGAAAGTTCGATGGTCCGGCGTCGCTCAACAAACGTCTGAGGCTGTTGTGGCTGGGATGCGGCACGGGAGATCAGGGTTATTCGCGGCTGAAGGCGTTGCACGAATCGATGACCGCCGCGGGCCTGCGGCATGTCTGGTTCGAAGGACCCGGGCCCCACGAGTGGCAGGTTTGGCGCAAGCACCTTCACGAACTTGCCCCGGTATTGTTCCAGAATTGACGGAGGAGACCCGATGGCTATCGCTGCCACCGAACCGGCGCGCAAGACACGAACCGCGTGGTACTTCTTTCTGCTCGCACTGGCCTGTCTGATCTGGTCGGCGCAAGGCACCGCGGTGAAGTTTCTCGAACGCCATCTGGGACCGATCGCGATTACGTTCCTGCCGTTCTACATCACTACCCTCCTGATGTTCCCGCTGCTATTGCGCACGCGTACCGCCGCCAAACCCGGCTGGCGCGACTGGTTGCGGTTCGTCGTCGCGGGCGTCGGCGGGCAGGTGCTGGCGCAATTGGGCATGACCTGGGGTATTACGAAATCGCTGGCCTCGAACGCCGCAATCCTCAACCTGATGATCCCGGTGATCACGGCGGTGCTGGCGTCTTTCATGCTGCGTGAGCGGATCACCCGTTTGCGCATGGCGGCGCTGGGCATCGGACTCGCGGGCGTTCTGCTTCTTTCGGTGGAGGACCTGCGGCATAGCTCGTTCGCGGAGATGAAATACCTGGCCGGCAATCTCCTGATCCTCGGCGGCTGCCTGGGATCGTCTTTCTACAACGTCTACTGCAAAGGCTTGCTGGCGCGATACCAGGAGGTTGAAATCCTGATCTTCAGTTACATCACCGCTTCCGCCGCAAGCGTCCCGCTGCTGGTTTGGGCGGAGCCGTTCCGATGGCAGTCTTTGCGCGGCTTCGATTGGAAAGCGTGGACGGCCTTCGCGTTCCTTGCGATCCTGATGTACGGCGCTTCGATGCTGCTGTTCTTTGCTGCGCTAAAGCACCTGGACGTTACGGCAGCGTCGATGTCGCTGTACCTGGTTCCATTGTTCGGCGTGATCCTCGCGGCGGTGCTGCTAGGTGAGCGCCTCAGTCCGCTGGCTCTCTGCGGTGCCGCCGTCGTACTCGCGGCCACCGTGCTGATCATCCGATATGACAACAGCTACTAAGACCCGACTCGACGCGCGACGCGAAGCTTTACTGAAGCGAACCTTCATCGACTACCAACAGACGGCGGAGTTCCTGGAACATCCCCTCATCTTCGATCGCGCCGAAGGTACCTACTATTGGGACATCGCCGGCCGGCGCTACTTCGACGCCATCGGCGGCATCTTCGTTGCGACGCTGGGACACGGCCATCCGCGCGTGCTCGAAGCGATGCGGCGCCAGATGGACCGCATGACCTTCGCGCCTCCGCTCCACGGCATCGCCGATATCACGCTCGACTTCGTCGAGAAGCTCGGATCTGTAGCGCCCGAAAATTTGAGATACGTGAAAGCCTTCAGCGGCGGATCGGAATCCACCGAAGCCGCGATGAAGTTCGCGCGCCAGTACTTCAAACAAACCGGCCATCCCGGCAAGTACAAATTCATCAGCCGCTATCACGGCTATCACGGCGGCACGGGCGCCGCGATGTCCGCCAGCGGCACTGGCACACGAAAAACGAAGTTCGAACCGCAGATGCCCGGGTTCGTGAAGGTGTTTCCTCCGAATCATTACCGCGGCTGGTTTCGATCGTGGGAAGAATGCAACCGATTCGCCGCGCTGGCAATCGCGGATGCCATTGTGGGGGAAGATCCCGAGACGGTCGCTGGTGTGATGGTCGAACCGGTCGGCAACACCGGCGGGATCATCACACCCACCGCCGAGTACTTCCAAATTATTCGCGACGCGTGTACCCGGCATAACGTTCTCCTGATCTTCGACGAGGTGATTACCGGGTTCGGCAAAACAGGCCGTATGTTTGCGGCTCAGACATTCGGAGTTACGCCGGACATCATCTGCTGCGGGAAGGGACTCTCGAACGGCGCCCTTCCGATGGGCGCAATGATCGCCCGCGACGACATGGCCGCCGCCTTCTGGGGGAAGCCCGAAGAAGACGTCCAATTCGCGCACGGCCATACGTTCGCCGGAAACCCGCTCGCCTGCGCGGTAGGAATGGCGGTCATCGATGAAATCGTCGAACAGCAATGGGACCGGAACGCCGAGCAGGTGGGCGATTATCTCGCACAGAAACTCGAGACGCTGAAGCGTTACGGCGTTGTGCGGGAGGTTCGCGGGAAAGGCATTCTTCGCGGTATCGAACTGGTGCGCGACACAACGTCGATGCAGCCCTTTCCCGAGCTCGGCCGCCTGCTGAAACGGACCGCGATCGAGAAGGGTTTGATTCTGCGCGTAGATCCCTCGTGGTTCGCGGTCGCGCCCGCGATCACGTGCGGAACCGCCCAGATCGACGAAATGTTCGACTTAATCGAAGAGTCGTTGACCGAGGCGTTGAACCGCGTGGAGGCACGCCCATGAAACTGCAGGACCGCGTAGTTGTGATCACAGGCGCCGGCGCTGGCATCGGACGCGCAACGGCCTTCGAGTTCGCCCGCGAGGGCGCCCGAGTGGTTGTGGCGGATATCAATTTCGATGGCGCGCAGCAAACTGCGGCGAGTATCGTTCAACAAAGCGGAACGGCCGTCGCCATTCGCACCGACGTCTCGCGCCCAGACGCCGTACAACAGTTGGCGGCTCGGACCGTCGAAACATTTGGGACCGTGCATGTTCTCGTGAACAACGCGGCGATTCAGGTGAACAAAACCATCGAAGATACGACCTTCGAGGAATGGAACGCCGAAATTGGAGTGAACCTCGGCGGCGTGTTTCTGTGCTCGAAATACTTCCTGCCGCATCTTCGGAAAACCCGGGGCAACATCGTGAATATGTCGTCGGTCAACGGGTTCTTTGTCGAACCGATGTGCGCCGGCTATTGCGCCACGAAGGCGGCGATCATCGGACTTACGAAGGCTATGGCGATCGACCACGGTAGGGAGGGCATTCGCGTGAACTGCATTTGCCCTGGATACATTGACGCGGGCCTGGCGGAGGGTTATTTTCAGGCACAGCCCGACCCGGCGGCCGCACGCGCTGCTGCGGGTAAACTGCATGCGCTGTCGCGTATCGGCAGGCCGGAAGAGGTCGGTCGTGTAGCGGTGTTCCTGGCGAGCGACGAAGCGTCGTTCGTCACCGGCGCCGCGATGGTTGTGGACGGCGGGTTTGGCTCGGGGCTTCCTCCGGGAGCTTGAGAGAGAGGAGAAAGGATAACATGAGGCGGCGATCGTTCCTGGCAACTGCGGGTTTGGCCGGCGCGGCGAGTGTCCCCGCACCGGCATTTCAGAACGAGAAGAGCAAGCTGAAGATCACCAGCGTGCGGTTGGTGAAGACGGCGCCTCGCAACCCGGCGCCACAGTACACTCCCGCCGCCGGGTCGTGGTCCACCGGCGGGGTGGAAGTCGCTAATCCCATGTCGGTGTACCCGGAGTACAAGGCCATGCGGTCGCTGTTCATGGCCAGCGATCCTGCGATGGGCGGCTTCACCGTCGAGATCGGAACCGACAAGGGGCTGAAAGGCTACGGGCACGGCGGTCCGGCCGGTGGCATCATCGTCGAGAAGCACTTAACCAAACTGCTGATCAACGAAGACCCGTTCAACGTCGAGCGCATCTGGGACATCATGTGGCGCTCGACCATGTACTACGGTCGCGCGGGCGCCGTGATCAATGCGATCAGCGGAGTGGATCTCGCACTGTGGGACCTGGTGGGCAAGGCATTGGAGATGCCCGTGTACCGACTGCTGGGCGGCGAGACGAAACCGCGCATTCCCGCCTATTGCACGGGCAATGACACGGAACAACATCTCGAAGCCGGGTTCAAACGCTTGAAACTCGCGATACCGTTCGGACCGGCCGACGGCCGCGAAGGTATGCGGAAGAATGTCGAACTCGTTAAGCGGACCCGGGAACTGCTGGGGCTCGATGGCGACATCATGCTCGATTGCTGGATGGCGTGGACTGAGCGGTATGCACTCGAGATGGCGGAGATGGTTGCGCCCTATCGCGTGTATTGGATGGAGGAGTGCCTTCAGCCGCACGATTACGAAGGATTCGGCCGGTTGAGCGCGGAGATCAAATCCACGCGCATCGCCACGGGAGAGCACGAGTACACGCGGTATGGTTTCCGGCGATTGCTCGAACATCGCAGCGCCGAGATCTGGCAGCCCGACGTGAACTGGTGCGGAGGACTCACCGAGTTACGGAGGATCGGGGCGCTCGCCGCCGCGTACGACATGCCGGTAATCCCCCACGGCGGCGGCTTGAGCGAGGCCGTGCATTTCATCATGGCGACGGTGAACAGTCCGTGGGCGGAGTTGTTCATGCCCGCGCCAGGAGGTCCGGCGCGCGTTTACGAGATGTGGGCCGAGCAGTACCACATCACAAAGGGGCCGGAGGGCTTATACATGCGGCCTCCCGACAAGCCCGGGTTCGGGTGGGACATCGTTGTCACTTAGCGACGGCAAAAATCACCACCAAACGTCTGGTCGAACACTCGGCCGATCGGTCGAAAACGGGTCGCAATGAAATGCCGGTGTGGAACGCGGTCGGGCGTGTGAATCAATCGCCCCCTCGCTCGAGTTCTTCAATCCGTTTCCTGACCTTCTGTGCGTCTTCTTTCCTCGGTGATGTCGCGAGATACTTTTTCATGTGTTCCATCGCCCCGCTCCGGTCGCCTTTCGCCGCGAGCACCGCGCCAAGAATGTACTCGATTTGGGGCGTTCCGTGCGCGACATCCAAATCGGCGGCCTTCCGCGCACTCTTCTCGGCCACGTCCAGTCTCCCGAGTCCCAGGTTCGCCACGGCGTTGAAGTAGTAAATCCTCGGGAACCGCGCAAACCCCGTTTGGATGCCGCGTTCCGATATGTTCGCCGCGTCCTCCATGCGCCCCTCACTTACTGCGAGTCGTGCGACTTGCAGATACGCGGGCGCATACTTGGGATCCGCTTCGATGGCGTGCTCCCACGCCGCACGCGCCTCCACCGTCTTCGACATCTGCCGCAGCGCATCGCCTAACTCGCTCCAAGCCGGCGCGTGTTTGGGCCAAATTTCCACCGCGCGCTGGAACGCTTTCGCGGCCGCCGGCCATTTCTTCCTGGAACTGGCGAGCACACCTTTTTCATACGCTTTAACGGCCTCCGGCGGAGCCCGCAGCGTCGCGAGCGACACAGCCGTACCCTCACCATCGGTACCACCCTCGCGCTTGAATACGATCAGCGCTCCGTCATGGAGAGTGGCGTGGACCCTCTGGTAGCCCTTCACCAGCAGCACAACCTCGCAAATGTCCTTTCGCGCATCGTCGATGTCACCCCGTATCACCACGTTCACGCCATCTTCCATGGGAGCAACGGGCGTCGCTTTTACCACGCTGTAGTCCATTTCTCCGCTGCCGTAAATCCGATCAACCGTACACGTCGATCCCGGCAGCACGAGCGGCGACGAAGGAAACGGCTTGCCATCTTCGAGCATGAGCTTGGCGTGATACCCGAATGCCAGCGTCGAGCCCGCCAGCAGAAGCATCGATGTACGGGAGGCGCGATTCCGCGGGTTCATACCAGAATTGTAGACCCGAATGTCCTGGCGCTCTCGCCTGTCGATTACGTTAGTAGTTATTTGGCGATGCCCCAGCTTTTGTTCGGCTCGGGCCCGAGTTCGATTTCGAGTACGCCGCCCGCGGCGAATTCACCCTGCGTGATCCAGAATCGGCCTTCGATGGGCCTGCCGTTCAGCTTCGCCGATTGTATGTACACATTGCCGGGTTGATTGTTGCGGGTCAGGATAGTGAAACTGCCGCCCTTATAGTAGCGGCGGTCCAGTTGAATCGCGACACGGTCGAAGATCGGGCTCGTAATCTCATATCGAGGTTCGACATTCGCGCCGCCTTGAATGTCGAAGAGGCCAATCGCCATCAGCGCGCTGAGGCCGCCCATCTGTCCCTGGTCCTCGTCACCGTTGTAGCCGCCATACGGCGACGCGTCCCCGAACACTTCGTCCTTGACCCGGCGAACCCAATATTGCGTCAACCAGGGCGCTCCGGCATGGCTGAAGAGGTGCGCCATATCGCACGACGGTTGATTCTCGTAGTCGATCATTTTCTGGCCGTGCTTGCCATGCGGCGTGATGAACCTGTCGGGTGCGGCTGTTTCGAACTGGTTCGACAGTTTCTTGATGAAATGCTCGCTGCCGCTTAACGCGTCAATCAAGCCGTGGATGTCTTGCGGAACGAAGTACGTGTAGATCGCTGCGTTGCTCTCGACAAAGCCTCTGCAATTGCCCCCATCGCAACTGGGCGAGAACGGCTCCAGCCATGTGCCGTCCATGTTCTTGGGCCGGATCCAGCCTGTTGACGCGTCGAACAGATTTCGCCAGTTGCCGGAACGCTGCTGGAACGCGTCGGCATCGTCGGTCTTGCCGAGCGCCTTGGCGAACTGCGACAGAGCCCAGTCGGAATACGCATACTCGAGCGTCTGGCCAGCACCTTCGCGGTGCATACCTTTGCCGCCCACGCCTAACGGAATGTAGCCGCGCTCGACATAATAATTCATGCCGCCGCCCTTCGGATCGGGGCCGGTTTCGTAGCCGGCGCGGTCGCGGATCCCGCCCGGATACGCATTCTTCACGCAACCTTCGTACGCGCTTTGAACATCGAAGTCGCGAATGCCTTTGTTGTACGCGGCGGCGATCAAGGGCGTAGCCTGATCCCCGACCATCACAAACGTGTAATTCCCTCCCGCCGGCCCCCGTGCGATCAGGCCACCGTTCTTGTAGTAATCGACCAGGGAATCGATCTGCTCGCTCATCAGGCGCGGGTATGCCATTGACCAGAGGATGTTGAGGTTCCACTGCGATCCCCAGAATGCGTCGGTGTTGAACGTGTCGCGCGCGGGTTTGCCGCCGGCGCCGGTGGGGACATGCCGGATGCGCGCGGCGTCGCCCGTGTTATCGACATACGAGCCATCAAGATCGCTGAAAGTACGCCGCCCGAGCAGTGAATGCCACAAATCCGTATAGAACTTGACGCGCTGCTGCTGCGTTCCGCCCTCGACGGCAATCTTGCCGAGCCAGTCGTTCCACTCCGCATACGATGCGTCGACGACCTCGTCGAAGTCCCAGCCGGGCAGTTCACCTTTGAGGTTGTTACGTGCGCCCGCTTCGCTGACATACGAAAGAGCCACCTTCATCAGCAGACGTCCCGGCTGCGCGAACTGAAAACGAGCGTATCCGCTTTTGTTCCAAGTGCCGAAATCCGTCATGTCGCGGTTGAACTGGACAACGAAGTAAACATCGAGTGGTTTCGACCGGCGTTGCGTCGGCGCGAGAAGCGAGTGTCCCGCGAGTTCGCGCGCATTCACGCGGCGGATCGCCGCATCCTGTACTTTCGTCATCGCGATCGGCGCGCCGACATCGAACAGCACATACGCTTCGTTCGTGGCCGGAAACGAGTAGCGATGAAATCCCACTCGCTTCGTCGAAGTCAACTCGGCAGTGATGCCATACCGCTCCAGGACCACTTTGTGATATCCCGGCTTCACTATCTCGCTGGTGTGGGAGAACTTCGACTTATATCCCTCGTATCCTTCCCGCCCGATCATCGGTCCGGTGATCGGCATCACCGGCACCGCCGCGATTTGCCATCCGTGAACATGACTGAAGCAGCGTATGTAAGGTTCGTCGTAGACGTACCCGGCACCCCAATCCCCGTCGATATTGGTATCGGGGCTGAGATTTACAAGACCGAAAGGCCGGCTGGCGGAAGAGAAAAAAATCCAACGAGGCTTCTTCGTATCGATCCTCGGCTCGACAGCATCGACGTACGGGTACAATTTCCGAAACTGCGCCGAAAGAGGAACCGAGACCAGTGCCGCAACCGCCGCGATTCTGATGAACAACATAGGGAACATCAACCCGATCGTATGCCCAACCCGGGTTGCGTTCAACATCCTAGACCGGTTTCCACCTCCGGTGATCGCGGCGGATCAGATCGTTCGCCGCTGTGGGACCGTCGGTGCCCGCCGGATACTCGTAGAGCGGCCCACCGCGTCCTTCGGCCCACCAAACGAGCACCGGTTCGATGATCTTCCACCCTTCCTCGATGATGTCCGCCCGTTTGAACAGACTCGAATCGCCGATCATTGCGTCGTAGAGCAGCGTTTCGTAGCCCGTGCGCGGTTCGCCGCCAAAATAGTCGCGGTAGTCGAACTCCATTCGCACCCCGCGTGTCTGGAGGATCGGGCCCGGGATCTTGCTCTCGAACTCGAGTGCAATGTCCTCGTCGGGTTGGATGCCGATCACCAATCGGTTCGGCTGCGGCAACGATGCACCGCTCCTTCGGAATAACGCGAGCGGCGGGTTACGGTATTGAACCACGATTTCCGTGCAGCGCTTTCGCATCCGCTTGCCGGTTCGAATGAAGAAAGGCACTCCGGCCCAGCGCCACGTATCGACGGCGATCCGCATCGCGACGAAGGTTTCGGTCTGCGATTGCGGATCGACGAACGGCTCCTGTCGGTAAGCGGCGACGGTGGATTCGCGAACCGTCCCGCCCGTATATTGTCCGCGCGCTACTACCTTCTGGGCATCGTCCGCCCCGATGGGCGCCACGGACTCGAGCACCTTCACCTGCTCGTTTTGCAGCGCGGTCGGCGAAAACGAACTCGGAGGCTCCATCGCCGTCAGCGCCAGCAGTTGTATCAGATGATTCGGAATCATGTCGCGCAGCGCGCCGGTGTGATCGTAGTAGCGGCCGCGCCGCTCGACGCCCAGGGACTCCGACACCGTGATCTGCACGTGATCGACATAGCGGCGGTTCCAGATCGGCTCGAAAATGCCATTCGCGAATCGAAAGATCAGGATGTTCTGAACGGTCTCTTTGCCGAGGTAATGATCGATGCGGTAGATCTGGTGTTCGCTGATCACGCGGGTCAACGCACGATTCAATCCGCGAGCGGATTCGAGATCGTGTCCGAACGGCTTTTCGATAATGACCCTTCGCCAATGGCCCGCCGATTCATCTACCAGTCCCTCGCGGGAGAGGCGCTCTACAAGCGGCAGAAAAAACTCTGGGATCGTTGCGAGATAGAACAGGTAATTGCCGCCGGTGTGATTCGTTCGATCGAATTCATCGAGGATTTCGCGCAGTTGTTGCCAGCCTGCGTCCGATTCGAAGTCGGACGCAACGAGACGCAGGCCGCCCGCCAGCCGGTCGATGATCTCAGAGTTCGCGTCCGGGCCTTCGGACTGGCGAAGTTCCTGCGCGAGAGAACTTCGCAGTTCCGTCTCGCTGAGATCGGATAGCGCAAAACCGGCGATAGCGAACTGTTCCGGCAGAAAGCCGTGCCGCGCCAATCCGTACAGCGCGGGAAACAACAGCCGCTTCGTAAGATCGCCGGTGATGCCGAAGATCACCAGAACGCACGGACCCGCCGGCTTCAGGCCGTGCTCCGGGTTTTGCGAACTCACGCTCCGGATCCCCTTTCCGCGGGAGGACGCGATTCGAGGTGGCCGCCGAAGCCGTAACGCATCGCGGAAAGCAATTTGTCCGCGAACGTATGTTTCAACCGCGAGCGGAAGCGGGCATACAACGACGCGCTCAGCACGGGGCACGGCACTCCGGACTGCACCGCCGCCTCGACCGTCCACCGGCCTTCGCCGGAATCGGCAACCGTTCCCTCATACGGCCCGAGATCGGGATTCTTCGCCAGGGCGATCGCGGAGAGGTCGAGCAGCCATGACGAGATGACGCTTCCACGCCGCCACACCTCGGCGATGTCGGCCAGCGGCAACTCATATCCGAACTTCGTGGCGCTGCAGAGGACATCGAAGCCCTCCGCGTAGGACTGCATGATCCCGTATTCGATTCCGTTGTGGACCATCTTGGTGAAATGGCCGGCACCGGCAGGACCGCAGTACAGGTATCCGGACTCCGCCGCCGCATTGAGGGCCTCGCGGCCGGGCGTGCGTGGAATGGTACCGAGTCCGGGAGCGAGCGCGCGGAAGATCGGATCCAGGCGCTCGACCGTTGCTTGCGGCCCCCCGATCATCAGGCAGTAGCCGCGTTCAAGTCCCCACACCCCGCCGCTCGTTCCGCAGTCGATGAACTCGACACGATGTTCAGCGAGCGTCCGCGCGCTGATTTGATCGTCTGAATAATGTGAATTGCCGCCGTCGATCACGACGTCGCCGGGCGAGAGCCGCCCCGCGAGATCGCGAATCGCACCGCTCGTGATATCGCCCGCCGGCAACATCACCCAAACTGTTCTTGGCGGGCGCAGGGCCGCGACGAACTCATCGAGAGTCGCGGCTCCTTGCGCCCCGCTTCGCGCCAGGTCGCCAACCTTCGCCGGATCGCGATCATATCCGGCACATTCGTGTCCGGCTCGCATCAGACGGAGAGCCATATTCGCGCCCATCCGTCCGAGCCCGAGCATTCCAATCTGCATTTCCACCTCTGTCTGAGGTAGACGCTCGATGGGCCGGTATCGCTTCGTCCTGATGCCGAATGCTACAGGATCTTCGCGCTCTTGATGTAGTCCAGCAGCGGATAATGCTCGGTGAGGTACTGGTTTCCCTGCGACTCGATCAAGTTCTGCGCAGGTCCGGCGCCTTGCGGCGCGCCTTCACCGTAACCGGCATAGAGTTGATCGACAACGTTCATGCCGTCCACAACTCTTCCGAACGGGGCGAATCCTCGCGAGTCCAGCTGCGTATTGTCGGCCAGGTTGATGAACACCTGCGTGGTTCGCGTGTTTGGCCCGCCGGTGGCAAACGTGATCGTGCCGCGGGCGTTACTTTGCGTCACCGGATCGTCGACGATCACCATGTTGCGCCACTTTGCCGAAACATCGGGATCCTTGTTGAGTCCCCACTGCACCACGAAGCCCTTCAACACACGAAAGAATCGCCCATCGTTATAGAAACCGGACTTCACGAGTTCGTAAAAACGGTCCACACCGAACGGCGCCCAGTCGCGGTGCACTTCCACCACGAACGGCCCCTTCGATGTATCGAATTTCACTGCGTACACGGCGGGAGCCGGCTCGCTCTTCACCTCTTCGCTTTTCGTCGCTGTCTTGTCAGAACCGCAGCCTGCCATTACAATCGCGGCGGCCATCAGTACAAAACTATTTCGCATCACGCCAATTGTCTCCTACTCCAACGTCCACCAGCAGAGGAACGGCCAGCGGGTAGATCTGTTCCATGGTCGATTTGATAAACGCTTGCGCCTCGTCCGCCTCTTCTTTCGGCGATTCGAACACCAGTTCGTCGTGCACCTGCAGCAGCATCCTGGTGGCCAGCGAACGGCGTTCGAATTCCCGATCGATTTGAATCATTGCCATTTTGATAATGTCCGCCGCAGTTCCCTGCAGCGGCGTATTCACCGCCGTGCGCTCGGCGAACGAGCGCGCGTTCGGATTGCGGCTGTGCATGTCGGGAATCGGCCGGCGCCGTCCGAGCAGCGTCTTCGCCACCCCGCTCTGGCGTACCTCCACGATGGTCGCGTCCAGAAACTTGCGGACGCCCGCGTACCGTTCAAAGTACGCGTGAATGTACTGCTCCGCTTCCTTGCGATCGATGCCGAGTTGCTGGGATAAACCGAACGGTGTTTGACCGTACACGATTCCGAAATTCACGGCCTTGGCATTGCGGCGCATGTCGGGCGTGACCATCAGCGGAGGCACACCGAACACTTCCGCCGCAGTCCTTGTGTGAATATCCTCGCCGTTGCGGAACGCGTCCACCAGAACCGCATCCCGCGACATATGCGCCAGCAGGCGCAATTCAATCTGCGAATAATCGGCTACCACCAGCCGCCATCCTTCCCGCGGGACAAAAGCCGCACGAATCTCGCGCCCGAGTTCCGTGCGGATGGGGATGTTCTGCAGATTCGGATTCGAGGACGACAGCCTTCCGGTCGCCGCGCCGATCGGGTTGAAGGTAGTGTGAATCCGGCCGGTACGGGAGTCGATCAACATCGGAAGTGCATCGACGTACGTGCCCTTCAGCTTCGTCAGTTGCCGGTACTCCAGCACCTTTCGCGCGATCTCGTGTTCCTCGGCCAGATCCTCGAGAACATCGGCGGCCGTCGAGATCTGTTTGCCTCGCCCGTACTTCACCGGAACCGGAAGCCCCAACTCCTCGAACAGCACCTTGCCGAGTTGCTGCGGTGAATTGATATTGAACTGCTTGCCGGCGATCGCGCAGATCTCGGAACCCAATCGTTGAATGTCCAGATCCATCCGCGCGCCGAGCCGGCCCAGTTGTGCCGTTTCGATTCGCACTCCGCTGCGCTCCATGCGCGCGAGGACGGAAACCAGCGGCAGATCGATAGTCTCATAGAGATTGCGCAGCTCGTGTTTCTCGATCTCCGGCGCGATCCGCTCGAAGACGGCGAGGGCCGTTTCCGCCGACTGCTCCGGATGCGGCAACAGTTTCCGGTCCAGATACTTCTCTGCGAGTGTCTCGGCCGAGCAACCGGACGGATCGGCGCATAGCAGGAATGCGTATAGCATCAAGTCGTGCTTGAACCCCTCGGGATGCAGCCCCAGTTCTTCGAGAAGCACGAGGGTGGTCTTGACATCGTGCGCGAGTTTTGGCCGGAGCGGCGATTCGATCAGAGTCCGGGCACGGTCGCTGCTCAACACCGTGTCGATGGTCGCTGCGCGCCCCTCGTCCACGCGCCACGCGAAACCGATCACCGCCGGCATCAGGTCCTCGGCCGGGCGAACCGACACCGAGAGTATCGCCTCATCCGGTATGGCCGAGATCCAATTGTCTAAAGCGTCCGCCGCTTCGATGATTTGATAGTCTCGTTTGTGCGCGTCCTCGCTGGGCCCTAGTTCTTTCAGCAGGCTGAAGAATTCCAGCTCGCGATAGATCGGCTTTAGCGCGGCGGGATCAGCCGTTCGCGCCGCCACCGACTCGATCGAGAACTCAATAGGCACATTGGTTTCGATGGTAGCCAGCTTCTTGCTCAGCAGGATCCGATCGCGATTGTTCTGCAGGCTCTCGCGGTACATCTTCCGCTGTACTTCAGCGGCGCGGTCGAGCGCTGCTTCCACGGAACCGAACTGCACGATCAGGTCTTTCGCGCCTTTGTCGCCGATGCCCGGCGCGCCGGGAATGTTGTCGATGGCGTCGCCCTTCAGCGCCAGAAGGTCGGCCACCTGGTGCGGCTTCACGCCCATGAACTCTTCGGTTTTGGCGGCATCGTACCAGATGTCTTCCTTCACCGGGTTGTACATGTTGACGTGATCGTTCACCAGTTGAAGCATGTCCTTGTCGCTCGACACGATCACGACGTCTACGCCGCTGCCTCCGCACCGCGATGCGATTGTTCCGATCACGTCGTCGGCTTCGAACCCCGGATACTCGAGAATCGGAATTCCCATGGCGTCCAGAAGCCGGCGAACGTAGGGGATCTGCTCGCCCAGGTCCGGGGGCATCTCGGTCCGGTTCGCTTTATATTCCGCGAAGACCTCGTCCCGGAAAGTCGGCCCGGCGCTTTCGAACACGGCGGTGATGTACTCGGGTTTGTAGGCCGTAACCAGCTTCCGGATCATATTGTGGAAGATGAAGACGGCCTCGGTGGATATGCCGGTGGTCGTGCGCATAGGGGGAGCGCCGGTCCGGGCGCGGGCGTGGTACGCCCTGAAGATAAACCCGAAGGAATCAATCAGGAACAGGCGTGGGCGGGACACTTCTCTCATTGTAGAGAAGCCCGACGTTCTGTCCGGCAGCCGGAATTACGAAACGAACCCAATGCGGCTGTGCCGGTTTGCAGAACGAAGCCAAACCGGGATAGCGTCAGGAGCCGACTTTGCGCAGCAGTTCCTGCGCTTCCGACCTCGGCGGATCTTCCGGTGTCAGCGGCGAGGAGATGTACTTCTTCAGCAACTGCTTTGCTTCCGTCAGGTTCCGGTGATCGCGAATGTAAGTCTCCGCACGTTCGTACAGGATCCGCGGATTGTTCGGCGCCATCTTCTCCGCCTCTGCAAAGGCGGCTTCGCTCTCTTGCACCCGCCCGCGCTTGGACAAGTACTTCGCCAGGTCGATCACCCGTCCCACCTGCCGCGGAGCCAGTTCCAATGCCCGCCGCAGATGCTCCTCGGCGGCATCGAACTCCTTGCGTTTGTCCAGCAATTGCGCCTCGGCGTAGTGTCCCTCAGCCGGATCCAGAGCCGCAATCCGTTGAACGAGCGCTTCGGCACGGTTCAAACCCCCGCCCAGAAAGCCCGGGGCTTCCATGTAATAGTCGAACAGATCGTTCAAAGCTTCTTTGTTCGAGGTGTCCAGCATCACCGCGCGTTCAAAGTACTGCCGGGCCTTGGAAGCGTACGAGGGCGCCACAAAGATGCTCGCGCTCTCGGCCCTCCGTCCCCAACTCCGCCCCAGCCAGTGCACATACTCCGACCGTTTCGGGTCGAGCGTTATCGCTTTGTCGAAGGCGTCGGTGGCTTTCTTGTACTCGGCCGACATGAAATACGATTGGCCGATCAGAGCCCAGGTGCGGGCATCCTTGTCCTTCAGCGGCAGCAGGAGGTCCAGTGCCCTTTGATATTCAGTACGTGTGTATAGCTGATGCGCCTCCTCATAAGGTGGGGAAGCCACCGCCAGCGCCACCGTTAACAACACCCCGAATACAGCTTTCCGTATCACCTCAAAACCCCTTCCGGCATCTCCAAAAAGGAAATTGACCTATATCCCCTTGGATGAAAAATCGTGTTCTCAGGGTACGAGACGTATCAACCCGGCTGCAGGTTTTTGCTTGAATCGTAAATTACATTACCGTTGCTACCAATCCCGCCTACTATACCTTCCAGTTCCCAACAACCCTAGATCGGCAAGCACGGCAATGATGATCGCCACCATGTAAATGCCTGCCAACGCATGTCCGGTGTTAACAATCCACGCGTAGACGATAGTCGTCAGCGGCAGGAAAATGAAGCCCAACAGCAGCAGAAGAATCGAGTGGTAAGCCCGCTCGAAAAAGTTAGTCAGCAGATAGAGAACGACAATTGCGAGTCTTGGAAACGCAATGGCAACCAGGCCGATGAGACAGGGCATACAGAGAAACTCCGGCGAATCGAACTTTCCTGTAGTGTCGATTCAGAACGGCAGTGGGTTGTTTCATCCTGCTGAATCAGAGCTGGCCGGCGTCACTGGATCACGATGGAGCGCCAGCGCGCTTCGGACGGCGGCTTGCCATCGATCTGATAATGAAAAGCCCGGAGCAGTGCGGTCTGGCCGGCATAGTGCGACAGATCGATGATGACCGGTTCGGGCGCGCCGTCGATGGTCTGCGTGATCAGGCGTTCGTTGTTGGCATAGACATCGAGGCGCCACGGTTTGCCCGCATCCGAGCGGACGGTCAGCGTCATCGTTGGGCGTCGGGAAGGAATGGTGAACGTCGCTTCCAGCCGGCAGGGACGCGAGTCGCGCGGGAAGGTGACGAGCGTATCGCCGTCAAGATACGTCGCACCGGCGCCGCCGCGCCCCCCTCCTTCCAATTTCCAATTTCGGTCCCACAGCGAGGCGTACTCGTTGATATCGAACTTCTCGTACGGCTGGGTTTCGGGGCGGCGGCGCGGGACCACGATCGACCGAGCCTCCACCGTCCCGCCGTTCGCCTCAACATTCGCCGTGCCGATTTTGACGATTCTTTCAGCCAGATCGCTGATCTTCTCGTCCACCGGTTTGCGAAACTTCACGGGCCCCATCTGCTCGCCGTAGATGCGATCGTGCAGAGGTTCGACGAGTTGGCGGGGGATCGCCTGCGTTCCGTGCATCGCGCCGAGAATTGCTCCTGCATTCGCGGCGTTGCAATCCGCGTCGGTGAAATCGCCGGCCTGGGTGATAATGTTGAGCGTATCGAGAAAGTCCCCCTTTCCATATAGAAGCCCGATGGCGACCAGCGCTCCATTGGCCACCGCATTATTCATCTGGGGATAATCGGGGCGCCAGCGCGCTTCGGTTTCACTCGCGAGTTGTTTCCAACCTTTGCCGTTGTCATAACCTTCCAGCACCTGATCGATGGCCTTGCGGTAGTTCGACAACGGCTGGATCAGTTGCGCAGCCTGCCGGACGATGCGCTCCGGCTTGTTTTCGAAAAACGCCTCGCTGACACAGGCGGCGATGAACACGGCTCCGTCGGAACCTTCGCCGTAGCCGTTCACGTGCGAATACTCCCGCGCCATGCGTCCGGCCACGTTCACCATGCCGGGCGCCAGCATTCCGTAGATGTCCGCCGAGAACTGTGGCCCGATGGTATGAAACCAGCGGTTGTAGCGCGGCGATCCGGTTTCAGGCGCTTTGATTCCCCGTTCGAGGGCAAGGCGCGCCTGCTCGCTCGAACCCCAGGAGCCCGCTTGATAATCCTTCCAGACGTCGCCGAGTTGCTCCACTGTCATGCCGGTGCCGAAGCGTTCGAAGCCATAGAGGGCAATCATCTCGTAGTAGTAGTCGTCGTCCACCGGCGCGAAGGAATAGGGTTTCAAGTAGTGGTCGACGGTTTTGACGTTCGCGGGCTTGCCCTCGAATGGCCATCCGAAGATCGCACCAACAATTTGTCCCGTCCACGCCCCGAGAACTTTGTCGTGGTAGGTCTCTCTGCTGATCGCCCGGTTGTCGGCAAGAGCGGAGAGCGAAAGCACGATGAGGGCAATGACGGCGCGCATAGCCTGATTGTGCCTTACCGGACGCAGTTGTGTGCGAGAGTATCAATGTATGTTGCGGCCGGGTATCGTTTTATGCTGCGCCTGCCTTCCGTTGTTGTTAGCGCAGAGCGCGCGCGTCGAGAGTGGAAAACGTTACAGCCGGATGGTGATTCGCAATGCGATGGTGGTTGAAGGAAATAGCACTCCGGCTTCGGGTCCGAAGGACATACTGATCGAGAACGGCACCATCGCACAGGTGATTCCGCGCGATGCGCAGAGTACGGCGCGTCTAGTCACGGCCGACGCCGAAATCGATGCTCGCGGCATGTATGTCATCCCCGGGCTGATCAACGCTCATGCGCACATTCAGGATGAGCGCGGCGGTAAGCCCCAACCCGTCGATTACTGTCTGAAGTTGTGGCTCGCCTCCGGCATTACCACCATTCGGGACGTCGGCAGCAACACCGAACAGACCTTGGAACTGCGCCGCAAGAGCGCAGAGGGGCAGATTGCTGCTCCGCGGATATTCGTTTATCCCGTATTCGGCCGCGTGAATACAGCGGAAGAGGCACGTGAGCGCGTCCGCAAGCTGAAAGAAATGGGAGCCGACGGCATCAAGACCCTCGGCGTCTACCGCGACGTGATGGAGGCGATGGAGGAAGAGGCCCACAAACTCGGACTGCCCGTAGCGCATCACGCCGGAGTGGAGGAAACCAACGCGTGGGATGACATCCGGTTCGGCACGCGCAGCATCGAGCACTGGTACGGGATACCGGATGCCGCTCTTCCGGACGGAGTGCAGGCGTTTCCAGCGAACTATAACTACAACGACGAAACCGACCGTTTCCGGTATGCGGGCCGGTTGTGGCGTGAAGCCGATCACGAGCGCCTGATGAAGGTGCTTCACGGCATGGTTTCGGCGAAGGTAGCGTGGGACCCGACGCTCAGCATCTACGAAGCGAGCCGGGACTTGGTGCGCGCGCAGAATCAGCCTTGGTTCGCCGACTACCTCCATCCCGCCCTCGGCGATTTCTTCAAACCCGATCCGGCGCATCACGGGTCGTACTTCCAGGGTTGGACCTCCACGGACGAGGCGTACTGGAAAGAGAACTACAAAATCTGGATGGCGGCGCTTCGAGAGTTCGAACGGCGCGGAGGAATTATCGGCGCCGGTGAGGACGCTGGCTACATCTATTCGATTTATGGATTCGGTCTGATTCGAGAATTGGAGTTGCAGCAGGAGGCGGGTTTCCCGCCGTTGAAAGTTCTCGAGCACGCCACGGTCAACAATGCGAAGATACTCGGGCAAGAGAAGCGACTCGGCCGCGTGCGCGCCGGTTATGCGGCGGACCTGCTCGTGGTGGATGGCAATCCGCTAGAGAACTTCAAGATCCTCTATCCAATCGGCGCCGAGCGGATACAGGATGGCAAGCCGGTCCAGGCAGGAATCCGGTGGACGATCAAGGACGGCATTCCGTACAGTGTCGCGGAACTGACTGCCGACGTACGGAAGATGGTCCGCGACGCTCGCACGACGCCCGGTCACGCACTCAAACCGCAAAAGCACGCTCCCGGAATGTAGCGCCGCCCGCATCAGTGGCCTCGCTAAAACGACCTTGCAACGATTAACGGCACCGGGACACTAACCCGGGCGGGGACTTGTCCGGCGCGACACGACAACCGCGGCCGGACACCGCTCCGGAGGGGGTGCCCCATGCTTTTTCACCGATTGCATTGCAAAAATGAAGCGTCTACTGTTAGGCTGCGGAGCAACACATGCTGACCGTCCGTCAAAACCAAATGATGGCGATGGCGGACTCCTCGCCTGGCACTAAGATGGTGTCGCCCTGCGATCAGACCAAGACCTGGATCGAAATCCACCTCGTGGATTCCGACGACAACCCGGTTCCCGGCGAACGATACCGCGTTCGCTTACCCGATGCGTCGCTGATGGAGGGCGTGCTCGACCGGGAAGGCAAAGTTCGTTTCGAATGCATCGTCCCGGGGCAGGCGGAAGTCAGTTTCCCCGGCTTCGATGCGAAAGAATGGAAACCGAAGTAGCCGGTGGTGATGCGCCATGTCCAAGACTCACATTGTCCGCCAGGGAGAGCACATCTCCGGCATCGCCGAAGAGGAAGGGTTCGGTGATTTTCATATCATTTGGGACCGCCCCGAGAATGCCGCGCTCAGTGCCTCGCGCGACCCGCACATTTTGTTTCCGGGCGATGAGATTTTCATTCCCGACCGATCCGACAAGAGCGAGGTCGAACCGACAACGCAGGTTCACTTCTTCGATGTGAAGATCCCGAAGCTATTCCTCCGAATTCGCGTTCACGATCCCAACAACCGGCCGATCGCCGCGGCGCCGTGCGATCTCGGGCTGGAAGGAAAAGACACGATATCGAAGGACACGGACAAAGACGGACTAGTGGTTCCGGAAGAACAGATTCCACGGCGGCAAAAGAAAGCAGAACTGCGGGTCCACTTCCAGCATCAGCCCGTGAAGAAAACGGATCCACCGCCGCCCGAAGAGATCCTGAAGTTCGACCTGCGGATCGGAAGTCTCAATCCGAAGACGAAGCTCTCGGGCCAGCAGGCACGGCTCAATAACCTGGGCTATTTCGCGGGATTCAACATCAACGACCTCGAGCAGTTTTTGTGGGCGGCCGAGGAGTTCCGCTGCGATCGCATCAACAAAAGCCAGTCGCCCGTCACAAAACGTCCCAAGCTGGTTGCGGTCGGAGCCACGGATCAACAGGACGGCGAAGAACTCGGGGATCCGGCTAAGGATACTGGCATCCAGGAGAGCGACCTTCGCGAAAAACTGATAAAGGAGCACGGCTGTTGAATTGAGCACTTATGGCGAATCCGATCTGGATTATCGATATCGGGCCCGACGGCGTGGTGGCGACGAACCCCAAACGGGTGGAGTTGCCGGTTCTGATTGCACCCGTTCCGGAGGAACGCAAAGCCAAGGACCTCAACACTGTCCGGCAGCACCTCGTGACGATCGGCTGCCTGATGCTGCCGGGCCGCGGTTTCGAATTCGATTCATCGTTCATTAGCCCGCAATCCGAGAAACGCTTTACGAAGTTCGCCGACCTGATGCTGAAACTCCAGGAGCAGGATGACGCGGACCCAAAGCGTTTTCCTCCGTGTTCGGTCTTCGGCCACGCGGACCCGACCGGTCCCGACGACTACAACAAGCAACTCGCCGGCCGCCGTGCGCGCGCTGTCTATGCGCTCCTAGTGCGAGACACGAAGATCTGGGAATCGCTCTACAGCGGCCCGCCGAATGGCGATCACTGGGGAGTGCGATCCATACGAACGATGTTATCGATTCCCTTGCAGAAGGGCGAACCGCCCTTCTTTACAGGTCCTGTGGAAGCGGGGGACACTTCGGAAGAAAAGAAGGCGCTGGACAAGCAGACCCATGACGCGATCGCCGCTTACCAGGAGAGCCGGGGGCTCTTCCCACCAGGGAAGGCGACGGGCGTTGATGGGCCCCAGACACGGAAGAAACTGTTCGAAGAATACATGGACGCGATCTGCCACGACAGCAAAGGCAACGCGTTTCAACTCGTGCCGGAGCGGGACTTCCTGACGCGCCATCGTGATGGCGACGGCTTGAAGGGCGATGTGCAGGGCTGCGGCGAGTACAACGAAATCTTTCTGCTGTCGCAGGAAGAGGAGGACCTGGCGAAGACGGACAAGGTGCTCGAGGCAGTACGGAACGAGATCTACCGGGCGAACCGCCGCGTCGTCGTATATATGTTCAAGCAGGGCTCGGAGATCGATCCGGAGAAGTGGCCGTGCCCGCGTTCAACGGAAGGACCGTTTGGCTGCACGCTACGCTTCTGGTCGGATTACAAGAACCGGCGGAAGCATACTTCGGAACGGCGGACGTTCGGGCAGAACATGGATCTGTTCGAACGGGACGAGGACGGCAACCTGATTCTGGACGCGGATGGTCAGCCGACGGCACGCCCCGTGGAGGAGACGGGCAACACGATGGCGTGCCGCTGGTATCACGCCTTCGCCTCCCACTCGCCGTGCGAGCGGCAGATGCAGGAATGGGTGTTGCGCATCCGCGTGGATTCGTCGAAGAAGGAACCCGAGCCTCTCGCCGGCCGCCGTTACGTGGCGCTGATGGGTGAGGTGGACACGGCGGCCGTCATTCGCGGCACTACGAACGAGAAGGGCGAGATCC
Organism: uncultured Acidobacteriota bacterium; assembly: GCA_963720745.1. Classification (GTDB taxonomy): domain Bacteria; phylum Acidobacteriota; class Terriglobia; order Bryobacterales; family Bryobacteraceae; genus TMP-7. The sequence goes on from CAVRGO010000004.1 coordinate 5,292,496, forward strand.
GAATTCCGGTTTTCGACGAGCACGTGCGGATGACGCTGAAGTTGGATGCATGGGGCAAACTATTCGACCTGAACGATCCCGCGAGCACCGGCACCGAGGGAGACAAGCCGGAAGACAAAGACGCGGACGACTCGAGTTTTGACACCGATAGTTTTCCCGACGAGGACAAGTTTCTGACATTTGTGCTCGACGGAGGGGCGCTTCGTCCGATGGAGGCCACGGATGACGAACTGCCCTCGAAGCAGCGGCTGTACAACCTCGGTTTCGGCTTGAATGCGCCGAAAAAGTGGACCGGCGACGAATTCAAGAACGCCGTCCGGCAGTATCGAAATTCGCGGAACCTGGGCAAGGGATCGGACCTGGATGGAGCGACCCGGATCCAAATTCAGCAGGACCACGAAGGCGCGGACGAGCCGGTCACGCCGGATGACGAAACGAGCTGATCACCATGTCGAGCGCCGCGAAACCTCAATTCGACAACGCTAAGAAGGCCCCGGACCGCGAGCGTCCATTTCACCGCGTGAACTACAAGGACTTCGACGAAGCGGGAACCAAGAAGAAGCCCGACGGAGACGGCCTGAACTGCGGGTGCGCCAACAAAGAAGACTTCAAGGATATCGAAGGCGATTTGTTGACGTTCCTTCTGGGGAGCGAAGGCTTCGTCAACGATTTCCTGAAGGGGCTGCTCGGCACCGGCGTCGACCAACTGCTGAACCTGCTCAAAGACATTCCCGGACTGAATGTCGCAGCGTTCATTTTGAGCGTCGCGAAAAACTTCATCAAAGAAGCAGCGGCGAAGCTGCACCCGAAGGCGGTGCGCGCCATCCCGCAATGGTCGCCTGTGACGAAAGGCGCGCGGAACGATATTGTAGACGCGTCGCAGATTGTCGAAGTGGAGGGCTTCGTCACCCGCAGTTATCAGAATGCCGCCGATGTGCCGCTGTTTCAGTGGCACCGCTGGTTCAACTGGAGTGTTCACATTCGGCCGGAGAAGGGCTACGAGTGGGTAGCTGCGAGCGTGAAGAATCCGCCCAGCACGAAACACATCGACAACGGCGATGGCGAGGACATGGATTCGGATGAGCATCCGATCACACAGAACGGTTCGATCGAATGCCAGTGGGATCCAGGTGTGCTGTGGCAGGATCAGAGCCTGTTTGAGAGAGGGCTCAAGGACGATATCAAGGACAACACGTTCGACAAGGATGCGCAGAAAGCGTGCGGGCCGATGTTTCACGCCGATTGGGCGTGGCCGATGGCGGGCCAATACGCCTGGGCGGCGGGACGATGGGTCTACGACTGCGGCAAATCGACTGACCCCGACAAGGACAAGGGCAATCCGAAAAAACCCCGGATGTGCGCGATACTGAACCCCTGCAAAGCTATCGCGACCGCCCGATGGGAGGCGTTCAAATTTTCGGAGAACGATGGCCGCGTGCCGGCGATTCAGTTTATGTTCTTCGCGTGCAAGCGCGGCGGCTACCTGGATCACGAGGGTATCGACGATACGGATTACGAGTTCATTGTCGATCTGCCGGAACTTAGCAACTTGCATACTGAGCCGTATCCGATCGGCCACACGCCCGATTTCCCGCACAACACGCTGGTGCTGCGTCCACGGCTGCTGAAGCATGTCAACACCGGCGCCTTCGCAGCCGCTGGAGGGCAGGCGGTCGATCCGGTGATCGAAGTGATCCGCCCCGATGATCCGAGCCTTCCTCCGCGGCAGGTTCGGGTGAAGATTCCGATGACGCAGATGAAGGGCGCGCAGGCCTATGGCTGCATCGTGTCGCTCGGCTGGCACGACCCGATGAATGTCGAAGCGTCCAAGGTGCTTGCGTGCACGGTCAACATCGACCGGATCATCGACCGAAAGCACGTACGCGACAATCCGGCCGAAGATGTTGCCCCAATCGTCGAAGATCTGCTCGATGCATTGGCGGACGCCATCGCCGAACAGATCAACATTCTGCCGCAGGGGCTTTTGAAGCTGCCGATCATCGGCGATATCGCCAGCCTGTTGCAGAAAGGTCTGGCGAAGGCGCTATCCCTTGCGTTCTCCGGACTGAAATTCCTGATACAGAAGACGATCGACGCGTTGAAGGTTGAGAACGAAGAATGGTTGGTTCGCGTTGGCGTTAACGGCCGCTGGTTTGCGTTTCATCGGAGTCTCGAGCCGGACCGCGACCTTGTACTGAGTCAGAAGGTGACGCTTTTCCTGGCAGAGCAGGATCGGATTTTCATATCGACCAGCGGCGGAGAGATCGACAAGATCGGAGAGGTGATGTTCCGGCCTCACGCTGACCGGCTCTTGAAACAGGGCAGCAAGGTAGTCAGTTGGAAAGATATCGCCGACTCCGACAAAGACACCCGGCGCAAACTGATTATGGAGTACGTCGGGAAACTGCTGCACACGCTCGGTAACGAGAATGAGGTGCTGGGTATCATCGACGTGCGGATCGACCCCGGTCTGAACATCACCGACTACAACTACGGCCGCGACAATGAGAACTTCAACCCGCTGTGGATGGACAGCAAACCGCATCCGTTCGGGCAGAACGCGTCCAAGGTGGGCGCCGGCGTCGGCTCGACCGCAGTGTTGAAGAAGACCGCAGATTTCGCGCGCATGGTAGCCGGTCCGCAATGTGTTTACGTCGAAAAACCAGGCGATCAGGACTACAAACTCGAATACGACATCTCGGTGGCGAAACAGAATCTGCCCACCGATTAATGGAACCCGGCAAGAGATCTGCGATTCCCGATCAGCCGTCTGGCATAGAATCGGGTAATCGCAGTCATGAATACACGACGAACGTTCCTCAAGGCCGCCGGCGCGGCGGCTGTGTCCACCGTGGTTTCACAGGGCGCCGCGACGGATTACAAGACTCCGCCGGATTGGTTTGACAAGCCGATGCGCTGGGCGCAACTCGTCTTCACCGAAGACGATCCCGGGAGGTTCGACGCCGACTTCTGGCTTGATTATCTTCGCCGCACACACTCAGACGCGGCCTGTCTGGCCGGCGGCGGCTACATGGCCTTTTACCCGACTAAGATTCCGCTGCATACCCGCAGCCGCTATCTTGGAGGCACCGACCCTCTCGGCGATCTGGTCAACGGCTGCCGCAAATTGAACATGCACGTGATCGCGCGCACCGATCCGCATGCCGCCCACCAGGACCTGTACGAGGCGCATCCGGATTGGATCGCCGTCGATGCCGAAGGCCGAAAACGCCGGCACTGGGCAAATCCCGAACTGTGGGTGACCTGCGCACTCGGGCCGATGAATTTCGAATTCATGACCGAGGTGACGAAGGAAATCGTGCAGATGTACGGCGTGGACGGCATCTTCAGCAACCGCTGGGCCGGGCACGGACAATGCTTCTGCGAGCATTGCCAGCACAATTTCAAGCAATTCTCGGGGCTCGATCTGCCCCGCACAAACAACCCGCAAGACCCGGCACGCAAAGCATACATCGTCTGGCACGAACAGCGGCTATTCGAACTGTGGCGATTGTGGGATTCCGAAATTCGAAAGATCAACCCGAATGCACGATTCATCGCGAACTCGGGCGGTGGGGCGCTCAGCGAACTCGACATGAAGACGGTCGGCGAGTTGTCGGATATCCTGTTCGCCGACCGCCAGGCACGCCGCGGAGTGATGCCGCCGTGGGCGAACGGGAAGAACGGGAAGGAGTACCGCTCGTCGCTCGGGAAGAAACCGATCGGGGGGATCTTCAGCGTCGGTTTCGAAGAACCCGAACGGTGGAAGGACTCGGTTCAGGACGGAGAAGAGATCCAGTTATGGGCCATCGACGGAATCGCGAACGGTCTCCGTCCCTGGTTCACGAAGTTCAACGCGAAGCCGTACGACAAGCGCTGGTTCAAGCCCGTCGAAGAAGTGTATCAGTGGCATTTCGAGAACCAGCACTATCTGCGAAACACGGACAATTTGTCGCGCGTGGCGCTAGTGTATTCGCAGCAGACGGCGAAGTTTTATGGCGGTGAGCAGGCGCGCGCCAAGGTGGAGGACCCGATCGAAGGTTGGTACCAGGCGCTGGTGGAATCGCGCGTGCCTTTCGAGATGGTGCACGACCGGAAGCTATCGCTCGATCAGGTGAAAGGGTTCGACGTTCTCATTCTGCCGAACCTCGCAGCGCTGTCGAATGCGCAGTGCGATCAACTGCGCGCGTACGTGAAGCAGGGCGGGAGCCTCATCGCGACGAACGAAACGAGTTTGTACGACGAGTGGGGCGTTCGGCGGAAGGATTTCGGAATCGGCGATCTCTTCGGCGCGAAGTTCGAAGGTGGAGTCGATACCCACATTCAGAATTCGTACATCAACCTGGAAGGGCCGCATCCGCTACTGCGGGGATTGGAAGATGCTCCGCGGATCATCAGCGGACCGGCTCATGTGCGGACTCGCTCACTGAACGGCCAAGTGGCCGCGCCGCTGACCTACGTTCCATCGTATCCGGATCTCCCGATGGAGGACGTATATCCTCGCGTCGCGCGGACCGACATTCCAATGGTTCACCTGATGGAATTCGGGCGAGCGCGGGTGGTGTATTTTCCGTGGGACATCGATCGGACCTTCTGGGAAGTACTGGCGAAGGATCACCTTCTGTTGCTGCGCAATGCGGTGGAGTGGACCACCCGAGGCCAGTCGCCCGTGACCGTCACCGGCCGTGGAATCATCGACGTGACTGTGTGGCGGCAGGCGTCGAGCATGACGGTACATCTGGTGAACCTGACGAATCCGATGATGATGAAGGGCCCGGTGCGTGAGGTGTTCCCGATCGGACCGCAGAAAGTCCGTGTGGAGATTCCGGCCGGGACGCGGCCCCGGCGTGCCACGTTGTGTGTTGCAAAGAGGCCGGTTCGCTTCCGCGCAGTGGGATCGGCGATCGAATTCGAGGTGCCGTCGGTGGAACGGCACGAGATGATCGCCATCGAATTCGCGTGAGGAAGTGCTCGCGGGAACCGGCCCGTGCGCGCGCGTCCGCGCGTATCGCGGTATACGGCACAGTCCTGTAACAATACGCTAAGCTATAGCCTAGTCTGACCAAAAAAACGGGGCTCGGTCGACCTGCCTTCGGCTGAGTGTATTTCCCAAGTCCAAACGAAATGAGCTTATTCACAACCAAACCTATTGAAATGGTGATGGCCGACTCGGAAGAAAAAGGTCATCAGCTCAAACGAACCCTTGGCCCCATGAGCCTGGTAGCGCTCGGCATTGGCGCAATCATCGGCGCGGGTTTGTTCTCGCTGACCGGATTAGCCGCCGCCGAGAACGCCGGACCGGCGGTTGTTCTCTCAATGTTGGTCGCAGCCGTGGGTTGCGGATTTGCAGGCCTTTGCTACAGCGAACTGTCCTGCATGATCCCCGTCGCGGGCAGCGCGTACACTTACTCCTACACCACAATGGGCGAGTGGCTGGCGTGGATCATCGGGTGGGATCTCGTGCTGGAGTATGCGGTGGGCGCGGCCACGGTCTCGATCAGTTGGTCCGCCTATGTCGTCTCACTTCTACACGACTTTGGCCTGCATCTACCGGCCAGCCTGGTGGCATCGCCGTTCGAACCGTTGAAACTTCAAGACGGCACGGTGATACACGGGATCATCAACCTTCCCGCAGTGTTCATCGTCGGCCTGATCTCGGTGCTATTGATGGTTGGCATCAAGGAATCGGCGCGGACGAACGCTGTGATCGTGGTCATCAAAGTAGCGGTCGTGATCGTGTTCATTATCCTGGGACTGTCCTTTATCAACCAGGCGAACTACACGCCGTTCATTCCGCCAAACGAAGGGGCGTTCGGCAAGTTCGGGTTGAGCGGCATCATGGCGGGCGCCGGCGTTATCTTTTTCGCGTACATCGGATTCGATGCTGTCTCGACCGCGGCGCAAGAAGCGAAGAACCCTCAGCGCGACATGCCGATTGGAATCATCGGCTCGCTGATCGTGTGCACCATCCTGTATGTGCTGTTCTCCTGGGTGATGACCGGCATGGCGAACTACAAGGAACTGGGCGTAGCGGCACCGGTGGCGGTGGCCATCGACAAAACTCCCTACATCTGGCTGAACAAATTGATCAAGCTCGGCATCATCTCCGGATTTACATCGGTGATCCTGGTGATGCTGCTTGGGCAATCGCGCGTGTTCTTTTCCATGTCGCGCGACGGACTGCTTCCGCGAGTCTTCTCGGATGTTCACCCGGCCTGGAGAACGCCCTGGAAATCGAACATGATCCTGTTTCTGTTCGTCGCGCCTCTATCCGGATTTCTGCCGCTTCGGGTCGTCGGTCACATGACCAGCATCGGAACTCTATTCGCGTTCGTCATCGTTTGCGGAGCAGTGTTGATTATGCGGCGGACTCACCCCGACCGGCCACGACCGTTCCGAACTCCGCTGGTTCCGTTAATCCCAATTCTCGGCATGATATGGAACTTCGCGATGATGTATTCGCTGGGCGTGGACAACTGGCTGCGTCTCATCGTGTGGCTGGTGATCGGCCAGGTGATCTTCTTCGCCTATAGCCGGTATCACAGCCGCCTGACGGCGAAAACGCAAACGCTCCGCTCGGGCTACTGACGTGAATGCGGCCGTCCATCAGGCGACGGCCGCATTCGCCATCGTGATGAAAGCGTATTTCGCGGCATCGCCACCCTCGTCCAACTGCTGCACCAGGAACACTCCGACAAGGTCCTTCTTCGCATCGATCCAACCGTGCGTGGCGAAGGCGCCGCCATGGCCGTAGGTTCCAATCGACATCAGGTTACCCATGCCTCGGGGTTCTTTCACAACTTCCCAGGCCAGGCCGTAGCCGGTGCCCGGCAGCCAACCGGTTCGCCCAACCGGCGGAGTATGAACCGTGCTCATAACGCGAACCGATTCGGGCGAGAGGATGCGCTTACCGTGCAGCGTGCCGCCGTTCAACATCATCTGGTAAAAGGCTGCGAGGTCGGTCGCATTGGAGTACATACCGAATTCGGGCGCCGGATATTTTGCGCCGTGCCGGTACAGCGCCGGATCGCCACCGAGGATATCCGCGCTGCCGCGCACAAGCTTTCCGTTCTTATGTCCATAGACCATCGAGATGCGTCCGATGCGGTCCGGAGTCGGGAAGAAGAAACTGTCATGGATACCGAGCGGTTGGAAGATCCCGGCGTCCAGAAACCGTTCATAGGATTGATCGGACACGACTTCAATGATGCGGCCCAGGGTTGCGATGCCGGGGTTGCTGTACTGCCATTTTGTGCCGGGTTCGAACTCGAGCGGCTGCTGCGAGTACAGCAGCGCGGCTTCGGCGAGGGTCCGGTTCATCTTCGTATAGAGGTCTGAAGCGCCTTCCGGCGGCATCCCGGGCATACCCGATGTGTGCGACATGAGGTCGCGAATTGTGATGGGGCGCGACGGACGCCGCAATTTCATTGTGCTCCCGCTGCGGCTCTCCACAAGCATCTGACCGCGGAACTCCGGCAGGTGCTGCTCGACGGGATCCGACACCGCGAGTTTGCCTTGCTCAGCAAGGATCATGATGCCCACGGCGGTGAACGGCTTCGTCATGGACATGATCTGAAACAGGCTGTCGGTCCGCAGGGGTTTCTTGGATTCCACGTCCTGATACCCGACCGCGCTCAAGTGCGCCACTTCGCCGTGACGCGCAATGAGGCCCACCACCCCCGCCACTTCTCCCCGATCGACAAACTCCTGCATGCGAACCGGGATTTTAGCCAGCCGCTGTGAATCCATGCCATTCTCGGCGGCTCGCAATGCGCCGGCGGCCAGCGCTGCGATCGCGGATCGCCGGGTGATCACTGGACCACCGCCGCGTTTGCAATTTCCCGGAATGCATTGTGCACCGGTTCCGTTCCTCCCTGATACCGCTGCACCATGAACACGCCGACCAGGTCCTTGGCGGGATCGACCCATCCTTGCGTGCCGAATGCCCCGCCATGCCCATACGTCCCGGTTCCCGAAAGCGTGAGGGTTCCGATCGGATTTCGGATAACGGCCCAACCGAGCCCGTACCCGGTTGCATCGGAGTTCCACACTTTGAGACTCCCTGTATGTACCGTGGTCATCGCTTCCACCGCAGCTTTCGAAAGGATCTTCTGCCCGTTGTATGTACCGCCGTTGAGCATCATCTGGTAGAACGCGGCCATGTCTTTGGCGGTTGAGTACAAGCCTCCTTCGGGCATCGGATACTTGGCGCCTTTCCGATAAATCGCGTCACCGAGACTCTGCAGTTTGCCGTTCTGAAATCCGTACACCGACGCAATGCGATCGCGCTTCGAGTCGGGCGGGAAGTAGAAGCTATCCACCATCCCGAGCGGCTTCAGAATGCGATCTTCGATGAAACGTTCGTACGGTTGGTCGGACACCACTTCGATGATGCGGCCCAATGTCGCCATTCCGGTATTGCTGTAGGACCATTTCGTCCCGGGCTCAAACTCGAGGGGCTGCTGCGAATATAGGGCGACCGCTTCCGCCAGGGTGTGATTCATGTTCGAATAGAAGCCCACACCGCTCATGCCTTCCGGCGGATACTCGGGCATGCCGGACGTGTGCGTCAGAAGGTCGTATATCGTGATGGGGCGGGACGGACGTTTCAACGCACGTTCACGATCGCCAGGATGCCCTCCATCGAACGGGACTCGCGAATCGATCACCCACATGCCGCGAAACTCCGGAAGGTACTTTTCGACAGAATCGTAGATCGAGAGCTTGCCCTCTTCCGCCAGGATCATCACACCCACCGAGGTGACCGGCTTCGTCATCGACATGATCTCGAAAATCGTGTCGATCTTCATGGGTTTTTTGCTCTCGATGTCCTGAAGTCCCGATGCCTCGAGGTGGACAATCTGGCCGTGCCGCTGGATTAGTGTCACTGTTCCGGCAACGACTCCCTTTTGAACGAACGCCTCCATCCGAGGCGCAATCCTCGCCAATCGGGCCGCATCCATTCCGGCTTTCGAAGGGTCGACGGTGGGCGGCGGAGCAGCGAAAAGGAACAACGCTGCCGCAAGCAGGAGCAACACTCGGATTCGCATAGCTCACCAGTGTAATACCGATGAAACGTCCGCGGCGCGGCGCTCCTCTATATCGTGAAGTGGTGAAGCTGGATGCGATCGACAACCCGGCTGCGCTAGAGAATCTCCGAGATGAATGGAGCGCGCTGGTGGACCGTGCACCCGCCGCACTTCCGTTCCAGCGTCCGCAGTGGCTCCTGCCGTGGTGGCGCGCTTTCGGCAGCGGGCATCTACATGCGCTCACCTTTCGAGAAGGTAAGCGTCTAGCCGGGCTCCTGGTATTTTTCATCCACGAGTGCCAGGGGCGCCGGCAGGTGACCATTGCGGGAAACGGCATCACCGATTATCTGGGTCTTGTTGCCGAGGCTCGCTGCGCGCCTGATTGCGCAAGGTCGGTCTTCGACTACCTTCGAGATATCCGGAGCGAGTGGGACGTTTGTGACTGGCAGGATTTGCGCGCCGACTCACCACTGGTTATCGCGGCGCCTCGCTTCTTCAATCCCATGATCGAACCTTGTGTGCCCTGTACCAGTGCCTCACTGCCGTCGGAATTTGGGATCTACGAAGCGAGTCTGCCGCACGGACTGCACCGCACGATACGTCGATCGTTCAAACGCCTGGAACAGGAGGGCACAGCGGAATTTCAAACGTTGTGCTCCGACAGGGGCGGCGCCACGATGCGTGAGTTGTTCCGCCTGCACGAAACTCGCTGGGCTCCGAAAGGCGGGACGGCGAGCACTCTTGATTCGCCGGTGACGCGCGAGTTTCTGCTAGATGCAAGCCAGTCGTTCGCCAAAATCAACAAGCTGCGGCTTTACACGATGCACTTCGGCGGGGAACTGATCTCGGTGATTTGCAGCTTTTTCGACCGGGGAAGCACCTGGGGGTACGTCACGGGAATGGACCCGGCGTTCTCGCGCTTCAGCCCCGGAACGCTCGCGCTGTACTATGCGATGCGGCAGGCGATCGGCGAGAATTCGCGTTCCTGGGAATTCCTGCGGGGCGAGGAAGAGTACAAGTTCCTTTGGGGCGCAGAGCGGGTCTCCAAATTTCGAATGCGGCTTTGGCACTCTGCCATTGCCGCTCCGCACAACATCGGCGACGAAGCCGTACCCGCCTGACCGATCGGTCGATTCTTGCTCCCGCAGTGTTGCGATGTTACTCCGTACGGCGTCCAACAAAACAGCGAGGATCTGACCTGTGGCGAAAATTCGATATGCAGTAGTCGGGCTGGGCAACATTGCACAAGGTGCGGTACTGCCGGCCTTCACAAACGCGGAGAACAGCGAACTGGTTGCCCTGGTGTCCGGCGACCCCATTAAGCACGAAGAATTGGGTCGTGAATACGGCATCCAGGACACATACCCTTATGATCGCTATGACGAATGCCTGGAGCATGTGGACGCGGTCTATATAGCGCTTCCGAATCATCTGCACTGCGACTATGCGGTTCGTGCGGCCCGGCGCGGGGTTCATGTGCTGTGCGAGAAGCCGATGGCAGCAACCGAAGAGCACTGCGAAATGATGCTGTCGGCCGCCGAAGACGCAGGCGTCAAGCTCATGATCGCCTACAGGCTGCACTTCGAACCAGGCAATCTGGAAGCGATTCGCATCGCGCAATCGGGCGAAATTGGCCAACTGCGCCTCTTCTCATCCGTCTTTACGCAGCAGGTTGCCGAGTCGAACGTCCGGTTGGCGTCGGAACCCGGAAGCGGGCCGCTGTTCGACATGGGCGTGTACTGCATTAACGCCGCACGGTATCTGTTTCACAGCGAACCACTAGAGGTTGTGGCGCTTTCCGCCAGCTGCGGCGAGCCCCGGTTCGAGAACTCCGAAGAGATGATCTCGGCATTGATGAAGTTTCCCGACGAGCGCCTTGCCGCGTTCACGGTCAGTTTCGGTGCCGCTCCGAATTCCAGCCTGATTGTGGCGGGAACCAAAGGTACGCTCCGTCTCGATCCGGCCTACGATTATACGAAAGACATTCGACACCATCTGACGATCGACGGGGAAACAAAAGAGTGCACCTTCCCGAAACACGACCAGTTCGGTCCGGAGTTGATCTACTTCTCCAATTGCATTCTGAACGATTGCGACCCGGAACCGTCCGGTGAAGAGGGGTCGATCGATGTTCGAATCGTAAATGCGATCGCGCGTTCCGCGAAGCTCGGTACAGCGGTTTCGCTACCGACGTATCAGCGCGCTCGCCGGCCCGAAGAGGACCAGAAGATGGTTCGGCCGGAAGTGGAGCATCCTGAACTCGTGAACGCGGAAACTCCTTCCGGGGGGCGCTGACACCCTACTCACGGCGGAAGATCAGTTCAATCCAAGGGCCGGTCAAGCGGCCCTCCTTGTCGTGCTGTTGCAGTTCGCTCCACGTATCGGTGAAGGCGAGGGCGGTTCGCTGTTCTTCCAATATGGTGTCACCGAGGTTCGGGAACGGAATCACGATCAATTCCGAATTCAACGACGACTCATGGCGTAAGTGATACTGCGCGGCGAGCGCACGGAGCGAATCGCCTTCATATCCGTGGAGATACGGGAACGCGAGCAGATTGCTGTAGCCGAGCGCACGGGAAATCCACACGGCGGCTTCTCCGTGGGGATTGCTCTCGAGCGCTCGTTCGCAAACGCGATAGTAGAGTGCGTTCGGGACTCGCAAGACGAGAACTCCGCCGGATCTCAAGATGCGGCGTGATTCCTCGAGCGCACCGTGCGGATCCGGAATCTGTTCGAAGCAGTTCCAGATGAAAACGCCATCGAATTCGCCAGTGGGCAGGTCGCATTTATCCAGCGGATGATTGCAGATCTCGAAGCCGCGCGAGCGGATGAACCGGGTGGTATCTTTGCCGATATCGACTCCGACCGCTCTCCAACCCCACTCCTCCGCCACTTGTAGAAATGCTCCGAAGTGGGGACCAACCTCCACCGTCGCGGCGCGTTCCGGAAGCAGACTGCGGTACGGCCGCTCTTTAGCGCGAAAGGCATCGAGGTAGCGAGGCAGCAAGCGCCGCATCACCGCGGGGTCGTACTGGTCGTCAACGTAATCCGCGTCGGCTCCGGTATCCGTTTCATGCCGCACCAGGACCCGGCACCGGGGACACTCGCGCAGTTCGGCGGAAGCGCTGTGCGCAAAACTGGTGAGATCCTTCAGCTGTTCATCGGCGGGGACGTTCTTGATGCGGTCGAATACGAATTGCGATCGAAGCAAGGTCTCCATGCGGACCACGTCTTTCGAGAGAAAGACGTTCAGTTCGCCAGTCTCGCAGATGGGACACTGAGGCGTCACATCTGTTGGATTCGGCGGAGGCACGGTTTTGTACAGGTGCAAAGGACAGGGTACGGCGTGGTATTATCTGGCACGATGAACCCTCGAACTGCACCGCGCTGGACCGCGGTCATCGTCTCACTCACTCTTTGCGCGGCGTTCGCGGCAGCGCCGAAAGCGGGCAAGGAAACACCACTCGACCGGTATGTGAAGGCGCCCGATTCGCACTACAAGTACGAACTGGTCCGTACGATCCCCGGCGATGGCTACACCGCCTACGTGCTGGACATGACTTCGCAATCGTGGCGGTCGCCTTCCGAGGTGGATCGAACGGTTTGGAAGCATTGGTTGACGATCATCAAGCCGAATACGGTATCGCACGAAACAGGTTTCCTGTTTATCACGGGTGGTTCGAACAAAAGCAAGCCTCCGGAGCGTGCAGACCCGATGCTCGTGGATACGGCGCTCGCCTCCAAGTCGGTGGTTGCGGAGCTTCGAATGGTGCCGAATCAGCCGCTCGTGTTTCCGGACGATGGCAAGGAGCGGTCGGAAGACGGGATCATCGCCTACACGTGGGAGAAATTCCTCCGCGGCGGCGATGATCAATGGCCGCTACGGTTGCCGATGACGAAGAGCGCGGTTCGGGCCATGGACACGGTTACGAGTTTCTGCGCTTCCGAGCAGGCCGGCAAGCTGAACGTCCGCACCTTCGTCGTGGCCGGCGGATCAAAACGCGGCTGGACCACCTGGACGACGGCCGCAGTGGACAAGCGGGTAGTCGCAATCGTGCCGCTCGTTATCGACATGCTGAATGTCGAGCCGTCGTTCGAACATCACTACCGCGTTTACGGCTTCTTCGCGCCGGCGGTGAAGGATTACGAGGAGCGAGGTTTGATGGACTGGAACGGAGTGCCACGGTATCACGAACTTCTGAAGATCGTCGAGCCATTCTCGTATCGCGATCGTCTGACCATGCCGAAGTTCATGGTCAACTCCGCGGGCGATCAGTTCTTCCTGCCGGATTCGTCGCAGTTTTACTTCAGTGAACTGAAGGGCGAGAAGTATCTCCGGTACGTGCCGAACACGGATCATTCGCTGAAGAACTCCGATGCCGGGCAGTCGCTTACGGCGTATTACGATGCGGTGCTGCGCGATCAGCCTCGGCCCAAGTTCACGTGGACTTTCGAAAAGGACGGCTCTATCCAAGTCAAGACTCAGGACAAACCTTCGGAAGTGCGGCTGTGGCATGCGACGAATCCAGAGGCCAGGGACTTCCGCCTGGAAAAAATCGGGCCGGCGTACAAGAGCACGGAGTTAACGGACCAGGGCGGCGGCACCTACGTTGGCGTCGTCGAGAAACCGGAGAAGGGTTTCACGGCGTATTTCGTCGAACTGACGTTTCCCAGCGGCGGCAAGTATCCGTTTAAGTTCACGACGGGTGTTCGAGTTATCCCAGACGTGCTGCCGTTTCCTCCGTACAAACCAAAGCGGTCCCCGGTTGCAGCCGGAATGGCAAGCCGCTGAGCCGCCATTCGGTCACGCACAGAGCGCGCCAGAGGCTCAGGCGCGCTCTCCCCGATAGACGAGGAATCCTCCCAGTAGTGCCGCCAACCTCGCCAGTAGACTACGTAATTGGGGTCAATCGTCAGCGGAGTTCTCAATACGGTTCATGCTCCTTGTCTCGACCGGGCATATTTGTAGGCCTCTCCTCTAAACCCGTTTCGGCTCGATCCGTTGGAGCAACGATTCGGGCGGCGCACGAGATGCTCGGGGGCTCGTGCGCCGGTTTCTTTCTTGAGATAAGCTCAAGGTCAAATGCGACATTTAACCCGTCGTGCGTGGCTGTCCGCCGCGGCAGGCGTTACCGCTTCGTTCGCGCAGAACACCGTGGCGAAGCGTCCGGCAGTATCTCTGGTTCATGGTGACGACCGGCGCCGGAATGTCTACGATGCCCTGGTCGCAATCGACGATCAGCTTCGTCCGGCGTTGCGGCGCAAGAAGTATGTCTTGCTGAAGCCGAACACAGTCGCGGTGAACAACCAGCTCGGCTCCACGCATGCCGACGCCCTTCGGGGCATTTTCGACTATCTCGAAACCAGGTTCAAGGGTCCCATCGTCGTTGCAGACTCGTCGAAGGATTGCACGTGGGATGCTTTCGAGAATTTCGGCTATAACCGCGTCATCGCCGAATACCGGAAGATGCGCGTACAGCTTGTCGACTTCAATGATGAGCCGCAGCACGTCGTTCAGGAGATTGTCGATCGCGATCTGCACTTGACCCAGGTACGGCTCGCGGCCCGGATGTTCGACCCCGACGCGTTCATCCTCGGCTCGGCGATCCTCAAGGCGCACGACAACGTTGTCGCTACCCTTTCGGTGAAGAACCTGGTGATGGGCGCGCCGCTGCACAACTCGCGCAAAGAAACCGCGGTGTGGCACGACAAGAGCAAGTACCATCAGGGCTATCGTCAGATCCAGATGAACCTGGCGTTGACGGCGAAACGAATGCAGCCGTTCTGGGGCGCCACCGTTATCGATGGATTTGAAGGGATGGAGGGCGAGGGTCCTCTGAAAGGCACTCCAGTAGCCTCGCGCGTCGCGATCGCGTCGACGGATCTGGTGGCCGCGGACCGAGTCGGAGTGGAAGCCATGGGTGTGAACCCGGACTGGGTCGGGTATCTGCAATATTGCAATCGAGCGGGGCTCGGCCAGTACGACCTGTCGCAGATCGAATTACGCAGCGAAGTTTCGATCGCGGCGGTGCGGAAGCAATACAAATTGCATCCTCGGATCGAGAAGCAACTCGAGTGGATGGGGCCGCTTCCGAAGGTCTCGTAAACCGGTGTGTTGAGCGGCGCGTGATAAAATCGCCTTTTCACGCCTTCAATCAAGCCACCAATGTACTGGAGTAAACTTTTCATCCCCACGCTTCGGGAGATTCCCGCCGAGGCTGAAGTAATCAGCCATCTGTTGCTGTTGCGCGGCGGCTATATCCGCCAACTTGCCGCAGGAGTGTACAGCTACCTCTTCCTCGCGCAGCGATCCATTTTGAAAATCACGCAGATCGTGCGCGAGGAGATGGACGGAATCGGCGGACAGGAAATGCTGCTGCCCGCGTTGAACCCGGCCGAAGTCTGGCAGGAGTCCGGACGCTGGGATCTGATGGGCGACAACATGTTCCGGCTGAAGGACCGGTTTGGCCGCGACCTGTGCCTCGGCATGACGCACGAAGAAGTGATTACCAGCATCGCTCGCGGCGAACTGCGCAGCTATAAGCAGCTGCCGCAGATCTGGTATCAGATCCAGACGAAGTTCCGGGATGAACCGCGACCCAAAAGCGGATTGCTTCGCGTGCGGCAATTCATCATGAAGGACTCGTACACGTTCGATATGGGTGCCGATGGGTTGGATGTCGCTTATCGCAAACATCACGACGCGTACTGCAGGATCTTCGCGCGGTGCGGTCTTCAGTTTGTCGCCGTGGAAGCACACTCGGGAGCGATGGGCGGGAGTCAGTCGCACGAATTCATGGTGCGCTCGGATGCGGGCGAGGACCTGGTAGCACAGTGCCCGCAATGCGGCTATGCGGCGAATCTCGAGAAGGCGATCGGTACTCCGGTAGCGCCTGCCGTTTCCGATCCGGATGGCGATTTCTCGCCGGAAGAGTTTCACACACCGAATCGCAAAACGATTGCGGAAATCGCGGAGTTCACGCAGCTGCCTCAGACCTCGCAAATGAAGAGCCTGGTGATGGTGGCCGACGAAAAGCCTGTGCTGGCGCTGGTGCGCGGCGATCACCAACTCAGCGAAACGAAGCTGGCGAGCGCCGTGGGTGCAACGGAAGTGCGCCCGGCGCATCCGGCGGAGATTGTCAACTTGTTTGGCGCTGAAGCGGGCTCGCTGGGTCCGGTCGGTATTACGAATATGCGCATCCTCGCCGATGTTGCACTGAAAGGGCGCAAGAACATGATCGCGGGTGCGAACAAAGACGACTACCACCTGCGTCACGTAACTCCCGAAGAGGACTTCACTCCGGAGTGGCACGACCTGCGGCAGGTAGCCGCCGGAGACGCCTGCCCTCACTGCATGACGACGATGTCGGTAAACAAATTCGTCGAGATCGGCCACATTTTCAAGCTGGGCTACAAGTACTCGAAAGGGATGGGACTGCACGTTACGAACGAAGCGGGCGAGGAGATTACGCCGATCATGGGATCGTATGGGATCGGCATCGAACGCATCCTCAGTTCCGCCGTCGAACTGTACGCCGACAAAGACGGGATGTCGCTGCCGCCGTCGATCGCGCCGTTTTATGTCGTGATCACACCGGTGAACGTCCACGACACCGCACAAAGGGAAGCAGCGGAATCGATCTACCGTGCCTGCCTGGATAGTGGATTGGATGCGCTCTATGACGATCGGGACGAACGGCCCGGCGTGAAGTTCAAGGACGCCGATCTCGTGGGCATTCCCTATCGTGTGACGGTCGGCAAGAAGTTGTCGGCGGGCAATGTCGAAGTGGTGGAGAGGCGCACCAAGAAATCCGACGATGTTCCGGTGCCGGGTGTGGTGTCCTATCTCAAACAATCATGAGCATCGATTGGGGGAAGGCTCGCGAAGAGTTCGCGTCGCTGCGCGATTGGACATACCTTAACAGCGCGACCTACGGCCAGATGCCGCGGCGTGCGGGGCAGGCGATGGCCGATCACGTCGCGCACCGGGACCAACTCGCCTGCTCGGATTTTCTGAGCTGGTTCGATGATGCCGACCGGCTCCGCGAATCGATTGCGCGGCTGATCAATTGCACTCCGGCTGACGTCGCGTTTACGGGGAGCGCGTCGGCCGCGCTTTCGATCCTCCTGGCCGGCATCGAATGGAAGCAAGGAGATCAGATCGTCACATTGGAGCACGAGTTCCCGAACAACCTTTACGCGCCGCATTTTGCCGGTTCGAACGTCACCTTCGTCGAAACATCCTGGGAGCACTTCTACGCGGCGATCACACCCCGGACTCGGCTTGTACTGCTCAGCATGTTGAATTACATGACCGGGCTCCGGCCGCCACTCGAGGAGATCTCTCCTTATCTGCGCGAGCGCGGAGTCCTGTTATACGTCGATGGCACGCAGGGAGTGGGGGCGCTTCGATTCGACGCCGCACAGATCCGTCCCTCCATGCTCGCCGTCCACGCCTACAAATGGATGCTGGCCCCGACGGGCGCCGGGTTCATGTACGTGGATCCGGAACTGCGTCCAGCGTTGCGGCCCAATGTCATCGGGTGGCGCAGCCATAAAACCTGGCGCGAAGTCGATAACCTGCACCACGGGCGTCCCGAGTTCTCCGATGCCGCCGAAAAATACGAAGGCGGCATGATTCCGTTCGCGCTGTTGTACGCGCTTCAGGCGTCGGTGGACATGATGCTCGAATTGGGCCCCGAAGCGATTGAGTCGCGCGTTCTCTCGCTGGCCGACGGAGTACGGCGAGTTATCCGGAATTGCGGGGGCGAGGCCCGATCGGAACCGACGCCTATCGTGGCCGGTCAGTTCGGGGACGCGGACGTTTCGGCTGTCGCACGCGAGTTGAAATCGCGCCGCGTGGTTGTTTCAGCGCGTCACGGCAACTTGCGCGTGTCGCCGCATTTCTACAACAACGATGCGGACCTCGAACGGTTCGAACAGGAGCTCAAGCGCGTTTTGTAGACGCCGCTCCAACAAACCGGATACCGGGTCATCTGCGGCGGGCGTGCAATGCGCGGCCCGGGTGTCGGCTTGCCGCCTTGCGCGCGACCGGAGCTTCAGCGGATGCCTGGGTGGCGCTCTGCTGCGTCTGTCCCGGCTGCACCCGGCTGAAGACGTGATCCTGAATCCAGTGCCCGTCCCACCATTCCACCGGGTTGATCTGCACGCCGTCCAACTGCATCGAAAAGTGCAGATGATCGCCTCCGGCAAGACCCGTGGCGCCGCTGCGGCCCATCTCTTGACCCCGCTTCACCATGTCGCCCACCTTCACGCCAATGCTGCTCAAGTGGCCGTAGATCGATTGCAAGCCGTATCCGTGATCCACGACGATGCAGTTGCCGTAGATTCCGAGACGGTCCGCCCAAACAATGCGTCCGCTGTTTGCCGCAACAACGGGAACGTGCTGCGTTACCGACAGGTCGAAGCCGAGATGCACCTGTTCGTCGACTTTCTTCCCCTTGTAGACGTAAGTGCGGACGTCGGCGAACTGCGATTCGACTTTCGAGTTAGATAGCTGTTGAAACGGCTCCGACCACAAGAACTTCTGTTCCGTTTTATTCCGCAGGTCCGCCAGGGTCTGGTTGTTTGCCCGCCGCATCTCACCGTTGATTTTGAGGAATCGAGTGAGCAGGTCACCGGAACCGCTGGGGTCGATCTCGTTATCGACTTTCTCGAGAAACGCATCGCTCAACTCGAGATCACGCTTACGGAACGATTTGGGAAACACCTTGAACGGGAAGCGGCCCTGCACTTCCGTTCCGGCGCTGTTGCGCACGTAAACGAACGGCGTTCTATCGGCGGGCAAATCCCACGGGAAGCCGAACAACGCGAATCGTTCGTTGGGACTGCCGGGCTTCGGGAAACTGCGAAATGAGTACTTCCCCGCGCGCACACCGGCTTCGGTCCACGATCCCGCGGGGGTGAAACTGACCAGTTCGGAGCCGCCCTGGTTGATGTAGTGCTGAACGCCGTCAGTCGAAACTGACGGGGGACGAAGTATCACGTCGACATCCGCCGCGGCCGTGTCCGTCGAGCCGCGCAGGTCGTTCGAGACCACTTCGGCAACCAGCCGTGCCTTTCCTTCTTTCTTGGCGGCGGCGTTGAACGTCAAGTTGCGGGGATGTTCGCGCTTGCGCCAGAACATCAGCCGCGTTCCGGGCTCGGAATGTTCGAACAACTGTGTCCGTGCGCCGTCCTGTTCCAGGTAGACTCGCACCTGCCGCACACCGTGAGGGTTTGCCACCTTCAAGGTCACCGGTGTGGATGTTCCGATCGCCTTCGGCTGAGGATCGAACTGCGCCGTCGTGTGAGTCGATAACAGGAGCAAAACGATAACAGGCGACAGAATGATAAGGCCGAGAACGGCAAGGAAAACTGCTATACGGGACATTACGCCGATGGTAACAAACCCCCGCGAGCGCTCTCACAATTGCACGTGGCCGGCGTAACCGGTCATCTCCAGGTAGCCCTTTCCAGTGCGGGTTCCGCTGATGTCGATCGCCCCTTCCCAATACGCTCCGGTGTTGGCACTTCCCGCTGCGAGTTCCTGTTGAACGAGGGGTGTGCGGACGCTCACGTCGATTCCGAGAGACGGCACGCGCACATGCCACTCCACCGGGTACTTCCCGTGAGTCTTCGGGCTCGTCCAGGTTCGACCCGGCGTAACGCTGAAATCACGAAGAGTCAGATTGCGCCTGGTTCCTCGTTCATCAACGTAGGTGCCGGCCGAATATGGATCGGCTGTTCCATCCTTCCGGCGCAATCGGAACAACATCAACTCGGTGCCGTCGTCGAACTGCATGCTGAACCAATCCCACCCGCTCTGGTCCGATTCGAGCTGGTGTGTGAAGAACTCGTGGTCCATCCACGACAGCCCGTGAACGTTGACCTGCTCGCCGCCGATGCGAACAACACCGTCCGTTACCAATCGCGTGAACGAAAGGTAGTGGGACGCGCGCCCTTGCCCCGCAGCTTTCTGACTGACTCCGTTCACTCCATGAATGACCGGCGGCTTTTCGGAACGTAGCGAAAGACGGAAAGCGAATTGTTCGGCGACGGCTTCGAGGGTTTGGCCGCCGGCAGTGAATTGTGCGTCCCAATTGCCGTTCCAGATACGGTGCTGTTCGAGATCGGCCCCCGCCAGTCCTGCGCCAGTCCGATTGATACGTTCCGTGTGCAGGAACCGGCCCCCGTCAATGTCGCTCAACGCCAGGTGCGCCAGCCAGACATCATTCACATCCCATACATTCGTACGCCGGTCGTGGTCCACGGCGCGCCGGAAGAAGGTCAGTTCAAAGCCGAAGCGGCGGCCCTTCGCGGTTTCGAGATTCCCGGTGTAGTACCACCACTCGGTTTGAAAATCGGGGTGATTGAAATGATCGCGCGGAAATTGATACCGGTATCCCGGCAATGCCGGCCGGAACTGCGGCTCCGTTGCACTCGCAATGCACGCAATTGCCAGCCACGCCAGAGCGGACCTAATCCTCATGGATCACCTCGATCGGGTCCAGTCGTATAGCGATACGCGCCGGATACAATCCGGCGAGGATCGTTGCAACATAGACGATCGACAGTGCGCCGAGCAGCACCGCCACGGGCCAATGGAACTGTATCGTCCAGCCGAATGATTGTCGATTGATGACGTAGATCAACAGCAACGAGAGCGCCAGGCCCAGCAGCATTCCCGCTATGTTGGCCAGCAATCCCAACAACCCTGCTTCGAACAGAATCATGCGGCGCACTTGCCGGCGCGCTCCTCCGAGGAACCGCAGCAGCCCGAACTCTCTTCGGCGGTCGATCACCAGGGCGAGCAGCGCTCCCGCGATCCCGATGACCGCAACAAATACGGCGACCGCCTCGAGTGCGTAGGTGATGGCGAACGTCCGGTCGAAAATCCCGATCGCCTCCTGACGCAAGGTGCGATTCGACATCACGATCACTCTTCGTCCGGCCAGCGCCTGCTCCACCGCGCGCCGGGCCACGTCGAGCGGCACACCCGGCTTCAGGTACACCGCCAGATTCGATGGCGCCGGATCCGGAAGATACTTCAGCAGCGTTCCGCGATCCATGATGATGTACCCTCGCTCGTTCGAATAGTCGTAGTAGATGCCCAACACGCGGAAGCGCGCGAGCTTTCTGCCAAGCGGCAATTGCAACACATCGCCTCGCCGGACGTGATGCTTGTTCGCAAACGGTTCACTGACGATTACGGCGTCGTGGCCGATGAGTTGTGCGAACACTCTCTGGGGGTCGACGCCCGACACGAAGGTCCGCCTGCCGAAGCGCCCCGCGATGCGCGCTTCGCCTGCCCCCAAGCTCGCGGGCATTCCACCATAGCTGATTTCGTACGCGCGGAATCGGTCCACTGCGGCAACCTCGGGAAGTCCAGCGATGCGATCGGCCACGTCCGGCGACATCGTCGGGTGCCGGTCCGCACGCTCCGGCACGGCGGGCCTCAAGTACAGATCCGCCTTCAGCCGGTCGGTCATCCACAGCAGCACGGTCTGGCGGAAACTCCCCACCATGATTCCGACCGCGGCCATCATAGCGATGGCGGTGGAGAGCGCGCCTACCAGGACCGATGTGCGACGGAGCGAACCCGCGAGACTCCGCACAGCGAGCAGTGCTTCCACACCGAATACGTGGCGAGCCGCAGCCGCGCTGATCGACGCCAGGCTCGAAACCAGAGCCGGAATCGCCAATGCCGATGCCCCGATCAGCAGCAGCGCAGCTAAACAGCCGAACACGGGCTTCCCGCGAACCGGTCCCTGTTGCGATGCAATCCAACCCGCGACTCCGAGTACCGTGGCGAATGCGAGATCTCGAGAACGGCGCATACGCACCTGGTGCTCGCGGCGTCCACGCGACATCGCCTCGACAGGAGCGACTTGCGAGGCTTCCCACGCCGGAGCGAATGCCGAAGCCAACGCCACCGCGAGTCCGATGGCCGTTCCCAACACCACGATCTGCCAACTGAGATGGATTGGAGCAGGAGTGCTGCTGACGTACAGAGAGCTGACGGTCGCCGCCACAAGGTTCACCGCGCCTGCCGCCATTAGACGCCCGAGTGCGATGCCGAGAAGACCGCCGGCCACGCCGAAGCACGCCGCCTCACCGAGAAACGCCGCCATCACGCCGCCGCGTGTAGCGCCCAACGCGCGCACGACCCCGATCTCCGGACGCCGCCGCACCACCGATACCGAAATAGTGTTGTAAATCAGAAACGCTCCCACCACGAGAGCGATATAGCTGAGCACTCGCAGGTTCCACCGAAATGCGCCGAGCATGCGCCGGTTCTCCTCCGTGCGCGACCCTTCGGGCGCAACGCTCACACCGGTCGGCACCGCAGCCAGCAGTTGTGTGCGCCATTCGTCCACGCTCTTTTCCGGAGGCGTCTTCACAAGAATGCGATCAAGCCGGCCGTTTCTGCCGAGCAGGCGCGCCGCCGCGCTGAGGTCCATCACGACCGAGTCCCCGGAATGTGCGCCGATAACTCCGCGCACGACGCACACGAATGTTCTGTCGTTGACGATCAGCGGCAATCGATCGCCAACCTTGTACGGCAGGTCCTTGCCGATCCAGACCGCATCGCCGAGGCGAAGGTCATCCGCACTCAACCGCTTCTGTTCGGGTCCGCCTTGCAACAGATCGACGCCGAACAGCGGCACGCTGCGATTCATTCCGGGAAGCAGTGCGTAATCTTCGATCCTCGGTTCGAATTTCAACGCATACGGCAGACGCGAAACTCGCGTCAGGATCTCGGGAGCAAGCCCGCCCGTGGCACTGATTTCCAGATCGTTGTTTCCGGTCAGCGTCTCCATCGAAGCGCGGAACGAACCGGCAGCCGCATCACCCGCGAGTTCAATCGCGAGCACCACCGCAACTCCCAAAGACACCGCGATCAACGTTAGCGCCGTGCGCAGAGGCTCGCGGCGTAAGGGGCGGATCACCAATCGCTGGAAAAGAATCAGGTAGGCCATCTACACGGTTTTCAGGGCGCGCCGGATATCTTCGATACGGCCGTCGCGAAGTTGGACTACTGTATCGGCGATGGTGGCGGCTTCGGCGCTGTGGGTAGCAATCACCACCGTAGTGCTCTGCTCGTCGGCGACTCGCCGTAGCAACTCGACGATGTGGTCGCCGGTCGCGCTGTCGAGGTTTCCCGTGGGTTCATCGGCCAGAAGCAACGATGGCGAATGCACCAGCGCCCGCGCGATAGCAACGCGCTGCATCTGCCCGCCGGATAGCTGATACGGCAGGCGGTTCTCGAAACCCTCCATCGCGACCCAGCGAAGTCGGTCCAACGCCGCATCGCGCACCTGAAGTTTTCCCGCGAGCATCAGCGGCAGTTCGACATTTTCGGCGACGGTCAGCGCGGGCAGCAACTGGAAGGATTGGAAAACAAATCCAACCTTCTGGCGGCGCAATCGCGTCAGCCCGGAGTCGTCTAGCGATGCAGTGTCGATTCCTTCCACCAGCACGCGCCCGGTGGTTGGAGAATCCATTGCTCCGGCGATATTCAGCAAAGTACTTTTGCCGCAGCCGCTCCGGCCGACAAGCGCGATGAACTCACCCCGTTCGACTTCGAGCGAAATATCGTCAAGCGCTGGAACGGGCGCACCGTCGGTCAGGTACTGTTTGCTTACGTGGTCGAGCCGAAGAATTATCACGGTGATAATGACCTAAGGATCTACTCCCCGATCAATAGTTTAGATGCACGCTGCACGTTTCGGGCTCAGAACACGTCCGGAAGGTGAAACCTACGACCCATTCCGCTCGTCCGTTGCGTTACGGGGCACTTGCGCCTTCTGGGCAGAACACGGGCGCGGCAATCGTACTCCGCAGAGGAGGATTAACTTCGTGCTATCTTTGCGACTCATTGAGCGCATCGAACGAAACTGGGAAAAACTCGCGGCAGTTGTTCTCGAGGATGTTCGTTCCGATCCGCGTGGGACGCACTATCGGGCGCTTTCGGACCAGGAGATTCTGGAGCGAGCGCAAGATCTTGTGAAGAACCTTGGTTTTTGGCTAACCCAACGGAACCCTGAGCAACTCAAGTTGCGGTATCAGCGCCTGGGAGCGCGCCGCTTGGCACAGGGAGTACCGCTGGCCGAAGTGATCTTGGCACTGCAAGTACTGAAGCGGCGGATCATGTTTTTTGCGCGGGATCTGAACCTGGATCAAACCGCCGTCGAACTGTACCGGGAAAACGAGCTTCTGATGGCAATCGAATTTTTCTTCGATGAAGCCATCTACAACGTCGCGTTCGGTTATAGCGAACCGCAGACGCAATCCAGCCACGAAGCTGCTTAGCAGCCCGTGGTGGAAGTCAAAATGCGACATAATCACGCGCCTAAGTCATTGATTTGATTGAGGCGGTTTTCCCGTCTCCGAATTTGCCCCATTTCTGCCACGGGCTGTTAGCCCACTGTTGGCGTTAGGGCGCGGCGCGGCGCGGTCCCTGCTTTGAGGTTTCCGCGCCGCAGCGAACGGTGCCCGTGTGCCCGAGCGGGAGTCAAGCCAGAATATCGGTTACGACGTTCCCCGCGATACCCGTCAGCCGCGCGTCGAGTCCCTGGAATTTGACGGTCAACCGCTTGTGGTCCACGCCCAACAGGCGGAGCATGGTCGCGTGAAAGTCGGGCACCGCAACCGGATTTTCCTCGGCCGCATATCCGAGATCGTCCGTCTTGCCGTAGGTCAAGCCGCCCTTGATGCCGCCGCCTGCCACCATGAACGAAAAGCCCTTGATGTGATGATCCCGCCCGTCTCCGCCTTGCGACATCGGTGTGCGGCCAAACTCGCCGCCCCACACGACAAGCGTATCCTCCAGCATCCCGCGCTGCTTCAGGTCGGCAATCAGCGCCGCGGTCGCCTGGTCTGTTTCCTGCGCCTTGATAGCAATGTTCGCTTTGACTCCAGTATGGTGGTCCCAATCGCGATGATATAGCTGGATGAAGCGGACACCACGCTCCGCCAGGCGCCGCGCCAGCAGGCAGTTCGATGCAAACGATCCGTCGCCGGGCTTCGCGCCGTACATTTCGAGCATCGACTGCGGCTCTTTGCTCATGTCCATGAGATCGGGAACGCTCGCCTGCATACGAAAAGCCATCTCGTACTGCGCGATGCGTGTCTGAATCTCGGGATCCTTGACGCGATCGTACTCCATGCGATTCAGCGCATTGATGGCATCGATGGTGTCCTTCTGCGTATCCGCGCACAACCCGTTCGGCGTGTCGATGTGCAACACGGGATCGCCTACCGAGTTGAATTTCACTCCCTGGAAGCGGCTCGGCAGGAGCCCAGCCGACCATTGACGCGCGGCGATCGGCTGCATCTGTCCGCCCTTGCCAGAGGAGATCAGCACGACGAAGCCCGGCAGATTCTCGGCTTCCGACCCCAGTCCGTACAGGACCCACGAGCCCATACTGGGACGGCCGGCGATGATCGATCCGGTGTTCATCAACGTATGCGCGGGGTCGTGATTGATCTGCTCCGTCCACATCGAGCGGATGATACAGATATCGTCCGCCACACTTCCGATGTGCGTGAAGAGTTCGTTCATCTCCTGCCCGGATTTCCCGAACTTCTTGAACTGATACTGCGGTCCGAAACACACCAGGGCCGAGTTCTGAAGTTGCGCGATCTGCTGTCCCTTTGTGAAGGACTCCGGCATTGGCTTGCCGTTCATTTCCGCCAGCTTCGGTTTGTAGTCGAAAGTTTCCAGGTGCGAGGGGCCGCCCGCCTGGTACAGGAAAATGACGCGCTTCGCTTTCGGCGGATAGTGCAACGGATTGACGACACCCTTCGAACCGGCCGCGAACAAACGCGGCTGCAGCAGCGAATTCAACGCGAGCATTCCCAAGCCGGATACACCGCTCCGAAGAAATGTTCGACGGCAAAGCTCCAATTTTCGATCCGCAAAATTCATGATCGGTTCCTCTAATTCCGCGTAATTGTTTCGTGCAGGTTTAGAATTGTGCGCGCAACCGTGGCCATGGCGGCCAGTTCGTTCTTATCGTCCTGGGCAACCGGCAATTCGCCGATCGCCTCCAGTTTCGCGGCATTCCCCTGCCCTGCCTGGAACCGCTGCAGATTTTTCGCATACAGCGTTTCCAGAATCTGGCGTTCCTTCTGTTCGGGAGTTCTGTTCAACGCCCGAGTGAACGCCCAGTTCAGTTGATCGTCGAGGCTCTTGCCGCCCGAAGCGAGAATGCTTTGGGCGAAGGCTCGCGCCGCCTCGACAAAGATTGGGTCATTGAGCAGCACCAGCGCCTGAAGCGGCGTGTTCGAGTTCACGCGGTTCACCGAACATTCTTCGCGCGTCGGCGCATCGAACGTCAGCAAACTCGGGTGCAGGAACGTGCGCTGCCACTGAGTGTAAACGGCGCGGCGGTACAGGTCGTCGCCACGGCTCGCCGAGTATTCACGTTTCGGGAAGTTCATTGCCGCGAGATACCCATCGGGTTCGTACGGCTTCACGCTGGGTCCGCCGAATTTCTTCACGAGCAGACCCGATACTGAAAGCGCGATATCGTGCACCACTTCGGCATCGACGCGGAAACGCGACTGCCGCGCCAGCAGACGGTTATCGGGGTCCTTTTCTTCCAACGCAGGCGTGGCGATCGACGATTGACGATACGTGTGACTGGTGACGATGGTGCGAACGATATGCTTCATGTCCCACGGGTGGGTTCCGGCGCCTTCGGGATGCATGAATTCGGCAGCCAGCCAGTCCAGCAGTTCGAGATTGGTCGGCCACTCGCCCTGCGAGCCCAGATCTTCCAGCGTCTTCGAAATGCCCATGCCGAAAAACAGCCGCCACATCCGATTCACTTGCACGCGTGCCGTCAGCGGATTCTGGTCCGATACGAGCCAGTTCGCCAGGTCGAGACGGTTTGCGCGGCGCCCGCCGGTGTCGAGTTTGCCGAGAAACTCCGGGATCGCGGGCTGGACGACGTCGCCCGTTTCATCCAGGAAATTGCCTCGGTGCAGAATGCGAGTGAGGCGCGGTTTTGTGCGCTCGGTATAGAGTACGCGCGGAATAGCGGCCTCGAAGATATCCCGTTTCGCCTCCAACTTCGCGAGCCGTACGGTTTCCGGCTGAAAAGCAGGATCGGCCCACGCATAGTATTCGAGGATCAGTTTCTTTTCCGCGTCGTTGCGGTCGGCTTCATCCTTTTCGATCGCCTTCAAGACGTCCGGTTCCACACCGAGGTCGGTCGCGACGTTCAGCGTCGCGATGTCCGTGTCTTTCAAAGTCTTCGCGAGGCGTTTCTTCCGGCCGGAATCGCCCGTCTCCGGGTACGAATAAGGCGACGTGGAAAGCGCGATGCGAAAACGCCCGATGGTTGCGCGCCGCCATTCCGAGTCGTGATGCAGATGGAGCGTAATCACCGTGTCGGCGGTGGTCGTCACCGGTTTGGCGAAGCGCAGAGCCAGAAACGCATTCCGATGTTCGCCGAATCCGATGCCCCACCCGGTTTTCGAGTCGCCATCGATGGCAGCCATTGGCGGGTGCTCGGGAGGCTGTCCGAATCCGGTTGTCGTGGCGAGCGCGAAGGGCAGTTTCTGTCCTCCAGTTTCCGCCTCCACTTCCGTGAGCACGAAGCGGTCCGCGCCGCGCGAAAGGCGGTTCCCGGGCAGACTTTCATCCTGATGAACATCGATGCCCAGCGAACCCCAA
Source organism: uncultured Acidobacteriota bacterium (assembly GCA_963720745.1). Taxonomy (GTDB): domain Bacteria; phylum Acidobacteriota; class Terriglobia; order Bryobacterales; family Bryobacteraceae; genus TMP-7. The sequence goes on from CAVRGO010000004.1 coordinate 5,320,213, forward strand.
GTGCCTGCGCCGGGCTTGAACTCCACCGTGTAGCTTTCATTGTCGGGATTTGGACCGGACGCGACGATGAGACCGTCTCCCCGCTTGTGCTCCGAAGCCAGCGACCCGTTGAGGTAGAAATTGAAATCGAGCAAATCGTCGTTGTAGATTGTCAGTTTCGCGCCATGCTCGGACGATGCGGAAATGGGCCGCTGAAACTTCCAGGCCAACTCCCCGGCTTTATACTTCGCCAGCAGTTGATTCTCCCACGCCCAGCGCTGTTCGTTGCGTTTGTCGGCTGCTTCTAGCAGCATCCGCCTGCCCGATTCGGCTTGCGAGTCCAACTCCTGGAGTCGAATACTCTGATCATCCGTTGGCAAAAGCAATTTCGAGCCCCATGCCTTCGCGCCGCGGTCCTGAATGAGCCCAGTTTCCTTGATATCGGCGAAGAATGCCTTCATCGAATAGAAGTCCTTCGCTTTGAAAGGATCGAACTTGTGATCGTGGCACTCCGCGCAGCCCATCGTTGACCCCAGCCAGACGACGCTGAGCGTCCGCACGCGGTCCGCACCATACTTAGCCAGATACTCCTTCGGCTGGATGCCCCCTTCCGCGGAGGCGCGGTTCAAGCGGTTGTATGCCGACGCAATCAACTGCTCGCGAGTGGGATTCGGCAGCAAGTCTCCCGCGAGTTGCTCGCGCGTGAATTCATCGAACGGCATGTTTTCGCGAAACGCTTTGAGAACGTAATCGCGATAGGGCCAGACCGGCCAAAGATTATCGCCGTGGAATCCCGCACTGTCGGCGTATCGTACTGCGTCGAGCCAGTGCATGGTCTGCATTTCGGCATACGCCTGAGTCCCCAGCAGCCGGTCCACCACCTTGTCGTAGGCGTCGGGACTGCTGTCCTTGAGAAACGCTTCCATCTCTTTTGGCGTGGGCGGCAGCCCGCTCAAATCGAGCGTCACTCGGCGTAGAAGCGTTCGCTTATCGGCTTCGGGCGACGGCGTAAGCCCCGCGCTTGCCAGCCGTTCCTGAACAAAGGCGTCGATCGGATTGCGGACAGGAGCTTTCGAATTCGTCGCCACCTGCGGCACGGGCGGACGCTTCACCGGTTCGTAAGCCCAGTGGCCCTCGTATTTCGCGCCCTCCGCCACCCATCGCTTGATGGTCTCTTTTTGTGCTTCCGTCAGTTCTTTGTGCGCGTACGGCGGCGGCATAACGCGCGGCCCGGGCGCAAAAATCCGTTTGATTATTTCGCTATTCTCGACATCACCCGGAATAATCGGCGTGATGCCCGAACGTGATTTCTTGAGAGCCTCGTCTCGGATATCGAGCCGCATTCCGGCCATGCGCGCGTTCTTGTCCGGCCCATGACATCGGAAGCAGGTGTCCGACATAATCGGCCGGATGTCGCGGTTGAATTTCACTGGTCCATCGGCTGCACAAAGACCCGTCGCCGGCAGCAGAAGGGCCAACGCTGCCGAGATCCCAGAGACTCGATACATATTGGGCTTTATCTTACCGCCATCTCGTTGCCCCCTGGGAATCCTGACGGTTACGACTGCCTATTTCGGGCCGCACCATCCGGAAATCCGGCGTCGCCGGGATGAATCTCGACCGCCCGAGCATTGAAGAGGATGTATGAACCGACTACTCTCGCTTGCCGCGCCCCTGCTGGCGCTTACGCTCACAACGGCTCTACCTGTCCTTCGGGGGGCCGACCTTCCCACCGCCGGGTCGCAGGCTCCCGATTTCACGTTGCAGTCACAACAAGGCAAGACCATCAGTTTGAAGGATTTTCGGGGACAGTGGGTGGTGCTCTACTTCTACCCGAAGGACATGACCCCCGGGTGCACTATCGAAGCCCACAACTTCCAACGGGACCTGGACCAGTACACCGCGAAGCACGCTGCCATTATCGGAATCAGCGCGGACACCGTCGATTCTCATCAGCAGTTCTGCACGAAGGAGAGTCTGACCTTCCGGATGCTGGCCGATCCCGGTAAAGAGGTTATCGCAAGTTACGGATCGCTGGCACCGAACGGAATGGTCGCGGCGCGAAACACATTCCTGATCGATCCCAAGGGCGTGATTCGAAAAGTGTACACGAAAGTCAACCCCAACCCGCATAGTCAAGAGGTGCTGGCCGAGTTATCGGAATTACAGAAATCGGAGTGACATGAACCATCGGGCTATAATCGGCTCGAATGGGGCGTGATGCACAGGAGTTCGAGCGGGTTGCGATGCCGCATGCACGCAGCCTGCTCCGATTCGCACTTCGTTTGACGCAGAACTCGTTCGCCGCCGAAGACCTCGTGCAGGACACTTTGCTGCTCGCGTGGCGCGGTTTCCGCCAGTTCGAACCCGGCACGAACGCACGAGCGTGGCTGTTCCGGATTCTCGTCAACGCGTTTCGCGGGGAAACACGAAAAGTCCGATCCGCCCCTCAGATTTCCGAACTCACGTCCGAGGCTCGCGGCGTGCCCGGCTCCAATTTCGAAGCCGCCGCAGTGACACAGGCCCTCGATCGTCTGGGAACTGACCAGCGCACGGTCCTTTTGCTTGCTGTCGTCGAGGGATTCACCTGCCGCGAAATCGCGCAGATTCTGAGCATCCCGATCGGTACGGTGATGTCGCGTTTGAGCCGGGCTCGCGAGGCCATGCGGGAAGCATTAAGGGTCAGCAGCAGTCAGGAGGTGGCTCGATGAACTGCCGGGAACTGCGCAACCGAGCCCCACTGTACATCTCCGGAGAAATGCAGCCACCGGAATCTCGCGAGTTTGCTGCGCACATCGCGCAATGCCCCGCCTGCGAAGCGGACATCGAACACCAGATGGCCTTGGATGCTCGCGTGCGAGCAGCCTTGGCGCAGGACGCACCCGATACGACGCGAGTTGAGCGAACCGTGCGAAGCCGCATTGCACAATCCTCGCTCCGGCGCAGGTGGGTTGTCGCTGGGTCGATTGCTGCGATCGTAACGCTGGGAATCGGGCTGTCGATCATCGCTGCGCCACCGGCCATCTATGCCGATGCGGCGCGCGATCATCAAGTCGAGGTAATCGAGGGACAGCCGCGCCATTGGCGCCTCGACCGCGAAGGCATCGAAATATTGACCGCGCGTCTGGGCCTGACTCTCGCCCGTGCCGCCGCGCTTGCACCCGCAGGGTACCGGCTGGAGCGCGCCAAGATTTGCGGCGTCGGCGGTCAGCCTATGCTGCATTTGGTCTTCGCCAGCGGCGAACGGAGATACTCCGTCTTTCTGCGCCCGGCAACCGGCGGCAAACGCGTCATTCGCATTGTCCGGCGCGGCCCAGAGCAGATCGCCGGATTCGAAACAGGGCGATACCTGGCTCTGGTCGTAACCGGAGATCGAGAAGGGGAATGCGCACAACTGGCGCGTTCCGCCGAACAGCAGTTGTAACCTCGATCAGAATCCACCGCGCGGCCGGTAACCGGGCCGGGCGCGAACGCGATATTTCCTGCCTACGTCCGAAGCGATATCGATGCTGATCTTACGAAAGCCCTCGTTCGGATTCGGCTGCGGATAGTAGGTGATCGTGTAGGAGTTGCCCAGGTCTTCACGGATCGACTCGAACGCCTCCACCTGCTTCTGCCAGGTTTTGGCGAAGTACGATTTTCCTCCCGTGCGTGTGGAGATGCGCTTGAACACGCCACTCGAGATCGGGTCCTTATTCACCTCGTTGGTCGAGATGACGTAGATCGGTATGCCCTCATCCTCAGCCACGGCGCGAACATCGTCCGGCGCCACCATGCTGGCGTTATCCGGCCCGTTCGAGAAGACGATCACCACTTTGCGTCCCGGAACCTTCGCGGCATCGCGCAGCGTCAACAGCAGCGCATTGTAGAGCGCCGAATCGTCGCCCGCCACGGCCTTCCGCAATCCGGTAATCGCATCGGAGCGATCGCGCGTCAAGGGCATGGCGCGCGACAGATTGCGGCTGTACGTGTAGATGGCAACCGAATCGGCACGGTCGAGCCCGCGCACGAAATCGGCGATCGCATCCGACGCGTACACGAACCCCCGATACATGTAGTTGCTGGTGTCGAATAGGACAAATACGTTGGTGCCGACGAAAGCATCGCTTCGCGATTCGGGGGTTGCTACTTTCGCCGTGGCAACCACCGGTTCGATCACCAGCGGCTTCGTGGAACCATCCTCGGCCACCTGCAGCGGCGGGCGGTTGCCTTCGGCGAAGGTGGCGATCTTCTGCGAGATTCCGTCCTCGGCGATTTTGAAATCCTTCGGCTTCAACCCATTGATGTATCGCCCCTTGCTATCCGTCACGGTGAAACTCAAAACAACCATGTCTACCTTGACACGGAAAACGGGGCGCTGGCCCTCCTGCGCGATCAACTGCCGCGAGGGCGCCAGGAACATGATCCCCGCCGCGACCCCACAGCAAGCGCCGGTCAAGCCAACTTTGCGAAATAAGCTCACTCGTCGCCTCCTACTCGCCACCCGCCGGCGATCCAGCCATCTGCCGGTACGCCTTCGCTCGCACGTCATCTCCAACCAGCCGTAGCGATCGTAAAAGCGCCGGCCAGTCCTCCAGGTGCGTGGCGAAAATCCTCTCTACCGTCTGCTGGGTCCACTCAGGAATCATCACGTTCAACTGCGATGGCGAGACATGAACCTGGTCGGCCAGCGCAGCATAGTACAACAGATTCGATTCCCAACTCTCGGCCAGCATCCGGCTAGAATATCCCATCAGCGTCGGGAACGTGCGAAGGTTCAACAACTCCGGAGCGTAGGAATTGGCCAACGTCGGTTTGGGCGTACCGAACGCGTGCGAAATCGAGGCGTAATTCAGTTCTTTCGGCGATTCGGCGCTCATGCGTTTCAAGTCCTCCGCAAGGGGACCTTCCGCGCCCGGTGATTTGGCGTCCTCCGCCGCTATCCAAAACAGCTCAGCTGGCATGATGTTCTCCAGGGCGGAGCGCACATCACCTCCGGCGAGCATCAACTCGACCCGGCGCACCCGTCCCGGCGCCGCACGTTCCTCGAGTCGCGCTACCAGGTTCTTGCGCAGGTCGGGATTCAATGCCGCTTGGGCGACTATCGACTCGCCGTACGCCATGTGGAGGTTCACCCAATGCAATTGCGCGGGCGTGACGTTCCACCAGCGGGGAACCGTTGCGCTGACCAGAAGCTGCGGAACAAGATCGCCCCAGATCAGCGCCTGTTCGCGACTCGGGATCAGGAAGTTCTGTTCGGCTTCGGCGAGCGCATACGGCAGTGCACTCAACGAGCCCACCAGCCGTCCACCCGCGTTCGCGGGCCATCCGGTTCCGAAAACCTCGGTATTCCTCCAGGTCTGATTCGAACCTTGCAGGCCGATAAAATCATGACTCCGCACGAATACCGGGTTGGTGTGCAGAATCTGTGCGCCCGGCGGGGCGTAGTGAATATACGCAAAGCCCACCAGCGTGTCCCGGAGAATGGGGGCGAGCTGACCGCGCACATCTTTCAACTTGTCTGCATCGGCACCCGCCTTGTCCACCGCTGCCCGGAGGTTAACCTTGCGCTGGTTCTCAATGTGCTTCTCGCTCCAGTAGCCGAACGCGAGCGAGTTCTTCTCTACCGTGCTCAGTGACGAACGCGGCATCTGAATCTCGCCGATTCGGGCGGCCAACCGGTTCACCAACGCCGTGTCGATCTTCTTTCCCTGCACAACCTGTTCGAGGTTGTCCGCCAATTCGAAGATCATTTGAAGCGAGATCAGCCGCTGCGCTTCGAATACGCGGATCTCGTCCTGGATCACCTGGCTGTGCGCGTCCGAATCCGGAGCCATGGCCGTACCGGCCATCAGGTCGAGCATCCGATCCTGCACCGAATTGCCCTTGAGCCCACCCGATGCCGTCAGCAGGGCGCGCACTCCGGTCCGTCCGGCGTCGAATACGTCGCGTTCGTTCTTGATTGTGCCGAACGGAGTCAGAACCGCCGCGAGACTTTCATCCGCTTCGCCCGGCGGTATCGAACCCTGGCGAGCCAGAATCTGCCAGATTGCGACCAGCGCCTGCATCGTCCCGGCACTATCCGACCGCAGCAGCAGGTCACGCGAGCGCAGCGTCGCTTGGGCAGTATCGAGGAAGAGAAGCACCGTCTTGTCGGAAAGAACGGGCACTTCGCCGAGAATGCTGTATTGCGATCCGAACTGCCGGTACTCGCGAGCGAGCCGGTCGACAGTCGCGGCTTGGAGCGGGGTGCTCCGATGACGCTCCAGGTCGCTCAGCGCCATGAAGATCTTCAGAGGTTCGTTCTCGACGGCCTTGCGGCAAAGCCCGAACAGCGCCTCGAGAACATCGTCGGCGTCCTTCCAGCCGGCCGCGGATTTGGTCAACTTGCCGTCATATTTGCCGTGCGGATGATTGACGAAAAGGTTCTTCCAAATTTCGACGCTGCCGGGCACGTGTGGGCGTCCATCCGGATCGAGACGCAGCCGAGTCGTCAGCAGCATGAGGTCGGTGTTCGACCGGAACACGGGGCGCGCCGGACCGGGACTGGTCACCTTCCCGCGCAGCGCTCCATAGAATCGCTTCATGCGATCCGGTTCCGTCAGGTACTCCTGCACAGGCCCGCTGATTCTTCCGAGTGAATCGAAATAGCCGGCCAGCCATCCGTCATCTTTCGCAATCAGCTTTTCGAAGAATGCCGCGCCCTTCTCGGGGCTGGCGCCGACCAGATCCGACCATGCCTTCTCGCTGCGTGCGCCTCCCGGTATGGTGGCCTTCCCGTTGCGGATTTCGAACATTCCGCCGAAGAAATCCAGCACGTGCGCGTACGCCTTCAGGCGTTGGATCGATGTAGTCTTGCGCAACGCTTCGGCGGTATCGGGGTCGAGTTTCGCCATTCCCAGATACAGGCGGCACAAGGCCGGATCGGAAATGAAGTAGTCGATGAAGTCGCCCGCCGGTTTTTCACGCGCGGAAAACCAATACTCCGCTCCATACAACACTGGAACCTGTGTGGCGTGGAAGTCGTACTTGAAGGGACGGTTCGTTCGCAGTGCCTGCTCGAGTTCGGCCAATGGAAAGCCGGAATCGATGGTCAGGAAGGCGCGCGTGGCGTTCACGGTTTCCAGCACGACATCGCTGCCGCAGCCTCCACGCATGCGATACCCGAGCACTCGTAACAGGTCAGCCGTTTGCGCCGACTCGCACGTCTCGATATCGATCACCTTTTGTTGCCCCGCGATCTTTTCGAGTTCGCGAGCCTGTGAAAGATAACGAACGACCAGCTTGAGATATTCGGTCTGATCGAGCCCCTCGGCGCTGTTCGTAGCCTGATACCCGTTCGTCACGACATTACGCGCAAGGGCGGGCAGGAGATCGTCGGGATCGAGATCCGGCGACAGTGCGGCCATTCGCGCGAATGAGTGCAAAGGTCCTGGAATCTGGACGACGCCGGTTTGAACGGTGCCCGCGGCGGGGGCCTTGGGAAGGATGAAGTCAGAGCCGCCGGCGCTGCGGTACGCCTCCAGGTGCCGGTCCGCGGCACCGCGGTCCCCGGCCAACAGGTCGAGAATTACGAGACGCTTCGCTACACGCCGGCGGTCGCTGCCCGGCATATCCAAGAGCTTGGCGTAAAGTTCACGTGCCGACGGATCACGGTGACGGTCCAGGAACTCCGTGTATGCAAGTTGAGCGCTGAAATCGTTCGGCGCCGATTGAGCGGCTTTCTGGAGCAGTTCTCGCGCGGACGACGCCTCCCCCTTACTTTCGAGTTCCAAGGCGCGGCGCCCATTATCTTCCCCGTACAAGGTTCCAGAGAAAACCAGAATGGAAATGAGGACTGGCCTGAAAGCTTTCATGCTCTCCTTTCCCTCCCTCTCTTGGATACATACTGTAGCACCGACATTGGATGCTGTGGAAACGAAAGCAGTACCTTCGTGTAAGATTTTTGTGAAAGCTTTGTTTCAGACGGTACTATCACCGCGATCGCGGGAGTGGGGCGGCTGGTAAAATCGTGGTCTTGTCATGAAGAAACTGTTGCTATTCTCAGCACTCGCTCTGTCAGCGCTGCCTGCTGCGGCGCAGAAGCAGTACACCATCGCTGTTGTCGGACTGGTCCACTCGCACGTCTGGGGGCACCTTCGCGACATGGTGAAGAACGACCCCGCGGAACTGGTCGGGGTGGCGGAGACGGAACCGGAACTGGTCGCGGAAGCTAAAAAGGCCGGCGTCGCTGACAACCTTATCTATTCGGAATACAAAAAGATGCTCGACGAGAAGAAGCCCGATATCGTTTGGGCTTTCGTCGAAAACAACCGGCACCTCGAGATCGTGCAGGCTTGCGCCCCGCGCAAAATCAACGTCATTTTTGAGAAGCCTCTGGCGTCGTCGTACAAGGATGCGGTCGCCATCCGCGAGCTCGCTCGCAAGAGCAACATCCAGGTGATGGTGAATTATCAAATGGCTTGGTGGCCCGCCAACTACACCGCCTATAAAGAAGCGAAGTCGGGATCCATCGGCGACATTTACCGCCTGCGCGGTATCGTCGGCCATGGCGGCCCCGGCTCTGAGGGCGCGCGGAACAAGTATTTTTTCGCCTGGCTCACGGATCCGGTGAAGAACGGCGCCGGAGCGCTGATGGATTTCGGCTGCTACAACGCGTTATGGGCGTTGTGGTACATGGGCCGTCCCGAGTCCGTGTACGCCGAAGTACAACACCTGCGGCCAGATCGGTTCCCCAAGGTGGAAGACAATGCCACGATTCTCTTGCACTACAAAAATGGCGAAGGCATCTTCGAGGGGAGTTGGGACTTACCCAAGAGTTTCCAGGACCTGGAAGTCTTCGGGCGCGAGGGCATCGTGTACATGCAAAACCGGAAGGTCGAACTCACCAAAGGTCGCCAGACCACTGAAGTGCCCATCGACGCGCTGCCGGCCGAGCGCTCCCGCCCAGTCGCCTACATGGTGGAGACACTGAAATCCGGCAAGAAGATCGAGGGTATGACCGCCATCGACATCAACGTCGAGGTGAACGAAATCATCGATGCGGCCAAGGAGTCGATACGTACCGGTAAGGCAGTGAAACTATCGCCGCGCACCTGATCCGGCGATTACGAGCAGAGCCTGGTTCTTCCAGGCTCTGCAAAATCCTTCAGTCAGCTATTTCTCTTCGATCGTTACGCTGTTCAAAGTATCGCCCTGCTTGACAGAGTTCACCACGTCCTGTCCGCCGGTCACTTTCCCGAAAACTGTGTGTTTGCCGTTGAGCCAATCCGTTACCACGTGAGTGATGAAGAACTGACTGCCGTTCGTGTTCGGGCCGGCATTAGCCATTGAGAGCGAACCCACCGCGTGTTTGTTGGGGTTGTTCTTTACCTCGTCCTCGAAACGGTATCCCGGTCCTCCGCGTCCCGTGCCCGTCGGATCGCCGCCCTGAATCATGAAATCGTTGATGACACGGTGGAATACCGTCCCATCGTAGAACCCTTCGCGAGCCAAAAAAACAAAGTTATTGACGGTCGTCGGCGCGTCTTTCGCGAATAGGTCGCAGGTAATCTTGCCGCGCGAGGTGTCGAACACGGCGCTGTACTGCTTGCTCGGATCGATTGTCATCTCCGGCGGCTGGGAGTATTGCTTGGCCATTTTCTCAGTGTAGCCGCACTTCCGTTCAAACCGTACCTGATCGAGGCCGTTTGTTCAAACTCGTGCGTGGTGGCGCCGCGTACAGCTGCCGACCTTGCGCGATTACCGCACGATGGTCCGTGAAGTCCAACCCGCGGACCCAGGCACGCTTTCCGGCACGCCCGCCTAAGTATCCGCCACCGTAACGATGGGAACCGGGAAGCAACCAATCAGCCTTCATCGGCGCAACTTGCCCCGGAACGTTACCTTGGTACGGCGTTTGGGCTATCATTGTGTTAACCAACGGGAAACCGAAGGCCAAAAGAACGGAGTTAGCCCCGCAGGGAGGATTCTCGTTTCGTGTCGTCGAGCGAGCGGGTTCGGGTCCGGCCAGGGTCGGCAGAAGAGGCTGGAGAAGCGGGGAAAAAGGAACAGCCGATGGAAAAGCTAGCTCAGAACATACAAGAGGCTTTTCTAAACAACGCTCGGAAGGAAAAGACGTTTCTCACGATTTACCTGATGAGCGGTGTAAAGCTCTCTGGGCGGATAAAAAGCTTCGATAAGTATTCGGTGATTCTCGAAACCAACAATCAGGAGCAGTTGATTTTTAAGCACGCGATCTCGACGGTCGTCGTGTCGAAACCATTTCACTCGTCTCCGGGGCCTCACATGCAGGGTTCGGCTGTTGGCACCGGACCCCATCCGGCGCCGGGTGCGCCCGTAACGGAGCCACCGGAGCAGTAGGTCCAGTTTGGCGCAAGATCCTGGCCGGGAGCGTGCCCTACTCGTCGGTCTGGAATTGACGGCTTCGGGCCGGAAATCGATTCGTGTGCCCGCGGACAGGCTGGCTGCACCCGCGGAAGAATCCATTGAAGAACTCGCCACCCTGGCACGAAGTGCCGGCGCGGAAATCGTTGGACGCAGCATTCAACGGCGAGACCGGCCTGACCCCGCAACCCTCGTCGGATCCGGCAAAGTCGATGAACTCCGCGCGCTCGCCGCGGCGGAGAACGCCGACCTCATCGTCTTCGATAACGATCTCACACCAACCCAACAACGGAACCTGGAGCGTGCTCTCGATGTCAAAATCATTGATCGCACACAACTGATCCTGGACATATTCGCGCGCCGCGCCCGCACTCGTGAAGGTCAACTGCAGGTGGAACTGGCCCAACTGAACTATATCCTTCCACGCCTCACCGGACGCGGCATCGAAATGTCCCGGCTGGGCGGCGGCATCGGCACGCGCGGTCCCGGTGAAACACAACTCGAAACCGATCGGCGCAAGATCCAGAGGCGCATCAAGACCATCACTCAGGATCTGGAACAAGTGCGGGCCGGGCGAAGCATACAGCGGCGCCAGCGCCAATCCGTGCCGCTGGCCACCGTGGCGCTCGTCGGTTATACCAACGCGGGGAAGTCGACGCTATTCAACCGTCTGACCGGTGCGTCGGTAGTCGCCGATGCCCGCATGTTCGCGACCCTCGATCCGACGGTGCGTTACATCGACCTGCCATCGAACCGCCGCATTCTGGTGAGCGATACGGTCGGTTTCATCCGCAGCCTGCCCACTACGCTGGTGAAGGCATTTCGGGCGACGCTCGAAGAAGTCGTCGAGGCTGAGTTGTTGCTGCACGTCGTGGACGTATCGGGTCCACATGCCGCCGACGACACGGCTCATGTCTTTCGCGTTCTCGGAGAGATTGGCGCCCGCGAAACCCCACAGATCCTCGTGATGAACAAAGTGGATCTGCTGCCGGACCCCGAACTCGACGTGGACACAACCGCGCATCGCATTCTTCGCGAAGTGAATCACGACCTGCCTGCCAATTCGGTCGCCATCTCTGCGCGCAGCGGCGCTGGTATCGAGCGCTTGCTCGAGGTCATAGACCGAATGCTCCTCGTGGATCCCGTTTCCCGGGCGATCTTCCGTTTCCCGGTCGGAGAAGGAGCCGGACCGCACCTTCTGCATGAGCGTGCGCGAGTGATCTCGACGCGCTACGAAGAAGAATATTGCGAGATCGAAGCGGACGTCCCGGAATCGGTCCGCCGGCGATTGAAATCGTACCTGACGGACGCACCGGGCACCTAGTATCATTTGAGTGTCCGGATGAATCTGCCCAACTTCCTGACGCTGCTTCGGATCTTTTTTGTGCCACTGCTGGTAGCAGTTCTGGTACAGCAGGATTTCCGGTCTGACGTCGCCGCCCTCGACGCCTATAAAGATTTCTGGGCATTGACGATCTTCCTGGTCGCGGCAGCCACCGACCTGCTTGACGGCTACCTCGCCCGTCGCTGGCAACAGATCACCACCGTTGGCACGCTACTCGATCCGATCGCCGACAAACTGCTGATCTCCGCGGCTCTGATCGCGCTGGTGCAAATCCGGCGCGTGCCGGGCTGGATGGTAGTCGTAATTGTCGGACGCGAATTCGCGGTTACCGGGCTGCGCAGCATCGCGGCGGCCGAGGGCTACACGATCAAGGCCAGCGATCTCGGCAAGACGAAGATGGTCGCGCAGGTAGCCGCAATCTGCCTGGTGATGCTGAGCATCCACTGGCCACAGCTAGAGCAGGCATCTGGACTCGCGTTATGGGCAGTGGTGCTGTTCGGAGTGGTGTCGGCCATCGGCTACTTCATGAAGTTCTGGCGCAAAGTGGACGACAGCATCAAGCAGCGGCGCCGGCGCGAATTACTGCGGCTGGAGCGGCAGAAGAAACGTGCGTCGATGTTGCGGCCCGCGGCGTCTACAGCGAACCCGTCCGCCCAGCCTGATTCGCCGGGGTCGGCGCGATGATCTGGTAATTGTCCGGCGTCATTACCAGGGTCCGCACCTGTCCTCGCGGTCCGATCGTTCCGATGGTCTTGCCGTTCCAGGTTACTGCCACTCCTCCGGCGTTTCCGACCTTGATTTTCGCCGTCGATTTGCCCGACAGGGTTTTGGTCTCATTGGGAGAGAGCAGGCCGGTGAAGATCGTTTTGCCGTCGGCGGTAACCGAAAGCCAAGTCTCTTCGGATGCCACCAGACGGAACACGACGTGATCGTCGGGCGGCGTGGAAACTGTAGCCGATTGGGTTGTCAGCGCATCAGGGCTTACGGCCGGCGCGTCCTCGGAAGCGGACGGATCGGCCGGAGGCGCGGGGGTTTCGGCGCTGGCTCCATCTACCGGCGCGGTCGCCGCCGGTACCGTATTTTTAGCCTGCGTAACCGGGGTGCTGACGGCTTCTTCGGCGCGCGCCGCCGACGCCGTTTCCAACCTCCGCCACCAGGCGTAGAACGCTGAGCAGCCAACCAGCACAGCCGCCAGCAACACCACCGAAGTCCAGATACGGCCCGAACTCATTCGCCGGTTATCTGCGGCGACGATGGGATCCATCGGTTTCACGGGGAACTCGGGTTGCGCTAAAGCCTGGGATAGCACCGGGGCTTCAGCTTCGCGGACCCGCTCGAGTTCTGCCTCAACCTCGGCCGTCTCGATGCCCAGAGCAGTTGCGTACTGCCGGACGAAGCTCCTGTAAAAGAAACCGCCGGGAAGATCGTCGGTGTTCCCGGTTTCGATGGCGGACAGGTACCGGGCATGGATCCTTGTCATACCCGCCAGGGTGTCGAGATCGAGCCCCTGTCTTATCCTCTCACGCCGCAACTTCTCGCCCACGGACGTCATAACTATCAGTGTCCGCCTTGTTAGATCGAATGTAAGGCTATAATACTACATTCAACAGTTGATACCCAACAAACCAACTGCGGTAAGTGTCTCAATTATCGTTGTTAATTGGAATCGCCGGGAGTTGCTCCGGGCCTGTTTGGAATCGCTCGCCGCGCAAACTTTTCCGCTCGCCGAAGTAATTTTAGTCGATAATGCGTCCACCGATGGATCTGCGGAAATGGCGGAATTGGAATTCGGCGAGCGGCTGCCTTTGACGGTTATCCGCAATCGTCAAAACCTGGGGTTCTGCGGGGGCAACAACCGCGGCATCGAGGCCTCCCGCGGCGCGCTGATAGCGTTGCTTAACAACGACGCGGTCGCCTCTCCCACCTGGGTCGCGGATCTCGCGAGTGCTTTCGATTCCGACTCCGGCATCGGAATGGCAGCCTCGAAGATCCTGGTCTACGAGGAGCCTGAACGGATCGACAAGACGGGACACCTGATCTACCCGGACGGGCAAAATCGGGGACGCGGATCGGGCCAACTCGATCGCGGTCAGTTCGACCGTGTCGAAGAGGTCCTGTGGCCCGACGGTTGCGCCGCCATGTATCGCCGCGCGATGCTGGATGAGATTGGTGGCTTCGACGAGGACTTCTTTGCCTATGCCGACGACGCGGAACTCGGCCTGCGGGCTCGCATCGCCGGGTGGAGATGCCTTTACGTTCCCACCGCGGTTGTGCTTCATCATCGCGGGGCAAGCCTCGGGCTGTTGTCGTCCCGCAGACTGGAACTGATTGAGCGAAACAGAATTCTGCTGGCAGCGAAACTCTTTCCCTGGAGCCTGCTGTGGCTGAACGGCGTGTATTGGCTGGCTCGGATGGCCGCGGGAGCTTGGGCGGGCGCGACGGGCAAGGGCGAGGCCGCCCGGTTCCCGGGCTTGGCGGGAAAGCTGCGAATCCTGTTGGCCTTGGTGAAGGGCAATCTCTCCGCCTTGCCGCTCGTTCCGAAGATGATCGCAAAGCGGCGTTCTCTGAATCGAATCCGAAAGTTGAGCCCATCCGAGGTCCGGCGCCTGATTCTGTCGCACCGGATCAGCCTCAAAGATCTTTCCGAGCAGGCGACGTGAGCCGTTCGGTCAAGCCCGACGCAAGCGATCGAGTTCCTTCCAGTCGAGAAGGCCCGCTCGTCCCGCACCCGCCGGCTCCCGGCCGCGAATCGGAAACCGAAGAGGGATCGCAATGCCCGGCCTGCGGCTGTCGCAAAATGATCGTCCTCTTTCGGGCCGGCGACCGCTTGTATGCCACTACGGATCGCACCTTCACCGTAGTCGAATGCTCGCAATGCCACCTGATGCGGCTCGATCCGCAGCCTGAGCCGCGAGAACTCGGAACCTACTATCCGCAATCGTATTGGTTTGCTCCCGGCGAAACGAAGGCGGATCAACTGGAGCAGCGCTACCGCCGCATGGTGCTGCTGGATCACGTCCGGTTCGTTCAACGCGCGCTGCGCAATTCGGGAGAGTCCGGACCGGTGCTCGACATCGGGTGTGGCGGCGGCCTATTTCTGCGGATGATGGCCGAACGCGGAGCACCGGTGGTGGGCCTCGATGTTTCCGTCGACGCAGCCCGCGTCGCCCTGCACTACAACGGGGTACCCACCGTGACCGCACTGCTCCCACAGATACCGCTGCCGCGAGAGAGTTGTTCGGTGGTGACCATGTTCCATCTCCTCGAGCATCTGTATTATCCGGCTGCCTACCTTGAGACAGCGCGCGAGGTTCTGAGGCCGGGGGGCCGGTTGGTAGTGCAAGTGCCGAACGCTGCCTGCTGGCAGTTCCTGTTATTCGGAGAGCGTTGGAACGGCATCGATGTGCCGCGGCATCTGTTCAACTTCCGCCAGTCCGATCTGGATTCACTGATTCGCGAAAACGGATTCGTGCCCGTGCGTTGGAAGCAGTTCTCGCTGCGTGACAACCCGGCGGGGTTGGCTACGACCCTGGCCCCCTGGCTCGATCCTATGTCGCGGCGTGTGCGGCAGGTGGATGAGAGCCCGAATATGCGGCTGGCCAAAGACCTGTTGTATTCGGCATTGGTAGCCGCCTGCCTGCCCTTTACCCTGCTCGAGGCCGCGTGCCGCGCAGGTTCGACAATTATGATCGAGGCCCGGAAGGCGCGGTGAAGGGAACCCAGCCGACGGTGCCGCTTCGCAGCCCCGATTCACACCCGTGAACTACCGCGCCCTGCAATCGCGATTGCCGCGCCCGCTTCGCCGCTACATCCTCCACTTCGAGGCGGCGATTGACGATCGCGTTTGTTCGTTCGCCGCTGAACTCGATGAAAACGCGCGTGTGCTCGACGCCGGCGCCGGTGAGTGCGCATACAAGGATCGATTTCCTCGCCAGCGGTACACGGCAATTGACCTCGGCATCGGCGACTCCGCATGGAACTACTCCGAACTCGATGCATTGGCCGACCTGACCTCGATTCCCTTCCCTTCGAATGTGTTCGATGCCGTTGTGAACATCGTCACTCTCGAGCACGTCAAGGAGCCTCGGTGCGTGCTCGCCGAACTACTGCGTGTGCTCGCTCCGGGAGGACGACTGCTGCTGGTAGTTCCACACGAATGGGAAGAGCACCAAACCCCGCACGATTTCTTCCGGTACACGCAGTACGGCGTTCGCTACCTGTTGGAGCGAAGCGGGTACATCGATATCCGTATCGAGCCGGTGGGCGGCTTCTTCCGTCTCCTCGCGCGCCGGATGCTCAACGCACTCCAGTTCTTCCCCGGGGCGCTATTCTTCATCGCCGCTATCTTCTTCGGGCCGCCTGCCATGATTCTTCCCTGGCTCGATGGTCTTGACCGCCGGCGCAACTTTACACTGGGATATATATGCACCGCGCGAAAGCCCTAATTCTGATACTCGCCGCACTGCCGGCATTCGCCATCGATTTCAGCGGCTCCGGCGCGCTGGAGTATACGAAGAAGGCTGTGTCCTTCGGGCCTCGCCCGCCGGGTTCCGCCCCTATCCAGAACATGCGGGCCTGGCTCAAAGCCCAACTCCACGGGATGAAGTGTCAGGTCAGTGAGGATTCGTTTCAAGGTTCCACCCCGCGCGGCGCCATACCGATGACGAACATCATCGCAAAGTTTCCCGGCACTTCCGGACGTGCGATTGTGATCACCGGGCACTATGACACGAAGATGGTCCCCGGACGTCACTTTGTCGGCGCCAACGATGGAGGCGCTTCGGCTGGGTTGCTGCTCGAGTTGGCCCACGTAGCCAATACCCGTTCGTACGCCGATGACGTGTACTTCGTCTGGTTCGACGGCGAGGAAGCGATCGGAGAATGGTCGTCCACCGACGGCTTGCATGGTAGCCGGCACCTTGCCGATAAGTGGGCCGCCGATGGAACTCTTTCGCGCATCAAGGCATTGATCAACGTGGACATGATCGGGGACAAGGACCTCGGCATCATGCAGGAGATGAACTCCTCGGCAGCGCTCCGCCGTCTTGTGTGGCAAACCGCCAAGGAACTGGGCTACGGCAAATACTTCCTCGAATTCGGGGGCGCGATCGAGGACGATCACATGCCGTTCATCCGCAACGGCGTCAATGCCCTCGACCTCATCGACTTCGATTACGGTCCCGACAATTCCTACTGGCACACGGACAAAGACACGATGGACAAATTGAGCGCGCACAGCCTGGAAGTGGTGGGCAACGTCCTGCTCGATGTGATCCGGCGTCTGTCATCGTAATCCTGCAGCCTGCAAAGTCCCGAGCATTCGGTACGCGCGGCAATTGCGTTTGCACGGAAACTTTCAGCACGTGAAGGCATATTCTTTACGTGAGCAAGAGCCGTTCCGATGACCGGGTTTCATGAGTTGTACGAGAAGTACTCGCGAGATGTTTACCGTTTCGCTTTGTACTTGTCAGGCGATCCCGCACTCGCTGAGGACATCACTTCAGAGACGTTCATTCGTGTCTGGGGCTCCGCGGAACCGGTACGCCTGGCGACAGTCAAAGGTTATCTGCTGACGATCGCCCGCAATCTGTGGCTGATGGAACGCCGCCGTCTCGTTCGGCATCGAGGCCTCGAAGAAGTGAACGACGCCACGCTTGAGAGAAGCCAGAGCATGTCGCGCCAGGTGGAAATGAAGGACGAACTCGACCGTGTCCTGCGCGCGTTGCAGCAATTTCCGGAGGTGGATCGGGCAGCGCTATTGATGCGGGTCACCGAGGACCTTTCGTATGAGGAAATCGCACTTTCCCTTGGCGTACCGGTTGCAACTGTCAAGGTAAAGGTCCACCGGTTACGGCTCAAACTCGCACAAATTCGCCACGAAGGAGTATCCGCTCAATGAACGTAACAACCAACGTAATTCACGACCTGCTGCCGGCCTACGTGGCCGGCGAGGCGAGTGCCGACACCGTAGCTCTGGTGGAAGAATTCCTCCAGCACGATCCGGGACTCGCCCGCACCATTCAGGTGCTGCGCGCCAACCCGATACCGGAGGTTCGACAAGCGCTTCAGCCGGCACGCGAGAAGCAGATATTGAACGCGACCCGGCAGCTTCTGTGGTGGCGGGGCACACTGATGGGGATTGCGTTGTTCCTGACGCTGGTACCGCTTTCCTTCGGGTTCGGCCCTGAAGGGATCACGTGGACGTTTCTGCAAAAAGCACCGCCCGTGGAAACGGCCCTGGTTTGCCTCGGCGCGCTCGCCTGTTGGAGCGGCTTCTTCTATATACGGCGGCGGCTTCAGGGCACGGGTCTCTAGCGCTACGCGGTTGCGCGTCCGTCCTCAATCGTCGATAACTGCGTCGACCTCAATCTCGACCAGCATGTCGGGATCGATGAGCCTCCGGACTTCCACCATCGTCGCCGCCGGGCGTATGTCGCGAAAGAACTCGGCGTGCGCCCGCCCGATCTCCTGCCACCTCGAGATGTCGGTTACGAACATTCGCGTTCGCACGACATGGCGCATCTCGGCTCCCGCACGCTTCAATACCGACTCGATGTTGCGCAGCGTCTGGAGCGCCTGCGCATAAGCGTCGCCGGCGCCTACGACGTTCCCCTCTTCGTCCGTCGCCGTGGTCCCCGTCACGAAAATTTGGTTCCCGGTGCGTACGGCTCTCGAATATCCCACCACCGGTTCCCACGGCGTGTTGGTCGAGAATTTCTGTCTCATCGAGGAATGATAACAACGTCGTGAAACGGTGATACCGACCAGCTCACAATCCGATATGATACCGGCGTATTCCATGCCCCGAACGCTTGTCGTTATCCTCACGCTCGCGCTGTTGTTCATCGCGCCCGTCGATGCGAAGTCCAAAAACAAGTCGAAGAATAAGAACCGGCCGGGCGTCTTCGACTATTACGTGTTGAGCTTGTCCTGGTCGCCCGAGTATTGTGCCGGACCCAGCGGAAGCCACGACACGGGCCAGTGCGGAGAAGGCCGCCGGTTCGGTTTCGTGGTGCACGGGCTCTGGCCCCAATTCGAGCGCGGATACCCGCAGTCGTGCAAATCGGGATCCAACGTCCCCCAGTCTTTAGTGGATTCAATGCTCCCGCTGATGCCCAGCCCAACCCTCATCGAGCATGAGTGGGATAAACACGGCACCTGTTCCGGCCTGAGCGTATCGAAATATTTCCAGCTCATTCAGAGGGCATTCGCCGCGGTTCAAATCCCTGACGAATTCAAAGGTCCTGTGACGGATATCGAGATACCTCCCGCGGAAGGCAAGGCGCGATTCGTTCGCTCGAACCCGTCATTTCCAGCGGACTCCTTCAAAATCCAGTGCAGCGGACGTTACCTGTCCGAAATGCGGGTGTGCATGACGAAAGACCTGAAGGGCCGCGCGTGCAGCGCCGACATTGGCGAGACGTGCCGCGCCACAAGTATCATTGTCCGGCCGGTGCGTTAGCGCTTTGCAGTCCGGTGAATTGCTCGAAATTCGTTCGGAACAAGCGATTCACATCGCGGCGGATGTCTGCGGTGGTTACTGCCCGTCCATCCTCCACCAGCAGCTTGTAGGAATTCGCGAGAATCGGCGCGAGGGTGCGGCGCGTGTTGCGCCACTTGTAAACCACCTGTTCCAGAATGCGCGCATCCGAGTGTTGCGGAATGAAACTCGGCCCGAGCATCTCCAGCCGTTCGCGCGTGATCTCCTCGACCATTGACGGATTATTCAAGAACCACCAGCAGCCGAACGGCATCAGGTTCCTGAATTTGCGCGCGTAGACACAGAGTTCGTGCTGATTTTCGCGGCTGAGGACGCTCACCAGGAACCGGTTCTCCGGGTAATCGCAGGCGAGGCGTTCGAGCGCGCGAAGGTCCGCCTTGCCGGCAGCATCGCCCGCCAGACGAAGAGCCGGGTTGACCTGGTATCGAACACCGATCATCAACGACAGCGGAATCGCGAATTCGCGGCAACTCGGTAGAACGCAATCCCGCAGCACGCGCGCTCGTGTGCTTTCCTCGGGAAACGCGAACGTATCGGGCAGCGAGACGGCCATGTAGACCGGGCGCATCCGTCCGACCCATGCGGCAAGAAAGCGTCGAACTTCGGTCGCCGATTTACCGGATGCCTCGGCGTTCACGTCATAGCCTTGTTCCCGCAAGACTGTCCAATGCTCTGCCCATCGGTTCAGAATGCGGTCCAGACGCAGCACCGGATGAAACAACGGATCGGGTTCCACTCCTTTCATCCACAGGAACGCTTCTTCGGGATCGAGCGGATCGTTCGTCATCACCGCTTCGCTAATCCCGGCGAGTTCGAACACGTGCCGGATGTGGTCGCCGATCTTCCGGGAAGCGAAAAATGCCCGCGCCTCATCGAGAGTGGTGCGATCAACGGGCAACCCGAACGCCGATAGAACCGCCACAACGCCCCGTGTCGCCTCGGAAATGGGAGTATTCTCGACGAACAGCGTTCGCCAGATCAGGTCCGCGCGTTCGCGCTTCGACAGGGTCCAGTATTGATCCGGCCGTATGCCGGAGAAGCGAAATAGCTCAGCCTCTAAATAGTGATACGTGACGAGTTCATCGATCCCCCACAATCCCAAGGACCCGAGAGCCGGCGCGAAAAGGTGCGCATGAACATCGATAAAACGCGTAGCTGCAAGTTCCTTCTCCACCTGTTCACGGATCGAATCCGCCGAAAGCGGCGCCGGTGGCTGAGACGGCGTGTCCGCGTAGACCTGAGAGCTCATTTACGTTTCTCCAAGAACACGGACAATTGTTTCATAGACCGAGGCTTCCGGCACCTTGAGTTGGACACCGCGGTATTCTTCTCCTAGATGCTCGAACTGCAAAGGTATTCAATCGGGACCGGCGATCGCTTCGCCCACCAGGCAAAGGCACAACTGAAAGCATGCATATTGGCGGGCGAGCGCGGCATTTCTGTGGTGCCGGTCTGGAACAAATCGTTCCGCGAACACGGCATCGTGGGCTCTCACCCCTCGAGCGTCCGAATCGCCGCTGATGAAGCCGTTCGCGCGCTGGGTTGGACGCGCCCGTATTATGTCGATGCCGACCATATCAATCTCGGCAATGTGGAGACCTTTCTCGAGGCGAGCGATTTCTTCACCATCGACGTGGCGGACGCGATCGGCAGACCCGTCGCCGGCGATAGCGTCAGTTCGTTCATCCGCAGACATCCTGAGTTGAAGGGCCGCATCGAAATGCCCGGCCTCGACGCACCCATCGACGCGACGGATGCCTCGGTCGCGCGGGTAGCCTCGAAATACCTGGCCGCCGCTGCGGAAGCCGGCGCGATCTATCGCCACATCGAATCCCGCAAGGACCGCGGCACCTTCGTCGCGGAGGTTTCGATGGACGAGACCGACCAGCCTCAGACGCCTCCCGAGTTGTTGATCATCCTCGCGGCTTTGTCCGATGAACGGATCCCGATTCAGACCATCGCCCCGAAATTCACGGGCCGGTTCAACAAGGGCGTCGATTTCGTCGGCGATCCGCAAGGGTTCGAACGCGAGTTCGCCGCCGATCTCGCAGTAATCGCGCACGCAGTGAAACTGTACCCGCTGCCCGCCAACCTGAAGCTGAGCGTGCATTCCGGCAGTGACAAGTTCTCGATCTATCCAGGCATCCGGCGAGTGCTCGAACGAACCGGGGCGGGGGTGCACCTCAAAACCGCCGGCACGACGTGGCTCGAAGAACTGATCGGGCTCGCGGAGGGCGGCGACGACGGCCTGTCGCTCGCGAAGGAAGTCTACGCCAACGCCTACGCCGGCTGTGACGCGTTATGCGAACCATACGCGGCTGTGATCGACATCGATAAGAGCCGGCTCCCATCTCCGTCCGAGGTGCAACACTGGAGCGCGGAGCAACTCGCGGGAGCGCTACGGCACGACCCATCGTGCGCGCTGTACAATCCACACGTTCGTCAATTGCTGCATGTGGGCTACAAGGTAGCCGCGAAAATCTGCAGCCGCTATACCGATATGCTCATCGCGTGCGAGGAATCGATCAGCCGGAACGTCACCACCAACCTCCTCGAGAGGCACATCGTTCGCGCGTTTCCCGGTGCGATGGCCGGCGTCAATTCGTGACGTCGTGGGTGGTGCTGCTGTCGCGAATCGGAAGGTAAACCTTCTCCCAGGCTTTGTGTGCGGGATTGTCGGCGTATGCCTCGAACGCGGCTGCGTCGGCGAATTCCATTACGAATACGTTGTTGTATCCCTGGCCTTGGACTTTTAGCGTTTTGGTCCAAACGTTCTTGATTCCCGGGATCTCGGCCGCCATCTTTTCGATGCCTTTCACGGCAGCCTGACGTTGATCTTCCGGAGCATCGGCTTTCCATCGCACGGTGACGATATGGAGGACCGATTTCGGTTTGCCGAACTGGTTCGCGCCGACAAGCAGGCCCGCTCCGAACAGGAGAAGAACGCCGATAGAGGACAGGATCGCTTTACGCATCATGAGGAATGGTCTCCTTGGTGGCCGGTGATCGCAGTCCCGACCAGTTTTCACAAATGATAATGGAATTCGCGGGGTTCCGCGGCAGGTACTTCAAAGTCACCGATCCGATCAGCCGGTCCGGAGCATCAGGAAGCACCGCGGTGAGTTGCGATATGTCCTGAGCCGTGCGGTACTCTACGCCGGCTACCGAGTACGAGTAGTACACCGTACCGGGATCGGCGTCCGTGACCGTGCCGTAAGCGAAACGTCCACGCTCGTTCACCAACAACCTGCGTTTGCGTTCCCGTTTCTCCGGCGAATCACGACGACGGACCAGGATCCACACTGCCGCGCTCAGTAGCAGGCCGGCAAAAACCGCGAGTCCGAAGACTTGCAGAACGGGCGTGGACATGTTTATTAACGCGTGACTGGCTCTTCCTGGAAGGCTTTGGCGTAGTCCTTCAGGAATTGTTCCAATCCCTTATCAGTCAATGGATGATTGAACATCGAGTCTAGCACTTTGAACGGCATCGTGCCGATCGCGGCTCCGGCCTTGGCGGCCTCGATCACGTGCGTTGACGTTCGCAGGGACGCGGCCAGCACCTGTGTCTTGATGTCGTAGTTCCGGTAAATGTGAACGATCTCGTCGATCAAGTGCATCCCATTCCAGCCAATGTCGTCAATTCGGCCGACGAAGGGACTGACGATGTACGCTCCTGCCTTTGCCGCGAGCATGGCCTGCGCCGCCGAAAAGCACAGCGTGACGTTCACTACGAATTCCTTCTTTACTCAGAGCCGCGCAGGCGCGAATTCCGTCGCGAATCAACGGCAGTTTCACAACGACGTTCTTGTGAATCTTCGCGAGTTTCCGCCCTTCTGTCAGCATTTCTTTCGTCTGAGTGGAAACCACCTCAGCGCTGATGTCGCCGTCGACGATGTCGCAGATCTTTCGGATCTGCTCGTCAATCGGGTTGCCTTCTTTCGCGATCAGCGTGGGGTTCGTAGTGACTCCATCCACCAGGCCCAGGTCTGCCCCGCGCCGTAATTCGTCCAGATTGGCTGTATCCAGGAAAAACTTCATCCTCAACTCCTCCAGCTTCCGTTATGAAACGGCTCGGTTTGAGTCGCTACCCAGTAACGGTCTTAACGCTCGTTACGCGGAAACGACCGGGTTCTCCAGAATCCCGATCCCCGCAATGTCGACTTGGACCGTGGACCCTGGCTCTATCGGTCCCACGCCGGGCGGCGTGCCAGTGGCGATGAGATCGCCAGGTTCCAGAGTCATGAACGCACTTACGTAAGAGATGATAACATCCACCGGGAAAAGCATGTCCGCGGCGGAACCATCTTGCCGCACCTCCCCGTTCACCCGCGTGATGATCCTGAGATCGGCGATGCGAACGTCGTCTCTTGAAACCATAGACGGACCGGCTGCGCAGAACGTGTCGAAGCCCTTTCCCCGAGTCCACTGGCCGTCCTTGCGTTGCAGGTCGCGCGCCGTCACATCATTGACGCACGTAAAACCGGCAACGTACTCCATTGCGTCTTCTCTTGCGATGTTGCGCCCGCGGCGCCCGATCACCACTCCGAGTTCGCCTTCGTGATCTACGCGCTGCGAGATGTTGGGATACACGATCGCATCACCCGACGCGATCAACGAAGAAGGCGGCTTCAGAAAGATCAGCGGCTCCGCCGGAACTTCATTCCCGAGTTCCTTCGCATGTTCCGGATAGTTCCGTCCAACGCACACGATCTTGGTCGGGGCGCAAGGCGGGAGAAGGCGCACGGAAGTCCGATCCACTGTTGATAAGTCCGCATACTGCACTTCGGGCGTATCCATCGTCGTCGGGACTATATTGCGATTCAGGGAAAATCGAACTCGTTTCATAAATGCTCAGGGCGCGGTCACTTCCACCGCGGCACATTGTTTGCTCTCGTTGCCATTCTGATCGATGGCGGTGACGGCGTATCTGTACCGCTTGCCTGCCTCGATCTGGCGGTCGGTATAGGCCGGTGTATCGAGCACGTCCGAGAGCAGTTCGAGAGCGGCGGTCCCGGACAGGGCGCGGTATATTTTGTAGCCTTTCAGGTCGGACTCGGTGTTCCGGTCCCACGTCAGTTCGATAGCTCCGATGCCGGCGATCGCGTTCAGGCCCCCCGGTACCGCTGGTGGGAAAACATCGCGAGGCGTCAACGAAACCGGAGCGGCGACTTCGCTTTCGGCCCCGTCGTGCAACGCCTGTACCTCGTACTGGTATGCGGTGCCGAAATGCGCCGTTGCGTCCACGTATTCCGGCTTCTCCGAGACGCCAATCTGCGCCGCCTGCTTGTCCTCCGGCCCCTTTCGCAAAATGCGGAACGATCTCTCGCCGCTCGTCCATTCCAATCGAACGCCTTGCGGGTCGGACTTCGCGACGACGTTAGCCGGTGTGGGGACCGGACTCGCCACACGCGTCGATAGCAGGTTCGACCAGCCCGATGCGCGGCCTTTCGGATTGATGACACGCACTCCGATGACAACCTCCTGCCCAACCCACGCCGCAACCGGAACGTCGACGTGTACGGGTCCGGTTCGATCGGCATTCACCGGCACCTGGGTCGCGGTCTCGGACCAACGATCCGCATTGAACGGCGCAGTGCCAGCGCCTATGCGCAGGTCCACTGTGCCCAGCCGGTTTATCACGAGGCCCTCGGTGGTGAGCGGAGGGATCGTGAAGTCGATCTTGAAATGATCCCCGATTTCGATAGCTCGCAAATCGCTGACCGGCGACGCAATGTTCAAGGCCGGAGGAAGCGGCTCTCCGACGTACCCGCAGGACGCCAGCAGGCAGGCGGAGAACAGGATTCCGGCTGCTCGCGTTCGATCGCAAGCCATCACAGGATGTACTTACTGAGATCCTGGTCCTTGACGATGTCGGCGAGCCGCTTGTGCACATAGGCCGCGTCGATCCGGACGTTCTTCTTTTTGAGATCCGGCCCTGCGAACGAGATTTCTTCGATCACTTTCTCCATGATCGTGTGCAGGCGGCGGGCACCGATGTTCTCGCTGGATTCGTTGACTCGTTGGGCGTAGTCGGCGACCGCTTCGAGCGAATCGTCGGTGAAGTGCAGTTTGATTCCCTCGGTATCCATCAACGCGATGTACTGCTTCACGAGGGCGTTCTTCGGCTCTTTGAGAATGCGGACGAAATCGTCTTTCGACAGCGCCTTAAGTTCCACCCGTATGGGGAAGCGGCCCTGCAATTCCGGGATCAGATCGGTCGGCTTGGAAACGTGAAACGCACCCGCCGCGATGAACAAAATGTGGTCGGTGCGCACGAATCCGTGGCGCGTATTCACGGTGGTGCCTTCGACGATCGGCAGGATGTCGCGCTGCACGCCTTCGCGGCTCACGTCGGGTCCATGCCCGGCTTCACGCCCCGCGATCTTGTCGATTTCGTCCAGGAAGATAATGCCGTTGCGCTCGACACGCTCCAGCGCCACGCGCGTCACCTGCTCCATGTCGATGAGTTTCTGCTCTTCTTCCTGGATCAGGTACTCGAGCGCCTCGCCCACACGCATCTTGCGCTTTCGCGTGCGCCCGCCGAACAGCGTGGGAAGGACATCCTTCAGGTTGACGTCCATCTCTTCAATGCCGGCGTTGGTGGTGATCTCGAACGTAGGTCCGCGATCTTTGACGTCCACCTCCACCAGGCGGTCGTCGAGTTTGCCGGCACGCAACCGTTCGCGCAACTTTTCGCGCGTGCGCTCCGTACTTTCAGTGGTCTCGGGCTGCGGCGGCATCAGCAGGTCGAGCAGGCGTTCCTCTGCGTTTCGTTCGGCGCGCTCGGCGACTTCGTCCAGACGCTCTTCGCGGACCATGTCGATCGAAATGTCCACGAGGTCCCGGATCATCGCTTCGACATCGCGGCCGACGTATCCTACCTCGGTGAATTTGCTCGCCTCGACCTTCAGAAATGGTGAATTGGCGAGTTTCGCCAACCGGCGCGCGATCTCCGTTTTGCCGACGCCGGTGGTGCCGATCATGAGAATGTTCTTGGGGATAACATCCTCGGCCATCTCCGGCTCGAGTTTCTGCCGGCGGATGCGATTACGGAGTGCCACGGCGACCGCGCGTTTGGCATCCGCCTGACCGATCACGTAACGATCGAGTTCGCGGACGATTTCACGAGGAGTGAGTTCATCCAGGATCGGCCGCTCGTCGCTGGCCTGTGCGGGTAAGTAAATCACCATTATTCGAGTTCCTCGAAGGTGACACTCTCATTGGTGTAGATGCAGATCTTGCCGGCGATCGCCATTGCCCTCTCGACGATTTCGCGGGCCTGTAGTTTCGTGTTTTCGACCAGGGCGGTGGCCGCGGCTTTGGCGAACGGGCCACCCGAACCAATGGCCGCCACCTCGTTGTCCGGCTCGATCACGTCGCCGTTGCCGCTGACAATGAAGGTGTCCTTCACGTCCGCAACTAGCAGCAGAGCTTCGAGATGGCGCAAGATCCGGTCAGTGCGCCACTCCTTGGCAAGTTCCACCACGGAGCGCGGCAGGTTTCCATTGTGCTGCTCGAGTTTGGCTTCGAATCGCGAAAACAGCGCAAATGCATCGGCGGTGGCTCCAGCGAATCCGGCGATGATCTTTCCGTTGTACAACCGGCGCAGTTTTTTGGCGGACGACTTCAGAACCTCTTGTCCAAACGTAACCTGACCATCGCCAGCCATCACGACTTTGTTGTTCCTTCGGACGCACAGGATGGTCGTCGAACGTATTTTTTGACGCATTGATAAAACTTCAGTGTATCAATGGCCCGGCGAACCTCGGCCGCCACGAGCGCCAAGTTACAGTTTCACAAGCGGATTGCGCGAGACAGTCGACCCTGTCGCGCGCCTATGCGGCGGCCAGTGCGATCGCTTCGCCGGCAAGTTTGTCGAGATCCAGAATGAGTGCGACGGCGCCGTCGCCCAGAATCGTGGCGCCCGAAATACCGACGACATCGCGGAATACCCGGCCGAGGCTCTTGATCACGGTCTGATGATCGCCGATGACGCGGTCCACCACAAATCCGAATTTACCTTCCGCTGTTTCCGCGAGGATCACTTGCGAGATTCGCGGACGCTCACTGTTCACCGAGAAGTGATCGCGGAGTTGAACATAAGGGATCATCTCGTTTCGGACAACCACCGCGCGGCGTCCGTGCCGGGCCTGTTCCTCGCGCGTAAGTTCGACGCACTCCAGAATGCTCGACACTGGCATCACGAAGTACTGATCTCCAACGACGACCAGCAGGCCGTCGATGATTGCCAGCGTCAGCGGAAGCCTGAGTACAAAAGTCGTACCCTCGCCTTTGTGCGTGCGAACTTCGACCGACCCGCGAAGGGCGCTGATGCTGCGCTCGACGACATCGAGACCCACCCCTCGGCCCGAGATTTCGGTCACCTCGCGGGCCGTCGAAAAGCCTGGCTGGAAAAGCAATCGGTAGACGTCGTTGTCCGAGAGTTCAACGCCTGGCGCAACCAGCCCTTTTTCAATCGCCTTCGCAAGAATCACATCGCGATCGAGTCCGGCGCCATCGTCGGAGACAGTGATCAGAACGTGCGTGCCGGAGTGCACGGCCGACAGCCGTATCTGCCCCACCGCCGATTTCCCGAGTTCCGTGCGAACCCCCGGGGATTCGATCCCGTGGTCGATACAGTTTCTGATGATATGCACCAGCGGGTCATTGAGTTGTTCGATGACGTTCTTGTCGAGTTCCGTCTCGGCGCCGTCAGTAGTCAACTCGACCTGCTTTCCCAATTCGGCCGAAAG
This sequence comes from uncultured Acidobacteriota bacterium, assembly GCA_963720745.1. GTDB lineage: Bacteria > Acidobacteriota > Terriglobia > Bryobacterales > Bryobacteraceae > TMP-7. The sequence continues at coordinate 5,348,156 of CAVRGO010000004.1, forward strand.
GTCGCGTACCAGGCGCCGGAAACGCGAGAAAGTCGCGCCGATGGGCAGCATCCGCATCCCCATTGTGTCCGTCCGAAGGCGCTCGGTAAGCCGTTCGAGATCCTCGGCCACGGATGCAAACTGGGTGTCATCGGTCGCTGCGACCAACTGGCTGAGCCGCGCCTGCACAGTCACCAACTCGCCCACCGCATTTACGAGGCTGTCGAGTTTTTCCGCCGTAACGCGGATGCTCGCGACGGTCTGCGACTTCGACGACTCTTTCGCCTGACGCGTGAGGTGGTCCTGCTCGACGAGTGCGGCCCGCACCGCGTCGGGATGCACCCTGCCGGCCTCGATCAGGTGTTCGCCGAGCCGCTTCTGTTTCTGAAGAGATTCCTCGAGATCGGTAGTCGAGATGTCACCGCGGGCCAAAAGAATTTCGCCGATCTTGGGCCTGGTGCTATCATCCATCTCCCATTGCAGCGGCTCGATCTTCAGTTCCGAGGTGTCCTCGACGAAAACGAAGACATCGCGGATTGCGTCTTCGCCGCGGTCAGTCGTCAGAAGGATGTCCCATGAGATGTAGCAAAGGTCGGTGTCGAACTCCGCAAGCGGCGGGATTCGCTGCGTGTTGGCGACAATCTCACAAGGGCCGAGATCTCGGAGTCCTTTTAATAAAAGCTCCGGCCGCGTGCCGCTCAACAGGATGTCCTCGGCCGGGCGGAATTGGATTCGACAATGGGTCAGCTGGCCGGCGTCGTTCCGATTTTCCGCCAATGGCTCAATCGTTTGCAGATCGCTATTCCCACTGAGACGCCGGAAGTCATTCAGGAGGCGGTCGCCCTCCCTTTCATCCACCTCAGCCCCTCCGAACTCCTGTTCCAGAAGCGTCCGGATATGGTCGCGCGCGGAGAGTGTTATCGTGATCAGTGCTGGCGTTACGACCTGGCCGCCGCTGCGAACTCTATCCCACACCGATTCCACTTCGTGGGTGAAACCCGCAATTCGGTCGAATCCGAACATCGCGCCCGACCCTTTGATCGTGTGCATCTGCCGGAAGGCCTGTCCGATCAACTCGAGATCGGCCGGAGCGGACTCGAGTTCCAGCAACGTCGATTCGAGTTGCGTGAGTAGCTCGTTCGCTTCCTCTCGGTATGTCGCTCGTAGATTCTCGATCATGGCCGCTCCTCATGGGCCGAGCACGGAATTGGGTTCGTTCTGAAAAATGACAGGGGGAAGCCGGCCGCGGTTGCACGCGTACGCCAGATCTGGGTTGGAGAGTCGATGATGTCGAACTGTACGTTCTGTGCCTGGAAGCTGTTCTGAGCCGCCGCAAGCAATTGAATACTCGAGAAATCCAGCTCGTTGACGTCTCGCAGGTTCAGCGACAGAGGCTGGCCGGACTGTAGCGTCTCTAACAATTCGGACTTCAGCGACCCGAGTTCTGAAATTGTCACTTCGCCGGACAGCCGGACCGAAACCGTTCCCGCATCCGCCGTCTCCCGTTCAATTTTCATGTTCAACTCACTTTGGCCAGAGCCGGTGCAATCATTGAAAGCGGCAGAATGCGCTCAGCGGCCCCTCTCTTGATCGCTTCCTGCGGCATGCCGAAAACGACCGATGATTTCTCGTCCTGTGCGATGGTGGAGGCGCCGGCCTCACGCATCTCGGCGAGACCGCGTGCCCCGTCGTCACCCATTCCCGTCAGGAGCACCCCGACGGAGTTCTTCCCGGCGTAACGGGCCCCTGTTCGGAACAGGACATCGACCGACGGCCGGTGGCGGCAAACCAGAGGACCGTCGGAAATATCAACGAAGTAGCGGGCGCCGCTGCGCTTCAGTAACAGGTGGCGATTGCCCGGTGCGAGAAGAGCCCTACCCCGGAACACCGAATCGCCCTGCGCCGCTTCCTTCACTGACATCGCCGAAAGCTTGTCCAACCGAGCCGCAAATGTCGTCGTGAAATGTTCGGGCATGTGCTGGACTATCACTATACCCGGCGTATCGGCCGGCAAATCGCTGAGGATGGTCGTCAGCGCTTCAACACCGCCGGTGGACGCACCGATGAGAATTACCTTCTCGGTAGTTTCGGCCATGGCGGAGGTGGCCGATTTACCGACCACCGCGTCAGCGGTCAGTTTGGGCGGGACTTCCGCGGATGCAATCCGCCGGCCTACCCGAGCTCGTGCCGCCGCCGTCACGGTGTCGCACAACCGCTTCTTCGATTCCTCGAGGAACTGGCGCGTCCCGATTTGCGGTTTCGTGATTACATCCACCGCACCGTATTCGATCGCTTTCAGCGCGGACTCACTCCCCTCCCGCGTCAGACTCGAGCAGATCACCACCGGAATTGGATGTTGATCCATGATCTTCTGGAGGAACGTCAGGCCGTCCATCCTCGGCATCTCGATATCGAGCACGAGTACATCGGGCACGGATTCGCGAAGGCGCTCCGCGGCCATGAACGGATCGCAAGCCGTGCCGACAACTTCGATCTCCGGGCTTGAACCGAGCACGAGCGACAGTGTGTTCCGAACAACCGCGGAGTCATCGACAATCAGAACTCGTATGGGAGACTTCACTCTGGCTCCAACGAAATACGGCGACCGGTGCATGGAATGAACACGTCACCGAGCCACGATGGTGACCGACCGGTTGTGCCACGGCCGGCTATCACTTGGCCTGCCGGATCGCCTCCAGCTCTCCACCCGAGAACACCTTGTCGATGTCCAGGACCATTATGAAATCGGAATCCCGGCGTCCCATCCCCTGGATAAATTCAGTCTTCACGACAGTTCCTATCGTGGGCGGCGGCTGAATCTGATCCGGCTCGAGTTCGACGACCTCCTCGACCGAATCCGTCAAGGCTCCGATGACCAGGTTTTCCTGATCGATCGGAACCTCGACCACGATGATGCAGGTGTTGACGGTCTTCTCCGTCATGCTCATGTCGAATGCCAACCGGAGATCGAGCACCGGTACGACGCTCCCCCTCAGGTTGATGACGCCGCGCATGAACTCGGGCGTGCGTGGAATTTTGGTAATGGTCGTGAAGTCGAGCACTTCACGAACTTTCGATACGTCCAGTGCAAAAACCTCTTGGCCCAAACGGAACGTGAGATACGGCCGGACCTCTGTGATTGTTTCGACAGACATCGCCAGACCTCCCGCTATGCCCCGAAGGCGCCGTCATCTGAGTGGTCCGGACCATCCTCCAGAACCAGGGAGACACCGCCGTTCCGCTCTGGCCTCACCGGCGGCGCCACACGCGACGCGAGCCGCTGCAGGTCGCGCCCAGCCTCGCCAGCAGTCGCCTGCTTCTCCCGCCGCGGGCGTCTCGTTTCGTGATCGGATGAATCGCCGGCATCATAGCCGACCTTAAAGAAGTTGATGGTTGTGAGCATCTGGTCGGCTTTGCCCGACAGTTCGTCACTGGTGGCCGCCATGTTTTCCGCCGATCCCGCGTTCTCCTGAATCACGATTTGGAGCTGCTGAAGGGCCTGGTTGATCTGCTGCGCGCCGACATTCTGTTCTTTGCACGCCGCTGTGATCTCCTGCACCAGGTCAGCGGTCTTCTGGATGTCCGGAACCAACCGCTCCAGCATTTCGCCGGCCCGTTCCGCGACGATGACCGTCGAACTCGACAGGGTGTTGATTTCACCTGCCGCCTTTTGGCTTCGTTCCGCCAGTTTGCGGACTTCGGCCGCGACGACAGCGAATCCTTTTCCGTGTTCGCCGGCGCGAGCCGCTTCGATGGCGGCGTTCAATGCCAGCATATTGGTCTGGCGAGCGATTTCCTCGATGATAGAGATCTTGCTGGCGATTTCCTTCATCGCGTCAACCGCCTCGGCAACCGATTGTCCGGTTCGCTTAGCCTCCTCCGACGACTTGATCGCAATCTTTTCAGTCTGTTGAGCGTTGTCCGCGTTCTGTTGAATGTTCGACACCATCTCCTCCATGGAAGAGGATGCCTGCTCGGCCGACGCCGCCTGCTCGCTCGCGCCCTGAGACAACTTTGCCGTCGAGGTGCTCATCGTCTCGCTGCCCGCCGCCACATCCGAGCCGATGCGCTTGATGGCCACGACGATGCGGGTAATGCCCGTCACCATCGCGTTCAAGGCTTTCATCAGTTTGTCTTTATCGGACCGCTCGGTGATATCGACTGTCAGGTCGCCCTTCGCCATCGCTTCCGCGGCAACCGTCACCGCGCCCATCGATTCGATCAGAACGTTCAGGTTGTTTTTAATCTCGTTGAAATCGCCGTTGTACGTGTCGGTGATCTTCGGCGGAACGTCGCCCTTCGAGATCCTGTCCACATACTCCGCCGCAACGTTCAACGGCCCGATCACAGCGTCGAGTGTATTGTTGACGCCTTCTACGATCCTCCGGAAGTCGCCACCGTGTTTCGACGCGTCCGCCCGAGTCGCCAATTTCCCGGCAACCGCGGCCTTGGCCAGCATGTTGGCGTCGGCTACCAGCACGTTCACGTTGTCGATGCAGGCGTTGAGGTTGTTCTTGATCTCGTTGAAATCGCCGTTGTAGCTGTCGGTAATCTTCGGGGGGATGTCGCCCTTCGAGATCCGATCGACGTACTCCGCCGCGACGTTCAGCGGTCCGATGACCGCATCCAGCGTGTTGTTCACGCCTTCGACAATCTTGCGGAAATCGCCGCCGTGCTTGGTACCGTCTGCCCGCGTGGCAAGTTTTCCTGCCGCAGCCGCCTTGGATAGCATCTCCATATCGGCGATCACGCTCTTCAGATTCGCCCGAACCTGCTCGATCGTGTCGTTGATAAACGCTTTCTTGCCGGGGAACCGCTCGAGCGGCGCTTCGAAGTTTCCTTTGCCGAACTCGGCGATACACGCCATCGACTTCTTCTTGACCTGGATATGACCGCCCACCATGTCGTTTACACCTTGCGCCATGGTCCTGTAGGTCCCGTCGAACCGGTCCAGCGGGATCACCACATCGATGTCGCCCTTATTGTGCTCGTCCGACATCCGGGTCATTTCCTGTACGAACAGTTTGATATTGCCGCGCAGGCGCTCAATGGCTTCGTTGATGAAGGCCTTCTTGCCCGGAAACAGTTCGAGAGGCGCTTCGAAGTTGCCTTTCGCGAATTCGCCTACACAGGCCATCGCCTTCTTTTTCACCGAGATATGACCCGCAACCATGTCGTTCACACCCTGCGCCATCACGCGGTACACGCCCGCGAAATGGTCGGTGGGCATCACGACATCGATGTCGCCGCGGTTGTGCTCGTCCGACATGCGCCGCATCTCGGCGACGAATCCGTTCAACTGGTCGATACACTGATTCAGGTTGTTCTTGATTTCGTTGAAGTCGCCGCTGTAAGAATCCGTGATCTTGGGTGGGATGTCACCTTTCGAGATTCGATCCACATACTCCGCCGCAACGTTCAACGGACCGATCACAGCGTCCAGGGTATTGTTGACGCCTTCCACGATCTTCCGGAAATCGCCACCATGCCTCGACAGGTCGGCGCGAGTGGCAAGTTTGCCTTCAACCGCGGCGCGCGACAGCAGGTTGGCATCCGCCACCAGAGCACTGATGTTGTCGATGCAGGCGTTGAGGTTGTTCTTGATCTCGTTGAAATCGCCGTTGTAGCTGTCGGTAATCTTCGGGGGGATGTCGCCCTTCGAGATCCGATCGACGTACTCCGCCGCGACGTTCAGCGGTCCGATGACCGCATCCAGCGTGTTGTTCACGCCTTCGACAATCTTGCGGAAATCGCCGCCGTGCTTGGTACCGTCTGCCCGCGTGGCAAGTTTTCCTGCCGCAGCCGCCTTGGATAGCATCTCCATATCGGCGATCACGCTCTTCAGATTCGCCCGAACCTGCTCGATCGTGTCGTTGATAAACGCTTTCTTGCCGGGGAACCGCTCGAGCGGCGCTTCGAAGTTTCCTTTGCCGAACTCGGCGATACACGCCATCGACTTCTTCTTGACCTGGATATGACCGCCCACCATGTCGTTTACACCTTGCGCCATGGTCCTGTAGGTCCCGTCGAACCGGTCCAGCGGGATCACCACATCGATGTCGCCCTTATTGTGCTCGTCCGACATCCGGGTCATTTCCTGTACGAACAGTTTGATATTGCCGCGCAGGCGCTCAATGGCTTCGTTGATGAAGGCCTTCTTGCCCGGAAACAGTTCGAGAGGCGCTTCGAAGTTGCCTTTCGCGAATTCGCCTACACAGGCCATCGCCTTCTTTTTCACCGAGATATGACCCGCAACCATGTCGTTCACACCCTGCGCCATCACGCGGTACACGCCCGCGAAATGGTCGGTGGGCATCACGACATCGATGTCGCCGCGGTTGTGCTCGTCCGACATGCGCCGCATCTCGGCGACGAATCCGTTCAACTGGTCGATACACTGATTCAGGTTGTTCTTGATTTCGTTGAAGTCGCCGCTGTAAGAATCCGTGATCTTGGGTGGGATGTCACCTTTCGAGATTCGATCCACATACTCCGCCGCAACGTTCAACGGACCGATCACAGCGTCCAGGGTATTGTTGACGCCTTCCACGATCTTCCGGAAATCGCCACCATGCCTCGACAGGTCGGCGCGAGTGGCAAGTTTGCCTTCAACCGCGGCGCGCGACAGCAGGTTGGCATCCGCCACCAGAGCACTGATGTTGTCGATGCAGGCGTTGAGGTTGTTCTTGATCTCGTTGAAATCGCCGTTGTAGCTGTCGGTAATCTTCGGGGGGATGTCGCCCTTCGAGATCCGATCGACGTACTCCGCCGCGACGTTCAGCGGTCCGATGACCGCATCCAGCGTGTTGTTCACGCCTTCGACAATCTTGCGGAAATCGCCGCCGTGCTTGGTACCGTCTGCCCGCGTGGCAAGTTTTCCTGCCGCAGCCGCCTTGGATAGCATCTCCATATCGGCGATCACGCTCTTCAGATTCGCCCGAACCTGCTCGATCGTGTCGTTGATAAACGCTTTCTTGCCGGGGAACCGCTCGAGCGGCGCTTCGAAGTTTCCTTTGCCGAACTCGGCGATACACGCCATCGACTTCTTCTTGACCTGGATATGACCGCCCACCATGTCGTTTACACCTTGCGCCATGGTCCTGTAGGTCCCGTCGAACCGGTCCAGCGGGATCACCACATCGATGTCGCCCTTATTGTGCTCGTCCGACATCCGGGTCATTTCCTGTACGAACAGTTTGATATTGCCGCGCAGGCGCTCAATGGCTTCGTTGATGAAGGCCTTCTTGCCCGGAAACAGTTCGAGAGGCGCTTCGAAGTTGCCTTTCGCGAATTCGCCTACACAGGCCATCGCCTTCTTTTTCACCGAGATATGACCCGCAACCATGTCGTTCACACCCTGCGCCATCACGCGGTACACGCCCGCGAAATGGTCGGTGGGCATCACGACATCGATGTCGCCGCGGTTGTGCTCGTCCGACATGCGCCGCATCTCGGCGACGAATCCGTTCAACTGGTCGATACACTGATTCAGGTTGTTCTTGATTTCGTTGAAGTCGCCGCTGTAAGAATCCGTGATCTTGGGTGGGATGTCACCTTTCGAGATCCGATCCACATACTCCGCCGCAACGTTCAACGGACCGATCACAGCGTCCAGGGTATTGTTGACGCCTTCCACGATCTTCCGGAAGCCGCCCTGGAAGTGATCGACGTCGCCCCTGGCAGACAATTGGCCAGCGACTGACGCCTTCGCCAACCGATCCGCTTCACCGATCAATTGCCGCAACGTCCGAACCGCCGCTGCCAGACTGTTCCCGAGGACATCACGCTCCGATTTCGGACTCACGTCCAGGGTCACATCGCCCGCGGCGACTTTCTGCACCTCTGCCGAGCGCTGCTGAATCATGGCAGCCATGGTTTGAAAGGCGGCTGCCAACTGCCCCAACTCATCGCTACTGGCGACCTCGATCTGAACGTTGACGTCCCCCTGCGCCAGAGTCTCAGCGGCTCGTTTCAAGTTCCCTACCGCTCGCGAGATCAGCCGTGAGATGGCAAACCCGGCGATCAGTGCAATTGCGATTCCGAAAGCCAGGATCATCAGAAGCGTGGATTGCGCTTTCGCCGTGTCTTCGTGACTGCTTTTCGCATCGGCATCCGCGAGCTTACCGTTGATATTGATGAGTTCGAGAAGGTCCTTACGCAGTTGCTGCTGTTGAGGCCGGGCATCCTCGAACCCCCGGCTCGCGGCAGCATCATCCATTCGCAGGGCGCGCTCCACTGCTTTGGCCCGCAGGGTGCGATACCGATCGTAGTTCTCACGAACTCTCGGCATCAGTTCCTGCTCCCTCGCGACCAACGTCGTCTTGCTGTAGCGATCGATGGCCTGCTCGAAACGCTGTGTCTGGGCGTCAATGTCGCGGCTCAGATCCGCTCTTTCGGATGTGTCTTTGCTCTGTAACATGCGCCAGCCGTCACCGCGCATCAGGAGCACTGCGGCGTTCGCTTCACCGAGGTCCTGAACCGGCTTCAACCGGTCCCGGTACAGGCTGTCGGAGGTTTCGCTGGCGTGTTTCAGGTTGGAGATTCCAGTCCAACCGATCCAAACTGCCGCCAGGGCAATGAAGGCGAAACTGCCGAATATCTTCGTACTGACTTTTAGGTTCTTGAACCACTGCATGGTGAATTATCTCGATCTATCGTGGAGTCGCTGTCGGAAGCGTATTGCAAAGAGGCGCGCAGCCGCGAATTACAGTTTTCGGTTATGGGGTTTCCGTGCCCCGGATAAAGTATGCGGAGGTCCCGCCCTACGAGCCTTCTCAATGCCGCGACGAATTCGCTCTCGTACGTGCCGCCGGCAGAATTGATCAGCAGCGGGGCATCGCCGGTAAAGAGAGCGCCGGTTGTCTGGTTGAAAAGGCAAATGGAGTCGGCGGTATGGCCCGGAACCGAGATGACTTCGAAGTCGTCATCGCCCAGAGTGATATGATCTCCGTCCTTGAGGATCCGGTCGACGCCGGTCAATGCGCTCGAGAATGCGCAAACCTCCGGCTGGAATCGTTCGCGAATCTCCGGAAGCAGAGCGACATGGTCGTAGTGCGAATGCGTGAGAACTACCCGGTCGAGTTTGCGCTTGCCCAAACCCGTCGCCGCAGCCTCGAGCGCAGAGATGATCGCAGGGTCGCGCCCGACATCCACTAACGCGTTAACGTCTTCCAACCGGTTCCAGTCCCCGCGTATGAGATAGACGTTTGCGGTGTATTCGCGGCCGCTCGGCGCGAGTCGCAACACCCGCATCAATCTTCGACCTTCTGATAGAGTTGCCCATCCGAAACGACGCGGCGGAACAAGTGCGACAACTCAACGGGCAGTTTCTGGGTTTGCTCCATCGCGAGAAACCCGCCGGCGGCCAACGCCCCGTGGAACATTCGAATGACCTCGATACGCTGAGCGGCCGAAAAGTGCAGAAGGACGTTCTTGCACACGACCAGGCTGTACGATTCGCCGACTGGCTTCAGCGAAAGCAGGTCGTGCTTCTGAAATTGAATACGCTGCCGCACACGGTCCACGACGCGCCACTGCCCGTCTTCGTCGACTCGCTCGAAGTACTTCTCGAGCAGGTCGGAAGGGATGCGCTCCAACTCCGCGGTCCGGTAAATTCCATCTTTGATGATCTTGCCGAAGGTGTCGCACTCGTCCAGGTCGGTAACGTGAAGGCGCAGGTTGTTGAATGCGAACTGCCCCATTCTCTCGGCGAAAAGGATTGCGAGCGAATAGGGTTCCGGCCCCATCGCACAACCGGCGTCCCATACTCGCGGAAAACTGCGCCCGAGCAGGACCGGCAGTGTGTGATCGACGATCAACTCCAGCACGTGCATGTCGCGGAAGAAGAAGGTGAAGGCCATCGCTATCTTTCGATAGTGGGGTGCCTGAGTTCGGGTGTTCTTCTCACACGATCGCGACGCCTAGTACATTCTTGAGCTCAAATTCAGGTAAATAAGTCTTTTTGGCTAATTTGTCAGACTCTTAGGGCCGCTTGTAACGCAACGATGCTGACCTTCCGTCACAAGCCGAACGCAGCACCGGCGCCTGCCGCCAATTCCTCACCCGAGCAGACGACTGATCACGTCCGGATCGTTCGGGACAACCTCGGGGCGATTCCCAAACGTCGAAGTGATCGCGGTCCCGTCAGGGGCCTTCAGTTGCCCGGTGTGATAGCCGTAGATGTAATCGGGATCCTTCAAGACGTTGCCGGTGAGGACTGCGACGACATCGGCATCGTGGGAAATGACACCCGACGCCGTGAGCTTGCGGATGCCCGCGAGGGTCGCCGCTGAGGCCGGTTCGCATCCGATCCCGCATTTGCCGACGACGGCCTTGGCGTCCGCGATTTCCTGCTCCGACACTTGTTCGACGACTCCACCGGAAGTGGTGACCTCCAACAGAGCTTTGGGCCAGGAGACCGGGTCACCGATCTTGATGGCGGTGGCGAGCGTGGACGGATGCTTGACCGGGCGAAAGGCCTCCCGCTCACGCATGAAGTGATAGAAGGGCGCCGCACCCTCGGCTTGAACCACTGCCAGCCGGGGAATATGGTCGATGAAGCCGCCGGCGTGCAGTTCCCGGAGCGCCTTGCCGAAAGCGGAAGTGTTCCCGAGATTACCGCCAGGCAGCACGATCCAATCAGGGGCCTTCCAATCCCGCTGGTCCATCATTTCTATGACAATGCTTTTCTGTCCCTCAATCCGAAATGGATTGATGGAATTTAGCAGATAAATCCCGAGCTTTTCGGCGAGATTGCGGACCAGCGCCAGGATCTCATCGAAGTTCGCCTCCACCTGAAACGTGCGGGCACCGTACTCGAGAGCCTGCGCGAGTTTACCGTAGGAAATATTGCCATGCGGTATGAAGATGACCGGCTGGAGTCCGCCCGCACTGGCATAGGCCGACATCGAGGCCGACGTGTTCCCCGTTGAGACGCAAGCCACACGACTCATGCCGAGACGCCGAGCCTGCGCCGCGCCACAGGTCATGCCGTTATCTTTGAACGAGCCCGTCGGATTGAAACCCTGATGCTTGAACGTTATGCGGTCGAGTGCACCGTAACCGGCCGCGCGGGGCGCGTCGAGCAGGGGAGTGTTCCCTTCCCGGAGCGTCACCACGTGACGCGCGTCGTCGAGGAACGGAATCAACTCCCGATAACGCCAAACGCCGCTTTGGTCGAGCGGCAGGTTGCTCATGCGGCGCTCGCGCCAGGTTCGTTTCAGAGCGGCGGTGTCGAGAGGTGTATCGCTGTAGCGTGTCTCAAGGAGTCCGCCACAAACGGGACAGTTATACAGAACCTGGGTGATCGGAAAGGTCGAACGGCAAGCAGGCTCGAAGCAGGTGAGCGAAGCGGTCATAAAATCCCGATTATAGCGAGTGCAGCCGTAGCGGTCAGAAATGGGAAAAGCCCTGAGGATCTCAGGGCTCGAGGAAAATGGTCGGGAAGGCTATGTTTTTGTTGGGTCTTTCCAGAAGCCAGGGTTGTTGAAGTCAGACTAGCGGGGTCTTACAGAGTGGAGCGACCTCGGTCCTCGAGCCCTTTTTCCCTGTTGTCATTCGCAATGGTTGTAAGCAATTAAATATCCATCATATCTGCATTGAAAATAGGGGATTTACCCACGATTGCGGGTATGAAAAAAATACAGCCCGGAAATTCCTGCCGGGTGGCTAACTGGTCGTTTTTGCATACTGGGAAGATTCCGGATATGTCTCTGAAAGGAAACGGCGAGCCGAATGAGCTCGCCGTCTAAACGGAAGCTTGGGATATAGTACTATTTCCCCGTCGAAACCGGGGTAGCGAGCGGCACAGACGCCCGTCCACCGGGGGAATCCAATACCGGGATCGGCTTCGGTGGAGTTGTAACGGTTCCTTTTTGGGCCTCCTCAATTTGAATATTGTTGGTGTCCAGAGTTTGTCCTGTCGCGAGGTCGAGCTGAGTTCGGGCGCGTGCGTACGCCGCGAGAGCCTGTACTCGGGAGCCTTCGGCGGTGGCCAGGTCGCGCTGGGCCTGAATGACCATGTAGACAGTGGAAGCGCCCAAGGCGTACTTCTTCTGCTCGGCGTCGAGCGTCTGCTCCTGCAAAGCACGATTCTTTTCAGCCGCCTGATACCGGGCGCGCGCCTGTTGAAGGGCGATGATCGCGTTTTGAACGTCCACACGGACGTTGTTGATCTGTCGCTGGTACATCAGTTCGCCCTGTCGCAGGTTTAACTGTGCGCTGGCATAATCGGCCTGCGCCGCCCGATTCCGAAGCGGGATGTTCATGGAAAAACCGGCCGCATAATCCGGGAAATTGCGCCCGAACAATTGCCGCAATACCGAGCCGTAGCCGCCCAGAAAGAATCCGTCAACCGAAGTGGGATCACGAGGGATAATCTGACCGGTGACCGGGTCTTTGTACGGCAACTGACTGATGGAGCCCGCCTGTCCACGATTCCGGAGATCGACGAAGGCATCGATGGTCGGGAGCAGCGAATTCTTGGTTCCTTTCAGTGCGATACGCGAGTTGTCCAACTGAATCTGCGTCTGCGCGAGTTCCGGGCGGCTCTGGATCGCCCTCGAAGTCAGGTCCTGAATGGGTTGCACAGGTTCGACCTCGGGCATCCGAATTCGATCGGTAGGGACGATGCGGACTTCGGAAATGGTCGGACTGGCGACGCCATTCCGGCTGATGGCGTTCTTCAAAATCGTTTCCTGCTGGAGGACGTTGGTTTCCGAGGTCGTCAGGTCCTGTTCGCGGGAAGCCACTTCAGCTTCCGCGCGAACGATTTCGATGGGGGCCAGCGTCCCGATTTCCACCTGCTTTTTGTTATCGCTATAGAGCTTTTGCGCCAACGCGAGGGCCTGGCGTTTGACCGCAACATCTTCGTTATAGGCGACCAGATCCCAGTACAGGCCGATGACGTTCGCCACCGTATTGATCACCTGCTGCTTGAACACGAGGTCCGCGACCTGCATGTTGTTCTTCGCGATCCGGATATTCCGGTTGTTTACCGAAAAGCCAAAACCCTGCAGGAGGTGCTGCGATACGTACAACTCCATGTTCGAACTGGTGACCGGGTTGAAGTCGTTTCGGATGTTATTGCTCTCGGCGATGGAATTATTGAATCCGAGTTGCGCCACCGTGCCCGAGAGGAAACCCTGCTGGACTCCGAAGTTGTATATCTTCTGCCGCTGTACCAGGGATGTCGTTCCGGTAAGGAAGCTGGTAGTTTGCGGACTCGTGAAGTGACCCCACTGCAAAGTCCCGGTCAGGGCCGGATCGAGACTGACGCTTGCCGGACCCGAGTTCGAGGACTGGACGGCGTTAGCGCTGGTAGAGCTTACGCTGCTGGTGCTGGTTCCCGTGACGCCAGTTCCACTCGCGCTTTGAGAGCCTGAAGAGACGTTGGTGTTGATGCCTCGGATGAAGCCGCCGGCCTTGGCGCGCAGCAAATCGGTCTCGGCGAGACGTGGACCATAACGCTGAATTTCGATATCGATATTGTTCTCGAGCACGGAGGCGATGGCATCCTGTAAGGACAGATACAGCTTGCCGGCGCGCACGAGCGATTCTAGCCGGCTTGAATTGGACACGTTGACGGGGGGCACCGTGGGCGCCTCGTAGGCGTGTAGGAACCCGCCCAGCTTGAGCCAGTTCGCGTTGGTGCCCTTCCCGGTGTCGGTCTGCTGGGCCCAACTGATCGGCGAGGCCATCAGACAGGCGCACACGAGTGCAATAGTGGACTGAATGCGTCTCATGAAAGTGGAATCCTTGCTATCACTTACCAAAGGTTAACGACGACTGCTCGCCGGTTGTTGTTCCGTATTTCTCCATCCTAGCAGGGCAACCCGGGTTCCACCTGGAACTGCCTGTTTTTCCAACTGCTTCGGGTCCGAGCTTCTTAACCGCACTGTTCGCTTTTGGGACGACGGCGGTCAAGTCCAGAACCCAGGTTCCGAAACGGAGCACCCGTTCCGAAGCGGGACCATAAACGGGACAAAGAATTGGCGCGTGACAGAATCGTGGCGTTACTCGGATCTTCAACTTACTGATTTAATTGCCATTCGCCACCTGGAATTGTAAGTGCCTTTCGGTCAACGTAATGTTAGACCCAATCGCAGGCAGGATCGAGCACTACATGGATCTGCTGAGTATGCGGCAGAAACTGGTGGCCTCGAACATTGCCAACATCGATACGCCGGGCTACCGGACCAAGGACATCGATTTCCAGTTCGAGTTCATGAGCCAGGTAGAGGGACTCGGAGCCAATGTTACCGACGTGCCGAATCTCGCGGTCAAGAATGACGGCAACGACGTAAGTATCGATCGCGAAACGCGCCTGCTATCCGAAAATGCCATCCGGTTCAACGTTGCCCAGGCACTGCTCAAATCGCAAGTCAAGCTGGTTCGGACCGCCATTCAGGAAGGTAAGTAATGAGCCTGTTTTCATCGCTTTCAGTCAGTGCGTCGGGCATGGCAGCGCAGCGGACGCGCGCGGAACTCCTGGTTCAGAACATCGCCAACTCCGAAACCACCCGGACACCGGAAGGAGGCCCGTACCGGCGCCGCGACACTGTGTTCACGACCGATCAGCAGGTTTCGCCCTTCTCGGCTATTTTCCAAAATGAAATCGGGACAGGGGTCCGAGTTTCTGAGGTTGTTGAAGATACCTCCGAGCCGGACCGGAGATATATGCCGGGGCACCCGGACGCCGACAAAGACGGCTACGTCGCATTTCCTCGTATCAACCCGGCCGAGGACATGGTGGACCTGATGAGTGCGAGCCGTGGATATAACGGCAACATCGCCGCGATGTCGGCCGTGAAGGACATGATCAACAGGTCAATCGACCTGATGAGGTAATCCAATGGCGCTACCCATTGCACCAGTCGGCTCGATCGGCTCGATTTCGCAGATCGCGGTTCCCCCTCGATTAAATGCAACTCAGGGAGCGCAATCCGGCGAGTTCCAGGCACTACTGAATCAGAGTCTCGCAACGGTGGAACAGACCCGCGCAACCGCGAACGCCACCGTTGACCGGTTTTTGTCCGGGGAGGGAGAGGAAATTCACAAGGTCGCAATGGCAACGCAGCAGGCCGAACTGTCATTTGAGTTATTCACCCAGGTGAGAAACAAAGTGGTACAGGCCTACCAAGATATAATGCGGATGCAAATCTGACGCTGCTTTGGTGACACGCTCCTATGAATCAGCTGAAGCAGCTCATCGCCAGATTATCGATACGGCAACGGATCATCATCGCCTCGGCGGCCGTGGTTGTACTGACCAGTCTGGTCCTGCTCATGCGCTGGAACAAGGAGCGGGATTTCAAGCCCTTGTTCAACAATTTGACGGCTGAAGATGCGGGGCAAGTCATCACCCGGCTGCGCGAAACCGGAACTGACTACCGGCTAACTGAAAACGGCACCACCGTACTCGTACCGTCTGCGAAAGTGGCAGAACTCCGGCTTCAATTGGCTTCCGCCGGCCTGCCGAAATCGGGGCGAATCGGCTTCGAATTGTTCGACAAGACCAACTTCGGGGCGACGGACTTCACTGAACAGGTCAACTATCACCGGGCGCTCGAAGGCGAACTCGAACGCTCCGTGATGTCGCTTGCCGAAGTGGAACTGGCGCGCGTTCATATCACATTCCCGAAAGATTCCATCTACGTAGAATCCCGCCAGCCCGCCAAGGCAAGCATCCTGGTAAAGCTTCGCCCCGGAGCCAAGCTGTCGAACCAGAACGTGCTGGCGATCTGTCATTTGGCTGCAAGCGCGGTTGAGGGTCTGGCCCCCGAGTCGATTTCCGTGCTCGACATGAACGGCAACCTGCTGAGCCGTCCGAAGCGGAACGGATTACCGGATGGCCCCCAGCCGGATGAAGCGGTGCTCGAGTACCGGCAAAAGATCGAACGCGATATCGCGACGAAGATCAACGCGACCCTGGAACCCCTGCTCGGACCCGACAAATACCGCGCCGGGGTTACTGTCGATTGCGATTTCACCAGCGGAGAGCAAAGCGAAGAAACGTTCGATCCGACCAAGTCGGTGATGGTGACTTCACAGAGAACCGAAGACGGATCGAGCGGGCTGATCGCCTCCGGTGTCCCCGGAACGGCCTCGAACCTTCCGCGCCCCACTTCCCGCCCCCAGACCGGTACAGCCGGGAACAGCCGCCGCACCGAGAACATCACGTACCAATCGAGCCGGCTCGTCAAGCACTTGAAACTGCCGCAAGGGAATGTCAAACGCCTGTCGATTTCGGTGCTCCTCGACCATGCGGTCCGGTTTGAGAAAGGCAAGAAGATACTCGATCCACCGAGCCCCGAGAAGCTGAAAGTCGTGCGAGACCTGGTGGCTGGAGTGGCGGGAGTTCAGACCGACCGCGGAGATCAGGTAATTGTCGAAGCGTTCCCGTTCGAAGCGACATTGGCTCTGCAGCCGCCGCCAATGCCGTCCACGACAACCGGGAAACCGGGCGAGCAGGTGCTTCTGTATTTGCCGGCGTGGCTCCAGGAGGCGATGAAGAACAAGAATTTCGTTATCTTTGCCGGAATCGGCGCGGGCGCCGTCCTGCTGCTGTTCGGCGCGGCGATCTTCGTCCTCATGCGCATGCGCCGGAAGAAGATCAAGGCGCAGATGGCAGCTGCGATTGCCGCCGCCGAACAGAAAGCTATCGCGTCGGCCGATGTCGGGAAGGAAATCGAAGCGAAGTTGGCCGAGCAGAACGTACTAAAGGAACAGCAGACAAGCGATATGTTGAAGTCGCTGAAACTGCCGACGGTGAAGACGAAGAAGACCGAAGTCTTGGTGAAACATATCGGTACGGAGGCCAAGAAGGACCCTGCTGCCCTGGCGCAGGTGATCCGTTCCTGGTTGAACTCAACTGATTACTAATCTCGAGAAGGAAGAGCGACTGTCGGGTCTCCGGAAGACGGCGATCCTGATCATTACGCTCGGCGAAGAAGCGAGCGCCGAGATCCTTCGACAATTGGATGAGGACGAAGTTCAGGATATCAGCCGCGAGGTCGCCCGGGTGCAGGTTATCGCCACTGAGCAGGCGGAGAGCGTACTCGAAGAGTTTTACGAGATGGCCGTCGCGCACGACTATGTCGTGAAGGGTGGTATCGATTACGCTCGCAAAGTCCTGATCAACGCATTCGGGCCAGAACAGGCGAAGAGGATGCTCGATCGTCTGTTAAAGGCGTTGGGACAGGAAACGGCGAACTTCGACGCAATCCAGAAGGCTGATCCCCAGCAACTGGCGAAATTCATCCACAGCGAACATCCCCAGACGATCGCGCTCGTCCTTTCTCATCTGAACCCGTCCCAGGCGGCGGGACTCTTGTTTTCGCTCCCTCCCGAGATGCGCGCCGACGTCGCAATGCGCATGGCGAACCTCGACCAGATCTCGCCCGAGATCATCTCGAAAATCGCGGGCGTGATCGGAGCGAAGCTGAAGTCCCTCGGGGAGGTCAGCCGCGAGGCTTACGGCGGCGTCCGCGCAGTATCGGAAATGTTCAACCGGCTGGATTCGAACACCAGCAAGGAGATCCTGGATCACATGGAGGGCTCGGATCCGATGCTCGTCGAGACGATCCGGCACCTGATGTTCGTATTCGAGGATCTGCTGCTGCTCGATCAGAATTCGATCAAGGAACTCCTCGGCAAAGTCGATCGAAAGGTGTTGACACTGGCGCTGAAGGGAACCAGCGACCAGTTGAAGAACCACATGCTGGGCGCCATGTCGCAACGTGGAGCCGAAATGCTTCGTGAGGACATGGATGCGCTCGGACCCATCAAGATCAAAGAAGTCGAAGCGGCGCAGCAGCAGATAATCGCGGTCGTGCGGCAACTGGAGGCTGAGGGAGTAATCAGCCTGAAGGGCACCGCGGGCGAGCAGTACGTGGTCTAAATGTCCTCGAAGATCATCCGCGGAGAACAGGCAACAGAGGCGCCGCCGATCCAGTGGCGAGGCGCACCCGGAGTTGCCGGATCGGCGCAGTCCGCGGGATCGAAAGCCGCGGAAGCGGGAAACGATGAGGAACATCTCCGGACCATCAAAGCGCAGCAACAGCAAATCCAGCAACTCGAGCACGAGTTGGAAGCACGGACCCGGCAAGCCTATCAGAAAGGCCAGAACGAAGGTCAATCGGCTGGAATTCAGCAAGCCGGGGCGCGGTTGGAACCGGTAATTGCGAAATTAGCTCAAACACTACAAGAACTGACCACGCTGAAGAAGAAGTACCTGCTCAGCGCCGAAGAGGACGCGGTGAAACTGGCAGTGGCAGTGGCGCGAAGGGTGCTCCACCGCGAACTCACGGTGGATGCGGAATCGCTGCTCGGGGTTATCAAAGCAGCCTTCGAGAAGGTGGATGCCCGTGACATGCACCGGGTGCGGATGAACCCCGAAGATTTGCCGGTTCTGCAGAAGCACCTTGCCAAACTCAACATGCCGCCGCGCCTGGAACTGATCGGCGATGTGTCGCTGGAGCGCGGGGCCGTAATCGTCGAGACGGCGCGAGGGAACCTTGATGCTTCTATCGCGACGCAACTCAAGGAAATCGAACACGGCTTAGTCGACCTCGTCTACAAGACCTCGTAATGGACGTTCAACGCTATCTCCGATTACTTCAAACGGTAGAACCCATGCAGTGGACGGGTACCGTGTCGCAACTGGTGGGGCTTCTGGTGGAGTCGTGCGGTCCGGCGGCCGCAGTCGGCGATTTCTGTGAAGCCGTGACCGCCTCGAACCGGCGCATCCGAACGCAGGTGATCGGGTTCCGCGACGGACGTGTGCTGTCGATGCCACTCGAGGAAACTGACGGGCTTCAACTGGGCGACGCCATTGTCGCCAGAAAAGAGGCTGCGCGAGTCGAAGTCGGACGGGGCCTGCTCGGACGAGTGCTCGATGGCTTCGGCAAGCCGATGGACGGAAAAGGGGCGTTCACGGTTGAGGACAGCTACGACCTGTTCGCCGCGCCGCCCGGCCCGCTCGAGCGTGAACACATCGAGGACCGCCTGACTACCGGAATCCGCGCCATCGACAGTCTGCTGACCGTCGGCAAAGGCCAGAGGATCGGCATTTTCGGCGGAAGCGGGGTCGGCAAGAGCACGCTACTCGGCGCGATGTCGCGCCAAAACTCGGCCGATGTCAGCGTTATCGCACTCATCGGCGAGCGCAATCGCGAGGTCCGCGATTTTCTGGAGCACGAACTGAGCGATGACGGCCTGAAGCGGAGCGTCGTCATTTGCGCTACTTCCGATCGTCCGGCGCCGTTGCGAATACGCGCGGGTTTTGTCGCGCTGGCCGTGTCGGAGTACTTCCGCGATCAGGGAGCCGACGTGTTGCTGGTAATGGACTCCGTGACGCGACTCGCCATGGCGCAGCGGGAAATCGGACTCGCGGCCGGGGAACCACCGAGTCAAAAAGGATACACGCCCTCGGTATTCAACCTGCTGCCGCGCGTATTCGAACGCGCGGGGCGGTTTCGCAGCGGATCAATCACCGGCTTCTTCACGGTGCTGGTTGAAGGAGACGATTTCAACGAGCCGGTCTGCGACGCCGTCCGCGGTATTCTCGACGGGCACATCATCCTGTCGCGCGACCTCGGGGCCGCGGGCCACTACCCTGCGATAGACGTATTGAATTCGGTAAGCCGCCTGGCCTCCCGCATTTCGACACCAGAACAGAAGCAGGCGGCACAGCGCTTACGAGCCGCCCTCGCCGACTACACCCGTTCCGAGGATCTCATCAACCTGGGCGCTTACACCGCCGGATCGAATCCGGAATTGGACGCAGCGATTCAATTGCGGCCGCGACTGATCGAGTTTCTCAAACAGGGCGCCCACGAGGTATCCACGTTTGACGAGACGCTGAAGAGGATGAAAGAACTCGCGGGAATACCAGGTTGAGAACGAGTTCATGAAGAAATTCGACTTCCCGCTGGAACGAGTTCGGCAATGGCGCGAAAAGCAGTTGACACTCGAGGAGGCGAAGTTACAGCAATTGTTCTCGGAGAAGAGCCTCATCGAACAGCGCCGCGAGTTGCTCGAGCATGAGGCTGAGGAGAGCGCGGCTACCGTACTCCGCGCGAAAGCTATGGAATCCGCCGAACTTCAGGCGATCGATGCATTCCGCCGCCATGTTGTAGCCCAACGTGGCGTCATCGCGTCCCTCATCGCGCAGTGCGAAACGCGTATCGTCGCACAACGCGTACAACTTACTGAAGCACGGCGGCGATGCGAGTTGCTGAATAAGTTGAAACAGAAAAACCTGAAGGCGTGGACTGCGGAATTCTCAAAAGAGATCGAAGCTCAGGCGGGCGAAATCTATCTCGCGAAGTGGAGCAACGAACAAGCATTGAAACTGGGGAGGGCCGGCGAAGAGCCGCAGCCCTTCGCCGGTCAGGACACCGGCCGAACAGGGTCGTGAGGTTAGGTGTGAGACAACGTTTGGGCCGTGCTCGGAGTTGCAGTTGCGCTGCGAATTGCGAGCAGGAACACGATCACGCCTACGGCCAGACTGTTGATCAAACGACCGGTATTCCCCGCGTACCCGTAAATCCACGGGGAGATGAACGCCCAGATGCCGAGCAGACAATTGAACCAACTCAGCCCCGGCATTGTAAGCGGATTTGCCATCCGAATGGCGGCACAAACCGCAACGACGAAGCCGACGATCCAACTGTTCCAGGCATTCGGGTTCATATATGCGCCGTAGACCCACGGGGAAACAAAGAACCAGATGCCGGCGAGCAGAGTGATTCCACTCGCCAACTTCACCGTCCCCGCATGTAGATTGTCATTTGGTGTCACTGTCTTCCACCTCCATTTATTTGGATGTGCGAGCAACACCCAAAGTAAGTGGCGTAACAGTTGCTCAGTGCAGAGAACTCGGCAGCGCAAAGCAGTAGTACGTCCCGCCAGAAGGGCGCCCTGACTTACCACCGCCCCCACCGATGACGATATACTGGCGCCCGTCCACCTGAAATACTGCCGGTGTGGCATTGCCAGCAGCATCCAGTTCTGTCTCCCACAGCAGATGACCCGTCGCTTTATCGAACGCGTGGAACTTGCGGTCGTGGTTCGTAGCGCCGATAAAAAGGAGGCCGCCAGCAGTCACCACCGGTCCCCCGTAGTTTTCCGACCCCGTATTCCGAATGCCCTTCGCCACGAGTTCCGGGAACTCTCCGAAAGGGATTTTCCAGGCGTAGTCTCCGGTATCAAGGTTGATCGCGTTCAAGGTTCCCCAGGGTGGCGCAACGGCGGGATAACCCTCAGGATCGAGAAACTTGTTGTAGCCGTCCATTGTATATTTCGGCATCTCCGCGATTGCCGCACCGGCATCGTTGATGTGCTGGTCGCGTCCGTCGTGTAAGTACGCCGCTACTTTGGATACGGCTTCATTCGTCCACTTAGTAAAGGCCGGCATACGTCCCGCGCCCTTACGGATGATCGCTGCAACCTGTTCGGTAGTGAGCTTCGAACCGATGTGGTCGAGGGCCGGAAACTCCGGCGGCGTTCCTTTGCGATCGGGCCGGTGGCATCCCGAGCAGTCGCGCAGATACAACGTACGGGCGGTCGCGGCATGGCGGGTGCGCGGAACCAACCGAAGTATCCAGGCCATCTCGTTGGAGTTGACATACAGCAGATGGCTGTCCGGATCGAAAGCCGCTCCGCCCCATTCGCCACCGCCGTCGAAGCCCGGGAATACGATAGTCCCCTCGAAACTCGGCGGCGTGAACTGAGGTCCGCTGTGCACTTTGCGGTACGTTTCGAGCACGGCGGCATGGGCCTCGGGAGTCCGCTGGGTCAGAATGTCCTCAGTCACGCGTTGGCGTGCGAACGGCGCGGGCGCAAGCGGCAGTACCTGAGTACGCGCAAGTAGTTCGCCGTCCACGTCCGACGGCGGAACCTCGCGCTCCTCGACCGGGAACAGGGGCTTGCCGGTATCGCGATCGAGAACGAAGACGAAACCGGATTTGGTGATCTGTGCGACGGCATCGACGAGTTTCCCATTGCGCCTGACCTGGACCAGAGTCGGCGGAGCGGGCAGGTCGCGATCCCACACGTCGTGCCTGACGAACTGATAATGCCATAGACGCTTGCCGGTCTCGGCCTGAAGGGCGATCAAACAATTTGCAAATAAATCGTCGCCGTGCCGGTTCGCGCCGTAAAAATCGAACGCGGCCGATCCTGTGGGAACGTAGACGACGCCGCGGCCCGGGTCCAGTGTTATGCCGGCCCACGAGTTCGCGCCGCCTATGTAGCGGTGGGCATCCTTCGGCCACGTTTCGTAACCGAACTCGCCAGGCTGCGGAATGGTGTGAAAGGTCCACCGTAGAGCGCCGGTACGAACATCGTAGGCGCGGACATGGCCGGGCGCAGACGGCAAATCTTCACTCACCAGCGTCCCGATAATCAGAAGGTCTTTGTAAATCACGCCAGGAGTGGTTGAGGAAACCGATAGTGTCTCGGGCTCCCGGCCAAGGCCTTCCCGAAGATCAACGCGTCCATTGCGCCCGAAGGAACCGACCGGTTTGCCCGCGGCGGCATCGATCGCGTATAGGTATTGCCGGGCCGCGATGAAGATCCTGCGGCCCCCGTCGCCCGACCAGTAAACCAATCCTCGATTTCTTTGTTTGCCGATGGACTTCTCGCCCGCGAAAGGATCGAAGGCCCAACGCAGCTTTCCTGTTACTGCGTCCAGCGCGATGACGCGCAGCTTCGGTGTCGTGGCGTACAGGACCCCGTCCACGACAATCGGATTACACTGCATCTCGGAACTGGGGAAGGCATCCCCGGTATCGAACTTCCAGGCGAGTTTGAGTTTCGCCACATTCGTTCGATTGATCTGGGTGAGAGATGAATAGCGCATCCCCTCAGGGCCTCCCGCCACCACGCTCCAGGATTCACGGGTTTCGCCCGCGCGGGCGAACAGGAGCGCGGCCATGGCCGGAATAGCCAATTTCTTGCAGACAGACATTTTTCGATTCTAATTCGTCAATGAGTATGATGCTTCGATTTTTCATTTTGGCGATGGTTGCGCTTCCGATGCTGGCGCAGGATTACTTCCCGAAAAACCTGACGGTGGGCCTCGGCGCGGCGAACCCGAATGGAGCGCAGGACTCAGGCGCCGGGCTCGAACTGAATTTCGGTTACCGGTATACGCGGAACATCCAGGTGGATATGGGGCTCGAGACTTCGTTCAACCGCGATTATCGCAATTACTATCCGAAGACCGACAGTGGATTGACGACCACCACCAATTTCTTCGTGCCGCTGGGTGCGCGCATCATACTGCCGTTGATGAACGGCCGGGTGGAACCAAGTTTCGGGTTGGGCGGCGTTTATGCGTTCGACAAGAATGCGAATCATCAGCATCAAGCCGGCGTGTACGGACTGGGCGGTGCGAATTATGCTCTGGATAGCGCCCACCGCCATCGGATCGGCATGACGTTGCGGTACTTCAACATGATCTCGCCGGGGCGTCCGCATCCGACGTGGTGGAACATCATGGGCGAGTACACGTACTCATGGGGATTTTAGGGCCACCCGACTCGCCCGTGGCTCCCCAACTGTAATTAGAGCCACCCGGCGGACTGGCAATACGAGCCGAAGCAGAACTGAACCGGCGTGGGCGACGTGTAGGAGGGCGGGAGTTCGACATTGATCTGATAGAGCCCCAGCCAGCCTGGCGCTAGTCCGCTGAACAGGATGTGGCTTGGTATTGTGCCGATCGTTACGACGGGAGTGGTCCGGGTAACTTGAAAGCCGCCCGATGAATCCACTGGCCCGAGACCGTTGGCCCAGATCGTCAGATAACCGTCCTGAATCGTGGTGGTGAACACTCCGGGAGTCGCGCCTGCCGCGGACAACACGACTTGCGAAGTTGCTCCGCCGCCGGTCGCGATCGTAACTTCAAACTTGTCGCCGTTGCAGGCGAACATCGTTCCCGCGCACGAACGCGGCTTGGCCTCGAGCGGCAGATACGCGTTGATCTGGGAGGGAGAAGCATAGGACAACGGCACGGATGCGCCGTTCACCTTCACGACAGTGCCGGCGAGTTTGTTTCCCGGCGTTCGCGGTCCCGCCGCGAGAGTCGACCCGGCGGTGAGGTTCGATCCGAAGATCGTGAACCACGAGCCCGGCGAGATCACCATCGGCGGCTGAAAACTGGCGCTGTTGCCGATGCCATCAGGCACGACTGCGGGTGCCAGCGGAATGCGCCGCGCGGCGTCACCGTCCACCTGCCGCGTGATCCAGAGCAGGGCGCCGGTCAACATTCGTTGGAAACGCTCGTCGCCCCAGGTTTCATCGAAGTGGCCGAGCGCGGTATAAAAAACGCGGCCCGAGCCGTAGAGATGGCACCACGCCGACGGAAAATCCTCGGTGCCGGGGTTCACGCCCGGCGCGCTGAGGTCGACAGAGGCCGGATCTACGGCCATCAGCACGCGCGAGCGATCTCGCGAGAAGTCACGGAATTGATAGATCTCTTCGGTGATCGACAACGATGGCCGCAAGGTTTGCGTCGCGGGATGATCGGGATCCTCGAGATCCAGGCGGACCTGCTGCACCCAAGGGTGGCCGTTGAAACGCGCGCCGATCAGGGTGCCGTATTCGGGCCAGGTGTAAAACGTGTCGGTCGCGCTGTGAACGCCGGCGAAGCCTTTGCCGCCGCGAACGAATTCGAGCAGGTCCTGCTTTTGCGTATCGGTGACCGGCAGTTCGCCGCTGGTGAAGAACAGAACGGCGTCGAAACCGGCGAGCGCCGCGGCATTCAACTGCGCGACGTCCTCGGTGGCCACCAACTCGAACTGGCCCGTACGCTCCGCGATCTGCTGTAACACCGCAATCGATACGGGGATCGAGGCGTGACGATAACCGGCCGAGTGCGTTACGTACAGAATTCGTTTGGG
This sequence comes from uncultured Acidobacteriota bacterium, assembly GCA_963720745.1. Lineage (GTDB taxonomy): Bacteria > Acidobacteriota > Terriglobia > Bryobacterales > Bryobacteraceae > TMP-7. Next base: position 5,373,040 of record CAVRGO010000004.1, read on the forward strand.
CTGCGCTTCCGCAAGAGCAGCCAACACCACGATGAGCAGGCAAACTAGAATCCTGCGCACAACAACTACACTGTAGCCGGATCCGGGTGTACCCAAGGCGCGCGATAGGAACGCTGCAACAAACGATTCGCTTCCTCGTCGCCGATCACCTGTTGTTTGGCAGCATCCCATCGAAGACTGCGTCCCAGTTTCATAGACAGGTTCGCCAGGATGCAGGACGTTGTGGAGATGTAGCCCTGTTCGATGTCGGCGACAGGTTTGCTGCGGTTATCGATGCACTCCAGCAGGTTCAACATGTGGTGGCGAATGGCGGGCGCGACGTGACGCTCCAGATCCTTTTCGGTTCGGTCTTCCGGATACTGTTCGAACTCGTAGGTGACGTCCTTGTGGACCGGTTGCTCGCCTTTTCCCTCGGGAATGTAGTCGTAGCTGAACACGCCCGCTTTGAGCGTGGCCTTCTCTCCATAAAAGATGGCGCTCCAGCCGTACCGGGGATCCGGATCCGGAGCTGACCCGTAGGTCCGGTGCTGCCAAACGATTCGCAGATCCGGATAGTCCCACGTTGCGGTCTGGGTGTCGGAGATGTTCGACTTCGAGCCCTTGTCCACGAGTATCCCGCCCGTGGAATCGATGCGCGACGGCCAACCCAGGTCGAGCATCCAGCGCACCATGTCGAACATGTGGATCGCCATATCGCCGACGATGCCGTTGCCGTATTCCATGAAGGCGCGCCATCGCCGCGGGTGCACGAGTTCGTTGTAGGGCCGCATAGGCGCGGGCCCGGTCCACATCTCGTAATCGAGATTCGGCGGAGGAGGAATGTCGGGAGGATTGCCGGTGGCGCGCATGTGGTAGTAACAGCAGATATCGACCGCGCCGATCTTGCCCAACTTGCCGGTCTTGATGAAGCGGTCGCGCGCTTCGACAAGGTGCGGCGTGCTCCGGCGCTGAGTTCCTACCTGTACAACGCGATTGTATTTGCGCGCGGCGGCCAGCATCGCCTTGCCTTCCAGCACATCGACGCTGATCGGCTTCTGAACGTAGATGTCGACACCGGATTTTGCGGCCTCGATCATCGGGAGCGCGTGCCAGTGGTCCGGCGGCGCGATCAGCACGATATCGAGATCCTTCTCGCCCAGCATCTTGCGGTAGTCCGAGTACGTGCGGGGTTTCTTTTTCGATCGCTGCCGGCCGGCGATGATTTCGGCGGCTTCAGCCACCATGTCCCGGTCAACATCGCACAACGATACAACCTCGACCGGCGCGACCTGGATCAACCGCAGCAGATCGCATTTTCCGTACCATCCCGTACCGATCAACCCAACGCGGCGCGTCTTGTCATCGGCAAACATGGCCGTGGATGCGAGCCCAGCAGCAGAACTGGAGAGAAATGTTCGGCGGTTCATTGCTTTTGACGACTTTACCAACTTACGGTGTATTCCCGCAGATGTTCGTTCGTTCGAGTGGCGTCGGACTGGGTTAGGGCCGCCGCAAATAAAGGGCAGCGGCGCCGCGTGGAGACGTCGCGGCAACCCTGTATCCGGCCTGCAGTTGTGCTTCGATGGCTGGGCTCAGCGGCGCGTGCGCCGGATTCCAGATCAGCACGGAATCCGCAAGGGCGGGTGAAAACTTCGGTGCAGGCGGCTCGTCCTCCAGGTGGCCGATGCGGATGCCGGGGTTGCGGTCGTCGCGAAACACGAGCGGGAACAAGGGGGTCTGGGCCTCGTAATTGTCCAGATTCAACGCGCGGCGCTCGACAGCGATGTAGCCCGCGGCGTGGCGCATCGGGAATCCGTACAGCGATTGAAGTACGCCCGGGCCGCGGGAATCGTACTGCACTGGCAGCAGTGTCGATTCGCCGGGCACTGCCTGCGAGACCGACATGTATTCGGACATCTCGCCGTTAATCCGACGTTGCAATCGGGCGACATTGAAGACCAATGCCAGAACCACAGCTACGGTTCCGGCGAATAAAAAGACACGCTCCGGAGTTGTGCGTGCCGCGATCGCAATCCAGAGAACGAGCGCCAGCAAAGCGTAGACGTTCAAACGTTCGAGGACATACAGGCCCGCGCCGCTCTGGGGAGGCGATACGAAATAGAGCGCGAGCATCAGGGCGGCAATCAACGCCCAAAAATTCCAGCGCCGCTGCACGGCCATCAGAATGGCGAGGCCCAGCACGAGCACGCCGAAGCAAGCCGAGAGCGCCTGATCGGAATACGAGAAGACGACGGTCGACGCACGCCAAAGAGCATTCCATCTCTGCATGAAGCCGACGTGAACAGCGGCGCCGTTGCCCGCGACGGATCCGGCGGCGAGGAAACAAACGACAAGCGCCGCCGAAGGTGCGAGCGCCGGCAGCGGTTTCCATTCACGTCTGCCAATCGCGATCAGGACAGCTACCACGGCCGCGATCAGCCAGGACAGGATATGAGAAAAATACAGAACGAACCCAATCGAGGCCACCACCCACCAGCGCCTCCGTTCAGTACATGCCGCGACAAAGAACAGGAAGAAACAGACACTCCAGCAGAAGTTCAGGAAGCCGTACAGCAGCAGGCAGTTCAGCGTTAGCGGAAGCACCAGGACGGCGTGCCACTCCGCCTCCGGACGGAAGGCGCGTACAACGGCTCGCGCTCCGAGAGCAAACACCACAACGTACGCAGCGATGAAGATCTTCTCGGCGACCGACGGCGGCGCGATCTCAAGCAGCGCGGCTTCCACCAGATGCCCGAACCAGTTCGGCACCAGTGCATGGTTGATGCGGAAGTATTCGCGATAGAGCGGCGTCGCAGTATATAGCCGCAGGATATTCGCGTTCTCGAGATGCGACGGACCATCCTGCGTAACGAACCGGGGCACGATCCAAACTGGAACGAGCTGGGCGACAACCAGCAAACCGAATAGGGTTTGCTGCACGCTACTGATTCGGATCGACACAAAAAATGCACCGTCCCTCCTGAATGGCGGGACGGTGCGAAGCGACTCGATTCGCCTACTGGAAAAGTTGGCGGTTGCGATTGCGTAGCACAGCAGGAACGTCAAGATCGTCGAGGGGCAACGGCGCCTCGGGTGCCGCCGGAACGGGTTCGGCAACCGGGGGCGCCGCTGCCGCGGCGGCTTCCTCGAAGTACGCGGTTTCCACGGGCTCCGGCTGCGTCGAAGCCGCGGGAGTATCGTAGACGGGCGCCTGAATGATGGGCACGCTGGCGGGCTTCGCCGGCTCGCGAAGTTCCACGGGCAACTCGCGCTGGAAACCGGTCGCGATCACCGTGATCTTTACCTCGTCTTCGAGCGACTCGTTCATAACGACACCGAAGTTGATCTGCACGTCCTCATTTTCGGTTGCGGACCGAATCAGCGAACAGGCCTCGTTCACCTCATGAATGCCGAGCTGGCTGGATGCGCTGATGTTGATGAGCAGCCCGCGCGCTCCTTTCACGCCGCCCGCTTCCATCAATGGCGAGTCGATGGCCGCCTGCGCCGCTTTGAGCGCCGCGCCTTGGCCGCGGACGGCAGCGGTACCCATCATGGCGTGGCCCATTCCGAGCATGATCGCGCGAATATCGGAGAAGTCGCGATTAATCAGGCCGGGCGTCGTAATGATGTCGCTGATGCCCTGCACTGCCTGGCGCAAAACATCATCCGCCATCCGAAAGGCCTGGAAGAAACTTGTGCCCTTGGGAGCGAGTTCGAGGAGTCGATCGTTCGGGATGGTGATCACCGTGTCGACGGTCGCGGCGAGATCCGCAAGGCCGCGATGCGCGGACTTCATCCGGCGCGATCCCTCGAAACCGAACGGCTTCGTTACGACGGCTACGGTGAGAGCATTTAGTTCTTTCGCGAGCGAGGCTACCACCGGCGCGGCGCCCGTTCCGGTGCCACCGCCGAGGCCCGCGGTGACGAACACCATGTCGGCGCCTTCCAGAATCTCGATGATTCGTTCTGTGTCCTCGAGGGCAGCCTGGCGCCCGATGCCCGGATCCGATCCCGCACCGAGCCCGTTGGTGACCTTCGATCCGATGGTCAGTTTGTTCGGAACCGACGACGCATTCAGCGCCTGCACGTCCGTATTGAGTACGTAGAACTCCACCCCGCCCAGACCTTCGCTGATCATCCGGGCTACCGCATTCCCGCCACCGCCGCCCACTCCGACCACTTTGATCTTCGTGCCGAGCAGCGCCTCTTCCTGAATCACAAATTTTAGATCTTCCATCGCTCGCTCCTTGATTTAACGGACCACCATGCCTACCAATCCCGGCGGCCGCCGTTTGTGCTGCGACCGCATCTTCAGGCGGGCCGAGTACATCGACAGTCCCGCCGCCGTCGTCCACATCGGATTGTCCAATTCCTCGGGCCAGTCCTTGATTCCCACCGCCAGACCGTTGCGGGCCGGGCAATTCAGAATGCTTTCCGCGACGTCGCACATTCCGTTCATCAGCGAACCGCCGCCGCACAACACCGCACCCTCGAGCAGCGTCTGTTCCATGCCAGCTTTGGCGATCTCCGTCCGGACGTACCGGAACACCTCAACGGCGCGCGCTTCGATAATTTCGTTCAGGTCTCGGCGCGGCGCCTCGCGCGGCGGACGTCCTTCAGCAGAGGGAAGATCGATGAAACTGTTCTCGCCGGTCAGCGAGGCGGTCGCGCAGCCGTATTCCATCTTCAGACGGTCCGCGTCTTCGTACGACGTCTTTAAAACCCAGGCGATATCGCGCGTGAAATGATCGGACCAGACGGGCAGCGTCGACGCCAGCATCAGGGCGTCGCCGTCGTAGATGACGAGATCGGTGGAGTGCATGCCGAGATCGATTAACGCGACACCGCGCGCCCGATCTTCAGGCAGAATCGCCGCGTACGATGCGGCAATAGGCTCGAAAACCGTCTCTTCCACGGCGAGGTGCGACTGATGCACTGCGTCTACGAGAGCATCGTGTTCCTGGAGCGAGGCGGTGACCGCGTGGACGTTCGCTTCCAGGCGCGAGCACGTGGCACGGCGCGGGTTGCGGTATCCCGCTCGCCCGTCGAGCACGAAATCCTGGGGAAATACGTGCAGCAGGAGGCGATCGTGTTCCAGGCGGACGCGCGTCGCACGATCGACGACATAGCTGATATCGTCCTGCTGAATCTCGCGGGTGTGGCCAAACTCGTAGACCCCGCGGCTGTAGGCGCCTTGGACGGTGCCGCCACCGATGCCGACCACGCACGTGTCCACCAGTTGCTGCGCGCTTCGCTCGGCTTGCTGAATCGCCCTGCGCATCGCTTCGGCAACCGCGACGTTGTCCGACAACCGCCCCTTGTTCCATCCTGCCGAATCGGCTTGGCCGTACCCGAGGAATCGCAGGCGCGAATCCTCGAGGATACAGATGACGCAACGAGTTTTGGAACTGCCGGCGTCGAGACCGACAGCGAGACGAGGCCGGGGCACTAAGCCGCCTCCGCCAAACAACGCAGATACCGGGTCATCTCTTGTAGTCCTCCACTACCGTGATGCGATCGTCCAAGCGCAGATCGAATGTCGTTGCATCCGGCATCCGCCGCTGTATATCGGAGAAATGGTTCAGGAAGTTCTGAAGCCGTGTATTGAAATTCTGATCTCCCATGAGGAGCGTTGCGCCGCGGCTTCCGGCTTTCACCGTGATCTTCAGGTTGTCGCGGTCCGAAACTTCGACTTCCGATACGTGGTCGCCGAGCGCTCCTAATTGCTTCATCAAAAATAGAAACCGGTGCACCTTTTCGCGCCGTAAGGACTCCTGCTCCTGCGGACGAATGCCCGCAACGACGGGGAGCGTGAAGCGCACCTTCTGCGGCTGTTGCAGGACTTTCCCTTCACTGTCGATGAGACCGACGCGAGCGAAGCGATCCACCGGAACCTGCAGGTAGGCCACGGGCTCGCGCTCGTGGATGCGAACGTACACGCGATTGGGCCAGATCCGCGAGATCGAGGCATCCCTCACCCAGTCGAGCGTGCGCAATTGTTCGCGGCGCTGTGCAAGCGGCATCAGATAGACGCTGCGGCCGAAGTCGGCGGAGAAGACGCGCAACATCTGCATGCGCGAGGAATACTTCACGCCCTCGATCTTCAAACTCGGGGTTTCGAGACCGTAGTCCGGGGTGACGAAAGTAAAGCGCGGATCGCGAACCAGGAACTGTTCGGCGCGGTGATAGCCGTACAAGGCTCCAACGAGAAGCCCGCCGGCGATCACCACCCGCACGGAGTAGCGCAAAACGGCGAGTGCCGAATTTGTTTTCGGCGCGATATCAGCTTTTCGAGCCATCGCGGCCTCCTCGCAACCGGTTCAGGATCCGGTCCCCCGCTTGCCAAACACTGCCGGCCCCCAGCGTCATCACCAGATCGCCCGGCTGGGCCTCGTTCAGCACCGCCTCCACCGCCTCGTCCATGGTGCCGACATAATTCACGGAGCGATGCCCGTAAGCGCGCATCTGCTGCGCGAGCGCTCCTGCCGTAACTCCCTCGATCGGTTTCTCCGACGCGGCGTAGATGTCGAGGAGGTAGACCACATCCGCCTGGTTGAACGAGCGTGCGAATTCGTCCATCAACGCGCGGGTGCGCGTGTACCGGTGAGGCTGGAAAATCGCGAGCAGCCGTTTGTAGTCGCACAACTTCGCGGCGGCCAACGTCGCGCGAATCTCCGTAGGATGGTGGCCGTAATCGTCGATAACGGTGATGCCGCCCTCTTGCCCGCGCGTCTGGAACCGGCGGTCCACTCCGGAAAAAGCGCCTAGGGCCTCGCGAATGCGGTCGGGCGCGACCTCGAGTTCGAGTGCCACCGCCACCGCCGCGGTTGCGTTCAATACGTTGTGCCTGCCCGGGATCCTCAAGTGAAACCTCCCGAGATCCTCGCCCCGAAGGCGCAGGCTGAAATCGCTCGAAAAATGGCCGCAGTTGGAATCAGCGATTGCGAGGTCCACCTGCGCGCTCGTGCCATAGGTGATCGTCCGGCGGTTGATCAACGGAAGTATCTGCTGAACGTTTTCATCATCCAGGCAGAGGATCGCCGCGCCGTAGAATGGCACCTTGTTGACGAAATCACAGAACGCGGATCGGATCTCCTCGATGTCTGAATAGTGGTCCAGGTGCTCACGGTCGATGTTCGTGACGACGGCGAGGATCGGCGAGAGTTTCAGAAACGATCCGTCGCTCTCGTCGGACTCAACCACCAGGAAATCGCTATGGCCGACTCGCGCGTTGGATCCCATGGTTCCGACGCGACCGCCGACCACAACCGTCGGGTCGAGCCCGGTTTCGCTGAGAATAGTGGCCACCATCGAGGTGGTTGTCGTCTTCCCGTGACTCCCCGCGATGGCGATGCCGTACTTCAGACGCATCAACTCGGCCAGCAGTTCGCCGCGCGGGATGACGGGAATACCGAGCCGGCGTGCTTCTTCGATTTCCGGGTTGTGAGGATCGACGGCGGAACTGACGACCACCGCGTTAGCCGTCCCAACGTTACTCGCAGCGTGACCTTCGTAAACGGCGGCACCCATCGACACCAATCGTTCCGTGATCGGACTGAGCCGCACGTCCGAGCCGCTGATCCTGTAACCCAGATTCAACAGCACCTCGGCGATACCGCTCATGCCGATTCCGCCGATTCCCGTGAAATGAAAGTGCTGCTGCTTAAAAAACACTTTTACCTCGTATTGTTTCGGACTTCTCGCGGCGTGTCAATGGTTTTCGGGGGAAGTATCTCGTAAAGACGTACTGGTTCCTCGGAAGCCACCAAACGTACGTTCCATTCCTCTTCGTGAGTTCGGAAATCGGGGCCGAGAGGCTCCTGGTCGTGAATTAACAAATGTGTCACGCCCCACCCCCGGATCGCCTGCGTCGCCTCCCCGCGCAAGTCCGATACGGCTATTCCTGTTTCGATTTCGGGCCTCGCATCGAGGGAGCGCCATTCTCCCGAATCGGTTTCAATCGCGAGAGTCACCGGCGGCCAGGGATCGCCGGGCCGCGTGCGGAATGAAACAGAACTAATGTTTGTTGTTTTGGTGAACCCGGCTACTATGCGATCACCCGCGCGCACCGGTTGCCACGCGCGCCATGCGGTGGCGAGTTGGCGATCGTACGCAAGTTCACTATCCCATCCATTCGGAGACGCAACGATTCGTCCGACGGCGGGCGATTCGATCTCATTGACCGTCCATTCGCGGGCGGCGGCGGTGGCGGTGATACGCAGGCCGCGTGCCGTTTGCTCTGGAAAATGAAAAGCGACTTGCGTCGACGGTTGCATGGCTGGCGCGGTCGCAGTCGCGAGAGTGTCCCTGATTCGTTCGTTCAACGCCGCCGCATAGTCGAGAAGGATGGTTCGATCGGTGTAGGCCTCCATGATCGGCTGCGCGGTATAGATGATGGCGTCCGCCGGGGTGTGTTCTTGAATCAATCGTGCGAAACGGATCTCGGGCGCCCAGGTCTCGATGAACTGCTGCGGCGGCGTGATCCGGAGTGCGGCCTTCAGCGGAAAGCGTGAAATGCGCCAGGAGTAGGGCGCACAATAGAGGCTCAGCACGGCGGGCCAGCATAAGGCGGCGTTGACCAGCATGAGCGCGATCGAGCTCCGGGGCCATCGAGAAAGTGCCAGAGCTATCGCGAGGGCGATGAACGGAAGCGCCGGAATGAGAAACCGAGTGCCGATATTCGAGAACCAGGGCGCGGCGGAAAATGCAGCGGCGAGTGCGAGCCTTCGGCCGCGCGGATCACGCAGTGCGACGATGCCGACGGGCACGAGCAGGAACGCGGGGCCCAGTGTTCCCTGCAACAATCCGCCTCGTAGGGTCAACTCCAACGGTGTTTCCCAGCTCAGATGAGCGCCATTGAAGTGACGCATCGATTCGCGGAACTCATTTTCGAAGGAGACGTGAATGTAGGGGTTCGGGAACACCCGATTGAAGAATGGGGAGACCGGGTTTTGGACAATAATCCAGTTCTTCAAAAGCCACGGGGCCGCGAGGATCGCTGAGGATCCAACGAGCACCGCCAAGTGGCGCACCGTGCATTTCCGCCATGCGAGGTAGACCACCGCGAACAGAATCGCGGCCACACCGGTGTATTTGATGGCGAAGCAGAACCCGGAAAGCAGCCCTGCCAGTATCAGGAGTCCATTGCGCGTGCGGTCCTCAGCCCAGATCTCCAGCACGTAAAAAGAAGCGAACCCGGAGAAGGCCAGAGCCACGTCGACATAGGCCGAGGATCCGTCAATCCCCACAACGGGCGCGACGAACACGAGGCCGGCCGCAAGCACGCCCGCTATCCCGAGTCCGAACCGCCGCGAATACGCAATGATCGCCGCCGGCAGGGCCAGCACAAACAGGAAGTGAACCAGCGCAGCGGCCGAATGCCGTCCTATCGCGTAGGCCGCCAGGAACAGCATCTCCATCCCCTGTGGGAAATTCGAGAAGAGACTCGTGGTCAGGCGATAGAAGCCGTGATGATCGAGGTAACGGCGCACGAGCGCGAGATGATATACCGACCCATCCGGGCTGATCTCAGGCGCAGCCGCGTTGACCAGGTAGAGTGCGCCGAATGGCACGGCAACAATCCAGAACGAAATCAGCCATTCACGTTTCAAACGCAGGGCGCCGACCTTGCCTGTCTCGAGCGGACGCAGCGCGAATGCCACGATAACAGCCAGGCTCGCTGCGACCAGGAGAGGCGTACTCGCGAGTCCAGCGGCGCACAGCAGGAACACGACGAAGCTGAGGGTCGCCGCACCGGCACTGAAAGAGAGTACGAGCCGCTCGGTCATGCGTACCCCTCGAGCACTTCTGCCGCCCGCGCCGCCGCGCCGGGTTTCGCGAATTTCCTTGCGGCTGTCCCCAATCGTTCGATGTCCGCTCGCGATTCGTACAGCGACCGAACTTCGTCGAACAGCCGGTTGCCGTTCATGTCCTTGTTGAGCACCAGCCGGCCGGCTCCGGCGCTTGCGAAGGCTTCAGCGTTTTTCAACTGGTGCTGGTCGGCCGCAAAAGGATAGGGAACCAGGATGGCGGCTTTGCCGGCGGCGGCGAGTTCGGCACACGTACCGGCACCGGCACGGCAGACCACAAGGTCCGCAGCCGCGAATGCAGCCGGCATGTCGGTGATGAACGACATCAACTCGCCCTTCAATCCGGCTGTCGCGAAAGCGGCCTGGAGTTCCGCACAGTCCGACACTCCGGTTTGATGAATGAAACGAACGGGCATGCCGGATTCCTGAAACAGCGGCCAGCTTTCGCGCGCCGCGCGATTCAGAGTCTGCGCGCCCTGGCTTCCGCCGGTAATCAACACCGTGATCTCAGGTGATGGAGGCCTTGGCGGCAACTGAAAAAATTCGTGCCGGACGGGCATGCCCGAAAGCTCGGTGCGTCCCGGCGGGAAGTAACGCTCCGCTTCGGGAAAGCTCAGCAAGGCTCGCGCGATGAAGCGGCCCGCATAGCGATTCGTCGCGCCGGGCATGGCGTTCGGTTCCATCACGACCAGCGGCAGCCTGCGAAGTACGGAGGCCGCGACGACGGGCGCTGCGACGAAACCGCCCATGCTGAAGACGGCCGCGGGCCGGTACTTCTCGAAGTAGCGGATGACGCGCCGGACTGCCGCCGGCAGTTGAATTGCTGTCCCGAAGAGTCCCGCGATGCCAGCGCCTTTCATCTTTCCCGTTTCGATCCACTCGATCGGGAAACCGGCCGCCGGCACTAACTTCGCCTCCATGCCCCGCTGAGTGCCCACAAAGACCGGGGAGTGTCCGTGCTCCGCCAAAGCGCGCGCCACCGCAAGCGCCGGGGTAACATGTCCTCCGGTGCCGCCGCCCGCCATGATGAAGTGGGCCGGCTGCTTCATCCCGAATGTTCACCCACGCTCAACAGAATGCCCAGCGACATAAGCGTGCTGAGCAGCGAACTTCCGCCCGAACTGATCATCGGCAGCGGAATGCCTTTCGTGGGAGCGATGTCGAGCACGACGCTGATGTTGATGAACGCCTGCACCACGATGGACGCGGTAATCCCCAACGCGAGCAGGCGGCCGAAGTCGTCCGGCGCTGTCCATACCATCCGCAATCCGCGCCACAGAATAATGAGGAACCCGGCGAGTATCGCGGCCGAGCCCCACAATCCCAACTCCTCGCCCACCACCGCGTAGATGAAATCCGTATGCGCTTCGGGGAGGTAGAGGATCTTCTGCTTCCCCTGCATCAGGCCGACGCCGAGCACACCGCCGGTTCCAACAGCAATGCGCGATTGCCGCGCCTGATAACCGGGGTCGTGGGCGGTGGCGGTCTGGTGCATGTAGTTCTTCAAACGTCCTTGCGGGTCGATGCGGTCCAGGATCTTGAATTCGGGATCGATGAACGCGACGATGCGTCCGAATCGGTACGGCTTCAGCGCAATCGCACCCGCGGCAAGCAGGACACCGATGCCGAGAGCCGCCAGGAAGTAGCGACGATCGAGTCCCGCGACGTAGAACATCGCTGCCGCCGTGGCAACCAGCACCACCGCCGTGCCGAGATCGGCGATGACAACGCACAGCGCCAGAATCGCAATCGCCATCGCGGCAGGGATGAGGGTCCTGCGGTTATTGATTTCGGTTTGGCGATACGCGATGAAGAACGCCAGGAAAATGATCAGCGCCGGCTTCGCAAACTCCGAAGGTTGCAGCGACATAGCGCCGACGCGGAACCAGCGGTGGGTGTTGTGATCGAGAAAATAGACGGACACCAAGGCCAGCAGCACCAGGCCGAGCGGCCCGAAAGCCAATCCGGGACTTCGAAGCACCCGGTAATCGAGCTTCTTGAAGTACATCAGCATCACGAACGAAATCACTGCCCAGCCGAGTTGCCGGACAAAGAAGTGACTGCTGGAGTGGTACTTCAATTCAGCGACAACGGACGAAGCGCTGTATACGATGACGAGGCCCAGGCAGACCATCATCACGGTTGTGAGAAACAGGGTCCAGTCGGTCTTGAGTCGTTGCGCCATCAGCGATCCTCCAACGCACGAACCGTTGCTTTGAACACGTCGCCGCGTTGTTCGAAGCTCCGAAATTGATCGAAACTGGCGCAAGCCGGCGCCAGCAGGACAGTGTCTCCCGCAGTTGCGCGGGAATGCGCCGCCGAAACGGCGGAGGGAATATCGCCGCATTGAATGAGCGGCACGGCACCTTCGAGATGCTTCCCGATTTTCGCGGCGGCGGCGCCCACCAGCAGCGCCGCATGTGCCTTCTCGTGCAGCGGTTCGCGCAGGGGCATGTAGTCGCTCCCCTTATCTTTTCCGCCGAGGATCACCCAGAGGCCGCCCGGGAACGCATCGATGGACTTCAGCGTTGCATCGACGCTCGTCGCTTTTGAATCGTTGTAGTAGTCCACGCCATTCAGGTTTCGCACGAACTCGATGCGATGCTCGACACCTTCGAAGGTGCTGACGCCGCGTCGAATGGACGCGAGGCTCGCACCGGCGATTCGAGCGGCCGCGGCCGCCGCCATCACGTTCTCGACGTTGTGAATGCCGCGCAGACGGATCTCACTGATGGGCATCAACAGTTCGTTGCCGCTGACGATTTCCGAGCCCTCGCGAAGCCAGAAGCCCGGTGAAACCTCGCCCCGCATACTGAACCAGTGGACTTGTGCTCGCGTCCGTTCCGCGAACGATGCGGCGATTGCATTGTCGTGGTTCAAAATAACGTGCCCGCGTTCGTCCATCGTTTCGACGAGCCGGGCTTTTGCGTCCGTGTATCTCTGAAGCGTGCCGTGACGGTCCAGGTGATTCTGCGTGATGTTCAGACACACCCCGATAGCAGCCTTGAATTGGTGGATTGTCTCGAGTTGGAAGCTCGACAGTTCGAGCACATTCCACTGATCCGGACGCGACGTGCCGATCATCGCCGCCGGGGGCGTCCCGATGTTGCCGCCCACCTGGCACGCGATCCCGCCCTGGGCGAGAATGTGGCCGGCGAGCGCGGTCGTGGTGGTTTTTCCGTTTGAGCCGGTGATTCCGATGGTCGGTCCCTCAAGGTAGTAGCTCGCAAGTTCCAGCTCACCGATCACCGGTGGAGCCCCGGCAGGAACCACTTCAACCGGTACGCCCGGGGAAAGAACGATGAGATCTGCATCCGCGAAAGCGGCGGGAGACTGTTCCATCAGTTCGACACGCATCTCGGCAAGTCTCGCCCGCATCGTTTCGTCCGGCTTTGAATCGACTGCTCGGACGTGCGCGCCGTGCCGGAGCAGAACCTCCACGGCGGCAAATCCAGACTTCGCCATGCCCGCCACGATCACGGTTTTGCCTTTGAACTCGTGGGGCATTGCCGTCATCTCAGTTTCAGCGTGGTGAGCGCGAAGAGCGCCATCACGAGCCCGGCAATCCAGAACCGTGTGATAATTTTTGCTTCCTGCCAGCCGAGCGCTTCAAAATGGTGATGCAGCGGCGCCATCTTGAAAATGCGCTTGCCGCGCAACTTGTAGCTTCCAACCTGAAGAATGACCGACACGGCTTCCAGCACGTAAACCCCGCCGATGAACACCAACAGAATTTCCTGCTTCAGCAGAACGGCGATGGTTCCCAAACTGCCGCCGAGCGCGAGCGAGCCGACATCTCCCATGAAGATTTCCGCGGGATGGGCGTTGTACCACAGAAATCCGATGGAGGCTCCGGTCAGCGATGCGCAGAAGATGGTGAGTTCCGATGCACCGGGTTGTCTCGCAAGTTCGAGATAGTCCGCGAAGCGAGCGTGCCCGGTGACAAGGCGAGCATCGTCATCGCCCCCGCGGCAATGATCATCAATCCGATCGCGAGGCCGTCCAACCCATCCGTGAGATTTACGGCATTCGAAGCGCCCACAAGGATGAACGCAACGAAGACGTAGAAGCCGACGAACGCCAGCGGATAGGTCCACGCGCTGTTCAACAAGCCCGAGATCAGGAGGTCCGGCTTCCACTGTTTGAAGAACGGAACGTTCATCGCCGTGGAGTACGCGTTCTTGCGCGTGCAGGCCAAGCAGAATGAAGCCGATGATGAGCGAAACGATGACTTGCAGCAGGATCTTCATCCGGGCAGTGAGGCCCAGATTGCGCATGCGGCGAACCTTCATGTAATCGTCGTAGAAGCCGACCGCGCCGAACCCCACCATTCCGAACATCGCGATCCACACGTAGTAGTTCCGCAGGTTCGCCCACAACAGGGTGGAAACCGCGACGGCCATGACGATCAGCAGACCGCCCATTGTCGGGGTGCCTGCTTTTGTGAAGTGGCTCTTCGGGCCTTCCTCGCGGATGTGCTGCCCGATCTGAAACTCGCGCAGTTTACGGATTAGCCACGGACCGAGAAGAATCGATAAGAAGAGCGCAGTGAGGCTCGCGAACGCCGTGCGAAACGTGTTGTATTGAAAAACACGGAACGGCGAAAAGTAGTGATAAAGTTTTTCCCAAAGTAGCCAATACAGCATGCCGGTCCCTATTCGAGGAACTTCTCCAAGGCCTTCTCAACATGAGTGCCGCGAGAGCCCTTGAACAACACGGCATCGCCTGGACGCGTGAGATACCGCAAATACGCTCCCGGCTTCTTCGGGCTGCTCGAAAAAAAACGCGGCGTCTTTGGACAACCCGCCGTCAATGGCTGCGTCCACCAATTGACGGGCCACGCCGCGTATCCCTACGAGCACATGAATCCCGGCATTCGCGGCGTAGTTTCCTACGTCGCGATGCAGGGCCTCGGCCCAGCGGCCGAGTTCCAGCATCTCCCCCAGTACGGCTATTCGCCGTTCTGCGGGCGCTTCCCGCAGTACGTCCAGCATGGCACGCACTGCATCGGGATTAGCATTATAACAATCATCCAAGATCAGAATCCCGTTGTGCATAAAACGCGTGCCACGCATCTTTCCGGGCTCGAAGCCGCGCACGACTTCCACCAGCTCGTCAGGGTGAATATCGTAAAGTCCGGCGACCGCAATTCCCGCCAGAAGGTTGCTGACACCGTGGCGGCCGGAAAGACGACTCGCAAACTGTGTCCCGCGCACCCGAAAACGGATGCCCGGGGGAACGTACTGAATATCTTCGGCACGGACGTCGGCGGTTCCCGAAAGACCGAACGTGACCGTGCGCCCCGGATGCGCATCCCGAAAACCGGGCACGCGCGAATCGTCGGCGTTGAGCACAGCGATGCCATCAGACGGCAGCGCCTCGATGAGTTCTCTTTTGGCGGCCGCAACGCCTTCGATCGAATCGAAGTTCTCCATGTGGGCGCTGCCGACATTGGTTACCACGCCAATGCGCGGGCGCGCGATCGCGGAAAGGTCCCGGATCTCACCGGCGTGGTTCATACCAATCTCGATCACCGCGCATCGGGCATCGTCCGGAATGCGAAGCAGCGACAGCGGAACGCCCACGTGATTATTGAAATTTCCGGTGGTCTTGCCGGTTTTGAAACGGACCGATAACATCGCGGCGGTCGCGTCCTTTGTAGTCGTCTTGCCGGCGCTTCCCGTAATTCCGATCACTTCTCCGTCCCACCGCCGCCTTGCCCAGGCGGCGATATCGTGCAAAGCACAAAGCGCATCGCCCACCTGAATCAGCGGACGGGCTCCCTCGATGTCGTGCTCCACCACCGCGCCCACAGCGCCTTTCTCCAGCGCCGCCGGCACGTACTCGTGCCCGTCGTGATTCGGACCGCGAAGAGCGAAGAACAAGTCCCCGGGCTCGACCGTCCGGGTATCCACACTCCAACCGGTAACCAGCGCGTCGGCGCTGGTGCTGGCCCCGGCAGCCCGGGCGGCATCCTGGAGCGGGATCCTCATGCGTTGCGTTTGCGCCCAAACCCCAGGCCGCGCAGGACGTCGCGCGCAGCCTTGCGGTCGTCGAAATCGATGGTGCGGTCCTTCAGCACCTGGTAGGGCTCGTGCCCTTTGCCCGCGATCAGGACAATGTCGCCCTCTTCGGCCTGCTGAATCGCTTTCCGAATGGCTGTAGCGCGGTCAGGCTCGATCACATGAGGAGTGTCATAGCGGCGCAGCCCGACCAGTGCGTCGTTGATGATATCGAGCGGATCTTCGGACCGCGGATTATCGGACGTGAGAACGACGTAGTCGCTTCCTTCGGCCGCAGCCATGCCCATCAGCGGCCGCTTCGTGCGATCGCGGTCGCCACCACACCCAAATAATGTGATGACACGGTTGGGTTTCAGGCCGCGTGCGACAGCGATCAGATTGCGCAGGGCATCGTCGGTATGGGCGTAATCGACGACTACCAGGAACGGCTGTCCCGCATCGACGCGCTCAAACCTGCCCGGAACCGAGCGGCAGTCCGAGATGCCGCGCGAAATAACTGCCATATCGATACCGTAGCTCAATCCAGTACAAATTGCTGCAAGAATGTTGTAGACGTTGTGCTGTCCCACCAGCGCCGATTTGATGGTCGACTGGGAACCCTTTGCGTCCAGTTGAAACTCGAGTCCATCGAAAGTGAAGCGCACGCCGAGCGCTCGATAGTCGGCTCGCTCGCCGAGGCCGTACCATAACAGGTCGGTATTTGGCGGCGGCTCGATGCGGTAGGCCCACTCGTCGTCCGCATTGAGCACCGCATGTGGAGGTGCGGGCGCGCCGTCCGGCAGGAACAATTTCCGCTTTGCGGCGAAGTAGGCGTCCATCGTTCTATGAAAATCCAGGTGGTCGCGCGTCAGGTTCGTGAACACCGCCGTATGGAACTTCAACCCGTAGACGCGTCCCAGTTCCAGCGCGTGCGAGGAGACCTCCATAGTGGCTGCGGTACCATGCTCCCGCTCCAGGCGTTGGAACATGCGGAACAGGTCGAGCGACTCGGGAGTGGTGTTCGCGGCGGGCATCACCGCACCCGCCAGATGATATTCGATGGTGCCGATGAGAGCGGTGGTGTGGCCCGCCGCGCGCATTACGGAATCGACGAGGTAGGAAGTGGTTGTTTTGCCGTTCGTGCCTGTGATTGCGGTGAGGCTGAGGCGTTCGTCGGGCGCTCCGTAGAAATTTCTAGCCGCGGTCGCCAGAGCCCTGCGCCCGTGTTCCACGCGGATCCAGGGGCCATTGAAATCAGCGGGCGGCTCGAGTTCGCTGACCACGGCCATGGCGCCACGGCTGATTGCCTGCGCAGCGAAAACGCGGCCGTCCACCTTCGCGCCCGGAAATGCAAAGAACAGAAAATCCTCAGCGACTTTGCGTGAATCGTATTCGAGACCTGCGACTCTGCGCGATGACAGCGCCGCGCTCAACGGTTCGGCGAGCCGCACTCCCGCCAGGACAGCCGCGATGGACTTCGACGAGGTGCCCATAAGGCTTCAGCGCGTGAACTCGATCTTTACGCGTTCTCCGGGCGGCAGAACCGCTCCCGCCGGCGGCACCTGCGCCCTGGCGATGCCGTGACCCATCAACTCCACGATAATCCCCTCCGAGGCCGCCTGTTCGATAACGTCGCGCATCGTTTTGCCTTGAAAGTTCGGCACACGCGGTCCCACTGCCGGCTTTGATTCCGCGCCGGGTCCCGAAAAAAATGCCTGACCCAGGGAGGGCTGGGTCAGGCTTTGAGGGTTGAGGGACACAAGCTCGGCACCCGCTTCCGGGTCCAAGCCCGCTATGGACAAATCGTCTGCATCTACAGGTTCCTTGTCGTCCTGCTCCGGCACCTCTTCAGGCAGATCCTTCGGAACATCCAAGAGCCGAAGGGCGGCGGTGGCCACTTCGCGAAAAACGGGACCGGCAGCCGGCCCACCGTAACCGGCGGTTCCACCGGAGGTGGCATTGAGCGTGACGACGATGATTACCCTGGGATTGCCGACCGGAGCAAAGCCCATGAAGGAACCGTTGTAGTAGTGCGTGTACTGGCGCGTGGAGAGGTCGTAAATCTGGGCGGTGCCGGTCTTGCCGGCCGACGTGTAGCCTTTCAATTGAGCGTAGCGCCTGCCCGTTCCGTGCAGCACCACGCCTTCCATCATCTGCCGCATCTTCACCGCCGTCTCCGGCGAGACCACCTGGACCGGCTTGCTCACGGGCTCATATTCCGGCGGTTGACCGGGCGCCTGTTTCATCAGAACGAGCCGCGGCTGGATCATGTAGCCGTTGTTGGCGATGACGGAGCAGGCGCGCGCCAGCTGGATGGCGGTGACGCTCACCTCGTGCCCCATGGCTACGGAAGCGTACGACGTCTTGCCCCAGCGTTCGTATTTCCGCAGCAAGCCCGCGGATTCCGAAGGCAGCGGGAGTCCAGTCGGCTGGCCGAATCCGAACCGGCGAACGTATTGGTACAGCTTGTCCTGCCCCAGTCGCGTTGCGATTTGAATAGCGCCGATATTGCTCGATTTCGCCAGAACGTCCGCCACCGACAACATGCCGTAACCGTGGTGCGCTTCGTGGATGACGCGCGACCCGAGCCGGAGCATTCCGTTGCCGCAGTTGATCATCGTGGCCGGCGTGACTGCGGCTTCCTCGAGCGCTGCCGATACCGTGACGACCTTGAAAACCGAGCCGGGTTCGTAGGGAGACGTGATGGCGACATCGTTGCGCGCCGCTAGGTCCAACCGGTTGCGCACCGGTTGATTGGGATCGAAGCTCGGCCAATTCGCGAGCGCCAGAATCTCACCGGTCTTAGCGTTCAGCGCCACAACACTGCCGGTCCGTGCGTGCGTTCGCACGGCCGCTGCGGCGAGCTCGCGCTCGGCAATGTACTGAATCCGGCTGTCGATGGTCAGCGTTATTTCTTTCGCTGGAACGGGAGGCCGCTCGATTTCGGATTCATACGCGCGGCGCTTAACGTCGGTGAGCATACGCGCTTCGCCCGGCTTGCCTTCGAGTTCCGAGTTGAACGCGAGCTCCACCCCGGCGTTTCCTTCCTCTTTAAAATCGACAGACCCGACGACGTGCGATGCCAGTTGCCCGTTCGGGTAGGAACGAAGGCTCTCGGTGCGGTATTCGATCCAGTCGAGATTCAAGCTTCGCAGCCGTTCCGATTCTTCGGAAGAGATCTCGCGCTTCACCCACAGGAATCCACGGCTCGCCTTCGCTGCGGCTGCGATACGGTCCCGTAACGTGACGGCGTCGATATCGAGGATGTGCCCGAGAATCTGCGCGGCGACGTCAGGATCGGGAACGCGCAGAGGATTGACGCAGACCGAATCGACGGGAATACTTTTGGCAAGGGGGCGGCCGTTCCGGTCCCGGATCGCTGCTCGTTGAACGCGGATCTCCTGCTGGAGTTCCTGCTGATGCTGCGCGGCTTCCTGCAGCTCTTTGTGCGAGAAGACTTGAAGGTGTAGCAACCGAAGCAATATGATCGCCGCCCATATCAGGGCAACGCGCGCCAGTAATCGTGCTCGGTGAGTCTCCTCTGTCTCGTACATGGATTCATCCCGCCAGTCCATCCGGCACACCAATCCCGCTCGCGGTGCGGGACGTGCGACGGTAGCAAGTTTACTTTTTGACGTTCATCTTCACGTTCATCGCCAGCGATCCGTCATGGCCGTCGAGGTAGACGACCTTCTGCGGCGCTGGGTCGACGAACTGTTGAGCGCGGG
This sequence comes from uncultured Acidobacteriota bacterium, assembly GCA_963720745.1. Taxonomy (GTDB): domain Bacteria; phylum Acidobacteriota; class Terriglobia; order Bryobacterales; family Bryobacteraceae; genus TMP-7. The sequence goes on from CAVRGO010000004.1 coordinate 5,392,558, forward strand.
CGAGTTCTTCGAGGCGCTCCGGACTGAGCAGTTTGGCTTCTTCCAGTTCGAGTGCCGACTTTGCGGAGATCAGCCGCTGTTGTTCCTGCTTGAGCGACTGTATCTGATAACCGGCAATCTTTCCGTAGGCGCCCGGCAGCAGAATTCCTATGAGAAGGGCCACGGCGATACCGCCGGAAACGATGAGGCGCCACGCTGCGCCGCGCGCCTGCGGATCCGCCTCCCGGACGACGCGCGAGTTGTCGATTTCTTTCCTGTACAGGTAAATGTCTTCGTTCGGGATGGCGCGAACGACGAAGCGCCTGTCTTCCGGCTGCATGTCCGGTACGATGGCCTCAACCACCGTCTTGGAGCCCAAGAATCTGTTGTAAACAGCTGCCAGCGATGCCATGTTTCCCCTGCCTCAACTTGCAAAACAACCCGATTGCCAACGGCGCCCACAGTCTTCCTGCACCGTAGTGCGCCGACTCTTCACGACAAGACCTCCACCGCGCGCAGTTTTGCGCTGCGGGACGGCGGATTCTGTTCGACCTCGCTCATCGAAGGTTTCACCACGTGTTTCGTCAACAGCTTTACGCGGCCTGAGCGCGCGAATTGCTGGAACTCGTGCTTTACCTTCCGATCCTCGAGCGACATGAACGTGATGATCACGATGCGGCCGCCCGGGGCCACCAACTGCGGAGCCGTCGCGAGGAGAGCATCCAGCTCGTCGAGCTCCGAATTCACGGCCAGCCTCAGAGCCATGAAGGTTTGAGTCGCGGGGTGCAGCTTGCCCGTTCGGGGCGCGACCTGCTCCACAATCCTGGCCAGGTGTGTGGTGCTCACAATGGGCCGCGCCCGAACGATTGCTCTGGCTATCCTCCGCGACCTCCTTTCTTCTCCGAGTTGAAATATCAAGTCCGCCAGCGTCTTCTCGTCGGTGTGATTCACGATGTCGCCCGCTGTCGTCGACTGGCTGCGGTCCATACGCATGTCCAGGTCGCCTTCGGCCATCAGCGAAAACCCGCGTTCGGGTGTGGTCAACTGATGGCGGCTGACTCCCAGATCGGCTAACAGGCCGGCGACGCGGCTCACCCCAGCCGCCGCCAACGCCTGCCGAAGTTCGGAGAATCGTCCGTGATGAAAACGGATTCGATCCGAACAATCCGCAGTATTCCGCCGCGCAATTTCGAGCGACTCCGCGTCGCGATCGTTCGCAATGACAAAGCCGGAGGTCAACCGTCGCGCAATCGCTCCGGTATGCCCCCCGAGTCCACACGTCGTATCGAGATAGACACGTTCCGGATGCACAGCGAGGAACTCCAGCGCCTCGCCTGACATCACCGGTACGTGCATACATTGCTAAGCTTTCAATCCCTTCCTCTTCATCGTGGTGAGCGCAGCAGCAGCCTTCGCCTTCGCAGCTGCCAGTTGCTCCTGATACATCGCCTCACCGAAAATGTCCAAACCGTCCTTACGGTAACCGAGCCAAACCGGCTGGCTCTCGATCCCCAGGTCCGTTCGCAGTTCCTTCGGCACCAGCACGCGACCCTGCTGGTCGATCTCCGACTCGGCCCCGTAGTGGTTGGCCATGAACCGGAGAGTATCTGCGTCCTCGGCGTCCTCGGCAGCGTTCTCCAGCAGATTCTCGTTGTCCTGCCAAGCGGTCGTGGTGTATATTCGAGCCGTGCGAAGGTCAAACGTGGTGATGAAAACCCGCTTTTCCCCGAGGTTGGTCAGGTATTGGTGGAGGATGGCCGGCAGTTTCAGCCGACCTTTTTCGTCGACACGACCCTGGTGAAACCCCTTTGGGGGCTCGAGCTTCGGGTTGGGTTCTTCGGCCACTCCACTCTACTTTCGACTACTTTTGACCACGTCCGACCACAGTCATCTTGGCATACAGCGGTTCCGATTGCAAGTCCTTTGTGAATCAATAACTTCTACGCCTTTTGTTCGCCTATGCCGCGGAATATGGCGGGCGAAATTTCCGCCTACTTCCGTCGGCAATAGCTACCTAGATCACGAATTCGTCGTTCAACGGCTGCGATTCACCTCCCGTTCCCGTGGTCGGAAGTGGGTTCCCAGCCGTCATTCTGACGGGTCCTGACATCCGAAACTCCCGCGAATCCGTACTTGAAGACATGGGCGTATCGGTTTTCGTTGCGGGTGCGACCGGCTACATCGGGCGCGAACTCATCTGCAAACTGTTGCAAAACAGCCACACTATTCGCGGACTATTCCGCCAGCAATCAGATAGTAGGCTCCCTTCCGGCTGCGTACCAGTTCCGGGCAACGCGTTGAATGCGGCGAGCTACGCCAGAGGCATCGCGCCCTCGAATACGTTCGTACACCTGGTTGGAACCTCGCACCCGGCACCATGGAAAGAGCGGCAATTCCGGGAAATAGATCTAGCGTCGGTGCGAGAGGCGTTGTCGGCGGCCAAAGCGGCGAACATCCGTCAGTTCGTGTACGTAAGCGTCGCCCAGCCGGCACCGGTGATGAAGGCTTACATCCGAGTGCGGAGCGAGTGCGAAGCCATCATCCGGCAGTCGGGAATAGCGGCGACGTTCGTGCGCCCCTGGTATGTCTTAGGACCGGGACACTACTGGCCGTACGCGCTGAAACCGTTCTATTGGATAGCGGAACAGATTCCGGTTTTGGCGACCGGTGCGCACCGCCTTGGGCTGGTGACCCTACAGGAGATGGTCGATGCGCTCGTGTACGCGATCGAACACCCGGCATCCGCTGAACGGATCATCGACGTCGCCGCGATCCGTGAACTGTCGCGAGATGCCCGGACGCGACGCCGGGTTCCCCTCGAGGAAAACGAGTTGACTGTTCGGACGTCGAACTGAGGGGTTGCGCGCTTATTGCATCCGACCGCCCTGCTGCCGGTGCATGCGTCCGCTGCCGCCGAGTCCCTGAATATCGTCGCGGCGCTTCTGAACCTCGCGCCATTGTTGCGGGGTCAGCACCATTCGGAGTTGCAGGGCCATCACTGACACGGTGCGCGTCAGGTTCTCGCGAGCCTTGGACAAATCGTCAATCGCCTGGTTGGCGCGGCGCTCGTCGATGTTCTCCTCTTCGAACGCGTTCTGTAATTCGACCTCGGCTTTCTGAACAGCGGCGCGGACGTCGATCAATTTCGGGCGGAAATCCTGAATCGTCGTTCGAATCTGTCTCCGCTGCGCCTCGGTCAGGTTCAGGTCCTTGGCGAAAGGCCGGTCCCACCACTGGAAGAATCCGCGAGGCGCTTGAGCGACTGCCACCAGGGCGGTGAACGCCGCCAGTACGAGCACACGTCGCATGCTCAATTCTCCTCAAACAATGCGTGCATAGTCTGGACGGCCTGCGGTTCGGGATTCTGGTCCAACGCGTACAGGTCCGACACGAGTTTCGAATCGGCAGCCGGGATCGACACGGGTTCGGATGAGACGTGCGCCGGGCGGAACACGAAGAAGCTGATGAGCAGCATCAAAACAGCGGCAAATGCAGGCATGTAGCGCACCGAGTGCGACGGCGTGCGGCCCAGACGACGGTAGATGCCGCGCCTCTGTGCAGCCAATAATTCGTGCGGAACTTCCGGGTCTCGCGCGAGTTCGCGGCGGCGCGCGTCCATGTCCTCGGCACGACTACGGCATTCGGCGCAGCCTTCAAGATGCGACGCGTCCGGTCCGATTCCGTAAGTGTGGTTTAGAAAATCCTGTTCGGTCCAGTGTGCGCCGTTCATGCGCTGCCTCCTTCCAGATTACGTCGTTCGTAAAGATCGCGCAGGTCGTCCCGCAGTTTCGCTACCGCACGGAACATATGAGCCTTTACCGTTCCGATATCCAGGTTCAGGATGCCGGCGATCTCTTCCAGGCTCCGTCCCTCAAAGTGCCGCAGCGCGAACACGGCGCGCTGGCGGTCCGATAATTTCAAAAGCGCATCATTCAGCCGCTGCTCGATCTGACGGGCGAAGATGCGGTCCTCGGCATTGGGGCCTCGCTCGGCAGCCATGTCGAGTATTACGCTCTCGTCCTCGGGCGACGGTCTCCTTCGCCAGAACTGCCATTTCCGCGAACGCAGACGGTCGAGACACGTGTTCACGGCGATGCGGGTGACCCACCTACCAGGGTCGTCGATGGCCGATTCCTCTTTGAGCAGCGATTGGTACGCTTTTAGAAACGTATCCTGGGTGGCCGAATCGGCATCTTCGGAATCCTGTAGCATCCTCCGGCAGAGCAGGAAAATGCGCTTCTGCTCAGAGAGCATCCACGCCCCGAAATCGCGACGTAGCGCGCCTGCTTCGGCGTCGGCCACCATAGGTTCGGCCATCTCGCCCATCATAACTTCAGGACGAGTCTCGCAGCCGGTGGTTTACGCGGCCGGGCCGCTCGTTTTGTTAGACTGCCTTCGTGATCAACATAGGTTTATTGGCGCTCGGGTTGGGGGCCGGAGTTCTGGCCGGAATGTTCGGAATCGGCGGAGGCATCGTAATTGTGCCAGCGCTGATTTTTTTCTTTAACTTGGGCGACAAGGCGGCGCTCGGCACAAGCCTGGCGGCACTGATTCCTCCGGTCGGACTGCTGGGTGCGATGGAGTACTACCGGGCGGGATACATCAACATCCGTTACGCTTCGCTCATTGCGGTAGGACTGGTAATCGGAGCCCTTTTCGGCGCGAAGATCATGCTGGGGTTGCCGCCCCACGTCGCCAAGCGTATTTACGGGGTGTTCCTAGCGGTAATTGCCGCCCGCATGTTGTTCTTCGGCAAATAGAAACGCCTAATTCACTTCACTGGATCCGGCCTGGATTGCCAGTGACTCCTGCAACAGCTTCGAGATGGCGGCGCGGTGGTCCGTCCCCAGTTCCTTCGTCGTAAATACGCGGCCCAGACGCGCAGCCTCCTGCGGATCGGCGCCTTCCTCGAGCAGCATTTCGTGTTCGACCCAATTCGAAAGCGGGATGTTCCGGAAATACAGCCGCTCCTGGACGATCACCAGTTTCTTGCACGAAAACATGGACTTGCTCTCGCGCATGTAGCTGCGTTCCTCGACCCGGATATCTTGCATGAACTCGTCGAGGGACTTCCGGCGGGTACTCTCCTCTACCGCTTTTACCGTCTGTTCCATCGTGGTCTGATGGGCATTAAGCGCCGCTCGCGCTTCCGCCAGAGCCTCACGCTCTTTCGCGATCGCCACATCCATGCGCGCCTGCATGAGTGCAAAGGCCAGCAACCCTGACCCTGCGGCGATGATTACCGGCAAGGAGATCCACAGGAACGCATCCAAGTGCATACGCCTGTTATACCATCGGCGCCGGGCGGGAAAAACTTAAGTCCTGGGCTTCAATCGCCGCAGGAAACATCTAGGTACAACTACCAATCGAGGTCCTGCCGCGTACCGTCGATCTTGCGGTCGCTCAGAATCGCACTCAATCGCGACATTTGGAAACCCGGATCCTGGAACGACAATAATCGTCCGACCACGTGGAACACGGCGCCGAGCCGCAATTTGAAACCAGTGAACCAGTCCGCGTGCTTTCTGGCATATAACGCAGCGCCATGGACGCGGTCGGAGGCGAGCGCTGCTTTCACCGCGTTTCGCCCGGACGGAAGCGGCGCGGGTGTCATGGTCACACGGATAGAAGGGATGACCAGAATCTTACGCTGCGACCGCCACAGATGATAAGCGAGTTCCACGTCGGCTCCGAACTGGCCGTAGCGTTCGTCCAGCCAGTTCATCGCTTTGACAAACGCTTTCCGAACCATCCAGGCATCCCGGCCCGGATACTCCACCGGAACCGAGTCTGCGGAGGTGTCGATATCCGGAAGCGGTAGCGCATCCGGATCGCGCCATAACAGAGACAGTTCGCCGAGCGTCGGCAACCGGCGCGCAAATGGAATCGGCACGCCTTCCGCGTCGACAATCAGCGGGCACACTCCGCCAATTGCGGCATCGGCTTCCATTCGGGCCAGCAGCGCCGCAACAGTATTTGGCTGAACGGTAGCTTCGGTGGACAGAAAGAAAATGTACTCACCCGCCGCGGTCCGCATGCCGATGTTCAGCGCCTTGGTGGCGCCGAAGTTGTGCGGCAGCCGCATGAATGTTGCCCCGGGAAATTCCGGATCGAGCTGGGGGCTCTCGTCAAGACTGCCGTTGTCGACAACTATGATCTCGAACTGATCTCGTCCTTGGGACGCCTCGAGGCTGGTGAGGCAACGCCGCAGCGATTCGGCCCGGTTATGGGACAGAACCAGAACGGTCACCTTCGGCGGCGCAACAGGCTCTTCCATGATGAAGTCAGATGATATCGCACTCCCGCAGAACGTTTACTTCCTGAGTGCGAGAATACCTGTGCCCGCGGGTATCGTCACGCGTACCGGAACCTGTCGCGTGTTGATCGCAAACTGTACCGGATCGCTGGAACTCTTCATCCAGTGGATCAGAGAAGCTCCGCGTGCGAAGTGGATCTCGACGGGAACATCGACAGTGAAGTCGTTTTCCACTCCGGACTGCGTCAGCGTCCCCGTGACCCGAGCCGAGGGCGCTTTCCCTTTCACCGACCAGTCCACCTTCAGAGTCGGAATCCCGGTTCCGTAGACCCATCCCTCAAAGAAATCGGACAACAGGTCGGAATCGGGCTTGCCCCCCATCATCTCCTCCGCCAATTCGCGGAACTGGTCGGTGGTGATGCCCTCGTGAGAGTACCTGCGGCATAGCTCCCGCAGCAGCTTGCGAAAATTGGCGTCGCCCATGCGCTTGCGCAGCATGTGCAGAATCCACGATCCCTTTTCGTACGTAATAATACGCCAGGTGTTCTCACCGTGCGACGATTGCAGCCGCAAACCCCAGGTGATCGGACCTTTTGATTCGACGGTGCCGCCGTCTTCGGTCTTTCTGACCAGGTGGTTCAAATAGGTCGCCATCAGTTCATCGACCACGCCCGCCCCTTTGCGCTTTTCGAGGTACTGAATAGCCGAATAGTTGGCCAGCGCTTCCAGCAGCCAGTCGTCCTGATATCCTTGCGAAACTACCAGGTTGCCCCACCACTGATGCGCCACTTCATGCGCGGCGAGCAGCTCGTTGAAGAACAGATCGTCATCCCTCGTGCGCACGACAGCGGGCCGTTCATCGGGACGCAGGTACGCAATCGTCGACAGGTACACCAATCCCGGAAAGCCTTGCCCGAAAGCGCCAGGGATAGGAGCGACGGTCAGTGTCTTGATCGGAGGCGGGCCGAATTCCGCCCGCATATAGTCGAACGCGTTGGCCACGTTTTCCGCCAAAACAGACAACCGCGAGATGGGGTTCGGCGAAGGCCCTGTCGGACCTGTGATGATCGTTGTGGGGTGACGGATCCCGGTCCTTTGCATGTTGGGGACCAGCACTACCGGATCCTTCGGCTGCAGCGACGGCTCGACAGACCTGTTTCCGAATACTTGAAAATTGCAGTCGGCACGGGTGATCTTCACGTTTTCATACCGGCCGAGGTTGAATCCCGCAAGGCGGACCGGGGCCAGCGTTCTCCAACGCGACACACGAAAATCGCCGTCGGTTTTATCGTCGACGGGCTCGCCGGTAGCCACAAGCGTCAATTGACGCGGATAGCGGAACGTCAGATCGTACTTCGCAAATTCGAACCCGACGCGGGGATACCAGGTCCCGCGGGAAGTAACGAAGTACACGTCGTTCCCCGCGGGAATTACGACATTCCCTTCGTGCTGGAACACGACTTCGTGGGCAGCCCCGGGCGCGATCGCCTGCGGTGAAACGACAACGTAGGTGGCGATTCCCGAACCGCGCAGCGCCGATTCGCGCATCGATTCACGTGAGTAGATCTCCACCGGTTGGCCGTCGAGGGTCACGGAATTGATGCCGACCGTATCGGACACCTGCACGCTGAAAGCTCTCAACGGCAGTTCGACATTCAATTTCGCCCGAGTCACGGCGGTCATGTGCAGCGCGGTGTCGAGCGAGGCTTCGATCCGGTAATCGGAAAGCGAGAACTGCGGCTTCGGCCGCTGCTGCCTCCCGGTGCGGATCGCCCGCGATTCGAAGCTGGTCCAGATGTCGAAATACGGACGGTTGTTCCGGGACGTGTACTGTCCCAGCAGGATCTGATCGCGCCCCCACGGGTCGTAAATTGCGTCGAAGTTCCCGAGTTTCGTGCCGCCGATGGCAGCCAGTAGAATGCCTCCGGATCGGGTCGGGCTCAGGACATCCTGAACCATGCGGATTTCAAAACTGCCGGCGATGTTCCGGGCCATGGAACTGAAGTGGTCCGCCATCAGCGCGCCCATCTCCGCCGATGCTTTGCCCGTTTCGGTGGCGCGTTTATAAAGCTCGTCTCCGGTTCCTTCGGAGAAAACGAACATCGCAGTTTTAAAGTGTTCGTCGAGGTTCGGCGCACCCGAATATGTGGCCAGCGACTTTCTTTCGCTGCGATGCGGCGGCATAACCAGAAGTTCCGCATCGCCTCCTTCGACGTCTGCCGAAAACACCGCGAACAGGCGCTGCCCCTCGATCGGTTGGGCGAAGATCAGAAAGCCGTCGGTGAGGTAGAACTTCAGGTCTTCTTTCGCGAAGTTCATTTCGCGCACCCGGTAGCAGCTTTGCGGATCGAGCGACACTTCGCGGACGGCTCGTGCCACGGCGGCGCCCGCGGGTTCGGCTGCCCACGCCGACGCCGCCAGAAGCAGCATGGACAAAGCACAAATGCGGCGGATCACAGTACCAGTCTAAGCCCGCGCGTCACGCGTGGCGGGGGTCGGCAGCTAGATCAATACAGATGTGAGCGTCTGGCTGAAAAACGGGGCTGAAAAGTAAAGATGCGGTTCGTGCTGGGAATTGCGAAGACGAACCGCGGCGAGGACGGGGCCGCGGTCCGCCATCGACTCAAATAAACATTTCTTCGTCGTGGGTGGCCTGTGCGACGCTCGGACGGCCGCCTTTGGCCAGTTGCGATACGGCCGCCCGAACGCCGGCGGCCACCGCATGAATTTCGCGGAGTGGACGGGCGATCCCGCTGTGGACCATCGCCACGGTCTCATGCGCGCGGCTCATCGTGTCATCAATCACGAGTTCCGCACGTTCCAACTGCACCTTGGCCCGTGCCGACGCGTCCGTCAGCACCTCCTCGACAATGCCAAGCTGGCGCTTGGTGCTGTCGAGAATTTCATTCGCTTTCCCGACAATATCCAGTATCTGCTGCCTGTTCTGATCGACAATCTTCTGCGAAGACTCGACCAACGACTCGACTTTCGGCATCAGCTTCGAGACCTGTTGTTCGGTGCCTTTCGCGGCCTTGTAAATTCCGAACAAGGTGGCAAGTTGCAGCAACAGGCTGATACCCGATATCACGACGAATGCCGTCATGATGTACAGCAGCGTCTGGTTGTCCATGAACTCGGATCCGTCCTCAGTAGCCTTCGGTCTGAGTGCTCTTCTCGGCGACGCCGCCACCAACGGCATCCCGATACGCCTGCTTACCGGCTTCTACCGCCTGGTTCAACTGATCCTTCTGCCGGTTCAACAGGGAGCGGCCTTTATCGACCAGATCGGTCGCCGTGTCTTTGACATCGCCGCTGCGTTTCTTGATGTAGTCGGTGCTTTCGTTCGCTTTATCTTTCAAATATCCCCGCGTCTCGCTGCCGGATTTGGGAGCGAACAGAATGCCCGCTGCCACTCCAAGTCCCAAACCGAGGAAAAAATACGAGAGCCTGCTATCATCCTCCATGGTTTAGCTCCTTCCTATTCGAGAGTGTACTCCAGTGTTTCAAGCATAGCAGCTACCTTCGTGCCGCCCGCTTCCATAGTTAGAACGCAGAAGCACTCGTAGTGTTACACTTTCGGGCGGGATGGCACGCAGCAGGTCCGAGCCGCTCGACCGAGCAGCACTCACCAACTATGCCCTGAAAACACTGACCGGCCACGCGATGTCGGCGGCGGAGTTGCGAGCACGCCTCGCGCGGCGTGCGGCGGACCCGGCCGATGTCGATCCGGTTCTCACAAAGCTGCACGAGGGTGGCCTGCTTGACGACCGCAAGTTCGCCGAATCGTACGCCGCTTCGCGACTCGAAAATCAAGGCTTCGGGCGCAGCCGTGTGCTGAGCGATTTACGCCGGCGCCGGGTGGCGTCGCAAGCGGCGAGCGAAGCCGTTAATGTCACGTTTGAAGGTACCGAGGAAACCGCACTCATCGAACGGTTTCTCGAGCGAAAGTATCGCGGCAAAAACCTCGCGCAATTCCTCGGCGAGGACAAGAACCTGGCAGCGGCTTATCGCCGGTTGCGGGTCGCCGGATTCACCGCCGGTGCTTCCATACGGACGCTGAAGCGCTACGCCGCGCGTGCAGACGAACTCGAAGAAACCGAAGTCGAGGATCCGGAGTCCGGAGCAGATTTTGCAGGCTGACGGTTTCTCGATACCTCCGTGGCGGATCAGTTCACGATCGCCGCTGTGTTCTTCAGCTCACCGATCTCTTTCACGTTGATGGTGACTACGTCGCCGGGCGCGAGCGCCGCATCCTGCTTGACGATGATGCCCGTGCCCGTCAACATCACCGATCCGACCGGCACCGGGTTGGCGCGCACCAGATACTCGGTGAGCACCTCGATCTTTCTTCCTAGCCGCGCGGTGGAAACCGAGCCCGAAAAGATCGTCGAGCCTTGCCGTTCGATGGTGCAGGTCATTTCGAGCGAATAGGGATCCTTGATCTCGTCGGCCGTAACAATCACCGGTCCGAGCGCGCACGCTCCCTTGTAGACCTTCGATTGGGGCAAGTACAGCGGGTTCTCGCGTTCGATGTCCCATGCCGAGACGTCATTCGCGAGCGTGTACCCGAGAACGCGCCCGCCGTTGCCGAGCACGACCGCGAGTTCCGGTTCCGGCGCCGTGAATTTCGAATCGGGGCGGATCCCGATCGATTGACCTGGCCCGACACAAACGCGCGACGTACCCTTGAAGAAAATCTCCGGCCGGTCGCTCTTGTGAACGTGCGCATAGAACCCTTGCGGGGTGCCGTGCTCGCCGTCGCGAAACGTGGCGCTCATTTCGTAGGTGCATCCGCACGCCCACACTTCCTTCGGCTGCAAGGGGATCACCGGCGCGATGGGTTCTTTGTGTTTGCTGACGAGCCCCTTTGCCAGAGCCGTCAACGGCGCCGATTCTTTTTCTGCCCGGCAGATCAGGTCGTACAGAGTGTACTCCGGAATCAGCCGTGCTCCTCCGACTTCGAAGATGGCCGCCGTGACGCGGCCGTTCCATTTCACTTGGCCAAGTTTCATGCTTAATACTTCAGGTAGACCGTCTTGTAATCGCTATAGAAATCGAGTGCGGCCGGACCCTGCTCTTTCGGGCCGAAACTCGAATCTTTGGTTCCTCCGAAGGGAAGTTGATATTCTACACCCGCACTCGGAAGATTCACAGTCAGCAGCCCCGCTTCCATCGAGTACACAAATTCGAAAACGCGGGAGACGTTCGTGGTCTGAATCGAAGCGGACAGGCCCAGGGGAACGGCATTTGCGATCCGCATAGCATCGTCGAAGTTCTTGGCTCGCATCACTGCCAGCACGGGGCCGAAAATCTCTTCGCGCGCGATCGTCATGTCCTCGGTGACATCCGCAAAAATAGTCGGCTCGACGAAATAGCCCTTGTCGTACGCTCCACCGGTTATACGCTTTCCGCCAACCCGAGGCTCGCCGCACTCCTTCGTGCCGATCTCGATGTACTTGAGATCCGTGTCGAGTTGCCCCTGGTCAACCGCCGGTCCGATATCCACCCCCGGCTCCATCCCGTTGCCCACCTTCAGCTTCTTTGTCCGCTCCACTAACGCATTCACAAACCGGTCGTAAATCGATTCCTCGACAATGACGCGGCTCGTTGCAGTACATTTTTGGCCGGTCGAGAAGAACGACGCGTTCACCGTATTCTCGACGGCGGCATTGAAATCGCAATCGCCGAGCACGATGGTCGGGTTCTTACCGCCCATCTCGAGTTGAATACGCAGGCGGCGCTTGGAAGCCTGCTCGTGCAGCCACTGGCCGACATCGCAGGAGCCCGTGAACGACACCGCCTTCAACGGCTTTGCGTTCACGAGCGCGCTGCCCAGCGAACCGCCCGATCCCGCAATAAAATTCACCACGCCTTTCGGTATTCCGGCTTCGTGGCACGCCTCGATGAGACGCCACGCGCTGAGCGGCGCGGCCGAGGCGGGCTTCATCACCACCGTGTTTCCCGCGATCAGCGCGGGAGCCAGCTTCCATGCTGGTATTGCGCTCGGAAAATTCCAGGGTGTCACCAGGCCGACAACGCCTATCGGCTTCCGCAGCGCGAACATGTGCACGCGGTCCCGCTCGCTCGGCACAAGATGGCCGAACATGCGTGCGCCTTCACCTGCGAAATACCGGAAGATATTTATCGATCGCCGAACCTCGCCCTTCGCTTCCGGCAGCGTCTTGCCTTCCTCGCGCGTCATATCGGCGGATACGGAGTCGAAATTCCGATCGAGTATGTCAGCAACCTTAAACAGGTATGCGCCGCGCGTCGGCCCGGGCAATTTCGACCACGCCGGAAGCGCGCCGGCGGCCGCCTCTGCCGCAGCCTCCACGTCGCCCGGCTTCCCCTTCACAAACAACCCGACGACTTCGTCCGTATTCGCGGGATTCCGATTCTCGAAGGTGTCGCCCGACACCCATTCTCCGTTGATGTAGTTAGCAAACACCATAGGCAGTCAGCCTCTCAGCTTCTCGCAAAGTCTCTGGTTTGTCACCTGTCGAAAGTACTGCTTCAGTCCGTCGAGGTGGTCTTTGGATGCGGCGTTGTATCGGTTTCGGTAAGCCCCAGCGCCCATTTTGTCGCTTCCCGGTAGAGCGTTTGCATGTCGGGGCGGTCGTAAATCGCTTCCTCATGGCCGAAAGTCGTGTAAAACACGCGGCCTTTGCCGTACATCTTCACCCATGCAACAGCGAAATCGCCGTCGGTGCGCTTCACACCTTTGGCTTTCATGTCCAGCTTGGTCTCATCCAGCCGCGCTAGCACGTGCAGTTTCTCGCGATTGAACAAGCTGCTCGGTTGGTAAATCTCGTCATAAACGGTGAACCGTGCCGGGAACTGCCGCGTCAGAGGAGACGTACGGTCCTCCACGATAATCGGCGCATCGAACCGGTTCCACGGGTGATTGTCGAAATAGGCGCCGACCATTTCGCCGTATTCCGGCCATTTATAGAAGGTGTCGATCGCCGTATGGCCGCCGATGAACCCTTTGCCGTCATCGTGAATGAACGCCAGCAGGTCGGCCTTCTGCGAATCATCCATGTCGAGTTCACCCGTCGTGAAGAAGTACACCGCATCGAAGTAATCCAGGTTCTTGGCGTTCGCCTGCAACTTCTTCTTGGTGATGAGCTGGCAGTCGGTTTTGATGTAGGTGTCCCACAGCCCGGTATCGCGGCCCATCTTCCACATGGTGGCGAGCCCGGTGGAGACCGAGTCGTGCTGGAATCCTTTGGTTTCTCCGATGGCGAGAACTCTTTTGCGCTTCGGCGGTTGTTGTTGGGCGTCCATCAACCCGCAGATGCCCATGCCGAGTAAGAAGACGGAGGAGTAGCGAAGCAGCTTCATGAGGAAATCTCTCACGGCATCATATCAGGATGAACGGGTCTCGACATCCGTCGCGGAGTGCTTCAGCGGCCGGTCAGAAACAGGCGGACGTTCGCAGTCGACGCGCCGGAGCAGGCTATGTCGGGGCGGCGGTCGCCGTCCAAATCTTCGATCTTGCAATCGGCCGCCGCTACGCCACCGTCGTCCAGTACTGCCGGCGACCAGTTCTTCCCGTCCGCATCCTGCGCTTGCCACACCGTCACTCGAAAGCCCTTGCCGCGGAACCCGGCGACGATCTCGTCGCGTCCATCGCCGTCGAGATCGCCGACCGCGAGCGCATGCCCGTTGATCATGCTGTCGTCGAGCACCTTCCGGTCCCAGGTTTTGCCGTCCTCCATGTATACCACCACCTGGTTGCCATGCCACGGCTCGATGGCGGCAATGAATCTCCGCCGGCCCAGATGCCCGACCTTGATCTCGCTCGTTCCGCATTGCGGGCAAGCCCGCGGATCTCCGCTCGCGATCGGATGCCGCTTCCAGTGCCCGTCGGTCCTTGGCTCCAACACGCTAATCCCGTCGAAACTCGCCGTCAGTAACTGCTGCCGGCCCGAGTTGTCCCAATCCACCGGCGCGATGCTGTGCAGAACGCCTTTCAGTTCGTTCGACACCGTTGTGCGCCGCCACTCACCGGGCCGGTAGGCATAGATGGGAGCGGTGTCAGAGTAATCGGGCGGACGGCTCGCGGCTCCGATCATCGGCGCCACCAGAAGCATCGGCCCTCCGGACTTCGTCGTGCGAATCCAACGAACGCGATGGGCCGTCGGAACGTGGTCGATCACCTTCGACGTCCATGGCTCGCGCGGATCGGGACCGCTCTTGAGAAACAGCACGGTTCCCACGCTTCGATCCGGGCTGCTTTCAAAGTGATGGGCAACCGCAATCTCCGGCACACCGTCGCCATCGAGATCGGCGCAATCCAGGTTGATCACTCGCGGCACATCGGCGATGATGACGTGGCGTGTCCAAGCCGGATTCTCGTACCACGCGAGTTCGGTGCCGCGTTCGTCGACTTCGATCAGGTCCGGACGCCCATCGTGATTGATGTCGACCGAAACCAATTGATAGCCCATCTTCAGGCCCGTCACTGCGTCGAACGTGTGGTACTTGGGCAGTTCACCGGCGTAAGTGACCGCTGCCCCGAGGACAACAGCGAGTAGGCGGATCATCGCGTCGAAGTCATTGCCGAAACGCGGCGCGGCTCAGGTCCGCCGTTCTCGAGCGCCTCGTCCAGGACGCGGCCTACCGATCCGGACGGGATTTCAATATCGAGCATCGCCGCGACCGTAGGAGCCAGATCGTTCAGGACCGCCGATTCGTAATAAGTGCCGGGCCGGATTCCAGGCCCCATGAACACCAGCGGAATGTGGGTGTCGTAGTTGTACGGCGTGCCGTGCGTTGCACCGGTGCCGCCTCCGCGGATCCAGTACGGCTCCAGCAGGACTTCCAGGTCGCCCGAACGTTCGGCGTTGTAACTTCGCATCACACGGGAATCGATAATATCGGCGGCCGAGCGGATCGTCGTGAGTTGTTCGCGCGTGTAAACGCGAGCCACGTGCGGAGCGTCTTCAATCGCTTGAGCCGCTACGCGCCGTACCTCTGCCGGGTCGAGGTTCTTCTCGTGGATCAATTGATGATTCAGGTATGGTGAACTTCCGGCCGTGCTGAGCAGCCAGAGCCCTGGTCCGAATCGCCGTTCCAAAGCCTGCCGGATCGGCACGAAGAAATCGCCTGTGATCCGGCCGCCGGGCATCTTCTGCGACTGAAGCACCTCCGGCACCGGGCTAACGCCATGATCCGCGGTGAGCATCACCAGAACGTTTTTCATTCCGACAGTACGGTCGAGATGGGCGAACAATCTTCCGATCGCGCGATCGACATTGATGGAAACGGCGTGCACCTCCGGCGAGTCCGGCCCGAAGCTGTGACCCACCGCATCGTTCGAGGAGAAACTGACCGTCAGCAGGTCGGTGACGCCGCGTTGTCCGAGTTTCTCGGCGTCGATGGCCCGTTCCGCGAAGAGTTCCAGCAGATCGTTGCCGTAGGGGCTACCGTAAACCGCATCGTTCAGCTTTCTCCCGCGCTCGGAGGGGATTCGGCGCTCGGGCTTGCCCGCCGATTCGGGCAGCCAGGCTTTGCCGGCGAATTTTTCAGGCTCGTGCCGCGCGTTGAATGCCGATGCCCATTCCGGCAGCGCCGGGAAATAATAGGTGCTGCTGACGAACGCGCCGCTTTCCTCGTCAAACCAGTAGGCTCCGTTGGCCATGTGCCCGGATGGCAGAATGGCCGAGCGGTCCTTGAGCGACATTCCGATCACTTTGGATTCCGCCGATCCGCTGCGCTTCAGTTCATCCCCTATCGTGCTCACCAGCAGACGATGCGGAGACGATCCGGCATGGTCGCCCACGCCGCCGAGCAGTTTGGTGGAATCGTCCGACACGCTCGTGATCTGTTTGCCGCTGGCGCGGTCGTACCAATCGTTGCCGATGATCCCGCTGAGCGCCGGTGTCGCACCGGTCAGCATGGTGGAGTGTCCGATCGCCGTGACCGTCGGGTAGTGATCAAGATTCGCGTTGACGAACGAAGCGCCGTGCTGCAGAAGCGTCGCGAGTCCGCCCGTGTATTCACTTCGGAACCGAGGCAGGTAGTCGTAGCGGAATTGATCGATCGCTATTAGGAGGACAAGCTTCGGACGGCCACGCTGCGGCGACGCGCTTTGAGCAAACGCAGCCAGCGAACAAGCCAGCGCGAACAATGCAAAAAGGGCCGAATACGCGACACGGCGCAGGCGGGCGCTTGGATTTATGTGAATCACGTACCAGTGTAACCTGACGCTGCCGGATCATCTTTTACGCTCTCCTAGCGGACTCCGGGCAAGTGAACCTCCGGTCGCCGCGTGACGCAATCACCTTCACGTTCCTTGATAACCTGACTACTTTATGCGACTCAACTCCTGTTTCAGACCGGATTCGCGCCCGCTGGTTCTCGCGATTATCATCGCGCTCTTTTCGACGCTCGCGTCCGCGCAACTTAAAACCCGCAACGTCATTTTCGTTATGACCGACGGAGCGCGGTGGCAGGAGGCATTCCGAGGCGCCGACGAAGCGTTGATGAATAAGAAATCCGGCGTAGAGAACATCGATGCGTTGAAGAGCGAGTTCTGGCGCGACTCGGCATCCGCGCGCCGGGAGGCGCTGATGCCCTTCCTGTGGACGGTAATTGCTAAACAGGGGCAGGTCTACGGCAATCGCGACCTCGGCTCCGACGCGTTCGTTACCAACGGCCGCAACTTCTCGTATCCGGGATACAGCGAGATGCTCTGCGGATTCCCCGACGATCGCATCGACAGCAACGACAAGAACGAGAATCCCAACGAGAGCGTATTGGAGTGGCTCCAGGGACGACCCGGATACAAGGGCCACATCGCTGCGTTTGGCGCATGGGATCTGTTTCCGTACATTCTCAACGTTCCGCGCTCGGGCCTGATGGTCAACGCAGGATATGATCCGCTCGAATTGCCGAACGCCGGGCCGCAGATCGAACTGCTGAACCGGCTGAAGCGCGAGACCGGAATATGGGATGGTGAGCCACTGGATGCGCCCACCTTCTACACCGCCCTCGAGTATTTGAAGGCGCGTAAACCGCGCGTGCTGTACCTCTCGTTGGGCGAGACGGACGAGTGGGCGCATGCGGGGCGGTACGATTTGTACCTGGGTTCGCTTCATCGCGTTGACCAATACGTGCGCGAGTTGTGGGACACCGTTCAGCAAGTGCCCGAGTATCGCGGATCGACGAGTCTCATCCTCGGCGTCGACCATGGCCGCGGGCTCGCACCCGAGCAGTGGAAGAGCCACGGCGAAAAAGTACCGGATTCGAAATACGTGTGGATGGCCTTCCTCAGCCCCGACACGCCCGCCTTGGGCGAACGCTCGAAGATCGCGCCGGTGACGCAGAGCCAGGTGGCTGCAACACTCGCCGCGATGCTCGGTGAAGATTACGCGGGAGCGGTGAAGGGGGCGGGCAAACCGATCGCCGACGTCGTTCGACGTTAACCTCGCGCACAACGCTTCAGTGCTCCGGAGTTACAGCAGCCGGAAGTTCACTTCGATCGTGACGGTGTAAGGGACAGGCCGGCCGCCGTCGAGCGCGGGACGGAAGCGCCAAAGTATCGCGGCGGCCATCGCCTTCTCATCCAGCCCCAGTCCGAGGGAGCGCACCACTCGCAACTTTCGCGTGTTGCCCGCGGGATCGACTTCCGCGGCCAGAACCACGACGCCCTGATACTTGGCTTTGCGAGCTTCTTCCGAATATTCCGGCTCGACCTTATAGATCAGCACGGGCCTCGTGACTTGACGCGTTTTGGGCGGCGCCGGAGGAGGAGGAAGTGAACCTTGCAATCCCGGTCCGTTCGCGTCGCCAATGCCGCAGCATCCACCGTCGCCGATGCCGCCCGGACCGCCGCGTCCTCCCGACAGCGGCCCTTCGACGCCGAATGGATCGCCAATCGCGTCGAGACCCAGGTCGGGAACCGGTTGGTCCAATATCATTGCTTGCTCCACCGGAAGTTTCGGATCCTCGTTGAGCACGTGCGCGGTGGGAGGCGTGAAAATCCGCCGGTGCGCCGTCTGCGGTGGACGGCCTCGACTGGCGGGCAAGGGGTCGCGCTGGCCGCCGCCCGCTTGCTGAAACCGGCGCAACGGCGTCCGCACGAGAGGGATGAATCGTGGACGATCGGACCTCGGTTGCAGTGAGACCCGATTCTCCTGGAACAGAACGAAAAGACTGAGTACGACAGCGCCATGCAACGCCGCCGAAGTGGTTGCGGCTGAGGGTCGCATCGCATGTCCCATCTGCAATCTCCGCCCCACTGTGCAACTGCGTGTCCTGACAGCAGTCAAACACGCCGGAGCTGTGGTGCCGCGCGATACGGTGTGAAGAACACGCGAGCGTCGTGCGGACAACCCGCGATTACAACTCCGCCCACATGCGGATCAGGTTGTGATACACACCGGCGAGTTGCACCGCCGACGGATGCTCGGGATCGTCCGCCGCGATCCGCTGGATGGCCATGTCGAGATCGAGCAAAAGCGTGCGCTGCGCGTCGTCGCGGATCATGCTCTGAATCCAGAAGAACGCCGAGACTCGCGAGCCGCGCGTGATAGGGCGGACGTGATGCAGGCTCGTGGACGGATACAGCACCATGTGCCCCGGCGGCAACTTCACCGAATGTGCCCCGTACGTGTCCTCCACGATGAGTTCACCCCCTTCGTAATCTTCCGGAGATGTGAGGAACAACGTCGCCGAAAGGTCCGTGCGGATGCGATGCGATGTACCGGAGACCTGTCGAACCGCATTGTCGACGTGTGTCCCGAACGATTGCCCTTCTTCATAGCGGTTGAACAACGGGGGAAACACTCGCAGCGGTAGCGCGGCACCCATGAACAACGGGTTCTTCTCCAACGCGATCACGACCCGCTCACCCAACTGCCGCGCCAGCGGATGGTCCTCGGTCAGTTGAAGGTTGTGTTTCGCCCTCGCCGACTGATAGCCGGCCGTTGTGCGCCCGTCCGACCAGTCGGCGCGGCGCAGTGCGGCGGAAAACTCCTGCGCCTCTTCTGCATTCAAAACGGCCGCGATATGCAGCAGCATCCGAATCGCTCCTAGAAATGAAAATTAGCAGTGAACAGCGCATATCGCCCGGGACCGGGCACCAGCTGTCCTCCGCCCAGTCGCTCGAAGTAGAAAGCGTTGTTGGCGTTGAAAAGATTCAACCGCAGATCCAGGTGTTTGTTCACGGTGTATCCGAACATTGCATCGAGCGTCGCAAAACCGTTCACATATCGCGTGTTCGTGTTGTTGCCGAACCTTCGGCTCATAAAGCGCGGACCGAGTCCCGCCGTGAAGCGGTGCGCCGAGTACGTGATCCACAAACTGCCGGAATGCTTCGGCGTGTTCTGGAAGAACTTGCCGATCTCAGCGGCATTGTTCGAACTGTGGATGCGCGCATCGATGAACGTGTAGGAACCCAAAACGCGGATTGTTCTCGTAATCGCACCCGAGGCGGACAACTCGACGCCACGGGATACCTGCTGTCCCGCGAGCACTTGAGGAGAATCGGTGGGCAACACTCCAGGCGTTCGTGCATTGTCTTTCGCCACCTCGAATAACGCTCCGGTCAGAAGTACATCGCGGCCCACTTCCCATTTCGCGCCAACCTCGGCCGTGTACGCCTTCTCCGGCGGAATGTCGGTGTTTGCGGTGTTGTACGAAAGTCCCTCCAGCGATGGACTCATAGAGGTTCCATAGGATGCATAAAGCGTTGCGCCGGGCGAAGGCTTGTAAACAAGGCCTGCACGAAAGCTCGGCATGTTCACTTCCTGCTGTACCGGAGCGGGCGCAGCGCTGATTCCGTTCGCATCGAACCGGTCCCAGCGAATGCCGCCGGTCGCTTCCCAGCGTTTCCCGAATTTCGCCGTATCGAACAGCCAGGCCGCTTGAGTATTGCCGGTTATCCTGCCAGTGTTGGGATTCGTCGTGATCGCACCGGGGTACACGTCATCGGGATTCGGGTTCAGCAGCGTCGTTTGCGAGTTCGGCGCGCTGCGCAGGGTGCGCGTGTTCCCTTCACTCGTCAATGCAAATCCGGTCACCAAAGCATGCCGGATTCCGAATGCTTTTGCCTCTCCGTTCAGATCGGTCTGACTGTCCCAGATACGGTCCCGGGCCACCCACGACCGCATCTCGCGATTGATTGTCGTGGAACCGTTATCGGCGAATCGCGGTGGCGTTGCAACCGAGTTGCGCCCCGCATTCCCGTACCGGAGTTGGCTCCTCAGCAGCATCGAGTCGCTGAAACCGTGCTCGAACGCGACCGTTGCAGTGTCCTGGTTCAGCACCTCGCGGTCGCGGTCGCGGAAACCGTAAAACGTGTCGCGAGGCACAGGTGCCGGCTGGTCCCGATAATCCGCCAGCGCATTATTCGTTGCGGGCACCCACGGAATCCCGTAATCGGAGATATTGTCCTGCTTCAGCTTGGAGTAACTCAGCGTGAGACGCGTCGGCGTACCGAGTCCAAACGCGACTGACGGCGCGATACCCCAACGGCTGTTCTTCACAACATCGCGGCCGGGTACGCCCGCACTGTGGCTCAGCAGATTCAGCCGGAAGGCGCTGTGCTCCCCTGCGCCGATGCGGTTCAGCGGTGCGTTCAGGTCCGCCGTGCCGCGCCACGTATCCGCATTGCCGAGTGCGAGCGACATGCCCACCAACCGGTGCAACCCGGGTAACTTGCTGGTGAGGTTCACCGTCCCACCGGCGGACCCCCGGCCGGAAATCGCCGACGTCGGTCCCTTCGTTACTTCAACGCGCTCGAGGTTGAAGGGATCGCGCGACTGCGGATTCAAGTCCCGAACGCCATCGACGAAAATATCGTTTCGAGCGCTGAAGCCTCGCAACGTCAGATTGTCGCCGGCGGGCGTTCCCCCTTCACCCGCCGCGATGGTCAGGCCCGGAACGTTTCGCAGCACGTCGGTAAGCGTGGTGGAGCCCTGCTGTTCGATAACCGCTTGCGGTATCACCGTGATGGTCTGCGGAATGTCTCGCAGCGGCTCGGTATACCGGGCCGACGAGAGCGGTGCCGAGTCTCGCACTTCTGCACTCGCGCGAACGGCCGGGAACTCGAGCACGGCGACGCGGGGGCCCGCGGTTCGATAGGTGAGCCCCGTGCCCGCCAGGAGCCGTCGCAGCGCGGGAGGCGCGGGCAGCGCTCCGGTGACACCCTCGGAGTGCAGACTCCGCATGCCCGCTTCGGGCAGTTCGATCTTCCAACCGGTAACGGTTTCGAATGCCGGAACTACCTCGCCGAGAGGCCCGCTTGCGATGTCGAAGCGAAATACAGGTAATGCCTGCCCGGCCGTGCCGGAGTCTTCCGGTGCTCGCTGCTGTCCGCAAAGCACCGTCGCGGGCCCGCGTCCGGATGCTGCGCAGACGGCCAGCGTACCCATCGCTATCCAACGATTAGCGGCGGGGGTGAGAGACTTCCTGCCTTTCCGCCTTCTGATTCTGATGCGCATCCCAGAGTTCTCCTGCTTCGGTTGAAACAAACGGGCTGCGCCTCATAATCGGTGTTAGGTCGCAGCCACCACCGGCTTGTCGATCGCGCCCGCCCGGATGCTTCTCGGCCAAGAGTCATGCATCCTGGCGGGCTTTGTTTACGGCGCGGCAATGTGCAATTTCGAGGCAACACCCCGGCCGCCGGAACTTAGTCGATTCTAGTTTTTCTGCAACTCAATGTCAACAAGAGGAAGGCAGGCGGCGGATATTTTCATCCGGACGGCAGAAATAAAGGCATGACGGAGCGTCTCTTCACGTAAACATCCCCCGGACCAGCCGGGTGCGGGGCGGCAGAAATGCAATCGGATTGCAGTTTAGGAGTCGGCGTCAGCGCAGATGCTTATAGATCAATTCCAACAACTCGTCGTACATCGCGTGCTGCTCGGCGTCGGATCCTTTCGTGAGCGCCTGCGCCGCGCAATGATGCAGGTGATTGCGCATCAATTCGCGCGCGACGCCGCGCAGCGCCTCCTGTACCGACGCTACCTGCACGATGATGTCGGCGCAGTACCGGTCGTCTTCCACCATTCGTTGCAGACCGCGAATCTGCCCCTCGATCCGGCGCAGGCGGCGGATGTTCGACGCCTTGATACCGGGCTCCACGTGTTTGGCGGTTTTGATTGTCTTTTGAGGCATGGATCAACCCAGGCGCACACTGCGCAACCGAAGACTGTTAGTGACAACGCTCACCGAACTCATGGCCATCGCCGCACTGGCGAGCACCGGACTGAGCAGGATGCCGAACGCCGGATACAATGCCCCGGCCGCAATGGGAATGCCGATGACGTTGTAGATGAGTGCCCAAAACAGATTCTGACGCATGACGCGCATTGTGGCGCGCGACAGTTCTATTGCCTGAGCAACAGCCCGCAGATCGCTTTTCATAAGCGTGACGTCTCCCGCGTCCATCGCAACGTCCGTGCCGGAACCCATCGCGATACCAATGTCGGCGGCAGCCAAGGCCGGCGCATCGTTAATGCCGTCCCCCGCCATCGCCACCACCCGGCCTTCGCTTTGCAACCGCCGCACAATCTCGACCTTGCCTTCGGGCAGTAGCCCCGAATAAGTCTCCGGCACTCCGGCGCGCGCTGCAATCGCCTGCGCAGTGCGCTCGTTGTCGCCGGTCAGCATCACCGTCCGAATCCCTTGCTGTTTCAAACGGGCGATCGCCTCGGGAGAGGTTGGCTTGATGGTGTCCGCGACAGCGACAATGGCCGCGAGTTCTCCATCGATGGCAACGTGCAGCGGCGTCTTTCCTTCCGCCGCGAACCTGGCTGCGTTACCGTTCTCCGAAACCGCCACATCGCCGTACTCGCCGACGAGCACATCGTTGCCGATCGCCACGGCGTGTCCTTCCACGACGCCGGCAGCGCCGCGGCCTATTCGTGCTTCGAAGGACTGCGCATCCGCGAACGAGACGCCCGATTTCTGCGCGTAGCGCACCACCGCCTCGGCCAGCGGATGCTCGCTCAGCCGCTCGACGGAACCGATGATGTGCAGTAGTTCCGGCTTGGTGAAATGGTCTGAAATCAGGATGACGTCCGTCACATCCGGACGTCCTTCGGTGATGGTCCCTGTTTTGTCGAGAACGACGGTATCGACGCGCTCCAGGCGTTGCAGCGCTTCGCCGCCCTTGATCAGGATGCCGTGATCGGCGCCGCGGCCCGTAGACACCATGACGGCGGTGGGAACCGCCAGCCCCATCGCGCACGGACACGCGATGATCAACACCGTCACCGCCGATGCGAACGCGCGCACGATCGAACCCTCACCCCCCGCAAACCACCACACGCAGAAAGTTATAATGGCCAGCCCCAGAACAACGGGAACGAAGATGCCGCTGATCTGATCGGCCAGTCGCTGGATCGGCGCTTTGGAACCTTGCGCATCGCGCATCAGCCGCACGATCTGCGACAGCTTGCTCGACGCGCCAACCGCCGTTACTCGAAATTGAATGGCGCCGCTTTTGTTCAGCGTTCCCCCAATCACCCGGGATCCCTGTTGCTTCTCCACCGGCAGACTCTCGCCCGTCAGCATCGATTCGTCGACCGAACTTGTGCCCGATGCGATCTCGCCGTCTGCTGGTATTCGTTCACCGGGACGCACCAGCACGAGATCGCTATTTCGAAGACGGTCCGCCGGAAGGTCTATTTCCGCGCCGTCGCGCAGGACGCGCGCGGTCCTCGGCTGCAGATCGACGAGTTTGCGCAGCGCTGACGCGGTCTGACCTTTGGCCCGCGCCTCCAGCGTGTTGCCCGTAAGCACCAGGGCGATGATGAAGATCACCGCCTCGTAGTACACGTCGGGCTGAACCCCGTGCGTGAGGAAGAAGCCCGGAACGAAAGTCGCAGCCGCGGAAAACAGGAACGCGGCGCCAGTGCCCAGCGCCACCAGCGTGTTCATATCGGCCCGGCGGTGCAGCAAGCCCGCCCAGGCTTTCGTGTAGAACCGCCGGCCTGCCCACGCCATGATGAATAGCGTCACAGCGAACAGTGCGAATCCCAGAAGCCGCGGCTCGATTCGGTAGAGCCACGGCAAACTCGACCGCAGTGCCGGATCGAGAACGCGCATAGACCATTGCAGCAGCGGATCGCCGGTCTGATGGCCCGCGTGCGAACTCAGGCCCCCCGTCATGAGCGGCATCGACACGACCATCGCCAGCGCCCCAGCGGCAATTCCCGCCAGCGCCCTACGCCTGAGCGCGACATACTCGCGGTGCAGTTCCGCATCCTGGTGCTGTTGCTCCTCGAGCACTGAAGCGGTCAGGTCCGGAAGTTCAGCCTCGTACCCCGTTTCGCGAACCGCGTCCACCAGCGATTCCGGTGTGGTCTCGCCCGGCCGGTACCTCACCGTCGCGTTGTGGAGCATCAGGTTCACCGCCGCCGATTCGACGCCCGGCTGCTGCTCCAGCGTCTTCTGCACGAAGGATTGGCACGCCGCGCAGGTCATGCCGTTCACGGGGAATGTTATCTTCTCGGCCATAGTCGCTCGAATCAACGTGGCTCACTCTGAGCCACGACCGTTAAGGATTGGGCGTTACTGCTGCGCTACCGGTTGGGCGTTGAATCCGATGCCGTTCACGGCTCCGGCAATCTGCTCCGGCGATGTCGATTGAGGATCATACTCCACTTCCGCCGATCCCACTTCGACATTGCGGACATCGACGCTGTCGACTTTTGTAAGCGCTGTTTGCACACGGCGTACGCACGCTCCGCAGTGCATGCCTTCGATCTTCAGTTTCAGTGTGTCTCGCATATGAGTCCATTATACCCCCCTACCCTATCGATGTCCATACAATGGAATGCGAATGACGCGACGGGATCTCCTGGTGGGCACCGGAATGGTGCTGGGCGCGGCTGCGCGCCTGAACGCCTCAAACCCCGAACCTTGGACGGCGGAGCACGACCGCCTGCTGATCCGCTCGGCGGTACATTACCTGGACTCGCAATACGACCCTCGCGAAAAGATGCTGGTACGCCACGTCGGCGCGGAGTACAACTACCACAGCACTCTGCGCAGTCAAGAGGCCCACCCCACCCGGGAAAGTCTCTTGTACTCGCTCCTTCTGCTCGAAACCGGGGAAACGGGACGCGCCGCGGCTGTGCTGGATCGCCTGCTCGATTTGCAGGACACCCGCAGCGACAGTAAGTGGTACGGGATCTGGGGCTACTACCTCGAAGAGCCGCCGTCCAAAATGTCCCCCGCCGATTGGAATTGGGCCGACTTCAATGGCGCCACGCTTCTCATGATCGACGCGCGACATGGCGAGGCGTTAAGCGAGTCGCTCCGCCTCCGCCTGCGCAGCGCCATCGTCCACGCCGCTACCTCCGTGCGCCGCCGGAACGTCTCCATGACCTACACCAACATTGCCGTGCAAGGCACGTTCGTTGTTATGGCTGCGGCGGAACTCTCGGGTGACAACGGCCTACGCGACTATGCCGTTGACCGCTGGCACCGGTTCGCACGGCATGTCGATTCCACCGGATCCTTCGATGAATACAACTCGCCCACATATGCGCGCGTCACCATCGAGAACCTCACGCGAATGCGCATGGTGCTCCGCGACGAGAACTTCCGAGCCATCAGCGAACGCGTTCACGAACGAATCTGGCTCCACCTTGCCAGGCATTGGCACGTTCCGTCCCGGCAGTTGGCTGGACCCATGAGCCGCTGCTATTCAACCGACATCGGCCGCCCGCTGTGGCTTCAAAAAGCGCTCCGCGGCAGCCTGCCGTTTTGGACGCAAGCCGATTTGGAAAGTGGAGCGCCCGCAAGTGAGGGCGACACGGGCGTGCTGGATCTTGCGTGCCCGGACTCGCTGGTCCCATCATTCCTCGACTTCGGATCGGAACGCGAACACCGCGAAGTCTTCATCGCCGCCGCGGCCCCCCTGCGCCCCGTGGAAGGAACCACGTGGCTGGGAAAGACGTTCGCCTTGGGTTCGGTGAATCGTGGCGATTTCTGGATCCAGCGCCGGCCGCTCGTCGCCTATTGGGGTGGTCCACAACGCCCCACGAAATACGCACAGCTTCGCGTGCTCAAGGACGATTACGACTTCTCGTCCGGGCTGCTGTACTCCGCCCAAAAACGCAACTGCGTGCTCGGCATCGTGACCTTCCGGAATCCCGGCGGCGACAAACACATCTCGCTCGATCCCATTCCCAACGGCGAGTTCAGCGCCAAACGATTACGCGTGCGGCTCGACCTCGCCGGCGCCGGATCGGATCTGCAGGTGCTCGCGAACGGCAAGCCGCTCAAGCGCGGCGACTCCGTGCGATTGCCGGTCCGCGTCGCTATCGACCTGGGTTCCGTGCGTTTGTGGTTGTGGGCCGTGCGGTCCGAGTTCGGCACCACATCCGGAACGCTGACCATGAACGATGAGGATCGACTGACGACAGTATCGGTGGATTTCTTCGCCGGTTCCGACGCGCTCCTCGTGCGATGGTCGAAAACGGGCGCGGCCTTTCTCGCGTTCGCAATGATGATAGAGGAATCGGACGGGGACTTCGCGAAAGCGGACCTGCGCGTCGCTCGCCGCGCCCCTGTATTGATCGGGCGCACGGTCGGACAGTTGAGTTGGGATTCGCCCGCGGGGCGCCTTGGTGTCACAGCGAGCCTCGCAGTGGACGCGGTCATCGAGCAGGACCGCATCTTTCAGGAACGCGTGGACGGCAAGATACCACCGATCGCACGATTGTCGGACGAGCGGATCATGGAAGGCATACCCCAGCCGGACACCACTCCACTCCCCCGCGCCTGATCAGCGCACCAGCCTTGCGAAACCGGTCGGCCACCGTGCTCATCGAGAACTTGCCTTCGTATATTCGAACCATGAGATCGTCCGCGCTCGACCAGTCTACGCCCGCTGGTGATGCCTCGCCGATTGCATCGATCATGGGCGACTCGTGTCGCAGCATCGGGAGCCATGCCGTCCAGTCACTGGGAATCGAAGGTTCGACTCGCACGAATATCTGAAATACGTGCTCGTAGGGATCGTTATCGGCCTCTTCGATGGAATCCAGTGCCTCCGAATCGTTCGACAGGTCAGAGTACTGTTCCTCTATGCGATCCGACTTGAAGTTGAGATCCTCGTGGCAGTATTCCAGAAACTCCTGACTGTTGAACGTCTCGATCATACGGCTGGTGCCCGGGGACACGAACCAAACTACAACGCCTCCATACTTCAGGAGTTCTTCGAATGCCACCAGATGGTCGCCCTTAATGCCTCCGAATGTCGTACGACTCAGATACCGGCTGATCTCGAAGTGGCGCTCCCGTGCCAGACAGTCCAACAGTCCTTGAATGCGATCTTCGTCCGGTGGCAGAACATCTGGAGATTAAGTTCGATCGGCCGTCCCGTGTCCGGCCGAATCTCCTTTTTGCGCACATCATAGACAAATACGGCGCGTTTGGCACGGCGCGCGTAATCGCGTTCGAACGCCACCCACCAGGAGCGATCCGACGCGCCCCCTTTCAGATAGATGAGCCCCTCGCAGCCCAGGATAGCGGGGACAATTCCATCGCTGACCGCTGTTCGCGGATCGCGCGGACGCCGGTCGAACAGAACTGGTTTGACGTGAACCGGAAGGATGCTGAGCAGACTCGCGACCGCGCGATGCGCCCGGTACGCGTGCGAAATAAAACAGTGGCTCGGAAGTTCCGCGGCAACTCCGGCGGCCGAAGACATGATCTCCTCCCCCGACCCCGCACCACCAACCACCCGGATTACATCACATCCAGCCCACAGCGACAATGGGCCGATCGGCGGCCAGTCTGTTGCGCACCGAGGATTCCGAGGGCGATATCGACCCGGTCCCAGTGAGCCGCCGGGCCTCGCTCACACGCCACCGGCGATGCGCTCTATCCGGACGAACTGAGCTCGCCGTTATTCTTCGTTAGTGAACTGCTCCGCCACCAATCCACCTCAGGCAGATTTCAGCCTGCTCGCGAACCGTTCCTTCCGCGACAAGACGACGAAGCAGCCGCCGCGATGTCTCGGACTTCCACGTTCCCAGATAGAGCGCGAGGGGTTGCAGAACGGCAGCATCGTGGGTCTGAATGATTCGATCGGCTTGGCCGGCCACGGCACGATCCATCACTCCGGGAAGTTCGGGATCGTTCTTCCAGTTGTACTGCGGCTTCATGAAATACAACGTCTGAAGGGCTCCCGCAGTGAGGAGGCTGGACGTTGATTTGAGGTAGGGCAGCACGACACGCGCGATTTCACTGCCCCGCGGTTGAAATATAGTGCGCATCCAACTCAGCGCATACGCGACCTCGGGAGTCGGTCCCCTCTTCTTGATCGTCTCCGGAATCGAGGCGGCGAGCGCCCCACCATCGAACAACTGGAGAGCATTGAGGGCATACCCGCGCACCAAATCGGCGGGATGGTAGAGGCCCGGCATCAGCAGGGAAAGCGCGGCGGCATCTGGGACAGCCAGCAGCGACGGCAGGAAGTCGCTCACCCAATCAACCGGATCACCCGGCTCGGCCGCCCGCAGCGAATCCAGCCACGCCTGCCGTTTCCCCGGCGAGAGTGGTCTGCCCCGGATTCCGATCCAAGAGGATCGCACCAGCACGTGTTTTTGCATTGGATAGCGGAAATCATAGCCTACGTAGCGGACCTCGTAGCGCCCGGGTTTGTCGAATCGATAGGCGAGGTGCAGTGGCAAGCGGCGCGGGTCCTTCGGCTCGTGCGGAAGTCCGATCAACCCTCCGGATCCAACTGTTCCAAAAGTGCCGGGGCCGCAGCAGGCAACCGGAAAACACTCGCGCAACGAAAGCGGGGGCAGCGGAACTCCGTTACGTCGTACCTCAAACTGATGCCCGCCGAAATCGGTCGGCCGGCTCGTAACGGGGTATCGAAGTGAGCGCCGGAGGGGATCTGGCAACTCAACCTCAATCCAGATCGGCATGTCGATGTAGGCGATGCCAGCGTGCCTGATGGTCGCTACGTATGCTGAAAAATGTACGACTGCCGCCCGGCTCGCCCTTCCGTTTCTGCTGACGATGAAGACAATCTTTCCCTCCGTCGGAACGTCGTACGGAACTCGAAGATTGATTTGTTGTTCCTGAACGTACAGCAGAGTGGCCGGACGGCCGCCTACCGTCACAGTTGTCCCACACAACTCCTTGCGCTCGGGCCACCCATTCCCTGCGGCAGTACAGCGGGCCTTGGGGCCAAGTTGCTGCCCGTACACGGACACTTCGATCCCGGGCGTCATTGGCCCGGAATAGTCGGATCTGTTTGGGATGATGCCGTTGGCGTTGATCTGTGGGATTTCCTGTGCGCCAGCAGCACTCAGCACAGCCGCGGCCAATGCCAGTCTTGTCCACACAACAAGGATTCTAACTCTGCGCTCCTTCGACTACCGATCCCCGCGCGGGTATCGTCCCTCCGCGATCGCCGCCGCTTGTTCGTCCGTGAACGGCCGTTCGAAGAGCGGCACATAATCGAGAAAACTGCGGAAGGTGTGCAGGATGAAGTGCATTCGCTGATCCAGCACCGACCAATCCTGCGCCCCGCAATCGTCCGGCTTTCCTGGCGGCTCGTAGTACTCCAGCAGTTCCTTCAACTCGGGAATCGTCGCCTGCTGCCCGAGCATCGCCGCCGGCGGACGATCGAGATGACGCCCAAGTTGCAGCATGATCCCTCCCGGCAGTGCGAGGCGCATCATCGTCCCGGTAACCGCCCGCCTCGCAATCTCCCGATTGAACCGAGCCAGGCTGCGCGCGAACGGCGCCAGCGCTGCCGCGAGCGGGCGCTTCACGAATGCCTTCCAATTGCGCGCACCCGGATAGATCGCCTGCAACGCGCGCATCCCCAGGTCCTCCATCGTCACCGGCGGACCTTCCAGCGAATCGCGCACTTCAGGCTCCAGCCTCGTCTGTTCGTGCACCCCGATCTCCACCGTCGCCAGCAGCACGCGCTGCACGCGAATCTGCGGATCGGCATCGTGTTGCTGCTGCTGGTAGTGAGTGAACGCGCGGATCAGGTATTCCTGCCCCTCAGGCGGAAGCCCGGGCTTCAACGTTCCCAGAAACCGCCGGAACTCCGGGTCATCGGTCGCGCCGCCCGGAGGACACGACTCCAGGTAATCCGCGAACTGGCGCCCGATCTCCTCAAACACTTTCACGTTTCCGCGTGCGACGGCCTCGCTGGTTCGCTCGAGCGCATCGAACGGCGAATGCACTTCGTGAACCAGGCGCCCGAACAGGGTGTCCGGATTGAGCAGGCCTTTGCGAAGCAGCGCTCGCCACAACGACCGCACCGGATGCGCCAGCACGAAACCAGTCAGCGTGTTCTCCCGAAGCGCCTCCTGCAAGTCCTCGCCCCGGATCGAGCAGCCTGCCTGGCGTGACGCCCACACGGCGTATGTGCACCAGTTCGCCCATGGCGCCGTGCGGCGCGCCATCGCGCTCGAAAGCCAGTAGTATCCTTCAGTGATCCTGTAATTCCGCAGAACACGGTCGCGAAGATTCGCAATCGCTTCCACTTCTTTCGGTGAAGGTGTGCCGGGGGCGGGCGCCATTTGGCGCAGTCTACCATCGAAAGGTGGACCCTCGCCAGAATGATGCAAAAATTCTTGTCTCCGACTTCGACGGCACCATCACCGATAACGATATCTACGTCCTCATCGGACAGCGATACATGGCCCGCCCCGCACCCGATTACTTCGCACAATACCGCGCCGGCGAACTCACGCATTTCTAAGCCATGCGCGCGTACTTCAGTCACGGCCCGGATTTGGAGAGCGAATGGGAAATGCTGCTGAGCGATGCCGAGGCCGACCCAGGACTCGCCAATGCAATTCGCGGGTTGCAGGACGCCGGCTGGGAAATCGCGATCGCTTCGGCGGGATCCACGTGGTATATCGATCGCATTCTCGCGCGCGCCGGCGTCACCGGAGTCGCGGTTCACGCGAATCCCGGCAGCCTCCACCCAGGCCGTGGATTGTGGACGGAGTTGCCCGTCGACTCGCCGTTCTTCTCACCGAACGTCGGCATCGACAAACCGGCGGTGGTACGCGATGCTTTGGCGCGCGCCGCAACCGTTGCATTCGCGGGTGACGGCCCGCCCGATGTGGCCGCGGCGTTGCTCGTGCGCCCCGACCTGCGATTCGCGCGCGGATGGCTCGCCGCCGAACTCGGCCGCCGCGGTGAAAGTTACCGCGGATATGAGCGCTTCAGTGATGTGGCTCGCGCGCTCACCGCGCTGGATGAAAGTTAGAGCTTCGGGCCCGCGAGTATCAGGTACACGTGTTCTTCGGGTTCGGGCAGATCGATGATGCGCTTCACCTCCGCCGGATCCGTCTTCCCGAACGCGATCACCCCGAGTGAAAGCGCCGTCGCCTGCAAACAGACATTCTGCGCAATGTGACCCGCCTCAATCAGCACCAGCCGCTGCCCGTTGTCCCCGAACTCGCGCCGCGCCCGTCCATAGTCCGCCGCCAGGAGAACCGCCGCGGCCGCGTTCTCCACTTCCTCCTGATCGACCGCGGCATGCTTCAGTTTGCTGCGTAGCGCGCCCGATTTCCAGAGCGCCAGGACATGACGGTCCGGGTCGTACGCATATGCGCCGGCCCGCAGGCCCGCTACGTTCATTGCGATGAAGTAGGTATGGATTGCGTACACGGCGCCGGCCGAGGGCGCGGTGCGCAACCCGCCGAGCCCCGTCACACCCTGCGCCGCCCACAACAGTTGCGCCGCGCTTTCGAGCGTCATCGGCTCGTCGGCGAACATCCGGCATGAACGCCGAGCCTTCAAAACTTCCTCGATTGACTTGTTACTTGTCAGCCGGGGCGCCGGCAATTCAATAGCTGCACCCGACGTTCGGACCGAAGTTTGTGTGGTTTTTCTCATGACCAGACGTACGTTATTAGAGAATAACAGGTCTTAAATCCTGTTATTGCCTGCCCCGTGAGCCGGACCATCTGGATATGATGTTGAGCGGAGACTTGATCATGCCGATTTCGTCCGTTCAACAGGAGAAGCTGTTCCAGGCCCTGGACAACTTCCGCATCGAACTCCCTTCGTGGGCCTTCGCCGATACGGGAACTCGGTTCGGAAAATTCGTGCAGCCCGCGGCCGCCGTTACTTTTGAAGAGAAGGCCTCCGACGCCGGCCAGGTGCATCATTACACGGGTTGCTGCCCGACAGTCGCGATCCACGTCTTGTGGGACTTCCCCAAGGGGATGGCCGATATTCCCGCGGCAAAAGACGTGGCGTCGCGGAACGGCATCGCGATCGGCTCCGTCAGTCCGAATATCTTCCAGGATCAGGAATATAAACACGGGTCGGTCGGCAACCCCGATCCTGCCATTCGCGCCCGCGCGCTACGTCATATTCTCGATTGCGTCGAGATGGCACAGGCCAGCGGCAGCCGCGATGTCACGCCCTGGTTTGCGGACGGCTCGAACTATCCCGGGACCGCGAACATCCGGCATCGCCGCGGTTGGTTCGAGGAGGCACTGCGCACGGTGCACAATGCACTGGCTCCGAATCAACGCCTGCTGATCGAATACAAACCCTTCGAGCCGGCCTTTTATCACACCGACATCGCCGACTGGGGAATGGCGTACCTGCTCGCAAAATCCTCTGGCAAGCAGGCGCGCGTGCTGGTGGATACGGGCCATCACTACCAGGCCCAGAACATCGAGCAGATCGTAGCCTGGCTGTTGCACGACAACATGCTCGGCGGATTCCACTTCAACGACCGGCGCTACGCCGACGACGACCTCACGCTCGGCTCCATCGACCCCTACCAGGTGTTCCGAATCTTCCACGAGATCCGAATGTTCGAATGGGAGACGGGCACGCGCACCGACATCGCCTACATGGTCGATCAGAGCCATAACCTCAAGCCGAAGATTGAAGAGATGATCCAGACGGTAGTGTCGGCTCAGGAATTGTATGCCAAGGCGGTGCTGGTCGATCACGAGCGCCTCGCTCGAGCGCAATCCGGGGCCGAACTGATCGATGCCGAGGAAACGTTGAAGCGCGCCTTCCGAACGGACGTCGAACCGGCGATCATCGAATGGCGCAAGACGCACGGTTTGGCTGAAGATCCTCTGGCCGCGTATCGCGCCAGCGGTTACGGCGATCGAATCGCAGCCGAACGGGGACCGCGCAAACGCGACGCTGTCTCGACCTACGCCTGAGACTCACCGGCAGCCGCCGCGCGCGCGATCTCGACTCAGCCGCACTGCTCGAGTTTCCGTCGCAGGAAACGGCGCTCCGGTTCCGAGCAGCGGCAGTCCAGCGCCGCCTTGAAACACTCCGCGGCTTCCGCCCGCCGCCCGATTTCCAGTAGCAGGTGACCGCGCAGCGCCAACAGCAGGTAGTACGCGCCCAACTTCGAATCGTCCTGCAACCGCTCGACAACTTCCAGCGCCGCCGCGGCACCGTGGACCTTCGCAACCGCAACGGCCCGGTTCAGCGCGATCACCGAAGACGGATTCATTGTCAGCAGGGTGTCGTATAGGCTCAGTATCAGGTGCCAGTCGGTCTCACCGGCGCTCACCGCGCGCGCGTGCGTCGCGGCAATCGCGGCCTGCGCGTGATACTCCGATACGACGTCGCCCGCGATCGAACGGTTGAAATGGTAAAACCCGGCCGCAATCAGATCGCGGTCCCACAGGCTGCGATCCTGCTCTTCCAGCAGCACCAGTTCCCCGAGCCGGTCCACCCGCGCGGGAGAACGTGCAAACTGGAACGCCATCAACGCCACCAGCGCATGCACCCGCGGTGCCGACAGTGCCGAACCCGCGATCAACTGCCCCAGGCGCAGCGCCTCGGCACAGAGATCGTGCCGGATCAACGAATCGCCTTCATGCGCGGTGTAGCCTTCGTTGAAGATCAGGTAAATCACCTCGAGCACCGCATCGCAGCCCCGCTCCAGTTCGGCCCCGTGCGGCATCTCGAGCGTCAAGCCCCGCTCCCGAATCTGCCGCTTCGCCCGCACCAATCTCTGCGCAATCGCCGCATCGTCGGCCAGCAAGGCCCGCGCAATCTCGCGCACGCTGAAGCCGCCAACCGTCTTCAGACTCAGCGTAACGCTCGCATCGCGTGAGATCTCGGGATGGCAGCACATGAAGATCATCCGCAGTTCCTCGTCGCAGAGATGTTCGTCGAGATCCGGACGATCGAGCAGCGCGTGCGCCGCGCGCGAGATTTCGTCCACAGCCTCCTGTTCTTTGTCGGCCGTGAATCGCCGCCTCCGCACCGCATCGATTGCGGCATTGTGCGCTACCCGGAACAGCCATGCCGCGGGATTTTCGGGGATACCCTGATAGGGCCAGGATTGAAGTGCCCGCACCATCGCTTCCTGAACCGTCTCCTCGGCCAGGTCGAGATTTGCGGGCCCCAGGATTCGCGTCAGGTGCGAGACCATCCGCCCGGCCTGACGCCGGAACAGATGGTCCAGCAAAACTCCTGTGCCGCGGGTATCGCTCACGATTCCCAAAGCTGGCGGATTTCGATCGAGCCGTTCTGCGCGTGCGGATGGCCCAGCGCCAGTTGCACCGCCTCGTCATAGTTCGTCGCCTGGATCAGATAGAACCCGCCGAGTACCTCTTTCGTTTCGCTATATGGCCCGTCACTGGCACGCGGTTTCCCGTTGTCTACACGAATCACACGGCCGGCGTCGCCCCCCAGCCGTTTGGCGTCGATCGTGTATGGCCTGTTCGCCCATTCGACATATCGCTCCAGCGATTTCTGCATCTCCTCCGGGCTCAAATCTACTCGCCTCGAAGGATCGTGATAAAGCAGCAGCGCATATTGTGGCATCGGGGTATTCTCCTTATTGCACCCGGCTGAGTTGGACCTTCTCGCTCATCTTCAACCGACCATTCTCGTAGAATTGCCAGTCGGAAGCGACTTGCTTTTCGTCGATGAACCGGATGGTCGCGTAATGCATGTGCCCAACTCCTGGCATCGCGAGGTTCGTCGCGTCCAGGAAACGAAACTGGAGTTCACCGGTTTCGGGATCATAGGCCTTCGCCTCCATTCGAGGTTGGTTGCCCGTCAGGCAGTAGTGGGTTAGCAGCAGCCGTTTTCCATCCATGTAGTAGACGGTCAGCATCTCCGGCATCTTCTCCGAGCGCTCGCTTTCCTGGACAGCCGTGCCGCCGGCGATCAATCGGTAAGTAACCTGCACCTTTCCCATGCCCGTCTCGGCTTCCCAGTCGCCGGCTAGGGCTTTCAGACGGGCGAACGCAACCGTACCGTCGAAGGCGGCCGCCGGTTTCAATTCATCCGCGAACGATGCGCTGCCCGAAACCAGCAGCAGGTTGGCTATCGCTATCGCTATCAGCTTTGTTTTCATCGCAACTCCTTTCGCGTTTGCGTCATTGCATCGTGATAACGAACGAGGCAGACACAAATCGACAGGACCGCAAAAAAAAGGGGGCCGCGAAGAAAAGCTAGGCCGAGTAGTCCAGGCCCGGTTTGGATACGTCCTTGGACGCACTCAGCCCCTGCAACACCCGCGAGAGGCGAGACCATTCCGCCGTGGCGTCCTGCTTCATGTGCAGGACTTTTCGGGCCGCTTCTTCCCCGCGGGCCAGGGCCGAATTCAGCACATGCACGATACCGGAATCGGGCTCGTCCAGGCTGCCGATCGCACGCGCGATTTGCGTGATGGCGTTGGCGCGGCGCTCCAGCGCCTGGTACAACGCGTTCGTATCCGATGCCTCCGCTTCGAGCAGAGCAGCGGTACTCGACTCGAGTTCCTTCAGCGCCTCTGCAATCTCGATGGGCATGCGTTCAATTCTGTTCTTCCTCACGAGGACCACCCCGGCTCTTCCGTTCGCAAATCAGCGCCACCACTAACTGTTCGTACTCTTGCCGTACGTCACCAGGTTAATGCTCTGGATACTCGCGTCCAGCATCTTCTGTTGCGACTCCAGACCGGCGAGCAGCGCGTCCGCCACTTGAAGCCGCTGCGCCATGGACGTCTGGAAATCGCTGATGCGAGTCTCGAGCGTCGAGATCTGGGCCTGTAGATTTTTATCCGTCTGATCGAACCCATCCTGCTCGAGCTTGATGGCTCCCGTAACCGGATCCGTGAGCTGATTGAACTTACCGGCTAACGCGCCGAAGCCGGTCCTGGTCGAACCGAAAAAGGAGATCGCTCCGTCGATCTGCGAATCCGATAGCGACTCGAAACGGGAATTGTCGAACGTCAGCTTTCCAGTGCTGTCGAAATCCAGCCCCATCTCCCACAGACTCTGAATCGTACCCGACGCCGAGTAACTGGCGAGGGCTCGCATGTTGTCCTGAAGCGAGCGGACGACGAAGTCGCCCGTCAGCAGGCCCGCATTTTCTCCCACCTGGGTGCCTACTGTCGACGATAGGTTGTTATACGCATCCACGAAACTGCCGATCGCGTCCTCCAACTTCGAGCGGTCCGTCGCCAGTGTCAGCTTGATCGCTTCGGCGGAGTCCGTTTTATCCAGGATGTTGAACGTCAATCCCGGAATCACATCATTCACCGTGTTACTGCTACGGTTCAATTGAATGCCGTTCAGCTTGAACTTCGCATTGGAACCCTGATTGTCCGCCGTCAGGAAATCGGTATTCGCGTGGCCTTCGTCGGGATCGCCCGGGTCATCTATCAGTTTCAGAGTTGTCTCGCCCGTAGTGTTCGCCGTCACCGAGAGATAGGAGTTGTCGCCGGTGGTCAGGACCGTCGCAGTCACGCCGACACCAAGCTTGTTGATCTTGTCGCGCAACTCGTTGAGATTATTCGATGTCAGGGATATATCGTAGGACTTCTGGCCCACTGTCAATTGCATCGAGCCCGTAGTCGAGACCTGCGTCTTCGTTGCGGTGGCGTAGCCCTTGACACTCGTCTCCGATGCCGCCGATGCAATCGAAGTGACGTCCGAAACCGTGTACACCGTCGGCGCATCCGCACCCGTGTACTGCACCGAGACTTTATCCGAATTCGAACTCGACGCACTCAGCGATTTTTGAGCCGCCAAAGTCCCCAACTGGGTCACCGCGTCGCCCAGCGTAGTGGCAGCAGTCCCCAGTCCGGATAGCAGCGTCTTCTTCTGAAGCACGTCCGTGTCCGCGCTTTGGGCCTGGGTCAGAGGAATCGACGCGATGTTCACCGCCCGGGTCAGAATCGTCTGCAGCGAGTCCGACATCGTGCTCGCTCCCGTGAACGTCAGGGGTTGAATACTCATCGGCGCAAACCCTCCTGTTGACCTTATCGGCAGGGTTTCGCTGCTTCTGAAGATTCAACGCTGAGTTTTGCGCCGCTCCCGACCCGAGTTTTCGTACCACTTCAAATTCGCAGTACTAGATCCAACGCAAACGAGGTCTATTCGGCCGTCGTCGTTCAGGTCCGCCACCGCACACGACGCCGGAGCCATCGTGCCCTCTTCCACGACAGTCCGATCCCATTGCTTCCCTTTCGCGGCATAAACCAGCACCCGCCCCGGCTTCCCCCTCTGCGCCACCACTAATTCATCGTTTCTATCACCGTCCAGGTCCGCCGTCACAATCGAATGCGTATCGGCGAGCGTATCGTCTATTACATCCCTCTTCCACGCGGAGCCCGACTTCCGATACACCACAACCTCATTCCCGTGCCAGGGCTCGATCGCGGCCAGCATCCTGGAACGCCGCAGCCGTCCAACGGCAACATCGCTCGAACCGCACTTCGGACAGGGCTCGGGGCTGCCTGGCGCGATCACTTCCCGCTTCCATAGGTGATCGGCTCCGAAGCGGTACAGGTCGATCCCCGAAAAACTCGCGGTCAGGATCGCATCCCGCCCCAGCCCGTCCCACGGAACGATGAAGATACCGTGCTGGACACCCTGGTTCTCGTCGCTCACGAGTTGCCGGCTCCATTCGCCCGGCCTGTAGTAAACCAGCGGCACATGCCCGTTGTATTCAGGCGGTACGGCATCGGCGCCGGTCAGGGGCGCGTTCACCAGAACTACATGGCCGGACCCGTCAATGTCGCCCCACCGCAGCCGGTGGGATGTCGTCAGCCGGTCGATCTCGCGTACCGACCATGGCTCTCGCGGATCGCCGCGATGCTCGATCAGCGACAGCACACCCGCGCTCCGGTCGGCACGCATCGCGAACTCGTGCGCCAGAACAATCTCCGGAATTCCGTCCCCATCCAGATCCTGCGCCGCCGCATTGATCATGCCCTTGAATCCTGACGCGATCACGTGCCGCTCCCAACCGGGATTCTCGAACCATAAAAGCTGATCCATGCCGCTGGCCACCACCAGCAGGTCGCGTTTGTGGTCGCCGTTCACATCCGTTACGACGACCTGATACCCTCCTTTGAGTCCGTCGGCAACGGTGTGTTCGACGAACTGCGGACTCGCGGCGTGAGCCGCAGCGCAAGCGGCAATAGAAACCAGCAATCGGCTGAACATGCTTCTTCCAGGGTAATTGCGAACGGACTGGCTTTCGACCAGCATGCTCGAACTCTCTTGATTCCCGTCGCCGCTGTGCCTCTGCTCCTCCCGTTCACTTCAAGGAGAAGGCACCCGCCCAGCGTCTCACTGAGGGTTCCTATTTCAAAGGCACGTCCGTCAATACACCAGGCGGCACCTCTTTCGCAGGATCTTCCACGAATTGCGGTCCGATGGCTTTCTTTAGAAGCCGCTGAAAACGTTCGAACCTTACGTCCAGGCCGGCGCCTGGCTCACGCCCGCCTGGAATCAGAA
The DNA here is from genome assembly GCA_963720745.1 of uncultured Acidobacteriota bacterium. Classification (GTDB taxonomy): domain Bacteria; phylum Acidobacteriota; class Terriglobia; order Bryobacterales; family Bryobacteraceae; genus TMP-7. The sequence goes on from CAVRGO010000004.1 coordinate 5,431,483, forward strand.
GCTGGGTGGTGGCAGGCGGCGCTTCCAGCGTAAGCGGTGTCAGATCCCGTAATTGATCCCACGTTTGTGCGGTGTAGAACGCGCGAACCAAATAGCTTCCGGAGGACTTCTGTTGGCGAAGTTCGAAGACGAGCGCTCCGCCTGGCGCACAGAAGTCGGGTTGATAGCCGGGCAATTGCCAATGCAGGCCCAGAAGTCCCGCCAATCCGACCACGTAAGCGTCAGAGCTGATGATCACGTTCATGCTCGATTCGGGGCCCCCGAAAGCGCCAGGAACGCCGTCCCGGATGATCATCTGCTCCATGGAACGAAGCACATGCGACGCGGCGTTTGAACTCTGCACTTGATCAAGATAGGGCGAAGTCATAACCATATTGAAGGCCAGCGTTATTAGCCGCGTATGTTGCGACAGCCGGTCCATCGAGAGATGGCCCCAGCCTACGTCCGAGAGAGGCAATCCGTCCGCGTACTCCATGACAAATGGGTCCGCGGCCATCATCGTTGCGAGTACGCCGCCTGTGTCAACAACGTTTCCTGTCCCGAGCCTCGTCTTGACCGGTTCCAGCGGAATTGGCAGGGCCGTTGCGTCCACTACACCAGCCGGCGTGGCAGGCGACGGGTCAACGTCGACCTGATAATTGAACAGGACGCTCCGGATAAGAGAGAACTCGCCGCTGTATGCGGACGCCAACGCTGCTCCACTGCTGTAGAGCTGTCGAACTTCACCGGCCGCGCGTTCTGCATCGACAGCCGCGACGCCTGCCGAAATGGGATCGAAAACAGGGTCGGGTTGGCCAAGCGGATAGGAGTGAACAGGAACCGTCATGCCTTCAAACAATCCAGCCCCGAGTGCGGCGGCGGTGACGTTGGACCGCTGGATGGAATTGGCTCGAAAATACGAGCGCGAAGCATCCCATTTGACGTTGCCCGTGAGCAGTCGTTCGTGCAGGAGGTATTCGCGATAGTAGGCACCCAGTAGAGTTTCCGCCTGCCACCCGTGCTCTGTCAAATAACCTGGAGGGACTCCGAACTCGGGGTACGGCCTCGGTGATAACTTGGCGTAGTCGGCGGGAGACATCGTCGGCGAGCGCACACCGTGCCGGCCAAAAATGATGATCTGCTTGAGAACTGTGCCGTCATCGGCATCGCGCACCGTCTGTGCACCGAGGGAGACGCCCAGGAGAAAAGCAAAAAGCAGGCGCATCAGGGTGTTCGGACGGCCGAAAAGAATTTTGAGCATAGTTACATATCGGCATCGATTTCACGAGCCTCCAGTCATCGTTCGTCACACCGAAATTGCTCCCGGACGTGTGTCGCACGCGCGCCCATGCAGCATTCCGGGCCATCGGAGCGGAACCTACAATGGGCGTGTGAGACTATCGCGTCGTTCGGCGATCCGGGTAGCCGGCACCGCCGCTTTGGCGCGAGATATCACGGGGCAAGGCAGGGGCACGATGTACGGATTGATCGGAAAAATCAAGGCAACCAGCGGCAAGCGCGATCAGCTTGCGTCGATTCTCATCGAGGCCAGTCGCGACATGCCCGGTTGTTTGAGCTATGTAGTTGCGAACGATCCTGAAGATCCAGACGCGGTCTGGGTGACGGAGGTCTGGGAGAGCGAGGCGGATCACAAAGCGTCGCTCACGTTGCCGGCCGTCCAAGACGCGATCGCAAAGGGGCGGCCGCTCATCGCATCGTTTGAAGAGCGCCACGTCACTCAGCCCCTCAGTGGATACGGGCTTAAACGTCATCGCTCGCAAAACTGACGAATTGGTCAGTACAAACTCCTGCGTCACTCCTCGCTTCCGAAGAGTCAATGAAACAGGAGTGAAAGATGCACGTTCTCGACACGGTTACAATCACGCTCGCGGGTTTGATGGTGGGCAACGAATTGGCTGTGACGGCCTTCTTCAATCCCGCCGTCTGGCAACTGGAGAGCACACCACAAGCGCAGGCATTATCTATTCTCGCCGGCTCCCTGGGGCGCGTGATGCCTTTCTGGTATGGATTGTGTCTGGCACTTCTGGCGCTGGAGTCTTTCCTGCATCGCGGTCAGGCTGCTTTCGTCCCTCTCCTCACGGCAACGCTGATTTGGGCGGCCGTTATAGTCTTCACGATCATTGCACTTGTACCCATAAACAATCGCATCGCTTCGTTGAACATGGCGTCGCCTGCCCCCGGCTGGAAGCAGAGCCACAAAAAGTGGGACTCCCTCCATCGAGCCCGCGTTCTGTTGCTGCTCGTAGCCCTTCTTGCCGTCGTCTATGCATCCGTCGCTTGAACTCGGGCAAATAGCAGCAATCACCATCAGTCGAGGAAGCGCAGATGCAGGCAGCGGGGTGACCGAACCAACCCATCGCCGTGAGGACTCGAGTCTAAGGCGCCGAGCCCGACAAGAAGCGGCGCATAGCGGCCACTACCTTCCCGCGAGACGTGAACAGGAAGTCCATATGGGTGCCGGGAACGTTCACAATCTCCACGTTGGCCAGTTCCCGTCGGACCCGCTCCACGGATTTAGCCCGGAATGGGGCCATGTACTTCTGCTCCCAAGCGAGGTTCGCCGCAGCCAGGGGCGCCTCCCCGTGATGCACATCCAAATTCGTCTCGGCGTAAATTGCGAGGGCTGGAGAGCGGACCTTGGTGTAGTCCCTCCGGTCGGAGAATACGGTTGCCGTCACTGCCTGTACGGCGCTGTCGCTCATCGACGACCGCACTGTCCCGTCAGGTTGCACGACCAGGCACGCACGTAGGTAAGCCTCCAGCCTTCGAGCGTCCATCCCTGGCCACGACACGTTCTTTGTGAATGCACGTGCCGCATCCAGGGATGCCGAGGCACTCGCCGGTGGCGTCTTGTAAATGGGAGGAATGTTGTCGAACGCAGTCGCAAAGGCCGGATCGCCCCAATCATATGCCCCGTCAAGATAAACGATGCGATCGACTCGCTCGGGATGCTTGCCTGCCATCGCGGTGATCTCGTTTCCGCCCATGGAATGCCCGGCGAGATGGGCCCTGGTGATGCCCAACGCGTCCATCAGGCCGCGAAGGTCCTCGGTCAGCGTTGCACCGTCGTACGGTCCCGTCGCATCGGACTCGCCGTGCCCACGCCGAGCATAGGCGATGACTCGGAAGCGGTCCGTGAAGGCCGGCGCCAGATCGTCGAAGTAGTGCGGGTTCGCGCGGTAGCCATGGATCAGGATCAGCGCCGGACCTGAACCACCCCAATCGAGGTATTGGAGTCGAATGCCGTTGGCATTCACGAAACCGCTCTTGTGAGGGGAATCGTCGGACCATGACGCTGCCTTCCGGCACGCGGCCAGGGCCAGGAGCGTAAGCGCGACACACGCTACGGGAATACGGGCGCGTATCAGGAATCGCAGAATATTAGGGGATTGCATGGGATGCTCCTCGCGAGAAGTTCCCGTTTTGCTCACCTGCCGCCTTTGATTGTACGTCCTAAAAAGGATTTATATACCCTTTTTCTGCAACGCCGGCCTGACGGTTATGCCAGACGCACTTCCCGCTGGCGATTTCCGCTGAACGCGGCGGCAACCCGGGAGCGAAACGAATCGCGCACCCGCCTCAGGGTTCATGCGCTGGTTCGGCGGCTTCATCTGGTAGAACGAGGGGATCGTTCCGCGCCCTACGGCGCTTTGAAAGGACTTGTCCGTCATCGACAACGAACAAGCGAAAGCAGAGCGCTCCTTCCACTTTTAGGATATCGCTCGCCGGGGGGCTTGCGGCAAGACCCCGCCCCTGCCGCATTATTGCCAGCAGAAGTCAGAACGTACGGAAGTGGAGGTACGAAATGCGTTTGTTGTTAGCGACGAATGGATCGCGCGGGAGCGTCGAACGGAATTTGGGATCCACGGTGCAACCGGGCGCCGGGCAATGCGACGCACCGGTCGCGACCAGCGTGATGTCGACCGGAGTGTCGCGATGACCGGGCACGCAGTGGTCATCGCCGGAGGCGGTCCCACTGGGCTGATGCTGGCCGCCGAACTGGCGCTGGCGCGGGTCGACGTCGCCATTGTCGAGCGCCGCGCCAGCCAGGACCTCGTCGGCTCGCGCGCTGGCGGTCTGCACTCGCGCACTATCGAGGTGCTCGATCAACGCGGAATCGCGGACCGGTTCCTCTCGCAGGGACAGATGCATAAGGTCGTACACTTCCACGTCCCTCTCGACATCAGCGACTTTCCCACCCGGCACAACTACGTGCTCGGGCTATGGCAGAAGCACATCGAGCGCATCCTGGCCGTCTGGGTCGCCGAGCTGGACGTGCCGATCTATCGCGAACGGGAAGTGACAGGCTTCGCACAGGACGACACCGGCGTCGTTGTCGAGCTCTCCGACGGCAATTCGTTGGGGGCGCAATACCTCGTCGGCTGCGACGGAGGACGCAGTGTCGTCCGTAAAGCAGCCGGCATCGAATTCCCCGGGTGGGATCCGACGAAGAGCTGGTTGATCGCCGAGGCGGAGACGTCCGAGGAGCCCGCTTGGGGCTTCCGCCACGACGCCGTCGGCTCCCATGGGTTTGGAAAGTTGGAGGATGGACGGCGGGTTCGGGTCGTGCTGACCGAGCAGCATGTGGGACCCGCCAGCGAACCCACCCTCCGCGATGTCAGTGAGGCATTGATCGCCGTCTACGGGACGGATTACGGGATCCACAGCCCCACCTGGATCTCGAGGTTCACCGACATGACTCGCCAGGCCGCAGCCTACCGCGACAGACGGGTCCTGCTGGCCGGCGACGCCGCACACGTGCATCCCCCCATGGGTGGTCAGGGTCTCAACATCGGCGTGCAGGATGCGGTCAATTTGGGGTGGAAGCTGGCCCAGGTGATCAACGGGACTTCGCCGGAAAGCCTCCTGGATACCTATCACTCCGAGCGCCACCCGATTGCCGCCCGCGTGCTGCGCAACACGATGGCGGGAACAGCGCTTAGCCGCCCGGACGACCGCACTAAGGCCCTGGGCGACTACGTCTCAGAGTTCCTCAGTATGGACGAGCCTCGCAGACGATTGGCCGCGGAGATGTCGGGGCTCGACGTTCACTACAACCTCGGAGAGGGACACCCGCTGCTCGGTCGCCGCATGCCCGATCTCGATTTGGTCACCGCCAACGGCCCCCTCCGGGTGTTCACTCTCCTGCATGATGCCCGGCCGGTGCTGCTCAACCTCGGTGAGACCCGCCGCTTCGACATTGCTCCATGGGCGAATCGCGTTCAGTCGATCGACGCCGGGTACGTTGGCACGTGGGAGCTTCCGGCCATCGGGGTAGTCACTGCTCCCAAGGCCGTGTTGATCCGGCCCGACGGATACGTGGCCTGGGTGGGAGACTCGACCGAGCAACAGGGCCTCGCCGACGCGCTGACCACTTGGTTCGGACCTGCTGCCGCCTAGCGCATCCCCTTACCAGCTCAATCCGACCACGCTGCCCGTCATCACCAGAGCCAGTCACCTCACCGTGGGACACGCGCACGACCCTCGTGCGATCAGCACCATCGCCTGCTGATCCGCCGCCTCAAACCTTGCTGGCACACAAAGCCGGCTCCGAACTCGCGGGAGCCATCGTCTTGAATTGACGCGGCAGGATCGTCATTATGTATGTATGCAAACTGTCTTCGAGGCGGCGGGTGGCATCGATGGCCTGCGCCGTCTTGCTGATGCCTGGCATCACCGAGTGATGGCCGACGAGGTCGTCGCTCACGCCTTCAGCCACGGGTTCCACCCCGAGCATGTCGAGCGGCTCGCCGCCTACTGGGCCGAGGCGCTCGGCGGCCCCACCACGTATTCCGATTCCTATGGGGACGAGACCACCGTCGTCAAGATGCACAGCGGGAATGGCGAACACGAGGAAATGGATCGCCGGGCGATCGCCTGCTTCGACCAGGCTCTGGCCGATGTTGGCCTCGCCGGCAACGATGCTTTGCGCCAGGTCCTGCATGACTACTTCGCCTGGGCGGCCACCACTACCATGTCCCGCTATCACCAGTCCGCTGACGATGTGCCGAGCGGCCTGAGCATTCCACACTGGTCATGGAACGGGCTTCAATTATAAGTAAATAAGGTCTTCACCGGCACACGAGTCCCGCGAAACACGGGCGTCCCGTGCATGACCTCTGGATCGCGGGTTCGAGGCGAACACGACAGCGCCGGTGCTCGCCCCGCTACCGCGCCGTCCCTTATCCGATTGCTCTGCCGCGAGAACTCTATCGTCCTACGACCGACGGCAGGATGAACGTGTCGACGATCGCGAAGTGCTCCGGGTACTCCGGCTGCTTCCAGTCCGAAGTGCATAGAATCACCATGTCGGAGTCCGGCACCACCAGCAGGTATTGGCCCCCATATCCCGCCGCCCAGAACACATCGTGGCTGCCGATCTTCTTGATCCACCACATATAGCCGTACTGCACGTGTGTCCCGTAGAAATCGCCGTCGTTCTGGACCGTCACGGAGTCTGCCACATATTCGGCTGGAATGATCACCTGCCCCCTCCAGCGGCCTCGCTGGAGATACAGTTCGCCCAGTTTCAGAATGTCGCGCGAGCGCCACAACCCGCTCATTCCTCCCGATTGCAAACCCGTCTTGTCCGCGTACCAGAGCACCTCGCCGATTTGAAGAGGGCGCAGCAATTCCGCACGAGCGAAGTCCAACACCGATTGTCCGCTCACCGCCCGGAGCACGCCGCCCAGCAGATGAGCGGCTGCGCTGGAGTACTTGAAGCCGTGGCCCGGCTCGTAGAGAAGCCGCCACCGCAGCACCTCCTTCACCGGGTTAGCGAAGACCTTATCGAAACTCAACCTCGCTTCGTCAATCCCCGAAGACATGGTCAGGAGGTGACGAATCGTCACAGCTTTCATCCGATCGTCCCGGATCTCGTCCTGGTATTCCGGGAAGTAGCCCGCAACACGGCTGTCGAGCGATTTGATCAGGCCCTTCTTGAGCGCGATGCCAACCAGCGCGGACGAAATGCTCTTCGTCATCGACTGGATATTGTGGAGGCCATCCCGCGTAGCATCCCCATAGTAGTTCTCGAAAACCAGGCGCCCGTGCCGGGCAATCAACAGGCTCCGAACGTGCGGAAGTTGCGTGCGAACGTGGTTATCCAGCCGGGATAAAGCCTCTTGGCTGAGGCCTTCTTCCGATGCACGCGAAAGTGGCCATTCATAGGGTGCGTGCCCTGATGCGGTCAACGCGCTGATCAGGAGCGCAAGTGCGGGCAGGCATTTAGAGGCGGCGCTCATTTAAGACTCCCTGAACCGAAATTACGCTCAATCGCCGCCCATCGCAACGTCGTCGCGGGAACGTGCAGCCTCAACCCGGTCCCAGACGCCGGTCGGACGGACGGAGGGCCCAGGAGGCAAATGCCACCCCCGTCATCGCGATCGGGTATACCAGCACACCGGCATCCATGAAACCCGACGCCACCTGTGACGCGATAGCGCCCGTCAAGTCGAAGACCACCCCGGCGTAGGCCCACTCCTTCAGTCGGGGTAAACCCGGTATGGCCAACACAATGGCCCGAGGAGTTTCCAGACTCCCAGGATGACGAGAAAATATGAGGGTAGCCCAGGCGGTCAATGACCCCGCGCACCTGGGGTACTTGCAGAAGGTCCCATACACCTCCCAGGCACAACTCGAAGATCACCAGAGCGGTAGTACCCCAATACGCGATCGAGCGGCCGCGGCCGGAGGCGCCGTAACCCGAACGGTTGAACTTCGCTTGCACAACAACTGTGACGAACCTCGGCAGCTGAATGTGACCAGTCAGGCACTTCCTGCGCCCGGTCCCCGCGCAGGTCTACTTCGCTATACTTGCTGAACCCGAATGCGGTACGAACTTGCAGCGGTGGCTCCGCCGCATCCGGAACTGCTCCAAAGCACACGCAGAGGAACCTATGGAATACCTGATCGGGATTGCACTGGCAGTGGCGGTGTGCGCCTTCGCCGCCTTTGTCGGATTTGACCGCGACCGCGTGTTCTATCCGACGCTGGCTACAGTAATTGCAACTTACTATATTTTGTTTGCCGCGATGGGGAGTTCCACGCCGGCGCTCGTGTCGGAGTCGCTGATAGCGGGCGTCTTTGTCGCGCTAGCCGTAGCAGGCTTCAAAAAGAACCTTTGGCTGATTGTGGCTGCCCTCGCCGGACACGGCGTTTTCGACTTCTTTCATCACCTCTTCATCCAGAATCCCGGGGTCCCGGCGTGGTGGCCCGGCTTTTGCCTTTCCTTCGACGTTCTCGCCGGCGGCATCCTGGCCATGCTGCTGATGCGACGCTCCGGATTCGCATCTTCGAAGTTGTAACTCACCAGATCCGAAACCACCCCGGAGCCTGTAGTGCTTCTTCAACATCGCGGCCACGCTGCTTCCAAGGGTTTACTTCATGGATAACTGCCGGGTCGGGGGAACCGGACACCAAGCTGCCATCGGCCGCCAGCCGGTCATACGGATCTTCGGTAATGCGTTCTGGCGGGAATGGACTTACATTAGGCAATGTCACTCCGTAATCTTCGACCACATTGGATTTGGCATCTGGATACGCCTTATCTATAAGTCCGGCTATCGCTTCATGCAGCGTAGGAGCGGAATGCAGAAGCAACTGCAATTGACCTTGGGCGTGGACCAACCGACGTTCTAGAATGGACACCACTTCCCGGCGCAAACCGCTGGCTATCGAGCCAATCTCGTTAATGATTCGGAAAAGACCACGGCAGTAAGGCCGCTACCGTTTCAAGTGACCACTTGTAGACGTCATCAATGTTATTCAAAGACATTCCATGTCGATCTTTTCCAGTCACTTCTTTCTACGTCCGCCGCTTGCCGCACATCTCAAGCAAGGCGTGATGCAAGCACAGCCACCATCGAGATCATTGCGCCGGTTGTGTCGGAGGGGCTGTTCATCAACGTACCGAAAGACGTGTTGGGGATCTACGGAGACACAGCTCACCACTTTGGTGCGAACTGTTCCACCGAGCCCCTCTACAACTTCCCCAACCACCGGATCCGCAAATTCAGAGCGCGCGACTGCCCCCCATAAAACGCCAGAAACTGCGGAGAACCCAAGGTGTTGTTCACCACATTCGGATTGTTGTGGCTCGTGATGTTGTTGCAGCCGACGCGAAACGCCCATCGCTGCCCCCGGAAATGGAACCGCTTCTCAATGTGCAGGTCGAGTTCGAAGAAGCCCGGGTAGCGCTGCCCGTTGACGCTGCCCACAACCTCGCCGGCTTCATTCTGAACCGAAAACGGAAACCCGGTGTGGTACTCCATCAAGTACGCCACTGCCCACGACTCCCAAAACGTCGGCAGGTACGCCCAACTGATCAATCGGTTCGGGGCATCCCACGGCAATCTCCCGCTGTTCTCGAATACCAGCAGCGGCGTGTCCGAAGACAGATCGAGCACCGTCGACGAACGCGCCGACGAACGGGTGTAGCTCGCCATCCAGCTGTATTCTTTCCGGAAGTTCTGCCGTACCGTGAACTCCATCGAGTTGTACCGGTCCGCGCGCGCATTCTCCAGCCGGAACACCGAGTCCGCCGTTACCTCCGGAGTTCCCATCAGCGTATACGCCAACCCGTCGGTGCCCCTGCGCTTCAGCCACTGCGCCCGCAAATAAATGTTCGGACCGATGCGATGGTCGATCGCTGCATTCAGCGTGTGGAACCGCGGACTCGCGAACCGCCGGGCGCCGATCTCGAACAGCGACCGGACCGGCTGGGTGTCGTTACCGTACGGCGGATAATAATAGGTCACCGGATACTGGTCGTAAGGACGCGTGAACAACTCGAGATTCGTCGCATCGTAGGTCATCGCGTAGCCGCCCGACACCCGCGTGCTCTCCATCCCCTTCGGCGACCATGCAAAACCCAACCGTGGCGAAGCGGTCCAGTTCCTCAGCAGATTGTCCCAGTCCGACCGGATGCCGAGTTCCAACAACAGGTCGGATCGTACTCTCCAACTGTCCTGCACAAATCCCGTAGTTTCGAAATTCGAGATCTGAAGCTGCCCGTTACCCGCGAACAAAACCCGCCGCACGGGAGACATGTCCTCCCGCAGATACTCATAGCCGGTACGCCGGACATCCTGCCAGTACGCCAGCCGGTTCAGGTCGGTGCCTACCTTGATTTGATGCGTGCCTTTCCAATGGAACGACGATAAGTACGCATCCGCGATGATCTCGTCGCGCGAGCCTCGCTGAACCCCATCCACGAAGAAGTTGCCGCTCCGTCCCGAGGGCGTGAATACGTAAATGTCATGACCCTGCGGGATCTGCCGGTTGTAAGTTCGATTTGACGAATATCCGAACTCGGCTACGGCGCCGCGGCCGAAATAGATTTGATCCTTGCCGTAGGCAAACCACTGCCGCGATCGTTGGTCCGTTGTGGTCTGCGGAGGATCGAGCGCGCCCAACCCGTTCCGGTTCGCGTTCCACGTGCTCGCAAGAAACCCGAAACTCGCGATGTTCGACGGCGTGAGGTTCGCCTGAACGCTGAAGAAGTTGTTGTACCGAAAACTCGTAGCCTTGTCCTGGCCGCTCGGCAGTTCCCGGATGATGGTCTGGTCGTATTGCGAGGCGAAGCTATCCGAGAACCATACCCTGCCCCGCTTGATCGGCCCGGAAAAATTCACCCGCGGGTTCCAACTCCCGATCCGCAGTCCCTTCTGATTCTCGACTCCCGGGATGAAGTTCGTCGCCGAATAGCGAATCCGGTCGTCGCCCGTTCGCGTCTGGACCGAGATCACTCCGGACGATCCCTTGCCGTATTCGGCTGGCACCGTGCCCGTCTCGACATCCATGGTCTGAACGGCTTCGATGCTCATCCGCGTATCGAACCGCGAGGTTAGCGGATCGCCGATGTTGAAGCCGTTCAGAAGATACAGCGCCTGGTTTTCCGCCCCGCCGTTCAGATGAATGTCGTTCGATCCGTCCTGAACTACGCCGGGAAGCCCTCGCATCGCGTTCTTCAGGTTGTGCGTCACCGGGAACGGGATGTCCAGTACGTTCGAGCCGGTCAGAGTCTGTTGCGATGCCACTTGGTCGAGGCCGACATTGTTCAGCGGCGCGCTGACATCGACGCTATCCGCGAACTCGCGTGCCGGCGGGAGAATGACAGTCACCTCGGCCCCTGCGCTGACATGCCGGCTCTTCAACGGATAGTGCCCGATGGCTTCGGCGTCCAGTAAATAGTCGCCTCCGCCCGGCAGTTGGACCGAGAAGTTACCGGAAGCATCGGCAAACGTGCGGACACGGAACGTCCCCGGATCTTGCTTGTAGACCGTGACAGCTGCATTCGGCACCGGGGCATTGGTGTCATTCACAACCCGGCCGGATAACCGAACCTGAGCGCTCAGGACCATGCCGAACCACAGATTCAGGCCGGCGAACAACCAGCGAGAGCGCATTCGAACCTCGTGGCTTCACTATACAATAATGCCTTAGCCAGATGAAGAATCTTACGCTTGCCCCTATCTCTCGCTTCGCCGGCGTGGCGGTGCTTTGTACCGCCGCGGCGGGGCAAACGCCACATCTGTCAAACGTCAAACAGTTAACGTTCGGCGGCCAGAACGCCGAGGCCTACTGGTCGCCCGATGGATCGAAGCTCGTGTTCCAGTCCACCCACGGATCTCTGGCTTGCGATCAGATGTTCATCATGAACTCCGCCGACGGTTCCGGCGTCACCATGGTATCCACCGGCAAGGGAGTCACCACCTGCGGCTATTTCCTCGCCGACGGCCGGCATGTCCTGTACGCTTCCACCCATGAGGCGGGCGAGGCGTGCCCGAAACGCGCCGACCGGAGTAAGGGGTACGTATGGGACGTTTATCCCGGCTTCGATATTTACGTCGCTACCCTCGACGGTAAGATCCAGAAGAAGTTGACCGGCGCGCCCGGCTATGATGCCGAAGCCACAGTGAACTGGAAGAAGAACCGTATTGTCTACACGTCACTTGCCTCGGGCGACCTCGATTTGTGGAGTATGAAGCCCGACGGTTCCGATAAACGTCAGCTTACAAAGAGCTTGGGCTATGACGGCGGCGCGGTCTATTCGCGCGACGGTAAGTCGATCGTCTGGCGCGCCAACCATCCGAACGATCCTGCTGCCACCAAGAAGTACAAAGAACTGCTGAATGACAACCTCACCGCTCCGATGAAAATGGAATTATTCGTTTCGGATGCGAATGGCCGAAATGTACGGCAGTTGACAAATTTCGGCTGCGCCAGTTTCGCTCCAACCTTTACCCCGGACGGCAGGCAGATCCTCTTCGCCTCCAACAAGCAGGCCTGCGACTCCCGGAAATTCGAATTGTTCCTGATAAACACCGATGGCACCGGCCTGGAACAGGTGACGGATTTCGGTGGATTTACCTCCTTCCCGGAGTTCTCTCCGGACGGCCGCCGCCTGGTCTTCGTCTCCGATCAGGGCGCGAAAGGCCGGTATGAGTTCAATATCTTTACCGCTCAATGGAAATAAGCCCAATCCTTCTATTTTTTGTTGCTTCCCCGGAAAGTACATGCGACAATAATGCGAAGCTTTCAATGAGTTGCAAAGAAGTTCGTGGGTCGCTCGATCTCTCGAGCCGCACCCAGGGTATCGTGTCCGTGTGCGTCCACGCTGCTCATTTTGCAACCAATCAGGAGATATACAGCAGTGAGAGAAAAAGGTGTCGTGAAATGGTTTAACGCCGCTAAGGGCTATGGGTTCATCCAAAGGTCCAACGGTGAGGATGTATTTGTTCACTTTTCAGCTATCCAGATGACCGGGTATCGAACCCTGGATGAGGGTACTGAAGTGGAATTCGAGGTGAAGAAAGGCCCCAAGGGACTCCAGGCGGAGAACGTGAACCGAGCCTGACCCTGGCGTAAAACGACTTTCACACCCAGGAATCATCAAGGGCTGCTCGCTTCGAGCAGCCCTTTACTTTTGTGTAGCTCTAGATCTGGATTCCGCTTGCGCCGTTTCCCACCCGCACCTTTTCTGAGCCGCAATCGCTTGACGGCGGTTACTTGAACGGATTAGTGAACTTCCGAAATCGCGTCAGTAAGTACGACCTACAGCCGCAGGTCCAGTTGCGAGTCATCCAGCGGCCTAACAAATTGAAGCCGCGATAGTTCCTCGACTTTCAATTGCAGTGCTGGTCAGCGCGCCACTCGTCGACGTCCGCACCGGAGTCTCTATTCTGCCGTCGTCGGAATCGAAGTGAACGCCGCGCCCAGGACCGAAGCACGAGTACTGCCACGCTTCTAGTGACACCCTATTTTTGTAGTCGCACTGTGACTACAATTGAGCATGGCAGCCGCTGATACCTATGTCCGCGCCCGCATCGACACGGCCACCAAAGATCGGGCAGCCGATGCGCTCGATGCGATGGGACTATCCATTTCGGATGCCATCCGCCTGCTGATGCTGCGCATTGCGGATGAGCGCCGCCTGCCGTTCGACGTGCGGGTGCCACATGCCACGACTCACAGGTCTATAGCCGAGCTTGAGAAGGGCAAAAGGCAAGCGCGTCCGCAGCGTCAAGCTGCTGGCGGATCTGACTGAGGGCCATTGAGTATTCCTCAGCGCTCAGGCGCGATTACAAGCGAGCTCAGGCGACACCTCGGTATCGCGACGACCTCGACAAGCTGCGGCTCGCAACAGCTCGGCCCCTTTCCGAGCTGTACCGATAGCACAAAATCCAAGGTGTTCAAGCCGGCAACGACGCCGACGATCTAGCTAATTCTGATTTGCCCAGAATGTGACTGAGCCGCGCCGCGTCAGGGGGCGGTACTTCCCTCTGTACTAAAACCGGCGCGAATCGGCGCTTGTCCCCTGCGACGTGCATGAGTAAACCACCGTTCCCCCGGTCCTTCCCGTTCTTTACTTGATCGCGATCGTCGCCGTCCGTTCATTCGACGGACCCGTCGCAGTAATAACTACCGTGGTGCCTGGAGTAACTGGGGCGATCTTTACTGTGAACGGCTCCGAAGCTGTGGACCCCGCCGGAATCGTAACCTGCGGCGGCATCGTCGTGATACTCGGGTTCGAGCTGGATAGCTCTACAGTTATGCCGCCCGCTGGAGCATTCGCCTGCGAAGTAACCACACCCGTGTAAGTCCCAGGCTTGCCGCTTACCGGTGCAAGGGTAATCTTCGACAGTTCGTCCGACTTATATACAATGCTCCTCACGATGAGGTTGTCCACCATCACGCCACAGATCCGAGGCGCACCGCCCGGCCGCGAGTCGTTGCATGTCGCTCCGTAATCTTGCGTGTACTCGAATCGGAGATTGAAAACACTCCCCGCCATTCCCGGCAGTCGCATCGACACGTGCTTGAAACCGCTCGGACCAGCACCGTTGCCGCCCGCCCATACCGACATGTCTTCGAGGTATTCGTTGCCGCTGCCCTCTCTTGGCAGATGTTTCGGAAAATGCTGAATTCCGTCGGTAGTGAGTTTTTCGGCAAATGCCTCGGCGAGAACAGAACGAACCGTACGGCCCGGTGTCAAATCGGTGATTCGCAGCGTTAGGCCGTCGAATGCCATGTAGCGGAAATCGGGCGCATCCTCGGTGTCATAACAGATATCGAAATTCACGGTAACGTCTTGTGCGCCGGAGGGTACGGTCATCGCCGGCGAGAACGCCCGCTCCCACCGCGCCTCAAACGGAAATGTCCCGATCCCATCGTGGGCGTTCTGGTGAAACAGGCCATTGCTGGTCGTGCCGCAGAAGGTCGCATCCGTCCTCCACGGCACTATGTTCCCGCCGCCCGCGTGAACACTGAGCCATCCGTCCGGTAGAGCCGGGGCCGCTACGCGGTTAAAGTTCTCCCTCATCAGGATCGTCGGCACGGGCGTTCCTGTATCGCGCCGGAACGCGAGTTGGACGTCCCCCTGTGCCGCCGTCACCAGCAGCGTGAACTCAATCGGCGTGCCAGGCACAAACGCAGGCGACAACTGGAAAACAAACTCCGGCGAATTCGGCACGGTCGCTCGGGGAGCAATTACGGTGTACGCTGCCTTAGGCCGCAGGATGCTCACTCCAGGCGTCGATGTGGATAATGTCGCCGCTATGTTCGAATACACTCCTCCCGTTCCCGCGAAGTTCGTCAGCGGCACCGTCATCTTCACCAGATCGCCGGCATCGATCAAACCGTTGCCACCGGAATCGCTGATCGATATCGAACCGAGTTGCAGCGAAATCGATCCGTTCGACAACTTCTTGAAGCGCACTTCCGGCGTGGTCATCGAACCCGATGGCTGCCCGTCGGTGAACGGCACCAAAATAGGCGTTCCGGCAAAGCCCGCATAAAACTTACCCATTAGCGCCTGTCCTCCGTTGTAGTCGCCCAGGTTCGGCTGCCCGGTGTCGTTGCCGAAACCCGCGCGGAAGGGACGGTCGCACATGTTCGTCGGCCCGACTCCTACATTCGGCGGTGCGCACATTCCCGTCGGCTGCGACCATGTCGCGCCGCCAGTGTCTGAGTATCGCCAGGTCACCTGCGTCAGGTCCCCGCTCGTCGCCACCCGCTGATCGTAAAAGAACGCATTGACTCGCCCCGTCATGCTATCCACCGTAATGAACGGGAACCACTGCGGGCGATCGCTGCCGGCATTCGAGTTCAGGTAGATGGGAGCGCTGAAGTGTGCGCCTCCATCGACGCTCCGTTGGAATACGACATCCGATCCGTCGAAACTGTTGTTGATCACATAAGTGACGTAGATGTTCCCTTGATGCGGTCCGCCGGAGTTATCTACCGCCATGCTGGGAAAGCTGTGAATACGGTCGTTGCCAAGAATGTAGTCGGGTGGATAGGCGATCGGTGCCAGATCCTTCGGCGTGCTCCACGTTACCCCGTTGTCGTCCGATACGACAAAACCCGCCGTAACCGCCGGGAAGCCGCCATAGGGCGTACCGTAAGTGAAGCTCTGCCGTCCGAAGACCACATAGGCGCGCGACGATCCGTGACCCACGAATCGCGGCACCGACCCGGTATCAAAATACGGCTGAAGCGCGGTCGAGGAAACAGCGACACCCGCCGACCAGGTCGGCGGATTTCCCGCCATGATGTTGTCGGAATAGGCCGTACGCACCTCAAGATCCGTCTCCCCGAAGTTCGTCCAAGAAATCAGAACACGTCCTGTGTCCGGATCCACATCGATAAACTCTTTGTCCGCATCCCCGGGTTCGCCGTCCGGGTTCGAGGCCGCCGTCACCTCAAACGGCCCCTCCCAGGTAGCTCCACAATCTTTCGTTCGATGGATACTCATGGTCTGAACCAGCCCTGTCATTGCGTTCGGAGCCACCATGATCGACGTGTAAATGAACTGGCACCCGTTTCCCCCCGGCACCCACTTCACATCGGGATCTCCAAAAACCTGCGGGACTCGAAGCCCGAATAGAACCGAGGTCGGCCCAGTCGGTAATCGTCCTCCATCCACAAAAGTCTGCCCGCCATCGAGCGAGTACGCGACTCCCGACAGGCTGGTTTCCGGCGTACTGAAACCCCGCGCATCGTTGAAGCCGATAACGATCTTCTGCCCGGTGCTGTCCACAGCGACGGATACTTCTGAGTTGTCACCGCCGCCCGGAAAGTCCGGATTATCGGGATCGACAAACCCACCGTCTTCACAATCCAGGCAGGGAGGTGCGACCGCGATTCCTCGCGCGCTGCGAATTGCACGTAACGCCGCCTGCCCCATCGCCGACATCTCACCACGATGGCGCGGCTTGGTAACGGACGCGGTCGACGTGCCACCCGGAGCGGGCAGCCGCACCAACTGTTGGCCGGAAACTGATGCGGATACACCCAGGAGTGCCACGCAGAAACCCACCACACCGGGTCCCGCTTTCCATCCGCGCCTCCGGACAAACAGCAGAAATCCAATCACCGCCAGTCCCAGAACGAACAATCCTCCCGCCCCCGGCTCCGGAGTCAACGTCAACTGCACTTCCGAAATGGCTGCGGTCCCACCGTTGTCATTCAGCATCAACACGCCGTCGATGTTCACCGTATCCGTAGCCGGAAACAGTACCGAGCCCCATGCCACCGCGGGCGGCAGGCTGCCCATGCTGACTCCCGAGTTCGCGCTGATCTGGTAGTCCGCCATCGCCGGCAGAATGCTGAACGGATCGTTGATAAACGTCCCCGCAATGCGATACCGCAGCGTCGTCAGGCCGGGCCTCGACGAGGTCGCTTGCACGCCGAAAAACACGGTATTCGCAAGAAATGAATCGAAGTTACTGGCCGAAAACGAAGGCAGCGTGATCGTTAGCCGATTGCCCATCGACACCACGCCGGCGCCCGCAAGAAATGCGCCGCCATTGTCGTCGGTCAGCGAAGTGGGACCCCACACTATGTCGCCATAGGCACAGGGCGCACTCGCCAGCAGACAAAAGCAGATCCATCCCCCGACAGTTCGCAGCATCTTATGCCCCAGTTGCATAGAGGAGAGAGTACTACCGCAATGGCGCTATTGCAATGATTATTTCGAGAAAACCGGCCGTTTTCAATTGAATCGAACAGAGCAGCAGTAGGTATTCAATTTCGCACGGGAGTGCTGGGACGATTGCGCTATCCTATGAGATTCTAACGCTCGCAAATTCTACATGCCGATTTACCAAGCTGTCATTTTGGCCATCGTTCAAGGCCTCACTGAATTCCTGCCCATCAGCAGCTCGGCGCACCTCGCGCTCGTTCCCTGGCTGTTCAAGTGGAACGATCCCGGGCTGACGTTCGACATAGCTCTCCACCTGGGGACACTCCTTGCCGTCATCGGCTATTTCTTTCGCGACTGGATCCAAATCCTCGCCAATGGCTTCGGCGTTTATCTCAAGGGAGGCGATCCCGAACTGGACCGGAACCCGCGCATGCTGTGGATGCTCGCGGCCGGTACTATCCCGGTCGGCATCGCGGGACTCGCCTTCAACAAGCAGGCCGAGACGACGTGGCGCAATCCCGCGGTGATCGCAGTGATGCTCATCGGCGTCGGAATCCTGATGATCGTCGCCGAGAAAATGGCCCGGCCCTCCAAACATTTGGATGACATCACGCCGCTCGACGCCGGAATCATTGGATTGTCACAGGCGCTGGCAGTCGTCCCGGGCACGTCCCGCAGCGGTATCACCATCACCGCCGGACTCTTCCGCAATATCGACCGCGCCGCCGCCGCGCGATTCTCCTTCCTGTTATCCACCCCGGCCATTGCCGCGGCTGCAGCCAAGAGCTTTTACGACCTGATGAAGCACGGGGGCATCCCGGCCGACATGCGGGTCCCGTTTATTGTGGGCATCATTATCAGTGCCATCTCCGGCGCGTTCGTAATCGCCCTCCTTCTACAGTTCTTGAAACGCCATGGCCTGTGGTTCTTCATTTACTACCGCATCATTTTTGGCATAATAGTAATCGCTCTGGCCACCTTCTTCCGCTTTACCGGCGGATGAAAATTTTAGGTCCCTCACGCCATCCTCGTCTCAACGAGGCAGCGGCGATGGTGTACGTCCTCGCCGCGTTGTTCGTCCTCATCAGTCTCGTCTCATATAACTATCAGGATCCTTCGTGGGATACCGTCGCTGGTACCCATGCGCGCAACCTCACCGGACCGTTCGGAGCGAAACTCGCCGACCTCGCGCTCCAGTTGTTTGGGCTCGCGGCCTACGCCTGCCCGGTTCTGCTCATCGCCCTCGCGTGGAAGTGGCTGCGGTCGAGCCCGGTCGAGGCGCCCTTCGCCAAAGTGCTCGGCTCTGCCGGCCTGCTCGCCAGCCTCTGTACCGCGTTCGGTCTGGGTCCCGCGTGGACCCCGATCTCGGGAATCGTTCCCGCCAGCGGCCTCATCGGTACTTTACTCACCGCGTATCTGGTCCGCGAGCTCAACGTCATCGGGGCATCCCTTCTTACAGCAGCCTGCGCCGTCGTCTCGCTTTATCTTGTTTCGACGTTCACAGTGTCGAAACTGGCCGTTTGGTTCGCCGGCCCGATCTCCTGGTGGAGGCGGCGTGTCGAGTCCTTCAAACGATGGCGCGCTGAGAAGATCCGCATCGCCGCGGAACGCGCGCGGCAAAAGGCCGAAGAACGCGCCCTAAGACGTGCAGCCAAAGCCGAGCAGGCGGCCGCCGCGCGTGCCGAAGTCGAATCGCCGAAACGTGGGCGTCGCAAGTCCGACGATCCACCGATCGTCGATGACGACAGGCCCCCGTTCGACATGCCTGCCGAAACGGCTGCTCCGGCCCAACCCGAAGAGGAGGACATCCCGATTCGCGAGTTGGAAACAACGCTTGCAGCTCCCGCCTACTATCCGGCGCCCGTGGAGGAAAACGAACCGGTTACCGCGCGAATGCCCGAACCTCAACCGACGGAAGTTCGCGAGCGCCCGGAATGGCGCCTCCCGCCGACTTCACTGCTCAACGAGCCAAGCGGACGCAGCCCCTACGACAGCCAGGAATTGAAGGACATCGCGGCGCGGATCAAGTCGAAGTTCGAGGAGTTCGCCGTCCGCGGCTCGGTCACGCAGATCAACCCCGGCCCGGTTGTGACCACTTTCGAATTCAAGCCCGAAGCCGGAATCAAGTACAGCCGCATCATCACCCTCACAGAGGACTTGTGCCTCGGCCTGCAAGCCGAGTCGATTCTCATCGAGCGCATCCCCGGCAAACCGACCGTCGGCATCGAGGTTCCCAATACCCGCCGCGAGTTGATCAGCCTCCGCCAGATCCTCGAGTCCGAGGAATTTCACGCATCCAGCTCGCCTCTGACCTTCCCGCTCGGAAAGGATATCAACGGACGTATCAAGGTGACCGCGCTCGAGACCATGCCGCACCTGCTCATCGCAGGCTCTACCGGTTCGGGCAAAAGCGTCATGCTGAACTCCATGATCATGTCGGTGCTCTACAAATCGACGCCTGACGAAGTGCGCATGATCATGGTCGATCCGAAACGTTTGGAACTCGGGCTGTACGAAGGCGTCCCGCACCTGCTGACACCCGTCATCACCGATCCGAAGAAGGCCACCAACGCTCTACGGAATGCCGTGCTCGAAATGGAACGCCGCCTGAAATTGCTGGCCTCCCACGGAGTGCGCAACATCGATCAGTTCAATAAGAAGATGCGCGCGCTGCTCGACGAGCCGAAGAATCTCTTCGAAGAGGACACGATTCCGGACGAGGAACTACGCCCACTGCCGCACATACTGATCCTCATCGATGAGTTGGCCGATTTGATGATGCTGGAACGCGCGAACGTCGAGGAGTCCGTCGCACGCCTCGCGCAGATGGCGCGCGCCGTCGGTATGCACCTCGTGCTCGCGACGCAGCGTCCGAGCGTGGACGTCATCACCGGACTTATCAAGGCGAACTTCCCATCGCGCGTCAGCTTCCGGGTCGCCACCCGCGTCGACTCTCGTACGGTACTGGATGTGATGGGCGCCGAACACCTGCTGGGCAAAGGCGACATGCTCTTCCTTCCGCCCGGTTCCTCGCGGCTCACCCGAGTGCACGGCGCGTTTGTCACCGAAGCGGAAACCAATCGCGTTGTTGAGTTCTGGAAAGATCAGGCAATACCCGAATACGACAGCAGTTTCCTGATGGCGCCGCCCGACGCTGAAGACTCCGAGGACTCTGAGGAGTTCAACGGCGAGCAGGATCCGATGTACCAGGACGCCGTTCGCGTTGTGCTCGAAATGGGCAAGGCTTCCACCTCCACCTTGCAGAGACGCTTACGGCTCGGCTACGGGCGCGCCGCCAGGATCCTCGATATGATGCAGCGCGAAGGAATCATCGGACCTCCGGACGGTCCACGTCCCCGCGAGGTTTTGAAGCGGCCGGACTGGTTGCAGGAAGTCGAAAACTCGATTCGCTGAGCCGCCGCAAACGGCTGTCACGCGGCGGATTGCCGCGTTCGCACCAGCGGACGCACATCGTATCCGCGTTGCGTCGCGCGCCCGAGGATCCGTTCATACAGTGCATCGTCCATGTGAGGACGCCGGCTCAGAATCCAGAGATTCTTCCGCGTCGGTGCGCCGACGACCGCCCATTCATAATCGGGACTGAGATCGATAATCCAGTAATCTCCCGAGAAGGGCCAAAAGAAGGTCACTTTCAATTTCGTATTGGGACCGGTTGTAGGGTTCGCAACTCGGGCCGTGCCTTTAACCGACTTCACATGCCCGCCGGTCTTGCGGCACGAGTTCACAACTGTCACCTTGCCGTCTTTGCGAAGAGTGTATTCCGCCGTGATGTCCCCTGTGCAATCGCGCTCAAAACGTACGGGCAAGTGTGCGATCTCATACCACTTCCCCATGTAACGCCCCAGGTCCACTGATGGGACGACCTGCAATGGATTCTGCTTTCTGCTCATTCCGAAAATGAGACTCCACGCTTGTTGCCAAGGTTTCCGCGTACGACTCTTGGCAGCCGCACGGCGTTACGGCATACTACCCCTATGTCGAACGATACTTCGAGTGGCGGCTTGCTTCCCGAGGCCCGGATCATGGCTTTTGTTCCGATCACCGATCGCGCGAAAGCACGCGCCTTTTATGCAGACTCTCTTGGCCTGCGGTTCGTCGCGGACGACGGATTCGCGCTCGTCTTCGAGCATCGGGGAACTACCCTGCGCGCCGCGGTCGTCAAAAGTGTTCAGCCCGCGCCTTACACAATTCTCGGATGGGAAGTAGACGACATTAGTGCCGCGGCAGCATCTCTCGAGAAAGCCGGAGTCCCACTCGAACGCTTCCCCGGCATGCCGCAGGACGAGCACGGCATCTGGAGCGCGCCGGGCAGCAAGGCCAGGGTCGCCTGGTTCAAGGATCCCGACGGAAACATTCTCAGCATCTCGCAACACTAACGTACGAATCGGCTACCATGAGCGAATGATCCGACCCATCGTATTGTTCGCTTTCGCGCTTCCTCTGCTGGCGCAGAACCCCGTTACGGACGCTGTCAAGTCAGCATATAACCGCATAAAGCAGAACCTCGTCGAGACCGCCGGGGTCATGCCGGAGTCCGACTACGGTTATCGCCTCACCCCGGCGCAGCGGCCCTTCGGCGAATGGATCGAACACACAGCGGCAGGCAACTACAACTTCTGTTCGACCATCGGTGGAAAGACGCCGCCCGAAGCGATGAAAGCTCTTTCCGGCCTGAAAGCCAAGGCGGATATCCAACGCGGGCTCAAGGAATCGTTCGACTATTGCGATGCGGCACTGGAAGGGATCGACGATCAGAAAGCCACCTCCGAAGTCACCATCGGCGCTCGGAAAGCGTATCCCGTTCAGGCCATGATCTCGCTTGTCGCTTCTTTGAACGAGCATTACGGCAACCTGGTCGGTTATCTTCGTAGCAAGGGCATTGTGCCGCCATCTTCGGCTCGAAGTGCCCGGACGAAGAAATAACGATGATGAAACGACTACTACTGGTCCTCTCTTTGGCTACGGTGAGTCTCGTGGCAGGCCTCATCCCGCGGCCCGCCGGCGAGATGAGTTTTGATGTTCCCGGCAAGGGCAAGCAGACGCTTTCGCAATATCGCGGCAAGGTGGTGATGCTGGTCGCATTCCTCACTACGTGTCCGCACTGTCAGCGCGCCACTCGCATCATGACCGGCATTCAGCGGGACTTCGCATCGAAGGGACTGCAAGTGATCGAAGTCGGATTCAGCGATCGCGATACTCCGGAGACGATTAAGAACTTCGTCGCCACCTATAAGCCGAACTTCCCCGTGGGCTTGGTGGACGGCGAGTACTTCGTCAAATGGTCTCTGCTGACGCCCGACATGCGACCGACCGTACCGATGGTGTTCATCATCGATCGCAAAGGGATGGTCCAGGCGCAGTACATGGGCGGCGACCCGATGATGCAAGAGGAATACCAGGACCAGAACCTCCGCGCCAAGCTGATGCAGTACCTGGGCGGCAAAATCACACCGGCCGACTTGGGTAAAGCGCCTGGTTCAGCGAAGCCTCACAAGAAGTAATCCGATTCGCGAGCTCAGATCTCGAACACCGCTCCCGGTTCCGGCAGGCTCACCTTCGAGACCTGAGCGCGCGCCATCGCCGCGACAATCTGGGTCGGCTCGCGCCGCAGTATACGTTGAATGTGAACCAGTGCAAGCCGGTTCACGCGCTGCTGTTCGGCCATCGCGATGAGACTGCCGATGTCCGCGTGTACCGGCGAGCTCTCAAAGAAGTACGCCTCGTGTACGAGTAAGTCGGCGTCCGCGAACAACTCCGTGCTTTCCTTGGTGAACATGCCGTCGCCCGAATAGCAGAACGACTTGCCTTCGGTGCGGATCCGAACCGCGTAGTTCGTCACCGAGTGGTTCGTTTGAGCGAAATCGAAGGACGCTCCGCAAACGTCGGAGGTCGTTCCGGGTTCGGCGGCTCGATAATCGATCGCATATTTGAAGCGAGTCGAGAGTGACCGGTACCCGTATTCCATCAACGTCCGGAGCTGGTCGAGCACAGCCGCCTGGCTCAAGATGACAAGTGGCTTTGTGCGGCCGTCTTCCCACATCCGTCCGAGCAGCGGCGGCAAACCGAAGTAGTGATCGGCGTGCGGATGGCTGATGTAAATCAGCTCGATCTCGTCCGCGCCGCCGACCGCGGACCAGACTCGCGGCGGCACGCTGTAACCGCAATCGAGCAGCGCGGTCGTCGAACCGGCGCGGAGCAGGATGGAAGTGTTCGGCAGGCGCTCGTCGAACGCTTCCCCGCAGCCAAGAATCTCAGCTTTCATGGCACATCAAAACTTCAGGAACCAGTTTCGCCGGTACATGAACCACGCCACCAGGAACATCACGAACGAGAACGCGAGTCCATAAAGCATCGAAGCGGTGAACGGGTCCGCGAGCGGTGCGAACACATTCGTGAAGATCACCTGTTGAAGCGAAACGTTTCCGATTTTTATGAGGTCGGTCAAGCGCGCGACCAGGCCCGCGAGGATGTAAACCGCAATCGCATTCATACCGTAGATGGCAAACGGGCGGAACCATTTCTTCCAGCCCTGAATGTCCACCAGCCAGTAGCAGATTGCGAAGGTGACGGTCGCGAGCCCCGCCATGAACATCGAGTAGGGCGTGGTCCAGATCTTCTTGTTGATCGGCATCCAATTGCTGAGAAACATCCCGGCGAAGATCAGGAGGTTGCCGGCCACGAACAACCAAACGGTCTTCTCCTGCGCCGTCTTGCGCGTTCGAAGCAGATGCCCGGTCAAGATACCGAACAGGGCCGTCGCAATTGCGGGCAACGTGCTGAGGGTCCCCTCCGGATCCCAGGTCTTTGTGTGGCCGTACAAGTGGTTCGGCAGCAGCAACCGGTCCATGTACGCCGAAAGGTTGTTCTCGGGATCCAGGTGGCCCGGACCGACGCCCGGAACCGGAACCAGCGTCATCAATAGCCAATACGCCGTCAGGCAACCGACGAGCCATAACACCTGGCCGCGCACCTTCGTATACAGGAAGATCAACCCCGCGATGAGATAGCAGACGGCTATTCGCTGGAGTACGCCTGGAATGCGGATGTGAGCCAGGTTGTAGTACGGAAACCCGTTCAGCAGCAGACCGATTCCGAAGATGATAGCGAACCGCTTGACGACGTGGAGCGCGAGTCTGTGCCGGTTGTCGCCGCGCTCGACGCGTTTCGCGAACGAGAACGTCATCGCGACCCCGACGATCCACAGAAAGAACGGGAACACCGTATCGGTGAAGGTCCACCCGTTCCACTCCGCATGCTCGAGCGGCGTGTAGATATGACGCCAGTCGCCGGCATTGTTCACCAGCATCATCGAGGCGATCGTGATGCCGCGGAAGACGTCGAGCGACATCAGGCGTTCGGCGGCGGGAATAGGAGTCAGCGTTGGAGTCTCAGCGCGAGAAGCGGCACTCGCGGCCGGGGCAGGTACGTTGGTCTGCGTGCTCATGGTCTGTGGCCCAGAGTAACCTCGATTTTACTCCCGCCGCGGCCGCTCTTAGTTATTCGAGATTAAGAACGATCTTGCCAGAGTGGCCCTCTTTCATCGCGCGGAACCCTTCTTCGAAATCGGCGAAGGGCAACCGGTGCGTGATCACGGGCTTGATGTCGAGCCCCGACTGGAGCATCACCGACATCTTGTACCAGGTCTCGTACATCTCGCGGCCGTAGATGCCCTTGATGGTAATCATGCTGAAGATCACGGTGCGCCAATCGATCTCGAAGTTCTGCGTGGGGATTCCGAGCAGGGCGATCTTGCCGCCGTGGCTCATGTTCGCCAGCATGTCGCGAAATGCTTGCGGGTTGCCGGACATCTCGAGCCCGACGTCGAAGCCCTCCTTCATGCCGAGTTCGTGCTGCGCCTCACCGAGCGTCTTCGTCCGAACGTCAACTCCGAGCGTGACACCCATCCTCTGCGCGAGTTCGAGACGATAGGGATTCACGTCGGTGATGACAACGTGCCGCGCGCCCGCGTGCCGGACCACCGCGGCGGCCATCAGTCCGATCGGCCCGGCACCGGTGATGAGGACGTCTTCGCCCAGCACATCGAACGATAGAGCGGTATGCACAGCATTGCCGAAGGGATCGAAGATACTGGCGACGTCGAGATCGACGTGCGGCCAGTGGACCCACACGTTCGACATCGGAAGCGAGATGTACTCGGCAAAGCAACCCGGACGGTTCACTCCGACGCCGCTCGTGTGCGCGCACAGATGGCGGCGCCCCGCAAGGCAGTTACGGCAGCGGCCGCAGACAACATGGCCTTCGCCGCTGACGATCTGACCGGGGAAAAAGTCCGAGACGTTCGATCCCACTTCGACGATCTCGCCGACGAATTCATGGCCAACCACCATCGGCACGGGGATGGTGCGCTGTGCCCAATCGTCCCAGTTGTAAATATGAACATCGGTGCCGCAGATCGAGGCGCGCTTTACCCGAATGAGAACATCATTGATTCCTGTTCGCGGTTCCGGTACCTCGTCGAGCCAAAGACCCGGCTCGGCGTGCTTCTTCACGAGTGCTTTCATTGTGTCTATTCAAATACCCGACTCGATTGTACGCCGAAGCCGTTAGAGTAGTAGGAACTGATGATCGAATTGCACCTCACGACGCTCGATTGGGTGGTATTGATCGTTTACTTCGTACTCATCGCGCTGATCGGAATCGTCGCGGGCTTGCGGGTGCGCGGCACCGAGCACTACTTTCTCGGTAACCGAGGATTCGGGCGCTGGTTGATGATCGGGCAGAGTTTCGGTGTCGGAACTCATGCAGAGATGCCGGTGTCGCTGGCCGGAGCGGTTTACTCGACGGGCTTCTCCGGCATATGGTTCCAGTGGAAGAATCTGTTTGCGACACCGTTCTATTGGCTGATTGCTCCGGTGTTCCGGCGGCTTCGGCGGACGACGATCGGCGAAGCAGTGGAGGACCGCTACGGTGCGTGGATGGCGCTGCTCTACACAGTGTTCGCGCTGGCCTTCTTCACGATCAACCTGGCGAGCATGCTGAAAGGCGCGGCGAAGGTGATCAGCCTCGCGGGTGGAAGCGCGGCGTCGGCGGATCAGATCGTCTACGCCATGACGATCGTGTTCGTCATCTACAGCTTCGTAGGCGGACTGCTGTCGGCGGCATGGACCGACTTCTTTCAAGGCTTCCTGATCATTGCGCTCTCGTTCATGTTGATCCCGCTGGGGTGGGGCGTGGTCGGCGGACTGGAGGGGATGCGACGGGTGCTGGAGCCCCACTACTTCTCGATGGCTACACCGCAAGGCATCGGACCGTGGTTCATCTTCCTGCTGACCATCAACGGCCTGATCGGCATCATCGCGCAACCTCATCAACTCGCCGCGGTCGCAACGGGGCGGGATGAACGAGCGTGCCGCGACGGCATGTTCTATGGCAACTACGCCAAGCGCTTCTGTACAGTGGGCTGGGCGCTGGTGGGCCTGATTGCCGCGGCGATGATCATGCGGCCGGGATCCGGACTGGCACCGTTGAAGGACCCGGAGAACGCCTTCGGGTTTGCCTGCCGGGAACTGCTTTTCCCGGGCGCGCTCGGACTGCTGATCGCGAGCGTGCTGGCGGCGAACATGTCGACTTGTTCGGCCATCATGGTGGACAGTGGAGCGCTGTTCACACGGAACGTCTACCAGCGGTACCTGGTTCGCGATGCACCGGACCGGCACTATCTGTGGGCGGGAAGGTTCAGCGGATTACTGCTGGCCGGATGCGGAGTGCTGTATGCGCTGTTCTTCATCGACCGCGTACTGAACTCGTTCCTGCTGACCGAAACGATGGCGACTTACATGGGGGTCAATATCTTCGCAGGGGTTCTATGGCGTAGGGCGAACCGGTGGGGCGCACTAGCCAGTTTGTTAGTGTCGATGGCGGTGAACTTCTGGATCCTTGCAGCACAAGGGCGGCGGCTGGATTATTGGGATCCGAATGTGTTCGGAGTGTCCCTTGTTGCGGGAGTCGGGTCGTTGTTACTGGTGAGTCTCGCGACTCGGGCGGAGCCGGAATCGGCGGTGGGCCCGTTCTTTGAGCGGATGCGGGAACCGGTGCCCGGCACCGCGCCCGAGGGCACGCGCCTGATGCTGGCCGATGCGGGTGCGTTGTTGCGTGGAGAGGTCTCGTGGAAGCACTATCGCGAGGACTGGTCCGGCTTCGTGAGAGGATGGGTGCTGGTGATCGCGCTGGTGGGACTAACGTGGCTCTGGCTCGAAAGCTGATTGAATCGGATGAGGTGAATGATCGTGACAAGCAGACGATATAGCGCCAGGACACTGACCGGCGTCCTGGTATCACTACTTCTCGCAGGGATGATGGCGCAGGCGCAGACTCCAAGGCCGACCGGGCCGGGAGGCGCGCCTCTGCCGCAAGGACAAAACCCGAACGGGATGCACATATTTATATGGGCGGGACTGAAGTCGCACATGCAGGGCCAGCACGACTATCCGCAGTTCCTGGCGGACTGGAGCAAGATTCTTACCGAGCACGGAGCGGTTGTGGACGGGGCCTTGCACGGGCCGAACACGACCGACCTCGAACACACCGACGTCATTATCATCTACAAAGGCGATGCGGGATACCTGACGGACAGCGAGAAGGAAGTGGTGGAATCGTTTGTCACGCACGGCGGCGGGCTGGTGATCTTCCACGACTCATCCTGCGGTCCGGACCCGGCGTACTTCTCGAAGCTGGTGGGCGGCGCAAAGAAGCATGGCGAAGTGAACTACACGCTGGACGCTCCGATCCATTACAACGTCGTGGACAAGGCCAATCCGATCATGAAGGACATGTCGGATATCACAATCTGGGACGAAGCCTTCTTCAACATCACCTGGGCGAAGGATCCCGCGGTGCACGTCCTGGCGACGGTAGAGATTCCGGCGACCCGAAGCGCGGGCGACCACAAAGGCGAGGTCGTACCGCAGATCTGGACCTACGAGCACACGCTGGATGGCGGTCAGCCGGCCCGATCGTTCACGTGGATGCAGGGCCACACATACGCGAACTTCGCCAATTACCAGGTTCAGCGGACACTGTTGCGCGGCATCGCCTGGGCCGGTAAGAAGCCGGCGGACGAGTTAGTGAACTACGTGGCGCCGCCGCGTCCGCAACGTCCGCCGATGCCCACGGCAACGGGCGGACGATAACCAAGCGCATCATTCGAGCAGGCGCGCGGCCGGCTCGTCGAGGAACCAAGTGACGAGGTGGCTGTCGCGAAGACCCAACTGCGACGGATAGAGCTTCGGATTGTATGGGCCGAGCAGCACCTCGCGCAGCGGCCCCGCTTTGTCGGAACCCGCGGCGAGGATCACGGTGTGACGAGCGTTGCGAAGCACACCGGGCAGCAGCGTGATGCGCCATTGCGACATCTTTTCGACCCAAACCGCAGCGGCGATAGCCGCCGTATCGTCAATGAGCGGTTCGCCGGGAAACAGGCTAGCGGTGTGGGCGTCGGGCCCCATGCCGCGATGAAGCACGTCGAACTCAGGTAGCCCGGCGGGGCCGAGTTTGAAGAAAGCCCGGATGCCGGCGACGTAGCGCCGGGCGGCTTCGCCGGGCGGGAGTTCGGCCTCAATCCGGTGGACATTCCGTTCGGGGAAATTCGCGCTGTCGAGAAGATGGTCCTTCGCCAATTTGTAGTTACTTTGCGAATCGGTGGGAGGGACGGCGCGCTCATCGACCCAGAAAAGATGCACGTATTTCCAATCGAAGCGGCTGGCCGCGAGCTCCTGAAACATCGGAATAGGGCTGGAGCCTCCGGAGATGGCCAACGTGGCCACTCCGGTTTCGGCAATTGCGGTTTCGAGTTTTGAGAGTATGTCCCGCGCGCATGCACGAGCCGCGGACAACGCATCGGGGTAGACGTGACGGCGAACGCTCATCGGCCGGACTTCCCGATGAGTTGTTCGGCTTTGGAGAAGACGTCCTCGAATACCTCATCGATTCCGGTGATGGTCAACTCTTCTCCCATCGATCGAGTATCGCTTGCGTGCGGCAGGACGACCGCGTTCAGGTTTGCGGTACCGGATATCTGAACGGTATCGCCTTCGAGCCGCTTGAGCTCGATCTCGATGCCGTCACCCGTGAGATGGACTCCCGCAACCTGCCCTTCTCCGGAAACAGCGCGGAATTCGAGAGCCGCATTGGGGAAGGCACGCGCGAGCCAGCCCGCGAAATAATAGGTGGCGACGGAAGGCTCGTCGCCGTAGTGCCGCACTTCGATACCGCGAACCTCGTCCGGTTTGCGAGGCTGGCCCGACTCAAAAGTGTTGGCGATCATCTCGCGCCACATGGTCAAACGGGACCATGCAAGATCGGCGACACGCATCCCACCCTGACGCAAGGCGCGGATGGTTTCGAAGGCGCGCCCCGTGTTTCGGAACGAGCATGTATCCAAGACGAGCTTGTCGATCAAGGGGTAGATACGTTCGAACCCGCGGCGTTCGAACCAAGTCTGGCCGCGGCACCAGAGGACCGTGGGCAGGTCGGGAGCGAGGAGGCCGAGAATCACCCGGGACACTTCGTCGAGGGTGTTCTCGGGAGTGGTGATCTCGATCTCCTCGCAGCAGATCTGCTGGCGGCTGCCGAAGGGCATCCAGCATTGCGCAAAGACGCGCGCATCCAATTCGGTGTTCGAACCGGCGGGCTTGAGGATGATGGCGCGGCTGGGGTGTTCGTGCATCAGTTCGCCGACGGTCTGTTCGACGTTGAGGGTGTCCGAGGCGTCTTCGGCGGCGACGATGAGCGTCATGGCACAGGCGCGGAGCACACCCGACGATTTGTCGGGGTTTTCAGTTTTCGCGAGGGAGGCCCACAGGCCGGCGAGTTCGCGGAGGATCCGCTCAGGTTGTACAGTCGTGGCCATTATGGAACCCTCCACGTGTGCCCGTTACGCGCAAGCATTTCATCGGACTCTTTCGGCCCCCACGTTCCGGCCTCGTAGTTGGGGAAATCGAATTTCCGGCTTTCCCAATCGTGAAGGACGGGCTGCACCGCTTTCCAACTCGCCTCAACCATGTCCTGGCGGGTGTAAAGAGTCGGGTCGCCGCTCATTGCATCGACGAGAAGGGTTTCGTATGCGGTGGGGGACCGGGTACCGAAACTCGAGCCGTAGTTGAAGTCCATCGAGACGGGCCGCAACTGCATACCTTTTCCCGGGTGTTTCGAAAGGAAGCGCAGCGAGATGCCCTCCTCCGGTTGGATGCGCACGATGAGCAGATTGGGACTGACGGCTTCGGGCTCGCCGTCGCTACGAAAGAGGGACAGCGGCGGGGCGTTGAAACGGATCGCGATATCGGTGATGCGTTTCGGCATGCGCTTCCCGCTTCGAATGTAGAAAGGCACTCCGGCCCAGCGCCAATTATCGACGCGGAACGTAATAGCCGCATAGGTATCGGTCTGGGCTTCGGGCTCGACTCCGGGCTCCTGGCGGAATCCGGGGACCTGCTGGCCGCCGATGCGCGCAGGTCCGTACTGGCCGGCCACGGCGTTCTGCGATACCTCCTCAGGCTTGAGCGTGCGAATGGAGCGGAGCAACTTGGCCCTTTCGTCGCGCACGAAATTCGACTCGAATAAGGACGGCGGTTCCATAGCGATGGTGGACATGACCTGGAGGAGATGGTTTTGAATCATGTCGCGCAACGTCCCGGCTTCCTGATAATAGGCGCCGCGGCCTTCGACGCCGATGGATTCAGCGGCGGTGATCTGAACGTTGTTGATGTAGCGCCGATTCCAGACGGGCTCGAAGATGCCGTTGCCGAAGCGGAACGCGAGGATGTTTTGGACGGTCTCCTTACCAAGGTAATGATCGATACGGTAGACATCGCTTTCGGGGAAAACGGCATGGATACGGCGGTCGAGTTCGCGCGAGCTTTCGAGGTCGTGGCCGAAAGGTTTTTCGATGACGACCCGACGCCAACCGTTGCCATGTTCGAGTTGCGCCCCACCGAGTCTCTCGACGACAGTTGCGTAGTAACTCGGCTGGGTGGACAGGTAGAAGACGACATTGCCTTCGGTCTGCTGATCCTTCTCGATCGCTTCGAGGCGACTGCCGAGTTGTTGGTAGAGCGCCGGATCGTTGACGTCGCCCGCAGTGTAGAAGAGCTTTTGAGCGAAGGCATTCCAAAGTTCTTCATCGAACGGGCTATTCTCGAGGAACTTCTTCACCGACTCGCGCATTTTCTCGCGGAACGCATCGTCCGTCATTTCAGTGCGCGAGTTCCCGAGGATCGCGAAGGCTGGCGGGATTCGGCGTTCATAGGCCAGCCGGTAAAGCGAAGGCAACAACTTGCGTTTCGTGAGATCGCCGTTGGCACCGAAGATGACAATTGCGCAGGGTGGGACCCGGCGTTCGAAGCGTAACGGATCGAGCAGAGGGTTGGGCGCGGCCATCGGATTCAGGTTAGCAGGCGAGGGGAGGCGCAGTGGCGGAGGACTCGCGAGTTCGCTGAAGCGATGACCGTTGGTGACCTCACAGATCGGCATTTCATAGCCTGGGAGCGGTGTCGTCGGAGTTCGGGAAAGGATCCGGCGGGGCGATGGTGGGGTCGTCCCAGAGGTCGATGGGTTCGTTCTGCAATTTGTCGAGTTCCGTTTTGAGCCAGTCCTGCGCGGATTTGGCTTTGTTCTGTGTTTCGAGTTTTGCGCGTTGGGCGCGGTATTGGAGCAGGTCCTTGAGGGCTTTGGAGTAGGCGCGCTCGGCGGAGGTGGTGTAGCGCTGGAGCTTTTCGAGGATGCTGCCGGATTCGCCCAAGGCGTTAAGGAAGCGGCGGTCGGGGTCGTCGGGCCCCCATTCGCTGTCGAGGATGCGTTCGAAAGCGGCGGCTTCCCAACGCTGGAGCCGCGCGAGTTTCCAGCGGGCCTGGACCATGCGATCGACGAAGTGACGCTCAGTGTCGGTGGCGGGTTTGAATTCGGCGGTGATGGATTCGATGAGGGCGTCGAGGTCGTCCTGGCTCTCGCCGGGCAGCACGGTGAGTTTTTCGCTGGCGAGGCCATGGCGGGTGGCATTGCGGGAGGAAGCGGATTTGCCTTCCTGGGATTTGGGGCCGGTAGAGCGCTGCGCGTTCCGGCGATTGGCTGCGATCTTGCGCTGGGAACTCATTTCACCCTCAACGTAGCATCGATATTTCGAATGTCGAGTTTCGATGCGAGGGTCAGATCGCGTGCAAATCGTTTCGTGTCCGGCGATTGCCTCAGTGAAGGCCTGTGGAAAAACCGCTGTGACGGGGTTGCGGGCGTCTATCCTATTTGATCGTAGGTTTCGATCTGCGCAGGTTCGGCGAGGAGTTGATCCGCAGTGGCGACAAAGGCTTGAAGGTGGGCGGATGCGAGATGCCGGTCGAGGAGTTCGCGGGACGTCCACCTTTCGAAGAAGACGAACTCACCGGCATTGGCGGTATTCACGTGCAGATCGTACTGCGCACATCCCTCTTCCCTATGCGTGGGGTCGACGAGCGCGAGGAGCGCCGCACGCAATTCGTTGGCTTTCCCCGGCTTTGCCTTCATTGTGGCTACGACTGTAAGTAGTTGGGCCATGATGCTGCGATGATGATCTCACAGTCGAGGTGGTTGCTTGGCGGCTCGGCGAACGGGCAGGTTGTTTGTGTGCGATGCGACGGCGGGATTGATTTCAGCTCAGCCGCGGGGCCGCCGAAGCCCACTTGGAGCAGGCGCGAAGCGAAGTACTCCAATCGGATTCAGAGAGCCGTCCAATGAGGCGTACTTCAGGCTGTAGCAGCGTGACGGGGAACGACCTGAAGAAGGACGCCTGGCGAAGTCCCGCCTGCCGGCAGTCGCGCAATTGCAATCTGTCGGAGCGAATTCGCTCGGGGCCTGTGTTGTGATCAGGCCAAGGATTCACTTCCGCTTTATAGCGAGATGTGCGGCTCGGCTCGGTTTGGGCCTCCTGCAGCGGGCAGGCACGCCCATCTGAAATGGACTTTCCTTTCGCATTGAGAGTCCTGGGGATCCCGCTCGAGAACTCCGCCTCCGATAACCCTTGCGCCTCCGTGATCGCGCGAGACACCAGTTGAGGAGCGTCAATTCGGGCTGCTCGTGTAGCGGGGCGGCCGAAGGAGAGGTTCGATCCGGAGTTCGGTAGATCCAACAACACGACGGGCAGTTTATTGCCTGGCTGAGCGTTTCCGCAACGAGGAGGATGCGGAAGATGCGGAAGCGGCGAACCGCCTGGGCGATGAACTCGGCAAAACGGTCTTCGGCGGTTGATGCCGCAGTTCGAGCGCTGGGACAACCTGCCCAAAGCGGTGCGGCAACATCTGACCGGGCGGATACATGATCGAGCCATCAGCGTCTCGGCGTCTCGGATATGAATTAACTCGCTTCTGGGTCGACACTGGGCCTCAAGTGCGAGAGGGTGACTGATACAAGGATTTCGGCCTTTTAAGATCTGCGGCAGCGGGTCCTACCCCAAAACGTTCCAGCACCGAGGGCACGTTGCAAAGGGTGAAGGTCTCTGGTCATCGCGTTTCAGCAGATTTCTCCGTTGTAGTTGGCTACAGGAAAGTAATCTGGAGCGATACACGAAGCGACCGTCCTGGCAAATGCGGACGTCAGGGAGGATCTGTCGCACTGAGCCGAGCAAATCTCAGCAACGGACGTTGATGCGTCCGAGCGGATTGCTTCCGGATGGCGCGTTATCCTCCAACAAAAGGCCGATGCCGCCTCCCGGATTGTCATGCTCTCCACCTTCGCGCGATGGGCTCAACGTGCCCCGTGCAGATCCGGATAGGTCCACCACCACGGATAATTTGTTTCGCCCAGCACGAGCTTAACGATTTCCGGATAGATGATTTCCGCGCGCACGCTGTTGGACAACAGCACGACGCAGCGGTTCTCCACCTGCTGGCAGATCACGATGTTGCCAGTCCAGTCGTTGTGCCCGCCCTTCGCGAAGGCCGGACCGTGCGGGCCCTTCCAGGTGTCGACGCCCAGCGCGGCCCCGAGGTCGATCGCCGCGGTGCGCGGATCGTGCGTCGTACTCGCCTCGATCGTGGGGAACTTGTAGGCCGTGCGGATCGGCACCTCGGGCCGGATCCACTCCGCCCGCATCTTCTTCGACAGTCCTTCGCCCGCCAGCATCCCGCGCCACATCCGCGCCTGGTCGGCTATCGTCGTGTCCATCGATCCCGAGGCGCTGACCGTGCTGCGCTCGTCATGCGGTTCGAATGTGCCGTCCATCGAATAGCCATCTGCCAGGTGGCCGGCGAAGTCGGCGCGCCACTGCATGTCGGTATTCGGCATGCCGAAGCGGTCGAAGATGCGGCGCTGCATTTCCGCCTTCACGTCGAGGCCGAGCCCTTCTTCCAGCACGAACTGCAGCAGGTAATAGCCTTCGCCGGAATAGGCGTAGCCGTGGCCCGGCTTGAAGTGGAAACGGAGCTTCTGGTCCGGTTCGAGAAAACGCAGATTGGCGAGGCCCGAGGAGTGGGTCAGCAGGATGCGCGGGGTCAACAGGCGCCAGTCCTCCTCGCCCTTGAGCGTCGCCCAGCTGCGGTCGCCCTCGTCGTAGGACGGCAGCGGCCTGGCAAGGTATTCGGAGATCGGGCGGTCGAGATCGATCTTCCCCTCGTCGACCAGCTGCAGCACCATGTAGGCGAAGGCGGCCTTGGTCAACGATGCGCCGTACATGATGGTGTCGGTTTTCAGCGGCAGGCGCTTCTCGACATTGCGATATCCGAAGGTCTTCACATAGGTGATGTCCTTCCCGTCGATCACCGCGATGGCGAGTCCCTTTATGTCCTCCTTCTTCATCAGCGCCTCTATCCGGTTGTCGAGCGCAGCCGCGCTGACGGCTGGCGCCGCGAATACAACGGGCTGGTTGGTGCCGCTCGTCGCACAGCCGGCGAGGAAAGCAGCGGCAACAAGGGCGACGTGTTTCATCGATCTGTACTCCCCAATGTTAGCGCCGGTTTGAAGACTACCGCATTCTCCCCGACGGTGTCGCGCCCGGTTTCGACGACGAGGCAGACGGCGGCGCCATGCTGGACCGGCTCTTGCATCAAGGTCACGTATGCGGTCCCAAGCTGCCGGGCGGCGAATCTGCCGTTGCCTCCGCGCCGCCTCCAACTTCCGGTCGCGCTCCGCGTGGATCTCCTGCTGCCGTCGTGCCAGAATGTCTTTCGGCGTGATGTACCCCGTCGCGCTATTTAGGCGGACGTTGTTGTAGTGGTCCACGTATCCGCTTACGAGACGCCGGGCATCATCGAGCGATAACGGCGTCCCTGGCTGGATGCACTCCCCTTTCAGCGATTTGTGCCAGCGCTCGATCTTCTCATTGGCTTGGGTCGTCAACTGCACCTGATGCGGTCGACGGCGCCCGACGGTTCACAATCACTCACCCGTTTCACCCCTGGTCGGGTCAAGGGTTCGAACTCGTCACTTATCTTCACGCCTGGGGTGAGCACCGGGCCTACTTTCACAAAGAAAGTGAACACCTTATATCGGTTCCGGCCACCTGGACCGATCTCGTCGCCGAAGATCCAGTAGTCCGTCTGGGGGCTGGGCGCTCGTTGTTTCGGGCCGGAGACCTGCTGGAACTGGCGCGGCTGGTTGAGAGGCTACGGCACAAAGGCGTAAAGGAAATTACGCCATGACTGTAATGGTAATGATGTCTGGTCGCCAGTTGTGGCCAACTCGCTGGCTCGGCCAATATCGCGAATGTTTTCCGAGT
Source organism: uncultured Acidobacteriota bacterium (assembly GCA_963720745.1). Classification (GTDB taxonomy): domain Bacteria; phylum Acidobacteriota; class Terriglobia; order Bryobacterales; family Bryobacteraceae; genus TMP-7. The sequence continues at coordinate 5,467,626 of CAVRGO010000004.1, forward strand.
GTTCGTTCATACGCAACGAGAGCGGCACACAAAACACTTGACAATACGCTGGATGTGGACGTAATTATATTTACAGGACACTTTGCTCATGGCGCCCCCACCCGCTCTCGACCAGCAGCAAAAACGTCAAACCCTCCGCCGGCACGGCACCCTCAATCCGGAACCCGAGTCGGTCACCCATCCCTTGTTTCAAAACAACGATTTCTTCGATCCCGACGATCTGGTCCAAGTCAAGTACGAGATGTTGCGTCAGGTCCATGTCGACAACAACTCCATCAGCGACTCCGCGCGGGCCTTCGGCTTTTCTCGTCCCTCGTTTTATCAAGCTCAGAATGCCTATCAGCAGGATGGGGTTTTTGGCTTGCTGCCGCACAAGCGCGGCCCGCAAGGCGGACACAAATTGACCGGCCAAGTGATGGAGTTCGTCGCTCAGCAACGCGCGGAAGATCCAACACGGACTGCGGAGCAACTCGCCGCCGCCGTTCAGAAGCGCTTCCAGGTGCGAGTACATCCGCGCAGTATTCAACGGCGCATGCTGCCACAAAAAAAACGCCGCTGAGTGCCGGCTTCGCCAACGGCGCTGGCGGCGCGGTGCGGTCTTCTTACGAGGATCTCCGCGCCCAAGTGTTGACTGGCGGGCGTGGGCCGGGGCTCGCCATCTTTCTGCATCACGGAATGCGTGAGTGGATCGAAGTCTGCTCCTCATGCATGACGGTGCTTGCCCCGCTCGAGGCGGCTCCGGCCGAGGCAGCCACAACTTCTCAACCCCTGCTGCCGGAGATGCGATCGGAGATCGTGTCCATTCTGGCCAGCCTGTTTCTGGAAAAACGATGGGAGGTAACTCAATGACTCACGATGCTCATCAGAAAGTGAAGGCCAGCCATCTGAAGCGGAATGCCTATCTCTACGTCCGCCAATCGACGCTGCGCCAGGTCTTGGAGAACACCGAAAGCACGCAGCGACAGTATGCACTTCGGCAGCACGCCGTCTCGCTGGGCTGGCCGCTGGATCGCGTCGTTGTCATCGATACCGATCTGGGCCAGTCTGGCGCCTCGGCCGCCGACCGCGCCGGTTTCCAACGGTTAGTCACCGAAGTTAGCCTGGGCCACGCCGGAATCGTACTCGGCTTGGAAGTCTCCCGGTTGGCGCGGAACTCGATGGACTGGCATCGGCTGCTGGAAATCTGCGCGCTATCGGACACGCTGATCCTGGATGAAGACGGGGTGTACGATCCGGCGCATTTCAACGATCGCCTCTTGCTGGGCTTGAAGGGGACCATGAGTGAAGCTGAACTGCACGTGCTCCGGGCTCGCCTACAGGGCGGCATCCGCAACAAGGCCCGGCGCGGTGAGCTGTTCGTTCGCCCGCCCATGGGTTTCGTTTACACTGCCGAGGGGCGACTGGTGATCGACCCAGATCAGCAGGTGCAACAATCGGTGCGGTTGCTGTTTGAAACATTCCGGCGTACCGGATCAGCCATGGCGACCGTCAAGCATTTCGCCGAGCAAGAGCTACAGTTCCCGCGGCGCGTTCATACCGGGCCCAACAAAGGAGATGTCGTCTGGGCCGGACTGGAGCATAGCCGAGTGCTACGCATCCTGCACAATCCGCGATACACGGGTGCGTTCGTTTATGGACGGACGCATACTCGCCGGACGCTGGAAGGCGACTGGGTCATCCAGCATGTACCGCGGGAAGAATGGGAGGTGCTGATCCGGCAAGCACATGCGGGTTACATCGACTGGGATGAGTATGAACAGATCCAGAGACGCCTTCACGGCAACTGCCAAGCCTACGGTGCAGATCGTCGCCGGAGTCCGCCAAGGGAAGGCCCCGCGCTGTTGCAGGGGTTGCTGATATGCGGACGCTGCGGCAAGCGCATGACCGTGCGCTATCACAGCCGCCATGGGCAGTTGGTTCCCGACTATCTCTGCCAGCGGGAGGGCATCGAACACGGTGAGCCGGTCTGCCAACACATCCCGGGCGCCAGCATTGATGAGAGGGTCGGCGACTTACTGGTCGAAGCACTGACGCCGGTGACGATCGATGTCGCGCTAGCCGTGCAGCAGGAACTGCAGACGCGCTTGGATGAGGCGGACCGACTGCGCCAACAGCAGGTAGATCGGGCACGTTATGAGGTCGAACTCGCCCGTCGAAGGTACCTTCGCGTAGATCCGGACAATCGACTCGTGGCCGATTCGCTCAAGGCCGATTGGAACGGCAAACTGAAGTCACTAACAGAAGCGCAGGAAGCCTGCGAGCGCCAGCGCACGGAGGATCGAAAACTGATCGATGACCAGCAACGAGCTGCTATTCGCTCCCTCGCAACGACCTTCCCTCGGCTTTGGCACGATCCCACCACGCCAGATCGCGAGAAGAAGCGAATGATTCGGTTACTGCTCGAGGATGTCACTCTCCTGAGAGAGGATCATCTCGAACTGCACGTGCGATTCAAGGGCGGCGCCCATCGATCTATTCAACTCCCCCCTCCACAATGTTCGTGGGAGCAGAGGCAAACCAGCCCCGAGGTTGTTACTGCTATCGATCGTCTCCTCAACCATCATCCCTATCCAGAAATCGCGGCCCAGTTGAACGAACAGGGCTTGCAATCCGGAGAAGGCAAACCCTTCACCGCGCGCATCGTGGCGCGGCTTCAAAGAAGCTATCGGCTCACGCCGCGATATGATCGTCTGCGCAACGCCGGCATGTTAACTGTGAAAGAAATCGCTGAGGTGCTCGGGGTTCATCCCCAAAGAATCACAGTCTGGAACCGCGCCGGGCTGATTCGCGGCCACGCCTACAACGGCAAGAACGACTGCCTGTACGAACCTCCCGGAGACAACCCGCCGCAAAAAGCCATGGGCGTCAAACTATCCGAAAGAGCGGCGGCCCAACTCGTAGCGCAAGGTGCGCGGGAGGTGCAGTATGAAGCGTAAGCCTTGGCTTGGGGGTAGAACGGCGAGGTGCGGACATGCGTCATCCCCGAGATCCGAATGAACTCCTTGAAGTCCTTGGCGATGAACTGCGGACCATTGTCCGAGATGATCCGGGGCCGCGCTTCCGGGTACTTCTCCTTCGCCCCCTGCAAGATGATCTCGATGTCCGCCTTCGTCATCGACTCCCGGATATCCCAGTTCACGATGTACCGGCTGTAGCCGTCCAGGATGCTGCACAGGTAGTAGAATGTCCCGCCGATGTTGAGGTAGGAAACATCGACGTGCCAGTGTTGATGCGCCTCCAACGCTGCGCGAAGCCCGTGCCCTTCTTCGAGGGTTTGCCGTTCCACTTCGACAAGAGTCCCGCCTGGCTGAGCACTCGGCACACGCTGGACGGGCTCACCGCCACGATGCCGGCATCCAGCATCATGAACGTCAGCCGCCGATAAGCTTCCAGCGGGTTCTTCAGGTGGAACCCGATGATGGCCTGTTTCTCCCGCTCCTCCAGCCAGAAGTCCCGGGGAACCCAGCCGTTGTGCTCGTTCGACTTGCCGTAGCGTTCCCGCCAGTCGTAGAACTTACTGGCGGTGATGTCGAGCCACACAACGAACCGCCCGGCGCCAATCTCGGTCTTCTCCGACCAGCGCTGGACGAAATCCACGATCTGGTCCCGCGTGTCGTGCGGAACCCAGACCCCCTTTCAGAGTTCCCCAAGCGTTTCTTTTAGGGAGCCACATGCTCGGCCATCAGCTCGGCCAGAACCTCGTCCTTTGTCTGAATCTTCTTCTCCAGGTAGGCAATCCGCTCTTGGTCGGCGGAGTGGTTCGGTCGCGTTTTCTGCTCGAGGGGCGGCAGCGCCGTTATCGAAGAACTCCTTCTTCCAGCGGTAGAAGACCGTGGGCTGCAAGCCGTGTGTTGGTTCAGCGTGAAAATGGAGTGCGGGCGCTCTCCGTTAGTGAGTATGCGCGAGTCTCGGCGGGCCGAGGCGCGGCCGATCGCAACGGTGACCGGCACGAGGAAGGAGGGACGAAGCTGCAACTGGCTTCAAAAGGAGATCAGGGTGGGCCACAATAGTCAACCTGGTTAACCGGACACAGACATCGTTGCGCTCCGTCCGGGCGGCGGGCTGGGCTTGACGGCAGAGGCTCATGCTCGAAGCGAAAGGCCAACTGGCTAGGAAAAAGAACCTTGAATCCGGTGCGAGGCGCATGTCAACTTTCAACGGGACTTTCGACGGGGTGACGCGCCGGCATTGGGGCGGATCAGATGGCCGCAGGGCTGGGTGGCTCGCGGGTCTGGCCCCGATTCAATTTCCGGATGCCGCGTTATCTAGGAGCAATCCGGAAGAGCGCTTCTCCGGGATAGCGACTAGACGACCAACTGGCCATAAGACCGGACCATTTAAGCTGGACTATAAACTTGATGTCATGCGGGCAACGCTTGTCCTTTTATTTCTCACACCCTGCGTCATCGCTGCAAATCAGCCAACGTTTACCTACCTCCTTCCCGCCAACACCACCATCGCCGCTATGACCGTCGACGCGGCAGGGAACACGTATCTCACCGGCTCGACAACTTCCTCAAGCTTCCCAGCGACCGCGAGCGCGCTTCAAACCCAGTTCAGCGGCGGTACTTGCGAGGTTATTCCCGGCCTCCATGGAGTCCCTCTGACGGTTCCGTGCTCGGATGCGTTCGTCATCAAGCTAGACCCGGCGGGCAAAGTCGTATTCGCGACCTATTTCGGCGGCAACGGAAACGGAACAGTCGCGAGCGCCATTTGCGTAGACGCGAGCGGGAATGTTTACCTGGGCGGCCTCACCGGTCCAAATACTGTTGGTCGGCCGAGTACTTTCCCGGTCACGCCCGGTGCGGCGTTCACCAACCTGGTGGGTGGCGGATTCGTTGCTAAACTCAACGCGTCCGGAACTGCGCTGGTCTATTCAACCCTGCTTCCGGTGAATCCACCGGCGCAGGGGAGGCGGGGCGTCGCCATGGCGATCAATACCGCGGGCGAGGTCTACCTTGCTTCCACCAACCTCGGCTCTTTGCCTTTTCCAACAACGTCCGGTGCGTTTCAGTCCACGCCGCCTGCATTCGCCAATGGATCGGGCATTGTCGCCAAGCTCAATTCGTACGGCTCGGCGCTGCTCTACGCAAGCTACCTGTCCGGCAATGGACTGACGATTCCACAGGGGATTGCAATCGACGCGGCAGGTGACGCGTTCGTCACCGGGTTCACCCAGGCAGCCGACTTCCCCGTCACGGAGGGAGCATTTCAAAACGATTTTTTTCCAAGCGCGGAGTATATGGAGTTTGCCGCGAAGCTGAATCCGCAAGGAACGGCGCTGGTCTATTCGACATTTTTGGGCGCCACCCAGCCTGCGGCCTCAGGAATAAAAGTGGACGCGCACGGCGGAGCCTACGTGGTGGCGATGGATGGAGCGGCGTTATCTTCAGGCGGCTATCTTTCGCACTTAAGCGCTGATGGATCGGCCCTTCTCTACTCGACGTACGTCCCCAGCGTGACCGCCATGGATTTGGCTTTGGATTCGGCCGGTAGCGCCTTCGTTGCTGGCGCGTCGGGGATGGCGGTTCTGACGCCATCTCCGGGAGCATTTCAATCGGGATTAGTAGGAGCAACCGGAAACGTGATCGCGGCAAAATTCACCTCCGATGGCCAGTTCGCCGGCGGCACCTACGCTTACGTATCCTCAACTGCCGGCGCTGGACCACTGATCGCGGTGGCTCCCAACGGCGGGATTGTGCTGGCGGAAGGGCAGGAGCAGCCGAATGTGGTCAGCATTTACCCGTGGCTGACAGTCCAGAACGCGGCCAGCGGCACAGCGGGTGCCGTCGCGCCAGGTGAGATCGTGACGCTGCGTGGCTACGGGCTTGGTCCCGCGACAGCGGCGGTCGCGGCAGGTCAGGCGCCAGTGAGCCAACTGGGAGGCACTCAGGTCACCATCGGCGGTATCGCGGCTCCGATATTCTCCGCGCAGTCGCAACAGGTCACTGTGCAGGTGCCGTGGGAGATCGCCGGCCAACCGTCCGCTGAAGTCGTCGTCACTTACAATGGGGGTCCGCCGGCAGGGACGTCGGCTTCGGCACCGGTGGTTGTCGCGACGGCAGCGCCGGGGATTTTCGCCGTTGCGAATTCCGACTCGACGTTGAATTCTCCTTCAAATCCAGCAAAGGTGGGCAGCTTCATAACGATCTATGGGACCGGCGGCGGTTTGACGAATCCCCTCGGAACAACCGGGGGACTCTGGCCGCTCACTTCAGCGCTTGCTATGCTGACTCTGCCGGTCACAGTGTCGATCGGGGGAACGAATGCTGTTGTTCTCTACGGCGGATCGGCTCCCACGCTCGAATCCGGATACTTCCAAATTAACGTAGTATTGCCTTCGGGCCTTCACGCTTCATCGGCGGCGAATCTTGTGGTCACGGTCGGAGACTCGTCGAGCGTAGCTGTTCCGATTTCTATTCAATAGCCGGACGCTGTTTCAAACATAAGCGCGTTCTATACCCGCATTAACGTCAGCCCACCCTAACCTGTAACGCGCTACTCCCGGAAGTGCCGGTCCGAGCGCATGGTCGGCAATCCCGAGACGATCCGTTCGAGCGGTCACTTACGAATCGCGCGTGATACGGGAGCAAGCAGGAAAGAACTTCAGGAATCCGTCAGTAAAACGCGGGCGATCAGGCAGGAATGCTTGCGGGTTGGATCCTTGAGCCTCGGTTGACCGTGGGATCTAGTCTGCAGTGCCCGCCAACCTGAACTCCTCGATCCTCGGCGGGCGCGCATTGAAATCGCTGTATCTTATCCAAGAGGGACGTACGACAAAATGCACGATGCCCGCCCAACTCAATCGGTCACGGCCATCGGGCCACGTCAGGAAATAAATCTCGCGATAGCGCTCCAGATCCGTCCCGACCAGTACTTGCGCGGTTCCCTCGTATTGCACCGTGACCTCGCCTTCCCAGCCCACCACGAAACTGGCCGCGGGGTTTGAAGTTAAATTGCTGTACTTCCGGGAACTCTTGACGGTGTCGAAGATAATTTCCAATTCCGACGAGACCGCGATTCCAACCAGCGCGGATTGCGGTGTGCCGTCCGCGGCTATCGACGACAACACTCCCAGCCGGCGCTTTGAGATGAACTCAAACAGGTCTTGTTTAGTCATTGGGCACTTTGTTTATGGTAAATCTCACCTGACAAAGCGGCGTTTACCGTCGCCATCGAGCGAATCGTCGGCTACACGAAGCAAAGCAGTCAATCGACGATGGAATCGCGCTGGGCTCCCGCTTGATCTGGGAAATGCATCAACGCCTCGTCGGTTCGCCGGGTGCGTTGTTTTGTAATATCGCTAGCGATCCGGTCGATGGACATTGCAGATTTTGTATTCGGCGCTAATGCCCCCAACGGTTCACAATCCAGCGCCCGAGCTTTCGAGGTGACCTGGGTGAAGAAGGCGGATCGGTGCCTGCGCCATAATCCGGAAGCGTCGCTCCGTTTTCAATACCGGCAAGGGACAACCGGACGGCACGCCGCTGACCCACATCGGCGCTTTGCGCGTTTATCCGGCCAATCTCTGCCGGTTATCCTGCTTGGTTGAGCTTGCGAGCCTCGGAAAGAATTTTGGTTAGGCGGTTGGAGAGGCGATCGAGGCAGCGTTTCGAAGGGCCGTCAGAGAGGGATCGCCGGAACATCTCGATTGTGTGTTGAGCGAACAGTAAGGCATCGGCGACACCATCCAGGGCAGCACGCGGCGAAATTGTTGGGGTCTTCGGCTGGGGCGCCAGATGTCGGGGTTGAGAGCGTGCCAAGTGGAACTCACGTTGCAGATCGTTGCCCGCGACCTGGACATACTTCATCGTCATCTCGGCCTTGACGTGGCCGAGGAGCGTCATCAGTGCGGGCAAACTGACTCCGGCACGCACCATCTCAGTGGCATATGTGTGTCTAAGTTGGTGCGGAACGATGAGCTTGGAAATGCCGACTGCGGCCGCAGCATCGGACAGATATGGGCGCAGTTGTTTGATCAGCGTCTGCTTGCCTTTATGGCGTGCCAGCAGCCGGCCGTCAACCGGGAGGGAGTCGAAAGAACGGAAGAAGCGTAAGCGTTGGACGAGTTCACATACAAACGAGTCCACCGGGATCATTCGTTCTGTCTTCAGCTTGCCGAGAGGCACATGAATCGCCCAACGGTCCGGGCCCACATTGTGGAGGCAATCGTAGGCGAGGTCGACGCATTCCCCGATGCGCATCCCAGTATGGCGCAGCAGCAGGAAGACGTTGGCGGGCAGATCATTACGGCGGACCAGTTCCTGCTGGAGTAATCGATCCTGCTCTGCCGTCAGCGGGCGGGGCAAGCGCTGGGGAATGCGCGGAAGGTCCTCGCGTCGGATCAGAAACGCCAGATGGGGAAATTGTGCAGTCCGGGCAAGTTCCTCCAGAATGGAGCGCAGACACAGCAGGTGACAGACGTAGACGGCCTGAGCCAAGGGCGGGGTGTGCGAGCGCAGATGGGCAAACCAACCGAGGGTGTGGGGATCACGATGCAGCTGATTCAGTGAACAAACAGAAGGGTGGTCATCGCCGAGATACATCAGGAAGTTGCGCGCCACGCCACGGTAGTGACGGGTCGAGTCTGGGCTCTGGGCGGCCGTGAGGGACTCGATGGCTCGTTGGAACGGGTGAACCAATGGATGTTCCAGCGGAGCGTAGCGGGAGAGCGTCATGACTGCGTTCCCGGTACAGGCCGGATCTGCTGCGCCACAGCTCGGGCATACTGCTGATAGACCTCGAGGGGAGTGACTTGCACATAGACCATCGTGGTCTGAATGTGAGCGTGCCCCATCAACTGCATGAGCGCGGGCAGGCTAACACCGGCGCGCACCATATCGGAGGCAAAGGTATGGCGGAACCGATGGGGGTTGGCCATCTTCACGCCGGTAGTCCGACGATGGTATCGAAACAGGGAGCGCAACCCCGCGGGAGTCATCCGCGCTCCGCGAGCGGGCCCCTTGAGCGAAACAAACAGAGCGTTAGTCGACGTCTGTGGCCGCTCCAGCCGGAGATAGTGGTCCAGGAGTTGGTTCGCTTCCGGGGCCAGCGGCAGGAACCGGGTCTTGCTGCCCTTGCCGCGCACGCGGATCTGCGCCTCGGACAGTAGAAGATCGTCGCGATTCAGATCCAGGACTTCTTGCGACCGGAGTCCCTGGAGCAGCATCAGTCCCACGATGGCCAGGTCCCGTGAGTTGCGAAAGCTGGACCAAAATCGCGCCACCTCGTCGACAGACAGAGGCACAATGGTCCGTTTGGGAGTCTTGACTCGCAACCGGCTCAAGGCAGGCCGCGGTTTTCCGATGCCCATGGGTGCTCGCTGCCAGTAGTTCGTCTGTAACGCCGGAGCGGTCTGGAGGGGCGCGTCAGGAAAGATGATACGCAAGGCACGATCGACGATGGCTACGCGCTGATTGATGGTGGCACCGGTTAGTTCGCGTTCCTGGCCAGACTGGAATCGCACATAGTCCAGCAGTGTCGATTCGGAAAGGGCATCTTTGGCGACCACGTCGGTGTGGTGAACACCCTCCCACCACCGGAGAAAGTGCAACAACTCGTGCGCATAGGTTCGCAGGGTGGTGTCTGCCAGGCGGCGGAGCATTTCGTAGTCGAGGTACCGGTTGATCCAGTCAATCTCACGGCCCGTGGTCTGTTCGACAATGCGGTACGGGCAGCGCACATGGTTGTTGGAGGGCTTGGAAACTACGCGGAAGGTCATCATCGCGCCGCCTCCAGCAGCGACTGAAACTGACCGGCATCGCCGCCTTGGACGAAGAAGCTGTTCGGATCCTGGCCGTTGGGCAGTACCACGGTACGGACGTCGACACTTTGCTCAGCGAGCCGGCCGGCAAGCGATTGCGCCGCTTTCTGGCCGCTGCCATTGGCATCGGCATCAAAGGCCAGAAAGACAGTTCGCCGACCGTCGCAGAGTTGACGGAACTGGCGCGCATTGAGATTCACACCTAACGAACAGGTGACATTGTCAAAACCGGCCTGCCATAAGGCAGCGTAGTCAAACAGGCCCTCAACCAGAATCACCTCGGGATACAGTCGGGCTTGGTCCCATGAATATAAGCCGCCCTTCGCGGCCGGCAAGAAACGATGCGGTGGCGCTGCCGTAGACAGACTGCGGCCATAGAGATTGCCTTCCAGCGGAAACACCACGCGGTGCCGGTAGGTGTCGTAGCCAGCAGCGCTAACCAAGCCGGCTTGCCGCAGAGCCTCGACCGGGTAACCCCGGTCTGCCAGCCAAGCTCGCAAGCAGCCACCAGGTGCGTAGCCGATCCGCATATGCTCGATCAGTTCCGGTGAGCTGACTCCGCGTCGATACAGGTAGGCGGCTGCCTCGTTGTGACGGTGTAACTGCATGCGATAGAAACTCGCGACTTCGTCCACCAACGGCGCCAAGCCCCGCCATTGGTGGAGCAGCGACAGCGCCTGTGGGAAGCTCGCCTGGTGATACAGTTCGGCGAAGCGAATCACGTCCCCGCCGCGACCGCAGCCGTAACAGTAGAATAGGTTCCTGTGGGGATCTAGCAGAAAGCTCGGCTGATGATCTTCGTGCAGCGGACACAGTCCCATCAATCGGCCGCGGGTCAGTTGTCGCGCCGGTCGCCAATCGTGGGCCTGCAGATAGTCCAGCAGAGGAATCTGCTGTTTCAACTCGTCGAGAGTGTGTCGACTCACGGACTTCTTGCCTCGATCGGCAGAATACGGCAGAGCGCACCCAGATCCCAGGCGAGGATGGTGGGTGTCTGCAGAAAGTGCTGGTTTTTGACTCCGGCCTTGATCCAGCACCATAGGCTGACGAGCCGCCGTTGTGCCCATCGACGGACAGTGGATGGATCGGGCAAACGTGTGGGGTCTTTGCAGTGCGGTGCGGCTTGCTCGGCACTATCACCTGCGGCGATGTGCTCACAGGCCTGCCGCCGGCAGTGAACGCTGTAGTATCCGGATGGCGCCAGCCAATCGGGCAAGATGGTAAAGGTTTTCCCGCACGGCTCACAGATTCCGCGCCTCACCCAGATACATTCGTGCTGGTCGTCGTGAGCATGACGGAGCCGTCGTCCGTGGCCAATGATCGTGTTCTTCTGGCAGACGGGACATCGCCGCGGCAGGCGGTCCAATGGAATCACCCCGGATCGATGTTGTCTTTCGCCTCTGGCAGTGCGATAAAAAGAATCACGGCTGGCGTGAAGGCCGCCGCTGACCGTCCCTGCCAAAGTTTCGATCTGAGGCCGGCCTTCACCCTCCCGGCAAAGTCAGTCCCGAACGAAAAAAAGAATACTGCTTTCCGACTTTGGCCGCGACCCCTCACTCAGAACATTGGCCGGTATTTAGGCGTGATACGGCCAGGTGGCTGGCGTCAAAAGAAACGGTGGCCCCCCAAGTGGATTCGACTCTACCAGGTCGGTCAGAGCCAGCGACCAACCCTCTTGGCATAACGTTCATAATCGGCACCGAAGACCGCTCGCAGCAGGTTCTCTTCAACAGGGATGACAACTCGATTTACGTACGCAATTGTGAGCGGCAAGAGAATAACCGGGATGATGTGGTGGAGTATGCCGGCCTCTCCTACATAGGCCACAGACAGGCCCACGTACATTGGATTCCGCGTGAACCGGTAAGGACCCCATGTGACAAGTGCGGTCGAAGTCTCTCCAGGAACTCTCGTTGTTCCCGCGCGGTGAAACGTCAGCCAGCCCCATCCTGCGAACGCTGCGCCGATCACAAAGACTATCGAACCGGTCGGAGTAAGGATCCCGTACCCCGTGAACCTGCCCAGTTGAAATGCCCCCTCCAGCCCGGCGCCGACGAGGTATGTCACCACGAACACCCACGGTACCGGAATACGCAGCAAGGCACGCGCAAGTCTGCTGGATTGTTCGCTGTCGGGCATCCTCAATCCTCCTTTGAAATGGTAGCGAAAGTGGGAGAAGGCGAAGTGCCTCAGATGGGCCGGCGAATAGGAAGGCATTTTCCAGCCGCATGCCGGCCTTGCGAACTATGCTTACAAATTCACCTGGACGGGTATCTATCCACTGAAGTGGCAGGAAAACCGCTTATCGGAAGGCTCCATATCGGCGAGCGCTGAACGGCCACTTTTGAACGCGAACGATTCATCAGGGCCACGGCCGGACGCGCTCGTGTCCGGATTCCGTCAATGGGCTACTCGGAAGCAATCCACTTGGACGGGTTGTCGGCCATCCGGAAGGGATCCATTCGGCCGTGTACTTTGCCCTGTGGTGGGCCCGAAACGGGGCGTTCCCGCCGAGGCTCGTCGCCATGTGGCGATCAACGGCCCTGTCTAAACCGTATTCGATTGCCATCAACGATCCACAACGCGATTGAACGCCAAGCGGGGTCTGAGCAGTACCAATCCACGAAATCGGTGATGGCGCGGTCGTAAGTCCGCTGGCCGCTTTTGGACGTGAAGGTGTTCAAGACCGCGGCGTTCGACTGTTCAAGATCGGGAAGGGCCAAGACTCGTTTGGGCATTCGCTTCTTTCTTCGAGTCTTCGGCATCAGGTGACGGCCTCTTTGACCGTCGCAGGTTAGGATGCTCGAAAACTCCTGCTCGGCGCCACGTCGGTGGGCCGTCTGATCGCTTGTCCACCATTTTGGTGCATAATGGTGTCATGAAGCCGGCTGAGAAAGCGGTTCGCCAAAGCGTCAGTCTGCCGCCCAGGCTGGCAAAGCAGGTGGGCAGCATGGCCAAGAGTCGAAAGCTGAGCAAGAATCGCATGTTGTTGGAACTGATCGAGAACGGCATCGACGCAGAGAAGCAAAAACAGCAGCAGTTTTTCGCCCTGGCTGAGCGTTTCCGCAACGAGCAGGATCCGGAAGCGGCTAACCGCTTGGGCGATGAACTCGGCAGGATGGTCTTTGGCGGCTGATGCCGCAGCTCGAACGATGGGAAAGCCTGCCCGAAGGGGCACGCCAACATCTGATCGAGCGGATGCGTGATCGCGCCATCAGCATCTCGGATCTCAATCAACTTCGCCTTTGGGTCGAGACGCGCCCTGAAGTGGCCGACGGTGACTGCTACAAGGATTTCGGCCTTTTCAAGATCAGCGGCAGCGGGTCCTACCCCAAAACGTTCCAGCACCGAGGGCACGTTGCAAAGGGTGAAGCTCTCTGGTCATCGCGTTTCAGCAGATTTCTCCGTTGTAGTCGGCTACAGGCAAGTAATCTGAAGGGATTCACGAAGCGACCGTCGTCGCAAATGCGGTTTACGCTACGCCGTCTATCGCGGCTAGTTCAGCTAGTTCAGCACCGGCTTCACTAAGGAGGGGCCCGGATGTATACTCAACTGCGCTGGGGAGCCCCAAATGGAAATCCCCGGGAGAGGGTCTGAACCGGTGAGCTGGGGTGTCTTATATGCCTCGCGACAAAGGCAACGGCGGTGTTTTCGTCTGTTACCGGCGTGAAGATAGCGGCTACGCGGGTCGGCTGTATGACCGTCTCAGCGATCGTTTCCCGAATCGCGTCTTCTTCGATGTCACGGGTATCTCGCTGGGCGAGAATTTCGTCGAGACGATCAGGCAAGCCATTAGCGCCAGCAGGGTTCTCATCGTAGTCATTGGCAAGAGCTGGCTGTCCGCGACGGACCTCGATGGCGTTTGCAGGCTCGACAAGGCGCAGGACTTCGTCCGTATTGAGATCGCGACCGCGCTGGAACGAGGCGTCGAACTTCTGCCTGTTCTACTCCCGGGGGCCGTGATGCCGCGGGCCGAAGAGCTTCCGCACGACATCGCTGCCCTCGCCGACCGTCAGGCAAGAGAGATCAGCGATGCCGATTTCGACCATGATGTCGATTCCATCAGTGGCGCTCTCGCCAGGGCGCTTGGCGTATCGCCACGGCGCAGATACCTGCGACGCGCGGCAATCGTACTCGCCGCCTCGGCGCTGATAGCAGCTGGTGCTGTAAGCTCCTACATCTTCAACCTGCGCTCAGGAAGGGGATCGCACTCGGGTACGGCAAAGGACTCGCTCGCGCAATCGAGGCAGAATTCCCCAGCGCCAAGCAACCCGTCCGTTCGCGCTACCGAGCCGCTGACGAAACCGGAGCCCGGCCAGCGATCCGATGCGATTCGTGGAGCGCCGGCTGTCAAAGAGCGGAGGCCCGCGCCTGCTGCGCCATCCAGCGCGGCCACGCGAGCTGCGGGATTGTGGTTTGCTCCCGTACAGTACTGGGTCGGAGAATACGACGAGTGGGCGTTCGAGTTCCACCCGGGTGGTTCCAGCCTCGCGGGCACATCATGGGGTTGGGACGGCGCTCGAGGTCTGTTGGAAGGACGAATAGAAGGAGACTGGATCTCGTTCCGAACTGTCTGGAAAAATCGCCCGACCTACGGGGGCGGTCCCGGCGGGCAGACGACCTACCGCGATTGGTGGACGGACTATCGCGGCCAAGTCGATCAGAAGAGCATCCGGTTCTTCATGCAGCGGGATGGGGAGGCTACTTTCAAGTTCATTGCCTACCGTCGAGAGGCGGTCCCGAAGATTGACAGCTTCAAGGCTTCTGCCGAGAGCATCGCTCCCGGCGCGTCCGTGAATCTATGCTATCGGATTCGTTACGCGGTCCGGATCACCATCGAGCCGTCTATGGGCTCAGTTGATCGGACCGCGGACAATTGCGTGACCGTCAGGCCGACCGGAACCACCGAGTTCCTGCTCCGGGCAATCTCCGCCGAGGGTGTGGAGCAACGTCAGACGGCTAAGGTGGCCGTGAACGAGTGAGCGCCGCGCCCATTCTAATCAAGCCGAACGCCATGTTATGCGAGCATCAATAGGTTTGATCTACTATATAGATCCCTCCCTGGTCGCCATGTGGCGGGTAATCCGCGCGCGCCCGTCTGCGGTTTCGAGTCGGCACATCGCAAACACTTCGCCGTCAGCGGCGGGTAATCGGTTCCTTGGTTTCTCGGGCACGTTCCAGGAACCGACGTTCTTGGGGATCCGCTCGAAACGATCCTGCCCAGAATCCACAGCGTCCGTCCCGCGGTTTCTTCCCCAGCACATTCAGTTGAACATTCTAAGGTAAAGCGTCTCGCGGAATTGGTTAACGCCGGACATAGCTGTTTCTCAAGGCTTCGGATACAGGCGATATACATTCTCGATGAAGAGGTCGCACTGAGTACGTCGCAGCCCCTCCTTGGCTACCGGACCGGCCGTGAGAAACTCCAGGTACGCACGCGTGGGATCACTGAATGGTGGCCATGGCAGCAACCCTGTACCATTCGGATTTCCGGTTTTGACGAAGTTGGCCCAGTACTGCTGCATCTGGTCAGACAGAGCTGTATCGGCGGCTGTGAGACTGATCGGTGTCAACGTGGTCCCTTGCGCTCGAATCGCGAACGTACCGAATACATATCCACCATCCAGCCCATGAATGTTTCCACCCGGTTGAAAATCGGGAGTAGCGAGTCGGGCGAACTCGTAGCCGAACGCAGTGTTGCCGGCTGCGACATGCTGCACGAGCTGCATCACTGCACCGCATCGAAACGACACGTCCGTGGCCCACTGCACTTCGGGCGTTCCGTAGAGAGGGTCGGCGGCCCCGTATAGCGGCCGTGCACGTGATGCAAGCGGTCCGTATGTTTGGGCGATCAGCGTGTCGAGATTCGTCGGAGGAGCCGCGCCGGGCGTAAAGTCGCGCGCGCTGTTGCCAATAATGACTGGCACCTTGTGCTGGCCGCCGCCGGCAAACACCTCTGCGGGTACCCGCGGGATCACATATCCGTCCACCGACAAGTTCAGATGAGCTACTGGCCGCAGCGGTTGCGCCTTAAGAATCTGATCCATTGGTATCGACCGGAGAACATCAAGGGAGGCACCCGGCGGTGCACCCCACGTCGTCGTGTGCGCGAGACCTTGCTGCTCAGCCCTCGGCAGCGGGAGCGGGTCGCCGATCGCATTGCGGGACGGTCCGCTCTGCACAATCGCGCGCTTGAACCGCCCAGCGGTTAACGGCGAGGTCATCAAGGCGCTGATGTCGATTCCGCCCGCAGAAACGCCAGCGAGCGTGATTTCATCCGGGTCGCCGCCGAATCGTGCGATGTTCGCATGAACCCACTCGAGTGCCGCCACCTGATCGAGCAAGCCCTGATTGCCAGACGCTTTGTGGGGCGACTCCCGTGTCAAAGCAGGGTGCGAGAAGAACCCGAATGACCCAAGGCGGTAGTTATCTGTAACAACGACGACTCCACGGCGCGCTAGATGGGAACCGTCGTGCCTGGGCTCCCACGTGCCGCCGTTGATGTTGCCGCCGCCAGGAATCCATAGCAGCACCGACCTGCGTCCGCGCACTGGCCACTCCGGTGTCCACACGTTGAGGAATAGACAATCCTCGCTGGAGATAGCGGCGGCATTGGGGATCGACGCACTGGGATTCTGCGGACAGATCGCGCCGAACTGGGTGCCGTCGCGAATACCGGCCCAAGCCTTTACAGGCATGGGCTCCCGCCAGCGCAGTTTACGCGTCGGTGGCTGCGCATACGGAATGGCTTTAAAGACCGCGCCGCCTTCCGTCATCAGTGTGCCCCGAATCATCCCGCCGCTGACCTTGACGGTTGGGTCGTTCTGTGCGGCGGCCAATGTGCACATGAGACAGAGTCCGGCTGCCGAAAGCCGCACGGCGCCGCGGCTGCACAATACCGTCACGAACAAGATACCGGTTTCCTTTAAGTCGATCGGTTTCCACATTCGACATGTTCCCCCCCCGGGTCAAGGACAACTCTCTCACCCCTCGGCCTCCAAGGGCAAGTGCAAGCAGATGCGGCGCACCGATCCGGGCTATTGACCACATAGATCCTCTCTTGTCGCGAAGGGGCGAGTGATCCAGGAGCGGCGGCTCTGCGCACCGCATCTCGCTGGCAATTTGACGGCCCGGGGCTCTCCCGTCAAGTTGTGTCCCCCCGGACGTGGTTAGGCAGGAGGGATCTGTTGGGATCGGTCACTCAGGAGGCTGGCGATCTTGGTCCAGAGTTCGCCTGACTTGTTTTTCCCGCGACACCGATGGGATAGAGGCTTGGCTGAAAGGAGGGTCCACACGAATCGCCCGCTCCACCAACTCCGCCTCAGCGGAGCGACGGGCCACGATTACATTCGGAAACAGACCTCCCAGGACGACGAACACAAGGCCAGCCGCCAAAATCCATCGCTCACGCGGCAAAGCGTCCACAACGGCGGTGAACCCGGTCCGGCGCCTACCCAGAAACAGGCGGGTAAATAAGCGAAAAACGCTCATGGCGTTCATCGCGGTGGCGATGGGAAGCAGCAATCCCGTGAGCGGGTGAGATTGGAGCGTTCCATGAATCAAGAGGTCCTGAGAACAGAAGCTGAGCGTACCGGGTAGGCCGACGAGCGCCAAGCCGAGGACGGCGAACGACACTGCCAGCCGCGGGGCGTGTCCGGCGAGACCGAGATGCGTGCTGGCCGTCAGGTTCTCCCCAAAGCGCACCTCCAGCAGACGCAGAATCCCGAAAAGGCCCACGGTGGAGACCGTTACGACGTACCAATGGACGAGTGCGCCGGTGATTCCCTCGGCCGTCCCGCTCTCGAGTCCCGCCAGAATCGCGGCCGACTGGCTGAGGGCAATGAAGGCCAGCAGACGACGCGGCGAATTCTCGGTGAGCGCCCGAATGGCAACGTAGAGAGCCGTGGCTGTGGCGAGATAGGAAAGGAGCGGGAACCAGACGACAGTCGTGCTGGCGAACAGCGGCACAATCAGCTTTGCGACCAGCAGCGCGCCGAAATGGCCGTTGTAGAGTAAGGCGGTGGGGATCGCTGGACCACCCTCGGCGGCGTCGGCCACCCAGGCGTGTGCGGGCAGAATTCCTTTTCGAAAAATCACGGCCGTCACCATAAGTCCGAACGCGGCCATTCCACCGGGGCTTTGGCCGTTCAAGCCAACGATCCAGAATGTGTGTGCGCTGCTCGCGATCAGAGCAATCGCCAACCCAAGCGCGATTGTAGAAAGCAGGAGGGCTGCTCGCGGGCGCCAAGAGGGGGCTTGGAACCAACGCGGCACGAAGAAGGGAATCGCGGACAGAATCCAGGCGGCGAGCAATACAAGAAGATGGCCGGCGGAGTAAGCCAGCAGGGTCGATCCCAAGATGAAAAGGATGCCGCCGATGCTCCCAGCGGTGCAGTCGCGGCGCGGAAGAATCAGGGTGGCGCCCAGAGTCAGGCAGGAAAACAGAAGCATCAAGGCCTGGTACAACGACTGGCCTGCGGACGGGGGGCCGAGCGGCAATGCGCACGCAACGGTGCATATTAGCGCCGCAACAAAACCGACGATACGGACGTGCCGCCGGTAAACGGCGACGATCAGAGCCGCGATCCACGGAACCGCGATCGCAACATAGCCCGCTGAAGGTTCGCCGGCAATCCGCAGTAAAACGGGCATTCAGTCTCCCCCATGGCGGGCCGCGACGGTCGTCGAAACCGCAGCGGGGACAGAGTGCGTCCTGTTTGTGGCCAAGCCCACTTGGTCCAGCCTCGCAAGAAGCCTCGACAGGTCGAGCAATGGTTGAACCAACCAGCGGTCGAGGATGGTGTCGAGATGCCCCCGATCGAAGGCCCAGCGATAGAGCCACAAGCGGATGGTTTCCGGGAGCAGATCCCCGGAGTGCGTGCCGGCGGGCGCCGTCTCCCCGCCCATGGCGGAATGCATCTGGTGATCGTCATGGAGCATGGAAGGCGCGCGTAGAAACTGCATGGTGCGCACCAGGGCGTGTCCCAGGATGTGGACGACGGCGATGGAGGTCCATCCGATTCCGATTTCCACAAACATCACGCCGACCTGCGTCAAGGAGGCATAGGCAAGTGATGTTTTGGCATCCGCGCTAACCCGGCCCACGATAGTGCCGTGAATCGCGGTGGCCACGCCAATGAGAACCACCGCGGCCGAAGCCAGCGCCGACTGCGCCAGCATTGGTTGAATTCGAAGGAGCAGGTAGGCACCCGCGTGGATGGAGATTGCCCCGTAAAAGATGGCGCTCGACGGAGTAGGGCCCTCCATGGCGCGGGGCAACCATCCGGAGAAAGGAACCTGCGCGGCCTTTCCGGACGCCGCCAGCAGTAGAAGCAGGCAGACGATGAGAGCCTGCGTGCCGGCGAGCAACGGGGGGCCGCTCGTAAACACCGCCGCGCCCGTCCAATGGTGCATGGCGAAGACGCCCGCCAGCAAGCCGATGTCGGTAGCGCGATACACCGCGAACACCCTGAGGCCGTTCTCCACGGGGGCTGGGCGAAGTTGGAAGAAGCCAATCAGCAGGACCGAGGTGATGCCCACAATCTCCCATCCTCCAGCGAGAAGATCGAACGAGCCTGCGGCGAAGGCGAGCAGCGATCCGAAAGCGAAAAGGTGCAGCAGAACGAAGAACCGGAAGAAGCCGGGATCGCGATGCAGGTAGGTGGAGGAGAACTGGCCGATCAATCCGGAGAGCACGACTGTCATCGCCAGGAATGGCAGCGACAAGCGGTCCGCCATGAGCACCAGTGGAAAGCGGTAATGCTGCACGGCGAACCAGTTGCCGTAGGTCACGATCACCGCCGTGGAACCACTGGCAACGAGTTTCCAAAGCAGCCCGGAGAGGCCCAGCGCGCACAGGGAAAAAGTCCCGCGCGTGATCACTGAGATTCCGCGTTCTCCCGGAACCCAACCGAGCAGCCACGATAACGACAACAGTGTGAAGACGACACCAGGCGCGAAAACTACTGCAACCAGGGTGACCTGGGAAAGGCTCATTTGCCGTCGCCTCCTGCCGTGGTTTGAAACCATATCTGAATCCAGGCCATGGGGAGATGCTGGATCTTGCCCGCGAACCATTCAGCGGAAGAGAGTGCGACCGGCAGGCGCTCCAAACGCTCGTTGAACTCCTCAAAGCCGCTGTCTCGTCGAACGTGCACGCTTCCCGATACCGGATCCACGGTGGCCAGGCGAATCCATCGATTCTCCACGAGTTCGCTCAAAGATGCGTTCGCGGCGATCACCTTGGTCAGCCGCTCCGGAGTGGTCTCGACTACGAAGAGGATGCGGACGGGCTCGTGGATCTCGACCATTTGCCAGGGCAGGCCGGTGCGGAGATCGCTCGCATGGCCATCCATGACTCCCAGCAATCCGGTCACATTGTGCGGAAGTTTCGTGCCGCAGCCGTAGCGGTCGTTATCGACAAACGAAAAATAGTATTCCAGGCTGATGCCCGCGCAGACCGGGACGACGGCAGACATCAATGCCGCCAGACCCTCATCGCCGATGTCGTGATCGGCGTTGTAGGAAACCAGAAAGGCGCGCCGGTCAAGAAACAATCCGCGTGTCAGCGCGCGGCGGCCGACTACGCAAACGGCATTGGTGCAATGTCCGTACTCCGGCCGCGGCTCCGCCAGGTGCTCGCTCCGCTCTTCCACGTGACGAAGTGCATGCTGGGGGTCGACATGGGGAGGGCACGAGGCGAACCGCCGGGACCGCTCCTGGGCGTTGAGCGCGCTGGCCTGCTCCAGGTGCTCGCGAACGCGTTCCACATCGGCCCGATGCGTGGACGGCAGGCCATCCAAGTCGAAGAGTTCCACGTCATCGCTGCAGGTGTCGTGATAGCCGCCGACGAACGAGGTATCGTCTGGAATGTCAATGCCTTGTTCCCGCAAATGCATCCGGACTTCGGGACGATTCGCCATGGCGGCAAAAAGGCGGGCGTTAGGTCCGCCGCGCCGGCCTCCGCACGCTCCGCAGTCATGCGCGGATTCATGCGGATTGTTGAGGCTCGTCGAGCCGTGGCCGAGCACCACCACGACGCGAGCGAAGCCGCTGACCAGGCCGGCGGGACGCAAAATGCTCGCTACTCGATCGCTCTTTTCCTGGGGTGCAAAGCCGGTCAACAGCCCGCTCACGGCGCCGTAGGACTGAGTGGTATTCCGCATGAACGTGAGTTCGGTGCGGGGTTCGGGCAGAAACGCCTTGTTGAGCCAGTCGCGTAACTGGGCATAACGCCGGGGAGCGAGCAGGTGGCCAACCAGAGGCACCGCCGAAAGCAGCCCCAGGACGGAGGTGGAGAGCCACCCGCGCCACAGTGTCTTCGATGAGACGCGCCAGTTGCGGATCAGCAAACCCAAAAACCGCCGGCGCCACCGGCGACTTTCGAGCAAGGCGCTATCTTCGGCCTTCGGTTGTTCCAAAACGGCGTGCTCCGGTTTCACGACCACCGGGCAGAAGGCAGCACTACGTGCGTCGTCGATTCCTTTATAGTCGACGGCCACACCGAAGTACCCCACCGAGCCGAAGGTTTCCACCAGCGGGTCCACTTCCTCGAGAGCGCGGCGCATGGATTCCTCGCGCTCGTCAATGCAGAAGAAAACTTGCGCGGGCGCCCTGTTGTCTGTTTCCGATGCCTGATCGCTCAAAGAGCGGTACTTGCGATGGCTGGCCAGCCCGCGAAGGATCTCGCGTTCGTGCCAACGCTCGTATGCCAGGTGCAGGATTCGGCGCCGTTCCAGTCCGTTGAATGCCTTGACCTCGCCGGTGAAGCTTATCCATTCGGTATCGGATAGCCGCGTCACTTCATTCGCCGAGAGCCTGACCACGCGGGCTGCGTCATAAACGCGGGCGGCGCGGCTCAGGAGCCGCTTCTCCTGTGTCTTGAGCGGGCTCTCCTCCGGAATCGTCTCCGCGGCGTTCATTTGCGAGGCTACCCGGGACATGGTCAGACGGACGGCGAGGTAATCCATCAACGAGCACGGCACGGCATTATGCGGGGCCAAGCCAGGGTCTTCTTCGAGTGTACGCATCAACCCCGCCCAGCCGGGCAAGGCGAGTAACTCGGCCTGAAGAATGTCGGGCCATGTAGCTTCGCGATGACAAAGTCTGTCCAGGCAGTCCAGGACGGCATCGGCGGCTGTAAAGGAAAGATGCTGTTGGCGCTGGAATTCGACGTCGAGGCCGGCAAGATACTTTGGAAGAACGCCGCCGCGCAGGGCGAGCAGCATCCGGACGCTTTCGTAGAAGCCGCGCTCCCGATGGGGCATGGGCCAATAGGCGGTGCCTTGATCCAGGAAGACGGCGCAAAGGCGGATGAGCCACGGATGGATGATCTCGTCCACCGGACGAGGTTGTGCAGGGTCCGGATCGTGCGCAACGCTGCGGTCCAGACACGCTTCAAAGAGCGCTCGCAAGGCCGCCCGGCGGAAGTCCCTGGCGAGATCGCCTTGCTCGGTGCGCCAGAGGATAGTGGCAGCATCGAATTCCCGCACTCCGGGAGTGATCATGGCCCGGCGCAACGAGCCCCTGGTGAGGCGCGCGAATATCAGCGCATCGGGCTCGCTGTCGAGCACGGCGTCTATGTCGACTACCTGGATGCGGCCGCGCGCCAGTTCGGCGCGATATGCCGCCTCGCTCATGTAAGGCTCGGCACCGAATAAGTGCGAGGCCTCGATGACCGCCTGCTCGAAACGGAGATGCTGAAACGCATGCAGCGTGTTGTGGTGAACGAATACGCCGATCGGTCCCTGCTTGGGGAGCAGGTGCGCCGCGTGTTCGATCGCGCTGCGCAATCGATCCGGCCTGGGCTGATCCGGCGGTGGGCAGTGGTCCGTCATCAATGCGAGCCGGCGCGACGTTTGGGCGTGTCCCTGGCCGCCTGCTTCAAGAGGTCCACTGTGCTGCTCAATTGGGCATTGAAGTAGCCGCGCAGGATGTCGAGAACCTCGATGAGCGCGCGATCCCGGATCGAGTAATAGACCTGGTTGCCCGCCTTCCGGCCGACTACGATCCGTTTGGCACGGAGCACTGCCAAATGCTGCGAGGCATTGGCTTGTTCGATGCCGAGCTTTTCGATCAGTTGTCCGGCCGAGAGTTCTCGATCGCGCAGAAGTTCAACGATCGCGATCCGCGTCGGATTTGCGAGACCCTGAAAGATCTCACTCTTGAACTGCCGGAGCTCGTCCTGCATGTCGCGTATATTCGAATAATCGCATATTCTATGATTCGACGTCAAACACCGGACTACTGATCTGTGTTCGCGAAGGGGCTAGCGATCCCGGGGTGGCGATACCTTTCCGGATCGATGGCAGCTACGCTGAGGACTGATGTTTCACGATCAGCGGTCATCTTCGACGGATGCCGTCTCGTTCGGATAGGGGAAGAAGAGCTGATTGCCGTCAGGATCGTCGACGACCAGGAGCCGGTAGCCCCACGAACCCTCCCGGACCGGAACGCCGTTGGCCTCCAACTCCGCGCGGAGTGCGTCCAAGGCGGCGATCCCTGCCTCGTGCCTTTCCTGCTCGACATTCACGGAAATGAACATCACCCCCTTGCCAACCTTCTCTGGCCAATGGTCGGCCAGGATGAGTGCGCAGCCTTGCCGCTCGGCCTGCGCAACGCGCGCCCTGCCGTCCTCCTCGTAGCGCCAGGGGCTCGTGAACCCGAGCCGGTCCACGTAAAAGCGGAGCGAGGCTTCAACGTCCGTCACGTGTAGGACGGGGCGGGCGAACCAGTCTGCCATAGGCTCTAGATCTCCTCGATTGAGCAGCTTCTTCCTGCGTCTTGAATTCTACACTCCACTTCGAGTTCTGGACCGTTTCGAATGCGGGTCACAGCGGCCGGTCACCTGGACGTCGTGCCGCGGGGCGAACAGGGTGGTGGGCCACCTTCGACAACCACGGTTTTCAAGAAAGCGTCCCGGCTGTTATTCATCTCTGAGCACGACGTTCGGGTCAAGCCGCGATGCGCGCCAAGCCGGCAGCCAACTGGCCGCCGCCGCGACGGCCGTAATCGTCGCGATCACAAAGGCGATGGTCACAGTATCTGTCGACTTCACACCAAACAGCAGGGACGCAATCAGCTGGTTTACCGCAAGCGCGCCCGCAAGGCCAATGGTGACACCCAACACCGCGACTTGAAGTCCTTGCTTGACGATCTCTGTGAGCACGTGGGAGCGAGTTGCACCAAGCGCGACCCGAATGCCGATCTCCCGCCGCCGCTCGGTAACCATGTGGGAGAGAACACCGTAAGTGCCGATGGCTGCCAATAGCAGCGCCAGTCCGGCGAAAGCGCCCAATAGCTGCGCCAGAAGTCTGGGCCGGCGAATCGAATCGGCGAAAACCGAATCCATGTCGCGGAGGCGCACAACGGGAACGGCGGCGTCCACTTCCCGCACCACTCGCTCGATCGTCCCTGAGAGCGCGGCCGGTGGCAACGTGGTCCGCATCACCACATTCATACTCGGCGGAGAGACGCCGTACTGGTCAAGGGATACGTAAAGTTCGGGTCCTGCCGGGCGCTCCACGCCGCGCTGCCTGACGTCCCTGGCCACTCCGATCACCGTATGCCAGTCGTCATTGCTAGCGCCAAACGATCCGCCCGGGGGCCGCAGACGGCGGCCAATCGGGTTCTGCCCCTTCCAGATCCTTTTCGCCAGAGCCTCATTGACGATGGCCACCTTGCCTTTCGACGCGTTGTCGGTTCGCTCGAAGCCGCGACCGGCGATGATCGGGATGCCCATTGTTCCGAAATAGTCGCCCATAACGAATTGGTAGTAGTCGACGATTGCAAAGGGCTTTCCATCATCGGAGGTGTAGTTCTCGATCGGAGTGGCGATCGCATCTGGAGTTCGATTCGGCGGTAGACCCGACATGGCAGCCGTTTCCAATACGCCCGGTACGGAGCGAAGCCTGTCGAGGACGTGTTGATATGCCTGAGCGCGTGTGACGGGTTCTGAATTCGCCATCGGCAAGGTCATGGAGAACGTCACCAACCGCGACCGATTAAATCCTGCGTCGATCTGCGTGAGGTTGTAGACTGTCTGAACCAGCAAACCCGCTCCGATAACGAGCATGACGGCGAAAGCGATTTGGGCAATCACAAGTCCACGACGCGCGTAATGACGCCAGGAGCCGCTGGCAGCCCTGGCGCCCTCCTTGAGCGCAGTCGCGATGCTGCGTGTTCTTCCGCGCCCGAGCGACACGAATCCGAAAAGCAGGGCAGTGCCCGTGGAGAGGCCGAGCGCAACCAGCAGAACGGGCAAATCGATCGTAAGGTCGCTCGTCCGTGGGAGACTAGCCGGGCAAGCACGGATCAGCGCACGCACGCCCGCGTTGGCTAGCCACAGACCCAGGATGCCACCACCTGCAGCCATCACCGCGCCTTCAGTTACCGATTGCCGAAGCAGCCGGCCGCGGCTGGCGCCGAGAGCAGTGCGGAGCACAAATTCACGTCTGCGCGATCCGGCGCGAGCCATGACCAAGTTCGCAAGATTCGCGCAGACGATGAGCAGCACGAACCCCACGGCGCCCTGCAGAACCCAGATCGGGCGGCTGACATTCCCAACAATCGCATCCTGTAACGGCCGCAATTGGAGAGTGTGGTCTATTGAGCGCAGAGGATGATTCGTGGGCACATGGTCTTTCGTGCCGACGCGATCGCCCCAGTTGTCGAGGAATGCGCTCAACTCCGTCTGTGCGACCTTAGCCGTGACGCTGTCTTTCAGCCGCGCGATGACGTAGAGGACATGAGCCCCGCGTTGCCGGGCCGTGTTCGGGTGTAGCCAGAGGGGCAACCACACCTGGGTGTGGTTATCCATGACGTCGGCTCCGGGTGGCATTATGCCAATTACTTCATGTGGCCGGCCCTCGATTTCCACTTTTTGTCCAACGAGCGGCCGTCCTCCAAATGCTGTTCGCCACAATTCGTGGGAGAGAATTGCGATCGCCGGCGGTAGCGTCCCGGTCCAACGCGCGGTTTCTTCGTCACTAAAGAGGCGTCCCTGCTCCGGCTGGATACTGAGCGCCTCGAGCAACTGTGCATCGACGGAGATCGAGCGCACCCGCAGAGGCCGATCCCCGGCCGTGAGGTTGACCTCGCCGGTTGTGTACGCGGCGCCGCCGGCGGAATAAGCGCCAACGGTCGCGAATGAACGATTCATCTGGCGGAACTCGATGTATTCCGGCGCAGAAATCGAGCTTCGGGTGCCCCCAACGGCCGGGGCTTCCGCCGTCAGATACATCAGTCGATCGGGTTCTGGATAGTCGAGCGGCCGCAACAGCACTCCATGCACGATCGTAAAGATGGCAGTGTTTGCTCCAATCCCAAGCGCCAGCGTGGCGACGACGATTCCTGTGAACCCTGGACTCTTCGCTAAAGATCGAATCGCATAGCGTACGTCTTGCACAAGATCCTCGAAGAGGTGTACGCGGCGCATATCCCGGCACTCCTCCTTGAACTGCGCGATGCCTCCGATCATGCGCTGCGCGGCCCGGCGGGCCTCCTCGGGCGGCATACCGAATGAAATGTTCTCTTCGACGAGCCGATCCAGGTGAAAACGAAGTTCGGCTTCGAGTTCGAGGTCAACATTCGCACGGCGGAACAGCGATCGAAGCCGCAAACGGGCTTTGTCTAGAATCCGCATTGCTAAGCCTCCTGGACCACTATGTTGATAGCCGTCGACAGACGAACCCAGTTCGCCAATTCCCTCTCCAGTTGCTTTCGTCCCGAACGCGTAAGGGAGTAGAACTTCGCCATTCGCCCAGTCTCGGTCGGGCGCCACTCGGCCTTGATCCAGGCCTGCTGCTCCAGACGGTGTAGCGCCGGGTACAGGGATCCCTGCTGGATCTGGAGAGCTTCTTGTGAAACCTGTTGGATGCGCTTGGCGATGGCCCAGCCGTGTTTGGGTTCGAGCGAGATGGTTTTGAGGATCAACAGATCAAGCGTGCCTTGGACAAGATCGGTTGGCTTTGCCATACGCCTAGATTATCAACAATTGTAGACGGTCAAGGTCAGGTCGTTGCCAAGCCAGCTTCTGAGTGACCGATCAACCCGTATCAGGGAAGATGACACCGCAACCAATCCCCACGACCCCTCCACGCGCGGGTAATCGCGGGTGCCGTGTTCATCCCGGCTTCCGTGGGCAGCGCCTCCTGGTCCCGTGGATCCTTCGCGGCGAAGGACCATTAACGACCAGCCGGTGTGGTGGAGAATAAAAGAGTGTTCGATCCAGATACGCCCGACGCGGGTTCAGAATGCGGCGCGCCCAGAATTGACGGCCTCGATTACCGGCAGCAACTGGGCGCGGTTCTTGCGTGGGAGTGGCAGGACCCAGCCCTATCTGCGCTAAATTTCGTGACCGTCGCGTCGTACAACCTGCAGCATCCCGCAGAATTCACCGATGAGGCCGTCGCCGGGTTGAAACAAGCCTACTTGGATCACCTGGACCGTGGCACACCGGTTTCACAGATTCGATTTCGCGCGAGCGTAGCGCTGAAGGGGAACCGCCGGGTGAAGCGGCCTCTGGAGGATCGGCATCCAGCGCTTCGCCGATTCGAAATGACCGTCGCCGATGTCTACGGGATCGGACACCCGAAAGGAGCTGCCGAACGAGTACGCGCTTGGGCGCGCTTGATCCGGCGAGGACTCTGAGGCGTGCCTAGCAGCATAACCGCGGTGCGGCCTGTAAAGTCCGACAATCCGGGATCTTTCCCGCAACGCTGCACAGGCTAAATGTGCCGGGGTCGGCACATTGCATCGGTCGCCTACGGACCGGACTCTCCCAAAACGGGATTCGTGCCGGCCAAATACTCAGGGCACTCGAAACCGTCCCTGTTCCAAGCCATCGGTGATCTGCCGGGCCAGTGTGATGGGGTCAGCGCTGCCATCGCAAAACCGGCTGAACGTTCCCTCTCTTCGAAGCGCGCGTAGAAGTGCCCGTAGCAGTCGACGATCTGCCGCATTGAGAGAACCTACAATCGGCATAGAACTGTCCGAGGATAGACTAGATACGAGTGCAAACATGCCGGGTTGCCGGCGTGGGCGAAGACCAGGCTGTAGTCAGACCGTTAAAGGGGACCCAATGAAGCGCACTTGGACGATCATCGCGGTAGGCGACGTTCCCCGCAGCTTCAACTGGTACCAGGCGCTGTTCGGTCAGGCGGCTACGCTTCCTGCCCATGACTACTTTGGGCAAATCCTCGACTCAGATGGCACTGTCTTGCTTTGCCTCCATAGTTGGGGCGCCCACGAGCATCCCTCATTGATGAGCCCCGATCACGGGAGACCCGGTAACGGACTCCTGTTGTTTTTTCGGGTGGATGATTTCGATCTGGCGCTTGAAAGGGCACGATCTCTCGTCAATCGGCTCGAAGAGGAGCCTCACGTGAATTCGAACACTGGAACAACGGAGTTCTCGCTCCGGGATCCGGACGGCTATTACATTACGATCAGTGCACTGTCCGCAGGCTAAAGGTGTCGCAACTGCAGGACGGTCCCCAGGACTCCGAGGTGTAAGCGCCCACTCGCCGAACCGTCCCGTCATAGCCGCGGGCTTGACGCGCGCGGCTCGTATCGAACGCCAGAGAAATCAACGTGCCGATGCGGGCCGGATCTCAAGTACCGCCACGCTATAGGGGTCCAGGTCGAGGGTGAGGTCCTTCGCGTAGTTCAATGTCCGGCTCACGGGCGCGATCGCATCCGGATGCTCGAGGGAGGCAGATTGCTTCAGCCCGGCGCTGACCGTGTGCAAGGTTGCTACTGCGTTGACGGGAACGCGGGCGCCCTCGAGCCGGACGAGCAGGGTGTTCCGCTCCGCGCGATAATTCACCGCCTTGATCACGATCCGCCGGCCGTCGGCGCTGGCGGTAGCGATCGCGTCGATCGTACCTTGCAGCCATTTTTGCGGGATCATGGTCGCGATCTGTTCAAAGAAGCGCTTGCGGTCGGGAATGTCCCGAAAGGCGCCCGTCGTCGAGGCGAGACGTCGTTCCGCATAGTGCTCGCGAAACAGCTTCTCGACTATGTAGGCCGATCCGGGGAACCAACCGACGTGATCGTGGTAGATGAGGGAGGTCCAGGTGGGATCGTCGGTCGTGTTCCGCATCAGCAGGGCCGGACAACTCATGGCGAGCCCCGGGCTGAGTTCCTCGTAGAGCATCAGGGTGCCCGCCGCATGAAGTCCTGCCCGCCAGTCGTAGGTGCGCGATAGGTTCCACTCCAAGACGCCTATCTCGATTCGCGGGTACGCCGAAACGCGAACATAATCTCGCAGTTTCGTAAGGTAGTCGCGGATGCGCCGAAGTCCGCTCTCAAAGTTGTCCGGCTCGTACTCGTAATTGTGAACTCCGAGGATGTCGAAATTTTGGCCGGCGAAGTCGATGACTTTCTCGCTCCAGACCATGTCGCTCGACCTCTTCTGTCCACACGCCACGATCCGCGCCTCGGGTGCGATGGCCCGCAGCCGGGCTCCGTACAGGTTGACGAGTTCGGAGTACTTCTCGGGTGTAAGGCCGAGATTCATGGGCTCGTTGTCGATTTGGAAGTATCGGACGCCGTAAGGCTCGGGATGGCCGTTGGACGCGCGTACGCGCCCCCATTCCGCGGCCGGCGGATCGTTCAGGTAGTGGACCCAGTCCATCGCGTACTGAACGTGCTCGGGGTCCATACCGTTCGCTGCGAGAACGATCAGCGGCTCGGCGTTGAGTTTCCGGCACAGCCCCAGGAACTCGTCCGTACCGAAGCCGTAATAATCCGAGTAGCCGCCCCACATCAGGTTCGGGTGGTATCGTCGCGAGGCATGCGGCCCGATGCCATCCTTCCACTTATATGTGGAAGCGAAGGAACCGCCCGGCCACCGTATGAACGGCGGAGCGAGGGGTTTCAGCGCCTCGACGAGATCCGGACGCAGCATGCCGTTGCGACGCACGTCCGCACGCATCATTGACACGAAGTCAACCAGCAGGGCGCCGGTGCCCTCCGCCGCGATCTCGACCGAGGCGTGCGTGTCCCGCACACGGCTTGTAAAGGTATAGGGGGCTTGTTGCCAGTCCGATCCCGTAACGGCCAGCGGGACCGACGCGATCTGTTCGTTGTTCGAGCCCAGAACGCGGAGGGTCAATCGCGGGGAACCTGTCTCGGCTTTCACCCACACCGACCCGTCATATTGATAGCCGGTATCGACGAACACGCGACCCTGCCGGATTCCGGCGCGCCCGCCGTCGACGTAAAGCCGCACGCTCTGGTGCCCGTTCTGGAACTCTACACCGACGATCTCCACTCTGCCGCTGTCCGAGAACGATTCCCAGTGAGTGCGGAAATCCTCGCCCTCGAAGCCGCAGCCGCGAATCTGCTCGGCAAAGAGTCCGTCCACGACGGAGTGGTTAATGTGCTCGAGGAAGTGCCCGTAGATCCGCTGGTCGACGGGGGCAGTGGCCCGGTCGGTATCGACCAGCAGGACCGCGACCCGCGACTCCGCCTCGGGCTCAGCGCCCAATGAAACGAGCGGGCTCGACATGACGACCGACAGCGGCACGGCCGTTGTAGCCGCCGCTGAACTCATCAGAAACGTACGCCTATTCATGCGCGATTTCGATCCCAGATCCCCAACCGGCATCAGTATATCGCGTACCCCCTCGACAGACCGCACAGCGAAGCGCAATTCAGCCGTTTCGGAATGGGACGGGACAAAAGTGAAGCGAAGGCAAATGGGGCGGCGGTGGCGGGTCGGTAGGTTAGGCGGCTTTGTAAGGTGGACGATTTTCGGGGACAGTTCTGGCGGGGTACAACGTGCGGGTTTGAACGATGTCAAAGAACGCCGAACGGGGCGAGAAAAGATCAGGGGGAAAGGATATGGCGGGGCTGGCCGAGGCTGATACGGAGAAGTCGAACCAATGCGATGGCGGTGAGGCCGGGGTGGTTTCCGCGGTGGAGATAGCGGATGCGGAACAGACGTCCGATAACGAGCGCCAATAACGTGAGCAGCCAGCAGATGAGGAGGCTCCGCGGTTCATGGTGGCAGATGTGTTCGAGGCCCTGACGGGATTTGCAGTCATTGAAGCCTTGGTTCTCGATCTCCCATCGGCTTCTGGCCATTTTGAACAACGAGAGCGTGCCGACCTTGCTGAATGGCAGATCCGTGAGCCATTGGGCCTCGGCCACGATCTCGCCCTCAGCGCTGATTTCGCGATAGCGGAGTACTCTGACCCACTTCCAATGGAGGGTCTGCCAAGGGGCGAAGTCGCTGGAATCCCAGAGTTCGAGGCGGTTGCCGTTATGCTCGGTAACGCGGTGTGGCGGCAGATGGTGAAAGCGTCGCTCCACCTCGTCCGACAACTCCGGGAGATTGTCTTTTAGGCGGGCCAGGACCGGGATGCCGAGTTCGCGAGCAGTGTGCAAGAAAGTGCTGGTGGCGTAGGCGGCGTCGACGACCAGGTAATCGGCGAAGCGGGATCCCAGTGCCTTCTTGGCCCGCCGCAGCAACCGCTGACCGGCGGCGTACTCGCTGTCCTTGGGGCCGTAGGGCTCGACATCGAAAGGCAGCGACACATGAGTGCCGACCACACTGATCATAGCGAAGTGATGATGATAGCCAACCACGTCCTTTTTGGAATTGCGGTAGGGCCGGCACAACGAGCAGGAGGACTGTTCACAGCGTCCCACGGTGGTTCCATCGATGGCCAGACCAATAAAGGCGTCCTCCTGAAAGGCCTTGTTGCGTTTGGCGCGATGCAGCACTTCGACCAGTGCGGAACGCGTGGCGTGGGGATCCATGCGCTCGGTGAAGTAGGCCAAGGTGTCGTCACCGAACTCGCAACGAAGATCCAAGTTGGAGTGAGACGCCGTATGGACCAGCGCCTCGGTGGCGTGGAAGGAGGTTTCGCGCAGAAGTTGTGAAGCCAGCAAAGCCCACAGCAGATCGCGGGCCGGCTTTCTGGGTTTCCTGCGCCCATCGCCGCAGTCGGCGAAAAAGGTTTTAGGCCCAGGGTTTTCGCCGAGTAGCGATGAATGCCCCGCAGGCTGGTCGCGCTCAGGGCTGTTGGAGTTTCTGCTTGCGCGCAAGCACCAGCAACTCGGCGTTGCCCGTGAGCAGGTCTCGCACGGCGTCCTGAAACTCACGACCGGCGCGGACACGATCACGGACCTGATCGGCCCAGGCTTTGGGGATGCGCTCGACCCGGCGCCGGCCGTTGTTCATGAACGTCAAGGTCCAACTGGTATGGCCGGGATCGCCAGGTTGCGCGCAGTGACAGGTGGGCTTGCCGCAGCGGGTCGTGCTTTCGGTGAGGCAGCCGGGCAACAGGTCCTCGGGGAATGCGAAGCGGCGAAGAAGATCGTGCTTGCGTTGGCGTAATCGGGCAGCTTGGGGGCCCTTTGGGCCGGGGGTGATGAGGAACTTGGCTTTACTCATCTTGTAGCAAGAATACTACAAGACAAACAAAACTACAAGCATTTGTTCTGGACGCGAAAATAGATGATCACTCGAGCATCGACGAAGAATGCGCCATTCGGCCTGATCGGCGCAGATCCGCCCCGTCAATCCCGAAACGGCTGAGCGCAATTGCGGCCGGCCGCCCTGCTTGTTGCCGCGTGTGGCTCTGCGCACAAGATATCCTGGTTACCCATCCCGTTAATGGTTGGCGATAAGATACAGCTTCACGGAGGACTGATGAGACTCGCCGTATTTTTGCTGGCCGGTTGTGCTTTGTGCTGGGGAGATGCCGCGGACAACTGCACGCCATCCTCGCTCAACATCCCGGGAGCGCCTTACCCCTGCGTGCATCCCGATCGCCGGGTGACGTTCCGCGTGGCCGCGCCCGACGCGCAGAAGGTGCAGGTGCGCCTGGGCGGAACTCACGATATGACGCGCGGCGAGGACGGCCTGTGGATGGTCACGATACCGCCGCAGGTAATCGGATTCCATTACTACAGCATCGTCGTGGACGGCTCCGTTGTGGCGGACCCGGCGACGCGGACGTTCTTCGGCTCAGGGTGGGACAACAGCGGCATCGAGATCCCCGATCCCGATGCTGGATACTACTCGGCGGCAGACGTTCCGCACGGGGAAGTGCGCCAGCGCTGGTATTACTCAAAGGTCACGGGCAAATGGCGGCGCGCCTATGTCTACACGCCGCCGGACTATGATGCCAATTCGCGGAACCGCTACCCGGTTCTCTATCTTCTGCACGGATGGGGCGAGAATGAGCAGGGCTGGCACACCCAGGGTCATGCGGATCTGATCATGGACAATCTTATTGCGCAGAAGAAAGCCAAGCCGATGATCATCGTGATGGACAATCTGAACGCGGTGCACCCCGGCGAGGATGCGGGGCTGTACCACGCGCGCAGCATCATCGCGCGCAAGTCCATGGCGGATGTACCGCCGCCGATCGGCGCTCCGCCGCCGCGGCCTGCCGCACCCGGCGCCGCCGCGCCTGCGCCTGCGCCCCGGCCCGGCTTTCCCGCGAACTGGTTCAACACGTTCAGCGAAATGATGCTGACCGATCTCATCCCGATGGTGGAGCGAACGTACCGCGTCGCACCCGGCCGCGAGAACCGCGCGATGGCGGGACTTTCGATGGGCGGCATGCAGTCGTTCCAGACCGTCCTCGCGCACCTGGACCAGTTCGCGTATCTCGGAGGATTCAGTGGAAGCAGCGGCGGGCGCGGCGGACTCGATCTCAAGACCGCGCACAACGGCGTCTTTGCAGATCCGGCGGCGTTTAACAAAAAGATGAAGGTGCTCTTCCTCGGTATCGGCTCGGTGGAAGGCCCGGGTACGAAGAACTTCAGCGAGCAACTGGCGCAGGCGGGTATTCACAACGTCTACTTCGAGTCGCCCGGGACGGCGCATGAGTGGCTGACCTGGCGCCGATGTCTGAACGATTTCGCTCCTCGACTCTTCAGGTAGCGCTGTGCGAGAGCACGCGACGGATCCGAATAGCCGGAGGTTTCTCAGGAGAAATCCATGTCTATGAGATCGCTCGGTGTGCTGTTGCTCGCCACAGCACCGCTGTGCCCGGCGCTTGCGCAAACAGGCGGCGCGCCGGAAGGCGGCATTGCGGTCGCGATCGATGCCGGGAAGACTCGCGCTCCAATTTCGCCCTACATGTACGGGCAGTTCATCGAGCATATCGGCGATCTGGTGAACCGGAGTGTGTGGGCCGAGATGATCGACGACCGGAAGTTTTACAATCCAGTCAATTCTCAACCCGTCCCGCCGCCGCCCACCTCGGGTCCGCCGCGAGGAAGAAGGCCGAATCCGTGGCGGCCGATCGGCCCCGATGCGGCGGTCGCGATGGATGCGGAACATCCGTATGCCGGGGAGCACGCGCCGCTGGTGCGGCTCGCCGGCACAGAGCCGCGTGGCATCCAGCAGGCCGGGCTCGCTCTGCGCAAAGGCAAGGCATACGCGGGACGGGTGGTGCTGCGGGGCGAGGCCGGCGCGAAGGTCGCGGTCACGCTGGCGTGGGGAGCAAGCGCCGGCGAACGCCAGACGATTCCGATCAGCGGTCTTAGGGCTTCGTACGCCACGTTCCCTTTGCGCTTCACCGCGGAGGGCGACACCGATGACGGGCGGATCGAGATCGCCGGGACGGGCAGTGGATCGTTCCATGTTGCGGCGGTGTCGCTGATGCCTGCGAATAACATCCGCGGCTTCCGGCCGGAGGTGATTGCGCTACTGAAGCTGCAGCGCTCGGGCATGTACCGTTTCCCCGGCGGCAATTTCCTCTCAGCCCACGAATGGCGCGACGCGATCGGCGATCCGGACCGGAGGCCGCCGAAGTGGGATCCGGTATGGTCCGCTTTGCAGCCGAACGATGTGGGCACGGACGAGTTCATGACGCTGTGCGAGCTTCTCGGCGTGGACGCCTTCATCAGCGTCAACGCGGGCTTCGGAGACGCACATTCGGCGGCCGAATTGGTGGAATACGTGAACGGCGCGGCGGGCACGCCGATGGGGAAATTGCGCGTGGCCAACGGCCACCCCGCTCCGTATAACGTCAAGTGGTGGGGCATCGGCAACGAAATGTACGGGACATGGCAGTTCGGTTACATGTCGCCGAAGCAGTACGTGTTCAAGCACAACCTGTTTGCGAAGGCGATGCGCGCAGTGGACCCGACGATCACGTTGCTCGGCACCGGCGCGACGCCCGAGGAAATGACGGTGAACCGTCTTTCGATGGCACTTGGTGGCAAAGTGGTGCCGGACTTCGGGTCAGACGCGGATTTCACCGGGCTGCTGATTGACAGGTGCCTGGACAACATCGACGTGATGTCGGAGCACTTCTACAGCTACAACGGCGAGAGGTTCGACCTCGAAGAGAACAAGCGGGTACCGATCGACGAACCAATGCCCGAAGCGGTCTACCGGGCAGCGAACCGGGTGCGCCAGAAGGTGGAAGCGTACGAGGAGTACGCGCGCCTTTTTCCGGCGCTCCAGACGAAGCATCTGCAGATCGCGATTGACGAGTGGGCCTTCACGCGGTTGCCCGCCAATCTGAAACAGACGCTGGCGAACGCGCTGGTGCTTCAGGAGATGTTCCGGCACACCGACCTGATTCGGATGGCGGGGCATACGATGGCGACGTCTTCGATCGAGTTCAACGCGACTCAAGCCGCACTGAACGCCACCGGATTGCTGTTCCAACTGTATCGAGATCATTTCGGAACCGTGCCCGTAGAGGTCGGCGGCAACTCCCCGCCGCCTCCGCCGAAATATCCCGTTGGGGGGGATCAACCGAGAGTCAACGCGGGCAGCCCCACGTATCCGTTCGACGTGAACGCTGCGCTAACTGAGGATGGCCGGTTCCTGACCTTGGCGATCGTCAATCCGACGCAGTCGGCTCGAACGCTCAAGTTGACGGTGAACGGTGCGGGGTTGGGCAAGGGCCGTCTTTGGCGCCTCACCGGTACCAGACTCGATGGGACGACGGGTTTGACGCGGCACGATGTGCGGGTGGATGAGAGCGATGCCGGCGAGGCGCCCAAGGCGCTGGAGATCCCGCCGGTCAGTATCGGCGTGTATCAGTTCGAAAAGCGGTAGGACGCACATACATGAACAGAGCGGCGATCCTCCTTTCCATTGCATGCGGGCTGGCGTGGGGGCAGCCTGCCGACGACGCGAAGCCGGCGTCGACGAACGTAATGAATGCGCAGTACCCGCGCATTCATCCCGACCTGAGCGCCACATTTCGACTGAATGCGCCCGACGCGCACAAAGCGCAGGTGGGAATCGGGCGCGCGCGGTATGACATGAGCCGCGCCGCCGACGGTTTCTGGTATGTGAAGACTCCGCCGCTGGTGCCCGGGTTCCACTACTACTCGTTCATCATCGATGGCGCAAGTGTGGCCGACCCCTCGAGCCATACCTATTTCGGCGGCAGCCGCGATTCGAGCGGCATTGAAGTGCCGGAAAAGGGCGTGGATTTCTACCAGCCGAAAAACGTGCCGCACGGCGAAGTCCGAATGCGCTGGTACCTTTCGAAGGTGACGGGCCAGTGGCGGCGATGCTTCGTGTACACGCCGCCGGATTACGACACGCGCATACGCGCCCGCTATCCGGTGTTGTATCTGCAACACGGGTCCGGCGAGGACGAAACCGGATGGATCATCCAGGGCCATGCCAACTTCATCCTCGACAACCTGATCGCCGCCGGGAAGGCGAAGCCGATGATCCTCGTGATGGAAAACGGGTATGCGAGCAAGGGAGGGAAATCAACGCTGCCAGCATCGGCGACGGACTTGGACCGGCCACCTCCGAGGGTCGGCGGGTATCCGGCGGACATCAGTGGATTCAACGATGTCATGCTGACGGACGTGATCCCGATGATCGACGGCGCATACCGGACGGTGGCGGACCGAGAGCATCGTGCGATGGCCGGCCTGTCGATGGGCGGCAACCAGACGTGCCAGCTCACGTTTCGGAATCTGGACAAATTCGCCTGGATCGGCGCATTTAGCGGAACGGGGAACGGCCTCAGCACCACCCCGATCGATCGCAAGACATTCATCGATGGGGTTTTCGCCGATGGTCCGGCCGTCAGTAAGAAGGTAAAGCTGCTTTGGATCGGCATGGGCACCGAAGAGCCCGATCCGTTCCCCGGCGCGATCGGCGCGTTTCGAAAGATGCTGGAGGACACCGGAGTCAAGTATGTCTATTTCGAGTCGCCGGGTACCGCCCATGAGTGGCAGACTTGGCGCCGGGACCTGAATGATTTCGCACCAAGGTTATTCCGATGAAACTCGTTTCGTTGATCGCCATGGCAGCCTGCGTCGCAGCCGCGCAATCGCCCGTCAAAGTGGAAGCCGGCCTGGTTCAGGGAGTCGCGCAAGACGACCTGACTGTTTACAAAGGGGTGCCGTTCGCTGCGCCGCCGGTAGGGGACCTTCGCTGGCGCCCGCCGCAGCCCGCGGCAAAATGGGACGGCGTGCGCAGCGCGGATAAGTACGCGCCGGGATGCATTCAGCAGATGGGAGGTCCGCCCCCGAGCGGCGCGAGTGAGGATTGCCTGTATCTGAACATTTGGACACCGGCCAAAGCGGCGAAGGATCGCATTCCTGTCCTGGTGTGGATTTATGGAGGCGGCTTCAATGCAGGCGCGACGTCCATTCCCGTCCACGACGGAGCAAACCTGGCGAAGCGCGGAGTAGTGCTGGTGACCCTCGCTTACAGGGTGGGCACTCTCGGATTCTTCGCGCATCCGGAGCTGAGCGCCGAATCGCCGCATCGGGTGTCTGGGAATTATGGGCTGCTGGACATGATCGCAGGCCTCCAGTGGATTCAGCGGAACATATCCGCGTTCGGCGGCAACCCGAAACGGGTAACCATCTTCGGCGAATCAGCCGGCGGCATCGCGGTCAGCATGCTGTGCGCGTCTCCGCTTGCGAAGGGGCTGTTCCATGGCGCGATCTCGCAGAGCGGCGGATCGTTCGGCCCGTTTAGCAAGACGCCGTCGCCCGGAGAAAACATGCGCGTTCTGGCGGACGCGGAGGCATCGGGCGTCGAATTCGCCAAGAGCGGGGGCGCGGAGTCGGTGCGGGAGTTGCGTGCGCTGAGCGCGGACCGGATTCTGCAGATCGCCCGGAAACAGCGCGGCATGGCTTGGCCGATTGTCGATGGATGGGTGATTCCCGACGATCAATACAGGCTGTACGAGGCCGGGCGGTTCAACGACACGCCCATTCTGGTGGGCTACAACTCCGACGAAGGGCTCAGTTTCTCGCCGGGCCGCACGCCGGATGAATACATCGCGAACGTGCGCAAGCGATACGGGCCATTCGCCGATCGTCTGCTGAAAGCCTATCCGGCCGGCAGCGACAGTGTCCCGAAGACCGCGCGCGACCTGGCGCGGGACTCGGCTTTCGGATGGCACACATGGTCCTGGGCGCGCCTTGAATCGGAGCACGGCAAGTCGAAGGTGTTCTATTACTACTTCGATCAACACCCGCAATACGCGGCGGACTCTCCGCAAGCGGGACATGGATCGCCGCATGGGGTGGATGTCCCGTACGTGTTCGGCAACCTCGACGGCTCTCGTCGGCCGATCACGCCGGAAGATCAGCGCACCTCCGATGCGATGGCCGACTACTGGACGAATTTCGCCAAGCGCCTGGATCCCAACGGCAGCGGCGTTCCGGCCTGGCCGGCGTTCAGCGATAAGAATCCGGTAGTGATGTATTTCGGCGGCGCCGCGCATACGGGGCCGGTTCCGAGCGGGGAGTCGCTTCGAGTTTTGGACAGCTACTTCGCGTGGAGGCGCAGCCCGGAAGGGGCGGTTGTGAAGGCGCCGGAACACCGGGAATAACGATTTGAGGACGTATCGAAACACCTCCGCGGCGGCGATATCGGCTGTGGTGCTGGCATCGCCGCTCTTCGCCCAGACCTGGACCGCGGACAACGGCAACGGGACCTACACGAATCCGCTTTTCTTCGACGAGTTCTCCGATCCGGACATGATCCGCGTGGGTTCCGATTTCTATCTGACCGGCACCACGATGCACAGCATGCCGGGGCTGCCGGTCCTCCGGTCGCGGGACCT
The DNA here is from genome assembly GCA_963720745.1 of uncultured Acidobacteriota bacterium. Taxonomy (GTDB): domain Bacteria; phylum Acidobacteriota; class Terriglobia; order Bryobacterales; family Bryobacteraceae; genus TMP-7. The sequence goes on from CAVRGO010000004.1 coordinate 5,506,425, forward strand.
GGTCAACTGGACGTTCATCGGGTACGCGCTCGATAAGCTCGACCTTGGCCCGTCCTTCCGACTGGAGGATGGCAAGAACGAATACGGCAGGGGAATTTGGGCGCCATGCTTTCGTTATCACAAAGGCACGTTCTACATCTTCAGCAACGTAAACGGCCAGACTACACAGTTGTTCCGCGCGACGAATCCCGCAGGTCCGTGGACGCGCACGGCGATGAAGCGTTCGCTGCACGATCTCTCGGTGCTTTTCGACGATGACGGCAAGACGTGGGTTGTGTGGGGCTATCGCGGCATTCACGTCGCGCAACTGAACGGCGATCTCACCGACCTGGTGCCGGGTACCGAGCGCGAGATGATCGCGCAATCGGCCGGGATGGGCGAAGGCCTTCACCTATACAAGATCAAGGGGAAGTACTTCCTTACGAGCGCATGGTTCATGGACGAGATGCGGATGCCGGTTGCGCGCGCCGACCGGTTGGAAGGTCCATGGGAGGTGAACCAGAACGTCAGCAGGGGCGAGGACTTCGGACTCGGCGTTGGTTACCGGACCAGTTCGCGGCAAGCTCCGTTTAAGATCTCCGCTCCCGACTCGTCGCGTCCCGGACGATGCGCGATACACCAGGGCGGCATCGTCGATACGCAGACGGGCGAATGGTGGGGATTCTCGATGATGGACGCGAACTCGGTGGGACGGCTGACGGTGCTGTCGCCGGTCACTTGGACCGACGGGTGGCCGTACTTCGGCTTACCCGGGAATCTCGGGCGTACGCCGCGCACGTGGGTAGTAAAGCCGAACACCGGCGCCTCGGATTCGCCGCATGCACCGTATAAGCGCAGCGACGATTTCTCAGGCCGGTCGCTCGAGCCGATATGGCAATGGAACCATGTGCCGGTGGATGGCAGATGGTCCCTGTCGGAGCGGCCGGGATTCCTCCGTCTGCATGCGATGCCCGCGGCCGACCTGTGGCACGCGCGCAATACACTTACGCAGCGAGCGATCGGGCCGCGCTCGACGGTGACGGTGGTCATCGAGACCGCCGGGCTGAGGCCTGGAGACGTGGCGGGGCTCGCCCTGTTCAACCGACCGTACGCCTGGATTGGCATCGAACGGAAGGCTGACGGCGCCACCTTGACACAATTCGACGAGACGAATAGCCAGAGCGCACGTGCGCCCGTGAAGGGCGAGCGCATATGGCTTCGAGCCGAATGCGATTTCATCAAGAACACGGGCGCGTTCCGGTACAGCACAGACGGAAAGACGTACAACGACATCGGCGGGCCTTACCCGATGGTGTACACCCTCGCCACATTCCAGGGCGTGCGGTATTCGCTGTTCGCGTACAATGGGCAGGCCGGCGCGGAGGCAGGCTATGCCGATTTCGATTCGGTCGAAGTGAAGGAGGATGCGCGGCATCGTATTCCGTACGGCCAGCGAATCGAACTGTCCATGCCTGAGCCCACTAGCTTGACAGTGGTGAATCGAGGACTGGGACGAGTCGCGCTCAGAACCGATAAGGGCTTTGTCTCGGTCAACAGCTCGGGCGCGGTATCGCTGCACTCGGGCTCGCCCGGCACGGCAGAAACATTCCAGTGGATCGAAACGTTCGACGGCGACCTCGTTCTGCTGTCGCTAGCGACCAATCGCTACCTGCGCGTCGATGCGGTAGCGGGGCGGCTCATTGCGGACAGCCCCGGCCCTCGAGCGGATGGCCGGGACGGAGTCCGTTTCCACTACGTCGTGGGCCGATGAACTGCAATGGGGTAGCCCGAACCGGGCTCCGCGGGCGCCGCTGGGCAGGTCAGCAAAGGGCGCTGCCGGGCCGCGACACGATCAGTGATTCGACATAACGGGCTGCGGAGCCGGGAGAGTCGAGCAGGTCGAGATGTGTGCTGTCGAGGTCGATGTCGTACGTCAGTTCGATCCGATAGGCGAGTTCGAGGATTGCCAGCGAGTCTACCTGAAGATCGCGCGAGAGACTCGCCGCCGCAGCCAGACGCTCCACGGGAAGGTGAAGCGTCTCGGCCGCGAGTTCGAGCAGATCGTGTTCGAGCGACGGGGGCGCCATCAGAACATCCGGCAGGCGGTGGGGTTCGCGAGAACGTCCATCCGCTTCACCTGATGGTTGGATAGTGCCACTGCGCAGACGTAGCGGCGGAAATCGTAGCGCGGCAGTTCGCGAGTCTTGGTAGTAGCGTCGATCGCGTACACCGGGATGTAGTAGCGCTGAAACTCCGCGGGCGGGAGCGCAAAATACCCGAGCCGGATGGAGTGAACGTTGACCACGGCTTCCGAATCGTTGAGCCGGAAAAACGCCGGGTCGCGCTGGAACTGGTTGAGCGCTTCCTCGGGAGAGATGGTCCTCATCGATTCTCCCGGCGACGGCTTGCGCCAGAAGTAGATGAGTTGCGCGAGCTGCGCACCCGCGGCGAACGTCACCTTGATTTTTGCACCGGGGCCGAAGACGGGCAGCTTATCGAGCTCAAACCGGTAGTTGGCGTGAACGGCGGTGCGGAAAACCTGCGGTTTCTCGCGGCCCTTCTGCACAGCGAACTCAGCGTAGTTCACTGACGCGAGCGCGGCGCTGGCAGTGTCGAGCGCGAGCCGGTCGAACTGTCGGGCGGCGTGCTGCGGTGCTTCCTTTTCAGCCGGCAAACTCGCAGCATCAGCGTGCGTTTCGAAGTTCGCCAGAGTCTCGTGGGCCCACCACAGCGAATCGCTTCCGTGGTAGATGTGCAGCCGCGAAGTTGCGTCGCGAAACACTGTGCGGCCGTTTTCGGTGGTGCCATCGCCATACAGGCCGAACAGCTTCGTTGCCATGTCGATGCGCGCAGCAAGCGCGCGCTGGAACGGCTCGTCGCGGTGGGCGAGAGTCTTGAAAGCGGTGGCGCGAAAGGCCTGGATGGCGGGGACGTGCTCGGGAATCCGCGCGGGCATGTTGAACAAGCTCATGTCGAAGTCTCCTCTAACTAGCAGGACGTCCTGAGATAAAACCGCGTAGTCGGATTGAAGGGGTCGGCGCTGGTGAACCCTTTGCCCCACCAATGGTCGTTAAACGTGTCGGTGCCCGCGGCATCGGCCCGCATGTAAGCGAGCCACGTGTCTGAATCTTCGGTTTCCGTGCAGGCGTGAATCCAGGCGTCGCGGACACGGTCGCCCGCGTTGAGGCGCTCGGCGAAGATGCGGCCGCGGTCTCCCGAATCGCCGCAAGTGGTGTGGAACCCCAGCACGTAGTGGAGTCCGTTGAACATCTGTCCACAGCGGCTGAAGACGTTGCCGTCGTCTTTGAGAACCTCACAAGCGTCAAAGACTACCCACTCGCAGTTCTGATCGCCGAGCCGGATGTTACTGGGCCGGGCGACGCCATCATCGAGGTTGCCGATGCCGAAGAAGCCGCCGTCGATGTTGCCGTGACCGGAGTAGAATGCGATGTCGACCGAGTCGGCCCAAAGCTGGTCCGTTCCGGACGACGGCGAGCCGGTACCGGACTGTTCAAAGTCCTCGTCCCAGGCAACGTCGTCGCCCCAATCGAAGCGTTTTACACCTTGTAGCGTGTTGGCGAAACCTTGCGCGTTATCGTCGTTGTTCTTGAGGTCCTGAGCGCGACCGTGGAACTTATTCGCCCATTCGATACCAATGGTCCCCATATTCGACTTGCCCTCCTTTTCGCTCCCGTTGAACGGGATAGCGGCCGAGAGTTAGTGGTGCCCGGGAGCAAAGCGTTGCACGGAGCGCGGGGGAGGGCCGGAGAATCCGAACTGGGGCAGCCCGCGTCAGCCAGGCACGGTGCGTCAACTTGCGATGATGCGCTCGAGGGCAGCCACCGCATCCGCGACGCCGTTCTCCGCGCGCAGCGTCTCGCCCAGCACTCGGGCGCGGTTTCGCACCTGAGCCGCTGCGGCGAAGTCGAGAGCGCGGGCGAATGCTTCGGCCTTGGGCCGCCGGCCATCCACGGCGGACGGCGCGACGCCAGCCAGGCGCAAGCGTTCGGCCCAGAAGAACTGGTCGCCGGCGAACGGGGTCGCGATGGAAGGCACGCCTGCGCGCGCGGCGGAGTGCGAGGTGCCGGAGCCACCATGATGGATGGCCGCGGCAGTGCGCGGGAACAGCCAGTCGTGCGGCGTGTCGCCGATGGCGAGGAAGTTGTCCGGAAGTGCCTTCGGATCGATGCCGCTCCATCCGGGATGGAACAGTGCGCGCCGGCCGGAGGTGGCCTCAATCAGTGCATCCAGCAACCTTGCGTTGTCGAAGCCGGTCATGCTGCCGAAGCCGATGTAAATCGGTGCCTCTCCCGCGGCGAGGAAGTTCGCCAGCGCGGGAGGCGGCATCCAGGCAGGGCTCGGCGCCAGCCACTGACCGCAAAGGCGCACGTCGGCCGGCCAGTCGTCAGGCGTGGGCAACAGGTTGGGCGAGACGCCATAAACCATCGGGATCCCCGACCATACTGCCTTGCGCGGAGGCAGTTTGTAGATCGCACGCGCCGCGTTGGTTTTCTCGCGGAATGCTCTCCACAGCATGGCGTTGACGAAGACATGGCTGGCGCGATTAAGGAAGCGCGGCACCCACTTGGGCGGCAGAAACGGCGAAGGGAAAGCGGCGGTAGGCGTAATCGGAATCATGCCGGAGCCGATCGCCTTGGCACCCAAGTACTCGGCTGCGGAAAATGCGGCGAATGCGGCCAGCCCGGCCGCCAGGATCGCATCGCAGCCCTCCCCCACCTCGATGATGGTGCGCAGCCAGGATTCGGCATTCTGGTTGGCGATCTTCGCGAGCGCGCGTGCGGTCTGGTTGAAGCCGCCGCCTTTGGCGACTACACCAGCGATGACGCGGTCGTTCCCGAGGGCGCCGCGAATATCGCCGGCCAGGGCGGTAGCCGGCACGCTGAGCGCCTGGGCGCTGCCGAGTGTGGCGGCATCGGCGAGCAGTCGCGCCTGGTGTCCGGCATCCATCAAGCCACGGCAGAGCGCGGCGAACGGGCGCGCATCGCCCTCGGTTCCATACGTTGTGACGATGAACTTCATGGGCGTCTCTTCGTCGGTTTTGGCGATATGTTGGAAGATAGCTTGGCGGAGACTGCCGCGCCATGTAAGAACAGTTCGACTGCCGCGGCGAATTCCTTGCGCAGTTTCAGGCGAGGATCGGCGAGCCAGCGCAGCATGGCGCCAAGGTAGAGATGGTGGAACGCGATGGTGAGCCGTACCGGATCGAGGTCGCCGCGGATCTCCCCCGAGGCCTGCCCACGGCGGATCAGCCAATCGAAGGTATTGGCGATGTCGCTCAGCCGCTCGCTGCCGCGTGACGGCGAGGGCTGGGTACCGATGGCGAGGAAGCGGAAGCGCAGGTAAGTCGCGAGATAGTCCGGGTGTTTTTCGCACCACTTCGCCGAATGATTGAGCACGTGCCGTGCGCCTTCGGCGAAGCCGGGCCGGGTGCTCAACTGGCGGTGAAGCGTGGCCAGATGCGTTGCCAGATCCAGATGCAGCCAATGCGCCAGCACGGCCTCCTTCACAGGGAAATAGTTGTACAGCGTACCTTTGGCAACGTCCGCCGTAGCGGCGATCTGCTCCATGGTGACCGTCTGGTAACCGTGGGCTTCAAACAACGCGGCGGCGGTGCGGGCAAGGCGCTCGAGGGTCTGCAGGCGCTTGCGGTCGCGACGGCTGGGTGGGGTGGAAACAGGCATGTGAACGATATTTATGGACGAGGTTTAATTTTATCCATCGTCCATCGTTCGCTGCCAGTGGGGCAGGCCAGGCACGCCGGCCGTGGATTGCAGAGCGGCGGACCATGCAGACTGCGTCAGAAGGTAATTTCGCTCGGGCCATTGCGGCACCCATGATACTCGGCTCCCCAAAGGGCGTGAAACTGCTCGACGCGATCGAGGTCGACGCACGACTTGCCGGGCACCTCCGGATGGATGCCATCCGCGTACCTCTGCTGGAAATCGCCGGCGATCTTGCGGCAGCGGCGACGTGCTACCGCGCTGCGGCGCGCAAAACAGTGAATCTGCCGACCTCCGTTTCAGCAACTCGTGCAGCGGCAGCATCTGAGGCCAATCCGATCTTCGGGGCGGCCGGCTTCATCGTGAAGAGCGGCTATAGCCGCCAAAAAGCGGATCAGAGGCGGCTCCCATCAGAAGGAGAGCCGCAGCGCCAGTTGCAACGTTCTGGGATCGGCGACGGCCGTGGTTCGCATGAACGACGGGAGCGGATTGGCCGGATAAGCCCCGCTGCCAAAGGTGCCATTCAGACTGACACCGTTCACATGGTTTAATGCGTTGAACGACTCGGCGATGGCCTCCATGCGCAGCCGCTCCGCGAGTTGAAAGGCCCGGCTGAGGCGAACGTTTAGATTCAGGAGATCGAATCCGTTTCCGGAATTCCGCGGAATGAAGACGCCATTGACGAGGGGACGGGCGGAGGTGCCTTGAACGGTGTTAGATCCGACAACGATGTTGAATGGTAGGGCCGAGTAGTACTGGATCGTGCCACTCAATTGAAAGCCCCGGTAGAGCCGGTCCAACGCGGTGCTTGCGGGTTTCAGCGGAGCCTGAATGGTTCCGTTGACGACAACGCGATGGCGCTGGTCGTCATCGGAGCGGCCCCAATCCGCCCAGATGTTGAAGTTGTCGATCGGAGAACTGAAGAAATACTCGCCAACATTCGACATTGCTTTGGAGTAGGTGTAGGAAACACGATAGCTGCCCCACTTCGTTGGCCGCTGCACAAACGAAACGTGCAGCCCGTCGTAGCGCGAATCGGCGAGAGCCGAATACTCGCTATTATTCGCGTAATTCGGATTGGGCCGGCAGCCGTTGTTTGTCCCGGAGGCGACACACGTGGGGGCATTGAGATTTACCGAATTTATGAGGTGAATGCCGCGCAGATGCTCGTAGCCGATGCTCATAGTACTCCGCGGCCCGATCTGCTGCTCTACTTCGAAGCTCGCCTGTCCGGAGTAGGCGTTCTGAATGTGCCGGTTCATCGTCGAGAGGTTAACAAGGATCGCCGGCGGAACGCTACTCATAATGGCGGGGAACAGGGGCGCTCCGGTTTGAGCCGGACTCACACTTACACTAACTTGACTCGACGGAGTAAGTAAGGTCGTATTTTCACTTGATAACAGAGCATTCGCAAGCGCGCGAAGCGGGACGCGATCATAGAACAGTCCGTAACTACAGCGAACGACGGTGTGGCGCGACGCGGCGGGAGACCATGCGAACCCAATACGCGGCGAAACATTGTTTTTGTCGGTGGCGATGGTTTGAAGGAATTGCAGGTCGTAGCGCAGACCCAGGTTGACGGTGAGTTGCGGCGTGAGCTTCCACTCGTCCTGGACAAAGATCCCAACGTTGGGGTTCGATTGTGACACCACCGAGTTGCCGAAGGTTTGCGTAAAACCGGAGTTATTGTAAGCGCCGCGCAGGAAGTTCGCGAGCGAAGAATAAGAATAACTGCCTGCGACAGCTCGCGGAAAGGTGATCGTTGTGCGGTTATAGAGGAAATCGACGCCGGCGCGGAAGGCGTGCGAGCCGGCCTGATAGGACAGGGTATCCACGAGTTCGTAGAGGTGGTTAAAGCGGCCGGTGGGAGAGGACGATAGGCGGCCGAAGGACGCCACGCCGGAAATCGAGACCGCTGGACCGAGGACATCGTTGGGCTCGGCCGTGAGGTCGCTGCGGGTATACTGGCCGCGCATTTCGTTCACCAATCGCGGAGAAATCGTAAAGATGTTGCCGATTGCGATGTTGTGATCCGTATTGTTCAGCCCGGCTGCCGCGGTCACCGCACTCAGAGCGCCGGCGCCGCGCGAATTCGAGCTGTTGACGTCGTACAGACTGTAGCGAAGGGTGAGTTGGTAGCGAGGACTAAACTGATGATCGAGCTTGGCGATCGCATTCGTCGTGTGGACAGGATTCGGGAACCGCCCGGTACTGATGAGTGGACCCGGATAACCTGTATCAACCAACCGGGAGTTAATAACATCGCCGTTCGCGGGATCGATAGTAACCAAACCCGACTGATTCAGGTTTCGGTGCTCGAAGTTGGCGAAATAGAACGTACGGTCTGGAACGATGGGGCCGCCGAGGCTTGCGCCGTACTGAGCCTGGGTCATCGGCAGCTTGTTATTTGAAAGCGCGTTGGCAGCGTTCAGCCGCTGATTGCGGAAGTAGCCATAGAGATCGCCGTGAAGACTGTTGGTGCCGCTCTTGGTGACGACGTTCAGGTATCCGCCCAGAGCACGACCGAACTCCGCCTGACCACCGGACGTGACCACTTGAAAATCGTGGACGGCGTCAACGCCGTACAAAACGGCGCTGAGTCCAGCGGCATCGTCGTTCGCGGACAGTCCGTCGACGATCAGGCTGTTCGAGAAATTCCGTTGACTGGCGATGGAAATACCTTGCCCCGGAACCGCGGACGTCTCGGAGAAGGTCTGCGTGCTGGCGGTATTGGTCGGCGAAACACCCGGGAGCAGAAGAGCCATGTCGAGAAAACTACGGCCGTTGAGCGGGATATATTGAATTTCGGCTTGAGGGATTGTCGCGCTGATCTGGCTGCGCGCGGCCTCGAGCACGGCTGGTTCGCTGCTTACGGTGATGTTCGTTCCGGCCGCTTCAACGGTGAGTTGGATGGGTAAATCGAAAGCGGAACCGGCGCCGACGGTGACCATCCTGGCGGTTTCGGCGAATCCCGTCTTTCGGACAGTAACTCGATAGGTTCCGAGGTGCAAGTACGGGAATCGAAAACGTCCCTCCCGGTCGGATGACGTTTTGCTTTCGCGATTAGTGTCCGATTGCCGGGCGGTGATCTCGGCATTTTGAACAACCGCACCGGTGGGATCGGTGATACGCCCGCCGATGGCGCCATAGTTCAACGTTTCCTGCGCGGAGCAGGTCAGGATCACAGCGAAAAGAGCAAGATTGTACGCTTTCATATCGACCCCCAGCAGCTATCTCAACGGAGCGACGATCGGCGGGGCACATGCCCGGGCGACGCGCCGGTGACACTAACTAACTAATTAGAGCGGGGGGGGTCGTTGCAAGCGCGAAACAGATGGGTCACGTTGTTGCGGCGCACAATACACATTCCGGAATGCGATTTGGGAGACGTAAAGTGGCGAACCGCATTTCATCGCAACGCGTGCGGTGTGCCCCGGAGAGTCTGACAGCGCCGCAAAGCCAGAGCAGGAGGGCAGGCAACAGGGACCTCCGCTCAGTAAGGGACCAGCGTGCGGACGGGGCTGAGGTGTGTGGCGGCAGCAGGTTGCCGACGATTTCGCGCAGCACGTCATGGCGCATGCGCGATGCCCGTACACGGCCGCTACCAGCGGAGCGGCGAACACCGGAAGCAGAAAGGCGAGTATGAGTATTACAGAAGATACACGAATAGCAGCGTGGGGCAGCGAACCCCGGAAATCGTAGATGCTCGATAGCAGAAGCATCGATTCCAGCTCCATTCGCGACGTTGTGGACGATTGCTCCGGATGCTGATTAAAGAGGCGACCGGTGCATTTTGAAAGGAAGAGTATCTAAGTGAGCAAGAAGGGCGGGGGCGGACGTTGAAGAAGATCGTGCGAACGGAAGCGGGATTTCAGTGTTCGCTCGTGACCGGGCGGACAGAGATGTAAGAGCGGCGCCGCCGCCCACAAATCGCGACCCTGATGGGCAAAGGAAATCTTCGAACTCGTGACGAAGCGGAACTGAGAGCACCAACTTCCACAGCCGGCTTTCGCGATGGCCGGGCCGTCCGGCTGGCCGGATTTGTGGCAACAGCATCTCGCTTTCGTGCGGCAGCATGCCATGCCCGACGTAGGGGAAGTAACGGCGTGCGCGAGGACAGGAACCAGTGAGGCAAACGACAGGAGTGCAGGCAAACAGATAGCGACAACTCGACGCAACTGTTGCTTGAATCCCAGCATCCCTTGGTGAAAGAATAGCACGGCGAGGTGCCGGCGCGACTCCGAGTAGGAACGAAGAAGCGCCTGCACCCGGCGATGTACTGTCCGCATGTCTTTCACTCAGCACCTCGAGCTTTTCTGCCCTCGTGCGGCTTCTATCGAGATATGGCCATCATCGACATGACCGAAGCCAAACTGGTGAAGAATATCGCCGATGTCATGAGACAAGTGCGGCAAGGCAGCGAGATTGTGATCGAGCAGGGGAACCGCCCTGTCGCCGTGATCAGACCTTCGAGACCCTCGGGGCGGATGATCTCGGAAATCATCGCCGATCTGAAAGGGCGAGGATCGACGGTAGTGATGGATGACGAATTTACCCGCGATATCGAGGAAGGTATCAAAGCGCATCAGGAGCCATGGAATCCACCCTACTGGGATTCGTTGTCGATTCGAGCGTGCTGATCGCCGCCGAGCGGCGGAAACTCACTACAGAAAGAGCGATCAAGACGGTAAAACACGGTTTGGAGACATCCCCATACCGGTGAGTAACGGCTCAAGAACACGAGGCATGGGTGCCTTCAGGCGTGCGATCCCTGATTCGCGTGGACGTAAACCGCGTTCGAGCAACAGAGTAATAGAGCGCTAGCGCGCAATCTGTACCGAATAGTCGCAACCTTGCCAGGCGCCGGAGTCTTTCCACAGGAATGTAAAGCGGATTGGAGCGGATTGATCGGGAGCCAATTGAAGGTCCGTGTAGTAAACATCGATCCCGGTTTCGGTCGCATCCTCGTCGTGCATGTCGACCCAATTCGTCAGCGAGTATCTGAGCCGGAAAGGACGATCAGTGTAGATGCGCAGGGTTTCACCAGCCTTTGCCGAATTCACTTGATAATGCAAGGTCCACATGGTCGTTCTGTTGCGCTGCTTCGAGTGTAAGTAGCGATTCGCTACCTCCGGGATTCGGTCGAGCACGGCGCCATTCTGGATCGATAGTGCGAGTTTCAGATACTCAGCATGCGCCCAGGCGAGCGGAACGGCGGAAGCTACAGGACGGCCGAACATCTGGCGCCCGTGGAGTTCGATAGGCTGGTCCCAAACCTGTTCGGCCAGCAGTGCTGTCGATGTCGCGAGCCGCTCCATCGTGAGGAGATACGGGCGTGCATCGTGGTGCGCCGCGAGTTCATAGTGGCCCCGCTCTCCAGTGAGGAGGGGCCAGGCGCGCCCACAGCCCCAGGCGTGGTACGGAGCGCCGTCGTCTCGCGGACCGTACCCGTCGTGATTGAACCGACGCCAACACGGACCGAATGGGGTCTCAACCTTCAAAACGTGATCTACGACCTTGATCGAATCGATGATCAGAGGGTCGTCGGGTGCCAGAATGCCATAGCGGACCAAATGAAGAAAACCGGCATCGACGACGTTCCGCGCGGGATAGTCCTCGCGGCTGCCTGGGCGCTGGTTTGGAAGATGAACAATGGCGTCGTCGGGCGAGGCCTGGGAAGCGTCACCGGGCGGAGCCGGATTGATGCGAATGAAATGATGGCGAATCTCCGGGTGCAGATCGCCATTGTCGGTCACCGTCCAGTCTCGAAGGTGATCGACTAGATAGTCCGCGTAGGTGCAGAGGAAATCCGCGGCGCTGGCGTATCCGGCATCGCGAGCAAACGAAGCCGAACAGATTAGCGCGGCAATCACTACTGCGAACGTACTGGGGGAGTAACCACTCAGTTGTTCCCACCGTTCCTGCGGAGTTATCGGCCCTCGGTGCACTATATACTCCGCAGCATTCAGCACCATCTGCAGCGGATCAAATGCGTTCAACGCTCCGTTCTGTTTCAGGCGATAGGCCAGAATGATCGGATATGTTACTTCGTCCAGTTGAAGGCCCGACCAACAGGGTTGTCCGTCAACCCAGAAATTCTGGGCAAAGCTTCCGTCTTCACGCTGGGCGACGGCCAGGTAGATGAGAGTCTCGAGGGGAGTTCGGCGGTCACCGATCGCGAGCAACGCGGTGGCACTGTTGACGACATCCCGAGGCCAAACGAGATGGTACCCGCCCTTTCCATCTTCGTCGGTTCGAACCTCGCCAAAGGGAACAGACAAAGCGGCAACAAATGCGCCGAGGTACGTTTTATCCTTATGGACCACCAGGATGTCACGACTATTTCTGAAGAGGCGGCCGCCGTCGCCGGTGGCCGGAGACAACCGGTCATCCACATCCCTGTTCATCTGCCAGCCCTGCACAAAACGCTGCCGCTTCTCCGCAAACGGAACGCTGATGGAATGCAGCGCTGCGGATACGGCCGCGTGCAGGGTCTCGCCAAACCCGAGCACAATTGTGAAGTCGGGATGGCGGGCGATGTCGATCTCGCCAGTAAGGGAGACATTGCCATGCTCTGCCTTCTCGAACTCCCACTGCATACGGCGGTGCTGCCGCAAGTCGGTAGCGCCATCGCTGCGCCCAACGTACCCGCAGGAGAGCCGTTCGAATGCGGGTTCGGCGGCGAGAACCAACGACCGATCGTTCTTACTCGCAGCCAGGACGAACCGGTCGCCGGAATGAATTACCTGCGCGTTGTTATCCGCACCTCCAACTTCCAGGTGCGGGTTACACACAACGTAGCAGCGGAGGCCGGATATCTGACCGGAGAAAGAGGCGCGCTGAAGAACGCAACTCTGGTCGGGATCCGCGATGATTTCCTTTTCAAAGCTGTAGGCCCCGTCCGGCGACTTTCGTTGAATCTTGTAGCCCTGGGAACCCGGAATGCGTTCGACATGGCAGTCCAGATCCTTCTGCTCTTCGTGCAGGAATTCCCCGTTCGAGATGAAGAATTGGAGCTCGCGAAGTTGCGGTCTGTCGGCGGTGGGGTAGAACACTTCGGTGAGGACGCCCCGCCACGTTGTGAACCAAACGCGGCTCGCAGGATTCCAGGCAGTGCCTACAGCGTCCTTGTCGGCGTGCGCCCAAAATGGTTCATCGCCGGGAGCGCCGAAAGCAATCTTGCCGGGATCCATGTTTACTTGCCCGGAAAAGGGAGCCAGCCGCGTGTGATGTAGTCGCCGAGGGTCAAACTCACGAGGATGAGAAACCAGGCGACACCGCCGGCTATCACGACACGGACCAACTTGGAGTCGTACAAGGCGTGCATGAAGAAAGCCGCAATCAACGATGCTTTCATGGCGGCGATCAAGACCGCGACGATGACGCTGAACTGTCCTAAGTCGATCAGACCGAGCAAGGAAGTCAGCAACGTCAGGGCGAGCAAACCACCCCACGTGAGTAAGTAGGTTCTGCTCGAAACTTTCGGGTGGCTCATCGCAAGTGCGCTCCCTCGACGTAAAAGATCGCGAACAGAAAGACCCAAATGATATCCACAAAGTGCCAATAGAGACCGGCCAGATCGATTGGAGTGTGATACAGGTCGGAGAACGACCCCATCAGGTTTCGCAACAGGAGCACCGACAGGATTCCTATTCCGACAAGCATGTGCGTCGCATGAAGGCCGGTCATGATGAAGTAGAAGACGAAGAACATCTGTTCGTGGGCGGCATAAGGTCCCGACGCTTCGAACCAGAAGCCCGGCACTTTGTGGTCCTGGTAGTGCAGATAGTACTCGGTGAACTTGATGCCGAGGAACACCATGCCGATGAGGATGGTCAGAATGAAGAACAGCGCAAGGCGCCCCTGACGGCCCGTCTCCGCACTGTGGACCGCCATAGCCATCGTGAGGCTACTGCAAATGAGCACCGCAGTGTTCACGGCGCCCATCCAGAACTGCATCTCGCCACTAGCGTGGGTGAAGTCTTGATAGAAGGACAGGCGGTAGACGGAGAACGCGGCAAAGAGACCGCCAAAGAGCATCACCTCGGTGACGATGAAGATCCACATCCCTACAGTGGCGGTTTCTCGCTGCTGCTCCGGATTGTTGAACTGCTCACGAACGGCGAGGACGCCGGGGTCAGCCAAGTTGCAACTCCTCCTTCTGCGCCTCGTAATCGTAGGCGCCCCATGTCACTACCGGCGTGGTCTCGAAGTTGTGCTTCGGCGGAGGAGATGGAGTTTTCCACTCCAGTCCTGTCGCGCGCCAAGGATTCGGCGGAGCGGGGTGTCCGTACTTCCAGGCCCAAATCAAATAGATCAGCGGCACGACGTAGCCGATTCCGAGTATCGACGCGCCGGCGGTGGATAGTACGTTCAACACCTGGAATTCCGGCGGATAGGTAGCATACCGGCGCGGCATTCCCAAATAGCCGAGGACAAATTGTGGAAAGAAAGTCAGGTTAAAGCCAAGGAAGACGGTAAGCGCGCAAAGCTTCGCAATGAATTCGGGGTACATTTTGCCGCTGATCTTCGGCCACCAGTAATGGATGCCCCCGAGAAACGCCATAACGGTACCGCCAACCATGATGTAGTGGAAATGCGCGATGACGAAATAAGTGTCCGTAACATGCACGTCAAGTCCAATCGCGGCGAGGAATAACCCGGTCATGCCTCCAATGGTGAAAAGACCGACAAATCCAATCGCATATAGCATCGGTGTTTCGAGTGTTACCGAACCCTTGTACATAGTTGCGGTCCAATTGAAGACTTTGATGGCCGAGGGGACTGCGACGAGATAGCTGAGCAGCGAGAAGGCCATAGCGGAGTAAACGGACTCGCCCGCGACAAACATGTGGTGTCCCCAGACGAGGAATCCGACGATCGCGATGGCCATGCTCGAAAACGCGACGGCCTTGTATCCAAAGAGCGGCTTCCGGGAGAACGCAGGGATGATTTCACTGACAACGGCCATTGCCGGGAGCACCATTATATAGACGGCCGGATGCGAGTAAAACCAAAACATGTGTTGAAACAGTATGGGATCGCCGCCCAAAGCCGGATCGAAGATCCCGACTTGAAAGATGCGCTCAATGCCTACCATGAGCAGTGTCACGGCGAGCACCGGTGTCGCGAGGACAAAGATGATGCTGGTGGCGTAAGTGGACCATACGAAGATCGGCAAACGAAACCACGTCAGACCTGGGGCCCGCATCCGGTGGATGGTCGCGATGAAGTTCACCCCGGTCATGATGGATGCGAAGCCCGAAATGAAGATTCCCATGGCGGCGGCAACGACATAGGTGGTGGAGTAACTTGTGCTAAAGGGGGTATAGAACGTCCAACCGGTATCCACGCCGCCGCGAACCATCGCGTATAGCGTCACCAATCCCCCAAGGTTAAAGACATACCAACTGAGCAGGTTCAGCTTTGGAAACGCCAGATCCTTCGCGCCGATAGACATAGGTAGCACGAAGTTACCGATCGTGTTCGGAATCGATGGGATCAGAAAGAACCAAACCATCATGATTCCGTGCATGGAGAAGAGCTTGTTATAGGTCTCTGGAGTTACCAGCAATCCTGTGGGGCTCAATAGCTGAAGGCGCATCAACAGCGCAAACAGGCCGCCGATAAAGAAGAACACCGTTATCGATGCGACATAGAGCAAGCCGATCCGCTTGTGGTCGGTGCTCAACAGCCAGGACAGGATTCCGGTCTTCTCGTTCAGATAGTTCGTGGTAACCGGTTGTCGAACGGTTTGCAGCATCTTAATGAACCCCCGGCTTGGGCTCGTTCAACGGCGGCGAACCCGGCCCCGCAATGCCTGGCTGGCTGTCGTAATCGGCCGGAGCGCCACCCGCGCTCGATGGCATGGCAGTTCCGGGTTCCGGGCCGATTGCTTTAACGTAGGCGATGAGCGCGATCACCTGGTCTTCCGTAAGTTGGCCCTGGAATGTCGGCATCACGGCCTGGAATCCCTCCACGACTTTCGCCTTCGGGTCGAGGATCGATTCGCGAATGTATGTGTCATTGGCGATTACCGTTTCACCGCCCGCGATGCGTACCGGCCGCTTGTAGAGTCCAACGAGATTGGGGCAGCGCCCGTGACCGTCGAAATGGTGGCAATTACTGCATCCATACTGGTGAAACAACTTTTCTCCCGTCGATGCCAGCGAGCCCTCGGCGCCGCCCTGTTCCAGCCACAATTGGTAGTCTTTCGCCTCCAGCGCATACACCCAACCGATCATCCGCGAATGATTGGTCCCACAGTATTCGGCGCAGAAGAGATGATACTTACCGGGATGCAGGGCCTTGAACCAGATGGTTGTGTAGCGTTTCGGCAGGACGTCCTGCTTGATGCGGAAGTCGGGAACAAAGAAACTGTGGATGACATCCTGAGAAATCAGATTGAGGCGGATGGCGCGTCCGACTGGGACGTGCAGAGTGTTGATCTCGCGCTGCCCACCGATGTGCTGCAACTTCCACATCCACTGCTTCGCCACGACGTAGACGTCTTCCGAATTGCCCGGCGGACGCTCGATATCGAAGTACAATTTGACGCCGAATACGAACATCGTCATGAAGAACAGGAACGGGAGAGCGATCCACGTCACTTCGGCAGGTATGTTCATCGCGATTTGAGGTGGCAGTTCGTTCGGATCTTTGCGGCGATATCTCCAGACCGCGAAAACGGTAAAGATCGCTATTCCAGTGGCGACAAACCCGCACAGGACGACCATCGACCAGAAGAAGACGTCGTACTCTTTCGTCACCGAACTCTGAAGCAACAGCGCTGGCGCGATGCTCACGAGTGACGCACCTCCTCCAGCGTGTCGCGGTGTCGCCGCCGGTCGAAGCGCCACAAGAAGGCAAACCCCAAACCCATCAGGACGAGTGCTGCGATGCCGGCGAGGCGCAGGACATTCATCACGATGGCCCCGTATTTCCCGGTGTTGGGGTCGTAGTGGTAGCAGAACAGAAGAATCTGGTCGACAGGTGATCCGATTCTGTTATTCGAGGCTTCGATGAGCCCGAGTTTGAGGTCCTTCGGCTCGTATTCGACTCCGTAGAAGTAGCGGGCCAGTTTGCCTTCCGGAGTGACGACCATCAGTCCGCTCGCGTGGACGAACATCTGCGTTTTGGGATCCCAGCGGTAGTGAAAACCGATCGCCTCGGTGAGCGCGTGAATCGAGGCGGGCGAGCCAGTGAGGAAGTGCCAACCTGCTGTTCCGCCATGACGAGAGTATCGGCGAGTATAGAGGTCACGCTTGCCCGCCGCGTCTCCCGGCGTGTCGGAAGGATTGAAGCTGAAAGCGACTACTTCGAAGTCGCGCCCGGGCACGAGCGACAGCGGCCGCAGACCCGCGACAACTCCACTGAGGATCTGACTGCACAGCATGGGGCAGGTGTAATAGACGGGGATAAGGAGTACGGGGCGTTGTCCGAAGAATTTCCGTAGTGGCACGGGCGCGCCACTTTCATCGCGGAACTCGGTATCGAGAGGAATGGTCGCGTTCAGCTTCTGGTCGATGCCGATACCTTGAAGAGCCTGCGGAAGACTGGGCTTGTCGCGGTCCTTTGCCGCCGCTACGGGCGCAAGCGAACACGCGATGAAAAGGACGGCTGGTAATTTCATCGCGGCTCCGGTTCCACCTTTCCCTCAAATCCAGTGCGGCGCGTTCCGGCGGTTGGCTCGAAGAACATATTTGCCGGGGCCCTTCTAGCCGGGATGCCGCGGTGCGCGAGTAAGTCGATGGCGCGGTCGATCGGTATGTTGACCGTGCCCTTTCCGCGATCGGACCAACTGTACTTATCTAACTCGAGTTGCGCTGACGAGCGAACATCATGAAGATCGCGCGCGGGGGATTCTTGGATACGCGGCTCCGGCGGTACGAGCGGACCTTGGGATGTGATCGGCAAGGGGCGCGGGCTCTCTTCCTGGTGAACATTCGCGAAGTAACTGAAGAGTAAGTAGAGGAGGCAAACCAAAATCCAAGTGGTAACGACGATACCGGAGACCGTCCACACGACTGCGCGGGCACTGATGTCGGTGGCTTCGAACTGAACGTCGGGGTTCCGCAATCCCCCCGCGGCTGGAGCGGCCTCGCCGCGAATCCAACCGCTGAACGCCATTGCGGCCGCGGAGATCCAAAGTCCGCCCGCGAGGAGACGGCTCAGGAATCCGCGTCGTTCTACATTTTCATTCTTCACCATGGTGCAACGCTTGCTCGAGATTCGGAGCTTGAAGCGGTAACAACGGCCGCTTCTTCAACTGCCAAAGGAATGCGCTGACCCACAACCCACCCAAAGCCAGCGGGACCGAGAAGTTCAACCAGCTGATGCGAAATCCGCCTTTGTAGTATTCCGGCATCACGATCCAGAACAGATCGACAAAGCGCATGATAAGGAGAATGCCGACCACGGCGCACAGGGCCCAGGGAGTGCGCTTGAGGGGACGGGAGAGCAGCAACAGGAACGGGATGATGAATTGAAGATTGATGAGAGCAACGCCCAGCCACCCCCAGGAGGACGCGAAGCGGTAAACATACCAGGGGATCTCGTTGGACAGATTCCCGGACCAGATGATCAGAAGCTGCGAGAAGGCGAAGTATGCCCACAGCATTACGAACATCAGCAGCAGCTTTCCGAGGTCCTGGAAGTGCGCCGGGTGCAATGCTTCGGACATCGGCCGGCGCCGCGACAGCAGAGCCATGGCCACGATGCCGAAACACATCGCCGTGAGGCCCTGCATGGCGACGAACAGAAATCCCCACATGGTGGAGAAGAAGTGCGGCGCGAGCGATTCCGCCCAATCGACGGAGGAAAACGTGACCGTGAACACGTACACGATCAACCCCGGGGCGCTGATGCGCGCGAGAAGGTCCTGGCCGTCGCCGGTCTCGTCCTGTTCGCCCGACCACTTGTTCAGGAAGAACGCGAAGGTCAGCCAGATGGCGAAGTAAGCCGCGGCGCGGATCAGGAACATTGCCGCGTTCATGTATCCGCTGCGGTGCTTCATCACTTCGTCGCCGCGAACGACGTCGGGATGCGACCAGGGGTACAGATGCGACATACCGATTGCAATGGGAATGAATAGCAAGGCGAGCAGAGGAAGCGTTCGCATTGCCGATTCGAATGTTCTGCGCGTCACCACTCCCCATGCGCCGCCGGTGAGATACTGCATCATGACGATGGCCATCGAGCCTAGAGCCAGTCCGATCCAGAACAGATATCCGAACAAATAGGAGCGATAGAAGTCATCCGGGGTGAAGAATGCACCAATGATGGAGGCCAGCAGTAGAAGGACGCCGAGGCCCAAAGCCGGGCGCTGCCATCGCGAGAGATCGCGATCGAGTTCCGGCGTTATGGTGAATGTGGGTGTCACCGCTGCGCCTCCAATTGCGGTCGAGCGTTGGCCGGCACCTCGGCAAGCGTCGCGTTGCGGCTGAGTTGCAAGGCGTTGATGTAGGCGACGATGGCCCATCGATCGGCGACATCGGGAATCTGGTCCGAGTAGTCTCCCATTCCTCCGTAGCCGTTCGTAATGACGCGGAAGACGTAGCCGGGAGGGGCCTGGCGTAGACGGGCTGAATGGAAATTCGCCGGCGCCTTGAAGCCGCGGCGGGCGACCATCCCGTAGCCATCGCCCAACAAACCATGGCAAGGGCTGCAGAAAATGTCGAATCGCTCCTGACCGCGCTTCAGCAGCGCCTGGTTCACTGGCATGGGAATCGACTCGAGAAAAACGCCGTTCGCGGTTCCGGTGTGCACGGAGTCGGTTACATTCAGATCGCCGCGCGCAATGGTACCCGCGGGTATGGGACGCGCAGAGCGTCCGTCTGCAAAGAACTTACTCGGGACCAGAGGCGTTACTTTCGGTTGATCCTGCATGTCGCGGCGGCATCCGGCCATCCAGGCCGCCGGCAGGACGAGCAGGATCGCCGAGACGCAAGCGGCCGGCGCCGGGAATACAAGCCGCATGCGTTTCACCAAAGCGGAAGGCGCGCTATTCGTTCTCAATTTCGCGCACCTCCAGGGCGCCGAGTTCCAGGAGGAAGTCAGCGGTGGTGTGATAGCCGAACCGAGGGTCGCGAGCTTCGATGCAGAGGAAGAAACGATCCCGCGAAGCTTCCGCGAACTTACGCCAATTGAAGACGGGATGATGGAGCAGCGGTAATCCGCAGAGCCATAAGGTCCCGAAGAATGCGGCGAGCGATGCAAACAGTACAGTCAGCTCGAACGTGATAGGGATGAATGAAGGCCAACTGTATAGCGGCCTGCCACCGACATTGATGGGATAGTCGATCGCGGCGATATAGTACTGCAACAGCCAGGCCGATCCGGCACCGACGACGCCGCCACCAAAGACCATGGCGGGTACGGGATCGCCTCCTGGAACAATTTCGTCCAAGGCCTTCACCGGGTACGGTGTATAAGCTTCGAACCGCTTGTATCCTTTTTCCCGAACTTCCCGCGCGGCTTGGACGAAAATGCCGGGATCATCGAATTCGGCGAGAACTCCGTAGATCATTGGATGGTTCATTTTTCCGAACCTCCGCCGGGTTTCGAGAACGGCAACAACTCCCGGACTTCGAAGATCGAGATCATCGGGCAGAAGCGAACGAATAGCATGAAGGCAACGACGAACAGCCCGACCGAGCCGAACAGCACCGCGTTGTCCCAGGCCGTAGCGATGAAGTACGACCAGGAGGATGGCAGGAAGTCGCGATCGAGCGACGTGACAATGATCATGTAGCGTTCAATCCACATTCCATACAGGATCACGGCGGCAACGAAGAATAGCGATTTGGGATTGAGGCGGATTTTTCGGAACCAAAGTAATTGCGGAATAAATACGTTACAGGTGAGGGTCACCCAGTAAGTCCAGGCTTGGGGGCCGAAAGCTCGGTTATACACAACCCCCATTTCGAAAGTATCTCCGCTGTACCAGGCGGTGAAGGGTTCGATCGCATACGTGTAAGCGAGAATCAGCCCGGTGGCGAGCATCAGCTTCGCGCAGTTATTCAGGTGGCGTTCGGTAATCAGGTTGTGGAGCCCATAGACGGCCCGTAGTGGGATCGCGAGCATCAGCACCATTGCGAATCCGGAGTAAATTGCACCGGCGACAAAGTAAGGTGGAAAAATCGTTGAATGCCATCCGGGCAAGATGGCGATGGTGAAATCGAAACTGACAACCGTATGGACCGACAAGACGAGCGGCGTGGCGAGACCAGCTAGCAGCAAGGAGGCGGTCTCGTGCCAGCGCCAGTGCCGCGATGCGCCGCGCCACCCGAGTGAGAGGACCCCATAGACGCCGTACGCGAAACGATTCCTGGCCCGGTCGCGCAGACTCGCGAAATCGGGGATCATTCCGAGATACCAGAACATCACCGATACAGTCGCGTAGGTGGAGACCGCGAAGACATCCCAGACCAACGGACTCCGGAATTGCGGCTGTACGTGCATGGTGTTCGGGTACGGTAGCAGCCAGTAGAACAGCCACGGGCGTCCGAGATGCAGGATCGGGAACACTCCAGCGCACATGACCGCAAATATCGTCATTGCCTCGGCGAAGCGATTGATAGAGTTGCGCCAACTCTGGTTAAGAAGCAGCAGGATCGCGGAGATGAGGGTTCCCGCGTGGCCGATCCCGATCCACCATACGAAGTTGGTGATCGCGAAGCCCCAGGCCACGGGTATTTCGATGCCAAATACTCCGACGCCGCGGATGAACAAATAAGTGGCCGAAGCCACGAACATGATAAGCGCGAGCATCCCGACCGAGAAACAGCAGTACCAGAACAACGGTGTCTTTCGGCTGAGAACGACGGAGGTGATCTGGTCAGTCACCGTCCCGAATGTCTGGCCACCGATGATCACCGGGAGTTCGGATCCGGGATCGAGCGGGCGCATGGCCGTTCTTTGTTTCTCGTCGACCGTCATGCGCCCGGTCCTTTGGTTAGTTCAGGGTTGGGATTGCGCAACTCGGCAAGATACGTCGTCCTGGGGCGAGTATTGAGTTCGGCGAGGAGCGCATAGTTCAAAGGGAGCGCCTTGAGCCTCGCAACGAGATTGCTGCGGTTGTTTATGTCGCCGAAGACAATTGCCTCGGTCGGGCAGGCCTGCTGGCACGCAGTTTGTATTTCGCCGTCCCGAATATAGCGATTCTCGATGCGGGAACGGATCTCGGCCTCACGGATTCTCTGTACGCAGTAAGTACACTTCTCCATGACTCCGCGGCTCCGGACTGTCACGTCGGGGTTACGTTGGAGTTTGATCGACTCGGTTACCCAGTCCTGGAACAGCAGGAAGTTGAACCGCCGCACTTTGTAGGGGCAGTTATTCGAGCAATAGCGCGTACCGACACAGCGGTTGTAGACCATGTCGTTCAAGCCGTCGCTGCTGTGGTTCGTGGCCTGAACGGGACAGACTAGCTCGCAGGGAGCATTCTCACACTGCATGCACGGGAGCGGTTGGTAATACGCTTCCGGATCCTCAGGTGAACCTTTGTAGTAAGTATCGATGCGGATCCAATGCATGGCGCGCCGCGACAGGACCTGTGCTTTGCCGACCACCGGAATGTTGTTTTCGGCCTGGCAGGCGATAACGCAAGCATTGCAGTTGACGCAGCGGGTCAGGTCGATCGACATACCCCAGGCATACCCTGTGTAATTCCACTGCGGATAGAGAGTCAGATGGGTCGGCGGTTCTTTCGCTTCGCGCTGAGCGAAATGCGGATTGTTGCGGTATTCATCCGCGGTCGCGGCAAGCACGAGGTCGCGGCCTTCCATCGCCTGATGCATCTGGGTCGTTGCCAAGGGGTAGGGTTTGTCGAGTTTACGTATCTCGAGCCCGACACCGGACCACAGCGCGTCTGAGCGCCGGAGACGGTAGGCGCTGAATCCCGCACCGTCGCCGGCGCGTCCGGAACGCCATCGTCCCCAGCCGAGGTGGACCGTCACGGACTCGTCGGGTTGTCCGGGTGTCACCCAAACATCGCCCTCGACGCTTTGCCCGCGGTAGGTGAGTTGTACACGGTTTTGACTGACCAGCCCCAAGCGCCGCGCCGTCGCGGGACTCAAGTGGACTGCGTTGTCCCAGGTCAGTTTGGTCATCGGCTGCGGCAATTCCTGCAGCCAGGTGTTGTTGGCGAACCGGCCGTCGTACATGTACGGATCGGGCCGAAAGACGATCTCCATGCCCAGTTGGGCAGTTTGCGGCGGCGCGGCGGCGGATGCTCCTGCGGTGACAGCAGGAGTCGTGCCGGGAAGCGCCGAGCCTGCGATCAAGCCGTCGTGCACGATCTTTCGCCACCACTGCTCGAAATCGGCGGCACCTGCAGTCTTGCTCCAGTAGGCGCGAACGATGTCGTAAGTCGAGCGACCGGGCGGATTGAGTATCGCATCGAGCACCTGCAGGTAAGAGTGCGAATCGTACAGCGGCTCGATGAGGGGCTGCATGATGGTGACGGTGCCATCGAAAGAACGCGTATCGCCCCAGTCCTCGAGAAAGTGCGATTCGGGAATATGCCACTGGCATCGCACACTGGTTTCGTTATCGTGCAGCGCGACGTGGACCGCCGTTTTGACCTTCTGCAGGCGCGAAGTGAAATCGAAGTCGAGCGGAGCGTCGTATACGGGATTGCCGCCCATGATCAGGAGTAACTCGACGGCGCCCGAATCCATGTCGGTGATGAGTTCGCGCAATGAGGCGATATGGTCCACGGAACGCACCTCGACAGGATCCGTATAGATGACAGTCCTGCCGGTGTTGCCGAGTGCAGCGTTCATGGCGTGGGCCAACGCATGGACTGCAGGCGATTGATGATCGCCCGGAATCACCGCGCATTGTCCGCGGTGCGCTATTAAGTCGCGCGACACTGCGCTAATCCACTCGGGATGAATCGACGAGTTGCCCGCCCCAGCGCCGGCTGCGCCGATCGCTCCCGCGAGCTGGCGGGCGAAGGTTTCGATTTCGGCGTAACGCAGTCGAAGCCGGTGATCCCCTTTGCCGCCAGTCGCCGTCATTGTGCTCTCGACGGAGTACAGGCGATTCATGTCGGTGCGATCGCCGCGCGTACGACGGTCCGCGAAGTCTCGCGCGTAACGAGTGGACGTGTTGCCGCAAGCAAGGAAATCGGAATCGAGCGCGAGGACGACCGCCGCCGTATCCAGTTTGTACCAGGTATTCACGGGCCGGCCGAAGGCCATCTGCGCTCCGGCGCGCGCCGAGTGCGGACCCGCAGGTTCGTATTGATGCCACTTCGCTCGAGGAAACGCATCCAGCAACGCCAAGATCTGCGCGCCGAGAGTCGGCGATGTAACCGTGCCCGTCAGCACACGCAGACCCGCACCGCCCGAACCACGCTGAGTATCGATGGCCCGGTTCAGCGCGATCAGAAAATCCTCCCAACTGCGCCAATCGCCCTTGTAGCTGATCTGGCGCGAGCGATCGGGATCGTACAAGTCGAGCACGCTCGCCTGGGATTGAACCGAGGTCGCGCCCAGGCTCGCGGGATGATCGGGATTTCCTTCGATCTTGGTCGGGCGGCCGAGGTGGCTCTCTACGATGACGCCCTGCGCGACGCCGCCCACCGGCACTGCGGTCGCGAAGTAAAGCGGATGCCCGGGGATGGCGCGTTCCGGCGGATCGACATAAGGGACGATGAATTCAACGGGCTGGCGCGTACAACCGGTCAACCCCGCAAGGCCGAGCGATGCGGCCGCGAGTTGCAGGAATCGCCGGCGCGATGCGTCGTCCGGCATTTCGGTCGGATTCGGGGGGAATTCAGTGTGGATGAGTTCATCGACGCTTTCGGCTCCGGAGAATTCCTCGAGACTACGCCAGTAACGATCGCGCGAATCTCCGCTCGCCAATGCCGACAATGGCACGATGCTCCGATCTGTAAAGTCGCTGCTCATCGGTGACAGTTCGAACAACTAGTAAGGCTCTGTATGTGGTACTCCCGGACCAGACGGCGGCCGAGCGCGATCTGGTCGGGCGGAGGCGCGTATTCCATGTCGAATACTCGATCCTTCGGGCGCACGTATTGTTCGGGGTGGCGGTGGCAATCCAGGCACCAACCCATGCGGAGATCCTGTGCCTGCCAAGTCAGCGGCATCTTGTCCACGCGGCCATGGCAGGTAGAACAGCCGATCCCTTTGTTCACATGAATGGCGTGGTTGAAATAGACGAACTGCGGCAGATCGTTCACACGCGTCCATTGGATCGACTTGCCGGTTCGATAACTTTCGCGAACGGGTTCGAGCACAGGAGCGACGGCCCACATCTGCGAATGGCAGTTCATGCAAATTTTGGTTGCCGGCAGATTTGCGAACGAGGAGGTTTCAACGGTGGTGTGACAGTACCGGCAGTCAATCCCGAGACCGCCGACGTGATGTTCGTGGCTAAACGGGACGGGTTGCTGGCGAGGAACGTTTTGCACGGTTTCGTAAGGCGACCTGACGATCAGAGCACCGAGCCACATCAACGCTCCGACCGCCAACAGGATGCCGAACAGAGAAAACCGGATGATCGTATTCGCTGTGCGGGGAAAGAATTGCGACATCTCTTTTAGAAAAAGAGTTCTTCGTTCCGCGACACGCAACACTCGCTTCCACTTCGCAGCCGCCGGCGTGGTGTCCGGCAACTCCGCAGCGGCTACTGCCGTTTATGTCGCCAACCGGAAAGTAGACGCTCGCAAGCACATGCTTCGTTTGCTGGATTTGGCGCTATAACCGTGAATCTGAAGAGGCGCTCGAAATGTAGAACGGATGTCTCACGCTGCCGTTCGATTATCGTCGAAGGACTTCTTCAAAACGGCTGAAGTGGAGTAACGCGGCACGACCGCCGGATCCCTCGCGGCCCAGCCTCATTCGCACCGTGATTTGATATGCTCTAGCTACCTTATCTACGCACGCGTGTCCGCGAGGTGAGTCGCTAAACGGGGCAAACGGATCGTGGGCAGCGGCAGGAGCGCAACTGAATGAACAAGGAACTCCCGGATATCGACTTCCAAAGATTCTGGAGGAGGCTACAGCAACTGGGGTTGAACGCCTACGAGGCCCGATCCTACCTGGTGCTGGTCGGCCATCCACGTTTCAAGGCATTGGAACTCGCCGCCCGCGCGCACGTGCCGCGCCAGAAGATTTACGAGGTGCTGGACAGCCTCGTCGAAAAAGGGTTCGCGCAGGTGGTACAGGAGAAGACGAAATTGTTCTCGGCGGTGGAACCGAGTCTGGCGATTCCGTCCTATCTCGAAAGGCGGGCCCAACTGCTCCAGCAGGAGTTGACGGACCAGTCGCGGTTGGCGGGCGGGCTGGTAGAAGACCTGATGACCTCTTACTCAGAAGGTCAAGGCGGACGGGGTACGCTCGACTACCTGCGAATCGTCAGCGAACCGGCGCAGACGGCCGTGCAGTATCGCCGGATGCTGGCGGACGTTCATACCGACTACCTCGAGTTCTCACGTCCGCCCTACGCAGTGGATCCGCTGGACGAGCAACTGGTAAAGCAGGCGCGCATGCGCGGGGTGAATTGCCGGCTGCTGCTCGAAGCGGGGACGCTCGACGACGAGCACATCCAACGGCTCGACGATTACAAATCGGTTGGCGTTGATGTGCGGCAACTCGCGTCGCTGCCGATGAAACTCGCGTTGTTCGACAATACCCGCGGAATGATCGCCCTTCTCGACCCCGTGATCACGAAACCGACATGGACGTCGGTGATTTTCGATCATGCAGGGCTTGGCGAAGCAATGAAGGGGTTATTCGACGAGTATTGGAGGCGTGCCGACGGGCACAAAGTTGCCGGTAACGCGGGATAGTTCCGCGAGTTGACCCTTCAGCTTGGCCGGGGATTCGAACTGCAAGGCGCGAATGCCGAACGACTGCGCTCCCTCCACGTTTTCAGAGCGGTCGTCGAGGAACAGGACTTCCTCTTTGCGCAACCCGAGTCCGGAAACCGCGTGCTCGTAGATGCCGGGTTCGGGCTTGGCGACCCGGAGTTCGTACGAGAACGAATGATGATCGAACGCATCGACGAAGCGCATCGCGTTCCGCAGATGCTCGCCGAGATCCTGCGGCAGGTTCGACAGTACGGCCGTGCGGATGCCCGCCGCCCGTAGATTCCGAGCCCAGCGCACCATGCACTCATCGAGTTGCACCCAGAACTGGACATCGCGCCGGCGGAACTCCTTGATCTCTGCTTCAGTGTAGGTGCGACCAAGCATTTTTCCGACTTGATGCCAATACTCGGGCGGGTTGAGGTCGCCGCGATCATAAGGCGCGCGAAGGGACCAATACGCGGCGAGAAATCTGTCCCGCGGAACCCCGCAGAGAGCGGCGAGTTGGTCTACCGCTTCGTCGGACGGGTGGCGGCAGAGCACGCCGCCGTAGTCAAAAATAACGCCTTTGAGTTGCATGAATCAGAGTTGGAGTCCGGAATCGCTTACCGCGCGCCGTCCGTCACCTGCGGTTCGCGCCGGGTGCGGATCTCGCGCACTGCGTAAATGCGCCGCCCCTGGCTTTCGAAGTAAGTGCGGATGAGCACCTCGCCGAGCAGCCCGGTGCAGAACATCATGATGCCGCTGAGCAACAGCAACGCTCCTGCGACCATCAGCGGCCCGTGCTCCTCAACGATGTCGTGCTGCCAGATCAGCTTGTGAATCGCCAGATAGGTGAGGATCACGCCACCCGATCCCAGGCCCGCGAGCCCGAATGCTCCAAAAAAGTGCATGGGGCGCGTGAAATACTTCAGCAGGAAACGGATGGTGAGGATGTCGAACAGGACGCGGAAAGTGCGGCTAAGGCCGTAATGCGAAGCTCCGCTCGCCCGCGGAGCATTTTGAATAGGAACTTCGGCGATGCGGGCACCATAGAAGCTGGCGAGCGCCGGGATGAACCGGTGCAATTCCCCGTACAGATTGATATCCTTCAGGACTTCGGCCCGATAGGCTTTGAAGGTCGTACCAAAGTCGCGCAGTTCCACGCCCGACGCTTTAGACATCAGCCAGTTCGCCACGCGAGAGGGGAACTTGCGCGTTACCGCATTGTCGAGCCGATCTTTCCGCCAGCCGCTCGCGATATCGTATCCTTCGTCGATTTTGCCCAGCAGCGCCGGAATGTCTTCGGGCGCGTGCTGAAGATCGCCGTCAAGCGAAACGATCACCTGGCCTTGCGCTTCATCGAACCCTGCCGAGAGCGCGGCGGTTTGTCCGAAGTTGCGACGAAGCCGAAGCACTTTCAAGCGATGGTCGGTTTCCACCAGGTTTGCGAGAAGATCGAAGCTCCGGTCCGTGGAAGCGTCGTCCACGAAGATAATCTCGTACGGCTTCTGCAAAGATTCGAGGACCGCCGTCAGCCGGTCGTAGAGCGGAAGAATGGCAGGCTCCTCGTTGTGGATGGGCACGACGATGGAAAGCATCTTAAGTCTCTCATTTTACAGCACTGCGGCACTGCACATCGCGGTACGGGATTGTAATCAGGTTTCGGGCCCAGTGCCTGAGGAGCTTTCGATGCACGGTCATCCGGCGCGGAATCACGTCAGGTTCTCTCCGACTATCTCGAGGATTTGCGCGCCGTACTTCTCCAGGACCTTCTTCCCGACACCACTGACTTCGGCGAGATCATCCATCGAGGCCGGCTCGGCATCAACAATTCCACGAAGGGTCTTGTCGTTGAACACGTTGAACACCGGCACCTTCCTTTTCTTCGCTTCAGAGGAACGCCACTGGCGGAGAGCGGTCTCGAGCCGGCTCTGGCCGGCAGTCGCGGCTGCGCTCTTCGGAGGTGCGGCTTTCTTCTTCTTGCGCCGGGATGCTGCAGGCGCGCCTTCAATCACCACGGGCATCAAGATATCCGTCTCCGCACCCGGTTCGCGGCCGGCGCTCGTCAACTGGACTTTCCGAAACGTGATTTCTTTGCCATCCTTCTCGAACGTCGAGTCGATGATCTCCACGAGGCCGCCGCGCGCCATCCCTCCGAGTAGTTCTTCGAAATCCCGGCGTTCGATTTCCCAGGCCTGGAACGATTCTGTCAGCAAACGCCCGGCGGCCAACACGGTCTTCTTCCTCAATATTTCGAGCATGCGCGCGGCTTGCTTCTTTTCACTCGCCGAAGGTTCGCGGAACTGTTGCACCACCGAAGCGGCGGGATCGCAGGCATCGCAAATGCCGCAGCGTTTTAGCGAGTCCGTCATGTCGCCGAAATACCGCACCAGAGCGAGCATGCGGCAGGAGGAACCGCTGGCGTAGTTGAGCATTCGTTCGAACTGCTCGGCTTTGTACTCGCGCTGCGCAACATAGGAAGGCCGCCAATCCGCACTGCCGCGCGTCAGGTTCTCATCGTAATCGATCATCGCGCCGCCGTGGATCCACAGTTTCTCCATGGCAACATCGAACTCGTCCCCGTACACGGAACTGCGCCGTTCCACGGTCTCTTTGCCCTGCGGCACAGTGCTCAGCACGTTGAAAATTCGATCGAGCACGAAGGGCTCCGGATACTCACGTTCGTAGAAGTAATCGTGCGTGAAGCGATCGGAGTAGGAGTACATGAGGATCGCTCGCGACTGCGCGCCATCGCGTCCCGCGCGCCCGATCTCCTGGTAATATGCTTCAACGCTTCCGGGGAGCGCGGTGTGAACGATCGTGCGGATATTCGGCTTGTCGATGCCCATGCCGAATGCGATGGTTGCGACGATAACGTCCAAACGCCCGTCTTGAAACGCGGCCTGCACCTCGTCGCGCTTTGCAGCTTTCAACCCCGCGTGGTAGGGGGCTGCACGAAACGAACTCGACAACTGGGCGGCCAGCGACTCTGCATCGAGGCGGCGGGGCACATATACGATGCCGGGCCGCCGGCCCTCCTCCATCAGGACTTGCCGCGCGAGGTCGAAACGCGAACCCTCGGGAACGCGTGCTATCTCGATGGCGATGTTGTCGCGCCGGAAGCCGTGGATGAAACGGTTCGGCGTGGCCAGTCCGAGTTGCTCATGGATGTCGCGCTGGACAATGGGCGTGGCCGTCGCGGTCAGTGCGATTACAGGAGCGGGACGGAGCGAGGGCAGATGATTCCCGATGGTCCGGTAGTCCGGACGGAAGTCGTGACCCCAATGCGAGATGCAATGCGCCTCGTCGATGGCTACGAGAGACGGCCTTCGCTTGGCCAGCATCTCCGGAAATCCGCGCACACGCAGGCGCTCCGGCGCAATGAACAGAAAATCCAGTTTGCCCTCGAGATAGGCAAACGAAGCATCGCGCGACGCCTGACGGTCGCGATTGGAATGGATTCGGTCGGCCCGCATTCCGAATGCGTTCAGTTTCGCGACCTGGTCTTCGATGAGCGCGATCAAGGGGCTGATGACGAGCGTCGTTCCGCCAAGAACGATGCCCGGCAGTTGGTAGCAAAGCGACTTGCCGGAGCCGGTGGGCATGACGAGCAGCACGTCCCGGCCGGCGACCAGCGCTTTGCAGACTTCCTCCTGATTCGGACGGAACGCCTGGAATTTGAAGCGCTCGTGGAGAACTTCGGTCAGCGATCCGGAAGGCACAGCCGAAACCCGGGACGCAGTTCGCAATGGCGCTGGCGGAGGAGCCGCGGCAACGGCCGCGGGCGGCACAGGTTTAGGAACGCCGACCTTCCCCACGACCTCTGTGACGTATTCTTCGATTCCCTTGAGAAACGGGGCGAGTTGCGCCTGACCGCGTTCGATGCGCTTCAGGTAGGCTTCCCATTGTCCGGTCATGGCCGGACTCTTCACCTCGGGATGAACGACCTCGATCAATCGAACGCCTTTGTCCGTCGCCTCCAGGCTCTTGCCGCGCCGTTCGATGAAGCCGCGTTTCAGCAGCACTTCGATGATCTGCGCGCGAGTGGCGGGTGTGCCAAGTCCGCTCTCCTTCATCGCATCCGACAGTTCTTTGTCGTCGAGTGTCTTGCCGGCTGTTTCCATGGCGGTTAACAGGGTAGCTTCCGTGAAACGCTTGGGCGGCCGGGTTTTCTTCAGAATAGACTCGACATCCAGAATCGACTGATGCTGCCCCACCGCAAGATCCGGCGGCAGGGACTGGCCTTCGTCTCCGGCGCTCTCGTCCTCGCCTTCGGCGCCGCCGGCCTTCTTGCGCGGGCTCTTCTTTTCGAGCGCGATATCGAGCACCTTCCAACCCACCTGCTGCACCGCTGTCCCGCTCGAATAAAAGCGGTCCTCGAATCCGGGGATTCGCACGAGAGTGATAACCGTCGTCACCGACCAGATGTGATCGTCATGCCAGGCCGACAGCAACCTGCGGCAGATCAAATCGAAGACCTTTTGTTCTTCGGGGGACAACTGCGCCCTGGCCGGCGACACACCGGTAGGAATGATCGCGTGGTGATCCGACACTTTCGCGTCATCGACGAAGCGGCGCCCGAGCGGACGCTCCCCGGTACCCGGCGCGAGCAGGCCCTGGTAGGACGGAGCTACAGCCGCGACCACTTTCGGCAGCGTCCGCGCGACATCCTGCGAAAGATGCCGGCTGTCGGTTCGCGGATAGCTGATGAGCTTGTGCTTTTCATAAAGCGATTGCGCAATTTCGAGAGTGCGCTGCGCGCTGTAGCCGTATAGGCGATTGGCGTGGCGCTGCAACTCGGTCAGATCATAAAGCAGCGGCGGTGCCATGCGCTTGGTCTGCGACTCGATCTTCTCGATTTCCGCATTGCCGGAGCGCACCCGGTCAACGATCGCCTGAGCTTCTTCGGCGGCGGCTGGGAGGCGCATCGCCTGGTCGAGCGGCTCGACGCCGGGGTTGAACCAGGTTCCTTTGTAGGCGTCGCCGGGGCGCGGGGAGAAGGTAGCAACGACGTTGCGAAAGTCCTCGGGGACGAAAGCTCGGATGGCGAGTTCGCGTTCCACGAGGATGGCCAGCGTGGGAGTTTGCACGCGCCCGACCGATAACTCTTCGCGGTAGGCGAGGGTGTAGGCACGAGAGAGGTTCATGCCGACCAGCCAATCGGCGCGGCTGCGGCCTCGTGCGGCATCGCCGAGACTGTCGTACTCGCGCGAACTCTTCAACCGCGCGAACCCGTCGCGAATCGCATCGGGGGTGAGCGATGAAATCCAAAGCCGCTCCACGGGCTTGTTGCATTGCGCCGCCTCGTAGATGTAGCGGAAGATGAGTTCGCCTTCGCGCCCGGCGTCGGTTGCGCACACGATCCTGTCGATGCGCGGCGAGGTGAGAATGCGGCGAACGATCTCGTATTGATCTTTCGTCTGCTCACCCACCACCAAAGGCCACGATTCGGGCAGCATGGGCAGTAGATCGCGCCGCCAGGATTTCCAATCCGGCCGTATTTCGTGGGGCTGGGCAAGTGCCACCAAGTGGCCGATCGCCCAAGTGACGACCCAGCCGTCGCCGTGCAAATACCCTTGCCCTTGCTTAGTGGCGTGGAGCACGCGAGCAATGTCGCGGGCCACCGATGGTTTTTCGGCGACGACCGCCACGCTGGTCTGCGCCATGTTCGATATCAGGTTATCAAGGATACGGTGGGGAACGGCGCCTGAGCATCGACTACCATTCCATATATGGCACCCGCCACTCGCCGGCTGTCACTCGACCGCGTTCGCGAGGCCGTGCAGGCGATCGATCCGGTGTTTCTCAATACGCCGCAATATGCGTGTGAGCCGCTTTCGCGCACACTGCACATGAAAGTTTTACTGAAAGTCGAAACGCTGAATCCTGTGCGGTGTTTCAAGGGGCGAGGCGCATGTTACTTCGTGTCACGGCTGACGGATACGGGCCCGATTGTTTGCGCGAGCGCGGGCAACTTCGGACAAGCGATGGCGTATGCCTGCCGCCGCCGCGGAATTCCGATTACAATCTATGCAGCCACCACCGCGAATGAGTTAAAGATTGAACGAATGCGCCTACTCGGCGCAACGGTTGTGCTTCATGGCGACGATTTTGACGCGGCCAAACTCGAGGCGAAGCGAATGGCGGCCGCCGGATCCGGACGCTTCGTCGAAGACGGACTCGAACCCGCCATCGCGGAGGGCGCCGGGACGATCGCGTTGGAGCTTCTGACCTCGCGCACACGATTCGATACCGTCCTGGTGCCGGTGGGCAATGGCGCGATGATCGGCGGAATCGGTTGCGTGTGCAAAGCGCAGCGGACGGACGTTCGGATCATTGGAGTTCAAGCGGAGGGTGCGCCGGCTATGACCGAATCGTGGCGGGCGGGGACCGTAATCACGCATGAAACAATGGACACAATCGCGGACGGAATCGCAGTTCGAATACCGGTTCCGGAGGCGGTAGAAGATATGCAGGCGGTGATGGACGATGCGATTCTCGTGCGTGAGGAATCGATCCGCCTGGCGATGCGACTGATACACGAGCACGCGGGAATCGTCGTCGAGCCTTCCGGCGCAGTCGGGATCGCGGCCCTCATCGAAGCGCCGGAAATTTTCGAAAATTCCACCGTCGCAGTCATCCTATGCGGCGGCAATTTGATGCAGGAACAGATGTACCGGTGGTTGTGAAATGCGCATTCTGATGATCGGGGGCACGGGCTTTATCGGCCGCCACGTGACCGCACAACTGGCGGCCGAAGGGCACGAAGTGGCTGTCGTACATCGTGGCAAGACGGATGCGGACTTGCCCGAACGCGTTCATCATTTCCTGGGCGACCGCGCCGCTCTCGCCGAGCGGCGCGACGAACTGGCGCAATTTGGGCCGGAAGTGGTGATCGACATGATCCTCAGCAGCGCCGCGCACGCACAGAGCGATCTCGAAACATTCCGCGGCATTGCTCAGCGCATCGTGGCCGTCAGCAGCGCCGACGTCTACCGCGCGATGGCGATCGTTCACCGCTTGGAAGACGGACCGCCGGAACCGGTGCCGCTGACCGAAGAATCCAGGCTACGAGCAGGATCGTCCACCTATTCGAAAGAAGCACTGGCCGCCGTACGCAGTATCTTCGAGTGGGTTGACGACGATTACAACAAGGTGGAGGTGGAACGGGCGATTCGCTCCGACCCGGCACTGCCCGCCACCATCGTGCGGCTGCCGATGGTTTACGGGCCGGGGGATCCTCTTCACCGCCCTTACCCAATCGTCAAGCGAGTTGAGGATCGGCGGCCTGTTTTGTTGTTCGAGGAGACCGCCGCGCGGTGGCGGCCCTGCCGTGGGTATGTGGAGAATGTCGCGCACGCGATCGTCCTGGCAGCAACTTCCGACAACGCGACGCGGCGCGTCTACAATATCGCCGATCCCGAACCGATCCCCGAAATCGAATGGGCCGAGCGGGGGGCACGAGCGCTGGGGTGGAACGGCCGAACGGCAGTGCTCCCATGGGAGGAAATGCCGAGGCACCTGGTGTTTCCGTTCAATCTGGAGCAGGACCTTTTCATCGACAGTTCGCGGATCCGCTCGGAACTCGGATACCGGGAGCCCTTCTCTATTGAAGAGTCACTGCGCCGGACCATGGAATGGGAACGAGCGAATCCGCCGTCCCGCACCGATCCGTTAGCGTACGACTACGCTTCCGAAGACAGGGCCATCGCCAGTCTGCCCAGTGACTGAGGCGGTCTATTTCTTCTCGTATACGATCCTCCCGCCGACGATCGTCATCAACGGCTGGACGCTCCGAATCTCGTCGACCGGGCACTTCAGGAAGTCGCGATCGATCACGACGGCGTCGGCCAGTTTCCCGCGCTCAATCGTCCCGCGTTCCTTCTCGGCGAATTCTATCCACGCGGCGCCGGTCGTGTACATGTGCAGCGCCTGCTGGCGCGTGATGCGCTCTTCCGGGTAGAACTCTTTGCCGTTCCTCATCCGGCGCGTCACGCACATCCACATATTGAAGAACGGATTGTACGGGTTCACCGCGTTGTTCTTGTCGTATCCGATCATGTGGTCGCTACCGCCTGCGACCGGAATGCCTGCGTCGATCACTGATTTGAGCGGGAAGAACCAGCGCATATTCTTCGCGCCGAATACACGCTCCAGCGCCGGCACATCGTAATAGAGCCAATCCGGCTGCGCGTCGTAGGCAACGCCCATCCGCTTCATCCGCTCGATCGCGTCTTCGCTCAAGAAACTACCGTGCATAACGTGATTGCGCATCGAGGCGATCGGCGAATCCTTATCGAGGCGTTCGAAAACGTCGAGCAAGATGTCAATGGCCGCGCCGCCCTGGACATGCGCGGTCAACTGCCAGCCGCGCGCACGCGCCGCCTTGTAGATGCGGTACAGTTTGTCGGGCTCCACGAAGAGCGTGCCACGAGCATCCGGGTTCGTCTGGCCGTACAACTGACGGCCGAACGGACCGTAGGGCACGCGCTGATAGGCAGTGCCAACGGATTGGCCGCCATCGAGGGTCACCTTGTAGGTGGCGAACTTCAGCCAGTTATCGCCGATCCGGGAGGTCCACTTCGACTCGCGAATCTCCCGTTCGATCTCCTCCACCGGCCGGTTTGCGCCGGGCCGCCAGGTCAAGACGACGCGAACCGGCAGACGGCCTTCGTTCGCCTTCAATTTCTCGTAAAGCGCAACGTCTTCGCCGGTCACTGCACGATCGCCAACACCAGTGAGGCCGGCCGCCGCATACAGTTCGAGCATCTTGTGAAGCGCCTGTGCTTTCTCCTCGTCCGTGAACTTCTCGGCGCGTTGTACGCCCTTCAGCAGTTGCGAGGCATTCCGGAGGATGCCGTTCGGTTCACCGTCCGCGCCTTTCACCACCTCGCCGCCCGGGGGATTCGGCGTATCGCGAGTGATGCCGCTGACCTGCAGCGCCCTGCTGTTCGCAGACCACACATAGCTGCCGTCGAAGGCGACTGGATGGTCCTTCACCACGTCGAGGTCTTGCCGGGTTGGCATACGCATCTCTTCGAGGCGCGGGGGCAGCGTGCGGGGAACAACGATCCAAGCGCCTTTAGGCGCGGTCTTCGCCTTTTCGCGAACGAACGCCTGGATCTCGGCGATGCTATTCAGGGGCGGCAATTTGCCGCGAAACTCACTCAGCCCTGAATCGAGCGCGTGAACGTGCGCGTCGATCAAGCCGGGCAGCACCATCTTGCCGTCCAGTTCGATGACTCGTGTATGCGGGCCGCGTTCGGCTTTCAGCACGTCCTGGCTGGACCCGACGGCAGTGATGCGGCCGTCCTTGAACGCTGCCGATTCGGCGATAGTGTTTGCGCGATCCAGCGTTACGATTTTTCCGCCATTCAAAATCAGATCTGCATCGGCGGCAAACAAGACAGCGCCCGAGGCCAGTACAAAGAGAACCAAATGACGGTAGAACATAACGTCCGATTCTATCGGGTGTCGCGCATTACCGGCAGCACCACCGCGCTAGGCCGGTTGACAGTGCGGTACACCCGCTGCACTGCCTTGATGTAGTCATTCGGTTCGGCTTCGAAGATATTCGGCACAAATTTCTGTGGATTGCGATCGTAAACAGGGAACCAGGTGCTCTGAACCTGCACCATGATCCGGTGCCCTTTCAGGAACACGTGATCGTTGGTATGCAGGCCGATGGTGTATTTCACCGGCTCATTCGCAGGAACGGGCTCCGGATGCTCGAAGCTGTTTCGGAAACGGCCCCGCAGGATCTCGTCAGCAATCATCAACTCGAAGCCGCCCATGATGCTGTGCGTTTGCTCGTCGCGTGGGGCATCGTCCGGATAAACGTCGATGAGTTTCACCACCCAATCGCTGTCGGTCCCGGTTGTGGAAGCGAAGAGTTCAGCGGTGATGTCGCCGACGACGCGCAAGTCCTCCGTAAGAGGTTCGGTCTGCCAGGTCAGCACATCCGGCCGGTGATCGGCGAAGCGCTGGTCTGCGACCAGCCAGACGGGCCACTCGGGTCCGGGATAGGTGGGCGTGACGGGACGAGGGCGGTACGGAACGGGATTGGCGGGATCGCTCACGTACTCGTCGTAGCCTTGCGAATCGCGAGGGGCCTCTGTAGTCAGGGTACGTCCGGTTCGAAAATACAGCCTTCGCTTTTCGATGCCCTGCTCCGGCGGCCACCGGTCGTAACGCCGCCAGACGTTCGTGCCGGTTTCGAACGTTGTTGCTTCCGCCACGTTCACTCCGCCTTCACCGCGCAGCCAATAAGCGAACCAGGGTTCGAGAACGTTATCGCGATACCATCGCGACGTATCGGAGCCGAACGTGATCGCGCCAAGCCTCGATCCATTGCCATGCCATTGGCCGTGGTTCCACGGTCCGGCGACGAAATAGTTTTTGTGGCCCTTGTCGTTGTGTTCGAGCTTCGCGTAGATGGCCTGGGGTCCATAAAAATCTTCCTGGTCCCACCAGCCGGCAACGTGCAGAATCGGCACCTTCGGCGTTTCGAGGTATCGTACGACGGTCTGGCGCTGCCAGAAATCGTCGTAATCGGGATGCGCCTTGAAGTCCTCCCAGGTATGCAGTTTGCCGTGAAAGTAACGAGCGTCGGCGTTGCGCAAAGGACCGAGAGCCAGATACCAATCGTAGGTGTCGGCGCGATCGAATCGGAAGTGGTAATTTTCGGCCGCGGTCGTCTCGAGCAGTGCGGAGTATTCAAATCCGTAGCTGAGCCGGAACGCGCCGTTGTGATGAAAATCGTCTCCCAGGAACATGTCAGCCGGTGAAGCCTGTTCGACGATGGCCTTCACCGCCGGGTGCGGATCGAGGGCGGCCATCACAGCGGTCCACGCCGAATATGAAGTGCCCTTTATACCGGCACGTCCGTTGGCTCCAGAGACATTCTTCATGAGCCAATCGATGGTGTCCCAAGCGTCGGTGGTTTCGTCGATGCCCTTCGCGTCCTTCGGGTCGTGCGGCGGGCGTTGCATGACGAACGTCCCTTCGGAGCGGAACCGGCCGCGAAGGTTTTGAAACACCAGAATGTATTTCCCGATTCCTGGCCCAGCAGGTGCCCCTACTTCGGCGGTTTTCGCGTCCAGCACGCCGTATGGTGTCCGTTCCAGGAGAACCGGAAGCGACGCGTGGGATCCCTTGGGCGTGAGTATCGCGGTCTGCAGCCGCACTCCGTCGCGCATGGGGATCATCACCTCGCGGAAATCGAAGAAGACTCTCTCCTGGGCGCCCACCGCAATCGGGAGCAGAATGAGAAACAACGTTCGGGCCAGCATAGATAATCCGCGATGATACTGTATCAGCCGGGCGTATAATTGGGAACGCATCTCACCTTTCAAACCGCATGCGAGTCAATAGTTATCTGTTGCGATCGACTATCGTCGCCGCGCTCGGCGGCCTTCTGTTCGGTTTCGATACGGCGGTAATCGCGGGAACCACGCGGGCGCTGACCGAAACTTACGGCCTTTCCCCCGGCGCCTTGGGATTCACGGTTTCCGCGGCACTGTGGGGGACCGTGATCGGCGCGATGTTCGCCGGGATTCCGGGGGACCGATACGGGCGGCGCACGTCGCTGAAAGTACTTGCCGTGTTCTATTTCATTTCGGCCGTCGGATGCGCCTTCGCATGGGCGTGGTCGCCGCTGGTGTTCTTCCGGTTCATCGGTGGCCTTGCGATCGGCGGGTCATCGGTGCTCGGCCCGATGTACATCGCCGAGATCGCACCAGCAAAGGGCCGTGGGCGACTGGTCGCCTTCTTTCAGTTCAACATTGTGCTCGGAATCCTGGTGGCGTACCTGTCCAATTACCTATTGGGTCAGGCGGGGCTGGGAGCAGCGGAGTGGAGGTGGAAGCTCGGCGTTTCGGCAGTGCCGGCACTTCTGTTCTGGCTGATGCTGTACACCATTCCCCGCAGCCCGCGGTGGCTGATGCAGATCGATCGGGTCGAAGAGGCGCGGCAGGTGCTCACGATGATCGGAGAGCCGAATGTCGAAGGTGAGTTGAAGGACATCGGGGACTCGATACAGGCGGAGCGGGGCTCATCGGGTGCGAGCCTCTTCACACACGCGCACCGCTTCCCGATCTTTCTTGCCGTGTCGATCGCGATGTTCAACCAACTGTCGGGCATCAACGCGATTCTCTATTACCTGAACGATATCTTCGAGCGGAGCGGATTCAGCAAGGTTTCAAGCGACCTTCAGGCGGTGGCGATCGGCGCGACGAACCTGCTGTTCACGATGGCGGCCATGACGGTGATCGATCGGGTCGGACGCAAGATGCTACTGCTGATCGGGAGCGTCGGCACCGCGATTTCCCTGGGCGGGGTGGCGTACATCTTTTCGTCGCGTGCGAACGAAGGGCTGCTGGTATACCTGCTGGTCAGCTACATCGCGTTCTTCGCCTTCTCTCAGGGCGCTGTCATCTGGGTGTACATCAGCGAAGTTTTTCCGAACCGCGTTCGTGCGAGAGGGCAGAGTCTGGGCAGCGCGACGCACTGGGTGATGAATGCGGCGATTTCGGGGTTGTATCCGCTGGTGGCCTCGAGGTTCACCGCTGCGCCGTTTGCGCTTTTCTCCGCGATGATGGTGCTGCAATTCTTCGTCGTATTGTTCGTCTATCCCGAGACAAAGGGTATCTCGCTCGAAGAAATGCAGAAGAAACTCGGCATCGGCGAGTACGCGAAATAGCGCCTTGAACCAACTCGGTTGAAATCGACGAGCGCCTTCCCGGATCTAAGGGCAGGCGCATGAGTATCGGGGCAGTATTCCTCTACTCGTTGGTTCCGTTCGCGGCTTTGATGGCCGGCGGTGTCGTTGCGGTGATCCGCGCCCCGGGCCGTGAAACGACAGCCAAGATTCAGCATTTTGCAGCGGGCGTGATTTTCTGCGCGGTCGCGGTGGAGTTGCTGCCCCCCGATCCACGCGCAATCGCCGGTGGAGACCGTTATCGGTTTCGGCGCCGGAATCGTCGCGGTGTTGATGATTCGCCATCTCGGGCACAAGTTGGAGAACAGCGGCCGGCTCGGCTCGGCGGGACTGGTGATTACGGCGGCGGTGGACGTTCTGATCGACGGACTCGTGATCGGCACCGCATTCGCCGGCACAGCTCAGCGCGGGTTGTTGATGGCTGCGGCCATCAGCCTCGAGTTCCTGTTTCTCGGAATATCGGTCACCATTGCACTGGCGGAATCGCGCTCGAAGTTGTCGGCCTTGAGTGCAACCGCGGGAATCGGCGCGCTTGCGCTCGGCGCTGCACTGGAGGCGCGGCGCTGTTGTCCGGCGCCTCGGACGCACAGATGGCAGTGGTATTGGCGTTCGGAGCCGTCGCAATGATGTACCTGGCGACCGAGGAGTTACTGGTCGAAGCGCACGAGATTCCCGAGGGGCCTTGGACCGTGGCGATCTTCTTTGTGGGTTTCCTGGTGTATCTCATAATTTCGGAAAAACTGGGCAAAGCGTGACGGGAACCCCGCGCTACCCTGGAGGAACCATGCACACGAACCGGCTCGCGGCCGAGAAGAGTCCTTATTTGCTTCAACACGCACACAATCCTGTTGACTGGTACCCTTGGGGGCCGGAGGCCTTCGAGAAAGCAAAACAGGAAGAGAAGCCCGTGTTTTTGTCCGTCGGGTACTCGACCTGCCACTGGTGTCACGTCATGGAGCGCGAATCCTTCGAGAGTGAAGAGATCGCGGAGGTGTTGAACCGCTACTTCGTCCCGATCAAGGTCGATCGCGAAGAACGCCCGGATGTGGACCGCATCTACATGCTGTTCGTCCAGGCGACAACCGGCGGCGGCGGATGGCCCATGTCGGTTTGGCTGACTCCGGAATTGAAGCCGTTCTTCGGCGGAACGTATTTCCCGCCGGATAACCGTTATGGACGGCCCGGGTTCCGAACTGTGCTGGAGGGCCTGGCGCGCGCTTGGGCCGACGACCGGGCGCGAATCCAGGAATCGAGCGTCGAAGTTTCAAGACAACTGGAGGAGTACGCAATTTCGGGGGCGCGAAGCTCAGTCGAGATGGACGCGGCGATGCTGGACTCGGCGTTCTACGCGTTCCGGCGAGGCTACGACCCGCAGCTTGGCGGATTCGGTGGCGCTCCGAAATTCCCCCGTCCCGTCGTGCACAATTTCTTGTTGCGCTATTACGTTCGCACGCAGAGCGAGGAGGCGCTCGAGATGGTGCTAACTACTTTGCGCGAGATGGCGAAGGGCGGCATGCACGATCAGATCGGCGGCGGGTTTCACAGGTATTCGGTGGATGAGCGCTGGTTCGTGCCGCATTTCGAAAAGATGTTGTACGACCAGGCGCAGCTCGCCATTTCGTATCTCGAAGCATTTCAGATCACAGGCGATACGTTCTTTGCGGCAGCGGCTCGCGATATCTTCGACTACGTGCTCCGCGATCTGACGCATCCCGAAGGCGGCTTCTACTCGGCTGAAGATGCCGACAGCGTGATCGATCCGGCGATGCCGAATGTGAAAGGCGAGGGGACGTTCTATATATGGACGCACGATGAGCTCGCACGGCTGCTCGACGCGACGACGCTCGAATGGTTCGAATTTCGATATGGCGTAGAGGCCGGCGGGAACGTGCACGAGGATCCACACGGCGAATTTCGCGGGCGCAACATCCTTTATGAAGCGCACAGCGCGGACGAAACCGCGGCGCGGTTCGAAGTGTCCGGCGAAGAGGTCCGCACCGCGATCGAAGCCGCCCGTGCAATTCTGCTGGATGCACGCTCCAAACGGGTGCGGCCGCACCTGGACGACAAAGTGCTGACCGCCTGGAACGCTCTGATGATTTCGGCTTGCGCAAAGGGCGCGCAGATTCTCGCCGATCCAATTTACGCGCAGGCGGCCACACGAGCTGCCGAATTTATTCTGCGCACCATGTACAACCCGGAGCGCGGCACACTGCTCCGGAGGTTTCGTGATGGAGAGGCGGCGATCCCGGCGTTCTTAGACGATTACGCCTTCTTTGCGAACGCGCTGGTCGATGTGTACGAGACGCAGTTCGAGACGTACTACCTGGATCTCGCCGTCCAACTCTGTACCAGCATGTGCGATCTGTTCGAGGATCGTGAAGCCGGGGGATTCTATTCGACTCCGCCGGGCGATGCGAATCTGATTTTGCGGGTGAAAGACGACTACGACGGCGCCGAGCCGTCCGGAAATTCCTATGCGGCCCAAGCGCTGCTGCGGGTATCGCGCATGACGGGTCGAGATGAATTCCGCGTGTCCGCGCAACGGGTGCTGGATGCGTTCTCTGGCCGCATGAACTCGATACCGACCGGTGTCCCACAATTGATGGCGGCCTATATGTATTCGACGAGCGCGCCGCGGCAGATCGTCATCGCAGGTGCGAAAGACGATGCGGAGCCCCTGCTCGAGAGCGTACGGCGGCGGTTTTTGCCCGGCACCACAGTGTTGTTGGCCGCCACCGATGCGGATCGCGAGACTCTCGCGCGATACGCCCCGGCATTTCGCGGAATGGTGCCCGTCGACGGCCGACCGGCGGCTTACGTATGCGAGAACTTCACCTGCCGTCTTCCTGTCACGAGCGTGGAAAAACTGGACGAGTTGTTACAATAACCTTCGAAGTCATTCAACAGATTTGAGGAGGAGATGGATGGAGAGACCGGGAGCAACCACCCTTCGGGGAAATCCTTTGACTCTCATGGGACCGGAATTGAAGCCAGGCGATAGAGCTCCTGAATTCGACGTTATCGACGATCGTTTGCAGCCCGTAAACCTGTCGGCCACGTCGGGGGCGGTTCGCATTTTCAGCGTCGTGCCTTCTCTCGATACCCCGGTTTGCGACGCCCAGACCAAGCGATTCAACGAAGAATCGGGCAAATTGCCGGGCATCAAGATGTACACCATCAGCATGGATCTACCCTTCGCTCAAAAACGCTGGTGCGGAGCGATGGGCGTGGACAACGTGAGGATGCTTTCGGATCACCGCGATGGTTCATTCGGCGAGAATTACGGAACGCTGATCAAGGAACTACGCATCGAAAGCCGCGCAATTTTTGTGGTCGACAAGGACGACAAGCTCGTTCACGTCGAGTATGTGAAAGAAGTCGGCGACTACCCGAATTTTGAATCGGCACTTAGCGCCGCGCGATCGGCCGCCAGTTAATCAGACACTCCGCAGTTATGCGCGGAGTCAAGTTCAATCCGACTCCGCGCGCTTCCTCGACCTTCCCCGCCACCAGGCAAGTCCGCCGAGCGCCGCTACCAACCATAGTTGCGGCTGGTCCTCTTCGCGCGCCGATATACCGGAGCCGCCGCGTGCCGCCTCCTCTTTGCGCGTTTCCAGGTCGGGCTCAGTCCGCACGCTCTCGTGCGTGGGAAGTGGTTCGCGAGCAGCCAGCACGGCTGCGGCGGGCAAGCCGCCACCGCCGGTCTGTACGGGCGGAAGTCCGGCACGCGACCCATGGCGGTGCGCGAATACGTGAGTGAACTCCGCCCCGAGAAAGAAAACTTGGGCCGAGTAGTACACCCAAACGAGTACGATCACCAGCGAACCGGCGGCGCCATAGGAGGACACGAAGCTGGCCTGGCCGAGATAGAGCCCGATCAGGAACTTACCAACGGTAAATAGAACCGCGGTGACTACGGCACCGAACAGGGTGTCTTTCCACGCGATGGTCTGATCGGGCAGCACGCGGTAGATCATCGCGAATAGGAATGCAAAGACGCCGAGCGAAACGAGGGAATTCGCGAGTTGGAGTACCCAGGCCGGCACTGGGAGGAATTCGGCGAAGTACGCGCCGGTGGCGGCAAGTCCCGCGCTGATGACCAACGAAACCAGAAGTACGAATCCGACGGCGAGTACCATTCCGAAAGACAGAAAGCGGGCCCGGACCATCTGCCAAATCGACTCGTCCTGTTTCGGCGGAACATCCCAAATTTTGTTGAGCGCGCCTTGAAGTTCGACGAAAACTCCTGAAGCACCAACGAACAGGGTCACCACGCCGATAATCGTAGCGATGATTCCCGACGACGGCGTTTTGGCATTGGCCACAATGGTCTGAACGGCCCGCGCACCCGCCGGACCCACCAAGCCACTGATTTGGCCGACGATCTGCCCCCGAGCGGCCTCATGTCCAAACGCCAGACCAATTACGGCTATCACTACGATCAGAAGCGGCGCCATTGCCAGAATCGTGTAGTAGGCGAGCGCAGCTCCAAGGCGCGGAGCCTCGTGCCGGGACCATTCCGAATAGGTTTCCTTCAATAGCCGCCATAGTTCTCGCATGTTAGTTAGAGACGCAGGCGGTTTGTCCGGCTACATCTCCCTCAACGGTAACGTTGCTCGATGGCACGTACTTTCTCAAGCCGTCTGACGTGACGGGGCTCCCCGGAGAAGTTGGCGGCCAGAAAACGTTCCACCAACTCGCGGGAAACCTCGATGCCGACGACCCGCGCGCCCAGCACGAGAACGTTCATATCGTCATGTTCGACGCCCTGGTGCGCCGAATACTCGTCATGACAGAGGCCGGCCCGTATACCCGGAACTTTGTTTGCGGCCACACTGGCGCCTACTCCGCTGCCACAGATCAAAATACCGCGATCCGACGATTTGCCAATGATTTGCCGTGCGATGGCCTCAGCGTAATCGGGGTAATCGACGGGATCTTTAGTGTAAGTTCCCACGTCGTTAACTTCGTGTCCGAGCTTACGTACGTGCTCGGCCAGAACTGTTTTCAGATCGACACCGGCGTGATCGCTCGCAATTACGACTTTCATCAGACCCTAGAATAGTACGCGGGAGGAGAATACATGCAGCGTTCTGCATCTGCCATTTGGAATGGAGATTTGAAAGCGGGAAAGGGCCGGATTTCGACGGCCAGCGGAGTCCTGGCGAATACCCAGTATTCGTTCGGGACCCGGTTCGAGAACGGGCCGGGGACGAATCCCGAGGAACTGATCGCGGCGGCGCACGCCGGCTGCTTCGCCATGGCGCTTTCGGCACAATTGGGTGAAGCCGGTTTGAAGGCGGAGGAGATCAATGCCGAGGCGAAAGTCACGCTGGAAAAGACCGAAGGTGGGTGGGCCGTTACGAAGAGCCACCTCGAAGTGACTGCGAAAGTGCCCGGCGCGGATCAGGCGGCGTTCGAGAAGGCTGCAAATGCGGCCAAGAGCGGCTGTCCGATTTCCAAACTCTTGAAGACAGAGATTTCGATGAACGCGACTCTGGCAGGCTAGCTCATTTTGTCTCGGGGGTGACCCTCCACTTCATTTTCAGGCCGCGAGGCATCGGACCCTTGCGGCCATCCCAGTTCAAAATCCCCTGCCCTTGTTGCACCTCGCGCACGAGGATGTCCATTCGCGCGGAGCGCCGTTTTGTGAAGGTCGGGTCCAACC
The DNA here is from genome assembly GCA_963720745.1 of uncultured Acidobacteriota bacterium. Classification (GTDB taxonomy): domain Bacteria; phylum Acidobacteriota; class Terriglobia; order Bryobacterales; family Bryobacteraceae; genus TMP-7. The sequence continues at coordinate 5,551,355 of CAVRGO010000004.1, forward strand.
GCTTGGCCTGTTTCATCAGGCCCGATGCAGGTCCGGCTTCCTCCATGGTTGCCGAAAGAGGCAAAGGGCGTCCGTCGATTACCAGGGACTCGAACTCCATTCCGAGGTCGAAAACCGTGAACGGTGTGGTGTGCCTGTCGAGCCGTACCAGGCGCATCAAACCGCGGGTCCCCTCGGGCAGTAGGACCGAGTCGTTCTGCTTCAACGGACGGATCAGCGTCACGCTCACTTCTTCGCCGAGCGATGCCGTTTCGGGATCGAACGCATTGTCCAGCGCGAAATCCAAAATGGCGCCGACAGGAATCTGCATTTGGGCGATCTCGGTTTCGCGAGTGGGCCGCAGGCGATCGGCCTCGGACAGACCTGCGCCGCCAATAGCGTCGAATCGTATCGCCGATTCCGTGGTGTACTGACGGCAGCGGTCCAGCCGGGTGCGGTTGAGATCCTCTTCACCGTCGACGGCCATTACGCGCAAACTGGCATTGATGGGCAGCAGCGTGCCGACACCTTCTATCGGTATTCGTGAGTAGACGACGTCGGTGTCCGCCTGCGCCAGTCCTAATTCCTGCGGCATATCGTACGCCTGCACTTCGAGGCGTATCAGATCGAGAGTCTGGACATCGACCCAGAACGTCCCCTGGAAGGCGACCTTGGATTCCGCCGGTCCTGAACGCAGTTTGTAACCGCTGTTTTCGAGGGGCACATCGTAGTCCCATTCGTATGCGTCACGCCCATAGCGTTGTCCGCGGCCACGAAACGTGAACTGAGCAGCGCCTGTGGCAAACACCAGCTTGGCCAGATTGCTGAACTGCCCGGTTCCGATGGTGCCGCGCCCGACCATTTCTGCCAGCGGGCGGCTGTCGAATTTACGTTCGCCCGGCCGGGCGTATAACTCACGGCTTCCCACCACCGCGACCTCGAAGTGGAGCGTGTCGCTCTTTCGCCAAGTGTCGAGCGAGTCGGCGCGGCTGAACCGCTCGACGGTCTGTGTACAAACAAAATCAGGCAGCCGTTCGAGATCGCGACGAACGCGGCTCAAAAATTTGTTGAGAACCTCAGCCGGTTCCTCAAATCCGAATAATGTTGAACCCGCCGACGCGGCCAGTAGCGCCAGCAATATGCGACTCCAATTGATACGCATACGTCCCCCCGCCCAGAAGATGCTCGGAATTATACATCAATCGAGGGCCTTCCAATGGCGAGGGCCGACGACGCTCGCGCGATCGTCAACGCAGTTTGAAGTACACGGTGTAACGCTGGTCGATCACCGAATAGAGCGGGACAAAGCGAATTTCGCCGTTTTCGGTTGCTGCGCGATAATTTCCCTCGAGCCAGTTGCTCCATTCACGCTCATTGTCGGGAGACAGGATGGCCGCCGGTTTCGATTTCTCGCCTGAGAGCGGATGGTTGTCGGAGGTCAAGCCTGCAAGCACCACCGGTCCGTCCATGAACGCGACGGTATCGGGACGGTCCGGAAGGGGAACGGAGGCGAGTCCTTTCGGCAGCGTGAGCCGGACATGATCGCCATTCCACGCGCGATTTAGCGTAACGTACGATGAGGCCTGCGCCGTGACCGGTTCATTTTTCCCGTTAATCGTTAGCGTCGGCGTGCCTTGAACCCACCACGGGATTCGCAAACGAAGAGCAAAGCTCGCAGGTTTTGCGGCAGTTATTTTTATATCCACAATCCAGTGGTTGGGACGTTGGACCGGATCCACGGCCGCGTGAACACGATGATCGTCTGCTTCGCGCTGCAACGTCTGGACGATCTTTACGGCGCCTTCGGGGCGTTGAATATTCGCCTCCGACGGAATATATTGCGCAATCGTGACTCCGGGCGTGTCCGTGTAATAGAGGTATCGATCGTGGCGGCTCTGGGCCTGAACGAGCGAGCCGTGGCAGCACCAGAAATCGTTGGTCGCCGAGCCCCAGGTTTTCTTCCCGCCTGTTTCCATCGGAAGGAAGTAGGTTACCTGTCCGGTGTTGGCGTTCTGCTGGGCGAGGATGCCGTTGTAGATGTTGCGTTCGATGTAGTCGAGGTATTGAACATCGCCCGTCCAGCGGAACAGATAATCCGCCAGCCGGATCATGTTGTACACGACGCAATGCTCCTGATTTTTATCGCCGAGCCTGGCGGACAACTCAAAAGGAGGAGTCCAGATTTCACCGCTTGTCTGGCCGCCGGTGGCGTAATATCCGCGATCGGTGACGGCTGATTTCCAATACGCCATCGCGATATCCCGCCATTTAGTGTCGCCGGTCACCTCATAGGCGCGCGCCGCGCCCTGCGCTTCCGGAATGGTGGTGTTCGCGTGCTTGTTAGTAAGCACGTCCCTGCCGGCAAGAAGAGCGTCGAACAGGCGGCCGCGCCGGTACCGCGACATCAATTCCAGGTAAATGGGCTTTTTCGTGATGCCATAAAGATCCGCCCAGACTTCCAGCATGCCGCCTGTTTCCACGTCGAGGATGTCGTCCATCTGCTCGCGCGTGAAGTGCTGTGTCCAATCGGCAAACCAGGCCGCGAGTTTCTCCGCAATCTCGAGCGCCTGACGATTTCCAGTTAAACGATACATGTCCACCAGCCCCATAAAGGTCTTGTGAACGGTGTAGTGCGGCGCCCACACAGGTTTGCCTTGCGCGATCCAGAAAAAATACTTGTCAGGAATCGAAGCGGCCCAGCGGCCTCCGTTGATCTCCTGGATGCGGGCTAATTCGGAGACGATCGCATCGGCCTTCCCGTGAACCTCCGAGTCGCCGGTGGATGCCGAAATATATGCCGCCGCCGATAACCAGTGGCCGAGGAAATGGCCTCGAAGCTGACAGGTCGGGGATTCCCATCCCCAGTGGATGTCCTCGGCCGCTGCGCGATTGGCGGGCGTATCGAGCCGGATTTGGGGATTCCACAGACCGGCTTCCAGATAGAAGTTCTGAAGCAGGTTCTTGTTCTTCAGGGAAGCCACGTAATCGCGGTTCCGGCGAGCACGCATCAGGAACTGACTATCGAGCAGTTTGACCTGGCCGGGCGGGACAGGCTGAAGCGGCTCTGCGACACTTGCTGCAGCTACAAGTAGCAAGAGGGCAGTACTCTTCGCGGTCACCATGCATGACAGCCTATCACTGGCGGTGCGGACATGCAGATGCATTTGCCGGGCCGGAGCGGGCCCGAGCATTGACGAGTCGGCCTCGCAGCGGTACCACGCGCGGCGGTACCACAGGTGGGTGGCGTGCTTCACCGCCGCGCTCCAGGCGCCGCTACAAGCTCATACCGCTTGCCTGACTATTTCCCACCAGTCCGGCCAAGCGGTTTACGTCCACCGACAATTGCTCGACTCGAATTCGCAAATCAGTCACTTGCTGTTGAAACGTGACCGGAATTGTCGCGCCGTTGCCGATCACCAAACTGCTGACCGCGGTTCGCACCAACTCGGAGACGCTGCTCACTCCGTGCCTGGGGCAAGCCTCCAACAATTGCTCATATTCCTCCTGTGATAAGCGAAAGCTGATCATCTTGCTCTTCCGATTCGGCATGTCTATCCCTGAATCCACACCTCGAGACTGTGCAATGCCCGTCTCATTTTTTTCGTTTGAGAAGCTCTGTCATTTACCGGTCACAACGTGCGTGAACCACCGGATCGTTTTCCCGCCTGTTCGGTTCCGATGGACACACGAAAGGCGCTCGAAACGTTCCAATATCCGCATGCGTTTTTCGGAATTCAGGTGAACCCTGAAACAATCCGCCGAGCGCCTGTTTCGAACCTGCAGACCGGTTCAATCTCGGCCGAAGACATGAACATATATCTTCCTGTCACGAGCGTGGCCGACCGACCGCAAACACGCTAGTCACGTGTTTGTCTTACGGTCGCCGCCGTGCGTTCGCAGCCCGCGCGGGCGCCGTGTGTGACCTTCGATGCAATGGCACCTCGCAGCACACGCCGCGAACGATCAGCCTCGTCCGGCCTCCTGGAATTCCCACTGGGCGCGAACGAAACCGCGCGCCACTCCAGGGAAGTCCTGAGTCCGGCGCCTTCTATTTACCTTTCTTTCAAAAATCGATCGCGTATCGGATTTTTTTGCCAGTCATTCAGACCCTGGCAGCGCCGATCACCACGACAGGATCCCCAAACGCAAAAACAGACACACGATTTCCCCCGGCTTGCTTCCGTCTTACGATGCCTTCCTGCTGTAAGACCGCCGACGGTTTCGGCACGATTTTATGTGCGGTCCCAGATTCTCGCAAAACGGCAGAAATGGCAAGGGGAAAGATCGGGAAATTGGTACGAACGCTCTAGATTCAGCGAGATTGCATGTTACACGGCTGTAAAACACTATCGCGGGCGAACGACATTTTGGAGGTAACCGGCGGTTTTCCGTGCTTTTCGGGTGCACTGCGCGAAAAATGCAGGCCGCCGAAGATCAGATTAGGCGTAAGCGATGGCGTTTCAGAGTGGGGCGGAAGCAGAGGGCAGACGTGTCATCGTTAAGGCCTACATGGGCCGCTCTGCGCAGATCCCAACGGTCGCACCCAGGCTCGATCGATCTCGACGGACACCGAGCGTTGAAGTAGTGTCACAGAGAGCACCAAGCGTTCCTGGCCCTTGGTGCCGACCAGAATGCCCTCCACACCCATCATGGAGCCAAACTGTATCAGGACGCGTTCACCTACCGTCAGATAGGGCCACGGTTGTAAGGTGAGTCCCGAACTGAGGGCCTTCTGCAGCGCGGATATCTCCTCTTCCGGAATGGGTTCCGGCAACTTCCCGCGCCCGACCACATAGTCCACACCCGGCGTCTTGAGTATCGGCAGCCTATGCTCCGGATCGAGCCGGCAAAACAGGTAGCCTGGAAATACCGCGACTTCCACCTTCTTGATCCGGTCGGTGTACTTCCGCGATTCCGTCAGCGTCGGCAGAAATAAGTCGTAGCCTTTGCCGGCCAACTGCGTTTTCACCGCCTCTTCGCCACGCGATCGAACCTTCAACGCATACCAGGAAAGCTTGGCTGGATCTTCACCGCCCATTTTATCTAGCTCCTCACAAACGGGACTACACGCATGGCACCAGACAGATCACGGCCAAAGCTCAGTATCCGCCGGCAATCAAGCAACTCGTCTTTTCTTCAGGTTCGCCCGATTTTGGAGCGAATTGCAAGTCGAAAAATCCTGGAACGCCGGGCTCAGGCGGCGTGGTACCCGGCTTGGGGATCCGTGCGGATGCGAGGAGTACTTCGGTTTTGAGACATGGAGCAGTCCGTCTTCCGAAGCGAATGTCAACAAAAGACTGTCCGGTGGCTCACTTTAATCTGTAGCATCGTCTGAGATTGTCGCGTCTAATTCTTTCGCACTGAATCTGGTGACGATTCTGTGCTGGGGGACGATTCCGAAAATGTTCAACATTGCCGAAGACATCTGCTCGATGACCGATTTCAAACGCCGGACAAGCGAAGTGGTTACCCGTCTTCGCGATACCGGCCGCGCGGTGGTGCTCACCACGAACGGGAAAGCGGATGTTGTGATTCAGGATGCAGCGTCCTATCAACTGCTGCTCGAACGGCTGGAGGCATTTGAGAGCCAGATGCGCGCCGAGATTCAACCCGGAAAACCGAAACGTGAGGCTCGCGCCTGACAGGGACGGCGATGGTTGCGGACGGGGAGTGTTTCATCTGGTTTGGCGCAGTTTCGCCTCGATGTTTGGTGTCCACGAGTTTCCGCGGATGTCCGGGCGGCACTTTCCGATGCGAAAACCGCCGCAACAGGCGGATGCAGGCAGATGAGATGAACGGAATGGAGAATGCCAATTGACGGGTACGGATCGCAAAGTCAACTCGGTGTTTCTGGCGGGCGCCGGCGAAATGGGAACCCGCATTCACGGGTTTGACTGGACCCGCACTCCCTTAGGGCCGATCGAACTCTGGCCCCAGTCGCTCAAGACTTCGGTAAACCTGATCCTCACCTCGCGCCATCCGATGTGGATCGGATGGGGGCCCGAGATGACGTTCCTGTACAACGATGCCTATCTGCACGTCCTCGGTCCGGCCAAACATCCGCATGCACTGGGACAGCCGGCGTCGGAGGTGTGGGCCGAGATCTGGCATGTGTGCGGTCCCTTGGCCGACAAGGTGTTCGCCATTGGTGAAGCGACATTCGTGGATGACGTGCGCCTTCTGATGGATCGCGGCGACTTCCTCGAAGAAACGTTTTACTCATTTTCTTACAGCCCTATTCGAGACGAGTCCGGGCAGGTGTCGGGCTTATTCTGCCCGTCAACAGATGTCACTCCGAAGATCCTGAATGCGCGGCGGCTGAGAACGTTATCGGAACTCGCGACCAACGCGCTGGTCGAAAGGACGATCGGGGGCGCCTGCAGCATCGCCAGTCGTACTTTAGCGAAAAACTCCGATGACGCGCCGTTCGCGCTGCTATATCTCGCCGATTCCGAGGGGAAATCGGCATTTCTGCAGCAGGTGGTGGGCGATTTCGGGGACGATGCGCTAAAACCCGGGACGGTCGATTTGACGGACGGCGCGGCCCCTTCGTTGTGGCGTATTTCGGAAGTGTTCAACACGGCTCAGCGGCAGATCGTCCCGGTGCGGCATCTTACCGGGCTGCCCTCCGGCGTTTCAGGCCAACGTGTTGCACAAGCAGTCGTGCTTCCCGTGACGTCGGGAGTAGAGCATCGGCCGTATGGCATTCTCGTCATCGGAGTGAACCCATGCCGGCCGCTCGATAGCGAGCACATCACCTTCTTTGAGCTGATCGCCTCCCATGTTGCCACGGCGATTCAGAATGCGACCGTGGTGGAACAGGAGAAGAAGCGGGCCGACATGCTGGCCGAAATCGATCGCGCCAAGACGGTCTTCTTCTCCAATGTCAGTCACGAGTTCCGGACGCCGCTCACGCTGATGCTCGGACCTCTGGAGAGTTTGCTGTCGAACTCACAACGGCTATCGGCAGAGGAACACGATGAATTGGTCATCGCTCATCGAAACAGCCTCCGGTTGCTGAAGTTGGTTAATTCACTGTTGGACTTCTCTCGCATCGAGGCAGGCCGGAGCAATGCCTCGTACGCGCCGACGGATCTGTCGCGGTTGACCGCCGATCTGGCTTCGAATTTCCGGTCCGCGATGAATGCCGCCGGCCTGGAACTGATCATCGACTGTCCGCCCCTGTCTCAACCCGTGTATGTCGACCCGGAGATGTGGGAGAAAATCGTTCTCAATCTTCTCTCGAACGCCTTCAAATTCACTTTTGAAGGGAGCATTAGCGTTCGCGTTCGCGAGATCGGGGATGAGGCGAGTTTGACGATCGCCGACACGGGAACCGGGATTCCCGAAGCCGAGTTGCCGAGAATCTTCGAGCGGTTTCACCGGATCGAGAGCGTCCGTGGGAGGACGTACGAAGGTACCGGTATCGGGCTCGCATTGATTCAGGAACTGGTGAAACTGCACGGCGGCAGCATCTCTGCCGCCAGCAAGCCGGGAGAAGGAACCAGTTTCACAATCACGCTCCGGCTCGGGACGGCGCACCTGCCCAGGGAGCAAGTAGAGCCGGTGTTCCGGCCCGAAAAGCTAAAGTCCGCTCGAATCGATGCTTACGCCGGCGAGGCGCTTACATGGCTGGCTGCACCTGCGGCCGAATCCGGGGGCGCCGAGGCACCGCACTCAAATAATCCGCGCGTTTTGGTGGTGGATGACAATGCCGACATGCGCGATCACGTCGCCCGCATCCTCGGCCAGGAATATGATGTGGTCCGTGCGGAGGACGGGCAGCAGGGGCTCGAATTGGCCCGCCGGATTTCTCCGGACCTCGTGCTTACCGACATCATGATGCCGAGGCTGGACGGTTTCGGCCTTCTTCAAGCCCTCCGGAGCGACCCTGCCACGCACACTGTTCCGGTGATCTTCATTTCAGCGCGCGCCGGCGAAGAGGTTCGCGTAGAAGGGCTTCAGGCAGGCGCCGACGACTACCTGGTGAAGCCTTTCACGGCCAACGAACTCCGGGCGCGGGTCGGCGCCCACGTGCAGATGGCCCTGGCGCGCAGACGCGCATTGGAGCAGGAATCGGCGTTGCGCGCCCAGGCGGAAGCAGCCCGAGATGAGGCCACTCAGATCTTGGAGAGCATCACCGATGGATTCATTCGCCTGGATCGCGACTGGCGGGTGACGTACATCAATGCCGAAGCCGAACGACTGAACGGGATGCGCCGGGAAGACGTGCTGGGGCGGAATCACTGGGAGCTGTTCCCGGCCGCCATCGGCACCATCCTGCACCGCGAATTCCTGCGAGCGGCCTCAGATGGTGTGACGGTGGATTTCGAGAATTACTACGCGCCATGGCAGCGGTGGTTTCATGTCAAAGCGTACCCGTCCGAAGGCGGCGGCATATCGATCTGTTACGAAGACATCACGACGAAGAAACTTGTCGAACAAGAACGCGCTGTTCTGTTGAAGCGGGAACGCTCGGCTCGTCAGGAAGCCGAGACGCTCAACGAAGTGGCGCATCAACTTGCCGGTGAACTCGATTTGGAAAAACTGATTGCGGCGGTCACGGCCGCGGCGACGAAACTGACCGGCGCGGACTGCGGCACCTTCTATCAGAACGTATTGAACGGAGCGGGCGGGTCCGCCACGGTATCGTTCGTATCGTGCGCCCCAGGCAGCGGCACCGAGGGATTCGGGCTGCCGCCGGATTCTCCGCTCCTTGAGCCCACGTTCCGCGCCAGGCGCGTGGTTCGCCGTGAGGACATCTCCGGAGAGACGGGCTTAACCGGCAATGGGCAAGGCCCGGCGCCCGGCGGCAGGGTCCTTATCCGAAGCTATCTTGGAGTGCCGGTGATCGGCCGTTCGGGAGACGTGCTGGGCGGCCTGTTCTTTCGCCATTCCGAACCGGGCGTATTTGATGAGCGGTCGGAACGCATTGCCGCGGGAATCGCCGCCCATGCCGCGATCGCGATCGACAATGCGCGGCTCTTTGGCAAATTAGAACAGGAAATCGTGCAGCGCACGAAGGTCGAGCGAGCGCTACGAGAAAGCGAACAACGGTTCCGGCAGATGATCGATGCCCTTCCGGCGGCTATCTATACCACCGACGCATCCGGCCGGCTGACGCACTTTAACGGGGCCGCGGTGAAATTATCCGGCCGCGTACCCGAACTCGGAAGTGACCAGTGGTGGGCTGACTGGAGACTCTACCGTCCGGATGGATCTCCGCTGCCCCGCGGGGTGTACCCCACGGGTGCGGCACTGAAAGACACGCGTCCGGCGACGGAGATGGAATGTATCGGCGAGCGGAGCGATGGAACGCGGTTCTGGGTCGCTCCGTATCCGACACCTCTGCGCGATGAGGAAGGGAGGATCATCGGCGGCATCAACATGCTGGTGGACATCACGGACCGAAAAGCGGCCGAAGAAGCGCTGCGGCAAAGCGAAGAGCGCTTCCGTGGTGTGTTCGACTCGTCGGCTGTCGGCGTGGCGGTCCTGACGCTGGATGCGTGTTTCCTTCAGATTAACAAGGCGTTCTGCTCAATTACCGGATACTCCGACGAAGAGTTGCGCGGCGCGAACTGCGCGCAGCTTTCACATCCAGATGACCGGCCCGAGATGCAACGCTTACTGGACCAGTTGGTGTCGGGCGAAATCCCGACCTTCGTTCTCGAGAAGCGCTACTACACCAAAAGCGGCCGGACCATTTGGGTACAGAACAGCGTTTCGGCCATGCGCGACACGCAGGGGCAGCCCGAACTCCTCATAGCGCTGTGCGAGGATGTAACGGGCCGCAGAGAAGCCGAGAAGGCGTTGCGCGAAAGCGAGGAACGCTTCCGCGCCATCGTCGAGACGACACCGGAATGCGTGAAGGTCGTGGCCGCCGATGGAACCCTGCTCCACATGAATTCGTCGGGCCTGACGATGATCGGCGCATCCAGTGCCGCCGATGCCGTTGGAAAGAGCGTCTACGACCTCGTCGCGCCGGAATTTCGGGACGCCTTTCAAGATTTCAATGAACGAATTTGCAGAGGAGAGAAGGGTTCTCTCGAATTCGACATCATCGGATTCCGCGGAGGCCGCCAGCAAATGCAAACTCACGCCGCGCCATTCCCAAACCCTGACGGCACGCTCGCCCAACTCGCAGTCACTCACGACATCAGCGAGCGCAAGAGAGCCGAACGCGCCACGCTTCTTCTGGCGGCGATTGTCGACTCCTCCGATGACGCCATCATCAGTAAAGACCTGGAGGGCATTATCACGAGTTGGAACAAAGGAGCGGAGCGGCTGTTCGGGTACACGGCGGATGAGGTTGTCGGCAAATCCATAACGATCCTGATTCCACCCGAGCGTTTGAGCGAAGAGCCAGTGATCCTCGGCCGTATTCAGAACGGTCAGCCTATCGACCATTTCGAGACCATTCGAAGAAAAAAGGACGGCACCTTACTCAACATCTCGCTGACCGTCTCGCCTGTCAGAGATGCCAATGGGATCATCGTCGGCGCCTCCAAAATCGCCCGTGATATTACCGAGTGGAAACGGGCCGAGATGGCGATCCACGGTCTGAATCAGCAGTTGACTTCCGAATTGTCGGCGATGGCCCGGATGCAGAAACTCAGCGCTCGACTGGTCCAATCGGGCGAGTTTTCGGCGCTGCTCGGTGAAATTATCGAGGCGGCGATCGACATCACCGGCGCCGACATGGGCAATATCCAATTAGTGGAAGATGGCGCGTTGAAAATTGTGGCTCAGCGCGGATTCGATGCTCCATATTTGGAGTTCTTCGAGACGGTGAACGCCGGAGCGGCTGGGTGTGGCACAGCTATCGTCGCAGGACAGCGCATCGTGGTGGAGGATGTCGCCAGCAGTCCTATTTTCGCGGGAACGTCCGCGCTCGAAGTGATGATCGGGGCGGGCGCTCGCGCTATGCAATCCACGCCCCTTTTCAGCCGGTCGGGCCAGATCCTGGGTGTGTTCTCGACGCATTACCGTTCGCCTCGCGTGCCCAGCGAGCGCGAGGTTCGGATGCTGGACATGTTGTCGCGCCAGGCGGCCGACGTCATCGATAGGAAACGTTCCGAGGCGGCGCTGATCGCCAGTGAGACAAAATTCCGCCAACTGGCGGACTCGATGCCGCAGATCGTCTGGACTGCGCGCCCGGACGGCTTCCTGGACTATTACAACAACCGTTGGTACGAGTTCACCGGCTTTACGCGAGACAGCTTCGGCGAGACAAGCTGGATTCCGATTCTGCATCCCGAAGACGCTCAGCGCTGCCACGACTTGTGGTACGAATCCGTTAAAACCGGTCAACCGTTTCGCATCGAATGCCGGTTCTGGGATCGTCAGGAGCGGCGCTGGCGCTGGTTCATGGGGCGTGCTCTCCCGGTGCGTGACGAGACCGGCACAATCGTGAAGTGGTTCGGAACCTGTACCGATATCGACGAACAGAAGCGCGTCGAAGATGAACTCCGGTGCGCCAACCACGATCTCGAGCAATTTGCATATTCGGCCAGTCACGATTTGCAGGAGCCGCTGCGGGGAGTGAAGATCTATAGCGAACTACTGACGAAACGCTACGGGCCCAATCTGGATGGGGAAGCGCTCGAGTTTCTCGGCTATTTGCGAGGAGGCGCTTCGCGGATGGAAATGTTAGTGCGCGATCTTCTCGCCTACACGCAGGTCACGAAACTCGAAGTCCCCGAGGAGCATGCCGACGCCAATGTGGCACTGTCGGAGACGTTGGCGAATCTCAACGGAGCCATCGTCGAGAGCGGAGCCCGAATCACATCCGGCGCGCTACCCTCGGTCCCTGTGCACGCCACGCACTTGAAGCAACTGTTTCAGAACCTGGTGGGAAACGCGATCAAGTACCGCAGCAAGGACCGCGTTCCGACCGTTCACGTCACCGCCGAGCAGAACGGCGAGCGCTGGCAGTTTTCGATTGTCGACAACGGCATCGGCATCGAGGCGGAATACAAGGAGCGCATCTTCGGCCTCTTTAAGCGCCTACACAGCAGCTCCGAATATTCGGGGACTGGCATAGGGCTGGCGATATGCCAGCGTATCGTCGAACGGTATCAGGGGCGAATTTGGGTAGAGTCGAAGCCGGGTAGCGGATCGACGTTTAAATTCACCTTGCCGGCTTGAGGCGTTGAACGCCGCTCGAACGTAAGGGCCGTTTGCAGCCTCAGAGCGCCACCCGTGTCCAGATGGCGTGATGGTCGCTGAATGGGACTGGTTCTACACTGGAAGCCACGGCTCGGAGGCCACGAACAAAGATCCAGTCGAGATGGCGATGCAAGGCGGGAAACGTGGTGAGGTTATCCGCGAACGGCGTTTTGAAGCCGCTGGCTTCCATCGCATGCCGAATCATTCTGCCGTGATTCGGCCCGCCCGGAATCGGCACGACGTTCCCCAGCCATCGGAAATCGTTCGTGTTGAAGTCGCCGCCGATCAGTCTCGGACCGGAATACCGGGCAGCATCCGCGATGACCGGCTCGATCTGTTGCAGCCGCTCCGCGGCGTTAATACGGGTGTCGAGGTGCGCGTTCCACACGCGGACCTTGGCCCATGGAGTGTCGACGGTGGCCGATAAAGCGAAGCGCGACCGGCAGCGAAAACGCAGATCACACGCTTTCAGCCTCTGGATTTTGATATCCGATAACGGGTACCGGCTGAGAATTGCAAGTCCCTGGTCGTAAACTCCGGGCGCGGCGGGCGCGAACGTCGCACGAAGGCCCAACTGACGAGCCACTTGCTCGGATGCGCTCGGCGCGCCTTCGCGGTTCGCAACCTCTTGCATCAGCAGAACATCGGCTTCGCGCAAGCGCGGTGCGGCTTCGAGGTCATTTATGATGCGCCCTGCGTCGGCCTCCTTGGCGGTATTGAGAGAAACCACGGCAAGAGATCGCTCCGGCCGAACAACATCAACAGGATGAGCGGGCAGGTGTTGGGTTCCGGCGACAAGCGCAGCCATAACGAAGATAAGACAAACGGTGATAATCAACAGGGTTCGCACAGTCTCTTTCTTAGATGTTCACTGTGCCCGATCGTTGCGTCTAACCTCTAGTGACGCCTGAGCTGCTTACTTCTAATAAGACCCACAAGCCGAAACACCACGACATCGACTGGTTTTGGTTTCTGGCGATTGTTGCGCTGGTCCTCCAGGCAGGAATGTTGTTCCTGGCGCTATTCGAGCCGGGACTGCCCTACATTGTCTCGAACCCGCGCGGGGACAGCCTGGCATCAGACCAGTTCCGCCGGACCCTGGCATCCCTCACCATGGCGCAGTTCGGCGAGGGTACGAAACTGGAAGTGCTGACGAACGGCGAACACTACTATCCGGCTGAACTGGACGCGATTCATAAAGCGCAAAGCAGCGTCCATCTCGAGGCCTACATATTCGTGAATGGCGAAGTGACCAAACAATTCCTGGCGGCAATGGAGGATCGGGCCAGGGCAGGTGTCAAGGTGCGGCTGATGGTGGATGCAGTGGGCTCTCATATCCTCTCGAACGATTCGATCGAAAGCTTCAGGAAAGCCGGCGGCTTGTTCGCCTGGTACACTCCGTTGCGCTGGTACAGCTGGCCGCGTATGAACAACCGAACGCACCGTGAACTGCTGATCGTGGATGGCAAGGTCGGGTTTGTGGGCGGATCGGGATGGGCCGATCACTGGATGTTCCGGGATAAAGACAAGCCCCGCTGGCGGGACACGATGGTGAAGGTTGAAGGCCCGTCAGTTACGGGTTTGCAGGCCGTATTTTGTGAGAACTGGATGGAATCGCACGGAGAAGTGCTCACCGGGCGCGATGTCTTTCCGTTCGAGCCGGGGACCGGGGACAGCAAGGCGCTGGTGGTGCGTAGCTCGCCGACTACCGGGCGGTCCACAACAGCGCGTGTGCTGGTACAGACACTCATCGCCTCCGCGCGGAAACAGATTCATATTACAACGCCATACTTCCTGCCGGACGACAGCCTGAGCGACGAACTGGTAAGGGCGGTACGGGAACGGGGCGTGGAGGTGAAGATCATCACGCCGGGTCCCGGGACCGATCACATGCTGACGCGGCGATCGAGCCGGCGGCTGTTCGGACCACTGCTGCGAGCGGGCGCGCACATCTACGAGTACATGCCCTCGATGATTCACGCGAAGATTTTGATTGTCGACGACGAATGGGCCGTGGTGGGGACGACGAACCTCGATCCACGTTCCTTCACCCTCAATGACGAGGTGAATCTGGCAACGCCGGATCCCCGGATGGCATCGCGGTTGGAGCAGGATTTCCAACAGGACCTGCGTCAAACGCGCGAGGTGCGATATGAGGAGTGGGAGCATCGCGGCCTCGCGGAGCGCGTCCACGAATTGTTCGGTGGTTTGATCGAGAATGAGCAGTAGGGTAGTAGGCGATTCTAGCCCCCTTGAGGTAAACCCCTTATCTTACTCAAGGCCGACCCCTTTAGTGTCCGATAAGACAGTGTGCGCACTCACTGTCGGTGCGCGGTCGGGACGCTGTTCGTCGCCGTAACCGCACTCGGACTCGATCCGGGTTCCAGGATCACACAATACGGGCTCGACGTATGGACCGTACGCGACGGTCTGCCGCAAAACTCCGTCCGCGCGGTCGGCCAGACGAGCGACGGCTATTTGTGGCTGGGGACCAGGGCTGGATTGGTGCGCTTCGACGGAGTCACGTTCACGGTCTACGACTCTTCGAATACGCCCGAACTGGTGGAAGATCATATCCTGTCGATGGCCACCGGTCCTGGAAACTTGTTGTGGGTAGGATCTACCGATGGGACGCTCGTCAGTTTCAAGGACGGCCATTTCAACCGGCGGCTGGACAACCGCATCGCGGGCGACAACATACGCGCACTACTTGTCGATTCCTTCGCGCGGCTGTGGGTCGGGTCCGAAAAGCATGGGCTGTTTCGAATGGAAGACGGTGTCCTGGTTCCTGTTGCGACGGGCGCATCCCGGGCCGATAAGTTTATTCGGTGCTTATACGAGGACGAGTTGCACAGGGTATGGATCGGCACCGAGGCCGGGCTCAAGCGGATCGATTCATCGGGGGTTGTTTCGTTTTTTGATGAGACCCATCGATCGCCGGGACCGGTTTGGGCAATTGCCTCAGATGGCGCGGGGGGTGTTTGGGCCGGGACCCGGCTGGCAGGTTTGAGCCATTTGCAGGGAGCGATCCTCCACCGCGTCCCACTGGAGGCGTGGCTGAGAAGCAGAACGATTCTGGGCCTTGCGAGGGACCGGGACGGCAATCTTTGGATCGGCACCGACGGAGACGGCCTCGGTCGTTTCACGGCGGGGCAGATCGCGTCGGCGACGACGATCACCGGCCTTTCCAATCGGATCGTGCGCGTCGTGTTTGAGGATCGCGAAGGCTCAATCTGGCTCGGCACTGCGGGAGGCGGCTTGAACCGGATCCGCGATCGCAAGATTCAGGCGCTTTCGATGCGGGAGGGAATGCCTTCCGACATGGTGCGGTCCGCATTCGAAGATCCCGACGGAACGGTGTGGCTCGGAACGGGTGCCGGACTTGTGCGACTCAAGGCTGGGCGTATCAAAGTTTATGACGAATCCGACGGTCTGCCGGGCTCCATGATCTGGCCGGTGTTCCGGGATCGTAAAGGGAATCTTTGGGCCGCGGGATCAAAGGATACTGTGGTGATGTACCCCGGCGCGCGGATCTCGCGCGGGAATGCGAAACACTTCTTGAGCGAGTCGAACGTCCGGGCTTTTTACGAGGACCGTTCTGGATCCGTTTGGGTTGGCACGACCAAGGGACTGTACTGCTTTCGAAACGGGAGACCGGAGACATCGCCTGCAAACCAGACTCGCGTCTTTTTCGATGGCGCAATCACTGCCCTGGCCGAGGCTCCGGACGGCACATTATGGGCCGGCACAAACAGTGGAATCTACGTAGGGCGGGCAGGCCGGTTCGAACCGCTGGCTCTTACGGGCCTACTCAGCCGTAACATCGTAGCGTTTCATGTTGACGACGACGGGAACGTCTGGATCGGAACATCAAAGGGTCTTGCAGTATGGCGTGCGGGTGTCGTTAGAGCCATCCACCGCGCGGCGGGAATACCGGAGACAGATATTTACGGTTTGGCTGAAGACTCCTCAGACGGTTTCTGGATTGTGGGACGAAGAGGCATCTTCCGGACCTCCGCGGCCGATATGCGGATGCTTGCGCGAGGCGCACGCGTTCGCTGCAGTATGTCCATGAGTCTCGCGAATGGCGACAGCCTGCGCGGCGCGAGCGAATTCAACTGGGGTGCCCAGCCTCTGATCGGCGCCGGAAGCGACCGGCAGCTCTGGATCCCCAGCTATGGGGGCGTTGTCATCGTTGATCCTGCAAGGCTCAACAAGGCTGGCGTGCCTCTCTCCGTCTACATCGAGCGCGTGGTGGTGGATGGCAAACCGGTGGATGAATCGATCACGGTCGGCCATCGTCTCGACCTCTATTACACGGCGCCTACGTTCATCGCACCGCAATCGGTTCGCTTCGCATATATGTTGGAAGGCTTCGATCGTGATTGGGTAGACGCGGCGAGCCGCCGGAATGCGTTCTATACGGCAGTGCCGCCGGGTCGCTATACGTTCCGGGTCAGAGCCTCGTATGAGGATGGCAAATGGACTAGCCGCAGCGCCGTACGAGTGATCAACCTGCGACCCCATTTCTACCAAAGCTGGTGGTTCTTCTCGATCGGCTGCGCCGTGATCCTGTCGGCAATCATCGGGCTCGATTTGACACGCGCGAAGCGGTTGAGGCGCCGCGAGGCGGTGCTCGCGCAACGCGTGGCAGAGCGGACCGCCGCACTGCGGGCCGAGGTGGTGGAGCGGGAACGTGCCGAGTTGGCAGCCAAAGCGGCCAACAGCGCGAAAAGCGAATTCCTGGCTAACATGAGCCACGAAATCCGAACACCAATGAACGCGGTGATCGGAATGACCGAACTTGTTCTCGACTCTAGCCTGACAGAGCCGCAGCGGCAGCAAATGGAGGTGGTGAAGGATTCGGCCGAGTCTCTTCTGTTCTTGTTGAATGAGGTGCTCGATTTCTCGAAAATTGAGGCGGGGAAACTGCAGTTTCACCGAGCGCCATTCGGACTGCGCGAAACCGTGGCGACAGCGGTGAAGATCGTTTCTGGTCGAGGCAGGCAAAAGGGTCTGAACTTGGCGTGGATCGTGCGGCACGATGTTCCTGACGACTGGGTCGGAGACGCGATCCGGCTTCGACAGGTTCTGTTGAACCTGCTCGGGAACGCCGTGAAATTCACGGATCGCGGCGACGTGACTCTCGAAGTCGCCATTTCTCCGGAAGCCGCCGGCACGATACGCTTCGCTGTTTCCGACACGGGCATCGGCATTTCGCCGGAGCAGCAGGAACACATTTTTGAGGCCTTCATGCAAGCCGATACTTCGATATTCCGGAAATTCGGCGGAACCGGTTTGGGCCTCGCGATCTCGAAACGCATCGTCGAACTCTGGGGTGGGTCACTGTCGCTCGAAAGCGAAATCGGACGAGGCAGCAGGTTCTGGTTCGACGCTCATTTTGAGCGGAACTCAACCGATATTCAAACCCCGCGGTTCTCCGGCAAGAGCGTCGTTACCTGGAGTGCGCACGAGGCTACCGCCCGCAGCCTCCAGGAACTGATCCTCTTCTGGAAGATGAAGCCGGCGCAGGATCGGAGTTCGGCTGATTTCGCCGTCATTGATATCTCCGCTGAGCAGCATCCGGCGCCGCCCGCGGGCAGCCGTTCGGTGTCGCTTGCCTGGGCAGACCAGGGCAGGCGCGACGCCGGAGGTTTCGATACCTGTCTGCTGAAGCCGGTCGGCCCGAATGAATTGTCTCGGTTCCTTGACGGTTGCCGCGAAGCGATGGTGGCGCGCCCTTCAGCGGAGACCCCCCGCGCAGCCGGCAAGCGTATCCTTGTCGCCGAGGACAACGCGGTGAATCAGAAGATTACCCGCGCGATTCTCGAACGAGATGGGCATCTGGTCACCGTGGTTAGCGACGGGCGGGAAGCCGTGGATGCGGCAGAACGGGACTATTACGACATCATTTTGATGGATGTCTACATGCCCAGTCTCGATGGCCTTCAAGCGACAGCCCTTCTGAGGAGCCGCGGCAATACAGTGCCGATCATCGCACTGACAGCATGTGCATCGGACGAAGATGCGCGGCGCTGCCTGGAAGCGGGAATGAACGGTCACCTCGCAAAGCCCGTTCGGCGGAACGAGTTGCTTGCCACAGTCCGCCAATCTGTGGAAGCTAACGAAGGTGATGCCGCACTTGCGCCTGCCCTGGCTTCTTTGTCCGGGAAGTAGCATTCTTTTTATCGTTTACAACACGTGCAAGATTAGTTTCGGTTCGAAACGGTCGATGAGTTACTTTTCAGGTCCACTAAACGCGAAGTGGTTTGACAATGAAACCAAACAGTATGACCGAGTCTTGCCCGATTCCCGCTGACACCGGAACGTTCGATAACGGCAATGAACTCGCGGCCGCCATCAATCAGGCTGGCCAGGCAGTCGTGATGACCGACTGCGAGGCGCGAATCCTGTACGTTAATCCCGCTTTTGAAAAGATGACGGGATACAGCGCGGCCGAGCTCCTCGGGGCACGACCCAGCATTTTGAAGTCGGGCGAGCAAGATCCCACTTACTACACGCAACTCTGGGCCACGATCACAAGTGGACGGATCTGGCATGGCGAGCTGATTAACCGTCGCAAGGATGGAACGCTCTACACCGAAGAAATGACCGTCGCTCCAGTGTTGGGGGCCGACGGCATTGTCGCGCGATTCATCGCTTTGAAGCAAGACGTGACAGAACGCCGGAGGGCGGAAGAACTCAACCGGTTTCTCGCGGCCATAGTGGCTTCGTCGGATGATGCCATCATAGGGAACACTCTCGATGGAATCATCTATAGTTGGAACCGCGGCGCGCAGTCTATTTACGGATATTCGGCCGAAGAGGCGATCGGGAAACCCATATCCATGCTTGTGCCGTCGGGGAGGGCCGAAGAAACGATCCAGATTCTCGAGAAAATCAAGACCGGCCAACACGTATCCCAGTTCGAGACGGTTCGAGTGACGAAAAGTGGCCGCCCCGTCGATGTTTCTATAACGGTCTACCCCATCAAAGATGCGCACGGCGAGATCATCGGCGCCGCCGCCACCGCGCGCGACATCAGCGAGCGCCGCCGTTCGGAATGGGCCGAGCGGAACAGTGCCGCGCAGTTCCGTGCGCTTTTCGACCGTTCTCTCGATTGCTTGTATATTCACGACTTTTCAGGTCAATTTCTCGAGGCAAATCCCGCGGCGCTCGAGTTGTTCGGATTCGATCGTAGCGACATCGCCTGGCTCGATTTCGCCTCGGTCCTCAGTCCCGACCAAATGCCTAAGGCGCTTGCGGGATTGCGAGAACTCGAAGAGGGGGGTGGTCAGAAAGCGCCGATGGAATTTCGGATCAGGGCGAAGGCGGGAAACCCCATCGACATCGAAACCCGATCGGCGGTCATCCCGTTCGGTAACGGCCACGCGGTTCTTGGAATCGCCCGCGATGTCACGGAACGCAAGCGGGTGCAGGCAGCGTTGCAGGAAAGCGAAGAGCGGTTTCGAACCCTGGCCGATGGTTGTCCGACGCTGATGTGGGTGACCGACGCCTGCGGCGGAAATCGTTTCGTGAACCGCACGTATCTCGAGTTCTTCAAGGCTTCCTATGATGCGGTAGGGGGTGGAAACTGGCATCCGCTCATTCACCCGGACGATGCGGAGACATACGTCGGGCTGTTCATGCGCGCGGTCGAACAGCAGACGGCTTTCCGGGCCGAGGCCCGTGTGCGACGTGCCGATGGCGCCTGGCGCTGGCTGGCCTCTTATGCCGAGCCAAGGCTGTCATCCGCCGGCGAATTTCTCGGCCACGTCGGACTGAGCCTCGACATCACGGACCGTAAGGAAGGTGAGGAGAAACTCCGGATCAGCGAAGAGAATTTCCGTGAGTTGGCCGAAAACATCGAGGGTGTGTTTTGGATGTGGAGCAAAGCTGAAAACAGGATGCTCTACGTGAGTCCCGCGTTCGAGCGGGTTTGGGGCAGACCCTGCGCGGAAATCTATGCCGACCCGATGCTTTGGGCGAGCGCGATCCTGCCGGAAGACCGCGAACGTGCCATGGCGGCGATGGAGAAGAACGCGAACGGAGAGCCGCTCGCGTCGGAGTATCGCATCCGAACGCCCGACGGTACCGTCAAATGGATCCACGACCGCGCCTATCCCGTCCGGGACCACAACGGCAATCTCGTTCGCGTCGCTGGGATCGCGGAAGATGTGACGCACCAAAAGGAAACGGAGCTAGCGCTGCGCGAAGCCAAGGAAACCGCCGAAGCCGCGAACCGCGCGAAAGACCAGTTTCTCGCCAACATGAGTCATGAGATCCGAACGCCAATGAATGGCGTACTGGGGTTCGCACAACTCCTCCTCGACACGGAACTCACTCCGCACCAACGAGAGTATCTCGAGATCCTGCGTTCGAGCGGTCAGGCGCTACTCGGCGTGATCGATGACATCCTGGATTTCTCGAAAATTCAAGCGGAAAAGCTCGCGTTGGACACAATCGATTTCGATTTGCGGAAGACAGTCGAAGATGTAGCGCAATTGCTATTAGTTGACTCCGAGAAGAAAGGACTCTCGCTGACTTGGGAGATCGACGCCGGGGTTCCTGCCGAATTGCGCGGCGATGCCAGACGTCTGCGCCAGGTGTTGCTGAACCTGGGGAGCAACGCCGTCAAGTTCACGGCGAATGGCAAAATCCGGATCACTACCGAACTCGATTCCGAGGACGATCAGTCGGCGGTTATCAAAGTGTCGGTGGCGGACACGGGCACCGGGATCCCGGAGCATCTGCGGGAGGATATCTTCTCTCCATTCAAGCAGGCGGATGGCTCGGCAACGCGCCGGTTCGGGGGAACGGGACTTGGGCTCACGATTTCGCGGCAACTGGCGGAACTAATGGGCGGACACATCGGAGTTCGCAGCGAGCCCGGACAAGGCTCGACGTTCTGGTTCACTGCGCGGCTCGAAAAGCACGGAGTTCCTTCACCCACGATGTCGGCGGGCGACCGCGACGGGAAAAACGCGGCCGGAAACTGCGAGCGTTCTCCGCGGATTTTGGTGGCTGAAGACAACATCACGAATCAAAGAGTCGCCCAGGCCGTGTTGAAGAAACTGGGATGCAGCGCCGATGTGGTAGCCAATGGCGAAGAGGCGGTTCGATCTCTGCAGAGTGCGCCGTACGATCTGGTGTTGATGGATTGCCACATGCCCGAGATGAACGGCTACCAGGCTTCCGCCCGCATTCGCGACACAGCGTCCGGCGTATTAAACCCGAACATCCCGATCATCGCGTTGACGGCCTGCACCGTGAAAGGCGATCGCGAGAAATGCCTGGCCGCGGGAATGAACGACTACGTCGGCAAGCCCGTCCAACTGGCCGCACTCGCAACCGTCCTGGAAAAATGGCTGCCGTCGAACTAAGGCAAAATTATTCGTACTCCGATTTACGGCGAATGAATGAAGTTGTGAACCGACATTGAGCAGACGTTGCCGGCGCACGCATTGGATGCAGATGACAATCGATTTGCGGAGTTCCGCGCGCCGCCACCAGTGCCGCCGTCGCCGCTTCACGCGCCGCCACCAGCGAGGCATTGTTCACGGCTTGGGGCACATTCCGATCGAGCGGGAGAGCGTGACGCTGTCCCCCAGGCAGCAACAGTTCCTTGTGATGTGTTCCGCGGTTTTGAGCACGCGCTCGGGGTTGGCGCACTCACCGCGGCCAAATCTTTGCATCAAACCACACGAAACTGCCGGGAATCATTTTTAGGGAAGCAGAGCAGGTTTTCGACCGGCCCCAGGCAGACATGATTTTTATGACGACGAGGGTTCCGAGAACGGCGCGCTGATATTCGGCGGACGCAGGTATGAGAAAGAGGCTGTAGTCGATTCTGGCAGCAGTCTGTCGTTCGATGAATACGGCGGGAACCAGATCGCGTAACTTGCCGGAGTTCACGACAGTACCGACCGGTTCGCGGGACTCGCCGTGAGCGACGACAATCGCCGAATCTGGGTGGGGCGCACCGATGACGGGATCGCCGCGGCTTCGTTGATGGACGCGAAGGGGCGCAAGCGCCTGAATCTGCAGGTGACTCCGGACGGTTCTCCGACTATCTTTTTTGTCGACTCGACAGGCCGGGAAGTTAGCCCTCTTCCGCCGTCCGAATAATGGTGGCTTGGAGGCTCCGGAAGCGCATCTACTCGTACCGCAACGCAACCACCGGCGCGACTTTCATCGCCCGGCGGGCTGGGATCACTGTTGCAAGCAGCGCCACAGCAGCCAGCACCAGCGCTACGGCGACATACGTCAGCGGATCGCCCGCATCGACGCCGTACAGCATACCCGACATGAGACGCGTCAGGGCGAGAGAGGCGGCGAGTCCGATACCCAGCCCCGACAGAACGGGGATCATTCCCTGGCCGGCGACGATCTTCAGGACATCTGCCTGACCTGCCCCCAAAGCCATGCGGATACCAATCTCGCGCGTACGCTGCGCCACCGTGTACGAGATAACACCGTAAATACCAACCGCGGCCAGCAACAACGCCAAACCTGCAAACGTGCCGAGCAGAAGCATCGAGAACCGGCGGTCCGCAATGGATGCCGACACGATCTGCTCCATGGTTCGCACGCCATACACAGGCTGATCATTGCCCGACTCCAGCACCGCGCTTCGCACCGCCGGGACCGTGGACAGCGGGTCGGTTCCGGTGCGCACGACGAACACGCTACCGGCGCTCGTTGCCTTCATGAACTGATCCGGGATCTGCGACATCGGCAGATAGATTTCACTTCGAACGCGGGCGCCGGCATCACTGTCGAGCCCCCAATGGTTCACATGGCCCACCACACCAACGATCTGCATCGGTGTCGTGATCTCGGGGCCGAGATCTCCACTGAGATCGGCGACGATAATGCTTCGGCCAATTGGATCCTCATGCGGAAACACCGTGCGAGCCATCACATCGTCGATCACCACGATGTGTGAGCCGCGGCGCATGTCCCGAGCTTCGATATAGCGTCCGCGCAACAGGGGGATATCCATTGCCTTCAGATAGCTTGGGCTGGTCGCATACATGAGCGCCCAGGACATATCTCCTTGAGAGGTCGGACGCGGACGTCCGCTTACGTAGTAAGGGATCTCGTTGTCACTGCCGCTTAGGGGAATCAGTGAGGATACAGCGGCGCTTTTCACTCCCGCTACACTCTGGACGCGATTCAGCGTCTGGTCGAAGGTTTGAAGAATTCGCTCGCTGCTATTCGAGTTTGCCGGGGAGAAGCCTATCGAAAACGTCAAAACGTGAGCGGGATCGAATCCGGGGTTGATGGCGCCGAGACTCCAGATGCTGCGAAGCATCAATCCGGCCCCGGCCAACAATACCAATGCGGCGGCGACTTCGGAAACCACCAGCAGGTTCCGTAACCTTCCTTGCCCGGCGGACGATCCGCGGCTTCCCTCTTTCAATGTTTCGTGGAGGTCCGTTAGCGAGACGTGCAGTGCCGGTGCAAGCCCGAACGCAACTCCCGTGAGGAGCGACACTCCAATCGTAAAGGCGAGCACCCACCCATCCACCTGAATGTTTTCCATGCGGGGCAACCCGCCCGGCACAGCGGCGACAACGGCCATTGTGCCCCATCGCGCGATGGCCAGTCCTGCAACGCCACCCGCCAACGCGAGTATGATGCTTTCCGTAAGCAACTGCCGCACAACGCGCCCGCGCCCGGCGCCCAAAGCGGAGCGGATCGCAATTTCCTTCTGACGGCTGGTGAATCGCGCTAGCAGCAGGTTCGCGACGTTCGCGCACGCGATGAGCAGCACAAAACCCACTGCGCCCAGCAGCACCAACAGGGTTGGACGAACGTTGCCAACAATCACGCCCGTTAGCGGTACAACTTTGATTCCGTGCTTCGAATTCGATTTCGGATAGGCTTCGGCGAGGCGCGCCGCGATGCCGTTCATATCCGATTGCGCCTGCGTTCGCGTGACGCCGGGCCGTAACCGACCGATGACGTACATCCCGGGATGCATCTCACGAGATCGGGCGAGGATGTCGTTCCACTGTTCCAGGAGGGTATAGACGTCGGCCGTGCCTTCGAATTGAAAATCGGCCGGAATGACGCCGGCGATCGTGTATCCCTGGCCGTTGAGGAGAATCTGCTTGCCGAGAACCTCAGGAGCCGAACCGAACCTGCGGCTCCAGAGACCGCCGCTGATGAGGACCACCGGCGCCGTGCCCAACCGGTCCGAGTGAGGGTCGAAGTCGCGGCCCAGCACCGGATTGATTCCGAGAACCCGGAAGAAATCGGACGAAACCATTTTGCCGCTCAGGTGCTCCGGTTGGCCCGATCCGGTGATGTCATAGTCCTCCCACCGCACGGACGCCAGCTTTTCAAAACTCCGGTTCTGGTCTCTCCAGTCCAAGAAATTCGGGCACGCCACGGACATCGTTCCGAAATCGGGCGAGGTCTCGCTGAGCCTCATGAGACGGTCGGGATCGTGGTACGGCAACGGGCGGAGAAGCACGCCGTTTACGACGCTGAAAATAGCGGTATTGGCGCCAATGCCGAGCGCCAGTGCAATTACGGCCACCGCCGCGAATCCCGGGTTTTTGCCAAGCATACGCAAGCCGTAGCCAACATCCTGCATCAATTCCCACATGCCGGAGCCTCCAGGGCGCGCGCGGACGCGTTCTCGACCTGAGCGCCCTTACTTATCTTTACGGAGGTGTCTGGCGCGAGGTTCCGTTCGATCGCCCGGCAAACGACGGTAGCTTAGGCGGCCGCCGGAGGATGCACGTGACCCTGCACGACGTCATCGATTCATCAACCAGGCCGAGGCCAACTGCTTTCGCCGCGGCAAGCTATGGAGTGCGGCCAAGGCTGCGTCTGCGAAGTTCGCGTACGTTCCTCTCGATCGCATCGACGCGGCAGTCCACCGTCGCTGGTTCGATATAAACGAGCCGGAAGCCGTGAGCGTTGTAGGTTTCTTCGTGCAACTCTCCAAAACGAACGGAGTCTTCCAGGCTGATTCGCCGGGCTTCGGTCGGCACCATAAAACCGAGGCTTCGAACGAAGAATACTTCCGGACGGTAGATTCCCTCACTTTGCATTCGGTCGAGTTCTCGGCGAAGTGCATCGGGCACCGGATGACGGAGCCAGCGCGCGAGCGCCAATGTGCAGACGGGCGAGCGGTCGAAGAACTGGACTTCGCCGCGGCCGTCCGAATCCGCCTGCCGGTTCCTCTGCGTTTCGGCGACGTCCTCGATGAACGATGGCGAGGTCCAAGGCTCGTTAATCCCACGCTTCTGCCAGTTCGTGATAACGTCGGTTGCCGCCTCGTGCACGATCGCATAGCCGCGGCCTGCAAGGTGCCGGAGGATCGTGGTCTTGCCCGCGCCGGGCGGGCCCGTAACGATGAAACGATCAATTGTCACGTGTTGCTGGAAACAGCTGAAGCCGCCTCATTTCGTCACAGCGGAGGACCGGATCGAGCCCCTATGCCCTCACTGCTTATCTGAAACCGTGATCCACGTGAGGATCTGTCCGTTGTCGCCGGTGGTGGCCCACGTCCCGGTTAGCGTCTTCCCGTCAGCCGAGACCACCTCCGTCGCGGTGGCCACTACTTTCCCATCCTTTTTCGCAATCCATTCGGTGGTCCAGGCATCGATTCGCCGGGCGATGACGGTATCCATCAACCGGCTTCCGGTAACCGGACACTCTTCGCCCTCGAGTTTCGTGAAGAACTCCGATTGGATTGCCTGCCCGCTCGCATCGACCGCCTCGGCGGTGAACTTGAACACTCCATTTTCACGAGCTTCAAAACAAGCGATGTTACGCTGAGGAACTGGAAGCGCTCCGTAGTCGGATTTTTCGAAATTCACTTTCCAGGTTCCAACCAGTGGTTCAGCGGCAGTGGGTGTCTGCATGATGCATTCTCCTCGGCCACGACCTTCGTTGCCGCCCTCAATACTACATCCCGGCACAATCCGCGGCCAGCCTCAAAATTCACCTGCGAAAATTCAGGATGCGACGGGCTGCTCCGGACCCGTTCCGCCGTTGCGAAAATAAAGCGCAGCCGGCGCGCGAAGGAGAATCCACGCGATCAGCGCAAGAAACAGACAATGCATCGCAAACTCCGGCCATGCATGGAAAAGGCTGATCACGACGTGAAAGGCGATCCACGCCAGCGCTACCCATCGTGCCCAATCCTGGCCGATCAACATGAAAACCCCGCAGACCACCGCTAACAATCGAACGAGTTCGACCCACAGCATTCCGTACGGAAATGCTCCGGCGCCTCTGAGTTCGTTGAAGTGATAGACGAATCCAACGATACCCATCACGACGTATACCAACGCGACGATCGTCACAGATGTTGGACGCTTGTTCATGGTGCCAATGCTCCCGATCTCCTGATTCTAGGAGATTCTCGACCGACCGTCACGAGACCTTGTTACGCGACTGGGAATCGCAGCAGGTCTCTTTGCGCCGGTGTCAGCGCCTCCCAAATTGTGCGACTGATGGAGTTTACTTCCCGGCTTTCATCTGAATACCAGCGGCGCACATACCGGATGGAAGCAAGCGCCCGGGGAGTTCCGGTCGTATTCGGCGTACCTCGATGCAAGGCCCATGGATGCCGGATCAACACGTCACCGATCTCCAGCGGTACCTGATGCAAACGGATTTCGCCGGAGTGCACAGCCTCCAGCGCCTCTTCTCGACGCATCAGGTGCGTCCCCGGCGCGATCTCGAGCGGTCCATTCGCGGCAATAATTCGAACCAGGCCGAAACTGACGATCAGCATGTAAGGAGGCAGTTGCAGATCGGGAACTTCTTCGAACAAGGGGCGCCGGAAATCCACGTGGACATCCTGATAGTCCGAACCTTGAACCGGCACATCACAGCCCCACTGATCGGCGACGACCCGATCGCCCATAACGCCGCGAACGACGTTTAGCACGTGAGAGTCGAAGAAGACGTCTGGCTCGAAGCACCGGGGCTCAAACGGCATCGGCAGAAAATGACGCCTCAAGCCACGGTTCGCTTGATCCGCGTGGTCCTCGAGATATTTCAGCAGGACCGGCCAGAACGCGTTGCGGCAATCGGTGACGAGGCTTCGCCGCAAATGGGCGCGCAGCACGCAGTAGCCGCGCTGGTTCAACTCGCGGATGGCAGTATCGGTCATGAGATCACGAACGAAAGCAACACAGGTGCTGGTTTTCGCAAGTACCATTGTAGAAATCCACTCACGAGTGAAGTCCATGAGCATCAACCAAAGCGAAAAGGCAGTCAGATTTCGGGCGCTTCACGAAGGCCCGGGCACCTTCATCATCCCGAACCCCTGGGATGTGGGTTCAGCGCGCATTCTCGCCGGGCTCGGCTTCGATGCGCTCGCCACATCCAGCGCAGCCTCCGCATTGGCGATTGGCCGGAAGGACGGCGAACTCACACGGGAGCAAGCCCTGGCTCACGCCCGTACGATTGTCGATGCAACCGATCTGCCCGTTTCGGCCGACCTGGAGAAAGGCTTCGGTGACGCACCGGAAATCGTCGCCGAAACCATCCGGCTTGCCGCAGGCGCCGGGCTCGTTGGCTGCACCATCGAGGATTCAACTCGCAACCCCGAGGCTCCTCTTTACGAATTCGGCCTCGCTGTCGAACGGATCTCGGCAGCCTCCGAGGCCGCGAGGCAACTCCCATTTCCGTTCATGCTCACCGCGCGAGCGCACAACCTGCTCTATCCCAACCCGTCGCTCGACGAAACCATCCGTCGCCTGCAAGCCTACGAAAAGGCCGGCGCCCACGTGCTGTTCGCACCCGGATTGCCGGACCTTGCCGCAGTACGCGCGGTTTGCGAAGCGGTATCGAAGCCTGTCAACTTCATGGTGGGGATACCGGGTAAGTCCTTCTCCGTCGCCGAACTGGCCTCAGCCGGAGTGCGCCGGATCAGTCTTGCCACTTCGCTCTACCGCGCAGCAATGACGGGATTTCTGAATGCCGTCCACGAGGTGAAGGACACTGGCCAATTCGGATTCGTGGATCGTTCCGTCACCACGCCGGAACTCAACCAACTCATGCGAATCTGACGCGCCGCTGATAACCCGAGCCAACCGAAATCACGCCTGCAAAAGAGACTCTTGACGCCTCTATCGACATGCGCTACATTTTGTAGCGCTACAATGTTGAGCGCAAAGAAAATCCGGAAGCCGCTCAGTGAACTGGAACACCTTGTCATGGATGTCCTCTGGCAGCGGCGCAGCGTGACCGCCGAAGACCTCCGGGATGCGCTTCGCGAGCGCCATCCCCTGAAGGAATCGACAGCACGCACCATTTTGAAGCGCCTTGAGGAAAAGGGATATGTAACGCACAGCGTGAGTGGACGCACGAATGTCTACGAAACAATCGAAGCGCCCACGAGCCTTGCGGCGAAGGCCGTTCGGCAAATCATAGACCGCCTCTGTGGAGGATCCCTCGAGCAACTGCTGGTCGGAATGGTCAACAACGACGTGGTGGATGAACACGAGCTTAAACAGCTTGCTGATCGAATCAGCCGGCGGAAGAGAGCGCGTAAGGAGGAGTGAGATGCGCGAATTCGTGCAATACCTGGGGGATGTAACCATTCGGTCTATTTGTTTCGCGGCGGCTGGGATGTTGCTCGTTTGGATGTCCCCTCGTAAAACTGCTTCGGGGCGGCATGCCGCTTTGACGGTCATTGCGGCGGGCATGCTACTTCTGCCCGCTCTTACCCGAGTCGTTCCGCCAATCACGTTAAAGCTTCTGCCGGAGGTCGCGAACGTGCCCTCCATGCCGTTGATTGCGCCCGCACCCGGCACCGCTCCCCTTGCCTCGCCCGTTTCTTCGGCGCTTGTCCCGCTGCGGGCAGGCAGCGATCCGATCGATTGGGTGACGGTCGCCGCCTGTAGCGTGTACTTGGCGGGACTGCTTCTCCTGCTCCTACGGCTGTCCTACGCATATTTCTGCACTCGACGTCTTGTCCGCAGCGGTCAATGGAACGGAAATGTCTGCGAATCGGAGCATGCCGTCGTGCCCATGACCTTCGGGTGGATGCGGCCGGCGATTCTTATGCCGGCCGGATGGAAGGATTGGGAGCCGGCCAAACGCGATGCCGTACTGACGCACGAAAGAATGCACATTCGCTGCGGAGACTGGACGATCGCGATGTTGGCAGCATCGAACCGGTGCGTCTTCTGGTACAACCCGTTCGTGTGGTGGATGGAACGGCAACTGGCATCCCTTGCCGAGCAGGCGTGTGACGACGCCGTGTTGCTCGAGACCGGAAATCCTGAAGCGTATGCCGAGACACTGCTCGAAATGGCGGCGGCCGCGCGACGTGCGGGAGGCCGATTGAGCCGGCACGCCGTGGCGATGGCACAACGAAGCGAAATGCGCCAGCGAATCGAACGCATTCTGGACGAAGCTCGCGAGGTTCCGCCCGCACTCACACGCCGCGCGTGGACAGCGCTCGCGGCTTGCGGCGGCGCCGCCGTGTTCATGGCCGCGGCCCTGCAAGTCGTACCGTCGAGGTCACTCTTCGCTCAAACGGTTTCTTGGAAACTCGAACGGCTTGCGCCGAAGCAAGTCCAGGCGCTGGAGAATGAGGTCGCGCAAAACCCAGAGGATCTTCACGCACGAGAGCGGTTGATCATGCACTACCTCGTTACGGGCGAAAATGTGCCGCGAGCAAAGCACGTTCTCTGGATGATCGAGCATCACCCGGAGTCGGACGTACACCAGTTCCCGGCATTGTTTGGCGATCCGGGGCCGCTTCAGGACGTTCAGTCCTACGAACTCGCCGCAGTTCTCTGGCAGGCGGCAAGCCGCTCCACTGACCCCAGGGTGAATGTAAATGCAGCAAAGTTTTTAGAGACTTACTTCGGCTTCTACGCCGGTGATCTGAAGCGCGCGGAGGAATGGATCGCGCACGGCCGCGCCGTCGATCCGAACAATCCCCATTGGTCGACCCGGCTGGCGGGTTACTATGCGATTTCGCTGTTAGATGCGGCGGGCGAGCGAATGGGAAGCGCCCGCGACATCGGCTACGCGGCGCCGCACGCTCGTTCGGAGTTGGAGCGCTCCAAGGATGGGGTCATGCTGTACCAGGCTGGGGCGCTGCTGGCATCGAGACCCGCCGGACAGAATGCGGCACTGCTCGAACTCAACTCCTTCGGCCAGGCGCTCATTCGTCGCGCTCGCGAACTGGGATACAACGCGCCGGATCCGGGCGAAATGCAGAGGAGGCTGCGCGATGCCGAAGCGCAACTCCAAGGAGTAAGTGAACCCGCACCCGTCAAGCGGGTGGATCCCGTTTACCCTCCGCTGGCGCAGATGGCGAGAGTTCAGGGCAGCGTACGGTTGCGGGTCTCGGTCGCACAGGACGGCGCGGTTCAGAACGTACAACTCATCAGCGGTCATCCCCTGTTGATCCAGGCGGCAACGGACGCGGTGAAGCAGTGGGTCTATGCTCCACAGGCCGCGGCAACGCAGGTTGAAGTGACAGTGCCCTTCCGGCTCCCCAGCCCTGCGCACGAATAAGTTGACGCGCGGCTGGAGGCAATCGCCCGGCGCTTACGCTGCGAATTTCTCCCTCCGATCTCGCATATTCAATCAGCAGCCCCGGTTGCACGTTCATCCAGGAACGGCGCCGGGCGGCAAACGGAGGAAACTGAATGATTCCATGGACCGACGGTGTTCGGCAATCGGGTAAGCTCAGCATCTATTTAGGATCGCTTGCCGGGGAATGGGGGCACGTTTTCAGAGCCGCCCTGCACGATTTCAATGTGCTGTCCGCAGCGCACAAACTCGGAGTCGCTATCGCGGAATCCAAACATGCGCCGGACGGAGAGAGCGGCGCCAATGTATCGGTCCAAAGCGCCGATGGCGCAATCTCCGCGACGTACGGGGGCGAGTCGAGATCCAAGGACTTCGACGGAAACCGGCTCCACGGCCTCACGATGCTCTTTTCGCGGCAGCCCGAGAATCAGGTTGAAAAGGCGTTCATTTACCTGCCGAGCAAGCCGCGTGTGAACACACCGAGAGGTTTGCGGCCTGCAGGAGCGGGAGTAATGAAAGTGATCGCCACACACGAACTCCTGCACGCCTGCGGATTAGAGAACTCCGATCATTCAACGGGCGATATTTTCCAGGGCACCCCTCGCGTGGATGCAGGGGATTCGGCGCCAGGAGACAAAGTTCTGATCGGCACCGGCCCGAAAAAGATGCCTCCGGTTTATCTCGGTGGAGATACAGCCAAGAGGATCAAAGAATTGTGGACGAAATGATTCCCGCCAAACACCGCTAGAGCATCCGCCTGATTCACACCTGGACCGTCCGGCCTGAATACGGCGAGCAACGGCCAAACCGTGCTCGCCGCCACCCTCGCACGGGTGGGATTAGAATATCCGAATGCGATCAGACCTGTCGCGAGTCGCCGTCGTCTTCGGTAGGAACACGGCGGCCCGGCGTGCCCTATTTGCCTTTCTTCAATCGCTGCGACTCGACCCCATCGAATGGGCAGAAGCCGTCTTGTATGGCCAGGCGGGTCCGAAGTATATCGGCGACATCGTTGACGCGGCATTCTCGCAGGCCCAGGCCCTGATCGTCCTGTTCACCGGCGAGGATGTCGCCCGTGTAGGCAGCCGGTATCTCAAGCCCGAGGATCAGGACTACGAACGTGAATTGACGCCCCAACCGCGCCTCAACGTGGTCTTCGAGGCAGGGCTGGCGATGGGTAAGTACCGCGAGCGGACGATCCTGGTGCAATGCGGGAACACGCGGCCATTCACTGATTTAGCCGGACGATGGTTGCTGACAATCTCGAACGACGCAGCCGATAGGAAAGCGCTGGTGGATGCGCTGATCGCTGCCGAATGCCCGGTGGACCTGGCCGGCCGGCAGGACTGGCTGACTGCTGGCGACTTTGCGGAAGCGCTCATGCCTATCGATCCTTTTCAAAGTCAGTTGGAACATATGTACGAACCGTCATTTACCGGGCCGGTTTGGATCCGTGTCACGGCGCAACGAGGCGACCGCCCGATACAGCACCGGATCCTCGTCCGTTGGGGCAGATCGGCATATGTCGGCACGTTTTATCTGAAACCGGGCTCACAGGTGTATCTCACGCTCGAAAAGCAGTATCCGGATGCTGTTCCGACTGAAATGAACATAGTACCGGCGTGCACGGTAGAGTTCGGCGAAGGTGAGGTCGCGGGAAATGTAATGAGCGTTCCATTAAAGGGCAGCGCTTGGCATCAAGTGGACACTCCGACCGGCAGGTAGCACCTAACCTCCTCTATTTCAGATATATACGTCCGATAGAACCAGCCAACTTTTCTGCGACCTATGTTGATACGCTCTGTCTAATAAGGTGAGGCCCCACATCACCCTAAACCAGAGGGGAATTGGCTAGAATGGGGCTACCGGACACTCACATGGCTCAAGTACTTGCTATTCCAAGGCCTACCGCTCACCTTCGAGCGAGCTCCGTGCTCGAGCAGATCGGCAACACGCCCCTGCTGCGACTCGCGAAAATCGACTCGGACCTGCCGGGGGTCGAGATATACGGCAAGGCGGAATTCTTCAATCCGGGTGGATCGGTAAAGGATCGCCCGGCATTGAACATGATTCTGGACGGCGAGCGCACCGGGCGCCTGACGAAAGATCGCATAATCCTCGACGCCACCAGCGGCAATACCGGTATCGCTTATGCAATGATCGGCGCGGCCCGAGGCTACAAAGTGAAGCTCGCGCTTCCGGCGAACGCCTCACGCGAACGCAAAGCCATGTTGAAGGCGTTTGGCGCCGAGATGGTTTTTTCCGATCCGGGGGAGGGCTCGGACGGAGCGATTCGGTTGTGCCGCAAGATCTACGAAGCGGAACCGGACAAGTATTTCTATCCCGACCAATACAACAATCCGGCCAACTGGCGCGCGCACTTCGAGACGACAGCTCCCGAAATCATCGAACAGACCGAAGGCCGTATCACCCATTTCGTTGCGGCGATGGGGACTAGCGGAAGTTTCGTCGGTACCAGCCGGCGGCTCAAGCGCGACCTGCCGCACGTGAAGTGCTACTCAGCGCAGCCGGCATCGGGATTTCACGGTCTTGAAGGGCTGAAACACATGCCGACAGCGATCGTGCCCGGCATCTACGACCCGAGCATCGCCGACCACAACCTGTGGATCGAGACCGAAGATGCGTACGCCATGGCTCGGCGGATAGGCCGGGACGAAGGTATCCTCGTGGGAATTTCTTCGGGCGCGAATATGGTGGCCGCGCGCAAAGTTGGCAAGGAATTGGTACGCGACGGTGAGACGGGAGTGGTGGTGACGTTCCTGTGCGACGGCGCTTCGAAGTACCTGAGCGAGCCCTTTTGGGACGAGGAATGATTCGCATAGAACAGGAACCCTGGCGCATGATGGTGGAACATGCGCGATCGGCGTTTCCCAACGAATGTTGTGGAGTTGTTTTCGGCGTCCATGACGGCGACGGAACAAAGATCGGGCGCCTTGCCGTACCGATGGAGAACGCGTACAAGGGCGGACAGGAAGACCGGTACGAGATCCGAAGCCAGGATCTGCTGACCGCCGATGAACACGCTCGGAAGCAGGGATTGGAATTGATAGCGATCTTTCATTCGCATCCGGATTGCGACGCGTATTTCTCGAAAACGGATCTGGCGAATTCCTGTCCGTGGTATTCTTTCGTGGTCCTCTCCATCAAGCAGGGAGAGTTCGATCACGCCAACAGTTTTCTACCCAACGCGGACCAGACGGCCGCTGAAAAAGAAGAATTGGTTTACTGAACAACGATGGCCAAAGTATTGATTCCCACTCCGCTCCGGCAGTATGCCGACAAGAATGACGCGGTGGTAGTAACCGGTGGTACCGTCGGCGAGGTGCTCGATTCGCTGACGATGCAGTACCCCGAACTGCGCCGGCATTTGTACACCGACGAAGGAAAGCTGCGAAGTTTCGTGAACGTGTACGTAGCCGACGAGGACATACGGTATTTGAACAGGTCCGCCACGCCTGTGAAGGAAACGGACACGGTGTCGATCGTCCCGAGCATCGCCGGCGGATCGGCCGGCGTCGCCGCGCCACCCGCGACGCTCAGCAAAGACGAGATCTTGCGCTACAGCCGCCACCTGATCATGCCGGAGGTCGGCATGGAAGGCCAGCTCAAATTGAAGCAGGCGAAGGTCCTGCTGGTGGGCACAGGGGGGTTGGGAGCGCCACTCGGCATGTATCTCGCCGCTGCCGGAATCGGCCGGATCGGCCTCGTGGATTTCGACGTCGTCGATTTCACGAACCTGCAGCGCCAGGTGATCCACGGAACGAAAGATGTCGGGCGCAAAAAACTCGACTCGGCAGCGGACACGATGCTCGACATCAACCCGTTCCTGCAGATTGACAAATACGAAGTGGCGCTGACGAGCGAGAACGCCCTCGACATCATCAAGGACTACGACATGGTGATCGACGGGACGGACAACTTCCCGACCCGGTACCTGGTGAACGACGCCTGCGTGCTGCTCGGAAAGCCGAACGTTTACGGATCGATTTTCCGCTTCGAGGGTCAGGCGACCGTTTTCGCTTACGACGGCGGTCCTTGCTATCGCTGCTTATATCCCGAGCCGCCACCTCCGGGTCTGGTTCCGAGTTGCGCCGAGGGCGGAGTGCTCGGCATCCTGCCTGGCACCATCGGACTGATTCAGGCGACCGAGGCCGTAAAATTGATCCTCGGGGTGGGTGAGCCGCTGGTCGGCAGACTGCTGCTTTACGACGCTCTCGCCATGCGTTTCCGCGAGTTGAAGCTGCGTCGTAATGTGGAGTGCCCGGTGTGCGGCGATCATCCGACCGTGACCAAGCTGATCGACTATCACCAGTTCTGCGGAGTTCCCCAGGAGCCGGCTACCGCTCCTGCAACGGCGACTTCGAACGTTGCACCTGGCGAAATCGACCCGGTTGAAGTGAAAGCCAAGATCGACCGCGGCGACCGGTTCGTTCTGATCGACGTCCGCGAGCCGCACGAGCACCAGATCTGCAATATCCCGCAGGCGCGCCTGATCCCCCTCGGACAAGTCGCAAAGCACGTAAACGAACTCAACCGCGCGGATGAAATCGTCGTGCATTGCAAGAGTGGTGTACGCAGCGGCAAAGCCGCTGACTTCCTGCGCCAGGCCGGCTTCACGAACGTGCTGAACATGCGCGGCGGCATCCTGGCGTGGAGCGAGAAGGTCGATCCACGCGTTCCGAAATACTAGCCTCTCGTCAGCAAGCGCGCGCCCGCGGGCGATAATAGCCCCATGCGAATGTTTGCGGCGCTACTACTGATCGCGGCGAGCGCGCCCGCTGCAGTCAAAGAAGTCTACGTCGTCGAACGCGCGGACGTCCTGCAAGGCGAATCCTTCGGGACCGCCGGCCCGTACGAACGTATCGTCGCCAAGGCGCAGTTTGCAGTCGATCCCCAGAATCCCGCCAATCGAATTATTACCGATATTGGCTTCGCACCGAAGAACGATGCCGGACAGGTTGAGTTCAGCTCCGACGTTATTGTTCTAAAGCCGCGCGACCCTTCTAAAGGAAACGGCACGATCCTGCTCGAGATCTCGAACCGAGGTGGCATGGGACTGCTGCGAATGTTCGATGAAGGGAGCGGCGAAGACGAGTACGGCGACAGGCATCTACTGCAGCAAGGCTATACGCTGGTGTGGGTCGGATGGCAATTCGATGTTCCCCAGGAACGTCCGCTGAAACTCTACACGCCTGTTGCAACGAACAACGGCCAGCCGATCACGGGATTGATTCGCAGCGAGTTTGTTCCGGAATCGCACACCACATCGATGCCGCTCGCCGACCGGAATCATGTCGCGTACGCCCCGCTCGATCTCGCAGATAAAAGCGCGGGTTTGTCCGTTCGGGATACGCCGCAATCCGCGCCGCGCCCGATCAGCCGCGGCGCGTGGTCGTTCGCGGATTCCGGGCACATCACGATGGCGGAGGGATTCGAACCGGGCAAGATTTACGAACTTGTTTACCGTTCGAAAAATCCCCCGGTGGCAGGGCTCGGTCCGGCAGCGGTGCGCGACTTCATTTCGTATTTGAAGTATGGCGGCGGTTCTCCGAGGTCGGTCCTTAGCGATCAGCGGCGATATCTGAAGCAGGCAATCGGATTCGGGACCTCGCAAAGTGGGCGGTTTCTGCGAACCTTCCTGTATTACGGTTTCAACGTCGACGAGAAGGATCGCAGGGTGTTCGACGGTGTTTGGGCGCATGTCGCGGGGGCGGGGCGAGGCAGCTTCAACATACGGTTTGCGCAGCCATCACGCGACGGACATCCGCTGATGAACCTCTACTATCCGACGGATCTATTCCCGTTCACCGATCTTCCCGAAACGGATCCGGAGTCGGGGGAAACCGCGGGGCTCCTCGATCGGACGCTGAACACGCCCGGCGCTCCGAAGATCTTTTACACGAACGGCTCGTACGAATATTGGGGACGCGCGGGATCGTTGATCCACACCACCGCTGATGGAACGAAAGATGCGCCGCTTTCAGACTCGACGCGTATTTACTTTCTCGCGGGCACCCAGCACGGACCGAACACACGACTGGTCCGCAACCACACACAGAACCTCGCAAACCCCGCGGACTACCGCTGGACAATGCGAGCGCTCCTGAGCGCGTTCACCGCCTGGGTGAGGGACGGCACGCCACCTCCTCCGTCGCAGTACCCGCGTATCGATCGGGATCAGATCGCCACGCTCGATTCCGTCAAGTTTCCCCGAATGCCGGGCGTCGAGATCCCCGGAGGCATGTATCACGCGATGCATCTCGACTTCGGACCCGAGTGGGCAAAGCAGGGGATCATTACCATCGAACCGCCGAAGATCGGAAAGCCGTTCGTTCAACTGGTTCCACGCGTTCGAATGGAGGACGGAAACGAGATCGGCGGCATCCAATCAGTAGATCTTCGAGTGCCGCTTGCGACCTATACGGGATGGAATCTGCGCTCCGCCGATATAGGCGCGCCGAACATGCTTGCGGACATGATCGGCTCGTGCATTCCGTTCGCGCGCACCAAAGCGCAGCGCGAGAAATCGGGCGACCCGCGGTTGTCGATTGAGGAACGGTATGCCGGACGCGAAGACTATCTGTCGAAAGTCCACACCGCGGCCGAGGCTCTCGCTAAGGAAGGTTTCCTGCTGGAAAACGATGTTGAAGCGGTGACCCAACAGGCGGCCGAGCGGTGGGGCGAGCTGGTGAAATAGCGCTTGCAGCGCCCCAGACGCTAACCTGAAAGAACATGAGTCCCAATCCTCGCGGCGAGATGCCGCCAAA
The DNA here is from genome assembly GCA_963720745.1 of uncultured Acidobacteriota bacterium. Taxonomy (GTDB): domain Bacteria; phylum Acidobacteriota; class Terriglobia; order Bryobacterales; family Bryobacteraceae; genus TMP-7. The sequence continues at coordinate 5,588,821 of CAVRGO010000004.1, forward strand.
ACAGCCGATTCCCGGCGTTGAGAATTTGATAGCCATCGGATCCGGTAAAGGCGGAGTCGGCAAGACCACAGTTTCCGTGAACCTGGCGATCGCTCTTGCAAAGCTCGGATACCGGGTGGGGCTCATGGACGCCGACGTGTATGGTCCCAACGTGCCGCTGATGATGGGCCTCCGCGCCACCCCGAGAGCGGTTGGCGAACGCATTCAGCCGCTCGAGAAATTCGGCCTGAAGCTGATTTCCATGGGTTTCCTGAATCCTGGCGACAAACCTCTGGTGTGGCGCGGGCCGATGCTGCACAGCGTGATTCAGCAATTCCTGCGCGGCGTGGATTGGGGCGATCTCGATTATTTGCTCATCGATCTCCCTCCTGGGACGGGCGACGTTCAACTGTCGTTGATACAAACGGCTCCGCTGACCGGAGCCGTGGTGGTGACCACACCATCCGATGTATCCCTCGAAGATGCTCGTAAGGCCGTAAACATGTTCGAGCAGGTGCGCGTACCGCTTCTCGGCATGGTTGAGAACATGAGCTACCTCATGTGTCCGCACTGCAACGAACGGATTGATGTATTTAGTACGGGAGGCGGGAGAAGAACGGCGGAGTTGATGAACGTGCACTTCCTTGCCGAAATTCCGCTCGCGCCCGATGTTCGCATCGGCGGCGATACAGGTAAGCCGGTCGCCACTCGCGATGCGAATGACCCGCACGCCGCGGTGTTCGTCGATCTGGCGAAACATCTGGTGTCGAGAGCGGACGAGGTTCGTCCAGCTGCCCAAGGTCCGTCGATGACGATCGAAGACTGAAGGTCCGCATCGGAGCCTCCGAGTATTGCCCGGCCGTGATACCCGTATCTTGGATTTCACCAAAGGGCGTTCACATAAAAATCGGAAATATATTTAGAGCGGTTTCAAGAACTTACATTTTCGGATCGGGCAGTCTCTTTTACGCTGCATAGCACAATGAAGCCAGAGAGACTTCCTGATGACAAACGAAATGAATCCGCTCCAATCCTTCGACAAAATCGGCCGGGGTTACACCGAGTGCCGCGAGCAGGAAATCGCAGTTCGCGTCAGCTTCGATGTCGCCGGTCAAAGCGCCTGCACGTCGGTTTCGTTCGGCCAAACGGGTCGCGTGGACAGTTAGCGGACATAGCCGTAAAGCGCCCTAAGTACTAGGAGCGTAGTACGTTATCGACACGCGTTCATATTGACCTTCGGCCTGTTCGGCTATAGAGTCGGCTTAGAGGCTTCGTGCGTGGTCGAACAACGGAAATCAAAGCGGTTTGAATTGAACTTGCCACTCGAGATCGTCCGGGCCGGTGCATTACCGGTTTGCCAGGTCGGCGAAACGCGTAATCTCAGTTCTTCCGGAGTGTTGTTCGGCATCGATGTCGACGTTGCGGTCGGTGAACCTGTCGAGTACCTGATCAGCCTGCGTCCTGCAGCCGACGGAGGCGATCCTGTCCGGCTGCGATGCATGGGCAAAGTGGTGCGGCATGAATCAACCGGCGCGGCGCTCACTCTCGAGCGCTATGAGTTCATCCGCGGTTGATTCACGGCACCTCTAAGTGACCCCTCCGTCAGATTCAACCTCCTCTCCGCAGTAAGATTAAGTTTCAACATCCGGCATCACCGCCGGTTTAGAGGAGGTATTCACAATGCACAGAAGAGCGTTCCTTAGTGGCTCTATCGCAGCCGCCGCCTTGGCCGCCGACGCGCAGCCCAAGCGTCTTCCTATCAAGAAAGCCGTGTTGTACGGCATGCTTCCCTCAAATCTCAGCGCCGCCGACAGATTCCAACTGGCGCATGAATCGGGATTCGTCGAAGTGGAGTGCGGCACAACCCCTGATCGCGCGCAGGCCGAAGAACTGTTGGACGCAGCGAAGAAGGCCGGTCTCCGTATCCACTCGGTGATGAATTCCGATCATTGGCGATATCCGCTTTCGTCCTCCGATCCGAGTGTCGTTGCGAAATGCGTCGAAGGCATGGAGGTGAGCCTGCGAAATGCGAAGCTGTGGGGCGCCGACACAGTTTTACTCGTTCCCGCGGTGGTCAACCCGGAGACGAGTTATCGCGATGCCTGGGAGCGATCGCAGACGCAGATCCGGAAGCTCATACCCCTGGCAAAGGAGTTGAAGGTCGTAATCGCGGTGGAGGAGGTCTGGAACAAATTCCTGCTCAGCCCGATCGAGTTCGCGCGCTACGTTGACGATTTCAAGAGCCCTTGGGTGAAGGCGTACTTCGACGTCGGCAATGTGGTTTTGTACGGTTACCCCCAGGACTGGATCCGTACTTTGGGCGATCGCATCGTGAAACTGCATCTCAAGGACTTCCGGTTCCGAAAAGGATCCAGCGGGAATCAGGAGGCGCAATGGGTCAACTTGCGCGAAGGCGATATTAACTGGAAACAAATTCACGCCGCACTGGGTGAGATCGGCTATAAGGGCACCGCAACCGTCGAATTGAGCGGCGGCGATGCGGCTTATCTTAAGGATCTCAGCGGCCGCGTCGACAAAATCCTCGAAGGCGTGTAGGCAAAAGACCAAGAAAGCGCTGACGTGCGGAAATTCGTACTCGGATTGTTGTGCGGGCTGGTGCTCGCGTTTTTGTTCATCGTCGTGTTTGCATTCTCGCTCGTTCGATTCGCCGAGCGCAGACCTACGGTGATGTCCGGTTCCGTCCTCGCACTCCGGCTGGAAGACGACCTGCCGGAACGAGCCCCGGTCGAGATTCCGCTCCCAGTCTTCGAGAGTCAATCGAGCTTTACCGTTCGCGACGTATGGTCGATGCTTCATCGTGCTGCGACGGATTCCCGCATACAGGCCGTCGTGATCGAGCCGCGAAGGTTGTCCATCGGGTGGGCCAAGTTGCAGGAACTGCAGCAGTCGCTGGTTGATTTCAAGCGGTCGGGCAAGCCCGTTTTTGCCTTGCTTCGGTTGCCGGGCGGCCGGGACTATTACGTCGCGACGGCCGCCAACAGGATCTTCGCAGCTCCGGAAGACCTCCTCGATTTGAAGGGCATTCGCGTCGAAGCGATGTATTTCCGCGACACGCTGAATAAACTCGGCGTAAAAATGGACGTCGTTCACGCAGGGAAATACAAAGACGCGTACGACGTGTACACACGCACCTCGATGAGCCCGGAAACCCGTCTGGTGCTCAATCAGATTCTCGACCAGTACTACTCTGATCTTGTGCAAACGGTGGCGAAGGGCCGCAAGAAGGATCCGGATGCGGTTCGGGCGCTCATCGACAAGGGTCCGTTCGTGGCGCGAGATGCTGTTGCCGACGGTCTCATCGACGCCTTGGGCTACGAAGATGGAGTGCTGGCGGAGTTGAAAGGCAAACTGAAACAGCCGTCACTCAAGATGGTGGACGGGCGCGATTACCTGCGCACTTTTGATCCGGACAGCGCAGAGTCGAAGATCGCGTTTGTCGTTGCGCAGGGCATAATCACGCAGGGACGTGGTACCGCATCACCCTTCGGCTCGAATAGCGGCGTCACCTCCGGTGGAATAGAGAAAATCGTCCGGGGCATCAAGTCCGACAGCAGCATCAAGGGGGTCGTGATCCGGATCGACTCGCCGGGTGGCGATGCGATTGCCTCGGACGACATTCTGCACCAACTCAAAGAACTCGGCCGCAGTAAGCCGGTTGTGATTTCGATGTCCGATCTCGCCGCGAGCGGAGGATACTATATCGCGGTAACCGGAGCCCCGATTATTGCCTATCCAAACACGTTAACGGGTTCGATCGGGGTGATCACCGCCAAACCAAATCTGAAAGGTTTATATGACAAGATTGGAATCTCGAAAGAACTGCTGACGCGAGGGAGATTTGCGGATCTCGACTCCGATTACGGTGACCTATCCGATACCGAACGGGCCAAGATCGAACAGGGTGTGAATGCGATCTATCGCGGATTCATCAACCGCGTGGCCGAAGGGCGTCACCGCAAATACGACGAGGTCGCCCAAATCGCAGAAGGCCGGGTGTGGGTCGGCGAGCAGGCCAAACAGCGCGGGCTCGTCGATCAACTGGGCGGCCTGGATGCCGCGGTTCAACTGATTCGCCAAAGGGCGAAGATTCCCGCGGGCGAAAAGATCGCGTTGGTACCGTATCCTCCGCGCCGGAGCCTGGTGGATGTTCTGATGAGCCGCACGGATGAGACCAGCCTCGCCCAGGCCAAGCTGAACCTCGCGCTTTCGAAACTGCCAGGCGGCGAGTGGATCCGTTGCGTGCTCAACCGAAGCCCCTTGGCAGTGATGCCCTACTTCGTTCAAGTGCAATAGAACAATCATGTCATCCGACATCTCCCGCCGCGGTGCGATACTAACTGGACTCGCGGCGCTGGCAGCACCCGCACAAACCGAAAAGAACAAGCTGAAGATCGTCATCGCCGGTGCGCATCCCGACGATCCGGAGACTGGCGCAGGCGGTACCGCCGCGCGCTATTCTCAGGCCGGACACGAAGTCACTTGCCTGTATCTGACTCGAGGCGAGGCCGGGATTCGGGGCAAGTCCCACGAGGAAGCCGGACGCATCCGGACGGCGGAGGCCGAGCAGGCGTGTAAACTTCTCGGCGCACGAGCGGTGTTTGCCGGGCAAGTGGATGGTGCGGCGATGGTCGACGCCGGACGGTACGACTCGTTCTTTCACGTGCTCGACGAGCTACACCCCGATCTCGTGTTCACGCATTTTCCGATTGACACGCATCGCGATCATCGGGCCATTTCGATGCTCGTCTACGACGCGTGGCAGCGCTCGCCGCGGAAATTCCAGTTGTATTATGTTCGAGGTAATGTCGGGCGAGCAGACGCAGAATTTTCATCCCACCAATTACGTAGACATCACGTCGACGGAACCGTTGAAGCGCAAGGCGTGCTTCGCCCACCAGAGCCAGCACCCGGAGGAGTTCTACACTTACCACGAGAAGATGAGCCGGTTCCGCGGGATGGAATGCGGGGCTCAACACGCGGAGTCGTTCGTGTCGTATGTCGGGAACGGCCGCGCCGGTGGCTCGATTCCCGGCCTGTAAGGATCACGGCGCGCCGGGTTTGCGGCGAATCGACAACGTCGCGAATACGAACCAGGCGAGGGACGCGATAGCAAGGATTCCTTTGTAGCCGGCATCGCTCGTCTGCCCCCAGAAAAATAGCAGACCCGCTGTCAAACACACCAGCAAACTCAGCACTGCCAGAACGCGCATCATCATGCCCTTGCCCCCTCGACCGTTGCCGCGGTACGCCGCGTAACCGCTCCGATTCCGGTATACGCCACAAGCGCAAACAGATACCCGGGAAGCCATTTGAAATAGAGGTGGATTGGCAGAAGGTAGCAGAACATGAGGGTCGCGATCCATACGACCAGCGCGGCGTAGTTCAACGTCCAACCCTGCCGTTCGGCCGTGTATTGTTCGATGCCGAGGCGCGGAAACAGCCAGTGTTCCGCCAGCACAATTGCGCCTACCGGCATCAGCGCGAGGCCGTAAATGGCAACATAGTCGAGCAACCGCAGAAAAAATACCGGCAGGCACGCGAACAGGGTGGTGATGATGCCGGCAAGCGCGGTGGTTTTCCATCGCTGCCAGTTCGGAGTGATGGCTTGAAAAGCCAGGCCGGAGCGGTAGAGGGTGGGGTTCGCGGTAGTCCATCCGGCGATCATCACGGCGGCGCCCCCTGCAATGCCGCCCGCCTGAATTGCCATGAGTCCCGGGTTCATTTCGCGGTTGATGCCCGCCACCATGATGCCCGAGCAGATCCACGCCAGCATGTGCCCCGGATACATGCCGCACGCTGAAAGGAGCCCGTATTTCCAATTGGGCGCGAACCGTAAGAGTGCCATGTCGGAAAGCGCGATGTGCATGGCGAGATTCGCGAACCAGGCGAAGAACATCACGTGCATGATGCCGAACTTCTCCTGGCCCGGGGTCGGCTGGCCATTCCAGATGCGCGTGGATGCGATTTCCCATAGATTGCCGAAATCGCGATGAACACCGAGGTTCGGGAGCACTGCCAGGGCACACACGATGAACACAACGAACAACCACGGCGAGCACACGACCGCGAAGCGGCTGAACTTCTCAAATCCCAATATCGCCATGACCGTGAATGCCGCACCGATGCACAAGGCAATGAACGGCCATGCGATGTTTGTCGGAAAGATGTCGTGCAACGCCGGGGCGGGAACGCCGAGCAGCGCACCCACCGCCGTCGCGGATACAGAAATCATCGCGCCGGCCAGAACGCAGTACAGCGCACCGTTGAGGATGTTGTAGATCCCCATTAGCCCGGGCCCTCCGATACGCCGCAAATACCAGTAGAGAGTGAGGCGGGTCTGTGTAGCGATCGGAGCGCAGACAAATGTCCACGACAAAACGGCGAGCAAATTACCGAAGAACAACCCGATCAGAAGATCGCGGAAGGTGATCCCGTGCAGGACGAAGAAGGCGCCAATGACAAACTCCGTGGCCGCGACGTGCTCGCCGGCAAACAGACCGGCGAACTGCCGGGCGGTCTGGAAGTGGGCGGGCGAGACCGGTTCGCGCTCGAACTCCTGCAGTTTGTCCATCTGCGACGTAAGGGCGCTGAGGCGGCTTTTCATTGTGTTGGTCATCTTATCGCAGGGCGGCCGGTTAACGCGAAAAACCAGTCGTTCTGTGACGCTCAATATTTCGTGCGAACCAGGCTAACCTTCTGCGGCCGTCCTCGTCTCAGAGTGGAAGGCACGCTCCGGTAGAATTTCTATGGGAGTATCATTGATGCACACGCTATGGGAAAGAACGCTCCAAAACCGACCCAGACGGAGATTCTCCAGGGAACCTTGGACATGTTGATTCTACAGACGCTCGCACCGGGGCCGGCTCACGGCCACACCATTGCCCATGTCATCGAACACCGTTCGGAAGATGTTCTACTGGTGGAACACGGATCGCTCTACCCGGCGTTGCACCGCCTGGAAGACCGGGGCTGGATCGCGTCGTTCTGGGGGACATCGGAGAACAATCGAAAGGCCCGGTACTACCGCTTGACCACGGCCGGCCGCAAACAGCTTCGCGAAGAAATGAGCCGTTGGGAACGCGTCGTCAGAGCCGTTAACCAGGTACTGCGGCCATCCGAGGAGTGACCAACGCATGGGCTGGGCAAAGTTCTTCCACAGAAAACGGTGGGATTCGACGCGGGCGAAGGAGATCGAGTTCCACATTGATGTCGAAACGGCTGAAAACATCGATCGGGGAATGAAGCGCGACGATGCCGCCGCCGCTGCACGCCGCAAGTTCGGGAATCCACTTCTGGTACGAGAGGAGATATACCGCATGAATACGATTGGATGGGCGGAGAGTCTCGCACAGGACTTGCGTCACGGCGGGCGCCTGTTGCGGCTGAATCCTGGCTTCGCTACGGTCGCTATCCTGTCCCTGGCGCTGGGCATCGGCGCAAACACGGCGATTTTTCAACTCCTCGATGCCGTGCGGCTCCAGAGCCTGCCGGTGAAGAATCCCGGCGAACTGGCCGAGATCAGGATCGCCGGCGGGAATCACGGGATGGGCCTGAATTCCCGGTATGGCGAACTGACACGTCCAATCTGGGAAGAAATTCAACGCACTCAGAAGGCTTTCTCCGGCATGTTCGCGTGGAGTGCGAACGGAGTCGCGGTCGGCGAGGGCGCCGAGTTCGAACGCGTCAACGGCTTGAACGTCAGCGCTGATTTTTTCACGGTGCTCGGGGTGGAACCCTGGCGTGGAAGACTGCTCGGGCCGGACGACGAACACGCCTGTCCGGGAACGAGCGCGGTCCTGAGCTACGCTTACTGGCAACGAAAGCTGGGTGGGCGGGAACTGACCGGCAACACGCGTTTGCCGATCAACGGAGTGCTGATGCAGATCGTCGGCATTACGCCGCCATCGTTTCTGGGCCTCGCCGTGGGTGAACGTTTCGACGTCGCACTACCGTTTTGCCGCCCCAAGGAACTGGCACGGAACGTTTTCGAATTGACGGTGATGGGCCGTTTGCGTCCCGGCTGGACTGTCGATAGCGCTTCCGCCGAACTAGCGTCGCTCAGCCCTGGAATCATGGAAGCTACCGTAATAACGGGGTATCGACCGGAAACAGCGCGCGCGTATAAGCAATTCCGGCTCGCGGTTTATTCGGCTTCGACCGGGGTCAGTACTTTACGAAAGGAATACGACCCGTCGCTCCGGATATTGCTCGCGATCACGGGACTGGTGCTCATAATCGCCTGCGCGAACCTCGCCAACCTGATGTTGGCGCGAGCCACCAACCGCGAACGGGAGATGGCGATTCGCCTGGCGATCGGCGGTTCGCGATCGCGGCTGCTGCGGCAACTAATTATGGAGAGCGCGTTGCTTGCGCTGATCGGCGCGGCACTGGGGGTGGCCCTCTCGGGCGCGCTGACCCGAGTGCTCGTACGATCGCTCTCCACCAGCGGCGATCCAGTCGCATTACCCATCAACCTCGATTGGCGTGTCCTGCTGTTCGCCGGCGCCGTGGCGGGACTCACGTGCCTGGTGTTCGGCGCGGTCCCGGCGTTGCGGGCTACACGCGTAGAGCCGGCATTCGCGATGAAGAATACCGGCCGGAGTAGCACCGGTGACAGGCGGCATTTCTCCGTGCAGCGTCTGATGGTGGTGATGCAGATCTCGATCTCGCTCGTGCTGATGACAGGAGCCCTGCTGTTCGTGCGAAGCTTTCGAAACCTGATGACCTTCAATCCGGGAATGCGCGAGAAGGGCATTACTGTGGCATTCGTCGGGTTCCAAAAATCGAACGTCTCGCGCGCAGGCATGGAGGAGTTCAAACGGCAGTTGGTCGAGGAGGTTCGTTCCGTTCCGGGGGTCGTCAATGCGGCGACAACGAGTCTCATTCCCCTGCTCGGCGGCTCTTGGGGACACAACATCCATGTTGGAACCACGGAGGGAGGGACGATGTTCTCCTGGGTCAGCCCCGGTTATTTCGAAACAATGGGCATCCCGCTACTGAGCGGGCGCGATTTTACGGATCGCGATACAGCATCCTCGCAACGCGTCGCTATCGTGAACCAGACGTTCGTCCGCCAATTTCTGAACGGCGCCACTCCACTGGGGCGGACTCTTCGCACCAGCCCTGAACCGAGCTATCCTGCAGCAGTCTACGAGATCGTCGGTACCATTCCCGACACCAAGTACGACGACATCCGCGCGCAGACGCCGGCCATGGCGTTCGCGCCGTCGACGCAATTCCCGGCACCGGGGCCATTTGCGGCAATCATGATCCACTCCAGTACCGGCCCCGGTATCGAAGAGGCAGTGAAACAGCGAATCTCTGCGTTGCATCCGGAAATAATCCTGCAATTCCGCGATTTTCAAACCGAGATTCGGAACCGGCTGGTGCGCGATCGGTTGATGGCGACTCTCTCCGGATTTTTCGGCTTGCTGGCAGCAGTGCTGGCGATGGTAGGTCTGTATGGTGTCGTGTCGTATGTAGTGGCGCGCCGGCAGGCGGAGATCGGCATCCGGGTTGCGCTCGGAGCGACGCGGGGCGAAATCGTCGGAATGGTGATGGGAGAAGCGGCGACACTCCTGGCCGTGGGAATCGCGGCCGGGCTGACTCTCTCGTTGGCGGCGGGCCGCACCGCCAGCTCGCTCCTATTCGGCGTGAAACCGTACGATCCAGTGACGCTCGGCCTTGCCGCGGTGTTGTTGGCCGGTGTGGCCGCGGCCGCGAGTTTCCTGCCGGCACGCCGCGCCGCGCAAGTCGATCCCATCAACGCGCTGAGATATGAGTGAAACAGTCACGCTGCCGGAATCAACATCGAGAGGTTTTGCAGCAGAGTCTGGCTGAGCGTGTTGAGGCTGTTGGTGATGCGGTCCGTCTCGACGTTCACTAATGCGTACCGCTCGGTCAGCGGGTCGCCGGAATGAACCAGCGCGTGATGATCCTCACGAAGGTCCGGCAACTCCCCGGGCTCGAGCGGCGATCCGCGCAGGGCGGCGGCGAGATAGTACAACGTCAGTTCGACATCGTTCGCGAACGTTCGGAACGCTGCGCGCGCAGGCACGGGGTGACTATGCGACAATCCCGCCTCGAGCGACATCATCGCTTGCACCAGACGGTGCGAACTCGCCAAAACAGCGCTCAACACGGGAAGAGATTCAGGCGGAGTTCCAGGCTCCGACGATAGGCGCTCCATCGAGGCTTCGAGGTTCGAGCGCGCGAGCCTCGCCGCTTTTCTGTAGCGGTCGAGATTTTGAGCAAAGGGCGTATCGGTTTGCACGTAGCTCTCACGAATCGTGCGGAAGTAGTTGCGATAGGCATCCAGTAACTGCGCCAGCGCCTCACGGACCTGGGTCCGCTCCCATGTGGGCCAGATCCAATACGCCACAAGTGCGATAGCACCTCCGGCGAATGTGTTCAAACCGCGGGCGAGTATCACGTCTTTGGGAGGGACTCCCGTAATTCCGATCAGCAGCACCACGAGGGCAGTTACCGGGATGACAAACAATCCGTAGTTCGCCGGGCCGAAGCAGCGGACAACAAACATGAGCAGGGTGATCAGCACGGCTTGCCACAACAGGCTCGACGGCAGGATATGGAACAGGGCTGTCGCCAGCAGCAGGCCGACAAGGGTTCCGAGCAATCGCAGAACTCCGCGGCTGAAGGTGGCTGTAAAGTCGGGTTTGAGGACGATGGCGATCGTCATCGGCAGCCAATACGCGCGCTGGACTGAGAACCCCCGGCCGATCGCATCGCCGGCGGCGACGCACACGGCCAGGCGGACGCCGTGCCGCAACGCCGCCGAGCCGAGGTTGATATTTGCTCGCAGCGTCGCGAGTGTTCCGGCCAGCCGCAGCGTCCACGGTTTCGACGCCTCGCGCCTTGCATACGCCTCCAATCCCTCAGGAGTGGCGTACGCCGCAAGATCGACTGTCGCGCGCAGCTGCCCCGCGAGAGCATCCATCTGAAAGCGAGCATCCAGCATGATGGCGGATGTTGCCGGCGGCTCGTCGCGACTCGCGGCGCGCATCTGTTCCGCGCACTGCTGAAGCCCGTGCAACAACTCGGGAACCGCGACTGCGGGTTCCGCTGCACGAAGCGAACCGGCAACGCCCGTCAACATGCCCGACACGGTTCTCAAATACCTGTTCAGCAGGCCGATTGCGACATGGTCCGGTGCGTCCCGCTGCAGACGAACCCGCAGGCGGGCCAGCGTCATGAGGCTCAATCTCATACGCTCGGCCTGGCTCAACATGAGGCGATACCGTTCGCTGTCGACGGAATGATCACGGTCGAGCCAGTCCAGCGAGGTCTGAGCCTGTGTGATCAATGCACTCACCGGAGGCGCTTCGGCGGCGAGCACGGGGGTATTCGCGATCGTCGCGATCTCGGCCAACAAATCGGCCAGCATGGCCCGTTCACGCGCATAACGCCGCAGCGGCCAGAGCGAAAGAGAAAGCAGCATCTGGAACAGGCCACCCAGTATGGCGAGCGCCGACGCATTCAGCGCGCGATCCAGCGGTTGCGGCGTTCCGGCGAAGACCACCATCGTCACCAGACTAATGACTCCGACGTCGGCCGCCGACGTACTGAGCGCAACCAGGATACCGGCCGCCAATGCCCAACCGCCCGCCACTGCTACTGCGAGAAGGTCGTTGTGCGCCGACAGTCCTCCTGCAAGTACCGCAAGTCCGACTAGTACGGTTGCCGCCAACATTCGCCGCGCGCGAACGAGATACGGATCGTGGCTGTCGGAGAACGCGACGTTCAGCGCGCCGGTGCTGAGAGCGAGGCCCGCACGCGGAAATCCGGTGAGAATGCCGATGAGCAGGGGCGCACCGACGCCAATTGAGTTACGCAGAGCGATCCAGGGAGTGATCTTGTCGCGTTGAACTCGCGTGATCGTTTGCCACAGTGATGACCACGCGTTTGGCTCGATGCTCACTCGAACAGGATAACCGTTGCGTGTTGCAGAGCGTCGATCCACGGCCGTCCAAGCTAGTTTCGGACGAAACCACAGGACGGTCGCGCTCGATAGGAGGCGTAGAATGCGTACCGCAGTGAGAACCGAATCTGCCGGGCCGAAGTGGCGCTGGCCTTGAACCGACATCATTTGAAGGCCAGCCTGTACGCCCCACGCCCGCGACCGGCGACTTCTGCGTCTGAAAAGTGCAGCGACTCCGGTTATCTCGACACTCTCGCTTACCGCACCCATCTCAAGCGCGGCATCCACCTTGAGGATGGCACCCGTTTGAAACCCCAGGTTGGCGGCGACCTTCGTTTTGAATCCCGGTGTGCTGATCCTGACTTCGTAAGACCCGGGTATTTAGGCGAGACCTCGTAAGCACCGGCATCGTTTGTGATCACAGTTCTGGCTACTCCGGTGGCCGTCTTCGCGACCGTAACGGTGGCTCTTAGAATGGCACCCCCGATGGGTCGGTGACAATTCCCGTAATGGATGCGTTCGTGGTTTGCCGCCACGGCAGTTGGTGGCCCAAGAAGTAAGGCACGAGCAGAAGATCGAGAAACGCCAATCCCCATCTGCAGGTCATCGTCACTCCCTTCGCGAAAACCGAGGTGACTTACTGATGTTGGAGAATTCATGTGTGCGTTCACGGTCAGGCACAGGACCCAGAAGTCTGGCTGTGTTTTGGAGTTGTTTTTCAAATCCAGCATTCGCGATCATTGGCGAACGCCCGGCGTGAAAGCTCCGAAATCCGAGGCGGCGTATCGTATCGCGAAAGGCCTTTTTTGGACACGCTCCCACGCCAACAGGCAGGTATGGTATCTTCATCCTCCCCGGATGTCCTCCATGACTCACAATCGGCCCCGTGTCCTTCACCTGATGGACGGTCTTCAAATCGGGGGGCGCCAGCGAGTTGTGCTTGACCTAATTCGCAGAGCCAATGCGCTAGGCAACGGCCATGGATTGCTGCTCTTTGATTCCCCGTTTCGGGACGAGGCCATTGACTTTAGGGCAGGTGAATTCCAGGTTTATTTTGAAAAGCGAAAACCCGGATTTGACTGGACTCTTCCGCGACGAATCGCTCGTTTCCTTCGGTCCGGTTCGTACGATGTCGTCCACGCGCACAATGACACAGCGATATTCTATGCAGCAATAGCGGTTGCAGGCGGCTCCAGAACTTCACGCGAACTGGTTGGTACTTTTCATACGATGCCAGCGTCAACAAGGCGGATAGGTCGCGCCTGCATAAACCTCGCAGGGCGGCAAGCATTCGAACTGACAGCGGTATCGTCCGAAATGGCTAACCGCCTCTTCACAGCCGGATGGACATACCGACTCCCACAGACAATTTGGAACGGAGTCGATCTGGAGCAGTTCAGTCCGGGGCCGGATTTGGGATGGCGTGAAAAGTTGGGATTGTCCGAATCGGCGGTCGTCATAGGACACGTCGGTCGTTTTTGCGAAGTGAAGCGCCAGCGAGATCTCCTGGTGGCGTTTCGGACTGTGGCTCGGAGCGAACCGAGCTGTCGGTTGATCTTTGTCGGCCAAGGAGAACTCTTAGAGGCCATCAAGTCAGAAGCGAACAGCCCTGCGATTCAATTCCTCCCATCCACACATGATATGGCTGCCTTCCTTCGGGCCATTGACATCTTCGTCCTGTGCTCGGACCACGAAGGATGTCCCTGCGCCATGCTGGAGGCTATGGCGTGTGGACTTGCGATCGTTGCCACTTCCGTTGGAGGAGTGCCCCAGATATTAACTACCGCGGGAGACGTTTTGGCCGGCCGAGTGGTCCCGCCGCGAGCTCCAGATAAGTTAGCGTCAGCCGTTCTTGAGCTGGTCTCTCGCCCAGACCTGCGCAAAGCCTTAGGCCGCGCTGCCCGCTTGCGCGCTCGGGACTTTAGCCTCGACCGCCAGTGGAAAGAATACGCTCGCCTGTATGAATCGGCTGGTGCGAGGTGATCGAATACAGTCTTCTACTTGGCGAATGCTTCAAAATACGTTCTTGACGTTCGCAGTGACAGTTGGGACAGTTGAGCAGGAACGCGTCGCGCGAAGCTTTCTTGTGTTCATCCGTAAACAAAAAATCCCGCAACCTGCCTTGATTGATGTTGCCGAGCTTAAACGTAACGTAGCAAAGCTGTACCGTGCCATCTGCGCCAATCCAGATCAGCTTCCGGGCATCACAGGGCACCAGCATTTCCGGTCCCTTCATGACCCAGTCAGTGATTGAACGCAAGCTTTCGTCAGCCTCAACCAGCCGCGACGGATACTGTGCTTTCAGACGCAGAAGTTCTTCAACGACAGTTTGGACGCTGGGACGGTCGTCGGCCGTGAATTGCAGAACTCGATCCGGCCCCTCACTGAAATACGGAAGGGAGTAATGTATCAGGTCCGTTCGAAACGTCAGGTCATACTTCTCCGCAAAGCTCCAAGCGGCTCGAATTGCCTCGATATTGCACGAAGGCCGCATCAGGAGGAAATTGAGCTGCATCGCGCAAAGATTGCCGTACTTCTGTCGAACGAAATCCACGCTCCGTTCCAGCGCCAAAAAACGTTCACTACGCTGCACGTAGGCGTCGTAGACGCTGCCGGTGCCGTAGTAGCCGATCGTCACATCCCGAAGCCCCGCGTTATACAGATCCACTATGTGCCGGTCGAGCAGGATGCCATTGGTCGTGACATAAGTGCTCATCCCGAGCCGTATGGAGTGTTCAACCATCTTAGGCAGGTCGGGATGCAGGAGAGGCTCTCCACCGTACAAACGGACCGTCCTGATGCCGGCTTCCCTGGCGTCGTCCAGCAGTACTTTCACAGTCTGAAGAGATAACTGGCTGCCGGGCATAAAGTCCCTGCCGTATCGGCAACCCACACACCGCAAATTGCACTGCGCGGTTACGGCGACCGTCATCTTCCGTGGCTGCGGAACGATCAATTCCGGATAGCGAGATGCCAGCGTATGCTTGATTCGCTCGACCGTGAACTCCGCGGCTTGAAAAAGACCTCTCAGCCTGGCGTACCGCCGAAGGGTTCTCCGCAAAGCCTTCCTCAACAAGCCTTCGATTACCACGCCTGTTCTCATCTCGTCCGAGCTCTAAATTGGGTTTCCATAGGCCCGCCGACAGGAGCGGTCCTTCACTACCCTGTTATCAGCACGGCACATGCAATTGGGGCAGTTCAGGGCAAATGCATCGCGGCATGCTTTCCGATGGGGTTCACGGAAGAGCACGTCGTGGAGCCGGTGCTGCCGAAGGTTACCAAGGTTAAAATGCGTGTCACAGAGTTGAATCGTCCCGTCTGCTGCGATCCAAATCATCTCATATGCGTCGCAGGGAACTCGCATGCCCTCACGCTTCATCAGCCAATCGGGTATTGAGCGCAAGAATTCCGGAGAATGGAGCAGCCGGGTGGGAGCGGAGTTCTTCAGCCGGAGGAGTTCCCCTACCACGTCAACGATTGAATCCCGATCCGCCAAAGAAAAATGCAGCCCCTCTTCAAAGCCATGAACGAAGAATGGAACGGAGTAGCTGACGAGGTCGATATGGAAATACATGTCATGGCGGCAAGCAAATTCCCAAGCGCCGTACAGCGCCGCCCGATGACACGTCCGGCGGCTGAGCACGAAGTTGAGTTGTAATTCAACGTCCGAGTAATGCTCCCGCACGAACCGGACACTCTCATCGAGTTGCTTAAATTGCTTCGGCCGCTGGACGTAAGAATCGTATTCGTCCTCGACACCATAGAATCCAATAGTAAGAAGGCGGAGGCCTGCGGCATAGAGGGCCTCCATGCGCCGTTTTAGAAGAATTCCGTTCGTTGTTACGTAGGTCTGAAACCCAAGCCCTGTCGAATGTTCGATCATTCGATGCAGTTCCGGATGCAGGAGAGGCTCTCCGCCAAAGAACCTGACCGTACTCACTCCTGCCGCACGCGCATCTTCCAGGCACGTAAACACCAATTCAGGAGCAAGTTGTTCTCCCAGCATGAAGTCGCGCTCGTACCGACAGCCAATACATCTGAGGTTACAGCGGGCCGTGACCGAGATCGTGAGTTGGCGCGGCTGCGGCGTAATAACACCGGGCAATTGAGTAGCGATAGTGTGCCGCAATACGGCCAGCCGTGCGTCTCCGGCCTTGAGCACGCGTCGTAGGGTCTTATGATTCTCTAGCAGCGGCTTCACCGCACGTATCAACCGAAACATAACTGCCATTTCGATGTCCTATTAGCCCGGTCCGGTGTCTTGCCAAACCGCTACCGAAAATCACAGGTATTATACACACGCTTTAGCGTTTGCGCACACTAATTTTCACGAGACATTTTCCTCCAACAGCCTTCGTGCTGAATGAGAGTTGCTTGGGGAGTAGGGATGCTAAGAGATTGGGCTCCCCGAAAGAGGCCAGTAGGTCTTGGATTTTTTATCCGCTCCACTTCGGCATATTGAGAGTAACAGTCGCGAAAATAAAGGCTCGATCTAATGTCAAGACCGCCGTTCGTCACGGGGCGGGTAGTGGTTTTGTAGCGGGTTTTTATAAGAACTCCTCCGGCTTGGTTGGTCTGGCATCTGTCCGTACGAAGAGCACTATGGGAACATTTCCGCAAACTAGGCTTTCAACCCTCATTTGCCTTCCCCACCGTTCGGCTTTCCCGCACTCCGTGTTACGGATCATCAAAGAACGTCTAGCCCGGCTACCCCCGATTCGATTCCGACGATATGCTTTTTGCCTTCCACGCCCACGCCACCGCGCTCAGCACTGGTTCGGGCCAAAGCGCTGCCCGACGATGTAGCTGCTCAGAATCTCGATGTTCCCTCAGTGCCGCTCCTGCAACTGCTTCAACTTGTCCGCGCTGGGTTCCACTAGCTGTCGGCCGCCGGCGCTGTTGGCATGGGCTATGGTCACTGCCATCTTGGGCGCCACCTCGGCATGCTCTACATTCGAAGGCTGAATGCGCAGTGCGGCTCTCCACTCGAAAATCCCGACCTTCGACTTTCCTGACGCCATCAGTGTAGAGCCCAACAGGTATCGCCACCCGAACTCGTCCGGCCGCAATTTCGCAGCTTTTGCGAGCACCGTCTCGGCTTCCGAATACTGCCAGGCGAGTACTGCATGTACCCGAGATTGAAAAGTGACGCGTAGTGGTCCAGAGCGATCTCGAGGGCCCTCCGCCACAGGGCGGCGGCCTCGTCATACGAGCCAGGTGTGACGACGGTGATCCACGAGGTCGGCCGGTAGACGATCGAAATGCTGCAGGTGTTGAGTGCCGAGCAGGTCGCTGGACCACGAACTAAGGCAAAGCGAATAGAGATGCGCGGTGGTACGGTTCGCAAAACGGACGCGTGGCGCTGTCAGATCGCAAGGTGGGAGTGAAGCGTCCGCGCTGATGCAGATCCTGTCGGTAGAGTACTCGGCCCACGGGTATTTCAAAGAAGCGTGCGATGCGGCCCTCCAGGCGCTCGGAGTTGCATAGACGGTCTTCGCGTACTCTGCTGGCTATCAAGGGCTGCTACGGCGCCCGGCGCTCCGCGCGCACTCGATCTTGCTCGTGACGGAGTCGCGCAGTTTCCCGAATCGGCCCGGACGAACTTCGAATATGGTTTCAAGCTACACCGCGCGGACAGAATGGAAGAGCGTCTTCGATATCTGAAGAAAGCATGGAAGCCGACCCCTGCCTATGAGGAGCCGTACTTCTTCTCCGGCAACATACGCCTGCAGGACGGACAATCCGAACAAGCCGCGCGTTATCTCAAGGCTGCGCTGGAGCGGCGTCCCGATAACATTTCGGCCTGCGTTTCTCTGGGCAAGGCCGGCATGGATCTGGAAAGTCTTCAGTAGGCGGCCGCCGAACTCAACCGCCGCATCGCGTTAACCCAAGCGATCCGGCGGCACCTGCTCCTGTCGCAGGTTTATTTCAGGGCGCCGCGGATGAAAAAGCTGCACGGAAGGAGAAGCAGCTTTCGCTGCGGTTGCGTCGCGAAGATCCTACGACGGTGGAATCCGTGCTCGCACGTCCCTTTCCGGCGAACGCAAATGCCGGGTAGCGCGAGTCGTCGAGAGCGGGTCGGCGATTCAGCGTTGCGTGTAGAACCACAGCTCAACGCCGTAAGGCTCGAGCACCACCTCACTCGCCGCATTCGCGGGCGTCAGAGTCACGGTGTCCTGAAATCTCAACCGCGAGCTTTCGTCCGGCGAAGGCGCTCGCGCGTCCAGTTTCACCCGGTTCACCTTCGTCTGCTTCTCCAGCCCCCGAAATTCGATGGATGCCCGGACCGGCTGATTCGAGAAGTTCCATAGCAGCACGTTCTTCATCTCGTATTGCTCATCGTACGAAGCGAGCGCGTGCAATCCCTCAGATTCCACTTTCAGCCGCTGCCCGCTGAGGCGCGAAAGCAGTTTGAACGAAAAATACGCAGGTCGGACTTCGTCCTGGAAATCGAACAATCCGTCGTACTGCGGCATCCGATTCCACCACCCCGCCATGAACGCGACGCCGTGCTTAGACATGAATTTCGCAAATGCCTCCGGATCGACGTGGTAATCGCGGATCTGGTAGTAGCACGAGTAGTCCAGCCCGCCCTCGATGAAGTTCCAGATCGTTTCGGGAATGAAAGCGGCCTGAAGCACGAGGTTTTCCGGATCCGGCTTCATCAGCGCGATGTTCCATTCGTTCAACATCGTTTCCACGTGAAGGGACGGGTGCGACGAGAGCAACTTCTTTACGCCGTCGATGGACCTCCGCAGCGTTCCGGGGTCGTTCGTGTAGCCGTGCCACGACACAAAATCAAGGGGCGCGTTTTTGCTTTCGCAGAAATCGAGCAGTGACGGAAGAATGGGCGAGCGCCAGTTCGCCAGCGCCGGGCCGCCCACCTTCGCCGACGGATCCGCGCTCCTTATTGCTGCTGCGGTCCGTTTGTAGTACGGCAAGTAATTCTGAGGCGTGAACCGGTAGGGACACCCTCCGTCCTCGCCGATATCGGGTTCATTAGAAATTTCCCAATATTCGATGCCCGCGCCGCGGTCTTTGTAATGCTTCACCAGCGCCGCGATCAGCCGTTCCCACTCATCCCAATCGTTCGGTTCAACAATGTCCTGGACGATCTCAGGGTAGAGCAGGCGCGGTTTGAAATCGATATTCATCAGCGGCTTCGCTCCGGTCTTCAGAATCAGGTCGACGGAGCGGTCGAGCGTGGCGAAGTCGTACTTGCCCTTTTCGGGAAGTAGATCGAAATATTCCTGAATGAACAGACGGATCAGTTTCGGATGCAGCGCCCGAATCTCCGCCGCCCGGTTCTCCCACATGGGCTCTTTTGATAAGCCGCCTTGACCTAAAGCCTGCCGGCCCATGTCCAGCGGACCCATCATGTCGTTGGTGAACACGACAACTCTGCCCGACTGTGGCTGGGCGCTGATGCACGTGGCCGCAAGAACCAGGCCAATAAGACTCGGTAGAATTCTCATCAACCCACTCCCAAGAGTGCGAGCGTATCCCGATGGATCAGATCCTCGATGACCTTTTCGGGAATTCGCGGCAGGTTTGTATTTTCCGTCATGCGATTCACCACGCGAAGAGCGTCAATTGTTTGCCGCGGAGTAGTGAAAGGATAGTCGGAGCCCAGCAGCAGGCGGTCCAACACGCCGTACTCCATCGCAGAAACCAGGGCGTTATAGAATTGCCAGGGCCGGTAGAACAGGGCGGAAATATCCGCGTACATGTTGCGGTTCTTCCGGATTAACACCAGGGTTTCATTGATCCACGGGTGTCCCATGTGCGCGATCACGGTGATGAGTTTCGGAAACTCGAGCGCGAGGGGTTGCAGTTGGATCGGGTTGGCGATTTCGAGAGAGACGTTCGTACAGAACGTGGTGCCTTGGTGGATCAGCATCGGAATCCGCAACTCTTCGGCGCGTTTCACGATGCGGCGGAAACGGCTGTCCGTGGGCGCGACGTTCTGATAGATGGGTCCCATCTTCAAGCCGCGGAGCCGTAGCGTCTGAACGCAGTGATCGAGTTGCTCCACCGAATCGGGATCCTGCGGGTCGATGGAACAGAAGCCGATGAGTTTATCGGGATGCCGGCCCACGTACTCCGCCACATACTCGTTCGGGACGAGGACGCCGACGTGCCGCGCGCGAAAGCCCAACACCACGGCGCGGTCGACCGGCTGCATGGCTTCCCAATGGCGGCCAAGATCGACGTGAATATCTTTGTAGCCGCTGCCCGCCGTTGCCTTGGCATCCGCGATAAAACTCTCGCCAATGTGGCAGGGGCATTCCCAAACGTGCGTGTGAACGTCGACGATCACTAGAGCACTCCGTACTTCTCGTACACCTCGCGTAGCAGCGCGCCGTTCATCAGTTCTGCGCGGCTGTGGTTCTCGCGGGAAACCTTGTCGGTAGCCAGACGGACGGCTTCGCTGACGACTGCGGCGGGCACGACTACGATTCCGTCGTAGTCCGCCACAACGAGATCGCCGGGCGAAACCAGCACTCCCTGGCATTCGACCGGAACGTTGTAGTCCACCACGATTCCGCGGCCGCGCGAATCTACCGGCTTGATTCCCGTTGCAAAGACCGGGAACCCGAGCGCCTGAATTTTCTTGACATCCCTCACCAGCCCGTCAATCACCGCGCCGCGGGCGCCTCGGCTGAGCGCCGCTGTGGACAGTAACTCGCCCCAGGGAGCATTTCGCTTCGAATCTCCGGTAGCCACAACAGCCACCTCTCCGGGAAGCAAACTATCGATAGACTCGATTTCGAGCGCATAGGGGTTTTCACACGTGTGGTAGACATCCATGCACAGGATCGTCCTCGCCCACCCAGCAAAAACGACTTCCGGCCACAGCGGCCGGATGGTTTCCCGCATTGCCTGCTGGCGAAAACCGAGTTCGTCGAGAGCGTCCGCGAGCACCGCCGTGTATAGGTTCCGCTCTACATGATCGAAGAGTTCCAGATCCGCCGATTGCAGGGCTCTTCCGGGCATTCTTCCATTCACTCTTTCTTCAGTGGCCACGTTGCACCTTCCTCTTGCCGCTAGGTCGCGCTGAGCATTACCAGCGACGCAATTCCGAGCAAAATACCGCAAAAACCGTACGGTCCAACCCGTTCCTTGAACAACAGGAAACCCGCCAGCGCAACCAGAAACAACGACCCACCCGTGGTCAACGGGAAGACGATGTGTCCCGGCACGCTCTTCGACAGCGCCAACGCTGTGAAACTCTGGCCCGCAAAACTCGCCCCGCCCATCAGCGCGCCCAGCACGACTTCCCTGCCCAGCACCCCGGCCCGGCTCACGAATAGCGCCGCCAACGCGAAGACGAATCCACCAAGGTACCAATAGAACAGGTACTGCGATCGATGCGACGCCAGTCCATGAACCGTCAGAACTTTCAGGCCGAACGGCCCCACTCCGTTCGCGACAAACGACACCAGCATCAGACGGAACCATTTATTGCTCTTATCCACGATGCTGCTCCGCGTCCCGCTTGTCTTTCCACAGCAATGCCATCGACACTGGTATCAGGCTCAGTGCGATGGCTCGTTTGAGACCCACCGGCTCGTGATAGATGAAGATAGATGCAATGGTGGGTATGCCCGACGAGAGGTTGATCGCAAGCCAACTGGTTGCTATGTTCCCGAAACGGATGCCCGCCTGAAAAGCCAGAATCGCTACGGATGCGCTGACGCCGAACGGGAGGGCCAGCATCGCTACGCTCGACGGGGCGTTCCAGCCTTCGGGCCCCACGGCCAACGTGAGCGTGGCAAACACAAGCGACCAACCGTATAACAACGCATTTACAGGACTCGGCCGGCACTTCAGCGTGTCCGCCATCTTGTGAAATATCCCGAGCGCACCAAAACTCATCAGCCCGAGCAGCGCATAAATATAGCCTTGATTCATGATCCTGGTGACAGCTCTGAAAAGTTGCGCATCAGTAGTAGGCCACAATCGAATAGTTCGACTGCTCGGGCGCTTTCACTGTCACCCATTCCTTCGCTACATCGTAGTCCGGCCATTCCTTTCCGTTCACCGTCACTTTCTGAATCCGTTTCCCGTTCGGATGCCGGAAGCGCACCAACAATGCGGCGGGCTTTGAGCGGTCCGGCATCGTGAGTTCCGCGGCGAGATGCCCGGCCGAGGCGCTGCTCGACAGCTTCATCGAGAGCAGCCCGAACCGCGTGGGCGCGCGCCGCACGACGATTTGCTTCCCGTCATCGAGCCACGCACGCGGCGTGAAGCCGGCGAGCAGCAGCGTATCGTCGTCCTCTTCGTGGATCAGCATGTGCCGGTACAACTCGAACCACGCGCCATCGGTGGAGGGCGGACCGAAGTACTGGCCGTGCGAGAACCGGTGCTCCACAGGCTCGAGTGCCGTGTGGCTGAATGCGCTCGTCATGTAGCTGTAGAAGGTACGGATCACCGCTTTGACGTCGTCGCGGAGCAGGTACGCCGTGGCGTGCTGGTTGTAGACGGGTTCGTTTGCGATGCCCCATCCACGGTAGAACAGGTTGTCCTCATGATCGTTCAGAAGCCAATCGGCCAAATCGCTTTTCGGCGCGACAGCTTTTAGCCGGAGCAGGTGAACGGGACCCGTGTCCACATCGGCGGGATACCAGTCGTCGAGTATCCGGTGGAACCGATCGGCTTCGCAAGGAACATAGGGAATCCAGGTGTGGTCGCGCAATTCGACCAGCGGAGACCTGGCGCTCGCAGTTCGAAATCCCCGGTCGATTGCCAGCGCAAGCCGCTTCGCCGCGGCACGAGCATCCGCTCCCCGCGGATTGCCGGCCTTTTCGAGGGCCTGGCCGAACAGATCCAAACCGGCGTACATGTAAGCCTGGTTGAATGCCCATACGCCTTCGCCAGTCAGATCGTTGAGCGGCCCGAGGACCAGGCCTTTCGCGGGCCCCTCTCTTCGTTCTGCCGCGTCCAACTGCGACAGGCACCAATCCACCGCCTTCATCGATGGTTCGAGCAGACGGTCGAAAGCAGCACGATCGCCGGTCAACAGGAAATCCTGCGCGACCGCATACAACATGCCGGGAGTGTAAACGACCCAGTTCGCATAGCCGCTGATGTGTCCGTTGATCTCCTGGTTGTTGCGATATTGAGCCAGCAGTTCCTCGGTAGCGACGTCGCGGTAACCGCGTAAACCGAACAGCATATAATCGACGTAGACGGCCTGATTCACGGGCCAGGGAGTCCCGGTTTGACCATAGGCGAAATTTGAATACGGCAAGTCGATTCGCACGTCGCCCGCCGCCCCGTGACGCCGCGGAAGGCGCAATGCATGCCACAGGTTCGCGCGAAACAGATCGTTCACGACCTTCTCCGGTACCTGAAACTCCGCGCCGCGTTCAAGCCAGGCATTCCAGAACTGGATTGTCTGTGTCCGCGCGCTTTCATAATCGAGTTTCTCGAGCGTCGCCGCATCGGCGCCGGACAGCATCGGCGACGGCAGTTTGACGACAACTTCGCGGGCTCCGTGCGCGGGTACGTCCAGCTCAATTGTGATGTTCATGCGCTTCATGTGCGCGTCGTCATAATCGTGGACACCGGCCCATGCGGCGTTGCTGTCGCCGCCGTCGACCTCGAGCAGCGTCTGGCCGAAACTTCCGTTGTTGACAGTGGTGGTCCGGCCGTTTCGTTCCAGAAGAAACTCGGCGCTAAGTCCTGGATTCAAAGCACGGCGAAGGCTCATTGTCACAGGCACGTGCCTGGCCTGACCGTCGAGACTCGAGACTCTCAGGCGCTGCATCAGAACCATCCGCATATCGCCGCGACGTTCTGGCGGCGGACCGTTGAGTGGATATGCGAACTGTTCCAGTTCGTAGCGCAGTTGTTCCCGCTCGAAGATCGTCGTCAACAGCGGCAATCCATCGTGTAAAGATTGGCCTTTCCAGGTTTGAACGATGCCTTTGGTGATGTCGCCGAAGTCGAACCAGAAGCGGAAACGGTCGGGATTTCCGAGGTCATTTTGCACACCGCCGCCGCGATCGATGCCGAACTTGTGAATCGAACTATCCCACGCCAAACCGACGATGTGCCCTAACCCGCGTTGCTGCGGGTTGCTGTACGCGGGATCCCCCATATCTTCCCACCGCGCCGCATAGTCGTCGTATGTGGCTTCCGCGTCACGTTCCACCTGCTCCAACATGCGCTTTCCCTGCAACGGCTCGAGTGACTTTCGATGTTCGGCAAAGGGCGTGAACGGTTGTCCCGCAGCGATATAGATGTCCAGCGCCGGAACCCAGAACGCGCGATGCTGTTTCAATTGATCGAAGGTGAGGGCAAAGCCGTGCGTCCCATCGTCGCCCATTTGAATGTAGAGGCGCGGAGAATTCGGAACCATCGCCGCGTCTCCACCCAGGCGCCGGGCGGTATCCGCATCCGCCGCGGCAATGAGATCCGCCCAGATGATTTGCAGGTTCTGCAATCGCGCCGCCGGCGGCCCCGGAGCGTTCAGCACAAACTGCAAGCCATCCGCGCCGCCGTCAAGCTGACCGGTCTTCGCTAATTCCTCGATGCGCATTCCGCCGCCGGCTTTCACCGTGACCGGCTGCGCTTGAGGAGGTCTCCCATTGTGGCCCCACGTCACGCGCACGGCGATTGTTTCCGCTCGCGCAACCACGCAGGCCCCGATGAAAACGAGCATCGCGAACGTGGCGGAGTGACTCATTAACGGCATTATACGGACTGCCGTACGGCTCACCAATAACTCATCGTGCCGGCAAGTCTCGTTTGTCCAGCTAATCGGAACACGCCGATTCGGGAACGCCGATCGAACTCGGTATTATCAGGAAAAATTAGCGGGCCGTCCAACCGCCATCCACGGGCAATGTCGCGCCGGTGACGAACGACGCCTCGTCGGACGCGAGGAACAGCGCCGCATACGCGACTTCGCGGGGTTGCCCAACGCGACCCATCATCGTCTGTTCGCGCTGCCATTCGTAGTGCCGTGTCCCCGGCTTCGGCGAGATGCGGGTCTGAATCGGTCCGGGGCAAAGCGAGTTCACACGTATATTGTGTGGGCCGTAGTCGTATGCGGCGCTCAACGTGAACCCGAGAAGAGCCGCTTTTGAAGCGGTGTACGTCACGGACGTAGGGCAGCCGACCATCGCCTGAATCGAGACGACGTTGACAATGGATCCGCTCTTCTGCCGAAGCATATAGGGAAGCACTGCGCGAGTACATCGATTGGTACCGAGCAGTTGCACGTTCAGGCACCGCTCCCACTCCTGATCGCTCGCCTCCAGCACGTCGTGAAACTCGCCCAGGTATGCGGCGTTGTTGCAAAGGATGTCGATGCGGCCCGTCCACTGTGCCGCGATCTCAATCGCTTCCGCCACGGTATCCTGCGAACTTACATCCGTCGGATGAAACAACGCGCGACCGCCTTGAGCCGTAACCGATTCCGCCACTTCCGTTCCCGCATCGGCATCCAAATCGGCAATCAGAACCGCGGCACCTTCCTCTGCGTACAACTCGGCGATGGCACGCCCGATGCCGTGGGCCGCCCCGGTAACGATCGAGACTTTGTCCTTGAGCCGCATTTATCCTCGATTTTCGTAACGGCGATCGTCTTCGAATCCGAGTAAATGGAATGGCGGTCACGCCAACCGCGATCCGGCGGACCATCCCAGGCGCCGGGACAGTTCGAAGGCGACCTCCTGCACGAGAGCTCCGACGCGGGAAACGTCTTCCGCGCGAATCTGCTCGACCGTCCCCGAGACGCTCACCGCCGCCTCCACGTCACCCGAAACGCCGAGAACCGGCGCGCCGACACAGCGCACCCCAATCTCTTCCTCTTCGTCGTCCACCGCATACCCCAACTGCCGGGTACGAATGAGTTCCTGCTTGAGCCGCGCCAGCGTGGAGATCGTGTTCTCGTTGTGGCGCAACATACCGTGCTCCTGCACCAATCGCGCAACATCCTCATCGCGCAGCCACGCAATGAGAGCCTTGCCCAGACTCGTGCAATGACAATCGATGCGTTTGCCGACCCAGGTCGCCACTGGCCGGATGCCCGAGGGCTCTACTTTCGCGACGAGCAGCGCCTCGTTGTTCTCGAGGATCGCCATGTGCGCGGTCAAACCCGTTCGCTGCGTGAGTTCGCCGAGCAACAGTCCCGCCTTCTGGCGCAGGGTGATGCCGTGAGAGGCAGCGGCGGCGATTCGCAGCAGGTTGAGCCCGGCCACGTACCGGCCCGAAGACTCCAGGCGTTGAAGATACCCGAGTCTTTCGAAAGTCACCAACAAGCAATGAATCGAGCTTTTGGGGAACTCCAGGTGCCGCGCCAACTGTGAAAAAGTTAAGCCATTTTTCGATTTCGCGACTAATTCCAGAATCGTCAGCCCACGTTCCAGGGCCGGCACACTCGGTGTTTTGCGCGCAGGAATAGCAGTCCTCCAATATCCAGCAGAGGAATTCTAGCAGACTCGCGCCACTCCGGAAAGCAAATTTCCAATACGCAGGAAACTGCGGGTGCGATTCAATTGACTGCCAAGGCATTGCTCCTGAAGATAGACCGTAAAGGAGCTACTTAATGCGAATCGTAAGTCTCGCATGTCTTTGCTTGTTAGTCGCCGGACTAACCGGGTGGGCACAGATCGGCACCGAGGGCGCATTCTTCGGCACCGTTACCGACAGCTCCGGCAGTTCCGTTCCTGGGGCGGAAGTGGCCGCGACACACATTGCAAAGGGCCTGGTGAAAAGGACCGTCACGGATGCAGAGGGGAATTTCAGTTTACTGTCGCTTCCAATCGGTCGTTATTCGATCACGGTAAAGGCAACCGGATTTAAGACCTGGGAAGTGAGCCCGGTCGAACTGACCGTGGGCGATAGAAGCCGGGTATCGCCCGTGTTGACGGTCGGAGAAATCTCCGAGTCGGTTTCCGTTACGGCCAATGCCGAGTTGCTGCAAACCGAGAAAAGTAGCGCGGAAACAGTCGTACAAATGCAGCAGATTCGCGAACTGCCCCTGGCAACCCGCAATCCTCTGGCATTGGTTTCCCTGGTCCCAGG
The DNA here is from genome assembly GCA_963720745.1 of uncultured Acidobacteriota bacterium. Classification (GTDB taxonomy): domain Bacteria; phylum Acidobacteriota; class Terriglobia; order Bryobacterales; family Bryobacteraceae; genus TMP-7. The sequence continues at coordinate 5,615,798 of CAVRGO010000004.1, forward strand.
TATGCGATGGGACAGCACCCAAACCGGAGGCGAACGCGCCACCTACGTGCAGGGACAGGGGCTGCGAAATAACAAGACTTTGTTTCAACTCGACGGCCTTACTTCGAACGCCCCGATGGACGAGGGCGGCACCGGAATGCCGAACGTGGATACGGTCGCCGAGTTCAGCGTTGAGACGCTCAACTTCAGCGCGGAGAACGGACGCGACCCGATTCAGGTGAAGGTCGCCACAAAGTCCGGAACGAACGAGCTACACGGTGCGGTATGGGAGTTCCTGCAGAACGATGCGTTGAACGCCCGGAACACCTTCGCGACGAAGCCGTCGCGCGTACGGCGTAATCAGTTCGGCGCCGCGGCCGGCGGTCCGGTGATCCGCAACAAGACCTTCTTCTTCGGGAGCTTCGAAGGCACCGTCATTCACAACGAACAAATCTGGAACACGCAGGCGGTCACCCCGGCGATGAAGCAGGGCGATTTTTCGGCGCTCGGCCGGGCCATCATTGATCCCCTGACGAAATCGCCGTTCCCCGGCAACATGATTCCGGCGAGCCGGTTCTCCGCGGCATCGAAGTATTTCCTGCCGAAACTGCTCGAGGCGAACTCGCCTGGCGGACTGTTCCGCACCAATGCGGGTACGGTGAATGACACCTGGGAGGGCACCGGCCGCGTCGATCATCAGATCACCGATTCGCAGCGGATTTACGGCCGCTACGTCACCATCCGGCAGCCGAGCACACTGCTCGGATACACGCCAAGCGTAGTCACCGACGATCTGGTAACGCAACACAACATTGGGGTGAACTACACGTGGACGATGTCGAGCAACACGGTGCTGACGCTGCTCGGCGGTATGCTGCGTACCAAGGAAAACTACACGAATCCCGAACTAGGCGTGAACAACGACGCGCTATCGGCGGGTATTCAGGGCTTTCCAACGCAGGGCCGCGAACAATGGATCGGGCCGCCGAACCTGAACATCGGCAGCGGATATCAGGGCATCTACTACTCCGGTTGGGGCGCGCCCGGCTCACTGTGGGGTAGCGTGTACAACAGCAAGGCCGACCTCCGTCATTTCCGAGGAGCACATACCATGTCCGCGGGGTTCGAGTTCGGCGATTCGCATACCTACGGTGATCATGGAAGCTGCTGCGTCCGGGGCACGTACAATTTCAACAACCTCTACACCAACGACGGCTTTGCGGATTTCCTGCTGGGCTACACGTCGTCGAGTTCCCGGAACGCGCCGCTGGCCGAGTTCGGCACGGATCGCGCGCCGTACACCGGTTTCTATTTCAACGACAGTTGGCGACTGCGGCAGAACCTGACGATCGATGTGGGCCTGCGGTACGAGCACTGGTATGCGCGCCACAACCTGCGCGAAGCCACCAGCACGTGGGACCCGAATCTTCAGAAAGTGGTAGCGGCCGTCGAGGGAAACGGCCAGATCAACATGAACGCGTTCCTCAACACGCCGAATGTCGCACAAGCAACAGCCGCCGTGTGGACGACGTCGCGGGAGGCCGGATATAGCGACGGTTTGATGGAAGGAACCGGGAATTGGGCGCCACGAGTCGGCGTGGTGTACCGTCCATTCCCGCAGCATCAAATTGTTTTTCGCGCCGCCTACGGCCTGTTCTACAACAGCTTCACCGGCAACCGGTCGGCCTCGTCCGCCGCGAACCTTCCGTTCTGGGGTGTCGAGTCGCTCGGTTTCGGGTTGTCTGAACTGCAGCCGTGGGAAACCGTCTGGAGTGCGGATCCGAATGCATTCGGCATCTTCAGCATCGGCGAGGCGGTGGACCCGCGTTTGAAGGCCGCCCGCACGCAGGAGTGGAATTTCACGGTTCAAACGGCGTTGCCGTGGAAATCGGCGCTGACGGTCAGTTATGTAGGAACGAACGTCGATCGGGAAGTGATCTTCTTCCCATATAACGCGCCTACCGTGGGACCGCACACGAACCTGCAGGCGGACCGGCCCAACCCCCTGATTGGGAGCGTTCAGCGTCTCGACAACTATGGGCGCAACTGGTACAACGCGCTGCAGGTGAAGGCCGAGCGCCGGTTTGCCGATGGCATTTCGTTCACGATGTCCTATTCGTTCTCGCGTTCGATGGGCGAAGCGTCGGGCGGGACCGGCGAATACACGTCGATCCTGGCATACTCGCCCGCATGGTACAACCGCGGCCGCACCGAGTTCGATTTCCGGCACGTCGAGTTTGCCACGGTGCTATGGGAGTTGCCGATGGGCAGAGGCCGCCGCTTCCAAACCTCTGCGAACCGGTTCACGGATGCCCTTATCGGCGGGTGGGACCTAACCTTCACGCAACAAGCCCGGTCGGGCGCGCCGCTTTCCATATCGGGTGGCTACTCGAATCTCGGCAACGGGGACGGAACGCGCGCCGACATCATCGGGTCGCCAGCGATTTCGGATCCCTCGCCTCAACTGTGGTTCAACACCGCGGCTTTCGCCAAGCCTGCTCTCTATACGTGGGGCAGTTCGCCCATCGGCATCATCGAGGGCCCGGGTTCGCTGCAATTCAACACAGCGCTCTCAAAGCGATTCCGGATTGTGGAGAACAAGGAACTACAGTTTCGATGGGAAGCGTTCAACGCCCTCAATCGCGTGAACTACAACAACCCGAGCACCAACGTCACCAGTACATTGTTTGGGAGGATCACTGGCGCGGGCAGCGCGCGGTATATGCAGTTAGCGCTCAAGTTACTATTCTGATGCGGCCGGGGTGCAGATAAGAAAGGATACGGGCGGCCCTTCCGCGGTCAGCCCGCATCCTCGCCTTTTGGCCGACGGTTCCCGCCCTCGGGATCCGTTAAAGCCGGATTGAAGAAACGCCGATAGCTAGTGCGTGAAGTTACTGCTGCCCGCACTAGTTTTCACTGGCCTTCTTGGTTGCTCTGCCATATACGGCCAAACGGAAGGCGCGACCACGTCCGTGTCGGCCGCCGGATTCGTCGGTTTCGCTGCAAGCCACAACTTCGGACTGAATCCAGGCCCCGTCGTGGGGAGCAGTACAAACATCCGCCACAAGTGGTTTCAAGCCTATGCGTTGAATTGGTGGTCGCCTGCGAACAAGACTATGGTGGGCAACGGCAGCACGATGTTCGCCTCTCAGGGATTTCGGGTGAACACGGGTTCGCGCGTGGCGGTCGGCGCTGGAATGGTTTTGCGCTACACGGCAAACTCGCTGTGGACGAAACTCTCGCCCTATCCATCTGTTGGTGCGTCCTTCCGGCTGACACCGCGGATGGAAGCCTCCTGTGATGTGCTAATTCGCGACTGGAACACACAGAACAATGGCCGCGGCGGCATCTGTTCGCTTGAAACCATGGCCGATGCGCGACATCGCATTCTGGTCGGCATGGACGTGATGGTGCTGAAGTTTCACGACCAGGCGGCGCAAATCGTTCCGTACGGAACTCAGGTGACCTTTCGTGTGTCGAAACTGTGGTCGTTGCCCTAAGCGCCTACTCACGGTCGGGAACGAGAACGGCGTTGTACAGGGCGTCGGGAGGAATCTTCCGGGGGGCATAGCGGACCCCGGCAGTTCCGTCGTCGCGCAATTGCCGAAGAACGTACCCGAGGGACGAGACTTCATGAAAGAGGTCTTCGACAGAGAATCCGCGCTGGTTCAGATTCGCAGGACAGAGTTCAATTAACCCCAGGCGAAGCCGGCGCTCTGCCAGGATCCGCCGTGAGCCGCGAACGAATAGGACTTCGGCGCCTTCAACATCAATCTTAGCGAAATCGATTCTGTCGATTCCTTTCGCGGTGATGAAATTGTCGAGGGATGTGGTGGGGATTTTGAGTGACGGCGACGTCCGTAGCCCATCCGACGCGCTCAGGATCAGGTGATTGGTAGCCGGGCTCGCGCCGTCGTCGGCGAACCCGCAGTACCCGTCGCGATCGGCCAGAGCCAAGCCGGACAGATGGACGCTGCGCAATCCATTCAGCCGAATGTTCCTCTGGAGAATTTCGCGAGTTGCTGGCGAAGGCTCGAAGGCGAAGATGGCAGAGTCCGGGCAGAGCCGCCCGATGATCGTAGTGTAGTATCCGACGTTCGCGCCGATATCGAATATCACCGCGCCCGAGCGGCACACTCGTTGCAGTAGATTCAATTCTGCCGAACAAGCGGCAAAACGGCACGACCAGAGTTCGGAAAACGAACGGAAGTAGCTGAGCTTCGCGCCGTGAGGAATCCGGAGCACGGGTTCTCTGCGGACAACATATTTCTCAACCAGCCCCGAACTGTAGCACCACAGCATCCTGGGATCCTGCAGCACGCGACCAGCATTTCCAGCCCACCCCATAGTCAGTTCGCACCGCTGTCGTACCGCCGCGCCCGGCGTTGCCAGGCTACCTGCGTAAGCTTCCCGGCCCCGACCAGATTGAGAGAATTCGCGAGTAGCGGAGAGCGTCCCCAATTGGACGGACCTCCCTGATTTGCCGTGCAAGTGCGACATACACCCTCCTTCTTACCTGCCATGAGCAGGGCTTTCCGGGCGGGTGCAAGATCGCGATAGTAGTGAAACAGGGTGTAGTCGTTCAGGCTGAGATCGCCCATGACGGCGGTGTTGTGCTCCGGCACGTCCGACCGTACCTGGCAGCACAACATGCCTTTCCCGTTGAAATCCACGACGACGTGCTGGATGGGGCTGAAGCACGCCGATGTTCGCTGGTATGCATTCAGGCCGCTGATCGTCGCTAGCGAACCTCCGCGCGAGGCCATTCCAAGATTGAAGTTCGGCGCGAAGACGGGGATGTGAATATTGCTCCCCTTCAATTCCGATTGTCCGGGCGTTTCGGCCGGCACGAGTTGGAGGCTTGTTCGCCGCTGTAGTTGCTCGGAGAGTTTCGCTACTGCGTCAGGCGTATACGGCTGGCCGTTCGCTACGTAAAGATTGACGCGCACCTGGTCGATGCCGGTCGCCTCAAGCAGGCGCACTGTATCGCGGCTCAAGTAATCGCCGTTGGTATGGATCGTGAGAAATGCTCGAGGAAGTGCCGCGCGAGCGAGCGCAAGATTGGTGTAAATCGAATCGTGCGCCATCGGCTCGTGATAGCGGGCCCACACAAGTGTCTGCGAGTATCCGATCTCGGCGAGATTATCCAGCAGTTTCCTATAGAGTTCGGGCGAAATCGGCGATGCTTCCGAACGCCGGTCAACGAATGAGTTCGGACAGAACCAGCAAACCCGGTTGCAGTAGCTGTGATTCTCGATCTCGACTAGCTTGACCCACCGCGCAAATAGAGTCCGAGCGGTTCCCAAATCGATATCGCTCGCAAACAACGCCGGCGGCAGCGCGTTCGCGAGGAGGAACCGCAGAAACTCCCGCATCCGGTTCATCTGTTGGCGGCGCCCATCGCCATTGTTGCGTCACCCCTGCCATCACCGGATTCCCCGGAGGTCCGTTGCAGCGTTCTCATCAGAATGGCCGCGATCGCTGGAATGGTTTCCGGCACACCACCGCGTTCGTTGTGTCCAGCGAGAGTGATGTACTCCTTCCCGAAAATCTTAAGATGCAATTCCCAGTTCACTGGCGAACAGGCCTCATGTCTCCAAACCGTGCCTACGGGCCGATCCTCGGCGGAGAAGCGGATATTCGAGATCCCGAATTGCGGGCTCATTTCCCGCATAACGCGCCAGCACTCCCCGATGTCATTCACCTCATCGAGCGCCGCTTCGAAATCGTTCAACACCATCCGGTCCCGCAGCGCCCGTTGAAACACGCCGTCCCGCAGCATGCGGAAGGCAGTTTCGAACTCGACGTACTGAAGTTGCTGAACGCCGATCCACACCATCACGCAGAACAGGACCGCAGCGAAACCGGACAGCCAGTTGTGGATCGTGCTTTGCACCAGTGAAAACACGCCCGCCAGAATGCCGACGCCATAGAGCAGGAGGATCGCGTGCCGGGGGGTGCAGCCACGGTCGAGCAGGCGATGATGAATGTGATTCCGGTCGGCCTCGAACACCGGCTGATATCGCAGAACCCGCCGCGCCACGGACAACCCGACATCCAGAATTGGCAGCGTCAGCGCCATCATCGGCGCCGCCAATGCCATGACCGTCGTCGATTTGTGACTCCAGATCACGCCATAGCACGCCAGCAGGAATCCCGTCAGTAAGCTTCCGGAGTCGCCGAGGAAGATTGACCCCGACCGGAAGTTGTATGGCAAAAACCCGAGAAGGCAGCCTGCGAGCGGGACCGTCACGAGCGCGAGGGGAATGTTGTTCTGCAGAATCGCGAGCAGTGCAATCGTCACGGCGGCCAGGTGGCCGATACCGGCGGCGAGTCCATCCATTCCGTCGATTAGGTTGAAGCCGTTGGTGATGAGAAGCAACCACAGAATCGTTAGGGGTAGACTCCAATACAACGACGCCGAGAACCCGGCTACGCCCGCGATGCGAACGCCGGCCCAATAGGCAAGCAGGGCGGCGATCAGTTGGCCTGCCAGTTTCTGCCAGGGTTTCAGGGACAGCAGGTCGTCGAGAAGACCCGTCACGAAGACAATCCCAACAGCGGGCAACAGTTTCCAAACCAGCGGCATGTACGGCTGAAGCATCAGCCCCGCGCGGCCCGGCAGCACAATCCAGATTGCGAAAGTCGCAACGTAAGCGAGGGCGATCGCGATGCCGCCGACGCGCGGCGTAGGCCTCGAGTGACGCTTGCGGCCGGGATTCGGCACGTCCACGAATCCCAATCTGCTCAGCCCTCGGCACGCGGGCGTGAACAACAATGAAAGAGCAAACGACAGGCTCGCCAGCAAGAGGAGTGAATACATGACAGGAAACTCAATTCGCGTTCGTTATTGCGCTGGCGTCGCCTCGGCAGCCGTCTTCAGCGCGGCAGGAGGTTCGAAACATTCCAGGATGTTTGCGATTCGCGACACGCCGAACGGCAGATCGTAGAAGTTCGCGAATGCTTCCCGTGCCGCAGCGCCTGCCTGGCGCAGCAGGTCGCGGCCGTCGTAAAGGACGGTCAATCTGTCCACGAAGCCCTGCACATCGCCGCAATCCACTTGCCAGCCGCAAGCGTGACGTTCGACGATTCTGCCGACCGTAGCTTGGCGCGGGCCGACAAAGAGGACGGGGCGGCCGGCCGCCATCAGGCTATAGGTCTTGCTTGGAACGGTGAGGCCCACCGCTCGAGGATGCTGTGTCACCAGACCGATGTCACCGCGCGAAAGTATTTCGCTGAACTCGTCGCGACTCTGGTACGGCAGGATCGATACGTTTTGGCAGTTCTCACGCGTGCAATATTGTCTTAACGCGACGGTATGCGCCCCATGGCCGACGAACGTGAAATGGAAGCGCTCGTCCGCTTTCAATCGCGTGATCGCAGCTTTCACGGTTTCGATGTCGTGGGCGATACCGAGATTGCCCGAATAGAGAATGTTGAGGCGTCGCTCGGGCGTTCGTGCAACAGGTTGAACGCGGGTCCCGTCCGCCCAATTCTCCACTACCTGCACCTTCGCCGTTGCCACGCCCGACGCAACCAGCCTCTCCTTCATACACTCACCAAGCACGAGCACGCCATCGGAATGATTTCGGACGAACCGCGCTGCCCTCACAGCGATGCGCGTAAAAGGCGAGCCTCTTCGAAGGAATCCCAATTCGACGGCCAGTTCGGGATATAGGTCCATTTCCCAGATCACGTGGCGTATCGAACGGATTCGTTTCAGCAGAGCTCCAACAAACGAGAGTAACGGAGGGGTGGATAAAGTAATGACGACATCCGGCCGGGGAATTCGAATTGCGTGCAACGGCGCCAGAAGAAGGAATGCGGCGTAGGAACACATGCGCAGCGGCGTCGTGCGGGAGAACCGTGGTCCGGCGCAGCGAATGACGCGAACGCCCGGTAAGTCCTCAACCCCCGCCGGAGCATACATCGCGCGCGAGCAGATAACCGTCACGGTGTGGCCTTGTGCGGTCAAGTGCTGCGTAAGGTCGGCTGCGAGTTGGCCGGTCGGCGCCAAGTCGGGCCAGAAGAACTGGTTCATCAGCAGAACTCTCATTCGACGCCTTCCAGTTCCCCCGCGTCTCCGGCGATTTCGCGAGGCTTCAATACTCGCGCGGGATTCCCGGCCACAACACACCATTCGGGAACATTCTTGAAAACCGACGACCGTGCTCCCACCACCGCGCCCTCCCCGATTCGAACTCCTGGACCGACGAACACATCCGCGCAGACCCACGACCTGCGTCCGAGCACAATCGGGTTTGTGATCAGCGGAAGCGCTAATGACGTGTAGTCGTGTGTTCCCGTGCACAGATAGCTGTACTGTGAAACGACGGAGTACGCGCCGAGTTCGATCGGCGCACAGTTATAGCAATCGACGTACGGACCGATGCACGAATGTTCGTGCATACTGAGATGCCACGGCGCCCAAATCCGAGCCGAGGGATACACCTTCGACCCCGGTGCCATTTCTGCACCGAACAATCTGAGCAGAAACCTGCGCCAGAAGTGTAGCGGTACTGGAGTCGCTCGAAAGAGCAACAGCCAGCTAAGTTGCCAAATCGCGCGGGCAACTCTGTTCGTTAACGAAAACGCCTTCGGGAAGAGCGGAACATCCGCCGACGGCTCGGCGATCGCGTGCGTTTCGGAACTCAGCGGGGCCGCACCAATGACGCCCGCGGGTCTGCGCAAAGTCTTAGAGCGCGACATCACTCGGCATCTCCGCCTTTCCCGATAGCCAGTAGTAGATCGCAGACATCCGCGCCGCGACCGACTTCCATGAAAACTTCGTAGCAACGAGTTCGCGGCCCCGCTCCCCCATGGCAGACCGTTCACGCTCGGTAAGCCGCAGCAGCGATTCCAACCCCGCCGCGATCGAATCCGGCCGCGGTTCGCACTCGAGACCTGCACCGCCGCGTTGCGCTTCCGGAAAATTGCAATACGGCGTGATCAGAACCGGGCAGGAATGCGCCAGTGCTTCGAGCACTGCCAGGCTGAACCCTTCCGAATAGCTGGGCAACACGAACACATCCGCATTCGCCAGAGCGCAATCCCGGTACTCGGGTGTGAGCATGCCGGTGTACGTGTATCGGCCACTGAGCCGCATATCCTGCAGCCTCCGTTCGACCGTTGGCCAGAACGAGCCCTCGTCAGGTCCGGCGACAACGAGGTGATGATCGCGGTGCCTTCCCGCCAGCGATCCCCATGCTTCGGCCAGCGGAATCAGTCCCTTCTTCGGGTGAACTCGTGAGCAGAAAACGATCCATCGTTTGTCGCGCAATTCGGGATGGCGCGATTCCAGCACCTCCCGGGATAACTTCGTCTGCGGCAGTTCGACACCGTTTGGCACAACGGCGATAGGAGTTCGAATTCCGAGTCTGCGGATGTGACCGGCTTCGTTCTCGGTCAGCGCGTGCAGACAACTCGCGCGGGCGATTGCGCGGTGCTGGAACAAGCGCCACGCGATGATCTTTTTGAAACGTCTGTAACGGACGGCCCATGGTTCCAGCATTCCGTGCACCGTGATGAGGTGCGGACGGTTGAGCCGCCGCGCCAGCCCGGCCGACAGATAGTTGATGTGCATCCAGACGCCGTGGCTGTGGACCAGATCCGATCCCTCGACCAAGCGCCTCATGATGCGGGCCGCTTCACTCGAATAGCCGAACTTCGAACCGTCGGAGGTCGCCGCAAAATGGTAGTTGGGTCCGGAGGCCCATGCCGGCGATTCCGTGTCCGCGCGCCGCCTTTGCGCGACGACGTCAACATCGATACCGCAGGATGAGAGTTGGTGAACCAGGGCCGGCACGACAACCGCGGGACCGCCCGTGCTCGCGGCAAGTGATGCGACTGCGTGCAATGCTCTCATAATTTAATTCGCCGCCAGTGTTTCAACTTCACTGGCCCAATTTTCGAGTGAGTAATGCGAAACGCGTTCGCTCGCGCGGTGACTCAAGCACGCCCGTTCATCGTCCGGCATCGCGGCAATGCGAAGCATGCATTCCGCCAACTCACCGTGTTCCCCCGGATCGAATTGAAGTCCGTTGCCCTCGTGCTCCACCAGATCGTCGACGCATCCGCAGCTTTGTGACGCGATCACCGGGATGCCGCACGCCATTGCCTCGTTGATCACCAACCCCCAGGGCTCGCGAACGCTGGGCAGAATCAGGCAACCCGCGAAGGCATAGCACGCGACAAGTTCCGCGCCTTTGCGCACGCCGGCAAAGTAGATGTGGTCGCCAGCTGTGAGTCTCCGGGCTTGAGTGCGCAGATCGCTCTCCACGGGCCCGGCGCCCACCAATACCAAGTCCCACGTACCGCCGCGTTCGCGATAAACATGAAAGGCTTTGATCAGTGTGCTTACGTTCTTCTCCTCAGCGAAGCGGCCCACGAACAAGAAGTAATTCTGGGGAAGACCGAACGCCGCCCGATTCGCCTTGTTGCGGAGTTCCGACGCGGTGTGCTGAAAGAAACGATTGTCCACCACGTCGTAGCGAAGTCCTATTTTCTCCCGCGTCCATCCCAGGCGTCCCGCGTATGCAGCCGACCGCTTCCCTGCAACCATGACGCGGTCGAAAAGACTCCGGACCAGCAACTTCTTCCCGGTCTCCTTCCAAGCCGTTCGCCGGTGGTCCTGGGCGGTGCTGTCCATCATGAGAATCACTCGCCTACGGTGCAGCTTTCCCCATGCCGCAGCCGCCAGCGCCGGAAGTATGCTGTACCCGGGAATCATCAAAATCTGTGGATCGATTTCGTCGAGTTTCCGCCACGTCAACAGACTTAGCCGAAACGCATTCTGCCGTTCCCACGGCCCTGTAGCCAGCGTGTGATGTTCACTTCGCGGTTGTCCCATCCCGGAGTTCCACGGGTACAACGTTTCTTCGCTCGACAACTCGATCGCTGCGACATCGAACGTTTCGGAAAGGGCTCGCAATCGGGCGACGTGATAAGGGCCGAAGTGGATCCAGATCAACGCCAGTTTCCTCTTCACGACGCAACCTCCGCCGTGACGCCGCGAACCGCACTCGTCAATCGCTCCTCGTATCGCTCCCAAGTGTAGTTCCGCGCCTGTGCCCGCGCTCGCACCGATATAGACTGTCGCAGATGGCGATCGGCCAGGATCCGCTCGATGCTCTCCGCCAAAGCAACTGGATCTCTGAGCGGTACCACGAATCCCTCAATGCCGTCGCGAACAACGGAACTGCACCGGTCGGTAGTAACTACCGGCAGCCCACAAGCGAGCGCCTCGAGGACCACCGCCGGGAATGCTTCGGACAATGTAGGCAGCACGAAAACGTCTGCGCTCAAAAATTCCCGATGCACCTCGGCGCGCGGGATCTGACCGAGGTAGTTCGGTCCATCGAAGATCTTCATCCGATCGATGCCAGAAGGATGAGGCCCGACAACACGAAGGTCGCATGCGACACCGCGAGCCTTCAGCAAGCGCGACGCCTCGGCCAGGTAATGGTGACCCTTTCGCAGGCAAACCGACCCGACTGCCAAAACCCGGCCTGCCACGGGCCGCGGCCGATAATCCAGCCACGTCGCGTGAATGCCATAAGGAAGGAGAACGGTCTTCTCGGCGTCTGCCCCGAGAGCAATCGCAGATTCCTGGACGGGAGGCGAAGGGCATAGAATGAGATCCGCCCAACGCCACTGCTCCTGATGATCGGCGATGAATCGCGATCGCACTTCGGCGGAATCGCGAGGCTCGATACCCGAAAATCGGCGTCGTTCCTCATCCATCGTCTCCAACTCATCGGGAGCGATGAATTGCTCGTGAACGACAAACAGGCCCCGCCGTTTCGCCGCTTGCACGACTTCCCTATCGGCCGTCGTCATCGTGTAGATCGCGTTCGCAGTTCCGAAGCCGTCCTTGAGCAACTGCTGGCCGAGATACTCCTCAATCCCTCCGACCTTTCGCCGGACGAGCGCATTGAGCGGAAAGGAACGCACGCTATCGAGCGAAACGGATTCGGGAATACGGCGTCCGAGTAGCCTTCGCATCGGCTTGGGCGACACTCGCTCCGGCAACAACCGAGCCGCCCTCGTCAGCAGTGCACTGTCCGCATGGATATCCGTGTAGAGCCGGTCGAGCATCCCGTGGCGTGCGAACACGGCGGCGACGGCGTAGTTCATGCGGGCACCGACTTGAATCACGATGAATCGCCGAGTTGCCGTGTCGACGCTGTTGTTCAGTTGCATGACTCTAACGCACACCCTTCAGCATCCACGCACCATGACGCGGTACAGTTCCGATAGATTCTTCGCGTAAGCCGGAATGTCGAAATAACTCCTTACCCATAAGCCGGCGTTGCGAATCCCTGGTTGGTGCGACTCAGGATGCTGTGCAAAAGCCGCAATCTTCTGGGCCAGTTCATCCAGCACATCCGGATCTTCGGCAGCGCGGTACTCCGCGGGTCTCCTCCGCTCCACGAAGCAGGCGTTTGCATCAGTGACGAGCGGATAACATGCCTCACGGTATTCGCCTTCTCCACCTAACCCGAAGACTCTCACGCCGGCAGCCATTGCTTCCGCGATGACGAGCCCGAACGGCTCGAATCGCGATAAGAACAGGAATGCATCCATCGCGGCATAGGCCACGCGGGCATCGTTCAATACACCGGCGAAGTGGACTCGCTCCGCCACGCCTTCCTGCCGCGCCAATGCCTCCAACCGGCTTCTCTCGGGGCCACGGCCGCAGAACACGAGATGAGAGCGCGAATCTAAGCGGCGCAGGATGCGAATCGCGTCGTCGCAACCTTTCCACCACACGAGGCTGCAAACCATCCCGAGCACGAATGCATCTTGCGGCAGTCCCAGCGATCTGCACGCAGCGTCCCGATCGGGGAGACGGCTGAAATGTGCGCAATCAATTGCGTTGTGAAGAGCCCACGATCGTCCGTCCTCGCCCAGACGATGCGCCAACAACTCTCGCCGCATTGTTTCAGTAAGGCAAACCTGGCCAGCTGCAAACCTTGCGGCAAGCTTCCATACGAACCGATTACGCAGCGGCATGGTGTCGGCGCAAACAGGCCCATGTACGTGCAAAAGCCGCGGATATCCGAGGCCGAGTGTAGCCGTCTGAAGCCAATAGACGGGAGCATGGAAGTGCAGGAGGTCGACATTCAACTTTCGCAACAAAGAGCGCGCCCGCATCCAGCCGTTCAAATCGCGCGGTCCCCGCGATTGTAAAAAATGGCAAGGCCTGCTGACGCTCTCCGCAACCGGTCCGGGGCCGCCGTAGGCAAACACAAGTTGGATGTCGGTTTCGGCCGGGTCCAGATGCCGTGCGATGTTCTCCATAACGCGCAGCGAACCGCCGATAGCCGCATCATCGCGGTAATTGATGAGCGCGACTTTCAACCGGCTGCTCACTGGAGCGCTCCTGAAGTGGCGCGCAATACTTTCACGGAGCGGTGCTGGGCCAAGGCGGTTCGCATCGACGCGGCGCGCTCTTCCCAGGTTTCCAGCAACGATGCCTTCCAGCGAAGTTGCTCGTTCCCGTCCTGAAAGCTATTGGCCCGCAGCGATTCGAGTGCTCCCGCCATCTCGTCCGCTGTAGACACGATCCGCAGCGCCGGTTCTTTATGCAGAAGTTCTTCGAACGCCGGTGTAGCGAGGATAGGGCGGCACGCCGCTTGATGTTCGTAGAATCGCGTGGAACTCCCGGAGAAGGTGGGTTCCCGCATCCGGTAGGGCAGCACGGCGACATCCAACGCGCGCGCGTAATACTTCAAGTCCCCGTAGTGTTTGGAACCGACGAAACAAACCCGCCCGCCCATGCCGAGCAGTTCTTCGCGCGCCTGCCGCTGCTCGCCTTCGTCCACGGCCATTTCGGACGGGCCAACGAAGAGCCAGGACAACCATCGAGTCTTTCGTATCACAGCACGAAGCAGCACCCAATCCATGTTGCTCGCCAGATTTCCGATGACACCCGCAATCGGCCTTGGCAGCGAAGGTGTTTGCGGCGGAAGTTCGCTGGGTGCAGTCGCCGGCCTGGCCAGAAGGCTCGCTTGACGCGTCGCATTCGGAATAATTGTGATCTTCTCGATGGGGCAGCCTGCTTCCGTTTTCAGTACTTCTGCGATTCGCCTCGAATTCGGGCAAACCAGGTCTACGGCCGTGCACATCCGTGCTTCCAGTTCGAGGATATGGTCTCGGCCGATCGTCTCGTGCGCGCTCGCCAGGTCGGTAATGTAGTAAATTCGCGGTCCCGGCCAACGTTCCGCGATCGGCACATAGAACGGCGTCGAACAAACGAGGACCGATTCGCTCGGTTCGCTCGATTGCTTAATGATCCTCGAGTAAATGCGCGCTCCCTCGCTTGCCACGGACCTCACGACGGGACGTGCATACCCGCGCTGGAGCGGGAAGTATCGCACGCGCAATGGGGGATCCGACAGCGTCACCGCCGACTCGGCGCGGCGCCACATGCCCACCCAGCTAAACATTCCGATCCATCCCAGAGTCGGTTCGAGCCGGTTTAAAGCCGACGCGAACTCCTTCAGCCATGGCGGTCCGACATCCAACACGTGCCACGTCATCTATGCCGCCAGTCGCCACCCTGTCTTATGCGTTTCACGAAACACGATGTAGAGACCTGCGCTCAAGACCACGAGCATCGCGACGGTGAGCGACAGTGAATGTGAAGATGAAACCGTCCGGCAGAACGCTAACGCTCCGACGCCCAAGATGCAGACGAGACCTTTCCCGGATGCCATCACCGTCCGCCGGCATTTCAAGCCGAGCCGGCTGAGTGCGATCAAGACCAGGACTACCGAACACAGATGTCCGATCAGAACGGCGAACGCTGCACCCGCCGCGCCCGCCACAGGGACCGCCCGCAATGCAAGGCCGCAAACCACGATCGCCCAGATGGCATTTACGTAGGTGGTATACCGAAGCGATTCCACCAACAGGCGGCTTGCTGCAGGGGCTCCGATGCTATGAACGGCGGCTGTGATGATGGCGAATGATGCGCACTGCTCGGCGTTGTCGTAGCGGTAACCGTAGAAGCCATGTAGAACCCAGGGCAGCGCAACCAGCGCAAACCCGCCGCCCAGCAGCGACAACAACGCGGTGGAAGACGTACCGAGCTTGACGATTTCATTTGCGGGGCGAGATTGGCGAGCAGCGTTGCTGGCGAGCAGTGCGTAACCTGCCTGTGCGATCAGGCCCGGAAGGATGGCGACTCCATTACGCAATTGGTTGGCGACGCCGTAGTATCCGGCTTGGAGCAACTGCCCGTCCGACCTGACAATCAGCGCCAACACAAACCAGCTCGTTGTGTTCAAAGCCACGACGGTTCCCAAATGAAGCAGTGCAAACCGGAGTATCCGCGATGAGTCCACATTTGCCGGTGTGCCGGCGGTCTTGCGGTTTGCTCGCCGCGGACGCACCAGGAATACGGCGATGGCCAATGCAACAGCGGCGACTCCCGATTGAGCCCATAACATCGCGCGCGCGCCGCTGTGTGCCGCGACCGGCAGCGTAATAAGCAGCCCAAGCCCCGAAACCAAGGTGAGCACGAGCAATCTGCCGTAATTCCGCTGCCCGATGAGAAATCCCCGGCAACACTCGAGCAGCGCCAGTGCGGCGGCAAATGCCGCACCGATCCGGAACAAGTTCGCGAGCGCGGGCTGATGCAGAAACGTGCGGGCGATAATGCTCCCTCCGCTCGCGACGGCGATTGCCGCAACAGCAGCAGCGAACAGGCTGAACCGAACCAGGATGGAGTGGACTCGCCGGTACTCGGGGGTTTCCAATCCGTCCTGCCCACCGAAACGGACGGCGGCCGCACCCATCCCGGTGCCAACGTACCCGTGCATGGTCAGGATCGTTGTGATGATGGTCGAGTACGTGCCGAAGATTTGGGGACCGGCGATGCGGGCAGCCCACAGGTTGGCAGCGAAAGTGAATGCGCGCTCGGCGGCCGTCACTAAGCCGAGAGAAGCCGCACCGCGAACGAGTGCCGGCGCGACCGACGCCGGCTGACCGTCCTGAACAGCGCTAATGGCGGGGTTACTCGCTTCCAGCGGCTTTGTAGTACTTCCCATAGTAGTCGTGGTAGCGGTAGTTTTCGCTAAGTCCGTTGTGAACTGCATTTAATACAACGCCCGCAATATTGGCGCGCACGCGGACAAGTGTGTACAGCACGGCGCTGATGGCTTTCCTGCTGGTCTTTCCAGCGCGCGCGACAACCATCACCGCGTCAGCCGCCGTCGCCATTCTCAGCGGCTCCGCGAAGCCCAAAAGCGGAGGCCCATCGATGATGACGAGGTCATAATCCTGGCTCGCTTCGTCGAGGATCTTGATCAGCTGACCCTCCATGCATTCGGGTGTGTCGCGGGCGATGGTTCCGGAGGTCAGAATGTCCAGTTGGGGGAAACCCGGCGGGCTGGTAAGCGCCTCCTGCCAGCGCGTCTCGCTGCGCAGCACCTCGGTCAAGCCGGATCCGATCGGGATGTGAAAGTGACGGTGAATGTTCGGCCGGCGGAGATCTCCGTCGATCAGCAGCGTACGATGTCCCTGCCGCGCATGCGTCACCGAGAGATAAGCCGCGATCGTCGATTTCCCGTCGCCGGGACCGGCACTGGTCATCAGCAACGATCCGATCCGTGTATTCAGCTTCGACAGGAGGATTGAATTTCGAAGCGTGCGAATGGCCTCCACGTAGGCCGCCGATGCCGGATCGAGTTTGCTCCCCGCATGCAGCAAACCTGCGGTCGCTTCATCGGCAGGCCGGTTCAGCAGTTGGCTTTTCCACTTCTTCACCCTCGGCAGGCTGCCGATGACCTCCACGTTGGGCAGCGTGGATACGTGCTCGGGGTCCCGAATGGTATCGTCCAGCGCATCGAGGAGAATGGCAGACCCCACTCCGATGACACTCGAAAAGAGAAGGGCCAGCAGCAGGTTCAGCCGCGTATTCGGAGAAACCGGAATGGAACTGGGGCGGGCGGGGTCGGCGATACGAATCGAACTGCCCTGAAAACTGGCGTTGATGCCGGCTTCTTTGATCCGGTGTACCAGTTCTTCGTAGAGTTGCGTGTTCGCCTCTGCCTCGCGCTTCAGGGCCTGATACTCCACCGACCGGGCGTTCAAAACATCCAGTTCCTTCTTCTGCTGCGCCAGCGCGTCCTGGATCATCCGTTCGCGGCTTACCGCTTCCTGGTACTCCACCTCCACCCGGCGTTGGATTTCCGCAGTTGCGTCCTTGATCATCCGCTTCAGCTCATTCATTTGGGCCGAGGCTTTCTTGTATTCCGGGTGATTCACACCATAGTGCGATTGCACTTCGGTGAAGCGAATCTCCGCGTCGTTGAGCCGCTCGCCCAAACGTCGAAGCCCCTCTCCCTGGCTGGACGCCTGCGCCGCCTCGAGCGCGCCGCCGCGGACGGCCTCCATAGCGGCTTCCTTCTTAACGCGGTCCGATTGCGCGTTCGTGTATTCCGTGTTCAACTGCACGACTCGCGAGCTGATAATGCTCGTCTTCTCCGCCGGGTTGATGACGTTCAACTCCCGTTCGAAGCGCAGCAGCGCGGCTGTGGACGCCTCCATCTTCGCTTTCAGTTCCTCGAGCTGACGTTCCATGAATTCCGACAACACCACCGAGGAGCGATAGCGGATCTTGTAGGTGTGCTCCAGATACGACTGTGCAATCGCGTTCGCGACATCCGCCGCCTGATGAGAGTCGGTTGACCGGAAATTTATGAGCAGCAGATACGTGTTTGCCGGGCGCGATACTTTCAAACCGGGCAGCTTCACCGGCGCTTCCCGGGATTCGGGCGCTTTCGGTTTTGGGCCGAACGCCTCCAGTCCGAAACGTTCCACCACCGGCCGCAGAACCGAATCCGATTGAATCAGCCGGGTCTGCGTCGCCAGAAATTGATCCGTATCGTTGATGCTGGGCCGAAGCGCGTCCGGTCCAATAACGCCTGTCGGCAACTGGCGATCGATATCGATAGTCGCGACCGATTCGTAAACTGGCCGCGATCGCACCGAGATGATCAGGGTCATCAACATGCATGCAGCCACGCCTGCGACAACCTTCCAGACGTGCCGCCTGAGAATCCACAAGTAGTGCGAGAGCGGAACTCGAAAGACGCTACTCTCCGGCTGGGATTCCCGCGGTGAAATTCGGTACTGCTCGAGCGGCACCGGTAGCCGGCTATTGAAATCTTCGCTGCGCATAGAACTGGGAAACGGGTTGCTAGCGGATACCGCGATAGACGAGCACACCTGAGGTTGTGGCGGCTCCGAAACTGATGACACGCTCGAGAGCGTTGAGCGTTGCGCGCCGTCCCTTGTTATCCGGGACGTAGAAGATATCGTCCGCGCGCAAGCTCACATCCGGCGCCTTTCGATCCAGAATCTTTCGGATCTGAACCAAGGTCTCGGCGCGCTGGTTCGTGCGGCCGTCCAGTCGATAGAGGTACGCTTCGTTGGAGGTGAACGGAAGCACTCCTTCGGCGACCGCGAGAATCTTGAGGACCGAGGTTTCCGTAGCGTCATCCAACCGGTAAGCGCCTGGCTTTTTGACATTTCCGACGACGAACACTTTGCCCGCCGACGGCACCCGCACTTCATCACCGGCTGTCAGCGCGATATTGAGCGCAGGGTTCCGGGCATCGAGCAGTTCCTTCACGGGAATCGTTCGTGTGGCGGGAGGATCGTCCGAGCGTGCGCCGGAACGTTCAGCCGCCGCGCTACGGGTGACGTAGATCTCCGGTCCTGCATTCGCGGTCAAACCGCCGGCTCTGCCGATGGCCTCGAGAAGCGTCACTTCTCCGATCGCCTGAAAGGTGGTCGGATTTCGGACTTCGCCCGCTACTGTGATGGGACGCCCCTGGTATTCCAGAACGGTGATCGTCACCACGGGATCCACAACCAATCCATCTTGCACCAGCGCGCTAGCGACAGCATGCTCCAACTGTTCGGGCATGAGACCGGTCGCCTGCACCTTCTGCTTCAACAGCGGGAGTTGAATTCCGCCGTCGGCCCCGACTCGAACGGCTCGCGAGATTTCCGGGCAATCGTACACCGCGACAGTGAGCAGATCGTTGGGTCCAATCTTCTGCGCCGGAAGACTCAGAGCTACCGGTGCGGATGGCTTCGTTTGGTTTTGTGCCCAAATCGCGGGCGATGCGATAAGCAGGCCAATGGCGGCCAGCGAGCACCACCGGAGTCCACCTCTCTCGAGAATCAAACTACGGCATCCCATAGAGCCCCTCTTCGAGTACCGGTGCCGGGGTGCGGCAAGAAGACAGCCCGGAAGTCGCACCGAAGCGGGATTCGAAGGGTTCGAGCGGCTCGATAACTTCGCGCTCCACCAGCACTGCGACAGAGCGATGCAACAGTTCGATGCTAATGACAACACGCCAGCCGTCGCGCACTTGCGCCAGGCGACCCTCCAGTCCCTTCAGAGGACCCGCCGCGACGCGCACCATCTGGCCGATGGTCAGGAATGGCCATGGTTCGCGGCGGTCCGCTAATCGAACCACCGTCATCACCGCCTCGATTTCGGCCGGCGATATAGGAACCGGACGTTTGCCGAAGCCGACGATCGAATGGACCCCCGGCGTGGACAAGACAGGCACCCGCTCGTGAGGCGCAATCCGGCAGAAAACGTACCCCGGAAATAACGGCAGATCCAATCGAGCAATCCGATCGGACCACCGTTGATGAGCCCTGTACAGCGGCAAGAACTCGCACACACCCTTGCTCTTTAACGCAGTTGCAACTGCCTTCTCGTGGCGTGGCTTGACACTCAGCGCATACCAAGGACTTTCGCCGCTCCAGTACTGCGCCTCCTCCGATAACAAACAAAGCTTACGCACTCTCAGCCCCATTTCGTGTGAGTCGTTTTGCTAAAGGCTTCCAGCGTAAACGCCCCTCACGATCTTGTCAAGTTAAAACGGATCGGCTGGATCGGCTTAAAACGGATCGGCACGAAACGCACTGCGCGTGCTCTACGTCAGGCTCGGCTCAGAATGCCTGGTCGGTTCCTGGCGGCGCGATTGCCGAAACGAAATGAATGGGTGAATCACCATCCACTGGTACACTGATTCAATCGAGGGCGCCTGGAGTTCATGACGCGAAGCCGAATCAGCACGATCGAGAACGCCCGCATCAATCGTCTCGCGAAATCGTTGGTTGAACACCGCACGAGTACTAAGAGCGATCTTGCGGCTTTTCTACGGGGCACATTGGTTTCGCTCGATCGGTTGCTCGCTGAACAAGATACATCGGTTTCTGCGGCCCAGGTTCGCAGACTCCGCGCCCTGCGCAAAACGGGGGCAAAACTACTGAACGAAGTTCGCGATGATAGGCCAGCGGCTCGCACCGTGTATGTCGCCGCGCTGCACCGGATCGGCGCCGGAATCCGCGAGCATACCGATAATCTTTCGAAGGGCGCGAAACGGTTACTCATTTCTAATCGCCCCGGACGGCGCGCCGGCGGATTGGGCACAAGCCTGCTTCTCCACGCATGTCTGGTTCTGGCCGTGCTCGCAATTCGGCCGGTGAACGTCGAAAATCGGCCCATGAGCATACACCGGTCCGCCGTTCTCCTGGTGCCGCCGGAGCGCCGGCCAGTGCGTCCTCCCGAGCCGCTGCGAACGGTCACACGCGAAGCGGTGAAGCCGTTTGTCGCGCCGCGGTGGGCGCCGCCGCCACCCCGCGTTACCGCCAACATCCCCGCGCCTACGATTTTGCCGGATGCAACCCCACCACCGGCGATGGTCCATGTCTCAGAACCTCCGATCGACATTGCACAGATCGAAGGGGCACGCGCAGTTCCCGCCTACACCCCTCCCATTCGACGCACCGCGTTCGACGCGGCGGCGCGAACGCCCGATCCGCCTCGAGAACTCGCCGATGGTAACGTGCGAACCGCGGGATTCGACACTGCCCACAACGCGGCATCCATTCCGCCAGGCGATGCGGGCGCGGTTCGCGTGAATCAGTTTCAGGCAGCCCGCGCAGCGGAAGACGAACCGGTCCGGCAGGCAGCTGTGACAAAAGCAGGCTTCGATAGGGTAACCGCGGTGAATCCTGAAGCGCAACGTTCGATCCCGAGACCGGCGCCAGTCAGCCGCCCCGTCCAACTGCTGGACAAACCGAAGCCCCGGTACACTGAGGCCGCGCGTCAACACCAGATTCAGGGAACCGTACTGCTCGAGGTGACTTTCACGGACCGTGGCCAGATTCATATCGGACGCCTGGTTCGCGGACTCGGCTATGGGCTGGATGAGGCGGCGGTGGAGGCCGCACGGAACATCCA
Source organism: uncultured Acidobacteriota bacterium (assembly GCA_963720745.1). Taxonomy (GTDB): domain Bacteria; phylum Acidobacteriota; class Terriglobia; order Bryobacterales; family Bryobacteraceae; genus TMP-7. Next base: position 5,637,057 of record CAVRGO010000004.1, read on the forward strand.
GTTCAAGCCCGCGACTGAGGATGGCAAACCGGTGGATCAGACGTTGGTGGTTCAGATTATCTTTCAACTCTCAACTTTTACTGAAAAATGAAACGTAGCATTAGTGCACTTTTCGCGTTGTTCTGCGTGGCTGGTCATTCGAGCGGACAGCCGATGCCGGCCAAAGCACTGCCGGTGGATGAGGTGATTCGACGGGCGGTGGCAACAGAGACCGAGTTCGTCAGCGAATTTTCGAAGTTCCGGCCCATCATCGAGACGTATCTTCAATTCTTCGATGGCGACGGACAGTTGCACGTCAGCGACGATGCCTATTTCATCGGCCGGCTGGATTCGAGCAAAGGACTCGAGTTTGATAATTTCATTCCCGAGAAATCCTCCGGATTTCGTCCGCTCCGATTCCTTAAGAAGTCCGATACGTTTCGGCTTCTGCCGCGCGGATTCGCGCAAATGACGATGATCGATCCGCAGAACTTCGACGAAGCGCACTACGACTTCCACGACGCGCACGGCGAGTTTGTCGGAGAGGTCTCGTGCATTGCCTTCGACGTGAATCCGAAGGAGAAGGACTCAGAGGGACGATTCATCGGCCGCATTTGGGTGGAGGATCAAGGATTTCACGTCGTCCGGTACAGCGGCACGTATACCTCGCGAAAAGAGGTGCGCTACCTACATTTCAATGCCTATCGCCAACAGATGGGTCCGGGACTTCAATGGCTGCCGTCGATGATCTACGTCGAAGAATCGTTCAAGGGACTGAAACGCCGCAAGGGATTGCCGCAAGCGCTGAAAGCTCATGTGCGGCTGTGGGCCTACGGATCATCCGAACAATGGAAGCCGGATACGTTTACAAACATTGTGGTGAAATCCCCTGGAACGCCGCAGGATCAGTCCTCGGGCGAGGTTTCGCGAACCGAGGCCGTGCGCGAATGGCAGTATCAGGCTGAAGAGAACACGCTGCGGCGAATGGAAAAGGCCGGACTGCTCGGTCCGGAGGGCGAGATCGAGGTGATGCTGAACACGGTGTTGAACAACCTCGTAGTAACGAATAAGGTGCGAATGGATCCTCCCCCGCGCTGCCGCGTTCTTCTGACGACACCGTTCGACAGCGGCACCGTAGGTCACTCGATTCTGGTTAGCCGCGGCTTGATCGACGTCTTGCCGAATGAGGCAAGCCTGGCGGCGGTAATCGCACGTGAATTGGCCGCAATGATGTCGCGAAACAGCATGGAAACGATGAACGCATTCAACGACCGCATGCTGTTCGACGACAACAGCATTTTCCAGCATTTCGTGTTTCGACGATCAGATAAGGAGGAACTGGAGGCGAATCGCAGGGCCATTGCGCTGCTGCAAAACTCGCCGTACAAAGATCAACTGCCGAGCGTGGGATTATTCCTGGTTGCATTGAGTCACCAAATGCCGTCGTTGACAAATCTGCTGAAGCCGCTCATCGGCAACCCGATCGCCGAGAACGCCCAATTGCTTCTGGTGGCTGATTTGGCAAAGTCCGCACCACCGCTGGATCCCGCGGATTTGAAGCAGATTCCGGCCTTGCCGCTGGCCTCGCGACTGCGAATCGTGCCTTGGGAGAATCGCACCGAACTGGTAAATGCAAAACCGGTAGCGATCCTGTACCCCGATGAAAAACTTCCATTCGAGATTACGCCGCTCATCTTACCGCTGAAACGACAAATGGTCGTTGTAGAGAACAAGCAGAAGGTCCAGTGAATTGCGGGAAGATACAGGTCAATCGCGCGTCACGGGGACGGGCCGCAATTTGCGAACTGATAGGATCATTCCCGCGAAAGCGAAGAAGAACGCGGCCAACGCTGGTCTCTGTTGCATCGGATAATCGACCAGGCAATGCATCAGCATGAACACGCTTCCTACTCCCCACAAGGACTGAATCGCTGGACGGAGCAGTAGGACCGCGAAGAACGCCATCATCAAGAAGAACGGTATGCCACCTTCGGCAGCCCATTGAAGCCAATCGTTGTGGGCCTGGTTGGCGTGAAAGCCGATGTCCATGTGCGCGTACTTCGGATACACGATCGACCATGTTCCCAGCCCAAATCCGATAATCGGGCGGTCGCGTACCATTTCGAGCGACGAGGCCAGAAGTTCACCCCGGAATCCGATCAGATCCGGCGATTCAAACCGCCGCCAGACTCCATCCCAGCCGACTGCCGCAATGAATATTAGGCTGAGAGCCGTGAACTGTGCTGCGACGATTGCGAGGCTACGCGGTTTCGCGACACGTTGCCGTAGCGCCAGCCATGCGACAACGGGAATCTCAGAAAGCACCAGCACGGTCCCCGCACGTGAAGCGGCGGCAATTACCGAAGCGGCCATACATCCGGCGATTGCGGCGAACGCCCACGCATTCCTGCGGCTCGTGATCGCGCAATACAGAGGAACCGGCAGAAGCAGTTCGATCCACGCGGAATACTGATTTCGATTCACGAATGGCCCCGGAATGAAATCCGTGTACCCGCTGGGAAACATCCAAAATATCTGACCTTTCGAAGTGAATCCTTGAACGGTGGCCAGCAGCGCGACACCGAATGCAAAATATACGAAGAATCGCAGGAGCATCTGCCGGATTTCCGGATCGCTCGAGATCTGCATCAGCAGAAAGCAGAGCAGAAGATTTACGGTCCAGTTCCACAGCGCCGACCACGTATCCCAACGATAGACAGTTTGCCCGAAAGCCAACTGAACAGCGCACCAGAGGACGCACGTTGCGAGCGGGATGAGCGCGGGATGCAATCGCAAACGAACGCGTCCGCGTATGAATTGCACCGTCCAGATCAGCGATAGTGCGAAAACGCAAACCTGATAAAAGCTCCAACTCCATCGGGCCTGAACCCAGAGCGTCAGAATTCCGTAGGCCAGCAGTCCCGGCAAGACGTATCCGGAGATTCTGGGAAGTGGGTTCGCGTTCATGCCAAAAATAGCTTCACGGCAGATAACGCATGTTCATATGACGCAAAGCTAGTGAACCCTCGATTCGTGCGGTTCCAATTTTCCGGCGGTACGTCAGCGCGAGTCGTACAAGGCGAGTGTCACGAGCGGTCGAGAACTCGAGAGTCCCTCGAGTCCAATCCGGGCTCGATAATTGCGGCGATACAGCCGATGGCGAAATATCACCGTTATCGAACACCTCCCACTGCAGTCCGCTGTCGGGGCGTATCTCGGAAGTCTGGTACTCGAAGGCAACGCGATAATGCTTCAGCGGAGCCACCGGAAGGAACTGCTCGAGCAGTTCGCACTTTTCGGGCTCCTCGCCCGAAAACGCGATCCGGGCCGCGCCCGCAGAAATGATCGTCGATACGCCGTGAACTTGGCGGACGCGCCAATCGAACGCGCCATTCGGTGACGTCACTTGGAAATCTCCGTTGGTCAACGACAAACCGTCGGCGGGCCGCAAAGCTTCGTAAGGCAGCAGCCTCGATTCGCACAGCCGGTTCCACAGGTCCAGCGCCACTTCAGGACGTTGCAGGGCGAGCATTCGACTGCAAAAGGCGAGCAGTACCTCCACGTCGGGGCGTTCCGGGTTTGCAATCAATCGCCTGGCGACCGTCTCGGCCGCGAGGTCCTGGCCTTGCGTCACGAGATAGCCCAGATACCCACGCAGAATTGGCTGACGCGCCGGAATTGCTTTGCGCAGAATCTCATCGGAATCGTCGCTCATGCTCCAGCAGAGCCGGAACATTGGCGTGCGATCTCCGGGCGATCGTTCGATTGCCTGTTTCGCGACCGGCCAAAACCGTTCGGGCGATTCCCGCCGGAAATAGTAATTCGCGAGTACCCAGCGAGGCCGATAGAGTTGCGAAACCCGTGTCGCACGAATGAAATAGTGCTGCGCCCGTTCAAAATCTCCGCGCGCCTCTGCGCTGAGTCCGAGTTGGATCCATGCGGAAGCGTCATCAGGATTGAGTTGCGTCGCGCGGAGCAAGGCCGAATCACCGTCGCGTCCGGAGTGATCCAGCAACTCCGCTCGCGTCAACCAGTACTGTTCGTTTCCAGGTGCCAGACGAGTGGCGCTCAGGAGCGATTCCAGTGACCGGCGGCGCGCCAGCGAGTCTGCGTACGCCATTCGCGCTACATCGTAGGTGCCGTACAGCAAACATGCAGCGATTGCAAAACCTGCAACCTGTACCAAAGCACCCGACGTCCAAGGAACGCGCATCGCACGAGATGTTCAGAATACCAGAGTTTCGGCGAAGCACTCGAAGCGGGCGCGCTCGCACGCCGCTCGAAAGTAAGCAACACAACCCGGCAGGCATGGCAGGCATCAAAGCTCTTGACGGACCTCGGGGACGTAGTCTAGAATTGCCAGAGCTTGTAGTGGCCTTCCCTCAGTTCACACCTCGCGGATTGGAGTTAGTTCGTGTATAAATCGAGTGCCCGGTTGCTGTTTCTATTTGGCGTCGCAGGATTTGTCTGCTTCGGTACGACAAGTCCCACGGTCGGCTTCGCGAGCGCGCGCGGTACGTTTGAAGTGGATCGCGTCAAGGTGTGGGGCAACGCCACCATCTTCAGCGGCAACACGATACAGACGAACGAGGCGATTTCGAAGCTATTGCTGAAAACCGGGACACAGGTGTGGCTCGCGGCAGCGTCGCAAGCGACGGTGTTCGAAGGACGAACCGTCCTGGAGAAAGGGATCGCGCAATTTGCCGGCTCGCCGGGCGACCAGTTCGAGGCACGCACACTCAAAATCTCAGCAGCGCAACCTGATAGCTTGATGCGGGTGGAATTGGACGCGTCAGCGAAAGTGGTGGTCGCAACGATGAAGGGGGCCGTTCAGGTTCGGAACTCGCAAGGCGTCCTGGTGGCGAAAGTCTCCGCCGGTGAGAGTCTCACATTCGATCCGAATGCCGCGGCTTCCAACGCGACAAGCATTTCCGGTACGGTATCGCGACACGGCAACGCTTTCATGCTCCAGGACGAGACCACCCACGTGTCGATGCAGATCCAAGGAAACAGCCTCGACCGGCACGTAGGGCGCGCTGTGACGATAAAAGGCATCTCGGAAGCAACGCCGGCTACCGTCCCCGGCGTATCGCAGGTAATTCGCGTTCAAAGCGTCTCGCCACCGGCATTCGATGCACCGGCCGCGAGCCCTCACGGGACGGTTGTGCTGATGGCGCGCGCCGCGAGTCCTCAGGCGCAAGCCGGCGGTGCGGCGACGTTGAACATCCTGATCATCGAAGGCGACGGTGCGATCAACAACATCCGGCAGAGGGCCGCCCGTGAGCCGATTGTCGAGGTCCAGGACGAAAACCACAAGCCGCTCTCCGAAGTGGCCGTTCTGTTCCGCTCTCCCGATACTGGCCCCGGCGGAACTTTCGCCAACGGCGCCAAAACCCTCGAAGTCATGACCGACAGTCAGGGCCGTGCGGTCGCACGCGGATTCCAACCCAACGATATCGTCGGCCCATTCGCCATCACGGTGATCGCAACGTATCAAGGCAGAACGGCTCAAATCGTTATCAAACAGTCCAACGTTCTCGGCGCTGTCGCCGCCGGAGCCGCAGCGGGTGCGGCCGCGGCCGGACTCAGCGCCGGCGCAAAAGTCGCCATCATCGGTGGAGTTGCGGCAGCGGGAACCGTTGGCGGGCTTGCTGCGGCAGGCGCGCTGCCCGGCCAGGGCGAGTCGGAACAAAACCTCAGCCGGTAAGGGAAATTCCGGAATCAACCTTCGTGACGTTTTACGCTAGCGGTGCCGCGCCTGTGCGCATAGAAACGGCGTACACCGCCTCGGCATCGCGCTCCGCCTTCATCCTTCGATTCATCCACACCCACGCGATCCATAGCGGTGCAGACAGAATGATGACCCGGATGACGCAGGCCTCGAGACTTTGCAGGACGAGGTAAAGCGACAGTGCGAGCATAATGATGTATTGCGGAACCCACGCGCCCCCGCGCGAAGCGGCGTTCCGCCACGTCATCCCATACCACCAGCCGAGCAGCCAGAGAGCGCCCACCGCGAGCCACGACATCTCGATCCACAGGTCGGCGATAATCCCTGGAGCCGCGCCGATGGCTCCCGACCATCCGAGCGTCGACTGAAACTCTTCCCCTCCGGTTCCCGCATTGACCAGTAGTTCTGGACGGCCCACGTCTTGATATTTTGTCGGCCAAAGCTCCTTCGGGATCGGCCGGATCACCAGGTAGATCAGATAGCGCTCGCCCCAATAATATCTGCCCGATTCTTTGGCATTGAGCACCGCACCCGTCCCGTAGATGAACTCGTTTCCTGCATTCGAGCCTTCGGCATAGCTGGAGACGTCTGTGCTCAGGTCAAAGTCAGATCCGATATAAATCCGGTCGCGGTTCGCGACCAGCAAGAGCAGCACGTATCCGAGCACGATACCCCCCAATGTCAGCGGAACGATGGCAGGGCGCCGGTTCCGGTTCAGAAAAAACCCTGCGACCAGTACGACGCAAAGGATGAAGGTCGGGCTTCGCCGGGCGCCCAGCAAACCTTGAATTGCGACCGGCATCGCAAGAGTGCCGACGATTAGAAAATGGCGAAGATACTTCGGCCGGCGCTGCAACTCGAGTTGAAAGAGAACGATGCCGGTGATGGTGAGCATCATCGCTTCGCGAACATAACCGTTCCCCTCCCAGCCGCCGCCGTACGCTCGACCGAAAGCCGATCGGATCCCGCCGACGTTCCAGATCCCCTTGGCCCAGGCGACCATGCCCAGGAAACCTGAGAATGCGGCGGCCAAGAGTGCAATCCGCACGGCGTTCGGTGTCAACTCAATCCGTGTTCCACGACTGTCGTTGCGATTCCGGCCGCCGTACAGACAACCGAAGAGAAAAGCCGCGGTGCCGGCAAGGTTCAGGCACTCGACGAAGAGGAGTTGATCCCTCGTGAAGAATGCGTCGAGTCCGTTCGACAGCGAGAGGCGGAGCGGCATCCACCCGTACACAAACCCGAACATGGGTGCCATCACGATCAGCGGATGGAGCGAATCGCGGCTCGTGGCATACGCGTACACCATACCGGCCGCGGTCAAGGCGAGAATCACCCAGGTGAGCAGATCAAACATACTCGGACGAGTGTGCGACCGCCGGAGAGTTGAGTCCGGCGTTCGCCGCCATGGAAGTGTAGCACGGCAAAATCCCCGCAGACACATGGGGGCCGCGCCTTGCCTCGCTTGCTTCGCGGGCGGTGAACCTGTCACTGGGCAGATGCTCCGGACACGACGGGGTTTGATTCATCGGCGTCGCTTCCCGGGCTGGCTTACGTGGGCTAGCAGCCCGTGGTGGAAGTCAAAATGCGACATAATGACGCGCCTAAGTCATTGATTTGATTGAGGCGGTTTTCCCGTCTCCGAATTTGCCCCATTTCTGCCACGGGCTGCTAGCGGCAGTTGCTCGCCTGCGTATTCCCGCCGCTTCGATTGCCCCGATTTTAGGCGACTCACGAAACCTTAATCGCACATGTTGACAGAGCATAAACTCGGCAGGTGGCCGAAAAAGCCGTGGAGGCTCAGCGGCGGCGCTGCTACAGGGACGAAGACGGCTCGGCGGCTGTGGGGCAGTTCGGCCGAAGTCGTTGGGCGTAGAACCGGACGCCGTCCGCCGATTTCAATGACTATCGCATCGCGTGCGGCGAAAGAACGCCGTGTCCCGCGCCTTCGGAACGATCGGCACGCGAGACACGGCATTGATCAACTCTGTTTAGCGATAGTGACGCCACTCGTCTCGGTCGTGATCCCGACGATCGTGTTCGCGACGTTCGTGCTCCCGATGTTCGCGTTCGCGCCGGTCGCGTTCATAACGGCCTCTGTCGTAGACTTGGCCATATCCGTATGGATGATAGTTGCCGTACCGGTCGTACCATCCATTTCGGGAACGATAACGGTCGCCGCAGCCGGAGACGATGAGAGCCGTGCAGATGAAGAACAGTACTGCAAACCAACGCAGCCTCATATGTGTTACCCCCCGTTTCTATGACGCGGCGCTCCGCAGGTTGGCTACAGATATTCGGGTAATCGCGGCCTACTTACCTCGGCGCGCTTTCAGCATTCTATTCAGGGTAAGTATGCACAACATTAACTGACGTATAGGATGATAATTATCTTGCCGGGCTGTGTGCGAAACCTGTGTCATGCGCCGATCAGCAAACAACGTATATCCAGGTTTGCCAAAACGTTTCATTGAATATCTTTCATCGATAGTCCGCTGCGCCATTTCGAAGTAGCGCACCGCCCATTCCGCGCCGCTTCGCTCGATGATGTTGAGCGTGGCGACCAGGATCTCGTGAAGCGCCCACAGGGGTTTCAGATAAAAGTATTCACCTACGAAACGAAATACCAGGTCTGTGCCGACCGGCGTATACTCAGGCCAGGCGTACCCTCCCTGGTCAACGTTTACCCATTCGGAAAACCCGCCGTACACGGGATCCCAGCCGACGTCGAGATGCTTATGGATTCGCTCGGTACAGAGATCCCAAAGCGCCTGATCGCCGCGGTGGCGGGCTTCTTCGGCGATCATCCAAAGCGTTTCCACCGAATGACCCAGCAAGCACTTAGTCGCTTCCGCATCCGGACGGCTGAAGTCGCGATTTAGGATTTCGTTGTTCAGCCCGATTTCGGGATTATAGTGGCGGTGAATGACTGCAGCGATTGCTTCATCCAACAGTGAGCGCAACTCTGGATCCGGCCACCGGCTTACCATCTGACGCGCCGTGTTCAGATTCACCATCCACAGTCCCTGCGTGCGCTGTCCCACCACCTTGGTGTCCATACACAGGAAATCGGGATCTGCGATGCGGCCGTGGAGTTTCTTCATCATTATGAGCGCCAGGGCGCGGGCGTCGGCGTCGTTCGCGGCCCAGGCATACTCCTGCAATCCTTCCGCGGCGAAATACATACCGTATAGATCGCCGCTGAACGGCTTTGTGACTTTCCCTTCGCGCGTGAACTCCTCAGCCCACCACCCGTCCGGCTGCGGTGCATTGGCGAAGAGAAAATCCTTTGTCTTTCGCGCTATTTCCAGATACTCGGGATTGCGGTCGAGGTGATTGTAGAGAAAGCTGTAGACCCATATAGCCCGGCCCTGAAACCAACTCAGCTTGTTCGTGCTGACGAGAGTGCCGTCGTAATCCAGAGCGTGCATCACCCCGCCGTGCTGGTGATCGATGCCGTGCTGCCACCAAAAGGGGAGAAGCGATTCGAACAGCTCCTTACGATAGCGATCGCGCAGTTCCGCGAGAGTCAATCCGGCGAGTCGGGTGATCATTACGGTTTGAGGCTTAGCGGCGTTTGAGACACGGGGCAGCGATCCCCAAATAGTGGCTGATCCGAGGAAGGTGCGCCGTCTCAACTCCCGCTCATCTCCGTTTCGACATACTAACACCACGCAGAGATTCTGCCGGTGACGGCTTATGATCGCTCGCTGCGATACGATGGGATTACTCGGATGGTGGCGGTATGAAATGGGTTCCGCTGGTTCTGCTCTCCAGCATGTTTTTGTCAGGTGCCGATCATCCGAGCGCCCTTGCCGAGGCGAACGCCGGGCTGGCCCTGGCGCACTCCGGTAAATACGATTTGGCCATTCCCCACTATCGGGCGGCGGTCGCCTTAGATCCACGTTTGCCCGGCATCTATGTGAACCTTGGCTTAGCCTACTTCAAATTGAACCGGTTCCAGGATGCTGCGGCTGAATTTGAGAAGGCCACGAAAGCTGACCCGAGCGGCTTTCAACCACAAGTTCTACTCGGAATGAGTTACTACAGCCTTCGGCGATTCGATGCTGCCGCCGCTCATCTGAAGATCGCTGCCCGGCAGCAGCCGGATAACACGGAACTGCGATTCACTCTGGCACAAAGTTATCTCTGGTCGAAGCAATATCAAGATGCGATAGAAGAGTTTCGATTTTTGCTAACCAAGGATCCTGATTCCGCGCCTGTCCATATGCTCCTCGGCGAGGTGCTCGACGCATCGAACCGGCAAGATCAGGCGACCGCGGAGTTCGAAGCCGCAGTCCGTGCGTCGGCGCGTGATCCGGAGGCTCACTTCGGGCTCGGTTACATGTTTTGGAAGCAGAAGCGCTATCCGGAAGCTCGCCGGGAATTCGAGGCGGCACTGGCGTCTCAACCGGAATATGCTCAGGCTCTGACGTATCTGGGCGACGCCGAACTCCACGAGGGTAACGACGCAGCGGCCGAAAAACACCTGGGCCGGGTGTTAAAACTGGACCCGAAAATCCGGCTGGCACAACTCGACTACGGTATTCTGCTCTCAAACCGAGGCAACGTCATGGCGAGTGTGGATCATTTCCGTGAGGCGATTCGCCTCGATCCATCGAAACCCGACGCTTACTATCGAATCGGGCGGGTATGGCGTTCGCTGGGCCGCGAGGCGGAGGCAGAGGCCGCTTTTGCGAAAGTGAAAGAACTGGCCCAGGAGCAACAGCCGCCTCCACTGCTGAGCATCCCGGGACGTGGGAGCAAACCCTCACCATGAGGGCGGTGTGGACGGCAGCCACCCTGCTAACCGTGGCCGTTTGGGCAATCGCGTTCAGTGAGAACGTCGCGAGCGGAATTCGTTTCGCTTACCGGTCGATCAATTTCACGCTCGACGGAAGCGAGACGCCTCGACGCCACGCTCCGGAGACGATGGCAGGCGGATTGGCCGTGTTCGACTACAACAATGATGGCAACCTGGACATCTTCTTCGCGAACGGCGCCGACATCGAGACGCTGAGGAAGACGGCGCCCAAGTACTCGAATCGACTGTTCGAGAACGATGGTCATGGCAAGTTCAAGGACGTGACGGTAAAAGCCGGGCTCGTTGGGACTGGATTTGATAACGGTGTCGCGGTGGGCGATTTCGACAATGACGGGTTCAAGGACCTGTTCGTTGGAGGTGTGCACGGCAACAGGCTGTATCACAACAACCGCGACGGCACGTTCACCGACGTTAGCGCGAAGGCTGGCCTGAACCGTCCTGATAGTCAGTACGGACCGCTCTGGTCCGTCGGTGGGGCCTGGTTGGACGTGAACAACGACGGCTGGCTCGATCTGTTTGTGGTCAACTATCTTGCCTGGGACCCGCGCAACGAGCCCGCCTGCGAGGTGGAACCAGGGCGCCTCGATTATTGCCATCCGAAATTCTACAAGGCCACTCCGAACCAGTTGTTTCTCAACAACGGCAACGGAACTTTTCGAGACGTTTCGGCGGATTCCGGAATCCGCGCTCATCCTGGCAAGGGCATGGGGGTGGGAGTCGCGGACTACGACCTCGACGGGCGGATGGATGTATTTGTTGCCAACGACAAGATGCCGAATTCGCTGTTTCACAACCGTGGCGCGGGCAAGTTTCAGGAGGTTGCGCTCGAAGCCGGCGTGGGGCTCGCCGAAACGGGTCAGTTCATCTCCGGAATGGGTGTAGACTTTCGCGATCTTGACAACGACGGCTATCCGGACATCACGTTTGTTGCGCTCGATAACGAGACCTTTCCCGTATTTCGAAACACAGGCAAAGGCGGATTTGTAGATATCACGGAGCGAAGCGGTATGAGCCGCTTCAGTATGGCTATGGCGGGCTATTCGCCGACAGTAGCGGACTTCGACAACGACGGGTGGAAGGATCTGTTTGTCGCGCGCGGGCACGTGCAGTCGCTGGCTCGCGCATCGACCGTCCGAGTGGAACAAAACAATAGCGTGTTTCGAAACCTGGGCGGCGCTCAATTCCAACCCTTCACCGAAGAAGCCGGGTTGGCGGCGGCACCGCCGCGCCGGCATCGCGGGTCCGCAGTGGGTGACCTGAATGGGGACGGGCTTCTCGATGTGGTCGTCAGCGCACTGAGCGCGCCCGCCGAGGTATGGATCAACACGAGCCCCGGCAACCATCACTGGCTGGAGCTGAATCTCGAGGGAATCCGGAGCAACCGTGACGGGATCGGAGCCAGGATTAAGCTCGTGGCGGGCGGAAGCGCCCAGTACCAGCAGCTTTCGTTCGCCGCCGGATATGCTTCTTCTAGCGCGGCTCCGGTGCACTTCGGCCTCGGAACAGATAAAACCGCAGCGTTGGTCGAGATCCGCTGGCCGTCCGGCATCCTACAAACGTTGAAGGACGTTCCCGCCGATCGTGTGATGAAACTCAAGGAGCCGCCGAAATAAAAATAAACTCCGCGCCGCATTTAGTTCCACTCCTTTGTAACAGTTCCGCCAAAAAATCGCCACATCCCATTGACTTTTGTTCGTTGGCAGTGAAACATTAGAGAGATTTTGGAGGGAGAAATGTCTCGTTTTTCTGGCGCGTTTCTGTTATTTCCAGGCCTTCTAATGCTGTTGGCCCCCACCGTCTACTCGCAACAGGTAAGCGCTACCTTGATTGGTACGGTCACCGACCCGAGCGGCGCAAGCGTACCGAATGCGACTGTAACGGTAACCGAAGTTCGTACCGGAGTTGTTAGAAAAGCGAACACAACTAACGATGGCGTGTATACCATTCCGTATCTCGCGCCGGGCGCATACAGAGTGGAGATCGAAGCCAGTGGCTTCAAGAAAATTGTTCGCGACAACGTCACTCTGCCGGTTTCATCGTCCATCCGCGTGGACGCCGCGCTTGAACCCGGTGCGATCAGCGAAACGGTTCAGGTCACCGGCGAAGCGCCTGCCCTGCAGACCGACCGCGCCGAAGTGGCCCGCAACTTCAGCACGCAAAGCGTAACGGAGTTGCCGCTTGCCAATCGAAGTTTCCAGGCGCTGGCAGGTCTCGTTGCCGGTGTTACACCGCCGACTGTCGATTTCACGCAGTCCGAAGATCCGCAGGGAACCACATTTTTCCGAGCCAACGGCCAGGGCAATTCGGCGAACAACACGCTGGTGGATGGCGTCGACAACACGAACCCAACGTTAGGTCTCACTGTTTATATTCCGCCTGCGGAAGCCGTCGAAGAGGTTCACGTCACGACAAGTAATTACAACGCGGAATTCGGCCGTGCTGGGGGAGCGATCGTGAACGTCGCCACGCGCGGGGGCACAAATGAGTTGCACGGAAGCCTTTACGAGTTTCACCGCAGCACGAATTTCCGTGCCCGCGATTTCTTCAATACGGCCGGAAAGCCGAAGCCGACCTACATCCGCAATCAGTTCGGCGCGGCGGCGGGTGGACCCATCATAAGGAACAAAACGTTCTTCTTTGGCGCGTACCAAGGGTTGTATTTGCGGCAGTCCGCGACGCAAATCACGAGTACGCCTTCGACGGCCTGGCTTACCGGCGATTTCAGCGGCGTGCCCGATTTGCACCTCTACGATCCAGCCACGGGCAATCCGGACGGCACCGGCCGCGCAGCGTTCCCAAACAATGTCATTCCGCAGAATCGGTTGAGTCCGATTTCGAAGCAACTGCTGCAATATTTCCCGGCGCCGAACCTTTCGGGCGCGAACTTCACGAACAACCTGAACATAAATGTGCCGTTTCTCTATGACGGGAACTCATATGACGGTCGTGTGGACCACAACTTCACCGAAGCGACCAAGATCTTCGGCAAGATGAATTACTCGCGATACAACGTAACGCAGAAAGCCTCACTGGGTGACATCATCGGCGAAGGAACGCTGGCGCGCGATTACACGGTCACGGCCCTGGCAAACTTCACACACGGCTTCAGCCCGACGCTGCTGACGGAGGCGCGAATGGGCTACAACCGGTACCGTACCGATGTGAGCGGTCTCGACATGACCACGGTGACGAACCAGTCGCTTGGAATTGGAAACCCGAACCCCGATGCCATTTCCAGCGTCGGCATGGCGCGTGTGCAGATTAACGGCATGCCCGGCATGTTCACGCCGGTCTATTATCCGCTGATCAACACGGATAATCTCTTCACTTGGGTCAACACGTGGAGCAAGATTCTGAGTTCGCACTCATTGAAGTGGGGCGCCGAAGTACACCGGAACCGGATGGATCGCTTCCAGCCGCAAGGACTCAATTTCGGGCCGCGGGGATTGTTCACATTTAACCCCGGCACAACCGCTCTGAAGGACGGCCCGGCGCTCGGGCCTTATGGCTCGTTCGCAAATTCGTTTGCGGCGTTTTTGCTCGGCGCACCGGACCAGACCAGCCGCACATACATGCCGATTACGCCGACGAACCGCCAGACGCAGACGTTCTTCTTCTTCCAGGACACATGGCAGGCGAGTAAGAACCTGACGCTCGATCTCGGACTGCGGTACGAATTGTACACTCCGATCAAGGCGCGGTACGCCGGTGCCGCGTCGAATTACGACCCGTCAACTAACACTCTGCTTGTGTGCGGCGCGGGTGACGTGGATATGGCGTGTGGCGTTCATATGGAGAAGAATAACTGGGCGCCCCGTCTCGGTATCGCCTACCGGCTAAAAAAATCGGTTGTTCGGGCGGGCTACGGCATCAGTTATTGGACGGGACGTTTCGGATTCACCGGTGGCACGCTATCCACACAATTTCCCGTGATCTACAACATTCAGAATGGCGCGACCGGCGACTTCGTCGTCGACGGTTCGTTTACGACGCTGCCGCCGTTCACACTTCTCGATACTCCATCGAATGGACGCATCAATCCGGCGCCGAACCAGGCGTTCTTTGTTGTCCCGCCGCGAAATCCTATGCCTATGGTGCAGAGTTATAACCTCACTTATCAACGAGACATCGGTTGGGACATGACATTCGACGCCGGCTATGTGGGTAACATCGGGACACACCTGCCGTTCAACCAGAACTTCAATGCGGCGCTGCCCGGCACGGGCGTCGCCGGAAAGCCGCTCGTGCAAGCCTTCGGCCATACAGCCGATGTGACCGTTCGCGGGAATGGCGTCAGCAGCAACTACAATTCTCTGCAGTCGAACCTGAACAAGCGCTTCTCGAACGGGCTCATGTTCACCGTAGCCTACACCTGGAGCCGGTCGCTCGACGTCGGCAGCGATCAGGCGGGGTTTACGATCGCCAACGATTTCCGCCGGCAATACGGTCCGTCGAACTACGACCGTACGCACATGCTGACCATCAGCCACCTCTACGAACTGCCGTTCGGGCGAGGCAAACGGTACCTGCACAGCGGACCACTCGCCTACATAGTTGGAAACTGGCAGATCAACGGAATCTATCGCTACGCTACCGGTACGCCGTTCAGCATCACCACCGATTCCACGCCGTGCAACTGCCCCGGCAACGGCAACTTCGCCAACGTTGTGCACGCGACGAGCACGCTCGGGGGCGTTGGTCCGGGACAGAAATGGTTCGATACTACGGCATTTGTTGCTCCGCCTCCGAACACTTTTGGAAACGCCGGACGGAACATTGTTCGCGGCCCGAGTCTCTCGAACTACGACATGTCCGTCTTCCGAAACTTCCCGATCCGGGAACGCGCTAAGCTCGAGTTCCGCGGCGAGTTCTACAACCTGACCAACACGCCGCACTTCTCAAACCCGAGCGGGAGCGTTACGTCGGGCAACTTCGGTGAGATCAGCAGCACGCTCGGAGGGTACGGGAACCGGGAAATCCAACTAGCTCTTCGTCTCACATTTTGATTCCAGTACAGTGGGCCCAATCGCTGCCAACCAACACTGCTACCGGGTTGTCTCAGAACTCGGGGGCAATATAGAGTTACAGACAATGAACCAGACTCGACGAACGATGTTGAAGGTCGGCGCAGCAGCATTTGCGTCTTCAGCATGGGCTGCGAGCGACTCGATTTCCGGGGCACCGTTCCGAACCGAACGCGGATGGCACCCATTATTAAACGGTCGCGACCTGTCTGGATGGCGCTCAGAACTGGGCTGGCACGGTGTACCCGGCAGATTGAACGAGTGGCTCACCGCTATCGATGTCGCCTTGTCGAGCACCGATCCGACGGTGCTGAAAGCCGCGCCGTCGCCGGGCGGCGTCATCCTGAACGGCATCGAAACGCACACCACCAATCTCGTATCCGAGAGCAAATTCGGTGATATCGAACTGTACCTCGAATTCATGGTGTCTAAAGGATCCAATTCCGGCGTATACCTGCATGGGCTTTACGAAGTGCAAATCCTGGACAGCTACGGTAAACCCGAGCCTCTCAAATACCTTGACGCGGGCGGCATCTACGAGCAGGTGGATAAGAACAATAAAGGGTTCGGCGGAACGCCGCCTCGCGTAAATGCATCGAGGGAGCCCGGCGAATGGCAATCGTATCGCATATGGTTCCGCGCTCCTCGCTTCGGCCCGGGCGGCAACAAGACCGCCGACGCGATATTTGAAAAGGTCATCTACAACGGGCAACTCGTGCAGGAGAACACCAAATCCGGCGGCCCGACACGTTCAGCTCTGGAAGTCCCCGAGGCGCCGCGCAACCCGATCATGCTGCAGGGCGATCACGGGCCGGTCGCATTCCGCAACATATACTTCAAGCAGCTTTCAGAGGAGTGGTAGATATGTCGAATCAAGATGGACTGACCCGCCGCGCGCTCATTCCCGGGGCTGCGGCTCTGATCGTGCCGAGGCGCGTGCTGGGAGGACCTGGTTACCAGGCGCCAAGCGACACCTTGAATATCGCGGGTGTCGGCGTCGCGGGGATGGGCCGTCGCTATCTGAAGAACTGCGAAACCGAAAACATCGTCGCTTTGTGCGATGTGGACCATGGTTTTGCCGCGAAGGTGTTCAAGCGGTACCCGAAGGCAAAGGTCTACACCGATTTCCGCGAGTTGCTCGACAAGGAGAAGAGCATCGATGCGGTCGTGGTGGCAACGCCGGACCACAATCATGCGATGATCCAGATGGCCGCGTTGCGCTTACGAAAACACATCTATTCGGCAAAGCCGCTTACTCACAATCTTCACGAACTCCGGACCGTCGCCAATGCCGCTCGGGACGCGAAGGTCGCCACCCAGATGAGCGTGCAATCGTGCGCCAGCGATGAGGCGCAGAGTACGGCGGAGATCCTGATGGCGGGCGTCATTGGGCCTGTGTCCGAAGTTCACATCTGGTGCGATCATCCGTTGTATCCGGCAGGCCAGAAGCGCCCGCAGGCAACTCCCTCAGTGCCCGCCGGAATGGATTGGGACCGCTGGATCGGTCCTGCGCCCTACCGTTCGTTCCATCCTCTTTATCATCCGTGGCTATGGCGCTCATGGTGGGACTTTGGAACCGGCACGATCGGCGACATGACCTGTCACGGGCTGCACGTGTTTTACGAGGCGCTGGAACTCGGAGCGCCCGCCAGCGTTCATGGCAGTCGCACAAAGATGCACGGCGGCCTGTTCCAGATGGCGGCAGATGGACGGGAAACGCTGCCTCCATTGATCGAAACACCCGAGTGTGAGAGCTACTCGACGATGGTCACTTGGGATTTTCCAGCCCGCGGGAAGCACCCTCCGGTACGGGTCCATTGGTATGATGGCGGTCTTCGCCCACATCGCCCACTGGAGTTGGACCCGCGCACGCCGTTGCCGGCTACGGCGCTCCTCTTCGTCGGCGCCAACGGAAAACTGCTTTCCGATTACTCCGGCGGAAAGAATCAGCTCCTGCCCGAGAAGGCGTTTCGCGACTTCGTGCCGCCGCCGAAGACACTGCCACGAAGTTCCGGGCATTATCGCGAATGGATTCAGGCCGCGAAAGGGGGCACGCCGGCGAACTGCAACTTTGAACTGGGAAGTCAACTGACCGAAGTCGCGCTACTTGGCACTCTGGCAGCGCGAACCGCTCGCTACCTCGAATGGGACAGTCGCAACCTGAAGGTTACGAACGACCCGGTAGCAAACGAGTTGGTGAATCCGCCCTATCGCAACGGTTGGGTTCTTTAGGCTGAGGGCCAATCTTCAAGATCATCGGTTGGAAACCGGTCCGGTTTCAGTATTATTTTGCGTTGGACAATACGGAACCCGGTGCGAAAACCATTGCGGTAGACTGATGAGAATGCTCATAATTCGCCATGAGCAACTCAGCGTCTTCGAAAGGAGCGCGTTCGAGCATTTCGAAGAGGGGCTGGTCCGCCACCTTGAGACCGCTTTCCCCGGACGATATGCCGAACTCGGTGTCGCGCGTGCTACTGAACTGGTCCGCGCGACGGTTCGCACTGGACGGGATAACGGTATCCGCACATGGGCGGCTGTCACCGTTCTCCTCGATTTAGTGCTCCAATATGGCGAGCAATTCGAACTCGCGCCGGATCCGGAATGGGCGCTGAAAATTCTCACGCACCCGACCCTGCCCGATCACTTGAAAATGGACACGATCCGCGACAGGTTCGATAACCTCCTGCAAGGTAGACGAATCGTGCCGTTCGAGATCTAGTCGCCTTGCCGGAGTTTTCTCATGCCTAACTGCTCTAAATGCGGCAAGCCGCTTGACTGCACATGCTCGAACTGCGGAACATCCGCCCCGGTCGACGAGGTGGTTCAGGAATGTCCGTTGAAGAAGGGCGCCATCTGGGCTCTTATAAAAGACGACACTGGCAAAGGCGTCGCGAAAGTCAAATTCACGGGACCCGGCACAAAGGATTCAGACGATGTTGGATTCGCCTCCTTCGATCCGGTGAGCGAGATGTCCCGCATCGCCGCAAGCGCATCCTCTGCGTTGCCGCGACAGCAGATCACCAGATCGTCAGCGTAATTGACGATTCGCGCTCCCAAACGCTTCTCGTGCCCCACCTTCTTCCAGCCGAGCACGAAACGGCGCATGTACAAATTGCTGAGCAACGGACTGATCGGAGCCCCTTGCGGAGTGCCCCGGCCTTCATCGCGATTGCGCGTACTCCGATGTTTCCTCCCGTGCTCATCCGTTTCCTCAACAGGAGCTTCCAGCCACATCTTGATCAGATGCAGCATCGCCCCGTCGACGACCCGGCGAGCCACCGACTTAAGAAGCTCGGCATGCGGAATCGAATCGAAGTAGCCGCTTAAATCTGCGTCAACAATTTCTCCATGCCCGGTGTTTATCAGCTTGTGGACGTGTCTTACGGCGTCCAGTGCACTGCGGTCTTTGCGATAGGCGTACTGCTCCGGCTCCAGATCGGCCTCGAATATCGGTTCGAGAACCAGAACTGCCGCCGTTTGCACCGTCCGATCCCGGATGGTGGGTACCCCTAACGGCCGCTGCTTTCCATCCGGCTTGGGGATATACACCCGCCGCACCGGAAGGGGTCGATAGGTTCTTCAGCTCTTGCGCCAGTTCGTCCAACCATCGCTCTACACCATACTCCTCGATGATTTCAAGGCTTTGGCCGTCTGCTCCCGCCGCTCCGCCATTGGCTTTGCAGCATCGGTAGGCAAACGCCAGAACGTCCCTTCGATACACCTTGTCGTACAGCGCGTGAAAGCGCCGGTCAGGCGATTCCTTCGCTTTGTCATGCAACGCCGTCTGCAATTCCTGAACACTTGGTGGGGTTGTTAGACTCATCGTCAATCCCTCGGTCCCTCATCGCTTGTTGCGTCTCCTTTCAACTGAGGCCCCTTCCCTCCACCGGCGTTACCCGGCTTCTTCAGCAGTACGGGCCTCTCCGCCACCCCGAACGGCCCGGCCTGGCTCTCACGAGCTGCCGGTTGATCGTCTGTCCGATCACCGCCGGGGCTTCCCGTGTTGCGTCTAGTCCCCTTTGTCTGCATGCCGTCGCCAATACCCCGGCAGGACCGATGGGCTCGTTCGCTCGTCCTCTCCCATCGACGTCGGCCTTCCCTCGATTCACGGCGGGTCGGCTCCTGCATCACCTGTTTCGAGGCCTGCACAGCGTTCACTTTCGTTACGGCCTGCAAACTCGCCAAGTCGCCTAAAGCGACCCTCTCCACCGGAGGCTTCAGCAGCTTCGTTACCTCCACTACTGCTCCGATCGCTACCGGGCGGAGCGAACCAGTTCCCGGGTGGGACTTTCACCCACTGTGAACCAGCGCCTTTTCACGGCGCACGCGAAAGTAAGGCTAACAGGAGACGAGTTGGGGCGCGTGGATGCCGTACTGCTGAGCCACGATCATCATTTCGATAACCTCGACGACTCTGGCCGTAGTTTCCTTTCCTCGAATGAGCGGGTACTGACCACCCGGGCTGGCGCGGAACGGCTCGGCGGGAACTCGCTTGGACTGGAGGCATGGCAATCTGTGGATTTGTCGGGGCCGAACGGGGAAGGGGTCGAGGTGACGGCGACGCCAGCCCGGCACGGGCCTCCGGATGTGGATCGCGGACCGGTGGTTGGGTTCGTTTTGAAAAGCTCGGAAACGGGCGGCAAGGCGATTTACGTCTCCGGGGATACGGTCTGGTACGAAGGAGTGCAGGAAGTTACCCGGCGCTTCGATGTTCGGGTGGCGTTCCTTTTCATGGGAGCCGCGCGTGTGGCGGCAGTAGGACCGCATCACCTGACGATGACTGCCGAGGAGGGGGTTCAGGCGGCCCGGGCGATGCCGCAGGCGCGGATCATCCCTCTTCACTTCGAAGGCTGGCAACACTTTTCGGCGCGCCGACATTGAGCGTGTGTTTCAAGTTGCCGGCATTGCGGATCGGCTGATATGAGGAGAACCGGCCGCCAGGATCCATGTGGACCTGTAGGCCGGTTCTGAGCTTCGAAACTGCGAATACCGCGCCGCCCGAGTAGTAGGGTCCTGGGAATGCAGGTCAGCTGGTGCCGACCTCGAACAAACGGTTTCGGCTACTCTCGACGACTCCGAGCCGAAGTCCGGAGCCGCCGCTACCGAGGAGCGCTTACCGCCACCGGGTCAGTTCGCCCTTGATTGCCCAGGCATTCTGAGCGGCCGGTTGCTGGAACGGACCAGCCATATTGGCGGCCTGCTGACTGAAATCGAGAGCCTGCTGCATCATCACTCGATTGTGGGTTGCCCGCGCCAGACCGTAGTCCGCCACGCCGAGATAGAACAGGCAGGTCGAGTGCATGTTCGCTTCGTTTTTCACCAGCGGTAGGGCGGAGCGGAGGTACTGATCGGCTTGTGGCCACCTGTTGGCACTGGCGTACGAGACGCCGGCGATGTAGTAGCCACGAGTGAGCAACGCACTGCGGCGGCGCTCCCAATCGGCGGCTGACATGCCTTCGGGAGCCGGGTGGCTCGACATCACGGATGCCAGCTTGGCGCCGTAGGCCCCCGCACGGTCGAACTGCTTGCGTGTCATTGCTCCGTCAGCGAGGATCGCCAGTAGATCCTCATTGGAAGGATCATTGGCAATGGCCTTCTCCGCGAATGGAAACAGCTTCGCCTGCTTGCCGGTCTGCACCATTGTAGCGATGTACACGCCGTAGAGTTTGGGGCAGTACTGGCTCTTCGGCGATTGCTGGTCCAGCGCTTCGAAAAACTGGATCTTCTCCGCCGAATCGGTCGCACGCAAAGCGCCGGCATACAGCGCGTAATCGGCGTACGAGTCCACCTGCTTGGCGAACTCGATATTCTTCTTGTTATCCTCGCCTTCGTCGGACGTCCCTTTCATGAAGGCACGGGCCAACTTGGACGACTCAACGGCCAATTTCATGGTTTGAGCGGAATCTTTCTTCTGCTCGGCGGCCTTGAGTTCGGAAAATGTGGAATTGAGCTGCTCAATCGACGGAGCGGGCTGATCGACAAAAAGCAGCAAGGCAAAAGATAGAGTGCTGAGAAGCATCACGAACCTCCTCGCTTCGGTGTAGTCTCTCGACCATATGCGGCGATGCGCCGGGCTCTTGGCGCGCGGAAGGCGTCTTCGGGTCCGGCGGTAACGCCGTATGAGCGAAACCCACCGGTTTCGACTCGACAACTCTTGTGGATGATCCTACTACTCGGCGTAACGAGTTGCAATTGCCACGCCAACGCTTGGAAGGTCGGGTTTCGGATGTTTAGGTTTGAAAATCCAACGCCCCTGTACTCCTTGGATGGGAGGGTTAGTCCTAAGTGTGGCATTCAGCCCACCCATTGAAGGCTCCGATTGCGCGATCGTACGCTATTCGGCTCGTGAAAGTTCGTAGGTCCGGAGTTTGGGCTGGGCGGCTACTCGCTGAGCCCCGATGATCTGATCCTCGAGTGTGTCGAGCACCTCCTCAGGCTCCGCGGTCCGGAATCCGTCCGGCTCCAACGTGGTCTGAAGGGTGCGCCACCGGAAGAAATGAACGTTGTTGTGTTTCAACGTGTACGAATGAACTTCGGCGGCTTGTTTGGCCATCGGCGTGGGAAGCGCTGCCAGATTGATGCCGGTGGCGAGGTCGGATGCGGTGAAGGTTCCCGCTGCTTCACCGTCGATCTTGAGCCCGTAATTGCCCGCATCAAGTCCAGTAACGCGGAGCCGTTCCTGGTCCAATGCGTTCATGAAATCCGAGGACGCCACGACGAGCGCCAATACTTGATCACGCGGATCCACCGGCATCGGCAGGGCATCATCCATTTGGGTCCAGGTCAGCCCGTCGCCCAGCACCACTTTTGTATTCTCGGCGTGCTTCACGGTTTTGGCGGCGGCGTCGATTTCGACATCGCTCACCAAAGCAGGCGCGTTCCAGGATTTCAGCAGCGCTTCGGCCATGATGAGATGCCCACCGGGGCCGGGATGAACGCGGTCCGGGATGATTCGCTCGGCCAGTTTCGCGTCGCGACCCTTGGCGTTCTCCAGCATCTTGACGACGGGCGCGTTCAGGTCCGCGACATTCATGTGCTCGCGCGAGCCAAGATCGCGGATGAACTCGCCGTATTTCACCAGCACCGCGTTGTAGCCGCCTTCGAATGTCGGCGGACGGGTGACGTCATCGTACGGCGACGGCTCGATGACGGTAATGCGCAGGTTGGGAAACGCGGTCTTCATACTGCGGACGATCGCTTCATAGCCGGTTGAGAACTCGCGAAAGATCTGCGGGTCGTATGCGCGGTATCGGCCGTCGTTCATGCCGAGCATGATCGTCATTATGGTCGGCTTATAGGGGAGCACATCACGGCGCAAACGCAAATCGGCAGTGCCGCCTCCGCCGCCGGACACCCGGTCGCCGCCCCAACCAGAATGGACGAACCGGATATTCAATTTCGGGAAACGAGTGAGCACGTACGTCTCCGCGAAGGTCGTGTACAGTCGCTGGTCCGTGATGCTGTCGCCGTAGAACACCACGGTATCGCCGTCCTTCAACGCGAAGTTTTGGCCACAGAGGGTGCAGAGCAGCAATGAAAGGCAAAGTACAAGGCGTCGCATTGGTAGAAGTTTAACGCGGAGCAAGACCCGAACGAATCCGCGAAGTTGCCGGTCGCTTCTAAGTGACAGGCCCCGGGTTGAACGGGAACAAGGCGTTGTGCAATTTCCAGTGCTCGGCCCAGGTCTTCTTTCGCCCACTGGCGACGTCCAGTATCAGTTCAAACAATCTCCCACCGACCTGCTCGATTGTCGCGTCGCCGGTTGCGATCCCGCCGGCATCGATATCGATCAGGTCGGGCCATCGTTCGGCTAGCGTTGTGCGGGACGACACCTTAATCACAGGCACCATCGCAAGACCGTACGGACTGCCTTCGCCCGTGGTGAACACGTGCAGATTCATTGATGCCAATTGCTGGGTGCCGCAGATAAAGTCGCTGGCTGGCGTCGCGGCGAAGACGAGGCCATTTCCGCGGACGCGATCGCCGTGCGAGACCACCTCCCGGATTGCCGTCGATCCAGCCTTTGCGATGGAGCCCAACGCCTTCTCGACAATATTCGCCAGGCCGCCGCGCTTGTTACCGGGTGTCGGATTGGCGCTGCGATCAGCCCCGCCGCGCGAGAGGTAATCGTCATACCATCCCATCTCGCGGATGAGAGCCCGCCCGACGTCCACATTCGCGGCGCGCGGAGTCAGCAGGTGAACCGCGTCACGGACCTCAGTGACCTCGGAGAACAGGACCGTGGCGCCAGCCCGCACCAGAAGGTCGGCCGCATGGCCGACAGCCGGATTGCACGTAATGCCCGAGAATGCGTCGCTGCCTCCGCATTGAAGGCCAACCACCAGTTCCGAGGCCGGACAGTTGCACCGCTGTCGACGATTCAACTCTTCGAGGCGCTTCTCGGCAGCGCGCAGGATAGCGCCGACAATCTCGCCGAACCCGCGCAATTCGTGATCCTGCAGCCGAATCACGTAGCTCGCATCGTCCAGGATAGGGAGTTGGTTTTGGGCCGGAAACAGGCGCGAGGGCTGCAGTTTCTCACATCCCAGGCTGACCACCAAAGGCGCGCCTCCGAAATTCGGATGCAGGCTGATGTTCCGCAACGTACGAATGGGCACGGCCGCACCCGGAGCGTCGATCGCGACGCCGCATCCGTAACCGTGCGTAATCGCGACCACGTCATCCACCCGTTGATAGCGCGGCAACAATTCCTCGCGAATCCGGCGGACGGCATAGTCGACCGTGGGCGCGACGCATTGCACGGTCGTAGCGATGCCGAGCAGATTCTTTGTTCCCGCAGTTCCGTCCGGGTTGGAGTAGCCGTCGAACGAGTAGCCCAACAGAGGCGGCAGTTGCGGTGGGACAGCGGTCGCCAACGGCAGCAAATCGAGCGTGGGCGCCTGCGGCAGTTCGATGAATTCTTCCCTCACCCACGCTCCCGCGGGGATGGTTCGATTCGCCGTGCCGATATGTTCGCCGTAGCGGACGATCGGGTCGCCGCGGTCGATTTCTCGCAGAGCAACTTTGTGCGATTGCGGGATGGCCTCGCGTGCGACGACGCCGCCGGGAAATTCAGCGCCCGATGCAACGCCCGCATCGTTCACGACAATGGCGACGTTGTCGCGCGGGTTCACCTGAATGTAGCGAGGAGCCGGAAAATTCATCGGTATGTCTTGTCGTCGGCGCGGCTCAAGTCGGCACCGTCGTTCAGCACGCCGAGGGTAACGATCGCGAACGTGAACACCGAGGTTCCGGGTTCCAAGTGTCCTCCGAAAGCATGCTCGGGATTCGCGAGCGTCATGTGCGCGTGCACTTTTCCGTCGAGAATATAGCCGTTCATCGAAATCATGTCCGCGGGCGCCGTGGGATCCTGGACGAATATGTTCTTCGACGGAAACGTTCGATTACTGACTTGGTGGACCTGGTATCCGCGTACGGACCCCGCGCCCGACAGGATGACCGCGTTCCGGATTTTTTCCTCCTTCACCATCTTCTGAATGCCGGCCAGTAGATCCGTATCGAACTTGAAGCGAAGTATTACGACCCTGTCGAAGCGGCCGTGAATGGCGAAAACATCGGGCACCTGATCACTGTTCACTTTCGAATCGTCCGCCGGTGTTTTCGCCCGGTTAACAATTTCATGGCGGGTCTGTTGGGCCGCGGCGAGGGCGGATAGTCCCAAGAGAATGATGAGCGGCTTCATAACTTTCAAAGTATGAGGGATGTTTACCCGCGTTCGCTACGGTCTGATAACGTGTTTGGCATGAATCGGCGGGAGTTTTTTTATCTTGCTTCGGCGGCGGCCACATCCGGGCGAAACGGCTGGCCGCAAACCGCCGATGAACAGGTGCGCTGGGTTGAAATGGCGGAGTCGCTGAAGCCCCGGCTACACCAGACAATACGGGAACCGGTCGCCATCGTCAAACCCATAGCGGATACGTCGACGTTTTTGAGGTGGCGGATGGAGAAGGTCGCGCCGGCGACGGCTCTCAGCGACCGTGCCATGCATGCCGGCGACTCGGTAATCCTCGATTTTGGCGACCACTTCACTGGCCACTTTTCATTCGCAATAGCGGGCGAGGGCCGCGGGGTCGATTCACCTGCGCGCCTGAAGCTTACCTTCGGCGAGGTTCCGGCAGAAGTGGCCGAGCCGTTCGATCCCTACAAAGGCGCGCTGAGCCGGGCATGGCTCCAGGATGAGGTGATCAATATTGACGTTCTGCCGAATGAAATCGACTTACCGCGGCGCTATGCGCTTCGATACGCCAAGATCGATGTAATCGCCACGTCGCCGAACTTTGGGGTCCGACTGAACGGCCCGCGCGGTACAGCACTGACGTCGGCGTCCGGCGACCCACCGGCATTGCCGGCGAATACTCCCGCCCTGCTGAAGCGAATCGACGACGTCAGTATCGCCACTCTGCGCGATTGCATGCAGACCGTGTTCGAAGACGGACCGAAGCGCGACCGGCGCCTGTGGATCGGCGATCTGCGGTTGCAGGCACTCACGAATTTCGCGACTTTCCGAAATTTCGACTTGGTAAAGCGATGCCTGTATCTCTTCGCCGGACTGCCGCGAGAGGACGGCTTTGTTTCGGCTTGTGTTTTCGAAGAACCGAAGCCGCAGCGAGGGCACGAGTACATTCTCGACTATGCAGCGCTGTACACGGCAGCGCTCCTCGATTATGCACGGGCCTCGAACGACTGGCATACCGCGCGGGAACTATGGCCCGTCGCGCGGCGGCAACTCGAGATTCTCCGGACCTACGTAGGAAGCGAGGGACTCTTCGCTGCACCGAAGGGGGCCTGGGTCTTCATCGATTGGAACGACAAACTGGATCGGACTGCGGCGATGCAGGGGGTCTTTGTTTTTGCGCTGCGCCAGGGGGTCGAACTGGCACGGCGAATCGGCGCGGCTCAGGACGCAACCGGCTACGAGCGGTTGGCAAACACGATGAGCGCCGCAGCCCGGTCCGCATTTCGCGATCAATCGCGGCCTGTTTTCGTCAGCGGGCCGTCGCGTCAAGTTTCCTGGGCGACTCAGGCATGGTTGGTGTTGTCGGGGATCGCGACCGCCGAAGAGGGTGCGGCTGCGCTGAGAGCAATCGCGGCGCTTCGGGACGGCATCCGCCCCGGGACGCCGTACCTGCACCACTACATCGCCGAAGCCATGCTGAAATGCGGAATGAAGCAGGAGGCGCTTCAGCATATCGAGTCCTATTGGGGCGGAATGGTGAAGGCCGGAGCTGACACCTTCTGGGAAGTGTACGACCCTTCGAATCCCGACCTATCGCCATATAACAGCGTTTTGGTGAACAGTTACTGCCATGCCTGGAGTTGTACGCCGGCATATCTGCTAAGGAGTTAGTACAGTCATGAAGGGCATACTACAGATTGTTCCAGTTCTCATGCTCTGCGGAACCGCAACGGTTTCGGGTCAATACAAATATCCGTTCCAGAATCCCGACTTGCCGTTGGAACAGCGGGTCACCAACATACTGTCGTTGATGACGCTCGACGAAAAGATCGCCGCCCTGAGGACCAGCTCGGCGGTGCCGCGGCTCGGGATACCTGATGCTGGAGCATCGGAAGGCCTACACGGGTTGGTGCAGCGTTCGCTCGGTGGTTTGGGACCGCGCAACGTTGTTCCGACTACCCAATTCGCACAGGTAGTTGGAATGGCTCAAACCTGGGATGTCGAACTGATTCGCCGCGCCGGAGAGGTGCAGGCAACGGAAGCACGCTGGATTTACGATCACCAGGATAAATACAAGCGGACGCCGCTCGTTATCTGGGGCCCGAATGCCGACCTGGCACGCGATCCGCGTTGGGGCAGAATCGACGAATCGTACGGTGAAGACGCCTTCTTTACCGGCACGATGGCTGCGGCGTTTGCCAAGGGCATGCAGGGAAACGACCCGCGGTACTGGCGTGCGGCATCGCTGCTCAAGCATTTCCTTGCCAACAGTAACGAACACGGGCGTTATGGTTCGAGTTCCGATTTTGACGAGCGGTTGTTGCGCGAGTATTACTCGGTTCCGTTCCGGATGGCTTTTCTCGAAGGCGGAGCCGGTTCGTACATGGCTTCTTACAACGCCTGGAACAGCGTACCGATGAGTGTGAATCCGATTCTGAAAACGATGGTTTCGGACGAATGGAAAGTGGACGGCATCGTGTCGACAGACGCCGGGGCGGTCCGCAACATGGTCTCGAAGCATCGCTATTACCCGGATATGAGGACCGCAGTGGCGGCCTGCATGAAGATCGGAGTAAATCAATTCCTTGATGGTTATCAGGAGGGCCTTCACAGTGCGCTGGAATCGAGGTTGGTTACGAAAGCGGATATCGATACCGCTTTGCGTGGTAAATACCGCGTCGTCATCCGGCTTGGGCTTCTGGATCCGCAGGAGATGGTGCCCTACGCAAAATCGAGCGGCACCGAAGAACCATGGACGACCGAAGCGCACAAAGAAGTCGCAAGGCGGGTGGCTCGTGAGAGCATCGTGTTACTGAAGAATGCCGACAACTTACTACCGCTAAATCGGAGCAATGTGAAGTCGATCGCGGTGTATGGATCGCGTGCCAATGCGGTGCAACTCGGCCTTTATAGCGGCGAGCCGCCGTACCGAATCTCGCCTGTCGAAGGCCTTCGCAAGAAGGTCGGCGAGAGCGTCAAAATCAACATGGGCTTCGGTTTTATGACCGATATCGCCGCAGCCGCAAAGTCATCGGATGTAGCCATCGTGTTCGCCGGCAATGACACGACATGCAATCGTGCATCCATCATCGCCGGATTCGCGAACGACGACTCCTGGTGCGAGACACCGAGCGACGGCATGGAAAACTCCGATCGAAGATCGTTGAATCTCGCCGATGAAGAGTTGATCAAGGAAGTGCATGCGGCGAATCCGCGAACGATTGTGGTGCTACTGGCCGATTTCCCATACGCGATCAATTGGACAAACGAACACGTCCCGGCAATTCTCACGATGAGCCAGAACGCCCAGGAAGCCGGAACCGCAATCGCGGATGTGTTGTTCGGCGACTATAACCCCGCCGGACGGTTGGTTGTGACGTGGCCGAAATCGCTCGATCAACTGCCGCCGATGATGGACTACAACATTCGCCACGGCCACACATATATGTACTTCCGCGGAGACCCGTTGTTTCCGTTCGGCTACGGCCTGAGTTACACGACTTTCGCCTATTCGAACCTTCGGACCGATGCTACTCAGATGGGACATAGCGGCGAACTCACGGTAAGTGTGGATGTCAGGAACACCGGAACACGAGCCGGCGACGAGGTAGTGCAATTGTATGTCCGTCACGACGGCTCGAAGGTGTCGCGTCCGCTTAGGGAATTGCGAGGGTTCCAGCGAGTAAGTCTGGCGCCAAATCAGACCAAGACCGTTCAGATGAAACTGAAAGCCGAGTCGCTGTCCTACTGGGACACGAACACCGGAGGGTTCGTTGTCGAGGACGAACCGGTTCAGATTACGCTCGGAGGATCATCGGCGGATTCCAAACTGAACACCAGGATCACGATCGCGGAGTAGGATTCCGCTGCCGGCTCTGGTACAAGAAGAGAGTGATTCGCAATCTTGCACTTGGGCTGTTGTTTGTATTTGGCGCCGGCTGCCTGCCTGCCCAGCAGGCCGCGAAGGATCGACACGTCGTGTTGATCAGTCTCGACGGATTTGCCGCCTACGCGTTGAAGAATCCCGAAGTTCCCGCGCCCAATATCCGAGCGTTGATGCGGACGGGCGCCGCGGCGGACCGCATGCAACCGGTAAACCCGACCGTAACCTGGCCCAACCACACTACCCTGGTCACTGGCGTCAAACCGGCACGTCACACGGTTATCTACAACGGTGCGGCAGTACGCGGCGGCGAGGGAGAGCCGGTGAAGGTAGAGCCACACGTTCCGAAGGATCAACTCGTGGCCGGCGAAACTGTCTATGATGCCGCCCATAAGGCAGGTCTCACGACTGCACAGGTTGACTGGGTAGCTATCGAGGATGCTGCGACAATCACTTGGCCGTTCGCCGAGTGGCCGAAACCCGGCGGCACAATCGAGCGCGAAATGATCGCCGCGGGATTGGTAACCGACGACGAGATTCGGGACTTCACGAAAAAGCAGATCACGTTCCGCGACGAGATCTGGACCCGCGCGGCCGAGCACATCCTGACGAGGCACAAGCCAAACCTGCTGCTGTTCCACCTGCTCACCACCGATAGCGTGCAACATCAATACGGTGCGCGGACCTTGGCTGCGAACACGGCGCTCGCTCTCGCGGATGCGAAGGTCGGCCGTCTGGTGGATGCCGCAAAGCGCGCCGGCATCTTCAATAAGACGACGTTCATAGTGGTGTCCGACCACGGGTTCAAGACTGTGAAGCGTTTCATCCGTCCCAACGCGCTCCTGAAAGAAAAGGGACTCAGCGGCAAAGCGTGGACGATTCCAGAAGGCGGAACGGCGATGATTTACATTACACAGAGTGCCGGGAAAGCGGCGACGATCGAGCAGGTGAAGTCCGCATTTGCCGGCGTCGAGGGAGTGTCGCGCGTCCTCGATGCGTCAGAGTTCGGAGCGCTCGGAATGCCCGATCCGGCGACGAATCATCACATGGCCGATATCGTCCTCGCGGCTTCAGACGGGTACGGGTTCAACGGCGGCAGCGAAGGGGAGATCGTCGGTCCGGTCCCGCCGAATACAAGCCCCGGAACCCACGGGTATCTAAACGACGACCCCGATATGCAAGCGATTTTCGTCACGTCGGGCGCGGGCATCAAGCCCGGCGCGTCGGCAGGCAACATTGTAAATCTCGACGTCGCACCGACCGTTGCCAAACTGCTGGGTCTTACACTGCCGGCTGCGCAAGGGCACGTACTGACCGCAATCCTGCAATAGCTTCGTTCGCCGAACAGTAATAAGAACTGATGTATGCTACGGAGTGTCGCCGGAGACGGCGGCCCAAAGAAACAACGATCCTCGAGGTCTCATGCCTGTTAAACCCAGTGATAGGGAAGAAGAGTATTTTGTCCGCGAAGAAGCGGAACGGATGCGAAGACTGGTTCACGAGCACGAAAACAAACTGCAGCAGCAGGAACGCGAGCGCCAGAAAGAGTTGCATTTCATGAAGTGTCCGAAATGCGGGGCCCAACTCGAGGAAATCGGCTTCGGCGACGTTTTGGTGGACAAGTGTTTCAATTGCGAAGGCATGTGGCTCGACGATGGCGAACTTGCCAAGCTGCAGAGTAAGGACAGCGGATTTCTAAACAAGCTGGCCGGCGTTTTTCGATCTGGGAACGCCTGACCGGCGTCTAAGCGCGTGTCGACGCCGCACCCAGCCGCGCGGTGCGAACCGCGTCTGCGACCTGTTGAATCGCGTTCAGCCCTTCTGGAATCGCTCCCGAAAGCGAGAAGAACGGATGAATCATCCCGGGATAACGGGTACAAGTAACATGCACGCCCGCTTCTTCCAGCCGCTTCGCGTAAACCTCGCCCTCATCGCGCAGCGGGTCGCACTCCGCGGTGATAACGAGCGCCGGCGGTAAGCCCGTCAGATCAGACGCAAGGAGAGGCGATGCCCATGGGTTCTTCCGCTGTTCAGGATTCGGCGTGTAGTGGTCCCGAAACCAGATCATCTCCGCACGAGTAAGGTGACATTCTTCCGCGAACTCTTCATACGACGGTGTCTCGATTGACGCAAGGTTCGTCACCGGATACACAAGCACCTGAAGAGCGATGTTCGGACCGTGTTCGTCGCGACTCCTGAGAGAGACAACCGCGCCGAGGTTGCCGCCCGCGCTATCGCCACCCACGGCAAGCCGCTTCGGATCGATGCCAAGCCGGTGCACGTTCTCTTGAACCCACGCCGTCGCGGCGTAGCAATCCTCAACTGCCGCCGGGAACACGTGCTCCGGCGCAAGCCGGTAATCGACAGCTACGACGACAGCGCCGGACCGCCGCGCGATCGCCCGGCATACGATTTCGTGAGTATCGAGGTCGCAGACTACCCATCCGCCTCCATGGAAATAAACCAGACCCGGCCGCGGCGCTTCCGTTTCTGGCGTATAGATTCGCAGCGGAATCGGGCCGAGCGGTCCAGGAATGGATATATCCTCAATCGATCGAACGCTCTCGGGAACTCCCGCATGGGGGCGCAGTCCATCAATGGCAGCCTGGCGCGCATCGACGGGCGCCAGCGTCTCGAGAGGAGCACGACCTTCGGCCGCGAGCCCTTCCAGGAATCGCCGCACGTTGGAATTTAGTTTTTCGCTGAGCATCGGTCCATCTTCGATTATGCGTGAATCGCATCCCATGCGCGTCCGAGGCAACCTCTGCAAACTTGCGAAGCAGCCCTCGGCTAGTGGTGCTCGATCATTTGGTCAATACGGAAGATTTCCCCGATCTAGTACCGAGATTGTTGCAGCGCTGTCAATGCTCCTGTACTCTTGATCCACGCGGAAAGGGGATGCGATGCAATCCAAGTCATTTGCGCCACTAATCGCATTGTGTCTGGCCGTACCTGTTTTCGGGCAGACCTTTGGCGAGATTACGGGGGAACTGAGAGATGTGTCCGGAGCGAACATACCGGGCGCAGCTGTCGTAGTGACTAACACTGATACGGGTGCTAATCGGAATGCAGTAACCAATGAGGCCGGAGTGTATAGCTTTCCGGCGCTGCCACCTGGTAACTACGATATAAGGGTTACTCGCGACGGTTTCAAGACCATCACGAGGAAAGGGATTCACCTTCAGGTTCAACAGAGCGCGCGCGTGGACTTCCAAATGGAACTCGGGCAGGTAACTGAGTCCATAGAAGTCAGCGCGAATGCCACGTTACTCTCCACCGAGAATGCGACGGTCGGTACAGTCATCGAGAACCGCCGCATCGTGGAGCTACCGTTAAACGGTCGAAATTACTTACAGTTAGTTTCTCTGGCGCCGAACGTGAGTTTTGGGTTCGGTAGCGCGGGGCAGGCCGGATCGCGACAGGGCGGCGAGCGTTCTTCGCAGAATATCTCGGTGGGCGGACAGCGGAGTTACTTCAATCACTTCACCTTGGACGGGGTTGAGAATACCGATCCGAATTTCAATTCGTATGTCATCCAACCCTCCGTCGATGCTCTTCAAGAATTCAAGGTTCAGACCGGTATTTATCCGGCCGAGTTCGGGCGGCAGGTTACGCAGATTAACGTGATGACTAAGCCCGGAACTAACGAATATCACGGCACGCTGTACGAATTCCTTCGCAACGACAAACTCGATGCGAAACAGTACGCGTTCACCTCGGCACGACCGCCGAAGGATCCCTTCAAATGGAATCAATACGGATTCACTCTGGGCGGACCCGTTTGGATTCCAAAGATATTCAAGGGCACGAACCGGATGTTCTTCATGGCGAATTACGAAGCGTTTCGCCAGAGAAGGACAGTGCAGAGCGTCTACGACCTGCCGTCCACGGCGATGCGGAGCGGCAACTTTTCGGAACTTGGCTCCAACATCATCTACGATCCGGCCACCCGGGTATCCGACGCGGCGGGTAATGTGAGCGCGCAGCCGTTTCCCGGGAATGTGATTCCCAGCAACCGCATCAATCCGATTGCGACCAAACTGCTCGAGTTTTACCCGGAACCGAACATATCCGGCACCGGTCTTTCACGGAACCGGCAACAGACGCAGGGACAACCGCGAAATAAGGATCAGTTCATACTGCGCATGGACTTCAACGAATCCGACAGGTCGCAGTGGTTTGGACGGTACAGTTGGGGTGACGAAAATCAGCTCAGCGAAGGGCTGAAGCTGAACGGATTTCAAGTGCTGACGAATGTTGAACAGTACATGGGATCGAATGTGCGGACGCTATCGCCGTCGGCTGTGAACGAATTCCGATTCGGCTATACGCGTTTCTTCAACTCGGCGGGCCGCGAACTTGCATTCAAGCGCGATGTGGTCACCGAACTGGCGATTCCCGGTCTGAAGGGCGGCACTCCCGTCACCTGGGGAATCCCTTCCGTCAGTATTCAGAACTTCAGCGGTTTCGGCGACGATTCGGAAGGACCTTACGCCAACGACAATAATTCGATGCAGTTCATCGATAACTTCTCGCTGATCCGCGGCAAGCACTCCATTCGATTTGGCGGTGAGATCCGGCGTGATGCTTACAACCAGGTAGGGAATCAGTTCGCCCGTGGATCGTTCATTTTCGAGTCAGATGCCACCACAATCGTGCAGAATTCGGTGAAGTCGGGCGGCAGCGCGTTTGCGGATTTCCTGCTGGGTTATTCGCGGCGCTCGGAAGCTGCGGTGTCAATCGCCGACGCCCAGTTCCGAACTGCCGGTGTGGGCTTCTATGTAGACGATGTGTGGAAGGTCGCCCCAAATCTCACGGTCAACCTGGGCGTGCGTTATGAACGGACTCCGCCATGGGAAGATCAAACGGGCCATTTGTTCACGGTTGCGATTCCGGCCGACCTGAACGCTCCCAATGTCGCAGACCAGAAACTCCACCCGTTTTTCCTGCGCCAAGGTGCGAGCGGCGATCCTTACGACGGGATTAACCTGTTCTGGCCCAACATCACAGTGAAACGAGATGGAAGTCTTGGAAACCGGCTGGTTCGCACCGACAATTCCGATTGGGCTCCGCGCATCGGAGTTACTTGGAATCCCTCGCCGAAATGGGTGATCCGGAGCGGTTTCGGAATCTTCTACAACCAGGACACTGGGAATCCGCGTTTCGACATGGCCCGGAACCTGGCCGGCCGCACGCGATTCGAGGCTGATTCTCAAAACCTATACACGTTCCAGACTGCGTTTTCCGGCCTCGCCGGCGCGAAGGCCCTGGTGCCTCGTCCGTATGCCTTCGCGAACGAATACAACCGCAACACGCCGTACACGGTTCAATACATGCTGAACGTGCAGTATGAACTGCCTTCGAACTCACTGCTCGAACTCGGATATCTGGGTAACGAGTCGCATCATCTCGAGCAATTGCGGGCGGTGAACGAAGAGATTCCGGGCACAACGCCGCATCTGGACCGGGTTCCGTTTGCGGAGTTCAGCCGCATCCAACTCGTAGATAATGGCGTAAACGGCAACTATCACGGATTCTCGACGAAGCTGACCAAACGCTACAGTGCGGGATTCACGTTCCTGTTCGGATACACCTGGTCGAAATCCATCGATAACGGCAGTGCGATCCGCACTCACGA
Source organism: uncultured Acidobacteriota bacterium (assembly GCA_963720745.1). GTDB lineage: Bacteria > Acidobacteriota > Terriglobia > Bryobacterales > Bryobacteraceae > TMP-7. The sequence goes on from CAVRGO010000004.1 coordinate 5,671,837, forward strand.
CGGCGACACGTTGTTCCCGCAGAACAGCTATTGCCGTGCGTGCGACCGGGGACTGTCGAGTTTCCAGGTTGGCCATCGCTACGTCGGATCGCTGCTGTACGATCTGCCCTTCGGACACGGACGGTCGCTGGACATCAAGAACCCTGTGCTGAACGCACTCGCGGGCGGTTGGCAGTTCGGGTCAATCTTCTCTTACCAGACCGGTTTCCCGATCACCGTATCCACTGGGAGAGACCAGGCGAACACCGGCGGTGGTTTCGACCGTCCTCTCGCGACAGGCATCGACCCGGTCTTGCCGCGCGATCAGCAAACCACCGAACGCTTCTTCAACACCGACGCATACGTCGTGCAGCCGTTCGGTACCTTCGGCAACGTCGGCCGCAACACGCTGATTGGGCCCCGCATACTGAACTGGGATGCGTCCATGCACAAGAACTTCAATTTCTCGGAACGTTACTATCTGCAGTTCCGAGTCGAATCGTTCAACGCTGGAAATCATCCGAACTGGAGCAATCCGAACACGAGCACGACCTCGCAAAACTTCGGAAAGATCACCGGCACCCGGACCAGTATGCGGCAGTTGCAGATGGCCTTGAAGTTCGTATTCTGAGTTGCGTTCACCGTCTGCCGTGCGGCGACTGCAGAGTTTCCGCACGGCCATTTTGTTCTGTGGGGCATCCGCAGCCATCGTCACAACACGTCTTGCCGTGTAGTGCCTCCCAGCCTTCCTTGCCGATGATGGGCGTCATGATGAGCGCCGCCACCGGGTCCGCCCACCACCAGCCGAGCCATGCGTTCAACAATAATCCGCCCAGTAGTATGGCGGAAAGGTATGTGCAGAAATCCGTCTGCCGGGAATCCGCATGCATTGCGCCGCTCGACATCGCTGCAGCGACTTTCCGTTTCTCACGTGCGAGCAGCGGCATGACCACCACCGAGAGAGCCGCGATCGCGATCCCAGGCATGCTCCGCTGCGGCGCTTCCCTCGTGACGAGGGTGGCCGCCGATTCGTAAGCGACGTAGGCGGCAAGTGCCAGGAACAGCCACCCCACAACACGCAACGTGATCCGCTCGACGTGTTCCCGCGCCTCGGGGTCCCGGTCGCGAGAAAGCCGCCAAAGCAGCGCGGCGCCCGAACTCACTTCAATGGCACTGTCGAGTCCGAATCCGACCAGCGAAACCGAGCCAGCTATCAGACCGGCCGCGATCGAGATCACACCTTCGAGACAGTTGTATGCAATGGTGAAATACTCGAGCCGCCGCCCGCGCCGCAGCCAGAAAGCACGCCCCGCCGCCTCCATAGCTGGAGTTTAGCAGCCGGGGATGGCAGGCTAGAAGAAGGTGCGGCAACGAAAACGAATACTGCTGATCGCGGCGACCACGGGTTATCAGACTCGTGCCTTCGCGGCGGCCGGCGAGCGGCTTGGCTACGAAGTGCAACTCGCCACGGATCGCTGCCATGTTCTGGACGACCCGTGGGGCGACCGCGCGATTCCGCTGCGGTTCAACAAACCTGAATTCGCCGCCAAGAAGATTGCGAAATTCGCTCTGGAGACGACACCCTTCGACGGCATTGTCGCGGTGGGAGATCGGCCCACGGTTCTCGGGGCGCATGCGGCTCGGGAACTCGGGCTGCCCTACAATTCGCCGGAGGCCGTAGTCGCTTGCGGGAACAAGTACAGCGCGCGCGAACATTTCCGGGCGGCAGGTCTGCCGGTCCCTCAGTTTCGCCGAATACCGTTGGATACCGAGGCATCGGTCGCGGCAGCGGACGTCGAGTATCCGTGCGTTTTGAAACCGCTTGGCCTTTCGGCTAGCCGAGGCGTTATTCGCGCGAACACGCCAGGGGAGTTCGCCGACGCCTTCGACCGCATTCGGCGAATTCTCGCCTCGCCTGAAATCGTTCGCATGCACGAGGATCAGGACCGTTTTCTGCAAGTGGAGCAGTACATCGCTGGACAGGAGTTCGCAGTCGAGGGTCTGTTGACTGCCGGCGAATTTTTCCCTATTGCGCTGTTCGACAAGCCGGACCAGATGTCGGGGCCGTACTTCGAGGAGTCGATCTACACGGCACCGTCGCGGGCGCCCACAGACGTTCAGGGAGCGATCCTGAGCACGTTGCGCCGCGCGATTGCCGCACTCGGACTATCTCGCGGACCCATCCACGCGGAGATGCGCGTTAACAGCGATGGTGTCTGGATGCTCGAAGTCGCGGCGCGGCCCATCGGCGGACTCTGCGCCCAGGCGCTGAAATTCGACTCCGGAGTCGGCCTCGAAGAGGTGGTCCTCCGTCACGCCGCCGGCGAGGATCCAGGGTCGCTTCGATTCAAAACGCCCGCCCGGGGCGTCATGATGATTCCGATCCCGAAAGGCGGCATCTACACCTCCGTTTCCGGCTGCGGCTCCGCTCGCGCTATCTCCGGGATTGAAGACGTGATCATAACCGCGAAGGAAGGACAACGACTGGTGCCGCTACCGGATGGCGCAAGTTATCTGGGATTCATCTTTGCGGGAGCCGAAACGGCTGCCGGAGTGGAGCAGGCGCTGCGTGATGCTCACGCCTGCTTGGATTTCGAAGTGCTCGAGGCGCTCACCGTCATCTAGCTTTTTGTCTTCGGCGGAACGTAATTCGGCGGTAATGCGGCGCCTTCGCCGAAGAAGTACTCTTCCATCTGCTTCAGCAGAAAATCCTGCGCTTCGGGCGTCCCGAGGTTCAGACGGTACTCGTTCATGATCATCTTCATCCTCTCGAGCCACAACTTCCACGCTTCCTTCGAAACGTTCTCATAGATGCGCTGCCCGAGCGGATCACCCTCGAACGGAACTTCGTCGAGTCCCGGCATCTCGCGCCCAAATTTCACGCACATTACGGTTCGTCCCGATTGGTTCTCTTCCGGGCGTCCGAGCATGCCACCACCACAACCCATGAATTCCCTCTCTCTATCGTGGATTCAATTCTCTACCTCAGGATAGCGCGAGCGTGGTTTCCGGGCATTGCAACAACATGTTTTCCGCCGTGGACCGGCCGCTCAGTCACACCGCAGAACGTTCATGACTTCCCTCCGCGATGCGCGGACGGCCGGCACCACCGTCGCCAGCAGGGTGACCAGGGCGAGTATCGCAACGACGACCGCATACACCGAGAACTGTGCAGGCGTTACGCCGTACAGCATGCTCGCCGTGAACTTCGCGCCCCAGAACGAGAGCAGGCAGCCCACCGCGCTGCCGATGGCGAAGGTCGCAAGACTCTGGGTGTAGATCAACTTCCGCACATCGGCGGGCGTGGCGCCGAGCGTCATGCGAATACCGAATTCGGGACGGCGGCGTTCTACAAAGTACGCAAGCACGCCATAGATGCCGAATGCAGCCAGAGAAACCGCAAAGGCTCCGAAGACAGTACAGACCAGTGCGAAGATGCGTTCGCGCGCCACAGAATCGCGAATCTGCGTCCGAAACGTCGTCACGTGAAAGCTCAGGTCGGGATGTTCACGGCTGAGAAGTGCGTTTACATCGCGCACGGTGCTGTCGGCCGGGCCCGAGGTACGCAACGCCGCGCTGAATTGAGTTGGCGCTTCCGTCAGCTGGGCAAATGGCGCATAGAAGGTTGGCGGCACAGGCTCGCGCAAGTTCCGGTACTTCGAGTCCTGAACCAGACCGACGATCTCGAGCATGCGAGGCCCGTGATCGTCCATGACGATTCGTTTGCCAATCACATCCATACTGCCGAACGCCAGACGCGCGAATGCAGGGTTCACAACCGCTACTGCCGGCGCGCCCTTCGAGTCATCACGGTTGAACACACGCCCCGCCAGAATTCGAGTGCCGAAGGTCGAAAAGAAGACAGGGGTCACCCCGTTATAGAAGGTATGAATCTCCTTCAGACCGCTGGATGTTTCCGCTTTGACGTTGAACTGCCATGCCCAACCGGAGATCGGTGTCACGTTCGAGAGGCTTGCCGACTCGACGAGCGGCAAGGTTTGAAGCCGGTCCAGCAGTTGGTTGTAGAACGTCGCGCGAGCATTCTCCGTAACGTGTGCGCGGCGCAGGTCGATGTCCGCGAGAACCACGTGTTCGCTGTCAAAGCCGGTTTCGACGCTCAACAAATTCCTCAGAGTCGCGCCAAACAGAACGGCGCCCGTTGTCAGCACGACCGCAAGGGCGATCTGTCCGGCAAGCAGCAGACTACGAATGCGCATCACCGACGAAGGCACGGTGGCGCTTCCACTCTTGAACGCATCGGCCGGCGTGATGTGGGCTGCACGCAAGGCGGGAGCCAGTCCGAACAGCATTGCGCTCAGAACCGCCGCGCCGGCCGCAAATCCGAACACGGTCCAGTCGAACGAGAGGTCGAGTTCCACCCGGCGCAATTCGGACGAAGACGCCCGCAGAAGAGCGCCGGAAAGGCTGTGCGCCAGCAGCAGTCCTGCCGCCGCGCCGGCCAAAGCCATGACCAGGCTTTCCATCGCGAGTTGGCGCAGAATGCGCGAACGGGATGCGCCGAGCGCAATTCGCACTGCGATCTCTTTTTGACGAGCGGTTGCGCGCGCGAGGAGCAGATTGGCAACCGTAAAGCAGGCGAGCAGAAGCAGCGCGAATACCACCGCTGACAGAATCGCCAAAGGACGCTCGAGCGTCTCGCGAACGTAGGATACACCGGACGCCGCCGGTGCGAGTACAAACCGCTGCTTCAGATAGTCCGAGTGGACGTTCCGAGGCAGTTCGGATGGCAGCGTCGCCTGCATCGACAATGGGGAAATTGCGTTCAGGCGAGCTTGCGCCTGCTGCAGACCCAAGCCGGGGCGCACGCGTCCGAACACCAGCAGAAAATAGGCGACACCGTTGCGAAACCGGGAGTCCTTCCCTCGTAGATAAGGCTCCTCGGCGAGCGGTAGATACACGTTCGCGTTCTGGCCGACCGTCAGTCCGAAAAAGCGCGGCGGCGTAACTCCGATGATCGAAAATGGTTTGCCTTCAACGACAATGCTGCGCCCAATCACGGAAGGGTCGCGGCCGAATTCTCGCTCCCACAGCGGATAGCCGATCATCGCCACTGGAACGCTCGCGGCGGCACTTTCGTCGGAGGAGTCGAACACGCGGCCGATCGCCGCATCGATGCCGAGCGTCCGAAAACCTTCAGATGTCAGAAACGCTCCCCTCACGGTCCGAGTTTCACCGCGCAACACGACATCGAACGATGCATCTGCGTACGCGAAAGGATTCGCGAGAACATCCTGTCGTCGGAGCAAATCCTGCCACAGATTGTAAGTCAACGAGTCATCGCCTTCTATCCAGCCCCAGGACATGAAATTCCCGAGCCGCAGGTTCACCAAGCCCCCGGGATTTTTCACCGGAAGCGAACGCAGAATCAGTGCGTGCGTAATCGTGAAAATCGCGGTGTTCGCGCCGATACCAAGCGCCAGCGCGGCAACGATCAGCGCGCAGACAGCGCGGCTGCTGCGAAGCGCCCGAACGGTGTATCGAAGGTCCTGAAAGAGACTGTCGAGATTCGCGAGAATCGAGGCCTCCCGGGCGCGTTCTTTCTCGAGTGTCAGGTTGCCGAAGCGCAGGCGGGCATCGAGTTCGGCGTCCTCGGGCGTCAGTCCGGCGGCGATGCTGTCGCGCTTGCGACTTTCGATGTGAAACTGCAATTCGTCATCGAGATCCCGCGAGTGCCTGATCCCGCGGGCGAGGTTCCATAAACGGCTCCAGAAGGCCACGACGACACCTCACGCATATTTGAGAAAACGCATAACAGCACCCGAGACAGCCATCCAACTCTCCTGCGCTGCGGCGAGTTGCTTACGCCCCGACGCGGTAATCGAGTAGTAACGCGCGCGCCGGTTATTCTCGGAGGCTCCCCATTCGGCTTTGATCCAGCCCGCCTGCTCCATCCGGTGCAGCGCGGGGTAGAGCGAGCCCTCTTCGACGCGCAATGCGTCTTCCGAGCGACTCTGGATGTACAGTGTGATTGCGTAGCCGTGAGTGCGTCCCCGGCTTTCGAGCGTGCGTAAAATCAGAAGATCGAGCGCTCCCTGTAGATACCCGCCCGATTCTTTACCCATTGTCTCTCTCCTAGATATCTAGGAGAAGTATCGGACGTGTTTGTCTGCTTGTCAAGGGTCTTGATTACCCGCATTACCCGCTGTTGCCGCGGCGCACCCGGTCCCACGGGAGAACGCCGCAGTGTGAGGCCCATTCGTTATAGCGCGCAATCATCTCCTTCACCCGGGCGGGCTCGGAACCCGCGATGTCGCGCATCTCCGTGCGATCGGCCTCCATGTCGAACAGCTCCCAATTATCGGGGTACTTCGATACGAGCTTCCATTTGCCTGTGCGCACGGCGCGATTGCCCTCGTGCTCCCAGAAGATCGCGTCGTGACCTGCCCATTTGCGGCCGTCGAGCGCCGGCAGGAAGCTGTTACCGGCCGCGGGAATGACCGGCTTTCTGTTGTGCGTTTCCGGATATTTCGCGCGCGCGGCGTCGAGTACGGTCGCCATGATGTCCACGACGTACGCGGGTTGGTCGTATAGCGCTCCCCGTCGCTTGATCGCCGCCGGCCAATAGGCGATCAGCGGCGACGATATGCCGCCCTCGTGCACCCAATGCTTGTACACGCGGAACGGCGTATTGCTCGCGTTCGCCCACGGGCGGCCGTAGCTGGTAAATGAGTCAGGCGGTCCCGGCGCAACGTCCTTTTTCTCACCGCGAATGTTCTCCTCATGACAGCCGCCATTATCGGCGAGGAAGAGCACGAGCGTATTGTCTTCCTGCCCGAGTTGGCGCACCTTGTCGAGTACCCGGCCGATCCCCTGATCCATGCGATCGATCTGTGCGGCGTAGACCGCCATTCGCAAATCCTGGGCATCCTTGTCCGCGACACTGTCCCAGGCCGGAACGATCGGATCGCGCGGTGTCAGCGGCCATTTACTATCGGCGATGCGCATTCCGACCTGACGTTCGTGCCGCTCCAGGCGTAATGCGTCCCAGCCCTTGCGATACTTCCCTCGATACTTTGCGATGTCGCCGGCATACGCGTGCAGCGGCCAGTGCGGAGCAGTGTAGGCCAGATAGAGGAAGTACGGCTCGGGCTTGCGGCCGTATTCGTCGATCCAACGGACGGCGTGATCCGTGAACGCATCGGTCATGTAGAAGTTGCCGGGCTCCGGAATAAACGGCTCGCCATCGAGAGCCATCGTGCGGCCCGGATCCAGACGCCAATAATTGCACGCACCGCTGATCAGGCCGAAATAGTGCTCGAAGCCGCGGTCGGTAGGCCAGTGCGGACGATCCTCGCCGACGTGCCATTTACCGGCCATCAGCGCGTGATAGCCGGCGGGGCGCAATGCTTCGGCGAACGTGACGCAGCGGTCATTGAGATAGCCTTGGTACGCAGGAGTGCCGCGGTCGTTGATCATGTCTCCGACGCCGGCCTGGTGGTTGTACAGGCCCGTCAGCAGCGCCGAACGCGTCGGGCAGCACCGGGCGGCATTGTAGAAATGCGTGAATCGAATGCCGCCGCGCGCCAACCGGTCGAGATTCGGCGTGGCAATCTCCGAGCCGTAGCAGCCGATATCGGAGAAGCCCATATCGTCAGCCATGATGACGATGATGTTCGGCCGAGGATCGCGGCGCGCCGCAAGCCCACTACCGTGACCCGCGACTGCGGCGGCGCCTCCGCTGAGCGTCTGAAGGAATGTCCGGCGATTCAGGACCATGGCCGGAAATGTATCATACGAACCGGGTGCTCTATTCTGAGAGCAGGAGGCGGCGATGTATCCCCTGAGAAAGGGCAAGACCGCAACGCAGGCCCACGTGGGCCTGCCAGAAGGAACATTTGAAGAGGAGCACGGTCGCAAAGGTTTCTATGGGAAGAGCGCGCATCTCTATCACGCGCATCCACCCACCGGCTGGGTCCGGTTCGAAGGCAAGCTGCGGCCGCACTGCTTCGATCTGAATAAACTCGAACCAGCGGATCTGACCGACCCGTACGGGGCCCCCGCGGCTTTTCTGGGTAACAGTGACGTACGTTTGCACGTATCACGCCGGGCCCACTCCATGCCGTTCTACTTCCGCAACGCCGACGGCGATGAGTTGTATTTCGTTCATCGCGGCGAAGGCGTCATCGAAACCGACTTCGGTCCCCTGCGGTTCGAAAAGGGCGACTACATCGTGATTCCCCGCGCCGTGACCTATCGCGTCGTTCCCGAATCCACGGACAACTTCTTCCTCATCGTGCAATCCAAGACGGAGTTCGACCAGCCGGACAGAGGATTGATCGGACAGCACGCGCTTTACGATCCCGCCGCAATTGAAACTCCCGAGCCTCGGCCGAACCTGGACGACCGCCGCGAGTGGGAGGTGCGGATCAAAGTAGAGGACGAATACTCAAAGGTGTTCTATCCCTGGAATCCCATCGATGTCGTGGGATGGAAGGGCGATCTGACGGCGTGGAAGATCAACATGCGCGATATCCGGCCCGTGATGAGCCACCGTGCGCATCTTCCGCCGAGCGCCCACACGACATTCGTGACCGGCGGAGCCGTGGTGTGCAGTTTCCTGCCGCGACCGCTCGAGCAGGATGCCGAGGCCTTGAAGGTTCCGTTCTTTCACAGGAACACCGATTACGACGAGTTTCTCTTCTACCATGACGGCGACTTTTTCAGCCGCGACAACATTCGCGCAGGCATGGCCACGCTGCATCCGCGCGGCATCCATCATGGTCCGCACCCGAAGGCGCTGGCGAACCAGGGGAAGAAGAGCTTCACCGATGAATCGGCAGTGATGCTGGATGGGCTGAACCCCATTCACGTGCTCCCGGCGGGCGAGCAGGTGGAGTGGAAGGAATACTGGGCGAGTTGGATGGAGAAAAAATAGCCTTTGCAGCCCCGGTCACCGGCGGCGGGCCTTGATCACGATCGGAGTCGCCTTGAACCCGAATTCTCTTCGCAGGCGATTCGTCACAAAACGCTCGATAGAGAAGTGCAGTTGCCGGCCCTGGTCCGTAAACAGGATGAAAGTCGGCGGGCGCACCGACCCTTGTGTCATATAGAAAATCTTGAAGTCCTGATCGAGCTTCAGGGTCTGAACGAAGCGGTTCAGTTCGCCCGTTCCGATGCGCTGCGAAGCGGAATCGAACGCTTCCCGAATCATTCGAAACAGCACCTGCGTTCCCTTCCCTTCCTTCGCCGACACGAAAACGATCGGGGCGTAGTCGAGAAACTTGAGGTGGTCCTTGATCTTGTCGCTGAACGTTTTCTTGTTGCCGTTGCTCAGGTCCCACTTGTTCACCACGACGATCAGGCAGCGTCCGTCTTCGTGCGCGTAACCCGCGACGGTGGCGTCCGATCCGACCACGCCTTCGGATGCATCCAGCACCAGCAGCACAACATTCGCCATGCGGATATGCCGGCGCGCCATGACGACGCTGAGTTTCTCGGCCATCTCCTTGGTCTTGCCCTTGCGACGGATACCGGCGGTATCGACAAACGTGAACCTGCCCTCCACAACATCCACGGTCTGATCGACGGCATCTCGCGTTGTGCCGGCTATCGGCGACACGATCGAGCGTTCCGCGCCAACCAGCGCGTTGAGCAGCGTCGATTTCCCGACATTCGGACGTCCGATGATCGCCACCTTGATCGCTCTCTCCGAGCCCTCCGGCGCGGCCTCTTCGTCCGCCGCGGGAAAGTCGCTGGTGATGTGATCCAGCAGTTCGTGCAGACCCAGGCGGTGCTCGGCGGATACCGCGAAAACGTCGGCAAACCCGAGTTCGTGAAACTCGTGCATCAGGTTCTGGCGGGAGGCGGCGTCGATCTTGTTCACCGCCAGCGTCACGGGTTTGCCCAATCGCCGCAACATTGCGGCGAGGTCCCGGTCCGCACCGGTGATCTCCGTGCGTCCGTCGATGATGAAGATGATCTGGGCAGCGTCCTGCAAGGCAACACGGGCCTGTTTCAGAATCTCGTTCGGGATCATCTCGGCATCGTTCGGGATGATGCCGCCGGTGTCGATAAGTTCAAAGCGACGGTGGCCGTGTACTGCCTCGCCCTGGATCCGATCGCGTGTGATGCCCGGTTCGTCTCCGACAATCGATCGGCGCTGGCCGGTAATCGCGTTAAACAGCGTCGACTTCCCAACGTTCGGCCGCCCCACGATGACGACCACCGGCAGTTGATCCATATCACTTCTACGCTAGCAGGCAAGCGGCAACGTCGCCCCATTTGTTTTATGCGTGGTTGTTAGGATCGTGACTATGGCGGCCAAGATCTGGTACCCGGTCTTCCTGGATGTCGATGGGCGGCGCGTGGTGGTCGCCGGCGGGGGAAAGGTCGCGCTTCGAAAAGTGCAGGCACTGTTGGAAGCCGGGGCGAGTGTTACGGTCGTAGCCCCACACTTCGACCCGGGATTTCACAATCTGGCTGTCGATCGCATCCAGCGGGAATTCGCCGGCTCGGATGCCGATGGGGCGATGCTGCTGTATGCGGCCACGAACTCGCGGGCCGTGAACCATCGAATCGCGGAGTTGGCCCGGTCGCGCGGAATCCTGGCGAATATCGCCGATGCGCCGGACGAATGCGGCTTCATCGTGCCCGCGCGAATCCGGCGGGGTGACTTGCAGATCGCCATCTCCACCAGCGGAACCGACCCGTCCGCCGCGGCCGAACTTCGCCGCAAATTAGAGGAATGGCTGGACCTCATGCGACCATAAGATTTAACGCATGAATTCTGCTGTCAGGAATCAATCGATTCGGAACATCGCCATCATTGCGCACGTGGACCACGGGAAGACCACTCTCGTGGACGCGATGCTCCGCCAGAGCGGGATTTTTCGGGTCAACGAAGAAGTCGCCGATCGAGTCATGGACTCGAATGAACTCGAGCGCGAGCGCGGCATCACGATTCTCGCGAAAACCACCGGCGTTCGCTATCACGGCACGAAGATTAACATCGTCGACACGCCGGGCCACAGCGACTTCGGAGGGGAAGTCGAGCGCGCCCTGAAGATTGTGGATGGTGTGATGCTGCTGGTGGACGCCAGCGAAGGCCCGCTGCCGCAGACCCGCTACGTGCTGATGAAGGCGCTTGAAGCGAAACTCCCGCCCATCGTCGTTATCAACAAAATCGACCGCCCGGACGCGCGCATCCAGGAGGTCCTCAACGAAATCTACGATCTGTTTATCGATCTTGATGCCGTCGAAGATCAACTCGATTTCCCCGTGGTATACACGAACGGCAAGCTGGGAATCGCCAAGCGCCGCATGGAGGATGAATCGAGCGATCTGCGCCCGCTGTTCGAATTGATCCTCGAACACATCCCTGCGCCGGCGGGCGATGCCGATTCCATCCTGCAGCTTCTCGTGGCGAATCTCGATTACAGCGACTATCTCGGAAGGCTCGCGATCGGGCGTGTGTTTGAGGGGACACTTCGGCTGAACGATGACGTATCGATCGCAAAACTCGACGGCTCGGTGCAGAAGACGCGAATCACCAAGCTTTACTCGTTCGAAGGGCTGAAGCGCGTCGACGAGACCATCGCCCGCCCGGGCGACGTGCTGGCGATCGCCGGTGTCGAAGGCATCACCATCGGCGAGACGGTCACCAGCGCCGACGATCCGAAACCGCTGCCGATCGTTCAAATCGACGAACCAACGATCGCGATGACCTTCACGATCAACACATCTCCGTTCTCAGGACGTGAAGGCGCCTATGTCACCTCGCGGAATCTCCGCGACCGGCTCGATAAGGAACTGCTGACCAACGTATCCATCAGAGTCGAGGAACAAGGCGGGCCTGACGCATTCAAGGTGATGGGGCGGGGCGAACTGCAACTTGCCATCCTGATCGAAATGATGCGCCGCGAAGGGTATGAACTGATGGTCGGCAAGCCGGAGATCCTCACGAAGACGGTCAACGGAAAATTACAAGAGCCGTTGGAACTCCTGGTGATCGATTGTCCCGAAAACTTTATCGGCGTCGTCATTGAAAAACTAGGCGCGCGTAAGGGCAAGATGACGAAGATGGTCAACCACGGGTCCGGACGCGTGCGGCTGGAATTTCATGTGCCGTCGCGCGGGCTCATCGGACTTCGGAGCGAAATGCTGACCGATACCAAGGGAACGGCGATCATGAACTCGCTGTTCCAAGGCTATATTGAGTGGCAGGGTGACATTCCGACGCGGCCCACAGGCTCGCTAGTAGCGGATCGCCCTGGCCGCGCCACTGGCTATGCCATCTTCAACCTGCAGGAGCGCGGCGAGATGTTCATCGAGCCGGGTACCGAGGTGTACGAAGGCATGATTGTCGGCGAGAACGCCCGCGATGCGGATCTCAACGTCAACATCGTCAAGGAAAAGAAGCTGACGAATATGCGCGCATCGACAGCCGATGAAGCAATCCGCCTGGTACCGCCGAAACTGCTCAACCTCGAGCAGGCTATCGAATTCATCCGGGAAGACGAGTTCGTGGAAGTGACGCCGAAGTCCATTCGCTTGCGCAAGAAAATCCTACGCGCGAACCAGCGATAAGCATTCAGGCTACTGCCGTTCGAGAAGCCGTTTCACCGCGGCAAGATTCTTCTTCGTTTCATCGTTCGATGGATCGATCCGCAAGGCTTCCGAGAGTTCTTTCTCCGCGGCCGCGAAGTCGCGTTTGCGCGCGAGCACAACGCCTAACGCCGCGTGCGCATCGGGATCGTTTGCCTGAACGGCGAGCGCCGCGCGAAATTCGGCGACCGCCGCGTCCAACTCCCCCACCGCAGCGAGCGCCTGTCCGAGATTATGCCGGGCATCGAAGTAATTGGGCTTCACGGCAACGGCGCGTTTTAGGAACGCGATGGCGTCGGCCGGGTTTCCTGAAGCGTACAGCGCCGCGCCCAGATTACTGAGCGCCGCGGGATCCGAAGGATGGGTCTCCAGCACTTTGCGGAGATGCGGTATCGCCTTGGCGAAATCGCCTTTGATCATCAACGAATGGCCCAGATTGAATCGGGCATCTTCATAATCGGACCGGCAGGCGACGGCCGTCTGAAACTCCTGGATCGCTTCGTCCAGTTTGCCGGTCGCGGCCAGCACGGCTCCCAGCGCGTTGTGTGCCGCCGCGTCGTCCGGGCTGGCAGCCAGCGCCTGGCGAAACATCGCTGCCGCTTCGTCGTGATGGCCCGCCGCGTCCTTCATCGCCGCCAACGTATAGTGGGCCAGAAAGTCGTCCGGGTACTTTTCGAGACGGCGTAGCATCAGCGCCTCTTGAAGTCGCAGCCGCGGATCCCCATCTTTCGCATCTCCGTGTGGGATGACCTGCAGCCACAAATGTCCCATCTCGTCGATCGAGCGGTCGCCGTTAACAACGCGCCGCGGCGGATTGCTGGGGTTGCGCGGGTTCTCCGCCGAGTTATCGTAGCTGTACCGCATCGAAATCACGCTACCCTTCGGAAGAAACACCGGCTGGCGATATCGATAAACCGCCTGCCAGTTGATGTCCCAGTCAGGTATTTGGATGAGCCACTTCCGTGTGCCGTCAGGAAGCGTTGCCGACGCCTGGAGATCTCTTCCGATGTAATGAGCGTGAGGATAGATGCCGAGGACGTCGATATCCATCGGTAATTTCAGATAATCGGTAATGACGAAGTCACGCTTTCCGGGCGGGATGTCGAGCGCTCCATCGTGCTCCAGTTCAATCAGCATCGGGCGCTTCGTGGGCGGCGTGTCGGTGAAATACAGGCCGATGGACGGTTGTAGCTGTTCCGGTTTTCCCGTCGGCTGCAAATGCATGTTCAAGACCAGATCGGTTCCCGGTTCGAGCACCCACGCCATCCCCGGAGGCTCCTCGGTGTACACCGTGCCCGGCTTCCAGAACAGAAAATGCGTTTCCGGTTCGAAGCTTCGCGTCTCGAGGTCCAGGTCCATGCCTCCGAACCCCGGCGCGCCGTCTTTTCCATCGCGCATCCGTGTGGATCCTGTGCGATCCGGAAGCACGTTGGCATGATGAACGGCGCGGGAATTGCCGGGGCGCACCTCCATCGCACGAACGTATCGCCGTTTTTTGAGCGGCACGCGCAGAACAAAGTTGCGAAACACGTCCGGTCCCGATGCGCGCAACGTGTACGGCCGGTCGAGAGCCACCACCAAATCGGGAGGGCCCAATTGCCAGCCCTCGGTGAAATGCGGACGCGGCGGCAGATGGGACGCATTTCCCTCAAGAGCACCGCCCGCCACCCAACTCCGAATCGTCGCGATCTGCTCGTTGGAGAGGCGCCGCGATCCTTCGAAGTCGCCCTTCCCCGGCTCGGGCAGCCACGGCGGCATGTAGCGCGTCGTCGTGACTTCTTGGATCTGCGCTGCCCGCTTCTTCGCCTGCTGATAATCGAGAAGACTGAAGGGTGCAGCCTCACCAGGACGGTGGCACGGCGCGCAATACCGGAAGACGATTGGTGCAACGTCCTTGTTGAACGTGACTACTTCGCCCGCGAACGCCGGCAGAATGCCCGCGAAAACGAGCAGCCTGGATGCGACCGCTACTCGAGATCTTCGATGAAGCATCCAATCGCCCGCGTAGTGGCCGGGGTCACGGGATGTCCCGCTACGATCGCATCGAGGACATCCTCAAGGTCATGATGCACCGCTGCCTGGCGTGCTTTACCGAATGCCACATACCGGTCGTCGATCCGGCCGCGATAAACCATTTGACCGCCGGTGTAGACAGCAACCTCGGGAGTAACGGCCGGCTTCGCGATCTTTACAAGCTCATGGCCGCGATCGAGAAGAGCGCCGAAATGGTATCCGTACTCCTCTGTGTGCTTGAGGATCGCTTCCGCGGATTCGGTCCGATCGATGTAAACCAGCCAGAAGTCGACAGAGTCCGCGCGGAACTTGTCGTAGAGGCGTTCGATTTCGGGAGCGTACCGGTTTGAAATGGGGCAATCGGATCGCGTGAATACAAAGACGACGGCCTTCGCGCTGCCATGATGAAAGGGATCGACCCGCTTGCCATCGGCGGTCGGCAAAACGAGACCAGCAGTAGCGAGGGGGGCTATAGCGGATACAGCAAAAAGCAACCTTCCCAGAATCGACATGCGATGAAGACTATTATGCGCTACCCAAAAGGCAAAGAGGGGGCGGCAAGGCCACCCCCTCCCGATTCATGCTGAACCTCCGCTCAGAAGTCCAGTCGAAGAGCGAACTGAAGGCGCCGCATCTGATACCCGGGCGCAAGTCCCGTTATCTGACCGGCGTTGGGATCGGTCACGTTGCCGTTCGGATCGCCGAGGTTCGTGTGGTTGAGCGCGTTGAATGCTTCGGCGCGCAACTCGACATGCGATCGCTCGGTGATAGTGAAGCGTTTGGCGAGGCTCATGTCCAAATTGATGAACTTGGGACCGAAGAGCCAATTTCGCGGCATGTTGCCGAAAGTATTATTCGCGGGCACCAGGAAGACGCTGCCTAGTCCTCCGACGAAGAACTGGTCGCGGCCTCCCTTCGCTCCCGCAAATGGATCTCCGCCCGCCTTGATATCCGGACGTCCGCCAGGTCCAGCGTTCGGCCGGATCGTCCCTGCCGGGAAGTCGCCGATGGACGGTTCAAACGGACGGCCGCTGTAGAAGATGGCCGTACCGGCGACCATCCATCCGCCGAGCACCGCGTCGACAAGCCGGTTGGCGTTGTTGCCGAACTTGCGGCCTCGCCCGAACGGGACGTCGAAATTCTGCGCCGCCACGACCTGATGACGCGTAATTCCATCGGTGTTTCCGCGCCCGAGCGGGCGGTCGTACAGGAAGGTGAATGAATCGCCAGAGTCATTGGTCGCGTGCTGATACGTGTAACTACCGGTCGCCGAATAACCCCACGAGTATCGCTTCTCTACCTGCATCTGGAAGGAATTGTAGTTATTCGTTGCGCAGTTACAGTACATGTCGATACCCTGCGTCCAGCCGTACTGCGTATAGAACGGCCGGCGAAGGTTTGTGTCAGGTTGTCCGGGGACAAACGCCGGAGTGTTGATATCGAAGTTCGGGCCGTCGCCGTTGAATACATGCCGTCCCTGGTTGCCGACATAACCCGCCGAGATCGACAGGTCTTTGAATAACTGATGTTGCACGGTCACGTTGTACTGCATCACGCGCGGCATGATCAGGGTCGTCGGACGAGCTTTCCCATTCACTCCATCCGGCAAGGGGAAGTGTCCGCTGGCATCGGGCGTCGGGAACGTCGGTGCGCTTGGTCCCTGCGCCAACGTGAATACATCGCCGAAGTCGCGCGGTGCGTTCAACTGCTGGAAGGCGAGAACGGGCAGGTTCTGCGTTACGTTGTGGCCGAAGATAGAACCAAACGTACCAAGCTGATAGGACCAGCCATAGCCGGCCCGCACCACGGTTTTCGGTGTTAGTTGGTAGGTGAGACCCAATCGCGGAGCGAAATTCTTCCAGTTCATTTCCTGGATGCCGTGGTTCGAAACGTCGCCAACGCCGAACACCGCAATCTCGCCGGTGCTCAAATCCAACTGACCGCCGTTCCCGGCCGCGTTGACTGTCTCCGGAAACACCATCTCCCAGCGCAAGCCGTAGTTGAGTTGCAGCTTGGGAGTGATGCGCCAAGTATCTTGGGCATACCAGAAGAAGCGTTTCTGCCGCTCCTGCGCATCGGTCGTCGGAGAAACGTAACGGCTGAAGTATGTGACATCGCCCAGCAGGAAGGTGGCCAAGCCAAGCCCCTGCTGAACACCGGCACCCGCCGCTTCGACATAACCGGTCCGGTTGTTGTTGAACGTCAACTCACCAGCGCGGTGACTGTCTGAAGGAACCCGAAGGTTCTTCGCGTACCGTATATCCGCTCCGAGTTTGATGCTGTGGTTTCCCCGAATCATCGTCGTGTTGTCGACGAACTGGAACTGCCGCTCATCCTGCGCCAGCGGACAATTGCACTGATTCGTGCCGAGCGAATACCCGAGATTCGTTCCGCCATCGCCGTTGATGAAGAAGCCCGGCATTCCGGATGTGAAGTAGTTGTCGAGATTCAATCCCGGAATTCCTGCGTCCTGAGCTGGGCTGGTGCCGAGCCCGTTCGGCAAGACGTTCACGCGGTACTTCATGAACCCGAAGCGGACGTCGGTGATCAACGTTGGGCTAATGGTTCGCGTATAACCGAGCGAGAGGCTCTGGTTGTGCACGTCGGACGTACCAGCGAAACCGATGTTGTCCAACGCTGGACCACCCGGCAGGAGTCCGAACGCGCCCGGGGCAAATTTGTTGAATCCCTGGGAGCTGTAGCGGCCGAAGAGGGATTGCTTTTCGTTGATGAACCAGTCCCAGCGCGTGTCCCAGTTATTGGTGTCGAAGTTCTCGGATCCAGTTGCCGTGTAGTTATTAACGAACGACTTTCCAGGATCCCCAGCCGCATTCGGCAGCGGCAGGTATTTCATGATCGCCAGCGCCTGCGGGCTGAGGAGGGATGCCGGGATGGCGTTGAGGATGCCGTTCGTCTGGAACACTTGGCGGCCAACGCCGGTGTTCGGGTCGCCCGTGCGCGGATCGAAGATCATGTTCCGTTGCAGCGGCACCGTGTTTCCTTCGGTGGTCTGCACCATCGGCGCGTTCTCGATCGGCTGCAGATATCCGCTGAAATCGCCCGTGCGCGCTGCGGCGGTCGGTACTGACGTTTTCACCGATGATCCCGTGCGCCGGCGCGTGAGCTGTGCGTCGCCGAAATAGAACAGCTTATTCTTGATCAGCGCTCCGCCGATCGATCCGCCAAACTGATTCCACTTCACGGGCGGTACGGAAACGTCTTCAGCCGAGTTGAACGGGTTGCGCGCAAAACTCTGGAAGCCGGGCGAATTGTTCTGAAGATACTCAAAAGCCGATCCGTGAATATCGTTTGTACCAGAGCGGGTGGACACGTTCATCAGTCCGGAGCCCGCATACGAGAACTCCGCGTCGTAGTTCTGGCTCGAAATCTTGGTTTCCGTCACCGAATCGAGGTTCGGGTTAATCACGATGATGCCAAGAATTGGATCCTGATTATCCGTTCCGTCGAGCTGAAATCCAGTGCCCGCAAAGTGCTGTCCATTCACCTGAATCTGCACGCTGCCCTGCGGGTTTTCCGACGATGCGTGCTGCCATCCGAGTTTGTTAGTCCCTGGAAGCAGCAGTTCATACGCTTGGAAGTTACGGTTATAAGACGGCAGTTCAATGATCTGCCTGGAGGTCAAAGTTGTCGCAACGTCCGCCCGGTCCGATTGCAGTAACGGAGCGGCTGCTGTAACTTCCACTTGCTCCGTAACATTTCCGACCTCGAGTTTCACGTCGACACGGGCAGAAGCGTCGACACTCACGCGGATGTCCTTGTTTACGGCCGTACGAAAGCCCGTACCGGTAACCTCAACCGTGTACACACCGGGGATGAGGCGGTCCTTCGTGTAGTTCCCTACCTCATTCGAGGTGACTTCGTACTTTGTTCCTTTTTCCTGATCGGTAATAGTCACCTTGGCGTTGGGTACTCCCGCGCCGGTCTGATCGGTGACTGTACCGTAAATGCTGCCAAAGACCTGCTGGCCCAGTGCGCTGGGCGTCGATCCCAGGAACGAGATCAGTGCGCAAAGCGCAAACCAGCACACTGCTCGCTGTTTTTTGAGCATCCCCTTCTCCTTGGAAGATAGTCGAACCAGCACAAGACTCCCACCTTGTGAGCCGGACAGATCGCTTTGACATCCCAGGCGATCCGGACTACTTGAGAGAGTTTGATCCTGTTTTGATATCGCAACAAGTTTTTTGGCGGTTTGATACTGTTAAACGATGTAACTTCAGCTATTGCAAAAACTTCGTCCGCTTGTTACGCTTCTGATAATGTCTGTAACAGGGGTGTCGCCGGCACCGCGGGACGCGATCCTGGGCCAGATAGAAAGACTCGTAACTAGCGATGTCTTAAGAGGTTCCGAATCTCTGTGCCGGTTACTCCGGTATCTGGGCGAACAATCGGTCGAAAACCCTGGGGTGCCGATCAAGGAATATCAGATCGCCACCGAAGTATTTGGCCGGGCGCACGACTTCGATCCACGGCTCGACTCGACCGTGAGGGTGCAAACTGGCCGCCTTCGTTCAAAGCTCAACGAATATTACTCCGGTCAGGGCAGCGAAGACCGCCTCATCGTCGAAATCCCAAAGGGTAGTTACTCGGTCAGCATCCACGAGCGCCCGGCTCCAGAAATACCGCGCCCTGCGTTACCCGAGGTTACGGCATCCACGCCCGCACCTGGTGTTTCCGTCCCGCGAGAAGTCCGACCCAAGGTGCTGGTCACGGCGGTTTGGGTGCTTGGCGTTGTCACTCTCGGGCTACTCGGCGCTCTGATCGCGCTGATTCTTACCCAGCCCCAAAACTCACCCCGTCCGGGGGTAGGAGAGAACACGGTCCCGCCTGCCTTGCGCACGTTCTGGGGCGATTTCGCGGATGGAGCCGAACGGCCCTGGGTGGTGTTCAGCAACGCGGAATTCGTTGGGCGGCCTGAAACCGGCATGCGCTACGTCGATCCGAAACGTGACACCGCACCAGTGATCCTGGACCACTACACCGGCGTGGGTGAAGTGTTGGCCATTCACGAATTGGACGTGATGTTCGAAGAACTGCGGCATGGCATCCGCGTGAAGCGCGGTCGTCTGTTGTCGCTCGATGACGCGAAGAACAACGATTTGATTTTCGTCGGTTCTCCCAGCGAGAACCTCTCGTTGCGGGAAATTCC
This sequence comes from uncultured Acidobacteriota bacterium, assembly GCA_963720745.1. Classification (GTDB taxonomy): domain Bacteria; phylum Acidobacteriota; class Terriglobia; order Bryobacterales; family Bryobacteraceae; genus TMP-7. The sequence goes on from CAVRGO010000004.1 coordinate 5,691,560, forward strand.
CGGCACTCGCGACTTTCTTTTCCGCGTACAACCCGCTGGTCCACGCAAAGGCGACTTAGGTATTCAGAATGTGAATCCGAAGCCGGGAGAGCAGACCTCCTATTGGGCGTCCCCATCGGTTCCGCTCACCGAAGATTACGCAGTGGTCGCCATCGTGCCGGGCATCAATCCGAGCCGGTGGGTCATGATTCTGGCTGGGATAACGACGATTGGCACTCAAGCCGCGGCCGAGTTTGTGACGCGTGAGCAGGACGTCACCGAGATCATGAGGAGAGCGGGAACAGCGGGCAACTTCGTCCGTCCGTTTGAAGCGGTGATCCGGGTCATCGTCAAAGGCGGCGTGCCGGTCAACTCCGAACTGGTGGCGCTACACCCCCGAGCCCAGCAGTAACCTCTACTGATTTTTCTTGAACACCTCGGCCTGCTCGGCCTCTCTTTTCTGTTTGATCCGCGCGCCTTCAGCGAAGGCGGCCTTGCTTCCTTCGATGTCGCCCTTCATACGCAGCAACTGTCCGAGCGTGTTGAAGGGCCCCGGGTTCTCAGGATTCAGGCGGATCGCCTCTCGCAATGAAGCCTCCGCCGCTGGGAGATCCCCCTTTTGCTTCAGTGCGGTGCCCAACATGTAATGAGCCTCGGCGTACTCGGGACGAAGGGCGATTGCGGCCCGCATCTGTTTGATCGTCTCGTCGAAATCGCCGCTCTGCCACATTGCGATGCCGAGCGTATAGCGCGCCTCGACCATGTTCGGGTCAAAACGTATCGCCTCACCGAGTTCCCGCTTGGCCGAATCGATATCGTCCTTCTGCTTATATGCCAGGCCCATGTCGTAATGTGCGATCGCAAGGTCCGGGCTGATGGTCACGGCTTGCTTCAATTCCGAGATGGCGGTGTCAAAGTCGCCCTTCTGGATATAGGCAAATCCGAGATTCACGTGCGACATCGCATTCTTCGGGTCGCGCTCCAGCATCTTGCGGAACTGTTCGATACCCTTATCCGCTTCCCGGGTCTGGACCAGCATGAAACCGAGGCTGTTGCGTGCATCTGAGTCGTTCGGATTCAGGTCCACCGCCCGTTGATAGGCATTACGGGCGCCCGCGAGATCGCCTTTGTGTTGAAGCGTCATGCCCAGTGCCATCCACGCGGATTCGTTCTTCGGGCTTACGGCCACCGCCGCACGGAGATGCGTCTCGGACTCCTCGTAGTGTCCGACTTCGTGGAACGCAAGCCCGAGCCGGTATTGGTAATCGAACACCTTCGGTGAAAGCGCCACAGCGGCCTGCAACTCGGGAATCGCACGATTCGGGTCGCGCTCCAGCCAATACAGCACGCCGAGGTGATACCGTGCAGGCGCATACTGAGGATCGAGTTGAACCGCGGAAACGAGATGCTGCTTGGCCTCCGGGTGGCGCTTCATAACGGCCAGAAGGAAGCCGATCTCGTCCTGCAGGTCAGCGGCTTTCGGAGCCGCCTTCGCAGCCTTCTCATACAGCGCGAGCGCGCCGGGCGCATCGCCTTTCGCCTTCAGGGCTTCAGCCTGCGCTTTCAGCTGTGCAACGGTCTGGGCGGAGACAGCGAGAGACGATGCAAGTACCAGGAGAGTGGCAAACCGCAAGACCTTCCCATTATAGGAAGAGCGCAGCCGGATCACGAGTCCGCTCAGCGGTTTCCCAGAATCGGACACGGCGGATTCGGGGCCACACGCCAAACGTCCAATTCACACAGTCCGGCGCGTATGGCAGCCGGCTTGCCTGGAATGAGATGTCATGCTCGCCTTCGATGATGTGAAGTTCGCCTTCCGCCTGATGCGCAAGAGCCCTGCATTCACGACGGTCGCCCTGGCCGCGTTGGCGCTTGGTATTGGAGCGAACTCCGCGATGTTCAGCGTGGTAAACGCTATCCTCTATCGTCCCCTGCCCTATCCCGGGTCCGAACGAATTGGCATCATCTGGCAAAAGAGCCCGGGTCAGGGCTGGAACAGGATTAATCCTTCCGGTCCGGACGCGATGGATATCCGGCAGCAGACCACCACGCTCGAGGAAGTTGCCGCCCTCGAAGTCGGTAGCGGCACGATCAACGGTTTTGGCGAGCCGCAGCAAGTACCGGGGATGCGCGTCACTACGAACCTGTTGTCGCTACTCGGCGTAAAGCCAATGCTGGGGAGGGATTTCGCCAATGGGGAAGGGTACAAAGATCACGTCGCCATCATCTCCCATGCGGCTTGGCTCAAGTGGTTCGGCGGCGCTCCTTCGGCTGTCGGACAGCGACTGCTGGTGGATGGCCTGTCGTACACGTTGATCGGAGTGCTTCCCGCCGGCGCGGAACTGCCCATTCCCGCGGATGCGTTTGTACCATGGTCGGAAGCGGACCTCCGCGGCCAGAATCGGATGGATCATCGATTCGCGGTTCTTGCGAGATTGAAGCCGGGCGTCACCTGGAAGCAGGCCTCCGCTGAACTGGATGCCGTGCAAAGGAATATTGCGGCGACCGTTCCGAGAATGAAGGACTGGAGCGCGTATATCGTTTCCTTCCAGGAGTGGCTCTCGCAACGGGCTCGTCCCGCCTTGCTGCTGCTGCTCGCCGCTGTGGGATTGGTGTTGCTCATCGCCTGTACGAACCTGGCCAACCTGATGCTGGCACGCGCCGCCGGAAGGGAGCGCGACATCGCCGTACGAGTCGCACTGGGAGCAGGCCGCGGCGCGCTGATTCGCCAGTTCCTGATCGAAACGCTTGTGCTCGGCGCAATCGGTGGCGCACTGGGTCTGCTGCTCGCTTACTGGGGCGTGGATGCTCTCGACCGCATCGTCCCGCATGCTATCCGGATGCCCGACTCGAATGCGGATTACTTGCGGCCGAATATCGTCATCGATGGAGCGGTCCTCGCGTTCACAGCCGCTGTGGCGCTCGCTTCGGGCGTGCTTTTCGGACTCGCTCCCGCGATCGCGGCGTCGCACGCAGGTTTGCATAACATCCTGCGACAGCGCGGATCGTCCTCGAGCCGGACCCGCAGCGTTCGCGATGGCCTGGTAGTAGCGGAAATCGCGCTGGCCCTGGTCCTGCTGGTCGCGGCGACGCTCACCATGCAGAGTTTCTGGAACATGCAGAAGGTACAGCCCGGGTTCGCCGCCGATCATCTGCTGGTGCTCGAAACCGAACTGCCGACGGATTCCAGGTATCGCACAGAACCCGAGAAGGTCGTGTTCTTCAACCGCGTCCTCGAGAATCTAACGGCTTTGCCGGGCGTCGTGGCAGCGGGCATGACTTCGTCACTCCCGATGGACGAAACCGATCAGAAAACCGATTTTCAGATTGAAGGGCAACCGTTGCCTCCCTCCGGCCAACTACTATCAGCCAACTATCGGGCGATCAGCGAGGGCTACTTTCCCGCGATGCGCATTCCGCTGAAGCGGGGCCGCTTTTTCGATGCGCGCGATTCGGTTGACCGGCCCCCCGTGGCGATCATCGATACCGCAACTGCAAAACGATACTTCACGAATGGCATCGATCCGATCGGTCAAAAAATAAAGATGGGCCGGAGGACGGCGGAGGTGATCGGCATCGTCGGTGAGGTTCGAAACGCCGGTCTCGACAAGGAACCCGATCCGACGATTTACGTGTACTACCGTCAAGCGCCCGAGGCACAGGTTCGTTTCGTCGTGCGCCACCCGACCGCCGCATCGATGATCGGAGCGGCGAAAAACGCCATCTATTCCGTTGATAAGAACCAACCGGTATTCAACATCCGAACAATGGAACAGGTGGTTGAAGGCACGCAATCGGGTTCCCGGCTGATCCTGCTGCTCCTCGGCCTGTTCGCGGCAGTTGCGTTGGTGCTCGCGTCGCTCGGGATTTACGGAGTCGTGTCGTACGCGGTCACGCAGCGCACCAGTGAGATCGGCATCCGAATGGCGCTCGGCGCGGGTGTTGGCGAAGTAATGGGAATGGTGCTGCGCCAGGGACTCCGTCTGACTGTGGCGGGGCTGGTTGTGGGTATGCTTGCCGCCTTCGCGATGTCGCGTCTCCTCGCCTCGATGCTGTTTGGTGTGCGGGCAATGGATCCGTTGGTATTCGGCGCGACCGCAATCGTGCTGGCGGTAGTCGCCACCGCCGCGACCTTGTTCCCGGCACTACGAGCCGCACGGACGAACCCACTCGTTTGCCTGCGCTATGAGTGAGGAGCGATTCGCCCGCGAGACTCGCCGAAACCGATACGACGCAAGCGTCGCGCTCGTAATAGCCCCAGGCGATAGTCTCATCGCGATCCATCAGGAAGGTCCGCTGCTCGCGGTTCGATCAATCGAACTGGCTTCGAGCCCCGCCAGGTCAGTTCGAGCAGGCATCCGCGCTCTGTGGTCGCGGGCCGGGGATACTGCCGCTCGGCCTGAGTTCGCCGGGACGAAAATTACAGCGGTTGCTCGCGCGATATGCGAGGTCCCACGCAAGGATCCAACACATCGATGGAAAATGTCCTTCGCTACGACCGCGGGGCGATTCGCCCGCGGCACTCGCCGAAACCGATACGCCGCAAGCCTCCGCGCTCGCAATAGCCGCGGAGGATAATCTCGTCGCCATCCATCAGGAAGGTCCGCTGCTCCCCATTCGGTAATCGAATCGGCTTAGAGCCCCGCCAGGTTAGTTCGAGCAGGCATCCGCGCTCGCTCTCGCGGGGTCCCGAGACGGTACCGCTCGCGAGGAGGTCGCCGGGCCGAAGATTGCAGCCGTTGCTCACGTGATGCGTGAGCATCTGCGCCGGCGTCCAATAGATCCACTCGAAACTCGAGTTGCTCAAGCGAACAGGTTCGCCGCCCCCTGCGGGGGACAGCCAGACCTCAAGCGTGATCCCGAGCCCACCGGAATCCTGATCCTCGCGATCGAAGAGGTACGAAAGCGGAGCGGGATCGTCCGGCGGCCGCGCGAGGGCCGGTACTCGAAACGGCAAAAGCGCATCCATCGTCACCACCCACGGCGAGACGCTCGTGGCGAAGCTCTTGCCGAGGAATGGTCCCAACGGCTGATACTCCCAACTCTGCACATCACGAGCGGACCAGTCGTTGACCAGGCAAGCCCCGAAGAGGTGGCTGCTCGCGTCGGAGATACCGATCGGAGCTCCGAGACGATTGCCCTGCCCCACATAGAATCCAACTTCCAACTCGTAATCCAACATCCGGGTCGGCTTGAATTGGGGTGGTCCTTTCGGATCGTCGCGAACCTGTCCTGCCGGGCGCACGATTTCCGTGCGGCTCGGAACGATCGATGACGCGCGCCCGTGATATCCGATCGGCACGTATTTGTAGTTGGGAAGCAGCGGATTGTCGGGGCGAAACATACTCCCGACATTCGTCGCGTGATGGATGGAGGCGTAGAAGTCGCTGTAATCGCCAATCGCCGCCGGCAACTGCATTTCCACGTCTCCCATCAAAACCAGGAATTCGGGGCGGGCCTCGGCACCGTGACGCAGCAACGCACTGACGGCGGAACGCACCGTCGACGCCGCCTCAGTTCCAAGGGCCATCAGTTGGTTTAGAACCGGCTGGCGGCAAGCCTCCACGACCGCATTGTCAAGCGCGGATAATAGATTGGCGTCGGCGCAGGCGCGCAAGTCCAGGATACGATCCCCAATCGCCACGCCGATTCGCGATTCGAACACCCCGAAGGGCAGATTTTGAATTGGAAAGGAAGTGGCCGGGTCGTTCGCTCTCTCCACCCAACTTGCAAGATCCGGTGAGTGTGTTTCGTCCAGGCGTTTCACAGCAGTCCCCGCTCCAACAGTTCGGTGCGTGGTTCGTCGAAGGAGCAAGACCCGAAACTGATCACCAGACGTTGGCGCGCGGTGCGGATCTGCTCGATGCTGATCCAACGCGTCGTCCACTCGATGCCCCGGTCGGAGAATCGAAAATGATCCGCGGGCGCCTCCAGGATCTGCTGCATTTCTGAGTCTGGAACTCCGGACCACAGAAACGCGGCTGCGAGCAGAACATTCAGAAATCCATGCATGGTGCTCGAGGGAGCATCGGATTCATAGGTGAGCGGATGAACTCCACGAATGGGATGGTGAAGTCCGGCGGTCGCTTTGAACGCAACCTTGGCTTCGTCGCAGCGGCGGATGAACCGGGCGACCTGCTCGACGGTCGGGAACATCTCCGGTTTGACGCCTCCAGTCCGAATCTTGGCACGTGCATTCGCCTCCGCGACCGCTTGTATCGCAGGCTCAGGATCCGGTTCGGCGCTGATTTCGAAATAGGTGACGAAACCATCCGGTACTGCGTGTGCATGCTCGACGATTGAAGCGGAAACCTCGGCCTTTGCTTCGATGGAGTCGATGGCGGCGTCGCGAACGTGAGCGTTAAACGCGAGAATCGCGGGGATTGAGCCGGCGAGGTCAGTTCCCACCAGCACACTGGCTTTGATTCGTTCCGGCGGCGGGTTCGCGATGATCGCGGTCTCGAATTCACTAAGACGTGCGACCGGTACGACGAACCGGCCCAACATCCAGTTGTCTTCGCCTATCCTGTAACGGCTGAAGTCTTCGACCGCCCTTTGCATGCCCAGCCCAGCGGGCGGAAACAAGCCGGCGTAGTCGATGGCGCCTTCAAGAAGCGCCTGAACGGAATCGAGCACGTGCAACCCCCAGTACCGGCAACGCCGGACCAGTAACGATTGTCGCGCGGAACGCGGTCAGCGAATGTGAAACCCTCGCACGCCTGAATCGATGATGTCTTCACGCGCCTGCACACCTCGAACTTCCGAAAAACGCGGACCTCGCCACAACGCGCTTTCGAGTTCCGACAACTGGTTGGCCGTGCCGTTCGCGTATACCTCAACCGTTCCGTCGTCCAGGTTGCGCACCCAGCCTCGAATCCCGATCGGTTCGGCGCTGTATTGGACAAACGCACGATACCCGACACCTTGCACGTTTCCTCGTACGACATATCGTTTCGCGATGCGGCGATCCACTTTACGAGGGTATCGCGATCAGCGGGCGATCCTATCAACGGTGGCCACGATTCCGTCGCGGAATTCTATCGAGACAATGTTCTCAAATCCGGCGCGGAACCGGCACCGTTCAATGTAATGGGCTCCGTCAGGCATGGCGATCGTATACGCAGGACGCCCGAGTTTGGCGAGCACCTCTGCATGAGTGCTGCCGGGATGAATCCCTTCGAGTTCTTTGAGCACCTGCTCCCGATTCGACACGATGACTGGAGGTGGAGCGGCGAGTTGCGAGGCGGACTTGAAACGCGGGTTCAACGCCGTTGGGACCACCGCGATTCCCCCGGTGACGGCAGGCCCTGAAGGATCGAACGGCGGATCGACAGACGCATCGCTCGACGGCACCAGCGGCGCAGGTACGGGCATGCCCCGCTTCCAGGCAACCGCGGGCGGTCTGCCGGAAATCGGAGCCGATTGTCCATGAGGGACATCGTGCAGTGCGCGGTTCTTGACGGCCGGTTTGCCTTCCGCCGCGGGGGCAACCGGCTTTCCGGCACTAATGGCTTGCGTGGAAATAGCGGTCTTCTTTTCGGGTGGGTTATTGGCCGGCTTGATTTCGGGTTTTGATGCCGATTTCAGTTCCGGCTTCGACGCCGATTTGACCTCCGGCTTCGACACCGGCTTTGCTTCGGGCTTCGGGACTGGCGTCGCCGCAGGCTTTGAGACCTGTTGTTTCGCCTCGGCTTTCGCAACGGCGGCTTTCGGGTCCTGCTGCTTCGGCGCCGGTTTGGCAGTCGAATTCGCCGCAACCGCGGGCTTGGCCCCCGGCTTCGCCTCCGCTTTCGATGGGGCGGGCTTGTTCACCGCACCAGACTGGCCTTGGAGCCAAACCGTACAGATCAAACCAATTCCGACAATGAACGCCAACCTGCGCATTCGACCTCCCTGGTCACCTATTCGGACCTATGGCGAATGCTGCACCTAAGTGGGAAGCCCTATTTGGCAGCGGCAGAGGCCTGAGCCGTCCGGCTTTTTGGCACACCGTACAATGAACATATATGGCATTCCCGATCCACCGGAAGCGCCGCTTGCGCGCAACCGAATCCTTGCGAGCCCTTGTCAGGGAGACGCATCTGCGGCCGTCCCAGTTCGTTCTGCCGCTGTTTGTGTGTCCCGGCGAAGGTGTCCGGAAAGAGATCGGGGCGATGCCCGGCAATTATCAACTCTCAATCGACGAGTTCGTGAGAGAGTGTGGCGAAATCGTCTCTCTCGGTATCGGCGGCATCATCCTATTCGGAATTCCGGCGACGAAAGACGAGGTCGCTTCGGGGGCCTACGATGACAACGGCATCGTGCAACAGGCGGTGAGAGCCGCAAAGGCGGCGCACCCCAAACTCGTCGTCATCACCGACGTCTGCAATTGCGAATACACCAGCCACGGGCATTGTGGCAAGATCGTCAACAACGATGTAGATAACGATGCGACGCTCGAATGGCTGGCAGCATCCGCGGTCTCACATGCACGTGCCGGAGCGGACATCGTCGCGCCATCGGACATGATGGACGGGCGCGTCGCCGCGATACGGCGAAGCCTCGACGAGAACGGCTTCACCAACACCCCCATCCTTTCCTATGCCGCGAAGTACGCGTCGGTTTTCTATGGGCCATTTCGCGAAGCCGCGGAATCCGCGCCGCAGTTCGGCGACCGCCGCAGCTACCAGATGGATCCGGCAAACGGGCGTGAGGCGATCCACGAAATCGAACTCGACCTGGAAGAAGGCGCCGACATGATCATGGTTAAGCCGGCGATGCCGTACCTCGACATCATTCGAGAAGCTCGCGAGCGGTTCCCCGTTCCTATCGCGGCGTATCAGGTTAGCGGCGAATTCAGCATGATCGTCGCGGCCGCACGCAACGGCTGGCTCGATCGTGAGCGGGCGATGATGGAGTCGCTGACCTCAATTCACCGCGCCGGGGCCGACATCATCCTCACCTATTTTGCGAAAGATGCCGCCCGGCTGCTCAACGCTTAAGGGATAGCGATTCCCCTCGATGTCTACTCATCGGTAGATCCGCGCGATCATGTCCACTACGGCGGGCGGCACGAGATCCTCCCAGGGCTCTCCGCGGCGAAGCCGGTCCCGGACCTCGGTTGAGGATATCTCAGCGACTTCCGCCGGTACCATCAAACGCTGGATGTGATGAGCGAGATGCGCCGGCGGTTCGTATTCGTTGTGGCGAGCCGCAACCAAGAGGCTGAAATCCTGAAGGATCCTCGCGATCGCCCCCGGGGTCCCGTAGTCCCATTCGATAGTCCGCTCGGCCGCGTCGCTGCCGCACAAGAACAACAAGTGCGGATTGCCGGCGTAAATTGTCCGGCACTCGCACGCAATCTCGGTGAAGAGCCCTCCCTCGGAAACCGCGATCGACACTGCGACCTTCGAGGCCAGAGAAAGTTCGAGCATCTGCAGACGCTCGTCGAGGGTCGCGCCGTGATAGATCTTGTGCGGGAATACTTGCGGCACGACACAGAGCACCTCGTCGACATGACTTGCGGCGGCCTCGATGAGGCTCACGTGAGCCCGCGTGGGCGGGTTGAAACTCCCCGCGAGAATGCCCAGACGGTTCGGTACCGCGTCGGCGCGGGAAACAAAGCGCACACTGGTATCTTAAGATCGAATCGCAACCGGCGCACCCCCGGGGTGATCGCGCCCCCGACTCTTACGGTAGCGATCGTACCGCTGGAGCTTCCACCGCTATACATTCCACGCCGAGCAATTTCGCGACTTCACTCTGCCGGAATCGGAAGATCCCGAGCAACTGCCACTTCACGGCGAGCGCATGCGCCATAGCCCCTAGCAGCCCCAAAGGCAGCGCATACTCCACACAGTCCGAGACGATGGTGCAATTGCCGTCGGCTTTGAATCCGTGATGGTGATGCCAATACCTGTAAGGACCGCGCACCTGCTCGTCTACAAAGAGCCGGGGCGGGTCGTAGGCGGTGATTCGGGAACGCCAGGGCATCGGTATCCCCAGCCAGCGGATCGTGTAGTCGATCTCCAGACCGGTCCGCATACCCAGTTCACCCTGGCTGCGAATTTCAAAACGAAGCCAACGCGGCGTGATCCTGGCGAGGTTGCGCGGTTGCTCGAACGCCCTGAATACTTTACCGATTGGTAACGGCGCGTACAGGCTGCACCTGAGTTCGTAGCGAGGCATAGATGATGCTCTGAAGGACCGTGCTCGGTGTCCTCCCGTTCTTCGGATGCCGGCCCGCGAGCGCCGGGCGCATTACTTGCGAAAGAAGTGCCGTGAGAGCGACGGAATGCGGGCCGCTCCACAATCTGGGCACGACATGCGTTACTGTATCTGCTGGACACTTGCACCGGCGAACCAACGTCCAGAGCGGCGGCACGTGCGAATCTGGGCGGAATCCGGAGCCGGCGGGCGATGTCCGATCAATCGAAACAAGGATCCGAATGAGCACAAAGAATGCATTTCCGGCACTTCACAACGCGATGTGGCCGGGCCTCGTCGGGAAGGGCCCCGATTCCGAGCCGCCCATCGATCTCGAAACGATGCTCGACTTGACGGCGCGCGCCCAAGTCGATGGTGTGCGGTTCGATGGAGTCGATCTGTTTCTTTCGCTGCCCCATACCGACATCGATTCGACCGACGACGATTTGAAACGCCTCGCCGGCTCGTTGAACTCACGCGGCTTGAAGGCAGGCTCACTCGTCGCCCCCGTATGGGGAGCTACCGGCGGCGGTTCCGCGATGGGAAACGATGAGGAGCGTGCGCGATTTCTTACCCAAGTACGCAAGGCCTGCCGCATCGGCGGCAAACTGCGGGAATTGGGAGTCCGGCAGTACGGCATTATTCGAATCGATTCGGCCGCCAGCCCGTCGGATTGGGCTCAGGATCCGGAGCGCAATACCCGGCGGATTGCAGACACATTCCGCGAAGCCGCAACAATCGCCGAAGACGCCGGCGAGCGCCTGGCAGCGGAGGGCGAGATCTGCTGGGGAGGCATGCATAGCTGGCGCCGCAATGTGCAGTTGCTCGAACTGGTCGATCGCCCGCGAACGGTGGGGTTTCAGGCGGATATGGCCCACACCATGTTGTTCACCATGGGTTATAACGCACCGGAAGATCGCCTGTTGCCTGAAAATTTCGATTGGACCGATCACGAGCGTCTCGCCGAAGCCTATCGAAACATGGCGCGCGCCTTGCGGCCGTGGACGTTTGATTTCCACGTCGCGCAGAACGATGGCACGGTGAAAGGTTCCGGGTCGCACGATAAGACGGGCCGGCACTGCCAACCGCTCGATCCGAATGGCCGACTCGACATCGTCCGCGATGCGGGCGCGTGGATGCGCGGCGACGATGGCAAGCCGACGCGAACCTTCGCGCACATCTGCTGGGATGGCTGCATGTTCCCGAACTCCGTGATGCTCGATCCGAAGACCTGGAACGATGTGCTGGGAGTGATGATCGCAGTCCGGGATGCGCACGGGTGGAACTGAGATGAAGAAACTCAACATCGGCATGATCGGTTACGGGTTCATGGGGCGCACCCACACCAATGCGTTCCGCCAGGTGACGAGATTCTTCGAAGTGCCCTTCGAACCGGTCTTGAAAGCCATCTGCGCGCGCAACTCCGATAAGGCGAAAGCGTTCGCTGCGAGCCAGGGATATGAATCGGCCGAGAGTGACTGGAGAATATTAGTCGATTCGCCGGATATCGAACTGATCGATATCGCGAGCCCGAACGATACGCACGCTGAAATCGCAGTCGCCGCGGCGAAGGCCGGCAAGATGGTGATGTGTGAAAAGCCGCTCGGCCGAAACGCAAAGGAATCCGAGTCGATGGTCGAAGCGGTGGAACGGGCCGGGGTGCCGAACATGGTCTGGTACAACTACCGGCGTGTTCCGGCAGTGACCCTGGCTAAGCAACTCATCGATGAAGGGCGTTTGGGGAAGATCTTCCACTATCGCGCCAAATTCCTGCAGGATTGGACCATCTCCGCGGATTTGCCGCAAGGAGGACAAGGACTCTGGCGCCTCGACGCCGGGGTGGCCGGCAGCGGCGTCACGGGCGATCTGCTGGCGCACACGATCGATACTGCACTGTGGCTGAACGGGCGGATCGACGAAGTGACGGCCATGACGGAGACGTTCATCAAAAGTCGCAAGCACAACCTCACCGGAAAGGTCGAACCCGTGGGAATCGACGATGCCAGCGCTTTTCTGGCCCGGTTCGTCAACGGTTCTCTGGCGACCTTCGAAGCGACCCGTTACGCGCGCGGGCACAAAGCGCTGTACACGCTCGAGATCAACGGCGAGCATGCCTCTATCGCATGGGACCTGCACGATCTGCACCGGCTGCAATATTTCGATCATCGTGACGAGGGGCGTCTTCGCGGCTGGCGGAGTGTCCACATCACCGACGGCGATCACCCCTACATGGGCCGCTGGTGGGTGCCGGGATTGCAAATCGGATACGAACACACCTTTATTCATCAAGCCGCCGATTTTCTTTCGGGACTCGGCGAAGGCAAGAGCGCATCGCCGACGTTCCGCGAGGCGATGCAAACCGATTACGTTACGGATGCCGTGCTCGAATCGGCGGCGAATCGAAGCTGGGTGAAAGTACATGATTAAAGCACGACTACTGGTGATCGCCTTAACGCTGCCTGCGTCCGCGGGATTGCAAGCGCAGCAGATCGGGAAACTGGAGGAGACCGGGTTCAAACCGATCTTCGACGGAAAATCGCTGGACGGCTGGGATGGCGATCCGGCGTTCTGGCGGGTCGAAAGCGGCGCGCTGGTGGGCCAAACGACGGCTGAGAAACAGCCGAAACAGAACACGTTCCTCATCTGGCGAGGTGGCACTCCCGGCAACTTCGAGTTGAAGCTCGAGTACCGTTTGACTGGATTCAATAGCGGTATCCAATACCGCAGCATCGAACTCCCAAATATTAAATGGGCGATGAAGGGATACCAGGCCGATATGGACGGCGAGCAACGCTACACCGGACAAATTTATGAAGAGCGCGGTCGCGGGTTCCTGGCTCTTCGAGGGCAGGCCACCGAAATCCCCGACGGGAAGAAACCGGGATTGATCGGCACCGTGGGCGACGGCGCTGAACTGAAGTCGTTGATCAAAGATGCGGACTGGAACGACCTGCACATCATCGCCCGCGGCAACACGCTGATTCAGATTCTCAACGGCCGCGTGATGAGCATGGTAATCGACGATGACACAGCCAATCGCAAAATGGACGGGCTCATCGGGATTCAGGTGCATCGCGGTCCTGCGATGAAGATCGAAGTCAGGAACGTGCGCATCAGGAGTCTCTAACGATTGCCGGTTCGCGCTGCGCGATCGGAACCTTGCCAGCAGTATTGGTAGTCTAAAAACTTGTGAGTCAGCGAATTCCGGCGATCCTCGCTCCCTTGTTCGGAGCTGTTTTGGGATTCTGCGGCGGCGCGCTGATCATTTTGCTGCCGCGCGGACCCGGCGCAATCGCTGCTCTGATCCTTTGGACCGCGGCAACGCTGGCGGCCGGCGAGCGCGGCTTCGCACGCTGGTTTCCGAAGCTGCCGCTGTTCGGATCGCTGCTGGCCGCGTCGACGATTCTCGTCCGATGGTACTCGCTGATGTCGCTCTCTTCCTCCGATCGACGAGTGCTGGCAAGTTCGGCAATCGCTTTGGCAGCCGCACAGGCCGCCACGGTTGCATTCGGCTGGACTTCGCATCCGGCCGATGAACCCGCCGTCCAGCGCCTCTCGCGAATTACGACCACCCGCGCGGTGGTCGCCGTTCTGCAAGGACTCGTCGCGCTGGCTCTCATCGGCGCGCAGATTGGAGCAGTGATCGGCATCGTTCTCTATCTGCTCATCCGCCTGATCGGAGGCTTGGCGCGATGGCGCTTCGGCGGCGCGCGCGGACTCGATTTGGAGGCCTACCGCGTCCTGGCCGAGACCGCCGCGTTGATGATCATGGCGTCGTACCCCGCCGGTCGCTGAAGCCGGGCGCGCGAGGGCCGCACGCTATCATGAAGAGTAGGCCCTCGTTTTGGTTAACAAACTCGTCATTGAAAACCTGAGACACCGCCCCGTCCGCACGATGCTTAGCGCCGTCGCCATCGGAGTGCAAGTCACAATGGTGCTCACGCTGGTGGGTGTGAGCCGCGGAATGTTGAACGATTTCGCTAACCGCTCGCGCGGCATAGGCGCCGACATCCTCGTCCGTGCGCCAGGCAGCTCTTTGATCGGCTTTAGCACGAATTTCCAGGAAAAGTATCTCGATTTCTTTCGCAAACAGCCTCACGTTGTCGCCGTCGCGGGCGCGTTGATACAGCCGATCGGCGGTGTCGACAGCATTACGGGCATCAACCTGAAGAACTTCAACCAGGTGAGCGGCGGATTCCGGTACCTCGAAGGCGGTCCGTTCCAACAACCGCGGGATATCCTGATCGACGACATCTACGCCAACGCTCACAATTTGCACGCGGGGAATACGATCGAGGTTCTCAATAATAAATGGCGCGTGGCCGGCGTGGTGCAATCCGGCAAGTTGTCGCGCATGTTCGCGCAACTCGACGTTCTTCAAGACATGTTTGCCAACACCGGCAAGATCACTGCCGCCTATTTGAAGCTCGACAACACACAATATACAACCGGTGTTATTGCGGACCTGAAAAAGAAGTTGCCGGATTTCCCGATCTACTCCATGGAAGAGTTCGTTTCGCTGATCTCGATCGACAGTGTTCCGGCCCTGAAGAACTTCATCTGGGTCATCATTACGCTCGGAGTACTGATCGGATTCCTGGTGGTATTCCTGTCCATGTATACCGCTGTGCTCGAGCGCACCCGCGAAATCGGGATTCTGAAAGCGCTGGGTGCTTCTCCGGCCTACATTGTCGGAATCCTCCTTCGAGAGACAGCCGTGCTGGCTGTGGTCGGGTCGGTGCTGGGCGTGATCTTCACTTTCGGAACGCGATTGCTGATCTCCACACTCGTCCCGACCATGACACAAGCGATCGTTCCGGATTGGTGGCCAATCGCGGGAGCAATCGCGCTGGTCGGTTCCCTGCTTGGAGCAACGTATCCGGGCCTGAAAGCCGCGCGCCAGGACGCGATCGAGGCCCTCGCGTATGACTGACGGCCTCATGATCCAAACGCGAGATCTGAAAAAGATCTATCACGTCGGCGACGTGGATGTTCACGCGTTGCGCGGCGTCGATATAGAGGTCCGTCGGGGCGAATTCGTATCGCTGATTGGGCCTTCGGGATCAGGTAAGTCGACCCTGTTCCACATCCTGGGCGGGCTGACTCCGCCCACTTCGGGAAGCATACATATCGATGGTCGCGATTTGCTGGCGATGGCGGAGGCCGATCGCACCAACCTGCGCAAGCGCACCGTTGGTTTTGTATTTCAGAAATACAACCTATTACCGACCCTCAGCGCTGCCGATAACATCGCTATAGCCCGGGATATAGCGGGTGCGGGAACATCCCCGGATCCGGAATTCGACCAGGTGCTGACACTCCTGGGGATCAGCGGCCGGCTGCATCACAAACCGAGAGCGCTCTCTGGTGGTGAGCAGCAGCGGGTCGCAATTGCGCGTGCTATCGTGAATCACCCCTCAATCCTGCTGGCGGACGAGCCGACCGGGAACCTCGACACGGAAAACTCGAACACCGTGTTGTCGCTGTTGCGCGATTTAAATGAGCGCTTAGGCCAGACGATCCTAATGATTACGCACAATCCTGAAGCCGCGGCTTACGGTCACCGTACCGTCAAAATGCGCGACGGACGCGTCGTCGACTGATCTCGACGCCGGCCCGGCGAGAGCAACCTCCGCGATTCGCAAAGTAGGTTGCGAGACAGTTTCATTCAATACCTCGACTATTCGGACCGATAAGACCTACAGGTCCGAACTATGATTCAGTTGACCAGGATCAACCGCTCCGTGCTCGTCCTTAACTCGGACCTGATCGAGCATGTTGAAGTAACCCCGGATACGGTTATCAGTATGACCACCGGACAAAAGATCAGGGTCCTGGAAACCGCCGAAGAGGTGATTCAAAAAGTGATCGCGTTTCGGAGAGCGATATGTGCAGCGTTGGCGCCCTGCCCGGCGCTTGTTTCCGCGAACTCGTCACGGGCTGCGTTATCCAGCCGTTCGGAGGAGGACGAAGACGAGGCAGAAGAGGAGTAACCGCGGAGCGGGGTCATGGCGGAAACACGAAAGACGTCCAAAAAACCCGATTTCGCAACGTTCATAGGGCTGATCATCGCGTTTGGAGGCCTGCTCGGAGGGCTGAAACTCGAAAAAGGCGACATTCGCGACGTTACGCAAATCACTGCGGCGATCATCGTACTCGGTGGGACTTTCGGCGCCGTGTTGGTCAGCATGCCTATGCAGGTGGTTTTCGGAGCGCTGAAGCGGTTGAAGCAGGTGATCATCGAAGAGACGATCGCCCCCGACGGTCTCATTGAAGACCTGATCGGCTTCGCCACGCGCGCTCGAAAGAACGGCTTGGTATCGCTCGAGCTTGAAGCCGACACAATTGCAGATCCGTTCATGAGGAAAGCTATCACGCTCGCAGTCGACGGTACCGATCTGCAGGAGATCCGGAAGATGCTGGAACTGGATATCGCGATCGAAGAGCACCGGGCGGACTTGGAAGCCAAGGTATTCGAGAGCGCGGGAGGCTACTCGCCGACCGTGGGCATCATCGGCGCTGTTATGGGTCTCATCCAGGTGATGAAGAATCTGTCCAACACCGACGAGGTAGGGCATGGCATCGCAACCGCGTTCGTGGCCACCGTGTACGGCGTTGCACTGGCGAACCTGGTTCTGCTGCCGATGGCCACCAAGATCAAAAGTCGCGCGCAGCATAAGACGCAAATGAAAGAGCTGATCGTGGAGGGCGTCGGCGGCATCGTCGAGGGCCTGAACCCGAAACTGATTCGCTGCAAGCTCGAGGCCTATATACACGGCGGCGCGGAGAAAGCATCGCGCTCAGCCGCCGCAAAGGCGCCGGCACGCGCGGCAGAAGCGACTGGCGATTAATGTCTCGGCGGAAAAAAGCCGGAGGTCACGAGAACCACGAGCGCTGGCTCGTTTCCTATGCCGATTTCATCACGCTGCTGTTTGCGTTCTTCGTCGTGATGTTCGCCAATTCCACCGACAAACAAAAAGCCGCGCGCGTCTCCGAATCAGTGAAGAAGGCTCTCGAAGAAGGGAAAATGGCCTCGGTTGTTTCGGTCCTGCTGGGCGGCACGGTTGACGATCAAGGCCGCGGCAATGCGCAACTGCGAGGTCCGGGCGGTGCCCGGAAATCCGCGGACGACAAACGCGGACACCTCGCCGAACTCCTTCCGTCGCTCAAGGTGCTCTCGGCGGAGTTGAGCAAGGAGATAGAGAATGGCGAGGTGGTCGTGTCGATGCAACCGCGCGGCCTGGCGGTCAGTTTCAAGGAAGCGACACTGTTCGCGTCGGGCGACGATACAGTGAACAGCCGGGCTTACGAGAGCATGGCGAAAGTGGCGGCGGCGATCAACAAACTGCCCAATCCGGTGAGACTCGAAGGCCATACGGACTCGATTCCCATCCATACCGCCCGTTTTCGCAGCAATTGGGAATTGTCTGCGTCGCGCAGCATCGCAATCCTCGAGTTGCTGGCCACCCGGTATAGCGTGCCGCGGTCACGCATGTCCATCGGAGGCTATGCCGATACCGCGCCGATCGACTCGAACAATACCGAGGAGGGCCGGGCTCGCAACCGTCGCTGCGACATCATCATCCTGAACGAAACGGGCGCGTTGGCCGAACCGGAGTCGCACGCGCCGGATACGCCGCCAGCCCACCCGTCCCCGCATTGACCGAGCCGTCGAATTATTTCGAAGCCCCGCGCCGGAGGGTTGCACCCGGTTTTTCCGAAACGCTCTTTTTCACCAAAGCGGCCGCATGACGCTGCATCACTACGCGCACTCCAGCGAACGTGACGCCCTCCTGCTCGAGACGCATGCGCTGCTCGAGTCCGGACGCGCCGGGCAATCGGATGTGTCCGCCGGCCCCTAGAACACGGTGCCAGGGCAGGCCGGCAGAGTTGTTGTGCAGCGCCCAGGCGACTTGGCGCGCCGCGCCGGGATAGCCCGCCGCCTCCGCAACCGCGCCGTAGGTTGCCACTTTACCCCGTGGGATGCGGGCCACCACGCGCCGTAAAGCATCGAGCATCCCAAGGTTCCGTGCAACAGGTTCAGGATCTGCGCATCCTAGGTGTATGGCGTCCTTTGAACCTGTGGACCACCCAGTCCTTCCGCGCGACTTGCTCGCCGACGACATACTTCGATTTACCACACTGTTCGCCAACCTGTACATCGTCGGCAGCCGCGACAATTTGGTACTCGTCGACGCGGGGCTGCCCGGATTCGCCCGGCAGATCCGGCGGGCTGTGGAGCGTCGCTTCGGGTCCGCCGCGCGTCCCACAGCCATCATCCTGACGCACGGGCACTGGGATCACGCGGGCTCGGCGCTCGATCTTGCGAAAGAGTGGGACGTACCGGTCTACGCGCATCCACTGGAACTGCCGTTCCTCACTGGAAAGAGCAGATACGCCCCAAAGGATCCGACGGTGGGAGGAATGATCGGGTTCGCCGCCCGCGTGATGCCGTCCAAGGGCTACGACTTCGGAGCGCGGGTGCGTCCTCTGCCTGCCGACGGGTCGGTGCCCGCGATGCCGGGTTGGCAGTGGATCCATACTCCGGGGCACACGCACGGGCACGTTTCTCTGTTCCGCGAACGGGACCGCATCCTGCTTGCCGGAGATGCGCTCGCCACCGTGAACCAGGATTCGCCTTACACCGCAATCACACGGAAACCCGAGTTTTACCGGCCTCCCGCCCCGTTCACTGTGGATTGGGCGGCAGCGGACTCTTCCATTCAAACGCTGGCGGCGCTTCTGCCGAGTGCGGTAGGCGCGGGCCATGGCTGGCCGATCAAAGGCGCGCAGACACCGGACCTGCTGAAGCAATTCAGTTCATCATTCAAGAGACCCACCAGGGGCAGGTATGCAAAAGAACCGGCGGTGGCGGACGAGAACGGCATCGTTTCCGTTCCGCCCCCAGTACCTGATTACACGGGCCGCCTGCTGGCCATATGGGCCGTTGCCGGAGTGGCAGGGGTTGCCGCGGCCGTCGTTTACCAGCAGGTGAAGAAGCGGAGAGATCAGTCCGCCGCGGAGCAAGCGGAGAACTCTCCTACCCCATCCTCCGCCGGGCCCCGAACCTGGGGCGAAGTAGTCCGGCTTATCCCGAACCAGACGGTCACGATAGCTTCTGTCGCAGAATTTCGTTCACGGCGGCGGGATTCGCCTGCCCACGGCTGGCCTTCATCACCTGACCGACAAGGAACCCTATGACGGTGGTCTTGCCGGCCTTGTACTGTTCCACCTGCTTGGGGTTCGCGGCAATGACATCGTCCACCATCTTTTCGAGCGCCCCTGCATCGCTGATCTGCTTCAGGCCCTCGCGTTCCATGATGACGCGGGGCGACTCGCCGGAAGCCAGCATCTTCGCGAAGATTTCCTTACCGAGTTTCCCCGAGATTTCCCCCTTGGAGATCAGCGCGATCAGCTCACCGAGATTCTCGGGAGTAACGGGCGAGTCCGCAATCTCCTTGCCGTCCGCCTTCAATGCCCCGAGCAGGTCGCCCATCACCCAGTTCGCAGCCGCGCGAGCATCGCCTGATGCTTTCGCAGCGCCGTCGTAGTATTCGCTCAGGTCCCGGGTCTGAGTGAGCACGTCCGCGTCATATTCGCGAAGCCCATAGTCCCTCAGAAATCGCTCGCGCCGATCGGCGGGCAGTTCGATCACCTGAGACTTCAATTCATTTAGCCAGGCTTCGCTGATCCGCAGCGGGACAAGGTCGGGCTCCGGAAAGTAACGGTAATCGTGGGCCTGTTCCTTGCTGCGCATGCCGACGGTTTCGCCCGAATCGACGTTGTACAACCGGGTCTCCTGGGTCACTCGGCCGCCGCTCTCGATTACCGCGACTTGACGTGCGATCTCGTAATCGAGCGCCATTTTTAAAAAGCGGAACGAGTTCAGGTTCTTCACCTCGGCCTTCGTACCCAGCGTCTCAACGCCCTTCAGACGCACCGACACGTTCGCATCACAGCGCAGATGCCCTTTCTCCATGTCGCAACTCGAAACGCCGAGATACTGCATCACCTGCTTGAGCTCCGTCAGGAACGCGTAGGCTTCGTCCGAACTACGCATGTCCGGCTCGGTGACGATTTCAATCAGCGGCGTTCCGGAGCGGTTCAGGTCCACGTACGTATAACGATCCGAATCCCTGAATCCGTCGTGTACGCTCTTGCCCGCATCGTCCTCCATGTGGACGCGTGTAATCCCGATGCGCTTCTTCGGCTGTTCCTGGACCTGAACATCCACCCAGCCGTGCTCGGCGACGGGCTGATCGTACTGCGAAATCTGGTAGCCCTTCGGAAGGTCCGGATAGAAATAGTTCTTGCGAGCGAAACGCGAAACCGGATTCACACGGCAGCGCAGGGCGAGCGACGCTTTGATCGCCATCTCGACCGCCTGCCGGTTCAGCACGGGAAGCGCGCCGGGAAGCCCCAGGCACACCGGGCAGACGTTGGTATTCGGCGGCGCGCCGAATCCGGTGGGACATCCGCAGAAGATCTTCGTGTTCGTTGCGGGTTGGACGTGCACCTCGAGACCGATCACCGGCTCGTATTTCGCGATCGTTTCCGGAGGCGCAGTCGCCGCTGTGGCGAGGGACATGTTTAATTATCCAATAAGCGTTCCTCCGCGTTCACTCGCAGTCGCATTCGCGAAACTCCGCTCTCGGTGTCCGCCGGTGGTAGTCTTGAGTCGAGGCGTGTTTCATCCCGCATACGCGCGAATCATCATCGCTATTTGGCTGTGCTTCCTGGCGCGAGGTCTGTTCTACGCGTGCGCAATTCCGCTGTGGGAAGGCGTCGGAGAGATCTCCGAAATCAGCCGTATCGACGCCGCTGCCGCCGGCGATGTACTGACGCCCGGAGCGCGCCCACCCGCGGCAGTCGCACGCTCGCTGGAACTGGCTCCGCTGCCGCGCTACATCGACGAGCCCGTGCGAAAAAACGCCCTGACCTACGACGATTTCTGGAGGCTTCCGGAGGATGAACGCGCACGGCGCGACAAGGACCTTCAGAAATTGCCCGGTACGGCTGAGAAAGTCCGCGAATCGCGTGGCGCCGAGCACCCGCCCCCGCCCTTGTATCACTGGATGATGTCCCTTCTGTACGCCGCGATGGGCAAAGCCTCGCTCCTCGACAAGGTTTTTGTTCTGCGAATCGCGGATGTGCTGCTTGCGTCTTTGACGGTTCCCCTTGTTTACCTCATTGGCGAAACCGTGTTTCGCGACTCCATTGCCGCCGTCTGTGCCGCTGCTGCGTTCGCCGTGGTTCCCCAAGTGATGTTCAGTGTGACTCATGTGAGCGCCGCTGCACTCGAACTCCTGTTGATCACCGCGGTCGCGCTGGCGATTTTGTGGGTGTCGGAGCCTTGGCAGGCGGTCCTGCCGGGTTTCCTCGCCGGGCTGGGGCTTCTCACCAGCATTCACTTCATCGCCGTCCTGCTCATGTGCACTGTTGTTCTGATCCGCAGGAGGTGGTCGGTCCTGGTGTTTCTGGGAACAGCGGCGGCGGTGTCCGGCTGGTGGTATTTATCGACTCACGCGATCGCGGGGGCGCTGGCCGGCGCCTCGGCCGGCAACCTCTTGTCGGCAGTTGCCGGGGTGAACTGGCTGCACGCTGCCGATTTCGCCTGGAACACGCACATGTGGAGCGGAAATGCGAGTTTCCTGAGTTTGCGAAGTTGGGTCTACAGCATACTCCTGCTGGTATTTCTCGGTTCAGCGTTCGGCATCTCTCGAAGTTGGCGGACCGGCAATCGCTCCTTCGCGGTTCTGTTGGCGCTTCACTCGTCCATCGTCCTCGTCGTCGCATATCACGCCATCTCCACATTTCGAAGCACCGGACAGACCGTGGCGCCGGGATGGTACCTGGCGACGGCGGGCGCGCTCGAGATCTGCCTGCTGGTCTACGGGTATCGTGCGCTGTCGCTGGGCGCCACGGCCATACCTGCATTCATGCTTGGGGCGCTGGACATCTACGGCTGTCACGTGGTGATGATGCCGTACTACGCCGGGCTGATCTCTTACTCTTCCACTGGACGATTGGCGGCGTTTCCGCTGGGGCGATGGTCGTACGGCATCTTCGAACGCCTCGCCGTGGATAAGCCGGTGTGGATCTCGCCGCCGCTGTTGGCAGGCCTGTGGGCGGCCTATGTCGTATGCACCTTTTCGGTTCTCGGGATTGCGATCAGCGCCGCGAGGCTGGGGCAGAAGGCGTTCGAACAGGAGGCGATTGCGGGGGACGTATGCCGTTCGACGGATTGAAGGTGCTGGCGCTCGAAAGCCGCCGCGCAGTGGAAATGGCCGAGTTGATCCGCAGACAAGGCGGCGATCCTTTCGTCGCGCCGTCGATGCGTGAAGTGCCGGTTGAATCGAATCACCCCGCGTTCGAATTCGCCGAGAAACTGTTCGCCGGCGCCTACGAGATGGTGATTCTGCTCACCGGGGTGGGCACTCGCGCACTGGCACGCGTGCTCGCATCACGGTATCCGGACGAGGCGTTCTGGGACGCGCTGCGGAAGGTCGCGGTCGTTCCGCGCGGACCCAAACCGATGGCGGTTTTGCGAGAGAAGAATGTGCCTGCGGCGGTGACCGTCCCCGAGCCGAATACCTGGAAGGAACTTCTGGCGGCGATAGAAGGCCGGCCGGAGCGACGAATCGCCGTACAGGAATACGGAAAGACGAACGAGGAGTTCCTTGCGGCGCTGCGCGGCAGAGGCGCCGAAGTAACACCGGTGCGCGTGTACGAATGGGACCTTCCGGAAGATACAGGCCCGCTGCGCGAGGCCGTCCGGAGGCTCGCCGCTCGTGAGTTTGATGTTGTCCTGTTCACGACATCGAACCAGGTAGTTCATCTGTTTCGAATTGCAGCCGAATCCGGCGCGGAAGGGGCGGTCCGCGAGGCGATGCATCGTTTGATGATCGGCTCGATCGGCCCCACCACATCGGAGACACTCGACGAATTCGGCTTCGGGGCTGATATTATGCCCTCACGTCCGAAGATGGGCTTTCTAGTGAAAGAGGCGGCGGATCAGGCCTCCACCGTACTCGGGAGGAAGCGAGCGCAATGACCGAGAAGCGAGACAACGCGCTGGCCATGGTCGGCAAGTATATGGCCCTGGCCTTTGTTATTCCATCGACGACCTTCGCCGGGTACGTCATCGGTTACCTGCTCGATAAGGTTTTCGACACCAGTTATCTCAACATTGTCTTCCTGTTCATTGGAATCGCCGCCGGGTTCGTCGAACTGTTTCGGGAACTGCTGAAAGATAACAACAACGCGTGACTGACGATCCCGCGTTTTACGAACGCGCGCTGAACCGCATGATGCGATTGGCCGTCGGCTTCGGTTTGGCGGCGGTGATCGTATTTCTACTGCGGAGCGGATTGCGTGACGCCTTCGGCTGCGCGGTGGGCGCGGTCGCCTCCATCCTGAATCTTCGCTGGTGGCGCCGACTGGTTAGCGGCATCGATCCAAACGCATCCGGGCGAACGATATCGGCGGTATTCTTGGGGCTCCGTTATCTTATCTTGGGCGCGATCTGCTTTGTTATAATTAGGTTTCTTGGAGTCAGCCTGCTGGCGCTCGTTGCTGGTTTGCTCATATCCGTAGCGGCCGTTCTGGCCGAGATCATCTACGAGTTGGTTTTCACCCGCTAATGCAAGAACACGAACTTTGGCTCACGCGCCTGTTTAACGACCATCTTGCAGGACTCGCCAACACCGTCCTGGGTTGGTTCAATTTGCACGCCACGAACCCGGTGCGCCCCTGGGAGAACTGGATCGTCATGGAACTCCTGGTGGTGGCGCTGATGATGATTGGCGTGGCTGTGATTCGCGGCGGATTCTCGGTCGATCGGCCGGGGAAAGCCCAGCACCTTGTCGAAGTGATCTGGGGATTTTTGCGCGACACCGCCGAGGACGCAGGCGTACATCATCCGGGCAAGTATCTGCCCTTCTTCGGAACTCTATTTCTATTCATTCTGATCTGCAATTTGATCGGTATCATCCCGGCTTTCGAATCGCCGACCATGTTTCCGTGGGTTCCGGTGGGATGCGCGCTATCGACCTTCGTTTATTACAATTTTTGGGGCTTTCGCGAACAGGGCGTCTGGCCTTACCTGAAGCACTTCGCTGGGCCGATGCCGTTGCTGGCGCCACTGATGGTCCCCATCGAGTTGGTCAGCCACCTGGCCCGTCCGCTCTCTCTCAGCATCCGACTTTTTGCCAATATGTTTGCCGGCGAGCAGGTGACTGTCGCGTTCCTGAAGCTCACGTTTTTGGTCGCGCCGGCGTTGTTCATGGGCTTGCACGTATTTGTGTCATTTCTGCAGGCGTACATCTTCGCACTGCTGACGATGATTTACGTCAGCGGCGCTGTGTCGCACGAGCACTAGTTTTGCGGTTCCGCCCAGTGTGAGGGCGGCGGCCTCCCAAAGGCACGCCGTCAACCACCTCCTGAGGCGATTTCATAGGAAAGGAAACTGAAGTGAAGAAGCTCAGTTTGATTTTTGCGATTCTGTTCCTGTTGGCCACGCCGATCTTTGCACAGACTCCGGGCGGCGCGGCAGCGGGCGGCTTGAGTTGGCAGCCGGTAGCGGCAGTCCTGGCGATGGCATTCGCGTCCGGTCTTTGCGGCCTCGCGCAGGGCAAGGCTGTCGCGGGCGCGGCAGAAGCCATGGCGCGTAATCCCGGGGCGAGCGCGGGAATCCGTTTCGCTCTGATTCTCGGTCTCGTGCTGATCGAGTCGCTGGCTCTGTACACGCTGGTTATCACATTCACAACCCAGCCCAAACTCTAGTACTCGCCGAAACCTGTCCGGTATTCGGGGGCGAGGCATTCCTCGCCCCTTTTCCGCCATGAAACTTCAAGGTATCTTCCCTCCGATTGCCACACCATTCGATCACAAGGGCGATCTTTACAAGGCTAAGGTCCAGCACAACGTAGAGAAGTGGAACAAGACGGCTCTCTCCGGGTACGTCGTTTGCGGTTCGACGGGCGAGAGCGTCTATCTCACCACCGAAGAGAAGATCCAGCTTTGGGAGTGGGTGGCAGAATACGCCGATTCGAGCAAGCTACTGCTTGCCGGGACTGGAATGGAAGGTGTGCGCGAGACCGTCGCGCTCACGAACCGCGCCGCGGAAATCGGTTACAAAGCAGCGATGGTGAGGACCCCTCACTATTACAAGAACCTCCTGAACAAAACCGAAGCCCAAGTTCTGTATTTCCGCAGCGTTGCGGATCAAACCAAGATTCCTCTCATGATCTACAATTGGCCTCAGGCCACCGGTCTGGACATCAGCCCGGAAGCGGTCGTCGAGTTGTCGCAGCACCCGAACATGATTGCGATCAAGGAGAGTTCGGGGAACCTCGAGAAGGTGATGCAGATGATTCGCGAGGTGAAGCCCGGATTCCAGGTGTTGGTCGGGTCGGCGCCGACGCTGTGGCCTTCGTTTGCGGTTGGCGCGGCTGGCGCAGTGCTGGCGTTTGCCAATGCGGCTCCCTATGCAACGGTCACTATCTGGGAAGCACACCGGACGCGCGACACGGAAGCTGCGCGGGATTGGCAGAACCGGATCTCCCGAGCAGCACAACTGGTGACGACGAAGTTCGGGATACCGGGGTTAAAGTATGCGATGGACCTGAACGGATATTACGGCGGTCCGCCGCGGCTTCCGTTGACACCGGTGCCACCGCAGGTGCAGCGGGAGATCGAGCAGGCGTTCGACGGAATTCGGGGGTAGGTCAGTCGCGCGGACTCGTCGCCCGACCGGGTCCGATCAACACAGACTCGCGCCGAGCAGCGCCCAGTCCTCGCGAGTCAGCAACGTTTCTAACTCGACAAGGGTCTTCGGTCTGCCGTATGCCCGGCCTTGCATGTGCTGCTGCGCCGTATTCCCGCGAATGTCGCTATCTCGAAAATCCACAACTTCACTGAGTTTGTCGGCTATCACACCCACCGAACTCAGGGGGCAGTTACCGTCGAGCGCGATCACCAGGACCGATGCCGTGGACCGGAACGGACGAACGTTCACAGCCAGCCGGTCACGCACATCCACAACCGGAATCAGCCTTCCGTTGGCGGCAACGGATCCTTGCAGAAAGGGCACACTTTGCTGCGCTGGGCGAACGTCGGCAACCGGAAGAATCTGTCGAACACGGTCCGAACGAATCGCGAAGTACTGGCGCGACAGTTGGAACGTGACATATTTCCCGGCGCGGCTTTGAACCTCAGCGAGTGCCAAACGTGCCTCCTTCAAACTCTCTCATCGGCACGCAGCCGCAATTGTCTGAACGAAGGTTTTGCCTGCTGCACGTCAGACATCGACCGCCCGGCGCGATGTCTGTGTTCGATCAGAGGTGGCTGATGACTTCGTCCGTGACTTCGGTGGTGCTGCTGCTTCCACCCAAGTCGACCGTCAGAACGCGGCGCTCGGCAAGTACGGCGGCAACCGCGCGCTCGATGTTCCTCGCGCATTCCGGGATGCCGAGATGGTCCATCATCATCGCGCCGGACAGAATGGCAGCCAACGGATTTACAACGTTTTGGCCGGCGATGTCGGGAGCCGAACCGTGAACCGGTTCGAACATCGAGGGATACCGGCGGGTTGGGTCGAGATTCGCACTGGGGGCCAAACCGATGCTACCCGTAACAATGGCCGACAGGTCGCTTAGGATATCGCCAAACAGATTCGAGCCTACGACGACATCGAAAGAGTGCGGGCGCCGCACAAAATTCATCGCCGCTGCGTCGACCAGTAGCGACTCCGTCTCGATGCCCGGGAACTCGGACGCCACGCTTTGGAATGTCCGATCCCATAACACCATTCCATAGCCCTGTGCATTCGACTTCGTGATCGACGTCACGCGCTTGCGGCGTTTGGACGCCAGTTCGAAAGCAAACCGAATCACCCGCTCGACGCCTCGACGCGTAAAGACGGCCGTCTGAATGGCGACTTCCTCAGGCTGCGCGTGGTAAACAAACCCGCCGACCTGAGCGTATTCACCTTCCGTATTCTCGCGCACGACGACCATATCGATGTCCCCTCCGCGATACTTGGCCAACGGGGACTCCACCCCCGGATACAGCATCGCGGGGCGGACGTTCGCGTACTGATCGAACGCCCGGCGTATCGGCAGCAGCAAGCCGTTGAGCGTCACGTGATCCGGAATGTCCGGGTGCCCCACCGCTCCGAGAAGAATGGCATCGGATTGCCGGAGCACGTCCAAGGCTCCCACCGGCATCATGCGGCCGTGTTTGAAATAGTACTCGGCGCCCCAATCGTGACCAGTGAATTGGAAGCTTGTCGCGAACTTCTTGCCTGCATGTTCGAGGACGCGTTGTGCGGCGGGAGTGACTTCACAGCCTACGCCGTCCCCGGCGATAACTGCGATGGAGAATGTCGGCATCTAGCCCATCATAAGACGGGTAGCGGGCTGTTTCGAGAACTCTTTCACAGACTAATGGGTGACCAGCGAAGAATCCAGATCCTTCGCGCGGGTCCAGTGGAGTCTCGCCTCGTCCGGCTGTCCTTCCGAATCGAGCGCGTGTCCGAGGTTCACCAGCGCTGCAACGAAGTCCGGGCGCCCGTTTAACGCGTCCCTGAAGCATTCGGCGGCTGCCGGCGCATCTCCGGATCGCTGTAGAACCAGCCCAACGTTGAACGCGAGCGCGGGGTCGGGCGTCGCGATGGCTCGCAGCCGGGAGTAGGCCGCATAAGCCGCGCGCGCTTGTCCCAATTCGGCATGTACAGCCGCCAATCCGGCCAGCGCTGTCACGTTGCCCGCCGACAACACCAGCGCGTCTTCGAAAGTCGCGCAGGCTTCGGAAGAATGTCCGAGCCGGCGGTTACAAATGGCCGCATTCACGACCGGCTCCGGCCAATCGGGTTTAGCGATGGCTGCCGCGCGGAAGTTCTCGAGTGCCCGCGATAGGTCGCCCTGGGTGAACCGCAACGTCCCGAGCCGGAACCATACCTCAGCGCTTTCCGGCCGGATCTCCGCCAATTGCGAGTAGACCAGTTCCGCCTCTGCGGGTTGTCCGAGTTTCTCGCAAACCAGCGCGAGGTTCCAGAGTGCTTCCGGCGACGGTTTCAGCGTGAGCGTTTCTTCGAAACTCGCCTTCGCCGCGTTCAGGTCACCAGCATAAAGGAGCACGGCACCGAGATTCGCTCGAGCCTCGGCGAGGTGCGGTTGCAGGCGCAACGCCTCGCGGTAAGCATCCGCAGCCGCGTCGAATCTGCCGGCTTTCTGATGGACCATTCCTAACTCAAACCAGGCTTGATGGTTCTGCGGCTCGGCAACAGTTAGCTCGCCGGCCCACCGAATCGCTGAATCCAGGTCGCCCTCTCCGAAAGCGGCGGCGAACATGGCGCGCCTGGCCACCCGCGAATCGGGGTCGATCATCAGAAGATGATCCGCACAGCCGCGCAGCCTTTTGTAATCCCTTCGGAGAACCGCCAACGCCGCCAGGTTCGACAACAGGTCGGTGTTTTCGGCATAAGTGGGAGGCAGTTGGAGGTAGGCGCGCTCGGCTTCTTCCGTTCGCCCCAACAGGTGGAGAGTGACGGCCATGCCGAATATCGCCCTGTCGGAGTCGCGCTGTAACTCCAGCGCATCCTGGAACGCGTTCAGAGCTTCCTTGTGGGAACCTTGCCGAAGAAGACAGTACCCCAAACCTACCTGTGCCTGCCACAACCCGTTAGCGCCCGATCCCGCGTTCGTGAACGCTTGTATCGCCTGCTCGTGCCTCCCCTGGCGGTCGTAACAGAGGGCCGCGTTGAAACTGATGGCCGGGTTATTCGGGGCCAAGTCGCTCAGGGCATTGAAATGGGACAGGGCGCACTCGAAATTCTCCAGCTCGAAATACAAGCGGCCGGCAAGGGCGTGAAGATCTGCAGCCGGTTCACCCGAATCGAGGGCCTGCTGGAGTGCTGCAATCGATTGAATGGTTTGTCCCATTGCGTGCATATGCAGCGCCAAGCCCGTAACCGCTGTCGCAGAAGGACGAAGTGCATCTGCCGGAGCTAACTCATCCGGGCCCAATGGATCCTCCACGAGTTGTTCATCGGCAAACCAGAGCCATTGATCTGTTAATTCCGGCATCGATATCAATCCTTTAGTGAGCGTAGGTCTGATCCATGCATCAATTCAGCCGCAACGCGTAGAGGTTCGCGGTCGGATTGATTCCCTCGCCGTCCCGCAATAGTCCGAACCCGCCGCCCGGCAGCCGGTCGTCGCGCCAGGTGTCCACAAGCTGATTTTCGACGTACGTCTTAAAGGTGGAGTCCCAGACATCCGTGCGGACATGGAAAATGGAGTCGGAACTCGCCGAAACCGCGAGGTCCACCGGTGAAGTCTCTGAATCCATTCCGCTGATGACGGCGATCCGGGGGAGTGCCAACTTCGGTGCCGGATCGTTGTTCACAACGCGCAGTACGAGCCCGTAGTAATTGTCCGGGTCGGTGGCGCGGAACACCCAGCCCAGACCTGTCGCCGGGATGCGGCCTTGCAACTCGATCCTGTAATTGTTTTTTGCTATCGACGGCTTGAACAGCTCGACGCGCCTGCCGGGCAGATCCGACCCGGTGCCCGTCCAGTCCGAAATCCAACCGCTTTCGGCGGAGATGAGGGTCGCGCCGTACTTCTCCCTCGAGCTCCGATGGATGAGGGGTTCCAGGGTGGTAAGCAGAGCCTCCCGGAAGAAGTAAGCGACGAGTGCGGCACCGCCAAGCAAGAGGATCGCGAGGACGATAGGAAGGTACTTCGGCCGCCTCTTGGGCGCGGTTTGGACAGCGGCGCCGAGGCGCTCCATTTCCTGGCGTAGAGCGCTCAAATCGTCGTCCTGTTTGGGCGGCAGGGGATCGAGCGTGCGGACACCCGGCGAACGGGGTACAGACTCTGGCGCGGCGTCAACATCGCCTGGTTTCGTTGCCGGCTCTGATCGGCCGGGCGCCGGCGGTGGCAGATCGATCGGTTCAACCGCAACATCCGCACTAACGTCGAAATGAGGCTCGGATTGCGGCTCAATGAAGAGCACCGGTGAAGCGCTTCCTCCGTGTGTTGCCGCGGACGAGGTCTCCGCAACCGGTGCGGCGCCGGCAGTCGAATCCGACCCATTTTCCTCGAGCGAGCCCGGGCGAGGGCCGAAAAGCATCTTGGGCCGGAGAGGCAGAAGTGTAACGACCGGAGTTTGAACCGAGAACTCCGGTTCGGGTAGATCCGTGGCGGCGATTGGTTCGGCAGCACCAACTGCAAGGTGGAGGTGAACCGTCTCGAGTTCCGCCCAAAGTGCCGGGATCGACTCGACGCGATCCGCGGGGAGGAATGCAACCTCATCCGCGACGTCGCAGTTCTGAAGGTCCGGGCTGTTTGTATCTTCTTTAGCCGTGATTTTCGGAACAGCCGGAGCTTCGACCTCAACCGCCGGCTCTTCGGGCTCGATCCCGAGCAATCTGAGCAATTCAGGAGAATCCGAAATCGTAACAGTTGGCGGAGCGATAGGCTGCGGAGCAGGCGGCGGAGTCAGTACACGCTTGTACAAAGCATCCAGATTGATGACGACGATCGGAGAAGAATCATCGTCATCCTCCATCTCTCCGTCGTCCTCCATATAGTCGGAATGCTGATGAGCTTGCGGCCACAAGCCGCCGGCAGGAAGGATTTCGGCTTCCAACGCCCGGATCGACGCGGACACGTCGACTGGTTCGCTGGCAGCCGTCTCGTCAATTTCGTAAACAGCGGTGGGTTTGACCGTGGCAACCGTCGCGGGCGACTCGTATGAAACTGGCTTCGCCCCTTGGGTTTTCATCGATGGCATCAGATTCCTGAGTTTCTCGGCAAATTCAGTACCGAATTTGGGACCGAGGTCGCGGTCGCCACAGGTCTCCGAATGATCGCCGGAAGGCGTTTCGATCGGCACTTCGTTCATGTTTTCGTTGCCTCCTGGTGCCCTCATCGCATCGGGCGCCACATCGAATTCCGCACTCACGGCGAGCGCCAACGCCGCTAGGGGTGATGGGTGCGAAGCAGGCGCGGGCAGGCATGCCGGCACGGGCGCAAGGAACGCGTCTGCTGAGAAAAGCCGGTGGGTTGCGACAACCGGCGCGGGATTCTGCGCAAAGAAATCGACAAGGTCAGGATAGTCGCACCGTTTGTAGCTGGCGCCGGACGGAATAGCTGCCTGCGAAAGGCGTCCGACTTTCGACAACGGAGGTGCTGGCTGCTTGTCGGCACCCTCATTAACCTCTAATAGCCGGGTCAACGCCAGCCTGTTGTATTGCTCCTGGTACTTCTGGCGATGGGCTTCCGAACAAAACTCACCTTCACCGGTGAGTTTCTTCAGCAGCGCCAATTCGTTGCCGCAGTAGAGACACCGCATAACCCTTTTCATCGGCAGTTCGACTCATTGACTCGATAGCCAATCGATCCTTTACTCAGCGAAATCCCAGGTGGACGCTCGTCTTAAGGACAAATCCATAGCCGAAGATCCGAACTGAGATAGCGCGCCGCGACAGCGTCACGGCCCTATACCTCGTATAGAGAGTGCGGAAAATGCCTATCAAGTCTCCGAGTAGTATTGAGCACTCACAGTGGGAAGGGGACTAAAGTTTACGTCTTACCCGTCGATGCTAATAGCGTGGCGGTACACCGAACTAGCCGCAGAAACGGATCTAATCATGTCGAAGCAAGAAGCCCTCAAGAATCACATTGAGACTCTCCGGAATGCCATCCCGGATCTCAAAGGCGTGCTACTCGCCTCCAACGAAGGGTTGCCCATCGCACACTCGTTGTCGAACGGAACCGATCCCAATCGCGTTGCGGCGATGGCGGCAGCAGCCTCGAATCTCGGTAAGCGCATCGGCGAGAACGTCGCTGTCGGCGCTCTAGGTGAAGTTTCGGTGCGCGGTGAAGAGGGCTGGCTTTTCATATACTCCGCTGGTTCTAAAGCAGTTCTGGCCGTGATGGGCCCGCAGAGCTCAAACGCCGGCCTGGTACATCTGGAAGCGCGCTCGATTGCGCACGACATCGGCGAACTTTTCTGACCGGCGGGACCGGTGCCCAGCTTTGCCGAAACCCACTGCCTCGGCGAAAACATCGTTCGATCGAAAACTGGAACCCGCGAGGTGTGCTGAATCGCTATAATCGGGAACAGCGTGGAGGCGCAATGACTCGCCATTTCCTCCTCAGAAGTTTTCTCGGTACCGCCTCAATCGCGTTACTGAGTGTCGCAATAGCAGCTGGGCAGCAATCAACCTCGCCGGGAGCAGGGGCAGGTGGTGGCGGCAGTCGCACCACCCCGGGAACGCCGAGCCCAAACATTCCGACTCCTAACACACGGCCCACAATTCCGAACCCGACCACGCGTACTCCGGACCAGACGCAGTTCCCGGAGTTGCAGCGGCCGATGTATATGAGCGGCAAGGTGGTGCTCGATGACGGGACACCTCCGCCTGACTTTGTCACCATCGAAACGATCTGCAACGGTGTCATCAGGCCGCAGCAAATGACGGACTCCAAGGGCAGGTTCAGTTTCGAACTGAACAAGAACCAGAGTATGTTCATGGATGCCAGCGTCAGCGGCTCGGATATCGCCGGCTCGGGGATGGGCGTGCCGCGGAGCGGGGGCATGGGCCAATCCGGCATGAACGGACAGATGTCGGAGCGCCAGTTGATGGGCTGCGACCTTCGCGCTTCCCTTCCGGGGTTTCGTTCCGACGTCGTCAATCTCAGCGGCCGGCGTTTCATGGACAACCCCGATGTCGGCACCATCGTGCTGCACCGGCTGGGGAACGTCGAGGGGCTCACGATCAGCGCCACGAGTCTGAACGCCCCGAAGGACGCCCGAAAGGCGTTCGACAAAGGGCGGGAGGCGGAGAAGAAACACAAGTTCGAAGATGCCGAGAAGCATTTCTCCAAGGCAGTCGAACTGTACCCGAAGTACGCCGCGGCATGGTATCAACTCGGTGTGATCCAGGACAGCAACAAGGACTATGCCGCCGCCCGCAAGTCCTTCGATGAAGCCCTGGCAGCCGATCCGAAGTTCATCAGTCCGTATGGCGGCTTGGCGGAACTTGCAGCACGGGATAACAAATGGCAGGAGGTCGCCGATGTGACGGATCGCATGATCCGGCTCAATCCCGTGGACTTTCCCCGTGCGTTCTTCCTGAACTCGGTGGCCAAGTTGAATCTCGGCAAGCTCGACGCAGCCGAAAGTAGCGCCAACCGGCTGATCGAAATGGATCCGCAGCACCGGTTCGTAAAGGCCGAGCACGTCCTGGGGGTCATCCTCGCACAGAAGAACGATTACAACGGTGCAGCAACGCACATCCGGAAATTCCTCGAAGCGGCGCCTCCGGGTACCGACGTCGAACTGGCCAAAAAGCAACTCGCTGACTTGGAGAAGTCGCTGGCCGCACGCCAGCAGCAGCAGACACCGCCGCCACAGCAGTAAGCAGGAATCGGGGCGGCTGACTCATTAGCACCCGCCCCTCCCAATCCTGGGCTACCCTTTTTCCCCAACCTCGGGCTGCACATCCGAAATACGGTCCACGCGCAGTTCAATCGTTCCGCTCTCATCGATGGCGAATGCCGGACCGAAGCGCACGTTCCATTCAACCTCGTCATACCGGTAGGAGTATCGCGCGTGAACGCTCTGGCTGAAGGTATCGTCGTATCCCTTCATGAGGATCAAAAGCTCCGCCTGCATCCGCTCGAGATCCTCGGCGGTTTTCCCAAACAGGGGGCTCTCCTCATCGATGGGATGCACCACTGTCCAGGTGACCGGAAAGAAGACGATCGCGGATCGTTCGAGGTTCAGGTTTGCATAGTTGCGCTGGTATGATCCCCCGACACGTTCCACGGTCATGAGCATCACCCTCGCTTCAAGTTCCATGATGAGATTCGCCCGGCGGTTAGCGACTCGAAATTCGAGGGCGGTACCATCCTGATACGGCGCAATGACAGCCCGGGTGCTGAAGCCGATTTTGGCGGACGGCTTAGAAAAACGTCCGAATAGCAATCCGGTACCGAGCGCAAATCCGAACACGCCGAACATCGCTTCGATGGAGGCGACGACATTCGCCGCGATCCCGTGCGGCGACATCCCGCCATAGCCGACCGTCGTGAGCGTC
This sequence comes from uncultured Acidobacteriota bacterium, assembly GCA_963720745.1. Classification (GTDB taxonomy): domain Bacteria; phylum Acidobacteriota; class Terriglobia; order Bryobacterales; family Bryobacteraceae; genus TMP-7. The sequence goes on from CAVRGO010000004.1 coordinate 5,725,839, forward strand.
TGCGCGCTGAAAAAGAAGACGTTCAGAAATCGGCCCCATTCCGTGGGCGCCTCGGCGCCGTGCAACTGGTCGGACCCGACTATCCAATAAACGCCCGCGAAGATCGTGTTCAGAACCAGGTACGCCCCGATTGCCATGGCGATGAACTGGGACCAACCGATATTGATCAGAAACAGGTACGCGTGCGTGTCCCGCCAGCGTGTGCCGCGCCGGCGCACGTTGAAGGATCCGTCATGATTGATGGCCCGCAGAAGCGTGCCTGCAACCTGATTGGTTAAGCCGGGATCGTACGCGGCAGTCTTCATTCGAAACATCCTCCTCAGCGGTACACCACTTCGCGCTCAAACGCTCCGGGCTTCTGGCTATGCAAGGCCCAGTAAACCTCGCCGATGCTGTCCGGATCGAAATGGGTACCGGGCTGGACGAAGCCGCATATCGTAACGGTCGCAACGTGAATGCCGTGCGGTTCGAGTTCCTCGGCGAGGCTGAAGGCCAGGCTGCGTATCGCAGCTTTACCCATCGACAGGGACGCGACTTGCGCCGAAGGGCTCAACGCCAGCCCGCCGCCCGTGAGGAGGATCGTGCCCTGGCCTCGGGACCGCATTGCGGGCGCCACTTCCTGCACCGCCGATAGTGCGCCGAGCGCGCATACCCGAAAATCGGCAACTGCGCTTTCGATCTCGAGTTCCGTGGGCGGCCCGGCGTGCCCCGCCGAAGCGTTATAGACCAGGACACTCGCCCGGCCGAACGCGCGTATAGTCGCGCGCAACGCCTGCTCGTCGCCAGCATCGGCAGCAATACCGCGCGAATTCGGAATCTCGTCTTCGAGCTGTTTCAGCAGCGATTCATCCCTCGCGATCATCCCGACCGCAAAACCTTCCGACGCGAATCTTCGTGCCACCGAGCGACTGATGCCCCGGCCCATGCCGGCTATGATGCAGATCGGATTATTGTCCATTCGTTCTGAGTATCGCCGAATCCGCTATGCTGGCATTCGTATGCAACGTCGATCCTTTATCGCCGGAATGATCGCCTCGTCTGCGGCGCTTGCCAAGAAGAAGCCGGATTTCGACAAGCCGCTCGGGGTGCAACTGTACACGGTTCGAAAAACTCTGCCGCAGGATCCCGAGGGTGTCATCAAAAAGATAGCGGAAATCGGCTACAAAGAGGCTGAAGTCCTACAGGCGGACATGGATAAGACGGTCCCGATTTTGAAGGCAAACGGCATGACGGCGCCGAGCGGCCACTTCGATACCGATCTCATCACCGGCAAGCGGACCGACTCTACCTGGGACGCAGCTATCGGGCAGGCTAAGCAGCACGGCCTCGCGTACATGGTGATGCCGTATCTTGCGCCGAACGAACGCGGCGATCTCGACTCGTATCGCGCGCTGGCCGACAAGATGAACCACGCGGGCGAGGCTTGTTCGAAGGCGGGCCTGGTGTTTTGCTATCACAATCACGCTTTTGAGTTCGCCGGAGCGGAAGGCAAGCGGCCCTGGGATGTCCTGATGGAACATTGGGATCCCAAGTACGTCCAACTGGAGGTCGATCTGTTCTGGGTGTCGGTGGCTGGCCAAACCCCATCGGAATTCGTCCGAAAGTACAAGGATCGCGTGGCGCTCGTACACCTGAAGGACAAGGCTTTCGGCACGTCGGTCCAATACAACGAAAACGTGCCGGCGCATGCGTTCAAGGAAGTCGGTACCGGGACGCTCGATTACCCCACAATTCTCCGAGCCTGCGAAACGGTGGGGGTGAAACACTACTTTGTTGAGCAGGATCAAACCCCCGGCGATCCGGTGGATAGCTTGCGGATCAGCTACAACGACCTGCGTTCCATGAAACTGAAAGGCTGATGTCCGAAAGTACTCCTCGGAAGATAGGAACAACCGCCAGAACCGATTGATTCGGCAGTCTGTTATCATGTCGCCAGTGACTCAGATTTGCCTGCTCGGGTCGACTGGATCGATCGGCACCAGTACTCTGGACGTAGTCCGGCGCCGTTCGGAGCAATTCCAGATCTTCGCGCTGGTCGCAGGCCGGAACACTGAACTGCTGACACAGCAGATCCTGGAGTTCCACCCTAAGTTGGTAGCAGTGGCGGACGAGCGGGCACTCGGCGAATTGGTCGAGAGACTCGATTCAGCGGGCTTGGCGCGATCCGTCTGGCCGCAACTTGCGCACGGCGCTTCGGCGCGAGTGGCTGCCGCCACGGCGGCTGAGGTAGACTTCGTGATGTCGGCGATCGTCGGAGTCGCCGGACTCGAGGCGACCTACGAGGCGGTGCGTCAGAGGAAGCGTATCGGACTCGCCAACAAAGAGGTACTTGTCGCTAGCGGGAAACTGGTTATTGAAGCCGCACGTCAAAAAGATGCGGAACTGATCCCAGTCGACAGTGAGCATAATGGCGCTCACCAATGCTTGCGGGCTGGGCGAAAAGACGAAGTCACCCGACTGATTCTTACTGCCTCGGGTGGACCTTTTCGGGAAACTCCGATCGAACAACTTCAACAAGTGAGCCCGGAGCAGGCCCTCAATCATCCAACGTGGAAGATGGGGCGGAGGATTACGATCGATTCCTCCACGTTGATGAACAAGGGTTTTGAGGTAATCGAAGCCTGCTGGTTGTTCGATTTGCGTCCGGATGAAGTGGAAGTAGTCGTCCATCCGCAGAGTACGGTGCACGCGATGGTGGAATACAACGACGGCAGCGTCATCGCGCAGGTATCGGCAACGGATATGCGGATGCCAATTCAGTATGCGCTCACATGGCCGGAACGCGGCGACGCGCCGGTACCGCGCCTGGATTGGACCGCACAGCGGCGTTGGGAATTCTTCCCGCCCGATTTCGAGAAATTTCCTTTGCTGCGGCTCGCATACGAGGCGCAAAAATCTGGCGGTTCAGCAACTTGCACCCTGAACGCTGCCGATGAGATTGCTGTTGAAGCCTTTCTCACCGGTTACTTGTCATTCCCGGGCATTTCTGAAGTGGTCTCGGATACGCTCGATGCCGTTGGAAGCCGCGAGGCCAAAACGGTCGGAGACGTGCTAGAGATTGATCGGGAATCGCGCCGCGTGGCCCGCCAGAAAGTCAGCCTGCGTGCTGACCGGCGAACCGAAATCTCCCTGAAGGCGTATTAAAACTTATGGTGATCCTGCAAAACGTCTGGTGGTTGCTCGTTCTGATCGGGGTGATGATCCTGATCCATGAACTGGGCCACTACTGGGCCGCCCGCTTCTTCGACGTCCGGGTGGAGACATTCAGTTTCGGTTTCGGCCCGCGGCTGTTCGGGTTTAAGAAAGGCGAGACAGATTTCCGGTTCTCGGCCATCCTGTTCGGCGGGTACGTGAAGATGGCGGGCGAACAGCCAGGCGACGAGAATTCCAACGACCCGCGAGGTTTCTTAGCGAAACCCCGCTGGCAGCGCCTGATTATCGCCTTCGCTGGACCTTTCATGAACATCATCCTGGCGATCGGCCTGGTGACCGGGTTGTTCATGTATCAATATCCGAAGCTGCCAACCGTGCACTCGCCGGTGGTGGGCTACGTCGCTCCGGATTCCGCCGCAGCACGGGCAGGTGTCCAGGAAGGCGACCGGATCGTTCAAATCGACGACAAAGCCAATCCGGCCTGGGAAGATATAACTCTTAAGGAATTGTCGAACGCAGGACGCCAGTTGCACGTTGCGGTAGAGCGGGACGGCCAGCGCGTGATGCTCCGGGTTACGCCGGTGATGGACGAAAAGATGGGGGTCGGCCAGATTGGGTGGTCGGAAGAAGCCGACATTCAGATCGCTCACGTATTCCCGAACATGGAGGCCGCGAAGGCGGGTCTTCAAGCGGGCGACATCCTTGTTTCTGTGAACGGAAAGCGGATCAGGAGCACCCCCAAGTTGCACGATGTCATCCACGAAGCGAAGGGTGCGCCTGTCGACTTGGTCTATAGGCGCGAAGGTCAACTTCACGAGGTCCGTGTCTCCCCCACGAAGACGAACATGGACGGCGAAGAGCGATTGATGATCGGTGTCCAACTCGAACCGCGGATGGAGATCACCCAACTTGCCTTCGGAGACGCGTTCCAGGAATCGGTGCGGCAGAATGTCAAGAGCGCCGGCCTGATCTATCGAATGCTGCAGGGGATTGTCGAACGGCGTATGTCGGCGAAATCGCTGGAAGGGCCGATCCGCATCGCTCAACTTTCCGGAGACGCCGCGCGCGAAGGCGCCGCGTCGTTCATCGGGCTGATGGCGATGGTGAGTCTGAACCTCGCGATCTTCAACCTCCTGCCGATCCCCATTCTCGATGGCGGCGTGATTCTGCTGCTGCTGATTGAGATGGTGATGCGCCGCGACCTGAGCCTTCAGGTGAAGGAGGCCGTAATCAAGGTCGGCTTCGTATTCCTGATGGCGGTAGTGATGTTCGTCCTCTATAACGACATCACGAAGATCCTCACCGCCGGCTGAGTTCGCACCGCCTGAGGCGGCAATCATGAACACTATTGCACTGCTCGGATCGGCTTTTGGTTTGAGCTTTCTGGCGGGTGTTCGGCTCTACGCAACGGTATTAGCTGTCGGCCTGGGGATTCGCTTCCATGTGCTGCATCTCCCGGCCGCGCTGAACGACCTCCAGGTGCTCGCACATCCCGCGGTTTTGGCCACCGCGGGCATTGCCTTCGTGGCCGAATTCATCGCCGACAAAATCCCTTGGTTTGACTCGCTATGGGATGGAATTCACACATTCATCCGTCCGATTGGCGGGGCACTACTCGGCGCGGCGGCGTTGGGCACAATGGATCCGGCCCTTCGCGCGGCGCTCGCGATTGCTTGCGGCGGCGTAGCACTGACCAGTCACACTAGCAAAGCAGCGACGCGGATAGCCGTGAATCACAGCCCCGAACCGTTTTCGAATATCGCGCTGAGCCTCGCGGGCGACGTCGCCGTTCCCGCAGGCGTTTGGCTAGCAGTGAACCACCCCGCCATAACGTTTGCACTCGTCACCGCAGCAGTGGTAGCCGCAATTCTTCTGGCGCGAATGATCTTCCGCGCCTTCCGCTCGGTGCTGGCGCGCCTCGGCTTCGTAAAAGCGCTGCCGCCGGCCGCGCTCGCTTCAGTCGGGCGCTCCCGATAGATCGCCTCAACCAACTGGCGAGTACGCTGTGGCCTTGTGCAGCGAGATCTGGATGACGCTCGAAATCTGGCCGTACTTGTCGACGGACTCCTTCCGCACCTTCTGCCACTCCGGATCCGCGCCGAAGGCATTCCATGCTTTCTCCCGGGCGTCTAGACTGTCGAATGGGATCAAGTACGTGAGGTTCGGCATGTTCTGCCCAATGAGCGTGCTCGTGTACAAGACGGGATGCACGCCTGAGCGGTGGAATATCTTGATCTCCGGCCCCGCGAACCGCTCATGCAAAGCGCGCAACTGGCGCGACGTCGGCGAATGATATACACGCCACTCGAAAATCCGCGGATTCTTGCGAGGCTCCCGATCCACGACTAACTCCGGCGAGTAGTCGGTGGCCTGCAGGATCGTCGCCGACATGCTCTCGATCGCCGGTTCCTCGCCCTGCTCCCAAGCCTCGAATCGCTGCAGCAGTTCTTTGTCCGACATCACCTTCTGATGCACCTGCCACAGGTCATCCAGCGACTTGAACCCGATGATCGCCGAGACCTGCGGCATGTGCGGCGCGATCAAAGCCTCGAGGACCAAGACCGGCCCGCCGCCCACCTTATTCAGTGCGGGGATCGCGGCATTCTTCAAATAATCGTGGATCCGCTGCGGCTGCGATCCGTTCTTCAAATAGAATTGCTCGACGACATAGAACTTGCTGCCCTTCTCCGGCGTGCTTTCCCCGGCCATCGCGGGGATTCCGGCGGCAGCACCTCCGAGAAAGCTCATGAATGATCGACGTTCCATGCACGCGAGTATATAGCGCCGCCACGGCGGGCGCGAGTGCCGGTTCTGAACGAAGACCTAAGTGCGTCGGCGGGGGAACCGGTCCACTGGCTCCGCGCTGATCAGTTCCGTGTAGGCGAGGAGCACGCGATCCTTCTGTTCCGAGTCCACAACCAACCGTTGGGGCTTGCTGCCGGTGACTTTGAAGTAGTTCTCTTTGGATCGAACCGCGTACAAAGCCGCCGCCAGCGCGGGGGCGGGCGCATCGTACGGCATCGGTTTGAAGGCGCGATACGCATCCACGATCGGATGCTCCTTGGCCCAGGCAAAGTCCTTCTCGATGCTCGCACCCGGAAATGGCAGCGCGCGGCCGACCTCGTCGCTCGCGATAACGATGGGCGACGGCCATTCTGAAACCAACTTCTCCAAGGCATTCGCCTCGCCAGCAATGGCCAGCAGTTTTACTTTGCTGGCGACGAGATCCTTGACCCCCGAGAGCGCCAGCGCGCTCAGCAGATTCGTGGGAGGGCCGGCTAACACAACCACACAATGGTGATCGTGTTGGGCTGTCAAAGCATTGCGGATCGAGGCCGACGGATCCGCCGTATCCGTGAGTTTCTCGACCTGTCGCGGATAGTCGTGGGACAGCGGCGCCGTCAGCATCGCCGTGTCCGCCGGCATCCAACCGTTGTCCGCCATCCCGACTGCGGGCGGTCGCGATTTGTAGAACCGCGCCAGCACATCGCAGAACGCCGCCGCTTTCACGTTCGATTTCGTGACGCTCACGCCGGCAATGCGGCATTCGCTTTTGTTCTCGAGACCGTACAGCAGCGCGAGTGCGAGAGCGGCATCGATGCGGTCGCCGATATCGGAGTCGAATACGACGCCGAGGGGCGGCGGACCCATGGGCGGACGCTGCATGGCTAGGTTAAATCCAAACCCGGCAGGTGACCTGTCGAGTCGCCGAACTCCTCGGCATTAACACCCATGCGGTCCATCATGGTGAGGAACAGGTTGCACATCGGAGTTTCCTTCCGATACACGATTCGGCGTCCAGACTTGATAGAGCCGCCGGCGCGACCGGCGATCAGCGTTGGCAGGTCGTCGTGAAGATGGCGATTGCCATCCGAGAGTCCGGCGCCGTAAACGATCATCGAATTATCGAGCAGCGTGGAATCCCCTTCCTTGGCCGACTTCAGTTTTTCCACCCAGCCCGAGAACTGCTGCATGTGATACGTGTTGATCTCCGCCACTTTCTCGAGCAGGTCGAGTTTGCCCTGGTGGTGCGTCAGCGGGTGATGCCCGTCGGAGATCCCGATCTCGCGATAAGACCGCGAGGTGCCTTCGTGCGTTACCAGGAACGTGACTATGCGCGTCATGTCCGCCTGGAACGCGATCGTGATCATGTTCGTCATCAGCTTGAAGTGCTCGGCGAAATCGGCCGGCACGCCATAGGGCTTGTCCATGTGCGGGTCGATCTGCGCGTTATCCTTCTCGGCGCGTTCGATCTGACGCTCCACTTCGCGGATGGACGAGAGGTATTCATCGAGTTTGCGGCGATCGGTCGGGCCGAGGTCGCCTTGGAGCTTCCGAGTGTCCTCAGTGACGAAATCGAGGATGCTGCGGCGCATTCGGTTACGCTGCGCGCGCTGCTCCGGCGTCATCGCCACCCCGGTGCCGAAGAGACGTTCGAACAGGTCCCGGGGATTGAGGATCGGCGGCAGGGGCTGAGTGGGGCTCTTCCACGCCAGGTTGTTCGTATAGGCGCACGAATACCCGGAATCGCAATCGCCCGCCTGTCGAGCGTCCTCCAGTCCGATCTCGAGAGAGGGGAACCGCGTAGCTTCTCCGACTTTCTGCGCGACGATCTGGTCGAAGGAGATGCCGCTATGGATATCGGTGACGCTCTTGCGCGGATGCACGCCGGTCAGGTACGAGCCGCAGCACCGGCCATGGTCGCCGGCGCCGTCCAGCAGCGCACGCCCGTTGTTGTGCGTCAGGTTGCCGAGCAGTGTGATGTCCTGTTTGAAGGGCTCGAGGGATTTGAGGATGCGCGGTAGCTCTTGAAGCGGCCCCTCATAACTCGGGTTCCAATTCCGCATGTCGATGCCGTTGGGCACGTACACGAACGCCATACGCACCGGAGCTTTTCCGGGCATGCGGCTGGCCGCGAACGCGGGCGTCATCGCATCGAGAAAGGGCAGCGCGACAGCCGTTCCCATGCCTCGCAGGAACATGCGCCGCGGCAGCGCTTTGCGCGTAATCATCTTCGAGCCACCTCTTTGTCTTTTGTTGTGCCTGAATCTTTGCTGGTCAACTCCCCGCGGCGTTGCTGGAAAGGAACGCTGCGGATCACTTCACGAATCAAGGTCTGGAATTTGTAGCCGCCGGCCGCCAGGTTGCGATCAATCTGGTCGACCGCACGCCGGTCGAACGGTTGCAGACCGCGACCCAGAGCGTATGTCAACATCTTCTCGGACAGGCAGTGCTCAAACTCCGGCAGGTCCTGCATCAAGAGCGCTCGCATCTGGGCAGGCGTTGTGAACGACTTTCCGTTCGGGAACGTGCCGCTGGAGTCGATCGGGAATTTGCCGTCCATGGTGCGCCACTTTCCGATCGCGTTATAGTTCTCGAGACCAAACCCGAGGACATCCATGCGGCTGTGACAGGAAGCGCAAACCGGATTCGCGCGGTGTGCTTCGAGTTGTTGCCGCACCGATACCTTCTCGCCCAATCCCGTTTCGTCCAATGGCGGTACATCGGGCGGAGGCGGAGGGGGCGGCGTTCCGAGGATGTTGTTGAGCACGTATTTGCCGCGGATGACGGGCGATGTTCGCGTCGGATAACTTGAAACGGTTAAAACACCAGCCTGACTTAAAACGCCTCCCCTTTGATCACCCGTTAGTTCGACACGACGGAAATCCGGACCGGTCACACCTTCTATCCCGTAGAACTTCGCGAGCCGTGCGTTCAGGAAAGTGTACTTGGCCTCGATGAAATCGGTGATCGGCCGGTTCTCGCGCAGGACCGCCTCGAAGAACATGCGCGTTTCGGTCTTCATCGCATCCCGAAGCTCGGGTCCCCATTCGGGAAACTTCTGGGGATCGGGACGAACCGAATCGAGGTTGCGGGTCTCGAGCCACTGCGCCGCAAAACTGTCGGCCAAAGCGTCGGACTTCGGGTCAGCCAGCATGCGTGTAATCTGCGTGTCCAGAACTCCAGGAACGCGCAGTTTCCCTGCTTCGGCAATGTCGAGCAACTGGTCGTCCGGCATTGAACTCCACAGGAAATAGCTCAGCCGGGACGCCAATTCGATGTCCGATATGCGGTGCGTTTTGGACGGATCGGTCGGATCCGGGTCGTGCTCGATACGGAACAGGAAGCGCGGGGAAACCAGGATCGCCTCGATGGCGTACTGCAGGCCTTGCTCCGTCGTGAGCCCCTCCGATTTCGCCTTGGCGACGAACTTCATCAGCGACGCCACTTCCGACCTGGTCACGGGCCCGCGATAGGCTCGCCGCGCCAGTGTCGAGAGTATCTTTTCGACGCACGCGTTGCCGGTATTCGGATCGCAGGCAAGGATTTTCTTGCGGCTCGCGCGTTCCACCTTTGAAGGGTACGGACCGACAAACGTGATCGAATTCAGGAACTTGTTCTTCTTCGAGTTGTAGGCTTCTTTCTCATCGAGCGTCTTCACGAAATCGTCGTCGATGAAACCCGCGCGGAAGACGTGATCGCCTTCGGGCAGATAGAGCCGCAATTCGGCTTCCGAGTACGGATTGAAGTACACGAGTTTGGAGGGCTTGGTTTCGACTTCCTCGGTGTGTAGTAGTTTGCCGTCCATCCAAAAACCCAATTTCACCGGTTTTGCTTCCGCGGAGCGTTCGCCCGGCATGCCGATGCGAATGTCGTATTCGCCTTCGAACTCGACCCGATGGGCTGCTTGGATGGTGCTGAAATCGAGGCGCTGGATGTTTTTGTCTTTCGAGTGATACTCGAATTCGAGCGGTTTTTTCGGAAGAGGGTTCGCGCCCAACGCACGGGATGCGATGTTCTCGGCCGCGTCGAGGTACTTTTCCATCAGCACCGGCGAGATGGTCAGCAGGTCGCCGATGTTGTCGAAGCCGAAGCCCGAGTCATCGGTGGGGAACGAACTGGTCGCCCGGAAATCGACTGCCAGCAGATCGCGAATCGTGTTGGTGTACTCGGTGCGGTTGAGGCGCCGCGCGGTCACCCGGCCGGGGTCGGGTTTCACCATGCTGTCGGCCTTTTCGAACGTGCTTTGAACGAAGCCAGTCAGCGCGTCGACCTGAGCTTGAGGCGGGCGAGGAACACCTTTCGGCGGCATCTCACCGGTGCGGATTTTCTGGAGGACTTTCTCCCACTCTTCGCGGTTCTGCGAGAGGGAATCCGGCTTCAGCAGTTCGGCGACGTTCAGACCGCCGGAGGCCATGTTTGCGTTGTGACACGCGAAGCAGGTCTTGCTGAGGACCGGGCGAACGCTCGCGTCGAAAGCACTTGCGGCGGGTGGTGCTGCAACAGCGACAGAAGGCGCGGAACTATCCATGGTCAACAGCAGCGCGGCTGAAGACACCGCAAACGCAGCATTTCGAATCCGAACGCCCAATGCCCCTCCTGTACCTTCGGCGATTATCCCAGCGTCGAGGTTACCCGCACCGCCACCAGGCTAGCGCAGTATGCTGACATTCTATCGAGTAATGGTTGTGAATGAAAAGAGACGTATGTAGAAGGGTATTTCTCGGCAGGCCTTTCGATCTGTGATGAAGGAGGAGCCTGGGGCCTCAACCCCGGGCTTTCTGAATCACTTGGTTACTCCGCAGTTTTCCGGCAGACAGTCACCGTGACTGTGAAGGCAAACACGGTCGTTATGGTCAGGTCTATGGTGAGCATGGCCTGTGTTCCTTTCTGTCTCGAATATTCCGGCCCGGTGCCTCATGCCGGGCCGGTTAGCTTTTGGGACGTCGCGATCGTCCCTCGCCATACTCGGGCAGAAACCCGCGATTTACATGTCCGTTAATGCGGCGACAAGCGCGCCCTTCGCAGCCGCGTGCAGCGGCGCCGATGCGAGCCGGACTTCCGAGATCTGCACAGGGAATTCGGCAGCGCGCAACGCCTGCTCGAAGCGCTCGCGGAAGCCGTTCGGAAGCGCTGTGCCACCGCTCAGCACCACCGGAACCGGACGCCCGATCCTAGGCAGATTTCGGGACTTCGCGAACGCCTCACGCATACCGTTCACCAGCGTCTCGATGACATCGTCATAGTAGACGCCGAGCACCTGGAGGATCTTATCCGAGTGCATCCCGTTAAGATGGAACGACTCCTCTTTCGTCAGGCGGATCCGGTTCGCTCGCTCGCCTGTGACTGATGCGGCGCTCGCGTCGATGTAGTCGCCGGCTTTCGCAATGCTGAAACTCAACACCGGTACGGACAGGTAGGCCATCGCGACATTGCACAGGCCCCCGCCGCAACTGATGCCGATGCCGGTGTAGTTCGAATCCTCGAGTTCGCCGTAGATCACGGCAAGCCCTTCGTTAATCGACTTCGTCTCGAACCCCAATTGGCCCAGCAACTGGCGCATGGTGGTTTCGTGATACGTCAGCGATTCCTGCGCGCCAAGCGGGGGAGCGGGCACGGTGAAGCAGAGTTTCTGACCGGCGTGCGACGTGCCGCCGACCATCGATGTGATGATCTCGCGGATTAAATTCAAGCTCTCTGGTTCTTTCGCGTCGAGCGTTCCGCGCGTCATGGGGCGCCGGATCTCGATGCCCATCATCCCGGCAAACTTCTCGCTCTCGTTACCGTGAACGATGATCTCCGCATTCTGCAGGGTGTGCGGGATCTGCTCGCGCTGGAGCACCGATGCCGTCAACTTCGAAAAAGGGATATTCACAAAGGCGTTGAGCTCGCTGCGGTATTCGAAGTCATCCGGCGTGCGGTGTGCCACTACGATCCGGCTGGTGCCGACGTCGAGGCCGACTGCTGAATTCGTTGTCTGGTTATTAGGTTTCATCCTGGTTCTCCTCGGTCATGCGCGAGAGCGCATTCGTAATCTTTCGATATCGTTGTTGCAAGCGTTTCCGGTATTCCGTGGGCGCGATGCTTTCCGCTTTCGCGCGCTGGTCGATCGAGCGCCCTGCCGCCGTCACGCCGATCCAGGGCTGGCCGCCCATCGCAGTAAGAAACGAATCGTCGTATTCAAATCCGAACAGTGACATGCTGGGCACTGCTTCGAGGTAGTTGTCCGGCAGGCCGAGAGAGGCAAACGGGAACCCGCTCGCCCAATCCGTGTGATAGCCGATCCGCATATTCAACGGATTCACCGATACTTGGGCGTGCGTGACGCAGTTCCGCACGGGTATGTGGAAGCGGCTGCGCAACATCTCCGTAAGCACCCGCGCGGCGTGGATCTGCGCATCGCTCAACGGCTTGGCCGCATCCGTCTGGGCCTCGAAAGCAATGGAAAGAAAACTCGAATTCAGATTCACGTACACTCCGCGCCCATCTGCCCAGACTGAGCGTCCCGCATGATAGGCAACATCCGATTCGCGGACGACGCGGTACACCCTACCGAAGCGGTCGATGACGAAGTGGTAGCAGCGCTGCGACCGCACGTAGTCCAGCAGGTTACGCCCGAGCCGTCTCAGCGAATGGACTTCGGAGGCCTCGAACCGGGCCAGATGGCTTTCCGTCGAGTGAAATACGATTCCGGCGGGCTCCGTTCGCCACTCGAACGGTGTCTCGCCGGCTTTTCCGCGCCCAACGTCGGCGGCGTACACCGGAAATGGCTTCCGCAGCTCATTCGAAACGGTGAATTCGTTCTCGATCCGCAGCCCGTTACTATAAAGATCCGACTTTTCGGTTTCCTCCACCGGCCAGACTTCGGGAGCGGAGTAGTTGTCCGCCGAGGCGCGCTCCGGCAGCGGTTGAACATGTGCGGATTGGTGCGGCGCCGTCGTTTTCGCGGGAGTCCGGGCCGGAACGAACGCCAGCGTCAGCACGCCCACCAAAATGGCTGGAACGATCATGAAAACCCAATGCGACCAACGTGGTAACAACGGGGATTCCACAGTGCGCCGGATGTATCTCAGGCGTTCAACTGGATCCTCGATTTGCCGGGCGCGCCACTCGATGGCGGAGCTTCGCCATCGGCCAGGCACCTGTAGCTCTTGCCCCATGGATCAATAACCTAGGTGTATTCTGAACCGGGTTTCTCTCGCGGCCTTTGGAACCCGAGGAGACGCTGAAGCTGGTCTGACACCGCTATTGTAGATCGGGATCGCGTTGTCCTGAACCTGTCACCTGGACGCGGGGCCGTCGTTTGTTGAAATTGCTTCTGTCCGATTGTCGTCCACTCGGTTAGGAACATCCGGAGTTGGGCTTGGCCAAGTTTCGTGCACAACTCCGGCGCGTCGGTCAACGCAGTTCGAGAATCGACAGGTGGACACGTGATCATATCGGATTTCCATCAATTTGGGGGGACGCACACCGAAACGGGTGCTCTGCGAAGAGTGCTCGAGTATTTAGGCGCCACCGCTCCGCACGGCGGTCGCACGTATTCCGAGCAGCTGCTGTTTGGCATAGGAGGGGGCCTGGGGTTCGGCTACTTCCTGTTCGAGCGAAGCGGGACTCATGTGATTCACCTGGAGACCCGGATCCACACGCGGGAAACGGAGCAGCCGGAGTTCTTGAGCCGGATTTGCAGCCGCATCTGCGCCCCGCTCCGACTGGTGAACTCATCCAGCCAGACGGCGGCGGTCGCCAATTTGAAGCGGCTTCTAGGACAGAACCGGCCGCCCATCGTGTCGGTGGACCCATTTCATTTGCCCTACCTCGGCCTCACGACACCGCTCCACACGTATTACTGCGTCATCCCTTACGGGTTCGACGAATCCGCGGACCGTGTCTTTATCTCCGATCGCTCACGGGAACCGCTGACGTTGACGCGGGCGGAGTTCTTGCGCGCGCGGGAAAGCAGTTGGTCTCCAAAATTCCGTGTGCTGGTCGTATCCAAACCGGAAGAGGAGCCCGATTTGCCGGGCGCGGTCTTGAATGGCATTCAGGACTGCTGCCGGCAGATGAATGAAGGGCTGGGCATCACCAATTTCGGGCTGAACGGATTCGACAAGTGGGCGACCGTGCTCACGAGTCCCAAGGAGAAGAAGAGTTGGCCGAAAATCTTCCCCCCGGGTCCGAACTTGTTCGAGTCGCTGTACTCGATCTTCGTACAGATCTCCGGCAGAAGCGGGACGGGTAACGGTCAGCGGGCGTTCTATGCGGAGTTTCTCGAAGAGGCGGCCGATGTCTTGTCCAAGCCGGACCTGCGCTCCGCGGCCGAGCAGTACCGGCTCGCCGATCGTGTTTGGGCCGAGGTGGCCGATGCGCATCTCCCCGACTCCATTGCCGGAATCAGCGAGGCGAAGGAGTTGATCCGCCGCCGCGTTTGCCTTTTCGAAACGAAGGGCGCCGATGGTGTCGAGGAGATTCGGAGCATTCATCACCGCCTTGCTGAGATCGAGAAGCAGGCATCCGAGAACTTCTCGCTGAGTGCCGAGGACGTCCGCTCGTTACTCAACGATCTCAAAGTCCGGATTGGGCACTTGAGGGAGGTTGAGGCCGAAGCGCTTCATGCGCTCGAGTCAGCGGTGGGTATGCGCGCGTAAGAGCGCGCCTATGCTTCCGACGGCTTTGTAGATCCGGCTGATCAGGAGTACTGTGATTCGGGCTTCGAGGCGATCACCATTGCGCCTTCGCCAGACGAGGGGGAAAGAGCCGGTAAAACGAGGCGGGCGTTTAATCGTTCCAGGGCGAGTCCCGTAATTCTCTTTTGATACTGCGCCTTGCAGCCATTTGAGCAGAACCGTTTGTGGAGGATTCTCGCGAACCACTTCACGGTACGTTCACAATGGACGCAAGTTCGGATACTTAGGGAAGCGCCAAGTGGGGGTGTTCTCTTCACGGGACTCTGCTACGCGAAAGGACCAACTTAGCTTATCGAGCCTGGCAACCCAGATTTTAATCTTATTTTCCGGATTGGCTAAAAAAAGGCCATGCCGGTGAGCCGCGTCGATCGGTTCTCAACCTTTCGGGAGTCCCTCATCGAACAATGACTCACCCGCCGGACTCGCATCGGCCGATCTGGCCGTGGTCCTCCGATCCGGCATTGGCATGGCGCCAGCGCGGCGGTTCAAACCGCGCCCGTTCCTCTTCCGCTTCCTCACAACACATCGCAACCACTCCAGCGGATTCGAGGTTCGCCCGAGTAGTGCACGGCAACTGCCGATCGTTTCACACGTGATAAAAAAGCGAAATAATTCAGGCCTGCACGCTGATGATGCCTTTGCGAACAGCGTAAAGAACAATTTCGGCCGTATTGTGCAGGTTCAACTTCTGCATGAGGTTGGTCCGGTGGGTCTCCACCGTGTAGGGACTGACGTTCAGAACCGAGGCCACTTCTTTGTTGGATTTACCTTCGGCCAACAACTGCAGCACCTGGCGCTCGCGTTCGGTAAGCAAGTCGAACGAATCTTGAACGTGCCGCTCCCGCATCAGGCGCAGATAGTCTTCGAGCAGCGATTGGGCGATGGAAGGCGTGAAGAACGGCTTCCCCTGCACGACGGAATGAATGGCACGCTCAAGATCGTCGTCGGCGTTTTCTTTCAACAGGTAACCGCGCGCGCCTGCGTCCAGCGCCCGAAGAATGTAGCTCTCATCGGCATGCATGCTCAGAATGATGACTCCGCGCCGCGAATTCTCGCGAATGATCTGGGCTGCCGCGTCGATTCCGTTCAACTGCGGCATAGCGATGTCCATGATGACGATGTCGGGGTCGAGTTCACTGGCCAGTCGAACGGCCTCGCGGCCGTTGGAGGCTTCGCCGACTACTTCCATTCCGGGAACGCGATCAAGCAGAAGCCTCAGCCCGGTCCGTACGATCCCGTGATCGTCCGCGATCAAAATTCGAATCATCCCGCATTTCCTCCGAGAGCCGCGGCCGCGGTAGTTGCACCTCGACCCGTGTCCCACTATCGGGCGAAGACACTACCCGGACCTGCCCGTTCAGTTCGCGCACACGTTCGCCGATTCCGACCAGTCCCAGGCCCGTGCGGCTGGCGCCGGGGTCGAAACCGATGCCGTCGTCGGCCACCGTCACCAACACGGAGGACACTGTTGATGCCAGCCGAATGGTGACCTTGCGCGCGTGAGCATGGCGGGCACAATTGGTAAGGGCCTCCTGGATCACGCGGTAGATGCATGTCCGGTAATCGTCCGGGAGCGAGTCGAGTTCCGGATCGATGTCGGTGGCGGTGGCGATCCCGGACGACCGCGAGAACTCTTTGATGTGCCAAGCCAACGCTGGCGTTAGCCCTAGATCGTCGAGCATTGACGGGCGCAGCAGCATGGCGATATCCCGCACCACGCGCAGCGTCTGCTCGACGGTTCCTTTCGCTCGCGTGATTCGGTTCGCGACTTCCGGGTCGGCGCTGGCGTTCACACGAGCTAAGGCGGCCAATTCCATTTTGAGGCCGGTCAACATCTGGCCGATCTGATCGTGCAACTCTCGGGAAAGGTACTTTCGCTCGTTCTCCTGCGCGGTTCGCAATTGGCCGGAAAGGCGCCTCAATTCGGACTCGGCGGCTCGCGACAACCTCTCCAACCGGATCATCCTGAGGATTGTCACGAGCGCGATACCTAACCCGAGCACGAGTGCGACAGCGATGGTCCAGCCGAGCGACTTTCGAAATTCACGATCGGCATCCGTGACGCGTTGGCGTTCGCGGAGGAAGTTCGCCGTCATCAGCCGCTCCGCCTGCCGCGTCAGTTCGAAAATCTCCTCGCGACGCTTGACGCGTTGCCGCAGCAGGTGAGTTCCCAGCGCCACCTTCTCCTCAGGCGACCAACCCAGTGCGGTTTCCGTCGGATCCCAGTACGTGTCGATTTCCTGCTGCAGGCTTTCGAGCGCGGATCTCTGGCGCGGGTCAGCAACTGAAGCTTCGAGAGCCGCGAAGCTTCTACTCGTGCCGGCCCGAATGTCCCGGAACTGCGCGACATATTTGGGTATGTGCGTGGGGTCCGGATCGAGCAGGTAGTCTCGGGTCAAAATCCCGGCCAGATAAACGTTTGAGCGAATTGCCGAAAGGTCGGCCGCAGCCCGCGTATGAGCATCATGTAATTGACTCACCCGGAACTGAGCCGCCATGGCGCTCTGCCATACCGCAATGGCGGAACCGCCGACGAGAAGCAGGAGCGCGGCGAAGGCACCGCCCAACAATACCGGTCTGCGCAACTCCATACCTATTTTCAGTGTGCCCTATTACTCGCCCGGAAAGCTAATAGGATTTCATGCAAGTCCAATATGATGAGGAAGTTTCCCACAGTGTGTCACATCGCTACTGAGATTTCATTGTGGGCCTTGGTGTATTCCCGGGATGACGCCGCCCCCCGCCCCGAGGCTACTGTTAATCAGCGGCAAAGGAGCCGCAAAACAGGCCTATCGATGAAGAAGAACACCTGATGAAAACTTGGACCAAGGACTCATTGCAGCAACTGGTCGCTGAGCGGATGCGCGGTTTCAAATTGATCGCTGTATCCAATCGCGAACCTTACATTCACTTCCGCAAAAACGGAACGATCGAATGCATGCAGCCTGCGAGTGGGTTGACGACCGCGATCGATCCGATCCTCCGCGCTTCGGGTGGAGTATGGGTAGCGCACGGCAGTGGAAACGCCGATCGGGAGGCGGTGGACACCTTGGATCACGTGAGGGTGCCGCCGGAATCTCCTGAATACACGTTACGCCGCATCTGGTTATCACATGAAATTGAACAGGAATACTACTACGGGCTAGCGAATGAAGGGCTGTGGCCATTGTGTCACATTGCCTTTCAGCGCCCGCGCTTCAATCGCCAGCATTGGGAGAGCTATCGCCTTGCAAATGAAATCTTTGCCGAGGCCGTTCTGGAGGAGGCCGCCGGAGATCCGGCATTCGTCTTCATACAGGATTACCACTTTGGACTTTTACCTCGCCTTCTCAAAAACGCGAATCCCCGGCTGACTGTGGCGCAGTTTTGGCATATTCCATGGCCGAATCGGGAGACGTTCCGGGCGTTCCCGTGGAAAGAGGAGCTTCTCGACGGTCTGCTGGGCAACGATCTGCTGGGATTCCACCTGCGCTATCACTGCACGAATTTCCTGGACACCATTGACCGGAATATCGAAGCGCTGGTGGACGTGGATCATGGGGTGGTCCGCCGGGGCGGCCACCATACGAGCGTCCGGCCCTTTCCGATCAGCATCGATTTCGATCACCAGGTGAAGATCGCATCTAGTCCGGAGATCACGGCGGCAACCGTCGAATGGTGGCGAGAAATCGGCCGTATGCCCGAGATTCTGGGCATCGGGATCGACCGGATCGATTACACGAAAGGAATTCCGGAGCGACTCGTCGGCCTCGATCGTCTCTTCGAGGATCATCCCGAGTTCCTCGGGCGGCTCACGTTCGTTCAAGTCGGAGTGCCGAGCCGCACGGCGATTCCCGGCTATCGCAAGTTGAATGACGACGTGACGGCGACTGTCGAACGCATCAACGCGCGGTGGGGACGCGGCAGTTGGAAACCGATCATCTTCATCCGGCGGCACGTGGATCAGAAGGCACTGGTAGCCCTTCATCTCATCTCCGATTTTTGTGTCGTGAGTTCATTGCACGACGGGATGAACCTGGTTGCGAAAGAGTTCGTCGGAAGCCGCATCGATGAAGACGGCGTGCTGATTCTGAGTTCGTTCACCGGCGCTGCCCGCGAGCTCACCGATGCGCTCTGTGTGAATCCGTTCGCAGTGGACGAAATCGCAAACGCCATGTACTCAGCCATCGCGATGCCGGCGGCGGAGCGCAGGCGGCGCATGGTTCGCATGCGCTCCGTCGTGGAGACGGACAACATCTATAAGTGGGCCGGGAAGTTCGTGATGACACTCGCGGGTATGGAGCGGTCTGGAGAACTGGATGCCATGGATGAGCCGGGCGAGTTGGCGCGGGTCGAGGTGGCATGATACGCCACGCACTCCGGCACATCAGTGATATCCAGTCAGTGATGGAGGACCATGAACGGTTCCTCGTGGTCACCGACTACGACGGAACCCTATGCCCGATCGCTGCGACTCCAGGCGAGGCCAGCATGCCGCAATCCGTTGCCGCCGCCTTCGAACGGGTTGTTCAGAGCGGCCGTGCCACCGTTGCGGTGGTCAGCGGGCGGGCGCTGAGCGATCTGGAAAAGCGAATCTCTTTCCCCGTGATCCTTTCGGGTAACCATGGCCTTCAGATCCGTAGCCGCGAGATCGAGTTTGAACATCCTGAGGCAAAAGCCCGGCGCCCGATGCTCGTGTCGGCCTGCGAAACGGTTCTGGCGACGGTGTCGCGGTGGACCGGCGCCTGGGTGGAAGACAAGGGGTTGACCGCGACGGTGCATTACCGGAATGTGGAACTGCAGCACCATCGCGAGGTGGTTTGGGAGACACGGCGCGCCATGTCGCCGTTCTGTCCCTCCTTCGGAATGCGAGCCGGGAAACGGGCGCTCGAAATTCATCCTCGCGTCGGATGGGATAAAGGGTCGGCGCTGGATTGGATTCGAGAAACGCTCGGAATGCAGGACCAGTCTTGTCTATGCCTGGGCGACGATCGCACGGACGAGAATATGTTCCGTGTTCGCCCCGGCCAGATCAACATTCGGGTGGGTAATCCCGAGCGGACTGCGGCGCAGTTTCACGTGGCAGATCCGTTTGAAGTTGCGGCACTTTTGTCGCAACTGCTGAGCGGGGTCGGCTCACATTCCACCTCTCGGAAGTGGGCGTCCGCTGCTACAACAACGAGGGAGTAGTCTCTACGGCGTTTCGGGGATAGGCGCTCGCAGGGACCAAAACGAGAATAGATGTGCGCCCCACACTCCAGCAGCGTTTGTGGGGCCGAAAGGAGCGTTTGTGCGAGCGCATACTTTGGTGATTTTGGGGACATGTTTGTTTTTGGGGGTCGCCTTTGGCCAATCGGATAAACCGAATCTCACCGGGACCTGGCATTTGGATAAGACGAAGAGCGGGGCGAGTCCCGCTGCCGAATCGATGACGTGGACCATCCAGCAGGACACAGATACGATTCAGGTGGCCGAAGAAGGTACGGTGGAAGGCAAGCCGTTCAAAGCGGATTTCAAGTGCAGCACTCTCGGGAAAGAGTGCGCAATGAACGACCGTGATCACAAAGCGAAAGTTTCGACGTACTTCAACGGGCCGGTCCTCGTGGTGATGAAGACCGAGGGGAGAAAAGACAGCGAAGTTACAAAGGAAAGGGTAAAGCTGCTCCCCGACGGCAACACGCTTGAAGTCGAGATCATGTATATCGTGCCGCAGCGGGATGGCGAGAAACTGGTCTTCACCAAACCCACGACCTGATCAGCGGGTCACCACTCGAATATAAGTCTGGAACGGTGCCCAGTAAAAAGGGCGCCGGTAAGCGGAGTTGGAGTGCACGTAGGTGAGCTTCGCCTTGCGAAGAGCGGCCGCCGGCGCCATACCTTGGCCGATTCCTGCATAGAACTGCTTCATCAATCCGGATGTCGACGCGTCCGGCACATCCCACAATCCTGCCACCACCGTCTTTGCCCCCGCCTGCATGAACGCCCACGCGAATCCGATCAGTCCCTCTCCGGAATAAGATCGCGCGCCGGCGCCGCGACAAGCCGAAATCGTAACCAGATTCGCGTCCAACTTTCGCTTCAACAACTCGTGAGCGTAGAGCTTGTAGCCGTTTCTTCCGGGTGAGAGGATAACTGCGGAATCCAGCGGACTGTCCCGATTCGCTTCCGCGTGCGCCGCGAAATGGATGATGGAGACCGAATCTGTCGCGGGTGCCAGGAAGCATTCCGGGGTCGCGCTTGCGCCTTCGCATAAGGTGACGTTCGAAGCACCCAGGCTGGATCGAATTGCGGACATCTCGGCGGCGGAGTTGGCGAGGGCCGGATACCGATCCCCGGCCGCGAGTGGTGCTCCGATCAACAGTGCCGAACGCGACGTACCGGCCGCTGAGTGTCCGAGCACCGTCAAGGATGGCACAACGGCCAACGTCACATCGTCGATCCAATAGTGCGAAACGGGCTCCTTCACGGGCAGGGTCTCGAGATTCACCTGGTGCAGCACCCCATCCGGAACAACAAGGACTTGGCTCTTGGGCGGAATCCATTTGCGAACCGGCTCGAGCACTGCCTGGTACAACTCGTGTCCGGACGCGCGCTCCAACGGATCCTGAAGGCGTTCTTCGAGGGAGTCGCGATAGGAGGCGACGAGCGCAGCGATTTTGTCTGCCGGGGGCAGCACTTGCATGTGGATTCCCGCCGGAGTCACCACCCAGGCGAACGAGCGCGCGGGAGCAATCCAATAGCTCAACAATACGGCGCCCGCTTCGCGCGACAGGGCTTCGGGGCGAAAGTCGGTATCGGCGGCGATTTGCGGCGTGCCGACCCGCTCGGCCAGGATTCGGGCGCGGCTGCGCTCGGCAACCTGCAGCGCTTTCCTTTGTTTTCCTTGTTGCACTAGGACGTCGACGTAGGACTGATAGAACCGGATCAGCCGGTCGAGGAACGTCATCCGGAAGCGGTCGTTCGACATCGCCGCCCATCGCTTCTCGATGAGCCTCAGCGCGATTTCGTACTCGCGATCGGCGCTGGCGTAGTCCTTCTGCTGCGAGTAGAGGGATCCCAGGCTCGAATGAATGCTCCATTCCAGTTCCGGATAGTCGGAAGCCCCGGAGAGCGTCTTACGGTACAGTTCGAGGGCGCTGTTGCGATCGCCTCGCGCATTTTGAATCACAGCCCTGTTCGATTCCAGATAGATATGATTTCGCCGGTCTTGCGGACTGGTCAGCGAAAGCGCGGTGTTATTCCACTTGTCCGCATCGTCCCAGCGCCCAACCTCGATCAGTCCGCGCGCCAGATTGCTGGCCCACATCGCGGCAACCGGTGTGAGTTTGGCCTGTTTGGCGGCGATGAAAGCCCGCTCGTAGGGTTCGACCGCTTTGGAAGGTTCACCCGCGAGGATGAATAGATTGCCCTGCTCGCCCAAGATGTTCATCACCAGCACGGGATCCTGCACCGATTCGGCGTACTCTTGCGCCCGGCGAAGTTTCTCAATTGCGCGATCGAACTGCCCCAGCCGCGAGTAGCTGAGACCGAGGTTCAGTAGTGCCGCGCTCTGCAATCGCTTGGCACGCGCCCGCTCGGCGGCGGCGACAGCCTGTTCGCCAAACTCGGCGGCCGTTTCAAACCGCGAGGTCTGCGCGCGGCAATAGGCCAGGTTAATTAACGCTGCGGCTTGGGAGTAATCGTCGCGAACGCGAGCGGCCTCGGCGGATACGCGACCAAAAATCTCCTCGGCAGCCTCGGTGGGGGCCTTCAACATTCCCGCCACGATCTCCGCCTGGAACCGTAGATCGCGCGACGAGGACTGTTGAACGGCAGGTTCCGCCTGGTCGAGAATACGGCGCGCCTCTTGCGGGCGCCGCAGCCGGATCAGTGTATTGGCCAAGTCGATCCTGCGCCGTAGCGACTCTTCAGCGAACCCGGGCGGAACAGGTTTCTGGAGAGCGGAGAAGGCGTTTGCGAGTTCACCGCGAGCGAGCGCAACTTCGGCGCCGAGCAAGTGCCACTGCCAGTCTTCTTTAGAATTGGGCTCGCGAATTCGATCGCGCCTCTGATTTATTGCAGAAGCGGATTGAACGAGGTTGCCGCTTCGATAGTCGTCAAAAGCCTGCTTATAGGTCGGGAGCGTCGTGCCATGGCGGCAGCCGCTCAGGACAAGGCTAAACAGTATCGTCGCGATCGCGCCGCAAAGGTGCCGATTGTCAACAGTTCGCCGCGTTTGCCGGACCTCGCCCACTACGGCATCATGACACCATTGGACTGGACGTCGCCTGCACTGGCATCGCCGGCTACCGGGGATCCGAACTGGCATCGAAGCATCGTCACTCTGCGGTAATAATCGCCGATGATCATTTCGCCGAGTATGATGGTGCCGATGCCCGGCCAGATGATTCGGTAATTCCGCTCGATCTTGACATCCGCCGGCTTATCGTCGATACGAATACTCGAGACCACCGATACGATGTACAGCCCCTTGGACTGAGGAATCCGCTGAGCCTTGGGCCCATCGGCATTGAAGCGCTCCCAGTTCGCCTTTCGGAATCGCGGATTCGAGGCGTACTGCAGACCGAGCGCACGCTTGGTCGGGTACTCCTGAAATGGCGCGAGATCGACCGTCACCTCAACTTTATGGCCGTCGATCACCAAGCCGCTGATGTCCGCCTGTTCGGGCACGATATTCGCAAAACGCTGCTTCGGTCCGAACGTGGACGTCAGGCGCACTGCGATCTGGTCGAGGTTGACGAGTTTCACCAGGCGCAGATCCTTGACGTTGGCGCTGGCGTGCGTTCGGCGAATGGCGGGCGGGGGCGGCGCGCTGCGGGAAGTTTTGGCGCTGGTCGAGGGCGGCTGCGGCGTTAGGGTTTCGGTCAAACATTCAGTCGATGTACTGCCGACCGAAAGCAGGCCGGGATTTTGAGGATAACGATAATTTGTCGCCTGCGCATTCGACGTCCCGCCGGTAACGGGCAGACAACACGGTGCGAGCACGGGAACATCGCCGACTTGTTTGGGGTCTTCATCGACTCGCTGGAATCGTGCGCCGACACCAGCGGCGTTCCCCATATAGATGAATCGCGATTCGAACATGTACGAGCACTCTCCTACCTGGGCTGCAGTTCAAACGGGTACTGGGCGATCTTCGGACCGCGCTGATCGCCTTTGGATGTATACAGTACCACGACGCAGCGTCCGGGTTTCAGTTCCGGACGAGGTAGGAATATAGTTGCCCGTTGATCACTGTCGGGAGTTTTCAGCCGTACCGGAGCAGTTGCCAGTACGGCGTCATTTTGAACGACATCGGCTACAAAAGACGACGCTTGCGCACCGGGGGGGACGTCCAAAGTGAACCATAGACTCTCGCCCGGCTTCCACGCTACGGCTTTCGCATCGCCGCGGGTCTCCGGTCGAAGAAATTGTTGCTCGATCTGGCGCGGGGCGGCGAGCGCCGCCACCTGAGACTCGAGTCCGGGAACGCGCACAAACGATTGATATCCGGCGACCACGGCCAACGCGCAAGCCAGTGCCGCACTCCAGGCGGGTTGCATGAACCACAGCCAGGGACGGCGTTCCCGTGCGGCTTCCTTCTTTTCCGCCTTTCCCTCGGCAAGCACCGGCTTCAGGTTGGCAATAAATACGGATGCGGCGCGAACGTCCTCGGCGCATTGACGGCAATCGAAGTAGTGCGACTCAAATGCGTCCCGCTCGATGGCGGACAACTCACCCAGAACGTAGCGTTCTACGGCTTGGCTGTCGGCTGCGGCTTCGTGCTCCATTCGGCCTCCATTGCGCTTGTGATAACCGCACTACAAACGTTTCAAATTTAGCTTGCGGCGCCGCGCTTTTGGTCGGCTTGAGAGATGTTACGGAATCGCGTCCGGGCGCGGTACAGCAGTACCCGCAAATAGTCCCGATCGATGCGGAAGGTGCGGCACACTTCGTCTTTATCCCGTTCTTCAAGAAATACTTGGCGCAACAGTTCGCGGTCTTTGGCCGGCAGCCCGTCCAGGATTTTGCGGACATCGGTCTTGCGCTGCTGCGTCACGAGATAGCGTTCCGGATGATCCCGCTCGTCCACCGGCTCCGGAGTATCCTCGATTGCGGAGGTGCGCTTGGAGGCACGAAACGTCTCGAACAGAACGTTGTTGCAGACCGAATTGACGAAGGCCCCAAGCCGCTCCGGATGTTCGAGCCCATCGCGCCGGAGCGTGGTCAGCACCCGGACAAAAGTCTCCTGCCGGACGTCCTCCACAAGTTGTGCGGAACGTAGCCGGGAACGCAGCTTGATGAGCAGAAGTTCGTTGAAGTAGGCGCTGAAATGACGTTGAGTATCGGGGTCACCGTCCTTCAATCGGGCTACGTACTCTGAGTCAAACGCATATCGGTCCAAGCGGGTCTCTCGTGCCATCCATCGTAGCAGGCTGGCTATCGTCCATCAGCCGTCAAATTCCGGTCCGTCCGCCACGGGGCGCCGCCGGCGTAAATTGATGTTGCCGCGTTATAAAGACAGGTTCTCAGCGGTCTTGGGTGATCAGGACCTGAACAGGACACCCTCATCCTCGAACCTGCGTTTCGCGATTACCAGTGCTATGACAGCGTATACCAGATTGGCAGCCATCGTCATCCCGAACGCAGACGGTGAGAAGTCTCCGAGCAGGATACCGCGGATCAACTGGCTCGCGTTGAAGATCGGGATCAGGCACAACACGGGCGTCAGCGTCAGTTGCGGCAGGCCGCCGAGCAGCGCCGGAAAGATCACCAGCATGACCAGCGGCGTCAGGTAGCTCTGCCCTTCTTTGAAACTGCGAGCGAACATGGCGATCGCAATCATCACGGCGGCAGCGAATACGCACAACGGAGCGAGTGTGAGCGCGATGTAAGCGATTGTCTGCGGGTCCAGAGGAATCGTGCTGAGCATCGCCCGCATCTCAGCCGACCCGCCGGAAACCCGGTTGAAGCGGATCGAAACCACCAGGCTGGTCAGCGTGAGCATTGCTGTCAGAAAGATGGCGGTCATGGCGGCCAGCATTTTTCCGACGACGATCTCGTTGCGGCCGGCGGGTGTGGACAGGAACGCTTCGAGCGTACGTCGCTCCTTCTCGCCCGCAGTCATATCGATCACCGGATACATCCCTCCGGAGAACATCAACAACAGCAGGAGATAACCGAGCATGCTGCCCCAAATCATACCGGCCATTTTCCGCGGAGGCGCGACGTTGACTCTCGACACCTCAAAAGGCGTGAGCACCATTTCGGAGATGCCGGAATTGCGCAGATGCTCGCGGATGGTTGCTTCCTTTAGGTCGCCGAGCGCGGACCGGATCTTTTCCGCAGCCGCTGCCGAGGTCGGGTTGGAGTTATCGGAATAAACTCGGATATTCGCAGGCTGGCCGGTGGTCGCGATCTCTTCGACCCCCGCGACGACGGCCTTCTTCTCGACCGCGGGCCGCAGATCATCCCGGTCGGCGAATCGTAAACCTGCCTTGGTGAGCGCGTCCCGAATCGACGGGTTCACCACCTTAACGCCGACGGTCATCGTCTTGGCTTCACGTTCCGCTCTCTCCTGCATCGAGCCGACGACGCGGGTGGCGATCATCATTATGATCGGAAACACCACCAGCGGCACCGCCACCATGCTGATCATGGTGCGGCGGTCGCGCAGCAGATCGAGCATCTCTTTCCTGTAAATGGCGAAGATGTACGGCAATCGCATAATGGCCTCCTACAAACCCAACAGATTCAGAAAAATTTCGCGCAGCCGCTGTTTCCCGGTTGCACGCCGGAGATCGTCCATGCTTCCGGTGATTTTGATCTTTCCGTCGTGAATGACGGCTATCCGGTCGCAGAGATACTCGGCTTCTTCCATGAAGTGAGTCGAATAGATCACCGATTTGCCCGCGCGCTTTGCCTCGAGCACGGACTCCTCGATATTGCGGGCGCTCGGCACATCGAGTCCCGCGGTCGGCTCGTCCAAAATGAGGATCGGCGGGTCGTGCAGCATGGTTCGTGCGATTGCGGCTCTCTGTTTCATGCCGGTGGACAGTTTGTCGGTTCGAGTATCGGCGAATTCGGCGAGCGTGAACCGGCGGATCATATCATCGACGCGCGTTGAGAGCGAGCCGCCATTGATGCCGTGCATCCGTCCGAAGAACGTGAGGATTTCCCGCGGCGTGAGACGGCCGTACAAGCCAGTCTCGCCGGCGAGGAACCCGATCTGCTCCCGCACGCGCCCCGGTTCGCGCACGATATCAAAACCGCTGAGAGTCGCCGTTCCATGGCTCGGCTTGAGCAACGTCGAAAGCAGGCGCAGAGCGGTGGTTTTGCCCGCGCCGTTTGGACCCAGTAGGCCGAAGATTTCGCCGCGGGCCACATCGAAGCTGATGTGATCGACGGCATGGATGTCGCCGCGCTTGGGGTCCTTGAATTTTTTCGTGAGATCCCGCACGCGGATGATGCCGGGCTCAGTCGCGAGAGTCGGGGTGGGGACGGACATGCACATCCTCCTAAAAGCGTCCCCATTCTATCCGAGCGTTGTAACGCACGCGAGTAATATTCGCAGGCACCGCATCGATACTCCTCGTGCGCGTTTGCGCGACAGGTGTTGCGGCTCATGAGCACGATCGACGATTCACGAAGTGACTATACCCTCGTGATATCCTCGAATTACATTCCCTGCACGGTTCTTCGTTATGCCCCAATTGAAGTATTCGACACCGAGTGGAATTGTTGTCTGCCGCAGCGCTTCCCGCACTGACTTCCGTAAGGGTCTCCAACACCTGTTGCGACGACTGGATACGCAGCGAGGCGCATACCTTTCTTCCGGGTATGAGTACCCGGAGCGCTACTCGCGTTGGGACATCGCGACGGTCTGCCCGCCGATCGAAATTGTGTCGTGGGGCCGCCAGGTCGAGTTCCGCGCATTGAACGCGCGCGGCCGCGTTCTACTTCAGATTCTGCGGCCGGTGTTGGAACCGCATCCGCACTGGCAGAAATTTGCATTCGACAACGGAGTGGTCCGCGGCACGCTGAAGCCGCTTCCCCCGCTGTTCCCTGAAGAGGAGCGCAGCAAACAGCCATCCGTGTTTTCGATTCTCCGTGCGCTGATCCAGGAGTTCCGCAACGAACAGGATTCGCGGCTGGCTGTGGTCGGCGCCTTCGGATACGATCTTCTGTTCCAGTTCGACCCGATCGAGTTCAAGCTTCCGCGCGCCACCACGAAGGATCTGCATCTGTTCCTCTGCGACGACATTTACTTCATGGATCGCAAAAAGGAAGAGATCGATCGGTTCCGATACGAGTTCTCGCGGGACGGCTTAACCACCGAGGGCCTGGCTCGAACCGGCGATAAGATTCGCTCGCCCAAACGAGCGACTTCCGAGAAAATCATTAGCGACCACAGTCCTGGCGAGTACATGGCTAACGTAGAAGCCGTACGCGAAGGCATGCGCCAGGGCGACTACTACGAAGTAGTCCTGCGCCAGACCTTCTCCATTCCGTATAGCGAGACTGTGTCGCGCCTCTTCGAACGAATCCAGCAGGCGAGTCCCAGCCCTTATGAATTCCTGCTCCAGTTCGGCGACGAACAACTCGTGGGGGCGTCTCCCGAAATGTTCGTGCGCATCGAGGGCCGTCGTGTTGAAACGTGTCCCATTGCGGGTACGGCCCGCCGCAGCGGGGATCCCCTTCGCGATGCCGACAGCATCCGCGATTTGCTCAACTCCACCAAGGAAGAGTCGGAGTTGACGATGTGCAGCGATGTCGATCGTAACGACAAGTCGCGAGTGTGCGTCCCCGGTTCCGTAAGAGTGATCGGACGGCGGCTGATCGAACGTTATGCCGGGCTATTCCACACCGTCGATCACGTCGAAGGCACCCTGGCCGAGGGATTCGATTCGCTGGATGCGTTTCTCACGCACATGTGGGCTGTCACCATCATCGGCGCTCCGAAGAAGGCCGCTGCACAGGCGATCGAGAATCTCGAAAAGGACGCGCGCGGATGGTACGGCGGCGCTCTCGGGATGCTGTCGTTGAACGGTGATATGAATACCGGCATCCTGATCCGGACGGTCCACATGCGCGAAGGGATTGCGCGCTACGGTGCCGGAGCCACCTTGCTGTTCGATTCGATTCCCGAAGCGGAAGAGCAGGAGACTCGAGTGAAGGCCACGGGCTTCTTCCGGGCCATCGCGCCGCGCACGCCCAGCGAGGTTACGACGGGTTCGGTATCGGACGTGGGACAAGGTGTGAAACTGATGCTCGTCGACAACGACGATTGTTTCATTCATACGCTGGCGAATTACGCGCGTCAGACCGGAGCCGAAGTCGTCACCTACCGCGCGGGGTTTCCATTCGAACTGATCGACAAGATAAGTCCGTCGCTGATTCTCATCTCTCCGGGTCCAGGCCGCCCGTCGGATTTCGGAGTGCCCGACCTGGTGCGTCACGCGGCGCGGTGCGGCGTACCAATCTTCGGAGTTTGTCTCGGATTGCAGGGAGTAGTTGAAGCGTTCGGCGGCGAACTCGGCGTGCTCGATTATCCGATGCACGGAAAACAATCGATGATCTCGCACCGGAACATCGGGATCTTTGAGGGATTGCCGGAGCACTTCCGCGTCGGGCGCTACCATTCGCTGTTCGCGCGGCGTGAGACTTTCCCGGCGTGCCTCGAGGTGACGGCGATCACCGAAGAAGCGGTCATCATGGGAGTGCGCCATCGCGATCTGCCCATCGAAGCGGTTCAGTTCCATCCGGAATCGATTCTGAGCATGGACGAGAATTGCGGGCTCAAACTCATAGAAAATGTCGTGCGCATATACGGGCGGCGCGCGGTTTCAGCGCATTGACGACACGATCGCTGCTCGAAGCTAGAATAGGGTTGTGAGCAAACCCCTGGGCACGGTCCATGCTCCGAAACCGGCGCTAAAACCGAATCACAACACATTGAGCGGCATCCCGCTCGAGCCGGTGTACGGGCCGCAACAATCGCCGGAATCGGCCCGCGCCTTGCCGGATCCGGGCGAATTCCCTTACACGCGCGGCATTCACCGCAACATGTATCGCGGGAAGTTGTGGACCATGCGGCAGTTCTCCGGGTTCGCGACAGCGGAGGAAACCAACCGCCGCTATTTGTATCTGTTGGAGCGTGGACAGACCGGCCTTTCCGTCGCCTTCGATCTTCCTACTCTGATGGGGTACGATTCGGACCATCCGAACTCGCTCGGAGAGGTGGGCAAGTGCGGGGTTGCGATCTCGTCGCTCCAGGATATGGAACTGCTGTTTCGCGGCATTCCTCTGGGCGACGTCAGCGTATCGATGACGATCAATTCGCCCGCTCCCGTGATCTGGGCGATGTATCTTGCCGTGGCCGAAAAGCAAGGTGTCGATTGGACACGGCTCAACGGAACGCTGCAGAACGACATCTTGAAGGAATACATCGCGCAGAAGGAGTATATTTATCCGCCGCGCCCCTCGATGCGGCTGGTTACCGACGTCATCGAATATTCGACCCGGCACGTTCCGAAATACAACCCAATCTCGATCAGCGGGTACCATATCCGCGAGGCCGGATCTACAGCGGTTCAGGAACTCGCGTTTACGCTGCGGGACGGGATCGAATATGTCGAATGGGCGATGAAGCGCGGACTCGCCGTGGACGAATTCGGCCCGCGGCTGAGTTTCTTTTTTAACGCGCACAACGATTTCTTCGAGGAGATCGCGAAGTACCGCGCCGCGCGCCGTATCTGGGCACTCGTCATGCGCGACCGCTTCCACGCCACCGACGAGCGAAGCTTGAAGCTCCGGTTCCATACGCAGACCGCCGGATGCTCGCTGACCTGGCAGCAGCCGTACAACAATGTGGTGCGCACCGCCATTCAGGCGCTCGCGGCGGTAATGGGCGGGACGCAGTCGCTGCACACAAATTCGCTGGATGAAGCCTATGCGCTGCCGAGCGAGCAGGCTGCGACCCTCGCGCTGCGGACGCAGCAGATCGTCGCGTATGAAAGCGGCGTTGCGTCGGTAGCTGACCCGCTGGGCGGCAGTTGGTTGGTCGAATCGCTAACCGCGCAAGTGGAGCAAGGTGCGACCGATTACATTCGCCGGATTGACGAAATGGGCGGTATGATTCCCGCCCTGGAGCGCAGTTTCCCGCAGAGCGAGATTGCGGAAGCCAGTTATCAATACCAGCGTGAAGTGGAACGAGGGGAGCGCGGAATTGTCGGCGTCAACTCGTTTACTGAGACAACCGGCGAGCAGATCGAACTACTGCAGATAGACGAGTCGGCGCAGTCGCGGCAGTGTGAAAGATTGCGCGATGTCCGGCGGACGCGCGATAACGACGGTGTCCGGCGTTGTCTCGATCAGCTTCGCGAGACGGCTCTTGGAGACAGGAACACAATGCCGCATATTCTGGAGGCGGTTCGAGCCTACGCCACCGTCGGGGAAATTTGCGATGCTTTCCGGGATGTGTTCGGCACATACGAGGAGAATAGCGTTCTATAATTAACGCAGCCGCTTGCAGCAAGGCGGCGTTCAGGGGTAAAGCTGCCCGTCTGAACCAGACCTGGAATGGATAACCGAATTCGAGTGCTCGTAGCCAAGCCTGGCTTGGACGGGCATGACCGTGGCGCGAAAGTAATCGCTCGTGCTTTGCGCGACGCCGGCATGGAAGTAGTCTATACAGGACTGCGGCAAACGCCGGAGATGATCGTGAACGCCGCATTGCAGGAAGACGTTCAGGTGATCGGGATCTCCATTCTTTCCGGAGCACACAACGCAATTGTTCCACGCATAATGGAACTGCTTCGGGAACAGCAGATGACGGACGTGCTCGTTGTGGTCGGTGGCACGATTCCGGATCAAGACGCGGAGAACTTGAAGCGGCTGGGAGTTGGGGCGGTGTTCCAGCCGGGAGCCTCGTTCGACGAAATCATCGAGTTTATTCGCGCCAGCGTAAAACAACCGGCCTAAGCCGGCTCGCGTTTTTTCTTGCGAGCGGCGAAAGAAGAATATAGATGCAGGAAAAATTGAATATAGCCGTGTTTGTCGATTACGACAACATCGAGATTGGCGTGAAATCAACGCTTCGGCGTGAATTCGACGTGTCGCTTGCGCTCGACTCGCTGAAGGAACGTGGAGACATTGTCGCCAAGTTTGCATATGCCAACTGGGGGCGGCAGGAGGGTGCCACCCGGCAGATGGCGGAGAACGCCGTGCAGATGGTGCAGCGCATTCCGTCTCCGCGCGGGGACAAGAACGGCGCCGACATCAACCTGGCGCTGGACGCGCTCGAGATGGCATTCACCCACAGCCACGTGAACGCGTTCGCGATCGTGAGCGGCGATAGCGACTTCATCCCGCTGGTGAACAAGCTGAAGGAGTACGGCAAGACCGTGTACGTGGTAGGCGGACGAGCCTTCACGAGCACGATCCTTCAGCAGAACTGCCATGAGTTCATCAGCTACGAGAGCCTGCTAATCGACTCCGACAAGACAACTCCGGTGGCCGCAGAATCCCGTCCGCCGCAGGCGCAGCAGGCGCAGCAGGCGCCCCGGGAAAGGTTCCAGAAGGAGTACGGGCCGAGAGACCGGGATCGGCGGCACCGTCCAGCTCCGTTGGAACTCGAGCAGGCGATGCCACTCGTGGAACGCGCTCTCCAGGTGCTCGAACGGCGCGGGGTACAGCCGCAGCTTGGTCTGCTGAAATCGACCATGCTGCAACTCGATTCCACGTTCGGCGAGCGGGCCTACGGGGCCAGCAGTTTTTCCGAGTTCGTCGAGCGTCTGAAGCGGTCCGATTTCGTGAACGTGACGGGCCACGGCGGACGACTCCTGATTGAACGGAAGGCAAGCACTCAGCCCGAGCGTCCGGCGCCGAAACCGGAAGAAGCGCTGCCGGCGCTTCGCGATGTTCTCGAAACCCACCGGTTCGAACTCGAGAACGGAGCCGGAAGCGACGACTTGGCGCAGTGGATTTCCGACGAGCATCCGGGGCTGGATTGGAAGTCGTATGGTTTCCAGGAAATCGGCGAATTCCTGAACTACGCGCAGGACAAGCTCCTGGTGCGCGCGGAACCGGACGAGGAGCGCGGTCTGGTGGTTTATCTGGGCGCCGAATTCTATCCGCCCGCGCCGCCTCCGCAGCCCGAACCGCCGCCCGCCGAAGTCGAAGAGGAAGAGAACGAGCCGCAGCCCTTTGTGGCCGGTCAGCCGACCATCTTCGAACCCAATCCGCCCCAACCGCCTCCGCCTCCTGTTAAAAAGGCGCCGCGGAAGCGAACGACAAAGAAGGCGGCAGGCGAAGGCACCACCACGAGGCGACCGCGGAGAAAGAAGACGGAATGATCGAACGATTGACACCGCCCGGGTCTCCGACCCCTCGGGGACCGTACTCGCCAGCCGTTCGCGCCGGCGATTTCATCTTCGTTTCCGGCCAGGGCCCGATCGACACGGCGACGGATCAGATGTCCTACGGCGACATCAAACACGAAACGCGCCTGACGTTAACGAATATCCAGCGAATACTCGAGGGATGTGGAGCGTCGATGGCCGATGTCGTGAAGTGCTCGGTATTCTTAGTGGACGGGCGCGACTTTACCGCGATGAACGAGGTCTACAACGAGTTTTTCGGCGCGCACAAACCGGCGAGGACCACCGTCGAGGTGAAGTTCGCGGCGCCGCAGATGAAGGTGGAGATCGACTGTATCGCCTACAAGCCGTCGTAAGGTGTCCTGTCCGGCCCGCCTGGTAGCGGGCCGGATATCCGTTCACGACTGGAAGCCGGAGGTGATGGCACCCATCATCGGGCCTTGGCCGAAATTCCGGGTGTTCTGGTTGTGATTCACCCACTGAATGAACCGGCTGACGTAGTTACTCTTTCCGGCCTCGTAGAGAAACTGGCACAGGATCAGTAGTGCCATATTCCCGCAGTTCCCGACAATGCCGTTAGTAGACATCTCGGTGGTTGCCGGGCGGAAGCTGTAGAAGTACTGTCCGTGCGGAGAATGCGGTCCCAGATCGGAACGGCCGACTAACGATGCAATCAGATTGTCGAACGAAGCGGCCTGATCGTGATCCACGTTGATCTCATAGCTGATCGCTGTGGGGTCGTGGACCATCGCCGTGTCGTCGTACCATAGGCCTTGCACCGTAATGTCATTGCCTCTGAGTGTTTGCAGGATCCCGGCCAGCATGAATGAATTCGGGTTAAATCCGACAACATGACTGAGCCGCCCTTTCAATCTCACAGCGAGCGCGGTGTGGCCATTTTTGGTGTACCCGAACGAACTTTTGGGTGAACTCCAGGTGAACGTCGACCAGAGGCGCGACAAGTTGCTAGCGCCCATACCAGGCTGTTCGAATTCGCTCTGTCTCGGCTGATGGTAAGCGTCTGGTGAACCGCCCTTCCGGTGGAGACGGGAGGAGCGGCATATTTGAGGGGTGTCGGAAACCAAGGCGAAGTATTGGGGCAAACTGATCGCGGAGCGAGAGGCCAGCGGGCAAGACATCCGGTCGTTCTGCCGTGAGCGCCGGCTCGGAGAGGCTTCGTTTTACTATTGGCGGAAACGGCTGCGGAAGAGCGATACCGTGCAATTTGCGTTGCTCGAGACCAAGCCGGCGGAAAGTGGGACTGCATCCGCATTGGAACTGGTACTCAGGAGTGGGGAGCGGCTGCGTATCGGCAACCAGGTAGACGCGGCGACGCTTCGAATGGTTTTGGGGGCCGTGCGGGGATGATTCACCTGCCGGCCAGCGTTCGGGTGTATCTGTGCCTAAGCCCGTGCGACATGCGCCGGAGTTTTGATGGTCTGCACGCGCTGGTGAGAGATCATCTGGATTGGGATGCCTTCGCCGGCCATCTTTACCTGTTCGCCAACCGGCGAAAAGATCGCCTGAAAATCCTGTACTGGGACCGGGACGGGTTTGCAATCTGGGCGAAACGGCTGGAAGCGGGCAGTTACGCGATCCCCTCTGGAGAACCCGGCTCGACCCGCTTTGAGCTCACGGTTGAGGAACTGGGGGCGCTGCTGAGCGGCATCGATCTGAGCAGCGCGGTACGGCGCAAGCGATATCGGCGCGCGATCGCATAAAAACATTTCGATACTCGTCTGTTGTTACTTGGAAACGGACCTCGTTCCGTTTATGCTGATAGCACACTGGTGCTGGCCCTCGATCCCAACCATTTGCCGAAAGACGTCGATCTGCTGCATAAGATCGTCGTCGAGCTGTGCGAGCGTCTGAAGCACGAAACGACGGAAAAAGACAAGTACCGGAGCTTACTGCGCGAACTCCTGGAAGCGCAGCGCAACCGCAAGAGTGAGCAGCTCTCGAAAGAGCAACTGGCTTTGTTCGAGACGCTGTGGACAGCCGGTCATCCGGAGGACCCCGAGCCAGAACTAGAGGCAGAGCCAGACGCCGAGCGGGCGGTCGAAGGAGAACAGAAGCCCGAGGAATCGCAGACCAAGAAACGGAGTGGACGGCAGCCGCTGGCACGGCATCTGGTCCGGGAGCGGGTGGTACACGATCTGGCGGAATCGGAGAAGCACTGCAACGGCTGCGGCAAGGATCTGCACCTGCTCGGCGAAGAGACCAGCGAACGCTATGAGTTCATCCCCGCCGTGATGAAGGTGGTCGAGGATGTGCGGCTGAAGTACGCCTGCGATTGCACGGTGAAGACGGCGGAAAAGCCCGCGCAGCCGATCGAGAAGAGCACGGCCGGAGCCAGCGTGTTAGCCCAGGTGATCGTATCGAAATTCGCGGATCATCTGCCGCTGCACCGGCAGGAGAAGATCTTCGAACGCCATGGGGTGGAGATCTCGCGCAAGACGATGGGCGGTTGGATGCCGGCGGCGGCCGGATTGCTCGAGCCTCTGTATCAGGCTGCCAAGAAAGTCTTATTTGAATCCAAGGTGATTGGTACCGACGACACCGGAGTGAAGGTGCTGGATCCCAAACTGTCGTTTGCACGAACCGGCCGCATCTGGCCTTATGTGGGAGATACCTACCATCCGGTAGTGGTCTACGACTACACGGCCACGCGAGGGCGGATGGACCGGCTAAATTTCTGGAAGGATATACCGGGTACCTGCAGGCCGATGCCTATTCGGTCTACGATGCCTTCTTCAAACCCGCGCGCGGGCTGACCGAGGTGGGGTGTTGGATGCACGCACGTAGGTATGTGTTCAAGGCACTGGACTCGGATCAGGAGCGCATGGGACCGGCGCTGCATCTGATCGCCCGGTTGTATGCGGTCGAGGATCGTGCCAAAGGGCTCAGCGGTGAGGAAGGCTCGAACTGCGCCAGCGGTTGTCGGCTCCAGTGATGAAGAAGCTGCATCAGTATCTGCTCAAGATCCGCGAAGAAGTGCTGCCGAAGAGCCCGGTCGCACGGGCGGTGCGGTACGCGCTGAATCAATGGGAAGCGCTGACGCGCTATCTGGAAGACGGCGATCTGGAGATCGACAATGGCGCTACCGAGCGAGCGAATCGGGACATTGCCATTGGCCGCGGGAACTGGACGTTTTTCGGCAGCGACAACGGCGGCAGGACGGCCGCCGTCCTGTTGAGCTTCGTCGCGATGTGCAAACGGAATGCGGTCGAACCGTTCGCCTGGTTCCGAGACGTGCTAACCCACATTGCCACCCACCCCATCAGCCGGATTGAGGAGTTGCTTCCGCACAACTGGAAGACCCTCGCAACCGCCCCTCAAGCCTGAAAGCACCCTGCCATCCTCGGGCCGCCAGTCGTCTGCCACGGTGGTTTACGAGACGCTTACGGCTGATGCGTCAGCCAGCCTTGCCAGCTCGAGACAGCGACCAGTCCAACTGCATTGTCTTGGGTATTGCCGTTGTTTAGAAGAACTGCCATTTTTGCTCCAGGTGTGGGGCAGTTTAGCACCGGTTTGTTCACTGGCGCTAAGAACGAATAACTGCGAATTGAGCGGCCGATTACGTTTCTTTTCACGAGTAACGCCTGACGAACCCAATCGATTGCTAGCATTCGGATGGAGGGGTTTCATGCAGACAATTTCGAGCCGTCGGGTCTGGGCGCAGGTCGCTGGTCTGGGAACGGCGGGTCTGCTCCTGAATGGAGCGGAGAAAAAGAAGGAATCCAAGGAGGAGGACGTTTCACCGGCTGAAGACCTCATGCGGGAACACGGCGTACTCAAGCGCGTTCTGCTCGTGTACCGCGAAGTAATCGGACGCATCGACGCGAAGAAGGACTTCCCGCCTGACGTCGTGACGGACTCGGCTAAGCTCATTCGCAACTTTGTCGAGAACTATCACGAGAAACTGGAAGAGGATTACCTGTTCCCGCGCTTCAAGAAGGCTGGCAAGGAGGTGGATCTCGTGAACACGCTATATACGCAGCATCAGAAGGGCCGTCTCCTTACCGACCGTACCCTTTCGCTTGTATCGTCCAAAGGAGATCACGCGCAGTTACGTCAAGCGCTGCACCTGTTCGTCAGAATGTACGAGCCGCACGAGGCACGTGAAGATACCGTGTTGTTTCCGGCATTCAAAGAGATCGTTTCGGAGCACGAATACGATTCGCTCGGCGAAGAGTTTGAGCGGAAAGAAAATCAATTGTTCGGTGGCGAGGGTTTCGAAAAGAATGTAAACGCGATTGCTGCGATCGAGAAGCGCATCGGGCTCTACGATCTAACGCAATTCACGCCGAACGTCTGAATTTCCCGGCGTGCACCAGGTCCGCGCAGCGGTTGCAACCACTGTGTAAACAGCGCTGCTTCCGTATTGTGTTTCCATTCAGCCGATCTGTTAGGCTAGACATTTCATGACTACCGCGGTAGCGCTGAAGCAGACTCCCCTGAACGGTGTGCACCGGCGCCTCGGGGCGAAAATGGTGGACTTCGGCGGTTGGGATATGCCTGTTCAGTACTCGGGCATTATCGAGGAACACAATGCGGTCCGCCAAAGGGTTGGGTTGTTCGATGTTTCCCATATGGGCGAGATCGAGATCCGCGGCCCGGAAGCACTCAACCTCGTCAATTACGTCGCGTGTAATAATGCGGCGAAATTGAAAACGTGCCAGGCGCAGTATTCGGCTCTTTTGTACGAGCACGGCGGTTTTGTGGACGACATCCTGGTGCACAAGGTCGACGACGATCATTTCTTCCTGTGCGTGAATGCGTCCAACCAGGAGAAAGATTTCGACTACATTTCCACCATGAATCGTTTCCGCGCGAACGTGGAGTACGCGAGCGAGCGTTACGCGCAGATCGCGATTCAGGGCCCGAAAGGGATCGATACACTCCAGAAACTGACGGAAACCGATCTTGCGGCGATCCGGTACTACTGGTTCACCGATTCTGAGGTGGCGGGAGTGCCGGCCCGGATCGCCCGAACCGGCTACACGGGTGAAGACGGTTTCGAAATCTACATCGCACCGGATGAAGCGGAGCGCATGTGGGCGCTGCTACTGGAATCCGGCGCGGAGTTCGGCATTCAACCCTGCGGTTTAGGGGCGCGGAATACGCTGCGGCTCGAAGCCAAAATGGCGCTGTACGGGCACGAGTTGAGCGCGTCGATTACGCCATTCGAGGCAGACCTCGCCTGGGTCGTGAAGATGGACAAAGACGAGTTTCTCGGACGCGCGGCGTTAGCCAAACAGCAAACTGCCGGTGTAGCACGAAGACTTGTTGGCTTCGAGATGCGCGGACGCGGCATCGGACGGGACGGGTACGAGGTTTACGTCGACGGTTCGCCGGCCGGTTGGGTTACAAGCGGCGGCCCATCGCCGACGCTGAACAAGAATATCGGCCTTTGTTATCTGCCGCAGGCCTATGCGGAACCAGGCCGCGCTATTCACCTTATGATCCGGAATCAGCCCGTTGAGGCGGTTACGGTTGCAACACCTTTCTACAAACGACCAAAATGAGCACCTATCCCGAAAACCTCCGCTACACGAAGGAACACGAATGGGTTCGCGTGGACGGCGATACCGCCGTTGTGGGCATTACTGACCACGCCCAAAGCGAACTCGGCGATATCGTCTACGTCGATTTGCCCAAACCGGGCGACACTCTCGAACAAGGGAAATCGTTCGGGTCGGTGGAGTCTGTGAAAGCAGTGTCGGACGTTTACGCCCCGGTATCCGGCGAAGTGGTGGCCGTCAACGACTCCCTTGCCAAGGAACCCGAGAAACTGAACACGGATCCGCATGGAGAGGCGTGGCTTGTTAAAATCAGAGTGACGGCTCCGGACGAAATAAAGCAACTCCTCTCCGCCGCTGATTATCAAAGTTATATCGGCGCGTAGAACCGGGCGCGGTCCTTTGGACCATGGACGCCCCGACGTGTGCGCGTCCGCCTGGAAACTAAACTTTGCGTTACTTACCGAAGTCCGATACGGAACGCCGGGCCATGCTTGATGTCATCGGCGTTCCAGATGCAGAGAGTCTCTTCCAACATTTGCCGGAGGACGTGAAGCTCCAACGCCCTCTGAACCTGCCACCCGGGAAATCCGAATACGAGATCGTTGAATACTTCAGGGCGCGCGGTGAAGAAAACGCCAACGGCTACACGACCTTGCTGGGGGCGGGCGTGTATAACCACTACCG
The DNA here is from genome assembly GCA_963720745.1 of uncultured Acidobacteriota bacterium. Taxonomy (GTDB): domain Bacteria; phylum Acidobacteriota; class Terriglobia; order Bryobacterales; family Bryobacteraceae; genus TMP-7. Next base: position 5,765,004 of record CAVRGO010000004.1, read on the forward strand.
CCCGGTGCTCGTGGACACGGTAGTTTCGCGTGGTGAATTCCTCACATCGTACACGCCGTACCAGGCGGAGATCTCGCAGGGCATTCTGACGTCGATCTTCGAGTTTCAGACGATGATCTGCCAGCTTACGGGCATGGACGTGGCGAACGCGTCGATGTACGACGGATCCACTGCCGTTCCCGAAGCCGCGATGATGGCGGTTCGAATCACTGGGCGCGACCGTGTGCTTGTGTCGCGGGCTGTACACCCCGAATACCGCGAAGTATTACTCACGTACGCACGGCACCAGGGCATGCCTGTGGAGGAGTTCGGATACGATGCGGAATCCGGCGGTATCGACCTGGACGACCTGGAGCGCAGGATCGATAATCAGACGGGCGCGGTGATCATACAGTCGCCGAACTTTTTCGGCATTGTCGAGAATGCGCGGAAGGCCGCCGCAATCGCCCATTCGAAAGGTGCGCTGCTGGTGTTCGTCTTTACGGAGGCTGTGTCGCTGGGACTGCTGGAGCCTCCGCGCGACGCCGACATCGTCGCCGGCGAACTTCAGTCGTTCGCAATTTCGCCAAGCTACGGAGGACCATTCGCGGGGGTCATCGCTGCCAAAGAGAAGTACTTGCGGCAGATGCCGGGGCGGCTGGTCGGCGAAACGCACGACACGCACGGGAATCGCGCGTTCTGCCTCACACTGTCCACGCGCGAACAACACATCCGCCGCGAGAAGGCTACGTCGAATATCTGCACGAATCAGGCACTGATTGCGCTGATGGCATCGGTCTTTATGAGCGTCTACGGCAAACAGGGCTTGCGGGAACTCGCCTGTCAAAATCTGGCAAAAGCGCACTATCTCGCGGGAAAGTTGCCGCCGCGCTTTGCTGGTCCTTTCTTCAATGAGTTCGTTACGAACACGAACGGGCGTAGCGCGCAGCAGGTCAACGACGAACTGCTCGGAAAGAAGATTATCGGAGGACTGCCGCTCGAAAGGTTTTATCCGGAGTTGAAGGGATCGGTTTTGCTGTGCTGTACCGAGATGGTGAAACGCGAACAGATGGAAGAAGCGGCTGCGGTATACGGGGGGAGCCGATGATCAAGAAAGTACGACCGCACATCACGCAAAACGAGCCGCTACTGTTCGAGCGAAGTTCGCCGGGGAAAGTTGGATATCAGTTGCCGGCCTTGGATGTTCCGGCAATCGATGCGCGGCAGGTGTTGGGCGAGGCGAATACGCGCGCGGAAATCGAGGACTTCCCCGAAGTGAGCGAGGTGGATGTGATCCGTCACTTCACACGGCTCTCAACGTGGAACTACGCCATCGACCTCGGCTGCTATCCGTTGGGCTCGTGCACCATGAAGTACAACCCGCGCGTGAACGAGTTGGTGGCGCGCACGGAAGGCCTGGCGTGGGCGCACCCGTATCAACCGGAGTCGCTGTCGCAAGGCGCGATGGAGATTATGGCGGCGCTCGAAGCGGCGCTCGCCGAGATCACTGGTATGGATGCAGTCACGCTGCAGCCTGCCGCCGGCGCCCATGGTGAATTGACGGGGATCTTGCTTACGCGTGCTTTGCTGGAGTCGCGCGGGAACCCGCGGAAGAAGGTGCTGGTGCCGGACTCTGCGCACGGCACCAATCCGGCGACGGCCTCGATGGCCGGATACGGCGTCCAGAACATCAAATCGAACGAGCAGGGGATGATCGACCCTGCGGTGCTGGCTTCCGCGGTCAACGAGGATGTCGCGGCGCTGATGGTGACAAACCCGAATACGGTGGGTGTCTTCGAACAGGAGATTCGGAAGATCGCCGCCATCATGCACGACAAAGGCGCCCTGGTGTACATGGACGGCGCCAATATGAACGCGCTGGTCGGCATTACCAGGCCGGGAGACTTCGGCGCCGATGTGATGCACCTGAACCTGCATAAGACGTTCTCGACACCGCACGGCGGCGGCGGTCCCGGATCGGGTGCGGTTGCCGTCAGGAAAGTGCTGGAGCCGTTCTTGCCGGGGCCGCGGCTGCGGAGAGACGGTGATCGCTGGACGTGGAACTACGATCTGCCGCAATCCATTGGGCGCGTGCGCGCGTTCTATGGGAATTTCGGTGTTCTGGTTCGAGCGCTGGCCTACATCATGGCCCACGGAGGCGACGGGCTTCGCCGGGCGACAATCGATGCAGTGTTGAACGCGAACTATTTACGGAAGCTGCTGGAGCCCTACTACGAGATCGCGTACCCTGCGCCGAGCATGCACGAATGCGTTTTCAGCGATGACCGGCAGGCGAAGAAAGGCGTTCGCACGGGAGACATTGCAAAGCGTTTGATCGACTATGGGTTCCATCCTTATACGGTCAGCTTTCCATTGATCGTGCATGGTGCTTTGATGATCGAACCGACCGAGACCGAGGGTAAAGGGGAACTCGACCTCTTCGCCGATGCACTGATCTCGGTCGCGGAGGAAGTGGAAACCGATCCGCAATTAGTGCTGAAAGCTCCGCATCTGACGCGCACGAGCCGGGTAGACGAGGTGGGTGCGGCGCGGCGTCCGATACTACGCTGGAAGCCGCGCCAAAAGCAGGAAGAGGTGCCTGCCGAGGTGACTCGTTAGCTCAGTTCTTGTCGCCGAAAAGCATTCGGTACGGAGCCAGAGTGAACTGCTCGAGGAACCGGCGTCTCGGAGGCTCCCGGCGCGGAGTGTCTTTCAAGAGCAGCGTCGCGGCCAGATTCGCGAACTGCGCTCCCAATTCCGTTTCGACGTTCACCGGCTGACCGTTCGTGACCGCCTTTCGCACTGACCCGTAGTCGTTGGGCATCGACATCATCACCGGGATCCCTACGATCCGTTCGATCTCCGCGCGCGGCAGAGAGGTGGACCGCTCCGTGCGATTGAGGATCAAGCTTACCTTTTCGTTGAGTTCCAATTCGCGCAGGAATTCGATCTTGTCTCTGGCCAGGCGCAGCGCGCAGATTTCGGGCGTGCTCACCAGCAGGATCTTTTTCGCTTCTTCCAGTACCTCGATGTTGTAGTCTTCGAAACCGCCCGAAAGGTCGAGACAAATCGCGGAATAGGTTCGCCGCGCGTACTCGAGAATTTCCCGAATGGACATAACGTCCAGTCGCAGGCCCGTTTTCAGCCGGGCCGTCGCGAGCACGTCCAGGTCCTTCAATTCGCAGATCAATTGGGACCACAGCGTCTCATCGAGGCGTGAACTCAACTCGGCGGCGTCCAGAATCGTCGCGACATCGTACCGGAGCTGAAGCATGAAACTCACTATGCCCGAGTACACGTCGAGATCGCCCAGCAGGACTCCACTCCCCATTTCCTTGGTCATCGCGAGACTCGTATTCACCGCGATGGTCGAGGCACCCACGCCCGGCTTCACCGGCATGAACGCGAACACGCCTTCGGCACGGTGAAATGCGGGAGGAACACGCTCCAGGTGCATCGCCACCCGCCGCAGTGCTTCCAGGAACTCGTCCGGTGGGAAGGGCGCGGTAATGAACTCGCGCACGCCGCTTCGAATTGCCGCGATCAGCGCCGCCTCGTCGCGATGCGTGTGAACCGCCACCACCTGAGTACCGGGTACGTGCAATTCAATCTGTGCCGCTACGTCGCTCGCGATGTCCTCGGCTTCGTAACTCAGGAAGACGAGATGGGGTGAATGGCTGCGCAACACACGCATCAGAATCGCTTCGGTCGGGTAACCGTCAACGACTCGTTCAATTCGGAGTGTCGGAGTGGTTAGGGCAACTTTCTCCAGGCCGGCTGCCAGGGTTCCGTTTGGAGAAATCACAATGCTGCGAATCATGGTTAGATACTGCCAGGGAACCGTGTATGTCGAAATAAGCTGGCGGTACCAAAAGCGAAAACGGGGCGGCCTAGTCAAACAGTTCCAGCGCCGGTTCGGGTGGTTCCAACCGGCTGGAAATAGGGTCGCAGCACGTGTGGGTGTGACTCAAACCATTCAGTAGAATGTCTTAGGATGCTAATTAAGCTGTCGTATAACTTGTCTGAGAGCACTCCATTTTATCGCCAGCTTCCCAAACCGCACCTGAGACAACTCTACGATTTAGCGAATGGCGATGCCTGCAATTCCTACTACTTCACTTCGAGTAATCATGCCGGGACTCACGTGGACGCTCCTCGTCATTTCAATGTGCAAGGCCGGGCGATTACTGAATACGAACTCCAGGAATTCGTTTTCGAGCATCCCGCCGTTACCGATGTTCCGGTGGAGGAGGGCGAGTTGATTCAACCTCACATGCTGGAGAAAGTTCTGACCGGTGTGCCGCGGAACGCCGACATGCTGCTGGTGCGCACGGGTTTCGGGCGTCATCGCCAGGACGAGCGCCGGTACATGGACAGAGGTCCGGGATTCGGTCCGGACGCTGCGGAATTCCTGATGCGGCAATTCACGAGTCTTCGCGCTGTGGCGATGGATATCCCGTCGGTTTCATCGCCGGAACACGAGCAGGCAGGGGCTGAGGCGCACCGGGTGTTTCTCGGTTGCACGAACTATGCGGAGCGCCCGGTGCTGCTGGTAGAAGATGCACTCCTGCCGGATGCCTTACCTGAATTGCGCCGGGTATTTGTGATGCCGTGGCTGTTCGACGGTTTAGATAGCGCACCGTGCACGATGTTCGCGGAGGTGGCCGACGATGCCTGACTCGCCGCAGGTCGTCCACGATCTCTCGAGCGTCGATTTCGAGACCCCCGGTAAGAGGCACTACCAACTCGCGTTTCATCTCGATTCCACTTGGGGATATTCACTGGTTCCCATGACAGTGGTCCGCGGAGCCGGTACGGGAGATGTGCCGGGCATCGCGATCTTCGGCGGAACGCACGGTAACGAGTATGAAGGACAGATTGCCGTGAAGCGGGTTTGTCAGGAACTCGATTTTCAAGACGTGACGGGGCTGATCGTCCTGATGCCGCGCTTGAACGAGAGCGCCTGTCGTGCGGGTACCCGCATATCGCCGCTCGATGGCGTGAATATGAACCGCGCCTTTCCGGGCAATCCGCGCGGGACCATTTCCTACCGCATTTCGAATTTCGTGAAGACTCGAGTGTTCCCACGCGTTCGCATCGTCATTGACATTCACTCGGGCGGGCGCGAAGCCGTATTCCCGCTCTGCGCGTCGTTCCACCGCGTGCCGGATCGAGCCCAATTCGCCGAGATGGCTTCAACAGCGCGCTTGTTCGGCACTCCATTTCTGTTCGTTTATTCGCGGCAGATGAGTTCCGGGTTGCTGACCGACGAGGCGGAGGACGAGGGCAAAATCGCGATTGGAGGCGAGTTCGGTTTCGGAGAGGTTGTCAGCCCGGTGGGAGTCCGCCACGCTTACGAGGGATCGTTGAACGTGATGCGGTACTACGGTCTGCTCGCCGGCAGCGTCTCGGCATTGGTTCCGGAGGGGCAGAGACAGCGTTTGGTCCAGGCCCCGGATCTCGTGGACTATCGCCCATGCCCACGTGACGGAATCTGGGAGCCGCATGCCTTACCCGGCGACGATGTGCGAAAGGGCGATCTGCTGGGACTCCTGCATGATTTTTCCGACCATGCCGAGGCGCCGCTTGAAATACGCTCTCATCGCGACGGTGTCCTGATCGCGTGCTATTCCGCCGCTGTCTGCACTGCGGGTATGACATTGTTCGTTGTCGGAGAGGAGACCGAATTTCCGGCATGAAGATCACCGGCGTCGAAGTGCTCGTGTTGAAGTCGCCGGGGCTGTACCGGTCGCCGGTGGACGATGAAGAGGCGATGGGACCGACGTACCTGGGGCTGGTTAAGGTGACAACCGATGCGGGCATCACCGGCTACTCCGATATGGAAACGTCGGCCCCGGTTGCCAAAGCGGCGGTGGAAGCGCCGCAGTGGAGCGAGCCGGGAATGGAATGCTTCGAGGGGCTCGCATCGTTGGTAATGGGCGAAAACCCACTCGAAGTCGAACGGGTCTGGTACAAGATGTACCGCGGCTCCATCTACTACGGCCGTCGCGGCGTCGCAATGCAAGCGATCTCGGGTATTGATATCGCGTTGTGGGACATTTGCGGGAAGTTCTACGGTCAGCCGGTCTGCGTTCTCTTGGGCGCCCGTTGGCATAAGAAGATCAGGGCGTACGCCAGCACGTTGTTCCGGCCGCATCCGAACGGGATGCGCACCGCGACTCAGCGCTACCTGGATCAGGGCTTCACGGCGGTGAAGTTCGGGTGGGGCGTGTTCGGGGAAGATCCGCACCGCGATGTGGAACTGGTAAAGGCGGCGCGCGACGCGATGGGTGAACGCAACGATCTGTTGATCGACACGGGATGGTTTGTCGACCGTACACCCAAGCAGGCGATCCAGGTCGTGCGATCGCTCGAGCCTTCCCGGCCGTTCTTCATCGAGGAGATCCTCCACCCCGAAGACTACGACGGATACCGGACCGTCGCCGAGGCGGTTGAAACGCCCATCGCGTGCGGTGAACAGGAATCAACAGAATGGGGCTTTCGCGAATTGATCGAGCGGGCGCGTGTCGATATTCTCCAGCCGGACCTCACCCGCTGCGGCGGCCTCACGGTCGGTCGCAAAATCGTTCACATGGCGGATCGGGCGAACGTTCACGTGATCCCGCACTCCTGGTCGTCCGATCTTCTGACTGCGGCATCGCTGCACCTGAACGCATTTCAGCGCCGTGCCGTGTTGACGGAATTCAACACGGCGTCGGGTCCGCTCAGCAGGTCGATCGCGAGGGAGCCCATTCGCCTCGAAGACGGGTATTTGCGGGTGCCTGACGGGCCCGGTCTGGGCGTCGAAGTCAACGAAGAGATCATCGCTAAATACCGGATTGCGTGAGCCTGTCTGACGCGCCGGCATCGGATCGGTGCGATGAGGCGTGCGACATTCTCGGGTTCGTCAACAAGGAATTACCCCGCTGGCGAGCTCCGCGCGGTCGGTTTACGGTCTACACCACAAATAACCAGTTCCCATGGTTTAACGATGGCCACCGTCCACTCATCGCTGCGCAGGAAGGCAGAAACCCACTCGTTCCCCGGGCAATACGATCGGCAGAACGTCGTAAGACAATCTTGAGTGCCTTGACCACTTTGAACGGGGAGATTTGGCGCGGAGACGATCACCCCAAGGTTGAACAGAACGTCTTACGAGTTCGATGAGACGGCGGCAGGGGCATCCGCGCGTAGGTATAGTTACGTTCGACAACAGTTGAGTCTAAATCAACGGGAAATGACGGGAATGTCGAAAGTTGAAGCGTCACTTAACGCCGGTGACAATGTTACACTCTTTCGACGGATGGCGCTTCCTGACGGCCACGTAGATCACGTCGTCCGGCTCGATGGCTGGAAATCGATCGCAGCCTATCTGCGCCGGGATCAAAAAACCGTCCGCAAGTGGCATCGCGAGCGCGGGTTGCCGGTGTATCGAGAATCGGCTTCACCCCGATCGCCGGTTTTCGCCTACACAAACGAGATCGCGGAACTGGCAGTTCCAACAAACCGTTCGCCCGTCATCTCTGGAATCGGTTGAACCTCTCCCTGATGCGGACGAAAGTCCGGCGAGCATTTCGAAACCCGGCAAATGGCTAATCGCAGTGGCGAGCGTGCTGGTCGGAATAGGGCTTGTCGCGGGCGTGGTACTCCGAAAGCCGTTCACCCCGGTGGTGCCGGAAACGCGGCTTGGACGCCTTCTGACTAGCGCAACTTCAGAGGGTTCGCAGTTAAGTATCATCCCAATCCCGATGCCGCTTGCAGGCATTTCGGCAAGTGCGGCCGGGGATGTGGTCTTCGCATTCGATTTCGGGAACAGAATCTCCAAAGTGTCGATCGCGAGCAGACGAGTGAGCTTTATCGATCCCAAGGATCCTGTGCGCGCACTGGTTTGCTCGTCGGACGGAGAGACTCTATATACCGGAACGAGTCGCGGGGTTCGCATGATTGCAGTGGCCACGGGTGAAGCGCGGGATATCAATCTCGGTGGAACCGTGACCGATCTGGCGCTCGGTCCTCGCGGCGAGAGGTTATACGCGGCCGTTCCGCAGCGTGGCGTTTTTGAAGTGACGCTGCCGACCGGAAAACCCCGGCTTATCACTTCGCAACCCGAGCCCTTTTTCGTTGCGCGCGATCCTTTGGGCCGCAAGTTGTCCGTCAGCTATCAAAACGGCGGTCCGGGGGGCGTCAGGGACATGACGTCGTTGAGTTGTTCAGCTTGAATGGAGGCAAAACATTAACCAGCAACCCGCGGCCGCCGATGGTTGGCGGGCCAGTCGCATTCGGAGAGGGCGGCCGGTCGGCGTGGGTACAGATGTGGGACGCCTGTGCGACACCGGCTTACGATCATGCCGGTTGTCCCTCAATTCCTGCATACGGGTACGAGGTTTATCGATCCAGTGACCTTCAACATCTCAAAACGCTGACGTGGTCCGAGTACATGGTCAGTCGCGCGTCCTTCCCCGGCGACGGATCGCTTGCGATCGTTCCGGGTCCGTCGTTGCGGGTTCTGGACGCGAGGACATTCGTCAATTCGGATGAAAACTCCTGCTCCGTGGCGCTTCGGGGATGACAGCGGACCCAAAGCGACGTTGAGTGTTTGGTTCCGGGCGAGAGGTCCGGGACTGGTGCTAGGACGAGAGGGGGACGTACCGGCGCGCCTTTGGCGGGCCAATGGGGAGTTAACGATCAAAATGGGAGATTCGCTCTCAACGGATGTCGCAGCGTCTCGCGATCAATGGCATCATGTGGCTCTCCGGCGAGAGGGGGAACAGTTCGTCGCGTGGGTTGACGGTACGAGAGTGATGCACGGGGCGGCTCACAGGACGGCAAATGGTTCTGACTCGAGCCCGTACATCTCTCAAGGGGACCACGACCTGGATGAACTTTGGATTTTTGGAGAAGCGCTCACGAACGACCAGATTCGCAGGCTGGCGACGATGGGCCCGGCGGGATTCTGCTCGGGGTCGTGAGACATCGTTCGAAAGCACCGCGGCCTGCTCTGCGGCAAGAATCGCACCGAAATTGGAATCCGCGGAAACATTTGATCCCGTCCTCGCGGAGAGCTCGCACCAGGATTTCGGTGTCTTTTTGCCGCTTGCATCCTGTGCGCCCGAACGTGGATTTCGTCATCTCCCGCAGTTAGGAGAAGGTCCGCCGGACGCGGCGGCAGTGCATTTGTCGACCAGAACTCTTCAAGCGGGATGGGCGCGGCGGTTCCCGTTCTACAGCTGAGACGGCCGCGGAGCGCAAAACACTCCCGGATGTCTACATTTGGCAAATCCAGGTATTCGGCGACGATCTCCTGTTCCGTCAGGCCACCGGCAAGCAATCGCAAAACCGTTTGCGACAGGGATTCGGTCATGGCGAACGCAAGGGACTCCGCCCATTTGGCCCGGATCCACCGTGATGCGATCGAGGTCTCTATTGGCTGTCTCAGGTCGTAGTCGGAAGTCCCAATCCCTGGCAGGCAAATAGCGGAGGCGGCGGCACGATCCAAAACGGCTTGAGCGCCGGCGATTGACTGGCGGAGAGAGAGGGATTCGAACCCTCGATAGAGTTTCCCCTATACACGCTTTCCAAGCGTGCGCCTTCAACCACTCGGCCATCTCTCCGGGAAACGGTTGTGTGCGCGGCTGGGTCACCACCACCTAAGGCGGCTTCCCTCAGTCTAACATGCTAGTTCGCGGCCGCCAGCTATTATGACCGGCGCAGCGATAGCTTCGAGCCCCACGGAGCGAATCGGTAAAACCGGTTCCTGCAACTGCGGCACCGGATCGGTGCCAGACAAATCGCACGCAACAGCAGATCGATAAATCCCGATTGAAGCGACGGCCGGGTGTTGCTCCAGCCACAGCGCGGACACTCTAGATGCATGATCGAGAAGACACACCTTTCGTGCCTCGAAATGAGATTTGTTGCGGCTACTCGCGAGCCCCGATCAGCGCGTCGCGAATGCGGAGGTAGTCCTCGGGCGCAGCCAGCGTCAGCCTGGCGTTCCGGCAGAACGCGGCGCGGTCGCGGACCGACAAGCCCCGCAAAAGTTGAGGCGGCGCGGTCATCCCCGCGAACCGTACGTCCTGCCCGGCATTTCGGGCAATGAAGTTTCGTATCGTGAGTGGCTGAGGGCCAGCATCCTTCTCATCAGATAATCCGCAGAGGGCGTCACGCCACGCGGCCAGCGCGGAGTTCGCGGACGGCGATGCGATGTCCGCAGCGCCGCGATAGGCCTTCGCCGCGGGACCGCCCAGCGCCGCCTCGCGGATCCGCACTTCCATCGGATACTGGACCCAGCCGTCCCTGATGTAGACTTGCGGCTCGATCTTTACGCGCCGCACTCGCGCGCCCCGGCTCACCTCGAAGTCCACCCAGAATGCCACCGCCGATTGGCCCGGCACCGCAGTCCCCGCCACTGGGATCTGTGTATCGAAGGGCAACTGCACCGGTTCCAGCAGGTCCGGTATCCACTCGTCGCCGGACTTTGTATAGTGCTCGCGGTAGGCGGTGACCTTTGCGAAATTTTCGGGATTCTGAGCTACCTGGAAGCTGACGCGCTCGCCCGGTGAGCCCTCGACGACGACGTGAAAGCTCGATACGGCGCCGCGCGGAAAGGCGGGAGACAGGATCTCCCGCGGAGGTACAGCGCCGCGGTCGGCTCGTACCGGTTGCCCGAAGGGATCGATGCGCGTGAACTCCGAATAAACCCTAACATCCTGCGCCACTGCGGGTAGGAACAGTGCGAGGAAAGTTGCGACTCGTCTGGTCACGGCTTTGATATCAGGAGGCTCGCCGGCCGCGCGCCTTTGAATCGCGAGCCGGCGAATTCGTTATCTACGCCAGGTCGAACTTCTCGTGGTGCAGCGCCGGATCGCTGGTCACCAACACAGGACGGCTCAGAATCTCCTCAATCTCTTCGAGGTATTTGTTCTGATTCGACTTGAGTACCTTGGCCACGTCGGGGTGGACGCGGAGCGCGACGTCGGAGCCCTCGACCGCATGCGCGATCTTGTGGGCCTCCTGCAATATTTCGCCAATGATGGTCTGAACGCTCTTGACGTACCCCGCACCTTCGCAATACGGGCACGGCGTGCACAAAGTACGCTCGAGGCTCTGCTTCACCCGCTTGCGGGTGATCGCGACCAGGCCGAAGTCATTGAACTGCAGAATCTTGTACGGCGCACGGTCGGCGCGCATCGCGTCTTCCAGAGCCTGCATCACCTTCTGCCGGTTCTTGCGCTCATCCATGTCGATGAAGTCGATCACGATGATGCCGCCCAGATCGCGCAGGCGTAACTGCCGGACGATTTCCTTTACCGCTTCAGTATTGGTCTTGACGATCGTGTCCTCGAGCCGGTTCGACTTGCCGACGAACTTTCCGGTGTTCACGTCGATGGCCACGAGCGCCTCTGTCTGATTCACGACAATATAGCCGCCCGATTTTAGCCAGACCTTCGGACGCAGAGCCTTCTCGAGTTCGTTCGTGATTCCGAACGCGTCGAACACCGGCGCGTTTCGCGTGTAGAGTTTCACGCGGGTGACCAGTGCCGGCTGGAACCGCTGCAGGAACCGGACGATACTCTCGTACACCTCTTCGCTATCTACCCAAACGGACTTGAACGAATCGTTGAACTGATCGCGCATGACCCGCTGAACGATGTCGAGGTCGTGGTGGAGCAGCGCCGGAGCGGGCTTCTTCTCCGCTTTCTGCCGGATGTCAATCCAGAGATTGGCCAGGAAGGACATGTCGGCCGCAATCTCCTCCTCGGACTTACCTTCGCCGGCGGTGCGAATGATGTATCCGCCCTGAACGCCAACGCGCTGCTTCTGGAGAATTCGCTTCAGGCGCTGCCGCTCCTCGTCGCTTGCGATCTTGCGCGACACGCCCATATGATCGAGCGTCGGCATGTAGACCACGTAACGTCCAGGTAGAGCAATGTGAGAGGTAATGCGCGCACCCTTCTGTCCGAGGGGCTCTTTTGCGATCTGAACCAGAATCTCCTGGCCTTCCTTCAAGAGGTCGGTAATCGACATTGAAGAAGTAGGTTTCTCGGGCCGGGCGACAGAAGCCCGGTGCTCGGGTTTTGCTGGGGCGGGAGGGGCCTGCTGTGGGGCTTCGGGAGCACCCGATCGCGAGCGGCGCCGCATGCGGCGGGATACGCGGTGCATATAGCGGGACCCCTGCTCGCGCACGTGTGCGGTCATGGGCGCGCCGGACGCCTCGGCTGGAGCCACCTCTTCGATGTCGCCCGCGTCACCCTCCAGGATCAGCGCCTGGATCTCGCGGTCTTCATCGTCCTCCGCCGACGGGGCCGACAGGCTAGCCTCTTCTTCCTCTTCCGGCGATTCCGTATCGCGTTCGGCGAATTCGCCGCCATCCTCGTCGGCGGTCTCCGGCGCTTCTTCCTCTACCTCGCTTCCACGCTTGCGGACTACTTCGGCGGCAGCATCGCCGGGCTCTTCAGCCGCTCCGCTGTAATGCCCGGGGGCATCCGGAATCGCATTGGCGGGCGGCAATTCCTCAGGATTATCGTTAGCGATGCTCGCAACATCCTCCGGCAGCGGTTCTTCCTCGCCGGTCTCCTCGGATTCCTCTTCTTCGCTTCCCGAGGATTCCGCTTCAGCATCGGCAGCGTCCGGTTCGGGAACCTCGTCGGCCTCTCCCGTCTCTTCGCGATCGTCCGCGGCAGGCGCTCCGTCACCGTCGGCCTCGACTTCTGTTTCGGGAAGGTCCTCGGCAACGTGGCGGTACTTCGCCAGCGATTCGCCGGGCAGAACTACGATCTCCGCATCGGATTCCTGCGAGGGCGGTTCCGCCGCAGGCTCCGGGTGTTCTTCATGCGGGCCGGCATACTTCGATTCCGGGAAACCGCGTCCCCGGTTGCGCCGCCGCCGCGACCGCCGTCCGCGCCGGTCACGATTGTCGCCGCCCGGCTCTTCGGTTCGTTCGGAAATAATAGGGGCGCCGGATGGTGCCTCACTCGTGGGTTCGGAAACCTCGGCTTCCGTCGTTGGAGCTGCCTCTTCGACAGCCGGCGGCGGAGCTACCCGTTCCGTTCTCTCGATACGGTCCACCCGTTCCGTGCGCGGCGGACGCTCATCCGCTACCCGCTCGATGTCTTCGGCGTTCTCTTCGAAGAAATCCGAGACGTACAAGAAGGTATCCCGGTCCAGTCCCAAATCGACAAATGCGGATTGCATCCCGGGCAACACCCGGGTTACCCGGCCCTTATGGACACTCCCGGCCAAGGAGTACTCGTTGGATCGTTGGAAATAAACCTCGACAAGCTGGTCGTCTTCGAGGATCGCCACTTTCGTCTCGTGGCGATTCGAAGAAATCACCATTTCTTTGCTCATTCATCTCTCCCCACGGCACCAACCGCGCGGGATCGAGGGGGGACGAAAGTCCGTATCGTGCGGCAGAAGAACGCTCTAATGCTCTGAAGGTGGATGCACTCTGACACCTTCTGCAAAAACCCGTTAGGCCTCCGCAACCGCACTCCACATCGCGCCACGAAACGAACTGCGCGGTTATGCGATTCGCTGCAAGCCCTGTCAAACCTCGTTCAAGAACGCTAAACTGCTGCCCTGATTTCCCTGACTAAACCCACGCAAGACCAGTACCGGTCTTTAGATTCTCGCCAGCGCGACAGCTTACACGCCGCTATGCGCCGGCCAAACTCAATTCACAAACCGCCGGAGCCGGACGTTGTTCACCAGCCCCAGCATCAGAAACATCGACAAGATATTCGATCCACCCGCGCTCATCAGCGGAAGTGGAATACCCGTTACCGGCATCCGTCCCACCACCATTCCGACATTCACAAGAATGTGGAACAGCAATAGGGCGGCAATTCCCATGCAGATATACAGACCCGACCGGTCCGGCGCCAACTGCGCGTTCTGTACGATCTGCATCAACAGCAGAAAATACAAGCCTAAAACCACGATCACGCCGACAAACCCGTGCTCTTCCGCAAACGCCGAGAAAATAAAATCCGTATGCGGGACCGGCAGGAACCGAAGCTGCGTTTGTGTCCCGCGGGTAACACCTCGACCCCACATCCCGCCTTGACCGACAGCGATTCTGGATTGTATAACTTGATAGCCGGAGCCCCGCGGATCCTGCGCCGGATCGACGAAGGTGACGAGGCGAGCCTTTTGATAGTCCTTCAGAAAGTGCCACCCTACCGGTAACGCCAACGCCAGGGCAACCGCGATCACCGCCAGATATTTCCAGCGCAGCCCCGCAAGCAGAACCCCCGCTGCCAAAACCGGCAGGTACGTCAGGGAGGTCCCCAGATCCGGCTGCCGGAGAACCAGGACCCACGGAATCAGCACCAGCCCACCCAGTTTCAGCAGATCTCGTGATTCGAGCCGGTCACCTTTCAGTTCCGACAGGTACCGAGCCACCAGCAATACTATCACTAATTTGGCGAATTCCGAGACCTGTAAATGCACTCCGCCGAAGCCGATCCAGCGGCGCGAACCAAACACCATCTTCCCGATCGCATAGGTGCCGATCAACGCTACGACGGTAAGAGCGTAGAAGACAGGCACCTGTCCCAATAGTGTGTGGTAGTCAATCTTCGTCGCCATCCACATCAACACGAGTCCGGCGACGATCCAGATGACCTGCTTCCACCACGCGTCGTCCCAGGCACCGGAGTCGTGTGTGGCGCTGTAGATCTGCAGCACACCCCCTCCGCTGATCGCCAAAGCTATGATCAGCAAGGGCCAGTCGAAATCACGAATCGAACGATACTGCCCCACTATTCGATGACCTCGGGTTCGGGTGGAGGCGCTTCGGGAGCCGTCGGACGTTCAAAGAACACCGGGCCTCCGTTCTTGGCCGACTGCATCGCCTGCAGACGTATCTTCTTGTCAAAATAGGCTTTCACTACGTCGCGGACGATTGCCGCCGCATACTGGCCGTGTTCGCCGTTCTCAAACAGAGCAACCACCACGATTTCGGGGTTGTGCCGCGGGGCGAAACCGACGAACCAGGCGTTGTCCTTCATCGACCGCCCGAATTTGCTTCCCTTCAGCACTTCATTCGAAGCTAGCTGGGCGGTGCCGGTTTTTCCGCAGAACTCCAGCCCCTGGATCCTCGAACGCGCGCCGGTGCCACCTTCGTTCACCACTGCGTACATGCCATCCACCACTTTCGATACGTTCTCGGGGTTGAAGTCGAACCGCCGCGGAGTGTCGGCTTTATTCTTCACCAGGTGCGGCCGGTATCGTACGCCGCCCATCGCGAGCGAGCCGATGGCCGAGGCCAGTTGCAGCGGAGTTACCGTAGTCGCGCCCTGCCCGATGGATACCGAGATCGTTTCCCCGGCGTACCATTTCTGCCGATAATTGCGGATCTTCCATTTCGAAGAAGGCATCAGGCCTTCGGCCTCATGGGGCAAATCGATTCCCGTCTTGGCTCCGAAGCCCAACTCCTCGGCATATTCGGCGATCCGGTCGATGCCCAGGCGGTTGCCGACGTTGTAGAAGAACACGTCGCAGGATTGCGCGATCGCCTTGTGCAACTCGACGGCGCCATGTCCGCGTTTCAGGTGGCAATGGAAATATCGGCCGTAGAACGACGCTCCGCCGCCGCAGTGGACTTGGAAGTGGTCGTCGATCGCACCGGTTTCAAGACCCGCCAGCGCCATGATCG
The DNA here is from genome assembly GCA_963720745.1 of uncultured Acidobacteriota bacterium. Lineage (GTDB taxonomy): Bacteria > Acidobacteriota > Terriglobia > Bryobacterales > Bryobacteraceae > TMP-7. The sequence continues at coordinate 5,780,644 of CAVRGO010000004.1, forward strand.
GCTTGAACGTCGAACCGGGCGCGAGTTGTGCCTGTATCGCACGGTTGAGCAAGGGATTGAAGGGATCGTCGGTGATCTTCTTCCAGTCCGCCGCTTTGATCCGGCCGGCGAAAATGTTGGGGTCGAAGGCCGGACGGCTCACCATGGCGAGAACTTCGCCGGTCCTGGGATCCATGGCGACGACGGCTCCGCGTTTATCGGCCATGGACAATTCCGCGACCGCTTGAAGGTCCAGGTCGATCGTGAGTTGCAGGGTCTTGCCAGGAGTCGCTTCCTTCATGCCGACGACGCCGCGTTCGTGCCCCAGGTTGTCCACCCACACTTGCCGTTGTCCGTCCACCCCGATGAGCGTCTCGTTGTACTGCCGTTCGATACCCGCCTTGCCGATGATGTCGCCCTGATTGTACTTGGCGAATTCCGGAGTGTTCAGTTCCGCTTCGCTCACCTCGCCGACGTATCCGATCACGTGTGCCGCCAGACCGTCGTGCGGGTACAAGCGGCGTTGCGCGTGAATCAGTTCCATCTCGGGGAAAGTGGACATGTCGCGATGCGCATCGACGAATGCCAGGTCGGCGGGCGTCAGTTCCTGTTTGATGATGATCGGGTCGTATTTGGGCCGGGACGAGAACCGCTTCACCTTCGTGACTAGTTCGTCATACTCCATGTTGAGACCCTCGGCGATCGCCTTCAGGTGCTCGGTCTTGAGCAGTTGGCGGTTAAGGATCAGGGTGTAGGAGGAGTGATTGTCGACGATCACGCGGCCGTCGCGATCCAGGATCTTGCCGCGGGGCGCAAGGATGGGAAGCGACTTGACGCTGTTGCGGAGCGCGGCTTCGCTGTAGATCTCGGGATTGCGAACCTGCAAATCCCAGAAGCTGGCCACCAGGAAAACGAAGATCGCGACCGTAAGATACTGAAAAGCAGCGATTTTGCCAGACGCGAATTTAGTATCGTCCCGCAGCAGGCGTGGGGTTTCTACACCTTGCCCGGTCTGCTCCTGATTACGTTCGGTGTCGAGCAGCTTCACGATACTTCCTGACGGCCGGAGATCCCAGTCACTCCGTTACCTTTAGTTTATCCAAGATCAAGTACATAGGGATCGCTACCAGTGCGTTCAAAAGACCGAAAACGAAAGTTTGTTGGGGATTGAAGTCGATGGCCTGCCCCAGAAGGGCTCGCGCCAGCACCCAGTAGAAAAACTGATGGAAGAAAAAGAAGAAAAAGGACAGGATGAAGCGGATGAAAAGATTCTCGACATCGAATCGGAGGCTGACCGAGCCGGCAAAGTAGCCGACCAGCGTCTTCACGATTCCAAACATCCCGATCGGCTGATGCGAGAGCGAATCCTGTAATAACCCGACGGCAGCGCCAAAAAGCAATCCGGCGATCGGCGAGCGCCGGTTCAGCGCGAAGTACACCGTCACCAGGAGCGGCAACTCGAGATACGACAGATAAGAAATGAGTTGCGGTACGTAGACCTGGAACAGGATGGCGAACAAAGGCGCCAGTACGATAACCCATGTCCGAAGTTTGGATGCGCGACGCTTTCGCGTGCCCTCCGCAAGGAGTGGTCCGCTGTATTCGGTCATGGGCGATCAGGGCCGCTGCACAGCGGTGGGCTTCACTGAGTCCGGTGTCGCAGTTCGGGGAGCGGGGCGCCCGGAAACTTGCGGCGGGTCGCCTGGTTGAGTTGGCGCGTCGGGCCGTTTCACTCTGCTCGGATCGACGTTGAAATTCGGCGTCGGAGAACCGTACTTGCCGAACTCGTGTCCTTCGGCTTCTCCGATCTTCTTGTATCGCTCCAACAACCGGTCGGCATCGGTAGTAAGCGGCGCGTCGGGCCCGGGCGCCTGTGCGTTCTCGTCCGGCGGAGGGGGAGCCAGCAAATGCAACGCGGTGGAGGCCTGGGCGTTTTCGGGTATCGGCTGGTGTACGCCTTCCAGCACCACCAGCACCTCCTCAAATCCACCCTGCAGACCGCTTGGAGTAATGTAGATCTCTTTGTTGGTTTTACCCTGCCGCACTACGTTTGCCTGCCCCACCGGTAGTCCCTTCGGAAACACGCGGTCATCGCCCGAGGTGTAGAACCATTCGCCTTTATCCACCTTCTCTTCATTCTGAACATAATCGATGAAGCAATTGGGTCCGCCCTGACCTTTTACAGTTCCATGCACGTGATTCTTCTGGGAAATGACACCAGCCGCGAAGGTGGGATCCGTGACCAGCAGCACCTGGGATGCAACAGGAAAGGCTTGGATGATCTTGCCGACGATACCATCCGGCGTAATCACCGCCATGCCTTTTTCGATGCCGCTGGTAGTGCCGCGATCAATATATACGACCTTTGAATTCGCTCCAGTCCCATTTCCGATGATGCGCGAGGCAATCGTGCGCGAAGGGGAGCGGCTCTGAAACGCTGCCAGCGCCCTCGCCCGGTCGGCAGTGGAGAGTTCGGTCTTGAGGAATTGATTTTCCAGCTTCAGCCGGCCAAGTTCGGACTTCAGCTTTCGGTTGTCGTCCCGCACATCCAGCAGCAGGAAGTAGTCACTGAAGAAACCGGCCGTGCCGCTTCGGATGGACTCGATAATCCGCGCCGCAGGTGTAACCGCAGTTACAGCCCACACGCGAATCAATCGCATGTCCTGATTACTCTTCACCTGATAAGCCAGCAGCACCAATTGCAGAGCTACTACGATCGCCAGAACGATCAGGTTCCGAAACCGGCTTAGTAACGCATCCATCTTTCAGTCCGAGTGACGCTATTCGATAGCGATTCTCCTTAATAATCTGAAGTCGGTAAGCATCTTCCCAGTTCCAAGAACTACGGAGGCGAGCGGATCTTCCGCGATGGAGACCGGCAAACCGGTTTCTTCGCGGATCCGTTTATCCAGATTCAGGAGCATCGCGCCACCGCCCGTGAGTACGATTCCGCGATCGCTGATGTCGGCGCTCAACTCGGGAGGGGTGCGCTCGAGAGCAACGCGGATCGCGTTCATGATGGTAGCCACGCACTCAGCCAGCGCCTCCCGGATTTCCGCGTCGTCAATCGCCACCGTTTTCGGCACACCCTCGATCAGGTTCCGTCCCTTAATTTCCATTGTGAGGGGTTTGTCCAGCGGATAGGCCGATCCGATTTGAATTTTTATAGATTCCGCCGTGCGCTCGCCGATCAGCAGATTGTACTTGCGTTTCAGGTACTGCATGATAGCGTCGTCCATCTCGTTGCCGGCGACGCGAACCGATCGCGAATAGACGATGCCCGAAAGAGAGATGACGGCGACGTCGGTTGTGCCGCCGCCAATGTCCACAACCATGTTGCCGGACGGCTCCGTGATGGGCAGGCCGGCGCCGATCGCCGCCACCATCGCCTGTTCGACGAGGTGTACTTCACTCGCCTTGGCGCGATACGCCGAGTCGATGACAGCGCGCTTTTCCACTTGCGTGATCTCGCTCGGCACTCCGATGACGATGCGCGGGTGCACCAGCATCTTGCGTCCGTGCGCCTTCTGAATGAAGTAGTTCAACATGCGCTCGGTCACCTTGAAGTCGGCAATCACGCCGTCCTTCATGGGACGGATGGCGACTATATTTCCAGGCGTACGGCCCAGCATGTCCTTGGCTTCTTTGCCGACTGCTTCCACTTCGCCTGTGGTCTTATTAATTGCGACAATCGAAGGCTCATTAACGACGATGCCCTTGGATTTTGCGAACACCAGGGTATTGGCCGTCCCCAAATCAATCGCAAGATCTGAGGAGAAGAGGCTGAACAGCGAACGGACGTTCATTGAAGAGCTTGCGCTCGGCTCCTTACTTCTATGGTATGCACCCGCACAGTAGCTGAATTTCGATGCCCGGCAACGGGATTGACGGCACCTGCCCGCCCGCCAGATTTGCTCGCGCGGTCACATTCTGCCTGCAGTAACTGCGAGTGGAGGAGGGATACAGAGGCCCTGTGTCGAGCGTAACATAGCCGAGTACCGCCAGGAGCATTCGCAGGTTCGGAATTCACCGGAAACGTTGCAGCTACGGCTTGGTTCCACTCATACGGAGGAGTGATTGCCAAAGCGCGAAAGCCTGACGATCGGGAAACGGAAAGTTTCCGTTTCCAGCCTCGACAAACCGCTGTATCCGGCGGCCGGTTTCACCAAGGCGGCTGTGATCGACTACTACATTCGAGTTTCGGGCTGGCTGCTGCCGCATCTGCGAAAGCGGCCGGTTACACTGAAGCGCTACCCGGACGGGGTCGCGGGCGAGTTCTTCTATGAAAAGGACGCGCCCTCGTTCACGCCGGATTGGGTGAAGACGGTCCCGGTGCCGCGTCGCGGGGGCGGCACGCCCATCCGGTACATCGTCATCGACGATCTGCCGACACTGGTCTGGTCCGCGAACCTGGCGAATCTCGAAATCCATCCCTTCCTGCATCGGGCTCCGCACCTGGATCGGCCGACGGCCATCGTGTTCGACCTCGACCCGGGAGAGGGCGCGGCAGCGCTGGAGTGCGCCGAAGTCGCCCTGTTGTTGCGCGACACACTCGCGCGCCTCAACCTCGAGAGCTTCCCGAAGGTTTCCGGTTCGAAAGGGATTCAGGTGTACCTGCCGCTGAACACAGCGGTGACGTACGAGCTTACGAAGCCCTTGGCGAAAACCGTGGCAGAACTGCTGGCCCGCGAGCATCCGGCGAAGATCGTATCCAAAATGTCGAAGGCCGTGCGAGGCGGCAAGGTATTCATCGACTGGAGCCAGAACTCCGATTTCAAAACGACGGTCGGCGTGTACTCACTGCGTGCGAAACGCCAGACGCCGTTCGTCTCGATGCCCGTGGGGTGGGATGAACTGGAGGCGGCTGTCGCGGCTAAGGACAGCGGCCGGTTGTACTGGCAGCCCGGCGCGGCGATCGAACGGCTCGAGAAAATCGGCGATCTGTTCGAGCCCGTTCTGAAACTGAAGCAGAAGCTTCCGAAAGAGTTCGCTTCCCTGCTGGAATCGCGCCCCGCCGCTAAACGGCGACCCGCCGGGAAACGCAAGACGCCCGTGTCACTCTCCAAATACGAACAGAAGCGCGACTTCTCGAAGACCCCCGAACCGCGGCCCGCTCCGCGCGCCAGTCATCAAGGGAGTCGCCGCCGTTTCGTGGTGCAAAAGCACGAGGCCAGCCACCTGCACTACGATTTCCGGCTGGAAATGCACGGCGTGCTGAGGTCCTGGGCGGTGCCGAAAGGAGTCCCGACAATTCGCGGGGTGCGGCGCCTGGCGATGGCGACCGAAGATCATCCGCTCGAGTACCTCGATTTCGAAGGGACCATTCCGAAAGGACAGTACGGCGGCGGCACCGTGATGGTGTGGGACATCGGTACGTACGAACTCGTGGAGGGGAACTATTTCAAGGGATCAGTGAAGATCCATCTCGACGGTCAGCGATTGAAGGGCGAGTGGACGCTCTCGCGGGACGAAGCAAAGGGCGCGAACGCCTGGATGATGACCAAGACCGGCGCCGGACCTAAACGCGCCCGGAAGATCAGCGAAGATGTTTCCGCGCTGACAGGCCGGAGCATGGAGGAGATCGCGTCCTCGAAGGACCGCGTCTGGCGCAGTCATCGTGATCTGCCGGACCTCACCGATCTTCCTCCGGCGAAGATAGAATTCATCGAGCCGATGCGCGCGCAACTCACTTCAACGCTGCCGGTGGGCGAGGGCTGGCAATACGAGTTGAAGTTCGATGGCTACCGTGCACTCGCGCTGCGGGACGACGACGGAATCCGGTTACTCTCGCGCAACAACCGTCGCCTGGATGCCCAGTTCAGCACGATTACCGAAGCGTGCCGCGCGCTGCCCGCCAGGAGCATTTACGACGGTGAGATTGTGGCGCTGGACCAGGAAGGTCGCCCTTCGTTCAAGCTCCTTCAGAACTGGCAATCGGGGACGGGGGCCATCGTCTACTTCGTGTTCGATCTGATTGCTTTCGATGGAAAGAGTCTGCGAAAGATGCCCCTCGGTGACAGGCGCGCACTGCTCGAATCGGTGCTCTCGAACGTCGCGGACCCGGTGCGCCTTTCGGCCACGTTGGATGCCACACCGGACGAGTTGATTGCCGCCGCCCGCAAACAGTCGCTCGAAGGTTTCGTTGCCAAACGGACCTCGAGTTTGTATGAGGCCGGTCAGCGCTCCGGAGCGTGGATAAAGTTCAAGGTGAACTTGGGCCAGGAACTCGTGATTGGCGGGTATATGCCGGCCAAGCAGAATTTCGAATCATTGCTGGTTGGCTATTACGACAAGGGTCGGCTCATGTTTATCGGCAAGGTGAGGAACGGATTCACTGCGGCTTCGCGACAGAATGTATTCCGCCGTTTCAGCGGCCTTGGAACGAAGACGTGTCCCTTCGCGAATCTGCCTGAGCCGAGAAACGCGAGGCGCGGCGAAGCGCTGACGGCCGAGGTGATGCGCAAGTGCTGCTGGCTGAAGCCGCAACTGGTAGCGCAGATCGAATTCACCGACTGGACCGCGGCGAACCACCTGCGCCATTCGCGTTTTGCGGGCATGCGTGAGGATAAGGACCCGCGGGAAGTTGCGCACGAGACGGCCGCGTGACTCAGTGCTGATGCTGTGCGCCGGCCGCTCGCACTCGGCTCCGATTTCGCCGATTGCTGAATCAGACCATGAATCCGGGGCGGAGCGCGTTATATTTAATCGATTCACAGGAATCGCGGCACTTTTGCCGAGATTACGGAATCGTTTTCTATTGCCAAGAAAAAAGACAGACGTAAACTGCTCGAATGAGAATCCGAACGACTGTGTTTCTACTCTGGCTTGCGCTAGTCGCGGTCCTGTCTGCGCGAGTGACGTGGGCTTAGTGTAATCAGATCGGAGATCGACGGCCCAGGTACTACTCGGCCTATTGCATTCCGTCGGACGATTGCCGATTTCCAAACGTCTGTGAGAATGGGACCTGCTACAGTCGAACGGTCATCGGTTACTACCAGACCTGCACGTATTACCTTATTTGTGGCCAGTACACTCGCTGCCAGAATTCAATCGGATGTGCATAGGAGAAGTCCAATGAGATGGAGAACGCCACTGATTGTATTCGCCGCTACTGCTGTGGCGGTGATCGTTTCAAGCGCCGTAACATGGATCGTGAGCGCTTCAAATGCGGAGCTGTCGCCGGTAACGATACACTACGTGGTCACGGCAACCGGACCCATCGCCGGGCCGGCATCGCAACCCCGATCAAATAAGCAGGATCAGTATTTTGCCAGGCGGGCAGACGGATCCACCGTCGAATCGCGTGTCGTTACCGGACCGGACGGCAAGCAATATACGCAGCGCACGGTTCAGGACACGGCGACAAGCAGAAAGGTGGTGATTGATGGTGTCACGCAATCTGTCACTTCGTACCACTTGTCCAAAGCCGCGGCTGCGGAGTTGACGACGCCTGCCCGCCGGTGTGGCGCCGAGGCGTTGCCGACCAGTGAACCGGTTCTGGGCCATCGCGTAGTGCGAACGGTGTTGAACGCGAACGGACGTATCGAGACGTTTTTGGCTCCGGAGCTCGGATGCGCGCTCTTGCGGGAACGGTTTTACAGGGCTGATGCGAGCGGCAAGGAATACGTGGCTGCCGCAAAGGAAGCGGTCGCCGTGATGAAGGGCGACCCGGACCCAGCTCTGTTCGTCATCCCCGATTGGCCGGAGCGCAGCCCTTCGGAGGTGATGAGCGAAATGTCGAAGAAATTCAACCTACAGCCGCCCCTCCGGCCCGATAAAGCAGCGGACGACGCCTACCGAACCATCCCGGAACATTGACTTTGGCCCTGCATGCATTGTCGGTCGTCCGTGCGCGCGGGAGATCAGAATGTGCGCCGCTTCAACCGGGCGAGATTGAACTTGGCGGTGTCCGCGATGGCCATCACGGTCATAACGCCGGCCTGCACCGGGTCGGTGACCACTAGGTCGGCGGCTTCGGGCACGCTGCCAGCCATGTTCAAACTCACGACCAGCAGACCCTGGGCGCGGACCTCGCGCACCGCCCGTTCGATATCACCACCCATCAAAGCGCCGGCCAGAACCAGCGCACGCGCGCGCGGTAGTCGGGCGATGGCACGCACGGCGTCTGCAATCGGCTGCTCGCCGACCAGCGGGATGGTGTCCACGGAGATACGTTCGCCGCGGATATTGTGGCGATCCGATTCGGAAATCGCGCCGATGGCCACCTGCCCTACTTGGGCGCCTCCGCCGATGATGATGATGCGCTTGCCGTAGATCTTTTGCAGCGTGTTCACCAGCGCCAGTTCGCGCACGATCGGGAGTGCTCGCATTTCGGCCACGAGCGCATCGGCCGTCTCCGGTATCTCGATTTCGAAATAGATGCGGGCCCCGCCGGTCCCCTCCTCGATAATTTCCACCGATGAGATGTTGCCCTGATGCTTCGCAATCGCGCCCGTCAACTGGTGCAGAATCCCAAGGCCTGAATCGGCATGCACCACCACTCCGAATTTGTCCGCCATTTTCTTCTATAGGAGTAGCAGACTACCGGACGAAATATCGCGACCAGGAATATGATGGTGCTCGTAATCGACAATCATGCATCGACGCCACTTCCTTCAGACACTCGCCGCTGCCCCTGCATCGTTCGTTGCCGGAGCGCAATCGCGGCGGCCGCCGAATATCGTGTTCATCCTCGCCGACGATCTCGGTTACGGCGATTTGGGCTGTTACGGCCAGAAAGAAATTCAGACGCCGAACCTCGACCGCTTGGCGGCGAATGGCATTCGATTCACACAGGCTTACGCCGGGGCCACCGTCTGCGCGCCATCGCGTTGCTGTCTGATGACCGGCAAACACGGAGGCCACGGCACCGTTCGCGGCAATAAGAAACCGGAAGTGGGACTGAGAGCCGGCGAGCCCACGGTCGCATCCTTGTTGAAGACGGCGGGTTATGGAACGGCGCTGTTCGGAAAGTGGGGGCTCGGCGGTCCCGGAACCGGCTCCGTCCCGAACACACGCGGGTTCGATCAGTTCTACGGCTATCTCGACCAGCAGCACGCGCACAACTCGTATCCGGAGCATCTATGGGATAACCAGAACGAATCGTTTCTCACGAAGAACTGGTTCAATCGCCGCCAGGTGTTTTCGAACGATGTGTTCACGACGAAGTCGCTCGATTATCTGAAGGCGCAGAGCGGGTCGAAGCCGTTCTTCCTGTACATCCCCTACACCATCCCGCATGCCGACAACGAGCGCGGCGAGATGGAACGGATGGGAATGGACGTTCCCGATCTTGCCCCGTACACCGCCCGCAACTGGCCCGAGGTCGAGAAAGCATTCGCTGCTTCCATCACCCGGTTGGACAAAGACGTCGGGAGGATTCTGCAAACGCTCGACGAACGAGGACTGACGAATGACACGCTCGTGATCTTCTCCTCCGACAATGGACCTCACAAGGAAGGGAACCACGATGCCAACTTTTTCCATTCCTCCGGCGCCGTGCGCGGCACGAAGCGCGATCTGTACGAAGGCGGCATTCGGGTTCCGGCGATTGCCTATTGGCGTGGGCGAATCAAGCCGAGTCAGGTTTCCGACGCGCCTTGGGCCTTCTGGGACCTGCTGCCGACAGCGTGCGCACTCGCAAATGTAACTCCGCCTTCAGGAACCGACGGGAAAGACATTCGGCCGACTCTGCTCGAGGGCAAGCCTGTTTCCCGCGACTATTTCTATTGGGAGTTCCACGAACGTGGTTTCGCGCAGGCGGTACGGCAGGGAGACTGGAAACTCGTCCGGCAACAACCGAAGTTCGAACTCGAACTGTTCAATTTGAAAGACGACGTACGCGAATTGAAGAACGTCGCCGCTGAGCACCCGGACGTCGTCGCGCGACTGAAGGCGTTATTTACGACGGCCCGCACCGGCAACCCGGAGTTCCCGGTCCGGTCGTGAACGCAGGATTGCGCAAGATGCTGCTACGCGAACACCTTCTTCGCGTAGGTAAGGCTCCGGCGCAGAGTTTCTTCGAGCGGCCTCGTGATCTCGGTGTTCGGGTCCCAGGCGAGTTCGGGGATCAGCCACCCGCGGAACCCCACTCGCTTCAAGTACGCCGCGACGCGGTGATAATCGACCTCGCCGTCCGCGAGTTCTTCGAGCCACACGCCGTCCTTTGAATTGCGCAGGTGCAGACTTCCGAGCCTCGGGGCCGCCTCTTCGAGCAGCGTCATCACGTCCTGCCCGCCGCGGTAGACCCAGTGGACATCCAGGCACAGTTCGACGTGCTTCGGATTCGTGTTGCGCACGATGTGACGCCACTCGCGCGCATTCTCGGCCATTTCGGGGCTGTGTTCGTGAACGAATAGACGCAGGCCGAGCTTCGATAGATCGGATCCGAGACGGTCGATGGCAGGCGATTGCACGGCCAACTCCGCGTCGGATTTCCTTTCGTCCCCCGGCTTTGGGCTGGCATTGAAATTGATCGCCTGGAGCGCAAGCGGTTTTCGAACGCGATCGGCAAGCTGCAGGACTTCGCCCGTGGTCGTCTTCGCGGCATCGGGAGTATGCATCGACCCGCCGTAGTAGACAATCGGCGAGGCGAGCTTGTACTTGTGCAGAGACTCGATGGTTCTGCCGGTTGCGTCCGCCGATACGAACGGAGTGAACAACTCCATCTCGGTGTAACCGGCATGCGAGAACGCTGCGAGGACCGCCTCGGAGTGGGCGATCAGGTCCTCTTTGCGGCGGGCGGAATATTGCGACCACACATACGGCTGCCCGGCGAATCGCGGTTTGTAAACGGGTGCGGCGAGACTCGCAGCGGCCGCGGAAACGCCGGCTACGAAGCTGCGGCGGCTGATCCGGTGAGACATCGAAACACCTCCCGATAGAACTCCGGATGCGATTGCCACGTCTGCGCCGTCACCATCCGGCCGTCGCGGACGCATTGATCCGTCAAGAACGTTCCGCCCGCCGCTTCGGCCTCCACCCGTACATTTTCGTAGCAGGTGACCCGTTTGCCGCCGGTCAGCCCGGCCGCCGCGAGTATCTGGACGCCGTGACAGATGGCGAATATCCACTTGCCCGCTGCATCGAACTTTCGCACGATGTCGAGCAGCAACGGGATGTTCCGCAGATACTCGGGAGCGCGGCCGCCCAGCAGCAGGATGGCATCGTAGTCGGCCACGCGAACATCCTCGAAGGTGATGTCCGATTCCAGTCCGTAGCCGGGGCGTTCCACGTAGGTATCCCAGCCGGGCTCGAAGTCATGCATCACCAGGTGCAGTCTGCGGCGAGAGGGCGCGGCCACTACGGCGCGGTACTCCGCCTCGCGCATCCGGTGAACCGCGTATAGCGCCTCGTAGGACTCACCGGCATCACCGGTAACGATCAGGACGTTTTTCATGGAACTATCTAACCACTATCGCGCGGCGTCAGCGGATCTCGTTCGATCCGGCGTGGAGCGGCACGGTCCGGGTTCCGTCCACGAACTCGCCCGTCACGCCCGCAGGCAGTGTTACTTGCGCTGTCAGCCGGGATCCCGCACGCTTCACGGCGACTGCGATCTCGCCGTTCGGATGCGGCATCGATCCGGTGAGATCGTTTAGTTTTCCGAGATGCGGCTCGATCCGCACTTTCGAAAATCCCGGAGCTGTCGGCTCAATCCCGAGCATCGTTCGGAAGAAATCCACCGAGATGTGGGAACTCCAGGCGTGCGCATCGGAACGCGACGGCTCAGGCGACTCCGGCCAGGTCGTGAGGCCCAACTTGAGAGCGTCGCGCCAGGTCCCGAGTTGATCGAGGAAACGGTCGCCGAGCCCGGCATCGAGCAACGCCGTGTGGATGTAGTAGCGGAAATAGATCGTCGATTGCGTGAGCGTCTTGTCCTCGATCAACTTCTCAGCGACCGCGTGCGCCTCGTCGCCCTTCAGCATGCCGGCCACGATCGCGAACGCGTTCTGGTGTTGTGAAAAGCTCTTCTTCTCCGGCGTATCCGCGAGCAGCCCTCGGGAAGAGTCCCAATACAAACTTCGTATAGTCTCGCCGAGCGATGCGGCACGCTGGGTGTACTCGTCGGCCATTGCTTTCGACCCGAGCGCACGCTCCATGTCGGCAGCCCATTCGTAACCCGCGTAGAGTAGCAGGTCAATGATCGCCGAGGAACCCTGAGGCGTGGTCGGCGGAACACCGTCCCTCCAGCTACGAACCCAATCCACGTAGTTCCACCATGGGAGCGGACCCAACGACCCGTTCGGCTTCTGGTGCGAAGCGAACCAGGACAGGATGCCGCGCGCGGCCGGCAGCACGCTCTTCACGTACTCGGGATCGTTCCGGTACATCCAGTAATCGTGCAGCATTCCGATCCAATAAAGTGAAAACTGCGGGATGTACTGCGGCAGCCGCGAAGGGCCGCGCGAGAATGTCAGCCCGTCCGAGGTCTGCGTGTTCTGCAGCGTTTCGAGCGCATTTTTCACCAGGCGCGGGTCGCCGGAGAGGGTGAGCGTGGTCAAAGCTTCGAGCCGCGTATCGCCCAGGTACTGCAATTGTTCGTAATAGGCGCAGTCCATATAGGTCTCGTGAGCGTCGATTCTCAACGTCTGCCAACTGACGTCGAGCATCCGCTGCAACTCCGCGTTCTCGTTTGCATCGGATGTTGAAAGTTTGGCGCGCCTCACGAACGGGTAGCCCGAGAAGGTAGTCTTCAGGCTCTCCACCTTCACGGGTTCGCCTGCCGTCTCGACACTCAGTTCGATGTAGCGCCACGTGCGCCACCACAGCGGTCGCCAGGTTCGCGATGCGCCGCCGTCGGTAATAAAACTGTCCTTGTAGCCCTTGAACTGTTTTCCCTGGACTTCGTTCCGATTCCCTTTCGTTCCGTTGGGCAGGTACAGCGACTCCGCATATCGCAGAGAAAGAATCGCGCCCTTACCGCCGCTCACGGTCACTTCGGGATAGCCGGTGGTGTAATAGCCCTGGTCGAGCACCAAGGTCGTTTTGCTATTCGCCGGAAGGGAGGTTTGCGTATAGGCGGACGGATTCGTGAGCACCTCTCCGTTGCGGATGCGAACGCGCAATGCCGGCTCGGGATGTTCCTCCATCAGCGGAATCTGGCGAGGCACCATCATCCAGAAGCTGTGCGCGTCGCGAGCTTCGCGCGGCGCTGCCGTTCCGAGCGATTGGGGTGCGCTCCACCCCGAGTCATCGAAATCCGGATTCTGCCAGCCCCACGGGTATTTAGCGCCATCGACGCGCTCGCCCGGTCCGGCAACGTAGTATCCGGAAACATCCCGACCCATGCGAACGGGAATCGGCGAGTACGCCGCATCCGAGACACATTTCCAATCCCTTCCCGAGTCGACGACATGTTCAGCCGCCGTGTCGCCTTGCAGAAGGAACCCAGTCTCGTTCGTCACCTGCGCCAATGGCGCATCAGCGCCGAAATTCCAGACGACTGCGGCGAGCACGTTCTTACCGGCGCGCAGATGCGGTGCGATATCGAGCGTTTCGTATTGCCAATGGAACAGGTCCCCGCGCGCGGGTCCCTCCAACGCTCGTGTCCCGTTGACATAGAGTACATAGCGGTTGTCCGCCGAAACATGAACGGTGAAATTTGCCGGCTTTGATCCGAGCGTGAAGGTTCGGCGGAAATGGTAGACGCCGTAGTCGGTCCGCGAGGCGCCGGGCACCGTGATCCAACTCGCCGGCCAGGACTTGGTCAGCAACTCGGGGTTCGAACCGAACGCACACGAGAGGAAAACGAGGATTAAGGAGAGCCGGATGAGAAACACTGACCAGTGTATCGCTTGCATTAAGGTCTGGTGAAAGCGGTAATCCTCTATTCGTGCGCCGCGTTTAGGAAGGCAAGGAGATTCGAAATGAAGAAGATGATTCTTGCTGTTCCGGTACTCCTGTTGGGACTGAGCGCTTGTGGAGCGGGTCCACGGTACGCCTATGTCAGGGTCGCGCCTCCTCCGCCTCGCGTGGAAGTTCGCGGCTATGCGCCCGGTCCGGGGTTCGCCTGGGTGGGCGGCTATTGGAACTATGCGGGCGGCGGATATCGTTGGGTTCCGGGTTCCTGGGTGCGTCCTCCGCGGGCCCGCGCTGTATGGGTGCCGGGCCATTGGGTGTCGACACCGCGCGGGCATTATTATCGCCCCGGCCACTGGCGATAGCGGGATTGCCGCGGGCACCCCAAATCGGAGGAGTTGCCCGTCTCCTGTCACCGTGACGCATTCCGCCGACCCGGGGTCCCGGGCGTCTCACGTATCGGCTATGACAAAATGTTAGTAGAGACGTCCTGGGTGGAAATGGCCCCTACATCACTGAAGATTCGAGAGATTCAGACTGCTACGCTTCCCAACGGAGTGCGCATCGTCACTGAATTGATGCCGCACGTGCGTTCCGTATCGATCGGGATCTGGATCGGCACCGGTTCACGCGCCGAGGTCGGCCCGGAGAACGGGTTGTCGCACTTCATCGAACACATGGTGTTCAAGGGGACAGCCAACCGCACGGCCGAGGACATAGCCCGCTCCGTGGATTCGATCGGCGGCGGACTCGATGCGTTCACCTCCAAGGAACTGGTGAGTTATAACACCAAGGTTCTCGACGAGCACATGCCCATCGCGTTCGACGTGCTTTCAGACCTGGTGTTGAATCCGTTGTTTGAAGAGAACGATATCGAAAAAGAAAAGGGCGTGATTCTGGAAGAGATCAAGATGGAGGTGGACAACCCCGAATATCTGATCCACGAGATATTTTCGACCAACTTCTGGAAAGATCATTCCCTCGGAAAACCGATTCTCGGCACCAAGGACACCGTGAAGCGGTTCGACCGCGGGATGCTGCGCCGCTATTATGAACGGGTCTATTCGCCATCGAACATCCTGATCACGGCCGCCGGGAATCTCGATCACGACCGTATCGTACGCTTCGCCGAAGAACGGTTCTCGAATCTGTCGAGCGCTCCCGCTCCGGCGCGGGATCCCGTGCCGGTCCCGCACGCGCGGCTTGTCTTTCGGAACAAGGCGTCGCTCGAGCAGGTACACGTGTACATGGGCGTGCCCTCCTATGCACTCCCGCACGATGCGCGTTTCGTCTGTTACGTGCTGAATACCGTATTGGGCGGCGGCATGAGTTCGCGCCTGTTCCAGAACATTCGTGAAAAGCAGGGCCTCGCGTATTCCGTTTACTCCGAACTGAACATGTATCGTGATGCGGGTTGTCTCGCGATCTGCGCCGGTACCTCCGTAGAGTCCGCACGCAAAGTTGTGTTCTCGGTGTTGGACGAATTGCGGCAACTTCGCGAGGAACCGGTGACCGCGGAGGAACTGCGGCGTGCGAAGGATCATCTCAAGGGGTCGTTCATGCTCGGGCTCGAGTCGACCTCCAGCCGTATGGGCAATCTAGCCCGTCAGGAACTCTATTTCCGCCGTTTCTTTTCGCTCGACGAAATGCTGGAGAGCATCGAAGCCGTCACGGCCGAGGAGGTTCAAAAACTCGCGCAAGAGTTTTTCCGCCAGGACCGGATCGCACTCGCCATGCTCGGGAGACTCGACGGGTTTAAAATAACGCGTGAAGAGCTTTCCCGCTAACAGGTGACGCTAAAACACCTTTCTGTCCGCAGCATCGGTTCCGCCATCCTGCTTCTGGTGTTCGCGAGCGCCGCCGCGAACGCCGTCGATGTACGGCAACTGAAGCCGCAAGGCTACGTCAGTGATTTCGCGGGCGTGGTGAACGCCAGTGACCGGACCCAACTCGAGCGCTATTGCGCCACGGTGGAACAGGCTACCGGCGCGCAGATGGCCATCGTGACCATCACCACCCTGGGGCAGGAGCCGATCGAGGATTTCGCGAACGAACTGTTCCGGTCGTGGGGCGTCGGCAAGAAAGGGAAGGACGAGGGCGTCCTGCTGGTGCTGGCAGTCCGCGACCGGCGCAGCAGGGTGGAAGTCGGCTATGGGCTGGAACCGGTTCTGCCCGACGGCTTCGCGGGTAGCGTGCTGCGCGAGATGCGCCCCTCACTCCGTAACGAGCAGTATGGGCCCGCGTTGATTGCCGGAGCCGCCGAGATCGGGCAGCAAATCGCCCAAGCGAAAGGAGTCAGCCTGACCCGGAGCCTGCCTCGTACCGCACCGGGGCCGGATTCCGGAGGCGGATTTCACATCCCGATTCTGCTGATCGTGCTGTTCATATTCTTCCTTCTCGCCGGGCGCGGACGGGGAGGCGGCCTGCTGACCGGCATGATCCTGGGCAATTTGTTCTCGCGCTCGCGA
This sequence comes from uncultured Acidobacteriota bacterium, assembly GCA_963720745.1. Lineage (GTDB taxonomy): Bacteria > Acidobacteriota > Terriglobia > Bryobacterales > Bryobacteraceae > TMP-7. The sequence continues at coordinate 5,796,891 of CAVRGO010000004.1, forward strand.
TATCGCGGCGGAAGCGGATGGGGTGGCGGCGGCTTCGGAGGTTACGATGGTGGAGGCGGCGGAGGATTCGGTGGATTTGGCGGCGGAAGTTCCGGTGGTGGTGGAGCTTCCGGCAGTTGGTGAAACGCGTATGGAGCAACTACTGGCGGTCCTGATCGAACGGCTTCTGAAGTCTCTGAACGACCGCGTTGTGTCGGTGATCCTGTACGGCTCTGCAGCGTCGGGCGACACCGAGCGCCGCTACTCGGATTTCAACGTGCTCTGCGTGCTAACCGAAATCACGCCCGACGAACTCGCCCAATCCGAAGCGACCTTCCGTTGGTGGCGGGGCTTGGGTCAACCCTCGCCGCTGCTGTTGACCGAATTGGAAACGCGGTCCTCGGCGGATTCCTTTCCCATTGAGTTCAGCGACATGCTGGAGCGCCGCAAAGTCCTGTTCGGGAAAGATGTCATCGAAGGCCTGACGGTGGAGCGCCGGCACTATCGCGCTGAACTCGAGCATCAACTGCGAGCGAATCTTCTGCGCCTGCGCCAGCATGCGGCAACGGTGCTCTCGGACCGCGACGATCTGCTGAAGCTCTGTCTCGATTCACTTTCGACGTTCTGCGTTCTGGGCAGGCATGCGCTCCTGATCTCCGGACGCACATCCGGCACGATGAAAAGAAGCATCGTGGAGAAGCTCGAAGAAGAGCTTGGCCGCGAGACGATGGAGCCCTTTCGAACGCTGCTCGATATCCGGGAAGAAAGAATCGCGCCGCATGATGCGGACCCTGATACGCTGTTCAGAAAGTACCTGAAAGCCGTACAGCAGTTGGTCGCCTACGTGGATGGGCTCGAGGAGAGAAGTGTATGAAAGCCGTACTGGTCATCGTAGGAGTCGTTGTTCTCATAGCAGTCATTTTCGGCGTTTCGCTGGTGGGGACGCGCAACACGCTGGTGCAGGAGCGGCAATCGGTGGACGCCGCGTGGTCGCAAGTGGAGAACGTGTTGCAGCGCCGTGCGGACCTGATCCCGAACCTGGTTGAAACGGTGAAGGGCTACGCGAAGCAGGAGCAGACGGTTTACCGCGATATCGCCAACGCCCGGGCCGCGCTCGGCGGCGCACGCACTCCGCAGCAGGTGCTGGATGCGAACGACCAACTGTCCAGCGCTTTAAGCCGGCTGCTGGTAATCGTGGAGAACTACCCACAGTTGAAATCGAACGAGAGCTTCAACCGGCTGATGGATGAGCTGGCAGGATCGGAAAATCGGATCGCCGTGGAACGCCGCAACTATAACGAGGCGGTGCAGCGCTACAATACGGACATTCAGTTGTTTCCGAAGAATATCGCGGCGGCGATGTTCGGCTTCCAAGCGCAGCCGTATTTCAAAGCGGACGTGTCGGCGAGAACGGTTCCGCCGGTCAAGTTCTGAGCCGCTGCGCGTGCTCTCTCTTCCGGCGCTTTCAGCTCCCAGCGTGGTGCGCCGCGCTACCCGCACCGCGGCTTTCGGCTTCCTCGCGAATGATGGCCGCCGCCTTTTCGGCCAGCATCATCACGGGCGCATTGGTGTTCCCCGTAACGATCTCCGGCATGATTGACGCGTCGGCTACGCGAAGGCCCTCCACTCCGCGAACGCGCAACTGCACGTCGACCACCGACATCGCGTCGGAGCCCATCCGGCAGGTTCCCGCCGGGTGATACAACGTCTCGAGAGCGTTGCGCGCATAAGCCGCGAGTTCGTCGTCCGACTGGACCTTGGAGCCGGGGCAATACTCCTCACCGCGATACTGTTCGAGGGCACGCGATTGCACGATGCGTCGCGCCATGCGCATCCCTTCCGTCAGCACCCGTAGATCGCTCTCGGCCTGGAGGTAGTTTGCCCGGATGAGCGGCGCGTCCGTGGGCTCGCTCGACCGGAGCCGGATCTGTCCCCGGCTCTCGGGGCGGACGAGTGTCGGACCCACGGTAAACCCGTGCCCGGGCACCGTCCGAAAGCCGTGCTCCAGAAAATAGGCGGGCGCAAAATGGAACTGAAGGTCCGGGCGATCGAGGCCCGGCTGCGTCCGTACGAATCCGCCGCACTCGGCGACATTCGAACTCAGCGGACCTTTTTGCGAGAGCAGGTATCGCGCCAGGTTCAACGGAGACCCCGCCTTGGCGAGCGACACCGCCCGTTTCGCGACCCAGCACAACGGCACGCAAGGGTGGTCCTGCAGATTCTCGCCGACGCCCGGGAGATCCGCGATGACATTCACGCCAACCGTTCGCAGATGGTCCGCGGGACCGATGCCGGAAAGCATCAGAAGCTGTGGGGAGTTCACGGCTCCGGCCGCCAACACAACCTCCCGCTCGGCGCGAGCCTCCTGCGCCGGTTGCTGTCCGACGCGGTAACGCACACCGCATGCGCGGCCGTGCTCGAAAAGAATCTTCGTCGCCAGCGCGTCCGTAGCGATGGTCAGGTTGGGCCGTTCGATTTCGAAATGAAGGAACGCATCGGCGGCACTGTGGCGGCGGCCGTGCTGCTGCGTCACCTGGTAGAACCCGAAGCCGTCCTGATCGGCGCCGTTGAAATCGTGATTGCGAGCGAAGCCTGCTTCAACAGCCGCCTGCACGAACGCCTGCGACAACGGATTCACCGTGTGCAGGCTGGTGACGTTGAGGTTGAGCAAAGTGCGTTCGAAGTACAGATGTATGCTCGCCCAATCCCATCCGGTTGCGCCGAGTTCGGCCCAGTGGTCGTAATCGCGGCGGTTCGCGCGAATGTAGATCATCGCGTTCATGCTGCTCGACCCGCCGAGCATCTTGCCGCGCGGCCAAAACAGAGTTCTGTTGTTGAGGAATGGTTCGGGCTCGGTATGGAAAGCCCAATCGACCTCGGTTTTGAAGAGGCGATTGAAAGCGGCCGGTACGTGGATCTCGCGCTTGCTGTCCGGCCCGCCGGCTTCGAGCAGCAACACACGCACGCGGCGATCCTGGCTGAGCCGGTTCGCTAGAACACAGCCGGCCGAACCAGCGCCGACAATTATGTAGTCGAACATGTGTCCCCCTGCTGGAAAGGATTGTACTGCTCGAATCCGGCCAGTGGAAGGGCATAATGGTGGGCTCGCAACGTTGCCCCGCCGCAGTGATACGATGCTCAGACAATGCAAAAACGTGCAATTCTCGGAGCAGTTGCGATCCTTCTCGGCTCTTATGCCGCCGCTGGCGCCGAGCAGGGATTCAAACCCCTGTTTAATGGGAAGGATCTCACCGGTTGGAAACTTGTTGGCGCTCACGGACGCGGCTATGTGGTCGAGGACGGCAAAATCGTGTGTCCGCGCGATGGAGGCGGGAATCTGTTCACCGAGGACGAATACGCGAACTTCGTTCTGAGGTTCGAATTCAAATTGGAAGAGGGCAGCAACAACGGGATCGGAATCCGGGCGCCGCTCGAAGGAGATGCCGCCTACCAGGGAATGGAGATCCAGGTTCTGGATAACGACGCACCAGTGTACAAGGGCAAACTGAAACCCGCTCAGTATCACGGGTCGATTTACGACGTCGTTCCGGCTAAAACCGGCTATCTGAAGCCCACGGGCCAGTGGAATTCAGAGGAAATCCGAGCGGACGGGCGTCACATTGTCGTTACTCTGAACGGCACGAAAATCGTGGATGCCGACTTGGATTCAGTAAAGGATCCCGAGGTTTTGAAGCACCATCCCGGCTTGGCTCGAACCACCGGACACATCGGCTTGTTGGGTCACGACACCAGGGTCGAGTTCCGGAACCTGCGAGTCAAGGTGCTATGAACGGCCGATAACAGTTTAAATCGCCGCTAATAAGCTTACAGTTTCCTGCCGATATGACTAAGGAGTTGAGAGAATCGGGCGCGTCTTGCGGCGACGCAGGGCGGCCCGATGCCAACATCCAAAGCAACGGAGAATCGGATGATACAGGAAACTCAAGCAGTCGCAAACGGCAGCGGAGTGCTCGGTGGCGGGCTGGACCGTGATGTCGCTCTATCGCGGGTTGGCGGAGATGTGGAGTTGTTGCAGGAAATCGCACAGTTATTTCTCGACGACTCCGATCGTATGCTTTCGGAAATCTCGAAAGCAGTTGACACAAGAGACGCAAAAGCCCTGGACCGTTCGGCTCACAGCTTGAAAGGGTGTGTGGCGAATTTCGGAGCCCAACACGTATACGAAGCTTCTCTGGCGCTGGAACAGATGGGCCGCAGGGGCGACCTGGCGAATGTCGATGCGGCGTTTCAACGGCTCGAATACGAGATGCATCGTCTCGAGGACGACTTGCGATCGTTGACCTCGGAACGCTGATTCGCTGCCCGCTCCGCGGGCACGCCACATTTTCGGACTGAGGCGCATACTTCTATACCGGGCCTACGGGTTGCTCTGTTATAGTTATGTATTCCTCTGTATGAGTTCCACCTCGGAGACCGAAATCGTTTGTGCGCACAGTCCCGACTCTGACGACGCGTTCATGTTCTACGCGTTGGCGACCAAGAAAGTCAGATCCAAGCTTTTGTCGCTGCGGCATGTGCTGGAAGACATCGAATCGTTGAATCGAAAGGCGGTGGAAGGACAGTACGAACTCACCGCTGTGTCGTACCATGCCTACTCCTATCTGGCCGATAAGTATGTCCTGATGGCGAGCGGATCGAGCGTCGGCGACGGCTACGGGCCGATGGTAGTGAGCAAGCATCCCATGCAGCCCGAAGATCTGAAGGGCAAACGCGTTGCAGTTCCCGGCAAGATGACCACTGCGTATCTGGCGTTGAAGCTCTTCGAAACGGATTTCGAGCCCGTCGTAGTGCCGTTCGATCACATTCTGGAAACCGTAGACGAGCACGGCGCGGATGCAGGTTTAGTCATTCACGAGGCTCAACTCACCTTCGCCAAAGGCGGTTATCACAACGTGCTCGATCTCGGACGTTGGTGGAAGAAGACTTACAACCTTCCTCTGCCCCTGGGAGCTAATGTCCTGCTGCGCAGTTTGAGCCCTGAGGTGAAGTCCGAATGCACGCGGCTGATGCGTGAGAGCATTCAGTACGCGCTGGACCATCACGAGGAAGCCCTGAACTACGCCCTGCAGTTCGCGCGCGACATGGAACCGGCATTGGCCGAAAAGTTCATCGGCATGTACGTCAATCATTACACGGTGGATTGCGGCGAAGTGGTTCCCAAGGCGGCCCAAAAGCTGCTCGACATGGGACACGAAGCGGGCCTCATCCCGCACCGTGTCGAAGTCGAATTTATTCGCTAGTTTGCACACGCAGTTTCGTCCCTCGCAGAACCCGGTGTTACGCTCAAAATATATGCAATATGTGCGCCCACTTGCAGCGCTGCTGCTCTCAGTGGCCATTGTGGCGGCTCAGCCCGCGGAACCCAAGCAGCGCATCCGTGCGATTCGCGACCTGGCAAAAGGCGGGGCCGAGTCTATCGCCCAGATCGAGCCTTACATGCAGGATCCCGTGCAGGAAGTGCGCGCCGAGGCCGTGAAGGCGATCGATGAAATCGGTGGACCGCGGACAGTGGACCCGTTGATCAAGGCGACAGCCGACAACGATCCGGAGGTGCAGATCCGCGCCACCGACGGTTTGGTGAACTTCTACTCACCGGGTTATCTGAAGACGGGGTTCAGCGGCTCTCTCAAACGAGCCGGCTCCTCGATTCGAGGCAAATTCACCGACACGAACGATCTGGTGATCGACCCCTACGTTCAGGTGAGGCCGGAGGTGATCGAGGCGCTAGGGAAACTGGCGCGGGGAGGATCCAGCATGGAGTCCCGCGCGAATGCCGCGCGCGCGATCGGCATTCTTCGGGGCCGCGCTGCGATACCCGATCTGCTCACGGCCTTGCGATCGAAAGACGACCAGGTGATGTATGAGTCGATTATCGCTATCCAGAAGATTCGCGATGAGAGCGTCGGCCCGAACCTGGTTTTTCTTCTGCGCGATTTGAATGACAAGGTGAAAATCGCCGCAGTGGAGACGGTGGGCATCTTGCGCGCAAAAGAAGCGATTCCGACGCTTCAGGATCTGCTGGCAAACGAAAAGCAGGCCAAGGTGAAACGCGCGGTGCTGACCTCGCTTGCAATGCTGCCGGATACGAAAAATCGCCCGATGTATGCACAATATCTGAACGACAGCGATGCCGGGTTGCGGGCCGCCGCGGCCGAGGGCTTCGCGCGTCTGAAGAACCCGGCCGACCTCCCGATGATCGAGCAGAAGTTCAACAGCGAAACTAAGATGAATCCGCGCCTGTCGCTGGCATTTGCAGCGGTGTCGCTGGGGCAGAACGGGCTGTCCGAGTTTAGCCCTCTCCGGTACCTGCTGAACACGTTGAACTCTAATGCTTATCGCGGCGTCGCCCAACCGTTTTTGACGGAACTCGCGCGCGACCCAGGGATCCGGCGTACCCTATACGGTGCCGTGAAGAACGGGTCGCGAGACGAGAAGATCTATCTGGGGCAGGTCTTTGCAGTCACCGGCGACAAAGACACGCTACCCTACCTGGAAGCGCTCGCCGCCGACAGTGATACGGAGGTTGCTGCAGAAGGGATACGTTCGCTGAAGACTTTGAAAGCGAGGATGTAAGAGGAAAGCCGGAACGTGCCGCCCGGGGGTGAACACCCAGCCGGGCGGACAAAACCGGTGACAGAAAGCGACTACTTCGCCTTCTTCTGCTTCTGCTGACCGACGCGCACTTTGAAGTGCTGTTGCTTCGCTTCCTGGAACGCCTTGTGATCGTGGCGCGCCACGGCATCAGTCAGATACGCATCGATGTCCTGCCCCTTCGGCAACACTGCCATCAAGGTGAAGCTTTCATTGCAGGTCGGACAATAGGGACGGAACCGCTTTACGTTCGGAATTGCCATATTCTTTATTCTAACGTAGCGGGCGGGCGCTCCGATAGTCGGCGGCAAGCGCTTTTTGCAGACTATTTGGGCCGGAAAACGACTATATCGCTGAGCGAAATGGCGGCGCCCGTCGAATGTTCGTAAGGCTCCCCTCGGACGACCAACCGGATCGAATGCTGGCCGTTCTTCAGGCCGAAGGCGTGCCATACCGCCTCGCCGCCTCGCGGCCCCTTCTCGTCCGAAAACACGTCCAGTTTCCGGTCGAATTTCCCATCGAGATAGGCGTCGAAAGTCCCGCCGTCCACTAGGTAAGTACCCGTCACGATCGCACCAGTTCCGGTAAAGGTGACGGTCGCCTCAGCGCCCTTTTCGGCACTGACCTTCGCGCCTGATTTGGGTTCGTTCTGCCACGGACCGGTGAACTTCCACCGGGCGTCTGTAACCGGGACGCGCTCTACGGGGTTACCGTAGTCGTCCCAGATCTCGAGCGCCGGCGGCTTCGGCGATTGGACTTTCACCAGGACAGTGTCGCCTTCCTCTCGTCCGCCCGTGGCATGAATCAGCGCTAGCGTCCGTTTCTCGGTACTCTCGACGATCGTGTTGAAACTGAAGTCGGTGTATGAAAACTTCCTGTCAGACAAGGCCGCGATTCCGCCTTTATATTCCTCGGGAATCGCGTCATAGCCGAGCATGACACCGAGAATCCCGCCGGCGCTGGCCGGGTTGCAGTCCGAATCCTGACCGGCGCGCGTCGCGATTTCGATGGTCTTGCCGAAGTCCTTATTCCCGTAAAGCAACCCGAGCACGATGTAGGCGCCGTTCAATTTTGCATCGATGTTGAACGGCTTGAGCGCCCCTTCCGGGCACGGATCGCGGCGATCCCATTTGTCCTCGATCAACTGCCATACTTTTTGCCAATCGTCGGGGTACTGTTTCGACCAGCCAAGAACATCCGCGATCACCATCGCATACGGACTTTTCGCGGGGATCGACTTCAGTCCGGTCTCTACGACTTTGCGAACGTCGTTCTCGAAGAAAGCCGCAGCGTACATCCCCGAAACGAACATCCCGCCGTAGATGCCGTCGCCGTAGTTCATCACCCGGCCGGCACGCTCAGCGATGTCGTTGGCCGACCGATACAGCCCCGGCGCCATGAGCCCGATGAAATCGGCTTCGATTTGAAAATCGATGTCGTTGGCGTGCGCGTTGTACTTCGGGTTGCCCGCCATGGCCGCCGGCACACCGCGGCGCAGGTTACGCAGCGCCGCGAGGTTCGCATGCCACAACTGATACTTGGCATCTTTGAACATCGCGCCGAAGTCTTCGGTGGTCGCATTCAATCCTTTGTCGTCCAGAACCTTCGCAAAGGTCATGTCGACGTAGAGGTCGTCCTGATCGAGCGCGTTCGAGACACGGTCCGGAGTCCACTTCGGTAGCTCGCTGTCGTTGATCTTGGCGCGGTAGCGGAATTCTGTCGGAGCGCCGTAGCTGACACCGATCATCTGGCCGGCCCAACCGCCGCGAACCCTGTTCCGAAGCTCGGAGCGTTTTATCGGTTGAAAGTCTTTTGGAGGCGCGGCAGCCAGCGTAATAACTGCCGCAAAGGGAGCGAACAACAGGAGCGCGCGAATCCTCATACCGGTGAACCGTTTCAACGGGAATCGTATCATGCTATCTTTCGTAATGCATGGCAACTATCAAAGAAGTCGCCCGCCGTGCGAACGTCTCGGTTGGGACCGTTTCGAACGTCCTTAGCGGTGCCGTTCCGGTGAGCGAACGGTTGAAGCAGAGAGTGCTCGAGGTTGTTCGGGAACTGGACTACCACCCAAACCACGTCGCCCGGAGCCTCAAGATTCGTCAGACCAAGATGCTCGGCATGGTAGTGTCCGACATCACGAATACGTTTTTCCCTCAGGTAGTGCGCGGAGCCGAAGATGCCGCCTGGAAACACCGCTATATTCTTATAACCCTGAACTCCGACGACCAACTGGAGCGCGAACGCCAGGTGATGGCTGCACTCCGGGCACGCCGTGTAGACGGAATCCTCCTGGTTGCGGCAGCCACCGACGGCGATTTATCGCACATTCAAGGAACACTCGACTCCGGAATTCCTGTCGTCTGCATCGACCGCCCGATTACTACATTGCCGGTGGACTGCCTCTCCGTCGATAACGTCGCAGGTTCCCGCAAAGCCGTCGAACATCTGATCTCGTGCGGACACCGCCAGATCGGGATTTTGAATGGTCCGCTTACGCTGCAACTGGCCCGGGAACGTCTCGAGGGTTGCCGCCAGGCGCTCGACGCGGCGGGTATTCCGTTCGACGAAGCGCTGGTGCACAACGGTGGTTTCCGCGCCGAATCCGGCTACGAGGCCAGCCTGGAGATGCTGCGCGAACTGCGGCCCCGAGCGATCTACAGCACAAACGCGATGATGACTCTCGGCTTGCTCCGGGCGCTCAACGAATTGGGCTTGCGGTGTCCGGAAGATGTCGCGATCGCCACGTTCGACGATCCGGTGTTCTCTCAAGCGATTCGTCCGGAGCTCACCTGCATTGCACAGCCCGCGTACGAACTCGGATATCGCGGCGCGGAGATGCTGATCCGGCGCCTTCAGGAGCCTGAGAGTCCGCGAATGATATCCCTGCTCGACACGGAACTGAAGATTCGGCAGTCTACACAAATGCTGGTGGATTCGGTATCGGCGTCGGCATCGGCCTAAAGCGTGGCTGGCCCGATGCTGCTGTTCCGCGTCAGCGGCATCACAATCCGAGCGCAGCGATTGGCGATGACTACTGGGAGGTGATCGCACATGTCACGACTGCTAGCGCGTAAGCCGCTAAAGCTACTCCTTGAAGAGTCTCATGAAGCGGGGGAACACAGCCTCAAGCGCACGCTGGGCGTGGTGCAACTCACAGCCCTGGGCGTCGGCGCCATCATCGGAGCCGGCATCTTCGTGATGGTCGGGTTGGGCGCCCAGTATGCAGGACCGGGGCTCATGCTGTCGTTCGTGCTCTCGGGCCTCGGGTGTGCGTTCGCCGGCTTGTGCTACGCGGAATTCGCCGCAATGATTCCGCTGGCGGGCAGCGCCTACACGTACGCGTACGCAACCTTGGGCGAACTCTTCGCGTGGATTATCGGATGGGACCTCACGCTCGAATACGCCATGGGGGCCAGTACCGTCTCATCGGGCTGGTCGAACCACTTCATTGAACTCCTGAACATCTTTCAAGTCAAGATGCCGCTATGGCTGGCGTACGATCATTGGACGGCGCTGCGAACGGCGGAGAACATGCTCGCGCGCAATCTCGTGCGGGCGGACTTCCCGTCGCTGGTCCCCGGAAGCCGGGCGTTTCTAGACAAAGTTGCGGCGGTGACGGCGGCGCCCCCGCCAGACCTGGTGCAGCGCGCGCATCAGATGCTCAGCGCTCCCAATCTCTTCGGTGCTGAATTCGGCATGAACCTGCCGGCGTTCCTGATCGCGCTCGTCATCACGGCGGTCCTGGTGATCGGCATCAAGGAAAGCGCGGAGTTCAACTCCGTGATCGTCGTCATCAAGGTCTCTGTTGTACTGTTCGTCATCGCTTTGGGTGCCGCTTATATCAACCGCGGCAACTGGGGTTCCGACTGGTCGTCTTTCGCGCCTTATGGCTTTTCGGGAGTCGGCGCCGCCGCCGCGTATGTGTTCTTCGCATACATCGGGTTCGACGCGGTATCCACGACTGCTCAGGAGGCGAAGAACCCGCAGCGCGATCTTCCGATCGGCATCATCGCCTCATTGCTGATCTGCACGGTTCTGTACATAGCCGTGGCCGCGGTCCTGACCGGCATGGTGCCGTGGCGCGAGGTAAATATCGAAGCACCGCTTGCGCGCGCATTTCTCGACCGGCGTCTGACGCTCGCGTCTCACATCATCACGGTGGGCGCGCTCGCCGGATTGACCAGCGTGATGCTGGTGATGTTGCTGGGGCAAACTCGCGTGCTTTATGCGATGGCCAACGACGGTCTGCTGCCGCGCGGATTCTTCGCCGCTGTGCACCGCAGGTTCCGCACCCCTTACAAGAACACGATTCTCGTGGGCTTGTTGGCCGCAATTGTGGGAAGTGTGACGCCTATCGACGATATCGCGAAGATGGTCAATATCGGCACGCTGCTCGCGTTTATCATCGTCTGCATTGCCGTTCTGGTTCTTCGGAAAACGAACCCCGATCAGCCGCGTCCTTTTCGAACGCCCGCCGTCCCGCTGGTGCCGATACTCGGCGTGATCTTCAACGGGTACATGATGTACAAGCTCGGGTGGGTCAATTGGGCGCGCTTGTTTATCTGGCTGGCGATCGGGCTTGTGATCTATTTCGGATATAGCCGCAAACACAGCCGGGTGCAGGCTGCGTTGTCGGCAAGCGAAAAGTAGGGCGGGACTATCGCTTCCCCAGCAGGTCCTCGAGAGCGCTTCCGAGCGTTTCGAATTGGAAATGGAATCCCGCGCTCAGCGCAACTTCCGGAATCACGCGCTGGCTCGATAGCAGCACGTCCGCCATTTCGCCGAACAGCAGGTGCAGTGCGAATTTGGGAACCGGGATCAGTGCGGGCCGCTTAACCACACGAGCAAGTTCTGAGGTGAACTCGGCGTTCTTCACCGGATTCGGCGCAGTCACATTGACTGGGCCTTGGATCGCGCTGTGGGTGAGCGCAAACAACAGTAGAGTCGTCGCGTCGTCGATGTGGATCCAGGACATCCACTGATCTCCCGATCCGAGTCTTCCGCCAACGCCCGCTTTGAAAGGAGGCAGCATGCTTGCAAGCGCACCCCCATCGCGCCCGAGCACAATGCCGAATCGCGGGTTGACGACGCGCACACCAAGGCTCACTGCGCGAGCGGACTCCCGCTCCCACTCGACGCTCACGTCCTCCAGGAATCCCGCACCGGCGGCGGACTGCTCAGTCAACTCTTGATCGCGCCCAGGTCCGTAGATCCCAATCGCCGATGCCGAGATCAGAACCGCCGGTTTCTTCTTCGCTGCGGCCATGCCGTCAACGATGGCCCGCGTCGGGAGTATTCGGCTGGTGCGTATCCGCTTCTTCACCTGTTCCGTCCATCGTTGAGCGACGGACTCACCTGCCAGGTGGATGATCGCATCGGCCTCCACGGCTTCGGCGGGAGGAGCGCTGCGCGTGTCCCATGCGAGGAATCGCGGATTCGTGCCGGTACCCCGAGGATTGCGGGTGAGGATCGTCAACCGATGCCCGAACGCCGTCAGTTTCTGGACGAGGTGTCCGCCGATGAATCCGGTTGCTCCCGTCAGCGTGATGTTCATAATCGTCCGTCGCTATTGTAGGCCGAACGGATCCTTGCCGGTTCGCTCGAGGTATTCGATTTCGCGGACGTACCCGTCGATATCGGTCTTTCTGCGCATCCCTTCGTAAGACATGTAGCGTAGCGTTCCAAAAATTGGCCGCTCATTCCAGGGCCGGTCGTGCAGCCCGAAGCACCAGAGAATATTCGTGTAAGTATTCGGATCCCGTCCGTCGAGCGCGTAGCGATCGTGAAAGTAGACCATCGCATCGAGCGCATCCCGATGTGTTTTCGACCACTCGATGATCTTCTTGCCCCAATACATCCGGTAGTACCCGTGAATGGTGCCGCGCAGCAGCAGTTCCTTCTGGGTCGCATTCCAGAGGTGGTCGTAGGTGGCGCACTGCTCCAGTTGGGCTCGATCGTATTGGGGATCGCGAACGTCTTTGGCATGGCGTTTCATCGTTTCGAGCGCCCACTCGGGTAGCGTGTTCAGCGATTCGGGCGACTCGCTGAACCTGGCGTGGTTGAATGCGAGTTCGCGCCTCACGATGAGTTCCTCCAGAAACTCGGAGGCAACAAGATCGTTCTCCTCGGCATATTTCCTGGCCTTCAGCGCAACCTCGAGCGACGAGATGTGCCCGAAATGGAGATACGGGCTCAGGCCTGATGTCGAGTGCTTCGTGGGTTCGTTCCGTTCGCGCGCGTAGCGGCGAAGATCCTTGCGAAGGAAATGGTCGAGACGGCGATGCGCCTTCGCGCTGCCGCCGCGCGTTGCGAGCGACGGCTTTACGGAATGGTCGATTTCGCAGGCAGCCACCAGTTCCGGAATCTTCGAACCGTCCACCTGCGTGTGAAAATCCGGAACGGGCCCTTCGTAACGTCGAGCGACGCGCACCGGCGCCATAGGCGTCAGGTATTCCTGAAGAAGTTTGTGAATCTTCGGACGGATCGTGTAAGCCGCGTACTCGCGCTTCTCCATACGGTTCATCGGAACGACGCAACTCGAGTCGACTGCGAAGTAACGGATTTCGAGCTTTTCGGGGACGCTGGCGTTGTGATGCCGCGGGATGAACACCGGGTAGTCGTCCGTCACGACGGCCGCCGCCTCCTGCGCCAACTGGTACAGCACATCATCCGGATCGCGCCGTGTTCGCCGGAGGTAGAACACGTAGCCAATCCCGAGTTTCTCGAGAGCCGCGGCCGTGTCCGGCACGCCTTCGATCAGGAACGTGTGAAACCGATCGCTTGCGTAAGGATACGTGCAAGTCAGTCCCTCGTAAAACAAGACCGGCAGTTTGCGTTCGTTCGCGAGTTGGGCCGCATACGCGAGGGCGTGATTGTAGACGGTGCGGCGATTCATTTGCGCCCAGTACAAAACATACCGGGCGTTTTCGCGGAAGGGCCGCGAATTCAGCTCGCGAACGCGATCATTCACGCTTTAGGGATGCCGTCGGTTGTCGTGCAGCTACAATAAATAGAGCGTCTCGCGAATGCGCTGGCTGAATCGAGTCAGGCTCTTACGGGCCTACCTGGGCAAACAACCGAAACTCTCCGGACTGCCCGTGGAATACATTGTGGAGACGACGGCGAAGTGTAACCTTTACTGCCCGATGTGTCCGCGCGAAACTCACATACAGCCGAAGGAGGACATGACGGAGGAGATTTTCGACCGCCTTGTCCGCGAGTCCGGTTCCACTGCCGAGCACATGATGCTGATCGGCCTCGGCGAGCCGTTCCTCGACCGCAAGATCTTCGACCGCATCGAATATTGCGCAAAGCACCGTATTTCAACGCTGCTTTCGACCAACGGGACGCTGCTCGATGAGAAGGCGTCGGCGCGCCTTCTGGACACGCCTCTCGAGCATGTGACTCTCAGTTTCGACGGCGCAACGAAGGAGAGCTTCGAATTTTACCGGAAAGGCGCGCGGTTCGAGAAGGTCCGCGACAATTTCGTACGATTTGCGCGAATGAAAAAGGAACGCGGCTCAGGTATGCAGGTTGTGGTGCAGATGGTCCGGATGGAAAAGAACGCGGGGGAAGTCAAGGATTTCGTCCGCTTCTGGTCCGCGGTGCCGGGAGTCGATCAGATCCGTATCAAGGAAGACGAAACGAACCTGATGCAGCCCGAAGCGGGACACGGCGCCGGCGACTGGAAACACCCATGCCACTATCTGTGGCGGGGCCCGATGTACGTGAAGCACAGCGGCGACGTTTATCCCTGCTGCCAGAGCTACATGCTGGATGGCGCGCCGGTGGGGAACATCGGAGACCAGCCGCTCGAAACCATCTGGAACTCGGACGAGATGCAACGCATGCGACGGTTGCACGTCGAGGGGCGTGCCGGCGAGATCGATATCTGCTCCCGCTGCTGCACGACGATCCCGCATCCTTTGCTCGTGGCCGGGAGTCTGCTGGTGCACGGCAAGTGGGTACGCAAAGCATTGCCGCTGATCGAGCGTTTCACCTATCGATCAAAACTGCCGAAGCTGTTGACGCCACCCGCCAAGGACGCACGCCGGAGCGAACTGGTTCAGATCGCGGAAAAGAAATAGCGGCCGCGAGGTGCTGAGCAACTGTTATGTTTCAACGGTAACGGCCCCTTTGCGGTTGTTGCGAGCGCAAAATTCGGCAAATTCAGCGGGCGGGATCGGCTTGGCCCAGAAGAAACCCTGACCTTCGTGGCAATTCGCGGCGCGCAGGAGTTCGGCCTGGTGCGCCGTCTCGACGCCCTCGGCGATGGTCGTCATCTGCAGGCTGCCCGCCATGCGAATGATGTTTTCCACCAGCGGAGGCAGTTCCTGACGGTCCTGGATCGGCCGAATGAAAGACTGGTCGATCTTCAGCCGCTGGAAGGGAAGATTCTGCAGATAGGAGAGCGCAGATTGGCCCGTCCCGAAATCGTCGAGTGCAAATGTGATTCCGGTCTTCTGCAGTTTTTTGAAAACCTCCCATGCGGATTTGAAGTCGTCGACGAACAGACTCTCCGTCAATTCGAGTTCGAGGAGTTCGGCCGGAAATCCCGTCTCCTGGAGCGCCCGTTCGACGTCCTGCACAAAATCGTCGCGGCGAAATTGCAGGGCGGAGACGTTGACGCCAAGCCGGGGAGAGGAGCCGGTACGGGCGGCCCATTCCTGTCCCTGTCGGCACGCCTCGCGCAACACCCAACGGCCGAAATCCGAGATCAATCCAGTTTCCTCAAGAATCGGGATGAACGCCGCGGGCGACACAATACCGAGATCGCCGGCACGCCAGCGCAACAACACTTCGGCGCCGGTAACCAGGCCCGTGCGGAGATCGATCTGCGGTTGGTAGTACAGCAGCATTTCCCGACCTTCCAGCGCGAAGCGCAGGCGCTTCTCCATCTCCAAGCGCTCGGGAGGAGTGGTCGCCATCGACGAGTGAAAGCGCATCGCACGAGCCTTGCCTGTTTTTTTGGCCTGGTACAGCGCGATGTAGGCTTCGCGTTCGAGCGAAGCCGGACTGCTTTCGCCGCTGGAACAACCGATGCCGATGCTGGCGCTCACGAATAGCTGATGGCCGTTCACCGAAAACGGCGCGGCCAGTGAATCGAGCAGGCGGTTGGCGACGCGGCCCGCTTCGTCGGGATGGTGGATTCTCGGGAGGATGACCGCAAACTCGTCGCCGCCCGCGCGAGCTACGATATCGCCACCGCGAACGCACGCGCGAAAACGTTGACCCACCTCGGCCAGCAGTTGATTGCCCACGAGATGACCCATGACGTCATTCACCAGCCGGAACCGGTCGAGATTGATGTACAACAGTGCCGTCTGATCGTCCTCATCGCGACGACCCTTCAATCGCCATCCGACCATTCGCTCGTAGTAGGCGCGATTGAAGAGTCCAGTCAACGGGTCGTGGTCGGCCCGGTACGCCAACTCCTCTAACAGATTCGATTGCTCGAGCGAGAGGGCCGCGAGGCGGCATGCCGAAGCGATGCGAAACTCGAGAGCTCCCGACGGTTGGAACGGTCCGCCCGCCAGATAAACGAATAATCCGAGCAACTCTCCGGTCCCAGACGACAAATACCGGCTCCAGCCGTACTCGAACGGGCGGCCATCTTCGGCGTCGGCGGCCAGCAACTCACCGCTGAGTTGATCGGGATCGATGTCCAACAGAGTGGACTCGGCTTCGATGCTGAGATTCCCGCGCGCGGCAATTCGCCACGCATCGCAGTTGAGCAGCAGAAAGGCCACTTGTGCCTCGGGCGCCGTTTTCACCAGTTGGCCGCACAATTCCGTCAGAATCTCATCCGATGGCCGCTGTTCCGCAATCATCATCGCGACGCGATGAATGGCCATTTCACACTCACGGCATTCCGCCGATCCGGGCAGGATCATCAGTGCGCGATCCTCTGTTGTCTGCATCGTTCCACCAATCTAGGATGAAAATCCTGTGAACTTGTCGAGTTCCTGGACAAGAACTTCGGGCGAACTGGCTACTTCGGTGACCAGGTATGAAGGCTTTAGTGTCAGCACCGCAGTGCGGTTCCCAACCGCCGTACGATGCACTAACTGCGCCTGATTCTGAGACGCGGCTCGCATCCGCAAACCGGACAAGTCCGCCTCCTGCGAGATAAACGCGACGACGGCGGCGGTATTCCAGCGGTAGGGCGTCGCCTCCGGCGCGAGTTGATGTAGACGCTCGCGAATCAGCACCGCGATCAGTTCTTCGGCGACTTCCGGCCCATACCTCTGGGTAACACTCTGGATCCGCTCAAATACGAAACCTAGGGCGTAAACCGCCCGTCCCGGCGCGACTTCACGCAGTATCCCGGGGAGCGCGCGAATTGCGTCCTCGCGGCTGAGCAACCCGGAGCGGGTTACCGCCAGGAACTCCTTGGCCTTCGCCAGGTCCTTCTCGAATCCTTCGCGGTCTTTAGAGGCCGCCTGCTGTTCCCGGTGGGTTTCCTCACGAACAAATTGCACTGTGTCGGAAAGCGACGACTTCAGCGCAACAATGTCCTGAAGGTACGAAGTCTTTTCGAGCGACGCCTGGATGTTCTTTAGCCGGGAAACGGAGCGCTCGCTGCCTCCCGCAAGAGCCATCAAGGCCTGATTCAGCATGCCTACGATATGCTGCATCTCGACAGCGGTGCTCGTGGCTTGTTGTTGTAGCGTTTTCTCGTAGTCGGCCAGGATCGCCGATGATCTCAGAGCGATATTTAGGGCTTCCTCCTCACTAACATCCGGAGTTACCGCGTTCCGCATCTCGGCGAACCGGGCATTCAACGACTCGAAGCGGGATCGGCTGAGTACATGCAGATCGAGATCGTCCAGCAGAGCCGAACAAAGGTTAAATAGCCCCGAGCCCTCCACCACGGCTTGGTCGGATTCGCGCGGTCGTCCAGCGCGATCCAAATACCTGCGAATCGAGATCATAGTCGACAGTGTTTGTCGCCTCCAGGTCGCGCCGGGTCTGAGCCGGACGGCGCCGGGAAGCCGAATCTCTACAAATTCCTCATCGGCAGTGAGGGGGTAATTATGAAGGCCGCCTGGTTGGGCTGCACCCTGGAGGCGGAAGCTACGGCCCGGGCCGGCGCCGGTCAGATTGCCGGCCAGCAAGTCAGCGGCGGATGGAACATCTCGCTGTGAAGTCCGGGGAAACGCCTACAATGTGAGAAGAATGAACCTCGAGGAAGTTGCGAAACGCGCGAAGGTTTCCACTGCGACAGTATCCCGGGTACTCAATAACGCGGATGTCGTGAAGAGTACGACACGGGCGAGGGTGATGAAGGCGATTGCGGAGCTGAAGTATCATCCCAACCTGCACGCGCGCAGCCTCGCCGGCGGCAAGAGCCGCACCATCGGTGTCATCTTGTCGAACCTCGAGAATCCGTTCTTCTTCGATATTTACCGGCGCGTCGAATCCGGGGCTCACGCGCGCGGGTACGAGGTAGTAGTGGCGAACACGGACTACCGCTCCGAACAACTCGTGTCCAGTATCCGGCTGATGATCGGCCGGAGGGTCGCCGGGTTGGCCGTGATCGTGTCCGAGATGGAGCCGGCACTGATCGACATGTTGGCGGAAGGGCCCATGCCGGTGGTGTTTTACGACGTCGGTACTCCTCGGCGTAACATCACGAACATCCGCGTGAACTATCGCAAGGGTGTCGATAAGATCGTCGAATACCTGCACAGCCTGGGTCACCGCCGGATCAGTTTCGTGGGGCATCACTCGAGCCTCGGGCCGATTAACGACCGACTGAAGGCGCTGGCCGAGGCGGTTTCGCGGTACTCGCCCGACATGGAGGTCACCTCCGCCCTGGACGCCGACTCGCTCGAAGGCGGGCGCCAAGCGGCGAAGATCCTGCTCGACTCCGAAGCCAACTCCACGGCAATTGTCTGCGTGAACGATATCATGGCCGTCGGCGTTCTGCGCGAGTTGCGCGAACGTGGATTGCGAATACCGCAGGACGTTTCCGTCACCGGGTTTGACAATATCAAGCTTTCCGAGTTCTGCTATCCGGCGCTGACGACGGTACACATTCCGCGCGACTACATCGGCGACATCGTCTGCAACAGGCTGGTTCCCGCCGACGGCTTGCCCGAACCTGTGGACCGGGAAATCATCATCGATCCCGAGTTCGTGGTTCGGGAAACCACAGGGCCCGCACACACGTCACTCTAAATCCTTCGAGCAACGCAGGTCGTTTCCTCCGGCGGTGTGGTACCGTTGACTATTGCCTTTCGTTATCGAATGAAGAAAACGAAATACGATTCGGAAGATCCGGCCGTGGATCGCGATTTGTATTCCGGTCTGATGCGGCTGCATATTCTCCACCACGCTGTCGAAGGGCCTGTGTTCGGGTTGGGAATGCTCGAAGAGTTGGCCCGCCATGGCTATCGCATCAGTCCGGGCACTCTGTACCCGCTCCTGCACGGTTTGGAAAAGAAGGGCTACATCACTGCGAAGGAGCATCGGGACGGGAAATCGCTCCGCAAGATGTACAAAGCCACACCGCTCGGACGCAAGGTGCTGGCGGCGGCAAAGGTGAAGGTCCGGGAGTTCATTGGAGAGCTTTTCGAGGAGGGATAGAACGTTGATGAAAAGGCTGCTCGCGGCCTTGGTTCTGTACGCGGTCTCTGCGACGGCGCAACAACCGGCTCCTTCGTCGACTTTGTCCATCGCACAAGCCGTTGCAGCCGCCCTCAAGAATTATCCGTCGATTCACGTCACACAGGAGCAATTGAACGCGGCCGCCGCCGGGATCCGGCTGGCTCAGACTGCGTACCTGCCGCACGTTGACGGTCTTGGCCAATTGAATCGTGCGACGAGAAACAACGTGTTCGGCATGCTCCTGCCGCAATCCGTGGTGCCGGCTATCTCCGGCCCGGTGTTGGGCACCAACAATTTCGGCACGGTGTGGGGCAGCGCAGTGGGGTTGCTGGTGACATGGCAACCGTTCGACTTCGGTCTGCGCCGGGCCAACATCGAGACGGCCGCGGCACAGCGCGACGAAGCCCGGGCGGCGGTAGATCGCACACGCTACGAGATTTCTGTTGCAACGGCGGACGCCTTCCTCACCCTTATCGCCGCGGAGGAGATGACTAAAGCCGCGCAGGCATCGGTGGACAGCTGGGGGGTTTTGAAAAAGACCACGCACGCGCAGGTGGCCGCCCAACTCAAGCCCGGGGCGGACGAGTCGCGAGTTGACGCCGAACTGGCCGCCGCGCGCACGCAACTCGCACAGTCCGAGCAGGCCATCGATGTGGCACGGGCCAACCTGGCGCAGTTCGTCGGAACGGAGCCTGGCGGCATCCGCGCGTCTGCCGGCCGGGTTGTGAACGAGTTCCCCGCCGAATCGCCGGCCGGTGCGTTGAATCCCGGTTCAAACCCATTCGCGCTCGAGCAGAGCGCACGCATCGCTACGGCCCGGGCGCAACTCAAATCGCTTCAGCGCACCGATTATCCGCAGGTCTTCCTGGAAGGGTCGGCTTCGGCTCGAGGTACCGGCGCAGAGATCGACGGGCGGCGATTAGGAGGTCTGAACGGGCTGGCCCCGTCGACGCAGAATTACGCCATCGGCTTGACGGTAGTGTTTCCGTTTATGAACCGGTTTTCTCTCCGCGAACAGGAAGCGGCACAGAGTGCGACGCTGCGGTCCGTACAGGCTAGCTACGAGTTGATCACGACGAACCTGCAAGCGCAGTTCAATACCGCTGTGGCGACTCTGACCGGCGCTCGCAGGATCGCGACGAACGCGCAGGTGGAGGCCACATCGGCCCAGACCGCTTTGGATCAAGCTACGGCTCGATATCGGGCAGGCTTAGCTCCCATAGACGATGTCGCGCAAGCGCAGCGGTTGCTCGTCCAGGCGCGAATCGACGACTCGCTCGCCCGCTTGAACGTCTGGCGCGCGCTCCTGCAACTCGAGTCGGCGCGGGGCGACATACAACCGTTTCTTTCGGAGGCCAGCCGGTAGCGCCGGGCCAGGATACACGATGCGTCTGGTACTAGGAGCACTTGGAAGGCCTCTCACGGTGGTGATGGCGTTGGTGGCCATCGCGCTTTTCGCTGTTCTGGCCGTGCGGCGAATGCCAGTGGATATTTTCCCGCAGGTGGGCGATCCGGCGATTTACGTCGCACAACCGTATAGCGGTATGGATCCGGCCCAGATGGAAGGTTACATGACCTTCTATTACGAGTATCACTTCCTGTACATCACCGGGATCGATCACGTCGAGAGCAAGAGCGTGCAGGGCGCGTCCTTGATGAAGCTGGTTTTCCATCAAGGCACAGATATGAACCAGGCGATGTCTGAAACGGTAGGCTATGTGAACCGGGCCCGCGCGTTCATGCCGCCGGGAACGGTGCCGCCGTTCATCACGCGTTTCGATGCCGGGAGCGTCGCCGTCGGATTGCTGGTGTTCAGCAGTTCAACCCACACCCAAGGCGAGTTGCAGGATTTCGCCATCAACCGTGTCCGGCCCTTGTTCGCTACGTTGCCGGGCGTCTCCGCGCCTCCGCCGTTCGGCGGGAATCAGAAGACGATCGTGATCACCCTCGATCCCGATAAGCTCCGGCAGTACCAGGTGTCGCCCGAAGAGGCGATTGCAGCCGTCAGCAAGTCGAGCCTGGTGATGCCCTCTGGCAACATGTGGACCGGGAAGCTGGAGCGCATCACCCGCACCAATGCGGCTCTGGGCGCCGACCTCTCCGAACTCCTGCAAACGCCAATCCGGCCGGTGTCCGGCACGACCATTTACCTGCGCGACATCGGCACCATCGCCAGCTCTACCGATATCATCAGCGCCTACGCACACGTCAATGGGAAACGGACCGTGTACATTCCCGTGACGAAGCGCTCGGATGCTTCGACGCTGGCCGTTATTCGGGCAGTGAAGGCCGCAATTCCGGAGTTTCGCAAGGCGGTGCCCGAGGACGTCGGCGTAAGCCTTCAGTTCGACCAATCGCCGTACGTGACCAACGCTTTGCGCGGTCTTGTGATCGAAGGACTGCTCGGGGCCGCGCTCACCGGACTGATGGTGCTGATCTTCCTGCGGGATTGGCGCAGCGCGCTGATTGTCGTCCTGAATATCCCCTTCGCGCTGTTGAGCGCTGTGCTGCTGCTGTGGGCCACCGGGCAAACCATCAATATCATGACCCTGGGAGGATTGGCGCTCGCGGTTGGAGTCCTCGTCGATGAGGCCACCGTAGAAATTGAGAACATCCACACGCGAATGCTTCCCGGTGTCTCCCGCGCGCGGGCGGTGCTGGACGCTTGCAGCAGGACAGCGATGGCCCGGCTGTTGTCGATGTTCTGCATCCTCGCGGTATTCGTGCCTTCGTTCTTCATGATCGGAGTGAGCCGGCAACTGTTCGTTCCACTGTCGCTGGCCGTTGCCTTCTCGATGATCGCGTCGTATCTGCTATCGAGCACGCTGGTCCCGGTCTTCTCGACGTGGCTCATGCGGGAATCGCATCGCGGGGAGGAACGCGAAGGGCTGTTCGGAAAACTGCGATCATTCTATGGCCGCTACCTCGATCAGGTGTTGCGATTCCGATGGCCGCTCTTCGGAATCTACCTGCTTACATCGCTGGGGCTGTTGTACATCCTGCTGCCGCGGATCGGCACGGAGTTGTTCCCCGATGCCAATGCCCCAATGCTGCGAATGCGCCTGCGCGCGCCCGCGGGCACTCGAATCGAAGTGACGGAACGAACGGTGCTGCACGCGCTCGACATCGTCCGGCGCGAGGCGGGGCCTGATAACGTCACTATCACCAGCGACTTCCTCGGTTTGATCCCGTCGAGTTACCCGGTAGACCTGATTCATCTGTTCACCAGCGGTCCGCAGGACGCAATTATTCAGGTGGCATTGAAGCCCGATGCTCCGCGCGGCGAAGACTTGCGAGAACGACTGCGCAACAGTCTCCACCATGAACTGCCCGGAACGGAGGTGTCGTTCGAAGCCGGCGATATCGTGAACCAGGTGATGAGCTTCGGATCTCCAACGCCGATCGAGATCGCAGTGCAAGGCGTCAGTTTGCAGGACGACTACGCTTATGCGAGCAAAGTTCGCGCCAAACTGGCGACGTTGAGTTTCCTGCGCGATCTCCAGTTTGCGCAGGTGCCCGATTACCCGACGCTCGACATTCATATCGACCGAAATCGCGCCGGTCAGTTCGGACTCACGATGGCCGATGTGGTGAACTCGGTTGTACCGGCGACCTCTTCGTCCCGCTTCACGAGTCCGAACTATTGGCGCGATCCGAACTCGGGGAATGCCTTTCAAATTCAGGTGCAATTGCCACAAAACCAGGTGCAGAGCGTCGCTGAGGTGGCCAATATCCCGCTGATGAGCGGTGGACGTTCCCGGCCCCTGTTGGACGACATCGCGACGTTCGAGCCGGGAACAATGCCCGGCGAAATCGACCGCTACAACGGACGGCACGTGGTGAGTATCACCGCCAATATCCACGATGTGACGCTCGGCGAAGCCGCGCCGCAGATCAACCGTGCGATTAAGGCGGCGGGCGATCCGCCCCGCAGCGTTACGATCGCATTGCGCGGCCAGATTCCCGCGCTGGAGCAAACGATCTCGGTTCTGCAAATCGGTTTGCTGCTGGCGGTTGCCGTCATCTTCCTTTTGCTGGCCGCCAACTTCCAATCGTTGCGTTTGGCCCTGGCTGTGATTCTGACCGTGCCGGCTGTCTTATGCGGAGTGCTGCTGACGCTGCTGGTAACGCATACGACTCTCAACATTCAGTCCTTCATGGGGGCGATCATGGCGATCGGGATCGCGGTGGCGAACTCGATTGTCTTAGTCACGTTCGCCGAACGGTCGCGCCATGAAGGGCTGACCGTCCTGGAGGCTACACGAGAGGGGTCGTCGGGGCGGTTGCGCGCGATCCTGATGACGGCCGCTGCAATGATCTTCGGAATGCTGCCGATGGCGATCGGCATCGGCGAGAGCGGGGCTCAGGCGGCGCCTCTCGGCCGCGCGGTGATCGGCGGACTGATCTTGTCGACGTTTGCGACCTTGACAATACTGCCGTTGATCTACGCCATTCTGCAGCGAAGGGCATCCACCGCCTCCCTATCGTTGAATCCATTGGATCCGGAAAGCCGATACTATGATGCGCAGTAAAATATTTCTCCTTGTCGTTGCTGCCGGTACATGGGCGACTCCCGCATCGCCGCAGAATGCCGCTCTGGCCCCGGTGGTGTCGAAAGCCTCGTCCCGTACAGTGGAACTGCCGGCCGAAATCCAGCCGTTTCTAATGGTTTCTCTACACGCAAGGGTTCCGGGTTATGTAGAGCGGGTTCTTGTGGACCGGGGGAGCGCCGTCAAAGAAGGGCAATTGTTGGTGGAACTGAGCGCCCCTGAAATGCAGGCGCAGATCGCCGAGAGCGAGTCCAAATATCAATCGGCGGAAGCCGAGCGACTCCAGGCCGAAGCGCAGCTCGCCGGAACTGAGAGCACGTATCAGCGGCTGGCCGAGGCTGCGAAGACGCCCGGAGCAGTTGCCGGGAATGACCTGGTGCAGGCACAGAAACAAGTGGACGCGGTGCGCGCGCTGGTCAACTCGAAGCAGAAAGCCAGCGGCGCAGCGCAGCAAGCTGTAAACGCGTTGAAGGCGATGATGGCCTATCTGAAAATCACCGCGCCCTTCAATGGAGTCGTGACGGACCGCCTGGTCCATCCGGGTGCGCTGGTCGGTCCGCAATCGGACTCGGCGCTGCTCGTGTTGCAGCAGGTTTCGCATTTGCGGGTCGTGGTTGCTGTACCGGAGGAAATGGTGGGCGGGGTGGCGCGCGGCGCGCATGTAGAGTTCAGGGTGCCCGCATTCCCGGAGCGGATTTTCTCCGGAACGATTGCGCGAGTCTCGCGCGTGCTGGATCAGAAGACCCGCACGATGCCGGTGGAATTGGACGTCTTCAATCGCGACGGGGCATTGGCGCCGGGCATGTATCCCAACGTGAAATGGCCTGTCCGCAACTCCGGGCGGCTGCTCTTTGTGCCGAAGACAAGCGTCGTGACGACGACGGAGCGGACCTTCGTGATTCGCGACCGCAACGGTCAGGCGGAGTGGGTGGACGTAAAGACGGGCACGCCTGAAGGCGACCTGATTTCGGTGATAGGTGATTTGAAGCCGGGCGACCTCGTCGTACGGCGCGGCACCGACGAGATTCGGGAAGGCGCGACGTTGAGCGCCAACTCAAAATGAACCAGCTCGAGGAATGGGCGGCGTGCGGACGCCGCCCGCATCTTCAGAATCCCGCCTTAACTTCGGCGTAGGCCCAATCGAGCCAGGGAAGGAGCCGTTCGATATCCGAGCTTTCCACCGTCGCGCCTCCCCACACTCGCAGACCCGCCGGAGCATCGCGATAAGATCCGATATCGTACGCCACACCCTCTTTGTCGAGCATCGACACAATGGATTTCGCATGTTTCGCGCGATCCTTCGGTGATAACGTCAGATAGGCCGGATCCGTGATCTTCAGGCAGATCGACGTGCTGGAGCGGATGGCCGAGTCTTCGGCGAGGAAAGCCGCCCAGTTCGATTGCGCCACCCAGTTCTCGATCGCCTTCAGGTTGGCTTGCGACCGTTGGATCAGCCCCGCGAGTCCCCCGATGCTCTCGGCCCACTTCAATCCGTCGAGCGCGTCCTCCACACAAAGCATGGATGGCGTGTTGATCGTTTCACCTTCGAAGATGCCGGCCATCAACTTGCCGCCTTTGCTCATTTCGAAGATCTTCGGCAGCGCACGATCGGGCGAGTACGATTCGAGCCGTTTCACCGCGCGAGGACTCAGCGCGAGCATTCCGTGCGCGGCCTCTCCGCCCAGAACTTTCTGCCACGACCATGTCACGACATCGAGCTTGTCCCACGGGATTTCCATCGCGAATACGGCCGAAGTGGCGTCGCACATCGCAAGCCCTTCGCGATCCGCGGCTATCCAGTCGCCGTTCGGCACGCGGACACCCGAGGTGGTGCCGTTCCACGTGAACACGGCGTCGCGCGTCCAATCGGCTTGCTTGAAGTCGGGGATCTTGCCGTAGTCGGCTTTGAACATGCGAAGATCCTGAAGCTTGAGCTGATTCTTGCTGTCGGTCGCCCAGCCGCTGCCAAAACTCTCCCAACAGAAAACGTCGGTGCCGCGCTGCCCGAGCATGGACCACATCGCCATCTCGATGGCGCCGGTATCGGAGGCCGGGACGATGCCGAGAACGTAATCCTGCGGCATGCCGAGCACTTTCTTGCTGCGGTTGATGACTTCCGCCAGTTTCGCTTTCCCTAATTTTGCCCGGTGCGACCGCCCAACGGCTGCGTCCTTCAGCGCGTCCAGTGACCAACCTGGCCGCTTTGCACATGGGCCGGAAGAAAAACAAGGATTTTGAGGCTTGGATGATGGTTTCATTGCTGACAATTCGTTGCTTTTACTGTGGGACACGCGGCGAGAGCGCTGCCGGCCGGCTTGCGGAGCATCACTGCCCGCACGCGTATTCGACCCGTCCAGAAGCGGTCAGGAGGCTCACCCCTCGTCACGCGATTCGGATCGGATTGAGAAGCCTCAGTCTACCGCACCCCGCGGGTATGGCGCGAGTGTTCACCGGCGGCGCGGCGGCGCGATCTCGAATCGACGCGGGCGTGCCGCTCGCTCATTTGGCGGGCGGCGGCGTTGAGGCCCGCGGAACCTTGGCATCGCGCGCCTCAGTGATGGAAACGTGGTTCGCGTCGAGCGTATGTCCGGTCGCCTGGTTGAGTGCGATCCGAGCCGAGTTATACGACACCAGCGCGGTCAACTCCGCCGATTGCGCTGCCATCACATCCCGCTGCTGCTGAATGACGTTATACGGCGTGGAAGCGCCAAAGCTGTACTTCTTCTGCTCGCTTTCGAACAGGTCCTGTTGAAGCTTGCGATTCTGTACGGCGCTTTCGTAGCGAGCGCGCGCCTGTTGAATTGCGATCACGTCGTTGAGCACGTCCACCTCCACCTGGTTCATGTCCCTTCGCGTGGAGAGTTGAGCCTGCCGTAACTGCAGTTGATCGATCGCAAAATCGGCGGAGGCCTGGCGGTTTCTCAGCGGAACCTGAATGAACGTGCCGACTCTTTCGGTCGGGAAATTGCGGCGGACGACCTGGCCGAGGCCGTTACCGATGCCGCCGACAAAATACGGATCTGAAGTTTCGATCCCGCCGTTGACGATGACGTTTCGGGGCGTGCCGGACAAACCCGCCTGGCTTTGCGCGGCGAATACCTGAAGGTTGGGAAGCAGCCCGTTCTTAGTGCCGAGTGCTGAAACGATGCTGGCCTGTTCATTCTGCTGCGACACTGCGAGGTCAGGCCGGTTCTCGCGGGCCTCACGGACGAGTTGCTCGACCGGAGGCAGATTGTCCTGCGACGGCATGACGATGGGATCGACCGGCAGGATTCGAACGCCGGCCAGCACGGGATCGGCTGTACCGGCGCGGCTGATGAGACTCTTCATGCGAATCTCATCCTGCTTGAGAGTTGCTTCCGCATCCACAACCGCTTGCCGGCTGGTGATAGTCTGTTGTTCGGCGCTGATCGCTTCCGGAGGCGCGACGTTGCCAAGCCGTATCTGTTCGTTCACATTACTCTGGAATGTCTCGGCTACCTGCGCGGCGTTCCGCTTCGCTTTCAGGTTCTCGTAGTCGGCGGCGAGGCCATAGTACACGTTCAAAACCTGCGCAATCACGTTCGATACCTGGATGCGGAACGTCAGGTCCGATATCCCGAGATTCATCTTGGCTACGGTGATGGTTCGGGCATTGACCGCAATTCCGAATCCGCGCAGCAGGTTATGTTGCACCGAAATCTGCAGGTTCGGCGCCGAGGAAGGATTCAAACGATCGGTCGGCGAATTTTCGTTCAGATAATTTTCGGCGTAGCGGACGTTAATCGCGCCGCCGGTGAGGAAGCCCTGTTGGTAGCTTGCGGTGTGCGCGCGAGTATTCGCGATCAGCACCTCCGTCACGCTCTGCACCGTGTTGGCCTGGGGTGTGCTCGTGTGCGTGAACGTGCTGGATTCCTGGATCGTCGGGTCGAGGGTCTGCGTGACGGGCCCGATCTGGCTGATCGACGCGTTCGCCACTTGGTTTGCTCCGCCACCCGCGCCGTTGATTCGAACGCCGGCTGCCGATTGGCTGCCGGTGACACCCTGGCCGAGCGCGACCGACCCGGCTTGTCCTGCCGCACTCGGAACGCCGGGCAGCGCGCCGCCCGCTTCGGCACGTTGAACTCGCCAGGACGCCATGATGGGGTTGTATCGCGCCACTTCGAGATCGATATTGTTCTCGAGTGCGAGTGCGATGGCATCCTGCACCGTCAGGTACAACGTGCCGCCGCGAATCAATTCCGCCAGTCGCGGCGAATTCGCCAGGCGAACCGGGGGAACAGTCACGGCCTCGTACGGGCGGATGATCAGCGGCGCGGATGGCCGGTTCGGGGCGATATTGAGTTGCTGGGGCAGCGCGGGAAATTCAGCGCACAGCACGCACAGCAGCACCGCGACACTCCGGCGCAACACCTCAGCCAATGTCGCCGAGCGGTTCATGGCCGGACTCCTTGGGGCACTTGGGCCGGCAAGCCCGATGGACGCGAGACGTGGCCTTCCAACGCTTCGGTGATCGTGATGTTGTTGACTTGAAGCGTGGAGCCGAGAGCCTGGTCGAGCGCGATTCTCGCATGCGTATAGTTCGCCATGGCCTGCGCCTCCGAACTGTGGGTTGTCGCGAGATCGCGCTGATCCTGAATTACCTGGAACGCCGTCGTATACCCAAGCGCGTACTTCTTTTGGTCCGCATCCAGCGTTTGCTCCTGCAATTCCCGCGATTTGACGGCGGCTTCATAACGGGCTCTCGCCTGCTGCACCCCGATCACCGCATTTTCCACGTCCACGCGCACCTGGTTCGAATTCCGCGCCAGGTTTAACTGATTTTGCCGGAGTTCGAGGAGGCTGATGGCGTAGTCGGCTTGTGCGGCCCGGTTTCGCAGAGGAATATTCAGCGAGAAGCCGGCCGAGTAGTTCGGGTAATTGCGCCTGAAAATCTGCCCCACCAGGTTGCTGTATCCGCCGGCAAGGTATCCGAGGCCGCCCTGCGCTAATCCCAAAGCCGTCAGATCGCCCGTCAAACCGTTATTCGTGAGTTCGGCGAAAACCTGCAGCGTCGGCCTCAGCGAGTTCTTGATGCCGACCAGGTTGAGCTGATTGCTGTCCAGGTTGATTCGCGCCTGTTGAATCTCAACACGGTTTTCGAGGGCATCGCTAATCAAGTCGTTGACCGGGCGCACCGCTTCCTGTGGCGGAGTCTGAACCCGGTCGAGCGGAATGATGTGGACGCTGGTCAACCCCGCGGCCGCGATACCGTTGCGGGTGATCGCGTTCTTCAGCACCGTCTCCTGTTGCAGCAGGTTCGTTTGCGCGATAACGAGGTCCTGCCGAGCTGCATATACCTGGGATTCGGCGCGAGTGATTTCGATTTCCGCGAGCGAGCCGACCTCCACCTTCTTCTTGTTGTCTTCCAGCAATTGCTCCGCCGTCTGAACTTCCAATCTGCGCGCCCGCACGTCTTCATCGAACACCACAAGATCCCAGTACAGGTTCAGGACGGCGGAAACGGTGGTGATCACCTGCTGCTTGAATTGCAGGTCGGTGACTTTCAGATTGTTCTTCTGCACACGGATGTTGCGCGCGTTCACCGCCGAACCGAATCCTTGCAGCAGGTTTTGCGTGACTTGAAGATCCAAAGCGCCCGTCGTGTACGGATTCAAGCTGAAGAACTGGCTGTTCACCCGGATGTAGTTGCTTGAATACGCAAGCTGCGCGTTCAATCCGAAATCCCACGATTGGGAATACTGGGCCTGCACGGTCCGCGTGTTTTGAATCAGCGCCGTCGTACCGGTCAGTACCGTGTTGCTTTGAGGGATCGTCGCGTGCTGGAAGTTCACGAAGGCCAGCACGGTGGGGTCGAGCGAAGGAATGACGGGTCCCAACTGCGTGACGATACCGCCGCCGGAGCCGACCCCGGTTCCAGTGGTGAGTGCGCCGGCACCGGCCAGGCTGACGCCTTGCAGGCTGACGCTCTGCGGGCCCCCGGCAACCGGCAGCCCGACGCTTCGCAGCGCTCCACCCGCCTTGGCGCGGCGAAGCACCTCTTGTGCCAGCAGCGGCGCGTACCGCTGCACTTCTACGTCGATGTTGTTCTCGATGGCGAGAGCTACCGCATCCTGCGCAGTCAGATAGAGGTTCCCGCCGCGAAGCAGAGATTCGAGCCGCGGTGAATTGCTGAGCCGGATCTGCGGGACGCTGGTTGCCTCATACGGCCGGATCAACGTGAATCCGGTCGCGGGTTCTACGTTGATGTTTGTTTGCGCCATCGCGCCGGGAGGAAAAAGGGATAAGAAGGACAGAAATATCGCGAGTGTCTGAACTGTTCTCATTCGCTGGTGGTCCTGTTCTCTAGTATGTACAGACATCTCCCGGCCGTGCGGCGCAGGATGCCTCCTACCTTTGTTACGCGTTCAAGGATCGCGAGGTTCAAGAAGAGATTGATCGGGCCCGGCACACTGCGGCCCGCAACGTCCTGGTCCCTCCGATAGCCCGCTGTCTGCGAGGACAACAGGTTAACCCCAAAGAAGCTCAACCTCCATTAAACTAACCCATTCCGGACCGGGTTGTCTCGTTCGAGAGATGCGGAGGCAGTTGCGTCGTCCTGGCGGTTTCGGCATCCAAGAGATGTGACACCTTCTCGGAAAACGCGATTTTCAGTTTTGGACCTCGCCCCAGTCCGCGCCGGGGGGACCATCGCCGAGGCATTTCGATCGGCACTCGACTTGGCCCGGCACGTGGAAGAGTGGGGATACACCCGCTTCTGGCTGGCAGAGCATCACAACATGCCGGGAATCGCGTCGGCAGCCACTTCCGTGTTGATCGGCTACGTCGCGGGCGGCACTTCGAGGATTCGGGTCGGGTCGGGCGGCATCATGCTGCCAAACCACTCGGCGCTGGTGATTGCCGAACACTTCGGGACGCTCGAGACGCTGTATCCCGGGCGCATCGACCTCGGAGTCGGGAGGGCTCCGGGTACGGACGGAGCCGGAGCGCGCGCGTTGCGATACAACACCGAAGAGGAAGATTTCCCGCGCCAGATTGCTGAGTTGCTCGCGTATCTCGCTCCAGCACGTGCAGGGCAGAGGCTGATCGCGTATCCCGGCGAAGGTACAAATGTACCGGTATGGCTCCTGGGCTCGAGCACTTACAGCGCACAATTGGCTGCGCAACTCGGTTTGCCGTTCGCGTTCGCCAGCCATTTCGCACCGGCATTTCTATTGCAGGCGATCGAAATCTATCGCAACGAGTTCACGCCGTCGCAGTATCTTGAACGGCCCTACGTGATGGCGGGCGTTCCTTTAGTAGCGGCGGAAACGGACGCAGAAGCCCAGCGGCTTGCCACTTCCGGGTTTCAGCGGCACCTGAACTTGATCCGCCGGCAGCCCATTCTCGTGCCCCCGCCCGTGGAGAGCATGGATGGACTCTGGAACGAGAGCGAACGGTTTATGGTGGAGTCGCGGCTGAGCCGCGCGATCATCGGCGGTCCTGCGACCGTCGCGCAGAAGCTCGAGGAGTTCCTTCATGAGACGGAACTGGACGAGGTGATCTTCACATCCGATCTATACGATCACGCAAAGCGGTTGCGATCGTTCGAAATCGCCGCCGCCACGATGCGCGACCCGGCGCACGAAGTCGCGGACGAGGTCTCGGCGAAATAACTCGGCCGACGGCCGGGGCGATCAATCCTGATTCAGCTTGCGTATCCAGATGTTCCGGTACCGCACGAGCTGGCCGTGATCCTGAAGGCTGAGCGGTTGCTCCGCGGGATGCGCCTTGTATTTGCCAACCTGCCGCCAGATGGTCGTTCCCAGATACGCTTTGTGATTCTGAACCAGCACGCCATTGAAGACGACGGTAACCGTGGCGGGCTTGGTCACTGTATCGCCGTCGAAACGTGGCGCCTCGAAGAAAATGTCGTAGACGTTCCAGTCGCCCTGCGGCCGCGCCGGATTCACCATCGGCGGCCAAACGCCGTAAATCGCGCCGGCCTGACCGTCCGCGTAGGTGAGGTGGTTGAATGATTCGAGCACCTGGACCTCATAGCGGCTCATGAACTCGACACCGCTGTTGCCGATACCCTGGCCGTTGCCTTGAGCTTCGACGGGAATCGACCATTCCAGGTGAAGCTGACAGTCGCCGAACTGGTCCTTGGTGACGAGCCTCCCCGTCCGCGGCACGATCTCGGCGTATCCGTTCTCGACCTTCCAGCGCGGAGCCTGCGTTGCCCCACCCCGCACCTGCTGCACCCACTGCGACAGATCCTTGCCGTCGAACAGAACGATTGCATCGGCGGGCGGCTCTTCCTTAAAGTACGGCCCAGGCGTCACCTTCCGCGGCCGGGGGCGCTCGATATCGTGGACTTTCCACTTTTGATCCGGAAGCTGCGGGGTGTCGCTGTAACCGCGCACGTCGTCGCCGGCGAGTTCGTGTTCGGACGTCTGCGCCGGCCGCTGAGCCTGCTGGCCGAACAGCGTCGCAGCCGCAAGAAGGGAAATCAATAATCTCATTCACCTCTCCTGAAACACTCAATTCTAGCCCGTTCCAGGCGCAGGTGTTCGTCTGAGTCACACGACGATCGCGGTACGCGAGAATCCGCGCGCCGCGCCGGACTAACTTCGACCGCAGGCATACTAATTCGCAACGGATCGGCACATAGACTCACAGTTACGACAACAATTCCTCGAGTTTTGTGGTGTCTCACGAATAGCTGTCCCTGGGCGAGTAAATTCGTGCGATCACTCTGTGAGTCCTTCAACCGGCGCAGCGGCGCCGAATGCGACCGTCAGGGTCTTTAATGTCGACAGAACGTAGTGGTGCGGACGATTATGACGGACGATTCGCGGTGACTATTCCGCGCCTTTGCTGCCCATCGGCACTTACCGGTTCTCGGTAACGGCATTCGGGTTCAAAACCGGGCAACGCACCGGAGTCCCGCTGAATGTCAGCGACAAACTATCGATCAACTTTTTCGCTTGAACTCGGACGGGTTACCGAACCTGGTCTCGGGCACTCAAGTTCGCGAGCTCGCCATCAAAAACCGTAACTTCGTGCCGTTGGCACAACTCGCGCCCGGTATCTCGTCGGGGATGTCCGACCAGGTTTACGTCGGGGTAAGCAATCCGTCAGGACAGGCCCAACACGATCAATGATTCGGTGAACGGTGCTCGCGTATCGTCGAATAACTGGACTGTAGACGGAGCGGATAACGGCGATCGCGGGTCGAATATCACGCTGCTGAATTATTCGAGCGTGGACGCGCTTGCCGAGTTCCGGGTATTGCGCGGGGAGGTTGATCGGCATGCCTTTGAACCCGTACTGCACAAATCCGCGGATCAGTACAGTGGTGCGGATCGCAAGAAGTACGAGAATGTTCGTCGTGGCACCGAGGCCGAACGCGATCCTTTTCACGTCTACGACAGCGCGCAGCGCGTCCGCCAGATGTTCATGGACGATCTGAAGTTGTGCGACCAACTCAGGATGCAGTAAATGGACTTATTCCGAATCAGGTTGCGGGAACTCGACTCAGGCGCGAGCCGCCCTCGCTACTATCAAGGGCGGCCCTTCGCGTCTGTCCAATCAGAAGAATTTCCGCTTGAAGGTCTCGTGCCGTTCACGGGCCAGCGCCATCAGTGTCGAGAATTCGCTCTCACTCCGAAGACCGCTCAGCAATGGATCCGACGCAAAGTACGGATATGGGAAGAAGCCGTGCTCGATACTGTGCCGAAGGACTCGCAGCGCTGCGGCTTTGTCGGTCGACACGGCGTAAGCCTGGGCAATTTTATAGATCGCTTCGGGATCGCCAACGCCTCGTTCCGAGATGGTGTTCTCGGCCTGATGCAGGATTTCCAGCGCTTTCGAGTAGTCCCGTCGAATCGCAAAACTTATAGCCTTCCCGACTCTGGCCTGGAGCAGCGATGGATGCAGATCAAAAGCCGCATCGAAGTTGCGGGCGGCCCGTTCTGAGTTCCCCGCATAATACGATCCGAATCCTCGATAGAACAGGATGAGCGCGGAATCGTTCGTATCGGGCAGACTCTTGAGGAATTCGGCGTACTCACCCGTGTATAAGTACGCGTTGAGCGTCGAGGTCGTCAGCTTCACGCCGGGATCCAGTTCCCGCGCGCGCCTGCATTCCGCAATTGACTCCCGCAGCATGCCGCCGAACCGGTAGGCGTATCCCAACTCCCAATGCACTTCGGCGTGGTTGGGATGCGTTTTCGCGGCTTCTCGCAATAGAGGGACCGCATTCTCGACGCGGCCAGTGTCGGTTAAGCGATTCGCCATGTAGATCCGGGCTTCAATCAGGTCTGGTTGAATCGATAGTGCCTTCTCGTACGCAACTTG
Organism: uncultured Acidobacteriota bacterium; assembly: GCA_963720745.1. GTDB lineage: Bacteria > Acidobacteriota > Terriglobia > Bryobacterales > Bryobacteraceae > TMP-7. The sequence goes on from CAVRGO010000004.1 coordinate 5,830,967, forward strand.
TGCTGCGCTGTACTCGTCGCGCCCGCCTAATTCAAATGAAGCGTTCGCTGTGTGCGCCCTTCCTAAATGCGCCCAGGTCAGCGCATACGCCGGATCGATCTCGATCGATTTCTGCAGCATTTTGATAGCGAGAGGGAATTCGCTCCGGGAGTACAGATCTACACCCCGCAGGTAATACTCGTAGGCCATCGCATCTATCGGTTTCTCGGGCTTGAGATGCTCGATGTCGACAGGAGACAGACTCAACTCGAGGCCACGCACGATTTCCTGCGCTACCCGGTCCTGGACCGTCAGCACCCGGTCGTATTTGAGATCCAGCGCGCCTTTCCAGAGAATCGCTTGGGTGCGAGTGTCGATGAGTTGAGAAGTGATCCGTAGATCATCCCCATCCCGGATAAAGGTGCTGGTGAGGAGCGTGTCGACACGCAGTTCCGACGCAATTTTCGGAATGTCGACGACCTGGTTGCGATACTTCTCGACAGCCGAGGACGGCCGGACAGTGAGCGCGCTTATATTGTCCAGCTTCGTGATCACCGCGTCCGCGAGCGACACACCCAGGAAGTCGTTCGCCGGGTCCTGGCGCAGATTCTGGAACGGGAGGATTGCCAACGTTCTCGGCACGGCAGCGCCCTGGTTCTTCGCCGACACCCATCGATAACCGCCATAGGCAAGAGCGGCTATGCCGATGAGCGCCAATACCCACACCACCGGTATCGATCGCCGGCGACGGTCGGCCGTTACGGTTGGGCCACTCTCACCGGCTTCCAATGGGGGCTCTGTCAAGGTCGGTATGATCGGTTCGTCCGCTGGCGGGGGGATGCGCACGTCGCCGTCAAATCGATAACCTCTACCGGAGACCGTCACTATGAAGTGATGTTCCCCTGCCTTGTCGTCGAGCGCTTTGCGGATCATCGAAACCTGCTGCGTCAGGTTCGATTCCTCCACGACGCTGTCCGGCCACAGGGCGGCCATTAATTCGTCTTTCGACACGGTGCGCCCGCGGTTCTCGATCAGAACCAAAAGCATGTCGAACGTCTTGCGAGTAAGCCGGACGGGGGTGCCTTCGCGCAGGAGCAGGTGCCGGGCCGTATCGAGCACGAACGGGCCGAACTCGTATAAATGCCCCGTTTTCTGCTGCATAGGGATTTCCTGAAGATTTTAGAAATTTTTCAGACGGCCCTCGTTACTCTAAGGCCCGGTCCGTGCACAATCAGCTAGCATCCGGCTGGCGGCCGCCGCGCAACACCCGCGGCTTCAGGCAATGTTACCACGCTCGATTTCCATGAACGCCGCCGGATCTCTGAGGTAAGATGTCCGAAGTCATCCCCCGCGAACAGATCGTGTTTCCGCCCTTCCGTCTCGACCTGGCGGCGGGCCGGCTCGTGTGCGGAACGAACCCAATCGAGCTTCCGCCAAAACCGTTCGGCGTCTTACGATATCTCGCTGAGCGGCCCGGCAGGCTGATCACTAAAGAAGAACTGCTGTCCGCGGTTTGGCCGGACGTCCACGTCAACCACGATGTACTGAAGGTTACAATCTCTGAGATCCGCAGAGCTCTCGACGATCAAAGTCGCGACCCTCGGTTCATTGAAACCGCCCATCGCCGGGGATATCGCTTCATCGGTCGAACGGAACACTTGGTACGGCAAGATCTGGAAATCGATGCCGCCGCCGCACCGAAAACCCGTTACGCCCGGAGCGGCGACATCGATATCGCATACCAGGTTCTCGGCGACGGCCCGATCGATCTGGTCTTCGTGATGGGTTGGGTCTCCCACCTCGACTACTTCTGGACGGAACCGTCATTCGCCCGATTCCTTCGCCGGCTGGCATCATTCTCGAGGCTCATCCTTTTTGATAAGCGCGGGACAGGGCTGTCGGATCGCATACCGGTCGATTCGCTACCCACCTTGGAGCAGCGCATGGACGACGTGCGGGCAGTTATGGACGCCGCAGGCTCGCGGAGGGCCGTCATTTGTGGCATCTCGGAGGGCGGCACGATGTCCGCGCTCTTCGCCGCCACTTATCCGGAACGGACGTCCGGCCTGGTGATGATCGGCAGCTACGCCAAACGCATTCGCGGAGACGGTTATCCGTGGGGCCCGACTCCGGAACAGCGAGAGCAGTTTCTAACGGAGATTCGCGATCAGTGGGGTGGCCCCGTCGGCCTCTACGAGCGTGCTCCGTCCATGGCGTCCGATACCCGTTTTCGTCAATGGTGGGCCGGGTATCTGCGGACCGCGGCGAGTCCCGCCGCCGCCGTGGCCTTAACACGGATGAACTCCGAAGCCGACATTCGACCCATCCTGCCCGCCATACGAGTCCCCACCTTAGTAATTCACCGCAGCGGAGACAAGTGCCTGCGGGTTGAGGAAGGCCGCTATCTCGCGAGCCGGATCCCGAGTGCACAATTCGTCGAAAAGCCCGGTGTCGATCATCTCCCTTTCGTGGGAGACCAGGACGGTATTCTCAACGAGATTGAGCACTTCCTTAACAGCACACGCCCAACACCGCGGGCCGAACCGGTCCTTGCGACGGTTATGGCGGCATCATTCACTCTCTCGGAAGAGAACGAATCGCGCGTGTACGCGAGACGGCGACTTTGGGATCACATCCGCCGAGAGTTGCAATGGTTTCGCGGACTTGAATGGGGTTCGGGACACCACAGCCTGCTCGCTTCCTTCGACGGTCCCGCGCGAGCCGTCCGCTGTGCCTGCGCCATCGCGCAACACGCTTCCAGAGTTGGCATTCACCTGACCGCCGGACTGCACGTGGGCCAGTGCGAGATGAGCCGCAGAGAACTGCGCGGACCCGCCGTCGATGTTGCTCGTCAGATCTCGGCGAGCGCCGCTCAGGACGAGCTTCTGGCGTCTTCCGTCGTTCGCGATCTCGTTGCGGGCTCCGGCATCGAATTCGCACCACGGGCAGCGATCATTATGACCGGATCCTCGGAGTCTTTGGCCCTCCTGTCGATTGAGCGAGTTGCTGCCCGGCGAGCGGACTCGCAGGATCGCCGCAACTTTACCTTTTCATAACTTCTGCGCCACAAAAAAGACCGTACTCTGGGCCGTGCACTCGAGAGGCGCCGCGAATACATCCCAGGGCTCAGTTCCGTTCGAGCCCATCATCCTTCCATCGGAAGACAGAATTCGGATGACCCGCCTCTATGAGGAGGTTCTAACGCGCCTCGAGGAAATGGCCATGATTGTCGTCCGAACGCTCAGAACCGAGGCCGCTGCCGGCTCGCCGGTCCTGTTCAATCCTTTGCGGCAAAGCGACGGATCTGAAATCGCCGCCGTCGAGATCGTTCGCACTGCGCATGGCCGGGGCTGCTACGACTACCGCGAGGGCGCGTGTTTTGAAACAGATTTTCGCCAGATTGATTTGGAGTCTCAACAATGAAGTGGAGAGTTGCAAGAACATTTTGTTCAGCGAAGTTTTGGCTGCCGGTAGCGGTCGTGGCTGCGGCGGTCTCGTTCACCAGACCGGTTGGCCGCGTGTCCGCACAATCGACAATTCGTTTCGCCGGGCCTACGAGTTCTCAGCCGCTGGCATTGAGCGCCGACGATTCGCTACTCGCGGTCGCCAATCCGGACAACAACAGCGTGACGTTCTTCGATGTAAAGAACGGTAACACGCGCTTGGGTGAGATCGCTGTCGGCAAAGAACCGAACGGCGTTGCGCTATCGCCCGACGGCTCCCGCGCCTATATCGCGAATACGGTCGATGGAACGGTGTCGGTGCTGACCATCAATCGCGCGTCTCCCGGCTACGGCACGATATTGAGAACGGTCAAGGTGGGAACCGAGCCTTACGGAATCGCGGTGACGCCTTCCGGCAGCAAGGTGTATGTCGCCAATGCGCGGTCGAACTCCGTTTCAGTCATCGATACCGCGTCCGATTATTCCGTCGTGACCATCAACAATGTCGGGTTCGAGCCGCGTGGCATCGCGATTACGAATACGGGCGGCGGCGATGACACGCGGGAAATCGTTTTCGTAACCCAATTTCTGGGATTGCCTGTCGCCGGCAAAGTGGACGGCGCGGACGACGCGAAGGCGGGGCACGTTACCGTGATTTCCGCCTCCACAGATTCGGTGATCGGCGATGTCGTCATCAATCCAGTGGGCGATACCGGTTTCAAAGCGGCCGGAGATGCCCTGCAACGCATCGCTCCACCGGCGACTCCCACCACCGACGATTTCAAGTTCGTCACGGGCGCCTATCCGAATCAGCTCAACAATATCGGTATCCGGGGGAGGTATGCCTATGTCCCGAATACCGGCGCATCGCCGAATGGGCCGGTTCGCTTTAACGTGAATACGCAGAGCCTGTTGAGCGTGATCGATACCACTACACGCACTGACACGGGAAAGACAATCAACATGCATTCCGCGGTGGGCGCGCAGACAGCGACACCCAAGCGGTTCATCACTCAGCCCTGGGCCATCGCACTCAAGCACTCAAAAGACGAAGGCTACCTTGTCAGCGCGGCGAGCAACATCGTCGTGAAGGTGAAAATCGATCCGACCACAGGCGCTGCATCCGTGCAAAACGACCCGTCGGACACGACAAAGGTATTGGAAATCCCGACGGGCAAGAACCCGCGAGGCATCGTCATCAAATCCAGCGATCAGACCGCTTATGTCATGAACTATGTCTCGCGGGACGTCAGCGTGATCGATCTGACGGGATCCGTCGAGAAGGTCACGGCGACTCTGAAGTCGGCCAGTTTGCCGGTTGCAGGTAGCGCCGAGGACAAGATCCAGGTAGGCAAGGAACTGTACAACACGTCGATCGGCGAATTCGATCCGCCCGCCTCCGGCGGTGCCGCCATTACGGGACGGATGTCGAACGCCGGATGGGGATCCTGCTCGTCGTGTCATCCGTTCGGACTCTCCGACAACGTGGTCTGGATCTTTCCTTCCGGTCCAAAACGCACGATTCCCCAGCACACGGACTTCGACCAGTCCGATCCGGCCCGAAAGACGCAGCGAGTGCTGAACTGGTCGGCCGAACGCGACGAGGAGGCTGATTTCGAACTGAACATTCGCGCGGTTTCGGGGGGCCAAGGCGTGATAGTCGGCGACGACGGCATTACTCCAGAACCGAACGTAGTCAACCTGACGCCCGTTGCAAGCCACGGCCGAAACCAACTGAAGGTCCGCGGCATCCCGGCGTGGGACGCCCTTGAGGCGTACATCCAGAGCGGGATTCGCGCGCCTATCTCGCCGCTGCGTGGTTCGAGCGATCCCGACATCGCGGCCGGCCGCCAACTCTTCACCGACGCGAATTGCCAAAGCTGCCACGGCGGCGCACAGTGGACTTCCGGCCGGGTGCGGTTCAATCCGCCTCCCGATGCGAGTCTCATCTCGGGCGGCCAAATACTTCCGGAACTCCGCATCGTGGGGACCTTCGATCCCACTGCGTTCAACGAAGTCCGTCAAAACGGCGCACCCGCAATCGGCGCAGACGGATTTGTGCCGCCTTCACTGTTATCTGTCTTCGCGTTCCCGCAAACGTTCCTTCACGGCGGGGCCGCCGAGTCGCTCGATGCCGTGATGCAGAACGTCGTCCACCGATCGGCTGGCACGGCGGGAATCGATACGCTGCAGGATGGGAACAAGCGCGCGCAACTGGGTAAGTTTCTGCTATCCATCGACGCCACGACAACGCCGATCTCGCCCGCGCAGCCATCCGCACTGACGGTAACTTCCGCGGCGGCAAATATCGGAGCGAAGGCCGCTCCCGATAGTCTGGCCTCCGCGTACGGCTCTGGCCTGGCGCTCCAGGCGGTGTCCCCAACCGGGTCTACCCTCCCCTTCGTCCTCGGCGGCACAACTGCATCCGTTCAGGATTCGGCCGGTGCGTTGCGGCTTGGACAATTGTTCTATGCCGGACCGGCACAAGTGAATTTCGTGGTTCCCGCGGGCACGGCCACAGGACCGGCATCGGTAACTGTCACAGCGGGCTCGACGGGTGCGATTGCCACGGGAACCATCGAGATCTCCGCCGTCACACCTTCGATATTCACGATGCCGGGCGGCGCGGTCGCAGCCGCGTTAGGAGTGCGGGCGGCATCGGACGGCACGCAGAGTCCCGTGGAGGTATTCCAGTGCTCGAGCGCCGGCATCTGCTCGCCGACTCCGATCGATCTGGGAAGTCCATCCGACACGGTTGTGCTGGTTCTCTTCGGTACGGGCCTGCGGAAGAACAGCGGCGTTTCGAATGTTCGCGCATCGATCGGCGGTGCTGACGCGCCGGTTCTATTCGCGGGCGCTCAGAGCCAATTTGTGGGGCTCGATCAGGTCAATGTGCAACTTCCCGCATCGCTAGTTGGTAAAGGCGATGTGCCAGTCGCGGTCATCGTGGACGGTCAACAGAGCAATACGGTGACTATCAATGTGAAGTAGACATTCGGAGGAGGGCCGGACTCGTCCGGCCGGAACATCCCGCGGCCGCGGTATAACATCCCGGCCGCGGGAACATTGTCGCACTCGGGTTCGTGCACGCGATTACGGTCTTTCGGATCCGGGCGATGGCTGTTGCTCTTCCACACGGAATCGAATGCTCTGCGGCATGAAGCGCAGATATTCCGTCAGCGTGCTTCGTCGAAGAATCTCATCCCCGAGACCAGCGTAGATCTTCGCGAGTTCGAGATAAGGCTGCGGAAGTGAAGGGTCGAGGCTCACCGCTCGTTTGAATTCCCGAATCGCCTCGGAAAGGTCTCCGCTCTTTTCGTATGCCAGCCCCAGGGACCAGGCGACCGCAGCGCTCTTCGGTTCGATCTCCTCGGCCTCCGCGAGCAGTCGAATAGCCTGCTTCCCCTCGCCGAATTCGAGAAGCACCCCAGCGATCGCTTTTAATTCCACCGAGTCGACACGACGCGATTTGGCATCGTCCGCGAGAAGATCGTAGCCCTCCCGAATTTGAGCCGGGTCGCGCTGCTTCTGTCCAACTTCGACGAGCGCCAAGCCCTTGTCGCGCAGGTCAAAATCTTTCGCGGGAGCACGCCACGTCCGCACCGAAAAACGCTCCTCAGTTTTCGCAGGGTCAAACTTTTGCGGACGCCTGGGAATGCGATGATCCGTTACGGCGGCGTGGGCGACGTTATCGGCCCTCAGTTTCGGCATGTGACAACTTGTGCACTCCGCGGCCGGCTGATGACGGTTCGCGGAGAACAAATCCTGGTGGCACGAGAGACACACACTCGTGACCCGTTTCAAATTTTCGGAAGCGCTCGCATGCGGACTGTGACACGACCCGCACCAAAGCTTTCCGCCACTCGCCCGCAGGCACCGGCTTTCGGCAAGCTGTTCGCTGTGGCTGACCGCGTGGAAATGCTCCTGGTTTTTCGCCGATTTCACATAGGTTACGAAAACGCTTTCGGTCACATCGCCCGGTTGAAAATCCCACCAATCGCGCCCGGGGTTCAGTATGCGCGCCTCGCCTTCCAGGTGGCATTGTTCGCAGACGCTGTCGCGCGCGCGACCGCTGAGCCGGGCGGGATTCACAATGTTCCCCTTCACAGGCTTATCGAGGTGCCCCGCAGCGGAGCCGTGACAGCGCTCGCACGTGATGGGCGTCAGAGCGTCTTCGCGAAACTGATTCGTCGTGCCGGGCTGCAGCCGGATTGCGCCAGTATGGCAGAAGAGACACCCGCTGACGATCGGACGATCGACATCAATAATCCGCTTCGATTCGTAACCCGGCGACAGATCCCAACCGAGCGATTTCGCATACCAGGAGACCGGCGATTGGAACAGGTAATCGTGAACGCGCACGATGTCGGTCCGTCCCACCAATCCTGCACCCACCGACCACGCCATGGGCCAAGATCCCCGGATGCCATCGCGGTCGAGTTGCAGCACGAGTTTCGCGCCCTTGTGCCGGATAGTTGCCCGCGTGTGGGCCCCGGGGACTTGCACCCGCCCGTCAGGTTCCTCGGTTGGATTGCCGATTGAGCGGCCCATCGGCGACGCGTCGAATGCGGCAGCCTGTTGCGGATGACAACCGGCGCACCGCGCGGAGTTGGACGGCTGCGCTTCGGCCAACACCAGCGACATCCCAAAGGCGAAACACAGCGCAATACCGCGAATGTTCATGCGTACTTCTCGTCCGGTCCGCAAAAGAGCGGTTTGCAGCCCGCGGCCCCTGTGATTGCGTAGGCGATTTACATCAAGTGGTGGTTACAGCGTGTGACTATGGCCGGAGGAGACGCTTCAGGAACTTACCGGTGTAAGAACCCGACACCCGCGACACCTGTTCGGGAGTTCCCTGCGCGACGATGCGGCCGCCGCCATCGCCCCCCTCGGGCCCCAAGTCGATGATCCAATCCGCGCTCTGGATAACCTCGAGATTGTGCTCGATGATCAGCACGCTCCCACCGTTTGCTATCAATCGCTGGAATGCGTCCAGCAGTTTCGCAATGTCGTCGAAGTGCAGCCCAGTGGTAGGTTCATCGAAGATGAACAGCGTACCGGCGCAACTTGCCTGGCAGAGATGCGCCGCGAGTTTCACCCGTTGCGCCTCGCCGCCCGACAGCGTTGTCGCGGATTGTCCCAGACGTAAGTAGCCGAGCCCGACATCCGCCAGCACTTTCAGCCGGTTCGCCAGTCGAGGCACGTCGGCGAAGAACGACAACGCCTCCGTCACCGTCAGTTGCAGTACTTCGTGGATGTTGAGCGCGCGGTATCGAATGTCGAGAATCGAACTTTTGTAGCGAGTGCCCTTGCATTCCTCGCAAACCAGTTCGACGTCCGCCAGGAATTGCATCTCGACGGTAACTACACCGTCACCCTGACACGTTTCGCACCGGCCGCCCGGAATGTTGAACGAAAAATGACCCGACGTGTAGCCGCGCTTGGTCGCCTCCGGTGTCGAAGCGAACAGGTCGCGGATCACATCGAACGCCTTGATATACGTGACGGGATTCGATCGCGGCGTCCGTCCGATAGGCGACTGGTCCACCATCAATACTTCACGCACCAACTCCGGGCGCTCGATGCGTGCACAGGTCAGTTTATCGGCCGCCCCGAAGTCTTCCCCGCTGTCCGCGGCGACTGCCGCGGGTTTGTTAATCTGCCGCTCGAGCGACTTGTATATAACATCGTGCACCAGGCTCGACTTCCCGGAGCCGGAAACACCTGTAATCACTGCCATCATTCCTAAAGGAATGTCGACGTCGATGTTCTTCAGGTTATGAGCGCGCGCGCCGAGAAAACGCACGACACGTTTGGGATTCACCGGCCGCCGTTTCGAAGAGTGGCCTACCGAGAGGAGCCCGCGAAGATAGCGTGAGGTCAGCGATGCGCTGCCGTCCTTCATCACGGCATCGAACGATCCTTCAAAAACGATGCGGCCTCCGTTCTCGCCCGCTCCTGGCCCGAGGTCCACAATGTGGTCGGCGGCGCGCATGACGTCTGCATCGTGCTCCACTACCACGATCGTGTTTCCCAAATCGCGCAACTCTTCGAGGATTCGGATCAGTCGCCCGGTGTCGCGGCTGTGCAGCCCAATCGACGGTTCGTCAAGCACGTAACACGCTCCCACCAATCGCGATCCCAAACAGGTTGCAAGTTGTATCCGCTGCGCTTCGCCGCCCGACAGGGTTGCCGACAATCGATCGAGCGTCAAATAATCGAGCCCGACATCGTTGAGAAACTTGAGCCTCTGCCGGATTTCGACCATCACCTTATCGGCAATGGCCGACTCTTCAGGAGTAAGCACTAGCGAGGTGAAAAACGATGCAGACTGCGCGATGTTGAGTCGCACGACATCAGCCATCGTTTTCCCGTTCACCTGAATGTACAAGGCCTCCCGCCGCAGTCTCGACCCATGACATTCCGGACAGGTGGCGTATCCGCGATAACGGCTGAGAAAGACACGGACGTGCACCTTGTACTTCTTCGTCTCGACTTCCTTGAAGAAACGCTGCACGTGGTCCGCCACGAATTCGCGTTCAGCCGCATCCAGGTCGCAGAACGGGACGCGCAGCCGGACTTTCCCTTTCGCCGCGCGTAGAAAGAACTCCTCGTAATACCAGCTGTATTGAGGTTTCGTCCACGGATCCACGGCCCCGGCGGAAATGGACAGCGACTTGTCGGGAACCACGAGGTCGAGGTCGTAATCGATCGTGTTTCCGAAACCCTGGCAGCGGCGGCACGCACCGAACGGGCTGTTAAAGCTGAAGAGGCTCGGCTCCGGGTCGACGAATGCCTTCCCGCATGTCCTGCATTCAAACTTCTCGCTGAAGCGCAGACGTTCGTCGTTGGCGGCATTCTGAAAAAGGACTTCGCCTGCTTCGCGGTAACAGATTTCAACCGTGTCTACCAGCCGCTGATGCAGGTCGCCGCCGATCACAAGCCGGTCGACCATCGCGAACAGCGGCTGTTTGAAGTCGATATCGAGCAACGATTCCGGCGTCGAGAACTCGAACGTGCGGTCATTCTGATAAAGCCGGTTGAAGCCCTTTTTCCGCAGTTCGAAGAGGTGATCGCGCAACTCGGCAGTCTGCTTGGGCACGCGGATCGGAAACAGAGCGTACCAGCGCGACCCTGCCGGCTGCTGCATCACCGCGGCGGCGATCTGGTCGACAGTGTCGCGCAAGACGCGCACCTTGCAGTCGGGACACCAGGTCTGTCCGATACGCGCGAACAACAGCCGTAGAAAGTCGTACAGTTCGGTGGACGTGGCGACGGTGGATCGCGGGTTGCGAGTCGTGTTCTTCTGTTTGATCGCGATCGGCGGCGCGATTCCGTCGATCTCGTCAACGGCCGGTTTCTCCATCCGTTCCAGAAACTGGCGCGCGTAGGCTGAAAGGGACTCGACGTACCGCCGCTGGCCTTCGGCGTAGATCGTATCGAAGACGAGCGAACTCTTCCCCGATCCGGATACGCCGGTCACGACCGTGAGCTTATTGTGCGGAATCGCCAGCGAGACATTTTTCAAATTATGGACACGGGCGCCGCGGATGAGGATGGAATCGTGCAAGGTGGGCTACTCTCTTATTATACGAGTGAACGGGAAACGCGGCTTCACTACTGCGCTCATCAAATGGTTCCGTAGCGGACATCGCGACCTGCCCTGGCGCCGCACCACTGATCCCTACCGCATCTGGATCTCGGAGATCATGCTGCAACAGACGCGCGTGGAGACTGTGATTCCGTACTACGAACGATTCCTCGCGATCTATCCCACCGTCGAAGCGCTCGCTAACGCGGATGACGAGGAACTCCTGAAAGCCTGGGCGGGCCTCGGCTATTACTCGCGGGCACGAAACCTGAAGAAGGCCGCGATACAAATCGTTGCCGCTGGTGGATTTCCGAACGAGTACGAGCGCATCCGCGAACTGCCGGGCGTCGGAGACTACACCGCCGCTGCCGTCGCCAGCATTGCCTTCGGATTGCCCTATGCGGCGCTCGACGGCAACGTGCTCCGCGTTCTGGCGCGCGCGACAAACGAGGGCGGCGATATTCGCGCATCCGTCACGCGGTCGCGTCTGGCGGCAGCGGCTTCGGAATATCTTAATCGGCGGGACCCCGGTTCTTTTAATCAGGCGCTGATGGAACTCGGAGCTACGGTCTGCACGCCTTCCGATCCCAAGTGCCTACTGTGTCCTGTCGTTGTTTTTTGCGAAGCACGGCGTGCCGGGCGCGAGCGCGAATTGCCGGTGAAGTCGAGGCCCTTCGAACGGCGCGCGGAATATGCGCAGTTACTCATCATCGAGCGGCAGCGCTCGGTGTTGATGTGGCAGCGTCCCGCGGATAGTGTGCGCCTGGCAGGATTTTGGGAATTCTTACAGCCGCATATGGTGCCCGAGGCGCAAGTCGGACGTTATTTGGGTGAGTTCCGCCACAGTATTACGAATACTTCTTATACCTTCGCGGTCCATCAGGGCGATCTGCGCGGTGACCCAAATAACGCAATATGGATCCCACTTTCACAGATCAGCACGGTTCCGCTCAGCACTGCCGCGCGGAAAGCGATTGAAATCTGGAAGGCCCAACAATAAATTCACAACTTGTTGACATTCTAAGAACGACTCAATTCAGCTTCCTGCCTTAGACTGAACGAGAGAAATTCTATCTGGATCTGAGGAGCATGAAACAACAAAGAAAAGTAGTGGCCGTCAAGATTGCACTTATCGTTGCTGTGCCGGCAATCTTGTGGGCTTATTCGGCCGGACCGATCGCTCATGTGACGGGAGTGGCGGAAACCGGCGAGGGAACGTGCAACCAGGTCGGTTGTCATGTCGGTACGCCGGTAAATGGGGGTGGCGGCAGTTTGGCAATTACCGCGGCTGAAGGGACCAACTACACACCGGGCCAGAAACAGACACTCACAATTCAGGTGAATGATTCAGCGGCTCGGAGGTACGGTTTTCAGATGACGGCCCGGCTGGCATCGGACCCGAATCAGCAAGCGGGCACATTTACACCCGGCGCTACTCAGTTTGTTCTGTGCGCTGCAAGCAACCCAAACGACCAAGGCTCGGGCCGCAACGGAGCAACCTGCCCAACGGACAAACCTCTCGAATTCATTGAGCACACGCAACCGTTCACAACCAACACAATTACGGTGGACTGGACTCCTCCGGCAACTGCCTCCGGCGACGTGCAGATTTGGGTTTCAGCAAATGCAGCCAACGGCACCGGCGATCAGACCGGCGACCACATCTACAACGGGTCGCTGACACTACATCCCGCGGCCACAGGCACCAAACCCGCGATCTCGGATGGAGGAGTCATCAACGCCGCGCAATTCGGGGCGCAAGCCGGTGTCGCACCGGGAACCTGGGTCGAAATTTACGGAAGCAACTTCTCGATGACCACGCGCGAGTGGACCGGCGGCGATTTCAACGGCAACACCGCTCCGACATCGCTCGACGGCGTGAAAGTGAGTATCGGCGGCAAGGACGCCTTTCTTCGTTTCATCAGCCCCGGCCAGATCAACGCCCAAGTGCCGGACAATATAGGAACCGGGCCGGTGCCCATCGTCGTTACTAACTCGAACGGGACAAGCGACCCGCTGAATGTCACGGCGTTAGCCGCGCAACCCGGATTACTCGCTCCGTTCTCGAGTGGCGGCAAGCAATACGTCGGGGCATTTCAAGGCGCGAATGCGACCGTCGTAGGGAGTCCAGGTTTCACTGCTGTGAAACCGGGTGATATCATCACCCTCTACGGCATCGGCTTTGGGCCGGTAGATCCTGCGGTTGCGGCCGGACAAATCGACTCAGGAAACAACAGCGTAACCGCGCCCCTGAAGATCAGGATCGGCGGCGTCGATGCACAACTCTCGTATGATGGCCTGGTTTCCGGCTTGGTGGGACTCTATCAATTCAACATCACCGTGCCGAACGTCTCCAATGGAGATCAACCTGTTACTGTCGATCTCGGCGGTGCCGGAACAGGCCAGAGTATTTTCATCACAGTCAAGCAGTAAAGAAAATCAGTCAACCAGCAGAGAGAAAACACGGGGTGCTATGCGATTCAAGATGATCTATGCAGCTCTAGCTGCGCTTCCAATCACGCTGTTCGCGTTCTCTACCGGTCCACCTATCAAGCGGACCGGTAACATCGATGGCGGGCTCAACTGTGCTGCGTGCCATCGAACGTTTGCACCCGCGAACTCCGATCCGAGCGGCAGCGTCGAAATCGAAAACCTTCAGCCCTACGTACCGGGAGTCACGCAAAACCTGCGTGTGAAAGTGTCGCACCCCAGTGCCGCCCGTTGGGGATTCCAACTGACAGCCCGGTTTGTGAATGGCGCCGGCTCGATCATGGCGGGGAAGTTCACTCCGACCGACGATGAGACCAAGGTGGTGTGTGACAACGGCGGGACCAGCCCGGCAAACGTTGGCAGTCCCGGCCCCTGCTCGGCAGAGCAGTTGTCATGGATCGAACACGCCAACGCGCCACGCGGCTCCGCCGGCCAGGGACACGAGTTCGCTTTCCAGTGGACGCCTCCGGCCGATGAAAATGGCGACATCGTTTTTTATCTTGCCGGAAACGCCGCCAACGGCGACTCCACCAACAACGGCGACCACATCTACACCACGACGGTCCGCATCCCGCTCTCGACCGACGCGGCTTGCCCCATCACCCGCATGCCGTCGGTCCGCAGTGCCGTCAATGCAGGCTCACACGCGGGTCCATTCTCCTGGAACTCGATGGTGGAGATTTACGGCATGGACTTTCAATCGGGAAGCCGCTCGCGGGCGGCCGGCCCCGGTGATTTCAGTAATGGGCAATTCCCGCTTTCGTTGTCGTGCATCGCTGTGGAGATCGATGGCCGCCGTGTCCCGATCACTTATCTTCAAGCCGACCAGATCAATGTTCAAGCCCCGACGACGACCACTACCGGCCCCGTAACGCTGCGTGTAATTGCCAATCCCGGCAAGGCGAATGAGCTCAGAAGTTCGCCTGCGACGGTGACCATGCAATCGCCGGCGCCGGCGTTCTTCACATTCGGCACCACCAAGAGCATCGCGGCGCAGGTTGCCGGAAAGGCGGATATCATCGCAAATCCAACCGTGGTGGCGGGCGGACGTCCGGCAAAGCCCGGCGAATTCGTAACTCTGTACGGCACTGGTTTTGGCAATACGAATCCGGTCTGGCAGGCCGGCGAAATCCCTAGCGCTGCAGCGCCCTGCATCGGCCCCCTGACAGTCAGTATCGGTGGCACGACGCTGGGGCAGGACGATGTGCAGTATGCGGGATTGTCGCCGCAATCCATCAGCGCACTCTATCAATTCAACGTTCGAGTCCCCGCCTCGACGCCGGACGGCGACATACCGGTAACTATCATGGTGAACGGAGTGAAAACACAGGACGGAGCGACGATCCCGGTGAAGGCACAGTAAAATAGTAGGTGCTTGTCGTTCCGTTCATTTCTGAGGCGAACCCGCTTAACGCTCGACATGATCAAGGTCGAGCACAGCGTGTTCGCCCTTCCGTTTGCGCTTACGGGTGCGCTGCTTGCGTGGCGCGATGCGGGTTTTCCCAGCGAAAGACTCGGCTGGCGCATCCTATGGATTGTGGTCGCCATGGTAGGGGCCCGCTCCGCCGCGATGAGTTTCAACCGCATTCTGGACACGGACATCGACGGCCGTAACCCGCGGACGAAGTCACGTCACCTGCCTGCCGGCCTTGTTTCGAAAACATTCGCATGGGGCTTTGTGGCGGTATCGATCGTTGTATTCCTGATCGCCGCCCGCATGTTGAACCCACTTTGCCTCGAGCTAGCTCCGCTGGCGCTTGCCGTGGTGATGTTCTATTCGTTCACGAAGCGCTTCACGTCGTTCTCTCATGTCGTGCTCGGGTTTGCGCTCGGGATTGCGCCTGCCGCCGCCTGGATCGCCATGCGCGGTTCGCTCGACTGGCGGATTCTGTGGCTGACCGGCGCGGTCACCTTCTGGACCGCCGGGTTCGACATCATTTACTCCTGCCAGGATTATGAGTTCGACCTGCGCGAAGGCCTGTTTAGTCTGCCGAAACGATTCGGAATTGCCGGGGCGTTGTGGATCGCACGAGCGTTCCACGTGGCCATGATCGTCTGCCTTTTAGCGTTGGTAGCGGCATTCCAACTCGGCACTCTGGCGATCGCTGGAGTCGTAGCTATTATCGCGTTGCTGCTCTACGAGCATCGCCTGGTCCGGGCAGACGACCTTTCGCGCGTGGACGCGGCGTTCTTCACCGTGAACGGCTACGTCAGCGTGCTATTCTTCCTGTTCTGGGCGAGCGATATCTTATTCATTCACGGGGGCTTTTGAACTATGCAGCCGATTATCGACGATTCACGCCTCAGGCCGATCCTGGACAAGGTGCAAGCCGGCGAGCGGCTCTCGATGGACGACGGTCTCGCTCTTTACCGCAGCCCGGACATACTGACGGTCGGTTACATGGCGAACATCGTTCGCGAGCGTCTGCATGGGAGCGTCACCTACTTTAACGTCAACCGGCATATCAATCCCACGGACGTCTGCGTTGCCAGTTGCCGACTGTGCGCCTTCGGCAAACGCGTGCGCGATCCCAAGGCGTACACGATGTCGCTCGACGAGGTCTGGACGCGTGCCGCCGAGGGCTGGTCCGAATCGATCACGGAATTCCACATCGTCGGGGGACTGCATCCTGAATTGTCGCTGGACTGGTATTGCGAGATGCTCCGGGGGCTGAAGCAGCGCTTTCCGGAAGTACACCTGAAAGCCTTCACGATGGTGGAGATCGCCTATCTCGCTCAACGCTCGAAGATCTCGATCCGCGAAACCATCCAAAAATTGATCGGCGCAGGCGTCGATTCCCTGCCCGGCGGCGGCGCTGAGGTGTTTTCCGAGCGCGTGCGCCGCATTATCTGCGACCACAAAATCGACGGCGGGCAGTGGCTGGAAGTCGCGCGCACGGCTCACAAGATGGGCCTGAAATCGAACTGCACAATGCTGTACGGCCACCTGGAAACCGAAGAGGATCGTGTCGATCACCTGGTGAAATTGCGCGAGTTGCAGGAGGAGACTCACGGGTTCGTCACTTTCATTCCGCTCGCGTTTCATCCGGATAACACACCGTTACAGCACATCCAGCGCACCACGGGCTTCATGGACATTCGCGAGATTGCGGTATCGCGCCTGATGCTCGACAACATCCCGCACATCAAGGCCTATTGGGTGATGATGACTCCCGCTGTTGCGCAGATCGCCCAGCGATTTGGCGCCAACGATATTGACGGCACTGTCGTCGAGGAGCGTATCTATCACGATGCCGGCGCAACGACCAGCCAGGGGTTGCGGCGCAAGGAACTGCTGCGTCTGATCCGCGAAGCCGGCCGCGAACCGGTGGAGCGCGACACCGCCTACCGCCCCGTTCAGCGGACTGAATCGGCTTTTACGGTGCTGGTCTAAGCTCCTCGAATCTGCGGCCGATGATGAAACGCGACGCGCCCGCGAATCACCATATCGCATGCCGGCTCTCCTGGTATTCGGCGTTGCAGCAGGCGCGTTTCTGGGCGGTCACTTTCTAAGGAAGCGATTCGAACGGACGCGGGTCAGCATCGAACCAAATCGAGGATGGCTGTTGTTGGGTCTCACAATCGTGGTGGCTGGCGCTCCGATTCTACTGCTGCTGGGATGGATGGGAGTGAATCTGGTCGATCCGTTCTCAACGACTGGACAGATCTTCTCGCTCATTCTCAGCCTCTCGTTGTTTGCCGCCATCGGCACGCATGTCTATAGGCGCCAGTCGTTCGGCGAGGTCCTCCTCGATCTCGGTCCGCATCCGGGACGTTGGATATGGTGGATGGTGTCGTTATTGTCTGCCGTGTCGGCGATCCTGAGTTTCAATCACAGCGGCGAATTGTTGTTCGGCCCGACCGTGATGAGCCTGAGCGTTAGCGCGTATTTCCTAATGCTGACGCTGACTCGTTTTGAAGTTCGAGACCGCGGGCTGACGGCACCCGGCGTGATATTGCCGTGGCACCGGTTCTCAGGGTTTACTCCGGTTGGACGCGGCAGTCTTCGTCTCTGCCCTGCCGAGAGCAGGTTCCTGTCACGCACCGTGCACCTCCACGTCCCGCAATCCCAGGCGGAAGATTTAGAGCGCATCGTCTCCTGCAATCTACCGAAGCTCGACGGGGACTCCCTGCGATAGTTTTGGTACACCCGCCGCGGAACCGGAAATCAGGGAAACACCTGCTCAGGTCCTAAGTCGCTTACTGAGTGGCAATCAGTTCTGCCTTAGAACTGCATTCCTATTGTTCGATACATTCTGTACCGGCAGAATTGGGCCATGCAGGTCACAGCCGTATTGAGAGTCACAACGCAAATCGCAGCCGCATTGCTGCTTGCCCTGATCGGTTCTTTACCCGTTGCCGGGCAGTCTCGTGTTTCCAAAGTATCGCCGGAGTTTCGCGCGATCGCTTCAGACCAGGACGTCGATGTTATTGTCCAGTGGAAGAAGGGCGTTCACAAAGCGAGCCACGACCCGATCGCCATGCGTGCCAACTGGCGGCGCGAATTCAGAGCACTGAATGCCGCGGCGGCTCGTATAAAGGCGAGCGAACTCGAGATGCTGGCATCCGACCCGGACGTCGAGTCGATCCAACCGGACCGAGTCGTTCACGCGGCCGTTTTCATAGGGACGGTCGATTACGGCTGGATGACCGCGTTAACCGCGGCGTCCAAGTCTACTGTTTTGCCTTATGACGGAACCGGAATCGGGGTAGCGATTATCGACAGTGGAATCGACGATGACGAAGACCTGAAGGATGCCAAGGGTCACAACCGCATTGTTTACAAAGAAAGCTTTGTGACGGGTGACAGGGCGACAGGCGACGGATACGGACACGGCAACCACGTCGCGGGCATTGTCGCAGGAAACGGCAAACACTCCAGCACAGCAGAGGCCGATTACCGGATCCGTGGGATCGCCTCCAATGCCAATGTGATCAACTTGCGAGTGCTGGACAAAAACGGAGCCGGCCGCGATTCGGACGTGATCGCTGCTATTTCCCGCGCAATCGCTCTGAAGAAAACCTACAACATCCGTGTAATAAACCTGTCGCTCGGCCGGGCAATTTCGGTCGGATGCACTTCCGATCCTCTGTGCAAGGCCGTTGAAGCGGCATGGCAGGCTGGAATCGTGGTGGTGGTTGCGGCTGGAAATGAAGGTCGTGACAACACGTTAGGCAATGATGGATACGGAACCATCACCGCGCCAGGGAACAGTCCCGCGGTCATAACCGTCGGTGCGATGAACACGCTCGGTACGTTGACCCGCGCGGACGACAAAATCACGAGTTACAGTTCCAAGGGGCCGACCGCGATCGATCACATCGCGAAGCCGGATCTCGTGGCGCCGGGAAATCGCATCCTTTCACTGCGTGACTCCGGCTCGGTGCTCGACCAGATCCATCCCGAGAACCGCGTTCCCAAGTACGTGTACACCATCAAGGCCGACAACACCGCTCCGGATTACTATCAACTGAGCGGAACCAGCATGGCGGCTCCAATGGTCAGCGGCGCGGCGGCCCTGCTTATTCAGCAGAATCCGGCTATCACACCGGACCAGGTGAAATCGAGGCTTATGCTGACGGCATCGAAGTTTGCGCTGAGCATCAGCACCGCCGTCGACCCGACTTCCGGCATCGCGTACACGTCCCGGTACGATGCGTTCACTGTCGGAGCCGGCTACCTCGATGTACAGGCTGCTTTGGCGAACACCGATCTGTCTGACCTGCCCGCCCGCTCCCCACAGGCGATCTACGACCCCGAAACCGGCGTTGTTTTCCTGGCGGACGATCCGAATACGTTGTGGGATACCCGGTCCCGCTGGGGTCTTTCGGTCGTTTGGGGCACAAACACGCTTTCGGCCACTCGCAGCGTGTGGAGACTCGCAACGACTTCCGCGGAAGCCTGGGGTGTTGCCGTTCTCGGCACTGGACTACCCTGGGTGGCCCCGGCTTCATCGGGCTTTACGACCATCTGGAGCGAAACCGCTCGCGCTGCCTCGGGACAGGCGGCGGCCGAGAGCCTCAAAGTCGCGCTGGATGGCGAGAACTGATCGGCAAATCATCCCTGTTCCTCACGCCGCGGGGCTTCACCTCCGCGGCGTTTTTTTTCAATCTCTTGTTTCTCCGTCTTACAGTTCGCAGCCTGACCGATATGCCTTAGTGTGGTCGCGTGCGTGATGAGAACAGTCCGGCGCAGGCTGAGGCCTTCCGTTTCGATAGCTCCAGCAGGTATGTTACTGCTGGGGTTGGCCTTAGCGTTCCCCGCCCGCGCATTGGACCCCGACCGTCCGTTTCGCCACTACGCCCACTCCGTCTGGCAGAACGACTCCGGCCTGCCCCAGAACTCGGTGCTTGCGATGGCGCAGACGCCGGATGGGTTCCTGTGGCTCGGCACCGAGGAAGGGCTGGCCCGGTTCGACGGGCTCCAGTTCAAGGTATTCGATACTCGCAACACACCCGCCTTGGGCAGCAATGAGATCAGCGCATTGCTATCGGATGAGAAGGGCCGGCTTTGGATCGGCACCAGCGGCGGCGGACTGACGTTGCTCGAGAACCGGAACTTCATTACATATACGCGCGCTAACGGGCTATCGAGCAACGCTATCACCGCACTCGACCGGGATTCTGAAGGCACCCTGTACATCGGGACGGATGGAGGGGGACTGAACGTTTTCAAGAACGGGCGGTTCCACGCGTTCAAGACGGAGGATGGGCTGCCCGATAATGCGGTGCATTCCATTGCTCACGATCGAAACCGGACCATCTGGATCGGCACCCATACCGGGCTCGCTTTCCTTCGCGACGGCCGGATCGGCGTATCCCCAATCCCGGAATGCCGGGGAATTCATATTTCGGCGTTGGCCACCGCCGGTAATGGCGAACTGTGGGTGGGAACGAACAGCGCCGGATTGTTTCACTTGGATCGTGGCAAGGCGGTGCACTATACGAAAAAATCGGGATTGGCCGCGGATGCGATTTGGAACATTCTTGTCGATGCGAAAGGGGCTGTTTGGATTGGAACCGGCGGAGGGGGTTTGAGCCGGCTGCACAAGGGGCAATTCGAAACGTTCGCGTCGGGCAACGGCCTCAGCGACAACGATGTGATTAGCCTGTTCGCCGACAGCGACGGCTCGCTCTGGGTCGGCACGGGCAGCGGAGGACTAAACCAGTTCCGCGATGCGATGTTCACGACCTTTTCAACGCGCGATGGTCTATCGAGCAACGTGGTCTTGCCGGTGTTGGAAGACAGCGAGGGGAATGTTTGGATCGGAACGGATCGAGGTCTCAACCGATTGAGCAATGGGGGGATCACACACTTCACCGAACGCGACGGACTCTCGGATCGCTTCATTCTCTCCTTGTGCGAAGCCTGGGACCATTCGATCTGGGCCGGGTCGAAAAATGGCCTGAACAGGATCAAAGACGGCAAGGTCACGGTGTACCGCACGAAAGACGGGTTGCCCGACGACGCGATTGCAGCACTCTATCGTGGGCGGTCCGGCGAAATCTGGATCGGGACCCGCGGAGGCCTGGCCCGTTTCGCGGAGGGCAAATTCACTACTTACACGAGCAAGGACGGGCTTTCGAATCCGTTCGTGTTGGCAATTTACGAGGATGAGCACGGGGTTGTCTGGATTGGCACCGAGGGCGGGCTTAACCGGCTGGAGAAGGGACACCTTACTGCATACCTCCATCGCGAAGGACTCCCGAATGACGTGATCCGTGCGATCGGCAGCATAGACGGAGCACTGTGGCTGGGAACGGACGGCGGTGGACTGGTGCGGTTCGATGGGCGCAAATTCGTGACCTTGGGCGTCCACGAGGGGCTTCTCAGCGATTCGGTGTTCGTCCTGCTCGATGACGGTTTCGGCAACATCTGGATGACCTCGAATCACGGACCGTTCCGTGTTTCCAAACGGGAACTCAGCCTTGCGGCGTCCGGACAAATCAGCCAGGTACACTCGGTGCCGTTTGACGTGCGGGACGGGCTGGCCACGAAGGAATGCAACGGCGGATTCCAGCCTGCCGGTTGGCGCGGGCGCGACGGACGGTTGTGGTTTCCCACGATGAAAGGCGTGACGATGGCGGATCCGCGCCGGTGGAGTGGGCGGCCGGCTCCAGGCACGGTCTACGTGGATTCGTTGGTGGCGGACGGCCACACGGTGGCGCTTCCCGGTCCGCTACAAATCGCGCCCGGTCAGGGACGCCTCGAGTTCACATTCGCGGGGGCCAATGTCTTGTCGCCCGAACGTCTGCACTACCAGTACATGCTGGATGGTTTCGATCGAGAATGGACAGACGCCGGAACGCGCCGGTCGGCGTACTACACCAATATCCCGCCCGGCCAATACCAGTTCCGGGTGACCGGCTGCAATGAAGATGGACTGTGCAGCCCGGTTCAAAGCACGATCAGCATCCAGTTGCTGCCGCACTTTTATCAAACCAGCCTGTTCGGATTCGCGGTGGCATTGATGGTCGGTGCGGTGGTTGCCGCGGCGTACTGGCTGCGCATCGAACGGCTTCGCGCGCTGGAGCGAAAGCTGAGACGGCTTGTCGACGAGCGAACGCTGGCGCTTTCCGAGAGTGAACAGAAGTTCCGCCAGTTGGCGGAAAACATTCACGAGATGTTCTGGATCATGGACCCGGCTAAAGGCCGCTTCCTGTACGTCAGTCCGGCGTGCGTGGATATCTGTGGTCTGGCGGCGGAGGAAATCCTGGCCGACCCTTCGGTGTACTTCACGCGGGTGCATCCTGACGATCTCGCACGAGTCAAGACCTTGAGCGAGGCACGGAAGCGTGCCGTGGAAGTCGGTGACGAATATCGCCTGCGAACCGCCGCAGGCTCGACTACGTGGGTTTCGGACCGGTCCTACCCGGTAATCGACGGAAAGCAACGTCTTTTGCGCATCG
Source organism: uncultured Acidobacteriota bacterium (assembly GCA_963720745.1). GTDB lineage: Bacteria > Acidobacteriota > Terriglobia > Bryobacterales > Bryobacteraceae > TMP-7. The sequence goes on from CAVRGO010000004.1 coordinate 5,853,380, forward strand.
TCGGCGTCATCGAAGACATCACCGCCAGAAAACGCGCTGAAGAACTACTGAAACAGCTCAACAATGAGTTGGAGACCCGCGTCCGGGAACGTACGGCGGAATTGGTCCGCACGAATCAGGCACTATCTGCCGAAAACACGGAACGCCGCAGGGTGGAGGAAGATCTACGTGCCGCTGTGGAAGCAGCGAACGTAGCGAATCGCGCCAAGAGCGAGTTTCTGGCGAACATGAGCCACGAAATACGGACTCCGTTGAACGGGATTCTCGGGATGGCGCGCCTGGCCCTGACGGGCACTTTGCCCACCAACCTCCGCGACGACTTTGAGACGATTCGATCTTCGGGTGAAGCCCTGGTGACCGTCATCAACGACATCCTGGACTTCTCATGCGTCGATGCGGGGCGCGTGGAGATCCACCGCTCCTGGTTCGACATCCGCGAGTGTCTCGACGATTGTGCGCGGTCGGTAGTGATCGCGGCCGAAGAAAGCGGCCTGGAACTGTTCGTCGACATTGATGGCGGCGTGCCGGAGCAGGTGTTCGGCGATGCGGACAGAATTCGCCAGATCGTTTTGAATCTTCTGGCGAACGCGATTAAGTTCACCGGGCAGGGTGAGGTTTTACTCGCGGCGGAGATGGTGAGCGACGGCGATGAAAGACGTCTGCAAGTTCGCGTGAAGGATACCGGCATCGGGATTCCGGAAGAGAAGCTTCAGACCATTTTCGAAGCCTTCACGCAGGTGGACGGTTCCGCGAAACGGCGTTTCGGCGGTACGGGGCTCGGGCTGGCGATCTGCTCGCGCCTCGCTCGATTGATGGAAGGAGCCATCCGGGTGGAGAGTGAAGCCGGACGCGGCAGCACATTCTGTCTGGAATTGCCCGTATCCGATTCGAACGGCGCCGCGGCGCCCGCAACCCCCGGCAGCACGATCGCGACGTTCGCCGGCGCGCGAGCGCTGGTACTCGAACCAAACCCCACGGCGGCCGGCATTTTGAACCGCAGGCTGCGCGATCTCGGTCTTACCGTTGAGACGATCACCGGCGAAGCGATGTCGATACCCGACGTGGACCGTCCTGACGTTCTGCTCGTGTCCGAAAAGCTGGCGGATGCGGCCCGATCCGCGGTTGCCGCGTTGTTCCATCGCAATGGCCACGGCGCACCAGCCCTGGTGGTTGTCGCGTCCCTGAGCGGCGCTTCGAAAATGGATCTCGGCATACATCCGGATCAAGCGATTCTCGTGAGGCCCGTTCGCCGCCGCGATCTGGTCGCCTGTCTGCGTACGCTAATGGATAAAGAGCATTCCGGAAACCCTTCGATCGCCCGCCTGGCCGAATCCATCGCCGGTTTCGACCCACGCGCAATCGCCGCCAAGCGCGTGCTTCTCGCCGAAGACAACATGATCAATCAGCGAATCGCCCGGCGCCTGCTTGAAAGAGACGGACATCGGGTCACGGTGGCAGGCAACGGACGAGAGGCTGTCCAGGCCGTGGCCAGTGAACAATTCGACCTCGTGCTGATGGATATTCAGATGCCGGAGATGGATGGGTTTGAAGCTACTCGCGCAATCCGCAACTCGGAAGCGCAGGGATCCGGCCATATCCCGATCGTGGCGCTCACGGCGCATGCCCTCGATGGATACGAGAAGAGGTGCCTGGACGCGGGAATGGACGGGTTCGTCAGCAAACCGATCGATACCGAAAAACTTCGGCAGGCCATTGAGATAGCGGCCGGTAAGCGAATAAAAATTCCGTCCGGTAACGGGGCGTGACTTCTGTCACTGAACCGTTCCCCGCTCTTGTCTACGATTGAATCATGCAAGTTATGGGAACTAAGACAGTTGCGGAAATCGCGGCCGGATCTCTGGCCGCTGTTCGTGTCTTCGAGCGCTTCGGCATCGATTATTGTTGCGGCGGAAAGCGCCCGCTCGACGAAGTCTGCCTCGAAAAAGGTTTAGATATCCCGGATGTCCAGCGCGAATTGGACGCGGCAACCACGGCGCAATCCGCAGGTCCTGGGCGCGATTGGACCACGGAACCTCTACGCGAACTGATCGCACACATCGTTGCCAGCCACCACGAGTACCTCAAGCGCGAACTGGGGCCGCTAGGCGATCGCGTGGCGAAGGTCGAAAAAGTATACAGCGCCAGGCCGGAAGCAGTGACGCGCGTGGCCGGATTGTCGAGTGTGTTTCAAGCGCTCTCATCGGAACTGCTGATGCATCTTCGGAAAGAGGAGATGATCCTCTTCCCGGCGATCGAATCGTACGAAGCCGCGGTGGAAGCCAAGCGGCCGCTGCCGGCTCTTCCGTTCGGCAGGGTTGCCAATCCGATCCGAATGATGGAGGTGGAGCACGCGAGCGCGGGCGACGCTCTGGCACGCCTGCGACAGATCACGCGCGATTTCGAAGTGCCCGACTACGCCTGCGTCACTTACAAGGCGATGCTCGATGGGCTTCGCGAACTCGAGCAAGACCTCCACATGCACATTCATCTCGAAAACAATGTCCTGTTTCCGAGAACCCTTACACTCGAACGTTGAGGCGGAGTGGGGCCACGCCCCATCGCCGCCCTGCGCGCAACCTGCCCTCAGAAGATGTACTTCAACGCGAGTTGCAGGCTGCGGTTTCCGCTCTTGCTGGTGACCAGGCCAAAGGAACCGGAGGTCGGATCGGCATTGGCGGTGCCCCAGTTCGGGTGATTCACCACGTTGTAGACCTCGAACCGGAATTGCAGCCGCTGACGTTCGGTCGTAGCGAAGTTCTTTCGCAGCCCCATGTCCCAGTTCCAGAAACCCGGATTGCGCAACAGGTTCCGTTCCTGCACGCCGAAGGTACCGGCCTTCGGCTGCGCGAACGCCGACTTGTCGAACCATGTTGCGGAGTTCGTGAAATCCGTCGGCTCGATATTCGGGTCGCCTACCAGGTCCCAGAATTGATTGCCGCTACCGGGTCCAACGCCCGCATAGTCCACGTTCCTGCGTACTGAGAACGGTGTTCCGGACTGCGCCTGTATGACCCCCGAAATTTCCCACCCTCCGAGGGACCTGCTCAGCCAACCGTGCCCGGACCGGAGGAACGGTAGGTCGTAGATATAGTTGAAGATCAACACGTGGGTGCGATCGAAATCCGACAGGCCGTAATAGGCGGTGTCGTCGTAGGCGTTCGGCAGCACGTCGGTAAGCGACGATCCGTTATCCGTGGAACGCGATAGCGTATAGGCGAGTCCGAACTGCAGGCCCGTCGCGAAACGGCGCTCGACACTGATTTGCATGCCGTTGTACATCGACTCTCCGGAGTTTTCGGCGATGCCGATGATGCCCATGCCGAGATACGGACGGAGGGCATTCGCATTCACGCCCGGGTTCGCCTGCAGAGTGCCGGGAAGCAGTTGGTTGATGTTGCGCTTCCGCTGGTTGTGGATTCCACGGCGGCCGACATATCCTATCTCCACCGTGGTGCCCCAGCCGACTTCGCGCTGAAAGGTCGTGTTCCAATTCCACGCTGTCGGGATCTTGAACACCGGATCCTGAACCGTCATCGTGAACGGGAAGAGGCGCGGAGTCGCGCCGCCGGGTGCATCAGCGCTACCGTTGATTACCGTGGTCTGCGGCTGGAAAGGAGCGTTCCCGCCCAGTGCCGTATCGCGGTTGATCATCGTCCGGTTCGCGAACATCCCGATGCCGGCCCGGAAGGCCGTTTTGTTGTTGACTGCGTATGCCACTCCAAGCCGCGGCTGGAACATCAGCTTGTGCGTTTCCGCCAGCCCTTCCGGCAAGTCGTGGAACAGGCGATCGAACTCGCCGGTGTGCAGCGCGGGAAACCGATTTCCCTCCGCTTCGGGCAGGCCGCTGCCGGGAAGAACGATGCCGTTGTACGGATCGCCGCTGACGATGAAGCCTCCCGAGCGATCGACAACGGCGGCTTTCGCTGGATCGTAGTAGCGCGGATCGAACTCGGCAAGGCTGTTCCAACGGCTGTGCCATGGCGGCCACAGCGAGTAGCGAACTCCGTACTCGAGAGTGAGCTTGCGGGTCGCTTTCCAACTGTCCTGAACGTACAGGTCCACCGCAGTTGCCACCCACGGTGTGATGGGCTTTCCGCCGAGTTCCGAGTAGTCGCTGAACCGCCCCAGAAGCGCGTTGCCGATACCGTAGCCGGTGACTCCCCCATCGAGGAATCGGAACGACCCGTTCTCATTCACAGTGGCCGGAGCCGACGCGGACGTGAACAGGATGTGATCGTTCTGACCCGAGTGCTCCAGGAACACGCCCCATTTGATCGTGTGATTCCCGAGGATCTTCGTCGTATTGTTGGCCCACGCATAGACGAAGCCCGACCAGGTGCCCGGATACGGGCCGTTGTCGATCGTGGTGAAGCTGCTGATGGCAACCGACGGGATCTTCTCGCCGAACCACTTCGTTCCGGGGTAGATGAACGGAAAGTTGATTCCGTAAGTCGAACTCAGACAGCGTGCTCCGCAGCCCGGATCGGCATAGATGGAGCCGAGGCCATCCGAGTTGGCTGAAACGGTGAATTCGTTGATAAGAGTCGGGCTGAACGTGCTGGTAAGACTGACGGCCGCCGTGCGGTTGGGACGCGACCAGAGCGATTGGAACAGGCCGAACGTGCCTTCGAACTCGCCGTTGAAGTGCCACGGAATGTGCGTACCGCGGAAGGACAATCGATGCTTTTCGTTCAGCATGTAGTCGATCTTGACGGTGTCTTTGCGAGTGTCGGACCAGTGAGGATAAGTGCCAATCCAGTTCGACGAACCCTGCTGGAATCCGGGCACCGGAAGCGGGTACGCATTCAGAAGCGCCTGTCCGTTGTGACTGATGCGATCGGCGGGAATGATGTTGCCGGGGAACGGTTGTCCCGTTGTAGGATCGTTGATCACGACCGTCTTTCTGAAAAACGGATTCGCCGGATTCAACAATTCGCTGAGGTCTCCCGCTCGCATAGCTGCCGTTGGAACAGTGCCGGTCGCGGTGTTGCCTTCGCGCCGCTTGATCCATTCTTCGGCGACGAAGAAGAACAGCTTCGAACGGTCCTGATTGAACACGTGCGGGATGAACACGGGTCCGCCGATATCGAACCCATACTGGTTGAACCGGAACGGTGCGGGCTCGCTGTATTGGGATGGATCGGGGCTGTGGTTCCGCGTCCACGTGTTCGCGTCGAGAGCCGAGTTCCGGAAGTTTTCGACGAGATCGCCGTGGAACTCGCGCGTTCCGCTCTTGGTCACGAATCGTATCTGACCGCCAGACGAGCGTCCATACTCGGCGGCGTAGTTCGCGGTAAGGACCTGCACTTCCTGTATGCTGTCGACGTCCTGAGCGCCGAGCATCGAGCCCGACGAACGCGTGCGCGTTGCGATGGCACCGTCCACCATGACGACGTACTCATCGGAGCGCCCGCCGTTGATGCTGAAGCCGCCATTCGTGACGTCGTCTGGTTGGAAGGAACCGATGGATCCGCCCGCCACACCCGGCTTCAGGAGCGCCAGGAAGATCGGGTTGCGCCCGTTCAGCGTCAAGTCCTGAATCTGACGCGTTTCAATCACCCGTCCAACTTGTGCCGTCTCGGTCTGAACCTGGCTCGTGGATGCCTTTACCTCCACGCTCTCCGTAACCGCGCCCACCGACAGTTCCAGATCGATGTTGATCTTTCCGGCCGCGTTCAGCACCACGCCTGTCTGGGACGACCTCTTGAAACCCTGCTGCTCCGCGCTGACCGTGTAATTGCCGACCGGCAAATTGGGGAAAGCGTAATACCCGTTGCCGTTCGTCACCGCTTGCCGTTCGTCGCGAGTGCCTTCATTCGTTACCTTGACAGTGACGCCGACCAGAACGGCTTGGGTCGGGTCGCGGACAAAACCGGAGATCTGACCGGTATCGAACTGCGCAAACACCGGCCCACACAGAGCGCATAGCAAAGCCACCCAATAACTGTGTCGCATCGCGTTGACCCCTCTACCTTCTTGGTTTCGAAACTTATAAAACGGGCGATATCTTCCCGGTTGCCCGTTCTATTCAATGACGAATACTTCGTGATCCGCCACGGATCCCGACTCGAACTGCACCCAGCCATTTTTCGATTCGGTTCTGCTGGTTCCGCCGGCGACCAACTTCCGTACCTGCGCGCCTTTCACATCCTTCGGCACTCGCAGACGGATCGAGACCGGACCGACCGGAACGGTTTCATCGATTGGCGGGCGGCCTCCAGCGTTCGAAAGATTCACGACATGCAGGATCACGCGTCCGGGCTGTGTGTAGAGGCTACAATCCACCAGTCCGTGCACATCCACTTCGAGCGGAATCGATCCGTTCGCCGCCCACTGCACGAGATTCCTGAGCAGGTCGCCATGGTCCGGCAGGCCGTCGCGCCCGAACCGCCGGTCAAGGTCCGCGGGCATGTAAGCGACGCGGCCCTTCACTACCAGCCCCGGAATGTCCGTCTTCGGTTGCCGCATCCACGCAGTCTCGGGCGGATAAATCGGGAACTCGGGGATGAAGGTGAGCGGGACGATGACGCCAGGATCGGTCTTCAGTGGCGCAACCGTTCCGCCGAACGCAAGTATGTCGGTCTCGTCGAAACCTTTGAGAACGGAGTGGCGCGTCCCGGTAGGAGCGGGTTCGTCTCCCGCTTTCGGGCCCCAGACTTTTGCGCGCAATTCCGGAGCGAGCCGCAGATACGTGTGGATGGACTGCGCCGCCCATTTTCGCTCCGTACCCGGGGCGGCTGTGGAATGCGCGCCGAACAGATCCGCCAGCCCGAAGTCGCTGCGGGCATCGCCCCACTCGTTGTAGAGACTCGTGACGCCGGTAGCCACCACCGAGCCGCCCTTTTCCACGAATCGCCTTACCGCCGCGCATTGCTCATCCGACATCGCGCCGATGTCCGGCAGCAGCAGCGCCTGCAGGTTTGCCGGCTCGCGCTCGATGTTATCGATGTGAATAGGAACGTAGGGAATTCGGGCCCGGATCAGTGCCTGCATAAACCCGCGGTAAGGCAACTCAACCAGTTCCGCGGCATCATCGCGGCCGTAGAAATCCGTGTTGCGCTGCGACCAGAGCAGCCCCACGGTCGCCAGCGGTTTGCGATTCACCATGTACCGTTCGTTGTCCTTGTAGAACCGCATCAACGGCTCGGCTGTTTTGTACGCCCGGCGGTCCTCGTGGTACGCGCCAACATGGTGCCACCAGGGCTGAATGCCGCCGGCGAAGCCTTCGATCATCCACATGTGGGCTTCGGTCGCCGGCTTGGCAGCTACCCGGAACGAGGTTCGGCCGCCCGCCTGGTACATGGCCATGCTCTCCGGGATCACCCTGTCCCAGCCCATGATTCCGTGGATCAGTTTGCCGGTATCCGAATTCTCTTGAAATCCCGCCGGGCCTCTCGCCTGGTGATCGAGCATCAGGATATCGGCCCGCTCCCAGATCGCCTTGCAGTCGCGGAATGACCGGCTCTGCGAAGGAATGGAGCCGCTGTTCATCCCGATCCACAGACAGTGCGGTCCGCCGGCCTCCTTCGTTGACTTGTTATTCAGGTCCCATATCTCGAGGCGCCGCGCGTAATTCCACTCGATCCACGATCGATAGACCTTATCGTTCCAATCGTGAGCCTTGGGCAGTGTCTGCCCGGTCTTCTCGCGAAACTTGCGCGCGCAGTTCTCGCAATAACAAATGCTGTTGCGCCCGAGCCCGCTCCAACTGTTATCGGTCAGACCCTCGGGATGCGAGCGTTCGATGATCTCGCGCATCACGCCGGGAATGTACTCGTCGTAATAAGCGCTGTTCACACAGGTGACGAACTTGTCGGCGGCCCGGTAGGGTTTGCCATTCACATCGCGGGCGAACCAATCGGGATGAGCGCGGAAGAAATCCTCACTGGTGCGGTTGGAATCCATGCGCGCCAGCACAACCAATCCGTCGTCGTGGGCGGCTTTGGCCAATTCTCCATAAAGGTCGCGCCCTTCCAGGAATTCAGCGCGGTGTTGAAGCGGGAATTTGCTGGGATAATACGCGACGATGCCGCCGCCGTTGATGATTACGCCTTGAACCTCGGTACGCTTCCAGTACTCACGCCACCACGGGATGTCATAGCGGATCGGGTCCTTCTCGGTAATATTGGTCTGTCCCCAACGGTAGGTGTGGCGATACCAAGGGGTACTGCTCTCCTGGGCCGCAGCGCTCAACAGGGTGGCGGCGGACGCTCCAACGAATTCCCGGCGTGTCATTCTTTTTGGCGACTCCTGAACTGCATACACGCGCGTCACATGGCAGGTAGTTCCGCCCCCTGTGCCGCGAATCATTTAAAGGAAAACTATCACCAGACCGTCGCTTATTCAAGGGGTAATTTGCCAGGTATTTTTGCTTTGTAGTACTTACGGCACGTCCCGAACAGTTCGGGAACGGTTCGCCGTGTGGTCAGGTGGTGTGAGTAACACAATCGTCCAACTGGGGATGGCACCTTCGGCACGTGACTTGGGATGCAAGTCGGCGCGCCGAAGGCGATTTGGGTTCGTTCTGTTACGATTTGGGTTCGTTCTGTTAAAACGTGATCCTCGCGTTGAGCTGAATCACTCGGGCGCCAAGAGTGCTGAGCAACTGCCCGAACCGTGGATCGTTGATGCTGGTCCGCAGTCCCGAGAGGTTGGTATGATTCAGCGCGTTGAACATATCTGTACGGATTTGGAGTTTTGCCGATTCTGTGATGTTGAAATTCTTTGCAAAACTGAAATCCAGGTTCCACATGCCCGGGCCACGTACGATACCTGGCCCCGCATTGCCGGGCCGGACCGGGGCACCCGAAGCTTTTGAGACCGGGATGGCGGCGAAGGCGGCCGGATTTAGATACTGTAGAGTCTCCTGGTAGTTCGACAGCACGGCTTGTGCGCCGACATAATCCGCGCGCTGCGCCGGTGTGGACGAACTTTGCGTGATCAACTGGGCGTAGCCGGTTTGGGCTCGGATGATGCTGGAGATCTGCCAGCCTCCGAGAGGATGCCGCAACGCCGCGCTCTGGCGCGACAGCGAGGGCAGTTGATAGACGACCGATCCGGAGAAGTAATGCGTCAGGTCGGATGCGGTCGGGCCGCGATCGGCGTTCAGGTCGAAGAAATCCTGGTTGCGCGTACCGTTCTCGCCGTCATAGTAGGCGCCGGTATCCCCACCTCCGTTGCTCAGCGCCTTCGACCAGGTATAACTCGCGTTGAAACTCAACCCGTGCGAGAACCGTTTGTTCAACGAGTTCTGCCAGCCAAAGTATGACGAGGTCTGCGAATTGTCGATGTAGTACGGTTGCAGCAGATTCGGATTCGGCCGCAGGCCCGTGATGCGATCGACGGTATTGGCGAACCGGAACATGATGAACTTGATTCCGCGCATCCCCACGAACGCGGTCTGAAAGACGAGGCTCGGGGTGATCTCCCGTTGAACATCCAGCGTGTACTGAATCGTGTAGGGACTGCTGAGGTTGGTGTTGTAGATCCCGGTGACGTTCGTAATTGGCTTCGTTTCGATCAGTTGTTTCGTGTATTGGAAGAAATTGTCGTTGAAATCGGGATAGCGAATCCCGAACTGTTGAATGTCGGCGCTCGAAAAATCGACGCGGTACGGCACGTTTTTCGCGCTCGACACGAGGTTCCAGAAATCCTCCGGCACGATGTTGCTGAACATGACGCCGAAGCCGCCGCGAATGGCGGTCTTGCCGTGCCCGTCCGGGTTGTAGGCGAACCCGATGCGCGGCGCGAAATTGTTGGGGTCGTTTTCGTACGGCTTCGCCCGGTCGCGGAAGGGTCCGACGTCGAACCGTCCATCCAGCGTCAGATAGCTCGGATTGTACAGCCCGGCGTCGGGAGTTCCCCCTTCGCCGAACGCCGCGAAGTTCGAATAGAGATCGTAGCGAAGGCCCAGGTTCAGCGTCAGTTTGCGCGTGACGGCCCAATCATCTTGCATGAAGAAACCGAACTCGTATTGGCTTCCCTGGTAAATGCCGGAGCCTAAGGTCGCCGTAACCTGGCTCGGCGAATTGGCGAGAAGGCCATCGAGGCTCCCGTAATAGAAACTCGGGATCTCCGGGTTGTTGCGAGTGCCGGTGACGCGCCGGTAGTGGCCGCCCATTTTGAGCGAATGGTTGCCGATATACCGCGCGAACTTCTCGCTCAACTCCCAAAGCGATCCGCCCGAATGGTTGATCTCGCCATCCGGGCCGCTCCAGCCCAACGTTGTAGAGAGCCGGGGAATCCGCCGGCCGTACGTGATCTCTTCGTTGGGTTGGGCGGGATCGATGGCGTCGTTGAAGAACTGGTCCAGCCGATCCTGGATTGTGCGGTTGTAGCCGAAGCGGGTCTCCGAGGTCCATGCGCTCCCACCGGTGGTGTAACTCACATTGCCCCGGTTCATGTCGTTGTAGTACAAACGGGGATCGTCGATGAAGTAGCGTGCGATCGTGCGATACGGTTGGCCGCGGTTGTACGTGATCGCCAAACGGCTCGAATCGGTGAGATTGATGTCGCCTTTCACGTCAAAGTGATTGTCGGTGCGTTCAGCCGCGCGCGTCGCCGCGAAGAGACCGACGGTCGCGCCGGGGGTGGTCGGCTGATTCGGCAGCGGAAACGCATCGAGCGCCAGCTTATAAGCGGGTACGGCGGCCAGCAGTTGATTGCGCATCGCCTCCGTGGGCACGTTGCCCTGCACGAAACTCGATTCCGAATAGCGGTAGCCTTCGTAGTCGCCGAAGATGAAGATCTTGTTGCGCTTGATCGGACCGCCGAGCGACGCGCCGAACTGGTTGAAGGTAAGGCGCGGCTTTGTGGTCGATGGCTGAAAGCGGGCCGCCATCGCACTGTCCTGATGATTCGCAAACACGCTTCCGTGCCAGGCGTTCGTGCCGGAGCGCGACACAACGTTGACCTGTCCGCCGATCGCATCGGCGTACTCGGCGGCGATCACGCCCTTTACAACGCTGACGTCTTCGATGCCTTCGACACTCATCACGTCGATGAGATTGCCGCCCTGGTAGACACCGGGGTTGTTGCTGCCGATGTTGCCGCTCGCATTCGTGCCGTCCACCGAATAGACGGTGCCGTTGCGTCCGACGCCGTTCAGATTGACCCCGGTGCCGTCGTTGCCTGTACTGGGCACGACGCCCGAGTTGATCTTCAGCAGCGCGGTGAAGTCGCGATTCTGCAGCGGCAGTTCGCGCGCCTCCATCAAAGTGTAGTTGCGAAGTTGCTGCGCCGACACCGTATTGATTAACGGCGTGGACGCCTCGACATTCACCGTCTCTGTAGTAGATCCCAGTTCCAGCGTCAGGGTCTGCCGAATCTGTTGACCGGCGTTGAGCCTGATACCGGAAGCAACGTAGGGCTTGAAGCCCTGCCCATCGATACGAAGCGTATAGGTGCCGACGGGGACGAACGTGAACGCGAAGTCGCCCGTGTTGCTGGTCACCTTAGTCGTTTTCGCCTGCGTGTCCTGGTTCGTCAGGGTGACGTTGGCGCGCGGAATCGTGGCGCCTGTAGGATCGGTCACGCGGCCCTGGAACGTAGCCGAGCTGGCCTGCGCCCGAGCCCCTTGTGGAATGAGAAATAGCGCGGCGAGCAACATCGGCGGAAGCAGCAGATGAATTAGCCGCTTCACCGAGTTACTTTGCCATCGCGATTGCCAGTGAACCCTCATGGTAGCCCCCCTATGGCGGTGTCGAGCGCTACGCGGGCAACGGCCCCCTGCGAAGCGCCCTCCGCGCCCCGTACGTTGCGTTACTTGCGAGTTTCCCGGCGGCGTCCCAGCGCCGGAACACCGCTATGCCAGTTTCAACTCGCGAATCGCGTCACCTGCTCCGGCCAGATTCGCGAGCTTCATTTCCGAGTATTTCCTCGACAGGATTACCCCATGCGATCCCGCTTTGAACGCGGCCAGTACCGCGTCTTTGGTTCCTTGGGGAGTGCTCTTGCTATGCGCCTCCGCAGTTGGTATATCGATATCGATGCCGGGCCAGATCGCTATCTTCGTTCCGGCGGCGCCATCGATGGAGCGCTTCGCCTCCCGGTAGACGTAGTCCGCCGAGAGCCCGGTGAATGGAATCTGCTCGATTCCGCGCTCGCGGAAATTCATGATGTGATATTCGAAATCGAGCGCGTCCTGCGGCGGCATATCGCCGTAAATCGTTCCTCGCGCGCTGTCGATAAAGCTGGCCATCCGCTCGCCGCCGCAGTTGTGGTACATCACCATCTTCAGGAAATCGGAGCATTCGCCCAGCTTCGATAAGTCCTGTTGAGCCCGGTAGAACGGACTAAACGAATTGTTGTGCCAGATGTGCCAACCGACCTCGATGTTCGGTTTGATCGAGTGCGCCTTCTGATGCATCCCCGCGTAAATCTCACGAAGGCCGTCGTGCCAGAACTGTTCCCAGGCGAGTATCTCGGGATGCCGCATGAGAATCCGAAGGAAGGTGACATAGTGCCCATCCACAGGACGTTCGCCACCGCGCGTCGCCCGGACGTACTTCTCCAGCGTCCGGTACCCCTCCTTCACGCGCTCGAATTGAACGACGCCTTGCTGCTTGGCTTTCTTCTCGCAGAATTCGCAGAAGCACGCGGCAGTTCCGGGATCGCTGCGCCTTCCGCCGTGGCTGAATCCGAGCGCCGTGCCCAACGCACCGTGCCGCTCCGAACCCCACATGATGCCATCGATATCGTAGGAGCGCGTGTAGTCTTCAACAAGACCGTTCAGGAAGTTACGGTGATACGGATTGTTGACGCACATCCGCTGCGTCTTGCGCCCGTGCAGGTCCACTTCCTGTAACTTCTCGATTCCGGGAAGATCGTGGCGCCAGACGTCCTCCGTCCAGAGAATCACTTTCATCCCGCGCTTTTTCGCCTTGGGCAGCACTTCGGCGATGATGTCCAAATTCCCGTGATCGGGTGAGCGGGTCGCGGCGGGATCTACACCGGTGTCTTTGTAGTACTGGGTGTGAACGGTGCCGTAGTTTCCACCATGGAAGTTGAGATCGTATTCCTGCTTGCCGTGGTCGGGAAGTGGTTGCCCGGGGACTTGTCGTCCCGCGATGCCGCGGCCGTACGTAAATGTCGCCAGGAACAGGGTATTGATGCCGGCCTTCTGCTGAAAGACATCCAGCACCTTATCGGTGCCCTCGTCGACAAAGGAAACCGCTCCCACCTGGATGCCGATCATCTTGTCCGACTTTCCGGACTGCGCCACGGCAGTCTGCGATAGTGCCGCGGCCGATAGCCCGGCGATCCCACTCTTTAAGAAATCTCTACGGTTAGCCATTCGACGTTCCCTCCCTGTGCGTACTGCAACGTATCACCAGACGCTCGGCCATACAAGAGCCCCTCCGAGGGCCCGACAATAATTTCAACGGCTTAACCGATGTTTCGAACAGTCCGGGAACTGTTCTGGTCTTGTCCAACCGTTAGCCTTCGGTCATACTTAACCTCAAGGAAGGGCGGATGCGTCCATTCACTGGGTTGTCTGGGACTGCGATTGTTTTTCTGGCGGGATACATCGTTGCGTCCGGCGCCGACGGCGCGAGTACGACGAACGGCACGAAAGATCCGTTCACTCCGGCGCAGCGAAACTACTGGGCATTTCAACCGGTGCACCATAACTCGCCTCCGGTGGTGAGCGATTCCGGATGGGCCGCGACTGCTATCGACCGATTCATCCTTGCGAAACTCGAAAGCAAAACCATCAAGCCGTCACCGCCTGCCGACCGGCTGACGTTGTTACGCCGCGTGACATTCGACCTGACCGGGCTGCCACCCACTCCCGAGGAGGTGGATGCGTTCCTGGCGGACCAATCGCCTGGCGCCTACGAAAAGGTGGTGGATCGCCTGTTAGCGTCGCCGCACTACGGCGAGCGGTGGGCGCGGCACTGGCTGGACCTGGCGCGCTACGCCGAAAGTGAAGGCTTCAAGAGCGACGAGACGCGTCCGAACGCCTGGCGCTATCGCGATTACGTAATCAAGGCATTCAACGAGAACAAGCCGTACGACCGGTTCGTCAAAGAACAGATCGCCGGGGATGAGTTGTGGCCGAAGGATCCGGAGGCGCGGGTCGCCACCGCGTTCAACCGGCACTATCCCGACGAAAGCAATGCGCGCAACTTAATGCAGCGCCGGCAGGAGATACTCGACGACATTACCGATACGGTCGGCGCCACGTTTCTGGCGATGACCTATGGGTGCGCGCGCTGCCACACTCACAAGTTCGATCCGATCCTGCACACGGACTATTACCGGCTGCAGGCATTCTTTGCGAACACCGCCGCCGATGATGCGATCCCCGTGGTGGGGCCGGAGGAAATGGCGAAGTACCGAGCGAAGAAGGCGCTATGGGAGGAGAAGAGCGCGCCGGTCCGCACGCAGATTGCAGTGCTACTCGATCCGGTGAAGCAGAGATTGTTGAAGGAGTTCATCGACAAATACCCCGCCGAAATTCAATCCGTCATTGCCAAACCTCCAGCACAGCGGAACCCGTTCGAGTGGCAGATGTACTACAAGGCGAAGCCGTATCTCACCATCGACGATAAGACGGCGGCCGGATCCTTGAAGGGCGAAGACAAGAAGCACTATACGGCGTTGCGAGCGGAGTTGGACAAGTTCGCCGATATCGATCCGGGCGATCCCCCGCTCGGAATCGGAATGCACGATGTCAGCGCCGACTCGCCGCCGACGTACCGGCTGAATGCGGGCGCATGGGATGCGCCGCGCGAACAGGTGCAGCCGGGGTTTTTGTCGATTCTCGATCCGGGCCCGGCGAAGATCGCGCCCGGGCGCGGCACCACCGGGCGTCGTACCGCGCTCGCCAACTGGATTGCGGGCCCGGACAATCCGCTCACCGCGCGAGTGTTCGTCAACCGGCTTTGGTTCTACCACTTCGGGCACGGCCTCGTAGATTCGCCGAGCGACTTCGGCCTGATGGGTCAACGGCCCACGCATCCTGAACTTCTGGACTGGCTGGCGTCGGACTTCGTGCAGTCCGGTTGGGATGTGAAACGGATGCAGAAGCTGATCGTGACTTCGAACGCGTACCGCGAATCGTCGGAGTACAACGCAGAGGCGGCGGCCGAGGATCCACGCGACAAGCTGATGTGGCGATTCCCGCGCGAGCGGCTCGAGGCAGAAGTCATTCGCGATGCGGCATTGGCGGTATCGGGAACTCTGAACGATACGATGGGCGGTCCGAGCGTCTTCCCCGAGTTGCCGGACGGCGCAGTGAAGCCGCGTGGGGGTTGGACCGTAAGCAGCAAGCCCGAGGATCGCAACCGGCGAAGCATTTATATTTTTGTGCGTAGGAATGCCCGGTATCCAATGCTCGAGCAGTTCGATATGCCGGATACGCACGAATCCTGCGGACGGCGAAATATGACAATTACCGCTCCGCAAGCAATGGCGCTGTTGAACGACCGGGTGAGCCTGGAGTGGGCCTCTGCATTCGCGGGCCGCGTGGTGAGAACCGCGGGAACGAATGTGAATGCGCAGATCAACGCCGCCTACCGGCTGGCGTATGGACGGGTTGCGAGCGGCGCGGAGAAGGACATCGTTCAGACCTTCATCGCCAAGCAAAAGGGGATTGTCGCCGAACGGGTCGCCGCGGGCGAGAAGATCGCGGAGGTGCCAGGCGCTCCGGAAAACTTCGACCGCATCGAAGCCGCGGTGCTGGTCGATTTCTGCCAGATGCTTTTGAACTCGAACGAGTTCGTGTACCGGAACTGAAAGGGATCTCGAATGCCGGTGAAACGTCCAGCATGTTCCAGGCGGGATTTTCTCGCTTATTCAGGCAGCGGCCTCGGCGCAATCGCGCTAACAGCGATGCTCCAGGATGCCGGGCTGACGCGAGCGTCTGCGGCGACTGTAGCCGACCCGCTGCGCCCGAAGCCGCCGCACTTCAAACCCACCGCTAAATCGGTGATCTGGCTATTCATGGAAGGCGGACCTAGTCATATCGATCTGTTCGATCCAAAACCGGAACTCGAGAAACTTGCTGGACAGCCGATGCCTGCCTCGTTCGGACGTCCGATCACCGCGATGGGCACAGGTAATAACTCGCTGATGCCGTCGAAGCGGACGTGGAAACAGTATGGCCAGAGCGGTATCTGGGTTTCGGATTGGTACCCCGAAATCGCGAAGCACGTGGATCAGATGTCTGTCTTCCGGGCGTGCTGGGCGGACGGTTTGAACCACGTCGGTTCGGTGTGCGAGATGAACACCGGATCGATTCTCGCGGGTCGTCCCGCGCTCGGTGCCTGGGTGACATACGGCCTGGGTTCGGCGAACCGGAACCTGCCGACTTTCGTCGTGATGACAGATGCCGGTGAAGTGGTGGGCGGACCTAAGAACTGGAGCGCGGGCTTCCTTCCGGCAACGTATCAAGGCACCCAGTTTCGAAACGAGGGGGCGCCGATCCTGGACCTGGTGCCTCCCGATACGATCGGCGACAAGCAGCAGCGCGGCCGTCTGGACTTGCTGAAGCAACTCAACGAGCGATTCAGCGCGGACAAAGCAGAGGACACGGAACTCGAAGCGCGCATCAATGCTTATGAACTCGCTTACCGCATGCAGGCAGCGGGACCCGATGCCGTCGATCTGAGCAGCGAATCCGAAGAGACGAAACGCTTGTACGGTATGGACGAGGAGGTCACCGCTAAATTCGGAACCAACTGCCTTCTGGCACGACGCCTGGTGGAACGCGGCGTCCGGTTCGTTGAACTCTACTGCGGCAGCGGAAGCGCTTGGGACGCACACTCCAATATTGAGGGCAACCATTCCAAGATGTGCCGGATTTCCGACAAGCCGATCGCAGGATTGCTAACCGATCTCGAGAGTCGCGGATTGTTGAAGGACACACTCGTCGTGTGGGGCGGAGAATTCGGGCGAACTCCCTTCAATGAGAAGGGCGATGGCCGCGATCATAATCCATGGGGCTTCACCATCTGGATGGCGGGGGGCGGCATTAAAGGCGGCCAGGTGATCGGAAAGACCGACGAACTCGGTTTGCGCGGCATCGAGGATAGGGCGCACGTTCATGACATTCACGCGACGATTCTGCATGCGCTCGGGCTCAATCACGTGAATGTGACCTTCCTTCACAACGGCCGGTCGGAACGCCCGACGATCGTCAGCGGTGAAGTGATCGCGAAGGCTTTCGCATGAGGATCAAGCGAGCACGCGTATCCGATTCGATTCGCTGTCGCTGATGTAGACCGTGCCATTGGCCGCGGCGAACACCCCGTGCGGGCGCGAGAGTTTGCACTGAAGGGGATTGCCGGGCGGTCCATCGCCGCGCGCGCCGGCACCAGCCACGGTTGAGATGATCCCGTGCCGATCGATGCGGCGAATGGTGTGGCTCTCCGTATCAGCGATATAGATGCTGCCGTCCGGCGCGGACGAAATCCCCTTCGGTCCCGATAGCTTCGCCAGTCTCGCATCGCCGCCGTCGCCCGAGTAGCCTTTCTCACCGGTGCCGGCAATCCGGTAGTAGCGGCCGTTCGTGACTCTCAGCACCACGTTCCCCTCGCGCAGGACCAGGAACAAATCACCGGCGCGATCGAACGCGATGGCGCGTGGACCGTTGATCGGTGTTCCCTCTACGGCTGCACCTTCCGGAGTCGGTTTCTGCTCGCCCGTTCCGGCGAAGGTGCCGATGGTTCGCTTCGCGAGATCGATCCAGCGGATCCGGTGATTGCCGATATCGCAGACCAGCAGGCGGCCGTCCGGATGAAACGCGATGCTGTGCGGTTGTTTGAACTGTGCCTCTAAAGCCGGTCCGCCATCGCCACTGAACCCCGGAACTCCGGTTCCGGCTACGGTGGCCGCATTCCCCCGCTTCGGATCGAACATCCTCACCACATGCGCCGGCATGTCGACGAAAAACAATCGACCCGCGGAATCGAACTGCAACTCATACGGTTCTTTCTGGCCATCGACAATCGACGTGATCCGGCGCGAACTCAAGTCGAGGCGGCTGACGCGATGATTACCGATTTCGCAGATGTACAGTGCGCCATCGGGTCCGGTCCGAAGGCCGTACGGATTGTTCACCTGGCCTTCGACGGTCAGGTTCGAGATTACCGGTTGGGCAGCGAACGCCGGCGCGATTGCAGATAAGCTTCCGATCAGCAGTTCGCGCCGCGAGGTCATGGAAGCACCCGTAGCGCAACGAGGCTGGCACTGGTGGGAACCTTGTCGCGGACTTCTGTGTGCAACACGCATTGGAACCGCCAAGCGCCACGGTGATCCGGCGCCGCCTTGTGCAGCGCGTTCACTAGTTGCTTCGCGGTGGTGGAGTTCGTCAGGAACTCGACAGCCGATTGGGTTCCTTCGGTGTTCAGCCCGTTCAGCAGTAGTAACTCGTGTTGATGGTCGATCCCTTCGATCATGGAGATCAACGCGTAATCTTCGGACGGAGGTTCGGTTGCCGAAAAACGAATCTGGTAGCCGCCGGGTTCGCCGGGCCGCCGGTCCTGGTTGACGATGCGCCGCGGTTTGTCGAACTCGGTAGCACCCATGCGGAACGGCAACTGTTTCAAAATCGGATCCAGCCAGCGATTTGCTTCATCGTGTCCCAGCAGAACCAGGTTTTGATTTCGAAAATCGTCCCAATTGATGAAGCGGCTTTGTGTGGCGTGAACCGGAATTCCGGACCTCGCGAACAGATTCACCAATGGAACCGCGCCCAACGCTTCTCCCATTTTGGCTTGCGATAGAGCCGGCGAGAGATAGATGTACCCGCCGGGGGACAATTCGAGCGCCTGCCGAAGAATCGCTTCCTGCTCGGGAGTAACTGCCAAACGGCGCGGCAAAGAATTGGGCGGCAACTCCATCGGAAAGTGCTTCACTACGGTCGTTAGCGGATTGCTGAAGCAGATAACGGCGCCGGAGGGACTGGCCAGCCAGTGCCCCCAGAGTTCGGCGACCGCTCCCGCTGTTCCGTGCTTCGACGCGTCCGCAGCTCGAGAACTGGCGAAAGACCAGCCGGCGATGAATGCGAGGACCACAGCAGCGGCAATAATCAGACCGAGGCGTAAAGCGCCCGGCATCCGTTGAACGGCGGGCTCCTCGACGGCGGGATGAGAATCTTCGGGGCCGGCCCCCGTTTCCGTTGCCACGGTTCGGATGAAAACAGGGACGTATCGCCCTACCGGCAAGTCGATTCGAATGGAATCCTTCGCACCATCGGTCGCGTAATATTCCTGGAGTTTTTGCCGCAGCGAGTGCGCCTGTCTGCGGACAACCGCATCCTCGCCGGGCGAGTAGTCCAACCCGCGGCCAAACACTTCGTGCGCGATCAGCACCTCGTTGAGCTTGAATCCGTCGCCTTCGAGCGTAGCTTTGCAGACGAAACGCAGGAATCGCGACTGCCGCTCCGAACGCCGGAAGGCAGGGGTGTTTAGAACCGTTTTAAGCTCTGCCTCCACCTCTTCGGGCAGAGGCGGCGATCCCAGATTCGTTTCGACACCTTGCAGTGACATACGAGGTCCTCACCCAGTTGATTTACATTACCGAATTTCGCGGGTCTTCGCACAAGTGCGCAAACAAGGGGTTCAGAGCGCATGGAGCGGTGCTGCTGATCTTCTCTCAAATCGCCAGCCCGAGTCCGGTTCGCTATACTTCAACAGAAGAGGGCGAAACCAATGGGACTAAGGGATTTCCTCGGCAAGCAGTTCATCGATGTCATCCAATGGACCGAGCCGGAGGACGGAATCCTCGCTTACCGCTATCCGATGCGGGACTTTGAAATCCAGAACGGCGCGAAGTTGACGGTCCGCGAGTCGCAGATGGCCGCGTTCGTAAATGAGGGACGAATGGCCGACATATTCGGGCCCGGACTGTACACGCTCAACACTCAAACCCTGCCCCTGCTGACAAACCTGATGAATTGGGACAAGGCTTTCAAGTCCCCGTTCAAAAGCGATGTCTATTTCTTCTCTACGCGGATTCAGACGAATCAGAAATGGGGCACGCCGCAGCCGATTACGATCCGCGACAAGGAGTTCGGCGCCGTCCGGTTGCGCGCATTCGGCATCTATTCGTGGCACATCGCCGACCCGATGACCTTGCACATGAAGATCAGCGGCACGCGGGAAACGTTCACGGTAGCCGATATCGAAGGGCAACTGCGAAACACGATCATCGGCCGGATGAGCGACACGTTTGCGGAAAGCCAGGTGCCCTTCCTCGATATGGCCGCGAACCAGATCGAACTGGGCGACCGGATCCGGACTTTCGTCGAACCTTCGTTTCTGGAACTCGGGCTGGCGCTCGATTCGTTTGTCGTCGAGAACCTTTCGCTGCCTGAAGAACTGCAAAAGATTCTCGATCAGCGAATCAGCATGAACATGATCGGCGACATGGGGAAGTACACGCAATTCCAGGTGGCGCAGTCGATGCCGATCGCGGCGGCGAACGAAGGCGGCGGAGCGGGAATCGGCGCCGGACTCGGGGCGGGAATGGCGATGGCAAATGCGATGATGAACGCCACCCGGCAGCAGGAACCACCGGCGCAGCCCGCGCAACCCGCTGGACCGCCCGCCAGTCCGGGGAGCGAAACCAAGTTCTGTGTAGAATGCGGTAAGCCGATTCCACGCAAAGCCAAGTTCTGTTCGGAGTGCGGTTCGCCCCAGTAATAGTCCAATGTCGGGCTGCGAATGGATTATCGAAGCGCATGGGTGTCCTCCATCCGCGCTTTCCGATTTCGGCATTCTTCAGCAGCTTTTCGAAGACCTGGTGCGGGGCATGGGGCTTCGGCCGGTTGAGGACCCGGTGTGGCACCAGTTCCCGGTGACGGGCGGCATAACGGGACTGACGCTTCTTGCGGAATCGCACATCGCCTGCCATACGTTTCCGGAATACGGATCGTTGTGCCTCAATGTTTTTTGCTGCGTAGCGCGTCCCGACTGGACGTTCGAGCAGTATCTGCGCGACACGTTTGCCGCCTCTCAGGTAACGATCCGACGCATCGACCGCCCCTACGGAGGTTCCATCGGAAGCGAATGAGCATTCGAACCGGCTCTTGCCCGAATTGCGGCGCCCCGATTGAATTTCGTTGGTCGAGTTCGGTGCAAACTGTTTGCGAATACTGCAAATCGATCATTGTTCGCACCGACGTGGACTTGAAGAAGGTGGGAACCGTCGCGGACATCCCCGACAACAGTTCACCGATTCAGTTGGGCACGGAAGGCAAGTATCAAAAGCACGCGTTTGTGGTTGCCGGGCGCATTATTTACGATTACGACCAGGGAACGTGGAACGAGTGGCACCTGGTATTCAATGACGGAAGCAGCGGTTGGCTATCCGATGCGCAGTTGCTTTACGACATCTCATTTCTGGCGAAGGCGCGGGAGGCGCTGCCCCGGTCGAGCGAAATCACGATTGGACGGAGATACCAATTCGATGGCATCACGTACCAAGTGACTACCATCACGATCGCGCACTATCGTGGTGTGCAGGGCGAGTTACCCTTCCAATACTGGGATAAAGCGGACGTTCCGTTCATCGATCTCCGGACCGCGGATGGGAAGTTCGCCACACTCGACTACAGCGACGATGAGCCCCTGTTGTTCACGGGCGAGGCCGTCGAGTTCGACCAACTCTGGTTGACCAACCTGCGTTCTTTCGAGGGCTGGCC
Source organism: uncultured Acidobacteriota bacterium (assembly GCA_963720745.1). Classification (GTDB taxonomy): domain Bacteria; phylum Acidobacteriota; class Terriglobia; order Bryobacterales; family Bryobacteraceae; genus TMP-7. Next base: position 5,875,032 of record CAVRGO010000004.1, read on the forward strand.
GCAATGAGAGAACAGCGCCGATGACACCGCAATCCTCCACTGTAAAGGTGCAGGCGCTCGCCTGTCCGAATTGTGGAGGGCAGGTGGATCTGCACGGCTTCAGTACAACCCTGACCGCCGTTTGTCCTCACTGTACGACTGTTCTGGATACAAGCACGCCCGCGATCCGCATCCTGAGCCGGTTCGGCGAACAGCAGCGGCGAAAGCCGCTGATTCCTCTCGGTAGCCGCGGCGACTTCGAAGGTACGCGTTATGAGTTGATCGGATTTCAAGTGCGCGGAATCGAGGTAGAGGGGACCGTCTATGAATGGTCCGAGTATCTCCTGTATAACCCCTACAAAGGATTCCGCTATCTCAGCGAATACCAGGGACACTGGAGTCTTATCTGGGCCGTTCGCCACTTACCCGAAGTAGAGAGCCGGCGGGGCCGCCGCTATGCCCGGTCGGGGACGCACGGGTACCGGCACTTCCAGCACGCAACCGCACAGACCGTCTTCGTATTGGGGGAGTTTCCGTGGAAGGTGCGCGTGGACGAAGCCGTGGTTGTGGACGATTTCACCGATCCACCGTATGTATTGTCGGCCGAGACAACGGCTGAGGAGGTCACGTGGTCCGAGGGCAAGTATGTGGATGGAAAGGCGGTATGGTCTGCCTTCAAATTGCCCGGACATCCGCCGCCAGCGCGGGGGATTTACATCAATCAGCCATCGCCTTATCCACAACGGGCCGGCGGCTTGTTCCGGCTGCTGATGGGCTTCCTGTGCGCGCTGGTGGTGATGCTGGTCTTCTTCTCGGCGACTGCGCGCAGGGACGTCGTGCTGGATGAAAATCACAGGTTTATGCCCACCGGCGGCGACTCCAGTTTTGTAACTCCGATCTTCGAACTAAGTGGCAGAACATCGAACGTCCAGGTAGTCACGCGGACCAACAATGACAATAACTGGACGTTTTTCGGTTATTCGTTGATCAACTCCGACACCGGGCAGGCGTGGGATTTCGGGAGAGAGGTCAGTTATTATCATGGGCACGACAGCGATGGCGATTGGACCGAAGGCGGCCAGAACGATAGCGTAACTATTCCCTCGGTGCCCTCCGGACGATACTATTTGCGGGTTGAACCGGAAGGCGATCCCCGAAGCCCGTCCGTGAGTTATCAAATTGTCGCCCGCAGAGACGTGCCTTCATACGGCTTCTTTGCGATTGCCGCGGTGTTGCTGATCCTGCCTGCCATTTTCATCAGTTGGCGATCGTACCGATTCGAATACGATCGCTGGCAGGAGAGCGACTATGCGAAAGGAGACTGATGCGCAGGAACCCGATTTATTTCGTGTATGGAATTCTTGTCCTCGGCACGCTCGCGGCAGCGGAATACCGCGGCTGGAGCCTGAGTAACGTAAATGAAGCGCAGGCAGCTCCGAAAACCGTGCGCGACAACCCCGGCGCGTACCGGCCCCACTATGGCTGGTTTCCTAGATATTTTGGAGGCAAGTAAATGGTAGATTTTCATCCCGGCTATCTGCTGAACGCCGCGATTTTCGCCGCGCTCGGCATCCTGATCTTCGTCGTCGCGTTCGCGATTATCGACTGGATAACGCCCTACGCGTTGTGGAAAGAGATCGTAGAAGAGAAGAACCTCGCTCTGGCTGTACTGGTAGGCGCGATGAGCATCGGAATGTGCATCATCATAGCCGCCGCGGTGCACTAGTTCGAGAAATTCGAGGACGTAAAGTTGTCAGTCGTCCTGTTCACTTCGGTATTCCTGATTGCGGCGTGCGGTTTGATTTACGAACTGATCGCCGGCACGCTCGCCAGTTATTTACTCGGCGATAGTGTGCTGCAGTTCTCGACCGTAATCGGGAGCTACTTATTCGCGATGGGCGTAGGCAGTTACCTGTCGCGTTTCATCCGCCGCGGATTGATTGCGCAGTTCATCTCGATCGAACTAATGGTCGGGCTGGTGGGCGGATTCTCTTCTTCGATACTGTTTCTAGCCTTCGCGTATACCGAGGGATTTAGATTTGTCCTGTACGCCGTCGTACTCGTTGTGGGCATCCTGGTGGGGCTCGAGATTCCGCTTCTCATGCGGATATTGAAGGAGCGCTACCAGTTCCACGAGTTAGTGGCGCACGTACTTACGTTCGATTATCTGGGCGCGTTGGGCGCATCGTTATTGTTCCCTGTGCTGCTGGTTCCGAAGATGGGGCTGGTGCGGTCAGCAATCGCGTTCGGAGTCATTAACGCCGCCGTAGCGTTGTGGACGACGTTTCTCTTTCGCGACCAGTTGCACTCGCGAGCCGTGCTTCGCGCCGGATGTTTCGCCGTTATCGCGATTCTTTGCGGCGGCATGATCTTCGCCGAGCAAATCTCGGCTGCGGCCGACAACAGCCTCTATGCGGACGAGGTGATCTTTTCGCGGACCACAAAATACCAACGTATCGTACTTACTAAGTGGAAAGACGATTTGCGGCTCTTCCTGAATTCGCATTTACAGTTCAGCTCCCGCGATGAGTACCGGTATCACGAGGCGCTGGTGCATCCAGGACTGTCGAGCCTGCCGGGCGCGCGGCGCGTGCTGGTTCTGGGGGGCGGCGATGGGTTGGCTTTACGTGAAATCCTGAGATACCCGTCCGTGGAGGACGTGACTTTAGTCGACCTCGATCCGGAAATGACTTCGCTGTTCAAAACTCATCCGCTGCTGTCGGAATTGAACGGCAAGTCGTTTTCGAATCCACGCGTGCACGTAATCAATCAGGATGCGTTCGTCTGGCTCGATTCGACTTCGGGCTTCTTCGATTTCGCGGTTGTGGATTTCCCCGATCCCACGAGCTATTCGCTCGGCAAGTTATACACGACGGCGTTCTACCGCGTGCTGGCGAAGCATCTCAGCCGGGGCGGGATGTTCGTCGTTCAGAGCACTTCGCCCCTATTCGCACGTCAGTCGTTCTGGTGCATTTCGAACACGATTGAAGCTGCTGGAATGAGGCCGTACCCCTATCATGTTTATGTCCCTTCCTTCGGCGAGTGGGGATTTGTGCTGGCGGCGCACGAATCGTACGACCCACCGTCGCAGCTTCCGCCGGGTCTGCGGTTCCTCAGCGCGCAAAACGTCGCGGAACTTTTCCGGTTTCCACTCGACATGCGGCGCGTGCCGGCGGAACCAAACCGCCTGAACGATCAGATTCTGGTCCGCTATTACGACCACGAATGGAAAGAAATCGCGCGGTGACTTCGCGCCGCTCGTTTCTTTCGGCGGGGCTTATTGGACTGTCGGCGAAAGCGGAGCGGCGCATCAGCGGATCGTTCTTCGATGACGGGCTTCCACTGGGCCACCGTCTGCGCGACAGGCTGCCGTTTGCGGCTCCAAAAACGACCGAGAAGGTGCCCATCGTCATCGTCGGCGGCGGAATGTCCGGCCTCTCCGCCGCGTGGCGGCTCAACAAGAAGGGCTTCCACGATTTTGTCGTGCTGGAACTCGAGAAGACCGCCGGAGGAAACGCGCGGTCCGGCGAGAATCCGGTGAGCCGCTATCCTTGGGCGGCGCACTACGTGCCGCTAGCGAATCACGAGGCGGTGTACGTACGCGAGTTATTCGAGGAACTCGGCATTAGTCGAGACGGAAAGTACAGCGAGCGGTACTTATGTTTCGCCCCGCAAGAGCGGCTGTTTTTGTACGGCCGCTGGCAGGAAGGCTTGGAGCCGGATATTGCCGTGACGAGGCGCGATCGCGAGCAATTTCGCCGGTTCAATGCGGTGATTGCGGAGCAACGCGCGACGGGTCAGTTCACGATTCCAATTGAAATGGGTGCGCGGCCATCCGATCTCGATTCGATGAACGCAACGGAGTGGCTCGACCGTAACAGGTTTGATTCGCCGATGCTGAGGTGGTACGTCGATTACGCCTGCCGTGACGATTACGGTGCGCATGCTTCAGCTACATCGGCGTGGGCCGGGATCCACTACTTCGCTTCGCGCGAGCACGAAGATAAAGGGCCCGTGACGTGGCCCGAAGGAAACGGCTGGATGGTGCGCGAACTGATGAAACGCGTTGGCTCGCGCGTTCGCGCCGGAGCGCCGGTTTACGCTATTCGTCGGGACGGCGCCGTCCGCTATCGCGTTTTCACCGAATCGATCGAATACCGGGCGGAGGTCGTGATCTTCGCGGCGCCCACGTTTCTGGCCCATTACCTTGTGGAGGATACTCCGCCGGCAACGGGTTTCGTCTACTCGCCCTGGCTTACGGCGAACATCACGCTGGAACGCCCTCCGCGGGAACGTGGGATGGAGATTGCCTGGGACAACGTCATTTACGACTCGCCCGCACTGGGATACGTCAATGATATGCACATGAGCCTTCGCACGCAGTTCGACCGAATGGTATGGACGTGGTATTGGGCGATGGCGGACGGGACGCCGGCCGAGAATCGGACGTTGCTGCTGAGCAAGGATTGGCGTTGGTTTGCCGATTACATCCTGCGCGATCTCTCGCGCGCGTACCCCGACATTCGCGATTGCGTGTCGCGCATCGACGTACTCCGGATCGGCCATGCGATGGTCCGCCCGGTTCCGGGATTTCTCAGCCTACCGGAACGGCGCCAGTTCGCTGAACTGAACGGGCGGCTCTTATATGCGAACTCCGACCTCAGCGGAATTTCGATTTTCGAGGAAGCTCAATATCGCGGGGTAACGGCTGCAGACCGTGCGTTACGCATCATGGGGCGCCGATGAACAGTGCACTTATCGGGGCGCGAGGGCGCTCGCCCGTGCTTCGGTAGCGGCGTTACGCGCATGAGACTCGACTCTGTGGCGGCCATGCAGCCAGAGAACGACGGGAACTGCAGCGAGTTGCGACGTAACGGCGATCCAGACGACTCCAGCGGGGCTGCTCGAATACAGAACACCCATCGCCGCGCTGCCGGCGCACCAGCACATACCGAATACCGTATTGAACCACCCGAATGCCGCACCCCTCATATGCGACGGAACACATCCCGGCACCAGGGCACGCAGTAACGCGTACTGTCCGCCCATCCCGATGCTCCAGGCGGCAACGGCCAACCATGGATTGTGCGACAGGAAGAGGAGCGGTGCCGCCAGGACGGAGGCGGCGATTGTGAGCATCAGCGCGAGCGCGCCAGTGCGATGCAGCAGAAAGCCCAATGCCAGCGCGGCGACACCCTCGAGTGCCATCGCAAGGGCATAGAGCATCGGAATCGCCGCGGCGCCTGCGATGCCCGTCCGGGCAAAATGGAAAGAGATCAGCGCGAAATCGGCAGTGCCCGCCGCAAGCAATCCGCCCGCGGCACACAGAATCCAGAACGAGCGCGACAATTTCCCGCCAGCATCAGACGCCGGTTCGATATGAGCCGCATTCGTGCCCCGAAATGCCAGGAGCAATGCGATGGCGCCGAGAGACGGTACAACGAGGAGGGCGAAAGCCGGACGGTAGGCGACGCCCACAGCCGCCAGCAACCCGAGCAGCAGCGGGCCCAGCACCGCACCGGTCTGGTCCAGAAGGCGGTGGATGCCGAAACCGCGCCCGTGACCCATCACTTCAGAGGCATTCGCCAGCAGTACATCTCTCGCCGGAGTTCGCAACGCGCGTCCAACGCGTTCCGTCACCAGAAGCGCGGCGAGGACTTGCCACCCCGGCGCGAGCGACATCAGAGCAACCGCAGATATTCCCGCGGCGGTGCCAATGAACAGCAGCCTCCAGGCGCCGCCCGGCCGATCGGCCAGAAAGCCGACTCCAAGCCGCAGGGTATATCCGAGCAATTCTCCGGCACCCGCGACGATTCCGACGGCAGCCGCATTGGCGCCGAGCGACGCCAGCAATGGTCCTCCGGCCGCTCTCGCTGCTTCGCCTGCGATCGCGGTCAACAAGCTGATGAGCCCGAGCCGCACCACGCCAGACAACATATTCCTATTCTCTGCATTCGGTGTTGAGTGGGGGCGCGTAATGGCCGGTACAAACGACTGTAACGAACAACACCGTGACAAGGTAGAAACGACGAAATCGACTCGCCGACGGGAAGGTCAACCTATTGGGTGGGGTGCTAACAGCATATTAGTTGGCCGGCGCCACCATCCGAAAGGAAGGTAGAAATGGCACTTTTCTCGAGCCTGCAGTTGGACAACATGGACGATCTGTTCACGAGTCAGATCAAGGACCTTTACGACGCGGAGCAGCGAATGACGAAAGCGCTGCCGAAGATGCGCGATGCGGCCAAATCGCCCGAATTGAGAAGGGCTTTTGAGTCGCACCTCCACGAGACGGAACAGCAGATCAAGCGCCTTGAACAGGTCTTCTCGAAGATGGGCAAATCACTCGAATCAGAGACCTGCGAGGCGATGAAGGGTCTGATCAGCGAGGGAGACGAAATTGTTGACGCGAAGGGCAACCCGGATGTGAAGGACGCGGCGCTGATTGCGGCCGCGCAGCGGGTTGAGCACTACGAGATTTCCGGGTACGGAACGGCTCGTACGCTGGCGTATCACATGGGGCAGCATGATATCGCCCGTCTGCTCGAGACCACGCTGGAAGAAGAAAAGAAGACCGACAAGAAGCTAACCGAACTTGCCGAATCCTCGATCAACGTAAAAGCAGAACGCTGATCACCAAGGGCCGGCGCCGCGAGTTTGAAGGCGCCGGCCTGCTCTCCACTCGCAGATCGGAATTCCGGAGATCCATGCCTCCATGCGAACTCCTCGCCAGGATCACCGCAAGGCCCGGGCGGCTGACGAAGCCACTGATCATCCAGCGATTCAATGCCAAGCGAAGCATTTCCCCCGACGTCCTCCGAGCGTCAGACGGAGTAATGGAGCATCAGGTATGCCCACTTGGGTCTACAACCCAAATACTGGGGGGGAAGCATCCCGCCGCGCGTTAGAGATCGTTCAGAGCGCCGGATTCTTGATTACGCCGCCAAGCACTATCCGGCAAGTTTACGCGAATTGAGGTTCGCTTCTGCGGCGCTTTCTGCTACATCGATGCGTATACCGCACCGGACGTTAGAAAAGACCCTGTCCGTTTGCTGTTTGGACGCAATTTGGACGCAATGCCCTTTTTGACGTGATTTGGACGCAGGCGCCGCACGTCCCCGCAACTGTTCCAGCATGCCCCCGCAACTCTCCCTCAGCACAGAATTGATGTATGCACAATTTGTGCGTGCACTAAAACTGAGGGCGTCGAATGGGACGAGGCCGGCAAGGCCGGAATCAACTACCGCAAGCACGGCGTTCGCATGCCCGAAGCGATTCCGGTTTTTGATGATCCCTATGCTATCACGATCACGGATAATGAATCCGATCCGGATTAGCGGCGATTCGTCACGTTCGGCATGGGCGCGATAGGCCGATTGCTCGTGGTCGTGTACACGTGGCGAGGCGAGAGCATTCGAATTATCTCGGCGCGTCCTGCCGAGGCCCAGGAGCGTGAGCAGTACGAGGCAGAACGAAGAAAGATCGATACGATTTCAGCAAAGGCAAGCGGGGTTGGGTTGTTCCGGCGGAACCCGAGCCGGAGGGTAAGGTCCGCATCACAATCCGGCTCGACCAAGATATAGTAGACCGCTTCCTCCAGATGGCGGAAGCATCCGGCGGTGGAACCGGATATCAGACGCTCATCAACGCTGCGTTGCAGGAATACCTTGACGGTAAAGCGCCACGCTTCGAAGAAACGCTGCGTCGAATCATCCGTGAAGAGTTGAATTCGAACGCGGCGTGATTCGGTGCGGCAATTGGGCACGGTCGCGATGACCCTAAGTCACGCTCGATGCGCACGTGGTAACCTCTGACCGGACGATTCCACGAGACTCTTAGCCGCAACAATGCTCCTCGCGTTCGCAGCCGTGGTTCCTAACAGCGGGGAGGGCGCCGAAACCGTGACCGAGACACGGTTGTGCGCGCCATACGAATCCACCGGCGGAATACGCCGGCACGTTCGTACGAGTTCGGGCAAAGGTGATGGGAACCACCTCAAGGATCTCTGGATTGAGATGAGCGGGATTGTTCGGCGTTCACCTCCTACACGATCGGCTGGCCGCATTCGCGGAGAACGTTCGGCCGCAGCCGCCTTTCGCCCTGGATCAGAATACGTCACTCGCAGAGTTTAAAGCCGCCCTTCGTCGACCGGTGGCGTTATGGGCGACTCTGGAAGGCCGCTTCGATCCGGTGTCCGGCTGGAGAGCGAAGAAACGAATTTGCGTTGGCGAGGGCAACGGCTTGGGAAAAGAGCGGCGCTGCCACGGGAGACCCGTGGTGCGTGAGATCTCCGACGCAAGAACGATCATCTTTCCTCGCAAGTAAAACAAAGCGACCATCGCACAACTCTGGGATTCCAGCGGGGCCGCACGAGGAGAAGGCGACATTAGTTCGTCAACATCGGTGGTCCTCGGCCCTGAACGATCGGCCTCTCTCAGGCGCAGCATGCGCCAGGTGATCGCCAATCGTCAACGAGCTCGCCGACCGCAGCGTGATGGTTGGCCCCGATCAGATCGCAAATTGCTGGATTTGGCTTCAGTGCCACACAATGGACGTAGTGGAACGGCCTCACTCACAGATCGCTCCAGGATACGGTGTCAAGTGGCACCGGCAACTCCAGGAAACGGGTTGGTGGCACAGTTTCGAATTACCAGACGGTCGCATCGTGGCGGGTGTTAACTCCGTCGAATCACTGAAGAACCGCATCTCGCAGTTCCCAATCCCGGGGGACCTCTCCGGAAAGCGAGTGCTCGATATCGGGGCTTGGGACGGCTGGTTCAGTTTCGAGATGGAACGTCGGGGTGCGGATGTCATTGCGATCGACTGCTTCGATAATCCGCGCTTTCGCGAGATGCATTCGATCTATAATTCGCGCGTTGATTATCGACAGATGGATGTGATGGACGTTACGCCCAATGTCCTGGGGCGTTTCGACGTCGTTCTATTTTTAGGCGTGCTGTATCATTTGAAGCACCCTTTGATGGCCCTTGAAAGAGTTTGTGCGGTTGCGGCGGACTTGGTCGCTATCGACTCGTACGTTTTGAGAGACGATTTTGATTCTGATGCTCAGGCGGTCCTCCACTTCTACGAGACGAACGAGATGGAAGGCCAGACGGATAACTGGTGCGCTCCAAATCTCGCTTGCCTCATGGCAATGTGTCGTACCGCGGGGTTCGCGCGGGTCGAGTTTCGAAACGTCCTTCCGTACAGCGCCTGCGTCGCCTGTTATCGCCGATGGGGGCCGAAGGTCCAAGACGGGCCGCATGTGGAGTTGTTGACCGCCGTGAATGCTCTCGACGGCGGTATCAACTTCCAAGCGGAGCGCGATGCATATCTGGCCTGCGGATTCAGGGCAGAGGAGCGATCACCACGCGTCAAGAATGTTCAGCCCGCTGTAAGCGGATTTGGTGTACGTCCAATCAGCGTTACGAATGTTGGCGACGGTCTGTGGCAGGCGAATTTCAAACTTCCGCCCGGCCTCAGTCCCGGATGGCACGAAGTGGATATTGCGGTCGGCGATGGCCCATCTTCCAGTGGCTGTCGCATTGCCATCGACGTTCCTCTGCCGGAATGCAAGCCGGAAATCGAAGGCGTCCGCGACGCAACAACTGCGGCGGATCATACGTTGGATCTGAGAGCGGGCCGCATGGTGTCGTTATGGTGTTCGGGTCTGCCAAATAATGCTGATCGAAACAATGTTCGCGTGCTGCTTAATCGCGCGTCTTGTAGGGTCGATTTCGTCGCCCCGGTCAACACGTCGCACTTGGATTCCGGTGTGCTACCAGAGTTTGACTCGATTGGCGCACGCTGCGGACGTTTGCAGCGGCTTCGCGTCGTCCTTTGGAATTTTCTGGGGCACCGTACCAGCGCGGCATTTAAGGAAATCCGGCAGATCAACGTGCGTGTGCCCAACAACGTTCCGACTGGCTTGAACCATCTGGTCGTTTCGGTCGGCACCTTCGCAAGCAAGCCTCATACGCTCCGGGTGTTGGCTTAGCGTTGAACGGATGCCCCTTTGTGAAATCGGTTGACCGCAAACTGATTTTGACAACAGTACTACGTGGGGGAATTCGGTCTAGACTCGCTTTTGATCCAGGTTTCGTTGTCTCCAGGCTGCGGACTGCGACCCTGGACGCGAAGATGTAACAGAAGAGGTTGAGGACCATCAATGAGACGTTTTGTAACGGGTCACGATCTTTCGCCCCAATATTCTCACTCTGTTTTCCGTCGAATCAGTCAAGTTATTGGGGCTCTATGACGCCGAGCGCACCGGAAGAAAATAAGGAGCACCTGCGGCGGTCTCCGCATTAAATGCCCAAGGCCTCCGCTCGGGGACATCACCACCCTGATGCAGCAAAAGCAAACCCCCGAGACGAGCTCGAGGGTTATTGCTGTGCCGATCAGTAACGGAGCCAGCCTGTGCATGGCGAATTAGCAATTATGCTGCTGGCGTATAGTACAGCCCTCGACAGTGTCTCTGCCAGCGGTACGAGTCGAGGCGTAATGGTGACGTGGAACGCTCACCGGTAGGTTGTGGCAGTCCTCCCCCAGCCCCGCATGAGTTCGGTGGCCATTGTAATAGTTTTCAAAGTCGAATAGCTTCGCCTCCAGATCTGCCGTGGTCCAGAACAAAACCCGATCTAGATACTCGCGCCGAATCGTGCCGATCAGTCGCTCAACGAAAGGATGCGAGAGCGGCACGTGCGGAACTGTCTTGATTTCCTTTACTTCCAGTATCCGAAGATTGGCTTGCCACTAATGGAATCGATACAGCGGATCATGATCCGAGCTGAGGTATTTGGGCAGACAGTGCCCACGGATGGCTCGCTGGAGCATACGGCACAGCGCGACTCCGTCGACGGCGCCACACTGAACGCCAAACCCGATAATGCGACGGGTAAATTGGTCCATCACCACGAGTATCCAGTGGGTTCTCAGGGTGGCCGATTCGCAGCGGAATAGATCGCAGCTCCACAAACTATCCTTCGTGTGGCCGAGGAAAGTCAGCCAGGAAGGACTTCCCGGACCCGATTCCGGACGGTAGTTAAGGCTCAGGAGTCGGCGCACTACATCCTTGTCGATGTCGATGCCAAACGCCATCGAGATCTGCTGAGCGATGCGAGGACAGCCCCAACTGGGATTCCGCTGTTTCATGGCTACCACAGCATCGATCAGTTCTCTGTCGGGTCCCTTCGGGCCAGGCCGGGAGCGGTGTTTGGGCGAAAACAACTGGCGGTACTTCCGTTTGGTCAGGACGCTGTGGAACTGCAGCAGAGTTGTAAGCGTCTGGTGAACCGCCCTTCCGGTGGAGACGGGAGGAGCGGCATATTTGAGGGGTGTCGGAAACCAAGGCGAAGTATTGGGGCAAACTGATCGCGGAGCGAGAGGCCAGCGGGCAAGACATCCGGTCGTTCTGCCGTGAGCGCCGGCTCGGAGAGGCTTCGTTTTACTATTGGCGGAAACGGCTGCGGAAGAGCGATACCGTGCAATTTGCGTTGCTCGAGACCAAGCCGGCGGAAAGTGGGACTGCATCCGCATTGGAACTGGTACTCAGGAGTGGGGAGCGGCTGCGTATCGGCAACCAGGTAGACGCGGCGACGCTTCGAATGGTTTTGGAGGCCGTGCGGGGATGATTCACCTGCCGGCCAGCGTTCGGGTGTATCTGTGCCTAAGCCCGTGCGACATGCGCCGGAGTTTTGATGGTCTGCACGCGCTGGTGAGAGATCATCTGGATTGGGATGCCTTCGCCGGCCATCTTTACCTGTTCGCCAACCGGCGAAAAGATCGCCTGAAAATCCTGTACTGGGACCGGGACGGGTTTGCAATCTGGGCGAAACGGCTGGAAGCGGGCAGTTACGCGATCCCCTCTGGAGAACCCGGCTCGACCCGCTTTGAGCTCACGGTTGAGGAACTGGGGGCGCTGCTGAGCGGCATCGATCTGAGCAGCGCGGTACGGCGCAAGCGATATCGGCGCGCGATCGCATAAAAACATTTCGATACTCGTCTGTTGTTACTTGGAAACGGACCTCGTTCCGTTTATGCTGATAGCACACTGGTGCTGGCCCTCGATCCCAACCATTTGCCGAAAGACGTCGATCTGCTGCATAAGATCGTCGTCGAGCTGTGCGAGCGTCTGAAGCACGAAACGACGGAAAAAGACAAGTACCGGAGCTTACTGCGCGAACTCCTGGAAGCGCAGCGCAACCGCAAGAGTGAGCAGCTCTCGAAAGAGCAACTGGCTTTGTTCGAGACGCTGTGGACAGCCGGTCATCCGGAGGACCCCGAGCCAGAACTAGAGGCAGAGCCAGACGCCGAGCGGGCGGTCGAAGGAGAACAGAAGCCCGAGGAATCGCAGACCAAGAAACGGAGTGGACGGCAGCCGCTGGCACGGCATCTGGTCCGGGAGCGGGTGGTACACGATCTGGCGGAATCGGAGAAGCACTGCAACGGCTGCGGCAAGGATCTGCACCTGCTCGGCGAAGAGACCAGCGAACGCTATGAGTTCATCCCCGCCGTGATGAAGGTGGTCGAGGATGTGCGGCTGAAGTACGCCTGCGATTGCACGGTGAAGACGGCGGAAAAGCCCGCGCAGCCGATCGAGAAGAGCACGGCCGGAGCCAGCGTGTTAGCCCAGGTGATCGTATCGAAATTCGCGGATCATCTGCCGCTGCACCGGCAGGAGAAGATCTTCGAACGCCATGGGGTGGAGATCTCGCGCAAGACGATGGGCGGTTGGATGCCGGCGGCGGCCGGATTGCTCGAGCCTCTGTATCAGGCTGCCAAGAAAGTCTTATTTGAATCCAAGGTGATTGGTACCGACGACACCGGAGTGAAGGTGCTGGATCCCAAACTGTCGTTTGCACGAACCGGCCGCATCTGGCCTTATGTGGGAGATACCTACCATCCGGTAGTGGTCTACGACTACACGGCCACGCGAGGGCGGATGGACCGGCTAAATTTCTGGAAGGATATACCGGGTACCTGCAGGCCGATGCCTATTCGGTCTACGATGCCTTCTTCAAACCCGCGCGCGGGCTGACCGAGGTGGGGTGTTGGATGCACGCACGTAGGTATGTGTTCAAGGCACTGGACTCGGATCAGGAGCGCATGGGACCGGCGCTGCATCTGATCGCCCGGTTGTATGCGGTCGAGGATCGTGCCAAAGGGCTCAGCGGTGAGGAAGGCTCGAACTGCGCCAGCGGTTGTCGGCTCCAGTGATGAAGAAGCTGCATCAGTATCTGCTCAAGATCCGCGAAGAAGTGCTGCCGAAGAGCCCGGTCGCACGGGCGGTGCGGTACGCGCTGAATCAATGGGAAGCGCTGACGCGCTATCTGGAAGACGGCGATCTGGAGATCGACAATGGCGCTACCGAGCGAGCGAATCGGGACATTGCCATTGGCCGCGGGAACTGGACGTTTTTCGGCAGCGACAACGGCGGCAGGACGGCCGCCGTCCTGTTGAGCTTCGTCGCGATGTGCAAACGGAATGCGGTCGAACCGTTCGCCTGGTTCCGAGACGTGCTAACCCACATTGCCACCCACCCCATCAGCCGGATTGAGGAGTTGCTTCCGCACAACTGGAAGACCCTCGCAACCGCCCCTCAAGCCTGAAAGCACCCTGCCATCCTCGGGCCGCCAGTCGTCTGCCACGGTGGTTTACGAGACGCTTACGCAGAGTTGAAGGTTTCAGAACTATAGCGGAACGGAGAATACGTGTTGGGCGAATGAAAAGCGTGCACAACCCGGCGGTGATCCGATCTGCGGTGCGCAGCTTCGACGCACGCTTGCGCCCGCGATTGAGGATCAACAACTGGTGCCGCACGAGGACGGACTCGGCGACGACGGAACGGAGTCCGCCCGGCCCTGCCAGTCGCGCCACCGTCACAATCACATGAACGAATAGGATCAGGAAATCCCGCATCGCGGCAATCCTATCAACCTGCGCGAATGGCCGCTTTGGGGGCAATTTTGCAATTCGCCATGTACAGGTTTCGTTTCGAGGGATTTTTCTAAATGATTGATTTCTATGGTGCGCCCGGCACGACTCGAACGTGCGACCTTTTGGTTCGTAGACAGAGACACCCGCTCTATGCTGTTGATTATTCAGCGCTGATTGCATCATCTACAACGCCAAAACACGGCATTTCGGCGCATTCTGAACAGGTTTCTGAACAGGTTGAGTGCGCCTCCAAAATAAATTGAGAAGTGGCTCAAATCGGCGGCGATCCTCTCGCCCCTTTGGGCCGGAAGCGAGAGGTTCCTCAGTCCGAGGACGGTCAGCGCTGGGATCTAGGGGCGCCGACTCGTTCGTGCTCCGTCGCGTTTATTAAACATTCCGGCCCGTTGCATTTGAGGACGAGATGCCCGCCTTTGCACAGAATCCTTCGTGCCCTTCGGGCGAGAGCGGCGGTTCCGCAGTTTCACGACTGGCCGGCCGCCGTGCACCGGTGCCGGTCCCCGTCATACCCGGCGGTTGGGTGCCTGTGCCTCGAAAACTACTCGAGCGGCTCGGGCCCGCGCTGTCGAAAGTGGAGCGTGCGGTGGTCGATCTGTTGCTACTGCGCACCATCGGCGACGAAGCTGGCGGCCGCCCCGAGTGGGCTGTCATCACCGCCGCCGAGTTTGCCCGCTACGCCGCGCAACTGTCGATGGAATCCACCGCGCCCTGGCGCGCCTGGAGGGTCCACTGAAAGCCATCGAGTCCCAGGCGGGCGGGCGCGGGAAGCGTTACCGCCTGGCGCTCGAGCACTTCGGAGACGTCCAAGCGCCGGCACCGCGTAAGCTGAAACGGAAACCGCCTCAGTCCGAGGGATTTGAGCGAATCGCCGATCCCGAGACAACGCCTCAGTCTGCCGAGCGTCCGGCGCTTGAGCCCAATTTGCAAGCCGCTGATTCTCCAACGCCGGCTCAGACGCAACTTGTACTCGAGTACGGCGATCGGTCTCCGGGCGAACCCATCACGATCGAGCCGGGATCGCGGTCAGTGCCGATCGAATTTCCGCAACCCGAACAGCGGCTGACCGTCCGGAACCGGACCGCTCACCGATTCCTGGTCGAGACGCGAGCAACCGGTCACGGGATGGAACTGAGTCTTGCAGAGGTGCCGACTGCGCTGAGCGCTTGGTCCGCCGAATATCTCAACGAGTGTCGGGAATTTCTTTCCGAGTTCATACCGGTCCTACATGCCGCACCACGGGAGGAGGACGTGTTGGCGCTCGCGGCAGCACGCGCGAACAAAGTGCCGATCGCACAACTGCAGGCGAACATGGAACGGCGTGTTCGAGGAGGTTTGGTGCTCACCGGTTACGGAATCTTCGCCGCACTCGCGCGAGACTGCCTCGCTTCTGTCGGAGCTTGGATCGCCGCACACGCTCCGCCCCAGGCGCCCCGTGCCAGTCCAAGCATTCGCGAGCGACTGCTCGCGTGGGCCGGCCAGGTCGAGCGCGCAGGGCCCGCATTCGCCCAAGTCGCCCTCGAGCTACAGCGCTGTGCTGCAGATCCGACTGTGATCGACGATCCAGAACGTCTGAACGCTGTAGTCTCGGATGTGCGGGCGCGGGAGGTCGCGACCGCCGCGGCGACGTTAAGCGATCGTATACCTGACTTTCGGCGCATTGCCGCCGAAGAGGTTCGACCGTACCACGGGCGTATGGCACGCGATCAGATCCGCTCACTAGAGCAGCAGAGCGTCGAACGGCAGCTTCTCGACGCGCTATCGCTGCCGTACTTTAACCTCGAGTTCTGCTGAGCGTTGCTTTGGTCTGCCAGTCCGAGGATATGGGGAGAAAGTGTATGCCCGGGAGAGACAGGATTCAGATCGATCGGATATGCGACGCTATCGCGGATCTCTATGCGAACGAACCGAGCCCGGAGCAACTCGCGGCGCAGCTCGCGGCTGTAGCGGGCGCACACGGCATCGGCACGGGCGAGATCTTGCTGTGGGTGCACGACCGTTCGCAACACGAAATGAGCACAGCGCACTTCGTACGGTGGTGCCGGCGCTACGGACTGATCGCATGATGGAATGCGGGCCGGCGATGCGTCGAGAACCTCTGGGTGCCGTCGGCCCGCCATCGTGTGAGAGACATGTCCTTCACCGTTGGAGTCAGGCAGGGCAGGTCTACTTGCTCTCGGGTCAAGGGCAGTGCTCATCATCAACGATCGTTCCCCCGTGCTGTGGTTCACACCGTTCTTGACCAGGCAGAACAGAACGGCGCAGTCCACGATGGTGCCTGGGCGGATTCAGTTCCAACCAATCCCCGGATCCCGCGAGCAAAGTTCACGATGTCAGACCGGTGTGATCGTCCAAGATTGCAGGATCGCACGATAGCCTCTGCGCGCTGAGGTAACGCCGCCGCCAGTTGAGTCGCGTCACGGTGGCCGGAGTATGTCAGAACGCCCGAGTGTAATTGAGGGATTCGGATAGCTCAAATCGACTACACGTCGGGAACCCACACAGGTGTGTCGGTTAGGACGGTTTCACCGACTCACTTACTCTCTCCATCTGTCTTCTCTATAAGAAAAGATGCGACCCAGCAGTGATGTACTCGAATACGGGGTTTAGACGTACTGAACTACAAAGCGATTCGCGCGCCAATTCCCGCACTCGAATACGAGCATCCTTTTGGCCCCATCTGTTCTGGGCGACCCAGAGCGAGAGGTCACTTCATTCCCAAGCGGAGGCGAGAAGCCGAGGGCTGCCGACGGAGGGGGAAATAGTAGGCATTTTCGTTGCAAGAGCAAATTTAATAGGGAGCGGCGAGTGTTCAAGAAGCACAGCGCGGCTGAACGGTTGCCGTCACAATCGATCGGTCACGTGCCGAGGAATGGCGGTGGCAAACGACAGGTACGGTTGACAGGCGACCCCGATACGGTAGGCTTTAAGAGAAGGCGTATGGCAACGCAGAACAATCTCCACGTCCCGGATGATCTTCTTGCTCAGGCTCAAAGCATGGCCGAGACCGAGGGGCGAACAGCTGACGACTTGGCAGCCGAAGCCCTGCGGCGATATCTCACGCTGCAGCGTATGACCCGGCTTTCGAGGGGTGCAGAGGAAAGGCGCCGGGCGCTGGGCCTGAAAACCGATGAAGAGGTTCAGGAGTACGTTGACCGCGTGATTCACGAAGCTCGACGAGAGCGGCGGTGATAACAGTCGATACGAACGTCTACATCTCTGCGATTGAATACGGCGGCAAGCCTTACGAATTGCTGGAGCGGGCGATTGCCGGTGAATTCGATGTGGCCTCTTCGTTGCCGATTCTGGAGGAAGTGCTTCGCATTTTGCGCGATAAATTCAAACGGTCGGATGGAGATGTTGCCGAAGCGGAGGCTTGGATTCGTGGGTTGGCAGGGTTCTACATGCCCACGCGGACAGTCAACGTGATTTCCGAAGACCCGGATGACAATCGAATACTGGAGTGTGCCGTGGCTTCAGGATCGGACGTTATCGTGACCGGCGACAGAGACCTGTTACGCCGCGGCCAATATGAGGGAATCAAGATTCTGACGCCAGCGCGGTTTCTTGGACTTCGACGGGAGCGGTAGGCGAAATCCGCGAAGCGTGCGGCGACTCGCTGAAGACCGTGATTGAGTTATCGGACCGTTGATCACCTGTGCGTAATCAAAATGCTTTCAGGCCCAAAATTAATGATTTAGCCACGCCGAAGTGACAATGTTACGAATGTCGTCGAACGTATGCCGAGATACGGTTTGAGTTTCTGGACATTACGCCTGTCGCTATTCGCGCGCCGGCCCAGACGTCTCGAGCGATCGCACGACGTCGAACTCTTTTTGTGCGCGTCGGATATCGCCTTGGCTCCTATACAGGCGCCCCAGACGATAATGCGCCTGCTTCAGATTCGGCTGAATGCGGACGGCCGCTTCGTACTCCGCGATCGCTTGGGCGGGTTTGCCTTCGTCCTGATACAAGAGTCCCAGTTGGTAGTGCGCCTCCGCGAACTCTGGATCGATCTTAACCGCGTTTGTGAGCAATCGCTCGGGTTCAGATCCGCCCTGCTTGCGGTCGGAACCCAGCGAACGTTTGCGAAGACTCAGAGCGTAATAGTAATTCGCGTACGCATTATCGGGGTAGAGTCTGGCAAACTCGGCGAGCCGGCGTGTCACTTCATCGGCCATCGCCGGCGACACGTCATACATCTTGCCGATGAAATCGAGCGCCTTCCTGTCCTTCGGGCTGAGATCAACGGCCTGGCATAAGGACCGGACGGCGTCATCGTAGCGGCCATGGGAGTAGTACGCGATCCCCAATCCGACGCGCATTCGCGCAGACTGAGGGTATTTACCGGCGCCAAACTCAAATATTTGAATGGCCTGCTGAAACCCCTTGTGGCGCAAGAGGCCGGTCGCCAGATCGAAGACGTTCTTCTCGGAGGGATCCATTCGGGCCGCGACTTCGTACTGCTTGACGGCCGCGATCATATCGCCGGAAGCCTCTTCGACGTCGCCGAGGAGGTTGTGGAGTTCACTCTTGTCTTGCTTTCGCAGCAGTTCCTCGAGGACCGAGCGGGAGCGGGCAAGGTGGCCCGTTTCCAGGCATGCGATCGCGAAGTCGAAAGCGTTCGCGTAATGGGTGGGATCGATTTCGTAGGCGCGGCCAAGATAGGGAACGGCGGCAAGCAGATCGTGCCGCCCCACGTAGAACTCACCGAGTTCGTGATTCGCACGAAAGCTCTCGGGATGCCTGGATATCGCTTCGCGCAGGGACGCTTCAGGCGATTGCGCGCCTGAAGCGGCCGATAAAGCGAAGAACAGGAACAGCGCCAGTGCCACTACCAATAGAACTTCAACGCGAGTTGTATCTGACGCGCGTCGTTGGGAGCGTCGATTGTCGAGTTGATGGTCGCGAAGGTCTTCGTGTTCAAATAGTTGAAATTGCCCGGCTGCCCAAAGTTGGGCGTGTTCGTCAAATTGAACGACTCGGCACGGAACTCGAAGCGGCTCCGCTCCGTCACCGGGAACGCCTTGAACAACGATAAGTCAAGACGGTGATAACCGGGGCCGCTCACCTGCGTCGCGCCTCCACCCAATGGAGAAAAGTCGGTTTGGCCGACCTGAGTGACCACGGGCGGATCCGCGAACGCCGCCGGATTGTAGTATTGGTCGATATTGTGTGGCCCGCTGTATGGGTCGACGCCGGTATAAAGCGCATAACAACCCGTTCCGGCGCCGGTCGCCTTGGTGCACCCAATCGTTTGCGGGAACCCCGTCCGAAGCGTCAGAATCCAGTTCGTGCTCCAGCCGCCGAGGACGGCCTGCGTCAGATAGCTGCCTTGCGTGAGATATTTCCGGCCGCGACCGACCGGGAAATCGTAAATCCCGCTCGCGGTAAATGACTGACGGATGTCGAAGGGCGCCAGACCCATGTCTTTTTGAATGCCCCAACCCGGTACGTAGGGAGCGCGGAACCCGCCAATGCCTCCGCCGCTCAGTAGGTCGCCTGCGTTTGTGCGGGTCTTCGCCCAGGTATACGTGACGAGGGCGCTCAACCCGTTCGCGAAACGTCGTTCGAACTTCGTTTGCAATGAGTGATAGTGAGCGTTTCCGATAGTATCGTCGAACGACGAGCCCCGTGCGAAATCGGGGAAGGGCACATACGGTTGCGGGCTGGTGCCGGGGGGCAACAGAACACTTTGTATGTTTGTTCCGATGAAGGTCTCGAGATGGCGGCTCAGCGAAGCAACGTAACCCGCCTCAAACATGTTGCCAGGGGTAAACTGGTACTGCACGGTGAGGTTGTAGCTAATCACATACGGCGTCTTATAGTTCAACTGGATGCCCCTGAGCGTCAGGCCTTGTGCCTGCACCTGCACTGGATCGAGCGGAATGCCAGTCAAGCCGTTTTCAAGCGTTGCGTACGAGCCGTTCGGGAACGTCACCGGCGTCTGGGAGTTCGCCGACGGGAAGCTAAAGCTGTACTGGAACGGATAGCTATAACCCAGGCTCGGATAACCGCCCCGGTTTTCGAAGGCGCCGTAATACACGCCAAAACCGCCGCGGGCGACCAGCTTTGAGGTGGCCTTATAGGCAAACCCGAAACGCGGCGCGAAGTTGGTCTTCTGCGTTGCGCTCAGGCCCGACCCGTACTGATCGGTATAAACGAGATTGATTCCATCCTTTGCAAGCAACTGGACGAAGCTCGGCGAGAGCGGCGGCTTGTCCTTCCTCGAGGCGGGAATGATGTACTGCGCCGAACCCGGCGCCGCCGGAACGAAGTTGGCTTGAGCCCCGTATTTCTCGCCCGTCGGGGTGAAGTAATCCCACCGCAAACCGAGATTCAGCGTCAATCTCGAGGTAACCTTCCAGTCGTCCTGGAAGAATCCGCCGTAGTAGCTGCGTTTCGCGCTGACGCCGCCGAAGTTGGACGCGGCGACGGAGTTGGCGCCACCGACCATATTCACGCCCCCTGGAACGCTCGCAGCAATCGGGGCGACGAGGAACTGCACGCGGCCGGTGCTGCTGTCGTTAAGGTTCGGAATCGAGGTGTATTGTCCGTTGAACTGGAATTCGCCGCGCGAGAACGGCGGCGATCCATGGAAAAGAGTTCACCTGAGCTTCGACGCCGCCCTTGAACGTGTGCGAGCGGTAGACTTTTGTCAAGTTCTCCGTGAACTGGATGGTATTGCTATAGCGATCACTAACCAGCCATTCGGCAGAGCCCAACTGGCTCAAGCCGCCAATGCTGAAATAAGGAAGGCCGCCGTTTCCGGGAGTTTGCAAAATACCTGGGATGCCGAACTGCCCAGGAATGTTGCTGGTATCGTTGCCAAACGGCTGCACGCGCGACGTGTGCTCGCGATTGAAACCGATGCGCGCTTCGTTGACCAACGTCGGGTTGAATGAGTGCGTGTAGCTCAACGCGGCGCCTTGGGTGTCAACGTTTTGATCGCCAGAACCAAAACCGCCACCGTCCGCAAAACCCGGGTACGGTCCCGGAATAAAGCTGGGACTTCGCGACCAGCTGTATCTGCCGAACAACTGGTCTTCATCCGAGAAATTCTGATCGATGCGAACGTCGAACGCGTTCACATCGGTTGTCGAACCACGGTTCACGCTGTAGTTGTTATAGAGGGCACTTTGAGTAGGCGGTGGCAGGAGATTCAGCAGTTTCACCGCGTTCGGATCCAGGCGGTTCGCCGGCACCATGTTGTTCGGGAATGGATCGCGCACGAACTGACCGTTGGCGATGGTGCGGGTTGTGGCGGGATCGAAAATGGTTCCGATGGGAAACGTCCGGCCGAGCGCATCAGTCCGGGTGCCGGTTTGCAGAGTAATGAGGTCCGAGAAATCGGTGTATCCACTGGCGCGCTCCTGCGCGGTCGGCACGGTCAAGCCCGTCAGTGGAACCGCCTGCCGAATGCGAGTTCCTTCATAGTCGGTAAAGAAGAATGTCTTGTTGCGGAGAACTGGTCCGCCTACAGTTGCGCCGAACTGATTCTGCTTGAAGGCACCCTTCTTTTGGCCGTTCCGGTTTTGGAAGAAGTCGGCCGCATCGAGTTTATCGTTCCGCAGGAACTCCCAAGCGCTACCGTGGAAAGCGTTGGTGCCCGATTTGAGCGTGGCATTCAGGATGGCGCCCCCCGCGCGCCCGAACTCGGCGCTGAAGGAATTGGTCTGCAGATTGAACTCGCTGATCGCGTCAATGGGGGGCTTGACAACGTACGCCGCGCCGCTGAGGAAATCGACGTTGCTGGTGTTATTGTCGATGCCGTCCAGCATGTAATTATTCATTGCCGGTCGAGTTCCGTTCGCGGCGAACCAGCCATTTGCATTCAAGCCGCGTCCCTCTGGCTGGCCCTGTGTGACTCCCGCGGACAGGCGCGCGAGAAAGGTGTAATTGCGCCCGTTCAGAGGAAGATCGTTGATGGTTTTTGACTGAACGATCTGGCCGACCGAGCCGCGTTCGGTCTGAAGCAGCGATGCCTCACCGGTCACATTGACCGTCGTGGCCAAGTCGCCAACGGTCAGCGAGAAATCGACGACGAGTTGCTGCTGGATGTTGAGTTGGAGGCCCGTTTTCCGCTGCGTCTGGAATCCTGGCTGCTGCACCTCTACGGAGTAGGTCCCGATCCTCAGCGGCGTGAATACGTAGGCGCCGAGATCCGTCGTAGTGATGGACTGCCTCAGGGCGGTTCCTTCGTTGATGACGGTGACGGTGGCTCCAGGCACGACACCGCCCGAAGCGTCACGAACGGATCCGAGAATGCTCCCAGTATCGACTTGGGCGTATATCGCGCCTGCGACCAGCGAGAAAACGACACCGGACGCAAACCATCGGGACACTGACATGGCCCCTCCTCTAACGTTGTGCGGCCCCCTCTGAGACGCAGCACCGAACATCGTTGGGGCAGACTACCATAAGATCAACCTATTGTCAACGTACACGGTGTGATTTCATTAGTAAATCCCTGTTTGTCGTGCTACACTCGCTCTCGCGACCGTGATCGTACACGGCCTCATCGCCATGACTGATTCGTCGAGCGACTTCGCCCAGTCAAAATCTCCAAGCCCCTCCGGCATCAAAGAAATTGCCGAGGCGCTCGGTGTTTCCACTGGCACCGTTGATCGAGCGCTTCACGGCCGAGCCGGAATCAACCCGCTGACGCGCCAGAAGGTACTCAAAATGGCGCAGACAATGGGCTACCGGCCCAACGTCGCCGCCCGCCTCCTACGCTCCAAGAAACAGCTTCGCATCTCTGCGCATCTGCCCGTTCACGTCGCGTCGTTTTTCGATGCGCTCCGGTCCGGCATTCGCGAAGCCGCCGGACCGTTCGAACCGACGGTCCAGCTCGAGTTCGTTTCGTATCCGAAGCTGGGCGAAGGCGATCTCGAACTTCTCGATCAGGCGATTGGCGAGTCCGTTACAGGATTGATCATTGTTCCAGCCGATCCTGCTGCGGTGCGGCCGCTGATCCGGAAGGCCGCACGCAGCAACATCCCCGTAGTTTGCGTCGCATCCGACGCACCCGGCACGGAACGGCTGACGTGCGTCTCGGCGTGCTCCTCGACGAGCGGAGCCATGGCGGGAGAACTGCTCGCCCGCGTCCGTCCTGGCGCCGCCCTGGCGGTTATGACCGGTAGTCTCGCGACGGAGGACCACGCTCAGAAGGTTGAAGGATTCCAGTCCGCAGTCGTGGAGTTCGATCCGAGCGCCAGGATCCTGGATGTGATCGAGGCCCATGACGACGCCGGCCTCGCGTTTACGAGAACGACGGAGTTACTCGACCGCCGAAAGGATCTCGGCGGCATTTACGTCAGCACTGCGAACTCTCTGCCCGTCGTCCAGGCGATCGACGAAGCGGGACGGGGCGGCAGCATCAGCGTGGTCACGACCGACCTGTACCCTGAGCTATTTGGATTCATCCACTCGGGCCGCGTGTTTGCGACGATCAACCAGCGTCCGATTTCGCAAGGACGGCGCGCGTTTCAAGCGCTGTATCAATTTCTGATTGCCGGTATATGTCCGCCTGCTCGGATGAAGGTGGCGCCGATGATTGTCATGAAAAGCAATATGGAGTTGGTTCGGCCTGCCGCGACAGCGAGACGGAGTGGTAATTGACTGGGCATAGGATAAGGGAGTTCCTATCATGAATAGGCGATCGTTCTTGACGACGGCGGCGGTTGCGACCGCTCCGAGCGTAGTCGCGGCCGTCGACACGTCCGCGAGTCCAGAGTCGAAGGCCGTCTCTCTGAATGGGCGCTGGACGTTCCGGCTCGACCCGGACGCCCGCGGTGAATCGGACGGATGGCAACGGCACGACACGCCTGTACAGGGCTGGCGGGCTGTGGATGTGCCCCACACGTGGCAGATTGAACCGGAGAACGCCGAGTACATGGGCGTAGCCTGGTACCGGCGCGAGTTCGATGCGCCCCGGTCATGGTCGGACCGCGCGGTCCGGATCGAGTTTGAAGCCGTGTTCCACACTGCGACGGTGTGGGTGAACGGCAAGGGAGTTGGACGGCATCCCGGCAAGGGCTATACAGCGTTCACGCTCGATCTCGGCCCTGCGCTGGCGTTCGGCGAGAGAAACGTAATTGCCGTTCGCGTCGACAATTCGTTTAACGAGGCCATTTTGCCTCGAGGGCGTTCGAGCGATTGGGCGCACGACGGCGGCATCTTCCGTCCGGTGCAATTATTGATCACGCGAACGGTGTTCCTGGAACGCGTCTGGGTTGATTCCGATCTCAATTTGGCGAACCAGAACGCGACGGTCAAAGTCACCGCCGTTGTTCGAAATACCTCCAAGGCGCGATGGGACGGCGCTCTCGGATTTCGAATGGTCGAGGATGAAACGGGCGCGGTCGCCGCCGCTAACGCGAACGCCGCTCGCATTTCCGTCGCCGCGGGCGAATCGAAAACGGTGGCATTTTCGACGAACATCGCGAAGCCGAAGCTCTGGCATTTCGATCACCCGCAGCTCTATCGCTGCAGTGCGGAGTTGGCCAACGGCGACGCGTTCGAAACCACTTTTGGTGTACGGAAGATCGAGATACGCGATAGACGCTTTTACGTGAACGGAGAGCCCGTCCGGCTCATGGGGGCCGAGCGCATGGCCGGCAGCAATCCGGAATACGGCATGGCCGAACCAGCCGAGTGGATCGAACACGATCACGCCGACATGAAGGAGCTGAACTGCGTCTACACGCGCGTCCACTGGCCACAGGACCGCCGCGTGCTCGATTGGTGCGACCGCCGCGGCATGTTCATCCAAACCGAAGTTCCCGCGTGGGGTCCGAACACCTTCCGCGGAATGACCGGCGCGCCGGATTCCGACATCATGAACAACGGACTGGAACAGCTGCACGAAATGATCGCGAGGGACCGCAATCATCCCTGCATCTTTTCGTGGGGCGTGTGCAACGAGATCAACGGCCAGAATCCCCCTGCATACGCCTTCGCCAAAAGGATGTACGAGGAGGCCAAGCGCCTCGATCCCGCGCGGCTCGTGACGTACGCGTCGCACTCGCTCTTCAAGACTCCAGAGAAAGATGTCGCGGGCGTGATGGACTATGTGATGTTCAACGAGTATTACGGGAGCTGGCAGAAGGGCGGACCCGAGGATCTCGCCCGGACGCTCGACGACATCCATCGCGCGTTTCCGAACAAGGCCGTCGTTATTTCGGAGTACGGCTACTGCGCCTGCACGGCCGACCGGCCCGAAGGCGATGAGAAGCGTGTCATGGTCCTCGAAACGCAGGACGCCGTTCTCCGCGAGCGTGACTATATCGCAGGCGTGATCTTCTTCGACTACAACGATTATCGGACCCATGTGGGCGACCGCGGCACGGGCGTTATGAAGCAGAGAGTGCACGGTGTCGTCGATCTGTACGGCGCACGCAAGGCGTCGTACACGGTTCTGCGCAGTGAATCGAGCCCCCTACAGGCGCTCGATGTTAGCGTGGAGATTCGGTCGATCACTGTGAGGTTGAAAAGCCGCGCGGAGATGCCAGCCTATACGCTCCGCGATTACAAGGTTCGAGCGGTCGTGTACGGGCAAGGCAATATTCCGGTCGAGCGTATCGAAGGCACGGTCCCGATCCTCGGTCCGGGTGAAGAGAAGGCCGTCGGTCTACAGTTTCGAGAACCTAAGCCGCTGCGCATCGAGGTGGACGTCCTCCGGCCGACGGCGTCTTCGGTTCGCTCGGCAGTGTGGAAGTCATAACGGAGCGCGCGATGAGCAGCATCGGCGGAGTTCGTGCATGGCAAGATACGGTCGCGATTCCGACCTATCCGGCGCCTCCTCCCGACCGAAACCCGATGTTTCTCGAAAAACGCGTCTATCAGGGCAGCAGCGGCAAGGTCTATCCGAACCCAATTATTGACCGCGTATCCGACACAAAGGTCGATCGCGAGTACTTGGCGCTTCACCTCGAGAACGAGTTCATACGGTTGACGATGCTTCCGGAGATCGGCGGTCGCATTCACATCGGGCAGGATAAGAGCAACGACTACGACTTCTTTTACCGGCAACACGCCATCAAACCGGCGCTGGTCGGGCTGCTCGGTCCGTGGATCTCGGGCGGCGTCGAATTCAACTGGCCTCAGCATCACCGGCCTTCCACGTTCATGCCCGTCGACTTCTCGATCGAGCAGCACCAGGACGGCAGCCGTACGATCTGGCTCGGCGAACACGAGCCGATGAATCGGATGAAAGGCATGGTGGGTATCTGTTTGTACCCCGGCAAAGCGATCGTCGAAGCCAAGGTGCGTCTCTACAATCGGACGCCTTTCGTCCAGACGTTTCTTTGGTGGGCCAATGCCGGCATTCATGTCAACGAGTACTATCAGGCATTCTTTCCGCCCGACGTGACGTTCGTGGCCGATCACGCCAAACGAGCGATGTCGTCGTATCCGATCGCTCGCAATCTCTATTACGGCGTCGATTACACCCGCGGGGTCGACATCTCCTGGTACAAAAACATCCCCGTGCCCACTTCGTACATGGTGACGCGCTCCGATTACGACTTCTTCGGCGGTTACGATCACTCGAAACAAGCTGGCGTCGTGCATGTGGCCGATCGTCACATCGTGCCCGGGAAGAAACTGTGGACCTGGGGCAACGCGGAGTTCGGCTACGCCTGGGATCGCGAACTCACGGACACCGACGGACCGTACATCGAGCTGATGGCAGGCGCCTTCACAGACAACCAGCCGGACTTTTCTTTCCTTGCGCCGTATGAGACGAGGACCTTCAGTCAATTCTGGTATCCGATTCGCGACATCGGTCCCGTGAAGAATGCGAACCAGTTGCTGGCGATCAACCTTGAGCGAGCCGGCCATGGGGTTCCCTCCACGTGGAACGCCGGCGTGTACGCGACCGAGAGGCTGGAGAACATTCGACTGGTGATTACGTCGGGTGTGGACACGCTTCTGGATCGTACGCTCACGTTGCGCGCCGGCGAACGGCATATTGCCAAGGCGACGACGCGAGGCTCGGATTTGCTGTTGCGCGTTTTGGACAGCGCTGGACGCGAGTTGATCCGATACCGGCCGGTCGAGCCTGGAGAGACGAGCCCGCCGGATCCGGCGCGGGCGCCGGCGCGGCCCGCAGAGATGGCAACCGCCGATCAGTTGTACGTCACGGGTCTGCATATCGAGCAGTACCGGCACGCAACTAGGAACGGTAACGAGTATTGGCTGGAAGCGATCCAGCGCGACCCGCTCGATGCGCGCTGCAACAACGCACTCGGGGTCCAAGCCCTGCGTCGCGGCGAGTTTGCCGAAGCCGAAAAGTACTTTCGCAAGACGATCGCGCGGCTAACGGCGCTCAACCCTAATCCGTACGACGGCGAGCCGTACTACAACCTCGGTCTGGCGCTCCGGTATCAACGCCGGTTCGAGGAGGCTTATGCGGCTTTCTATAAGGCTGTGTGGAATCGCGCATGGCAGAGTCCCGCGTGTTATGAACTGGCTTTGATCGACTCTCGACGGCACGACTACGCGACAGCCCTCGATCTCATCCAAGATTCGCTCGACTCCGATCCGCGCCATTTAAAAGCGCGAAATCTGCGGACGGCTCTGCTGCGGAGGATGGGGAGAACGGAAGCTGCGCTGGCTGAAGCCCAGGCCACAACTACGATGGACGCACTCGATTACTGGTCGCGCTGGGAATTGGCGCGCCTCAGGGGTCCGGAACCATCGCGCGAGGGATTGCGCGATAGTCAGACCTGCCTCGACATCGCATTCGACTACGCCGATGCCGGCCTGTTCGAAGATGCGATGGAGTTGCTCCAGCACGTGGTGGATAAGGCACCTTCTCGTTCGGGACCGATGGTTTATTACTCGCTCGCGTCGTTCGCGGAAGATCGCGGGGATGCCGAAGCCGCACGACGATTTCGCACGATGGGCTCTGACGCATCGCCTGATTACTGCTTTCCATCGCGGCTCGAGGAACTCATCGCAGTCGAGGCGGCGCTCCGCGCGAATCCCGATGATCCGCGCGCTCACTACTACGCTGGCAACTTGCTTTACGATAGGCAGCGGAAGGAGGAAGCGATCGGGCACTGGGAGCGCTCATCGCAGCTTCAACCCGCATATTCCGTTGTGTGGCGAAATCTCGGTATCGCCTATTTCAATGTCCATCACGATCCGCGCCATGCGCTTGAGGCCTACGAGGCGGCGATGCAGGCCAATCCGTCGGATGCCCGCATTCTTTATGAATTCGATCAGCTTCGCAAGCGCACCGGCGCAGCGCCCGAGGATCGTCTCATGGCTCTCGAAGCGCGACGGGATCTGGTTTCGCGACGCGACGATCTGACAGTTGAGCTAGTGACGCTCTACAACCAGATGCGCCGTTACGGCGATGCGCTCGCGATTTTTGAATCCCGCCGCTTTCATCCGTGGGAAGGAGGGGAGGGGCTCGTTTCCGGCCAATACGTGATCGCTCATCTACTCGCGGGCCGCGATGCGCTCGAGAATGCGGACGTTGAAGTCGCGCTCTCGCACTTCGAAGCGGCGCGGCACTATCCCGGCAATCTCGGCGAAGGCAAACACCTGCTGACGCAAGAGACGGACCTTAACTACTTTGCCGGCGAGGCGCTCGCGGCCGCAGGGGAATCCGATGAAGCACGGCGGCACTGGGAACAGGCCGCCGCTGCCGCAGCCACGAATAGGTTTTCGTACTATCGTGCGCTGTCGCTGCGCGCGCTCGGCCGCGGTGATGAAGCGCGGTTCGTGCTGCGTGCGCTCGAGGACTTCGCGAACGGTGGCATTGAGGCGGAAGTCCAGATCGATTACTTCGCGACGTCCCTTCCCAATTTTCTACTCTTCCAGGATGACCTGCAGGCGCGAAATCGCGTCGAGTGCCTGTTCTTGCGAGGTCTTGCAAAGAAGGGGCTCGACCGGCTCGAAGAAGCCGAACTCGACTTCCGGGCCGCGCTCGCGCTCGACCGCAATCATGTCTGGGCTGCTGACGAACTGCGGCGGCTGGAACAGGTTCGCATGGAGGCGCGCCGATGACCGCATCCGAGACCCGATCCTACAACACGGTGTACGTGTCCTTCATCTCTATAGTCGCCGCGATGGGCGGCCTTCTGTTCGGCTACGACTGGGTCGTGATCGGTGGTGCCAAGCCGTTTTACGAAGTTTTCTTCAACTTGGCGACTCCCGCTCAGGTCGGCATTGCGATGAGCAGCGCGCTCCTCGGCTGCATCGTCGGCGCGATCGCTTCGGGCGCGCTCACGGATTGCTACGGCCGCAAGCGGCTGCTCATCCTCTCAGCGGCGCTATTCGCGATCACCTCGATCGGAACGGGCGCCGCGAACACTTTTGCCGTGTTTCTGATGTGGCGTATTCTGGGCGGCGTCGCGATCGGCCTTGCATCCAACCTTTCGCCCATGTACATCGCTGAGGTTGCGCCCGCATCGATTCGAGGCCGCCTGGTTTCGCTCAACCAACTCACGATCGTGATCGGGATCCTCGCGGCTCAGATCGTCAATTGGCTGATTGCCCAGCCTGTGCCGCCCGGAGCGACGGCGGCGCAGATTTTGCAATCGTGGAACGGCCAGACGGGCTGGCGGTGGATGTTCGGCGTGACTGCGATTCCCTCGATCGTGTTTCTGATTGCGATGTTCATCGCCCCGGAGAGCCCGCGATGGCTGGCCAAGAACGGGCAGTTCGATCGCGCGCGTGACGTGCTCGCCCGCATCGCCGGACAGGCCGTTGCGAATCAGGAATTGAAAGAGATTCAGGAAACGCTAGGCAAAGAGGTTGGCCGGGGCCGGTTGCCGGATTTGTTTGAGCCCTCGATCCGCCGCATCGTCGCACTTGGCATTTTCCTTGCGGTATTCCAGCAGTGGTGTGGCATCAATGTCGTCTTCAATTACGCCCAGGAGATTTTCGCCGCGGCGGGCTACCAGGTGTCGGACATTCTATTTAACATCGTCATCACGGGACTCATCAATTTTGTATTCACCTTTGTCGCGATCTACACCGTGGACCGGCTCGGCCGGCGGCCGCTGATGATCGCCGGGGCCGCCGGGCTCGCCATCATCTATTTCTCGCTCGGGATCAGCTATCTGTTCGGGTTCCGGGGTTGGCCGGTGTTGCTCGCGGTCGTGGTTGCCGTTGCGTGGTATTCCTGTACGCTGGCTCCAGTGACCTGGGTGGTGCTGTCCGAGATCTTTCCGAACCGGATCCGCGGCGCGGCGATGGCCGTATCAGTGTTCGCGCTCTGGATAGCCTGCTTTGTTCTGACGTACACGTTTCCTTTTCTGAATCGCGGCTTGGGATCGGCGGGAACGTTCTTACTCTATTGCGGCGTTTCGGTCATCGGGCTGCTCGTGATCTGGCGAAGCCTGCCGGAAACGAAGGATAAGACCCTCGAGCAGATCGAGCACGAACTTGTGTCTTGATATTGCTAAGGGCTCCAAACAATACAGGAGCCGCCTACGAACCCGGCGCAGCATAAATCAGTCGTAGGCGCTCTTCCTGAGTCCACTTGAACACCTGAGAGATTTCGGCATCTGACAAAATCGTCCCTCGATGCACGAACGTGTACACTCGCAGCGGCATCTCGCGATCCTTCACCTGGTTCGCGATTTCCGAAAGAAGCCGCTGCTGGCGTATGGGTGAGTACTTGCTCCAGCGTGACAGATTCAGGCGTTCGCGGCCTTGCGCGACATCGTTCGAGATGAGAATCGAGACCGGTGCCACATAGCTGTACCACGGATATCGCGTCGCCTCCGAATGGCAGTCTGCACACGACCGGCGAAACGTCGCAAGCACGCTCGGATCGATGCGCGCGCCCTCGAACAAAGGTCGATCCGGATTGGCGGCCGCGCGGGGGTACGTCAGCGCCGACGCGACCGCGATTACCATCAAGAAACCGATCACAATAAACTTGACGATCCTCAATAGTCCGTGATCTCTCCGCCCGAAATCTTCTTGCGAACATTGGCGCCAAGGTCGAGCGGATGATCGTAGCCCGCCTTGATCTCACCAGTGGGCGTATAGTATGGCCCGATGTCGCAGGCCATGCTGCCCTTGGCCTCGAGAACAAATTCGACGGAGGTAATCAGCTTCGCGGATTTGTACCCGTATCGTGTGGGGTCGAGGAGCCGGAGAGGACCCCCATGGCGGTCCGCCAAGGGCCGCCCGCCCATATCGAGGACCATCATAAAGTGAGGTTTTGCGAGATCCTCGAGCGTGAAGTACTCATACCATTTGTCGGCGCAATCAAACCGGACCGCCTTCGCGTTTCGCGCCGGCTTTGCTTTCTCGAGCAGGTGTCCGAAACGAAACCCTCCCCAGTTCGTGCGGGAGGACCAGCACTGAACACACTTCATCCTGGAGTTCTGGGTTTCGCGCGGCAACCTGTTGAGATCGGCGAGGGTGAGTTCTAGCAGCCCGTGGCAGAAATGAGGCAAATTCGGAGACGGCAAAACCGCCTCAGTCAAATCAATGACTTAGGCGCGTGATTATGTCGCATTTTGACTTGCACCACGGGCTGCTAGCGGCTTGTCGACCAACCCGCGAACTTTCAAGGTGTACGTTTTTGGATCGAGCGCTGGAACCGGGTTGTACCACATCAGGCGGAACCCGAGTTCGTCGGCCTCGTCGCTAGGCAAAAGCAGCTTGCGGTCGTTCGCGCCTCCACGGAGAGCCGGAATTGTAGCAGCGGCTGCAAGGAATCGGCGTCTGTTCACAGCAGAAAGCCTCTCGTGGTTATCTATTTTACAGGTTCATCCACGATCTCATGCTGGCGTGCACCGCGGCGAGCGATTGCGGACGGTCGGACCTTTTGAGAGGAAAATCGCTCGGAGCAATCATCAGCAGTTCATCCATCCCCTCAGCCGCGAAGATGAATGCCGTGTCTGACCGATACTCCGGATACTTCTCGAATTCTTGCCAGATGTACTGATAAAACAACTCAAGATCCACATAGGATCCAAGCATGTCCCCCTGCGTCGGAATCGCGTTAACCGCGTCCTGATCTTCGTAGATCAAAAGGCTCGTGAACGGCTTCACCCT